>JASGJH010000001.1:0-4800000 GCA_047601445.1 Myxococcales bacterium | reverse complement strand
ACAAGCGCACCCCCTTTTGATCCGGGGGGATGGACAGGGCGTAGGCGAGCGCGCGGTCGAGCTTGACCTTGGCCAAGTCGAACAGCGGCGCCACCGCCAGGTGGGCACGGTCGCGCACGTCCTCGTCGGTGAGGTTCTCGATGCTGATGCCCACGCGCTCGCAGGCTGCGCGCGGGATGAAGGACCAGCGGCGTTGGCGGTCGTCGGTGACGTCCTTGAGGATGTTCACCAGCTGCAGTCCGGCGCCGAAGGCCTCGGCGTGATGCCGCATCTCCGCCAGCGTGCGCTTGTCGACGCGGTCGCCCATGGCCTCCGCGAAGAGCTCGGTGAGCATGTGCCCGACGGTGCCCGCCACGTAGTAGCAGTAGCGCTCGAGATCCTCGACCGTGTAGAGGGCCACGAAGCCGTCGTCTCCGGGCTCACGGTGCGTGTAGAGGCTCATGCCGCGCGACATCTCGGCCACCCAGCGACCGACCACGGCCTGCATGCCTTCGGGCAGCGAGGTAAACACGCGCATGACGCACGGGAGTTGGCGCGCCAGCGAGAGCTCGGCGTCGTCACCCTCGATGGCCTCGAAGGCGATCGAGAAGTCGCGCGCGCTGCCGCCCTGCTCGAGCACGCTCAGGAAGCGGTTGAACAGGTCGTCCTTCTGCCCGCGCGGCACGGCCGGGTGATCTTCGACGGTGTCGGCGATGCGGCACAGAAGATAGCCGCAGGTCACCGCGACCTCGAGGTCGCCGGGCAACATCGCGATCGGCTTGGAGAAGGTGCGCGAGACCGCCACCAGGCTCTCCTTGCAGAAGGCCCAGTCGTCGCCCGACTGCTGGGCGCGGAACAGCTCGGGGCGCGGTCGAGCGCGGCGCTGCGCCTCGAGTGCGGTGAGCGCGTCGACGAGATCGCAGCAGCGCTCCCAGGCCTCTTCGCTGCGGGCTTCGCGGACTTCGACCGCGACCGTGTCGGCCAGGCGCGCGATCAAGTGAGGAACCGCGCGCTGGATCACGCCCCAGTGGGGACCGCGCACGGTGAGCAAGGCGTTGACGGCGCGGGCCGTGAGCTCGGGTGTGGCAGCGCGCTCGTCTGCGCGCGCGGCGAACACACCGTCTTCGGACTGGGCCGAGGCCAAGAAGCGCGCGGCGCGGCGCAAAGCCGAGGAGGCCGCGGGTTCTCCGACTGCCGACAGGGCGCGCATGGCGTGGGCGGTGTTGCTGAGGACGCCCTCGAGCTCGCTGGCGGGCCAGCTGCCGTCCTTGGCCTGGCTCGAGAGCAGGAAGCGCCGGGCGCGCGAGAGCGCGTCGGTATAGCGGAAGGCGCCGTCGTCGCCGTAGCGATCGCGGCAGCGCGCGAGTGCACGGCAGGCCAGCTCTGTGGTCGCGAGATCGGGCTGCGCCGACGGCTGCGGCCACGGCGCGAAGCCGCCGTTGGGACGCTGGCAGGCCAGCAAGTGGCGCACGCCGTCGTCGAGGCGGTCCACGGTGGAGCTGTCGTCGGGGGTGACGAGGCTGAGCATGAACGAGGCGAAGTCGCTGGCACGGATGACGTGCGGGTCGGCTTCGTAGGCGCCGAGCAGGCTCGCGATGCCGAGACGCGCCATGGGGCGGCGGGCCAGGCCCATGCGGGCGGCCATGCTGGTGCCCAGGTCGGCGGCGTCGATGGCAGCCACGATGCGCGTGGCGCTGCGCATCAGCATCCAGTGAGGATCGCGGCCGATGCGCTCGTGCAGGCGCTTGAGCTCCACGAGCAGGGCATCACCGGCCAGCGAGAGCGCCTCTTGTAGGGTGGGGCCCTCGCCCTTCTCGGCGCTGGCTTCCATCAACGGAACCGCGGGAGCGGCCTCGATCTGGCTGGGCTTGAGCAGCTTCAGGCCGCGCCAGGGCAGCGGGCGCTCGGAGGTGCTCTTCATGCGATAGCGGCGACGTCCGCGGGAGGGTGCGAGCGAGGCAGCGGGCCACTGGACCCACTCACGGTACGAGGCGAGCGACGGCAGCAGCGCGTCGAAGCGGCGTGCCTGGGAGAGCTCGCTGATGGTGTTGCGGAAGGCCGACAGGGCCATGCGCGTGAACGAGGCGCCGAAGGTGGAGCGGCTGGACGTGGCGCCCATCAGCAGGCGCATGGTGCGCTCGCGCTCGGACGGGCTCTTGCGCCACACGCGGTACACCGCACTGCGAACGGCGGTGGCGCTGGCGTCTTCGCGGGAGAGCACCTGGTAAAGCGCGTTGGAGAGCAATTCGGGCACGTAGCTGCCGCGCTCGCGCGTGCGATGGTATTCGGTGAGCGAGCCGGTCTCGCCCGCGAGCTCGGCGTCGAGGAAGCCGAGCGTCATGCCCGCCGCGGTGAGCGGGTGGAAATGCCCCACCGCGTCGCCCGCCAGCCAGACAGGGCCTTGCCCATAGAAGCCGCGCGGCGCGAAGCGGTTGACGGCCCAGTGCACGGGTCCCCGCTCGAGCGCGTCGCGGAAGGAGCGTCGCAGACGCCCCGGCAGCACGGCCGAGAAGCCGTCCCACAGGAAGGTGGGGTTGCGGCGGCTGGCGTCGAACGACAGCGGCACGTCGAAGCAGCCGCGGATCAGGTCGGGCCCGATGCGGTACATGAGCACGGGCCCGGGCCCGCCGAGCACCACGTGACCATAGCCCTCGACCGGCAGCTCCACGCCGCGCAGCTCCACCGAGGCCATGTACGAGACCGGGGCGCCGTGGGCGGAGAGCCCGAGCGCCTTGCGCGCCACGGAGGAGCGCCCGTCGGCGCCGATGACCTTGCCGGCATGCACGCTGTGCTCACCCTCGCGGGTGCGGAAGGTCACGCGGTGACCCTCGATGCTGGTCACGCGCGCGTGGGGCAGATAGTCGACCTCGTCGAGCGAGGCGGCGCGCTCGCGCAGCGCTTCCACGATGCTCGAGTGCTCGCAGGCCAGCGCGACCTGGCCGCTCGGATAGGCGAGCTCCACGGGTTCGCTTCCGTCGTCCGGGAACACCACGAAGCCGTAGCCCGTGCGTGCGTCGGCGCCTTCGAGGCGGCCGATGCGCAGGCGATCGAGCACCGCGACTCCCGTGGGATGCAGCCATTCGCCCGCGAAGCGGCGCGCGGCTTCGGGATTGGCCTCCAGCAAGAGCACGCGTGCCCCGGTCCGCGCGGCTGCCACCGCAGCCACCGAGCCCACTGGTCCTGCACCGACCACCACGACGTCGTAGCTGTTACGAACCATGCCCCTCGTCCTCCCCCTGGCCTTGCGGCCGGTGTAGTCAGATGCGCTTTGACAAGCAAGTCTGAACGCTGTCCAAAACAGCGAAACGACGCCAAAAAATCCCACTGAAAGATCATTCACTATCAGTGAGCTCAGACTCAGTGACCGAGTTCGACCTGAGCCTGGATGGGGACGCCGCGCGCCAGGTCCGATCACGGGCCCCACGGCCGTGACCAGGAGGGTTCCGGGGAGTGACCTTGACGGCCAGGACCGAGCGGCGATAAGCGGTTGGAATGCGCAGCGTGGAGCGCCTGTCGAATGCGCGGGATTTTCTCGCGACGGCCCAGGGCTTCCTGGCGGATCGCGAGCTCACCTGTGGCCTGAAGCTGGGGGTCACCCAGCTACTGATCCACGAGCCCCAGGTCTGCCCGAGCGCCTGGTTCGCGGTGATTCGATGTTACGGGGAAATCCGCGGCTGCGCGCTTCAGACTCCCCCACGAAACTTGGTGATCTCGGAGCTCGATCGCGAGTCCGCCGAAGCCCTGGCCGAATTCCTGGCGCAGGTGCAGGCGCAATTTCCGGCCGTGCACGGTCCCGCCGCCAGCGCGTCGGCGTTTGCCGAGGCCTGGGCGCGTCGTCAGTGCGTCCGCTCCCGCAACGAGCTCGACCTGCGGCTTTTCTCCCTCAAGCGCGTCAAGTTCCGCCCCAGCGTGCCCGGGGTGATGCGCCTGGCCAAGCCGCGCGATGCCAGCCTCGTGACCCACTGGTTCCGGGCCTTCCATCGCGAAGCGATCCCGCGCGATCCAGTCGACCCGGTGGGCATCGCACGCCGCGCACTCGATGCCGGGCGCGTGTTCGTCTGGGATCACGGCGGCCCCGTGTGCCTGGCGGCGGTCGGGCGAGAGCTCGCCACCAGCGCATCCATCGGTCCCGTCTACACGCCCCCTGAACGGCGCGGCGAGGGCTATGCCACCGCGCTGGTGTCTGCGCTCAGCCAGTACGTGCTCGACGCCGGCAAGCGGCAGGCGTGTCTGTTCACCGATCTCGCCAACCCGATCTCGAACCACATCTATCCGCGCATCGGCTACGAACCGATCAGCGACTTCCGGGATATCGCTTTCGAGTAAACGGACGCCTGACTCGGTCAGCCTCCAGCTAGCCTGCGCAGCACGCGCTGGAACTCCTCGACGCTCACGTCGACGTGCTCCACCACGCGTCCGTACAAGAGCGCGCTGGGCACATGTCGCTCGCCGTATTCTTCGCGGGCGCGAGCGAGCTCCACCAGCACCGCGCGCTCGAGGCGTGTGAGGCCGTCCCGCACGTCGGGAAGGTCGTGTGGCATGGTGTGCCGCGGCCTGCGAACCATGCGCTGAACTTGCGACGGTTTTGGCCTGAATTCAAGACATGTGCGCGGCCCCTCGACACCGGTTCGAGCTGCCACAGAGCGAGCGTGTGCTGGCGTTCTGCGCGCCCGCGATCGCGTCACGTGCGTAGCCGATAGCGAGGAGCGCAGCTGACCAGGCTGCGTTCAATTGCCCGTCGACACGGCTTTCGACGAGCAGCGCGCGAGTCGTGGTTGCTAGGAACGGAGCTCGCGTTGTGGCGGACGCGGTGCCGCAGGTCGGCCCCAGACGCCGCGATTTCCCTTTTCCAGAAACCAGGAGTCCACGGAATGCGAGCCCTCAGCTCTGCCCGTCTCATGCCTTTCTTTGCGATCCTTCTGCTCGGTGCTTGCGGCAGTGATGGCTCGCCGATCGATCAACACCTGAACCAGATCGAAGAGACGCCCGACTCCGGTGACGACCTGTCTGGCGGCGATGCCGACGGCCCCCTCGCGGGCGATGCGGGAGCGGATCACGAAGAGCTGCCCCCCGGCGCGAGCGCCGACTCCGGAGCGCCGGACCAGCCGGCAAACCCGGGCAGTCCGAGCACACCTTCCACGCCAGTCACCGGCACGAAGCCCGCGCAGAGCTGGAGCGGCATGCGCGTGGGGACCAACTTCTGGTTCCTGAGCGCCGGCTGGGCCGAGGAGGCCTGGTCTTCGGGCGTGAACTTCGCCACCAGCATGAACCCGTGGAACCCGGCGTTCTTGAGCGACCTCGAGGAGGCGGACTACTCCGTGTACCGCTTCATGGACTTCGGCGGCACCAACAACTCCTCCATCCGTAATTGGGCCGATCGTACGCAGCAGTCGGCCACCGGCAACAGCAACGGCGGCGACGTGGGCGGGCGCGGCATCGCCTACGAGTGGATGTTCGATCTCTGCAATCGCATGCAGAAGGACTGCTGGATCACGGTGCCCCACCTCGCCATCGAGAGCTACGAGGCCAACGCCGACGACAACTTCTTCACCTCGCTCGCCAAGTTGGCCAAGGAGAAGCTCGATCCCGGCCTCACGCTGTACGTGGAGTACTCGAACGAGACCTGGAACCCCGGCTTCGGACAGTCCACCTATTGTCAGAACCGCGGCACCCAGATGATGCTCGCCGACGACAGCTACGGCGCATCCTTCAAGTTCCACGTCTACGCCTCGTCGCGCATGTACGACGCCTTCGTGAAGGTCTACGGCAGCGAGATCGCGCGCGTGCGCTGGGTCGTCTCGGGCCAGCTCGGCAGCGATTACGGCACCCAGATGCAGCTGGAGGCGCTGGCGGATCCGAACGTGAACTTCGGCTCGCGCACGCCGGACTATTACGCGATCTCCAACTATGTGGGCGCCGACGGCAGCGTGAACGGCAACGCCGCGGACGTGGCCGCCCAGTTCCGCAAGGCGCTCACGGACATGGTCACCTGGGCCACGTCTCAGAAGAACCTGATCTCGAAGACCAGCATGAAGCTGATCAGCTACGAAGGCGGGCAACACCTGTTGCAGGGCGCCGACGCCTTCTCGCGCAACCAAGTGGCCTACGACCTGTACAAGGAATGGCTCGACGCGTCCGCCAAGCTCTACGCCATGACCACCCACTACGCGAACAGTGGCAGCTGGTCCTCGAGCGGTGCCTGGGGCGCCAAGGAGAAGACGGGCGGTGCGCTCAGTCAGAATCCGAAGGCGCGCGCCATCGTGGACTGGGTCAAAAACCACCCTGCAAAATAGCCTCGAGTACGCCCGCGGCCGAGAGGTCCGGGAACACGGCGTGCGCACCCGCGGCACGCAGTTCCTGGGCCGAGATGCCGCCGGTCTCGACGCCCACGCAATCGGCCAGGATGCCGTGCGCCGCGACCACGTCGCGCACCGTGTCTCCGACCACCACGATGCGACAGTGCGACAGCGGCTGACCTAGCTTCTCGGCGCCGCGCAGCGCGCCGGTGCGTAGGAGCTCGGTGCGGTTCTCGTGGTCGCAGCCGAAGCCGCCGAAGTCGAACAGCTCCCAGAGCCCGCCGTGGCGGAGCTTGGCCTCGGCGCCACGCTTGAGGTTGCCCGTGCCGAGTCCGACCGCCACGTGCGGGTGTTCGCGCGCTGCGCTCACGACCTCGCGCGCGTGAGGCATGATGCGGTAGTTGGGGCGTTGCGCGAGTTCGTCTTCGAGCGCCATCACGTAGGCGTCGAGCAGTGCCTCGATGCGCTCATCGTCGGCGCTGAGGCCAGCGGTTTCGAGGCCCATGCGCGCGATGGCGCGGTCGGTCATGCCCCCAAAGGAGAAGCCGGCCAGCGATTCGGCGCGCCCGATCACGCTGCGAAACGAGCGCTCGAAGGCGCGCCTGCCGGCGCCGCCCGTGAGCAAGAGCGTACCGTCGATGTCGAACAAGACGATGGTGGGCTTGTCGCAGGTCACGGCGCCTTGGGCTCCGCTTTTTGCTTGGCCAGCTCGGAAGCCAGTTGCACTGCGTAGGTCACCGTCGCATGCGCCACCGGCTTGTCGCGCCCTTCGCTGAACAGCCGCACCTCGGAGACCGCCAGGCGTCGACCCAACTTGAGCAGGCGCGCTTCGGCGATCAGATCGCCCGCCATCGGGCGACTCAGGAAGCTGATGTTGAGGTTGCTGGTCACCGAGGGCGCGGCGTCGAAGCCCAGGTTGTGGAGGATCTGGGCCCAGCTCGCGGTGTCGGCGAGTGTCATTTGCACGGGACCACTCACCGTGTCGCCGGGGCGCAGATGGCTGCTGCGGGCGGGCATGCGCACGCGGGCGTAATCAGCGCTCAGCTCTTCGACCAGGAAACGGGGCGTGCCGTCGGCTTTCTTCGTCAGATTGAACAGAAAATCTTGGATTGCCTGGGCATCCGGCTTGTTCATGCGCCCGCAGTATCACCCCGCTCCCGCTTCAACAACCCGATCAGCGCGCTGCAGCGGGCCGCAGCGGGATCTCCGCGGGGCGCACCGGCGGTGGCATCCACTGTCCGTTGAGCACCTCGGG
Organism: Myxococcales bacterium; assembly: GCA_047601445.1. GTDB lineage: Bacteria > Myxococcota_A > Polyangia > Polyangiales > DASUME01 > DASUME01. Next base: position 4,792,470 of record JASGJH010000001.1, on the reverse strand, counting down.
CTTGGGGCTGTAGATGCGCATGAGCAGGCTGAACTCCCCGTCTGGAGCTGGCAGCCAGTTGGAGGTGCGCTCGGCGCTCGTGGGCTCGTGCTGAATCAAGATGTCTACCGAGCCATCGGGGTTGACCAGCAGCTTGTCCCGATCGCCCAACGCGTAGCGATTGATCGAGTTCTGCACCAGGTAGCCGTCCTTGTCGTACAGGGTCAGGGACCAGAAGGCCTTGGCGGGGGGCTGCTTGCCCGTGTTGAAGCGCACGGTGTAACGCCGCTTTCCGGTGAGCGTCTGGTTCTGCCCGTCCACATGCGTGCCGGGGTAGACCGCATCCTCCGGGAGGTTCGCGCCCAGGCCGTATACGGCGACCGCGGCGCGTCGATCGTAGTTGGTGCCATAGGTGCCGATCTCGCTGCGCACCACCTGCCAGCCGTTGACTGGCTCGGCGATGCGGGTCGCAGACTCCACCAGGCGCTTGCGCGCGCGGGGTAAGGCGGCCGTTACGGCGGTGCGCTGTTCGGCGCTCGGACTGAAGGTCTGCCCCGGCTTCAGCCCAATCGTCGCGAAGTGCGCGAGGGCAGGGGCATCGGCCTGCGGCGGAGGGTTGGCCTTCAGCAGCGCGGCCAGGCGATCGAAATAGGTCTGCGTGTCCATGCGGGCGACCAGCTCGGGCGGGGTCTGCCCCTTGGCGTTGCCACCTCCGAGCGCCTCCCCGCTACTGCGCTGCGGAAACGGCACCGGCTGGTTGGCATCACGCAGGCTGAACTGAAGTTGGACCTCGGTGGCGGCCGGCACGTCGTGCGGCCCATTGACCTGCAGTCGACCGAGCAACCAGACCATATCGGTGGGCGCGTCGATGCGCGTCATTCTGTCGGGGACGGGTCCCTTGAAGTTGGGACCAGCGATCAGGAATTGATTCGCTCCCGTGCCCGTGGTGCGCGCTCCCGGCGCCGCGAACACGTTGGTGTAGGCGTCGAGCATCTGCATCACGTAGTAGCGCTGGGTGGCGGGCACCTGCAGCACCACCGCGCCCTTGGAGAGATCGAGCCAGGCCGTCGAGTAGAGGGTGTCCACGTTGGGTCGCACCACGGTGCGGTCGGCGGATGTGGCGAGGCGATTCGAGTGAGAGAATTGGTTGGGCTTCAGGTTGGCGTTCGCGAGCGTCTGCTTCCGCGTGAGATCCATCAGCACCAGCGGATACCCGTAGATATAAGCGTCCTCCGCGATCTGGGCGGCTTCCGTGTAGGCTGGTGCGGCGCTCGTGGGCTGCGCCTGGCTCGCCGGCGCAACGAGCGCCAGCGCGCCCGTCAGAGAGCACATTAGGGTGGCCGCTCGCGCGGTCCGTGAGAGCTGCTTCATGGTTCCTCCCGGCAGGGCCCCCGGCAGGGGCGCTTCGTTCCCAGGAGACCGTGCTAGAGGCGCGCCAAGCACTCGCGCTCGGCGTTGCGCGTGGAGTTCAGCGGCCAATCGGGGGCGCGACGGTGCGGGCTCCGTGCGATGGCGAGCGCCGGAGAGCAGTGCGAACGTGCGAGGCGCTCGTCAGCGACCGGATTCGCGCGAGACCATCAGATCACAGCAGAGCACGTAGCTCTGCCCCAGCGCGTCGCGGAAATAGCGGCTCATGGTGATGCAGAAGTTGCCCGAGGCGCTCGAGATGTACGGATCCGAGGTGTAGCGATCGAGGCCTGCCTCGAGCATCAAGTAGTACTGCTTGAGCGACTGATCGGTGCCGCGCGGAGCGGGCGCGAACAGGCCGCGCGGGTGGCCGGTGGCACGCTGCACGGTGTCGGTGATTTGCACGCCGCGCGCGTCGAGTACGTAGAGCGCTTCCACGAATGGCAGCGCGTCGAGTGCCTGGTGCAGCGCGGACTCGAAGGAGGACTCGGGGTCCACGCCGCGCAGCGTGCTCGAGAGCTCTCGAATGGCCTTCTCGCAGCGCCGTTGCTGCGCGCGACGCTCGCCCACCCTGCGTTGGGCTCCGGTGCGGAACTCCTCGCCCACCTGCTGCAGCGTGCTGCGGTCCGCCATGGCTTGGGCGCTCGCACCGCGCACGTCGCGCGGCCTGCCGAAGTAGTAACCCTGGAAGTAGTCGCAGCCCAACGACAGCGCGGCGAGCACGTCTTGTTCGTCTTCCACGCCCTCGGCGATGGCCAGTGCGCCGATCTGGAACGAGAGCGCGAGCAGCGAGCGGAAGACCTCGCGCCGGTGGTAGCTCTCGCTCATGCCGTGCACGAGCACGCGGTCGATCTTCAGGATGTCTGGCTCGAGGCGCGGGATGCGCTCGAGGTTCGAATGGCCGGTGCCCACGTCGTCGAGCGCGAGCAAGAAGCCGAGCTGACGTGCGCGCTTGCAGAATGCCTCGAGCTGCATCGAATCGGGCTGGGCATACTCGAGGATCTCGAGGGCCACGCTGGCCGGATCCACGCCCGCTTCGGTCGCCTCGCTCGCCACCCGCTCCGCTCCGCGCTCGCCCTCGAGAATGAGCGCGGTGTCGGTGTTGAGCGAGAGGATGGGGCGCTGTGCGATGGGCAAACTCCGGTAGGCGGCGAAGGCGGCCTTGCGGCACGTACGCTCGAGCTCCCGTGAGTAGTCACCCCGTGCGGCTTCGGCGAAGAGTTCGGCGGGCGAACGCGTGCGCCCGTCCGGGTCGACGCCGCGCGCCAGCGCTTCCACGAGCCGCACTTCTTGCTGCCGCACCGAAACCACGGGCTGCAGAAACGCCACGACGTTGGCCAAAGCGGTTGCTGGACCGTGCCAGGGTTGCCCCAGCGTTTTGGCGTTCGCGAGCTGCGGTTTGTGCGCGTGCGGATGCACGAGCCGAACGATCGCACGAAACACATTGTGATCGGCAACGGATCTTTAACGGCCGGAGCAAATGAAACAGGGCCGACACGACGGTCCCAGAAAAACCGCGATTTACGTGACGAATCCAGGCGTGGTCGCGACCCATATGGAAGGGCGCAAGCGAGGCTGCGTCGCGATCGCGAAGCGCACTCGCGTGCATGTCGAACGCATCCGAGAGGCTCGTCGCGATGCCGTGCCATCAGCGCGGTGCCTCACCAAAACTCGACCGGCGCGCGCACGCCGCTACATTGCGGGCTGCTTTATGTTTGCTGAATCACCGTCTGCCATCGAACAAGCATCGCCCAAGAGCTCCCCGCTGCGTACCTTGCTCACCCTGGCCTGGCCCGTGGTCATCGCGCGCGCGACGCAGTCGGTGATCGGCTTCTCCGACGCCTTCTTGGTGGCCCCGCTCGGAGAGGACGCGCTCGCCGCGGTCACCACCAGCGCGCTCAACACCATGGCTTTCATCATCTTGCCCATGGGCACCGCGTTCATCGTGCAGAGCTTCGCGGCCCAGCTCCGAGGTCGGGGTGATCTCGCTGCGGTCGACCGCTACGCGTACTACGGCCTCATGCTGGCTGCCGCGGCGGGCCTGTTCGCGCTGCTGTGTACACCGTTCATCCCGAGCTTGCTGCGGTCCTTCGGCTACACGCCCCAGGTGCACTCGTTAATGAGTCAGTACCTGATGATCCGCCTCACTTCGGTTGCCCCCGCGGTGGGCATGGAGGCGCTCGGCAACTGGTATGGAGGTTTGGGCGAGACTCGCCCCGCGATGTTCGCCGGCCTGTTCGCCATGGTGACCAACGTGGCCGGCGCCTACCTCCTGATCCAGCCTCACTTCGGTTTGCCAGGTTACGGTGTCGTGGGTGCAGCCTGGGTAAGCTCGTTTGCCACCTGGAGCGCCTTCTGCGTGCTGCTCCTGCGCTTCTGGCGGGACCGCCGCAAGGCTGCGAAGAAGGAGCCCTTCACCTTTCGTCGTGCGGAGTTCCTGCGCATGTTGCGCTTCGGCGTGCCGAACGGGGTCAATTGGTTCCTCGAGTTCTCGGCCTTCGTGCTGTTCATCAACCTGGTGGTCGGCCACCTCGGCACCACCGTGCTGGCGGCCTTCAACGTGGTGATTCAGATCAACTCCATCTCCTTCATGCCCGCCTTCGGCCTGTCTTCCGCGGGGGCCATCCTGGTGGGCGAAGCCATCGGACGTCGCGCCCACGACGAGGTCCCGCCGATCGTGAAGCTCACAGCCAAGCTCACCTGCGGTTTCATGGGCTCCATCGGTTTGATCTATCTGTTGTTCTCCAAGCAGCTCATGGGCTTGTTCGTGCCGCGCGGCGCGGATTCCGGCGAGCTCGCCGCCATCGGCGCCACCATGCTCATGCTCTCCGCGGTGTGGCAGCTCTTCGACGCCCTGGGCCTCACGCTCGGCGAAGCCCTGCGCGGTGCGGGGGACACCACTTGGTGCATGGTGGTGCGCATCATGCTCGCGTGGTTCGTGTTCACCCCGCTCGGCTGGGCCGCGGTGATCGTGTACGGCGGCGGCGTGCACGCGGTGATCGCCGCCATGGTCGTGTACTTGGGCGCGCTCTCGGTGGCGTTCAGCCTGCGCTTCGCGTCGGGACGTTGGCGCAACATCGACCTGGTCGGTGAGCCCAGTGTCATCTAAACGCTGTTCGAAACTCCCGGCGCGACGGCTCCGATAGCGCACCTTGGCTGGGCGGCCGATGGGAAATCTCGCGTAAGATCGCGCAATCGCAGGCTTCGATCGCGAACAGTCTGGCCATGCCGGTGCTATCCCGTGATAAGGATGGGGCACTCAGAGTATGCGCGAGCTGTACTTTGCCAGCCTCTTACTCTCTGCCGGCACCTGCATCGCGCTCGCGTTGCAGGCTGCAGCGCTGGCCGTACAGACGAGAAATCGCCAGTATTTGAGGCTGTTTTCTCTCTCCATCTCGGAGGCGCTCTACTGCGGTCTCGCCTATCGCTACATGGGAAGCGAAGATGGACCGAGCGCTGCGCCCTGGGGACAAGCGATCTGCATGCTCGTCCCTTGTCTTACCTACTTGTTTGGTCAGTTGTGTCTTGGGGTGGTGAGCGCTCCGCGCGTTCTGCACGCTTTCCAGCAATTGCACCTCGGGGTCGTCGCCGTGTTCGGTGCCCTGGCAGTGAGCGACTTACTGTTCTGGCCCGGTCTGGTGTTCGAGCGCGAGGTCGCCCACGCAGCGGGCTCCGTGCACACGCCCCTGGGCATCACGCCACTCGGTGCCGGACCCATGGCGTTCGCCATGCTCGCCCTCTCGCTGTTCATGGTGCACGCGGTGCGCTCGTATCGCGAGCGCGAGGACCTCTTGCCCATCGTGTGCGGCTGCCTGGCCTTCGTGCTGTGCAGCCTGCTCGACCTGGCGACCCTGCTCGATTTGCGCGACGGCCTGCTCTTTTCGCACTTCGGGTTCCTGGGGCTGGTGCTGGGCAGCTTCCGCTTTCTGACCCGCCGCTTTCAGCGCGCGCTGTTCGAGCTCAAGGAAACCGTGCAGGTGTTGGAGGACCAGCGTCGCAAGCTCCTGCTCTCGCCCACGTTGGTGCAGAAGCAGCGGCTCGACGGTCTGGGCAGCCTGGTGGCTGCCATGGCCCACGAGATCAACAACCCCATCCAGGGCATTCTCAACTACTCCAGTCTGCTTCGGCTCTCGCTCAAAGAGGACCCAGGAGCGCGCGAGTATCTCGACAAGCTCGATGCCGAGGGCGAGCGCGTGGCACGCATCGCGCGCGGGCTGTTGCGCTTCGGGCGTGCGGACGAGGCCGAGTCGCAGCTGGCCGACCTCGGTGAGATCGTGCGCGCCACGCTTGCGCTGACGCAGAACGCGGTGCGCCAGGAGGGCATCCTGCTGAGCGTCAGCGTGGCCAAGGAGCTGCCCGTGCTGCGTTGTCGCCCGTATCAGCTCCAGCAGGTGCTGCTCAACCTGATCAACAACGCGCGGGACGCGCTCGCGGCGCGCTGCCCCACGCGCACCGAGGAGAAGTCGATCCAGATCGTGGTGAACACGGAGACGCGCGACGGTCGCCCCTGGCTCACGGTGGCGGTGGACGACAACGGCGATGGCGTGGCGCCTGAAGTGGCGGCCCAGATCTTCGATCCCTTCTTCACCACCAAGAGCTCCACGGGCGGTACGGGGCTCGGGCTGTCGATCAGCCACGGCATCGCGGAGGCCCATGGTGGCAACCTACGGCTCGTGCACAGCCGCCGCACCGGCAGCACGTTCCAGGTCGATCTACCTTGTGCCATGGACGAGGAACGCTTGCTCGGGCAAGTGAGCGCCTGAGTTCGCGCTGGGCTCTGCGGGCCGATGGCAGTACCATGCCGCGCGTGCGACGTGCCCTCGTCTTTGCTTGTATCACCGGCTTGAGCGCGGCCACCTGGCTCGGCGCTTGCGGCGAGCGCGCTGCCGAACCCGAACCTTCGCGAGCCACCAACGCGGCGCTGCCGGCAGCGCGTGAGGGCGCCAAGGAGCCCGCGCCCGAGCCCGCGCAGGAAGGGACGCCGAGTGACCTGCGAGGGCCGAGCGCCGATGCTGGTTCGGATGCTTCGAAGGCCGCGCCGTCGACCCCGCGGGCGGTGCAGGTGACGCGCAAGCCGCGCGCTTGCGTGATGGCGGAGCAACGCGTGTTGCGAGCCGGCGCCGCGCGCGGGGTGCGCGAGCGCGGGGCCCTGCTGGTGATCTCCGACGCGGAGCCCAAGCTCGAGCTGTGGCGCGCCCAGCCAGGCCAGGAGCTTCGTCCCAGCGCCGAGCTCGAGCTGTCGTCGCCGGCTCGCCGTGCAGCGCTGCTGAGCGCGGGCAAACAGGTCTACGTGGCCTGGGTCGACGAGCGGGCTCAGCTCTGGCTGTCAGTCGTGGAGCAGCAGTTCTCGGCGCCCCGCCGGCTCGCCGAGGGCATCGATCGACGTTTCACCCCGGCCCTTGCGCGCAACCACCAGCAGCTGCTCCTGGCGTTCACGCGCAGTGTCGGCGAGGCCATGCACGTGCACCTGGCGCGCGTCGAGGGAGAGCGCTCCACGGTCGAAGACGTGACCCCCGAGGGACATGGCGCGAGCGCGCCGACCTTCATCGTAGGCGCCCAGCCGCCGGCGCTGGTGGTGGTCGATGCCCATGCGGGGGTCTCCCCGCTGCTGGAGCTGCCCTTCGACGGCACGGGCAAGCTCGCGCCCGCGGTGGTGCGTACGCCCGTGAGTCAGCCCTACGCGCCCCCTGCACTCGCGGCCATGCAGCTCTCCAAAGATCGCACCGTGGTCGCCTACACGGCCATCGGTCGCGCCGCCGCCACGGCGATCGGCTTGGTGCCGCTGCGTGCCGCCGAGGCGCCCGTCGCGCTGGTACCCTCGTACGGCTATGGGGAGCTCGCGCTCGGCGCCGCGCAGCAGTCGGGCGTCAGTGTGTTCGCCGTGGAGGCCTTCCGCGTGGACGGCAAGGATTCGCCCCGCAAGGTCGTCGTTAGCGTGGTCGATGCGGCCGGCGCGGGCGAGCCGCTCGCCTTGGGACTCGACGATGCCTCCGCCAGTTCACCGAGCGTGGCGCCTGGCGAGCGCGCAGGCGAGTTCGAGCTCGTGTACACCACGCCAAAGGGACTGCGTTCGGCCGCACTGCTGTGCAGCCCTTGAGGTCCAGCGCTCACTCCGAGAAGGCGAGCGTGCATGGGTCGCGCAGGAGCTCGCAGGTCACGCGCGCGCGCAGGTAAAAGCCGCGCGGCAAGGCCAGCTGGGGGCCATCCTCGTCGTAGGCCAGGGTGCGCACGCGCCCGTGGGCCGCTTTGGGGCGGGCCTGAAGCCAGCGCCCCACGTGGGCCGTGAGCCCTTCGACGTTGCCGATGGCGACCGTGCCCATGATGTCGTCGAAGTCCGCGCGCAGCACCTGCTCCTGCTCGCGCGTGGGCCGCCAGAACAGCGGCCTCCCGAAGCGCTGCTCGGAGCCGCTGGTGATCACGGGGATCCACAGCACGTGCGCGAGCTTGTGACGGACGGAGGAGCTCTCCCAGGTCGCCGTGTCGGCGTCCGCCAGGGAGAAGGACGCCACGAAAGTGGACTCGCGTGGACGTCCAGCGTCGTCGAGCGGAATGGTCTTGAGCTCCACCCCGAGCTCGGGGAAGTCCGGTTCGGCCCGTGAGCCCGCGCTCGCACCGAGCACGCGCTCGACCAGCTGCCCGAGCTTGCCCTTGCGGTGCAGGAGCGAACCCGTGCCCTGCTGCGCTGCGAACTCCGCTGCCACCTCGCCGAGCGTGCGGCCCGCGAGCGCGGCGGCGCGCTGGGAGAGCTCAAGGACGTCGCGTGGTCTCGTCACTCGACCCGGGTCCTACCACGGCCTGCGCCCGAAAGGGTGCCCGCCTCAGCTCAAGCCGCGCCGCGCGAGCTCGGCCTGCACCTGGGCCTGGATCTCGGCCTCGCTCAGGGAGCCGCCGCCGAAGGCCGCAAAGGCGTGAAACAGCAGGCCCACGCCCCAGGCCCCGAGGGGCCACACGCACCAGAGCGTGTTGGGAGTAAAGCGCACGTTGATGGCGATCATGGCTGCGTTGGCCACGGCGAACACGGCCGCATGCCAGGAAAATCCCAGTTTGATGCGCATCCGGCGCACGATCTGCTGGCGGACTTCACGCTCGATCTGGGCTCGGTCGCTCTGGTTCATAAGCTGCCTCGGGTACTGCCCGCTGCGCGGGTCGACAATAGGACATCAATAACTGTGACAGTGGTTGGTGTCAACGTGTTTGTCAGCCCCAGGCCTGCACCACCAGCTGTTCGCTGCGGGTCTTGAGCCGCCCACCCCGGAAATTGCCTGCCCATTTGCTGTGCTCGAAGCCGGCGCGCTCGAGCAGCCTCTCCAGCTGGCCACGCAGGAGGTAGCGATGCTCCACCGTGCCCTGCAGGAGCTTGCCGCGCTCGCTCTCGTGCTCGTAGGTGACCACGAAGCGCTGCTTGCTTCTGATCCAGCGCGTGCGCTCGAACACCAAGTAGCTGCCAAGGCGGCTCTCCACCCGGGTCAGATACTCACGTTGCTTGCCGGTGAGCTCCTTGGGATCGAGCCGATAGTGGAAGTCGTCGGCGCAGTAAGCGTCCAGCACTAGCTGGCCGCCTTCGCTCAGATGGGCCTTCGCGCAGCGCAGACAGGCGAGCACGCTGCGGTCGTCGGGCAAGCAATACAACGTGGAGTGGGGCAACAGGATGCGATCGAAGCGACGCTTGAACTGGAAGTCCCGCATGTCGCCCGCGCGCAACGACACCCGCCCACGCTTGCGCTCGGGAAGCTTGGCGCGCACGCGGCGGGCCAGGCGCAGCAGCTCGGGCGACAACTCGAGCCCGAAGTAGTGCGTGCCGGTGGCCACCAGCTCCGGGATCAAGCGCCCATAGCCGCAGCCGAGCTCGAGCACCGAGTCCGTGCTCTGACAGACCTCGCGGTAGAACTCCATGTCGCCCGCCGTGCCTCGATGGATCAAGGCGAAGAGGTCGGGCGGGTACCTGCTTTCGATCATCGCGTCGCGACTATGGCACGACCGGGAGCCCAGCGCGGCTCAGCGGCTCACTGCGGCGGGTTCACCACCACGTACTGCACCGTGGTGCCCTGGTAGACCGGCTGATAGTAGGTTCCGCCGCAGTTTTGATAGGTCACGTTGCCCATCACCATGGTCGAGCACTGGGGGGGCAACGACGCCACGATGGTGCCCACGGCGATGGCGGTCGCGGTGACGGCCGCCGCGGCGGCCACGGGATGTCCCCAGCCGTCGTAATAGTAGCCATGGTGGTAGACGTTCACGTCGTTGTGCACATTGACGTTGCGGTTGACGTTGACGTTCTGGTTGTAGTTGCGGTTGTCGTTGAAGCTGCGGTTGTCATTGAAGTCGCGGCCGCCCCCGCGATTGCCCTGGTAGCCGCCGCCGCGCGGTTGAGAGACGCTGCTGCGTGCGAAGCTGCGCCCACCACCGCCGCCGCGGCGTTGCGCCTCGAGCGGCGTGCTCAGGCAGCAGACGACGAGCGCGAACGCGAAGGCGAGCCAGGCCCAGCGTGAGTCGATTCTGCGCTCGCACGCCCGAGGGCGCGCTTCGAATTTCTCGAGTTTCGGCACGTTGGAGCTCCTTCCTACGGCGTCTGCTTTTCGCTGTTCGTGGGCGGTTGCGCTTTGGGCTTCTTGGCGCCCGTGACGGCATTCAGCAGCGCAGGCTGGCCGAGCCCGATGCTCATCGGCAGCGCGCCCTGAGGAGGCGCGAAGGTGAACATGCCGTTCTCGATGCGTGGCGCCACGTCCCAGCCGATTACCGCGCGGTATTGCGGGTGGCTCGTCTGGTCGCGGGTCGTCACCACCAACTTGTGCGGGACCGGCCGCTTGCCCTGCTCGATCCACAGCTGCCAGTCGACCTTGTCGCCGCGAAAGGCCACGTGATCACAGGGCGTGCCATCCACCAACGACGTGCCGATGAAGCCAGCGGCGTCGATGGGTTCGCCGAGCTCGCCGCCCATCGCCACGTAGAACACATCCAGCAGCGGGACTTCCACGTCGCGCTGCCCCACCGCGATCTCCAGCGTCTCCTTCAGCGTGGCGGGCGCCTCCATCGAGCCGAAGTAGTTCTCCGACTTGGCGTACACGTTGAGGGCCTTTCCGTCGTAGACGATGAGCCGCTCGCCGTCGTCGCCGCTCGACTCCACGCGCATGCAATCCGGGCGCTGCGCCGTGGCGAACAGATGCATGCTGCGCTCGAGCTTGAAGTCGTCCTGCACCACCTCGTCGCGCGAGATCTCCGCGCGCACGCTGAACGCCGGCAACCTGCGCAGGTAGTCCTTCATGCGCTGTAGGGCCGTCATCGCCCTGGGATCGCGCCTGGCGTCCGTGCGCTGAGTCGACTTCGCCTTGGCACTGTCGGCGGGAGTCGGTTCCGCCAGGCCCGTGCCCGCCACCGAGATCGAGCCCAGCGCGAGCAAGCCTGCGCCACTCCATGCGAGCAAGCGCTTTCCATCGATGCATGAACGAGCCGAGAGCATTTGCACCCCCTGATCGTTCCTGCCGCGGACCGGCGCGGCTTTCAACCGCGTGAGCGCCGTCTTTTCATGCCAAGCGATGGAAGCGCGCGATGGAGCGCGCGCTCGCGCAGGAACGCGCGAGCGGGTCGGAGCTACTTGCCCTTACCCTGGGCTTTGGCCCAGCCGTCCTTGAGCGAGATGGTCCGGTTGAACACGAGCGCGCCGGGCTTGCTGTCGATTTCGTCCGCGCAGAAGTAGCCGAGTCGCTCGAACTGCACGCGGCTGAGCGGCTCGGACTTGGCCAGACTGGGCTCGAGCTTGGCGCCCCGCACCACTTCGAGCGAGTTCGGATTCAGGAACCGCATCCAGGGATGCTCGTGCTTGCTGGTGTCGTTGGCGTAGTGTGCCTCGTCGAGCGGGTTCTCGGCGGTGAACAGCCGGTCGTACAGGCGCACCTCGGCGGTCAACGCGTGCTTCTCGCTGACCCAGTGGATGGTGCCCTTGATCTTGCGGCCGTCCTTGGGTTGCCCACCCAGCGAATCGGGGTCCCAGGTGCACTTGAGCTCCACGATCTCCCCGGCCTCGTTCTTCACCACCTCGTTGCACGTGATGATGCAGGCGTAGCGCAGTCGCACCTCCGCGCCGGGTGAGAGCCGGAACCAGCCCTTGACGGGCGTTTCGAGGAAGTCGTCGCGCTCGATGTAGAGCTCGCGTGTGAGCGGGACCTTGCGGCTGCCCCAACTCGGGTTCTCGCTGTTGTACTGGGCGTCGAGCTCGATGGTCTCGTGCTCGGGGAAGTTCGTGAGCGTGATCTTGAGCGGACGCAGCACGGCCAGCACCCGCGGGCTCGTGGCGTTGAGGTCCTCGCGCACCGCGTGCTCGAGCAAGCTCACGTCCACCACGCTGTCGCGGCGCGACACGCCGATGCGCTCGCAGAAGCGGCGCAGCGCTGCCGGCGTGAAGCCACGGCGGCGCAGTCCTGCCAGGGTCGGCATGCGCGGATCGTTCCAGCCGTTTACCTGTCCACCCACCACCAAAGCCTGCAGGCGGCGTTTGCTCAGCACCGTGTACGTGAGGGCGAGCTTGGCGAACTCGGTCTGCTCGGGCACCGGATCGAAGGAGAACTGAGCCACCAGCCAGTCGTAGAGCGGCCGATGGTGCGCGAACTCCAGCGTGCACAACGAGTGCGTGATGCCCTCGAAGGCATCGGAAAGCGGATGCGCGTAGTCGTACATCGGATAGATGCACCAGGCATCGCCCGTGCGGTGGTGGTGCGCGTGCTTGATGCGGTAGAGCAGCGGATCACGCAGGTTGAGGTCTGCGGACGCCATGTCGATCTTGGCGCGCAGCACATGCACGCCCTCCTCGAAGTCGCCCTTGCGCATGCGCGCCAGCAGGTCGAGGTTCTCCTCGGCGCTGCGCTCGCGGAAGGGGCTCGGCGTGCCCGGGGTGTAGAAGTCGCCGCGGTTCTTGCGGATTTCTTCCAGGCTCTGGCTGTCCACGTAGGCGAGTCCACGCCGGATCAGGTCCACTGCGCACTCGTAGAGGCGCTCGAAGTAGTCCGAGGCGAAGTACAGCCGGTCCTGCCAGTCGTAGCCCAGCCAACGAACGTCGTTCTGGATGGACTCCACGAACTCGGTCTCTTCTTTGGTGGGGTTGGTGTCGTCGAAACGCAGGTTGCACTTCCCGAACGGCGCCAGCTCGGCGGTGCCGAAGTTCAACGTGATCGACTTGGCGTGGCCGATGTGGAGGTACCCGTTGGGTTCGGGCGGGAAGCGCGTGTTGAGCCTACCAGGGTGTTTGTTCTTCGCGAGGTCCTCACGGACCATGTCGCTGATGAAGTTGGGGGCGTTCTCTTCAGCCCCGCTCGGCTGGACTCGCTCTTCGGACATGCGCTCGCGTTATAGCAGAGTCCCAAACCCTGACTGGCTCGGCCCGCGCGCCCGGTGCGGAAGCGTTTTGGGGTGCGGCGCAAGCGCGCCACACCGTTGCGAGAGGGCCCGTTTTGCCGAGCAAACCGCGGTTTGTAAGGGGATGTAATCGCGCGACAAAGCAAAAAACGCACAAGTTGGCCCGAAAGGTGAAGACGAACTGTCCCGAACGCCTCGGCGGGGAGGCGAGCGGGGGCGCGAAAAATGGGCAGTTGGGGCAACCGGACGCGGGCAGCGAGTGTGTGGGGAGTCTGCCTGCTGGGCCTGTTGGCCTCCGCGCCGGCCCGGGCCGAGGCGGGGCTCTCGGCGCTGGCGTTCTGGCCGGCGGCACCCATGGTCATCGCGACGACCCTGGTGGGCAGCGGCCTGGCCGGCTTGGTGGTTCGCAGCGCGCCCCGCGTGGGCGTCGAGCTGACACCCGAGACTAGGCGCCTGCCCCGCGTCCGGCTCGTGCACACCGACCCGCAGCCCGCCTTGCTGGTCACGCCGCCCGCCCTGGCGGCGCGCTTCGTGATGCCGACCCGGCTGCCCGAGCCGCCGGGCTTTCACTTCGACCATGGCCCGCGGGCCGTGGTGCTGCGCCCCGACCTGCGTCTCACCAATGATCGCCGCGGAGCATTCGTGAGCCTGCGCGGCAGCTTCTAGGGACACCCCCCTATGGCACGCTGAAGCCGGCGGCGCGCAACAGACCTGCCAGGGCCAGCAGCGGGAGCCCGGCGATGGCGTTGTAGTCGGCGCACTCGATGTGTTCGAAGAGGGCGATCCCCAGCGACTCGATCTTGTAGCTTCCGGCGCAGTCCAGGGGCTGATCGTGGGCCACGTAGCGGCGGATCGACTCGTCCCCGAGGTCGCGCATGCGCAGCCGCGTGATGTCCGTGTGGAAGGCCACGCGTGGGCCCGGTCCGCACAGGGCGACCGCCGTGATGAGTCGGTGTTCGCGTCCCTGAAGGCGCGCCAGCTGGCGCTCCGCCGCGGCCACGCTGCCGGGCTTGCCCAGGATCTCGCCGTCCAGGTCCACCACCTGATCCGAGCCGATCACGAAACTGTCTGGCTCCAGGCGCGCGACGCTCTCGGCCTTCTTTCGCGCGAGTAGCTCCGCCAGTTGTTGCGGCGCATGGCCACGGCCCTTGAACGAATCCTCGTCGCAGTCGGGGGCGCAGGCGCGGAAAGGCAGCCCGAGCCGCCCCAGGAGCTCGTGTCGGTAGCGCGAGGTGGAGGCCAGGATCAACGAAGCGCTCGAGGTGCCCATCGGGCCTCGATGCTAGTCCTCCGCCAGGGCCGGCGCATGTTCCAGCGGCGCGCGCCTGGGCGGCGAGAACACGACCTGTCCGCCCACGCGCTCCAGCAGGCTGCGCGCAGGGTGAACGCCGGGGGCGAACCAGGAGCTCGTCAGCTCGCTCGAGGGAAACATCTGGAACAGCGCGGGGTGCTCGGGGAGCCGGTCCACCAGGGCGCGCTCCAGCATCATCGACGTGTACTGCTGCATGCCCGACTCGGGTGTGTTCGAGTTGAGGATCACGTCGAGCCCCTGCAGCAAGGCGACCTCGCGCAGGCCCGGGATCTTGGACTCGAGGGGGGCCCAGTTGTCCACCGAGACGCCGTTCTCGCTGCAGCCGAAGACCCCGCCATCGCTACGCACGACCAGGGTTTGGTTGCCGCTGGTGTGCCCCGGCGTGCGCAGCAGGAGGGCGCCCGGACCCAGCGAGAGATCCCCGTCGGTGAGCACCACGCGCTCGGAGGGTACGCCGAGCTTTCCGTCGCGCACGAACCAGGCCTGCTGCAACGGGTGGAGCTGATCCCAGTCGTTCCACTCGCAGCGCGGAGCCAACAGCAGCGCGCGGGGATAGAGCCCCACTTGCCCGGCTTGCTCGTCGGTATGCCGCGCACCGAGCAGCGGCCGCAGGTCTTGCACGTGGAAATGATCGAAGGCGATCACATCGATGTCGGCCGGCGACAAGCCGAGCCGCGCCAGTTGCTCCTCCACGCTCCCGAAGCGCTTGGTGAGGATGTTCTTCACCGCCCAGTCGCCCGTGCGATCCGCGAGTTGCCGGAAGAAGGGGGCCGCCAGGGCTGCATCCACCGACGTGGGATTGAACAGGATGTTGCGGATCTCGCCGTCGACACGCACCTGTACCAGCAGCGCGCGGTGGGTCATCACGACGTAAGGTACCGGCAAACGGCAGGCGCCCTGGAAAGCGTATTTGGTCGGGTAGAGCAGCGTGCTCAGAGGCAGCGTCCGTACGGCGACCACGGAGGGGCCCGCGCGCAAGGCATCGCCCAGACGCAGGCCCGCCTGCTCGAGCGCGCTGAGGCGCGGGCCACTCACGCCGTGGTTCCAGGCCGAATCGAGGTTGTGCAGACGCCGCACCCACGGCAGGCGCGGATCGATTGGTTCCCCCAAACGCATTGGATCACCTCTCCCGGAGCGTCGAAGCGGGCGGGTCGGCCCGCGAGCAATCGCCCTCGGGCTCGCCACGCCAGACCCGCGTGCGCGTGACGCGCGGCGCGTACGCGGTGGCCAGCAGCAACCACTCTTGCCACCTTCGCGCAGGCGTTTCAATCGGCCGCGCTGCGACGGGTCGCTGCATACCCAAAACTTGGGGCGGCAGTGTTCCGTGCCAGCGCGTCCTCGATCAGCGCGTCACGTGTCCAGCGCGTGCAAGGCGGAGTGCCCAGCGCGCGCAAGACCGTCGATCACGGAACGCCGATGGGGGCCTTGCCGGTGGCGCTGGCATTGGCCGGCAGCGGCAAGAGCGCGCGCTCTTCGACGAGGGAACCAGATGCGCTCGTTCCCACGGCAGGGGACGCGCTCGCTGCGGGCAACGCAGGATTCGCGCCGAGCGCGACCACGTCTTCGGGGGTCTCCGTCAGCGCTGCGCTCACGCAGGCCGCGCCCGAAAGCGGGTTACAACGTGCCGGGGCACGCTCTCCCAGTGCGAGCCAGTTGCTCTTGGGATCGACGAAATCGCTGCCGATAAAGTGGGCGCCGCTGGCCAACGCCGCGTCGCGGCGGTTGCGGTCACGGCGCAAATCGCTGTCGGCGCGCGTTCGCACCAGCATGCCCTGGTCGAGCGCGGCCGCGATCTCGGCCTTCTCTGCCACCGGATCGTCACACGAAGCGAACACCGCATAGGGGTCCTGCGGCCTGCCCGCCGCGAACATCAGCCGCCCTTCGAGGCGCGGCCGACCCTCGCCGTAGGCGCGCGTGTGGTTCTTGCGGCCGAACAGCACGAACACCACCTTGCCTCGGGTCGACTCGAGACTCGGCCAGCCGTGCGCCTGCACGGCCTCCTTGAGCGTGCGCTCCTCCCCCGCCACGTCGCGCGGCGTGAGCAGCGACGAGCGCGGGAAGACCTTGGCGATGGTCTGGTCGAGCACCTCGAGACGCCCGTCCAGGTTCGAGGGCGTGATGTGCTCCTTGGGCTCCAGGAACACGAACAGCGGCAGGTGCGAGGGATTCTCGTCGGACCAGGCCTTCACCTGCTGCAGGCACGCGGCCAGGGTACGGCAGCTGCTGCGGCCGTCGACGATGGGCAGATGGCCGACCACGACCTGGCCGCCGCTGTAGCGAACGTCGAGCTCGATTTGGCGCACGCCCTGGGTCTCGAGCTGCTTGCGCAGCGGGAGGTGGCTGTACCGCCAGCCCTTGGCCAGGGCCATGCGCGGCGCCTGGTGATAGCTGTTGTGGGACCCCTTGAGCTGGAGTTGGTCGAGGGTCAAAGCCTCCGCGGTGGTGCTGGCCAGGGGCCCGTGGGCCGCATCGCGCGCCGAGAGCAGGGTGCCCATGCCGCTCAGCTCGGGCACCCGGGTGCAACCAGTGAGGGCCAGCAAGAGGCCCAAGAACGACACCGCGCGGGTCAAAGCGCGCGCCCGATACTGCATGGCGCACCTCCTATCGTTCCCTTGTCGCCGACTTCGCGGCCCAAGGCTACGAGAACCCTCAACCCTCCCGATCGCAGGTGGCCTCAGGTCACACTTGGAGACCACAGAAGGTTTTCCGGCTCCGTGCGCCCGATGTAGAGTCTCGCCATGCACTTTGGTTCGGCCAATCGTCACCGTGCTCCCAATCCTCCTCGCGCCCTTCCGCGCGTCTCTAGTCCGCGCCCTTCCAGCGCAATCTGCCTGATGGCTGCCGTCTTCCTGGGGGCGGGCTGTAGCCCGACCAGCAGTGGCATCGACAGCGATGCCGGTGAGGTGATCATCGGTCCCGATGGTGCGGTCATCCATCCAGGCGACGACAAGATGCTGGCGGGTGGATACGTGGCCGCCGAGCAATGCGGTAACCTGGGTAACACATGCGAATCGGGAAAACCATGCGGACCCGGACTCACGTGTGAGGGCAGTGTGTGCCTACCGGACCCACGCTACCAGAACGTGGACGACTGCCGCCTCAACGGATGCCCGCAAGAGGCGCCGATTTGCCTGCAGGCCGTGTGTCTGACTCCAGACGAGCTTGGCTGCGTTTGCCTCGACCGTCAGGGTCGTGAAAAGGCGCACCAGTGCGCGTCGCTGCTCCCCAACGCGAGCACCGCGTGTTTGCTCGAGGAGAGCGTCTGTGATGGGCGCCCCGACGGCTGCTGCGAGGGACTCGAATGCATGCAGGGCACGGCCCCCGACGGGAAAAAGTACCTGGGCATCTGCATGAAGCCCTGTACCACCGACGACAACTGCTCGAGCAACTGTTGCGCTGACAACGATCGCGTCGCCAAGCCCTTCTGCGGCACCACCTTCGAGAGCTGCCAAAACGCGTGTCGACGGCTCGACGAGGAGTGCGACACCAATCGCAACCCGTGCTGCATGGGCCTGGTCTGCGCGCAGAGCGCCCAGGACATCGGTCTGAACGGCTGCCAGATCCCCTGCCACAACAACGGCGAATGCACCGCCACCGGTTGCTGCGTGCTGTTCACCAACGCCGACGGCAGCAAGCAAGACAACGGCATCTGCGCGCCTGCTGACCGCTGCAAGTGAAGAGCAGCTAGGGGAGCTCCGGTGGGCACACGCCCGACCGCGTGCTCGTGCTCGATCCAGCGCCATCTTCGTCCTGGTTGCGACCGAGCACGAGCACGCGGGTGATCAACCCAGGCCGAGTAGGCGTCCGCCCTGGTAGACCGCGAAGCTCGTGCACCAGGCGAGCACGGTCATGTACACGAAGAGGAACGCGGGCCAGCGATAGCTGTGGGTCTCGCGCTTCACCACCGCGAGTGTGCTCATGCACTGGCAGGCCAGGGCGAAGAAGATCATCAAGGACAGGCCCACCAACGGGGTGTAGGCGGTCTGGCCGTCCGGCGTGCGCTCCTCGCGCAGCTTCTCCCGCAACGTCTGGTTCTCCTCGTCCACGTCGTCGCCGGCGCTGTAGACCACGCCCATGGTGGCCACGAAGACCTCGCGCGCGGCGAAGGCGCCGATAATGCCCACGCCGATCTTCCAGTCGAAGCCGAGCGGAGCGATGACGGGTTCGATGGTGTGACCGAGCCTGCCGCCGTAGCTGTTGGCGAGCGCGATAGAGTGCTGCTCGGTGGGTGTGTGGCCCGCCAGCTGTTCGGCGCTGGGCCGCGGGAAATTCAGCAGCAGCCATAGCAGCACACTGCAGCCGAGGATGATGGTGCCGGCCTGCGTGAGGAACGCCTTGGCGCGCTGCCACACCATGCGCAGCACATCCGGCAAGCGCGGTAGGCGGTACGGAGGCAGTTCGAGAATCAACGTGGCGCTCTCGGCGCGCAGCACCGTCTTGGAGAGCACCCAGGCCGCGAGCAGCGCGATGCACACCGAAAACAGATACATGGCGATCATCAAGCCACCCTGCACCGGGATGCCGAGCCAGCGCATTTGAGCCGGGAACAGCGCGCCGATGATCAGCGTGTACACCGGCAGGCGGGCCGAGCAGGTCATCAGCGGCACCACCATCATGGTCAGGAGGCGGTCGCGCTGTCGCTCCATGGTGCGCGTGGCCATGATGGCCGGGATGGCGCAGGCAAAGCCCGAGAGCATCGGCACGAAGGCACGCCCGTGGAGCCCCATGCCCTTCATGATGCGATCCATGAGGTAGGCCACGCGCGCCATGTAGCCGGAGTCCTCCATCAACCCCACGAACAAGAACAGCAGCAGAATCTGCGGCAGGAACACCACCACGCTGCCCGCGCCGCCCACGATGCCCTCGACGATCAGCTCGCTCACCACGTTGTCGCCGAGCAGCTGCCCCACGCCTTCGCCCAGCTTGCCGAACAGCCACTCGACGAGCTCGATGGCAGGGTTGGCCCAGCTGAAGAGAGACTGGAAGATCAACAGGGAGATCAGCAGGAAGGCGAAGAAACCGAACACCGGATGGAGCAGCACGCCGTCCACGCGCTCGGTGAGCGTTCGCTTCACCGGTTGAGTCACGAGCGGCGACACGGTGCGATCGATGAACGCGTAGCGTGCGTTCACGACCTCGTCGTCGAGGGCCTTGCCGGCTTGGTCGTCGGGCACCGCCGAGAGCACGGCGGCTCGCAGGTTCTCGGGCAGCGAAAGCTCGTCATCGCGAGCCACCGACATCAGCGCCCAGAGCGCGAAGGCATCGGTCTGAAGGCCGGTGGGGCATGCGGCGCGCACCTGGGCGATTTGCTTGGCCAGGGTGGCGCTGGGCGCGAAACGCAGCTTGGGTGTGACCTTGCGCGTGAGGGCTTCGGCCATGACCCGCTTGAGCCCATCGAGCCCCTGACCCGTACGCGCGACCACGCTCACCACCGGACACTCGAGGATGTCCGAGAGTTCGGAGGCCTCGGGGGCCAGCGGGCCGGCTTCGTCGACCATGGTCAGGGCCACGACGAGGTTGAGCCCCAGCTCCTGCGCCTGCAGCACGAAGTACAGATTGCGCGAAAGGTTGGTGGCATCGACGCAGCACACCACGAGATCCGGGGCGGTCTGGCCGTCCAGGCCCAGCAGGCACTCGATGGCCACCTGCTCCTCACGGCTGCGCGCCACGAGCGAGTAGGAACCCGGTACGTCGACGACTTCGACCGTGCGGCCCGGGGCGAGCACGAGCGAGCCGCGCTCGAGCTCCACGGTGACCCCAGGATAGTTACCCACGCGGGCATTGGCACCCGTGAGTCGATTGAAGAGCGTGCTCTTGCCCGTGTTGGGATTGCCCACCAGGGCCACGCGCGTGGCGGCACTCACGCGTCCACCTCGATCTCGAGGGCGTCCTTCTTGCGGATGGAGACGCGCGAGCCACGCACCGACAGCTCGAGCGGGTCACCCAGCGGCGACACGCCCACCACCGTGACCTCGGTCCCAGGCGTCAGGCCCAGCTCGAGCAGCCGACGCCGCACCGGACGCGCTCCTCCCACACTGACGATACGAGCGACCTGATGGCGGGGATACTGAGCCAGACGAACTGCCACGAGCGCTGTGATAGCCCGTCCGTCCACGTGCGTCCCGTCCCTGCCCAGAAGGGTCCCGGCGGGCGAGTCGGTGGCGGTCGGGTTCCCTCTGGCTGGCCGAGAGTCGCGCCATGAATCGTGCGCCGCGCGGTGGGGACGGTCATGGGGTCGACTCTGGTCTTGGTACGCAAGGCGCGCAGGAAGCGCGCAGGCTCAGTCTCCGTCGTATCGGCCGCTGACGGGGTTCACCGGTTGAGCTTTGCTTCGAGTCGGAGCGCGCCAAGACTCGGCGCCAGAGGGAACCGCCCGCCACCGACTCGCCCGCCGAACCCCCTCGAATACGACGGGACTCACGCGGGCTCTCG
This sequence comes from Myxococcales bacterium, assembly GCA_047601445.1. Taxonomy (GTDB): domain Bacteria; phylum Myxococcota_A; class Polyangia; order Polyangiales; family DASUME01; genus DASUME01. Next base: position 4,771,994 of record JASGJH010000001.1, on the reverse strand, counting down.
TGGTGTTCGAGGGCTCATGTGAGCACGGGTTGCTCGGGAGCTCGAGTGAGGCTCGCTTGAGTGGACCCAGTGGTCGCGCGAGCACCCTCGAGGCCACTGGGGCTTGGGGCCACCTTGATTCGAGAGAACATTCGAGACGATCCGGGCCAAGAACACTCGAGAACGCTCGTGCTCCGGAGTGCACACAGTGCCCCGCGTGCTGCCTGAAAGCACGGGCCACCGCCTGCGCGCAATCTTTCGCGCCCTCGATCGGAAGCGAAGCTCAACCGGTGGACCCTGTCAGTGAACGAAGCGACGGAGACTGAGCTGCGCGCGCTCTTGCGCGCGCCTTGCGCACCAAGACCAGAAGCGCCCCCATGACCGACCGACCCCACCGCGAACAAGCGCCTCATGGGCGCGATTTGCGCCAGCAGGCGGTGGCCCGTGCTTCCGGGCAGCGCGCGGGGCACGTGAGCGCCTCATGAGTGGCGCGTGGCACACGAGAGGAGCAGGCTCGGAGAGATGATCAACCAGATTCGCGTGGAAGGTGAGCCGCCGGTTCCGGTGTGGCTCGACCTGGTCGATCCGACGGCCGATGAGTTCGAGACGCTCTCGCGCAGATATCACCTGCATTCCACGCTGGTGAAGGACTGCCTCGAGCCGCAGCATCTGCCGAAGCACGAGCAGTCGGGCGATACCACCTTTCTGATCGTGCGCGCCTTCAACTCGCGCGCGAGCGTGCTGGACAGCGACGTGCACGCCCTGACGCAAAAGGTGGCGCTGTTCTTGGGCAATCGCTTCCTGATCACCGTGCACCGCGAGGATCTCGCGTTCATGGAGCCCATCCTGCGCAAGTATCGCTATGCTCCAGGGCCCGTGTACCTGTTGACCAGCATGCTCGAGGTGTTGATGAGCGCCGTCGAGACCTATCACGAGCCACTCGAGACCATCGAAGATCAGATCCACGCCTTCGAGGCCTCCATCCTGACCGACCAGCGCGACAGCGCTCACTGGGATGCCATCTTTCGCACGCAGACTCGGCTCACCGTGATCAAGCGCATGCTCTGGCATACGCACAATGCCGTGCAGCGCTTCGTGCCGCGCTCCGACCGCAATCAGCCGCTGTGCCAGGACCTGCGCGAACACGTGGAGAGCTTGCTGTTCTTCGCGGACAACCTGCTCGAGGATCTGCGCAACCTGTTGGCGGTGCAGCTCTCGCTTTCGGCCAACGACACCAACGACGTGATGCGGACGCTGGCGCTCTACTCGGTGTTCTTCCTGCCCCTCACGTTCATCGTGGGGGTCTACGGCATGAACTTCCGCGAGATGCCCGAGCTCCACTGGCGCTACAGCTATCCGGTGTTCTGGTTGGCGTTGGTGGCGATTTCCTTTGCCATCTGGCGCTGGTTCCGGCGCAAACACTGGCTGTGAGTCCTGGCACCGCTTCGCCTGGCCTCGTGGGGGCCGAGTCCGAAAGTTCCTTACGGGGCGGGGGAAGCGGCCCCGGCCCCACGCTGCCGGCGGCCTCCCCCGCGTGTCACGCGCCTTACCCTCCGCTCCTGGCCGGGTGGCCCATCACGGGCGTTCGGGCCCGGCGCTCGGCCCGGTGGGCCCGTGAGCCAAGCCTGTCGGCCGCGTTCGCCAGCCCCTTTGGCTGGCACGCCTCGCCTCGCGACCTTACGCTGTTGCTGTCCGCGCGAACCCGGCGAGACGGCAGGAGTTAAGAGACGATGGATGCGCAGCTGAAGGCTGAGATCGAGGAGCTGGTCCAGAAGCACCCCGTGCTCCTTTTCATGAAGGGCACCAAGAGCTTCCCGCAGTGCGGGTTCTCGGCCACCGTGGTGAACATCCTCAAGGAAGCGGGGGTCCGCGAGCTCAAGGACGTGAACATCCTGGCCCGTGCGGATCTGCGCGAAGGCATGAAGGAGTACACCAGCTGGCCCACGTTCCCGCAGCTTTACGTCAAAGGGCAGTTTGTGGGCGGCGCGGACATCGTGAAGGAGCTGTTCGCCAGCGGTGAGATTTACGACGTGCTCGGCACCGCCAAACCCGAGGTCAAGGCGCCCACGGTGACCGTCACGGAGGCCGCCAAGCGAGCGGTGCTCGAGGCCGGCGAAGGCGAGGCCGTGGCGGCGTTGCGCATCGAGATCTCTCCGCAGTTCGAGTACGCGCTGTCGGTGGATGAGCCCAACGAGGGTGACATCAAGGTGGACGCCGGTGGACTGACTCTGGTGTTTGACCGCCAGAGCGCGCTACGCGCCGACGGTTTGCGCATCGATTTCCTGGCCGCCGACGGCGGGGGCTTCAAGATCGACAACCCCAACGAGCCGCCGCGCGTGAAGCAGATCGGGCCCAGGGATCTCAAGGCTCTGATCGACGCCGGCAAGTCCTTCGAGCTGTTCGACGTGCGCAGCAACGAGGAGCGTAACATCGTCAAGCTCGAGCAGGCTCAGCACTTCGACAAGGCGGCCCAGGAAAAGCTCGCCAAGCTCGACAAAGACACGCCCATCTACTTCCACTGTCACCACGGCGGCCGCAGCCAGCAGGCGGCGGAGCACTACCTGCGCCAGGGCTTCAAGCACGTCTTCAACGTGGCGGGTGGCATCGACGGATACGCGCTCGAGGTCGATCCCGAGCTTGCGCGCTACTAGAGAGCTGAGCCGGCTCTCAAGCCTTCACGGGTTCTCGATCACCACGCCGGTGGTGCCTCCGCTCACGTCACCATTCCCGCGGTGACCAGAGCGTGCGGCGAGCACTGCACCGGTGACGATGCCGCCAACGAGCAACGTGCCGACGCTGGCCCAGACCCAGCGTCGCTTGCGGGTGGCGGTGTCGACCAGCGGGGAGGCCTGCGGCTGGAGCGCCACGATGGTTTGGTGTCCGTCGCCAGAGTCGTTGGGCGAAGGCAACACCACGCGCACCGTCATGCTCTCGCCGCCTTTCACGCGGATGGCGCGTCGCTCGGGCAGATGGCCCGATGCACGGAACTCGAGCACGTGATCGCCGACCACCAGGGCGAGAGCCGCGTCGGGGCCGCTCGCCATCAGGACGCCGTCCACGCTCACGGTGGCCGTACCGGGCTCGACGTTGACGTGAACCTCGCCCACGTAGGCGCGGGCACGCGCAAGGATCGCCTCGACCTCGGCGCGCAGCGTTGCGTCGAGTGGCTTCACCTGGGACGTCAGCGCGGCTTCCAGCATCTTCACGGACTCGCCGTAGTTGCGTAGCTCGAACTCGGCTTTGCCGAGTCCGCGGTAGGTGCGCGCATTGGGGTAGGCCTCGTGCGCAGCGCGCAGGTGCTCGCGCGCTTCCTCGAAGTTGCCGCGCTCGTACTCCATCAGGGCTGCGTCGATGGCGCGCGAATACACGCTGCCGGGGGCGTCGGCTTCGGCTGCGCCCGGCCCGGCCGACGAGCCCGCTGACGTGGCCTCGGCCGCGACTCCTGCGCTAGCGGGTGCCTGTGTCGCGGGTTCCTGAGCGCGCGTCAGACCCGAGAGCGCGAGCTGTAACGCGAGGAGGAAGAGCAAAGTCGACAGCCCCAACACGAGGGATTCGGTGTGGCTGTCTTCGGCCGTAACGATCAGCGACATGTTGTCGGCTCCGCGAGATTGAACTGATGAATGAACACGGGAACTGGGATGATTGATTCGCAGGGGCTGGCTCGATGGCGTCAAAACTCGCTGCGGGAAAGGCGCCCCGAGCGCGCCGTCACGGGCTCGGGCAAAGTGGCGGGCTCGGCAGCAACCGGCGCGGCTGCGGACGCGCCCGTCGCGAGCTCACGTTCGAGCGCGGCCTCGGGTGCGCCGCGACGTGCGCGCGGTGGACGGGGCGCGGAATCGTCGGTCGGCCCCGGGAGTGCGAGTGGACCGGTCACGAGGGAGGGCGTGGGCTCCGAGGGAGCCAGCTCTGGGATCTCCACGGACAGGGCCGGCGCGGGCGCGATGTCGGGCAAGACGGTTGGCGTGGCTGCGGCCATCGGCTTCGGGCTTGCAGCGACAACGGGGCGCTTGGCCTCGGCTCGATCGGCGTGGGTTCGCGCGCGCCCCATGAGCAGCGTCGCCGCCAGGCCGGCCACCAGCAACACCGAGGCCACGATGCCCAGCCGGCGGTTTCCCGGGCTGCGCACGCTGGGGGCAGGGTGGGTGCGAGGAAAGCGAAGGCCGCTGGCTTCGGAGGTGGTCTCCCAGGCCATGGCCAACGGGTGTCCGCCTACCGGCTGTGGCACGGGAACCGGTGGGAACGCGTTCAATGCCTGCGGGTAGGAGGCCGTGTCCATGAACGGCGTGAGCTCTTCCACCAGCTGCCCCAGGCTGTCGGAGCGCTGATCTCGATCCCGCGAGATGGCGCGCTCCACGCTGCTGGCCAGGGCCTCCGGCACCTCGGGGCGCAAGGAGCGGACGGTGGGGGGCACCGACGTGACGAACTGGATGGCCTGTTGCCCGAGGGTATCGGCCTGATAGGGAGCACGTCCCGTGAGCGCCTCGAACAAGATGACGCCGAACGCGTAGGTATCGGTGCGTCCGTCGACGTCGCGCAGGCCGCGCAGCTGCTCGTAGGACACATAGCGCGGGGTACCCATGGTGACGCCCGAGCAGGTCGAGGGGTCCTCTTCGCCGTTGAACACCTTGGAGATTCCGAAGTCGATCACCTTGGGAGTCGGTTGAGACTGGTCGTTTTCACGTACCAAAAAGATGTTCTCGGGCTTGATGTCCCGATGCACCACGCCCACGGCATGGGCCGCCGCGACCCCACGCATGGCGGGCAAGAGCAGCGCGAGCAGGTTGGCCATCGAGACGGAGGCCCGGGCCAGGCGCTCCGACAGCAGCTCTCCTTGCAAGAGCTCCATCACCAGGCAGATGTCGTTGTCCTCGAGCAGCACGTCGTAGACGTCGACCACGTTCTGGTGCCGAATGCGCGCCATGGCGCGGGCCTCGCGCAGCATGCGTCGCACGGAGTCGGGGCCGGACTGGAAGCGAGGGTGGAGCCACTTGATGGCCGCGCGCTTCTGGGTCAGCACGTTCTCGACTTCGAAGACGGTGCCCATGCCGCCTTCGCCGAGCGGGCGCACGGTCCGGTACTTCCCGCCGAAGAGCGTATGTGGGATCGGCACAGGCCCTCGTCCTCCCAAGGCGCAGAAGGCCCTCCTGGAGCGAGGACCCCCAGCCCTGTTACGACGGCTACCCGGGAAATCTGGCTCGCGATCTCGCGAAGACCCGACGAATCACCCTTCGAGCGTCAGACCCCGGGCCAACGAGTTCCTGCACTGGTCGCTGGTTCAGTCCGCGGCGTGGCCCCCATCACGCGCTCGGTAGGAGACGCGATATTCCAGGAATCGTTGGCCTTTCCGCAAATCGGCTCGACCCAGAGAAAAAACTCGAGGAGCTTGTCGATCGGGCCGGGGGTCGCTCGACCTAAGGTAGGACCGGCTGGTCCGACTACCCAAGGAACCGTCATGCAATACCTGTTGCTCATCTACGATAACGAAAAGAACCTGTCCCCCAAGGTCTCCGGCCAGGCCGAGATGATGACCGAGTACAAGGAGTTCACGGACAGCATCGCCAAGAGCGGGCACATGCGCGGCGGCAACGCGCTGCAGCCCACCTCCACGGCTACCACCGTGCGCGTGCGCGAGGGCAAGACTTTGACCACGGACGGCCCGTTCGCGGAGACCAAGGAGCAGCTCGGCGGCTACTACCTCATCGATGCCGAGAATCTCGACGAGGCGATCCGCATCGCAGCGCGCATCCCCTCGGCCCGCATGGGGAGCATCGAGGTGCGCCCGATCATGGTGTTCAATCGCTGACTCCGCCTCGCGTCCACCTTCGCGGCGCTCACTCGGTAGGTCGTCATGCATCGGGAACGCATCGCAGAGATCTTCCAGGCCGAGCGCGGCCGCATCCTCGCCACGTTGATCCGCCTGCTCGGCGATATCGACGTGGCCGAGGATGCGCTGGCGCTCGCGTTCGAGCAGGCGCTCGCGCAGTGGGAGGAAGCGGGGATCCCGGAGCAGCCGCGAGCCTGGTTGATCCGCACCGCCCGCAACAAGGGCGTGGACCAGATTCGCCACCAGGTCATGAAGGAGCGTCGCCGTGAGGAACTCGCCTTCGTGCTGGAGGGAGATCGGCCGGACGACGTCGCGGCCGATGAGTGGGCCGAGCCGACGGCCCTGGAAGACGACCGGCTGCGCTTGATCTTCACGTGCTGTCACCCGGCGCTCGCGCTGGAGGCGCAGGTCGCACTCACGTTGCGAACGCTCGGCGGACTGAGCACCGAGGAGATCGCGCGCGCCTTCCTGGTGCCCGTGGCCACCATGGCGCAGCGCCTGGTGCGGGCAAAGCAGAAGATCCGAGTGGCCGCGATTCCGTACCGCGTGCCACCCGAGGAGGAGCTCCCCGAGCGCTTGGGGCCCGTGATGTCGGTGGTGTACTTGATCTTCAACGAGGGCTACTCGGCCAGCTTCGGTCCCACCTTGCTGCGCGCGGATCTGGCGGCCGAAGCGATTCGGCTCGGGCACCTCGCCTGCGAGCTGTTGCCGCGACAACCCGAGCTACGCGCGCTCTTGGCCTTGCTGCTGCTGCAGGACTCGCGGCGGCTGGCGCGCGTGAATCCGGCCGGCGACCTGGTGCTCCTGGAGGAGCAGGATCGTCGGTTGTGGAACCAGGAGCAGATCCGCGAAGGTCTGGCGCAGCTGGACCGTGCGCTCCAGGAGGGAGCCCACCAGAGCTACACGCTGCAGGCGGCCGTGGCCGCCATCCATGCCCGCGCGCGCACGCCCGAGGACACCGACTGGGGCCAAATCGCCGCGCTCTATGCGCGTCTGCGCGCGCGCGAGGACTCGCCCGTGATCGCGCTCAATCACGCCGTGGCGGTGGCCATGCGCGATGGACCCGAAGCCGGACTCTCGATGCTCGCGGCGCTCTCTCGCGCGGGCACGCTCGAGAGCTACCACCATCTGCCCGCCGCGCGCGCGGCCTTGCTTGTCCGACTCGGGCGCCGCCGGGAAGCGGCCCAGGCCTATCGCGAAGCGCTGCCCCTGGTGACCAACCTCGCCGAGCGGCGTTTTCTCGAGCGTCGCCTGCAAGACCTCGAGCGTGACGACGAGCCCACGCAGTGAGCTCGCCGTGGCTCAGGGACCGGTGAGGTTCGGATAGATGATGCCCACGGCGCCCAGGCACATCTCGTTCAACGTGTCCTCACCGAGCGGCACGTCCACGGGCGCATCCAAGCCCTGATCGTCGAGCGCTTGACGGACGAAGTTGTTGTCCATGCTGTTGTCGTAGATGCAACGCATGCGCAGCGTGTCACCCACGCCCATCATCGGGAGCTGCTCGAAGGCGGCGTCGTAGCCGTAGCCGCGCTGCCAGTTGAAGTCGTACCGGGGCGTCTCGATCAGGCACTCCGAGTCGCCGTTCGCGCGCTCGAGCGTGATGCGCATGCCGCGGCCCACGTAGTGCATGTGCGTGCCCATGCCCATCACGCGCAAGCCGTCGCTGCTCAGGGCCTTCCAGGTCCAGGTCATCTCTTCGACGTGATCCTTGGCATTGGCGGGGATGAGGAACTTGGCCTCGGTCTCGTCGGGTTGCTTGATCAGCATGCCGTCGCCGTACATCGAGGTGTAGGGCGCGCTCTCGGGCTGCGTGAAGTTGCCGAGCAGAATGCTGCGCGAGATGCGACTGGGGCGCGTCTGCGAGAGCATCAAGGAGAGCTTGCTGCCCGAGTCCACCTCGGGCTTGCCGGTGGGATGGTAGTGGACGTCCAGCAGCACCAACGAGTCCTTGAGGACGGGCTGACCGGAGTCTTCGGGAGCCAGGTTGGCCACGCCGCCCGGCGCCCATGCGTCGAGCATCTCCGTGGAGACGCCGCCGCCGGATTGGAAGCCCGCGCCGCCGAAGCAGTCGTAGCGACCGCCGATGCCCACGCCCTTTTGGGCCTTCACGGCCTCTTCGAGCTGGGCCTTGGTGCGCGGCGTGCCGTCCGCATTCTGGCCGGGCGCGATGACGTACGACACCACGTGGTGCAGCACCTTCTTGTTGCCCGAGGTGATCAGGCGACCGGTGACGTAGGAGTCGGCGGTGAGCTGGGGATCGACGATGATGCAGGTGTGGATGTCCTTGGTACCGTCCACCGCGATGGCTTCGGGCCAGTTCATCACGATGTCTTCGCGCGGCAGCGCCACCGGCGCGGGGTGCTTGATCTCGGCGGCGGTGGCGGGATCGCCCTCCGGCGTGCCGTTGTCCACCCAGGTCTGGATCATCGTCTTCTGCTCGGCGCTCAGGCGCAGGTCGTTGGCCCAGTGGAGGCGCGGCTGACAGTCGGGGGTCTCCTGCGCGAGGTAAGGCGGCATGCGGCCTTCCATGACGGCAGCGGCCACCTGCGAAGCCACGGCCTTGGCGTTGGCGTAACTGGTCAGCGAGAACGGAGCGATGCCGCCCTCGGTGTGGCACGCCGTGCACTTCTCCGTGATCACGGGCGCCACGTGTTGGTGCCAGGTGACCAGGGCCTGCTCATTGCCCTGCTGGTCGCCCTTGTCCGCTCCGGCGGGGCTATCGTTCTCCCCGCAACCCAACACAGATGACCATGCCGCCACTGCGGTCAGGCCCAAAAATCCCCTGAATAAGCTCATGTTTGCGCGCTCCCTGGCGTCTCGAGGGCGCGATCATGGCACAGCGCACCCAGGTGAAAGGAGCCACACGCGTATCACGGACGACCGCCGCTCCGCAATCTCGGCACCCAGTTTTCACAGCGGCGGAGCGCTGCAAAATGGGTGTAATCCGGCCCGCTCTTTTTCTTGAGCGCGGTCGCCAGGCGCAGGGTCTCGTAGGCCCGAACGAGGCGCTGCACACGCGCGCGCGCAACGCGCACGGAGTCCTGGTCGATCACGGCCTGATCGAGCTCGTGGGAGGCTTGCACGTGTTCCTGAGCCAGGTCTGACTCCGTGAGGAGTTTGCTGATTTCGACGGCCTGTTGGGCGATCAGGTCACGTCCGCGCTGCTCCCAGGGATGCTCGAGTAGCGGAAAGCGCTCAAGCAGGGCGATGCGCAGGGCGTAGTAGGCGTCGTCGGCCGTCTGTTGAGCCTTGCTCACTTGTTGGTTCGCGTCGGTCAGGATGCCGTCGAGCTCGCTCAACTTGGCCTTGGCTTCGGCTTCCGAGCTCAGCTCGAGCTCTTCGCCCAGGGCGCGCACGATGGCGACTTCTTCGGGCGCGGCCAACGGGTCGAGCGCGACTCGAGGGGTGGCACGGCCCGGGTTGGGGCTGACCTCGCGCAAGTAGCGCTCGGAGGTCGTGGTCGGTGTGTCGAACGAGCGGCTCGCGATGCGCGCATAGGTATGGGCTTCGAGCAAGCTCACGCGCTGATCTCCGTTGAGATCGATCTCGTGCATGCGCGGGTGCTGACGCCGGTCCTGGCCCGCCAGTGCGTGCATGAAATGAATCGAGTAGGACTCCTGCACGCGGCGGTCGGGGTTCGGATCGCAGCCGCTGGCTTCTTCGTCCCAGGGAGCGGCGAACAGTCCACAGTGCTCCGGTGAGCGCGCGCCGCGCTTGGGATCGCCCGCCACGAAGGCGAGCTCCGCGAAGCCACCGCCGAAGCACGCCGTGATCACGAAGCGCGTGCCACGCGGGTTGTCCTCGTGACGATCAAGCACGGCCGTGAGATCGGTGACCTTGAGTCCCCAGCCGCCCCACAAGCTGAGCGTGTTGTCCGCAGGTTGTGCGCCCTGATCGCCGTGGCACGCTGCGTACACGAACAGCGGCTCCTTGCCGTGGCTCAATCCCTTCTCGAGTGCGTGCAGCACCTGGTCAGCGGTGCTCGGTCCGTCGCTGCTGAGTGGAGCGGCTTCGTAGCGTGTGGCGTCGGCGCCGGGGACGCCGAACATGCGCGCAAGCTCGCGCGTGAGATCGGGCCGTTCGTTCTCGGACCTGCGATCCTCGACGGATACTGGCGCGTTGGGCCCGCTGGCGAACAGGGTGAGGCCTCGGCCATCGAGCAACTCGCGCGCGAAGTTGAGATCCTGCGCCAACGAGATTTGATTGGAGAGCGGCTCGCTGCCGCCGCCGAAGATGAGGTAGTCGAGCTGTGCGGGGACCTCCACCGGCGGGCGTTCGAGCGAGCTGGTGGGGCCGGAGAAGGCGGGCAGCGGTGCGGCCTTGGGAGGCTCGCGCCGGGCCGGAGCTTCGCGCTTGGGGCCTGTACAGGCTGCCAGCAATCCCAAGCAGGGTGCGAGACGAGCGACACGGAAGAAAGCGCGCACCGAAGCAGCAACCATCCAGGGCTTGTAAGGCCGGCGGGCGCCGCGAGCAACGTCGCATGGCGCCCCGCCGGGGGCCGGCGTAGAAAAAACGCATGGCCCAGGGCTACTCGGGTTCCACGCGCGGCGCGGGTGTCGAATGAGCGCCAAAATAGTCATCGTCGGTGGGGGCTTCGGCGGACTCACCACCGTGCAAGCGCTCAAGCGCGTCGACGCGGATGTTACCCTCGTCGATCGCCAGAACCACCATCTGTTCCAGCCGCTCCTGTATCAGGTGGCGATGGCGGGCCTGGCACCCAGCGAGATCGCCGCGCCCATCCGCTCGATCGTGCACAAGCTACGTCGAGTCACCGTGCTGCTCGATGAGGTCACCGGGGTGGACCTGGAGCAGAAGCGCGTGCTGCTCATGGAGGGCGGCGGTTTGCCCTACGACTATCTCGTATTGGCGCCCGGAGCGCGCACGCATTACTTCGGGCACGATGAGTGGGAGCACTTTGCGCCTGGTCTCAAGAACCTCGACGATGCCGTGGAAATCCGCCGTCGCGTGCTGGTGGCCTTCGAGGCCGCGGAGCGCGCGGGCGATCCCGCGCTGCGCGCCAAGCTGTTGAGCTTCGTGGTCATCGGGGGCGGCCCCACCGGCGTGGAGCTCGCGGGCGCCATCGCCGAGCTGGCGCGCCACGTGTTGAGCCGAGATTTCAGGCACGTGAAGCCCTCGGAGGCTCGCGTGTTGTTGATCGAGGCCGGCCCACGCGTGCTCTCGACCTTCGAGCCAGACCTGTCCGAGCGTGCGGTCCAGCAGCTCTCGGAGCTCGGTGTGCACGTGCGCACCGGCTCCATGGTGTCGCGCATCGGGAGCGACGGAGTCACGCTCGCCAACGGCGAGGTCATCGCGGCCGACACGGTGCTGTGGGCAGCGGGTGTATCGGCCTCGCCGCTGCTCAAGACCATCGGTCTCGAACTCGACCGCTCGGGACGTGCCGTGGTGGGTCCCGACTGCGCGCTCAAGGGACGTCCCGACGTGTTCGTGATCGGTGACGCCGCCTTCATGCTCGACGCGCATGGCAAGCCCTTGCCGGGGGTCAGTCCCGTGGCGATGCAGATGGGGCGCTACGTGGCCCAGGTCATCGCCAGCGAGCTGCGCGCCAAGTCGTCGGGGACCGCGCCTGCGGCCCGCCAGCCGTTCCGCTACTTCGACAAGGGCAGCATGGCCACCATCGGACGTTCACGTGCCATCGCCGAGGCTGGACGTCTCAAGCTCAGCGGCTTCCTCGCCTGGCTCGCCTGGCTGATGGTGCACATCTGGTATTTGATCGGTTTCCGCAATCGCCTGCTCGTGATGTTCGACTGGGCCTGGTCCTACTTCACCTATCGGCGTGGTGCCCGTCTCATCACTGGCGGCCGCTTGCAACCCGGCGCACCGGTCCGCGCGTCGCGGCCACCGCTCAGTTCCAGTAAGAGCGAGGCGGCGGGGGCGGCGGGGCGAAACGGTTGACCGGGAACGCGCTGGGACCGGCGTAGGGGCGCGGAGCGGGGCGGGGCAAGACACCGCGCGCGAGCAGGCCTTCGTAGTCGTCGTAGCGCACGGTGAGCACGCGGTCGGGACTCTTGCGTGCCCGCGTGAAGGCCACCTCGGTGACGGCACTGTACTGCTGCTCGCCGTACTCGGTGCCGATGTTGCTCTCGTCGTCTGCGGGCTGTTCTCGATAGGCGCGTGCGGATGCTTCTGCGGCAGGAGCGCTGGCACTGGGAGCCGCGGGCTTCGCCTCGGCTCGACCGCCGCCGCCCTGCCCGGGGCCGCTGCTGCCGAGGCCGTCGTAGCTACCGCTCTTGCGGCGCGAGTCGTGCGAGTTGCCGCTGTAGGGCTCGTAGTAGGGGCGACGCGGGATCTGCGGGCGGTAGACGGGCTCGCGCTCACGCTCCGGGAAGAAGGCGGCGCCGACCACGCCCACGTTCTCTGGCGTGCCCATGCGCGAGGAGTAGCTGTTGTCCGGGTGGGTGAAGCGGAAGGCCGCGACCTCGCTCAGGCTGGTGCGGAAACCGTCGATCACCACCGAGCCGTAGGCGGGCACGAGATAGCCGCGCTGGCTCTTGAAGTCGCCGGGCTGACCGCTAAGCACGTCGCGCCCGTCCACTGTGACCACGGCTTCCACACGCCGCCCGCTGTTGTTGACCACGCGCACGTTGTAGCGCTGCCCCTCACGGCCCTGCGCGAACCACTCGCCGCGGTGGGCGTAGGTGGGCAAGCGGTTGCCGAACTCGTCCTCGAGTACGATTTCGTACGGTGGCTCGGCTTTGGCGCAGTTCAGTCCCACTTGAATGAACAGCGCACCCAGCAGGAGAGCGAGAAAAAAGTGACCCAGTTTCGGCGACATGGCGCGGAACTCCTCGTTGTGCTCGTACCGACGCGTCAGCGCGAAAAACGATCTGTGTGGAAAAAGCCGAGCGCTGACAAAGTCGGCGCCCGGCTCCTCGTGCCAGCCTTGTGCGAGCGGGGCGCGCCCGCGCTCAGCCACCCAGGCCCAGGCGTCGCGCGGCGTTCATCATGTCCAGGAGTTCGCCACGATCACCGTGAGCGTCCTGCTTGCTGGCACCACGCGCGAGCTCGGAGAGCGTGTCGAGTGTGGCGGCGCCCTTGTGCTTGGAGTCGCGCAGCAACATGCCGAAGCCGGCCACCGCGGCCGAGAAGCGGAAGGAGTCGGAGGTCGAGGCAAGCGCGCGGTGCTGATCGGCGAGTGAACGCGTCACCAGCTGACTCGTCTCGCCATCGGGAGCCTTGTAGCGGACCTTCACCGTCAACAGCTCACCTTCGAAGGCCTTGGCCGTGTCGCCCGGCTTGGCTTGATAGCGCAGCGGGTCCACGCGCGGTGATCCGGGCTCCTCGCTGCCGGCGGGCACGATCTCGTAGAGCGCAGTCACGTTGTGGCCGGCGCCGATCTCGCCGGCGTCCTTCTTGTCATCGTTGAAGTCACGAGCCGCGAGCGCCCGGTTTTCGTAGCCGATCAAGCGATAGCTCGCGACGTGGGTCGGGTTCCATTCGACCTGCAGCTTCACGTCCTTGGCGATGGTGACCAGGGTCGAGCCCGCCTCCCGCACCAGCACCTTGTGCGCCTCGGCCAGCGAATCGATGTAGGCGTAGTTGCCGTTGCCCTTGTCGGCCAGCTGCTCCATGCGCGAATCCTGCAGATTGCCGCTGCCAAAGCCGAGCACCGTCAGGAACACGCCGCTCTTGCGCTTCTCCTCGATCAAGCGCACCAGCTCGCCCTCGCTGGTCATGCCCACGTTGAAGTCGCCGTCGGTGGCGAGGATCACGCGGTTGATGCCGCCCTTCACGAAGTGTTTTTGGGCCTCCTGGTAAGCGAGCTGGATGCCCTCGGCGCCGTTGGTGGAGCCGCCTGCCTCGAGGCGCGAGAGTGCGTCGATGATCTCGCTCGGGTTCTTTCCGCTGGTGGAGGGCAGGGCGAGTCCGGAGGAGCCCGCGTACACCGCGATGGACACGCGATCCTCCGGGCGCAGGTTGCGCGCCAACATGGTCAGGCCTTGCTTCAGCAGCGGGAGTTTGTTCGGATCCTGCATCGAGCCCGACACGTCCACCAGAAACACCAGGTTGCGTGCGGGCACGTTCTCCTGCGCGATTTCACGCCCCTGCACGCCGATGTGCACCAGGCGATGTGCAGGATTCCACGGGCAATCGCCCACCTCCGCGTAGATCGAGAAAGGCTCGCCAGCACTCGGCTTGGGGTAGTCGTAGTCGAAGTAGTTCACCAGCTCTTCGATGCGCACCGCGTCGGCCGGCGGCAGGCTGCCGTCGCGCAGGAAGCGCCGTACGTTGGCGTAGCTTGCGGTGTCCACGTCGATGGAGAAGGTGGAGAGGGGCTCCTCGCGCGCGGGAGAGAAGCTCTGTTCGGCGATGTGGGCGTAGGCCTCGCGGTTCATCTCGAGCGGCTGGGCTTCGAGCTGCTTCTGCACCGGACTCGCAGCCACCATGCCCCCTGCGCCGAGTGCGGCGCCTCCGATGCCATAGCCCGCTCCACTCGAGCTGACGCTAAAGGCCATGTCGCCCACGGCGACGCTGCCCGCAGCCGCCTTCGCGCGCGCAGAGCGCTTCACTGGAGCGGGGGGCGCAGCGCGCTGCAGAGACGCATCGTCTTGCTTGCGGTCTTCGCTGCGCTCCTGCTCCGGAACCGCTTCCACCACCACGGGGCCAGTCGGATCGCTCGGTGCGGCCGCAGTGTCCTTGTCGGCCGGCTTATCGACCTGTACCGCGGACACGGACGTGCTGGGCTGCGCGACGCGCTCGCTGCGCTGGTTCGCCGGCTTATCGACCCGCACCGCGGCCACAGGCGTGCTGCGCAGCTCGACGTGCTCGTTGGTGACGGGCCCATCGTGGGCGCAGCCTCCCGTGGTCAACGCCCACACCAACAGCCACAATGCTCCGTTACTCCGGCCCCTTGAACGCATGAATGCCTCCCGCCGGGCAAAGCTCGACCCTCTGCGCAATCCCGCGCGGTACGAGCGACCCAGGCCTCTCCATGGACGCCCGAACTTCGCCAAAGTTCTGTAAGCTCGCATAGTGCTCTCCCGGGTATGGGCCGGTGCTCCGGTGGGGCAGGCTTGTGGGGGCGGGCCCTGCGCCTTGTTGCGCCAGGGTAGCGGTGGGGCTTGGAGTGGCGCACGCCTGGGCGACCGGCCCGCCTGTGAGGACGCTTGTTCGACAAAGCACGGGCGGCGCGCCCCCACAAACCTGCCCCAGCTACGCTCGACCCCAGTTCGCAGACCGAACTGGGGCGGACCGACGTCGTTGGCGAAGCGATGGCGTTGGTTGGGACGAACGCAAAGCGGGGGCTCGCGCTTCGATGCCGCTCGATCGCCTCCTGACGCTTGCCTGGCTAAGCTCGAACGATGCTGCTCGAGGACGGTCCCGTCGATGCCCATGCCCGCCTCCTGCTCGCCCACGGCGCGGGCGCCCCCATGGACTCGGAGTTCATGGCCGTGCTCGCCCAGAGCCTCGCAGCCCGCGGCGTGCGCGTGGTGCGCTTCGAGTTCCCCTACATGGCGCGCGCCCGCACAGGCGAGAAGCGCGGCGCCCCCGATCGCATGCCCGTGCTCGAACGCACCTTCGCCGAAGTCCTCGCCACGCTCGGCCCGCCCCACGAGTGGATCATCGGCGGCAAGAGCATGGGAGGCCGTGTCGCGACACGCGTGGCAGACGCACTCGGCGTGCGCGGTGTGGTGGCCTACGGCTACCCATTTCATCCGCCCAAGAAGCCGGCCCAAACACGCACTGAACACCTCGAGCACCTGCGCACGCCATGCCTGGTCGTGCAGGGCACCCGCGATCAACTCGGATCACGTGAAGACGTGGCGGGCTACACACTGTCCATGGGCATCGCCCTGGAGTGGCTCGAAGACGGAGACCACTCCTTCGAGCCGCGCAAGTCCTCGGGGCGCACCTTCTCTCAAAATCTGGCGCAGGCCATCGACGCTACTCTCTCGTTCGCTGAACGCCTCGCTCCCTGACTCTCGCCTTCCTCCACTCGCTCCAATGTGTCCTTGTCTGGGCCGTCGCTGCGGGGGCGGGGGGTCGTTGCTTGCGCGGGCAAGCGCTTTGTTGAACTCGCGTCCTCACAGGCGGGCCGGCCGCTCGGACCTGTGCGACTCCAAAGCCCACCGCCAGCCCGACGCGACAAAGCGCCAGGCGCGCCCCCACAAGCCTGCCTCACCGAAGCACTGGCCCAGACCCCAAGGAACACTGGGGCAGAGAGGCCGTCGTGACGTGAAGGGAGGACGTAGAGGACTTACGAGAGAAGGAGACCCGCAGCGACCAGAATGGCCGTGAGAGGAAGCACCATGCCAATGGCGGACCCTACGGCGTGCTCGCGCGCGGAGATGCGCGTGAGGGCCAGGGCGCCGGTGACGGGCGGGAACATCACGGTGATGGTGCGTAGGATGGCCACGGTGCGGATGGGATGGGCATCCAGGGCGCCGAAGAGCTTGCGCAGCCAGGGTTGCTGGATGCTGGCCAGGGGCTGACCTCCCAGACGTCGCACCAACGCGAAGTTGAGGATCACCGCGATATTCGAGGCCAAGAAGCAGAGCACCCAGGCTTCGGGCAAATGAAACAAAGCCGGGGCCGCGAACACGAAGACCAGACCCGGTACCTGACTCACGACGGCTCCAACGAACACCATCACGAAGGCCAAGGGGCCCCAGGGACCCGCGTGGGAGACCATCTGGCGTAGCTGCGCCGTCTCGAAGTAGTGCTCGAGTCCCAGGCTCTTCGTGACCACGAAGGCTCCCGCAATCAGGCACAGGGCGATTGCCAGGCGAGCGGTCTTGTTGGGAGCAGAGGACACGATGGGAGGATGCTCGAGAGCACGGGCGAACTGGATGGTTCGCGAAAATGTGCCTGCAATCTGGCCAGAAACGGAAGCCCGGTCAAGAAGGCCGGTAAGCGCTGGGTACGGTGCGCTAGGTCGCCAGCGGAAAGCGTGCGCCCAGGCGTGAAAGGCTCTGCTGGACCACCAACTTGAACACACCGGGACCCAGGAACTTCTGGGGGCCCGCGCCCGGCTTGGCGTAGCTCAGCCAGCTCAACCAGGCGCCTCCGAGCGGGTGGGGTTCGCTGATCAGTACGCCCAAGTGCTGGGAAAACAGGCCTCGCAAGGAGGCATCGTCGGCGCTGTAGGCCAACAAGCTCGGACGCTCCAGGGCCACCACGGTCTCGCGGGTGGGCTTACCGAACCCGCTATCGATGACCCGCACGGCCCCCACGCCGCCCGGCTCACGGGCATGCGTATTGTCGACCTGGCAGGCCTTCATCATCGGCATCCATTCGGGCAGGCGCTCGAAATCCACGATGAACTCGAAGAGTCGTTCCGGGGAGATGCCGAGCCGCGCCGCGCGCGCCAGGACCAGGGGCGAGCCACGGCCCAGCGTGAGGCTCAGCTCTCGCCCACGTTGCTGGGCGTGGGGACTCGGCTCGAGTGCGCCGTCAAGGCGTGACATGGCCGCGGTGTAGCTCGTGATCGCTGCCTGTCGACGAGGGTAGGTCAATGGTCCGGCCCCGGGCCTGCGTCCGCTTGACTCGAGCGCCTTCCTCGGCTTTCCTCGCGCCGCGAAACGAGGAGTTGGGCATGGCGCTCACACGAGACGACGAGTTTTGGTCGGCTTTCAAGGGGCACGCCGGGTGCTCGACCCGCGCCGCTGCGCTGCTGGTGGAGATCCTGGAGCACCCCGAGCGTGCGCAGACGTTGGGGCAGCAGATCTCCGACCTGGAGCACGAAGGCGATCGCATTACGCACGACACGGTGCTCGCATTGCATCAGACCTGGATCACCCCCCTCGACCGTGAGGAGATCCACGCTTTGGTCTCGCGGCTCGACGACGTGCTCGATCTGATCGACTCGGCCAGCGACCGCTTCACGCTCTACCAGTTGAGCGCGACCCGCACCGAGGCCATCGAGCTGGCCAAGATCCTGCACCTGGCGTGCTCCGAGATCGAGCGCGCCATGGGCTTGCTTCACAACATGAAAGACGTGAAGCCGCTGCTCGACCTGTGCCGGCAGATCAATCGCCACGAGCACGATGCGGACGCCGTGTTCCGTCGTGGCCTCGCCCGCCTGTTCAACGAGCACACCGATCCGCTCGAAGTCATGAAGTGGCGAGATATCTACGACGCCCTGGAGACGGCCACCGATCGCGCGGAGGACGTCGCCAACATCATCGAGGGGATCGTGTTGGAGCACGGTTGATGACGACCACGGTCCTAATCATCATCTTCGCGGCGCTCGTCTTCGACTACATCAACGGTTTCCACGACGCAGCCAATTCGATCGCGACCGTGGTGTCCACCCGCGTGCTGTCGCCGCGGGCAGCCGTGGTGTGGGCCGCATTCTTCAATTTCGTGGCCTTTTTGGTGTTCCCGACCCACGTCTCCTCGGCCATCGCCAAGGGCGTGGCGATGGAATCGGTCACCTACAACGTGATTCTGGCCACCTTGGTGGGCGCCATCCTGTGGAACCTGCTGACCTGGTGGTGGGGGCTGCCGTCGTCGTCCTCGCACGCGCTGATGGGCGGCTTCGCAGGCGCGGCCCTGACCAACACGCCTGACCTCTCCATCCTCGACGCCAAGGTCTTCGGCAAGACGGTGCTCTTCATCGTCGTCGCACCGACGATGGGCATGTTCATCGGCTTCCTGCTGTTCAAGGTGGTGCGCCTCATGTTCGGCGGCTGGCGTCCGGGCAAGGTCGATCGCTTCTTCCGCCGAGGCCAGCTGCTATCCGCCGCACTCTACTCACTCGGCCACGGCGGCAACGACGCCCAGAAGACCATGGGCATCATCACCTTGCTCCTGATGACAGCGGGCATTCAGGAGAAGTCCGATCACCCGGAGCCCCTGCTTTGGGTCGTCCTCCTGTGCCACGCTGCGATGGGCCTCGGCACGCTCTCGGGCGGCTGGCGCATCGTGCAGACCATGGGCATGCGTATCACCAAGCTCAAGCCCGTGGGCGGCTTTTGCGCGGAGACCAGCGGCGCCATCACCCTGGCCCTGGCCGTGTTCATGGGGGTCCCGGTCTCGACCACCCACACCATCACAGGCTCCATCGTGGGCGTCGGCTGGTCCGAGCGGAGCTTGAGCGCCGTGCGTTGGGGTGTGGCAGGACGCATCGTTTGGGCTTGGGTGTTCACCATCCCGGCTGCCGCGGCGGTCGCCAGCCTTAGCTACGCGCTGCTGCGGCTCTTCACGGGCCAGTCCTGAGCTGGGCACGCCTCGACGGGGCGTGACGACGTCGAAGGACCGACGAGCAAAGCGAACCTCGGTGGGGTCGGTCCCATCGGGCCTCGCCGCGATCGAGCAGGGAGGGAGCGTGCCCTCCCCGCCAACGGAACTGAATGGTAGGGTTCGCCGTGATGCGAGTCCTCATCGTCCTCTGTTGTGCGCTGCTCTTTGCGTGTGGAAAGCCGGCCAATCTCACGCCGCCCATCTACGCGCCGCTTCCGGCGCCCGATGCCGACGCGGAGGGAGCTCCCACCACGCGCTTGCCCGTAGACACCCATCCGCTGCGCTACCAAATCACGCTCGACATGGTGCCCTCGCGCCCAATCTACCGTGGCAAGGTCGCCATCGATATCGCGCTCGATCGACCGCGCGAGACCATCTGGCTCCACCAAAAGGGCATCCGCGCCTCGCTGGTGCGCCTGGTCCGTGTGGGCGTCGATCCGTTGCCCGGCACACTCGAGAGCGTGAGCCCGAGCGGACTCACGGCGCTGCGGCTGCCGACTCCCGTGGGCCCAGGTGTGGCGCGCATCGAAATCGAGTTCGAGGCCGACGTGGGCAAACGCCTGTCGGGTCTCTACCGAGCCGAGGCCGCGGGGGTGCCCTACCTGTTCACGCAGTTCGAGCCCATCGCAGCGCGGGAAGCCTTTCCGTGCTTCGACGAGCCACGCTTCAAGACGCCCTTCGAGGTCACTCTGCGCGTCGAGCCGAGCCACGTGGCCGTCGCCAACACGCTCGAGGTCTCCTCGAGCACGGGGGCCGACGGCCTGCGCGAGGTGCACTTCGCGCCCACCGAAAGGCTGCCCACGTACCTGGTTGCCTTCGCAGCTGGCCCCTTCGACGTGGTGAATGCCCCGGCCATCCCAGCGAGCGCGGTGCGTCCCACCCCGCTGCCCCTGCGTGGCGTCGCCGTGCGCGGGCGCGGCGGCGAGCTCGCCTATGCCCTCGCGGAGACCAAGCCCCTGCTCGAGGCGCTCGAAAAGTACTTCGGCATCGCCTACCCGTACGACAAGCTCGACTTGATCGCAGTCCCCGACTTCAGCGCCGGGGCCATGGAGAACGCCGGGGCCATCACCTTTCGCGACACCATCTTGCTGATCGCCAGCGACGCCACCGAGAACCAGCGCAGGCTCTTGGCTTACGTCAACGCGCACGAACTCGCGCACCAGTGGTTCGGCAACCTGGTGACCATGCCGTGGTGGGACGACATCTGGCTCAACGAAGCGTTCGCTACCTGGATGGGCAATCGCGTCGTCGACGAGGTGTACCCGCAATACCGAGCGCCCCTCGGCGCACTCGCGTCGGCCCAGCACGCCATGGATGTCGATAGCCAGGTGGCGGCGCGCCAGATCCGGCAGCCCATCTCGAGCGATGACCAGATCTCGAGTGCATTCGACTCAATTACCTACGCCAAAGGCGGCGCGGTGTTGTCGATGTTCGAGCGCTACCTGGGCCCCGAGGTCTTCCGTGCGGGCCTGCGCCTCTATATGCAGCGCCATCGCTTCGGCAATGCCACCGCGTCCGATCTCGTGCAGGCGCTCACCGATGCCTCGGAAAAGTCCGAGCTCAAGTCGGCCTTCTTTTCGTTCCTCGAGCAACCGGGTGTCCCGCTGGTGACCGCCACGCTGCAGTGCGGAGCGGCGCAGCCCAAGCTCTCGTTGAGCCAGGCTCGCTATCTACCCCTGGGTTCCACGGCTTCTCCTGCCCAGCGCTGGGAGCTGCCGGTCTGCGTGCGCTACCAGGTTGGCGCCGAGCTGCGCGAGCAATGCGTGCTGCTCAAGGACGCCGAGCTCACGACGCCGCTCGAGGCCACGACTTGTCCTGCCTGGGTGATGCCCAACGCGGGCGCCCAGGGCTACTACCGTTGGTCTTTGTCCGCCGGTGACGTGAAGTCCCTGCTCGCGGCCGTGCCTCAGCTCACGCTGGCGGAACAAGTCTCCTTCGCCTCGAACGTACTGGCCGCCATGCAGGCGGGTGCGCTACCGGCCGACCAGGGCCTGGCGGCCTTGAGCAGTCTCGCCAGCTCCTCCGAGCGCCCCGTGCTCGAGGCTGTGCTGTCGGCTCTCTCCACGGTGGAGCACGAGCTACTCGATGAGAAGACCCTGCCGGCTTACCGCGCCAAGTTGATCGTCTTGCTCGGTCCCGCCTATCGCGAGCTCGGCCTCTTCGCCACCGACGGCGGCAGCGACGTGGAGCTCGGCCTCAAGCGCGCCCTGGTGGTGCGCGCCCTGGCACTGAGCGCACGCGACCCCGCAGTGAGCGCTCCCCTCGCCAAGTTCGGGCGTGCGGAGTTGGGTGTGACTCCGGCGCCACCGGGGACGTTGCCCACCGACCTGCGCGATGAAGCCCTCACGGCGGCGCTGCGCGAGGACCCCAAGAAGCTCCTCGAGCCGGCCATCGCGCGCCTGTTGGCCTCCGAGGACTCGCAGGAGCGTTCGCGTCTGATGTCGGCCATCGCCGGCCTGGATGACCCGGCCTACACCCCGCGCGTGCTCGATCTCAGCCTCGACCCCCGCTTGCGAACCAACGAACGCCTGGCGCCTCTCTACGGTCAGGCCGGTCAGGTCCGCACGCACGCCAAAGCCCTCGACTGGCTCACGGCCCACTTCGACGCCTTCGTGGCACAGCTCAACTCCAACGCGAAGCCGCACGTGTTCGGGGTGTTGGCCAACGCCTGCCAAGCCGCGGACATCGAGCGTGAGGCCGCCTTCCTGGAGCCGCGCGCGGCGAGCATCCCCGGGGCGCCCCACGAGTTCGCGCTCGCCCTCGAATCGGCCAAGCTGTGCGAGGCGTTTCGATCCCGCCAGGCGGACTCCGCGCGGCAATTCTTCGGTCTCGGGCACTGAACCTTACTCTGTGCCGGTGCGGCACCCCACCGAGAGGTTCGCTCCGCTCACGTAGTGTTTTGATTCACGTGCTTTTCAGCGCCGAACCCCTCGCCGCGCGCTGGGTCCGCAGAGAGCATGGGTGATTCGACAATCCGCCGCGCTCCTATACGCTAGCGGTCACCATGAGCGACTACATTTACACGATGAAGGACCTGATGAAGGTCCATGGACCCGACAAGACAGTCGTTTCCAACGTCTATCTGTCTTTCCTGCCCGGCGCCAAGATCGGCGTGCTCGGCGTGAACGGTACGGGTAAGAGCTCGCTCCTGCGCATCATGGCCGGCGTGGACAAGGAGTTCACCGGCGAAGCCTGGGCCCGCCCGGGCGCCACTGTCGGCTACCTGGCCCAGGAGCCCGATCTCGGCGCCGCCACCACGGTCATGGAGGCCGTCGATGTGGCCGTGGCAGAGACCCGCCAGCTGCTCGCTCGCTTCGAAGAGGTGAGCATGAAGCTCGGTGAGTCGATGTCCGACGACGAGATGAACAAGGTGCTCGAAGAGCAGGCCAAGCTGCAGGATCAGATCGACGCCATCGACGCCTGGAACCTCGATCACCACCTCGAGCTCGCCATGGACGCGCTGCGTCTGCCGCCCGCCGACGCGCTCATCAAGAACCTCTCCGGCGGCGAGCGCCGCCGCGTCGCGCTCTGCCAGATCCTGCTGCGCAAGCCGGACCTGCTGTTGCTCGACGAGCCGACCAACCATCTGGACGCCGAGTCCGTGCTCTGGCTCGAGCAGCACCTGGCGCAGTATCCGGGCTGCGTGGTGGCCGTGACCCACGACCGCTACTTCCTCGACAACGTCGCCGAATGGATCCTCGAGCTCGATCGCGGCAAAGCCATTCCCTTCAAGGGCAACTACTCGGCCTGGCTCGACCAGAAGCGCGCGCGCCTGGCGCAGGAAGAGAAGCAGGAGAGCGCGCGTCAGCGCAAGTTGGCCCGCGAGCTCGACTGGGTGCGCGCCTCGCCCAAGGCCCGTCAGGCCAAGAGCAAGGCCCGCCTCGAGGCCTACGATCGCCTGCTGGCCGACTCCAGCACCGAGAAGCGCGATCCCAACGAGATCGCCATCCCGCCCGGCCCGCGGCTCGGCGACCTGGTGTTCGAGGCCGAGACCATCTCCAAGGCGTTCGGCGACAAGCTCCTCTACGAGGGCCTCTCCTTCAAGGTGCCGAAGAACGCCGTGGTCGGCATCATCGGTCCCAACGGCGCCGGCAAAACCACGCTGTTCAAGCTGTTGGCGGGGCTCGACAAGCCCGACGCGGGCAACGTGCGTATTGGCGAGACCGTCAAGCTCGCCTACGTCGACCAGAGCCGCGACAGCCTCAATGGCGAAAACACGGTCTACAAGGAGATCTCCGGAGGCTCCGACACCATGCTGGTAGGCAAGCAGGAGATCAGCTCCCGCGCCTATTGCGGCTGGTTCAACTTCAAGGGCTCCGATCAGCAGAAGCTGGTGAAGTTCCTGTCCGGCGGCGAACGCAATCGCCTGCATCTCGCCAAGGTGCTCAAGAGCGGTGGCAACGTGATCCTGCTCGACGAGCCCACCAACGACCTCGACGTCGAGACCCTACGCTCCCTCGAGGCCGCCCTGGACGATTTCGCGGGGTGCGCCCTGGTCATCAGCCACGATCGCTGGTTCCTGGACCGGGTGGCCACCCACATCCTGGCCTTCGAAGGCGACAGCAAAGTTGTGTGGTTCGAAGGAAATTTCGAGGCCTACGAAGAGGATAAGAAGAAACGCCTCGGGGCCGACGCGGTGCAGCCGCATCGCATCAAATATCGCAAACTAACGAAATCTTGAGCCGTTTTGGTTTGTACCCATTCGGGGGTATTTGGGGTGGTCCCAGGTGGGGGCAGTCGTCAGGGGTTTGCCCCGGCGCTCCATCCGGCCCATAGTGCTGGGACTCACGACACAATTTCCTGCACTAGAGACGAAGCCCTCTCGTTCTTCGGGATCGCGACCAATCTGTGAAATTGGGCGGTAGCGTGGGAAGCGGAACATGGGTTCTGCTCAGTCCTCGATCCTGGCAGCGCGCTGGATAGTGGAAACGGTTTGAGTGACTAAGCGCGCTGGACACAGTTGAGAGACACATGGGAACGCGACTCTACGTAGGCAATCTGTCCTTCCACACCACCCCCGAGACGCTCCGTGAGCACTTCGGCGCAATCGGCGAGGTGGCAGACGTTCACCTCGTGAGTGATCGCGAGACCGGCCGTTCACGCGGCTTCGCTTTCGTCACCATGGGCACGCCCGAAGAGGCCGCCAAGGCCATCTCCGAGATGGACGGCGCGACCCTCGACGGTCGTCCGCTTCGCGTCAACGAGGCTGAGGAGCGTCAGAGCCGCGGCGGCGGCGGTGGCGGCGGCGGCTTCGGCGGCGGTGGCGGTGGTCGTCGCGGCGGCGGCGGTGGCGGCTTCGGCGGCGGTGGCGGCGGCGGCGGCTTCGGCGGCGGCGGCGGTGGCCGTCGTGGCGGCGGCGGCGGCGGTGGCTACGGCGGCGGCGGCCGCGGCGGCTACTGAGACCTTGGCTCGCACCTAAGACACGCCTTCCGGCGTTCGTTTGATGCGCGCCCCCAAAGGCGCGACGGTGCGACTGGCTAAAGGCCCGGGACCTCTCAAGAGGCTCCGGGCTTTTGCCTTTTGGGCGCCTGATGAGCGCCCGCCTGTTTCAGCGTCCGCGATGGGCGCGGCGATATTCGCTGGGCGTCTGGTCGGTCCAGCGCTTGAAGGCTCGGTGGAACGCCGCGGCCTCGGAGAAGCCGGTCAACAGCGCGATGTCCGGGATGCTGAGGTCCCGCGTACTCAGGTAGCGCAGGGCCAGCTGCTTGCGAACCTCGTCGAGCAGGATGCGGAAGCTGGTCTGCTCCTGCTCGAGTCGGCGGTTGAGCGTGCGCCGGCTCATCTCGAGCTTCTTTGCGATGCGGATGGCGTTGGCGTTACCGCTCGCGAGATCGTTGATCAGGTGCTCGCGCACGCGCTCGCCCAGGCTCTTGGTGCGCGGGAGCGCCGCGAGTTCGTGCTCGGCATGCCGACTCACGATCTGGTGCAGAGAGCGGTCGGCGGTTCGCTGCGGGGCAGCCAGCAGCTGCTTGGAGACTACGAAGCCCGAGAAGTCCCCGCCAAAATGCAGACGGACATTGGGCAGGGTGGCCCGGTAGGCGTCGAGCTGTGCGGGCTCCGGGTAAGGGAACCACACGTCGATGTCGACCGGCATGTCGTCGGGCCACGCGCTGAGTAGTCGCCAGACCATGGAGCAGAGCTGGAAGTCGAGTGCCACCTTGGGCAGCACGATGGGATTGCCCACCCGCACGAGCGCGCGCTCGCCCTGCTCCTCGACGTGGACCTCGAGCGTGTCGTTGACCAGCCGGGCATAGCGCTTGAGCACGGTGAGCCGTGCACCCATGCTCTCGGCCGTGCTCATGGCGTAGTAGAGCGCGCCGCCGTCGGCTTGGGCCGTCTCCTTGGCGGCCCTGACGCCTAGCGCGGGGTCACGCGTGAGTTTCTCGGCGGCCTCGAGGAGCTGGTGCACGACACGGATTGGAACTCGCTGGTCGCCATCTGCCTGCTCGAGCCAACTCACGGCGCCCGGAGGTAGACGACCATCCTGCTTGAGCACGCGCACGAAAGGCCACGCCAGGCGTGCTGCATAGCAAGGTTCGTCTGCGGACCCGAGCTCCTTCACGGCAGCGCTATCCTACACAAACCGCTTGGCGCGGTGCAGCAGTTCCCGATCGACCGCGGGTCGGCGGCTGCTGACGGCGGTTGCTGTGGGGAGCCGCCCGGGCGAAAAAATGCGCTCGCAATGCGTACTTTGCGAACTCGTGTGGCATCGCCTACGAAGGCGGCGTGAACGCCCCGCGCCTGTCGTTGCCCATCGATGCCGCGTTGCCCGAGATCGTGGAGACGCTCGAGCGCACGCCGAACCTGGTGCTGGTGGCCGAGCCCGGCGCCGGCAAGACCACGCGCGTTCCCGCGGCCTTGCTCGAAGCGCGCTTTCTCTCCAGGGGGCAGGTGCTCGTGCTGGAGCCGAGGCGTCTGGCGGCGCGCATGTCGGCCGTACGCGTGGCCAGCGAGCTCGGCGAGAACGTGGGCCAGCGCGTGGGGTACATGGTGCGATTCGAGCGGGTGGTCAGCGATCAGACCCGGGTGATCTTCCTTACGGAAGCACTGTTGACAAGGCGGCTGGTGGACGACCCCACGCTGAGCCGGGTCAGCTGCGTGGTCCTGGACGAGTTCCACGAGCGTTCGCTCCACACCGATCTCGGGCTCGCCCTGCTGAGGCGGCTGCAGCGCACCACGCGGCCCGACCTGCGAATCATCGTGATGAGCGCCACGCTCGACGCCGAGCGCCTGGCCGACTTCCTCGACGCGCCTACGCTGCGCGTGCCCGGCCGCACTTTCCCAGTGCACGTGGAGTACCTCGAGCGACCCGATGAGCGCCGGCTCGAGGAGCAGGTGCAGGCCGCGGCGCGCAAGCTCCTCGTGCGCAGCGGACGCGCGGCCGGTCAGGCGGGGGCAGGGCGGGACGGCGACGTGCTGGTGTTCTTGCCTGGCGCCGCCGAGATCCGGCGGGCAGAGGAGAGCTGCAGCGAGCTGGCCAAGACCTTCGGTCTCGAGATCGCCACGCTGCACGGAGACTTGCCGGCGAGCGAGCAGGACCGCGCCGTGCGACGAGGCAGCCAGCCCAAGCTCGTGCTCTCCACCAACATCGCCGAGACCAGCCTCACGCTCGAGGGAGTCAGTGCGGTGATCGACTCGGGCCTGGCGCGCGTAGCCGGCCACTCACCGTGGTCGGGCTTGCCGACTCTCGGCACCGCGAAGGTCAGTCAAGCGTCGGCCATCCAGCGCGCCGGGCGCGCCGGGCGCGTGCGCGAGGGCAGCTGCCTACGTCTCTACACCAAGAGCGACTTCGACGGGCGCCCGCGCTTCGACGCGCCCGACATCAGCAAGAGCGACCTGACGGAGACCGAGCTCACGTTACACGCGTTGCTGGCGGGCGAGAGTGACGAGCTGGCCTGGCTCGACTCACCTCCACGCGCGGCCCGCGACGCCGCGCGCGACCTGCTCGCGCGCCTGGGTGCGCTCGCGCCCGGCGGAGCACTCTCGGAGCTCGGGCGCACGCTTCTGCGCATGCCCGTGCACCCGCGCTTGAGCCGCCTGGCGATCGCGATGGCGGAGCGCGGCTACCCTCATGAAGGCGCCAGCCTGGCAGCGCTCGTGGCGGAGCGCGAAATTCGGATCGCCCAGCGCACGTCGTTTTCGCGCGGCGGCCGCCGTCATGACGAGGTGGGCGAGAGCGACGTGCTGGCTCGCTTCGAGGCCTTCGACGCCCTGGGTGACGACCACTCGGCTCAAAACGCGCGCCGCCACGAACTCGACGCCCAGGCCGTGCGCTCGGTGGCGCGCATGCGTGATCAGCTCGCGCAGCGACTGCGTGCCGTGGAGCGCTCCATCGAAGAGCCCTTCGAGCAAGCGGTGCGCGTGGCCACCCTGCTCGCCTTCGGCGACCGCGTCGCCAAGCGGCGTCACCCGAGCAAGCCCGACGTGGTGCTCTCGGGCGGCGGATCGGCCAGCCTGGCCGAGGGGAGTGTGGTGAAAGAGGCGGAGTTCCTGGTGGCCGTGGAAGCGGACGAGCGCGGCAGGGGTGGCGCCAGCGTGCGCACGGCGAGCGCCATCGAGCCCGAGTGGTTGCTCGAGTATTTTCCGGAGCGCGTCCGCGAGGAGCGCAAGGCGTCCTTCGACGCACGCAACGAGCGCGTCGAGGTCAGCGTCGCCATGCTCTACGACGGGCTCACGCTCGACGAGTCCCGGCGGGCTGCGGAGCCGAGTCCGGATGCGAGTCTCGCGCTGGCAGAGGCTGCGCTGGCGCGCGGGGCCGCTGCGCCCTGGGACGTGGACGCCGTGGAGAGCCTCCAGCGTCGCACACGCTTTGCCCATACCTACGACCCGAGCATCCCGGTGATCGATGAGGACCTGCTCAAGGTCAAGCTGGTGCAGCACTGCGCCGACAAGAACAGCTTTGCGGATCTGCGTGCAGATCCCTTCGAGCACGCCTTGCCGCAGCTCGTCTCGGACAGCCTACGCGCTCGGCTCGAGCGCCTGGCGCCGGCGCGCGTGCGTCTACCGTCTGGGCGTGAACTGGTGATCCACTACGAGATCGATCGCCCTCCCTGGGTGGAGTCGAGACTCCAGGACTTTTTCGGCATGCTCGATGGTCCGCGCCTGGCCAACGGCCAGGTACCCCTGGTGCTGCACCTGCTCGCGCCCAACCAGCGCCCGGTCCAAGTGAGCACCGACCTCAAGGGCTTCTGGGACAGGCACTACGCCCAGATCCGCAAGGAGCTGATGCGCCGCTACCCTCGCCATAGCTGGCCCGAGGACCCCCGCACCGCGGAGCCCCCCCAGCGCAAGCCACGCCCGTAGGTCGAGCGTGTGCGAGCCAACCAGCGGAGTTGATCTGGACCTCGTCCAGGCGGTACCAATGGGATGCGTGAAACGCAAGGCATGGGGAGCAAGCGCGCTGGTCGCGCTGCTCGGCGGGTGTGGGGAGACAGCCCAGTCCGAGCTCGAAATCAAGGACTTCCCCATCATCGACGGCACGCCGGCCATCGGCTTCGATGACGTGGTGCTGGTCTCTGGCCAGAACAACGCCGTGTGCTCCGGCACCGTGATTGCGGAGCGTGCCGTGTTGACCGCCAAACACTGCGTGCAGCGGCCGGATACAGACACTCCACTCGACGCCCAGAGCCTGCGTATCGGCATCGGACGTAGCGCCAACTTCGGGGCAGGCCTGCGTTGGGTCAGCGTGGAGTCGGTGCATCCGGTGCCGGGCACCTATTCGGCGTCCGACGCCAAAACCCTGCTCGGATCGGACCTGGCGATTTTGATCCTGGAGCAGCCTGCCGGCGTGCCGGCGCGCTTCATCGAGTTCGCGCCCGCAAGCAGCGCGCTCGTGGGGCAGAGCGCGCTCGCCATCGGCTACGGCCTCACCCCCGATGGCGAGTCCAGCACGCGCTATCGCGCCGACACCGTGATCACCGAGGTATCCGAGCACTCCATCCTGGTGGATGGGACCGTGTGCCAGGGCGATTCCGGCGGGCCCTTGCTGGATATCCACGACAAATTGGTGGGCACCGTCAGCGTTGGCAATGGCATCGGCTGCCCGGGGGGACCGAGCTTCTTCCAGCGGGTGGACGAGCACCGTGCGTTCATCGTGTCCACCGTCGCGGCCGCGGGAGACTGCGTGGTGGAGGGACCCGAGCTCTGCGACGGGGCCGACAACGACTGCGATGGTCGAATCGACCTCGCCTGTGCCGCACTCGGTGAGGCCTGTCACGAAGCCCACGAGTGTCAGGCCGGACAGCTCTGCGCGCTCGGCTTCTGTGCCCTGCCGCCCCCACCGACGCCCCCACCCCCCGGGCCCGATGCTGGGTTCTCCGACGCGGGCAGCGACGGCGGCCTGCCGGATGGCATCACGGTGCAGCACGTCGAGGCTTGCTCGGTGCGGCCCGCCAGTGCCGCAGGCCGCAACCCGGTCGCCTCGCAGCTCCGCGGCCTGTTCGCGAGTGGAATCTTGGCGCTGTGGTGGTGGACGAGGCGACGGCCCGCGCAGCGCCCACGACGTCAGACATGACGGGTGAGGAGTGCGCGTCGAACGTGCGCGTCAGAGGTGGCGCGTCTCTGCCGGCGGGTTCCACCAGTTGTCGTGCAGCCCGTCGAAGTACTGCACCGGGGCAGCCAACAGCTCGGCCGGATCCAAATCGTCGAGTGCGGCCACGTTGACTGAGACATAGGCGCCGTCGTTCCACTCGGCAGCGTCCACCCAGTTGTAGGGGATGACGCCGCAGTGCTTGCAGAAACCGCGGTGGCCCGTGGCCTGACCCGGCTTGTAACCGGTGAGCTCCGTCTCGCCCTGCAGGGAGCGGAAACCTTCGGGTTTGGCGCGCACGCTCCACCAGCGCTTCTTCCAGCAGCTGGTGCAGTTGCACTTGCCGGTGCCCTGGGAGAGGTCCAGCTCGACCTGGAACTTGATGCGCTTGCAGTGGCAGCTGCCTTGGTAGGTCTTGGTCATGGCGAGAGCCTAGCTTCTAATGAGGACAGGTTCTGTCCTAAATGCTTCCGCTGCTGACATCTTTCAAGCCCCCGCCTCGCTTCCGACGCCCGCGTGGCAGAAGCGCCCCGCGCCACTACGCTTGAGCCCGAAATGCGCGACGATGTGCTGGTCATCCACGAGATTTACGCGTCGATTCAGGGCGAATCGAGCTTCGCGGGGCTGCCCTGCACCTTCGTGCGCACCACCGGCTGCAATCTACGCTGCAGCTGGTGCGACACACCGCAGGCCTTCCACGGTGGCAAGAAGCTCGCGCGCTCGGAGGTGCTCGCCCAGGCGCTCGCCTTCGACACCCCCTTGGTCGAGCTCACCGGCGGCGAGCCACTGCTCCAGGCAGGCACCATCCCGCTGCTCAAGGAGCTGTGCGATGCGGGCAAGACGGTCTTGATCGAGACCAGCGGGGAGCGCGACGTCTCCGCGATCGATCCGAGGGTTCATCGCATCGTCGATCTGAAGGCCCCGGGCAGCGGCGAGTCTGCGCGCAATCGCTGGGAGAACCTGCCGCACCTCACCGGCCGCGACGAGGTCAAGCTGGTGCTGCGCGACCGTGCCGACTACGAGTGGGCGCGGGCGGTGGTCGAACGCGAGCAGCTCGCGCGCCGCGTACGGCAGGTGCTGTTCTCACCGGTGCATGGCGTGCTCGATCCACGCGAGCTGGTGGCTTGGGTGCTCGAGGACAAGCTAGCCGTGCGCGTGAACCTGCAGCTCCACAAGTACATCTGGGGCGCCGACAAACAGGGTGTCTGAGGCCGAGCTGCGCTCTAGGGGGGCCTAATTCCGGTGCGTGTCAGCGCGCGGATTTCCGTCGCATCGCGAGCGCGCCCGCCGGCTCGACCTGAAGGTCGGGCCGAGCACGAAAGGGACGCCCCCTACGGCCCGAAGACCTGCGCCGTGACTTTGAGCGAATAAGACACGCTCTTTTTGCCCGGGTTGTGCACGCGCACGTAGAAGTAGTTGTCACTCGAATCGGGCATCGAGGCGCCGTAGAACTCGTTGACGGTCGCTTCGCTGGTGCCCGCCTTCTTGGTGGAGACGTCTAAATCCACGATGGGCTCGCCGTCTGCATCGAGCAGCGACAGCTCGAGGGCGCCGTCGGCCGCGTCCCAGGTGAGCACTGCGCCGGCCTTGCCGCCACTGTCGACGGGGCCGGCCCAGATCAAATCGGTGTCCTCTGCGCACGCCGTGCGGCCCGTGATCTCGATGGGCCGAATGCCGTTGATGGGTTGCTTGGCGCCCGCCTGTTCGACGGTGTTGTCCGGCTCGTGGGAGTCCTTGGTGCAGGAGGCATTCGAAGTCCCGGCGTCGCTGGAGTTGGCGATGTCCCCGTCGCCATCTCCATCTCCATCTCCGTCGCCATCGCCATCGCCGACGGAGCTGTCCTCACCGTCGTGCGGATCCTTGGTGCTCCCCGCGTCGATCGGCCCTTTCGATTCGTCATTGCCGCAGCCGAGGCTCACGAGCGCGAGGCTCAGTGAACACGCGTGGCGAAGCAGACTTTGGCGAGAGAGCTTCAGAGCTGGCCTCCGAGGGCACCATGCCATGGCGCGGAAGCGGATAGCGAGACCTTTTCCGTGACCGAGACGACCGTGAGCTGAGCTAACGGCGCGTCGCCATTGGAACTCAGGCTCCGAACAGCTGCTTCAGACCCGCCAGGTGGTACCGCGAGTAAGCCTTTACAGACGCTCGGATTTCACTCTCGTCGCCGGAGCGCTCGAGGATCGTGGCCATGGCTCGCACCATGTTCTCGTAGGCGATACGCAACACGATTTGGCTACCGGGATCGGACAAGTAGCTAGGGTCGAGCTTACGAAAGTGCGCCACCGCCAGCTTTTCCAGGAAGCGCACCAGCTTTTCGTCGAAGCCCTCGAGCGGTGTGCCGGCCGTACGCGACAGTAAGATCACAGTCTCCAACCGGTGCGCCAGCGAGAACTCCACCAGCTGTTCGGCCGCGCTGAAGAACGCCGAGCCGGGCAGGTGGCCCACGTCGCGCACGCCCGAGAGCGCGCGGACTCGGCGCCCGAGCAAGCGCAGCAGTTTGGTAGACAGCGTGCGTGGCACCACGGCCTCGAACAGCACCTCTTTGCTCTCGAAGTAGCGGTACACGTTGCCGCTAGAGACCCGCGCCTCTCGCGCGATGTCAGCCACGCCGGCGTGGATGAAGCCCCGCTCGGCGAAGACGCGCAGCGCCGCCTGACGGATTCGCTGTTCCACTTCCTCTTTGAGGACCTGGGCCACGGGGTGAAAAAGTGAACTTGGTGTTCACGTATGTCAAGGAGGCACGCGGCGTCCGGTTCCGGAGGAAGCTCGCGAAAAGCGTGCATCGGGAGGGGGCGCCGGAGTAATTACCGAGCGTGTATCGCAGCGTGGAGCCCGGAGCCGTGGTCCGAACCGTGGAGAAGCTGCGGGACCGCATTCTCGAGCGGTTTCCGGAATCCGGCCTATCCCGGGTGGCCGCTGAGCTGCACGAGATCGCCTCCCATGCAGCCGACCGCGCGGTGGCCTCGGCGCGTCCGTTGCTCTTGCTGCGGGCCGGTGTGGCGCTGCTCTCGTTGTTGATCTTGGCAGGGCTCTTTACGGGACTGTCGGCCTTGCCGGTGCCGCTGCATTTTCAGAGCACGGCCGAGCTCATCCAGACCGTCGAGGCGGCGGTGAACGACCTGGTGTTCCTGGGCGTCGGTATCTTCTTTTTGATCGGCCTCGAAGATCGCCTCAAGCGCAAGCGGGTGCTCGCGGCGCTCCACGAGCTGCGCGCGTTGGCCCACATCATCGACATGCATCAGCTCACCAAGGATCCCGACCACCTGCTGAGCGGCGCACGAACCAAGTCGTCCCCGGAGCGGAATCTGAGCCGCTTTCAGCTGGGCCGCTACCTCGACTACTGCACCGAGATGTTGGCGCTGATCGGCAAAGTCGGCGCCCTCTACGCACAGTACACCAGCGACGCGGTGGCCTTGAGCGCGGTGGATCAGGTGGAGGACCTCACGAGCAGCCTGTCGCACAAGATCTGGCAAAAGATCATGGTGCTGCACCAGCTGCCTGCTGAGCTACCGACGGACGGGGACTCGCCGTCGATGCCCACGACTCAAGCCGCAGGCTGACAAACACACGAGCCACAACAACGACCAGCGTGGAGTGCCGGAAGCGCGCGTGCTCACGCTGCACAAGGAGCCGTCACCCTTGTGCACGATGACCAAATCGCCTTCCATGCCCGCGTCTCGGTCGACCGGCAAATCCCAGTCGCACGTGTCTGCCCGCGAGCTCGGGCACAGAGCGGCACCCTGTTCACAGCTGGGACGCCAGGCTTCGCACCAGTCTTCCTCCCAGCCGGTCGGAGGATCGTTGCAGGTCCGCAAGCTGGACTGCAGCTTCGCGTCGTCGGTCTCGTGCTCCCCGAGCGGCACGCTGGCGGCCAAGCAGTCCTGCGCGAGGTCCACGCGCGTGCCGTCGGCGAGCGAGCGCGCAGTGAGCGTGTAGCAATACTCGCCCCCGAACGTGCTGAACGAGTGGAAGGTACTATCGAACCAGGGGAATGGATCGCTGGTCACGGGCTCCGCGCCTTCGGCCTGGAAGGTGACCTCGTACAGGTATTGCGTGGCTGCGGCAGTGGGATTCAGCAGCGCGATCCGTAGGCCAGCGCTGGTCGTTTCGTTTCTCGACACGCAGGTCTCGAAGGAACCGCAGCCAGAGTTGGCGTTCTCGCAGCAGGCCATGTCGGCGCTCGGAGTGGAGTCGTACTCGAGGCCGGCGGAGGCCAGGACCTGCGTGGGGTCGAAGGCCGAGGCTTCCACTACCTGAAAGACCGCCAAGACCAAGGCGCCATTGACCATGACCCTTTGGCCTACCTCGAGCGGCTGGGCAGGGCGAAAAACGGCCCAACCATTCCCCCAGGGATTGCTCCCTTTTTGGATTACGGTGCCGGCGATCGGGAGCTGCGTCGCGGCATCGATGAAGTCGAGCGAAGGCAGCGAGTTGTCACAGTTTGCCTCGGGGCACTGCAGCACCACGTCTCCGCCTGCGGGGATATCTCCCTGCGTGGTCATGAAGGCGATCTTGGTCAGACACAGGATGGCAGCTTCTGCGGGGTTCATGGGCGAGCCTTTCTTGGCCGTTCCAAGCGCATGCAACGGGTCAGGGAAACCAGCAGTGCCATCAGCCACATCAAATGGCTCGTGCGCCCGTGCCCCGCGCTGCACAGCGAGTGATCTCCTTGGTGAACCTCGGTGTCCGCGCCGGCGTCCGGCGGCGTGCTCCCGGCCCCCGCGTCGTCCTGGCAGGTATGCCGAATGGAGTTGCACACGCGTTCGCTCGGCGGACTAGACGAGGCACATTCGTGCTGAAAGCTCTCGCACCACTCGGCCTCGAAGCCGGCGATCGGCTGTGGACACCCGAGCAGCAGCTCACGCTTGGCGTCCTCGGTCACGTCGCGTTGAGCGACTCGGACGTCGCTGGAAACGCATTCCTCTGCCACGAGGACGCGCTGACCGTCTTGGACCGACTCGGCCCAAAGCGAGTAGCAGTAGCGCGCGCTCTGCACGTCGAAAATTGCTTGCGCGGAGCCCTGCCAGGGAAAGTAGTCGCTCACGATGGCGGCACCTCCCTCGCCGCTGAAGGTCGCCTGGTACAGCCACTGGGAATCCGCGGCAGTCGCCTCCGGCAGACCGAGCGACACCTGCGCCCGAACGGCTTCGCGTTCGGTGATGCAAGGAGGTACGCACTCGTCGCACAACCGTTGTGTGCAGCAGAACGCTTGGCCCGTCGGCACGACGTTTTCGGTGATCTGCAGCGAAGGTTGGGACGACGGCACCGATTCGGCCTGCGTGCGCTGGACCTCGTAGTCTTGCAGCCATTCGCTGAGATCGGCGGTCTGGTACGTCGCGCCTATCCGCATGCCCTCGGCCAGGGGCGTGGCGGGGCGGAACACGAACAACTTCCCCTGGGCGGTCCCCTCGTTGCGCACGACTTCACCGGGCACCGGCGTGCCGGTGCTCTGGTCGATGAGTGCCAACTTCCCGGCTGGATCCATACAGCTCTCGGCGCTGCACCAGGCGACGACGTCGCCGCCCTCCGGGATCGCGTAGATGGTCGGCGTGAAGCCAGGCATAGGGCGCTCATCTTGTGACGAGCGCGTCGGCGCCGGCAAGCCCGGCGGAAGGCTCTGGCCCTGCTTCACCCCGATAGCCGGCCGCGCGCGGCACCGCGCTCCCGAGAACGTCTGGAAAAACTCAGCTATCTGCCGAGCTCGCCGCTTCCTCCGTGTACATGGAGTCGATCTCGCGAGCCCAGATTTCGTGCACCTTGTTGCGCTTTACCTTGAGCGTAGGCGTGAGCTCTCCGGAGTCGATGCCGAAGGCCCGGGGCAGCACCTTGAAGCGTTTGATTTGTTCCACGCGCGCCAGATCACGATTCACGACGTCCACGCGCTGCTGCACGAGTTCACGGATGCGCGCGTTCTCGTGGAGCCGGTCGTCATGGACACCGCGCTGCTTGGCCACCTCGGGATCGATGGTCATGATGGCCGTCAGGAACTTGCGCCGATCGCCGATCACTACGGCCTCACTGATCAACTCGTCCTGCTTGAGCGCTGCCTCGATGTTCTTGGGCGCGATGTTCTTGCCGCCTGCGGTGATGATGATGTCCTTCTTGCGGCCAGTGATGGTCAAGAAGCCGTCTGCGTCGACCTCTCCGAGATCGCCCGAGTGCAGCACACCGTCGATCAGGACCTCACGCGTGGTCGCCGGATCCTTGAAGTAGCCCATGAACACGCTGGGCCCCTTGACCAGGATCTCGCCGTCGTTGGCGATGCGCACCTCGAGGCCGGGGATGCGCGTGCCCACGCTGCCGAAGCGCGTGCGGCCTGGCTGGTTGAAGCTGGTGGGGCCCGTGACTTCGCTCTGCCCGTAGACCTCGTGGATCACGATGTCGAGCGAGGCGAAGAACTCCAGGATCTCCCGTGCGATGGGCGCGGCGCCGCTCACGCACAGGCGCGCGTTGGCGAGCCCGAGGGCAGTCTTGAGCTTGGTGAACACGAGCTTCTTGGCGAGCTCGTGCTGCAGGGCCAGCTCGATGTTGGGCTCCTTGCCGGAATTGCGCAGGTCGTTGACCTGGCGGGCCACGCCGCGCGCCCAGTCGAGCAGGAGCTTCTTGGGTCCGCGAACTTCTTGCAGCTTGGCCTGGATGCCCGCGTGGAACTTCTCCCAGATGCGCGGCACACCGAACAGCACGGTGGGCTGAGTCTCACGCAGGTTGTCCGGCACCTTCTCGATGGACTCGGCGTAGTAGATGGCGGCGCCGATGGTGACGGGGGCGTGCACCGTGAACATCTGCTCGGCGATGTGCGAGAGCGGCAGGTAGGAAAGGCTCGAGTCACTCGCGACCAAGCGCGTGATCTCGCGGCACACGTCCGCCGTCCAAATGAGGTTGGCATGGGAGAGCATCACGGCCTTGGGCGGACCCGTAGTGCCCGAGGTGTAGATCAGCGAGGCCAAACCGGTGGGCTTGAGCGCGTGCAGACGGCGCCAGAAGACTTCGTCCTGCACGGAATGGGCGCGCGCGTTGAAGGCTTCCCACGTGAGCACCATGGGGTCGTCGATCTTCTGCGCTCCCTTCATCAGGACCACGTGGCGCAAGAGCGGCAGGTTCTGGCGCTGCGCCTTGATCTTGAGCCACTGGGTCTCGTTCTCCACCAACACGATGGGCGCTTCGGCGTGGTGCACGATGTACTGCACCTCGCTGGGTGAACAGGTGGCGTAGATGCCTGCTCCCGCGCCTCCCGCCGACATGGCCGCGAGCAGGAAGATGGTCCATTCGGGGCGATTGAAGCCCAGCATGGCCACGTTTTGCCCAGGCTCCAGGCCCAGCGCGATCATCGCCTTGGCTGCGCGACGCACCTCTTCGGCGTAGTCCGCCCAGCTGGTGCCGCGCCAGATGCCATCGCGCTTCGTGAAGTAGGCCGGTTCGCGAGGGCGCTGTTTGGCTTGGGTGATCAGGCGCAGTGGGATCGTGTCTTGGGCCAAGGTGGTCTCCAAGCTCTCGCATGAGAGCGGGCAAGAAGGGGCTGTCGAAGCGGGCGGCTCCGCCCGCGAGCAAAAAACGAGGCGCTCAGGCGGACTTGAGTTCGGCTTTCATGACCTCGAGCGCGAGCTCGTGGCAGGTGTCGAGGAACTCGAAGCCCACCTGCAGGGTAATGCCGTAGCCGACGCTGGCGGCCACTGCTTGCCCCACGAGCGGGATGTACTTGCTGACTTGCTTTTCGAGCTGACGACTGGCGAAGCGCTTGGCCAACAAGAGCAGGCCTTCGCGCGTGGCGTACTTGAGGATCTTGTCGGTGAGGGCCTTCACCGCGGGTGCGTACTGCAGATAGCGCTCGAGTCGCGCATCGCTGAGACCGTAGTGGCTGCGGATGCGCACCAAGAGGCCAGCCAGGGCCGAGAGATCGATGGCGAGGTCCGCGCCGGGGATGGGATTGAAGCCATTCACCGCGGACAACGCAGCGCCGATGTGCACCTCGCGCTTGATGATGTTGCGCTTGCGAACGAGCCATTCTTCCGAGTAAGCGGCTGCGGCGCGCTCCCAGCGTTCACGCTTGGCGTCGGGCAGGTAGTCGCCGACGGCGCGCTCGAGCTCGTCGAGGCCGTCCTTGGTGCGGCAGCTCGTGAACACCATGGTGGCGGAGCGCGGGGCCAGTCGCTCGGCCAAGTCACGCCGCAGCTCGTCGCGGATCTCATCGGGCGTCTTGGTGTTGGACCACAGCGTGTCGGCCTTGTTGTGCACGAACAGGCACACCTTGCCCCGTCGCCAGAGCTGCTCGAAGAACATGCGGTCGTCTGCGTCGCTGAACTTGCCGTCCTTGACGCACAGAAGCAGGTCTTGCTCGTCGAGCTTGAAGCGACTCCAGTATGTGTCGGCCGGGAAGCGCGTGGTTCCGAAGCCGGGGAGATCGGTGTACTCGACGCCGTCGTGGTGATAGCTATGGGCCTCCACCGTGGTGTCCGTCCGCTCACCGGTGACGGCCACTTCGCGTCCCACCAGGGCGTTGATGAGGGAGGACTTGCCGGCTCCCGGTTGTCCAAACAGGGCCACCCGCACCCGAACCAGGTCGAGCTTCTCGAGTTCGGCGCGCAGTCGTTCGGCTTCTTCCTGGAGGCTCATGGGGACCCTGTCTGGGCGGGGAAAGCCAGCAATCCCGCGCCGATGTCCCCATGCTGCCATTGGTGCGGGAGGGATGTCGAGCAGAGCGGAGAGAGGGGGAAATGGGGGATGGGGGAGGTCGAGCACGAGGACGATCACGTGCATGACTAGGTTGACGGCGACGTGAACGTGGACCTTTGACGGCGACGTGAACAGCGACCAGTCGCGCGAGGCCTTGGGGGGCCCACGAGAGCAACCGCTTCGGGCTAGGGGGTGGCGCAGCAGGGGGGATCGCTGGCGGGGAACGCGTCCATTCCGCTCATGTCCTGGAGCTCGTCGGAGGTCTCCATGGGCGGCGCTTCCGCGTTCCGAATCCAGGGCAGCTCGTTGAGTGGATGCTGGCTGAGCCGAGCCGCACGCGCGGTCTCCGTCGCAGGTCCGCTAGTAGGCATCGTTCCTCCTGCCCCACTAGGTAGCCCCGCCAACCCTCTGCGCGCGGAGAAGGAGGAAGCCGGCCGTTGTCACGGTAGCGGTCGTGACCACGGCGGTCGTGACCACGGCGGTGGCGGTGGCAGTGTCCGAGGCGGTGGCGGTGTCCGAGGCGGTGGCGGTGTCCGAGGCGGTGGCGGTGTCCGAGGCCGCAAGCGGACCGCTGCGTGCGGATAGCGGATGGCCGATAGCGGATGGCCGATAGCGGATGGCCGCTGGCAGATGGCAGATGGCAGATGGCGGATGGCCGCTGGCCGCTGGCCGCTGGCCGCTGGCGGATGGCCGATGGCGGATGCCGGATGCCGGATGCCGGATGCCGGATGCCGGATGCAGGATGCCCGCCGACCTGCCCAAGCGATTTGTCAGTTTCTGCTACGCTTTTTTTCAGTTGATGCAGCGCGACTTCAAAGGCGGCGTGTTCGCCAAATCCATCGAGGGCGGGCGAGCGGGGGCGATGCTTCGCTTCGAGGGCGACGCGTTGGTGGGCGAGACAGCCGAGGGGCAGATCTTTCGGGTTCCCTATCGCGCCTGTGAGTTGGAGCTTGGCGGGGCCAGCGGGCGCATGTGGTTCTGTCGCACGCGCGAGCCCGAGGCGATTACGCTCTTCTGCGAGGAGCCGGGCTTTCGTGAAGCGCTCGGGGAGCAGGCGCGGCGTGAGCTTGGGCCGCAGCTCGAGCAGCTCTCGTTGCGTTTGCGCGCGGAGGGGCGGCGCAGCTTGGGCTTGTGGCTCGCGCTAGGGCTCTTGGCCGTGGCGCTCCTGGGCGGCGGCTACTTGGGCATCAAGAGCGCAGGGCAAGCATCGGTGCAGATGCTGCCGCGTTCGGTGGACGAACAAATCGGCGAGTTGGCCGTGGAGCACATGGACCTGCAGGGCAGCGTGGTGTCCGATCCGGTGCTCAAGGAAGGCATCGAGCGCATCATGAAGCGGCTCGCGCCCAAACCCGTCGATGGCTTCACGTTCGAGCCCCGTGTGGTGGACGCCGCGATCGTGAACGCCTTCGCCTTGCCTGGCGGGCCCATGGTGATTTACACGGGCTTGATCCGCGCCGCCAAGACGCCCGAGCAGCTCGCTGGAGTGCTCGCGCACGAGATGTCCCACGTCACGCGCCGGCACGGCATGAAGCGCATCGCCCAGTCCCTCGGCATCGTGGCGGCCATCCAGCTCTTGTTCGGCGACGTGAGTGGCATCGCCGCGGTGGCCGTGCAGGTGCTGCAAGAGGGAGCGGTGAACAGCTACAGCCGGGAGCAGGAGCACGAGGCCGACATGGACGCCGTGCGGACCCTCGCCCGTGCGCAGCTCGACCCGAACGCGCTGGCGGACTTCTTCGTCATCCTCGAGAAGCGCGAGGGCAACCTGCCAGGCTTCGTGTCTTGGCTGGGCACCCACCCCGACCTCTCTCAACGCATCAAGGACGTGCGCGCGGCTGCCACCCCAATCGAGTCAAAGCCGTTGCTCGACAATTGGGCGGAGCTGCAGAAGCACGCCGAGCGCTAGAGGGTGTCGGGCTCGGGCCGATTACCGAAACAGGTTACGCAACAACCCCAGCCCCACCAACACCACGAGCGACGAGAGATCGAGTCCACCGATGGGCGGGATGACCTTGCGCACCTGGGCGAACACGGGCTCGGTGACCGAGTCGACCCAGCGCGCCACCGGGTACTTCCGCAAGTCGGGCACCCAGGAGATCACCACGGCAGCGAAGATCACGTAGGTATAGAGCTCGATGATCAAGCGCAAGATGGCCACGGCTGCTCCTCGAAAGTGCGTGCGCGGGATGGGTGCCGGCTGTTGCTCGAAGCCTTCGAGATCTCGGGCCTCCAGGCAAATACTCGCGCAGCTCCTCGGCACGCGGTGAAAAAAGTTGGCACTTTGGGTCGCTCTGACAAAATCACCCTCGCATGCAGATCCAAATCCGCAATCGCCCTTCGTTCGCGAACCTGTTGGTCCGTTTGGCGCGCGGGGACCGCATCGTTACCGAATCGGACGCCATGGCGAGCATGTCCAGCTCCATCGCCGTGCAAACGCGCTGGAACGGTGGTTTCTTCCGCGCCATTTTGCGCGCCCTGTTCGGCGGGGAGACGTTGTTCCTGAACGAGTTCTCGAGCGAGTCGGAGGGCGAGCTGGTGTTGACCCAGCCGGTCCCAGGAGACATCGAGATGGTGGAGCTCAAGGGGCAGACGCTCTACCTGCAGCCAGGCGCGTTCCTGGCCTGTGACCCCAGCGTCGAATTCGGGCTGGGTTACGCCGGCCTGCGTAGCCTGATCGCGCGCGAGGGCTTGTTTCGGCTCAAGGTGAGCGGCCACGGCCGGGTCTGGTTCGGTGCCTACGGTGGCATCGTGGAGAAGGACGTGCAGGGCGAGTACGTGGTCGACAGCGGGCATCTGGTGGCTTACGAGCCCACTTTGGAGCTTCGCTTGGGGATGGCGGGTGGCCTGTTTTCCAGCTTTTTTAGCGGCGAGGGCCTCGTGATGCGCATCCGCGGGCAAGGCCGCATCTACATGCAGAGTCGGTCCCTTCAGGGCCTGGCGAGCTGGGTCAACAGTCACCTCTGAGGAGTCTCACGTGCAGGCAGAAATTCTGGCGCGTCCATCGGCGTCCGTCGTGAAGCTCACCATGCAGCGCGGCGAGACCGTGGTCTGCGAGGTTGGCGCGATGATCGCCATGACCAGCGGCTTTACGGTGCAAACCAGCGCGAGTCGCAAAGGCGGCGGCGGCTTCTGGGCCGGGGTCAAGCGCATGGTGGCCGGCGAGAACTTCTTCTTGAATCACTTCACCGCCGGCGCCGCGGGACAGGAGCTCATCCTGGGGCCGGGCCTGTGCGGAGACGTGGTCCACCATCGGCTCACGGGTGGCTCCTTGATCGTGCAGGGGTCGAGCTGGCTCGCCTCGGGCCCTGGCGTGGACATCGACGGCAGCTTCCAGGGCCTCGGCAAGGCGCTGTTCTCCGGCGAGAGCGTGTTTTGGGTCAAGTGCAGCGGCGTGGGCGACGTGTTCCTCAACAGCTTCGGCGCCATCTACGAGGTACCCATCGACGGCACCTACGTGGTCGACTCCGGACACATCGTGGCCTTCGAGGACACCCTGAACTTCGAGGTCGGCAAGCTCGGTGACAGCTGGATGCAGAGCTACCTGAGCGGCGAAGGACTCGTGTGTCACTTCCGTGGCACCGGCAAGCTCTACTGCCAGAGCCACAACCCTCCGAGCTTCGGCAAGCTGCTCGGACCCATGCTCTACCCACGCTGAGAGAGGACGCCCGGTGACCACTCCTTCGTTCGACTTCGACATCCTCGAGCGCCCCGACTTCGCCATGCTGCGCGTGCGCCTCGCGAGTGGACAAAAGCTGTTCAGCGAACCCTCGGCCATGGCCAGCATGGATCCCGGCATCCAGCTGAAGGCGGGGCTCAAGGGTGGCGTGCTCGGCAGCATGGGTCGCATGTTCGCCGGCGAGAGCATGATCGTGAACACCTACACCGCGCAGCAAGCGGGCGAGCTCTGTTTGGCGCCCGGCCCCGCCGGCGACATCGTGCACTACCGCCTGCGCGGCGGGCGTTTGATGGTGCAGCGCGGCGGCTATCTCGCGAACGGCGAAGGTGTGAACGTGACGGCCAAGTGGGCAGGCGCGCGCGGCTTCTTCTCGGGGCAAGGGCTCGTCCTGTTGCAA
This sequence comes from Myxococcales bacterium, assembly GCA_047601445.1. Classification (GTDB taxonomy): domain Bacteria; phylum Myxococcota_A; class Polyangia; order Polyangiales; family DASUME01; genus DASUME01. The sequence continues at coordinate 4,729,717 of JASGJH010000001.1, read as the reverse complement.
GCGAGCGGCGAGGGCGACGTGTTCTTCAATGCCTACGGAGCTGTACTGGAGCTCGATGTCACCACGGACATGCTGGTGGACACGGGCTACGTGGTCGCGTTCGAGGATACCTTGCGATACGACGTGAGCGTCTTGCCGGGCCTCGGTCTGGGCGGGCGCGCGAAGTCGTTCTTCTTCGGCGGCGAAGGGTTGGTGGTGCGCTTCTCGGGGCAGGGCAAGGTGTGGGTCCAAACGCGCACGGTGAACCCGTTCTTGAGCTGGGTGTACCCCTATCGGCCGCAAAAGCAGCGCAGCGAGTGATTCTCACGGGCGCTCTGGGTGGCGGGCCAGCGAATCGACTGGCGCGGGGGCTTTCCGGTGTGCTCTGCTTCTCGAGCAAGGAGTCCCATGATTTGCCCCAAGTGCAGTGCCGCCATGGAGTCGGTCGTTTTCGAGAAGGTTGAAGTCGAGCGCTGCACCTCGTGTCATGGGTTGTTCTTCGACGCGCGCAAGGCCGACAAGTTGAAGGCGATGCCGGGCTCCGAGGCCATCGATATCGGTACCGTCGAAGAGGGCCAGAAGCACAACACCCACGATCGCATTCGCTGCCCGCGTGACACCACACCGATGGTGCGTATCGTGGACAGCAAGCAGTCCCACATTCACCTCGAGACCTGTCCGGTGTGTCAGGGCACGTTCTTCGACGCGGGCGAGTTCAAGGACTGGAAGCACGAGACCGTGCTCGATGTGATCAAGGGCTGGTTCGCGCGTCCGCGGGACTGAACTGGGCCAGCGCGTGCACGCGCTGCATGGCGTCTGGCGGAGCGTCACTAGGGAAGGGCGCCGACGAGCGCGTCAGCCGGGTGAGCCAACGTAGGTCGAGCGGTTGCGCGAGATCTCGCGCGTCCAGAGCCGCCAGGGTGGTCTGCGCCTTTTCGCCAGTGCTCGGTCCTTGGCCCACGGCGAAGCCCGCCAACAGGAGCGCGCTGCGCACGGCGGTCGCGGTGCTGTAGGTGTGGACGCTGACGCCGGGGCGACAGGCGCGGTGGAGCGCTTCGAAGGCTGCCGCGGTCCAGAGCGCGGGATTGGCGCGCGGCGAGAAGGGATCCCAGAACACCACATCGGCAGCTTGGGCCGGTTCCGCGCGGATGGTCTCGAGTACGTCGCCCCGCACCAACCGCCAGTGCGTGTGGGGTGTGCGGTGTTCGCCCCGCTCGAGCAGCGCGCGCGCCGCGGGCAGTACGTCGTCGTCGAGGCCGAACGCGGCGCGGTGTTCGGAGGTCGCGGCCAGCGCGAAGGCTGCGAGGGAGGTCTCGAAGCTCACGATGGTCAGTGGACGGCGCAGGCCGCGCAAGGCCTCGGAGGTGCGAAACGCGAGGGCCGCGTTGGAGCCTGCGCCGAGGCCCACGTCGAACAGCACGAGCGGGTCGCTGCTCGACGTGCTCAAGCGTTCGCGCAGGCGGCTCGGTTGCAGGTAGAGTTGCTCGGCCTCTACCAGGGGACCCACCACCGGGTGCATGACCTCGCCGGAAGCGTGATCCAGCATCGCATGTGCGCCACTGCGCGTGATCACGACCTCACACTCGCGGGAAGTGCTCACGTTACACCGCGTCGACTGGAGAGCCGACTGCAGCTAAGGCGGCGCCGAGCCGCTTGTCACTGTGCTCGTGGCGATCGATGGCGTCGAGCTTTTGCCTGGCGAAGCTCGCGTAGACGCCCGCTTCGATGGCGGCACGCGCCTCGGCCATCAGGCTGTGATAGTGGTGCAGGTTGTGGATCGACAGGAGGCGCGGTCCGAGTGGCTCGCTGCACTTGAAGAGATGGTGCAAATAGGAGCGGCTGAAGGTGCGGCACGTGCTGCAGTTGCAGGCGGCGTCGAGCGGCACGTCGGCATCGGCATTGGCAGCCCGCGTGATGCGTACGCGCCCCGTGGAGGTGAAGCCGGTGCCTTGCCAGCCGAGGTGGGTGGGCAGGACGCAGTCGAACATGTCCACACCGGCCAAAATTGCGTGCAGCAAATCGGGCGGCGTGCCCACGCCCATCAGGTAGCGTGGACGCTCGGCGGGCAAGAGTTGCGCCGAGAAGTGGGTCATCTCCTCGCGCTGCGCGCGCGTGTCGCCCACGGCGAGTCCACCGATGGCGAAGCCGTCGAATGGATGCTGGGTCAGGAAGTCCGCCGACTCCTTGCGCAGCGACGCCACGACACCGCCCTGCACGATGGCGAACAGGGCCTGCGCCGGGTTCGTGCGCGCGGCCAAGCTGCGCAGGGCCCAACGATGGGTGCGCTCCATGGCGGCGCGCGTGCGGGCCTCGTCGGAGTTCGAATCCACGCACTCGTCGAGCACCATCATGATGTCGGAGCCGATGGCCGTCTGCATCTCGATGGAGCGTTCGGGCGAGAGCAGATAGAAGCGTTGATCGACGTAGCTCTTGAAGCGCGCACCCTTCTCGTTGATGGTGCGGTCCTCCGAGAGCGAGAAGATCTGGTAGCCGCCCGAATCGGTGAGCACGGGGCCGGACCACTTCATGTACGCGTGGATGCCGCCGACCCGTCGAAACAGCTCGGGACCCGGGCGCAGCATCAAGTGATAGGTGTTGCCCAGCACCACCTGCGCGCCCACTGCGCGCAGATCATCCGGCGTCAATCCGGTCACGGTGGCGCGTGTACCCACGGCCATGAAAGCGGGCGTCTCCACCGCGCCGTGGGCGGTGATCAGCGTGCCGCGGCGCGCGCGCGAGTGGACATCGAGGGCCCGCACGGTGAAGGGCAAGGTCATGGGTCCCGCTCTATAGTGCGGCCCCGCGGGTCCCGGCAATCCGCGCCCGGCGAGGAGAGCTCTCCAGCCCATAGGAGCCACGCCTGGGCTGTGGTAGAGAGCCCTGCATGACCGCCCTTCGCCCGCGTCTCGGACTCACCGTTCCCATGGTTCCCAGCCAGCCTCCGGTCGCCCAGCACGCGGTCGCCCTGGCCAAAGAGATGTGCGCGAAGGGGTATGACGAACTCTGGCTGGCCGAGGTCAACGCGGCCGAGTGCTACGCCCTCGCGGGGGCGCTCAGTCAGGCGGCGCCCGGCGTGCGCATCGGCATGGGCGTGCTGCCGCTCGCGACGCGCTCCGTGATGATCCACGCGCTCGGCTCCTACACCTTGAGCGAGCTCACCGGGGGGCGCTTTAGCTTGGGCCTCGGCATCTCCTCCGAGAACATCGTGCGCGATTGGGCGGGGCAGCCCTACGACAAGCCCATCCCGCGTATGCGTGAGGCACTGGGCGCGCTGCGCAAGGCCTTTGCAGGCGAGAAGGTGCAGGTCGCGGGCGAGACTCTGAGCATGAAGAACTTCCGCTTGCCGTCGAAGGTGGAGGTGCCGCTCTTCGTGGGCGCCCTCAACCCGCAGATGTTGCGCCTGGCTGGCGCGCTGGCCGACGGCGTGGTGCTCAACATGGTGCCCGAGAGCGCGCTCAAGCAGGTGCTGGGCGAGGTGCGGCGTGGCGCCGAAGAGGCGGGGCGCGACCCGGCCAGTCTCGAAGTGGTAGCGCGTCTCCACGTCAGCGTGCTGCCTTCCATCGATCACGGACGCGAGGTAGTGCGCATGGCATTCGGGCCCTACGTGGCGGTAGGTGGCTACAACCGTTTCTTCCAGTGGATAGGCATGGAGCAGGAGGCCCTGGCCGTGAAGGAGGCCTTTTCGAAGGGTGACCGCGCCGGCGTGGCCAAGGCCATGACGCCGCGGCTGTGCGATGCCATCGGGATTGCGGGCGACGAGGCCCACGTACGCGCGCGCATCCGTGCTTACGCCGAGCAAGGCGTCGACGTGTGCGTGCTCAATCCGCTGGCCGCCGGTGCGGCCGCTCAGAAGGCGGTCTTCGAGCAGCTGTCCGACGTGCTCGCGGGAATCAGCTTTGCCGAGCGCGGTGTGATGCGCGCCACTCGTTAGTCCCGAGCTTCAGACCTTGTCGAGCAGCACCACCCAGGCCGCATACAGCGCGGCGAGCACGAAGCCCCCGAGCGCGTAAGCCTTGAGCTTGCGCGAGGTTCGCTTGTTGCGGCGCTGGTTGGGCACGATGGATTGCACCCAGGCTTCGGGCGGGCGCTTCGCTTCCATGGTGTCCTTCGACATCTCCACCACGTTTCGCCGCGGTCGGCCGGAGCCTGCGCTGGGTCCCGCTTCCAGCTTGGAGTTCGCGTCGCCGACCTTGCTGAGGGCTCCGCCGCTGCGCAGCATCAGGTCAGCGCGCGCCAACGCCTGCGCTTGCCTCGGCAGCAGGGTCGGCCTCGACTCGGACTTGGCCGCAGGGAGCGGCGTGTTGATGACGGCCGCGGGCGGCGGGGTGATCAGCGGCTCGGACTGGGCTGGAAGTTCCGGCACGGTCTTGGCCTCTCGCGGTTGAAGCATGATGCCCGACTTGGGACCACGCGGAACGGGCGACTTGCGAGGCAGGCGCACGAACGATGGCAACGGTGGCAAGCTCGAGCGCTCGCTTCCGACCTGCAGTTCGAGACATGCCAGGCCAATTTCGAGGCGGCTTCCCGGCGGCACGAAAGTCCAATCTTCTCCGAGCGGCTCGCCGTCGAGGCGCAGTCGATTGCCCGGCTGTTCTCGGCGAACGAGCAGGGTATCGCCGGCGTACAGCAGACTGACCTCGCGGATTTCGTGACCACCCGTGGTCATGGACCAGTCGCAGTTGCGCCCGGCACCGACCGTGATGGCGATGCCGATGTCGGTCTTGCGGAAGCCCCAGCTCATGCGCTCCGAGCTACCGCGCACCAGCCGCATGATCGCGGCGATGCTGTTTTCAGTATTCGATCCGACCTGGCTCGAACGCTGCGTGGACGGAGCGCCCACACTCGACGCGTCTTGTGTCCTGAGATCGGGGGCGAGCTCCACGCCGATGCTGACCTCACCGAGCTTCAGTCGATCGCCGTGATCCAGACGAGACCAGCCCTTCTGCAGCGTTTGCTCGTTGCAGAGCAAGAGTCGGTGGGCGCGCTCCACGTCGATCCAGAGCGAGTCACCGGTGAAGAACATCGCCACCTGTGCCAGGCCATTGGTGTCGACCTGCCAGTCGCAGCCGGGCCCAGGACCGACCGTGATGCGGCGGCTGAGGTCACCGCGCTCGAAGCGAAAGCTGGGCGAGCGCGAGCGGCCCGCGATGAGCACGAGCGTGGCGGCGGTGTTGGCACTGCGGTCTGCGTGGTGGTCGATGGCAAGGGAGCGGTCCATGCCGAATGACGAGAGCAACCTGTGTGCCGATCTGTGCGTTCAGGGATCCGCTGGCACGCTTGCGGCGCGAGCTCGCGCCCGTGCTCCCAGGCTCGGAGCAGCTCGCTTCAGCACCCTGGTACGCCGCCGATCGAACAAGGCACGCACGACTCGCCGCTCTCACAGCTCGACCGCTGCAACAGGCGCTTGGCGAAGCCGCTCGCCTCTACCATGCAGTTGGGCACGCACTTGCCGCGGCCAACGCTGAAGAAGCCGAGGCTGATCTTGCAGCTGTTGAAGGGATTGCTCGCGCGCGTCGGATCGGCCACCACGCGCTTGGGCGCACACACCCAGCCCGCGCCGAGCGCCGTGCCGCAGCGGTCCACGGGCAGCGACTTGGCATTGTTCCCGGAGAGCTCCTGCGGAATGCAGAGTCCGCTACTCCCACAGCAGATCGTGTCGAAGCGCAGCACGGGCTCCTTGGGTGCGTCGCCACGGATGCTGCACACGCTGGTCGCCGCGCCGTCGACCGGGTTGAAGCAAGGCGCGCACAGTTCGCCCACGGCGCAGCTGCTCTGGGGCAACGGCGCGCTGCGCTGTTCGGTTGGCAGCATGCAGGTGGCCACGCAGCGCCCTTCGCTGTTGCCGAGCGAGCGGCAGCTCGGAGGCACGAACGAGCTGTCGAGAAAGGCCTTGGGTACGCACAGCGAATCCGCCTGTGCGCAGCTGTCCTTGGGTAGACGTGACGCGTCGTCGGCGCCCACCAAGGAGCTGGGCACGCAGGTGCCGAGTTCGCCGCAACACTGGGAGAAGGTGGCAGCCGGCTGGGCTGGAGCGTCGCCGTGGATGCGGCAGGCCCCGCTGTCCGAGCCGTCGAAGGGATCGAAGCATGGAGCGCACACTTCGCCGATCTGACACACGTCCGCCGGCAACTTGCTCGCCTTGGCGGCGATGCTGGGCAGACAAGCCGGCAAGCAGCGCCCCTCGTAGCCCGCCACCGAGCTGCAGGTCGAGGGCTTGGCCTGGTCGTCCATGAGCACGCTGGGCGCGCACAGGGTGTTCTCCTCGACGCATGAGTCACGCGTCAGCAGCGAAGCTTGATCGCTCGGTACGAGGCCGCTCGGCACGCACGTCCCCAGGCCGCCGCAGCACGGGCTCAGGGTCTTGGCAGGCTCCACGGGTCCGAGGTCGCAGGTGAGACGGCAGGCACCCGTCTCCTCACCCTTCAGGGGATCGAAGCAGGGCACGCAGCGCTCGTGGGTAGCGCAGCCCGCCTGCGGCAGAATGTCTCGCTGCGCCGCCACAGCGGGCAGACACTCGCTCATGCAACGACCTTCGCTGTCGTTCACGGAACGGCAGGAATCCGGCTTGTAGAACCCCATGCTGGCGATGATGGGATCGGGCACGCAGACGTTCTTATCGTCGCAACTCCCGAGCTTGGCCAGCATTTCCGGAGCCTTCTTCTCGATCAGCAGCTTGGGCACACAACGCGCGTCGCCTTCGCAGCTCGGACAGCGCGCGAGCAGGGCGGGATCGATCAGCGCGGGCGGCGGCTCCACGCATTCACGGGGCAATCCGGAGTCCGGATCCCACTTCGGACCCGCGTCAGGGTGCGCTGCACCGCTGTCCATGGACGCGTCCATTTCTGGCCCCATCGTGGAGGCGTCGGGCGCGCCCAACGGCACGGGGAGCTCTCTGGTATCGTCGCCACAGGCGGACAGGGTGAGCAGGAACGAAGCGCAGAGTGCAGGTACGACTAGAGCACGCAAAGCAGACCTCCCCGGGAACCCAGGGTGAAACACAGTGCAGCCGGCGTGCCGTGGCTTCGCGACTGTCCTAGCTTTTGTCCGCATCAGCCCTGGAGCGCGCGCGCATGACCCGGCTTCGCTTTCACATCGTCAACGTCTTCACGCAGGGCACCGATCGCCTCAGCGGCAACCCTCTCTGCGTATTCGAAGACGGTCGCGCCCTCGACAGCCGCACGATGCAGGCCCTGGCTCGCCAGTTCAACCTGTCCGAGACCACCTTCCTCTTGCCCTCGGAGCGCGCCAATGCGCGCATTCGCATCTTCACTCCCGGCTTCGAGATGCCCTTCGCCGGCCATCCCACGCTGGGCTCGGCGTTCGTGGCGCGCTCGCTTGGGCTCGCCGCCTCCGATGACCTCACGCTCGAGATGGAAGCCGGCGTAATTCCGGTGTGCATCCAGCAGAGGCCTGACGGCGGGTGCGCCCGCTGCTCGCTCGATGCCAACACCCCGCGCATCCGCGCATTCGAGCCGTCCCTCGAGCATCTGGCGAGCGCGCTGGGGCTGACCCAGGTCGACGTCGCGCGAGCGCTGTGGGTCGACGCTGGCAACGAGCAACTCGTGGTCTCCCTGGCAAGTGAGGCTGCCGTGCGCAACGTGAAGCCGCAGCTGGAAGCGCTGCGCCCGCTGTTTCCGGCCGCCAAGCCCATCAAGGTGTATCTCTTCGTCGAGACGACCCCGGGTCGCGCCTTCGCGCGCTTCTTCTTCTGTGTGGGTGAAAGCTTGTTCGAGGACCCCGCGACCGGCTCGGCCACGGCGAACCTCGGTGGCTTCATGATCGCCACGCAGCGCGCGCTGCCGCTCTCCCTCGAGATCGCACAAGGCGAGTACACGGGTCGCCCGTCCACCCTGTTGCTCGGCGTGGCTTCCGACGGACGGGTCTCGGTGGCGGGCGACGTGGTCGAGCTCGCACGAGGCGAACTCGAACTCTAACGTTGCGCTAGCTCACAGCGACGACAGGTAGAGCACCAGGTCGGCGATCTCCTCCTTGCTTTTGACGCACCAGGGGTGCGGTGCCGCCGGCATGCCGATGGGCTCCGCTGAGCCGAGCTCCCACGGACCATACTCCTTGCGCATCTTTTGGTAGTCCCAGTAATAGTGGCCCGGATCCGAGGCCAGCTGGCTGAAGTAGCGGAAGCGCTCCACGAACGTGTTGCGGGCTTTTCCGCTCTCGCTTCCGTCGGTGCTGCGCAGCACGCGGAACACCTCACCGCGCGGGTTTTCGTGGGCGATGGGCGTCGGGAAATCCGGTCCAGCCGCGGGCAGCGAGTTCGGCGCGTGGATCGTGTAGTAGCGCTGGTAGAGTTGGCTCCCCTCGGTGCAGCGCTCCGGATCCACCAGGTCGGTCAGGTTGCGGACGTGACCGTCCGAGAGCAACCCGCGGTGCTGCACCCAGTACAGATCGCGCAGGAAGCTCACGCGGATGGACTGCATCTCGCGGTGATAGACGGTGGGCTCGAAGAAGCGCCCCACCTCGTGCAATGGGATCATCCGCTCGCTCGTGTACTGGCCGACGTGATCCTGGTGGCAGCTGGCGCAGCTCTGCTCGAAGCTCGCGCGTCCACTCTCCAGGTGACTCGTCAGCTCCGCATAGGCGCCCGGTCCCTTTTGCACGAACGCACCTTCGCCATCCCCGTTGACCAGCGCGCTCAAACCTTGCTGCTCGAGCGTGCGGTAGAGTCCCACGCGGCGCAGCGCGTCGTCGTTGCCGTCGAGTTGCCCCATGTACGCGGTGAGCGCCTTGAGCGAATCGGCATCCATCGAGCCGAGCGCACCATCCGGCTCTTCCGCGTGGATATACGAGCCCTCGAAGCCCACGTAGGCCTCCGTGTGCGAGAGCGAGCGTCTGATGGGCAGGTAATGGGTGACGTTCGGGATCGCGATGGGGGCGAAGCCGTAGTCATTGTCAGTCAGGCTGCCTTCACCGTGAAAGCGCACCAGGTCGTGTTCCCCGTGTCCATGGGGCATCGCGTAGATCAAGGCCGTCTTGTCCACCTGCTTGGGCTCCGGATCCCACAGCGGCCCCGCCTCTTCGCCCGTCACCCCCTTGAACTGCCCCAGCACCGCCCATTTCATGCTCCAGCGCGGATTCGGCAGGCCCGGGATCACCTTGGTGGTGGTCACACCCGGGGCTGACTCGAAGCTCACGCGGTAGCCGTGGCAGGAGGCGCAGTTGAAACCGATCCACTCGCCGTCGCCCAGGTAGGGGTTGGTGGCTTCAGCGTAGCGATAGCCCACGTACCCGGTGTCGCGCGTGTTGCCCGCGGTCTTCTGGGCCGAGAGCAGGAGCCAGCCGGGGATGGGGTTCTTCTGCGGGTAGGGATCGAAGTGCACCGTATCGAGCGCCTCGGAGGGCACCTCGCCAGCCTTGCTGGTGTAGGCACCGAACAGCGTCAACGGATCGGCGGTGAGCTTGGTGATGGGATCGGTGACCTGCTTGTTCAGAATGGCCTTCCAGTCGAGACCACGCAGGTTGTGGGTGAGCCCGATGTTGTAGTCGTAGGACCAGAAAATCTCGCGCCCCTTCTTCACCAACCCGGCGAGCCCGGGGTTCACCATCGTCACCGGGATCTCGTTCGAGGCCTTGGCATCGGAGAGCTGGCTGACCACGTCGCAGCGATGCTTGAAGGTCGGATCGGTGATGCGCATGGTCTGCGTGTCGAGCACCGCGTGCGGCTCGCCCGGGTACACATAGGACGGGTTGGCGCCCACTCGCTTTTGCACCTGCACGAGGATGGGGCCGCGGGTCGCATGGCCCGGCACGTTGAACTCGATCTTGGTGTCGCTCCAGCTCGCCACGTCCTTGGGCCAGCGGCTGCGCACCGTCGGCGTCTCGGAGTGCACTTGCTTGGTGATGTCGAGTTGCTGCTCGTACATCGTGAGATCGGTCTCGAGCACCCGTACGTTACCCACCAGGAGCTTGGCGAAGTCCACCTCCGGGCCTGCGCCGAAACCCTTGCCCTCGAGCGTGACCTTGGCCCCCGGTTCGAGCTCGAATGCGCCCTGTCCGGCGTGCCACACCTCCTGCCCTCCGACGCTGACCTTCTCGATTACGGGCGTGGCGAACTGCTTGGCGGAAGCGGCGCGCTTGGCCTCGAGCGCAGGGTCCGCGCTGCAATAGCGTTGCTGGCACGAGAGGTCGTTGAACCCGCAGGGCTGGCTGGCGGCGCCGCAAGCCACGTCGCATCGCGGGTTGTCGGCCATGCACGACGCGGGGTCCTTGGCGCAGCGCCCACAGGCGCAGCTCGCGCACAGGGAGTCCTTGCCCTTGTCGGTCCACTCCTGGTGACACGCGCTGGGCTCGACTTGCGCATCTTGCCCGTCCGCTGCCGCGTCCCCCGCATCGTTCGGGTCGCGGGCTCCGGCGTCGTGCGTTGCCTCGTGCCCATTGGGTCCGGGCTCTTCTCGCGGTGTGTCCGCGTCGAGATCGTCCGCATCCCCGTCGCCATCGCCAGCGTGGTCGCCTGGAGCAGGAAACTCGAGCGCTGGCGGCACGGACGCTGTGTCACAGCCTGCCGGGGTGAGGGTGATCAACGCGAAAAGGAGTCGCCAGCATGAGCTGCGCGTTGCAACGTCGGGATCAAGGAAAGAGGTAAGCATGGGCCGCTTATCCCATGCACTCTCGTCGCCAACTTGAACGAACTGGCTCGAGTCTTTGGATGATTCGGCTAGCGTGTGTGATTCGTGACCGGGGGGGCGGTCAAATCCGTGAGGACCTCGCAGCCTCGCTCGGTGACCAGCACCGTGTGCTCGAATTGCGCCGACAGGCAGCCGTCCGCACTGACCACGGTCCAGCCATCGCGAAGCACGCGCACCGCGGCTCCGCCCAGGTTCACCATCGGCTCGATCGTGAACGCCATGCCTGGCCGCAGCCTCAGGCCCGCTCCGCGCTGGCCCACGTGCGACACGTGCGGGGCCTGGTGCATTTTGCGACCAATGCCGTGCCCGCCGTAGTCGCGGACCACGGAGCAGCCCTGCTTGCGCGCGAGCTCGTCGATGGCGGCCCCGATGTCTCCCAGGCGGGCTCCCGGTGTCACGCACGCGATGCCTGCCTGCAGACAACTCCGCGCGACGTCCACCACGTGCATGGCCTCCGCGTTCGCTGCGCCGATCACGAACGTGGCCGAAGTATCGCCGTGGAAGCCGTCGAGCTCGGTCGTGACATCCACGTTGAGGATGTCACCCTCCTGCAGGAGCTCCGTGGGTGATGGCATGCCGTGGCACACCACGTGGTTGCGGCTCGTGCACACGGCGTGTGGAAAACCTTGGTAGCCGAGCTGGCTCGGGATGCCGCCGCGGCGCGCCGTGTCCTCGCGCACCAGCTGGTCGATATGGGCCGTACTGAGTCCGGGCTTTAGCTGGCTCGCGACGTGGGCCAAGGTTTCTGCTGCCACACGGCCCGCGCGTCGCAATTTTTCTCGCTCTCGAGGGCCATAAAGTTCGATGCTCATCCCATGGAGTGTGTTGTCGCCAGGCGCGCCGCACCCATACTTTGGTGATCTATCGTCCCCCCTCAAATCAGTTAGGCTTGGTGCCGTGAGTTTCTCCCAAGTACGCTACTTCGTGGCCGTGGCCGAGGAGGGCAACGTCAGTCGCGCGGCCCAGCGGCTCCACATCGCGCAACCGCCCTTGAGCCGCCAGATCCGGAACCTCGAGGACGAGCTCGGTGTCACGCTGTTCGAGCGCACCGCGCGCGGCGTGCGTCTCTCGCGCTCGGGCGAGCTGTTTTTGGTACATGCCCGCGGGATTCTGGAGAGCGTGGAGCGCGCCAGACACGCAGTCTCCGGAGCGTCGCCTGACCGCGGCGTTTCCACCGATTCGAAACTGCTTCCGGCTCAACGCTAGAAAGCGCACGAATCGTGTAGATCACTGGTTGGCCGAAGCGAAAACCTCCACTATGTTTTGAGTCAGATGTCTTTGGAGCAGAGCACCGAACTGGCGGCGGGTGCGCGCCGCCGAATCGTTGCGTTGCCGGCGCGAATCGAGGCACCGGTGGCGCTCATCATGCGCGAGGCCGAGCAGCGAGAGGCGCTTACCGATCATCTGGGTCGGCGGCGCGTGGTTTCGTTCCCGTCGCTGGCCCATTTCTGCACCGACGAGCAGCGGAGACAGCCCTGGTTGGGCATCGTCGTCGGCTACTCCTGCGCTTGGGACGCTCAGCTCGTGCGTTTCGTGCCGCATCCGTCGTGCATCACGCTCTACCAGGTGCCCGAGGAGGGACATGGTTGGCCGGAAGACGTCGTGCGCATCGGCGAGCTCGATCGGCTCGACGCCTGGTTGCTGGATCTCGCCGAGCCGATCCCAGGCTGGAAGAAGGCGCTCGAAGAGGCCCGCAAGAAGCCGCGCAAGCCCAAGCCGCGCGTGGTGGTCCCACGCGTGGTGACCCCACGCATCGAAGCGGCGCGCGTGGAAGGGGCCCAACTTTCGTTGCCCATGGCGGCCGCCGTGGCGCCGGCGCCCTCGGTCGCCGAGCAGATTGGTTCGTTCAGTCACCGCGCCAAGGGCGCGACCGGGGCCACGCGCACCCCCAAGGTGATCACCAAGCGCATCGTGCGCGAGCCCGCCCCCACCCGGCCCGCCCGTGCGCGCGGAGCTGCGCCCGCCAGGACCAAAATGCTCGCGAGCGCTGCGCCCGCGTCGACCCGGCGGCCCCACATCACCTTGAGCGCGAAAGATCTGGCGGCAGCGTCGCGCGCCGGGGCTCATTTGCCCAAGGAGCTAGTCCGCTTGGCCTCGGAGATCGGCTTCGCGCGTGCGCAGGAGCTGCTCAGCGGCCTGCAGCAGAACGCGCGCGCCATCATGCGTGTTGGGCGATAGCTCGCTTCAGCGGCGGGAACACGTCGAGCGCCTGCACCTGCTCGGGACGAAACCAGAACGCTTCCACCACCTCGCGGTAGTCCAGTGTGATGTTCGGACGTTCGGGGAGCTCCATCGAGAAGATGGCCACGTGGTCGTGCTTGCCTTCCCATTGATGGGTGAGCTCGAGTGCGAGCGAGAGCTTGTTCGGATCGATCTCGAGGGACAGCTCCTCCCTCAACTCCCGCCGCGCCGCGTCGCGCGCGATCTCTCCGCTCTTGAGGTAGCCCCCGGGAGCGCTGTAGTACGGCAGGTACGACTGCTTCACGAGCAGCACCTCCCCGCGACACCAGATGGCGACCAGCGCGCCGTGGGTGGTGGGCCGCCGCAGGCGCCAGTAGGTGCGCATCAGGCGGTAGGCCGCGGCATAACCGAGTTGGAAAGCGAGGTCTCCCACGGTCGGGCCGAGCTTGGGCGTGCGCGACGGCTGCTGCATGTGATCTCAGCGTAACGTAAGTGAAGCTCGCGCGGGCACTGCGAAGCGGTCCAGAGCACGGAAAAAGCCTGCGTTGTGGCGTGTGAGGGATGTGTGCAGAGCGTGCACAAGGACTGCGCGTTGCCCACGAATCCAAGTGCTCCAGCGTACGAAGGGAATGGCCCGTTCGACGCGTGGGGTGACCTCGCGAGCCCATCTTGGCTGGCCAACAAACGATTCTTTTAGGCCGTAGCCAACCCGTATACCATTTCGGTGTTCGCGCTCAGGTCGCTCTGCACCTGGGGGAGACGCTTTTGGAAGTCGGTCTGATCGTCGCGGGAAAGTATCGGCTGCGTAAGCAGATCGGGGAAGGCGCCATGGGCTCCGTGTGGGCCGCGGTGCACGAGGCCCTCGATCGTCACGTCGCGATCAAATTCCTGACGCCTTCGCAGGAGGACAGCGAGGTCGCCTCCGCGCGCTTCGTGCGCGAAGCCAAGAGCGCCGCCCGCGTGAAGCATCGCTTCGTGGTCGACGTGTTCGACTTCGGCGTCACCGACGAGGGCCTGTACTACATGGTGCAGGAGCTGCTCGACGGGGAAGAGCTGGCCAAGTCCATCCAGCGTGACGACCCCTGGCCGGTGCGCGAGGCGATTCAGTTCGTGATGCAGTGCCTGAGCGGACTCGATGCCGTGCACAAGTCGGGCCTGGTCCATCGCGACCTCAAGCCCGAGAACGTCTTCGTGGTGCGCGACAACGACGGGCGCTTCCCCAAGCTGCTCGACTTCGGCATCTCCAAGGTGGCCGAACCCACGGCACCCGCGCGCGCTTCGTCGCCCCCGCTGGCACCTGGCGCAAAGCGTCCGCGCCTGAAGCAGCTCACCAAGGTGGGCGTCACGCTCGGGACCCCCATCTACATGGCCCCCGAACAGCTGACCGGCAGCCGCGATCTCGACGCGCGCGCCGATCTCTATAGCGTCGGTGTGTTGCTGTATCAGTGGCTCAGCGGGCACCTGCCTTACGCTGCGGATACGCTCGTGGAGCTTGCCCAGCAGGTGGCCTCGCGCAGCGCGCCCGGTCTCGTCGATCTACGGCCGGAGCTGGGACACGCTCTCTCGCAGACGGTCGCCCGCGCACTCGAGCCCGAGCGCGAGCGGCGCTATCAGACGGCGCAGGAGATGCGCGACGCCCTGGCAAGTGCGCTCCAGGCGGTCCCCGCTCACGCCAAGTGCGTGCAGGGTAGTCGGCGACTCCGTGCCGCCCCGGCCAAGACGGAGGTCATGCTGGCGCCCATCTCGAGTCCCATCCGGGAGCAGCTGGCGGCCCTGCGCCGCGTGGCGCCGCGCTTCGTGCGCAGCATTCCGCGCCCATGGATGTGGGCGCTGGCCTCCTGCTTTGCCCTGTTGGTGCTGGCTTTCTCATGGCTACGCGAGGCTCGGCCCGGGCTCGCCAATGCGGCTCAGCCTACGCCTGCGCTCGTGATCGGCGCGCCGCAGGTGCCCGTGCCGGAAGCCCCGGTGATCGCGCCGATGGTGGCGCCGCTACCGCCCTCCGAATCCGCCGTGGAGCAGCAAGACGACGCCCCGACCACCAAGCGCAGCGTGGACGCACGCAAGCGCAAGAGGCGCGCGGCGAAGCGTGTCGTCGGCTCACCCACGAATCCCTGAGCTCGGGCTGCCGTCGCGAGTGCGGGCCGCTGCAAACTTCCTCAGTTCGAGACCATGCCCGCGGTCATCGGGCACTTGAGGGCGCCCTTCGGATAGTACATGGCGAAGTTGAAGCACATCTCGTCTTCGGTGTCGGGACCGAACATGACCGTGCCGCCCATGTTCTCGTAGTCGCACTCCGTGAGCATCTTGTCGCCCGTCTTGAGCTCCACGCGGTCGAGCGACTTGCCCTCCTGGAACTCGAAGCTGAACGCCGTGTCCTGCAGCATCATCTCGGCTCCCGAGCGCGTGCGAGAGAACTTGGCCCAGACGCCCAGCGTGTGCATGTGCGGGCTGCTACTGATCAGGTAGGCCGAGCCGCCCGTGGTGGTCACGTTGCATGTGGTCTTGACCTTCGGGGCTCCGTTGGGGACCGTGAAGAAGGTCGTGCCGAACGCGAAGGTGCTCGCGGTGTTCTTGCGGAAGTGCTCCTTGTGCACGACGCAGATCTCGACGCCGCTGCTGTCGGTCTCGTCCTTGCTGTCCTTGGCCTGGTTGTAATAGTGCGTGTCGAGTCGCAGCACCTGCTTGCCGCTCGGCATGTACACACCGATGTCGGCCGGGAACGTGCGTACGCCGTCCTTGCCGGGAGACCAACCGGAGAGGAAGTTGCCGCCGAGGGCGCTACCGCCGCTGTTTTCGTAGAGGATCCAGTGGTGCAATACCTTGGCGTTGTCCGTGATGGGCCGGAACGCGATGGCCTGCACTTCCTGATCGCCCCACGGAGCGTCGAAGTAGAATTGTGGATGCGTCTGGGTGCCCTTGGCCACCGCATGGGGCTTGCCGCCGTCGTTGGCCAGGATCTTGTGCGTCTCGTCGCAGTTGGTGGGCCAGCCGTCGTTGCTGGACGTGGAGTCCCCGTCGCCCGCCGTGGAGTCTCCGTCGCCCGTGGTGGAGTCCCCGTCGCCGGTGGAGTCCCCGTCGCCGGTGGAGTCCCCGTCGCCGGTGGTGGAGTCCCCGTCGCCCGCCGTGGAGTCTCCATCGCCGTCGCCGTCGCCCGAGGAGCTCCCGTGCTTCTTGCACGTGGGATCGCTGCCGGGGAGCGCACCCGCCGCGATCCAGGCGTCCAGTGCGTCCAGCTGATCGTCGCTGAGCTTGCGCGGGGGCTCCGGCATCGGGCTCTTCTTGTCGTGGATGCGCTTGCTGACGAGCTCGTAGACCTTCTTGGAGCTGTCGGTTGCGGCGCTCGCGATCAAGTCCTGGTAGGTATCGAGGGGCATCGGGGCCGTGGAGACCACGCCTTTGCTGTGGCACTCCTGGCACTCTTCGCGCAGCACCTCGAGCGCGTCGCACCACTTGTCGCTGTCACCCACGGCGTTGCTCTCGCCGCCGAGCGGGGCCGCCTCGTTGCCACAGCCGAACCCGCTCGCGAGGGCCAGCACCATCAAGGTGCCTTGGGCCAGTCGGGATGCGGCACTCCCGCGTGCGCTGTGATCCTCAAGCATGTCGAACCTCCACATCTTGCTCGCGCTCGTCGCGCGCTTCCCCGAGTCACTCGGACGGCGGTCCCCACGGCACACGGTCCGCTGTCAGAACCCCACGCTCTGCCGCAGTGCGAGGACTGTCTGGCGAGTCGGGGACGCGCCCCACGCGCGGCTCCCTGCGACACCTTGTCGCAGAAAAAAGCGCGAGTTCGTCGGGAAAAAACGCGATCTCAGCGCTTTCCAGCGCCGCTCCCATCCTCTGTTCGGACGGTACGGAAAAGCCCGGATTGATTGTAGATTTGCAAGGTCGCTAAGTGACTTCACTGGCGGCTTACGAGCCGCTTTAGCGATGGCAAAACAAGTCAACGCTTTGGCTCATTCGATTCCCCGAGTTCCCGCGGCGGCCGCAGGAGCGAAACGCGAAGAAGCGAAGCCGTCCCCCCTTTAAGACACTCGCGCCGAGCACCGCGTGCGACCTAGGTCGTCCACGAGCGCGTCGGCGCTGGAGAGCCGGAAGCTCCGTTCGAAGACTCAGGAGGCCTGAATGTCTACCGACCAGAACCCGTAGCCGTAGCCGTGCGGAAGAGCGCCGATGGCAATCCAGCGGCCCTTTTCTCGCTCGGCCAGCACCATGTCTTCGGTGCCGTGCGCTTCCAGGATCTTCCAGCCCATGGCCTCGGCAACTTCCTTCGCCGTGCCGTCGTACATCCACTGACGACCGCGTTCGGCCTGAAAGGCCTCATGCCAGGTGACGGTCCAGTCGGAGTTGTTGAGGTTGCCTAGGGTGGTCATGTCGTCTCCTTCGTTGGCAACTGGGCTGCTTCTGACCCTTCTAACAGCTCTTTGTTTCCTTCCGGCGAACAGAGCGACCGGGGAGCGATCTTTTTTGAGATATCCCTCACTATCCGGGATTTTTCCAGTTTTGTTGGCTCTCTTCAGTCTGGTGATCTGCCCCACATGGGCGGCTGGCCAAAGTGCAAGTGAATGTACCGTGACGTCAGTGAACACTTGAATTGAAGTTTTCAAGCATGGCAAGACCGCCGCTCGCTCCGGGCGCACGCCGCGCCCTTCGGACC
This sequence comes from Myxococcales bacterium, assembly GCA_047601445.1. GTDB lineage: Bacteria > Myxococcota_A > Polyangia > Polyangiales > DASUME01 > DASUME01. The sequence continues at coordinate 4,712,263 of JASGJH010000001.1, read as the reverse complement.
GAGCGCGAGGGTGCACATGGGTCGTTGGCGTCGGATGGCACTTGGAATCACGTTGCTGGGCCTCGGGTGCGCCCCTGACGAGGCCGCCACCACGGTCGCTGGCGGTTCCGTAAATAGTGTTAAAGACTCGGGTATCTCCGAGGGCGATGGGGATGGGGATGGCGACGGAGACGGCGACGGCGATGGGGATGGCGACGAAACCAAGGTCCCACCCAGCGGTCAAACGCCCGACGACGGCGAGTGCGACATGGGCCTCGAGATAGTCGTCCGCGACTTCACCGAGAAGCACCCCGACTTCGAGAGCTACGGCGGCCAAATGCCGGGCCTCGTCCAGGAGCGGCTCGGGAAGGACAAGAAGCCCGTCTACGCCCCCAGCGGCCCCACCGCCGTGACCACCGGTAAGACCGAGTTCGACCAGTGGTACCGCGACGTGGAGGGCGTGAACCTGCGGGTGCCCGTCAAGATTGAGTTCACCGAGGAGAGCAAGGGCGTCTTCGTCTACGACAACAGCAACTTCTTTCCCATCGACGGCAAGGGCTTCGGTAACGGGCCGGTCAAGCTGATTCCGGTGCTCAACATCCCGGTGGAAGATCCCAAGCACAACTTCCTGTTCACCACCGAGGCCCACACCAAGTTCACCTATCAGGGCGGCGAGCAGTTCACCTTCCGCGGGGACGACGACCTCTGGGTGTTCATCAATGATCACCTGGCCGTGGATCTGGGCGGCGTACACAGCGCGCTCATGCAGACCATCGACCTCGATACGCTGGCCGACCAGCTCGGGATCGTGGTGGGCGAGAGCTACTCGATGGACATCTTCCAGGCCGAGCGCCACACGGACGAGAGCAACTTCCGCATCGAGACCACCATCGATCTCTCCTGCATCGAAAACATCGTGGTGCTCTGAGGGGCCGGAAAAGCCCGCGGCTCAGTCCACGGCACGCAGCCAGGCGAACGTGTACATGTTCTGTCCGTGGTTGTGCAGGTGCAGGCGGATCGGGTCGCCGGGCGCGAGATCGGTCGTCGCCGTGAACTCGGTGTCGATGGTCTCGGCGGCCTGAGGGATGGGGATCTTGATCTCCCACTGCAGCTGATCGCGGAACAGGATCGCGACGTGGGCTTCTGCAGGCTCGGCCGCTTCCAGGTCGAAGTGCCGCAGCTCGAGCTGCACGCGCTGGCCGGCCCGCACGCCGCGCAGCGAAGGGTGGAAGACCAGCAGGTAGTTGCAGCGCGTGGTGTCGACCTCGAACTCGCCGCGCTCCACGTAGAAGCCGGCGATGCCGCAGTCGATCTCGACCGGTTGCTCGGAGGCCAGGGGGTCCTCGCTGCGGTCGTAGCGCTGCCAGCTCTTGTGATCGATGAGCAACGCTTGGCTGGCGCTGGCGTCCGGCCCGGCGTCCCTCGTACCAGCATCGACGGGGCCAGGCCCGCCTGCCTCCGCCTGCTCACCGCCGCAGGCAGCGCTGTCTGCGAGGACTAGCCTCAGGAAGAGGGCGGCTGCCCAACGTGAGGGCCGGGCGGGTGATGCTGGGTAACGCGAGGGGGCGGACATCGACGAATAGGGCGCCACCCTGGCAAGAAAGGGCCGCCGGTTCAAGCGCCGGTCTGGGCCCCGGCCGACCTCGCCCGACCCGGAGTTGTGCTTTTGGCTGCGCGGGTTTGTGCGAGCTCCGGCTCTTGAACGTGTGGCTCCCTTGGCGTAAGAGCCGTGCCCGGAGTTTTCCATGTCCGATACCAAGCCAGCCGCCACGTCCTTCCCGAAGCAGAAGATCAAGGTCCTCTTGTTGGAGAACATCCACGAGAGTGCCCACGAGATGTTCGCGGCCGACGGTTTCCAGGTCGAACGCCTCAGCACGGCGTTGCCCGAAGACGAGTTGATCCGTCGCACCGCCGACGTTCACATCCTCGGCATCCGCAGCAAGACCCAGGTCACGGCCAAGGTGTTGGCGGAGGCCAAGCGTCTGTTGTCCGTGGGCTGTTTCTGCATCGGCACCAACCAGGTGGACCTGGCGTTCGCCAACACGCGGGGCGTGCCCGTGTTCAACGCGCCCTTCAGCAACACCCGCAGCGTGGCCGAGATGGTCATCGCGGAGGTCATCTTCCTGGCGCGCCAGCTCGGGGACCGTTCGCGCGAGGTGCACCAGGGCAAGTGGCGCAAGGTGGCCACGAACTCGTTCGAGGTGCGCAACAAGACGCTCGGCATCGTGGGTTACGGTCATATCGGTCGTCAGGTCGGCGTGCTCGCCGAGGCGATGGGCATGCGCGTGGTCTTCTACGACCGCATGACCAAGCTACCCATGGGCAACAATCGCGCGGTCTCGAGCCTGCAGGAGTGTCTCGCGGAGTCTGACTTCGTGACGCTGCACGTGCCCGCCACGCGCGACACCCACGAGATGATTGGGCCCACGGAGCTGGCACAGATGAAGCAGGGCTCGTACCTGTTGAATCTGAGCCGCGGCACGGTGGTGCAGATCCCGGCGCTCGTGGAAGCGCTCAAGGGTGGACACCTGTTGGGTGCGGCCGTCGACGTGTACCCCGAGGAGCCCGAATCCAACGGTGACACCTTCCAGAGCCCGCTTCAGGGCTTGTCCAACGTGCTGTTGACCCCCCACATCGGCGGCTCCACCGCCGAGGCGCAGGCGGCCATCGGACGCGAGGTGGCCCTGTCGCTGCTCAAGTTCGTCAACGCGGGCGCCACCACGGCGTCGGTGAACTTTCCGCAGGCGGAGATGGCCCAGGCCAGCGGCACCCATCGCATCTTGAACGTGCACCGCAACGTGCCCGGCGTGCTGCGCGACGTGAACCGCATCGTCTCCGAGCGCAACGCCAACATCCACAGTCAGTTGCTCGCGACCGACGCGGACATCGGCTACCTCATCATGGACCTCGATCAGGACGTCTCGAACGAGGTTCGCGAGGACATTGCTGCGCTCAGTACCAACATCCGGACTCGCATCCTCTTCTAAGCGGTCCCCCCTCACAACGTCCCCTCTACTCAACGTTCTCTTGCCCCAGTGTTCGCTCTGGTCTTGGCCGTCACTACGGTGGCGGGGGGCCTGGGCGTCGCAAAGCGGCGGCATTCGTCGGTCGATGGAGGCGGTGGGACAAGAGTTGAGCGCGCGTCGACGGCCGGTCCGCCTGTGAGGACGCCAGTGCGACCCAAGCGCCTGCTTTGCGGCGCCCAGGCCCCCCGCCACCTTCGCTTGAGGTCGAGCGCAGGTGAGGCAGGTTTGTGGGGCCCGCGCTGCCCGCGCTTTGTCGAACGAGCGTCTCCAACAGACGGGCCGGCATCGAAACCTTTGCCACTCCGAAGTCACACTGCCACCGACGACGCGACAAAGCCCGCGCCCCACAAACCTGCCTCACCGAAGCACCGGCCCAGACCAAAGGAGAACGCCAGGACAGGAGAACGTTGAGGAGGACGTCCTGGAAAGAATGGAAGGGTGAAGCAACAAGCGTGGAGGATCGGGAGGAGTAAGGTTTGAGTATGTCTGAACGGCGCTTGCTTGCTCCCGTGGAGCGCACGGTCGACGTGTTCGACCGCGGCTCCAGTCTCAACTTCATCGTCATCGCTCGCGTGCATGGTGTGTTGAGCGCGGAGCACCTGCACAGCGCGTTGCGCCGCCTCGAGCTGCGTCATCCGCTGTTGCGCGCGCGTGTGGAGCGCAGCGCGTCGGGCACTGCGTTCGTGCTGGGCGAGGCGCACCCCATTCCGCTCACCACGCTCGATGGGCCCGAGGAGGCCTGGCGAAAGCTCGCAGAGCAAGCGCTCGCCCATCGTGTCTGGAACGACTCCGGTCCTCGCGCAGAGCTTACCTGGCTGCGCCACGGCGAACGCGACTCCACCTTGCTGCTCCTGTTCCATCACCTGGTGAGCGACGGCAGCTCGGGCATCTTTGCGATGCGCGACCTGCTACGGCTCGCGGCCCATCCCGGGCTCTCCCTCGAACCGGTGCCTGCGCCGGCGCAGTCGAACTTCTATCCCCAGGGACATGGCTCGCTGCTCTGGAAGCTGCGCACCTTCCGCGTACTGGCGCGCGCCAGGCGGACACCCAAGCCGCAGCGGCTGCGCAAGGACCCCGAGGGCCCTCGCTTCTTTCGCCTGGCTCGCCTGCAGATCCCGCGCGAGGAAAGCCTCATGCTGCAGCAGCGCGCTCGCCAAGACGGGGCCACCGTGCATGGCGTGGTCAGCGCCGCCATGGCGAAAGCCGTCGCTGCGCAGCTCGGGCCGGGTCCCGTTCAAGAGCGCATCATGCATCCGGTCGACCTGCGGCGTTACGTGCGCGCCTGCTATCCGAAGCTGCCTGCGATCGGTGAGGCGGTCGGTTACTATGTGTCGTCGCTCGAGACCAACCATCTCGTCGACCCAGGGCAGCCGTTGGGCGACCTGGCGCGGGAGATCACCGCCGAAATACGCGCCAGCAAGGCGCGCGGGACGCCGCTGATCTCGGGGCCCATCCTTGGACCGATGCTCACCAAGCGCAGCGAAGGGACCACGGGGGACCTACCCAAGTTCCGCGTGTTCGCGGAGAACAAGGTGTTGATCAACACCTTCAGCCAAAGCAACCTCGGTGCACTCGAGCAGCTCGGCGTGGCGTCGGAGTACGGCGCGCTCGAGCTGATGGATCTGCACTTCGTGGCCGCAGGCTCCGTGGCGTCCACGCTGGGGGCTTCGGTGACCAGCTTTCGAGGTGCGCTCAACATCGGCATCGGATGGGTGGAGCCCGTGGTCCCCAACAAGATCGCCGAGCAACTCGTCGCGCGCATCGAGCACGAGCTGGCCGAGTATATCGGCTTGCACTCGGCGCCCGGGCTTCCGAGCGAAGCGAACGCTCCGTAGCAACTGGCCAGCGAGCTCGCCGACGAGACCGGGAGCGGGGCCGCTCAAGCGTCGAGGATCTTGCCGGGGTTGAGGATGCCGTTGGGGTCGAGCGCGCGCTTGACGGCCTTGAGTACGGCGAGCTCTTCCGGGGTCCGCGAGTAGTTCAGGTAGGGCTTCTTGAGCAGGCCGATGCCGTGCTCCGCCGAGATGCTGCCGTGGTGCTTCTTCACCAGGTCGAACATGTGGTGGTCTGCGGCCGAGGTTTGCTTGAGGAAGGCTGCTTTCTCGAGCGCCTCGGGCTTCATCACGTTGACGTGCAGGTTGCCGTCTCCGATGTGCCCGAATAGGCAAATCTCCCAGTCCGGATAGTTGGCTGCGAAGATGGCCTCGAGCTCCGCCGTGAATGCCTCGAGCGCGGCCACGGGCAGAGAGATGTCGTTCTTGTGAGGGAGTCCGGTGGCGCTGAGGCTCTCGCTGATGCCTTCGCGCAGGCTCCAGAGCTCGGCCGCCTGCGAGGAGTTTTGGGCCAACGTGCCGTCCAGGATGAGTCCGCGCTCGAACAGGGAGGAGACCCAGGCTTCTAGCTTGTCAGCGTCGGCGTCTTCGAGCTCCACCAGCACGTAACAACGGTGGGCCTGCTCGAAGGGAGTGCGCACCTTGCGGTGACGCGTGACGCGCGCGAGGCAGCGATCGGTGAAGAACTCGTAGGCGGCTAACGTGAAGGGGGCCTTGCGCGTGTCGCGGAAAAGCCGCAGCACGGCGGGCACGTCGTCTACCGCAAACAGGAGCACCGACTGCTTCTCGGGCAAGCGCGTCAGCTTGAGCGTGGCTTCGGTGACGATGCCGAGCGTGCCTTCCGAGCCGATGAACAGCTGACGGAGGTCGGTGCCGGTGTTGTTCTTTTCGAGCGCCCCGTTGAGCTCCAGGATCTCGCCACTGGGCGTGACCACCTGGAGTCCGAGCACCCACTGGCGGGTCAACCCGTAGCGGATGACCTTTACGCCGCCGGCGTTGGTAGCGATGTTGCCGCCGACCTGGCTCGAGCCCTTGGAAGCGAAGTCCACCGGCCACGTGAGCCCGTGCTCCGCGCAGTGCTGGTGCACTGCCTCGGTGACGGCGCCGGCCTGTACGCGCACCGTGGCGCCGAGGAGATCGACCGGATCCATGCGGCGCATGCGCGCCAGCGAGAGCACGATTTCCCCGTCCTTGGCCACCGCGCCTCCGGCCAACCCGGTGCGTCCTCCAGAGGGCACCACCGCCACCTGGGCCTCGTTGCAGAGGCGCACGAGCCGGGCGACCTCCTCGGTGGTGCGGGGCAGTGCGATGGCGCTCGGAGCGGGGGCGTATACGCGTGTCCAGTCCCGCCCGTAGGTGTCGAGATCGTCCTGCTCACGCGAGAAGAAATCGGCAGGGAATTCGCGGGCGAGTTGGTCGAGGAAGGAGCTGCTGGCGGGTTTCGGCATGGGTCGAAGGGTCGAGGCCGCGAAAAGCAGCGGCCCCGAGAAGGCAAGGCTACGTCGTCCGAACCGACCGAGAAAGCCGACCCAGTGGTTTTCTCCCTCACGAGATTACTTTTTGAGCTCAATGAGTTGGGCCCTTTGGCGAGCCACTGTTGGACCACTCCACCGGAATTTTCCGATCCCGAACCGGATTTCTGGTGCATCGGTGGGTTAGCCCGCGATCTCCGTATGAAACCCCGGGCGCACCTCTTGTTATCGTGGCGCCTCTTGTGGGAGCCGGCGCCGAGCGCCGGACCTCCCGTCAGGTCGAAGCCCGCGGGGTTCCCCGCGAGCGAGCAAGGATGGAGGCTTACCGTGGGTGCAAGCAGGGGACAGCAGGCGGGCTACGTCGACGACGGCGACGACTTCGAGGCCGAGCCGGACTGGGCGCTCTTGCGGGCGCAGGCCGAGCAGCGCGACTGGGACCAGGCTTCCCAGGGCTACGAGGCGCACAGTGAGCACGGAGCGGCCGACCACCACGCCCAGGACCAGCAGCAAGCCGAGTACGAAGCGCAGTGGGCCGCCTACGAGCGGCAGCAGGAAGAAGACGCGCGCGCCCGAGCCGAGCAGCAGGCGGCGTACGAGGCGCAATGGGCGGCCTACCATCAGCAGCAGGCTGAAGCGGCGGCCTATGCCGAGCAGCAGGCGTACTACGCGCAGCAGCAGGCGTACGCACAGCAGCAGGCCGAATACGAGCAGCAGCAGGCGTACGCGCAGCAGCAGGCCGAATACGAGCAGCAGGCTGCCGCCTACGCACAGGCGCAGGCCGAGTACGAACAGCAGCAGGCTTACGCGCAGCAGCAGGCGGCGTACGAGCAGCAGGCTTACGCGCAGCAGCAGGCGGCGTACGAGCAGCAGGCTTACGCGCAGCAGCAGGCGGCGTACGAGCAGCAGGCCTATGCGCAGCAGCAGGCCTATGCGCAGCAGCAGGCCTATGCGCAGCACCAGGCCCACGTCCAGGACCCGTTTGGTGCTCCCATGCAGGCGGCCTCGGTCGAGCTGAGCCCTTCACTCGCTCCCGCACCCAAGTCCTACGCCGACGACGACGTCGTGTTCACCAAGCCGCGCCGCTCCTCCGGGGGCTGGATCAAGCCGGTGGCCCTGGCGGCCGTGGTGGGCTTGGCCGGCGTGTTCGGGATGCGCGCCATCAACGCGCAGAAGGCCGAGGAGGCTCGCGTGGAGGCTGCCCTCAAGGCACGCCAGCTCGAGATCGCAGCCGAAGAAGCTCGCGCGGCAGAGGAAGCGCGCGCAGCGGCGGCGGCGGCAGCCGAGCGCGCCAAGCTGGCGCAGGTCCCCACCACGGCGGCGAACGCTCCGGCTCCCGGCAGCGTGTCGGCCATGTTGGCGGCGGGCCTCAAGAGCAACGGCGCGGCCGAGGAAGACGACGCGCAGCCGGTGGCCAAGGGTAAGGGCAAGGCCAAGCAGGCCAAGCGCGGCAAGTTCATGAAGCGCACCAAGGTCGCACGCGCCCAGGGTGGAGTGCGTCGCAAGGGTGGCGGCGAGAAGCCGCGCAGCGTGGGCAACGTCGACAGCAAGTCGAACGACCCGCTGTTCGGCATCTGATCCTCGCCTTCCGCGCTGAGGCAGACGCGATGAGGTGAGGCGCGGCGTAGCGCGTTCAGCAGTGAGCGCTCCGTGCGAACGCGTCCCGTAAGGGCACCCGCACCGCCGTTCTTCCGATGAATCTCGGGAGTTCGACGCTTTCGCACGTTCGGCCTCCGTGCGCGCGGGCACGTGCGGCCGGACGGGCAGGGAACTTGCAGTGCTTTCACTTCGGCGCGAGCGACATGACCCGCGTGCGTCTGCGAGCGCCGGCCCCCATGGAACGGGCGCCGCCGTCTGTTCACCGCTTCCCCCGAGCGGAGCAGACGGCGGCGCGCCCCGGAGCGCGGGCCGCGATGCAGTCAAATCCAGCTCGACTCGGCCGCGCCAACCGCCCACGATCGCAGGATGGCGAACAATGAATCGAGCGGGCCGCTGGCCTTCATCCAGGCCCGTGCGCGCGATCTCGGCGGCTTCACGGTGCGCCGCATCCTGCCCTCGCCGCGACACCGGCGCGTGGGACCCTTCGTGTTCCTCGATCACATGGGGCCGACGCGCTTCGAACCTGGTCACGCCATCGACGTGCGTCCCCATCCCCACATCAACTTGGCCACGGTGACCTACTTGTTCGAGGGCGAGATCCTGCACCGCGACAGCCTGGGTTACGAGCAGGCTATTCGTCCTGGCGCCGTGAACCTCATGATCGCAGGCAGCGGCATCGTGCATTCGGAGCGCACCACGTCCGAGGTCAAAGCGGAGGGCCAAGCGCTGCACGGCATCCAGCTCTGGTTGGGGCTGCCCAGCGCCCGCGAAGAAGACGCACCGAGCTTCCGCCACTACGCGGCGGACTCGATCCCCAGCCGCTCCCAGCAGGGAGCCAAGATCAGCGTGATCCTCGGGAGCGCCTACGGCTTGAGCTCGCCGGTACAGCTACCGATGGAGACGCTCTACGTGGCCGTCGAGCTGGAGCCCTCCGCCAGCCTCACGCTGCCCGCGTGTGAGGAGCGCGCCATCTACGTGGTCGAGGGACAGGTGCTCACGCAGGGAGAGCCGGTGGCGGAGGGCGAGATGTGGGTCTATCGCGCGGATACCGAGGCCAAGGTGGAGAGCGCGAAGGGGGCGCGCTTCGTGATCGTGGGGGGCGCCCCGCTCGATGGCGAACGTCACCTGTTCTGGAACTTCGTCTCGAGTCGTCCCGAGCGCATCGAGCAGGCCAAGGCAGACTGGAAGGAGCGGCGCTTCGCGCTCGTGCCCGGGGACTCGGTCGAGTTCATTCCCCTGCCGGAGTGAGTATGAGAATTCCATCCGTTCGCGCGCTGCGTGCCCAACTCATGGGTGGCCTGGCCGAGGGCTTCTTCGAGGGCCTCTCACGCGTGGGCCGACTTCATCCGAGATCGGATCCAGAAGCGCACGGCATCGAAGTGATCCGAGACGTGGCCTACACGTCGACAGGCCACCTGGATCAGCGGCTCGACATCTACCGCCGCCGCGACCTGCAAGGCCCGCGGCCCGTGGTGCTCTACATCCACGGCGGCGGCTTCCACATGTTGTCCAAGGAAACCCACTGGATCATGGCGCTGATCTTCGCGCGCGCCGGCTACGTGGTGTTTAACATGAGCTACCGTTTGGCCCCAACCCATCGCTATCCCGCCGCGCTGGAAGACGCCTGCGACGCCTACGTGTGGATGGTGGAGCATGCCGCGAAGTACGGCGCCGACCTCTCGCGGGTGGTGGTGGCCGGCGAATCCGCAGGCGCCAACCTCTCCGCCGCCCTCGCCGTCACCACGTGCTACGCGCGGCCCGAGCCTTTCGCACGCCGCGTCTTCGCCACCGGTGTGGTGCCGCGTGCCATGGTGCTCGGCTGCGGGATTCTGCAGGTGTCCGATCCCGAGCGCCTGTGGCGAAGGCGCGAGATGCCGCGCTGGCTGCGCGGCGCGGTGCTCAACGTATGCCGCGGCTACGTAGGGCGTCAGAGCGACGCAGAGCTCGCCGATCCCCTGCTGATCCTCGAGCAAGGAACGCCACCGCTCAGGCCATTGCCCGCGTGCTTCGCCTTCGTGGGCACCCGCGATCCGTTGCTCGACGATACGCGGCGCCTTGGGCCTGCGCTGACGCGGCTCGGGGTCGAGTACGCACTGCGCTACTACCCCGGCGAACTACACGCCTTTCATGCGCTCGTGTTTCGCGAGCCCGCGCGCCGCTGCTGGCGCGACAAGCTCACCTTCCTGCACGAAGTCCTCGGCACGAGCGCACCACTCTCACGCACCGGCTGAATACGAAGCACGCGCTCAAAACGAAAAGGGGCCGATGCGTCGGAGCACGCCTTAGCAACTAACCCGAGAAGAGCACGCCAAGCCACTCGGGCAGAGCACCACCATGCTCACGTGAGCCAGAGAGAACACGAGAGCGCGGTCGGCTGCTCGAGGCGGGCCGGATGGGGTTGCCCTGGCCGCGCATTGGAGCGCCCCCGCCCCAATCGAAGAACAGACGTACAACGCTCCCCAGATTCCCACCGCCCCAAGTACAGCCCGCGCGCCGTTCCCCGGCGCGCATGCGGCCAACCGCCCCCCAAGCACCCCATGAAGGACGACCGAGGTGCACCGTATCAGCGCGACGAGTGGGATAGGGCAGCCCCATCCGGCCCGTCTCGAGCAGCCGGCCGCTGTGGAGCTAGAACCAGCCGGTCACACCGACGTTAACCGTGTTCTGCGAGTTCACGAACGTGTTGTTCCTGCCCTTGTAGAAGCCGACGAGCTCGTTGTCCTTGTTGGTGCTGTCGTGGCGGTACTCGACGCGGAACGAGAAGCCGTCGCCCAGCGGGCGCAGCTCCAGGGTGCCCGTACCCGACACGATGTGACCGTCGCCGATGGTGATGAAGCGACCGTTGGCCCAGTTGCCCGTGCCTCCCTCGGCGATTCCGTCACCGCGACCAGCAACGAACAGCCAGTCCGTCAGCTTCAGCTGTGCCCACAAGCCCGCACCGACCCACTTCTGGGTGGCTTGCTTCTGCGCTTCCCAGCCGCCGTTGAGCTCGGCCGCGAGAATCAGGTTGGGGATGCCCGTGTACTGCGCCACCGCGTCGAACATGTTGCGCCAGGGCATGCCGCTCTTGCTGCCGTCCTCGAGATCCTTGTCGCTCCACCAGTTGCCAGGGCGAGTGCTGCGCTCTGCGCCGCCGAAGTACAGCAGGTTGAACAGCCAGTCGTCGTTCGAGTAGGAGGTCTGCAGCGAGACGCTCTTCTTGATGTTGCGATCGATGAGCTGATTCCACCCATTGAACACGCCGGCCGTGACGGTCAGGTTGTCGGTGAGCGGATAGGTGGCGCGCGCGCCGAGGTGGAAGAACGGCAAGAAGTTGAACAGGTTCGAGCGCGAGAAGTTGAAGTTGTTCTTCACCGGCGTGGTCTCGTAGCCGACCTGCGTGGGCAAGAGGCCCGCCTCGATCAAGAGGCCCTTACCGACGGGTGCCTTGTAGCCGCCGTACGCGGTCATCACGTTCTTGAAGGTCTCGTTGCTGTAGCCGTTCGCGTCGAGCACCTGGGGCAGCGCTTGCGACGGGATTTGCGAGCCCTCGAAGTACCAGCGATCGGCCGTGGGACCGAACATCAGGGTCACCATTGCGCTGAAGGGGCCCTTCTGCGCGCTGATGTCGAGCGCGAAGGTTTGCAGCGTGAAGGAGTCGGTCTTCTCGTCGACCCAGCGGTTGGCCGTGGTGTGGTTCTGCGGGTTGTTGAAGTTGTGCGCGTAGTACGCCTCGATCCAGCCGCCGATGGTGATGGAGCCAGTGTCTGCGGGCTCCTCCACGATCTCGGGGGTCTTGTACTCGGCGGGCTGCTCTCCTTCGACGGTGGGCGAGCCGTGTACCGGCACCGGCGAGGGACCTTCGAAGGTCGTCGTCGCCGACACGCTCACGGGTTCGGGCGCGGCGACAGGCTCCGGTGCAGGTGCGGCGGGCGCTGCCTCCACGGGAGCGGGGGCGGGTGCAGGCTCGGCCGTCGGAGCAGGGGCTGGTTCCTGCGCGCTGGCGATCGTCGTCGGCAAGACGAGCGACGCTGCCAGGGCTGGCACGAGCAGACGGCGGAACAAACCAGGGGAATCCGAGGGCCAACGGGACTGCATGATGGACTTTCCTTTCTTGAGCGAGGACGTGAGTTCGGGGGCAGAAAAAGGCTGTAAGTCGCCCTTCGTTCGAGTGCGGATGCACTCGAGATGTCGGTTCGGAACTTGTCGGAAACGTCAGCTCGAAATAGCGATCAAGAACTGACCTGCCGCGATGCTCTGGCCTTCGGCACACAGCACGCTGGTGATTTCGCCCGTGCTGGGCGCTGTCACCGTGATCTCCATTTTCATGGACTCGAGAACGACGAGCGGCTGCCCTGCTTGCACGCGCGTGCCGTCCTTGACGAGTACCTTCCAAACGCTGCCAGGGACGTGTGCGGTCACCGGCTTACTGCCCGCTGGGATATCTGCTTCGCTGGCCTCGGCGGTTTCAGCCGCGGCGGCCGAGAAATTGGCTTGTCCTGATTCGATCCAACGCTGACGCTCCCCTTCGAACGCGGCCTTTTGCTGCGCTCGAAATGCGGCGATCTGTACGGCTTGATCGCTCAAGAATCGGTTGTAGTCCGCGATGCGGAAGGTCTCCTCGCTGATCTCGGGCTCGAAGCGTCCGGCCGGGAACGCGCGCCGAATGTCGAGCAGCTCCTCCGCCGACACCGGGTAGAAGCGGATCTGATCGAAGAAACGCAGCAGCCACGGCTTGTCGCGCTGGAAGTCGCGCGTGGCCCGGAAGCGGTTGTAGACTTGAAGCGTGCGCCCTACGAACTGGTAGCCGCCGGGGCCCTCCATGCCGTAGATGCACATGTACGCGCCGCCGATGCCGACCGCGTTCTCGGGCGTCCAGGTGCGTGCCGGGTTGTACTTGGTGGTCACCAAGCGATGACGCGGGTCGAGCGGCGTGGCCACCGGCGCGCCGAGATAGACGTCGCCCAGGCCCATCACGAGGTAGCTCGCGTCGAACACGGTGCGGCGCACCTCGTCGAGGCTGCTCAGGCCGTTGATGCGCCGGATGAACTCGATGTTGCTCGGAGCCCAGGGCGCGTCGGGGCGCACCGTCTTGGTGTACTTCTCGATGGCGAGCTGGGTGGCCGGGTCGTCCCAGGACAGCGGCAAGCGCAGGATGCGCGTGGGCACCTCGAGCGCATCCACGGCGCCCAGGTCGGCCTCGATGCGCTCCAGAATGTCCACCAGGGCGCGCTGGCTGAGGCGATCGCTCGCGTAGTGGATCTGCAACGAGCGGATGCCTGGCGTGAGCTCCTGCACGCCGGGAACAGCCGCGGCGCGCAGGCGTTCCATCAGCGCGTGTACGCGGAAGCGCAAGTTGAGGTCGAGCACCATGGGGCCGTACTCGACGAGCAGGTAGCGATCGCCCGCCTGGCGATAGCGCACGTCGAGGCCACCGCCGGTGTTCTCCGAGATCACCGCGCCGTCGGGCGCGCGCGCCGTGAGCGTGGGCGCACCGATTTCGTGGGTGGCTCCTTCCAGGGTCGCGATGCCGTGTTCCTGGCTCTCTTTCTGGGTGCGTGCGTCGGCGTACGACAAAATCACGAAGCGCACGCGGTCGCCGGGGCGCAGCTGACCGAGCTTCCACAGCTCGCTCTCCACCACGCAGGCCGGGCACACGAAACCACCGAGACTGGGACCGTCGGGGCCCAGGATGATCGGCATGTCGCCCGTGAAGTCGAGGCTGCCGATGGCGTAGGCGTTGTCGTGGATATTGGAGGGGTGGAGGCCGGCTTCGCCGCCGTCCGCACGGGCCCAGTCGGGCTTGGGTCCAATCAGGCGTACGCCGGTGCGCGCGGAGTTGTGGTGCACCGTGTACTCGGACGAGAACAAGGTGGCGATGTCTTCGTCGGTGAAGAAGTCGGGCGCACCGTGGGGCCCGTACATCACGCCGATTTCCCAGCTGCCCGTGATACTCGGGCGCAGGGCTTCGGGAATGCGCTGGGGTTCCTCGAACGCAAGGTCGCCGTGATGGGCGACCCGCAACACATCCCCCACGCGCAGCGCGCGCCCGCCGTGGCCGCCGAAGCCGCCCAGCGTGAAGGTGCTGCTGCTGCCCAGGTAGGAGGGCACGTCGAAGCCGCCGCGCACGCACAGGTATGCGCGCGTGCCCACGGCGCCTGCGCTGCCCATGCGCAGGACCTGGCCGGCCTTCACCTCCAACGGCTCGTAGCAAGGCACCGGGACTCCATCGAGCTGCGCATCGAACGCGGCGCCGGTGAGCGCGATCAAGGCGTCCTCACGGAACGCGAGGCTCGGGCCAGAGACCGTGATCTCGAGTGCGGGGGTGCCGCTCGGGTTGCCCACGGCGCGATTGCCGAGGCGCAGCGAGAGGGCGTCCATGGGACCCGAGGGCGGGATGCCCACATCCCAGTAGCCGAGCCGACCCGGATAGTCCTGCACCGTGGTCTGCGTGCCGGCCTCGAGCACTTCGATGCCATCGGCCACGGCCTTCATCTCCGCCAGGCTGCGCGTGATCATGCGCGCGTCGGCAAAGTCCGGGCTGGCCACGATCTGGCGTAGGTAGGGCAGGTTGGTCTCGATGCCCTGCACGCGCGTGTCGTGCAGCGCCTCGGCCATGGCCGCCACCGCGGCTTCGCGGGTCTCGCCCCACACGATGATCTTGGCGATCAAGGGATCGTAGTGCGGGCTGACCTCCACGCCGGTCTCGACCCAGGTCTCGATGCGTGCCCTTTCGGAGAACGTCACCTCGGTGAGCAAGCCCGAGCACGGCTGGAAATTGCGTGCGGGGTCCTCCGCGTAGAGACGCGCCTGGATCGAGTGCCCCTTGAGCGCGCTCGGCTCGGCGTCGAACATGCTGCGGTCGCCCAGTGCGAGCCGCAGCATGTAGCCCAACAGGTCGATGCCGAAGATCTCCTCGGTCACGCAGTGCTCGACCTGCAGGCGGGTGTTGACCTCCAGGAAGTAGAAGGCGCCGCTGTCGGCGTCCAACACGAACTCCACGGTGCCAGCCGAGCGATAGGACACCGACGTGCACAGTTTGAGGGCCGCCTCGCGCAAGGCCGCGCGTTGCGCGTCGTCGAGTCGAGGCGCTGGCGCCTCTTCCAGGACCTTCTGGTTGCGGCGCTGGCTGCTGCAATCGCGCTCGGACAGGCACATGACCCGACCCTCGCCGTCGCCGAATACCTGTACTTCCACATGCCGCGCGCGCGCCACGAACTTCTCGAGGAACACGCCAGCGTGGCTGAAGTTGCCCTGGGCCAGGCGTTGCACCGAGGCGTAGCGCCCGCGCAGATCGTCCGCGTCCTGACACACGGCCATGCCGATGCCGCCGCCGCCGGCCGTGCTCTTGAGCATGACCGGGTAGCCGATCACCTCGGCCTGTTGCAAGGCGGACTCGAGATCCGTGAGCAGCCCGGTGCCAGGCAGCAGTGGCACTCCGCTCTCGGCCGCCAACCTGCGCGCCTCGTGCTTCAAGCCGAAGGCCCGGATGTGCTCCGGACGCGGTCCCACGAAGATCAGTCCCTCGGCCTCGCAGCGCTCCGCGAAGCTCACGTTCTCGCTCAAGAAGCCGTAGCCCGGGTGGATGGCCTTGGCGCCGGTGGCGTGCGCCGCGGCGATCACGCGGTCGACGTTGAGGTAGCTCTGGGCTGCCGCCGCCGGTCCGATGGCCACGCACTCGTCGGCCATGCTCACGTGCAGCGACTGCGAGTCGGCCTCCGAATAGAGCGCCACCGAGCGCAGCGAGAGAGCCCGCGCGGCCCGCACCACGCGGCAGGCAATTTCGCCGCGGTTCGCGATCAAGACCTTGTCGAACACTGGAGCACTCATGTCAGTCCGCGCCCCTCGGGAAGACCACCACTTCGATGGGTGTCGGGTTGTAGGCGTTGCATGGGTTATTGAGCTGGGGGCAGTTGGAGATCAGGAGCAGCACGTCCATCTCGGCACGCAGCTCCACGTAGCGACCCGGTCCGGACACGCCGTCGGCGAAGCGCAGGCCGCCGTCGGGTGTCACCGGCACGTTCATGAAGAAGTTGATGTTGGCCGCGATGTCCCGCTTGGTCATGTGCGGGTGGTGCTCCGCGAGCTCGAGCAAGAAGCTGTCGCGGCAGCTGTGCATGTAGCGCTTGTCGATGGCGTAACGAACTTGATTGCTCTCGGCTGCGCAGGCTCCGCCCAGCGTGTCGTGGCGTCCGCAGGTGTCGGCCACGATGGTCAACATCACGCGCCCCTCGCTGGACACGAGCTGCGAGCCCGTGGTGAGGTAGAGCGCACCCTGCGCCATGATGGTGTCCGCGGAGCTGTAGCGCTCGCTGGGGTCGTCGGCGTTGTAGAACAAGGTGTCCACCGCCTGATTGCCCTCGAGGTCCACGATGCGCAGGATTTCCCCGCGGGCGATGCGCTTGCTGTAGCCGAGGCCGGAGTCCACCACGTGCCGGTAACTGGCCTGGTGGAGCGCGAGCTTGCTTTCGACGAGCTTGTCTAGGTCGGTCATGGGCGCCCCTTCAGAGGTGGTAGGTCTCGGTCAGCACGAAGCCGCGCGCGTTCTGCTCACAGTGGGTTCGACACACGTCGTCTGCGGCCACCGGAGCGGCGACACCGATGCTGAGCTCGAGCGGCTTGGGCGCGTAGCGCGTGCTCGGGTCGAGTCGGTGCGGCGTGTTGGACAGCACCACCAGCACGTCCATCTCGGCGCGCAGGGTCACGGACTGACCCGCGCGCGCCGGCGTTTGCCAGCTCAGTCGGCCGTCTTCATCGGCGACGATCTTCGCGAAGAAGTTCACGTTGGGCGCGAGGTCGCGCTTGCCGAGCCCGTGCTTGCCGAGCTCGACCAGGAAGTTGCTGCGCGTGTCGTGGTAGAAGTCGTTGCGTAGCGCCTGGTAGGTGCCGACGCCGAACTTCTGCTCGGAGGCCGCGTGATCCATGTGGCCCGTCACGGTGTCGTGCCAGCCCGCGCTGTCCTCCACCACCGACATCAAGATGCGGCCCATGTCGGAGAACAACACGTTGCCGCGCGTGAGGCGCGCGGTGTGCTGGGCCTTCAGCGTGTCGGGCGCGTTGTAGCGTTCGAGGGGCTGCTGCGCGTTGTAGAAGAGGGCCGCCGGCGTGGCGCCGCCTTCGAGGTCGGTGAGCCGCAGCCACTGGCCGCGTCGCACCACGCGCGACCACATTTCTCCGCCGCGCAAAGTTTCCCGTAAAAGTGGCTGATTCGAGGCTTCGGACTGGTCCATTTCAATGTCCTATCGAAAACTCGGTAAAAAAAGGTCCCTGCGCGCAAAAGACTGCACGCGCAGCAAAAGGGTTCCCGACCCGAGCCGTCAAAGCTCAGGCGGCTTCGTGATCCTCACTCGACTGATTGCCGTAGATCAGAGTTTCGAGGCGCTTCTTGGTGGCCAAGAAGGGCCCAGAGAGTAGCTGCTCGCGATCGCGCGGGCGCGGCACCGGCACCTCGATCACCTCGGCCACGCGACCGGGATTGGCCGCCAGCACCACGATGCGATCGGACAGGTACACGGCCTCGTCGAGGTCGTGGGTGATGAAGAGCACCGTCAGGTCTTCCTTGTCCCAGATGCGCGTGAGATGGGCCTGCATGCCGCTGCGAGTCTGGGCGTCGAGCGCTCCGAAGGGCTCGTCCATCAACAGGATGCGCGGCTCGTTGGCCAGCGCGCGCGCGATCGCCACACGCTGCTTCATGCCGCCCGAGAGTTGCTCGGGGTAGTGCTCGGCGAAGCGCGTGAGGCCCACCACGTCGAGCCAGCACATGGCCTTCTCTTCGGCTGCCTTGCCCTTGTGTCCGCGCAGGCGCGGGCCGAACATCACGTTGTCGAGCACACTGAGCCAGGGAAATAGCGTGTAGCCCTGGAACACCATGCCGCGGTCCGCGCCCGGGCCTTCTACGCGCTTGCCGTCGAGCCGTACTTCGCCAGACGTGGTTTGCGAGAGGCCAGCCAGGATGCGGATCAAAGTGGACTTGCCGCAGCCCGACGGTCCGATGACGCTGACGAACTCCTTGCGATGCACGGAGAAAGAGATCTCGGAGATGGCGGTGACGCGCCCCTTGGGGCTGTCGAAGTACTTGCCGACCTTGTCGATCTCGAGCACCACCGGGCGGCTCTTGAGCTCCTTGAAGTACGCGCGCACGTCGTCGCTTTGCTCGAGGTAGCTCGGGAGTTCGAAGTTGCCGATGCTCATTTGCTCACCTCGAGGGCTGCGGTCTTCACGCTCGGGATCGCCGAGCCTTTGCGCGCGAACAGCTGCTTGAGCGACTTGCCGAGGCTTTGACGCCCACTCTCCCAGGGGAACAGGTAGCGCCCGAGTACGGCCAGGATCTGATCGAAGAACAGGCCGATGGCGCCGATGATCACGATGCTGGCGTACACGTTCGGGAAGTTGCGATAGCGCTGCTGCTGGTAGATGAACGCGCTGATACCGGACTTCTCACCGATGAGCTCCGCCACCACCAGGTACGTCCAGGCCCAGCCGACCAGGATGCGCATGTCGCGATACAGGTTGGGTAGGGCGCTCGGCAGCACGATGTGCGTGAGCAGCTGACGCGAGCTCGCGCCCAGGGTCTGGCCCGCGTGGAGCAGCGCAGCGTCCACCTGGCGCGTGGTGTTGGCCACCACGAGCACCATCTGGAAGAACGTGCCGATGAAGATAATGGTGATCTTGGGGGCGTCCGCGAGCCCGAAAATAGCCACCGCGAGCGCGCCGAAAACGGGCGCCGGCATGTAGCGCACGAAGTCCACGAAGGGCTCGAACAGCTGCGAGAGCAGCGGGAAGGTGCCGCACAGCACCCCGAGCGGAAGACCCAGCAAGGCGGCGTAGAAGAAGCCCCAAAAGATGATCTGACAGCTGTGCCACAGGCTCTCGTGCAGCCAGTAGTCACCGCGCCGTTCCGGCTCCGTGGTGAACGCGGTGTAGAATGCTCGCGCGACCTCGTGGGGCGCGGGCAAGTAGATGGGGTTCACCCGCTCGCCCTGCGCGAGCCTCTTGCCGGCCGCAGCCAGCTCCGCGTTGCGCGCCTCGTACACCTCGATGTCTACCCGCTGCTCGGCCGCCACGAAGTCGTACTTGCCGGGCACGCTGGTGTCGCCCGCGTCGGTCACGAGCACCAGCGGATGCCACAGGAAGGGCAGGTAGCTGATGGCCGCCCACGCCAGCAAGGGAAGCACAAAGGCCAACACCGTGGCGCACAACTTGGGCCAGTGCGCGAGGGGCTCTCGGAGTCTCAGCAGGGGGAGCGCCATGGTGTGTTCTCTGCGTTCGTAGGGGGCCCGAGTCTTACTTGGCTGCCGCGAGGCCCGCGGCCAGTTCGGTCACGAACGACGAGTCTAGATAGCTCGTGTAATCGACAGGTTTCTTGTAGACGTCGTTCTTCACCTGGAACTCGTCCACGACCTTGTCCGAGAAGTGCACGCTCGCGAGGCTCTCGCCCGGCGCGAAGGCCTTTTGGTTGCCCGCCAGGTCGAGGAAGAAGGTGCCCTTCATGAGCTCTTTGTACTTGGCGGGCTCCATGCCCACGCGCGCGGACATGATCTTGGCGGCCTCATCGAGGTTCTCGGTCTTCTTGAGGAAGTCCGCGATGCGGAACCAGACCTTGGTGACCTTCTTCCAGTCATCGCGGCGCTCGCTCAGGCTCTTGGGGTTCACCGCGAGCACGTCGTAGATGACCCCGGGCACGTTCGCGCTGGTGAAAATGGGCTTGGAGCCCGCCACCTCGCTCAGGGCCTGACCGCTGTTGGGCTGCCACGCCACCACGGCGTCCACCTCACCGCTCTTGAGCAGCTGCGGCGTCTGGTCGGTGGGCACGTTGACGATGGTCACATCCTTGTCGGTGAGGTTCACGCTCTTGAGCGCGTTGATCAGCAGCAGGTGGCTCACGAAGCCCACCTCCACGCCGACCTTCTTGCCCTTGAGCGCCTTCACATCGGAGATGCCGGGACGTGCCACGACCATGTCGTTGCCGTTGCTGTAGTCGTTGAGCAGGATGGCCACGCTGGGTGCGCCGCTCGAGCCGGTGACCAGCGCATCGCCGTTGGTCATCGTCACCGCGTCGACCTTACCCGCGGAGAAAGCCTCCATGGAGGGCACGTACTCGAACCACTTGAAGTCGACCTTGACGCCCTCTTCCTCGAACCACTTTTTTTGGATGCCGATCTCCCAGGCCACCCAGCCAGGCCAATCGCTGTAGGCGATGCGCAGGGGGGCCGCCTCGGCGGGCTTGGGGGATTCGGTGGAGGTTACGGGCTTGGCTTCGGGTGCCGGCGCGGGGCTCTCTTTCGGTTTGCTGCAACCAACCAAACTAGCCGTCAGTGCCAGGCACAAGCCGAGTCCGCCAGCGCGGAGAAAACGAAGCATGCAAGGTCCCTTTCGCGTCCGGGAAGCGTGAATGCACGCCTACCTTCGAGCAGAACCTAGCGGCGCTTATTTTCAAGACTGTTTCGAAACGATTCAGAATCGGAGGGTCCGTCGATTTTTTCCGATCCGTTTAGAGCTAGCCTCGACGCTTAGCCTCGAGGGCGCCCGATGGCCGAGCTGGAATCGAGCCGGGCACCTCGCAGATTCGCTTCGCTGAGGTCCGCGTCCGTCAGGTCCGCCCCGCGTAAGTCCGCGTTTTGTAAGTTGGCTCGCCGAAGCTTGGCCCCGGCGAGCTTGGCTTCGCAGAGGTTCGCGTCGGCCAGGTTGGCACCCCACAAAAACGCCCGACTCAGATCCGCTCCCACCAGGGTGGCGCCTCTCAGGTTGGCCCCCTCGAGGTTGGCCTCGAGCACGGCCCGACGTAGGTCCGCGTGGGACAAATCCGCCCCCAGCAGGTTGGTCTCCACGAGCGAAGCCCCCAGCAGGCGGGCCCAGCTCAAATGGGCTTTCGGCAGCCGGGCCCCATCGAGCTTCGCGTGGCTCAGGTCCGCACGGACCAGGTTCGCCTCTCCCAACTCGGCATGGGAGAGGTCGCTCTCGAAGAGGTTGGCTTGGAACAAGTCGGCCTTCGTAAGTACTGCCCATGGCAGAGAAAGCCCGCTCAAATCGAGGTCCCGCAGGTCCGCATTGGACAGGTTCGCACGCGGGAAATTTTTCTGACCGGCGGTGAGCTGAGCCCGGAACCTTTCGAGCTCGGACGCCGTCTTCAAGGGTTCAGGCATGCCGTGCTGTATACAGCGAGATCCCTTCAACCCGCTAGCTTGTGAGAATCCATGAGCTCCGCTTCCATGCCCCAAGAGAAGCGCCGAGTCGGGCGCCCCCGTAAACGAGAGACCGCCGAGAGCGGTGTCGATCCCAAAGAGCAGATCCTCAAAGCTGCTGCCTCGCTGTTCGGAGAGCGCGGTATTTCCGAAGTTTCCATGCTGGAGATCGCGGAAGGTTCCGGGCTCGCGCAGTCGTCGCTGTACTACTGGTTCCGCCGCAAGGAATCGATCGTCGCGGAGCTGCTCGAGCAGGTGAACCGGATGCCCATCGCCTTCGCCAAGCAGCTCAAGGCGGAGGGGGAATCGCCGGACGTACAGCTCTATCGGCTCGTGCGCTTCGACGTGCGCAACGTGTGCGTGTTCCCGCTCGAGATCACCGAGGTGCACCGTGTGGCGCGCCGCGACAAGGTGGCCTTCGACATCTACTGGAAAGAGCGCCGCGAGCTCACCCGCACCCTCGAGAAGCTGATCGAAGAGGGCGTGGCCCGCGGTTGCTTCCGCAAGGTGGACGCCAACCTGTGCGCGCTCACGATCATCGCGCAGAACGAGAGCGTGCAGAACTGGTACCCGCGCATCGCGCGCGCCAAGAACCGCCCCGCTGCTCCCCACGAGGACCCCACCTCGCTGCGCTACGCCGCCGAGGAGGTGGCCGACTTCGTGGCCGGTCAGACCGTGGCCAGCTTGCTCGCTGACAGCGTGACGCTCGAGAGCGTCCGCGAGCGCGCCAAGGAGCAGCTGGTTCCTGTGAACGAAGTGCCGGCGGAGTAGCTAACATCGCCCCATGGCGAAGAAGCTCACGGTCTACCAGTACCCCAAATGCAGCACCTGCCGTAAGGCGCTCAAGTGGCTCGATGCCCAGGGCATCGTCTACGAGTCGGTGCACATCGTCGACTCGCCTCCGAGCGGCGCCGTGCTCAAGAAGGCTTTCAAGAGCTCCGGGCTGCCCATCAAGGCGTTCTTCAACACCTCCGGCGAGTCCTATCGAGACGGCGGCTTCAAGGACCGCCTGCCCACGCTGAGCGAGGGAGACGCACTCGCGGCCCTGGCCGCCGACGGCAAGCTCATCAAGCGGCCTCTGGTGCTCGCGGGTGACGAGGTGCTGGTGGGCTTCGACGAGGCGGCCTGGAAGAAGGCGCTGAAGTAGACCGGGCAGAACAAAGCATCCGCTCACGCACGCCGTCGCCGTTCAGGTCAAAGTCCACGTCGCCGACCAAGCCCAGGTCAACGGATAGAATCGTCCTCTGCAAACGTGATCGTGGACATAGACGACGACTGTGACTTGAACGGCGACGGTGTGCGTGAGCGCCTCCGCGTGAGCGCCTCCGCGTTGACAATCAGCCCCTCGCGGCCTGAACCCCGCCTTCCCGATCACTCACACACGGTGGTGAACTCCAGCGAGCTGTTACTGGAGTTGGCGCCGTTCGGGATGGTCTTTGGCAGCTGGTTGAACATCACGTTGAGTTTGCCGCTCGCGTCCAGGTAGATCTGGGCGCGCTCCGGGGCGCTCTCGACGGGGCTGTCGATGCCGAAGCTCGGTCCCAGGGTCTTGCTGTCGGGATCCCAGAAGGCGCCGCGCAGGGGCGCGTAGAAGGACACCTTCTCGTCGCGGTAGACCACCACGCCCTTGCCCGAGGCGGAGTCCAGGGCGACGCGCATGGAGGGGGTGCCGTTGGTCGCAGTGGTCAGCTGTGCGAGCGGCGCCCAAGCCGCACCTGCAGCTGCGTAGGTGAAGCCGAACTGCACGCCGTTCTCCCAGGTGGCCACGATGGCGTTGCCCGCGTTGTCGATGGCAGGTGAGACGTCGTGGATCGCGTTGGCGCTGGTCCGGATGTCCTCCGTGCTGCCCCAGCTGCCCGAGAGATAGCGGCGAGCGTTCAAGTGCCACTTGGTGCCGTCGTAGGAGCGCCACACGATGATGGCGTTGCCGTTCTCGGAGACCGCCAGCATGTCGGACTTCTGCTCGATGGTCTCCGGGAAGAGATCCGTTTGCTTGAGCGGGTCGACGATGGTCTTTATGTCGAGGGCGCCGCCGCCGACGGTATCGGGCACGCCGTTCGTAAGGTGCAGCGCGAACAACGTGGGTTCGTCCGCACTGTCTGCGACCTGCTCGGCCCAGCTGATGAAGCCCGTCAGTGCACCCCGCGTGTCGAAGTCCAGGTCCACCAGGTAGTCGGGCAGACCGTTGTTCGCGTTGGTGCGCAGCGGCACGTCGGTGCCGAGCGTGGCCGTCGAGAGCGTGAAGGTGCGCAGGTGCGGGGTCCACTGCTTGTTGGGCCCGCCGATCCAGGCGATCATGGCTTTGCCGGTGGTGTCGGCCTGATCCATCTGCACGAACACCGGCCCGCCGTTGTCCCAGGTGGTGCCGAGGGTTTGAATGGCGGTCCAGGTGTTGCTGCTCACCTTGTAGCCGCGGGCGCGCACGCTGTACGTGCTGTTGTCGGAGGTCTCGACCCAGGCGAACGTGGCGTCGCCAGCGTCGTTGGTGGCGACCTTGACGTCGAACACCTTGCTGCTCGCGGTGTTGAGCGCAGTCGGTGAGCTCGCGGGCACTTGCCAGGCGCCGCCGATGCGACGCGTGAAGTTGAGGTTGTAGGTGGCCGAGCCGTTGGGGTTCGAGACCAAGTAGGTGGCCCACAGCGTGCCGCTCGCGTTGACCGCGAAGGGGCGCGTCCCCTCGTTGCCCGGGATGTATTGGGGCGTGCCCGCGGCTTGCGCGCGATCCGTGCTCACCAGGGTGGGCGCTGCGCAAGGGATGGGGATGCTCTTGGTGGTGGTGGCCGTGCAGCTGTTGCTGCCGCTGGTGACATCGACCTTGAGCGAGATGCTGTTGCCCGTAGCGCCGAGCACGACACTCGCCTGTGCAGCACTGGTGCTGCCCTGGATGTTCGCGTCGCCCGAGGCCACCGACCACGCGTAGGTGACGCCTGCTTGCGTGGGAACGCTGACGCTGAGGGTGCCGGCGTGCTGGGCCGTCGCCGGCGCGGTGAGCGTGGCGTTGGGGCTCGGCAGCGCACTCACGGAGACCTTGGCAGTCTTGGGACCGCCCGAGCCGCTGACCTCGAGCGTGTACTCGGTGTTGGCCGAGAGCAGCACGGAGGTTTGTCCGCTGCCAGGGTTGAGCTGGATGTCGCCCGGCGTGATGGTGCCCGCGCTGCCCGTGAAGCTGTAGTTCAAGCTGATGTTGCCGGCGCACGCCGAGTTGGGCCCGCTGAACGCGCTGATGTTCGCGAGCGCGCTCTGGTTGCCGCCGTCGTTGCCTGGTTGCGTGTCACCGCCATCCATCCCGCCTGCGTCGAGGCCACCCTGTGGACCGCCGTCCTGCGAGCCCGTGTCGCGGCCGCCGTCGCGGTTGCCTGCGTCTCGGCCGGAAGGGTCTCCATCGCCGTCGCCACCTGGGTCGTCCCGGCCCGAGTCGATCTGCGACCCACGCGAGCCGCCGTCGTCGCCGCCCACGTCGTCGTCTTCGCCGCCGCTACAACCCAGGACCACGCACGTCGCCAACACGCCTAGACGCCAGCTCTTCATGGCCCGAAATCGTACCTGGATGGGTCCGAGGCTGCCCAGCTTGTTGCGCGCGTTTCCGCCCGGAAGGCGTTCAATCGTCCTGTGGGGCCGAGTCCGTGGAGGATTCGAAGCGGCCCTCGATTTTCTTGATCACGATCAGCGCGAACAGTGTGAGCGCCGTGGCGGTCACGAGGAGCTCCCAGAGGCCCACGCCCGCTGCCACGCCCGCGCTCGCCGCGACCCAGATGGCCGCCGCCGAGGTGAGGTTGTGGGGCACCGGCTTGCCCTGCTTGGTGCGGTGGACGATCTCGCCAGCTCCGAGGAAGCCCACGCCCGCGGCCACACCCTGGATAGCCCGGCTCTCGGCGTCGCTGCCTGGGTGCTGATGCCCGGCCGACATCACGTAAAGCGCGGCCCCCAGCGAGATGAGCATGTGCGTGCGCGTGCCGGCAGGCTTGCCCGCCATGCCGCGGTTGAGGCCGATGGCGCCGCCCGCCATGAGGGCCAGCAGCAAGCGCGAGATCAGCGTCCACCAGTCGTGCACCCGTCGCCTCCGCTACTTCCTCTGCACCCGCTCGACTCCCGCAAGTTGTGCGCCAGGCGAGGGGCGCTCCCGGGCACACATTCGTCAGTGTTCTCGCGCCGGCCAGGGCGCGCGGGCGTCGCAGGACGCCACAGCCCCGAGAGCGCGCTGCACGGGTGCCACGACCACACCGAGGAAGGGCAGGCGCACCTGCTGCTTGGGCCCAACTGTCAACCGGTGGGTGTGTCGCCGCCAATCGCGCCGTTGACGAAGGGTCGCGGACCTGCAGAGCACTACCAGCTCGGGCCAACTGGACAAGAGTGTCAACCTGCTGCGATTGAGTTCCGCCGCCGTTCCCTTTACTGACGATTCATGCGCGGTTCTGCTTATCTTACTGGGTTCTGCTCGCTGATTTTGACGCCGCTCGGAGCGTGTTCCGATCCGCCTCCGACCACGAGTTCTGCGCCGCTCCCGTCCGACTCGGACGACGAGCCCGAGATGGAGTGCGAACCCAACGACGAAGAGGCGTGCGATTGCCCCGACGGCAGCGAGAGCACACGGGCGTGCTTCGACGATGGCACGTGGAGCGTGTGCAACTGCGAAGAGCCAGAGCAACCGAGCGACACGGGCTTCGTGGGCGACTGCAAGCCCGGCCGCTACGAAGGGGAGTTCTTCGGCTACTACTACTCCCAGTTCACGGTGGGTTGGAGCGCGATCCCGGTCTGGGCGCTCAGCCTCGACGGCAAGCCCGGCCTCGCCTTCACGCTCAACTCCAGCGGCAAAGAGCCAGTGCCCGGCGAAGAGTTCTACGACGAGCTCGAGATCTCCGATGGCTACGTGCGAGGCACCGCGGACGGCTTGTTTCCCTTCGAGGGCAAGCTCACGGGCAAGCTCGACTGCAAGACCAAGGAGTTCAAGGCCACGCTCTCGGGTGGCTACGCCATCCTGGTCAAGGCAGTGCTCAACGAGGCGAAGTTCGAGGGCCCGGTGCTCGGCAAGTACGACGTGAAGACCAGCTCGTTCCCCTGTCAGAATGGGGTCAAGACCTTCCCCAAGTGCGATGGCTCGGTGGAGGTCCGCGCCACGGACGTGGTGGCCGACATGTTCAAAGGCACACCATTTCCCAAGCCCGATTTCCCGAGCAACTGGTCGCTGCTCGAGCTGAACCCCGTGCTGCCGCCGATCCTGCCTTTCCCCTATGGAGGCGGCGGTTACTGGTCGGCCCAGTGGGTAGGCGCAGGCAGCGTGGACACCAACACCGGCAAGCCGATGCCCTGAGGCCCGCTCGAAGTTCTCATCCAAAGTCCCACCGTGATGAGAGCCTGGGCTAAGCTCTGCGCACTGATGTCCCCCAAGTCCATTCACGCCGCGCTTCTCTCCGTCTCCATCGCGCTCGGTCTCATGCCCGCGGCCTGCGGCGACGATCGCGGAGGTACGAGCAGCCGTCTGGCGTTCGCCAGCTGCGAGACGGACGACGACTGCGACGAGGGCTTGTTCTGCGCGCAAGGCGGCATCATCGCCAAGCACTGCGCGCGCGAGTGCAAGACCGACCAGGAGTGCGTGACGCGGCTCGGGGAAGGCCACGAGTGCGTCGACGCAGTGTGCGTGCAGATCTGCGGCGGGAATCCCGAGTGCAGCGACCCGCCCACGGAGTTCGTCAAGTGCGGCGCCGGACTCGGCTGCCGCGGTCTCGACGACACGGCGTTCGACATGTACTGCAGCTACCTGTGCGCGGATGAGAGCTGGGGCGACGGTACGCGCGAGGCGCAGTAACCGTCAGGGCCGGAATCACCAAGGGTCAGCCGAAGAAGGCCTCGACCTGTTCGACGCCCCGGTCGGACTGCTCGACCTCGAGGAAGCGCTCGCGCATCCGTGCCATGCGTGCCTGGAGCTCGCGATCCGTCAGCAGACGCCGCAACTTGGAGCTCAGCTCCTCCTGCGTGCTGTCCCGCACGTCTGCCAGCAGCCCGAGGCCGTGATAGGCCACACGGGCCGCGTTGGCGGGCTGATCCACGTCGAGCGGCACCGCCAACATCGGGACCCCGTTCAAGATGCACTCCTTGACGCTGCCGAGCCCCGCGTGCGTGATCATGGCCCGCGCCCGGCGCAGCACAGCCAGCTGAGGCGCGCTCTCGCGCACGCTGACGTTGTCGGGCAAGGCGCCGAGCGAACTCGGCGCGACGTGCTTCCCGACGCACAACAGCAGATGCCAGTCGGGGTGGGTGGTCATCATCGACACCAGCCTGGCGAAGAAGCCGGGCACATCCTCGGGGCGATAGCGTTGACCACCGAGCGCGCAGAAGATCAGTGGTTTGTCATCCGGGACGGCGCTCCAGTCGAAGGGACGCTCGGAGCGCTCGAGATCGACGGAGGCGATGGCGATGCGGCGTGGCGCCGCTGGACGCGGAAAGTCGAACGCGGGCGGGCACAGGCCGAGCTCGAGCACGTCGCGCAGCTGGGGCATGTACGCCGTGCGCCAATCGAGCTCCCGCCGCCGCACGCCGAAGCGCTTGGCGCGCTTGCGCGCGAGATCGTAGGGCGGGCACATGCCGCCCAAATCGGCCGCCGCGGCGCTCACACGGCGCTTGAGCAGGAAGCGCTCCCAATCGAGCTCCGCCTGGAGCTTGTGCGACCATTCGGGGTGAAAGCTGCGCCCGCTGCGCAGGGGTGGTACGCCGCGATCGTGGGTCTGTGGCAGGGACGTGTTGAGGTACAGGAAGGGCACCCCTGCGCGCCGCCCCCAGAAGGCGAACTGCGGCTGCGTCACGTCGACCACGAGCAAATCCGGGGCGCTCGGGAAGAGCTCACCCGCACGGCGCTCGAGGCGCCGCAGGAGCTCGTCGTAGCGACGCGTGATGGCGCGTCGCCGGGCCAGCGTGGAGAGCTTCTCTTCCTGGGCCACGAAGCCAGCGGGAAAGAGGTCCGGCCAGAGCGGTAGGGTGGGGATACCCTGGGGTGCGATCAGCGGTTCGGCATCGGGGATCGCCAGGTAGCTCACCCGGTGACCGCGCGCGATCAACGCCTTGGCCAGCTTGAAGCTCGGGTTCAAATGGCCGGACTCGTGCAGCATGGCGAACACGACATGTTTCGTGGTGGCTGGCACGCGGGCTAACCCCATGTAGCACAGGCGGGTTTCCGCTTGCATCCCGAGCGCGATTGAACACATAGGTGGCACCATGCGCATGCCACACGGCGCACATCTCGCCGTCTGGGTCGGGCTCGCGCTCGCTGGCTGCGGCGGCGGCCTCGCTTCCGGCCGAACCTCCCAGCGCATCGCGCCCGGGGAGCCCTGCGATCCCGCGGGTCCCCTAGGGGCGCTGCTCGACTCCGACCTCAAGCCCATCGATGTCCGCAAGCCCGAGGCCGTGGAGATCGCCGCGGGCCACCCCGTGCTGGCCTGCGTGACCCTGACCCAGAGCCGCACCGGGCGCGTCATCGACGAACGCACACGGGCCCCCATCGCTTCCGCGCTGATCATGGTCAAGGCCTGGCAGTCCCCCACACCCGTGCTGGGCCAGCACGTCCCGCGCGATGCCATCTTCAGCCAGGAGACCAAGAGCGACGTCGAGGGCCGCTGGCAGCTGGGCGGTGTTTCGCAGTGGATGGCAGGTATCCTGGCGGCGGACGGCCTGCCCTTCGTGGCCAGCACCACCTGCATTCAGGCCCAGGGCTACCAGGTGCAAATCTTCGACCCCTGGCGCCGATCCGGGGACGCCAACACGAACCTTTCGGAGGTCGTGCTCAAGCCTGGTCCCACCCTGGGTTGCCCGTAGAACCTGGTCCGACGCGCGCCCGCGCCAACCCGACCTGCCAGGGAAACACCTGCGAAATCCCGCGCTGCCACGCTCATGGTGTCCCCATTTCTCGGTGATCCATGGTCGACGCGCCGCCTCGCCTCACGCTGCAGGGAATCTGCAAACGCTACCCTGGCGTGATCGCGAACGATGACGTGTCGCTCAGCGTACGAGCCGGCTCGATTCACGCGATCTTGGGGGAGAACGGCGCGGGCAAGTCCACGTTGATGAAGGTCATCTATGGCCTGGTGAAGCCCGACGCAGGTCGCGTGTTGTGGGACGGCCGGCCCGTCACCATCGCGGGCCCCAAGGCGGCGCGCAGCCTGGGCATCGCCATGGTGTTCCAGCACTTCTCCTTGTTCGAGACGTTGAGCGCGGCCGAGAACGTCTGGCTGGGGCAGGAGCGGTCAGGGACGCTTTCCTCGGTGGTGCAGCGCATGCGCGCCACCTCCGGAGAGTACGGGCTCGAGGTGGACCCCGAGCGCCCGGTGCACGCGCTCTCCGTGGGGGAGCGTCAGCGCGTGGAGATCT
This sequence comes from Myxococcales bacterium, assembly GCA_047601445.1. Taxonomy (GTDB): domain Bacteria; phylum Myxococcota_A; class Polyangia; order Polyangiales; family DASUME01; genus DASUME01. The sequence goes on along the minus strand of JASGJH010000001.1, from coordinate 4,682,843 downwards.
TGCGGGCTCTCTTGAACGAACCGCGCCTGTTGATCCTCGACGAGCCCACCTCCGTGCTGACACCGCAGGCCGTGGAGAAGTTGTTCGTCACGTTGCGGCGGCTGGCGGAGCGCGGCTGCTCCATCCTCTATATCAGCCACAAGCTGGGGGAGATCCGCGCACTCTGCGATCGCTGCAGCGTGCTGCGCGCAGGTCGCGTCAGCGGCGAAGTGGACCCGCGGAGCGAGAGCAATGAGAGCCTGGCGCGCTTGATGTTGGGGGCCGAGCCTCCCAGCTTGAGCCGAGCGCGCACCCAGGCCGGGGAGCCCGCGTTGACCGTGCAGCGCTTGAGTGCGTCGCGTCGCGACGTGCACGGTGTGTCCCTCGAGGAGGTCTCGTTCGAGCTCAGACAAGGCGAGATCGTGGGTGTGGCTGGCGTGTCGGGCAATGGGCAGCGCGAGCTGATGGCGTTGCTCTCGGGCGAAGACACGCGGCTCGAGCCGGGGCAGGTGAGCTTGTTCGGGGGTGAGCTATGCGGGCAGGGGCCCCGTGCGCGACGTGCGCTCGGGCTGCGCTTCTTGCCCGAGGAGCGCCTCGGGCGCGCGGCGGTGCCGAGCCTGTCCTTGGCGGAGAACACCATGCTCACGCGGGAGGAGCCCGTGGCGCGCTCGGGGTGGCTCGATTTGCGCCGGCAGACCGAGCTAGCGCGTCGTTTGATCACCGCGTTCAAGGTCAAGACCAGCGGGCCGAACGCCGAGGCCAAGAGCCTTTCGGGCGGCAATCTGCAGCGCTTCTTGGTGGGGCGCGAGCTCGACGCCGCGCCGCGCGTGCTGCTGATTTCGCAGCCCACCTGGGGCGTGGACGTGGGAGCTGCCAGCGAGATCCGCGCGGCCCTGCTCGATTTGCGCGCACGGGGCGCGGCCATCCTGATCGTGAGCGAGGAGCTCGACGAGCTATTCGAGGTCAGTGATCGATTGCTGGTGATGGCGGGTGGACGCCTGTCCCCGAGTATTCCCATCGCCGACGCCACCAGCGCCCTCGTCGGCGCCTACATGGCAGGGCTGTTCGACCGCGGACCTGCGGTCGTGAGCTCGCACGCCGAGGAGGTCTACCATGTTGCGCCTTGAAGCTCGCCCCGAGCCCTCGCAGCGCATGGCGCTGCTCTCGCCGCTGTTCGCGCTCGGCATCACGGTGCTGCTCGGCGCGCTGCTATTTACCCTGCTCGGCAAGGATCCCTGGCGCGGGCTCGCCATGTTCTTCGTGGAGCCCCTCGACGATCTTCGAGATGCCTCCGAGCTCGCGGTCAAGGCCACCCCACTCCTGCTCATCGCGCTCGGTCTCTCGCTGTGCTTCCGCGCCAACGTGTGGAACATCGGGGCCGAAGGCCAATACGTGCTCGGGGCCATCTTCGCCTCCGGTGTCTCCATGCAGGCCAGCACCGAGAGCCACGGCAGCTTCGTGCTGTGGGTGATGCTCGCGGGTGCACTCGGCGGCATGCTCTGGGCGGCCCTCACGGCGTTCTTGCGCGACCGCTTCCACGCCAGCGAGATCCTCGTCAGCCTGATGCTGGTCTACGTAGCGGAGCTGCTGCTCGGCTACCTCGTGTACGGCCCCTGGAAGGATCCGGAGGGCTACAATTTCCCCCAGACCATCAGCTTCGTGGAGGCCACCAAGCTCCCGCGTCTGGTGGACGGCCAGCGCATCCATGCCGGTTTTCCGCTGGGCCTGCTGTCGCTCTTGCTGGTGTGGCTCCTGTTGTTCCGGAGCTACTGGGGCTTTCAACTCAGCGTGTCGGGTCTTGCGCCTCAGGCTGCACGCTATGCCGGCTTCTCCGAACGCGCGAGCCTGTGGGGCGCGCTGCTCGTGTCGGGCGCCCTCGCGGGCCTGGCAGGAGGTGTGGAGATCGCGGGTCCACTCGGGCAGCTCACACCTTACGTGCCCACGGGCTATGGCTTCGCCGCCATCATCGTGGCGTTCGTGGGGCGCCTGCATCCCGCGGGCGTCCTGTTCTCGTCGCTGTTGATGAGCCTGTTCTTGATCGGCGGTGAGCTCGCCCAGTCGCGCATGGGGCTCCCGAAGTCGCTGAGCTACGTGTTCCAGGGCCTGTTGCTCTTCTCGTTGCTCGCTTGCGACAGCTTGATTTCCCACCGCCTGCGCTGGTCGCCGCGTCCGCGCGCCAGCGAGCCCGCGTCCGCCACGCAGGAGGCCCGCTAGTGGAGTCCCTCGCGTTGCTCGTGGCTGCCACCTTGAGCGCCGGCACGGTGCTCGCCATCGCCAGCCTCGGCCTGGTGATCAACGAGCGCGCGGGGGTGGTCAATCTAGGCGCCGAAGGCCTCATGCTGGTGGCCGCGGTCGCGGGCTTTGCCGCGTGCGTGCACACCCACAGCGACGTGCTGGCGTTGCTATGCGGGGCGCTCGCGGGCGCGCTGCTGGCGCTGCTCTTCGGGTTGCTCGTGATCTTCTTGCACACCAACCAGTACGCGGCGGGACTCGCGCTGAGCCTGTTCGGGAGCGGTCTCTCGGCCTTCGTGGGCACCGAGTACACCCAGCAGCAACTGCCCGCCCGCGGCACCTTCGCGCTCCCTTGGCTCGCGGATCTGCCCCTGCTGGGTCCGGCCCTTTTTAGACAACACCCGCTCACCTACGCGGCCGCTCTCTTCGCGCTCGCGCTGCACTGGTTCCTGTTCCATACGCGACGCGGCTTGCTCTTGCGCGGGGTGGGTGAAGCGCCCGAGGCTGCCCATGCGCTCGGCTATCCCGTGCGCGCCCTACGCCTCGCATGCGTGACGCTCGGCGGTGCGCTGTGCGGGCTGGCAGGAGCCTATTTGTCGACGGTCTACACGCCGATGTGGGTCGAGGGCATGGTCTCCGGACGCGGCTGGATCGCCCTCGCGCTCACGACCTTCGCCACCTGGCGTCCCCTGCGCATCCTGCTCGGCGCCTATCTGTTCGGTGGCGTGACCATGCTGCAGTTCCATCTGCAGGGGCACGGTGTGCAGATCGCCAGTCAGTGGCTGAGCATGCTGCCCTATCTCTCCACCATCCTCGTGCTGGTGCTCATCTCGCGCGATGCGGGTTGGGTGCGCGCGAACATGCCCGCCTCGCTCGGCAAGCCCTTCGTGCCGAGTTCTTGATCGCCTTCGCCGGCGCGTCCGTTCCCAGACCCCTCGCCACTGGAGCTCCGAAATGCATCGCCTGACTCGAACCGTGTTGTGGTCCAGCTTGTTGCTCTCCCTCCTGTGCGCACTCGGCTGCGGCAAGAAGGAGGAGCCCGCGTCCGCCCACGCGGCGGCCCCGAGCGCCCAGGTGCCGCCCGCGCAGCTCAAGATCGCGTTCGCCTACGTAGGCCCGGTGGGGGACGCGGGTTGGACCTTCGCCCACGATCGCGGGCGCAAGACCATCGAGGCGGCCTTCGGCAGCAAAGTCAGCACCACCTTCGTGGAGAACGTACCCGAGGCGGCGGATGCAGAGCGCGTGATCCGTGACCTCGTGAGCCAGGGCAACAGCGTGATCTTCGGCACGACCTTCGGGTACATGGAGTCGATGCTCAAGGTGGCCGCCGACAACAAGCAAGTGAAGTTCGAGCACGCCACCGGCTACAAGACCGCCGACAACCTGCGGGCCTACGACTCACGTACCTACGAGGGCGCCTACATGGCCGGCATCGTGGCCGGCAGCATGAGCAAGAGCGGGACCCTGGGCGTCATCGCGTCCATCCCGATCCCCGAAGTGATCCGCAACATCAACTCCTTCACGCTCGGCGCGCAAACCGTGAATCCGGCCGTGAAGACCAAGGTAGTGTGGATCAACAAGTGGTTCGATCCGCCCAAGGAAGCGGAAGGAGCTCAGTCCTTGCTCGACCAGGGCGCCGACGTGTTGTTCCAGAACACCGACTCCGCTGCCGTGCTGCAAACCGCAGAGAAGGCGGGCAAGTACGCGTTCGGGTGGGACTCCGACATGAGCGCCTACGGGCCCAAGGCGCACCTTGGATCCGCCATCATCAACTGGGGGCCCTACTACACCAAGGCCGTGAAAGACGTGCTCGACGGCACCTGGAAGAGCGGCACGGCGTGGTGGGGCGTGAAGGAGGGGGCGATCGACTTCGTCTCCATCTCGGAAAAGGTGCCCGCGTCAGTCAAAGAGAAGCTCGCCAAAGTGAAGGCGGGCTTGAGTGATGGCTCGTTTCATCCGTGGACCGGGCCCATCGTGGACCAGGCCGGCAAGGAGCTATTGAAGGCAGGGGAGCGCGCGAGCGACGACTTCCTGCACGCAATCAAGTTCTACGTGAAGGGCGTGGACGGCAAACTCCCCTGAGGGCTCACGGCGCTCCCACGAGGTCTCGCGGCGCGCTCCCTAGTGATAGCCCGCTGGTGAGGGCCAAGGGGCACCCTCAGCGCGCGGTCGCCATGGGCTTTGATCCGCGGTTGTACGTACATGGGGTCGCTTGGGGCGGTGGGGCCGCGAACTCGCTCCTCGGAGGAGCTCGAGTTTCGCTCAGACAGCGCGGCTCATGGGGCGGCTGACCTGGTCGCACGTTGATTCTTCGCGCCGCGCGGGGGCGTGCCATGCGCGCAGAGGGTGCCCCTTGGCCCTCACCAGCGGGCTACTCGAATGCGCACCGCGAGCCCTCGTGCTCGTGTGTTCTCTGGCTCAACCGGGCTCATGTGGAGCCCACTCGAGCGCTCCCGAGAGCCCACTCGAGCGCTCCCGAGAGCCCACTCGAGTTCACCCGAGAGCCCACTCGAGCGCTCCCGAGAGCCCACTCGAGTTCACTCGAGCTAGAGAACTCCGAGCTCCCAGGGGAAGCCCGTGCGCACACGGGTTCTCCCTTCTGCGCGCATGGCACGCCCCCGGCCGAATCGCAGAACAGAAGTACCACCAACTCAGCGGCCCCCTGAGCCGCGCTGTCTGAGCGAAACTCGAGTGCACCCAAGGAGCGAGTTCGCGGCCCCACCGCCCGAAGCGATCACAAGACGTACGACCGTGGATCAAAGCCCATGGCGACCGCGCGCAGAAGGGAGAACCCGTGTGCGCACGGGCTTCACTTGGGGCGCGAGGCGACCGCGCGCAGAAGGGAGAACCCGTGTGCGCACGGGCTTCACTTGGGGCGCGAGGCGACCGCGCGCAGAAGGGAGAACCCGTGTGCGCACGGGCTTCACTTGGGCGCGGAGGCGACCGCGCGCAGAAGGGAGAACCCGTGTGCGCACGGGCTTCACTTGGGCGCGGAGGAGCGCAGCCCGTCGATCAGGATGGCCGCGAGTCGCCGCGCGTGTTCGGGCCGGGAGCGCGCGACGGCGCCTTTGGCGAGGATGAAGTCGCGCACGGTGATGTCGTCGCGCAGTACGCCCTGGGCCTTGCCCGCTTCCACGATCGGCCCCACGGCGGCGGCGACCACCGCCAGGCTCTCGTTGCCCTCGGTCCCCGAGACGGCGATCGCGGCGGCGACCGCTTCGACCATCCCGCGCCTGGACTCCATGTGATCGATAAAGTGTTCTAGGAAGCGAGCCAGGGCGACGTCCGGCGGATGTTTCTTGAGCAGCTTCGGTGCGACCGCGCAGAGCTTGGTGATCTCCTCTCGGTGAGCAGCCTCGAGTAGCGCCTCACGCGTGGGGTAGTGCCGGTACAGCGTCCCGATCCCGACCCCTGCGGCTTTCGCGATGCCCTCGAGCGATGCGTTCGCGTCCAGGCTGAACGCCCTGGTCGCTGCCAACAGGATCTCCTGCTTGTTGCGTTGAGCGTCGCTCCGCACGCGCGTGGGGGGCGTCTCGTCCTTTTTCACCACGGGTCAGCGCTCCCGGCCCTCACTGGCCACTTGTAAACGGAGGACCCTCCGTTTATTCTCGAAACCGGAGGCGCCTCCACATCCGAACCATAGCCTCCCAGGAAACGAGAAGCTCATGAGTCCAGAATTTCGTCTCGGCGGGGACCTCCCCATCAAGCGGCTCGGCTTCGGCGCGATGCGCTTGCCCACGGCCAGCTGGCAAGGGCCGCCGCGCGATCCCGAGACTGGCCGGGCCATCCTGCGTCGCGCGCTCGAGCTCGGGGTCAACCACATCGATACCGCCGATTTCTATCGCAGCAACGACGGATCCGTCCGCGCCAACACCTTGATCCGCGAAGCGCTCCAGCCGTACCCCATCGGTCTGGTAATCGCGACCAAGGTGGGGCCCGTCTTCGGTCCGCAGGGGATACGCGCGGCCGCTCCCGAACAGTTGCGTTCACTCGTGGAGGCCAACCTCGAGACGCTCGGGCGTTCGTGCCTCGACCTGGTCTACCTACGCATCGGCGCCATGGAGGGGCCTCCGCGAGGCGAGTCGCTCGCTGCGCGCTTCGAAGCGCTGGCGAAGCTACGCGAGGAGGGCTTGATCCGTCACCTCGGCTTGAGCAACGTCGATGCGGCGCAGCTGGCGGAGGCCCGCGCCATCGCTCAGGTGGCTGCGGTGCAAAACAACTTTCACGTCGCCAACCGCGAAGAAGCTGCGGTGCTCGAGGTGTGCGCGGCGAACGGCATCGCCTTTGCTCCGTTCTTCCCACTCGGCGGTGGCTACACGGACCTGCACGCCGCGGACGAGGTCGCCAAGCGACGCAACGCCACCAGCGCACAGGTCGCACTCGCTTGGCTGCTGAAGCTGTCCCCGGTCACCATCGCCATCCCGGGGACCGGCTCCATCGCCCACTTGGAGGAGAATATGCGGGCAGCTTCGTTGTCGCTCGCCAGCGAGGACCTCGCCGAACTCGCGAACGCAGGCGCAAAGTAACGTTGGCGGAGGAGAAGGGATTCGAACCCCTGGTGGGGTTACCCCCACGGCGGTTTTCAAAACCGCTGCCTTAGACCACTCGGCCACTCCTCCAAGTGTACGAATTCGCGCGAGGTTAGGGCGGGGAGGGGAAGGCGTCAAATGGCCGCGATTTGGCGTGCATTCGGCGTTTCAAGCCAGGAGCCTGGGCGTGTGCGCGATGATCGCGTCGCGAAGCGCGGCTACCGCGCCGTCCATCCGGCGGGTCCTGTTACGGAAGAGGGAGTAGGTCACCCTGGGAATTGCTGGCAGCGCGCGTCGAACGCAGCCGGCCGGGGGCGCACAAAACGAGTTCACCACGGCGATTCCGAGTTCGAGCCGCGCGAAATGCATCAACAGTTCCCACCCCGAGGCCTCGATGGCGGGTTGCCACGGCACGCCAGCGGAGAGCAGCGCGCGACTCAGCATGGTTCGGTGCGGGCGCCCCTCGGGTGGCACGATCAGGCGTTCACCCTTGAGGTCCTTGAGCGTTAGGCCCCGCTTGCGCGCAAGCCGGTGGCTCTTCGGCATCACGAGGGAGGCTCCCACTTGAACGAGTCGCTCCGACGCGAGCTCGTCGGGAGTGGCCTCCAAGACCGCCACGCCCAGATGCGAGTCTCCACGCTGCACTGCCCGGACCGCCTGGTCTCGATCGTGGCTGGCGAGGCGAAGCGGCGCGAGTCCCGAGCGGGTGAAGGTCCGAATCGCGTCGCCCAGCAGGTATTGGTACGCGCCGGCTCCTGCGGACAACACGACGGGCCGGTGTTCTGGGCGTCCCCTCAGATCCCCCAGGAAGCGCTCGGTGCGTTCGGCCTGCTCTCGCCCGAATGCGTACACGCGCTCGCCCTCCGGCGTCAGGATCAGCCGGCGCCCGTCTCGTCGGTACAGCGTGAAGCCCAGGGAATCGGACAGCTTCTTCACCTGCACGTGCACGGCGGGTTGCGAGAGGTGCAGAGCCTCCGCGGCGGTCGTGAAGCTCAGGTGTTCGGCAAAAGCGAGGAAGGAACGGAGCCATTCTTCATTCATTACGAATCGTAATAGTACCTCAAGTAGGAATAGTGGAGCGTGATGATTGGCGTGGGCATCCTCGCGCCATGTCACGCATCAATCCTCCATATCAGAGCGACCTCCCGGTCCTTGGGGTCGACGTGGGCCGAGTCATCATCGCGCCCGGTGAAGGGCCAGACGACACGTCCTTTCTACAGGGGCACGAAGACCAGGCGCTCGAGACGCCGCCCACCGAAGCCTGCTTCGAGACCCTCGCGGCCTTGACCGACGCCTTCGAGGGACGCGTCTGGATCGTCTCCAAGGCCGGGCCCAGGATCGCCGCTCGCACCTGCAAGTGGTTCGCGCACCACCGGTTCTTCGAGCTCACGGGGATCGAGCCGAGCAACGTTCGTTTCTGCCGCGAGCGCCGGCAGAAGGCAGACCATTGCATCGAACACCACATCACCCACTTCGTGGATGATCGGATGGACGTGCTGAGGCACCTCTTGGGTCTGGTTCCCGCTCTTTACCTGTTCGGCGCTCCGCACACCGCGCGGGTACACCCCGGCGTCCAACCTGTGTCGACGTGGCGCAAGGCTGGGCGCGCCATCCTGTCAGCGTTGTGAGGCCAACATGGATCTCGACCTCGATCAGCGCTCTGAGACTTCTGCGAGAACCAAAACGTAGGCTGCGGGCACTTGCTCCGTCAGCCATACCCCGTTCGCCGAGCAGAAGAATGAGTGGCCGGCAGCGTGCATGGCCGCAGCGTCGATCAGCAGGACCACGGGCCGGCCACGCCGAGCCCCCACCGCGATGGCGGTCTCGGGCGACTCGGATAGATGTACGTGGTGCCGCTGGCCCTTTTGAAGGCCGTGCATCCGGATGGAGGCGACGAACCGCGCGACGGTTCCGTGATAGAGGCGTGCCGGCGGTTCGCGCGGCTCATAGCCGAGCTCGACCGGAGTGGAGTGCCCCTGGTTCGCTCGAATGCTGCGTCCGTCCTCGCTGAGGGCAAAGCGTTGCTTGTCGCTCGCGCGTACCACGCGCTCGAGATCGGCCCGTGACACCCGGTGCCCCCTGCTTCGTAAGGCCGCCAGCAAATCGTCGGTCCCCACCCAGCCCGCGGCATCCAGCGCGAGCCCGAACGCCTCCGGCTGATGGCGCAGGACGTAGCTGAGGGTTTTGGAGAGGCGCGAGTCGTCGTTCATGCGTCTTCCCGCCAGGCCGCCCCCGTCTACGCCGCGAACCATGGAGCGTCAACAACCGCCCATGCAGGCTGCGGTCCCGACCAAAGTTGGGGTGGCACTGCGCGACGCAGCGCTACGTGCGCGCCGCGCGTACGTACGGGTGATGACTCGTGCGTGGCATCGCGTGGCGCGAGCATCCCCAAACGTGGTCCGTGGTGCGAGCTAGCGAGGAGCGCGTAGCGCGCGATCAGTCACGGGAGTCAATGCGGAAACCACATGTGCTTACACGCTGATCTCACTCGAAGCAGATCGTGTGCAGAAGTGCAAAAAAGTCGGGAAATTTGCCGATCTTGGAGTTTTCTCGTGTGCACGTTCCGAAGGGCACTTCGGACTTGAATTCGTGCTCTCTGGTCAACGTTGTTTCGTCTCGTGGTCAATCCGTACGCACCCCAGAGTCAACCGCGGTCCGGATGAGCTTCTGTAGCCTGCAGCGAGTTGTCGCAGGGCACTGTGGCAGCGTGCGCGCGCAGAGTGTGTAGCCCTCAGGCTCACAAGGTGCGCGGAGCATTCCTAGGAGGTGTGGCGTGGCTTACTCGATGTTCAGGAGCGCAAACTCGGCGATGTTCGCTGCGGCAGTGGGGCTTCTACTGGCGTCCGGCTGTGGCGAGGACGCGCTCCCGGCCGGCGTAGGTCCTGCTCTGGATGGCGATGGCGACGGCGACTCCGGAGACGGAGACGGCGATGGCGATGGTGATGGCGACGGAGACGGCGACAGCAAGACGCCGATCACGGATGACAAGATTCCGTGCGACGTCCAGAAGATCATCGAGGACAAGTGCTCCTTGTGTCATGGCGCCGAGCCGTCTTACGGCGCGCCCATGTCGCTCGTGAAGTACAGCGACTTCACCGCGGACGCCGACGACGACGCCTCCATGAAGGTCTGGGAGGCGATGAAGGAGCGCATCAACAAGACGGGCAAGGGCAAGATGCCCCAGAGCCCGCAGCCGGACCTCACGGCCTCCGAGCGCGCCACGCTCAACGCGTGGCTCGACGACGGCGCCCCCGAGAACACCGAGAGCTGCGCGTCGAGTGGCGATGGCGACGTGTCCGGCGACGGCGACGTCGCGGGTGACGGTGATGGCGACGGTCCGGTGGTGCAGCCGGCCAAGTGCCCCGACGGCAACTGCGAGATCGATCGCACGGGCCTCGAGTGTTACAAGCTCACGACCCACGCTTCCGCCAGCGACCTCACGGGCAAGTTCAAGGTCGGCGCGGCTTCCGACGCCTACTACAACTTCCACTTCAAGGCGCCCTGGACCGGCACCGCTTACGGCGTGGTCCTGCGCCCCATCATCGACAACAAGAAGGTCATCCACCACTGGCTGCTGTTCCAACAGCCGGGCGGCGCGGGCCTCAAGGCCAACGGCACGGTGGAGAAGTCCAGCGGCACGCATCCGAGCGGTGACCTCGTGCACGGCTGGGCACCCGGCGGCGACTTGATCGACTTCCGCACCATCGACAAGGGCGACATCGGCTACGAGTTCAACGAGGGTGACGGCTTCATCCTCGAGACCCACTACAACAGCAAAGATGCGAGCGCGATGGACGCGTCCGGCGTCGAGATCTGCGTGAACAAGACCAAGCCCAAGAACATCGCCGGCGTGTCGTGGCTCGGCAGCGATGCCATCAACGGCTGGCACACCCAGGGCACATGCGATCCGATCTCCACGCAGCCGATTCGCATTCTCTCGATCTCGCCGCACATGCACCTCAAGGGCACCCACATGAAGTCGGTGATCAACCGCTCGGGCGGCACCAAGGAAGTCATGCACGACGCCGACTTCGAGTTCGCGAACCAGACCTGGTACACGACGAACTACACCCTCAACTCGGGCGACACCATCACGGTGCGCTGCGACTACGCGCCCACGGCGGACAACAAGAGCACACCGACCTTCGGCACGCAGACCACGGCTGAGATGTGTTACATGTTCACCGTGGCGTACCCGAAGGGCGCGCTCTTCAACGGAGACAAGACCCTGCACGGTGGTGGTAGCTGCCTCGGAAGCGTGGTCGAAGGCATCTCCTGCGGCGCCGGTAGCTGCATCCAGTAGCGCGATAGCGAGCGGAGCTGGTACACCTCAGGTGTAGTGACTCTCCGTCGAAGCCTCCATTCAAGCGTGTGCACCGCCGCCGTCCTTGCCCTGCTCGGGGCAAAGACGGCGAGCGCGCATGAACCCCCCGCAGGCAGAGCGCTGCTCTGGCCCAATGCGGAGAGCAGCTTCCCCATCGTGGTGACGAACCGCGGGTTGGTGTTCAAGAACCCGGAGGGCTCGCCTTCGCCGTTCAGCCTGCGCTGCAACGAAGCCTATGGTGAGGCGGCGACGTCGGTTCCCTGGGTCACCACCGATGGGGCCAACGGGCTCACGGTCGCCACCAACAAGTCGGTGCTCACGAGTGTGGACGGAGCTTGTTCGTTCACGACGAGCTTCGACGCGGCCAGTATGGCTCCACTCGGTGGCTATCTCGGCGGAGTGACGGAGTCGAGCGCGAAGCCGGAGCGCCTGGTGTTGAGCACGCTGGCGAAGCCCGACGTCAGCGGCATCTGGGCGAGCGAGGACTTTGGGGCGACCTGGTCCGTGCTGTACCGCTTCCCCAACCTGGATACGTACTCTGGGCTTCTGGCGGCGCCCTCCAATGCGCAGCGCATCTACGCAACAGGGTCCGGGTTGAACCTGGACACCCAGCAGATCTGGTCGTTGTGGCTGGTGTCGTCGGACGGCGGCAGCAGCTGGTCCCAGCGCCAGACCGACAGCGACCTCACGCCAGCGCTGGTGCACCCGCAGAACCCCGACGTGGTGTTCGCCTACGAGTTCATCTCGGGGACCGAGGGCGCGCGCCTCTGGCGCAGCACCGACGCGGGGCAGACCTTCGCCCAGATCACCGAGGTACCCAAGCCGTTCACTTCGTTCCTCTCAAGTGCCGACGGCACGGAGGTTTGGTTCGGAGCCGACGGGCTCTACCACTCCCGAGACGGGGGCTTGACCTTCACTCGCGAGTACCCGGAGTTTCAGGCGGTGCGATGTTTGGCCGAGCACGCGGGCGAGCTCTGGATCTGCGCCAATCAGTTGCCCAATCTCGAGGGCGTGTTCGTGCGGCACGTGGGCTCGGACGCCTTCGAGCAGGCCATGGTGTTCACCGACGTGCGCGAGAACAAGGCCTGCGGCGGGGATTTAGACAGCGTGTGCCGCGTGCCCTGGCTCGACTGGAAGATCGAAATCTTTCCCGATGGACTGGATGCTGGCGTCCAGGCCGACGCGAGCGTGCCGGAGGATGCGGGAGCCGATGCAGGTCCCGCAGCGGGTTCGCACGGCGATGGCTGCGGCTGCGATGTGCCAGGGCAGTCGCATGGGCCGCAGCGCGGACTGTTCGGCGCGGGCATCCTGCTGGCGGCGTGGAGCATTGCGCGGCGTCGCCGTCACTGAGTTCCATGCAGGGCGCGTGCTGATGCGCTTGATGCGTGGCGCGAGCGTGCGGAGCTGTGGAACCGAACGTCGCGCGCGGCTTGCCGCGCAGGGAAGCGGCGAGCCACGCTAGAGGATGGGGCGTCCACCATCCAGCGTTCCGTCGTTACCTTCATCCTCGGCTCGTGGCGTCTGCCGTCGGCAGCGCATCTGCGGCGCGCTGGCCTTGGGCGCGCTGGTGCTCTTGGCCGAGCCCAGCTGCGCACACATGAAGACGGGCGGCGCGCGCGAGGTCGGCAAGAACAAGCATGGGCGCTCGGTGTCCGAGGCGGAGTTGCAGCAGGAGCTGCAGCGCTTCGCGGGTCAATTCTTCGACCGTTCCGCGTGGGCCATGGAGAAGGTTTATGCGGAGCTGGACGCGGACAAGCAATTCCTGCTGATGAAGCGCTGGTTGCTCTACGACTCGTCGATGCTCGACATCGTGTCGGGCAAGAGTCCGCTGGTGAACCTGCTCGATCTGCTGGTGTTCATGGAGCTCACGCGCAGCAAGTTCGAGAGTTACTGGATGCCGGATGTGTTCGGTCCGCCCAGTGAGCCTGTATTGGCGGCGCTCAAGCGCTCGGAAGCGGAGATCTGGGGGCTCGGCGAGGAGCTGCTGTCGCCCGCACAGGTGACCCGCCTGCACGGGCTGATCGCGCAGTGGCAAGCCGAGAACCCGGGGCAAGAGCGCGTGGAGATGGTGCGCCTGGCCGAGTTCTCTCGAACCGCAGGTACGCAGGCCACCGAGCAGCACGCCGATGCGGGCTTGCTCGGAGGGGTGCAATCGGTGACGCGAACCGCCGACGAGGCGGTGCTACTGGGCGAGCGGGCCATGTTCTTTGCGCAGCGTGCGCCCTTCTTGATCCGCATCCAGGCTCGTATCGGCGCCGCCGAGGTGACCCAGGATGGAGTGCGACAGCTGGCGGGGCAGGCCAAGCTGCTCGACCGCACCGAGGAGCTGCTCGTGCGCACGAGCGCGATCATCGGACAGAGCGCGGACTTGCTCGAGCGCACGGGCAAGCTCGAGCCACTCGTGCGTGAGCTGACACAGCTCACTCAGAACGCCACCGTCGCCACCCAGGAAGTGCGCCTATTGAACACGTCGCTCACGCCCCTGGCCGACCGCCTCTCTCCGCTGCTCGCGTCGCGTGTGAACTCGCAGGGGCAGGAGGTCACGGCCATCGAGAGCGTGCTCGCCAGCTCCAATCAGCTCAGCCAACGCAGCTACGATCTGGTGAAGGAGGTGCAGAACCTGGTGCCCGAAGGGCGCGGGGACCAACGATTGGGCGTGGTGCGTGCCGAGCTAGATCGCGGGTTGCGCCGCTTGATGGGCTATCTGGCCCTGGTGGGGGCAGCCTGGGCAGTGTTTTTCTGGGGCGGGTACTACCTCGTCAAGCGCCAGCTGAATGACCGTCAGGCAGGCACGCCAGGCAGCCCGCGCGGGCACCATCCACCACCGGGTGCACGCCCTTCCTCCGCCGGGTGATCTCAGGGAGTCGTCGTGGCCGCGATGGGGGGCGCTCCGGCTGCGGCGAGCTTGCGGCGCTTCTTCTTCTTGGGTTCGACCGGGGGTTCGCCGATGAGGCTGCCCACCAACACGTCGCGCGCGTCGTAGAGCTTGCGATCCGTCTTGATCTCGAGGTGCAGATGGGGCGCCGAACTCTTCATCCCGGTGCGACCCACCGTGCCCAGTGCCTCACCGCGCGCGACCTTCTGGCCCACGCGAACCAGCACGTCTTCCAGATGCATGTAGCAGGAGCGTAGCCAAGCCTCCGGCTTCCCGTCGTCTCCCACGAGTGCACCAGCCGTACCGTCCACGTGCGTGACGCACACGTAGCGCCCGCCGTGACCCAGCGCGCTGCGCGGCACGCTCTCGATCTCGGACGGATCCATGGCCGCGTTGTTCGCTTGGCCCGGCAGGTCCACTCCCGCAAAGCTCACGCGCCCCTCCGCCACCGCCAGCACGGGTTCCCCCAGCGTCGCCTCCACGTCTACGCCACGGTGCAGCCGCAGGCCCTCTTCGCGATCGGCACCTGGCTGACTGCTCACGACGCGCGGCGCTCCCTCGAGCGGCGAGCCCCACGTCACGTTGCGAAACGAATGGGTTGGCGCGGGCAACGTCACGCCGTAGTGCGCGAGCAGGCGCCGGCGATCGGTGAAGATGCGATCCTCCGCGCGCGCGCTCTTGACCCGGTCGCCCCAGACGAAGTGCGATACATAGTGACGGTGCGGCTCGCTCGGAAACTTCTGGTCGACCACCGCGTGCTGCTCGCGCCACATCCCCAGTAGGGCGGCGGCCCATTCGATGTTCGCTTCGGCGGTGGCGAGCGACGCTTCCGAGAAGCCCGTGCCGAGCTCCTTGCGCCGTTCCGACCAGCTCGAGCCGTCGAACACCTTGTAGATCAGGCGACGCCCGCGCGTGTTGTCGCGGTACATGCTCGGTTGAATCGCGGTCAGGCCGAGCCCCTCGATCGTCTCTGCGTCCGGTAAGCAGCGACTCGTGCGGTACACGATGGCCGCCAGCAGGAACGGGTCCTCCCCGTGCGCCCGACTCTGCTCTACGATCCACTCGGCGTACCGGTCGGCGCGCCCCGGCGGCATCATGCCGCACACCGCCCGCAGCGCCCGGGCAAACCGGGGCACATCCACGGTACCCGGGGTGGCCGGCTCGGGGCCCCAAACACTCGGCAAGATCAGCGCTGCCGCCCGCCGATTCTCGCGCACTCCCGCCCGCCGCCGCGCACGCCAGCCATTCGGGTCGGCAGCACCAAGCAGCACGCAAGAGCACAGGACCGCCAGGGCCGGAAGGCCCAGCGCAGCCAGGATTCGAACAGCACGGCGCGAGGAAGGAGGAGAGTGAGACAGCATCTTGTCTTGTGAACTTCCTCCAGGGTGGAGCAAGCGGGCGGGGGACGTCAAACCAACGGACAAGGAGCCGTCAGCTGTTGGCCGCCTTCCGCCAGTGGCCATCCGCTCATGGCTTCCAAAAATCGTAAATATTGAACCAGTTGTACGGATGCTTCCCAGCGAAGTGCGAGAGCCGGTCAGCGTACTGCTGAGCGTACTTCTGTAGCGCTTCTTCGCGGTTGCCGCGCGGAAGGACGATGCGGTCGGCAAAGGGTTCGCAGTGCATTTCGTACCAGTTGCCGCCGCGGTAGATGCCGCACACGAAGAGCACCGGGCAGCCGAGGGATGACGCGAGCAGGAAGGGGCCGGTGGGCAGCGGTGCGGGTTTGCCCATGAACATCACTTGCGTGGTCTTCGCGTTGAGTCCGGTGCGGTCGCCCAGCATGGCGATCATGGCGCCTTGTTCCACGGCTTCCTTGGCCTTCAGCAGCGCATCCATCGAGCCGAGCGGGATCACTTTTTCATGCATCTCGGGCGCCACCGCGGCGAGCACTTGCGTGATTTTCTTGGCGTTCTCGAAGTACGCCAACACGCGGATGTCGTGGCCACGTCCGCCGGCCCTGGCCCGCATCGCTTCGAAGCTTCCGAGATGCGCACCGAGCAGTACGGCGCCCTTTTTCTGCGCCGTCAGCACGTCGAGGTGCTCGGTGCCGTGGGAGTTCAGCACGAAGCGCTCGCGCTGCCCCTGTAGCAAGAACACGCGATCGAGTGCCACCAGGGCGAATGTGCTCAGGTGTTTGTAGACCTCGAGCAGCGTTGCGGGGCGCCCGAACACGAAGCTCAACCAGGCGCGCGAGGCCCTACGTCCATGGGCGGCGAAGGCCGTGTAGTACGCGGCCAGCACGTAGATGAAGCTGCGCGCCGCGCGGCGCCCGAAGAAGTTGCACAGCCACACCACGAAGCGGATACCCAGAACCGTTCCGCGCTCTTCGTTGGAGAGCCATGCCGTCTTCGTCGGAGTCTGGTCCGCCCCTTGTGGTTCGGACCGAGCGCTCACCGGGAGCCTCCGAACAGCTTGCGCACGGGCCACGTGATCAGCAGCGCGAGCCCTTCGAACACGAGCTTGGTGTGCGTCCAGCTGATGTGTGCCGTGTCCCAAAAGGTCTGGTAGTGGGAAATGCCGCCTTCTTCGGCCGTCAAGTAGCGCACCGGAACGGGCTCGTTGATGACCTTCACGCCGTTCCAGACCATGCGGACCGGGATCTCGATGTCGAAGTTCATGCGGTCACCGCGCGTCTTGGCTGCCAGTGCCGCCTCGATCGGGTACACACGAAAGCCGCACATGGAGTCCTGGATGGTCGGGCCGAGGACCTCGATATAGTTCCAGAAACGCGTCACCAGGCGCGCCGCATAGCGGCCTTTGTGCAAGGTGTCGTCGTAGACCGGGCAACCGAGCACCAAGGCGTCGGGCTGGGCGCGTGCGATCTCCACGAAGGCCGGGATACGCTCGAGCGCGTGCTGCCCGTCGCCATCGACCTGCACCGCGTGGCTGAAGCCGAGCTTTCGCGCCAGCTGGAAGCCGGTCTTCACGGCGGCCCCCTTGCCCTGGTTCACCGCGTGTCGCTCCACGGTACACAGGCCTTCACGCGCCAGCCCTTCGCAGACTTCCCGCGCGGCCGGGCCGGAGCCGTCGTCGACGACGATGACGTCGGGCAGATATTTGCGCGCCTGCTCCACCACGGCACGAATGGTGGCCGGGTTGTTGTAGGTGGGTATCAGCACACAGGGTTTGAAGGCGGACATCGGCTGCTCGGACGCGCGGTTCTGACTCAAAGGTAGGCCTTGAGCAATCCTGGCACCAGTTTGCGTGAGCGCGCGGACCCGCCCAGATGGGGTGGCCTCTTTGACCAGTTGGCCCGGGATATGGCAAGAGAAAGGCCGTCCGGGCAGCGCGGGGCTTCCTCCAGCGTGCCCCAGAGGTCTCGCAGCGGGGCGGTTCTTTCCGTGTTCTGGCGTTGGTGGAAAATCGTGCGGGGAGCGCTGATCTTCACCGCTTTCTACCTGTCGGGGGCGTTCTTCGGCTGGTTCTTCCTGCCCCTGTGGTCGCTCACCACGCGCGATCCCCTGGTGCGCATGCGGCGCAACCAGATCGCCGTCGCCACCTGCTTCCGGGTCACCCTCGACCTCCTGCGCTGGGCCCGCATTTTCACGTACAACCCGCGCCTGGTGGACCCGCAGTTGCCTGGGCGCCCGGTGATCGTGGTGTCGAACCATCCCACCACCATCGACGTGGTGGCCGTGCTCGCGGTCTATCGAGACGCGAGTGTCGTGGTGAAGCACAAGATCTGGAATGATCGCTTCCTCCAGCGGTTGTTTCGTTACTGCGGCCATATCGACGGCGGCGACGGCAGCATGGCCTCGAACCAACTGCTGCTGGCGAACGTGCAGGCGCGTCTCGCTCAGGGCTTCAACGTGGTGATCTTCCCCGAGGGCACGCGCTCGCCACCGCGCGGTCTGGGCACCATGTTCAAGGGTGCGTTCGCCGTGGCTTCCACCACGCAGACCGACATCCTGCCCGTGCTGGTCACGTCCGATCCTCCCGCGCTGCACAAAGATGCGCCCTGGCACGTGCTGCCGGATCACCCGGTGGACTACCGTGTGCGTCCGCGTCCGCTCATCTCGTCCCGCGGAGCGAGCGCCAAAAAGCTGCAGCGTCAGGTCGTAGACATGTACCGCGCCGAGCTCGGTCTGCCGGCGCAAGAGCGCGATCTGCCGCGCGACGTCGCCGCATCCTAGTCATTCACGGGCGCCGTCGTTTTATCGCGCGAATGCAGCCTTTACATTGCTTAACCATTTGGCATTGGACGGGTAACGCCCCACGTCTACCCTGGTGGGGCCATGACGCGTCTTGAGTCTCAGGCGGATCCGGAAGTCGTCAAAACCCTCGGTAGCGCCAAGCCGCCCAATCGCTGGCGAGGTCTCCTCATCTGGAGCGTGCTCGGTGTGTTGGTCCTTGGCGGCGGCGGCTTGGGCATCTCGCGCTTTCTGAAGCAGCGGGCCGAAGCCCAGAAACCCCACTACGAGAGCGCCGCCGTGCAGCGTCGCGACATCCAGGTGGTGATCTCGGCGACCGGCACGCTCAAGGGACTCAACACCGTCGAGGTGGGCGCCGAGGTGTCGGGCCGCATTACGCGCGTGGCGGTGGACTTCAACGATCCGGTCAAGAAGGGCCAGGTGTTGG
Organism: Myxococcales bacterium; assembly: GCA_047601445.1. Lineage (GTDB taxonomy): Bacteria > Myxococcota_A > Polyangia > Polyangiales > DASUME01 > DASUME01. Next base: position 4,664,323 of record JASGJH010000001.1, on the reverse strand, counting down.
CCGAGATCGATCCGGAGCAGCTGCACGCGGCGTTCGACGAGGCCAAGGCGCAGCTCGCGGCTTCGCAAGCCTCCATCGCGCAAGCGCGCGCCACCTTGCTCGAAAGCGAGCAGAGCGCGGCGCGCGCCGAGCAGCAGTCCAAGCAAGGTCTGGTCTCACAGCGCGAGCTCGAAGCCGCCATCGCGGCCCGTGAGCGTGCCCGCGCCGCCCTCGAGAGCAGTCAGGCCAGCACCACCGTGGCGAGCGCCACCCTCAAGTCCACCAAGTCCAAGCTCGAGAAGACCCAGGTGTTGTCGCCCATCGACGGTATCGTGCTCTCGCGTTTGGTGGAGCCGGGGCAGACTCTCACGGCAGGCTTCACGACGCCCGTCTTGTTCAAGCTCGCCGAGGACCTCCGGCAGATGAGCCTCTACGTGTACATCGACGAGGCGGACATCGGGCGCGCGCGCGAGGGGCAGGCGGCCAGTTTCGCGGTCGACGCCTATCCGGAGCGCAGCTTTCCTTCCAAGGTCATGTCGCTGCGCAACGAGCCCAAGGAAGACCAAAACGTGGTGAGCTACGAGGCTGTGTTGTCGGTGGACAACGCCGAGCTGTTGCTGCGTCCCGGCATGACCGCTACCGCTACCATCGTGGCCAACGAGCGCAAGAACGCGCTGGCCATCCCCAACGCGGCGCTGCGCTTCACGCCGCCGAACCAACCGCCGGAGGTCACGCGAGTGGAGGCCGGCCAGCGTCGCGTGTGGGTATTGCAGGGGGATGCGCCTGCGGCCCGTAGCGTCAAGACGGGAGCCAGCGACGGACAGTACAGCGAGCTGCTCGGAGGCGACCTGAAGGAAGGCGACCAGGTGCTGACGGACGTGGTGGAGGTCAAGCGTGAGCGCCCCTGAGGCACCGCTGCTCGAGCTGCGTCGGGTACGCAAGGTGTACGGTCAGGGCGAGTCGGAAGTGCGCGCCCTGGCGGGTGTGGACCTGTGCATTGCGGCGGGTGAGTTCGTGGCGGCGATGGGGCCGAGCGGCTCTGGCAAGAGCACCTGCATGAACATCCTGGGCTGCCTGGATCGACCTACCTCGGGGGCCTACTTGTTCCGCGGTGTCGACGCCACGCAGCTCTCGCTCGACCAGCTGGCGCTCCTGCGTCGTCACTATCTCGGCTTCGTGTTCCAGGGCTTCAACTTGCTGGCGCGCACCACGGCCCTCGAGAACGTGGAGCTGCCTCTGATCTATCGGCGCATGCGCGCCAAGGAACGCCGCGAGCGCGCCCTGCGCGCCTTGCACGACGTGGGCCTGGCGGGCCGCGAGCATCACACGCCTGGCGAGCTCTCGGGTGGCCAGCAGCAGCGCGTGGCGATCGCGCGCGCCATCGTCTCCGAGCCGTCGCTGCTCCTGGCGGACGAGCCCACGGGCAACCTGGACACGGCGCGCAGCGTGGAGATCATGAACCTGCTGGTCGACCTCAACCGCACGCGCGGCATCACCATCGTGATGGTGACCCACGAGCCAGATATCGCGGCCTTCGCTCGCCGCACGGTGGTCTTTCGCGACGGACTGATCGAGCGCGACGAGTCCTCTGCCGTGGTGCAGGCATGAGCTCGCCTCTGTTCATGGTCGGCAGCACGCTGCTGATGGCGTTTCGAGAGATTCGGCGCAACACGCTGCGCTCGTCGTTGACCACCCTCGGCATCGTCATCGGCGTGGCCTCGGTGATCGCGCTGGTCACGCTCGGAGAGGGCGCCACGCAGAAGGTGACCGGCGAGATCGCGGGCATGGGCGTGAACATGCTCACGGTGTTCCCGGGCGCTGAGCGGCGCGGACCCGTGAGCGAGACGGCTTCGCCTTTCACGATGGACGACGCGCGGGCCATCGCGCGCGAGTCCTCGGCGGTGCTGCGTGCGGCGCCCTCCTCCGGTCGCTCGATGCTGGCGGTATACGCCAACCGCAACTGGAACACCACGGTCACGGGCACCACTAACGAGTACTTCGAGGTGCGCAATATCCACATCGAGACGGGACGCGTGTTCTCGGACGTGGAGCTCACCAGCGCGCAGCCGGTCTGCGTGATCGGCAACACGGTCCAGCAGAAGCTGTTCGGACATCAGGACCCGCTGGGCGCCACCATCCGCCTGGGCCGGGTCACGTGTCTCATCGTGGGGACCACGGTGCCCAAGGGGCAGTCCACCTTCGGCATGGATCAGGACGACTTCATCCTCATCCCGCTCGGCGCGTTCCAGCGGCGCATCGCGGGCAACATGGACGTGGGCGCCATCGCGGTGAGCGCGCGTGACGAGAACCTGACCACCAAGGCCAAGCAGCAGATCCAGGCCTTGATGCGTGAGCGGCGTCGCATCGCACCGGGCCAGGCCGACGACTTCGCGGTGCGCGACACGCGCGAGATCATGCAAACGCTGCAGAACGTGACCGGCGTGCTCACGGCTCTGCTCGGCGCGGTAGCGGCGGTGAGCCTCCTGGTGGGTGGCATCGGCATCATGAACATCATGTTGGTGTCGGTCACGGAGCGCACACGGGAGATCGGCATTCGCCTGGCGGTCGGAGCGCGCGCCCACGAGGTGCTGCTGCAGTTCCTGGTGGAGGCGGTGGTGCTGTGCGTGATGGGTGGGATGTTCGGCATGCTGATCGGGCTCGGCGGGGCCTACGGTGCGGGCGCGGCGCTCAAGATTCCCTTCGCTTTTCGGCCTCAGGTGGTGCTCATCGCGGTCGGCTTCTCGGCCCTGGTGGGCCTGGCCTTTGGTTTCTTTCCGGCGCGCAAGGCTGCGCGTCTCAACCCGATCGAGGCGTTGCGTCATGAGTAGGAAGTCGCAGATCGCCGCCTTGTTGCTGACCCTGTCGTCGGGCGGCGCGGCGCAGCGTGTGCACGCGCAGGATTCGGTCACGGGCAAGCCGTTGTTCGAGGCGGACGTGGTGCGCCTGACAGCGGAGCACAATCCGCAGTTGAAGGTCGCGCTCTTGCAGGCCGACAGCGCGCGCTGGGACGCACTCGGGCTCGAGGCCCAGTACGCGACGGTCATCGCGGTCGATGCCAGCGCCACGCAGACCAGGACGCCCATGGTGTCTCGCGCCATATCCACCAGCGCAACATCCACCACTCCGACGACGCCCAGTATGGATATGAATGCAGCCCAGGCCGTGAACCCCTATGCCAGTTTCACCAAGGGGACACCCATTCTGGCGATCTCTGGACAGCGACGCGCGGACGCCGGTGCGGAGCTGCGCAAGCACACGCTCTGGGGCGCCGACATCACGTTGCGGGTGGCGCCCAGCGTCATTCAGACCTTCACGGACAAGCGCATCTTTTCGTCCAACGTGCCCGGTTGGTCTTCGCCGCAGTACGGCGGCCTGGTGAAGCTCAGCCTCAAGCAGCCCCTGATCCGCGGTCGCGGTCGCGCCGTGAACGAAGCGCAGCTCCTGCAGGCCCGCGTACAGCGCGACAACCAGGAGTACTCACGAGACCGTGTGGCGAGCGAGGTCCTTCGCGATGCCCTGACGGCCTACTGGGAGCTCTGGTACGCAGGGAACTCGGTAGCCATCGAGGAGCAGTCGCGCGAGACGGCGCTCAAGCAGCGCGATGAAGCTGCTGCGCGGGCAGCCACGGGATCGCTCGCTCCAGTGGAGGTGCTGGCCTTCGATACCCAGGTGGCGACGCGCGACGAAGCCATCCTCAACGCGCGCCTGGCGTACAAGCAGCGCGAGCTCGAGCTTCTGCAGAAGCTAGGCACCATCGGCGAGGTTCCGCTCGGCGCGCTGCGCGCGGAGAGTGAGCCCGTGGCCAGCTTGCCGGCGCGCGATGTGTCGGAGCGCGCAGCCATGGCGGAGTCCGCCGAGCTCAAGGGGTTGTTTTCGTCGCTGCAGTTGGCCCAGCTCCAGGAGCAGACGGCCACCAACCAGTATCGCGCCAAGCTCGACTTCGACACCTACATCCAGGCCCAGGGCATGCTCTACAACCCGCCCGGCAGCGACCCCTGGCTGAGCCAGTTCAATGCGGTGAGCGGATACGTCGGGCTCAGCTTCGAGGCCCCCGTCAACCGGCGTCGCGAGCGTGCAGAGGGCAACAAGGCGCGACTCGCCACCGAGGTGGCCGAGCAGAACCTGCGGGAGGGCAAGCAGCGCATCGTGGCGCAAATCGGCTCGTTGCACGAGAAGGGACGTTCGGGCGAAGAGGCGGTGGCGCTGGCGGAGCGCACGCTGGGCATCGCCAAGCAGCAGCTCGCGGCCGAGCAGGCTCGCTACGCTACAGGCACGTCCACCGCGATCCAGGTGCTCGAGGCCGAGGACAAGGTGCGCAACGCACAGCTCCGGGTCGCCCGCTTGCGCGCCGATTTCATCGAGAGCGTGCTCTCCATCGAGCACTACACGGGCCAGCTCTTGGCGCGCTACGTGGGCGTGACGGGCGACTGAGAGCCCGACTCAGTTCCTGGGTCAGCTCCCCATCGCCATGCACAGGGCGAGCCCCACGCGGCACAGCTCGGCGCGCTGGCCCTCCTGGTCGATGTTGGAGGCCACGTAGTTGGCGAGGTGCGGCTCACGCTGGGTAAAGGCCGCCTTGAAGTCGCCCTGGGAAGCCTTGTCGAGTACCGGAAAGCCCACCTCGGGTACGTCACGGCCGCCGGCCGCGCGCGCAAGGCACTCCCGCAACACCTCGGCATGGAACACCAGCTCCATCAGCGCCTGAGCGCCTCCGAGGCGATTGGCCTTGGCGCTCAGGAAGCGACTGATGTGGGGCTGATTCTCGACGAAGGAGCCGACCGAGAGCTGCGCGAAGTTGGGATCCTTCATGCGCTCCGAGATGTCTGCCACCACTTCTGCGACCACGCCTTCCGACACCGGCATGTTCAGGAGTGTACCCGAGAGCGCGCCGGACCCGCAGAAGATGTTCAGGATTTGCGCCGACGTGCCCGACGCAACACGGCCGCCGAACCCACCAGGCCGAGGACCCACAGGAGCCCTTCGGTGCGCTGGGCCAGCGGGAGGCTCACGGTGCAGCCGGAGTCACTCTTGGGCGAAGCGCTGGGACCGCCGCTCGAGCCCTCCTGGTCGCCATCGCCGTCCCCGTCGCCATCTCCACTGTCCCCGTCGCCGCTATCGCCATCGCCGTCACCGTCACCATCCCCGTCGCCTCCGGGCTTGGGCTTGGTGACGCCGCCGTCGGGATAGGTGACGGTGCCGCTGGTGCCGGCATCCGTGCTGCCCGTGTCGGCCACGATGCGGATGTCCGCACAGTGGAAGTAGTAACAGTTGGACAGTGCCTGGATGTCGTTCTCCATCACCTGCATCACCTGCAGCGTGCACTTGTCGCAGGGCTCCTTGGGCAGGGTCACCTTCTGGGAGAACTTCTTGCCGGCCTTGTCGCTGAAGCCGTTGCGGGAGCGAAACGAGATGCCATCCGCGAGCACGTTGCCGCTCGGCATGGTGGGCAGCTTGCTCTCGTCGAAGCTGCAGCTCGCGTCTTGCTTGATGGTAGGGTTCTTCAGGTCGCTGCGGTTCTCGGCCAGGGCGATGCGGAAGTAGCCCGGATGCGCGATGGTATCGACCCACTCCACGGTGATGGTCTCACCGGCCTTGTAGGTGGTGACGGCCCCGGTTTCGAGGCCGGTCGCGTTGTCGAAGCCGCCGAGCCCGCAAGGGCTGCCCTTCTGGGGGTTGCCCTGGTCGTCCTCGTTCAACCACGAGGCCGGCTTGAGCAGTTTGAAGTGGGCGTGCGCGGTGCCGACGGCGGACAGAGCGGACGCCAGACCGAGAGCGAGCGGTAGAGCGAAGCCAAGAACAGGGCGCATGAGGTCCTCCAGAATCCAGCTATCTGTCGCACAGATTGGGCCGAATTCGCGCGGACTCCCGAAAAAGCCAAGAAAAGGGGCGGTGCGGTCAACGCCGCATCGCCCCCGGGGCCCCGCTCCACGCGGGGTAGCGAGCACTCGTCGCGTCTCAACCGTCGTCCTCGTGCTCCTGCCCCTCCTCGATGTCGTCGACGTCTTCCGCAGCAAAGTCTTGATCTTCGTCCTCTTCTTCGTCCTCCTCCTCCTCTTCGAGCAGGCGGCTCAACAAGTGCTGCTTGGCCAGCGTCGCTCGCGCCACGTGCTCCGCTCGCGTGTCTTCGAAAAATTCCGCCAGATCTTCGTCGTCCGCGTCCTCGGCGTCGCGCAGATAGATCCCGCATGTCTCGGCGCCCTGGAGGGCGTGGTAGAGCACGCTCACCAGGTCGTAAGTCTCGTCGCGCTCCCCGGTCTCCGCGCGGTGACGCAGCGTGCGCTGGGTGCCCGTGGGCGGTGAGCTCCGGAAAGCCCGCGGCGGTGGCTCCTGCTTCGCCTCTTTCTTCTTCTGCTTGCTCGACTTACCCATCGACTGTGTCCTCCTCGTCGCGCGCCCTGCGCGCGCTTTGCCCGTGAGCGCGGCTGGGCGCGCGCTTTCCCGTGACCTGCGCGCTTCACTTGATGTTGATCACTTCCACGGGGCCAGTGCGTCGCACCACGTTGATGCCCACGTCTTCCGGGTAGCGATGCACGATCAGATCCACGCTGACGTCGCCAACCCGCAGCTGATGGATTGAGAGCTCCTGCAAGAACGCGGGCAGCACCGGATGCGAGAACTGGACGCGACGGTTGGGCGCGTCGATGGTGAGCCCCAGGCAGGCCTTGAGCAGCATGAGCGGTGCGCCCGAAGCCCACGCCTGAGGCGAGCAGGCCACCGGGTACACGGTGGGCCCGGCAGCGGCGGTGCGCGGAAAGCCGCAGAACAGCTCTGGCAAGCGATTGGTCTCGAAGAAGAGCGTGGACTCGTAGAGCCCGAGCAGGATCCGCAGCGCCTCGTGACGAAACCCGTAGCGCGCCATGCCTGCGCCGATCATGGCGTTGTCGTGGGGCCAGATGGACCCGTTGTGATAGGCCATGGGGTTGTAGCGGGCCTCGCCGCGCGCGATGGTGCGGATGCCCCAGCCCGAGAACGATCGCTCGTCGAACAACGTACGCGCCATCACTGCGGCACGCTCGGGCGATGCGAGCCCCGTGAACAGGCAGTGCCCCGGGTTCGACGAGCGCACACGACAGGGTCGCTTGTCGCCGTCGAGGGCGATCGCGTAGGTGCCGAGATCGTCGCACCAGAACGTTTGCTCGAAATGTTCCTTGAGTGTGCTCGCGAGCCGCTCGAGGTGGGCGCTTCGCTCTCTTCTGCCGAGCAGCTTGGCGAGCCCGGCGGCGTGACGATAGGCGGCATAGGCGTAGCCCTGCACCTCGCACAGTGCGATGGGACCGCGCGCGTCGGTGCCGTCGGCGTGGAACACCGAGTCGGACGAGTCCTTCCAGCCCTGCTGGGTGAGGCCGGTTGGATCGGCGGTGTACTCGAGGAAGCAATCACCGTCGCGGTCGCCGAGCGTCTCCATCCAGGTCACCGCGCGCTCGATGTTGGGCCAGATCTCTTCGATCAAGCCGCGGTCGTTGGTGGCCTCGTAGTAGGCGCCCGCGAGCATCACGAACAGCGGCGTGGCGTCGACGCTGCCGTAGTAGCGCCCGAACGGCACCTCCCCCAGGTTGGCCATCTCGCCCTTGCGGATCTCGTGCAGGATCTTGCCCGGTTCGGCGGCGCGCGAGGGATCGGTGCCGGTGCTCTGGGTGACGCTGAGGTAACGCAGCACACCCGCAGCCAGGTTCGGATCGAGCCACAGCGTCTCGAGCGCGGTAATGATGCCGTCGCGGCCGAACGCGGTGCTGAACCAGGGCACGCCCGCGTAGGGGTAGGGCCCCTGGGGCGTGTCGGTGGTCATCATCGAGAGGTCGTTGAGGGAGCGCTGCAGGAAGTCGTTGAAGCGCGCACTCGAGGTGGTGATCTGGCAGTGCTCCGAGCGCGTCTTGCGCAGCTTGGCGGCCAGCTCGCTGGCGGCGCGCTCGTGACTCGAGCGGTTCACCACCAGTACACCACGGATGGGACCTGATTCGCAGGCCAGCGAGAGGTAGAGGTCACGTTCGTGACACGGTGCGAGGGCCAGGGAGAACTCGATCTCGTGGCGCCGCATCTGGCTCGGAGCTTCGGAACAGGTGAGCCGAAGCGAGCGCGAGTAGCGATCCAGGCTCTCGTAGCGCACGACCACGGTGCTGCCGTCGCACACCGGCTCGAGCACCTTGCCGCGCGCCTCGCGCTTGGCGCCGCGCACCTCGAAGATGTCCGCGAAGTCCGCCTCGAACGCGATGCGCAACTTCACCGTGACGGGCTTGTCGCCATAGTGGAAGACGTGCAGTCGCTCGTGACATGCGCCATTCCACAGAAACTTCTGGCGATTGATGTGCAGTGTGCCGCGTGGCAAGCGGGTGCCGCTCTCCAATTGCATGTCCGGGTTGGTAAGGTTGACGGTCATGGTGCCGTCGCGGTCCTGCAGCTGCGAGCTCAAGAGCAAGGGCTGTTGGTCCTCGATGCGCAGCGCCCAGGTCGACACGAAGCGCGTATCTTCGTGGAAGATGCCGTGCTCTCCGTGGATGTCGCCGAAGCGGTCGAGTACCGCGAAGGTGTCGGCATGCTTGAGCACCGTGACGCGCTCGTCGCGCGCCGCGGTCGAGGGCTTGATGTAGTACTTACTTTCTCGGTCCTGCATGCAGCCCTCCTCCGGTAGCGACGTTTAGGACGGGCATCGTCTGCAGTGCGATGCAATGTTCGTAGAGACGCAAGTACTCGAGCGTCATGCGTCGAATGGAGAAGCGCTCACGCGCGATCTTGGCCACCCGGCGTCGCTCCAGCTGCGCCACGCGATGCAAGCCGCGCAGCGCCCCCGGCAAGCTGTTCACGATGAAGCCCGTCGCGCCGTCATCGACGATCTCCGGTACCGAGCCGTGCCCCCAGGCAATCACCGGCGTGCCGCAGCTCATGGCCTCCACCATCACCAGGCCGAAGGGCTCGGGCCAATCGATGGGGAACAGCAAGGCGTAGGCGTTGCGGAGGAGCTCGTTCTTCTGGACCTCGTCGACCTCGCCCACGAACTCCACCCAGGGCTTCGCGAATTTGCTCGCCAAGCTCGCGTAGTACTCACGGTCCAGGTCGTCGACCTTGGCCGCGATTCTTGAGCGGCATGCCGAACTGTCCGGCGATGTCGATGGCGCGGTCGACGCGTTTCTCCGGAGAAATGCGTCCTAGAAATGCCAGATAGTGGCCGTGCTCGTAGCGAGGCTTGTAGAGGTCGAGCGGCAAGCCGTGGTGGACCGTGCCCACCCAGTTGGCGTGCGGCAACGGTCTCCGCTGCGCGGCGGAGATGGAGGCGAGCGCCAGCTCGTCTTGATAGGGCAGGAAGCGTTCGAGTTGCTCGGCCAAGTCGAGCCGTCCGTGCATCGTGGTCAGGTGTGGCAGGTCGAGCAGGCGTGGCTCACGCACGTGCCAGTCGTCGACGTGGAAATGCAGGATGTCGAATCGGTGGCGTTGCGCGTACACCGATCGCAGCATCGCCACGTGAATGCCCGCTTCTTGGGGCACCCGTGCCGAGAGCCGCAGGGCGCTCGGCGCGCCCGACACCAGCCGTGCGCGCGTCTCGGAGTCGCCGCTGGCGAACAGAGTCACCTCATGGCCGAGGCGAACGAGGTCCTCCGTGAGGTACGAAACGACTCGTTCGGTGCCTCCATAGAGCCTGGGCGGCACGCTCTCGAACAATGGGGCGATTTGGGCAATGCGCACGCCACTCACTCCTCTGTGCGCTCGGTCTCGGCAGCGCCAGCTTTCGGCATCGATGAGCACTGCAAAGTACGGGCCGCTGTTCCTCCCTGGCACCGCCCTTGCTCGGTTACGAGACGCACAGGAGGTTCGACATGGGAGCCGCGAAGATCACGACCGATCACGACGAGATCCGCACATGGGTGGAGGAACGTGGCGGGACTCCCGCCCACGTGAGACACACGAGTGATGTCGCCTCGGGCCGCGGGATCCTGCGCATCGACTTCCCGGGAGTCGACGCGGAGGAGTCGCTCGAGATGCTCGAGTGGGATGACTGGTTTCGCGCCTTCGACGCGCACCGGCTCGCTTTTCTGCACGAGGACGACGACGACACCGGAGACGATCGTCGCTTCAACAAGATCGTGTCGCGTGACTGCATCGGTAGCGCGCTGCGCGAGGGCAGGGACACCTGGCGCGAGGAGTCCTTCGAGGGACCACGTCTCTCGCCGAGGCGCCCGTCGGCGCGCCGCATGCGAGTCTGAACGGAGCACGAAGCAGTGCCGTTGCGCGACGACTTGCCTATCTGCCCCTGGTCTCCCACCCGGTGGCAATCGCGCCCCAGCCGAGAGCGCGCGGCGAGTGTTCGAGCGCTGCTCCGTGCCGCGCTGCCCACCGCATCAAGGGGCCCCTTTTCACGGCCGATCTCGCGCAAACGCGGGCTTACTTGGTGTTCCGTCCAAGGACCGGCACGCATGCTGCAGAGTCCCCATCCCAAGTCGATTGGCGTGGAACCTTGCGAACCACGTCTGCAGATGAAGCGTTGCTTGGAGGCGGGAGATGTCCATCGACACAGGTGAGACCTTGGCCAGGTCCTTTCGACCGGTGGGTCGCGTGTTGATGAGCGCCGACTCGGTGGGGCCGCAGTGGAACTACGTGCTCGACTTGAGTCGTGCCCTGGCCAACCACGGGGTGGAGGTCGTGCTGCTCAGCCTGGGCAAGAGGCTCACGCAGGAGCAGCATCGTGCTGTCTGGGCCATTCCTTCTCTCTCGGTCTACGAAGAGCCGCTGCGCTCGGAATGGATGGAGGATCCTTGGCACGACGTGGAGCGCGCGGGGGAGGTGCTGCTCCAGCTCGAAGAGCGCTACCGCCCGGACGTGATTCACCTGAACTCGGCGGCGAACGCGGTGCTGCCGTTCCGTGCTCCCGTGGTCGTACACGCCCATGCGTGCGCGCTCGCCTACTGGCGGGCCGTATACGGCTCGCGCTCTGCGGCCCACCTCGAGGACTATCGGGCCCATGTCATGCCCGGGTTTCGCAGAGCCGACATGGTGGTGACCTCCACCGAGAGCAGCCTCAAGCAGTTGCTTGCCGACTTCGGTCCGTTCCGTGACACCCGGGTGATCTTTCCCGGCTGCGATCCCGAGGCGTACCTGCCCGATCTCAAGGAGGAGCTCGTGCTCTCGGCGGGCAGACTCTGGGATCCCGGGCGCAACCTCTCCGCGCTGGCCAAGGCGAGTCTCACGCTGCCCTGGCCGATCTACGTGGCCGACGATCAGCAGCGCCCACCCGCGGCACCGCGTGCCGTGGAGCTCTTGAGTCCCGGTCGCATGCACAGCCTCGGCAAGCTCTCGCGGGCCGAGCTCGCCGGTTGGTTCGGTCGCGCTTCGATCTACGTGCAGCCTGGGCACTACGAACCGAGCGGCATGGCGGTGCTCGAGGCAGCCTGCTCCGGTTGCGCGCTGGTGCTGGCGGACATCCCGAGCTTGCGCGAGGTGTGGGAGGACGTGGCGGTGTTCGTGGCCCCCGACGACGAGCAGCAACTCTTGGCGGCCCTACAGGTCTTGATCAGCGAGCGCACGAGCCGCGACGCGCTGGCCCACGCAGCCCGCGAGCGAGCCTGCGGGCTCACTTTGCATCAGAGCGGGGCGCGCCATCACGAGCTCTACGAGGAGCTTGCGGCCAAGTTCGAGGCTCAGGCCTGGGCGCGCTCGAGCAGATTGGACGGCAGCGAGAGCGCGCTGCTGTAGGCGATGCGCGCCAGGTCATCCCAGCTCGGCGTGCGGCGCTGCTCCTGCGCGGACCATTCGATGAAGGCTTCGATCTGGCGCGGGCTTGGGGAGGCCGAAGGACGCGCTTGCTTGAGCTGGAGCATGGCGTCGGTGGGTTGGATGCCCAGACGAACCAACACGCATAGACCCAACAGGACGCTGCGGCCCATGCCGTGCTCGCAGTGCAAGAGCACCGGCTCTCCGCGCTGGATACGTGGCACCACCCATTGCACACCCCGCAGGAGCGCGGGCTTGAGGATGCTGTCTCGGTCGGGCGTGGGCAGATGCAGGAAGTCGATGCCGTGGGCGAGCATCACGGCGATATCGTCCGTCGTGCGGTCTCGAAGGTCCACTACGTGACGCACGCCCGCTTGTGCGAGCCGGGGCACACTGCTCATGGCGAAGGCGCCTCCGATGGCCATCCTGTCGTGCACCCAACTCAGGTTGAGACCTTCGAACTCCGCCATTCTCGTCTCCCTTTCGCTAGCCCAGCTCTCGAAGTGTGCGCCCGCGAGCGCGCTCACGCGGGCGCGAGCTGCACGAACTGAGCCAGCAGAAGGCCCAGGAAAGCACATGACATTTTTGGTAGCGCGACAGCCGAGGCGCGTTGCTTCTCGCCTCGTGCGAGGCAGCTTGCCTCAGCCGCCGCCGCGACCCCCGGATCCGAGCTTGCCCGTTGCGAAATGGGGAGCTTGCGCGCGCCGCGAAATTCTGATTCGCAGCGGTACGAATTCTGCACTCGGTGTGGCTCATGCAGGAAAAGGCCACGACACACGACCGCAAGGATCATCACCACCCGGTTGTGGCCGCCACGGCCACGGCGCTGCCGCGGCATCACTACGCGCAGGCGGAGCTGGCGCAGGCGGTGGAGCACATCTTCCCGTCCCTGGCGGCAGAACCCAAGGCGGTCGAACGACTTTTCCAGCGTGTTCAAGTGAAGGAGCGCTACCTGGCGCTGCCCATCGAGGCCTACGCCAAGCTGCCCGGCTTCGGTGCGCGCAACGATGCCTGGCGCGAGATCTCGCTCGAGATGGGCGAGCGCGTGATCAAGTCGTTGCTGGAGCAGGCCGAGGTCGACGCCAGCGAAGTGGGCATGATCATGACCACCAGCGTCACGGGTGTGGCGGTTCCGTCGCTCGACGCGCAGCTGATGAACCGCATCCCATTCCCGCGCTCCACGAAACGCATCCCGATGTTCGGCCTGGGCTGCCTCGCCGGCACCGCGGGCTTCGCGCGGGCGTCAGAGTACTTGCGGGCGTTTCCTTGTCAGACGGTGGTCTTCCTCTCGGTCGAGCTGTGTTCCCTCACCATGCAGCCGCAGGACGCATCGGTGGCCAGCATCGTGTCGAGCGGACTCTTCGGAGACGGGGCCGCCGCAGTGTTGCTCGCCGGCGCCAAGCATCATTTGGCGGAGGGCAGCACGCCGCGCATCGTGGACAGCCGCTCCCGCTTCTTTCCCGACACGGAGCGAGCCATGGGCTGGGATGTCGTCGACACCGGCTTCCGCATCGCGCTCAGCGGAGACTTGTCCGAGCTAGCGCGCAACGGCGTGCCCGAGGTCGTGGACTCTCTGCTCTCCGCCCATGGCCTGACCCGAGATCGCATTCAAACCTGGATCGCCCACCCGGCCGGACCGGCCGTGCTCGACGCCGTCAGCGAAGGCCTCGGCCTCGCCCCGGAGAGCCTGGCCATGACCCACAAGAGCTTGGCCGAGGTCGGCAACCTGTCGTCCGCTTCGGTGCTCTTCGTGTTGGACGAGATGCGCACCACGCTCAGGCCCAAGAAGGGAAGCTACGGCGTCATGCTCGCCACGGGACCCGGCTTCAGCGTCGAGGCCGTGCTCCTGCAGTGGTGAGTTTGCGCAGAGGGGCAGGTCCCTCCCCGTTTAGACAGGCGCGCGACGTTCTCGGGTTCTCGGCTGGTTGGCCAAGGCCGGCTGCGCCGCCTGGCCGATCACCTCCGCCACCTTGGCGAAGCGCGCCTTCAGCGGTGAGCCTGGCCGAAAGGCCAAGCCCAAGGTGCGCGCCGGCTCCGGTGCGGTCAGCCTCAAGATGGTCAGATCTCCGCGCCGATTCTCGATGGGGATGGCCAACGAGGGCAGCAGCGTGACGCCGCGCCCGCCCGCCACCATCTGGGTCAACGTGGCCAGGCTGGTGGCCCGAAAGCCGAGCTCCTCGACCTTGGCGCGCTCGCAGTAACTCAGGGCCTGATCGCGGAAACAGTGCCCGTCGTCCAGCAGCAGTACCTGTTCGCCCGTCAGCTCGCCCGTCTTCACGGCCTGCTTGCGTTTGGCCAGGCGATGGTCTCGCGGCACCGCCAGCACGAAGGGGTCGCGGGCGATGGGCAGGCGCTCGAGATCTCCCAGATCGGCCTCGAGGGCCAGCAGGGCCGCGTCGAGCTCGCCACGCTCCAGCTTGCTCACCAGCACGGAGGTCTTGTCCTCCACGAACACCAGCTCCAGGTTGGGCAGCTCCTTGCGTAGTGCGCGCGCCACGTCGGGCAACAGATAGGGCGAGATGGTGGGGATCACGCCCAGCTTCAAGGTGCCGGCCAGGGGGTCCTCGAAGGCACGCGCGGCGCTCAACAAGTCGTCCGCCCCGCGCAACAGCGCGCGGGCACGCGCGATCAGGGCTTCCCCCGCGGGCGTGACCAACACGGGTCTTCGCTCTCGCTCGAACAAGGTCACACCGAGCGCGCTCTCGACCTGGGCGATCTCGAGTGCTCAGAGACGGCTGCGCGACGCGGCACAGCTCGGCGGCAGCGCGAAAGCTCCGCGTGTCCGCGACCGCCACCAGGTACTGCAGCTGACGCAAGGTGAAGGGGTGGGGCGCCGATTCCATGATAGGAAAAATCTATCATTTCGAGCGTTCCAATGCATGGGCACCGCCTGGCGTTCCACCCGGTGTTCGAGCGCGCTGAGAGCGGCGCCGCGCGCATTTCAGCGGCACCACGGAGTTCCCGATCGCCGCCCGCCCAGGGGGGATTTCGCGCCGGTTTCCCGTACAGGCAAGCCGTGGGAGCCCTCCCGTTTCCGGCACGTCGTTTCGCTCCCGCCGGCGGGTTGGTGCTGCCTTTTTTGGAGGGACGACGAAAGCTTCAGCTTGCCGGGTTCGACCCTCGTCGCAAGCTTATCCGAACAGAGCGCGCGGATTTGCCGGCCCTCCCGGTTTGGTGAAGACTCGCGCCCCAAGTGTCTGCCAATCCGAGCCGCGCGAGCGCGCGCTAACACCGAAGTCACCGTCATGAGCCAACGCGACCACACGCGAAGCTGCCCGAGCTGCGAACGCGAGCTGAGCGGCCGAGAGCATTTCGGAGAGGGCGGCCTCTCCGTGATCTGGAAGTGCGTGTGCGGTTGGGCATCGGCGCGGACGATCGCGATCGGCGGTGAAGCTTCGTCCATGCTTGGCGGCGCGTCGCCCGCTTCGAAGAGGCTGGGGGCGGCACCGGTCGGCTATGCGCCCCGCGTGCGTCAGTCCTCGGGGGTTCGCGCCAAGCCCGACGCGCCGGAAGAGCCGAACGCCAACGAAGCCGACCCGTCGCAGGGACGTACGTCGCGCAAGAACGATGGGTAACCTGGCGCACGCGCCAGGCGGCCCCTAACGCAGAAAACCCGTCAACGAGTGGAGATACAGATGAGCAACGCAGTCGAGCAGATTCTCGCCAACTACGCTGGTGAAAGCCCCGGTATCATCGGCAATCTTCGCCGCCTGCTCAACACGGGTACCCTGGCTGGCACGGGCAAGCTCGTGATCCTCCCCGTCGACCAGGGCTTCGAGCACGGACCCGCGCGCAGCTTCGCGCCCAACCCTGCTGGCTACGATCCCGAGTACCACGCGGCACTCGCCCTCGAGACCGGCTGCAACGCCTACGCCGCGCCGCTCGGTTTCATCGAGGCCATCGCGACCAAGTACGCCGGCCGCCTGCCGCTCATCCTCAAGGTGAACAACTCCGACAGCCTCGGTGGCCCCGATCAGCCCTGCTCCGCACTCACCTCGGGCGTGCAGGACGCGCTGCGCCTCGGCTGCACCGCGATCGGCTACACCATCTACCCCGGCTCCGGTCTGCGCAACGAGCAGTACCAGAATATCCGCAACTTCATCGCGGAAGCTCGCGCGGTCGGCCTGCCCACCATCCTCTGGTCCTACCCGCGCGGCGCCGGCCTCTCCAAAAACGGTGAGACCGCGCTCGACGTCAGCGCCTACGCGGCCCACATCGCTTGCCAGCTCGGCGCCCACGTCGTGAAGGTGAAGCCGCCGACGGACCACATCGAGCAGAAGGAAGCTGCCAAGTACTACGAGAAGATCCCGAAGGCGACGCTGGCGGAGCGCGTGAGCCACGTGGTGCAGAGCTCGTTCAACAACAAGCGCATCGTGATCTTCTCGGGCGGTGCGGCCAAGGGCACCGACGAGGTGCTCGAGGAGATCCGCCAGATCGCCAAGGGCGGCGGCTACGGCAGCATCATGGGTCGCAACGCGTTCCAGCGTTCGCAGGCCGAGGGCGCCAAGCTGCTGCGCGACACGATGGAGATCTTCAAGAACGCGTGAGCGCGCCGCGGCGCGAGTCGTCGGAGCGGGCGCGAGCTCGGAAGAGCAGCCCGAGCGCGATCCAAGCCGCCACGAGCGCCGAGCCGGCATCGTGGCCGTACGCGATGGTGCAGCCCCTGGTCTTCGGGGGCTTCGTCGTTCCGTCGGTAGCCTTCTTGGTGTCGGCCGCGGGGGCGGGAGTGGGGGCCACCCGAACCGGGGTCACGCCCGCGCCCAGCTGGGCGAGGTCTTCGGCGGCGTCGGCCATCGGGCGGGTGCGAGAGCAGGAGTGCACGCTGAGGTCCTGCTCGTTGCGCGTGGCGTACACCAGGTAGCTCTGCTTGGGCTCGAAGTGAAAGCCGCAGGCCGCGGACTCGGCGTTGGTGATCACGCTGACCGTCTCGACGTCTTCGAGGTCCTTCCACACGCGTACGATGCTGAGGGTCACGCGCTTGCGCGTGATGCCTGGCTGGTTGGGATCCGCCTGATCCTCGATGGACACGACGCGGCCCTCGAAGACCGCGTCGGCTTGGCTGAGTCCTTCGGTGACCGAGAGCGGCGCGCACTTGCAGGCCTTCGCGGGCGAAGCCTGAAAAGCGAAGAAGCCGAGGGCGAGCAGGGAAAGCAGAGCGAGGAGGGGGCGGGTGAGCATCGGTGCCCGGAATATGGCCGAAAACCTTGGCTGGAGGGGCGCCAAAACAAATCGGGTCGGTTGAGTATCCATCCAGGAATTCACGAGATTGACAGGATCCGAGGCGCCCACTACATAAGGCGCCTTCCCGGTCACGGGAGGAGAGGTGGCCGAGTGGTCGAAGGCACTCCCTTGCTAAGGGAGCGTGGGTCAAAAGCCTACCGGGGGTTCGAATCCCTTCCTCTCCGCTGAGTCGGCACCGGTGCAAAAAAGCTTTTTCTTGCCCGGAGTTGACATTCTTCAAGGTGTGGAGCATATCCACCCGCCCTGCGCCCGTAGCTCAGTTGGATAGAGCGTCGGTCTACGGAACCGAAAGTCGGAGGTTCGAATCCTTCCGGGCGCGCTAATCAAGAGGCAGGAGCCATCAGGCTCCTGCCTTTTTGGTTTCTGAAGCTTGGTTTCTGAAGCCCATGACCGAACCCCTCAGCGCTCTCGAGCAGCATGCCCTCTTCATGGGCGAAGCCCTGGCTGAAGCGGCCAAGGCGGCTCAGCGCGGGGAGGTGCCCGTGGGAGCCGTGGCCGTGCACCAAGGGCGCGTCATCGGCCGCGGACACAATCTGCGGGAGACGGCACGCGATCCCAGCGCGCACGCCGAGCTCACCGCCATGCGGGCCGCGGCAGCCTATCTCTCGAGCTGGCGCTTGGTTGGCGTGAGCATCTACGTGACGCTCGAGCCCTGTCCCATGTGCGCCGGCGCCCTGGTGAACTCGCGCGTGGAGCGCCTGGTGTATGGCGCCGATGACCCCAAGGCGGGCGCCGTGAAGACGCTCTACCGCTTGCTCGAAGATCCGCGCCTGAATCATCGCCTCGACGTACTCGACGGCGTGCGCTCCGAAGAGTGTGCCGCACAGCTACGCGAGTTCTTCGCCAAGATCCGGATCAAGCGTCAGGGCGGCTGAGGGCATTCGGGGAGGCGGCGCGGGCGGGCGTCCTCGCGCTCGACGGGAGCATCACAACAGCACCACGGGCTCGCACTCGACGGTGACCTGCACCGTATGGACCTGGCCGTCCCGCATGATCGCGCAGCTGGCGCTGCCGAGCTCGATGCGCGTGCCCTCCAGCGTGAAGCCCGCGCTATCGGCGAGGGGCAGGGCCTTGCCGTCGAACTCGAGCCGCACGTACTCCGCAGCAGGAGGCACCTCGTCGAGCTCGAAATTACAGGGCGTGAGGCCCGTCGCGATGGCTCCGAAGGCCGCACTGAAGGTCTCGGCGTTCTCCACCGCATAGTGCCGCTCGGTCTCACCGTGGCGCGCCATCTCGTCCATCACGTCGGCGTATTCCTCGGTGTGGTAGCCGACCACGAAGGTCCGCACCCCATCGGCGGTCAGCGTGTCGATCGCCGCGTACGTCGCGTCCAGGTCGGCGCTGTACTTCTCGGGTCCGGCCAGGTTGCAGTTGGGACGGCCATCGGTGACGAGCAGCACCACGTGGGGCTGTAGTTCGTCGGGGGCGGGCGCGATGGCGTTCTCGACGGCCACCAGGGTGGCGGCGGTGGGCGTGAAGCCGTGGTCCTCGATGGCTCGCGTCTCCTCAGCGAACAAGTGGGTATGGATCAGGGCCTGCGTGTTCGCGCCCGGCGCCACCACCACGTCTCCACCCTGGCAAGCGAGCTCCTCCCCAACCGAGGGATAGAGCGACAGGCCGAACTCGAACCCGGAAAATTCGGAGGTCAGTGCGTCGACGGCCTCGATGGCCTCCTGCCATCGATCGCCTGCCATGCTGCCCGAGCGGTCGACCACAATCAGCACGCGCGGCGTGAGCGGCACTGCCTGGGCCGCATGGCGTTCGCAAATCCCCGTGCCGTCGTCGCCGGGACGCGCGGGCGAGCTGGGAGTCGCCGGTTCGGGGCCTGCCGCGTCCTGACCCTGGCTGTCCGACATGCTCGTGTCGTCGCTTGGCTGCGCATGCGCCTCGAGGCCATCGGTGGCGTTGGTGGGAGGGCCATCGCCGCAGGCCGCGAACGGCAGCGAAGAAAGCATTGCTAGCAAGGGGGAGAGGGGAACTCGGAGCGCCTTCATGCAGACACGGAGCGCGGCGTGCGGTGATCCGGGTCAATCGCGCGATGCAGGCTCCAGGTGAGCTCGCTTGCCATGCGTTGCGATCGAGCTCGGGGGCGCCGGTGCTCTTGCGTCCGAAATAAAAAAGGTGGCCCCGCCACACGCTGAACACCGCGACCGTTGCTCCCTTCCGGGCCTGGCGGGGTTGACGGGACAGCGTTGGCAGGACCAAAAACACCCGGCATCGGCCGGGCGACTCACTCAGTCAGCAGCGAGTAGATATTCAGCGGAGAGGAAGGGATTCGAACCCCCGGTACATTGCTGCACACACGATTTCCAGTCGTGCACCTTCGACCACTCGGTCACCTCTCCTGATGCTGGCGGAGGGCACGGGATTCGAACCCGCGGTACCCTTGCGGACACACCGGATTTCGAATCCGGCGCCTTAAACCACTCGGCCAACCCTCCGCGGCCGAAGTTAGCAAAGGGCTCCCGTGTGTCAACGGCGTGTTTCTGCAGGTCTTGAGCTCAGTTCGACCCCGAATTAGTCCCCACCTGCGGCCTGGACCTGTTCGTCGACATCTCGCTCCGAAACCGGACCTCGCGCCTGGCGCAATAGCCCCTCCGCGCCACCCGCCTCGCGGACCCAGCGGGCCAGCTCCTCCATGGCCTGGTTCAAGTCCAGGCGTGCCGCGTAGCCGAGGTCCTTGGTGGCCCGGGAGAGATCGAACAGAGCGCTCTTGGCGCGTACCAGGAGGCGCGCACGTGCGGCGCCCGCGTCGCCACCCAAGCTCTCCTTCACGCGCGCGAGTACCAATGCGAGGCCGAGGTTGCCGTCCAGGCGCGGCGCGGGCAGCCCGAGTGCCTGGCTCAGTTTGCCGAAGAACTCACGCGCTTCGAGGAATTCCGCGTCGGTCACGTAGTATGCCCGCGAAGGCGCTGCTTCGGCGTCCGCCGCCAGCAACGCGGCGCGCGCGAGGTTGCCGATGTGCGTGGTGGCCACGATGTTGCGTCCGCCGCCGTAGAGCTGAAGGCCACGCTCGCGGCCTTCTCTGACCAAGCTCGCCAGGCTGTCGAACGCGCCCTCGCCCCACAGCAGCGCGGGTCGCAGCGCGGTCACTTGCAGGCGGTGATCGCTCTGGGCGAGCGCGAGCTCCTCGCTCATCAGCTTGCTCTGGGCGTGCGCGCCGAGCGGGGCGTGCGGCAGGACTCGGACCTCGTCCCAGTGCATGCGGTCTCCTGCATGGAGCGACACTTCCGCACAGCTCATGTGGACCACGCGTCGCGCCCCGCTATGGCGCGCCGCACGCACGACGTTCTCGGTGCCCGCCACGTGCAACCAACGCAGCACGCGTTGGGGCGCTGCGCCGGGAGCCAGCCCGGCTGCGTGGAAAATCACTTCACATCCCTTGGCCGCGGCCGCCACGTCCTTCGGTAAGCCGACACCGCCCCGTACCAGCTCGACCTCGGCGGGTACGCGAGCGCGAGCTCGTTCCGGGTCGCGCGTGAGACCCACCGCGTGGTGACCAGCCTCGGTGAGCGCTCGACACAGGGCGCTGCCCACGAAACCACTCGCGCCGGTCACCAAAGCCTTCATCGAATCCTTCTCTCGCTCCTGCGGTCCCGTTCACCCGGGCTGACCACTGGCTTGGGGAATCCGCGGGCACTGCGATAGCATGGGGGCGCCCCGGGCGGCGGATGTCGCGCTGGGTGACGAAGGAGAGCGAGTGCGTTCCCACGAACAGCGAGCCCAGCGGAGATTTCTCGGCAGCATCCCGGGGACCATCGGCGCAACCTGCAGAGTCGGCTTGCTGGCCGGGCTCGGGCTGCTCGCGAGCGCCGCCTCGAGTCGGGCGCAGGACGGCAACGTGCAGGCTCAGCAACAGGCCGAGCAGGAGCAGGCCATGGCCTCCATGGACCTCGAGGCGCGGCAGCACTTCACGATCGGCAAGACCCTCTACGACGCCGGCCGCTTTCAGCAGGCCGCCGAGGAATTCGACGCGGCTTACCAGCTCTCGAAGCGCCCGCAGCTGCTCTACAACGTGTACGTCGCCAACCGCGAAGCGGGCAACCTCGAGCCCGCGATCTCCGCGCTCTCGGGCTACCTCGACCAGGTCCCGGACGCGCCCGATCGCATCAACCTCAAGGCGCGTCTCGAGAGCATGCAGGCGCAGGCCGCGCGTCAGGCCGAGCAGGAGGAGCGCGCGCGCAAGGCCACCGAAGAGGCGGAGCGCGCGAAGGCAACCCCGCGCACTCAGAAGGTCACCGAGAAGTCGGCGGCGCCCTGGTACATGATGGGTACGGGCGGCGCGCTGCTGGCCGCCAGCCTGGGCACGGGCATTCCGGCGCTGCTCAAGAGCAAGGACCTCGAGAAGGACTGCACGGGCACCAAGTGTCCCGAGTCCCAGGGGGACCGCATCGACAGCACCAAGCGTCTCGCGATCGCCACCGATGTTCTGATCGGGGTCGGCGCGGCCACCGTGGTGACCGGGCTCGTGCTGTGGTGGACGGGCGCGCTCGACGAAGAGCGTGAAGTGCCGATTGCGGGGGTGGCTGTGGATGCACACGGCGCGTACGCGACCTGGGGAGCTCGCTTCTGATGATCTCGACGCAACGTTCCGTCCGAACCTTCCTCACTTCATGCCTGCTCAGCACGTTGGGCTGCACGGTGATCACCGACGCCCGCGACTACGAGGTCGACCCGGCGGTGGCCGTGCGTGATCTCGACTTCACGTTCGAGAAGTTCCCGCACGCGGGGCAGCCACTCGACGTCGCGATCGTGAACTCTGCGAACCAGATGCAGGCGCGCGCGCGTATCGTGCTGTCACCGGAGCAGAGCGGCGGCCTGCCGTCGGAGCACCTGGTGATGAGCGACACGCTGCGGCCCGGCGACTACTCGCTCTATTTCTTCGTCGATCCCAACGAGAACTACATGTTCGATCCGAACGAGCACAACTGGATCGAGCCAGTTCCCGCGAGCGGCAAGGGCGAGTTCACGCACAGCACCATGTTCGCCCAGGACTTCGCCGCCAAGGCACCCAGCGAGCTCAACGCGGACATCGTGTTCGAGCTGCCTGCGTTGCCCGTCGGGGCCAACGTGGATGCGTTCAAGGCCTGCGTGTCCAAGAAGATCGAGGACATCGAGGTGTTCGAGATCAAGGTCTTCTTGCAGAGCGAGTCGCGCCAGGTGGGCCTGTTCAAGACCTACACGGGCAACATGCTCAGCAAGACGCTGCGCGAGGACGGCATTCGCATCGATGGCATCCTGGACGCCGGCAGCGAGTACCGCATCGAGGTCGTGCAAGACGGGGCGCAGATCCTCAAGAGCGAAATCGTCGAAGCCCCCGCCGACGTCAATGTCCCCGAGCTGCGTGTGCCGGCCGACAAATGGTTTCCCTTCCGCGTGACGGACTGCCTCAAGCCCTGACCCGCGTTTCGCCCTCCTAAATGGGCGAAATCTGAGCCTGACGGTTGCGGGGTTTCGCCTTTCGATACGGTGCGCACATTACGACGTACCCCGAAGGGTAGAAACGCCTGCTCAGGGACGGGCCGGCGTGCGCCTAGCAGGGAAGCACAAGGAGGCCCCATGCAGAATCGTGTCGCCGATGTACTTTTTCACAAGGGACATCAAGTCTATAGCGTGCAGCCGGACGCCACTGTCCGGGTCGCCGTGGACACCATGGCCCGTCACAACGTCGGCGCGCTGATTGTGCTTTCGGCCCGCGGACATGTGATCGGTGTTCTCAGCGAACGAGACGTCTTGTGGCGCATCGTGCACGAGAGTCGACCACCGGAGACGCTGGTGGTGGAGGTCATGGCTCAGGACCCGGTGCTCATCTCGCCGGACATGCGGGTGTCCGAAGCCATGCGCGTGATGACCGAGCGGCGCATTCGCCATCTGCCGGTGGTCGATCGCGACCGCAATCTCATCGGTCTGATCTCGATCGGGGACCTCACCAAGTGGGTGACGCGTGATCTCGAGAATCACGTGGGCGAACTCGCCAGCTACATTTGTGGCACGCAGGTCGAGGTCCGAACGATTCTCTGACGCCGAGGCGTGCGTCACGGCTGCACGACGTACGCCGCGTGCGCGATCAGCGCGAGACTACTCCGCAGCCAGTGCCAGCTCCGGCGCGAGCGCGCTCTGCTGCGCGTCCTCCGGTGCCAGGCGCTCCTCGAGCCAAGCCGCCCAGGCGAGCATGTACGAGACCACGTGGTCACGCCGGGTGTGGAGTAGGGACGCCACGCCGAGCCGCCGGAGGATGCGGTCGTCGGTGAGGCGCTCCAGGTGCTTCATGTCCTCGGGTTCGAGGCCGAGCTCGAACAGCCGCGAAAGTACGTAGTCCACCGGATAGCCGCTGGTGGGACAGTACTCGAGGGCTTGTTCGCCCCAGTCCCCCGCGCGCGCGAAGGCGGCGTCCTGCAACTCCTTGGCGGAAAGCTGCGTGACGGTCTGCGCCAGGTGGCCGCAGTTGCACTGTCCGAAGTGAGACCACTTGTAGTTGGCGCCTTGCATGAGGCGCTGGGCCGTGGTGCGCAGGGCCGCGACGAGTTCGACGGTGGGGCTGGCCATGGCGATCACTGTACCAGAACAGCGGGTGACGCCGCACCCTGACGCTCCATGCGTCCGCGGCGCGGCAGACCGAGCGCAGGCGAGCTCACTCCTCGTTCTTCAAGAGTGAGGCCACCAAGTCGAGCACGCGCGGGTCCGTGACCATCCAGCGATGCAGCACCACCGGGATTCGGTGAACGCTGCGCGCGCCAGGCAAGACGCTGCTCTCGGCCGGGACGATCATGGCGTCGAACGGCGTGTAGAGGCAGTGCACCGCGACATTGCCGAGCTCTTCGCGGTGTCCCGCGAGCTGACGCAGCAGGGGGCTTTCGGGTCTCATCTGACGCACACCCCGGAAGGGCAAGCCGTAGGCGGTCCAGGTGCCGTGATGCGGACCCGAGATGGACACGAACTTCCTTACCCACGCCGTGCCGCCTAGCCGCTGCAGATACCAGCGCGAGACCAGCGCCCCCATCGAGAATCCGAGGAGATCGATGTGCGCCGCGCCGGTGCGTTCGCGCAGCGCCGCGACGTGCATGGCCACCTGATGGGCGAGTGCCTCGAGGCGTGAGAGGCCGCTGGCCGGGCTCAGATCTACCGTCTCCACCTGGGAGAAGCCACGACCACGCAGGGACTCGGCGAGCACCTTCAGGCTGCGCGAGGTATCCCAAATTCCGTGCACCAAGAGCACTGGCCGCATGCTCCGAGGATAGTGTGGACACGCGCATTTGGCTTACTTGGTGGAGGGCCGCCAGCTAGGCTCAACGGGTGAAGAAGCTGCCTGCTCCCGCGCTGCCCGCGTGGCTGTCCTCCGAGTTGCCCTTCGAGCGCTACTGCGTCGAGCTAGAGGGGCAGCACGTACACGTGATGGAAGCGGGCGACCCGCGTGGCAGGCCCGTGTTCATGCTGCACGGCAATCCGACCTGGGGCTATCTGTGGCGGAAAGTGGCCCGCGAGCTCACGGGAGAGCGGCTGCGTCTGATCATGCCGGACATCGTCGGGCTCGGGCTGTCTGACAAGCCCCGGGAGGCAAGCTTCCACGAGCTGGAGCGCCACGGGCGCATCATGGCCGGGCTGCTCGAGTGGTTGGAGCTGCGCGACGTCATCTTCGCCGGGCAGGATTGGGGTGGGCCCATCGGCCTGCTGGCTTTCGCGGAGAATTCGAGCCTGCTCACTGGACTGGTGCTGCTGAACACGGTGGTCGGTCCTCCGCGCCCTGGCTTTCGTCCCACGCCGTTCCATCGCTTCGCGCGCATGCCGCTGGTGTCGGAGCTCGTGTTCCGTGGGCTGGGCTTTCCCCAGACGGCGCTGTGGACGGTGCAGGGAGACAAGGGGAGCATTCGGGGCCAGGTGGCGCGCGCCTATCGCTTCCCACTGCGTTCCCTGCGCGACAATGTGGCGCCGTTGGCGTTGGCTCGGATGGTTCCGGACTCGCTCGAGCATCCCAGCGTGGCCGCGCTGGGGCGCGCGCAGATGGTGATCACGGGCTATCGCGGGCCCGTGGAGCTCGTGTGGGGCGACCGCGATCCGGTGCTTGGTCGCGTGCGTACGCACCTCGAGCGCTTGTTGCCGAGTGCCCGCGTCACGCGCACCCAGGCGGGGCACTTCTTGCAGGAAGAGGTGCCGGGACCCATCGCGGCCGCAATCCGGCGCGTGGCTTCCGCATGAACACCGCTAGCCGGGGAGATTGGCGCGGACGTCTGAGCGACGTGTTGGGCTCTCCTCCGGTGCTGGCGTTGAGCGTGCTGGCCCTCGTTACGCTAGTGGGATCGACCTCGACGTACATGACCTATCGCGCGCTGCGTCGGCAGGGCGAGGCGCGCGCCGAGAGCGACCTTCGCAAGAACGCCAACGAGGTGCGGCTCTCCATCGACTTCGCGCTGGGAGCCGCGGACACGCTGCTCAATCGGCTGCAAGCGTTGGTCGAGGAGTTCGCTCCAACCACCGCACCGTTCCAGTTGTTGGCGCGTATGCGTGAACTGTCGGTCGCTCGTGCGGGGCTGGCTCGCATCAGCGTGAGTCTGCCGGACGGTACTCACCTGGCGATTCGCCGTGACGACCAGTGGGTCCCTTACGCGGAGATCGTTCGACAGACCGAGCACGGGGCGATTCGCGAGGAATACACGGTCGACCCGATGGGCAAGCTGCAGCGTACGAAGCTCGAGCAGACCGACTACGACCCGCGCACGCGCCCCTACTACGAGATCGCGCGGGTGCGCGCCAGCCGGGCCTGGACGCCACCCTATCTGTTTCTGCCAACCTTCGAGACCGGCGTCACCCGGGTGCAGCCGCTGTTCGGCGACCCGCTCGATCCCAGGCGCATCAGCGCCGTGCTCACCGTGGACTTCGACACGGCCGGCATCGAAGCCTTGCTGAGCGCCCCGCTCACGCCGAGTGAACGCCGCCTGGTCGTCGACAGCTGGGGAGGCGTGTTGGCTGCCTCGGGCTTGCGGATGCCGCGACCCAGGGACCGGGCGCGCCGTGACAGCGTGCACTGGCGGGAACTGCCCGACCCTGTGCTTCATGCCGCGCTGCCCTACTTCAGCGCGTTGAGCGATGGTGCGTCGCGCACCTTCGAGGTGGCCGGGCAGGCTTACCGCATTTCACGCGCGAGCATCACCAAGCTCGACCGCGATCCGATCAGCCTGGCCACGGTATCCGCCGAGGCCGAGCTCTTCCACGCGGCGCGGCGCGAAGCGATGGTCGGCATGGTCACCACGGCGTTCACGGCCATCGGTGGCGTGCTGCTCGCGCTGCTGCTTTCGGAGAACATCGCGCGATTGCGCCGCAAGCGGGTGGAGGCAGAGCTCGGCGAGAAGAGAGCGCGCGAGGAGCTGGAGCAGCTCGGGAGCTACGAGCTGGTGGCGCTGATCCGGCGCGGCGGAATGGGGGAAGTGCACCGCGCACGTCATCGCCTGCTGGCGCGCGACGCGGCGCTGAAGTTGATCCGCAGCCGCTCCGAGGACGAAGCCAGGATTGCACAGGAGCAACGTCAGTTCTTGCTCGAAGCGCGCGCCCTGGCCAGCCTGCACTCGGTGCACACGGTAGCGCTCTACGACTTCGGCATCGCCAACGACGGTCGCTACTTCCTCGCCATGGAGCTGCTCGACGGCTGCGATTTGCAGGAGCTGGTTACACGTTTCGGGCCGCAACCCGCCACGCGCGTGGCCAACATCCTGGCGCAGATCTGCGACTCGCTGAAGGAGGCCCACGCGATGGATCTCGTGCATCGGGACCTGAAACCGGCCAATGTGTTCCTGTGCCGTCAGGCCGAGTGGCTCGACTTGGTGAAGGTGCTCGACTTCGGGCTCACGGTACGCAGCGGGTATGCCGAAGGGAAGCACGTGTCGGGCACGCCGGGCTACATGGCACCCGAGCAAGCACTGGGTGAGCGAGTGACGGTGCAGGCCGATCTGTACGCCCTGGGATGTGTGGGCTTCTGGCTCCTCAGCGCGGAGCTGCCCTTCGGGTCGGGGACTTCCGAAAAGGTCCTGCGTCGCGAGCTCGAGGCCGAGGTGCCGGAGCTCCCCGAGTCGGTACGCGCGACGGCGCCGGTCGAGCTCACGCAGTTGATCACGCGTTGCATGGCCAGGGACCCGGCGCATCGACCGGTGTCGGCGGAGCTGCTCGGGCGCGCGCTGCGCAGGATTGCCAACGCGGATCGACAGGACTTCGACGAGGAAGCGTTGCGTGCGTTCTGGCGAGCTCATGAGTCGCGAGCGAGCAGTGAGTTCTACGCGGACGAGACCGTGCCGGCCGTCATCGCCGTGAGGCGCCAGCCGCAGCCGTAGGGCGTCGGTAGCAGCCCGCGCGTGACGCGCTATCGTCAAGGATGCAGGGAGCGCCGAGCACGCGCGAAGCCGCACGGATTCAGCTGATTCGTGGAGTGCACACCAGCGGTAGCGCACACGAACGCGCGTTGGTGAACGCGATCAAGCTGTCCGCGCGTACACTCGACGTCGAGCGCGTCAGTGTCTGGCTGATCGACGAGCGCGAAGCCAACATGGTGTGCCGTATCCTTTACAAGCGCGCTTCCAACAGCTTGGGCGGTGAGCAAGCGATCTCCCTCGCCACCTGTCCAGCCTATGCCAAGGCTCTGCGCGAGTGGCGTTGCATTGCCGCCGACGACGCCTTCAGCGACCCACGCACACGGGAACTGGACGGGTATCTGCGCACGCGCGGTGTGACGGCCATGCTCGACAGTCCCATCTACCAGCAAGGCTTGCCGGTGGGCATTCTGTGCCACGAGTGCATGACCCCGGGCGGCCGCGCCTGGAGCAAGCGGGACTCGGACTTCGCGGCCACGGTAGCCGACATGGTCGGACTCTACTTCGAGCAGGCCGAGCGCGAGCGGCTCGATCGAGCGCTTTTGGAGGCTCAAACGGAGCTCGAGCGCGCCCGTGTGATGGAGTCCTTGGGGCGCATGGCCACGACCGTGGCTCATGACTTCAACAACATCTTGATGGCCGTCTACTCGCGCTGCGCGCTCGCCAACCTGCCGAAGTCGGACGACGCCTCTGCGCGCGCTAGCTTCGTCCGCGAGGTGGAAGCACTGGTAGAGCAGGGGGCGCGTCTGGTGAATCACCTGACGTCCTTCGCGCAACCCGCGCACGGCGCGGTCGCACCTGGCGAGCAGGCGGACGCTCGCCAAGTGCTGCACGGCATGAAGGCCTTCTTGAGCACGCTCGAAGTGGAAGGCGTGTCGGTGCGCGTTCGCTACCCGGTCGGCAACTTGCGCGTGCCCGTGACGCGGTCGGAGCTCGAGCAGATCATCACCAACCTGGCCGTAAACGCGCGCGACGCGATGCTCGGCGGTGGCAAGCTCACCATCGAGGTCTCGCTCCTGCAACGCGACAATGGCCAGGCCGGCAGCATCCGGCTCACCGTCGCGGACACCGGAGTGGGCATGGACGAGCAGACTCAGCGCCGCGTGTTCGAGCCCTTCTTCAGCACCAAGGGGGACAGGCGGGCGCGGGGCTTGGGCTTGGCCACGGTATACAAGCTCGTGACCAACTCGGGAGGCTCCGTCCGTCTGGCATCTGGACTCGGCCGTGGCACCACCGTCGTGCTGGAGTGGCCGCGCCCGAACTAGAGCGCTCGCTGCACGGCTAGCACCACCGCCGGGATTTCGGAGATGTGGTTGGCGAAATGGGGAGCCAAGCGCAGGTGTCCGTCTGGCGTGGAGACGACGATGCCCTGCTCACCAAGGCGTCGCGCTACCTGGGTCAGGGCGGGTCCCGGGGGAAGCTTGAACGCGAGAATGGCAGACTGACGCGCTCGCTCCCGTGCACGAACGCTCGTGAGGCCGAGCGCCAGGAGCGCGGGCTCGAGCGAGTCCAGGTAGTGCGCGACATGGTCGAAGATGGACGACACGCCCAGCTCGAGCAGCATCTGGAGGGAAGCAGAGAGCGCCGCGTAGCCCACCATGCTGACTGCGCCCTGCTCCACGAAGGTGGTGGCGCGCACCAGGGGCCGGTCGTAGCGCAGCTGGCCTGCCTGGTCGTCCATCAAGAAGCTGAACGCGTCTTCGTGGCCAGTCCAGCCTGCGAGTCCCAGCGAGAGCGCTGGCAGACACTCGTTGCGCACATACAAGAGTCCCGCGCCCTCCAGGCCCATCATGAACTTGTGACCGCCGGCTGCCAGGTAGTCGATGCCCAGCTCTTTCACGTCGAGGGGCACCACGCCGAGCGCCTGGATGGCATCCACGAACAGCTCGGCGCCGTGGGCATGGCAGAGCTCGGCCATGGACTTGAGCGGCATGCGCAGACCGGTCTGAAACTGCACCGCACTCACCGCCACCAGCCGCGCTCCTCGCTCGAGCTCGCCACGCAGCAGCGCAAGCCCTTCCTCGTCGCTGCGCAGGAAGGCCGCCAGGGGGAGGCTCACGAGCTCGAGGCCGAGGTCTCGCGCCACCAGCTGCCAGGGCGTGAAGTTGGCCGGAAACTCCCCCTCGAACACGATGACGCGCTGCTTGGGTAAGAAGGGCAGCGAGCGGGCGATGGCGATCACCCCGGCTGAGGTGCTCTGCACCAGACCGATCTCGCTGCTGTTGGCGTGCAGGAGCTGAGCGGCCAGCGCGCGTGCGTCGGCCCGAAGGCGGGCCATGTCGATGGCGGCCGCGACACCGCGCTGGGCGTAGTCCGAGAGGCAGCGATGGACGGCCTGCGCGACGCGGGACGAGACGGGACTCACCGCGGCGTGCGCCAGGTAGGCACGGGCGGCCAGGTCCGGGAACAGGGAGCGATCGCCGAGTTGTGGAGCGCGCAATTCCATGACCATGACAAATTAGCAAAAAGGCGCGACGGTCGCCGTCGGGCCCCGTCGATTCCGCCGAGCCCAGCGGGCAAGCCACTGGATCGATTGATGCGGCGCCCGGATCCGCGCGTGCACTGTCGCCTGGCATGCTGGCCACGGTTCATTCCGCGTCTCTCTCGGGCATCGAATCCATCGCAGTCGAGGTTCAAGCCTTCTTCGGCAAGGGCTTGCCCGGTGTGGACATCGTGGGCCTCGGGGATACGGCGGTGCGCGAGAGTCGGGTGCGTGTGCGCTCCGCGCTTGAGAGCTCGGGCCTCGAGCTGCCGAGCCGCCATGTCGTGCTCAACCTGGCGCCCGCCGACGTGCGTAAGAGCGGCTCTGGGCTCGACCTGGCGATCGCGCTGGCTCTGTTGTGCGCGGGCGGCGTCGCGGCGCCGAGCTTCTTGCCCGAGCTGGTGGTTCTCGGTGAGCTCGCCCTGGGTGGAGAACTGCGGGCGGTGCGTGGCGTGCTGTCGCACCTGCGTGCCGCCGAGGCACGTGGCTTCAGGCGCGCCATCGTGCCCGTCGCCAACGTGGCGGAAGCCCAGCTCGTGCCAGGCCTGGACGTGCGCTGTGCCGCCAGCTTGCGCGACGTGGTCATTCATCTGCGCGGCGACCTGGAGTTGCCGCGCGCATTGACACCGACGGCCTGCCTGCCCCGCAGCTCGTCCCTGGACCTCAGCGACGTGCGCGGGCAGTACGCGGCCAAGCGCGCCCTGGAGGTCGCTGCGGCAGGCAATCACAACTTGTTGTTGGTGGGCCCGCCCGGCACCGGCAAGAGCATGCTGGCTCAGCGCCTGCCTACGCTGCTGCCGAGACCGAGTCAGGAAGAGGCGATCGAGATTGCCACCATCGCGAGCGCCACCGGCAGTCCGACCCCCGCGCGCCTATCCGAGGTCGAGCGGCCCTTTCGCGCGCCGCATCACAGCTTGAGCGCTGCGGCCCTCGTTGGAGGCGGCAATCCGATTCAGCCCGGTGAGGTCACGTTGGCGCACGGCGGGGTGCTCTTTCTGGACGAACTTCCCGAGTTTTCCCGTAGCAGTCTCGAGTGCCTGCGACCCACCATGGAGTCAGGCCGCGCCCTGGTGGCGCGCACCCATGAGCGCGTCGAGCTGCCGGCGAGGCCTCTCGTGGTGTGCGCCATGAACCCGTGCCCCTGTGGCTACGCGGACGATCCGCGACGGCTGTGCATGTGCCCGCCCGATCGCGTGGAGCGCTACCGCACACGCATCTCTGGGCCCTTGCTCGATCGCTTCGACATGCACGTCGCCCTCAAACCCGTGGAAGCGCGAATCTTGCGCGAGGGCCTCGCAGGCGACGACAGCGTCACCGTGCGCTCTCGCGTGGAGGCGTCCCGCGCGTGGGCACGGGAGCGTGCTGAGCTGG
Organism: Myxococcales bacterium; assembly: GCA_047601445.1. Lineage (GTDB taxonomy): Bacteria > Myxococcota_A > Polyangia > Polyangiales > DASUME01 > DASUME01. The sequence continues at coordinate 4,633,201 of JASGJH010000001.1, read as the reverse complement.
GCTCTGGCGCGTCGCTCGCCGGGCCCGCGGCCGACACCGACGAAGACGCCTTGCGACTGCTCGACCGCGCAGTCGATGCGCTCGGGCTCTCCGCTCGCGGATACACGAAGGTGCTGCGGGTCAGTCGCACGATTGCCGATCTCGAGCGCGCGCCGCGGGTCGGAGCCCAGCACGTGGCGGAAGCCATCCAGTATCGCCTGCTCGATCGCAGCCGCGTCGAGCGCGGTCTCGCGACCGCTTCGGGCTGAGCGCCTCGTGCGCAGGACTCGCAGGTTCGACCGAACCTGAGGAACAGAAAGAGAGACAGAGAACATGAGCATCCAAGAGAAACTGAAGTCCGTGAAGCTCGCCATCCAGGCCATCGAGAAGCAGTTCGGCAAGAACGCCATCATGCCGCTCGGCGCCGAAGTGCACACCGAGGTCGACGTGTTTCGTTGTGGCACGCCGTCGCTGGCGCGCGCGCTCGGTGTCGGCGGTTACCCACGTGGCCGCGTGATCGAGATCTTCGGACCCGAATCGAGCGGCAAGACCACGCTCACCCTGCACGCCATCGCCGAGTGCCAGCGTGCCGGCGGCGTGGCGGCCTTCATCGATGCCGAGCACGCGCTCGACGTGAGCTACGCCAAGAACCTCGGTGTGCAGCCGGACACGCTCCTGATCAGCCAGCCCGACACCGGTGAGCAGGCGCTCGAGATCGTCGATACGCTGGTGCGCAGTGGTGCAGTCGACCTCATCGTGGTGGACTCGGTGGCCGCGCTGGTGCCGCAGTCCGAGATCGAGGGCGACATGGGCGACCCGCAGATGGGCATGCAGGCACGTCTCATGAGCCAAGCGCTCCGCAAGCTGACACCCGCCTCGCACAAGGGCAATACCACGATCATGTTCATCAATCAGCTGCGGCAAAAGATCGGCGTCACCTTCGGCAACCCCGAGACCACCACGGGTGGCAATGCCCTCAAGTTCTACGCCTCCATGCGCATCGACGTGCGCCGCGTGGGGCAGCTCAAGGCCGGCGACCAGTTGGTGGGCAACCGCACGCGCGTCAAGGTGGTCAAGAACAAGCTGGCGCCGCCCTTCGGTATGGCGGAGTTCGACATCCGCTTCGGCAGTGGTATCGATGCAGTGGGCGATCTGCTCGATTTGGGCGCAGAGACGGGCGTCGTGACCAAGAGCGGCGCCTACTACACAATGGCCGACGAGAGCCTCGGCCAGGGCCGGGAGCGCGCGCGGGCGACGTTGCTCGAGCGTCCCGAGCTGCGCGAGAAGATCGAGGCCGCGTTGCCGAAGACCATCGTGCGCGGCAGCGCGGAAGCGGAGGCAGCTTAGTCGTAGATCCATCCGCGCAGGCTCGGTCGGAGCGGAACGACGTGCTCGGCTAGCTCCGCTCACGGGACGCCCAGTCTCAGTGTTGGCAAGGAACGCGCTCGTACGGTCGACGTGAATGCCTTTGGGAATCGGCATCGACATTGCGAGCTCCAACTTGCAGGAACCGTCCACGGGAGCGAGCCATGCCGAAGCCAGGGCATTCACTCAGAGGATCCAGTCGTCGAACTTCCACGGGAACCGAGCTGTTCCTCGTCACGGGGGGCAATGCAGCTCGAGCGTTTCGCTGGGGCCGGCTCAGAGCCGAATTGCGCGTGGTCGATACCTCCAGCGAACGCCGCTTCAGCGTCCTGCTGGGGTCGCTGTGCGTGCTCTTGATTTCGTTCGCTCTCGCCTGGATTCCTCCGGTGAACACGTTCATCGGCGGATTCGTGGCGGGCTTGCGGCTCGGGTCGACGCGCAAGGCGCTGCGCGCCGCTGTTCCATGCGCGCTGGCCGTCCTCGTCGGCGGCGGGGCGTTGCTCGTCAAGTTGGTGCAGTTCGCTCCTTTCCTGCTTCCTTACGCAGGCTGGGGGACGGGGCTGGTCAGCTTGATCGCGATGAGCACCTTCGCCGGGGCGCTCGCGGGAGCCAACTTGGCGCGCCAGGCTCGGTCTCAGCCCTCGCGTCCGAAGGACCCGAAGGTTGCGAGGACGCGTAGTTCGCGCGCTCCCCGAACACGGCTCGGTCTCGGCCAGCGTCCCCCCAACGCACGCAGCAGGTGAGCGTCACGAGCCGTGAGCCGACCTGATTCAGCGCGACGCCCACGTGAGTCACTCGGTCATCGCGTTGTTGGGGGAAAGGCTGTATCGCGACGGTTCAACTGCTGGTGCAAGGCTGGCACGGGAGCGGGGTGCTGACTTCGTCCGCGACCCGCTAGGCCACCGATTGATCCCCGCCCTCCCACTCCACGGGTCGCCCCGCGCGGCGCTGCAGCACGTCCTCGATCTTTCGTACGAGCTGATCCCCCGTAAAGGGCTTGCGCAAGATCTCCACGTCCCAGTCCGTGATCCCACGGTGTGCCAGCAAGCCATCGGCGTGCCCCGTCATGAACAGGCAGGGCACGCGTGGGAAGCGGGCTTCCACGAGCTGCTTGATATGCGGCCCGTCCGTGTCTGGGAGGATCACGTCGGACAGCAGAAGGTCGAGCGAGTTGTGGCGCTCCAAATAGCTCTCGACTTCGTGGGCCGAGGCCGCGCCTTCGACGCGATAGCCCGCGTCTTCGAGCAAGGTGATCACCAGCGTTCGGATGGCCTCGTCGTCGTCCACCACGAGCACACTGCGTCGGCCGCTGGCGGCCGCGGGGCTCAGGGAGGGTGTCGCTGCGCGTGCGACCGACCGCGTCGAAGCCGGAAACCAGAGGCGAAACGTGGTCCCCACGCCCGGGGTCGTCTGGACGTCGATCGTCCCTTCGTGCTGCTCCACGATGCCGCGCACGATGGAGAGCCCGAGGCCGGTGCCCTTGCCACGCGGCTTGGTGGTGAAGAAGGGCTCGAAGATGTGCTCGGCCGTCTCGGGGTTCATCCCGTTGCCGGTGTCGCGAACACTCACGGCCACGCCGTTCTCGGCAGCCTCCACGCGAAACGAGAACCGTCCTCCCTGCGGCATGGCGTCGCGCGCATTGGCCGCCAGGTTCATCCAGACCTGGTCGAGCTGGCTCGAATCCGCGTCGATCAGCGGCGCCTCTCCCGGCACCTCGATCTCCAGCTTTACTTGTTTCGAAAACAGGTGCTGCATCAACGGAGCCAACGCCTTGAGGCCTGCCCCGAGGTCCAGGGGGCGCACATCGAGCACCTGCTTGCGACCCAGTGCCAACAATTGCTGCGCCAGGGCTGCTGCCCGTGCGGCCGCGTCCGAGGCGGAGAGCACGTAGTGGTGCTCGGGTGCGGTGGGCGCGATGCGCCGAAGGGCGAGCTCGAGGTAGCTCACCACCGGCGTTAGCATGTTGTTGAGGTCGTGGGCCACGCCTCCCGCCAGGCGTCCGATGGACTCCAGGCGTCGCGCGTCGGCCTGCGCCATCTCGCGCTCTGCCACGGCCTGCGTATGGCGCGCCGCGGCCACCACCTCCGCCGAGAGCCCGTAGCTCACCAACAGGAGGATCGACGTGAAGGCGTACTCGATCATGTAGACCGAATGCAGAGCGCCTGCAGCCAGGAGGCTGTCGTTGGCAATGCCCACCGAGAAGGCCGCCACGCCCACCAGGAGTCCCTTGGCTCGACTCGTCGAGCCGAGCCGGCGCGCGCGCGCGGCGACCACCAGCGTGTACACCAGCACCAGGGGCAGGGCCGAACAGATCACGTAGTAGAGCGGCCCCATCGCCTGTTCGTAGTAGACGACCTCGCCGAACCAGGGGAGGCGGATGCGCTTGATGCTGGGCTCGCCGGTGAGCAACCAGTTCTGGTGTTCGACCAGCACCACCACGCTCATCCCGCAGTAGAGCCAGCTCGCGCGACGCATGAGCCGAGGCCCGGACACCTCGCCCACAGAGTCCACGAAGTACAGGAACACGGGGACCAGCGCGCTCAAGGTCGCCTGCTGCAGGCGTTGCCAACCGGCGCCCTCATCCACGTTGCCGCTCATGTAGAGGAGCGAGCTGAACATCGCGTAAAGGGCGATGCCGAAGGCCAGCAAACCGAACTGGGCGTCCAACCGAGTCCGCCGTCCGGTCCGTACGTGCAGTAAGGTATGGTAAACGGCCGCGTAAAACGTGACGCCAGCCATGATGGCCGCCGGCAGGGCTACTGTCTTCATCCGTCGCCGAGCCTCATCCCATCGATCATCGACCTAAGATGGGGTATTCAGATACGGGAATCCAGTCGTTAGGTGCCCTGGCACACCGGTTTCCACCGTCTGGAGCCCCTCGTGTCTGCCCGAAGTAGGTCGACCCAAGCAGGGCGGGTCCACGCACTACGTGGTAGTTTTCTCGCACCCAAATCACCTCATGGTCCTCCGCAAACCCATCCGTCCAGACGCCTATCCAGTCGAGCTCCTGCAGCTCGTGATGGACAACATTCCGCAGTTCATCTTCTGGAAGGACCGGCAGTCGGTTTTCCTCGGTTGCAACCGCAACTTCGCGCGCGCCGCGGGCGTCGGAGAGCCCGAAAACATCGTCGGCAAGACGGACTTCGACCTGGCCTGGAAGCGGGAAGAGGCGGAGTTCTTCCGGGCCGTCGATCAGCGTGTGATGGAGTCGGGCAAGCCGGAGTACCACATCATCGAGCCGCTACGGCAGGCCGACGGGAAGCAGATCTGGCTCGAGACCAACAAGGTGCCCTTGCTCGACGAGAGCGGTGAGGTCGTGGGCATCCTCGGCACCTTCGAGGACATCACGTCGCGCAAGCAAGCAGAGCTCACACTGGCGGATCACGAGTTCAAGCTGCGCACCATCCTCGATTCCATTGCCGAGGGCGTGATCGCCACCGACGCCGAGGGGCGCGTGGCGCGCATGAACCCGGTAGCCGCGGCGCTCACGGGATTCTCCCTGGAGACCGCGGTGGGCCTGCCGCTCAACCGCGTTTATCGAGCCTGGCGTAGTGACGGCTCCGAGCAATATCGCGACCTCAGTGAGCTGCTCGCCTCGCGCAACGCCCGCAATTCGCGCGATCTCCTCCTGCGCCGCCACGAGGACGAGGCTAGCAACATCGTCGAGACCGCCTCGCCCATTTTGGACCGCGAGGGCACGTTCCACGGGGTGGTGCTGGTGATCCGCGACGTCACCCTCGAGAAGCAGGTGGAGGACCGGCTGCGCCACGCGCAAAAGATGGACTCCATCGGCCAGCTTGCGGGCGGCATCGCCCACGACTTCAACAACATGTTGGGCGGCATCATCGGCGCCGCCGAGCTCCTCCAGCGGGATCTCGCCAAGCAGCCTACGCAGCGTAACTTCGCGAGCCTCATCTTGCGGACCTCGGAGCGCGCCACGGAGCTCACCAGCAAGCTCCTCGCGTTTTCACGGCGCGGCAAGCTGCAGCTGCGCGAGGTCGACATCCACGAAGCCATCGACGACGTGGTCGCTATCGCCCGCAGGTCCATCGATCGCAGCGTGGAGATCGTGATCGAGCGCCTGGCCGAACACTCGCTTTTGCGCGGCGATCCGAGCGAGCTGCAAACGGCGCTGCTCAACCTCGCCCTGAACGCTCGCGACGCCATGCCCCGCGGCGGCGTGCTCACCATTCGCACCGAGAACCGCCTGCTCGACCAGGCCTACTGCTCCACCAGCGCCTTCGAGATCCAGCCCGGCGAGTACGTGCAGATCAGCGTCAGCGACACTGGCGTGGGCATCGATCCGGGCCAGCAGGAGCACATCTTCGAGCCGTTCTACACCACCAAGCCCATCGGTGAAGGCACGGGACTCGGTCTCTCCGCCGTGTATGGCACCGTGCTCGAGCATCAGGGGTCGATCCAGGTCTACAGCGAACCGGGCGAAGGTACCGTCTTCCATTTGCTGTTCCCCGCGCACGGCAAGGGGGCCGAACGCGCGCGCTTGCCGGCGGACGATGCCCCGCGCGGGACGGGCACCGTGCTGGTGGTGGACGACGAGGAGGTCATCCGCATGACTGCCGGGCTGATGTTGGAGGAGCTCGGCTACCAGGTGCTCACGGCCCGCGATGGCCTGGAGGCGCTGGAGATCTACCGCAAGGAGGGCGAGCGCATCGCCGCGGTGCTGCTCGACGTGGTGATGCCGCGCATGGGAGGTCGCGCCTGCTTCGAGGCCATTCGAGCCTTCAATCCCAGGGTGCGCGTGGTGATGTGCTCCGGCTTCACCAAGGAGTCGGTGATGGTGGAGCTCAACGAGAAGGGCGTGAAGAGCTTCCTCAAGAAGCCGTATCGACGCGGTGAGCTCGCGGCGGCCATTCGAGACGCTCTAGCTTGAAGGAAAAGCGCGCTGCGAAGCTCGAGGTCCTGCTAACGCAGCCGAGTGAGTTTTCGCCCGCGTTCGCCCGCCTGCGCACGGGGCTGCTCGCGCAAAACGCCCTCGATGGGTCGGAGAAGGGGTCCGCATGCGGTGGGAGTGTGCCCCGCTGTGAGGCTCACACGTCGTTGCGGGTCGCGGCGCGGCTGTGGCTCCATGCCGCGCATGCGTAAGTCCATCCTTTCCTTCTCGGCGTGTGCGCTGCTCGTGGCATGCGCCTCTCCCTCCGACGAAGCGACCCAAGCTCAGCGCTCGCCGGCCACCTCTGATGACGGCTCGAGCGCGGACGCCAATGCACCTGCCCAGCCCGAGACCGACGACGGCTTCGATGCGGGCTCCGACTCCGACGAGCAAGACGCCAGCGCGGCCGAACCCGTCGTCCCCGGCGACGTGCAGGTCGCCATCACTTCAGACAACGCCTTCAGCTTCGGCTACGGCGACGAAGGCGGCATCTACACCTTCGTACCCGGGGTCGCCTCCGGCGCCGGCATGATCTTCGATTGCCCCGTGGGCTACGGTCCGCAGACCTTCGTGGTGCCCGGCGCTGATGCGCCCGAGGACGCCTACCTCTACATCGTCGCCTGGGCCGACCGCGACTATACGCAAGGCACGCTGGCGCAGTTCAAGCGCGACCACGGCGGCACCATCTACAGCGGCGATGAAGCCTGGCAGGTGTGCGCCACCGGCAAGGAGTACGATCCAAACAGCACGCCGGGTCCGGATCAGGCCACCGTCAATGAGTACTTGAAGGCCTGCAACGCGGGCGCCGCTGGGGCCACCTTCAGCAAGGGCTGGGTGGATGTCTCGGGTGCCGCCACGTCGGGGGCCATCGGCAAGCTTGCCCAGGGCGAGGCCAACGACGACGCGAGCGGGGAGTTCCCCATCGTGTGTCAGGTGGACGACGCCGGGGTGCCGGGCATCGACGCCGCTGCGCGCTGGATGTGGTTCGATCCAGCGGACGGTCGCTCCGCGTTCACCAACAATGACGGAAACCGCACGCACGCATTCCTGATCTTCCGCCTGCCCGCCCTGATCCTGTTCTGAGCCCGGGGGGCCTGCGTGCCCTTGCTCAGAACTGGTACATGGAGCCGAACTGGACCGCGGCGGAGTAGCCGGGGACCACGTGCGACGGACGCAACACGGCGGCGAAGCCGCCCGTGGCCGTGAACGCGTGGTTGCCCAGCGTGAGCTTTGCGGACAAGTGGCCACCCGCGTCCTGCCCATTGGTGTCGAGCTGTGCGAGAGCAGGGCAGGACCGGTGGCGTTGCCGGATGCCCGAAGTTGAGGAGGAGGCGGGGCCGCTGGGGTCGGGACGTTAGTCTCCGCTGGGGCGTCGTTGGCCGTGGGCTCTGCTGACACCGGCTGTCGTGCGAACGCCGAGCTGGACGCGAGCGATGTGCTGAACGCCAGCAACCACGGAGTCAGCCCCCGGACACCGGACCTCCCACGAGCCGACGAAGCAGGCACGCACTCCAGTGCGCGCGCGAAGCAAAGACGCAGGTCGGGATTCATCTTCGGAAAAGACCTCTCTGCGGGGACGACGACGCACGCCGCCCGGTGCTTGATGCGCTCGAGGAACGAGCTGCCGCCCGTGCAACTCGAAGCTGCGCGCAGGCACGCGCCCGACTCGTGAAAAAAGGCCGATCCAGAAGACTCGGAACGGAGTCTGGCCAGCCCCGTGGGAAGCGGTAGACTGCCCGAGACCCCATTTCGGGACGACCTCGAATCGAGCTATTCTGCTTGCCCGTGACCTCCTACCCGACGCTCGAACCCTGCTTTTCGCTGCGGCTCGTGCTTCCGTTCCTCAAGGTCGTGAGCGGACAAAAGGGCATCTCCGAGGGCCTGATCGCCAAGCTCTCGGCGATGGCGCCCGACGATCGCTTGCCGGTGAGTCGACTCCTGCGTTGGCTCGACTCGGCCGTGCAGGTGTCGGGCGATCCTGATCTCGGCCTCAAGGCCGTCCTGCGCGTGGAGCGCGGCGGCTACGACGTCATCGAATACGCTGGGCGCTCGGCTTCCAACTGGGGCGAGGCGCTCGAGTTGATGCTGCGGTACATCCGGCTCGTCAACGAGGCGGCGGACTTCTCGCTCCAAGTCCGCGAGCGGCGCGCCTTCGTGGAGTTGCGCTCGCGCGTGCCGCTCAACCGTGCAGCCTCCGACTTTCAAGCAGCCACCGTGAGCGTGGCCGCGCGCGCCTGGATCGGCTCCCTCGACACCTTCGAGATCTGGCTGACTCACGCAGAGCCCAGGGAGCTCGGCGTGTACCGCCGCATCTTCGGCGACGCGCCCATCCACTTCGGGGCCGCTCAAGACGCGGTGTCCTTCGACAGCGCCCTGCTCGAAGTGCCCATGAAGTCCGCCGACCCCAAGCTCAACGCGGTCCTGCGTCGCCACGCGGAGCATCTCATCTCCGAGCTCCCAGAGCCGGACTGGCTCACCGGCAAAGTGCGCCAGCTGTTGCTCAACCTATTGCCCGCCGGCAAAACGAACGCCGATTACGTGGCGACCCGACTCGGCATGAGCCGACGCACGCTGACACGGCACCTCGAGCGCGAGGGCGTGACCTACAAGGATCTGCTCGAGCAGGCGCGCCGCGAGCTCGCTTATCAGTACCTGTCGAGCAAGTCCGCCGACATTCAGCAGATCGCGTTCATGCTTGGTTACTCGGAGACGGCTGCGTTCTCGCGGGCGTTTCGACGCTGGTCTGGCCAGAGTCCCGCGGAGTATCGCCGCTCACGGGGAGGCTAGTGCGTGGCGCCGCGCCGAACACGAAGCGCGGCTTGAGCGCCGCCAGCACGGCGGGCAAGAGCACGAGCCCACCGAGCATGCTCATGGTCATCCAGAACAACAGCAGCAGTCCCATATCCGCCTGAAAGCGCAGGAACGAGAAGGCCCAGAAGGCGAGCCCGCAGGCCATGGTGAGGCCCGTGAGCAGCACGCCCTGACCGGCATCCTGAATGCCCCGCAGCACCGCCTCGTTCACCGTCAATCCGCGGTCGTAGTGTTCCTGTACGGCCTCCACCACGTACAGCCCGTAGTCGACGCCGAGCCCCACGCCCAGCGCCACCACGGGCAGCGCGTTGACGTCGAGGCCGATGCCGCGCGCGCCCATCAGGGCGTAGGTCATGTAGTTGGAGCCGATCAGCGGTAGCAGGAAAAACACGCTGGCGAACAGCGAGCGAAAGGCCAACCAGCAGCAGACGAGGGTGGCGCCGAAGGCGGCCAAGGTGATCTTCACGTCGAACTCGGTGACCTCTTCGTTGATGGCGGCGAGCAGGCCCCCGTAGCCACCGGCCAGGCGAAACGCCGCGCCGCGCACCGGGTTGTGCGTGATGAACTGCTTCGCGTGAGCGACGACCCGACGCAGGGTCTCGCCCTTGTGGTCACGCAGGAACAGCACGATGTTGGCGTTCTTGCTGTCGACCGTGACGAAACGCGTGAGGTCGCCCGGGTCAGCCGAGCTGTACATCATCTCCAGGAAAAACGCGCTCTGCTCTTTCTCTGTGGGGATGAGCTCCCACTTGGGATCGCCGCCGTGCAGGATGGAGATCAAACCCGGGAGCAGATCGGCGAGGGACGACGTGGCGCCCACCTCGGGGAGCTCCTCCATGTGGCGTTGAAAGGCCTCCATGGCTTGCAGCACGGCGGGCGTCTTGATGGCATCTCGCGTCTCGCCCTCCACCACGACCGTCAGCTCCTCGGTGTTCCCGAAGGTCCTGGCGATGCGCTCGGTGTCCGAGTTGTAGCGAGAGTCGGGCCACAGCATGGGCGTCCCGGGGTGCACGTCTCCGATCACCAGGTCCTTGGCGAACACGAAGCCCAGGGCCATGGCCAAGAGCGAGCACGCGAACACGGTGTAGCGCTGGGGGCCCACACAGACGCCGCCCAGGCGCGTCAACAGCGCGTGCAGGAATGCATTGGGCTTGCGTGTGCGCGGGCTCGGCTCGGGCAACAGCGAGAGCATCAGCGGGCACAACACCATGCCGCTCAAGAAGATGGAGGTGAACCACACCGCCCCCATCAGCGAGAGCTTCTGCAGCAGCGGGATGGGCGCCAGATAGATGAGCAGAATGCCCACCACGTCCGTCACGATGGCCAGCGTGCCCGGCTTGAAGAGCGCCGTGGCGCACACGAAGGCGGCCTCGTAGGAGTTCTTGCCCTGGCTCGTCTCGAGCAGATAGCGGTTCACCATCTGTACCGAGTGGGAGAGCGCGCGCGCCGTGATGATGAACGGGATCACCATCACCAGGGGATCGAAGTTGTGTCTCACCAGTCCCACGAACCCCATGCCGCACAGCGCCGACAGACCCGCCGCGCACACGGGCACCAGCACCCCCGCCAAATTCCGGAAGTAGGCCGCGAGCAACAGGATCATCGACGCCACGGTGACGCCCATGATCAAGAAGAGCCTCGGCGACTCGGTCATGATGAAGCCCACCATCATCGGGCGACCAATCGCGCGAATCTCGGTGTTCTCGTCGCGCTCGGCCTGGATGATGCGGTCGATGCGCTGATAGAGACGCTTGGGGTCCAGGCTATCCTCGAAGAAGCCGGCCACGATCAACGTGGCGCTGGTGTCGAGCGAGACCAGCGTGCCGTAAAGCCGGCGGTTGGCGAGGATGCGCCGCTTCAGGTTCGCGATCTCCGCTTCGCTTTGGGGGATTTCGGGCCACATCACGGGCACGGCGCGGAAGCCTGCGCTCGAGTCGTTCTGTAGCTCTTTGGCCTTGCGCTGGGCGATCGACAGAACCTGGTAGTTGTTGATGGCCGGCAAGAGCTCCACTTGCTTGGTGATGCGGCGGATCTTCTCCAGCGTGTCGCGTTCGAAGATGGTGCCCTGCTTGACCTGCAGCTGAATCACCACCCGGCTCGCGCCACCGAACACGTCACTGTACTTCTTGAAGGTCTCCACGTAGGGATGGGTGGCCGGGAACAGGTCGATGGTGCGGCTCTCGACCTTCACCGCGCTCCAGCAGAAGCCCATCGCCACGCTCAGCACGGCCAGGCTCGCGAGCACGAACATGCGTGCTCGAAACAACAGGGCGTAAAAGGACTCGGCCATGGCTCACTCTCCCAACACGCGGGTCAACTGGTGGGCCCCGGGAGCCGCGCGCAGCACGTAGCCTCGTTTGCCTGCGACCACCAAAGCGCGGCCTGCGAACGCCACGGCGGAGAGCGGCGCCAGCGCCTCGCTCGCGAGCGAGATGGGGGGACCGTCGCCCTCCCACAGCATCACCAGCCCCTCTTGTCCGGTGGCAGCACAGCGCGCGTCCTGGCAAGCCACGTCGAACAGGTGGCGTGATTCACCGTGCGGCCGTGCCTGCCAGCTCGCGCCGGCGTCTCGGGTCTCCAGCACCGTACCCTCACTGCCGACGGCGATGGCGGTCACGGGGGAACGAGCGCGCACCGAGAACAGCAACTTGTCGGAGCCACTCGCCTGGCGGCGCCAGCTGCGGCCACCGTCGGAGCTGGCCAAGATCCAGCCGAACTCCCCCACGATGAAGCCGTGCGTGTCGTCTCCGAAGGAAACGCTCGATAGGCGTGCCGCCTCGCCCTCGTTCTCCGTCTCGGCGCTTGCGCCACCGATGCCCGAGAGCTCGCCCTCAGCGTCTCGGCGGCGCGCATCCGGGACAGCGCCGGACGTGAGCTCGGTCGCGACTTCGCAGGCCTGCCAGCTCTCGCCGCGATCCTGGCTTCGCAACACGGTTCCGAAGTCCCCCACAGCCACCAGCGTGCCGTTCTCCAGCACGTCGACTCCGAACAGGTGCACGGCAGGCTGCTGCGAAACTGCGTTCGGTGGGGCGCTGGTGCCCTCCGAGGGCACGTCGGGTGCCTGCGCCTGCTGAGCCAGCTTCAACGTCCAGCTGGCGCCATGGTCGAGGCTCACGAGCAACGTGCCCGAGCGTCCCACGATGGCACCGAGGCCTTGCTCGTTGAAATCGATCGCGAACAGCGCCTCGTGAGTCGGCACGCTCACGCGGGAGAAGCTCGCGCCGCCGTCCTCGGAGCGCAGCAGAATGCCTGGATAGCCGACCACCCACAGCGTGCTCTGATGCAGCGTGGCGTCGTAGAGACGGTCACGAAACGAGAGGCGCTGCACGGGCTCCCCGCGAGCCGAACCGACTGCTAGCACGGTCCACGACACGAGCACCAGCGCGAGCCGTACGCGTTGGCGACGAATGCGATCGAGATTGGATAACCCCATGGGAAGGACGCCGCCGCTTCAGTGTCCCCGCTTGCGCAGCGCGCTCACGGTGAACTTGCTCAAGTCTTGGCCCGAGTTCGCGCGCGCCTTGCGCGCATGCACGCAGGTGGCGTGCTCGGCTTGCAAATCAATCGCACAACTCGCGCCCATTTGCCCCGGTTGCGTCTTGGGGTCAGGCGACTCCTTGGGCGCGGAGAGAATGATCTTCCAGAGCTCGCCCTTCTTGTCGAAGGCTTCCTTGTAATACATCACGTAGGACTCCGCATCGACCACCATGAGCATGCGGCTGTAGGGATAGTCCGGGAATTTCGGGGTCGCGGAGAGCACGTATACCGGGCGTGCCTCCCAGTTGATCTTCGGGTTCCAGTGCGGAAAGCGATCGAGATCGTAGGTGAGCTTCGGGTCGTTGCCGTGCTTCACGCCCGGGTGTGCCGGCATCAGCATCGTCTTCTTGCCCTCGAGCTTCCAGTTCATCCACTCCACGGCACCCAGGTACCCGTTCACGTCCTCGTACAGGAAATCGGTGGCGTTCCAGGAGTCGCCCCGCGTGCCGAACGAGTTGCGCAACACGCGTCGCATGGCCGGCACGTACACGTGCCCCTGGATGTCCACTGGATCGAAGGAGCTCGAATACAGCGCTCCGAAGCCCTTCTTGTCGTAGGGCTCGATGGCCTCTGTGTACGACGTCCCCACCATGCGCTGGTCTGCGATCTCTTGAATGCGCGGCCGGGGGTCGATGTCCGTGCGGTTGACGCCCTTGACCGAGGCCCAGTGCCAGTACTCCGTGTGCTCTACGCCCGATTTGGCCGAGATCCACAGCGTGTCGTAGTAGACCTCGAAATCGTCTCCGCCGTAGCGACCCAGGAAATTGGCCGCCACTTCGAGCCCGGTCTTGGGCTGTGGGAAGGGGAGGCCGGGGAAGAAGTCGTTGCGGCCCGAAGTACGAAACTCCTTCCCGACGTCCTTGAGCCGCGTCTTGCCGCGATTTTCGTTGGTGGCCGCGATGTAGCCGTCGGAGGGCCGGAATGGAACGTAGGGGACCACTTTGAGCGTGAGGTTGTACTTGCTGATCAGCGTCTCGAGGCCAGCGGGGACCAAACCCTTGAGCGTGGCCACGTTGCTCTTGTCGACGGTGGCGCCGGGCTGAACGGGAATGCTCTGCAGGTCGGGCTTGAAGCCCACGGACTCGCCCCAGGTCTCGGCCTTGATCGTGGCGGTGTCGGCACCCGCGCGACTGACGAGTTGTCCGACCCCAACGCTCACGGCGAGCGACGCTGCGATCAGCGCTGCGAGCGGCGGACGTGCCCGCATCATCGGAGCAGACGGAGGTTTGAGCTGGTTCATTGAAACACTCCTGTGGGCTGAGGGCTCAGAACTGGATGGTCAGCATCGCGTGCGCCTCGTCTCGGTCGCGGTAGAGGCCGAGCTCGCGGTACGGATCCTTGCCGAAGAAGTCCGTCAATCGAAGGTTCAGCGCGTAGTGGGTGGAGAGCCGGAAATCGACGTCCAGCGAGTAGAATCCGCTGTCGCCCGCGTAGAGATTGGGCAGATACGCGACCGTGAGTCGCGGCGTGACCTTGCCGTTGAGGTAGGTCGTGCGCGCCATGAACACCAAGTTGAAGCTGTGCTTCTGGGCCTGCCACTTGTTGTAGATGGGGACCTCGACCAGCTGCGCATCGCGTCCCTCAACGTCCAGCCCCGGCACCACCGTGTGCGAGAACTGGGCGAACAGCAGGAAGCTCTGCGTCGGGTTCAGGAAGCGCAGCATGGTGGAGCGCTGCAAGCTCACGGCGTAGCTCGCGCTGAGCAGCTTGCGCGGGTGGTAGTTGCTGCGCAGCGGATCCCTGGGGTCCGCGCTGAAGCTCGAGTCCGTGCGTGATGGGAACGTGCGGTCCGGCACCACCGCGCCCTCCAGCCGTAACAGTGTGCCGATGGGGCTATCGAACGCGTACTCGAAGGTGGCTCCCGCCACGTGCTGGCGCGGAAACTCGAGCACATATCTGGAGATGCTCTGAATGTTGCGGTCGAGGCCGTCGGGCCAGTCCGCGCTCGGTTGGCCGTCCTCGTCCAGCTTCGGCCGCGCATAGAAGTGCGTCGGCACCGGCATGTTGATCTGGTGCGTGTAGTAGTAGACGAGGCAGTAGCTCGCCTTGTTGCCGAGGTTGCCCTTCCAGCGCGCGCCGCCCCGCGAATCGCTGAGCTTTCGGCCCGGGTAGAGGAAGTCCTTGTTCTCCACGTAGAAGGCCGGCGGCTGATTTGAGTAGGGCACGCCCCAGGCGCCCACGAAGGTGAGTGGCGTGGTCACGGTGTCCTTGGGCCGATCGATCAGCGGCACCCACAACAGCTCGAGCGTTCCGTCGAGCGCGGGCACGTCGATGCCGGTGTCGATCATCCAGAGCGGTACCCGGATGTCCTCCATGTTTTCCAGCGGACCGAAATGCCAGGTGGCGTTGGTGGGGTTCACCACGTCGAGCAGACGGAAGGAGCTCGTCTCGCCCCAGGCGATCTGTTGCCGGCCGATGCGGATGTTGAGCCAGTCGGTGGGATCGAGATCCAGGTAGAGCTCGCGCAGGTCGAACTCGTTGTAGTAGTTCTCGGCCGCCCACTCGCGCGCGTAGGAGCCGCGCTCGTCCGGATCCGAGCGCGGTTGGGGAATCTGCGCGTAGCGATCTGCGGCGAGGCTCAAGGAGCGCACGCCGCGCACGATGGCGTGAAGCGAGATGCGCTCGGTGGCTTGCCAGTGTCCCTCGAGCTGCAGCGTGGCGCGCGCGATGGAGAGGCTGCCAGGGGGCTGACCATGATCGACCGGCGCGCACGGATAGTAGGGCATCTTGAGCGGGTCACAGGGCGCGCCATAACGTCCTAAATCCACCACGCGGTAGGCTTCGTTGTGCTCGGGCTTGAAGTTGCTGGAGATCATCGGCGCGAACACGCCGCCCTGCATACGCAGCATGCCGTTCACGCTCAGCGCGGGCTCGTCCTCGAAGTCACCATCGTCTTCGTCTTCCCAGTCATCGGACGCGGCCTGACTCGCTGCAGCGCCGCCGCTCGCGCCATCGTCCCACGTCGAGCTCGCGTCTGCGTCATCGCGTCCGCCCGTCGCCGGGTCGTGTGTCGCCGCGCCAGGCGTGTCGCTCGTCTGTGACGGCTCCTCTTGCCCGGCCGCTTGCGCCCGCGCGTCCATGGCCAGCGCGTGCTGCATGGCCACGATCGCGAGCAAGCCGGGCCTGATTCGGCGCAAACTCCACCCCATTCGATGACTCCCCGACTTCACTGGCCGTCGACCGCGCATCACTCGCGCGGCGCGACACGACCTGTGCCGCCCACCGCTCGAGCCGTCACTCGCAGCTGCCCTTGGCTGGATTGGTATCGCCCGCGCCGAGATAGATGTTGGCCACGCTGATGGTCTCGCCCGTGGTGCCCTGGTTGCGGGCCGTGACCACCAGGCTGGTAGAAGCGATCTTCTGGCCGTTCGCGATCACGTGCAGGGTGTGGGGACCGGGTGGCACGTTGGCGATGTAGAAACGGCCATTGGCTGCGCTCGTATGGGTGGCGCCGAAGTCGGGGATGCGCTGGTCGAAGAAGTAGCGCACGCAGAGGTCGTCCTGGGTGCAACGCATGCCCGTCTTCACGGGGGCGTCTTCGAAGCCTTCGAGCTCGATTGTGAGGCAATCTGCGGGCAGGCGGTCCGCTGCGCCGGTGCCCGTGAACACCGCGCCCGAGACGGGGCCCGTCGCGGGATTTTCGTCGAAATTGGCGGCGGCCGTCGCGAGCGCGATGGCTCCCGTGGCCACGATGCGCAGGATGTCGTTCTGAGCGTTGGGGTTCAGGTTGTACTGGAAGGTGTCGAGGAATCCGGTGTCGCCAGGCTTACCCTCCACCAGCACGCCGAACTTGCCGTCCGCATCTACCTGGACGTCGTCGAGTGCGATCTTTCCGTTCGCATCGGTCTGCGCCTTCTGGCCCGTCTTCATGCCCGTCTTGTTGTCGAGCACGAACACGTTCAGACCCCCGATGGGCATATCGCTCGAGGAGTCCGTGACGCTGGCGGTGTAGTGCGTGCTGCCCGGCTCGGTCGCGTCGCCATCGCCGACCTCTGCGCCCTGCGCGGGCTCGTCGTCGCCGCAGCCCATGAGGGCGAACATCAACGCATACGATGCGATCTGCGAACGCGTGAACAACATGCTGTCCTCCTCGCGCCCGCACCCGTGCGTGCAGGCACAGAAATGCCCGAAAAATGCCGATTAAAATGGGTTGCTGACGCGCGTCGCGACACGCCCTGCGGACATGCCACGACGTCGCCGAGCGCACGCCGAGCTCGCGGCGTGCGTCGGATGTTCATGCTCTCATCGAGCCGTCGACATGCCCATGTTGGAACCGATGCGACGTTGAAAACGTCTCTAGCGCAAGCGAGTTGATCTCGTGTCCGTCATGGCTCGAAGTGGCAACGTGCTGACCTAAGATGTCCGCATGTACGCAACGAAGCCGCGTGACGCTGATACTTGGAGCTCACGCAGCTCTCCGCAGCATCGCCCACGAAGCCCTGGATTTTTGCGGCCCCTTCATCACGCGCATGTTCGCGCGAGCAAGCAGCGCGGTATGCATTGCGCCCGTGTCGCTCGCCGACGCGTCATCGAGTGAGCTCAACACACGACGCCCCATCGCGCGCCTGTTCGCTTCCCGCTCACCACAGGGTTCGCTTCGCGCTTTCGACGGCGTCTCCCGGCCCTTCCAACCCAGAGAAACGAAAAAGCGAAAACCGTCCCGCCTGCCAGTCGCTGCCGGAAAGCGAAACGGCGAAAACCGTCTCCCGCCGACCAGAGGGTCGCGGGGGGGCGGGGGCGCCGAGGCTCTCGAGGGGGCCGAGTCGCCTGGTCGGGGGCAAATCGGGTGGGGTGCGTGCGGGTCGCCGTGAGCGAGTGACCGCCCGGAGGGGGCCTGAACATGCGCGCCCGTACGAAAAGCCCGTTTTTGCCTGGTCGGGGTCAATTCGAGGATGCTCCTCGGTCAATGCCTTTCAACTCTCACACTCGGACCACCAATTCAGCAGTCTTCCCTACGTTGACACGGTCCTGATCGGCCGTATCGTGTCGCGTTCTTTGGTTTTCCGGCGCGCTCCCAGCGCGCTTCGAGTTCTTGTTTTGCTCGCGGGCGACCCCGCCCGCATCGACCCGCGCGCTCGCAACGCGCCCTGACCCGGTAGTTTTTGACTTGTTGGAGGACTCCTGACGATGCCGTCACTGCTCGTTTGGAGCGCAGTCTTAGCGTCCTGCGTGTTGGTCGTGGTGCTTGCCTCTCGCACCGCCCGCAGGTTCGTCTGGACCAGCGCCATTCTGTCACGCGCCGTTATCGGCACCCTCGTCATGCGTCTCCTGGGTCGAAAGAACCAGGGACCCATCCGGCTCCGTGAGGCCTTCGAGGCCCTCGGGCCCACCTACGTCAAGCTCGGGCAGCTGGTGGCGTCCAGCGAGGGCATGTTTCCCGACGCGTACTGCGTGGAGTTCCGCAAGTGCTTGGATCGGGTACCCGCCTTCGGCGCCGATGACGTGAACTTGATCCTCCGCGAGGACCTCCAGAAGGACCCCAAGGAGGTCTTCGCGACCTTCGAGTACAAGCCGATCGCCTCGGCCTCCATCGCGCAGGTCCACGCGGCCACGCTCAAGGACGGCACCGGCGTGGTGGTCAAGGTCCAGCGTCCCCGCCTCAAGGAGATCGTCGCCGCCGACCTTCGCGTCCTCAAGGTGTTCGCCTCCATCTTCGCGCGCTTGCCGCGCGGCGATCTGGCCAACCCCCGCGGTGTGGTCGACGACTTCGAGGCCAACCTGCACGAGGAGCTCGATTTCCGGCGCGAGGCCAAGAACCTCGACGAGTTCAACGAGATCATGGTCATCCACGCCCTCGAACGCGTGGCCGCCCCCAAGCCCCTGCACGACCTCTCGAGCCCGCGTGTGCTCGTGATGGAGCGCTTCTACGGCACCCGCATCGACGACCAGGACATCCTCTCCACCGTCAGCCAGGAAGAGGTCGAGACTCGCCTCTTGATGGGCATGCGCGCCTGGTTCCGCTGTCTCCTCGTGCACGGCTTCTTCCACGGCGACGTCCACGCCGGCAACCTGATGACGCTGGAAGACGGCCGCGTGGGCTTCCTCGACTTCGGCATCGTGGGCCGCTTTAACACCGAGCGCCGCGGCCTGGTAAGCGAGTTCCTGCTCTCCATCGCCATGCGCAACTTCCGCGGTCTGGCCCACGCCATGATCGTGATGGGCGACCAGAAGCACGTCGACGAACCCAAGTTGGCTGCCGACCTGGAGAAGGGCGCCGCCGCGCTGCTCGATCCCTCGCGCCCGGCCAAGTACGCCGACCTGCTGCCCATCGTGATGCGCATCAGCATGCGTCACCGCATGCACATGCCGCGCGACTTCGTGTTGATCCTCAAGCAGATGATCTACTTCGATCGCTACGCGAAGCTACTTGCCCCCAAGCTCAACATCTTCGCCGATCCGCGCATCATCGCCGCCCTGATGGAAGACCTGGCGCTCGCCCGTGGGCAAATCAAGCCCGCCAGCATGCGTCCCCCCGAACAGCTTCAGGCGTCGTCGGGCTGAGCTTCGTCGGGCCGCGTCGCCGCGCTCCCCTGCGGCGCTGTGCTGGTCAGACAGCGCTTGATCTCGGCGTACACCGCCGGGTGATTCAAGAGCGCGATGTGATTGAGCCCACTCAGGATGCGAGAGTCCTGAAAGGCCACCCGTCGCGCCACATCAGGGCCACCGCCCTGGGCGCTCTCCGTCCTCACCAGGAGATCCCCCATCACGCTCGCCACAGGATGGGCCGGATCCCGCGTCACCGTCGACGCGATGGCGCAGTAGGTTACGTGGGGCACCAGCGCGAGCTCGCCGCGCTGGTCGCGGAGGAAGGCGTCCGGATCGAAGTCCTTCCAGTCCTCGTCCACGACGTTGCCGAAGCGCAAATCCTTGATGCCTGCGCTGCGCGCGTTGAATACCTTGGCAGGCACCTGCGTGCCGGCCGTGTCGAATGCCGCGAGGATCGAGGTGAGCACGTTGCCCGCTTTTTCGAGGGGAGCGCCCTGATGCGGCGAGCCGAGACAGAAGACGTGGCTCAACTGCTTCACCCAGGCGTGTCCGAGCTCGGCGCCGTAGTGAGCGGCACTGCGCACCACCAGGCCACCCATGCTGTGCCCGACCAGTACGAGCTGGCTGAGGGGCAGGGGGTAGTTCGCCGCGAGCTCCTCGAGCAGGAGCGCGAGTTCACGACCGTTCTCGGAGACGCGACGGCCCGTGTTGTAGCGAAGGTAGAGCGCCGTGAAGCCGAGTTCCCGTTCGAGCAAGCTGCCATAGGTGGTGTCGGCGTTTCCGTAGAGCTCCTGGGAGAACAGCTGAAAGCCTGATTCCAGGTGTCCCAGGCCATGCACGAACAGGCAGACCTTGGAGGTGGCCTGCGGGTACGTCGCGAGCAGTGCTTGCTGCGTGAGCGGCACGGGCTTGAGGTCACGGTAGAGGGAGAGCGTGATGGCGAGGCCGTTCTTGCGCGCGTGCAGGAAGTCGCCTGCCACGGCGTTGAGGGCGCTCTGGGCAGTGCTGACCCAGGTCTCCACTTGGTTTCTAAAGGCCGGATCCACGGCGACCTCTGCCTCGAGCGCCTCTGCGGGCTCGCTTTCGGCGGGTTCGGACGTCGTCACGGGCAGCTTGGCGAGCAGCTTCTCTGCGGCCTCGAGTCCCAGGTCCTCCACCCGTTGCACGCCGCGATTGGTGGCTCGGATGCTGTCGAACACGAGGCTTGCGGTGACCTGACGGATCGCATCCACGGCGCGCACGGGGTCCTCGAGCGCGCCCACGTTCGCGAGGAGCTCGCGCGGCTTGCGGGCGGCAGCCTCGTGCGTTTCCTGCACGAGGTCCGTGGTCTTCTCGATGACGTCGTGGATGAGGTCCTTGAGGCCGCGGAAGCGTTGCATGGCGTACCTTGGGGTGAGCGTGGGGGTTCGGCAAAGCGAGCTGTCACACGTGAATGGTGCAGGGCCAAGAAAAAGCCGTCCGGGCCGCCCACTACAGAAGAGGTGGCAACCCCCGTGGCCCAGCTCGCAGAACATGACAGCCGAGCCCTCTGTGACACGCAGCGCGCGCGTCCAGGCACCGGTGTCTCGGGTTCTGGCCCGGTGGCAGCGGGCCGGGTGCCCCCGTCGGGTACGCGTGCGCTGGGGCCCACGGTCACCGCTGCGGAGCTCAACACCCAGTCCGCCATGCGCGCCGCGGGGGCAGGTCGCCTGCGAGTCATGGCCGTGGCCATGCTGGCGTTGGTCGTGGTGGGCGTGCTGGTCACGAGTCTCGTCGAGGGCGATCCGGCCACCAAGCACATCGCCTGGGGATCCCTGGCTGTTCTGTTCGGGAGCTTCGCCTGGGCCTTCCAGAATCCTTCGGGAGGGCCGCGTTGCGGACGACGCGCGGGTGCGCCGGGTGGCGATTCCGCTGTGCATGGCCGTGGTGGCCGCGAACCTCGCCTTCGGCCTGCTGTCCGCGTTCTGTGCCGCTGTCACCCTGGGGCTGGTGCTGTTTTCGAGCTCGGTGCCCCGGCGCACGGCAGCCCCGAGCTACGGCATCATCGCCGTCGGCTATGCCCTCAGCGCCCTGCTCACCCAGCTCGGTTTGCTGACGCATCGGCCTCTGTTGCCTTCCATCATCGCTTCGCCCTGGCAGTGGTGGGCGGCCGTGGTGGGCGTGGAGCTCCTGTTCGCCGCGGCCTATGCAGCGGGCGTGGCGATGCGCCGAGACCAGGCCCGCATCGTGCGCGAGTTCGAAAAGGCCGTGCGCAAGGCATCGCAACGCGAGGCACTCCTGGCGGAGGCGCGGGATGCGCTCAAGCAGGGGGCAGGCCTGGGCGGCGCCGGTCGCTTCACCGACCAGGAGATCGAAGGCTTCCGCCTCGGCGTGGTCATCGGCCGAGGCGGGATGGGCGAAGTCTATGCGGCGGAGCGTCTCTCGGACGGCGAACCCGCGGCGCTCAAGCTGTTGCGGGTGGACCTCTGGGGTGAAAAACAGGCGCTGTCGAGATTCGCCCGAGAAGCCAAGATCGTGGCCTCCATCGATTCGCCCCACGTGGTGCGTGTGCTCGAGGTCAGCGGACCCGATGCAGTCTGCCCCTTCATCGCCATGGAGCTCCTGGCGGGCGTCGACCTGGGCACCCAGTTGCGTGAGCGCGGCCGCATGTCGCTCGACGACGTGGTCGACATGATCGAACAAATCGCGGCAGGACTCGAGGTCGCGCATGCGGCCAGCGTCGTCCACCGCGACCTCAAGCCCCAGAACGTCTTTCGGGCAGGCGGAGCCCACGGCATCGTCACCTGGAAGGTGCTCGACTTCGGTGTCTCGAAGCTTCTGCACAACAGCGAAGCCAGCCTCACGGCAGCCGAGATTATCGGCACGCCACAGTACATGGCGCCCGAGCAGGCCCGCGGCGAACGCGACGTCGACGGCCGTGCCGACATCTATGCGCTCAGCGCCATTGCGTATCGTGCGCTCACCGGCGAAGCGCCGTTCCGAGGAGACCTCCACAGCGTTCTCCGAGCCATCCTCGAGGAGATGCCCGAAGCGCCACGCCTCCGGGCTCGCGTCCCAGAGGACATCGACCTCGTGCTCGCCCTCGGACTCGCCAAGAAACGCGAAGACCGCTTTCAGAGCGCGCGCGAGCTAGCCGTCGCCTTCGAACAAGCTGCCCGCAACAACCTCTCCGCCGACCTCCGCTCGAGGGCTCAGGCACTGCTCGCGGTGCAGCCGTACAAGCGGTAGGGGAGTGGCCGTCTGCCATCGGCCATCTGCCATCAGCGAGCGGCCATCAGCCATCTGCCAGCAGCTGGCGGCACGCCGCACGCCGCGCGGGGGGCGGGTTAACGCGGGCGGCGGGCGGCCGCCCTCACGCCGCATGCAGTGCCAATGGCGGATGGGGAAGGCCGATGGCAGACGGCGCCGCCGATGGTTGATGGGCAGACGGCCGCTCGTTGATAGCGGCTAGCGGATGGACGCTGGCGGATGGCGGATGGCCGAAACGAAAAAAGGCGCCCCAACTGGGGCGCCTTCTTTTCGTTTCACCTTACCGAGCGATCAGCGAAGGCTGGGCGGCGGGCAGGTGGGGTTGACGCAGAGCTTGCGGCCCGTGTCGCAGACCCAGCTGTCGGGGCACTCGGTGTCCTGGTTGCAGGTGATCTGGCAGGTCTTCACCGTGTCGTCGCAGGCCAGCACGAACTGGTTGCCCGGCGTGTGGTCCTGGCGCGCAGCGCAGTCGTCGTTGGTCTTGCAGGGCGAGTTCACGGCTTCCTTGCCGAGCACCTCGGTGTTGCTGCTGACGACGGGCTGGAAGCACTCGAACCGCAAGGTCGCGTCCTGGGGCTCGGCGTCGGAGCTCGAGAAGGAGATGCGACGACGCTTCTCGATCGGGCACTCCTTGGTGACGCTCTCGCTAAAGGTGTCGTAGTACCAGCCGGTCTTGCCGTCCGTGCCTTCGAGGGGCATGGGGTTGGTGCCGAGCTTCTGATCCGCCACGGGCACCTGGTTGATGTCGCACACGACGCGCATCTCGGTCTTGTCGCCGACCGTGACGGGGCGCATTTCCTTGTAGTGGCGGCCGCGGTTGGACTTGCAGTCCTCGGGGCCGGCGTTCGAGCCGAGGATCTCGACGACGTCGCATTCCACGAGGCCTTCGGCGTTCGGGTTCAGCTCGCGCGGCAGGCACGCGCCGGTGAGCTGCTTGGAGATCTTGTCGATGATGGTGCTCACCGCGGGCGCGAAGCTCTCGGCGCAGATGGACTGCACGAGACCGTTGTCACCGAAGCCCTTGGCCACCTTCACGAAGCGCACGCCGGGCTTGGCGCCGGTGATGATCTCGGGGTTCGAGATGTCCTTGCCGCTGCTGTCCTTGACGGTGAGGGGCGCGGCCTTGCACTCGGCCTCGCTCAGCGTCTCGCAGCGACGGCACACGTCGCGCGCAGCGGTGTTGCGGTTGGTGGGGTCGCCACCACCCGTCATCGGATCCACCGCGAAGTCCATGCGGCTGTCCTTGAGGATGTCGTCGAAGCTCTTGCCCTCGGCGTCCTCGGGGATGCCGGTGATGGCCGCGAACACGATGCGGTCCGGGTTGAGCGGCTTCACCTTCTTCTTGAAGTCGTCGTAGTAACGCGTGACGTCGTAGACGTACTCGTTGTCTTCGGCCTGCGTCGTGCGGTCGTTCGGATCCTGCACGTAGGCGCAGCGGATGTTGAGGCCGAGGTTCATGTCGGTGCCGGGCTGCTTCACGCCGGGCGCGCTGGTCTTGTCGTCGAACATGACCATGCCCTTCTCGGTGACCGAGCAGTCCTCTTCGTCGGAGACGGTGATGACCGCGAGCACCGCGTCGGAGCGCAGGAAGCCCTTGTTGGCGTCGTCGGCATGGCCGCCCTTGCCGTCGGTGAACTTCACCGAGGCAGGCGCCACCGCCTTGTAGACGGCTTCCAGCTGCTGCTCGAAACCGCAGCCCTGGATGCCCACGTTGGCCAAGCAGGTGAAGTCCTTGATGACGCTGTCGATGTCCTTGTCACCGGGCACGTAGCTCAGGTAACCGGCCGGCGCGCTGGCGCTGCAGCCCGTGGTGAGCGGCTTCTTGAGCAGCTTGCCGTCGTCGCCCACGCCCTCGCAGCTCGGGGGCAGCGGCACCTTGTTGCCGCTCAGGCCCATGTCGCTGGTGACCACGCCGACGTGAAGGTCGCGCACCGCCGTGAAGGTGGTGCCGTCTTCCTTCTTGCCGCTGGTGAGGATCTTCAGCAGGTTGGGCAGCTGTTCTGCCAGCTTGGCCTGCTCCTGGGCCATCGAGCCCGAGTTGTCGATCATGAACAAGAGGTCGACCTTGTCGACGCCCGTCACGGGCACGTCGTCAGAGACGCCGGACACCGTGCAGGGAGCGAGCGGGGCGAGGTTCTCATTGGGGCAGCCCATGAGGCCCAGCGCTGCCACGGGGGCCGCAAGCCACTTGGCGGCCTTGAGCCTGCGTTCGGTCCGATGTTGGGGTCGCTTCTGCATTCTTGTCCTCACGTCTTGGGGAGCGTTGTCTCGGCGGGGCCTCGAGGGTGCCCTCTTCGGCTCGGGCCCGCGGTCACTCATTCATCTTCTGCGAGCATTCACCGTTTCAGTGACACCAAAACGGCGCAAAGCGCGCGCTACCATACAGCCTTTTGCTTGCAGAGATCAATGACGTCACCGGGGCCAGGGGAGGGCTCGAACGAGCCCCGGAGACCTGACTGAAGGCTCCGTCATCGCTCGCTTGAGCACGCCCTGTGCCGCCGTCTGCGGCCATGAAATCATTAAGTTTTTGTTCGTCGAGCAGTGCTCCGCATGCCAATCAAGTTGGCGGTGTGCCAATGGTGGTGACGGGGCTGCTTTCACGCTTGGGGTTCCCCGCCTACGGGATGTACCTTTTTGCGTAGTGGCGGGATCTTGGCCCGCAGAAAGTGCGAGACGGCGTGGCCCGGGTGTTGGTAGTCGACGACGAGGAGAACCTGCGGCTGGTGCTGCGCACCCTGCTCAGCCGCAACGGCTACGACGTCCGGGTGGCCGCCAGTGCCGAAGAGGCCCTCCGAGGACTCGAGCAGTTCGACCCCAACTTCGTCCTGGCCGACGTTCGTATGCCCGGGATGAGCGGCATCGAGCTCTGTCGGCAGCTCGCCGCGCGCGGAGCGACCGCCACCGTCGTGGTGATGAGCGCCTACGGCTCCGTCGATCTGGCGATCGAAGCCATGAAAGCCGGGGCCTACGACTACCTGGCCAAGCCCTTCAAGCACGACGAGGTCCTGCTGGTACTGCGCAAAGCCGAGGAGCGGGAGGCGTTGCGGCGCGAGAACAGGGCCCTCCGCGAGGCCATGCGTAAGCAGCATCAGCTCGGGGAGTTGCTCGGCAAGAGCGAGCCCATGCAGCGCGTGTTTCGCACCATGGAGAAGGTCGCCGCCTACACCACCACCGTGCTCCTGCACGGTCCCAGCGGCACCGGCAAGGAGCTCGTGGCGCGCGGGATCCATCAGTTGAGCCCGCGCTCCGGTAAGCCCTTCGTGGCCGTGAATTGCGGCGCCATCCCGGAGGCGCTCATGGAGAGCGAGCTGTTCGGGCACAAGCGGGGAGCCTTCACGGACGCTTCCAGCGACAAGCGCGGGCTCTTCGAGGAGGCCCATCAGGGCACCTTGTTCTTGGACGAAATCGGTGAGCTGCCCTTGTCGCTCCAGGTGAAGCTCTTGCGGGCTCTGCAGGAGGGGGTGGTGCGCCGCCTCGGCGACACCAAGGACATCGCGGTGGACGTGCGCGTGATCGCGGCCACCGTGCGCGACTTGAGTCGAGAGGTGAAGGAGGCCCGCTTTCGGGAGGATCTCTACTATCGCCTCAACGTGCTGCAGATCACGTTGCCCCCGCTGCGCGACCGACCTGGTGACCTGCCACTTTTGATCGAGCACTTCCTGGCCAAGTACAACGCACGCTTCGGGACCCAGCTGCGCGGTATGACCCCCGAGGCCCTCAAGCTGTTGTCCCGCTACGCCTTCCCGGGCAACGTGCGAGAGCTCGAGAACATGATCGAGCGTGCGATGGTGCTGGCCGAGGGCGACATGTTGAGCCCCGATGACTTGCCAGAGCGACTGGCCGAAGGGCACGACCCAGTGGCGCTCACGTTGGCGAGCGGTGAGCTCTCCATCAAGCGTACGAGCCGCGTGATCGAGGAGACGCTGATCCGTAAGGCTCTCGAGCGCACACAGGGCAACCGCACCGCCGCTGCCAAGCTCCTGGAGATCAGCCATCGCGCGCTGCTCTACAAGATCAAGGACTACGAAATCGCCTGAAATGTGCCCATTTGGGGGCTGCCAACGTGCTTGCATCGGCAGGGAAAAGCCCAACTCGGCGCGCGTGCTTTGATAGACTTCCTCGTTCACAGGGAGGCTCGATGAGCTCGAACGCCGGCGGCGACTCGGAGGAGCGCACGCCCCGGGTGGTGGTCGTGGATGACGATCCGCTGGTGCTCGCCGTGACGCGACGCTTGCTGACACGCAGCGGCTATCACGTGATCTCTTGCGATCATCCACGCACCGCACTGCGCGAGGTGATCCAGGGAGAACCCTTTGCGGTGGTGGCCGATCTCCACATGCCGGATCTCGACGGCGCGGAGCTCCTGCGGCTGGTGCGCAGCTTCTCGCCGAACACACGGCGCATCCTGTACACGGGCGAGTCCCATCTCAGCGAGATCGCGCGGGCCGTCTCCCCCGTGGTGGTGGATGCCATCGTCACCAAGGCCGACGGCAATCCGCAGCTGCCGCTCGCTCTGTCGGGCTTGCGGGCAGAGCAACGGGGACGTCAGGGGTCGAATGAAGCCCGCAGTCTCGCCCTGAGCTTGGTGTCCGCACTCGCCGTCGACCACGTGGAGACGCTCGAGCACGCGCTGCGACTCTCGCGTGGGGCGCTCAAGCTCGGGAGCCTCGCGGGGCTCGAGGTCCCTGCCTTGCGTGACCTCGAGGTCGGCGCCTTGCTGCACGATGTGGGCATGTTCTGCATTCCAGAGACCTTGCTTCGGCACCCGACCCCCTACTGCGAGCGTGAGTGGCGGCAAGTGCAGCAACATCCCCTGCTGGGCGCGGAGTTCTTGCGAAGTTCGGAGCTGCTCGCGGGCGGGCTCTCCGTGGTGCTCTACCACCACGAACACTATGACGGTTCGGGCTATCCCCACCGGCTCTCGGGCAGCGACATTCCCCTGCTCGCGCGGCTGTTTTCGGTGATCGATACGTTCGAAGCGCTCACCCACGAGCGCCCCCATCGACCTGCCCGCAGCGAAACCCAGGCTCGTGAAGAGATCGCGCGGGTTTCAGGCAGCCAGCTAGACCCGACTGCGGTAGAGCTGTTCCTGGGTATCCATCCTGACGATTGGAAGCGACCGAGTTTCGTGCCGAGCGCGATGGCCGAGCCTTGATGGGCTCTGGAGGCGCGCGATCGCGCTGTGTTCGTTGGGCGTGGCGTTGTCCGCTTCGGCTGGGTCGGCGCAGGAGACCGAGCGAGGGCTGATCTCACCGAGTGCCGAGCAGCCGGTCCGAGCGGAGCCTGGCGCGAGCTTCTCGTTGGTGGTCAACAGCGCCACGGCGCTCACGCCGCCGCCGGGCATTCAGGAGCCGCGTGCCCACCGCGCGTTCGGCGTGTTGGCCTGCGCGAACGGCCTGTCCTTCGGGGCACCCGAGCACCTGTGTTTTTCCCTGGCCGTGGAGGACCTGCGTCCGCTCGCGAGTCACTCCCTGGCTTATCGAGTCGATGTCTCCGTGCCTCACTGGATGGCGCCCGGGGTCTACCAGCTCAAGGTGCGGTTCCCCGGTGGTACGCAAAGCGTGCCCGCTGGATTGCGCGTGGGCGGCGCCGAGCCACCTGCCTGCGAGTATTCACGCGAGGGACCCTCTGCCGACGGGGCGGTGCTGGTCAGCGCGAGCTGCCCGAGGACGCTGCGGGTGCACCTGGGGGGCACTGGCGGACTCGCGGGTGCGGACTCGGCGCGGGGATATCCCCTGCCCACCGAACGCGGGGAGCTCGGGGATGGGGTCGTGCTGCTGATGGAGCTCGAGCCGGGTCGCCCGTTGCGCCTGGGGCCGGCTGCGCGCGAGGTGAAGGGGGAGCGGCTGGCCATCGAGGTGACGCCAGCGCGGGAGCGCACCGAGAGCGTGATGCTGGAGGTGCGCCAGGTCCCGCAGGGCGCCCAGGTGTTTTGGCGCCTCACACCGTGGAAAAGTGCGCTGGGGCCGAAGGCCCAGGCTCGTTTCCAGGGAACCAGTCGAGCCGGGCTGGTCTCTGCCGCCCTGGTCGGTCCAGGTGGGAGGTTGCGTCGGGGTCAGGTGGACCTGACGAAGATGGCGCCCGCGAGCGGCAAAAACCCCCTGGGCTGTCGGGTGGAACACGGCTCCGGGGCCGGCTCGGTCGCGGGTTTGCTCTTCTTGGCGCTATCGAGGAAACTCGGCCCGCGTCGTCGCTCCCGCGGCCTCCCCAGGAGGAGTCACGGGGAATAGCGGGACGCGTGTGCGAGTTTTGGCTGGGGCGCGGGTTGGCGTTCCGAGCAGGCAGGATGAAATCGATGATGCGAGCGCGAGCTTTTTTGCTGCTGGGCCTGTTGTCACTGGGTGCCTGTGCCCATGACACGATCCCCAACACCGACGTGGAAGACTCGCCAGAGGCTCGCGACGTCATCAAGTTCGTCGAGGTCTATCGCTCCGCGGTGGTCAAGCGGGACGTCGGCAAGCTGGTTTCGCTGGCTGCCGAGGACTATTTCGACGACATGGGCACGCCCCAGGGGGATGACGACGTCGACCGCGAGGGGCTCGCCACGACCCTGAAGACGATGTTCGGCCCCGATCTCTTGGCGGTCCACTACGACATCAAGTATCGCGACGTGGTCTTTCTGCCCACGAAGGTGCTGGTGGACTACACCTACATCGGTCGCTTCCGCGTCAATTCCATCGACGGGGTGCCCCGCTGGGAGCGCCGCCTGGCCGACAACCGCATGATCCTCACCAAGGACCAGGGCGGCGAGTACAAGATCGCTTCGGGTATGTGAGCCGCCGGCTCTCGCGGCCCTCGGCGCACATCCTTTTCCGCTCGCACGCCCGAGGGGCGCGCTCCCTTTTCCGCTCGCACGCCCGAAGGGCGCGCTTCGACGGCGCCTCGGCCCGCCGACCCCGGGGGGGGCGTCTCCCGCGTACCGAGCACACAAAAACCGTCTCCTTCAGCGGGCTTCGCTGTAAACTTTGCGTCCGGAGCGTGAAGGTCGCGCACCGCCTGTGTCAGGGGCCATGAGCGAGAGCTCGGACGCGAAAAAGCAGCTGGGTCGGATCCTACTGCAGCGCAAGTTGGTAACGCCGGAGGGCCTGGAAGCACTGCTCCAGCGCCAGCGCTCCGAAGGAGCCCGTCTCGCGTCGGTGGCGGCCGATAGTGGCGCGATCAATCCGGCCGAGTTGCTCAGCGCGTTGAGCGAGCAGCAGGGGCTGCCCGCGGTCGATTTGCGGCGCGTTCGTATCGACCTGGCGGCGCTGGAATTCGTGCCCGTCGATATCGCCCGCCAACACCTGATTTTGCCCCTGGTGGTCAAGGACGAGCGGCTGTTCTTGGCGATGGCCGATCCGGACAACAAGCGGGTCATCGACGAGATCGAGTTCGTCACTGGCAAGCGCATCTTCCCATACGTGGCACTGCACGGCGCGCTGCGGGACGTGCTCGAGGCCGCGTATGCAGCACGTGAGGCTGGGGAGACTTCCTACGCCGGCCCACTTGCGGGCAAGGGCGAGGAGATCCCGCTGCACCCGGACCGGCCGTCTCGGCCGGGGCTGTTGCCCGGTAGCGACGATGCCCTCGTGTCGAGCCCACCCGCCGACGTGTTCGACGACGAGCTCAGCGGCCCGCTGGTCGAGGACTCCTCCGGACCCGCCATCGACGATGTTTTTTCGGGCCTGTCCACGGGCGCACAGATCGGCGGGCAGGCCACGGGCGTCCAGAAGCCAAAGCGGCGGATTTTGGTGGTAGACGACAGCGACGATATTCGGCAGCTCCTCGTGCGGGTGTTCCGGGAGCGCGACTTCGAGGTGTTCGAAAGCTCGCGCGGGCTCGACGCGTTGCAGAAGGTGCGCGAGGCCCCGCCCGACGTGCTGTTGCTCGACGCGATGTTGCCGGAAGTCCACGGTTTCGACATCTGCCGTCGCATCAAGGGCAGCCGCCGCTATGGACATATCCCGGTGGTGATGGTCAGCGCCATCTATCGGGGCTGGCGTTTTGCCGAGGATTTGCGGCGCTCCTATGGGGTCGACGAGTTCTTGGAGAAGCCCTTCCGCATCAACGAGGTGGTGGCGGCGGTGGAGCGTGCGCTGAACGGCCAGAGCACGCACAAGGCCGCCGAAGACGACGCCGACAACCCGGCGGGTGCCGCGGGCGACCACCTCAAGGCGGGCATCGAGGCCTACGCGCGTGGCGACGTCGAGGGCGCGATTGAACAGTTGAAAAGCGGCATCGGCATCGACCCCTTGGCCTTTCGTCTGCACTATCATCTGGGCTTGCTGTACGGAAAGCAGGACAACGTGTTCGACGCGATCCAGGCGCTCGAGACCGCCTCCGACCTCAGGCCGCGAGATTTTTCGACGCTCAAGAACTTGGCCGTGCTTTACCAGCGTGCAGGCTTTCGCTTGAAGGCGACCGAGATGTGGGAGCGTGCCCTCGGCAGCGCGCCCGACGATTCCACGCGTGCCAACATCAAGAATCATCTGGTGAGCTTGCTGTGAGTCGAAGCCAGATTTGCCGCGACCCGCGCGCTCGTGCCCAGGACCACCTGTTTCGAGGAATCCGATGAAGTTTCTCTGTGGAAACTGCAAGGCGAAGTACCAGATCGCCGATGAAAAGGTCACCGGGCGCACGCTCCGCATGAAGTGCCGGCGCTGCGATCACGACATCCTGATCGACGGCCACAGCATGCCCGCCGCCTCCAATCCGCCTGCGCCGCAGGCGAGCACGCAGGCTCCCCGTCGCGGCGGTGTGTCCGTGATCCCGGGCCCGGGCCGCGGCGGTTCTGGCGCGCATGTGCAGCCGAAGCCTCCGCGCGCGCCTGGCATCCCCGCGCCTCCATCCACGCGCGGGCTCACCACCCGCTCTCAGCCGCCTTCGGCGCTGAGCGCGGACTTCCGACGTCACGCAGCCGCGCCGCCCGAGGTACCGCAGCGCACGGCTCCGTACGACCTCTGGCACGTGGCCATCCAGGACGTGCCCGTGGGTCCCATGACGCGCGACGAACTCGGCCGCAAAATCGAGGCCGGCGCGGTCACCGCGGACTCCCTGTGCTGGCGTGAAGGCATGGACGACTGGCGGCCGCTCGGCGAGCTACCGGAGCTGGCGGCGTTGATGCGGCGTCCGCGCGATGGGCGCTCGCTCCGGCCCGCGCGTTCGCGCGCTCCGTCGTTCGGCGCTCCGCAGGGTGCGCGCACCTCCATGATGCCCCTCGAGGGCGAAGAGTTCGACGACGACGGCGCCGAGCCCACCCGCATCGCGGACATGAGCGGGGCCAATTCGCCTCTCAGTGCGGGCCTGGCGGCGGCGGCCTTGCGCTCCCCGACCAATGCACCGAGTTCGCCCAAGATCATGGCGCCCGTGCCGATGCCCGTTCCGGTGGCCGCGGCGCCGGCACCAGCTCCTGCGCCGAGCGTCCCATCGCAGACCCGTGCTGGAGGCAAGGGCAGCTCAGGCCTCACCACAGGCATCGCCGTGGGCTTGCTGGCGGGCATCTTGTTGGTCGGCGGGCCCATGCTCTATCGCAACACCTGGGGCACGCCCGCGCCGGTGCCGGTGGCAGAGCAGCCTGCTCCGCAGGAGCAGCCCAAGCCGGTCGAGCTGGCCAAGAACGACATCGTGGCCGAGGTTCCGACGGAGCCCACGCCCACCACCGAAGCCCCGAAGGCCGAGACCAAGACCGGCGGCACGCGCGGCGCCAAGACCGAGGTGAAGGCACCGGCGCCCAAGGACAACCTCACCGACGAGCAGCGCCGCATGCTGGAGCGCATGGGCGGCGCCGATTCCATGGGCAAGCTTCAAGGCGGAGGCAAGAGCGAAGCCCCCGTCGCCTCGGGTCCGGCGCTCACCGCCCAGCAGTTGATGGGCGTGGTACAGAACAACAAGAGCGCACTGCAGCGCTGCTACGAATCGGCGTTGCGCGCAGCAGGCGGACAACAGCAGGACACCATCAAGGTCACCGTCAACGTCACGGTGGGCGAGAGCGGATCCGTCAAGGGCGTCGTGACCCAGGGCAACGGCCTCGGGGGCATGAACGACTGCCTCAAGAGCTCCGTCAAGCGCTGGCGTTTTCCGGCATCGAGCGGCGAATCCGAGTTCGCGTTCCCGCTGGTCTTCCAGCCTGGCGGTTGACACCGGCGTGAGCCACCTGGGCCCGCTTCGCGCGAGTGCGCGTGGTCGGGCTCGTTCGGCGTTGCGTTGCGGAACGTGCTCAGCGCAGGAAGCGGATGAGCAGGTACACGAGGCCGCCCAGGCCGAGCGCGAGTCCCATGGTCGCGGGCCAGCTGAGCTCCTTGCTAGCTTCCTTCGCGGAACCAGCGGCTGCGGGGCGCGGTGCCTCGTGAGCGCCCGTGGCGCGCGGATCGACCACCATGCTCGGGGCCGTGCGGTTGGCGTCCGTGGCGTGCGTGGCCGGGGCCGTTTGAACGTGCTCCGGCAGCGGGCCTAGCTCATCGAGGCCTGCTTTGCGCAACGCTTCCGCATCCCACACGGCGGTGGGATCGTCCGCGGCATTGCCGGAGGAACCGTCGTCTGAATCGTCGCCGTCGTGCTTGCGCTGATCGTCAGCCAAAAGCGAGCCTCGTAAGTCCTGAACCAAGTGTACTGATTTTGTGCCAGAGGTCGCGACCTTTTGCAGGGTTGGGCTCGGATACTGACTGGTTCTGGGGGGCGGGACCCGCTAGCCTCGGCTTGTGCACGACCTGCTTACGCGTACCCTCACCGACGCGCTGTACCTGTCTCTGTGGGTTTCGCTGCCAGTGCTGGGGGTGGGTTTCGTGGTCGCGCTGCTGGTGGGACTGGGGCAGGCCTTCAGCCAGCTCGGTGATCCCGCACTCAACGCCATCCCACGATCGCTGGCCGTGTTCCTCACGTTGGGGCTCGCCGGTACATGGATGGCCCAGCAGTTGGTGAGCTTCACTAGCCGGCTGCTCCACGATCTGCCCGCCTTGGTGCACTGACGCCTCCCGGCGTGCGCTTGTGCGCGCCGAACTCGCCCTCGAATGAACGCCTCGCTGCTGATCCTCGGCCTGCTCTTCGCGCGGATTTTCCCGCTAATCCTGCTGCTAGTGGCACTCAGTCGGGGCCTCGTGGGATGGCTGGTGGCGCTCTCCGCCGGCTTGGCGCTCAGCGTGGGTCTCTCCCTCGGCGTGGGCCCCTTGCCCGATCCGTCGGCCCTGCTGCGACCCGCGAGCCTGGTCCTGTCGATCACTCGGGAGCTGTGCCTGGGGTCGCTGGCCGCCCTCGCGCTGCTGCTGCCGCTGGCGGCGTTCGGTTGGGCGGCGCGCTTTTCCGAGCTGGCCTGGTCCGGCGTTTCCCGTGCCCGCTCGGGGCCCATCGCGACCGCCTATGTGCTCGCTGCTCTCGTGCTGTGTCTGAACCTCGGGCTGGAACGGAGCCTGGTGATCGGTCTGCAACAGAGTGTGCTTCTGGCTCCGCCCGGCCGGGCCGGCTTCGATTCGGCGGCGTTCGGGCTAGGGGTCGTGCGCCTGGTGGGGGAGGCGCTGGCGCTCTCGCTGGCGGTCGGGCTCCCGCTCCTGTGTGCTTGCTTGGTCGTCGAGGCCGCGCTCGCCTTGGTCCGACGTGGACTCGGGCGCGCCGCCGGTCAGGCCGTGGGACCCGCCCTGGCGCAGCCGCTGTTCTTGCTGCTTGCCGCGGTCTTGCTGTGGCCCGCCGTGGTTCAGGCGCCCGCCGCGCTGCGCGTGGGGCTACGACTGTTGCGTGAGCTCACCTTGCGCAGCGCCAGCTGAGCTATGGTTCGGGCCATGAATTACGCCCCGGAAGTCGACGTGTTGATCAGCCAGGCAGCCATCCAGGAACGCATCGCGATCTTGGGGCGAACGATCACCCAGGACTACGCGGGTCGCGAGCTGCTCTTGGTGTCCGTGCTCAAGGGCAGCTTCGTGTTCTGCGCCGATCTCGCGCGCGCCATCGAGCTCCCGCTGGCCATCGAGTTCTTGGGGCTCAAGAGCTATGGCGACAGCCAGAGCTCGAGCGGCGTGGTGCAGATCACCAGCGATCTCACGCGGCCCATCGAGGGCAAGGACGTGCTGATCGTAGAGGACATCGTCGACACCGGGCTCACGCTCGAGTACCTGCGCAAGAACCTCGAGACGCGCAGGCCGCGCTCGGTGAAGGTGTGCGCCCTGCTGCACAAGCCCTCGCGCGCACGGGTCGACTCCAACATCGATTACCTGGGCTTCCGCGTGGATGATGTGTTCGTGGTCGGTTACGGGCTCGACTGGGCGGAGCGCTACCGCAACTTGCCGTTCGTGGGCTTCGTGCGACAGACCTCTCCGGGCTCCAAGGCGGGATCGATCCAATGAGCAAGCGACTGGCTCTGTTCGACAAGCTGATCGGGGAAGGCTCGAAGGATCCTTTCCATCACTACGCACGCGCTCTCGAGCTGCGCTCCCTCGGGCGCGACGCGGAGGCGCTCGAAGCCATGGTCGGCGTGACCGAGGGGTTCGCGGACTACGTGCCGAGCTACCTGATGGCGGCCCAGCTCGCACAGCAGTCCGGGGACGTGGCGCGCGCCAAGGAGCTCGCTCAGCGGGGGCTGGTGGCGGCCCAGAAAGCGGGCAACGAGCACGCCCTGACCGAGCTGACATCGCTTTTGGATTCGCTGGTTTAGTCCGCTGCGTCAGAGCACGTCGTGAGCACCGCGAACCTCGCGGAGGGATGGGAGCCGTCGCGGCTTTGCTGCGAAGGGGCGGGGAGGTCGCGGGACCTCCCCGTGAGAGAAGCGTGCTAAGCCTCGGCCGCCGTGCCCCACGCTCTGCAAGGTCTGACCCCCGAACGACTCGCCAGCGAGCTCTCCATCGAGCTGACCGAGGCCCGCAAGGTGCACGCGTCGGTGCAGCGCGAGGACGCGCCGGGGACGCCACTGCAGGGGGTGCGCCGCGACAGCATGAACAAGGTGCGCAGCGAGACGCACGTGCCTGCGCTCGAGCTGGTGGCCGAGAAGAAGAGCCAGATCGATCCCTTCGTGAAGTACGCGCTCAAGACCCACGATGGGCATGTGGTCGAGACCGTGCGCATTCCGCTCGAGAAGCAGGGGCGTTTCTCGGTCTGTGTGAGCTCGCAGGTGGGCTGCGCACTGGGCTGCAAGTTCTGCGCGACCGGGCGTATGGGCCTCACGCGCAACCTGGAGACCTGGGAGATCGTGGAGCAGGTGCGCACGGTGCGCAGGCACTTGAGCGAAGGCCGGGTTCACGGCGTGGTCTTCCAGGGCATGGGCGAGCCCATGGCCAACCTGGATCGTGTACTCGAGGTCATCGAGGTGCTGCGTGAGCCATGCGGACTCGCGATCGATCAGCGGAACATCACGGTGTGCACGTCGGGCTTGCCGCAGGGCATTCGCCGGCTCGCGCGCGAAGCACCCAAGGTGCGGCTCGGGCTCTCCATCGGCAACGTGCGGCAGGAGAAGCGCAAGCTCTTGATGCCGATCTCCAACGCGCATCCCTTCGAGGAGGTGCTCGACGCGGTGGCCGAACACGCGACCACCACCGGGCTCGCGCCCTTGTGGGCCGTCACGCCGCTACAAGGTGTGAACGACGCGTTCGAGGATGGTGCGGCGCTCGGTGCCACGGCGCGGGCCTTTTGGGAGCGCACCGGTGTGCGACCACGCCTGAGCGTGATCCCCTACAACAGCATCGACGCCAGCGACGATCCCTTCCAGCGCGCCAGCGACGAGCGCATGGCGGAGTTCGTGCGAGGCGTGCAGAGCACCGGCTACCGTACCCACCAGCGCTACAGCGGCGGCGGCGACGTTGCCGCGGCTTGCGGGCAGCTCGCGGCGCGCTGCTAGCCTCCCGTCGAAAGCTCAGGGGAAGCTGATGCCGAGCGCGAAGTCCCAGGTCGCGCCCAGGCCGAAGCTGGGATTGGCGTCGCCCAACGTGAGCTTGTTGGTGACCGGATTGAACACGGGCTGTGGCAGGTTGGCGAGCGCACTCGCTCCGTAGCCGGCCCCGATCTCGGCGCACAGGGCGATCTTGTCGGTATCGTAGAAGAGCAGCGTGATGGGCACGCGCGCGTAGAAGTCCGCGGCGTAGCGGAAGGCGGAGTTGCGCAGATAGAGGGCCTTGATGCCGAGTCCGAAGCTCAGCCAGAGCCGATGGGCAAGGCGCGCCGTGTAGGCAGGACCGAGATAGCCACCGAGCCCCAGTAGGTGCACCTCGCGGTTTCCGATGGGATTGCCGTAGGCGTCGCGTCGCGTGTGGAAGATCTTCGAAGTCTGCAGCATCGGCGCAACGACGAAGCCGAAGCGATCGCCACCAAGCCGCAGTGGCACGCTCAGCGCAAAACCGACGCGCCTGTGCAGGTGCCCTTCGTAGCCGCGCACCTTGAGACTGCCCGCGCTCGTGCCCGCACTACCGGCGAGCAAGCCGACGCTGACCTTCGGCAAGCTATCTTCCTGGGCCCTCACGTGAGAAGCCGCGCCAGACATCAGCGCAACACACGCAAGGATGATCCACAGTCTGCTCAGCGCGCGTGTCACCCACGCTCCGGGGGAAGGTCGAGCACAACGAGACAGACAGGTAGTTCGAATGCCCCAGGGCGCGCAACCTGCCAGCGCGCGGATTCACCCCGAAACAGTCGACCTTCTCTTCGTTGTCACCAAATCGGTGCGGCCTCGTGGGTGCGCGAGACGCGCGTCCTCCTTGCTGATGCATGTCTCACTCCGACCAGGCCTTGGCGGCCTCTTTGACGGCCTTGTGGATCTCCTTCTCATCGAGTCGCGTAAAGCCCATGCGCACGTAGGGCAAGGTCTTGTGCTCCAGCGAGAACTCCACGCCGGCGCGAAACCACACGCCGCGCGCCTTCGCGCGCTCGGCCCAGGCGCTCGGCTTGACGCCGCGCACCTCGATCCAGAGTGCCATGCCTCCCTGAGGAATCTCGAACGACATGCGGTCCCCGAACTCACGCCGCAGCACGTCGACCAGCACGGAGCGGCGCGCCAGGTAGATCTCACGCATCTTTCGCGCGTGGCGCGCGACGTCGCCCTCGGCAATGAGCTCCGCCACGGCGGCTTCGCCTAGGGCGTCCCCTTGGCGATCGACGAGGCTGCGCAGGTCCGCCATGCGCGCGAGGAGCGCGCGCGGGGCCACCACGTACCCCACGCGGAGACCTGGCGCGAGGATCTTGGATAGCCCCCCGAGATACACCACGTTGCCGTGGCTGTCGGAGCTCGCCATGGGCAGACGCGGGCGCCCTTCGTAGTGGAACTCGTGAGAGTAGTCGTCTTCGAGGATGGCGAAGCGGTGGCGGCGCGCCAAATCGAGCAGGGCCAAGCGACGCTGCGGACTGAGGGCTACCATGGTCGGGTACTGATGATGCGGAGTCAGGTAGAGGGCTCTCAATGGGCCGCTCGCGAGCGCACGCTCCACCGACTCCACGCGCACGCCCTCGTGATCGAGCTCGAGCGGTACCAGTTGAGCACCCGCCATGCGCAGCGCACCCCAGGCGGGGGGATAACCGAGCTCTTCGACGCCGACGCGGTCGCCCGGCGAACACAGCGCCTGGGCCGCGAGCCAGATGGCCTGCTGACTGCCGCGCGTGACCAGCACGTCGTCGGCGCGCGCTGCGATGCCGCGATTTTCGCGCACCATGTTGGCCAGCGCTTCGCGTAGGCTCGGCTCTCCCTGTGGATAGCCGTAGTCGAGCAGCGCCGGTCCGCGGTGCTTCAGGGCGCGACGGTACGCGCGCGCCAGTTGGGCGTGGGGAAACAGGCGGGGGTCCGGTACGCCACCGGTGAGGATGAGTGCCTTGGGCAACTCGCCGCGTACCGCCTCGCGTGGGACTGCGGCACCCAGTTCGAAACCAGGCCGCTCCGGCACGCTGGCCGGGGTGCCCTCGCGGACACGGGAATCGCGCGCCACGAAGCTCGGATCGGGCTCGCGCACGAAGTAGCCGCGGGCGGGTTGCGGCTCCACCCAGCCCTGGGCCGTCAACTCGGCGAGCGCGGCGTTCACCGTGTTGCGGTGCACGCCGAGCATCTGCGCCAGGCTGCGAGAGCCGGGTAGACGCGCACCGGCCTTGAGCCGCCCGCGCGCGATGTCGTTGGCCACGGACTGCGCGATGCGCACGTGCAGGGGGGAAGAGCCGGTCGCGAGCTCCAGGACGTAGGGTTTGGACATGGGATTGGCTGGTCTGTTTGAAATGTCGAAACTGGATCTACTCGATGGACCAGTTGCGAGCATACTCGAAGCCATGCTCGATTCGCCAGACGATCTTCGGCAGCAGCGTGAGCACAAGCGGGCCCTGTTTCGGCGCGACGAGGCGCAGGCCTGGCAACTCTTCGAGCGCGCCCCCTGCGTGCGCTTCGCGTGCGTGCTCGCGGACGGCACGCCGCTCCTGCGCGCTTTCACTGCGGTGGTGGTGGATGGTCGGCTGTGCTTCCACGGGGCCGATGCTGGCGAGAAGCTCGAGCTCGTCGGGCGGCGCGCGGTGGCGAGCACCGACGAAGTGGTGGCCCAAATCTCGAGCCATTGGATTCACCCCGAGCTTGCGTGTCCTGCGTCGACGTATTTCATCAGCGCTCTCGTCGAAGGGCACGTGCAGCTGGTGGAGGATCTCGAGCGGCGCGCGCGCATCCTGAGGACGATGATGGAACGGTTTCAGCCCGAAGGAGGCTATGCGCCCATCGCGGTGGACGACCGGCGCTATCGCAAGGTGATCGAGCACCTGTTCGTGGCCGAGCTGGTGCCCGAGCGGGTGAGCGCCAAGTTCCGGCTGGGACAGCACCGCTCGCGCTCGCAGATCGAGTCGGTCCTCGCGGGCCTATGGCAGCGTGGTGGGGCCAGCGACATGCGGGCCATCCGCGCCATCAAGGAGGCCCATCCGGAAAGTCCGCGGCCGGACTTTCTACGGGGACCCGCGGGCACCGAGCTGTGCGTCGCGCCCGACGCCGACGACGCGCGTGCGGTGGCCGCGCTCCTGGACGATCAGTACTGGACGCGCGAGTTCTCCCCGTCGGTGATGGCCGCCGCGCAGCTCGGGTCCCAAGCTTGGGTCGTGGCGCGAGACCCCGATGGTGTGCCGATCGGGAGTGCACGCGCGGTGACCGACGGCGCGCGCTTCGGCTGGATCATGGACGTGGTCGTGCATCCCGGGTGGCGGGCGCGCGGGGTGGGGCAGGCATTGACGCAGCTCTTGCTCGATCACCCCCGACTGCGATCGTTGGCCTACATCGGGCTGCGCACGCGCGACGCGCACGCCGTGTACGCCAAGTTCGGCTTCGTCTCGGAGCCCGGCTCGGAGGTGCAGATGGGACTACGGCGCGCCGCGTCGCGCGCGCCGTGACGCAGTGCCCGCGTCGCGTCCCTGGAACGTGGATGACGCACGCGGCGCGTACTGTTGCTCACCTGATTTTGTGGGCGCTCTTGCGGTGCAGCTAGAAGCCTCATAATCTCCTAATTGCGTGCGCAAAGGCCGTCTCGGCGCTGTGGCACAAAGTCGTTTTCGCCACCGAGGTAGGCTGCCCTGGCAGGGGTTCGCACGCCCGTGAGCGAAGCGAACCTCGCGGTGAGGTGGGTCCCGGCGCGGCTTTGCCGCGACGGGCGGGGAGGTCGCGTGACCTCCCCGCATTGAGCGGAGGCGGTGACGCATGGCGCACTTCGAAGCGGGTGGGTCCGCACGCGAGCTCGCTGACGCGGGCGCGGCTCCGGTGCGTGGTCCACGGGTGGAGATCCAGCAGGAGCTGGTGGATCGTTGTCGTCAGCTATCGTCCGAGATCGCGGACGAGGTGCAGGGCTTCATCGACGCGCACACCACCACGGGCGTGGAGCGCACGGTGGCGCGCGCGCTGGGTGTCGAGGGCGTGGACGATCGCGGCACGCCGCTCGTGAACACGCTGGTGGAGCGCGTGCAGGGACGCGGCGACCTCGGACGCGGCATCTCGTGGGCGCTCGCCGAAGCCATGCTGCGCGACAGGTGTTCGCTGCAGGAGGCGGCCGAACAGCTCGCTTACGGCCACTCACTCGCGTCGCTACCCGAGAACCGCCCCGAGCCGAGCGCGGCTGAGCTGCGCGCGCTGCTGGCGCCGCACGTGAGCTCCGGGCTCGCGCGCATCGACCAGGCGCGCCTCGCGCGCGAAGCGCAGCGCGCCAGCTACGGCATGGCAGAGAACCCCTGGAAGTACGTGATCGTCGCCACGGGGAACATCCACGACGATGCCGTGCAAGCCCAGGCTGCTGCGCGCTCGGGCGCCGACGTGGTCGCGGTCATCCGCGCCACCGCGCAGAGCTTGCTCGACTACGTGCCCCACGGCGCCACCACCGAGGGCTACGGCGGCACCTTTGCCACGCAGGAGAACTTCCGCATCATCCGCGCGGCCCTCGACGAGACCTCGCGCGAGCTCGGCCGCTACGTGATGGCGACCAACTACAGCTCCGGGTTGTGCATGAGCGAGATCGCCTGGATGGCGGCCGTGGAGCGGCTCGACATGCTGCTCAACGACTCGATGTACGGCATCTTGTTTCGCGACATCAACATGCGTCGCACCCTGGTCGATCAGTATTTCTCGCGCCGCATCATCGGTCGCGCGCGCATCATCATCAACACCGGAGAAGACAACT
The DNA here is from genome assembly GCA_047601445.1 of Myxococcales bacterium. GTDB lineage: Bacteria > Myxococcota_A > Polyangia > Polyangiales > DASUME01 > DASUME01. Next base: position 4,592,344 of record JASGJH010000001.1, on the reverse strand, counting down.
ATCTCACCACGGCCGACGCCGTCGAGGCGGCCCACACGGTGCTGGCCAGCCAGTTCATCAACGAGGCGTTCGCTCATCGGGCGGGCCTCGACGACGAGCTGATCGGGCTCGGCCACGCCTACGAGATCGACCCCTGGCTCGAGGACAGCTTCCTGCTCGAGCTCGCCCAGGCGCAGCTCGTACGCCAGATTTTCCCGCGCCACCCCATCAAGTGGATGCCTCCCACCAAGCACAAAACGGGGGACATCTTCCAGAGCCACGTTCACGACGCTCTGTTCAGCCTGGTCGGCATCACCACCGGTCAGAGCATCGAGCTGCTCGGGATGTTCAGCGAGGCCATCCACAACCCGTTGATGATGGACCGCCATCTCGCGCTCAAGGCCACACGCTACGTGTTCAACGCGGCCAAACATCTCGGGGAGGAGATTCGCTTCAAACCCGACGGACGCATCGCGCGCCGCGTGCACGAAGTGCTGAGTCGGGCTCTCGATCTCCTCGAGAGCGTGCGCGCCGAGACCCTCTGGAAAGCCATCAGTCGCGGCGCGTTTGCCGACGTGAAGCGCGAGCCCACCGGCGGCAAGGGGCTGCACGGCGTGGTGGCCCGCGGCCCGGACTACTTGAACCCATTGCTCGAACAGCTGGAGGGCCGACCATGATGCGCTCCGATCGACCGAAGATTCTGCGTGCCTACGGGGACCGTGCAGGGGACGGCATGGTGCAGCTGAGCTTCACGCTCGAGATGTTGCCTTCGCCGCGTGCCAAGGAGGCGGCGCGCCGCTTCGCCCAGGCCCACGGGCTCGAGGATATCCTGGTCACCTGCATGGAAGAGTGTGGACCCGAGCACAGCTACTTCGTCGTCTACGGGCGCTCCAAGCACACGGTGGATGTGGCGCGCATCGAAGTGCCGCAGCTCGACATTCCCGAGCTCGAGCGCGACGAGGTCGACGCCCTCGTGATGGAGCGGCTGGGACGCAAGATCGTGCTGGTCGGTGCTTGCACGGGATCCGACGCGCATACCGTGGGCATCGACGCCATCTTGAACCTCAAGGGCTACGCAGGCGAAAAGGGGCTCGAAGCTTATAAAGCGTTCGAGGCGTACAACCTGGGCGCCCAGGTAGAGAACGAGGCTCTCCTCACCCGTGCGCGCGCCGTGGGCGCCGACGCCATCCTGGTGAGCCAGGTGATCACGCAGCGCGGCTGTCACAAGGAGAACGCGCGAGCTCTGGTGAATCTCCTGCTCGAGCGGCGCGAGCGCGAGCGCTTCGTGCTGCTGCTCGGAGGTCCCCGCATCGATCAGCGGTTGGCCGTGGAGCTCGGCTTCGACGGCGGCTTCGGGCCGGGTACGTTGCCCAAGCACGTGGCGTCGTTCTTGGCCATGCGCGTGTTCGAGAAGCGAGGTCTCAAGTGCTCCGCGTGATGCACCGCCTGAGGATGTCGAGTCACGACGCGCACTACGCCGGAGAGCTCGTGGACGGCGCGCGCTGCCTCGGCCTGTTCGGGGACGTGGCCACGGAGCTCTTGGTGCGACACGACGGCGACGAGGGCCTGTTTCGCGCCTACGAGAGCGTGGAGTTCTTGGCCCCGGTACGCGCGGGGGACGTGCTGGAGGTGGAGGCCGAGCTCGTGGCGGCGGGCGCCACCAGCCGCAAGATCCGCTTTACGGCGCGCAAGGTCATCGAGTTGGCCAGGGACCCGGCGCTTGCCGTGAGTGCGGCCAACGTGTTGCCCGAGCCCGTGGTGGTGTGTCGCGCCGTGGGCACCTGCGTGGTGCCGCGCGCTTGCCAGCGCTCGCCGGCGGAGCGCGCATGAGCGCGGCATGTGATGCTGCGGAGCGCCCATGAGCGCCGCGCGCGATGGAGGGGCGGCGCTTCACGGCGACGTCGTGGTGATCACGGCGGCCATCGTGGGCGCCGAAGTGACGCGTGAGCAAAGTCCGCACGTGCCCTATTCGGCCCAGGAGATCGCGGAGGAGGCGCGCCGCTGCGCCGACGCGGGGGCCTCTATCGTGCATCTGCACGTGCGCACCGAGGACGGCAAACCGAGCCAAGACCGTGCGCGTTTCGAGGAGGCCGTGGCGGCCATCCGAGCTCGCACCGACATCGTGGTGCAAGTATCGACGGGCGGCGCGGTGGGCATGTCCATCGAGGAGCGCCTCGGTGGGTTGATGGCGTCGCCCGAGATGGCCACCTTGAATTGCGGGTCGATCAACTTCGGCGAAGAAGTCTTCGAGAACTCCATGCCGGACATGCGGGAAGTGGCCCGGCGCATTCGCGCGGCAGGGGCTCAGCCGGAGCTCGAGCTGTACGAGCTCGGCCATCTGGACAATGCACTGGCCCTCGAGCGGGCAGGGCTGATTGGGCGCCCTTTCTGGGTGCAGCTGGTGCTCGGCGTACCGGGCGCGCTAGGTGCGCGCGAGAACGTGCTGCGGTTCTTCGCGAGCGAGCTACCGCCAGGCACCCATTGGGGCGTGGCTGCGGTGGGTCGACACCAGGCGCCCATGCTGAGTGTGGCGCTGGAACTCGGAGGCCATGTGCGTGTCGGGCTCGAGGACAACATCTATCTCGAGCGTGGTGTGTTGGCTCAAGGCAGCGCCCCCTTCGTGGAGCGCGTCGTGCGCGAAGCACGTCAGCACGGGCGCACGCCGGCCACGCCTGCTCAAGTGCGCGCTGCGCTCTCCGCTACATGAGAGCCGCCTTTGGGGCGCTCTCCGTCCCATGAGAGCCGCCTTTGGGGCGCTCTCCGTCCCATGAGAGCCGCCTTTGGGGCGCTCTCCGTCCCATGAGAGCCGCCTTTGGGGCGCTCTCAACCGTGCGAGAAAGCCGCGCGGTTCACGGAGCCTTCGGCCACGTAGACGCGATCGCGCCCTGCGTTCTTGGCCGCCGCTAACGCCTGCTGCGCCCGCTCCAACACTTGGCGTCCGTAGCGGTCGTCCGTGGTCATCAGGTTCGCCACACCCAAGCTGATGCCGAGCTTGTGCTTGCGCGTGGCCGGTAGGCCCAGGTTCGCCACGGCTTTGCGCAGCTTTTCGGCAAGGAAGATGGCGTCTTTGCCCTCGGTGCGCGGCAGGAGCAGCACGAGGTTGTCGTCGTCCGCGCGGGCCACCGTGTCCACCTTGCGCACGCTCTTGGCGATCAGCTGCGAGATGCTCTGCAGGGCCTTGTCGCCCTCTTCGCGGCCGTACTCCTCGTTGAAGGCGCTCAGGTAGTCCACGCCCACGGCGACCACCGAGAGGGGCGCTTCGAAGCGGCGCGCGCGGTCGATCTCCGCTTCCAGCTGATCGCGCAGCAAGGCGTCGTTGGGCAGGCCGGTGAGCTCGTCCTGCGTGGTGAGTGCCTTCATGTGCTCGAACATCTGAGCGTTCTGGATGGCGAGCGCGGCGGTGTCGGCGATCGCCGACAACAGCCTGAGCTGAACCTCGGTGATGGGATCGCCCACCGGTCGCGTCACGGCCAGCACGCCGAGCAGTTGCTCCTGGTAGGTCACTGGCACCGCCGCCAACCCACCCGTGCGCTCGGCCAGGCCCCAGAAGCCCTGGTACTCGCTCACCGTGCTCACGTCGTCGAGCAGCAGCGGCTCGCGCGTACGTCCCACCGCGCCCGAGATGCCCTCGCCCACGCTCAAGCGACGCCCCACGATGTCGGCCTCGCCCGCGAATCCGCGCGCCGCCTTCACCCCGAACTCTTGGCTGCTCTCGTGGTGGATGAAGAAGACCACCTCACGCATGCGCAGGAGCTTGCCCACGCGCTCCACCAGGTTCTGCAGCACCGTGTCGAGGTCCTGGCTCGAGGTGGTCATGCGCATGATCTCGAACAGCATCGTGCGCTCTTCGAAACGCTGCGCGAGCTCCTCGGTCTTGTGGGCCAGATCGGTGGACAGTTGCAGCTCACGCTGGGCTTTGCCGAGTTCGCGCTCCTGGTCGATCATGCTGGCCCGGATGTTCGTGATGCGCGCCAGCAGGCGGTTCACGGCCCGACCGATGGCGCCCACCTCGTCCGAGCCGAGGTTGCGGATGCGAGCCAGGTCGTCGTGCTGACCCGTACCATCGATTACTTCGACCAGGTGGGCGAGACGTGCGCCGAGTAAGCGTTGCGTGACCCAGGCGCCGAACAAGCCGGATGCCGGCACGACGGCGAACGCCCCCACCAGGAATTTGCGAGCCGGCAGCTCAGGAATGAGCGCGAGCCGCCCAAGCCACCAGACGACGGCCGTAGCTAGAGCCACGCTTGCGGCCACGATGACGCCGCTTTGACGAGATACGCTTTGCCTGATCCAAGTGACCACGTGTCTCCCAGCAGCGGTTACGGGGGTCTGCCTCGAGAAAGCAGCTTAGCAACGTCGGCGGCTCGTTTCACCTCGTGCGAAGCCCAACTTGGCATCCGACGCGCCAAAAAGGACTGGTATTCGAGGGGCAGGGGCCTAGCTTGTTTGGGAGGGAGGCCCGCCTTCAGACCAGGTGAGCCGGCGGAGAGGAGGCGGCGACATGTACCTTTCACATACGGTCACGGCGTTCATGGACAAGTGCGACGTCGACTATGACACCGTGGGCCATAGCCACAGTTTCACCAGCGGACAGTCTGCGTCCGCGGCCCAGCTCCCGCGGTCACGTTTGGCCAAGGCGGTGCTGTTCTGTGATGAGGATGACTACGTGCTCGCGGTGGTCCCGGCTTCGGCCCAGGTCGATCGCAGGGCGCTCAAGGAGATGATGGGTCACAAGAATCTCGAGCTCGCCGAGGAGGACGAGGTGGCCCTGATGTTCCCCGACTGCGAGCTGGGAGCGATCCCGCCGCTCGGGGGCGCCTACGGGCTCGAGACGGTGGTCGACGACTCGCTGCTGGAGCAGGAGGAGGTGTATTTCGAGGGGGGGGACCACGAGCACCTGGTGCACGTGACGCGGGATGCGTTCCTGCGATTGATGGCTGGCGCACCGCACGGGAATATTTCGGGCATCAACTAGTGTCCGCCCGGGCCCCCGCCGCCCCGCTGCTTGCATGTAGACAGGGAGACCACGAAAGGGCAAAACGGGGAGGTCGTGAACTTCCAGGCCCGTCAGCTCCTCGTGATGGCCCTCTTGTGCGCCTGCACAGGGGGCCCTACGACCGACTTCCCCTCTAGCCCCGATGGCGAGGGCGATGGCGACCAGGCCGGCGGCGATGGCGGCCTTAGCACTGGCGACGGCGACGGCGACTCCAGCAACGAGATGGACGCTGGCGTGGAATTCCCCACCGAGCACAGCGACGGCGGAACCGGACCCGACGCGGGCGACGCCGGCCTCGACGGCAGCCTGGACAACGACGCCGGGGATGCGTCCATAGGTGGCCTGGGCACGCTGAGCGGTGATCTCGACGTGCTCGGCACGGCGGCCGCGCCCGCGGTGTTCGTGAACCACCTCGACCTCGGCACCACACGCGTCGACAACGGGTTCAGCGACGCCGAGGTTGCCCTACTGACCCCCGCTGCCCAGGCGCTGCTCGACACAGCCGCGTGGGACTACGAGGCGCTCGGCCTGGATGTACTGGTGCGCGCCGAGGGCGCCACGCTGCTGAAGACCAGAAACGACATGGACTACGATCCGCCTGGTCTCTACGCGCCGGACTACCTGGCCGAGATCGCCGGGGTCACGGCGGCTGTCGACACCACACGCGCGCGCAGCTTCCCCCTCGACGACCCGTACACGGCGGAGGAGGCCACGGCGCTGCTCCAGAACCATCTCGACGGCCTGCAGCTGGCCCTCGCAAACGTGGCCGACGGGGACCGCTGGACCAAGTCCATCTTGCACGTCATCGCTTACGCGGAAGACCACGCGAGCGTCCTGCGCACCGTCTACGAGGCGCTGCCTGCCGAAACCAAGGCCAACGCCATCCTGCTCATCACCGTGACCGACGGAAACGACGAGTTCCTGTACTGAGGTTGAGAGAGCCCGGACGCCATGCTCTACCTGACGGGTGATGAGTGACGATGACACGACCCTGATCCCGCCCGAGCGCCGCCTGTTCTGCAACCGAACCCTCAACCTGCGCTCCATCCGCGCGGTGGGCTTCGACATGGACTACACGCTGGTCCACTACCACACGCGCGAGTGGGAGGAGCAGGCCTACGAGGACACGCGCGCTCGCCTGGCCGCGCGGGGCTACGACGTGCAGGGGTTGTCCTTCGATCCGGATCTCGTGCGGCCCGGCTTGGTGCTCGACCTGGAGCTCGGCAATGCGGTCAAGACCAACCGCTTCGGCTTCGTGAAGCAGGCCTGTCACGGCACCGTGATGCTCGGTGTGGAGGGGCTACGCGAGCGCTATTCGCGTGTGATCGTCGACTTGTCCGAGCGACGCTGGGTCTTCCTCGACACCTGGTTTGCCCTCTCGGAGGCCTGCCTCTACTTGCAGCTCGTCGATCGTCTGGATGCGGGGCAACTCGGCGCGGGACACAGCTACGCCGAGCTCTACGCGCGCGTGCGAGAGAGCGTGGACGCGACGCACACCGAGGGCGTGCTCAAGGCGCAGATCGTCAAGGACCCCGCACGCTTCGTCGACCTCGACCCGGAGCTGCCGCTGGCGCTGCTCGATCTCAAGCACGCCGGCAAGAAGCTGATGCTGATCACCAACTCCGAGTGGAGCTACACGCGGGCCATGCTGTCCTACGTGTTCGACCCCTATTTGCCCAAGGGGATGACCTTCCGTCAGCTCTTCGATTTGGTGATCGTCGGCGCCCGCAAGCCGCTCTTCTTCGAGCAGCGCTCGCAACCGTTTCGCATCGTCGACGAGGAGCAGGGCCTGTTGATGCCGCACCTTGGTCCGCTGCAGGAAGGTGGCGCCTATTTCGGCGGCAACGCGCGCCTGGTGGAACAGTGCTTCGGCGTGAAGGGCGAGGAGATTCTCTACGTGGGCGACCACCTCTACGCCGACGTCCACGTGAGCAAGAACGTGCTGCGCTGGCGCACGGCGCTCATCACACGCGAGCTCGAGAACGAACTTTCGGCGCTCGAGGCCTTCAAGCCCAAGCAAGTCCAGCTGCTCTCCATGATGGAGGAGAAGATCGAGCTCGAGCACCGCTTCTCCCTGGCCCGCATCGCGCTGCAGCGCCTCGACATGGGTTACGGCCCGCAGGTCGACGAGAAGCCCAAGGAGCTCAAGCAGCGCATGAGCAACTTGCGCCAGCAACTGGTGGCGCTCGACGCCAAGATCGGTGAGCTCGCGAAGGAAGCCGCCGAACTCGGCAGCACGCGTTGGGGACTGCTGATGCGCGCCGGCAACGATAAGAGCCGGCTCGCCTATCAGACCGAGCGCTACGCCGACGTGTACACCTCGAGGGTCTCGAACTTCCTGCTCTACACGCCCTTCGTGTACCTACGCTCGCCGCGCGGAAGCTTGCCCCACGACAGTGGTCCCGAGGGCGGGACCTAGGGCGCGCTGATAGACATTCGCTGGTCGTGAGCGTGGTGGTGGACATCAACTTTGACGGCGAAGGCGACGGCGACGGTGTGCGTGGCCGCCTCGCCGTTGACCTCAGAACGTCGTGACGCGCACGCACACCGTCGCCGTCAACGTCCCAGACCAAGTCCAGGTCAGCGTGACAGGTTCGCGACGGACCGCTCCGGCTTCACCTACACCTGCGCCCACGCCTTCCCCTGTTTGGGCCCTTTTTCGAAAGCGCCTGGAAGTCGTGCATACTGAGGGAATGGTGCGTGGCGCGACGCGAGCTTGGTCGGCGTTTTCCCTTGTTCTTCTCACGGCCGGCGTCGCCATGGGGCTGCCCGCCGACAATCCGTGGGGCAACTTCAAGGAGCCCGCGCCGGGTGCGCCGCGAGCCATCGGTGACTACTCCGCGGGCTGCATTCAGGGGGCGCACGCACTCGCCCTCGACGGAGTCGGGTACCAGGTGATGCACCCGAGTCGGCTGCGCTACTTCGGCCATCCGGACTTGCTGGGCTTCATCCAGGGCATGGGCAAGCGCGCCGTGAAGAAGAAGCTGGGCGTGGTGTTGGTGGGCGATCTCAGCCAGCCGCGCGGCGGGCGAGCCAACGGCGGACACTCGAGCCACCAGAGCGGGCTCGATGTGGACGTGTGGTTCTGGCACCCCAAGAGCGCTCGCAAGACGCCGCTTTCGATGGAAGCACGCGAGACCACCTCGGCGCGCAGCGTGCTCCAGAAGGGCCAGCAGATCCAGCCCACGTGGAAGCACTACGTGACCGAGATCCTGCGCATCGCCAGCGAGGACAACCACGTGGACCGGATCTTCGTGAACCCGGTGATCAAGCGCGAGCTGTGCACCAGCGAAGATCCCGCCCAGCGCGCCTGGCTACGCAAGCTGCGTCCCTGGCATGGTCACGACGATCACTTCCACGCGCGCCTCACGTGCCCTGCCGACAGTCAGGACTGCAAGCCCCAGGCGGCGCTCGCTGAGGGCGATGGCTGCGACCAGCTCGACTGGTGGTTCGACGAGAAGGCCCAGGCAGAGCGTAAAAAGGCCCAGACCGAGTACCAGAAGAACGTGGTGCAGGGCAAAGGTTGGCCGGCTCAGTGCGAGGCCCTGCTCGCCCCGTGACTGGCGCTACTTCTTGGCACCGAAGGTGAACCGTCCGAGCTTCTCGCGCACGAGTGGCTCGAACTCTGCGAGCGGCAGCACAGGGTAGTCCGGGTCGAAAGCCGCCTGATCCCACTCGTCCGTGAACTGCTCGGCCAGCGCGAACCATGGCTCGTGCGCATACTGCGCGCGCAGGTTGGCGCTCATGCCGAAGTGCTCGTAGTAGTGGCGGCCCTGAAAGTCCTGATGGGTCCGCAGCACGTGGTAGGCGTCGTCGGACACATAGGGCTTGAGCATCTCGGCGGCGATGGCGGCGTGGTTCTGGATGGAGATCGCCTTGCCCACGTCATGGCACAGCGCGACCAGCACCATCTCGTCGCTCGCATTGGCGCGCTTGGCCATGCTCGCGGTCTGCAGCGCGTGATGCAGCTGGTCGACGCCGAAGCCCGCGTACATACCCTCGAGGCTGCGCAGCATGGCGAGCACGCGCTCGGGGACCTCGGGCTGCAGCTCCACGGTGGCGCGTCCGATCAACATCCATTCGGCGCGGCTGCTTTCGTCCATGCGCCTGAACTGGGCGCGCTCGGGGGGTCGAAGCGAGTCCTCGGGCGCGCGAGCGACGACAGGCGAAGGCAGGGGATGCGCAGTGTTCTCGGCCATGAGCGAGATCTACGCCAAAACTGGGCGCCTTGGCGAGGGGCTTGATGGATTCTCAGAGCTCGCGTGAGAGCTACGTTCGACCGCGCCCGCCTCAGCGGGCACGACCGCGCACGCCGGGTGAGCAGGCGCAGCTTGTGGCGCGGAGGTCCAAGTGCCGTGATCGACGTGGCATTTTCAGCCAACTCGACCCTCGCCTCGCCCGCGCGCGCTAACCAGAAAGAATGGCACCTGCCCACGCGCCCGAGCGGCATCGGAATAGGGGTGCGCCCTTCAGATGGGCGTGGGTCGCGGCGCTCTGCGCGCTGCCTTTTGCGCTGGCTGCTTGCGGCGGTCAGGCCGCACCCAAGGCGCCACCGCCGCCCACCGTGTTGGTGGACGAGGTCGAGACGCGCGACGTGAAGGAATACATCGAGGCGGTGGCCGTGCTCGACGGCTACGTGAACGCCGAGATCCGCGCGCGCGTGAGCGGCTATCTGGAGTCGCAGAAGTACCAGGATGGGGCGCGCGTGAAGACCGGGCAGCTGCTGTTTACCATCGATCCCAGCGAGTACTCGGCTCAGGCCAGCCTGGCGCGTGGCAACCTCGAACGCGCCAAGGCGGCGCGTGCGCTGGGGCAAACCCAGCTCGAGCGCCAGGAGCAGCTGGTGCAGATGAAGGCGACCCCGCGCCAGGCCTACGACGAGGCACTGGCCGCCAAGCAGGACGCGACAGGTCAGGAGACGGCGGCCAAGGCCTCGCTCGAGCAAGCCGAGATCAACCTCTCCTATACCCAGATTCGCTCTCCAGTGGACGGTGTCGCGGGCGTGGCCCAGGTGCGCGTCGGCAACCTGGTCGGCAAAGATGGACCCACCTTGCTCACCACGGTGTCGCAGATCGATCCCATGCGCGTGCGCTTCTCGGTCGCCGAGGTCGAGTACATCCGCTACGCGCAGCGCACCAAGCAGTTCGAGGGACGCGACCTCGCCTGGGCTCAGCGTCAGTTCAGCTCCCTCGCGAGCAAAGGCACCACCGAGCAAGGCGTGGCCGGCATCGAGCTGGTGTTGGCCGACGGCAGCGTGTACCCGCACCAGGGCGTCATCATCTCGGCCGATCGCGAGATCGACCCGGCCACAGCCACCATCGGCCTCGAGTGCCTGTTCCCCAACCCCGATCAGGTCTTGCGCCCTGGGCAGTACGGTCGCGTCCGTATCCAGCGTCCCGACACACAGAAGAACCAGACCCTGGTGGTGGCGGAGAAGTCCTTGATCGAGGTGCAGGGGACCTTCTCGCTGGCGGTGGTCGGCGACGACAACGTGGTGCAGCTGCGGCCCGTGGAGGTCGGTGCGCGCGTGGACGACCAGCGCGTGATCAAGAAGGGCGTCTCACAGGGAGAGCGCGTGGTGGTGGAGGGAATCCAGAAGGTGAAGGACGGGAGTCGCGTGGTGCCCAAGCACGTGCCGCAGAAGAGCGCGCGCCTGGACGAACCCTGAGGGAAGATCATGGCGGCCTTCTTCATTCGACGCCCCATCGTGGCCATCGTGATCGCGCTGCTCACCACGCTCTTGGGCGTGGTGTCCATCTTGGGTCTGCCCATCTCGCAGTATCCGGAGATCGTGCCGCCCCAGGTACAGCTGACCACCACGTACACGGGTGCCGACGCGGTCACCATCGAGCAAGCGGTGGCGACGCCCATCGAACAGCAGATGAACGGCGTCGACAAGAGCCTGTATATCCAGTCGATCAACGCCAACGACGGCACGATGACCCAGAACGTCACCTTCGACGTAGACAGCGACATCGACATCGACAACGTGCTGGTGCAGAACCGCTTCTCGCAGGCCCAGGCCCAGTTGCCCCAGGATGTGAAGAACTACGGCGTCACGATCAAGAAGTCCCTGGCCTTCCCGCTGATCGTGTTCTCGTTCTACTCGCCCGACGGTCGCTACGACGCCAACTTCCTCTCCAACTACGCCTTGATCAACGTCAACGACGTGCTCGCGCGCATCAAGGGCGTGGGCGACATCGTGAACTTCGGCTCCTCGCAGTACGCCCTGCGCATTTGGCTCAAGCCGGACCTGATGGCGCGCCTGGGCCTCACCGTGAACGACGTACAGGCTGCCGTGCGTGCCCAAAACACGGTGAATCCGGCAGGGCGCGTGGGCGCCGAACCCGCCACACCGGGCACACCGCTCACCTATACGGTGCGTGCCCAGGGGCGCCTGGTGACGCCCGAGGAGTTCGAGGCGATCATCCTGCGTCAGACCCCCGACGGCTCGCTGGTGTCCCTGCGCGACGTGGCTCGCGTGGAGCTCGGTGCGCTCACCTATGGCCAGGCCGGCGCCTACAACGGCAAGCCCGCGGCCGTGGTCGCCGCGTTCCAGTCGCCCGGCTCGAACGCGCTCGAGGTGGCGTCGGAGATCCAGGCGAAGCTCGCCGAGCTCAAGGAGCGTTTCCCTCCTGGCCTCGAGTATGCCGTGTCCCTGGACACCACCTTGCCGGTGAAGGGTGGCATCGAAGAGATCCTTCAGACCCTGTTCGAAGCCGTGATTCTGGTGGTGATCGTGGTATTCGTGTTCTTGCAGAGCTTCCGCGCCACCTTGATTCCTTTGCTCACGGTGCCGGTCTCGCTGATCGGTGCCTTCGCCATCTTCCCGTTGCTCGGCTTCTCCATCAACACCCTCTCGCTATTTGGTCTGGTGCTGGCCATCGGCCTGGTGGTGGACGACGCCATCGTGGTGGTGGAGGCGGTGCAGCATCACATCGAGCAGGGGCTGAGTCCCAAGGAGGCCACGCTCAAGGCCATGAGCGAAGTCTCGGCGCCGGTGATCGGCATCGCGCTGATCTTGGCCGCGGTGTTCGTGCCAGTGGCCTTCATGGGCGGCATCACCGGTCGGCTCTACCAGCAGTTTGCCCTCACCATCGCCATCAGCGTGCTGATCAGCGCCTTCAACGCGCTCACCTTGAGCCCGGCCTTGAGCGCAATGCTCCTCAGGCCCAAGCAGGAAGCGCGCGGCTTCTTCGGGCGCGCGGGGCGGCGCTTCAACGCCTGGTTCGAGCGCACCACCGAGGGCTACGTGCGGGTCAACCGTCTGTTGATGCGCAAGCTGGCCATCCCGCTGCTGCTCTTGGCGGGCGTCACGGGCATTGCGCTGCTCTCGGGTTCGCGCTTGCCGAGTGGCTTCGTGCCGGACGAGGATCAGGGCTATCTGGTCGTGGGTGTGCAGCTCCCGAGCGGCGCGTCCCTGGAGCGCACGCGCTCCGTGTTCCGGCAGATGGAGTCCGTCATCTCCAAGACCGAGGGCGTGCGCGCCTACAACTCGATCGCAGGCTTCAGCATCCTCACGCGCACCACGGCCACCTACTCGGGCACCGCCTTCGTGGGGCTCAAGCCCTGGAAGGAGCGTGGGCGTGCTCTCGACGCCAAGGCCATCGCCCAGAAGCTCAACATCGCCTTCTCGAAGATCCCAGGGGCCACCCTGTTCGCCGTGTTGCCGCCCGCCATTCCCGGCATCAGCGCTACCGGCGGCTTCAGCATGATGCTGCAGGATCGGAGCGGCTCCACGGTGGACTACCTCGCTACCCACGTGCAGCGCTTCGTCACCGAGGCGCACAAGCGCAAGGAGCTCACCGGCGTGCTCACGACCTTCTCGGCCGACGTGCCCCAGCTGTTCGCCGAGGTGGACAAGGAGAAGGCGCTCAAGGTGGGCGTGCCGCTACCCGAGATTTACGGCGCTCTGCAGACCTTTTGGGGCGGCGTGTACATCAACGACTTCACGCGCTTCGGCCGCCAGTGGCGCGTGTTCGCGCAGGCTGCCCCCGAGTATCGTGAGAAGACCGATGACCTTACCCAGCTCCACGTACGCAACGTGCAAGGCGAGATGGTCCCGCTCTCGACCCTGGTGCGCATGCGCTCGGTGAGCGGCCCCGAGTACACCTCACGTTTCAACCTCTACCGAGCCGCCGAGGTGCTCGGGCAGCCGGCGCCTGGCTACAGTTCGGGGCAGGCGCTCGATGCCCTCGAGGAGGTGGCCAAGAACGTGCTGCCTTCGGGCATGGGCTACGACTGGAACGCGCTCTCGTATCAGGAGCGCATCGCGGGCGGTAACTCCGCGCGTGCCCTGGCGCTGTCCTTGGTGTTCGTGTTCCTGATCCTGGCGGCCCTCTACGAGAGTTGGTCGTTGCCCTTCAGCGTGCTCCTGAGCACGCCGGTCGCCATCCTCGGGGCCTACCTGGGACTGCTCTCGCGGCGCTTCGACAACAACGTGTTCGCCCAGATCGGCCTGGTGATGCTGGTGGGTCTCACCGCCAAGAACGCGATCTTGATCGTGGAGTTCGCCAAGCTGCGGCTCGAGCAGGGCCAAAGTTTGATGGACGCCGCGATCGAGGCCGCGCGCCTGCGACTGCGCCCCATCTTGATGACCTCGTTCGCCTTCATCGCAGGCTGCTTGCCGCTGTGGTTTGCCAGCGGCGCGGGCGCGGGCGGACGCCGAATCATGGGGACCACCGTGGTGTCCGGCATGTTGGCCGCCACCTTGCTCGGGATCTTCTTCGTGCCCTCGTTGTTCGTGTTCATCGAGCGCCTGATGAGCGTCAACGCACAGCGAAGGCAGCGTCGCCGAGGGCGACGTCAGCGAGCGCTTCACCCAGGTCACGCCGAATAGGCCGCTGGGTACGCCGCGACGCGTGAGCTTCGAGAGCGTGCTCGCACTTGATCCGCGTTGATTTCTCTCTCCGAATTCGAGCGTCCCTCGAATGAAGAAGCGCGCATGTGCGTGATTCGTCACGGAAGTGCCGCCCGAACGGCATCCTGCTCGCGTAGGGCCCTGGCACTTCGAACGCGCTCGTTCTTGCGCGTTTTCCAGGAGAGAAGCGATGTCGATTTCCAGTCGAATTCTGTTCGTGCCGGCGGCCCTCGCCGTCAGCACGCTGTGCGGGGCGCCCGCCGCCCACGCCGTCGGGCCCAAGACGCGCCCGGTCACCATCGCCGTGTTCGGCGACGCCCCCTACGGCACCAATCCCACCGACACCGCCGAGCTGTCGGCGACCCCTGCCTTCGTGGACGCGGTCAACGCGGATCCGGACGTGGAGCTCGTGGTTCACGTCGGCGACATTCACTCGGGCAAGCAGTACTGCACCGAGGCCTACGACCGCACCGTCTACGATCTCTGGAGTCACTTCCAGGATCCGCTCGTCTACACGCCTGGCGACAACGAGTGGGCCGACTGCCACAAGACCGCCGAAGGCGGCGGCAGCTACGACTCGGCCACGGGCACCATCAAGTACCTGCTCGACTCCACCGGCAACACGATCGACTACGATGGCGGCAACCCGGTGGCGAACCTCGCGCTCGTGCGCTCCATCTTCTTCCCCGCGCCCGGCCTCGCGCTCGGCGGCGGTCGCAAGATCGTGCTCTCCCAGGGCGTGCTGTTCGATCCGCGTCACCCCAGCGATCGCGAGTACGTCGAAAACGTGATGTGGGAACAGAACCGCGTCCTGTTCGTGGCCGTCAACATGCCCGGCGGCTCGAACAACGATCAAGACATCTGGTACGGCGCGCCCACCGAGAGCGCCGAGCAGACCACGGAGCGCGAGAAGCGCACCGGAGCCACGCTGCGTTGGCTCGACTCCGCGTTCCTCGTCGCGCGCGTCACCGGCGTGAAGGCCGTGGCGATCATCGCGCAGGCCGATATGTGGGACGCCGAGAAGGGCGCCGCTCACCAGACCGGCTACGAGCCCTTCGTGGCCAACATCGCCGAGAACACGCAGGCCTTTGGTCGTCCCGTGTTGATGCTGAACGGCGACTCCCACGTGTACCGCTCCGACAACCCCCTGTCGGCCTCCGATCCGCTCAACTACATGCACCCTGGCTACGACGTGCCGAACTTCCACCGCGTCGTGGTTCACGGCAGCACGTTCCCGCTCGAGTACCTGCGCCTCAAGGTCGACCCGGGCCAGAACCTGCCGAACGGCAACGACGCGTTCGGGCCCTTCAGCTGGGAACGTCAAATCGAGCAGTGAAGCGTCAGGCGGCCCCGAGCCGCGGTCCCTGGGCTATCTTGAGTGGATGAGCCCGACCGCGAGCCAACCACGCGCCGCTTGGAGTGCATCCCGATGAGCTGGTGGGCCTACGCGCTGTTCGCCGCGTTAGCCGCTTCGGCCACTGCCATCCTGGCCAAGCTCGGGGTGGCAGGGGTGCCTTCGAACCTCGCGCTGGCCGTGCGCACCAGCTGCGCACTCGCCTTCGCCTGGGCGGTCGCGCTCGGGGCGGGCGAGCTACGCGCCGTGCGCGAGGTCAGCGCGCGCTCGTGGCTTTTCCTGACCCTGTCCGGACTTGCGACGGGGCTCTCGTGGCTCGCCTATTTCAGGGCCCTGCAGCTCGCGCCGGCATCGCGCGTGGCGCCGCTCGACAAACTCAGTCTGCCCCTGACCATCGCGCTTGCCGTGCTCGTGCTCGGAGAAAAGTTGTCGTGGCGCCTCGCGGCGGGCGCGGCGCTCATGGTGGCAGGCGCGCTGCTGACCCTGGGCGACCGCTAGCGGTGAGCCAGTAGGGTTGCAAGCGTGCGACTGCGTGCGGAGCGCGCACGGACACGTCTGGACGACGTGTCCGGAGCATCCGGCTGGGGAGGAGAACTAAGGGTGGCGACAGGTAGATTTGAACTACCGACCTAGCGCGTATGAAACGCCCGCTCTGACCAACTGAGCTATGTCGCCAACGTTCGAGCCGGCACAAGGCCGGGTTCGAAGGTGGCGGAGTATAAGGGCGTCCTTTGTGATGTCAATTCATGGCGAGTCGCCCTCGGCCACGGGTCCATCGGTGAGCCGGCTTACGCCCCGCCAGGTGAGCTGCCTTGTGGAAACCTCGGGGAACTGCGAAAGTGAAGGGACTTTATGCTTACCCGCTCCCGGGTTCTGTGGTGGTGCCTGCTCGCCGGCTGTGCCGGGGGGCCCACGACCGATTTCCCGGTGGTGGGCAGCGGAGGATCCGAGCCCCCGAAGGGACCCGGGCCAGCTGACCACGAGTCGCCGCCGCCGCCGGACGAGCCCGAAGACGACGGCGCGAGGGGCGATGGCGATGGCGAATTCGAGGGCGATCTCGGCGCTTCGGGCGATGCCGGCGCACTGCCTACGCTGCCGGACCGGCCCTGTGGCCCGACGGATCAGGACGCGGGCGTTCCGGACGGCGGCGTCGTCATCACGTACGACCAGCTCGTGATGTCGGCCGTTCCGGGAGGGGCATGCACCTCGCTCCAGGAGCTCGACCTCGTCTGCGACGGGGCCATCCAAGCGTCAGTCGGCCGCTGCAACGAACAGAGCCTCTCCGACAGCGCGGGCTTTGGTCTGGTGAAGGACTGCGTGCTGGGCGACCCCAAGGTCGACGGCGCCAGCGACGCCTGCGTCGACTGCTATCTGAGCGCCAATCAGTGCACGCTGCTGAACTGCCTGGCCGCATGCCTGGTGCCGGTTTCGAGCACGGCCTGCAACCAATGCCGCATCGACAACTGCGGCGCAGCCTTCAGCACTTGCTCGGGTCTCCCGGCGTTCTAAGAGCGCTAGGGGGCGTCCGGGCGTCCCTAATTCCGGCGCACGCCAGCATCGCGCCTTTCCGCCGCATCGCGGCTTTCGTGCTCGGCCCGACCTTCAGGTCGAGCCTGCGGGCGCGCTCGCGATGCGACGGAAATCCGCGCCCTGATGCGCACCGGAATTAGGGACACCCCCCTAGCGCTTCCAGAGGTCGTGCTCGGTGCCGTCGTCGTTGCAATCGGTGGCCGGCGCCGGCGCGGGCGTGAGCGCCGCAATCTCGGCGTACTGTCCAGGGTCGAGGCGGATGGTTGCGGCCTCCAGGCAGGTCTTGAGCTGGCTCACGTTGCGCGCGCCCAGCAAGGGGGCCGTAACAGCCGGATGGGCCGCCACCCAGGCGATGGCGAGCGCGGCCGCGGGGACCCCGAAGCGCTCCGCGATCTGCAAGAAGCCGCTCGCGACGCTGCGCGCGTCGGTGGCGGCATAACGCACCTGATAGTTCTTGCTGCTCAGCATGCGGCCCTCGCTGGGCGGCTGCTCGCGTGAGTACTTGCCGCTCAACAGACCCGCGGCGAGTGGGCTGTAGGGCAGCACGCCGATGCGGTTGTCGCGCGCCATGGGCAGCAGTTCGACCTCCGCCTGGCGCTTGAGCAGATTGTACATGGGTTGGATCGCCACCAGCTTCGCCCAACCGGCGCGCTCCGCGAGGTCGAGGGCGCGCTGGGTCTGATAGGCGGCGAAGTTGCTCACGGCCGGGTAGAGGATCTTGCCACTCTGCACCAGGATCTCGAGCCCTCGGAGCGTCTCTTCGAGCTCGGTGCGCGGATCGAAGCGGTGCACGAAGTACACGTCGATACGGTCGGTGCCGAGCCGGCGCAGGCTGGCTTCGCAGGCGCGCACCAGGTGGTAGCGGCTCGCGCCGCAGGCGTTGGGATCCTTGGGGGTCGGGCCAGCCGGAAAGCTGAACTTGCTGGTGAGCACGATTTGATCGCGCTCGTGGGCCATCAGCTTGCCCAGAATCTCCTCTGCGCGACCCTGGCTGTACACGTCGGCACAGTCGAACAGGTTGATGCCGGCGTCGCGGCATGTGGCGTAGAGGCGGGCGCTCTCTTCGGCGTCTGCGTCGCCTCCGAAGCTCATGGTGCCGAAGGCGAGCCTCGAGACGCGCACGCCGGTCTGTCCGAGAAAGCAGCTATCCATGCCGTGATGGTAGCGCGCGAGCGGCGCAGCGCAGCGACCGTGTGGGCCGATCAGCGGGTGCCGAAGCGGAGCCGTGAGCGCTCCTTGGCCTTCTCCGCTTCCACCTCGCGATCCTTGGGCGGCGCCTGGGTGGACATCGAGTCGATCAACACGCGCGCGATGGCCGCGATGTCGGTGACGGCTTGTTCGAAGACTTCTTCGTTGGCGGTCGATGGCTTGGTGAAGCCGCTCAACTTGCGCACGAACTGAAGCGAAGCTGCGTGAATCTCGGCGTCGGTGGCGGGTGGCGCAAAGTTGAACAGCGGCTTGATATTACGGCACATGGCTACAACAAACTCTCGCCACGGTCCCGCGTCAAGCCATGAAGCAGTTCGGGCCAATCGCACGCGGCAGATTGGCCCTTGAAAACAACCTCAGACGAGCGCGGCTCAGGGGCGCGCGCCAGCGAGCTTCTTGTTGCGCTCGGGCGGCCAGGGCAGGTTGGTGTCCGTGCGCACCTCGGGCACGAGCGGGTCGTCGCCGTGGCGCTTCATGTAAATCAGCAGGGACACGCCGATGCCCACCGCAGCCAGCGACGAGTAGTGGCCCGGGGTGAGGCCGCTGTAGGTCGAGTCGGCCACGCGCAGGAAGTCGAGGAAGAACCGGTAGGGCGCGTAGAACAGCGCGAACAACGCAGAATAGAAGCCCCAGGGACGCTTCTTGTAGGAGAGGCTCCAGAAGATCAGGGTCACCGCGATGGCCCAGAACACCTCGTATAGACCCAGGTCGTGGCGCGTGGCCACGGGCAATCCCGGGTACTGGTAGTTCTCCACGCCGAGGAAGAAGTCGGTCTCCTTGCCCGGATGGTCGTGCACCACGAAGCAACCGAGTCGCCCGAAGATCCACGCGAGCGGAAAGCCGTAGGCGATGTTCTCGTAGACCGGCAAGAGCGGCACGCCGCGCTTGTAGCGCCAGTAGAAGCCGCCGATGACGGACCCGAACACGCCGCCGAAGGACGAGAGATTCTCCCAGACGAAGAAGATCTTCCAGGGCTTCTCGAGCAGCTCGTCGGGGTAGTAGGTCACCAGGTCGAAGATGTGACCGAGGATGAAGCCGATGATCACCACGTGCGTGGCGCAGTCCTCCACCACTTCCTTGCGCATGCCGTACTTGAGGCCGTGCTTGGTGGCGGACACGGTGCCGATCCAGACAGCGAAGGCGACCAACATGCCGAAGGGCTGCAGGCCCACGTGTGTGCCGGGGATGGTCCAGCCTTCGAGTTTGAACCACGGGATGGTGAGGAGTGCGGACACCGGAAACACCCTTTGTCGAAGCGCACGCGCGAGCCGCGGAAACGCGCCCTAGCCGTAGCACGGGAGGTGCCCTCGTGAGAACCGCGCCGCAGGGGCCGGTCAGGGTGCACCCTCGGCTCCGGCCGATCCCGCGGCCCTCGGTGGAAGAAACCGCTGTGGGTCCCGGTTTGGGTGGGGTCGGGTACCCCGCGCTCACGCGAGCGTCTCGTAAAAACGTGCGTTGAAACAAGCGGGTGACGATTTTTTCCCTTTCCCCAAGTACAAGGCTCGCGCTGGCCTACCGAATGCGTGGCGACGGGCGCCCGGGAAAGCGTCTGATAGGCTCGCCCCATGCTGCGCTCGTTCGGGTTGGGTTTGCTGCTGCTGGTCGGTGGTCTCGCCGTGCAGACCCCGCGCGCAGGGGCGCAGTCGTACCAGGAGGCCAGCCTCGGTTTCGCTCCTCCCGAGCTCGAGCCACGCCCCCCACGCGGCATCGCCGGCATCGTCGTGGGCACGGCCCTACTGCTGGGCGCCACCGAGAGCATGGCGCTGTTGCACACGTGCGGCACCGATTCCTGGCTCGACCCCTGGAAGACCCGAGAACCATGCGTTCGCTTCTCGGTAACACTCGCGACCATCTCGGTGGCCGCAGGCGTTCCCGCCCTCGTCATCGGCCTCATTCACCGCCAGCGCTACAAAGCGTGGCGCGCCGCCCGCGCTCACCGGCACGCCAGCATCGAACCCATGAGGTTGCCTGGTGGTGCTGGGGTTTCGTGGGCGCTGCGTTTCTGAGGAGGGCCATCTGCGAGCGGCCATCTGCGAGCGGCCATCTGCCATCTGCGAGCGGCCATCTGCCATCTGCCATCTGCCATCTGCGAGCGGCCATCTGCCATCTGCCATCTGCGAGCGGCCATCGGCCATCTGCCATCTGCGATATGCGAGCAGCCATCCGCAATCAGCGAGTAGCGATCAGCGAGTAGCGATCAGCGAGTAGCGATCAGCGATCAGCCATCTGGCATCCGCCATCTGCCATCAGCTGCTAGCTGTCAGCTGTCAGCGAACGGCTTCGGTTAACAGCAGTCAGCGGAGCAGCTCGCAGCAGTCGGCATCGGCCGTACGCGGACGGCGGGCAGCGCGTGGCACTTCCCGGCCACCTGATGGCAGTCCGCTCGGCAGTTTCGGCGGGGTGGCAGGACGCTCGCTTCTTCACCTGAGCACCATCGCGCACGCCCACGAAAATGGCATCGAGGTTGATGACCGGATAGACCGCCTCGAGCGGGCGCTCTTGCCATGCGCGGAACTCATCGATGACGTGCTCGGTGGCCTTGCTGATGAGGTCGTGTGAGACCTCGATGCGGTACAGTTCGCGAAGGTGCGACGAGATGACCCGCGTTGTCATACCGCGCGCGTAGAGCGCTAGGACTTTCTCATCGAACTCTTCCAAGCGGCGCTGGTGCTTGCCGATGAGCTGCGGCTCGAAAGTGCCGTCGCGGTCTGTCGCCACGCTCACCACGACATTGCCG
This sequence comes from Myxococcales bacterium, assembly GCA_047601445.1. GTDB lineage: Bacteria > Myxococcota_A > Polyangia > Polyangiales > DASUME01 > DASUME01. The sequence goes on along the minus strand of JASGJH010000001.1, from coordinate 4,571,679 downwards.
GTCTCGGTATGCACCGTCTTGCGGGAGTGGCCGTTGCGGGCATTGGAGCCCTTTCGAGGCGCGTTGCGCTCATGCCCGAGATGGTGAGTGATCTCGGCTTCGAGCAGCTGGCTCATCACCGCGCCCTTGAGCTTCGTAAACACCCCATCCGGTCCGACAAGGTCGGCTTCCGTCCGGCAGCCCGCCACGAGCTCGTCGACCCACTCTTGCCTGAGCGCAGCCTTCTCTGCATGGCTGTTCTTGGCTTTCTCAGCCTCCGGCTATCCTCGGGCAGTTCTTTTTCCCTTCCTTTCATGTCGCCCACCTGGTCGCCTACACAAAATTCCCGACACCGCCGCGAGCCCTTCCGTGATGTGCTGCGTTCGTGGCCGATGGCCGCTCGCAGATGGCAGATGGCAGATAGCAGATGGCCCCCTCACAGATGGCAGATGGCCGCCTTTCGGGGCCTCTTCAAAGTATCGGAGCAAGACAATCCGCGGGACAGCCATCCCCATCATTGCGATTGCCGTCATCGCAATCTTCGCCCATTTGCACTTCGCCGTCGCCGCACACTGGGCGGCACTCGCTGCGCTGCATGTTGAAGCCAGCCAGCGTGAGCTTGAACGACGAGCCCTCCATCTTGCGCTCCGCATGGAAGACGCGGATCTCGTACACCTTGCCGTTCTGAAGGCCGAAGCGCTGCGCTGTGCTCGGGTCGAGGGTCACGCTGCCTGACTCGGGCACATGCACGCCGCCCAGGTCCACGGCCAGTTGGCCGTTCACGAACACCCAGACATCATCGTCGCCCGCGAACTCCAGCTTCGCGTTGGCCGACGCCTCGTAGCGAAACCAGTACACGACCTCCGTGGTGAACGAGAAGTTGTGCTTGGGCGCATCCGGGTGGATGGAGCTCTCCCAGGGCCAGCCGTTGTAGCCGTACTGCTCGGGGATCTTCGCCGGGTAGCGCATGTCGGGCCAGGCGTTGGGCGCGTCGTCGATGGGGAAGAAGAGTGGATTCCCGTCATACTCGCGCTGTCCCTGGGCGTCCTTCCAAGGCTCGCCGCGCGGTCCATAGCGATTCACGTAGGTCCCGTTCGCCGTCAGGTAGAGTTCGAATCTCGCCCGAGATGGGCCGGTTGTTGGGGCCATCCGTGTACCACTCGGCGAAGGTCGTCTTGGACTCGATGCAAGCGGGCCCGCCGTTCTTGAGCACGGGCTTGCCCATGTCGTTCAGGCTCTCTTCCACGACACCTTGCACCAGCGAGCCGCAGCCAACCTCGAAGTCGGGATGTTCCGGTTTGAAGTCTCGAAAGGTCACCGGGACCCGAATCGTGCAGGGGCCGTCCAGCGCATCGCAGTCGCCGCCCGTGACGCACGTGAAGCCAGCCTCGACTTCGCAGTCGTGTGAGCATCCGTCTCCGTCGCGCACGTTGCCGTCGTCGCAGGCCTCGTCGAACACGAGCCCGTCGCCGCACTCCGAGACACAGGTGCCGGTGCTGCAGTCGAGTTCACTGCGGCAGCTCGCGCTGCAACCATCCTTGGAGCTTCGGTTGCCGTCGTCGCAGTCCTCTCCCGGGTCGAGCGCTCCGTCGCCGCACAGTGGGCCGCCGCCCCCCGCCGGGTCGTCGCCATCTCCTGAGGGGGGGCCATCCCCGTCTCCCTCGCCCACGTGGCCGATGCCTCGGCTCGTGCTGGGGTCGTCGGAAGCGGAGCAGGCCAGGGCAGGGCTCACGAGGGCAAGCCACCAGATCGAATAGACACGCGTCATGGCAGCTGAGTGGGCAAGCGTGAGGGCGATGGGTCACGGGCTGGGAAAGTTGCGCACGCTGTGACCCGGTCGGAAGGGCGCGCGCCACTTTGGACACCATGCGTCGTCTGGTCGCCAAGCTCTCCGTGCTCGTCCTCTCGTGCTGGCTTTTTCCGGGCTGTGCAGACGAGCCAACCGCACCGAAGTTGGGCGAGCACGTCGAATCCGACCGACGGCGACGGAGACTCCGACCGTGACGAAGGCGATGGCGATGGCGACGGCGATCGAGGCGATTCGAGCGACCCCGAGCAGGATGACGACGCCGGTGAGGCAGCTCCTGACGCCAGTGACATGGAGCCTGGCGCGGGAGATGGAGACACGGAGCAGGTCCCCGCGCAGGGGCCCGACGAGATCTTCGGCGTGCAAGTCACGCGCACCGACAGCTGGTGGGTGAAGGGCCGCAGCATCTACTACGGTGACAAAGAGGTTCGCTTGTATGGCCTCAACTGGTTCGGCCTCGAGACGGAGTCGCGCGCGCTGTTCGGTCCCACCGAGGCCAAGCGCAGCGTCGCGGACTTTCTCGACCAGATCAAAGGCCTGGGCTTTACCGCCCTGCGTGTGCCGCTCTCGCCGGAGAGCATCGACCCGGGCTACCCCAGTGCCGACTGGGCCAAGCGCGGAGAGGTGGACACGGGGCGCGAAGGGTTCGAAGAGCTCGCCAAGGCGGCCAAGGCCGCGGGCATCTACATGCTGTGGGACATCCACACGTGTTCGTCGGCTGTCGGCTTCAAGAAGACCGGTCCGCTCGATCCTGCTTGCACTGGCTACGGCAAGACGAAGTGGCTGGCCAACCTGAAGACCTTGGCCGAGCTAGCCAAGACCTACGCGCCTTACGTGGTGGGCATCGATCTCTTCAACGAACCATACGGTCTGCGTTGGGAAGACTGGAAGGCTCTGGCGGAGGAGGGCGGCAAGACCGTGCTCACCACCAACCCCAAGATCCTGACCTTCGTCGAGGGCGTGGGCTCCGAAGGCTTCAGCGGTAGCGCGCCGGTGTTCTGGGGCGAGAACCTCACGGGCGTGGCCGCGGCTCCCGTGAAGCTTCCGAAGTCACGCCTCGTGTACAGCCCCCACGTGTACGGCCCGAGCGTCTACGCGCAGCCCTACTTCTCCGTCGCCGACTTCCCGAACAACATGCCCGCCATCTGGGGCGCGCACTTCGGCTACTTGCTCGATGGCGACGAGCCGCTCGTGCCCGGAGAGTTCGGTGGCCGTTACATGGATGCGGACAAGAAGTGGCAGGACGCCTTCGTGTCCTATCTCGTCGAGAAGAAGGCCCACAACTTCTTCTATTGGTGCTTGAACCCCAACTCGGGCGACACCGGCGGTCTGCTCAACGACGACTTCAAGACCGTCAACAACGACAAGCTCAGCTTGCTCAAGCGGCTGATGAAGCCGTAACACCCTTACCGGGCGCGCAGCATGGCGCCGAGATCCTCGACAGAGGGTCGAACTTCGTCCTCCACGGCGGTGTGGAGGACGCGGTGCGTGAAACGCGCTCTCACCGCCGGCGGCACCAGGTTTACGAGCGAGGTTACCCATCGTTCTCCTTCTCTCGCTCGTGGGCCAGTGTCGCCGGCGGCCGGTCTATTCGGTGAGGTGACGTCGCCCACTCTTTCGTCCGAGGGCGTGGGCCCGCCTCTTGCAGCTACCCAGGACGATGGGGTTCCAAGTCAGTGGATTTTTCTCTGATCTGAAGCACGCCGGGATCGCCTGGTACGGTGACAACGCCACGCGTCTGGCGTCATCTCTCGCGTACTACACGCTGCTCTCCCTGGCGCCCATCATGGTGCTCGCCGTCTCACTGGCGGGCATGGTGCTCGGCGACGAGGCGGCGCGCGGGCAAATCGCCCAAGAAGTCGCCAAATTCGTCGGGCCGGAGGCGGGTCGCAGCGTGCAGGAAGTGATCTTGCACGCGCGCGCGCCAGACAGCGGATTCTGGGGCACGCTGGTCGGCGTCGGCGTGCTGTTCTTCGGCGCTTCAGGCGTGTTCGGGGAATTGCAGTCGGCTTTGAACTCGATCTGGAAGGTCACAGCCAAGCCCGGGCGCGGGATCTGGGGTGTGGTTCGCGACCGTTTCACGTCCTTCACCATGGTGCTCAGCGTGGCATTTGTGCTGCTTGTCTCACTGGTGCTGAGCGCCGTACTTTCTGCGCTAGGTAGTCGCTTTGAGCAGCTCTTGCCCGGCGGAGACGGTGTCTGGCAAGCCCTCAACTTCGGCGTCGCCTTCGTGGTGATCAGCCTGCTGTTCGCCTTGATCTTCCAGGTCGTACCCGACGTGAAGCTGCGCTTCGGGCAGGTCTGGGGTGGCGGTGTGCTCACCGCGTTCTTGTTCTCGGTCGGTAAGTTCGCGCTTGGCTTCTACCTGGGACACAGCGGCATCGCTTCGCCTTACGGCGCCGCGGGCTCGGTGATCGTGCTGGTGATCTGGGTCTACTACTCGGCTCAAATCCTGTTCTTCGGCGCCGAGTTCACCAAGGTGCATGCGAAGCGCACAGGCGTGCTCGTGAAGCCCAGCGAACACGCCATCAGCGAGCGGCCCCCCAGCCGCGAGTCCGTCATCCACTCCCCCACAGCACGCAGAGGTATCCCATGAGCCGCGCCAATCTCCCCCTCCGAGCCGTCGGTGATCTTTCGCTGCGCGTGATCGGCTTCCACGAGCATCTGGCCTTCTTCGACGAGAACCAGGATCGCATGATCTCTCCCCGGGAGAGTCGGCGTGGCCTGGAGCGTCTAGGTTTCGGCACCTTGCTCAGCGCGCCAGCTGCGCTCGCGATCAATTTCGGCGTGGCAGGTCTCTCCTTGCTGCAAGGGCGTGCCCTCGATCCGCGCAACCTCGCATTGCCGGCCACGGGCTTCGTGCGGCATCCGGACACCGAATTGGTGGACGACGAGGGCGGCTTCGACGAAGCCACGCTCGACTACGTGTTTCGCAAGTACGGCAGGACGTTCGACGGCGTCGCTCTCACGCTCGGGGAGCTGTGCGCGATGATCGCGAGCCGTGTCGCTACGGACGCCGCGCGTAGCGCCAAGGACATGCTGCTCTTGCCTGCCGGCGCGACGGCGGTGGCCGTGGAATGGGGCGCGCTGTTCTGGGTCGCGGCCACCTCGCGCCAGGGCAAGCGCGTGCTGGAACGCGACACCGTGCGGCGCTTCTACACGGACCCGCAGTTCTTTCACGACGTCGCGCAGCGCATCGAGCTGGAGCGCGAGCGGCGCAGCCAGACCTCGCTTGGACAGCTGCGGAACAAGGTGCAGGATTGGATTCTCTAGCGGTTGCTCCAGCGAGACGAGGTCGTGCTCGTGCACGACCACGGGAGCAGAAGTGAGGGGGCGAGGGCCGCCGAGCACGTGCACGAGCACGCAGGCCTGTTGCTGAACCGCTGGTTCGTAGCCCTCCAGGTCGGTGAGCCGAACTCCCACAAGCGCGATTGAGTCAGCAGGCATAATTGCGTTCCATTCAGGAATCGAAGCGTGCTCAGATCCTGCGTACCGAATGACGGGCACCGAACATCGAGGAATGCCCGCAAAGTAGAGGGGAATGAGCGCGCTTCGTTTCTTGAGCGCGCTGACACTGTTGGGTGCAAGTGTGGGGTTGGTATCGCCTGTGGGAGCCCAGGAGGCCCCGCCGGCGACTAGCCAACCTGCGCCCGCGGCGTCGGCGCCAAAGTCCGCTGAGGTAACCGAATCGGCTCCTGTGAGCCAAGCTGAACTTCTGGAGCGCGTGCGCGCCCTGGAAGCCAAGCTGGCGGAGCTCACGGCCAATCCGCCCGCGGCGCTCGTCGAGGATCCGACCCTTTCCCTGCCCTTGACGGAGGACACGAGCCTGATCGAAGAGGTCACGCCTGACCTCCTCAAGATCTACGGTTACTTCGATACGGGTGCTCAGTACCTCAGGTACCAGGACCCGCGCTCCTTCACGCGCGGCTTCGGACGCGCCGACGGCTTCACCTATCAGTTCGGCGGCCTGAACCTCTACTTCGACGCTCAGCCGCACGAGCAGTTCCGAGCCTTGGTGGAAACCCGCTTCTCGCTCTGGCCCAACGGCACCGAGACCAGCTTCGATTTCCCCAGCGACCCGAGCATCAAGTACCAGCGCACCGACACCTCGACCTACGACACCTCGAGCACCACTGGCCGCAACAAGATCCAGTGGAGCGGCATCCTGCTCGAGCGCGCCTGGGCCCAGTGGCAGCCGCGCGACTGGTTCAACCTGCGCACCGGTATCTTCCTGACGCCCTACGGCATCTGGAACGTCGACCACGGTCAGCCCACGTTGATCTCGATGGTGCTTCCCGAGTTCTTCGCCTCCGAGTTCTTCCCGACGCGCCAGATCGGTATGGAACTCCTAGGCGTCATCACCAAGGGCTTCCTGGACATCGGCTACCACTTCACGGTGAGCAACGGACGCAACTTCGCGCTCACCGACGTGGACAACAACAAGGCCTTCGGCGGCCGCGCCTACCTCCGCTACAAGAACCGCTTCACGTTGGGCGGTTCTTGGTACTGGGACCACTTCAAGGACATCAAGAAGCGCGTCGCTAGCCTGATCCCCTTCAACCTCGAGCGCGTGACCTGGTTCAGCGGCCGGGAATACGCCCTCGGCGTGGACCTCTCGGCCGACATCGGGAACCTCCGCGTGCGCGCCGAAGGCGCGATGCAGCGCATCCAGTACGACGACGGGTTCCACCGGCTCACGGGCAACCAGCCCGGCGCGACCCAGCCCAACGAGATCAAGTGGGATGGCTATGTGCTCGCGGCCTACACGCGGCCTGACTGGCACATCGAGCCCTACCTCCTGTTTGAGGCGTTTCGTCGCGTCAACGTGCTCAGCAACGCCGACGGCGTAATCCAGGCCTCAGGTGGCTTGAACGTCCTCATCACACCGCGCGTCAGCGTGAAGAACCAGTTCAGCGCGTTCCAGTTCATCGACTTTGCTCATGATTGGAAGCGGTCCGACAAGGACACGTTCTTCAACCTCATCTCTCGACTGGTGTTGGCATTCTGATGGCACACCGATCCCTCACAGCCCTCGTCTGGCTCCTCCTCGTTACGCTGCTGTTCGGCAGTGTTACCCACGGCACCGCTCAGGACGTGAGCGAGCTCGCCGTGATCGTGCACCCCTCGAAGTTGAAGAGCGTCGGCTCTCTGTCCGCCGGCGACCTGCAGGCGATCTTCACGCGCAAGAAGCACTTCTGGAGCGATGGCTCCAAGATCACGCCCATCAACCTCGCGAAGGGCTCGCCCGCGCGCAACATCTTCGATCTAGTGGTGCTCGGCTTCGACGCCGACACGGCCGCCCGCTTCTGGATCGACCAGGGCGTGCGTGGTGGTGCGCGCGCTCCGGCCGAGGTTGCGGCGCCCGAGCTTGCGGTCCGCACCCTGCAGGTGATGAAGGACGCGATCAGTTACGTGCCCGCCAGCCTGGCGGGCCCGAGTGTGGCCGTAGTCGCGCGGATTCGCGGCGGCAAAGTAGTCCTGGGGAGGTAGTCGATGAGTCGTTGGGGGAAGTTGGGTTCACTGGTTCTGTGTATGGGCGCGCTGCTTGGAGGCTGTCTGGAGGACCCTGAGGACTCCTGCAGTTCCAACGAAAAGTTCGAGAACAAGGTCTGCGTGCCCGATACTGGCGACGGTGATGGCGACGGCGACGACACGCAGGCCGATGCGGGTTCCGACTCGGGCACCCAGGGCGGCGTGGATGCCACGGGCTTCGGCACCGTGTGCACCAAGGACGCCGAGTGCATGCCCAACGCGCCCTATTGCGCGATCATGCCGGGCGCGCCCAACGGTTATTGTACCAAGCAGGGGTGCACGGTGGATAATCCGGGCGCAGTTTGCCCCACCGGGTGGACCTGCTTCGACCTGTCGGTATTCGACCCGTCGCTCTCGACCATGTGCCGCAAGCCCTCGTAAGGCTCAAGTGATCTCGTCATGCTCCAGAAGCTGAAGTTCCGGCATCTCAATCGGCTCTCGCCCTTGGTGGCCGGCGCGTCGTTCATCTGCCTGTTGGTGGTGATCCCGTGGCTAGGCGCCAAGAGCATGGAGCACCTCGAGGTCATCCGGAACACCCACATTGCTGCGATGCAGGCGGCGCAACGGGCGGATCTGCTCGTTTCCCGCCTGCAGAAGGCCTTCCAAGACGCCACCGCGGCCTCCGACGCCGGCGGGCTCGAGGAGACCAAGCGCCTGCACGCCGAACTCAAGGACCAATTGCAGGCCATTCGGAGTGCGGGGCTGCGCGACAAGGCCGAGCTGGAGCAGCTTTCCCAGGCCGTGGACCGCTACTACAAGCTCTCGCTCGAGGGCACCGCCGCCATGATCGCGGGCTCGGTGTCCGAGGACGTACTCTCGAATCTGCAGCAGGCGAACACCACCTTCGAGCAGATCCAGCGGCAGATGCAGAAGGGAGCCGAGAGCGATCAACGCGCGCTCGCCGAGGCCTTCGAGCAGGCGGCCGAGGCCAACCGTTCGTCCAGGAACATCACCATGGGCGTGGCCTTGTTCTGCCTCATCACGCTGGCCTTCCTGTCCATCATCGTGAGCGGCGGCATGCGCTCGTTGGTGCAGGACATCGTGGCGGTATCCGCCCAGATCAACAGCGCGGCGGCCCAAATGTCGGCTGCCGCCAACCAGCACGAGCAGGGCGCCTCCGAGCAGGTCAGCGCGGTGGAGGAGACCCGACGTACCATGGGCGCCCTGGTGTCCACGGGCGATCAGGTCAACGCCGCCATCGACGTGGTGCTGCGCAACGCCGAGCAGACCCAGGCCAAGAACCAGGTCATCGGCGAGTCCATCGCGCGCCTGTCGGGTACCACCGAGCGTATCGGTGAGATCCTGGAGAGCATCCGGGACATCGCCCACAAGAGCGACCTCCTGGCGTTGAACGCGGCCCTGGAGGGCACCAAGGCGGGCGAGGCCGGTCGCGGCTTCTCGCTGGTGGCCACGCAGATGCAGCGCTTGGCCGAGAACGTGATGGAGTCCGTGGTCAACGTGAAGGGACTCACGGCCGACATCCGGCGCGCCAGCGGCGCCTCGGTGCTCGCCACCGAGGAGGGCACCAAGCTGGCCCAGGAGACCACGCGCTCGGCCCGCGAAATCCGCATGGTGATGCAGCAGTATCAGGCCGGCACCGAGCAGGTGTCCGCGGCGATGAACGACATCAGCCAGGTCGGACAGCAGTCCGCCATCAGCTCGCGTCAGGTGCATTCGGGGTCCAAGGACCTCGCCGCCCAGAGCGAGCGGCTGCTCTCGGTGATTGAGCGCTTCCGCTTCGACGAACAGACCGCCAAGTAGTTCGCGCAGTCAGCTTCGGCCGAAGCCCCAGCTGTCCAGCGGCTCGTGCAGTCAGCTCCGGCGCGTCAGTCTTGGCCGTAACGCTGCAACATGGCCTGGAGCTCGTGTGACAGCGGCTCCTGGCAGGCAGCGCGGCCCCCGGAGATGCGCCGGCTGATCTCGTTGGCCAAGAAGCGCAGTTGGACCAGGCGTTCGTCGGCCAGGGTGTTTTGGCGGCGATTTCGCGTGAGTTCGTCCTCGATCACGCCGGCCAGCTCGCCGATCAAAGCGAAGCCCACCGTGCGCGCGTCGCCGCGCAGGCGGTGGCACAGAAAGCCCGCGCGCTCGCTCTCCTCGCTCGGCGAGTCCGTGCTGAGACTCTCGAGGATCTCCAGGATTTGGGCGGCCACCGGCCCGTCGGTGTCCAGAAATAGCTTTTGAAAATCGCGCTTCACGGGGCCACGTTCCTGTCGAACAAGGCCTCGATCTGCGCCTTGAGCGTGGTCACGTTGATGGGCTTGGTGACGTAGGCGTCGCAGCCGGCCTCGAAGCAGCGCTCGATTTCCTCGGAGTTTCCCTCGGCGGTGAGCATGATCACCGGGATGCTGCGTGTGCTGTCGCTGGACTTGAGCGCCTTCAGGGCGCCCACGCCGTCGAGCTTGGGCATGGCCATGTCCATCACGATGAGGTCCGGCGGGTCGGTGTGGACACGCTCGAGCGCCTGTACTCCATCATGCGCCTCGCTCAGCACATATCCGCTGCCACGCAGAAGGGTCTGGACCATCAGCAACGCCACAGGCGAGTCGTCGACCAGGAGGAGTTTTCGTTGCCGGTCCATGCTGCCCTCGAGCCCCTAATCCTATGCGCAATGCCCACATGAATTCACGTACTTTTGTGGGCAGTTTCGGGGCGAAATCGAGGCTCGGCGTGATACTCTCGAGGGTGAGGTGAAGGAGCTTTTCAAGAAGCCGGGGGCCACTTCTTCGAAGGGGCACGCGTCCGAGCGCACGACCCGCGTTCTCGCGTGCTGTCCACTCGGCAGCGTCGTCTTGGCCTTCGATTCGGCCAGCGTGGAGTCCATCTTCGACTTCACCGCCGGGCAGGAACCCGAGCGCGCCGTCGATCTGGCCGCACGCTACGGCCTCAACTGGATCCGGGGCGAGCGCAGGCGCGGCCTCGTGCTCAGGCACCTGGGCAACGCACACACGGTGCTGGTTGGCGCCGAGGTGCTGGTGCGTGAGTTCCAGGGCAGGCTCGCGCCGCTGCCCAGCTTCCTCGCGGGGCTCGAGCGCTCCGCGTGTCTGCGCGGTTACATGGCGTGGCCGCGAGGCTACGTGTTCGTACTGAACCTGGACGCGTTGCTCGACGCGCCCGGTCTTTCTTCCGTCGGAGCAGTACCTTGAGTGATCGTGTGAGTCAGGCACGCGCCCAGATGCGCGCGCGTTTCTTGGTGCGGGCTTCGGAGCGCCTCGGGGCGCTCGGCAATGTCCTCTTGGCGCTCGAGAGCCGGCCCACGGACAATGGGCTCGCGGACGAGTTGATGCGCGAGATCCACACGCTCAAGGGCGAAGCCAAGCTCATGCAGCTCGCCGAGATCAACGCAGTGGCCCACGAGACCGAAGAGGTCATCCTGGCGGCCCATGCGGCGGGCTTCGGGCAGTCGCTGTGGTCCATCGAGTACATCCTCAAGGGCTTCGACGCCATGCGGCACTTGGTGGAGATCGAGCAGGGTGCGGCGGCCTCGCGTCCGGATGTGGAAGAGCTGAAGCAGAAGCTCTCGAACGTGGTGACGCGGCTCCAGCGTGGGGAGACGGGGGACCGTGCTTCGCTGCGTCCGCCCGCGGCTCAGCCCGCGCGGCTAGAACCTGCCCAAACGCCAGCTACGGCTCCCGTTCACGCGCAGATCCAGGTTCAAGTGGCGGCGCCCGCCGGCGAAGAGTCGCGACCAGCCGCCAATGCCGAGACCGAGTGGCTGTTCCGCTCGGCAGCCCACATGCGCATCGACCCGGTCAAGCTCGACGAGCTCGGCAAGGTAAGCGCCCAGTTACTCCTGAACCATCAGACCCTCGAGCGCTCGGTCGCTGCGCTGCAGCGGCGAATCGATGCCTTGCACCGTGAGCTGGAAGGCGTCGAAGCGCTGCTCGGCCGCGTGGGAGACCCGAGCCGCATCGCGCGCGATTCGCTCGAGCAAGTGTTGACGCAGCTGGGACAGCAAGCCCGCGAGTGGATCGGAAACCGGCGCGAGGCGCGCAAGGAAATCGCCCAGGCCCGCGACAGACTGTTTCAGTCGGGCATCGCCCAGGACGAGCTGCAGGCGCGACTGCGCAACTTGCGCCTCCAGCCCATCGCCGTGCTGTTCGAACGCTTTCCGCGCGCAGCGCGCGACCTGGCGGTGGCCCAGGGCAAGCGCGTGCGTGTCGAGGTGCGCGATGCCGAGGTCTACGTGGATGGTCGCGTGCTCGAGCGGCTCGGCGAGCCCTTGCTGCACCTGGTACGCAACGCCATCGACCACGGCATGGAGACACCCGCCGCGCGTGAGGCGCTCGGAAAGCCCGCCACGGCAACCCTGCGCCTGAGCGCCGAGCAGGTCGCCAACACGATTCAGGTCACCGTCGAGGACGATGGCGGCGGTGTGGATCTGAAGGCGGTGCGCGAGCGCGCGCTGCGTAACGGCATCGTGTCGCCCGAGCAGGCGGAGACCTTGCCCGAGGAGGCCTTGATCCGGCTGATCTTCCGCCCTGGTTTCTCCACCCGCGACGCGGCCACCGACATCTCGGGGCGCGGCGTGGGGCTCGACGCGGTGGCGCGTACGCTGAGCGATCTCGGCGGCAGCGTGCGCGTGGAGAGCGAGCCGGGCAAGGGCACGCGCTTCGTTCTCGTGGTTCCCGGTTCGCTGCTGTTGAAGCCCGTGTTGGTGGCCCGCGTGGGCGAGCAGGAGTTCGCCATCGGCGCCCAGCGCGTGGACCGGGTGTTGCGCATCTCGCCGAGCCAGATCGAGAGCGTCGGCCAGCGCCACGTGGTGAAGGTAGAGGGACAACGCATTCCGCTGGCCGACCTCGCGACAGCGCTCGGCGTGGCGTCCGAGGTCAGCGGCGAGCGCAGCGCCATCGTGGTCTCGTCGTCGGGACGCGTGGCGGCGTTCTTGGTGGACGTCGTGCTGGGGCAGAAGCACGTGTTGCAGCGTCCTGCCGGGCTCTTCATCGCGGAACATTCGCTGCTGGAAGGCGTCGCCATCACCGAGGCCGGCAGCGCGGTGCTGCTCTTGAGCGTCGATCGCCTGGTGGACTTGCTCGAGCAAAATCACACGGCGGCCGCCGTGAACCCAGACGGTTCGCGTGCCCATCGCTTCCGTGATTCGGTGTTGGTGGTCGACGATTCCGAGGTCACCCGCGAGTTGATCGCGTCGATTCTGCGCAACGAGGGACTCGACGTGGTGGAGGCTGTGAATGGTCGCGAGGCCCTCGAGCGCCTGCGCGCGGTGCGGCCATCCGTCGTGTTGTCCGACCTCGAGATGCCCTTGCTCGACGGCTTCGGTCTGCTGGGCGAGATCCGTCGCACCAAGGAGTTTGCGGACTTGCCGGTCATCATGTTCACGACGCGCGGCTCCGAGACCGACAAGCGCAAGGGTGCCGAGCTCGGTGCGAGCGCCTACCTGGTGAAGGGTAACTTCGACGAAGACGAGCTGATCAGCACGGTACGGCGCTTCCTCAAGGCCGAGGTGCAGTCGTGAAGCCGGTGCGCGTATTGGTGGCCGAGGACTCGGAGCTCTTTGCCGAGACCATCGTGGAGATCCTGGAGAGCGATCGTTCGTTCGAGGTGTGTGGCGTGGCGCGCGATGGACGCGAGGCCGTGCGCATGGCCGAGACCGCGCGGCCCGACGTGATCTTGCTCGATGTGCGCATGCCCGCCATGGATGGCTTGCAGGCCATCGAGGCGATCATGTCGCGACGCCCCACGCCGATCCTGGTGATGACGGCCGATCCAGCGGGCAAGACCGGCGAGCTCAGCTTCGAGGCCTTGCGACGGGGCGCGCTCGATCTGGTGCCCAAGCCCACGTCATGGGCGGGCACGCCCGCGGAGCAAGAAGACTTGCGGCAGCGCTTGCACGCGCTTTCTCGCATCCCCGTGGTGCGACGCCGCGCCGACGCCACCACCGAGCTCGTGCCCACGCGTCTCAAGCAAGACGCCAAGAAGCCGCTGCCCGCGCCGCCGCAGCCGGTGGGCCCGTCCAACTTGCGCGCGTTGGGGCTCGTGTCGTCCACGGGTGGGCCGCCCGTGTTGGCCAAGATTCTGCGCGGGCTACCGGCCGAATTCCCGTTTGCCATCGTGATCGTGCAGCACCTGTCCGACGGCTTCTGTGGCCGTTTTGCAAGCTGGCTCGGACAAAATACGGCGCTCACTGTCGAGGTGGCCCGCGACCGCATGCTGCTCCGACCGGGCCTCGTGGTCATCGCGCCCGACCGTGCCCACGTGCTCTTCGAAGGCCGGCTCACCCTGAGGCTCGAGGCGAGTCCCCCGTTGCACGGGCATCGACCTTCGGGAACCATGATGCTGCAGTCGATGGCGCGCGCATTCGGACGACAGGCGATAGGTGGTGTCCTTACCGGCATGGGTGAAGACGGCGCGCAGGGATTGCTCGAGATCCACCGCATGCAAGGTTTCACCTTCGTGCAGGACGAAGCTTCTTCCACGGTGGCGGGCATGCCCAACGCCGCCCTCGCGCTCGGTGCGACCAAGCGAGTGTTGTCTCCTCAAGGCATCGTGCACGAGCTACTGAAGCTGGCCCAAACGGGCTCTACCGGGGTCGCGCTGTGATGCTGCGAGACCGGCTGCACGCGCTCTTCCGCGACCGCTTCGGGCTGCAGCTCGACGAGCCGGCCCTGGGACGCATCGAGGCGTTGGCACAGCGACAGGCGGAGGCGGAGCGGCTCGACCCGTGGCTCGCAGCCTTGCGCGAAGCCGAACCGAGCGCGGTGCCGGTGCGAGCTGCCATCTCGGTCGTCACCAACGGCCAGACCTACTTCATGCGGGATCGCCCTCAGCTGCAGGCGGTCGAAGAGTGGTTGCTCCGGCGCTTCCGCGAGCTGCGCCGCACCCTGCACGTGTGGTCGGCAGGCTGCTCGAGCGGCGAGGAAGCGTACACCCTCGCGATGCTGGGTGCGCGCCTCGGGGTGCCACTGCAGATCCTCGCCAGCGACGTCAACGCGGAGGCCGTAGAGCGCGCACGGCGCGCCGTGTACAGCGAGTGGCCCTTGCGTCACGTCGCGCCCGAGGAGCGGGCCGGCTGTTTCGTGGCCGTGAAGGATGGTTTCGAGGTGGCGCCGCGCATCCGCAAGGCCGTGAGCTTCTGCGTGCACAACCTGGCCACTGCCTCGCCGCTCGTGCCCGAAAAAACCGATCGCTTGTGGGACGCCATCGTGTGTCGCAACGTGCTCATCTACTTCGACCTCGCCGCGCGCGGGCGCACCCTCGAGCGCTTCGAGTCGGTGCTCCCGGACGAGGGGGCGCTCGTGTTGGCCTCTGGCGAGTCCTTGCGCGGCCTCATGGAGACCAAGCTCAAGCCCCGTCAACTCGCCGGCGCCTTCGTGTTCGTGCGCGAGGCCAAGCCGAAGTCAGCGGGCGACAACAACGCGGATTTGGCGGCAGCGTATGCGTCCGTCGTGCGTCGCGTGTCCACCGTCCCGCCGGCTCCCGCATCCATCCCGCCGGAAGGCTTCCCCGAGCATACCCGCACCAACATCAAGCCCCTGCTCGACGCCGGCAACCGCATGCTGCGTGAGCACTCGTTCTTCTCCGCGCTCGACCAGTACGCGGACGCCATCCGGCTCGATGGCCTCGCGTTCGAGCCCTACCTGCTCACGGCGATCGTCCAGCTCAAGCAAGGCCTCTTCGGCGAAGCCAAGGCCAGCTTGCGCAGCGCTCTGTTCCTCGAGCCTCAGCTGTGGTCCGCCGAGTATCTGATGGCGGGCATTCACGCGCGCGAGGAACGCAGGCTCGAGCAACGCGCGTCCTTGTCTCGCGCAGAAAACCTGTTGATCCGCATCGAGCCCGAGCCCGCGTTGGTCTCCGACACCACCGGGATCGAACCCCTTTGTTACAACCGTGAGCAGGCCTTGGCCGTATGTCGGTCGCGGCTCAAGAGCACCAGAAAAGGCATCCTATGACCAGCCCCCATCGCGTATTCGTGATCGACGACAGCGAGATCGCCCGCGAGCTCATCACGCTCATCCTCGACAGCCACGGCTTCGAAGTCGAGGCGAGCCACACGCCCTTCGACCTCGACACCGCACTCAAGACCTTCCAACCCGCGCTCATCCTGCTCGACCTCCGCATGCCCGGCCTCACCGAGGCCCGCTTGCCCGAGGTCGTCCAGCAGTACCGGGCCGCGTGCAACGCCCACGTAGTGCTGCACTCGGCCCACGACCGTGAGGAAGTCGCGCGCATCGTTCAGAACGCCGGGGCCGACGGAAGTATCGAGAAGACCGATGATGATGCGCTC
Source organism: Myxococcales bacterium (assembly GCA_047601445.1). Classification (GTDB taxonomy): domain Bacteria; phylum Myxococcota_A; class Polyangia; order Polyangiales; family DASUME01; genus DASUME01. Next base: position 4,556,122 of record JASGJH010000001.1, on the reverse strand, counting down.
TTTGTGGAGCGGGTTTCGGAGTGGGTATCGAGAGCTGTCGTCGCCTAGGACGTCGGAGCGCGGAGTAGCTCAACGCCGTGGCCGATCGCCCAGGGCGCGCTCGGCCAGCTCGAGGAGTTGCAGCGCGAAGCCCAGATTGTGGCTGCTTGCTGCGCCATCTTCGTGAACCAGTAGACCCAGGTAGAGAGCGCGCGCGAGCCCTGGCTCGAAGCAACCCGGCGGAAGTTGCCGAGCGTGGAGCACGTGCTCGGCGGCTCCCTCTAGCCGCACGCCGCAGCGTCGGAGCGCCTGTTCCACGATCCGCCTGCTCCGGAGCTGGACGTCCCTACTGGAGGTCTCTTGGTTCGCCTTGAGTTCATGGCAGGTCGAACACAGGTCCGTTGCGATCCCGAAGTCGTGAACCACACGCGCGTTGCCCTGCGACTTGCCGTGGCAGGATAGACACCCGCCGCTCGCATGGGGGGCCCTCCCGATGATCTCCTGCGCCGCCCAGGCTCGAAGGTAAGCGGACTCGTCCCTGTGCCAAGACCGCCTGGGACGCCGACGGCAGGGTCTCGGTGTCAAACGGTGCGTGGCACGGGAGGCAGATGGAGCTGGTGGACGTGGCGACATCGGGCCTCGTGCCGGACAACGCGTGGGGGAGCTCCGTGAGCCTTACGAGCTGGTCGAGATGGGAGCCGTGAGGTGCGTGGCACGCTGCGCAGCTAATCCCAACCACGGCGCCGTCGACGTCGCGTGAGAGGTCCGACCGCGTCCTCACGCCGATGTCGTGGAGAAAGCCTCCGGTGGTGTGGCAGCGAGCGCAACGCGCGTCGTCGCGCGTGGCGGCGTTCGCGTCGCTGCGCGCCATGGCCGAGCTCTGCCATTCCACCACGTGGGAATAGGCCGGTGGGGCGTCGTGACATGTTGCACAGACGTCTGTCCGCAGAACACGTGCTCGCCCCGACGGCGGCGGCACGGCTCCGGGACCATGACAACTCATGCAACGAACACCGCCCAGGCGCTGCAAAGCATGAGGCAAGTCGGAGAACGGGGGGCCATCGAGGGCTCGGAAGCTCAGCGCACGAGCGACATCGCGAAAGCCGCCGTCACGCAGTCCCGCCTCGCCGACTACATGACAGTCGAGCCCACACCCAGAGACCGCACCTCGATAGGCCCTCGAGTGCTTGGCGAGCTCGTACGCGTGGCTCATCGCGGTGTCACGAGCAAGGCTTGATTCGCGTGCGTGACACTCCGAGCGCGCGCAATCGAAGGGGGTGCGTTCGTACGTTGTCGCGTGGATCTCGAGCGCTCGGCCGGCAGCGTCGGCGAGCTGATATTTCCCGGGTAGGTCGGCACGGAAAGTCGTCAGTCCACGCTCGGCATCGAACGTCAAGAGAGCCCCCTTGGGGCGATGTTCGAAGTGCCATCCCGCGCCCCCGAGCAGCACCTCCTGGCCCACGGATAGGCTCGGAAGTCCAGTGGCACGTGCGATGGAGGTCAGCGTGATCCTGCGTCGAACCGAGCGACCGTCCGGGGTGCTCGCGCGAGCCTCCAATACGTAACGTCCCTGTGTTCGTGGCGAGGTTGGAACGATTCCGCGCGGCAGGGTCGGACCCAGCAGATCCGACCACGGGCGAGTACGCGCACGGTAGGTGCTGCCATCCTCGGAGATCCGGACGTCGAGCAGGGCGGGACCTTCGAGCTGTGTCCACGTGACGGTCGACGAAATCATTTCCCGGCACGGGCGCTCGGCGCGCAGCTCGAACACCGTGTCGAATCCGATCTGGGCCCGGTGCTCGTCGCCGAGGCTCAACAGGGAGCGCGCCTCGACTTCGATCGCAGGCCGGTCCTCGTGCTTGGGAACATGGACCGGGCAGTGCTCGGGGATCAGCACGACGAGCTGGCGTCCATCACTCTCGAGATCGAGGTTTCCCTGTCGATCAAGCCGCGCCTGAAACACGTGACCCATCGGTTGGAACCGGATAGCGAGTGGATCGACGGTCGGCCCAGGGGGAAGGCGTATCCGAACATGATGCCGTGATTCCCCCGGGCGACAGGCGCCCAGCAGCGCCAACCACGCTACGACTGCAAGCAGCCAGGTTCCCCGTCCTGGAGAGCGTCGCAGCGCGTGCATCATCGAGGGCCAGCTTCCAAGCAAGTTCCCCAGTGACAACTGCCCCCGGCGCCGCAGTCCTCATCGAGCCAACAGGCAGGACGTGGTCGCGGTGGTAGGCATGAGCCGGCCACACACGTGGCCGGTGAGGGGCATTCGCTTGCCGAACGGCAGGGAGCCCCGACCCGCGCTGCCTTGCCAGCGGCTTTACACACTCGCTCGGCGATCCCCGACTCGTAGCGAAATTGGCAAACCTGCGGATCGCTACCGGGCGGCGGATCCGGCGCGAAATCCACGCAAATGGTCTCCGCCTTCGCCCCGCGGCGCGGACCACACAGGAAGGCGGGGTCTCGCGCTCCTGGTGATACACCAGCGGCGCCCACGAACGACCTGCAGAACACCACGCCAGCCATTTCGACGCATGCCCACTCGGCCGAATCCGGCGTTCGGGGCATCGCCTGTACGCAGCGTCCGTGGTGGCAGGAAAACGGGCCCGCTTGGTTTGCTCGCGGCTCACAGACCCGCAGGGGACCCTGCCCCGAGCACCGGTACTCGTTCACGGCGAAGCGCTCGACCGAGGGGCGTGGCACGAGACACGTCTCCCCGCGGCAGCGCGCGCTCTCGACAGCTCGGTCCCAGCACGCGCGAACGTATCCGACGTCGGCACAGAGGTCCCCGTGGTCAGCTTCGGCAGGGGCTGCGAGCAGGGAACTTTGGACGACAACTTCCGGGGCAGACGCCTCCATTGCGCACCCCAGCAGGCATGAAGTGCCAAGCCAGAGTCCTCGGAGGGAAGCGAAGACGCGGCAGGATCCCCTCAGCGCGTCGGGTGCGCCGAAGCTACATAGCGTTGGGAGCGTGCCCGCACTTGTAGGACTTGCTGCAGTCTCCAACGAAGGTTCCTTCCGGGTTGTCCGGGAAGCAGCCGTGGAAGAGGTTGATGCATCCGGATAGATTGGTGTCCGCCGTGGGAAGGAAGGACTCACGACAGGGCCCGAACACGCCGTCCGGCTGACAGACCTTGGTGGAGGACGGTGCACAGATCACGCCCGCCTTACAGTCCTCGTCGCATCCGATGATTTGACCCGGAATGCAGGGACAACCCTCTGGTTCGGGCGGAGGCGGATCCCCACAGTCGTGGACCTCGCCCTCGCACGGACCCCACTCGGGAAACTCGCCGCTGGCGAGGCACTCCTGCGTCCCGTCCTTGCACTTCCCGACGTTGCGTTTGTTGGGGGCGCCTGTCCAGCATGAGGCCTTCTCACCGGCGACGCAGCCGCAGCCCTGAGGATTGAAGCCCAGGTTTGCGCCACATACGCCCGAATCCCGCGGGACGACGAGAATCGCCGCCCAGGTCTCCGTCGCCACCGACGTCTCCGTCTCCGTCGCCATCGCCGTCGCCATCGCCATCGCCGCGCGCGTGCTCGACAGAACCGTCCGTCTGCGGCGCCTTCTCCTTGGAGCTGCAGGCGATACCCACCAAACACACGAGCCCAAGGAGCGGAATTCGCGCAACCGTTCGGATAGTTAGGCTAAGACGAATCGCTGTCATCGCAGTCCTCGCATGCCGACGCTTTGCGGCGTCCTCCTTCTAACCGCGGCTCGGGTGACTCGACTGCCGTATTTGATGTCTCAAGTGGTCGCAGCTTCCGCCAGACCATGCGCTAGAGGGTTGTTGGACCTCCAGTCCGTGTCGCTCGAGCTCTGGTCCAACCTTTGATATCAGCGTCTCGGCACGATCGAGGTCGACGGCGTCGCTCGACGCATGGGCATCACTTCGCGAACGCTGTGTCGGCGCCTGCGCGAGGAATGCTGCAATCTTCGCTCCCTCATCGACGAAAGCCGCATGCGGGCTGCCCACGCCAGCCTCGCCAACCCCGGGCTAGGCTTGCCAGCGAAGATCGCTGGAGTCAGTTCTCGAGCAGTCGACTTCGATGCATGTCGGCGTCGAATGATCCGATGTTGGCACCGCTGGCGTTGAGCGAAGCGAGGTCGCTGAAGAGATCGAGGACGCCCATGGGCATGACGACCTTGGCGGGCGTCTGATCGATACGGGAGACGATGGTCTCGGCGGTGGTGAGCACCTCGGCCACGGAGCGCAGCCGCAGCATAGTGGCTTCGCCCTTCATCATGTTGAGCAGGTCTTTGACCTCGTCGAGCAAGGCGGCTCGGCGCGAAGGGGGCAGGTGGTTGGTCTTCAGCTCGTCGCACAGGGCGAGTGCACGTTGGCCGCGCTCGGCGCTGTGCACCAGGAAGCGGCGCTGCAGACGTTCGTGAGGGGTGCCGGCAGCCGCCGGCTGCACGTCGGGCTGGGAAAGGCGCCGCCCCGTGCTGGAGGCTGCGGTGAGGATGCGCGCTCGCAGCTGCAGATGGGCCCGGGCCACGTCGAGCACTTCGACTCCAGGCACGCTCTGGACCGCCTGCGTGAGGGGTTCGATGGGCGCCTGGCAGAGTAGAAAGATGGGGGTCGCGTCGACGCCGCGCTGGCCGCGCAGCAGCTTGAGCAGCGTGAGGGTGCGGGTCTCGCTCGCGCTGAGGTGCAGGACGACACCGGCGAGCGTTTGCTCCTGCGCGTTGCAGCCGATCACGGACACGATGCGCTTGATCGTGAAGCTGCTCTCGAGATCCTCGAAGGCCCGGCCGGACTCGGCGGCCCGTTCATCGAGCACCAGCACTAGTGGTTTGGCTTCGTAGCTTGCCAATCGAGTCCCTCAGGCAAAGTATCGCTGCGCTCTCGAGTATACGCCGATCACGCCCCATTTTGGACACTGATCACCCGGTTTTTGCGCAGTTTTTGCGCGCTTCAGGCACGGCATTGGAGCTTGCACCCCGAACCGGTTATTCACGGCTAAATGCGGGCTCTGCCGCACCATTTCACGCGCTGACGCGAGCGGCCTTCAGGAGCGCACCGAGATTGAGTCGCGCCAACACCGAGCTGTCGCGATCTGCCTCAGCGGTTACGTAGGGCGCCATCGCCGAGTGCGCGTGGATGCGTGGTGGGGCCAGGGCCAACAAGGGCACGTGTTCGATGCCCATCACACGCTCGCAACACAGTCCGACGACCATGCCCTCCGCCGCCACCACCAGCACACGTGGCGGGCGCTCCAGGTCCACGTCGGACGCCTGGGCCTCCACGCTCAAGAAGCGGTTCATGTCCACCAGCGGGATGGCTTCTCCACGCAGTGGCATCAAGCCCACCACGTGCTTGGGGGCGAGCGGGATGGGGCTGGCTTCGCCGCGATCGGTGACCTCCTGTACCAGCTCGGCTGGCACGCCGAGCAGCGCGCTTCCCACGCGGAAGGTCAAGAGCGCCTCGGTCTCTTCGCCGAGTTCGACCTGTTCTTCGCGCGGGGTCAGGCGCGCTTCGCGCATGGTCTCTTGGGTCATCGCTCTCACCAACTCCGTTGCTCGATGCCAAGGGTAACACAGCCTTAAACAGAAACGGCGCCCAGGCTCGAGCCGGGGCGCCGCTTCACGCGTTCGTCACGCGGTGTGTGTGGGTGTCAGTCGTCCGAGAGCGTGATGAGCGTCTGCTCGAACGCCTCTTCCTGGGCGGTCTGCATGGTACCGTCGATGGTTCCGTTGATGATGTCGTTGAGGTCGGGGATCCACTGCGTGGCCTCCCACTCGTTGGCATCACCATTGAACGAGACGATGTCGTCGCGACCCTGGGCGAGCTGGTACAGCGCACCCGCCAGCAAGCCACGCACCACGGTCTCACTGTGGCCACTGTCGTAGGCCACCACGAGCGCCGCGCGTGCGACCACCAGGCGTGCGCGCGTGTGGATGTGGATCTTGCTGTCCTTGAGGACGTCGATGGCATCCTGGATTTCGGTGTCGGCGTAGGCGATACGGCCGTCACCGGGCAACGAGGTGGGGTTGAACCACGCCTGCTCAAGAGCCTTTTGGGCCTGCGTGATGTTCTGGACCGCATTCAGGGCGCGCAGGTAGGCCGCGATCTGACCGATCTCCGTGGTGTCGAGCGAGATGGGCTCGAGGTTGGTGGGGTTGTTCGGGAACTTGCCACCGGAGGCGGCGGCGAAGTGGGCCGAGGAGTAGTGGGCGATGGCGTCTTCCAGCGTGGCAGCCGAGTTGTTGTGGAAGAAGGGCGCCGTGTCCGCGGCCTCGATGAGGGGCGGGGTCACGAACGTGCCGTCGCCGTAACCTTCGTTGCCAGCACCGGGCGTGAAGGGCGGGTTCTGGGCGCCGCAGTTACGCTCGTAGGGCAGCGTGACGGCGTTGATGAAGCAAGGAGGCGGCACGCCAACCGGACGATGCTGGGTCTTCTTGCTGGTGCCGTCGGCCCACGCCTGGTGGATCGCCGGGTTCCAGGGAATGCAGCTCTGGCAGGCCGGGTTCGGGCTGCCGGGGAAGCAGCCGAAGGGCAGCTCGTTGTTGGGGTACTGCTGGGTCTGCTCGCAGAAGGCGAGCTTCTGGGCGGTCCAGTTCGGGTTCTGGCCGCAGGTGCCCGCGGCGGGGTTCGGGCCCGCGATACAAATCTGCGGTCCGAAGCAGTTGGCAGCGGCAGCCGGCGTTCCGTTCAGGAACGGATTGCAAGCGTCGCCCTTGGCGCCAGGGACGCCGGGGGGCAGCATGCCGCCAGGCGTGCCGACGCGACCGAAGGCAGACCACACCGGAGTGGGCTCCACCATGATGCGGTTGGCAGCGCGCGCGACGTGCGCGGGGTTGTTGGGATCGAAGGTGGTCTTCGCCGTGCCGAGGCCCAGGCAGTAGCCGTCGATGGGGTTGCCGGGCTGACGGAAGCAGAAGGAGTCGTTACGGCAGGCGCTGTTGTCCTGGCACTTGCAGCCCGGCACGTTGGTGCACTGGCCGTTCACGCAGGTGGAGCCGGGATAAGCGGCGCAGCCCGCATTGTTGGAGCAGAAGAGGAGACCGTTGCTCGGGCCCCACTCCATGTGGTCGCCGATGGTGCTCTCGCACACGGCTTCGCTGGGCATGCCGGCGGTGATGATGGGAAGCGGGAGCGAAGAGGAGTTCTCGTCGCACCACGACTTCTCCGCGAAGTACCAACCGAGCGGCCAGGTGGTCACCTCGAACGCGCTGCGGCCGTGGATCGGCATGCGGCTGTCGACGTGGGTGCTGGTCTTCACGTTGGGACCCCAACCGTTGCACGCGGGTTGTCCGGCACCGCCGCAGGCAGCGCTGCAAGCGATCTCGGGAGCACCGGGCGCGCGGAAGCAATCGAAGGGCGGCAGAACCGGACCCGTCTCGCAAGGCGCGTTGTAGCTGTAGGGCGGGAAGCTCACGATGTAGTGGCAGAACGACTTGAACTCCGAGGCGGAGAGACGGCCGAAGCCGCAGTCCGTGGGGAGGGGGTCGGTCGCCGGGTACTGCGTGGCGATTCTGCTGCGCCACCGTGTTCGGTCGCGAGACCGTGCCGATGTCGAAGTTGATGCTGACGCGGTTCACCACGTTCGGCAGCGCGAGCAGCGCGCTGTTGGCGCTGGCCTTGTCGTGGCAAGCGCCGCAGGCGGCGCCGTCGGGTGTCGACGGGACGTCGATACCGCAGGGGTTACCGTTGACGTCGCCGGTGCAACCGCAGTGCGGAGCACCGCTGGCGTCGCGGCAGCCACCGGGCGCGTGGTCGAACAGCGAGCGGCCGGCTTCGACCTTGGTGTCCGAGAACACGAGCTTGTCGGTGTCCACGTCTTGCTGGCGGCCCACGGCGAGCTGGAACAGCAAGAGGTCGTCGGCTTCCTGCTCGGTGGGCAAGCGGTAGTCCACGCCCGCGACGCGGTTGAGCGTCTTGGTCATGTGCTGCGCGATGGCACCGAAGGCGAAGTTGAGCAGCGAGCCATCGTGGGGGGCGCCGTCGCCGCCCCAGCCCGTGCTCTCCACCATGATCAGACCCTCGCGGAACTTCGCGTTCGAGAGCGGTCCGAACATGATGGGCTTGCCGCGCAGGTCCACCGGACCGACGTTGGGCGGGAAGCCGCACTGCGCGGTGTTCGGGATCGGTGCGCGCGCGCAGGGGCCGGCGCTGATCACGATGCTGGTAGAGAGCGCCTGGATGGTGGGCACCGAGCGCAGTCGAGCGGGCTTGTCGAAGCCGTCGACGTTGGCGCGCACCAAGCCGAGTTCGCGCAGCATGTGCGGCGCCTCGAGCCCGGCCAGCGCCGGGTTGTACTCGTGGACGAACAGCGGCGAGTTGTTGGGCTGCTTCTTGATGTAGTCGGGATCGATGGTGAAGTTGTTCTCCACGCTGTGGCAGGTGGAGCAGGTACGACCGTTGCCACCGAACGTCTCGGTGGTGAACAGATCGAAGCCGCGCGCCACCGACTCGTCGAGCGTGGCCAACGCAGGCACGAACAGCCTGTCGTTGCTCTTCTGGATGCCACCGTTGAGCTTGGCCAACCGCTCCTGTGTGTACATGCGGTTGAACAGGCTCATGCGGCCATAGAGCACGCCGGCCTCGATGGGATTCCGGCCCGGCTCGGTGATCGCTACCGTGTCGATGCTGAAGGTCGACAGGAGATTCTTGTCCAAGTCGACGTCGAGCGCGTACTGGTCAGCGCCTTCCACCAGCGTCAACGACCCGATGCGCACCATCTTATCGGCGGCGTCCGGGAATACGGAGCTGGTGTCTGCGTTGTCGACCAACCATACGTCGCCGCCTGCGAGGCCGTCGACTTGCAATGCTACGTGACCCTTGACCAGGTCGAACACCGCGACGCCGTCAGCATCGGCAGGATCCGCGGTGAGCGTTCGGAACGAGCCGAGGCGCATGGGGACGGAGTTGTCGCCGCCTCGAGCCTCGTGCCCAGCACTCCACTTCTGATAGAGCGTGGCGACCACGGACGGGTCAGCGGCGGGATTCGCGGCGGAATGGTCCTCGATGGCTGCTGGCTGCTCGTCGGCAATCTGGTCCGAAGAAGGCCCCGCCACCGAAGCATCATCCGCGCCGCAAGCAACGGTCACGGTGGACGCCAAACCGGCGACCACACGCAACCACCTTGGGTATCTGGGTGTACTTGGTGCTTCCATAGATGGTCCCAATGCTAGGAGCACCAAAGAGGGACTCGGAATGTAAATCTCGGCCTACATGGGTCATGGTCGCGTGCAATCCGGATTGCACGCTTGGGGTGACCCGGTTGGCTAGCTGTCAACTATATGAAACTAATGAACAAAACACGATGAGCAAACTTGCTTGCAACCCACCTTGGCGTGTACCAGCTCATCATGGTCAATTTGCGTATGCCCCCCGGTCCAACCAAAAAATTGGGTTCAACCCCCCAATCTAGCTCGTTTTTTTCATTTGGTTGGCTTGGCCACACTCCGCTACGGACTTGCAATCCAAATGACTACGTCTCGGCCCGTTCAGGCTAGTCGGCGAATTCGGTGAGCTTGCCCCCCAAATGGGCACGTCGAGCCATCCAGACTGTGAGCCGGCTCAACGGGATGAGGTGAGACACACAGGGTGCATCGGGCACCACTTCGGCAGGCGGACCCCCATCGATCGGCGCTCGAGCCCTTCGGTGAGCCACCCACGAGCTAGCTCAGAGCGCGTCGAGCACCACCGCCCGTAGCATCGCGGGAGCTTCACTCGGAGCGCTGATGTCGAGCTTGATATTGCCTGCCGTGCTCTGGCTCAACACGTCACCCTCGAGGGATGTTCCAGCGCCGCTCACCTGAAGCGTGAGCGAAGCATCGCCCTCGACGTGAACGCGATAGCGGCCGCCCGGAAGTGCGAGCGTGGTGCCCACCTTGCCCGCACGTGGAATCCACAACTCCATGTGATCCCCGCGCAGCCGCGCCACCGCGAAGCGGCCGTGCAGCTGATAGCCAGGCACACGGATTCGCCCGGGCGTACGGGTGATGCCCACCGCACCACCTTCGCGTCGGGTCCAGATCAAGGCCCGCAGGCGTTCGGAGTTGTGGGTGTCGAACTCCACGAGGGAGTAGCGACTGCGGAAGTCGGGGCGCGCCTGCATCTCCTTGCCGCCCCGCCAGGCTGCGCGCTCCTGGCCCTTGGGAAGACCGAACACGATCAGGTCCGGCAAGCGCGACATCACGTAATCGCCGTTCCCGAGTTCGTGGCCCACCCAACCGGTGCCGAAGGTGGGCGGCGGGTGATGCGCGAGGAAGCGATCGTTGAGCCCGAGCATGTCGAGCGCGGGGATCTTGGCGTAGTAGGGCAGCGCGCCGGCGGCGTCCACGGCCAACAGTGGTTGTGCTTGCACGGGTCGATCCGCGCCGAATCCCTCGTACAAGAGCTCGCCGATGGCCTTGCCGTCCCACACCCAGTTACGTCCGCGCGCGCGCTTACTGGGGTTGTCCTCTTCCTTGCTCGCCATGTGCCACAGGAGGCCCAGCGCGAGCAGTGTGGCCAACGCGCCGCGCCAGCGCTTGCCTCGTTGAAACCACGCGAACAGCTCCGCCCCGATCAACCCGCTCAGTGCGATGAAGGGCACCAGGTGCCGGCGCTGCGGCATGTTGTCGCCGCCGATGGCGATCACGTAGAGAAACCAGGTGCAGCAGGGCAGCCAGTACAACAAGAGGCGTGCCCGAGCGCCGCGCGCGAAGGGAATCGCCACGAGGCCGAGCGCGAACACGATGAAGGGAGCGCGCTCCAGCCAGTCGGAGTCGCTCACGTAGCGGTAGCCCTGGCTGAAGCGCTCCACGGTGTAGGCCACCTTGGCGTAGTAGGTATTGGGCAGCCAATCGTCGTGATAGAGGCGACGGAAGAGGAACTGCGCGCCGAGCGCCAACACCGCTGGTGCGGCGAGCAAGGCCAACATCTTGACGCGAGCGATGGACGGCCTGGCGCACAGCGCGAGCACCAAGCCCGCGCAACCCAGGAAGAGTGCCGCGTCCGCGCGCGCCCACACCAGGAGCGCGAACAGACATCCCACGTAGAGCGGGCGCAGCCCCTGCTGCGAGATGTCTGCCTCGGTGAAGGGCACGCTCAGTACAAGCGCCCACGAGAGTAGGCCGATCAAGAGCGGATGCTCGAGCCCCGCGATGGACCAGCACGCGACCGGCCCGCAGCCTGCCACCAACAACATGCCGAACAGGGAAGGTCCGAGCTCCTGAACGCGACTCGGGCGATGGGCGTAGAGAATGGCAGCCATGGCAGCGGCGGTGCACGCCACGCCGAGCGCGCGCGCCCAGCCCAACATCTCGAAGCCCAGGGTTTTGCCCAGCGAGAGCAGCAAGACCCAGAGGAAGTTCGAGTAGCCCTCGACCCTGTCGCCCGAGCTCCAGGTGAGACCGAGGCCGTCGGCCAAGCGCTCCGCGTAGCGCATGGAGATGAAAGAGTCATCGGCGAAGTAGGGATAGTAGTGGTGGACGTGGAGGGCGAGGGCGCCGCCTGCCAGGACCGTCGCCACGGTCGACCACACCACGGTTCGCGAAATCGCCCTGGTCCGAGCAACGCTGGCGGGGGAGTCACTCAGCATGGTTGGGCCGAAGCGTACCCGCAGACCAAGCCATGACCAGTGTGCCTTGCGCGGAAAAGCCCCATCGAGTTCACACGTCCGTTGCACGGAGGCTCGGTCCGGCGAGCTCGTTTCGAAAGTCGGGGTGATCGTCGGCGTGCGCGGCGCGATGCGCTTGTGGCTGAGCGTGGATCGCCACTATAAGGCGCCATGTCCAACAAGCAGTTTCGTAAACGCGCGCTCGAGCTCTCCATTCTTGGTGCTGCGGCGGGCCTCGCCGTCGCTTGCAGCGACCGCATCGTCGACGCGGCCGGTGACATGACCGCCGACGCCGGTGAGGTCTTGATGGACGCGGGCACGATGCTGGCGGACTCGGGCATGGCCATGCTCGACGCGGGTGGCCACTTGCTCAGCGACGCGGGTCACGCGCTGCACGACGCGGGTCATGCCATGCGCGACGCCGGGCACGAGCTGCAGGACGGCAGCCACGAGATGACGCGCGATGCAAAAGCTCAGGAAGCCTGCGCCGTGTGCAGCGCCTCGGGCGCTCAGAAGGCGGTGCAAGCTTCGGACGATCCCGAGCAGTGGGTGGGTGGGAATCTGCGTACGGCTGCCTGGACCTATGGGCAAGGCACTTCGGCGCAGGGAACCTACGGATGGCTGCGGCTATTCGACATCGCGGGGCCGCTCGTGATCACCGACGTGGTGCGCCACAACTCGGACCAGGGGGTGTACATCTTGCCCGCGGGCACGACCTGCCACGAGGTCAAGTCGATCCAGGGGCCACCCTATCTCCAGGTGGCCATGCCGGATAGTGCGGCGGCGCTCTTCCACAACAACGAGGGACTCGCGATGCACGGAGGGCGCGTGCTGGTGCGCGCTGACGAGCACTTGTGTATCACCAACGGCAGCGGCTACGGCGTGGGTAACCCTGCTTTGCCGAATGATGTGCCGTACCCGTTGCAGTTGTCCGCTTACCGCCCCTACGAGTGATCGCGCAGCGAGCCCGGCCTACTTGGACGCCGGCCCCTTGCCGGCCTTCGGCGTCATCTCGATGCGCTTGTAGCGATTGTCCGGGTGCTTGGCCAAGAGTGCCTTCTTGGCGTCGGCGCCGGTCATGAGTTCCTTGGTGAGGCTCAAGAACTCCTTGTCGTTCAGTGCGCCCGCCTCGTGGAGCTCGCTCAGCATCAACGAGAGCGTCTGCCGCACCAGGTGCGGGGCGTACTCGCGCTTCCAGATCTCGACCATTGCGGGGCGAATCTCGTCGAACTGGCGGTCGTAGATTTCCTTGAGCTTGGCGTAAGGAATGCGCACGTCCTCGTCGAGGGCGCGGTTGGCCTTGCGTACGGCCTCGTCGTAGCTCGTGATGAGTTGCTCGTGGATCTCACTGAGTCCGTTCGACAACCCCTTGTGCTCGCGGCGTAGCTGATAGGAAGCCTGGAACATGGCGCCGGTGCCCGACGAGCCGTGCACCACCATCAGGAAGAAGGAGTTCACCATGGCGAACAGACGCTCGGACACGCCCTCGAGGGCGCGCTCGGCCTGCGGCGTGCGCAGAAGCTCCACGCGGTGCTTACCTTGCAGCACTGCCTCGATGGCGAGCCGCTCGACCACGCCGAACATGGTGCGCGTGGCGCGCTTGGCCAGCGCGATGGCCGCCTCGCGCTGACCCTCGGGGAAGAAACCGTGCAGCATGTAGCGACGCTTGGAGAACAGGAGGTCGGCCGCCCGCGGGCGATACAGGAGCCAGTGGGCGTAGGCGCTGGCCACCTCGCGCAGGTCCGCATAGGCCTGCAGCCGGCGTTGCTGCACGTTGCGGCGCGGCAGTGCCTCGAGCTCGTCGGCGAGCGTCTGGTCGAGCTTGGCGATGTACAGCGTGAACTCCTCCAGGTGTTGCACCAGCCCCCAGCGCTCGGGATCGGGCCCGGCGTCGCGCTGTCCGTCCGGGCCGAGTAGGTACTCACGCGGCGTCAGGTGCGTGATGGGAGCGTCGACGGAGTCCTCGAGCTTGGTGATCACCTCGCACTCCACCAGCGCGCGCGAGTAGGGCATGGCGGCGAGGTCGAAGTCGTCCAGGGCGCGCAGTGCGGCCTGTTGGCGCGGCGTGGCCAGCTTGCGGTCGAGCTCCTGCTGCAGCGTGGCGCGGATCACGCGCATTTCGTGGTCGGTGGCGCCCAGGGCCCGGAAGTAGAGCTCCAGTGCCGTGGGGTCGCGCAGCACGGTCTTGCCCTGGAGAAAGTTGCGGAAGGTCATGGCGCTGGCCGGCTTGGGCAGGCGCTCCTGGGCCTGCCAATAGGCCGCGAAGACCTCCTCGCCGAGCGCATGGAAGCCCTTGCCGAGCGTGCGCTGTCGCTCCTCGAACTGGGTTCGGATGGCCTCCAGGCTGCCCAGACCTGACTCGGGTTCGCTGCGGGGTTCGCTCATGGCATCTCTTCGGTCGATCGTAAACGCTGGATAGCACTCTGCTGGGCCTTCTGTCGCGCCTCGCTTTCGCGTTCGGCGGCGAGCTTCGTGACCTGCTCGGCGACTCGGCGGAAGGCTTGCAGGGTGGGTTGGGGGTCCGCGCCGCTGGCCCGGAAGAGGGCGTGGCCCTGCGCCGGGATGATGGTCATCCGAAACCTTTCACGGGCTTGCGGGTACTGCGGCAAGAGCTGCTGCATGCGCGCTTCACACAGCTTGCCGTCTACCCAGTCGTCAGCGCTACCCCAGAGCAACTCGGCGTAGAGGGAGCGCGACTCGGCGAACGAGCGTGCCAGCTGCTCGGTGAACAGCTCTCCTTCGCGCGGTCGAGCCTCGGTCAGCAAGCGAAACTCACGGGAGGCGGCCAGGGCGCTGTCGAACGTGCCACGGCTGCGCATGTCGCTGACGGCCATGTCGAGCTCCTCCGGCGCGACCACGCCGAGGTTCTTGAGCACCATGCCGGTCAGCAAGAGCTGCGACTGGTACACGCTCAACTCGACATGCTCTGCGAGCCAGCGGGGCAGCTCGGCGCCCGCTTCGCGCAGGCCCTCCACGACGACCTCGAAGCCTGCGATGGTGCGCACCGGCAAGGGCAAGCGCTCGGGGACCAACAGCGGCGGCGACAGGGCGAGCGCGCCGGCCACCTTGGCGTGCTCCTCGGCCACCCGCGTGGCGACGTCGAGCGACACCACCGCGCCTCGGCTGAAGCCCACGAACACGAAGGGACCCGGGTAGTGCTTCACCAGCGGCTCCACCACTTCCCACATGCGCGCGCCGAACTGGTCACCGCTGTAGTACGCACCCTTGTTGTTCGGCGGTGCGACGACGTATTCGGTGGCCTCGGCCAACGCCGGGATCTCGCGACGCATCCGCTGAAAGCCCAGCAGCACCGCCTCGGGCGTTTCACCGGTGCCGGTGAAATAGATCACGATGGGTGGACGCGTACGCCCATCGTCCTGCTCATGCACCGAGCTGCGGTCGGCGTTGGCGGTGCGTCGGTCGGCTTCCTTGAGGCGGTAGAGCGAAGGTCCCACCAACTCGAGTCGCGACTCGTGCTGGATGCCCCGGCGATTCACGGCTTGTGCTGACTTGAGTGCCCATGCGGCATCGCCCGGCAAGCGCAGCATGAAGATCACGGTTCGCAGGCCACCTCGCAGCGACCAGAACCAGAAAGCCAGCAGGGCGCGCAGGCTGCGCCAGAACGACATAGCCACCGTTTTGCCAAAAATCGTCGTGGGTTGCAGCGAAGTTCGTCGCCGAGATCCGCGAAACCGCCACCATCTTCAGCGCGGCCCTGGCTGATTTGTGCGTCATCCCGCAATGTTGGGCGGCTGTACAACCGTGAATGATATTTTTGTACAGTTGCGCAGTGATTTTTACATAGCCCGGACGCTTTTCTGCGACGCGCCCGAATGGGGCGCTTGAGTGCTCGCATCTGGCCATGAGAAGAGACGGTCACTTGAGAGAGAGATGCGCGGAGGCGACGTCATGGCTTTGAGTAAGTTCACCTTGGGTCTGGCATTGGTCGTGGCACTCGGTAGCGGCTGTGGGGATGAGGCGCCCTCCACCGGTAGCGACATCAACCCGGCCCATGGCGATGGCGATGGTGACGACGAAGGTGATGGCGACGGCGATGGCGACGGCGATGGTGATGGCGACGGTGACGGCGACGTTGGTGATGGCGACGGCGACGGTGACGTTGGTGACGGCGATGGTGATGTCGGCGACGGCGATGGTGATGTCGGCGATGGAGACGGCGACGCTGGCACCGAGAAGCCGATGGGCACCGGCGAATGCTGCGACGACGGCGACTGCCTGTGTCACGGTCCGTCCCCCAAGGCCCTGACCTCCGACAACGGTCCCTTCAAGACCGCGGAACTCAAGCTCCCGCTCGGCACCGTGACCTATCCGACCGACGCTGAGCCTCCGTTCGCCTCGGTCGCGTTGTGCGGAGGCTTCACCAATACCGGTCCCGAGATGAAGGCCTGGGCGCCCTTCTACGCGTCCTACGGCATCGTGACCATCATCGTCACCACCGACGGCATCGACGATCCGGGCACGCGCGCCACCAAGTTGCTAGCCGCGCTCGATCAGCTCCTCGCGGAGAACGGCAAGTCCGGCAGTCCGCTCCAGAACAAGCTCGACGTCGAGCGCGTGGGCACCTCGGGCTACTCGATGGGCGGCGGCGGCACCACCATCGCATCCACCAAGCGACCCACCCTCAAGAGCTCGGTGGGCTTGGCGGCTTGGAACCCCGCCACCTCGGGCATCACGGTGCCCACCCTGCTGCTGTGCGGCAACTCCGACACGACCGCTGCCTGCAACATGTCCCAGGGAGCCTACGGCAACATCAAGGACCCCACGCCCAAGATGATCGTCAAGATCGACGGCACCACCCACTTCAACTGGTTCGGTCCCACCGACGCGGGCGGCGGCGTCTCGGGCAAGTACGCGCTCGCCTTCCAGAAGGTCTACCTCGAGGGCGACACTCGCTGGGCGAGTGTGCTCAAGTCCACGCTCGCGAAGTCTCAGATGACCACCAACATCAAGTAAGGAGTTCGGCATGCTCGCGCCCAACCCCCACGGCTTGAAGGACGCGACGACACAGGAAACCACGGGGCGTGCACAGGTCGACAGCGCCTCCCCGCGCTGCGCGTCCCAGGAGCCCGAGCGCTCCGGCGCATTCGCGCTGTCCACGCCCAGTGCGGACACCGATGGCCGCTGGTCGCGGCGGGTGGGGCCGCCGCCCTCCCACGCGCGAGGCTGAGCTCGCAGGAGTCTGTCGGGAGCAGAGAGTGGGCACGGGCTCGCCTTGCTGGGGCAGGCCGGCACGGGAACAGAGCGCTGACTTCGTCGCGCTCTGTTAGACCGCTGCCATCTCGATCACCTTCTCGGCGACTGCGATGGACGAGGCAGGGTTCTGGCCCGTCACGAGCTGGCCGTCGGTGACCACGTAGCTCTGCCAGTTCGGCGCCTTTTCGTAGTGCGCGCCCAGGCGCTTGAGCTCGTCTTCCACCGAGAAGGGCACGACATCCGTGAGCTTCACCGCGGCCTCTTCGCTGTTGGTGAAGCCCGTGACGCGCTTGCCCTTCACGAGCGGTTCGCCCTTCACCTTGGCCCGGTTGAGTACGGCCGGCCCGTGGCACACGGCCGCCACGGTCTTGCCTTGCCCGTAGAAGTCTTCGATCAGGTGCGCCGAAGTCGGGTCGAGCGCGAGATCCCAGAGTGGACCATGTCCACCCGCGTAGAACACGGCGTCGTAGTCGTCAGCGCTGATGGCCTTGAGCTTGACGGTATGCGAGAGCACGTCTTGCGCCCGGCGGTCTTGCTTGAAGCGTCGGGTGGCCTCGGTCTGTCCCTCGGGAGCGTCGCTCTTGGGATCGAGTGGTGGCGCGCCTCCGCGCGGGGAAGCAACGGTGACCTGAGCCCCCGCGTCGAGAAACGTGAAGTAGGGTGCGGCAAACTCCTCGAGCCAAAAGCCGGTCTTCTTGCCGGTGTCGCCGAGTTTGTCGTGAGACGTCAGCACCATCAAAACTCGCATAGGTCAGTAGGTTGCCACTGCGAGGCGAGGCGAAAGCGTGAGCGAGCTAGGCGAGCTCTGGCCAATCCGTGGTACGCTTTGCGGACGTTTCGGGGGGAGTGCGATGGAGTTTGGTCGGGTCGTGCTGAAGACCATGGGATGGGTGCGCGTGGACGACGTGTTGATTCAGTGCGCTGGCCTACACGACACCGATGACGCGGAGCTCACGGAGTGGCTCGTGCGCCTCGGCACCTTCGACTATCAGGCCCTCTTGATCTCCGTACGTGGCGGTGGCGGTCTCACATCCAAGCAGCGCGGGCGCATCGGTGACTTCTGGAAGAAGGCCGGTCGCAAGCCACCGCCCACGGCGTTGCTCACCGACTCGGTGGTGGCGCGCCACATCGGCACTGCCATCACCTGGCTCATTGGCTCGCCCCTGAAGGGCTTCGAGCCCGGCGACGTGGCGGCGGCCACGGCCTATCTCAACTGCAAGGCCGGCGCCGTCGAGATCGGCCACACCCTCGACAGCGTCCACACGGCACTCGCCATGAAGGGCAAGCGCAGCGCCTGAGTGCGTTGCAGCCTGGGCACCGGGAAGGCGCGCTATTCCTGCGGGGGCGCGACGCGGTCCAGGGCTTGTCGTGCGCACTGGAGCCTACCGAGCAGATCGTCCGAGGTCACCTCGTCGCAGCTGGCAGGAGCCTCGCGGGAGGTCAACAGCGCGCTGTTTGCGCGCGGCCCGCGCGTCGGGCGCGGCGCGCCGGGGCGTGGAAGTCCCGCGTCACCGGGACTCAGGCCATCGAGGAACGCCGTCGTCAGGTCGTCGAGGATGCCGCGAATGACCTCTGCCAACGTGCCGATGATGATGCGCTCGGCGCCACCGTCTGCCAACACGCCTTCGAGCAGGCCCTCGAGCCCGGTGCCTCCGCCGATGAAGCCGCACAGGAGGCTCGCGATGGGATTCTGCTTCCCCTGCGCAGTCCATGGTCTCACTGCCTCCGCCCAGGATGTCGCGGATCACCTGGTCGAGTCCCCCGCCGCCCTGACCAACCATACAGAGCAGACGCTGCACCGTGTCCTCGACCTGGGCGCACTGCGTGTCGTCGGCCTCGTGCATCTGGCCTGCATCGTGGGGGGCAGGCGTATGCGGAGTCGGGCCGCCCGTGCCGGCATCCACCGTGACTTGGGTCGGGGGACGCTCTTGCGCGGTGCCCGGGCCGAAGCAGCCGCCACCCAACACCGCCAGGCAAAACGCCGCACACCAGCCGCTCTTGATCATGGGCCCCAACTCCTCGTGCATGCAGAGGCCCGAACCTAACGTGTGCAGCTGCGGCGCCAAGCGCAAAATCGCATGTAGCGTGGCAAAACCGTAGGGCTGGTCAGTCGGGAATGGCATGGGTTGACAGTAGGGGCCACGCGCTCGGCGCTGCAGGGCGCATCGGGTCAGCCCGCCACTTGTCGAGACTCGGGAGGTCCCCTCGGCACGCTCCGCGAGCAGCGGTCAAAGTCGCGCGCGCCCGTACCCCTGGGGCAAATCTGCTCGCGTGCGCTGCACAACGCCTCTCCTGTAGCGCTTTGGCTGACCGGTCCAGGTCGCTTCGTCGGCTTCAAGGCCTACGCAGGGCGGCGGCTGGCTCGTGGCCTCTGCGCGCGAAACGTCTCTGCGCGTAACGCGCCACGCTGCGGAAGTTGCATGCTCGAATTTCGTGTCAACACTGACTAGGGTCGCACCTGTCTTGGAATCGCAAGAGGAGCGCTGGTGTCCGAAGCACGAGCAACCAAGGTCGCGCCAGCGAAGGGCCATGTCCCGGGCGCGTCCGCCGACGACTGGAGACGACTCGTCGAGTGCGTGGAGGACTACGCCATCTTCATGCTGGACGAGCAGGGCTACGTCAAAACCTGGAGTCCCGGGGCCGAGAAGACCAAGGGCTACGCTGCCCACGAGATTCTCGGCCGGCATTTCTCGGTGTTTTATCCCGAGGAAGATCGGCTGAGCGACAAGCCGGGCTCGGAGCTCCGTGTGGCCGCCCAGGAGGGGCGGGTGGAAGACGAGGGCTGGCGGTTGCGCAAGGACGGGACGCGCTTCTGGGCCAACGTGGTGATCAGCGCCCTGCGTGACGACGACGGCTCGTTGTTCGGCTTCGCCAAGATCACGCGCGACCTCACGGCTCGCCGCCGTGCCGAAGAGGCGCTGCGCCGCTCCGAGGAGCGCATGCGGCTGCTCGTCGAGTCGGTCTCCGACTACGCCATCTACATGCTCAGCCCCAGCGGCGAGGTGAGCACCTGGAATGCGGGCGCCCAGAAGCTCAAGGGCTACACCGCAGGAGAGATCATCGGCCAGCACTACTCGCGCTTCTTCCTCGAGGAGGACGTGGCGGCGGGCAAGCCACAGCGCGAGCTCGACATCGCCCGTGAGACGGGCCGCTTCGAAGAGGAGGGCTTTCGCGTACGCAAGGGGGGCGACCGGTTTTGGGCCAACGTGGTCCTGACGCGGGTGGTCGATGCCCAGGGCACGTTGATCGGTTTCGCCAAGGTCACGCGCGACCTCACCTCGCGCCTCTCGGCGCAGGAAACCGCCAAAGCGCTGGCCATGGAGCAGGCCGCGCGCGCGGCCGCTGAGCTCGCCGAGCAGAGCTTGCGCGTCAGCGAACAGCGCATGCGCGAGGCCGCGCGCACCGCCGAGGACGCCAACCGCATCAAGGACGAATTCCTCGGCATCGTGTCCCACGAGCTGCGTACCCCGCTGAACGCCATCCTGGGCTGGGCCGCCATCCTGCGCGGTCGCCGGGGCGATCCCTCCTTGGAGAAAGCCATCGAGGTCATCCACCGCAATGCCGTGTCGCAATCCAAGATCATCGACGACATCCTCGACGTCTCGCGCATCATCAGCGGCAAGCTCAGCTTGGAGCTCAAGCCCATGGATATCTGCGCGGTCGTGCGCGACGCGCTCGAGGCGGTGCGGCCCTCGGCCGAAGCCAAGCGCATCGCCCTCGAGTTGCAGGAAGCTCCGCCCGACTGTCTGATGGTGGGCGACCCGCAGCGACTCCAGCAGGTGTTCTGGAATTTTCTCTCCAACGCCGTGAAATTCTCCGATCCCGGCGGGCGCGTACGCGTGGTCATCGAGCGCTCACGGGGGCACCTCTCGGTGTGCGTCAGCGACCAGGGCCGCGGCATCAAGCCCGAGTTCTTGCCCTTCGTGTTCGATCGCTTCGTGCAGGCCGACAGTTCCTCGGCGCGTCGCGTGGGTGGGCTCGGCCTGGGGCTCGCCATCGCGCGGCAGCTGGTGGAACTGCACGGCGGAGAGGTGCAGGCCGAGAGCCCCGGGCTGGGGCAGGGCGCCACGTTTCGCGCCCGCATCCCGGAGCGCGCGGTCATTCCGGAACCGCACACGCCTGCGGAGAGCTGGGATCCGGGGCCCTTCGTGGAGCCCAAGGTCGCGGGCACCTTGGAGGGCAAGCGCGTGCTGGTGGTGGACGACGAGCAAGACGCACGCGAGCTGGTCCATGCTCTGCTCAGCCAGGCTGGCGCCACCGTGGAGATGGCCTCTTCAGCTGCCGACGCGTTCGCGCGGGTAGGCGACTTCCGGCCTCACGTGCTCGTCAGCGATATCGGTATGCCAGGCGAAGATGGCTATTCGCTGGCCCAACGCGTGAGGGCCCTCGCGCCCGAGCTCGGCGGAGGCATCCCCTCGCTCGCACTGACGGCCTACACGCGTCCGCAAGACAAGAGCAAGGCGCTCTCGATGGGCTTCGCCAATCACATCGGCAAGCCCGTGAGGCCCGAGGATTCTGGTGAGCGCAGTGGCCAACTTGGCGGCGTTTGCGCGCCGCTAGAACTCGAAGATGCTCGTGCGTAGCGTGCCCGGATTGCTGCCCATGGGCGACGCCGGGTTGCGCTTGTACTCGGGCGGAATCTGGTCCCACGAGCCGTAAGGCACGCCCTTCACCACGAAGCGCGCGTTGCTCGGGTGTTGGTCGCTGCTGGGCCCACCGCTGCCGGGGAGCGTGGTCACTCGGTAGCCCGTGCGCGGAGGTTCGGCGCCGACCTCGTCGCCCGAAGCCACCATCTCGAGCACCCCATCGCCGTCCACATCCGCGTGGATCCAGTCCACACGCAGGGCCTCGTGATAGGAGCCGTCGTGCAGCATCTGGCGCAGCGCCTCGTTGAAGCGTTGCAGGATGGTGCTCGCGTTGGGGAGATCCTTGCGCAGGGTCAGATGCAGGCTGCGCGTAAGAAGCGTGTGTTCGCCGAGGGCCAGCTTGGCCGCGGTCTGCTCCGGGTGCTGATGGGCGATGTGATGGATCAACAGGGCGTCCGCCAGCACGTAGTCGAGCTCGCCCCGAAGCAGCGCCCGCAGGTTGTCCTCGGTGCTCGGCCCGCGAACGAATACCGGCTCCTTGGCCTGCTCGAGCTCCGGCCCGTAGGCGTAGCCCTCCACGATGCCCACCTTCTTGCCCATGAGCTCGCCCAGGTGTTGGGCGCCGACTTCCGTACCCTTGCGCGCCACCAGTAGTAATCGATTTTCGAGGTAGGGCTGAGAGTAGAGCAGGAACTGCTCGCGCTCCTCGCTGCGCCACAGCGCGCTCGAGCCCGCGTAGCGACCCTCGCGCAACCCGCTGATCACGTCGTCGAGCGAGGTGACCTCCGTGTCCGCGATGTAGCCGGCGCGCGCCAGCGCCGTGGTGACCAGGTCGATGGCGACGCGCGGGTTGTCGGCGCTATCGACGAAGGGCGGGAAGCTGCTCGCCACGAGCGAGAGCTTCTCGGCGGCCAGCTTGGTGGTGGGCGTGGCGGGCGTGCTGCTGGGCCCGGAGCGGGAGGCGCAGCCGAGCAAGCAGCAAAGCAGCGCCGTGAAGAGCCAACGAGGGGTGTGCACGGGGGCATCGTATCAGGCGTCGCTCGTTCCACAACCTGGCCGGCCGACCCCTACGGTCCCTGCACGCCACTCACCGCTGCCAACGTGGAGAGGTAGACGAAGAGCCCGCGCATTTGGTCCTCCGGTAGCTGGGTCTGGTCGATCGGCTTCATGCGCCCCGAGCCCTCGCGGATCTGTTTGGTCATGGCATCGAGCGGCAGCGCGTGTCCTTTGAGCGCCGGACCGAGGTCGGCGTCGCCACCCGGATGGCAGCTGCCGCAAGCGAGGTCGAAGGAGCCTTTGCCCGCCGTGACCAGACTCTGCCACTCGGCCGGTTCCGTGATCACCAACGTGGGTGCAGCCGTTGCTGGTGTAGTGCTTCCCGCTGGCGCCGCGCCGCCGCAGGCGCTCAGCCATAGTGTGGCCGCTGCGCCCCATCCGTTGATCCACTTCGAACCCATCGACATGTCTCCTCCATCCTTTAATAGATGCGGTGCGCTCAGTTGTTCAACGCACCGGCCATGATCCACGAGCGCACCTCGCGCAGCTGCGCCGCAGACAGCGCCTTGCCTGGCGGCATCTGATCGCCACATGGCTGAATGCCCTCGAGCTTCTGGATGAGAAGACTCTCATCCGGCTTGCCCGGCACCACGCGGAAGTAGCCTTGGTTGGCGCACGTGATGAACTCCGCGGCCCCCTTGCTCGGGCCCCCGATCAGCTCGTCATAGGCCGTGGCTTTGGTGCCCAAATCCAGGCTGAATTGGCTACCTCCGCGGTGACAGCCCCGACATTGCTGGCTGAAGATCTCGAACACGCGTGTGAAGGTGGCGGGTGGGCTGGGCTCTTCGTTGCCAGCGTCGGTCCCGGCGTCGCCCGTCACGTCGGCGTCGCGCTCCGCATCCTCTCCGGCGTCGAGGCCGCCTGGCTCCTCCTCTTCATCCGTGGGTCGGTCGCCGCCATCCAAGCCCGCGCCCGGATCTCCGTCGCCATCACCGGTGGCGCCTGCATCGTCCGTGGGCATCTCCCCGTCGTGGCCTGCGTCACGGTGCGAGGCGTCTGGTGCCTGCGCATCCGCTTCGGACGTGCTGCCGCCATCGCTGTCACGGCCGCCATCCAGCTCGGGTTCATCGCGAGCAGTGCTCTCGCCTGCGTCCGCGCTCGGGTCGTCGGGATTGAATGGATAGCGATCGGTCTTGTGATCCACGGACGCGTCGTCATCCGGCTGGCAGCCCAGCGAGAGGATGACGAGCAGCCCAGCCAAGCAGGCGTGGCAACGGCTCATGAGTTCGCCTCGGTGTTGTCGAACGACTGCGCGCTGCGCTCTGTCGTTCTTCTCGAATGCCATATCGCACGCGCGACCCGAGCGAAAGCTTTCCTCGTCGATGTCCTCGACCTAAATCCTCCGTTTTTCGTCCCGAAACTTCACATCGTTCGAACTCGATTCAGCACTACACGGCGCGACGGACTCGGGCCTGCGCCTGTCACACAACGCCTCAACTTCGGCAAGAACGCCCCAACTTCCGTCAACGCTTCGGGAGCGTGCAAGAAGGCGGATCCGCCTTCGCTGGCGGCCTTCGATCGCCTCCCGTCGCGCGCACGCGCTGCGACGCCGCAAAACCTCGCAAAACTCGTCCTTGGAGCACGCATGATCGCGTGGCCGCCTCCCATGCCGACGGGCGCATGCGACCTCGCGCAGGCTCGCCTCGGCCTCAAGCAGGTCATGCAGCGTGAGGCCATGCTTCGATTCGGTCTGACTCAGTTGAAGCGACAGAGGCGTGGGATCCGTCTGACTCAAACACTCAGATCCGACCTGGATTGATCGAGAATTGACGTGCTCCTCGAAGCGTTACGCGAAAACGCTCGGGCTACGCGCGCCTAGCCATGTTTTCTGCTGCGTTTCCTAAACACTTCTCGATGGCTTTGCGGACCCGCTTTTGATGTCGCAGCGAAACAAGCGGGGGGTGAAAGAAAAACTGCGTATTGCCGGGGGTTTTGCGGTCTCGAAACACCATCTAAATGTACCTCTGGCACAAGCAATTTGATGGCATAGCGAATTGAGAGACGGCGACGGTATGGCTGCGTGGGAGCTCCAGGTGGGCTCGCCGTCCCCAGCCCTGCCGGCGGCCGCCCCTTATCACCATAGTAAGAACGGACAGGCTCCAGACAACAGTAAGACTGGTGAGGAGAACGGCCCCCCGTGAGGGGCTCGGCTCTCTTGCGCCCGCGACTGTCCATCTGCGGCCGAGCAACAAGGAGATGGCCGAATGCGGGAAGAAGTAAAGCACTCAACCTATCGATGGCTGCGTCTGGGCTGTCTCGCGCTCGTCCTGGGTTGCGGTGGCGACGACGTCGATACCGGCAAGGTCATCGAGGACATCAAGGGCGATGGCGACGGCGACGCGACTTCGATGATGGGCGATGGCGACGCGCCCACCGGAGACGGCGACGCGCCCGCGGGCGATGGCGATGCGCCGGTCGGTGACGGTGACGACGATGTCGACGCAGGCACCGAACCAGGTGGCGACGGAGACACGGAGACGCCCGACGCGGGCGGCGGCGAGCCCGCTCACAGTGAGGCTTACCTGCGCGGCAAGGCCATCGCGGAGACCGAGATGTGCGCCGACTGTCATCAGGAGGACTACTCGGGGCTCGGCTTCTTCCCCAACCTGACCCCCGACGCCACCGGACTCAAGAGCTGGACCGACGCGCAGATTGCCAAGGCCATCACGCAAGGCGTGGGCAACGACGGCAAGACGCTGTGCACCGGCATGCCCAAGTTCGAGCTGTCGGAGAGCGAGGTCGCCGATGTGATCGCGTTCCTGCGCGGACAACCGGCCGTGAAGAGAGTGATCAAGTTCGTCTGCCCCGGTCACGGAAAGTGAGCCCCTTAAACCCCCCCATTGGTTTCGAGCACCCGAGGAGGAGCGCATGAAGAGACGACATTTTTTGCAGGCAACGGCAGGGGGCGTCGCGGCTGCGGCGCTGTCTGGACCTTTCATCAACCGCGCCAAGGCGCTGCCGTTCGGCGAGGTCCCCGCGGACTACACGGGCGCCATGCTGCCGAAGGCGAACCAGGCCCAGAGCATTCTCGAAGTGTTCATGTACGGCGGCGTATCGCCGTGGGAAACCTTCTATTGCTCGGACACCTTCGGCAAGAACAACGCGGCCTGGCTGTACACGTTCCTGGACCGCACCGTGCAGGCCAGCGCGCTCTGCGGCTACACCGACTACAACGCCAACAATCTCCTGACCCCCTTCGCCACGGACTCGCTGGGGAAGCAAGTTTTTCTCGGGCCGTTCCTGCAGCCGATCCTCGCTCGGCCGGACGTGCTCAAGCGTATGCGCATCGTCATCAATCGCCACGGGCTCGAGCCGCATGAAGCTGCCATCCCACTGGCCATCTGTGGCAAGACCCTGGGCTCACCGGCGCTGGCGAGCCTCGGCGCTCACGTACAGCGTCATTTCGTGGACATCGAGACGGGCACGCGCACCGCTCCCTTCTCCTACGGCTTCGCCACGGCCGGTGGCTTCATCCCCACCGACAACGTGCTCGCGTTGGTGGCCACGGGCCTGCACCCGGGCTCCGCGCGCCCGCTGTTGATCAAGGTCGACAACGTGAGCCGCCTCAACCAGCTGCTGGACCGCACCTCGGTCGGTTCGTCCGACGACCGCACCAAGTACGACGCGCTGATGCAGGCCTACTTCGATCAGTACGAGTCTCAGCTCAAGTTCGGCAAGCAGGGCGATCCGCTGCGCGCCACGCGTTACCGCGAGCTCGCGCAAGCGGCCAAGTCGGTGTCGGGCTCCCAGAGCGTGAAGGACGTGCTCGATCCGAGCCTGTTCGTGAAGCTGCCTGGCGCCGCCTGCGGCGAGACCAACGACATCAACGTGCCCGCCATGAGCTTGCGCCTGGCGACGCACTTGCTCACGCACCCCGTCTCGCCAGCCAAGCATTGCTGTGTGGTCGACACGGGACTCGAGGAAGCCGACGGTGGCGGCGGCTACGACACGCACCGTGAGATGACCTTCACGCAGTCGCGCAACTTGAACAACCTGCTGACCAACTTGCTCGCCAGCATCAACAAGCCCGGCGAGAACGACCCCAACAAGATCGATCTCGACAAGACGATGGTCATCCTGAACCAGGAGTTTGGGCGCGCGCCCACCGCACAGAACGGCGGTTTCGGCCGCAACCACTGGCCCTACGGCTACATGCAGGTCTACATCGGCGGCCCCATCACGGAAGCCCAAAAGGGCGTGTACGGGTCCATCGAGGAGAGCGGTCAGGCCAAGGTCTTCACCACTCCCACCGAGAATCGCATCGCAGCGCTGTTGGCCATGGGCATCTGGCCCTTCGACCAGGCCGGCTACAGCAACAGCGAGATTCAGAACCAATCGGAGGACGCCGCCGCCATCGTCGACGTCACCAAGCGCGTGCTGGGGTACCAACTATGAGTAGCTATCAAAGATTTCTCTTGGTCTGCGCCCTCACTCTGGTGGCCTGTGGTGACAGCGCGAAGATGCTCGGACCGAACCTCGATGCGGGGACGTCCGGCGATGGCGACGCACCCGTCGGTGACGGCGATGCGCCCGTTGGAGATGGCGACGCGCCCGTGGGGGATGGCGACGCTCCGGTGGGCGACGGCGACGCACCCGTGGGCGATGGCGATGCACCCGTGGGCGATGGCGATGGCGACGCGCCCGTGGGTGATGGAGACGGAGACGGAGATGGCGGTACACCAGAAACCCCCTGGTACGCCTGTCAAAGCTCCGACCAGGCCTTCGTACGCAACGCCTTGATGGCCGTGCTGGGCCGTCGACCCTACTCGCAGGCCGAGGTCCAGGCCTATGCAGATCTGATCGGCCAGATCGACGCCATCGATCACGTGACCGATGAGACCAACCCGCCTGGCTCCAAGCTGCGGCGCTCGCGCAAGGCCCTGCTCGACATCCTGTTCAAGGATTCCGGGTACGCGAAGTATTGGGCCGAGCTCTATCGCGACTTCATCAAGGTGCAGCGCGCCGACGAGCAGTACAACGGCCCGTGCTTCGCGGAGCCGATGAACGCGAACCCTGTGGCCGTGGCGGCCACCATCCGCAGCAAGCCTGCCAGCTCCGATGGGGGCGGCACCGGCACCTTCACCATGTACGACGTGGTGCAGGGATCGCTGGCCCTCGACGACGTCACGCCCATCTACGACGCGAACATCTTCGCGATGTTGACTCTCACGTACCTGGGCGCAAACGCGACGCCGGTCGCCCTCGAGCTCACGCGCCGTCGCGACTTCGGCGCCTGGTTCGAAGGCGTGTACCTGCACCGCGACACGGTCTGTCTCAACTGCCACAACAGCGAGTTCTCGGTCACGCAGACCAACAACCCGCTCACCAATCGCCACTTCCCGATCAACGCGCTGCTCGAGAAGAGCTTGTTCGGTGAGTCGACGGGCCCCGTCACCTTCGGCGGCTACGAGGGCGGCGACCGCTCCCACGCACCCCTTCGCTATCGCGACTTCGTCAACGACTGCGGCACGCGCACGCAGACACAGGCTCAGGCCAACGTGAAGTGCGCCGACCCCAACGAGCTCGTCGTGCGCTGCCTCAACGAACGCATCTGCGCCTCGGAAGTGGCCAAGCGCCAGGCGCGTCCGTGGGGCTGGGCGGCCGCGTGCGGTAAGTACAAGGAAGAGAAGTACGTCACCATCGACCTCGCGGGCGTGCAGGCCAAGTTCGGCAACCTGACCGGCCTGCGCACCTCCCCCTGGGGCCTTGCCGAGTCCCTGCGCACCGGCTTCGCCAAGCTCAAGAAGGAAGGCCTGGGCGCCGATGAGGCGGGCGAGGTCGCGGATCCCGACAAGGCGTTCGCTTACCTCACGGCCATGAACATCGTGGAGAAGGTGTGGATCCAGATCGTGGGCACGCCGCTCACCATCCCCACGCGCTTCCCGCGCAACGCCGCCGCGCGCGATCAGCTGCAGCACCTCACCGAGGAGTTCATCAAGTCCGGCTTCTCCAACCGCAAGCTGGTGGAGACCGTGCTGGCGAGCCCGTACTTCAACGTGCCCGCTCCCTCCGAGGGTTGCGGCGCCAAGCCCTACGCCCTGCCCGCGATCTTCGATCCGTGGGTCATCGCGGAGACCGACGCTGCCAAGCGCAAGAACAGCGCCGCCGACGGCATCGTGTCGCTGCCCAGCCGCACGGCCGCCAGCCTGGTCTACTCCGCCATGGGTTGGACGCCCATCGCACCCAACTCGACCTTCCCGGACACCTTCAACGTGGATCCCGAGGACCCGATCTTCCCGATCATCGACGCCGAACGCACGTTCCAGTCGGAGACCGGACACTACCTCAAGAACTCCGAGCCTGGCTTCCGCGGCTTCGACTTCCAGGCGCGCTTGGGCTGGGAAGATCGCTTCGCGGTGTGCAGCAAGCTCGACCCCGCCGCGACCGACTACATCGATCTCTTGTTGGCGCAGGTCACCGCACCCGGCAAAGCCACGGTGGCGGACCTGGTGATCGCCCTCAAGGATCGCCTGGTCGGACGCACCAGCATCGAGCCGCTGGCCGAGAAGCCCGCGCTCGAGTCGCTGTTGGGGGCCACGCTCGACACCGACGCCAAGAGCTTGCTCGATGCCCAGGCGGGCCTGCGCAAGGTGTGCGGCGTGATCGTCTCGAGTCCTCAGTTCCTGCTCGGTGGTCTCGCGCCCGAAGACGCGAGCGAGGCGCCCAAGCTCACGCTGCCCTCCGCCAGCTACTTCACGACGTGCTCGAAGATCGAGGCTGCCGTCACCGGGGCCTTCTCGGTCGACTGCGCCTCCGAAGGCCCTCTCACTGTGTCCGCCCGCTAACCCCCACGCCAGACAAGGACCCTGCCCATGACGAAAGTAGTAAGAACGAGAAAGACGAATGCGAGACTGCTGGCCAGTCGGCTCGGGCGACCCAGCTCCCTGTTGATCAGCGCGCTATGCAGCTTGCCGGGTGTCGCGTCTGCGGAGGATCCGCCCGAGGCCACCCCGTACTTCACAGACAAGACGACGACCAACTTCCCTTCGACGGTGGAGAACGGACTTCAGTGCCCGGTGATCCCCGCCGGAGAGGACCCCGAGGATTGGCCTGGCCCCGGCTGCTACACGAGCTGGTTGGTGGTCACCGACATCGACAACGACGCGGACCCGGACATCTTGTTCGCGAACGGCGGTCGCTATTACTCCCTGGGCTACGCGGAGGAATCCACGGTATTCCTCAACGACGGCACCGGTGCATTCCAGAACGTCACCACCAGCAAGTTCGGCGGGGCTTCCTCGCGCCTGCGCCAGCTCTCGGTCGGCGACGTGACGGGTGATGGCTTGCCGGACATCTACCAGCCCGGCGGCTATGGCGCGGATCTGGACAAGCTCTGGATTCAGCAAGACGACGGCAGCTTCGTGAACAAGGCGGACCTGCTCTTGCCGGGCAAGCTCAAGTCGCTGGCGGGTTCTTCGCACCTGGGCGACCTGGATGGCGACGGCGATCTCGATCTGATCGTGGCCGACTGGGGCGTGCCCCCGCTGACCCGCGGCGCGCAGCCCGGCAATACCTGGGTCTATCTCAACGACGGCGCGGGTGGCTTCGCTCAACAGCCCACCAACGTGATTCCGCCGCCCATGCGCTCGATCCAGAACCTGGGCTCCAACGGCAAGGCCGACCCCAACGATCACGGCTGGGGACGCACACCCATCGACATCGACATGGCGGACATCGACGGGGACTTCGACCTCGACATCATCGTCAACCACCGCAACGGCCAGAGCCGCCTGTTCGTGAATGACGGCACGGCGCACTTCGACGATCACACGGGGGCCAACGAGACGCTCAACTATCCTTACAAGCTCGGGCCCTACGTCTACAACCAGGAGTTGTGCGACTTCGACCTCGACGGCGACCTCGACATGTTCCTCGACAACGCGGGCCCCAAGCCTGCCGGTGGCGAGGGCAACTTCAGCCAGGTCCTGGTCAACGACGGAACCGGCCATTTTGCCGATGAATCCGCGACCCGTCTCTTCGGTGAACCCGGTGGCGACGACAATGCCGTCAAGTGCGCCGACTTCGACGGCGACGGCTACTACGACCTCTTCGTGGCCTCGCTGACCGTTCCCGGCGAGAAGGTGCTGATCAACGACGGCACCGGCAAGTGGACCTACGTCAGCGGCGCCCTGCCGAGCCTCACGCTCGGCGGCGCGATCGAGGACGACGCCACGCTCGGCGTCGACATCGCGGACCTGGACGGCGACGGACTGCTCGACATCGTGACGGGTCAGGGCGAGGGCGGAAAGTCGTGGATGGATCGCATCTACCTCGGCTCCGACAATTCCAAGCCCGACGTCACGCCGCCCGCCTTCCGCAAGGTGGAAGAGGTGGTGGCAGTGCCGGGCGAGCCCACCGTGATCCGCTTCGGTGTGCGCGACCGTGTCACTTCCGAGACCGGCCAGATGATCAAGTCGGCCGTCTTCACCTACGACACCGGCAGCACCAGCGAGACCCTGCCCGCCACCTTCGTCGGCGGCGATCTATTCCGCGCGGTGATTCCGGCCCAGCCCAACGGCACCACGCTGAAGATCAAGCTCGAGATCACGGACCACGCGAACCTCACCACCACCAAGGACATCGAGCTCCTGGTCGGCACCATCGTCACGCCCGAGCCCGACGCCGGCACGCCCGACGCCGGCATGTCTGGCGGCGATGGCGACGGCGACGCGCCGGCTCCTGGCGACGGCGATGGCGACGCGCCGGCTCCTGGTGACGGCGATGGCGATGCGCCCGCGCCCACGGCCGACGGCGGGATCAGCTGCGACGTTCCGGACGCCGGTGCACCCGACGACGATGATTCGTCCGACGACTGCAGTGTGTCGAGCCCCGGTCTGCCCGGACACGGCAACCTCATGGCGGGTCTGATCGCAGGCCTGGCGATGATGTTCCGCAGCCGTCAGCTGCGCCGCCGCGCCCGCGCGCAGAAGTAACCTACGCAAGCAAGAGGGCTGGGGCTCCTGCGGGAGCTCCAGCCCTTGATTCGCACGGATTTTTCGACGCTCTCTGTTCCTCTTCCTCGTGCCCAGCCGAAGTCAGCGCGACTCCTTCTGGGCCTGCTTTCTCAGGGTTTCGAGCCGCGACGACTTGGCCAACAGACCGGCGATGGTCCTGGTGGCGACGAACTCTGCGATGGCGTTGGGCTCATAGCTTCTTGCCCGATCGATCTTCGGATGAACCGAGAGCGCGGGCTGCATCGGACGCGGGTACCAGTTCTGCACGCTCTCGTCCTGCGCGATGATCATGACCGCCGTGAGATAGGCATCGACATTCGAGAAAGCTCCTTCGCTCACGCCGCGCTCCACCAGCTTCTCCACCGCATGAATCAGCTCGGCACGCTCCAGCCAGTAGGTCTCGAAGGCAGCAGGGTCACGATGGCTGAAGCGATGAATCTCCGTGATCTCCAGAGGGAACGTGCACACCGTATGAACGTCGAAGCGAATCAAGCGGTAGAGTTGAAGGTCGGCGCCCTCGTGGTGCGACGCGAGCTGCTTGGCGAAGGCCAGGGGCAGTCGGTTCACCTGTTGGAGCAGTTCGGCGAGGATCAACTCCTTGCGCTTGAACCAGTAGTAGAGGGACGATTGCCCGAGGCCCACCACCTCCGCGATCTCCATCATGGAGACCTCCGCGATGCCGCGCTCGGCGAAGAGGTCGGCGGCCACGGTGAGGATCTCTTCTCTCGGTTCCCCCGTGACGGTCGTGGTGAGGCGCTTGCGCGGCCGACCGACACGGCGTTTCTCGGTCACAGCTTGAGAGGTCATCGAACACTCAGGCTAGCAGAAGCACTGCAGTGCGCTTTTTCAGATCCGCAACAAATCGAGCGAGAAACGCCGAACTTGCATTGCGGTCTTCCGATCAAAAGCGCTCTGACATCGACACGTAATCTGAGTTGGTTTCGAAAGTGTTCAGAGAAAGGAGTCTCTGTATGCGTGGCAATCTAATCGCGTTTTCGTTCTTCGTGTTGGCTGCTTGTTCCGGGTCAAAAGTGGAGAAAACCCCGGAGAAAACCGCGGAATCGTCCGAGTCATCCAAGGCTGAGTCGGCGCCGGCGAGCGCTCCAGCGGTGAAAGAGCCTCTGACGATTGCATACAGTGATTGGCCGGGCTGGGTGGCCTGGGAGATCGCCATTCAGAAGAAGTGGTTCGATGAAGAAGGGGTCAAGGTCGACTTCAAGTGGTTCGAGTACGTGCCTTCGATGGAGGCGTTCTCTGCGCACAAAGTCGACGCCGTCACCATGACCAACGGCGATGCGCTCGTCACGGGCAGTTCGGGCGCACCCAGCGTGGCCATCCTGCTCAACGATTACAGCAACGGTAACGACATGGTGGTGGCGAAGAGCAGCGTCGCCGACGTGAAGTCGCTCAAGGGCAAGAAAGTGGGTGTGGAGATCGGCTTCGTGAGCCATCTGCTCTTGATTCAAGCGCTGCAGCAAGCGGGCTTGACGGACAAGGACGTGACGCTCGTCAACGTGCCCACCGATCAGACGCCACAGTTGCTCAAGTCTGGACAGGTGGACGCCATCGTGGCGTGGCAGCCGAACAGCGGACAAGCGCTGAGTGAGGTGGCGGGCTCCAAGGCGGTCTTCACGAGCGCCGACGCACCCGGCTTGATCTACGACGTGCTGGCGGTGAATCCCGATAGTCTGGCCACGCGACGCCCCGAGTGGAAGAAGGTGGTGAAGGTCTGGTTTCGCATCGCCGACTACCTGAGCAAGCCCGAGAACCTCGCCGAAGCGAGCGCCATCATGGGCGCACGCGTGGGGTTGAGCGCCGAGAAGTACCAGCAGCTCATGAAGGGCACCTTCTTCCTGGATATGTCGGGAAACATCGAGCACTTCAGAGCGGGCGCTTCGCTCACTAGCGTGGTGCATTCGAGCAAGGTGGTGGACGACTTTCAGCTGCGCAACGACGTGTACAAGCGCCCCATGCCCTATCAACAGTATCTGGACGGAAGTCTGGTCAACGAGGTGGCGGGGCTGATGGCCCGTCGACGCGAGGAGGAGTAGCCGTGATCGATCTCGACATCGCCAGTCTGCGGGCCGCCTACGAGACCCATGTCCTCACGCCCGAGGTCATGATCGACCAGCTCTACGACGAGCTCGAGCAGCACCCGCTGCACCCCGTATGGATCCACCGGCTCTCGCGCGAAGAAGCGCGGCAGCGCGCCGCGGACCTCGGTGCCATCGAAGGGCGTCGGCATCTCTCGCTGTACGGCATTCCGTTCGCCGTCAAAGACAACATCGACGTCGCGGGCATGCCCACCACCGCAGGCTGCCCCGACTTCGCCTACATGCCCACGCGCTCCGCGGCCGTGGTGCGCTCGCTGCAACAAGCCGGCGCCATCTGCATCGGCAAGGCCAATCTGGACCAATTCGCCACCGGGCTCGTGGGCACCCGCTCGCCCTTCGGCAAGTGTCGCAATGTGTTCGATGAGCGCTACCTCTCCGGAGGATCGAGCTCGGGTTCGGCCGTTGCGGTCGCCAAGCGCCAGGTCACGTTCGCCCTCGGCACCGACACGGCCGGCTCCGGCCGCATCCCCGCTGCGCTCAACAACGTGGTCGGCGTGAAGCCTTCGCGCGGGCTGTTCTCCAACGAGGGCGTGGTCCCCGCCTGTACTTCCCTCGACTGCGTCTCGGTGCTCGCCACCAGCGTGCACGACGGCGCGCGCGTGCGCGACGTGATCACGGGACAGCGCACGCCACCGTCCACCTTGCCGCGCGGCTTTCGCTTCGCCGTGCCCTCCAAGCTCGAGTTCTGCGGGGACACGGAGAGCGAGCGGTTATTCGAGTCGGCCGTGCGCCAACTCCAGCACCTGGGAGGCATTCGAGTGCCCGTGGAGTGGGGGCCATTCGCTGCGCTCGGGGACATGTTGTACGGCCCATGGGTCGTCGAGCGCTATCTGTCGGTGGGTGAGTTTCTCGAGTCCACTCCGGCAGCCGGTTTGCCTGTGACCCGCAAGATCATTCTAGGGGCCCGGCGCTACACGGCCACCGATGCCTTCCGCGCCTTCAAACAGACCCAGGATCTGGTCGCTATCTGCACCGAGGTTCTGCGCGGCGTGCACCTGATGGTCACGCCCACCGTGCCGACTCACTTTCGTGTGGAGGACGACCAGCGCGACCCCGTGTCCGTGAACGACAAGCTCGGCATCTACTCGCGCTTCGTGAACTTCCTGGGCAGCCCCGTGCTCGCGGTGCCAGCGGGCTTCCGTCGGGATGGACTGCCCTTCGGTGTCTCGCTGGTCGGTTTGCCGGGCGCAGACGGTCAGCTCGATCCGTACGGAAAGGCGATCCACGAGATGTGCGGAGGAGGCCCGGGCGGCAAGCTCGAGATTCCTCCACTCAACCAGGGACCGCGGCGCCCGACCTCCGTGCCTCCGCGTATGCTCGCTGACGAGGCGCGCATCTAGGTGAGCGCGGAAGCGCTCACGGGCACGACCACTTGTCCTTGCCGTCCTCGACCGTACCGAAGCAGTTGTCCGCGCAATGCTCGATGGCCTTCACGCCGTGATCGCAGGTGACCACGTAGGCCTGCGAGTCGCCGGTGCTGGTCGAGATGCAATACATGCCCACCGCCGCGGCGGGACAGTACTCGAAGGTCTTGTCGATGGTCTTGGGGTAGACGTCTTCGCAAGCCACGTCGTCGCCACTGGCGTACTTTTTAGGGCGGCACTCTCCCTTGGGGCACAAGTCGCCGCTGCACTGAAACGTTGGGCCGTTTGGATAGGTGATGGCGGGCGTCTGGGCGTCCTGCTCGCTGGCAGCGTCTGGCGCCGGGCCCGCGTCTCCCGACGACTTGTTGCTGTCGTCGTCACCACACGCAGGTAGAGCTACGACGAAGGTCAGGAGTGAGAGGGCACAAAGAGGGCTGCGATGATTGCGCATTGGAGGTTGGAGTCTTCGCACATCCCGCGTTGCATGGTCAAATCGGCGTTTTCCAATTCGAGATCACCCCAACCCTGCCGTGTGGACCGTCTAACGGGTGGGCTGCGACGCGCAGCTCGCGCCTGCGCACTGTCTGCATCCCACGGCGTGCGTACTTCGAATCCGTGTCAAGCGCGCGCATGTCATTCGCCAAGATCCACCCATGCGACACTCGCTTTGGCGTGCCGCGTTCGCTCGCGTGCGTGGCTCTGTGCGCGGATCTGCGCGGGCCCGTCCTCAGCCGCCGCGAACGGAGCCGCCAATGAGGACCGAATGGGTGCCGGCCTATCACATCACGCCAGCCAGCCGGATCGAGGCGACGGAAGAGCGACTCGGCATGGGCCCAGGCGCAATGAAGAGCGCGGTGAGGAGAGCGATCGCTTACACCGTGATCGCCTATGTTCCCTTCGCGCTCGCCGTGGTGCTCGATCGCCTGCGCGCGGGTGTGTGGGATCCGCGCGTCCAGGCCATCGACACGCACGTGCGTACGCTGATCTCGCTGCCGCTTTTTCTGCTGGCAGAGCATGTGGTCGACGTACACGGACGCGCCGCCACCGCCTATCTCACCCAGGCGGGTGTGGTACCGAGCGAGGCCCAGGCGCGCTTTCGGGCGATCACCGACGGCATGGCCCGGCTGCGCGACTCCAACCTGGCAGAGCTCGTGATGTTCGCCCTGGCCGTGGGGTCTTCCTCCATTCATGTGAACCCGATTCCCGGTTCGACGATGCCGATCAGTGGGCTCGGCACGGCGGTCATGCTGGTGCTGTTTCGCTTCGTGCTGCTGCGCTGGACCTGGAGCTGGACCCTGTACACCATCTTTCTCGCGCGCGTTTCGCGTCTCGATCTTCAGCTCGTGGCCACCCATCCGGATCGCATGGGTGGGCTCGGCGTGCTGCTCGGGCCCGCCAACGCATTCTCTCTGGTTGCGGCGGGAGCGAGCGCGGCCATCGCCGGCAGTTGGGCCAACAACGTGATCTACCAGCACGCGCCCTTGGAGCTTTTCCAACCGGCGGCGATGACCTTCGTCCTCGCGACGCTGCTGCTGAGCATGGGCCCCTTGTGGTTCTTCAGCGGTCAGCTCTGCCGCACGCGCCGCGATGGTCTGATCTACTACGGCGCGTACGTGCACCGCTTTGGCCAGGCCTTCGAGGCGTGGACGGCGGAGCATCCGCCAGCGGCGACCCTCGACGCACCGCAGATCTCGGTTCTGGCGGACCTCGGGAGCGACTACGAGCGCGTCGGGCAGATGAGGGTCGTTCTTTGGTCGGCCAAGGCGATGTTGACGCTCCTCATCGGCTGTGTCGTACCGATGGTGCCGCTCTTGCTGATCGAACGGCGCGTGCCGGAGCTCGTGATTGAGCTGCTCAAGGCGCTCACCTGAGGCTTCACGACGTTCGCTAGCGACCTCCCCAATGGGGACGGTCACGCCGAGGCATCGGTCCCAAAGGCATTCCCTGATGGGCAAAAAGACGGGGCACTGCAATCAAATGGTGGTGACCGCTGTTGGAGCTCGGTGCGTCACGCAAGGCACGTCTTCGGGGTGGTCGCTTCGGCCGCGCTGCACGCGCTGGTCTTTGCGGTTTTGCCGGATTCCCCGGGCGTTGAACCTGGTCCGCTGCCACCTGTGATGGATCTGGAGGTCCGGTATCTCGCTCCCGTGCCGGTGGCCGCGAGTGCCCCTAGTGAGTCGTCGCCCGCGTCGTCGGCACTCGAGCTCGGCTCACCTAAACCAACTCGAAATCACCCCAACCCTGGCGTGCCCGCTCCCGCCCGTGGTACTCAGGCGCCCCGGGATAGACAGCCCACGCAAGCACCTGCCCAAGCCCCCGAGAGCGCGCCCAACCTCGCCAGCTCGGAGCTTCCGACTGCAGCCCCCGCCGAACCCGCGGCCGAGCGCGCGACTCCGAGTGATTCCGCAGCATCGGCCCCTGCGTCCAGCCGTGGTCAAGGCGTGCGCGGGTCCGTCGGGTTGGATCTCAGTCCCTCGGCGGCTGCGCGAACGCTGGTGGACATGAGCGCATTGCCGGTCGCACGCGAGAGGCCGACGGACCAAGCGCGCGAGGCCGAGCGCAAGCTAGAGTTCGAGCTAGCATCGTCCATCCCCGAGCTCACGCGCGTGTCGTTCCAGCGCGGCCGCGAGGGACTCGACAACGGCGCCAGGGACCTGGTCACCTTTGCCCTGCGCCCCTGGTCGGTGATTGGAAAGCCGCTCGCGCACGCCCGCTACGTGTATCGCGGCGCCTCCTTCGATGCAGCCATCCTCGCGAGTGGTCAGGTGGAGTATCGCCAGAAGGACGGTGTGAGCCTCTCGGTGATGCAGTCCGTGGCAGCGGGTGGCATGCCGGGCTCCGCGGTGCCCGCGCTGGCCTTCAACAAGCTGATGTCGAGGATCGAAGGCGACGACCCCGCCGTGCACGAGCGCAACAAGTTCCTCAAGGCCACGCGCGCGTTGCGCGACCTCTTGATCGAGCGCAAGCGGCGCGCCGACATGGAGGCCTCGGACGGACGCATCGAGAAGCTCTTGCGGCGCGCCCTCGCTGAGCACAGCGAACGCGAGCGCAAGCACGACGCGGTGTACGCAGTGTGGGCAGCCTGCGCCGACGACGAGATCGGGGAACTGGGGCGCGCCAACATCGAAGCCTTCCTGCGCGAACAGTGCCCACTCGTGTCCGAGTGCGGCTTCCGACCGGCGGACTTGGCACGCCTCAACGCACGCGGCGGAGCGAGCGCGCGCTTCGACCCCTACCGCGAGCAAGCCCCGCTCGAGCGCGTCCCAGATGCCGGTCCTCAGCCCATGCGCGCAGGCGGACTCAGCACCGAGCTTTGAACGAGTCCTAGACGGCCTTGCTCCGGACGCTGGCGAACAACGCTCACAACGAGCTCATCGCCTCGTAATTGTGCGACACGGCCCACGTGACTTCGCAAAGTGGATAGCGCCCCTTTCGCGAATTCCTATAGTCGCGAGTTGCCTGGCCGCACACCGATCTCGGTTTGGTAAGGGCCGGCGAATCCGGGTTCCGAGGCTCCGTTTATATCTCGAGCTTCGCGAGGAGTACGGTCTGATGTCGATGAAGAGTTGGTTCGGGTTGGGTGCACTCGTCGTGGCGCTCGGTTGTGGTGATGGCGGTGGCTCCGGCAAAGGCTCGCCCAAGGGGGATGCGGGCGGCGGCGACGGGGATTCGGTCGGCGACGGCGGTGCGGTCGGCGACGGGGATTCGGTGGGCGATGGCGATGCCGACGGTGGCCAGGTCCGCGCTCCCAGCCGGCAGCTCGGCTCGTACTGCGAGCGACAGGCCGATTGCATGGAACCGCTGAAGTGCAACGGCGACACCGGCGAGACTCAATACGTCGGGGTCCACCAGTGTACGTTGTTCTGCGGCTCCGATGCCGACTGCAAGCCGTTCGGCGAAAACGCGCGGTGCCACCCGACTGCTTCGATCTGCGAGGCCAAGTGCAGCAAGGACGCGGACTGCCCGAGCAACACCAAGTGCGTGAAGGACGGGTACTGCGAGAACACCGAGCACGGCATCCCGTCGTGCGGCGGAACGGCGAAGCCCTGCAGCGAGTACCTGTTCGACGAGAAACCTCGCTGTCCGGGCTATGAAGCGGATATGGCCATGGGTTGCACGGTGGTCCCCCATGCCGGCTGCAACGGCACTCCCACGCCTTGCGCGGACATCGCGTCGGGCCTCGACGCGCAAACCTGTGCGCTGTTCGGTTGCGACTTCTCCGACGCAACCGGGCGCTGCACGGGCGTGCCAAGTGCGTGCTCGACGCGAGACCACGATTACTGCATCGAGGGCTGCAGCCTGAAGTTCACGACCTGCGAAGGCACGGTCGCCGCCTGCAACACGCTGGCCCCCGCGGTCTGCGGGCAGCTCGCGGGGTGTGTCCTCGCTCTTCCCGGCGGTGAGCCCAAAGCGGTGTGCGGGGATGGCATCATCGGGTTCGGAGAGGAATGCGATGGAAAGAACTTCGGTCTCTCGACCACCTGCGAGGAGCGCGGCCAGGGGCAAGGTACGCTCACCTGTGGTGCCGATTGCAAGTTCGACGAGACGAGCTGCCACGTTTGCCAGCGGTGTGCGTGCGAGCAGGGCATGGTCGACAACGGCTGCAAAGAAACCTGCGGTATGCTGAACAACTTCTGTGACGGCGGGGACCCTGGCCCGGCGTGCAAGGCCTGCATCATGGAGCGATGCGGGCAGCAGGATCCGTACGACTGTCT
The DNA here is from genome assembly GCA_047601445.1 of Myxococcales bacterium. GTDB lineage: Bacteria > Myxococcota_A > Polyangia > Polyangiales > DASUME01 > DASUME01. Next base: position 4,516,587 of record JASGJH010000001.1, on the reverse strand, counting down.
CTGAGCGATGAGCGCCCGTGAGGGCCGCCCAGCGTGGCCCTCGCGAGGAGCTACCAGAGCCACCACGGATGGCGAGACAGCGCCCCGGGCCTGCGACTGCCGTGAGGCGAACGTGCAGGCCCCCCTGCACGGCCACAGCCCAAGTGAGAGCAACTCGGAGGGACGCGGCCCATCGGAGCTCCGCGCCCTTTCGATGCTGGAACGCAAAGCACGGATCTCCTATTCGCCGATCTCAGGGACCAGAAGCCGCGCCCCAAAGCTTCGCCCAGAAGTCACAGTCAGCACGCGCCAGACCTGAGTTCGTGGAGATCGTGTCGGCAAGCACCAGGTTCTGGTCGGAGTCCTGATCGTAGCCGGGCCAGGCAGGCAACCCTGCGGGATGCGGGTTTCCATCTTCAGCAAACCCAGTCCAATAGTGCTGCATCGCCCTCACGACGCTGGCGGTGGGCGGGATGGGCGCACTGAACGGAAAGAGCCATGAGACGGCGGTCATGTTGAACAGGTAGTCAACCTCGAGCGCGTGCGCGGCTGGTTCAACCTGAAAATCGTAGAGGTACCCCTTACGTCCGTGCGAGACCATGGCGCGCATCAGGGTACGAGCGGGGCAACGAAAATAGGCGTCGGTCATCAGCCGCAGGAAGGCATCACCCGCCTCGGCATCGGACACCGGCACGTAGTGTGCCTGGATTTGAGCGGCTTGGTCGGTGGAGAAATACTGCGTGATTCGGTTGCGCAGGTCTGTTCGATTCAACGGCGAAGTGGTCTGTCCGAGCGTCTGCATCAAGAGCCACTCGGCGTGATTGCTTCCCATCATCACGTCCCCCCGCAGAAACGCTCCCTTCTTGAAAGCTTCGCTGGGTGCCAAAGCGAAGAGGTCGCCATCCACAAACGGGTAGTAGCCATCGACCGCGGGGTCGGTCGTCTCGATGGCTTGCGCGGCGATTTGGTCCGAAGACAACGTGCGTAGGCACGCGAGGACATCGTCCTTCCCTGGGCACAGCGCTGCCGCAACCTTGTTGCCCACATCGATCGCATAGTCCTTCGTTTGCAGGGCCAGTGGCCCGTACGCGCAGTTCCCGCTCTCCATGATGAAGCGGTCAGCAAAGCCGTCACTGCCCTTCGCAACGAGGTGCGCGCAGGTGCTGATTGCACCAGCGGACTCTCCGAATAGCGTGACCTGCTGCGGATCGCCGCCAAATGCAACGATGTTGTCGTGCACCCACCGGAGTGCCTGCTGCTGGTCGCGAAGCCCCTGATTGGTGTGGGGCCCAAGAGCAGCCACGTCGAGCGCCGCATGATGAAGGAACCCGAGCGCACCGAGCCGATAGTTGAGCGTCACGACAATCACGCCACCGGCTTCACTCAATGTGCTCCCGTCATATTCACTACCGGCCCCGGTCAAGAATCCGCCACCATGGATGAACACCATCACAGGTCGATTGACGCTCGAGTCCGCGCGAGGTGCGTAAACGTTCAAGCTGAGGCAGTCCTCGGATGTTTCGCGCCCAAACGAGGGTCCGCTCTGCATGCACATGGGGCCGGGCCTCGTTGCATCGAACACATCGGACCAAGGCTCTCTTGGACGCGGTGCCTGAAAACGCAGTTCGCCCACGGGTGGTGCGGCATAGGGGATGCCGAGGAACTGCCGTGTATTGCCCACGCGTTGACCGTGCACGACACCCGGCCTGAGCTGGATGGTAAGCTCGTCACCTTTCACGACCCCGAGCCCTGCATCCCCCGCGTCCGGCCAGTCGGACTCGGCGTCGGCATCGCCAGAGTCAAAACTGGCGTCACTCGGTGTCGCCTGAACACTCGCATCGTCCTGCGATGGCTCTCCGCCGCCTTCGTCCGCCTCCGGGTCAGCACGAGGCTCCATGGACGAAGGGGCAGAGGCAGCGTGCGGGGTGCAGCCGCACACTACAAGGAAGCACGCGCCGAATCCGACGGGCGAGGGCAACCGCAGAGACTTGAAGAAGGACGTGAACTCCACCTCTCTTCATGCGCCATCGGGCTCGCTCCTTTGAGCCAAACGGTGGAGGTCCTCACTTTCCGAGACTCGACACGTACCGGAGCTCTCGAGCTCTTTCCATTCATCTCGGGGACTTAGAGGATCTCTTCCCGGCTTTTCAGGGAGCGATGGTGAACGTGCTGTTGTGGGTCGCGTAGGTGCGCGTCGACGACTGGGCAGGTCCCGAAACGGAGATCACGCCGCCCGTCACGTCCACCGGCGTGGCATCGCTGGCGGGGACCCAGGCCGGGTCGAACATGTCCACGCCGGTCAGGTCGGGGAAGAGGATGCGGTGGCTGCTCGCCGCGTCGCCGAACCAGCCCACCTCCGTGGTCATGGTGAAGGTACCCGTGTTGAAGAAGATGCACATGGAGTAGGCCGTGGCGTTCGGCACGTCGTCGAAGCTCATGGTGGGGCCAAAGTAGCCGGACCCACCCTGGCTCAGGTCGGTGGGTGCGAACACGGCGGGCAGCTGGATCACGAGCGCGTCCGGGTCCACGACGCTGAGACTCACCTCGCGGTAGTCGGAGCCCTCGGTGAGAGCGGCAAAGGCGTCGTAGTGGTCGTCCGTGCGGGCCAGGCCGGTGGGCAGCTTGGCGTACTGGGCCGTGAGCCCGCCCGCGCCATCGGAGCTCGTGGTGCCGATGACCGATAGGCCGGCCCCGACTCCCTTGGGGCGCAGGGACACATCGAGGTACGCGCTGGCGTTGCCTTGCAAGGTCACGTTGTGCAGCTCGGGCGCCATGCCCGTGGTGGTCAGGTCGATGTCGCGCGAATCGAAGGTGCTGGGCACGTAGCTGCGGAGGGTGTCGAACTTGGTGATGGCGCCCCCGACGCGCAGACCCAACACGATGTCGGTATCGAAGCCCGTGTAGAGCGCCCCGATGTTGTAGTTGGTGGGCATGAAGCTGAGCACCGGGATCGAGCCGCTGGTAAAGCGGTGCGCATAGTCCACGTCGCCCGAATCGGGTGCCGTGATGTTGCCGCTCAAGATGGCGCCAGGAGGATTGGTGGCACACAGCCCATTCAGCTGGATGTTCAGTGCATCGTGCGTGCTCGGCGCGAACAGCAGCTGTCCGTCCGAGTTGCTGCCGTTGCCGCACACATAGGCGAAGCCATAGCGACCCGACGAGACCACGAAGCTGTAGGTGCCGACTCCGGCGGGCGCCAAGCGGGTCCATGCGCCATCGCCATCTTGAAACGCCGCCCAGGTCTGGTTCGCCAGCACGCCCCAGGGATCCTTGCTCGTCACCACCACGGTGCGCGGTCCCGTGTCGAGCCCACCGTCGCCTGCTGCGCCATCGAGCACACCAGCGCCGCTATCGCCCAGTGACGCATCGGGTCCGCCTCCCACACCGCCGTCGAGACCCGGGCCGTCCAAGGGCACACCCGCGAAGCCCAGGCTGAAGTGCTTCACCTTGGCGGACACCGCCTTCTGGTCGACCACCGTGGCGAGCTGCTCGAACTCCTTGTCGTCCGAGCCCTGCTTGGTGAAGTACACCTTGGCGGCCGGCTCGGGTTTCTCGGTGTCGAACTTGACGTCGATCTCCTTCTTGAACGCGAGCCCCTTCGGCCCGAACTCGTACACCGGCGACACCTGCACCGCCTGCACGTCCTTGGTGCTCTCCGCCACCATGGCTTCGTCGAGCTTCTTGGCGGAGATCATCGTCTTCTTGTCGAGCGCGCCCTCGGGGATCACCAGGGTCACGCCCTTGGCCACCAGCGTGCCGCCCTTCTCGTCGATCTCGATGCTCACCGCATCCGGTAAATCGCTACCGTGGGAGGCGCTGTCCTCGGAGCAAGCAGCGAGCATGGAGAAGGAGAGGGCGAGGCACAGGAGCAACACAATGCGGCGCGACATGAGGGGGGTGATCGTAGGGGAGAACGCGAAGGCGGCACAAGAAGGGGCACGTCGCACAAGGAAGGCGCTCCGGCACGACCATCGGCTTTTCACGCGAGTGGGGCGATTTGGCGCGCAGCGCTTTCGGTGCTTCGCCTCCGAGCTACCCGCATCGGCTATGTCGGCGTCGCTCCAGTTGCAAGACCGAGCTATGCGCCGTTTCCATCCTCAACCGTCCGATAGCGAGAAGTAGCGCGCCTTGCCCTTGCCACAGCGCGGGCAGGCCTGCTTGTAGACCCTGAGCTCGCCGCCGCCGTAGCGCACCCGGCTCGGGTCGGGCAGTTCGCCCGGGAACAGCGGCGCATCGCAGCACTTGATGCGCCCGAGCGTGCGCGACACCTGCGAGAGCTCCGCCACGCTGATCGCCGTCTCGGGCGTCTCGCCGGGTTCGTACACGACCCTCAGCTTGCGTCGTTGCTTCTCGCGTCGCGCCTTGAGATGCCTGCGGATGGCCAGTCCGCCGAACAGGCCCAGGCTCCCCAGCACCAGGCCGAGCGCAGCGTACAGCGACTCTTCCTTCTCTTGAGCGGTCTGTTTGTGGCTGGCGGTCTCGTAGCTGGTCTCGAGCCAGTCGCGGATCTTCTTGGCGTCCTTCACGTACTTGGCCATGTCCTTGGGCAGCACATGGTCGGCGTTGGAGACGAAGTCGTGGCTCACCGTGAGCTCGCTACCGCTCTGCTCGGCCCGGTACTGGTAGCGGAAGGCAGGGTTGTACACGTCTTCGCTGTCCTCCCAGAACTCGCTCTTGGCCAAGTCCTGGATCTCCAGCACGTGCCGCGCACGCACCGGGTGCGCGAGGGCAAAAGGGCTCTCACTGCGTGAGGCCTCGGGCAACGCGAGGTGCTCGAACAAGGTCCAGGCCGCCGCCACGTATTGTCCCTTCGCACCAACTTCGGTCAGCCGATACTGCTCTCTCACCGTGATCTGGTTCTTCTCCTGGTCGTCCTGGATACTCAGCGGGAACGCCACCTCGATGGCGCCGTAGTTCTTGCCGTAGAAGTCCAGGTAGCCCTTCTGGAGATCCTCTTTCTTCTCGTGAGCGAAGCGCGCGCGGATGTCGTTCGCCTCGGAACCCGAGTACACCGTGTGCACCTCCAGCAGCGAGGACGCGTCGTTCTCGAGCCAGAAGCGCTCCCGCACGAACACCTGCGGCTCCTTGGGGATCTGCACCGGCACGTCGCGCAAGACGCGCTCGCCGTCGCGCAACACCAGCGCTTTGCCATAGGGGAGACTCGGTAGCGAGCTCACCGGACCGCGCTGGTAGCTCTGCGTGGCATCGACCCACACCTCGCGCCCAGCGAGCTTGAGCCACACCACGGCGTGGTCGAACGACCACGGGCTCGGCAACGAATCGGCGATGCCCCGACCCCACTTGGTGTTCACCAGGGCGGGCGCCGCCTGGATGCCGAGTTGCTGCAGCAGCGTGACCAACAGGAAGGTCTTGTCTTTGCAATCTCCGAAGCGCTGGGCCAGCACTTGCGCCGGCGGGTGGGGCACCACCCCTTGAGCGCCGGCCTCGAAGCCGAGATAGCGCACGTCATCTTGCACGAAGCGCACGGCGAGCCCGGCCAGCTCTTCGGGCGTACCAGCCCCCGGGAGGCTTCGGGCCTGCTTGCGGAGGGCGTCCGCCTGGGCCACCAAACTCGGATCCACCGAGGCCAGCGTGAAGTTGGGTAGCGCCCACTTCACCACGGATTCCCAGCTCGCGAACTCGCTGATCTCCATGCGGGCCATGCCCTCGAACCACAAGGGCTCCCGCGATTGCGCCTCGTAGCCCTGGACGTTGTCCTTGAGATAGCGGATGCCGTCGTCGGTGCGCTCGACGTTGGCGCCAAACTCACGCACCTGCATGGTGCGCTCCTTGGGCCAGGAGACCTTCACGTGGAAGCGCGCAATGGGCTCATTGCGACCGAGCCAATAGCGAGCCGCAAACGCGCCGCCGGTGACGCTGTCGCTGGTGTGTCGCGAGAAGGCGTACTCGATGACATCCCCCACGCGCACGTCCTCCAGGAACGCCACCTCGCGCTTGGACTCGTCGTACAGCCCGTTGTCGAGGTCGCTCTCCGGCTGGATCACCTTGATGTCGAGCTTGGGCAGCAAGTCCACCACTTCGCCGCCACGGTGGCGACGGATGAAGTGCCATGTGACTTGCTCGTCGGAGTCGCGCGCGATGGTCAGTTCGGAACGGTTGTGGACTCCGGCCGCGGAGCGCACCGCATAGGCGACATGCCGGTAGCTAGTGTGGTGGCCGGCCTCCACCAGGAGCTGCGAGTCATCGAGCAGATCTTCGGTGTCGCCCTCCGTGGCGCCGGTCACGCGGGGCACCGCCATGGGCTGCACCCAGGCAGCCGCGGGCGCTTTGCGGGCGGCCTCCTGGGCAAAGGCGGCTTGGGCGATCAGGAGGAGCCACACCAGGAGCAGGCGCGAGGCGATATTCATCGAGGGCGAGTCCGAGGATACCGTGCCCCTGCCCGCCCGGGGAGAGGGCAGTCGCGGGGCCCGGCTTTTCCGCGTGTTTACGGGCTCGTCTCGCGGCCTACCCTACCTCTTGCGCGTGAAGGCCTGGAAGCGCGCGCGGTCTCGCAGCAGGGTCATGGCCAGCCCCGCGAGCATCACCAGGCCCGACGAAATCAATCCGCCGGCCATGACGCGTGGAATGCGGTCCGAGTTAGGGAAGGTCGCCTCGTTGTCGGGACAGTCCCCATCGTACTCGGAGTCACACTCGGTCTTGTCCAGCGAGTGCACGGCCCTCATGGTGGCGAACATGCCCACCACACCGAGCAGGATGAGGCCACCACCCGCCATGCGCAGCGTGCGGCGGCTCCGATAGCTTCCCTCGAGGGCCACGTTCTCCCGAATGGAGAGCCACCACGGATCCTCACGTGGCGGTCGGTCCGCGTAGCTCAACGCAAAGTGGTACTCGCCGGGCGTCACCAGCTCGGTGCACGCGCCCGCGCATAGCGCCACGGGGGAACGTTGCCCCCTCCCGCGCATCCACACCTTGTACTCGGGGCCCGGTGTGCGCAGCTCGAGCTCCACCTTGGGCGGCTCCTGCACGGGCGCCTCGGCTCGCGCGGGCGAAGCCAGGCCCGCCACGAACACCGAGACCATCAGCAGGCTCACGAGGCGTCGAATCACGCGCGCCAACAGCCCCTGCCCGCGCGCCTATTCCATCGGCCCCGGGTAAGGCCGCTTCACTTGCACGTCACCACCAGGTGATTCCCCTCCACCGAGCACGTCGAGCTCACGTAGCAAGCGCCGTCGAGCTTCTGTTTGCAGTCGCACTTGTCGGGACTGCAGCCCGTCGGCAGCGGCAGGCACACGAAGCGCTCCTGGCTGCGCTCGTCATGCGCGGAGCTCAGGTCCAAGCAGTAGCTCCCGTTGTCGCAGGTAAAGCGACCGCAGCTGAACTGGCGAGCCTTGTCGAGGCAGGGCCCCTCGTGGGCCATCGAGACCCCCTGCTGGTACGCCACGCAATCATCCATGTACGTCTTGCCGTCGCAGCCGCAGATCACGTGATCGCCGCCCAAATCGCAGCCATCGCGCGTGAAGCAGTTGCCTGCGGTGCCGCAGCCGTCGGTCCAGTCGCAGTACTTGCCCTCGGCACACGGGTCCTTGTAGGCGCCCCCGCACAGGATGGGGTCGGGGTCCACTTCGTCCGGGTCATCGCCTGGTGGGTTGGCCGCGCCATCCCGGCCTGCATCCGCGCCCTCGTTGCCCGCGTCCGAGTCGTGCGCGACGATCCAGGAGGCAGGAGGCTCGGTTGGATCGCATGCGAGCAGCGCTCCGAGCGCCGCGAGCAGCAGCACCTTCGAGAGCGCCCGACATTCACCGTGCCCGCGTCGAAATCCCACCATGCCAGCCATGCTAACCGAAGCTTCCGCGCGCTTGCCGCAAACAGCCCGCCAAGGTCGGGGTGATCGAGCTTTCCTGGCCCGCGGCCGACCGAGCACCGCACCCTCGCGTGCTAGCGTCAGCGCCGATGAAGAGCTTGTGCGGAGTGTTGACGTTGGCGCTCCTCTTCCTGGCCAGCGGCGCACGCGCGCAGATGCGCAACGAGTACGGAGCCGAGGGGCGCACCGTGGTGCAGACGGGGCTCAACGCCTCCGTGAACGGCAGCGGCTTCACCCAGTCGCATCAGGCCTGGCACGCGGGTGGACGCTTCACCATGGTCCACTTCATCCGCAACAACTTCGCCATGGGCGGAACCCTCACGTTCGACATGGCCCGCCTGCGCGACACCGGCTTCTTCGATGAACCCGTGGCCACCTACGGCGGCGGCGACCTCGACCTCGTCGGTCACATCCCCCTCAACCGCCACTTGAGTCTGCGCATCTGGACTTGGTTCGGCGTGCGCGATGGCCGTCGCCGCATCCTCGTGGCTGACCCCTATGAGGGTGCCCGCCAGTATCCTCCGCACCTCATCACGCAGAAGCTCATGCAGGCCACTCTCGGCATCTCCACCGAGCTCCTGCTGCACCTGTCCTCCAGCGCGGCCATCGGCTTCGGCCCCTCGTTCACTGCCTACGCTCCGCTGTCCGAGGTCGAGACTTGGGAATGGCGGCTCAACTTCGGCCCCAACCTGACCTACTCCTTCGGTGCTCCGCCCCGCGACGGGCGCGACGAAAAGCCCGTGCTGCCCGCCTTCGCACGCCGCGGCAAGAACGTGCTCGGCCTGAACGTCGCGATGGGTTCCAACATGGTCGGCAGCGTAGGGTACATGCGCTTCCTCACCGATCACTTCGCCTTCGGCGCCCACGTTTTCGGTGGCGCCCGCGAAGTGGGCAGCCTGGCCCCCTACTGGCTCGGCGCGGGCCTGCAGGGCCTCATCGAGCTCCCGCTCAAGGACCGCTGGTCACTCTTGCTGCAGCCCGAGATCGACTACCGCTTCGATCGCATGGTGCGCTTCGCCTACAGCACGCCGGACATCGTGGCCAACTCCAACCTGTTCGGCGGCGTCGATACCTTCGTGGTCACCCACGAGCTGCAGTTCAGCGCCGCCTTGGTGCCCGTGTTCCATCTGTTCGATGCTCTCGTCATGGGCGCGGGTCCCTTCGTCACCGAGCACGTGCGCGTGGCCTCGAGTGGCGCGAACCTCGACACGGCGTATCTATCGCTCGGTTTGACGAGCGTGATGGCGGCATCGTTCTAGCGTTCAGTTGCCTGCTGCGGCGCTCAAGCGATACGTCCGCAGCACACCATCGGCGCCCGCCACGAACAGGCGTCCGCCGCCGATGGAGAGCCAGCCGCCCACATCCACGTGCCACACTACGTCGCCCGTCTTCAAGTCCACTGCATAGGTGGTGCCGGTGCTCGCCGCGTAGGCAAAGCCATTCGCCACCACCGGCGGGTGCCACAGGCCCGCGGTGTCGAGGGCCGTCCACTGCTTCTCGCCGGTCTTGGCGTCGAAGGCCACGAGCTGCTGGTTATCGAACGCGAGCAAGAGGCCTTCGGCCAGGGCCGGCATGCCCGACACATTGGTTCCGCCCATCCAGAGCGGCTGCTTGGTCGTCGCGTTGAACGCGTAGACCTGCGGTGACGCCACCAGATACACGGTGCCATCACTCGAGAACACGGGGCTCGTGTTCATGGACCAGCTCCCGTTCCAGGTCACGTAGAAGCTGTCCTTGGTGGTGCCGGTTTTCGCGTCGTGACGCCGCAATGTGCCCCCCACGAAGCTGTACACGTCGCCTCCGTAGTAGGCCGCCGACCACGAATCGTACTGCCCCAAATCCAGGTTTTCCCAGCGCAGAGCGCCGTCCGCCTGCGCGTAGCCGTACAACCCCTCGAAGCTCCCGGCGTCCACGAACACGGCGTCCGCCGACAGCGTGGGTGACCAGTAGTGACCCCACTGCGAAGGAAAATCCTGTTTCCAAAGCTCCGCGCCGTCGTTGGCATGGAACGCCCACAGTTTGCTCGGTAGGTCCCCCTTGGCGCTCTGGATGAAGACCTTGCAGTTGGCCAGCGTGGGCATGCCCACCGAGGACACATCGCCGAAGTCCTTGGTCCACTGCGGCTCGCCCGTCTCGAGATCGAGCGCATACACGGGCCCCGTCTGCTTGAAGGAGGCGTCGGCACTCACGAACACGCGCGACCCGTAGACCATCGCTGGATTCAGCTGCGTATTCAGGAGCGTCGCCGTCCAGCCCTCGGTCAACGGCGGCACGCCCTTTTCGCCCGCGTTGTAGCCAGAGCGCAGCATGTCCGCGCCGAGCGTGGGCCAATCGGTCTGGTGCGTGGAGCCATCGTCGCAGTCGGGAGGCTTGGTGCAGAGCTCGCCGCAGCTGCCGCAGGGGCCGACCTGGGGTTCCTTGCACTTGCCGCCGCAGAGTATCTTCGTGCCCGTGCAGGCGCATGCGCCCGCCACGCAGAGCTGATCGCTCGCGCAGGCGTGGTGGCATTCACCGCAGTGGCCGCTCGTTGTCTGCGTGTCGACGCAGGTGTCGTCGCAGCGCGTCTCGGTGCTCGCGCATTCGATCGGCGTGTCGTCCGTGGCCGCGTCCGTGGCGGCGTCCGTGGGCGCGAGGACGGGAGCTGGCCGAACGGTGATGCTGGGGCCGACCCCGTCACCAGCAGGCGTGAGATCGGTAGGATCCACGACCGGCGTATTGGGGTCCACGCGCGGCCAATCGCTTTCGTCGGCGTTGCTGCCCTTGAGGTTCTTCAGCTGCTCACAGCCGCTCCCCAAGCAGAGCAACCCAGCTCCCAACCATGCCCACGTACGACCCACGCCGTCGGGCGTACTCCACCGCGCCACCCCCAGGCAAGCAGGCACGCTGCGGGCCCGAAATCGCCACGCAGGCTCGCGAGCGCGCGCCCTCAGCTAGCCGGACAACACAGCGTGCCATCCGCGGTCATCATGCACGACTTGCTTGGGGCGTCGCCCAAACACTGGAGCGCATAGGGCGCCTCGGCGGGACAGTCCTCATCGCCTCCGACCCGCGTACAACCCGTGCGCTGCACGAAGGCCGACTGACAGACGAAAAGCTCGTCGTACTTCTTTCGACAGTCCGCGAAGTCTCCCTCTTCGCAGTCCGGCTTCGCCGCCGCCGAGCACGACGCCCACGCGGCCCACACCTTGCCGCAGCCCTCGCCCACGTAGAGCGTGCGGATGTCCTCGCAGTCGGGCATCGCGAAGTCCATCGGCTCGCACGAAGCCCCGTACTGCTTCACCACCGCGGCGCAGCTCTCGGGCCCGAAGCCCACGTCCTGGCCCGAACTCGAGGTGTCGCCATCGCCATCGCCATCGCCATCGCCATCGCCATCGCCCATCGGATTGCCAGCGGACGAACCCTTGTTGGAATCACCACAGGACAGGCAGATCAAAGCGAGCATCGGCAACGCGATTCTCGGCAACCATCGTGTGCGCATCGGTCCTCTTTCCCCCGGGGCCTAAGCCCTCTCGATCCGGGAAAGGCTATCGCGAGCGTCGGTGGTGACACCAGCGTGTCCTTGTGCGGACGCGCCCGGTCACCCCGACTCCGTTTCGCGACGAACCCACCTACAGCGCACCTGTGAGACAGTCGGCCCGCGATCAGAGCCCCTTGCGGACCTGTTCGCGCTTCCCGATCTCATTTTCGACTTGCGCGCCATACCCGATCGACCTGAGGCGCGTGTGCGCATACGTCAGCGTGAACCAGCGCCCGATGGAGTCGTCACCCATCACGTCCGTGAGCTCGATCTCCACCGGGCCCACCTGCCAGGTGAGCCGCGTGAACTTGTATTCGGCATTCTTCTCGGAGCCATAGCGAGAGCGCAGGTCCTCGATGATGGCCTTCCGATCCGTGCTGGTCTTGAAATTGAAGGACAAGGACGAGATCAAACGGACCCCACCAGCAAACTGCACGTAGTCCAGCTTCGCGCGGGACATGTTGGCCGACGCCGGCGCTTCCAGTTCGCAGGAAAGCACCGCGCGCGTCTTCGACAGCGGGTAGATGTCCATGCACTCGCTGATGCCCGGGCGAAAGCCTGCTGCTGCGAGCGTGACACGCGCCTCATCGTAGGTCTGGTCGCCCAGCCGCACGCCCCAGGGCTCCGCGTTCACCTGCGGCTTCGCCTGACGAGCGAACACCGGCAGGTCATCAGCGTGGCCCTTGAAGCTCACCTCATCGGCGTCACGCGAGAGATACCAGTCCATCTGCCCCCAGTGCCAGGCCAGCATCCGCTCGTCGGTGTTGGACGGCTCCGCCAGTCCCCAGTCGCCAATCATGTAGTCGTGGAGGTCCTGCCACGCGTCAGCGCTGAAGCGGATCGCCAGGTTGCGCAGCACAGGCGCGTCGCCACCCCCATCGCCAAACGTCGCGATGATCTCTTGAGCATGGGGCAAGGCGATTGGACCGCCCCAGCACAGCACGCGCAGACCTGGCTTGGCGGGCTCCGCGCAACGACTGTCCGCGATCTTGACGTTGAAGCGCGCCGCAATCTGCTCGGGCGTGCTGCGACCGAAGCTCACCCCGAATGGATCGGGCGGTGTCAGCCAGCTCTTCACCCGCTCGAGCGGGCTCAGCTTGGGAGGCGGAGCCGTCTTGGCAGACTCCGTCGGGGCGCTTCCGCTCTCGTCGGCGAGCGCAGCGGTCGCGCTCACCGTTTGAGTCGCTGATGGCGCGGCGGCAGACGATTCCTCGGGCCTGGGCGCAAGTACGCTGGCACACGCAGACCATCCGGGACCGAACAGCGCGAACAGGACGACAACCCAAGCCGGGTTTCGTGTCATGGCAAGTTCCCCTCATTAGGCTCGGCCACCGAATGGTGTGCCGCGGACACCGCGCTGGCTCGGGGGGCATCGCGGGGTCGTCGCGCTCCCTTCATAGCGTTGCTTTGCTCCGCCCGCACGGGCGCGTTCAGGCACAAGAGCACTCCTGAGCTGCACGGAGAGGGGCTGGCAGATCAATTAGCGTTGACTAATTAATTAGTGCGCACTAATGTATTTCCCATGGCCCACGCTGCATCCCTCGACGCCGTCATGCGCACGCTCGCCGATCCCACGCGGCGCGCCGTGTTCGAGCGCATCGTCAAGTCCCAGGAGATCAGCGTCGTCGAGCTCACGCAGGGCAGCGGCGTCACGCAAGGCGCCATCTCGCAGCACCTGCGCTCGCTCAAGCAAGCGGGCCTCATCGCCGACCGCGCCCAGGGCCGCAACGTCTTCTATCGCGCCGAGCCCAAGGGCCTCGCTCCACTCGTCGACTGGATGGGCCACTACGGCACCTTCTGGCGCGAGCGCTTCAAGAACCTTCGCAGCCTACTCAAGGAAATCGACCCATGACCGAAGTCGCCCGCAAGCCTCAAACCCAGGAGATCGTCGTCGACGAAGTCTTCCCCCACGCACCCGAGGTGCTCTGGAAGACCCTCACCAACGGCGAGCTCATGGGGCGCTGGCTCATGGCCCCCACCGGCTTCGCCGCCGTGAAGGGCACGCACTTCATCTTCCAAACGACGCCCGGCGGATCCTGGGACGGCGTGATCCACTGCCAGGTCCTCGACGTCATCCCCAACGAACGCCTGGTCTACGCCTGGAGAGGTGGCCACGAAGCCAACACCGGCTACGGCGCCCCCCTCGACACCGTCGTCACCTGGACCCTCACCCAAGTCCAAGCCGGCACCCGCCTCAAGCTCGTCCACGCCGGCTTCGTCATCCCCCGCAACGAAGGCGCCCTCAAGATCATGGGCGAAGGTTGGAAGAAGGTCGTCGCCAAACTCGGCACCCTCGCGGGCGAGTCTGACTCACCAAGGAGCAAGCCATGAGTGAACCCTACCGAGGCGGCTGCGCCTGCGGCGCCATCCGCTACGAGATTACCGACGAGCCCCTGGCCCAGAACGACTGCCAGTGCCGCGACTGCCAGCGCAAGAGCGGCACGGGCCACGGCTCCTACTTGACGTTCCCAAGCCGCGACCAAGTGAAGCTCACCGGCCTCGCGACTCACTGGAACCTCAAGGGCGACAGCGGCAACACCAAGACCCGCGGCTTCTGCCCCACCTGCGGCTCCCCCGTGTACCTCACCTTCGCCGCCGCGCCGCAGCTCTTCACCATCCATGCTGCAAGCCTCGACGACCCGCGTCGCTATCAGCCGCAGGCGATCACGTACACCGTGAGCGGCCACGCGTGGGACGCCATCAACCCGACGCTCACGCAGTTCGAGAAGATGCCCCCGCGCTAGGCTTCCTCATCGAACCATGCAGCGCATCGTCCTTCTCTTCCTCCTCTGCAGCGCCTGCCATCACGCGCGCTTGGAGCACCCGCAAACACCCGCGCTCGAGCTCACCACGCTGCACGTCTCCTCGGGCGAGCTCCAAGTCGCCGCCGCGCGCGCGGGCGCCCGCGTCACCATCCTCATCGAACACCCACTGCATCCGTCCAGGGGCCCCTCATTCACCTCTGGCCAACTGCCCGACGCAGACATGGGCCCCATCTACGTGTACCTCCTGCTCGATCGCCGCGACCAACTCATCTCCGTCGCCGGCCCCAGCTATCGACACCCCGAGCAGTGGCAAGCCCGCATGAACACCGTACCCGAGCGTACTGGCGAAGAACTCGACGCCGACCTCCAAGTCATCATCGACACCGTGCAGCTCCTGCGCAGCGACCCTCACGGCACCGAAGAGTTCCAACGCGAGCTCGGTGACATGCTGCGCACCGCCAAGGAGCTCAAGGGCTTGCGCGCTCCCAAGGATTCCGTGCGCTGCGACTTGATGACGCCGCCCACGTGCGAGCAGCGCTAGGCGCCTCTCATCACGCGCTCGTGCCTCTTGGTTCGTCCGCCGCCCGCGTGTTCATGTCCAGCGCCGCACAGCGCCGACCTTCGCGGTCAACGTGCAGCGAGGTTCGCTAAGCGCGTAACGTAGGCCTCGTACAGGGCCGACTGAGCCTCGTCTGCCAGCAGGCCCACCTCGACTGGGATATTCACGCCCCGCAAGCGCGCCACACCGTGGCCAGCCGCATAGGGCGATGGATCCACGCACGCGACCACGACGCGACCGATGCGACGCTCGGCCAGCAGCGTCGAGCAGGCCAGACCGCCCACCGAGCGCGCGCCGCACGGCTCGAGCGTGATGTACGCGGTCGCGTCGGACAGGTCGCCCTCGACTCGAGCCAGGGCCTGCTCCTCGGCGTGCGGCCGCCCGCCAACACCCGTGGCGCCCTCTGCCACCACGAGCGCGCCGCGCGCGATCACGCAGCCCACGCTGGGATTGTCCGCGGTCTTGCCCACCCCGGGCAGCGCGAGGGCAATGGCGCGCGCCATGTGCACGCGGTCTTCCGCAGCTTTCTGTTGCGCCACCGATGCCATGACATCCCCTGCGAATCTGCGCGCTCTGCGCCCTCAAGTCCCCTCAGGCATGAACAACGCGGGCTTCTTAGGAGGAGCGCCCATAAAGAGGACGCTACCACGAAGCCCAATAGGGTCCCGACGAGCACCTGACTCGCGCATGCATACCTATCGGCCGGCGGGAGCCCGGGGTGCGCCGAGCGAGTTCTTCCCGAGCCACCCAAGTCCGAGCCGAGCCACCGGGTCCCGATCCGGCCTCCCGCCTCCGACCCCGCCACTGCCCCGGCCACCGCCCCGGCCACCGCCCCGGTCTCCGCCACCGCCACCGCCTCGGCCCCGCCTCCGTCCTTGCCCCCTCAACCAAGCTAACCCCGCAACATTTTTGTGAGATCGCCCCGTCTCTCCCTCTCCGTTTTTCTCCTCGATCCACCCCGAATTCCCCTTGCCGCCACCGATCCGCCCTCTTTTCGCCACCATGGTTTGTATGTTCTTGGACAAGGGCCACTACCTGTAGTAGTTGTCAGGTCCTGACGATACGCGCATGATGCGTAGCTGAACGGCCGGCGAGGATCTGCGTGAGTACTGTTAGCCGGCATACTTATCCTCGGTTCGGGACACTTTCGGTAAGTCTCGGAGTTCAAAAGGGATTCGGGAAATCGTAAGCACACCCGTGCTAACCGTGTTGACCGAACCCCGGGGTGGCGATTACGAATGCCGCCACTAGCAGTTGTGTCGGGGGGCCGGGGGGCTCGCTAGCGGTTGTGGACAGCCTGTGGGCTGTGTGGGAAATGCGGTGGGGTTTCTGTGGAGAAAACCAGACCTAGCCGCGCTTTGGGAATTCGCGCCTCTGAATAAGTCTGTAATCAGAGCGCAACGCACGTATCTAAACGCTTGGAATAAATAAGAAAAACGTCTGTTTCTGGAGCTGGGGACAGGCTGGGGTTTTTTCGGGAACTCGTGGAAGAGGAAGGGGAGGTCGAAGTGGAGAAAAACACGGAGAAGACGAACGGTCGCGGCGCCAAGGCAGCTCGTGACTCGGGCCTCGGCAAGGGCCTGGTGCTCGCTCGCATGTTCACGCGTCCGGGCGTCGACCCCCTCAATGAGGTCAAGTACGAGAACCGCGACAGCGTCATCACCGACCCGGACGGCACCGTCGTCTTCCAGCTGAAGAACGCGGAGATCCCCGCCAGCTGGTCCCAGCTCGCCACCGATATCGCCGTCTCCAAGTACTTCCGCAAGGCCGGCATCAACGGCGACGCCAAGCGCGGCGAGACCTCCGCCCGCGACCTCGTCTACCGCGTCTCGCACACCATCCGCGAGGCCGGTGAGAAGTTCGGCGGCTACTTCGCCTCCACCGAAGACGCCGACACCTTCGAGGCCGAGCTCTCCTCCATCCTCATCAACCAGAAGGGCGCCTTCAACTCGCCCGTGTGGTTCAACTGCGGCCTCTTCCAGCGCTATGGCATCGAAGGCTCGGGCGGCAGCTACGCCTTCGATCCCGTCGTCGGCAAGGTCGCCGAGACCAAGAACGCCTACGAGCAGCCCCAGTGCTCCGCCTGCTTCATCCAGAGCGTCTCGGACGACCTGATGGGCATCTACGACCTCATCAAGAACGAAGCCCGCCTCTTCAAGTACGGCTCCGGCACCGGCTCCAACTTCTCCAAGATCCGCGGCATCACCGAGAAGCTCTCGGGCGGCGGCACCAGCTCCGGCCTCATGAGCTTCCTCGAGGTGTTCGACCGCGCTGCGGGCGCCACCAAGTCGGGCGGCACCACGCGTCGCGCCGCCAAGATGGTGTGCCTCGACATGGACCACCCGGAGATCGAGGACTTCATCACCTGGAAGGTGCGCGAGGAGCGCAAGGTGGCGGCCCTCATCAAGGCTGGCTACTCCAGTGACTTCAACGGCGAGGCCTATCACACCGTCGCCGGCCAGAACTCCAACAACTCCGTGCGCGTCACGGACGCCTTCATGAAGGCCGTGGAGCAGGACGGCGAGTGGCGCACCTACGAGCGCACCACCGGCAAGGTCGCCAGCACCCTCAAGGCGCGCGACCTGTGGAAGAAGCTCGCCGAGGCCGCCTGGGCCTGCGCCGATCCGGGCGTGCAGTACGACACCACCATCAACGACTGGCACACCGCCGCGGGCACCGATCGCATCAACGCGTCCAACCCCTGCAGCGAGTACATGTTCCTCGACGACACGGCCTGCAACCTGTCGTCCATCAACCTCACCAAGTTCTTGTCCGACGACGGCAAGTTCGACATCGAGGGCTACCGCCAGGCCATCCGCGTGCTCTTCATCGCCCAGGAAATCCTGGTCGATTACTCGAGCTACCCCACCGAGAAGATCGCCCAGAACAGCCACGAGTACCGTCCGCTCGGTCTCGGCTACGCCAACCTCGGCACGCTGCTGATGCGCCTCGGCATCCCCTACGACAGCGAAGAGGGCCGCGCGCTGTGCGCCGGACTCACCGCCATCCTGTGCGGCCACGCCTACGCCGTGAGCGCCCAGATGGCCGAGAGCAAGGGACCGTTCGCGGGTTACGCCCCGAACCGTGACCCCATGCTGCGCGTGATGCGCAAGCACCAGAATGCAGCCCACACCTGGCAGAACGACTTCCAGGCCCAGGGCGGCGCCGCCGACGACGTCATCAGCTCCGTGCTCGCCGCGGGCGCCTACGACTGGGACCTCGCCGTGCGCGCGGGGGAGAAGAGCGGTTACCGCAACGCGCAGGCCACCGTGCTCGCGCCCACCGGCACCATCGGTCTCTTGATGGATTGCGACACCACCGGCATCGAGCCCGACTTCGCGCTCGTGAAGTTCAAGAAGCTCGCCGGCGGCGGTTACTTCAAGATCGTCAACAACTCCGTGCCCGACGCCCTCAAGCGCCTCGGTTACTCCGACGCGCAGACCGCGGACATCGTGGCCTTCATCAGCGGCACCAACACCTTCACGGGTGCGCCACACCTCAGCCGCAAGATCCTCGCGGAAAAGGGACTCTCCGACGCCGAAATCGCCAAGGCCGAGAAGGCTCTCGTGGGCGTGTTCGACGTGGGTCAGGCCCTCGCGCTCTGGGTCATCGGTAAGGAAGCCTATGACCGACTCGGAGTTCCCGCCGAGTTGGCTGCCAAGCCTGGTTTCAACCTCCTCAAGCACTTCGGTCTTTCCCCCGAACAGATCGAAGAGCTGAACGACACGGTGCTCGGTCGTCAGACGATCGAAGGTGCCCCCCACCTTCGAGACGAAGACCTGCCCGTGTTCGACTGCGCGAACCGCTGCGGCAAGAAGGGCAAGCGATTCCTCGCTCCGATGTCCCACGTGCGCATGATGGCCGCCGCTCAGCCCTTCTTGAGCGGCGCCATTTCCAAGACCGTCAACCTGCCCAATGACGCGACGGTAGAAGACGTAGCCGACGTGTACATGCAGGGCTGGAAGCTCGGCCTCAAGGCAGTCGCCCTCTACCGCGATGGCTGCAAGCTCAGCCAACCGCTCAACAGCGGCACCGAAGACAAGAAGGAAAAGTCCGAGACCAAGGCCGTCGCCAAGATCGAAGCCCCGGCCCCGGCCCCCGTGCCCGCCGTCGCAGCGCGTCCGGCAGCCAAGCTCAAGGAAGGCCTCTCGCCCCCTCCCACCGTTCGTCACCGCTTGCCCAAGAAGCGCCACGGCTTCACCCAGGAAGCCCGCGTGGCCGGCCACAAGGTCTTCCTGCGCACCGGTGAGTACGACAGCGGCGAGCTCGGCGAAATCTTCGTCGACATGCACAAGGAAGGCGCAGCCTTCCGCTCACTCATGAACTGCTTCGCCATCAGCGTGTCCATGGGTCTCCAGCACGGCGTGCCACTCGGCAGCTATGTCGAGCAGTTCACGTTCACGCGCTTCGAGCCGCAGGGTCCGGTTGAGGGGCACCCGAACATCAAGTTCGCCACCTCGATCATCGACTACATCTTCCGCACGCTGGGTGTGGAGTACATCAAGCGGTATGACCTTGCGCATGTGCCGCCGGATGAAGTTCAGGCGGACATGAAGGATCCGACTGACGTGGGGGCGGTGCATCAGTACTCACCGGGTGAAGCGAGTAGCTTGCCGCCGCCGCCTTCGAGCTCGAGCGCGAGTGCGAAGGAGTATGGGGCGGGTGCTAGCAGCGTGCTCGACCAGCACTTGGGTGAGATGATGGGGGACGCGCCGATGTGCGATACGTGCGGGCACATTACGGTGCGGAACGGGGCTTGTTATAAGTGCCTGAATTGCGGGGCGAGCATGGGGTGCTCGTGACGAGCACTGCCTCACCCGAGTGAGAGCTAGATGAAGGGGGCGAGTTTGCAGCAGCAGGCTCGCCCTTTTGATTTGGAGCTGCGGAAAGGTAAACTCGAACCATGGCCTCCAAGGTTGCCGACATCGTGAAGCAAGCGAGTGCGCTCGACAGCTCCGAGCGCGCCAAGGTCATCACCCAGCTGCTCAAGACACTCGACCCTCCCGGCGAAGACGTGGCGGACTTTGAGGCCGCCTGGAGCGCGGAGCTCGATCGGCGTGAGGAAGAGATTGAGAAGGGCGAAGTCGAGCTAATCGACTGGGATGGGTTGCGCGAGAGTCTACGGCGGTGACGCGTAGGGTTCTCTTCCACCCTGCGGCCGCCCGCGAGGTGCAGGAAGCTCAGCGCTACTTCGCTGAGATGAGCGCCGAGCTCGGCGACGCGTTTGTAGACGAGCTAGGCGTGGTGCTTGCGCGCGCGCGGCAGTTTCCGCGCAGCGGACGAGCATGGCGGAAGGGAAGTCCGACCCGTCGCGTGCACCTATTGAGACGGTTCCCGTATCTTGTGATCGTGCGGGTGGTCGGCGACGAGTTGCAGGTGCTGGCAGTGGCGCATCAGCGGAGGAAGCCGGGGTATTGGGTGGGCAGGTAGGCGGAGGGCAGGGCGGCGAGCTGGTCACTGGCAGGATGAAATAGCGTGGCTTTGCAAGAGAGTTTACGGGGCCTACAGCCGCGCGCCCTCAACTGCCTATCCCGATCATTTCCACGCCTTGAAGCCGTGCCGGAACGGGACCGTAAGCGCAGTCTTGCTCGACTCGTCCGTAAACACAACGCTCGCTATCGTGTGCCTCGCTTGAACCTCGCAGCGCTGTGCCTCGGCACCGGACAAGAGCGCGCGAACCTCAAACAGACCTGAAGGCTACTTCCGAATGATCTGGATGCGATCTGCAAGATCGAGCATTTCTCCCACCACAAACGCCTGCACGAATTTGATCCATTCGCCCTTCTTTATGCTGATCTGGATACCGCAGAATTTGTAGTGAGCCGTTGGTCCGCCCCAAATGGAGCCTGGTCTCTGTTCGAGGACGGCCCACACCGGCGAACCACTTACGCCGCCCAGATGAAAATCAATGCCGTCGTGCCACTTCAGTAGGAACTCATTCTTCCCGCACCGTTCGGAGCCCTCATACGCAGGTACTTCGAGCCACACCGAATCCTTGTGCAGGCCATGATGGTCAATTGTTGTCATGGCCTTTGGGTAGCCGTAGATCGCAAATCGCCCGAACTCGCCGTCGGCGAAGTCGGAGACCCTGAGGAATCGAAATCCGGCACGTTTGATCTCCTGCACGTCCCCACGCGCAAGTCGGAACGCCGCAACATCGCGCGTCGCCTGATTCCCTAAAATCCAGTGGTCCGGCCTCTCCGGCTCGAAGATTGCCTTGCTCCCCCCGGGCTGCAGAATCAGCCCGAACCGAAGATCATCTGCCCCTAAGTCCTCGGCAACGTGAGCTGCGGTGACGAGATAGTGATGCCGATCAGTCTCGAAGAACGTGCCAGTTCCCTGAGACCACTCTCCAGTAGTTCGGCTGGCGAACAGCATCAGAACCGAGTGGCGCATTAGCATGTCTTGAGTGGCTTGGGACTCGATGTCTGCGGCATCTGACTCATGCATGGAGCTGAGTGTATCTCGCCGAGAAACCTCGATGTCTACGCCAATGTCGGTCAAACCGTTGCTTCCAACTTTGAATCCAGTCCCGCCCGATCTCGGCACTCGTCTCTGCTTGCCCTCGCAGCATCTCGCAATGTGCTAGTGCCCAGTGACCGGCTTCTCTCCATACCGACTCCGCGAATGCGGTTCGGCACCGCCGAGCCCGCCAGCTCAGACAGAAGGCTGTCCTCGATCCAACCCTAGAGACCGCCCGCAAACGGCAAGATGGCCACAGGGCCGTCTCGACCGTGAGCGACTTGAGCCTCGCCCCCGACGCAACGTTCAACGGCGCATGCCCCACGGACCCGAGAGGCCCACGCGCAAAACTGCAGAGCTTCGACGCCTAGTGCGCCGCGCGAGGCCTTTGGGCCAATGCCGGTGACAACCCGCGCTCGAGTTCAAACCCAACCCATCTTACGAAGGTTCAATCAGCGCTACCATCACGTCAGGCCCCAGTAGTACTCAAATGACTTGGGATTCGCGATTGCATTGGCTCCACGCAACTTCGTAACCCGCTGCATTAGGCGAGCCATCCGTACGAAGCTCGGAATGCGCAAGTCAAGTGGGGTGTCCTTTGTGCTTCGCCCCTGAAAGGTAAGGAGTTCACCACGACTCAGGCCGTGCGGACGAGGCAGTTGGACTCCGGCTTTGACAAAGTAGTCGCCACGCAGTTTGAGCGTCGTCGCGATCGTATGAACCATCCAGCCATCAAGCGCCTTCAGCTGGTCGAAGTGGTCGACCAACGGGTAGAAAGACATGAGCCCTCTAAAGCGAATCCTTGCGCTTGTGCGATTGAAGAATCTACGAAGTTGAAGCTCACTCACGTCACCGTATAGGTAGCGTCTGATCTGAAGAATCATGACGTAGTAGTCCCGGTCAATAGGAGGGTCTACGCGAGCGGCGTTCAGTATGCCATTCGATGGAAACTCGAGTAGGTTGCGAAACACGATCTCGGCTATCCGCTTCTTGATGCCCTCTACATTGTTCGGGCTAATCGAAACGAATGATTGCGAGATCCCGTAGCCGAGATAGACAGCCGACGCCTTGCTTGAAGCAAGCTCAGGGCTTCGGTAGGTTGGTGGGCAAACTAGGCTAATTCCGCCGGACTTTTTCAGGTTTATCTGAACTCCCATCAGACGAGCAGCCTCAGACAAAGCGTCGACGGCACCCAGGACTGCGCTGTAGTCGGTGGACCAAATAATTGTGTCGTCGGCATAGCGTGCGAAACCCACGCTCATGCGTTCGAGCGTCCTGTCGAGGGGGCTTGCTGCTGCGTTGGCCAAGAACAGAGAGAGGGAAGTTCCCTGGGGAATTCCACGCTCGCGCACTAGGACCGAGCGGTTCGTCCAGCTGGCAACTCCTAGAGTCGGGGTGCGTAGAAACGACTCAATGATTCGTCTCTCTCGATTCGTCAGAAGGAACTGACCGCTGTCTAGTACCCGAAGAATGTGGTCATGCGAAATCGAGTCGAAAAACTTGCTGAAATCGAACTCCGCAATGAAGAGGCGCTGCGTTGAACGAAACTCTGACGCGATGTGTGTAATCGCATCATGGACGGTCAAGTCGGTCCTATAGGCATAGCAGCGAGCGCTGAAACGCGTGCAGTTCTTTGCGAGCAGTCCCTTGTAAACGAGACGAGAGAACGCATTGTCGGCGACCGAGAACACGTTGACCTCTCGCATCGTGCCATCGGACTTCGGGACATCGTACGAAACGGCGGGCCACGGCTTGTAGGTGTCTCGCTCAAGGGAACGGGCGAGGGCATGCGCGTAGCCCCCTGCCTGAGCTCGAACATGAAATGGATCGAACGCCGGCAACGACCAATAGCCCGGCCGCCTGACTTCCTTCGGCGGAACCCTTCCTGCTCGACGCCCGATTCTCATGGCCTCGTTGTGCAGATCGTGAGCATAACGCTGATATCGAAGGATGAGCTTGCGCGCCTCATCCTGGATCGCGTTCAGCAGATGGGTCTCAGTCCGTGATGCCATCGCAACAACACCAAATTAAAAATGGTGCGTTTGCTCGCAAGCTCCCGCACCAAGCCGCATCCGAGCGAAAAAGTATATTTCATGCGTCAGAGCGGTGACCCGCGCCGATGCGACCCTCACGACCCCAAATGCGCATTGGGCCCGCAAAGGATGTAGCCGGATGTGTAGAGCTCCTGTGAGCCCCTGTACGTACCCTATCCTAGGTCACTCAATCCTCCTAGGACTTTGAGTCACTCCTCAACCAACTCCGTCATTGCACCATAGGGGTGAAAACCAAACTGACGATTTAGGCATCTTGGAGGGCTTCCGAACAGGCTTGCCTGCGACGCTGGATCCAACGTGCTCGAACTCAAAGGCTCCGGCCTCTATGCGACTCGGCGCCCTCTGCCGGCTCTAAGTTGGTGCTTTGCCCCTGGGCTCCATACAGAGGAAGGTACAGGCTTCAGCGACGCAAGTGCTCACGAGCGGCCCGTGCGCCTAGCTTCGGCCCTTGCCCGAAGACTTGAGGGCGAGGGTGAACTGAATGTTCAGCTTGCTGCACAGAGACTGAATCAGTCTTGGATTAACAGGAAAGAGGTACATGTGGCGCCAGACCAGTCTTCCGATCAGGTTCATGGGAAGAACCTTTCCCTTGGCGTCACGTAGTAGCCCATCAAGTTGGGTTTGCGGAAACTCGTCAAAATGGTCTAGGTGAACGGATAGGTCGACGATGCGATATGAAATCGGGCTGTGCTTCTTTAAGACCTCGTCGTAGGTCCGTGAGAGTGTCTGCAGGCCAACAGCGTCTGAAATGTGCTGAATGGTCCCGAAACACATCGACTCGCAAAGGTCAAAAAGCATGCGTCGCGCAGCGTTTTGCAGCTTGTCGCTATCGTCACGAAGTCCAGGCCGTCGACTCCCGATTACCTCGCACAAGCCGGCCTCGATTTCCTCGCGAGAAGCGATGATCATTTCCATCAGCGCGCGTGTCGAGCGCAGCCCGAGAGAGTAGCACTCGGAGGCAATCTCCAGCTTCTTGTCTCCAGGAATCGAGCCAGGGAACCCACGGAGTACTTGGCCCAAAATGTGAACAGTCTTGTAGGCTGCGGTGAACGTCATAACCTCTGGTGGCAATCCGTCGTGATCGATTCGGTCGCCGCGTGAGCGTTCGCCTTGATCTCGGATATCGCGCAGTGCGCGTCGATTCTCGCGATGATCGCCGCCTTCCAGGCGTAGTGTGCGTGGCTCCGCCCTCTGGTGAATCGGAGAAAGAGCCGTTTCCATGTCCAGGGGCATGCCGTCGGAGAACAAGGACCGCGCCGCCTCCAGGAGAGTGTCCAGCACGAATGGGTGCTTAGAAAGATGACAGAGGAAGAGGAGGATGTTAGCTGAGTGCTCGTGATGAAGCTTGCGGCAAAGTTCAACGACGATGCCCCGAATCCTCGTCTCGTCCAAACGATCTCGCAGATACCTGGCAACAAAAAATAGGTATGCGTACTGATACTTGAAGCAATACCGCCCGGATTTTACCTCGAATACTAGGCTGGCAAGCAGCTCCTTCTCAAGTTGTTCGAGTGAAAAGCGAACGTGGAATCGCTCGCAGTACTCGTCGTAACACGAATTGAAAGCAGTCCTGTCAGTGCTTTCGGAGCCGCTCTCAAATAGGTGGAAAGCGAAATGGGAAAGAAACTGCTGCTTTGCATCCAGGTCCATTCCCGAGGATGAGCCTCCGCTTATCAGGTTGCGCGTGAGTAGCGCCTCGTAGAGATGGCCAAATGATCCGAGGTTGCTCTCAGGAGCCTTGATCTCCAGCTGCTGTAAACAGAGCAGGACAAAGACTGGATATGCAGGCAAAAAGTTCTGGCCAATTAGACGTGTTACGGTCCTGTCGCGACGCTCGGTTTCTCGGGAAACTGCATCGGGGTCGTCGCCATGGCCCCGCCCGAGATTGCACCATCGCGACACTAAGTCGTACCTCACCCGGTGTCCCAAAGGGAGCATCGTGCAATGCGAGAAATCCCAGAGATGGGAGCTTTGAGTAGGGCCGCTGACCGCTGCGACGTCGAAGTTTTCATCGGTGAACACTACGACCATATCCGCAAAACTTGCCAATACTCCGATTGCCTTGTCCTTGGCCGCGATGTTGAGGGGAGAACGGTGAAGATCGTCCACGATGCAGACCCGCTTGGCAGGGTCGAGCTGTCGAAAGCGTTCAAGAAGCGCCCTGTCGTAGCCTTCAACGAACGATTCGTCGGCTCTGGCGTTGACGCGCTCGGGTGCCGGGTTGTCGAGTTGGCGCCCGTCAATCAGTACCGGCACGAATCCAAGCCTGTATAGATCGGAGAAAAGCATGCGTGCCATTGCCGTCTTGCCTGCGCGTTCAGGCGCAAGAACCAGGACGCATTGCTCTCGCAGTATGAAATCGATAGGCGTCCTGATTAGTCGCGCGACATCTGCGTGCTTCTCGTGAACGCGCTCCTCCAGGTTTGGGTAGACAAAGAGATCCTGGAGCCGAATCGGAGACTTTCTCGGATGCTGATACGATTCTCCGGGGTCGTTCAACGCCGCTTGGAAGGCTTGGTTGAGCTGGAATTCGCTCCTCATTCGCAACTGGTTGCGCTGGAATGCAACGGGTGACGATTCACGGTCGATGACATACATGTCGTCTGCATCGTTCCACCGGAACGACAGAGCCCGAAGTTCTCCTCCCGCTATGTCCAGAATCACCGCATTAAACGAGCTGTTCTCAGCGGTGGTGCTGTCGTTCAAGACTCCGCCTTCGATATGCCAAGAGGTGTCGCCGGCGGATCCGAGCTTCAGCGTGCTGTCTGCCATATGCTCGTGCCCACTGAAGAGGATGTCGGAGCAGGTCTCGACAGATGTCCGTAGGGCACGTGCGTTGTTGGCTTCAAACCAGTTGTAGCCATGGTGGCCAACCGTAATCACGACGTCAGGAGCAGGCGATGGCGCTCGCAATGCTGTGATTCCAGAACTCGGAAAGACGAGTGCACCCTGCTTCTCATCTATGGTCGACATCCAGGCAGTGTTCAACGAGTTGACATGAATCGTCCGCCCAGCAATGGAGATCCTGTGGATCTCCATTGCCACTTTCTTTTCGACGCTTCTCGTCGGCCCGGTGTGCCAAAACGATGCGAACTTCCAGAAACTTGTTTGGGTACTTGTGCATGCCTCAACGTATGAAACGTCTACATCGGCCGGATCTACTGACGAGATCAGCTTTCCGCGTGCCTTTGACTCGACGGTAAAGTCGCAGTCGTGGTTGCCTGGGGTGACTACGACCTGGACATCGTTTAGAGAAAGGCGGCTCTTGAGCTTGCCAAGCGCGCTTTCCAGTGCGCTGCTTGCGAGTTCGAACTGGCTTGTCGTCCCCGAGTACGAGATGTCGCCGGATATGATCACGAGGCATTCTCGTATTCCATAGATTTCGGGCCGTGCAGCTACTGCCGATATCGCTCTGGATAGCCGGTGCTCGAGCCTTTGGCGATCGGCGTGGTCTTTGGTGTGGATGTCGCTGAACTGAAGAACAAGTATGCGTTCACACCGCGCGCTCTCTGCCTGGGACGGTAGCTCGGGCGTAGCGCTCTGAGTTCGGTCACGCCATCGCAGCAACGCCGCGGCCCGCTTCTTGGCCGTTGATCGCGCAAGTCCGGTTAGCGGGCTACTTTCGAGAGCCGCGACCAGCTCCTCGAACGTTATCCCACTGAAGCGCTCCCCCACGACGACCTTGACGGCAGCGCATTCGGAAACGGCGGAGCGAAGCGCCTCGGCTTCCTGAGCGGAGTCTCGTGGCGCTGCAAGGAGCGCTCGTCCCGCATCGGTGACTGTCGGGTGCTTGTTGTCGCCAGCTAGCCATCCGAGAATTCTGCCCGCTTGAAGGTGGTAGCCAACGTGTCTCGACGACAGGCGAGTTGCCGCGCCAACGTCGGCGCCGTCGGATACGGCCTGTACCGTGAGCCGAACGCGACTCAGGTCCCAGGCTTCCGGTGTCTCCACCTCAGGTGATTTCTTCATCCCCTCAACTCGCGTGACATGGACCTAACCCTGTTGCGTTCTGACGCTCGCAAGCCAGATACAGCTCACCGCCCCATCCCCACGTTCCTCAACTCCCACAACCTTCGCGCCACAAACGGATGCGAGTGCACCTTCTCCGCCTTCTTCGTCATCTTGTCCTGCCCGACCTGCTCCGCCTGCGCGAACAACGCCGCCCTGTTCACATACGGAACCAACTGCGGCCCAACCATCAGCATGATGATCCCGTTGTAGGCAGCCTCCCGACTCCCCACGAGCTGCAACGCCACCGCATCGCAACTCAGCTCATTCAGCCGCGACAGCGGCTTGTAGATGGTGGAGAGGTAGAGCTGCAGCGAGCTGGTATGCCCGAGGGCGTGGTGGGCTAGTTCGTGGGCGATGATGAAGGAGAGGGCGTTGGGGTCGCCGGCTTTGAGGGCTCCCCAGACGATGTCGTCGATGAGGAAGACGATGTTGCGGGAGCCGAGGCGGACGGCGGCGGCGTTGGCGGTGTTGCCTTCGGCGATGTAGATGTGGGGGACTTCTTTGAGGCCGAGGCGTTCGGCGAAGGCTTTGGTGCAGGCGTAGATCTCGGGGAGCTGGTTGGGGCCGACCTCGAGGCAGGTGCCTTTGATTTGGGCCTGGATGCGCTTGCGCATGACGTGCGCGATGAGCCAGCCGAGGATGAGCAGGCCGAGGAATGCGCCCATGGTGCCGACCACGAGGCCGAGCATGGCGATGCCCCACACTGCGATGGCGATGTTGCGATGGAGCGCGTTGCCTTGGGCTTCGAAGTCGCGCGCGCGTACGGGTGCGCCGGGTCCGAGTAGGTCGGGGAACTTGGGGCCGGCGGGTGCGGAGATGCCGGGGCTGATGGCGACCGGTGCGTTGGCGTTGGCGACGGCGTAGTTGGCGAGGGTCATGGGTTCCCTGGTCAAAGGCGAGTGAACTGCGCACGGGTGCACCGAGCTCGCCGCGCGACGTGAACGAGCGCGCGCGAACCCCAACGAAGCGACGAGAGGAGTCGCTCCGGGCCTGTCCCTTGGATGGATAGTACGACTGGCCAGTTTCGACCTGTGAGCAAAATCTGCGCGTCTACTTTGTGCGCCACCCCGGGTAGGGAGCGGGTAGGGCAGGGCGCGTTGCGGGACGGGCTAACGTCGAGCGCGCGAATCGTGCGTGGGATCGCGGAAATGCGAGGATTGAACGGCGATCAATGGGTGGCGAACGATTGACTATCCGTCGCGCACCAACCTGTCCTCACGCGCTGTGGATTGCGCGGGCCCGCGGGATTTCGGGATGATGAAAGGATGCCGAGCACGCGCGCACTTCTTGGGCCGATCGCCGTAGGACTCGTTGGGTACGCGCTCGGGCTGTGGAGCGCGGAGGCTCGGGCCTCAGTGGGCGGAGACGCGGAGGCGGATGGTGCGCGGCGCGTGGTGGTCGCGGATCATGGCGCGGGCGATGCGGTGATGCTCGCGTGCGTGCCCGAGGAGTCGTGCTGCAAGGTCTGTTCGAAGGGGCAGGCTTGCGGGGACTCGTGCATCAGTCGGGAGAAGAGCTGTCACAAGGGGCGCGGGTGCGCTTGCGATGCGGGGGAGGTCTGTGAGTAGAGAGAGAACGGACGTGGACCGAAGAGGTGACAATGACTAATGCCGCTCACACGAACTCGCCGATGCAGACTGCTTGCTTTGTAGTGCCCGGTCACTCCTATGACCATCGCTGCGGACTTTGCCGGCCTTCTCGCCGACATCGAGGCTGCTCAGCTGGACGTGTTGCGCACGCTCGAGCGGCTCTTACGCTTTTGCCGCGCTCACGAGCAGGAGTTAGTGCGAGCCCAGCGCGCGAACGTGGCGCGGCTCGAGCGCGCCAGGGCAGAAGCGAATCGCGTCCTCAGGAAATGCCTGGAAAGGCCTGAAGCGAAGCACGCGAGTCGGTTTCCAACGTCGACCACACAGGAGCTGGTCGTGTTGTTTAGGCAGCTGGCCGAACAGAGCGCGCCGGCATTTGCGTGAGATCGAACATGCACGACTTCGAAGTCGCGCGCGCACGGGTGCGCCGGGTCGCTCTTCCGCTGGCTGCCTTGAGGCCTGTAGCCTAGAAGGCGAAGGAAAGCCGTGCCCGCGCCGCGCGAGGGACGGCGAGCACGGGGGATGTTGCAGCGCATGTTCAACGCTTTTCGCCGGTTCGATCTTCTGCAATGCCCTCCGCGAGTGTGCTCAGCATGGTTGCTCGCGACCCTCGCGTGCTCATCACCAGCTCGACACCAGCCGCAGGCGCCCAATGACCCGCAGCAAGGCGTGCGCGCCTACGTCGCTGCCCACGGCGCTTGCGAGCCCAGCGACTTCGAGCCTGTCGGCAAGACGCTTCCAGAGGTCTCCGAGCCACTCGCTGCCCACGCCTCGGCTCTCTCGGCCTGCTTCGACGCCACTTCAGACCACGAGGTGCACGTGGTGCTGCGCGACGGGCGCGTGGAGATCGCGGGGGAGCAACCTGGCGAGCTGCCGTCCCCCGAGACCCTCGCATGCGTTTTCGATGAGCTGCACCGGGCCCAGGCGACCCTGCCGCCGGATAGCGTGCTCTATGGGCGGGTCGCACGGGAAGACCTCCGGTTCGACTCCTCGCCGATTGGCTGGCTACTCAAGGACGTGATCCACAATGCGGTTCGAGTGCAAATCGGCGACCTTCAGCGCTGCTTCATCGACGCAATCGGTGTGTTGCCCTATGTCGGTGGTCGTGTCGTCACCCAGTTCGTGATCGGCCCCGACGGGGGCATCCAGTCTGCCGCGCTCGTGGACAACGGAGCCGGCGAGGCGCTAGTCGGCTGCTGCATCGTCCATGCCGTGCGGCGCTGGTCCATGCCGAAGCCGAATGGAGGTGGAACGGTGATCGTGGAGATCCCGTTCGTCGCCGAGTGATTGACGACGCTCACCCCAGCATCCGCTCCTCTTCCGGGTACAAAAGGCGCTACCTTGAGGTCGTCCGCAGTGAGGGCAACCCCGTTCCGAGCAGCTTGCCCCGAACGGACCGGCCAGCGCCTGCGGTCTCACACACTAGGAGCTCTCTTGAAACGCCCAAGCCTTGGAATCGCCCTCAGCATCGGCGCTCTGCTGGCCTCGATGCCCGCCCGCGCCGATCACCATCTGATGAGCATTCGCGAGGTGTTCACTGGCTACTACCTCGGGCTCAACTCGTCCTATATCGAGCTGCAGATGTACGCGGCCGGCCAGAACAAGCTCAGCGGCCACTCTGTGCTGATCTACGGAAGCGACGGGGCGCTCGTCCAAGAGGCGACGTTCGCGGCAAATGTGTCTTCGGCGCTGAACCAAGACAGCGTGCTGATCGCCACCGCGGAAGCGCAGACGAAGTTCAACATCGTCGCCGACCTTACGCTGGCAAATCCCATCGATCCACTGGGCGGGAAGATCTGCTTCGAGACCATCGACTGCGTCTCGTGGGGAAACTACACGGGTCCGACGAGCGGAACCGGGCATCCGGCGGGGCCCGGCGACGGGATCCCACGAGGTAAGTCATTCGAACGCAGCACGAAATCCAACGCGACGCTCGAAGGGGCCGACGACACAAACGATAGCTTCACGGATTTCCAGCTCGCCGTGCCCTCGCCGCGCAACAATGCGGGGCAGCTGGGCACGCTGCCGGCGTCGGACTGCGGCAACAGCACGCTCGAAGGCCTCGAAGGCTGCGATGACGGCGACAACGACGATACCAACGAGTGCAACAATAGCTGCAACGACAGCTATTGCGGCGACGGTCATCTCAAGACCCCCGAAGAGTGCGACGACGGCAACTTCGTCGACGGCGACTCCTGCAGCAGGGAGTGCAAGCGGCTCTACTGCGGCGACGGCAAGAAGTCGGCAGGCGAGGCCTGCGACGACGGCAACAAGGTCGACGCGGACGCCTGCCACAACGACTGTACGCTGGGCGTCACGACGGGCGGCGACGCCGGGGTAGATCCGGGAACGGGTGACGGGGACGTCGATTCTGGAACCAGCGACAGCGACTCTGGAGCTGGCGACATGGGGCAGGGAACGGGAGGGCCGGCCAAGAATGATGCGGGCACCGTCGATGCCAGCGCCGAGTGCCCGAACGAGGATCCCCGCTGCGAGCCCAAACCGTCGAAGAAGGACGACTCGGGCTGCAGCGTAGGCGCAGAACAGTCGCGCTCAGGCGGGGCCTGGCTCGCACTCGTCGGATTCGCCATGATGTTGCGCCGATTCAAACGACGCCCACGCTCCGACTGAGCACTACAGCCGGCAAGGAAATCGGAGTGGAAACGAGGGCGGGCGCAAGAACGACAGGTCAATCCTCGCCTTGCACGCCAAGGGCCGTTCCTTCATCACGCCCTGGTCGTGGCACCTCCTGACTTCACCCTAGAGCGGCTCAAGGCCCTGTGGCTGCGCGAGCGCTTGGCGACCCGCGAGCGCTTTCGGCAGGAGCGAAGCACGCTGTCGCTCGCGGAGCGCGTGGAGCGCGGCCTTGCACTCGAGGACTTGCACGTGAGCGACGCCGAAGCGGTGGCAGGGGGCCGCTTGCGCTTGTGGCTGGAGACACGCGGCTCGATCGATCTGGACGATGTCCGCATCTCCAACGGCGAACCGGTGAGCCTCTGGTGGCAGGCGCCCGATGAGCCCGAAGCGATCTCCGCGGTGGTCTCGCGCCGCGCCAGGGGCAAGCTCGCGCTCGTCGTCGATGGCGACGTGCCCGAACGGATCTGGGACGGCGGATTTCAGCTAGACCGTGAGGCCCCCGAGTCCACCTTTGATCGTGGAGAGCGCGCGATCACGCGGCTCATCGCAGCGCGCACGGGCTCGCCCGAAGCGATCCTGCGTGAGGCGCTCTTGCGGGGAACGTCGAAGCTGTCGCAAGCTTCCGAGCCCACGTTTCTCGATGGCGAGCTCAATCCGCCTCAACGCGTCGCGGTCTCGCTCGCCCTCGCCGCCGCGCCGCTCTCCCTTATCCACGGCCCGCCAGGGACCGGCAAGACGCGCACACTCGTCGAGGTGATCCGTCAGTGCGTGCAGCGAGGCGAGCGGGTGTTGGTGACGGCGGCCAGCAACACCGCGGTCGACAACCTGGCCGAGCGCCTGATCGCGCATCGTGTTCCCCTGGTTCGTCTCGGGCATCCAGCGCGAGTCTCGCCCGAAGTCGAGGGTGCAACACTGGATGCCCTGGTGGAAGTCAGTGACGCTTCGAAGCTGGCCAGGACCTGGAACCGAGAGGCAGAGCAGCTGCGGCGCACCGCAGACAAGCGCCTGGCACGCGGCGCCATCACCTACCGCGAGCGACGCGGCATGCTGCAAGAGGCTTCGCGCTTGATCGGTGACGCACGCGCGCTGCTCGCCTCGGCGCAGGACCTGGTGCTTGCCCAGGCGAAGGTGATCTGTGCCACCTGCGCAGGGGCCGATTCCAAGCTCATGCAGCGCTTCCCGGTGGATCGCGTGGTGATCGACGAAGCTACGCAGGCGCCCGATCCGATGTCCCTGATCGCGCTGCTGAAGGCACCCAAGGCCGTGCTCGCTGGCGATCCGATGCAGCTTCCTCCCACGGTGATCGACGAGGAAGCGGCGCACAATGGCCTGGCCAGCACCTGGTTCGAGCGCGTGGCGACCATGCAGCCGGAGCTCGTGGCGCTGTTGCGCGTGCAGCACCGCATGCACGAGACGCTGATGCACTTCCCCTCTCAGAGCATGTACCAGGGGCAGCTGCTGGCGACGCCGTCGGTCGCCCAGCACACGCTCGAAGAGCTCGGTATGCGCCCCGACTCCCTGAGGCCGGGCGTTCTGGTGTTCATCGACAGCGCCGGTCGGGGCTGGGAGGAAGAGCACGCCAGCAATGACCCAAGCTCCCGCAATCCGCAGCAGGCAGAGCGCGCGGCAGCCGAGCTCAAGCGTCTCTTGCGTCGCGGTCTCGCTCCCGACCAGGTCGCGGTGATCACACCCTACGAGGCCCAGGCCCGGCTGCTGCGCAGCCTGCTCGCGGAGGAGCGAGGGCAGGGCCTGGAGATCGGAACGGTCGATGGCTTTCAAGGCCGTGAGAAAGAGGCCATCATCGTCGACCTCGTGCGCAGCAACCCCGACCGCGCCCTCGGCTTTCTCACCGACATTCGCCGTATGAACGTGGCGCTCACGCGCGCCAAGCGCTTTCTCCTGGTGCTCGGCGACAGCGCCACGCTCGGCGGCCACGATTACTACGACGCCTTTTTGCGCACCGTGGAGCGCGAGGGCACCTGGGTGAGCGCCTGGGCAGACGATCCGGACGAGGAGCTGTCCAAGCAGACCCCGTAGGAGGGCCGCCAAGGTTTCACGGCGTCGCGTCCATGCTGAGCCCCGTCCCCCGGCCCTTCGCGATGCTTTGCAGGGAGCTTGCAAGCCATCCTTCGCGCAATTCAGCGGCCTTTCCGAGCGCCTCACGCAGAGACGGAGGAACCGGCAGCAGCAGCCCCAGCTGGGTGAGGTTGGTTCGACACAGGCCCGCGCCCGGTAGCCCAATCCTCACGGCGATCTTGTCCTGCTCCAGATGGTGAAAGGCAAAGCGAGTCAACACGTCGTCCGGAAAGGAGAAGCACTGCGTGTCCGTGTACACGGGGGCGAGCGCTCCGACCAGCTCTGACAACCTTCGCGGTCGTTCGGAACCGTCCTTGAGCGCAGCCATCACCAGCTTGTCACGGCGCAACGCGCTGAACACGTCGGCGGCCGGAAACAACGACGAGAGCGAGGCGTTGGTGCCGTTGGTCAAATCTCGCGTCCGATAGAATGTCTCCTCAAAATCATGAGCTTGCCACGGACAGGTCGTCGATCGCTCCTCTCGATAGCTCAGGAGGGAGCCGACCACGGACAGCAGCACCACGCTACTTCCGCGGTTGCACGTGCCTTGCACCCAATCGGAGCCGCCGCCCGCTTTGAGCGCGGCAAGCTCAGCTTCGAGCTCCGCTCTCACCTCCCGCGCCACCGAGAAGACCTCGCCGCGAGCGGGTTGGGTGACCAACACGTCGCTCGTGGTCCAGCGGATGTGAAAGCCGGCGCTTTCGCCCTCCCAGATCAGCTCACTGGCAGGCGGCGCCGGATGGGTCACTTCAGCAGGAGGACTCTCCTGACGGGCGGGGACTGCCTCGCGGCGGGCGTTACCGCAGCCCACGGCAAGGGCGAAGAACAGCAGCATACGAGCGCTGGACATCGTGTTCTCTGAATAGTGCCAGGCCCCCGTCCCCGCCAGGGTGAGCGCGCAGCGCCCTGCAGCATCGATCCTGGACTCGGGGTGATCCGAGATGCCCGCTGGCAGGGTGATGCATTCAGCTCTGCTCGTGCGCCTCCCTACACGGTCCGCTTATTGCTCACGGGCTTCGCGGCCCCAGCAATCCCGCTCCTGTCCGAGCGCTGTCGTGGGAACGCCAGGCTTTGCCACGGCCGTGAGGAGGATTCCGTGATTAGACGTGGTCGCGATGAGCGCGTTGTCGGTTTGGCGTTGGCTCTGCTGGTGTTGGTCCTCTCGGGAAGCATGGGTTGCCATGATGCATCCCAGGCGGCGGGTTCCGAGGGTGACATCCCCTCGACCTTGGGTGACACGCAGCTGACGCTGTTGCTCGGCACGGGCGTCTCCATCAACGCGATCCAGTGGAAGGTGGAGCGCGACACCCTGATCCGACAGGGCACCTTCGCGGCCCCTGGCACAGGCTCAACGTTCAGCGGTCTCATCCAGGGTCTTCCCCCCGGGGAAGACTACCGCCTGACGCTGACAGCAACGGCGATCGACGGCAGCGCGACCTGCGCGGGCCAGGCCACGTTCACGGTGAACGCCGGCACGCAGACCGCGGTGATGACGCACCTGCAGTGTCGCAGGCAGGCCGCGGAGGCCCCGCCCGTCCTCGTGAGCGGCGACCTCAACGTGTGCCCGGACGTCCTCTGGATCACGGCCATTCCCTCGAGCATTGGCCCGGGACAGAGCACCTCCCTCGCATCCGGGGCGGACGACTACGACCTGGGGCCCACCACGCTCAAGTACGCCTGGACCGCGGACTCGGGGACCTTTCACTCGCCGAATGCTGCCAACACCACGTTTGCGGCCACCGCGACGGGCACCGTGAACGTGACCTTGACCGTGTCCGATGGCGACTGCACGGACAGCTTGTCGGTTGCGATCACGGTCGTGAATCGGAATCTGCCCGACGCGGGCGCCGATGCCTGCCTTGCCTGCGAGTTGAGCGAGCACAACGGCGCGAGCCTCTGCCCCGACCACTATCAGACGGGCGCGGCGCTGGTCGGGACGACCGCCGTGATGGCAGCCAATCCATACTCAGGCCAGCCGCGGGCGGAGATCTTCCGGCACATCCTCGAGTGCATTCACACCACCGGCTGCGCTGGCCCTGACTCGCAGGGCAACCTCTGGATCAGCGATTGCTTCTGCGGCATCGGCGTCGACCCCAACCCTTGCTTCGGGTCGACCTACGCGGCGGCCGCCGGTCCTTGCAAGCAGCAGATCGCCGCAGGCGCGGAGTCGGAGAACATCGAAGACGTCAACGATCGCTTCTTTGATAGCGCCTATGCGCTCGGGGCCGCTACTGCGGTGGTCGAGGTCTGCGATCAGTTCTCGTGCGTGAACGAGTGCCTGGTACCTTGAGTCGTTGCCTACGAGGATGCGAATGCTGCACGCCAAGCGTGTCGAACGAGCCGACCGGGCCTGAGCACCATTCCCGGGAAGCGACCAGCAAGCGGGCTTGCGACCGTTGGTGGCTAGAGACCTTGAGATCAACGTGACGAGGAGGAAATGCCGTCGCCGCTGCCGTCAAGGTGGCTTGCGGTCCAAAGCGTTCTGCGACCCCAAATCAGGCGATCCCTGCGCCGGTTCGACCTCATGTGCCGATCGGTTGTGTTAGCTTTTTCCGACCTACCAGGTTGGGGTGTGCCTTGGAGATGTTCGAGAATACGTTGGGCTTCGCCGTGGCTGGCCTGGACACGAATGACGCGCTGATCATCGAGCGCGTGTGCGAGGAGCTCGGTTTTCGGAAGCTCACGACGGTCTCGCTGGTCGAGAGCCTGCGTGCTGGCTTGGGGCCCGAAGCCTGTGCCGTCTTGTTCGTACCTGATCACCAGCTGGAGCAGGCGCTCAGTTATGCAGAGCGGCTCGAAGAACGGCCGCGCATCGTACTGATCTGCGAGGGCTGCTCGGCGCGCACCGCCTTCCAGTATGCGCAACGCGGCGTGGACGCACTGCTCGAAAAGCCGCTCGATACACCGCAGATGATCAAATGTCTGGACGAGATCCTGCTTGGGCCGAGCACCTTGCAGCGGATGGCGGCCTCGCAGCTTGGTCGCTACAGCCTCAAGGACGCCCAGCAGCTCGTGCGTGAAGCCATGGTTTTGGAAGCGCTGGCCCGCACTCGTGGCAATCGACACGCGGCGGCCCGCTTGCTGGGCGTGGATCGGCGAGCGGTGCAGCTCGCGCTCAAGGAGCTGCAGGCCGAGGATAGCGACGAGCTTTGCCTGCCAGTATGGTCGTCGCACAGGCCACTTTACGCAGCGCGAGGCGCGCGCAGCTACGCTGCCAGGTGATCCGCCGCGGCGCGCGGCCGTAGCTCAGCGCGGAACGCGTTTGGCCGGCGCGGCCACGTCCGCCTTGGAGCGCTCGCGCGCGCGGCCACCGTCGTCCTTGCGCCCGCTGCTTGTGACGAAGTCTTGCAGCGCATCGCGCAGGCAGCGCCGCGTGGTCACACCGTCCAGCTGCACTCCCATGTGGACGATGGTTTGGGCGATCGTGGGGCTAATCCCGGTGAGCACGCAGCGCGCGCCCAACAAGCGGATGGCCTTGGCCATGCGGATGAAGTGGTCCGCCGTGCCCGTGTCCATGATCTCGATGCCCGTGATGTCGATGATGGCGCACCGGGCGCTCTTTTCGACCACTGCCTTGAGCACCGCCTCGGTCATGTCCGCGCTTCGCGCCGTGTCCATGACGCCCACCACGGGCAGGCAGACCACGCCCTCCCAGATCTCAATCACGGGTGTGGAGAGCTCGTGGATCGCAGCGCGCTGGCGCTCGATGGTGAGCAGCTTCTCTTCGAGCTCGGCCTGATAGGCTGTCATCCGGGCGTGGGTGGCCGCGAGGGACTCGACGGTCTCATTGATCCCCTTGTAGAGCGCGCTGATCGGATGATCGTCGGACAGGTCGGATTTGAGACGACTCGAGTAGTCGCTGGAGGTGACTTCGGACAGCACCATCAAGACGTCGGCCAGCCTGTCCAGAATGTCTATCTCCAATTGGTCCTTGTCATTCATGACTCAGTGGTCTCCTTGGCTGCTCCAAAATTCCTCGTCCTCTGCATCTTGGTAGGCGTCATCGTTGGGCTCGCCCTCGTCGAAGTCGGCAGCGTCGGCGCGCTCGGCGTAGTGCGGTCCGATGCCGAGCATGGTCAGTGCGTCCTCGAGCGAGGGCACCGTGGCCACGTCGGGCATCTCCAGCCCCATGGTCTGCAGCGTGATCGCGATCTCGGGGCTCAAGCTGCACAGAACGGTGCGCGTTCCCATCAGCGCTGCGGCCGAGGCCAGGGTGGAGAGCACGGAGCACAAATGGCTGTCCATGAGCCACAGCCCCGTCACGTCGATGATCAGACCTTGGGTGTTGAAGCGCTCGATGGCGCTGAGCACGTCGGTACACAAGAGCTCCCCCTGCCTATCGTCGATGTCACCCTGGAGCGGCACCAACAAGAGGCCCCACAGCCGAATGGTTGGAATGCGATTAGCGTCTTGACTCACCCGTTCCTCCAGCATCCGCGACCAACACCGTCACGTCATCACTCCCGCGCGAAAATTTCTCGATCAGCGCATCGCAGGCGGCCCGCGCTGAGAAACGATCGAAATCCGTGAGCGCAAAGCGACCGGCTAGGCCGTCGCTGAACATCACCAGCCGCGCGTTGCCGCTGAACGTCCCGCGAAAAAAGCGGTAGTTGCGCACCTGACGGCCGAGCACGCCAGGGCTCAACGTGAACGGCACGTGCGCGCCCCGCACGCGCATCTCCACGTTGCCCACGCCGCACCCGGAGAGTTCGCCCCCCTGGAGCAGACACACTGTCGCCGCAGCCCCGCGCGTGCCGCGCAAGGCTGCGTCCAACCCGTGCATGATGCGCTCGATGCCCTCGTGCAGCGGAGCCTGCTGCAAGGCCTTCACGGCCAGCGCGGCCACTTCGTGGGCTTTTTCCCCGTGGCCCAGCGCGTCGACCACCGCAAGCAGCGTGAGCTCGTCGCTCTCGCGCACCACGACCGCGTCACCGTTCAGCGTCTCGCCGGGCATGGGCGCGGACGAGACCACGATTTGGAGGCTCATACGCGCATCCTGACGGTCACCGTCGTCCCGCTTGGACCCGTGTCGATGTGAAAGGAGTCCGCCAGCCGCCGCGTGCCCACCAGGCCCATGCCGAGACCCGTCTTGCTGCGATACTGGCCCTCGAAAATCTCGTTGAGGTTTTTGATCCCCGAGCCGCGATCGACCGCCTGGATCGTCAGCATGCCGGCCCCCGCGCTCGCCGCGAACTCGATGCTTCCGCCCGGCGTGTAGGAGACGATATTGCGTGCCAGCTCGCTCACCACGGTCGCAACCTTGTGGGTGCTCACGGTCCCCGATCCCAGCTGCTCACACAAGAGCCTGGCGCGCGTGCGCGCCAACACGATGTCACTCTCCTGCGAGATCTGCACGACCTCGCCCGCTACCTGCGGCGCCCTGGACTTCTGCTCCTGCTTGAGCCGGTCGAACTTCTGCTGGAGCTCGCCGCGCTGCTCCTCGGGTACGAACAGCGCCGCGCTGATTTGGAGGCGCTGCAGGACGGCGGCGAGGTTCCTCTCGTCGACCTCGTCCCTGCTGCTGCCGCCGACGCTCGCTACCGAGCGCGCCAACAAGGACCGGGCGTTGATACTCGAAACATACCCGCTCAGGATATTGAGGATCACGTCACCCAAGCCAGGGGGCTTGGATCCCGAAGACGAACGACCGGGAGCATCCATGATGAGGCGACCAACTTCCCGTCACCAAGTGATGATGAAATCGTACCGACGGCTGTTTTTTCGGGTTTTGTCGGGATTATCCAGCTCGTCGACCTTGGCGGTGTCCTTCCCCATCGCCTTGAGAGAGAAGGAGAGAAAGCCCATCACCGTCGGTCCGATGTAGTGATAGTCTTCCACGTCGCTCAGCATCAGCTTGAGTTTGCGCGGATCGTTCGGGTCGAGCTCCGTCTCCATGGCGCCGAAGTTGTGGCTCTTCAGCCAGATGGCGGGCCACTTCTTGGCCAGCATCTCGGGGGTCATGAGCTTGATTAGAAGGCGCATGAAGGTGTTGACCGAGTATTCGGCGACCGCTGCCCCTCCGGCGATCATGTCCTCGTAGCCCTGCTGTGGGTTGCCGCGGGCATTGAAGATGGCGGAGTGCATCTCCGAGACCATGCGCGTGGGATACCAGTCCTCGTGCGCGACCTTCTTGAGCATCTCTTGCGTGTCCGGCGACAACCCCTCGTACATGCGTCGCCGTGTGCCTTCGTCGAACTTGGCGTTCATGTAGTCGCGGAGCGGGATGATGTGATTTCCACGATTCAACTTCTCGCTGCTCATCGGTGATCTGGCCCTCTCTAGAAAATCGTACGGGGGACGGAATGGGGGTGTGGAGAGCGAGTTTTTTCTCCCCCTGAGGGCCCCCCGAAGGCGACCGCGTTCCAGCGGCGTTGCCATTGCGCGTGCACAATCTGCGCAAAATGCGCGACGATAGAGGCTGTGTCCTTCGTGTGACGCGAGAGAAACGCTGTGCAGCACGCTGTCAACGCCCCGATCCGGGTCCCGGTCCGTAACCCCCTCGACATCTTCGAGCTCCGGCGAATTCTGAGAGGGCTCGCCGATTCTCAGGGCTTCAGTTCGAAAGCGCGCCAGAGCCTCGAGATTGTGGCCACGGAGCTGGCGACCAACATCCTGAAGCACGGCGTGGAGGGCAACGTCGAGCTGAGTTGCCTAGACGACATCAAGTGGGGGCCGGCGCTGCGCCTCGAGGCCACCGATCGCGGCCCCAAAATCACCAATCTGGCTGCGGCGCTGAAAGACGGCTCGGATGCCGGAGGTCCCATCGATCCGGCCCACTTCTGGCGTAGAGGCGGCATCGCAGCGGGTCTGGGCGCCATCGCGCGGCTGAGTGACGAGCTCCACTACGAGCACGTCGGATCGGGAAACCGGTTCGTGGTCGTGATCTCTCGTCGCTCCGCCGAGCAACGCGTTCCAGGTCGCGGCGTCGCGGGCCGGGAGTGACCTGTGGGTAGGGCGGAGTTCAGTTCGCACCCGGGCTGGATCACGACTGCGCAGCCAGGATTCCATCGCGCAACCAGCGATGCGATGGATCGGTGCTGCGCCGCGGGTGCCAGGCCAGGTGCAGCGAGATCGGATCGATCCGGAAGGGTAGCGGGTAGCAGGTGACCGGTGCGCCCATCGCGCGCACCAAGCGCTCGGGCAACGCCGCCGCCAGATCGCTCGCCTGCACCAGCGCCAATGCGGCGAGGAAGCTGGGCACGGTGAGCGCCACCTGGCGCGTCTTGCCCAGGCGGTGCAGCGCCACCTGCACGTTCGATGGGGTGGGGCGCCCGCTCGAGACCATTACGTGCGCAAGGTCCAGGTAACCGCTGAGCGTCAGCTCTCCACGCACGCGCGGGTGCTTCCTGCGCACGACGCACACCAGCCGGTCGTCGAGCACCTTGCGCAGCACGAACTGCTCGATGCCTTCGAGCGGCAGGCGCGGCGCGATCGCGAGGTCGATCTCGCCGCGGGCCAGCGGGTCGATCGAGTCGGCGCCGACTGGCTGCACACGCACCACCACGCCGGGCGCCTCCCTGCGCAGCCGCTGGAGCCACGGCTCGAGCACCACCTTGAGTGCATAGTCCGAGGCAGCCACGTGCACCACGCGCGGCTCGTCGCCTGGCAGCGGCGCCGGTGAGAGCAGCCTACGCATCGAATCGAGCGCCTGCTCGAGCCGCGGCTGAAGCTCGCGGGCGCGGGGAGTGCGCTCCATGCGCCGCCCTACCGGCACCAGCAGTGGATCGGCGAAGAGCACCCGCGCACGCGCGAGCAGGCGGCTCAGGTTGGGCTGGGTCGTGTCGAGCCGGCGCGCGGCCACCGTCACGCTCTGCGTGGCGAGCATCTCGCGCAGCGCCAGCAGCAGCGACAGCTCGACCCCAGCAAGGATACGCATATCATTCTGCATATGGTGAGGATACCACCCATGCGCTGGATGCATAGGTTCGAAGGCCCTACCGTGAAGGGATGGAGAACGCTCATCCCCTCGTACGTAGCCCGCGTCGCCGCCGCGCCCTTCTGTGGGGCGTCGCCGTCCTGCTCCTTGTCGGCGCCACCGGGCTGGCGCTCACCCGAGGCAGCGCGCGTCGCCTACCGCGCCAGGTCTGGGCCGCGCCGCCACCCTCGGCCGGCTCGTGGAGCGCGGTCCTGGCGCGCGCGCCTGTCGTCGAGCTGTATTCACTCGACACCGGTGCGGTGCACGTCGCGCGCAAGAAGATGTTGGCGCAGGACCACCCGCTCACTGCCAGCTACGTCGAGGAGCCGACGCCGCTGCGCGTCTTCGCGCACTTGGTGCGACACCCGACAGGCGGAGATATCCTCATCGACAGTGGGCTCGACGAGAGCTTCGCCACGCGCCGCTACGGCAACATCCAGTGGCCGACGCGCACCGTGCTGGCGCTGCTCTATGACGCGCCCTACACGCAGGCGCCGGGCGACGACGTGGCGGCTCAGCTCGCCCGTCTCGGCGCGCGCCCGCGCACGCTGTTCCTCACGCACCTGCACATGGACCACACCGCCGGGCTGCCCGCGCTCGACCCAGCGACGGAGATTGTGACCGGCGCCCGAGAAGCCGACGATCCGGTCCAGTTTTTCGGCTATGGACACCTCGAACGCGCCACAACCCTCTGGGAGCTAGACTTCCGGACGGCGCCCGAGCTTCTGCCGCTCGGCCGCGCGATCGACCTGTTCGGCGACGGCAGCGTATGGGCCATCTCGACGCCCGGGCATACGCGCGGGCACGTGTCGTTCCTGGTGAACGCCAAGACCGGCCCGGTGCTGCTCACCGGTGACGCCACGCACTTCCGCTGGGCCTTCGAACACGACGTCGGTCCGTCGGGTACGAGCGGCGCCGAAGACGCGGTCGGCCAAGCCACGCTCGAACGCCTGCGCGCCTTCGCCGCCCAGCATCCCGAAGTCACGGTGTTCACGGGGCACGAGGCGCCGCGCCCCTGAGGCGACCACGGCCTGGATCAATATCACGGCAGCGAGACGTCGTGTGCCGGCCGGATTCCCGGATGTCCCACGCAGCCGAGTTGTCAGTCCATCGAAGTGCGAAAGACGACGATGCGACTTGCTCGGCAGCCATCGAGCGGACCTTGACGTACAAGGACGGCGCCATCGAGATGGGCTCTTCAGAGTCTGTGCGGGCTCTGAGAGGCGCTAAGCCTCTTTCGGAGTGTTTGGAGGCGCTAGCTTTTGGACGAAGGGCGCGCGCCTTCCGTAGTGCGCTCGCCGGTCATGTGCGCAGCGCGTGCGAACTCGGCAGTCGAGCGGCAAGAGCTGGGCCGTCTGGCGAGCACATGTTTCGTCCTCTCAATGGGCCGGCAAACGTCAGCAACCACGGGTGCCGTCGCGACGTGAGGCGGGTGGGGTGGTCGTAGACCGGTGCGTTGCCCCGCATGCGCGAGCACGCTGCGCGCGCGGCCCTTAGCCCATGCAGCGGGCGGACATGATGGCATCGCGTACTGCTAGCCAAGGCAGTGGGGCCTGCAGGGAGCGCGCGTGGGGCTCGAGCCAGGGGCGTGCGGAGTCGATGTCCATGACCACGCGAAACGACGAGCGCGGCAGGGAACGTGTGATGGACATAAGGCCGGTCAGCACTGCCGTCAGCACCTTGAGACCCGCGTGATCGGCGAAGATGTCGACGATCACCGAAGTGGCCCCCCGGGTCGACCACATCTGCGACAACATGGTCCGGCGCTCCGAGGCGTTGGGCATGACCAAGTTCGGCGCCGCATCGTTGATGAGGACGAGCGGTGCGCCGAGTCGCTCATGGACTCTGCTGA
This sequence comes from Myxococcales bacterium, assembly GCA_047601445.1. Classification (GTDB taxonomy): domain Bacteria; phylum Myxococcota_A; class Polyangia; order Polyangiales; family DASUME01; genus DASUME01. The sequence goes on along the minus strand of JASGJH010000001.1, from coordinate 4,473,352 downwards.
GGGTGGTTCCAAGACTCTCCGAGCTCTGCTCGAACGCGCGCTGCTGCCAGCGAGCGATCACCACGTTGCCTAGTCGGCCGAGCACCATCTCGGAATCGCAGCGATAGAAGATCAGGTTGCCTTGGTCCGCCTCTAGTTCTGTGCCCTGGGCGCTCGGGAAGGGCGGAGTCCGCCTGGCGTGCGGACGTACCTCTTCGCTCCGCGGCAGATCGTTCCGCGCCAGGTCGCGCGCCAGCTGCGCGATGGCGGTGCGGTAGCGAGCGTAGACCGTCGGCTCACGCTCTCCCACCAACTCGGCGACCTCGCGCATGGATAGATCGCCGCCACCGTAGAGTGACAGAACGTCTCGTTGCTCGTCCTTGAGACGAGCCAAGGCCATATCGCTCAACGTCCGCAGGTCCGCGCCCTCGAGCGCGTCGAGTTGATCTTCCTGAACCGTGTCGGAGAGCTTGGTCTCGTCGGCTGTGGCATTCACACGCGTGCGCGAGCGCCGGTGGTTGGCGGCCAGACGCCGACAGACCGCGGTGAGCCAGGCTCGTGCAGCTCGCTCATCTCGGAATGCTTGTCGCTGCGAGACCGCCAGCAGCCACACTTCCTGGGTCAGATCGTCGACCGACCCTGCAGCAACACCGAAGCGCCGCAATTGCGCTTGCACGAAGGGGCGATGAGCGAGCAGCTCGCTCCAAGCATACGTATCGGGGCTCCGCTCCATGACTACCGTGCTGCGCCTCGCGCCTTGCTACGGGATGCCGCGAGCACGGTCAAGAGCCGGAGCGCGTGGGTTGGGGTGAGCGGACGGGTTCTTGCGAACTTTGATTTAAGAATTCCGACGCGGCCGACACTTCCCTGCGTCACGGACTCATGCGGAGAGAAAATTCATGCGTTGTCATTCAAGAAGAACAGGGCGAGTGAAAGCTGCCCTCACGTTGATGAGCCTGATGTTGGCCATCTCGTGCGTTGGGCCAGGGAGTGGTTTCGAAGGTGCCGAGGATTTCGATGGGGAGGGCTCGGCAGATATCGACACAAAGTCGCCTCCAGGCGACCAAGCGCTGGACGCGAGTGCACCTTCACAGGCGACTTTCGAGGCTCATGTCGAAAATCCACCTGCGCGCGGAAAGACCCGAGATGGGGTCCCGGTCTGGTCGCAGTACACGCCTGAAGAGATCGATGCTCTCGTGGCTTCGTTTTCGTGGGAGGAGACGGAGGCCCTGCCGGTGCCCGAGCCCACGGGGAAGGTGACCAAGAGCACCGTCGACGATCTGCAAGCGACGATGCCAATCTATTACGTGCAGGTCTACGTGACGGAGCCCGAGCACCTGCGTGAGCTCGAAGAGATGGGCGTGCACTACGACGCCACGCCATTGTTCGACTCCGAGCAGGCGCCGGACGACGAATACATCGAGGACTTCACCGGATCCGACACCGACGGGGGCTTCTACGTCTACGCGCTCATGCCGGCCCAGGTCTACAACGGGATTCGCGATGCAGCGCTCGGCGGCGAGTTCACGTACAAGGCCGTCCAGCTTCGCCAGGCGCCAGCCGCCGCGCTGAACGCCGATGGCACGGTGTCCTGGTCGTACCTCGCGGACAATTTGCTCGTCTGGGCGCCGCCGACCATGCAGGTGACCGACACGGGCGACGCGCCGCTCGACGCCACCTTGGCTGGCGATCCCGTGGGCACCGTGGTCAATGAATACGCCACGCTCAACCTGGCCTGTCCTACTGGCGAGACCATCGTGGACGTTCCGTTCGCGAGCTATGGCACGCCCACTGGCAGCTATCCGGATTTCGCGCTCAGCACCTGCGACGCTTCCAACTCGCGCACCCTGGTGGCGAACGCATGCGTCGGAAAGACCTCGTGCTCCGTATTCGCGGACAATTCGGTGTTCGGCGACCCGTGCGTCGGAACCGACAAGAAACTGGCGGTTTCGCTGACGTGCGAAGGCCCAGACACCAAGCGCTTCGGCCGCCGCCTTCGAAAGTGGGCGCGTAAAGTGCGCGATGCCGGCAAAGCGGTGGTCGACGCCGCACGGACCGCGGTCGGTAAGCTGGTCACGGCCGTGCTGCCCACGTCGGACGTCACCGTTCAGTTCCACGTTGGGACGCCAGGCAGCACGTACACCGCGGCAACCCGAGCCTGGGGTGATGCGGCCCGCTTTGGAAAGGAGCTGACGCTCTCGAAGACCCGCATCACGACGACGCAGTTTGGCCGCATGTCACTCTACCCGGGCACCACGGACGATAGCGGTCTCGTTAAGGTTACCGTGCGCCGTGATCGCAAGACGCGGAGCTGCATCGAGATGGATTCGGCGGGCTTCTCGTTCGAAGCGGGCTTCATCCGCGTGCCGCGCCACTGCTTTACCTTCACGCCCAACTCGGCCACTCCGGCGCCCTACAGCTTCAGCACGTCGGACAAGAACGTCTTCCAGCTCGCGCAGTTCATCGACGCGCGCAAGTTCGCCGCGGAGGCCTTCGGCTACACGCCCAAGAAAGCGACCGTGCAAACGGGCAAGCTCGCCAACGCGCTGACTGCAGCCTCGGACCATCGAGCGTTCACGCCATGCCTGGCAGCACGCAAGGCGCCGAACTCGATGGTCAACTCCTACGCCGACGCGCTCGTTCAAGCGGGCGCTCTGGCCGGTGCACCTTTCGTAGGCATCACGGCATCCATCGCGCTCGAGTTTGCCTATGCCACGGACATCGTCCTGCCGGACGCAACTGTCGACTCTCGCAACGTCGCTGCGCACGAGTACGGGCACTTCGTGTTCTGCGACCTGCTCGCGAACGAAAGCATGCAGACCTACAACGTCGTCTGGAGCCAGGTGGTCGTCAACGCCATGGCCAAGTCCGACGGCGAGGTCAATCATCTCAACGAAGGCTTCGCAGACTGGTACTCGTCTCAGGTCATGGGCGGCACCAGCTACGTCAAGAATCTCGACGGCAGCGGCCTCACGGTCGCCGGAGACGCGGTCTACTGGTCGTACACCACCCCGGGCTTCACCAGCGGCATGGAGTCCAACGTTGGTCATCGCAACGGTCCCGTAGTGAACACCTATGATGACAATCACAAGGCGACCTACCAGCCCTACGAGACTCACATCGCGCGGGTTGCCACCCTTTTCCACGATGTCGGCGATGGCAAGGCGAGCGACCAAGGTCCGCAGTTGACGACCGACACGGGTATCTGGAGCTGTAGTGCCCAGACTTCAGACACGTTTCTCTGGACGGGCTGCAAGACGGAGTCGTCGTCCACTTGGAACAATGCGACCCAGGACGAAGAGATCCAGCTCACTCCGCAAACCCTTCGCGACGCGATTAAGCGCTTTGCGACATCCAACGGGCCCGCGGGCGCATCGCTGAGCAACGACAACCTGTTCTCCGCCCTCTCGACCGAGCTTCGCTACAAGTACAACGACGCCCAAGTCTGCCAGTTGTACTCGTTGCATAGCACGGATGGTTGCCCGGCCAGCTGGGACGGGAATCGCCCGAAGACCCTCACGGTTAAGAAGGCCGGCAACGGCACCGGCACGGTCACCGCCCCCAACCCGCTCATCCAGGGCAAGAACAGCATCGACTGCGGCTCCGACTGCACGGAGACGTTGAACAACGGAGCGACCGTGACCCTTACGGCCACGCCGACATCGGGTCAGCTCTTCGGTGGCTGGAGCGGCGGAGGCTGCCCTCCCTCGGTCCCGACCTGCACGGTCACCATGTCGGCAGCACAAACGGTCACGGCGACCTTCAAGCTGCAGGACTACTCCGTCAACGTGAGCAAGACCGGCAACGGCACGGGAACGGTGAGTGCGACTGGGATCAACTGCGGTAGCGACTGCACCGAGCTCTACCCCGCGGGCACGGTGGTGACGCTCACTGCCACGCCAGCGGCGAGCTCCAACTTCACCGGCTGGAGCGGCGCCTGCACCGGGACGAGCTCGACTTGCACCGTCACGGTCTCCGCGGCCAAGTCCGTGACCGCCAACTTCGCGCTCAAGACGTTCACGGTGACCGTGGTGATCAAGGACATGATCAGTGGCGGGACGAACTACACGCACGGCACGGTGAGCGGCCCGTCAGTCGCGTGTCCGGGTGACTGCACCACGACGGTGAACTACGGCGCATCCATCACGTTGAAGAATACCAACACGAGCGACTTCATCGACTCATGGAGCACGACAGGATCGTCGGGGTGCAAGCAGTATGACGACACCTGCACCTTCCCTGTGACTGCGAACAAGACCGTGACGGTGACGTTCGGCACCATCCTGTGACCTCGCGGGCTGCGCCACCATGGCGCCGCCCGTCCTCTGCAGTGCCCCAGACGTGGCTGCGCCACCCGTGCCAGAGGGCACACCCTTTTTACGCACCGTCCTCCCCACGCCTCGGAGCGGTGCGTTTGTTCTCAGCATCGAGCACCAACACAAGCCCTTTCTTCCGCAGGTCGCCCGTGCAGCTCAAATCTACGACTCTCGCCTCGTTGTTCCTCGTCTCGTGTGCTGCTCCCCCCGAGTCCGCTCAGGTAGAGATGATTTCTTCACCCGTCATCTACGGGGCGGACGACCGACGCGAGGTCTACGAGGAGGTAGACTCCGGAGTTAGAAACGCGGCGCGGTCCGTCGCGGTGGTCATCCCACGTGAAAACATCACGAGGCTCTCGGATGGAACGTTGCGCCCGAGTCCGGTGACCCAGCGCGACACGCTCGACTTCTGCGACGAAGAGCGCTTTGCTGATCAGCGTTCGCTTGCCGTGTGCACGGCGGCCCTCATCGACGATGACTTGCTGGTCACTGCGGGCCATTGCTTCAAGACCATTCTCGACTGCCCCAACTACTACTTCGCGTTCGGCTACTACTACTACGCGCCCGACGACGAGTCCTTCCTGCAGAGCCTCGAACTCCATGAATGCACACAAGTGGTGGTGCGCGGCGTCGGACCCAGCGTCTTGAACGCCAGGGCGGGAGACTACGCCGTAGTGCAGCTCGCGAACAAGGTACAGGCTCGCGAGCCAATCGTTCTTCGCGACGAGCCGCTGCAGAAGGGGGAGCGCCTGACCGTGCTGAGTGCGACGAACGGTATCCCGCTCAAGGTGGATCGTGGCGCTCGGGTACTCGCGAGTGATCCCGAGAGTGAACACTTCGTGCTCGATTCGGACACATTCGAGGGATCCAGTGGTGCTCCGGTGCTCGATACGGATGGCGCCCTTACCGGGGTGCTCGTGCGCGGAAACAACGACTATGTCTACGACGGCGTGCGGAATTGCTTTACGCTCAATCAGCTGCCCGAGCCGGACGGCGGGCGAGGTCAGGACACCAGCGATGCAGCAGCGGTGGACCCGGCCGGTCAGGACGCGTCCGCCAGCGACGCCATTGCGGAGCCAAACGCCGACGAGGCGACCTACATCGCGCTCGCCATCGAGGCGCTCTGTGCGCGTGGCTACCCCAGCCAACGCTTGTGTGGAATCAGCGCGCGCTGCGGGGATTCGTTCTGCACGGGCAGCGAGGATCCCGCGTCATGCCCGGACGACTGCGGCGCCCGCGAGGACACTGCCGATGCGGCCACCGCAGACGCAGCCACCGCAGATGCAGCTACCGCGAATGCGTCGGTGGACGCGTCGAGCTCCGGAGACGCGGGCTCCGAAGACGCCGGCTCGGTCGACATGGGCTCAAGCGATGCGGGCGCAAAAGAACCGGAGCAACCCGAATTGAGAGGGCATGTGCAGCAACCAGCATGCTCGCTCGGGCACGGTGAGTCGTTGCCGAGCTTCGCCGTGCTCGCACTCATGCTCATGTTGTCGCTCCGCCGGCGCTCGCGCCCGCGCCCGGCTCGTCACGTGAGTCATGAGGGGTGAAGAAGCGACGAATCAAATTCCGGTCCGTGACCGAGCTAAATGTATGGCGCGCTGGTAATGAGTACTATCCAGCGCCTCCAAGAGCATGGTGTTGACGAGGACGGAAGAGACCGTAACTGGGCTCACGCGCTCAAGCAAACCGCGAACATGTGCAATAGCCCGCGCACGAGCGCGAGGAGAGCAGGTAGACCTGGCCGGCCTCGCGGCTCGAGATATTGCGCAGCCGAAGCTTCACGACGCCGATCTTGGTACGAGCGCATTCACCCGCGTATGAACTGGAGGACGTCTTTGTTGAACTGGTCGCGGTGCGTGACCATCAGGCCGTGCGGGGCTCCGGGGTACACCTTGAGCTGCGCGTTTCTTACGATCTTCGAGGCGATCTTGGCGGCTGCTACGAACGGGACGATCTGATCGTCGTCTCCATGGATGAATAGCGTGGGTTTGTCGATCTTCTTCAGGTCCTCCGTGAGGTCGGTCTCCGAAAACGCCTTGATGCAGTCGTAGGCCGCTTTGATGCCTACGGTCATGCTTTGAAGCCAGAACTGTTCGGTGATGCCTGGGATGGCCTTGGCATCGGGCCGGTTGAAGCCGAAGAAGGGCTGTGCGAGGTCGCGATAGAAGCCCGAGCGTTGCTTCGCGACGCTGTCGCGAAGGCCGTCGAAGACCGCGATCGGAAGTCCTTCGGGGTTGGCCGGCGTCTTCAACATGAGCGGGGGGATGGCGCCCACGAGTACGACTTTGCTGACACGTCCGGTGCCATGGCGGCCGAGATAGCGGGTTACTTCGCCGCCGCCGGTCGAGTGTCCGACCATGATCAAATCCTTGAGCTCCAGCTTCTCGATCAGCGTGGAGAGGTCGTCGGCGTAGGTGTCGAGGTTGTTGCCCGGCCATGGCTGGCTCGAGCGCCCATGCCCGCGTCGATCATGGGCGATGACGCGGTAGCCCTGATCTGCAAAAAACATGAGCTGCTCATCCCAGGCGTCCGCAGTGAGCGGCCATCCGTGGCTAAACAAGATCGGCTGTCCCTTGCCCCAATCCTTGTAGAAGATGTTGACGCTGTCCTTAGTCGTTACTGTGCCCATGTGAGCCTCCATTGAGCGGTTGCTGCGGGCAGGAAAGTGCACACTAGGCGCCCGCGGCAAGGACGCTCTCGGATACAGCTGAAAAACTTCTTGGCAGGGGGCACCCATCAGCTCGCGAGATCCTCCCCAACCGCCACGTTGTCCGGGGTCTACTTGCTGGCTTGCGTCGGTGCGCTCCAGGTGCGCAGGCGAATCAATGGAGGGAAGTGGTCATGAATCGGCTCAAGGGCAAGGTGGCAGTGGTCACGGGTGGCAACAGCGGTATCGGCCTCGCAATCGCGCAACGCTTCGCATCGGAAGGTGCGGACGTGACGATTAGCGGGCGTCGTAGGGCCGAGCTCGATGCGGCAGCTCGTGCCATGGGTCCGCGTGTGAGTGGGGTGCTGGGCGACGTCGCGAAGAACGAAGACCTGGATCGGCTGTTCGACGAGGTGAAGAGACGCAGCGATCACATCGACGTCTTGGTGGCCAATGCAGGTGTTGGGGAGCTCGCGCCCCTGAGCGCGATTACCGAAGAACACTACCGGAAGACCTTCGACGTGAACGTGAAGGGAACTCTGTTCACCGTGCAAAAGGCTCTGCCCTTGATGCGCGATGGGGGCTCGATCATCGTATTGGGCTCCACGGCCGGTGTGAAAGGCTCCGCTGCTTTCAGTGTTTACAGCGCGACAAAGGCCGCCATCCGCAATCTAGTGCGCAGCTGGATCATCGAACTCAAGGGTCGCAATATCCGCGTCAACGTGCTCGCGCCAGGAGGCACTCTCACCCCCGGCCTGCAGGGGCTTGCAGATGAGCAAAGCTTCAAGGCGTTCAGCCAAGCGTTGGTCGAAAGCACGCCACTCGGACGTCTGGCCAAGCCGGAGGAGATCGCCAGCGCCGCCCTGTTCTTGGCATCGGATGAGAGCAGCTTCGTCCATGGCGCCGAGTTGTTCGTCGATGGCGGGTTGGCGCAGTACTGAGTTCGAGCGGGGAGAGATATGCTTGAGCCGCTTCGCAGATGGGAATGGACGTAGTCCGCCGCTCAACCATCGAAGATCATGGACGAGAATACGAGGTTCGTGCCGGGCGCGGTCCCATATGCCGTCGCACTTGCAGTTCCGAGCGTCTTGCCATCGAAGTCGATGACCCAAAACTTCCGAACATGGGTGTAGCTGCTGTACTCACTGAAGAAATACTTGTCCTTGGAGACGTGCGGACGCAGGCAGCTGCGATCCATGATTTCCAGCGGCAGAGGTAGCGTGCCGATCCGCGTCGCCGTGGGGCCTTCGAGGCTGATGAACACGAGCGCCTGAGTTTCCTTGACGCGATACACCAAACTGTTGCGGAGGAATACGGGGCAATCGACGGTCTCACCTGCCTCGTTAACCACGACGTTCTGAACGCCAGTCGCGTCGAGGCCCACCACGTGCAGGTCCGTGCCCTCGTAGTAGTAGGCGTGGTGGTCGGTCACCGTGGCGTTGGTCTTGGCACGGGTAGTGAGCGTCTGTCTGCTCATGGTTTTGAGGTCTTGGATTTCGATGCGTACGGCCGCGCCGGCGTTTGATGAGATTGCGCGCAACGAATCGTTCTCGGCAAAGTCCTCGCTGTCGTAGTTGACATCGAGCAAGTGCTCGGTCTTCCCTTCGGGGGTGATTCGGTACCACCCAGGCTTTTCAGCCACGGTTAGCTGCGCGAACAGATTCGAACCGCCAGCACCTGCGCGCACCATCCAGGCGAACGTGGCAAGCGGTCGATCCAGCTGCAGTGGAGTGCCCACGTAGGGTAGCTGCGCCACGTAGAGAACCAAGCCCTGTCCAGCGGTGCCTGGTTTGGCATAGTAGAGATGCGTGCCGTCGTCGCTAAACTGGGCGAAGCTCGCGTCTTGTCCAAGAGCGACGAGCGGCGAAGTACCGTCCTTGGTCAGCTTGCCCCAGCGGATATCGTTGGTGGCACTTCCGCTGCTGCTATGGCCGAAATTGGTGCGAAAGTAGTGGCCCTGCGGTGCGAAACTGCTGAAGGTGCTGCCGTCCTCGTTGACAGGTAGGGAGCCAAAGCGGCTGCCAGTCGCCAAGTCAATGATCTCCTGCGAGTCAAGGTCGTGTCGATTCGACCCGCCAAATGCGTAGACGTTGAAGCGGCTGTCTCCGCTGCTGGCCAGGAAGCTGAAGATGCCCGGCTTGTCCGCATACCCGCTGATGGTCTTTTCCGGGATGAACCCGCCCGGAACAAGGCGTGTGAACAGCAAGTTGTTCGTTACCTCGCCCTGCACGTCGGCGTACAGGTATCCGGCTGCGCCCGGTGCTAGCGCGACCTTGTCGCGATTGGCTTTGGCGGCCGCGTGGACCATCCCAGTGGTGAAATCGATCACGCTCAGCTGCTTGGCCCCGGTGTCCGCGTCGACGACGTCGGCCGCGAGGCGCAAGCCTGCGATCGGCACCAGGCCGTTCAGGTCGGGCTGGGTCGGCGCGGGATCGGAGAGGTCCAAGCCTTGTAGCTCCCTGGGTAGTAAAGGCGCGCCCGGGCCGGCGTCGTGCTCCGGGCTAGCATCCGGTGTGTTGGCGTCCCGGTCAGGCTGCATTACGCCAGGGGAGGACGGGGAGTCGCCACCACAGGCGCTCCATAGGATGGCTAGCGCGGCGAGGCTCAGGGAACGTCCGCTCACGACGCGCGAAGGGACCAAGAGCGGATATGCGCTGGCGCAGCCTTCATCCCCGAGGTTGCCGTTCCCGAGCGATTCTCGTTCCTGAGGTGCTCGAATGCCTTGTGCCATGACGCTCCAAAACCGGCGAAGCCAGGTGGCGCCGCGAGTGGATAGAGACAGGACCACTGGCGTTGTTAGGACTGAGCCCGCACTTTTCTGTACTCAACGAGTTGTCGGGTCCCTACAAGCCAATGAGCGGATCATCCAACTTCGGCTTGGCTTCTGACTTCTTCTTGGGCCCGCTACGTCGCGGCTCGGAACGCGGTAGGTCGACCGGAGCTTTGAGGAGACCGGGCCTGGTGCTCAACACCTGAGCCAGCCCTTCACAGAGCGCGTCTGCTACCACGCGTGTGACCGCCCTGATCTCCATGTTGCCGCGGCGCCAAGCCAGGTACGGGGCGTCGCGGATACCGGGGACACATGCGGCCCCTCCATAAGGCAGCCGGGCGCCAGCGGTGCAAGACGAGAGGCTGGGCGAGCGCTGCAGCTCGTCGTGGACCGTGCGCGCGACGCGCGAGTCCTCCGGGATGTACGTCTGGCGATCTCCCGTGCCTCCATTCCAGGCGAGCCGGATCGATGGATTGCGATCATCCGTAGCGGGGAACGCGAGCAGGCCGGGTGAGTCGTCGTGGGAGACCAGCGTGACCAAGCGTTCGAGATCCATCGCGGGCATGACGCGATACGTCACCTCCAGCAAGGGCGGTTCGTCCCGTGATCCCACCCGGCTGTCCACCATGCTGAGCGACCTGAGAGCGAAGCTGGTGGGCGAGCCGAGTGCCTGCGGCAGCAAGTCGGGGAGAACTCGCAGAAGGACCCGCCCCTTTCTGATTTGGTGGAGTGGACCTATCCCGAACGCCGGGATGTCTAGGCTATCGAGCAAGAAGTCGTGCACTGGATCTCGGCGCACACGTTCCGTATCGACCACTTCGCAGTGCTGGTAGAAGAAGTCTCCCTGCACGAAGTGCCCGTGGCGGCGACCAAGACACCGGCACTCTGCTTCGTCCACGCTCGTGAACCTCACGGTAACCATGTAGGTCGTGGGTGCGACGCAGTCGTAATTCGCGTCCACGCCCGCGCGCACAGGACGTCCAGTCCCCGCGTGGACGCCGGTGTCAACTGGCAGGCAAGCCGGACTCAAATCGATGCCACCGCCCCTCAGGCACCCATTCGCGGCCATGACGTTTGCCTGGTGGCGTGCGGGGTCGAATCGCTCAGGAATTGCGGACCGCACGCAGTCGCGAACCGGCTCGCAGAAGGCCTCCCACTTTGCCCGATCTCTCTCCTTCCTCGTCTGCATCCACTGTGGGAGTGACAAGTCCAGGGCGTCGCAGCCAGCCAGCGAACCAGCCAACCACGTCAGCAAGAGAACCACGCGGCCAGCCGATCTCATGCAGAATCACTCTAGAGGTAGCCCGACGCAGGGAGCAAGCGTGGTGCATTCCCGCCATCTGCCGCCATCTGCGGTGCCACGGTCGCTCGAGCTGGGGTGACTGCCAATCGTTGCCGTGCTCACTGAGCTTGTGCCGCTATGCGAGGGCTTTGAGACGTTGAGTCTGCGCGCCCCCGGCCAGCGCTATCAAGCGTACAGCGCTGCCGCGCGTGGTTTCTAGTCGAGCGCAATTGGCCGACTGGCGCTACATCACCGTAGGTTCTCGAGCTGAGCCACCTGCGATCGCCAATTCCCGGGCGACGACGCCAATGGTGGCGAGGAGACGCGCATGGTCAAAATCAACGTGATGTACCCGTACACCGAAGGCGCGCGCTTCGACCACGCCTACTACCGCGACCGGCACATGCCGATGGTGAAGGCCAGGCTGGGTACTGCCTGCGCCTACTACACCGTCGAAAGAGGCCTGGCCGGCAGAGTGCCCGATGCACCGCCCGCCTTCGTGGCGATGTGCGCGTTCATCTGTGAGTCGGCCGAAGGCTTCCAGGCCGCCATGCAGGAGCACGGCGCCGAGATCCGCGGCGACATTGTCAACTACACCGACATCGCCCCGGTGCTCCAGGTCAGCGAGGTCGTCGTGGAGCGGTCGGATCGTTGAACGCACCGGATCGAGTCTGACAACTCACAATCGACGAAAGGGATTGTGGAGCACTGGGCGCAGGAAGAGCATCCGGCCCAAGTGTGACGATAGGGGTCGGCGACGATGGTGTGTCGGGCGGCTGGGACGGCACGGCGCAACACGTTTACTACAACGGTTTCGAAGGAGCTTTTCACGAGCTATACCCGGACCACGGGCAATGGATGTCGCACTCCTTATCCACGGCGGTCCAGCCGCCGCTTACCCCCGCACAAATCCCGAGCGGGAAATTTCTCGAGCTCCGTTACATCGAACGGCATCCAAACGATTTGGGGAGCACAGCAGGGCGGCCGATTGCCGGCTATCAGGATGCCCCCGGCAACAGCCACATCTTCTACATTGCCTCGGATAGTCACCTGCACGAGTACTGGAGCAGCGGAAGTTCCTGGGGCTGGACGGATTCTCAGTTGGAGCTCGGGGTCCAACAAGACCTACACCATCAGCGTGCTCGACTAGGTCCCTTCAACGACCGTATTCGCTAGCGACCATACGTGCTCGCACGCCGGGGACGGCGCACGAGCAGCTTGGAAGACCTTCCCCCAGGGCTGCGTGGATACATGCCGCTCGACCTTGCGCCGACGTGCCGAAGTCCGGGGACGGCGCTGCGCCGAATGTCAGGGGTGCGGTTAGGAGCCGGCACTTTGAGGAGCCTGGCGCCGCGTGCGGGAGAGGTCGCCTGGAGCTCTTCGAGTTGGCTCTTTGCCAAGTTCGTGTTTCCGGCTAGCGAGCGGCGAACGGAGACCAACAGCTCGTGCCCAGGTTCCCTTGCGCTCAGAGCAGCTTCGTCGAGCGTATTGGGAAACTCGGCGAGCAGAGAGGCCAGAAACCAGAGATAGCTACCGAGCTCTTGCTGGAGTACGTAAAGTCGGTCGAGTTTCTCCTGAAGAGCCAACATGCTTGGCACCTCCAAGGGCCCTCCGGAGATGGCGCGTTCTGTGGCGAGCATGATCTGGCTCACTGTCTCGAGCGTATCCCGATCGATCTTTGGCGAGGCCTCCAGCCTGTGTAAGGCTCCCATGAGGGCACCCGCGTGGCGCTCGGCGTCCTCCCTCTCGACCGCGACCATGAGCGCTTTCAGTTTTGTTTCGAGGTCGAGCCGTACCATGGCCAGGGTCATGCTCTCGAGATCAGTTCGCTGGGGGTAGAGGGTTGCCTGTTCCACCAGATCGCGGCAGACGCGTATCAGTTCGCGAGGCAGGCCGCCGGAGAAGCAGAAGAGAAGACGTTGAAACTGCACCGGGATTCCGGGGACGCGCTCATTGAGCACGCGTCTCGCAGTCTGAAAATCCATGTAGCCGACGGCGATCACTTCGTCGAAGGCGCTGTCGAAGGCGTCCCGGAATGGAAGACCGCGCCGCTCGAAATTGCTCATCGCATTCTCCGAGACAGAGATCAAATAGAACACCCGCGGTGGGCCGAACACAGCCTTAATCTCGTTTAAGAAGCGCTGCGCCTTCTCGTCCTGCTCAAGTTTGTCGAGCTCGTCGATGCCAATCACAACGCGGTACTCGGTGGCCGCACGCCTCAAAAGCCGCACGAAGCCATCGACGATCTCGGGTAGAGTGAGCTGCTGCTGGGCCAGCGCGCGGGCTCGATTGAGGGAGCCTTCGAGACCGATCGGGAACTTCATTGCTCCAGACCAGCCTGATGTATAGCTCTGCTGAAACTTGATTTCGGTTAGCCACGCGGCAGCCTGCCTCTGCAATCCTTCTTCCTCCAAGTCATCCCATGGCGCTCGACTACGTTCATCCGCTCCGCCTCCGAAGACGCGAGGCAAGTCTCGTCGGACCGAGACGAAAAGGAGCAGCAGCGCGCCGAGCGCTAAGAAGGAAGCACTCCCCTTCGCAAGCACCGAGGGCGTCAGCCCAAGCTCCTGCGAGAGGGTAGGGATCTTCACCGCCTCGGATCTCGCACTGCGAGGATCCTCTGCCAGGGCGGGCTTGACGTTCGCCTGCCCGCCTACGCGTTCGACCTCCGTCCTCGCCTCACGCTCCCGCTCTGCCTCTGCGCGCGCAGCAAAAGCATCGTTGACGTTGGACCTCGCTAGCCAGTAAGCGCCCGTTGCCATGACGATGCCGAGGTAGACCGCCATTGTGCCAACCCGCATCAGAGCGCGCGTGGTTCTAGGGGCGACGCGTTCTTCCAGTTCCGACTTCCTACGTCGCCAATCGAGCCGCTCGTGGTTGGGATTGGCGCGCTCGAGGATCCGGTGACAGAGGGTTGCAAACAGGTGCAGTAGGAACTCTCGCGGTTGGTACTCGACCGGTGCCGACGTAGTTACGGTCAATGTCGGTTGACCGTCGAGGTGAGTCAGCGAGTCCTGGCAGATCGACGCGATCAGGGCTGACTTCCCGGCTCCGCGAGGGCCTGCAATGCCAATGCTTCCGCCACCCATCCTCGAGAGTAGAAATCGCAGGCGATCACGCGCCGTCGTGGTCACGTCGAATCTGGGGTCGAACGCAGCGTCGAGTCCGGCCGTCTTGCCGACTTGCAAGGAGGTTTGAAAAACTGCGGCTGCCCTGCTGGCCGAGAAGCGATTGCCCGCGCGGACCACGGAGCCGCGCAGCGCGGTTTCTGCGTGCCGCCGGGCCTGACGGGTGAGCTCCTCGACGGGGCCCGCAAGCACGCGCATCGCGCTTTCGCGCCGGGCGCGCTCGAACTGCTGGTGCCGTCCCAACAACAAGTACAGCGCCGTAAGACCAACGCAAACTAACGCGGGTACGACGAAGAGTTGGTCCGAGGCCCCCTTGACGACTTCGCCCATGGAGACGCGCCACCCACTGCGGACGCCATCCCGAACGAACCAGACCAGGCCGCCTACGATCGTTGGAAACGCTGCGAACCAGACGAGTCGTCGAGTGATCGCGAGTGCCGCGGTTGGGGATCGATTTGCGTGGACAAGCCGATCCCAGATTTCCCGCTCCCTGGCTTCCAGATCATGGAGGTACTGATACTCGTGCTCCACCGAGCCCCAGATCGCTTCTTCGGCGGCAGTAACCTCCGCGATGGCGTCTTCAATCCTATGGTCAGGAAGTGGCAAAAGACCGTCCGCGGGGGTCGGATCCCGGAGCACTTTTTCGGCCACTTGTCGCAGGTAAGCGGAATCTCTGTAGCGCGACATGGATCAAGCCGTCACGATCTTTAGCGCCGCCGCCAAAAGCAGCGGCTTGGCCACCAGGCACTGCACGACTAGGTTGAACAGATTTGCCTGCGCCTCCTCGACACTGCCGAACAACCATGCGGTCAGGGCCGGCACCGGTACTTGCAGGAGTGCATAGCCGGCGAATCGCCAGCGGGCCTCGTCGCTGCTGCTCCCTTTCCAGGCCCATGCAGCTAACAGTACGACATCGACCGCCTGGTGAAAAAAGGCGTAGGGCAAAGCGTTGTGCACAAGCGCGATGTCGATCCAGCGGACGACCATTAGCGCCACGACGGCGACGGTAAGCCATGTCTCCGAGGTGCGCGGGGGATCCGTGCGGTAGAGCAACCCCACGAAGAGCGACAGGCTGGCCATGTCCAGCGCGAGCTGCGAGATCCACCAAGCAGGGGTTCTTCCCAGGCCGAGTACCAACTCGAGCAGATAGTAAAGCCCGGTGCCTATCCAAAAGCCCACCCAGGCGCGCCAAACCTCTGAGCGCCTTTCGCGGGGCGTCGCGAATCCGATCCAGGCGGCGCAACCCAACGAGACCAGGCACGACAGCACGAACAGCGCTCGTTCGCCCACGTGGGCCTTGAAGTTGTCGGTAGTGAGCTCAATTAGCTTGGAAATGAACTCCGCCATGTCGCCTCTCTATTGAAAACGCTACGCCAACTACGCTGCACGCATAGAACCCGAAAGAGGGCTGGCGTTCGAGCGCTGGGTCCGATCGCGCGGACGTGGTTGACGCTCGGAGGCAGCCTCCTGGGTTCATGTCATGGGATAGTCATGCTCAACAGACCACCTGGCAAGGTCAGGAATCGAACGCGGTGTCCGAGTTCGGGCGTTGACGAAGAATTGACTAGCTACTCTGGCATTGCGGGGCCTCCCGTACCGGTTTGGAATCTGAGAGGGACTTGGCGCTACGCCGGGTCTTTTTGAGTAGCGCCTCGCGCCGAGCGACGGACAGCAGACAGCTCTCCCCGTAAACGTGCGGCGCGCGACTACAAGATCGAGACGAAGCACGGGATGGAATCGTTGGCCCGGGAGGGGCTCTCGCTGTCGGCGGATGTACCGGCAGGCACCTCGGCGGGTTTGCCACGCACCGGCGCAAGCCCGACATCTCGACTAGAAAGAGGGCCGCGGCTGTTAGACCGCCTATTTGCCGGGTGAGGTCGGAGAAGACTGCGAGTTCCAAACAGAGCTTTTGCGATCTCCGTACGAACGGACGCCCGTTTACCTAGTGCTGAAACGACGGCCCAATCAAAATCGCCGCCGCAGCCTCATCCGCTCAGCTCGCCATGGCGGGTGTTAGCTCCCCGCGTTGCCGGTCGGGCGAACGTCGAGCGCGCGAATCGTGCGTGGGAGCGGAAGCGGCGCTTGGACGGCGATCAAATGGTAGCGAAGGATTGACTATCCGTCGCGCACCAACGCTGTCCTCACGCGCTGTGGATTGCGCGAGCCCGCGGGACTTCGAGATGATGAAGGAATACCGAGCACGCGCGTACTTGGGTACGCGCTCGGACTGTGGTGCGAAGAGGCCCGGGCCTCTGCGGGCGGAGACGCGGAGGCGGATGGTGCGCGGCGCGTGGTGGTCGCGGCCTCAAGGAGTTCCACGGTGAGTGCGCGGCCTCGGAAGACGAAGTATCTGCCGCTATGAGGCGACCAGATGCTGAGGCTCCTTCCGGTTCTTCATCAGCTCTCCACGGAGCGTGAGGTTTGGGGGCTGAAATCGCTCTACACGCTCTGGCTCTTGGCTGCCGACGACTGGCGAAGCGAAGCGATCGTTGTGTCGATCTTCCTACCCGATCGGGTAGCAGACTTACTTGCGCGTCATCATGCTTGCTCGACGCAATCGCGGAGCGTAAGAGACCGTCGTTGACGTCTCGCGAAATCGCGCGAGATGTCAGCGTAGTGAAATCCACGCGACCAAAGAGATTACTATGCTGACGCTCCACACGCGCGGCGCGGGTTTGCTGCGATCTCTCGCAGCATGGGCCTGCTGCGGCGCCTTGATTGGATGTTCTGCCGCCAACCACGATGGCAAGCCAGTTGGGGAGCCCGATCCAGTCTACTCGCCGGCGAGTACGAGTGCGTCGGTCATGGTTGGCCCGGCCGGAGGCAGCGTAGAGCTCTCCGGAATCCGCCTCGATGTGCCGTCCGGATCTCTGGCCGCCGAGACATCCATCACGGTCACCCGCCATGCGGCAACCGATCTTCCTGCGGGCATCCAACAGGCCTTTAGTATCTACGGCGACGTCTTCGAGTTTGAGCCGGCCGGGCTCCAGTTCGCGGTGCCTGCCACTGTGACGTACTCAGCGTTGCCGGCTCTGCCGGCCGGTATGTCGGGCACGATCTTCTGGTCTGCTGGTGATCCGAGTACCGGCTTCGAGCCGCTGTTGCCGCTGACAACCGAGCGCCTCTCGGCCAACGTCAGCCACTTCAGTTGGAGCTTCTGGGGCACGCCGGCCGGCATGGCCATCAGTGCGGTGGGGGACGTCCTCTCGGACCTCGGGAGCACCGCGATCGCGGGCGGCGCGGCTGCCGTCGCCAAGTTCTGCAATGATCCGATCCTCGGCGGCGGCCACGCAGTAGGGGACAGCTGCTGCCTGGGGTTGTGCGCCTCTCCGCTGCTCAAGTGCGTGGCCGGCAGCTGTGAATGCAACGGATGCCTCAACGGCGGCGTCTGTTTGCCGGGCAATACCAATGACAACTGCGGCGGAGGAGGCGTCGTAACCTGCGAGGATTGCACAGCCGACCACGGCTGGTGCAATGACCAACGCGAGTGCGAGTGCGATGCGAGTTCGGGCGGCTGTTGTGCGGGTGGCTCGTGGCACGCTGGCACCGAGGTAAGCGCCTGCGGAAGCGGAGAGGAGTGCTCCGACTGCGCCAGCCAAGGACTTCTCTGCGACAAGCACGACGGACTCTGCAAGCCCTGCGGTCCGGGGACCTGCGACGGCTGCTGCGACGCGAACGGTCAGTGTCAGCTCGACGGACTGAGCCTCACGGCGTGCGGGCGTGCCGGGACGACCTGCGCGGATTGCAGCCAGGTCGATCAGCAGACCTGCACCGAGGGATACTGCCAGTGCCCGGCTGGAACTCGCCTCCTGGCCTGCCCGATGAATCCCAAGGGCAGCTGTGTTGCGAACGACGTCGGTTGCTGCGTGGCCTGGCGGCAAACGGGCCAATGCTCAGGGGCTGGCCCAAGAGAGCCTCAGAACGACCTGAGCTGTGGCTCTTTGGTCGAGGCTTGGCGGTCAGGCTTCTGTGAATGCGCCTCCGGAGTGGTGCTCGCCGACTGCGGTCACGCAGACACCACATGCGAGGCCGTTTGCGCGCTAGCGGCTACCTTTTAGCCGCCCCCGGGCTCACCGATGGCACGTGCATTCCACCCTTGGTGCACCCTACACCCGCGCCAGCTCAAAATGCATCCCATCCACCCGCCCTCGAAAGTGCCCACCCCAGTAGATCCCAAACTCATTCGCAATCGGCACAAGCTCTCTTAGCGATCCTTCTTCGCCCTTCAACGGCGGCACATGCCCGAGCTTGTTCCACGCCAGATTGAGATCGATCGCTGTCCCGTACGCATGATTCGATAGCTCTGTCGTCGACCCTCGAATGAACCGCGGTACCCAGCTTCCATTGAAGCTCAGCACCTTGCTCAACAGGCCCGCCCTGTGCACTGCATCGAAGAACTGCCTGAATGGTTCGACCGCCAACCGATGCAGCTGGATCGAGCCTCCGTGCGAGTTCGGGAACCTGGCGAGCTGCGGAATCTCCACCCGTTGAATGTTGTCCTGGACCCATGAGCCCAGGATGCGGATTGCTTCCTTGCTCTCCGCAACGGGCGCCGGCACGAACTGAAACTCGCCGAACATGCGCTTGCGCCCTTCACCATCGAGCGGCGGGAACGCGGGGGCCGGCGGCCACGCGATGCTGTGCTCGCTCGCATCGTCGTCTTCTACACCCGGGTTGAAGCCGAGCTGCTGGGCTCGTCCGAGCGTCTTGACGCCCACGATGCCGTCGTCGAGGAGGCCTTCCCGGCGTTGCCAGCGCTTGGTGGCCTCGAGCGTCTCTGGCCCGAACTGGCCGTCGATCTCCCCGTGATACACGTCTTGGCCACGGAGGAAGGCTTGCCAGCGGGTGATGTCGTCGCCGCGCATGGTTGGTCGCAGGACTCGGATCGGCATTCGTGCGCTCCCTTTTGCGGCGGTTCAGCTTCTGGTACGCGCGGGCTACTCGGCAGCTTCCGCCTGGCCGGCGTGTTTGCCGCGCGCTCGACGGATTTCGGCGCCGGTCGTGGGGTCGCGCAGGTACGAAATCGCCCAGCGCGGCTGCAACAGCCGCATGCCCTCCTTTGCGCGCGCGTTTCGCACCAGAAACCAGCGCGGGGCGAGGTTCGGCAGGTCGCCCTTCACGTCCATCATCAACACCAGGATGTTGGCGCGCAGCGTTCCTCGTTGGAGCGAGGAGGCATCACCGTCGAGGTGCACTCAACCCCTCAACTGGCCGCCCGAAAGTCAGCAGTGCCGTCCTTATCCGTGTCAAAAGGCGCGGTCTCGAGCAGGGCGTCGCCGGCTTCCTGGGCATCGGTGAGGCCATCGTTGTCGGAGTCCGGGTCCAGGAAGTCGGGGTTTCCGTCTCCGTCCGTGTCGACCCCGTAGCTGTCCTCCGACAACATGCCGCCTTCGTCTGCGTCGGAGATGGTGTCGCCGTCGGTGTCGAGCCAGCGATTGGCGGTACTCAGGCTGTCCGTGGCGGCGCGCTCCGGGGCGTTGGGCGCGGCAGGGACCATCAGCCACAGGCGACGGGTCGCGACCTCCGAGCCATCGGCGTAGACGCGGAGGTTGAGCAAGAACGCGGTCGGTCGACGACTTCTCGGTAGGTCCCCGATCACGAACATCGCCGAATAGCAGACCGGATCGCCCGCCACGACTTGCGAGAACGTATCGACCTGGCCATCGCTATTGGCATCGAGCAGGCTGCTGTGAGCCTGGCAACGCAACTCCGCATCCCCTTCCGGCAGGGGGCTGAGTTCCTTGAGCCACGCTGCCGGCTGGTTCGGATCGCTCGCTTCGTCGTCCACGAGCAAGGTCAGGTCGTGGGGCGCACGGGCGACGGAGATGACCTGACTTGCGACCTGCGCTCCCACGTTGACGCTCGACGATACACGCGTGACCAGCGGATGTCCCGCCGCGTCGACGGCGCCCGTGTCACTGGCGAGGGGTTCGAGCGTTTGCAGCGCTGCACTGGTCGTCACGACCCCAACCACCTTGGTGCCGCGTGCGATGAGCTCGTCGACGGCTTGGTCGTAGGAGGGCGCAGCGAAGGAGTAGGCGTCCTTCCCACCAGGGCCGTTGTGCTGCTGGACGTCGGTCACCGCGACGACGATCGGCAACGCAGCTTCCCGGAAGCAGGGGAAGCCCCATTTCGTGGCGGGACACGGCGCGAAGGGACTGCCCTTCTCGCCCCGTGCCAGCTCCCACGAGGAACCCGCTCCTAGGCCCTTGCCTGATGCCATGGACCAAAGCGCTGGGATCAACGCTTCTGGATTGTCGCCACCCCCTCCAGCATGCAAGCCATCCAGCGCGGTCTGCACCGCACTCGCATCCGGCGTGATGTCTTGCAAGTGCTTGTAGGCTGGCACGGACTCGTTGTAGTCGGAGAACTGCCCGATGCCGAACATCGCATTGGGCATCTCGGATCTCACGCGCTCGAGGATGCCACTCGGACCACTGAAGGCGCTCCGGATGGAGCTGAGACTGCCGCCCATGGATCCGGTGACGTCCATCAGAATGTACACGTCGGATTTCTCGATCGACGTGGGGATGGGCAGGTGCGTGGTGAACGTCTGCCCCGGAACGATGTCCACGATGGAGTCGCCGTTGCGAGCGGGTTCATCATGTTCATCGTTTGGGTCCGTCTCGGCTGCGACTTCGAGACCATCGGAGATGCCATCGCCATCGGTGTCGGCGCGCTCGGGATCGGTGAGGAGCAAGAGTTCGGCGGCGGCATCGAGTCCGTCGCCGTCGCGATCATTGAGGATGACCAGCGAAGCCTCCGGCGTGGGAGCTCCAAGGAACGAGCGAGCCCACTCCTTGCGGTCGGTCATGTCTCCCATCCGAGCCAGGTCGTAGACACAGGCGTCGTACCAGTAGCCGGCGACAAGGCCCGCCTCGGCACACGTCGCAGCGGCGGCCTTCTCCTGCTCGGGGGTGGGCGGCGCAGTGGTCGGCATGGGAGCGGGGAAGAAGACGTCCGGCAGGTCGAACAGCGAGCGTCCTTCCGGTACCCGATAGTTGGCGCGCGTGCCAGCGTTGAGCACCTCGAGCGGCACAGCGTAGACGCCGGGCTGATCGGTGGACGAGGTGTCCACGGGCTGCCCATCCTCTGCCAATACGTCGTTCATCGGATCGCCGTCGAAGTTTCCGAGCAGACCGCGCACGGCACCCCTGTGCACCTCGGAGAGCTTCATCATGGCGTGATGGCCCACCGGATTGCGATCGGTCGAGACGAACGAGCCATCCGACCAGCGCACGGTCCAGGTGCTCTCCTTGACGTCGAGTTCCACGCTCGCGCCCGCGGTGCCACTCAACTTCTCCACGTGAGACTCGTCGAACTCGAAGCGCTGTCCGTCGATGTACACGAGGTTCGGATACGGAGCGTAGAGCGACACACGATGGCCCTCCACGCGGAAGCCCAGTGCTGTCCCCATCACGGTTCGCGAGCCATGCCGTCCCGGCACCGCATACCGAACCTGGATCTCGAGCGAGTCGTCATCCGAGAGCGAAGCCACGAACTCTCCAGTGTCCATGAAGTCGTAGGCCAGGCCGTCGTAGGTGAGCAGGTGAGGATCGGCAAGGTCCAGGCCGCAGTCATCGAGACAGTAGGGCATTCCGGGGTCTCCTCCCGGTCCACCCGTGCCTCCTCCAGGCCCACCCGTGCCTCCTCCTCCTCCTCCAGGCCCACCGGTTCCGCCGCCATTGCCACCAGTCCCTCCACCGTTGCCACCCGTGCCTCCGCCGTCGCCATCAGTTCCTCCACCGTTGCCACCGGTTCCTCCGCCGTTGCCACCAGTTCCTCCACCGTTGCCGCCAGTTCCTCCTCCGCTGCCTCCGTTGCCACCAGTTCCTCCTCCATCGCCACCGGTTCCGCCGCCAGTGCCCCCTCCTCCACCGGGGCCCTTGCCGTGGTCGCAGTCGCGGCCTGGTGACTGACCGTCTTCCTTTTTCTCCTCATCCTCCGACAAGCACCAGGTGTCAGCCAGCACATCATTCGTCGCGAATTCGTCGTCGTGCTTGACCTCGAGCAGGGCGCTGCCCTCATTCAGTGCGCGACAGAACGCGTTCTCCTTCTTTTTCTCGTCTTCCTCCTTGTCCTTCGGATCCTGCGGCTCGGTTTCCTCCCCGGGACACTTTTCGGCCTCTGGTTTCTCGTCGGGTGCGAGCCTGCGCACGTGGCGGCGCGCGAAATCCACGCACAAGCGGTGCGCAGGGGTTCCCGCTCCCGCGCTGCGCGAGCGCTCGCGCATGCCCTCGAGATCTTGCTTGCTCAGCTCCGCACACCACTCGGCCGCGTGACCGAGGTTGAAGAGAAAGGGCAACTCCTCCACCACCGTGGACGGACCCGTCGTATTGACCGGCCAAGCCAACTCGGGGTCGACGTAGCTCGCTGGCGGAGAACTACTGGCCGCCGGATAGCCGCTGTTGGGCTTGACGTTCAACAGCGTTCGCAAGCCCCCCGTGGCCATCTGCGTCCCATAGGCATCCTTCTCCTCCGCCATCTCCAGACGCGCCGCGATCTTCTCCAGGTCGCTGTTCAGGCGCTGCTTCACGGCCACCACGTCATCGACGGGTACCGTCTCATGTTGGCTCTGGAGATAGAGCGTCATCAGGCCCGTGACCTTGGAGATCGCACCGAAGCCCGCACTCATCGCTCGGTTGGTAGCCCGCTGATCAAAGCACTCCGCGCCCGGTGAACCCCCGCTTTCAGCGTAGTTGGGCGCGTCGATGTGACTGCTCGCCGCATACACCGAGGTCATGCCCGAGAGCGAACACGTGTAGAGCTGAGAACGCTGGTAGGCAAAGCTGTCGTCGCTCAGGAGCTCGTTTCGGTAGAGGTCGCCAACCGCAGGGTAGTGCTGCCCATTCTGCACGAACTCCACGCGGTCGTCCTCGGAGCACAGCGGGTCCGGCAGGTGCAACTTGGCCTGAGATCCGTGAATCGCACCCGCTATCAACGCGACGGTGAGACCATTGAACAGTCGAGAATCGGCATTGTCCGAGGGAAACGCGGGCAGCTCCGAGAACTCGGGCGTGCCCCAGCGTTCCCACATGTGGCCCGAGCTCCAGGCGTCTTGCAAGTAGTGCTGCCCCACCGCTTCGATGATCAGCGCCTCGCGATCACACTCGCGCAGAAAATCACCGAACTCGCTGGCCCGCGTCCCGAGCTGGTCGCTGACCTGCGCGCAACTCTCGGCCTTCTGCAGCGCTAGCTGATGATAGTGACGGTAGAAGTTCTCTGCTTGCGGCAGAAAGTGATTCGAGTTGAGGGTGCCCATGTGATTGTCGAAGGCATGGCACTGAGCCGGGTCGCGCCCCGGCTCGGGTGGGCACGTCGAGAACTGCGAGGCCCAGTCCGACAGGGCGTAGCCGTAGTCGGGCAACTGGGAGAACTCACTCACCGAGCGCTGGTGCACGAAGGAAGTCTCGACCCGACTGAACGGCGACGGCAGGAACCAATCGTCTTGAGACGTGTAGATGTTGATGGCCAGGTCGTTCATGGTCGGAGGAATCCCGGAGTCCGCGAACACCCACTCGAACAGGCGCCGATGCTCGTCGGACTCCCCGGTGTCAGCGGGCTCTCCGCTTCTCCAGCGCTGGGACGCCATGGCGATTCCCGAAGGACAGGCGCCCGTGGCGTCGTCGCAGTAGGAGTCCCAGGCGCGGGCCGACAGGGGAGCGAGTGCCACGCATAGCGTCAGCGTTCCAAGCGACCGCTTCATGGCTGCTTCCCTTCGCTGTAGGCGACAAAACCGGGAAAACAGTCCCCCTGCTCGATGACTGCGAGCCAGGCTTCGTCGTAAGGCTGCCCCTTCTTTCTCAGTGCCTCGTACTGAACGCCGCAGGCGTGTGGACAGCACTGCTCGTCGTGTTCCCAAGGCCGCTCGTTCTTGCAATCGGGTGCTTCCGCGACGCACTGGTCGAACCGACCGGGGTTCGCCTTTCGACACTCTCGGAGCCAACCGCGGCAAGCGCGCATCGTGTTGACCGGTGTCTTCTGCTCGGGGTCGATGCGTATTTCAAGCCCGTTCGCGCCCAGCAACGTGAAGGTTCCGGCGTCGTTCGCCGGATAGCCGAGCGAAGCGGGATCCGGGTCGGGTTTCACCTCGAACGTCTTGAGGGGGGCCTCAGGGTGACCACAGGCGGCAGCGCTGGAGAAGAGCAGGCAGGTCAGCAGCCAATGCCGCGGTCGAGTAATGAGCGAGATCCAGGCAGTGGCGCGGGTTCGACGACGATTCAAAGACGAGAAGACAGTCATTCCCACAGCGACGTACGCTGGCTCTCACTATTTGACGTCTCACCCCAAAGCGACCCATCGATGCCAAGCTGCTAGCGCGTAGCTAATTGTTCCAGATTCTGTGGTCTCGGGGTGGAGCCACGGATAATGATCGCTGGTCTTGATGGCTCCCGCCGCTGGCGCGCCGACGAACGTTTGGGGAGATGAACAGTGATCGCAAAGCTCGCAAGGCCAACGAACCTGGCTCACGCATTGAGCTCGGTTTTTCTTGGATTGATGTTGGCCGTAGCACTCGGCTGTGGAGGCGATGCTGGCAACTTCGTGCGGGATGGCGGCTTGGAGGATGCGTCCCAGCAAGAGGATTCGGGCAAAGCCGAGGACGCCTCGACGGGCAATCCGAGCACCACTCCAGCGACGGAGGAGACGGCCCTGGGCAGCTGCGAGGATGAGATCCTGGTGAAGGACTATCCGGTGAAGCTCACGGTAAGCGGCTTGAGCGCCGCCGACGGAACCACGGTCTGGGGCTGGGTCAGCTTCGGCCTGGACTACGATTTCTGCAGCGTGCTCGGCAAGACCGAGGTCAAGGGCGGCTCCTTCACGCTCGCGGTGACGGCGAGGACGGCCGGCGGCTACAACCCCAAGATCGCCTTTTGGCTCGATCAAGACGGTGACGGCAAGTGCGATCTCGACAAGGACGTCGTCTACTTCAGCATGGCCCACGGCGACCCCAAGCGGCTCGATATCAAGCTCACCACCAAAGAGGTCGATGATTCGTTCTACAACACGGATCGGAAGATGGGCTGCGACCCGTTCGATCACTTCGTCAAGTGAGCGACAACGCGCCCATCGTGGAATGCGAACAGAGCTTGGAGCACCGCGGCGGGATCTTCGACATGGGGGTAGTGCCCCACGTGGGGGAGCTCCACGACGTCAGCGTTCGTGACGAGCTCGCGGAAGCGTGCCACCAACGTCTTGCCCGAGACGGGATCGCACGTGCCGTCGATCAAGCGGATAGGCACTTGTGGGTGGATGATGGGCTGTACCCAGCGCTCGCGGTTTACGCGACGCTCTGCGATGTAGCCGAGCAAGTTGGGCAACACGCGGCGCCCATCTTGATGCATCAGCAACGACCACAGTTCGTCGATGAGCGCGGACGAAAGCGGCTTCGCGAACACACGGTTCATGCCGCGTGCGTAGTCGCGTTTGCGCATCAAGGGCGCAAGCAGCGGGCCCAGGCGGCTCGCCATGGCGCGTTGGACCAGAAGGGGGCGATGAGTTTCGGGAAACACGCCGCCATTCAAGAAGCACACAGAGTCGATCGTGAGGGAGTCTTCCTTGCGCTGCTGACGCGCGAGCAACTCCGCGGCCACGGACACTCCGACATCGTGCGCCAAAATGTGGATGCGCTCGATGCCGAGCCCGGCGAGTAGTCCTCGATGTAACGAGGCCAGGTCGACCACGGAGTACCGATAGGGGCGCGGCTTGTCGGACCAGCCGTAGCCCAGCATGTCGGCCGCAATCACGCGAAAGCGCGCCGTGAGCTCCGACCAGATCGGCTGAAAGTCCCACGAAGCGCTGGGAAAGCCGTGGATGGCGAGCAGGACCGGACCCTCGCCTTGATCGCGGTAAAAGATGTTGTGCCCGCAATACTGATAAGTCTTGCCGTCGCGGCGCCAGGCGTCGAACGCAGTGGTCATGGGAGGACTCCGTGAGCGCTAGCCAAGAAAGCGGGAAAGCTGCCCTTGAGATATGGTGCGACCGATCCCCTGTCAATCATCGATGCGTCACTCACGCGTCACTCCTCGCGATCGATCGACGTGGTTGCCGAAGCCTGGTCAAGCAACCTTGCTCAATACGGCGGCGCTCATGAAATTACTACGCGCGAGCACATGCCTTTCAATCTTTGAACAATTCGCCGCGCATGCGGCGCGCGGCAATTCGCGTCATGTGAGTGTCGTCTAAATTTGTCTTGCGCCTCAGGTGCGCATCGAGAGACTAGTGATTCCTTGGCGGTGTCAGTGCCCGACGGAGCCGTCCGAGCCCCTGTCTTGGGCGGGTAGTTCCTGTCTCGAAGACTGGCTCCGATCCGACCCTGCACTGAGGACGCCAGCCTGCAGTATCCAGCCAGACAAGAAGCGAAAGGAGATGCGGCGTGCCACTCAAAAACTACGGCGTGTTGAAGGGCTCGGTCATCGACCGAACACTCGCATCAGGAAGCAATCCGCACTATCAAATCCACGTAGTCGACGACACCACGGACTATCGAATCGCGGTCAACGTTCAGTCGCAGGACGGCTCCCAAGTCGAGTATCTCGTCGTTTCCCACTTCGAGCATCCGATCAGCGAGGGCCTTCGGGAGCTCGAGCGCGGCTATCGCAAGCTCACGGGTTCGCCCAATCCGCTCGCTTTGGACTACATCCGCAGCAACGTTGCCGACCCTCGCTCGTTCATCCCACTGCCGATGGCCGCCCCGGGTCCGGACAACGATCTCAACGAGAAGCTCGACCATTTCGTGCAGCGTGCGATGTCCGACGAAGAGGCGGAGATCTACGCGTTCGGCGAGAAGTGGGGCCCCGAGAACAAGAAGGACAAGGTCTTCGGGTTCCTTCCCGGCAACGGGATCCACGACATCCACATGAATCAGGGAAACCCGTCCGGGCAGTTTGCAGGCGACAATGGAGTGTTCCAGGACGGCGGCCTGCTGTTCTACTTCCCGTCGGCCAAGCAGTGGGTGGCGGTCTTTCTGAAGTTCCAGACACAGTCCTGGCACACGAACGATAAGACCGGGAACGTCCTCTCAGTCGACACCTCCGGGCCTCCCTCGGATACCGCGCCTCAACCACCGCTCGGACCGCATGTCCCACCCACAGTCGACCGACCCGATGGCCTGATTAGGATCGTCGGAGCTCGCGTCAACGACGTCAAGACGCCAGAGGTAGAGACCGTCACACTTCTGAACACGTCACCGGTCGAAATCGATCTCTCTGGCTGGGCGTTGATCGACAAGGCCGAGAGCGTCATGCCGCTGCGCGGGAAGCTCGGAGGGGGCGAAGCCAAGACCCTACGAGTCGAGGCGCCCGTCGTGCTCTCGAACAAGGGCGGCACGATCACCCTCGTCAATGCCGACGGACTCAAAGTCGACGGTGTTTCTTACACCAAGGAAGCGGCATCCCGCCCCGGCTGGACCGTGGTGTTCTGAGCGCGGAGGGCACAGCAAAGCCAACATCGCTTGTCGGAACCGGCGATTTAGGCACCCTCACATCTGCCAGCGCGCGGCTCCCTGCTCTCAGAGCAGAACCTTCCTCTTTTGGGGGCAGGGCACGCACCTTCCGCGAGACAGGCTTGGCGAGGACTAGCCGTACCGGCTGGCCTCCCGTGACCGCTCGCGGACTTCTACAGGTTGCACGAGATGCTCACCGCGGCGCTCGACGATGAACTGTTGTTTATCGAGGTCGGGTCGTCTTGTTTGACGGCCGAAACCGTCACGCCATTGGCGACGCAGGCGGCAACGGTCACGACAGCGACCACGACCTCTGGCGTGATCCAGGCTATGTCGGTACCGATGGCACCCGCAATGTGCAGGTTGAAGGTGACGCCGTCGCGTTTCATCGCGGGGAAAGCCCAGGCGACGTCGGGGTCGAAACCAGTCACAGACCAGTCGCTGTCGCGCGACCCGATCAACGCGCTCGTGCCGAAGACCTCACCGCTTGCCACGATCAGCGGTCGATGCACCCCCCCGGGCGGGTTCGTTGGGGTCACGCTCATCGCGTAGAAGTCCGAAAGGAACCCGGCGTCGTGAACGTTACCCGAATAGGCAAAGTTGCCGTTGCTGTAGACGGTGTAGGTTGCCTGGCCGTTCTCTTCTGAAACATCGAAATACTTGGACTGGAAGGTGAGCTTTTCCACCTGGGGCCAGATGAGGTTCGCGGTCCACACTTGCCCCGGCGGCGTGTTCGAATACGCGCAGTTCGACAGCACGAGCGGAGCGGTCGAGGCGTTGCTACCGCCACTCACTGCCATGCAGAATGTTGGGAGCCACAACCCGACGCCTAGGTTCACCATCAGCCCCGTGCGCTGATATGCCCACTTCTGTAGCGCCGAACCATTGCACGTCTGCACCACCACGGTTGCATTGGCGGAGCCGCTCGTCGCACCAACACAAGTCCCTTCCGGCGTGCGGAGCTCGTGGTTGCGGTTGAACGAGAGCCACTGTGCGTTCGTCGCGTTGCACTGGAAGTTGTCCATGGGCCAGTTCGCCACCGTCTCGAGGTCCAGGAACACGTCCATGCATTGCGGGTTCGAGACCGCCGCCTGGGGGATGTGGGGTGGGTTGTAGGCTGGATGGGGACCGTGGACGGTGCTCGAGGCCGGAATCGAACTTACATACATCATGGGAAAGAACGCTGGCACGAGCGCCTGGTTGAGCGAGCTCTCGCCGCACCCGGCCAGCGCAACTTGGCTGCCCGATGTATCGCGACCCGTGACGCACAAGCCATGCTGCGTCGCTGGACTCAAACCGTCGAATGCCCAAGTCCATTCTTGCGCGACCGAGTTGTTGCACCGGCTAAGCCGAACCGTGCGCGCGTTCAGGTCCGCCTCGAGGCACAGGCCTCCAACCTTGACGGTGCCCTGAGAACCATCTTCGATTTCGTTGCGGCTGCTGACTCCCAGCGCGAACGTTGCTGCATTGGTCGAGCACGACCCGACCAGGACGGGGCCCTCCGCGACCGGCGAACTCGACGCCTGCAGGCACAGCCCGCTTGGCGTGAGAAACTGACCTCCGCCTTGGTCGGCACTGGTAGTGAGTGCCTCCGCTGCGCTCCCAACGGACTCGTCCGGTCCCTCACTGGGATCCTCGCCGCAACCTGCCAATCCATACAGCGCGCTGAGAATCAACGCGGCACTCGTTTTTACATAGTTCATACGTTTTTCTCCTCGAGTCAGTTCCGTCGGATCGATCGCTCCCTTCGCAAGCCCCGTACCCACCGTCGCGGTGACGATCCATCCTTGCGCGTAGTTGGAGGCCCGTGCCGTCTTCGTCCCTGGCTCAGCTGGTAGACCGGCTCTTGAGTTGCCCGATGGCGGTCACGTTCGAGGCGACTTGAAGATCTGTAAAATCATCGTGCAAGGAGGCGACTTGCACCGCCTCCCACGCGGTGCAGAGCCCATTTTTTTCGGGGCAGGTGGGGTGTCCTCGTGGCGCCGACGCTAGGAGCCCACTTCAAGTCCTGGCGGACCAGCCGCGCTCATCAATGCGCACGTCGGTGCGCACCGATGTGCGCCCGACCCGCTGAACGAGTCCTGCCTAGAGCAAGTGAAGCCCTTCCCAGTGGTGGTGGTCTTGTTCCTCGTCGTCCATTGGTTGCCGTAGGTAACCGTAGAGAGTGCAGCACAGGCGAGCCAAGACGAGGAACGGCGAGGCCTTACGGTCGACCTGAGCCCGGCCGCGGCGTACTCGCTCCGGGCACCAGCGCTCCGCGCCTTTGACGCGCGTTCGAGCCCGCTCTCAGAAAGGCTGGTCAGCTCAGCAAGGGCGCAGCAACGGCGACGTAAAGCAGACCAGCAGAGGCGCAGAAGCATGCAACGCCGCAAAGCAGCCGGAATTCTTTGGACGGATCCCCCTCTTCTCGACGGTGCTCCACTCGTCGCGATCGCTGCGGATGGCAGCGCCGATCCGAAGACCGGCCCTATGGTTCAGGTCTGGATCCTCCGAGCCGACATCTCGCCTGTCGACGCTTGCAACGCCGTCATGACGATCTGCTCGACACCCTACCACGGTGCGGAAACCTGGCGTGCTGGGGGAACTGCACGCGCCGGATGTTGTCCTGGAGCCACGAGCGGAGGATTCGGATCCCTAGAGCAGGAGATCCCAAAAGCCAGCCACCGTGTGGATGAAGGCCGTGGCGGCGTCTGGTAGAGGTGGCACGAGAAAGATGTGGGGTCGCACGAACCAGGCCGCTGTCGGTGGGCGATTGAGGATGCCTCGCAAGCTAATCAGGCCGATTTGCTCGCGGCGAAGTCCAGCCGCGTAGGCGGCGTCGACGTCGGCGCGAAGGTCGGCCGGCGAGGCATAGCCGGTTCGGGAGATCATGCCGGGCTGCGTAACGCCGAGCACGATGCCGGCGCGCCTTCCGAAGATCGAGCGCGCGCGCAGCGCGTAGTCGTATACATAAAACGAGCTGGCCTGGGGATTGGTCGCCGTGCGGAATGCCTGGATGAAGACGCCGTCCCATGGAATGTGGTCGACCGGAATGCCAAAAGCCTGACGAAGGTCATCGTCGCCATCGCCATAGTCCTCCAGCACCTGAGACCAGGTCGTGAGATGCACCTTCCAGCCGAGTGTGTGCGCCTTGATCGCGAGCTCCCGGTACTGCTCGGTCGCGTCCCGAAACTGCTCGCGATCGATCCCCGCGCGTAGGAACTCGATGACTCCGCTGTTGTCGAGGGCGTGCACGAGCGCCGAGAAATCTCGCTCGCGGTCGATGTGCATCTCCATGTCCACGAGGAGCGCGGTGGGGGAGAGCCCCTCTTCTGCCCAGCGCTGCATCAACCTCTGGGCGCTCGCCACGAAGAGGTCCGCATTGCTGGAACACGGCCAGTAGCCCTGGTCTTCCGGTAGGAGCAGCCAGGGAATGATGGTGATTCCCAGCTGCTCTGCGTGCCGCACCAGCGCCCAGCGCTGCGGATTGTCGAGATCATCAGTCGGCCACTCCAGGGAGACCGAGAGCTGTTGCGCAGCGAGCTCCGGCAAGGCAGCCTCGACGCGATCGAGCGAGAGAAGCTCCGAGGCAATCACGCCGTAGCCGGGCGGCTCGGCCAAAGCGGACGCTGGAGCAAGCGACAGGGCAAGGCAGGCCCATCCGGTGAAGCACAGTTCAAATGATGCGCTCGAAAGGCTCAGCCATCCGCGAAACGGCATACGGTTCTCCTCGATGTGCCAGGGCGACCACCGCGGGAACGCCCCAGGGAGCCGGCAGACTAGCCGTGATAGACACAGATTCGCGAAGCATCACGATTCTCTCGCGAAAACTTCAGAATCCTGCGTGCAGGAGCGCGCGAATCGGGGGGCCCGACCTAGACGATCGTGCCCGCGGCAGGGCTGTGACCAGGACGCGTGTACGCCCGAGGTTCGAGCTGCTGTTCACGCTCACTAGGCGCGTGGGTGACGAAGTCGGGGTCAGGGAGCGATGGGGGCCACGGGCGCGGTGATGTCCGCCGTGACGACCATGGACGCGCCATCGCCCGTACCATCCTCGGACTCGTACGAGCACCACTTGGTGGTGCAGGTGGCCAGACCCCAGCCGTTCGAGAAGCACGTGTAGGGCGGCGTGCTGATGAGCTTCCCGGCTTGGAAGCCTCTGGCCTTCACCTGTACGTGCAGGAGGCCGTTCGCATACGAGAGGACGCTGAGCTGGTCAGTTGGAGGCTGTCGCTGCGTCGACGCGTGCGTGTCCTGGAAGGAGGGTGCGGCTTGAAACTGCACCCAGCCTTGCAGAACATGGTTCTGAAAGCCTGCCGTCGAGTATCCGTCGAGCAATAGCTGTGGTGAGACGAAGAGCACCACCTCGAAGCCATCGCCTTGGTACGTCATCAGGAACTCACTGGAGGCCTCCGTCTTCGGGCACGATCCATCCGGCGTGTCGCACACGAAACCGGTCTCGTTCGCCGGCACATTCGCGCTGAACGCGCGCTCTTTCGGGAAGCACGCCTGAACGTCACAGAACTCTTCGCCGCTGCCGATGGACGGATCGCCAAGGGGCCAACAGGTCTCGCCGGGCTTGGGCGGGCGCGGAACCTCGCTCTTACAGGCAAGGGAGAAGATGGATAAGGCGGTCATGCCGAGAAGTGCGCGCATCGAATATCCCACGGCGAAAAGGCAAAGCTGCGCACATCGCCTATCACTCAGGAGAGGCGGCGTTCCATAGTGAGTTGTGCACTTTGGAGCGCGGGGCGCAGCGATCCAGGGCCCGTGAGGGCTCACGGCTGCGGGGGCACGCAGTCGGCGGGCAAGCTCGGAGCTTGCGCGGACTGATAGGCGGCCGTCCAGGTTCCGCTTCCGCCGGGCGGGTTAGCTCCGGGGAATTCGGCGACCTTCCAATCGCCTGAAACCTTGAGATTGGCGATATCGTAGACACCCTTGAGTTCGCCGCTGAATGGGTAGGTATGTTCGGGGTCGTTAAAGAGCGCCCAGTCGCCTTGCAAGGTCGTGGTCAGGGCGCCGGTGGTGCAGTCGAGCTCTCCTTCGAAGGTCGCCACAAAGGGACTATCGTCCATGATCGCGATTACGCAGCCGCTGTGCACCTTGAGTAGGTGAGGCTGAGTGCCGGGATCGAGCACGAACGAAAACCACCCTTTTTGGCCGGAGGAGGAGAGCGGAACCATCGTCAAGGTACCAAAACCAGGATCGAAGACTGGCGTTTGGTATTTCCCCTTGAGGCCTCCAGTGTAATAGCCGGCTTTGCATGGGCCGGGCTCCTGGGAAGTGCTCGCATCGGAGCCGTCGCCCTGGGGACTGGAGGCATCGTCGGGACCGGTGCCTGCGTCGCTCGGTTCGGGGCTCGCATCCATCGTGGCCATTGCCACGCTCGCGTCTTTGCTAGCATCGAGCGCCACGCACGCCGGGGCGTCGTTGCGACAGACGCGCATGCCCGCGGCTCCGCTCGGGGTGATGCACGCCGCGCCGAGGTCGTCACACGTGTTGGGTGCCCCGGAGTCAGCTCCTGGCGCGGCGTCGCCGCAGGCCACGGCCGTGAGCAGACCGAGAAGAAGAGCGGAGCGCGAGGAGTGATTCATCGCCGCACTATCGCCTTTTTCCGCCCGCCGAGCGCGCTCGACCGCGCAAGCCGCGACGCTGGGTGGAATTCAGAAGAATCACCTACACAACGGTTAGAGCTATGGGGCATGGCGTAGTCGTCTCAGGGGCAGGTCCCCGGGTGATCGTCGACATCGTGTTGCCAGGCCTCGATGCGGTGGGCGCCTCGAATGACGTCGGGTTGACGTTGCGGTGCCGATCAGCGAGAGGGCGCTCGCCTATGGCTGCGGCTGTGCGTCCTGAGAGCAGTTGCACGGAGGAATGTCAGGGTCCGAGAGCCAAGTGTTGCCCGTGAAGATCGAACGTATGTTCATCGGATCGTCGCCCACGTAGACGTTGAGGCTCACCGAAGACAAATCTCCCTCATCCGTATATCGGACCCAGAGACTGAAGCCTTTTTTCGTGCCGTTTGGGACCGCAATGGAGTCGAGGTATTCGCCGAGTGGACCGTCCACCTCGTCGAGCAGACTCACCGAAAGCAGGCGACCTTCGTCGTATGACTCGGACTCTTCGGCCTCGGCGTTGATCAAGGCATCGAGCTCCTCCCGGAATGCGCCCGACGCGGTCTCGACCATCAACCGAACGGGCACGTAGAAGAGCGTGCTGGAATCCGCGGGACAACTGCCTGCATGCGTCTCCACCCGATCCGTGACGTCACCCCGAACCTGGGCCGTCACGGTTAGCGTGTCCCAGCCGTGAAAGGGCGGCGCCGGGATCTTGGTCGGTGGTTGGTCCCCGATGGTCTCGATGTACATGTCGGTATCCCACAGGATGGGTAGCGCCTGCGGCTGACTCCAGCGACCATTCAGCCTCGCTGGCGTGGTGTAAAACGTGGGCAACCCCTCGTCGCTCCCATAGACCCTCGATTCGGCGCAGGAGTCGTCGTCGCCTCCGCATGCAGATGAGCTCAAGAGGGCTGCGAGCAAGAGACCGATGGGAGAGGAGGAGCGGGAGGCAAACGGAAGACGGCTGGCGCGGTGCACTGCTCGGACCTCGAGGGTCGACGACACCAGGGCACATCGCTTCGGGCGCGCTACCTCGCGGTCACCCTTAGCCGAAAAGCGCGCGCGAGTCGATGCGCTCGAGCCTTGGTTCGCTCACGCGCATGGGGTGAGTTAGCAGCCAACGGCTTGACGAAGTGGTGATGGAAGCCCGCGTCGCGCGCCCGACGTCGTTCCTTGTCTTGGCCTTGGCCCGTCACTGCGATGAAGCGTGCCGCTATGAAGCCGGGCAGTTGCCGCAGGCGGCCCGCGAGCTCATCGCCGTCTATGAAGGGCAAGCCGATGATCGCGCGTGAAGATGGAATGGCGATCAACGCTTGGCGAACGGTTACCACCTGGGTACCGTCCAACGCGGCGATGGGGGGACCAGTGGAGAGAGCAGCCTTCAGCACCTCGTGCAGGTAGCGCTCTGGGACTCTGCGAACCCCCCCGAGCCCCCAAAACAGGGGAGGGTACGGCGGTACCCGTGGGCCGCGCGCGCTGAGAGGCCTAGACCGTAGGCATGCCATTGACTGCTGGACAAAGCTTGGTTGCAAGCGCGCCGCGAGATTAAGATCTTATGCGCGAGAGGATGCTTTGAAGCCGAGGGTTCTGCGAGGTCTCGAACGTGGGTAGCCTAATGCGTGTTCTCCTGAGCGAAGACGAGCCGGACTTGGGCGCGTTGCTCACCGAGCTCATGAATGCCTGGGAATTCGAGGTAGTGTGGGTCTCCACGGCGAGCGAGGCCCTGGATTGGCTGTCCCAGAATGGATGTGCACTGGTCATCGTGGACTGCGTGCGGGGAACACGGTCTCAAGCCGAGAAGGAGGCGCTCGCGTTGGCGGAGGCCGCAGGGCCCATCCCACTCGGTGTGCTCACAGCTTGGACAAACGTTCCGCGCGCGGTCGCCGATCGTGCGGCCTTCATGCTCAGCAAACCGTTTCCACTCGAGAAGCTCTTGAGTGCCATGTCGGTGGCTACCAGGGTCCAAGAGCGCGCTGCAGAACGAGCGCTCGTCCTTCAATATTTTGACGCGCTCAGCAGGCAAGATTGGGTCGGCGTAGCGAGTCTGTGCGGCGAGGACGTCCAGTATTGCTTGCCTTCCCACGACCCAGTGCTCGGCGCTACCATCGTTGGACGCGCGAACTTTCATGCCTTCACGGAGAAGACCTTCGCTGCGTTCGAAGGCGCACGCTTCGAGGTCAGTGAGCTCCAT
This sequence comes from Myxococcales bacterium, assembly GCA_047601445.1. GTDB lineage: Bacteria > Myxococcota_A > Polyangia > Polyangiales > DASUME01 > DASUME01. The sequence goes on along the minus strand of JASGJH010000001.1, from coordinate 4,437,998 downwards.
TGGCTCCCGCGTGGAGTCGTCGCCAGGTATCGTGCATCGTGGCAGACCGGGCACGGCGAGAGGGCGAGCTCCACGGGCGACGTCGTGTTCAGCTTTTGTGGCCCCGAGATCGCGCGGATCGGCATACGAATCGAGAAGGAGCGCCTTCGGCTGCTGCACAGCGCGGCTGTGTCTGTAGAATGAGGAAAGGTCGGCTCTGGCGGAAGAGCTGAGATCTTCGGGTAGCCAGCGCCAGGTCCCGCGAATCCCACGTGAAAACCTCCAGGCGGGGGGCTTTGAATGCCGATCAATGAGTGGCTAACGATTGACTGCACCAGCGTTCAAACCTGTCCGAACGCTGCGAGCTGACGCTCGCGGTCCTCGCGGCACGACTCGCTCGAAGACTAGCTGCCGCAGCTGACGCTTGGCGAACCGCTAGAGTTTTCGTCATCGCCGAGGCCGTGTTCGACTCTGACGTGCACACTATTTGAAGCGCACCGCGACGCCAAACACAGCGGCTACAATCTCCGGCCCAATGCAGGCGATATCCGTCCCGATGGCGACCGCGAGGTGCAGGTTGAACGGACCGTGTGCTTGCCAGGTTGCGCGAGTGGTTTGAGGCGGGCTCTCGGCTGAAGCGACCAGGGACGCTTGGTCATTTCTTGTGGGCCGGCTCAACGGGGGCATCGCGCGCGATTTTCGTCTGGAGTTGCTTCAAGCACTCTCGTAGAAGGGATGCGCGACCTCGCCCTTTGTCTGGAAAAGACCTTTCTGTTCGATGGTCGCGATGCTGTGTCACCGGCTGCAACAGAGAGCATTTCTCGTTCGAACACGGCCATGAAGTCCTCTGCGAACAGAGGCTGACGGTGGATCCTAAACGTTTTCTTGCCTCGTAGAACTCTGGTCGATTCGAAGTCTTCGCGGTGCTGGAGTGACCAACGCAAGAGGCCCTCGACCCTCGCGATATCCTCTCCATGGCGTGGTCCAAGGACCAAGTGAACTCGAAGACGGTCGACATTGTTGTTGCGGTTCGCGCCTAGCAGTTTGCTCCGCGCGTACGAATCGGACGGGGGAAAGCGATATCCCATGAACACGACGACATCTGCGGACTCCAGCGCACTTATCGCCGCCTTCCACTGGCCCGACAAGAGCTTGATGGACTCGGTCATCTTGCCGGGACCTGGCACTCCGATGAGGACGTCGGCGGACTCTTGGAGCCTATGGCCGGTCGATCAATACTACTTTACGCCTCACGCAAACTGCTGGGCCTCGGGGAATTAGCCGAGGGGGCAGCCAAGGCGCGACGACCAGCTGTGGCGGCGCCGTCAGCTGCCTCGACGGCGCTCCCCGGGCGAGGTGCAGCCCAGACTCGCGTCGACTTCGACACCAGAGCGACCGACGCTCTATGGCCTTTTGACCTCCGCCGCCTGACTCCGCCCGAGCGAGGGTGATGACTCCCTTGTCATATCGACGGTGCACTCTAGCGCGGCGTAAAGTGCCGCTTCTTGCTTGGAGGCACCCATGAAAAAGACTTGGACCACAGTCGCCTTGATGCTCGCATCGATGGTTGGCGCGTGTGGCAACGACGGCGTGGTGTGCACGACGAACATCGTCTCGTTCGAGATCCGCGTGAGCTCCCCCGAAGGGTTGCCGGTCGAGCACGTGACGGCCGAGCAGAACCGCGAGAGCGAGTGCATGTCGACGAGCGAGGGCGGTGACGCCAGTCTGGGCGGAGCCTATCCATGTTGGGAGCAAGGCAGCGGTGAGTATGTCCTGCGTGTGCGCAGCGGGGACCGGACCTGGACCCGTCGCGTCACGGTCAAGGAGGACCCGGCGAGCGATGGCTGTCACATCGAGATGGGCCAAGGCTTCGACATCGAGCTGACGGCTGCTTCGGCGGACCCGGCCGAGTAGTTCAGAAGGAGCTCACCTTCGCAACTACCAGAGCTACGGTGGAGGATCCGTGGTGCCGTCTCAGGAGCAGCTCCCCGGGTTATCGACAACGAAGAGCCGCCAGTTGAGATAGACGGTGCCGTTAGCGCTTTCGCAAGTCTGTAAGACGCCGCCGGGCAAGTTGGCGCAGCTGTCGAAGGCCGTGGTGAACTCGTAGCCAGGTACCGGGCAGGTCCCATTTGGCCCGGCCTCCATACAGGTCAAGCGTACCCCGTTAGGAGGGCAATAGCCGTTGTTGGAACAGAACGGGCCCCGAACGAAGCAAGCTCCTGGTCCAAGGTGAGGGCCTGCATCGCGTGCGCCAGCATCGTTCTCGCCTGCATCTGGCTCGTCGGGGTCGGGCAGACAGCTCCCGTCCCCGGCCGCCTTGGTTTGGAGGCAACCCGGCGGCTTGGGCATGCCCGCGTCGTCCTGCTTGCAGCTCTTGATGCCAAACGCGGTCTTCAGCTCGTTGTCAGTCAGCACGGCGACGGCGTTCCACGCGCAGGCCACCGTGCGTTGCGCGTCTGCGCCGAGCTGGCTTGCGGAGGCGACCAGCCCGCCCGCGAGGTCGTGAAAGGTCGGATCGGACGGGATTGAACTGCGCTTGATCAGCGAAAGGTACAGCCTCTTGGCGTCGGCCCACGTGAGAGGGTTTGCAATCTCCTTGCCTGTGGTTTCGTTCTTGCCCCCGTAGGTCGTGAGCCACCAGGCGTTGTTCGAGATGCCGCCCAAGGCGTGCGAGTCATTGCTTCCGCTGAATGCTGGGTCCCCTACGCTGTCGGGCTGACCGCCAAGGTGCGGCGATCGCAGATTGCGAATGCCGGCCGGGTCGGCACGCTCGCCGATTAAGGAGGGCACGGTCCAGGTCGCTTCCGTGCCGAGGAGCCCCGTGTCGACCTCGATGAACTGACCGAAGATGTCGCCGAGCGACTCGTCGATCGCCTCCCCTTCCGGTCCCATGGATCCGGAGGCCCACGTCCGTTGGTTGACGCCGTGCTGAAACTCGTGCCCGATCACGTCCAGGGCCACCGAATACGGCAGCGCATTGGGATCAAACCGGTCCCCAATCTTGATGCTGTGATCCCCGTCCCAGCGGGCATTCTCGAAGGCGGACGGCGCGTGCGCGATGATGGAGACGGCATGGCCGAGACCATCGTAAGAGTTCCGCTGATGCTGACGCCACCAGGCGTCGACCTTGCGGAGATTGACGTAGGCGTCCACGCCTTGGGCATCCCACGCGCCGGGCATGCTCATCGTTCCAGGGCTGGCCTCGCTTATTGCGCCCGTGGTCAGCTTGGAGGCATCCAGCACGGTGATCGCGGTCTGGTCTGCCGTCGCAGGTTGCTCCATCAAGTAGTTCTTGCCGGCGTCCGGCTTGAACACCGGAATAGTTTGCACCTTCTTGAGCGAGTCGGTTCCGAACCCTTGCACCACGGTGCCGCTTTCAGCTTCCTTCTGCGCGTCGGACCGCGCCAAGATCGCGCCGTTGTTCGCATCAACGACGTAGTCCGCGCTGTGCGTATCCCCTGCGCCGCTGTCTGCTTCGTATGCGTAGGCCAGCGTCAGCCGATACGCGAGCTTCGCCGGGCCTCGCACGAAAACGATCAGCTCTGGCGCCGCCGTCTCGATGGGTTCCCCGAGTCCACTCGGATGGCCCTGCAGCATGTCAGCACGCGCGGCCTCCATGGCATCTTGTGCCTGAATCGCTGGCTGCGTAGCAAAGCCGTGCAGGTTGGGCACGAAGCGGCCCGCTACGAACGCGACTCGCCCACTCGCGTCGAACGCCAGCGTCAGGCGCGCGCCGGCCACGCTGGCAGCGCCTTCCTTTTGCACGAAGCTTACGCCGGTGAGCTCCAGTTCGTCGGGGCCGTTCACACTTTCGAGCACCAATTCGTTGGCGGCGTCCTTGATCTGAAAAATCGCGGCGTACTTCTCCAGGAATGCACGCGCCGCGTCCTCGGGCTTGTCACCGCTCTGAAGCACGACGCCGGGTTCCTCCAGGGGCCGCAGCAGCGAGACCGCGCCATAAACTGGATCAACGAGCGTGCCCCAGGGCACCGCCGTGTCGGCTTCTAGCTGCGCCAACGCTTTGGCCACGGCACTGGCATCCGGAGCGGTGGCATCGACGGGAGGGGTGCGGCCGGCGTCGTGTTCAGGGCCGTCGTTGTCGTGATGGAGCTTGCTGCATGCGCCGAGCAGCAAGATGCAGCCAACCAAGGGCGCGAGTTCTGAGTGTTGAAGCATGCGGCAATCCGATTTGCACATGGCGTGCCCGCGCAAGGTCTATTTGCTCCGTTCATCCCGCAGTGGCGTGTTCGAAGCGTGCCAAGCAGTGAACGCTGCATGGAGCGGCCGAACTCGGCGAAGCTCGTGGCGTGCTCATCGCACATCGGTGCGCACATTTGTGCAGCCCGCACTGGGCGCTGAGCCCTGACATCTCACGGCATTGAGCTTGCTTTGCCCGACTGGTCGCTGGCATTTCGAGCCGATTTTTGGGCTTTTCCGTGTCCTGAAACGGTCCGCCCGGACCGCACACGGCAGTCGCTACAGGCTGCCATCGCGACCCGTGGCAGGTGCTCGGCGGAGAAAAAAATCGAGAGGCAAATGAGAACACAGCAACGCCTGGTCTACGGTACAACGATCGTCGCGCTCAGCTTGATGGGCGCCTGCGGGGAGGGGGCGCCCGACGATGACATCGAGGAGCTCGATGCGCCCCTGGTCGCAACCAAGCCGAACGTGGTCGTGATCTTGACCGATGATACGGGCTGGAACGGTACGTCAGTGCAGATGCTGGCCAATCGTGCCGACTCCAGGAGCGACTTCCACGAAACGCCGAACATCGCAGAGCTGGCCGCGCTCGGCCTCACGTTTAGTAGCGGCTACGCTGCGCCGAATTGTTCGCCCAGCCGTATCAGCTTGCTCACGGGCAAGACGCCGGCGCGGCTCAAGATGACGGACATCATCGAGCGCGCGTCGGGCCCCGACTACGATGGGCATCCGCTCCTGCCGCCCGGGCACGACGACAACCCCGCCGGTCGAATCACCGCCATCCCGACCGGCGAACAGAGCATCGCTGAGCTGGTCAAAACGTATGACGCCTCTTACGCCACCGCGCATTTCGGCAAGTGGCACCTCGCAGGTGGCGGCCCCGCACAGCACGGCTTCGACGAAGGCGACGGCGCGACCGGCAACGGCGCCGGCAATGTCGGCGGCGATGACCCCAAGCGGGTCTTCAGCTTGGCCGAGAAGGCGCGCGACTTCATCGCGCGCCGCAGCGCCGCGCACCAGCCGTTCTACCTGCAGATCTCGCACTACGCGACACACGAGCCCACCTACGCGCTGGCCTCGACCGTCAGTAAGTACCGATCCAAGCCGCCGGGCAGCGTGCACCACGACCCGGCCTATGCAGCGATGGTCGAGAACCTCGACACGGCTGTCGGCCGCACGCTCGACGCGCTGCGCGATCCCAACGGGGATGGTAGCCAGGCCGACAGCGTGCTCGCCAACACGTACATCGTGCTCTTGTCGGACAATGGCGCGGTCGATTCAATCGCCGACAACGCGCCGCTCTTCGCAGGCAAGGCGTCCACCTACGAAGGCGGCGTGCGTGTGCCCTTCTTCGTCGCCGGCCCCGCCATTCCGGCCGCATCGCGCTCGAACGTACCGGTGTCCGAGTTCGATCTGCTGCCGACCATCGCCGACTGGCTCGGTGCGACACCCAAACCCAAGGGCACGCTCGACGGCGGCTCGTTCGCCCGACTCGCGCGTGGCGAGGCGGTGGTGGTCGATGGCCGCGGCACTGGCATCGTCACGCACTTCCCGCACTACCAGGTCGCCAAAGGCTCGACACCGATGTCCTCGATCCGCGACGGCGCCTTCAAGCTCGTCCACTTCTATGAAACCGGGCAAGACAAGCTGTTCGACCTCTCCGCCGATCTCGGCGAGCAGACCGACTTGGCCGGGAGCAAGCCGGTCAAGGTCAGCACGCTACGGCGCCAGCTGCGTGACTATCTCAAGCAAGTGCAGGCCCCGCTTCCGCGCCTCAACCCCGACTTCGGTCCGGGCGTCTTGCCCGACGTCGACCAAGACGGCCTGAACGACGACTGGGAATTCCGTTGGTTGCTCACCACGAAGTACAACGGCGCCGACGACCCAGACGGCGATGGACAGAGCAACACCATCGAATTCGCAAACAAGACCGACCCACTTCCTTGAAGGTGGGGTTCATCCGCCGCATCACGCCGGTCCTCTGTTTGCGCGAGTCGTAAATGGGGGCCGGAACAGACCTACCATCTCGATGGCCCGGGACTAGCGGCGGCTACGCGCTTTCTTAGCCGGTCCCTTCTTCGCGGCCTTTCGAGCCGTGCTCCCGTGCCGTCGGCTTCTCGCCGTTCCTGTTGCCTGCCCCAAATGTTCCGCGAGCAAGTGTGCCAGGCGATAGCCGCCCAGTGCTGCCTGCCGACGGCAAATCTCGCGCGCGTCAGCCCGATACTGTGGGGACGGTGGTGAGAACTGCTGGCCACCCTTGGTGGCCGAGCTTGGCCCCTGGTAGGTGACTTCCGCGAAGAACTTGTTGTAGGCGTCCTTCGCCAGGGCGAAGGTCTCCAGGGCAATCGCGTCGACGTCCTTGGCGAGGTCGCCTGCCGAGAAGGACTCAATGGGGTGGTCGCGCATGACCTCGTCCACTCGGCTAGCGACATTGGCTCCGGACGCAGCGATGGAGTCGTCCCAAAGGGCGTGCAGGTTTTGGCTTCGCGGCGCGTCCTTGCCCCAACGCACGAGATTGCCGCCCTGGTCATATTCCGGTGGGGTGCTGAAGTACTGACCGTCGGCATAGGCTGCGCAGTGAAGCGGCTGGTGCAGGTCTCCAACCAGATGCAGCGCGAAGCACAACGCGTCCGCTGCAGTGAGCGGGTCGGGGTTGGCCAAGAGGTCGAGTTGTTGCGGGAGCTGCTTGAGCAGATCGCCCGAGATGGTGGCGAGGTCGAACTCTTGATCGGGGTTCGCCGGATCGTACGGGATGTTGATGTAGTGCCAAAAGCTGCGAGTCCCGCCCAAGCGCTGCCGTTCCGCTTCGAGCGCGGGATCGTGTTTCAACTTGTCAGGCCATCCGGCGAATTCCCCGATGTCACCGCGCGCGAGCGGATCGTTCGCTTTGACCGACTGCAGCGCTTGAAAGGTCGCCTGGTCATTGAGGTCGAGGTACCGCTCCGCGACGTACGCGATCACCGAGTGGCCCTCGAAATTGAACTTCGGCGTGACCAAGCCGGCACCGTTGGTTGGTGCGTTCAAGGCTGAACCGTTTGCCTCCGCCGGTGCGCCGTTCGGCAGAATGTCGACAAAGGCGATCCGGGCCCGCAGCGCCGGGTTGCTTGCAAGCATGCGTGCGACACTGCCAAGCAGGTCGTCGAGGGATGAAGACTCGCTCATACGTTTGGCCTCTCCAAAGTTGTTTGGTTCTACTTGTTCAATAGAGACAGCATTCCCGTGCCGATTCCGTCGCGATCACCGAGGACGTCCATGCGGCAAAGCCGTGACATCAGCGTGATTACCTCTCGTGCCGACAGCGCAGGGGTGCGCGACCAGAGCGCGGCCGCTACGCCACCGGCTACGGCGGTCGCAGCGCTGCTTCCCGAGACGCGCATCGTTCGGTTCCCTGGCCAAGCCGACAGAACATCCACGCCAGGGGCCACAAAGTCGACCCTGGTCGCGGCATCGACTCCAAGTCCATTGGAGGAGTTCCACAGGCGCACCGCGCCGTTCACCGCGCCGATGGCGTAGACCTGTGGGGCGTTGGCAGGAGCCAAGGTGGGCAGGACACGATGTGCCAGCCGATCGCTCTCGTTGCCTGCTGCGGCAAACATCAAGCATCCGACGCTTGCGAGCCACTGACCTAGGGTCGCGTCCTCGGCGAGAAAGTTCGAGGCGGGAACCCCGGCCGCGAGCACGATGACTTTGCAGCCATCCTCGACGGCGCGGTGCACATGCTCGCGAACATGGCCCTCGTCCGTGGTCGCGTCAGCGTCGAACACTCGATAGCTTCGGACGTGCGCGCGCGGGGCAATGCCGAATCGCGGCGATGTTCCAAGCTTCCGCCCTGCGATAATTCCTGCGCAATGCGTGCCGTGGCCGAGGGAATCGAGTCCCCCACGCGGAGATCCCGCGGAGACATTGCCGATCAACGCGGGATGCAAGAGGTCTACGCCCGAGTCGATCAGTCCCACGCGGATGCCAAGTCCGTCCTGACTGGCGGCACCGATGCCAAGGGCACGGACCGCCCACGCCAGCTCCAGGGTGTCGAGAATCGCCTGGCCTCGCGGAGCAGAACTGATGGTGCTGTTCGGACGTCGTAACGTTGCCTCTGCTCGAATCTTCACCCCAAGAGCAGCAAGGCGTTTGATGGTTCTCGCCGGGGCGCGATCCAAGACAGCGTGACCGGTTTCTGGAAAGAGCAGGCACCGGCCTCGATGCGACGCGAAGTGCGCACCAACGGCACCGCGCACGCGCTGCACCTCGGTGCGCGGGAAAAGAATGACCCGACGTCCAGTCTGGAGCGCCATATTCTGCAGAATGGTACGCATTCCAAATCACGAGAACAATCCTCGTCGACGGACCAACGGCTTTTGCATCCCTTGCCGTTCGCATTCGCTCGCATGGCTCTGCCACCGACGCCTGCGCTCATGAAACGGCGACGCGAAATCCCGCGCCCAGCGGCTTGGCACCTCGACGCGTTAGGTGCCGGCGCCCAGACACGCATGAGACTGCGCGCGATAGGAGGCGACACCATTCCGCTCGTGGTGGCCGTCGAAGTGTTCGCTTGGCTATCGAAATCTTGAGCGGTGAGGTGGAGGTGAGCTATCCGTTCGGATACGACCGCGCTCAGCTGGTCCTTGAAGCTCAAAGGAAAGCCGCGTTGCGAGAGCAGTTCTCCGCTCCCAGAGTGAAACTCTCAGGGAGGCTGCAGCATGAAAGCGCTTACCGCATCGGCCGCTTTGCTGGTCGTCGCTGGCTGCTACCCAGCGGAAGCGCCCGCGCCGGTCCCCGTCGGCCCTGAAGCCCTTCAGGTGGCGACAACGCGCTGGCCAGACTCCACGTCCGAGTCGCTCGACGCCGGATGGTCGCTCTTCCTTGACAGTTGCAACAAGTGCCACGGCTACCCTGACGTACACAAGGTCGACGCGGACGCGTGGCCCTCGACAACCAGGCGCATGGGCAAGAAGGCCCACTTGGACGACGCCCAAACGGAGCTCCTCCTACGCTACATCCTCGCCGAGCAAGCTGGCGGGATCGCTCCTCAGAGTTGTCCGCTGGATGAGCAGGTCGAGTGATCAGTGATCGCGGGAGAGGTTTGCGAGTCGTCCGGCCTCTTGCCGCCTTCGCCCCGGAATTCGCTTGGCTTTGCCGAGCTCCGTAGGTGCCCGAGGCTGCCATAGGCAGTCTTTCACCCCTCGCGCGACCGCTCTCCTATTCGCTGGCATATGCAAAACGAGCGGCCTTACTATTCCACGCTCAGGCCCAAGTGCGTTGCACCTCCTCCTCGGACTGCAAGCGCCCTTTACGCAGCGCGCGGCGCAGAAACCGAGAACACGCATGCCGAACATGGCTGATCACGTCATCCATACCGCAGCCGGTAGACTCTCCCCGAAGTCCAGCACGACCGCAGCCGACGTGCAGCGCATTGTCGAGCAAGCCTGCGCTGCCAAGGCCCCGGGCGGCATCGTGGTCCACTTCCACGGTGGCTTGGTGAGTGAGAAGTCGGCGCGCACCTCCGCAAGCGAAGCGCTCTTTCCCCTCTACAAGGAGCAGGCTCAGGCCTATCCCATCTTCTTCATCTGGGAGTCGGGTTTCTTCGAGGCTCCGCTCAACAACCTGGGCGAGATTCTGCACGAGAGCCTCTTTCGCGAGTTCATGAAGAAGAGCGCGGTTTGGGTGCTGAAGAAGCTTGGAGGGGTCGACGGGCTAAAAGGTGACGCGGAGGTCCCGGTCGACGAGGCGACGCTCAAGAACGACATGGACGCATGGTTCAACGGCGCCCGCGCGACGCCGCCCGCGGAGCTCGATGTGGTCGACGCAGCCCTCGTTGGAGGTATTGCGGCCACCAGCAAAGGCAGCATGCCCGACGAAGAGAAGCTGGTGGAGCAGATCGAAGCCAGCTTTGAGGATGATGATGCCTTCAGACATGCTGTCGAGAGCACGTACAACGGCATCGGCGCGTCGGCCGCGCCTGTGGCCTCCAACAAAGGAACGGGCAGCACGGTCGCCAGCGACTCGTTGATCAGCAAGGAAGCCTCCGAGCGCATGTTCGACGCGGAGCCCGGGAAGACCAAGGGCGTCATCTCGTGGTTCAAGGTCGCCAAGACCGTCGCCACCATCGTGATTCGCACCATCCGTAGAAGGCGTTCTGGACGATCGCACGGTGGCTACGTGACCTTGGTCGAGGAGTGCTTGCGCGAGCTCTACCTCGACAAGATCGGCCGAGAGATCTGGTGGGATCGCATGAAGGGCGATACCGCCGATGCATTTCGGGACGGCGACGAATACGGCGGCACGGCTTTCCTGCACGCGCTCAAGCACGTGGTCGACCAGGGCGGGGAAGTTCCGAAGATTACCCTCGTGGGCCACAGCACCGGTGCCATCTACATCTGCAATCTTCTGCGCGCCGCGAACCGCATCGTGCCTGGACTCAAGTATCACGTGATCTTCGAAGCGCCGGCCGTCTCTCACGATGTCTTTGCCGCGACACTGGCGGAGCACGCAACCAGCATCCGCTTCTTCCGCTTGTTCGGCATGAGCGATCCGCGCGAGCAGGACGACGACCTGGTCAAGGTCCTCTATCCGGCGTCGCTGCTGTACTTCGTGTCGGGCATGCTCGAGCGCGAAGTGGACCTCCCGCTGGTGGGGATGGAACGCTTCCTCATCAACGACACGGTGTTCGGCAACGATGATTTCTGGAGCATCGAAGTCTGCCGCAAGTTCTTCGCGCGCCACTCTGAGTGCTTGATTTGGTCGCCTCACCAGGGCGGCCCGGGATTGGCCTCCACGGGGAAGTCCCACAGTGAGTTCGACGACAAGGACCGCGCGACCCTGGACAGCGTGGCCTACATCATCCTCAATCAGCCACGGTGAGGCCCTCATGGCGCAAGAGGACTACGCGATACTCGTGGGAATCAGCCGCTATGCGGACGCGGGGTTGCCCGAGCTCAAAGGTCCGGTGCGAGACGTTGAGCTCATGTACAAGTGGCTCGTGGATTCCAACGGGGGCAACGTCCCGCCCGAGAACGTCACCTGCCTGGTCACGAACGAGGCGAAGATAGGCGACCCGCCGCCTTTCCCGCCCATCCTGACTGATTTCGTGGGCGTCCTGAACAAGATCCTCTTCAAGCCCGATCAGAGCATGATCCGCCGCCCAGCGGGGCGACTCTATCTCTATTTCTCGGGTCATGGGTTCTGCGAGCGCACGAGCACCACCCCGGAGGCTGCGCTTTACGTGGCGGACTCGACGCGCTCTGCGAACTGGAACATCAGCGGGACCGAGTATGCGCGCAGAGTCCGCGATCACGGTGCATTCGGCGAGATCGTTCTGGTGATGGATTGCTGCAGGGATGCCGAGCTGTACAAGATGGCGTTTCCGCCCACGCTTCGTCTTGCTGCGGATCCTGCTCTTGCGCAGGGGGTCAAGCTCTTCGAGCTCTACGCGACCTCGCGAGGCGGCAAAGCGCAGGAGCGACCGATTCGCGAGCGCGACAACAAGGTACACGGCCTGCTCACCCACGCCCTGCTCAGAGCGTTCGACCATGCTGCGCCTGACTTGGAGCAACTCTCGTCCCGCGACATCAAGGGCTACATCCAGGAAAATTGGAGCGCCCTGTGCGATGGACAGCCGGCCGATCTCCCTGAGATCGTGACGCCGACCATCGGCGAGGTGACGTTCGGCCGGCCTGCACCGCAAGACGTGCCTCAAGGCTTCAAGGTCGTGTCGGTGGTGGACGGTGCGAGCTTTACGATTCGCTCCGGAATCAAGCTCGGGGTGTTGGCGAAGTTCACGATCACAGGCGGAGAGGTGCACGTGGTGCGCAATGGACTCGCCAACAACATCCCCGTGGTGGACGGAAGGTTCGTTGTCCCGCTTCCCGCATCGCTGTGCGTCGTGTGGGGCGTGTCGGGCGGCTCGGCCATCGAGAAGGACTTTCAGGTAGGAGCCGCCGATGTCGACCTTTGAGAACGACGACGTGCCCGACCGGCCGTCGTCGGTGACCATCGACCCCGGCGAGTCTTTGGCGGAAGTCCGTGTGATCGATGCGCGCTTTCACGTCGTCGAGCGCGCCGTGGGGAGATGCACGTTCGCGCTCTCTCCAGGCGTGTACAAGGTGCGCGCGATCCTGGCTGGCCAGAGCGTGGAATCACGGTTCGTGGTGAAGGGCGATGGCAAGGACGTGACGGTGGGCGTTCCCGGCGTCGAGTTCCGCAGCGCGGTGCCGCTACGCGGTACGTCCACGAGTCACGAGTACCACCAGGCCGCCGTGGCCGCGGCGACGCAAACGCAAGCTCGAGACGTTGGCCTCGGAACGGGCGGGACCCTGCTCGTCAGCGTGCGCGACCCGGGCAGCGCCAACTTTACGCAGCGCGGAGCCTCCAAAGAGATCCAGGGCCGCTATCGGCGGGCGTTTCAGAGCTTCTCACTCCAACGGGCCACGGAAGAGACGGTGGTGCCGCTGGTCAGCGTGGCCAGGTTCGATCCGGACATGGGCTACCTCACTTGCCACCTGGCGCTCGAACCGGGCTGGTACGCGCTCATCGCCGAGCTCCCGGGGGAGGCTCCGGTCGCGATACCCGTGCTCGTGGAAGCCGCCCACGAGACGCAGATCTTCTTCGAGATTCAGGTGGATCCGAAGATCGAGCATGCGAGCACGGTCGATCTGCGAGACCGCGCGCTGGTGATCACGCGGCCTGGAATGCCCTTTCAGGCCGACGCCCGCGACTTGCGGGCGACGGAGATCGCTCGGCGCGCGTATTCGCGGCGCCGCACCGGCCTCGCCGAGAACCTCCTCCAAGAGTTCCTCAGGTTTCACCTAAATGCGCCCATGCTTGGCCTTCTGGCGGCACACCTGGCGCTGCATCCCCCCGACCAAGCACCCGCGGACGAGGAGGACGTCGGACCACGGATCAGCGTGAACCCCTTACTGCTCAGGGAAGCCGTGCTTCGACTCACCGCTCAACTCGGAGCAGAGTTCCCCGACGTCGCCGCTTTGCACGCGAAGCTGGAGCCATGGAGCTCGCCGATTACCGTCACCCGGCCTCCCCTGTTGCGCTCGAGCTGGCACATCCTGCAGCACGCAGGCGAGCGCGTGGTGATCGCGCCCGAGCTACGCGACCTCCTCTCTCGCACGACCACCGTGGGTACCTGGCTCGCGTGGAAGCCCGCCCGTCAGCTTTCCGAGACTCAGCAGGCTGCCTGGACGCTCGCGCGCCACGCGGCGATTGCGATCGGCAATCGCTGGTTGACTGGAGCCAAGGCCCGCCGGGACAACGACGAGCTCGCCACCTTCGTGGGGGGCTTCCTGGCCCAGCTGAGCGCCGGCCCGACCGAAGAGAAGCAGGACCCGGCGCAGGCGCTGCTCACGCTGTTTCGTGGCATCGCGGAGAGCCCGTGGTGGGACCGTGGCCTGGCGTGGATCCAGGAGCATGGTGACTCGGAGCTCGCGCCGCACCTCACCGGCCTGCAGGCCACGCTGCTGGCAGCGGTTCAGCTCGCGCACCAGCGAATCCAAGCCAACCAGCCGTTCGAGCTCGAAGACATGCAAGCCATGGTGGCCAGCCTGCAGCTCTCCTACGAGGTCCTGGAGCACAGCCTGGCGGACCTGCGGGACATGCTGCTCGCGCAGGCGGTGAGCGGTGGGTCGCAGGAGCCAGAGCCGGAACCAGACGCGGTGACGAGCTAGACCGGTTCAGGTCGAAGCGGCGCTCGGTCTCACTGGGGCAATTCCAGATTCCATTGCCGGTTCATGTCCGCGGGCCCAAGGGACGCGCTGGCGACCTCGGCAGGCCGCGCGAGAGTGTGAGACCCCTCGCAGACCTGCCTCTCTGGGGCCCGGGCCGCAGTGCGTCTCATCGACCCGGCCATTCGGAGCAGATACCATCCCCCGCAGTTCTGCCCGCACCCGAGAGCATGTCGTGACCCTGACGCCTATTCGTTCACGCGCCCACGCGCAGCCTTCGACTGCCACGCATCGAGCCTGCCTCACGTTGACTACACTCGTGCTCTTGCTGTCCGCGGCCTGCAGCTCGGAGACTCCGCAGAAGGGGGCCTTGCTCGGCATCGACGATGGTGCGAGCGCTGGTCAGGCGAGCTCGGCCCTCGTGACCTCCGACAAGGGCGGCATGCTCAGTCTGAAGTCCGGCGCGGAACTCAGCATCGCGCCGGGTGCGGTCGAGAAGGACATCGAGATCAGCATCGTGCGTCCCAAGGACAACGTCGCGGTCGAACTGGTGAAGACCCTCGATGAAAAGGACACACCCGCCTCGGCACCCTACGTGCTCACGCCGCACGGCACGGTGTTCAAGGAGGCCGTGACCCTCAAGGTTCCCGTCTCGAAGGGCGCCGACCAGAAGAAGCTCACGTTCGCCTACCTGGACGATGAGAAGGACACGGTTTGGAAGCCAGCTGGCATGGCCAAGGTAGACAACGACAAGGCCACCATCGAGCTCAAGCACTTCAGTGTCTTGATCCTGCTCGAGAGCTCCGAGCCGCGCCCTCTGCCCGCCGACGACGCAGGCGCCGATGCCGGGCTGCCCAAGATGGACGCCAGCACGCCTGAACCCCCGCCACTGTTGGACGCAGGAACCGGCGGCATGGCAGGCCTCGATGCGTGCGTCTCCAACTTTGGTTGCGCGACGTCGGCCAGCTGCGGCGTGGTGATGGACGCGTGCGGCGTCCCGCACGACCTGACGTCCGAGTGCGCCAAGGGCTGCGGCGGCAACGAGGTCTGCACCAACAACGTGTGCGCCCCGCCTCCGTGCGTGCCCAAGACCTGCGCCCAGGCGCTAAGCGAGGCCAGCGTCGTTTGCCATCCCTCCCTGCCTGACGGCTGTGGCGGCACGCTCAGCTGCGTCAGCTGCGACCCCTGGCGAGGGTTCGCCCAGACCTGCGTCGACTACGACACCAGTGCCGCCGAGCAGTGGGCTTGCGGCATCCCTTGCACCACGGACGCGGAGTGCCCGCCGAACTACAACGAGTGCGCGGGGCATGACCTCACCGTCGCCATGGTTATGTGCGGTCCGCTGTCGTTGTGTGCTGTCAGCGCGGTGCTCGCCGATTGCACGAATGGGTGCACGAACGACGCGTGCTTCTGAGGGGGCTGCGCATCCAAGCGATGGCAACCGGGGCGGTGAGCCCTAGTCGGAGCCGAGAAACAGCGGCTTCCAGCCCATCGATCCCCCTCGTCCCCAGAGCAGCGTCACAGTCGACTTTGGAACGTTGTAAGGGAATACCAGCAAGCGCTGAAGGTCCGAGTATCCCAGCGCGCTCTCTTTGCGTCGGCCGTCGCTCCAACCTTTCTCTGCTGCAGCTTCGGCCAGGATGTCGTAGCCAACCGCTTGCGCGAACTCCTTCAGTTCTTCGCGTTCAGAAATGCTCGCCCAGGGCACAGGTCCCATCGGGTCGAAGGCCTTGGCTGAGATGGGCTCGACGACTCCTGAGCGAATGTCAATCATGCCGGGGTCGAGGCGCGCGGCGCTGATCTCCTTGCGAACTCTCTCGGTGCCTTTGTCGGTGGCAACGCAGAATAGGAATCGCAGCTTGCGCTGCTGCAGCGCTGAAAGTTCGGCAGCGTCGAGAGTAGCGACATGCGCCGTGTGGTGTGGTTTCCGTTGGCGTGTGCCCGTAAGGTCGCCAAGCGTGTTCAATGTTTGTGTTGCCGTGATGAGGCAATCATCGATGAAATGAATCGTTCCGGAGTCACGAGTTGCGGCAAGAGCGGCTGACACGTTCGTGACGAACAGGATTTCCTTGCCCAGTGGAGAGTGCGAGGCCAGGTATTCAATGATGTCCTTGCTGCCGCGTTCGCTTCCGAGTGGGGCGACGACGAGTTGCGATCCCTTTTCCTCCTCCAGGCACTGCCCAAGGAGCCGTTGAATTGATTCGGCTAGCTCCCAAAGAGGGTAGAATCTGGTATGTCCAAGTAGCCGGAGAGCTGCGCGGATGCGAGTCGTCGTTCCAAACTGAAGCAAGAATGCTTCGACGTGCCCGACCGTGATCGAGGTACGGTAGGTAGAGAACTTTCGGTACAGCTCGACTACTGCCGCCTTCTCCCCTTCGCTTAAAGCCGCCAGATTCGGCGCTCTCTTGATTCTGTGGCGGCCGCTGAAAACATCGGTCTCGAGCTTGTCGAGGAACCACTTGAACAAGAAGTCGAGGTCGTGGAACGGAGCGCCGTCTGGCGACCGAATGGCGTCGTCGAGCACATTTCGGAAGTCCAGCATCGTCGAATATTCAAACGACATGCTCGTGGCGAACGGCTTGCTCGGGTCGAAGTGCATGCACATGCAAACGAGGACGACCTGCGCGTATTGCACCCTGGTTCGTGCAGGGACCGAGGCCCAGATCGATGGTCTGACGCTTCTTAGGATCCGCAGGTGGCGAATGATGATGTTCGGATGCGGCCCCACCTCGAGTCTTCGGATGATGACGTCGTAGTAGTAGAGAAGATGGTTCTGAGCATCGAGTAAGTCATGGTCCGGATTTCCCGACAGCAACGCCTTGCTGATGGCGCCTATGGCGCCTTCGAGAAGGACAACGATTGCTTCGCGCGACGTCTCTTGTAGGTGCTGGTGCCATTTGATTACGGGCGATACGATCATGAAAACGAGCATCTCGCCCTGTTCCAATGACTCTCGATTCGGCCTGGCAAGGTCGCTCAAGATCTGCGTCACGTAGTCGCGAAATCGTTCGAAGTGTTGAATGAGCGCGTGCTCCGAGAAGCTCGCGGAGCTCATCTCCAGCACATATTCCGCGGACCAGTTAAGTACATCCAATCCGCCTTGTGCGGGTTCAACCTGCTCGGTCTCTCGTAGGTACTCCTCCTCCGCTACCTGGATTGGGTTCTCGGCCGCTGCGCGCAGTCGCGCGTCGCAGAAATCCGCAAATGTCATTCCCGGAGCGACCGTCTCCCGAATGTCACGTACACGCTGTTCTTCGTGCTCCTCGGAAAACTGGAACTGCCTCGAGAGGTCCAGCGGCAGTGCATCTCCGAGCCGTTCGCGGACATCGTCGAGGGACAAAGCGGGGAATAGTGGCTTGCGTTGATCCATGGCGAGAGCTCCCTTGCTATCCTACCCGAACGGGTAGGTGCAGCCGTGACACGGCCGTCGGCAGCACCTGACCCTCAGTCGATGCCTTCGACCGGCAGCCCTTATGGCCCACCGCGATTTGCGTGCGCGCCGAAACCCGAAGGGACCTAGCGCTACGCCCCAGTCGGCGCGCTCTCCACGGTATCCGCGAACGTGTTGAGCGCGTATCCCAGCAGGAGAAGCACTCCACCGATGATGGCGGTTTCGGACAGCACGACTTTCTCCTCCGCGAAGAGCGCGACGATCGTCGTGAAACACGGGAGAAGGGCCCAGAGGTAGCCAGCGGCTTCCCAGCCCTGTCCCTTGATGAACCGCACGTAGAGGACATTGGGCACCACGTTCAAGAACGTGCATGCCAGGAGCAGATACAACAGGTTATCGAGGCCATAGACCCGCGCCGCGACAGAAAGGTCTTGCTCAATCAAGGCGTAGGCCACCCAGATGAGCGACACGATCACCGCTGGCAGGGCATGGCGCAGGGCCACGAGCTCCATCGAGGTGAGCTTCTGGCCTTCGACCTTCGTGAGCTTGGACAGCGTCCCCGCGGCAAGGGCGGTACCGAGACCGCTAACGACCGCGATGATGACCCCGGCCGTCTTCCATTCTCCAGCGCTGGAAAGGGGCTCCCAAACGATCACGAGCATCCCGAGTGCCAAGAGAATGGGATTGAGGTAGCTCGCGATGTGCCTGGGCAGCCGTCCGCCACGCGACAGCTGGACCATCCACGCAAAGGCCACCGTGAAGAGGGGAGCGCTGCCGAGGTCGATCCAGTTGGCCACCTTGGCATCGCCCAGCCAGATGATAGCCAGCACCCAGAGAGGGGCCGCCAAACACGTGAGCAGGCCCAGGGCGACCAACTCCTTGTAGTGGCTCCTCAGGCAGCGCGCGATGCGCTCGCGACCCTCGACATGGTTGCTTTGCCAGTAGGCGATGCACCCGGTCTCGAGCACGATGAGTGCGAGCGTCATCGCGAGCACTTCAATCTGAGCCCGAATCGGGGCGCCTCCCGTTACGCGGGTGAGCTTCCCAATCGCAACCCCGTACAGGGCCCACAGCGCCATGACGCAGATGCCGATGGCACCGAGCTTGAGGTGGGTCTTAGTTCGAGTGGACAAACCATCGAATGACGCCATTCATGCGCGCAGAAAGGTTGACTATGACCTTTCCGCACCTCCTGATGCGGCCAAGCGTACTCCTGACCTGAGTATATGCCACGTCGCCTCTCAATTATCGTATGTCCCAGAGGATCGCGATGCGGACCAGCGGGTTCGGGACCGTCACGGCGATATGAAGGCAGTCGCGAGCGTCAGGACCGCCACCGAAGAAATCACTAGGAAGCTCTGGTTGCAACGTCTCGAATAGCGTTGAAGGTGGCGAGTCCCAGCGTTGCACCAGGAGCTGCTTTCCCCAAGGTTCAATGAATTCCTCGACGCTACTTAGTGCGCCAGGTTGGCCGGCGAGCTGGGCTAGCTCGTAGAGGAGCTGATAGGGCGCGTGGATCGTGCACGCGGTCGGATGCGCATAGGCATTCCTGGGAATGCTGACTAATACGTGAGCCGTTTCGGTAGGGCAGCCGGGGCTGAACGCAACGAACTCCATCGATTGCTCTTTGCTGCGCTTGCTCCGTATTCCTCCGGGTGTGCTGACGTGATAGCCGCCACTCTCGTAGGCCGTACCGATAGGAAGCCGTTTGTGGGCAGCGACGTAGAGCACGTTTTTGTGTCGTCGCATGTCCATGTTGGGGGGAGCAGGAACGCTCTTGCGGCCCTCGTGGCGAACCTCGCCGGACACGTGATCCGCCTCGAGGAATCCCCAACCCTTTGGCGCCGGCTTTGTGTTGCTGGACTCGTCGAACTCAGCCGAAAGCCAATGGCGAAAGGAAACGTGCGTCTTGCCGGACGATGGCAGCGTATGGAGCTGCTCCCAGGCTCGCCATACGTCGATGCTGGTAAAGTCGGACGAGCCGTTGGTCGGTGCGTGGACGTAGTTGAAGCACCATGCGCCGCGCGACCACATTCGAGTTTGCTCGATATCGCCGCGCCGGCTTTGCCAAAGTAGCTCGGGTATCTCGTCGGCATCTCGAGGCTCGCGCACGGCTGCAGCCGGTTCGGAGCCACGCTCTCGGATCAACGCGAGCAGTCGATCGCGCGGTTCATCGGGAATTCGACCAGCGCGCAACCAGTTCGAAATCGCCGCAGGGGTAACGCCCAGCTGCTCAGCGAGATCACGTTGCGTCCCGCCAGCTAGCCGCTTGGCCTGGTCGATAAGGTCGTTGTCGGGAAGGAGCATGCAGTAAAAGTGCATGAAGTTCATGTGAAGTTCAAGGTGAGTGCCGGTTAAATCCCTGCACGCTCGTGAACCCCCATGTAAGCGCAAAACTTTCATCCGCAATAAACTCGTATGATATCAATGTGTTAACGTAATTCATGAAGAGTGCATGAATATTAAGTGTTGCGCGTGAACTCTCCTTCATGTACGTTTTCTGTGTGTCGGTCAGCGGGACCGGCGCACGAACGAAGAGGGAGCGGAACATGAAGACCAAGACGAACATCATGCGCAGGGCGGTTCTGTTGGCTGCCATGGGCCTCGCACTGGCGGGCACTGGCGTCGGCAGTGTCCGCGCTGACGAGGGCCACGAGGCCGCTGAGCGCATCAATCGCGACGGCGACCGCGCGGCGAACCGCGGTGACGCGGCGGGTGAGCGGGCTGCTCGGGAAGCAGCTTCGGCTGCCGAGCGAGCGTCGCCCGACCGCGCTCGCGAGATCGAGCGTGATTACAACCGCGGCAACTGAGGTGTCTGGGCGGAGCTGATTGGCTGACTTCCCCCTCCCATCTTCATGGTGGCGAGGGGGGCGGTCTCAAAGAGGGAGGTTTGGGTCATGTCGAAGAACATCATCAAGTACGCGATGCTGTTGGGTGGACTGCTCTTGGCCACCTCGTCCAGCAACGCCCAAGCGCAGGAGCAGCAGGCGGAACCGCCGCGCGTGGGTTCCTTCGAGGCCCCCACGGACTGCTTTCCGGAGCGGCCGCGCTCGTGCCTCGAGGGCAACTACCGGGACTGTCTCCAGCCGCGTTGCTACGACCGGCTCGGCTGCGAGCGAGGCCCCGAGGCAGGATGCTGCCCGCTGCCTTACCCTGACGAGACCTGGTACGAGCATCTCCCTCGGGAGCTGTAGACCGGCAAGCCAGGCCCAGGCATTGCGGCCTCGGTGTGCACGCTGAACGGCTGACGAGATTCCGCTGAACTGCGGACTCTCTCGCCGCTCCGACAGCCGAACGGCTGAGCCGTTCATGCCCTCGCACAGAGCAACTGCGTGCCCTTCAACAAAGGGAAGGGACGCGTGCAAAAAGTCGGTGGTCGCAGGGAAACGCTCAGTGAACGGGCGTGGCCTCGGAGCGGACTCGTCCGACAGGATTTTTCGTCGCTGCAACACGATGTTCGTTTGGGAGGCTCCGATGAGTTCCGCAACGTTGGTCTCGATTACGGTGGATCACTTCTTCGCCAAGCCGCCGACGGCCCCGTGGCTTCACCTTCGCGAGGTGCTGACCGATCCGAAGCTACGCCGCACGGTCTGGGAGCAATTCAAGAGGGCCATCGCCAAGGCGGTGCGCCGTTCCGTGTTTGATCCGAGCGTCCGCGGCGACATCGCGGTGCAGGTCGCCGTGAAGTGCTGGAAGACGGAGTGGCTAGCCAATTACTTCGGGTCTGTCAGCGCCGGCAAGTCGAAGGGCTCCATGTACGGGTGGTTCTGTACCATCGCGCGTGGCATCGCCGTGAAGCTCGCCGAAAAGAACCAACGCCGAGCTGAACTGCTCGAGGAAAACACCGTCGAGTCGAAGCACGACGTGATGGTTCCTCCCGAGCCGTTGCTCGACGGGCAGTATGCGCCGAGCGCGGCGCAGTTCGCCATGGCGCAACTCGGTGCGGACGAGCGGATTCCGTTCAGCCGTCTCCGTGCGCGCCTCGACGAGGTCGCCCTCGACAACGACGACAAGCGCATCCTCGAAGGGCTTGCGAATCAGAAGGACCGTGACGAGATCGGCGCTGAAATGGGCATCTCTCAGGCGAAGATGTCCCGTCGCATTTCCCAGATGTGGGAGCGCGCCGCGCAGATCCTGGCGGTGATTCTGCTGTGCCTTTTTGTGGGGGGGACCGTGGCCGGCCATGGCCCCCTCGCGTCCTTGGTGCACAGGGACGCTCCAGCAACGCACAGCGGCGACCCCCCTGACCGAGCTTCCGGCGACGAAGGTGCTGAGAGGCTCAGAACAAATCTCCTGGGAAACTCGTCAGATCCATCCGGGATGCTCGGGATGTTGGAGCGAGCCGACCACAGGTTTTACCTGGAGGAGCAAGGGAAGGAGGCTAGCGAGATGGACAAGGGCCGAGCGTTTGAGCTTGCTGTTCGAGTGACGCGAGATCCTGCCGCCGCGGATTCGGTCGCTGACCGAACTTGGGTGATGCTGGCCAGGAGCTACGTTGCGGTGTCGGCTGAGGACACAAAGCGTGCTGCCACGGTCGATCACGTACTTCACAGCCTTCGCGACGATTCGACGAGAGACGCTCAAGATGTCGATACGCTGGGGCAACGACTGCGAGATGCACGCGTGGCTCTCGACGAAGCCAGAAATAGACGAGTCGAAGCAGACGATGCCGTCGGCATGACATTGAGCGAAGTTGCCAATGCGGAGGCCAGGGCAGTGACTGCAGGCCGCGCCGAACGAGCCGCGAAGACAGAGGCAGAGCTCGAGCAAGCGAGAGCTGAGGTGGCAGCTGCGTACAATGAACTCCTTGCGGTCATCGAAGAACGTAAACGTCATCTGAGCGCGGCCATAGAGGCCCGTAGAGCAGAGCGCGACGCCACCGAGGACGCCTCGAGTGCAGAAGACGCAATCATGCAGATGATGACAGAAAATACATCGCCACTATCCGGCACAGTCGATGACCATGAAGTCCCTTCGGATGGGGCCGGCCCAGCGACGCTTCCAAGAACGAGCGGCCGGAATCAAAACAAAACCAATCGCTGACAAGCGCCAATAGGACCGCGGAAAGCCCCGGACGGCGTGTGCAGTCCGGGGCTTTGCTTTTGCTTGATTGGGTTGGTGTAGTGCTCAGTGCTCGAGCTGGTTCGAGCGGGATGTCGAAAGTCGGAGAGAAACCGTGCAACAAAAGATGGCTCGCGGGGAACACTCAGTAAGGAGACGGACAATGAAGAATGGTTGGATCAATACGGGTGTCTTGGCGGTGGCTTGTGTGATCGCGGCGTCTGGGGCCGCGCAGGTCGAAGCCCAGGACAGGGGCGAGCGGGCGAAGCAGTGGTGCGACAGCTACCACGGGCGCGCTGACACCGAGCACTACTGCGCTGGACTCGTCAACTTCTGCTGGGATGTTTGCGTGCTGCCGGATACGTCCAAGAACCACTTCGAGGGTCCGTATCCGTGCGGCGTGTGCTTCGGGTGGAACTTCTGAGGCGCGATCGAGCAGGTCGCGCCTCACGGCGCATTGAGGGAGCTGCTGTTCGTCGAACTCGGATCCCAAAAAATCGAAGCTGGCAACGAACGATGAAAAAAGATCGGACTTGCAGGGAACAGTAAGGGAACGGAGGAAGCCATGAAGAATCAGAAGAAGACCAACGAAGTGCGAAACAAGGTTGCGGCGGCGGCGCTGGCGGCGCTGATCCTGGGATCCGGAATGCCGGCCAAGGCTGACATCTTCGGCGACATTTTCGACGTCATCACCGCGCCGGTGCGGATCCCGGTTCAGGTGGTCGAGAAGGCGGTCACCGGACAGCCGGTCACGCCCGCGGAAGTTCTTACCGTGGTCGTCCCCCCGGTGGCCCCGATCGTCGAAATCGACCGACAGACTGGCGTGGTCACGGACGGGCTGCACATGGCGGAGGACGCTGCGTTGCTGCCCGTGCACGTGGGGCGCCTGATCAAGAATCTGGCGGACCGCTCCGAGGAGGCCAAGGCGACGATCGAGAAGGCGAACGATGCCCTGGACGCGACGAAAGGGGCGGCCAACGCTGCGGAGGACGTCTTGAAGATCGTCGAGGGGATGCTTCAGCTTGCGAACAAGCTTGCTGAGGAAGCCACCGCGTTGCTGGCTGCTCCGGGAAGCGAAGCCGAACTGAAGGCGAACGCGGACCGGGCTGCGAGCCTCCTGGACCAGTCCATGTCGCTGGCCCAGAGGGCTCTCAGTCTTCTGCCGGCGAGCGCGTCCAGCGAACACGCCGTGTTGGACCGTGAACCGGGCAACGAGATCGTACACGCGATCTATGAGCCGAGCTTCGAGAGCGAACACGCGATGTGGGTCGATGAGGCGAGCATCGAGCGCGATGTGCCCGAGACGGGCGAGTTCGAGCGTCCGTGGGAGACGACGCATTGCCGCTACTGATCCTGAGTAGGGCACCGAGCTTCCTCGAGGAGCTCGGTGCCACGGTGTCAGTTAAGGCATGGCCGCAGCCCACTGGGGGTCATTCATGCAAAGGGCCTTGAACGAGTGCGATCTCCGGTCCGGCTCGGCCTCATCTCAAGGTGAGCCTCCAAAAGCAGGAGCGGGGGCTCGCGCTGCGTACTGGGCGATCGTTCCAAGCCTGAGCTGGTCGCTCGCCCAACTCGTTGCGGAGCTCCCGCTCTCGTCCCCAGCGCGCGTCGGTGTCACGGTGACGATCGGGCTTGGCTTGTGGTTGGCCCTGTGGAAGGTCGACGCGGTCGCCGCGCTGCTGGCCTTTGTCGGATCCGTCCTCTCGGTCGGAAAATTGTCCGAACACGGTGCTGCACTGGGAGGGGTCTCCTTCCTGGTGCTCGGGGTCGCACTTCTGCTGAAGTTCCCGGCGGAGGAATCGCCGAGCACACCCGCCGAGGCAATGGACAGGCTGGTGAAACGGCCCGTGGTGATGGCGTCTGCGGCCCTCCTCGCGGCGGCCGTGTGCATCCACGGCTCGCGGCTCGGCTACTTGCCTGGAATCTCTTCGATGGAGGGCTACATCTGGAACCCTCAGTTCACGGTGACGCTCTGGGTAGGCTTCGGTGCCGTCCTCGCTGGGACTCATGAGAACTGGCGAATCGGCGCGCTGCTCGGCGTCTCCGTCCTGAGCGCCCTCTTCGTGTGGGTGGTACGGGACGACGGAATCGAAGCGGCGCTTGCGTTTTGTGTGTCACTCAGCGCAATCGTTTCGCAGTTCGCTTGCCTGCGGCTCAGCGCCTCCGCGGGCCTGCGCAAGGCCATCGTGATTCACGGCGTATCGCTTGGCGCATCCTCGTCCGTGGCCGGCAGCTTGCTCGGAGCTCTCCACGGTCAGCCGTCGGTGTGGATCAGTCACACGGTCGTAGGGATCGTTGCCGGAGCGGCGGTGGGCTGGGCCCGGGGTTGGCAGGCTGTGGGCGGGTCGTGGGCACCCTAGGGGCGCGCCAACTCAAAGGGCATCCCATCCACCCGCCCGCGAAGGTGCCCACCCCAGCAAATGCCGAACTCATTCGCGATCGGTACAAGCTCTCGCGGCGATCCCGGCACATGGCCGAGCTTGCGGCACGCCAAGTTGAGCTTGCGCGGGCTGAAGCCACGTTGCGTGGAAGCAGGTGTGTTCCCAACCTGGAATGCGTGCCTGAATCGCGCTGACGCAGCGCAACTCAGCTCGTATGCAGAGACTTCAGTGTGCCAACTGCTGACGTCAGCACGTCGCTTAGGCGTGCCCCTGTCATGGCTCGCAGACGCGCTCCTAGTTTGAAGAACCTATTGTCTTAACCGACATTCTCTGCGACACAAGAGAGCGCGGGCAGGGATGTCCTGCGTCCGACAGGAACGCTTGGTCGAACAGACGTAGCAGCACCCGAGAGCATTCGGAGGCGAGCGATGGGGGGCGATCGGCAGTTCTATGTGGAGCGCGCCTACGAGAAGGCATTCGGAACGTACGACGATGCGGCCTGGGATCCCAAGCTTGGTTTCGCGGCTAACGAGGCACGCATTCTCAAGGTGTACGACTACTATCGCGATACGTATCTTGCCCGCCCAGACCTGTTCCTTTGGGCGGGGCTGGGCAGAATGGCGGGCGGTGGGGTCGTCGGAGGTCTCCGTCTCATTGGCACAGAGTCTTCTCTGACTTGCACCATGGTCGAGATTGGAAAATCAATCTTTCACGACCTGGCCTGGCAGCACGAGGCCATCCTCGACGATGAGGACAACGCGCTGGTTTTGGCAGCCCAGTATGACAACACCTCTCGGGCATGCATGAGCTACCGCGATGCCTGGGTGCACATCCTCTCCGGGGATCCGCGGCGCATCGCAAAGGGAAACGTCAAGCTGCTCGCAAACGAGCAGTTCTCGATCATTCAGCCTTACTACGATCGCGTCCTGAACAGTCCCGAGTCTTCTCTCGTTCGCTTGCGACACAAGTTGACGTCTGCAAGTACCATCACCTCTTTCACCAACAGCATTCACCCTTACCATCGAGATTTTTTGCTCTCACTCCCGACTGGTGACGTTCTGATCGCCAAAGATCGCTGGGCCTGGATCACCGAGAGCGGCGGCATGTGGGAAAAATGGGGCGAAAAGCGCGGAGTTCCAGCGCTTCCCATCGAAATGTCCAAGCAGGAGCGCGCGAGGCTCGTCTCGCTACCCATGGAAAAGATCATCAGGCGCGACTGGGCTCCCGTCGACTCATCCCTGCTTCCTCCCGGCGCCTTCGACATCTGAGTTCTCGCCAACCATCACGCTTGTCCGAAAGGAGCCACGACCGTGGCGATCTCCAGAGCCCGCGTTCTCGAGCTGCTCGACAGCGAGGAGCCTGACTATCGCGGCGCCGCCGCGGAGGTAGGTTCTGCGGGGTTGCCGGTACTCGAGGCGATGGTCCAGGAGGACGACGTTCGTGTCGCCGCACCCGCCGCATCTCTCGTGGCGACCCTCGCTCGCGATCCCGCGGTCGCCCCGCAGACGCTGCAAGCCATCACCTTCGCGGCCTCCCATGCCTCGCCCGACGTGCGCGCGTGCGCGGCGCTGGCGGCTGGCCGGGCGGGCGACGGGGCGACGTCTGTCGTTGCCCAATTGCTCGAGGATCTCGACGCTGGCGTTCGTGGGATCGCGCTGCGAGCGCTTGCGCCTCCCTTGCACCCGGTGCTGGCCGATCACGTGGAAGAGCTGGCCACGAACGATCCGGATCCAGGAGTGCAGCACAGCGCTGCAGCGTTGGCTTTGCGAAATCCCGATCCCGCACTGGGCAACGAGATCGTCGCGGAGGTCGTCGAATACATTCACGCACGGCTCACCGAGCTCCGGAACGTTGCGCTCGGCGATCTGCCGAGCTTTCTTGGAGCGGTCGAGATGCCCGCCTTCCAGGACGTGGGTGGAAGCGTGGCCATGCTGCTCACGAATGCGCGCGCCTCGCTGGACTTGGTTCCGCCGCGCATGGGAGCCAGCGATTTGGGGGGCGCCGCCAGCGCGCTTGCGGAAGCGCTGAAGGCAGTGTTCGATGCGACTTCCAAGGTCGGCGCCACGTTCGAAAAGCTGCTAGCTGGCAAGATCCAGTGGACCGCGGGCATACCTACGGGCCTCGCCAAACAACTCGGCCTGCCCGCGACCATCCCGGGTCTATCGGTTGACGGCGCAACGTTGGTCTACACAATCGCTACGCCGGGACGCGTGCTGGTGCCGGCACCCGTGAAGCTGGGGTTCGACCGCGCCGAGCTCAGCGGGCGACTCCGCATGGACGGCACCGCACCGACGCTTTCGTTGGCCCTCGCGCTGAAAGGCCTGGAAGCCAACGTGGGCGGTCCCGCGGTCGCGAGCTTGCTTGGTGGTGCTGGCGCATCCGTCCAGGCGGACATCACTGTCGGTGTCGACACCACCTCGGGCCTGACCCTCGGCGGCGGCGCAGGGTCACGTGTGGTGTTGCCGGGACGCGCCAAGGCCGGTCCGCTCGAGGTACGTGAAGTCGCCCTGGAATTCCCGCAAGGCATCGCCAACAGGATCGACGTTTGCAGCACGCTGGCCATCGAGATCGGCGGCGTCATCAAGGGCAATGTCGAAGGCGCAGGACTCCACCTCGACATCGATCCGGTCGCGGCATTTCACGGCAATTTTCCCCTGTCCGTCTCCCTCAAGGGCCCCAGTGGCATCGGTCTACTCCTCAACGCGGGGATGGTTCGAGGCGGTGGCTTCCTGGGAGAGCGCAAAGGAGGCTACGGCGGTGCGCTTCAGCTGCGCGTGGGCCCCGTCGAGGTGAAAGCGGCAGGCCTGTTGACGCTCGAGCCGAGCTTTGCCTTGGTCGTGGTGATGTCGATCGAGTTCTTTCCGCCCATCGATCTGAGTTTCGGCTTTACGTTGAACGGGGTCGGGGGCGTGATCGCCATCGAGCACAGCATCGACACCGAAGCGCTCCGTACAGAGGTCTCGAACGGCACGCTCGATCACGTACTGTTTCCGGCCGATCCGGTCGCGGCTGCTCCGGCGATCCTCGCGTCGCTCGAGCACATCTTTCCACTTTCGCACGGCGCGATCGTGGTGGGACCGATGCTCGCGCTCGGCTGGGGCCGGCCGATCAGCTTCCTCACCATGCAACTCGGCGTGATGCTGGCGCTGCCCGATCCCAAGATCGTGCTGCTGGGAAGAGGACGCGTAGCCCTGCCCACGCCGGAGCAGCCCATCATTGATCTGAAGGCCTCGGGGTTCGGTGAAATCACGCCCGATCACGCTCTCTTCTTCGCCTCGCTGAACGGCTCGCGGTTCGCGACCTTCTCGATCGACGGTGATATCGGAATGCTGATTCGCTGGGCCGGCTCTCCCGAAGTTGCGATCTCAGCAGGTGGGTTTCATCCGCGGTATGAGCCGCCTCGGGAGCTCACTGGCATGCACCGGCTCGCGGTGGACCTCTCGCCGCCGGCAGTCGTGACGATGCGCGCGGAGGCCTATTTCGCGGTCACCACGAGCAGCGTGCAGCTCGGTTGCCGAGTCGACCTGGCCGCCGATCTCGACGTCGCTTCCATTAGCGGAAATTTCGCGTTCGACGCCCTGGTCCTGTTCTCGCCTCGCTTCTCGTTCCTGGTTGATGTCGGGATCGGACTGACCGTACGCGTGAGCGGGGTGACCCTGATGGGTGTGCACGCTCAACTGCATGTGGCGGGCCCCGCACCTTGGCGCGCGGAAGGTCACGGCGAGGTCGAGATCTTGGGGGCGACGACCTCAATCGACATCGGCCCGCTCACATGGGGTGACGACGACAACCCCCCTCCGCTGCCGGCCGATCCACGGCAACTGGCGCGAGACGCGATGCATCACAATCCAGCGGCTTGGCAGGCCCTCACCCCACCCGACGCGGACCGTGTGGTGCGCGTCAAGCTTGCCACCCCAAGCGATGTGGCAGTCACGGTGCACCCGATGTGCGCGTTCGAGGTGCGACAGCACGCGATTCCCCTCGAGACGGTGCTGAGCCGCGTGGGGCCCAGCCCTGTTCCCGAAGGCCAACGCCGTGTCCACATGGGCGTGCCCCTGATCGATGGCACACCGGCCGGCGCTATCAGCCCAGTGAATGACCTTTTCGCGCCCGGTGCCTTTCTCGATCTGACCGAAGATCAAAAGCTGTCCCGTCCGAGCTTCGAGCAGATGCTCGCGGGCGCCCAGATTCGAGCGCCAGGGGAGGTCGCCCCATTCGCCGCGTCACGCCAGGCCGACCTGAAGTACGAGACCTTTGTGTGCGACGAAAATGGCGTGCAAAAAAAGCGAAGCAAGGGACGCGCCGACGCTCTTATTGCGAGCTCACCACGCACCGTCCTCGCTGCGGGTGCGGCTGGACGTAGCGAACTCCGCGCCCGCACGCGATACGCGAGCGATCCCGACCCCATCGTCCTCGCTGCCGCTGGAGAATCGCGCCTGGCGTCGAAGGCGACGCTGGCTTCGGTCGGCACGACGGTATGGAGCACGTACACGCACGCAGCGGAGCAGGAGTTGGCTGATGACGTTCAGATCGTGCGCCTGGGGGTGGCCTGATGGCGGATACATTGCAGTCGTTGGCAGGGGCGGCGTTCAGGTCGAAGGACGTCATCAGGGACCTCCATCTGCCCGTGAAGCTCGAGGAGCTGGTCCTCGATCGCTATGTGTTCTTGCCGTTTTCGCGCTCGGGGATCGCGGCAGCGCTGGCGACCCCCTTTGATTGGAGCCTACCCGCGCGCACTCGCATCAACCTGGTAGTTCCGGTGATCGACGAGCGTGGCGGCATCAACGCAGAGATGCAGGTGAACGTGTACGGCCCGGGCGACGTCACGGAGATCGACGGCAGGCAGATCATTCGCGCCGCGCCGAAAGCCGACGTCGTCAATGCCGAAGTCGACGACTTGGTCCATGTGGAATTCGATCGTCCGGATTTGCCCTGGCTCTTCACGCCTGCCGGACCGGACGCTCAAGGCCGTCTCGTGCCTTGGATCACGCTGGTGGTCGCCGAACGACGCCACGTAGCGTGGGGCGAGCGTCGTGGTGCCGTGCAATGTGCGCGGATCCGGCGTGACCAGCTGCAGCCGCTCGGTGACGCCTGGGCTTGGGCGCACGCTCAAGTCATGGGCGCAAGGGGCGACCTTCCGACCAGCGAACCGACGCTGGAGCGCCGTCTGAGCGAAGTCAACGCTGCGCAAAACCTCAGTCGGCTGATCTGCCCGCGACGTCTCGACGATCATACCGAGTACGTGGCCTGCGTGGTGCCCACCTTTCTGGCTGGCGTTCAGGCGGGGCTCGGATTGACTCCGGTCACGACGCTCGCACCGGCCTGGGGAACGAAAGAGAACTTTGCGGCAGGTGACCCCTTCGACATGGTGGCGCTGCCCGTCTATTACTCCTGGAGCTTCGGGACCACCGAAAACGGAAACTTCGAGAGCCTAGCGCAGAAGCTCCGCACGGCCGTCGCGCCGCCTGGCGTGGGTCGGCGGCGCGTCGATGCCACACGGCCCTGGGCAGGCTTGGAGCTCGGAGCTGCCGATCAGGGCGCCGAGATCGTTGTGACGGGACCGGTCGTCTCGCCACAGCCTACTGAGTCCACCCCGGAGGATGACTGGCCGAGCGAAGCTGAGCAGCACTGGCTACCCATCGTCACAGCCGGCCTCGCAACCAAGCTCAACGAGCCAGATCAGCAAGCGCACACACCCAATCCTGGGCCGCCACGGGTCGGACCGCCCCTGTACGGCGCAACGCACGTGAGGGAAACGCACGTCGAACCGGAGGACCCGCCTGGAGACGCGCTGCAGCCGCCTTGGTTCCGTGAGCTCAATCTCGATCCGCGCCATCGCATCGTGGCCGGCCTCGGCACACGAGTCGTCCAAGCGGAGCAAGAAGATCTAATGGTCGCCGCGTGGAATCAGATCGACGGGGTCGAGAAAACCAATCGAACTCTTCGCCTGGCTCAGCTTGCCAAACGAGTTGGCACGTCCTTGCACCGCCGACACCTGGCTCGCCTCCGAGATGCAGCTCTGGTCACGGTGACAGAGCGGGTCCACGCCAAGATCCTTCACTCGGACGCCAACAGCGTGTGGGCATCGATTCGGCGTTCGAGCCTGCCGACGAGTGTGACGGTCGGCGCATTTCGACGGCTGGCACGTGTTCGCGGCCCGATCGTGAAGGTTGCGACACGGGCGAAGATCTCGCCGCTCGCATCTGTCGACGCATTGACAGCCCAAACAGACCGTCTGACCACGAGTTGGGTGATCAGGTACGAAGCGGCTGACGGCGTGCGTGACCTCGGACAGGCCGCTGGTCGGCAGGTCACGGGCGCAGTCGCGGCACAAGTTGCCCCTGGAGTCGACGTGGAGACGTTGCTCACGCGCTGGCGAGAGCAGCTGGCCAAGCCCGGACCTTCGGACGAGCTCACGGACGAACGACTTGCGAGCGCTCACGTTGCAGACTTTCCGGGGCTGGGCGCCACGCTGCTAAACACCCTGATCGCGCGGGTGGCGGGCACGACACCCACGCAGCGGGAGATGGAGGCAGATCCCGAGCGAGCATTCACGGGAGCGTCCCACGCGAGGCTGTTCGACGTCTTGCTGACCGCAGCCGGCAGGCTCGGGCTTCACGAGGTCCACATCACGCGTGTCGACGCAGAGCGTTTGGAGCTCGAATCCACCCAAACAAGAGACGCCCCTTTTCGTGCCGCGGTGTCGACGGAAGCCATGCGCGCGTTGGTCGAGCGAGGTATCGCGGCTGCGCGGCGACATCGAATCGAGGTGCCCACCGAAGATTTCGAGCGCAGCGCGGAGCGACTGCGTGGCGTTCTCGCGCGCGGACTCCAGCCCGAGGGGCCTGTCGTCCTCGGCGCGCTGCAAGCCCTTGGCTCCAAGGTCGTGCTCGACGATCCATTCGCGGACGACCCACGCGATCGGATTTCAGTCCCTGGACTCGGGATTGTGACGGCCCTCGACCCCGCCAAGACCGTGCCTGCGAGGGTCGCTGCGCGCCTTGCGGGTGGAAGCGGCCGGTTCCCGGGTTGGTTGCCTGCCGACTGGTTCGACGACATGCGCATCGAGCCCGTCATGGCGCACCCGCGCTTCACGTATCCCATGTACGAGCCACTGTACCGCTACGACCGCGAGTGGCTCATTCCGGGACTCGGGCTGATCGGTCAGTCGGATGTGACCACCCTGCTGGTGACGAACAACCGCTTCATCGAGGCGTATCTGGTCGGTCTGAATCATGAGATGGCGCGCGAGCTACTATGGCGAGAGTTTCCGACGGATCAGCGGGGCACCTACTTCTCCTCGTTCTGGACATACACGCCGGAGCTAAGCGCCGATCTTCACGAGCCCCTCTGGCGAAGCGGCAAGCTAGGCACGCACGTCAATCCCAACCTCGACGGTCGAATCGTCTTCCTCGCAAGGGGCGACCTGATCCGCAGATACCCAGGAGTCATCGCTCATGCGGCGCTGGAAGGAGACATCGACGAAAATGGCGTCCCGCTCTTTCAAGCCAGCTCGCCAGTCGAGACTCTGTTTCACATCCATCTCCCACCGAACATCTTGCTCGCCGGTTTCTCGCTGACCAAAGCGCAGATCGACAACCCGGAGCAGAACTGGTGGTTTACGCTGTCGGAGAATCCGACCGAAC
Source organism: Myxococcales bacterium (assembly GCA_047601445.1). GTDB lineage: Bacteria > Myxococcota_A > Polyangia > Polyangiales > DASUME01 > DASUME01. Next base: position 4,405,669 of record JASGJH010000001.1, on the reverse strand, counting down.
CTCGCTTTGGCCTCGATCCGTCGCGCGTGAACGACGTCTCTCGCGACGACCTAACATGGAGCGATCTAGAGATGGACGTTCCTGGCGGGTTTCTCAGTGCAGCCCATCCGACCAACTTGGTCCTTGATAAGTCTCGTTGGGGGGCTTCGAGCGCCGAGGTCGCCTACCTGCTCTTCCAACTCCCGGCACGCGCTGCGTTCCGGGCCAAAGCGATGGTCACGGGAGCGAAGCTCTGATGCCTGAACTCGACTTCATCCGGCGGGTCGCCGCGGCTGCGTCGAGCCGCGCTTCATACGCGCGCGGAGTGGCGATGCCCGATGCGCGACGGCGTGCCGACTTGGACCAACTTCTGGGCTCGGTTCTGGAGCTGGAGGGCGATGTACCTCTGGTGCTCTTGCCTGTGCGCGTGGAGGTCCGCTCCACTGCCGACAGCGGCGCGCTTCGCGTGCGAATTTTCCACGACTCGGTGCACGTCGAATCGCTGGACGAGGGCGTGAGTGAGAGCGAGCGCGCGGCAGGCATCGCGTACTGGACGCTCGTCTGGCAGGGCGCGGACACGAGTATGCCATGGCCGATGTTGGTCGAAGCGGTGGGAAGCCGCCGTGCTCCCTGGGTCGCCGAAAGTCTGCGTCCACGCAATGTCGGTGCGCGTGCAAGCGAGCCGCCTGACTTTCCTGATACTGCGCCGACCGACTTCCGGACCGCAGTGGTCCGGACGTTGCCCGATCGGTTCTTCGTTCGGATTGAGCAGGACGGCGCGCTCCCGGTCACCGTGAGCGGTGGCGTGATCGACGACGAGCTTCCGGTTGGGCTTGTGAGGCCGAACGACCTTAGACCGCTCGAGCTCGACGACCAGGACCTGCCTCTGGTCGACGAATCGTTGCGCTGGCTCGTGGACTACACTGAGGCCGAGCGCGTGGGGCTGGCCGTGACCGTGCCACTTCCTCTGCCAGGCCGCCCGGTCCGCCGCCTCACCGTCTACGGTGTGCGCGCCACACTCGACAGCGCGTCGAGCGCAGCGAGATTCGCGCGCCTCATCCGCGCACACAGCTTCACCGACGGCGCCGAATTCATTGCGCAGGGAACCCCGACCAACAACACCGAATCAATCCGCGCAGGTTGGAGCCGGCGCACCCCGCTCGGCTCGCCCGTGCTCGATCCAACAGCGGACACCGCCCTTGATACGAACGCAGCGGTTAGCGCCGCGGCTCTGGGGATCGATCGCGCGGTGATGTCCAAGCTCCCTGGAGCAGACGACCGCCCCCAAGCTCGCGCGGCAGCGTTCAACACGGCGCTCTGGAGCACCACCTGGGGAGATGCCATTGAGCACCTGACGCCTGAGGGCCAAGCAAACGGTGACCAGCGACTGGACAGCCCATCCCTCGAGGCGGTCCGTGACCACTGGGTTGCGCACGTACGTGGTCGCGGGCCATTGCCCGTGTTGCGCCTGGGACGCCAGCCCTATGGATTGCTGCCCATCGTGGCGACCGACGCGGCATGGCGCCCTCTGCAAGGCGGGTTCATCGAAGAAAGCCTGGTCCCCTTCTTGAACCAGAGCGTGCGCTGGATGTGGACAGCGGGAGGAACCAACGCGGTCACCGTGATGAATCAAGCGCTGGACACGGCGTTGCCGCAGATTCTCGGCACCGACGCGATCCTGCGCGGACTGCGCGTCCGCACGGCGCTCTCGCCGAACCCCCTGGTAACTGCCGCTGCTTTCGTCATGCCGGATCTGGGGGATCCCGCGACGGAACAACAGGTGACGCGGGCGTTGCTGCTCCTCTCGGGCGTGGCAGACAATGCGCTCGATGATCACGACCTGCTAGGGAAGAAGACTCGTACGCTGGCATTGCCACTCGTACACGAATCGGACGTGGAGTTCGTCAATCATCTCCTTCATGGACCGCGAGCCAGCATGACTCCCCAGAGCGTGCTGCAGGTGTTGCTCGCACATGCCGACGCGATCGACCAGCATCGGCGCGATACGATCGTGCCTGCGAGTATGCACGGAGTAGTGCGCGAAGCCATCGCATCAAACCGCTCCAACCTTGATGCCGGCCTACTCGCGCAAGCGCTCGACGCAGTCCTGGTGGAAGGTGCTGTGAAGGACCCCGTAGTGGGCAAGGCCGCGCTCCACGTCGTCTCGCGAATTGGGCGTCTGGACCCGCGCGTCGTCGCCGACCGGCACCCTATCCCAGCAATTGCACCCGAGACGATGGTGGAAAAGATTGGCGGCGAAGGACAGCGCATCGATCGGCTGAGCGCGCGCCAAGGAATGCAGGCGATCGGTGAGCTCTTTTGTCGCGCGAGTTGGTCGGCCTCCGTGCGGAGCTCGCTCGAGTTGATCGCTACAATCGAATCGCTCGAGGAGCGCCGGCTGCTGCTGAGCGAGACCCTCGATTGCTGTTCTCATCGACTGGACGCATGGCTGACTTCGGCAGCTTCACTGCGGCTTTCTTCGCTGCGCGCCAACGGTGCTCAGGGGATGTATTTCGGTGCCTACGGGTGGCTCGAGAACATCACGCTGAATCCCCCCGACGAGGCAGGCGAAATCGACGACCGCCCTGTCTTCCATGACCGCGCTGACGGTGGCTACGTCTACGCACCGAGCCTGATGCACGCTACCGCTGCCGCAATCCTGCGTAGCGGGCGCCTCACGCACCGCCATGGAGATCCCAACGCGGAGGCCTTGGAGATCGACCTTTCGAGCGCGCGTACGCGTGACGCGCTCGCCCTCCTCGGAGGGATGCGGCGCGGTCAGTCGCTCGGGGCGTTGCTCGGCTATCGCCTCGAACGGCGTCTCCACGAAGCGTCTGGCAATGGACTCGAGCTCGATCGCTTCATCTACGTCCTGCGCGCGCTCGCTCCACTTCGGGCTGGAAAGCTCACCTCTCCCGGAGAGACCGCGGAGGAGAGCGTGGCGGCCTCCGACGTCGTGGACGGCCTTCGCCTGATGGAGCTCGACCCCGAGACCATCAAGAAGAAGCTCGCGCTCGGTCCCGACAACACGCGCTACCTGGTTCCGCCCGACGCATGGAAGCCGCCGAAGGGCGGAGAAGAGCAAGCCGTGCTCGCGGCGATCGTCGAACTCGAACGAAGTCACGACGCCGTCGCGGATCTTCTCCTCGCCGAGTCCGTCTACCAAATTGCCGCGGGCAATCCTGCGCGTGCGGCGGCCGCGCTCGACGTGTTGGGCGCCGGCGAGGCTTTGCCCCCGGAGCCAGAGGTGGCCCGAACGCCCCGCAGCGGCGTGCCGATCCAGCATCGAATCGTCGTCCTCGTACCCGACCCGGCGCCGCGGCCGATCCACGGTTGGAATACGATCAGTCCGCGCGCGCGCGTAGAGCCCCGCTTGGACCGCTGGGCTCAAGGGGCTCTCGGCGATCCACGCGCGATTCTGCTCGATGCAGCGCTTGGGACGACCCTCGCGGATGCGGAGCTGTCGGCGCTCGATGTGCTCTACGATGCAGACGGCGACAGTCTCGCAAGCAGCACCCTCGCGGCGCGCCTGCGCGCAAATCCCAGACCTCTCGGAGACGACTTCGCGCATCTCGCTCCGATCTGGGAGCTCGCTTCGATGCTGCGCGCTCTGCTGACGAGTGGGCGAGCCCTGGATGTGTGCGACCTCGGGCGTGCCGTAGAAGAGGGGGCCCAAGGTCGCAAGGCCGACGTTGCAGAGTTGCGTGAGCGCGCCACGGAGGCAGTGCGGTCGTTCAAGGCGGCCTGCGCCTCCGATCGCCCGCTCCAACAACTAGCCAGTTTCGGAGTGCGACCTCCACCGACCGTATCCAAGCTCGCGCTGACGGACGCCGAGCAAGCGCAAGTCGACGACGCGTTGCGTACGGAAGCAGCCTCGAGGCTGAAGGTTGCTGAGAGCCTGCTGGCACAGGCCGAGGGAGCACCTTCTTCTCGAGGGGCCGTCGAACTGATCTCCAAGGCGATTGGAGGACTGTTTGGTGGCAGCTTTGTCGTGGTTCCGCGCTGGTTGCCCCCTCCTCCCAACGAGCATGACCCATGGTCCGAGGCGGTTGGTCCAGGAGGCGTCAGCGCGCGACCGGGTGCCGATATCCGTCCATGGCTTGCCCGCGCGGGAGCGCTTCGCGCTTGCGCGTCGTCGCTGGGCGAGACCTTGCTAGTCCGCGAAGCGCTCGGTCAACGCCCGCGTTTGCGCGTAGTTCAGTCCCCCGCAGACGCCTACGGCACCTGGGCGGGATTGCCCTTCGCCAACGGCCAACCGCCGACCAGGCCCCTCACCTGCATAGTTGCAGAGGTGACCGGCGCGGATGCAGGCCATGAACCGTCACTGGCTGGGGCTGTCGCCGGGCTCGTACTGGATGAATGGACGGAAATCGTGCCACGACGTCTCGAGCGCTCGGATCCTCGCGATCCGAACAAGCCCGCCGAACTCGTCGATATCGCCAGCACGGGCATCGCGCTCAACGCCAACGCGCCCGGTGCACGCCCGCCGCAAGCGTTGCTGATCGCCCTGAGTCCGGATGGCGGGGATTGGACCAACGATCGCCTCGTCCAAGTTCTGGATGAAGCTCGCGCGCTTGCGCAGATGCGGACTCTCACGTTGCAACAGATCCCGTTCGCAGGACGCTACTTGCCTGCCTTGTATTTTCGAGACTGGTCGCTCCAAGGCGAGCCAGTTATCGACTGGGTCAAGTTGAAGACCCAGTACGCGCGCGAAGAGGTGCTGCAGTTCCTGGAGGTAGACCACTAACCATGTCCACCGATTTTCTCACCCGCGATCGCTTCGTCGCAGATGCCATGACGCTCGTGGAGCCTCCGAGTTGGACTCGCCTAGAGCCCCAAAGCTCGGCGGGGGATCCACGCCCAGGGATCGAGGCACGCGTTCACGACCCGCTGTGGATGCTGGGCCGGCAGTGGCAACTCGGCGAGTTCGAGGGGGAGGATGCTGGGACCCCGCTCACGGTGCGTGTCGTCACGAAGACTATCAAGGTCGACCGCTGGGCCGCTGGCTCCGATCCCCAAGGGAAGGCGTTCGGTGCCGAGCCACCTGATCTGCTGGAACCACTGGTCGAGCGCGAACCGATCACGACCCGCGCACCTGGACTGCGTCCACGTGCTGAGGCCGCTGCAGCGTTGCTCGCCGCCCTCGACGACGCGGGGCTAGGCAGCTTTCGTAAAGCTATCGTCCAGCACTGCCCACTCGATCTGAATCCCATCGACCATCCGGACGGAGCACATGCGGATCTGGACCCCACGTGGCTTCGCTTGGTGCGCTTGCTTCGCAACCGAGAAGTGGCCGACGCCGAGCTCGTCTGCGAGGCGATCGAGGCTGCGGGCGGACTGCCGCCGTGGCTCATGCCTGCAAATGCCACGCAGAAGCAAGAATTGGGTGACGCGATCGCGGGATGGATGGCGTGGTACCGCGCCGAGGTTTCGCCCCTACCGGGGGGGACCGATGCCTTCGTCGGTGAGCGCCTCGAGTACCGCTTTCGCATTGGTGCGGGCAATGATGTCCTCGCGGCGCCCGACCACGATGGTGCTGGAATCGATTGGTATTCGTTTGATCCAGCATCTTCGGCAGAGCTTCCGCTGATCGACGCCGAACCCGCCGAGGTGCGTGAGGAGCACAAGTTGCTCGCGAGTCCGTTGCGGTACCCGGGAATGCCTGCCGATCGCCTCTGGGAAATGGAAGACGCACAGGTCAATCTCGGCGTCGTCGAGGCCGAGCCATGGGACCTAGCGCGCCTGCTGGTGGCAGAATTCGCGCTCACGTATGGCAACGACTGGCTTGTGGTCCCGGTCGATGTTCCATTGGGTTCACTGGCTCGAGTCGAGTCGGTCATCTACACGACCACCTTCGGCGAACGCTTCGTCGTCCGCTCCACCGGGGACGTCAGTCCCGACGGACGTTGGCGCATGTTTACGGTTGCAGCCGCCTCCGGGGCCAGCACAGAAGGGCTCCTCATCCCGCCTGGTGCCGTGGCCGTGCAGCGCGGCGCACCGATTGAAGAAGTGCTCTTTCTGCGTGATGAAATGGCCAATCTCGCGTGGGCCGTCGAGCGCTTGGTGCAGGGCCCGAGCGGCGTCTCGCGCGACCGCTCACGCGAGGGCGACGGCCCATCGCTGGCATCGCGCGGGCCTGTCGAGCGCGCACAACTCGACTACCGGTTGCAGTCGAACGTGGCTGCGCGCTGGATTCCTTACCTGCCGCGCTCGTTGGGCTACCGTGCCGTGCAGCTCGTGCAGGGCCGCATGCCGGCAATAGACGGCGCGTCGCCGGTCCCCCTGGGTGAGCTGTTGCAGCGCCCCGACCTCCAGACGCTGCACGATGCGGAGGTCCCCCGGGAAGGAGTCTTGGTGCGTCGCATGCCTTCGATGACACGCCGCTCCGATGGCAGCTACCTGCGCTGGACCACGCGACAGGTGTCGATCGGGCGCGGCGAAGGCGCGAGTAGACTAGCCTTCGATTCCGCGATCTCCCGCAAGCCCAGGCCAAACGACTGAAGCTGGAGTCCCGTACCAGTGGTCGAATGAGGCGTCCTCACGGCTCGCCTTGGAGGTGTTCATGCCGAGTCTAGACAAGATCTTGGACGACACGCTGGTCAGAATCGGAGCTGGCGGGGATCTAAGCAAGATCCGAAACTTCGGACGTGGATCGACTCTTCCAGTCCAGCGTTTGACTCCTAAACTTCCGTTAGCCTCAGCCCCTGCAAGTCTTCCGATCTGGTTCTGGGACTACTCTGAAGCTCTCAAACCATTCGATCTAGACGCCCCGATGAATCGAGTCGGGCAACTCGAGGTGTGGTCGCGAAGCATGGCCGCGATGCACGGCAACGCCATCGAGGGCTGGATGACCGTAGCGATGAGTGTGAATTTTGGTCCGATCTCCGTGCGGACGGCCACGGGGACGGTCGAGCTTCCGCTAACCCAGCGCTACTTCGTCAAAGGACTAATGCTTCCAGACGGCTCCAACGCGGGTACCAATCCGTGGTGGCCCATCCCTGCCACCCTGGATCAAAGCTTCGCTGCGGCGTTCGCATACAACGTTACAACACTGAAGAACAAGGAACCCACGCCCGCCGCAGCGGCAGACTTCGAAGCTCCTACATTCATGCCTGACCCGGGAACCACTCAACCGGGCGCGCAACACCTAATATGCGTCGTACTCAGTCTGGTCTGCATGAAAGAGCGCGCCGACTTCGAGCCAACGGGAACCGTCGGCATGGGGCGCTTCTACCCCCACCTGATGATCATGTCGAACCAGTCGATAGCGGGGAAGGAGGCGCTCCAGACCAAGATTTCGATTATGCGCCCCTTCAAGGCGGGCTACTACGGAGTAGCCAGGCCATCGAAGAGCTTGGGTCACCCAGACATGGATCCGGAGATCCGCCCACTTCTTGTCACCGAGTCGAACGTCACGCGGACCACCGATCCTCTGAACATCGCCGCTCTCCCATACTGGGATCTGTTGTTCGACTATATCTCTCCTACCATTCCCTTTGAGAACCCTTGCACTGTGGTCGACTACTCGACCGGCCGACGGAAGCTGTCCAGGCTACTGGAGCATCTCGACTACTCGAAGGTCGCGTTTGACGTGTCAATGCGGATATTGCAGTGGTCAAGATTTCTCCCCTCCGAGCTAGCGAAGCTCGCGCCGGCTGTCGGTGAGATCTTGCTAACGCGTCCGAGCCTGCGCACGGTGATGTACAAGGAGGGACTCAGCTCATACCTCTTGCCGGATAATTTGAAGAAATCGTGGTTCATGCCGTTCGTTCAGCGCGACATCATCAAGCTGCCACGCCAGGGTGCGTTTGACAGTCTGCACTTGTCACCTCGCATGAAGGCACACCGTCTGATTGGCAATAAGGAGCTCGCTGAGGATAGGTGGCAGCTTACCATCGACTCCATTGGGATGGCGCCTGTGTGCGAGCATGACTGCGTGCATACGCACTGGCGTTGGGGCTTGGAGTTCGAGAACCAAAAAAGCGTCTTCAACAAGTATCCGCTGATGGGCTTCAAAGAGGACACGGTCTCTCAGTTTGCAGGCACCGGGAAGCCCTACCAGCTCCTGGGCAGTCCGATGGTTCCTCTGAACCAGGAGGTCAAGCTTGAGCTCCGGGCCAACAACCACTTCGTCTACGCTGCGTCGTGCAAGGACGTGCAGCCCGGTGTTTGGCAGCCAGTCTTCCACCACGGCTCGGCCTATCCGGTCGGCATCATGGACCTTGCTTTGCCGCTGTTCGAAGCGACCAAGTCTTTCATCTCAACCTCTGGTGAGAGCTCAGAGTTTTACTGGAATCTGAGGTACCAGGCGACCACCGAAGGACCGCTCGAGCGCATCCAGATGACCGGCTCGAACCTCTGGAAGGCCATGCTTGCGCGCAGCACCGTGCGCTTGCACCTCAAGGTGTTCGAGGAGCCGCCCGAGATCCGAATCGAAGCGATGCTCGCCAACGCAAAGCGCGTGTTCGCGCAGTACGAAGTCGACGTGGTGGAAGTTTCAAGGGAGACCTACGACGAAGAAGACGATGTGTTCGCTCGCTTCAACACCTTGGCTATTGGAGAGGATGCTCCGAGCGATGCTCAGGTCGACCTCTTCGACCTCCGCGACGGAGCCGAGTCGGATGACGTCGTCATCTACTTCGTGCGCACCCTGGTTCCCGCCCAGGCCGGTTGCGCGTTGCATCCTCCTGACCGCCCGGGTGCGGTCGTGTCGGCCACGCTCGCGACTGAATGGACCCTCGCACATCAGGTGGCACACGTGCTCGGACTCGGGCATGTCGCAGACGTTGCGGAGGAGCGCCTGATGACCGCGCGCAGCACGCTTTCGCTCGAGGAGCTGCCTACGCTCGACCGAGATGAGGTGTCAGCGGTCGTCGCGAGTCCATTCTGCAAGGTCTGAAAGAAGTGCGTCTGAGTATTGCTCGCCGAGCAAGCATCATCGCGCTTGCGATTGTGCGCCCCCAGCACGGGACGCCGATCGTCGCAGCGAAGAGCAGTGGATGCAGTCAAGCCGACGGTGACGTGTCCAAAGGTCGGCGGTATGGTGGTCGATCATACGTAGGGATGGAGTGAATCATGGAGAGAAGCGAAAAGCAGTGGTTGACTGACCCGCGTCTGGACCCGGCGCAGCGTATCTATCGGCTCGCCGAGTTACTGGAGAGCTACGCGTTGCGCTACGAAAGGGCACACGACCATCGCGCTGTGTTCACCACCGCGTACGTGAAACTCAGTCTCGAACTCGCATCTAAGATGCCGCACGCCGGATTCTCGGATACCGTCTGGATTGCTGACCTGGGGGTGTCATTCGCCGGCCGGTACTTGCGCGCCCTCGATGCGCACGAAGCGGGCACTTTGAAATCTGGTGCGTGGGCGACGGTCTTCGCCGCTCTTCAAGGGCGCCGTACCTCGGTACTCGAAGAGCTCGTGCTCGGTATGACGGCGCATATCGTGAACGACCTTCCTCACACGCTGGTCGAGGTGGGGATGACAAACCCTGAGGGACAGTCGCGCATCGCCGACTTCCATCGGGTGAACGACGTTCTCGGTGGAGCGGTCGAAGGCGTTCAGTCGGAGGTCATCAAGCGCTATGAACCTGCTCTCGGATTGCTCGATAGCTTCGCGAAAGACTACGACGAGATTCTAACCAACTATGGCCTCCGCGCGGCGCGAGGAGTGGCCTGGTATAACGCCCTGCGCTTGGAGGATCCGGAGATCAGCACGGGAGGCCGCGGAGGCGATCGCGCGCAGCCCGCAAATCACACTGCAGAACGTCCTGAGCCCGCGCGCGCGTCCACTTCGCGTTGCGTTTCGCTCGGCCCGTCTGTTGTCACAGCTCGCTCGTCGATGGCCTGCAGCCGAGTCCGATGAGGGAGGCAAGAAGCTTCGTCACCTGGGGAGACCGAGGAGGTCGTCACCCCAGACGGTTGCTTGAAGAGGCCGAGCCAAACATGGTTCAGTCTACTCCTCGCGAGATAGTACCCGGTCTATGCCGCGCGCCGCTTGCAGCGCAAAGTACGCGTAGCTGTCGGGGTTTCTTATCGCGTTCTCAACCGGTAACTGAATGTACTTGTTGGGGTCAGGCTCGCCGGTTCGGTCGCGATAGGCAAAGTCCTGAAACTCCGAGCTCAGGAAGTGCGTTCCCTCGTGAACGAGGCAGTGCACCTGACACAATGGTCCGAGCTCTTGGAAGTGCGGGGTGATTCGCAACGTCCCATCTCGTTCCCGAGGCACGAAAGCCGGCGCCGCGCCTACATTCTCCTGACCGCCGCCAGGCGGTGCGTCGACAAAGGTGGCACGCGAAAACGCCTGCAGTAGATCGAAGTATTGTCGACGAATCTCAGTGAGGAGAGCGAGAGTGACGTCGGTTTCAGGGAAGAACGGTAAAAGGCGAAGTAGTTGTCCGACGATTCCAGGTGCAGGTTCCAGCTCGACGTGAAAGTGTTCGTTTGCTGCCTTGAATTGGTTCAGATCTTTGATTTCCTCACGACGCCCATTGAACGTTATGACTCCGTCCAGGGCGCCGATAGCGTTGCCCACCCAGCCTCTCGCTTCGGGAACCTTGCTCAGGGCTTGTTCGCTCGGTGTCATATGGTGTTCCTTCATTTGTTGCGGACTGCGGGCTGATAAGCGAGGCCTTCGTTCGCGGCCACGCCGCCACGGGAGAGCGTTCACGTGATACTGGTGCTCGCTTCGCACGCTCCTGACGACAATGAAAACGTCGTGGTCCTTCTTGGTCTCGGCGCGAGGTAGACGCTCCAGATAGAATGGCCAGTCCAGCTAACCGAAAGAGGAAGAATCATGGAAAGCAGTTCGAAGCAGAGTGGAACCGACTCCAAGAGCCATGCACTCTGGTACGACTACCCAGGCCTTGCTAGGTTGGGGGCCGGCGCTGGTCATGCGGCTGGCGTGGCTGTCACTCTCGCTCTGCGTTTGGCAAGAAGCGGCTCTCCGGTTCGCAGCGCACCAAAACAACATCCGGTGCCGGTGGCGCCGATTGGCACCTATCCGGTCGAGCGGCGTCACGACGCAGTCATCGGTCCAAAAATCGTTGCGTTCGCTGACTCGAAGCTTGCCGCGGGCCCTATCCATGACCTCGTTTCCGCCTTTGGCGAAGGGGCAACGAGGGCGCCGGGGGATACCTATCGGATGGAGGCTCGCTGGGCGGCCGCAGGGCGATAGTGGTGGCGGTTGACGGACCCCGCCCTTGGCGTCCGCTTGCTGGGTGGCGTACGTGCGGCGCTTTCCGGGGTACCGGTACAGAAGGCGATCGCCCTCGTGAAAGGACACCGGGCACCCTCAAAGGCACCCCTGAGGTGGGCGCAGGCACGGACAGGACCCTCCCATCCGGACTCGTCAACTCGAGATTGGCGATATCGCTGCCCCGGCTCGCATTCCGCTTGCGCGTTGTCCGCGTAGCTTCCGCCAGCGAGCGTTACCTCGAGCGGCCCGGGCTCAGCGCGAGTACACGACGCCCACGGCGCAGCTTCAATGCTCTTGGCCAGCGACCCGATGGTATCGAGTGACCACTCCATGGTCACCCACGACGACGATATCGGCAGCACTCTCCGTGCCGATGTCACGCCTGAAGACCTGATGCTCGAAGTCGCCGAGCGCGGATACAAAGATTTGAATGTTGCCACCCAGAGCATAGCGGCCGGCTTCGTCCTTGAAGTTGTCGGCCACGGTGCCGACCAGCACACGAGTACCCGCTGGGACCTTGACGACGGACAGTGCCTCCTTGACGTTGCCCGGCGGCAACGCCAATCCGCTAGCATCCGTCCACGCCCGAAATGGGGTCGAAAAACGTGGCGAGCCTGCGGGCAAGGGTTGTCCAGGCTGAAGGCAACAGAACAAATAGTTGCTGAGGGGCTTTGACTTGCCTCCAAACAGGCGCAGCAGATTGACGTCTTCGGTCAACTCGACCACTTCGATCAACGGAGCGGGGTCGAAGGATGCGGCTACCTGGGCCGCATCCTTGATGTGCATCTCTTGAGCGAGATACTCGTGGAGCTCCGAGATGAAGACGCCAGAGGAGCTTGGACGATGGGCGTCGAGCTTCTTCATGCTCCTATTGGGAAGGATCTCCTCGAGAATCTTCATGCGGCGCACAACGGAACGGTATGCCCGTGCATGGGCAGCGCGCTCAGCCTTGCGCAGAGACTTCTCAATCTGCTGATCATCCTTGAAGATGCGCGTTACCGTGTTTCCGTTACGGTCGGTGTACACCTCGGCTACCGGATGCGAGCCTCTCTCGATGGGCGACTCAGGATCGAACTCGGTCGTGGGGGAGGTAAACGCAACTTGGAGGCCGATGTCCACGTCCGGCGGAACCTCAGCCTGTGGTCGATGGCCGCTGAGCGCTCCATTTACAGTTTTCTTGTTCGCGTCTGCCTGTTGTTGGTGCTCCAGAGAGAGACGGCGCAGCTCCTCCTCGGCCGCTATCCCACGGCTCCTTTCTGCCGGCCTGGATTCGGCGCCTGCGACTGGAAAAGTCGCAAAGAGCCACAACGCGAAGAACGGAGTAAGTCGCCACATGGACCGCTTTGGAAGCATCGTGCCTCAATTCAGCGATGCTATACCCGCGCAAACAGCGCGAGAGAGTCGCTCCAAGATCTCACCGACTAGGGACTGCCGCTAGTGAGCAGGATGGCACCCAGGGTCAGAGAGCGCTCGTCGCGGAGCGGGCGCAACGGAAATGACTATGCCCCCGCTCTCAGCAGTGGGAACGACGGCGCGGGGATAGTCGTCGTCAAAGGCATGGCCGCATCGTGGCCTTGTCGGGCGGCAACGAGCACTCCTTATGCTGAGAGCTTGAGGCCGCCTTGCACGTTGCTTCGAGAGGCAATCCAGTCGCATGGCCTTCGGGACGCATTGCGGTCGTTTCGGCACCGCATGGACAAACCTGGAGGCGCTGTGATCGGCTGCGCGCTCGAGCTCGGCATGAGGTCAGGGCTATCGAGCCTCCCTCAGCTCGGGAGCGGTGCGTCGGATCAGAACTCAGGGGACATGCCAGATCGTCGCGCCGTTCTCGTCGATGATCTTCATGCGTGGGTTCGCCGTGGAGGCTGGGGTCAAAGCCAAGGCGGAACCTGGATGGTTGTTGGTGCCCGAAGCCCAGAGCGCGGTGCCGTAGGGATCGTAGAGCACCAAGTTGCCGTCCGACTGCATGATCACCTCGAAGCCTGCTTTGCCGTTGGTACGGCTGGACCATAGCGCTTTCGCTCCTTGATAGAGCACGAGGTTGCCGTCGGTCTGCAGGATGAGTTGGAACACGCCGTCGCAAGACCACAGGCTTCGGCCCGGGGTCAGCCCTTGTCCGGTCAAGAGTATGCCGCAGCCAAACGCGGAGGGTGCGGGCGGATCCTTGAACACGAACTCCGACTTGCTGGTCCAGGCTCCGTTCTTGAGCACTCTCTCGTTGCCATCGTTCGTGGTGAGCGTGCGGAGTTGCACGTTCGGGTCGCTGGAAAAGTCGACCCACGTCTTGAGGCTGGTGGAGTGCGCCATCGTGTTGAAGATGCGACTCCTGCCGCTCTGGACGACCGATGATTCGCCGTTGCCGCTCGGGCGCTCGTAGATGAACTCTGCCGAGTTGCCGTTGAATGCGTGTGGCTGGGGCAGTGAAGGACAACACCACGTGGAGGATTTCGGATCTTGTACACCATCTTTGCAGCCACCGCTTCCGTTCGGGAGCGTGCAAGACACGAAGGAGTCGTTGGTGTAGTCCGACATGTAGAAGCAGCCGTAGCCGCCGTTCACGTCGAATGCGCCTTTGCTATTGCAGGCCCAGGATTGAATCAGGATATCGTCGCCCGGCGAAGCGGCGTAGAAGTTGTTGTCGGCGCCGTTCTTGTAGCCCGTCCCGCCGCAACAATACTCGCGCCACACGCCGTAGCTAGCCGCCGTGGCCGACGTGTTGATGACGGCGCCGCTCTGGATGAGCGTGTTGTTGCCAAAACCGCCGATGCCAGCCCAATAGGCACCGATTTGCTTGGTGGTGCCGCCCTGTGGAACCGCCTTCGCAAACACGACCTCCGCCGAGACTGCGTCGTACGGCGCGCCACCGAGGAGGATACCGCCGCCCCACACGTGGTCGTCGGACCGCGACATGCTCTGAAAGCTAGGCGCGCCGTCGACTCTATGGATGGCGGCCGCGCGAGCCGGCTTCGACACAGACCTGAGCCACTTCTCGAAGTTCTCCGGCGCTTGAACCGGATCGGGACGCAGGCCATAGCCACCTGCGATAAGGGCCTCCTCGGACCACGCCATGGGATCGCCGGTCAAGGCAGGACGAATTGGACGCGTGGACTTCGAATCGTCGCGCGGCCGCAAGGTGAAGGTTGCCTCGGACTGAAGATCGACCGTGTACGTCGCTGTCTTGCCGGTTTGGTCTCGGCAATCGAGGTCGAGGTACAGCACGTCGTCCGCCTCGGTCGCACGGAGCGCGTCGAAGCGTGCCACACCGTCTTCGTCCACCATGACAGGAACACTTTGCTCTGGCGAAGGGTCGCCCTGCGGATGCAGCGTACAGTCGGAGTTCGGCAGAGCGTCCACGGCCGCCGCTTCGAACGTGCGGACCTCCTCGAGCGCCCCGGCGTCCCCTTGAACGGGCTCCGCTCCGAGGTCGGCCCCATTCGAGCACGCGATGATCAAACTGCCCCATATCCACGACAATGACGTTCTTGCTTTCACAGGCGCTTCTCCTATCCGTTCATCGGCATTCAGAATCGCTATCGACGCGAAGCGAATGCCCATCGCGCTCGAGGGCACCGCGTCGTCGGGCGATGTGCGGCCGTCGACGGTTGTGATCGCCGTGACTATTCATTCACGATGATTCGATTCCTAGTGCATCACACCAAGGAGAGTCCTGCGCGACGGCGAGATCGAGCTCGCGGTGGTGAGCCGGACGAACTACATGGCTGCAGTCGTCGAGGGCGCACGATGCCTACCGCATCGCGCACCATGTCGACGCCCGTTTGGGGTGATCCTCGTGTGCTTTGGGGGTGACGGCTTGCTCGGAGACTCGAGCTCGAGCGCCTCGTCTGATGACCTCGCCGCGAACGGCGTCAGCCTGTGATACCCGTGCAAGCGCTCGGCCCGCTCGGCCACTCACGAGCTTTGCAACGACTGGAGACTGCCCACCGCCGGATAGTCCACGTATCCCGCCGCGCCTGGCGTGTAGAACGTCTCCGGATTGGGCGCAGAGAGCGGCGCGTCCGCGAGGGTGCGTGCGACGAAGTCTGGGTTGGAGATGAAGGGACGGCCGAAGGAGATCAGGTCGGCCTGGCCGCTGGTGAGTGCAGTCTCCGCCCGCTCCTTGTCGAATCCACCATTGAGGATCAGGGTTCCTCCGAACGCACTTCGCATGGCTTGGGCGGTCTCCTTGAAGCGAGCGTGGGAGCTGGCGACGACGTGTAGGTACGCGAGGCCGCGTAGGGCCTGGGCGAGCTGCGCGTATGGCGCGGTGGCGTCGTCACGCGGAGTCATGTCGTTGAAGGTGCTGTACGGCGAGAAGCGGATGCCGACCTTGCTCGGGCCAATGGCGCGGGCGGTCTCGGTAGCCACTTCGATCACGAACCGATTGCGTGCCTCGTCGCTGCCGCCGTAGGCATCCCTGCGGCGGTTGGTGTGGGGATGCAGGAATTGTTCGAGCAAGTAGCCGTTGGCCGCGTGGAGTTCCACACCGTCAAAGCCAGCGTCCATGGCGTTGTGTGCGGCGTGAACGAACTCAGCCCGCGCCTGCTCGAGGTCCACGGGTTGCATTGCCTGGGGGGTAGGGAAGTCCTGCAAACCCGCGGCGTCCGTGTACATCTGTCCCCCTGCGCGCAGGGCACTGGGAGCGAGGATGCGACCGCCAGCCGGAACGTTGAGCGGGTGCGCGACACGGCCCACGTGCATGAGCTGCGCGAAGATGCGGCCTCCTCGAGCGTGCACCGCCTCGGTCACCGCACGGAAGCCCGCGACCTGCTCGCTCGAGTACAGGCCCGGAATGCGCGCATAACCGAGACCATTCGCTGACGGGGCGATGCCTTCCGTGATGATCAAGCCCGCGCTGGCGCGCTGCGCGTAGTATTCCCGCATCAGCTCGTTGGGTACGCCGCCGAGGGCGCGACTGCGCGTCATGGGAGCCATGACGATGCGGTTGGGCAAGTGAAGCGTGTCGATGGTGTGCTGGGTGAAGAGTCGCATGGCGAGGTCTCCTTGATGCTCCCCAAGCTATGGGCTCCAGGCTCCGTGGACAATGGGCGACGATTCGAACACACTGTCCACTCATGCGGACAGTCCGAAGCGCGGATCCCAACCTGCTGGTAGCGTTCGTGGAGGTGGTGAAATACCGCGGATTTCGCGGCGCAGCACGAGCACTGGGGCTATCGAAGTCCACGCTCAGCCAGCGCGTGGCGGCGCTGGAGACCCACCTTGGCGCCAGGCTACTTTCGCGCACGACGCGCAGCCTCCAGCTCACGGACATCGGTGCCAGCTTCCACCGCGAGGTCGCTCCGGCGGTGGACGCGCTAAGGCAGGCCGAAGCGTTGGTGGGCACGCTGCAGGCGCACCCGAGCGGTCGCTTGCGCCTAACCGCACCCATCGAGTTCGGACACACCATGCTCGGCGAGGTTCTCGCGCGCTACGCGCTGCGCTATCCCGACGTGGAGATCGAGGTGCAGCTGACCGATCGACACGTGAACCTGGTTGACGAAGGGTTTGACCTGGCCATCCGCGTAGGCCCCCTCGGTGACTCGCAATTGATGACGCGACGCCTCGGAGAGCCCCAGCACCGCGGAGTGTACGCGAGCCCCTCCTATCTGCGCCGCCATGGCGTGCCGCGCGCGCCGGATGAGCTCAAGCAGCATCGTTGCTTGGCCATGTCCGGTGTGCAGTCGCCCGCCCACTGGACCTTTCAAATCGACGGCAAGACCCGCATGGTTCCCATCGTCCCGCACATGCTGATCAACAGCTTCCAGGTCCTGTCCGGGCTAGCCCGCTCGGGCGTGGGCCTCGTCCAGATGCCGGAGCGCTTTGCGCAGGAAGGCATGGCCGCTCGAGAGCTGCGACAGGTGTTGACTCCGTTTACGCCACCCGCGCGTCCCACGCTCGCTGTCTACCCGAGTGCGCGCAATGTGTCGCCGGCGCTGCGTGCCATGGTGGAGTTGCTGGTGGAGTGCCTGGGGTGACGGGCGCGTGAAGGTGCCCGGTGCGTCGCGAAGTGCACGTACGCTGAGCTTTGACGGGGATTCGCTCAAAGATCCAGTCGTGCAGTGTTCGAACGGCTGACGTCGGACGAACTTTTGCGAAAGCCGGCAAGTGACGCCCATCGGACAAGAAGTCCGTGCGCTACTTGACATTTCGTCCGGCGGGCGCCCGCAGCCTACCTCGGGACCCAGCATTGCACCGCGCGGTCCGGACGGCTTGGCAGTCATCGTTCCGGCGACCGATTACAAGCTCTACGATGTGTGGGTCACCTTGGCCTCGGACCCTCCGTCATTACCTTTCCGACTCCCGGCGCCACGCTCGACGTCCACAACTTCACGGTGACCTTGACGGATCCGGGCGTGAACTCCCCATGGCGTGCCGACACGTGCGCGGTCGGCGTGTGGACGGCGGTACCAGGGCAGCCTCCTCCACCTGAGTTGCAGCAAGGTGTCGTCACCTACTACTACGGAGGCTTCGGGCCCACGGGGCAGTGCTCGATCTACGTCGGCGAGCTCGCAGCGGGGAGCCACTACGTTCACGCGACTACCTCGCATGACGGCTGGGAAAGCAGTGGACCGACCGTCACCTTCACCGCCAGCCCAGGCGGCGTGGTCATTCAGACGCCGCCCATGTACCCGTCCCCGACCATCACCAACGTCAAGACATCCGGTACCGGCTCGACCGCTGGCTTCGAGGTGCTCGGCTGCGGATTCCAAAAGAGCAAGAACGTATCGATACGCGTGGCCGACGATGCCTTCCACCAGGGATCCGTCGTGCAGACGTCAGACCCGCTCGGCAACTTCGATGCCAGGCTGAACTTCGCGTGCAACTCGACGCTCACCTTGACCTTCTCCGCGTCGGATGACGGTGGCGCTCACTGGAGCAACTACTTCAAGGTGCCCTGTCCGTAGCAAGAACAACGCCCTGCCAGATCAGTAGGTCACCCGTTGGCCTCTGATCTCAGCACCGGATCCCTGCCGTGCCGGCCAGACGATCACGTGATGCGTTCACGCGCCGTGGCAGGCCAATGCCACCCTCAACCATTGCTTGAGAAAGAGGCATGGATATCCTGTGAGCCCTCGCGGCGGCCGATGGGGTGCCGGCCGTCGCTGAGATGGGTCTCAAGGGTCTCATCGCGGGTCGAGTGAAAGGAAGTGACTACAGCCTCGGTCCCAATTGAACGGACTCCAAACGCCTGCTACCCACGAGAGAGGGCGGCGACCCAGCAGCGAAGCCGCGTTGCGTCTCGGTCGGCCCCCCAGTAGTCCGTGGGTGAGCAGTGGGCCGCGTGGAAGCGGCGCTACGTCAGATCTTCTCCCCACACGCCGTTCGTCTTCTTCCACTTGGGAAGACGATCGTCCGCGCGCAAGTGCACGAGAGTCGTCGGTAGGCGAACTTCCCATGGGTCACCGTGCGCCTTCTCCGCAGCCGCGGGACCATTGGCGGCTTCGAGCTCGGCGAGAATCGGTACGTACATCCGGCTCGTGATCTTGGGCGGGTTGCCGCCGTTCCAAATCTCGCCGGTGTCGAGGTAGTGGAGCACGGCCTTCTCGAATCCAGGTCGGACCGGAAACACGGCACGCGCCTCGCCAGCACGCAGGAAGTCGCCGAACTCCGGATCGACGTCCTCGAGCAGAGAGGTGGTCAGCCAACCTTCTTTGATCCCCCAGTAGTAGGGGTAGAAGAAGTACATCAGCTGGTCCCATTCGAATGCCTGCTCGAAGAAGCGAATGTATTCGCCTTGCAGCTCGCTCTGGACCAGGTTCGCCTCGGGGTAGCCTTGGCTGGACGTTTCGATTGCGCCGAACGCGTCGAACTGCTGTGCCGTGAGCTGCGCCAAGCACATCTTGCGCAGCTCCGTCCGAACGAGGCGCTTGTTCGCGCCAGGATTGCGGCCGCTGATCTGCACTGTGCTCCCGGCTGCAGCCGACGCAAGTGCGCGCTCGTACTCGGCCTTCTTGGCGGTGTAGGCCTGGGCGATCGCGGCGTGGGTCTTCTGGCGCCAGACGGCCATCGCGCGCTCGGTGCGGCGAATCAGCACCTCGATCGTGGCAGCAAACAGCAGCAGGTTCAGTCCTGCAACCGCGATGGGAACCTGAGAGGTCTCCCCCGCCAGGGTCCAACTCGTCGCTTGTCGTGCATTCGAGTCGAAAGCCTCGCGCCCCACGAAGACGTACGCATTGTTCGAGCCGGCGCCCCCCGATAAGCATCGGATCGCCCAGCCGATGGCCTCGTAGCCCTCCGTAACAGGGATGGCATCGGCCTTGGTCACGTAGGTGGCGCCCTGCGCGCCATTGGTGTTGAACTCAATCGCCTTCGCCAACAACAAATAGAGCGGTGGCGGTGGCTCGATGCCGATGGCGTCGTAGCTCTGCGCCAGGCTCTGATAGTTGCTCTCCGTGATGTCGCTGGGCTTGGCCGTGAACGTGGGCGGCTTGACGAGCTTGTCGCCTTCCGTCCTCTGCTGTTGCTGTGCGGCGACGAAGAACGCGGCCGGCTCGGGGAGCATCACATCAAACATCATGCGCTTCCCGTAGTTGTAGACCTGTGCCTCCGACACTTTGTCGACCCATTGGTAGACGCCGCTGATGTGCGTTGCGCCAGGCGCGGAGTTCTGGAAGCCGTGCTTGTTGCGCTCCAGGAACTCGATCGAGGTGGTGGTGGTTCGCAGCTCACGCATACGCCGGGAGACCTTGGTCGCCGCGCGGGTCACGACGTCCTTCCCGTACGCCGACGACTGGCGAACCGAGTCGCTGCTGGAGGTCTGATAGGAGAACCCGGCGTTGGCTTGGACCTCGACCATGGTCCCGTAGCGCGCTGTCACGGCCAGTCCTGCGTTGACCGACAGATCGGTCTCCAGGGTGGTGGCGGTCTCGCGCTGCAGTGAGAAGCGCTCGGTGGTCTGGGTGTCACGTTCCTCTTCGCGTAGCTCGTCGGTCTCCGTCAACACCGACTGCTCGCTCTTCTCGCGCCGTTCGGTCTCACGGTGCAGCTCTTCGGACTTGAGGATATTCTCGATGTGCGCGACATCGCCGCCTTGGTAGGAAGTCAGCTGCTGGCGCACGACGAGCAGATCAGCGACCCCGACCGGTCGAAGGGATCCACTGCCCTGAGGCAAGCCCGACGTTTTGGGCGCTCTCGTCTTGCCGAGCGTCCCGGCTTTGAAGAACTTGTTGCCGAGTGAAACCACGGCCTCCGCCATCGGATCGTCACCTCGCAGTGAACGAATCTTGGCCTGCACCGTGGCCTGCTCGCGCTGCAGTAGCTCCGCGAGGCTTGCGACGTCGCCGCGACTGGAGTCCGCAAGGCTCTTTCGTGCGAGGGTGGCCGCGTAGCGCGGCAGGTCGTCGATGAACTCCGAACGCACTTCCCAAGGCGTCGACGCATCGACGGCGGCGCGCTGAACATCCAGCACGGGAGCCGTGGATTCCGGCGAAGTGCGGCAGCCCGGCTCGCTCGTGACTGCGCTCTGCGCCTTGAGCTGCCGGTGAGGAAGTTTTACGAGGTCTGGGAGTGGCAAGTTGCCCAAGCGGTCAAGCGCGGTCTGCAAATCGTTCGCGTCGCGTTCCAGGCTGACCAGCTCCGGCTTTGGTGCAGGGGGGACGGCGGACTCCTCTTGCGCGCGGGTGGGGGATGAGGGCGTGGCCGCCGCAGCGAGGTCTCCGATCACAGCGATACTGGGCACGTGTGCCGTACCACCCGCGGCCAGACGCGCGGCCGCTTCGTAGATGCAAGCGAGCGCAGTGAGCAGGTCGAGGTCGCACAAGCTGCCCGTCGAGCACAATTTGGCGGCGATCAAGGTGTCTGCAAGACGTTGCTGTTCGAGAGCAAAGCCTGGTGCTGTGACGTGGGTGCTCCACTGATCGCCAAGGGCCTTCTTGAGGTCAGCTTCAAGCTGTTCCTGAGCTCGAAGCTGACCAGCTTCGATGAACTGCTTCGCCAACGGTTCGAGCACGCGACCGGACTCCAATCTGTCCACCGAAAGGGCCGCCGCGCTTGATTGCAAATGCTCGGACGCGACCTTGTGAACGGCTGCCCTGGAATCGGAACGCGCCGCGACGAGCTTGGCGCGCAGCGGTTGCGACGGTTGCAGCAAGACGACGGCATCATCGTCGGGCTGAACGGGAGGACGCATCGACATGTAGCGAAATAACTCGTGCATAGATCTCTCCTTCAACGGAAATAGCTCAGTGTTGCGTTGAACGCCGAGCGGTGGACGTCGGCCAAGACGCTGTCCGATGCAGAGAAGTCCAGCAGTCCAAGCGGTGACGGATCGAGCAGCACCGATGCATCGTAGTTGTCGAGCGTGAACGAGGTTTGTGACTCGCCGGATCCCAAGAAGCCCAAGCTCACCGGCCAGACCGACAACAGGTCGCCCAACGTGTCGATGCGAGTGCGCTCCTCGAGGCCCAAGCGCAAGCCGAGCGTCTTCGGATTGTCGCCGGGCTCGTTGTCGAACACTCGGAGCGGTAGGTTGTTGAGTAGGCCTCCGTCGACCCACACTCCTTCCAACGATGCGATCGCTCCGCGCGATGCGCGCTCTGCGTCTGCGCCGCGGATCACATAGGGCTTGAAGACCCCAGGCAAGCTCATCGAGATGCGAACCGCATCCTCGACCAGGAATTGGGGGGTCGTGTTCGCGCTGAAGACGTGTGTCTTGAGCGTCTCGAGCTCTGTTCCTGTCACGGCGAGCTTGACGCCGAAGGTGCGCTGGTGCTCCTCGAATGTCATCCCCGAAAGCGCGTGATTGATCGGAAACTTGCTGCCATCGCGGCCCCAGTGTTCGGACAACAAGTGAATGCGTTGTCGCCTGGCCTCGACACTGTCCCCGGCAACGTGATCCCAGCCTGGAATCTGAGCCATCCATTGAGGACTGGTGGCGCGCACAGCGCCGATGGAGACCCATTTGTGAATGAAGCGTCGCGCCGCCTCGCCCGGAAAGATGCCGAAGTCCTGCACGAGCGAGAGGCCGGCAGCCTCCACGTTTCCGCCGATCACGCGTGCGGCGGCAGGGAGCTGCTTTGCAAGGGTCGGGAAGACCGCGAGTAGCCCGCCGATGATTGAGCCGAACCGTTGCAGCTCGAAGCGTCCGAGCTCGCCGAAGATTCGTGCCAGATCACGCATCGACACGATGCCAGTCTGGAGCTTGCAGAGGGAGCTGACGAGCGCGAGGAGCTCGCGGTTCACAGACTCCTTGGGCTTCTCAACAAAGCGTCCGACCGCAGGCACGTAGCCGGGGCGCAGCGGATCGAAGAAGTCGTCGAAGTTCTGTCCGCGCATGATGGCGATGATTTCTTCGCCATCGAAACCACAGGACAGCATGCAGCTGGTGATGGCGCCCGCCGATGCACCAGAAAAGCCCTTCAACGACACGGGGCGATAGCGCTCGAAGCGCAGGATTCCCTGCCCGTCTTCACCTACGCGCGGATCGGCCAGCGCGCGTAGCGCACCCGCGAACGCGTTTCCCTTGCCGCCACCGCCTTCGAGAGCCAGGTAGCGGATCTGTTTCGCGGTCACACGTGGGAGCGGCACGCAGATCTCCAGGGCTAGTGCGGTGGCATACGCGGGCCACGGCGCTGAATTCCCCTCGACCGAAACTCGCCGCTGGATCATTCGACGGCGGACCAGTCGACGGCGAATGATTGACTATTCGCGACCCTGCCGCTGATTCGCGCTGGCTTCCGACTGGTCCGAGCTCATGAGGGCGTCCGTTGGCGAAGCAGCTCTCGGAACGCGGAGAGGCGTTGTGCGCAGCGACTCCTCGCGGGGAACCACGGCGTCCTAGAGGCAATGCCGCGGCTTAGGCATTTCTTGCTCGCGCTCAAACAAGTAAGGACATGAGCGTGCCAATCAATGTAGGGAACTGGCAAAGAGGTCGATGGCATGATGGACAGCGACAGCGAGCGGCTCAGGCAGGAAGCCTCGGTGGATGGATGTGACAACGTCTTTGTCCTCTTTAGCGAGCGCCGCCCGCGCATCAATGTCGCGGCGCAGCAATGCCGCGCTCTCAATCTGGTCTGGGCACTCCATGAAGCCAAGTTAGTCGAGGGCAAGCGCGCATGGGTCATTGGATCCGGTGCTGGTGGGTTGACCTGTGCTGCTGCTCTTCGCGTGCTTGGTGCCAAGGTCGAGGTGTTCGATCGCGCGGCTGAGCCGATGCACCTGCAGCTAGGTTGCCACCATCGATTCCTGCATCCTCGCATCGTCGAATGGCCCGCGGAGCATAGTACGATGGCTTCGGCGAACCTGCCGATCCTGAACTGGTTCGCGGGAAGCGCCCACGACGTACGCACGCAGATTGTCACGCAGTACGAAGCACTCATGGGCGCGATGCCGCGGCAGATCACCGACTTTCGCCTGACACGGGACGGCAAAGTCGAGCTCGTGGGCCTCACTGGCGGCAAGTATCCGAAACCGCCTGAAGTGGTGGTGCTCGCGCTCGGATTCGGAATCGAGCGCACCTTGCCCACGCTGCCACGCCTGTCCTACTGGCAGATGGACGCGTTGGCGCAGCATCCGCTCGAGACCTTGGACAAGCATACAAAGCTGTTGATCTGTGGCGATGGAGACGGGGGCGCCGTGGACTTCTTGCGGGCGACGTTGGTCAACTTCGATCACGGGCCCTTCCTTGACCACGCCTGCTCGATTCTCGAGCCGGTGAGAACAACGATTGTGGATCTCGAATGGAAGGTGGCCGAGGCAGGAGGCAACGAACACCATAGCCTCGACCGCTCCGCGTTGGTTTTCGAGAAGTACGGGTTGCTCAAGACGTCGTGGAAGGATCTGGATGAGTTTCTCGAGAGTAACCTGCGGCCAGGCATCGATGTGACCTGGCGTGGACGCTCCCCCAACCCCATGTCCTTTCGGACGCAACCGCTGCATCGCCTCCTCGCCTGGAGGGTGCTTCGCGTCAGCGGGGGCCGGTTTCGCTATGAGCAGGGAGAGCCCGATCACGTGGTGCTCCTCGACCAGACACGACGGGAGGGGCCGCTCTATCTCGTTACGTTCCGCGGTGAAGGGATACCGCGTGCCTTTCACCGCGTAGTTTGCCGCACGGGCGGTGAGAGCCCTCTTGCGAAGCATTCTCCGAAGCTGCATAGCGCGCTGCTTCAACGCCAGGCTGGGGCGGCCGACCTCGAGTCGGAACGCCTGCGACCTGAAGCGGCTGAGGCAATTACCGGGGCGGCTCACAAGGCAATTCCTCCTGCTCCCGCTGGTTCGTTCCGAATCGTGGTCGAGGCTGGAGGGGTAGTCGACGATTGCTCGCACAATGGGGCAAGACTTTACTGCCGCGAGCTCAAGCTCTGGATCGCGGACGCACCCGATGATGTCGACGAAGTCACGTACTGGCGTAGGAGTTCTTCGGGCTATCAGCTCCTGCGACGTGCTCTTCGCGGCCACGAGAAGAAGCAGCCGTTTCGCGTGTCGCTTTTCACCTGGGACGACTACCACGTCGAAGTCAGGCTGAGCAACGGCGATAGGACCGAGCCTCGAGCACTCTCGTCTCTGCTTAAGGGTGCGCAGGCGAAAAGCCAACTGAAAGGAACGGCCAAACTACTGGCGGGAAACGAAGCGCTCGCCACGGTGCTGCGCCAACGCGCACACCGCGACCGCGCGAGCATGCTCGTGAAGGAGCGCAACCTGGAGGCCGGCCTGGTACAGTCGCTGTTCCTGCCGTGCGCTAGGGAGCTGTTGAACGCTTGCTCCGACCTCTCCAAGCCCCGATATATCTTGGACGCGGGCTGCGGTTCCGGCATCGTTGCACGCGTCGCAGCTGACAAATTCCGCTCCGCTGCAATCCACGGATTCGATTCGAGTCGCGACGCCATTCGAGTTGCGCACGAGGTCAGGGGCGCTCGCAAAATTGAGTACGCTGTCAACGACGTCCTCAAGGTCCAAGCCGCGCAGCGCTACGACGTGATCTTTGCGCAGCACCTGATCCAACACCTTGGCGAGCACGCCGGGACGGCGCTTGCACGGCTCCACGACCTTCTCGAGCCATCGGGTAGGCTGGTCGTAGGGGTCTGGACACAAGACAGCCCTGCCTATGCTGCCATTTATGAAGCCTGCGGCGAGTCTGTGAAGACCAAGACGATGGGGATGACTAGCGGGGCTCTCCGCAGCATGCTCGAAAGCGCTGGCTTTCAGCAGGTGGAGCTGAGGCGAAGTCGACCTCGGGCTGAAGAGCCTCTTCACACGCTCGTGCGACAATACCTTCACGGCAGTATCCGATGGCTCCGCCGTGGCTACCGCGTCCGCGAGGAGCTGGCCTCAACGTGTACCGACGGTTCGACCCCGCACGCCACGCAATGGATTGCGACAGCGCGCAGGGCCTAGGCTCCATGGTCAGCGCGCCAAGGGGGACGCGCTTTGGCCTGAAGCGGTCCGCCAGGGTGAATTCTTGGTTCGAGCCTTTTGTGATTAGGCGCGGGGCGGGTTGGTGCGTGGCTGGAGGCCAAGGGCAACCGTGACGCGGGCGTGGAGGAGCTCGGCGGCGACCTCGCGAAGGACGGCGAGCGGGACGGCGTCGAGCATGACGCCGCACTGGTTGCAAATGCCGGATTGGTTGTGTGGGAGGGCCCAACCTCGACGACGAAGCTCTTCGAGCATGGCGCGCGGACCGATGCGATGGATGACCTGGACGAGGGGCTCGCGTTGCATGGCGGCGACGGCGCTCGGCACATCGTCGCCGGTAACGACGGCGAGGGCGTGGGCTTTGCGCGAAATCCATGGCGAGCAGCAGGGGAAGAGCCGACCGGCCTCGTCGATGGTTGGGAGGCGGCCGGCCATGCGGCACGGCTCGTCTGGCGCAACATTGATGGGCTGGGACGGGACACCGAGGTCGCGGGCGCGGCCCTCGCCCGTAAGGAACTGCCAGTTGATGAGGACTACGCCGGCCCGCGCATCCCGCTCGTCGGCGTCGGACTCGCGCCCCTGGCTCCAGGCGTACAGCTCGACGCAGGAACTGCGTTCGATCCCGTAACGGGCAAGCAGTTCGATCACCTTCGCCGGCCAATCTCCGTCGCCCACGCTGGCGGCGACTACGCACGAGAGGAGGGGGAGGAGACCAACGTCGCGGCAGGCAACGAGGTAGTTGTGAATCGTCGACGGTGGAATGAAGGGCAGGTGCCACTCGTCGACGGACAGTCCGACTGACGTTACCCCGGCATTCTTGAGAGCAACCAGCGTGTCCCGGGCGCGCTCGACCGTGTGGGCCCAAAACCCGTTGCTGACCAGGCGAACGGCCTTGCCACGGGCGCGGGCTGCGCGAGCGATGGCAATGACGTCGTCAGCGTGGAGCATGGGTTCGCCGCCGGTTACGTCGATGTAGCGGAGGCCAGGAATGCGGCTGAGGCCGTCGACGAGCGAGAGGGCGCGCGCCTGATCGAGGCGCTCCTGTCTGTGTGGGTGGGAATCGACCGAGCAGTGCTCGCAGCGAATGTTGCAGCGCATCGTGGTGAGAAGGACTGCGGACTCCATCGTTACCTCCTGAGTTACGGTTCTGCGGCGAGCACGCGCAGCTCGCGCCGCGCAGAGGGCTTCCGCCGGCAAACGACACTAACCGCGTGGCCGCTTTCCTGGACGATCAGTCCGTGACGTAGGAGCTGCTGGTATGCGTCAACCTTCGAAGAGGCGCGCAGAGTGACCTCGCGCTCGTACATCGCTGACGAGGCCGTACGCAGAAACTCGGGATCGAGATACGGTTCGTGAAGGGTGGTCGCGGCTTGGGGGAAAAGGGCGCGTAGGCCGCGCGGCTCGTCCAGTTCATCGAGCAGCGCCGTACACACCGTGTCGAGAATGTAACGCCATTCCTCGCCACCGACCCGGCGCCGTACCTCGTGGTTCCGCCCGGCCGGCGTCCACAGGGCCTGGGCACCGTCGCCGTAGCTTGCTCGCCAACGCTCTACGAGCGGCTCCAGCATCGTAGTAATGGAGCTTGATAGCTCTGCCGGACGGCCGACGAAGTCGGCGACGAAGCGATAGGATAAGTCTGCCAGCACCTCCGCTGAGACGGGGTGACAGAAGTAGTACCAAGTCGAGGGGCGTAGACCGGTGAGCCCATGCTCGGCGGGTCGTCGGTACATCGGTGAGAAGCGCTCGACTTCAACCGGCACCAGCGCCAGCGGCGGCCGCAGATGCATAATGCGCCTGGTGAGCTCACTCGAGACACGGTAGTCGTCGAGGGTCTCGCCAGCGAAGCCGAAGAGGATAGACCAGTGGGCACGCACACCGAGGTCTTCGCACAAACGCAGCGTGTAGACGTTGGCGATCGCCGTCGTGCCCTTTTCCATCAGCTTCAGCACCGGGGTGCGCAGGCTTTCGATGCCGGGTTGGATCTGTCGCACGTTGGCGCGGGTGAAAGCCTCGAGCTGCTCGCGGCGAAAGTTGGCTTTCACTTCGAAGAAGAACTCGGCTCCTCCAGAGCTTTCAGTCAGCTCTGGGATGACCGCGGTGTGGTAGTCGTGCGGCATGATGTTGTCGACTGCCATAAAGCGGCGCGGCTGGTAGGTTGCCGTAAGCGTCGCGATCTCGGCGAGAAAACGGGCCGGTTCCTTACGCGCGTAGGAGATGCGCTGCGGGTTGAGTCCGCAAAATGTGCAATGGTGCTTCGCACCCCACCAGCAGCCGCGCGATGCCTCGACGGGAATGTAGAAAGGCAGGAACGTTCGGAGTGCGGGCGCAAGATTGCGGCTGTAATCGCTATAGTCGGGCACCGGGAGCGCGTCGAGATCCGTGACGCGGCGTTGAGGTGCACCGAGCTCAATCTTGCCGGTGTGACTTCGAAACGCGATGCCCGGTATCGCGCGCAGTCGCGCCTCGTCGTTGCTGACGACCGCCTCCGCGAGGTCGGCGATGATCTCGTCGCCTTCGCCCAGCACTGCGGCGCACAGGTGCTCGCATACGCGCAACGTGGCCACACCCATGACGTCGGCGCAGCCGCAGCCGCCGATGATGAGGCGCAGCGCGGGGAAGCTCATGCTCAGCAGTCGCGCGAGCGCTAGCGATGCGTTGAGCTGAGAGTAGGAGTTGGCAAAGCCGACTACGTCGAGGTCGGACCACGGCACTTCGGCAAGGCATCGGGTCAGAAACTCATCAGCGCGGTCGCGAAGGTCGAGGGCTGCCGACAACGTCGCCGCATCGAAACCGCCGGTCCGTAGCCGCGAGAGGTACTCGTCATCGAGTGCCGCCTGGTCTCGGCAGTCGGGGAACGCGGCACGGGCGAATACCCACTCGCCGAGATGAACACCGAACGCGTCTGAGATAGCCTGGTATCGCCCAACCGTGTCCGAGTCCGGCGGCCCAAGGAGCTCGAGCAT
Source organism: Myxococcales bacterium (assembly GCA_047601445.1). Taxonomy (GTDB): domain Bacteria; phylum Myxococcota_A; class Polyangia; order Polyangiales; family DASUME01; genus DASUME01. The sequence goes on along the minus strand of JASGJH010000001.1, from coordinate 4,377,182 downwards.
GAGTTGGTTGAGGTACACAACTTCGGCGCGGTGGCCGCGCCGCGCCAGCTGCGGCTTGAGTACCGAGGTGCCTATCGACGGCCATGCCACGGGCCCGAACGGCATCTCGACCAGCGCGACCCGCAGGCTATGGGCACTAGTAGGCAGCACTGGACACCAACGGCACCGCGGCCGCGTTCTGGCGCTCGACGACGCGGGACAAATTGATTGGAAGCGACAGCACTCGGTTACCCTCTTGCAACACAAGCCCTAGTGTCTCAAGTTTCGCTACCAGTGCCGCGCCTCGCAGGTCTAGTGGCGTTGGCGTCGACGTTTCCAGGGACAAGCCCCGGCCGGCGAGACGCCGCACCGCGACATGGTAGTCAGCCTCGTCAAGCATCGGACCGTTAACTGCGCCGACCGGGCCGTCGCCGAGTTTGTCGAGCGTCGTTGCGGAGACGATTTGATCCGCTGCCCGCAGCACCGCAGCGACGGGTGCGTCCAGCCGCAACACCCGAATCGGATTTGTGAGGCGGCCTAGCACCAGCAGCGACTCTTCGGGGCCGTGGATGACGCCAAGTGTGGGCCCTTCAGCGGCGTAGCGCCGTTGCCACGCGGTCAGCAATGGCCGCAGCTCGTGCTCGATGAAGCGGGTGAGCGCGGGATCACGGCCCGGCTCCTCGTATTCAAAGCGATAGGCTAACTCGGCGAGCTGATCGTCACCGATGCCGGGGAAGGCATGCCGATACCACCGCGCCGGACCGGTCAGCCGGATCCCGTACTGGTCTGGTCTCATCTGGTATGGGCTGAAGCGCTCGATGTAGACCGGCGCTAGCTCATTTGGCGGTACGATATGCGTGAGGCGCGGCAGGAGATTCGCGACCTCCTTGTACGCGGCTAGATTCTCGCCGGGGAAGCCATACAGCATGTACCAGGAGGTCCGCAGGCCGTGCTCCGTGAGCCAGCGGAGCGTCTGGATGTTCTGCAGGGCAGTGATACCCTTGCGCATGAGCTTGAGCACCGGTGTGGACAGGCTCTCGATTCCCGGCTGGATCTTGTGAACCCCTGCTGCGTACAGCGACTCGACCTGCTTGCGCGAGAGGTTTGCCTTGATCTCGTAGTGGATGAAGAAGCGCTCACGCTGTTCGGCGAGACTCGCGAGGACAGTGTCGAAATACTTGTGATCAATGATGTTGTCGACAGCGAAAAAGTTGCCGACCCCGTATCGACGGTAGAGGTCGCGGAAGTCATGCAGCGCACGCTCGGGCGATTTGGATCGGAACCGCATGCGGTCAGCGTTGAGGCCGCAGAAGGTGCAATGCGATCGTTCGCCCCACCAGCATCCGCGTGCGGTCTCGATGGGCACGAAGCGCGGGAGATCCAGCGGCTGGCGATGGTCTCTCCGTAGCCGATCGAGAGTGCAAAAGTAGTCATCGAAATCAGGGACCGGTAGGTCGTCCATCGCCACGCGCGTCGAGTCGACGGACTGGTCGACGATGCCCGAGACGTCGCGATAGGAGATGCCTTGTAGCTGCCGCAGGCTGGTGCCTTCGCGCAAGGCGTGCACAAGTGGGACGATTAGGCGGTCGGCTTCACCGTGGGCGACCACATCGATGGCATCGCAGTATTCGAGCACGGCGCGGCCCATGGTCCCAAAGGCATTGGAGCCGCCAAAGAGGATCGTTACTTCCGGCCGCAGCTGCTTGAGGTGCCGGGCCACTGCGAGGCTCGGCTGGGTCTGCATGAATGAGCTCGTGAAGCCGACGATGTCATGCCCAGCGTCAGCGATCTGGCTTGCGCAGCGCGCGATGAAATGCGGAGCGATCCTGCGCAGCTGGGCAAGAACTTCGATGAGCTGCGGGCGCACGCCGGCGTCCTCGTCGAGCGACCGCAGGTATGCGGCGTCCTGTTCAGCCGAGACCTGCGGCGAGAATAGCCATTCTCCAGGCAAGAAGTCCCACAGATAGCTGATCTCATCAAAGATCTCCGAAGCCTCATTGAGAGGCACCCCAAGCCACGGTAGCAGCTCGAGGTTCTGGTGATATGTCGTGCAGGGCAGGCCAGCCTCACGCAATATTGCGCTAAGGGTTCCAAGCCCGATCGGCGGCATGACGGTGACATTGAACGGCATGCTGACGAGCGCAATCGTCGGCGCCGCCACGATCAACCCACGAAATGAATGTCGAGGGACGCGCCGATGTGTAGCGAGCCGGAGGACGGCTCACCGGTGTCCGCGCCGGCCTCTGGGCGTGCCGTAGCCGCAGGCAGCGAGGAGATGCCTTCCTTTCCGTGGTAGTGGATGTCGAGGAACGCCGCGCTGCCTCCCGGGCGTGCGACCGCACCAGTGGCCGAGGGCAGCGAGGAGATGCCTTCCTTTCCGTGGTAGTGGATGTCGAGGAACGCCGCGCTGCCTCCCGGGCGTGTCGGTGCAGCGACCGCTGCGCGGCCCAGGCTGCTGGCAGAGACTGCTGCGCCGGCCTCTGGGCGTGCCGTAGCCGCAGGCAGCGAGGAGATGCCTTCCTTTCCGTGGTAGTGGATGTCGAGGAACGCCGCGCTGCCTCCCGGGCGTGCGACCGCACCAGTGGCCGAGGGCAGCGAGGAGATGCCTTCCTTTCCGTGGTAGTGGATGTCGAGGAACGCCGCGCTGCCTCCCGGGCGTATCGGTGCAGCGACCGCTGCGCGGCCCAGGCTGCTGGCAGAGACTGCTGCGCCGGCCTCTGGGCGTGCCGCAGCCGCAGGCAGCGAGGAGATGCCTTCCTTTCCGTGGTAGTGGATGTCGAGGAACGCCGCGCTGCCTCCCGGGCGTGCGACCGCACCAGTGGCCGAGGGCAGCGAGGAGATGCCTTCCTTTCCGTGGTAGTGGATGTCGAGGAACGCTGCGCTCCCTCCTGGGCGGGCGATCGTGCCTGCGACAGTCGCCATCGCGCTGTTGGGCGTGGCTTTGAGCGAGCCAGCTTCGGGCGTGGAGGTTGCGGTGGTGTCGTCATCCCAAATGTAAATGTTCACAGGCCGCTCCTTGTCACAAGGTCTTCCAGAAATTGATGTTGTCGAAGACGGATTGATTGATGCGTGTTGCGCGGTTGCCTACGAGGTCACCGTAGTTGTGGATTCCGACAGCTACGTAGTCCAACTCGTCCCACCGAATGACGGGACATCCGCTCATGCCGCCGTAGGTGTCATTCTCGTAGATCAGTACTTCCCCTGAAAGCGTCAGAAGATTGTTGACCTGAGCCCACAGCGTTCCCTGCTCCTTGTCGATCGGATATCCGGCTATGTTGAAAAGCGACTCAAGCAGCTCGCCATCGTCGAGCGCGCCGTAGCCGAAGTAGCCCCAGTCAGCCGCGAGCGAGCCCTCGGGCAGTACGATGGCTCCGTAGTCGACCTCGGACCGTCCATTGACTACCCAGCCTTCCACGGAGTGAAACTGGCTTGCGCGGATACGCGGCTCGGTCAAAGCGCCATTTCTACCCGGCAGAACCGTGATCTCGCGAGCCCACCCACCCTGCGTCGGCATGAAGACACAATGTCCGGCAGTGACGACGAGCCGCGGCCCTGCGAGCCAGCCGGTGCCGAACCAGCGGGTACCATTGCCAGCGGTGATCACGAGCGCGCACAACCAGCTGTAGGGTGGCGCTGAAGCATCGGGGACGTGCTGCCGATCGTCCTGACCGAAGATTGCCTCGGACACCATCGAGACTCCCTGCGGACGAATGCTGAGCGCGCGACTGATCGCGGTGCCGTTCGTCGCGAACCACGCGCCCGGCAGGGGGGCCTCCGATGCGCCCTTGAGCGACGGCGTCGCCTCGGTGACCGCAGTCTTCTCGACCTTTGATGGCTTTCGGCCGGCGTCCGCGCGGTGATTCTTGACCTCACCGTCGCCCCTGAAAGGAGAGACACCACGGTTGGAGGAACCGTCGGCCTCCCGCGAGTCGTCCTCACGGCGGCTCTCGAGTCTTGACGGACAATGTATGCCAGGAAGCGGCCGCCCGCGGCGCAACCGGCGCCGTGAGGCTTCGGGAACTGCTGTCTCTGCGGCGGCGCCCGACCAGACCGGCGTGTGCAAGCCGCTCGACGCTGCGGCGACAACCGGGCTGGTTTCGCTAACCTCAGCGAGCGTGCTCAGGCGCTCTTCCAGATCCCCGAGATCCATGCGTTCTGGAAGCTCGAGCCCTTCGGTGTTCACACCAGCGCGCGCGAGTGTCGCGGCCGGTGCCGCGGCGAACTCCGAGCGCAGCCGGGGATCACCTGCGAGCAAATCCAGGAACTCCGTCAGATCTGTCATGCGTCCGATACCGTGGTTTGCTGTTGATGACAAAGCACATCGATTGGAACTGCGTCAGACCGTGCAGAGAGAAGTGCGTGACACGACACCATCGAACTGGTGGTGCGGCGCCCCGCCTAGGGATCAGTCCTGGAAGGACATCTCCTGCTAGTCAGCATGAGTCACCATTTATAGCGATGCCTCAACGAAAGCAAGAAGCACTTCGCAACTCAAGCAACGAAAACAGCATCCACTCCGACGAGTCGCATGAACGTGCATCTCTGGCGGCGGCGCGGAAGTTGTTGCGGGCCAAAGAAGTGACTAAGCGGTCTCCGAGGAAGTGTCGTTCTGCAGACTCAGAGGTCGTCTCATTCAAGAGGGGGTGATGGCAATTGTTGCAGGAAGGCTTGCCGGCGGTAACGTCGTCGACGCAATTGCTTGGTCGCAGGAGACTCGGATGGATGGTCAATCGTTCGATCCGTCGCTGCGGTTCGGCCTGCTTGTCCCAGGAAGTTCTGCGCTCATTCGCAGCACTTCCCTAAGCCATGCCGTCTGCATCGCAGCGAAGAAATGCCTAAACGGATCGGCGGCCAAGAGATGCTGCTCGAACTTCTCGACCGTCCGTATTCGGAAAGCTGGGTCAACTGGTTGGGCAGATTCGCGTCGCGCCTGCCTCGCTACGCTGCGAAGAGTTCCTACTGGGAGCGACTAGGTCAGCTCCTCCGCTCGCGACGCATACCCGCTCTTGCCGGATCAAACGTTGCAGGGAACTGGGTTGCTTCGTCTTATTGGGCTCCCGTGAGCTTGGGCCAGCGGAGGTCGAGTCGACGCGCGTTGGCCGCGAACGCCTCGACCTCACCTGGCGTAGACCGACTTTGCCTCCGTCAGGATGTCGGCAACGGTCTTCTTCCCGGTTACGTATTCCGCGAGGGTCTCGAACTTCACGCCGCGGTCGTTCTCTGGCAGCGGGTACTCGGCCTTGAGCAGGTCCTGATAAGTGCCGTTAGCCAGGGGGTCGTCGGTGAGGTCTACGTCCTTTCGCGGCGGTGTGGCCCCCTTGGCCTTCGAGAACGCCGCCAGCGCTTCGGGCGAGCTCCAGGTGCGAATCACCTCGAGCGCTGCGTCGCCGTGCATGCTGCCCTCCGGCAAGAGGAAGCCATCGACTCCGAACAGAAAGAGGCCCTGACTACCGGGCGAGGCCATTACGCCGAAGTTCGTGGAGTCCCAGCCGCGGGCTTTGAGCAGGCCGACAGCCCAGTCGCCGTGGAGGTAGAACGCAGCCTTGCCGTCCTGCAGCTTCGCGCAGGCTTCGTCCCATCCGCCTGGAAGCTCGGCGGTCTTGCCCACGTACTTGCGCATGAGCAGGTCGAAGTTCTGCACGGCTTCGGCCAACTTGGGGTCATCGGCGCTGCTCTTCCCAGAATAGTAATCGACGTAGCCCTGGGCCCCCATCGTCATGGCCACCACATTGCCGAACAGGATGTTCATGATCCAGCCCTGGGTGCCGGTGGCGAGACAGGTCTTGCCGCTCGTCTGAACTTTGTCGCAGGCCGCGATAAAGTCCTCCCACGTCTCGAGGCCTTCGGGGTCCACACCGGCGACATCGAGCACGTCCCGATTGTAGATGAGGTTGTTGTTGCGATGGATGCCGACGGGTAGGGCGATGATCTCGCCGTCTACCGTCACGGCCTCGCGGGCTTCGGGAAGAAGTTGATCGACGACGTTCTCTTCATCGAGCACGGCGTCGAGCGCGGTGAACTTGACGCCCTGGTCAATCCACACGCGCTTCACGTCGCCGAGATTCCATTGCATGAGATCCACAGGGTCCGGCGTGATGCTCTCGTCACGCCGACAGTCGACGGTGGTGTCGAGTGTGCGCTTCGCTGTGCATTTGAAGCCGAAGCGTTCGGCCATCACGTAGGGAGCGTCTTCGTTGGAGACCGCGAGGTTGTAGATGGACACGTTCGGATAGCGCGCGTGATGCGCGGAGATGAGAGCGGAGAGCGCCTCCGCCTCACCCGGCGCCTTCCACCAGCTGAACAACTCGAGAACGACCTCGCTTCCGGCGTCGGCTGCATCGCTCTCGCTCGAGTGCCCGCCCTCGTCGCTGCCGCAACCGGCGAGCGATGCAAGGCCGAGCGCCAGCGTGAGACGCAATGCATGCCGATCCTTCGTCATGGTCCCCATGTCCGTCTCCTCGGGCGCACTCACCGCAGAGCATTCAGATGAAGCGGGCTTCCTGCCGGGTCGATGGTCGTCCAGAGATAGGCCACCACCTCACCGCTCGAAGTGAGAGGGCCTGCTGCGCGAGTTCGTAGGACTCGAAGCCGACAACGGCGACCAAGTTTCCTCGAGCAGCTCCCTCGCGGCCGCGAGGCCGCCATCTACCTTGTAGCCATACGGTAGCATCAAGCCAAAAGGGGCACGGTTTGCCTGCTTGACCTCGTCCAACTAGGCGTGAGCACTCGCAGCCACGCCGCACGGCACCGATCGCGCGCGCTCAGCACGCTACCTTCGACCTCTGAGAGGGCTGACCCAGATCAGGCAAGACATGCCCCGACTTAGGGCGGCACTCAGGAGGCGGGGGCGCATCGAGCTCGCCGAAAGCATGCTCCAGCGACATTTCTCCCACGCCCTGTAGAAATGCCGACCTCACGCCCGTCATGCCTATAGCGGGACCGAACTTCCCGCGACGGAGCGACCCCATGCAACACACCACGACGATCCCTCCCACCCCCGCCACCCCCGCTTTCCCCACGAAGGCCCGGACCATCACCTACTGGACGACCACGGCCTTGATCGCGTTCTTCATGCTCTCCGGCGGCGTCTCCGAGCTCGTCCAACGCCCGGAGACCATGGAAGGGATGCTGCGCCTCGGATATCCGAGCTACTTCATCGCCATCCTCGGCTTCTGGAAGGTGCTCGGCGCACTCGTCCTCCTCGCGCCGGGCCTGGTGCGGCTCAAGGAGTGGGCCTATGCCGGCATCGTCTTCAATATGACCGGCGCGTTCGTGTCGCATCTCGTGATCGGCAGCGAACGCTGGCACCTGGCCGTCACCGCGGTGATCGCGCTGATGACGCTTACATCGTGGGCGTTGCGGCCGGCGAACCGCGTCCTCGGTATCCTTCCGTTGCTGCGACCGGCCGCGACGCCGTGAGAAAATCGAGCGACCCAGTAGAATTCCCGGCGCCTCGCCCGTCACCGGTATATCGGGACCCGTGTTCCCGTCAGGAGCGAACGACATGCGATTCATGATGCTGATTCACCACGACGAAGCCGCCCTCGCGAATGCCCCGAAGGAGCTCTGGGCCGAGTACGCCGCTTTCAACGACGCACTCGCAAAGGCCGAAGGCTCGTCCGCCGGAGAGCGCCTGCAGCCGAGCTCGGCCGCGACCACCGTCCGCCAGCACGAGGGGAGGACCGACGTGCTCGACGGCCCCTACGCGGACACGAAGGAGCAGTTCGCAGGCTACTTCTTCGTCGAGGTCCCGAGCCTCGATGAAGCAATTGCGTGGGCGAAGCGCTGCCCGTCGAGCAAGTACGGCTCGGTCGAGGTGCGGCCGATGATGGATACGCGGGCAGGCAAGCGTTGATGCCGGTGGCGGGAGAGGCCAATCGCGCCGCCGAGCGCGTTGCGCGCGAGAGCTACGGACGCCTCCTCGCCTTTCTGACCGCGCGCACGCGCGATGTGGCGGAAGCAGAGGATGCGCTCGGCGAGGCCTTCGCCGCCGCGCTCCACCGTTGGCCGATCGACGGCGTGCCGGAGAATCCGCAGGCATGGCTACTGACCGCAGCGCGCCGGCGGCAGACCGACGTCGTGCGCAAGCGGCAGACTCGTGACGCAGGGGAGGCGCATCTGCAGCTCGTCGGCGACGAGCTCGAAGCGCTGGGGGACACGCCGAACGAGGTCCCGGATCGCCGGCTCGCGTTGATGTTCGCCTGCGCGCATCCCGCCATCGAGCGCAGCGTGCGCACGCCGCTCATCCTCCAGACCATCCTCGGTCTCACCGCCGAGGACATGGCCTCCACCTTCCTGCTTCCGCCCAAGACGATGGGGCAACGGCTCTCGCGGGCGAAGCTTCGCATCCGCGACGCGGGAATCCCCTTCTCCGAGCCGGACCACGCGGAGCTGCCGGAGCGGCTCGCGGCCGTGCTCGACGCGATCTACGCGGCCTACACCAAGGGCTGGAACGAGGTAGGCGAAGACGGACTGCCCGAGCTCGCCGACGAGGCCATCTGGCTCGCGCGGCTCGTCGTCTCGCTGCTCCCCGACGAGCCCGAAGCCAAGGGCATGCTGGCGCTGCTGCTCTACACGGCCGCCCGTCGGGCCGCGCGTCGCGACGTGGCCGGCGCCTACGTGCCGCTGGAGCAACAGGACACCAACCTCTGGGACGTCGCATCGCTCGCGCTCGCCGAGAACTTGCTGCGTCGGGCGAACGTCGGTGGGCCGAGCGGGCGTTACCAGATCGAGGCGGCGATCCAATCCGCACACGTCGCGCGACGCTTCACGGGCGTTTCGAACTGGCCAGCTGTCGTCGCGCTCTACGATCACCTGCTCGCGCTCACGGGCTCGCCCGTCGTCATCCTCAACCGTGCGGTCGCGCGTGCCGAGGTGCACGGACCGCGCGCGGCCCTCGCCGATCTGGCGCCGCTCGAGAACGACAAGCGCATGCAGTCGTACCAGCCGTATTGGGCGGCGAAGGGGCATCTGCTCGCGTGCGCCGAGGAGACCGCGGGGGCGGTCGAGGCCCTGAGCATCGCGATCGGGTTGACGACGGACGACGCGATGAAGGGATACCTACTCAGCCGGTTGGCCCTTCTGCCATCCACGTGAAGGAGCAATCAGCCCTTCCACCGAGGCGTTGGTGTCCGCGACTGCCGTCTTCAGGCCTGCAAGGCAGCAGTGCCTTCCATCGCATCCGGCGCACTGTATAGTGACCGGGAGAAAGCCGCCGTATGCCCCGCATCAATCCCGAGCTCGAGGCTCTACGTAAGTTCGCTCTTGTGATCGCTCGCCATAGAAAGGCGCGAGGAGTCCCTTTAGTCGATGAATACTTCATTCCGGCGGTCATGCAGTGCAAGCAGGTGGCCGGGATGCGTATGGTGGTCCGCGACAGCGTCGAAATGCTGCAAGACTTGAAAGGACCTGAGCTCGCCGCGCTCGACACCGAGCTGACCGCTGCAGGCGCTCCTACACTCACCTCGCTGCGCAGCAGCGACGAGCGCAAAGTCCTCAAGATCCTGCTTGGGAAGAGGATTCGGAATGAGGCGGAGTACGAGCTGATCCAGGCGCGCCTGAACGACACCGCGTACGAAGGCTGGACTGCCGAGCAACGAGCGCTTGCCGACGAGCTCTCGTGGCGCTTTCTCGATGGCAAGTAGCAGTTGCTGTCGCCCGGTCCCCCGGTGACAAGGCCAACGCCTGATGTGGGCGCAGCCTAGCGCCGGCTCTCGGAGGGAAGCAAAGGAGCGCCTGTCTCAAACGCCGCACTACTTCGTCGTGTAGCGAATGCTGCTCGAAGTCCCCCAGAACACGTCGGTCGAGTTGACCGCCACGAACTTCGGAGACGATTGATTGAAGGCCAGCACGGTGGCGGCGCCGCCGCCAAATGCTTGCTTGGACACGGTTCCGCATTTCGTGCAGGTCCAGTAGAGGTTCGCGCCATCCACGGCAAAGCTGGTGGGCGGGCCCGAGTCCGTGGCGAAGGTGGAGGGCTGGCCACCGCCGCCGCTGGGGACCGACTTGATTGAATTGCCGCTCGCGTAGTAGAGGCGTCCATTGTAGTTGGCGAGCGGCGAGTTGGGCGTTGCGATCGCGTCACCCAAGTGGATGACATTGGGGTCGTCGGCCGCCAAGGACAAAGGCCTTTGATACAGGCTTCCGGCAACGTTGTCGCTGAAGTAGACGTTCTGCGTGTCAACCGTAAGATCAAATGGGTACCACGGTATCCCATTCAGCTCGATGGCCGAGTTGAGCCAGGTATGGATGTTCAAGAAACTGAGGTAGGAGGCCCGGCGGATCCCAGAGACCGTGAGCGCCGCGTAGACGCTCTGTGACGTGGACGACGGGGCCAGTCCTTGCAGCGGCATCGTAGGTGTGTCCGTCTGGCCCTGGAACAGCGACGCAGCGGTACCTCCAGCTTGGGGAGCGTGCCAGAGGGTGTACGGGAAGCTGATGCTGTTGTGCGGGTCGTTCGGATCGAAATCCGCGTTGAACCAGTACACATTGACGGGGTCGATTGCGAGCGACGTGACATAGGCTGGAAAGGGGCTGGTGTGACTCCAGACGACGGTGCTGGCTGCTCCGCCTGTCACGGGAATCTTGAACACCGCAGCGCCCGCCGCGTCCGGTGCGCTGGACCAGAACACGAGCTGATCATTGGCTGCGAGGCCTGTTGGTTTCTTGGTCCCCACCAGGAGCGCTCCGCTCGGGCAAGGGTTGAAAACGGTCGGGATGCACGGGCCCGGCAGATAGACCGCTTGCTCGACGCCTTCAACTGGTTGCTTGTCGCTGCTCTGGTCTCGCTCGATCGCGGAACCACGCTCGTCGCCATCGAGGTCGTCTGCCTGCAGCTCGGCGCATCCGCTTGTGCCTGCAAGCAGCGTCGCCAAGCACATCCTGAATGCCGGCAAGTGCCTTTGAACGAACTGCCGATTGCTCTTTCTTATGTCGCGCATAGAGTCCTCCAATCGAGCGCTACGTTGAACACGGATGTGTCCAGGGCGACCTGACGGCTACCTCCAGTGCAGAGAGATGTTGGGCGAGCGAATCAGGTCGCGCTCCACGGGGCAGGGTACGACGCGTCAACCGACCGGCTTCCCCGTCTACACAGTTTCGCTGACGACACTGAACGACTCTACAACTCACGCCAACACGATCTTCATGCGCCTAACCGCTCTGGTCATTTCTTCGGCATATGCCTTCGGATTTGACCGAGAGCGTTGAGTGCGAAGCGCACCGTGCAAGGACTACGCGGTCGAGTAGTCAGAAGACTGCCTTCTCGAACCGACCGACTCAGCTCCTCCGCGTGCGACGCATGCCCGCTTGCGCGGGGTCGAACCCTGCAGGGAACTGGGTTGCTTCGTCGTATTGGGCTCCCGTGAGCTTGGTCCAGCGGAGGTCCGTGCCGCGAAGATTGGCTCCCTCGAGCGAGGTAGAGCCATTGAGTCGATCAAGACCCAAGTCCGCGTTCTTGAGGGACGCTCCTTCGAGATTGGCCTGCTTGAGGTCCGCACCGCAGAGCACAGCGTTGTCGAGCTTGGCGCCGCGCAGATCGGCTCGAAACAGGGACGCCCAGTAGAGATCTGCACCGCTGAGGTCTGCGCCTGCGAGCTGCGCGCCCGGCAACTGCGCTCCCTCGAGAGCCGCGCCCGCGAGCCCGGACCTTCCCTGCGGCACGGTGTAGCGGAGCAGCAGAGCGTCGAACTCATCAACGATGGTGATCTCGGCCATAGGTTTCCGATCGGTTCATCGCTCACTATCGCACACGGCAGCGCCCCTTTCTCTCGCAAACTCACGCTCGGCGCGCGCTCGCGCCACTAGTTCTCGCTGCTTTGCGGTCTCGCCTCGGGAGTCGTTGGCGACTGAGCCTGCCCGGGCGGGCCAGGCATGGGATCATAGAACCGTCATGTGGACTGGACTGAGGCAGATCCACCTCGGAGCGCGCTATGCAGTGTTTCGCGGCGAACGCTATGGAGAGCCGTTCGTCGTCAAGATGGCGCGGACCGATCGCGCCGACGGGGAGAGCGCTTCACGCTTGCGTCACGAGCACGCCCTGCTCTCGCGCCTGGTAGCGCCCGGTGTCGTACGGCCCCACAACCTGGAGCTGATCGACGGGTGCCTGGCGTTGGTTCTCGAGGACGTTGGAACGCGGGACATCGAGGAGACGCTGCGCGGTGCACCCCTGGACGTGGCGGCCTTCTTGCGGCTGGCCGTGCAGATGGCGGCCGCGGTTGCGGGCGTCCACCGTCAAAACATCATCCATCGCGACGTGAGCCCGGCCAACTTCGTGCTCGACGACCACGGTGGTGTGACGCTAGTCGACTTCGAACTCGCGACCGTGGTCACGGGGCTCGCGGAGCTACCTCGCGGGACGGGCCGCCTGGAAGCGACTCTTCCGTACGTGGCCCCCGAGCAGACAGGGCGCACGAATCGCTGGGTCGATCAGCGCGCAGACTTGTATTCGCTTGGAGCGACCTTCTATCAAATGCTGACGGGCGCTCCCCCATTTCCATCGACCGATCCGCTCGAGGTCTTGCACGGACATCTCGCACGCCTGCCGGCGCTGCCGGCGACGATTCGACCCGGCCTGCCGCAGCTGCTCTCCGACATCGTGATGAAGCTGCTCGCGAAGATGCCAGAGTGGCGCTACCAAACGGCCGACGCGCTGGAAGCCGACCTCGCAGAGGCGCAGCGGCGCTGGCTGCGCGACGGAAGCCTCGGCACGTTCGAGCTGGCCCGTCTCGACCGCCGCGAGCTCTCGCTGGCTCAGTCCCTCTACGGCCGCGAGCGAGAGCGGGCGGAGCTCGCCACCGCGTACGAGTCAGTGCGCGCGGGTGGGAACACGCTGGCGGTCGTGCAAGGATGGGCCGGCGTGGGAAAGACCGCGCTGGTCGAGGATCTGCGCGGGCGGATTGCCGAGGAAGCGCTTTTTGCGGCAGGGAAGTGTCAGCCGCTGCTACGTCACGTTCCCTTCGCAGTGCTTGCGCAGGCCCTTGACGAGCTCACGCGGGAGCGGCTCGATCCTGCCGGGCAGACCGTTTCTGAGTTGAGCGACCGGGTCAGAAAGATGGTCGGTCCCCATGCCGGTGTGCTCACTTCGATCGTGCCACGCCTCGAGGCACTTTTCGGTGTGCAGCCTCCGCTCCTGCCGGTGGGGCCGGTCGAGGCGGAGAACCGCACCCAACACGCGCTGGCCAGCTTTCTGCGCGCCCTCGCGCAGCCGGGGCGACCGCTCGTGCTGTTCTTCGATGATCTGCAGTGGGCCGACGCGGCTTCGCTCAAGCTCTTGGGCGCTTTGCTCAGCGGAGCCGAGCTCGGCAACCTGCTGATCATCGTCTCCTGGCGCAGCGAAGAGGCAGCGGGAGATCACCCGGCGGCCTGCGTGGTGGAAGAGATCCGAGGCGCTGGAGGTCACGTCGTCACCATCTCCCTCGCCCCGCTCGGGGTGGACGCCTTCGTCGAGATGCTCGGTGACGTACTGCGTGCTCCACCTGAGCGCTGTCGTCCCCTGGCAGAGCTCGTGCTGCACAAGACCACTGGGAACCCGCTGTTCGCCACGCGCTTCCTGCGCATGCTGCATGGGGCGGATTGCTTGACGTTCGACGCGGGCGCCAACACCTGGACCTGGGATCTTGCGCGCATCGCCGCGTTGCCTGCCCCCGACAGCGTCATCGACCTGCTCGTGCAGTCCATTCGACGGCTGCCCGAGGCGACCGCCCTCGGCCTGACGGTGGCCGCCTGCATCGGTAGCCGGTTCGAGCTCGAGCTCGTGGCGCGGGTGGCAGCGCAGAGCGAGCCGGAGATGGCGCAGGCGTTGTGGTTCGCGGCCCGAGAGCACCTGATCACGCTCGGGCGCGACGCGGACCGTGAGCGCCCGGCGTACCGCTTCGTGCACGATCGCGTGCAGCAGGCAGCCTACGAGCTCCTCCCCGAGGCCCGCAGACTCTCGCTGCATCGTGCCATCGGCGAGGCCCTGCGCGAGCGCACGCCCCTTCCGTTGTTCGAGGTGGTCGAGCAACTCAACCGCGCCGAGAGCCTGCTCACACTCACGGACGAGCGGCTCGAGCTCGCTGAACTCAACGCCAGGGCAGCCGAGCGGGCCAAGACGGGTGCGGCCTACGAGGTGGCGATTGTCTACCTGCGGCGTGCGCTCGCGCTGCTCGGACCCGCCGGCTTTTCTATCGCACACGAGCTGGCCATCGGCCTGCACCGCGACGCCGCTCAGCTCGCCTTCGTCAGCGGCGCGAAGGAGGAGGCAGAAGAGCTGCTGCACCACGCACTCTCGAGCGCGCGTACGCGCCTGGAGAAGGCGCAGCTCTACGAGGTGCGTGTGTTCGGCTATACGATGCTGCTCGACTTTCCGCGCGCCATTCAGGCGGGCAGCGAGGCGCTGCGCCTGTTCGGCCTCGAGCTATTCGAGGCCGATCCCGAGCTGACGGCCGCGCAGGTCACGGCTGAGGTCGAGGGAGTGCTTGCAGGCCTTAACATCGAGGAGCTCGCGAATGTCCCGCCCGCACAAGACCCTGAACAGGTGGCGTTGCAAACGTTGCTACTCGAGCTCTTGCCGCCGTTCTTCCGCAGCGATCCGAAGCGCTGGACCGTGCTCGCGCTGTGGCTGCTGCGATCGGTGGTGAAACACGGCAGCACAGCGCTGGCCGCGCCGGCCTACGCGAACTTCTGTGTCGTGCTGGTGCGGCGCGGGGAGTTGGCGCGAGCGCAGGCGTTCAGCCAGCTGGCAGTCGGGCTCGCTGGCAAGCTTGGGGCGCGCGCCGCGGCGACCCTGTTCGTGACGGGCTCGATGAGCCATTGGTGGTCCCCGCTGCGTTCCGTCATTCCCGAGCTTCACGTCATCGCGGCGAAAGGCATCGAGTCCGGAGAGCTGATGTGGGCGTGGTACAGCGAGCTAAAGGTCGTGCGCACGCTGTTGCTCGCGGGCGACGAGCTGCGGAGCACGGCCGCGGTACTCGAACCCCTCGTCGGCCGTCCCGGCCAGCGCGGGTGGACCAGTCAGCTCAAGCTGTACCAGCAGGCCATCCGCTGCCTGCAGGGGGCGACCCCGCAGCGCGGGCGCTTCGAAGAGGAGACTGAGTCGGCCATCGTGCGCCCTGGCTCCCATGACCGCTACGCCCTCGGAGAGTACGCGACCACGCGACTTCAGCTGGCATTCGTGTTCGGAGACGTGGATGGGGCGCTCGGGTGGCTCGAGCAGGGTGCGCAGCATGAGGATGTGCTCGCTTGCCTCGACATTCGACCCGTCTTCGCGACCTACGCTGCTCTCTCGCTGGTGGCGGCCGCCGAGCGCGGATCGCCTGCGGAGCGCGCGACCCGTCTGGCGAGGAGCCATGTGTTCGAGGCGCAGCTGAGCCGCTGGGCCAAGCACTGTCCCGAAAACTACCGTCACAAGCACGAACTGTTGCGCGCAGAGCTCGAGCGCGTCGAGGGGGGGAGCCCCGAACCCCATTTCCATGCCGCGATCGAGGCCGCCGCACAGGCCGGGGCGCTCCACGAGCAGGCACTCGCCCAGGAACTCTACGCGCGCTTCTGCCTTTCGCAGGGGCATCCGCACGTGGCGGCGCAGTGGTTCCGAGGGGCGCTCGACACGTGGTCCCACTACGGGGCATCCGCCAAGGTAAAGCAACTCGAAGAGGAGGTGGTTCTCCTTTCACTGCCCGCGGCGCGACGCTGGACGACGCCGATTACATCAGGGGAGGGGGTGAGCTTCGATGCCCTGACGTTGTTCAAGGCGGCCGAGACGCTGTCGAGCGAAGTGGTGCTCGACAAGCTGCTCGAGAAGCTGATGCACATCTGCGTGGAGGCGGCCGGGGCGCAGCGCGCCGCATTGCTGGTCGAACGCGATGGACAGCTTCGTCTGGAGGCACGCCTGGACGTCGAGCGCGGGTTGCTCGAGGTTTCCGGCGACCATCAAGGGAACGGACGCATTCTGGTGTCGGAGGCCATCGTCCTGCACACGTTGCGGAGCGGAGAGGACGTCGTGCTCGCCAACGCGGCGGAAGCTGGCGCCTTCACCGCGGACCCCTACGTGCGTGCGCGCGCGTCCAAATCGATCGTCTCGCTGCCCGTGCGTCACCGCGACCGCATCACCGCGGTGCTGTTTCTCGAAAACGACCTGTCGAGCGATGCTTTCACCAAGAAGCGCCTCGAGATGCTGCGCCTGTTGGTCGTCCAGGCGGCCATCTCGCTCGAGAACGCCCGACTCTACGATTCGCTGCGCGGGAGCGAAGCGCTGCTGCGTGACTTCCTCGAGGGCATGCCGGTCGGGGTCTACGTGGTGAACCCGCGCGGCGAGATCACGCTTGCGAATCGCAAAGCCATCGAGATCACCGGGGCACCCCACGATCCAACGCCGACGCTGGCACAGGCCACGATGGCCCATCACATCGTGGTCGCCGGCACCAACGAGGCGTACCCGATGGAGCGATTGCCGGCCTCGCGAGCCCTCCAAGGAGAGACGGTCATGGTGGACGACATCGCGGTGGCGCGGCGCGATCGCACCGTGCCGATCGCCGCCTGGGCCACGCCGATTCACGGCCAAGACGGCGCGGTGCGCTACGCCATCGTCGCCTTTCAGGACATCAGCGCGCAACGTGAGATGGAAACCGATCGCGCGCGCCTCGAGGCGCAGTTGCACCAGGCCCAGCGGCTCGAGTCGATAGGTAGGCTTTCCGGCGGCATCGCACATGACTTCAACAACCTGCTCACGCCAATCCTGATTTACTCGGAGCTGGCTATCGGCGCGCTGCCCGAGAAGTCTCCCATCCGTGCGCAGATTGCGCAGGTCCGTGACGCTGCTGAGAGCGCCGCGAGCCTCACCCGCCAGCTGCTCGCTTTCGGGCGCCAGCAAGTTCTGGAGCCGCGCGAGCTCGATCTCAACCAGGAGCTCCTCAGCTTCGAGCGGATGTTCCGCCGCCTGGTGCGAGAGGACATCGAGGTTCGCCTCGACTTGGATCGCGCGATCAAGCTGGTGCTGGCAGACCACGCACAGATGCAACGCGTGCTCATGAACCTCGGGACGAACGCTGCCGACGCCATGCCGAGCTCGGGAACGATCACCTTCGAGACGCGGCAGGGGACCCTGCTGGCCAGCGACGTCGACCAGCCCAACGACGAGCCACCGGTGCGACGGGCCGCCGTCGTGCTGCGTGTGCACGACACGGGTCAAGGGATGGACACCATCACCCTCGACAAGCTGTTCGATCCCTTCTTTACTACCAAGCCGCCAGGGAAGGGGACCGGCCTCGGGCTGCCGACCGTCTACGGCATCGTGAAGCAGCACGGGGGCGAGATGTCCGTTCACAGCGAGCCTGGCCGCGGGACGACGTTCGAGATTACGCTTCCGTGCGTGACGGATGGCACGCCGCTCGCGCAGAGGTCGCTCAGTGCGGGTCGAGACGCGGTCGCGCGTTCAGGGGGCGGCGAGACGGTGCTCGTCGTTGACGACAACGATGCGGTCCGCAACGTCGTGCGGGAAGTCCTCGAGGCCGAGGGCTACCACGTCCTCGCCTTCGGCAGCTCTCTCGAGGCCCTCGACGTCGCGCGAAAACTCGGGGGGAGCCTGGACCTGTTGGTCACCGATATCGTCATGCCCGGGATGGGCGGTCGAGAGCTTTACGAGCGGCTCGCACCCGAATTGCCCCACGCGGCAGTTCTGTTCATTTCCGGCTACACGGGGGAGTACGTACCCAACGAGGCGGACACGCAGGCTGGCGTGGGACGGCTGCAGAAGCCGATCTCGCGGGAAGCGTTGTGCGAAAAGGCCCGCGCGCTTCTGGACGCACGCAGCGGATCGAAGGGATGACCTCGGTTGTTCTCCACGGGGCGTCTCTTTGGAATCCTGCTCCGCATGGTGGTCGGCCCAGCCGTCGACGATCGATGTCAGCGCAGACCATCGAGGAACTCGAAGACGGCGTGCCAGAAGCGCGTTTGAGCCTCGATGCCGACGTAGGCATGGCCCTGTCCCTCGAGCTCGAGGTAGTGGGACGGCTTGCCTAGCTTCTTCAGCGTGCTGTGCATCGCGCGGCTCTCCGTCACGGGCACCCGGTTGTCTTTGCTCCCGTGCGTGAGCAAGATCGGGCCCGACAACATGTTCGCGTGAACCTCGGGCGAGCGGTCGTTCCATTTCGCCGGGTCCTTCGACGGATCACCGCCGGTCAGGTTCGCGTACCACTGCGAGATGTTCCCGTCCTTGGCGGCACGAATGATGTTGCTGATGCCCGATCCGGAGATGCCGAAGCCGAAACGGAAATCTTCCTTCACGCCGTTGACCGTGCCGGGAAAGGTCATCGCGCGCATCGTGTCGTAGCCGCCGCGGCTGTGGCCCATGATGCCAATGCGTTGCGCGGGAATCGCTAGCTGGTCCCGGAGGTACTTGCCGGCCGCGAAGTCGTCGAGCGTCTCGGCACCGCCCCAATCACCCGCGGCCAGATCGAGGAAGTCGCTGCCGAAATCGCTGGTGCCGCGAGGCGCTGGGCTCATGACGTAGTAGCCAGCGTCGCAAAGGATGCCGAAGTTCCGCAGGAACTTATTGTCGCCGCCATAGAATGCGACGACCAGCGCTCGTCGGTCGGGCACGGCGGTGGGTCGTTTGGGTTTGAGCAGGTATGCGTGCAGCGTGCCCTGCTCACCGGGCGCCGAGAGCTTGTCGAAGGTCGGAAAGCTGACCTTTTCGACGTCGCACTGAATGATCGTGGTCAGCAGGTCATCGGGGTAAGCGAGCCGTTCGAACCTTTCGAAACCGCGTCCCTTCAGCCTTAGCTCGATGTCTGCCAGGGGAACCGAGAGTGAAGTCCCGTGCAGGATGACGCGCTTGTCGATCGACATGTCCATGGTCCACTGGCCGTCGCGGGTCTCCTTTTCTAGGACCGCACCGGTCCGGGGATCTACTGTCGTGATCGTGCTCTTGAGCGGATCCCCGATGATGGCCACCAGCGTGCGACGCTTGCCATCGGCTAGCAGCGCCGCGTCCTTGACGTTGTCACCAGCGGCCGTCACGCGCACCGGTGGCGCGCCTTCGGTCAGTGAACCGCGGTAGACCGAGACGACTCCCGCCTCGTCGGAAGTGTAGAGGAACTCGTCGTTTCCGAGCCACTTCTCCAGCGGGCGGACCGTGTAGCGCCGAGCGTTCGAGTCGGTGAGTACGCGCGGCCCGGCCTTCGTGTCGAACGGCACATACAAGAGATTCTTCCGGCGCCGATCGCCGTTGGCGTTGAACGACAGCAGAACGCCCCGTCCGTTCGGTTGCCAAGCTACGTCTGTCCACACGATCTTCCGCGCCGGCGTGTCCGTGTACAGGGTGCGGTCTTGGCCACTGCCGAGGTCAAGCACGTGCACCTCGGATGGCGACATCTCGTCCTTGGTGGCGCGCGTGACGTAGGCGACCCTTCGTGCGTCGTCGCTGAGCCGCCATCCGTAGATGTACGCGGTGTTGGTCAACCGCTTCTCGACGCCGGTCTTGGGGTCGAGCGAGTAGAGGTTCACGATCTCGTCGTTCTGCTCGTCGGCTTGGATGATGATCGACTTCGTCACGGGGCTCCAGGCTGCACCCCACAGATTGCGCTTGGCGAAGTCCCGCGGCGAGATGACGCTGCCCTTGGATAGGTCGACCTTGCTCCTGGAAGCAGGGTCGTAGGTCAGCATCATGAGCTCGTCGGTCTTGCCCCTGCGCTGGTAGAAAATCTTCGACCCGCGCAGGTCGATGTAGATGTTGTTGTACGGGAAGCCCTGCAGGTGAGGGTCGAGGTCGATCGTGCGGTCCTTGAGTTGGACGACGTCGGCTTGGACCGCCGACGCGGCAGCGACAGACAAGGCAACTGCTAGCATGAGGGTGCGGAGTGACGGCATGGGCGCAGTCTACATCTCTAGTGGAGACGCTCAGCGAACAAATGACTACGCGCGGCGCCGATGCGATCCAACTCGTGACCTCTAACTGCCAGCGGTACTGAGGCTGCTCCCGCTCAGTCCGTCGCGCCGCCGGCTTCGTCGGAGCCGCTCTTGAGCTTGTCGTGAGCGTCGTCGTCGGCCTTGTCCTTATCGCTGATCCTTCGCGTCCTCGAATGTCGAGATCGGATTGCCGAAGCTTCGCGTGCCCGAAAAATGTACCTATAGAATCTCCGCGCTCTCCGCTTGCTGGTGAGCACACAGGCGTGCAACCTTTGCTGCATCCCAGGCCGCTCATGATGGGCTGTGGTGTCGTCTGGTCTTCGCCCGGAAGGCCAAATGCGTGGTGTCGACTCGACTCGCTTCGCCGCACTCCGTCAACGGTTCTCCGAGTGAGTACGTGGTTGCGTGAGGGGTAACATGAGACCGGACAGCATTCCTGAGGGGCACGAAGGTGCCGTGACGGCCGCGGTGGCGGCCTACCTGAGTGAGGCTCACCCGGAGCTGAATAGTGACGATCGCGCGCGTGTGCTCAGCGTTGTCCAGTCCTACGTCACTCCCATGGGTGAGGCGAAATCGCCGGAGCTAGTACAAATGCAGTCGCCGGTCGACGCCACCCAACGGAAGGTGGGGCGTCTTATTCTGGGGGTTGCAGGTCTCGTCGGTGCGGTGAAGCCGCTGGCCGTGGCCGCGGCGGCTCCCGCGGTTCTCGTCGCGGGAGTGGCCGTGCCGGCACTGGCGATCGCGAGCATCGGTGCCGCGCTTGCGATATACAGCAATTCCGACAAGTTGAAGGGCGAGAAGCTTCACCGTGACGAGGCGATCGTCTTGTGGACGTTGTGGGTCCACAAGAATCGCAACACGTGGACTGCGGCTGAAAGCCTGCTGGAACGCCTTAACGAGCAGCGAGCGAGCGAGCGCCTTCCGTTCGTGGACGAGTCGGCTCTGCAACAATCGCTGCGTCGACTCGAGGACGCCAAGATCATCGAAGCGACCAACGAACCGCGTGGTTGGACGATGAAAGAGCAGATAACCATGCGGTTTGCGCGCCCATGACTCACTCATGGGCAAACCATTTTGCGAGCTTGCAGATGGACGACCACCAGGTCGCTTACCTGGACTGGCCCACGGGAGTCGTGCGGCTAAACGCGACGCTCGAAGACCTGCACGCAGCGCTGAACTGTCCGGACCTGTCGCAGCTGGATCTCGGCCGGCGCTCCATCATCGAGGGAATCACCCATGAGGTGACTCACGCCATCCAGATTGCAACAATGGGCTTTCCCTACTTGATAGCCGTCGAGCGGTATGCGCTGCTGCGCGACTGCGTCAAGTGGCCTGTCACCAATCTCAACGATCTGCCGCAGATCCCACCTTCGCACGTCGCTGAACAGCTCGAGGATCGGCTGGTCGCACTGCAAGCGCCGCAGACGGACGGCATTTCGGACCTCGCCGTACTCGAAGGCAACGCAGTCTATGCTCAATTCTGGACGCACTATCGGGGGCTCAACGCGTTTCAACTCATGGAACATCTGACTGGTTTGCCAGCTTGCTACTCGTCGGCGTTTACGCTGTGCAGCAGTCTCCTTGGCACGAGGGCGTTCGAAGCATTTGGCATGTTGTCGTCGCTTGCGCTCTGCACCCGGCGGCCGGGCGCAGCTTTCGGACTGCTGTGCCGTGAGACAGCGAAGCGGAAGTTGGCAGATCCACGAGACGGAACGTATGGCTATCTCGAGATGGTCAATGACCTGCACGTTGCCGAGCACATCGAGCTCGTCGGCACCGCCGCAGAGGTCCTCGAGCGCGGCTCTGGCCACCCCGTGTACGCTCCGATTGTCATGGAGTTGAATGACCTCTGCGAATCGGACGGCTTGAGCGTGCTCGACTATTTTGCCGCGCCCTTCGAGAGGTCGGCAGCGCTGGCGGCGGCGAGCGTGCGTCCTTTTGCGCTGAATTCCGAATTCGGCGAACAATGCGTCTGGGTGCCGACGAACTGGCGGCGCGACCTCGGCACAAAGACCGATCGTAACGCGGAAGCGGAGATCTGGATCCTTCTCATGTCGCTGTCCCAGCGGATGCTCGCCGCGGTGGGGACGTGACAATGGGCTTTGGAGAAGAGACGGTTATCCTATCGATCAGCGGAGCGGACCTTCAAGCGGGCAACGTGAAGGTTTTGGCAAGGTTGTTGGATGAGTTGTCCAAGAAGCCAGCTGCTGCGCGTGCGAAGCGTTCGTGCTTCATGCTCTCGTTCGAATCTTCCGGCATCGGCAGCCTGCCCAGGGACGCGCGCTCGATCGCATTTGTGAAGAAGCTCGAGGCGGCCGCTCCGTACTTGGGCTATTTCCTGGCCGCGGACCCGCCCTTTTTTCACCTGCGGGAGGCGAGTATGACGCTGGCCGCTTCGGCCCCGGGGGTCCTCACCATCGAGTCCTTCCTGGACGCTCATAACCGCCTGTACGATGCCGCGGTCCAACATTGTGCGGTTGTTGGGGACAAGCCGGAGTCGCTCGATGAGCCGTTCGAGGTGAACTTGGTCCACGAGGTCCTGCGGTCCGATTCGAAGCTACAGCGTCAGGCGATGCGGAGGCTCCACCCGGCGCTGGTCATCGCGGCGACCGCGAGCCCGGCGCTGTCGAAGAGAGCGTTCCAGGAGGCCGAGCGGACCTGGGGACGCACGCTTGCGGAGTTCCACTCGCGGGAGCACTTCCTGCACGAGTTCGAGAAGGCGTTCAAGTAGGTGGCGGGCTGTCTTCGGTGAACCTATGGCTCGCCCAAGGCCCACAATGGGATCGGCTCATGGCGCGCTCGCCGGGGGCACGAGTAGTTCGTGAATCGTCTGCAAGAGCAGTTCGGGAGGAAAGGGTTTGTGTAGCAGGGGCGCGCCATGGATATTGGTGGCGTCGAGGTGGTCCAGATGACCGGACATGAAGATCACCCGCAGAGCGGGCAGTCGTCGCTTGAGGGCAGAGGCCAATTCGGAGCCCGAGGGGCCAGGCATCACCATATCCGAGAGCAACAGATCGACCCCCTGCTTCTGCTCCTCGACGAGCTCGCGTGCTGCGTGGGCGTTGGCCGCAGAACGCACATGATATCCCTCGGCTTCGAGTACCCGGGTGAGGAGCGCCCTCAGCGAATCATCGTCGTCGACCACGAGTACGTGCTGACCTGGCAGCCAGGGCTCTCTCGCTCCTTCGATGGCCCGCGGCGGTGTGACCTCGTCGGCGACCTTCGGGAGGCAAACCTCGATGCTCGTCCCGACACCCTTTTCGCTCTGCACGGCCACGAAGCCGCCGTTCTGCTCGATGATAGAGTGAACGGTCGCGAGGCCCAGGCCCGTCCCTTTGGATCCCTTGGTGGTGAAGAACGGCTCGAACATGCGAAGCTGCGTGGTCGGCCCCATACCGACACCCGTGTCGCGTACGTTGATCCGGACATAGTGGCTCGGCGCCGAGGCGCGCTCGGTAAGGGATGATTGTGGCGCGACGTTCTCGGTTTCCAACGTCACCACGCCTCCTGTGGGCATGGCGTCACGGGCGTTGATCACCAAGTTGACGACGACTTGCTCGAGCGTTGCGGGATCGATGCGCACCCGACCGAGATCGCGCGCGAGCCGCCAATCGAGCTCGATATGCTCGCCCAAGACGCGAACCATCAGAGCTCGCAGCCCGAGCAATAGGGCGTTAATCTCCACGATGCGAGGCTCGCTCGCGCGTTTGCGGCTGAAGGTCAAGAGTTGGCGTGCCAAGGCCGTCGCGCGTTCGCTGACGTGTTGAAGTTCGAGGACCTCGGGCCGTGCAGGGTGGTCGGGCGAGAGCTTGCGCAGCGCCAGCGAGCTGACGCATGCCATCACCGTGATGAGGTTGTTGAAGTCGTGCGCGAACTCTCCAGCGA
Organism: Myxococcales bacterium; assembly: GCA_047601445.1. Lineage (GTDB taxonomy): Bacteria > Myxococcota_A > Polyangia > Polyangiales > DASUME01 > DASUME01. The sequence goes on along the minus strand of JASGJH010000001.1, from coordinate 4,353,437 downwards.
GCCGGCCCACGGCCTCGAGGCGGCGAGCGTGCTCGAGTTGGGCCGACGCCTCGAGCAAGGCCTTCTCGAGCTGCGCGCGATCCCTGAGGTCTCGCGCGATCAATGCGTAGGCCTCGGCGGGACCGCTCTCGCGCCGCGCGCAGATCAACGTTTGAAAGACCGGGACGGTGGAGCCGTCGCCGTGCCGCAAGACAATGTCTCCACTCCAGCTGCCACTGTGCTCCGCCCTCGGCAGCATCTCCTCGACGCTGCGAGCCGTCGACACGCTCGCAGGCAGATCGAGCAGGGTACGTCGTGAGATGTCTTCGACGCCGTCTATCCCGAGCAGACGCCTGCCCGACGCGTTCATGTACGTGAGTCTGCGATCCGCGGAGGCGATCGCGACGAGCTCGGGCGTGGCCTCGAGGACGGCCTCGAAGAAGGTGCGCTCCACCTGCGAGGTGCTGCGCGTTGTCTGTCGCTCCTCCGGCGCCCGCAGTCTCGGATCGCTCACGTGTTGCTCATGATGGGGCGCTGGCTTGGTGCGGGGGGAAGCGGACCGCTTCACCGCGATGCCTACGGCTGCCCAGGCCGCGAGCAAACTTGCGGCGGCGACCGCAACGGGGGCGGACGAACTCACGCCGACCGTGATCAAAAGCACCGCGGCCAGCAGCAGCACGACCTCGTGCGTCGCGTCGAAATAGCCTCTTGCATGAGAACGCAAGTTCGCGCGCAGACCCATCTCATTAGATTAGGGCGCGCGCGTTTGGAGTGGCACACACGACCCTGAGATTGGGCACTGCACCGAGCGGAGACGCTCGACGGCGTGCCCTTTTGTGCATGGAGCTTTGCTCAGGATCGCCAAGGCACCGGCGCCCCGATGCCGCCTGAAGGATAATGCGCGGTGGGAGTATGGAGTTCGAAGCGCGCACACGCGAGCCAGAGCTCATCTCGGGTCGCTATCGAGTTCAGCGCACGCTGGCCCGTGGTGGGATGGGCGAAGTGTTCCAGGTCCGCGACGAACTCAGCGGAGTCGAGCTCGCGCTAAAGCGCCTTCGGAGCGATGCGTCGGCCGGCGCAGTATCCATGTTTCAGCGAGAGTTCCACACACTTGCAACGCTCCACCACGACCACGCGCTCGTAGTCTTCGACTACGGCGTAGACGCCCAAGGACCCTACTACACGATGGAGCTTCTGAGCGGCGCCGACTTGCGCGGCGCGCCACCCTTGCCGTGGCGCGAGGCGTGTCGCGTCATGCGTGAAGTGGCCTCCGCACTTGGCGTGCTCCACGCGCGGCGGCTGGTGCACCGCGACATCAGCCCCAGAAACGTGTGGAAGACGGATCAGGGAGTCATCAAGCTGATCGACTTCGGCACGCTCGCGTCCTTCGGTATTCCCGAAGACGTCGCCGGTGTCCCGGCGCTGGTCGCACCGGAGGCATTCTATGGACAGCCGATTGACGGCCGTTCGGATCTCTACTCCCTCGGAGCGCTGGGATATTGGCTGTTGGTGGGTGAGCATGCCTATCCTGCGGCGTCGTTCACCGCGCTGTCGCAGCTTTGGCGCAAGGGCCCGGGTAGCGCGGCGACGCGCCTTGCGGAGCCGGCCGAGCGCCCATGGCCCGAGATTCCCGAACGCTTAAAGACGTTGCTCAAGGCCCTACTCAACGTCAACCCGATGGCGCGCCCAGCCAGCACCGCCGAGGTGATCGACCAGCTGGCGGCGATCACCGAGGATAGCCACGGCGATCCTGCCGGGCTGGCGCACGCCTTCCTCGAGAGTCACGCCTTCGTGGCCAGGGGCGAGGTCCTGCAGGCGCTTCGCGAGGATTTCGAGCAAGCTCGCCGTGGCCGCGGCTCCTGCAGCCTGTTCGAGGCGCCGGCGGGCGGCGGGAAGACCAGGCTCCTGCGCGAGATCGGCCTGGACCTTCGGGTGCGAGGCGAGATCGTGTTGTATGTGTCGGGCGCCGCACAGGAGGGCGCCTACGCTGGAGCTGGCGCGCTGAGCGCGTTGCTACTCGAGGCGCTTCCAGATGAGGCGCGCGAGGCCGCTCAGCCCTATCGAGGAACTCTTGCGCTCGCGTCGCCCCGCCTCCGCGCCCGGCTGATCCCGGCCACAGAACGGCCGATCGAGGTCGAGGCACGCGAGAGCCGCGCTCAAATCCAAGCTGCGCTCCACGACTGGTTCGTGGCGGTCATGCAGCGTCGTCCTCTCGTGCTGTTGGTGGACGACTTCGACGCGCTCGACGAGCCGTCCGCCGCTTGGCTCACGTCACTGTCGCTCGAGGCCGCCTCCCTTCCCCTCATGATCGTGGCTGCACGTTCGAGCGGCCGGGCCAAGGCAGCGACCTTCACGGCCGAGATGTTTCGACAGCGCGCGCGACGCTGTGAGCTGCCGGCCTTGCGCGTGGAGGAACTCGAGCAGCTCCTGACCTCCGTGTTTGGACGAGTCCCCTACCTCGCCAGGCTTGCAGCTCACCTCCACAGCTTGAGCGAAGGCAATCCGGGTCACGCCCTCGAGCTGTGCGACGTGCTCGTTCAGAGCAAAGTGATCCGCTATCTGGAGGGGACCTGGGTCATCCCCCACGATGTGTCACGTGTCTTGCTGCCTGCGACCCGCCTGGAGCTCGAGCAGCGTCGCCTGGACCGACTTGGCGCTGCGGAGCGCGCGTTCGGGCGGCTGCTCAGCGTGCATTCCGGCGGTATTCCGCTCGAAGTATGCACCGCGCTGTCCAATGAATCGGGCGACGCGTTCTCGGCCCTTGAGGGGCTCACCCAGGCTGGAATCCTGAGCGGCTCGCCGCTTGGCTACCGCTTCTGCAACGAGGAGCTACGCGCAGCGCTATGGTCAGAGCTAGAGGCTCGGAGCGCCCGTCGCGCCCATCGCTGTTTTGGGCGCGTGCTCGGGGGGCGCGAGGACCCGACGCCGCTCGAGCTCTTGGTCGCGGGCGTCCACCTGATGCGCGGAGGGGAGCGGCCACGCGGCAGCGAGTGGGTAGTCAAGGCCTGCAAGACGGCGCGGGGCCCCGATGCCTACGTGACGCTGGGACCCGAGCTGGAAAATGCCTTTGGGGAATTTCGCGAGGCAGGGTATGAGTCCCATGAGTTGATCTGGCCACTGGCGCGTCTTACGGCGGCCGGCTACTTCGTGGACCGTCGCTGGGCGGACCGCTATGGAGATCACACGCTGAAGCTGCTCTCGGGCTGCCTGCGACTCGACCTCATGAGGTCGCTTCGTCCTTGGCTCGGCGCGTGGCTTAGCGCGGTGATTGGCGCCGCGGTGGCATGTGCTGGGTTTTGGGTGCGCAGGAGGAATCCGCGGGTCCCGAGCTTCGTGGACGCCATGCGTCTGCTGTTCGAGGCTGTTACGCAGCTCACGGGCGTGCATGCCATTTGCATTGATCCCGATGGGGCCGCGCGCTGCGCCGACACATTGCGCCCGCTGTCCGGACTGGGCTCTCGACATAGCGCGAACTACATATATCGGTACTGTCAAGGCCTCGCCGAAGTGATCCGAGATCGGCAGCACAGCGCCCACCTCAGGCATCGTGCCCTTCTCAGCGTGTTGCAGAGCACCCGCATTCGGGGACTGGACGAGGCGTCGCAGCGCGAATTCCTAGCAGGCGGACTCTATGCTTGTGGCACCCTCGAGTCATGGCGCGACGGCGCCGGACCCGCCGTGCTCGCGCACGCGGCCGAACTCGACGCGCTGCACGCGCAGCTCTACGCCACGTTCGCAAACCGCCTACGGACCCTCTACTACGCGCATCGCGGCAACTTTCGCTTGGCCGAACAGTGCGCCAAGAAGGTGGAGGAGCACGCGATTCGGAACGGGACGGCTTGGCAAGTGGAGACTTGGGCGCCGGCAGCCAACATCCCCGTGTACATGCGGACCGATGACCTGATTGGGATGAAGCGGACGGTGCAGGAGCTCCAGCATCTGGCGGAGGAGGTCCCGTCCATGCAGCTTCTGGCGCGTCGAGCCGAGGGCGCCTATCTGCTGTTGCGAGGCGACCATGTTCACGCTCTCCAGTCCCTCGAGGAGCAACCTGAAGAGCCTCTTTCGGTAGTGGGCTGGGCGCGCTCGCAGGGGTGTATGGCGAGAGCGTGCAATGCCCTTGGAGAGCATGCGCGCGCGCGCGCTATCTGCATGCGGGCGCTGTCCGAGATGGCGCCCGAAGATCTCGAGTTCACCGCGATGAACCTCAACCTGCCCGTTGAGCTGGCACTTGCGGAGGCAGGGCTGGGCCGCGTGGAACCCGCGGCGCGGCAGCTCGAGGCACTGCTCGAGCGCTACGCTCCGAATGAGAACCCACTCACGCTCGGTGCCCTTCACGAGGCCCGTGCCCAGGTGGCGTTGTTGGCCGGCGAGCGCGAAGCCTATCGGGAGCATGCGCGCGCGATGCGCGCCTGGTACGTCCCGACGGCGCAACCGAGCCTTATCCAGCGCTGCGAGCGGCTGATCGAAGAAGGTCGCGACGCGCGTGAACTGGCGGCGGGCGCACTGGATGACAGCGGCACGGTCAGGATCGCACTGGGGGCCAGCGTGCGTGAGATGCTCACCGAGAGCCGAACGCTGGCCGAATGCGCGGGGCGCGCATTGTCCGTGCTCGTGCATCGCGCGGGCTCAGAGGAGGAAGGCTATCTGTTCCTGGTCGAAGGTGCCGAGCTGCGCCTGGTAGCTACCACCAAAGGCTCGGAGATGCCCGCTCAGGTCGAGCTGTGGGCACGTGGATGTGCACAGAGGCGGGGGAGAGATGTGGACCATCCCGTCAGCGAGAATCTGCTCCCGCTCGGCAAGCGCCGCTATCGCTGGCTTCCCCTGGTTTCCAAGCACGGACTCGTCGGAGCTGCAGTGCTGGCGGAGGGCGGCGCACCGCTGCTGACACTGGGGGAGGACACCCAGGACATTGTGTGCGCTGCACTGCAGGCATTCCGCAGGTCCGAACCTCGAAAAGTCCAGGGATAGCGGAGGGCCTCGTAGAGGCCCAGCTTCGGGCGGCACGGCGCGTCCCAAAGGCACCACGAGCGCCGCGTGCATCCACGGGCGGGTGACCTACTGGGGAGCGAACAGCTCGAGTTAGACCGCGGTGCCGTGAAGCGTTCTCGGCTGCGAGTCTGCCCATTGTCTCCATCTTGACAGCCCGGTGCCCTTCGGCACTATCACAGGCCATGAGCCTTCACGGTCGACCCGAGTCCAGTGGCCCAATCGCTGCCTTTGTTGGACAGGTCCTCGCAACCCTTGGCCTCGCCACCTTCCTCGCGGTGGCCGCCTTGCTGCCGTGTCACTACGCCCGCGCCGACGATGCCTCCACGGCCGAGGTCGAGCACCGGGCAACCGGCTGCAAGGCCCGTATTGCCGACATCAAGGCCGAGATCCGGGAGACCGAGAGCTTGGCGAACATCTATCTCATCGCGGGGGCCGCGCTCGCCGCGATTGGTAGCGCGTTGGCTGGGTTCCTCGACAAGATCTCCTTGAGGCGAGTGGCCGGCGTGGCGGGAGCGGTGGGTGCGGTGGTGTCCGTGTTGCCAAAGACGTTGCCCGATCTGGCAGAGCTCAACAGCAGACTCATGCGCGCCGATCGCCACTGGACGACTGGCGACAAGGTGCAGGCTCAGCTGTCCCTGTTGGACTCTTCGGTGCGCAACGCCTGCGAGAAGTACGCAATCGCCCGGTTCGTGGATTGTGCGAGTGAGAGTGCGCCAGAGAACGTGCCCGAGCTTCCCAGCTTCGACGGACCAGAAAATACGGGTGAATCCGACATCGCCATGCTGCCAGTGGAAGCGACCATGGGCGAGACCAAGATGGATGAGCCCAAGACGACGAAGCCAGCGAGGGGCCCTCGAAGAGCCGCCGGCCCTGCGGCAGGGCTACTAGGACCAAGCGACTCCGAGCCGTAGGGGTTCGAGCAACGGTCGGCGCTGCGGCGCCGTGGATAGTTCCCAACCAACGCAGAGGCGCCCATGACCGAGTACCGCGTAGCGCTCGCGAAACTCATCGCAGATCTAGAAAATCGCGGCGAGATCATCGTCGGGTGGAAGGTGGCGATCAACTTCCCCGAGGTGCAGCGCAAGCTGGGGTTGAAGCACTCGTTGGTCGCGCCTCTGACGCGTGCTGCGATGCAGGGGTCGAGTGAAGCGCTCCAGTTCGCTGCGGACCGTCGGCCCCACGTCGAGGCGGAGCTAGCGGTGCTGCTCGGAAAGGATGTTGGAGCGGAGCTCTCGGCCAGCGAGCTCCGAGGCTATGTGGCGGGATACGCAGCCTGCCTGGAAGTGGTGGACTACGCGCTGCCGCGCGGAGACCTCGCGGGCATGCTGCAGCATTCTTTCTTCCATGTGGGCTTCGTCATGGGGCAGGTGCACCCGGCCGACGAGTTCCGTGGATTGCCGCGCGAGTGCCCGAGCTTGGTGAGTTCGGATGGAGCGAGGAGCGCGAAACGCGACGACACGGTTCCCCAGGATCCCCTCGAGGCCGTAAGTTTGGTGGTTCGCCAGGTGGTCGCCGCGGGAGGACAGCTGGCGCGTGGGCAAGTCATCCTGTGCGGCTCGTTCGTGGAACCGCTGCCCCTCGCCCCCGGTGCGAGTCTGCGGGCGCAGTTTGGGGAAGCTCTGGGAGCGCTCGAGGTGACGCGCTAACCTTCGCACGCCGGCAGTGTCAGAGCTCGCCGCTCTTGGTGGCCTTCCCGTCGAGCACGTCTTTGACCCACGCCGCGATGGTCTGGCCGTTGCCGTTCTCTTGATAGTAGCGGTCGCGCCAGAGGTGCATATGGGGCGTCTCGGGAATCGTGTACGTCGCCACCTTGCCTTGGCCAACCACGTTGTCGATCACGTCTTTGAGGCCTGCCTTGAACTTGTCGCCGTCGTAGCGGGCGCCGCCGATGACCGCCACCTGGATGGTCTCCCAGGTGGGATCCAGGGTGCAGTCGTCGGGCTGTCCGGCCTTGGCGCTGAGGCCCGGCGAGTAGAAGCCGCGGATGATCTCGTCCTTCTGTGACGAGACGAATCCTCCGAGCATGCGACCCGCGTACTTTTCGTTGAAGAGGTAGGTTCCGTAGCCCTTCACGATGCCGCCGCCATCCGCGTTGAAGCAAGCTGCGCAATCCTTGGGCAGGGCGTCGTTCAATCCCCAGTAATCACGCCAGCGCTTTTGCAAGCACGCCGCCATGTACGTGTCTTGAAATGGCACGCCCGAATCGCTGATGATGAAGACCTTCTTTTGGCCGCTGTCCTTCTCGAAGTACTCGATGGTGCGGTCGCCATTGAAGAGCGCACCGAAGCCGCCCGCGCTGGAACCCGTCAAGAGCACCTTGTCCGAGTCCTTGAAGGTTGGCCCGAAGCTGTTCAGGAAGAGCCCGTAGTTGAGGTAGCCGACGAACTGCTGGGTGCCGGGCACGTCCTTGACCGTCACGTCCTTGCGACTGCCCGAGTGGATGTCTCCCGTGCAATACGGGACGAAGACCATGTTCCACTTGGCCACGGGGTTCGTAGCATCACTGCGCTTGAAGATGCCGGATTCTGGGGCCTGCTGACGCTGCTCGCGCACGCCGAAGAGAAGATCCGGGGCGCCATGCGAGAGATACTCGATCGGCAAGTCGTGGTTCACGTCGACGGGGTTCAGACTGCAGAAGAACTTGTCCGCGCACGCGCCGCCTCCATTGAGGAAGATCATCAGCGAGTTCTCGGTGCCTTTGCGGTAGAAGTATCCGGCAGGCGATCCGTTGCGACACTTGGAGGCTTTCATCTCCACCCAGGTCCAGCCGTTGTCAGCGGGCACGCCCTTGGGCAAGGAGCCGTCGGTCGGCAAGTCTTCGCCCGCATCGCCGTCGCCCGGTGTGCCGCTATCGCCGTCCCCGTCTCCGTCCCCGTCCCCATCTCCGGTCGCGTCGCCATCGCCGTCGCCGTCACCCTTGGCCGGCTTGGGGCTAACGCGGTCGCCATCGCCGTCGCCGTCGCCTTCCTCTGGATCCGCCGCCGATGCGTCCCCATCACCATGGGTAACGGCGTCGCCATCGCCGCTGAAACCAGGCCGATAGCCGGTCGCGGGCTCAGCGCATCCTTGGAGGGTCGCGGCCAGACACACTGAAGCCAAGAAGGAGGAGCTACGCATCGACATCGCTTTCCCTGTTGCGGCCACGCTCGAGCTCGCAAGGAACGCCAGAGCCGTGCGTTGAAGCCGCCCGGTCCCACTTAGCCTTACGCTTTGCGCCAGCTCAATGACGTTCCGTGGCAGGACCTGCTTTGTCCGTCGACGGACATGTGCTGCTAGCGGGCGGCTTTGGCCGATGAAGGATGCGAGCTGTGGGTTCCGCGCAGCGCCGTCGGGGATCGGCCAGTCCAGCGCTGAACTGCACGGTGAAATCCGCGGGAATTCGCGAAGCCCAGGACGTTCGCAATCTCCTTTACCGAGCGAGTCCGATCGAGCAGCAAGGCCTCTGCCACCTCACGCTGCACGCGCTGCACGAGCACGGGATAGGACGTCCCTTCGAGCTGCAGACGACGGCGAAGTGTGCGTTCGCTCATTCCAAGCTGCTCGGCGGCGTCCTCCATCGTGGTGCGATGGGCATCCGCTGTCGCACGGAGCAGCTTGAGCACCTTACTGGCGAGCGCGTCGATTCCGCGTTGCTGCATCAGTTCGTCGGCGAACGCAGTCAAATGCGCTTCGAGCTCGGGCACGTAGTTCGGCTGCGGCCGCAGTGCATGCGCCTGTTCGACGACGATCTCGGTGGCTGGCGCGTCGAAAATCACCTGACAATCGAGCACCCGCTCGTACAGGTGTGCGTGTGGCGGCGCGGGAAAGTCGAAGCTGATGCAGCGAGGAACGGACGAGAGACCAGCGTGTTGGCGGAGCAAGCGCCTCAGGACGAAAGCCACCGACTCCATGTACACGCGATGCGCCAACGCAGACCCCGAGTGGTGGATCATGGTGAGCCGGCACACATCAGACTCGTCACAGAGCGAGAAGAGCTCGACGTTCGAATAGAGAGGCCAGTAGCGAGCCACCAGCTCCAGCGCGGCGCGGTAGTTTTCGGCCACCGCGAGTGCAGACCCGACGGCGCCGAATGCGCTGAAAGTTGCACGATCCCACCAGCGAAGGCCGAGCGCAGGATCGCCCGTGAGCACCAGCGCACGCTCCACCAGTTTGTCGAGCTCATGCAGAGGTTGGGTGGCGCCCTTCACGGCCAGCCCAGCTTCCGTGAGCGGCGTGTCGCGCAGCAGCTCTTCCTGCGAGATCCCGAGAGCTTCGACGGCTTCGATCAAGCCGCGGGCGAAGGCCAAGGATAAGTGATGCTCGACCGCCTCGACGTTCGACACGACTGCTCCCCCTCCCCCGCGTCGCGCAGCCCCTCCGAGCGCGAAGCGTGTGGATACTAGGGTGGAGCTCTCAGCCCTCCGTTCTGACACAATTTGCCGGCGCGACCTCCGAAATGACATTCGTGCCAGCGCGTAGCAGGTGCACTTCAAAAAACCGTACGCACTGCGTGCGCGGACGAGAGTGGTCTAACCACCAAAGGTCGACGCGGAATCAGGGCGGGTACGTCCGTCGCCATGTTCATGAAGGCCCACGCGATGGCATTTGTCCGGCTACTTTCGACCGCCGAGAGGGGCAAGACGCGATCGATTCAGGGCGACAAGTTCGCCTGCCACCTGGAAGTAGGCGGCCAACGCTTCAGCGTGCGCCTCAGAGCTTGGAGGGCATTTTTGCGCTCTGCGAAGGGCGCCGAATCGGGGCCGGAAAGATCGGGAAGCTGATGAGCAGATAGATTGGTTGTGTAACCAGTTTACGTCCTCCACATTGGACCCATGCAATCGAGCTCGTCGTCCGCAGCTACCAAGCCCGTTTCGCTCCCTCGCCGCGTGTTGGCGTGGATGCTGTTGGTGGCCCTCGGAGCCGGCCTGTGTGCCTGGTTGTGGTTGCGCCCCTGGGAAGCGCTCGGCGTGATCGGCATGGCACTCGTGATGACGCCGATGGTGGCGATCGGTCTGTTCCCCGGAATCTGGCGGCGTCGCAGCGAGTGTCTGCCCGATGCAGCCAGCGATCTCGACCGCAGACGTCCCGTTTGGAGCGCCCTGTCGGAGCTCTACCTGGACACGGAGCTCGATGGCGCTGACCACGCTCGCATTGCCCTGGTCTTGCAGCGGAGTGGCTACAGCTTGGATCAGGCCGAAGAGATCCTCTATCGCGAGCTGCACCCCGTGTTGATCGGGAACTTGCTCAGCGGCTTGGGCGAATGGGCGGGCTTCGACGAGCGCTGGGTCGAGCAGCGCGTCCTTGCGCGCGGTGTCCGGCGAGGTGGCTTCGCCCTGATTCCGGGCAAGTTCATGGTCCGCGGTGAGTGGGAGAGGATCCGCGCCGCGTCGCTATTCGGCTAGGTGATCGGCCGAGACGGCATGCTTCCGGGAACCTTCTTGCCTGCCTCGGTGTCTCATCATCGTTTGGCACCTCGACCTCCTTCGGCTCCTCTGCACGCGCTGCTCGCCCTGTGGCTCCTCGGGTTGGGGGCCTGCGCTCGTTCCCGCGCCGAGCCTCCGGGCCCAGCGAGTGGCGAGTCGAGCGAGCCAGGGCGCTCCGGGATGCAGATCATGCCCCCTGCACTCGGGGACCGCGCCCGTGAACACCCAGACGATGCTCACGACTCAGCCCGCGGCGACCTGGTGCGCCGGAACGTCCTACTCGAGATCCTCGGCGACTTCCCCGAAGAGGTCATTCCCCAGATCGAAGCCGGGCTCCGGAGGGAGCTGCGGGTGCAGGTTCTGCCCACGGTGCGGCGCGCGCTGCCCGCGGAGGCGTACTATCCGCCTCGCAGGCGGTACCGAGCCGAAAAGCTGCTGCACGTGATCGAGCGCGAGCAGCCGGCGCAAACGAGTGTGCTCGGGATGACCGAGGTGGATATCAGCACAACCAAGGGGCGGCATCAGGATTGGGGCGTGTTCGGCCTGGGCATGATCGGAGGCACGAGCTCGGTGATCTCGACGTTCCGGTTGCGGCGAGGCAACCCGCGCGCCGAGCTCTATCGCTTTCGTGTCGTGTCCACCGCGGTGCACGAGGTGGGGCACATGCTAGGACTCAACCACTGCGCAGAGCCGCGCTGCGTGATGAACGACGCGGAGGGTTCGATCAAGACCGTCGACAACAGCACGGGGGAGCTCGGACCGCGGTGTCTTGCGCTGCTCGACCGCTTGGCGCCAGTCACGCGCTCGCCTCTTCGCTAGGGACCCTGGACCGTCAGGGAAGCGCTGCAGTTGCGGAGAGCTTGGTGAGCCACAGATTCGTGGTCCCTTGTTCGGGGTGACGCGTGCTTCGTCGTCGACGAAGCGAGTGCTAAAGCCCGCTGCATGCTCGCAGTACCCATGCTCTCGCCAAGCCGCATGCGTCGATTCTCCCTCGCCTTCGCGCTGGCCCTCGCCCTGAGCATGCCTGCGCGCGCCGAAGCTCCTGACGCCACGAGCACTGCGGTCAAGACGGTAGCTGCACTGCCCCTGGCAGCCGTGACTGCCTTTGGGGTGACTGCGTTCTCCGCCGTCGCAATCGACGACCACAACGGGCTCTTCTGGTCGATGGGGGCGATCGTGCTGGGAGCAGGCACGCTGGTGACGGCGGGCATCGTCGACGGCGTCGGGCGAGGCTACGACGACAAAGGGGCCTTCGGAGCTGCTCTGGGAGGCGCCGCGCTCGGTGGCTTCGTTGGTAGCGCCCTCGTGGCAGGCGCGCTTAAGCTCTACCATCGCCCCGAAAAACAGCGAAAGCGGCTGGAGGGCATGGCCCCCTATCTTGCGGTGATCGCCATCGCCGGATCGATGGTCGGCGCGAGCGTCGGCTTTCACAACCTGTCGGCCCGACGCGCAGAGGACGGTTCGGGGCCGAATGGCGCAGGTGCGAGCATGCCGTTGAGCCTGGCCTTCACGGGCAGCTTCTAAAGGGCACTGCGTCACCCTAAACGCACAGAATGGTCGCCCTCCACACGCGTCGGTTTCGCATGCGCTGAACGTTCGCCAGCTCGGCGAGCAGTGCAGGAGGAGGCTTCTGAAGATGAGTCGCGTGGGAGTTTTGATCGCTCTGTCGTTGCTGTCGGGCTCTGCATTGGCCCAGGAGACGCCCGCGGCCGGTGAGGCAGGACAGGCCGAGAATAGTGAGACCATCGAAGCCAGCGCGGCCCCCGAGGCGTCGACCACGACCGCGACCACAGCGGCAGTCGAACCCGGCAAGGAAGGCACGATCAAGGATCGCAGCATCCACGAATCGCGGCCAATCGGCATCAGCGCCATGGCCTACATCCCCTGGTACATGGGTGTCGGTATCGGAGTGAACGCGCGCGTCGAGATCCCCATCGTGAAGGACGGCTTCATCCCGTCGATCAACGACCAGATCTCGCTCGAGCCGAGCATCTCCGTCGGCTACCGCAGCCGCGGCTATGCGTTCGTGGACGACCGCGTGAAGTACCTCGACATCACGCCGGCCATCTATGCCATGTGGTCCTTCCACATTACGCCGAAGTTCCGCCCCTACGGTGCGATCGGCCTCGGCTACGACATCGGTATTTGGCTCAACGAAGACGACTTCGGCGGTGTCAACGACGGCATCGACAACGGCTTCTTCTACTGGGACGTGGCGGCCGGTCTCTTCTACAACTTCTCGGACCATGTGGCGATGCGCGCCGAGCTCGGCGCGATGGGCCCCAAAATAGGCATCAGCGGCTTCTTCTGAAGCGTACAGGGCGCCGGCCGCCGTGGCTCCCCTCACAGCGGCCGGCGCCCCAGCGGCGCGCCTTCACGACCTGCGTCACTGCCCTCGCGATGCGCCCGCGCGCCGTGGTGTCCACGTACGGTGCATGTTCGGGCGTGCCGCCAATCCGCCCAGGTCGCGCGCACTCTTGCCGTGCGCCAAGGTTGCATCGGTGGGAGCCTCCTCGGATTGCCCGGCGAGCGTCTCGCAGTCCGGCGTGTCGGCCGTGACGGTCGCCGTGCGAGCCTGGCCATCGGGACCGGTCACGGTGTAGCTTCCGGCGTCCGGCCGCTCGAGGATCGCCAGCGTGGCGAACTCGGTGAGGCCAGAGGGAATGACGTCCATTGTGAAGAACGGCTGGGCTCCGTTGGTGAGGTGCTGATCGGAGAGCGGGATCTGGATGCTTCCCTCGTTCTCGCTGAGCAGGCTGAACCACACGGTGTACTCGCCGAATGAGTCGGGCTCCTTGAAGACGCAGGTGACGCCTGGCGTGACGGGCTTGGCAGTTGTGCAGTAGAACTCGTCGCCGATGATGCAGGCCTCGCTCGTTCCGCAAGGTCCAGCATCGCAGCCCGCACCGCAACGCTCCGGGGTCGCGGGAAGCGCCTCGCAGCCGTTGGCGGCTTCCCCGTCGCAGTCCAGGTAGCCCCAGTCGCACTCGCGCTGCGGTGCCCGGGTCTCACACTTCCCAGCCTGACAATCTTGGACATAATCCGCGAGCGCCGCGACGTTGGCGTACACCCCGGGCAGCTTGGGCGCGGCGCATACGGCGCCCCAGCTGACCACGCCCGCCAGGAGCGGCGGCCTGCCCGGCGTGGGCACGAACAAGGGACCGCCGCTGTCGCCGTAGCAAGAGTCTTTGCCACCGCGGCGTGGGCCAGCGCAGACCATCCGGTCCGTGATGATCTCCTCCGGTGGAATGTCCGGCCACTCCTGGGCGTAGTCGTCCCGGCATTGCTCGCGAGAAACGAGCGGCACATCGACCTGCCGGAGAATGTCGGAGGCTTCGGTGGCCTCTTCGCTCAGGGCGCCGTAGCCGATGACCCGTACGGGAAGATGCAGCGCACTCAGCCAATCGACGACGACCGGGTTGGTCATCAACTGCGGATACTCGGCGAGCCGGATCGGCGCCGCCAGTTCCCACACCGCCACATCGTAGTCTGACGAGCCCTCGTCGTATTGGGGATGCACGACGACGTTGTGCACCGCGAGGTAGTCCTTGTTTTCCAGGGCGGACAGCGATGCGGGGCGCCGCGCCACCACGACGTTGGCAGGGGTGGTCGGCGAGGTCACGAACATGTGCAGGTCGTCGTCGAGTTCTGCGGACACCGAGCAGTGCGCGGCGGTGAGCACGTGGGTCGCATCGATCAACGTGCCACCGCACATGAACTCCTGGTGGCCATTCCAAACCTCGAACAACGCCACCATCCACGGGTAGTCACGCCCGCGCGCGGGCTTGCCGCCTACGATGGACTGCTCGTTCGATCCTATGTTCTCGTCGGTGGGTTGGCTCGCCTCGCAACCACTGAGGAGGCTCGTCGCGATCACCAGACTGCCGAAGATGGACGAGCGCGCATAGATGGGCTTTACAGAATCGAACGGCTTCGCGGGGAGATGATGTCGTTTCATGCTTTGTCGCTTTCCGACCACCGCGTGCGGCTGAACAGCGACCGAACCTCAGCGGAGGTCTTGCTACTAGGAGCCACGTCGAACCTCGTGGAGCTCAGCTGTTTGGGGGGACTGAGCGTCGAGGAGCGGCTTGACTCGGTGCGATCTACGCGAGTCCAGGCGTGATCTAATCCACCATACACACGCTGTTCGGGGTGACTCCGTCGCCGCTCGCTCACTGGAGCGCGCGAAGAAAATCGACATCACCCCGACGATTTTCTTGGGCGAGATGCGAGCTGGCTGCACGAATGGCAGACCCCGACCCAGGAACCGTCCGCGCTTGCCTACCCATGCTCCACCTGCTGAGGACTTTCGTGAGCTCTTTCGGGCGCACGCCGCCTTCGTGTGGCGCGTCCTGCGGCGCTACGGGGTAGGTACCCGAGCGCGAGCTCGAAGATGCCTGCCAGGAGGTGTTCCTGGTGATCCATCGGCGCCTGCCCGAGTTCGAAGGGCGTTCGACCAGCGAGCGCGACGCGGCTCATTGGATTCTCTCCGTACGTCGGCCTGTCGATCGCGGGCTCGCCGCTCGTCCCCGCATTTGGGCACGCCAAGGCTCGTGGGCAGCACGGAGAGCGGTGATCTGATCGTTTACGACATGGCCGATGATCCGCCTGTGTCCGCCGCCCTCCTGAATCGCGAGGACTATATCGACCTCTACCCCGCGGCGAGCGCGTTGGACGAGCACGGGGCCCTGTACGTCGCCACCCTGATCGGTGGACGTGCACCCGAAGACCGCACACCCTTACTCTGTCGCACGCCGCAGGACCTGAGCGGTTTCACGTGCGTCCGAAATCGACGCCATTCCCTCGGGCCTCGCGACCGGGGATTCAGGCATCATCTACGCACTTTCGACGCTCGGCCTCTCTCGCTACGACTCTCCGCTTTGATGAAGAACGCCTCTCAGGTCGCATCGGGGTCTAGCGACTCGATCGCGGACGTGACTCGCTTGCGAATCGCATCGGTGGTGCTCGGGAGCCGCTCGAAGAGAGCACGCGCACCTGCCACGTACTGAAGGTCATCGATAATCTCGAGCAGAGCGCCTTCGGCCATGGTCTGCGTGGCGTGCAGGAAGCGGTTGCGCCCGCCAATGCCGAGTAGTGCGCGGGCAGCTGGGACCGCGTGCAACATGACGATCTGCGCGCCCCACGGGTGGCTCCGAGTCCAGCGGATGGCGTCTCCGAGCGAGGTCTCACGCTGCGGCGTGCCGAAACGCCCCACGAGCACCGCGTCATCGTCCTTCCCGCGTACGTGGACCGCGAGAACGCGCTCATCGTGGTGGCGCCGTAGCTCGCGCACCCCACTGGTAGGTGGCTGCGAAGTTGTCGAGCACGGGAAACAGGAAAACGCCGTGCACCTCTCGCTCGCCATCGCGGGTCGGCATCCGAAGACGCGTCGCGTGGAGTCCGCTCCGCTTGATGCTCGCCTCCGTCGAGGCGCGCGCAATATGGACCAACATGCTCACGTGACGCTAGCTCCTGTGTCTCCTAGCGCTCCGGAACCACGGGGTAGGCGTATGGCCTCTCACACCAGGCGGTCCCCATCGGACTCACAACGGGCGCCGTGATCACCTGCTGTTTCGGATCGTCGCCCCGCAGCTGACCCACCACGCAGTATCCCCCTGACCACCAGTCGAAGTGCTCCGCGAGCAGAACCCTCAGCACACATGATTCGAGCTCCAGGTTACGCGGCTGGATCTCGAGGATAGCCACGTCACGCGGAGCGCCGCCGTCCGCGATGGTGACCCCAAAGATCAGCTCGCGGATCGGCCCCTGGGAACCCGCCTCGGTGGTCTGCGTACACGTCTTGACGTGGTCCGCCAGTGCCTGTAGGCGGCTCTTCGGCAGCGGTATCGGTGTCGTCTTGAAGTCGTGCGAGCAACCGACCATGCAGAGTGCGGCCAGCGCGACCGTCGTCAGGACTCGATCAATGCGGGACATTGGGGACCGTGTTTCGCTGAGGAGCTTCGCTTCTAGCTTTCGGCTCGTCGACTCCGCGGTTCGCTCTGGGGCCAGCACGGAGCAGTCATACCAACCGGGCATGACACCTCATAGCATGAGCAGGTTCAGGGGGATTCCACGCAAAATGGCGCCGGTGCATTCGCAAGGATGGCCACTGTGTCTGCTCCGTTCGTGCTCGACGGCGATGCGGGACAACCCGGGGTTGCCGCCGACGAGGCCACCGCTACATCCTCTCTGGCCAGCGCCGATACGCCCGCGCCGTAGTCCTCACGCGCCGTTGCTGCGCCTCATCGAGTACTGGCAGCCCTTCGCCGCGCTGATAGCTCATCAGGTTCCCTGGCACCTCACTATGCCGCGGGTTTCCCAGGTAGTGCCCAAGCTCGTGGGCCAGCACCTCAGGCTCTGCGATTACCGAGAGGATCACGTAGTGAGCTCCCGCAGGACTCCCGGCGTGCCAGTGGACGCCGCGTCGCGGGCGCGGCGGCTCATCCACGTCCGTCAGCGCGGCGACCACGAAGACATTGACTACCCCAGCCTCGAGCTGCGCTGCCAGGGCATCGCGGTCCGCCCGATCGTCCATGCGCGGCTTGCCCCGAGCAGGCACCACCTTTTGCAGCTCGAAAGCGACCTCGTAGGGCGCAAAGATCTCGTTGGCGCGCGCCAGCTGTCGCTCCCAGAAGATGCGCTCGGCCACGTCGATCTGCTGCTCCTGTGCGACGTGGATGAGAACCGGCAGACGGATCGGCTCGGCGGCGTGCGCGCGATCCGTCGGGAGCCCACCCAGTCCCAACCACCCCAGCTATGCTCCAAGCCACCACCGCATGCCGCAGGGTACCACCAGGTGCCTCGACAGGGGCGCGCGGACAACATCGACGTGATGTCGCTGGGGGATGACGCTACGCCAGCTGGCGGGGGCGAGGGGCAGAGGGTTGAGAGCGACGGGATAGACGGTACGGGGCGCGCGGCGAATCGGGGGCAGCGCGGCGCAGCGAATCCAGGTAACAGAGTGTCGGCCGGTCGGCCGAGCTTTTGTGTCTCCGGTCTGACGGTCTGACTCTGAACATGTCTACGGCGACGTGCAGACGGACTCAGGCGACCGCGACACGTTTCGTCAGGTTGCCTGCACATCGCGCGGACACAGTCTCGTGCGAGCGGCGCTCTCTCGAAGTCCCCCGGCTGCGACGCGCAAGCCGCGCCACACAAGCGCTGCTTTTCTCGCGTCGTGCGCAGATCGGTTGTTCAAAAGCGCAATGTCTCTCGGTAGCATTTTCACGGATGTCAAATCGGGGGATTGGCAACCAGGCTAGGCGCGTCCTGGTGATCGATGACGATGAGATCGCGCTGGAGACCATCCGTAGTGTGCTGGCGGACGCCGGCTACGAGGTGATTTGTCTGTCGTCTCCTATTGGCGCCACGCGCGTGATCATGAGCGAAGGGATCGACGCGGTGGTCGTGGACCTGAACATGCCGGTCATGCGCGGAGATCGCTTCATTTCATTGCTGCGCAGCTGGGACAGGATCTGTGACTTGCCAACGGTCCTGATCTCAGGCTCCTCCACCGAAACGCTCGAGAGCGTGGCGGCGAACATGCCCGGCGTATTCACCGTGACCAAGGACTCGATGCGCAAGACCTTGCCTCTGGCCCTTCAGCGCGGGCTCTCCAAGGAGAAGACGCCAGCTTCCGCGAATCGACGTACGGGAGACCTGAACGCGGACGAAAAACGAGCCATCACCGCCGCGGCAGGTGCTGGACTGAGTGCCATCGCAGACAGCAAAGCCGGAAAGGCGCTCGATTGGGAGCCACTTCTGCGCGCGGTCCGGACGTTGCGAGATCAACTCAAGCGCGCCGGCGTCTCACAGCTCTTCAAGGCGGTGGGTAAGCTGGTTGAGCTCGTGGAGCGCAGCGCAGAAGCAGGTCGGCTGTCATTCGAAGCGCGGCAAGCCATGCGCGGAGCCTTGGGACTGTTCACTGATCTGGACGACGCGAATACGGCGTCCAACCTGACCACGATTGCCGCCATGCACGTTACGAGGCTTGAGCGCGCCCTGGAGGATCTGAGTAAGTGACTGACACGAGGACCTCTACTCCTACTTCGGACGCCACGCTGCTCGGTAAGAATGATCCACTCAGGCGCGAGGCGGAAGAGACCGCCCTGCTAGGCAAGCGCATCAAGGCGGGGTTCTTGCTCTTCTCGCTGGGCGTCCTGGTCGCGCTCTCGGGCATGATCTTCTTGATCGTCTCGCAGATCTTCGACTCGCTCACGCCGACCCTACGCCGTGATTTGGAGTGGAAGGCATCGCGCGGCGCGCTCGCCCTCGGCCGGGACGTGGAAGATGGGGTGTTGACCGAGGACCCGACTGCGCTGGCCGGTCAGATTGCGCACTATTCCGATGATCCCGACGTGCTTGCCATCACGGTGGTGCGGGCCGACGGCAAGGTCCTCTACAAGGCAGGCGCCACGGACATCGGTCGCGCGGAGCTCTTCGGAGGCAAGCCGGGGAAGCTCGCACGCACCGAAGATGCGCTGTACTCCCATGGCGACGTGACCATCGAGGGCGTGTTGGTCGGTCGCGTGGCGCTCGTCGTCTCGTCCGAGCGCCTGCGCGCCGGAGACCGCCTGCGCGCGAACGTGCTGTTGGCCGGAGGCGTCGGTTGTCTGGTCGCCCTCGCCCTCGCGCTGGCCTTCGTCAACTTGTACGTGAGCCCGCTGCTCGAGATCGTGAGCGGGGCGTTCAAGCGACTGACCGAGACGACCGCCCAGGCCCTGGAGGCGACCCGCCTGAAGAGCGAATTCTTGGCGAACATGAGCCACGAAATCCGGACGCCCATGAATGGTGTCCTGGCCATGACCGACATGCTGCTGCGCACGAACCTGGACGAGCGTCAGGCGAGGTTCGCCGAGATCGTGCGCGCTTCCGCCCGAAGTCTGCTGACGATCATCAACGACATCCTCGATTTCTCCAAGATCGAGGCGGGCAAATACGAGCTATCGCCGAGCGAGTTCGATTTGCGCACGCAGGTCCAGGAGATGATCGAGCTGCTCGCGCCGCGCGCCCGGGACAAGCAGCTCGACCTGGCCTACCGCGTCGCACCCGAGGTGCCTCGGCTCGTCCGGGCAGACCCGGACCGCTTCAAACAGGTGCTCACCAATTTGATCGGCAACGCGCTGAAGTTCACCGAGCGGGGAGAGGTCGTGCTCACGATCGGGGTGGCGGAGCGCGTGGGCACCGAACTGAGTCTGCGCTGCTCGGTGCGCGATACGGGACCGGGCATCAGCCGGGATAACGTGGCCAAACTGTTCAGCTCCTTCTCCCAGGTCGATGGATCGAGCACGCGCCGCTACGGCGGCACCGGTCTCGGGCTCGCCATCTCCAAGAAGCTGGCCGAGCTCATGGGCGGCACCGTCACGGTCGAGAGCACTTTGGGCGAAGGCAGCACGTTCATCTACAGCCTGCGCGCAACGGCCGCCTCCGGGACGGAGCGTCCAGCCCCCAATGCGCAGGCTGGCAAGCGCGTCCTGATCGTGGACGATAGCTCGAGCATACGAGGCTTGCTCGAGGAGCAGCTGGTGTACTGGGGCATGCGCTGTGTCAGCGTGGACAGCGCGGCCGAAGCCATGATCAGCATCGAGCGTGCGCTGATGGAGGGCACGCCCTTCGATGCGGTGCTGCTGGACGCCGAGCTGCCAGAGCAGGGTGGCCTCGAGCTGGCGAGCGCCGTGGTGTCGAGCCACGTGGGCATGCCTCTTGTGTTGATGACGAACGAGAGCGACTCGAGCCGACCCGACGCGCTGCGGCGGCTGCCAACGGTCACCAAGCCCCTCCGAGAGTCGGATCTCTTCGACTGCTTGATGGATGCGTTCCACGCGCCGCAGGGCGACAAGCTCAAGGATTCGAAGCCGGGCGCCAAGCGCCGCAGCCGCTTGCACGGACGCGTGCTGGCCGTGGACGACAACGAGATCAACCAGGCGGTCGCCGAGGAGCTCCTGAGCGAGCTCGGCTTGGAGGTCGACGTGGTGGGCAATGGGCTCGAGGCCTTCCAGGCCGTGCAGACGCAGCACTATGCCGCCGTGCTGATGGACTGCCAGATGCCCGTGATGGACGGCTACGCGGCCGCTTCCGCCATTCGGGCCTGGGAGGCCGACAACGAAAGGCCACGCATTCCGATCATCGCGCTCACGGCACACGCCCTCTCGGGAGAGCGAGAGAAGGTGCTCGCGGCCGGCATGGACGACTATCTCACCAAACCGATCCCGGTGCGTTCGCTCGAACAGACGCTCGCGCGCTGGCTGCTCACGGGGCCTGGTCGGGACGAGGGATCGCTGGTGGACTCCGGGCTTCGACGAGAGCTGGAGGTCGCGCTGGCCGCGACCGAGCCCGCCAACGATGTGGCCGAGGAGCTCGTCAGCTCCGAGGTGCCGCGCTCCGAGCGCGTGATCGAGCTGTTTCTCAAGCTCGTTCCGGGGCAGCTGAAAGCCTTGCTCGAGGTGGTGGAGACGTCCGATCCGGAGAAGATTCGACCGCTGGCCCACAAGCTCAAGGGCGGCTGCGCGAGCGTGGGTGCAGTTGCGATGGCTGCGCTGTGCGAACGCATTCAGCACGACAGCGAGAGCGGCGACGTGAGTCAGGCCGCGGAGCTCGCCCGTCGGGTGAACGGGCTGTTCGCCGGGACGGCGCGCGTGTTGGAGCAGGAGCTCCGCAGAAAGAGACAAGCTTCGGCCTGACGAGGGGGTTCTTCAGGCGGGATGACGAGACGAGTCTGAGTTTTTTGTTTTGAAGGGGACAGTATGAGCAGTTGGTTGCGATCCGCGTTGGCGGTCGCTTGGTTGGGGTGCGCCTCGGCGTGCCTCTACGATACGAATAACCGTTGCGGACCTCACGAGGTGTTCAAGGACGACCTCTGTGTGTGTGAGTCTGGCTTCGTGCTCAATGGCAACGCTTGCAAGGCCGAGCCCAAGGCACCGGTCAGCGACGCTGGCAGCGACGCCAGTGCGAGCGCCGAGCACGGCTACACGGGGCAGCTGGAACCGTGCAGCAGCAACGCTGACTGCGCCGGCTTCGACGCGAGCTTCTGCAACGTCAAAGACGGCTACTGCATCGTGCCTGACTGCACCGCAGACAGCTGCGATCCGGGCTGGACGTGCACGGACCTCTCCATGTTCGTGCCGGGCCTGCCCATGGCCTGCACACACGACGCGGATCAAGCATCATGAAAAAGAATCCCATTTCTCAAGTGGCTCAGGCCACGTTGGTGTTTGCGTGGGCGCTGGCTTCGGGCCATGCGTTCGCCCAGGACGCAGGTGGCGTCGAGCCCGCTTCTCCCAATGGGCCTGACGTTCAAGCCGCTATCGGCGCAGCACCGGAAGCGCCGGCCACCTCGGTGCCCGACGCCCCGAGCGCAGACGCTCAGGACGCCGTCGCGCCTCCAAGTTCGACGGAGACGGTCGCGTCACCTGCGCCTGCCGCCGCCGCGAATGAGACGACGAGTGAGGACGCGGCGGCGCTAGAAGCGTTGCTGGTCGACGAGCAAAAGGCAGTCGAGGCGGATGGCCCTGGGCTCACGTTCTACGGCTTCGCCGACGCCGGACTCTCCCGTACCTATTTTCACGACATGGTCAGTCCGCCGAGCAATGCGGCGTTCTCGGTGGGGAACGTCAACCTGTACATGGCCGCCAACCTCACCCGCGGATTCTCGAGCTTGGTGGAAGTTCGCTTCTCGTACATGCCCAATGGGACCAGCGCTGCGGGGGGCGGCTACACGTCCACCGACGCCGCCGATGGCGCCAACCTCCAGCGCACGGAGCAGTGGGGCGGCATCATCATGCAACGCGTCCACGTGGACTATGCCTACCGGAGCTGGCTCAACCTGCGCCTGGGCCAGTTTCTCACGCCCTACGGCATCTGGAACGTGGATCACGGCAGCCCTACCATCATCCCCACTACCAAGCCCTATATCGTCGGCGAAGGTCTGTTTCCTCAGCGTCAGACTGGACTCGAGGTGTTCGGCTCCAAGCTGGTGGGCGAGACCACGCTCGGCTACCACTTCACGGTCTCCAACGGTCGCAGCGACATCCTGAACGCAGACTACGACAAGAACAAAGCCCTGGGCGGTCGCCTCTTCTTGGCCACGGACGCGGTGGGTTCGCTCAAGCTCGGTGTCTCCGCCTACGGTGGCCGCGCAACCATGCAGCCATACACGGCGGTCGACCTGAGCTCGGGGGCGGTCAAGCTCCTGACGAAATCGAACGACCAATACGACGAACTCGCGTTGGCGGCGGACGTGCAGTGGGACGTGAAGGGCTTTCACTTCCAGAGCGAGGCGGTTGCGCGCCAGGTGAAGTATCTCGAACCCGGCCGCAAGGTCTACACCGATCCATCCGGCGTCACGAGGGGCCAGGTGGCCGACAATCTGAGCTGGGGTTGGTACGCCTTGGCGGGTTACCGTCTGCCGTGGCTCTCCCTCATGCCCTTCGTCATGCTGGAGCAGATTGAGAACGTCACGGGCGCGACCCCGAACCAATTCGGCGTGGGCAAGCCCGGAAACACACTGGCGTACGCGGCCGGACTCAACATCCGACCGGTCCCGAGCTTGGTCCTCAAGGGTCAGGTTATCTGGGTCAATCTGCCCGACGTGGGCAAGACCGATCCCCAAGTGACCCTCATCGCCGGCCAGGTAGCGTGGGCATTCTGATGCGTACCTTCTTCCACTTCCTGAAACTCATGATGCTGGGACTCGTGCTGGCTACCGTTCTGGTCGAAGGCCCGCACACGCTCGCTTCGGCTCAGCCGAACGTGGGTAGTCCTGTCCCCTTGGTGGTGATCGTGTCGGCCCAGTCGGGCATTCGCGACCTCCCCAGGGCGCTCTTGAAGCGCATCTTCCTCGGTGAGGTCACCGAGTACGACGGCACGCGCTTCGTCCCGCTCAACTACGCCGCGGACCATCCCATGCGGCGCTCCTTCGACGCGACCCTGCTCGGCTTCATGGGCGACGATGCCGGTCGCTACTGGATCGATCGCCGCATCCGCGGCCAGGGACTCCCGCCGCGCATCGCGCCCTCCAGCGTGGTCGTGCGCGCGGCCGTGTCCAAGTTGCGCGGAGCCATCGGTTATGTTCGCGCCAACGAGCTCGACGCGTCGGTGCGAGCGGTGACCGTGGATGGCGTGGCATACAACGCGATGGGTTATCCCCTGCGCACGCCGTGAACTGGCCAAGCCGCTCCGAGTGGCGCTCCCCGTGGCGGCGATCCGCTGCGGAGTTGCGTCACTCGAGAGCACGGCAGGCGACCGGGCCTCAGGCCGCGCGTGACGTCGACCCGCTCTCGGCATCGCGGACATCTCGAGGCGCTTGGGCCTGTGCCTCGAACAGTGACCGGTAGACCAGCGCAGCGAGCGCAGCGCCGACGATCGGTGCGACCCAGAAGAGCCACAGCTGCGAGAGAGCCCAGTCGCCCACGAATAGGGCTGGGCCGGTGCTGCGCGCAGGGTTCACGGAGAGGTTCGTGACGGGGATGCCGATCAAGTGGATCAAGGTCAGCCCCAGGCCGATCGGCAGCGGGGCGAAGCCCGCGGGTGCCCGCGCATCGGTGGACCCAAGGATTACCATCAGAAAAAAGAAGGTGAGAACCACCTCTGCGACCAGTGCAGCCATCAGCGAGTAGCCGCCGGGGGAGTGCTCACCGTAGCCATTGGAAGCGAACCCGCCCGCCAGGCTGAAGCCGTCGGCGCCACTGGCGATCACGTACAGCACCCCGCTTGCGGCGATGGCGCCCACGACCTGGGCCGCCACATAGGCAGGTACCTCGGCCATCGGGAAGCGCTTGCCCAGCGCGAGCCCGACCGATACGGCTGGATTGAGGTGACAACCCGAGACGTGCCCGATGGCGTAGGCCATCGTGAGCACGGTCAGACCGAAGGCCAGCGAGACCCCCAGCAAGCCGATGCCCACCTTGGGAAAACCAGCTGCCAGGACCGCGCTACCGCAGCCTCCGAACACCAACCAGAACGTTCCAAATGCCTCTGCCGTCAGTCGTCGTGACAGTGTCATCGCGTCTCCTTCGATCGCAGCGGACTCGAAGCGCTCCGGTGCGCGGAGCACGGACCAGTACGGCGACCTCCCTTGGGAGCGGGATCATACCGGCCTGGGAAGCCCCAGCGGAAGGTCGGACGGGTAGACACAGGTGAGACTGCGTGTGCTCAGGCCAGGACCCGGCTTGCACATTGGGCACATCGCGCTTTGCTTTCGGCACCATGGCCCTTGACGACACCGTACGCATGCAGTCGATCAGTGTACGCCTCTTGTCCGCCGCCGATGCGCCTCGTTGGCGGGAGTTGTGGAACGGCTACCTGGAGTTCTACGGCTGCACACTGCCTGACGAAGTCACCGAGCACACCTGGCGCCGCTTGCTCGACCCGAACGATCAGCCCCATGGATTGGCTGCCGTGGGCCCGGACGAACAAGTGTTGGGCTTTGCTATCTACCACTTCCACCTCTCGACCTGGGCAACAGGTGGCTATTGCTACCTGGAGGACCTCTTCGTGGACCCCGCGGCCCGGGGTAGGGGGGCCGGGTACGCCTTGGTGGAGGCCGTGTACCGCGCGGCCTCGAGCCAGGGAGCAGCCCGTGTGTACTGGGTCACGCAGGCTGAAAACGCGACTGCGAGAGCCCTCTACGACCGCGTCGCCGAGGCCACTTCCTTCGTGCAATATCGTTGGACGCCGCGGCCTCCGAGCTGAGGGAGCGGCTGCGTCGCCTAGACCACCCGCAAATCGAAATGGAGCACGTCCTCGCGGGTGCCGAGCTTCGTGTACAGCGCGATGGCAGGAGCATCGATGAGGTCGGCCTGGACGAACACCACGTAGGCACCGCGATCCCTTGCGAGCTTGCCCAGCTCACGGATCAACGTCTCGGCGATGCCCTGTCGCCGATGAGGAGCCGCGACTGCCAGGTCGTAGATGTAGATCTCGCTGCGCTCCTGCTCGAACTTGCGTAGCTCATAGGCGGCGAGCCCGCCCACGACCTCGTCGTCCTTCAAGGCCACCAGCGCCATGAACGACTCTCCAGCCAGCAGCCGGTCCAGGTATGCCGCGCTCGGGCGGGCCTTTCCGTAGCTCTCCACGTCTTCGAAGGCCTCGCCGAACATGGTGAGCATTCCGTGCACGAGCTCCGTATCGCGAGCGACGAGCCTTCGGATCGTGTACGTGCTGTTGGAGGACATGCCGGGCTCGTACCAAGCGGATCGGTAGGCTTCAAGCGCAAGGCACAGTTGCGACCTGGCTTGCATTTCGGACCGCGCGACAACCTTTTACATTCGGCCCGCGCCATCCGCGGTGTCGCGCAAGCATCGACTTTCATTGCGAAGCATCGGGCATCGCACAGGGGGCGTGCTCGGGGAAAACGTGCTCGCACCTGCGGGCTTTTCCCGCGTCGGACCTTTCGGTGGTCTTGCGTTGGGATCGACAGTGCGCGGCATGAGAACCAAAGCCCCATTGCAAACCATGTTGACGACGATGGTCGCAGCCTCGGCAGCTCTCTGCGGATGCGGTGACGACGCCGCAACGCGCGCTGGCGCCGAAGCTCCAACCAACGACGTGATGGCCGCTGCGGCCGCGTCGGCGCTGGTGTCACAAGTCGGCATCGAAGCGGGCGGCATCCAACACTCGGAAGGAGCCCTGGCCGTTCTCGCAGGGGTCGATGGCTCCGTGGAGGTGCGGCGATTGGGAGAGGAAGCGTTCGGCGCGGCGAAGCCCCATCAGGCGCTCTATCTCGGCGACCAAGTGCGGGTAGGCGACCACGCGCGTGCGACGGTGTTGTTCGCGGATCAGAGCACCGCGGAGATCGCCGAAGTCTCCACCCTTTCGATCGGAAGTCGCGTGAGCACGGCCGATCCGGCCTCGTCGGCCGCCGTGCTAGGTGGAGTGGCTCGCTTCAGCGTCACGCCTCGTATGCCCGGAGAAGGACCCTTTGTGGTGTTCACGTCGGCAGGCATCGTCGCCACCAAGGGCACGGTGTTCGGCGTCGGTGTCGCGGCGGATGGCGACGCTCGCGTCGGTGTGGAAGAGGGCGCGTTGTCCGTGGCCGGAGCGGCCGCCCTCAATGCTCCCATCACACTCGAAGCCAACCACGCGGTGGCTCTCGAGGGGGCCGGCACCCTGGCCGCTCCGGTGGCATTCCGCGAGGACAACTGGGGAGCATGGCGCGACCAGGCCGAAGCGGGTCTCAATGCGGATGCCACCATCGCCCTTCACGGAGATGCCATGGCGAAGCTCGCGTCGGAGCTCGAGGCCAGCTACGGCGTGGTCGGTAACCTGAGCGCACCACTCGCCAAGTTCGAGACGACCGCTGCAGCCGATGCCCAAGCGAACGCGACTCCCCACTACGAAGCAACCCTGCCGGAGGCGGCGCTCGACCTCGAGGCGTCGTACCTGACCGCACTGCGCCTGGAATACTTGAGCCAGGCCTATCTATCGCACGCCGTGTTGGCAGGTGACCTGTACGTGCGCCATCCGGACGTCGAAGCCTGGGCCAAGGTGGAGCCGCGCGTGCAGGCCGCCGTACTCTGGCCCAAGCGTTTCGATCTCGTCGCCAGTGCCTACTTCGAGCCCCTGCGCTTTTCGTACTACCTGCACCATCCCCGCGGGCGGATGAACGCGACGTTCGTGGGCGTGGTGGTGCCGGAGTTCTATGCGAAGGTCACGCCGCCTGCCGTTCCGAGCGCGGATCTCGACGCCAAGCTCAAGTTCAAGTTCTTCACGCCGCCGACCCCCAAGTTCACGGCCTCGGCGCGCGCCCTTTGGATCGGCGCTCCGAGCCTGGACTGGCAGGCCAAGGCCAGCGCCAACGTGGCCCCGCCGCGCGGCAAGGTGGCCTTCTATATGCGCCCTCCGAAGCTCGCAGCCAAGGCCATCCTGGGCGCCGAAGTGAAGGGTAGGCTAGCGACCGTATTCGCCGTGAAGCCGCCGCGTGCACGGGGCGAACTCGACGCCAAGTGGGGCCTTCAACTCGGTCATGCCATCCACGTGAATCCGCCGAACCTCCAGGCGGCGGCGGAAGCGCGCGCGAGCTGGAATGTGGACGCGCCCGAACTCGACGCCGCTGCCGTGATTGGTACGCCTGGCGTGGATGCACATCATGCGCTCGACCTGCATGGCCCCAAGGCGAAGCTGGAGGCCAAGGCCAAGGCCAAGCTCGACGCGGACGCCAAGCTCGAGGCCAACGGTAAAGCGCTGGCAGCCGCTGCCGGCGATGCCAAGGGGCAGGGCAAGGCTCGAGCGGGCGTCAAGCTCAAGGGACCTGAGAATCAAGGCGCCCACCGTCAAGGCCGAAGCCAAGGGCAGCGCGAGCTTCAAGCTCGGACGTTGAGTGGAGGTGCGCGGTGTCGACGATGAGGGCCGCATATCGTCCGTGTCGACGTGATAGAGTCGTGGCCCCACTGTGCAGCTCGATACGTTTCGCCGCAGCCTCGATTTCGCCCTGCGCCTGAGCTTCTTCGCCGCGGCCCCGTTTCTGGGTGGTGTTCGCGGCGCAGCTCTTTCCGGTGACCGGAGCCATCGTGCAGGTGGGGGCTGCCCTTGGCGTGTTCTTGCTCGGAGAGACCGCGCGCAGGACGCTGGGGGGCCGCCCGCTGCTGTGCCGCGTGTTCTCGAACGAACTGGCGTTTCAGGCGTTCTACAGCGAGCATCCTCCGCGGACCTTCTTGTACTACGTGCTGTACCCGCTGCTCGCGCCCTATTGGCTCTTCAACCGAAGCGCGCGCGACGAGTTCTGGCTCTACAAGGGCTACACCTGGCCAGCGTTCTGCTTTCTGGTCGTGTCCTTGGTGGTGCAGTACCTGCGGGTGTGTCCGCCGGAGCTCGCGCTGGACGACTACATGCCGATCGCGCTGGGTTCCCTGCTCGCGGAGGCGGTGGTAGTGCTGATGTTCCTGATGCCCATCGTCACCAGCGTGATCCATTTCCACCAGGAGCACGCTCCGCGCAGGCTCTCCGCGTTGTTCGTTGTCGGCCTGCTCTCGGTGGGCTTTGCCGTCTATCGCATCGAGCGGCGGCGCGACCCCATCGTGTCCTTCGCGACGCGCACCCGCGTCCAGCTGCGCAGTGAAGCCCGACCGGATCGGGCGCAGACGGCCCAACAGGCTGCACTCGCCGAAGCCGCCTCCGTGGTGGCCCGTTTGCGCCCGCAACAAGAATCGCAGCCTGCCTTCCGACGGTCGCCTCGAGGGCGCGGCCCTGGAAAGCGCCCGTGAGGCGCTGCAGACGTTTTACAAGAACGACGAAGCCCACGCGTTCGAGCTCTGGTACCGCAAGGACACCGGCTCCTTGGTGCTGTTCTTCCCGGCACGCCGCAATCACGACCCGATTTGGTTGGGGCGCACGCATGACGGACAGGTCACGCACGAAACGGCGCTCTTGTCCGCTCGTGCGAAGCGAGCCCTCGGCGTGCGCGAGCGATGAACGTGGAGGGCGTCCGAACGCGATCCCATGGTAAGGTTGCGCGCGATGCCCGCAAACCTCGTGAGCGAACTGAAGCAGCACTACGGCGTGGTGGTGTC
Organism: Myxococcales bacterium; assembly: GCA_047601445.1. GTDB lineage: Bacteria > Myxococcota_A > Polyangia > Polyangiales > DASUME01 > DASUME01. The sequence continues at coordinate 4,324,564 of JASGJH010000001.1, read as the reverse complement.
TCCCTGCTATGAACGAATGTCGGCCCGCGGTCTCCTCCGCAGCAGGACGGCGGAAGGGGGGCGAAAGAACGGGCAGCGACTCGGAGCGCCCAAGCCTCACGTGCTGAAGGCTCACCCCGACCTGGAATGGCTCGCGCCGGAGGAGATTCTGCGGCGAGCGGCGGCACATCGAGGCAAGCCGTCCGACCGCCCACGTTGGCCTGCGTTCGTTGCCTTCGCGCAGGGCGCCGCTGGCAATGAGTGGGGATGGGTTCCCAGCCTCGCGGCACGTGGCAAGCCGAGCCCAGTCGTGCACATCGAGCACGATAGCGATGAGGCAACGTTCGAGGCCCCGGACTTCGAGGCCTTCGTCTTCATGAAGGCTCTGCAGTGTCTTGCCTACTGCGCGCACGATCGCGGAGCCCTGGACGCCACGGTCACGGTCCTACGCGACAGCGTGAAGTGCACGTTGCCTTTTTTGAAGCCTGCGTTCAGGGCTGCGCTCGAGCCAATCCTCAAGCGTCCGTTCTACAAGGTGACCACGGAGCGTCTCGCCCTGCAAAAGGGCAAGCTCCGCTCGGCGAGCAAGGACGTGCACGTGTACGTCGTGACCGAGGAGTTCGCCGGAAGGGTCACGAAGCGCCTGGTTGACGACCGACGGATCGGGGCACCCCTCAGCGCCACGGGCCGCGTGCAACGCACGGCGTGACTCTCCACGCGAAGCCTCACCTTGCTTCCGAATTAAGGGAATGGTCAACTTGTCGCTGCTGTTCGAAAGGATAGTCGACATACACGCCGTTCGAGTGTCGTCGAGTCGCCAGGATCCTGCCTGGCCTGCGACGCTCCAGGAAGAACAGAGCGCGTTTCCCCTTTCGGTTGAGCACCCGCCCAGTCACGTAGTTGCGCTCGAAGTCGAGGACGCGGTCGAGTGCCGGTCCTTGGAAGACTGCACGAACGACCTGGGTCTGGTTTGCAAAGGCGTTCGCGTCGCGGACGAGAGGCGTCTTGGTGTGCAAGTAGTCCGGCTCGAACTCGGCGTAGCAGGCCACACACGTCTTCCCAAAAATGGGATTGATGCCCTCGATGTTGCCCCGCAGAGCGATCTCTCGATTGCACAGCCCCCACATCTCGATGACGCTGGCGTCGGTATAGTATCCGACGACTCCACCGTAGTCGGTGACGAGTAGATCGCCAGGTTGGCGCGTGATCGCCGCGAGAAAGCGCCAGTTCGCCAGGAGGTTCCGCATGGTGTGCGTCTTTTCGCGGGCTGCCCGCCGCAGCTTTGCAGCCTCCTCGTCCGTGAATACGACGTGCGAGTCCACGTGCAGAATGACCGCCATGTACACGACCGCCGTCCCTGCCTCGAGTGCGCGTCGCGGCAACTTCGCCCGCGATGCTGCCCATACCCAAAGCTCTCTCAAACCAACCAAGAACAAGACTGCGAGTGGGCCTCCGATCGGGATCCAGAAGCGATTGAAAGGCATCCAGTCGCCCTTCACGTGCACCACCGTCGCGACTTCCGCGGCGATCAACGCCGCCAAGAATCCTTTGCGAACGTCGGGGTGCCTCACGACCGCGAGGGTCACCGGGAGCGCTACCCAGTATCCGCCGAGGTCGCTCACAGCGTCGGTGAGGTATTGCAGTCCGCGTAGGGGCTCTCTCGCTGCGGCCAGGTTCTTGGCGTAGTACGTCGTTGGCAGCGGCAGGCCGTAGTACGACCAACGCCACAGAAAGTAGGCGCCGAACACCAGCAACGGTGGCAACGCCCAGCGCGCGACGGAGCGAACGGACATGCCCCGCGGCGTGCAGCACCATGCCGCCTCGAACGACAAAACGAACGCCAGGTGCGTGATGCTACTGATCCGCATCAGCGCGGCGAGCATGAACCACCAGAGTGAGTCCCGACGCTGGCTCACCGCCTCGCGGGAGTAGAAGAGGACACCGACTGAAAGGAGCGCGGCATGGGGCACCGTTTCCAGGCCCGACAAAGCAGCCCGGGAGAGGTCAGTCCAGCACGCCAGCAGGACCACTGGAAGGATGGCCCAGGACGTCGGCAGCAGCGTTTTGCCGAGCTCGTACACACTCCACAGCAATACCGCCAGGAACACGAAGGCGAGCACACGCGCCGCCCAGATGGGGTCCGCGTCCGGGCACAGCCCGATCGGCACCGCGTTGAGGACCATCCAAAGAAAGTTCGTGTACCCTTCGACACGAACGTCGTGGCTATAGATGGCCCCGCGACCGAGGGCGAGATTCTTCGAGAAGGCGAACGTGATGTAGGAGTCGTCGACTCGCCAATCACCCACCAGCACGACTTGCGCAGCAACGAGTCCGGCCACGAGCAAAGCGAAGCCTGCGGCGACGACGCGCGAGCGCCGTGCGTGCAACGAAGTGTCAAGTTGTGCCACCGTACTCCTGCGGGAGCAGTACAGAGCAAACGCCATGCCCTTGACGGGGTGAGCGCCTCCTTCGCCTCATGCCCAGCCGGTGTGCCCGGCCCTACTCGGGAGCGGGCCAGCCCGTTCACCACTTCAGCCAGTAGGGCGATTCTTGTCGCCATGTTCGAGCGCGGCTTCGAGTCTTCGCAGCTCGGTGACGTCGCGCAGTACCAGCAAGCACGGTGTGGCGCGATCCGCGAGCCGAGTGAGCTTGGCGCTCATGCGTCGCACGCCCTCCGAGGCCGAACGCAGGCTGAGCTCGAGGCTCACCGAGGTGTCGACTTGCTGTACGCGACGTAGCGCATTCTCGAACTGTCCGCGATCGTCGGGTTCCAGGAAGTCCTGTAGCTGACGCTTGGCGATGATCACGACGGGGAGTCCGATTAGATGCTGAAAACGTCGAGTCGAGTACACGATGCGCCCCGAAGGATCGAGCCTCAAGATGAGCTCACTCGCTGCCTCCACTAGCTGCTGATGGATGACGTCACTCTCGTTCCGTCCATCGCGCTCCCGCTGGAGGGACGCAGAAAACAACAGAGCGGGCTCCCCTTTCCATGTGATCTTGTGGACGATGGAGCTGAGGTGACGCGTGCGTCCCCAGAGGTCGATGAAGCGATTCTCGATGGGAGGAGAACGCCGTGCGTCTGAGTTGAAGAAGACATCGAGCTGGGTCAGTACACGTTTTAGATCGTCCGGGTGGATGAAGGGGTTGTCGCGGTTGTCGAAGCCGAAGTCGTCGGCGCGCATGCCTGTCTCCCGGGCAAACACTTCGTTCGCCCACAGGAGCTGCCCGTCCGTGGTCCAGACGAACACCAGCTCGTCGATGGACTCTGCCAGGGCGACAAAACAGTCGTCGCCCGGCTGCTTGCTGGGCACGTGAGACTCCGGCATGGTGCCTCCCTCCTGGAGTTTAGCCCCTCTGCAGCCGCGTTCGCCTCACGCCTCGAGTCCCCGTGGGGCTCAGCGCGACGCGGGCGCCCGATCAGTGCACAACCCCGCCACGCACTGCACGCTGCCGGAACCGCGTGCACTGCGCTCCGACCGAAATCGCCACAACATGCATTGACAGGCATATGCCGCGTAGGGCATATACGAGGGTGTGAACGAGACGTTTGCCTTACTGGGCGAGCCGAATCGCTATCGCATCGTGGAGCTCCTACGTGCGGGGCCTTGCGTGGTGAACGAGAATCGGCGAGAAGCTCCAGCTGAACCAACCCCAGGTGTCGAAGCACCTCAAGCTGCTGAAAGACGCGGGGTTCGTGCGGGTCGAAGCGCGCGCGCAGCAGCGGCTCTATGCGCTGCGTCCGGAGCCGCTCCGTGAGATTCACGACTGGCTCGAGCGCTATCGCCAACTCTGGGACGGACGCTTCGAGGCTCTGGACGAGCTCATCGAGGAAATGAAAGCGGAGAAGGGTCATGCAGGTCGAAAAAAACGCAAGTGAGCCGGTGACGAAGAATCAGACCACCATCGAGCGCAAGTCGGACTGCGAGCTCGTCGTCACGCGGACCTTCAACGGCCCCGCGGAGGTGGTGTTCGATGCGTGGACGAAGCCCGAGCTCGTGACGCGCTGGTGGGCGCCGCGTTCGTTCGGCATCAAGCTCGTCTCCTGTGAGATCGACCTTCGCGTCGGCGGACAGTATCGCTATGTGTTCGCGGTCGAGGGCCCCAAGACCATGGAATTTTACGGAACGTATTTGGAGGTTCAGCGGCCGGCGCGTCTCGTCTGGACCAACGCGGACGCGGGCGATTTCGTCAGCACGGCGACGTTCACCGAGAAAGCCGGGAGGACCACGCTGACGTTGCACGAGCTCCACCCGTCCAAGGAGGCCCTCGACGAAGCGCTGGCGTCCGGAGTGATTCCAGGCACCTGCGAGACCTTCGATCAGCTCGACGAGCTCCTCGCGGCGAAGATCAGCTGACCCCAAGCGCGGCGTCGTGGGTCCTTCGTACGGCTTGGGCCCCGTACTCGACGTTCAGGCCGCGCTGGTGAACCATGGCGGCGGCTTCAAGCCCAATTGGAGCGTCGAGTCGCCCATCACTTCGACCACCGTGGCGCGCGGCAAGGCCCCGTCGTGTTGCGCCAGGAACGCCAGCGCGCCATCGAGATCACTGGGTGCGAAGGCACAGATCGTCTGGCGCCCGAAGAGCCAGTTGAGGGTCGTGCTGATCAGTCGCACCACGCTCGAGTGGGTGAGAACGGCGACGTGCTGCGGCGTATTCTGAAGCGCCGCGCGCAGCAGCTCGCGTTGCTTGGAGTCCGGTCCGCCTCCCTCAGTGTAGATGATGACCCCCCGCGTCTCGCGACGTAGGTGCGCTACCTCGCCGCACAACGCGGTCCACTCGTCCACGGTCGGCGGCTCCGCCGTATGCACGCCGACCCACACGCCGTCGACGTGCCGGAAGATCATGGTCGGTCCCTGGACCAGCATCGCCCGGAGTGTAGCGGACTTCTCGTCCGGCGGCCTCGATGCTTCCAGTCCCAGGCCATGAACCTGCTGCCAGCGCCCTGTGGGAGGAAGGTTCTCGTGGGTTGGCTATCGGGTACGAGTCACCGTGAGTACGCCGTAAAACGGAAAAGGCTGACCGTCGTCCACGCGTACATTGCGCCCGCTGGGCGTGGCGTTGACCTTCGGGCCGGCCAGGGCATCCGCGCAGGAGATTTCCATGGGCAGGTCGGGCAGGCCTCCCAAGATGTTGGCGGGGATCAGTCTTCCCACGACGCCCCCGAAGGAGAAGCTGCTGTTCTCGAGGTCCCCCTTGGCCCCTTCAGTGACCGCCTTCAGGCTCACGTCGCAGCGGCGGGTCGCGATGTCAGCCGGACGATAGGCCTGCTCGAAGTTGGTGTGCACCGCCACGCATCCGGTGTGCGCGTCGGGTTCGAAGGTCAGCTTGACGCCCGAGCGCGTGACGAAGTCATAGGCGTAGCGAAGGCTGCCGCTGGCATCGGGGGGCGCGCAGACCTGCCAGTCCAGAGGCGGCATGTCCACCGCGTCGAGCAGTCCGTAGAAGCGTAGCTTCTTGCCAACGAGCAGACGTGGAGCCTCTGCCTCCAATTGATCCGGCAGCGTGCGTGTCCCCGGCAGTTCGAAGCGCCCCGGGTCCTCGGTCTGACCGGAGAGGCTGAAGTCAACGTTGTAGTCTTCGGAGTCGCGATAGCCATTGTAGTAGGCGCGCGCCGTGGTGAGTCCGTGTTGGGTTTGGGTCCAGGCCACGAAGCTCATCGCGTGGAGCTCGCTCGAATAGTTGGGGTGCCCGCAGTCGACGATGTAGCGCCCCTGCACCAGCGCCGTGTCGCCCACGTTCGGATGCGCGAACCCGGGCTGAAACCCCTGGCGGTTCTGATCCGTCAAGTCGTTCCAGATCTGCCCCATTTTCGGTCCTCTCTTCCCCGGAACATGGGGGATGTAGCCGGCGGAGATTTCCACGTGCATGGCGTCCTCGCCTTCTTCGCCGGGCTTGGGACCTAGGTGGAAGGTGTAGGGTAGGAAGGGCTTCTCGAGCAGCACGTTCATGGACAGGTCGTCGCCAAGCGCGTGATTCATGGGGATGTCGGGCGGGCCCAAGTGCGTCGTCTTCACCACGCCGCGAATGGAGACCTGAGCACCGGCGGGGTCCACGTCGGCCCACTCGCGCTGCACCGTCGAGTCACCGGGCGCCGTCTTCAGGAGCTCCACGAGAAAGGTCTCCGTGTCCGAGCCGCAGACGGTCTTGGCGGTGACTTTGGGCACGGGTCCGTTGGCGTCGAGCACGGCTTGCTCGTCCACCCAGGAGAGCGTGGCGCTCGGCGCGACCCCCGGGCCCGAGGAGGCGTTGCTCACCTGTGCGGCTGCTCTTTGCGCAGCGAGCGGTGAACTCCCGGAGCCACCAGCATCGGAGCATCCAACAGAAGGGAAAGTCAGCGCGAGCAACGCACTCAGCCACATGGCACGCATCGGACGACTCACTTTTCTCGACGGCGGTTCGTCGTGTGGAGACGCACCACTCGTTGCAAAGGCAGTGCCTGGAGACGACGCAGCGTTGAAAGAGCACCTCTCGGGTCCCAGAGTGAACGTCTCAATGGAGGCTCGAGCATGAAAGCACTTACTGCATCGACTGCTGTACTGGTCCTCGCTGGTTGCTATCCGGCCAAAGGGCCCGCGCCAGGTCCCGTCAGTCCTGCAACGCTCCAGGCGGCCACCTCGCGCTGGCCGGACTCCACCTCCGAGTCGCTCGACGCCGGACGGTCGCTGTTCGTGGGCAACTGCAACAAGTGCCATGGCTATCCCGACCTGCACAAGGTTGACGCGGACGCGTGGCCCTCGATCACCAAGCGCATGGGCAAGAAGGCCCACTTGGACGACGCGCAGACCGAGCTGCTCCTACGCTACATCCTCGCCGAGCAAGCTGGAGAGGGCGCCCCTTAGACCTGTCCTTCCGACGCAGAGCACGTTAGGGTGCTGTTGACGCGGGGGAGGTTGGTGGGTGAAGGGAGACGGGGGCGACGGCCGCCACGGCGGGCACGTGGTGCTTATCGTGTTGTCGCTGGTGCAGCCAGCGCACGCCTATGCCTCGGACACGAGGCTTGCCCTACCGATCCTCGGAATGCCGATTTTGGCCCTGATCGCTGTCTCGACTCCTGTCGTGGCCGCCTTCTACGCCGATGACAACATCCCTCGTTGGCTTCACGTGTTGCTCTGCTGCGTCATGGCGTTGGTCGCTTTGCCGGCGGCCTTCATGGCAGCGATGTGCGTGAGCGTCCTGGATGGCCCTCACGCCAACATCGCGGGGACCTATCTCGCCGCGTTTCTCGCAGCCGTGGTCGGCGTCGCCTACTGCATCAGGGTGCGCCTTCGCGTCCGTGGAACGAAGCGCCGGCGCTGAGCCTTGAGCATGGCGAAGCTGCGGAAGTGGCAGCCGAGCGCTTACGTCCCGGGCCGGCGCAGCGTCACTTTAGAAGCTTGGAAAAGTCCGTGTTGGGGTTGAACAGCGTGTTGGTCGCCTCGCGCATCCTGTCGGCGTCTCCCGAATCGGCCGGGAGCAGGCGCGCGAGCGCTTCGTCCTCGCTGATGCCCAGCGTGCCAGTGAACAACGAGAAGGTATTGCGCGTCGTGGTGAGCCAGCTGGGCTCGAGCTCGGACACCAGGTCGTGGACTTGCACGTCGGGGGCAACGTTCAGGTAGCTGAGGATGGCGTTGGCCGCGATGCTGCCCGCGGCGCAAGCGCCTTCCATCGTCGCGAGGTCGGCGGGGTTCTTGACGAAGTCCGACGCCAAGAAGAGATTGGGAACGCTCGTCCTGGCCGTGGGGCGCCGCTGCCAGCCGCCGGGCGGGTGAATGAGCATGCGGGTCTTGTTCTTCTGGGGCATGGCGAGGTCGACGTTGTCGTCGACGCGCTTGTGGAACACCGCGTTCGGGTCGAACAGCGGCTCGTCCTTGGGCGAGCGACAGGCCGCCAGTTGCGTGATGGCGTGATCGAGCAACGTGGCGCGGTCGTCGATGTCCTTGGGCAAAGGATACTTGGGCGCATTGGGGGCGTCCGGGTGGCTCTCCCACTGCGTGACGATGGCGGAGATCAGACCCTTGATGCTCGGATCCTTGGCGGCCAGGGCTTGCACGTACTCGTCGCTCCAGACCTTGGTCTGGTCAAGCGCGGTCAGTCCGTACTGACTATCGATCGCGAACATGTGACCGGCATGCAACGGTGTGGCCTGCGTGAGATAGAGTTGCAGACCCACCATCCAGGCTGTCGTACCATCCACGTCCGCATTGAGCAGCTTGTCCAAGTCAGGGCGACTCGGCAGCTGAGACCGGACGAACACATCCTTGAGGTGGTCGATCGGCAATGCGAGCACGAAGGCGTCCGCCTTGAGCTCATTGCCGAGCACGCTGAGAGCCCTCCTCACCAGGCCGTCGGGGCCGAGCTCGATGCTGTCGAGGGCCACGTCGTTCTTGTCGAACGTGACACCGAGCTCCTCGAGCATGGCGACCCAGGGCTCGATCCAGGCCTTGCTGGTGGGGCCCTTCAGCACACGGTCGAGGGGCATGTCCGGGTTCCAGCTCGGAGCCTGGTTCAACATGCAGGCGTTTAGAAACGTGGTGCAGCTGCCGGCGAAACCGTCCATGGCGACCAGCGCCTTCGGGATGCGGCGCAGTGCCAGACCGATATCCGAGTCGGTCTTGATGTCGAGGAACTCGGCCAGGGACAGGTGGTCGAATCGTTGATGGCGCTGGCTCGGTGGCGTGAAGAAGAACTGGGCGAGCCTCAGGGACTTGAAGGCCACGAAGGACTGCAACTCTGCGGGTGAAATGCCCTGCACCAGCGAGAAGAGTCCCCGCACGAACTCCAGCCATTGCCCCGGTGCGCGCGCGATCTGGAGGGCGGCCGTGGCGGGCTGACCCGCCCAGCAGCCCCATGTGTACTCCACGGGCTGCAGCCGCTCCTTGACGCTGTTGGCGAAGCCGTCTTTCCGTGCCTGGACCAGCGCCGCAGCGGGGTCCGCAGCGACCGACTCAGTCGAGATGCGGGAGAGCAGACTGGTGAGATGTAGATACCAGCCGGCAAAGAAACGGAAGCCATGCTCGCCTGGCAGGTCACCGTCGAACTGACTGGCGGCCTTACCGCCGATGCGGTCGGGCTCGTGCACGATCACACGCATGCCGCGCGCGGCCAACTCGTGCGCCACGGTCAGGCCGGCGACACCGGCGCCGAACACTCTGATCACTGGAGGCATCGACTAATCCTCTTCTGGCCTTACGCTCGGCCAGGTAAGCTTGCTGTGCTGCACATGTAGCAGTTTGGTTTGATGCGGGGAAGATTGGAATGCGTAGCTCGATCCATCAGGGGCGCAGGGACGTGTTGCGGGCCGTCTACCGAGTCGATGGCGATTGGTCGAACTGGATCGAGCGGGTGCACGCTGGGCTCGGGGATCTGGTCGAGCTTGGACATGGCACTCTGTTTACGCTGGTAGACCTCTCGTCTGACAGACCGCGCTTGCTCGAGGTCATCAATCGGGGTGCGCACCCACTGCATTCCCTGGTGCTGCGGCTCTCTTTCCGCCTGGCGGGGGGAAGCTGCGTGAAGCGTTCTTCAACAAGCGGTACCTCGATAGCAGCAGCGGCTACTACGAGGAGGGAGAGTACGACACCCTGCAGCAAAGCGCGCGTCCGATGGGCGCGCGGGATGCGGCCGGATTCTGCGTCAACGACGGTGTTAATCGCGGTCTCATGGTGGTCGCCCCGAGCGCGCAGACCATCCGCTGGTCGCCCACGTATCTGATGGTCGTTCGGGGGCTGGGTGTGCACGTCGGTGCTGGGCTGCGCTTGCGGCGCGCAGTAGACACCTGCTCGCTCGACGGCGAGGCAGCGGAGGCCGTGTTCGAGACCGACGGGCGCTGTCAAAAGGCAGCTGGAATGGCGCGCGAGCCGGAAGCCATCGAGCTCCTGCGGGAGGCGGTCCGACGCAGCGCCGACGACCGAGGGGAGGCCGTGCCCGGGGGCACGGATGCGCTGCTGTCGGGGCGTTGGTCGCTGGTGGACCGCTTCGACACGGACGGGCGACGCTACGTGGTCGCCTACCGCAACCCCGCCGGCCTCGTGGATCCGCGCGGCCTCACCCCGCAGGAGCGCGACGTCGCCGCACTGGCGGCGTTGGGCAACCTGAACAAGGAGATTGCCGGTGACCTCGGGGTGAGTATGTCCAGCGTTGCGACCGCGCTCGCCAGTGTCCTGACAAAGTTCGGACTGAACAGCCGCTCCGAGCTGCCGCTCTTCTGGCGCGACTTGACCGGAGACGCGTGGCGCATCTGTGACGAACACGGGCGGCTGCTGGTGATGACGAGCTCGGCTGCGCGCAACGATGCCCATCAGCTGTCTGCCGAGCTCCTGACCACCAGCGAGCTGTGCGTCGCCATCCACATTGCCGAAGGCCATACCTACCGTCAGATCGCTCAGGTTCGCGGCGTCGCCGAGCGCACTGTGGCGAACCAGCTCGCCAGCATTTACCGAAAGCTTCGAGTCGGGTCGCGCACCGAGCTGGCGGCCTACTTGGCGCGCGGCGAGCGCCGGCGTCCCGAGGCGAACCTCGTGTCGCAGGGCTAGACCGTGCGCAGGCTCCTTCATTCGGGCCAGCGGCGACAGACACGCGAGACCAGACGCGAGCCCCGGACCAGCAGGCGCAGCGACCAGACCGGTGGTTCGAGCAGTCTGTTCAGGGTAATTGCGGGACTGCGGCTGAGCGAGTCCAGGATGGCCTGGCGATCTCCGCTCTCCATCAGGCGCACCGCGTTGTACCAGCCGGCCGCGCGAGAAATCCGCAGGCCGTAGTTCGTCAGGACCTCGTCGTAGCTCTCGAGCACCCGGTCGAGAAAGCCGAGGCTGCCGTCGTAGCGATCCTCGACCGCTTTCTGCACCTTGCCGATGGCCCTGCCCAGAACGTCGTTCATCGTGTGAAAGTCCCGCACGCGGGAGACGCCATCTGGCCCCACCATACCGACCTCGCACAGGGCTTGTGGCAGGTCGTTCACGATGTGGGCCGTCATGCCCAGCACGAGATCCTCCAGCACCGAGGTCCTACGCTGTTCGAGCGCTCGGAAAACCGTGGCCCAGGCCCCCTGGGCCAGGCAGTGCCCGTCGTAGGCATGGATGGCATCGAAGTAGTAGCGCACGAAGACTTGGGCCAGCTGCGCTATCCAAACCGGATCGTCGAAGGTGTCGGTCTTCAATGCGTCGGCCAGCTCCCGACTCAGGTGCACGTAGGCAGTCGTGAAGATGGCCCGGCTATCCCTCTGTTGCTCGAAGCGGCGCGCGTAGGACTCGAGTACGCGCGCAATCTCCATGACTTGATCGCTCGGTGTCGACGGCGGCGGCGGCGGCGTTTTGACGGGGGCGGCGAGCATGGTTCTCCTCGATGCCACCGCGGCACGGAAAGTCCGTGTCGCGATCGGTCGGTGCTCTATATCGGTTTGCAGACTCCATGCACAGGTGGAGAGAGAGTGCGCAGCGCATTCGTATGAAATGACCATGGCTTCGGACGGGCTACCACCGTTCATGCCATCTCGGTCACGGATGGTGGCGTAGTCATTTCCGAAGGCGTCGCTGCGAACGTTCTACCGTGCCGCGCGCTACAACTGGGATCCACATGGTAGCTCACTGGAAGAAGCGCACTGGTATGGTCTTGGTCGGGTTGTTCGCAGCGGCTGGCCTAGCCTGGAACGCCTACTTTCCGGCGCCGTGGTTCTTCAACCGGACGTATCTTCGCCTGTTGTGGTTCGCGCGCGGTCTGCCGATGGTACGGTCGGCAGACGTCATCCAAATGGCCGAGTGGGCAGGCGAGCCCGACGTGCTGAGCTTGCGCGTTGAGCTCAACGACGGGGGCAAGGTCGAGATGATCGTCCCAGGGGACACGCCGCCTGCAGAACTTCGGTCCCTGGCGCTGGAGCGTGTTGGGGAGTTCCACACGCATTGCATGGAAAACATCACCCTACACAGGGGGATCGCTTATCGCCTGGACCTCAGTCTCGTAGAGCATCCTGCGCTGGATCCGTTCAAGCCGCTTGGTATCGAGGACCTGCTGTCCAACTATGACCGGCTTCACGACGTACTTGAGGCATGGGATGGCCCAGAGAGAGTGCGGTTTGGGGGGCGCGATGTGCTCTGCTACGCGGATCGATGAGGGGGACGCGAGCCCCAAGCGCAAAGCGTGCCTTTCTTTAACAAGCCGCGCTCGTCGATGATGAATCGGTCATTCGTTCGCGTGAATCACCTCACCTAACGTGCGCGCTTGGGGTTCTGCCGTCTGGAGGGCGAACCCGCCGAGGGCGGCGAACAGGGCCAGTAAGAGTCCCGGGATCCACGTGCGACGTAACACACCGTGCACCCAGTGGCGCCGCTCGCGGCGACGGGCGCGCTTGAACACTGCACCGACGACGGCGGCGTCGAGCAGCACCTCGGCGAACATGATCGGCGACGACCAGATCACGAAACCCACTGCTGCCACACCTGCCAGCAAGGCCACCACGGCGAGCACGATGGGCCATGCTTCGTCGAAGTCCACGCCGTCCAGGTCGAAGCTACTGCTTGATTCGGGTGCGCCCCAGGAGCCACTCGCGCCAGCTCCTCCGAACGAGCCGCCTCCGCCTTCGAACGAATCTGCGGCACGCGCCAACGCGTCGGAGCCGTCACCGAGACCTCCGAGATTGACGTTGGGGAGCTCGATGTTCGCTAGATCCGGGACGTCGAGTCCGTCGAGGGACAGGCTGCTTTGCTGGTAGCTGATCCACAGCCGCACCAGCCCCAGGAAGGCGAGGTAACCAAACAATGCCGCCAGGGCGTAGCGCGATGCCATGCCGTCGAAGCCGAGCCGGAGGAGCAGGGCCGAGCTCAGAAAAGCCCCCAAGCCCGCCAGGATCAGGATGGCGACCATCTGGATGCGCGGAAAGCTCGTCGCCAAGAGGCGTTCCCGCATCTCCATGAGTTCGGAGCGTCCGCTGGGCCTCCGCCGTCTCCGACGTTTCTTCGACATACAACGTGCGCGCTAGCACGCCCGCGTGGTTTTTGCCGCCCCGTCAGTTCTGCCGCGAGAACACGAAGGGGAAGGAGAACATCACGCTACCTCCCGCGGGCCCCGGGTTGAAGCGGAAGTTCTTGATCACTCCGAGGACGCACGCCGCGAGTTCCGCGTCGTTGGTGCTGTTCTCGGTCACGCTCGGCTTGGAGATCGTGCCGGATTCTTCGATGGTGAACTGAACGGCAAGCTTGCCCTCGAGCGCCGAGTTCGCGCGCAAGCGGTGCTCGTAGCACGCCTTGATGGCGGCTTGTCGCTGCCGGATCATGGCGATCACGAACTTGGGGTCGAAGTCGCCACTGCCGCCGATGGTGTCGCCAGTCATGGGCTTGAAGGTGCCGCGCAGCGGGCCTTCGACGGGCCCGTTCCCGTCTCCGATGGTGCCACTGCCGCCTGCGGAAACGAGGCGGCCCAGGTCTCCAACCCTGCCGCCGTTGCCGCTGCCGCTGCGCATCTTGACGGCGCCGGCCGCTCCGTTCGCGATGCCCACGCCCTCCGCCTCGGCCAAGATATCCGCGGCATTCCCCATGATCGCGCCGCCGGCCAAGACGTTCTTGAGCGCGCCACCTTGGTCTACGCTCAGCGCACCGAGCAGCATGGCTTCGGCAGCATTCCCCGCTTCCTCGGCGATCCGGTCGGCAACCTTGCCGACGTCGCCAGCGCTGTCTTTCTGGTTGCCGGGCCTGGCCTGGTCGCTTTCGCCACGCGGTTTTTCGACGGGCTTGCTCGGCGCAGGGGTTGGCTCGGCCACGGTGTCTTGGGTATGTCCATCGTCGATGGTCGGAGCCTTCTCCGGTTCGGGCTCTTCGATCATGACCAAAGGAATGTATTGCTTGGGGATCACGCCGAGGCCTTGCTCGAGGGGCCAGTCGGTGTTCTCCAAGTACACCACCAGGCCGAAGTGTCCCATGAAGGAGAACAGCACGAACGCCGTGAACATCCAATCGACGCTCTTGGCCAGGCCACCGCGTGCCGCGGCCGGCAATTGCGGGCGAGGTTGAACGGGAGGGGCCGTCACGAACTGAAAGAGCAGCGTCACATCGCCGATAACGACCTTGCCGCGCGAATTGTCGTTGAGCTTCACCTGCCAGTGCGTCCCGGCGTTGCGCGCCGCACCGGAACTACGCAGCTGCTCGAGTGTCTGAACGCCCGCCGGCAGTCCAACGCGGCCCGACATCGACTCTGTGAAATTGAGGATGTAGTCGTTGCCGATGAGCTGGAAGAGCTCGAAGCGCGGCGCTCCTCCCGCGGCACTGAGCACGAAGTGATTGTGCTCGGAGCTACCAACCGTCACGGTCTCGCGCTTGCGGACGATGCGCTCTTGGACGATTTTGCCGCCTTGAATCACCCCGATGCGCAGCACTTTCGGGCCGAGCGGCTTGGTGTTCACGGCCTGCATGGCCATGGTCATCGCACCCGGGCGTCCACCCGGTGCCTTCGGTGGTGCCCCGTGCCCCGTGCCTTCGTTCTGGCTCATCCCGATTACTCCGTTCGCCAATCGACGTGGAGGCCGCCAAAAAGATCTGCGCCGCGTGCAGAATCTTCGTTGCAGGGGCAATGTCGTCGGGCGTTGATGAGGCGTAAATCTTGTCGTTGTCGAGAGTTAGTGGCTCAGGGTGATCGCTGCGGGCGTCCTGGTTCATGGAGCCCGATGCGCGCAGTTCAGTCGCTGCGCTCTCCGATCGCTTCGCCGATGGCGGCGATCAGTTCACGGGCCGTGAAGGGTTTGGCTAACACGGGGTGACCGAGCGCTCGCTGCGCAGCCTCCTCGCTGTAACCCGTCATGAAAAGTACGCGCGGCTTGACGCCTACATCGCCCATGCGTTCGACGAGCGCTGGCCCACGCATCTTGGCCATCACGATGTCGCAGATGATGAGGTCGATGGAGGTCCCGTGTTCGGCCCAAACGTGTAGTGCTTCTTCCGGATCCGTCGCAATGCGCACCGTGTGCCCCCGCGCCTCGAGCGTTCGCCGCGTTACCGCGGCGACGTTTGCTTCGTCGTCGATGACGAGAACCTCGAGCGGGCGCAGGCTGTCGGCGCGGCGCCCGGGGCGTCTCGGGGCCACCGTCCTGTCATCGACTGCGGCGGCGGGAAGGGCGATGGTGAAGACGGTTCCTCCGCCTGCGCGAGAAGCCACGCGCACCGTGCCGCCGTGCTGTTCGGCCGTGCCGAGCACGGTGGCGAGTCCGAGACCCGTGCCGCCGGCGTCGCTGCGCGTGGTGAAGAAGGGCTCGAAGATGTGCGGACGAACGGCCTCGTCGATGCCCGGTCCCTCGTCTCCGACCATGAGCTCGACTTCGAGTACTCCGTCGACCTCGCGTGCGCCCGTGGTGATGTACACGGCGCCACCGCCCGGCATGGCATCCCGCGCGTTGACGACGAGATTGACCAGCGCTCGCTCCATTTCGAGTGGATCGATGCGTACTTCAGGGAGATCGGGGGCAAGAGCGATCTCGAGCCGGACCTCGTCGCCGACCAGTCGCTGCATCAATGCGGTCATCGAGCGGACGAGCACGTTCGGAGCCACCAGCTTGAGAGAAAGCTGCGCCTTGCGACCGAAGGCCAATAGCCTGCGCGTGAGGTTGGCCGCCGAACTCAAGGCCTGCAGCGAGCTGTCGATCTCGACCGACGACCCGACGCGCATGGCCAACAGATCGAGGTTGGCGAGGATGACCGTGAGCATGTTGTTGAAGTCGTGAGCGATGCCGCCGGCCAACCTGCCCACGGCTTCCATCTTCTGCGACTGGGCGAGCTCTTCCCGCAACAAGACCTGGTCGGTCGTATCCAGCATGGTGCCGCGCAGTTCGCGTCGGCCGTCCGCTCCATCCACCGCAAAAGCCGTCAAACGGACGTGTCGCACCGTGCCATCTGGCCGCTTCAGGCGCCCCTCGATCTCGGGGATGACAAGGGACTGATGCGCCGCCCGATAGCTCGCCTCGAAACGCGGTCGATCCTCGGGTACCAGACGGTCGAAGAATTGCTCCACGCGCGGTTTCACGTCGTCATCGAGTCCGGCGATGCGGCAAAACTCTTGCGACCACTCGAGCTCGCCCGTGCTCGGAGCGAAGCGCCAGCTGCCCAGGTGTGCAAAGCGCTGTGCTTCCTCGAGCAATGCGAGCGTTCGGCGCATCTTCGCCTCGGCTTCCAGACTGTCGGTCCGATCGAGCACGCCGCCCACCATGCGCCGGACCGCCCCTGCTGCATCGTACAGCATGACGGACGACCCCGTGGCATGCCTCGTGGACCCGTCCGGTCGCACGATGCGAAAGGCTGAAGCGCGGGCGACACCGGTATTCATCGACCGCGACATCTCAGCTTGCACCATCGCTCGGTCCTCGTGGTGGACTTGGCCGAGAAAGGCTTCTGGCGACGGCACGACGCTCGCGGGCTCGTGACCGAGAATGCGATACAGCTCGTCGGACCACGTGGCCTGACCGCTGGCCACGTCCCAGGTCCACGTCCCCAGGTGCGCTACGCGCTCCGCGTCCCGGAGCAGCTCCTCTCGCTCGAACAGGGTAGTTCCAACGGTGTGCGCGTCCCTCTCGGCCCCGCGCTGCAGCTCCGCGATCCGGAGGCGCATGGCAGCGTTCTCCTTCTCAAGGGCCTCGATCCGTTGGCGGTCCGCCTCCCCCATGGCTGCAACCTATCACGGGGGGTCGTGACGCGTGGGGCTCGCAACGGGCCTTGGATCATGTCGTTCCAGGGCGCTGAAAAGAATGCAGCGTCCGCCTGCGGGCCTGCCAGTGTGTCCGTGAGCGATGCCGTTCGGGAGCTGGCCACCCTGGGCGGAGCCTTACTTAGGTGGAGTGCTCAGGAAGACTTCAACCTTGTGTCCAATATTCGCGGAGGGTATTTCCACCAAAGGGGGGAAGAATGGACGAGTCCACTGAGGGAGTGACCCTCATGTCCGGGTTTGTGTTTGATGTTCTCGCGGAATACGAGCGCGTACGCAGCTTGTGTAAGCCAGCCTTTGAGATGGCGGCGAACCTCGATCCTGCGCGTCCCGAGCAATTCACCGACATGCAGCGCTACAATGATATCTGCGACTGGATCGAGAAGAACGTGGGCAGCGCGAGCGTGCGAAGCGCGGGACGCGCCATCGGTCAGCGCGTCTACGACACCATCGTGAGGAGCGCGAAGCTGCAGAAGCCCACGCCGCTGGCCATCATGGAGTCGTTGAAGTGGGCGGCCAGCACGATGATCCGAGATCCCAAGGGACGGGGTTGGGAAATCACCGAGCAATCCGCGAGCTCCCTCGTGATGCGGCGCACGCAGACTTTCAACTGTGTGCTGCAGGAGGGCCTGCTCCTTTCTCTCCTGGAACGCACCGGTGTATTGATGCCAGCCGTGGCGCATGCCTCCTGCACGCGCCAGGGCGCTCCGTACTGCGAATATCGGTTGACTTGGCTGGCGCGCAAGGGCTGAACCGCCGAGACGTTGGATGCCGAGGAGCGGCGAGAGTGGGCGCTTAGCGCGCATCGGCGTTAGCCGCTGCCACCGGCTGCGCCAAGGCCCGCTTACCCGCATTCGGAACGTCGGCCAGCAACCATGCGAAGCCGATGCCGGAGAGCACGAGCAGCATTCCGGCCGCGGCGGCCAGTCCTCCGTTCGAGCCCGGCTGCGCACTGCGCGGAGCAGGGCTGCTTCCTGACAGCCCGTCGGCGTCGCTGCGCTCCACGTAGACCACTTGGATGCCCATCCCGGACAAGAGCTCTTCGAGCGCTCCCATGAGCGCGCTGTAGTCGTCACGTGTGCAGGTGATGCTGCGCCCGAAGCGGTCGCGGTGTTGCGCCGCCAGGCTGGCGTACGTCCGTAGCTCTGCGCGCTCGTGCGTAACTTCCAGCCAACCGCACATCAGCGGCAGTTGCGGTCCGTGGGTGGTCACCAGCCGGATGGCCTGGCGTGCGGTGCGCCCGCCCTGGCTGCTCGGGGCGTCTGGCATGCTGACCTGCAGGACCCGCGGGGCGCGTCGATCGCCGATGCGATGCTGGGCAAGGCGGGCGTTGACGATGTTCGCCGCCAACGCGCACTTTTGCGTGACCGACGTGCGAAGGACCTCGAGTCGCTCTGGGTTTGCCATGCTGGTTCGACCCGTGGCGCGCGCAATTGGGCAACGACGAGCGCAGGAGCGCGAGGAAATCGGCCTCGAAACGCCGCGGCGGTGCGCTGTCCGACACAAGTCACTGCGCGGTCCGGCCGCAGGGCGCAGGGGGGCTGTGGGAGATGCTGGGGGAATGTGCGCGCGAGCAAAAAAAAGGGTATGCCACGTTTGCCCGCCGAGTTCGGCCACGTGTCCAATCTACGTGCCTCAGAGCTGTGCCCCTGCTGTTTCACTGACGGCAACTTTCGCCGCCGACCTGGCTCCCTTATCATCTCGCGAAATGGGGGGCGAGACGATCGACGGACGCACGCTCGCGCGTCTGTACGAGCAGCACGGGCCGATGGTGTATCGCCGAGCGCTGCGCATTCTGGGCAACCCCGAGGACGCACAGGAAGCCCTGCAGGAAGTGTTCATCCGCGTCATGCGGGGCTCCGACGACTTCGAACAGCGCAGCACCACCACCACCTGGCTCTATCGGATCACCACGAACTACTGCCTCAACACGCTGCGGGATCGACGCCGGCGGGACGAGCTGATGGAGATTCACGGAACCACCGCCGAGAACGGTGCAACGACTGGGATGTTCGACGCCTTCGTGATGCGCGGGTTGCTCGCGCGGGCCGACGAGCGCGAAGGTCAGGCGGCGGTGTACGTGTTCGTCGACGGTATGTCCCACGATGAGGTCGCCGAGTTGCTGGGCGTGTCACGGCGCACGGTGGGAAACCTGCTCGAGCGCTTTCAGGCCTGGGCGCAGGCAGAATTGCAGGGATGCCGCGAGCGCCCGTCGTCCGGGACACGTGAGCAGGAGCGACCGCAGTCTGCGGTGACGCGCACCGAGGTGGAGTGATGAGCACGGAGTTCGTTCGCGTCTCTCCCGATTGTCCGTCCGACCTGGCGCTCGACCGCCTGGTCGCGGGTGAACTCTCCTTCGAGGCGAAGCGCGCACTCGAGTCCCACCTGAACGCTTGTGAGCACTGCAAGGCGGTCCTACGGGAGCGGCAGCGTGGATTTCAGGCCTTTCCCGAGCTCGATAGCCGCGCGGTGTTGCAGCGCATCGTCGCCCAGGAGCAGGTAGCTCCGCGAGCTGCTGCGCGTGGCTGGCGCTGGAAGGCGCTGATGAGCGGTTTCGGTGGCTTGGCGGTGGCGGCAGCTGCGGTGTTGGCTCTCTGGCGGCCAGTCGCGGTACCCGGCGATGGGGAGTCCGCGCTCGTGCAAACCACGCGGCTCAAGGGAGGCTTGAAGCTGCGCATATTCAGGGCGCGCGACGGGCACAGCGAAGAGGCCTCGAGCGGAAGTCGATTCCAAGCGGGCGACCGCCTGCGCTTCTCCATCTCCACGCCCGGGTCTGGCTTCGTCAGCGTGGTGGGCATCGAAGCGGACGGCAAGCGCTACACGGCGTGGCCCCTCGATGGCAGCAGCGCGAAGCAAATGCCCAAATTGCAGGACGAATTGCTGGAGGGAGCGGTCGAGTTGGACGCATCCGCAGGGCATGAGTCTCTCTGGTTGGTGCACTGTCCGAGCCCCGAACACTGCGTGAGCCGCGGCCCCGATGCTTCGCCGACGTGCGCAGAGGGCTGCACCACCAGTGGCTTCCGTCTGGAAAAGGCCCGATGATCCGTTTCCTATGTGCGTGGGCTGCGGCCTACTACTTGAGTTTCGCGGTGGCGGCGCGCGCCGAAGACGCGAACACCTGGCTGGTCTCGATCGGCAACAACCAGGGGGACCGCAGCGAGACCACGCTGCTCTATGCGGAGCGGGACGCCAAGGAGATCGCCGAGGTGCTCCGCATGTTCGGAGGCGTCTCGGGGCGGCGCAGCACCATGTTGTTGGGGGAGCAGGTCGATACGGTGCGGCGCACGCTGCTCGAGACCAACACCGAGATCCGCAACCACAGCTCGAAGGAGCGCCCCAGCACGTTGATCGTGTTCTACTCGGGTCACGCCGACGCCGACGCGCTGCACATGGACTCCACGCGTCTCCCGTTCGAAGAGTTGCGCAACCTGGTCGCTGGTTCTCCGGCGAGCGTGCGCATCCTGGTGGTCGACTCTTGTCGCTCTGGGGAAGTGACGCGGGTGAAAGGCGTGAAACCGGCGCCGTCTTTTCAGATCTCCGTGGAGGGGCAGGGCTCGGCCGAGGGTAGCGTCATCATCACCTCGAGCGCCGCCGGTGAGTCGAGCCAGGAGTCCGATGCCCTGCAGGGCTCGTTCTTCTCCCATCACCTGGTGAACGCGCTGCGTGGTGCGGCGGACCGCGATGGGGATCGCCAAGTCACGCTGAACGAGACCTACGCCTACGCCTACGCACAGACGCTGGCCTCCACGGGTCGCACCGTGGCGTTGCAGCACCCGACCTACGAATACGACGTCAAGGGACGTGCGCCGATCGTGCTCTCGCGCCTGGACCTCCAGGCCGCTCACGCTGGCACGGTGCGCCTCGCCGAGAGCGCAACCTACTTGATCACCGCGGCACGTGGCGGCCACGTGCTGGCCGAGCTGTCTCCCGACAAGGCAGGCACGCGGATCGCGCTGCCGGCGGGGGCTTATACGATCCAGCAGCGCTTTCCCGACGAATACAGGGAGTATCGGGTGGAGGTGGCGAGCGGAAGCGAGCTGGACCTCGGTCAGTCTGCCTACGAGGCCATTCGCTACGACCGACTGGTGCGCAAGGGGGGCAGCGAGCATGTCTCCCGTCCGCCGACCCAGGGGCTCTTGGCGCTCGGAGGGGTGCACGGTGAGTTGATCGATGCCGGTCTCGCGCCTCAGCTTGTGCTTGGGTATGGGCTCGATTTTTCCTGGTTGAGCATGTCTCTTCGGGCACGCCTGGGGCGGACGACTCTCCACTACGACGATCACCAGCGCGAAGGCCATCACGACGAGCTGATGGCGGGGCTGACCTTTGCTCGGGTCAAGGACCTGCGCTGGGCCAGCGTGGGCCTGGGCGTGTTGTTCGAGGGCGGCGTGCATCGTCAGACCGTGGGCGCACCGCAGCCCGTACGGTTGGCCTACGGCGTGAACTTGGGTGCCTTCGCGATGCTCGAGTGCCCGCTCTTCGCGGGGGCCGCGCTCCACCTCGAGGCGGGGCCGATGACGGCGCTCTTTCAGCGCTCACAGGTGCAGGACGGCGCGGCCCATGCGAGCGAGCTCGCTTCGATCCTGACCTGGTGGGCAGCGGGGGGACTCGTATGGCGTCTGTGAGAGTAGGGCTCGCCTTGTTCGCGCTCGGACTTCCCGGGTGCGACACGCTGGTGGACCAGAGCTACCGCGGCGTTCCCCTCGACACGGTGCGCACCACCGTCGCGAACGAGACCGGGGTTCCGCTGCGGCATCCGCGCGCGGCCGCGTTCTGGGCCCACGGACTCCAGGATGGGGCCGAAGATCTGGTGGAGCAGGTGTCGACCTCGCAGCCGGCGCGCGACGGCGCCAACTACACGCTGAATCTGTTCGAGGAGCCTTCGCCGATGCTCGCCTGGGATCCTACTCGGCCCGACGAGCGCGACTTCGCCTTGGGGCGCATCATGGTCTACGAAGACCTGAATCAGAACGCTCGGCGAGACCCCAACGAACCGTGGGCTGGCGGCCTCGGGCCCTATGCCTTGGTATATGCCAGCCGCCGCTTGCCCGCGCGCGTCGGACCCGCACGCATCGATGTCGAGCCTGGTCTGCACATGGTCTTCGCGCCACTGCCGTGCCGGCCGGATGTACCGCCCACCAGTCCACAGTGTGATGTGCCGTTGGGGGCTCCCTGTCACGAACCGAGCGAATGTGGTGCGGGGCAGTGCGTCGATCGCTTCATCGTGCCGTGGCCCGGCGGCTTTTGCATGGTCGATGCAAAGCAAGGCTGTGTGCCAGCCGAGGGGGCCCTGATCTACGGTGGTCCGGGCGGGCCCTACTATTCCCTCGCATGCCAGACCGATGACGACTGCGGACGTGAGACGCCCTATCGTTGCGATCCAGCACAGGGGGCCTGCATGCCCTTCAACTTGCCCCGTGTGGCGCTCGGCAGCGTGCCCTTCGCGCCGTTCTGCGGCCAATAGCCCCTGAAGGCCCGTGACCGGCGCACTGTGCGTGGGCCGATCACGTTGGTCCTCCAGTTGAGACTCCTCCTTTCAGCGTGCTTCGAGCACGCGCACACACGTCATTTCGCCTCGATTTTTCCGAACACGCCGTGGCTTTCGTCGCTTGGCCCCGCCGTGAAGTAGAGCGTGTTACTGGAGCCAGCCCCCTTGCCATTGCCCGCGACCAATCCCCACAAGCCATCGATGACGAGGGGCTTTCCATTGCCGCCGCTGAGAGTTCCCAAGAGCTTGTGGCTCTTGCTGTCGAATGCGTTGATTGTGCCGTCGCCGAAATTGCCGATCAGCAACGCGCCGCCGAACTTGCCGAATCGCTTGGGCGCGACGGCCACCGCCCACGGAGCGTTGAGGACCGTCTTCGAGATGACTTGCTTGACGAACGTGCCGTCGGTCTTGAACTGACTCACATAACCCAGGCCCTCGCCAGGCACATCGTCCTCCTTGTCAGCGTCCTGTTGAGCGTAGGTCACGTAGACGTACTTGCCGACGAGCTGGATACCGAAGGGCGCGTAGCCCTGGGGAAGATCGGAATCCACGAAGGCGCCCTTCGCCAGGGTGACCGGCTTGAACTTGTCGTCGTAGACCCTGATCACGCCATTGTGAAAGTCCGTGACCGCGAGCCACTCCGATTTGTCGTGTGGCACCAGCGTGAGCCCCTTGAAGATCGCATCGTCGCCGGACGCGTCGACCGCCAGAATCGCCTCGTCGGGCGTCAGGTCCGACGTCCAGCCCAGGATGGTGCCCTGTTCGGTCGCGAACAGGAACCTTGCGCTCGCGCTCTCACCGCTTGCACTCACCTTGAACGCCTTGCCACCGTAGTACGCGATGCCCGTGGGCTTTGCGGCCTTATCGGCTGAGCCTGCGGGCAGCGGCATGCCCACGATCAGCGGTGCGTTGGCCGGCTGTGGAGCGCCCTTGCCATCGTACACGGTCGACTTCCCGGTACCGTTGTCGGCGACCCAGAACGCGGTGTCAGGACCATAGGCAATTCCCCAGGGATTGATCAGATTCGGATCGACGACCGGGGCTGATCCGCTGGTATCGCCGACCAACGCGGTGGGGGTGTAGGTGGCGGAGTTGGAGCCCCCGCTCGTTCCATCGCCGTCGCCATCTCCATAGGCGTTCGAGATCGCGCTCGTTGTGCCCGAGCTGCTGTCGCTACAGGCACCGACCGCAATCAACGCGACGGCCATACTCAGCCTTCCACTCAGGAACAGACTTCGAACAGACATGATGTTACTCCCGCGATGCCCATGGTGGGCGCTCACTGAGCGCCATCCCGTTTGCAAACCTCGGGCCTGCTTCCGGCGAGGCTTCGCCACGGAGCGCCAGGCACGCAATCTCGACGGCTTGGGTCGAGCTGCGTGAGCGTTCGCCATGTGCGCTCGTGCGTCTTCGAGAGCATCGGTTCGCAGCACTGACACAGGTGAGTTGGCGTGGCCTCAGTGAGCCGCATGAATCTCGAAGACGGCTCTGCATTGGCTGATTCGAACAAGCGGAGATCGGCTCGTCGCGGGACCATCGGGAGGCACTCTCGCGCGCACGAGCGAGACCAGGTCATTGTGTGCCGCGAGCGCCGCCTGCTCGTCGCGACGGACGAGCAGGGTGCGTGCAGACGCCGGCATCACCCGGGGTCCCGGCGCAACGAGGCCGGAAGACTTGGCTCTTCGTCGCGCGGACGAATTGGCCATCCGTTCCAGGAGCAGCATGGTCAAGCTCGAATAGACGTTCGTGCGACGTGCTCCAATGCGAGCGTGCCGAATTGGAGACGCGACGCGACGATTTGACGTCGAAGGTGCGCACGAACACGATTCACGAGCTTCGTTTCGGAGGTTGACGCATGAGCGGTTTGATCGGGCAGGACGCCCTGGACAACGATGCAAGGCGTGCGGCGCGTCCACAGCGTCTGTTGGAGTACTTCGATCGGGCATTCGTGATCAATCTGCCGGAGCGTACCGATCGACGACGCAGTGTAGAGGCCGAGCTCGTGCGTGCAGGCCTGGTCGACCCTTCGAAGGTCGAGTTTTTTCGCGCTCGCACGGCCAGCGAGCTCGCCGGCTTTCCGAGCCTGGGCGCGCACGGTTGCTTCTTGAGTCATCTCGCGATCCTTCGGCAGGCCCAGCGCGAAGGTCTGCGTAGCGTGCTGATCATCGAAGACGACCTGGCGATCTCGCCGCTGTTCGTGGAACGAGAAGCACAGATTGTCGAGCGTCTGTGTCAGGACGACTGGGCTCTCGCGTACCTCGGCTATGGGGAAGTCGGTGACCCACTACCGCCCTCACCGATCGGCCCCTATGCCGATGGCCTTGGCTCAGCCCACTTCTACGCCGTGCGCGGCGAGTACATCGAGAAGGTCGCGCATTTCTTGGAAGAGGTGCTGTCCCGTCCGCCCGGCGACCCGCGCGGCGGTCGCATGCACTTGGACGGTGCTCTCTACACCTACCGCTTGCAACATCCTCAAGCCCTGACCCTGGCCACGAACCCAACTCTGGGCACCCAATCCAGCTCGCGCAGCGACATCACGCCCAACTGGTACGACCGGGTGCCGCTGCTCCGAGTGGCGGCCGCTACCTATCGTTGGGCCAGACGGCGCTTCTCCTCGCGAGGATTCGAGTCGTAGGCGCTTTTCGCAGCGCGGTTGCCCGGCGCCAGTCGCTCGGTTCGCGGTGGGCCTCGGAGTTTGACTTCGAGCACATTGCCGATTCAGAAGTGGAACGTTGCACCAAGCCCGGCGAAGTCGGACTCCATGGTGTAGGTTCCGTTGCCGATGTGTGACTGAGCGGCGGCCGACTGTGGCGGCCGAATGGCAGTGGGCTGGATGATCTCGCTGTTCCGGATCTGTCGATCCGGCATGAACACGTGTCCGTAGAGCACGTCGATGTCGAGCACGGATCCCGCATGGAGCGTGACGCCCATGCCCGCGACGACCTTGTTGGCATCCAGCGTCATTGGAGACATGGCCTTGTCCTTGATGGCCGTGGTGTCGTAGGACGCTCCCATGCGGAGGGTCAGTCCCATGTCTTCCATGAAGTACTCGAAGCCGCCACGGAAGCTGTAGGCGTCGCTCATCATGCGCTGGATCTTGATCGAGCCTACTTGGTAGTCTCCGATCCCGATCACGTCACGGATCCACATGTCGTTGGCCTTGACTGTGATTTCGTCCTGGCGTGACCAACCTTCATACACGGCGGCGAGCTCGAAACGAAATGATTCGCTGGGATGCACTTCGACGCCCACGCGTCCGATCCACGGGAAGGGCACGTCCATCTTCCCCCCGGTTCCTTCGATCTTGGCCTGCGAAAAGGCGGGATCGCTCGGCAGGGTCACGTCGAGGTCCGTCCGGCCCTTCATGTTCCAGGGGGGTTGGAGCGAAGCTCCTATGCTGACGGGGCCCATATCGTATATCAGGCCGGCGCCGATCATCACGCTCGCGAAGCGGCGCATCGTGATGCTCGCGGTTACGTCGAACGTGGGATCTTCGGGGTTGACGCAGAGAAAGCCGTCGCAAGCGCTGAGTGCGGTCGACGCCTTGAAGCGACCTGTGATGAGTGCAGCCGTTAGCCCGAGCGAGAGACCCGGGATGCCGTGGTAGGCGACACCAGCTGTGAAGTTGCCGAAGATGCTGCCCTTGATCGAGTACAGCGAGTAGCGGTTCGGAGCGGGTCCGCCGTTCACCTGGCTCGGCCAGCTGGTGACGGCGAATTGTGGCAGGTAGACGCCGAAGCCGAAGCTGAAGTCTTCGAGTCCGAAATCCTTGGTGACGGCGAACATCGGGATCGGAAGATAGGCGATCTCGACATCTTCTTTGGCGCGCACGGTGCCCGCGTCGTCCAGTCGCTGGAATGAGCCGCGCAGGAAGTTCAGGTTCCCTTCCATGGTGAAGCTGTTTCCGGAGCCCTTGAGACCCGCAGGGTTGATCCACAGCGACTCGGCACCCTTGGCCCCGGCCACGAAGGCGCCGCCGCGCCCCAGGGAGCGCACACCGCGCTCGGTGAAGTACCAGCCGCTAGCCTGAACGCGCTGAGGCACGATACCCAGGGCCGCACTGAGCGCGAGCGCAAAGACGACGATGATGGAATGCTCGCGGGAGAATCCGCCCGCTGTGACCAACTTGCGCATTACGTCTATTCCTGGGCCTTGGATGGAGAAATCACACGGTTCTGGATCACGTCGTAGAGCCGCTCGAGTCCATGGCCGTCGTCGGCCATGAAGGAATGGAGTGAGTTGGCCACCGTCTCGAGATCGTCGCGATCGAGGGGAGCCGAGCTGGGCTTGGTGGGATCGACGCGCTCCACTTCACTGATAAAGTCGATCAGGGCTTCGAGCGGGGTCTGATCTTCGGCGCGATCGGTAGCCACCAGATTGTGAGCCACCCTCTGCAGGGTACTCGGGCGTCGAGTATGCACCTTCAGCAAGGTGTTCGTGAGTTCGACGAGGCTCCGCAGCAATCCCTTGTCAGGGTCGAAGTCCTTTCCTCCTGTGCCTTCGATCGACTGAGACACCCCTGGCGTGGCAGCCTCGGCGGCGAGGTCGAGTAGTGGCGCAATGCGCGGTGAGTCCTCCAGCAGCTGCAGAAGGTCCGCGAGCGCCACCAACGTAGTCTCGAAGCCAACAGCGTTCTTTTGCTCGTCCACCACGTACGTGATGAATCGCATGAGCTCGCGTCCGGCGGCGGGCTCGTCCCAGGATTGATCGAACAGGTGAAGTAGGCCGGCAATCAGCGGGGTATCGAAGAACGTGGCCGCACGTGGCGCGAGGCTCACGGCCCACTCGTCTATGTCCTTGGCGTCCTGGTGCACCTTGATGCGGTCCTGCAGGAAGCCCAGCGCCTTGATGAAGATGGACCAGCCGATGCGATCCTTGAGGCGCTTCTTGCCATCAAGGTCCTCGACCGTCAGAAAGAGATCGACGATCTCGCTGCGCGCTTCGCGCCAGGCATCGACACGATCTGCCATCTCCGGGGCCGCGAAGTTCTGGTCCATCCGCTTCAGGCCGTCGAGGAACAGGTAGAGCGGAGATACGTACCCGACGTCTTCGCCCACGTTGTTCTTGGCGC
The DNA here is from genome assembly GCA_047601445.1 of Myxococcales bacterium. Lineage (GTDB taxonomy): Bacteria > Myxococcota_A > Polyangia > Polyangiales > DASUME01 > DASUME01. The sequence goes on along the minus strand of JASGJH010000001.1, from coordinate 4,297,376 downwards.
TCATGGTCCCGTCGCGGTAGGTCAGGTCCTTCTGAGGCTTCACCATCGTCTCGGCGAACTCGGTGAGGATCTGAACTCCGTTCTTCCCCTCGATGCTGATGGAATCGAGCGCCTTGGTGGCCGCCGCGAGTACCTCGATCAACTTCTCGTCGCGCAAGATCTCGACTAGCAGCGGTTCATAGCTGCGGATGTCTGTCTGGTAGGAGAAGAACTTGCCCTTCGGATCGGTGTGCTGGGTGCATGCTGGAACGCCGTTGCAAGGCTCTTCGGTTCGAGAGCCCCAGTGCATGTGAAACACGTTCAATAGGTCCGCCAACAGGTAGCCATCCTTGAGGGAGCCGCCGGGTACATCGACGCCGGTAGAATCCTTGCCGGGCGCCGTGAGCTCGTGGGTCTCGAACAGCTCTACCAGTGGCTTGCCCGCTTCGAGGAAACTCATCCCGTTCGCGTTCTTGTGTTTTACCTCCATGGCGAAGAGGGCGTAGGGGTCGACCTCCTCGACTTTGGCGCCATCGATCGTCACGTCTGGCTTCATCTTCTGAATGAACTGGTTGGGCGGGGCGTAGATGAAGCGCGCAAAGGACCCGGGTGTCGGATGCTGGTTGAATCCTGTAATTTGGCTCTCCAGCTCCTGCACCTCGAAGGTGTCCACGCCAAAGACGGTGTAGATTCCAGTTCTGAAGTCCTCTGGCTTGTGCACGATCTCGGCTTTGCCGAGGATCGCCTGCGACCAAATCCTGACCATGTGTTGGATCTCGAAGAGCTCGCATTTCTTGTAGGAGCCCGACCAGGGATAGTCCCTAATCGCGCCGATCCCGCAGGCGACGGGCTGTCTCTCACAGCTGAGCACGAGGTGGAGCACCGTCCCATCCTTGTTGCAGATGGGTTGGCGCAAGTTGTGCACCATCGACATGGTCTGCTGCCACACGCTGCGATTCTTGCCAACGCTCGGCTGACTGCGGTCGGGTTCGGTCTTGTAATTCACCTCGACCTGGGCGTTCAGCATGTCCACTTGCTCCGGCGCTTTGAACGTGCCGTTCGCCTCCGATGGCGTGAAGTCCGCGCCCTTGTATTTGGCCGGGTCCGCGTACTGCATCCAATCGGCGAAGATCTGCCCAGCGGCCTGGGTCTCGGGCAGCGTGATCCAGCGGATCAAGCCCTCCATCAGTCCCGGTCGATTCGATGCGCGAACGATGATCGCGATCAGGTCATCCCAGAAGCGATGGGGCATACCGGGGCCCTGGTCGCCCACCAGAACGGCTTCCTCGTGCATCTTGCCGCGATCGTTGATACGCAGCGCCATGTCCACGAACGAGGTCATCTCGTGCTCGCGCTCCTGCATGGCGCGCGCGAAGAGCTGAAGGAAGCGACGAACCGCATCGGGGTTGGCCCGAGCTGCGGCGCCCACGGCGTGGATCAGATCATAGGCGGCCCCCGATTCGGGGTTCGGGCCGGTGAACTCCAGTTCGAGTTTGCCGTACTTGCTCTTGCGGGGGCTGTTTAGCCCAAAGAGAACCTGGAGGCCGCGCCCAAGCTTCTCCAAGGAAGTTCGGTCGCCTTCCTTGGCAGGCACGGTAAGCCGCGATGTCTCCCGTACCAGGGCGCCGATTAGGGTGGGTTGCGCGTCGAAATAGGAGTAGAGCGGGTCGCCTTCCGACAGCTCCGTGCTGGTGGTCCAAACGTTGAGGGCGTGTCCCGAGGCGTCGCGCTGTACCTTGGACTCACTGGCGATCGGGTAGGGCGACGGAATGATCTTGGGCTCACCATGGGTGACGAAGCGACCGAACTTGTCCACGTCGGCCAAGCCATCGCCATCGTCGTCCGCGAACGGGAGCCTCAGCTCTTCCGGGGCCCCGAATGGAAGCGCAACGCCACGCTTGTCGCGCCGGGTGATGAAGATGGGCTCGCGCTCGGGCTGGTCATTCTGAAGGATGGGCGAAAGCAGCAGGTCACGCGCCACCAGTAGCGTGGAGTCCGGGGCCGGTGGATCCGGGGAATAGTTAGCGAGTTCCGCGGCCAGGCCGAGCGAGATCTCGTCGAGCGATTTCTCGGCCACGCCTCCCCTCGCGATCGCACGCAGACCATTCTCGGCGAAGGTGTCGAGCTCCGGATACTCGAGAAGCGGGCGCACCAGGCCTAACGCCAGTTCGAGCTTTCGGTAGCCACTGCGCCCGGTGATCTCCGAGAGCGCCGTGAGCGCTTTCTGGCCAGTCTTGTCTTTCCCGTCGATCAGGCGCTCGGCCACGGCCGACAGCACGCGCGTCGACTTGGGAAGCCGTTCCTCGGGGGCGTCGTAAAGGGGAATAATGTCCTTCAGAAAGTTTCGCAACTCGTCGGTTTCGAGCGTGTTGACGAACTTCGGCTGAGTGACGGTACTCTCTCCGAGGATGCGGTCGACCGTGGACACCACCTTGGGCCTGCGCTCGAGCAGCGCGCCCAGGTGTGGCGACGGATCCGCCAATTCCTCCTGCCCGAGACATGCCGCGTTGAACTGGGTGCCTTCAAGATCTTCGGGGTGATCTGCGCTGGCCACTCGCTTGCAGAACACTCGAAAAACCTCGCTGCCCACGGACATGGACTCGCGGCTCGGATAGGTCCAAGGATCTTGGGCGCAGGCACCAAGCACCAGCGCGGGCAAAAGAATGCGAATAGGGCGTGAACGCAGCATCGTCCATCTCCAGTGGCCCTCAACGAAGAAGCTCGTGGCGAACACAGAGCATTCGCCACGACAGTCTTTGAGAGCGACGCGACCCTACGATACTTCCCTCGTGGTCGCAGTTGCCGCCAAGACACTCCCTCGTGACCGCGCTGCTACTGCGCTCGAATGGAGTGCCGCGCAACCCGCCGAGTAATCGCCGCTGTCAATCACAGTCTCCGTGGTCGGTCAGTGCCACTACCAAGCCCTTGGCTTAGGATGCTCAAATATGAGGGTCTCGAGCTCGTTCGCACAGGCACTTGTGGCCGAGACGCAGCGAATACTCGGCGTGGTCGTCGCATCCCCGCTCGCCCTGGAGCGTGACCTGATCGGACCGGAGGCCGACGAGTTTCTGGAGGTGCTTGTCAATCAATCAAGGTGCGGAGGGCTTGGCTTACGGCTCGGTGCGCGCGCGCGGCTCTACACCACGCACGTCGTGGCACACGTGATGCTGGTCTCAGCCAGCGTTCGCGGCGCACTCCTCTCGTTCGCGCGGAATGTGCCGCTGCTCACGACAGGCCTGGCGGTCAAGTTGGCGGAAGAGGAGGAGTGTGCTGAGCTCCATCTCCGGGTTCAATCGGAGTCGAACGTGGCCACGCGCTTTTGGACCGAATTTACGTTCGCGTTCGTTGAGCGCATTCGCAAGGACTACCTCAAGGTTGCTCCCGCAGCGCCCACGCGGCTGTCGTTCGCTTACCCTCCACCGAGCTACGCTTCGGAATACATGGACACGTTCCAGAGCCCGTTGGAGTTCTATGCCGGCAAGCAGGCGCTGGCCTTGGAACGGGGGATGCTCGACGTCGCGCTGCCCCACACCGATCTAGAGCTCTCGGCGACCCTGGGACATGCGGCGAGCCGACTGCGCAGGGAAGCTCGCGCATCGAAGGCGTCGGGCCTGCTGGTAAGCCAGATCCTCGAACAGGCCGAGAAGCTCCAGTCGCCCTCGCCCAGCCTGGCGTCCGTGGGGACCCACCTGGGCGTGGCCCACGGAACGCTACGAAGACGCCTGGCCCTCGAAGGGTTCTCGTATCGTCGAGCCCTCGACAACGCACGAGTTGATCGAGCCAAGCAATATCTACGAGAAGGACGTGCGATCGCGGAAATCGCGCGGTCGCTAGGCTTTTCCAGCAACGCGGCGTTCTATCGCGCATTCAAGCGATGGACAGGCCAGACCCCTGGTCGGTTCTTGCGGCGCGAGCAAACGCACTAGCGGTGAGCTCAACGACGGCGGCCGCGGGCGCAGCAGGCGCCGGCCAAGAGAAAAGCGGACGGCCTCGTCTGCGGCACTGTCGACGACGTTCAGCTGTGCGGCGGGCGGCGTTGAGCAAACTCAGACGGCGAGCGTCCAGTCCAGCGGCGGAACGCCCGGGAGAACGCACTCGGGCTCTCGTAGCCGAGCAGAAACGCGATCTCGGCGTTCGAGTAGCGTCCGGCGCGCAGATGGGCCTGCGCCAGCTCTAGACGTAGCTCGCGCAGCACGTCCTCGTAGCTAGTCTCCCGCTCGCGCAGGCTGCGCTGCATGCTACGCAGGCTCATGCCGAGCTTGCGTGCGATGAGCTCCGGGGACACATCGCTGGGAAGGCGCTCCATGATCGCCTCGCGCACCCGGTCGACCACCGTTTGCGCCGACATGCTCCGCAAATACTCGCGAGCCGCTCCTTCATTGAATCGCGCCAAGTCCGCGTTCGCTGCGACGAGGGGAGCGGACAGCAGCGCTCGGTCGAAATGCAGAGCGTCGTGCTCCGCGAGCGTGACCGGACAGGCAAAAAATCGCTGATAAGCCGCCAGATTCGCGGTGGGTGGGCGTCGAATTTCTACCCTGGAAAGTACGAACGCTCCGCCGCTCAGCTTGCGCATGCTGCGCACGATCATCGACAGGAGGGCGTCGCGGAGCTCGATCCCACCCGATTCGTAGCCGGCCCTCGTCATGATGCGCAGGATGGACTCCTCGCCCACGTGCTCCAGTTCGAGCGTGCCTGCGTCGACCACGAGCTCGCAGTAGCGGACGGCGCGATCCAGAGCCTCGCCGAGCGTGGCACTGGCAATGACGGCGTATCCGAGAGCATGGAAGGAGGTTAAGCGCGCATGCTTGGCGACTTGCAACCCGAAGGCCGGATCGCCCGCGTGCGCAGCGGCCAGGTGCCAGAGGCGAGCCGTGACAGCAATGGAGTGGCGAGCGTTCGGATCGCGGAACGCGTCTTCGGCGAAGCCTGCCGCGCTGAGCACCGGCGCGGGGTCAAGGCCGCGAGCAGCCAGAGCATCCACGACGATCCGTGCCCAACTGGAGAGTACCGATCCGCTTCGGCGCACCCGCATACACGGCTCATGATTGTGCAGCTTCGCGACTGTTGCAAAGACTCTGAGCTGACCGCGCTTGATGCTTTGGCTGACTCGGGCGCTCTTTTGTCACGGCACTAACAGAGGGCGTTTCGCGCCCTGGTGCACCCGCGTCCAGCGATTCGCGCGTAGGAGCGTGCCGAAGTCATTGAAGCGAACTCCGTGCTCGCGCATCACCTTGTGCGCTTCGCCAGCGATCAACTGACGCAGGTAGAAGGGCTCCTGCACCACGAAATGATGAATGGCGTGGGTCGAGCCGAAGTTGAAGCAGAATAGCTGCAGCGGGATGACCCACGGCGAGCACCATACTTGCGTTTGCTGCACGATGTTTCGCGACTCGATGTCCTCGTAGTAGTGGATGTTCGAGGAGACGAAGTGCAAGCAGAACGAGCGCAGCACATTGGGGATCACCAGGACTACGACCAGGAAATCCACGGTAGACATCGAACGCTGGACGACGTCTGGGAGCGACGCCGCCAGGGAGGGCGAGAGCAGGCCCAGGGCGTGGACGAAGAGAAACAGATACCAGATTCCGAAGTGCAGGTGACCGAGCGGAAAAGGCGAGAATAGGTTCCGCAGGCGGATTCGCATGTACTCCTCGTGCGTCTTGGGTTTCTGGGCGGACGCGTACCCCAGCAGCATCTCGCGCGCAGTGCGCGGGCGTAGCGCAAAGGCGAGAAAGCTGTCGAAGGTCATGAACAGTCGGCGCGGTCCCCATCGCTCGCCGTTGGCCAGGGCGCGCTCTTCGAGATCGGTTGCGGTGCCCGAGACGCGATGGTGGTGAAGATGCCAGTCTCGACGCACGAAGGGATTGATGGTGCTGGGCCGGAGCAGCCAGACGCCGACCATCATGGTGGCGTAGAGAACTGGATGGTCTTTGAAGTACAGACGATGAATCAGATCGTGCTCCAACTCGTGCAGGAGCGACATGAAGAAGGCCGCAGACACCACCGCTAGCCACGCGGGCAAAACGCCATAGGCGTAGGCGGCCGCGCCGCCCAGCACTGCTCCCGTGCTCACCAGGAAAATGGTGAGTCCAATCGTATCCTGGTGGGCGAGCCAGCCATGCCGGGCCCGCGCCGCGTCGGCGATAGCCTGGATCTCACGGCGAGCTGCCGTGGAGTTTCGAACTGCTTGCTCGAGCTCGGGCTCGGACCGCTGCATGAGGTTCCTCCGCTCCTCAAACGATTACCCGATCGGTCTCGGTACTGCGCGCAACCAGCCGCCAATAGTGCGCCCAATGGCGCCAGACATCTGCTGGGCCTTTCATGGCTGGCGCCAAGTGCATCATGAGTGGCGTCCGTCATTCCTGCGCTCGCGATACCCACTGGAGAGCGTGCGACGCGCGGAGGTCGACTGACGTGAAACTTAATTGGCGCCCTCCTCGGGGACGCGCTTGCTTGGGAGGACTTCATGCGGATTCAGCTCTTGCTCTTGCCTGCTTTGCTCACCCTCATCTCAGCTTGCGGCAGCGAGCCTTCTCCCACGCTCGGCCAGGACCCACTCGGAGGCGACGGCGACGACCCGCCCGACCGCAACGGTACCCCGGCCGACGAAGGTCCGACGTCGTCAGGTGATGACAGCCGTGACACGGATGATGACAATTCGGCGGTCTGCACGGAATACTCGGTCAGCAGTTCTCCGATCCGACCGCGGATACTCGTGGTGTTCGACCGCTCCTTGAGCATGATCGGCAATGGCTGGGAGCCCGCCGTGAGCGCCGTGCAGACGGTCACCGCAAAGTTCGAGAAAGAGATCGAATTCGGACTGATGGTCTTTCCCGATGCTGGTGGCTTTACCTGCAGCGCGAGCGCCGTGGATGTTCCTATCAAGGCCAACAACGCCGGCGCCATCAAGAACCTCCTCACGACTCTGGCACCTTGGGGCAATACGCCTACGGCCGCGGCGCTCAAGACGGCTCAGGGCGCGATGGGTGGCGAGCTCTTCGACATGGGGCAGGTCATCCCGCCCAAGTATGTCGTGCTGATCACGGATGGCGCGCCGAACTGCGCCGCTGGGGGCGTGGACGAGGCCATGGTGACCGAATGCATCGGCACGATCACGGCGATGGCGAGAGACGACGTGAAGACCTACGTGCTTGGCTATCACATCGCCGGCCAGGCCGAGAAGGACGCGCTGGATCGCATGGCCGTGGCGGGTGCTACGGGCGACAAGGCGCACCGCGACATCGGTGATCAGCAAGCGTTGGTGGCGCAGTTTCAGGAAGTCGTGGGCGCCGCCCGGAGCTGCAAGTTCGAGCTCGACCAGAAGATCGACGATCCAAAGTATGTCAGGGTGCAGCTCGACAACGGCACGCTGCCCCTCGACGGTCCCGATGGCTGGGTCGTAGGAGAGGACATGCAGTCCGTCTCGGTGCAAGGGAAGGCTTGCGTGACTCTACGCGGCGGCGAAGCTCACAACGTGTCGGTCGGCGTCGAGTGCTCGCCAATCTTTTGAGGTCTTCGTTCGTCGCAGTGAGTGTCCGTCCGGTTAGACCACGCGTGTGACGGCACGGAACGGCAGGGCAGGGGCCGACCTCGGCGCTTTCGAAGGGATTGAGCTGGCGCGATCAGTACGGACGTTGTCGTCAACTGCATCATACGAACGGCCCTCACCTCCGACTTGAATATTGCGAGTGTGGAGAAAGACATGGACAAGGCTTGGAGGTCGAGCAGCGTCTTGTGCTTCGTTCTGGGGGCGTCAGCCTGCGGAGACGGACGCGAGGTCAGCGAGCGCGACAAGGTTGAGCAGGACGGGGCGAACCAGCAGCACGGCATTGGCCGCTACGGCGGCGACTGTGTGGACGGTGCGGTGCGCTGCACGGATCAGCACGGCGCTCCCCTGTGCCCTGTCAAGACCGGCTACGAAGGCGATGACCTGGCGGTTTGCCAGCCCGCAAGCTCCGAGGATGGCCTGCTGCTTCACTACGGCCCCGCGGACTACAAGGATCCCACCGAGATCAAGAAGTACACGTTGGGCGCCTTTGCTGAGGCCGAGAACTGCGTCTACGTGCGTACGACCAACACCGAGCCGGTCTACCTCAAGCGCTACAGCGGCCGCATGCGCCCCTATTCCCACCACCTGATCGTGACCATGCCGTCGGAACTTCCTCAAGGCGTGGTGGAGGGCGAGCCAGCGCCGTGCAATCAGGGCGAGGCGATAGGGTCGCGCTGGTTGCTCGGCTCCCAGGACCCGCAGATCGATCTGTCGACCGACGGCATTGCATCGGAGGCCCAGCCCGCCGTGCCCGGAGACCCCGACTATGGCTTGGGCCAAAAGGTCCTGCCGAACTCTTTGCTGCGTCTGGACCTGCACTACGTGAACACCACGGATCGCGAGATCCTGCGCGAAGCCTGGATCTACTTGAAGGCCACGCCCAGAGAGACTGTGGTCAACGAGGTCGATATGATCACCATGTTTCAGGGCGCCATCAACGTTCCCCCGAATAGCAAGGGCGTGAAAACCGCGCGTGGACGTTGTCTCGTTCCGGGTGACCGGCACATCGGCATGGTCACGGGTCACTTCCACCAGAACGGCACCCGCTTCACCGTCTGGCATGAGCCCGAAGGAGGCACGCCGGTGAAGGTCTACGAGACCAGGGACTGGGACCTGCCCGGCAACGCCTTGTTCACGCCCCGGATCCAGAACCCGCCCCTCGACGATTCCGGGGTATGGGGCGCCACTAGTGGCTACCTGGCGGTCAAGGCTGGCGACTACATCAGCTTCGAGTGCGAGTTCGACAACCCAACCGACACTCAGGTTAGCTTCGGGGAGTTGGGCCGCGATCAGATGTGCAACGTCTTCGGACTCTACTATCCGAGCGACGGAGACGTGTGGAACTGCTTCTGCGCGGGCGAGCTATGCCTTTGAGGCTCGTGCGGTGTGGCTTGGCGATTCCCCCTCGTCGCCATGGATTGACACTTGGTCGGCATCGTCATGCAAGAGGCCGTCCAGTCCTAGCTATGTCCACGATGACAGCGGGCGCTCGAGCGCTCGACAACCTGGAGTCAAACATGCGGCGTTCTGTGCTTAGCAAGGTTCAGCTTTCCATCATGGCACTCACTCTCATCGGCGGAGGGCTCATTGCCTGTGGCGACGATCCCGCTCCCAAACAGGCCGGGGCCATCAACGGGAATGGGGATGGAGATGCACCCGGCGATGGAGACGGAGACGGCGACGGTGGCGAAGCAACATGCATGTCGCTCGCTGGCACGAGCCTCGAGGTGCAGGCGTGTACGACCAGCGACGGGAAGGATGGCTACAAAGTTTGTATGGACGGGGTGCCATCGGGAGTCTGCATGACCCAAGCTCAGCTAGCCGATGCAGACGGCGGCGCGCTCACGAATGTGTGTATTTCTCTTCCGATGCTCGACGGCCAATATGCGCGCTGCGAGGGGGGCCAGACATACCAGAAGTGCTCCGACGACGCGAAGCCGACTGGACAATGCAAGACCGTCAGCGAGCTCATCGTGGACATCACCGATGGCGGCATCCCGAACTTGGGCGATGCTGGTACTACTGCTCCGTGCCCCACGTCTGGCGGGTTCATGTGCACCACCACGTCGGTTCTCGGTAACGAGGTAATCGCCGAGAAATCGTGCACCATCAACAGCGGAGTTTATACGGCACCGCCACGAGACCCTGCGTGCACGACGACGGGCGCGGTGTGCACCACGATGGGGCTAAGGGGCAACTGCATCACTGGACTCCCCGTCATCGGAAGCGTCTGCGCACAACGCTGCCCCTGAGCGATCCGCCCCGACGAACCCTCGCCGTGCGCGTCCTGGCAGGGTCTCATCCGAACTTTCGCGGACGCGTCGCCTATGAGTTCCTTACTTACGCACGGAGAAAGCACATGCCCAGAGCTTATCGTCTTCTAGCTGTGATGTTCTTGCTGCTCGGATGCTCTGATGGGAGCCAAGTTGGTGCAGTCGGTGACACGATGGGTGCGCAGGAAGACAGCGACACAGGCGGAAATGGAGCTGAGGGCTCGGATTCGAAGACTGAGAAAGTGTCCTTCCTCGTGGGCAATCAGCGTGTGTCTGGCCAGGTTTGGCGTTCAGGCGCAGCCAATGGTTCGGTGATGGTCATGGCGCATGGTCTCGGTCTGCTCGTGTCAGCGGGACTTCCGCCGTTCATCGAGCGATTCGTCGCGGCGGGCGTGACCGTGCTTGCGTTCGACTATCGCCACTTCGGCGAGAGCGAGGGCGAGCCTCGCCAACTCGTGGATGTGGACCATCAGCTCGAGGACTGGCGTGCGGCCATTGCGTACGCCACCGGCCTGTCTGGCATCGACCCCGCCAAGCTCATCCTCTGGGGGACGTCGTTCTCTGGCGGTCATGTACTGACCGTCAGCGCCACATTGCCTGGCGTGGCCGCGGTGATCTCCCAGGTGCCCCATGTGAACGGCCCCGCGTCGTCTGCAGCTTCCGACACTGGTAACGTGGCCGGGTTAGCTGTCAGCTCGACCGCCGACGGCGCGCAGAGGACGGTGACCATTCCATTCGTGGGTCTCCCTGGTGATATAGCGCTGATGACTCAACCCGGAACGAGAGATGCGTATCTTGCGTTGTTTCCTCGGGGCGCGCCGTGGACCAACGAGACTCCTGCCCGCTTCGTGTTGCAGCTGCCGAACTACAGTCCCGACAGCGTGAAACGAACTGAACAACCACCCGTACTCGTGGTGGTTGCGACGGATGACCAGGTCGCCCCCGCTGCGCCCGCTCGCGAGTTCGCCAACGCGACGGGCGCGCGACTCTACGAGGTTCGCGGCGGTCACTTCGATGTGTATAGCGGCCCTCTGTTCGGCGATGTGATCACCGAGGAGCTGACATTTCTACGGGAGCTTGGCCTGGTTGCGAAATGATCAGATCTCGAGGTGTGCAGCGGACGGGCGCTGGAGGTGTCATGGGACACTCCCGTGAGCCCGAGAGGGAGCCGGACATGGTTAGCAGAACGACGACAGCATGTGATGTCAGCGGGCGTCAGGAAGTGCGCTTTCAGGTGGACACTGAGAGCTGCGCAGGTTGGTGGTACCCGGCGCGAGGGCCTGGCCTCCACCCGGCCATCGTGATGGCCCATGGTTTCGGGGCGACCCGCGAGCTCGGTCTGGATGCCTTTGCGCGACGGTTCCATCAGGCGGGTATCTCCGTGCTTGTCTTTGACTATCGGCACTACGGTGGGAGCTCGGGCTATCCGCGTGAGCTTCTGTCCATACGGCGCCAGCTCGCAGACTTCCGGGCAGCCATCGCCTTCGCACGTACGCTTCCGAACGTCGACCCGAGCCGAATCTGCATATGGGGCTCCTCCTTCGGAGGAGGGCACGTGATGACCTTGGCCGCCGAAGAGCTCGGCATCCGGGCCGCCATTTCCCAGGTCCCCTTCTCGAGCGGTCTCGCCAGCGCACTCAGAATTCCTTGGCTCACGGCGCTTCGTATTTTTTTGGCCGGTCTCGTCGACTTGGTGCGGGGCGTGCTCGGGAGATCTCCGGCATATATTCCTTTGATTGGGCATCCTGGTCAGTTGGCCATGATGTCCGCGCCGGATTCGAAGTCTGGCTACCAGAAGCTAGTTTCCCCGGAGGTGGAAGCCTCGGGCCGCTGGCAGAACCGGGTGAGCGCACGAATCGGCCTGACCATACCTTTCTACGCACCGGGGCTACGGCTCGCCAAGGCACGAGTCCCTGTGCTCGTTGCGGTCGCGGAGCAGGACTCCATCGCGCCGGCGACGGCTACCGTCCGGGCTGCTTTGCGCAGCCGCAACGTCCAGCTGGTGTGCTATCCGCTGGGGCACTTCGATTACTACACCGATGCGGGATTCGAGCGAATCGTCGCAGACGAGCGCGAGTTCCTGCTCAGAAACCTGACGAGTGGACCCTCACGAGCCAACGTTGGCGTGGAGCGCACCGGCCAGGAACGGTGGCATTCGTCATCATAGGCGGCCAACGCGACTCGGTTCGTGTACCAGGTAAGTGTCGTTTCGCTGCCGCGAAAGGAGCCTCCATCTAGTCAATCCTGCAACGACCTGATGTCATTGCTTGCCCCGCGTTCGATCGGATATCCATCCTGATGATGATGCTTCGGACTCGAGCGCCGCGGCGCCCGTCATCATCGACCATGCGTTTCCGTCCAGTTCACCAAACGCTCAGGAGCTGTGAAGCTTGCGACCAGCACCATTGCCCTCTCTCACTTCACTACTTCTCCTTGCTTGCGGCAGTGATCCGCCCGGCAGTCTGCCGGCGATGGGACATGAGGTTGTGGACGCATCGACGGAAGAGGGACCAACCGCGATTTCGGCGAGCAGGATGGGGATGCTCGCCGTGAGGAGCTACGGCCAGGCGGAGGGGCTGCGCGATGGCCCCGACTACGGGTCGCAGACCATGTGGTATCCGGAAGACGGCACGCCGCCTTTTGCCGCGGTGGCGATCGTTCCCGGTTTTGCGTCGAGCGAAGGCGACATCGCTGACTGGGGCCCTTTTCTAGCCTCCCATGGGATCGTGGCCATCACGATCGGCACCAACAACCCTACGACGGACTTCCCCGACGAACGGAAGGAGGCGCTGCTCGATGCGCTGGAAACCGTCAGGGCGGAGCAAACCCGCGACCAGAGTCCTCTCCAGGGCAAGTTGGATCTTGAACGCCTCGGCGTGATGGGCTGGTCGATGGGTGGAGGTGGAGCGCTGCTTGCAGCCAGCGAACATCCCGAGCTCAAGGCAGCCGTCGGTCTTGCTTCCTGGGGGACCTTCACGTTTCCAGCGATGAAAGTCCCATGCATGCTCATCGCCGGGGGAAACGCTCCCATCGACAATCTGGCAGGGGGGCAGTCGCAGCCGATGTACGACAGCATGGAAACCAATCCTCGCCTCATCTATCAGGTGGAAAATGGCGATCACTGGGTCGGAAACGATCCCGCCAACGAAAGTGGTGCCATCGGGCGCTTCGGTCTGTCGTGGCTAGAGGTCTACCTGGTGGGTGATTCGCGGTACAAGCCGTTCCTCAGCGTGAAGCCGACGGGCGCGAGCGACTTCCGCCAGGCGGATCTTTGACGGGTCCCAACCTGACGCCACGCCGGATATACACTCGGCGCCACGCCGACCGGTTTCAGCGTGGCAAAGGATAGTCCGCGAGCCCGTTGCAGCTCCCGAAGATCCCATCGGGGTCGAGGCAACGCCTGGCCGGCTGGATACCCGTGCCGATGACATCAATGGGGTTGTACGTCAGCGGGTCCGTCGTGAGCGCCGCAGCAGGCCACGCGGTGATAAACCCGTAGCACATCTCGGTTTGTGTCTTTTCGCCGAACGGGACGTAGCGGTCCGTGGTGTTCTCATAGTGGCAGATGGTCTCGAGTCGATCCCCGGGCTTGAGGACGACATCCTTCGGATAGCCGATCTGGTTGTCGAAGTTGAACGGCTTGTCGTGCAAGACTTCCTTCGCACCGTTTGCGCGGTACAGGTTCACCTCCATGCGAATCCCAAGCTTGTGCATGTGCGGCCAGATGTTGATGATGTGAATGTCGCCGACGTTGTCGGGAGGCTCGCAAATTCCGACCACGTCGTGGGTCGTTTGCGGCGGCAAACAGATGCCTTCACCCCCCGTGAAGTGAACGGCTGCCTCGTGCTCGCGTGCTTTCTCGGGGGCAGTGCAGAACTTTACGCCGCTGCGGTCCTCGAAGGATTCCGCACCAGGATTGTAGTAGTGGACTTCGAGGATCAACCCGCCGATGCCGCCCGGCATCTGCATGCCGACGCCCTCCGGCATGGTCGTTTCAGCAGCCCCCGGCGCCCAGCCGGCCAGCAGGTAGGCACCCGGCTCTGCCGCGCTGCAGGGCGCGGAAGAGCCAGATGGATATGGCAGCGAATCGGTTCCATACAGGAGCCAATGGTGGAGAATCTTGCTCTTGTCGATCAATGGTTTGAACCAAAGACCATCGTCGCCCTGGCTGTAGGGGGCCTTGAAGTAGAAGCAGTGATATTGATTTCCGTCGTTGCCCAGGTTGGCGTTCACCTTGAACGGCGTGTTGTCGTAGTCCACCTGCTTCCCGTGCGCGCGTAGCTCGTAGTAGGTATCGCAGTCGTCCGGCCCACCACTCCGATCCGTGGCCTCGTAGCTTGGAGGGGGATGGTCGCCAGGATCAGTGCCGCCGTCGCCAGGGCTGACATCACCATCGCCGGTAGCATCCACATCGTCGCCGTCACCATCTCCATCTCCATGATTTCGATCGTCATCGTCGCCCGTGCAAGATAGGCCGGATTTGCGCGCAGGCGCCCCCTCTTCTACCCACTGCTTCAGAGTGGCGACCTCGCTTTCAGTGAGCGCCTCGTAGGGCATGGGTGGCATCGGCTTCTGCTTACTGGTCACGCGCGTGAGCACAGCATCGTAGACTTTTGCGTCGAGGGTCGGCGCGTCCGCATGCAGGTCATCCCAGCTCACCAGCTTCATGGGAGCGGGATGCTCGTTGCGGGTGCCATGGCACTCGCCGCAGCGATCGGTCAGCAATGTCTGGACGTCGCAGGGCAGCTTCTTTGAGGACTGCTCGGTGGCGGCACATGCTGTGGAGCTGCCGCAGCTGGACGGGGGAAGCTTGTCATCCACGCAGCTTGAAAGGGAAGCTTGGGTGATCAGAACGGAGAGAGAGAGCGCAACCGGAGGCGCCCAACGCACGTGGCTATGCATCCGAGACTCCTTGGAGCGTGGTGCCGGAGCAGGTACGGGGACATTGCCCGCTACTCTCGTTTGATGGAATGACACTGGGCGCACGGACTCGTGACAGGCGCCTGAACAGTGTTCCTTCGCGAGATGCCGCCTGGCCTAGAGCAGTGGGCTCGGACGCCCGGGCTCCAGGGGACGGGGGGCGCCATGCCCGCGCTGCGCAATCAAGAAGTCGTGGGGGGTCGAGCCGGTCCACCGCTTGAATGCACGGTGGAAGGCGCTCGGCTCCGAGTAGCCGAGGCGCTCGGCGGTCTCCTTCACGGTCGTATTGGGCATCGCAAGGATGGCGCGGGCGGCTCGCATGCGATGTTCATCGAGAAGAGCTCGAACGCTGCTCCCTTCGTCGCGAAGGTGCCTCCGGAGCCCGCGCGCGCCGACACCCAGCTGGGCAGCGATTCTCGTGGGCAAGCGGCGTGCGGCCGTCAGGTTCCTTCGCAAGCACCATTCGCACCCGCTCGGTCATGGTGGACACGGCCGAACGGTCCCGTAGAAGAGCCGCGTCGGCAGCTTTCTTCAGCCACTCGAGAACGTGCGGGTCACCGTGGGACTGCCGGATTTCCAGAAGGTCCCGCGCGACGAGGACCTCGCAGCGACTTGCTCCGAAGCGCACCCGGCCCGAGAAGAGCTCGTGATAGCGCGCAGTTCGATCGGGCCGTGGGCGGCTCAACCATACCTCTGGCGCTGGTGCGCCTGGGACCTGGTGCATGATCAAGCGATAGACGAGCGCGACCGTGAGATCTTCGCAAAAATGAGCGAACGCGGAGTCGCCGGCCGCGAGCACCTCGAAACGAAGATGAGTGCGCGCACCGAGATCCACCACCTCGAACCGCAGATTGTCCATGACGAGGCAGGAGTATTTCTGGCACAGCCTGAATGCCTCGAGAAGATTGCGAGACGACAGCAGCATGTAGCCGAGCAAATGAAAGGTGAACGCGTGCTCTCGCGACGCGATGGTCAGACCGAGAGCGGGATCATCGAGAGCACGCGCGGCCTCCTCGGCGAGGTCGGCGCACGCGCGGACGTCTATATGGGTCGGCGCGCCAGGCGAGTCAGGGGGCTCGAGCTTTGCACGACGCAGCCAGGCCGAGGTGTCGTGACCATGCCGTTGAAGTTCGGTCGCGATCCCCTTCACGACCAGCGTCGACACGAACATACGACTCTCCAGCAGCGGGTTCCGTAAGGTCGGCGGCTCCTGAGGCTTCGTGAGCGCGCGAGGTAGCCAGCTGAATAGTAGCGATGTGTGCTCGCGTTGAGCGTCCGCCATCGTGTCCGCCCGACCTTCTTTCGTTGACAGCCTTGACCGCGCGGTTTGCCTAGCGCGAGGCCCGCAGCGCGTAGTCTGCCGCCGTGTATGGCAAGCCATCCACGGTCACCGCGCGCACGGACGCATCCAGGTCCGCGGGACGCACGTAGCCGATGGCTCCGGGGAGCTTGGCCACGGCGACGCGCACGACGGCACTCGACGGGGCGATCCGTGGGGGGAGCCCCTGTCCGCGTATGCGGCGGTCGACCCAGTACCGACCAGCCGCATCGCCGGCAAAACCCAGCAGCATCTCGTCGAATGCGCGACGGACCGGGTCACTCACGACGTAGTTGAGAGGAACGAAGCGTGTGCCTTGGTACTCGGAGGCTTCGCCCAGGAAAATGCGCTTCAGCAGAGCTTTAGGTAGATCGTGGATGCCCGAACGAGCGGATACGATCACGACCAGGGGCGTCGGTCCACTCACTGTCGGCTGGGCCGATGCGAGCGCGAGGGAGCCATCGGTCACCAGCGTGATGACCACGAGGCCGAGCATGGTTGCCTTGAGGATGTGGAAAAAAAATCGCATTAGAATGCCCACGCTGCCTGGCCGGAAACGGCCGTTAGGGAGCCGGCCCCTGGCCCGTCGGCCGGGGGCTTGATCCAGGTCGCTTGCACTTTCAACACCACGCTCGGTACCGGCCGCACGTTGAGTCCGCCCGTGAGCGTGAGAATGCGGCCTGCAGGATCGAAGAACGCGCCAGTCGGACTGCTGCCGGCGATTCCGCAATTTTGCTCCACCAAGACGAAGGGCATCGCGGCGAGCCACGGTAGACGATATCCCGCGAGGCCGTACCAACCCCAGCGCAGGTTGTCGGGCACGAGACCCGTGAGTGCCCCGGTGAAGTCCGTCTGTGTCTTGCGGCCTGCCTCGAGATAGCGAACCTGACGCAGGATGCCTTCCCCCTGCAGATGCAGGTTCCCGAGATCCCACTGAAGGTCTCCTGCCAATGCTAGCTCGTCGTACTGATTGTCCGAGAGCTTGGCCGGCAAGGGAGGTGTCGACGTGGTGTCGAGCCCTGAGTAGGGCTGCATGGTGGCGCGACCCCCATATGCCGAGACACCAAGCTTGAACGCGCCGATCGCATCGCTCGCCAAGAACAGGCGCCCACCCAAGGCTTTGTTCTTGTCGAAATCGGAGTTCAGGACGTCGCTGCGGCCGTTGGAGACCGTGACGTGATAGCCCAGGGTCGTAGCGCCGAATAGCCGGGAGCCAAACACCTCCAGGCCCGTTTGACGTTGCGGGAAGAGGCCATCGCCGACCACGTAGGGCTTGTTGGTGCCGATGATGGTGGGGCTGCCGTGGTCCACGTTCCAAATCCCATAAGGCGTCAGGAACTGACCGACGCGCACGTTGAGCCAACCGCGAAAGCTGTAGTCGAGGTGCACGCGCTGCAAGACGATGCCTCCCCACTGCTCCGTGCGCCCGAAGTTGGCCGAGTCCGCAGCGCTGGTCGTCTCGTAGCTGCCAGACGCTCCGGCCGTCCCGTTGGGCAAGTACGAGAAGCGAACCTCGATCAGGCTCGAGAAACCGTGCGTGAGGTTGCTGGCCAGGTACACGTTGACGTTGCCCACAGTGAAGACGGGCGACTCTGCGAGGCTCGGTCCCTTGCCGGTCGAGTACATCCGTTCGACCGAGGCGTCCGCGAAGCCGTAGAGCGAAAGGTTCGGACGCTCACTCTCAGCGCTCGAGTCGTCGTCGAGCAGCGTGTCGAGCGCTGCTTGGTCCTCGCTGGTCACCCCTGCAGGCGGGGGCTCCGGTGCTTGCGACGCTCGAACGTCCTGTGCCGACGCTGGCGCTTCGGCCGCCGCCAACCCGAGGCACATGAGAGCGCATCCGACTCGCCGAACAGTCGTCCATGTGCGCGGATTCCGCGTCATGACGGCCGGTCCGCGTCGAAGGTGCAAACCTTGGGCAAGCCCGGCATGAACTCGGACAGGTCCGTGCACGTCCAGCCCTGGTCGCAGCTCCCGTCCATGCAGTCTGGCACCACACAGTAGTTGTTCCGCGTGTCGCAGAAGGTGGCGTCGAAGTCTGCACAGTCAGCGTCGGCAGCGCAGGGCTCCTTCTGGCCCGTATAGCGCGACGCTATATCGTCGCCCCCTGTTCCCGCGTCGTTTCCGACGCCCGCTCGAGGCTGCATCTCGCAGGCGTTGCCCTCCAGCGCGTAGCCGGTTTCACACACGCAACTGTCGTCGATCAACACCTGGTGCGATCCGCAACGGTTGTCTGCGTCGTAGAGGCACGCGCAAGCGCACCCAACCCAAACGACCCCAGCCAGGGGTCGCGCCCACCACATCATCACGTTGTCCCTCCCCACTTCAGCTCAGGTATCCGTGACCTGAGCAAAACTTTCGTCCAAGTACCCTTCGCGAGCCTTCATCAGGCAGACGCGCTTTTACTCCGCTGCATCTCCTGCTCGAGTAGACGGGCCGTCTCGGAGAACAAGGTCGTGAGCTTGCTTGCGCGCTCACTCGCGCGACTCAGATCGCCTGACGATGCGTCGTGATCCATCTGCTCGCACAGCATCGCCATGGGCGCGGCGCCCACGCTCGTGCAGCTGCCCTTGAGCTTGTGGGCGACCGACCGGACCCGTCCCGCGTCGGTGCTCGCGACGGCATGCGAGAGGTCCGCAATTTGGTCTGGAACGCGTGTCAGAAAGAGCTCGATGACGCGTGTGGAGCGCGGCGCGTCCGGCGCCAGCAGCTCACTGGTCGCGTCGTTCTCAGGTCGGGCAACGAGCGGCACACGCCGTTCATCCTGTGCGCTGATGTCTTCCTTCAGCGGTGCGACCGGTGCTGGTACGCCCGACAAGAACCGCGTCAGCGTTGCTTCCAACGAGCGCACCGGGATGGGCTTCGTCAGGTAATCGTCCATGCCGGCCGCCAACACCTTCTCGCGCTCTCCCGACAGAGCGTGGGCTGTCAGTGCAACGATGGGCGTTCGTGGTGCCTGGTGTTCCGCTTCCCACCCGCGAATGGCGCGTGCAGCGGCATAGCCGTCCATGACGGGCATCTGACAGTCCATCAAGACGACCCCGTAGCGGTGCTTTTGCACGGCGTGAAACGCCTCGAGCCCATTGCTCACTACGTCCGCCTCGAGTCCGAGTTCGGCAAGCAGCTCCTCCGCCACGGCCTGATTGATCTCGTTGTCATCTACTGCGAGCACCCGTCCGCACAGCTGTTTGCGGCGTTGTCCGACCTGCATCGCCGCGCCCTGCGCCTGGCCGCGGGGGAGGTGAAACGCGTCCATCAGGCGATCGAAAAGGTCCGACTCCCGCAGCGGCTTGGCGAGGGTGGGCAGCCTTTGCAGCGCTGGAGGGCGGTTCGAATCGCTCTCCGTGGTCATCAAGACGAGCGGTAGAGTCATTGGGCTCGTGACGACAGCGCGAGCGAGTTCGAGCCCTTCTTGTGCTGGCAGTTCGGCGTCCAGCAGCACCGCGTCGAAGGGCGTACCTTCCATCAGGGCGCGCTCGATACACAGCATGGCGTCAGCGGCGCTGTCCACGCTGACACAGCGCATCCCCCAGTACACTAGCTGCTCTTCGAGTAGACCACGCACCAACGCGCTGTCGTCCACGATCAGTACTCGCTTGCCGGCTTGGGCGCTCGCGGGGTGGACCTCTGGCTTCGAGACCTCCACAGCTTGCGCGCTGAAGACGAAGGTGCTTCCCTCACCCAGCTTGCTGTCGACGGTGACGGTGCCACCCATGAGCTCCGCTAGCTTTCTGGAGATGACGAGCCCGAGGCCGGTCCCGCCATAGCGTCGCGTGCTCGAGCCGTCGACTTGGGAGAAGGAGCTGAACAGGCGCAGGAGGTTCTGCGGGCTGACTCCGGGGCCTGTATCGCGCACGGAGCAGCGCAGCGTGAGCTGGGATCCCTCCTGTCGCGCGGCGCTGATTGTCAGCACGATCTCGCCCTTCTCGGTGAACTTGATCGCGTTGCCGAGCAGGTTGGTCAGCACTTGTTTGAAGCGGTCGGGATCCGTCCGCACCAGACGCGGAACGTCGGGGGCGATGCGATAGGCAAACTCGAGCTGCTTCTCCCGGGCGCGCGGAGCCAACAGCTCCATCGTCTCCTGAACCTGGATTCGTAGGTCAAAGTCGCTCGGTGAGAGTTCGTACTTGCCAGCTTCGATCTTGGAGAAGTCCAGGATGTCGTTGATGATCGTCAGCAGGCTGCGGGCGGAGGCTCGCACCACGTCCGCAAAGCGGGCCTGTCTCGCGTCGAGCTGGGTGCGCAACAGCATGTCGGTCATCGCCAGCACACCATTCATCGGCGTGCGGATCTCGTGGCTCATGTTCGCCAGAAACTCGCTCTTGAGCCGGGTCGCCTCGAGTGCCTGCGCCGTGGTCTCGGCGAGCCGGGCGAAGGCACCGCGGACAATCTCGAGCAACGGGCTCACGTACAGACTCACGAAGGCGAGAGCAAGGGCAAGGGCGACGAGGCAGCCGGTCGCGCCCGAGAGCAGCACGGTGTTGCGC
Organism: Myxococcales bacterium; assembly: GCA_047601445.1. Taxonomy (GTDB): domain Bacteria; phylum Myxococcota_A; class Polyangia; order Polyangiales; family DASUME01; genus DASUME01. The sequence continues at coordinate 4,276,853 of JASGJH010000001.1, read as the reverse complement.
AGACGGTCTCCTGCACGCAGGCGCTCGGTCGAGACGACGATTGCCACCCGTCCGACGAGTACTCCCTCGATCACGGCATCCCCGTGCGAGAAGTAGGCATGGCCTGACTGCTCGATGGCCCCGGGCTTGCCTCGGAACAACTCCGCCCGGGTGAGGGGCGTCGCGCCGCGCTCGTACAGCGGCTTTCCGGTTGCGCTCACCACGACGATGGCGTTCACATCGGGATCACTGGCGTAGTGAGCCACCTGAGAGGCGAGCGCCTTTGCGTCTTCAGTGAGGGCGCCGTACTCGATTTCGCGGCTCAGCGCGAGGGCGCCGCGAGAAGCCTTCCACTCGAGGTCGCGCTGTACGGCGGGTGTCAGCGAGTCGAATATCTGGGTGACGATCAGGAAAATCATCCCGGAGAGTGCGAGCAAGAGGCCGCTCGAAAAGCACATGAAGCCAAGCTTGATGCGCCTTCCCAGGAGAGCCGTTTGCTCGGCCTCGAGGAGAAGCGCGTCGTGTTTCAGGTCCGCAGAGCCTGCCGGCAAGGTCGACTTCGTATCAGTCACTTGGAAAGGTCCTCCAGGACGCGCTCGAGGCGTGAGAGATGCACGGCCGCCATCTGGGGCAGCCGGGGTCCGGCGTTCGAGCCCTCCAAGCAGGTGAGGAAGTCGAGGGCGCCGCGCAGCGCGAGACGTGCGTCAGGCACCAAGTTCCGGCGATCGGCACAGCGTTCGCCGACCTCAACGAGCTTGGCGGTCAGCTTGACCAGCTGCGCCGTCCCCACCTGCTGCGCGTGGTCTCGCAGGAGTTTCAGCGTATGGAGCAACGACTCCCACTGGATCTCGCGTCCGGCGGCTCCTTCGAGCAGAACTTTCAGGCTGGCTTGCGCAGCGCTCGCGAGCGCACCCTTCTCCACGGAGCTCAGATCCGTTGCGCGGCGCAGCGACGTCGGATGCGCCCTCTCCCGGGCCATGCTTCGTCGCAGTGCCAGGGGCAGCAGACGCCGCATGCTCTCCTTGGTCACCGTTTGCACGCCGGGCATCTGCTGGGCCAGCTTCTCCAACGTTTCGGTGGACGCTCCTGAAAGCAGGATCGTGGGCAGGTCGCGGATGCGTTCCCAGCTTCGCAGCAGGGAAATGAAGCGGTCTCCGCGTAGGACGGGCATGTTCAGGTCCACCACCACCGCGTCGATCCCGTGGCTCACGATCACCTGTGTGGCTCCGATTGGAGACGTCAGGCAATGCACCTGGAAGCCTGCTTCTGCGAGCACATCGCGGATGCTCTCGAGCGCGATCTCGTCGTCGTCGATCACCAGTACGCGGCCCGCCTGGTCGACTCTCCCCTGATTCAGCATGCTCAGAAATGGTATAGAGCTCGGGAGGCGGATCTTCGCGAGTTCACATTTCGACACAGTTGGGCAACATGAAGAAGCTGCAGCGAATCCGGCTAGTAACGTCGATCACTGCCGTCGATGGTGAGACGAGCGCTGCTTCTGTGGAGGTGCAGGCTCTAGCTGCGGACTATTCGAAGGGTTGGTCATGAGAGTGCTGTTCATCGAGGACGACGAGCGCTTAGCGCAGCTCACTTCACGTTACCTGGAGAGCCATGGGGTTCAGGTCACCTGGGTCCCCGACGGCAAGCAGGGCTTGAAGGAGGCGCTCCGAGAGCGTCCCGATGTCGTGTTGCTCGACCTCTCGCTGCCGAGTCTCGACGGTCTTTCGGTGTGCAAGGAGCTGCGCGCACGCACGGATGTTCCCATCGTGATTCTGACGGCCCGCGACGAAGAGGCGGACCGTGTGATGGGGCTGGAGCTCGGCGCAGACGACTACGTCGCCAAGCCGTTCTCGTCACGTGAGCTCGTCGCGCGCATACGGGCCCACGTGCGGCGTGCTCGGGGTAAGGCCGGACCAGCCAATGAAGTGCTGCGTGTCGGTGGGCTCTTGATCGACCCACAGGCGCTTCGTGCCAGCCTCGATGGCCGTCCGTTAGCCCTTACTGCATACGAGTTCGCACTGCTGCGTGCACTCGCCGAACATGCAGGCCGTGTGCTGGGGCGTGAGCGACTGCTCTACCTTGCGAAGGGAGACGCAGAGGACGCCTTCGATCGCTCCATCGACGTGCAGATCTCACGCCTGCGCCAGAAGCTCGGCGATGACTCGCGGCGTCCGCGGCTGCTGAAGACCGTGAGAGGATCGGGCTACATGTTGGCGGGCGACTCCCAGTTCGACGAAGGATAGAGCCATGGTGCCGCGGCTGAGTCGCCTGACCTTTCGGATCTACGGGCTTAGTCTCGCGCTGCTTGTGGCGATCCTCGGCTGTTTGATCTTGGCGTTCTCCCAGTCCGTCCACCCGCACGCGCGCGGCATCGTCAGTCGTGAGGCGCTCTTCGCGGTGCAGGGAATCTCGGAGCGCCTACACGAACCCGACGCGCTCGGAAGGGAGCTCGCGAGGGTGAAGGGCGTCCTCGGAGGGGCGGTCAGTGTCTACGACTTCGAGGGGCGCTTGATCACCTCCAATGTGCAGCCGCCTCTCGCGCCCCTGGCTCCGACACAGTTGGCCAAGCTTCGCGTGCAGTCATCGTACCTCGAGGATGGCGTACCACCGCGGGTGGCGGTTCCCCTCGGCACGCAAGGGCAAGTTGATGGCTACGCGCTTTACCTTCCCAATCCACCCCCGCCGCTCCAAAGCGCTTTTCTTTGGGCTTTCGGCGGGTCCATGATCGCGACCGCGGTTGCCTCGATCATCCTGGCGCGCTCGTTCGCGGCGCCCCTTGCGGCGTTGGCGCTGGCCGCGCGCAAGCTCGGCGCGGGTGACCTGAACGTCAGGGTAGGGCTACGTCGCAACGACGAGTTCGGCGAACTCGCCAACACCTTCGACGAAATGGCCGAGCGCGTGGCCAAGCTGCTCCGCGCGCAACAGGAGCTCATCGCCAATGTCTCCCACGAACTGCGCACGCCCATGGCCCGTATTCGGGTGGCGCTCGATCTCGCAGACGAGGGAGACGCGAGCATGGCGCGGGAGTCGCTCTCCGCGATCGCGGAGGATCTCGGGGAACTCGAGCAACTCGTGACTGATGTCCTCCATACTGCACGGCTCGATCTCGCACTCGGAAAGGCAGGAGAAGGGTTGGTCCGCTTCCGCGGCGAGCAGATCGAGATGGAACAGCTACTCGCAAAGGCAGCCAGCAGATTCCGAGCATCGCATCCCGAGCGCACGCTGGAGTTCCATTGCGAGCCAGAGCTGCCAGTCATGACGGGCAACGCCATGCTCTTGCGACGGGTATTGGAGAACCTGCTCGAAAATGCGCATGCCTATTCCGACTCGGACTCAGCGGTGGAGCTCACTGCGCGTCACTCGGATGCACTCCTCACGATCGCCGTGCAAGACCGAGGAATCGGGATCGCCGCCGCAGACCTCCCGTACCTGGCGACCCCTTTCTTCCGCACCGACAGGAGTCGAAGCCGGCGCAGCGGCGGCTTGGGTCTCGGGCTGTCGATGGCCAAGCGAATCGTGGAGGCACACGAAGGGACGCTGTCGGTCGAAAGTGCGTTGGGGCAGGGGACCCGAGTGAGCCTTTCCTTTCCGACTCATGACCAGCAACATGCCTAATGATGAGTCGCCTACCGCTCACGAATTTAGGCGCGGTCCGCGATCTCCTGCTCGATCTGGGCTTTCAGTGCAGGGAACGCGCGGTCGAGGTGTTGCGCGAATGCGTCTGCGTCGTCGGCGCTGCCGCGGTTGCAGGCGTCCTCCAGGGTGGCCGCAAGAGCCGAGAATTCCATCGCCCCGACATTCGCGGAGCCGCCTTTCAGGCGGTGCGCCTCCTGGGCTGCATCCGACAGCGCGCCACGCTCGATGGCGACGTGGAGCCGCTGGAGCTGATCCGGAACTGGGCGCAAAAACAGCTCGAGCACGCGGGCCGAGCGCCGTGGCCGTGGGGAAGGAACCTCGCGGGTCGCTGGGGGGGGTGTCACATGCCGCTTCAAAGCGTCTTCTAGGCGTTCCGGTGACAGGGGTTTGGTGAGCAGTCCGTTCATCCCCGCCTTACGCACCCGGGTTTCCTCTTCGGGGAGCGCGTGGGCCGTGAGGGCCAAAATCGGGATGGAGGCTGTCTCGGATTGCGGCAACCTGCGGATCGCGCGAGTCGCTTCGTAGCCGGTCATCTCCGGCATCTGGCAGTCCATCAAGACCATGTCATAGGTTAGCCGAGCCACGGCTTCGAGGGCTTGCTTGCCGCTTTCGGCGGTATCGCACGTGTAGCCCAGGCCACGCACCACCTCTGCAGCGACCTCTCGGCTGACGTCGTGGTCGTCGACTACCAGAACCCTGCCGCCCTTTGGGGCTGCGCTTGGAGACCGAGGCGGGGGGCCAACACGCTCGGTTGCCTGGCCCGTGACCAAGGCAAACAGGGCTTCCGGGCGCACGGGCTTCATCAGCACTCTGGCACTCAACGCATCCGGCAGCTTGGGTACGTCATCGAGCGGCGACGCGAGGCAGATTACATGCAAGCTCTGAGCAAGAGAGGTCGCCAGGGACTGCAGCAGCGCCGGGCCTTGCGCACGCACCATGCGGGCGTCAATGATCAACACGGAGACAGGATTGCCACCGGCTCGAGATGAATGAAGGAGAGGCAGAATGTCGGTCGCAGCCTCCACGATCTGCACGTCCATTCCCCAATTCGAGCACCAGGCGCCAACGAGGCGGCGGTACATCGCACTTTCGTCGGCGACCAGCACCCGAAGCCTGTGAGGGCCGTGCAGCGGTGGTGGCGCGGGAGTCAAGACCTCGCAGGGGAGCGCGAACCAGAAGCACGCTCCCTTCCCGGGCTCGCTGCGCAGGCCAATCTCACCGCCCATGCACTCCAATAGATGCCTTGAAATGGCGAGCCCGAGCCCGGTTCCCTCGTGCCGTCGCGAAGCAGACGTGTCGAGTTGGGAGAAAGCTCGAAACAACTTCGGTTGATCTGCTTCCGCGATGCCTGGACCCATGTCGCTCACCTCTACGTGGAGGCGGGGCTGAGGTCCTGGTACCGCCGGGTCGACGAGTCGCAGCGATACTTCGACATCACCTCGCGTGGTGAACTTGATGGCGTTTCCGAGCACATTGTTCAGGACCTGCTCGAAGCGCTCGCCATCCATGACCACCACGGAGGGGACCTCGTCGGCGATGTTGCAAGCAATGTCGAGCGCGTTGCTTCGCGCGCCGGTCGCCAGCAATTCGGCCCGTTCCTGCACGCGGCGTCGCAGCTCGCAAGGGGCGGGCGAAAGGCGCAGATGGCCTGCCTCGGCGACCGTGGCATCCAACAGGTCGTTGATGAGCACGAGCAAGTTCTCCGAGGCCTGAAGGATGATCTCGCCTCGTCGGCGCTGGCCGCTTGATAGCTCACCCTGCAGGAGGAGGCGGGTCATCCCGAGCACGCCATTCAGAGGGGTGCGAAGCTCGTGACTCACGTTGGCGAGGAATCGACTCTTGGCTCGGTCAGCTGCCAGCGCCTCACTCGTGCGCTGCTCGAGGTCCACGAAGGCTTTCCGGGTTACGTTTAGGAGGGGCGCGACGTAGCTCCGCACGGTCACGAATGAAAGCAATGCCGCGAGCATGCCTACACCGAGCGCAGACCAAATCACCCGGCTACGCAACGTGGCACCTGCAGACACTCGGTTCGTCGAGATGGCGAGCCCCAATCGGCCGATCGTCCTCCCTTCGATCGCGATCGGCGACCACGAGCGCAAGCGGCCCGGCTCGCTGTGTACGATGTTCGAGGACCCCGCGAACAGTGCATCGGAGGAGAAGGGACGCTTCGCATGCCGGTAAACCTGGATGCCAGCGCGGTCCTCGACCGCGATGGCCTCGACGTCTGGATCGAGGGCGTAGGAGTGCACCGCTGCACGCAATAGGCCCTGGTCGCGCAGCAGTAGCCCAACTTCGGCACCTCGACGGAGCTCGACCAGTCCACGCTCGGCCTTCCAACGTAGGTCCTGCTCGGCGATTGGCGTCAACCAGTTGAAGACCCGATCGATGGAGAACACGGTCATCACCGACAAGATCAGCACGAGGCTCATCGTGATCGCGGCGATCGCCAGGCGAATCTGCACGCCAGTGGCGATCACCCCCCGGACTTGTGGTGAGAGCGCTTGGCCATCCTGGGCACCAGGCTTGCGGCGGCGCAGGTGCACTCAGTGACTCCTCGCGGCTTCGAGTGTCTCCGTGAGCCGAGTCGGTGAGAAGGGCTTCTCCAGCACCCGGCTCTTGTGCTGTTTGACGAAAGCAGCGGCTCGCTGGGTGCATGGACCTCCCGTCATGAACACGAATGGTGGGCCTCCACCAACGAGCTCCCGTCGCACGGTCTCATAGAGATCGATGCCATTGACGCCTGTCATCATCAGATCGCAGAGCACGAGATCGAAGTGGTGGCCGGAGCGGAGGAGACTGAGTGCCGCCGTCGATTCATGGACGACTTGCACGTGGTAGTGGCGGGCAAGAAAGGTCATGATCAAAGCGCCGATCTCGGGCTCGTCGTCGATGACCAGCAGGTGCCCCTTTTGCATCTCCGAGGTGGGTGCCGCAGGCGCCGCACGAGTAGCTCCCGGGGCGACGTCCCGTTCATGGCTCACGCGCAGAGTCACGGTCACTTCCGTTCCCTTGCCGCGCTCGCTCCGGAGCGCGATGCGTCCACCAAATCCTTCGACGATCTTGCGGCACAGCGCCAGCCCGAGACCCGTGCCGGTGCCCTTGGTCTTGGTGGTATAGAACAGGTCGAATGCATGGGCAGCGGTGTAGGCATCCATGCCCGAGCCCGAGTCTCGCAGTCGGATCTCGAGCATGTCGTCAGAACACTGCGCGCGGGCGGACACGTCCGCTTCGACGGCTGGCTGGGAATCCATCGAAACGAGGCAGGTCTCCACCCGTAGCACGTCGCGGTCTGGCGAACCGTGTTCCATCGCCTGGGCAGCGTTGGCCACGATGTTCAGGAGAACTTGGCTCAGGCGCGAAGCGTTTCCGACCACGCGGGGGGTCGGCCGCCTGTCCCACTCGATCTTGGCCCGGTGCTTGATCTCGTGACCGGCAAAGCGCAGCACTGACTCCAGTACCTCCACGACATTGACGGACTCCAGCTCTTCCGAATCGGGCCGTGAAAAAGCCTTGAGGTCCCGGACGATCAGGCGAACCCGTTCCGCGCCTTCGCGCGCTTGGTCCACCATCCGAAGAACCGGAGCGGAACCCATCTGGAGCTTCTGAATGGCAGGGAGATTCAGCTGCTCGTGCGCGAGATCCAAGTTCCCTATTAGGTAGGTCAAGGGATTGTTGATCTCGTGGGCGACGCCGGCGGCGACGACTCCGACCGAGGACATGCGACTCGCCATGGCCAGTCGTGCCTCGGCACGCTTGCGCTCTACGATTTCATTCTCCAGTTCGCGCTTGCGCTGGTCGAGGCGTGTGACGGCCAAGGCGAGCTCCTGCTCGCGCTCGCGCAGCCTGAGGTGCGTCCCCACGCGCATGAGCAGCTCCTCGGGTTCCCACGGCTTCGTCACGTAATCCACGGCGCCCGCCTTCAAGGCACGGGCGGCATCGTTGCCGCGTGCGGACAACACCACGACGGGTAGGTTGCGCAAGGGCGTGCTGGCCGAGAGCGACTGCAGGACTTGGAACCCGGAGACTTCTGGCATCATCAAGTCGAGCAGCACCAGATCGATGCCGCCCGCTCCCAGCTCGGCCAAGCATTCGCGTCCGCTATAGGCTACTCGGATCCCATAGTGCATGGACTCCAAGTCTTCGCGTAGGGCCTCCACCACGGAGGGGTCGTCGTCGGCGAGCAGGATGGTCGGCACGCGCGGCGCATCGCGGTCGGTAGGCTCGGTCGTGTCGAATCTTTCATCCCTGCTCGCGGGGCTATGCGTCGCACTCGTGTGATGAATCGTGGCCGCAGCCTGCATCTTGCCCCTCCGTCCGAAAAAGCTACCGCATCGATCGGTCGGATCGCCTGCGTAAGGAACTTGGAATCCGCACTGGCATGGTTGCCCCCCGCGACGACAGGTGCGGTGACGCGCGCAAGAGAGCGTTCTCGTTCAGGAGCCCTTCGAAGAGCGAGCGGCTCAGCACCAAACAGGGCCAAGCAAGCGACGGCGCGGCTTGGTGGAACAAACAGGTGTTGCCACCGGCGCACGATGACCTTACCGTCGGCCTCCACGAATGCGCCTTACCCGCTCGAGGGGGCAGTGCAAGGGAGGCCTGCGGTGGCTGCTCTTGTCGGCTCTTTGCGCGCCGGGTTGCGCGTTAGCAGAGGCGCAGGAGCCCACCGACGCTGGCGCGAAGGTCGCTTCCCCCACGTCGGAGCAGTTGTCACCCGAAGAGCTCGCTCTACTTGGGTTTCCGCGTACGCAGAATCCCCTGCGGCGTCCGCCTGAGCTCAGCGGCTTCACGGACTTCACTTTCTCGTATTTGGCCGTTCCCCAGTCGAGTCCGCTACGGCTGCTGCTGTCCAACGGTGGCCATTCGAGCTTCTACATCGGCAACTTCAACGTGTACCTGGCGAAGGAGCTGAGTCGCACGTTGCGGATGCTGGGCGAGGTGCGCTTTACCTACCTCCCCAATGGAACGCTGGCGCAGGACCCCTTGGGCCGCACGCGTGTAAGCACCTCAGTGCAAGACTACAACCAGCTCGGGCGCGACCTGCGCTGGGGAGGCGTGGTCATCGAGCGAATCTACATCGACTGGGACATCTTCCCGCTGTTGACCTTGCGTCTGGGGCAGTACCTCACGCCCTTCGGCATTTGGAATGTCGACCATGGCTCACCTGTCGTCATACCCGTCCAGCGCCCCTTCGTGACCATGCTTTCCTTTCCCGAGCGCCAAACTGGGCTCGAGCTGTTGGGCCGTTGGCAGACTCCCGGGGGCAGCGAGCTTGGGTATCATTTTACTCTCTCCAACGGAACGGGGCCGATCTCCGAGTATGGCGATCTCGACGAGAACAAGGCCGTGGGTGGGCGGCTATGGTGGGGGAGGCGAGCTCGAGGTGAGCTGCGCGTCGGCCTTTCGGGATACTACGGACTCAGCACGGACAGCATCTACGAGCCTGCCTCGAATGGGCTCTTCCCGGCAGCCGTCGAGCGGATCAGCTCCCAATTCCACCTCGGCAGCTGGGCTGGGGACCTGGTGTGGAAGTTTCGCGGCTGGCACCTGCAGACCGAGCTGCTTGGTTCACGCCGCAAGTACACCGATAAGGGGCGACCCATGGCGCCGCCGGGCGGTGCCATGTCCCCACCACCCATGGACGATAGTTGGGACTATGGGGGCTACTTCCTCGGGGGCTATCGGTTCCATTGGTTAGGGACCATGCCCTTCGTGCTCACCGAGTACAACCAAAGTCCAGGGCCTGCCGGCGAGCTTGGGGTCGTGACCATCGAGGGCGGTCTCAATCTGAGGCCGCTCGACGAGCTCGCGATCAAAGCCAGCTACCTGAACGCAACGACTGTCCGGGGCACCGGACCAGGGACCTTCCGCGTCCTGCAGGCGCAGGTAGCGTTGGCATTCTGAGGCGAACATGGGAAGCAGGTTAGCTATCGCATTCGTGCTCAGCCTCGCGCTCCTCGGAGCGGCCCCCGGGCCTCGGTCGGGCTCTGCGCAAGGCGAGCATCCGCCGCCGCTGGTCGTGATCGTCGCCAAAGGCGAGGCGGTGCGTGGCCTCAGCTTGTCGGAGCTCCGCAGTATCTTCGAGGGAAACTCCACGCAGTACGCGCGCGGGAGGTACTTCATCCCGATCAATCAACCTGCCGGCTCGCCTCTGCGCGAGCGCTTCGACCGCATCGTGCTGGGTCGCGACCCCGACGAAGCGGGCCGATTCTGGGTCGACCGCCGCATTCGCACCGGCCAGGAACCGCCTCGCACATTGCCGACCGAGGACCTAGCGGCGCGGGTGGTCGCCTCGCTACCAGGGGCAATCACGTACGTGCCGGCGGACCTGGTGCCGCCTGGTGTCGCCACGATTGCGATCGACGGAAAGCTGCCCGGGGCGAGCGGCTATCTCTTGAGTCGCTTCTGATGCAGAGGGTGCAACGCCTCACGCCCAAGGCTGTTATCAGGTCACCAGATTGGGTGTCTGGCGGTCAATGCCGGTGACGTGAGTCCGTGGGACGACCGCCCCATGACCGTCTCACGTCGCATTTCCTTTGAGTACGCCGCGGACCCCGATCGCGTCGCGGCGCTAGTTCTGGATCCGGGCTTCTTGCGTGATCGCAGTGCAGCTGCTGGCGACCGCGAGATCGACATCCAGCTCGATGAGGTGGATGGTGGGTTCCGGCTGACCATCGCGCGTCAGCGCACCATTGACCTGCCTCACTTCGTCAAGGGGTGGGTCGAGCCGACGCATTGGGCCACCGAAAAAACCTACTGGCGTAGGCAGGGCAAGCGATGGGTCGCCGAGTTTGCCGTCGAAGTACAAGGCATGCCTGGTAGAGCGAGTGGTCGCAGTTTCCTCGAACCGAGCTCCGCGGGCTGCCGCTACGAGTCCACGTTCGAAGTCACTGCAAAGGTACCCGTGCCCTTTCTGGGATCGCGCATCGAAACCCTGTTGGCCGACGGTCTTGCGGAGCAATTGCTGTTCAACGCAGCACGCAATGCGGCCGCACTCGCGTCGGGAAGTGAGCCGACTCAGCGCATGTGAGACTGTTCCGTTGGCGCACCCTGCGCAGCTAACGGCGCGAGCTGCATGAGCCTCTGTGACATGGTCCTGTTCTATCAGGACTTAGTCACTTGCTCCTTGCCTTCTTGAGAGGTTTGTCATGCGTTTGCTCGCGCTGGTTCTTGTAGGCGTATTGATCGGTTGCTCGGACGATCCGGTCCAGCGAACCCCCGCGGGGGGCGGCCACCGCGACGATTCGGAGGATGAAGACGCCGGCGACTCGGGCGACGGCGACGGCGACGACGACGACGACGACGACGACGACGACCTGCCTCGTCGCGACGGCGGGGGCGACGGTGACGGCGACGCTCCCGGCGACGGTGGCGCCGGTTCTGACAGCGGAATCGGTCTCGAGATCGAGGGCTGCGACGGCGCAAAGCTCCTCTCGGTATCAGACGACACCGCGCAGCGTGGTCCCTGGAAGGCGGGCGTCCGCACGGTGATGATCGATGGCTTGGTGACCGAGGTGATCTATCCGGCCAAGCCGGGGTCCACCGCAGGGAAGGAAGTCGCCACCTACGACATACGCGATTGGTTGCCCGAGCCGGAGCGCAAGAAGATTCCGGATGCGCACGTGCCTCAGGTCACTGCCGTGGGAGGAGGGGTGTATCGAGACGTCCCCATCGACGATGCTCACGGTCCTTACCCGGTCGTGATTTTCATCCACGGGACTTCCTCTTTTCGCGTCGCATCGGGGACCCTGGCCGTCCAATGGGCGAGCCACGGCTTCGTGGTAGTGGCAGCCGACTATCCGGGTCTCGGTCTGAAAGATCAGCTCGGTGTGACGCTGGAGTGTGGCTACGGAGGGGACCCACAGGACATTCCGCGCGACGTGAACAAGCAACTCGCCGCGCTCGAGCACGCGAGTGGTGACCTGGCGTTTCTGGCCGCGCACCTCGACATGAAGCGCATCGCGATCTCGGGTCACAGCCAGGGGGGATGCGTCTCGTCGACGTTCACCACGCTGCCGAATGTAAAGGTCGTGATGCCCCTTTCGGGAAGCACCGCGATCACCGACTCCGACTCACTCGAATCCGTCATGTTCGTGGGTGGCATGGACGACCGCGTGATCGGCTATTACGGCCCCTGGGTCGGCAATGTGGTCTGCCCGCTCGGCTCCATCAGCACGCAGGCGGCCTACGCGACGTCCGGTGGTCCCCCAAGGTACAAGAAGCGACTCTTGGGGCTCAAGGGCGGTGGGCACCTCGCGGTCACTGACCTTTGTCAGAAGAACGCACAAGGAAAGAACGCGATCGAGGAGGCCCAGGCGGATGGCGTGTGCGGCATCGGTTCGGCGGTCATCATTGGTCTCCCTTATCTGTTCGATTGTGGGAGCCTGGAGATGAAGAGCGGCCTGGACGCCACCAACTATGCGACCACTGCGGTCCTCGAAGAGACCTTGCACTGCAAAAATCGAGACACGACCTTCGCGAAGCTCAAGGAGCGTCTGCCACAAGTCGGCGAGTTCGCCGAGGCCGTGAAATAGATCGCAAAATCCGCCCGCTTGGGTACCTGGCCGACCTTTCCAGCAGACTGCCGGACAAGAACTGTGCTCACTGCTGCGCAGCCGAGTGTGTACGGCGTCTCGCATTGGCGCGTCCAGCCCGGGGCCGCCACTTCAAGGAGGCATCGACCAAATGATACAGTGCACCCTCGAACGGTTGTGCACGACGTTTCCTCCAAAGAGCGCGGACCCTTCACTTCGGACTCGACTCCGGCGAGTGGTTCGGCGCCCACCGCACGAAAGGACCGCTACGAAGTCCTGCAGCAGCTGGCCTCGGGAGGCATGGGCGTCGTCTATCGTGTGTTCGATCATCTGGCCGGCGAGGAGAGGGCGCTCAAGCGCGTGAAGCTCGAGAGCGCAGGCAGCGCGGGACTGCGTGCCCTCGAGCGCGAGTATCAGGCGCTTTCCTCGTTGGACCATCCCCGCATCATCCGAGCCTTCGATTATGGCAGCGACGAGCTCGGGAACTTCTACACGATGGAGCTCTTGCAAGGCGAGGACCTTCGCCGTGTTGGGCCCATGGAGTGCCGCGAAGCGTGTTTTTGCCTGCGCGACGTCGCGACCTCGCTCGCGCTCCTGCATGCTCGCCGGCTCCTTCACCGCGATGTAAGTCCAAACAACGTGCGACGCACACCGGACGGGCACTCCAAGCTGCTCGACTTCGGTGCCCTTGCGTCCTTCGGCCATCGGGGAGAGATTGTGGGGACCGCGCCGTGCATTCCCCCGGAGGCATGGTTCGGTGCGCCCTTGGACCAGCGCGCCGACCTGTATTCCCTCGGCGCTCTCGCGTACTGGATCCTGACCAAGCGGCACGCCTATCCCGCGCGGCGGGTCGAGGAACTGGAGCGGATCTGGGAGACTGACCCGCCCCCGCCCTCCGCCTGGTCTCCCAGTGTGCCGGAAGACCTCGACGCACTCGTAATGAGCTTACTCAGCAGGAACCCGCTCGCCCGTCCCGCCAGCGCAGCAGAAGTGATCGCGCGTCTCAACGTCATCGGGAATCTGGCTCCCGAGGTCGAGGAGGATGCGGCGCGGCTGGCCGAGAGCTTCTTGCGTCGACCCGCCTTCATCGGCCGCGAGCGCGAGATGAACATCCTGTCGAGGGCTGCCAAAGGAGCGCTCACCGAGGGCGGCGGTGCATATCGAGTGGAGGGGCCGCCGGGCGTGGGCCGCTCCCGGTTGCTCGACGAGCAGATGCTTCAGGCCAGGATGGGGGGCGCTTGCGTGCTCGAGGTGGACGCGAGCATGATGCGTCGTCCTTATGCGACGTTGCGCGCGCTTGTGTTACGCGCGTTCGAGCTCGCTCCCGACGCTGCACGAATGGCTTCTCGTTTCTGCCGGCCAGCGCTGGCGGCACTGGGGAGGGATGTCGAAGACCTCCTGCCAGCGTCAAGTTCACCCCCGATGGTAGGCGGATTCGAGCTGTGGGCTCGCCATCGAGCAATGGTTCGCAGAGCTAACGAAATCGCGGCCAGTGGTAATCGGAGTTGACAACGTGGAGCACGCCGATGACGCGAGTCTCGGAGTTCTGTCGTCGCTCGCGCGCCTTGCACCCCAGCACCGGCTCCTTCTCGCGGTCACTGAGCGCGCGTCCGGCGAGCAGCTCCGATCGATCGGCCTCACCGCCCTGCGCAACTCCACCGTCCCCGTACTGCTTGCGGGGTTTGCGCCCCACGAGACGTTGGCCTGGATTCGCTCGGCCTTCGGCGATGCCCCGTGCGCACCACGATTCGCGGAATGGTTGCATCAGCGCACCATGGGTGCTCCGCTGTACTGTCTGCAGATCGTGCGTCAGCTCATGGCACGTGGTCAGATACGGTATCTGAACGGCTTTTGGGTGTTGCCCGAGCACCGACCGGACGCGCAGCTGCCCGATCTCTTCGACGACGCCCTCATGGATCGGTTTGCTCCACTCAGCGCCGAAGCGACCGCCCTCGTTCGCGGCATTGCCTTGCTGCGTCTAGAACCCACGATTGGCCTATGTCAGCGCTTGGTGCGCGAAACGTCGGTCCCTGCACAGGCCCTGCTCGGCGAGCTTGTCCGATGGGATGTGCTGCAAGTGGATCAAGGGCGCTATCGCTTCAGCAGCCTCGCCGTAAGAGAGGCCATGACTCGAAGGATGGACGAAATCGACCTGCGCCACACGCATCGCCGCCTGGGGGAGGTGCTCACACTCGTGGCCCATGAGGACGACGACCGAACCCTGCGCATCGAGGCCGGGTGGCATCTGATGCAGGGCGGCCAGGAGCTGGCGGGCGCCCGATTGATCGCGCGAGTTTGCTCGGACATCGTGGCGACGCAAAGGATGATCGCCAACCTGAACTACATGGGCCACGCGCTCGAAAGCGCGCTGCTCGTCTATCGACGGCACCGCCTTTCGGTCTACGAGAGGGTGCCCCTGCTGAGCGCGCTGGCACATGCCGCGTACTACGAGGACCGCAGTTGGGGAGAGCGCTACGGGGAAGAAGCGCTCGACGCGGTGGAGCAAGTGACTGGGGTCGCACTCGCCAGGCGCCTTCAGCGCTTTTGGGGGCCACTCGTTGCCCTGGCGATCGCTGTTGGATGGGCTTGTATCAGGTTCTACTCGGCGCCACGTCGGGAGCGCACGTACTCCTTTGTCGACGCCGTGTTTCATCTCATCGGAACGACGAGCACGCTGACGGCCTCGTCCATCGTCGTGCTCGACGCCGACCATGCCCGCCGAATCGCCGACACATTGGCCCCCTTCGCTTGCCTTCCCAGGCGCGCGTCTGCGCGCGGCGCCTACGACTTCTGCCGCGCCCTGGAGCAGATTGGTCGTGAGCGACCCGCGGAGGCTCAGGTAGCCTTCGAGACGCTGATTCGGAACTTTCAAGATCCCCGATTCTACAGGCTCATCGAGCAGCCAGCGCGTGAATTGTTCCTGGCAGGCTGCCACTTCGCGCGGGGGGCTCTCGCCAGCTTTCAGGCCGACGGGAGCGCGGCACTCGAGAGCGCGGCGGCGTTGGATGGGAGCGGTCTCAATTTCTATAGGATGATCGCGAGTGAGCTCCGGTTTCTCTACTACGAAAACCGCGGCCAGCAGGCAGAGGCCGAGCGCCATCGAGAACAGGTGGAGCTTCACGCGGCGCACACCGGCTCCGCTTGGCAAGTCGAGATGTGGGAGGCTGCGGCGCTGATCCCGATCCACGTGGCGGCATCGGACGCAATCGCTCTACAAAGAGTTCGAGACCGGCTGGAGTCGGCGAGCAAGCGAGCCCCTTCGCTCGCGCTGTACGCGCGGCTGGCATCCGGCGCGCTCGCGGTGGTGGGAGGGGAGCGACCCGAGCATGTGGAAGCCATGATCATGGAGGTACTAGCCGAACGTGCTCCGCGCAGCTTCGTCGGCTGGGCCCTCACCCACGGCCTGATCGCGCGCGTTAGCAACGAAAACGGCAACCACGCGCGCGCTCTCGAGGCCTGCAATGCGATCCTGCCCCAGCTGACCGAGGCGGATGAGGCCTACGCCACGTTATTCACGGAAGTCGAGCTTCAGCACATTTTGGCCTCGGCGCGGCTCGGTCGCTCAGAAGTCGCTCTGCAGCGGATCGACGCCCTCCGCAAGCGCCTTCGCTCGTCGGCACATCCCGTGTTGCTCGGAGCCGTGTACGAGGTGCAGGCGCGGGTCGCCTGGGAAATGGAGGACCTTTCGGCGTGCGAGCAGGCGGTTCGTGCGAGCGAACAGCAATTCCGGGCTTCGGGCAATCCTGCTCTGATCGCCCGCGCCGATCGGCTCGTCCATCGGATGCTCGGGCCCCCGGAACTCGGGGCCTCCATGCAGCTGGCGCTCGCCTCGTCGAGCAATGCGCTCCTGGACCACGTAAATGATGCGAGCAGCGAGCGTACTCAAGCAGCGCGCGGCAAGCGGTCGAGTTGAGTCGTGTCACGTTCTCGACTAGCTGCTGTCATTGTCTCCCTCGAAGATTTGAAGCGATAGATCAGTGCATGCTTCATCACGCATTTTGGTCTTGCAACGTCTGCTCGCTGACCCGCCTGACGAATGGCGTTCTGCTTCCATCCGCACTCGCCGTTTTGGTGAGCTGCGGGGGACCGGACAAGCCTCCCGGGCGTAGCGGCGGCCTATCCGGCGAAGTCGACGACGGAGGCAAAACGGGGAGCGGCGACGGAGACGGAAGTGGTGACGACGGATCCGGCGACGGCGATCGCACCGGCGACGACGCGCCCGGACAAGGAGACGGAGAAGGACCCGGGACCTGTGCGCGCGCCGAGCTGGACGTGCAGCGCGTCATTCCAACCGTTTGGCTACTCGTCGATGGCTCCGGGAGCATGGCCGCGCCGCTCGCCGCTGGCGGGGCGTCGCGCTGGAGTCTCCTTCGCGACGCTCTGGTGGCACAGAGCGGGGGCCTCGTGTCCAAGCTTCAGGAAAGCGTTGCGTTCGGGCTGTACGTCTACGACGGTGGCCTGTCCGCTCCCGGTGTATACGTGCCCGGAGTATGTCCGCGGGCCATCGAGGTGGCCCCGACACTCAACAATGCAGGCGCGATCGCCACGGCTTACCCCGCGAACCAAACTGGCGCGAGCACACCGACGCACTATGCGCTGATCGAGCTGAGCAATCGAATCAAGGCCTCCAAGCCGTCCGCGCAGCAAGGGCCTGCCTACGTGGTGTTGGCAACGGACGGGAAGCCCAACCTATGCGATTTTCACGATGGCGTTCCGGCGACGGAAGCCACCGACATGCAAGCGGTAGCGACGGTGACCGACCTTGCCAAGCAAGGGATCAAGACCTTCGCAATTTCGTTGGCGGGCAATGACGCCGATGTGGCCGCCCATCTCGAAGATGTGGCGAAGGCCGGTGCTACCGGTGAGAAGGCATTCCGCCCAGAGGACAAGAACGGCTTGGTGGCCGCGCTGACGAAGATCATCGGCGGCACCGTGAGTTGCGACGTGAAGCTCGAAGGGACGATCGTGGCCGGTCGCGAGTGTGCCGGTGAGGTCTCGCTCAATGGCAAGGCCCTGGAATGCAATGGCAACGACGGCTATGAGGTCGAGGCGGACCTACAGACGCTGCGTTTGGTCGGAAAGGCCTGCGATGAGTTGAGGCAGAACCCCAAGGTCACACTGAACGCGAGCTTCGCATGTGAAGATGTCGTGATCCTTTGACCTGAGACGATACTCAGGCCAAGGCGTCGCGCGGCGGACGGTCAGCCGAAGCGAACGGCGATGCCTGCGCACAGGTCGCCGGAGACAGGTGGTATTGCTGCGGGTCGAAGCGCCTCGTTAGTTGACGAAAACGGAAGCTGTAATCAGGCCAGATCGCGATGTTCTTGGAGGTCTTGGCGTCTAGGTAGTAGCTTCGGCACCCGCCTGCGGTGAACACCGTGCCAGCTGAGCGCCGCTGGATCTCCCGATTGAACTCGGTCTGAGCAGCCCGCTTCACTTCGAGCGTTGCCACACCCTGTTTGCGCATGTACTCGAGTGCGCTCATTACGTAGCGGATTTGCGACTCGATCATGTAGACCAGCGAGGTATGGCCGATGGCCGTGTTCGGCCCCACGAGCACGAACAGGTTTGGAAAGCCGTTGATGGTGGTACCTTTGTATGCCTCGGGGCCGCTCTCCTTCCATTCCGCCGCGAGGTCGCGTCCATCGCGACCGCGCAAGAGTCCCGACGGAATAGGGTCGCTTACCCGAAAACCGGTGCCGAAAATGATGGCGTCTGCGGGCCGCTCGACGCCGCTCGCATCGACCACCGAGTGCTGCTTTACGCTGGCCGCACCTTCGCTCACGAGGGATACGTTGGGTGCAGTAAGGGCCGGGAGCCAGTCGTTCGAGAGGAGAACACGCTTACAGCCTACGGAATACTTGGGAGTGAGCTTTCTTCGCAACACCGGGTCACGAACCCGAAGGCGCAGGTAGAGCCTTGCAGGCAGCGTTGCGAACGCGAGCAGCCAGGTGGCGTGCATGAATGCGACTGCCCGTGCTTCCAGCCGCAGGTACAGTGCGAGCCTTCGCAGAGCACGAACGCCAGGCACGTTGCGCAGGAACCAGCGCTCCAGCCATCCGAGTGAGCGGTCAAACTTCGGCAGAATCCAGGGGGGCGTGCGCTGGTACACGTCGAGCTGAGCCACCAAGGGCTGTATTTGTGGTACGAACTGGATCGCCGAAGCACCCGTTCCGATCACGGCCACACGCTTGCCGCGCAAGTCGTAGTCTTCGCGCCACCGCTGCGAGTGGAAGGTGACGCCACGAAAGTCTTCGATGCCGGGTAGATTCGGATAAGCTGGCGTCGAGAGGCCGCCGAGACCAGACACTAGGACGCGCGCGCTGACAGTGCGCGTGCGCAGTTCGGCCACTGCGGCTTCCGAGGCCGGCACTTCGCCTGGCTTCAGTCCAAGCTGTTTCACGACGGCGTCGACCTCGTCGGTGCTCGCGAGGATGATGCGCCAGACCTGAGCTTGGTCGTCGTAGCGTGCGCCGACCACTTGCGTGCCAAACTGAACGTGGCTGCGTAGGGCGTGCTTGTCGGTGCAGCGCCGAAGGTAGGCAAGGATCTCCGGCTGGGTCGCAAACTCACGGGACCAATCTGCATTCGGCTCGAAAGAGAACGAGTACAGATGCGATTGGACATCGCATGCGCACCCCGGGTAGCGGTTGACCAACCACGTGCCACCGACGTCTGGTTCCTTCTCGATCAGCACGAAGTCATGGAAGCCGGATTTCTTTAGCTGAATCGCCATACCCAGGCCGGCGAATCCGGTCCCGATGATGAGGATGTCATGATCTGGCTTGGTCCCATGGGGCGAGGGCTTGGGCGTCATGGGGTCAGCGCCTTTCCTGCCTTGGGCAGCATCTGGCGCTTGCGCAACCTACCGCCAGCAGCGATCGCCGCCTGGTAGCCTGTCGGCATGAAGCGCTGCATCAGATCGATGGCGACGGCGTCGACGCCGATCAGGACCCGGCGCTGGTTCTTGAGGATGCCATGGACGATGCTCTTCGCTGCAGTCTCGGAAGATGTGCGCAGTACCTTCTCGAATTCTAGCGTCGAGCGTTCGTCGATGAGCCCCTCGTGCTCCGTCACGCGAGCGTTGCGCGCGATGTTGGTACGGATACCTCCAGGATGAACGCACGTCACTCCGATGCCCGTGCCCTCGATGTCGAGCTCTGCGCGGAGCGCTTCGGTGAACCCGCGCACGGCGAACTTGGAGGCGTTATAGGAGGATTGGCCTGGAATTCCGATGAATCCGAACACGCTGGACACATTCACGATCGCTCCCTCGCCGGCACGCTTGATGTGCGGGAGAAATGCCTTGGTTCCGTGTACGACGCCCCAGAAGTTGATTCCCATGATCCAGTCGAAGTCCTCGTAACGGATACCCTCGACGGACGCAGCTACGGACACGCCGGCGTTATTGAGGATCAGGTTGACCTTGTCGTGTTGCCGTACACAGAGGTCGGCCCACCCGTGCATGGCCTCACGGTCCGCGACGTCTACGAGCGTTGCGCTGATTTGGACCCCTGATCCGGAGCAGTCCTTCAGAGTCTGGGCGAGTCCTGCCGAGTCCACGTCCGAAAGCGCCAAATGGCATCCATGTCTGGCCAGTAGCGCTGCCGTGGCGCGCCCGATGCCGGAACCCGCGCCGGTGATCGCGGCCACCTTGCCTGCAAGTGACTTCATGAGACAACACCTTTCGAAAGGAACGGTCGCCTCCATTCGTGCCCATTGCGCGCGCCATGGACCAGGTCCGACAGCGCCATTCTTTGGTGCGCTGACGACACGCATGCCTGACGCCCGAGGTTAGTCGAATGACTTTCGGCGCTATCGAAGTCATTCATCGCGGCGTCCTAAGCTGCTTCGATGGAAGTGTCGTCTTACCTTCTCCGGGAGCTCCAAGCATTTCTCTTGCACCAGGGCACTACGCCCGAACCGCTCTTCGGCCAGGCGGCCGTGGACTCGGGTCGACTATCGGGATCCCATGCGTTCGTTCCGCTGACCGGCGAGACACCGGGCAGTATCGCTCGCGTCAGCGGATCATCGAGGAGGCGTGTTGGAGGGCAGCGGAGCCGCAGTCGCTGGAGCCAATGTTTAGAAATGTTTCAGAGGTGCAGGGTACTGGATTAAGCCGACGCGGCGTGGTCGAGTGGTGGTGTGGATTCGCACAGTGACGGTTGGCGCGCTTGCGTCAATGGTGGGTTTCGCGCCAGCATGAAGACTTAGCGAGAACCGTGGCAGCGCAACGCGAGCACGAGAAAGTCTCCCTCTCGGTCCGTTTCTTCTGGCCGTTCATTCGGACGTGCGGCGCCGACCCTCGATATATTCGGCTTCTGTTCGCGGAGAACCTGAACTTCGAGGAGCTGCGCAAGCCGGACGCTCGGGTACCACACGCCACGACGATGCGGTTGCTCGCGAACATCGTGGCGGTCCTTGGAGATCCGCAGCTGGGGCTCAAGGCGGGCCGCAATGTACAGCTCGGAGACATGGACGCCCTCGAGTTTGCGGCCCGGTCCTGCAGGACGATGCGCGAAGCCGCGCACTGCGTCTCTCGCTACCACCGCATCATGCACAATGGGGCTGAGGTCGAGCTACATGAAGAGAAGCGGACCGCCACCTGGCGCTATCGGCTGCTGTACGGACTTAGGGAGCACCCGGCGGCCCACGACTTCATGATCAGCTACCTCAAGAGCTTTGTCTTCATCTTGTTCGGCCGCGACGAGCCTCTCACGGAGTTGTTCTTCGCGCACGAGGACCGCACGAACTTGAGCGAATACGAACGGCTCTTTCGCTGCCCGGTCACGTTTGGCTGCGCGTATACAGGGTGCAGCTTTCCTGTCGAACGGCTGGACTGGCCCATGCCTCAGGCAGACCGGGAGCTCAACGAGGTCTTCGAGGAGCAAGCCAAGGCTCAATTGAGGGAGGCCGGAGCGGAAGTCTTGGTATCCACGCTCGCGCGCGCGGCGTTGCTCAGGGGTATGGCTGCGGGCGTAGTCGAGATGGGGCAGGTCGCGCAGAGTCTTTCGATCAGCGAGTCGACCCTGCGTAGACGGCTGAAGGATGAGGGGACGACTCTCTCGGAGCTGCTCGACGAGGTCCGAAAGGCGCGCGCGATCGAATTGCTGACGAGGCCCGACGTGGCGTCGAGCGAGATCTCGTTCCTATTGTGCTTCTCTGACTCTGCTGCGTTCTTCCGCGCGTTCAAACGGTGGACGGGTATGACGCCGTCCGAGTACCGCACGAGCCTGAAGCGCTAGGAGACCGCCAAGCCGGGGCGCCCATCCCGCCACGGGCATAGTCATGATGAGTGGGGGGCGCGGGTGCTCTACATCTCCAGCGCGAGCCCGGACCGCTGGTCGTCACCGGCTCTCGGAGCGTATCCCGACGTGCGCATGCGTCGTGGCTGACCCTCTGACAGAAAGCTAACCACGGGTGCGAACACCTCTCGCACCGCGTTGCGTCCGATGACGATGTCGCAGTGTCCATAGTCGTGCTCCGAGCCGCTCGTCGCCCGCCCCAAAAGCACGAACTCCTTGCGTACCGCGGGCACATCGCGACCCCAGGCGTCGAAGCCAGCCCGCACGGTGTACTCGGGTGCCAGGCCATCGACCTTCCCGGCGAAGAACAAGGCCGGCACGTCGATGCGAGCGAGTCCCTCCAGCACGGGTCGTCCGTCGACCGAGATGGTGCCTCCTGCGCGAGAGAACTTCACGAAATCACGCCCGAGCGGCCCTGAAATCCCCTCCCAGATGTTCCACAGCATTTTGCGCTCCAACTCTGGCTCGAGGTTGCGGGGGTTGTAGAGGAAGCGCCATAGCCGGCTCACGACCAGGCGCGGCGCGAAGGCAACGGTCTGGAGCCACCCTCGCATCGGAACTCGCAGCACCCAGTTGACTGGAATCAAATGTGACCAGTTGAGCGGACCCAACGGCCGAATCTGCCCAGGCGCTCCAAACAGGACGACGCGGTGTACCTTTTCCCGCTCGAGGCTCCGACCCAGGCTGGCGTAGACGATCATGCCACCCATCGACAGGGCCGCAATGTCCAGCTGCTTCGCGCCTGTGCGCCTGAGCACCTCGTCCACCGCGTAAGGTAGATCGTGAGCGACCATGGCAGCGAAATGGCAGTGCTTGGGACCGAAGGGCCAGAGAGCGCCACGGCCTGAGCGGAGTGTGAGCAGCCAGACGTCGAATCCTTCGCGCTGTAGGTGGCGGGCCAAGGAGGTCTCCCCGAGGTCGAAGCAAGTCTCGCGCATGGCGAGTCCGTGAACGAGCAAAACGGGAACGCGCTCGATTGGCGCCGACAAGCCGTCTTCTGTGGACGCCAGTCGACGCAATTCCACAGCTCCACCGTCGCTGAGCTTCGCGCTTATCTGCTCGACGTACTGCGCGTCGACGGCCAAGCTGCGCGACCAGTACCAGAGATGGGCGCGCCAGAACAGGAAGAGCAGCGATGTGACGCTGGCGACGACCAGCGCTGTCATCGCAAGCACATACAGAGCGAGCAAAGTTAGCGTACTCAAGGTGCCTCCGGCGCGCCGCAGCACGCGGCTGTCGACACGACGACGAGCCTAGAGATGGAGGTCGAAGATGCCAATGACATGGCGCGATCGATTCGCTGACAACCGACTGCGAGCGACTGTCAGTGTATAGGGCCATCGCTGTGACTGTCCGCGAGCCCGAAGCGCAGTAGGGGATGGCGGATGACACCCCAAAAAATCTACGCCACCATGTGCACGCTGGCGCTAGCGACGGCTGGCACCGTCTACGCAGCTTAGTCTTCTGATACCACCATCGCTGGATGGACCCCGCTCGTGACGATGTGGGGCGCGGGAGATTCAGGAGCCGCCATCAAGGCGCTGACGCAGGTCACCACCGCTTTCGAGGCATTCCTTCACCGGACCGAGATCGACAAGCCGACCCAATCGTTCATTGATAAGTCGTGGAAGGAGCTGGAGGACTTCGATCTCGAGGGCTTGTACAAGCTTTTGCCCGACGAGCGCGGTGAGCGACGTCAGCTCACGGTCAAAGGCCAGCTCAGCGGCAACAGGTATCTGGTCACCAAGTCCGAGGGCGACCAAGACAACGTGGGGCTCGACACGGGCCGCAGAGGCCTCGCTGACATGTCTCTGTTGCTCCACGCCACACAGCGAGAGACCAAGGAACAGAAGAGCCTGATTGGAGGACTACGGTGGGGACTCGGGCTGGGTCAGCTCCAGTACTCGGCCTTGATCGAGGCGGGCCACGACCTCGCTAGACTCGCCACGGACGGTGATCCACGGGGCAAGGACGCCGCGGACAAGCCGGTGCCCTCTGCCGCAACGCTGGCGACGATCAGGCAGGTCAATCCTGGACTGGGCGAGAAGGACCTTCACGTCCTGGCAGTGCTCTACGAGGCGTTCCCCTCGCTCGGCGACCTGCTCACCAAAGACGTGGGGCGAGCGGAGGACATCCAGGCCGAGCAGAACGACGGAGACTACCATCACGTCAAGATGCGCATTCGTGCAGAGCCGGACCGACTAAAAGCGAAGTATCCGAACTTCGCCAAGCACATCAAGAAGCTCAAGGACGTGCTCACCGCGCAGCTACGCATCCTGGATGAGCAGGGGCGCGATCTGGTGAGGTTGAACGTCGACAGCGAGAAGCTCTTGTTCGGTGCGGAGCTTTACATTCGTGATGGGCAGGTCCTGCCCTTCGATGACAATCAAGTCTACGAATCCGAACCGCTGGATCCGCTCGCGGAAAACCTCAAGCATCCGACTGCGATGGTCAACGCCCGCCTCAACATGTTGGGGATTATCCTCAATATCAAGGGCCTCAAGGTGGAGAACGACTACAACGTTCACGGGAGCTACGTCAGTACAGACGGTCGAATCCGTGTCATGCCGAAGATCAAGGTGGAAGGCCGTGCTCTGGGGCTCTTCTCGCCCGGCTTCCTGGACGTCTTCATTCCGAGCAACATCCAGCAGATTGCGGAAGACTTCTTCAAGCTCGCGGTGAAGGGCAACGGCGGCAAAGGCGTGATTTGGCATGCCGAGCTCGGCAGCCCTGCTTTGGGCCAACCAGGGGTGTTTTCGCTGCTCGCTTCGGCTGAGTTACTGGAGAGTTGGATCATCAAGTTCGGTGGCAGCGTGGCCGTCGATCGGTTGCTCATGAACGAGAAGGCGGAGGATGAGGCGAAGCAGCTCGCGGCGGATCTCCACGACGCGTTTGTTCGAGATTTCAAGCGATTCCAGACCAAGGCCGGGGGGGCTGGCTGAGCCTTGCGTGGAGCGTCGCGGTCGGTGCCCACCTTTCCGAGTCGTTGACTCGCAGGGATAGTCGAATGACGGCGGGCGCTATCGTTTTGGGGATGGCAAGGGACGTAGGGTGGCTTCGAGACTTACCCTGGGGCTGCATCGATGTTCGTATCTCCGCTTTTTCTTAACGCACTGAGCAGTGAGCTTGCGAGTGGCCGCTATCCCTTGAGAGCTGGGGCGCGGCTTCCCTGCGCATTCGAAGAAAACATGCATGGCTGGGTCCCGAGCGACCGCGTCGATCGCTTCGTCGCTGAAGCCATAGGCGTCCTCGACAACCGAGCGGGCGGCCTCCTGCTGGGGGAGCGCGCGCCTTACACCATGCTGCATGTGCTTGGCCACCTCCTCCTTGAGTGCTCCAGCTTGCGCGAGGTGTTCAACGTCATGCAGCGTTACTCGGCCGCGCTCTTCGAGGGCATGAGCTGGTACATGGTCGAGCGGGTCGATGATCATGCAGAGGTGGGCTTTCGGCTCGAGGCTCACTCTCATCAGGATACGGAGCGGTTTTGGTCAGAGTGGTTGCTCGGCGTCCTCGTACGGATTGCCACTGAGCTGTTCGATGTGCAGCCGGTGGAGCTGTCCTGCGCGCATGCGGCACCCAGTTACGCCCAAGAGTACGGGCGTAGCTTCCAGTGTCCCGTGCGGTTTGGACAGCCCATGTACGCCCTCAGGTTTCCGCGAGAGTTGCTGAAGCGGGAGCCCACCCCTCGCGACGCGGCCCTGTTCTGTCTGCTCCGAGATGGCGCCGAGAAGCTCCTGCGTGCGCGCGCCTCCCAGCGTGGCTTCACGGAGCGCGTGCGTGACACGCTGTCCAGGCAGCCGGGCTTGGGGGACGTCGACCTCCATATGGTTGCTCGCCAGCTTGGTACCACGCCACGCATGCTCCGCCGGCGCCTGCAACAAGAAGGGCAGACCGTCTCGAACGTGGTGAACAACCTTCGATGCGAGCTGGCCAAGCGAGCGCTGGTGGAGGGCGATGAGAGCTTGAAGGAGATCGCTGACCGTCTGGGGTACTCCGAGCCAAGCGCCTTCCATCGTGCGTTTCGGCGCTGGACAGGGTTCACGCCAGGTAGGTTTCGCGAGCAGCAATGGCGGAGTCACCCCGCAGGAGGTCCCGCCTGTTCGACCTCAGGCTGGAGCACTCGGATCCCCGTGGAGCCATCAGGACCGAACAATATCGCCCCGATGTTGGCTCGCGGCTGATCGACGCCCACCACGTCCCGCGCGACTTCCGCCCAGGGACCGTCAGCGACACGGGTCGCTCGACGAACTTGCCGTCGGTCTTGACTGACCCCGAGTCCCTAACCCACCGCGGCTGGCTCCGGTGCAACGACGGTCCAGCTGCTGGGCCAACCGGCCCATTGTCGCACGCCGGGATCCCAGGGATTTCCCTTGTCGTTGGTCCGCGCAACGGGATGGGCGTCCGAGTGGGTGACTACGTATTCCCGCTTCATGGGGATTCCGTGACGCGAGGTGATGTCGAGGACGAGGTTCCGCAGCGTTGCCCAACAAGCTGGTGACCAAGCCTCCGCTGCGTCGTCGAACGGCGGTACGACTTCGATCCCGATGGTGTTGGCGTTGCACGATTGGTGATCCCAGAGTCTGCCGCCGGCGAGGTCACGCGGAGAGCTGAACCCCGGCCAGCGCTCGGCCCACCACTCGTACTTCACCTCGAGCCAGTCTTCGTGCTCGTAGGCATCTCCGCCCTTGGTGCCCACGTGAAACGCACCGAGCTTTTCGCTGCAGATTCTGGATGCACTCACCTTGTTGACCCACCACGTAGTGGGGGCCGTTCACGTTGATCTTGCGATAGGTTCGGTGCACCGCCGTGAGAAAGGGCGTGTCCTGGGCCTTGCCGGGAACGCCCTGCTCGTCACGCCAACGCTTGAGGGGACCATTGCCAGTCGTGTGGATGACGACGGCCCTGACGGTCCCGCGTGGCTTGTACGTGTTGCTGCTCGAGCCGAGTGACTCGACGAAGGCTGTGGCGACCAGGCTGTCCTTGCTCATGCAATGCTCCTTGCTCTAGCGAGCGAGCACTGAGTCTAAGTGGAGCCGCGTAAATCCAGTTCTGGTCATTTTTCAAGCGGAATTCCGTCGAGGCATGGAGTCACTTTCGATGCCGGCCGGCGTCACTCACCCCTGCGTGGCCTTGACGCGCCCAAGGGATACGCATAGGCGTAGCCCTCGCAAGTAGTGACGAAGCACTTGCCCGCACCATCTCCCGGAGAGGCCGTTTCGCATTCCGTAGCCTCTCGTTGAGTTCCTGGACCGCAGTCCAACTCACGGCGAACTCTCCGACGCACAACGATAGAGAGCCATCGGCCGGCCGGGCCATGGGATGCGTCGATCGGGCTCGTGCCGGAGGATCTCCTGCGGAACACAGCCCGCTGGCGGCGCCAGCGGCGCGTCCCGTGTGACGATCCACTGCAGCTCCGGTTGGTTGACTAGCGAAGGGTGGAATCGAACTGCCGTGCCTTGCAGTTCGAAGTACTCGTTGAGGAAGGGGCCTACCCACGCCGGCTGAGCCCACACCGCGACTCTATCAGGTTCGAGCTTCGCCGACTCCTTGGCGATGATCTCGGTGATCTGGCGGAACGGTTCCTTCCTCGCCTCTGCGTAGGTGCTCTTCACCACGAGCAAGTCGAAGAGCAAGCCGGCCACGAGCATGACGGCGGCTACGGGTCGCCCGTTGAACCACCTCAGGTCGATGTTGTTGGCCGCCCAGGAGAACAAGAGCACGCATGCGGGAAGCACCATGATCATGTTGCGATGGGTGTAGATCGGCACCACCGCGTGCGAAAAGATCCAGATGGCCGTAGTGGTGAGCACGATCCAGAGGCCCACCACGGTGAGAAAGGTTCGCGACTGGTATCGCCGCTCCTCCACCGAGTCGATCGTGGGGGTGCTCTTCACATGTTGATGGGATGCCCACATGCCCGCGGCCACGAGCAAGACCATCCAGCCAGGATGGGTGGCGCAGAGGAGCGAGAACGTTCTCATGACGTGAGAGAGCCGAGGTGGCGTCTGGTTCGTCAAGCGACGTCCGATCTGCGCGAGGACGACGGACACCCACGGCAAGAACGCGAGCCCCACCGCCAGATAGGTGAGAAAGACCGCTCGCACCGGCGCCAGCTGACGGCGGCCCGCAGCGAGGAGCACGGCGCCGGAGAGGGCGAAGAAAACCAGACCCGCGTAGTGGAAGTAGCAAGCGACGAGGCCCCAGGCGCCAAGTGCAAGCAGCCAGCCCCGTGTCGAACGGCCAGCTCGGTGAGCACGTACCAGCTGAATCGCAAGGTAAGAGGTGACGCTGGCGACGAAGAGCAGTAGGGCGTACGGGCGACCTTCCTGGCTGTATGAAACGGCAAACCAGTGGCAAGCCATGCAAGCGGCGGCGATGAGCCCCACTCGAACCGACACCAAAACCTGCCCAAGTAGATAGGTCGCGAAGATAGCGAGCACGCCGCCCACAGCAGAAGGCAGCCGCAGCGCGGCTTCTGGGCCGAGCGGGAGGCGCACTGCCTCATACGCGATCGCTGGATAGATCGGTGGGAACATGTCCTTGATCGAGCCGCGTTCGATGGCGGCCCAAAGTGTCGGGGCCAGTGCGGCCCTGCGACTGAAGAGCTCATCGAACCAGAGCGACTGAGCGCCGAGTTGGTAGAAGCGCAGCCCCATGCCAAGGAGCACGATCATCGCGAGAACGATGGCTTCCCTCCTCGTCCCGAACGTTTTCATTGCGGCCAGTCTGCTGTTCGGTCTTGCGCATGCAAGGTTGAGTGTCCGGCCCGTCCACCGTGGGCCTTGGCAGCGAGAGCAATCGAGCTTCGCAAGGGGATCGCGAGCTCAGGCACATCTGCTAGCCTCCGCCCAGTGCGCGCCAGCATTTCGTGGCTTCTCTGGGGATGGTTCTGCCTCGCACCGAGCGTTGCGTCGGCCTCCTTCGGACTCCACTGGGTGCGCATGCAAGGGGCCGAGGCTTGCATCGACCCGCACAGCTTGGCCCGGCGCGTCGAAGCGCTGATTGGGGGCACGCTGGGGTCGCCTGCCGAAGCCGAGACGGCGATCGAAGGGGTGATCACACGAGAAGGGGAGCACTATCGGGTGCGCCTGACCTTGAGCCGGGCAGGAGGTCCGCCGTCGCAGGAGCGGGTTTTGGTGAGTGCGGGCGCGGATTGCCGCGCGCTCGACGCGACGGTGGCCTTCGTCATCGCACTCACGATCGATCCCAGCGCGAGCTTGCAGGGGCTTCCCCCTGAACTTGCCGCGGAGTTTGCACAGGAGCGTCCCCCCGAGGAGACGTTGCTCGACGAGCTGAGCGCAAGCCCAACGACCCCTCCTGAGGCAGACAGCGCCCCCGCTGCCGAAACCTCTGCTGGGACCTCGCCCGCGACGTCCCCCGCAAGATCTCCAGCCCCTGTCCAGGCTGCCCCTGTGGCTCCCCCGCGTTCGCTCGTCGTCGTGGGCGCCGCGGTCCTGGGCGGCACGCTTCCGACCGCGATGCCTGGCCTCGGTATCGCATTTGGGGTGAACGTGCAGCGCTACCTGAGCCTGCTCGGCGATGGCCAGCTGTTCCTGAGCACGTCAGAGCACGCCTTGGAGGGAGGCACGGCGACCACCCGGGCCTATCAGCTCGGCGTCGCCCTGTGTCCCTCGCTGCCGCTTTCGCGGATGCGCTTGCGCGCCTGTGTCGGGCCACTCCTCACGCGCCTGGAGGCCAGCGGTAAGGGGTTCGATGTGAACCATCGGGCGGACATCTGGGAGGTGGACCTGCGCTTCGGTCTGGGGGCCAACGTGGTCATCGCACGGGGCTGGGGGGTCTTCCTCGAGCTCGACGGGCGCGCCCGGTTCAGTGATAAACCCTTCGTCGTTGCGGAGCCTTTGGGGGAAAAGCAGGCCGTGCTTGCGCCGGAGCGCTTCGGGGTGATGGGGCTGCTCGGGCCGAGCTACGAATTTTAATTCGGAAAACGAGCCAGCTGCAGGCACCCATGGCGGCCGGAGCTTTTCAACCTGTCGACCCCTTCCCCCAACGCCACGTTTCAGGAGCTGTTTGCAACCCACGCCGACTTCGTTTGGCGTGCGCTGCGCCGCTTTGGTGTGCGTGAAGCGGACCTCGAGGACACCTGCCAGGAGGTCTTTCTGGTGGTCTATCGTCGACTCCCCGACTTCGAGGGCCGTGCGAGCCTGCGCACCTGGATCTACGAGATCGCCCGCCGCACCGCGCTGGCCCAGCGCAGGGCCGCGGGCAGTCGATTCTCGTCCGCGGCACAGAGCTCCGAGCTGGCCAGCGACGCGCGGACCCCGGAACTCGAGGTGACGGCTCGTCGCTCACTGGCCTGGCTCGAGGCGGTGCTTGCCCAGCTCGATGAGGACAAGCGGGAGGCCTTCGTGCTGTACGAGCTCGAAGAGATGACACTGGCCGAGGTGGCGGCGGCGGTGAACGCACCGGTCAACACGGTGCACTACCGGGTGCAAGCAGCGCGCGAGACGATTCGCGTCGCGGGAAGTCGCCTCAAGAGGCTCGACGAGCACGCGGTCGAGTCATTCTTGCGACGGCCCAAGGAGTCGCCATGACCGCCGAGCTGGAACCTTGGGACGACGCCCCCGTCCTCTTCGAAGACGCGAAACGAGCCTACCGGGCGAATGGGCCAGTGGCAGCGCAAGTGGCTCGCATGGTCGCCCGCGCCTCGGACGGAGTCGCAGTCAACTCCGCGTCGCCACCCGAGGCACGGGGTTCCGTGCGCCGTCCATGGGGCTACTTGATCGCTCTCACGCTCACGCTTGGGGCCTTCTCTGCCTGGCGCTGGCACTCCGAAAGCGAGCTTCCGCCGGCAGCGCCGAGCCTGGACTCGCGCACCTCTCGCTCTCCCGATGAGGCAACGCTCCCCGCTCCCCCGGCGGAGTCTCCCACGTCGGACGCCACCCCCTTGCGACCCGCGGCACGCGCCCCCTCGGCCGAGACTCCCCCTTCGCCGAGGGGGCGCGCGAGGCAGAGCAAGCTGGTGGAGCCCGTGGCCGCGCCGGAGGCCCCGGCCGTCGTCGACGTCGCGAGTGAATTGGATTTGTTGGGGCGTGCTCGTCGCGTGATGCCGGCCAATCCCGAGCGAGCGCTCGCGTTGGCGAACGAGCACCAAAGCCGCTATCCGTCCGGCGTGCTGGCGCAGGAGCGTGAGCTCCTCGCGGTCGAGGCGCTGTTGAAGCTGCGGCAGCGGGACGAGGCCGAGCGCAGGTCCAAGCAGTTCTCGCGGGACTTCCCGCAGTCGGTCCACGCACCCCGGCTGCAGGCGTTGCTCGAAAAAAGGGAACTTTGATTCGGAAGGACGCGAGCGCCGCGTCACGAAGGGTTGGAGCGTGAACCAATGAAGCAAGCAAACCTCGTGTGGACGACCTGGCTAACCGGCTCTCTCGTGCTCGGCGCGTGCGGAGACAACGTGCTCGGCGAACACGCCTGCGCGGGAGGTGCGATGGCCTGCGACTACGTGGCGCAAGCACGAATGGACACCGCGAGCACGGGGAACTTCGTCGACGCCGCGGGGGTTCGCGGCTCGATCTGGTTCGAGGTCAGCAACGAGAACGGACCTACGCTCGACCCCACACTCCCGATCTCGTGGACCGTCGACGTCCCCTGTCCCGGGGGATGCAGCAATGCGCAACTCGAGCTCGCTCCCGACGGCCAGACATGGCTCACGAGATTCGAGGGGAGCATCCAGAAACTATCCTTGGTGGCCGCGGACGGATCCATCGTGCGGACCTACGAGAGCCAGGTCGGTACGGATCTCGGTGCGCAGCTTTCGGTGGACGGCAAGTTGAGTCCCTACGTCGGGCCTCTGATCAAAGCCGGTCGTGCGTTCTTCCTGCAGGTTCGGGCCGACGGCTCCCCGGTCGAGGTCCCACTCGCCGAGTTCTCTCCATCCTCGAAGGGCTTCTTTGCAGCCACGTCGCAGGGGCACGTCCGCGCGCTTCGCGCCGACCAGGAGACCACCACCGCCTTCGAGTTCGACGCTGCGGGCAAGCTGGTCTGGAGGCAGGACGAGTTGCATGACAAGCCCGCGCTCGCCTACTCGGAGCAGGATCTCACCGCACTCGATCGCGGCGCGGCACAGTTCAATGACACCACCGCGATCTTGGTCCCGCTGCGCGGCGAAAAGGGTACGCCCGAAGCGGGCGATCACTGGGGGCTCACGGCTCTCGACGCGGGCGGCACGGTCAGCTGGAATGTACCCTTCAAGTTCGTCGAGCCACGAGTTCTCATGGAACCGCGTAAGGACGGTGGCGTGATCCTCGGCAGCCAGGTCGCTAGCCAGAGTGGCGCCCTGCAGTTTCTCTCCCTCGGGCCCGACGGCAGCTACCACTACGTCTGGGACCTCAGCGGTTCGGTCAACGGCAACATCTCCCGCGACCTGCGCATGCTGGCGATGGACACCGACAGCAACGGCGACATCTATGCGGTCTTGAGCGCCTATGAATCCTCCTTCAACACCTGGGTCCTGTGCCGGATGTCTCTCACCGCGAGTGAGTTCACGGCCAATTGCGCGTTGCTCGACGTGCAGAATTTCAGACTGAATGTGGGAAGCTCGAGCATCACCGACCTCGTGGTGCCACAGCCGGGCGTCGTGATCGCGGCCCTTGCCTACCCGAGCGACGGGGCGCTGGACGCTCCTGCCACGAACCTCAGCCTCATGCGCATCGAGGTGCCGTGGGTCAGCGACACGGAGGCCTGGGGTAAACCGGGCTCGTCGCTACCCGTCCCTTGAGCGCACGGTGTCCTCTCTGTCCACGCGGCCAATCCCTTGGACAGGAAATGCGCGCATGGCAGAGTATGGGTTCCCGGTCATTTCGATCCCGGAGCTGAAGCTTACGCGAAGTCAATATGGGGAATCTTTCTCAGCCGGCGCGCCTCGAAGAGATCGTGGAGTTGGTCAGCAGTCGCGGCTTCATGTCCATCGACGACCTGGCCACTCACTTCGACGTCACTCAGCAGACCATCCGTCGTGACATCAATGCACTCGCCAGCGAAAACCGGGTGCGGCGCTTTCATGGTGGGGCCGGCGCAGCGTCGCCCAGCACCCTGAACACCGAGTACACCAAGCGCAAGCACCTGCAGTCGTCCGAGAAGGCTCGCATTGCGCGGGAGGTCGCGCGGCACATCCCGGATCACGCCTCGTTGTTCATCAACATTGGCACGACCAATGAGGCGATCGCGCACGAGCTGCTGAGCCACAGCGGACTCAAGATCGTTACCAACAACCTGCATGTGGCGGCGATCGTCAGTGGCAAGGAGGACTTCGATGTCATCATCGCCGGCGGCAAGGTGCGCAGCCGTGATGGCGGCATCATCGGCGAGGCCACTGTGGACTTCGTGCAGCAGTTCCGCGTGGACTACGCCATCATCGGAATCTCGGGCATCGATGAAGAGGGCTCCTTGTTGGACTTCGACTACCAGGAGGTCCGTGTCGCCCAGGCCCTGATCCGCAACTCGCGCCAAGTGGTGTTGGCTTGCGACCACACCAAGTTCGGCCGTCAGGCCATGAACCGACTGGGTGACCTCAGCGACATCCACGTGTTGGTGACGGACGCCGAGCCGGAGCCGCACTTTCGCGCTCTGCTTCGTGACAAGGGCGTCCAGACGCTGGTCGCCATCGAGGGGGAGCGCGCGCTCGAGTCCGACGTCGAGGACGATACCTGAGCGTTTTCAAATACTTGAAATCGAACACACCGCTTGTTCAAGAGGGGGTGTCCGAGGACGAGTGCGTCCAGAATGTTCGTTATCGCCGATTCGATTTTCGAAAATGTTCGTTTTGCATCGATTGCGAAAATGCGTAAGGCTTACTGGAGTCCAGCAACGGAAAGCCGTCCCATGCGCCACGTTCAGTCCACGTCCGCGATAGAAAAGACCACAAATTCAAACGTTTACGATCTATTCGTCATCGGTGGCGGCATCAACGGAACGGGGATTGCGCTGGATGCCAGCGGCCGCGGCCTGTCGGTGGCTCTGTGCGAACAAGCGGACCTGGCCAGCGCCACGTCGTCCGCCAGCAGCAAGCTGATTCACGGCGGCCTACGCTATCTGGAGCACTACGAGTTTCGACTGGTGCGCGAGGCGCTGGCAGAGCGCGAGGTGCTCCTGAGTACGGCGCCGCATCTGATCAAACCGCTGCGCTTCATCCTGCCGCACCGTCCTCACCTGCGTCCGGCGTGGATGATCCGCATCGGCCTCTTCATGTATGACCACTTGAGCAGCCGCAACAAGTTGGCAGGCTCGGCCGGTCGCAAGCTGGACCCTGCCGCCCGCGACAACCCATTGAGCGAATCGATCGGTCGTGGCTTCGAATACTCCGACTGCCAGGTGGATGACGCCCGATTGGTGGTGAGCAATGCGCTCGGCGCCCAGGAGCGCGGCGCGCGCATCATGGTGCGCACGCGCTGCATCGGCGCCACGCGTGAGAACGGGCTGTGGCGCATCGAGCTGGAGGAGTTGCTGACCGGTCGCCGCTTCGAGGTGTTCGCGCGCGGCCTGGTGAACGCCGCCGGACCCTGGGCGCAGAAGCTGGTCGAACAACAGATGAAGACCAAGTCGCCGCGCACGGTCCGCTTGATCAAGGGCAGCCACTTCGTGACCCGCAAGGTGTACGAGGGCGATCAGGCGTACATCCTGCAAAACGAAGATCAGCGCATCGTCTTCGTGATCCCTTACAACCGTGACTTCACGCTGGTAGGCACCACGGACAAAGTATATGAGGGCGATCCCGCGCAGGTGGCGATGGACGCCGAGGAAGAGCAGTACCTGCTGGATGTCTACAACCGGCACTTCAAGCGGCAGCTCGGGCGCGAGGACATCTTGTGGCGCTACTCGGGCGTGCGCCCGCTGTGTGACGACGAGTCTGCCTCGCCGTCTGCGATGACCCGAGACTACACGTTGGAGGTCGGCGTAGACGAGCAGGGCGAGCTGCCGGTGCTGCACGTCTTCGGCGGGAAGCTCACCACCTACCGTCGACTCGCAGAAGCGGCCCTGCATGCGTTGCAGCCCTACTTCCCGCACATGACGGGTAGCTGGACTCGCACCGGGACGCTGCCTGGTGGCGACATCGGCGGCGACGATTTTGGCGACTGGCTAACAAGTCTCAAGCGCCAATACGGCTGGTTGCCGGACGATCTCGCCGCTCGACTCGGCAACGCATACGGCACGCGTGTGCACGCACTGCTGCAGGGCTGCCATGCCCTAGCGGATCTCGGCAAACACTTCGGCGCCGGCCTGTATCAGCGTGAAGTGGAGTTCTTGCTGGAGCAGGAGTGGGCGCGTAGCGCCGAAGACGTCCTGTGGCGCCGTTCCAAGCTCGGCCTGCGCGTGAGCGCCGAAGACATTCAGGCGCTCGATCGCTTCGTGCGCGAAAAGCTGGCCGCTCCGCTATCCAGCCCCAGCCGCGTAGCGGACGACCAAGCGAGCGTGATGCAGCGGGGGGAGTCATGGATCCCACCGACCCATCCCACTCACGCCGCTTGAGCCAGCCCAAGCTCGCGCGTCTCCCGCCCACACTTCCTTGCTCTCCCCTGAGCTCAACAAGCTATCCGCGACAGGCTCGCGAGAACTGCCTACGGGGATCCATCGTGCGCCTTCCCATCTCGCAGAGATGACTTCCTTTTGTCGGCGGCGATGAACAAGCAAGTCCGTGAGCTCAGGTACAGAAGATTGGCTGCGATGTCGGGATACTAGAGCGCGAGGAGAAGCGGACTTGGGCGCCCCGAGGCAGGCAGTGTGTTCAACGACGGGAAAGCCCAAGAAAGCCTCGGTGATCGGCGCGAATCGAGGGCATCGCATCCGCCTGCTTCAGGGGCTCCTGGCGATCGGGTGCCTCGGATGTGGTCGCATTGGGCTCGACCTGTTGCCTCTCACGGACGAAGACGGCGCCTCGGATGCAAGCACCGTTCTGCAGGACGGAGGCCCCAGCGTCGGCGACGCGAGCAATGCTCCAGACGCGACCGGCTCATGCAGCACGGACTCCGACGGCGATGGCACGGCGGATTGCTCGGATGCCTGTCCCGGCGTGGATGACAGCTCGTACGTGCCGGATACCTCGTGCGGGGTCGGCTATTGCCGAGACAACAACACTCCCTCGACCTGCGTGGGGGGCCTGGAGACGGCGTGTCTGCCTGGCGAACCTCTGAACCAAGACGACACGACCTGTGACGGAGTCGACGACGACTGCGACGGCGTGCCCGACGATGACTACGTGGTGGTGCCGAGCACCTGCGGCACGGGGACATGCGCGAGCACGGGCCTGGTGACGTGCGTGAACGGGGCGACCCATGATAGCTGCATGGCGAGCACGCTGGCCTGCTTCCCGTACACACCGAGCAACATCGATATGACGCAGCAGTCGTTCGTGGGCTCACCGAGCTGGAACTGCACCAACAACGCCACCACTATCATCGACTCCAGCACCGGGCAGCTCAGTGGCGACGACTGCGGTGGCACGGCCACCCTCGACGCCAGCAACGGTGTGGCGCAGCTCGACGCCAGCGGGCCGACGGTGATGGTGGTCCGACTCACCGGGATGACCGTCACCGCCAACCACCTGATCCAGCTGAGGGGCGACAAGCCCATCGTGTTCTTGGTCGACGGCAACGTGACCGTCGACAGCGGCGGCAGGATCGACGCTTCGGCCAATGGAACGAACGCTGGGCCCGGCGGTAGCCTCGCCAGCCAGTGCGCTGGGCTCGAGGGTGGCGCCGGCCGCACGGGCACGTTCCCTGGCGACAGCGACGGCGGCGGCGGTGGTGGCTTCGGCACCATCGGCGGCCAGGGTGGCGCCGGCAATTCTGGCAGCGGCAGCGGCGGCGGCGGAAGTGCGGGCGGCGTCAGCAGCAACACGACCCTCGTTCCGTTGTTTGGTGGCTGCTCGGGCGGCAGGGGGGGAGATGCGATCCGAGGCAGCATCCTCAAGGGCGACGGCGGCGCGGGCGGCGGTGCACTTCAGATCAGCGCCAGCGGCACGATCGTGATTGGCACCGGCAACAACGGCGCGACCTTGAGCGCGGCAGGCGGTGGCGGCCAAGGCAACGACGACAACGATGATTGCGTCGGCGACGGCGGCGGCGGTGGCGGCAGCGGTGGCGCCATCCTGCTCGAGGCCGTGAGCACGCCGAGCATCGGCTCGGGCGGCAGGCTGCGCGTTCATGGCGGCGGCGGCGGCGGTGGCAACGAGTGTGGGGCGAGCACCAGCGGCGCCGACGGACACACGGCGGACGACAGCGCAGCTGCGGGCGGCAAGAACGACGGTGGTAACGGCGCGACGGGAGGTTTGTGCAGCGGCGCGGGTTGCGGCAGTACGTCCGGCAACGGAAGCGACGCGCCCAACTCGGTCTTGGGCGGTGGCGGTGGTGGCGGCGGCGGCGGTCGCGTCGTGGTGCACTGAGCGGCGCGAGCCGTCTCTGGCAGAGATAACAAACGCGATGACGTGAAGAGTCAAGCGAGCCATTCGGCGCTGAATCTCGCGAGCAAACACTTTGAGCCAATTGAATGCGCCGTCGCGCCGCGTCCTGTTTCTGAGGTGCAGGCGCTTGTGACGCGTGCAATCCATTCGCGACGCGCAGCTCGTAGTGCGCGCTCGCGAGGTGGAGTTCATGAAGACGTATGAGGTCCTGCTTCCGTTGTCCCTGGTCGGCCTGCTTGCAGTCGGTTGCGATCGCCAAGCGAGCTTGGGCGAGGCCGGCGACCCTGCCGAAGTCGGAGATGGCGATCGTGAGGTCGATGACGGCACCGGCAACGGTGATGGCGATGCGCGCAATGAGGACGACAGCGATACGCGCGAGGATGGCGGAACTGGAGGCTCCGTTGGGGGCGACCGTGATGGCGGAAGCACCGTGGGTGCTGGTGGTGACGGCGATGCACCCACCCCGGGCACCTGCGAGACCCTGCCACCCGTGAACGACTATGCCGCGCCCGGTCCCTTCGGCGATGCCAAGATGTTCGAGGGGGTCGGACCCAGCTCGAATTACACACTGTTTCGGCCCGATGCTTCACTCGGTCGAGATGGCTTCAAGCATCCGATCGCAACCTGGGGCAACGGAATCGCAACGCAGCCCTACTTGTACCAAGAGACGCTCAAGCTCATCGCGAGCCACGGGTTCGTGATCATCGCATGCAACGACACCATGGCAGAGCGACCGTGTCTCTCGGACGGGCTCGACTGGTTGATCATGCAGAATGAATCTGGCGCCATGAAGGGCAAGCTGGACACCTCTCGCGAGGCGACCATCGGCTACTCGTGGGGTGGAGGCGCGGCGATCGATACGGCCAATCGGCCCAACGTGAAGACGACGGTTTCGATCCACGGCATGCCGCCGCGCGGGGACACTGCCTTCGAGGACATGCACAGTCCACTCATCCTCTTCACGTCGACAGGTGACACGTTCGTGACGGCATCCGGCTATGTCACGCCGAACTACGAGAAGTCGACCGTCCAGACCTTCTACGCGACATTGCAGGACGCCAACGCGGGGCACCTCTAT
Source organism: Myxococcales bacterium (assembly GCA_047601445.1). Taxonomy (GTDB): domain Bacteria; phylum Myxococcota_A; class Polyangia; order Polyangiales; family DASUME01; genus DASUME01. Next base: position 4,238,915 of record JASGJH010000001.1, on the reverse strand, counting down.
CCGCTCGATCCCAACCCGACGTTCTGTCCGATCGCCGGGATCGCCATTCCGCAGGCGGGCGGAGATATGCAGTGTCGAGGCATGGAAGCCGAGCGAGCTCCCATCATTGCGTGGCTCAGACTCTGGACTTGCGGCGACCAGGCCGCGCGCAAGTTCTTCTTCGGAGACGACTGCGCGTTGTGCTCGAGCCCATGGTCCTCCCAACACAAGCACTGGATGTAGCGCGGCGGCCCGAGCAAGCTGCCCGTTCGAGCGCTTGGTTCACGACACCGGGCGGATTTCCCTTCAACCGATCGCGCGGTCGGGTTCGCCCTCGAGAGCGACGACGCCGAGGAGCACCCTCGGGTCGCCACGTGCAACTAGGGCGGCCCGTGTGTTGCAGCTTGGGGGAAGCCTTCGGTAGTCTGTCCGAGCAGCGCGCCCGGCTCTGGAAGCTCCCCGCGTCGGAGCATCGCGTAGAGCCAATGGCTCCTCGGGGCGCCTTGGACGGCGCTGGGACGCGCTGGTACACCAGCGTCATGGCCCACCTTACGGTCGATTCCGGAGAGCTTGTCGTCCGGCTCAGTACATTGGAGAAGGTCGGCGCGTTGCAAGGAGACGTGCGTGTCGACCTGTCCCGCGTGAAGCGCGCCTGGGTGACGACGACTCCATGGAGTGAGCTTCGCGGCTTTCGTGCGCCGGGTACGGGAATCCCATGGGTGATCATGTTGGGCACGACCCGCGGCTCGTTCGGGAAGGACTTCTGCGCCGTGTATGGGCGTAGTCCTGCGCTCGTCGTGGAGCTCGAAGGTGCGTCGTTCAGTCGGCTGCTGATCACCACGGCGGAGCCTGAGGCACTGGCGAGGCGGCTGATGTCGAACGTGGCGGATGCGCGCGATGGGCAGTAGCCGCAAGAGGCATCGCGGATCGCGCGCCACACGCTCTGCACGTGCACGGTGGTGCGGATGGATTAGCGAAAAGCGGCTCGAAATTCCTTCTCGTGAATGGTTGGAGCGCATCGCGGTTGCTCGTGCAAAGACGCTCCGTTGCGTACGTAAAGTTGCGTGAAGAACCTTTGGTGGCGCGTGAACTTCGTGCGGAAAAAATGCGCGCTCGGGCTTCGCGTTGTTCGTGTTGTGTGATCGCTGTTGTCGTCGCGTTCGAGCGAACGGTAGATTGCAGCTCGTCATCGTCAGAATGGTTGCGTTCGACGCTCGTACATGCGCGCGCACGCAGTCAGACGCTTGAGGGGGAGAGATCTACGTCATGAAGTCGTTTGGTCAGCACGCAGTCATCGCAATCGCAATCGGTATTGGTATGGGCACGGGCTGCGCCACGCAGCACCAAGCAGAAGGAGCGCACGAGGGTCATCGCCCCGGATCGTTCGCAGGTCCCAGGGAAGAGGGCGGGCGCGGCGAGAACCGCGAAGCCGGGAATCGCGAAGGGCCCGCCGATGAGGAGGGGCAGCATCCAGGTGAGCACAAGCATGCTGAGGGCATGGCGCAAGGTCGTCCAGACACACAAGCGCTGGCGAGCGCGTGCACGTCGAGCGCAGAGGGCGACAAGTGCACGGTTGCTGGCAACGACGGCAACGTTGAGGGCGTGTGCAAGAAGGGCCGCGATGACGCGCTGCTCTGTCTGCGCGAAGGTGGCGAACACGGACATCACCAGCACCCGCAGCAAACCTCTGCTCAAGGAGACGGCGAATCCGGCCGTGAGCGCGGACCGCAAGCCTCCGGCGGCGAAGCCGGGCATCAGCGGCATTAGGTCGCCTGGCGTTCCTCCGCGCGAGCAGCGAGCGAACGTGAGCGCTCAGCATGTGCGCGCGGAGGCTGCGGGCATCTGCACGGTCCACGGGCGAGTCATCCGCGAGGGCAAGTTCCGTGGCTCCCGGCGCCCGGCCTCAGCCTTTTCTCGTATCAAGCAAGAAGATGCTCCACGTCGCGTGACCGAGCGCTGGCCTTCCGCGCCGTATTCCGCTGACCATCCCTGCCACAACGCCTACGGCGTGTTTCACCTGGGGCCGGTGCCTGCGCGCGTGCTTGCTCCGAGCTCACGTTCACGTTCATGCCCTCGCACGCGGGGTGCTCCTTTGGGGGCGATGGCAGCGGATGCGCGAGGACGCGTAGGGCGGAGAAAGCCGGCGTTGATGCCTGGGTCGCTTGCGGGTCTGGCGTGACCTCCGACAGGGCGCTATCCGCCCGGACAGAGCACCAACTTCCCGTCGAGCCCTCCTGCCTCGAGCCGGCGGTGTGCGTCGCTGACCTGCTCGAAGGAAATGCGCTCGGCGATGCGCGGTCGGATGGTGCCAGCGGCCAACATGCCGAAGAGCCGCTCGAGGTCCTCCTTGAACCACGCGGGGTGGCGCGCGCGCATCGTGTTGATCGAGTAGGCGCGGGCGCGCTTGCCATTCGAGAGCCGGGCTCGCAGGTACAGGCTTCCCATCAATGCCAGGATGGCGCGTAGGCTGCTCCCGTCGGCGACGCTCGCCGAGTATCCATAGAAGCAGAGCAGGCCGCCCGGCCGGAGCGCGGCGAGCGCGGGGCGAAAGCCATCCTGGCCGATACCGTCGAATACCACGTCGAAACCGCCAGGCAGAGCACGGATGAAGTCTTCGCGTTGGTAGTCGATGGGTATGCCGCCGAGTGTGCGGATGAGTGCTGCGTGCTTGCCGCGGGCGGTGCCCCACAACTCCACGCCGGCGAGTTTCCCCAAGACGAGTAGGGCCTGCCCGACGGCACCGGCCGCGCCCTGCACGAGCACACGCTGGCCGGGCCGAACGCGAGCGGCCCGATGGAGAAGCTGGTAGGCGGTGGTCCAGCTCAAGATCATCGCGGCCGCCTCCGCCGCGTCCACGCCTGGCGGTACGCGTGTGAGGGCGGCCGCCGGAAGCGTCCGGTAGGTGGCGTCCGATCCGATCATCGTCATGTCCGCGACGACGTCGCCCACGCGAAAGTTGTCGACGTCGGCGCCGACTTGATCGATCTCGCCAACCACGTCGTAGCCCATCACGAACGGCGGCTTGCGACGCACCCACGGATACAGATGACGCCGGATAGTCACCTCCGTGTATTCGATGCCTGCGGCGAGCACGCGAACGCGTACGTCGCCCCGGCCTGGCGTAGGCAACGCGGCCTCGATGACCTCGAGCTCTTCGGGACCTCCGAAATGTCGGAGTTGAACGACTCGATTGTGCGGCTGCGCCGGCCGCGAGATGTGGTCGCTCACTTCCTGCTGCTCCATGGAACGCCGTCCTTTCTTTCGCCGTGAGTGTCTCAGCCCCATGCTTTGAACCCGAGCAAGAGGCGGGCCCAACGCGTAAACCTCGGGGCACTTGGCCTGCGCGCGTGCAGCACCGGCGAGCGATGCGCTGCAAACCATTCGCCTCCGGGTCGCTTTGGCGCACTTTCTGCGCACCGCCGATTCACTCCTCAGGGGGGCGCCAGGATACGAGGCCGATCGGTTCCATTGACGACCCCACGCTGCCATGGGCGTCGAGACGGACGTCGACGGGCGCTGGTGTGGAGCTACGAGCGAAAAGCGTCGGCGTTGCGTGCAGCCCACGCCGAAAACGGTCGAGGTGGCCGACCGAGCGCGCGCTCGATATCGGGGCTCACGCGGCGCTCCAGCTCGTTGGGATTTCCGAGCGCGTCGAGAGTGGTCTCGATGACTGCCGCTGGCATGAACGTGCGCCATGCAGCGGCGGCCTGCGCGCGCCCGAGGTCGACGAACGTCAGCGGAACGCCTGTCGCTTCTGCGATGGCATGCATCTGCGCGCGCGGGGAGATGGGGGCAGGGCCAGTGAGCTCGTAGACCGCGCCCGCATGACGCTCATGGAGCAGTGCTGCGGACGCCATCGATGCGATGTCAGCGGGGTCGACCACGGGAATCGCGATGTCGCCGAAGGGGGCTTCCACGACTCCTCTCGCGCGGATGCCTGGGATCCATGCCTTCGCATTCGATGCAAAGCCCCCGGGGCGCAGAATGGTCCAGGCAAGTGCGGAAGCCATGACCTCTTTCTCGAGCACGCGCAGCGGCTCGTGCGACATGGCCGTCGGCCGCGACCGCGTGCCGATGGACGACAGGAGCACGACGCGTCGAGCACCCGTATCCGCCACGGCAGAAACGAGCGCGCCCAGGTCGAGTCCCTCGCCAGCGCCGGCGATCATCAGGAACACGGAAGCCACGCCGCGTAGCGCATCGCGCACCTTTCCTGGCTCAGCGAGATCCGCCGCAACGTGCTGCACGCGGCCGGAGCCGCTACCCCCGCTGCGCGAGACCGCCACGACGTCCTGACCCGCGGCTGCAAGCTCGCGTACCAAGGACGAACCCACATTTCCACTCGCTCCGATGACTCCAATCATTCGAAAACCTCCCTGCGGACAAAAGGGAGCCCGGTGCCGGGAACGTCCTGGCACGACCAAGGGGCTCGACTCCTCCTACTCTGCGGCCTTTGGCCATCCGCGACAATGCACGCCAAGTGAACAACATCTGCTACAAAACGTTCCTAATGAAAGAGCCCCTCGACAATGCCGAACTGTTGGCCTTCGCGAAGGCTGTCGATGCGAAGTCCCTGACGCGAGCCGCTGCCGAACTCGGCATCCCGCGCGCCACCCTCGGAAAGCGCCTCTCTCGGCTCGAGCAACGGCTCGGTGTCCGCTTGCTCCGGAGAACCACGCGAAGCCTCACGCTCACCGATGTCGGCGAGACGTTCTATCGGCAGGCCCGCCTCGTGCTGGAGGCGGCGAGTCAGGCAGAGTCGAGCGTTCGGCGTACCGGCGGCCCGATCGCTGGCGAGCTCAGGGTCTCCTTGCCGCCCATGACTGGTGCGGCGATTTTGGACACCATCGCCGAGTTCGCGGAGGCGCATCCGCAGGTGCGTCTTCACGCATTCTTCTCGAGTCGAATGGTCGACTTGAAGCGCGAGGGCTACGACGTTGCCATCCGGGCAACCGAACAACTGGAGCCTGGCCTCGTCGCGCGTACGATCGCGCGTACCCAGCTGATCGGGGTCGCTTCCCCAGGGTATCTCGCCGAGCACGGCGAGCCTGGGAGGCTAAGCGATTTGCCTCGCCATCGTTGTCTGATGGGCTTCGCCCGCGGCGAATTTCCGCAGACACACTGGGCGAGCGGCCGCAGCAAGATTGCCCTGGACGGAGCGTTCTTCTCGAACAGCCCGGAGCTACTCTGTCGGTTAGCAGCGCGTGGACAAGGAATCGCTCTCGTGCCCGAGCTTGCGGCAGCTCCCCATGTCGAGAGCGGCAGGCTGGTGGCTGTTTTGCCAAAGATACTGCGCGTCGAAGGTCGTATGGCGCTCGTTTACCCTGAAAGGCTCTTCGTGCCCGCACAGGTCCGGGCTTTCATCGATTGGATGCTGGCCCGATTGCCGCGCGCGCTGGGACCCGGGTTGGTGGTTGACGACGAACGCATCCCCGAAAAGGTGCGTCCAGTGCGACCGGCGGCGAGGAAGAAGCGCCGTCGCCAATGACCAAGGCGCTGAGGTTGCGCAAGGCGCTGCGCAACTCGCGCAACCCCGTGTGCACGAAGCGTCCGGCGTCACGCAACGCAGTCCAGCGCTGACCGAGACCAGTCAGGGGTGTTCGCTTGGATGGGGCGGAAAATGAGTGTCGGCGTGCTGCTTGCTAACCGCGAGCTTCATGCACGCGACTTCACCAAACGCACCCGATCGTCGTGGAACAACCAGCCGGCTTCGCTCGAGAAGCGAACGTCGAAGAAGTGACCATGGACCCGCAGGTTTGGCTTTCTTAGATTGGCGTGCCTCCAGGTCGCATGGCTCGGAGCATCGCGATGCTTCGCGAAAGGAGGCTGGCGCATGTCCAAGCTGAGATTCGTCGTCGGTCGTGGTGGTGTCGGAGCCACCGTGATCATCTTGGCGGCCGCATCTTGCGGCGATAGCGCGGGTTCCATTCCGGGAGCAGGCGACGGCGGCGAGAGCGATGGGGGACTCACCCCTGTCCGTCCCGACGGCGGCCCAGGGCCTTATTGGACGGACGGCGGCCCGGCTCCCCTTCTCCCGGACGGCGGCGTGAATCCAAACGAGCTCCATCCGAGTTGGATTCAGGGATCCTACGAGTACCAGGGACACGTCGAGAACAACATTCCCTTCACCAACGAAGACCGCGCGGTGAAGTTCGACGCCGCGTCCTACAACTTCAAATTGGGCAAGAACTGGCTCGACACCGCTGGCAGCTGGAGTATCGCGGGCGCGACCGTGACGTTCAGCGGAGGTCAGCTCGGCGGCGAAACCGGAACGCTCAGCGCCAACTGCCGCATCTTGACGGTGGAGGGAGGCAACGCACCCCCGCCGCTTTCACGGGGCGACGCGGTCCCCAGCTGCCCGTTCACCGTGACTCCGTTGACCGACGCCGAGCGAGACCTGGTTGGCCACCACTCGACCGAATCCGAGTCTGGCGACTCGAGTGTGGGCTGGTCGACGTCCGCGTCGATCACGCTCGAAGCCGACCGCTTCTACAGGAAGACCAGCGATCGAGCGTCATGGCGTAGCTACGGTTCGCAATACAGCTACCTGCGCAATGCGCCGGCGGACGAGGTCGGATCCTGGGCGATTGATGGAGACCGGCTCGTAGACGAGAAGCACCAGCAGATCATCACCTTGTCGGAGCTCGCCAACTACGACTTCAATGGCAAGCCCGGGGTCAGTGAGGGCTGCGACGGAAGCGGCTCGGGTTCAGGCTCGGGTAGCGGAAGTGGTTGCGACAGCGGAAGTGGATCCGGCGCTGGCGACGGCAGTGGTTCTGGCAGCGGCAGCGGCTCGGGCGGCGGTAGTGCGTCATGAGTGCGCACCATGACTAGTCGACTCGTCGTGCTCGTTCCGACCACGCATGGCAAGCCCGAGCCGGCCTGTGAGGAAGGCCTGCGTGCGCTGGAGCGCAGCGGGATCGAAGTGCGACGCGTAAGTGGCTATGCGGCGATCGATTTCGCGCGCTGCATCATGGCGACGCGCGCCCTCGACGACGGCTTCGACGAGCTGTTGTGGATCGATGATGACATTGCCTTCGATCCGACGGACGTGGAGCGACTGCGGACGAGTGACCAGGTCTTGGTCGCAGGCGCCTACGCGAAGAAGGGACGACGGCAGCTGGCTGTGCGGGAGCTTCCAGGCACCGCCAGCTTCACGTTCGGTCCGCGTGGCGGCCTACAAGAGGTGCTCTACGCGGGCACCGGTTTCATGTACACGCGGCGCGCGCTCTACGATGCCATGTCGACCGAGCTCCCGGTGTGCAACACGCAGTTCGGTCAGCGGGTGGTCCCCTACTTCCTGCCGTTCGTGGTCCAGACGGAGGCCGGCCCGTGGTACCTCGGTGAAGACTACGCGTTCTGCGAGCGCGCTCGACGCGCCGGCTTCAAGGTTTTCATCGATACGCGGATACGACTCCACCACATTGGTCCGTACCACTATGGATGGGAGGACGCGGGGCGTGAGAACGAACGCTTTGCGACCTACGTCTACCACTTGAGATAGCGCCTTAGAAGACGGGTACCCCATGTCACGCCGAATGATGGCGCTCGTTGCCCCGATCGTGTGCCTACTCGACGGCTGCGTCTTGAGCTGGTCGAGCAATCCGGAGCGGAGGGCCGTCGACGCTGGCGCGGGCGCCGGTTTGGACGGCGGCGGCCGGCTCGATGCAGATGCAGGGCCCTCGGAGAATTTGACGAGCACGGACGCCGAGGTGGGGGCAGACGGCGGGTCAGCGGAGGAACCGGGCTCGCCGCAGACTACCTGCAGCGCGGGGTACAGCCCGTTGGGTCAGGAGTGTATCGACATCGATGAATGCTCTAGCATCGACGTTTCTACACGCTGCGGGGAAGGAGCGGTGGCCTGTCACAATCAGATCGGCGATTACGCGTGCGAGTGCGATTTCGACCACGTGCCCGACAGCGCGGGCCATGCGTGCCGCATGCGAACATGGGTGTCCTCGGGAAGCGCGGTGTCCGGTGCAAGCGGGGAGGCCGCCAACCCGGCGGTGGCCATGAATGGCGCGGGTGAGGCGATGGTCGTGTGGCAGCAGCTCGACGGAGTCCGCAAGAACATCTGGTCGAGCCGCTACACGCCCGATGAGGGCTGGGGCGCGCCGCAGCTGGTCGAAAAGGACGACACGGGGGATGCCATCAACCCCGAAATCGTGATGGACGCGGATGGCAACGCGACCGCGGCCTGGCAAGGCTTCGATGGAACGCGCCAGCGTGTGCAGGCAGCGCGCCACACGCAGTCGAAGGGCTGGAGTGCGCCGAACAATGTGCAGGTGCTTACGAGTTCCTCGGACATGATCAATCCGCAACTGGCGGTTGCTCAGGACGGGACCGTTCATCTCAGCTGGATCGAGCACTACGACACGTCGTACGCGTTGTTCGTTAATCGCTGCTCGCCGACAGGGCTGTGGGGAAGCGACGAGCGGCTCAACTACATCAACAGTTCGTCGACGGTGGCAAAAATCGCCGTCAACCACGGCGGAGATGCCTGCCTGACTTATACAACCACGGAAAGCCAACCCACTGTGAACCTAGGGCATCGCCCGGCCGGGGGAGCATGGGGCGCGTCACCGATCGTGCAGAGCTACTCGACCGGGCTAGCCGTGCTCGACGACGCAGGCAATGCCACCATCCTGTACAACGACAAGGGCAGCTTCCGGGCAGCAGGTTGCGGATGGGCAGCGTGTCCGACGCCGTCTGCGCCGGTGGCCTCGCTGCCCGCGATCGAACCGGCCATGGTGACCAACGGAGCAGGTGCGGTATTTGCGGTCTGGAGCCACCCAGCCGGGACGCACTCGGACATCCGTGCCAGGCGCTACACCAGGGAGGCAGGCTGGGATGCCGAAATCACCATCGAAAGCGACGACCGAACCGCGTCGACGCCCGCCATCGGGGTCGACGCCGTGGGTAACGGGCTCGCGATCTGGGTTCAGTCCGACAATACACGCGACAATGTGTGGGCGAACCGCTTCTCGGCAAAGTCGGTGAGCTGGGGGCAGGCGGCGCTGATCGAGGACCAGGACATGGGCTCGGCTAGCGAGCCAGTGGTCGCAGTAAATGGGAACGGTGTCGCGACGGCGGCATGGATTGCGTCGGATGGGATGCATCCGCGCGTGTGGGTGAATCGGCTGGAGTAGATTGGAAGCCTCGTCACTACCGCGGAAACACCCGATCCAGATCCCGCTGCAGCGCGTCCCGCGTGCCCCAGGTGTTGGAGATCTGCTCGAGCGGCACGACCTCCCAATCCGTGGCGCGCGCCTGGTCAGTGACCCAGCGCCCGTCCGGGCAGACGATGAGGCTCGGCAAGCTGGTGCTCACCTTGCGCTGCGCGAACGCGTGCACGTTGTACTCGACCACGCGGCCCGCGGGATCCACGAGGATTTCCACGACCGGGATCAAGAACGTGGTGCCATTGAGGGAGAAGTTCGCGTTCACGCTGCCCTGGCTGAAGAACGTAATGCCGCCCGGAAAGAGCTCCGCTGGCTGTAGGACGCTGGGGCCGGTACCGCTGATGAGGTCGAAGCCGCGAGCAGTGAGGCTCTCTGCTTCGTCGTAGATGGCGGCCTCGGGATAGAAATGGAACTGGGGGCCCCAGTGCGGGATGCCGATCAACAGATCGATGCCGTTCTGCTGCTTCAGCGTGTTCCAATTCACCGCGTTGGCGCCCGCAGCGTCGATGTCCGCATAGCGCGCCCAGGCGTTGTCGAGCGGGCAGTTCTCTTCCTGGGTCCAGCCGACCACGCCGACCTTGAGCCCCGCGCCGAGATCGAAGCTGCCCATGCTCGCACGGCCAGACCCATCGCTGCTGGTCCGCGTTCCGACGATACCGCGCACGCCCATGGCTGCGGTGGCGCGCACGGTCTCGTCCCAGCCCGCCTGGTCGCGGTCGCCCGCGTGATTGTTGGCGACCGTGAAGACGGCCTTCGCGGGATTCATGCAGTACTGGTCCATGAACGAGCGCACGAAGCCGGTGGAGGCGTGGAAATCACCTGTCTGGTCGGCGTTTAGGTCGAGGCCGTGTTGCGTGTACCAGGTCTTGATCTGGTAGACGGGGGACTCGATGTTGCCCAGGATCAAGTCCGCGGACGCGAAGAGCGCGCGCACTTCCGGGCTCGCGCGTGGAGGCGTGTCCTTCTGCATGGGCAGGAGGTCGCCGAACAGGAGGATGCGCTTTTCGGTGCTGCGATCGCGGGTTCCGGTGGCGAGCTCGTCCGCGGGCGGAATGCCCTGCACGCCCGCTTGATTCTGGGTGGAAGGCGCGAAGGCCAGGATCGACCACTCGAGCCCGTACCAGAGGCTCTGCCAGGTGAACGCGGGGCAGTTGGCCGCGGCCGCCTGAGCAGGCGACTGCAGCGCGCTCGCACCGAGCAGCGTGAGTCCGAGCAAGGAACCACCCATCCAAAGGGTCTTTTTCATGTCGATTGCTCCTCTTTTCAGTTGGCTGGCAGGGTGGCTTGGAGCACCCGCAGGGTGTTGGCGCCGAGGATCTTGTTGACCTCGGCTTGGGTGAACGGTCGATCCAGGCAATTGGGCGAGTACCAGGTCTGCGAGCACATCAGCGCGCGCGTGTACTGGTTCAGGTTGGCCACGTCCGTGTACGGCTTGATGCCGCCATCGTAGTCCGAGCCCAGGCCCACGTGATCCACGCCGCGCAGCACGGGATTGGCGGGATTCTTGTGGAGTCGCACCTGGGCCGCGTCGATGGCATCGACGGCATGGCGCACCGCGCGCGCCCAGGCGCTGGGCGCAGTGTCGCACACGAATTCCTCTGCGTAGCCGATACCCACCACGCCGCCGGTCGAGGCGATGTCCGCGATCTGCGCGGCATCGAGGTTGCGCGGGTTCACGCATGCGCCATCGACACCGGGGATGTCGCGCAGACCGCCGTGCGAGAAAACCAGAGGCTTTTGATAGCTGCGCGCGAGCTGAGCGAGGTCCGCGACGGTGGCATGGGAGGCGTGAGCTACGTCGAGGACGGCGCCGCGGCCTAGGCTCAGTTCGGCGAACAGCTTGCCGGCCGGGGAGAGCCCGCGTCCATCCTCGCTGCGCGCGTTGCCCATGCCGGTGGAGGAGCCACCATGGTCGTTGTCCATGAAGTGCGTGAGCGAGAACATGCGGAAGCCCGCGTCGAACAGCTCGTCGAAGGTGGCGCGCAGGCGCGCTTGGCCTGCGCTGGTCGAGGCGTCGCTACGAAAGTAGATGCCTTCGCTGGAGAGCAGGGCGGCCACGATGCCGCGGTTGACCGAGCGCAGGGCCAGAAAGGCATTCAACTCGGCCCGCGAGCGCACCATGAACAGGCGCGCGTCGGCATCGTCCGCGGCCTTGAGCCGGCGGGCCATCACGAGCAGACGCTCGATGTACGTGCGCGCAGGGTCGAAATCAGGGCAGGGCGGGGTGGGGCCCCAGGTCTCGGCGGGCCAGTTGCCGTCCTCATACCAGGTCCGGCAGGGCTGTCCGGCCATGCGGAAGAAGTAGGTGCCCACGTCGCGCGGCATCCAGTACGGCGCGTCCGCGTAGCTTCGCGCATAGGGGGCGGCCAGGTCGTCGTACTCCGGCACGTTGGGATCGCGCTCGAAGCCGTAGCGCGAGTGCGCCACACCCGCGTCGTCCACGAACGGGTCCGTGAGCCCCGGCACCGCGTCCGCGAGGGTGTCAAGCGACGCCTTGGAGGTGGCCGCGAACACCTGCAGCGCGACGTTGCCCTTGATCAAGCGCGGTACGTCCACGTGGCCATCGCGGTCCGGGTTGGTCAGCAAGCGCTCGAGGTAGGTGCCCTCGTCCGGCGCGGCCAGACTGTCCGCGTGCATGTCCATGACCGTGGGGGCCGCGTTATGGGCGTCCACGTAGGTCTTGGCTGGGGGGATCGGGTCACGCGTCTCGATGCGGTCGCTGAGTTCGCTGAACACGTAGGTATAGAAAAACTGGGGATCACCGCAGGCGCCAAACAGCAGGCCCGCGCCCACACAAGCAAGAATGGTTGAGGTCTTTCCCATCGTATTTCCTCGCTCGCCGAACCCATGGGGGAAGCGGCACGGCGAGCCTGCCGGACGGGGCTCCGGCGCGATTGATGCGAGCGGCTACGTTGCGCTTCGAACGGCGTTCGAGCGGGCGAAGGACGACGGGGTGCGGCCCCAGGCTTTGCGATACGTGCGGTTGAAGGCGGCCTGATCCGGAAAGCCCGTGTCGTGGGCGAGCGCGCCGAGCTGCTTGCCTGGGCGCAGCGCCTCCAGCACGGCCACCAGGCGTAGCCAGACCACGTACTGCTTGATGGGCATCCCCACCTGTTCGGTGAACAGATGGGTGAGGCGAGTCGGAGACAGGCGCGCGACGTCCGCCAGCAGCTCCAGGGGAGCGCGCACGTCGAGGCTACCCTTGAGCGTGGCGATGACACTGCGAATGCGACCGTCGGGGGGCGCTATCGAGGCATTTCCGTGGCCGCGCTCGAGCTCCGCCAGCAAATGCTCCACCGGCTCGTCCGAGTCCGGAAAGGGCGAGCCCTCGAGCCAGGCTCGCGCGTCGCCCCCCCAAAAGCTCGCCGCCTGTCGGGGATCCACCGCGAGATAGGGGCGCGCGCCGAGCAGACCGCGCAAGCGTAGGCCGAGCGGCTCCAGCGGATCCACGAACACGTGCACCACGTGGCCAGACAGCGTGTGCGGCACATTCGAGCCCACCAAGATGCCCGCGGCCGGCGGCAAGGCCACGCCAGCGATGACGGGCATGAGCAGCCCACTCACGCTGAGCGTCAGCTGCAGCACATGATGCGAATGGAGTTGGGACGGCTTGGGGAGAGACTCTCCGACGAGCACGTGCTGGGGACGGCGGACAACCCACATCGTGGCGCCAGCTTGGCAGCGCTCATCGCGTTGACAAGGGGAGCGGCCCTCGGGCCCGCATCTTGGGCCTCAGCGGTTCCGACCGCGCCGGGGAGTGTGTCTCGGCGCGCGCATGATGTTATCTGTCCGTCACGCGGGCCGCGGTTCACTCGTCACGGAGTGGTGCCGCTGAGTCCGCAGTTGTGCACGGGCGTGGCGGTCGTCCGCGGCGCAGGAGCCTGTACGACCCAGTCGACGCTGCTGCTGTTGGTGTCCCAGCAACCGTCGAAGCTTCTCCACAGAGCACTCCCGTTGGGAACCGCGGCGGTTCCCAGCGCGCCTTCGTAGTAGTTCGCGCTGCCGTAGCCGACGACGTCGACGATGTTCGCCAGCTGTGCCGCGGTGCAAGGAGTCGAGCTGGCGCTACCGCCGTTGCAGCCGACCGAGGTCGCAATCTTCGCGAGAGCAACCTTGCCGCCCGCTCGCGCCATGTCGATCGCTTGGTCGGGATCGGCAACGAACGGCGAGGGGAGGGGCGTGGTGCTCGAGCCCGGGCCGAAGGTCCCCTGGATGAGCATGTACTGGCCTGCTTGTAGCGAGACGTTGGGCAGCGGCGTAATGAGATTGTTCGACCCTCCGAAGAGGCCGGTTCCGACGGCGGACGCGTACTGGATCGACCAACCGTTGAGCGAAACCGCGTGATTACCGCGATTGAAGATCTCGATGAAGTCACGGTTGTACGGCTGCGTCACGCTGTTGCCGGACGACCCGCTGATGTCCACGTAGAGCTGGCTGATCACCACCGAAGAATTCGCCTCGATCGCTTGGCTCGTACCCTCGACCTCTCCGTCGGTTTCCAGAGGCTCTCCATCAGGGCCGACCTCGGCGCAGCTCGTCGCGCTGGCCAGTGCAAAGAGACAGGTTGGCAGCAGAGCTCTTCCAAATGGCTTGACTCCGAACAGCACTTTCAGACTCATTTTTTCCCCCAACGCGTGCAAGACGGCAACGCCAAGTCTTCGCATCGCTGCGGAGACTCGGTGCTGACGCGCACATGACTGCAGCGGCGTCCCGATGCGGTGCGCCGCCGCGAACCACGAGTGCAGTTTCCCCGGCGCAACCAGTACCTGAGCGCTCTCGCGCAATCAACGGGCGTGAGCAGACGGTGCCAAAAGGTGGGGTGATGGGGTGATCGGCGCGAGTCGCCGAATGCCGCGAAGCTCGCTGATGCGCAGGCTGCAAGACCTCTGGCGGCTGCGCTTTGCGGGGCGTCGATTACCCGTTCGGTTCGTCCGCGCTGCGGCTACGGGATCATGCTGCCGTGCGCATGGGGCCCCGCGGAGCCTTGACCGCCTTCGACCTCCTCGGAGAGGGGGGTCTTGTTCTGCGCCCGGATCAGCTTGCGGCCGTCCGAGAGCTTCGCGACGATGTAATAGAGCCCGGGAATCACGAAGACGCCGAGGATCGTGCCGAGTAACATGCCGCCGACGCCGGTCGAGCCGATGGTCTTGTTGCCGAGCGCTCCGGCGCCGGTGGCGCGCACCAGCGGAATCAAGCCGACGATGAAGGCGAACGAGGTCATCAGAATCGGCCTGAAACGCAGGCGCGCACCTTCGATGCCCGCCTCGATGATGCTCAACCCTTCCTGCCGACGCTGGATGGCGAACTCGATGATCAGAATCGCGTTCTTCCCGAGCAGGCCGACCAACATGACCAAGCCTATCTGGCAGTAGACGTCGTTCGACAACCCCATGAGCTTCAGGAACAAGAACGAACCGAAGATGCCGATGGGCAAACTCATCAGCACGCCCAGCGGGATCAGGAAGCTCTCGTACTGGCCGACCAAGACCAAGTACACGAACACGACGACGACCAGGAAGATGTACAGCGCGTCGTTGCCCGCCTTCTCTTCGTCGTAGGAGAGGCCGGCCCAGCCGATGTCGAAGCCACGCGTCAGCGTCGCGGCGGCGACCTCCTTGACCGCTTGAATGGCCTGACCGCTGCTGTAGCCCTTGGCGGCCTCGCCCTGAATGATGGCGGTCGGATAGAGGTTGTAGCGGCTGATCTCGTTCAAGCCCTGCAACTTCTTGAGCTTCATGAACGCGGAGTAGGGGACCATGTCGCCCTTGTCGTTCTTGACGAAGAAGTTGTCGAGGTCCTTGGGGAAGCGCCGAAACTCCGGCTTGGCTTGCACGTAGACCTTGTAGAACTGGCCGAAGCGCACGAAGCCCTGCTCCCAGGTGCTACCCACCATGATGGAAAGGTTGTCCATCGCGTCGCGGATCGACACGCCCTTCTGCATGGCTGCCCGATTGTCGATCAGGATCTCGTACTGCGGGTACGTGGAGGCAAAGAAGGTGAACAGACCCTTGAGCTCCTTGCGCTCGGACAAGGCCTTCATGAACTTTTCCGTCTGCTCCGCGAGCCCTCCGTAGCCCGAGCTGTTCGTCTTATCGAGCAGGTTGACCGTGAAGCCGCCGGCCACACCGAAGCCCGGGACCGCGGGTGGCTCGAAGAACTCGAGCTTGACGTTGGCGATCTTCTTCCCTCGGTGCTCGAGCTCTTCGATGATCTGCTTGGACGTGCTCTTGCGCTCGGCCCATGGCTTCAAGTTGATGAGCACGGTGCCCGAGTTGGAACCACGTCCCTCGGTGAGAACCTCGTAACCGGCAACCGAAGCGACGGCGGTCACCTCTTCCAACTCGCGGGCGAGTTCGGCCAGCTCATGGCTCTTGGAGTTGGTGTACTCGAGCGTCGAACCCGGGGGCGTCTGGATGATGCCGTAGATCATGCCCTGGTCTTCCAGCGGGATGAAGCCGCTGGGAAGCACCTTGTTCACGGTCAGAATGCCGAAGCAGAACCCGCCGATGATGAGCATGGTGAGGAGGCGTCGCGAGATGATCCGCCCCACGATGGCCGCGTAGACGGCGGTGACCTTGTTCACTGCGCGGTCGAAGTGCTTCAGGAAAACCCCGATCGGTCCGCGCTTCTGCTCGCCCGCGGCATCGCTTCCCGAGAGCTTGGCGCGGAACGACAAGAAAGCGAACACCGCGACGATAGCGGTGATCACGAGGACCTTGACCGACGTGAGCTCGACCTGCTCGCTGACCAGCTCGTGGACGACCTCGTTGTGAAGCGTGAAGTAGGCAGCGACCGCGACGATGAGACCGAGCAGCGCGCTGGCCACGGCACGCACGACGGGAGCCTTGCTGCCTGATGCATCGATACGACGGCTCACGATGCCGAGCAGCCCCGAGGGCGCTTCGCCGTGACCGTGCGGCTTCAGGATCATCGCGCAGAGCACCGGCGTGAGCGTCAGGGCGACCAGACCAGAGAGCACGATGGCCGTGGCCATGGTGATGCCGAACTGGCGGTAGAACACACCCACCGGCCCGGGAACGAAGGTCACGGGGATGAACACGGCGGTCATCACGAGAGTAATAGCGATGATGGCGCCGCTGATCTCGTGCACGACCTCCATGGTGGCGTCGTAGGGCGAGAGGTGTTTGGTGGCCATCTTCTCGTGCACGGCCTCGACCACCACGATGGCGTCATCCACCACGACGCCGATCGCGAGCACCAACGCGAAGAGCGTGATCAAGTTGATCGACATGCCGAAGGCGCGCATGAAGAAGAAGGTTCCGATCAACGAGACGGGAACAGCCAGGGTAGGAATCAAGGTGCTGCGGAAGTCACCCAGGAACAGGAACACCACCAGCGACACGAGGATGAAGGCTTCGAACAGGGTGTGGAGGACCTTCTCGATGGACGCGTCGAGGAAGCCCGAAACGTCGTAGGTGATCTTGTAGTCCATCCCCGGCGGGAAACTCGTCCCCTTGATCTCCGCGAGCTTGGCCTTGACCTCTTTGATGACGTCCGCGGCGTTGGAGCCGGGGATTTGCTTGAGCACGATGGCTGCCGAGGGGTAGCCGTCGAGGTCCGAGTAGAGGTCGTAAAAGGACGAGCCCAGGCTGATCTCGGCGACGTCTTTCAGCTTCAGAATTTGGCCGTCGGGGTTGGCTCGCAGGATGATCTCCCCGTACTCCGCCTCGGTCGTGTAGCGTCCGATCCAGGTCAGCACGTATTCGAGGGTCTGCGACTTCTTTCCCGTGGCCTGGCCGAGTCGTCCGGGCGAGCCGATCATGCTCTGGTCGGCGAGGGCCTTCATGACGTCTTCGGCGGACACCCGGTAGGCGCGCATGCGGTCGGGATCCAGCTCGACGCGCATGGCGTAGGCGCGGTTGCCGAGGATCTCGGCGCGACCCACGCCTGGGATGCGCTTGAGGTCGCGCTGGATGTTGACGGCCGTGAAGTTGTACAAAAAGTTCTGGTCGACCGTGGGGTCCGTGCTGAAGACGTTCACGTACATCAGCATGCTGGTCATGTTCTGCAGAACGATGAGGCCCTCGCGCTGCACGATCTCAGGGAGCTGGTTCTTCACCGCCAGAACGCGGTTGTTCACCTGCATGACCGCGTTGTCCGGGTCCGTGCCCGGCTCGAAGATGATGGTGATCGTCCCTTCGCCGGCGCTGGTGGCGTCGCCCGTCATGTAACGCATGTAGGGGACGCCGTTGATGGCCTGCTCCAGGATGGTCAACGTCGAATCGACCAGGATCTTGGCGCTGGCGCCCGGATAGGACACCGACACGCGCACTGTGGGCGGCGCGACGTCGGGAAACTGCGAGATCGGCAGCATCTTGATCGAGAGGCCACCCATGAATAGAATGAGTAGCGAAATTACGATCGCCAGTGCAGGCCGGTGTAGAAATCGCGCGAACATGGGAGCGGTTTTACGCCGGTTTTTCCAATATCGAAATTAATCTCTGTATTGGGAACTAATTCCCAACTCTCCTCTTGGGCAGTAATTCCTGTTTTACGACCCAGCCGGGCCGTCTCGATCTGGGCTCCGGCCGGAGCTCCGGCGGGGCGCGGCTGACGCGGCGGGCCAAATGAACGCGCCGAGTGAGGCGCCTACCCCATGGCTCCTGTTTTCCTGGGGCCCGCCGCCCTCCGGATAGAGGTCGCGGTGCACCGAGGGCACAGGGGGAGCTACGGCTAGACGAACCTCAGAGCATCTCGCAGGCGCACGAGTCCCTCGGGGCCCGTGGGAGGAGCGAGCTCCGGGCAGCTGACGACGATGTCTTCGCTGGGGACGTCCCAGTCGATCACGAAGGCTGGATCTTCGTACCGAGCATCCCAGTCCCTGTCCTTGCCCTGGAAGACCTTGCGCAACAACGAGAGCGGGAGCGATGTGGCTTCCGCGAGCAAAATGGCGTCGTAGAGATCCTTGGCTTGGGGATGGAAATCGGACTCCAGCCACAGGAGCTTCCATGCCAACGATTCGGACTGGGACGCGAACCACAGCGAGCCGTACGTCAGCGACTCGAGGATCGGTGCGGTCTGCAGCGGCTCGCAGAATACGACGTCGATCTGCAACTGCTCCGGCTGCATGTCGTTCCAGATCCACAGAAACGATAGCCGCCGTCCCTCGGCCCGTTCGTACGTCCAGATCGAGTCGATCCGCACGCCGTCCGCGATTGGCCCAACGTGCGCCTCGACCAAGGCTCGGCATACACAGTCTTGAATCGCGGTCAGCAGTTTCGTCGCCTCTGCACTGGTCGGCTTCCACGCAGCCGGGACGACGACCAGATCGATGTCTTTCGCTGGGCGCGCGAGTGAGCCGAACCAGTGCTGCAGCGTGATGCTGCCTCGCACGACCAAGTGGTCGCGCACTTTAGAGTCAGCCAGGGCAGCCACAGCGATCTCGAGCACACGCGCGCGCGCCTTCTGGAACGCGAGCCGTTCGGCGACATTGCTGAACTCGGGCTCTGCCTTCACGAACGCATTGGGATGGTGCTTGAGCGCTGGATCGAAGACATCTTGGCGTTCTGGATCTGGAAGGTAGCCTCGCGGATATCCCTTTGGCGGTGAAGGGCGCCGCCAGCCCTTGATGGAGCTCATACCGCCGCCTTCATCCAGCCGTGGTCCAGCTGCAGATTGTCGTCGTGAAGTACCACCTCGCGCTCGCTCTTCAGGACGACGAAGCCACGTTGCTCCAGCGACGTTCGGAGTGCGTTCAACGAACGCTCCGCGTCGGCGCGCTGTGCGAGAGGGAAGCGCTGGGTGAGGAAGCGCTCTTCGAGGCCTGCCCCCAAGCTCTTGTAGGCGTTCTTGGACACGTGACCGGCATGGGCGCGACCGAGCTCCTCCAACATGGACATCCCCGACGGCTGCGTGCGCACTTTGAGGTGATGCTCGAGGTAGCGAGCGTGGGAAGGCAGCTCGGAGGGAACGCTCCGCAAGTCGAGCTCGAGCTTCGAGCGGCGTACCTCCACACCCGTTAGGCTGCGGAGGTCCCGAATCAACGTCTCCAAGGAAGCCAGCGCCTGGGAGATTCCCCCTTCGTAGCGCGCTGTCACCATCTGCTGCCGCGGTGTTGCTCCGCGATCCAGCTCGATGCACAGGGAGGACAAGCCACGCTCGCAAGCCCATCCGTGTAGAGCGCGTTCATCCAGCAGGGAAGAAACGGTGACGTGAGCCTCGAACATCTGGCGAGCGCCCATTTTGGTCTGCGCCGTGGCGACCTTCAACGTCCAGCGCTGACCACCCCGGTCAGAGCGCTCAAGGATGGCTCGGAGGTTAATCCAATGATTTCAGCAAATTGAAGGCGGCTATCGCGCTGCACCCCAGGCACGCGAGCCACGTCCAGTGCGCCACATCGGCCAGCTGAGGTACCCAAACGGCTGTCACGCTGAAGGCCGTGGCGCCGACTAGGAAGGCAACGGCTGCCAGGCGCCACACAGGGTGGCTTGGATGGCAGAGCCCGAGCATCAGCGGGGCGCCATGCGGGCAACCGCGCTGACCATCGTCGTGGGCTCGATCATCGGTCCTCCGTGTGCGGAACTCGTCACGCTTCGCCCATGGAGTCGCGAGGGGCGAAAAGGTTACAGCGGATCGTCCTCGGGAACGTTTTGGGCCCTCGATGCTCTGGGGAAATATGGCGTCCACACAATCTCTACCCAGAACAGCGCAGTCGTCGGCGGCCTCGGAGCGCGGGCTGGTGCGCCGCATCGTCCAGCAGGACCGCGGTGCCGCCGCTGCATCGAGGGCTGCCCTCGCGTCGTTGATCCACCAGCGCGGTCGCTTGGTTTTTCGGAGCGTGCGGGCCATCTCGGGCGCGCAAGCCGAGCGGGTGACCTGCGATGTCTGGCTCGAGGCCTATCGAGCGTTCATGCAGAACGAGTCCTACGTGGACCTCAGCACCTGGCTCGGTCGACGCTCCGTCCAGCTGGCGCTGCGACAGCCCCGTCTTCGCCGTTCGGTTCCACCTCTCGAGCCAGCGGAGGAGGTCGGCGGGGTCACGCCGCAGGCGGCGGATCCGCTGGTGGCCATGCTCGAACGCTGCCTCGACCAACTTCCCCTCGATCAGCGGATCGTATTCACCTTGGCCCGGGTCGAGCAGCTGAGCATCGCCCAAGTCGCAGCCTGCCTGGGAATGAGTGACGCGAACGTGCAGTTACGACTTCGTCGTGCTCAGGATTCGTGGGCGAGCTCTGGGCTGGAGGAGCTCCACGACGTGATCCCGCAGGTCTATGCGTTCGATGCCGCGCTATGTCAGCGGGTCGTGCAGCGCGTGTTGCGGAACGCCTAGGGAGCACCGACGCTGATCTCGAGTGTGATCTCGTTCGAGCGCAGATCGTCGAGCATGGCCCGGGCGTGAAAGAGGTGCGTACCGAGCGGCAGATCGAGCAGCGCGATATTGGCGCGAAACTCGGACTGGACGGCGGTCCGGTCATGATCCGGTACGAGGAGTGCCTCGGTCAGGAGGGGCACGTCCGACGGGGGCTCGTAGGCCCGCTCGATCAGGATGCCGAGCGGCTGGTCCAGCGCGCCGAACGTGTTCTCCCACGTTCGCCCGTCCTCGCTGCGAAGCACCAGGCGTAAGCGCTCGCGGGCGCCCCACAACGAGGTTGGAAGCGCGAGCTGGGCGGTGATCACCGCAGGGTAGGCAACGGTCGGCTCGGCGTCGGGCGCGGGTAGCTTTGCGTGGGACGGGCCGCTGAGGCTGAGCCCGAAAGGGTGCTCCCAACCGTCGTCCGCCGAGCTTGGAGATGGCTTGGGTCGGCGCAGCAACCAGGCCACGACCAGGCCCGAACCGAGGAGCAAGACGAGTATGGCGATGACGGACACGCGCCAAGTCATTTGGGCGTGAAGCGAGTGAACTTGGTGCCTTTCAGCGACCATCCGGCCATGAGGCCCTTCTTCCCGAAGGCGAAGCCCGCGACCGGGTTTTGACTCTTGAGCGTGTCCACCGAACCTCCGAAGCCCTTCTCGACAATCGTAATGCCGCTTTCTGCGCCGACCGTCCACTTGTCGGCTCTCCGGAAGTCGTCGAGGGCCTTGTCGGTGAAGAACACGAACACGAAGTCGGCCTCTTGATAGCCGCCCTGAAAGCCGAGCGAACCGGTGTTCATCTTGTAGTAGGCGGTGTTCTCCTTGCCGATGCGCAGAGCTCCCTCGCCCCACTGTCCCGCCAGGACCAGGCCCATCTTCTTCACTTCCGGAATCACGAGCACCCCGTTGGCAGCGCTGAGATAGTCCGACGCGCCCTTGACTTGTGTGCGAAAGCGCTCGAGCGCCTCGTCGACGCTCTGGTCGATCTCGTCGGCATCATCCGCGACCGCGGTCGACCCGCTCACCGATAGTGTGAGCATAAAAACGCTGAAAAGCAGCAGGAATGAACGGCTTCGCGCAGCACTTGCTCGCATGGAAGACCTCCTTGGTTCGAGCGCAGGGCACGCAAGAGGCATTCCGTTGCGGCGCCTTCCAGGCGGCGCTCGGTCGTTTGCTGACCGAGCGTGCTCACTCCGTTCGTTCGGTGCGAGCTCCGTTCAGGGTGCAGCGCTGCCTTGTCGGTCAGTGAAGTTTGAACCAGTTCAGGTTGGTCACGAAGCTGCTGCCGGGGCCCGTCTTGAAGACGAGGTAGACATCGTGCACGCCGCTCGTGCTGGCGAGCGAGGTGCTCACCTGCGTGTACGTGGTCCAGCTCCCCGTAGACTGCGTCATCAGCGTGCCGATCACGGGACCATCCTTGGCGTCGATGTGGATCTCGATGCTTCCGCCTGCCCCCGGGGCCACCGAGATGCGCGCATCGAACATCGTGGCGCCCTGTCCGAAATCCACCTGGCCGTAGCGCGCCCAGGCGTCGTTGCCGATGCCGCCTAGCTGCTTGCCGCTGGCTTCCGAGGCTTCGGTCGTCGCTCCGCGCTTCTCGTCGCAGTTCTCGGCCTCGACTTGATTGCGGCCATTCTGGGGAGCGCTGTTGTACCACGCGATGTCCGTGCCCCCCGGCGGCACCACCTGCAGGATCTGCACGGTGGCCATGGCACCGTGCGAGTCGAAGATCCCGTGCGGCGTGGCCTGCTTCCAGTCGTTCCACGAGATGCTGTCGCCGGCCCGGCGATTGGCCCAGGCGCGATTGGCGTTGGTCTGGAGCCAGGGCAGGTAGACGTTCTCGAGCTGGTTGTCTTTGACGAACTTGCTCAACCAACGGAACATGATCGACTTGAACGCGGCGCCGTCGCCCGAGATGGCGTTCTCCTTGATCAGGCCTTCAGCGTCGCTCAGCTGGCCCTTCACGAAGTCCGCCGCGAGCTTGGCATCATCGAAGTACGCCTTGTCCTTCGTCTCCTGGAACAGAAAGTTGGCGATGCCGATGAACGTGCCGCTGTTGTACGTGAAGGTCCACTTGTCGCCCCCGCTGGGGTTGACGTTGTCGTAGATGGCGCCGGTCTTGGTGTCGAAGAGGGTGGCTCGCTCCCAGGCGTAGAGCGCCTTGGCCTTTTGCAGGTAGCCCGCCTCGCCGGTGGCCTTGTACAGCAAGTAGGCGCCGATGGCGCCAGGACCATTGATGCACGCGTTCTTACTGTTCCCGTTCACCTTCCACCAGAGCCCGCCGCCGTAGTCCGCGCTGGACGCGCGCGTGTACATCGCATCCCAGTTCTGCCTGGCGTAGCCCAGGAAATCCGCGTTCTTCGTCAGGAGGTGGGCACGGGCGCTGGCGATCACCATCCAGGCGATGTCGTCGTTGAAGTCGTTGTAGGTCCAGTCAGCGCCCTGCTTGGCGACGAATCCGGCCACGAGCTGCGTCATCAGCGTGCGATACGCAGCGCTGGGTTGTCGCTCGTAGGCGTCGATCGCCATTTCGATCAGCTCGGCCTGGGTCCACCACGCGTCAGCGGTCGAGGTGCCGGAGTTGTTGACGTAGTAGCCCTTGCCGCTCTGGCCCGTGAAGAAAACCTTGGTGAAGGCATCGTACGCGAGGTCGGCGGCCTGCGGCGCCGTTGGACCCGCGTCGGAAGCACCCGCGTCGCCATCGGCGGGGTGGGCTGCGTCGGTCTGAGGTCGCCCTCCGTCCCCCGCGTCGCTGGCCGCGGCCTGCGCGTCCAACGTATCCGGGGGCTGATCGCGCATGGAGGTGTCCGGCTCGAGCCCGCCGTCGCTCGTGTTCGAGTCGAGGGGCGCGCAGGCGGCGAGTAGGCACAGTGCTGAGATGCCGAGGAGATGCCTGCGAGCAGCTCGGAGGTAGGACGACGCGGTCATCGCGGCAGCCTGTCAGATGAGCTCCGCGAAGAGTCACCTTTTTCGGCAATTGGCCGTAGAGAGCGGATTTTTGTAGCACTGGTAAAGGCCCCGAACGCCGCCCATCAAAATCGGCCGCCGCATCCGTATGCTGCATCAGAGCGTTTGCAGTCATAGTGGTTTCTTGGCGTCCTCGCGCCGTTCGTTGACTTGGGTGGGAGGCCCGTTCAAGAGTGGCGCCGTTCCAACGAGGTCCCATGTCGCGCTCGCTCGCCCTGCTTTTTGCCTTGTCCGCCGTCTCGGCGTGCTCCCCGGAGGTGCCGTCGCCCAAGCGAACCTGCTGGCATCTCTCCGGGGCCACCCAGGCCGACCGTTGCGAGCCGCAAGCCTGCTTCGACAAGGTGGAGCAGATCACCGTGCGCTCGCCCCTCGGCGCGCGGCTGACCTGCAATCAGAGCCAGGAGACCTGCGCGCCGGCGCCGCCCGATCAGCTCGTCGAGAACGGCGGTCCTTATTCACCCATCACGGAGTACGACGCCTCGTTCCTGGAAGGGGGGCTCATGCTCACGTTCGACGATCGCATCCTGCGCGAGGGATACTCGCTGGAGAACTTCCGCAAGTACAAGACCGCGGGCAGCTTTGTTTGGTTCGAGACCCCCTACAATCCCGAGTGGGTTTCCGGGTCGTACGACATCCTCTCCTACCAATCTTCCCGCCTGCGCGTGCGCGTCGAGGGCGACGTGGTCAGCAAGCGCTCGTCTACTTTGGTCGACCCCTATCCCTGTGGCGGCCCGTTGGGCGGCAGTTGCACGCAGGGGTGGTGTGAATACACGCCTGCAGTCGACGATAAGACCCAGGTTCCGATCCACGTGATCGCGGACGTGGAATTGCCGATTCAGCAAGCCGCGCCGTCGCCGTCGCCGTAGCGAGTCGGTGCTAACGGGAGCGCCGAGGCGCTGAGCGCCGACGCAGCGGTCGCGCGCTCAGAGCTTCAGACGGCCGCGCAGATTCTGCAGCATGCGCGGACCGATGCCGCGTACCCGAACCAGCTCGTCGATCGAAGCAAACGGACGCGATTTGACGATCTCGAGCGCGACCTTCCGGCTGAGGCCCTCCAGCGCAGAGAGCTCCTCGACGCTCGCTTGCGTGATCGAGATGCGCTGATCGCTGTCGATGGCATTGGCGGCGGCCGGCGCGCGACGCGCGGAAGCACGGGCACCGTCGCGAGCCTTCTTCCCCTTCGAAGCCTTGCTTGCCTCGGTCGGCTCCGCGGCTTCGGGGGCCTGGAACGGCTCTGCAACTTGGGTTGGCGCAGCGGCATTCACGGCCGCCTGGACGGCCGGCACGCCCTCGACGGGTCTGAACGCTTCCACCACGGGGGCCAGCGGTGCCGCCGCGTAGGCCACCGCGAAGTCGCAGGCGTCGCGCGTGATGTAGCTAGCATGCGCGGTCCACTCACGGAGCAGCAGCGAAAGCTTCCAGTCGCCGCGAGAGGGAATTTGAAACGGCACTCGCTGTTCGATGGCTTCGAGGCTGGTCTGCCCAGAGAGTCGGCCCAGTTGAACTTGCGCAAGGCAGGTCACGTGCCTCGCGACGTCGTCGGCGGTCATCGACTGTGCCCACAGCTCGAGCACCAGGGAGCCGCTCAAGTTGTCCACGGGGCGCGTGTTCGACACACGCTCCGCGCGGACCGTGACCTCGCTGCCGTCGATCACGTAGCTCACCGAGCCGGCGAGTTTGGGGCCGGCGAAGTGCTCACGCGCCGGGTAGTTCGCGAAATCGTGCACTAGAAAGGCACCAGGTTGCCCTGCGGCCAACACCAGGACCATCGAGTATTCGCGCTGGCCACCCGGCAAGCAGGCAGCGGTCTGGGCGTCGAAGCGCAACGGCTGTGCTTCCGGAAGCTCGTACAGCGTCACCGGCGCCTCAGCGACCTTGATGCCCGAGAGAAGTCCGCCTGCGTACGGCGCGTCACAAGCCCAGAGCTGCAGTGCCCACTGAGCCTGACTTCCCGCCACGTCATTCGCGACGGTGAGGTCGGCGTTGATGGCGACGGTGTCATTTTCGATCCGATAACCGTGACTTTGGCCTAGCCGAACCGGGGTCGAATCGATCGAATTGGAATACGTTTGCATGAAGACCTCCGCGGTCTGAGTAGCCTCTGTTCAGTCAGGACAATTCAAGGCCGTCGCATGCGCGATTTAAGTAGGCCGAGTCAAGTTCATCGTGCACGCGCTCGCGCTGTTCTTGCGCGCGCGCTCGTGGCGGAGCCACGCATCAAATCGACGAGTCCGTGCGATGAAACCCGAGAAGAGTCTCGTGGATGAAGCGTGTTTCCGCGAAAATGCGCGCATTCTCAGCGGAGTTCGCTCCTCGTGTTTCCGATCAATCGGCAATGATTGGCGTCGCTTTTCGCTGACGTTTTGGGGCGCTGCGCTGACTGCACCTTTGTTCGGAACGCGTCGTCCAGCTGCCTCAGAACGAATTCGTTCCAAGGGGTCGGCGGTGCCGGTGCGCTGTCGGCGGTCATCTGCCCGGGCGTGAACCTGGGCATGCCGGTCGGAGCGATCACCCTTTGATCGGGGGGCCAGCGGGCCGCTTGAAGCTACGATCTAGCGTCGCTTCATTCATCCGCCCAGCCAGGAGCCAGCGATCCATGTCGGAAGGCGTCACCATCATGCAACCAGGGAGCAAACCCGTCGTCGCCGTAGCACCGGAGGTGGCCGCCGTGATCGGTGACCCGGGCGCTCCCACGGGCGTCATGCAGGCAGTCCCACTGCCCGACAGCATACCGCGCGAGCTCGGTTTCTGGGCGGCCATCCGCGTCATCTATCACATGACACGCAAGGGGGCCGGGCACCTCGAGGCACTGCGTCAGAAGTACGGTGAGATCTACGGCGGCATGAGTCCATCCTTGCCGCTCGTGGAGGTGCACGATCCCGACGAGGTGCAGAAGATCCTGCGCAACGAAGACCAGCTGTGGTCGACGGCCATGGGCTGGGACAACACGATGTTCGAGCGACTTGACCCTGCGGGCGGCAACGCTGGCTCGCTGCTCTCGCTCGATTTCGACCCGCATCGGGCTGCCCGCAAGCTGTTCCAGCCCGCGTTCACCAGCAAGGCCATGCGCGGCTATGCGCAGATCGGCCTGCGGCGCATCGACGTGGCCGTGCCCGAGTGGCTCGAGCGTGGTCGCATCGATTTCAAGCCCGAGGTGCGCAAGCTGCTGGCCGCGGTGGCGAGCGACATCTTCACGGGGATCTCCGACCCGCGGCAGATCGCGCACGTGGACCGCGCGCTGACCGACACCTGGCACGGACCCCAGGCGCTCATCAAAGACGCGCGCTGGAGCCCGGGCTTCCGGCGTGCGCGCCGTGGCTACACCACGCTCAAGGAATTCTTCACCGGACTCGCACGCGAGCGTCGGGAGGGGACCGGCAGCGACCTGTTCACGCTCATGTGCCGAGGCGCGCAAGGAGAGGCAGGCGACGAGGCGCTGGCGCGCTTGTTCATCACCATCATGCTGGCGGCCTACGACACGACCTCGGCTGCGGTCACCAGCATGGCGTACCTGCTGGCCAAGCACCAAGACTGGCAGGAGCGCTTGCGCAGCGAGGCGCAGCGCGTGCCGGACGACGCCCTCGAAGGTGGCGGACTCCAGAGCCTCGAGCAGTTCGAGTGGGCATGGAAGGAGTCCTTGCGCCTGTATCCAGTGACCTCGTCTCTGCCCCGTCGCTCCCTGCGCGCCACGACCATCCTCGGCCACCAGCTCGCGCCTGGCACCTACCTGGGCGCCGCCATCGGGCCGTTGGGGTTGCATGCGGCCTGGTGGAAAAACCCGCTCGCCTTCGATCCCGAGCGCTTCTCGCCCGAGCGCGCCGAGGACAAGCGCCACCCCGCTATCTTCCTGCCTTTCGGCGGCGGGGCCCACGCGTGCATTGGCATGCAGCTCGCGACCCTGGAAGCCAAGCTGCTGTTTCACCGGCTCCTCACGAGGTGCCGCTTCGAGCTCGCCCCCGACTACGAAGCTCGCCACACGTATACGCCCCTCGGGTGTGTCTCCGGCAAGGTGGGGCTCCGCTTGGCGCGGCTTTAGCCGCTAGTCGAGCCGAAGCTCCCACTCTTTCACGCGGAGCGCGACCCCTTCGTGGGAATCTTCGATCTCGCCCACCAGGATGAAGCCCGCCTTCTCGACGACGCGCGCACTCTCCGGACGGTCCAAAGGTGTGTGCGCGACGATGCGCTGGACGTCTGCCTGCTTGCGGAGGACGCTGACCAGCGCGCGAACCGCGTCCGTCGCGATGCCTCGCCCCCAGTGGGAGCGCACCACGGCGTAGCCAATCTCCACCGTGCCGGCGCCCGTAAATGCACCACCGATCTCACCGACTACGATGGCTTCCGTCGAGGGGTAGATTACGTAGGGGCCGAGGTCGCTGCCGTCGGCAACCTGCGCGGCGACGCCCTGGGAGAACTCGCTCGGGTAGTCGTCGGCGACTCGAATATCAGACGGGCGCTTGCCTTCTAGAAGTGCCGCGGCGGTTGTGGCTGTCATCCGCTCGAGTCGAACGCCCATGGCCTTCCAGTATCATCGCCGGCCGAGGAGTGCCAACGCTCGGCGGACCATGGTGAGTCCTTCGTGCGGTAGTTCGGCTCGCTCAGTGCTCGTCGACGACCTCGAAGGACGCGATGTCCCCGCCGTGCAGGAACGCGATCCGGTTCCCGAGTGCAGCGACGCTCCACCAGCCGTCATTCGGTTGTTCGGCGACCGGCACGCTAACCAGTCCGCCGGGCGTCAGCACGCGAAGCGAGACGACGTCGTTGGTTAGCGCGAACAGATAGCCCGAGGCGGAAAAAAGGGTGAAAATGCCTGCTTGCGCGTAATCCACGTGGGACTTGTCATCGAGGTCGATGAGACGGATGCCGTCCGAGCTGTACACGGCGAGTTTGTCGGCGAAGCGAAGGATGCCCCAGGCCTTGTCCAGGTCCATGTCGAACGCATCGGGGGCGTCCCCGAAGGCGAGCGGCAGCACCGACACGCTGTACTTGAGGGGATGGCTTTGATTGTCGGTGGTGCTACTGGCCACGAAGAGCCGGCTACCGTCGTCCGCGAAGCCGTGCAGACCCTCGTAGCTGCGGTGGACGTTCAGCTGGGCGACCAGACCCGCCGCGTCGAGCTGGAAGATGCGTATCGCCTTCTCATAGCTGACGAGCAGGTAGCGGCCGCTTGGGCGAACGAGCACCTGACATCGGTGGGGGCGCTCCGCGGCGGCAACTCGCTGAAGGACGTGGGGCGCGCTCGGATCGACGACGGAGACCACGCTGATGAGGCCGTTCAACGCCAGGCCGTAGGCGAGATCTCCGCTTGCGGTGGTACAGAACATCATGTCGGAGTCCAGCGCGGCATAGGCGTCGCGAGCCAGGCTTTCGGTCTCGTACACGGCGAGGCCTTGTCCAGTCGTGACGATGAGCTCATCGCCGTCTCCCGCGAAGCTGAGGCCCTGGCGGGTAGACAGACGCACCCACTGCGAACCGAGGGCGGGCTCGTCCAGGTCGCTCATGTCGACACGCCGAGCGTGCTCGAACGTGGTCAGGAGCAGCTGGGACCCGTCGGCCAAGATGCGAGTTGCAGCGTACAGCTCGCCGTTGTCCATCAGGCCGGCGAAGCAACGTGGGGTGAGCTCATCGGCGGTGAGGAGACACAGCTCTTGCTCCAGGGCGTCGGGTGCCTTGTGCACGGTAAACAGACCCGCCTCGGCAGCTACGTGGGGCCCGAACCATGAGTCACCCGTCGTCTCGAGCATATCGAGTTCTTCCGAGGTCCCAAAGCCCTGGTCGGTGATCGGATAGCGCCGATAGTGGAGCTGCTCTTTGAAGTAGGCGTAGCCCTGGGAAACGCTCATGAAGTAGTCGCGATCGCCGTCGTAATTGTGCGAAGCGACCAGAGCCGGACTTTGCGGGTCATCCAGATCGAAGACGTGCAGCTCGTTCCACTTTTGACCCTTGCAGGTGAGGGCCAGCATGCCCCGGTCGACGCGCACCCCGAAGCGCTGAAAGCAGTCGGTTTCGAGCGTGTCGAGCAGCTCGGGGTCGCTCGGCTCGCTCACGTCGTAGACGCGCAGCACGACACCGAGATCGTCGTCTTCCGTGTATACGTAGAGCGTGTCGCCATCGGTACTCAGATCGAAGGTGCTGATGCCCTCCGGGTCGACGCTACCCGCCGCGACCGCCCCTTCTTCGGGCGAACTCACGTCGAACAACAAGATCTCGAAGGCACCGCCCGAGCGCGCCGCCAGGGTGCCTGCCTTGAACGACGCACCATTCGGGTAGTCCTCGAGCAGCGGGCCCTCGAACACGGGCTCGTTCAAGTCATCGATGGCGTAGATGGCGATCGACTGATTGAGCACCACGAACAGGCCGTTGTCGAACAACGCGACTCCATTGCTCGGGTCGTGAGGGCTCACCGCATCTTGCACCAGGCGCTTGCCGAGCTTGCCGTTGCAGTTCTGATCGATGGCGTCCCAATCGATCTCGGTGGCGGTCGGATGGATGGCCTCGTTGCCGTCGTCGCAGTCAGGGCCCTTGGTGCAACCTGAGCCGTAGCCATCGCCGTCCACGTCGGTGCACGCGGTGGGGTCGTCCCCGTCTCCACCTGTGCCCGGGCCGCTGTCCGAGCCGGCGTCGCTCATGGCGCCGGTCCCGGAGTCGTCCTCCGTGGGGGCCATCCCGGAGTCATGGCCAGCGTCGGGTCCCCCAGCGTCGTCCTCGGTCGGCGATTGCCCCGAATCGCGCCGGGGTATGGATGCATCACCGGCATCTGGGTCGCTATCGCCCTCGATCGACCGCGGCCCCGAAGAGCAGCCCACCAAGGAGAGAAGCAGCGAGACCAGGACTGCACGGCGCAACCCAAGGTTGATATGGGACACGGAACCCTCCGAGGCGGCCAAATAGCACGCGACGGAGGGGCGGTCGGCTTGCTCACCCCGGGGTGAGGCGAGCGATTCGGTACGAGCGCGAGCTCAGAACGGCGTGGATTCGTGCCAGAGCTTGTAGGAGAGCGTGTACCAGAAGTCGGCCTTGTCGACGTTGCCAGCGTCGGCCCACAGGAGCGAGCCGGTCTTGTCGAACAGGGTGAAGTCGTAGAGATGCGGGATCATCTTCACCGGCACTTGGCACTGGTCGGCAAGGTATTCGCCCTCCTTCCACAGATCGACCACCGCGTGATCCGCGTAGATCTGCGGCCCGTCCTTCTGAATCTCGATGGCGACGCCCTCGCCCACCTGGAAGGGGCCGAAGCAGTTCACGCAGGCACTCTTCTGCACGGGTCCGTCCAGCATGAACTGGAACTGGATGTTGTCGTAGTCGGGCCAGTCGTCCTCCATATCGAGGGCGAGCCAGTTTTCGGGCCGTAGGTAGGTGAGCGTGGTGCCGTAGCTCAAGTGGCTGGTCATGGGGACGTTGTGCCACGGCTGAATGCGCGACATTTTCAGGTAGTAGGCCTTGGGCTGTGCGTTGGGGTTGCCGGTCAGAGCCTTGGGCACCAAGCGCTTGAGCGGTAGCTTGGTGTTGGGATCCTTGATCACGTCGACCTTCTGCCAGGCGATCTGCGGGTAGGTCTTCTTGCCCTTGACGATCACCTCTTCGTGCAAGGTCACGTCGAAGTCCGAATCCGTCGCGTTGAGCGGGATGTCGAGCAGCATGGTGATGAACGGGAAGTCACCGGTCTTGGTCTGGCTCGTGTAGATCTTGAACCACACAAACGGGTACTCGAGCTGATTTGCGCCGGGCCACACATAGGCCTGGGTGTCGCCGCCCGTCAGGAACATCGCCTCGCTGGCCGAGGTGCCCGTATAGCGATGGACGGAGAGCGTGTAGCTGCCCGTGGCCGTGCGATCTGGAAGGCCCGTGTTCGGATCGCGCGCGAACGTACGCACATAGTAGGGAGGCGCGGGCATCGTGTACTTGGCTCCGAACTCCGCGTCGACCTCGCCGTGGAAAGGCGGCAACGGGGTCGAGAGATCGTCAGCCGCGTAGACCTCGAACCCGAAGTTCTGCTTGTTAACCCCCATGAACTGAATGGCATAACTGCCGGCCTGGTCGATGCGAACCCACTGCATGGAGCCTGGGAACTTGATCTCGGCGCCCTCGTTGGGGCCGAAGTTCTGCGTCGGAGCCGCCTTGAAGTCGGTCACGTAGGGGCCGAACTGCCCGGCATCCCCGTTGGCGCTGCAGTGCGGAGCCTTCTTGTTGAGGTCCGTGCGCAGCGCGAAGTGATCCGACAGCTGCTGGAGGCCGTTCGGCGTATCGAGGCCGTAGTCGTAGGCCTTGGAGATGTACTGGACGCACAGCTCGAACTTGTCCTCGTGCTCCTTCCAGACAGGCTTGTTGTGGAGGAAGTAGTCGAGGCGCGCCTTGTCGGTGTTGTTCGATTCGCCGAAGTCGTGCTCCGATGTTTCGAAGCCCCAGGCGTCCGTCATGAAGCGTTTGTCATCGCAGGCAAGGTTGCCACACGAGAAGAACGCGAGCGTATTGCCGGTCTGATACACGTCCTGCCATTCGCTGATGGCGCCCGGGTTCGCCTTGTTGCCGCCGATCACGTTGGTGTCGCCGATCACGTAGATCGGCTGCGTCGCGCGCTCGTTGGCCGTGAGGCTCTGCTCGATCAGGTCGCGAATCTGAGCGAATTGCAGGGCGCGCGTGCCGATGCAGGTGGGGTCTCCCGGCTTGTTGTCGGCCTGCATGTGCGTGAAAGCGATGTTGTGGATGAGCCCGTCCACGTTCTTCACGCGCACCATCGCCACCGCCTTGCTGGCAAGCCCATCGTCATTGGCGGCAAACGGATACGCCACCGCAGACACCTCCTCGGGCTTCTCGCCCCACGTGTCGGGGCCATTCATGCCGTCGATGTATTCGACGCCCTCTTGCTTGGGGGATGCGCCTGCCGAGAACGGCTCGAAGGGGCGCTTCGAGAAGATCATGAGACCGCTGTTGTTGGGCTTGGGCTTCAGCCCGTCGGGCACGAACTTCAGGAGGTCGCTGCCGAGCTGCGCGCCGGGGTTGGGCGCCTTGCCGCGGACCTCGCTGATGTAGTGCGGGTACGTGGCCGCCAGCTGCGAGATGAGCTCCTTGCGGGCGTCCGACGAGAACACCTCGTTCAAGGCCACCACATCGTCATCGGCCGCCAGGATGCGTTGCGCAATCGCGAACGCGCGATCTTGATAGGTGAAGCCCCCGAACTTGCCGTCGTTGGTGTCCACCTCGCCGACCGGGAAGGGGAAGTCGAGCGACATGAACGCAGTGTTGTACGTGACGACGCGCAGCGAGGCGCCCGTGTTGCCCAGGATGGCCTGGGACGTCTGCTGAACGTCGAGATTGCCCGCGGGCGCTTGGTCGATGTCGATGCTGGTGTCGTCGAGCGGCGCGCTGCAGGCGCCCATCGCGAGCAACGATGTGGAGAACACCGTGCGCTGCCAGGAGGAGTTTTTCATGTTCTTCGAGAGCCTCTTTGGTTGCGCGCCGCAGGGCGCGTTGGATGGCTCTTCCGTGAGCAGTACTCGTGCCACCATCGTCGCGAACGATTTTGTTCGGCTTTTCTGGATCGAGAATTCGGTGCACCGCTGCATGCGACACAACGGTTGTTGTGCGAACGTCGACACTCGAAAAAAGGCGATTCTGCCGAGGAAGATCGTGCGTAAAGGCGACGTATCTGCCGTTTCGAAGCGGGCATGGAGCGCCCGCGTCAGCTTCGAATTTCTCGCGGGACGCCGCGCCGCCTCGACCGCGACGACGATGTTACTCCCCGCGCATCTGCCTGCGCCGTAGGTTCCGGAGTGCAGCGATGAAGCTGCTGCGAAGGAGACAGGCCATGAGCAGAAAGATGATCGCCGCGCTCCAGATCTCGCTGGACGGCTTCACGCAGGCGTCCGACCGGGGCGAGCCCGAATGGGTCGATTCGTGGGCCGACGCGCTCCACCTGATCTCCGACGTGGACGCCTTCGTGCAGGGCGGGCGCATGCATCCGGCCTACGGCGAGCACTGGTCCGCGGTCGAGAGGGATCCGACGCAGGTTCCCCCGTACATGAATCGTCTTCCCAACGAGCGTGAAGTCGCCTACGCCAAGCTGGCCGCCAAGTCGCCCCACTACGTCTTCTCGCGCACGCTGGAGCGGGTGGCCTGGCCACCCAACACGCAGATTGTGCGGGACCTGGAGCCGCTGCGCGTCCTGAAGCGGCAGCCTGGCAAGAACATCTACGTGGTCGGCGGGCCCACGCTCGTGGTCGCGCTGCTGAACGCGGATCTGCTGGACGAGCTCAGGCTGATCGTTCACCCGCTGCTGCTGGCGGGCGGGCGGCCGCTCTTTGCGGGCGTGGAAAAGCGTAGAGCGCTCACTTTCGTGGGCGTGGAGCGGACCCCGAGCGGGAAAGTCATCTTGACCTACGAGACCCGCCGCGGCTAAACGCTACCTCGGGACAAGCAGAGAAAGCTGATTTGGAACGCTTCGTTCTACAACGGCATCGAGCCATGAGCGGCCGTCAGCGAGGTTGATTGGCGAGCTGCGCTGCGGTTCGGGCGGCGAGTGCCATGCAAGTGAGGGCTGGATTCACACCGGGTGCGGTGGGGAATGCGCTGGTGTCGCCGATCCACACGCCGCGTGTGTCGTGAAGCTCGCCGCTGGGCTGGGCCACGCTCTCTTCGGGGTCGGTTCCCATGCGCGCGGAGCCCATCTGATGGGCGCTGAACACCGGCCGCCCACCCGCGCCGTAGGGGGCGCTGGCGAGCGGCTCGACGAAGCTGGAGAGCGCCTCGCCACGCGTATACTCCCTGAGCTCGTTCCCCACGGTCGTCAGCATGCGCTGGGCGCCCGCCGCCTGGTGTAGCCGCGCCATCTCGAGGGTCGCCCGCGCGAGGTGTGCGCGGTCCAACTCATCGTCGAGCGCATAGGTCGGTACGCTCGCGCCCGTTGCATCGATGCGGACCCTGCCGTGTCCGCGGTCGCGAACGATGGCGATGAAAGCCGTCGTGTGCGGGAGATCCGTCATGCGCACCTTGTGATCGCGCGCCGAGCGCCAGGGGATGCTCGCGGCAGCGCTGGACAGCGAATGGTGTGCGCATTCGATCAAGAAGCCGTGGTCATCCCGTAGCTGCAGGAACTCATCGCAGAGCGCAGCTTGGGCCGGGCCCCACCATGGTCGCTGCTCCTCTGCGTACACGCCCGCTAGCGAGACCACGGGGTGCAGTCTCAGATATTGGCCCACGGCAGGTCCTCCGATGCCGGAGCGCAGCAGGAGCGCGGGAGTCTCGAGCGCCCCGCAGGCACAGACCACGTGCCGGGCGCGAACCTCGAGCGAGTGCGTTCGGTCTGCCCGCACACAGCGCGCCACCACGCCGTGGGCTCGGCCGGCTGTGACGAGAATTCGCTCGGCGCGCGCGCCCACCACGATGCGTGCACCGGCCGCCTGCGCCGGCTCCAGGTAAGCGTTCAGGCTGCTGCGGCGGCTGCCGGTGACGTCCCCAAAGCCATGAAAGCCTGCCAGCTCTGGATCGTGCTTGCGCGGGTCCACGCTGCGCAGTGCAGTCTTGAATGCGTACCCCAGCGAGCTCGCGGCGTCGCGAAGACGCTGGTGGGGGCCGTTCAGCTCGCTGCAGCGATCGTTCGCCATCAGGCGCTCGAGCACCTGATCGATGTGTGCGTCGAAGCTTGCCGTGTCCAGATCGTGCAAGCCGTGAGCGCGGGCCCACTCGCGCCGCACGGCGTCGGGGGGACGCACGCAGTTCTGCCAGTTCACGAGGGTGCCGCCGCCTAGCGCGCCGCCAGCGACCAGCTGCACATTCCCGTCGGCGGTGGGCGTGATGCCGCCGCGCCAATAGAGGTTTTGGTAGGCCCACAGTTCGAGCTGGTTGAAGTCCGTCTCGCTGAAGTAGCCGCCCGCTTCGAGCACCACCACGCTCAGTCCACGCTGGGCGAGCGCATCGGCGATCACGCCGCCGCCCGCTCCGGAGCCCACCACGCACACGTCTGCATCGAGTACGGTGTCGGCCGCGATGTCGAGCGGTCGCAGCGCCTTCGCTGCGGGGGCGGGCTTGGGGCGCGGTCCCGGATAGGAGAGCGCGGGCCAGTTGGGATTCTGGCCTTGAGCGTCCGGCAGCGCGTAGCACAGTGCCAGCACGAGCTTCTGCAGCATCGCTAGCCCGGCTCCTGCTTCGGCTGAACTCGCAGCGAGCTGGTGCATGCGGGTTTCGCGCAGCGCTTGCTCGGTCCCCGGGCCGCAGGCCTCGGACCAGGCGTCGATCAGTCGCCACAGGCTCGTCAAGGCAGGCTCGGGCACACGCGAAGAGAGCAGCTCGAAAAGCGCGTAGTCCACGCCAAAATCGCTGGCCTGGCGCGCGTGGAGCCCGTGCGGATCGGGGGCCGTACCTGTGCTCGCGAACAGGGTGTCGCAGAAGGCCCGAAGCTTCGCGCGTTGCGCGGGCTGGCGGTCATGGAGATCCTGGAGCATGCACGCAGGATAGGGAGCGAACGGCGCGGACCTAGGACCGGCTATGCCAAAAGATTCACCGCGCCTGCAGGCTGCGCGGGATGGCCGGTTGCGGTGCGGGACGGGTGCTCAGAGCTGTAGTGATTTAATTTCCATGAACTCTTCGAGACCGAACTTCCCCAGTTCGCGTCCATTCCCGGATTGCTTGTAGCCGCCAAAGGGAGCGAGCAGGTTGAAGCGGCCGCCGTTGATGTCGACCTGTCCCGTGCGCAGGCGGCGCGCGACGCGCTTGGCGCGCTCCACATCCCGCGACCAGACGCCGCCTCCCAGGCCATACAGACTGGCGTTGGCGATGCGCACGGCCTCGTCCTCGCTCGTGTAGCCGAGGATGGCGAGCACCGGGCCGAAGATTTCCTCGCGTTCGATCGTCATGCCGCCTTTCACGTCGGCGAACACCGTGGGCTTGACGAAGTAGCCCTGGGAAAGGCCTTCCGGCTGCTCTGGACCGCCGGTCACGAGCCGTGCTCCCTCGGCGACGCCCTGACGGATGTAGTCCCGCACGCGCTCGCGCTGGGCGGCCGAGACCAGGGGACCGAGCTTGCTGCGGCTCTCGAGGGGATTGCCGAGCGTGTAGGTCTCGGCAACCCGCTTGGCGATCGCTGCCGCTTCATCCATGCGCGCTTCGGGCACCAGCAGACGGCTCTGCGCACTGCAGGTTTGACCCGAGTTCAAGAAGCAGGCAGCCACCGAACTCGTGACGGCCTGTTCGAACTCCGCGTCGTCCAGCACCACGCTGGCAGACTTTCCGCCGAGCTCGAGATGCACGCGCTTGATGGTCTGTGCCGCCAACTCGGACACACGGCGGCCCGCACGGGTGGACCCCGTGAACGACACCATGTCCACTCCTGCATGACGTGCGAGCGCCTCGCCCACCACCGGTCCGTGGCCACTGACCAGATTGAACACCCCCGGCGGCAATCCCACGCTGTGGATGACTTCAGCTAGCAGGAACGCGTTCAGCGGCGCGACCTCACTCGGCTTCACGACCACCGTACAGCCCGCGGCCAGGGCAGGTGCGACCTTGGCGGCGATCTGATGCAGCGGATAGTTCCAGGGGGTGATGCAGGCGACCACGCCCACCGGTTCGCGCAACACCAGCGAGTTCCCGACTTGCTCCTCGTAGCGAAACTCCGTGGCCAACTTGGCGTGCGCCGCGAAATTCGCCACCGGTAGGCCCACCTGTACGGCCTGGCTCAAGGGCAAGGGCATCCCCACTTCTTGCGCGATCAGCCGCGCCAACTCCTTCGTGCGTGCGCCGAGGCCTTCCGCGATCTTGGCGAGATAGCCGGCGCGCGTCGCGACGGGGGTGGCTGCCCAGGCCTCGAAGGCTGCCTGCGCGGCCCTGACGGCCTGATCGGCGTCTGCTTCGGAGCCCGCTGGCACGGCGCCCATCTTCTGCTCGGTGCTCGCGTTGATGACGTCGATGGAGTCCAGGCCTGACGGTGTGACCCAGTTTCCCGCGATGTAGAGCTTTTCGTACGATCCCATGGGCCCCCCGTATGCTGCGCGCCGCTGGCAGTGAAGGTCGCGGCAATCGAGGCAGGCGTCAAGACCTGAGTGTTGACGCAAGTGTGCCTTTGGGTGATTGGGCGGCCAGTGCCGAGGCCCAAAGCCGTTGCGGGTGAATGAGGGGAGCTTGGTGTGAACCAAAGTTGCCCGACAAATGTCGGCTGATAGACGAAACACAGGAGGCCCCTCTTTATGTACGGATGCTTGGGTAGTGTGATCGGATTGGCGCGACGACTCGTCTTCACGCTGGCGCTCGGTGTGGCTTGCACAGGCTGTGCGGGTGAGCTCGAAGACGACGCCCCGCTCGACGACACAGACGGCGAAGGCGAACAAGAGGTTTCCGGTACGGAGCAGGCGCTGACCGCGAACTCGATCAGCACGGGTATTTCTGGACAAGTCGTTCGCTTCACGACCGACGATCAGCAAGGTTACGTGATCTACGACTACACCTCGGTGGCCTCTTGCCAACCGGGCGACCCCAAGATGCCCTTGGTCGAGAGCTTCAAGTCCGGAGGCGATGGCACTCGGAAGACCCTCTTCGGCGGCGCAGCGGGCGGAGCCCTGAACTGCAAGCTCCGCATCCTCGGGGCCAAGTCGGACGGTACCGACCTCTATCTCGCGGCGAGTCTGGATGGCGTGATCGGCGAGATGTACAGAGTGAGGCTCGCGGACGGCTTCACGAGCTCAGTCCCGAACACGCGTGGTGCGGATGCCCTGTTGGTAGATTCCACCAGTCTGTACTGGACCAAGCAGGCGTCGGGACAAACGCCGAGCGCCCTCATGAAGGCCAACAAGAC
Source organism: Myxococcales bacterium (assembly GCA_047601445.1). Lineage (GTDB taxonomy): Bacteria > Myxococcota_A > Polyangia > Polyangiales > DASUME01 > DASUME01. The sequence goes on along the minus strand of JASGJH010000001.1, from coordinate 4,200,695 downwards.
CGGCAGTGGCCTCACGACGCTGTACTTTGCTCCGGCTGGTCACAGCATGCGCTTGCTCGGCGGCGACAGCGTGAGCGTCTACGCGGAGACCTGGGACCCTAGCTTGCCTGCGTCGACCCAGGTGCACTTCATTCGCTGGATCCCCCTCAATTCACTCAACGGAGGGACTCCCGCTATCCTGCGCAAGCTCGCTCCGGGCCACAGCGTCAGCGGGTTTTCGGTCGATCCTGGCAATGTCTACGTCAACGAGCGCGTGGCGGGTGAGGCAGCCGGTCTGACCTGGACGTCGCTCAGGGATGGTAAGAACTACAAGACGCTCTTCACTTCGACGGGGGACTTTCCAAGCGGCATCCTCGCCGTGTTCAGGCCCGGCCAGCCGTCCAGGATTTACTGGGTCGAGCGTGGCGACGACTTCGCGCCCTCCATGTCGGAGCTCAGGTCGATGGCCGACCCGACCAACACGACTCTGCCCTCGAAGGTCGAGCTCAAGGCGTTCGGCTTGCTGCTCTGGCCGGACATCGCGCGCTACACCGTGGGCCCCCGTCAAGGGATCGGCTTTCTGCAGTGGCAGGCGGCAGGTGGCCACCGGGTGTTGGGCGGGTTTTCGGACTGAGCGAGGTTCGGCGGCAGCGGGGACGGCAGCCTGGGGCAAAACCCCCACCGCGCTTGAGGACATTCAGTAAGAACGCGACTGCCGCGGAACCGAAAGGCCGCCGATGACGTCTCCAGCCGGAGCCGCCCGTTCTCTTGCAAGAGTCGTCGTCGTCCGTGCCCTCCCTTTCCGATACGCCGTTTGCGCTCTGGTGCCTGTTGCTCACTTCGCTTTCGGTGTTCGTGCGCCCGGGCGTCGCGTGCGCCCTCGACAAGCAAGGCAGCGCTCACGGCGGGCAGGTGGCAGGGCCAAGCAGCGGCCTGGAGATTGGCGGCTCGCTGCTGGCAGGCTCGGCGCTCTACAATCCGAGCTACGCAGCGCGCCCCGACAACACGGGGTTGGCGCTATTGCGCGTGGCCCCGCACTTTGACTTCGACTTGATCGGGCATCGCCTCTCGATTCCACTGGACGTCAATGTGTTCAGCGACCGACGGCGTAGCGGCCTCGGCAAGGTCGCGCCGAGCGAGCTCGACCTGATTTCGGGTGTCACGAGCACCTGGGGACTGTGGGAGGGCTCGGCCATCGAGCTGGGAGCGCGCTACGAGCGCGACATGCCAGTCGATCGTCGAGGGCGCGTCCAGACCTATGCCGATGCCCGTGCCAAGCTCTTGATGTCTGCCTCGCAGATGAGCTCGAGACTCAGAGATGCGCTGCACGGGACCGACGTCCTCGGCTCCGCCACACTCGGCTGGTTCGCCTACAACCCGAGCTATGCGGCACGGCCCGACAACAGCGGCCTGGCCCTGCTTCGGTATGCGCTGCACCTCGATTGGTCTCTGCCGCAGCAACACCTGGGCTTCCTCGTGGACAGTACGTTCTTCAGCGACCGCAGGGCGCGCGTAGCGGTCCGACCGAGCGAGTTGGACCTCACGCTCGGCGCCGCGCTCCGCTTTGCACCGTTCGAGGTGAGCATCACGTTCGAACGCGACATGCCGCTCGATCGCGGTAGCTATACGCAACAGCTTGCGTTCGTCTATTTGGCATGGTCGTTCACCGCGTATCACCAGCAGCCGTTCGATCCATTGCGCACCAGCATGCAGCGCTCGAGCGGGGCCTCGAGCTACGCCGATTCGACAGGATACGTGACGCGGTAGTGCGGTCCGACCACGGCGAAGGGCGTGAGCTGCGCCTCCTGCCGGGTCGGGCTCAATAGATGCACCCCGGGCACGCGGTGCGCGAGCAGGTGATCTCCCGTGACGATCCGGCGGTGACGGCGCCAGGGCGTCGTGGATGCACGCGCGCGGCGTGGGCGAGAGGCTGCAGGCTGATTGCGTAGCTCGCGGCAACGCGGAGAAGCGGACAAACAGTTCTGATCGTGTCGGTGAGCGTGGCCCTGGCGGTTGGCGCTCGCCACCAGGGGCGTCGCGTCCACGCCCACGCCCACGCAATGGCCACAGCGTCTCACACCACAGGTCTTCGATCGCCCGTCCCTAGGAGCTCAGAAGCCCGCGCCGCAGCTCATGTAGAACCACGGGAGTACGCCGAACTTGTTGGGATCGGGGTCGAAGGAGAGTCCTTTCGCGGCCAGCGCCATCACGCCCACGCGGAATTGGAAACCGGCGTGGTCCACGGGATGCAGGCGATACCCCACCATCAGCGTGCCGAAGGGCGTCATGCCTGACCCGGAGGCAGAAGAGACACCTGTCGACGCGGAACCGCTCGAATAGGCGAGGGTCAGCCCGCCGCCCACCTCCAGACCGCTGCGTCGTCCACGCACGCCGAGATAGCTGACGGTGAGCGGGACGGTGAGATACGTGGAGCTCGCGGTGGCGGTCGCCGAGCCGGTAGAGGCCGAGCTGGAGATCGACATGTAGCTCAGCCCGGCGCGCACGCCGAGGTCGTCGATCACGCGCCGCTCGTAGTTCACGGAGTAAAAGAGTCCGCTGCCCAGGCCTTCGATGTACACGGAGTTCGGCGCGGGCTTGCCCTTGCTGCTGGGGGCCTCCTGGCTGTCTTCCGTGGCGCTGGCCGTCGCGGCCGTTTCTAGCGCCTTGGCGGGTGACATCGCCGTAAGTAGGAGTCCAATTACCGTACCCGCGCGCAGCAGTGCTCGTTTCATGTATCCCCCATTCGTGGAACGAAGCGTTCGAACGCGCGACGGGCTCGCGGCGCACCTATTCTGTGCCTCAGCGAGTGTCACGACGAAATGCGGACGCAAATGCAAGCTTCCGTCAGGCAGCGAACAGCTTGGGATAGCGAGTTGTGAGCGGCATTTCAGCTGCGCGTCGGGTGGTCTCCGCTTATCCTGCCCCGATCCAGCAAAGCGCGATACGACCCACTCTTGGATGCAACGCCACGAAGGGAGCCTCACGGTATGACGACTGCACTCATCATTGGTGACATCCAGCGCGGGATCCTCGAGGCCTACCCGTTCGCGCGTCAGGTCGTCCCACCGCTGAATGAGCTCCTTCCGCGCGCCAGGTCTGCCGGTGTGCTCGTGGTCTTCGTGCACATCGCTTTCCGCGCCAACCGCGCCGACCTCCCGCCGGAGAACCCGTTGTTCGGGGCGTTCTTCGAAGCGGGCGACATCTTCCACGAGGGACGACCTGGAAACGAGATCGCCTTACCGGTGCACGCGCAGGATGTCCGTGTGATGAAACGTCGCGCAAGCGCCTTCGCCGGAACGGACCTGGATCTCGTGCTGCGTGCTCGCTCCGTGGATTCGATCGCCGTCGCGGGAGTGGCCACCAGCGCCATGGTCGCTGCCACCTGCTACGACGCGGCCGACCGGGGCTATCGGATGACGGTGCTCCGTGATGGCTGCGCGGATGGCGACCCCGGAGTGCATGAGTTCTTCATGGACAAGGTCTTTCCCAGTCGCGCGGTGGAAGTCACGACGTGCGGGGAATGGCTCGCTGGCTCCTGATTGGCCCCGGCAACCCGCGCTAGTCGTGTTCTGCGCGCGCCTGCGCGAGGGCATACAGCGCCGCAGCGAACGTGGCTGCAGCCGGGACCATCATCGCCAGGCCCGGTGCTCTTACTGCGCACACCGCGCCGACGAAGGCCCCGACGGAGAACCAAAACGCGATGGTGAAGAGAAGGGCTGCTCTGTGCGCGGCCGGCTTCTCCGGCGGGAGGCGTCCCTTGAAGAGCACGGGCAACCTGATTCGAGAGCGATGCCATCGGTACCAGCGAGCGACTTCGATGCCGAGGTCCGTCACGATGCCCGTGAGATGGGTTGTCCGAACCACGGCTCCCGACAGCCGCGTGACGAGGCTGTTTTGCATGCCCATGGCCGTGCACAGGATGGCGGCCTGCGCGTCTAGCAGGCGCGGGTCGGAGTTGGGGAATGCCCACACCGCCAACAGGAATGCCGCCAATACGCCCGATTGCAGCAAGAGCGCGATGCCGTAGGCCACCGGGGTGCTAGGAGAGCTTCCTTCGACCACGAGGCTGGCCGCGAATGCGCCGAGGAAGAAGCACAGCACCAGCAAAACGGCAGAAAATGCGGCGGAGAAGTCACCGGCGGCTGCATCCGTGCTCGCGCGGCCGACGCTACCGGTCACGTGCGAGGTGAAGACCCCCGTCAGAACGATCCCGGCCGAATTGACGAACCCCGCGTTGGAGGCGAGATAAGCTGCGATTCGCGCGTTGAGGCGCGGATCACGCGCCGGCCCTTCGTGACGAAACACGAGGCAATCCTAGCTTGTTTCGTGAGAGAGCGGGGGCCGAGATGGGGGCTCGTGCTGTCTCAGCCAGGCCGGAGTGTCGGCGAGCCCGAGCCCTCGACTTGCCCAGCTGATCAGCCGCTCGAACTCGTCGCTCTCGCTCTCCCACCGGTGGGCTATAAGGCTTTTATGCCACCGAACTCGAGAAAGGGGGACTATCTTTCCGTCGTCGAGAGCTGCTACGAGGCCCAAACCAGCGATGAACGCTGGATAGGCAACGTGCTCGACAGCATTGGGACCGTCCTCGACCTCGGCGGCGGGATGACCTTCACGCTCTACAAAGAGCACGGTGATCGCGCCAAGGTGGAGACCCTGTTGACGCGCGGAGTTCATCCTGCGTTCCACCGCATCGGTACACCGCTGGTCGAGCGCTTGAGAGGGGAGAGCTACGAGCGCTACTTCTATCCACGGCAGCCGGTCACCTTGGCTTCTCCGCTCGTGGCCAAGATGGGGCGCGTCTCCCAGCTCGGCTTTCGAGCCGTTTGCAGCGCCATGGGAGCCGACGACCTGCTCGGGCTGCTGGGGTACCCTGCACCTGGGTGGATCTTTGCGCTGAGTCTCGTCGTTGGGCGAGGCCGGGAGATCACACCTGCAGTTCGCTCGACGCTCCACCGCATGCGGATTCACGTGGAGTCCGGCGAGCGGCTGCGCCTGCTGTCTCCGGAGCAAGCTGTCGCGGTGCTCTCGTCCGAAGGCAAGGTTCTGCACTTGGAAGGAGCGCTCGGCGAGAGCGGCGGGTCGGAGCCGCTCGTCCAGCATACGAAGGTCATCGCGCGCCTTCGCACCCAGCGTGAGCGCTTCAAGGACGACGCTCTGCAGGTTTGGAACGCCTTGGTCGATGGTCAATGGAGCGTGGTGGAGCGGGTCGACAGCGATGGGAAGCGGCTCTACTTCGCCTACGAAAACGCGCCTCAGTCACGTGCCTATCGAGCTCTCACGCCGAGCGAAGCCAGCGTGCTCGACCAATCGATCCAGGGGCTGCCCGGCAAGTACGTGGCGTACTCCACCGGGCTGCAAGACTCTCGCATTTCGGAGCTTTTGCTCAGTGCAGCGAACAAGCTCGGGTTTCGCACGCGGCACGACCTATTGCGTGTCGCGTCGACACTGCGCGCGAGCGGGCGTTACCACCTGCTGGCGGGAAGCTTGACGTCCAGCGAGCAAGAGGTGCTGCGCTTGGTCAAGCTCGGGTTGTCCAACCGAGAGATCGCGGACGCACGAAAGACGAGCGCTTCGACGGTCGCCAAGCAAGTGGCGAGCTTGCTGCGCAAGGCGAGAGTCGACGGGCGGCGAGGCCTATTTGCGGTGGATGCCGGAGACGATGAGCCGGAGGTGGCTTCGGAGGCTCACGAGTGAGGGAAATCGCGGCGCAAAGCCGCGTGTGATACGACACAGTCGTGGAAAGCACGAAGCGGAAAGTAACTCGGCAGGACGGGCGACCCAGCGTTTGCCTGACCATGATCGTGAAGAACGAAAGCCAGGTCATCAGGCGCTGCTTGAACTCGGTTTTGCCCTTCATCGACTGCTGGAGCGTGGTGGACACGGGCTCCACGGACGGAACCCACGAGCTGGTAAGGGATACGCTGAAGCACCTGCCTGGACAGCTGCATGAGCGACCGTGGAAGGATTTCGGCCACAACCGCACGGAGGCGCTCGAGCTGGCGCGCCCCTGGGGCGACTACTCTCTCGTCATCGACGCGGACGAGACACTGGAGGCACCCGCGGGTTTCCAGCGGCCCAAGCTCGAGGCCGAAGCGTACTACACGCGCCACCGGAGCAGCACCTCGGTGGTGAGCTTCCTGCGCTTGCAGTTCTTCAAGACGACCGCGCCGTGGCGCTATGAGGGGATCCTCCACGAGGTCGCCATTGGTGGGGGAAAGCACCGGCTGGGTCGCGTCGAGGAGCTGCTGTGCGTGGGGCACTTCGATAGCGCGCGCAATCAGGTCGACGCCAAGGAGAAGTACGGTCGCGATGCCCGGGTGCTGGAGGAGGCTCTGAAGAGGGAGCCGGACAATGCTCGCTATCGCTATTACCTCGCCAGGAGCTATCGAGACGCAGGAGAGCCACAGAAGGCGCTTGAGAACTTCCTCAGACGCGCCGATATGGGCGGCTGGGAGGAGGAGGTCTGGCACTCGCTGCACATCGTTGGAGAAATCTCGGCTCAGCTCGGCAAGTACCACGCGGCCGTGGCTGCCCAGCTGCAGGCGTACCAATTTCGCCCCACACGGGCCGAAACGCTTTGTTCATTGGCGCAGCTTCACCGCATCCGGAAAGAGCACCATTTGAGCTATCTGTTTGCCCAACAGGCGGTGTGCATTCCCAGGCCCGACGATCTGCTGTTCGTCGACGACTCCGTGTACGAGTGGCGCGCGCTCGACGAGTTCGGCATCGCCGCCTATTGGGTGGGCGAGTATCAGAAATCCCTCGATGCAGCGATCAAGTTATTGAACGGCGCTGCGCTTCCCGCAGATCAGCGCGAGCGCGTCGAGCAAAACCGGCGTTTTGCCGAGTCCAAGCTCGAGGCGAAGCGTGCCGGCGATTCGACCGAGGCGCCCCAGACCTGAGTTGAACGGCATTGGAGCCGGCGCGTGCGGGGTCATAGTCTGCGCTGGCTGGCGTTCCAACGCGCGCTCGAGCGTAGCCAAGACAAGTTCAAGGTCGCCTCGGTGCGGTGGTCCCTGTGTCGCAGGCGCGCGCTGTGCAGGTCACCGGTGGTTATTGCGTCCGAGTTTCCTCGGTCTTGACGCGATCCGATGACGCATGAGCTCCTTAAGTGACTGCTAGTCGCGCCGGAGTAACACCGCGCCCGCAGCCCTTGGGGGAACAAAAAGAATGAAGAGCCTGCGTGCATTAGGTCTTGTGCAGTTGAGTGTTTTGGTGCTTGGAGCTTGCGGCGGAGACGCCGGCGAAAACGGAGACGCGGGCCTCTCGGCCCTGCTCAATCTCTCGGATGAAGCCGCGGGTGGAAACTGCGCCGGAGGTGGAACCAAGATCGAGTTCGGTGCCGACAAGAACGGCAACGGCACGCTCGAGGCCGAAGAGGTCGAGGGGGTGCGCTTCGCCTGCAACGGCGTCGACATGACCGGCAGCACGGGGCCCGCGGGCGCCACGGGCGCGACGGGAGCGACCGGTGCCACGGGTGCCACCGGTGCAACGGGGCCGGCGGCGGAGACGGGTCCCACGGGGCCTGCGGGCGAGACGGGCGCGACCGGTGAAACCGGCGCGACGGGCGATACGGGCGCAACCGGTGACACCGGCGCGACGGGCGACACGGGCGCGACTGGCGACGTGGGCGCGACGGGCGCAACGGGCGCGACCGGTGCGACTGGCGCGACGGGTGCAACCGGCGCCACGGGTGCGACGGGCGCGACCGGTGCCACTGGCGCGACGGGTGCAACCGGCGCCACTGGCGCGACGGGTGCGACTGGCGCGACGGGTGCAACCGGCGCCACGGGTGCGACTGGCGCGACGGGTGCGACGGGCGCAACAGGCGCGACGGGTGCGACTGGCGCGACCGGTGCCACGGGAGCGACCGGCGCGACCGGCGCCACTGGCGCCACGGGTGCCAACGCGCTGATCAAGTTCGAGAGCATCGCCTCGGGCAACGGATCGGTTTGCACGAACGGTGGAGTGAAGATCCTGGTCGGCATCGACAACGGCGACGGAGACGGCATCGCCAACAACGGCATCCTCGAGGACGACGAGGTCGACGACTCAACCACCCTTTGCAACAACTGATCGCCACGCGAGGACCAAGATGAGAAAAAACCACATCACGGGCCTGTGTGGCCTGGGAGCTGTGATTCTCGCCGCGTGCGGTACCGGCGAAGCTGGTCATGACGGAACCGAAGGCCTATCTGCGTTGCTGAACGTAACGGATGAGCCGGCGGGGCCCAATTGCGCGAACGGTGGCAGGCATTTCCAGTACGGCGCGGATGTGAACGCCAACGGAGAGCTGGATGCCGATGAAGTAGAGGGCAGTCGCTACGTGTGCGATGCGGCTGGCAACATCCTCGGATCCGCAGGTGCCAGCGGAGCGACGGGCTCGCAGGGAGCGCAAGGAGCCACCGGTGCCACCGGGGCTCAAGGCGAGACCGACCCAGGTGGGATTCCGTCGACGGGGGCCACGGGACCCACGGGCGACACTGGCGCGACGGGTGACATGGGATCGCTGGGCGAAACGGGTCCGCTCGGTGCGACTGGCGCCACGGGGGCCATCGGAGACACTGGGGCCACCGGAGAAACGGGAGCGACTGGCGCCACCGGGGCAACGGGAGCGACCGGTGCGACGGGCACCACGGGAGCCACGGGAGCGACCGGAGCGACTGGCGCGACTGGCGCGACTGGCGCGACTGGTGCCACGGGCGCCACGGGAGCAACCGGAGCGACCGGAGCGACTGGAGCCACGGGTGCCACGGGCGCCACGGGTTCAACCGGCGCGACTGGTGCGACGGGCGCCACCGGAGCCACCGGAGCAACCGGCGCCACGGGAGCAACCGGGGCGAACTCTGGCGGCACGCTCGTGAGCACCACGACACTCAAGCTCGGCGCGACCTGCGCAGCTGGTGGCACCCAGATCGACGTTGGCCTGGACAACGGCGACGGCGGCGGCACCGCAGGCAACGGCACGCTCGAGCCGGGCGAAGTCGATGATTCGGCCGCGGTTTGCCGGGTGAACCACTTCCTGTTCCGAACGCAGGGCTACAACGGCGGAGGCGGCATCCTCCAGAAGTACACTATTGCGACCGACACCTGGACGGCCGCGACGCCGGCTGGAGTCGACATCCGAAGCACCCTCACCACGGACGGCCCCAACGTCTATGCCTACCTGGCGGACGGCAGCCTGCGTGCCTACAGCGTCGCGGGCAACAGTTGGTCCACGGTGTCGGCGAGCGGAGGACCTGCTTCGCCCCAACTGGGATTCCTCGCGTACACACCGAATGGGATCTACTACTGCCCCTACGGCCAGGCGAAGATGTGGCGCTATGAAGCAGGGGCCTGGACGTCATTCACGTTGAGCAACATGTGCTCCACCGGAGGTAGCTACGACCCGACGGGAGGCAAGTTGTACGCTCGCGTCTACAACAGCCAGAGCTTCATGGTGATCGATCCGGCGTCTGCAACACAATCCGAAACCCTCACTGTCGGTACCGAGGGCCACGGCAATGACAACGCCGACGGTGCGTACTTCAAGGGCAACCTCTACACGCATTGGAGTACGAATAGCATCAGGGCGGTGAGTGCGACCACGTCCGGACCTTCCACGGACACAGGGCGAGTTCCGGCCACGATTTGGTCCACGATGGCCACGGACTTCACGGGCGGCGCCATCTACATGTCGAGCTGGAGTGACGGCTTCGGCAAGCAGGTGGTTCGCTTTGATCCGACAGCCGGCACGGTCACCAACCTCAGCAATGCCCCAGCTGGAGTCGGCGGCCTGTCGACGATGGTGCTTACGCCCTAGCGAGCTCGCTCGGAAAGCGCATGCAGGTCGTCTGACCTCGTGCGAACGAGAGAGGCCCCGAAGCGCAGCGGCGTTTCGGGGCCTCTAGTTTTTCTCGGATGCCAGCGTCCATGCCTCCAAGCTCAAGCGCGCCCGTGTCCATTTGCCCGCTCGTTGCGTGCCGCGATGTCGTGCGCCACGAAGTGCGACGCGCGCAGCGCAAATAGGCCGGCGAGCAAGGTCGCGATCGCGGGCAGCGCAAAGGCTCCTCGCAGGCCGATGCCATGAATCTGCGAGACGACTCCCACGATGGTGGCCGCGGAACCCGTGCCCAGGATATGCAGGAACGGGATGAAGCTCGCTTGAGCGGAAGTCGCTTGATCGTCGTCCACCACGTCGTCGATCACCGCTGGCATGGGGCCGTTGTAGAAGGGCAAGAAGAACATGAGCAGCCACGACACGACGATGTACGGGATGCCGTGATCGATGAGGATGATGCCGAGGCAGAACGGGGAGGCCGCGAGAAAGCCGGTGGCGATCGTCAGGACCCGTCCGCGGGGCGAGCGCCGTTGCCAGTAGTCCCCAAGGGTGCCGCCGGTGACCACGCCTGCGATTCCTCCGGTGAGCGCGATCAGTGCATAGAGTGGACGTGCCTCCGCCTGCGACATGCCCTTCACCTGGACCGTGAAGTCGACGATCCACGTGATGTATCCCCCAGCCGCAAAGCTCGCAAAAATGCCGGACAGCAGCATCCAGCGCAGGGTTCGAATCGCGAACGTTCGGCGGATGGCCTGACCCAGCGTGCGCGCAACGGCGCCAAAGGACGGGGCACTCTGTCTCCGCACGCCCACGCGCCGTGGCGGAATCTTGAGCATCATCAAGAGCACCGCAAACACGATGCCGGGCGGCCCAACCAGTCGAAACGCGCGGGGGAACCCGAGCGTGCCTCCGAGCCAAAGCCCGGCGCATGCACCCGCGAACATCCCGCCGTTGTAGATCGCGTTGAGGCGAGCTTTCTTGTTCGCGTCGACCTCGCACAAGATGGCGGCCGAGGCGGGGCCGTAGGCCGCTTCGCCGACGCCCACGAAGGCGCGTAGGAGCATGAGCGACATGAATCCCTGCGCGAACGAGCTGCTCAGCGTAGCGATCGACCAACACACGACGCCGACGGCCATGACGCGGCGACGGTCGAAGCGGTCGGCGGCCCAGCCGAAGGGCAGTGTGCACAGCGAGTGCACTACGAAGAAGCCCGTCGACAACGCTCCCAGCTGGCCGTTCGAGAAGTGGAACTCGCGACGCAGGTCTTCGTACATGGTGACGACCACCATGCGGTCGAGGTAGTTCGCGAAGTTAACCAGCGTGAGCAGGCCGATGACGTAGCGGCCATAGGCATGGGACCTCGGGTGCCACGCTGGAGAGGACTCGACGGCAAGCATGTTGCTGTGAGGTACGCACCAACGACCGATGTGCCACGATGAGCTGAGCGGCTTTGTGGCGATCTAGTGCGAATGTGCCTGGCCCAAACGGAGATTCGGGCGCGCCGCCTTTACTCGCAGCTACCGCAGGACAAGCCTTCCACCAGGGTCGAGCAGAACTCGTCCCACTCGGATTTGCAGCACTCCGGCGCCTTCTCGCAAACGCATTGCTCGACCTTGGCGTCGTTGCAGCCCGGGGTGGAGCTGCCGGCGCAGCACTCGCCCTTGCACGAGGTGCAGCCGAGCGAGTCGGCGAGCTGTATGCACACCACGTCCCAATTGCTCTGACAGCAATCGGCGACGTCGTTGCACACGCACTCTTCCACGTCTGGATCCGGACAACCGGGGGCCTTGCGAGCCGTGCAGCAGGCGTTGGCGCCCGCGTCGCTCTCGTCGGGATTCCGGTCACCGTCCCCATCGCCGTCGCCGTCGCCATGCGATCGCCCCGCGTCGGACGAAAGGTTCGGGCTCGCCGGATCGTCTCCGCAGCCAACGGCCGCATAGACGCAGACGAGCCCGAGTGCGCTGAGGCACCAGCGTACGTTCACGGACCTGCGTCCGGCAGCGAGCCGCGCAGGCAGGCGCGCGCCTGATTGGCGCAATCACTGGGGGAGGTCTTCCCGCTCTGCACGCACTGGCGCAGCGTGCTCAGGCAAGAAGTACCGGGCAGCGAGGGCATGCCGCCGCCGGCCCCGGGCAAGCTCGGCAGGCCCGCATCAACCGTCGGCAGGCCGCCGCCACCCAGAAGACCGCCGCTGCCACCGGGCAATCCGCCGTTGCCGCCAGGCAATCCGCCGTTGCCACCGAGCAGGCCGCCCGCACCGCCGAGCAATCCGCCGGTACCGCCGCCGGGAAGACCGCCGCCTCCAGCTGCGCCGCCGCCACCCGGTGCCGGTGTACCAGCATCTGCCGCGAGTCCTTGCACGCAGGCTTCGAAGGTAGAGCGACAGCTCGATAGCGCCTGCACGCCTCCCTTTTGCACGCACGTGGTCGCCTGATTGCGACAGGCGGTCAGGCCGGAAGCCGCGGGCGGATTGGGCGTCGGCGCACCGGGGGTTCCCACCGTCTGCAGACAGCTGCCGAGCGCCTGATCGCAGGCTTGCACGTCCGCGATGCTGGTGGCCTTCAGCGCACACTGCAGGCGCTGCTGCTGACAGTCGATGATGCTGAGCTCGAGCTCGCTCGTGCCGACATTCTGGTCGTCCTGCTCTCCCTGCTCCGCGCCGCCGTCGGCGCAGCCGGCTCCGGCCATCACCAGACCCAGCAAACAGGCACTGCTCGCAATTCCAAGGATCGTGTTCTTCATGTTGCTCCCCAGGGCTCGCCATCCGTGGATGGACTCACGCCTGGTGGTGAGTGGGGCCCCGCTCCAGGGCGTATGATGCCGTTCGCGACAGCATTCTTGCTGGTTGCGCCAAACGACATCGAGGGAGGCTCGAAAACGGCTCGAGTTTGCGCGAGTTCGAAAAATTCGCGTGCGAACCGAGCCCGCGACCTGAGCTCTCAGGCAAGCTGCCAAGTCTGCGGGGACTCGATGGGGGCGCGTCGCACGCCCGCCAGGCTCAGAGAACGATGATCTCCCAGAGGCAGCTGGAGTCACAGCCGTCACCGCTGATCAGGTTCCCGTCGTCGCACTGTTCGGTGCCCTCGACCGCGCCGTTGCCGCAGTTCTGGCTGCCGCTTTCGGTGCGGCAGACGTTGCTGCAGCCATCGAAGCTGGCGGTGTTGCCGTCGTCGCACGTCTCGGGGGCCTCGATCGTGCCGTTACCGCAGGTGCCACCGGTCTCGACGGTGCACAGGCTGCTGCAGCCGTCGCCGTTGGTGGTGTTGCCGTCGTCGCACTGCTCGTTGCCTTCCTTCACGCCGTTGCCGCAGATCACCACGATCTTGCAGTTGTTCGTGCACCCGTCGGAGGGGTTGGTGTTGCCGTCGTCGCATTGTTCGCTGAACGGGGCCTGGCTGTCGACGTTCTTGTCGCCGCAGCGCGGGACCGTGCAGTCGGCGTTGCAGGAGTCACCCGTCGCGTTATTGCCGTCGTCGCACTGCTCGAGCCCGCCGAGCTTGCCGTCACCGCAGTAGTTGGCGCAGATGCAGATGTTGGTGCAGCCAGCCTTGCACGTGCCGGTGGCGGCGCCATCGCACTGCTCGCTGCTCTGGATCACGCCATCACCGCAACCACCCTCGATCTTGCAGAACTGATTGCAGCCGTCGCCCTGCAGGATGTTGCCGTCGTCGCATTGCTCGCTGCCTTCGATCATGTGGTTGCCGCACTTGCTCTCGAGCTTGCACTGATAGCATCCGTCGCCGGCGATGGCGTTGCTGTCGTCGCACTGTTCGGCGCCGGCGGGGTTGTCGAGGTCGACGCGACCGTCCCCGCAGCTGGGGACTGTGCAGTTGGCGTTGCAGCCATCGCCCGACACGGTGTTGCCGTCGTCGCACTGCTCGGCGCCGACCTTGTTGCTGTCGCCGCACACCGACTCCAGTGTGCAGATCGAGCTGCAGCCGTCGCCGTTGGCGGTGTTCTTGTCGTCGCACTGCTCGCCGCCGTCGACGAAGCCGTCACCGCACTTGATGTTGATGAGGCAGAGGTTGTTGCAGCGATCGGTGTCGACGTTGTTCTTGTCGTCGCACTGCTCGCCGCCCTCGACCACACCGTTGCCGCACTCGCACTTGATGATGATGCTGACGGTGGCGGTGTCCGTGACACCGCCGCCCAGGTCCGCCGTGTACGTGAAGGTGTCGACGAGGCCGCAGCCGCTCGAGGGGGCCGTGTAAACTACGTTCGAACCATCCACCGGGAAGCTCACGGTACCGCCCTTGGTGGTCGGAGACGTGGTGTTCGGCGTGCCCACGTCGTTGACCTTGATCACGCGCATGCGCGGGTCGACGCAGGAGGCTTCACTGCGACTATCGTTGGCCAGCACGTCGATAGCAACGTTCTTGGCGCCGGTGGCCACGGAGGTCAGATCGTCGCGCGCATCACCCTTCGAGGCGCAGTAGCTGAACGCCGTGTTGGCGTCCTTGGTGCAGCGCGTGCCTTGGCCCACGCCGGCGCAGTCGGCGTCCGTGTCGCACAGGCGAGCGAACATCTGGCAAGGCTCGCTCGGGTTGGCCGAGCAGATCACGAAGGCACCGCCGTCGGCGGCCGTCTCGGCCGACTGGGAGTACTTGGTGTAGCTGCTACCGACCTTGCCCAGATCGAAGAGCAAGCCGGGGAGCGTCGAGCGCCCGTACAGCGGCGGATTCGTGCCCAGCGAACGCTGATAGAAGTTGAAGTAGAGGTCCTTCGGATAGGAGGCGTCCGAGGCGCCGTGGAACGTGCCCACCATGTCGACACCGGGCACGGTGAAGATGCTCTTGAGCACGTCGGTGGCAGCGTCCGCGAAGCTGTAGCCCGACGAGGTCGCAAAGCTCGTGCAGTTTGCCTCGGGCGCGCTCACGCAGTTGGGCACCACGATGCTTTGCTTGGCATCCCGGCGACGCGCGAACACCACGATCTTTTCCAGGCTGCTGTCGGTGACGTACAGGTCGCCGTCCTCACCCACGGTGAGCCCTGCGGCGTCCGTGACTCCGTTCAGCGTGGCCTGATACTTGGGCAGCTTGCTGGCAGCGTCGGCCGCTGTGGGGTCGAAGTAAGTGGCCGGGCAGGAGAGGCCCGTGGTGCAGAGGGGCACATCCGTCAGTGTCACGGTGGACCCGTTCGTGCTCAGGTACAAGTAGTGCCCGGTGAAGGGATCGTAGGCACCCTCCAGGAGTGTCCCGGAGGTCACGGGACGCGGCACCTGCTTGTAGCTCTGGGCGACCTGCTCCATCGTCCCGTCCGGACGGTAGATGGTGCCGTATTGCGAGCCCGACGCGGTGTCGTTGGGGTCGATGATGGTGCCGTCCATGCACAGCTCGATGGGATCCTTGTTGGCGCTGGCGGACTGCTTGAAGCCGCCGAAGGAGCGCCGGATCGGGTCGTACACCAGGCCTTCCGGATAGACGTTCTGGATGTTGAAGCTGCGGATGGCCACGAACTCGAAGAGCGGCTTGCAGTCGCTCGCCTGACCAGCAGCGGGCGTGCTGCAGTGGTAGAACTTCTCCACCGTGCAGGTATCGCTGCAGCCGTCGCCGGCGACCTTGTTGCCGTCGTCGCAAGCTTCGAGGCCCTGGATCGCCTTGTCGCCGCAGACGGTGGGCTTGCACGCCGAACCCGGGGTGGGGCAGTAGTAGCCCGACTCGAGCTGACAGGTGGCGCCGCAGCCGTCGCCCACGTTGGTGTTGCCGTCATCGCACTGCTCGGCGCCTTCGACGAGCTTGTCGTTGCAGGTGGTCGTCACGCATGCAGCGCCGGGCGTCGGACACTTGTAGCCGATCTCGAGCTGGCAGGTCGCGCTGCAGCCGTCGTTGGACGCGGGCGGAGCGTCGTTGTCCTCGCACTCCTCGTCGCCCTCGATGATCTTGTCGCCGCAGACTACGCGGTGGCAGCCCTTGCTGCCTTCGCAGGACCAGCCGCTCTCGAGCTTGCACACGAAATTGCAGCCGTCACCCGCCTTCAGGTTGCCGTCGTCGCACTCCTCGGCACCGGCGCGCACGGCGTCACCGCAAGCGCCCGCGAAGCACTGCGTCCCGGAGCAGACGTAGCCGGGTTCCACCTGACACTGGGAGCTGCAGCCGTCGCCATTCGCGCCGTTCTTGTCGTCGCAGCCTTCGAGGCCTTCCTTGGTGCCGTCACCGCACAGCGTGCACTTGGTGTTCGGCACGACGCACACATAGCCGTTCTGGTTCTGGCACTGGGCCGTGCAGCCCACGCCATCCGTGAACGTGCCCTCATCGCACTCCTCGCCAGGCTGAAGCTTTCCGTCGCCGCACTTGGCGCAGGCAAAGCCAGGGAAAAAGCAGTTGAAGCCGGCTTCCACGCTCTTGCAGTCCGCGCTGCAGCCGTCGCCATCCTTGCTGTTGCGGTCGTCGCAGGCTTCGCCCGCGTCCTTGACGCCGTTGCCGCACATGAGGCAGGTGCCGCCGTCGCAGGACCACCCGGACTCGATTTGACAGAGCACGTCACAGCCATCGCCCGCCGTGGGCGGAGTCTTGCCGTCGTCGCAGGTCTCGCCCGGGCCGACGTTGCCGTCGCCGCACTTCTCGCACAGCGCGCCCGGCGTCGTGCAGCTGTAGTACGGCTCGACGAGGTAGCAGTCGGCACGGCAGCCGTCGCTGCTCTTGGTGTTGCCATCGTCGCAGGCCTCGATGCCTGCGGCCACCACGCCGTCGCCGCACTTGTAGCAGGGAAAGCCGGGGACCTTGCAGATGAAACCCTCTTCCACCCCGCAGCCGGCCGAGCAGCCATCGCCGTCATTGCGGTTGCCGTCGTCGCACCCTTCGATCTCGTAGGTGTCGTCGCTCGTGGTGGCGGTACCTTGGTCGTTGATCGACACCGCCTCGATCACGCCGTTGCCGCACACCGAGCAGACCGCGCCCGTGATCAGACACACGGCGCCCGGTTCCTTGGTGCATTCGTTGCTGCAGCCGTCGTCGTTCAACCCGTTGCCGTCGTCACACTCTTCGAGATTGGGGTCGATGAACCCGTCGCCGCAGATCGTGCAGCCGCCACCGCTCTGATCGCAGACCCAGCCGGCCTCGACCGCGAGGCAGTTGAAGGTGCAGCCGTCGTCCGACTGGTTGTTGCCGTCGTCGCAGGCCTCGTGGGTTTCGCGGACTCCATTGCCGCAGTGCTCACAGGCGCCGTCGAAGCACTGGAAGTGCTCCTCGACCTCGTAGCAATCGGCCCGACAGCCGTCGCCGCTGGTCCGGTTGCCGTCGTCGCATTTCTCGTTCGCGTCGATCGTGCCATTGCCGCACAACTCACAGGCCTGGCCCACGACCGGACACTGCCAGCCATTGGGTTCGATCTGGCAGAGCGCGCTGCAGCCATCGGCGGGCGCGCGGTTACCGTCGTCGCACCTCTCGGCTGGGTCGAGCTTCAGGTTGCCACACAGGGCCGGGTCGATGACCCCTCCGTCTCCGTCTCCGTGTAGGCCCGAGTCCGAGCTGGGTCCACCATCGGGATCGGCGTCCCCCTTCGCGTCGGGGTCCCCGCTGCACGCGCTGCCCAAGAGCAAGCAGGCGGCCAATGCGAGCTTCACATGTACGACGCGAATCAGTCCCGACGAAGCCGGAATTCTCTGCATGTTTTTCCCTACATACGCGCGCCCAGTGCACTTGGGTGCGGTCCCCGTAGGGTGGGTCGAGCCTCGACGCGGGTTGAAACTGTTTGCGACAGGTTCGCCGATCCTTGAGGCGGCTGGCCCGTGGCCCGAAGGTCAGCGGCTCGCAAGCAATGCGCGGCTCTGTAGTCCTGGACGCATTTCCTGCGAGCGACTACTTGCCCTCGAGCTCCTTCGCGCGAGCGGTATGGTAGTCAGCCATCGCTTGTGCGTCCTTGGCGAGCTTCTCGGCTCCGCTCGCGATGGCCTGACAGTGCTTCTCCATCTTCTTCACCCGCGGATCGGGCTGGGGCTGCTTGGGAGACGTGGCGATGCTCTTCTTGTAAGCCTCGGCCATCTTGTGGTGGTACTCGCCTTCCTTGTGATACGCGGCCGCCTTCTCCGAATAGGTCTTGGCGAGCGCAAGGTGATCCGCGGCGGTGGCTGGCACCAAGACCTCTTGTGCAAGCGCGGCTTGCCCCATCAGGGGCGACGATACGACCGCGAACGCGAGAGCGAGGAAGAGGGCTTGAACATGGGCTTTCATGGAACGCACTCCGTGAGCAGTGGTAAATTGGTGATGCCCAGGTGTGTGCAAAGCGCGGGCCAGCCGCCTGCTCGCGCATGCCATCTCGTGGCGAATAGCGCTGTTCTTGGCCGGTCGGGCCCTCGAGGCATGACCTGTGCACATGGGTCCTTCCAACGCTTAGCAGGAGGAGCTCATGTCGCGTGTCTGGGTCGGCTTCATCGCCGTGATGACGTTGTCTTTCGCCGTCTTGGGGTGGACGGGCCTGCGCATCTATCAACAAGCGCCGCCGATCCCCGAACGCGTCGTGACGACCGATGGTGAGGAGGTCGTTCCGGCGGGTGCCATCGGCGCAGGGCAGAACGTTTGGCAGGCCATGGGCGGAATGGAGCTCGGCTCCATTTGGGGCCACGGTAGCTACGTTGCACCCGATTGGACGGCGGATTGGCTTCACCGAGAGCTCATCTTCATCCTCGATGAATGGTCTCGAGTCGAGTTCGGCAAGCCCTACGCACGGCTGGGTCCCGAGCAGCAAGGGGCATTGCAACGTCGCCTGGAGGCCCGCTTTCGGGAGAATCACTACGATCCCGAAACACGAACCTTGACGATCGACCCCGTGCGCGCCCACGCGTATCGCGCCAACGCCGAGCACTACCGTGACATCTTCACGAAGGGGCGCGCGGAGTACGCGATTCCGCGGGATACGCTGACCGACCCGCAGCGGCTCGCTCAACTGGCTGCGTTCACTTTCTGGAGTGCGTGGGCGGCGGCCACCAAGCGACCTGGAGAGGACATCACATACACGAGCAACTGGCCCCACGAACCCCTGATCGGCAATCGGCCCACGGGAGAAGCCCTGGTGTGGACCGGGGTCAGCATCATCGTGCTGCTGGCCGGCATCGGCGCCATGGCTTTCCGATATGCGACGCATAAGGAAGAGCTGCCGCCCGGCGACATCCCGGGCGATGATCCCTTGCTCGGGTCCGCGTCCACGCCTTCGCAGCGCGCAGTGGTGAAGTACTTCTGGACCGTCGCGGCGTTGATCCTGGTGCAGGTCATGCTGGGGGTGATCACCGCGCACTATGGCGTGGAGGGCAGCGGCTTCTATGGCGTGCCGATCGACGCCATGTTGCCCTACGTCATCACGCGCACGTGGCACCTTCAGCTCGGCATCTTCTGGATCGCCACGGCCTGGCTGGCCGCAGGGTTGTACTTGGCACCCGCCGTGGGCACCGAGCCACGCTTTCAACGGCTTGGCGTCAATGTGCTCTTCGGAGCGCTGCTCGTGGTGGTCGTCGGCTCGATGGCAGGGCAATGGCTGAGCGTGAAGCAGCGGCTCACAGGCGACGCCTGGTTCTATTTCGGCCACAGCGGCTACGAGTACATCGACCTCGGGCGAGCGTTTCAGATCGCGCTGCTGGTCGGTCTGTTTCTATGGCTCGCCCTGCTGATCCGCGCGATCTTGCCGGCGCTGCGGCGTCGCGACGAGCAGCGGACCATCCTGACGCTCTTTCTCGTCTCCTCGTTTGCCATCGCAGGCTTCTACGGAGCGGCGCTCGGCGCCGGGCGGAGCACGAACCTGGCGGTCGCCGAGTACTGGCGCTGGTGGGTCGTACACTTGTGGGTCGAGGGGTTCTTCGAGGTCTTCGCCACGGTGGTCATCGCCTTCCTGTTCGCACGGCTACACCTGGTGAGCTTGAAGACCGCCGGCACGGCCACCGTGTTGGCCTCGACGATCTTCCTCTCGGGGGGAATCATCGGCACCCTGCACCATCTGTACTACTCGGGGACGCCCACCCTGGTTCTCGCGCTAGGGGCCGTCTTCAGCGCCCTCGAAGTGGTGCCGCTGCTGTTCGTGGGCTTCGAAGCTTGGCACAACCTCAAGCTCACCAAGACGCGGCCCTGGGTGCGCAAGTACCGCTGGCCGATCTATTTCTTCGTGGCCGTGGCCTTCTGGAACCTCGTGGGCGCGGGCCTGTTCGGATTCATGATCAATCCGCCTGTGGCGCTCTATTACATGCAGGGACTCAACACCACTCCGGTGCACGGTCACGCCGCGCTGTTCGGCGTCTACGGGATGCTGGGTATCGGACTCATGCTGTTTTGCTTCCGTGCCCTGAAGCCGGATGCGGTTTGGCGAGAGGGAACCTTGAGTTTTGCTTTCTGGGCCATCAACGGCGGGCTCGTGGCGATGATCGTGTTGAGCCTCCTGCCGGTGGGGTTGATGCAGACCTGGGCCTCGGTGGAGCATGGATACTGGTACGCGCGCAGCTCCGAGTTCCTCCAGGGCGACGTCATGCAAAGGTTGCGATGGATGCGCGTGATCGGTGACACGCTGTTCGCTGCGGGGACCGTGTCCCTGGTGGCCTTCGTGGTCGGATTGAGCACTGGCTGGTCGATTCAGAGGGGCGCGGCCTGGTCCAAGGAGACGGGCGGCACGCTCGACGAATCCCTGCCGCAGCAGTCGGGAACCTAGAGCCCTTCAAGAACGCCCCCGCAAATGTCCGTTCCGGTGGAGGCTCGCGCGCTGTATCCAGCGTGACGACGACGGGCCCTTGACGGCTCGGTGTGTCCCGCTACTTTACACCTGCCGCCGATGGCGGCCGTATCTGGGTGCCTTCGCGGACAACGCGCGGGCGTAAAAGGGAAGCCGGTGCAAGACCGGCGCGGTCCCGCCACTGTAAGCAGGGAGCTTTTCGTCAAGGTCACTCGGTCGAGAACCGGGGAAGGCGGCGAAAGCGAGGGTTAAACCCGAACCTGCGAGCCAGGAGACCTACCTCGATGCGTTGGCAGCACTCCGCGTGGACACGGAGGCAACGGCCGGGGTCCTTCGGGGCGCGTTCTGCATGGGGTCGGTGACCCCTATGGGTTCGTCCGCGTGGTCCCGAGCGGGGAGACCCGAGGATGACGAGCCAAAGACGATGGGCCGGGTGGGTGATCAAGACCGCGGCTACCCAGCCGACTCCTGGATGATCCGCCATGGACCATCTAGCGTGCGCAGGATCGGAAGCGCCGGTCGTCGTGCTCGTCGGCCACGGCAGCCGCGAAGCGGGCGCGAACTTCGCGTTCGAAGGGCTCGTTGCGAGGTATGGCGAGGCGACCGGCAGGCGAGCTGTCCCGGCGTACGTCGAGCTCGCGCAGCCCCTTCTCGACGCCGCTTTGCATGCCGCAGCGCGGATGAGTTCACGCGTAGTCGTGGCGCCCGTCCTCTTGTTCACCGCGCCGCACGTCAAGAACGACATCCCGCTGGCGCTGTCCCGGGCACGCCGGCAACACCCGCGGGTCCAGTTCGTCGCGGCAGAGCCTCTCGGGCTGCATCCCGCCATGCTGAACGCATTTTGGCAGCGCATCGCGCCGCAGCTCACCAGCCCGGCCGAACCGACGACCCTGGTGGTGGTCGGGCGCGGAGCGAGTGATCCGGATGCCAACGCCGACCTGTACAAGCTCGCGCGCCTCACCGCCGAAGGAAGGCCGATCAGCTCCTTCGAACCTTGCTTCGCAGGCATCGCCAAGCCCAGTTTCGAGGACGCTCTACAGCGGGCCATCCGGGGCCGCCCGAAGCGGGTAGTCGTCGCACCCTATCTGCTGTTCGCGGGGCGGATCTTCGACAAGCTGCGCGAACAGCTCGCTGCAGTCGTACAGGCGGCGCCGTGGATCGACTTCGCGCTCTGTGACCCCATCGGCGCACAGCCCGAGGTCCTACGAGCGCTCGAGGAACGCATCGAGAACGCGCTCTCCGGCGCGAGTCCATTGCCGTGCGACACGTGTCAGTACCGTACCCCCATCGGCGCGATTGCCGACGGAGTGGGTGGACTCAAGGCTCTGCTCTACAGCGTTCGTCACGGCGTCACCCACGGCCAGGCCGCTCCCCACGCGCATGCACACCGACCGCTCAAAAAGCACGTGCTGGTGTGTGGCAACGGCGACTGCGTCGAGCGCGGCAGCATGGCGGTCCTGTCCGCACTGCGACGGCGGCTCAAGCAGGTCCATCTCGAGCGTGACATCCGCGTCACGCGCACGGGCTGCATGGGCCGCTGCGGAGAGGGCCCGGCGGTGGTCGTGTATCCGGACGGCATCTGGTACCGCGGCGTGCGCGAACAGGACACGCCCGAGCTGATCGCCGAGCACCTGCAAGGCGACCGCATCCTGGCGCGACTCGTCGACAACATCATGGCCTGAAAGGAACGCGAAACATGGCTTGCCACGAAATTGCAGCACTGCGACTCGGACTCATGAACGTGCTCGGTGGATTCGACGAGAGCGAACGTGAACACGAGCGAGCCGAGCTCGGCGCGCTCGCGAGTGCACCGGGGGCGCTCGCCACGCTGGCGAGCACACGCGAACTGCGAGCGCTGCGGGAACGCTTCGAACACGCGCTGGTCGGCCTGGAAGAGAAGGTCGCGAAGACCGCCGCCAGCGCACCCGAGCGCCCCTACCTCGCGTCACTCATGGTCCTCACCAAGAAGGTCGAGCTCGAATTGAACGCCCACGTCGAGGGCATGGCGCGCTTCTGCCAGGAGCTCGAGGAGATGCACGACTTCGTTCATGAGCTCTATCCCGCCGAGGAGGGTTGAGCGATGGCCACGGTGCGCACCGCACGACTGCTCGAGCGCCAGCCCGTTGGTGACGGCGCCTTCTTGCGTTTCGAGATGAGCGATGGTGCACCGCTCGGATTTCGCGGAGGACAGTACATCATCGTGGACACGGGGCTCGACCTGCCCGATGGAAAGCGCCGAAAACGCGCCTACTCGCTGACTTCCAGTGACTCCGATCAGGGCCGATTCGAGCTCGCCGTTTACCCCGTCGCGGGCGGACTCGGGGCTGCGACCATGCTCGCGCTCGAAGCGGGCACGCAGGTTCGATTCAGCGGGCCTTGGGGCAAGCTTGCTCCCGTGTTGGCGGAGAGCGAGGAACGTGTCTGGGTCGTGGCCAGCGACACCGGCATCACGGCCGCACTCGGATTGCTTCGCGGCGCGGGCTTCGCGCCCGCTCTCCAGCACACCACACTCGTTTGGTGGGCGGCCTCACGCGAGTACTTCCTATCGCCCACGGAGGTCGAGGCACGGTGTCCCGGCGACCTGCGTCTACGTCATATCCGCTCGCCCGCAGTCGGCACCCCGGAGCGCCAGACAGCGTTCGTAGGCTGCCTCGACGCTCTCGCGAGCGAGGGCCCTCCCACGCGTGTGTACCTGGCCGGCGACGGTGAACTGCCTGCCTTCGCGCGCGCGTTCCTGGACCAGCGGGGGCTCGCGGACGTGCCGATTCAGAGCGAGAACTTCTTCCACCACCCCGTCAGAAAGGCCTCGTTGCTCTGATGGCCGTTCCGCCTCGCGACAAGAAGGGGTTGCGCACCGGTTTCACCACCGGGGCCTGCGCCGCTGCAGCCGCCAAGGCCGCCACGCGCATCTTGCTTCGCGCGGCACCGCTCGAGAGCATCGAGAGCACCCTTCCGAATCGCCAGCGCGTGATCTTTCCGCTGGCGCACGCCGAACGTGAAGGAGATCTGGCTCGCTGCGCGGTGGTGAAGGACGGCGGCGACGACCCGGACTGCACGCACGGAGCACGGATCGTGGCGGAGGTCAGCCTGCGCAACACGGCGGGCGTGGAGATTCGCGGCGGCGAAGGTGTAGCCACGGTCACCAAGCCGGGCCTCGGTCTCGAGGTGGGCGGCCCGGCCATCAATCCCGTGCCGCGCCGCAACATCGCGGAGATGGTCGAAGAGGAGTTGCGAGGTTCCCAGTATGCCGGCGCCGTGGTGACCATCAGCGTGCCTGGCGGAGAAGAGCTCGCGAAGCAGACCACCAACGCTCGCCTGGGCTTGCTCGGAGGGATCTCGATCCTCGGCACCTCCGGGATCGTCAAGCCGTACTCGACGGCCGCCTATCGTGCGAGCGTCGTCCAGGCCATCGACGTGGCCAAGGAGCGAGGCATCGACGACGTCGTGCTCACGACGGGCGGCAAGAGCGAAGCCTATGCCATGAAGCTCTTCCCGCACCTGCCCGAGGAGGCCTTCGTGCAGATGGGCGATTTCGTGGGTGTGGCCGTCAAGCACGCCGCCCGCCGGCGATTTCCGCGCGCACACATCGTGGGCATGATCGGCAAGCTGTCGAAGATGGCGAACGGCAAGATGCAGACCCACGTCGCCGGCTCGGAGGTCAACCTCGAGCTGCTGGCGGGGTTTGCACGAGAGCTTGGAGCCGACTTCGCGACCTGCGAGCGCATCGGCGCCGCGAACACCGCCCGTCACGTACTGGAGATCTGCACCGAGCGCGGCATCGTGCACCTGACCGAGTTGATCTGCCAGCGCGCGGTCGAACACACCGAGAAGCACGCCGGCAGCAGTCTGGCCATCGCCGCCATCATGGTCGACTTCGGTGGTGCGCTGCTCGCGCGCCACCCGCGCGTGGAAGCCGTGATCCCAGGAGGACCTTCGTGAACGACATGAGACAGATGACGGCCCTTGGCCGTAGCATAGAGGACGGTAGCTTCGCGATCATCGATCGTGAGATCGGCGAGCACGGCTTCACACCCGATGCCTGGCAGGTGGTGCGCCGCGTGATCCATGCCACCGCCGACTTCGAGTTCGCGACCCTGACCAGGGTTCATCCGCACGCCATCGATGCAGGTATCGCAGCACTCAAGCGTGGCTGCCCGGTGTTGGTAGACGTGCGCATGATCCAGGTGGGCCTCAATGAGGAGCGCTTGGCTAGCTACGGCTGCAAGGTGCACTGCTTCATCTCCGATGAAGACGTAATCAGCGAGGCGAAGCGCAAGAACAGCACGCGCGCGATCGAGGCGATGCGGAAGGCGCACAGGATGGGTCTCGTCGATGGCGCGGTGATCGCGGTCGGCAATGCGCCGACTGCGCTATTGGAGCTCCTCCGACTGATGCAAGAAGAGGGGGCGAGACCCGCGTTGATCGTAGGCGTGCCCGTGGGCTTCGTCTCGGCGGCGGAGTCCAAGGAGGCCGTGCTCGCGGTAGAGGCCCTGCCGAGCATCGTGGCTCGTGGGCGCAAGGGCGGAAGTCCGATCGCAGTCGCCATCCTGCATGCGTTGCTCCTGCTCTCGACGGAGCGTGCGACATGAGCAGGCGGGCCGTTTCGATTGTGGGGATCGGCGATGACGGCTGTCGTGGCCTCACCAGCCGAGCGATGGACGCCATCGCGCGCGCGCAGGTCCTCGTTGGCGGAGAGCGCCAGCTGGCCTTCTTTCCCGAGTTTCACGGCGAGCGACTCCCGATCAAGGGGGGGCTCGACGCGGTGCTCGCGCGCGTCGCGCAGTGGGCCGAGGACCGCTCGGTCTGTGTCCTCGCCTCGGGCGACCCGCTCTTCTTCGGCATCGGAGCCCGGATCATCGAGACGGTGGGACGCGCGCACGTGGAGGTGATCCCTCAGCCGTCCAGCGTGCAGTGGGCATTTGCCCGCGCCGGCATCGCCTACGACCACGCTCGGGTCCTGTCGCTGCACGGGCGTCCCCTGGAGCAGGTCGTCTCGCGCATCCGCGGCGAGCGGCGCGTGGCCATCCTCACCGACCGAGAGAACACGCCTCAGCGCATCGCCGCGCACCTGATCGCCTACGGAGAGACGGGTTTTTCCGCGTTCGTGCTGGAGAACCTGTGCGGACCGGGCGAGCGCTGTCGCTCGTTCGACCTCTCATCACTCGCGCAATGCGACGACGTCGGCCCGCTCAACGTCCTGCTGCTCGAGCGCAGCGATCCCGACTTTCGCGAGCCTGCACTGATTCCCTATCTGCCCGAGAGCGCCTTCGAGAAGCGTATGCCCAAGCAGGGGCTGATCACCAAGCGCGAGGTTCGGCTGCTCTCGCTCGGCGCCATGCAGCTGCGTCGCGACAGCGTGGTGTGGGACGTGGGCGCCGGGTCCGGTTCGGTGGGCATCGAAGCCGCACTGCTGGCCAGCTCGGGCCACGTCTATGCCGTAGAGGTCGACCCGGAAGGCGTGGAGATCTGCCGCGAGAACGCCAGGACGCACGGTGCCGACAACATGACCGTGATCAGCGGTCTCGCCCCGCAGGCGCTCGGAGACCTGCCAGCGCCCGACGCTGTGTTCGTGGGCGGCAGCAAGGGCAGTATGCGGGCCATCATCGAGCTCGCGCTTCAGCGACTCAAGCCCGGTGGCCGGCTGGTTGTGAATGCGATCACGCTCGAGAACAGTCATGAGTGTTACGCGTGCCTGCGCGAGCGCGACCTGATCCCCGAGGTCACCATGCTGCAGGTATCGAGAGCCGCGCCGCTGGCGCGCTACATGCGCTTCGATGCCCTCAATCCTATTCAAATCTTCGCGGTGACGCGGCCATGAACTACCTAGGGACCCTCTACGGTGTCGGCGCTGGGCCCGGTGCCACCAACTTGCTTACGCTTCGCGCGCTCGAAGTGCTGCGCGAGGTGGCGGTGCTCGCTCTGCCGCGCGGATCGGACTTCGGCGAATCGATGGCGCTGCGCATCGTGAAGCCCGTCTTGGAGCCGCGCGCCGATCAGGAGCGGCTTCTTCTCACGTTTCCGATGAGCAAGGATCCGGAGCGCGTGAGGCCGGCCGTGCTGCGCGCTTGCAGTCAGATCGAAGCGCGCCTGCGCGAGGGCAAGTCGGTGGCCTTCGTCAGTGAAGGCGATGCCTCCACCTTCAGCACGTTTCTTTACGTGCGACGTGAGCTGCGCGCCCGCATCCCGGAGCTGCCTGTCGAAGTGGTGCCAGGGGTGTCGTCCATCATGGCGGTGCCCGCGGCCCTGGGCATCGGACTCGCCGATGGTCAGGAGCGGGTTGCGATCCTCTCCGGCACGAGCGGCTTCGACGACCTTGCCGAGGTGCTCGCACGCTTCGACACCGTGGTGCTGATGAAGGTGGGACCTGAACTGCCACACATCATCGAGACCTTGCGAAAGTTGTCGCTGCTCGAACGGGCGGCCTACGTATCGCGGGCCACCATGGAAGAGCAGCGCATCGTGCGCGACCTGACCCAGGTGCAGGACCAGCGGGGGGACTGTTTCGCGATGATCGTGGTGTCGCGCAACGAGCGCAAGGGCGTGTTGATGGGCGATGTGCCTAGTACGCCTCGGCCCGCTGCGGTGGAGGAGGCGCCATGATTCAGCAGCGCAAACCCTATGCGATCTACGCGATCACACGCCACGGGTTGAAGCATGCTGCGCGGTTGGTCGCGGCATTGCCGGATGCCGACGTCTACGTATCCGAGAAGCTCTTGGCTGGCGCCCGCGAGCTACCAAGTCTCGCTGAAGCTCGGCCGCTGCCGCTACCCATGGGGCCCCTGCTGCGCGACACCTGGAAGGCGTACGACTGCCACGTGCACGTCATCAGCGTCGGAGCGGTGGTCCGCATGGTCGCGCCGCTGCTGGCGAACAAGAAGATCGATCCCGCCGTGCTGTGCGTGGATGACACGGCGCGCTTTGCGATCTGCGTGCTCTCGGGGCACGTGGGCCGAGGCAACGCCTTCACGGAACGCGTTGCGGAGGCACTCGGAGCGACGCCGGTCATCACGACGGCCAGCGACGCGATCGGCACGCTCACGGTGGATATCCTCGGGCGCGACCTTGGTTGGACCCTCGACGACATGGATCGCAACGTGACCCGTGGCTGCGCGGCGGTGGTCAATCAGGCCCGAGTCCTGTTCGTGCACGAGGCCGGCGACGCCGCGTTTTGGCCGCTGGACAAGGCTCTGCCTCCTGGGGTCGAGTATGCGCTCGGCTTGGAGGGAGTGGACCCGGGCGCGTTCGAGATCCTACTGATCGCGAGCGACCGGGACGTGGCGCGCAGCCATCCTGCGCACTTCGACAACAGCGTCGTCTATCGGCCGAAGAGCCTCGTGCTCGGGCTCGGCTGCGATCGCAATACTCCGCTGGCCCTGATCGAGCGCGGCATCGACAAGGTGCTCGCGGACCAGGGGCTGTCTGCCAAGAGCGTGAGAGCCATGGCGAGCATCGACAAGAAGAGCGACGAACCCGGACTCCTGGCCTTGTCGGAGAAGCGCGGTTGGCCGCTGACCTTCTATACGGCCGAAGAGCTGGACAGCGTGCCCGATCTCCAGAATCCGTCGGCCACGGTGTTGCGTCATGTCGGCACGCGCGGTGTTTGTGAGCCGGCGGCTCGCCTACTGGCGGGGGCCGAGCGCGTCATCGTACCGAAGACGGTTTACACCGAAGATGGAGCAGGTCGCAGTATGACGGTCGCGGTAGCGCGCGTGCCGTTTCAGAAGCGTGAGGAGGCGAGCCGTGAGTGAGAGCCAAGGCGTTCTGTACGTGGTGGGCATCGGACCAGGCGCCGAAGAACACACGACGCCCGCAGCCCTGCGGGCCATCGCCGATGCCGACCTCATCGTTGGCTACAGCACGTACATCAAGCTGGTCAAGCCGTTGATCGAGGGGAAGGAAGTCGTGCGTACTGGGATGACCGAGGAGATCGGACGTGCGCGGGCGGCCGTCGAGCGCGCGCGCGGCGGCGCCAAGGTGGCCATTATTTCCTCTGGCGATGCTGGTGTGTACGGCATGGCGAGCCTCGTGTTCCAGGTCCTGCAGGAAGTGGGCTGGACGCGCGGCCAGTCGCCCGAGCTACGTGTCATCCCGGGCATGACGGCGCTGAATTCGTGCGCGTCTTTGGTGGGCGCGCCGCTCGGCCACGACTTCTGTTCGATCTCATTGTCGGACCTGTTGACCCCTTGGTCCGTGATCGCCCGGCGCATCGAGGCAGCGGCGAGCGCCGACTTCGTGATCGGCCTCTACAACCCGGCGAGCGGGAGACGGCAGCGCCAGATCGTCGAGGCGCAACAGATCATCCGCCGCCATCGTCCCGGCAGCACCCCGGTCGCGCTCG
The DNA here is from genome assembly GCA_047601445.1 of Myxococcales bacterium. GTDB lineage: Bacteria > Myxococcota_A > Polyangia > Polyangiales > DASUME01 > DASUME01. The sequence goes on along the minus strand of JASGJH010000001.1, from coordinate 4,171,914 downwards.
TCAAGAGCGCCTATCGCAAGCTGCAGACCACCGAGCTCAGTGACCTCGACAGCTTCCTTGACTTCGAGATCGGTATGCTGACCACGGTGCTGATCGGCTCCAGCAACAGCTTCGTATTCGAAGGCTTCATGGTCACGCCGCGCGGATACACCAACAAGTACACCTGGCAGGGCGAGACCCTACCTGGGCAGCGTCCCGCCCATTCGCTGGTCGTCGACGGTGGGCTCGATCAAGGAACCACCTGATGGCCAGAGTTGCGCGATTGGCAGGCGCCATGCTTGTCGAGACTGAGGGCGTCTACTACCTGGTGGGCAACACCAAGCGACCAGTCGACTTCGAGGTGTACGGCCTGGTGAAGCCCTCGGTGATCGACGCGCTCTCGCAGCCGTACGTTCGGCTCGAGACGCTCGCTGAAGTGAAGCTCGAGGCGCCCTGGCTCAGGCTTGGACTCGAAGGCGAGCCACTTCCCAGGCTGCTCGCCGAGCGCTTGCTCATCCAGCGCAACGGGTCCGTGAGCGATCGGCTCTGGCGGTTGATATGTGGACACGACGACGCCGACGACGAGGGCCTGCCCGAGTCCATCGAAGCGCGCTGGTTCGTCGAAGCTCCCGAACGGGTTTGGGATGTGGTGCGCGACACCGTGCTGCGCTGCACTTGAGGAGTGATCGAATGCGTGTGTACATCATCGGAGCGGGCCCCGGCGACCCCAAGTTGCTTACCCTTCGCGCAGCCGAGCTGATCGAGCGCTGCCCGGTCGTTCTCTACACTGGCTCTCTGGTGCCGAAGGAGGCGGTCGCGCGAGCGAGGGCCGATGCCAGGGTGCTCGATTCCTCGGGGATGACCCTCGACGAGATCATCGCCATCATCAGGGAGGCACACGAGCGCAATCAGGACGTGGCCCGAGTTCACACTGGAGACCCCTCGATTTTCGGATCCACGGCGGAGCAGATCCGCAAACTCGAGGAGCTCGGCATCGAATTCGAGATCGTGCCAGGCGTCTCCTCTTTTACGGCGGCCGCTGCGGCGCTAGGCAAGGAGCTCACGCTACCCGAGCTCAGCCAGACCGTGATCCTGACCCGTGCCGAAGGACGCACGCCCATGCCCGCAGGCGAGAAGTTGGCCGGGTTGGCGGCGCACGGGGCGACCATGTGCCTGTTCCTCAGCATCAACTTGCTGCGCGACGTCGCACGCGAGCTCTCGCCGCACTACGGCGAGGACTGCCCTGTGGCCGTAGTGCACAAGGCCAGCTGTCCGGACCAGCGCGTCGTCATGGGTACGCTGGCTGACATCGCGCAGCGGGCTCGAGACGCCGGCTTGCGCTCACAATCGATGGTGATCGTGGGTCGCGTCCTCTCCGCGAAAGACTTCGCCAACTCGCGCCTGTACGACCCCACCTTCACCCACCGCTTTCGGCGCGGCACCGTAACGGGCGAGCGAGCCACCGATGCAGAGTGAGGCCGTCCACGTCCCACGCCTGTTGATCGCAGGCGTGTCGAGCGGCGTGGGCAAGACCACCATGACGGTCGCGCTCGCCCGCGCGTTGCGCAAGCGAGGCCTGAAGACCGTGCTGTTCAAATGCGGCCCTGACTATCTCGACCCGACCTACCATCGACTCGCCACGGCTAGGCCCAGCCACAATCTGGACGGCTGGATGATGGGGCGCGACGCCGTTGTCGAGACGTTCCTCGAGCTGACCCGCGGCGCCGACATTGCGCTGATCGAGGGGGCGATGGGCCTGTTCGACGGGGCGGGCCCGACCAGCAACGAAGGTTCCTCGGCAGAGATCGCGAGCTGGCTGTCTGCGCCGGTACTGCTCGTGGTGGACGCGAGCGGCATGGCGCGCTCGGTGGCGGCAGTCGCCCGGGGCTTTGGCCAGTTCGCGCCCGAGGTGCATGTGGCTGGCGTTCTGTGCAATCGCGTGGGTAGCGCTAGCCATCACGCGCTACTCGCTAGCGCCTGCGGCGATCCTCCGCTCGTCGGTAGCTTGCTGAAGGCAGAAGATGGGCAGTTTCCTTCCCGCCACCTCGGCCTACACACGGCTGACCAGGCGGTGAGCGAGCAGGTTCTCGACGTCTGGGCGGAGCGCTTGCTCGCCTACACCAACCTCGACGATGTGCTCTCTTTGGCGCGGGCTGCCGCTCCTCTCCGAGCTCGGCCGGGTGCGCCCCTCGTGCGCTTCGGGCGCTGTCGTATCGGCGTCGCGCGTGACCAGGCGTTCTCCTTCTACTACCCATACAACCTGCGGCTTCTCGAGGCGTTGGGCGCGGAGCTCGTGTACTTCTCGCCATTGGCTGACACTGGCTTGCCGGACGTGGATGGCCTCTATTTCGGCGGCGGGTACCCCGAGCTCCATGCTCAGGCTCTGGCACGCAAAGCACACCTGCGCGCTGCGCTTCAGGAGTTTGCCGCGCGTGGAAGGCCAATCTACGCCGAGTGCGGCGGGCTCATGTTCTTGAGCGATGCGATCGTCACCCTCGATGGGCAGCGTCACCCCATGATGGGCCTCGTACCAGGCATCGCCTGCATGCAGCCGCGCCTCGCCGCCCTGGGCTACGTGGAGGTAGAGACGCGGGAGGACACCATTCTGGGCAGGGCCGGAACCTGCTTCCGTGGTCACCAGTTTCGCTATTCCCGCTTCGACACGGATGTGCCGGCGCAACGCTATCAGGTCTGCACGCGGCGCAACGGGGCTATCAACCCGGAAGGCTACGGACGGGGTTCCGTATTGGCGAGCTACGTCCATGCTCACTGGGCATCGAACCCCGACGTCGCTGCTGGCCTCGTGGGGGCATGCCTTCGCGCAAGCTGCTAGCGAAGCCGATTCCGTAGGACAACTGACCCGGAGATCCCATCACGTGTTCGCTTCTCCTTTGCTACTCGGCCTTGCGCTCGGAGTTCGACACGCCGCTGACGTGGATCACGTGGCGACCATCGCAAGCGTGGTCGTCGGGCGTACCAGCATCACGGGGGCTTTGCGCACGGCGGCGTTCTGGGGCCTCGGACACACGCTGACCTTTCTCGCGGTGGGCCTTGCGATGGTGCGCTTCGAACTTCGTATGCCGCACGAGTTCGAGGTCGGCGTGGAAGCCTTGGTGGCGCTGAGCCTGCTGTTCCTGGGGCTGTTACAACTTCTGCCGAGTGCCCGCGAGCCAAGCCTCGAGACCGCCCCTCATCCGGCTCGTCCCGTAGCGCTCGGCTGCATTCACGGCCTGGCGGGCTCCGCGGCCGTCGCCTTGCTGGCGCTCACCACGATCGGCTCCGCGCTACATGCACTGCTCTACCTCGCGCTGTTCGGTCTCGGTACGGTGCTCGGCATGATCGTGATTACGCTCGCTCTGGCTTACCTGTTCCGAGCATCGTCTGCACGCGTCGTGCGCCGCCGGCTGGTGGTCTCGGCGGGATTGGTCAGCACGCTGTGCGGAGCAAGAATGCTCGTGGGGCTTCTCTCGGCAACTGAATGAGAGCCGGGCATGTCGTGCGCGCATGGCAGCCGCCGTCGTTCATCCGCCACCGCGTTGGGCTCGCGCTCAGACGGCCGAGGCGAGCCGCGTGAGAATACTGAACGGAACCCGCGCAAGCTGCTTGTCTCGGGCCACCAGGACCAGGGTGCCAGGCTGCTGGTGCTGGCTAGCGTGGGAGATGGGCAGCGAGAACCAGTATGCCTGACGGCCTGACCACGGCTGCGACAGGGGCGCACCGGTGGCGCCCTCGGCAGCCTCAGCGGGCGTGACGGCGGCACCACCTGCGGAGGTCAGATCCGTGGAGAAGCTGCCGTCTTCAAAGAGCGCGCTCGTCGTCAGCTCTTCGATGCAGTCGGCTGTGGGCCCGTCGAGCGTTCGCTCGCGCATGACCAGCGAGCCCGCTTCCGTGACAAAGAGGTAGCCTCCATCGGCTCCCGCTGCCTGCACGGCGGCCTCCAGTGCTTGCCGTGCACGCTGGGCGGGATCCAGCCGGTCGCTGGTCGAGAGGGCGAGGACTTGGGTGGCTTCGTCGCGCGCAGCCGGCCGGACACTGCCCTTCGCGCGGTTGCCCCGAGCGCGGTCCTGCAGGCGCTGTGCGCACGCAAAGAGGGCCGGGTTGTCGAGGGGCCGCACCGCCTTGCGCATCTGCTCCAGGTGATGCTCGAAGGCCAGGGTGTCGCTCTCGGCCAGTGCGACTTCGGCGCGTGCCCCGTGTGCGAGACCGATCAGCAGCCCGTTGTCATGACCGCTCTGGTCGGCTACCAGCTTGTCGGCCAGCTGACGCGCACGGTCGAGATTGCCCTCCGCGGTCAACGCCAGCACCAACTCGCGTTCCACCGCAAACACCAGAACGGCATAGTCGTAGTCGCCAGGCACCAGCAGCGCGAGCTCTTCCTCGCAGAGCTTTCGGGCATGGCTGGCCCGGCCCGCCTTGCGCAACAAACGTGCATGGGCAGCCCGGTATTGCGTGCGGCGCAGCCCCTCGCGAGGCGCCTCGAAGAGTCCGGCGTAGTGGGCCAACGCCTCGTCGTACAGGCCACGCTCGGTCAGGTAGCAGGCATTGACGGCATCGCGCATCTCCGCCACCGAGGGCAAGACCTCGGCGAGTCGATCCAGCTGCTGTACGGCGCGCTTCAGGCTTAGCACGTCCTCGCACATCGCATAGGTGCTCCACATCATGCGTGGCACCTGCACGTCGTTGCGCCAGGTCGCACCGCTCGCTGCGGCGAGCTGGTCCAGTTCTTCGAGGGCCTTGAGAAACTGAGCGCGCTCTCCGCGGTGGCCATGGTACGTCACGCGCGCAGCGGCCCGCGTCTGGGGGGCCGTGAAGGCGCGCAGTCGGGTCGTTGCCTCGAGAGTCTCGCGCAGTGTGTCGTCAGTGCGCAGCGCGTCGAGCTGCGCCAGGAGCGTATAGATGCCGGACTCCAGTTGGGCGCGTGCATCTTCGCGCAGAGCCTTGCGGGCCGCTGGCGAGCTCAGATATGCCAGGGTCTTGCGGCAGCGCTCGGCGGACTCGCGAAAGCGACCTGCGGCATGATCGACCAGGGCCAGCTGAAAGCCGTGCACCTGATGGGCGGGGTGCCCCTGAGGGAAGTACCAGAGCATCCGGAGCTGCTCGCGGACGCGCTCGGCACGCAACCGGTCCTGGGTAACGGGACAGATCCCGAGCACGGCCGAGCCCACCCCGATCAAACCCAACATCACATCGCGAAAACCCGTGCCTATGCGCCTGCGGGGCGCCAGCATGGACAGAACGAAGGCCACCGCTAACGAAAGATAGAGAGCGACGCGCCCCGGCACGTGGCGCTCGAGCCGCGCAGCCCATTTCAGCCCTGCCGCTTCGGCGAAGGTGTCCAGTAGCTCTTCACCATAGCGATAATTCAGTCGGAAGTCGGAGTACGTCCCGGCGAGGACCAGTACGCTCGTCAAGGGGGCGTAGACGTTGCGGGACCGGCCGAGCGCTCGATAGGTGTGGATGGCGCCTTCGAGGTCGGGCACCGCCGTCATCAAGGCGTCGCCGCGTTTGGCGAGCTCCGTCGCGCAAATGCACAGCACCTGGGTAGCGAGAGCTTCTTCGCCGGCGCGCAAGGAATGCAGTCCGCAGCGGATGGCGTGCAGCAGTGCAAGCGCAGAGAGCTCGTGTGGGCGTCCGGCGAGAATGGCCGCGTGTTCGCTCGCCTGGCTCCCGCGCAAGGCCTCGGCCATGGCCCGGTGAAGGGCCCTACGCTCGTCCAGGCCGAGTGCGGCGTCTACCAGTTCGCGGACGCGGGCACTGGCCAGGCGATAGGTCCCTTGCTCGGCGATCACCGCCTGCGCCCTCACCAACTCGGTCAGTGCATCGCTCAGCTCGGAAGCCTCCAGATGCGCGCAGACTCGCGACAAGAACACTTCGGAGGTGGCGCCCGCCTCCAGGCCCAGCAGCTGTGCCAGGCGTCGTGCGTTGGCGGAGAGGGAGTTCAAACGCTCGGGCGCGACCTCCACCTCATCCAGATCCGTATCGCGGAGCTCGTGCGGCAGCACCCACGCGCCACCGGCGTAGCGGATGGCCTTGGAGGCGAGCAGCCGGCTGAGCAGGGAGACCACCTTGCCCGGGTTGCCCTGAGCCGAGCGAACCAGCCACTCGGACAGCCGCGTGCGCTGGGGCACGTCGCCGAAGATGGAGCGCACCAGCTTGTCCACCGCCAACTCATCGAAGGGAAGAACGTTCACCTGCGTTCCCATGAAAGGTAGCTGCGCCACGGCGGGCGCCGTGGGAACCTCGCCGCAGTGAGCGACCAGCAGCACCAGCGGGCGCTCGTAGGCGCGTTCGGCGAGCATCGTGAGAACGCCGGCTGCATCGGGAGGGAGCAGGTGCGCGTCATCGATGGCCAGGAGCAGCGGAGTGTTGCGTGCGATCGCTCCGAGCCATCTCGCCGTGGCGAGTTGGCGTCGAACGAGGGATGCGCGCTCGTTTTCGCGACCGCGCGGCGTGACGTCGTTCGCGGGCGCCATGCGCTGCTTCAACGCCATGTCCGGAGGTGCTGGCAAGAGCTCGCGCAGCTGCTCGAGATGGTCGGGGAGCGCGCGTGTAGCTTCGGCGGGGGCGGCCTCGAAGGCGCTGGCGATGAGGGCGCGCAACAGCTCGTCGCCGCCAGCGCACGAGCGAGCTTCCACGCGCAGCGTCGTCACGCCGCTCAGCTGCGCGTCGACGCATGCGGAGGCGACCAAGCGTGTCTTGCCGATGCCTGAGTTCCCTGCGACCACCACCACTTCGCCCTGGCCCGTCCGCGCGAGGGAGCCGAGGCGTCCCAGCTCGCTTTGCTCACGCTCGCGCCCGACCAAGAGCGAACTGAACAGGTGATTGCCCGCCAGGCCCGCCAGCGGCTCGTCGTCGAGCTGCGCCAGCGCGCTCAAGCGATCGATGAGCTCCGCTGCATGGCCGGGCCTCCCCATGGGATCCAGGCTGAGCAGCGAGAGGACCAGCTCATCGAGTGCCTTGGGGATGGCCTGCACGCGCTGCGAAGGCTCCTCGGGTGGCCTGCGCCAGGCGGCCTCCGCCTCCGAGAACCTGGGGACGGCGTAGGGCGTCGTTCCCGTGAGGGCGTAGTACATCACGGAGCCGAGCGAGAACAAGTCGGTTCGCTGATCCAGCTCGCGTCCGCGCAAGACCTCGGGCGCGACGCAGTTCGGTGTGCCCACCGCCTCCGTGGCTCGTCCGAAATCGCAGAGTGCACCGAAGTCGATCAGCTTGGCGCGTCCCTCGCCATCGATCCGCACGTTGAGCGGGTTGACGTCGCGGTGAACGAGTCGCTGGGCGTGCAGCAGAACCAGCGAAGTACACACATCGCGCGCGATTTCACAGACGCGGAGCCACGGCAGCGGAGAGAGCGCGAGGAGGTCCTGCCCTGTGAGCAGCTCCATGGTGTAGAAGCGCCTGCCTTCTGCGATGCCAAAGTCGTAGGCGGCGATCACGCGCGGGTGCGCGAGGTATGCCAGGGTCTCGAACTCGCGCTCGAAGAGACTGATCAAGCGCTCCTCGCTGCGCTCGAGCACCTTCAGCGCGACCTCGCGTTGCTTGCCCTCGTCGAACGCGCGGTACACCGTCGCCATGCCGCCGCGCCCCAGCTCCGAGCGCAATTGATAGCGACCCACGAGCTTGGGAAGCGGAGGCGCACCGCTCCCCGTTGGCGCAGGCTGACGTGCCGTGTGCGAGACGCTCACGATGGGATCGTATCGACCCACGGCGTCTCCTGGGAACGTACGCGATGCACCCACACCGCTTGGGGCTCGCAGGTCTTGCGGGAGCAATTGACTCGAGTGGCGCATCAAGCCGCGATCGATTGCCAGGTTGGTTGGCTCCTTGTCTGGAGGAAGAAGAGAGCAAGCACTGCTCGGAGCAGACGCGCTCTCGGCCGACCGGGGCGTTGTTGAACGACAGGTGTGATTGGCGTTGCAAACGGCGGGGGCGGACAGCGCGTTCGGCGCACGCTGGCGCACCAATCGGCCACGATCGCGGGAGCGGACGTGGGCCGGTCAGACGCCGCGGTTCGAGTCGATCGCGCGCGAAACCAGGGAGAGCAGCGTGGCGGGGTCGAAGGGGCTGATCAGGGTCTCGTCAGCAAACTCCTCACTCGCCTGGCTGTCGGAGATGAGCACGACCTTCAGGTCTTCCAGTCGTCGCGCGCTCCGGGCCAACGCCGCGCCCGACCCGTCCGTGAGCTGGGAATCCGTGATCAGCAGGTCGAACTTGGCCGAGCTGAGCGCCTCGGTCGCCCCGCGGATGTCCGTGACCGCAAACACGTCGTAGCCTGCCTGGCGCAAGGTCGTCTCGATATGGTTGCGCAATAGAGCGGAGTCCTGCACGACCAGAATGCGGCCGCTGGGCTCGAGTGCCAACGAAGGCGTGCTCGCCGTCGCGTGCCCGTTTTGCTTGCGAAGGGGCAAGTGGACCCGGAAGGTCGTCCCCTTGTCGGGCTCGCTCATGACGTCGACGAAGCCGTTCATTTGGCTTACGATGGTCTGGGTAATTGCGAGTCCGAGTCCGGTGCCGCGTCCGTCGAGCTTGGTGGTGAAGAACGGGTCGAACACACGCGCGCGCGTAATGGCATCCATGCCTCGGCCATCATCCGACACGCTCAGCACCACGCATTCGCCGCCTCGAGGGGCACCATGGCCACGTGCGACCGCGTCGTCGATGAGGTCGACGTGCGTCGAGATGCGAATGCTGCTGCCGAAGTCTCGGGTCGCATCGACGGCGTTGCCGACGAGGTTCAGTAGCACCTGACGCATGCGTCCCCTGTCGGACGAGAGGGCCGCGTCGGGCGCGTTCAAGGAAAGGCTCAGGTCTGCGCCGCCCGCAGCGCAGGCCTCCAGCAGGGGCAGGCTGTCCCGCACGAGGTCGTCCAGGACGAAGACTTCGGCGTGAGAGGTTTGCTGGCGACCGTAGAGCAGCAACGAGCGCGTCAAGTCTGCGGCTTGGTCGATGGCGCTGCCCAACGCTTCGAACATGGTTTGGGTGGTGGGGTCCATCGTCGCAGCAAAGCGAGTCTCGAGCATGTCCAGCTGGCCCAGCATGACCGTGAGCAAGTTGTTGAAGTCGTGGGCCACGCCAGCAGCCAGGCGTCCGAGGCTCTCGAGCTTGGTCTGATGCATGAGCTGCTGTTCCAGGTTGCGTCGGTCGGTCACGTCGAGCGCCAGGCTGAGCGTGCCCTGGGTCTTGCCGTCGGCGGAGCGCAGGAGCGTGTTGGTGGCGAGCAGCTGCCGTGTTTGCCCGGAGGTCGTGGTGATGGGCAGCTCGAAGCGAGGCGCGACCGTGTCACGCGCCATGTCGGTCAAAAAGCGCTTGCGGACGGGGTCGCGCTGCTCCGGTGCGAGCGAAGCTTCGAACCAGTCCAGGCCCATGAGTTCCTGGCGAGAGCGACCCGATACTCGCAGGAAGGCGTCGTTGGCGAAGGTCACGCGGCCTTGCAGGTCGAGCGCGACCGCGATCACGTCCACATTCTCGAGGATCGCCTTGTATCGCCGTTCGATCTCGTCGCGCGCACGCTGCGTCTCCACGTTCTCGGTGACATCCGAGAGCACGCCCTGGATGGCGATGGCCTCGCCCCAGGAGTCACGCACTACGCGACAGGTGTCGCGAACGAAGCGGGTGCTTCCGTCCTCGAAGTTCACTCGATAGACAACCTCTTCCGGGAAGCCGCCTGCCAGGCCGCGCTCGAAGCGCAGCCGCACGTTGGCCCGGTCGTCCGGATGAATGCGATGCAGCCACGGCCCCGCGCCTTGCTTGAGCCACTGCTGCGCACTCTCGCCTCCCAGCGTGACCGCCTGGGGACTCACGTACTGCAGTTTGCCCGTTTTGCCGTCGAATGAGTACACGGTGACGGGCAGGGACTCCACCAGGTAGCGGTAACGGGCCTCGCTGTCGCGCGCGCTGAACTCGGCCGTGAGGCGTCGTTCCGTCTCGAGCGTGAGGGCGACGAGGTGGCCCACGTTGGAGGCGAGCTCGATTTCACCGGACAGCCACCTGCGCGGCCCGCCCACGTGCTCGTGGCAGACGACCCCCAAGAGCTGGCCCGGAATCACGATGGGAATGTCGAGCAGCGCGCCGATGTTGTGCTGGCGGAAATACGACGCGAGCTCTTGCGTGCGTGGGTCCTCATAGACGTCCGTGACGGCCAGGGCACTCTCGTCGGCCAGCGCGTGCAGGTAGTTCGGGCACTTCGCCAGGGGCAGCACCATGGAGTCGACCGGAAGCTCCGTGTCGGCCACGAGCTGCACGGCACAACGCAGCTCGTGGCGTTCTTGATCGATGAACCAGACGTTCGCCCGCGACACGCCCAACGCGCGGGCCGACAGACTCGCGACCGCCCGAAGTGTGTGGGAGAGCTCCTCGCGCAGCGGGGGACGGCGCTGGAGCAGCCGGTGCAAGGAGTGCGCGTACTCGCGCAGGCGCGTCGCCTCGGCCTCCTGATCGGAAAGACGCGTGCGATATTTGGTTTCCCGTGCTCGCAGCTCGCTTAGCTCACGCTCCAACCAGAGGCGTTCGGCGTCCTTGCCATGCATCGGTAAATTATGGACTGGTTCGCCCTATTTCAGCCAGGGCTGGCGGGGTCGAAACGTTGCTCGCGGGTGAGCGTTGGCTCGCCCACCCGCGCGGATGGGCAGGTCTCGCGTATGGGTTGCTCAGGTGAAGGCTGTCCTCAACGGAGCAAGCGCATGGGAGTCCCCGAATACGCCAAAGAGACACGAGTGTGGGTAACGCGTGCTGTCGTTCGGCTGGCCTCCGACTCATGCACCGCGCGCCATTCGTCTTCGTCGAAGGCAAGTCAACGAAACCAGGCGAGGTCGAGTGTCACGGCAGCATGCAGTCGTCGGGCATCGAGGCCGTTAGCTTCTTCGCGTAGGGTTCCGGCGCAACGCCGAAGGGATGGTCCTCGAAGAACTGCTCCGTGCTGCTGCCGATGCCGGCGGGGATGGTGTGGCCCATCCCATGATCGCAGATGAATGAGAAGTGCCCGAGCTTGGTGAGTTCGGCCTGATAGAGCCCAGACGCGCGGTTCGCGCCATATCCAAGCGCATTCGTATTCCTACCAGGAGCGTCCAGTCCTCGGTATCGCTCGTTTCACCCCGCATTGCAGGGCTTATGAGCTTGCCAAGGATGGTGGCCACGGGCGCATAAAGGGAGATGCGCTCCGAGCTCTCCAACGCGCGCGTTCTCCGAGGTCCGTCTGGTTGCCTGGTTGCCGGGGCTCTGCTCTGGGCGTGCGCAGATAGTGGTCGCCACGGTTCCCCTCAGGGCGGGGAGGTCCCCGATTCCGGCATCGTGCGCGACGGGGGGCGCGCCGTAGATGAGCGGATAGATGGTTCTTCCCTCAATACACTCCCGGACGCCCAAACCGACGCAGCTGCGGCCGAGAGTCCTGAAGCTGGCGTGCCAAGCGCCAAGGATGTTTGCGCGCCACCCCACGACCCTGCCGCAACAACGGGGGTATGCGGACACCTGGTCGATCAGCTCGGCCTCGGTGTGTCTGGCATTGCGGTGTACGTCGCGGGACAAACCACCACGAGCGACGCGGACGGTTGGTTTCACGTCGAGCCGGTCAACCCACCTTACGATCTTGCGTTCGCCTACGTCGCGATCCCAGGGGGACCTCTGACCGTCGAGATCTATCGCGGGCTCGAGCGTCGCGATCCGACGCTACCAGTGGCTCTGCGACAGACGGACCACAACGCCACGCTCTACGTGGGCTTTCTGGGCAACTACAAGAGTCCGGAGCCGCCCCTCGGGCAAACCTTGTTCAGCGTGTTCGCCACGGTTCCGCACTCTCCACTCCAGGGGTATGCCGAAGTGTCGCCGGTCAGCGACTGGGTCAGCTGGAACGGCCCAAGCAGCGTGCCGATGCGCTTCTGGATCCTCCAGCACACGCGCGCCTCGGGCTATGGCAAGGTCACGAGCTTTCTGGGCTTCGCCTCATCGATCAACACGATCGCGGACTTCGCGAAGGACGTGCCCATCGCGCTGACGATGGCGCCGATCACGTCGTCGACGCGCTCCTTCACGGCCGCCGCAGACGGCGCCAGGTCGCTCGTGATCAGCGCTGCGGTTCACGACAAGAGCAATTTGCTCCCGAGCGCAGGGGCTTCGTTTTCGGAGGAGCTCATCGACGGCGTCTCCACTTCCTATACGCTTCCGGTGCCCAACCTCGGCTCTGACTTTGGCGTGTTGGTGACCGTTTCCGGCAACTACCCGCTGAACGACCCTCTTCCGCTGCAGGGGTTCGCCTCGAATGCGAGCATGCTCGATCCGCCGGACGGCATCACCATCCGTGCACCAACGCCGCCAACCCTGCTCACTCCTGCGCCCGATCACGGCGGGTACCCTGAGGTCTTTGCCCAAGGGACGGCCTCCACGATCTTCAGTTGGAAGCCTTCAGCGGGCTGCGTTTACCAAGTCATGTTCAGCGCGGGTTTGGAACGGACGGACGGCGCCACGAAGGTGGAGGTCTACACGCAAGACACCAGCCTCATGTTGCCCGATCTCGGCGCGTACGGCGTCGACTGGAGCTCCTCCGGCATTAAGTGGAGTGTGAAGGCCATCACGGGCGACCTGGACGACCTGGCGGCCGCTCCCGACGGCAATCCCAACAAGTCCTGGGCGAGCGCCGCCGGATGGGAATTCGTCCTGCAGAAGCCCTAGGTTGGCGCGGCTCTAGCCGCGAAGGTAGCCACGAGGCGAGCGCTCTACGACTCTGGGGCCCAGCTGGGCAACGAGGACGTGGTCTCCGAGCCGCGTGACGAGTCGAGCGAGGCCACTCAGCGTGCTGCGCCCGGACCCGGCGACTTCCTCGAGCCGCGGATCCAAGAGCCGATAGGTACGACCCATCCGCACGACCTCTCCGCCGTTGGACGCCAGCAGGTTGCGCACCCAGTCGGACTCGCTGCCGTAGAGCACGTTGACGAGGAAGAGATCGCCGCTCCGGAATGCCACGACAGGGGTGCGGTACTCCCGCCCCGATTTACGGCCGCGGTGAATCACGATGGCCCAGGGCGGCAAGAGCCACGCCCACGAGAGTTGAATCGGATTGTTTACTCGCTTGTTGAAGCGAGCGACGGCGCGGGGCAGCTTCATCTGGGCTCCGACTATAGCCGAGTGGTCCTCTTCCCGAATGACTGCGCATGCCAATTTCCGGGCTTGGGTTGCTCCTCACGCCTCCGCTAGCTCGAAGTAGTGCGTGTCATCGAGGTCGCGAGAAGCCCCTTTTCGCTTGGGCTCCAGCCCAGGCGTCCACGCGTGGAGTCGCCGAGCCCAACGCGAGCCTCGCCGCCGAGGCGGGCGTCCTGGTGCTCAAGATAGGCTTCGAGCGATGGGGCGCCGCGAAGAAGCCGGGCGATCTCGCTGCGCACATCCGCGCCGCGGTGGTTGGGCTACGGCTTGGGTCCGGCGAAGTCGACGACTTTACGGAAGCGCCCGCCGATGAGCACGGGCAGCTGTACGTTGGCCAGCGTGGCGGGTGCGCTGATCTTTGCTGTGAACACGCCGTTGGCATCGGTGGTGGCGGGGAGCTCGGCGCTCACGAGCGACGCCTCGGCTACGAGGGTCACGGAGACCGCCGCGGCCGGCGTGGAGGTGGCACTAGCGGGGGCGCCGGCATCGGATACCCCGGCATCGGACGCGCCGGCATCGGATACGCCGAGACCGAGCAAGGTGACCGAGACTTTCACCAGGGCTTCGGCCTTGCCGTCGTTGACCGGCAGCCAGGTGCCCTGAATTTCCGGCACGGTTTTCACGTCGTCGACGACCTTGTCGAGGGCGTAGGCGTCGCAGCGTTGAGAGCCGCCTGCGCCGGACAGCACCAGGCTGAGGTTCGCGGAATCGGCGAAGTACTCGAGTTCTGCGCCCTGCGGGAGCTCCGGCGGGCACGTCAGGGGCGCAGCCGTGAGCTTGACGCTGCGCGTGGAGGCAGGCGCATTCTCCACCGCATCGCCCCCGAGCCAGCTGCCAGAGGTGGCGTTGAGCGTGATGACCTCTCCGGCCGCCGCACTACTGCACAGGTCCACGGTGTACACGGGATTGACGCCGCTGAAGCGGGTCCACGTAGGAGAGACCACGGCGACGTTGGTGCCACGTTCCACGTCGGGCATGAGGACGCCAGCGTCGACGTCGTCGTCGTAGGGCTGCACGATTTGGATCAGACCCTGGCCGAGGCTGACGGCAGCGACCTCGAAGGTCCAGAGTCGATCTTCGAGACCGCGGGAGATCACGTGGCTCGCCTCCTCCACCGGCGTGCCGTTCTGCAGGATGCGCCAAGCGCCGCGACTCTGCACGGTGATCACGCTGTTCTGCGACTGAGGCAGGACTCTCACGCGGGCGGTGACGAACCGATGGTCGCCGACGCCATACGCCTCGGGCGAGCTGGGCGAGCAAGAGTTCGTGGCCATGCCAGCGGCGAGCATCTTCAGCGGCTGTCCTGCCAAATCAGAGAAGTAGAGCTCCACGGTTGCAGGCTTGACCTCTTCGGCGGAGGGGTCGCACGCGCCGGTGCTCGCAGCGAGGCACACCAAAAGGGTGAGTTGCTTGTGCATGACTAGTTCAACTCCGGAAGACCGCTCTTGAATACGCGCGCGTACAGGACACGGAAGATGTCGAAGTCCATGGTGACCCAGGCACCTCCACCCCAGGAGACATGGTCCTTCTTGCCCCACTCATCGAGGTTGGGCTTCGTCGCGCTCTCGATGCGAGTGCCATTGGGAGCGAGCGAGCGCTGGTTCACTTCGATGACCGCGCCTGCGTTGATCCCGAAGCCTCCCCAGTCGAGACCGAGGGCGCCCACGACGAAGCGATGTTTGATGTTCATCAAGTCCGCGCCTGCCGAGAGCGAGAACGCCGTCTTGGTAGAGAGCGGGTCGCGTCCCCATGGGTACCAAGCGAGCAGGAGCGGCAGCGAGAAACGCGCCGCGAAAGGATCGTTGCCAACCGCCCACACGGTCTCGGCGCCGACCCCGCCCTCCTTGAGCAAGGTGCGCTTGTTCGCGGCCAGCAACGCCACACCCGGACCGCTGCGCAGGCCGAGGTAAAAGAGTCCGTGCACCTTGAGCGCGGCTTGGCTCTGCACTGTTGGCGCCGGCGTGCCCTGGGGCGGATCCGTATTGTCGCACTTGGCGGGCGGGCCCGAGGCGCTCGAGCAAACGCGAAAGGTGTAGATGCGGCCGCGCCACAGGTTGAGTACAGGGACGATCAAGGTGCCGCTCAAGCCGATGATGGACGCCTTGGTAGGCGTGGGGTCGCCTTGAGTGGGCGCGGAGGTGACGAGCCTCTGGCTGGGAGGTGCTTCGTCGGTGTTGGGCTCGCCGAGCACCTCGACCCTGCGCGACTTGGCTACGGTCTGGCCGTCGATCTGCACGGTCACGCCGCCTCCCGGGGGCACGTTCGACACGCGGATGTAGAACGGCCGGTCGCTCCACACCTCCTCGGTAAGCAGGGTCTCGATGCCGCGGTTGAAGTCGAAGGCCAACACGGGCGGCGGTGGGACGTAGGCCGCCTTGGTGACCCGCTCGGCTTGCCTGCATTTCTTGTTGTGCGCGATGCGGTCCACCATGGTGCCCTTGTCGAGCCGCTGGGGGCAATCGGGGGGCAACGTCGGTGGCGCCGCTGGCTTGAACAACGCGTCGTGCGAAACCACCAGCACGCGTTGTGACGCCAGGAAGCACAGCCGCGAAACGGTTTCGGTGAGGACCTTGCGACTGTTGCCGACCACGCCGTTCGCCGGGGTAGGGTCGGTCGCAAGCGTCCGAACGAAATCGAAGTTCAGTGCGTTGAAGTAGCGAGTGCGCCGCGCATCTGGCGTCTCATTCTCGACCGGGGTAGGGGTACGACTGCTCCACTGGTTGATGAATCGCGTGACCAGTCGCGCGCGCTTCTGGCGCAGGCTGGCGTCCGTGGCCGCATCTCTCCAAGCCTCCGCCACTTTTGTGCCGGCATCGAGGACCTTGTCGAAGGCGCCGTTGATTCCTGCGAGCGGTGCCTTCGGATCCGGTGCCTGTGCCAGCAGGTCGAACTGCTTCCCGAGGGCATCTCGGGTCGTTCGCACGGTCGGGTCCTGACGTAGCTTGTTTTCCAGGTCGCTGAGCTGATCCGACACCAGTTGCTGATCGTCGCTCTCCTTCTGTGCGTCATCCGACAACGAACGCAACATGGTCGAGAGCGTGAACCCGAGCGGGGGCGCGTCGTTGCTCGACGCCCACTTGGTGTACATCTGGGCCAGCGTGGAGGCGTTGGGCTTGCCATCCACGCGCAAGCTCAGCACGTCACCCTGCGTGGGCACTTCGATCTCGTCCTTTGAGGGCTCTCCGGGCCAGAGTGAGACGACTCTGCGCTTGCCGACGCTCTGGAGCGTCACGGTGATCGCGCGCCCTGCCGCGGACTCGCCCGTGTCCACGCAGATCTTTGCCTTTCCCTGCTTGTCCACTTCGGGATCTCGCATTTGGCCAGTCGGGTCGATGTACAGCGGCGCGGTGGAGCACCCCGTGATCCATCCCGCAATCGTGTTTCTCTCCGCGCACAACCTGCCCGTTCCTTGATCGTCGGCAGCGGGAGGGTCGGAACAGTCCGCGAGCACTGGCGCTGGGGCGACCGGAGCTTGCTGGGGGAGCGGCGAAACGGCCTGGGCATTGCGGAGCACCTTCTCAGGCTGCGCGCGCGGGTCGACTGTGGAGGAAGAACTATCGAGTTTGAGGAAGGCGTCGAGCGTGGCCGTGCCCCGTTCGCTATCGATCCACCTGCGGCAGTCGGCGAACTCGACCGCGTCCGGCCTGGGATTCTGCGTGTAGGCCGCGGCGCAGCTCTCCATCGCCTCCAACCGACCGGCGAGAGAGCGGAGTTCCAGATCGACGGCCGGAATTTTCTCTCGCGCAGCGAAGACACGATTGCGGTTGGGGGAAGGATTCACGAACCCTTGGTCTACAAGGTCGGCGCGCTCCGCGAGAACCTTTCCCCGCGCTGTACACAACGGAAACTGGTCGTGGTTCTGACAAATCAGGCCGGACTTGAACACGACCTTGCGTAGCTCGTCGATCTCGGCCAAGCGCTTGTCGTTCGCACCAGCCTTGGCTTGATTGGTGTCCAGCAGGTCCAGGCCGTGGTCCCCGCACAGAAGCACGTCGTCATAGTACCGGTCGGCTCGGGCCGCGGTGCCATGCAGCAAGATCAGCGCGCTCAAGAACAGCCCAACGCTCGGGCTACCGTAGCCGCGCCAGCTCGCGGCTCTCCAGTGACGGACTGCCTTCCGAATCACGTGCTCGCCTCCCCAATTCGGGGATGCATGTAGCAAGCCTTGCGGCGAGGTCGTGAGGCTTCTGAAAAATGACTACGAGCCCTACCCGTTCGGGTAGGGCTTCTACTCCGCGACGCTGCCCAGCGTTTGAATGATCCGCAGGTACGCCGTGAGCCCTGTCCCCCGTAGCTTCAGCCCCGCCTGCTCGAGTTGAGCGGTCCACTCGTCTTCGTGATCGTAGGCAAAGAAATAGATCTCACCCTCGTGCCCGATGCAGGCGGACCGACACATGTAGCCTTCGGGATGGCGCACGAACAACGCGGGATCGTCATGCCAGATGGGGGCGCCTCCAGGGCGTCCCATCGCGGCGCGGATCGTGTCCCAATCGTTGTCGAAGCCGTCGGTCCGGATGAGGAATACGTCGGGCGGCGGCTTCGTTCCTTGGTTTCCCGGCCACCAGCGCACCTTGCTGATGCGTTGCTCTGGGGCATCGAGCAGACGAAAGTCGTCCCGATGCTTCTCGATGTGCGCGAGCCGGTATTTTCCGACCGCCACCGTCAGCCAGCGCGCGAGCGCGTTGGCGAGAGCGAAGCGATACAACGCATCGTACTCGGGCTTCAGTGTGGGATGCGGAGCCTTGTGCACGATCGCGTCGCCGGCGACGTAGAGGCGAGCCTGCTCGGCGAGGCGGTCGAGGGAGATGTTGCGGCGCATGGGACTTCCATGCGAAAGGGTACCTGCCAGCGAGCGAGAGGCCACCTAACCCTCGGGGCAGCCCGCGTCGCTAGGACGGTCATGGCCGCCTGCGCGACAACAAGCAGTCAACGAACGACCACGACGTGTGGAGTCACTGGAACGGGGCGAACGACTACGGCTGCGCCCGGCCTGACCACGACCCAGTCGATGAACAGCGCCGCAGGCCCGCCTTGCGCTGGGAGATTACCGTCCAGACGATGGATGTCGTAGACCAGGTCCTTGCCGTGCAACTGCGGATGGCTCAGCTCCACGACCACATCCGTGACCTTGTCCTTGTCTGCGCCCTGGCCGAAGATCGAGAGCGTCGCGTTGGGTGGATCCTTGGCGAAGCTATCGGTGCCCTTGCCCCAGAGCGCGAGAAAGTCCGTCGTGGGGGTGTGCCCGGTGGTGCGCACGGGGCGGTCCGTGAAATAGAGCGTGGTGGGACTCACGTCCTGCAAAATGAGCTTGCCGCCTTCCACCTTCACCCCGTCGGCGTTCTGCACGAACATGTACTGCGGCTTTGGCTTTTTCGAGGCCTCGGGTTGGTCTTGAGCGCCAGTATGTCCAGCAGCCACGAGGGCGAACGCGCCTGCCGCGACGGCGCTCGCAAAAAGGCAGATGAGCTTTGCTTGCATGGAATCCTCCGTGCGGTTCAACGCGCTTCAGAAGTAAGCCCGAACTGGTCTCGGCAAATGCCAGGCGCGCAAGCGCCGAGTGCTTCGAAGTTCCGCGAGAGGCCGAGCGTCACCTGCCGAGCTACATTCGTCTCCTTCATGGATGCCATCAACCTAGAGCAGAAGCTCTCGCTGTTCTCCGAGTACTGGAAGCCGCATCGTGTCGGAGCCTTCAATGGCCATGACCTTCTCTTGGCGAAGGCGCTGGGAGAGTTCGTTTGGCACAAGCATGACGATACGGACGACTTCTTCCTGGTGGTCAAGGGCACGCTCGTCATCGAGATGAGGGATCGGAGCGTGACGCTCGGGCCCGGCGAGCTGTTCGTCGTTCCCAAGGGCGTCGAGCACAGGCCTGTCGCACGCGAGGAGGTGCACGTGCTGGTGATCGAGCCGTTGGGAACCGCCAACACGGGGGACTCGACCACAGCCTCTGCCCCGCGCGCGATCTGAACCAGGATCACCTCGACCTGGAACAGCGGACACGATGACGGCGTGACTGCGCGCCGCGGCATGACGGCGCGCACGCAGCTCGCGGTACTCCTCCGACGTCTACCTGGTTCAACGGCGCCAGCCAGCGCTCTCCGCGGCCGCGCAGGCGTTCCGAGAGCTCGTGCTTTCCACCTTTCGCACGCCGTAGGACCGCACGGGAACCAGGCCGAGAAGCGATCGTCCGCCCGACTGCTACCCTTGGCGAATGTCGCCGCATCTGCGCATGATCTTGCTGTTCGTCGTCTTGGCATGGATCCTGGCCGCGCTCGGTCGCCACCTTCACCGCCGCATACGCGAGGCCTTTCATCCGCCTGCCTGGGTGTCCCGCCTGGTCGCCATCGCATTCGGTGCGGGCATCGTGATGACCATGGTCTCCCGCTTCCTCTCCGGGGCCCCCGAGCTCGCTCGCCCCATGGGGAGCGCCGGCGGCGCCATCGTGCTTGGCATCCTGATCAGCAGCGTGTTGCTGCTCCCCTACGAAACCTTCGTGATGATCGCGGGCGTGGTGCAGCGCAGACTGGCCGGACGCGGTGCCGAGCCCGCCCAGGTTCAAGCTTCTGCGCAGCCGCCGGACCTCACGCCGCCCTCGCGCGTGCCTGCGACTTCGGCTCGGCGCGACTTTCTGAAGCAAGCGGCCGTCGGGAGCGCCACCTCGGTGGGCATGGGCGCTGCACTTTACGGCGCGCTCATCGGTCGCCATGACTTCACGTTGGAGACCGTCCCGGTCCGCCTCGCCAAACTTCCGCGCAGCCTCGACGGCTTGAGCATCGTCCAGCTCTCCGACATCCACGTGGGTCTGTTCGTGGGCGATCCCGAGTTCCGGCGCGCGCTCGAGCTCGTTCAGCAGGCCAAGCCGGATATCATCGTGCTCACTGGTGATCTGCTGGACCACGATGCCCGCTTCGCGCCCGTGCTCGGTCGCTTCGTGCGCGCGCTGCGTGATCGTGCACCACGCGGCCTGTTCGCGATTCCGGGCAACCACGACTACTACGCTGGAGTCGAGCCGGTCGAGGCCGCGCTCCGTGGCGCGGGGGCGGAAGTGCTCAAGAACCGCCACGTCGTATGGGGCGATGCGGGTGGAAGGCTTGTACTCGCAGGACTCGACGACGTGATGGCGCCTGACTTCGGAGGCGCGGGGCCACGACTCGATCAAGCGTTCCACGGTGCTCCACCCGACCTCGCGCGCGTCCTGTTGAGCCACAACCCGAGCTACTTCCAGGAGTCCCACGGAGCGGCCGATCTCACGCTCAGCGGGCATACCCACGGCGGACAGATCACGCTCTTCATCAATCCAGCCCAGCTCGTCCTGCGTCACGGCTATGTACGCGGACACTACAGCCATGGCGAGAGCCAGCTCTACGTCAACCGAGGTTTCGGCACGGCGGGACCACCTGCTCGCGTGGGCTCGGCCCCCGAGGTCACCAAGATCGTCCTCACCTCGAGCTAGTCTTCACGAGACCGTGGCTCGAGATGGATTGATCCTTGCGTATCGGCTCGTGTTGCGCAGGTCCGTCAGGCGAACAACCGCGCGACCGCACCTAGCAGGTCTTCCGCAGAGAAGGGCTTGCGCAGAATCGGCTGGGTGCCGCTGGGGACGGAGTCCGCGCGTTCGTCGGCGTAGCCCGTGATCAGCAAGCAGGGAACCTGCGGCTGTCGTTCGCTGAGCTCCCAGTAGAGGGACCGGCCATCCATCTTCGGCATCGTGATATCGGTCAACACCGCATCGATTCCGGTTTCCCTCTCCATCAGGGTCAGCGCGGCCTCTCCATCGTCGGCAGTCAGCACCTCGTAGCCCGCGTCTGCCAGGAGCGCGCAGGTGACCTGGCGGACGGCCTCTGCGTCGTCGACGACCAAAATGCGCTTGCCATCGCCGCGTGTCCGCGTCGCCCGCAAAGGGTTGCTGGTCTGCTCCGCACTGGCTTCAGCCGCAAGAAAGTGGACGCGGAACGAGCTGCCGCGCCCCGCTTCGCTGACGACGTCCACGCTGCCTCCGGCCTCTTGGACGATGCCGTAGACGGTGGAGAGGCCAAGGCCGGTGCCGTGTCCTACTTCCTTGGTCGTGAAGAATGGCTCGAAGATGTGCGGCAGAATGCTTTGCGGAATTCCCGTTCCGGTGTCCGTCACGGAGAGGCAGATCCTTCTGGGGGCCTCCGAAGTTCTTGCATGGGCGGGTTCCTCGTGGATCGCGAGGGTCAGCGTGCCGCCGTCAGGCATGGCGTCTCGCGCGTTGATGATCAGATTCATCAGCACTTGGTCCACTTGAGATGCATCTGCGATGACGTCGGACGCCTCGGAGGCGAGCTCCAAACGCAGAACAATTTTCGGTACGAGCATGCTGCGGATGGTCGGCTCCATCCCCCGGACGAGGCGTGTGAGCGAGACGCGCCCGAGGGCGCCCCTGTGTTTGCGACTCATGGTCAGCAATTGCTGGGTCAAGATCGCGCATTGCGTCGATGCATGCCGAATCGCTCCGAGGGAAGCTTGCAGTGGGCTTGAGTCGGCTTGGCGCAGGGCGAGTAAGTCCAGGTGCCCCTGGATCACCGTAAGATAGTTGTTGAAGTCGTGCGCCACCCCACCTGCCAGCGTGCTGACGGCCTCCATCCGCTGCGCGTGGCGCAGCTGCCGCTCCAACCGTGCGCGCTCCGTGACGTCTTGCAGGATGCCCGTGAAACCAAAGAGTTGGCCTTCCGGGGTGAGCAGGGCCCGCGAGCGCAGAGTGGCTTCGCGCACGGTGCCGTCGTCCCGCAGAATGCGCAGATCGAACTGACCGGGTTCGCCTGTCGCCAGCGCATTGTCGGACGCTGCCTTGACCCTCTCGACGTCGTCTGGGTGCACGTGAGCGAAAAACAGTGCCTCCGAAGGGGCCGGCCGATCCCTCATGTCGAATAGCCGGTACATGCCTTCGGACCATTCCAGGCAATCTGCCGACTTGTCCCAGCGCCAGCTGCCAACACCTGCAATATCCTGGGCGTCGTTTAGCTCCGCCACGACATGGGTGAGCTTGGTGGCCAAGCTCTCCTTGTCCGTTTCGTCGAGGATGGTCCCGACGATGGCGCTCTCGGGGTCGCGCGGATCGCCCAGAAACGCCGCGTCCGAGCGAACGTAGCGAATCTCCCCGCTCGGCCTAACCACACGGAATGAGATGGTCTCCATGGTGTGCGCATTCAGCGTGCGATCCAGCCTGACTTGGACCTTGGCGCGATCTTCGCTGTGGACGGCGCCGAAGAAGACGTCGGCGTTGGGCGGTACGCTCTGCGGGGTGAGACCGAAAATCCGGTACAACTCATCGGACCAGCGGATCTCGCCCGTGTGCCGGTTCCAAGTCCAGCTCCCCAGGTGAGCCACACGCCCGGCTTCTTCGAGCAGGGTCTCGTGGGCTGCGCTAGGTGAGGAGACTTCGGATGGAGGCACTGCTTGCGCCGGCTGGGACGGTGGTTCCTTACGTGGGCGCTCGGTACGCCTCGGCCTGCTCGGCCACGGCCCTAGGACCCGCTTACTCGCATTCTTGCGGAGGCGCAGCATGCAAAGCATGGCCCTGATCTGGTACCACGCAGCGACGTCCGCTTCCAACGTGACGGTTTCGACGTGTTCTCTGTGCGTGGAGCCTCTGGCAAAGGCGCTTCTTACGGCGTGGACGTCGCTCCCGAGTGGCCCGCGGGCCCATTTCTGAAGAACTCGACGAGGCATTCGGAGCGCGCTCACCCAAGCACGGCTCCTGGATTTTCCAGCCCTGGAATTCGCCTGCCACGCGAGCCGTGGCGGCCACGGCGTTGTTGAAATCGATCTCGGCGAATCATTCGAGCGGACGCTTCAGCTGCACACAGATGTGGAGCACGCCTCCGGCCTCGTGATGAGTGGTGATGGCCTGTCCTGGCGCCATCGGGGACAGCGCGCCCATGCCGACTGCATTGGCTGCAGCAAGCGTGCCCAGCTCGACGCGGCAGCCTACCCGTTCGCGCGCCAGGTGGCGATGCAGCTGCGCGAGTACGACGATCGCGAGCAGTTCATCGCCGGCGTGGACCTGATTCTGGCAGGGATCGACGCGATCCGTCGACCGACTCGGAAGGTCGCTCCGCGGATCCGACCACGCCGTAGCCGAATCAAGAACGATCGGGCCTCACGCGGCTGCCAAGGCCGTGCGGGCCGGGCCGAGTGCAAGCGTGCGCTCCGTGGCTACGGAACAGCTGCGGCTGACCAAGGCTGACGGAACGCGCGCGGTGACGCGCGGACCCGGGCGCCAGCGCGGGAACCCAACCGAGTGCGATGAGTGGCCAATTCCAGCCCTTTGCGGGAGAGTACCCGAAGAGCCAACGGGTTGCGCTTGCACCCGCGCGGGGGACCCATGACGCGAACCTCGGGCTACGAGAAGAGCACGTCGCTGATCTCCGGCAGGTACCGGACACTCCGCACCCTCGCGACGGGCGGCATGGGGACGGTTCTCGAGGTTCGCGACGAATCGAATGACCGCGTGCTCGCGCTAAAGCGACTGCGTCCAGACGCCAGTCCGCGCCTCGTATCGATGTTCCAGCGCGAGTACCACACGCTCGCGACGCTGCGACACGAGCACGCCCTCACGGTTTACGACTTCGGAGTCGATGCCCAAGGACCGTACTACACGATGGAGATGCTGGAGGGGACCGATTTGCGAAACGCAGCCCCCATGCCGTGGCGCGAAGTCTCTCGCGTCATGCGCGACGTGGCGTCCGTGCTCGGAGTCCTTCATACGAGGCGTTTGGTACACCGCGACATCAGCCCAAGAAATGTGTGGCGCCGGCCAGAGGGGACCATCAAGTTGATCGACTTCGGGACCCTGGCGTCATTCGGCATCGCCGAGGACGTCGCCGGAGTCCCTGCCCTGGTTCCTCCCGAGGCTCTCTATGGTCAGCCGATCGACGGACGCTCCGATCTCTACTCATTGGGGGCCCTGGCTTATTGGCTCTTGGTCGGAGACCACGCGTATCCAGCCGGTACACTGACACAGCTCACTCAACTATGGCGCAACCCGCCCGGCTCCAGCTCGATTCGCATCGACGATCAGGTGCAGCGCGATCTGCCGCCCGTCCCCGAAACCTTCCGGCGACTGCTCCATGCTTTGCTAAGCATCAATCCCATCGCACGTCCAGCGAGCCCCGCCGAGTTGATCGACCAGCTCGACGCAATCGCCGGGTTCTCTCCGCACAAGAGCGAAGGCCTGGCCGGTACCTACCTGGCAAGCCACGCGTTCGTCGGCCGTGAGTCGTTGCGCGCGAAGCTGCGAAGCATGCTCGTGCGAGCGAAACAAGGCCACGGTACGGGCGTGTTGGTCGAAGCCTCGGACGGCATCGGCAAGACCCGACTGCTCGAGGAGGTTGGCATCGAGTTCCGTCTCGAGGGACGCACCGTGCTGTATGCTCAGGGCGGCACCCACGAGGGGGTGTACGGGGCCGCGACCGCGCTGGGCACCCTGCTCCTCGACGCGCTGCCCGAGACGGCTTTGGCGGCGGCCAAACCGCATGCGCACGTACTCTCGAATCTGTCCGAGAGACTGCGCATGAGGCTGGGTGGTGACGCGGTTGCGCCCGCCGTGCTCCATGCTCGCGAGAGTCGCATTCTCCTGCAGACGGCTCTGCACGACTGGTTCGCTGCAGTTGCCTCTCAGCAGCCGCTCGCCCTGTTCGTCGATGACCTCGACGCGGTCGACGAGCCGTCGCTGGCCTGGCTGACGTCGCTCGCCATCGAAGCCGAGCGCTGCGATCTCATCGTGCTCGCGACGGCGTCGCCGCTGGCTCATCGAGATGCGAGCTCGGTGGCCCAGCTCTTTGCGCAAAGGGCCACGCGTTTTGGCCTGAGCGCGCTGAGCTCCGGCGACATAGATCAACTTCTTTCCTCGGTGTTCGGGGAGGTTCCACACCTCGCCCGCCTGGCTGCGCGCCTGTACGGCGTCTCATTGGGCAACCCTGCTCACGTGCTCGAGCTCTGCGACTACCTCGTCCGCACGGACGTGATCCGCTTCGTCGAGGGCATGTGGGTCATCCCATACGACGTCTCGAGCATCTCGCTTCCAGCGACCCGCTTCGACGTCCTCAAGAGCCGACTCGAGCGTCTGACGCCCTCGGAGCGAAGCCTCGGAAAAATGCTGAGCGTTCACGCTGGTGTCATTCCGCTCGAGGCGTGCACCGCGGTGTTCGATGGGCCCCATGGCGCAGCGTTCTCTGCGGCGGATGGGTTGACGCGCGAGGGCATCTTGGAGGGGTCCCCGCAGGGCTACCGATTCACCCACGAAGAGTTGCGCGAGACCCTCGCGGGCGAGCTCTCCAGAGCCGAGAAGCAGCGTGCCCACGCTCGCTTCGGAGACGTGCTGCTGAGACGCAAAGAGCCCGTTCACCTGGAGCTTTTGGCTGCCGGGCTTCACCTCATGCGTGGCGGTCAGGCTGGACGCGGCGGTGAGTGCGTCGTGCGAGCATGCACGCAAATCAAGGGGGCCGACAGCTACACCGCAGCGGCACCCGCGCTGGAAGCCGCGTTGCTCGAGTTTCGCAGTGCCGGTCGCAGCAGTCATGAGATGCTCATCCCGCTCGTCTGCCTCTCGATCGCCGGCTTCTACGTGGATCGGCGACTGGTGAAGCGCTATGGCGACGAGACGATCGACAGGCTCTCCGAGTGCCTGAGGCTCGACACGATCCGCAAGCTGCGTCCCTGGCTCGGCAAGAAGGTGGCGGTGGTTCTGGGACTGCTGTACGCAGGTCTCGAATTCGTCCGCCAACGCCGCAACCCGCTGGTGCCGAGCTTTCGCGAAGCGGTGCGCCTTCCGTTTCAGGTCATGGCCGGACTGACGGCGAGTTGCTGCATCTGCCACGACCCCCAAGGCGCCATGCGCTGTGCGCGCGTTCTGGAGCCGCTCGCCGGGCTCGGCCGCAACCACGTGACGAGCTTGGTTCACGAGTACTGCATGGCCACGGCTGCGATTGTTCAGGACCGCCCATATGAAACCTGGATGCGTGGGCTCAGGCTGATCGAGCGGCTCAAGCGGGGCCCGATACGTGGAATGGACGAACCTACTCGCATCGAGCTTCTGGCCAGCGCTCCCTACTCCTTCGGTGTCCTCGAGTCGTACCGCGACGACTCCCATGTGCTCGCGTTCGCCGACGAGCTCGAGCAGACGCACGGGCAGCTCTACGGCTTGTTCGCCGACCGGCTACGGACGCTCCATTACTCGCATCGCGGGAAGCTCGCGCTGGCCGACGAGTACGCCCGGCGTGTCGAGGAACACGCGATTCGTAAGGGCTCGGCGTGGCAGGCGGAGACCTTGGCGCCGGCCAGCAACATCGCGATCAGCATGAGGACCAACGACGTGCTCGGCCTCAAGCGCGCCTGGGAAGAGCTGCAGCGGCTGAGCCGGGACATCCCCACCATGGCGTGCTCTGCACACCGCGCCTATGCGTCCTACTTGCTGTGGCGCGGCAGGCCCGAGGATGCGCTGCACGAGCTCGAGCCAGACGAAGAGGAGCCGCTCTTGCTGACCGGCTGGACACGCATGCAAGCAGTGCGCGCCAGGGCCCACAATGAGTTGCGGCAGCACGCGCGGGCCAAGGAGGTTTGCCTCTCGGCCATCGGGCGTATCGCTCAGGAAGACCTCGATTTTACCGCGCACAACTGGGACCTGCCCATTCAACTCGCGCTGGCCGAGGCCGGGCTCGGCAACACGCAATTGGCGGCAGAGCAATTGCAGTCCTATCTGACACGCTTCGAGCACAACGAGAACCCGCTCACGCTCGGCGCCCTTCACGAGGCGCGCGCCCAGGTGGCCCTGCAGGCAGGGGATCGCGCTGCGTACGAGGAGCACGCCCGCGCCATGCGTGGTTGGTACGTACCAACGGCTATTCCTGGGCTCATCCAGCGCTGTGAGCGCCTGTTCGAGGAAGGAAGAACGCGCGAGGTGTCCGGGCGACCGCCGGATAGCGGCGTGGTGGGGTTGGGCTCGCACGTGACCGTGCAGGAGATGCTCACCGAGAGCCGTTCGCTCGCGGAGTGTGCCGAGCGTGTGCTAGCGGTGCTGGTCCATGCGGCAGGCGCCGCGGACACCGCCTACCTGTTTCAAAAGGGCCCGAACGGAATGCGGCTTCTGGCAAGGTCTGGCAAGGATTCACCGCCGTTGCCGATCGGCTGGTGGGTCGAGCAGGCCGGGCGCGCCGTAAATGAGGAAGGCCGACCGACGGAGAGTCTGTTGCTCGGGAGAACACTGCATCGGCTAATACCGTTGCGCGACGAAGAGGGCTACGTGGGAGCAGCCGTGCTGGTCGAAAGCGGACACTTCCATCGGCCACTAGACCCAAACGAAGTAGCGCGACTTGCGAGCGAGCTCAGGCACGCGCTGACGACGCGGGGACGAGAACGTCTGGGGGCTTGATGATGAGGAAACAATCCATGACACCGAGTCGAGTCGACGAGATCCGGGTAAGGAGTTTTCACCTGCAGCTACCCGCTGAAGTCGATGCCATGCTGGTCAAGGGCGAGCCCGAGCTATCCTGCCTCGCCGTCGCGCTGTCGTACCTGTTCGCAGAGCTCGAGCCTTACCTGATTCGCACGATGCGCACGGCCGCTCCACAGGTTGCGAGCGAGCGTCTGAGGGAGGACATGCGGCGCTTCAGCGCTCAGGAGGCTCAGCATGCGCGGGGGCACGCTCGCTTCAACAAGGCGCTCAATCTCCCGCACTCGCCGCCACTCGCCGCGCTGCGAGCACAGCTCGGGGTCGACTATCGGCGCTTTGCGGGTGAGCGCGGTATGCCATTTAACCTCGCCTACGCCGAAAGCTTCGAGGCGTTCACGACCGCGATGGCGTTGTTTCTCCTCGAGATTGGTTGGATTGAACAGGTCGATCCCGCGGTGCGCGAGCTATTCGAGTGGCACTTGGTGGAGGAGTTGGAGCACCGAACGGTCGCCTTCGATGCGTACCAAGCGCTCGGTAAGGGGTACGTTTTCCGGTTAAAGGCAGGCGCGTTCGCGCAGCTTCACTTCGGTCGCTTCGTTTTTCGTGCGACGCGGCTCGTGCACGCGGACCAACGAGAGCGGCTCGCGGCAGAGGCAGGAGCCGCAAGGTTGGCCCGCAACGCACGTTTCCTGCGCGACGCGTTGCTTGGGTTCTGGCCCAAGCTCGTGCGCACGTACACGCCCTGGTACACGCCCAGAGCCTTGAAGATTCCCGAACGAGTTCGGCTGCGCGGGGAGTACTACGCAGCCTGCGAGTCAGTCACATGATCGGAAGCTCCACATCGCACCATCGTTTGCCGCACTGGAGCGCCCTGCTGGGGTTAGGTGCCGCGTTCGTCGCCCTCGCGGTCAGTGCGACACGCTCGCGTGGAGCCTTGCTCGGGATGGTGGCCGTCGGCGTGCTGGTCGTGCTCTG
Source organism: Myxococcales bacterium (assembly GCA_047601445.1). GTDB lineage: Bacteria > Myxococcota_A > Polyangia > Polyangiales > DASUME01 > DASUME01. Next base: position 4,143,422 of record JASGJH010000001.1, on the reverse strand, counting down.
GATGGCGAGAACGCTGAGAAAAAAGGAAGCCGGAGAGCATCAGGCCTTGGAGACCTTTCGGTCGCTGCTCGATGCAGCTCCGATCGGGGTTGCGGCCGTCGATCGCACCGGACGTGTGACCGCCTGGAACCGCGAAGCCGAGCGCTTGTTTGGGTGGACCTCGCAGGAAGTACTCGGGAACTCGGCACCCATCGAGCCGCCAGAGACAGCCGCGGAGTTTCGACGAGCCTGCCTCGGGGCTGGGCACGTCGCGGCCACCTCGGCTCAGCTTCGACGACGCGACGGGACGTTGATCCGGGCGAGGATCAACACCGTGCCATTGCTGGGGCCTGAAGGTCGCCCCGGAAGCACGGCCGTCACATTCGAGGACATTGGCGAGCAGCTCTCGGAGGAGGCGGCGCGCACCAAGATGATCGCGATCCTGGAGGCGAGTCCGGACCTGCTGTGCACGGCGGACTCCAATGGGCGCGTGACGTACCTCAATCCGGCAGGCCGCGCGCTCCTCGGGCTCAGAAAGGACACCGACGCCGGCTCGCTCACGTTCCCCAATCTCGTGCCCGACGCGTTGCTCGGTCGTACCCTCGAGGAGATCGTGCCGACCGTCTCCCGCGCGGGCTACTGGCGCGGACCGCTTGCATTGCTTCGCGCCGATCGGACGAACGTTCCGGTCCAACAGATCATGCTCGGTCACCGCGGTGAGGACGGTAGGATCGATTCGTATTCCATCATCGCGCGCGATCTTCGCGCTCAATTGGAGCATGAACACGCGCTTCGGCGTGCCGAAGAAAACCTGCGACAGGCGCAGCGAATGGATGCTGTCGGTCGCCTGGCCGGCGGGATCGCCCACGACTTCAACAACCTGATCACGATCATGCTCGGAGCGAGCGGTCTCGCGCTCGAGAGGCTATCCAAGGAGCACCCGGCCCGCGCCGAAGTGCTGCAAATCCAGCAGGTCAGCGAGAGAGCAGCCGCCCTGACGGGACAGTTGCTCTCCTTCAGTCGTAAGCAGAGTCAAGAGACTCGCGTGCTCGATCTCAACTCCCTCCTGGTGGAGCTCGACGACATGTTGCACCGGGTGCTCGGCGAACGGATCCGCCTCGAGCGGTCTCTCGCTCCGAATCTGGGGCATGTTCGAGCCGACAAGGGGCTCCTCGAGCAAGTCATCGTAAACCTCGTCGTCAATGCCCGGGACGCGATGTCCGAAGGCGGAGTCCTGCAGATCGAGACCGGGAACGTGAACCTCGGTGGGTCCATGGACGACCGTGAGGACGGTGAGCGAGAGGCGGTGCCGGGTCTGTATGTACGCCTCAGTGTCCGCGATACGGGGACGGGGATGGGGAGCCAGACACAGGCTCGCGCGTTCGAACCATTTTTTAGCACCAAGGCACCCGGCAAAGGCACGGGCCTCGGGCTCGCAACGGTGTGCACGATCGTCGAACAGAGTGGGGGCTTTCTCTCTCTGAGGAGCGTCAAGGGCGAAGGCACCACGTTCCATGTCTATCTGCCCCGAGCGTCCGAGACGGGCGAAGCAGCCTCTCGGGCACCTGAGGAGCAACCGCTGCCTCCTGGGAACGAAACCGTGCTTGTCGCCGAGGACGAGGGGATGGTTCGGGAACTGATCGAGCGCATGCTCTCTGCACACGGGTACCACGTGCTCGCGGCTTCGAGCGCCGAAGACGCGATCGCGCTGAGCGACGCTTGGCCCCATCCCGTCCACCTGCTCCTCAGCGATGTCGTGATGCCGGGCAAGTCGGGGCCGGAGCTTGCCCGCGAGTTGAAGCGTAGCCGGCCTGCCCTGCGCGTCGTGTTCATGTCTGGCTACCCCGAGCAAGCGCGGATGGAGGTGCAGCTGAGCGACGTCGGTCACACGCCCATGTTGCCCAAGCCGTTTCCGCCGGGCGCCCTCGTCCGTCAGGTGCGAGAGGCTCTCGACGGCGCGCCGTCGGCGGAACGCGCTAGCAACTGAGCGATCAGCCCTATTCTGGAGCCGCCGCGAAGGGGTCCCAGCCCATGGCTGCAAGCGAATTTCGTCCTGTGCGGAGTGGCGCGCCCTGAGAGCGTCGCACCATAGTGTTCGAGGAGGTGGCGGCGATGAGCCGACTGGCGACACTCTGCGCCCTCGCGATCCTGGTTTTGCATGCGCCGGTCCAGGCGCAGGGGCGCTCGGAGGCGGCGTGGTGCAGCGAGGAGCCGTGTCTTCCACCGAAGTACGACGCCTCCCGCACGCTCAACAACCACGCGTTCGTACCGTTTCAGACGTTACCCTTTCCGTTCGTGACCACGCGAGTCACCGGCCAGACGGGCATGGGTATCGTGAACTTGAAGTCCATCCCCGTGGCGAACGTGGGTGTGGTGACGACCAACGACGCAAAGCTGGTCTCGTTTACCCAGTCGTTCTTGGCAGACGTTCAGCTCGTCAAGTGGCTCGGCTTGAGCGGGGGCTTCGCGGTGGGAAACGCCGTCGGCATCAACAGCTCGGGCGCCTTCAATCTCGGCATTAATTACGCCGTCGGTGGCACACTTGGTGTCAACTTCCGGCTTGCACAAGGCAAGAAGTGGTACTTGAGCCTGCGAGGCGATGGCGTATGGCAGCGCGCCGAGGCCGTGCTCCCCGCAGCGCTCGCCCAGTCAGCCACGGACGAGAATGGGACCATCACCTTTGCCATCAGCTCGCTCACCCAAGGCGGCAACGTGGCAAACGGGGTCGGCAACCTGATGTTTGCAGTAGCGCCCCACCGCATGTTCGGGGTGTTCGCGAACACGGGGTTTCGCTACCAGCATGTGTCCGTGGGCGGACAGAAGGGGGACGACGGCAACCTGCTGTTCGGTCTGGGTAGCCAGCTGCGCTTGAACAGTGTGGGCGCTCCCATCGTGTTCACGTTGGGCGGCAGCATCCAGGTGCGGACGAACCAGTCGGAGCGAGTGTTCTTTCCGACGATCGGCAGCCAGGGCAGCACCACGGGGTACGTGGAGGGCGGCATCCTCTACTCCGATCCCAAGTTCGTCGACGTGGGAGTGCAGACAACCTGGTCCGTGGCGACGAATGACAACCGTAAGCAAGCGGTTCTGGTGATCAATCACTTCTGGTGAGTGAGCCGGCCCACTTTCTGTCGCGCCGTGCTCGCCGCTTCCCGTCTAGGGGGATGTGTTCCCTCCTGCGGCACGCTGGGATGGTTCGACGTCGCCATGGGGAAGACACCCTACGCAAGCGCGCGGGAACCCTGTTAATCTAGTGGGCTAGAAGAGGTCCGAGCCGCAGTAGATGAAGAGCTCGCCGCCAGCCCTGCTGAGCACCAACGTTCCCATGCGCATCGCGGGCCGCTACCGCATCGAAGCCGAGCTCGGGCGAGGTGGCATGGGGGCGGTCTATCGCGCCCTCGATGAGGGCTGCAATCGGGTCGTCGCGCTCAAGCTCATGAGCCGTCACGATGCTCGCGTCGTGGGGCTCTTCGAGCGTGAGTACGAGACGCTCGCCAAGCTCGACCACCCGCGCGTGATCTCCGTTTACGACTTCGGCCACACCGACGACGGCAAGCGCTACTACACGATGGAGTTACTCGGCGGCCGGGACCTGTGGGACCTCGCGCCCCTACCTTGGCGCGAAGTGTGCCGCTACCTCCGCGACGTGTGCACGACCCTCGCGCTGCTCCACAACCAGCGGATGATTCACCGCGACGTGAACCCGCGGAACGTGCGGCTCGACGAGCACGGCCATGCCAAACTCCTGGACTTCGGTGCGCTCTCGCCTTTTGGCGTGGCGAATGAGCTGATGGGCACACCGAGTTGCATTGCTCCGGAGACGCTGCGAGGCCGCGCCCTCGACGCGCGCACGGATCTGTTTTCGTTGGGCGTGGTGATGTACTGGGCCCTCACGCGCTCGAAGCCCTATGCGATCAGGAGCATGAGAGACGCCGAGCAGGCTTGGGTTACGCCTCCACTCCCGCTCTCCCACTTCAACCCGGAGATCCCCGAAGCCCTGAACGAGCTCGTGCAGTCGCTGCTCTGCATCGATCCCCTCGGACGGGCTGCGAGCGCGGCCGACGTCATCGACCGCCTGAGCGCCATCGGTCAGCTCGACGACGGCCTCTTGCTCAACATCGCGGAGAGCCGGCTCGCTGCGGGCGTGTTGGTCGGGCGCAAAGCGGAGCAGCGCGCGCTCCTTCAGCTTTGCGAGAGCACTTTGCGAGGCAAGGGGGATGTCGTCACCGTGCTGGGCGATCCGGGCATGGGCCGCTCGCGACTACTGAGCGAGTTGTCCATCGAGGCGCGCCTCGAGGGTCTCCGCACCGTCCTGATCTCGGGCGATCCCAGTGCCGAGCGCAGTTCCTTGTTGGCGAGGCTCGTGCGCGCGGTCTTGTCGGTCGCTCCAGATGATGCCCGTGCGTGCATCGCTCCCTATCGGGCGCGGCTGGCGTCACTGTTGGGCGAGGGCGATCCGAAAGCGGAGCCAACCCCCGCCAAGCCTGCGCACGAGCCGGTCGAAGCCTTGAGTCGTTCCCTGGCGGAACAGGAGGCCGTCGCGGAGTGGATGGCCGATGTGGCACGGCGGAGACCTCTCCTCGTCGCGATCGACGATGCCCACCTCGTGCCGCCGGAATCGGCCCTGGTGTTCACCCTGCTCGGTCAGGCCGCGCGGCGTGCCCCTCTCCTCTTGAGCGTGGGCCGTAGCCTGGCGCGACGCGCACCGCCCGGTGTGGAGCAGCTCGCATTCATGGGAGATTCGTTGCTCCTGAGCACGCTTCCGGAAGCTGCGGTGAACGAGCTGTTGCACTCCATCTTCGGCGATGTGCCCCACCGCGTGCGCCTCGCGCAATGGCTGCTCAGTCATGGACGCGGCAATCCGGGCCAGACGATGCGCCTGCTCAAGCAGCTGCTCGCGCGCTCCGTGATCCGGGATGTCGGGGGCACCTGGACTCTACCGGCTGCGCTGACCGACGAAGCCCCAGATGAGCTCTCCGAGAGTGCACTGGCCGACAGGATTCAAACGCTCCCTGCGCTGGCTCAGCGGCTGGCGCGAGCCCTGGCCCTCCACGGTGGAACCGTGAATGAGGGGATCTGCCAGGCTCTGGCTGCGGGCGCGGAGGACGGCCGCGTGCGCCAAGCTCTGCAGCAGCTGATCACTGCACAGCTTATCGTGGACACACCCGAGGGCTATCGCGTGGCGCAGGCAGCGGTGCGACGTGAGCTGCTCGGCGCGATCGACTCGATGCAGCGCACGGTCCTGCACCGTGAGCTCGCCCAGGCCATCCGAGACGCAGACCCGGACGCCGCGGCGGCCGTGGAGGCGAATCAACTGGACCGTGTGTCCACTCCGCAGCTCGTACGTGCGATCAGCATGGGGCTGCACTTGATGCGCGCTGGCCAGGTCGCAACGGGTCGAAAGGTGCTACGCACGGCGGCGGTGGAGCTGACCATCCGCGGTGACATGCTGGCTCAGGCCGCGCCCGATCTGGAAGCCGCGGTGGAGACCCACAAGGCGCTCGGGCTGCATCGGTACTCCTATACGCCCCTGCTCCCGGCGCTGACGCTGGCGGGAGCCTACGTCGATTTCCGCCTGACGTTTCGCTACGGCGGCGAGCTCATGGACGTGTTCGAAGAGCTCGCCGGGCTCAAGGCCGCGCGCCGTGTCGCACGCTTCTTGGGGGGCCGTTTTGCTCTGTGGCTGTGCATGAGCTTGGCCTTTGTGGCCTATATGCTCGTGCCGGGACGGCGTCAGGGCGCCACCAGCTTCCGCACGGTGCTACTCGGCCTGATCGGCATCGGGACGGCCGTGCTCAGCGTGTGCACGGTCTTCCAGGACGAGGAGGGAGCCGCCAAGATCGGCGAGCAGCTCTCGATGTTGGCGTATTTCCCCAAGCGCCACCGCGTCTACAAAATCCACGAGTTTCAGCGCTCGTTGATCCACCTTGCGAATGGAGAGTTTGGCGCCGCGCGCGAGCTGGCACGGCGGGCGCTCACGTACGTATGCTCTCCGGCTGCTCAAGCGATCCCGCCGGACGCCCGCAACCAGCTCGAGGCCGGCATCCTGGTCATGCTGGGCGCGCTCGACGCCACACGCACCGACGACGCCGTGAAAGAGCACCTAGGCTCCATCGAGCGTCTCAGTACCTTCACCTCGCGCCAGACCCGCTCCACGATGTTGGTCGCCTATCACGGCCACCGCGGCGAGCGTGTCGAGTTCCTGCGCCACGTCGAGGAGCTCGACCAGCTGGCCGCCGAGACCAACGCGGTCTGGCGTCATGACATGCAGGTGCCGCGTCTGCTCTGGAATAGTCTCACGCTGTGTGAAGACGTGGTGGCTCTCAAGCGGGCCGCCCAGCAGATCCAGGCGATCGCCAATGAAGTGCCCTCCGTGGCACGACTGCGCGACGTGACCCACGCTTGCTACCTGTCCGAGCGTGGCTTGCCGCACGAGGCGCTGGCTCGTTACGGCGGTTTCTTCGAGTCGATTGCGGGCTCGGCGCTGACTACGCGCGAGGTCCAGTACCTCGGGGCCTACGCGCGCATCCTCCGCAAGGCGGGCAAAGCAGCCCAAGCACGGTGTGTATGCGAGCGAGCCCTGGCGGGGCTACGCACGGAGGACGCCGCGTTCACGATGATGACCTTCGCGGTGGAACTCGAGCTGCCGCTGGCGCATCTGGCGCTGGGAGAACTCGAGCGTGCACGCGACCTGCTCGACACGCTACTCGCCAAGCAAGAAGCCCACGACAATCCCATGCTGCACGGGCTCAGTCACGGGGCTCGCGCGGAGCTCGCGCTTCAGATGAGTGACCGCCCGGCGTACTCGACGCATCTGTCGGCCATGGAGAAGTGGGTCCGCAACACGCAGCACCCCACGCTGTTCGCTCAGTATCAGCGCTTGGCCGCCAAGGATCCCGCGGCTCGCCGAGTGGAAGCGTTGGCTGCGGCACATAGCGAGACGAGGGAGGTCACAGCGCTTCCTCAAACCAGCACGGGTCGATCCACGACCAGTGCGGAGCAAGGTCCCGCCTCTGACGTCGCGCTGATGAGAACGGGACCAGGCGAGACCTGAGCCGTGCGGCTCACGAAGCCCAGGCCCTCACGGCAGGGCTCCTTGAGGTGACGAATCGCGGGTGCAAAACCGCTCTCGAGCACGGATAGCGCCAGCAGGACTTGCAGCAGGCCGCCCGCTTCCATGGCTTCGCCGCAGTGGCCCTTGACTGCGCACATGGGGGTGGTCGCAGCGGCCTCGCCGAGCAACGCCCTGAGCGCCAACGCTTCGGCGTCATCGCCAGCGGGTGTGCCGTTGGAGCCTGCGCTCACCAAGGCCAGCTCTCTTGGGGCAACGCGCGCATGTTGCAACGCTCGATCGCAGGTCGCCTGCAACTCCGACGCGCGCTGTTCCGAGGTGAGCGCATTCGCGGCGGCATGGCCGCGTAGGGAAGCGAGGGGCCGACCACCGCTGGTACGGGCGATCGAGTCGCGTTCCAACACGAAGGCCACCGCGGCTTCGCCGAACACGGTGCCGGCATGGGATCGATCCAACACCACGAACTGCTCGGCCGAGGCGAGCTTACCGGCCGCTCTGGCCGATTGCGTCAGGGCGAGCAGCGGCGAAAAGGCCGCGACCACCACGCATGCACGCGCACGACCCACCGCGAGTAAGCGAGCTGCGAGGGCCAACGCATCGAGGGCCGCCGGTGCGTCCCCCGCCAAGGTTACGGCGCAGGCCTCGGCCTCCAACGCCAGGGCGGTGGCCGCCGCGGAGGCACTGGCGAGCGAGAGTGGCATGAGGGCGGGGTTCGTGCGCCTGACCCCCGCGCGAGCCAGACTCCCGTCGTATTCGAGGAGCGTGTCCAGATGGCCGAATGTCGATGCCATGACGACGCCGAGCTCGCGCGGAGGACTGGCTCGGAGCCAGTACGCAGACTGCAGCGCGCGGCGTCCGGCGCAGATCGCGAGCTGGGTGGTGCGGTTGTACACGCGCATGCCGCGCACCTCGGCATAGCGCGTTGGCTCGAAGTCCGAGATGAGGGACTCGCCGATGCTGGGATCATGGGCGCATGGCAGGATGCTGCAGTGATCTCGACGCAACGCGGCGCCCACGTCGGCGAACGTGTTCCCGAGCGGCGTGAGCACGCCGACACCCGTGATAACGATCGCGTCTTCGTCGAACATCAACCTCGCACCTTTGCCTGAGGGGCCTTCTTGAGCACCAGGCACACGTTGAAGCCACCGAAGCCGGCCGCGAGGTTCAAGCACGTGTTCACGCGGGCTTCGCGTGCGCGCGTGCGCACCAAGTCGAGCGCGAACGCCGGGTCAGGCTGCTCGAGGTTGGCCGTGGGTGGGAGCAGCTGGTGCTCGAGCGCCAGCACGCACGCGACGCTCTCCAGGGCACTCGCTGCGCCGTTGGTGTGTCCCAGCGAGGCCTTGATCGAGCTCACCGGTGTTCTTGTCGTGCGATCCCCGAATACCGCCCTCAAGGCTCGTTCCTCGGCCGCGTCGTTGTAGGGCGTGCCCGTACCGTGCGCGCTCACGTAGTCGATCGCTTCGACCGACGTTGCGGTGGTGGTCAGTGCTTCGCGAATCGCGCGTGCCATGCCGCGTCCGTTCGGCTCGGGCGCCGTGATGTGATGTGCATCGTTGCCGATGCCGTAGCCAGCCAGTTCGGCGTACACATGGGCTCCCCGCCGCTGGGCGTGTCCCATCTCCTCGAGCACCAAGACCCCGGCGCCCTCGCCAAACGAGACGCCATCTCGGCGCACGTCGAACGGTCTGCACACGCTCTTGGAGAGAGCATTCATGCGGCTGAAGCCCGAGTAGGTGACCCGCGTCAAGGTGTCCACGCCGCCGGCGAGCATGGCGTCGCAGGCGCCCGAGGCCACGAGATCGTAGGCCCAAGCCGTCGCTGCATTGCCCGAGCTACAGGCGGTCGCATTGAGCAGCACGGGGCCCCGTAGCTGGTGATCCCGGGCGACGTCGAGCGCGAGTCGCGTGTTGTCGGCGCGGCTGGCAAACGTGGCGTCGATCGTCAGGGCACCGACCTCCGCAGCCCGGTCATGGAGATGATTGAGCTCCTCCTCCTCTCCGAGGGTGGTCCCCATGGCGACGCCCATGCGGGCTGCATGGCACCAGCTCTCGGACAGCCTGGCGTCACGGGTGGCATGGCGCGCGGCGAGCCCGAGCAGACGCGCACAGCGCCGACGTCGGCTGTCCCGGTCGGCACCGAGACCCTCGTCCGGAAAGTCCACCTCGGCACCGTACAAGTTCGGCAGGTCCTTGATGGCGAAGCCGCGCAGCGGACGGATCAGGCTGCGGCCCTGCACGAGCACGTCCCAAAATGACCGCAGGTCGGCACCGGCGGCACTGACCACACCACAGCCAGTGATTGCAACGCGACGCACGGACGCCATCGCCACGGATGCCCTTGCCTCAGGTGTCCTGCTTTAGCGAGCGAATCAGGGACAAGAGGTCTTCGAAGCTCCGCGCTTGTGCGTAGCGCTCCTCGGGGACCAGGAGGGTGAAGCGCTGTTCGATCTCGAACATGAGCTCGACACTGCGAATGGAGTCCATGTTGAGCTCTTCCCGCATGTCCACATCGGCCGCGAATGTGGCTGGAACCTCGGCGATGCGAGCGACCATCTCTCGCAGCTCGGGTTCCCAGGAGGGATGGCCGTCACGAGGTGTCGGCGCGACTGCAATACTATTCAAGCTCATGTTCGTTGCTCCAAGGAAGAGGTTCGACGCTCGAGCACCAGCTGCGTCAGCGTCTGCACGCTCCGAAACGTGTCTCCGTTGATCTCGGAGGGCTCGAGTTGAGTCGAGAAGGTCTTTTCGAGGAAGGCGGCGAGCGCCAAGGTCGAGAACGAATCGAGGATCCCCGTCTCCTGCAGGTCGGTATCGTCATGGAAGCCACGGGGGTCGCCGCTTAACCAGGTGTTCACGATGTAGTCCCGAATGCCCTGCGTGACGACTTCCCTCATGTCCGTGCCTCTTCAGGTGCTGTGACTTCGGTTCGCGGTGGAGCCCCTGCGGGCTGCCCAAGGACGCACCAGGCGCCTCGCGCCACGGCATCTCGCGCGCCCAAACGATCGAGCTTGCCCGTGCTAGTCCGCGGTAGATCGCTGACGAATCGAACCTCGGCTGGCAGCATGTGGCGCGGCAGGTGAGCGGCGCAGTGCCGCCGGACATCCATCACCGAGATGCCGTCCGGTAGCGTCCCCGCGCTCGGCGAGTCGGCAGGCACCACCAGCGCGACGAGCCGCTGCTCGAGCACGACGACCAAGCCTTCGCGGATCAGCGGATGGGCGTGTAGCGCGGCCTCGACTTCGGCAGGGTCGACGCGGAATCCATGGACCTTGAGCTGATGATCGCGTCTACCGTGGTACATGAAAGCGCCATCGGCGCGCTGAGAGACTAGATCCCCGGTGGGGTAGGGGCGCTCGGCGGGCTTGCAGGAGCCGTCCTGCCAATAGCCGAGCATCACGGTGGCACCGTCGACGTAGAGTTCGCCGACTTCGCCGTGGGGCAGGGGGGAGCCGTGGTCATCGAGAACGCTGCACGTATTGCCGCATGCGGGGTGGCCGATCGGAATCGCGAGGAGATCAGCCTCGGGAATGACTTCCAGCGGGTAGGCCGTGCAAACGTTGGTCTCCGTCGGGCCGAACAGGTTGTAGAACCTGGCCCCCGGCAAGGCGGCCATCACGCGGCGTAGCGCCGCGATGGGGAACACCTCGCCCGCGAAGAACACGACGCGCAACGACGGAGCGCCGCGTGCCTCGAGTCCTCCCGCGAGCAAGAGCACCAACGCCGAAGGCACCGAGTACCAGACTTGGATCCCACGCGCGTGGATGGCATCGAGCATACGGTTGCCCGAGATCACGCTGGCATCGTCGATGATGATCAGTGTTCCCGCTCGTGACAGGGTGGCCCAGATGTCGAACACGGAGAGGTCGAAGTGAAAGGGCGCCACGCTCGCCACGCGTTCGCCGCGCGCGAGCCCTGCCTGGCTTGCAGCCCACTCGACGAACGCCAGGGCATTCTCGTGCGAGAGCATCACACCTTTGGGGGTGCCGGTCGAGCCAGACGTATAGAGAATGTAGGCGAGCTCGTCGGGAGATCCCGGGCGAGGCGGAAGCGCATCTGCGCTGGTGGCGAGCACTTCGGTCCAGCGCGTCACATGGCTTGCAAGCGCCGCGGGCTGGACCGCGTCGGTCGCGCCGTCGTGCTCAACTAGAACCAAGTGTGGCTGATGTTCCCCGGCTTCCAGCCAGGTGCCCAAGAGACGCGGTACGGTGACCACCGCACGCAGGGCGCAATCCCTGGCAATCCAGCGCGTGCGCTTGGCGGGGGCGCTGGGATCGAGCGGCACGTAGGCCGCGCCGATTCGCAAGCAAGCGAGCATGGCCGCGATGCAACGACCGGAACGGGGAACGTGGAGTCCCACGCGATCGCCGCTTCGCACACCCGCTGCGAGCAGGCAGTGCGCGAAGCGGTTGGCGAGCTCATCGAGCGCGCGATAGCTCAGCTTCTCTTCGCCCCACTCCACGGCGATGAGCTCGGCCTCCGTCGCGCACGCCGATGTCAAGACCGCTTCGAGGCGCTTCATGACAGCCCCAGGGTGCGGGCCACGATCATGCGCTGGACCTCCGAACTCCCGGAGAAGATCCGCGATGGAAGGGCATCCCGGAGCAGGACGTCGATGCCCAGCTCCTGGGTGATGCCGGATGCGCCAAAGATCTGCACGGCATCCAGGCCGACCTGCACGGCGGACTCGGAGATCCATAGCTTGCTCATCGCGATGGCCTCGTCACAGGGCTTGCCATCACGGTGCAACTGGCCTGCCCTGTAGAGGAGCAGCCGGCTGGTCTCGAGTCGGAGCTTCATGTCGACGATGCGATTGGCGACCGACTGGAACTTCCCGAGCACCTCGCCAAACTGGCGGCGTGTCCGGGCGTGCTCCACGCAGCGATCGAGTGTCCGCTGCATGGCACCGACGTAGTACGCGAAGAGGCAGCCTCGCTCCCACACCATCGACTCACGAAAGAAGGACGCTCCGGCACCTTCGGCCCCGACGCGCGCTTCCTCCGGGACATCGCAGGAGGTCAAATAGATGCTGCCCCAGGGCGAGCTACCTAGCCCGTGCTTGGTGGGACCCGGAACGACCTGCAGCCCGGGCGTATCGCGAGGTACGAGGAACGCGGAGATTCCCAGGTACCCGCGCGAGGGACTCGTGCTGGCGTAGATCAAGAACAGGTCGGCGATCGGCGCATTGGTGACGAAGACCTTGGTGCCTTCGAGCACGTAGCCCGAGCTGGTGCGCGTCGCCGTGGTCTTCATCGCATACACGTCGGACCCCGCGTCGGGCTCCGAGGCCGCGTTGGCGCAAATGAGCTTTCCGTTCGCGAGGTCGCGCAAGTAGCGCTGCTGATGGATCGGAGAGTTCGAGCGCCAGATTGGCACCGCCGATGCGAACATGTGAGCGCACAGCGAGAATACCAAGCCGCCGTCCTCACAGCTTTCGCCGAGGGACTCCACGAGCTGCATGGTCTCCACGGCGTCGAGGCCACTGCCTCCCCACGGCGTTGGGATCGGTAAGCCCGTGAGTCCGAAGGCGGCCGCCTCGTCCCACAGGCTTCGCTCGAAGCGCCCGTGCTTCTCACGCTCGCTGGCGCCAGGGGAGAGGCGCTTGCGAGCGAAGTCCGCCACCGCTCTGACGCGCTGCTGCTGCGTGACCGACGGTTCCATGTCGGGCCTAGAACTACGTCGTTCCGCGTGGAACTGTCAAACCATGCCACCCCAAAAACATGGGGATAATTGCCAAAACGGCCGGGAGATTTTCATGAGCTTTTCATGATGGTGCCACTCGGCTGCGCGTCGGCTTGCTTCCAGGCGCCGATCTTCCAATCGGTGAGTCGTCGGCCCAAGATGCGGATCGCCACGCGTTCGCCGTTCGCGCCGCGCAAGCCCGGAACGAAGAACGGCTCACCGACCATTTGAAAGCCGAGCTTCTTGGTGGCGAGGTCGATGATGGCTTGGTTCGATGCCTGCACCAGTCCGTGTGCTCCCGTCGAGCCGCGCGCGACGACGCGATCGAACACCTGATAGAACATCTCCTTGGCCACGCCCGCGCGGCGCGCGGCCGGCAGCAGGTTCACGTGGGGACCCGAGGGGTACAGGTCGTAGTCCACCTTGGGTGCGCGAGGCCCCAGGAGGTCGCGGAAGGTATCCACCACGCTGCGCAGGTAGAAGCGCACCGTGTCGGGTCGAAAGCAGGCACCGCGCAGCAGGGCGTGCTTGAGCGCATAGAGCATGGGATTGGTGGCTCTCCGCTCGTCGAGCGCCGAAAGCATGTAGCCCACCACTTCACCATCGAGTTCCGCCACGATGCCGTTCTCGGGCTCACGGTCCGTGTAATAGCCGGTGAACATGTCCGCCCAGCTCTCCAGGTCGCCGTACTGGGGGGCGATGGATTGCCCCTGCATCCCAGTCTCGAAGGAGATGCGGCGGACCGCCGCCCGGTCTTCTGGCCGATAGTCACGGATCACGATGGCGGACATAGCCTCTACCTCGCAACGAGCGCTCAGAGGTCGACGGAAACCACGCACGCGGTGGTGATGTCAAAGGGCAGCTCGAGCGACCATCCTCCGCCGTGCACCGCCACGCTGCCCTGAAACATGACGACATCTCCCGTCTGGAAGCCATCGTCGCCCGCGGTGTAGGCGTGCTTGGTCACCACGACTTTGACCTCATCGAGCGTTGTCTCGTCGCATTGATCGCTACCGCTTCTGCGCACAGCGCGGCCGTTTGCCCCCACGTAGGTGCCCCCGCCCGTATAGGTTCCCGGGCCGATCGCGAAGTCCTCGACATCGTCGGTGTAAGGGAGGAGCGTGACCAGCAATGGTTGGCCGTCTACGGTTCCCTCCAGGTACAGGTACGTCAGGTTGGTGAACCCTGTCACGTAGCCAGCCCCGATTCTGATCGATCACCACCTCGCCCCACGGAGAGGTCCCCTGGACGTCCACCTTCTGGGCCAGTGAGCCACAACTGAAGTCGCACGGGCCCGGCGCTTGCGCATCGACTTCCTCTTCTTGGGGCCACAGGGTCACCGCGCCCGCGTCCCGGTGCGGGAAAGCCGCGGCGTCGGCGTCGTGTGTGCCGGCGTCCGCGCTGGCAAGACCGTCGGCCGGTTCGCAGGCGCCGCACAAGAACACGGAAAGGGCGGAGCCAAGCACGACGTGCGAGCAACCTACGCTCATGGGGAGGCCTCAACTTGTTGTGCTGGAGGATTCAAAGCGCCTATGCCCCTTGTCGCTGGCGGCTGTCAAGCCAAACAGCCGATACCAAAGCCGGTTTTCAGAGGGACGCACGTTTCTGCTCGGAATGTCATGAGACTTTCAGGAGATTTTTGAGAGCGATGGCTGACTCGCAAGCTGGGCATCCGTTGTCAAGGCGCGCTGTCCCGTGTTAGCAAGCGAGCTCCTCGTCGGGGCGCAGTGACATGACCCAGTGGGCTTTCTCGAATCACGTATTGGATGTCTCGGCGCGACGGCTCACGCGCGGCGGAGAGCAGGTTCACCTGGCGCCCAAGGTGATGGACCTCTTGCTCTACCTCGTGTCCCGCTCGGAGCGCTACGTGGCCAAGGAGGAGCTGCAGCGAGCGCTCTGGGGCGAACTCCAGGTCGGCCCCGCTTCCTTGCCCGGACTGATCAAAGATCTGCGACGTTCTCTCGGCGAAGACGGGGCGGACGCCGTGAGGACCTTGCACGGCCGGGGCTATCAGTTCACGGCGCCGTTGACCAAGCTCGAGACTCCGCTGCAGGCGGCGGCGGTGACGCCTGACGCGACCACGGCGATCTCCCTGCCAACGGACTTCGAGCGCGCCGATTCGCTCGGCATCATCACGCTGTGGCCGCCGGCGGGTCCCTCGCTCGCGATCACAGGGCTCACACGCCTCGGGCGCGGGGCGGACTGCGAGTTGTCGCTGCCCTACGAGAAGGTCTCTCGCGTCCACGCCGAGATCTCGTTGCGTGGTCCTGTCCTGGTGTTGCGCGATCTCGGCAGCACCAACGGCACCCATGTCGACGGGGAGCGCGTTCGTGAAGGGGTCGTGTTGCGGGGAGATCAGCTGTTGCGACTCGGTGACTGGCTCGGCCTGGTCGTCCCGGCGGGAGAGCTTCAGGCTCCGAGTTGGCTACCCCAGGCGCTGGACGCGCGCGACTGGAGCGGGCGCGTACGTGAGCTGGAAGCGCGTTGCCGAGAGCGCCTCGGCGAACGACCGCCTGCGCGAGCTTCGGTCGGCCCATGACTGGCGAGGCGACGGTCGGAGATGTGTCCGTGTCCGCGCTGCTCGGTCGGGTGCTCTCGGAGCGCTATCGCTTGATCTCCTTGATCGGCCAGGGTGGCTCCAGTCTGGTGTTCGTGGCCGAGCACGTGCGGACCAAGCGTCGGTTCGCGCTCAAGCTCATGAGTCCGGACTTGATCACCAGGGGGCCGGCCTTGCAGCGCTTTCGTGCCGAGGCCGAGCTCGCCGGCGCGATCGTGAACGATCATGTGGTGACGATCGTCGACTATGACGACGACGGCGGCACGCCGTACTTGGTGATGGAGCTGCTCCATGGGCGAACCCTGCGCAACCTGCTAGGCGCCGAAGGGGCGTTGGACTTGCCGCGCGCCCTGAGCTTGATGCTGCAGTGCTGCGACGGAGTTCAGGCCGCCCACGCGCGCGGACTCGTGCATCGGGACCTCAAGCCCGAGAATCTCTTCCTATGTCAGGGACCGGACGGCAGTGAGCGGATCAAGGTGCTGGACTTCGGGGTCGCCAAATCCGTGCTGGCGGAGGGCAACGGGCAGACCAAGCCTGGCACCTTGGTTGGGACCACGCGCTATATGGCGCCGGAGCAGCTCAAGAATGCTTCAGGCGTGGACGCTCGCGCCGATGTCTATGCGCTGGGCATCATCCTCTACGAGATGCTGAGTGGAAAGCCCGCCTTCAAGGCAGGCGAGCTTCACGCCGAGATTCAGCAAGTCCTGTTCGAGAGGCCGACGCCGCTCGCGCGCCTGCGTGCTGACCTGCCTCCCTCCATTGCGGCCTGCGTGGCGAGCGCGATGGCCCACGACCTCGAGGCACGGACCGCATCGGTGCTGGAGCTGCGCCGGGCCCTCGAAGGTTTGCGCTTCCTGCGCTCCACCACTGCGATCACGCCCGCGGACGAGCCGGCAGTGAGCCTGCTTCAGCCAGCGGTGAGCTTGCCGCAGCCGGCGGTGAGTTTGTCGCGCTCGACGGTGAACTCCCCCCGGCCGCCCCTCGACTCACTTCATGACGTGGTTTGGCGCCCTGCCGACCATCCCAGAACCGAGCCGGACGCGCCCACTTTGCGTGAGGTGGCGAGGCGTTCCTTCGGTATCCTTCGCCTATCCGCGCCCCTGTTGCTGGCCACGCTGCTGGCAGCGCTCCTGATCAGTCTCATGACGTGTCTGCCTCGCTAGGGCGTCTCCCCAACAGAGCGAGGACTTAGCCGCCGTCGCGAGTGGGTCCGAGGCTGAGCAACAGAGGGACGAATGATTGCGCGCCTCCGGTGTAGTCGACCAGCATGGTGCCGGGCGCTGGCTTCGTGTCGCACCCGGCGTTGATGGAGTTCAAGAACACCCGCGCGGTGCCAGCGCGATCGAAGACCGTGAGGGTATCGGTCGGTACGTCGGTGGTGCAGGAGCTCGGGCCTTTGGTCGTCTTCATGGCGTGGAGCAAGGCCATCAGCTTTTGCTGCTGGCTCGCGTCGAGCTGCACGCTCCAGTTTTCGGCGAGTTGGCCGCTGCAGCCCTGTGAAACGAGCGTAGCCTGAGTTCCACGGAATCCATATGCCCACGATATCGCGGGGACCCGCGACTCGAGGCCATTCCGACGGGTGAACTGCGTATGGCACCGGCGGGCAGAGAGCCCGAAGATCTCTCGCGTCACCGGGAGAGGCTCGCATGCGTAGGCGTGGTTGTTGGTTGGTCTGCATCGCTTTGAGCGCTTGCTCTGGTTCCAGCGAAGACGGGTATGACGAAGGGCCGCAGCCCGACGCGAGCCTGGCGGACTCGGGCAACCAGTCGATGGGTGACGCGCGCGTGCCCACCCCCGACGCAGGCGAGCACGACGCGGACATGCCAGGCACGGACGCCTCGACCGAGACGGACAGCGGTGCTCCCATGCTCTGCACGGCGGACGGCGCGACCTGTTCAGCAGAGGCGGGGGGCCAGGGAATCTGCTGCGGCGGCAGCTGCGTGGTGGGCGAGTGTTGTGGGGCCAGCGGGTGCGGCGAAGGGTTCCTGTGTGGCGCAGACCACCGCTGCCTGGACGTTGCCGGCAGCTTGGCAGGCCTCGCGTGGGAGCTGCCCTGCACGGGTAGCAAGAACACTGAAGCGTGCGCGAACGGTCCGGACGTCAACGTGGCCGCAACGCTCGGCGGCGCGCCCGGCACCGTGTACGACGTGCGCCTGCGCTTCCGCGGCGTGGTGGAAGCCAAGACCTATCTGGATGGGTGCAGCACGGCCGACGACACCTGGCAGGTGGGTGGCACACCCGCTTCCGACACGGGCAACATCTATCGGCTCGACATCTCCTCCCCGGCACAAACCTACTACCTGAATCGCGGTACTTCGGGGGACCCGGCGCTGCTGGCTCTCGATTTCGAGGAGACGGTGCGCGTCGCTGCGGGGGCGACCGTGACGCTCTACGCCGCCTCCATCGATGGCGCGGAGCTGCTCAATATCGGCGGTCCCAACGCGCCTGTCAGTGTGGGCGGTGTCAGCCTTGCCCAGCCCTACGACGGTCAGTTCATCGAGATGGACGTCGTCTCGGTGAGTCCCGATGCGGTGCAGCCGCAGTCGCAAGGTACCGCCAGCACGGCCCTGGCCCTCCATGGAGG
This sequence comes from Myxococcales bacterium, assembly GCA_047601445.1. Lineage (GTDB taxonomy): Bacteria > Myxococcota_A > Polyangia > Polyangiales > DASUME01 > DASUME01. The sequence goes on along the minus strand of JASGJH010000001.1, from coordinate 4,125,552 downwards.
CCAGTTCGCCAGCGTGAGCGATGCCGAGTCGCTGCGCCCCTCGGATGTGACCCTCGAAGCTTGGTTCTTGTTCTCGGGAGTGAGTCCCGGCTCCTACGCTTCCTTGGTCAGCAAGCCCTATCAGACCGGCACGGACGACTCGTACACGATCTGGTTTCAGTCGGACGCCCTGTACGCAGGAGCCAACCTGGCGAGCACGAGCGGCGCGCCCACGCTGCCATGGTCAGCGGATGCACAGACCTGGCATCACGTGACCTTGACCTTCGAGAGCGCGCTCAGCCGAGCTCGCATCTACGTGGACGGTGTGCTGCGATCCTGCGCCCAGGCCACCTCGCCGATCGCCTACGACGCGCATCCGCTGTACATCGGCGCGGACACCGACAATGAATCGCTCAACGGGCTCTTGAAGGGAGCCATCGACGAAGTGCGCGTGTTCTCGTCGGTGCGCACCGCCGAGCAAGTCTGGGCGGACATGCACAGCGCCACGCCGAGTGCGGCATCGACCCTGGTGGGCGCCTGGAACTTCGAGGAGGGGGCCGGCCAGACTGCGGCCGACGCCAGCGGACAGGGCAATCACGCGGTCCTGGGCACGAACGACACCGCGGAAACCAGCGATCCGCAGTGGATCCAGGTGACTCTTCCGCGCTGAAAGAGGGCCAGCGAGTGTTCCGCTCGCGGGTCTGGGCTGCACTCGAGCCGACGTAAGAAGTCAAGCACCGGGCAGGGTCGGCCAAGAGGCGGCCTCTCAGTAGTAGACGTCGTTGGCGTAGCCCGACATTTCGCCGGTATTGGCGTTCACTGCAATGTAGTGGCGCGTGGTGAGAGGAGACAGCTTGGGCGCGTCGGCGATGATTTGGAAGCCGTAGACGAGCTCGTACTCCTCCTCGACGATGCGCGGCTTGCGATTAATCCTGAGCCCGCTGCCGGCCTGGAGGGAGATGTGCTCCGGCGCGACGCCGGTGATCTCGCCCAGTTTGATGAATGCTTGGCGTTCGGAGAGCTTCGGCTTGGCGAGCTCGGGGATGCGGAAATTGTTCTCGGACGCCACCCAAATGGCACGTATCGCCCGTGTGCGGAGGTCGCGTCGCAGCCTGAAGGTTCCTGCGCTTGCTGCAACGAGGTATCCGTTGACTCGTTGCGTGTACCAGCGCTCTTCGACGTCCTTGATACGGGTCTGCGGGACGCTCGCTGCTTCGTAGAGGTCCACACACGCGCGGACATGGAACGCGCGATCGAGCGAGAGCATGGGTGAAGTGACGAGGGTGCCCGGCCGCAGCTCGGGAGAGGAATCGATCATCAGCTCGGGCCGCGTGGCAAAAGCGTCGGGCTTGCCGTCGTCGATCTGCTCGCACACATAGGCAAGGGGACGACCGCAGGCGACCGCGCGCCACTGGCCCGTGCCCGATGCCATGGCGCTGCAGGCCAGATCATCGCGGCTCGGCTCGTTCTGTGCCCAGCGCGTGTAGCTGAGCGGGGTGCTCATGCCCTGCGCATTGCCACACCAGACGATGCGATTGTCGTCGAGGTTTCTCCACACGCCGCGCTCGAGGCTGTCCGGAAACACTGGGAACTGTGGCTTGAAGTCCGGATGCGTCGAGTTGACGAGGCCGATGAAGCTGTCGGCGCGGATGCGCTCGGCGATGAACTTGGCTTCATCCACGCTTTGAAGCGTCGCCAGGTGCATGTCGTTGCGATTGCAGTGTGCCTCCGCCTCTTGCCACGTGCGCGCGTCGCCACAGATCAGATAATGATGACCGCCCAGGTCGTCGCTCGTGCAAGTCGCACGCGCGTTCTCCTGCGGGGCGTATTCGGTCGGACGCTCCTGGCACACGAAGGGCAAGGCTTCCTGGCAGGCATGCGCGTCCACGCGGCCTTCCGCCAGGCGCAAGCAGTTGCGCCCGAAGTCCACCTCTAGCTGCCCGAAGCTCTGGAAGTAGTAGGCCGATTCCGGAAGGTTGACGAAGGGCTTGCCGAAGCGGCGGGCGCGGCTGATGACGGTACCGTCGGTCCAGCGCCACTCGCCTTCGCTTGCGCGATCGGAACCACCCAGCCAGAACGCCCGTTTCAAAGCGGCGCCCAGTGCCGTCATCGATTCAGGGCTGGAAGGTTGGGCCAACACCATGCCCTGTGCTTCGCATCGCTCCCGCGCGTGGCTCCAGGAGCGCGGAGCGTTGCAGATCCGATAGGCGATGCCACCGATCGCGTTGTCCGTACACATCGCATCCGAGGAAGGTGTCGCTGGGGGAGCGACGGTGGGGACGTCGGGGACCGGGGCCAAGGAATCCGGGTCCCTCGGGAGCTCGCTGCCAGACCCACTCGTCGGCGACCCCTGCGGTGAGCAGGCAGCAAGCGCTCCCCAGAACAGTCCTGTCACGAACGCCATGTGCCGTTCACGCATCTGGTATCGAACCTAAATATCATGGCTTCATACCGGCGCGGTGAGCTCCAACCGCTATGTGGCGTTCAATACAGTTGCCGGGCTGAGCGTTCCCCTCGTTCACCCCGGATTCACCCCGGGTCCTGGGGTATAGTCGGCGCGATCTTGTGACCTTCGACGAAGCTCTTTCGCTCCTTGGTATCGAGCGCACGACCGACGCCGCGACGGCGCGTCGCGCCTATCTGCGTCTACTCAAGCAGCATCCGCCCGAGCGCGACCCAGAGAGCTTCAAGCGCTTGCGTGCCGCCTATGAGACGGTGCAGCCGCGCCTACGGTCTGGGCCGGCCCCGGAGGTGGTCGGGTCGTCGCTCGCATTGGCCATGGAGATGCCGACTCCACCGGAAGCGAGTGAAGCCCCTGTCACACTCGAGGAGCCCCTGGCCAATCCACCGCCCTCGTTGAGCGAGCGCTACTGGAGCGAGTCCGACCCGGCGGTTCAGGAGAGCATCGCTCGGGAGGCCGTGGCGCGCGAGCAATCCGAGGAGGCCTACTCCCTTTTGCTCGCCTCGCTCGAGGAACGCGACGCCGAGAATGAGCAGCTCCTGGTGGCGCGCCAGGCTGTGCGTCGTGGGCATCGCGAGTTTCTGCTGCGCATCGGAGATCAATGGCCGGACCAGCTGACCGATGCCGAGCTGACCTCCCTTCGCGAGATCTCCGAGGGCAAACCCGAGTGGGCTCGCATGGCCAGCATTCTGCTCGAGCGCGGGAATGCCAAGGCGGCAGCACAACTTGCCTTGTCGGAGCTCGCGCGCGAAAAGGGTGACCCGCTCAGCCCGCGTGCGCCGATGTGGTGGGTGACGCGAGTCGTCACTGGGCTGCTCGGTTCCTCCGAGGTCGCGCTGGCGCTGCAGGTGTTCGGAGCGGTTTCCGCCCGCACGGATATCGGCGAAGCTGGCATCGACGGTGCACGCCTGACCTTGCTGCGGGAGCTCGTCGCGGTACGTCCCGAGCTCCCCGACGCGTTCGCACGCGTGCTCGCGAAGGCCATCGACAGTGGCGAGATGGAGCGCGCAGAGAGCCAGCTGCTGGACCTCGTCGATCAGTCCGACAAGGCCACGAGAAAAGAAGTCACACGCCTACTCAAACGCCAGGCGCCCACGCTCTTCTCCTACTACGAGAAGGGCCTGCGCGGCACCCACGACTCGGTCCGCGAGCCCTGGTACCGCGGCAGCTGGGGAGGCCCGACGTGGGGCATGCTGGTCTTGATCAACTTCTTGCGCCTCACGTGCAACCACTGCGTCAATGACACCGCCAAGCCCAAGTTCGACGAGCACGCCGTCCTCGAGAAAGATACCCCTCAGAAGGCGTTCTGCGAGGAGCAGGGGGCGCTGTGCGACGAAGCCTTGCGTTGGTCGCGCGCGGAGGAGTGCGATGAGATGCGCGCTGCGTTCTCGGCTCTCGCGCGAGAGTACGAGCTTGCAAGCAAGTACTCACAGCCCAGTTTGAACCAGCGGTTGGGCTTTGCGCTGGCGCTCAAGGAAACGAACGGACGCTGTCCAATGTCGATCTCTGTGGGAGGTAGTTCTCGGTGAGTGACACGAACGACTTGATCGTTGGCATCGACCTCGGGACCACGTTCTCCCTGTGTGCCGTGCTGCAAGCAGGCAAACCTGTGCTCCTGCCCAACGCGGTGGGAGAGCTCTTGACGCCCAGCGCCGTCTCCGTGGATGACGACGGGCGCATGCTGGTCGGGGCAGCCGCCCGTGCGCGAGCCGCTACGCACCCCGAGCACACAGCCCTGGCGTTCAAGCGCGACATGGGGACCGACCGCCTCTACACCCTGGGCAAGCACAGCTTTCGGCCCGAGCAGCTGAGCGCACTGGTGCTGGCGGAGTTGAAGCGAGATGCAGAGGCGGCCCTCGGTCGCCCGATTCGCGAAGCCATTGTCACGGTTCCTGCCTACTTCGGGGATGCGCAACGTCAGGCCACTCGCGTCGCGGGTGACCTCGCGGGTTTGCACGTGGAGCGCATCATCAACGAGCCCACCGCTGCAGCTCTTGCCTACGGGCTGCACGCGCGCGACCAGGAAATCCGCGCCATCGTGCTCGACCTGGGGGGCGGGACCTTCGACGTCACCGTGCTCGAGATCATCGAGGGTGTGATCGAGGTTCAAGCATCCGCGGGTGACGCCCGCCTGGGTGGCGAAGACTTCGCCGACCTGCTGGCGCTCGAGTTTGAACGGGAGCTTCTCGAGCGACATGGCGTCGATGTGGCCAGGGATGTGGTCCTCAAGGCTCGCGTGAGAGAGGCCGCCGAGGCCGCCAAGCGACGCCTCTCACTGGCTGCTGAGGCCACCGTGGCGCTCGTGGGACTCGCAACCAAGCAAGGTACGCAGGACGTGGAGCTGACCATCACACGGGCGCGCGCGGAGCAGATCTGGCAGCCCTTGATCGAGCGCCTGCGTGGCCCCATCGCGCGAGCGCTGCGCGACGCGTCGCTCTTGCCCTCCGCGGTGCACGAGGTGCTGCTGGTGGGCGGCGCCACGCGCATGGGCTGCGTCGCGGACATGGTGGCGAAGACCTTCGGACGCGTGCCGAATCGCACGTTGCCTGCCGACGAGGCGGTGGCCATGGGTGCCGCCGTGCAAGCTGCGCTCAAGCAGGGGGATCAAGCGGTGGACGACTTGATCGCCACGGACGTGGCTCCCTTCAGCCTCGGCATCGCGACCGCGACCCAATTCGGTCAGCGTCACGTGGCGGGCATCTTCTCGCCGATCATCGAGCGCGGCACCACCATTCCCGTCAGTCGCTCGGAGCGTTTCGCCACCATCGAGGACAACCAGAAGCAAATCCAGGTGGAGGTCTTCCAGGGCGAACATTCGCTGTGTAAGGACAACACCAAGCTCGGCGAATACACCGTCAAGGATCTCCCGCGAAAGCCCAAGGGTGAGGCCGGCGTCGAAGTGCGCTTCACCTATGACCTGAACGGCATTCTCGAGGTGGAGATGCAGGTCGTCGACTCCGACAAGAAACACGTGGTGGTGATCGAGCAGCGCCCGGGAGCGCTGAGCCCCAAGCAAATCGAGCAAGCTCGGGCGGCCATGAAGGGCCTCAAGTTCCACCCGCGCGAGGCGCTCCCGAACCGCACGGCCCTCGCGCGCGCCGATGCACTCTACGCGGAGCTCACGGGCGTGGAGCGCGCAGAACTCGGTGCTGTCATCGCGCATCTGCGTGCCGCGATCGAGACCCAGGATCCGAAGGAGATCGAAGAGGCCCGAGAGCGCGCCGTGAGGATCACGGAGTTCGTGCGTGGGGCCCGCCGCTAGGCCTTCTCGACGAAGAGCGCCAGCACGGTGGGAGTGAGCGCGGCCGCGACATGGGCATGGGCGGGACCCGGCGGGATCAGCAACCCATCGCCGGGACCAAACTGGAGCCGTTGACCCGAGATCTCGACTTGCAATCGCCCAGACAGGATCTGCCCGGCGTGGCCCCGCTCGCATGCATGCGGGGGCATCTCCTGCGAATACTCGACGAGGCGAAGGGCGCTCGCTTCGCACGACACCACCTTGTGGCGCACTCCCGGCATCGGAGATTCCCAAGGCAGCGAGTCGAAGTCGACGCGGTAGGCATGGCAAGCTTGCTGCAGCTGTGGGGGCGACTCGATCTTCCGTCCATAGCTCGCCGCTGCGCGCACGACTCGGCGCTGCTCATCGAAGAAGAACATCTCGCTGACCAGACCTCGGCCGACGCTGTGATATTGAATGGACACGCAATCGGCGCCCGCGAACACCTCGCGGATCTCGAAGCGCAGTTGCGGAGCCGACGCCAAGCCCGCCGACCAATAGGGACGCATGGCCTGCTTGCCCCGAAGCGTCCCGGTCGTCGAGAAGCCCCGCTGAGCGATCAATGGGGAGGAAAACTCAAAGTCGTCCGCGTAGTGCGAGAAGATGCGGTCGAGATCGTGAGCGTTCCAGGCGGCGACCCACTCGTGGGCAAAGTGTTCTGCGAAACCCTGATCGATTGGAACAAGCAAGCTGCCCATGTCGTGCTCCCTGGCGCCCTCAACCGGCACGACGATAGGCTCGTGAGCGTTATTGTTCCAATGAAACGAATTCTGGTGTGTCATTCATGGAATGCATACAAGTGTGAGCGAAGTGCTCTTGGGACGGCGCGGAGTGGAGCGGCTGTTTGCGTGGTAGGTGACGTGTTGTCGTTCACGCACGCCGTCGCCGTTCATGTCGAAGTCGACGTCTTCCGACCAAGTCCAGGCCAACGAGCTCAGATGGCAACTCGGGTCGTGAGCGCGGTGGAAGACGTGGGCCTGGACTTTGACATGAACAGCGACGGCGTGCGTGAGCGTGGCCGCTCATCTTCCTCTCAGAATCCGATCTGCGTCTTGGGCGGGAACTTCTTCAGTACCTCGCCGTAGCGCTCGAGCTCCTGCATCAGGGGCAGGGACATGGGGATGTGGCGAATGCCGACCGCCTCATCCTCTTGCGGATTGGTATAGAGGTTGAAGATCAGTGCACCAGCCGTCTTTTCAACGGCTCCCGTGAAGCCTCCCTGTTCTCCTCGGGTGGTCAGTGCCGTGGGGGATTGCGCGAGAGCGACGTATTTGAGCTCATCGATGCGCGTGGCCGAGAGCTTGTCGTCCAGGAAGTAGAGAATGCTTCGGCGGTTCGAGACGCCGTCATTCGCTAGCAGGAAGGAGGCCTGGTCGACACCGTCCACGTATTGCTTGTCTCCAACGAGTCGTCCGACATCCTTGGTGGGCTTGCCGGACAGCGCGGCAAAGGTCGGGAACACGTCGGTCATGTCGAATAGGCCCTCCGACTTGCGCGGTGTGATCATGCCCTTCCAGTAGACGAACGTCGGAACGCGAACGCCGCCCTCCCAGGTGGAGCCCTTTCCACCGCGGAACGGGGTGCGTCCGTACGGCGGAACCTCCTGTTCCGGGCCGTTGTCCGAGGTGAAGACGATGAGGGTGTTTTCAAGCTGCCCGGTCTCTTCGAGGGCCTTCCGCAAGCGACCGAAGATGTCGTCGACCTCCACCATGCAATCGCTGTAGGGCGTGCGAGCGGGCGAGCGTCCGGCGAACTTCTCGTTCGGGTAGTTGTCGAAGTGGCAGCCGCGCGTGTTGTAGTAGAGGAAGAACGGCTTCTTGCTGTCCTTCATCTTGCGCAGGAATTGCTCTCCGTAGGCAGCCCATTCTTGGTCGAGGTTCGGAATGTTGTCCGGCGTGATCTCGCGAACCTTCTGGACCTTGGCGCCGCGTGTGGCGTGCACGTCGTTCTTGTTGAAGCCGAGCTTCTCCATGAACTTGGTGCGAGCGGGGCTGAGCGCGACCTCGGGATTGGCCGACGGATCTCGCCATTCGGTGTACATGTCCGAGACCGAGAGGAAGCCGCGGAAATCGTCGAAGCCGACGTTCTGGGGCTGCGAACTCTCATTCTCTCCGATGTGCCACTTGCCGATGGCTTGGGTGGTGTAGCCCTGGTCGGAAAGAACTTTGGCGATGGTGGTAAAACCCTCGAGACCGCCTTTCTCGCCGTACATCGGCGGCCGCAAGATGCCGTGGTGCACGGGGTACTGGCCCGTCATGATCGTCGCGCGCGTGGGAGAGCAGGAGGGCTGCGAGTAGGCTGACGTGAGGATGAGGCCCTCGGATGCCGTGGCGTCCAGGTTCGGCGTGGGGTTGCCGACGCTCGCGCCGCCGCCATTGAAGCCGACGTCCATCCAGCCCACGTCGTCGAGCATGAAGAAGAGCAAGTTGGGCTTCTTGCCGATCTTCTTCTCGAGCGCTGCCAGTCGATCGCGCACCTCGCGCTCCTGCTCCGGGTGTTGAATCATCGGCTCCATGTTGGGGGCCGGCGCCACCGGCTTCACGGTGATGTACTGGTTCGGGTGGTCGAACCCCTTGAACCCCTGCGCTCGACTCGGATTCGGCCCCGGCGTGGGCGAAGCTTGGGTTGGAGACGCTGCCTGCTTTGGGGGCGCCGCCTGCGCGACCGCCGTGGTGGTTGATTCCGGGCGTCCGGCGCAGCCCAGAACGACTTGAAGCGCGACCGCCGTGCAGGCGGACAGCGTGCGGGGCTGCGCGAAGTAAGTGCGTCCCATGTCGAACCTCCTCTAGCCAGGACCCGGCAGCAAGAAGGGAGCCACCAACGGGCGCTCGAACGGTTTTGCACCTCTTCCGGCTTCGCTTTTGCATTGCCTTGCCGGGGCGACGACCAGGTGAGGCGATATGCGAAGATGGCTCGTGCTTGGGTGCTTGGCTGCCATCGTCTTTGGCAGTGCGGCAGCGTTCGGACGCGGTGCACAAACTGAGCTGACCCCTCCAACTGGGATGGTGTTCGTTTCTGGCGGTGTGTTCGCGATGGGCAATCCGTCGCGCCACATGCGCGACGCGCAGCCCATTCACGAAGTGAAGGTCAGCCCATTCTGGATCGACGTCACCGAGGTCACGAACGAGCAGTTCGCACGCTTCGTCCGAGCGACTGGGTACGTCACGCTGGCGGAGCGCATGCCCACTGCGGACCGCTATCCCGGGGTTCCCAAGGAGAACCTCGTCGCAGGCTCGTCCGTCTTTACGCCCCCTCGAAGCTCGACGAATCTGGGCTCCCATTACGCATGGTGGCGCTATGTGCAGGGAGCGAGTTGGCGCCGTCCGAGCGGGCCGGATAGCGACTTGCGTGGCCTCGGCAATCATCCGGTGGTGCACATCGCCCATGAAGACGCGCAGGCTTTCGCGCGTTGGGCACGCAAGCGGCTACCCACCGAAGCCGAGTGGGAGTTCGCAGCGCGGGGTGGTCTCGAGCGCGCGCCCTACACCTGGGGGCATGAGCCGCGACCCGAAGGAAGGTTGATGGCGAACACCTTCCAGGGGCGATTTCCCACCCACAATACGGAAGAAGACGGGTATCGACACACGGCGCCCGTAGGCTCGTTCCCTCCCAATGCCTTGGGTCTGTTCGACATGTCGGGGAACGTTTGGGAGTGGGTTTCGGATTGGTACCGTGCGGACTACTACGCGGTGGTGTCGGCCCACGGTCGAGTCACCGACCCTGGAGGTCCGAATGACAGCGACGACCCCGAAGAACCCGGGGTGGCCAAGCGGGTACAAAAGGGCGGCTCGTTTCTCTGCACCGACCAGTACTGCTCCCGTTACATGCCCGGTGCGCGGGGCAAGGGCGCCCCTGACAGCACCACGAACCATCTCGGCTTCCGCTGCGCGCGAGATCCCTGAGCCAGAAATTCCTTCCCCATGGCCAAGGACTGGTCGGATCGCCGCATGAAGGGAGCATGAACCTCCGGCCCTCTCTTCTCTTGGCGCTCATCGCCCTTGCAGGCTGCTCTGCGACCCAGGCGACCGTCGGCCGGACCGACGATCCCGGGGGCCCGCCCGATGACAATCAGGGGGCGGACGACGACGGCCCCGACGGCGCAGACCCAGAGGACAAGCTGAAAGCTCACGTGGAGCGAGACCACGTCACCATCGATATCGTCACGCTCGCCTGCGCAGGAGATTGCGCCGACGTGGTCGCGGTCGCCAAGGGCGGTGTGGCACCTTACTCATTCACCTGGGAGGACGGCTCGGCGAATCCCATGCGGCACCTCTGCCCCACGGCGACGACAGCCTACTCGGTGACGGTGAAGGATGCGCCCGCCTCGTCGCAGGAGTTCTCGCAGCAGCAGCAAACTGCGACTGCGATGGTGACGGCCGAGGTGCTGGACTGCGAGGCCGATGGTGGAACCAAGGGCGACGGGAACGTGTGTTTCACGAATCCATCCATCGAGGGCGATCCTTCGGGAAGCAGCTCGCCAGGCTGGCTCGGCGACGGGGTGTCCAGCGCGAGCCCGTGGGTGAGCTGTGGCAGCTTTCCCACCGACAACAACACCATCTGGTCCGATCGGCCGTACCCCGGGATGGATGGACAGCTCGCGCCGACCGACGGCAAGACCTACTTGCTCACCTCGGCCAACGGTGGAGTGGGGACCCAGGGGGCTTCGGAGCCGCTGTGCGCGCCGCTCAAAGCGGGCACTTCCCACAGCTTCTTGATCGACGTTGCCGCACCGCTACTGCAGGGCGAAGTCTCGGGCACGAACCACCTCGAGATCTGGGGCGGAAGCTCGCGTTGCGGGCGAGATCAGCTGCTGTGGGCGTCTCCGACGCCGACGACCACGTGGCAGACCTTTTGCGCCACCTTCGTGCCGACCGCGGACGTCGCTCATCTCTCGCTCGCGCCGTCGAGCACCGATGCCAACAAGGGCGGCATCCTCGCGGTGGACAACCTGGTGCCCGTGGATCACTGCCCGTAAGGTCAGCGCTACAGGTCGACCCGGAAGTCGGCGGCGTTGAAGGGCTCTTCGAGCAGGAACTTGCGGTAGCGCTCGTCGCCATCGACGTAGAGCTTCAACCACGACAGCGCGAGGCGTCCAATTTGTCCCTCTTCGTGTGCGGGGTCATTCGCGACCCAGTGGTCACCGCCTTGAACTTCGTAGAGCAAGCGCGGCGTAGCGTTGGGGATGCTCTCGTAGAAGCCCTGCGACTGACCGCCGGCAAGAGCATCGAGGGTGCCCGCAAAGAGTAGGGAAGGAACCGTCACGTCGTTGTAGGAATGGCCAGGGTTCCAGCCACACAGCGAGACGGCCGCCTTGAGCTCGGGATGATCGGCTGCCGCCAGCAGGCTCGCGCCGCCTCCCATGGACCAGCCGATCACCGCCTGACGCGTCAGGTCGAGCTTGTTCTGCAGCGGACCGAACCAGCGGCTGTTCTCGGCGCGCATCGTCTCGAGCGCGTCCATGACCGCGCGTTCACGGTCGGCCGGCAGATCCGTGGCAGGGCTGTTGGTGCCGATGGTGATCACGGCAAAACCGTGAGAGGCCAAGAACGGCCCCCAATCGGTCACGTCGCCTTGGCTCGAAACCCAGCCTGGAACCACGGCCACGCTCGCCAGGGGCCCCGTCACGCCATCGGGGTACCAGATGGTCGCGTCCGCGAAGTCGGGGCCGTCGCGGAAGCCGCTGGTGTAGCTGGCGACCTTCAGTGGACCGTTGTGACCCGTGGATCCGAAAGTGGGCTCGGGCGCCGCATCGAGCAGCGCACCCGCGTGGACCGCTTCGCCATCCAGGGTCTTGGCCAGCCAGTGGGCCAGCGTGATTCCAAGGCCGTTCGAGCTGTAGAAGCGATCGCGGAACAAGTGCTGGTGATTGCTGCCGGCCATGATGTAGCTGCCCACACTGTCGAGTCCGGCGATGTTCTGCACGAAGTCGCGCAGGCCGCCCGGGTAGCGATCTGCAGGATAGCCAGTCAAGCCGAGGAAGAGTGGGATGGTCTCGAGCAGGGCACTGTTGGTGCACTCGCGCAAGCCCGAGCTGAAGAAGAGCTTGATGATCTCGTCCTGCTCGGTGGAGATCCCCCCACCCAACATGCGGCCTGCGTATTTCTCTTTGAAGATGTAGTGGCCGAGTCCCGAGGCCAGGCCGCCGCCGTCGGCGTTGAAGCAACCCGAGCAGTCGCGCGGCAAGACGGCGTCGAGGCCCCAGAGCTCGCGCCAGCGCTTCTGCAGACACGGCTCGAGGAACTCGTCGCCGAAGGGGATGCCCGAGTCGCTCACCGCATACACCATGCTGTCGGAGAAGAAGCGCTGGGTGCGGTCGAAGTTGAGCAGGGTGCCAAAGCCACCGGCGCTCGATCCGGTGAGCAGCACCTTCTCTGCGCCCTGAAATGCAGCGCCGAAGTCTTCCAGGAACAAGCTCAGGTTGTCGTAGCCCACGAACTGCTGCTTGCCCACGAACGACGCCGTGAACACGGGCGCGTCGCGCTTGGTGCCAGCATGCACATCGCCCGTGCAATAGGGCACGTAGACCATGTTCCACTTGCCGACGGGGTTCTCGGGACGATCCAAGAAGATGCCTGCCTCGGGCGGAACCTGGCGCACCGGAGCGACGCTGTTTGTCAGGATATCGCCGATGGCGCCGAGCAGGTTTTCGCCCGGTAGACTTTGGTCCACGTTGGCCGGGTTGATGGAGCAGAAGAAGTCGTCGTAGCAGACGCCGCCGCCGTTCAGGAAGATCATCAGATTGTCGGACGCACTGTTGCGCTTGATGTAGTAGCCGGCGGTGGACCCATCCCGACACTGGGAACCAGGTACCTCGACCCACTCCCAGTCGCCGAACATCTGGCCATCCTTCACGACCACCGCGGACTTGGCCTGGAAAATGGCGTCCACGAACATCGGGTCGGGGTTCGGGGCCTCTTCCCGCGCGGAGCTCGACGACGCTTCTCCCGTCGGCGTACTCCCGGGCGCGTCACCTGGCGCGCTGGGTGATGGGGCTGAGGTGACATCGCTCTGCGGGGCTGCCGCCGTACAACCAACCAAGAGCGTGAGCCAAGCCAATGCGCTTCGTGCGGACATGCGGTTCCCCCTCCGGTGTCGGCGCGCGCGAACTCACGATCTGCGAAGACGATTCGCACACGCCGAAATCAGCAGAAAACCGGACTTAGCCGCCCTCGTTGCGGCAGCACAAGAACGTTCCGCGCAAGGGTATGTGTTGTCCGTCGACGGAGAGGTGGAGCGGGAGCGAGTGCGGGAACGAATGCGGGCAGGGGCACGAATGCGGGCACGGGCGCGCCTTGCTGCACGAGGCTGGCACGGGAAGCAGGGCGCTGATGATGTCAGCGTCCTGCTTTGGGCAGCGCGCTCTGGGCAGTGCGCAGAGCTGTCGGGGATTTGCCCGTCCAGCGCTGGACCGCGCGATGAAATGCGCTCGAGTTGGCGAAGCCGAGAGCGTAAGCGATCTCCTTCACCGAGAGGCTCGGATTGAGCAGCATGGCTTCGGCCGTCTCGTGTTGCACGCGCTGCAGCAGGACTGGGTAGGACGTCCCTTCGAGTTGAAGACGTCGACGCAGCGTGCGTGCGCTCATTCCCAGCTGCGAGGCAGCATCCTCCATCGTGGTGCGATGGCCTTCTGGGGTCGACCGCAAAAGCTTGAGCACGCGGCCGGCGAGTGCGTCCATGCCTCGCTGCTGCATCAACTCGTCCGCGAATGCCGTGAGATGAGCCTCGAGCTCCACCAGGTAGTTCGGCTGCGGCCGCAACGCGTGCACGTGGTCGACCACGACCTCCGTGGCTTGCGCGTCGAACAATACCGGACATTCCAGCACCTCTTCATAGACACGCGCGTGCGCCGGGGCGGGAAAGTCGAAGCTGATGCGACGCGGCACCGCGGACAAGCCGGCATGCTGGCGCAACAGGCGGCGCAACACGAAAGCGACCGACTCCATGTAGGTTCGGTGTGCCAGCTGCGACTTGGAGTGACGGATCATGCGGAGGCGACACGCCTCGGAATCGTCGCCCAGCGTAAATAGCTCGACGTTGGAGTAGAGCGGCCAGTAGCGCGCCATCAACTCCAGCGCTGCGCGGTAGTTCTCGGCCACCGAGAGCGCATGGGCGACCGCGCCAAAGGCACCGAAGGTCGCGCGATCCCACCAGCGAAGGCCGAGGGCAGGGTCCGCCGTGAGCGCGAGGGCTCGCTCCACCAACTCGTCGAGCTGGTGCAGTGGCTGAGTGCCACCCTTGGCCGCGAGCGCGGCCTCGGAGACCGTGGTTCCGCGCAAGAGCTCAGCCTGCGAGATGCCGAGTGCTTCGAGGGCTTCGATCAACCCCCGAGCAAAGGCCAAGGACATCTGATGTCCAATGGAGTCCTCTTGCGGCACAGCTCGCTCCGCCTCCCCCTGTTGCGCTGGGCCAGCGCGCAAACGCGGCCCGCACGACAAGCCGGATACTAGGGGGAGCGAGGAACGTGACTTCGCCGGATAATTTGCTGTCGCGGCCTCCGGAGTGACGCCAGAGACCGCGTTTAACACGCAAGCTTCAAAAGAACACCGGCGCTGCGCATGAGGGCGCGCGCAAGCACTGGTCTAACCATTGTTTGTGGGTGACGAGCTGAACCCGCATCCGCGGGAGACTGCTCACAGCCGACACGCCGCAGCAGCCAACTCGGCGTATCCCCAAAGCCAAAAACGTTGTGGCACCTTCGAGCTCTCGGAGGTTCTGCATTGCCCGGTGATCGCGCCCCCCACGGCCGACTCTTCATCCACCCGGGTGGCAGCGCGCTCCTGTGTGAGGGCCTCACGACCGGCTTGCACACGCACTTCACGGCCTCCGCCACGCTGGCGTTGAGTGGGAGCCTTCGCTTCAGACATCGCGCGGACGCGGCCTGGCAAGAGGCATGCGCCGTGATCGTGCCGCCCAACACGCCGCTCGCGCTGTCCGGCAATGGACTGGTGTTGAGCCTTCAGATCGATCCCGAGAGCGCGGAGTATGCGCGTTTGGCCGCGCGCCTGTGGCCGACCGAGCAGCCCCGTGTGACCTTGCTCGAAAAGCCCCACGTCGGAGCTGTGCGCGAAGGCGTTCTCGCGGCGCTGGCACGGCTGTCCCCGGGCATGGGCGTCTGGCAGGTGGCACTGGAGATCTTGGGCGCACCAGGTCCCGCCGAGCGTCGACTCGACGCGCGTGTCCTGCGTGTGCTCGACGCATTGAAGCGCAGCGCTCCGCAGGCCCCCGTCGCCGCCGAGCTGGCCGAGCTCGCCAGGCTCTCGGAGAGTCGGCTCGGACACCTGTTCGTGGAGCAGATGGGCGTTCCCCTGGGGCGCTACATGGCATGGCTGCGCGTGCGCCAGGTGGTGTACAGCGTGGCGTTCGGGAACGATTTGACGGACGCGGCTCACGACGCGGGCTTTGCCGACTCTGCGCATCTCACGCGCGTCTTTCGCGGCATGTTCGGCCTGCCGCCTTCGCGCTATCTGCGCTCGCCTAGCTTGCGCCTTTCATTGGAGCTTCCGACGCAGCCCCTGAGGGGACCCCACGCCCATCAGGACCGCGATCGACTCGAGGCCATGGTGCGCCACGTGCGCCAGCAAGCCACCCCAGCCTGAGCGGCTTTCCGCAGCGCTAGCGTTCAAGCGGACGCGACTGAATGTGGCAGCGTGAGGGCCATGACAGGTCTCCAAATCACCTCATTCGAAGCGTTCTGGCCGTACTACGTGCGCGCCCACCAAAAGCCGCTCACGCGCGCCCTGCACTACCTGGGTACCTTCTGCGCGCTAGGTTGTGTCGCTGCGGGCGCGCTCGCGCTGCAGCCGATGTGGCTCCTGGCGGCACCCGCGGTCGGCTACGGTGCTGCCTGGCTGGGGCACTTCTTGGTGGAGGGCAATCGGCCCGCGACCTTCGGCCACGCGCTGTACTCGTTCATGGCCGACTTCAAGATGCTGCGCCTAGCTCTGCGCGGGCAGATGGCAGCCGAGGTCGAGCGCTGCGTGAACGCTCCGAGCATCACGGGCGCTCCACGGCAAGGCACTCCCGCCGCATGACCTTCCAGACCTCCGCGGCCAGCAGCTTGGAGCTCGCCTCGGTCGGATGGATGCCATCCACGTTGATCATGCCGGGATCGGGCGCGCCGTCGCCGTCCGTGTCGAACACGGGCCGCATGTCCACGAAGGTGCAAGGCAAGGCGTGCTGTCCCGTGCAGAAGGCCTGCATGCGTGGATACGCGTAGTCCAACATGACGTTCGGATAGGTACCGGCGAGGTTGAGATAGCCGGACGCGTAGCCAGGCAGATGCGGATAGAAGAAATAGACCACGGATTCCACTCCCGCGGCGCTGGCCTTGTCGAACATTCCTTGAGCTGCGGCGAGCACATCATCCACGGTGCCCACACAACTTTCGTCCCGTAGGAGCTCGTCGGCCGTGGCGTGCTCCAGGCACTGGCGGTTGTTCACCAGCACATCGTTGCCTCCGCCGTCCATGATGATCAGCTTCAGGTCCGGATCGCTCTCGAGTGCGCCGTCGAGCTGCGCAGGAACATTGGGAAACCCGTTCATCGAGGCGCCACTCACGGCGAGGCGGCGATATTGCTCGCTCTCGCCGAGCGCTCCCGCGCTGCGCGCCAGCGCCTCCAGATTGCGCGTGAAAGGATGGGTGTCGAACTTCACGTAGGTGGGATCCAGCGCGACGTAGGAGTCCCCCAGCACCGCCACCTGCTCGCCAGCCAGGTGGCACAGGGCGGAGTCTTGCGGGGGTTGCGAGCCCTTGTCCGAGGCATCGGGGCCGGGCTCCTCGCTCGATGCGTCTGCGTCGTCCCACGGTTCATCACCGTCTTGCTCCGTGGAAGAGTCGTCGCCTTCACCCGCATCCTGCGCGCTCGGCGTGTCCGCGCTCCGTGCAGACGTGCTGTCTTCCGATCCGCAGCCACCCAGCAGATTCCACATTACCAAACAGCCGCACGCCGCGGCCGCACCAAGCAAGTGCTCGCTCATCACCAACCTCGTTGCAAGAGAAGCCAAGCGTCTTCCCCACACGCGGTGGTCGAAGCACGCACTCTGGCTTGTCTCATGGGGCGTTGGCGGGGCGCTTGAACGCCATCGCTATGGCGGATAGGGACCATCGGCGGTTGGGCGGGCTGGACCGCCGTCATCTTGCGCCACGCGGGGTTAACCTCGTCGCCATGGGCCTCGCACTCGAGTACGACTTGAGGCAAGCAGTTGAGGAGGTTCCGAATGCTCCAGAACGAAGCCAGGCCGGAAGGCGAGCGGCTCGGGAAGCTGTTGGGTGGGTACATCGTTACGCAGCTCGTGGCCTCGGCGGTGACGCTCCGCATCCCGGACTTTCTGGCCGAGGGGCCGCAGACCGAACGCACTCTCGCGGAGCTGACCGGTATCGGCACGAACGAACTGCGCAGGTACTTGGATGCGCTTGAGGGACTCGAGCTCGTACAGCGCGTCGACGGTCTGGTTCACGGTACCGCGCTCTGCAAGCTGCTGCACCACGAGGCGGGTCTGCTTCATGGTCACGCTCGAATGTCTGGAACCGAATACTACGACGCCTGGGCCTGCTTGAGCTACGCGTTGCGTACCGGTCGCTCGGCTTTCGAGCACGTGCATGGGCGGGGGCTGTGGACCTACATGAGCGAAACCCCCGAGCTGGCGCGTTCCTTCGCGCGCACGATGCGCTTCAACAGCTCCCATTTCTGGAACGAGTTCGAAGCCCTGTACGAGTTCCCCGAGCGAGGCCTGGTCGTCGACCTGGGAGCGGGTGACGGAACCCTGCTCGCCGAGGTACTGAAGGGACACCCGGAGTTGCAAGGAATCGCGGTCGAGCAGGCGGCCGTGGTCGAACAAGTCAGGCATACTCTTCAGGAGCGAGGAGTGAGCGGGCGAGGCACAGCGCTCGCCGGCGACCTGTTGCGGGAGGTTCCTGCTGGAGCAGAACTCTATTTGCTCAAGGCAGTGATTCACAACTGGCGCGACGAAGAGGCCTTGCAAATCCTTGGCAACGTGCGGCGCGCCATCACGGGAGGTGGGCGCCTCTTGCTCATCGAGCGCTCGCTCGACCTGGAGCGCGAGGGCGGACTTCCATCGTCGATTCGAGACCTGACGATGCTCGTGTTGTTCGGGGCTCGGGATCGCACGCTCGACGAGAACCGCGCCTTGCTCGTTGCAGCCGGCTTCGTGATCGAGCGAGTGTTGACCACCCGCTCCGGCGTTCACGTGCTCGTCGCGCAGGCCGTTCCTCCACGAGACACGGGCCCGTCTTCAGGGTAGACGGTCGGGGTCGGTTGCGTTTGGCGAAAATCCGGTGTCAACGAATGCGAGGTCTCCATGGTCGACTTGTATCCGCTGCGAGGACCCATCCAAGAAGGACACCTGGAGGTCAGCTCCGAAAACCGCATCGCGTGGCAGGTCTTCGGCGTACCCCACGGAAAGCCCGCTGTGGTGCTGCACGGCGGTCCCGGGCAAGGCTGCGCTCCCAACATGGCGCGCGCGTTCGACCCGGAGCAGTATAGGGTGGTTCTGTTCGACCAACGGGGCTGCGGAAGGTCGATCCCCTCCGCCAGTGACCTCGCCACGGACATGTCATGCAACACGACGGATCACCTCATCGCGGACATGGAATCCCTCCGGCGTCACCTCGGCATCGAGCGTTGGTTGGTCTCCGGCGCCTCGTGGGGTGTCGCGCTCGCGCTGGCCTATGCGCATCGCCATCGCGAGTCGGTTTCTGAGCTCGTGCTCAGCAATGTGACTACGTGGACTCGTCGTGAGGCCGAGTGGCTGTACGCAGGGGCTGCTCGTTTCTTCCCGGAAGCATGGGAACAATTCCGAGGTCCCTTACCCAACACCGCGCGTGGGGCGGACCTGATCGAGGCTTACGCCCAGCGCATGGATCACCCTGAGGAGGCCGTCAGGGTGGCGGCCGCCAGGGGGTGGTGCAAATGGGAGGACGCGGTGCTCTCACTCGAGACTGGTGCCGGCGCGGCCTCGAGCTCTGAGATGCCGGTCGAGGACATGCTGGCCTTCGTGCGCATTTGTACCCACTACCTTCGGCATGGCGGTTGGTTGGAAGAAGGCGCTCTGATCCAGAACGCGGCGCGGCTCGATGGAATCCCCGGGGTGGTGATCCACGGAAGACGAGACATGAGTTGTCCAATCGACACCGCCTGGGCCCTTGCGCGAGCATGGGCGGGGGCGGAGCTCATCGCGGTGGACGACGCCGGGCACCTGCGCAGCAACAGCAAGCGATTGGCCCTGATGAGCGCGCTCGATCGCTTTGCAACCGGGTGAGCAGAGCCGCCTGAAGGTTCGCGTCGGTACTGTTGTGCGGGGTGATGAGGATTGCTCGCGACGCAACATCGCTTCATGCCTCTATTGGCGTGTCCGTTTCCCCCTACGACAGGCTCCGAGCCGGGCTCGCTCGGCTCATGGACAACGCGCCGGTGGCACCACCACCGGAGGCGTTCGTGCCGGTGCTCGCCCGAAGAATGCGCGACGCGAGGCTGCTGTGGGTGAACTGGTCTCTGTTGCGCGACCTCGAGCTCGGGTTGCCTAGCGACGGCATCACACCTGAGCTCGAGCACATATTCCTCGAAGCTTTCGCGTATCGGATCCCGGACGACCAGGATGAGCCTGGCATGTTCATCGGTGAAGCCCGGGCTTTTTATGCCGATCGATACGGTGGTGAGGGCATCGGGGCCAACCGTGGGAGCGGCCGCGCAGCCGCGCTCGGATCGCTGCAGATCAAAGGCATCGGGACGACGTCGCTGGCCGACCACGGAAGTCCGCACGATCATCGGCATGGAGGTCTGTTCTTGGGAGATGCCATGCGCGAGGCAGTCTGGGGTGAGCTCAACCAGGCCGAAGCGCCGCATGGCGCCAACCGCGTGCTCGCCATTCTGGACTGTGGGACATCAATGCTCTTGCCGGATGGCCGCAGCAAGCGCCGCGCGCTGCTCCTACGCCCTTTCCCGGTGCGCCCGGCGCATTTCATGCTCAACCCCTATTCTCGTCAGGACGCCGATAGTCTCCGGTCCCTGCAGCAATGCATCATGGCCGCCTTGCCGCGGAACACTCCGGAGCCCGCCTCCTGCGAGGAGGCGCTACGCGAGGGGTTCCTGCAGTTCGCCGATCGCCTTGCCGAACAGCAAGCTGCGCTACTCGTGCGGCGGGCACCCCACGGAGCGCTGTCGTCGTCGAATGTCGAGACCAGTGGGCGACTGCTCGACTTCGAGACGCAATCGACTCAACCAAACCATGGTTCCACCATTGCGGTGCGCGGCTCGCCGTTCCGTTCCGACTCGCCTGCCAATCTCAGCGACATGCTGAGAAATCTTGCGCACTGCACCGCCCTCGGGCTGTCGCCTCGACTCGCTGCTGCCATCCCCGAGCGCGAGGAGCTCGAGCAACGGGTGAAGCGAAAGTATGCCCAGGCTGTCATCCGAGGCCTCCTGCGCTTGTGCGGGTTTCCCCAATTCTGGCTGGCCCGGTGCACTCCGAGCAAGTTCTACGGTCAGCTTGGTTTGCACCTTCATCAGGTTGCTTTCGATGGCACATCCCCGATTCTCATCGAGAGGCGCATGCCGCGCTGGACGGGGACCTACGATCTCGGTGGCATCCTCTGCTTGCTGGCTCGCCTGTGGCCCAGAGGACGAGAAGCGCTGAACCAGGTTCTGCTCGGAGGCGCTCAGGACGAGCGGATTCGGGACTTGATCGATGCGTACGCTCGGTATCGCGAGGAGCTCGATGCGCGGGCGACGAACTCTGAAATCGAGCGCGCTGAGCTTCAGGAGCTGACCTTTCGACTGGCTGTCATCCGCAACGAGAAGCGACCCGAGTTGTATCTCCCGCAGCTGTTGCGACGGCACGTTCCGCTGCTCCGCCAGTACGCCGAGTCGGGGGATCGCGCGCTGATCTCCGACCGAATCGAGGGCTTGATCGCCTCCAATCGCCGACACTTTGAGGACTCGGCCGAGCTGTGCGTGCTCCGTTCCTGGGACGACCGCTCATCGGGTCTCCGCATCCGGTATCTATTTGAGCCGGGCCAAGGCTACGCGATCGATGTGGCTGTCCCTCACGAGTTCTCCGGGGTGTCGGCCTTCGGCCAAAGATTGTCACTGGAACGGGGCGGGGAGCTCGCGGTCAGCGTTGGACGACCCGGCTCGTCTACGACGAGAGCAACTCACGTAAGATGCGAGCGCCTGGAGAAGGGCTTCACCGCCCGAGTGCCGATTGGATCCGACCTCGTGAACGCTTCGAATCCGCCTTCGCTCAAATGCGGGAGAGGTTGTGATTGGGCTCCCTCTGTTGCCCATGGGACACGCTCGGAGCCCGCTCCAAATCGCCAAACATCGAAGAGTAGAGCTGCCTACCGGAAGGAGAGCAGAGCGATGCACGTAGTGCTGGTGAGAGCAAAACGGGAAGCGTTCGATGCCCTCGTCGAGGCCGGTCACGAGGTGACCCTTCTGTACGAAGCCTGGCAAGAGCCCTGGGTTTCGGCGCTGCGCCCACGGGCCCGTCACTTTTGCGCCATCGACACGCTTACCTCTGTCGAGTCCCTATGGTCGGCGCTGCATCAGGTGGGTGCGCTCGCACGTCCGATCGGGGCCGTGGTCTCGAATTGCGAGACGGGGGTCGTTTCGAGCGCCATCCTGGCACGACTCCTGGGCATCCGTGGGCTCGACCCCGAGGTAGCTCTGCGTTGTCGCGACAAGCCGGTGCAAAAAGCCGCATGGCACGAGGCTGGGATACCCACCGCCAGATTCGTCGTGGTGCCCGATGCATGTGCCAGCCCCGACATTGTGCTCGCGTCGGTACGAACCGCCGGTCTGCGTCCTCCCTTCGTGCTGAAGCCGGTCGCCGGGTACGGTACGCGTCACGTGCAGTTCGTATCGGACGACGAAGCGCTCGTCAGCGCGGTATCTACCACGGTGGCGAATTACCCGAATTTGCGCCGGCTGATGGTCGAGGAGTTTGTCGCCGGCGATGAGTGGCACTTCGACGGGGTCGTACTGCAAGGCCAGCTGCACACGTTCCATGCGTCCAGGTACGTGACCCCTATCCTCGAGATCAAGAACGGCAAACAGCACGCCAGCATTTCCTTCCCGCCGTCCCGCCATCCGCAGCTCTACCAAGCCGCGGGCACGTTCACCCAACGGGCCCTCGACGCCTTGGGGCACGTCACCGGGGTGTTTCACTTCGAGGTCTTCGCTCGACCGGGTACGTTCGATTTCGTTGCGGGCGAGCTGGCCGCGCGGGTAGCTGGCAACAACATCTCGAGCATGATTGAGCGCGCGGTCGGGGTCGACCTATGGGCGGCCGGAGCGCTCTCGATCACGGGCGACGCGATCCCGCGGCGACCGTGTGAGCCGAATAAGGTCTTCGGAGTAACGACTCTCCCCGCGTCGGCCGGTCGGATCAATCGTGTTGGATGCGAGGACATCCGCGCTCTTCCTGGCGTCGTGGAGGCCACGCTGACCGTGCCGGTGGGCCAGACGATGGCCGACATGCGTGAGAGCTCGACCACCTGCATTGGCGTTGCAGTAGTCGAGGCGGTCGATCAAGAGCAATGCACGGACTTGATGGCGAGCCTCCAGCGGCGGGTGTCCCGTCTCAACGAAGCGGCGCCAGCGCTAGCCGCGGAAGCCAGTGCGCCATGACGCGCTGAACGGGCGAAGGGCGGGTCAGCCGAACCGCTCTGTCAGCCGGGCCACGATGGCGTGGTGCTCTCGCTCCGTCTCGTAGGCTATACAAAACAGGAGGCCCCCCGCGCAGGGCTCGCCAGCGAAGGGCATCGCCGCCATCACTCCTTTCCGAGTCAGTGGGTCGAAGGCGACGCCGAGTTCGCGAGTGACGCGCGAAAATGCGTCGAAGCCTGGTACCTTCCAATGCTTGGGCGTCACGAGCTGTATCAGTGACCGCTCAGGAACACGAAACTGATCGACGACCCGCTTTCCGATGCCTTCGTAGAGGTGGAGAGAAGCGCCCACACGTGCGTTCATTTCGGTGAAGAACAGGTTGCCGGATTGGTCAACGACGGCGTCAGCGCTCATGAACCCGCGGTAGCCAAACGCCCGGTAGGTCTCGGCGAGGCGGCCGCCAAGGTGTACGAGTCGCGCGAGCACCGCATCGGTGACGCCTCGCAGCGGCGTAACCTCTTCGACGAGCCGGCCGTGCTCATATCCCAGTGATCCGGTTGCGGTGTGCGCCAGTCCATCGTCTCTGGCCTCGAATTCGGCGTATATGGTGCGAGCCCCTGGCACGAAGCGCTCGACCACCACGGCGAATCGCCCGCCGACGGATGCCCAATTCCAGCGCGCTTCGAGGTAGTCGCGAACCTCGAAAAATCCAGGTTCGATTCGCTGTCGACGATTGTTGCCGGCATGGTCAGTGGCCAACTCGTCGTCGCAGACGAGAACTTCGTTGCCGTTGCCGGCCCCGTTGTGAACCTGTTTGACCATGACTGGCCCGGTCCGCAGGAGCCGCGCGATGACTCGCTCTGCGTGCTCCTTGGTTCGGCAAACTGCCCCCTCGGCGACGGGTACGCCGAGGGCCGCGGCAAAGGCACGGAAGTTTCCTTTGTTGTTCGCGAGCTCGTCGCCTTGTTGAGCGAAAAAGCTGGCCCCCGGTAGCTTCTCTCGGATCCCGAGCAGTTCGGCAAACTCGGCGACCTGGGCGGAGGGCCACAGCGCAAAGACATCAGACACGTCGCCGATGCGCCGTTTCACCTCGGCCACGAAGTCGGGATCGAGCAGTGAATTGGGATCGAATAGCCGTGTTCCGTGGCCGCCCGGGGGCACGACGAGAAACTCGAGGGTGTCGCGTCCGACCCCCGCAAGCGACGTGACGTACTCGAGAAAAGAGGGGTCCGGCTCGCACGAGAGGATCACGATGTCGCCGTCCTGCGCAAACCACAAGATGCGCTGACTAAATGCCCTTTGATCCTTCTGCCAGAGCAGTGAGTCGTCGATGTGATTTCCAATCAGGATGCGCACACAGGCCTCCCATGCCGCGCGCTAGGCGCTGTAGTCCTCGAGTCCGCCATCGCGGACGGTGTCCAAGGTGAAGCAATGAAAGCCACCTCCGAAGAGGCGCCGGTGACGGTGCCGAACGGGGATCACCTCGAAGCCCCGGTGCTCGAGGGTTCTGATCAGATCGACGCAGGCCGCGTTGGCCAGCAATGTCGTAGGGCTGATGGAGAGTACGTTGAGGTCGATGTATGGGCTGGTCAATACGAGGTCTGCGTCCTCGTAGGTGGGGAAGACGTCCGGCACCGGAGGAACGATGAACTCCCAGCGCTTGAAGCACTCCGGAAGGTGCTCACGGATGCCTGCGTGACGCGCAAGGAAGACGCCGGGGCGCAAGGCCAAGATCATCGAGTCGATGTGGTTGTCACTCATGCGGAAGGCACGGTGGATGCGGTAGCGGCCCTCCAGATGACGCTCGAGCCAGTCAACTGCGAGCGCGTGGTTGGCGTTCGCGATGTTCATCACCAGGTCGCGGCCAAGGCGTAGGCACTGAGCCCCGTCGAACATCATCTCGAAGCCCACGTCATACGGCGACGCTTGCGGATCCTCGATTGGCTCGGTCGGTCCCCCCAAGCTGGTCTCGGTGTCGCGCGCGTAGGAGAGATCGAACGAGCGGTCGGTGAGGAGGGGACGCGGCATCGTCGTCCAGCGAGCGCCTGCGTCGTGGTAGTGCTTGAAGGCGGGAGCAAGCAGGCGCGTTTCGAGGTAGCGTGAGCGGATGGCCGGCGGGGTCTCGATGATCTCGTTGCCGAGGATCAGCGTGTTGTCGCGGACGTTGAGCGCAGGAACGGGCATCGCTTCCCAGCCGAAGCCCTTGATTGAGGGGGTGTTGGGCGGCAGCGGCATCGGCCTGTGCACGGTGATGCCGAGAGAGCGCAGGACCTCGACGAGGCCTTCCACGTCTTCATTGAGCTCTTCGACGTACCGCTGCTTGATCTCCCAGGCCCGATCGCGCACGGGACACGCGCTCTTGAGGCGCGGGTAGGCCCAGTCCGAGCGGAAGAGGTTTTCGTGGAAGAACAGGTCGAACGAGAGCTCTCGGTCATGAGAAGTGTAGTTGGCAGCGCTGCCGACGATGACTTCCCTGATTCGCGACCATTCATCATGCGTGTTCAGTTGTGCCATGACGTTGCTCCTCCATTTCCGGTGACGACTGTGGCGAGGCGGTTACGGGCAGGTTTTGCAGCCAGCGCAGAGTGGCCGTTCGAAAGCGCTTCGGCTTGCCCAGGGAGCGCAACGCGGGCAGCGCCAGGGCGGCAGACACGAACTCGTGCAGGGCGACGTTCGCCAGGCCGATGCCAAGGCACTGGTGCGAACCCCAGCCGAAGCCCAGGTGATGATTGTGACGGCGGTCGAGAACGAGATCGTTGGGGCGTTCAAAACCGTCGGGGTCTCGATTCGCAGCGGCGAACAACGTGATGACCACCTGTCCACGCTCGATCACCGTGCCGCCGATGGTGGTGCGCTCGGTGGCGACACGGCTCGTTGCATGTGCGGGGCTGTCGAAGCGCAGGATCTCGTCGCATCCGCTGACCAGGTTGTGCGGAGTGAAGGCGGCGCGGATCTCTGGATGCTGAAACAGGGTGAGCGCTGCGTTTCCAATGGACGCGTAAATCGTGGAGTACGATGCGTTCACCATGGCGTCGACGGTGCGGTAGATCAACGTGTCCGGGTATTTCCGTGGGAGGATCTTGTCTTTGACCTCAGCCATGAAACTTCCCGGAATGGGGTCCTCCGACCAGTCGCGCACCATGCGGTCGAGCTCGACGCTGACGGCCCGCCCGGCGCCCCTCTGACAGGGTTCGAGCCCCGCATCCATTCCGAGAGCGATGCCATGGGCAATCTGCATGAACTTTCCCGGCGCCGGTGGGGTGGGTGAACCGAAGAATTCGCAAGTCAGCGACTCCGCCACGGGTGAAGCGACGTCTGCCATGAGATCGAAGATCGGCCTCTTGCCATGGGCATCGAGCAGCCCCCTGATCTGGCCGCGTGCGCGCCTTGCAATCTGCTCGAGGTCGACCGCCTTGAACGCCTGAAAGAACAAGCGGCGTAAAGGGATGACTTCCGGGGGATCCAGCTGTTGCACGCTCAGGCGATCGTCTGGGATCGACTCACCCACACGCCGTTCGTCGCGTGCGAAGAGCTTGTGGTCCAGGAGTACGTTCCGGCAGTCCGCGTATCGGGTGAGTACCCATGACTGCATCTGCTCGTGCCAATAAACCGGCGCGTTGGATCGCAGATAGTCATAGATCGGAAACGGGTTCTCCAGGGTGTCTGCGTCCAACGGGTTGTAGACAGGATCGGGGGGCATCGGCTCAATCTCCTCTCTTCTCGTAGGCATATTCGCGACGACCGCGTTGGGAGCAGCGCAGGGACGAATTTCGCTCGCGAGCCGAAACTCGCCCCTGCACCGACTCATGCGAAGAAGCCGGGGTTGAAGGTCACCGGTGGGCGAATGATCGGCGGAAAGTGCGGCGGGATCGGAATCCTGGGGGGAGTCGAGAGTCCACCATGCACGCTGCCGAGCTCCTCATCCGAAAGCAAGAGATCCTCTTCGCTCGTCACAGCACCGCTTTGATTGCTGTACTTCATTTTGATTGCTCCTTGTTGAAACCAAGAAATGGAGGATTGGCTACGATCAACCAACGTGGTCGTACTTCATGAGAGACCTCCTCTCTGCAGACGGACACTCGGGGGAGAGCTCCGTCGTACAAGCATCTCCTATCACGCATCTTCTCTGCGAGTGCGGAGGTTAACCCGCTTGTGCGCGTTCGAACTCTGAGTGCAGCGCGAATCGCAAGCGAGGGGTGAGTGCAAGATGTCGGTGTTTCCTTTGCGCGTGCTCGATGCGCTGAAGCGCAGCGCTCCGCGAGCCTCTGTCGCGGCCGAGATCAACCTTGGTGGTTGTTGGCGACACACGCGGTGGTCGAAGCACGGACTCTCGCGTGTCTGAGGAGGGCGGAGCAGGGTCGCTTGAACGCGATCGTTCGACCTGGATCGCCCGAGCCTACCATCGGGCGCACGCGGCCGATTGGTGCGGGCTCATGACCGAGTACGATCTAGCGAAGCTCAAGGACCTTCAGGGAAGTAACCGTTGCGAGCTCTGCGCCGAGTTCGCGGAGCGGCACGTGCGCTTGGGCCGAGACGAGGGACACTACGACGCCACTGTGCCACTACTTGGCCGAGGATCCGGCCGACATTTACGTCGACACTCGAGAGCTCGATCGCGAGTATGCGGCCAAGGTGTTTTGTGGCTGCGCCGACGAGCAGGACGATGCAGGCATGCGCGACCAAGCAGTGTGCATCAGCATCGGCGACGGCTCGGATTCGGGTACGGGGGACAGTGGTGCGACTCCCTCCACTAGCTCCCACGGTGTCTGTGCATGGAGCGGCGCCGACGCGCTACGGAGGCGAAGCAGGAAGTCTCGGGGCGAGAGCGTCTCGGAACTGGCGCCCCTCTCGTAGCCTCACGGCATGTCCAGCTGAGTACAGCGGCAAGGCCCATCGAACGCGGCAAAGACCGCCTTTTGAGGATCCCCGTCCACGGGCGACGAAGTTGGGCACGTCACGCAATTAGGCTTGTTGAGGCAGGCAAGGAAGGAGCCCCAGCTGTCGAGCCCGCTCGCCTTGGGGTTCATGCACGAGGCCAGGATCGGCGGACAATCGAGCGGGTCGGGTTGCAGGCCTGCGTCCGCATCCCAACCCAATCCAGGCTGATCTCCGCACGCACCAAAGAAGACGTCGCGACTCGGATCGTTCTCGGCATCGATGACGAGGAACCCGCGAGCGTACGAAAGTCTTCCTCGAAAGTCGTAGTAGAGAGCCAGGCCCAGGTGAACCTGATGACGGTCGAAGCCGAGCGCGGCAGCGTAGTTCGCTAGCGCGTCGGGTGTTTCCAGTCCGGTGCGCTCGAAAAAGAGCATCTGCTCCAGCTCAGTCGCCACGACGAGCTTCGCTTCGAACGACCCCTCGAGTATCCCGCTTCGGGTTCGCACGTGTACATGCACGTGGGCCTCGGGTTCGTGCGCGTAGCAGTTGCCTTTGACGGGCTGAGGCGGATGGTCCTCCCCGTTGTCGGAGTGACCTTCGTAGAACGTCTGGGTCAGGTCACTCTCGAGTGTAACTTGCATCAGCAGTTCGTCGTCGCCCTGGATCGGCAAGGGTGGGAAATCGAGCCCATGCTCTTCGCCGCCCCAGGTGATGGGCAGTGCCTGTTCTTGGGCCAGGCGTTCCGCCATTTCTTTCGTGGTCGCCCCTCCTCCGGCGGGAAAGGAGTCGTCCTCTGCGTAGACCTTCTGGGGGAGGCAGGGCTCATCGGAGCAGGCGCCAACGAGCAGGCAGCCGAGCACGCAGAGCATGCCGCGTCTGTGCCGGGCGTACTTGGGCAGCGGGCCGTGATGGGAGGAGGAGTGCTGGACCACGGCTCCGCGAACGGGCCCAGGGATGCTGGCTATTCCGTACTCACCCCGGCCTGGGCGGCCGCCCTCGTGCTCTCGCTTCGTTTCACGTCATCCTTGGCGCCATGGAACTCGCGGCGTGGATCGCCCTCATGTTGCTCTTCCTTGCCGGCGGACTCACACCC
This sequence comes from Myxococcales bacterium, assembly GCA_047601445.1. GTDB lineage: Bacteria > Myxococcota_A > Polyangia > Polyangiales > DASUME01 > DASUME01. The sequence continues at coordinate 4,097,236 of JASGJH010000001.1, read as the reverse complement.
GGCCCGGCCGTGATGTTGGTGGTGACCTGTTCCATTCGCTACGGCTTCTGGCCCGCCATGCTGCCCGCGCTCGGCATCTGCGCCTCGAACTTGCTCTGGACGAGTCTCGCGGTGGCAGGGGCTGCCTCGCTTTCGCAGGCGTTCCCGCTGCTATTCGCGCTGCTCAAGCTGGGAGGTCTCGCCTTTATCATCGTGCTCGGTGTGCGCCTGTTCCGCGCTGGTACGGTGCAGCTGGAGCGCGAAAAGGCGCCGCCGCGCACACGCTTGTTCGCCAGCGGGGTAGCGCTGCAGCTAGGCAATCCCAATGCGCTGGTCTACTTCGGCGGCATGCTGCCTGCGTATCTCGACCCCAAACGGCCCCTGATGACACAGGCGGCCATCGTGATGGTCTCCGTCACGTGCACCGAGCTGCTCGGGCTCGCCGTCTACGGAGTCAGTGCGGATGCCCTGGCCCGACGCTTTCGCTCGCGCGCATTCGCGGTCGGCTTTTTCCGCATCGCGGCCCTGTGCATGGTGATCTCGGCCGCGCTCGGGGTCTACGCCACGTGGCGCTGAGGATTTGAAGGGCCCTGCACGATCAAGCGAGCCGAGCGGAGAAGTCCGAGGGGCGTGTCGTCGTCTGAGCCACTGCGAGCAACAGCTCCTCGAGGCCAACCGGCTTGGAAATGAAGTTGTAGCGTCCCGATTCGAGCCCGCGTCGCGCGAGTTCGTCGTCGACATAGCCGGACATGATCAAGACGCGCCCCTGGGGACAGTTTTCCTGGAAGGTTCGGATCAGGTCGCTGACCGGAGCACCGGGCATCACACCATCGGTGCACAGGAGATCGATCGCGCCCCGATTCTCTCCGACGATCTTCTGTGCATCCGGCACGTCTCCGGCAGTGATCACGCGATAGCCACCCTCCACGAGCGCCCGCTCCAGGGTGTTTCGGAGGAGCCGATTATCTTCGGCAAGCAGAACACACATGCTGCGAGCTTTTGGCGTCTCCACCGGGCGCACCTGCTCTTCGCCCGCGACGGAGCGATCTGCGGGAAACCAAAGACCGATGCTTGTTCCACGGCCGAGCGCGGTCTCGAGCCGAATTCGTGCACCGCTTTGTTCGGCGACGGCCATCACCGTCGCGAGCCCCAGCCCGGTCCCCTTGCCGGATTCCTTGGTGGTGAAGAAGGGCTCGAACACGCGTGCGACGGTCTCGGAGCTCATCCCCGTTCCACTGTCGGTGACCTCGAGCACGCTGTAGTCGCCCGGGGCGAGCAGGCCGTTCACTGCGCTGACGTCCTCCGTGAGCTGCACCTCGCGAGCACGGAGCTCGAGACGGCCACCGCGCGGCATGGCGTCGCGCGCATTGATGGAGAGGTTGAGGAGCACCTGGTCAATCTGCAGCGGGTCCGCCCTGATCGGAGTGTCTCCATCGGCTTGAGCAACCAATTCGATGTCGCTGGGCAGGAGCTTTCCGAGACTGCGCTTGAACGTATTCACGGTGCCTGCCAGCGAGAGGCGCTTGGGCGCGCGGGGCTCTTTGCGCGCGAACATGAGGAGCTGGCGCGACAGGGCTGCAGCGCCGTCCACCGCTTGAGCGATGGCCGCGCTCCCCTCGCGCCGCTGAGCCGGCGTCACCTCGCTGCGCTCGAGGATGTCGTTCCACATCTGGACGATCATCAGCGAGTTGTTGAAGTCGTGCGCGACGCTGGCCGCGAGCGTACCCAGCGCTTCGAGCTTTTGGGCTTCCAGAGCGCGCTGCTGCGTTCGGAGTCTCTCCTGGTTGGCGCGTTCGCGCTCCGAGGCCTGGACTTCGGCCCTCGCAAGCGCGCCCTCGAGCTCGAGGACCAGTCGGCGAACCAAGATCACCGCGAGGACGATCAAGATGAAGGTGGTGATGGTCGTGCGGATCCACACGCGTCCGCTGAGCATGGAGATGTCGGACGTGGTTGGCGCGGGAAGAAGGCCACTCACGATTCCCCAACCAACGGCCGAGATACCCAAGAAGGCGATCGCGATCACCGCGATCATGGCTCGGAAGCTCAGCAGCAGGCCCGCCATCATGATGGCGACGAGGAGGCCGGCCGTGGGGCCGGAGAGAAAGCCGACCTGCGAGTAAGAGACCAGACTGCAGATCATCAGAAACACGACCAAGATCCACGCGTGACGCGAGGACGTCACCGGCCCGCGCGCGATTTCGCGCAGCTGGATCACGAACTGGATCGCGAGCACGCTGGACACCAAGAGTGTGCTCGCAGAGCGCTCGAACCAGAGAAGGTTGAGGATGGCAAGGGCACACAGAGGTGTCAGCGCCTGCATCATGCGCAGGGCTAACAGCTCTCGCCATGGCGCCGCTGGGCTCAGAGGTGCATCGGGACCGCTCACCCAGCTAGTCTATTGTTTTTGGTGATTCTGTTCCAATCAGGCAGACAGCAGCGTCCGCCCTTTCTAGAGCAGGTGCGAACGCGCGGCGGTGTCCATCTGGTGCCGTTCAGCGCCTACGCTTGGCCTTCTTGCCCTTGCGAGCTGGTGGTGGAGGTTCGGGAACCCAACGCAACTCGAAGCCGACCTTGGCAGCGCCGCGCACTTTCGGCCAACCCTTCCATTGCGCCAGGGCCTGCGTAAGACACGCGATCTGCGTACGGGTCTCTTCGTCTTGGGCTTCGAGCTTGCGCTGCGCGGGGACTACGCTGGCCGGGTCGAGCGTGTGCTTGCGGCCGACGTAGCCGTTCACCAGGAAGCGCTTGTTCTTGGCGATCTCGCAGCTCTCGTAGGTGTCGGCGGCATGACGTTCGATGGTGCTCTCTAGTTCGGCGCTGTCGATGAACTCCGCAGCGCGACCCAGGGGGTCCACGCCCATACGCCACTGCGCCTCCGCCGCCTGGCCACCAGCCGGTGCCTTCAAGGGCGCCGTGGCCACCACCGAGCTCAGGCACGCTTCGAGCACGGGGTATCCGATATCCGACTCAGTCACGAGCACGCGGTCGACCCGACCCTTCCCGTCCACTTCCATGTGAAAGGCGATGTTACCCGCCACGAAGCCCAGCCCGCGCGGACGCTGTTGGACGCACGCGAGCAGCTCGGTCTGCCGCTCGTTCATGGCCTGCTCCACCTCGTAGGCGCTGAGGCTTCCCGTGATGCCGCGCACTCCGACGCTGCGGCTTGCATCGCGGGCCGGTGCTGGACTCGGACTGGCATGGGCCGAGCGCGCTTCGGGAGGTGCGCCATGACTGGCAGGGGAGGCCAGGGCCAGACTCTTGGCGCTCGAGGCCAGGGGATCGGTGGCCGGTTCCTGCTCTTTGGCGGCTGCCGAGGATTCGACTGGAGGGGGAGGGCTCCCGCCGCAGGCCACCAACAGCGAAAGGAAAATGGCACCCGTCCCACGATGTAAGGCGCCTCGGACCCAGTTCACGCGGGCACCCCGCCCCAGCCACTGCCAACCCATGGGAAGGGAGGATATCTCAGGAGCTTTCGAAATTGAGCGTTGACCGCAGGGGCGCCAATTCTACGTTGGCGCGGAAGCGCCGCTGCCGCAGCGACCGCCTCAGTCAGACCGCGAAGGGACGTCGAACGTGGAAGTCAAGCCAAGTCCGAACACACTCAGCAAGAATTGGATCTTCGTCGTCGGCGTCTTGATCGGCTGTGCCGTGGGCGCCGTGGTCGGAGTTCGGGCGGAGGATAAGCAGATCGCCTTCAAACCGGTAACCAGCTTCACCCCGTGGCAGCAGTTTTGTCACAGGCATGCGGGGCTCGGATTCATGGACGAAGCCAACGAAGAGATCGTCAAGTATGGGAGCCAGGGCTGGGAGCTCGTCTCGGCCTCGGTCGACTATCACTCGGGCCTCGTGCATTGCTACAAGCGCCCGTTCAAATGATCTGAGACCCCGAGCGCTGGCGTCGCCTTCGCCTACATGTGGGCCGCGCGTTGCGCTCGACGAGGCTGCGGACACCCCGCGTGGGACCTCACAAGAGTACGAGGTCGGGCGGGCACTCTTCGACCAACAGCGTGAGCTTCCACTTGGGATTGCGTCCACCCTCGCCCGCGATGTTGTCTTCGTAGGGCGCGTCGTTGAGCCAGATGCCGAGCTTGCCGCCGGTAAAGTCGAACTCCTTGGGAAGCAACTTCTTGTTTGCGGCGACGCAGTCTTCGAAGTTCTGGGCTACCCCGAGCACGCTGGACCCTGCCTCGCCGGGGAGCACCACGACGCGGTCTTGCGAGGTGGCACCCACCAGCCACCAACCGTCCTTGCCGGCCTGACTGTTCACGGCCCAGTTGAAGAGCAAGTTGTACTTCATGCAGCCGTCGTCGTAGGCCACGCGGTAGCGACCGGCGGGCAAGTCCTTGCCCTTGGCGAAGTACACGATGTCGCCGAAGAGGTTGAGGCTCTGATCGGTCGCGAAGCTGCCCGCCTCACCGAGCATGCAGCCGTCACCGGAGCTGGTACTTGGGACGACTCCGGCGTCATTGCCGGCCGTACCGTCGCCGTCACCATCACCATCACCATCACCGTCGCCGTCACCATCACCGTCGCCGTCACCATCGCCCTCGTGGTTGTGCGGTCCGCCGTCGGTGTGCCCGCTTTCCGGACCGTAGGTGACCGGGTCCTCGCTACATCCCGAGACGCCAAGCATGGAGAGGGCGAGCGCGAGGGTGATTCGGAGGGGGCGGGTAGAATAAGCCAAGCAAGCGTTTGACATGGTTCCTCGGTCCACTGGTGAAGACTCTATGTCCCTACGGCCCCAATCCTTGGCGGGGGCCTGGGGGAAAAAGGAGCGTCGCGGCGCCGTGGTGTGGCGGCGGGCCGTTTCGGGTGAGCAGTGTCGACCTGAAATTTCGGCGAATTCGTGGAAGGAGGGGCATGGCGCAGCCTTTGCGTTCCTGGGCGGAGAGCGAAAGGAACTGGCCATGTCGACAGCGAATATTGAGCGTCCATCCATTGTCCTCGTCCACGGCGGCTTCGTCGATGGCTCCGGCTGGGAGTCGGTCTACCGAATCCTCACGGCCGAGGGCTTCGACGTGTCCATCGTTCAGAACCCCACGACCACCCTGGCCGACGACGTCGCCTCGACCAAGCGTGTGCTCAAGAAGCAGCGCGGGAAGGTCGTCCTGGTGGGGCACTCCTACGGTGGGGCAGTCATCTCCGAGGCGGGCACCGATCCCTCGGTCGGAGCGCTCGTCTATGTAACGGCGTTTGCGCCAGACAAGGGAGAGTCCGTGCAGACGCTGATCGCGAATCCTCCTCCGGGCGCGCCGGTCCCGCCGATTCTGCCCCCACAGGACGGCATGCTGCTGCTCGATCGTGAGAAGTTCCCGGCGTCCTTCGCGGGTGACCTCCCGCACGACAAGGCGACCTTCCTCGCGGACTCGCAGGTGCCCTGGGGCGTGGAGGCGCTCGCGGGAGCCGTGAGCGAACCCGCGTGGAAGACCAAGCCGAGCTGGTACCTCGTCGCCACCGAGGACAAGATGATTCCTCCGCCTGCGCAGCGCACGATGGCTCAGCGCGCGGGAGCGAAGATCTCCGAGAGCCCTGGCAGCCACGCCATCTACGTGTCCCGACCCAAGGTGGTCGCCGAGCTCATCAAGCAAGCTGCGGCAGCCGTGGCGGCAAGCAACTGAGGGGCGCTCTGGAAAGGAGCTGCCGTCACCTCGGCTGTGCGTGAGGTGAGCAACACATCGGCGCTCGGAGCCGGGAGCCAGAGGCCCCATCGCTGAGCTACGCTCGAACCAACCGGTGGCCGAGCTCTACCCCTGCCCAGCATGCCAAACCCAACTCGTGCGCACCGCGCATGAGCTGGGGTTCACCTGGCGCTGCCCGAGCTGTGCTGGCACGGCGGTGACTTTGGGGTTGTTGCGGCGGCACGTTGAGCCCACTTTCGGTGCCGCTCTCCATGCACGCGTGCGTGACGCAGCGGAGCGTTCGAGCCGACGCTGTCCGTCCTGCTTCGCTGCGATGCGTGTGCTCGAGACGCGGGCGGGCGAGCACCAACACGGCGCCACACAAGCCCATAGCGAAGCGTTGGAGCTCGATGCATGCCCGAGTTGCCAGTTGGTTTGGCTTGACGGCGGAGAGCTCGAGCGGCTCCGGATTGCGCTGCGGCCGAAGCACGTAGCGTCTCCTCACGATGTCGAGATCGCACGTGCCCAGGCCGAGCTGCAAGCTGAAAACAAGTGGGCAGGAGTGGGTTCCCCGCGGAAGGTGGGGCCCATTGAAAACCTGCTCGAGTTTCTCGACATGCTGGCTGAAGCGATCAGCGACGACTAGCCGTCGTGCACTCGAGCGCCAAGCGACGAGCCTCTACACTCCACCCCACGCGTGGCGGCGCGGCCCGTGGACCGTTGCCTCCTTGTGGGATTCGCTCTCGCAGACGACGCTGAGTCGGCCCAGCGCGATCGCACCCAAGAACAGTCCGAAGTCGCGCAGCGCGACGTCGAAGTAGTTCCCGAGCATGAGCAGGTTCATGATGATGGCGGCGAGCCAGGCGGCGACAATCGGGGCGCCGATGCGCGGTCGAAAGGCGACCAAGAGACCTGCGATGATCTCCACGACTCCCACGGCCATCATCGTGGCGTGGGCGCTCAGCGGAGAGAGCTTCGCGAGGCTCGGGGCCAGGTAGTGCTCCCAGGCGGTGAGCAGATTGAAGAACTTGTCGAGGCCCGCGAGCACCGGTGCCGCCACGAAGCCCCAATGCAGGATTTGGAAGGCTTGGCGGACGGGGGGCTCGATGGTCGTAGCCCGCGTGAGTGCGTCGGTTACTTCGCTCGAGGGGGACATGGTAGGGATCCTTTCCTGAGCGGGGGCCCCTGCTCGGGGAAGTTGTGTGCCCGCTCTCCAGGATCGAGTCGCGAGGGGCCGGTTTGGTTCCCCGCTCCGACCCGGGGAGATTCTTTCTTGGACCGCACATTTTGGGGAACCATTTGGCCTGCTTCCGACTCGAGGAAATAGTCCTTCGAACCCGCGCGAGCGAACCATGACCAGTCTGCATCCCAGCGAACTACCGGTGTTCAGCCTGCTCTCGGACGAAGAGATCGTCGAGCGCGTGTGTGCGGGAGAGCGCCATTTGTTCGAGCTCTTGATGCGCCGTCACAACCGCAAGGTGTTCCGCGCCGCGCGCGCGATCTTGAAGCGCGACGATGAAGCCGAGGACGTGATGCAGGACGCCTACGTCCGCGCATTCACGCACCTGGCCGAGTTCAAGGGCGAGGCGCGCTTCTCCACGTGGCTGACTCGCATCGCGATCTACGAGGCGTACGCGCGGGTCAGGCGAGAGCGGAGGCTCGAGTCGTTGGATGCGCCGAGTCAGGAGGCCAGCATGGTAGCGGAGCGGCAATCCCCCGAGCAGGCAGCGATGGACTTCGAGATGCGGCGCTTGCTGGATCGAGCCATCGACGAACTCCCCGAGGAGTTCCGCCTGGTGTTCGTGCTGCGCGAAGTCGAGCAGATGAGCGTGGCCGAGACTTCGGAGATCCTGGGAGTGCAGGAGCAGACCGTGAAGACGCGACTCTTCCGCGCGCGCAAGAAACTGCAGGAGAGTCTCGTGTCTTCCATCGAGCGCGGCACCGAAACCGCCTACGGGTTCCACCTCACGCGCTGTGACCGCGTGGTCAACGCGGTGCTCGAGCGGATCGGCGTGTGGCGGGTGGAGCGACGGGGGTGATGAGGTGGCCGGCTCGGAACGCGAGGGTGAAGCCGCGGGGACCACGGTATAGTCCGAGCCATCGTTTCCAGGATCCATGAGCCGCCCGAATCGACGCCATCCCATCGCGAACGCACTCGCTGAGTGCACGCCGCTCGTCGTGGTCGCGCGCATGACGGCGGCAGAGACCGCCGCACTCCAGCAACGCTGGCGCGAAGTGTTCGCAGTGCGGGTCAAAGCGGCCACGGGCTCCTGGATCTATCGGGACTTCGACTGGCACGCGTTCAGCTACGAGCTGGTCTATTGTCGCCGGGGGGCGCAGGCAATCGCGCAATATCAAGCTCGGGTGGCTGCGCGGTTTCTCGTGCTCCCGCACCTGGCCGAGGAGCCAGGGTATTGGTGCGAATCGGAGCAGCTCCCCATGCTCCATGGACGCGATGCATACGTGTCGGATCCCGAGCTTACCTGGACCATGGTCTTCACCCACGAGGACCTGTGTGGTCCCTACTTCACCACTCGTGACTGGGCCGAGGCCAAGGAGCCCTAGCTCTCCACCCGCAGGCGGCTAAGAATCGCCCCGGCCGCGCTTTTTCTTTCAACCTCATCCCCAGGTCCCGCCACCAGAAGGGGAGGCGGGGGCCTGGGCGCCCGCCGTCCGTCGCGCGCACATTTCATCCTTGGGACTACAGGCTTGCCCGAGTTCGCCATCACCAAACCGTTCTTGGTCAAGGACGCCCCCCTCACGTTCCAGCGCCTCATGCCCGGGGGGGAGGGGGCGCAGGTAGAGGTCCACATTTGGCCCGACTTGCGGGTCCTCGTATGGAGCGTTGAGAAGCGGAACGTCGTTCTGACCGGAAACTACGACCGCGGTCGGGTGAAGTGGAACCAGGAGCCTTCGCCCAATGCCTCCCAGACCGCCCACGAGATCATCGGCGCGGATGTGATCGACGCGCTCCAGATCTTCCACCGACGTTGCCTGGATCCTCGTATGTGGACGTCGGTGCGGTCGGCCCTGATTCAGCTGTGAGGCGGCTGCACTAGAAGTCGTTGAGGCCCTTGCCTGCGAGGATCCTCTCGACGCACTTCTCGATCCGGGTGGCCCGGGTGGCACTCTGCTTCGCCGCCGTGAAGTGCAGCACGTAGGCGCGGCGCCTGCCGGGGGTCAAACCATCGAAGGCCGCAGAGAGGTCCGGGTCACCGGCGAGTCGGTTGGTGAGCTCATCGGGGAGCTCGAGCTCGTGCTTCTCCTTGAAGTCCACCTTGAGGCCGGCCTCCTCGACCGCGATGGCCTGGTCGACGAAGGACTTCAATACGGGCTCGAGCTCCTTGATCTTCTTGAGGCTCGTGAACTCCATGCGCTTTCCGGCCTGCGAGTGCTCACCAGGACGCACCAGGTGTTTCTTGGGGTCCTTGAGCAGCGAGCCCTTGAAGAACATCACCGAGCAGTGCTCCTTGAAGCCCTGGATGATGGCCAAGTTGGCCTCGCCATGGGTGTAGCAGGGCTTGCCCCACTTCAGCTCTTCGCCGAGCCCGCACCCGATGAGGATGGACCGCAGCTTCTTGGTCTCTCCTTGCCACTGCTTCGCGCGGTCGATGTAGGCATCGACTTTCGGGTTCTTCTTGCTCATGCGGGGGGCGTGCTCCTCTGGCAGAGGGCGAGGATAGCAGGGAGAATCGCACTCCCATGAACTTCGGTACCCACGGTTTGAATCTGGCTCTCCGCTTCGCGCTCGAGCTCACGGCTCTCTACGCCTACGGCCGCGCGGGCTTGCGTAGTGCAGACGGCGTCGCGGGATACGTGTTGATGCTGGTGTTCCCGCTGGCGGCGGCAGCGGCTTGGGGGACGTTTGCCGTGCCTGGAGATCCGAGTCGCTCGGGGCGCGCGCCGGTTTCTGTGCCTGGTGCCGCGCGTCTGGGAGTGGAACTAGCCTTTTTCGCGATCGCGAGCTTCGCGCTGTGGAGGACGGGGGCGAAGAGCGGAGCAGCGGCGCTGGGGCTGGTGACGTTGGTTCACTACGGGCTTTCACTCGATCGTTTGCGCTGGCTGCTGGAGCGCTAAACGTCCGCGTATCGAACGACGTAGTCGAAACGCGAGTGTCACCGAGTCAGCGCCATGGCGGCATTTCTTCGCGTCGCGGCCTGTGAGAGGATGGCGCGGCGCCGTCGTCCCGCGCGCCGAGGCTGTGCTCAAGAACCTTCGTAAATTTCGCTGGCTTTCGAGCCTCGCGACGCCCATGGCGGCGATCTCGCCGAGTCGTCTCGGCGGCATGGGGCCGGGGGCATCGCCTTCGCTGGCCGCGGCGCCCGGACGCAACGATGGGGCGGTGGGCCTCGCGCAGAAGGGACAGCTGCGGCGATCGTTGCGGGCCTGCATGGCAGAGGGAATTCTCGCCGAGGTGGTGGGCGCCTGTGCGGGCGGCGCCATCCTGACGGCCTGGGCCATCTATCTCGACGCGGGCACGCTGTTGACGGGGACACTGGTCGCGCTCTCGCAGCTCGCTCAGCTGTTTCAGTTTCCCGCTGCCTGGATCACTTCGGCGCTGGGTCACCGACGCGCTTGCATCGTGCTGGTGGCCGCATCGCGACAGGCCATGCTGCCGCTGGCAGCGCTGCCGTTCTTGCCGGTGTCAAACGAGGTGCGGCAGACGATCCTGCTCGTGGTGGCCGGGCTGTCCGCGGTACTCGGGACGCTGGGCAACAACGCCTGGGTCTCCTGGATGAGCGACCTGGTGCCCAAGCGCGTGCGCGGACGCTATTTCGGCCGGCGCACGGCCTGGTGCACACTCGGCGGCGCGTTGGCCTCGGCGGCCGCAGGCGCGTTGCTCGACTTGGCGAAGCAGCACCAGCGCACGGGCATGGCGCTGGCCTCGCTGCAGATCTTGGGCGCGGTCACGGGTCTCGTGACGACGTGGCTCATGCTGCGACAGCATGCACCGCGCAGCGAACGTCGCACGGTGCCCCTCGCGTGGCGTTGGGTAGCGGCGCCGTTTCGCGATGCGAGCGTGCGAGGCCTGATGTTGTACCTGGTGGTGTGGAACGCGGCCGTGGGCGTGGCAGGAAGCTTCTTCGTGTTGCACAGCCTCCGCAATCTGCGCATGAGCTACACCTTGGTCGCGCTGCATGCCACCGCGGTGGCCGCGGTGCGCATGTTGGCGGCGCCCGTGTGGGGACGCTTGCTCGATCGGATGGGCGCACGTCCGGTCCTGATCGCGTGCTCCTTCACCATCGCCTCCATCCCCTTTATCTGGTTGTTTCCCACCGCGAACTTCCTTTGGCCCCTGGTGGCGGATGCTGTGCTCGCAGGCGTGTTGTGGTCGGGGCACGCGCTCGCCATCTTCAATCTTCCGCTCGCCATCACGCCACGCGCCGAGCGTCCCTTCTATTTGGCGGCGTTCGCCACGCTCACGGGGCTCTCGTTCACGCTTGCCACGCTGGCGGGAGGCCTCGTCGCGGAGGCACTGCCAGATCGCTTCTTGCTCGCCGGTCACGAGCTCACCGATCTGCAGGTCGTGTTCGTGGCATCGGGCTTCTTGCGCTTTGGCGCAGCCTTCGTGGGCCTTCGCATTCAGGAGCCGGCGTCCCAGACCGTGAGCGCGTTGTGGGGAGCTCTTCGGCCGCGGCCGCTCGAGGCCGGTTCGGCGGTCCGCCGGCTTCCGGAGGTGGCGAATGACAACGCTCGAACGGTGGAGGCGCCGGGGCGGGCTGCCGCTTCGGCCGGCAAGCATCGGAGTTGAGCTGGTGGCCCGCCGGCCGCCTCACGCCTGCCTGATGTCTCCATCGTGTTTGGGTGCGCGCACAATCTCTCGACGCTGCGGTGAGCCATGACACCCCGTGGTCGACGCGGGTGCGATGCATGAACCCCATTGATACGGCATGGCATGGCTCGCAGGGCTGCTCGTCGCGGACTGGTTGGGGGCGGCAGCGGGAGCCTTCTTCGCGAGCTCGCTGATCGGTGTGGCCTGGAGCGATCGCTTCGAGCGTGGCAAACGGGCGCGCGAGGCGCGTTCGTCGGCGCCGTGAGTCGCACGAGTTGACGTCACAATTTAGACCTGCACCTTCGGCACAGCCTCAGGTTTGCCGTTCACTCGCCCGCTCGCTTCTCGACGTGCGCGCGCTGGGGCGACTGCGGATAGCGCCCGAGAAAGTCACGCACGGCCTGGCGAAGTTTCGCTTCGGTCGGCTGCGCTCGTTCGGTCCCGCGTGCCCTTTGCATCAATCGATGGAGTGCCTCGACCCGGAGCGCGTCACGCTCTTCCGCGAACGCCCCGCGAGGATAGCTGCGGCGGTGAGCTTCGAGGAGTGCCAGCGAACGATCCGGGCTCACGGTCATGGCTTGCTGCGCTTGCGTCAAGAGGGCGAGCTCTGAGTTCGCCTCCGAATCCGCGGAAGACTTGGATGTGGCCGTGGGGCGTACGTAGCTTTCGGGCTCGTGGTTAGCCGCGCGCACTGGATGTTGCCGTGCGTGGGTCGGTCTCGAATTGGTGGACGGGGCTTCGACTCGCGCGAATGGCGCTGTTTGGGGCTGCATTTCAGTGGGGCCTGCCTGACGGACTCCGCGGCTGTCGACATTCGGAGCGTGCTGGGCATCTGGAGATGGAGAGCTTGTCACTCCTTCCATCGCTTGCGTGCGGACCCCTGTTGCGGGCTCGATTGCTTCAGGACGAACGGCTTGAGCCGGCTCTCGCGCGAGTGCTGAGATTTCGGGCTGCACGTTGGCGGGCCCTGCCTGCTCGCGCTCCGCTGCCCCGCCTTGCGGTTGCAAAAGATCCTCGACGTGGACCTGGTCCGTAGACCTGTCAACTTCGACATGGACCTGTGCGACACCGTCTGCGCTGCGAGCTGAGCGCCGGGTGGCGGACTCCGCATGAATGCGCGAGCCCGCGGGCACGACTAGCTCCACCACGGGCGTGGCGTTTTCGAAGTCCAATGTGGAAGGCCGCATCGCGCGACCAGCGAGCAGCCACACCAAACCCGTTCCTGTCAGAACGGCGAGCGCCCCGAGCTTGATCCAAAGGGACTTGAGCGCCGATGCGGCCTTGGCCCCCGTGGCGACGGGTAGGGTTTGCACCACCTGGTCGGCCCACAGCTGGGCTTCGCTCAGGTTCAGGCCGTCACGTCGCACGACCTCCAATGCTTTGCGCAGCCCTGGATCGAGGGTGGCGCTATCGAGGAGGCGGGGTGGATCGCGCAGCTCGCTCATGGGCATCCCTCCTCTCGTTGCCTTCGTGCTTGGAGTTCGGTCTGGACCGCTTGGCGCGCAGAGTGAAGCCTCGAGTAGGCCGTGGTCAGCGGGCAACCGATGATGCTCGCCACCTCGCGCATACCAAGCTGTTCGATCTCGTAGAGTACGAATACCTGGCGTCGATCCTCGTCGAGTCCTTCGAGGAGCTGGTTGACCAGCAGCCAAGCTTCGCGGCGTTGGAGCTCCGTCTCCGGTCCGGCGAGGGCGGCCAGGTCGGGCACCTCGTCCGTGGCACGCTCACGCCTGCGATAGGCCTTGGAGCGATAGTCTGAAGCCACGCGCAGGACGATGCCGTAGATCCAGGTGCGTAAGCTGGAGCGGCCCTCGAAGGTCGGCAGCTGGCGATGGACCACCAGGAAGGCTTCCTGAGCGACATCCGGCAGGTCCGCTTCGGAGACGCCCAGGGAGCGCAACACGCGCCATACATAAGGAGCGTGCTCGACCACGAGCTGGTGGAACGCTTTGTCGTCTTGGGCCTTGCTCACACCGCTCGCCGGACCTCGGAGCTCGAGCGGAAAGGTGTTGGAGCCGGATGCCTGCATGACGAACGGTACCTGCCTTGACTGTTCGCGCGCGCTTGGGGCATCACCCGCCCGCTTGGACCGAACCGCCCGGTCTGCACGTGAGTGGAAGTAGCCGGGGACGATTACGACCCGGGTCGTACGATTACGCCGAAGTCTCCTCCCAGCCCGGGCCCGGGATCGGCGTAGTAGTGGCGCTCGCCGCCGCTCTCGTAGAAAGGACGCGCTGCATAGACCGGTACGATGGCGCGCAGGCCGAGGTAGAAGCCAGCACGGCGCGTGCGTAAGCCCTCGTAACGCAGACCGATTTCCGTATGCAAGGCGGGCGCGTGCGCGCGCATCGAAGCGTCGAGGCCGCGCGTCTGGACGAAGAGCATGCCGGCGCGGGCCCCGGCGCAAAACGAGAGTCGGCCGCCCAGCAAATCGCCGGCCCCTCCACACAGCGCGAGCCGGCCAAAGGCCGTGGCGAAGCGTGCCGAGGCTCCGTCGCCGAGGGACTGGCTGGTCGAGGGAAAGCCCACCGCTTCTCCGATGAGTAGCAAGGCTCCCCGGCCGACCTGCAGACCCGTCGAGGCTCCCATCGCCACGCCCGGCAGCACCATGCCCTCGCAACTTGCGCCCGCGGTCCACCCCACTTTCCAGGGTTCACTTGGCCCCGGCCTGCGCCAGACGCGTACGCGATGTCGATGCGTCTCCTCGGGGGCCGAAGGGGAGAGCGGGGCGTCCGTTGGGGGCGAGGCTTCGGGGCCCATCGTCTGCTCATCCGAGTCCGCCGACGGATCCGCCGGGGGAGCGGCATTGGGCTCGGGTGCCATGGGGGGATCCGAGGCAGCGTCAGCGCCGTCGAGCAGGGAGGCGGAAGCGTCCGCCTGCGCGCGGAACAGAGTCACGATGACGAACTCCAATCCCGCATCGAGCTCTCGGCAGCGCGGGGACTCGCTGTGCAGTTCGCGCGTGCCGCGCTGCACGCCCGCGTCGTCGAACACCGAGAGCGTGGCGTCGAAGCCCTGACCCGCGCGCGCAAAGCGCACCTGCACGCGCTTGATTCCGCCGCTCGGCTCGGAGAACACGGGCTTGCCCAGGCGCGCTTCTACGGCGGCCTGCAGGTCCTCTGGCGTGCTGCACGACGAGCCTTCGGGGGCGTCGACTTGCATCGTGATCCCCGGCACCGTCTGTGCCGAGAGTGAGCTCGATGACAAGCCGAGGACGAGTGCGATGGCGAGGGCCCGTGATTGCAGCGCGCCGCGAGCTAGAACGCCTTTCACGCTCCCCATCAGCGCTCGGTCCTATCATGTACGAGCATTTTCGGTGGGGTGAAATCGACCGACACAGCAGACGGTGGTCGTAATCGGACTAGCCCCATTCCACTCACGGGCATGCTTCGACTTTCACACCTCATGTGGGCGAGCCTGCTCGCGACCGGCTGTACTGCCAAGCCCATGTCTACGGGTTACCGCTGTCCCGACCCTGGCAAGCCGGGGTGCGACGACGAAGGCGACGACGCGGGTTCGGACGAAGATGACGATGCGAACAACGCTCAAGGCGACGCCGGTGAAGCCGAGTGCGAAGAGGGCGACCACGAAGTTTGCGAGTGCTCGGACACCGAGTACGGAGAGCGCACCTGTGCCGACGGATCGTTCGGCGAGTGCGAAGCGTGTCAGGTCGCCGAGACCACCTTGCCGCGCTGCGTGGCCGGGACCTATAAGGGAGTTTTTGCGGGGATGTATCGCTCGCGCGCCTCCAGCTTCGGCGGGCTCACGCCGGGCATGGTCGACCACCCGATGTTCGAGATTGAGTTCGAGCTCCGGCGCAGCGGCGACGGCGAGTTCTACACCGTGGGCGGGGGGTGCTTCCGCATACCCGGCACCGAGACCTTCAAGCAGGGCGTTTCTTCCTACGGCCACACCTTCGAGCTGAAGGGCAATGTCGACTGTACCACGGGCGTGATCGACTTTGAGCTGCGGCTCATCTATTTGAGCGCCAGTGCGAATCAACTGGGCGGTTGGGAGCGCATCTTCGCCAAGGGCGAGATGACCGGCCGCTATGATCCGCAGAGCAAGTCGTTCGTGGAGGCCAAGTGGGATCTCCACGAGAAGAAGGACCTGTTCGACACCATGGATCCAGGTGGCAGCGGGACCCTCACGGCCATGCTCGTGGAAGAGACCACGGGCAGCTCATCGGATGAAGCGTGCTTCGACGTGCCCTTCGTGGAAGACCTGACGCCGCAGACGATTCCCACGCCGACGCCGTAGTGAGGTCAACCAACCGATCAAGGTTGTCATCGCAGTACGCCAGTCCTGAACGTGTTCGTAAGCGTGGCACCGGCCGTTGGCGCTCCAGTGATGGTGGCCGGGCTCGTGAGTCGGAACCAATCGTGAGGGTAATCGATGCGGCCCGACGCTCACTCGCTCACGGGCGGTTGATCACGGTCCCGGCGTCGTTCCAAGCTCACGAGCGCGGCCACCATCACGGGCGCGTCCACGTTCCCGCCCACGTCCAGGTACTGGCCCCGGCGCCTCGCTCCCAAGGTTTTGGCCGCTCGTTCCAAGCCGGCGACGATCTCGAGCCAAGGCCCCCCGTATTTTTTTGCGAGCCGTTTCACGGCCGAGCCTGGCTCCCTCTTCCTGACCGCTACGGTGCTCCTTGCAGTGGACACCATGGGCCGTGCGGCAGAGAGGACTTATGCGACTCGATTCCAAGAGAGCCTTGATGTTGGGCTGGTTGTTCACCCTGGCAGGGTGTCCGCTCGATGACCTGAAGCGTGAGGGCGCGGATTCCATTGACCAGGCGGCGAATCCGGCGGCCGATGCGGGAACCCCGGTACCCCAGGATGCGGGGCCGTATTTCGGGTACATGGATTGCATCGCGGCCGGGAAGGACGAGAAGGCCTGCAGCGTGTACTTGCCGCCATCTTCACCCACGCCTTCCTGCGGTCAGGCTGACGAGTGCACCAAGGAAGCCCTGCAGAAGTGTCAGGCTTTGGCGCCCGAGGAGTGCATGGAGCTGATCGCGGAGCTCTGTGCGAACGAGGCTCCCCCGTGCAAGGGCGAAGGGGGGGAGGGCAAACCGGCGAATGGCGCGGCGATCTGTACGAGCCACGTCTTGGAGACCTGCACCAAGAACCAGATGGGCGACAGCGAGTGCCAGGACCTGCTGGTGAAGGCCTGCGTCACCCTCGAGGTGGAGCCCGTGGACAACGGCTGCGTGGATGCCGTGCGCCAGGTCTGCCGCGAGCAGGCGCTGCCCGACAAGGACTGCAAGGAATTGATTGGCCAGAAGTGCGCCCTGGCGAACCCCTCTCCGCCCCCAGACTGCAGCACCAGCGTGCTCGACTACTGCAAGCAAGCGGCGCTTTCGGATGCGGACTGCAAGCTGCTGGTGAGCCAGAAATGTGACGTCATGACCGCCCCTTACGACCCCGCGGTCGCCTGCGTGAACGAGGTGTTGGGAGTGTGCAAGGCCCAGGGGCTTTCGGGTGACGCCTGCGATGATCTGGTCGCGCAAAAGTGCGGTGTCATGCAAAAGCTGCAGTAGTGCACTTTGGGCGAGCCGTTTCGGCGCCGAACCGGTTCGATCCACAGTAGGGTCACCCCCTCTTCTCGCGCACGCGCTTGGGCTCCGGTGGACAAACGAACGTTGCAAACGAGCCTGGTCGAGCCTCTTCAGGACCCCCGCGTCGTCAAGGACACGGGGGCCGGCGTGTTGAGGCTCGCCCCGGGGCTCAGCGAGGCCGAGCTCGTGGCACGCGTCATCGCAGGAGATCGCTGGGCCGAGGAGGCGTTCTACCGTCGGCACGTCGAGCTGGTGGCCGGTACGGCGCTCAGGCTCCTGCGGCACCGTGCCGAAACGGAAGATGTCGTGCAGGAGACTTTCATTCTGGCGTTTCAGCGGCTTGGCCAGCTCCGAGATCCCCAGGCAGTGCGTGGTTGGTTGGTGCAGATCGCCCTCAGCCGCGTGCACAGGCGTCTGCGTTGGAACCCGCTGCGCAAGCTGGTGGGCCTCGGTCGCAAGAACGACGCGGAGGACCTGGCCGCCTGTGCCATGGATGACCTGGGCGCCGACGAGCGCGCCGAGCTCGCGCTGGTGGAGCGGGCGCTGGCGGGCGTCAAGCAAGAGGAGCGCACGGCCTGGCTCCTGCGGCACGCCGTGGGCTGTTCGCTCGAGGAGGTGGCCACGGCCTGTGGCTGCTCCCTGGCTGCAGTGAAGCGCCGTCTGGACAAGGCCGACACGTACCTGGCGCGCACTGTGCGCAAAGGAGAGCGCGATGGCTGAGCAGCAAGAGCCACCTCGTCTCGTGGGACGTCTCAAGCCAGCGCTCGATGAGCTGGCCGTCAGTCGCGTGTGGCGATCGCTGCGTGAAGAGCGCAAGGCTCCCGCGCGCGGGCTGCGCGTGGGCTGGGCCGTGGCGGCGGCCGCGCTCTGCGTCGTGCTGGCCTTCGGTGCGTGGCTCGGACGTGACAAGGAAGCGCCGCTGGGGCTGGCCGAAGCAGGCCGCTTGCCGGTGAGTCTGGGAGAGGCTGCGAGCGCTGTGCGCTATGCGCTGGACGATGGCTCGGAGCTGACCTTTGCTGCCGGTGCGCAGCTCGAGGTGGTGCGGAACGATGGCGCCGAGCTCGTGACGGTGCTGCGACGCGGCAAGGTGACCTTCGATGTGCGGCCCCACGGTAAGCGGCGCTGGTCCATCGAAGCGGGGTTGCTCACGGTGCAGGTGTTGGGCACCAAGTTCAGCGTCGATCGCGAGGCAGATCAGGTGCGGGTGCACGTGGAGCGTGGCGTGGTGCTCGTGCGCGGCGAGCGCGTGCCGGAGCGCGTGGTGCGCCTGTCGGCGGGCAAGAGCATCCTGGTGCAGAGCCCCGAGGTCGAGACAGCAGCGGCCGTGAATGTGGAGCCCGTGTCTGCAGCGTCCGTGGTTGCGGATGAGGTTGTAGCGCGCACGCGTTCGACCACGTCTGACGGGTACGCGGACGAACACGGGGAGGAGCAGATTTCACCCGCGCTGGCATCGCGTCGATCACACGCGCCCCAAGCGCGCGCCGTGAGCACGCGCGGCGCTCGGGCCACCGGCGTGGTTGTCGACCCCGCCGGCGAGGATTCTGTGGCGCCAGTCCGATGCGGCGCGTCGAGCCGGCGACCCCGCGCGCGCGGCGGACGGGCTGCGCGAGCTCTTGCGGCGAGAACCCGCGGGCCCGCAGGCTCAACTCGCGGCGTTCACCCTTGGCAAGCTCGAGCTCGACGCCCTGGACCGACCCGATCTGGCCGCCGCCCATTTTCGCTTGGTCGCAGACGTGCCCAACGCTCCCTTGGCCGAGCACGCCCTCGTGCGCTTGGTGGAGGCCGAGCAGCGCCGCGGCATGCGCGACGAGGCATTGCGCGCCGCACGTGCCTATCTCGAGCGCTATCCACGTGGGCGCTTTCGCGGCCAGATGACGTTCGTCTTGAGTGAGGCCCCTTGAGGCTCTCGCGTTCCTTGGGTGTGCTTGCGTTGGCGTTGTTCACGGCCGATCGAGCCAGGGCTTCGTTCGTAGGGCTCGAGCTGCGCGGCTGTGACCATGGCTGGGAGCGCGCTGCCATCGAGAGTGCGCTCGAGGTCGAGCTGCCTGCGCGCGCAGCCGACTATCGATTCACGGCGACCTTTGCCTGCTCACCCGAGGTGCCCACGGAGCTCCAGGTCAGTACGCGCGAAGGCGAGGTCGTCGGCAGCGCCCGCGCACATCTGACGGACATACCCGACGAGATCCGGGCACGAACGCTGGCATTGTTATGGGCAGAGTTGATTCCGGGCGGGGCAGGCGAGAGACAAGATTCCCAGTCCGAGGCGCCCACGGCTCCCACCGAGTCGACGCAGGAGCCCAAGACGGACGCCAACTCCGCGCAGCGCGAAAGGGAGAAGGCGTGGGTCACCGAGCCCACTGTGAGCCGTCGCCGTGCGTTTCGGCGTGCGCTCTGGCAGCGCACGGAATTTTCACGTTGGTTCGAGATCGGCGCAGGGGGACACTTGGTGTTCTTCACGCTCGAGGACACGCTGCTCTTCGGAGGGCAGGTTCGCTTTGGTCTCGGTCCCATTTCACTGGGCGGCTCGTTCGCGCAGGGCGCCACGCAGACCACGGGCGGAGAGATCCGGGCGCGTATGTTCACCGCAAATGCGGGGGTGACAGTTGCCTGCGTTGGCAAGTCCGTGCTGCAGTCCTGTGCGAGCCTCGAGCTCGGCGTGGGCCAGGGGCAACTTTCGGGGCGAGGAAACGTGGAGCATGTGGTGGGGAAGGGCTACGAGGCTCCCGTGGCGTCCGGCAGCCTCGTGATCTCGGCGCGCGTCAGCGCGGCATCCGTGGCCTTCGAGTTATCGGCCGTGGGGGGATTGGCCCATGGCCCGAGTGCGCGCTCGTTTGGCGAGTTGGTGAGCTCCCTGCACGGGCCCTTCGTGGGGCTTCGACTCGATGCCGCGGTGCAACCATGAGTTCAATCGCACGTGCTTGGTCGAGGCCGCTCGGACTGCTGTTCTTTCCTCTCGCGTTCTCCTGCGTCAGCCCCACGCGTGAGCTGCTCTCGGCGGACGATGCTGGGGCTGGCAAGCCCGCGCTCGACGGACAAATGATGGTGCCGGACGAGGTGGATGCGGGCCAGCCTCAGGGTGACCGTTGCAAAGACGACACCGATTGTGGAGAAAGCGCGCTGTGCACCGACGGGGAGTGCACCATGTGTCCCGCGCACTCTGCGTGCGTTGCCTGCAAGCCGGGCTGGACCTACCTGAGTCGCAACGGATGCTTGACCTGTGAATGCGGTCCGCCCACCCAGTGCGTGGAGGACGTCTGTGGCAGCAGCATGATCTGCGTGCGCGGCGCCATCTGCGCATCCGGCTGTGAACGACTCGACTGCTGCGCCAATCTCTGCGCCGAGGCGGGCTGCGTGGAGCCCGCGCCGCTCGGCTGCACCTTCAAGTGCCAGGACGCTGCCTGCAACTACGCCTGCAACGCCGAGAAGTGCCTGTGCGATACCACGACCAAGGAGTGGGTCTGCTACGGCGGATGCGCAGACGACCCCGGGGCGATGTGCCCGCCCGCACGGTGAGGTTCGCGCTGGCGTTCGCTAGAAGGATGCCTCGATGCGCCCGTAGAGGCAGAAGCGCAGGCACCCCCAGTCGCCGGAGGGCGGTGCGTATTGGGGAGCGTAGCTGCCCGAGAAGATGATCTCACCGGCGCTCTCGAGGGTCATATCGAGCATGCGAGGCGTCCCCTGCACGAGGACCTGCAAGTCGAAGTGGGCGGGAGTTTCCCCGCAATCGGAGACGCCGCCATCGGTGCTCGGCGCGCAGGCGTAGACTTGCGAAGCAAAGACGTCGATGCGGCCGTCCTGGGTCTCTGCGGGGACGCACGTGGCATCGTACCGCCGCAAGGCCACCTCGGAAGGGGTGTCGTCCAGGACGCATTGGACTGGCTCACCGTCGACCATGAGCATCAGGGAATTGCCGCCAGGATCCCACCCCGCGTCGGACGTCACCTTCACCCAGAGCACGTTCGAGCATTCCATCTCGTCGCAGGCCGGAGGGGGCGCGTCGTTCGAACTATCGGGGGCGCGCTTTGCACCCTTGTCGTCTCCACAGCCGAGCGTCATGCCGGCCATCGCAAGCCAAACCCAATGTCGCATCCGGACTACGGAACGACCCGAAGGAACCGGCGCATTCCCCAGGCCGAGAAAGCGGGGTGCGCCGTACCTGGACCCCTTACGCAGCAAGGTCGCAAGGCTCACCTTACTCCTGTAGATTTCTGCTCCATGCTTTGGACATTCTTGTACTTCGTCCTATCCGTTCCCGCAGGCTTCTTCGCAGGCAGCCTGTGGATCGGGGCCGCGATGGGGGTGGCGGGAGGTGGGCATTCCCACAACGACATCTTCCTGAGCGCGGCCTGGGGATTCGCCGGAGCCGTACTCGGGCCCATCTTCTACTTGATGCGCAAGGCACTGCACGACTCGTCGAGCTCGAGGAGCATGCGCCCGCGTGCCCGGGCCGCTCCGCGCGTGATGATCTTCCTGGCGCTGGTCGCGCTCTTCGCGGCGACTTCGTTTTGGTACTACGCGGCGCACATTGCCGAGCTCACTCCGGAGCACGGTGGACCCGTGTCCGATGTTCCGGGGGCCGTGCGTGTTGTGCGCGCGAGCTGGGGGGCGGGGCTCTCGCTCCTCACGGCTATCGTATTGGCGTTCTGCTCGGCTCTGGGAGAGCGCGAACGCTCCACTGGCGCGCGCTAGGCGCCGGCGCGTCGCGGGATCTGGTGGCATATTCCTCGCCCATGGAAGACACCGGCTCGATCCCACCCAAAGCATCTCGAGAGGACGAGCTCATTCGTCGCTCGCAGTTTGTCTTCTTCCACCCGCTGCGCGTGCGCTGGGCGGAGCTCGATCCGCAAGGCATCGTGTTCAACCCGAACTACTTCATGTACTTCGACGTCGCGTTCAGCGAGTACATGCGGGCCATTGGCTACGCCTACCCGGGCGGTCTCAGCACGGCAGGCTGCGACCTGTTCGCGGTCAGTGCCAACGCGACCTTCCGTGCATCGGCGCGCTATGACGACGAGCTTCAGGTCGCGGTGCGCGTGGCACGGATCGGGCGCACGAGCCTGACCGCGGAGCTCGCGGTATATCGAGGCGAAGAGCTGCTGGTGATCGGCAGTCTGGTGTACGTGACCGCCTCGCTCGAGTCGCGGAACCCCGTGCCCGTGCCGTCCGCGTTCGTGGACGCCATCGCCGCCTTCGAACAGAGGGCGCCGACGCAGCGCTAGAACTCTCAGCTGCGCTCGAGATAGCCGAAGGTTCCGTCCCGCATGACCTCCAGGGCGGCTTCGCGCACACTCGCCAGCGCCGCACGGTAGAGCGACCCTGCCAGGCTGATGCGCTGCACGCCTGCGTCTGCCAGCTCGCGCACCGAGAACGACTTGCCGCGAATGGCGACCATGAAGTTGACGGGCTTGTCCACGGCAGAACACACCGCGCGCACCGCATCCAGATCTGGCAGCCCGGGTGCGAACAGCACGTCGGCGCCGGCTCGGGAGTAGGCTTGCAGCCGCTTGATGGTGTCCGCCAGGTCCAAGCGACCGCGCAGGAAGTTCTCGCAGCGGGCCGTGAGCACGAACGGCACCGAAAGCGTGCGCACGGTCTGCACGGCGGCCTCGATGCGCTCCACGGCGAGATCGAATTCATGGATGGGATGTTCCGGATTGCCGGTGGCGTCTTCGATGGATCCGCCGACCAGGCCAGCGTCGCTGGCGAGGCGGATGGTCTCCATGACGTCGCTTGGAGCCACTCCGAAGCCATTCTCCAGATCCCCGGCCACCGGGAGATCGGTCGAACGCGCGATGAGCGCAACGTGGGCGAGTGCTTCGTCGCGCGTGAGCTCGCCGTCGCGCTTTCCGAGTGTGGCGGCCGATGCCCCGCTCGACGTGGCGAGGGCCTGGAAGCCGACCGCGGCCAGCACGCGCGCCGAGCCGCCGTCCCACGCATTGGCGATCACGAAGGGGGGGCCCTCGTGCAGCTTGCGGAACATCTCACCCTTCTCTTCTTGAGTCGTAGCCATGGCTGCCTCCTGGGCATGATTCCGGACGGGTCACTTGAGGATGACCTTCGCGAGCTCCGCATTCTTGTCGCGCATGGCCTGGAGCATTCCTTCTACACCCTTCTCCTGGAGCAGCGGGCGCACCTGGTTGTCGCGCACGTCGACCAGCATGGAGTTGCCCAGCACCAGGACATCCAGGACCTTCCAGCCCGTCTTGTCCTTGGTCAACACGTATCGGAGCTTGAGCTCCTCGTTTTTCATGGGATGGGCGAGGGTCAGCGTGGAGTCGACACTCGCACGGTCGCCCTTGACCACGGGCTTGGCGTAGCTGGCGGACAGCAGGTCCTTGAGATTCTCGCGCACCCTGGGGAAAGCGATCTTGGCGAAGATGGTCTGGAACAGGGAGCTGAATTCCTTGCGCTGCGCGTCGGTCATCCCGTCGTAGGCGCCTTCGAGCACGAAGCGAGCTTGCTGCTCGCTGTCGAAGTTCTTGAGCGCGCTCAGATCCTTTTGAGTACGCACCTTGAACACCAGGTCCGTGACGGGCTTGAGCACTGCTGTGTTGCTGGGGGGAGCAGCCAGAGCAGGTAGGACGAAGGACAGGCTGAGGAGGATGCTAAACGAGCGGACGAGGGTGCGCATGGAAGGTGGTCCTGGCGAGGTAAGCCGTGGGGCAGGTCCTGTTGTAGCGCGCGGCCAGGGTGGCGCCGGGTGATTTGGGACGCGAGAGGCACTACGCTGGGCGCTTCATGACTCGACGCCTTCTCGCTCTGGCCATGCTCGTGCTCGCCTCGGCAGCCTGCTCCGCCTGCAACAACGAGCCGGAGTTCCGCCCGAACGATCGCCCCTTGTCGGAGCGCGGCATGCTGAAGTATCGCGGGTGTAGCAAGGACGACGACTGCGTGTTCGTACACAACGGGTGCTGCAGTTGCATGAACGGAGCAGACGAAGCCGCCATTAACCGTGCGTTCGAGGAAAGGTGGGAGTCGCAGTTCAAGTGCCCCAATGGCTGCACGTTGATGGGGCGGATTCCCGCATGCGGGAGCGGCAAGGTGACCTGCGAGAACGGCCTCTGCACTTACACCTTCGAAGCAGAACACTGACAAACTCGGCGATCTGCACCGTGCCCGCCGCGCGGGCGTCCGGCATCGACACGGGCGAAGGCTCGGTGTGGAGTACGAGCTGGAAGAAGCTAGACACACCGATGAGTGCCGGGCAGCGTTACGCCATCTCACCCGACATGACGCTTTTCGAGCGCCGGCCCAACGCACTCCGCCTCGAGATTCTGGGGCACCATGTCTGCCTGCGCCATCGGCGGCGAGGCCGCCAAGCTCCTGGCTAGCACACCCCTCGACCACGGCAGTGGCGTGTACTGCATGGAGATGACTCCGACGGCCGCCTTTACGCACGTGCTCATCATCTACCGCAAGCTCTTGCCCGATGCCGACGGCTTCGTGCGGGCCGGAGAAGGATACTGCCCGGGCGGCACGTGCCCTGCGAAGTGACGAGCGGTCGCTCTACGGCGAGCAGCTCTTGGCCAGGTCCAGGGCCAACACGCCGAAGCGCTGCTGCAAGCTGTCCACGAGACACGGATCCTTGCCGGCATCGCGATCCAGGGACACCTCGCACTGTACCCCCGGATCTACGGAGTCCATCGCGATGAAGTAGGAGTGCTCGACGCTCTTCATGATGGGCACCAGGGGCGTCCGTTCGTACTTGGGCAGTCCCCTCAGCCGTTGCAGGGTCGCAGCGATGTCGGCTGTGCCGAGCAGCAGGCTATCGAGATAATCGTAGTCGGAGCCCGCCAGGGAGTTGCGCCCTTGCTGTCCGTCGTGCCAGCGCAGCAAGGTCAGTAGCTCGGGAGGAAGCGGGTGCCCGAGTTCGCCCGCGAGCTGCTCGAGCGCCTCCGTGGTGGCTGGCGGCCGCAATTGGGCGCGCCTAAGGACATCGGGACGGCAACGCCGCAGGGAATCTTCGATGGATCCGAGCCAGTGCTCGAGAGGTTTCTCGTGGATGAGCGCTTCCACTTCGAGCGGGTTCTCGAGGACCTCACCAGCAGCGTCATCGGCTTCGCTGAACCGTTCACCGGGTTCGTCAACCAGGGCCCAGAGGGGCGAGCCGTAGCGCAGCACATACAGCTTGGCGATGGCGAGTCCGACCACGAGGAGCACGACGGTCCCACCGCGTGGGGCTTGGAACTTGCGTTGGCCTGGCAAAGGATTGCCGCGCAATGTACCACAGAGCGCCCGCGCATGCGCGGCCGTAGGACGCTCGCCTTACGGGCAATTGCTCTCGTCCGCTCCGTTGTTGCAGTCCACGAAGCCGTTGCAACGGAAGCTCCGTGGCACGCAGGCGTCGACGCAGTCGAAGGTGTTGGTGGGGCAGCGGCAGTCGACCTCGTCCTCGCCCGCGCAGTCGCTGATGCCATCGCAGCGCTTGGCCGCTGGTTGGCAGGGCTTGCCCGAGCACTCGAAGCGGCCGGCCGAACACGCGCAGTCCTGTTCGTCGGCGCCCGTGCCGCACTCCCGGATGCCGTTGCACAGGTAGCGGTCGTCCAGACAGGTGCCATCACCACAGTCGATCTCGCTCAAGCTGCAGCCGTTGCAGGTGCGCTCGTCGGCGCGGTCGCTGCACTGGTACACGCCGTCGCACATCCAGCTCGGAGGCACGCATCTGCCGTCACAGATCAGGTGGGTGGAGCAGGATGAGTTGCAGTTGCGCTCGTCGGCGCCAGTCGCGCAATCGGTGTAGCCGTCACATTGTTGCGAGAGGAAAACGCACTCACCGTTGCCGCAGCTGAACTCGCAGACCTGATTGCTCTCACAGCCATCTTCGTCGCTACCGTCGGCGCACTCGTAGGAACCGTCGCAGCGCGTAGCGCAGGTGTCATCGCTGCACTGGTATCCCAGGCTGGCGTCCCCACAGCTGTCCGGGCAGTCGCTCTCGTCCGAACCATCTGCGCAGTCGGGGTTTCCGTCGCACACGACGTCGTTGTCGACGCAGTCCCCGTAGTTCACGCAAACGAACTCACAGGACGTTTGGGGACTTCGGATCTGACGCGAGACGCTCACCCGATAGGGCGCCGAGCAGCCATCCCCCGTCGCGATGTGCACGGTCGCCTGGTTGTCGGCGATCGGTTCGTTCCCGGAGAGCTGCGGGCCCAGCCCCTCTGCGTAGAGGGAGAACTTGACGGATCCGTAGCCGTAGCTGCTGCTGCTCGAACACTGGGCGCCCCCACCGATCGCGGGGATGACGAGCTGGCAGGCCTCGCTCAGACGGCTGCCTTCGGGAAAGCTGCAGCCGGTCGCGGAGAGACCGCCGTCGCTGTCGACCTGGATCGCGTTCGGCAGGAGTGAGCCGGTGTTGCAGTAGCTGGATCCTGCGCTGGTCCAGGACAACGAAAGCTCCTGTGCGCCGCTGCACTCGTACTCGGGGGAGCCCGAGCTCTCGGGGCAGCCCGCGCTGGTGAGCAGCCACCACGCGAGCAGTGACAGCCTTAGCTTCGAACGAAGTGCGACGGATGAATGCACGAGGACGCTCCGCGGTTCAGTCTTCAGTGAGCGGGTCACGGTAACCTTGGCCAAACTTGTAGGATAAGGTGGTGCGAATCTCGGTGTTCATGAAGAGCTGGGGACGCATGTCGCTGTCCTCGCTGCGCTGGGTTCCGCCCTGGCCGATGTACTTGCCCGTGCCCACCACGTTGAGCGCGCCGCCCACGTAGAAACCGAGCATCAGGCCGTCGAGCAAGGCCACGTCTGCGCCCACGCCGAGCGCCGGCGTGAACATCGCGAAGCGCATGCGCTGCCGGTGCTCCTCGCCGTCGGCATCGACGCCCTTGCCGCCGAAGAGCAGCGTCTGCATGTAGAGCGCTCCCTCGACGTATGTGGAGAGGTGCATGTCGGCGAACTCGAAGCTGTAGACGGTCACATCGCGGAACATGCCCATGCGCAGCAAGCTGCGGCGGATCTCGGATTCGGTCAGGCGAGAGCTCAGGCGCAGCAGGTAGGAGTCCGCTTGAAGCGCGTCCAGCGTGCTCGTCGCGAATCCCAGGCGTCCGCCCCAGCTACCCTTGGGATTGCGGCGCGCAAGCTGAAGGGCAGGCAAATAGTGCGGCTCGAAGGGCTTGAAGGGCACCGTGAGGTTGTCGGGCACGTTCGGCTGGGCGTCCAGCTGGGTCGAGCCGTAGAGCCCGTTGAGCTGGATACCGAACTCGGGTCCGGTCTCGAGCCAACGCGGGCCGCAGCTGCCCCGTATGCAGGCGCGCGGCTTCGCTGGAGGTGCGACCTGGGCGACCACTCGGTACTCGTCCTCCAAGTCTTCGACGCCGACCACCACCAGCATGTGGGGACCAGTCACCACGGGGCGGCGGATGCGTAAGGAGGCGTCCGCGTTCTGCATCCGCTCGGCCACTATGATCTCGCCGAGCGGCGACACGAGTTCAACGCGGCTGACCCGACCGAACACGTCGATTTGCACCATGCCTGGCTCGATCACGTTGAAGCGCAGGTGATCTCTCGGAGTCCGCGGAAGCTCTTGCGTCAAACAGTCCGTGAAGGTGTGCCATCCCGTGAAGGTGTCGCCCACGCCGAGCTGTCCGTCGGCGGCGTCGAGTGAAGGCGTGCAGAAGCCCTCGAAGTCGGGGCTTGCCTTGGCCTGCTCCCAGCGGTCCGCCAGCTCCCGCTCGCGTTCCTCTCGCTCGCGCTGCTCGCGCTCCCAGCGTCGCTGCTCTTCCAGCTCTCGCTGTTGGTTGGCAGCGACGATCATGGCTCCGAACGAGGTAATCGCGTCGGCCGCCGCGTTGCCGATGGCCTCGGCACGGGCCTCACGTGCTTGCTGGGCCTCGATCTGCGCCTGGAGTGAGCGATCACGCTCGGCTTGCTCGGCCTCGCGTTCCGCTTCGCGCTGTTCTTGCTGCAAGCGTTCCCAGCGCTCGCGTTGGTACTCGGGGGTCGACTCGATGGGAACGTCGCCGTTGCTTCCGCTGCCAGAGCTGCCGCCGCTGTCATCGGTGAGTCCCGCGCTGGAGCCACCGGGCACATCGGATGTCGTGCCTCCGCCGCCTCCGCCTCCGGCACCTTCTCCCGCCGCGCCTGCGGCCGCCGCGTCACGCTCGCGCTTCTCGCGCTCTTCGGCTTCTTTCTGTGCGCGCTCTTCGGCTTCCTTCTTCTCGCGCTCGGCCTGTTCGGCCGCCGCCTTCTCCTGATCTGCTTTTTCCTTGGCCGCCTTGGCCGCCGCGGCTTCGGCCTCGCGCTTCAAACGCTCCTGCTCGGCCAGGTCGCGCTCGATGATGGACTCGATGTCGTCGTTGCGCAGGGACTCGAGACCCGGAGTGGGTTCATTCAGGCCCATGCTGCGCAGGAACTCGTTGCGATCCTTGACGTCTGGCGGGAACCTCATGACGTCGCTGAGCTCGCCGTTGAAGCAACCCATGCCCAAGGTGGCCCCTACCTCTCGGTTCACGTTGCCCACGATCTGTCCGGCGCGATGGATGCTCGCCACGACCCGCGTGTCGATGAACGAAGGCCTTTTGACCGAGAGCGGGAGCGGCGGCGAGCCTAGCTGATAGAGCTTTCCCTTGTACCAATACTGCGTGTCGGTGGAGAGCGAAGACTTGTCCAGGCCCAAGGCCAGCTGCACGTTGGGATCGCCCGGACACGCCAGGAACGCATAGCGCACCGTGACGGTCGCCCATCCATAGCCATCACGCTGCGGACTGCCTTGAAAGCGCGCGGTGACGGTTCCGTTTTGCGCCATCGCCGTGCCGCTCAGGCTCAGCATGAACCAGCAAGTTAGCCAGACGCTCCAGCGCAGCAAACACAGCCCTCTCTTTCGCACGAGTGTATTCACATGGCCTCCGTCGCGGGAGCGGCAGGCGTGTTCGACTCGATGGGCGTGGTAGGTGTGCTCGTCTCCGTCGTGGGGACAACAGGCGTGCTCTCCGTGGCGGGCACAGCTGACGAGCTCGTCTCTGGCGCAGAGGCGGCCTGCGTGTTCGCTGGAGCCTCGCCGGCACGCTGCTCGGCGAGCTCACGGAACAGGGAGCTCCTGTGCGTCTGCACGAAGCGTCGATTGGCTTCGGCCCCGCCGTCGTTGACGAATGCCAGATACTCCTGCCCGTGCTTGTGCAGGGTGTCGAAGAGCGCGGTCCGATGCGCCGCCATGCTGCGGTCGAACAGATGGCGCTCCATCACGTCGCGGGCGTCGGTGTCGCCGCCTCCGCCTAGCCCGATCCAGGCGCCGAGCGCCACCACGGTCTCGCGCACGTGCTCGGTGACCGTATGGGCATGCACTTGCTCGCCGTAGGCCACGACGACCAACTCGCTGCGAGCCGTCCACTTCGCCGTGGCAGGCACGACACCCAAGGTGAGCACGCAGCCCGTGAAGGTGTAGGGATTGCGCTTGCGCTCCACGTTCGAGGAGAACTTCAGCTGAACCGGATGGGATGCGTCCTGGGCGTCCTGCACCCAGCTTCGCAGCTCCTGCAGCGTGGTCTCGGCGCTCTGCAAGAACTTGCCCTCGGGCGGGGCCACGTTCAGGCGCAGGTTGGGGAAGTACGTCCATCCGATCGGACGGTGCGCGTCTCCATGCAGGTTGACGTCGCGATACCCGTGACAGCCGATTCCCGAGACACCGATGAGCAAACAAAGCAACGCGCGCGCAAGCCATCCGGCGCGCCCAGCACGATCCATGGTGAACCTTCCCCCTGGTTCCAAGCGGTGACGGATTCGATCGTCTCGAAGGAGGTTCGGAGTGTCCACGTTAAATTCCTCGAGCGCGCGCGGACGCAACGACGGTCGTGCCTTGCACTACAGGCTCGGCGCGCTGCGGATGCGCGCTGCAACCGAGATGCGCCTTGCACTACACAGTCACGGCGAGATGCGGCGTCGCGTGGCTACCCGTTCGGGTAGGACTCGAGTGACAGCGTCCCTTCGCCCACCGTAATTCACCAACCAGCGTCGAGGTTCCACGTCGGTTCGCTCTCGCTCCTTGTACAATTCGCCCATGGGTCCGATTGCCTCCGTCTTGTTCGAGCGTCCGCTGTCTTCGGAAGAGCTGGTTCGTCTCGAGGCCGACGTGGGCGACATCTCCTCCGCGGTCCGGGGACGTGACTTCTGGGTCACCGACACGCGTCCGATTGGGGGAAGCTTCCTCGCCGGTGATGGCGGCCAACCCTTCACGTGGACCCATGGCTTCGAGCCGTACCTGTTGCCCACGGAGCTGGCGGAGCAGCTCGCGGAGGTCGAGCGCGGGTTCGGCTTTCGCCCATCCGACGAGCTCACGTTCTCGGCCGCTTGCAACGCGGAACAGGACCATCGAATCCTGGCCGAGCTGTGTTGCGCCGTCGCGGAACGCTGGGACGGTGTGGTGGACCTCGGGGGCGATCCTGGCGCACGCCGACACGCTGAATCTCTTCTCCAGGGGCCCGGTGTCTTCGCGTCGGAATCTCGCTCATCGAGCGGAGACTCCTGTCGCCACGTGTACCTCTCGCCGGGCGCGCTCCGGCAGTGGTTGCTGCATCCGAGCTTCCGCATGGTGAAGTGATCGCCACCGCCTCGGCGTCCCGTTCGGGGAACTACGGCACGTGTCCTGCACTACGACACGCACCGGAGACCTTCGGGCTCACCGAAAATGAGGGGTGGCAGGATGCATCCTTGGCTCGGACAGCGCGGCAGGATGGGAAATAGTGCGTGCCCCTGGGTCGCGCTCGCGATCTTCGCGTTGCTGCTGCTTGGGGGCGCCTCGCGTGGCCGGGCCGAAGGAACATGTCCGTTGATTGTCATGCGAGACGATCAAGGCGACCCCGGTGTGGCGATTGCGCGCGTCGTGGACGATGCGCTCGAAAGGTCACTTGCTTCGCAGGGCCCGTTCGAGGTGGAGTTTTCGCCCACGTCATTCTCCGAGATCGCGGAGATGGCCGGCTGCGAGGCTGACCAACTCGCGGACTGCGTCGGCCGCATCGCGCACACCCTGGCACCGGACGTGCGCGAGCCAGCGGCGGGAGCGTCGGAGTGGCTGCTCGTTCGTCAGCTCGTGCGGCTCCCTTCGGGCGCCCATCGCATCACGTTGTCGGCCCAGGATGGTCCGGACGCGCCCACGATGCGGACCCGTCAGGCCGAGACTGCAGCTCTGGCCGAGCCAGAAATCACCGCAGTCGTGAGCTCGCTGGTGTCTGGGCTCTATGGATCCGCGCCGGTTCGACGCCCTGCCGCACCCGTCGTTACGGCCACTCCTCCCGCCCAGCCCCGTCGTACGGACCTCGATGCCCGTCGCGCCATGGGTTGGGCCAGTGTCGGCATCGCAGGCGCGCTCCTTTCGGCGGGCATTGCCGTGGGCACGTCTGCCCGTCACGACGAGCGAACCTACGCCGCGATGAACATCCAGGACTCCCGCGACGCGGCGCGCGCCCAGGACGTGCTGCAACAGGCCGAGCAGCGGGCCCGCATTGCCAACGGACTCTTCGTCGCGAGCGCGGCCACTGCAGTATTGGGCGCAGGGCTGTTGGTCTGGGGCTACGTGGGCGAGCGCCGCGTGCGCGCTCCTGTTCAGGTGGCGGCCTCCCCGAGTTGGCACGGCGCAGGCTTGCTCGTTCGGGGGACGTTCGAACCTGGCAGTACGGGGAGGGAGCGATGAGGCAAACATGCCGGCCAGGCGCGCTGTGTTGGCTGGCGTTGGCAGGTTGCCACGTCTCGGCCGACGCGAACCCGGCGCCGCGCTGCGCCTCGAAGCGAGACTGCGAGGTCGATCAAATCTGCAGTCACGGCTTCTGTGTGCCCGCGCCTGACGACGATACGGCACACGAACTAGACGCTGCGGTCACCGAGGTCGACGCGGGCAAGAGTCCCGTGCCTGACGCCGGCAGGCATCCATCTGCGGACGCCGGCGTCCGTGCGCCTACGGAGTCGACTTTGCCGCAACCTGCGGTGCCCACTCCGACACAGCCTGTCGCGCCGGAGCCATCGGTGCCCATTCCAACGGAGCCTTCTGCGCCCGAGCCGTCCGTGCCTACCACGCCGGAGCCCCCTGCGAATCCTGACGCGTCGCTCCCCTGCGATGCGGGACTGAGCTCGTGCCGCGACAAATGCGTCGACCTGTTGGAGGACAACAAGCACTGCGGAGCCTGTGGCCACAAGTGCGATCGCGGCCCCTGTCACGGCGGAATCTGCGAGCGAGAAGACGACGATGATCACTGAAGGTCATCACGATCCTCGCTTGATTCCAGGCCTTTTCGCGCGAGCACAGCTGTCACATGTGGCAGCTTTGCGCGGTTGCCTCTGAAGGCCTCTGGTTTTCAGTCGACCTCGTGCAGTCGAAGGCATGACCGGCGCGTTTCGCGTGGTGTCAATCTTGGCGTGTCACTGGATGACGAGCCGACGATTGCACGTAGCGCATGCTGATCGCGACGTGACTTGTGCGGGAATGCGCTAGGCTGCAGCATGCTGGAATACAAAGACAGCAGCTCGACGGTCGTCGAGTCCACCGAGAACGAGCTGAAGAAGCTCGCGAAGGCAGGGGGGCTGCTCTTCACCAGAGGCGACCTCGGACGCGCGTTCGATGCCTACGAGCGGAGTCGCGCCATCCGCGCGAAACTCGCCGCCAAGGCACCCTTCAACATCCAGCGGCAGCGTGAGCTCGCCGCAAGTATCGATGACACAGGGCGCGTGCTCGAAGCGCAGGGGAACTTCAGCGCTGCGCTCCAGGCCTACAACCGAAGTGGCCTCATCACCGTACGGCTCATCGCGCTCGACCCCGAGGACGCCACCTTGCATGGAGACTTCGGCGTCAGCTTCCTCAACGTGGGACGTGTTCAGGAGGCGGAAGGCGAGTTCGCACGCGCGCTCAAGAGCTACGAAGAGAGCCACGGCATCGCGACGCGGCTCACCACCCTCGAGCCCGACAACCTCGTCTGGCAGCGCTTGCTCGGCATCAGCTGCGACCACATTGGGCGGGTGCTGTTCGCGCAGAACGCACTCGAGGCGGCTCGGGAGTCCTTCGATCAGAGTCGGCAAATCTTGATGAAGCTGGTTCAGAAGGAGCCCTTCAACAAGGTATGGCAGCAAGACCTGTGCGCCAGCCTGGACGACGTCGGTCGCGTGCTGTGTCGCCAGGGCGACCTCGTCGGCGCCCTCGAGACTTACAACCAGGCAGGGTTCATCCGCGCGAACCTTGCCGAGAAGGAGCCTGCCGATGCGGCGCGGCAGCGCGACCTCAGCGTGAGCCACGACAACGTCGGCCGCGTGCTCGAGACCCAGGGCAACCTTGCGGGCGCGCTGGACGCCTACAATCGCAGCGGCTTCATCTGCGCGGAGCTCAGCGCCAAGGAGCCGTCGCGCACTCACTGGCAAGAGGACCTGTGCGTGAGCCTCGACAACGTGGGCCGCGTGCTCGAGGCCCAGGACAACCTGGGAGGCGCGCTGGCCTCCTATGAGCAGAGCCGCAGCCTGGTCACCCAGCTCGTGCAGAGGGACTTGCTGAATGTCCGCTGGCAACGGATGCTCAGCACCAGCCTGGCGAGTGTGGTCCGCCTGTTGACTGCCCGAGGGGATCTTGTCGAGGCACTTGCGCTCGAGGAGCAACGCAGCGCGCTGTGTCCGCAGCTCGCTAACGGGGCATCGGACGAGCGAGTGTTCGTCATGCGTGAGGTGGAGCGGCGCCGCGTATGCAGGGGTGAAGTGAGGCAGGCGGGGCACTAGTCGGCAGCCCATCGTGACCGACGTTGACTGGCACGCTCAAGGTGTCGTCCTCCAGAGTCACTGGGAGCGTCGACGGAATGGTCCTCGATCATGAGGTCGGTCGGATTCAGCAGGCTCCCGGGCGCTTTCGAGTGCTCGCGCCGACCGAGCTTGTCCTTCTCAGCGATACGTCGTCGCTCAGCGCCACCAGCGGCAAGGTCACGTCGGGAACCTTCGTGCTGGAGAATGGCGACCGCTATTGTGTCGGGGGAGGCTCTTTCACTCGGGACACCTCCCAGCCAGAGTCCACGGTGACCCTGACGCTGACCAACCTCTCGCGCATGCCGGCCTGCGATGCCCTGCCTATCATCGGCTCGCTGGACATCTGCGTCGCCGATCCGTGGCAGCTCGATCGTCCCTGAGCGCGCAGCCCGCCGCCCGCGCAGACGCGGAAAGCGGCCCTAGCTGCAGCTAGATGTGGTGGGTCGAGGCGTCACCACGAGCGAGCCAGCGCGGATCGAACGCAAACACATGCAGGAGGACCATGGCGATGCTGAGGTCTGCGAACTGCACGCAGGCGATCAGGGCCACGTGCAGCGCGAGCATGGCAGACCACAGCCACGGTCGAGCTCGCTCGAACAGCGCGAGCGGCAGGAAGCACAACTCGAGGGCCAGGGTGCCGAAGCTGGCTGCCTGGAGCAGCCCGTCGGGTAGCGTGAGGAGCAGTGCACGCACGTGCGAGGGGCGTGCGAGCGGACTGACGAGTACGTAGTGGAGCGCTTGCCCGTCGGCCCAGGAGGGACTCGGCAGCTTGGTGAATCCACTGTAGCTATAGCCCAAGCACATGGCGACCCAGAGCACTCGGAGATGGCGGGTTCGCCCGGGGCCAGCTTCCGACAGCCTGCGAACGTCGACGCATGCCACGACCAGGAGCATGAGACCTACGTAGGGAAGGCTGGGATTGGCGATCAGGGGATTGCGTCCGAACAGGCACGCCCAGACGTAGTAAGCGACGAGGGCTGCGGGGCGCGCGCTGCGTTCGCTGAGCAGAAGGATGCCTGCCAGCGCGCCGAGACCGACCAGAAATCGAGCCATCCACGGCGCGTCGAACCAGGTGAGCAGGTTGGGGAATGCCATCGAAAGTGGGCTCGCCGCCGCACTGGGGAGCATTCCGCGCGAGGAGAAGAGCTCGTCCGAGTACGGCCAAAGCATGGCGAAGTGCAGCGCCACGTAGGTTCCGAGGAGGCCACGCGCGAGTTCGAAGTGCCTGCGCGCCGTCAGGGGCATGTGATCTCCTGGGTGAGTGGAAGCGCGGTCTGGGTGCCCGCGCGCGGCCGCTGGTGCAGCGTGCGGGGTCCGCGCAGTCGCGAGAGATCGATGCCGAGTTCGCGCAGGAGCGGTGCCTCGCCGCACAAGGCATGTCGGGACACCGCCGAGAACATGGCACGCGTTTGGGGTTGGGTTGCGAGCACTGGGCCATACGCGAACACCGCGCCGTAGGCGTTGCGACGGTTGTAAGGACCGCGCATTCGTGCCTGGAGCTCAGGGGTCAGCTCCAGACTGCGGATCGTGCCATCGGCGTCGCGCAGCTCGAGCACGTAGTGACTGGAGAAGGACTCCAACCCGTCGTTCACTGTGAAGACCCTTGGCAAGGGAGAGGCCACGCTGGCCATGGCCATGCCCTTCAGGCGCGGCAGGCCGGCCAGGAGGGCCGCGAGCTGCAAGCAAGCGAGGAGCATCAAGGCCCCATAGGCGCGCCGACTCATCTCAAGCCACCTTTCGCGCCAGCAACAGCTCACGCAGGCGGTGCTCGTCGTCCCCGAAGCCGCAGCGGCCGTCGAAGACCTCCGGGTTCGTATAGGAGCCGAACAGCAGATCCCACACCGGGAGGTCGCCGTAGTTGCAGGCGTGGATGCCTTCACGGTGGTGTTCGCAATGCATCTCCGGACGCTGAATGAAGAGACCCAGCCAACGCGGCGTGCGCACGTTCCAGTGATAGAAGAGCTCACCCAATCCACACAGCGCGAGGGTTCCCGCCGCTTGCGCAGGCGAGAGTCCACACAGCACGTACAAGACGAGGCTCGTGATCATGCTGTTGCTCACGAGCTCGAGGGGATGCTTGTAGAATGCGGTGATCGCCTCCAGACGTTGCGGGCTGTGGTGAAACTGATGCAGGTAGCGCCACAGGACGTCCGAGCGATGGCGGGCCCGGTGCCACCAGTAGAAGACGAAGGTCACGACGACGTAGCCAATCAGGGAAGGCCAGAGGCGCGCGCCCGAGCGGGCCAGCACGAACAGGTGCTGGCCCTGCAAGAAGTCGTCGAGAAATGCACCGAACGCGAGCACGACCAGACCCTGCAGCGCGCTCACGACCCAGGCCCGCACGAGCCAGCCCTTGACGCGAGGCCAGTGACGAGCGGGCCGAAAGCGCTCCACCGTGATCATGAATAGGGCGGCGCAGAGGATGAGGAGCGGGACCATAGTGGGCCCTAACTCACGTTCCATGCCACGCGCGCGGGCCGTGGAACCATGCGGGAATTACCTGGGTGGGTGCGCGAGCATGTACAACCGGCGCGCAGGCCGCGATCAGCCGATGTACAGGGGCTCTCCAGGCTCCGCCGAAGCTAGATGTGGTGGGCGCTGGTCCAGTGGACCCACCAGCTGACGAGCGCGACGAAGTACCCGATGGCCACAAAGCCCACGCGCTTGGCTCGACGGACCATGGGCGAATCCCCCTCTACCGAGGCGAGGTAGCGCAGGTAGCTCAGGAACTGACCGGTCCCTCCGAGTCCGCCAATCTTGGGCGGGCTCAGGCGATTGAGGATGACGAGATGACGTACGAAGAACGGCGTGGGCAGCCAGAATCAGCGTCGCGAACAGCGGGATGTAGGTCGTGACTGCGACGCCATGGGGCGCGGGACCCAGCGCGCGATGCAACTTGGCGGTCATCTCTGCGTCGGAATGGATCAAGAGCTGCAGCATGCCGAGGGTCACGAGCGACGCCGCCATGGTGAGGAAGCGGATCTCTTTCTGGTCGGCGAGGGAGAGTTCGGAGGCGCTCATCGGGAGCACATGGTAGCGCGTGCTTAGAGCTTGTAGTCCTCGGCCAAGATCCGCTCGATATTGCGTTCGGCGAGGGCGGCCACGGTCAGCGCTGGGTTCGAGACCACGCTCTGCGGAATCAGCGATCCATCCGCGATGTAGAGGTTGTCGTAGCCTGCGACTCGGCCGTAGTCGTCGGTGGCCTCGCCGAGCGGGCAGCCGCCGATCGGATGATAGGTCGTATCATCGAGCAGGTCCTTGCCGCGGAACATCTCCGGGTGATAGCTGGTCCAGTTGGTCGCGTTCAGCTTGTCGAAGACGAAGCGAGCGCTCGTGACGGCCGGGTCGTTTTGGCCCTTTTGCCAAACTAGATCCGCGGTGTCGGTGATGGGGTTGTACACGAACTTTCCGGCCTCGGGGTTCTCCGTCATCACGATGTTGAAGCTGATAAAGGTCTCGACGCCGATGGGGTAAGGGATGTCCATCGAGAAGATGGCCTTGCCCTGTTTGTCCACAGTGCGGAAGCCGGTAGCAGGCACGGTGGCGATCTTGTCGCCCGTGGGGTTCCAGGGCTGATTGCCGCGCATGGTGAAGATGTCGCTGTTGGGGCCCCACTTGGTTCCGATGGACTCGCTGAGGTTTTCGAGCGTGCCCGTCTCGCGCGCACGCGTCAGAAGCTGGCTCGTGCCCATGCTGCCGCCGCACAAGAACAGGCGGGTGCACGAGATCTCCTTGCGCTCGACCAGGTTGCCGGCCACGTCGATCACGTTGACCGAGACGGCGTACTTGCCGTCTGGCTCGCGGTTGATCTCCCGTACGATGTGCAGGCTCTCGATGGTGACGCGGCCCGTAGCGAGCGCGTCGGCGAGATAGTTCTTGTCCACGCTCTGCTTGCCGTAGTTGTTGCCGAAGCCGGCTTCGGACGCCAACGCGGAGGCCGGGGCCTTTCCCGCCGCCTCCTTCTCCATGTACGCGTAGTCATAGCCCGAGGTGAGATATTCGGACTTGAAGCCCGCTGCCTTGGAGGCAGCGTAGGCCACGCGGCTGTACTGATACCAGGGCGTGCTGTCCCAAAACGCCTTTCGCACGGTGTTGCCACGCAGGATGTTGAGCGCGCGCGGATAGTAGGTCGACAGCATCGCGGCGGCGTTCACCCTGGGCATCGCGCGCTCGAGCACGTCCCGCGGCGGCGTCACCAGCATCGCCATGTTCACGAGCGACCCGCCGCCCACCCCGCGGCCGCAGTACACGTTCATGTTGGGCGACTGCACGACATCGAGAATGCCGGCCTGGCGGGACACGGGGACGTTGATGTCGAGGGGCATCAAACCGCCGAGCACGAGCTTGTCGCGGAACCACATGGCGCGACCGTCCGGACCATTCACGCTGCAGAACACCTTGCCGTCGGGCCCGGGCTGGTTCCAAAGACGCCCCATCTCGAGCATGAGCACCGAGGCGCCTTTTTCAGCCAGGCGCTTGGCGACGACTGCTCCGCCGTAGCCGGTGCCGATGACGACGGTTTCGGCATCGACGTACGTGAGCGGTACGGCGACGGAGTCCGCGCCAGGGGCGAAGCTGGGTCCCGCAGCCGCGTCTGAGCCCAAGGAGGGATCGGCGCCATCGGGCCCGCACCCGGCGAGCACGGCAGAAGCGAAAGCACCGCCGCCGATGCTTCGAAGACCGAGAAGAGCCGCCGCGCCGAGGATTCGCTGCCCTAGCAATCGTCGACCAAGTAAGTCGTTAGGATCCTGCGTCATGAACGCTTCATGCCGCGGTCCCGTGGGCCCTGACCACAGAGAACATCGTGGTGGCCGTGGGCGGTCGATACTTGGCCGCCGCCAGTGCGACAGGTGCGGTTACACCTTCAACGCGACAGGCGGCGCTACAGCGTCAGCGCGAACGAACGCGCTCGGACGGCTCAGTAAGCGAAGGGGAAGGCGCAACCCATGCAACCCTTGCCACCGTTGCAGGTGAAGCAGTCGCTCGGGTTGAAGAGGAACATGTCGAAAGGATCGAAGCAGAGCAGCTTCAGGTCCTTGCAGGGGGCGCTGGGGTCTTTCGGACCCGAGGGCGCGGGCGTGCCTGCGTCGGGCGTCGGGCTCGAGGGGAAGAGGCTGCCGAGGTCCAGGCCGCCCGTGCCCGCGTCCGCCTTGGGCGGCTTGCTGGAACTGCCGGTGGTGTCGCCATCGCCATCACCATCGCCGTCGCCAACGGTCGTGTCGCCGTCGCCATCGCCAACGGTGGTGTCGCCATCGCCGTCGCCGTCGCCGTCTCCATCACCGTCGCCGTCTCCATCACCGTCCCCATCGCCGTCTCCATCACCGTCACCGTCGCCATCCCCATCACCAGGGGTCGACACGGAGCTGCCGGGGGCGACAGGGTCATCACCACAACCAGAACCGGCGCCGAGCAAGACCAGGCAGGCGACCAGGCCGGTTGTCAGGAGCTTTACAAGAGCGGCGGAGCGAATCGACGGAATATTGGAAGTGAAGGGCATGGCGTACCATGGCAGTTATCCGACTGATACTCGGACCATCTTAAATGACACATGCGACCACACTTGGCGGGCAGCGTTGTCAGGGCGGGGCCACCCGACTCGGCGTCGCCAAAGACCTGCGAGATGGCCTGCCACGATGTCGATTTTGGTCGAATTGTGACCAGGTCAACACCGCCCGGCTCACCCGGCGCCGCTCGCGTTTTCATAGTGATCAGTGAACGCGCTCGTGCGCTCGCTCCCTTGCGGGCGCAGCCCGTATTACGAAGAGACTCGACTCGCTCGACTCTCTTGGCTTGAGAACGACCATGACTCGCTCCCCCCGTACATGCCGCCATGGCGCGCGGCTCGCTCTCGGCTTCACCTTGGTGAGCTCAGCCTGCACGCCGGACCTCGCCGTGAACGAGGGGACCGCGCCCGTCACGGGCGATCACGACTCAGACTCCGAGCTGCCCGACGACGCCGAGGCCGAGGGGGCCGATGGCTCCCCATGCCGGGGCGTCGGGGAGTTCGAGCTAGGCGACTGCGGGGGCCATGGCGATCGCGCGGACGCTGGCGCACCGCGCGCTGGGGACTCGAATGCGGACGCGGGTGACCAGGGCGAATCGGATGCTGGTGGCGACGATGCTCCCTCCAGTGCAGCGCCGACCGTGCTGTGCACGCAGCACTTTCGCTCCGATGCCGCCGGGGCGTCGGGTTGGTTCTTCGGGCACGGCAACCAGGCCGTCAGCAACGACGCGCACGGCAACACAGTGGTCACCGGCACTTTCCGCGGCACGCTGAGCTGGGATGGCGGATCCATGACCAGCCAGAGCAACGATCAGTTCATGGCCTTCGTCGTCAAGCTCGACAGCCAGTGCAAGGTGCTGTGGAGTCGCGCTCTCACGTCCTCTGGCTACCCGGGTGCGGCCGTGGCCCAGCAGTTCGACTCCGACGAGGTCACGCTGCTCGTCTCCCAGCGCCCAGACATCTACACGGCCGACTGGTTCGTGGATGAGTCGTGGCACTACCTGCAGCGCCTGAGCGCCGACGGCCGGGACCTCTGGCGGACCTACGTGGGGGCGGACTATCGCGACGAGATCGGCGAGCTCGGAGCCGTCGCCGTCGCGCCCAACGGCCAGGTGATCATGACCGGCGTGAAGCGCGACAAGGACAGCTTCTGGCCTATCGCACCTGCGTCGTACGTGATGCGCTACGACACCTCGGGCCGTCTGCTCGCCTCCGAGGAGGTGCCGGAGCTCGAGAGCGCACGGCGTGTCGCCACCAGCGCGACCGGTGAGTTCGCCCTCGAAGGCGAAGTCTTCAAGGCCTACGGCGTCGGTGGCAAGACGGCTGACGCCGACGGCACCCAGGGCGAGAACCTGGTGTTGCTCGACGGCCAGGGCGCCTATCGCTGGGACCGTATGCTCAGCCAAGGCCTCGCCGGTGTGAACGAGAATTCTTCGGTGATCATCCGCGGACGCCCTGGCCATTTCGTCGTGGCCTACGACTCACCCGACAGCAGCGGCACGCTCACCATCGAAGATCGGACCACGCAGGGAGAGCTCGCATGGCGTGCGGTCGCGCCCGGCACCGCGAGCGTCGACCCGAACTACGTGCGCGCCGCCCCGAATGGACGCGTGTACTTCTTGGCCGATCACCAGGACCCACTCGAATATGGTGGCAAGACCTTTCCGGGCGGCGACGGCAAGCGACATCTCGTGACGGGCAGCTTCGACACCAAGGGCCAGCTCATTCGTATCGACTCGTTCGCGCCCGACCGCCTGGAGTCGATCGAAGCCGGCCTGGGCGTGGACGCGCAAAATCACCCCGTGGTGCTCAGCTTCGAGCGCATCGACGAGACCTCACTGACGCAGGAGCTGGTCCTGACGAAGCTGAGCCACTGAGCGCTTCGCGGTCTTTCGGGCTCCCGGCTGCCAGATGTGCCAAGACAAGGCCCATGACGCTCCATGGCTTGCTCGGCGCAGCCGTCGAACCACCGGAGCCGGCGCGCGCCTTGATACCGCACCTGCTGCGTGCGGCCGCGGAGCTCGCGCCGATCCCTCGCTGGGCCGAGCGCTATCCGCTCACCGCGATGAGCCCGGACGCGCGGCAGCTGGTGTGGGCCGTGGGGCGACGCATGACGGGCAGCGAAGATCACGGCTTTCGCCTGGCCGTGGGCGTGCCCGCCGACGGCGTCGGGTCGCTGTGGACGCTCTACTGCGCGGCGCCCAACTTGGCTGCCATTCATGCGCACTATTCCGAGCTGGGAGCGCTCTTGCTCGACTGCATGCCGCAGCGCCTCGAGCTCGACGCCACCAGCGTCCGCGTGTGGTACGGGCGAGGAGGCATGCGCCGTGTGGACCGCGCCGAAGAGGACTTCCGTGCCGCCATGCAGGTGAAAAGCTGGCGCGGGGTCTTGCAGCGTCCGGCGCTCGAGCCCACGGCGGCGTTCTTCTCCTATCCGCGTCCGCGTTCCACGGCGATGCACCGGGAGATGTTGGGGACTGGCGCGCTCCACTTCGGGCAAGCCGAGTTCGGGCTGGAGCTCCCCAGGTCGCTATGGGAAGAGCCGCTGCCCTCGGCCGCGCCGGAGCGCTTCCAGCAATTGCTCGATACCGCTCGCGAGCAGGTGCGCGCGCTGCGCGAAGCGAGTGTGTCCGTGGAGGATCGCGTGGTCGAGCGGCTCGCTCAGGGGGCCGCCGCCAAGTCGGTGGCCCAAGCTCTCGGCATCAGCGAGCGCACCCTGCGCAGGCGTCTTGCCGAATTCGGGGACTCGTTCCGCGGCGTGGTGGAGCGGGCGCGGGAGCGGGAATCGGCCCTGCTGGACGGGGTGGTAGAGGTGGCTGGTGCGCGCGCCTTCTCGCTGCGTGAACGAGCCCGACTCCTGGGCTTCGCCAATGCGGGAGCGCTGCGCAATGCGCTGCGACGCAAGCGCGCGTCCCCAGCTACGCGGGATGAGTGACCGGTTTTAATCCTGCTCGTCGCCAGGTGTCCCGCCTAAGACCCAGGCATGCGCTTCTTGCTCAGCTTGGCTCATCCCCAGCGTCGCGCCTGGCTGGCGGCGGCGGCCTGCCTGCTTTGTGCGCCCGCCCTTTTCAGCGGTTGGGTGTTGGATGACCACGTGATCGGCAGCCGGGTCATCGGCGCCGCCGGAGAGCCACGCTGGCAAGGGCTGCTCGACGCCTTCGCGTGGGCCAAGGCCGGCCAGGCGCCGGAACTGCGCACAGACGGCATGTGGCCCTGGTGGACCGAGGACGCCTTCAAGATCCATTTCCTGCGTCCGCTCACGGCGCTGACTCATTTGCTGGATTTTTGGCTGTTGCGCGACGCGCCCTGGCTGATGCACCTGGAAAGCGTGCTCGTGCTGTTCGCGCTCAACTTGGCCGTGGGCGCCTGGTACGCACGGCTCCTCAAGGCATCACCACGCGCGCTCGGCATCGCCTTCGTGCTCTACGTGTTCGCGCCTGGTCACGCCTTCGCCGCGAGCTGGATCTCCAACCGCAACGCATGCCTGGCTGCCTTGTTCGGTGTGTGTTCGCTCCTGGCCCACGACCGTGGCTGTCGTGAGCACTCGCTGCCCCTGCAGCTGCTCGCCTGCGTGGCGCTGCTCCTGAGTCTCGCGTCCGGCGAAATCGGTCTCTCGTCGATGGCGCTCCTGGTGGCCTACACGTTGTGCCTCGACACCACCCGTCTGCGCTCGCGGCTCCTCGCGTTGCTGCCGGCGTGCGTGATCTGCCTGCTCTGGCTCGCGCTCTACCAGGGGCTCGGGCTAGGCACGGCGCGCTCCATGCTCTACGTGGACGCCCGCGAAAGCCCGCTCACCTTCGCGCGCACACTCGTCACCAACTTTCCCATCCTGTGGTTTGGCCAG
Source organism: Myxococcales bacterium (assembly GCA_047601445.1). Classification (GTDB taxonomy): domain Bacteria; phylum Myxococcota_A; class Polyangia; order Polyangiales; family DASUME01; genus DASUME01. Next base: position 4,054,258 of record JASGJH010000001.1, on the reverse strand, counting down.
TGGGGATTACCCGTCACCAGCATGACCATCATGCTTTCGAACCGGGCCCGCTGGGCCTTCGCCATCCTCGCCGCACTCCTCGCCACGTGTCTCGCGGCGCCCACCGTGCGAGTCCTCCGCCATGACGCCCGCGCGCGCTTCGGCCTCCTCGCCGGCCTCCTCGCGCTGTTTCCCGTCTGCTCGACGGTGCCCCATGACCGCCTGCTCATCGTCGCCAACGTGGGCGCGTGCGCTTGCATCGCTCTCGTGTTCGATGCCGGCTTGCGTGCCGGAGCCCGTAGGGCCCGCCTCTGGCGCTGGGGCCTGCGAGCCAAGCTCGCGGTCTCGCTCGTGCTCTTCCCCGCCTATGCGGCCTCGCTCTTCCAGTATCGAGCCCTCACCCACGACGCCTTCACCGAGGATCTAGCGCGGGGCGAGGTTGCCGGACGAACACTCTTCTTCTTCAATCCGCCCAGCAGTTTCCTGCCCGCCCAGCTTCTCCCCATGCGACGGCTGGACGCTGGGCCCCTGCCGCGCTTGGTGCACACGCTCGCCTCCGGATGCACGTCGCTCACGTATCGCCGCCTGGATTCGCGCACGCTCTCGGTTCGTGCCACGACGGGCTTTCTTCAGCTGCCTGGCACATGGCCAGGGCACGCGCTCGATGCGCCGATCCTGTCGCCCGTGTTTGTGATGCAACGCCTCGACCGCGGCTCGCGCTCCGAGCGGCCGCTCGTCCCCGGCCTGCGCGTCGAGCTACGCGAGCTCCAGGTCACGGTGCGCGCGGTCACGCCTGACGGCGCCGTGCGCGAGGCCGAGTTTCGGTTCGCCCGTGCCCTCGAGGACGCGAGCTATCGCTTCCTGCTTTTCCACGATCATCGGTACCACCTCGTGGCTCCGCCCCAGCCGGGAAGTACCCTCGTCACGCCAGCCACTCTCGACTAACGCCACGCAAATGCGAGCGTAGTACTGGAGGAGGGCGCTCCCCTCAGCCCTCGGAGCTCTCCAGCATGCGCCCGAGCAGGCGCTGCATCTCTCGCTGCTCGCTCGCCTCGAGCCGCTGCGTGAGCGGCGCGAGTGCTTCCCGCACCTGCGCGGTGAGGCGCTCCGCGAGCTCGGTGCCCCGACGCGTCAGGAACACATCCACCGCGCGACCATCGTCCGGGCTCGCCGCGCGCGCCACCAGGCCGCGCTTTTCGGCGCGGTCGATCAGGCCGCTCAGGGTCGACTTCTCGAGTCCGAGATAGTCCGCCAGCGCGGCCATGCGAGGCCTGCGATCGCGCAGGATCCCGAGCACCCGAAGCTGCGTGAGCGACAGCTCGTTCTCGGCGCTCACTTTCTGCAGCACCGCCATGGTCGCGAAAGCAGCTTGCGCCAGCCCATCCACCAGCGCGTCCTGCCTGGAGTGCCCTGGTCCCTTCGTCGATGCCCGCTTCATCGGCGGTCAGGCTATCTTGACGTAGTTCGTAATGCAAACCATTATGATTTGTGATGCGAACTAAATGGAAGGCGGCATGAAGAGGATTTTTCAGCTCTCGACGCCCGCATCCGCGGCGAGCTTTCTCGTGGTGGGAAGCACGGGCGTACTCATGTTCCTGCACGTGGCCCAGCGCGAGCTCGAGTCCCTGCACGAGTGGGCCGGGTTGCTGATGGTGGTGGCGGCCAGCCTGCATGCGCTCCGCAATGGGCGTGCACTGCTCGCCTACGCGCGCCGAGGCTTCTCGCTGCAGGCTTCATTGTGGGTGGCGGGGCTGCTCGCGGCGGGCTTCCTCCTCGCGTCCTTCATGGGCGTCGAGCGCGGTGGCCTCGACGCGTTGCGCGTGCGCATCGAGAACGCTCCGCTCGTGGAGCTGGCGCCGGTGTTCGACGAGGAGCCCACACGCCTCGTCGCGCGCCTGCAGAAGGCAGGGCTTCAGGAGGTTACGCCCGCAGCCAGCCCCGCCCAGATCGCCGTGGCGTCGCACCGCAGTAGCCGCGAGGTGTTGGAGGTGCTGGCAGCCACGGAGCAGTGACGTCCTGATCGCCCCGGCTCATGGTTCGCGAGCCCGAAACGCTTTGTCCGGTAGACAGCGTGTACTTGGGCGAACGTCTTTCCGTTCGGGCGCGCGTGATCACTGCAAGGGTAGAGGACGTTTGCCATGCGAGGTGGAACATGAGTGCACGCATCACGAGAGCGGCTGCAGGGCTTTTGGCCGGGTGGCTGTTGCTTTCTCCGGCGGGGGGCCAGGCCGACGAGAGCAAGCAGGAAGTCGACAAAGAAGTGCAGACCACGCTGAAGCGCTTCAACAAGGCGGTGGACGATGCGCCCGAGCTCATGCGCGAGGCCAAGGCCGTGCTCGTGGTGCCGGACGTAAAGAGGGTCGGTCTCGTGGGTGGCGGTGAGTGGGGCGAAGGAGCGCTGCGCGTCGGCGGCCAAAACGTCGCTTACTACAAGATGCGCGGGGGCTCCGTGGGCCTGCAAGCGGGCTACGAACAGGGCGATTTCGTGTTCGTGTTCTTCACGGACGATGCCGTGAACAAGTTCAAGAAGGATGGCGAGTTCGCGGTCTCAGCCGAGGCTGGCGTCACCATGATCGACAAGAATGCGGATGCAACGGCCAGCACGCTGAAGGACAAGGGACAGATCGCGGGCTTCGCGTTCGATGACAAGGGCCTGATGGGGGGCGTCACCATGAAGGGCACCAAGTTCAAGCGGGTGAACCCGAAGTGACGCTATGATCGCGCGATGGCTTTCCATGTTCGTGAGTTGAACCGAGCTCGAGATCGTCGCGCCATCGAGGCGCTGGACACCGGCTTCGAGACCGACAGCATCTTCGAGTTGGTCGTGCGACCGCGCGGGCTCGAGCTCGCCGAGCGTGGGCTCGAGCGCCCGATGACCAAGCGCTATGCCATCGACGAGGTCTTCGCGCCCTGGGCCCGTTGGGAACGGGGCTGGGTCGCGGAGACGAACGACGGCGTGCGCGGCTTCGCGGCGGTCCAGCACGAGGCCTGGCACGAACGCTTGATCCTGTGGTTTCTCTACATCGACCGCGACTCTCGTCGACAGGGGTTGGGGCGTGCCTTGCTCGAGCATGCCGAGGCCCACGGTCGCTCGCTGGGTGCGTCGCACCTGTGGCTCGAGACGTCGAACGTGAACGCGCCCGGCGTGCGGGCCTACGAACGTCTGGGCTACTCGCTCTGCGGCGCCGATGCTCGCTACTACGGCTCGTACATGCCCGGCGAGAGCGCCATCTATCTGGCGAAGACGCTCGGCTGAGAGGGACGCTCACCGACGAGCGACGAACGCCTCCGAAGGCCGCGCTGGAGCAAGCGTCGTTGCGGGTTCCGACGCATCGTTGGCGGGCGCGCTTGCTGGGCTCTAACTGGCTGTTTTGGGAAGCAAAACGGTTGCGTTCACGGAGCGCCCATGGTCCCATCTTTGGAGGGGTGAGCCTCGTCGTGACGAGCGCTCGCAGGGGACGATGGAAACGCTTTACAAGACGCCGAGGCTTCATCTCGCACGCTCGGGCTACATGGTGTTCAGCTACTTCTCGCAGGTGAGCGACATGGAATCGCTCAAAGCGACCGAGGCGGCACTCAAGAAGGTCGCCAAGGAGCACGGGCGCGTGCTGACCCTCACGCACATGTCTGGATCCACGGTGACCGACAAGGTGCCGGACGAGGTCAAGGTCAAGGCCGCCGCGATCCTGCGTGGGGTGGAAGGCGAGCTCGTCGCGAGCGCGATGGTGATCACCGGAGAAGGCATCGGCGTCACCATCCTGCGCGCGTTCATGACCGCGTTCGTGATCTTCTCCAAGATCAAGCGCCCCCAGCGGGTCTTCGCGGACCTCGAGAGTGCGCTCTCCTGGTTCCGTTCGCTCGATGCGACCGGCGTGGGCGATCTCAGGGCCGAGACCGTGGAGAGGTACATGAAGCTCGCTCAGGGCAGTACTGGCGCCAGGGTGGCCTAGCGGTCTTCGCGCGCTGCTAGTCGCGCACTACGCCCAGCCTCTCCATCAGACGCTCGACCAGCTCCCACTCGCCGCGCTCGACGTGGTTGTCGCCCCAGACGGCGTGCTCGGCGAGCGTAATGATGTCGTCGCGATCGCCGGAATCCGGGAACAGCGCGGCCAGTCGGTCGAGGTCCAGTCGTCGCGCGGCCGCGCCCTGGATGTACTCGCGCAGGTTGACCTCGGGCAGCACCCGGCCGAGCATGGAGAGCTCTCCCTGATCGAGGTCGCGGTCGATGAAGAACAGGTGCACCAGCAAGGTGCGCAGCATCTCGGCCTGCTCCCCGCTGGCGGTGCACTTGGGCGCCTGCGGGTTCTCCAGGGCGTTCAAAAATTCGCGCGGCCGCATCCCATCTCCTCCGAAGCGAGTCGAGCATGGGTGCGAGCGCGCGCGGGTGCAAGTGCGGTGAGCAGGAGCGTGCGCTGGCTGACATGCCGCGCGCTGGCTGCTCACTGCTGAAGCGGGATGCCCGTGACGCCGTATTCGTTCGAGGCGCAGTAGGCGCGGTCCGTGCCGATCTCGAGGTAGCTGCAGCCCCAGGCTTGTACCTCGTGCGAGCTGAGCGCGGGGTGGAGCTTGTCGCTCGTCTGGGCCACCTGGAGTGTGCCGTTGCCCGGCACGAACGCGCGGGTGCCGCGCACCTTGAGGTCGCTGCCGTACCAGTAGTACCCGAGCGAGTCCTCGAGCTCGAGGCTCGGCAAGCGCTGGATCTGTCCGCCTGCAGCGAAGGCGAGGGTTTCGAGGCGCTGGGAAGCGGCGGTCGGGTTGTTGTAGTCGTAGGGTTTGCGCTCGCTGCTCAGATAGAAGAAGCGCTCGTTGCTGACACCGAGGCTCGTGGCGATGCGTTCGCCGTCGAGCTTGAGTTGGCTGATGCGGGTCGCCTTGTCGTCGTCTACGGCAAGCACGTTGACCTGACGCTCGTAAAGGTGACAGGCGTCGCTTTCGTCCTCGTACCAAGCGCCATAGGCGCGCCAGGTGCAATCTTGCCAGTTCGCGGCCCGCTCCTCGTGATGCACATAGCTCACCGTCACGGCCCGCTGGCTCGCGCCATCGTAGTGCACGACCTGTCCAGGGATGTTTACCGGAGGCAAGAGCACGGGGTTGCGCGGGTCGCTCACGTCGAGTCGATCGAGGTAGTAGCGCACGCGCTGGGTCCCGTCGTCGACATCGCTCTCGTGCTGACTGACCACGAGATTGCCCGAGACCAGGGCCGAGGTGCCGCCGTACCAGTAGCCCCAGTACATGTCGACGCCGCAGGCGCCCATGCCGTAGCCCCAGCCTCCACCGGCCATCGTCGAGGGCACGTCGAAGCGCTTCACGAAGGCGGGTGCGCTCGGGTTCTCGAGCGTGAAGATGTCGTAACTATAGCGGACCTTGTCGGTGCCCTGGTCCCAGTAGGAGTAGTAGCCCGCACCGCGGCCCACCAGCAGCGCGCTGTCGGTGAGCAGGACTTCACCGAGCCACTCGTTGTTGGTCGCCGGAGCGACATCGAACGTGCCCACCACCTTGAGCGCCGTCGGATCCTTGAGCGCCACCACGTAAAAGCGGATGGTCTGCTCGTTGGTGCCGTTGGACTCGTACTTGTAGCGGGAACGCGGAATGTAGGCGTAGTCGCCGTGCACGAACACACGGCCATCCCAGCCCGACCAGCCGTATTGCTGGCAGGTCCCGTCGTTGTCGTTCGTGCCGCCGCCCGATAGGTCGAGCTCGCCGAGGCCCTCGGCCGCTTCCACGGCATCGGGCGCGGCGATGTCGAGCACCGCGCGGTCGGTCCACCAATCGCGACCGAAGCGCATGACGTTCTCACCCACCACCTTCACGTACTCGATGTTGCGGGCGACCTCGAGCTGCTCGATGCGACGCGGCGTCGAGCGGTCGCTGATATCGAAGACCTGTACCGCGTTGTCCGTCACACCGAACAAGTGGTCGCGGTGGAGCAGGGCGCGGCGGGCCTGGCCGAGCTGGGGCGCCATGCCGCGCAAGGTGAGCTGCGAGCCCATGGCGTCGATCAGCTGGATCCCGCTCAAGTACTCGTAGTTGCAGCTGAGCTCGTCGTAGCTGCCACCGCCGAAGGGAACCATGATCAGGTTTTGGTCCAGCGCCAAGTTGAACAGCTTGTGCACGCGGTCTTGGTCCTCGGCGAGGTAGGCCCAGTCACCGCCGAAGTTCACGCGCGACTTCATCTGGGGAGCCGCCAGGTTGCTCACGTCGAAGATCGACACGTGCATGGCCCCGGCCTCGTTCCCCTGGTCGAAGCCGAGGGCGTACAGGAGGTCGCCGCGCGGCTCCATGTGGTAGAGGAAGCCGGGGATCTCGAGCGCGCCCACCTGCTTGGGTGCCGCTGGGTCGCTGACGTCGAAGGTGAACAACGGGTCGGTGCGCTCGAAGGTCACCACGAAGGCGCGGTCGCCGTCGAAGCGAGCCGATTGCAGCGTCTCGAGGCGCGGCAACACCATGCCGAGCTCGGCGAGCTTCACCAGGTGGTCGGCATCGTCGATGCGGAAGGTCGATAGGTGCGGGCTGTCGCTCGATTGCCAGCTGCGCGGCTGACTGACCACGCGTAGCACGCCCTCGTACTCGTCCATCTGCCAGCGGCTGTCGATGCTGCCGTGGATCGTCACTTCGGCGCCGAGCTTCAAATCGCCCGCCGGGTCGGCGATGTCCACCACCTGAATCGTGCCGTCCTTGTCGTCCCAGTGCGGTCCGGCCACGAACATGTGCGTCTGGCTCACGCTCACGCTGCGCGGCCCCCAGCTGTAGCCGTTGCCGTCGCTGAAGCGCAGCTGGTCCACCAGCGTGAACTTGGTCGGGTCCTTGACGTCGAAGCTGGCCACGCGCGTGTTCGGCACGGGGTCGCAGGCCCAGCAGTAGCCGTACTCGTAGGTCACCGTGTAGATCACGTTGCCCACCATGCGCGAATCCGAGATGTTGCCCCCCAGGTCGTAGCTGCCGATCAGGGAGATCTTGCCCGGGTTGGACACGTCCAGTGCCTGCATGCGGCTCGACTCACGCCACACGTATTGTCCCGTGGCGCTATCGACCTCGTAGCGGCCGAAGGCGTTGAACATCACGTATGCGACGTTGCCCTTGAGGTACATCTCGAAAGGCTCCGCTTTCACGCGCCAGCGACCCAGCACCTGGAGCTGCGCCGGGTTCGAGACGTCGATCACGTGCATGCCCGTGTAGCGCGAGAGTGCGTACAGACGGTCGCCGTCCACTTGGATGATGTCGGCTTCCGCGATGGCTCGGTCGGCTTCTCCGCCGCTCTCGCTGGCGCTGTCCCCGTCCCCACTACTGGCGTCCCCGTTCGCCTCCGGAGCGAGCGCTCCGGCTCCCGTGCTCTGCGAAGGCACGTCGGAGATGAAGTCGGTCTCGTGGTCCCCCGGTTCTGTCGGCGGACCATCCGGATCGTCCGGCGGTCCCCCCCTGGCTTTGTCTCCGTTCTCGTCACCGCAGGCGGCGAGACCAAGCACACAACACAACCACAGGGCACTGACACCAAGGCGCGTTCGCAAGCTCATGCCGTAGCCCAACAGCAAGTTGTGAGCCAACCAGCAAAGACTCGAACTTGCGCCCGTTTAGCCGACATGGGGGCATGCGCGGTGCGCCAGCTATCGTCATCCCTCCCCGCAGGCCGGAAAGGGATGGCACAACCTGGCAGGGCTCTCACCGCGCGCGCTGGATCCCGGCAGACGTCGGGAATCGCTCAGAACAAGTCGAGGTTCATCACCTTGGTCCAGGCCGCCACGAACTCGCGCACGAACTTGTCGGCGGCGTCGCTCGACGCGTAGACCTCGGCCAGGGCGCGCAGCTGGGAGTTCGAGCCGAAGACGAGATCCACCACGGTGCCCGTCCACTTGAGGTCGCCCGTCTTGCGGTCGCGCCCCTCGAGCACACCCTCCGTGCCCGAGCGCTGCCACTTGGTGCGCATATCGAGCAGGTTCACGAAGAAGTCGTTGCTCAGAGTCTCGGGCCGCTTGGTGAACACGCCGTGGGGGGCTTTGCCCACGTTCGCGTTCAGTACGCGCAGCCCACCGAGGAGCACCGTCATCTCGGGCGCGCTCAACGTGAGCTGCTGCGCCTTGTCGACGAGCAATGCGCTGGCGGAGCCGTCGAGGCCCTTGCGAAGGTAGTTGCGGAACCCGTCTGCCGCGGGCTCGAGCACGGCGAAGGACACCACGTCGGTCTGTTCCTGGAGTGCGTCGGCTCGCCCTGGAGTGAACGGCACGTCCACGGAGTGTCCACCGGCCTTGGCGGCGGCTTCGATGGCGGTGCAGCCACCGAGCACGATCAGGTCCGCCAGCGAGATGCGCTTGCCGTCGGTCTGAGCGTCGTTGAATTTCTTCTGAACCTTTTCGAGCACCGCGAGCACCTTGCCCAGCTCGTTCGGCTGGTTGGCCTCCCAGTCCTTTTGCGGAGCGAGCCGGATGCGCGCACCGTTGGCGCCGCCGCGCTTGTCGCTGCCGCGGAAGCTCGACGCCGAGGCCCAGGCCGTGCTCACCAGCTGCGAGATGCTCAAACCGCACGCCAGCAACTCCGCCTTGAGCGCCGCGATGTCCTGGGCGGTCACCAGTGGATGGTCCACCGCGGGGATCGGATCCTGCCAAAGCAGGACTTCCTTCGGCACCAGCGGTCCGAGATAGCGGGCGCGCGGGCCCATGTCGCGGTGCGTGAGCTTGAACCACGCGCGCGCGAAGGCGTCGGCGAATTCCTGCGGGTTCGCCATGTAGCGTCGCGAGATCTTCTCGTAGGCCGGATCCATGCGCAGCGCGAGGTCGGCGGTGGTCATCATCGGCGCGTGACGTTGGCTCGCATCGTGGGCGTCCAGCACGCTATTCGCGCCAGCGTTCCCCTTGGGCTTCCACTGGTGGGCGCCCGCCGGGCTCTTGGTGAGCTCCCACTCGTAGCCGAACAGGGTCTCGAAGTAGCCGTTGTCCCAGCGGATGGGGTTGGGCGTCCAGGCTCCCTCGATGCCGCTCGTGATCGTGTGCACTCCCAGGCCCGTGCCGAAGCTGTTCTTCCAGCCCAGGCCCTGGTCCTCGATGAGCGCCCCCTCGGGCTCCGGACCCACGCTCGTGGGGTCGCCTGCGCCATGGCACTTTCCGAACGTGTGGCCGCCCGCCACCAGTGCGACGGTCTCCTCGTCGTTCATCGCCATGCGGCCGAAGGTGTCGCGGATGTCGCGTGCGGACGCCAGCGGATCGGGGTTCCCGTTCGGTCCCTCGGGGTTCACGTAGATGAGGCCCATCTGCACGGCCGCCAGCGGATTCGCGAGCGAACGTTCTCCGCTATAGCGCTCGTCTCCCAGCCACTTGCGTTCGGGGCCCCAATCGGTGTCTTCCTCGGGCTCCCAGATGTCCGCTCGTCCACCGCCGAAGCCGAAGGTCTTGAAGCCCATGGACTCGAGCGCCACGTTACCAGCCAGGATCATCAGGTCGCCCCACGAGACCTTCTCGCCGTACTTCTGCTTGATGGGCCAGAGCAGACGTCGCGCCTTGTCGAGGTTGCCGTTGTCGGGCCAGCTGTTGAGCGGCGCGAAGCGCTGAGCCCCGGTGCCCGCTCCGCCGCGGCCGTCATAGATGCGGTAGGTGCCTGCGGCATGCCACGCCATGCGGATGAAGAACGGCCCGTAGTGGCCATAGTCCGCCGGCCACCAGTCCTGCGAGTCGGTCATGAGCGCGTGCAGGTCCTTTAAGACCGCGTTCAAATCGAGCGTGCCGAAGGCCTTGGCGTAGTCGAACTGGGCTCCCATCGGGTTCGACACCGCGGCGCGTTGGTGCAGGAGCTTGAGATTCAGCTGTTCAGGCCACCAATCGGCATTTCTGGGGCCTTTTGCCACAGTGCTGTGATGGGCGGCACCGCCCGTGAATGGGCACTTGGACTCGCTAGACATGCGCTCTCTCCTCTCCCCTCGTTGTCGCTCACCGGATGAGCGAGTGCCAGGAGTTTGGCGTGCAGTCAGCGATAGGAAAAATCCTTTGTTGCGATGGTCTCGATAGCTTCACTCTATCGCTTTGCGCAGCTCGTCGAAGATCTCGCGCGCGCTCTTGCCTGCGCGAAATCCGCTCAGGTAGGCGAGGCCATGGCGCTTGGCGTCGGGATGCAGACCGCATGCCACGAACGCGAGTCGCTCGAACGCTAGGCCGTCGTCGAGCGGGAGGCTGGCGCCCACGCGTGCCGCGCGCTTGGCACCGCCCACGGCCATTGGGGAGCGCGTGGCCATGCGAGCCGCCAGTGCGAGGGCTTCGTCGAGTAGCTTCTCTTTGGGGACGGCGCGCGTGATCAGGCCGGCGCGCTCCGCTTCTCGCGGCGAAAGCACCGCGCCGTCGAGCATCATCTCGAGGGCCTTGGCGCGGCCCACGGTGGCGGCGAGTCGCTGGGTGCCGCCGGCACCAGGGATGATTCCCCCCAACACCTCCACCAGGCCGATCACGTAGTCGCCCTCGGCCATGAGGCGGTAGTCACAGGCCAAGGTGAGCTCGCAGCCGCCGCCCATGGTGGTGCCGTTGATCGCGCAGATGACCACCTTGTTCATGCGCTCGAGGCGCGCGAACACCCGGTGGATGGTGCTCAGCGAGAACAGCGGACGCAGGGCCCCGGGCGCGCGCGATTCGAGGACCTTGCGTAGCGCGGGCACCCCCTCGAGCCAACGCTGGGCCACGTCGATGCCCGAGAACACGCCGGTGACCGCGCGCTTCAAGGGCGCGGGCAGCTCCTTCTCCGGCGCCATGGCGGCGCTGCGCGAGAGCTCGTCCACGCTGAAGTGGGTGATGAACACGTCCCCGGGGGCGCCCGTGATGACGATGGCCCGCACGCGCTCGTCCTGTTCCCAACGCTCCGTGAGCTCGTCGAGCTCGCGCACCATGCGCGTGGTCATGAACTGATGAGGCGGGTTGTGAAGCTCGATGATGCCGACTTTGCCTGCGACGCGGGAGACGACGTGTTTCATGGGAATCCTCCTAATCAGCCCTGGACGGGGAGCTTGCTCATCACCCGCAAGGATTGGCGGACGCCCCAGTCGAAGGCACGCGCGGGCGATAGCGCATGCACGAGCACCAGTGCCCGCGCCTCGGGACCGACCAGGTAACGCAGCCTGGGGAAGCGCGACGAGAGCGCGTGGTGCACCGCGCGCGTGACCACCTCGGGCTCGGCCGCGAAGCGAGCGGCCTGCTTGGCCATGACTTCGACGAACGCGAGCTGCTTGCCGTAGAGCTCGTTGGCGCGCGGCACGGAGCTGCGCAGGTCGTGCGCGGCGGAGGTGGCCTTCTCCCAGATCGGCGTCTTGATGCTACCCGGTTCGATGATGGCCACGCGCACGCCCGTGTGCGCGAGCTCGCGACGGAAGGCATCGGCGACGGCCTCGAGTGCGTGCTTGGAGGCGGCGTAGGCCCCGAGCAGCGGCATCACCACGCGCCCGCTCTCGGAGCTCATGAACACGATGCGCCCGCGCGCGCGGCGCAGCAGCGGCAGGCAGGCCTGGGTCACGGCGACCTGGCCCGACACGTTGACCCTCAGCTGGCGGTCGAAGTCTTCCATGGGAAGGCACTCGAGCGGCCCCGACACCGAGATGCCTGCGTTGTTCACGAGACCGTCCAGTCCGCGCTCCCCCAGACGCTGCGCCAGATCGTCGGCGGCGCGCCGCACGCTCGCATAGTCGGCCACGTCGAGCAGCAGGGGCTCGATGCGTCCCGCGCTCGCCTGGCGCAGGCGCTCGCCGTCCTCTGGCTTGCGCACGCCCGCGAAGACGGAGAACCCGAGCCTGTCGAGGTCGATGGCGCAGGCATAGCCGATGCCCGTGGAGGCCCCGGTGATCAGCACGGTCGGTTTGGCACTCATGAACGTTCCCTTTCGCCTACCGGGGCGGGGCGCGGCGGCCAGCCCGGTGGGGTCTGCCCACGTCATACGTCCGTCTTGAGCGTCATTCAAGAGTGTTATGTGGCCAAAAATGTGCTTGAATGACAATCAAGAGGCAGCCCGTGGCGAAGAACAAGGCCGAGCTCGACAGGGAGGAGAAGCGCGAGGAGATCCTGGGCGCGGCACGGCGGCTGTTCCTGGAGACCGGCTACGAGCTCACCTCCATCAGCCGCATTGCAGAGGAGGCGAGTGTCGCCCCCAACACCATCTACTGGTACTTCGCCGACAAAGATGCGTTGCTGGTGGCCGTGCTCGACTCGCTGGTGAACCACGCGGCGCGCGAGTTCCAGCAGCGGGGGCGCGGCACGCTCGACACTCAGGTCACGTGGCTCCTGAGCCTGTTCGACAGCTCCCGCGGCCTCATCGCCAGCGTCCACGCGCGCGCCTCGGTATCCGAGGCCGTGGGCAGCTGGCACACGCGTTTTCACCGCACGCTCGAGTCCGCACTGCTGGCCTGGCTGCAGGCGGAGGGCGTGCCCAAAGAAGACCTCGGCCACGCGTCGCGCGTGGTGATGTTCGTGGCCGAGGGGCTCTTGGCGCATCCCACGTCGGCCAAGGATCGGCGCGCGCTCTTGCAGTGGTTGGTGGCCGCCATCAAGCGGGGCGGGTAGGGGCTCGAAGTTGGACCCCGCAGCCGCAAGCACTCGGCGCGCGCGAAACTCGTCGTCCTACTTGCAAGCCCCTTGTTCGGCCACCCACTTGTCCGTCACGTAGTTGAAGCGCGAAAGTTTCGGGGAGTCCTTCGTGCTGGCGATCTCCACGAACGTGTAGCAACGGGGCAATTGGTCGTGCTTCAGCGTGATCACGTCGGCTCGCTTGAGCGCCCCGCTCTTGATGCGCGCCTCGATCTCTTCGGGTGAAATCACCCGCTGAAAGGCGCCCGTGTTGATCACGGACGGGTTCCACTCCGCATCGACTGGCTTGAACTCGGCCTCCGCGGCGTGCGTGTGGCTGTACACGAACGTCATGAACCCCGGGTATTCTTGCGCACGTTGCTGCAGGTGCTTGACCAGCACCGCGTACTTGTTCTTGAGCTTTTCCAGCGCTTGTCCCATCGGCGGCACGCAGGCCGCGACGGAGTCGGCGACCGCCGCGCGATAGGCCTCCGCGCGGTCGCAGAGGTTGGTGAGTTCCGGTGCGGTCAGCCCGGCCATGGTCAAGCCGGAGGCTTCGAGGAGATCGGGCGAAGGACGACCGGGGATCAGATTGCGCAGCAGCTCGTCGCCGCCCTTGCGGGTCTCGTCGAGGTCCCACTTGGGACCGCCCGGGGCGATGCTCATCCAGCGCGCGGTCTGTGGCCAGGCTGCGTCGATGAAGAGTGTGCGCAGGAACTGGCCGACGGCGTCGAACATGCCGTGCGCACCGACACGCTCACGTGCGTACGAGACGGCCGCGCCTTCGTCGGTGATGTTGTCGATGGTCGGGTAGTCTTTCTCGATGGGGTTGTAGAAGCTGTTCACGAACAGCTCGCCGCCAGTGCGCTCCAGATACTTCTTCGAGTCGAGCTCGATGAACGGCTGCGGCCATTTGGCGAACGCATTGACGTCGGCTCCGATCTGGTGTCCGTGTTCCACCAGGACGCGACCATCCGAGCTGAGCCAGTGTCCCTTGTCCGAGACCAGCAGCTTCGGATAGGCAGCCATCACGGCTGCGCGTAGTGACGGGAAAAGCAGCGCGCCATCATGGTTGCCGGGGATGATCGTGACGCTGTTGTTGGGAGCTGTCGCGAAGTCGTTCAGCGCCTTGAGGTCGTCCGCGTGCTGCTTGAGAATATACGTCAAGCGGGCGAGAGCCTGGGCCTCGGTGCAGCCGAGTCGAGCATTGGGGAGCGCCGGGCAGTCGCCCTCGGGTGCGAGGCTACTGTCGAACTGCCAGAGCTCGAAGGTGTCGCCGTTGAGGAGGACCTGTGCGCCTCCAGGATAGCGCTTGGTCAAGTAGCCGAGGAACGCAACCAGGTCGGCGTTCCAACGGAAGTCCTCGTAGGGCAGCCACTTGCTGCCGCGCTTGCCGACCCCGAAGTGAGTATCGCTAATGGCGATGATCGGCCGCGCTGGAGGTGGGTCCTGCGCTCGAATCTTGGAAGACAGGAGAGGGAGCCAGAGTGTCAGAGCCAACAGAAGAGTGCGTTTCACGGGGAGCCTCGGGTAGACAAAGAGGAATCGAGCCATTGCCGAGCAACGAGAAGGTCAGCGCTCGCGCGCCATACTTGCGGCCGGCGAAGGGAATGTCGGCCTTGCTAACGCAGGAGGCCGCAGCGAACTGCAAATTGAGGAGGGTCGCACCTGGCTGTGCGGCGGTGGCCTCGGCGAGGCACCGCAAGAACGTGCCCGCGAGGTGGGGCGACACTTCGTTGGCGGTCACGATAGCCGCGGACGCGCCATGGCTCGCGAAGCGAGTGACGAAATCACTTCGCACAGTGCCCGTGCTGCAGCCGTTCAAGATGACGACCGAAGAGGGGCCGAGTTCGCGCTGAACGCTGGACGCAAGTACGAAACGGCTGCCGTCGTCTCGATAGGAGAACATGCCAGGCTTGTGGTGTCCGAGCAGGGTGACCACGACGTTCTCGGGCTCCGCCTTGTTGTCGCGCAGCCAGTCACGCACGGCGCCCACGTTCGAGAAGGTCGAGGCCAACCCTTTCCAGGGGACAACCTCCTTGATGACATCCCAGGCCTTGGAGGAAGCACCGTCGCCGTCGGTGCTGGGGTACGCCAAGACCCAGCGCGAGAGGCAGCTGGCAGGCAGCTCATTCGACTGCCCCCGAAGCGGCATCTCGATTCGGAACAAGAATCCGAGGAAGGCTGCTTCATTGTCGACTGGAATGAAGCCAAGCGGGAGCCAATCGGGCCCTTCGTGCTTCAACACCGAACGTACGTAGAGGACTTCCGCTTTTTTTGACGCGCCCTGCGCGGCGACGAGCGCCTCGAAGGCGTCGCGGATCTCCTGGTTGCTGCCAAAGAGCGCCAGCTTGAGGTCTTCGCCGACGCTTTTGAGCTCGGCTTCGCCCTCCTGCTTGAGGGCACTGCTCAGGGCATCGGCGATGGTGCCTTCGACGTACTTGGCGAACGAGACGTTGTCCTGGAGTTGCCACGTGATGAACTTGGTGGTCGGCCAGTCCGCTTGGCGGAATACGCCCATCGAGCTTTGATCGTCGAGCTGTACCAAATGGATGGAGGCCCGGGCTGCGCCGGCGCTGGCCAGTTCATCGAGCGTGTGCGCACGTTGGTCGAGTGCGATGGGCGGACAGGTCTCCGTGGTCTTCTTTCGCACCGTCACGTAGGCGTGAACCTCGTCGATAGGCTTGCCGTCGTGCCAAATGGAGAAGCCCACCTCGGTCTTGCCCGCCGCGATCACGTCGGTCCGAAAGGTGACTCGGCTGAACTCGGTGTAGGCGCCGCCCAGTGGGCCCGCGCTCTCTCGCATCGAATCCAGGTCGATCGTCATGGTCCGAGTATCGTCCAGCACGCGCAGGTAACGCTCGTTCGAGATGGGCACGACCTGCAGGCGAACGCGCCGGCTTCCGCGTGCGGCCGCTTCTTCCAGCGCAGTCTGCAGCTTTCCACCGGCGGCCCGACCGGGTGAGACTTTCGAGCGAAAGTGCGACGCCAGGTTGAGGTTCAGTTGCACCCGCGTGTTGGCATCGACGCAGCTCAACGGGTCTCCATCGTCTTCATCGGCAGGACTCCACCAAGCATTCCAGAAGGCTGGGCGCACAGGGCCCACCGGAGACACTCCGACCATGGCAGGCGGGGCCACCGCTTCTGCGAGTGTCGCGGGGGAGAGTCCAGAAGCAGTTGGAGCCACGAGCGCTGGACGAGGGGCGGCTACGCGCGGCTCCTCGCTTCGGATCGCGCTCGCGGGAGAATGGGCGACCTCCGCTGCGGGCTCGTAGGATCGGCCCGATTCGCGACCGGGCCCGCGCGCTTCTGTTTCCAGCGCACGCGAGAGCGAAACGCGGGCGGCCGCACGGGCATCGCTTTCCGGGAGCGTCGCCCTTGGCCGCGTCGGCTCGAGATGAGGAAGCGCCGATGTTGGGGCGGGTTCGCGCAGGGCCTCGCCGACGACTCCCACGGCCGAACCCTCGTCGGGCCCGAAGTCATCCACGTCGATGCCGCCGGAGCGGTGGCTGCGACCCGGGCTGTCCCAGGGGTCGAGGCTTTCAGCCGAACGGTAGACCCGACCGCGACCTGAAGAATCCTCCGGGGCGCTGGATTCGGTGGCCGCAACCTGCGGAGACGCGGCGCTTCCCGAGTCAGGGCCCCTGCGCCGCGTATGCAATCTTCTCGAAGACTTCGGCGCAGCAGCCTCGGGGATTGGTGTTCTCGCGTCGTCAACGTCCGGAGCCGGACTCGCTCGCGATGCCGTGCTTGGCGCGGCCCCTTCGGGGGGTGGCGTTGTCCAGTCGTCGATCTCCGGGACCGGACTCGCCCTCGATGCCCTGCTTGGTTCGGGACGCAGACTCCTCAACTCGCCTTCCACGGAAGTAGCGGGCGGGATGACAGGACCTCGAGAGGGCCGTTCGGCCACCGAAGGCGTCGACTTGCCCAGCTTGCCTTCCGGGGCTCGCGACGATTCCGGATCCGTGTCCACGTGGTCCTGCCGGGCCTGCCCACAGCCGTTCATCAGCAACGAGACCACGACTACGACGACGCAACGTCCGATTCCTGGCCGATCCATCAATCCACGCTGCTCGGCGTGTACTGGACCACGCCGCCTTCCAAGAGGAGTCGGATGACTTACTGCTTCAGGCGTGGTGCTTGACCGCGCTGCGAAGCGCAGCACTCGAGGCAGCACCACTCAGTCTTCTTTGGAGTGTCTGGTAGTCAGGCCTCAAAAAGCCAGATAAAAGGCATAGTAATTTTGTCGCCCGAGCGACGCTTCGCATGCGCACGCCTTGCGACTTCGAGCATCGCCAAGCGTTCGCAGGGCCGATCACCCCGGGCAAGAGAGTGGGGCGGCGAGCGGACCTGCAGCGACTCGCTCGTCGCGCTTGCGAGGCTCAAGTGCGAGCGCGCCTGGCATCCATCGCATCGGCTTGCAGCCGCTGGTGGACGAGGTCGGCATCATCGAGCGCGGGCGATGAGTGGACGGCTCCAGCATCGTGCCGCCGCCCGCCATGGAGCGCTGAGGGGATGCTAGCCGTCCGGCTTACCGGGCTCGGGCCCGGATGGGCCTTCCCAAAGCCATCGAGCTAGCGTGATACCAGGGGATGGTCCTGGCAGCTCACGACGTGGGCCGCCTTACGTGTGCCGGTACACGCGGTTACTGCTGCGGGCACTCCGGTCAAGTTGGGGGAGTCCAGCCAGGGAGGGGCTCACGGCATGAGCGGCGCGGACTTCAAGACCCAGATGGAGGCCAAGCTCGGCCACTCCTTCTACTTCCACGCCGTGGTGGCCGACGGAAAGAATGGCTGCAACGGCAGCAGCGTGGGCACCACCTATCTGACGCTGGCCGACCAGACCATGGGGCAGAAGCTCCCCATCTGCACCTCCGACTGGAGCGGTCTGTTCAAGAAGCTCGAGTCAGCCGTCATCGCGTCGGCGCCGCTGCCCTGCGACTTCGAGGTGCCTCCACCGCCCGGTGGCATGGAGCTCGATCCCGACTTGGTCGACGTGGGCTTCACTGCGCCTGATTCCAAGACGAAGGAGAGCTTCCCCAAGGCGAAGGACATGAGCGCCTGCGGCGACAAGATTGGCTGGTACTTCGACAACAACGACGCACCCACCCACGTCGAATTCTGCCCCACGGCCTGCACCAAGGTGAAAGCCGGCGGAAAAATCGGCATCGCCTTCGGCTGCGCGCCGCCCATCTTGCTCTGAGCTAGCCCGCGCAAGGCGCCGTCGCGAAGGCAAGCGCGCGCGAGGACAACGTTACTCGCTCGTGATCACACGCGCTGTTGCCGTACCCAGGCGATGATGGACTCGAATCGCCGCTCGTCGAGCGGGTGGCCCGTTCCGGCATGCAGATGTCGCAGGCGATGACGCTCCGCTCGCGCGGTAGGCGACCGACGCTCGGTCGACCAGAGCAGCAGCATCGGCCGTCAAGGGGTCGGCGTCGGAAGACACGACCAAGAGTCCCCGCGTGGCCACGCAGGAAAGCACATCTTCCAGATCGAAGCGGCGCGCGCGCGGTGTCCATCTTGTCGCGTCTATCATAATGGACGCGTTGTGCCAGTGCTGCTCCCCCTCACGGGTTCAAAGCTCGTCGTAGGTCGAAAGCCGCACGAGTTCTTGCATGAAGGCCGACTTTTGGGCGGAGTAGGCGAGCAGCGTGTCGGCGCCGGAGCTCAGTGCCTCGCGCTTCTCGCGCACGTAGCGCGCGACGAGTGCTGGATCCCGACGGAGCCGATTGCGCACGCGAAGGTTCGTCTGCCAGAGCACTCCGCCAAATAGAGCTACTGCCAGGTTCACGTCGAAGGTTGCGGGCCGCCGAGCTCGAAAGTAGAGCCTGCCCGGCACCCCTGCTTCAGCGAAATCGTCGTAGCCCAGCCCGACCAGGCCGAGCCTGAGCTCGACAGGCACGGGCCAGCTCTCGGATCCAACCAGGACGTCGATGATCGGCTTGGCGTCGCAACCGGGGACGGATGTAGAGCCGAAGTGCTCGTAGGCGACCACCAGCGGATCCAGCTCTCCACGCAGGCGCTCGATCTCTGCGTCGGCCATGTCGGGCCAGCGTGGATCGTAGGGCACGATGGTGATGGCTTCGTCGAGCATCGCCCGGGAATATAGCGGCGGTTCGAGGCCCTTACAGATCGATCTGCAACCCCAGCTCCACCACCTGCTCGGCGGGCAAGCGGAAGTAGGCCGTGGCCGGCAGCGCGTTGCGCACCAGCACGCGGAAGATGGGCTGGAGCAGCTTGTTCATCGTGCCCCGCGTACCCGAGACCAGGCTCTCACGGCCCAGGTAGTACGTGACCTCGCGCGGCGTGGTGCGCAGGACCAGCTGCCGGCTGACCTCGTCGATCACGGGCGGCACTTCCGGGATCTGCATGAAGCCATAGCTGGCGATCACGCGGTAGAAGCCGTTGCCTAGGTCGGTCACCTCCACCAGGCGTTTCTCGTTCGGGACCACGGGCACGTGCTCGATGCGCACGGTCATGAGAATGGCGTGGGCGGGCACCGCGCGGATGCGTTCGGCCTGGTGCAACATCATCACGGGCACGCCGTTGGCGTCGGAAGCCATGAAGATGCCCACGGCCTCGGGGCGCATGATGCGCTCGGCCCTGAGCCGCTCATTGAACGCCTCCCAGCTCTGCGAACGCTTGCGATAGTACTCGCTGAGGTTCCCGCGTCCGACGGGCCACGCGATCATCAGTAGCGAGATGCCGACGGCGATGAACACGGGCACGGACCCGCCGTGGGCGAACTTGAGCAGGTTGGAGCCCAGGAAGGTCAGGTCCAAGATCAGGAACAGGGCCAGGATGCTCAGGCAGGTGGAGATGGGCCAGCTCCAGCGGTCGCGCGCCACCAGCACGAACAGCACCGACGTGATGGCCATCGTGCCGCAGACCGCGATGCCGTAGGCAGCCGCCAGCCCCGCCGACGTCTTGAACTGAAGCACGAGCGCGATGCACGAGACGGCGAGCGCCCAGTTGATCTCGGGCAGATAGATCTGTCCCTCGGTCTGAAACGACGTGTGGCGAATGGTGATTCGTGGGAACAAGCCGAGCTGCACGGCCTGGTTGGTCAATGAGTAGGCCCCAGAGATCAGCGCCTGCGAGGCGATTACCGCGGCCACCGTGGCCAGACACACCAGCGCCAGCATCGGTGCTCCGGCAGGGACCATCTCGTAGAAGGGATTGGCGGCCGCCTCGGGGTGCAACATCACGTTGGCCCCTTGTCCGAAGTAGCCGAGCAGCAAGGACGGCATCACCAAGCGATACCAGGCATGCTGGATGGGCTTGATACCGAAGTGACCCATATCGGCATAGAGCGCCTCGCCGCCGGTGACGCACAGGACCACGGAGCCCAGCACGGCAAAGCCCACGAAGCCGTGCTCCAGCATGAACATCACCGCGTAGTGCGGCGAGAGCGCCAACAGCACCGAGGGGTTGTGCCCGATGTGCCAAATGCCCAGGAGGCCCAGCACCACGAACCACACCACCATCACCGGACCGAACAGCACGCCCACGCGCGCGGTGCCGAAACGCTGCATCGCGAACAACCCGAGCAGGATGAGGCACGAGAGAGGCACCACCCAGGGCTCGAAGGCCTGCGTGGCCAGGCCCAGACCTTCGACCGCGGAGAGCACGGAGATGGCCGGCGTGATCATGCCGTCGCCGTAAAGCAGGGCCGCGCCGAAGATCACGAGGACCGTGATCGGCTTGATGCGGCCGGGCTTCGCGATACGCAGGCGCTCGGGCACCAGCGCGAGCAGGGCCAGGATGCCGCCTTCGCCGCGGTTGGTCGCACGCGTGATGAAGACCAGGTACTTGACCGTGACGACGAGCGTCAGGGCCCACGTCATCAGCGACAACAAGCCCATCACGTTGTCGCGCGAGGCCGACAGCCCGTAGTGCGGAGAGAGGCACTCCTTGAGCGCGTAGAGAGGGCTCGTGCCGATGTCGCCGTAGACCACGCCGATGGCGGTCAGGGTGAGGGCGGCGAACGACGCATGGCTGTGGACCGGCGTGTGGGGATCCGCCGCCATGGTAGGCCAACGGGAGGGCCGCACGCTGGTTCGCGGCCTGGGCTCTTCCTCCCCATCGCGCTGGACGACCCCGGACTGGCGTGCGCTGGGCGGAGCTTCGACGGGGCTCGCGGGCGCTTCCAAATCGGCGGGGGGGCTGATTTAATTCGGCCATTCAGAGATTCCTCGCTAATGGGAGACCGGAGTCCCACAACTCGGGGCTCCCAACGTTACACGAGCGCGGAAACAAAGAGTACGCCAGCGTTCAGGCGCAGCCGGGTGCTTGGAGGCCTAGGTGGGCCACCGTCGCTCACGCTCACACCCTCGCGGCGCGGCTCGAGCGGGGCGACCCGTGAGGTGGTCGTAGGGAGGAGGGTGGAGCGCTCGGAGGTCGACCCGTCGGAACGCGAGCTCGACTGCTTCGCGCGAGCTCGGTGCGGGAAGTTCGCGTGCGCCCCCTGAGCTCTCACCGAGATCGAAGCGCGAACCTCGCCTGACGAATCACTGGACTCATGGACGTCGTCCTTCACTCCATGGTCATTTCTGGGCTCGCAGACCCGAGTGATGCTCGTGAAAAGACGAAGCAGACCGTCAGATGCGCATTCATACCGTTCAAGCAGACTCGCGCGCCTTCATTCTCGCTGATGAAACTGCTTTTCGTTGGCCTAACCAGCGCTGCTCACGTACATGTTCAGGAACGGCACTCGTCGTGGTTCTGCTCCGCTCGAGCTGAGTTCAGCTTGCGTGGCGAACCGCTTCGTTTGCCTTGGATCGTACTGCTGTCGTTCTCAGTCGAGGTGTCGCAACGCATATCGCCGTTGGGAGGCCGCTCGCCGTGGCGCGAGCGCGCCGGCCAGTGGCACTCGAGGAATTCACCAATGCAGGCGTTCTACCCGGACGAAATCACGCTCGAACGCAAGGTCACGCTGGATGCTCTCTACCGGCTCTATGAGGAGCTCTTTCCCCTGCCCGAAGAGCGCGAGCCCATCGAAGCGTTCTACGAAATCATGGGGCTCAACGAAAACGCGCCGCTGCAGGCGCAGCTCGGGCCCTGGCGCGAGTACGTCGTGGGGCTGCATCCCTCTGAAGGTGGGCCGATCGTCGGGGGTCACATCTTTGGCGTCACCACCAGCGCCGCCCACGTCGCGCACGGCTATCAAGCGAGCGCCCAGTGCATCTACACCTTCCTCCGCAAGGACGTGCGCGGTCGCCGCGCCATTGAGGAGTTCAAGCGCTACTTCGAGGACACCGCCTTGAAGACGTTTGGGCTGGACCCGGGGCCCAGTGGTCCGCCGCTCCTTTTCTTCGAGGTCAACAATCCGCTGCGCATGAGCGCAGCCGATATCGCAGCCGACACGGCCACGTCGGCCAACCCGTACTTGCGCTACGAGTACTGGCGCGGCCGCGGGTTTCGCCCGCTCGATTTCGACTACGTGCAGCCGGCCCTGCGCGAAGGGGTGGCGCCGGTGCGCTACCTCGACCTGTTCTGCAGTGCGCAGGGCGATGCCATTCCTGCGGAAGTGCTGCGCAATCACCTGCGGGCCTTCGTGTCGATTTCCGTGCGCAAGGGCATCGCGGCGGAAGACGACGCAGACTTCCGCAGCATGCTCGCCCAGTTGGAACGCCACGAGGTTCGCTACAAGCGCGCCGATCACCCGGATCTGGCGTGCATCCGCGACCGCGCTGCAGCGGCGAGAGCAGCGGCCGCTGCGGCGGCATTGGGGGGGACATGAGCGCGATTCGCACCTCGGAGCCTGGCGTACTCCGGGCGCTCTATCATGGCTTCGTCCGACGTGTGCTCGCGCCCACTTACCGCTTCCTATTCGTAGCGAACGAATCGTTCGAGCACCGGCACAAGACGCTGCTCGCTATCGAGGTCGTCCTCTTGGTGATTACCGGTCTGACCATTCGTCGCGAGCTCATGGAAGCCATCGCCAAGCACCGTCTCGAGTTCGGCTTTCACCAGGTGGTCGCTGCCTTCGAAGTGTCGATGCTGTTCGTCGTGACCCTGTGGCTGGTGAGCGCCGCGTCGGTGCAGGCCAGAAAAGCCTTTCGTGGCTATCCCTTCGGGGACGTTTGGGTCAAGGCCAGCGCGCCCTCGGAGCTGTACGACCAGTTGATCGAGCGTATTTCCGAGTATCGAAAACAGGAGGCTCGCGGGGCCTTCGCCCGTCGTGGTCAGAGCTCCGAGGTCCTCATGGTCGAGGCACGCGAGATCGCCAAGGCCTCTGCGGAGGTCTTCGCGCTGGGCAAGATGGGGTCCAACGACGAAGCCTGGGCGAATCCGGAAGCGCACTACCTCCACGGCTGGCTCAAGCAAATGCCGGAGGTGTTGTGGACCATTGCGCGTCCCGCCGAAGGGGCTCGCTATGCCAGCGTCATCGTGCCCGTGATGCCCGAGTCCTTCGAGATGGTCGCGCGCGGCCACCTCAACTCCGCGCTCTCTCACCTCGATCACGCGGCGGTCAAGTATCTCGCCGAGCCGCGTGGAAAGCCCTACGCGGGTCCGCTGCGCTTCGAGGCCTACACCCAGGCCTACCTTCACCCGGACGCCGCCCACCACCAAGCGGACACTCAACTCCTGATCTTTTGCGCACTGCAACACCTCGCGGCGTTGATCCGGCAATTTCGGGGCACACAGCTGGATCAGCCGGCCGCAGCGGCCGATCTCGCCATCGTCTGCGAGGCGAGCTCCAACGACAGCGTCAAGTTGCTCAGCGCATTCGGCTTTCAGCAGCTCATGGAGCCCGATGGCTCCACCCCGCTCCGCAGCGCCGCCGGCTTCTTCCTGTGCCAGCTGTCCGAGAGGGACTCGAAGCACGCCTTGATGGAGCTGCTGTGCAAGGTGGACGAGTCGGACGAACCCAGCAAGGAGCCGACCGGAGGCGCGCCGGCTCCCCAGGTGAAGCAAGCGGGCTAATGGGCGGGGGCCCACCCCCTGCCGCTCAGTCTCGCGACTGTGCCATCTTCGCTTCCGTCTCCGGATCGCGGTGGGCCTGGCCTTGCACCGACACTGTGACCTTGGCGATCGTGCCGCCACGAAAGGCATCGGGAGAGCTGTAGTCGTCCGAGGCGGGGCGACCCACGTCTCGACCGACCGTGACGACGCCTTCCAGTCCGAAGAAGCTCGGCTGGGTCTTGATCTCCTCCGAGGCCACCTCCATGCCGTCGATGACCAGGCGCGCTGGTCCGCGCGGGCTCTTGTCGCGGTCGTGGGTCTTGATCTCGAAGCTGACGCCGAGCACGTGTTTACCCGGCGTGAGCGGCTTGCTCGAGGAGAGCTTCTGCTGCACGTCGCCGAGCCAGTTGTACACATAGTGCACGCGCCCGTCCTTCACGTAGAGCGTGTGCCCGCCCGCGTTGCTGCCCTGGGCGAACACCACGCCTGCCACATCGCGATCTTTGATCTCGACTTCGGCCTCGATCTCGAAGGCTCGCTGCACCGTACTCACAGCGACTCCAGCAGGCACGGCCTCGCAGTCGGGATAGTACACGTAGGCATCGCGCGGCTTTCCCGGGTGCGGACGTGGGTCGGCGAGCAGCTCGAGCGGCGGTCGGTCGTCGAGCGGGAGGCCGTTGTACTTGCCGGCCAGCATGGCCCACAGGCCCTTCATGCGTTCGACCTTCTCGGGATGCTGCTTGGCCAGGTCGTTGCACTGGCTGCGGTCCTCTTCGAGATTGAAGAGCTCCCAGCGATCCTTCTCGAACTCTCCCCAGCCCCCCAGGGCAGGGTGCACCGCCGACGCGTGCCAGCCATCGAGCCAGACGCCGCGCGTGCCCAGCATGGCGTAGAACTGGGACTGCTTCCTGGTGGGCGCGGCTGCGTCGTGAAAGCTGTCGGCCAAGCTTACCCCCTCGATCTCCGACTGTGTGTAGCCGTGTACCGTGTCCGGCGGCTCGATGCCCAGGCACTCGTAGAGCGTCGGCACGATGTCGATGGCATGGCAATACTGGTGGCGAATCTCGTTGCGCGCCTTGATGCGCTTGGGCCACGCGATCCACAGCGGGTCCGCCGTTCCTCCCTCGTAGTTGGCGTAGCGCTTGTACATCTTGAAGGGCGTGCAGAACGCCTCGGCCCAGCCGGTGCAGTAGTGGTTGTAGGTGCGCGGCGAGCCCAGGTCGTCGAGGTGTTTGAGGTTCTCCTTCATGTCGTCGAAGACACCGTTGAAGAACTTCATCTCGTTCACGCTGCCATTCGGACCGCCTTCGCCGCTGGCGCCGTTGTCGGAGATGGCCACGATGATGGTGTTGTCGAGGTCCCCGGTCTCCTCCAGGTAGTCGAGCAGTCGGCCGATCTGTGCATCGCAGTGGGAGACGAAGCCCGCGTAGACCTCGGCCATGCGGCAAAACAAGCGCTTCTCGTCGTCCGTGAGCGGCTCCCACGGGCGAACCATGTCGAGCAACGGCCACGGCTTCCCGCCCGGCGAACGCTCGTGGATGTAGGCATTCATGGGGGAGAGCTTGGTGCCCTTGGGCAAGAGTCCCATCTCGATCTGACGGGCCAGCACCAGCTCGCGGTACTTTTCGTAGCCCATGTCGAACTTGCCCTTGTACTTGTCGGCCCACTCCTTGGGCACGTGGTGTGGCGCGTGTCCGCAACCGGGCGCGAAGTACAG
Organism: Myxococcales bacterium; assembly: GCA_047601445.1. Taxonomy (GTDB): domain Bacteria; phylum Myxococcota_A; class Polyangia; order Polyangiales; family DASUME01; genus DASUME01. The sequence continues at coordinate 4,029,134 of JASGJH010000001.1, read as the reverse complement.
GAACCAGGGCTTGTCCGGCTCCGACACCTTACCGTCGCGGATGTATTGCAGGGCCTTGTCCGCCAGGTCCTTGCTCAGGTGGTAGCCCTGCTCTGGCAGGTAGGGTTGGTCGATGGACTGGTTGTCCTGCACGAGCAGCGGGTACCACTGGTTGGTCTCGCCTCCGAGAAAGCCGTAGAAGCGCTCAAAACCCCGTCCCAGTGGCCACTGACTACGCGAACCCGCGGCGTGCTGATCGTAACCCGGTGTGAGGTGCCACTTGCCGAGCGCGTAAGCGCTGTAGCCGCGGTCCACCAGCACCTGCGCGATCATGGCGTTCTCGAACGGAATGCGTCCGCTCGAGCCCGGATAGCCACTGGCGCCCTCGGTGATGCAAGCCATGCCGTTGGAGGTGGCGTTGCGGCCCGTCAAGACGCAGGCGCGGGTGGGCGAGCAGAGCGCGGTGGTATGGAACTGGGAGTAGCGCAGGCCGAGCTTGGCGATGCGGGTCATGTTCGGCGTTTCAATCAAACCGCCGTAGCAATCGAAGGCCCCGAAGCCGACATCGTCGAAGACGATCATCAGCACGTTGGGAGCCCCGTCGGGAGCGCGCGGCGGCGCGAAGGCGGACCAATCGGGTTGAGAGGTGCGCACATCCAAGGTGATGCGGCCATTGAAGCGCTTTGCTGGCATCGTGGTCTCCTCGCGACGGGTTTGCCTGGGCCACTCGAACGCAAGGAGCGTTCCCGCAGCGTGCACGCGTGGAGAGCCGCTTACGCCGTTCTCGAGAGCGTGCGAGGAGGCGCGAACAGCGCGAGATCAGGTCCGGAGACCGAGAGCACGCGCCGCGTGCGCTGCTTCCTCGACGAGGTGTTTTGCCCCGCCGAGGGGACCTGGTCTTCGCGCTCGTACTCGCCCCGCGCCCGAAGCGGAAGAGGGGACGCGAAGCCAGCTCGCCAGAAGCGTGCGGCCTAGTTCAATGGACACCCAACTTCGATTCCTCCGCCTCCCTTGCCATCCGAATGCACGCTCGTATTGCAGTCTCCATGGCTTGCCTTGGCCCCGGTCAGCGATGAAGTCGCCGCTACGCCGAGATCGATGGCCAGGAATGACGCTTCCGAAGTTGGTCGCTGCATGAAAGTTGAAATTCAGGCCGCCGCTCTTCAAGGCGTTCCACACCGGGACGAGCTCCGGGTTCAATCCCTTTGCGTACCGCGTGCTGTCACGCGAGCCTGCACGGCATGTCCCGAATACAGTGTCTTCCTGCGTCCAGGCGACGTGCGTCCCCGCCGGGGGCGTCGCGAGGGTAACCGTCATCAAGTAGAAATCGGAGAAGAATCCGTAGTCATGGACACTTCCTTTAGGCGAATGCGCGGCTGCGCGGCCCGAGTGCGCCGGAGCAACGACTAAAGGAGGTTGCCATGGAGCGACCCGCGCAGGCGGTGATAGGGCTGGGATGGATTGCGTGGCTGCTCGTGATGGCAGCTGCGCGGCTCTTCCACTCTTCACCGAAGGCGAAACTAGTATGCGATACAAACTATTCGATCTCATCATCGTCGGCGCGATGGGCATGGCCGGGTGTGCCGGAGAACTTGCGGAAGCGGATGGACTGACCGACGAAACGGGAGAAGACTCGGCTGATCCGACGGCTACGGAGCACGGCGAGGTACATGGCTCCGAAGCGGCGTTGACCTCGGCGGGTGGAGGACGCTTCCAGGCGCCCAACGGTCTCTGCATCGTCCCCACCAACGCCAATGCTGCCATGGGATCCAGCTTCAAGTTGGGTGATTGCGGCGTCGCGTCGAGCCATCGTTTCACCCTGGCGGTGACGAAGAACAACACGGCCCCTGACGGCGTGCAGGGTCGCCTCAAGATGGGCGACCTTTGCGTCGAGTCCGACGTGACGACGAAAGCGGTGTGGCTCGCCAAATGCAACGGCACAGCGCTTCAAGAGTGGACGTGGAACTTCGGCCACCTCACGCCCGCGCAGCACCTGGACAAGTGCGTGAGCAACTTGAATTGGGACAACGGCTCCCCGATCGCGATCGCGGATTGCGCGAGCTCGGACGGCGGCAACAAATCGTTCTTGCCGATCGACTTCAACCTCATGTTCGTGAACGGCCTCGGCGCCCCGACGAACCCCTCCGGGCCGCATCCCTACTATGCTCCGCCACACGGTCCAGCGAATGCGAACTTGCAGTGCCTGGATGTGTGGCTCGACTTCGAGAATCTGCCGGGGACTCCGCTCGACAACTTCCAGTGCAACCGAACCAACGCACAATGGTTTCACTTCGACGCCAACAATCACTTGTTGACGACCACCGGCAACTGCATCGGCGCAGCGAGCGGCGCGTCGAATGCCGCACTACAGGTTCAAGGGTGCAACAACTCGGATCTGCAGAAGTGGATTCTGGCCGGATCGATGCTGGCCAACGGGTTTGGCGGCGGCTATCTCCCGCAGTTTTGCGCGGACGTGAAGGGTGAGAGCCCCAATCCGCTCACGCCGGCCGTGCTCTCGAAGTGCGTGCTTCAGAACAAGCCGCTGGGACAAACTTGGTACCCCAACCTGATCTGGCCGGCGATCGAGAAGCTTGAGTTCGCCTCGGACTATTTCGACATCCAGGAAGAGAACGGTCAGGCGTGGCTCACGGTCTGGAGCAACGGATGGTTCGTGTGGCGGGGACAGGTGCACGACTACGGCTTCTGGGCGGACGACTACGTGTTCGACGTTAGCGTCTCCAATCCTCCCGCCGGCACGAATTTGGTCTGGACTCAAGAGGACACCGTGTCCGGGACCTGCTGCGGGGCAGACCGCGATAGCACCTGGTTGTCCGATGGTTGGGCCCCCGCGCTGGAGACGGCTTGGGATGCCGTGAAGAACAATGGCGTGCGGTTCAACTTCCACGTGGCAACCAACGCCGGAGACGTGTTGTCCCTGCTTGTGCCCAATGAAATCAAAGGGCTGCTCATGCACGCTTCCAACGGGGATTGCGACGCCCAAGTGTACAGTGCCCCAGGCGACGCCCCCGTCATCGCGTGCGAGAACCTTTAGGACCGCAGCGACGCCAGCTTGAGGCAGGCGCGGTGGAGGTGAACCGCCACAGTGGCCTCTGACAAGCCCAGCTCGTAGGCGATCTCCTTGTTCGAGCGTCCCAGGTCCGCGTAGCCGAGGACCTGGCGTTCGCGAGGAGTGAGCCCGCGAGGGTCGGTGACCTCCGGGTCATTGCGATGGGCCACCACGTAGCGGCGTCCATCCGTGTCGAAGACATCGACGAGGCTCCAGCGTCCGGCGACCAGCCCCTGCCACGCGTCGAGCGCCTCTTCCGAGTTCTCGGCGCGCAGCGGTCCACGGGCTCGTTCCATGGCGCGCACCGCGGCACGAAGCTGGTCTCGAGGGCCGCGTAAGGTTGCGGGCCCCGCGGCGTGGCTCACCTTGCCGCTAGCCTCGAGAATGGCTTCCGCTTGCTCCATTCGCGCACTGAAACGTGTGCGTCCTGCGAGCTTTTGGCGCAGACGATAGGCCGCCGCAATGTGCGTTCCCAGCCGCTGCCACCGTTGGCGCACCAGCGGATGGATGTCCCCGCTCGCCTTCTGGAGCAAGCCGATGATGCAGCCGTGACGACTCGGGTCCACCGAAACCACGGCCAGCATGTCCGACGCGCCGAGCGCCTCGAACGAGCGATCGCAGTAGAGGGCGAGCGGACTTCCCTGAGGTGCATGGAGCGCGCGAGTCACGTAGTGGATCCCTGCACGCAAGTGGAACCCGGCCAGTAGGTCCTGCCCCGCCGAGTCCAAGTCCACGCTGAGCGTGCGGCTGCCGACGTCGCCGATGCCTTCGTGGGCGACCGCCTGCAGGTGCACATACCCGGTTCGGTCGACGAGATAGGTCCAGGCGAGAAACGGGGGCCCGGCTGGCTCCAGGTCACGGCGAACCTCTCGAGAGAGGCGCGCGAGCCACAGGGTGTCGTCGTCGGCGTCCAAGTCGTACGCGGTCTCGATGATCCGCACTGGGTCCGTCACGAGAGCTCGCCTCCCGCGTGCTCCACGGCCTCAGCGGTGCTTGCCAGCATCCGCAGCTGTCGTCGTGAGTCGACGCCGAGCTTGCGATAGATCGAGGCGAGCTGTTTGGAAACAGTGTACTCGGAGGTCCCTCGTGCCTGCGCGATCGCTTTGTTGCTCAGTCCCCGGGCTGCTGACTTTGCAACGTCCTGCTCGGCGGCGGTGAGCGCGTCCAAGTTGGGAAGCTCGCGCTCGAGTGGAAAGCTGATCACGACGAGCCGGGCGTCCTGACCTTCGATGTGGGTCATGCGTAGGCCGGGAGGGGGCAACGGTTCCGTGGGCTTGATGGGATTTACAGCGGTCGCTCCGGGTGCAGCCAAATCACGAGGCGGTTGTCGAGGGGGCCAGCGGCGAATGGGCGATTCCATGCCGAGCGGCGGGTTGCAACTGGCAGGCCACCGGAATGGACGTGCCAGATTCGCTTTTGCTGGCGCACGACGGCTCGTCCGCGTGTGCTCTGGGGGCCTCCTGCGGTACCGCGCGCGCACCGATGTGCGCACCGCGGTGCGCGGCACACGACGCAGCGACAGCGCCCGAACAGGGGGCTCACCCCTTGGAGGTGGCAGCCGGCAGAGGGGGGCCCCTTCAAAACCTGCCGCGCACACCCGCCGTAAAGCCGTCGAGCGCGTGCGACAGTTGCTCGCGTACGCCGCCCAGCCAGAACACCAGCCCTGCCGATGCGAGCGAGGCGCCACCCACTGTAAAGGCCGCGGTGGAAGCGGTCGCGAACGCGTGGCCGTTGTGTGCCGCGCGCGCCCCCTTCGTGGAGCACGTGCGCTCTGCATCGCACTCGTCATGCACCGTGTGCTTGTCGCCGAGGGCTAGACCGCCGGTGACCGCGCCGGCGATCATCGCTGCGGCCCCGACGCCGCCTGTGACGAGCACCGCGAGCTTGCGCCTGCGCGCGCGACCACCGCCGTTCGCGTGCTCGGAAGTGGTCGTAGCGGAGGCGCTCAGTGCGCCCGCGAGGGCGGCGTTGGGGACGCGCACGACTGCCAGCTTGCTTTGAACAGCCAGCGCGTCCGCAGACCAAACCGAGGTGTCTTGCTTGCGTAATTCGAGGTGGTGTACGCCGGGCTCGACCCACACCGGCTCCGCGAGCGCGTTGTGACCGACCTCAGCGCCGTCGATAAACACCGAGCCCCCGGCGCTCTCGGCTAGCTCGATGCGTAGCGCGCCGAGGCTCGCGTTCACCGCATCGCGCTGCGCGGTCGCAAACGGGCGACGGTCGTCGTCCGGCGCTGCGCGCCGCAAGAACTCCGAGAACGAGCGAGATGCCTCCACGGCGCGACCGAGCTCCTGCTCGCACACCGCGAGGTTGAGCAGCGTGCCGAGCGCGGGCTGAACCGCGAAGCTGCGCCCGAACATCTCGCAGGCGAGAGCGCTGTCTCCGCGCTTGTGCGCGGCGCGCCCTTCGCGGAACCAATAGTCCGCGTCGCTCGCGCCCTGCGCAAATGCGTGCGACGCGAGCGCGAGAAGGAGGCCAACCATCAAGGCGAAATTCAGTCGTGTCATCGGCTCTATTCGCGTCGATCGAGGAAGTCGGGGCGGGTCATGGGCGGCGTCGCCTCACTGGCTGACGGGAGGCTTGGCGGCGCAGCCGGCTCCTGGGCGATGTCCGCCGCGCTCGCGTCCTGGGCGGACACTACCTTCTTCGTGACCTGACGCGCGCGCCGCGCCACGGCCTTGTCGCTCGACGCTCGGTTCGCGTCAAGAGTGTCGGGAGCGATGACCGCCCGCAGGGGCGCGGCGTCGGGCTTTCGCGTGTCGTCTGCTCGCGGCGTATCGTCGGCCGGCTTCACGAACGATTCGTGTGGTGACACTGCGAGGCTCGTCGCCGCAGGCGCTGCCTGCCCGCCCTGGCTGTGTGGGCGCCGGTCGAGCGCAGCGAGCGAAGCCACGACGGCGAGCACGCCGAGCAGCGCGAGCGCGCCCCGAAGAAGTGCACCGCGACCCCGCGGCGGACGCTGCGCTAGACTGGCAGGCGTGCTGGCAGAAGCACGCTCTTGAGCGCGCGATTGAACGAGGCTGGCCACCGCAAGATCGTCGTGGGCCGGCAATTCGGGAAGCGTCGTGGGGTTTTCGCGCGGTAGCACGAGCCGGAATGCTTCAGGCTCGTCCGGGAAACCCAGTTCGCGCCACACCGCACGCAAGGCCGCTTGCATCTCGGCTGCGTTCGCGAAGCGCGCGTCGCGGTCGAGCTGTAGAACCCGGTCCACAAGTGCGCAGACGGCGGGCGGGGCGTCCGGCACGACGCTCGCGAGGGTCGGAGCCGCCAGGGTCGCTGTCGCGATCAGGACTTCGTTCCCGCTCACCCCTCGATGCACGCGTTCCCCCGAGAGCAGGGTGAACAAGCACGCCCCGAGCGACCACAAATCGCTGCGCGCATCGATTTGGTCGGAGCGGGCGCGCGCTTGCTCCGGCGCCATGAAGCCGGGCGTACCTAGTGTCGCGCCCGCGCGCGTAGCATCGAGCCCGATTTCGGCGGCGTCGCGTACCCGTGCGATGCCGAAGTCGAGCAGCTTAACCACGGAATTCTCGACCAAGTAGATGTTGTCCGGCTTCACGTCCCGGTGCACGATGCCGCGCCGGTGTGCCGCCGCGAGCACGTCGAGCACTTGCGCTCCGACCGCGAGGAGCTCTTCGAGCGGCAGCGTTCCGCCGTGCCGCCGCGCCCTTTGTGCGAGCGTCTCGCCCTGCAGAAGTTCCATCACCAGAAAGACCGTCCCATCGTCATGGACGTCGTCGTCGAGCACCGCGACTGCACTCGGATGGTTCACCTGATTGGCGATGTAGCCCTCGCGCGCGAAGCGCTCTCGAATCCGCCGGTTCGCGCACAACTCGCGGTGCAGCACCTTGACGGCCACGCGCTTGCCATTCCGGTGGACCGCCTCGAATACACTGCCCATGCCGCCCGTGCCCAGCACCCTGACGAGACGCCACTTGTTGCACAGCACGCGGCCGAGCATGGCGGAGGGATTCGCGGAGGCGGCGAGGTCGAGCGACGACGTCATACGGACTCAGTGCCAAGCATTGAATGGGACGGGAAAGACGCCCCTCACTTACCCACGATCTGGTGTACCGAGGCAAGCTTTACAGGCTCTCGCGGTATATAGTTACGCTCACCCCTTCTGGCACATTGCACTTGTCCATGGACGCTACAACGATACCGGAAGACGACGGCTCGCGATCATCTCACGGTGATGCGCCCGAGGCGCTGGCGCTCGTCGTCGTGTACTGTCGCGGCGAGGCTTGGCGACTGGGCTCGGTCGCATTGTTGCCTGCAACGGCTTCCGGACATTTTCTGCTCGGGCGAGGCGAGGCGCCGTCGGCGTCCGCTCGCACCGCTGAGGGAGAACTTCGAACCGAACGGATCCATCGGGTCTCATTCGTGCAGCAGCGGCCAGGTGGCAGCGTAGCGCTGCCGGCGCTCAGCTCACCTCAACTCTCTCGCGAGCAGCTCAAGCTGACCGTGCGCGGTTCGGAGCAGCTCGAAGTCGAGAACCTTGGGCGCTGTCCGTTGTGGCACAATGGCACGCCCGTGGCGTCGCTCGTACAGGTCCGGGCGGGTGATCTACTTCAGGTGGGCCAGCAACTGCTCCTCTGGTGCGCGCGGCGACCCGTTCGGCTCGCGTCATTCAGTACGTCTTACCAATTCGGCGAGTTCGGTGAGCCCGACGCAGTTGGCATCATCGGCGAGGCGCCCGCCATACACCGCCTGCGCGAGCAGCTCGCCTTCGCAGCGGCCCGCGTCGAGCATGTGCTCGTGTGCGGCTCGAGCGGCACCGGTAAGGAGCTTGTCGCACGCGCGCTGCACGCGCTCTCCGCCCGCGGGAGCAAGCCGCTCGTGTCGCGCAATGCGGCGACCATTCCGGACACCCTCGTGGACGCCGAGTTGTTCGGCAATGCCAAGAACTACCCAAACTCGGGCATGGCCGAGCGACCCGGTCTCGTGGGCGAAGCCGACGGTGGGACGCTATTTTTCGACGAGATCGCCGAGCTGCCGCTCGCTTTGCAGGCGCATCTTCTTCGCGTGCTCGATGCCGGTGAGTACCAGCGGCTCGGCGACACCAAAGTGCGCACTTCGTCGTTCCGACTGGTCGGCGCCACCAATCGGCCCCCGGCGGCACTCAAGCACGACGTGCTGGCGCGCCTCAAGCTACGCATCGAGACGCCCGACCTCGGCGCGCACCGCGAGGACGTTCCGCTCGTGGCTCATCAGCTCTTGCGCAGGATGGCAGAGCGCGACGCGTTCGTACGCGAGCGCGCCTTTCCGAGCGGGGACCTGCGGCTCGCACCCGCGGTCTCACTCGAGCTGATGGCGACACTCGTGCGCCACCCGTACACCGCCCACGTGCGCGAGCTCGAGGCGTTGCTTTGGCGGGCGGTCACGGAGACTCGTCGGGGTGAGCTCAAGTTGCACGGCCATGCATCACTCGACGCGCCCACGACGTCGCCCGCCTCCACATCGAGCGTCCCGCTACACTGCGTGCCAGGCCCGCCCTCGGACGCAGATGTCGCCGAGCTCACACCGGGGCGTATTCAGGCCGCGCTCGATGCGCACAATGGCTCGTTCGACAAGGCGTTTCGCGCGCTCGGCCTCAAGAATCGCTTCGTGCTGCACCGGCTGATCGCGAAGCACGGTCTCGAAGTCCGGCGTCGAAGCGCGAAACGTTGAGAGCCCCGCCATGCTTTTGCCCATTCGCGTGGAACGCTCGCTGAACTACCGCAGCTGGCTGCTCGTGGCGCTCCTCTGTTGCACCGGTTGTGAGTCCCTGCTCGGCGTGCATTTCGAGGAGTATCGGAGGCGCGCCGACGCGGGCGATGCGTCGGACATGGACGCGGGCGATGCGTCGGACATGGATGCGGGCGATGCGTCGAGCGTGGACCCGGGTGAGATGCCGAGGGGCGACGGACCGACAACCTCGGGCGACGCCGGCAACGACGCAGACGTGGCCTCCGACGCGAGCTCAGACTCGGACGCGACGGTCGGGCGCCAAGACTCTGGGGTCCATGAGAATGATGCCGGCACGCTGCCGAGCGCGTCGTTCCAACTCGTGTCGAGCGGTCACGATCCACAGGTTGCCGTCAATCGACACGGTGATGCGGCGGTGGTCTGGCTCCAGAAGGCCTCTTCCGATCCACCGATCGACCAGATATGGATGAGCCGTTTCGATGGCCAGCAACACCAGTGGCTTGCGCCGGAGCTCGTCTCCGATCCGGCCAGCACCACGGACGAGTCCTACCCGCGCGTCGTCATCGACGACGAGGGCACCGTCGCGGTCTTCTGGACCCAGCTGCTGACCTTGTGGGCCCGTACGTGGACGATGGGGAAGTGGCACGACGCGCAACTCGTCGCGCAAAACCAGTTCTCCGGACCATTGCAGGTGAGCCCACCCGATGCGATGGGTCGCATCGTCGCGGTTTGGGCCGACAGTGAGTCGTCGACAAAACCCGGCGCGGGACCGACCGACTACACGGTGCGACTGCTTGCAAGCCGCTATACGCCCGCGGCGTCCACCTGGGAGCCCTATCAGCCCATTAGTCAGGACGGCCACGACGTTACTCACTGGGTGCAGGGAACGGCGCCCGGAGGCGAAACATTCGTGGTGTGGACCGAGGTACAGGACCAACAGTACGAGCCAGTTGTCGCCGCGAGCTTGGACGTGGCGAGCGGGACTTGGCGGGCGCCCGTCGTCGTCGGGAACAAGCAGCTGGGCCCTGAGTCTCCCCTCGCGCTCGCCATTGCCGAGATCGGAGACGACGTGCTCACGCTGTGGCAACAGTACGTGGAGGGCACGCCCAACAACCTATGGACCAACCGCAGCAACGACGGCGTCTGGTCTACGCCTGAGCGGCCGGCGACGGCTGCGATCGCAGAGGGAAGTTCCCCAACGCTCGCCTCGGGTCCGGGCAACGGAGCGACGGCGCTTTGGCTGATCCACGGCTCGCGTCAACCGGGCTCCGCGACGTACGATCCAATGACGAGCAGCTGGAGCTCGGTCGATCCCGTCGCTCCTGCAGGATCGCAGGTCGCCTCGTCCGCATCCCTGGCCATGCATATCGATGCTCAAGGGGGGCGCCTTGCTCTCTGGACCCAGATCAACAGCACAAAGATCGAGATCGGCTACAACGGCGCGCCGCAGGGAACGGCCTGGCAGGCGAGTGCCGCACGCACGATCGCAACGGACATTCCGAATCCCGATGCCTGGGAAGGCTGCGGGGAGCCTGTGCTCGCAGTGGGAGTGCCGGGTCAGGCGCTGATCGTCTGGCCGGCACGTGCGGGATCCGATGTCGAGATTCGCGGTCAGTGGGTGACGTATTGAGCAACGCTGCCGATGGGTCGGCTTGTCATTGGAAGCGACTCAGGGCTGGGACTGCTCCGGAGGAAGCACGCTCGAGATCTCGATCTCCAGTGCGTGCACCGACAATGTGATCTCGTGGAGAGAGAGCACCAGCGAGCTCAACATCAGCAAGAGCGCCCCCGAGAACAGGCAACGTCCGATCAACTGCGCATCGAAGAACAGCGCGAACAGGCAGGCCACGCACAGGCTCAAGGAGAGCACACCCAGCGCTTGCATGCGGCGCGTGAGGTGTAGCCGATGGCGCAGGCTCGCCACCTGCGCCGCGGTCGGAGCGTCGTGGTGCTCGCGGTACTTGGCGATCAAGTTGCGGACCACGCCGGCCAGGCCCAAGAAGCGATTCGTGTAGGCCAGCATGAGCAGGGAGAGATGGCCGGGAACAGGAGTCCGGGAGCGCTGAAGGTCAAGTCTTCCATGGGCCGAGTGTAGCCCCTCGCCAGCGCTCGCCGGGTTCTCCGGGCCTCAGTCGTCGTCGGACTCTGCGCCGCCGTCCGCGTCGTCGTCGTCCGACTCGTCGTCGTCGTCGTCCGCGTCGTCCTCGTCGTCGCCGTCGTCGTCACCGCGATCGCCGCCGTGGTCGCCGTGCTTGCCTTCGTGCTCTCCGCCCTCGTCCATGCGGCCATCGCTGTCATCATCGACGCCGTCGTCGTCGTCGCCGCCCTTGCCGTGCTCGCCGCCGTGCTCGTCGCAGTCCTCGCCCGCCTCGTCGACCTCGCCGTCGCTGTCGTTGTCGTCGCCGTCGTCAGCGTCTTCGCCGGCCTCGTCGGTCTTGCCGTCCTCGTCGTTGTCGGTGCCCTCACCGGCCTCGTCGATCTCGCCGTCGGCATCGTCGTCGGTGTCGTTGGTCAAGGCACTGCTGGCTTCCTTGGCACCGCCGCCGCTGCTTCCGCAGGCAGGCGCGACGATGAGCGCCGCGACGCACAGCCAGAGGGACAACACCAACTTCTTTCCAGTGATTTTCATCTCGCGCCTCCTAAGCGTTCGAGACGAAATGGCCGGAACCGGGACGCTCCGTTGAATGGAGGGTGTTTTAGCCTGTGGTTGGAAAATTCCGTCGGGTGAGCTCTTCCACGCACTTCTGGTGAGCTAGCTTCCAAGGTCTGGGGCCGCGGTTGCTTAGCTCACGATCAGCTGCTGGCCCCCGTCCACGTCGAAGGTCGCGCCCGTGAGGGCCGTGTTTGCCATCAAGTGCACGGCGAGGGCCGCCACATCGGCAGGCATGACAACGCGTTGGATCGGAAGCGTGGAGCGCAGTTGAGTGCGCCGCGCGTCGAGCTGGTCACCGAGCAGCGCCGCCGAGAGCGGAGTGTCGACGAAGCCAGCCGCGATCAAGTTGACGCGAACCGGGGCGAGCTCGAGGGCGAGATTTTGGACCAGCGCCGGGAGTGCCGCGGTGAGTGCCGCGATCACCGAGAGCCCCGGGGCAGGGCGGCGAGCGCCCGTGCCGCCCATGAAGATCAGCGTGCCGCCCGGTCGAATCTTTTCGCTCGCGTGCCGAGCCACCTGCAGGAGCAACAACAGGTGCTCGTCGATCGCACGACGCACATGGACGAAGTCCATCTCATTCAGGCGTGCGTAGTAAGGTTTCCCCGCGGTCACCATCAGGTGGTCGAGTCGGCAGGGCAAGTCTTTGAAGAAGCGCTCGAGGTGAGCCGCGTTGTTGGCGTCGAACGCCGCCGTGTTCAGCGTGTCGAGCTCGCGCGCCGCCTGCAGCAAGCGCTCGTGGTTGCGACCCGTGACGATGAGCTTGGCGCCCTCGGCGTGCGCGCGTCGCGCCGTCTCGAGGCCGATGCCCGCGCTGCCACCGATGACGGCGACCGTTTGACCGAGGAGTTCGGGCTTGCGGTGGCCGGCCGGGCTGCGCGTTTCGGTGCTCGTGGTGCCTCCAGCGATGCCCATGATTCTTCCTCCGCGGATAGACGATGAAGCGACGGTCACACTCGCCCGGCCGGTCTCGAGCTCGGGCCTCCGTAATGTTCCCCTTCGTAGGCTCGACGGAGCCATCCGCAAGAGTGGGCCGTAAGGACGGAATTCGGTGCGCCGGCGCGGGCGCACGGCGCACTCGCGAAGGCGCGCTCCGCCACACGGCGAGCTGACGCTGCCTCCAGAAGCGCTGATTGGCGCACTCGGTCGAACAGCGGTCGCTAACGAGAGGTCCAACCGCCAACGACACTCACGCGCCGTGCATCGAGCTTACGCGCAAGGCTGCTTGCAGACGGCAGCGAGTCGCGCGACCTGTCGTGGTTTCAAGTCAGTATCGACAGATGCTGCTGACACAGCGGCCGTACTCGGGCGGGCAGTCGTCCGCCGTGGAGCAGACGAGATTGACGCAATCAGCGGCGATGCTGCGGCTCGTATTGCCCTTGCAGCAGGCCGCGCAGATGGCGCCCGGCCCGGAAGCATCGCCCGTGGTTCCGAGCTGAAAGCACGCCGTTTCGCCGGTCTGACAACCGCCCGTGGGCATCGGATCCACATCACAGGACACAGTGAACGCGTCCTGGACCGAGCAGCTGCGACCGGACATGTCCTCCACCTGTTGCGCGGGTGGTCCGTCACTCCCGGAGTCACCGCACGCAGTCGAGAAGAGCAGCGCGGCGAAGGCCGACGCGCGCAGAATGTGGGAGAAGACAGCTTGAGCTTGGGACGTTCTCGCGAGTTCGTTCATCGAGACGGATTAGACCAAACTTCAGAGCGGGCTGGCGACTTCTCTGAACGTAGCGCCATCCTGAATGCCATGTGAGAAGTCAGGCTTCGGCCTCGTATGCCGGCAGCGTGGCGCATGCCGTGTCCACTTGGCGACCAAGCCACGCGCTCGATGCTCTCCTCGCCGAGCGTTGCGACGAGTTTTCGGAGAGGTGAAAACGCAGCGCCCAGAAAGACGAGAAAGCCCCGCGTTTCCGCCGAGAAACACGGGCCATCAGCAATCGCACTGCGAGCGCGCGCGAGGCCTCGTTCACGAGCAGCGTGGCCGTGATGGCTCTGATATAGGCCTTCGAGCACGCCGAACGTGCGCAACGGAGAGGGCTTCACACATGGGGAAAGTCGCGCCTGAGGCGAGCTGGGTCGCGTGCCTTGGCTATTGGCTCTGGATGTCCCTGGGCGGCTGCGCCACCGCACCGCAGGTCAAGGCAGTCCAGGAACCATCCGCCAAGCTGGAGGAGAAGATGGCCGAAGAGCCCGCCGTCGTGGCACCGAGCGCACTCGCCGAGGCCACCGTGATCGCGCTCTCGAGCCTGCGTAGTGACACGGCCAATTACGACTGGTTCGACTTCCGGCCGGGCGTGAAGAAGCTCATCCTCAGCGGCACACCGGAGTCACGTCACGTGAGCGTGCTGTGGTATGGCGCCGAAGGGAAGCCAGGAGCCGTGCCGCTCCACTATCACGACAAGACCGAGTCCATCTTCGTGATCGAAGGCAGTCAATCGGACGCCAAGGGCACCTACGGCAAGGGCAGCTTCTATTTCAATCCCCCGGGCAGCGGCCACAACGTCTTCGACAGCTCGGGACTCTTCTTGCTCTCGTACGCGGCGCCGCCGGACTTCAAGCGCACCGAAGACATCGTGCCCTACGAGAGCGTCAAGATCGGCGCGGACTACGCCCAGCTGCCGTTCGTGCCCTGTGCGGACGGGAGCCTCTGCTACGCCCTGCCGCTCGTCGAGAGCGGCGGCATGCGCAGTCGCCTGGTGAAGCCGCAAGCGGGGCCGCTCGATCTCCAGGCCAACGTGCTCTTGATCCTTCAGGGATCCTGCATGGTCGGGGATCAGGCGCTCGCCGCCGACACGCTGGTGGTCAGCAAGGGCGTCGATCCCGCGGCCTATCGCGTCGCAGCGGGTGCGCCGGAGTGCATGCTCATGGAGCTCGCGTTCCAGTAGGTGTCGCGCTCAGGATCCGTTCAGGGCTTCCAGGTAGCGAGCACCGTCGCGTTCTGAAGGTAGTTGCTGGCCGAGTCGCTCGCACTCAAACGTGAGTTCTGGTCGTACTGGCCGAGCGGGCGACTCAAGATCTCGAGCTTGGTCACGCGCTTGCCCACGTCTTGCGGCAGATTGAACGCGAAGCGCGCCAAATCACCCGCGGCTCGCAGCTTGGCCTCGCCGCCGTACATCCGAGTGAAGCTCGTCTGGTCGTCCAAGGTGAAGCGCAGCATCAGATCGCTGGCCCAGTAGAAGTCGCTCGAGCGATGCGCGTAGACGTACGCGTAGTCTTCGCTCACCGTGGGATTGAGGTGGGCCAACACATTGCCCACGTAGTTCACGGGCTTCTCGAAGAAGTTCTCACCGCCCATGATGAGCGCACCGGCGAACATGGTCACCGGGACCTCGGATTCGAGCACACGGTTCCAGTCGTCGGGGGCGACGTCCTCGTACGCATGGGTGGACTCATCGAAGCGCTGGAGCGTGAAGCCGGCCGCGTCCGCGTGGAACTCCATATGCCCGCGACCGTCCTCCTTTTGCAGTGTGAAGGCCCGCTCGAGGCTATTCTCGGTTCCGCCGTGATAGGGCACGTTGCCAGTGATGGCCTGGCTCGCGCCCAGGTTCATTCGCAACAGGCGCATGGCCTCGTAGTCGGAGTACGGGTCGTACCAGGACCCCTGCGGCACGCACGACCCCGCGCGTTGCATGGGGCTCTGGCGCTCGAGCCCCTTGCAGAGCGGCGACAGCAACAAGCTGCGCGCCTGATCGAAGCCCCAGCGGTCGCCGAACCCGCCGCGGTCGCGTTGTACGCCCTCGTAGGGATACTCGGTGTCGTCCGCCGCCCAGTGCGGGAAGCCCCAGGCATGGCCGAGCTCGTGGTTCATCGTGAGGTCCGCGTCGTCACCGGTGCCGCGCTGTCCTCCTGCGAGGCCGCCGCCCAGCGCCACCGCCAGGTATGCAAACCAGGTCGAGCTGCCGCCGACGCCGTTGGCTTCGCGGAACGTGTCCAGGGTGTTCAGCACACCTGCCATCACGCCGTAGCCGGACTGCGTGGTGCAGGTGCCGTTCGTCTTGTCGCTGTTGCTGCAGTGGGGGTTCTCGTCGATCACGATGGCCGGGTGACTCGTGGTGTCTCCGTTCGGCGTGCGCCCGTCATCGCGCGCGTTGAGCAGCAACTTCTCCGGCTGCCACACACCGAAGGGATTCACGCCCACGTCGAGAAAGCTCACCGGGAGGCGTGCCAGGAATTCGGTCCACTGCGCATCGGATGGCGCATCACCAGGATCTCCCGCGCCAAATAGCTTGGCTTGCACGTAGTACACGGTGAGTCCGTTCTCCGGCTGCACGCTCGGTGTCAGCGTCTCGTCGACGCCCGGGCCCTCGACGCGCACGCTGATGCCCGGCACCACCCACGCTGCCGGCAGCGTGGTGCGGTACAGGCTTTTCTCGAGATCACTCGCGTCTGCAGGCAGCGTGCTCGGCCCTTCCAGACACAGCACCAACTTGTCGCTCCCCTTTTGAACCGTGGCCTGAAAGCTCGGCGCGGCGCCGTTGCCGCTAGCGGCGATGGCCACCGTGAGCGGACGCTGCGCGGACACGGTTTGAAAGGGCCAATCCTTGGGCGTCAGGTGAGTTTGCCCGAGCAACACCTCGTGTCCGGTCAGGCTGCCGTTCCCGCCGTTCGCACACGGGCCTTGCTTCACCGTGGGATCGGCGATGTGAAAGCGCCTCGGACGAATCGGCCCCGTGGGCCAGGTGTGGCCTGCATCCGGTGCACTTCCTGCGTCGTTCTCGAGGCCCGCATCCTGAGTGGGCGTGTCGGAATCCCCGTCGCCAGTCTGCATGTTGCCGCCGTCCTCGACAGCATCGCCAGCGTCCATCTGCGGTGTGCAGTCATGACACTCGCCCGGCGTTGGATCTGCATCGCTGCACGCGAGGGAGAACGAGCAGAGCAAGCCGAAGCCCAGGAGGGGTCGATTCATCGTGATGCGCTCCATGCGAGAAAGGCGGGTCAGGCTAACCACAAAACGCCGGCCGCATGTCGCGAATACGGACACAAGTTGCGCGCGCCGGCTCCGGGACAGAGCGCACGCATGCGAAGCGCGGGTCAGAGCGCTCCGAAGAAAGCCTCGAATGGGCCGCGTTTTGCGCGAATTTGGCGCGATTTCGTGTGGCTCGCGGTCCCACATGTCAACGGGCCTGTGGGCGCGGTAACAGCTCTCGCGCGTATGGACCCAGACGACAATTGGTTGGACAGATGCCTAGCTGCGGCGGAAGCGCAGACGCAGCTTCGCGCGTCCTGCCACCTGCGCGCCGTCTTGCGTGAGTGCGGGATCGAAGCGCAGCTCTGCGACGCAGGCGCTGGCAGCCGACGCGAAGCCATGTCCCTTGGGCATCTCGACGAGCACGTTGCTGGCGTGGGCGCGTCCGTGTTCGTCCACGCTCACTTCGATCTGCACTTCACCAGCGTCGGCACGCGCGTTGACGGGGAAGTAGCGATGACAGGGGCTGCCGCGCGCGATGAGACCAGGTCCATGCGCGAGGCCTGCTCCAGCGCCCGTACCCGTCGTACCATCACCCGCGGCGCCCGTGGCCGCTCCAGCGCCCGATCCGAGGCCACTGAGATTGCCAGCCGCAGCTGATGGACCGACGTCGGAGGTGCCCTCTTCGCTCGAGAGGTTCGATGCGATGGCTGGCTCGTGCTGCTCCTCCGTGCTTTCGCGCGCGTGGGCCGGGCTGACCTCGTCGGTGGGCACGCGATGCGCGACGCGCTCGACCTTATGCTGACGGCGTGGCGCATGAGCCGCGACAGGAGCGGGTGTAGAAGCGGGCGCCATCGAAGATGCCCTCTCTTGCTCGCCGGCCCCCGTCCCCGTGTCCGCCGCAGTCAGCCAAACCACCGTGGGCGTTGGCGCTGTTTCGGCCGCGGGAGGCAACGTCGGGAACGCCAGCGCCAGCCCGCCATGGACGGCGGCGGAGGTGACGCCAAAGAAGGAGGCCTTGCTCAGCCCATGGAGGCGGTGGGTCAGGCGCATCCCTCTAGGGAAGCAACTCGCGTTTTCCTCCTGATTTCGGCGGGGTTCCAAATGACGCGTTTGGATACCTGCTGGAAAGTAGGCCAGAATTTGCGAAATGAGCCTTGTCGGCGCCAGCCCAGTCGGTACGCTAGAAACAGTTGAGAAACATCAACGACTTTAGTTGGCAATGATCTCCAGAAAGGAGAAGCCATGCGTACGAAGACAGCCTCGTTGGCCCTGGGCTCGGTGCTGCTGTTGGCCGCCTGCGCCGGGACCCAAAAGCGCTCCCAGCCATCCCAGCTCGCTTGGGTCGATTGCACGAACGTGAGCGGTGACGCCGTCGCGGCGCTCTATGCGCCCGGCAACATCAAGAAGGTCCGCGCGCTCTATCGCAAGGAGTTCATCGCGCGCGCCATCCAGCCCGAGTACGTCGCGGGCGCCGAGATCCAGATTCCCGCCCAGCCCGGCATGCACGACGCGTACATGCAGCGCGAGCTCAGCTGCCATGCACGAAAGGGCACTGGCCCGGATGCCTCGGTGGATCCGTTGCGCGTGCAGGGCGTGGATAGCGTCGCCGTTCGTTCCAAGGGCCACATGACGCACATCTCGATCACCTCCACCGATCACGCCGCTGCCAAGAAAATCCTCCGGCAAGCAGAGAGCCTCCACGAGTCGAGCGGCAGCGTGACCGTCGATCAGCTCTCGGCCGGCACGCCCGGACACTCTGCATTCTGAGCGGACACGCCACGTGCAGGGTTGCGGGGCCCTTGCGCGTGCGCGTGCAATCCCGCCGAGAACGGGCGGCGCACGCACTCGGTGCAGGACGAGAGTGCTCCTGACGAGCTCAAGACCCAACGCGCGGGCTTTCGGGTGTTGTCGCACGCGGGCTTCGAGGGAGAGCGCCCACATGCCGTGCTCGCTTCATGGCTCGTGGCGAATGTGCATGCGGCGAATCGTCGGCACGAAGACCTCGCAGCGTTGATCCAGGAACGGCGCCCAGAGACTTGTGGGTCTAGTGGAGACCAATGAGTGCTGGCTGTACGCGTTGAGCGAAGCCCTCGGACCCTATCCTCATCGCTGGATCCTCCTGAGCAAGGTATTGGCACGGCGAATGCTCGACTCCCCCTCCAGGCGACGCCGCGAGGCCTGCGGCCCTCGCGAGTGGCACAATCTGGCGCACAGGAGAAGTCATGGAAGCACGGTGGATCGCACTTTTGGCGCTGGCTGTGGCATGCGGGGATGGGGGCGGGCAGGGACCTGGAGGTAACGAGGAGAGCTCGTTTGCTCGCCAGGGCTGCATTGAGACCACCAGCGCGGTCACCCCAGATGCGACCACCCTCGAGGGAAAAGACGCCCAGGCGCTGCTCGACCTCGCCAGTGGCGAGCGGAAGGCCCAGATTCAGTGGCGGGATGGCTCCAGCACGGAACTCGCGGTGAGCACCTCGCAGGTCAAGGTCGTGAAGGTGAAGAGCAGGCAGGACCCCAAGTTCACGCTCGACGTTCCGGTTCACTGCGACGACCGACTGCGCGTAGAGTCTCGCCTGAGCGTGAAGACCACCGACGGGCGGGTGGACGAGCAGTTTCCGCACGTGGCCTTCGAGGGCGGCTGTGGCGAGGGCGGCTCGCTGAGCACGTACGTTCACCTCAAGACGAGCGAGCTACACGGGGACTACGTGCGGCAGGGGACCGAGGACGGGAAGCTCTCGGCGGTGTATTTCGGGCTGAACCTGGGCAGCGATGCGTTCTCCGGTTCGATCTCGGAGGAGTTCACCACGGGCAGCGCCGTGGGCATGGGGCCCACGGTTGCGACTTGGGACGTGAGGTCGTTCGATCCTTCGGACCTGCCGCTATTGACGCTGGAGGCGTGCCAGGCCGCGGGTGGCATCGCGCTTGCCGATCCAGGCGACGGCCGCTTGCTCGACGCTGGCTGTGGTCCAGGACGCGAGGCGCTGGGGACGATCGACGGCTTCATCGAAGGGGGGCTGTGTTGCGAGCTCTCCGCGAAGTTCTGTTGGGGGCAGGCCGTGACCATCGATGGCCGCTGCGCGCCGTCCCCCGCACGCTTCTATCGCGAGTCGGGCACGTGTAAGGCCCAGACTAGCTGCACCTGCGAGGGACCCGACTGCGCTCGCAGTTTTGCCACGATGGAGGCGTGCGAGACGGAGTACGCGGGCTGCGAGCAGATCGAGTACAAGCGATGCGGCGGGCTCGAGGGAGGCCCATGCGGCGCCGATGAATACTGCGCCTATATGCCAGGCTGGAGCTGCGGATCCGCCGACGCCACTGCCGTGTGCCTGCCACGCCCCGAGGGCTGCGACGACATCTACTTGCCCGTGTGCGGGTGCAACAACCAGCAATACGCCAACTTGTGTGAAGCCAACGCGGCGGGGCAGGGCGTGCGCTCTCTCTCGGCGTGCGACACCAACTGAGTAGGCGCTACTTGCCCGAGGCGACGGCCGCGCAGTCCGAGGGAGGAAACGTGATGCTCGTGAGCGGGGCGCCCTGCTTGTCGGCATACTCGTAGATGATGGTCGCGCCAAGGTCGCGCACGGGCTTGAGATCGTTGCCGCAGACGGTGGGCAGCAGCTGGTTGCGTAGGATGCCGTCGAAGGTCTCTGTGTTCACCTGACCCGCGGTCATGCTCAGCACGGTGTACTTGTACTTGAAGATAGGACCCGCACTGGCTTCGCAGCCGTCGAGACGGGTCTCGGGATCCACCATCAGGGGAGCGAGCTTGTTGACCTCGGCCGCGATGCTGCGCAGGGGTTGAAGCGGATCGACCGGCGCACTGGTGGGATTGAGGCGAGCCATCTTCTCCTGGAAGCTAGTCCAGGCGCCGTAGGCCGAGAGTGCCAGGAAGAGCATCCCAGCCAGCGCAGGCCGCCACAGGCTCGTCGACGTGCGCACCACGCTGGTGCCGAGCTTGACGTCCCAGCGCATGGGTTCGCCGTTCTTCGCTTTCTTGTGCGCAATCGCGAGCGTGATCAGCGACGCGAGTGGAAAGCCGGTGCCCAGACCGAACCACCAGATACTGGCGTTGCGACGCAGGTAGGTGAGGAAAGGAATGCGGCCCTGGGCGCCGCGCAGCTGCAGGCCCACCAATGCCTTTCCGGGCGTGGTGCCGAAGAGCGCGTAGAGGCCGGCCTCCACCACCATCACGAGTGGCATGATCAACAGAAACAGGCGCTGGCCGCCGCTTTGCCCGCCGAAGAACGCGTCAGGCTGGAACATGCTGGGCGCGATGGCGCCGAGCAGGAAGGAGATCAAGAACACGCCCACGAGCATGTCCATCATGCGGGCGAAGTAGCGCGCCCAGGGACCTGCGAGCTCGACGGACTGCCGTACGACGGAGATGGGTGTGGAGCCCGAGCTCGCGAGGACCGCCTGGGCCGTGCTGCTCCAGGTGCCTTCCTCGGACTTCCTCACCGGCGCCGACGCGGCGAGCTCGCCCGAGGCCACCAGGGCTTTCAGCGCTTCGATGGTCATGGGCCCCAGCTCGCGATCGCCCTTCTGTGCATACCAAGTCATGGTTCGTTCTCCTCGAGCACGTCGGTCGTCGATGCGGGGACTACCACGGGATGCCGCTCGGCCGGCGAGCCAAGCGCGTAGTCGGCGAGTAGCGCGTCGATCTCCCAGGGCAGGGCACCGCGCGCATAGGCGAGCAGTAGGGAGCGATGGAGGCGCTGCTTCTGCTCCGCCGAGCGCTCGTCGATCTTCAGGGAGGCGAGCTTGGCCTGGATGCCCTGGATGCGCTGGGCGATGCGCTCGTTGCTTTCGCCGGAGGTCGCGAATCCGAGGCCGTCGACTTCGGCGTCGAGAAGCCCCTCCGAGATGGCGTAGGGGTTCAATGGGAACCACATGTTCTCGTGGGAGATGCTGATGGCTTGATCCACCAGCTTGATGGAGGCCCCCAGCTTCAGCAGCTCGCGCTTCATGTTCTCGTTGGCGTTGAGCGAGTACACCGGGTCGGCGTGGGTTGCCCAGGCCGAGTGGAGTCCCAGGCGGGCCTCGCGCTGAATGCTGCGGTGCTTGCCCGCTCCGAACGCCAATACGCATGCGCTGTAGCAGCCGGTAGCGGAGTACGTGTCCAGGCCGCGCGTACGGATGGCTTCGCTCAGCTGCACGCCTTCGGCGACCCAGCCACCTGGACTGTTGAGGTGAAGCACGCGCACCTCGGGGTGCTGATCGAGCAACTCGATCACCGCGGCAGCGATGCCGGCGCCGAAGGACCCGCTGAGCTCGAGCTCACGTCCTCCCGGCAGGAGTGCGAGCTGGTAGTCGCCAAAGGGATCGGAACCCACCGCGACCTTGAGCTGATCGCGACCGTTGGAGACGTAGGAGGCGCAGAGCACGAGCACCAGGAAGGCCAGGCCGAGCGCCGCGATGCGCAGACAGGTCTCCGCGAGATGGCGTCGCCGTCGGCGCCACAGCCACGGCAGCGCCCACAGGCCGGCCAGCAGGCAACCGAAGCTACCGAAGACTTGCAGGCGCGTGCGCAGGAGCCCATTGGTAGGCGTGGGCACCAGCTCGAAGACCATCAGCACCAGCGCGCCCGTGAGCGCCACCCACGTGGGACCCACCTGGGCGTGCCATGCTCGGGACGCCGCGGGGGGCTGCGAGCGCACGAACCGCCCCTCGAGTTCGCTCACAGAGTCGGCCCGCATCCACTCGCCCTCGCTGCCCTCGCGCACCCGATCGTCCGGTGACAGCGCGCCCAGGCCGGCGAGCTCCTGCAGTGTGGCAAGTGTGCAGGGGCCGGTTTGTGTGAGCCTTCGCTCGAAGTACCAGCTGCCTTGTTCGAACGCGGTCGCGGGCCGCTGCTCTGGGCTCGGGCCGAGCGCAGGTGACTCTTCCGATGCGCCCTCGCGTCGCTCCGTGCACTCTGGCGGCTGGGGGGATTCCATCGTGGTCGGGTCCGTCCGCGCCCAGCTGGTCCGGCGGCCGCCGATCGCTGTGCCAGTAGAACAGATTCTGACTTGGGGCCGGAAGGCGGAACTAGTCAATCGCGAAGGGGAGTGATTCACCCCGAATGCGCTGGGTTGTCCCTCATTCCTGTGGGCGTTAGTCCACCGGCACGGCCTTGAGCTCGTGGTGCTCGACCATTCGCTTGAGCAGTGAGAGCAGCATGAAGCGGTCGTGGTCGTCGAGGTGTCCGAACATCTCGGCGTCGTTCTCGTCCGCCAGCTTCGCGAGGGTCGGCACGAGCTTCCGGCCCGCTTCGGCGAGCGACACGATTTGGGAGCGCCGGTCTGCCTTGTTGGCCCGACAAAGCACCAAACGTTTTTCGGACAGGCGATCGACGAGCTTGGAGATGGCCCCGCGTGTAAGGCCGATTTTGTCGGCCAACTCGCTCGGTGTGATGCCTTCCACGTCGAGCAGCGCACGCAGCACCACCCACTCGGCCACCGTGACGCCGTGGGCCTCGACCTTGGCCTTGAAGCCATGGGACACGTGGTTCGACACGAAGCGAAGCCAATAGCCGAGGTGCGCTTCGAGGTCGCTCGCGGTGTGGTCGGCTGGTGTGGTTTCGCCCTTGCGACCCGGGCGCTTCACTGGGGAAAGTGCTCGACGTGGGTCTCGGCGCTGCGACCGAAGTACACCACGCGCTTGCCGAGAAACGACACCAGGTAACCGGCACAGCCTGCGGCCTTCACCTTCTCGCAAAAGCCCTGGTACGTGTAGCCGGGAGCGTTGGTCTGGGCCTCGCGCACGGCTCCTTCGACGACGCCGGCCTTGAACTCCGCGGCGACCTTGCTTTCGGCGTGGCTCGAGCCCCGAGGCGAGGCGAGCTCTACGCTGTCGCCGCTGGGCAAGTAGTAGGTGACCGTGCCGCGCCTGAAGTCCACCGTGTAGCCCTCGAAGCCTGCACCGATCAACGAGCGCACGATGCTGGGGAAGTCCTTGGTCGCGGCGTAGGAGGCCGCGAGGCACTCCTCCGCGATGGCGATGCGTTGTGCGTCCATGTCGCTGTGCTCCTGCGAATCGGCACCGGAACTGCACTCAGGACGATCCCTGCTGCGGCTCCGCGTTCTCAGAGTAAGGCAACTAGTTTCCTAGTCAACTAGTTTGCTCTTTGGGGGGCTGCGCGCTTCAGGGCAGGCACTCCGGAGCCCGCGCCAAGGCCTCGATCTGCGCCGGCGCCAGCGCGTCTTCGAACAGGACCGCTTCGTCGAGGCTGCCCTGGAAGGCGAACCCCGTGCGCGCTTCGCTCTCGTGCCCGAGCTGCAGTCTTTCCGTCGGCAGAGGCTCCGCCGAGACCAGCGCCACGTGGTTCCAGTCCCGCGTCAGGGTGCCGCCTGCCACACCGTTCACGAAGGCCGTGGCGCCGGGCAGCTCGTGCGTGCTGACCTGCGCTAGGCCCTGGTTGGCGAAGGTGAGCCGAGCGGGATTGGCGAGCCCCAAGATCTCTCGCGGTTCTGGGAAGGGTGCGTAGTGGACCTGCACCGCGAGGTAGTCGACGAACATGGTGTTGACGATGCCGCCGAAGGACGCGCGCACACGGAAGTTCGTGTCGCTGAGCTCGGAGGAGCTCCAGTTGCGGCCCCACAGCTTGTCGACGCCGCCGGCGTGCTGGGGGCCCGACCCTGCCACCAGCTGCGCCCAGCCGTACTTCGCATCGGTGTGAGAGAGGCCGCCGTCCCAGGACAGCTCCACGCTGAAGTATCCCAAGAGGCCTAAGCTGGCGGTGTCGACGAACACGTCGATGCCCACGATTTGCGCGCCCGCGGGCACCTCGCGATCCAGATGAAAGCCGCCCCAGTGCTGCTGGCGGGACACGTTCAACAAACCGGCCGCCCAGGCCGAGTCGTCGTCGTCGGCGTAGGCCTTCTCGGGATTGGTCCAGTCGTCGATGGGGCCGTGGTCACTGGCCATGAGGACCGAGGACTCGGTGGTGACCACATAGGTGCTCGTGGGTTTGATCCACATCGCGAGCGTGCGCGCGGGTCGTGACAGGCTCCCGACTTCCACGCCATCGTCCATGCCATCGAGCACCAGGGCGCTCGCCAGGCGTCCCGCGCCCCACGGGGACATCACGAAATTCTCCAGGCTCGCCGAGGGGCCGTCGCCCACCGTGTCATGGACCATCAGCCCCGCGTTCTCATCGAACGAAAACTGCGCGTTCGGGGCGGGCAACTGCGCCACGCAGGAACAGTCCGAACCACCGAGGCTCGGCGCGATGCACGGCCAGCCCGCGTCCTGTTGCGGCGGCATGCCCGCGTCGGTGCGAGGCTGACCAGGGCCGGCGTCGAAAACTTCTCCCGGCTGTTCGTCGCGCGTGCAGCCAGGCATCAAGGGCAGACACTCGCTGCCGAGGCTCACCGTGTCGATGCAGCCGAGGAGACCGCCCGCGCTGCCTACGGTCGCGATCAAACACCAGTGCCGGAGAGCAGCCACGAGGCGCGACTCTATGTCGCCGCAGGGGAAAGGTGAAGCCCGAACTCGAGGCTACTCGGCGTAGACCATCTTGCGCGTCATGCCGCCGTCGAGGATCAACACTTGTCCGGTCATGAATTCGGCTTGATCCGAGGCTAGATACAGGGCGAGCTCGGCCACGTCTTCCGGGCGGCCCACGCGCCCTGCCGTCAGGTTCACGTCGAGCGTGCGCTGCGCTACGCGTCCTTCGAGTGAGTTGCCCATCGGGGAAGATCCACCACCGGCAGCGCTGGCGGCACTGGCGCCGAAAAGCAGACGCCGAGGCTACATGTCGCCGCCTTTGCGGGCCCAGCCATCGCTCACCGCGAGCAGGATGGTGGCTGCTGCTTCTACCATCAGCTCGCGCGGCTCGTGGTACTCGCGGAGCATCCACTGACGCGCCGACTCGCTCAGGGCGCCGATCAGGCCGATGGTGGTCATGCGGTGCAAGGGGTTGGTCTCGTCGAGCTGCGGATGCATGCGCTGGGCGAGTTGGATCAGGAGCTTGGCGAACTCGCGCTGGCTGCCCGTATAGATCTGGTCCACGCGCGGGCTCACGCCGCGCACCTCGAGCCAGACCACGCGCGCGAGCCTTGCGTCCTGCACAGCCTCGAAGAAGCCATCGAGGGCGCCGCGCACGAGCTGCTCCGGGTGTTTGGCGTCGGCCTCGAGCACGCGCCGGATCACGCGGTCGCGCAGCCCTCGAATGCACTCGAGGTAGACCGCCACCAGAAGATCCTCGGTGCTGCCGAAGGCCTCGTAGAAGTAGCGGTCCGTGAGCTGCGCCTGTCTACAGAGCTGGCGCACCGTGGCCTCTCGGTAGCCGGCCGTGCCGAAGACCTGAAGCCCGGCTTCCAAGAACTGGCGTTGGCGTTTGGCCTGGCGCTCGGCCTGGGTCTGGCCCCCGTAGACGCGTTCGCGGCCTTCGCGGTCACTGATTGGCAATTGACGACACCTGTCGTCAGATTGTAAAAGAAACTGACGACGTCCGACATCACATTTTGTGTAATCGAAGTGATTTCGGTGCGTTAACTGATTTTTGGCCGGGGTGGGGAAGGTCCACCTCGGTCGCTTTTGCATGGGCTCTACGGGCTGGCCCGGGGTTTCCAAGGAGACATCGTCAAAATGAGCAGGCTAGAGCAAGCCAAGTCGACGGCATTCGAGCTGTGGTCCCTTTCACGCACGGGCAGGCGTCTGCCTCGCTTCGTCTCGAACCGCCCCTGGAGCGCGTCGCGCCTGTTGGACGAGCGCGTGGCGGAGAACCCCAACGGCCTCGCGCTCGCGTACCTGGACGAGCGCTACACCTGGCGCGATCTGGACCTGCGCGTGAACCAGTATGCGCGCTTCTTTCAGAGCAGAGGCATCGGTTCCAAGGACGTTGTCGCCCTCTTCATGGACAACCGACCGGAGTTTCTGTTCGCGGCGCTCGGGCTCAATCGTCTGTGCGCGGTGGCCTCGCTGATCAACACGAATGCTTCGGGCATCGCGCTCACGCACGCGATCACGGTGTGCAAGGCCAAGGCCGTGCTGTTCGGTTCCGAGCACGCGGAGGCGATGCAAGACGTGCGCTCCGCGTTGGCCGCGCAGCAGGGCCGGCTTTGGATGCAGGTCGACAAGGGCGCGGAACCTGCCCACGACTTCGAGCGCATCAACGAGGCCGTCGCGCAGCAGTCCGGGGCGCGGCCTCCGCGCATCACGCTGCCGAATACCTCGGATGTGATGTGTTACATCTACACGTCCGGCACCACGGGCTTGCCCAAGGCTGCCATCGTCACCAACAAGCGCTTCATGTCCGGCGCCTATCTCTATGGCGCGTCGTGCATGGAAGCGACCTCCCGTGACGTGATCTACGTGACGCTGCCGCTGTACCACGCCAATGCGTTCATCATCGGCTTCGGCTCGGCGCTGGGCAGCGGTGCAGCCATCGCTCTGCGGCGCCGCTTCTCGGCCTCGCAGTTCTGGGAGGACGTGTACAACTACGACGCGTCGATCTTCGTGTACATCGGCGAGCTGTGTCGCTACTTGCTCAACGCGCCCAAGCATCCGCGCGAGCGCAGCCACCGCTTGCGCGTGGCGGTGGGCAACGGCTTGCGAACGGACGTTTGGGAGGCCTTCCAGCGTCGCTTCAACATGCCCCTGTTCCGCGAGTTCTACATGGCCACTGAGAGCAACGCGCCCATCGTGAACTTCGAGGGGCGTCCGGGGCTGCTGGGGCGGCTGAATCCAGGGCAGGTGCTGGCGCGCTGCGACGAGGCGAGCGGTGAGGTGTTCCGCAACGCACAGGGCTTCTGCGAACAGGTTGACGTGGGGCAGAAGGGCATTCTGCTCGGCCGCATCAGCCCGCTGATCGCCTTCGACGGCTACGTGGATCGGAGCGCCAGCGAGAAGAAGGTCATGCGCAACGTGTTCCGCCAGGGAGACGCCTACTTCAACACGGGCGACCTGCTGGAGCGTCACGCGGACGGCTGGGTGTCCTTCGCGGACCGCGTGGGCGACACCTTCCGCTGGAAGGGCGAGAACGTGTCCACCAACGAGGTGGCCGAGGTGCTGAACGGCGCCAAGGGTGTGCTCGAGAGCAACGTGTACGGCGTGGCGGTGCCTGGCAGCGAGGGCCGCGCCGGCATGGCCAGCATCAATGCGAACCCGGAGCTCGACCTCGGGGAGTTCGCTCGCTACGTGGTCGATCGTCTGCCGGCCTACCAGCGCCCGTACTTCCTGCGCCTGCAGCAGGAGATGCGTATCACGGGCACCTTCAAGCATCAGAAGCTCGGCTATCGCGACGAGGGCTTCGACCCCAACAAGGTCAGTGATCCCCTGTTCTTCCTCGACGGTGAGACCTACGTGCGAATCGACCAGGTGCTGTTCCAGCGCATCCAGGCCGGTGAAGTGGGGCCGCGCTGAAGGGCGTGTCATCGCGCCCGCGGTTTCAGGTAAGCTCCGGCGGATGACGTCGCGACGAGTCGTGCTGCCACTGTTCGCCTTGCTCGTGGGCTGCCAGGGAGATCCCTCCGCGTCGCCTGGCGAAGCGGGGGTCGGTGCAGGTCACGACACGGGCACTCCGTCCGATCCGGCTTCGGACGCCGAGAGCATGCAGGACCCGGGCGCGCACGATGCTGGCGGCGTTGATTCGGTCGCGCACGACGCGGGCCGCGATGACCCGGCGCTTCCGGTGTGCGAGGCGAGTGAACAGGGCAGCCGGCCACTCGGCGTGGACAAGTTCGTGGCGAATACGGGCAAAAAGGCCGTGGCCGCGCTCACCTACACCAACGTGGGCGCCGCCGGCGACTACGCGCAAGTGGTCACGGGTTGGTCGAAGGCCACCGGGTGCGTGGGCGACAAGGACGGCAGCCTTTGCAGGAATACGTACCGCAAGCCCAAGCACGTGGAGGGACCGCTCGCGCCCTTCAACGAGGAAATGAGCCTGGTGTTCGCGGGACCCGTGGAGCTCTACCAGGTAGCGGTCTATGCGCCGGACAGCGCGAGTTGGAAGCGTACGGCCTACTGGGATCGCTGCCAGAGCTCGGGGCTCGCGTTCACGGGCAACAAGTCCTGGTACGAGTGTGGCGGCTTCGTGCAGAGCTACGTGACCGCCGATGGCACCAAGGAGACCGCGCAGCCCGTGTTGTTCTCGGGATCCATCGCTGCGGGCACGGAAGTGCACGTGATGTCGAGTAAGGCGTGTTCGGGCTCGGACGCGGCGAGCGATTGTGGATGGAGTTCGGGGCTGCCGCTGCACGGGTTTCAGGGCGATAGCCAGGGCAGCAAGATCTTCGCCACCAAGTTCAGGATGCCCATCGGGAGCAAGACACCCGCGTACTGGATCTTGCCGTCGCAGGTGCTGCGCAGCTCGCAATACGGGTGCAACTGCCGCGGGGCTGGCTCGGATCCCGTGTACAAGGGCGGCTGCGGCGAGCTCGACGTGGCCGAGATCCTCGGCGGCGTCACCACCTCACTCGAGGCCACCACCACACTCTATTCGTTCCAGGACATCACGGGCGGAGGCGACGTGACGTTTGAGCGCCCTGTCCTGGAAGCGGCCACCTTCCTGGTGATCTTCGACGCGGCCTCACGCCAGATCGCCATCCGTCGCCTCGGGGGCGGGGACTTCGATTTCGGGTCGACGATCCCAGCTCAGCGAGTCAGCGAGTGGTTGTCGCAGGCCGGCACGGTACGCGCGCTCGACTGAGGGTTGCGTTCCTGGCGGAGCGAGGAACCGCAGAAGTCACAGCGGCCACGGGCACGGGCACGTTTACGGGACGTCGTCAGGTTTTACGGGCACGCGCGGTCGCAGGTGGTGATGTTGCCCGGGCAAGACATCAGCGCGCCTTCGCAGGGCAACTCGCAGCTCGGGCCATCGCACTTGGCCAAGCAGTGGGCGCCCTTGGCGCAGGTCAGGGTGCACTGGGTGGAGTCCATGCAGTCCAGCTCGCAGTAGGAGCCCGCCTGGCAGGTGCTGGTGCAGGTAAACGAGTGGCACTCGTTGAGGCAGGTGGCGCCGGCGGCGCAGCCCGTGACGCAGCTGGAACCCGCGGTGCAGTTCGTGACGCACTTGGTGTTGGCCTGGCAGCTGGGCACGCAGGACACGGAGCCGCAGTTGAAGGAGCACGGCGACGTGGCCGAGGTGCAGGCCTGGTTGCACGAGTAGGGGTTGGTGCAGGCCAATGTGGGCGTGAGACCCTTCCACCATTCGCCGGCGTCCGGGGGGACCCAGGTGCTGCCGCCGTCGGTGGGAGGCACGCTGCCGTCGTTGTGACTGCCGCCGCCTGCGTCGTCGGGGTCAGCGGCCGCGTCCGTTGCGGCGTCGAGGTTCGAGCCCGCGTCGAGATCCGAGCCCGCGTCCAGCGAGGGATTCGTGGACCCGCCGTCGGGCAGACCGGCATCGAACACGAGCCCTGCGTCGAAGTCCTTCCAGCCGCCGTCCTCGTGGGCATGGGCTGCGTCGGTGCCGTCCGCGGCGTCGGGCCCGTCAGGAGCGAAGTCTTCGCGACTCTTGGGCTCGTCCCCGAGGCTCTCGTAGCCGATCAGGAAGCAGCCAGTTTGCAGGCTGGACCACACGACCGCCAGCGCGGCGTACCGGAGAGATGGCAGGCGCAAGCGTGGAACCATGGACGACGGTGAAATGCTATCACGCGGCAATCACCCGACGTCCATGGGGATGTGCAAGGCAGCGTGCGTCCACGCATGGGCAGCCCACGCTGCGCGGTAGCGCAACGGTGACGTTTCAGGTGCGACGCCCACGCGCTCCTACCTGCTCTCGCCCAGTCGGCCGTGCGGCGGGCTCGGTCAATCGCGCCTTGGTTGTTACTCCCTGCCTCCCACGGCGCGGCGCTATCGCTTCCTGTGTCGAACACAGGAGGAAGGAACATGCACGCACCGAAGATGAAGGGAGCCGTGGCGCTGGTGACGGGGGCCAACCGTGGCCTCGGTCGAGCACTGATTGAGGCGCTGCTCAGTCGCGGAGTGAAGAAGGTCTACGCGACCGCACGTACTCCCGAGTCTCTACGACCGCTGACGGATCCGCGCGTGGCCAAGCTGCGCCTCGACGTGACCGAACCGGAGCAGGTGCGCGCGGCGGTCGCGGCTGCCCAGGACGTGGACCTGGTGTTCAACAACGCCGGCCTCACGCTGGCCCGCGGTCTGGCAGACGCCGGCGTGGTCGACCTGGCGCGCCGCGAGATGGAGGTGAACTACTTCGGCCCCCTCCAGCTCGTGCAGCAGCTCGCTCCGGTGCTCGCCAAGAATGGCGGCGGCGCGGTGGTTAACATCGGCTCGGCGGCGGGCCTGACCAACGTTCCGATGATGCCCACCTACAGCGCCTCGAAGGCGGCGCTGCATTCATTGACCCAGGCTGCGCGGCTCTTGCTCGGCCCCCAGCGCACGGCGGTGTTCGGCGTCTATGCGGGCCCCATCGATACCGACATGGTGCGCGAGCTTGCCTTGCCCAAGAGCGCTCCCTCCGACGTGGCCCTCGCCATCCTCGATGGTGTCGAGGCAGGGCACGAGGACATCTTTCCGGACCCGTTCGCAGCCGACTTCGGCCGACGGTTTCAAGCTTCACCGAAGGCTTCGGAGCAACAGATGGCCGCCATGATGGCGGGCCCCACAGCGTGACCACCCGAGCGATTCGCAGAAAGGAGCAAAGACCATGACCAAGCACATCAAAGGCACCCACGAGGAATGGCTCAGCGCGCGGATTGCACTGCTCGCGGAGGAGAAGGAGCTCACGCGCCGCAGCGACGAGCTCGCCAAGCGGCGTCAGGAGCTGCCCTGGGTTCGCGTCGGGAAGGAGTATCACTTCGAGTCGAGCGGAGGCCGCAGCTCGCTGGCGGAGCTCTTCCAGGGGCGCTCCCAGCTCATGATCTATCACTTCATGTTCGGGCCCGAGTTCTCGGCAGGCTGCCCTTCGTGCTCGAGCATCGCCGACGGCTTCAATGGGGTCACGGTGCACCTGGAGAACCATGACGTGGCGTTCGCGGCAGTATCGCGCGCGCCTATCGCCAAGCTCGATGCCTACAAGCGTCGCATGGGCTGGACGTTCACGTGGGTATCGTCGTTCGGGAGCGACTTCGGCGCGGACTACAACGTTCGCTTCAGCGAGGAACAACAGCGGGCCGGCACCGTGGAGTACAACTACCGTCGCGAGCAGAGGTGGGAGCCCCGCGCTATCGGCCCTGCCGAACCTGGTGAGGAAGGCCCGGTGGAGATGCTCGCGGCGAGCTCGGGCGTCGACGCGGGCGCCTACACGCGGGAGCGCCCGGGCCTCAGCGTGTTCGCGCTGGAGGACGGAGTCGTGTACCACACGTACTCGGCCTACGCGCGTGGCGTCGACGGCTTCTGGGGCATGTACCAGCTGCTCGACCGCGCTCCCAAGGGGCGCAACGAGACCAGCGTCTGGTGGCGTCGACGCGACGAGTATCCGACCGCCGCTCGGCGCTGAGCCCCGCGCTGAGCGTGGTGAGCCCGCGATCGCGATCTCACAGTCCCGCGAACCGCCTCCAAAGGGCGGCGCATCCGGGTCATGTCGAACCGCGGCTCGGCGGTCTGCTGCCGACTCAATCGAGCCGTGAGGTCGCTTTTCGCCTCGAGAGGGCCTCGCGCGTTCGCCACACCGACGCATTTTGCCGCAACCGAACTCTGTTTGGCTCGCCGCGAGCTCGCGCGGAACGGCCTATCCTGCGCGCTTTCTCGACGTTTTACGGATGCATCTCGACGCAGAGCCTTTACATGAGAGGAGGATCTCCTCTGCGAAGGGTATCGAGATGTCTACAGCAGGTGGGCAGAGCAACGCGGCGACGGTCTTTGCGGGCGGCGGCGAGATGGGCGCGCGCATGCGCGAGTTCGACTGGGCGAAGACCTCGCTTGGCCCCGTGCACTCGTGGCCACAGAGCTTGAGGACCTGTGTCCGCATCATCCTCACGTCGCGGCAACCCATGTTCGTGTGGTGGGGAGACGAGCTGATCAACCTCTACAACGATGCGTACAAGTCGATCGTGGGGGGCAAGCATCCGACCGCACTCGGACAGCCCGCGTCCGTGGTCTGGAAGGAGATCTGGGAGGAGGCGGGGCCACGCGCGCGCTCCGCCATGCTCAAGAACGAGGGCACCTACGACGAAGCTCTGCGCTTGATCATGGAGCGCAACGGCTATCCCGAGGAGACTTACTACACCTTTTCTTACAGCCCGGTCCCCAATGATGCCGGCGGCACGGGCGGTATTCTCTGCGCCAACAGCGACGACACTCAGCGCATCATCGGCGAGCGCCAGCTCGGCTTGCTGCGTGAGCTCTCCCAGGGCACCGCGGACGCGCGGGACACTCAGGATGCTTGCGCGCGCGCTGCGCGTGCCCTGGGGACGAACCCGTCGGATCTCCCCTTCGCCCTGATCTACCTGGCGGACCGGGAACGCGGCTGCGTCGAGCTCAAGGGATCCGTCGGTCTGCCGATTGGACATCCCGCGGCGCCCACGCGCATCTCGCTAGGAGCGGTTGAGCCGTGGCCCATCTCGGAGGTGCTGTCGAGTCAGACCATGCGCGTGGTGGACGACATCCAGGGCCGCTTTGCGCCGCTCCCAATCGGAGCATCGTCCACTGCACCCGGCCAGGCTGCGCTGGCGCCCATCGCAAGCCCCAGTGAAGCTGGCTACGCCGGCGTGCTGATCGTGGGATTGAACCCGTTTCGCCTCTACGACGATGGCTACCGCGGCTTCGTGAGCTTGGTCGCCGGGCAAATCACGGCCAGCGTGGCCAACGCCGAGGCCTACGACCAGGAGCGCAAACGCGCGGAGGCACTCGCGGAGATCGACCGCGCGAAGACGGCCTTCTTCAGCAACGTGAGCCACGAGTTTCGTACGCCACTCACCTTGATGCTCGGTCCGCTCGAAGACGCCGTCTCGTCGCGCGAGCGCAGCATCTCCCCCAAGAACCTCGACACCGCCTACCGCAACGCGTTGCGCCTCTTGAAGTTGGTGAACGCATTGCTCGATTTCTCGCGCATCGAGGCTGGCCGTGCCGACGCCAGCTACGAGTCCACGGATCTTCTCGGCCCTCACGGCGGATTCTGGCGAGCGCCTTCCGTTCTGCCATCGAGCGCGCCGGGTTGCGCTTCGAGGTGGAGCTCACGCCGTTGCCCGAGCCCTTCTACGTCGACCACGACATGTGGGAGAAGATCGTCCTCAATCTGCTCTCGAACGCCCTGAAGTTCACGTTCGACGGCAGCATTCGCGTATCGCTCGAGCTCGTCGATGAGCATGCGCGCCTGAAGGTCGCCGACACCGGAGCCGGCATTCCGGCCCACGAGCTGGGCAACGTGTTCAAGCGCTTCCACCGGGTGCAGGGCACCCGCTCACGCACGCACGAGGGGTCGGGCATCGGCTTGGCATTGGTGAATGAGCTAGTGCGTCTGCACGGGGGCACCATCTCGGTCGCGAGCGAACAGGGCGTGGGCACCACCTTCAGCGTGGCGATTCCGCGCGGTCATTTGCACCTGCCCCAGGAGCGCATCAACTCGAGGCGCGCGCTCGGCTCCACGGCCGTGGGCGCAGCTCCCTTCATTCAGGAGGCGCAGCGTTGGCTTCCGGGGGGTGAGCGGGAGCAGGAGCTGACGGCGCCGGCGGAACTGCTCGCGGGGGAGTTGCCCGCGCAGGAGTCCGGAGGTCGCGTGCTGCTCGCAGACGACAACGCGGACATGCGTGAGTACGTGCAGCGCCTGCTGAAGGAACGCTGGACCGTGCAGGCGGTGGAGGACGGTGTGCAGGCGGTGACGGCGGCGCTGGAAAATCCGCCCGATCTGGTGCTCACGGACGTGATGATGCCCAACCTGGATGGCTTCGGCGTGCTGCGCTCGCTCAAGCACGACGAGCGCACGCGCCACGTGCCGGTGATCATGCTATCGGCGCGTGCCGGGGAGGAGTCCCGCGTAGAGGGCCTGGAATCCGGCGCCGATGACTATCTCGTCAAGCCCTTCTCGGCGCGCGAGCTCACGGCGCGCGTGAGCACTCACGTGCAGCTGTCCCGCCTGCGGCGCGCGGCAGAGCAGGAGCGGGCGCGTCTCTACGACGCGTTCATGCAGGCGCCAGTGCCCATCGCGGTACTCGCGGGCGACGAGCTGCGCTTCGAGGTGGCCAACGCCGCGTATAGCGAGATGGTCGACCGGCAAGGCATTCTGGGGAAGCCCCTGCGGGCCGTATTTCCCGAGCTGGAGGGGCATGGAATCATCGAAGTGCTGGAGCGCGTGTTCCACACGGGAGAGGCCTACCGCGAGCCGGAGCTGCACGTGGACCTGGAGCGCCGCGGCTCGCTGCGCGGAGCGTACTTCACCGTGGGGGCACAACGTCTCGCCAACACCGTGGGCGCGCCGGCCGTGGTGGTGGTCGCGGTCGAGATCACCGAACAGGTGCTGGCGCGCCGCAAGGTGGAGGCCCTGCGCGCCGCGGCCGAGCAGGCCAGTCGAGCCAAGGACGAGTTCTTGAACACGCTCAGCCACGAGCTGCGCACGCCACTCAACTCGATCGTGGGCTGGGCTTCTCTGCTACGGAAGGGGGCGCTCAGTCCCGAGCGTACCGCGCAAGCGCTCGAGACGGTGGAGCGCAACGCCAGCCTGCAGGCACGCCTCATCGAAGACATGCTCGACCTCTCGCGCGTTGAACAGGGCAAGCTCGTACTCAGCGTCGGACCGCTCGAGATGGTCAAGGTGGTGGCCGCGGCCATCGACGCCGTGCGGCCCGCAGCGGACGCCAAGGGAGTGCGGCTTCAACCCGTGCTCGACTCGCACGCCACCATCGTGGGCGATGCCGATCGCCTGCAGCAGGTGGTGTGGAACCTCCTGTCCAACGCGATCAAGTTCACGCCCAAGGGGGGACGCGTGCAGATTTGGCTGCGTCGTGAGCAGTCTCATGTGGAGGTAGGCGTCGCCGACAACGGAGAGGGCATCGAGCCCGACTTCCTGCCCTTCGTATTCGAGCGCTTCCGTCAGGCGGATCCCTCCTTCTCGCGTCGTGTCGGTGGGCTCGGACTCGGGCTCGCCATCGTGCGCTCGCTGGTGGAGCTGCACGGCGGCACCGTGGCGGCGGAGAGCGAAGGGAAGGGGCGGGGCGCGCGCTTCGTGGTGCGCCTGCCCACGGCACCGTTGCGCAAGGAGCGGGCCGACACACG
This sequence comes from Myxococcales bacterium, assembly GCA_047601445.1. GTDB lineage: Bacteria > Myxococcota_A > Polyangia > Polyangiales > DASUME01 > DASUME01. Next base: position 3,993,746 of record JASGJH010000001.1, on the reverse strand, counting down.
CAAGCCGGAGAGCGGAGCGCCCGAAGGGAGGTTGTTCGAGTGTCCGCCCGAGCTCAGCGGACTTCACGTACTGGTGGTCGACGACGAGCCCGAGACGCGGGATCTGCTGCGCTTCGTGCTCGAGCAGTGCGAAGCCGACGTGACCACCGCGGGCAGTGCGGCCGAGGCGCTCGCCCTGTTCGAGAGCAAAAACTTCGACGTCTTACTCTCGGACATCGGTATGCCCGACGAGGATGGCTATTCCTTGATCCGCCGCATCCGCCAGTTCTCGCGCGAGCGAGGCGGCGCCGTTCCAGCGCTCGCCCTCACGGCCTACGCGCGGGGTGAGGATCGCAGCAAGGCTCTGCGGGCGGGCTTCAACATGCACCTGGCAAAGCCCATCGATCCCAGCGAACTGCTCCTGGTGGTCGCCACGATGCTGACCGGGTATCTCACACGCCAGCACTGAGGTTGGGGTGAACGAACCCATATCTTACCCTCGGATGCGGTAAGACCCGTGACCATTGCGGCCGGCCGGGAATAGCGGCGACCTGCCCGTAGGTTGAGTGCGCCGATCATGGGTAGAGACGGGGGACGGCCATGAGAAGACTCGCGCTGTCGTGGATGTTGGCTGGGCTGTTCGTGCTCGGCTTCGACAGGGTCGGGGCAACGCGTGCGGACGCACAGGAGCCAGCGGCGCTCTCAGCGGCGACCACGTCCATCATCGTGGGTGCGGCCACGGACCCGGCGCTGGCGCGAGTACTGCTCACGAGCAGCACCAGCGCGCTTCAAATGAGCTCCGCGCGCGGACCAGCGCAGCCGGCCTTCGAGGAGCCGGACGCCATCGAGTTGCGGCGCAGCCAGGGCTGGATCCGCGGGGCCGCCCCGGTGTTCGCCGCATCCGCAGCGATGGTGCTCTTCTGGGCGACGGTCTCGCGCAACTCCGATGGTGGGGAGGACGAGACTGGCTACTGCGGAGGTGTGTTGACCCCCATGGTCATGGCCGGTCCGCTTCTCATCAGTGGTGTACTCACCGTCCTAGGTGTGGCTCGAAAGCGTCGGCTCGTGGACGAAGGCGCGACCGCATATCCGATGACGCCCGGTCGACGGGCCCTCCGGGTCATCGCTACCTCCGTGGCCGTCACTTCCGTGGTGGCCACCGGCATGGGGACGGCCGCGCTCGACGCGTTGTGTCTATGAGAGCTCGTCTCTTGAAATGCGTGTTGTTCGCGTGGCTTGCGTTGGTGAGTTCGGCCGCGCGCGTCGAGGCGCAAGCATCCATCGATCCGGAGCTGGTGCGCTTCGGCGCGGCGCTCCAGGTGTCGTCGCTGACGCTGGCGGAAACCCACGCGTCGGCGGTGGTTCGCGAGCCGCTTGGTCTCGAGCGACGGCGTGCCGACGGGTGGGTCCGCGCGGGGGGCACCATGATGGTGGCTTCGGGAGGCATGATCGTCCTGTGGGCCGCCTTGCTCGATGGAGCGCCCCAGCTGCGCGACACCTGCAATGGCGCATGGACACCCATCATGATGGCAGGGCCGCTCCTCGTGGGCACGGGCTTGGTGGTAGCGGGCGCGGTGCGCAGACGCCGGCTCGATCGACAGGGCGTGCAGCCATGGCCGCTCACGCGAGGCCGACGTGTGGCACGGGTGCTGGCGACCGGGCTGAGCTCGGCATTCGTCGCGACGATCGGCGGCTTCGTGAACGTCATCGATCACGCTTGCTTCCACTGAACGGACGCCGACTTGGGCTCAGGGGGCCTTGCACTCAGCTCGGGGCTTGCAGCGCCCTTGGACTTTGCCAAGGGGGCGGCTTGGATCCACGCTTCGACTCCGCGACCTTCCAGGAGCTCCCATGTCCCAGACCGTCAGCACCAACGAACCGCTCAGCGCGCGCCTCGCACGCGTCTCCAAGAAGCAAACTTTGCTGCTCACGCACTTCGGTCGCAAGACCGGCAAGCCCTATCGCGTGCGCATCTGGTTCACGGTAGACGGTGACCAGGTGAACCTGCAAACGATGAACATGAAGCGCCAGTGGATCAAGAACGTGCAGGCGCGCCCCAAGGTGTCGCTTCAGATCGGTGGCGAGACCTTCGAGGGCGAGGTCCGTCAGGTGACCGAGCAAGGCGAGATGGCGCAGGTGGTCAAGCTGATGAAGCGTAAGTACCCCATCGCGTTGCCCTACCTCTGGATCAAGAAGGCCCCCGACGGCGCCTTCCGAGTGACGCTGAGCAAGGTCTGAGCGGTCAACGCCGCTCGTAGATGCCCAGCAGTCTGCCGTGAGCGAGAACCTGTCCTCGCATGGCGTCGAGCACGGCGTTGCGTCCCGGGATGCCCTGGAGCTGAAGCACGTTCTTGAGCGCGAACACCTGGAACATGTAGTGGTGCGGGCCGTGGCCGGGCGGAGGATCCATCGGCAGATATCCCGCGCGCAGGAAGGAATTGCGGCCCAGGGTCGTGAGGGCGCCATCGGAGCCGGCGTTCAGCGCGCCTTCGATGATCTCGCCCTGGGGGCGGCCGGCCACCCAGGCCATGCCGTGCACCAACGGAAGCAGGGAAGGACTATCGACGTCCTCGATCACCAGCATGATCGAGCGCGCCTCGAGCGGCGCTCCTCGCCAACGAACGGGCGGCGAGAGGCCGCGGCCATCCGCAGTGTAGAAAGACGGGATGGCCATGTTGGCGATGAACGCTGGGCTCGTGACCGCGAATTCCGGAGTCCCTGCGGCGGCCACTCGATGCATGGCGAGACCATTGGGGCCCGAGCGTGCCAGCGTAAGCGCGCGTCCGGCAGTTCTGGGAAAAAATTGGAGCACCGATTACCTCCTGGCGTCCGAGCTCGCCAAGTCCAATGACCAGAGAGCAAGAATGCGGCCAGCCCCTCCATGCGTCCCCGGTCGCAGCAAAGCCATTGGGTTTTGTGGAGGTCAGTAGCACCCAAGTGTCGCGAGCGAACGGAACAGTGCACAAGAGCCGCTCACAGATGGCGAGCGCAAATGTCGAAGAGCGTCAGATTGTCATAGTGTCAGCTCAAGTCTTCCCGCATTCGTGACGTCGAGGCTGGACGCCACGGCTCTCGCTTCCCGAGATGTTGCACCCCCAGGGGCAGTACGAACAGAGCGCGCCTCGCTCGCCCATCGGCCTCGATTGGCAACGCAAGAAGTTGCGCGGCTGACAGTTGGAACCCGTGCGCGTAGTGTCCGATCCATGTCCTCCTCCGCCGTGTCGGTGCTCGTCGTCGACGATGAGCCAGCGATCCGAGACACCACCGCCGCGCTGCTCGAGGATGATTACGTGGTCGAGCAATCCGCCAATGCGCGCGAGGCCCTGAAGCTGCTTGGAAGCCGACGCTTCGACGTGATCTGCACGGACTATCGCATGCCCGGCATGACGGGGGTGGACCTGCTCCGCGCTGCACAGCGCATGTATCCTGGGATCACGGGCATCGTCGTGACCGCCTACGCCGACTATCCCGAGCACCAGTCGAGCTTTCGCGAAGTTCCGTGTTTGGTTCTACTCAAGCCGTACGAGCCCCAACAGCTTCACTCGATGGTCGCGCGGTCGGCCAAGCTCTCGCGGATGAAGCAAGTCTCTCACGAGGCTGCCGTGGAGTCGCAGCGGTTGGCCACGCGGGTTCAGAAGAAATAGTGGACCACGTAGCGCAAAGCCCCGGCTTTTCGATCCGCATGGTTGCGGGGGCGTGGCTTGCAGTGGCAGTCGCCGGCATCGCGGCCCTGTGGATGTACGCGACGACGCCGGGTGCTGGAGCGCAGGCGCCACGAGCGTGGCCCGAGGATAGCGCCATCAAGCGGGGTGATCGCTTCACCTTGCTGATGTTCGCCCACCCGCGGTGTTCCTGCACTCGGGCTAGCTTGAACGAACTCGCCTGGATCGTGCGGCAACATCGGGAGCAAGTGTCGACCTACGTCGTGTTTCCGCAGCCTGCGGGAACCGGGTCCGGCTGGCTCCAGAGCACGATCGTGGCGTTCGCGCGCTCGATGGGCGGCATCCGAGTGTTCGAGGACCAGCGCGGTGAAGAATCCCAGAGGTTTCGCAGCATGACTTCGGGCCAGGTGCTTCTGTACGACCCTGAGGGACTGCTGACGTTTAGCGGCGGCATCACCGGCTCGCGCGGTCACGAGGGTGACAATCTCGGGCGCGCTCGCGTGGCCGCGCTGATCAGCGGGGTCAGCGGACGCCACGCGCGCGACGTCGTGAGCTCGGTCTTTGGCTGTGAGTTGTGGGACCCACGGTGAGCGTGGGCGGCCAGCGCATGTAGCAGCGATGGAGGGGGAAACATGGTTCAGCTTCAGGAAGTTGCGCTGTCCTCCGCAGCACCCGACCAACGGGCGCTAGCCCTGTACCACCAACATCAGCAGGACATCTACCGGCGAGTCGATCGCCTGCTGGCCGGTCTCATGGTCATGCAGTGGTTGGCGGCGATTGGGGTGGCCGTTCTCTATTCGCCCTACGGGTGGTCGGGCCAAAGGCAGACTGTTCATGAGCACGTGTACGCAGCAACGCTGCTCGGGGCCGTTCTGACGAGCTTGCCCGTGCTTCTCGCGTGGCGCGCGCCCGGCGCTCGCACGACACGCTACGTGATCGCTTGCGCTCAGATGCTTTGGTCTGCCCTGCTCATCCACCTGACTGGAGGAAGGATCGAGACGCACTTTCATGTGTTCGGCTCACTCGCCTTTCTCTCGTTTTATCGCGATTGGACCGTGTTGGTCCCGGCAACGCTAGCCGTCGCGCTCGACCACCTGCTGCGCCAGGTCTTCTGGCCCGAGTCCGTCTATGGAATTCCCGACCCGACCTGGTGGCGCTTTCTCGAGCACGCGGGTTGGGTCGCCTTCGAAGACGTCGTGCTCATCCTCGCCTGTCTGCAAGGACAGCAAGAGATGCTGGAGATCGCCCAGCGCCAGGCAGCCGTGGAAGACCTCTCGGCCCGCGAGCGTCGCAAGAGCGAGGAGCTCGCGCTGTCCCGTGATGCCCTCGTGCGAGCCGAGAAGTTGGCCGCGGTCGGACGGCTTGCCGCAAGTGTGGGACACGAGTTGCGCAATCCGTTGACGGCGATTCGCAACGCGAGCGCCGTGCTGCGGAAGCGCATGGACTCGGCGTCCGTCGACGAGAGGACCGGGCGTCTTCTTGGCGTGATCGAGGGGGAGCTAGCGGCATGCACGCGCATCGTGGGTGACCTGCTCGACTTTGCGCGCGAACGCCCCTTGCTACTCGAGCGAACTCCGCTGCGCGCCCTGGTCTCGAACGCGCTCGGCGTGTTGCCGGCTCATTCTGTCTCGGTCGAGAACCGCATCTCCGATGACATGCCAGCTCCGTTGCTCGACAAGGCCCAGTTTCGGCAAGTGCTGATCAATCTGCTGCAGAACGCCGTGGAGGCGGTTCAGGAGCGGACCGAAGGGGGAGGCGTGATCGTGAGCGCGAGCCCCGAGAACGGTGTGACGCGTCTGGTCGTGGAAGACGATGGGGGCGGGATGACGCCCGAAGTCGTCGCCAGGGTCTTCGAGCCACTCTACACGACGAAGGCCAAGGGGACGGGCCTCGGCATGGCGATCGTCGCTGGCATCGTCAGTCGCCATGGTGCGCAGATCCAGATTCAGAGCGAGGTCGGACGGGGCACCAAGGTGATCATCGAGATCGCAAACTCAACGGAGGTCGAGCGCCCGAGCGGAGAGTCCACTCGGGATTCGGAGCCGTTGCCTCTGCAGCTGAGCGAGCTCGAAGTGCCGGCGTGAGGTGCGCGGAGTAGCGCCGCAATCCGTTCGAGCGAGTGGTCTGCACTCCGCTCTGCGCCGCTAAGGTCACTTTGGAACGGCGGCGGCTTGCGCCTCGGCCACGATGGTCGCCTCCTCCTCGGGCAGCAAGAAGCCGGCTGCGCGGGCGCCCTTGGCCGCCGCGACCACTTGGTCCACGTAGCTCTTGTGCGTCGGATACAGCGCGAGCAGGTGCTCCGGCGTGAAAGGGATGGTCTGGCCGAATAGTAAGCATTGGGGGCTCAGCGGTGAGGCTTCGCCGGTCAGCGTGGCGATGGGCACATCGACGGCAGGCGTGCGGATGCCGCCCAGCGCGTTCCCGTCCGCGTTGCGCACGATGGCGGTTCCCTCGGCGTCGACCTGAAGCGGATCTCCGTGTGGGGGACCGATGTCGTCTTTGAGCCAGTGGTGCATGGCACGCAGGGCGGCCTTCAAGACGAAGTGCTGAGGTCCATCATTGACGAGACCGGCTGGACCGCATCCCACGTTTGCATCGTCGCCGAGCATGTGTTGGTCGGCGTGCGCGGAACCGGCGATTTCCCAGCTCCGCAGCCGCTCGCTGTCGGGCTGTCTGGCGGCATAGGCAGGGCCGAGTGAGAGGAAGATCTCGCTCTCGGTGAAGAACTGGAGCACGCGCGCATCGCTGTCGGTGCGCACGCGCACGGGCATGCCGTTGCCGAGCAGACCGTTGCCCTCGCTGCCGATGGGCGCACCCCAGCCCGCGCGGCTGTGGATGACCACGCCGTCGAACACGTGGGTCAGGGGCTGCACCGCGTTCACGTGGGTGATCATGCGCATGGCCGACTGGGACTCGCCGTAAGCGATCAAGCGCTCCACGGGGAAGCCGCCCATGGCGTCCACGTCTCCGGGCCAACCGATGGCGGCGCCGGCCTGGGCGTAGATGCTGTAGCAATAGGTATCGCCCGGGTGTTTCAGCTCCGCGTAGCGCTCGGAGTCGGTGCTCTTGAGCGCGTCGACGCCCGACTGCTGCACCGACACGCCCACCCACGCGTAGCCACCTCGAAGGAGTTCCTCCGACGTGAGGCCGAAGCCGATTTCCGCGTCGAGACCGCCCGTAGTGTTGAGCCATTCCACCATCACGCTCCCGTTGAAGTCTTCGATGGCAGCCGGTCGCCGCACCAGGAGTCTGGTCTTGTAGGCGGCTTGCGTGTCCGGGACGGCCTTCCACTTGCCATCGAGGCCCTGCTCTCCGTCGGCCTTGTAGGCAGTGGCTTGCCCCGCGAGCGTGAACTCCTCTTCCACGTAGCCCACCTGGGCGAGGTCGATGTGCTTGATGGCGAAGGGCGGATTCTTGCCATGGATCGCGCCGGTGATGGTGCCGTCGAGAATGGGCCGCGCCCGGCGCACCGCGGGCTTCCCTGCGTCGGTGGGTGCGTCGCCATCGGGACCGACACTGGCGTCCGTGTTGGGGTCGGGGTCTTGGTGTGAAGGGGCAGCTTGGTCGTGGGAGGGATCGCTAGTGGTTCCGTCGGGCTCTTCGGAGGACGGTGCGTCGTCGACACCGGTGCCCGCGCGGTCTGCGCTCGGAGCCCTGCCGCAGGCCGCCAGCGCGGCGAGGGCGATGCACGAGACGCAATGGCGCAGCGAGAGGTACATGGAAGCTCCTTCGCGCTGGGCGCGGGCACGGCCGTTCATGGGAGTTCGGATCACAGCAGCACGATGGGTGCACAACCGAATTCGACCACCAGGCTCGTGCGGCGATTGGTCTTGAAGGCATTGCAGGCGTTGCCGAAGAGCTCCACCTGGGTCTGCTCCTCGTCCTGCCAGGCCCACCCCTCCGTCTCGGTGCTGTCGAAGGGGACGACCTCGCCGTTGAGGTAGATGTTGGCGTTGGCCTTGTCTGCATCTTCGGGCAGCCCGAAGAGACTGAACGCGCAGTTGGCGAGCTTGTCAGCGATGCCGGCGAGCGCGGCGTTGAGCTCGGCGTCGTTCTTCGCGTCGATGTACGCGGGCTGGTTGGGATCATGCGGATCCGACATGTCGGTACCGCCGCTCTGTACGATGGCTTTGAGTTGGGCTTCCTGTTCGGGGCTCTTGCCCGACGTCGAGCCGTAGCGCACCAGATAGGTCTTCACGCCCGCGGCGAGCAGCTTGCCCGCGGCGGATCGCAGGCGAGCCTCGATCTGGTCTTCGGGCACACCGGTGCAATTGTCGCCGCCGTCGGACAGGATGACGATGGCCCCTTGCACGCTCGGGTCCGCCAACCTGCCTGGTGCTGCCGCCACGTTTTCCAGCGCCTGTACGATGGGCGTGCGACCGAGCGGGAGCTTCTCGAGCATGTTGCTCATCATGGTGATCTCCGTGCCCTGAGCGGGCTGGATCTCCGGGCTCGTCGCCACGTCGCAGCTCAGACTCGAGGCTGCTTTACCGGGAAAGAATTGCAGGCCGAACTCGATGTCATCGTTGATGGGTGCCACCAGCGCCTGACCGAGGCTGTGCTCGACCTGCTCCCAGAACGTGATCGACGTGCGCGTGTAGAGCTCCGCCGGCACGTTTGGAGGCACCAGGCAGCCCAGCATGCCGTCCACGCACTCGATCCGCGACGCCGACGAGTCGAGCAAGTACAGCACCGCGCGCGGCTTGGTCTCCACCGAGACGGCCGCCGTGCCGCACACATCGTCTGCGCAGGTCTGGCGGGCCTCGAGCTTGGCTTTGCCCTGCACTGCCTGGCAGGCCTTGCCGAAGAACTCCACCTGGCTGGTGTCACCATCCACGAAGTTCCAGCCCTCCTTGAGCAGCCGGTCGCGCGTCACCAGCTTGCCATTCACGGCGAAATCGAGCTGGAAAGGGTTCAAGTTCTTGCTGGGGTCGAGCGCGTCTGGAATGGAGAAGCGGCAGTTGCGCGCGGCCTCGCCGACCTTGGCGAGCACCTCGATGAGCTTCGCGGGATCGTCGACCTTGGGGACTTCGGTGAGTCCGGAGCCCCCGTGCGCGAGCAGCGTGCTCAGCACGTCGAGGTCCGTGTTCCCGTTGGTCATGCCCCAGGTACCGTTGGCGCCGGGCTTGGCCGAGGCGTCGAAGCCGATGGGGATGGTGCGGATGTTGAGCTTGCTCAGCTCCACCGCGAGCTTCTCGTAGGCCAGCAGCTTCTCCTCCTTGCGGGCATACACGGAGCCGAAGCAGTTGTCGTTGCCGTTGGTGATGAAGACGAGATAGTTCGTGCGCTCGGGGTCGGCGAGCTTGCTGGCGTGGGTGAGGTAGTAGTTGAGGGGCTCGATCACCGGGGACGTCTCCCAGAGGCCGCCCACGTAGCTCGGTCCAGGAGGCATGGCGCCCAGGAACTTCGCGAGCTCGTCTGCTGTATGGTCTCCGACCTCCAGCACGTTGTTCTTGGTGTTGCCGCACCAGTTGGACTTGGCCAGGCCCTGGTTCACGTCCTCCACCAGCTCGCCCCAGAACACTTGCAGGCCGATCTGACTGTCCGGATGGTTGGCGCGCAGGTCCTTGAGCGCGGCTTGGATTCGCGGCCAATGGCTGGCCATGGAGGCTGCGCCATCCACGGCGACCATGATGTTCACGCCCGCCGGCGTGAGATCGATGGGTTGGTTGCCGCAGCCATTCTCCGAGTCGTCGTCTTCCGCGCAAAAGGGGTTGGCCTCGGGACAGTCGGACTCATCCTCGTCAGGGCCGTCGCCGGCGCCGGCGTCGGGGTCTCCCATGATGGTGCCCGGAGTCTGGGTAGGCTTCTCAGCGCCGGAGCAGGCGGCTGCGAGCCAGGGGACCATGATCGCGATGCGGGCGAAGCAGCGCATCGAGAGCGAGGAGGGCGAGCGTTTGTGCATGCCCGCTATGTTCTTGGTGCGTAGGAATTATGACGACCCCTCCACCAAACCCGGTTCGTCGCCAGCGTGCGCCGCGCTTCAGCGGGGCGCGCGCTCGAGGCCGCCGATATGGAACGAGTCAGGATAGCGCGTCCGAAACGCCTGCAGACGCCGCGTGGCCTGAGCCTCGCGTCCCAGCTTTCGTAGTGCATCGATGGCGAGCACTTCGCGCTCGGGCACCAGCATGCCGTCCGGAAACCGCGCGGCATGTTCGTCCAGCACCCTCAGGGCGGCGCCCGGATCCTTTTTGATCAGCCGGCGGGCCTCGAACAGGAGTTCGACTTCGCTGCGCTGGGCGGGGGGCTCGGGTTTCTCGGCGACCGGCTCGGGCTTGTCGGCGACCGGCTCCGGTTTCGCGGCAGGCGGCTCGTGCTCCATGCGCGCGTCGAGCGCGTCGCTCGGCGCATCGCTTGGATCGCGCCCACTGTAGTTTGCGCTGGCGGGGGTCGCCGCAGTGCCATGGCCATGGGGTTGTACGTGCTGTTTGTCGCTGCGTGGGCGCTGGGGCCGTGCAGGCGCCGTCGCGGGAGTGGTTGCGCCGTTCTTGTCGCGCGCCGAGCTCGGACTCGCAGGTGCGTCCGCCATGGTGTGCAGCTCCGCAGGCGAAGGCGCGGACGCGGCGGTCGTGTCGTCGGTGACGGGAACTTGCGCCGGTGTGCTGGTGGTGAGCGCTGGCTTGGCGGGCGGCGCGCTGCGCTCCGCGGGCGTGGCGAGCCAGATGGCGGCGCTGCCGGCCAAAATGGCCGAGACCGCCACACGTGCGAGCAGCGCCTTGGAGGGGGCAAATCGCAACCACGAGGGGAGCGCTGACGGCGGAGGCGGCGGCGCGTCGAGCACGGCCGAGAGCTTGTCGCTCACGCGCGCGAGTCGGCCCGGGTCGATCTGTTCGCCCCGCAGAGCGCGCAGCGCATCGCGCAACTCGGGCGGCACTTCATCGCTGAGCTTGAGTGGGGGAATGCGCTCGGTCATGACTGGGACCCCTGGTCGTGGGCGCGCCGGACTTCGGCGAGGATGCGCTCGCGGGCCTTGTGCAAGCGAGAGTAGGCGGTTTGCACCGGGCACGAGAGCGCCTCGGCGATCTCGGGCATGGTCATGTCCTCCACCTCGTACAGCACGAACACCTCGCGCTGCTCGGGCGAGAGCAGCGAAAGCAAGTGATGGCCGAGCGCGAGGGCGTCACGGTCTTCGAGCTGGGCCAGCTGGGTTGCTGCCGCCATCGTTTCGGGCGGCTCGGACGTCAGGTGCTCGCGTCTCCGCAGCGACTTGCGCCGATGGGCCTGCGCCACCCGCGTGCAGATGGAGTACAGCCAGGAGCGGGCGCGGCCTCTTTCCTGGTAGTCCCTCAGTCGCTGATAGACCACCAGGAACACCTCCTGGAGCACGTCGTCCAGGTCGGTCTCGGAAACCCCGAGCCGGCGCAAGCTGCGGCACACGAACGACGCGTGTTCGTCGAACACTTCGCGCAGCCGGGGCGTGGGCGCTCCGTGAGCCCCATCGATGCCGGAAGTGGCCTTGGCCGCGAGGCTCGCCTCGCCCGACTCATGGCCGACTATCGCGTGTTCTTTCGCCACTGACCGGCCATGTCCTCAAGGCTCGGAAATTATGAGTGTCAGCCGAAGAATCGCGCCCACGGTCGCCGGGCGATGGACTTCCAGCGTGGACCCATCCGCCTGCTCGAGGAAGAAGCGGGGACGCCAGAGGGACAAGATCGGTCCCAGCGACCCCTGTATCGCACTCGTCGCGCCGATCCGCATTGACAGCGCTACCTCCACTGCTGCCCGCGCGAGCACGCGCACCTGACGCGTATGGGTGCCCAGACCGATGGGCTTGGCGAACAGGGGCACCGCCTGTGCGCCGCCACACAACGCGAGCTCGAGGGTCTCGGCGCGGCGAGCCAGGCGCCGGCACAGCGAGAGCCCGACCCCAAACGCGTAGAAGCGAGCCCCGAGGCCTCCTGCCGTCTGCGCCGTGACCGGCAGCCAATAGCCAGCGTCCGCCTGGACGCTCCAGGCCGAGCGCGTGGCGAAGCCCAGTGTGAGCCCCAGGCTGGGCGCGATACGGGGCATGATGGCCGTGCTCCCCGCGGCCGTGAGCCCAATCCAACGTTCGCCACGGGCTGCGCTAGGCGCGCGCATTCCGTCCTGCGCCGTCGCCTGTTGGTCGAAGAGCACGGCGAGTACCAGGGCGATGGGACGTCGCAGGGAGGCACATTCGCCCGCTGGCGCCGCGAGTTCACGGCGGCCGAGTAGCTCTCCGGAGCGGCTGCGCGCCTCGATTTGAACGTTCACGCCCTGCTCGTCCTCGGTGACCACGCCGCGCATCACGCCGCCCGCGCTTGGTCCATCGGTGAACACGCGCTCGTCCAACAAGGCTTCGACGTCCTGCTGCACGGTTTCGCCCGACGGACACATGCTGGCTACGGGACGCTCCCACTCGAGCTGCACCTGACGCGGTTGCGCCCGGCTGGCCGACGCGGTCAGCGCCAGCCAGACGAGCGCGACCAAGCCCCAGCCCGGCGCCTGGCCAATGCGGTGCCAACGGGCTCGGGGCGGTAAGAGGGGGAACACAGAGCGCTCGTTACCACGGCAGGCCAGCCGGGTACGAGGGCGTTTTGTCCAACGCGCATCTGGTTAGATGAGAGAGGCCACCAACTCGTCCAGTTGGTCCATGGTCTGGCGCATGCCTTGCTCCATGCCGGAGCTCAAGGCGGCCTCACGCGCCTCCTTGGAAGGATAGAGCTCGTGCGAGATGAGGTGCGTCCTGTCGCCGAGGTCTTCGAAGGAGACGCTGACCACGACGGCGCCCGCGTTCCGCATGGGCTCGAAAAATTGCGTGTACACGAGGCGCGAGTAGGGAGTGATCTCGGAGTATTCGCCGGAGAAGGCCACGGCGTCGAAGCGTGCCGGCTTGATCACGTAGCGATACTTGCCGCCCACGCGCACGTCGGCTTCGCAGGAGACCATGGCAACACCGAGGCCTTTGGGAGCCCACCAGCGCTTCACGAACTCGGGCTTGGTCCACGCGTCGAACACCAGGCGTGGCGGAGCATTGAACGTGCGCTCGATGACGATCTCGCGGTCCGACGTGAGCTGCATGATGGTTTCATTCCCGGGCATCCGTCACCTCCTCTTCTTGCGATCTTCGGACGTCTCCTTCGCCTTGAGCTCCACGATGAGCTCATCGAGTTCGGCGAAGCGCGCATCCCACAGCCGGCGGTAGCGTTCGAGCCACTCGTGCAACTCGTGCAAGCACTCGCCGCGCAGCTCGTAGACGCGCTGTTGCGCGCGCGCCTCTACCTCCACCAGGCCGGCCTCCTTGAGCACCTTGAGGTGCTTGGAGACTTGAGGCTGCTGCAGCTTGAGGCGCTCCCCGATCTCGTTCACGGGGCGGGGGCCCACGCGCAGGAGCTCGACGATGCGGAAGCGATTCGGGTCGGCCAACGCGGCGAACGTCTCGTGCATGACTTGTATATTCCATTAACAGAATATGCGTGCAAGGGAATATTCGTCAGGAAGAGCGCCGCCGCGGCTAGCGCTGCTAGCCCGGGGCAGCGAAGGCGGCGAGCACCACACCACCGTAGGCCACGAGTAAGCACAGGATCCGCGTGAACCAGTCGGCCACCGCGAGTTCCTGTTCACTCGGCTCGCGCATGCCCATCCGACTCCGGAAGTGCAGCAACCCCGCATCCGAGAGGACGAGCGTCAGCCAGTAGCCCAGGCTGCCCAGCAGCGTGAACGCGCACGAGATCAGTCCGAGCGAGACCGAGCGATGACCGGGCGGCTGAGCCCACAGCGCCGGTCTGCAGACCACCACCACGAGCACGGCCAGCATGGCGGGGAGGGGCCAGCTGGCGCGGCGGCTCAGGAACGTGCGTCCCATGCGGCCGACTTAGCAGCTGAGGCAGGGCAGCGCAGCTTGCCTCCCAGCTGTGTCGTTCTTGCAGGCGCGGACCGCGGGCTCTGGCCCATGCGGATCAGGGCCTGGGCGGTGCGGCACCTTTCTTGGAGGAATCACGCGCGCCCACGGTTGAAAGAAAATTGCACGGCGTCGCAAGAGCTTGCACCGATCTCGAGGCCGTGATGACCTTGGGGACCAAACCGGGGGTTTCAGTTGATGAAGTCGAGTTTGAAGCGCCTTACCCTGTCGCTCGCGTGCCTGTCGCTCGCGTGGATGTGCAGTGCCGAAGCGTCGGCCCAGGTGCCCGTGCAAACCACATCGACGCCAACCGTGCACGGCGGCACGCCGATGAACGGCACGGCGCTCGTGGGTGAAGTCGGCTATGCGGCGTTGCGCGGCGGGTTCTACACCGGCAGCGCCAAGCAGGATTTCGGGCTCGAGCTTTCCGCGCCCACGTTCGGCAACGATACCTTGCCGGGCTGGGGCCAATCCCTCGGCATCGACGTGCGCGCGCCGTTCCGTTTCCTGTTGGCCAACTGGGCCCGAGCCAATGGCTCCTTCAAGATCGGGCCCTACTTCCACGCCGGTCGCGCTTGCTACGGTCGCTATCGCCACTATCGCGATCTGCCTGGTCCGGGCCCCAACGTCGTCGTGGTCGACGACGGCGGTCACAGCTGCGGCTTTCGCACCGTGGGCGTAGGCTTGAACCTTGGCTTCGTGACCGACATCGCGCTGCCCAAGCTGTTCAAGATCGTGGTGGGCATCGAGCAGCAGCTCGGCTTGCTCAACGCCAGGAACCGCGACATCGACGCCCACAGCAACAACTTCGCGGGTGCTACCTGGATCGATCTCGGCCTCGAGGCGTTCTGGCGCAACATGTTCTTCCTCACCATCATCAACGCGGGCGCGCAGTACGGATCCAATGACCTGTACTATCGGAACCACGCGCTGTTCCGGCAGATGTTTGGGTTTGGGTACAAGTTCAACTAGCGGCGCCAGCGGAGCTGTCTCGTCGCGAATCTCGAACGGAGGACACCGTGGGACTCTTGACCTTCGGCATCAACGTCACCCTGGACGGCTGCGTCGACCACCAGGAGGGCATCGCCGACGACGAGACACACGATTTTTTCACCCGCCTCATGGACGAGGGCGGGGCGATGCTGTGGGGCCGCGTCACCTACGAGATGATGGAGAGCTACTGGCCGTCGGTCGCCCGCGGCGACGCGGAGGCGCCGCCGGCCTTGCGCGAGTGGGCGGTCAAGCTGGAGGCCAAGCCGAAGTACGTGGTGTCGTCGACGCGAAAGGACTTCCCGTGGACCAACAGCCACCACGTCGCCGGCGACCTGCGCACTGGCGTGCAGAAGCTCAAGGACGCGACCCCGGCCGGCGTGCTCCTCGGTAGCGGCAAGCTCGCGACCGAGCTGGACCGGCTGGATCTGATCGACGAGTACAAGTTTCTCCTCCACCCGAGGATCGCCGGCCACGGCCCGACCCTGTACCAGAGCGGGCTGCCCAGCACGCGACGGCTCGAGCTGGTCTCGGCGAAGCCGCTCCGCAGCGGCGCGGTCGCCGTGCACTACCGGCGCGGGCGCTGACTCCACACAGCGCCCGCACAAGCCCTCACCGCGTCCTTCCATCCCAGCCCACGTTGCGCGTGGGCCCGTGCATGGCGGGAGGCGTCTCCACGTGCCTCGCGAGCAGGCTGGATAACCAGGGCGCCATCACCATCGCCGCCACCGCCATCACGATCACCACGCTCGCGTGGAGGTACGTGTTCTCCGTCTCTCCGCGGCTCTGGCTGCGCGCGATGCTGGCTGCACCCACGATGTCGACGAAGACCAGGAGCGGCAGGCCCGGCCACGTGTTGGCGCCCGCAAAGAGGCTGATCACTGTGATCCACCCGAGCACGAACAGCGCCGCCGCGGCCGCGTATTGCCGCATGTAGAGATGGCCCGCCCCCACGCTTCCCAGGACAGCAGTGCCGAGCATCGCCACGCCCGCCGCGGCTTTGGCCGAGCGTACTGGGGTGGCCGGCTCTGCCTGTGTCGCACCTGAGTTGGTGTCCGCGCTGCTTTCGTTCGGCTCCTCGTGCGAGCCCGGGGCCCCGCGGAACGCGGCGAGCAACTCGCGGGCGCGCTGACTCTCGCGCACGGGCACCTGGACGGGGATGCTGACGTAGCCGCCGAGCACGCCGAGCATCGCGCGGTGCTGTAGCCCCGGCATGGCCACCGGGATGCCCTCGTTGCGCAGGAGCTCTTCGAGCATCTCCGCCTCCACCGGGTCGGTGAGGGTGGCGATGGTGATCCAGGCATCGGAGGAGATGGGGCCGGGTTCGGTGGTCATGGGAGGACACTACGCCGTGCCGGGGGCGGGGCGCGAGGCCTTCGGAGGGCCATCTCGGTGTGAGTCCCCCAGGCGGGTACACCGATCGAGTGGTCGCTATTTCGCCGCGCCCTGGCAGATCCAGGCTGTGATGGTCTCGAGTTGTTGAGCTGGCAGGCTGCTGCCGGCCTTGGGCATCTGCGTGCCGGAGCACAGGTCTTGGCCGAGTAGCTTCTGCATGAGATAGCTCGTCCCTGGATCACCGGGCTTCACCAGAAGACGTCCATCGTTGCATTGCGACGTTTTGACGCCGACCAGCTCCGCATAGGACGTGCTGCTGCTGAGCGAGAGGTTCTCCTTGGGCTTCGTACCGGAGTGACAGCCGGCGTTGGTGCAGGCGCTCTGCAGAATGGGCGCGACGTCCTTGGTGAAGTCCACCACGCGATCCGAGCAAGCGCAATGCCCAGCCTGGCAGGTTTGTCCGGGGGCGCAGGCGTGTCCGCAGGCGCCGCAGTTCTCGAGGTCGCTCGACGTGTCGATGCAAGCGCCGCCGCACGAGGATCCGCCTCCGGGGCAGGCGCAAGCGCCGTTTTCACAGCTGGTGCCCGTGGGGCAGACGTTTCCGCAGGCGCCGCAGTTGGCGGCATCGTCGACCACGCTCGTGCAGCTGCCGTTGCAGGAGACCGCTCCGCCGGCACAACCGCACACGCCGTTGTTGCAAGACTCTCCCGCCTTGCACGTTACGCCGCAGCCGCCGCAATTGAGCAAGCTGGTCTTGGTGTCGACACAGGAGCTTCCACATTTGGTGAGACCCGTGCAATCGACCTGCGTACCGCATCCTGTAGGCGTACAGAACTTGCCGGGTCCGCATACCACGCCGCAGCCCGAGCAATTCTCGGGATCCGAAGCGAGCTCAACGCACGCGCCTCCGCACGAGTCCAGGCCGTCGCTGCACGCACAGGCACCGTTGGTGCAGACGCTGCCCGTACCGCAGGACTTGCCGCAGCTGCCGCAATGGGCGGCGTCGCGAGAGACGTCGACACAACGTCCGCCGCAGAGCTCGAAGCCCGCAGGACAAGTGCACGTGCCCGAGGAGCAGCTTGCGCCGCTCGGACACGCGTTGGAGCAGGTGCCGCAGTGGAGCAGGTCGGTGTCCGTGTCCACGCAGGAGGAGGTTCCGCAGGTCTCGCAGGAGACGGGATCGCTCACGGCGGCGTCCACCGCGAGTTCCGCGATCCAACCCTGGATGCAGCCTATCTGGGTCGCACTGAGGTGCTGACCCGTAGGGGGCATCGGATCGCCGCAGTCCATGGGCACGTCGCCCACGAGCTTCTTCACGAGCAAGGAGCTTTCCGGGCGTCCTGGACTCACGAGCTGCCAGCCGTCGCAGGTGCCTGCCGATTGACCCACCAGTCGCGTGGCGAGGTCGCCGGCACCGAGGTCGAGGCCGCCCGCCGGGTAAGCAGAGCTGTGGCAGCCCGACGCGGTGCAACTCGCGGAGAGCATCGCGCTCACCGACGCCAGTGTGGGTGCGCAGCTCCCAGCGTCCTCTGCGCTGTCCCCTTGGTGAACGCCATCGGCGGGGCCGGCGATTTCCCCGCCGTCGCAACCTAGCCCACCGAGCAGCAACAAAACCGTACAGGCGAGATCGAACCGATTACGTTTCAAGGCGCCAGACACTCCACCTACGACCATGGACAGTAAGGTGGAAATCGGCGTCGAAAAGGTTGAAGCGAACGACGCGCGAACTCTCGATAACAACTCGATAATGGTCGGCAAACCAAGGTGCGTCTCCGCAGCGATGGCTTCAACCAAGCTGATCAGACCCTCCACTCTAGCTTCCAGAACGAGCAAGCGAGGGGCTCGGTGCGTTTGACGCCCGAGAGCCGGGCGCTTGCGAACAGGCTAGGAGGCTACCTTTGACTACCCATGGAGAACTCGGACTAGGGCGCACTGGTTGGCGCGGGGCTCATGCTCTTCCTTCGCTATTCTCTCTCTTGTTGGCTGCGGGCCTAACCGCGACGGCGGCCTGCGGCGGTGGCGGTGGCGGCGGCGAACGCTTGGATGCGGACGCCGGTTACGACGCTGGCGGCGGAGACGGCGATGCAGCATTGGGCGGCGACGCAGGCAATCAGGGCGACAGTCAGGTGCCTCAAGTGCCCGGTCCCCATGTGATCGGCGGCAGCGTGTCCGGGTTGGCCGATGGTGCCAGCCTCGTCTTGCAGAACAACGGTAGCGACAACCTTACCCTCTCTGCCAACGGGACTTTCCAGTTCCCTGCCACGGTCGACACCACCGGCGCTTATGCCGTCAGCGTGTTGACTCAGCCTACGAGCCCAAGTCAGACCTGCATGGTCTCGAAAGGGGCCGGCACGGTAGGTTTCGCGGACGTGACTGACGTTGCGGTGGTGTGCACCACGGACGGCTTCGCTGTCGGCGGCTCCGTGGTGGGCCTGAGTGGCAGCATCACACTGCAGAACAACGGCGGCGACGATCTCGTGGTCGGCGCCGACGGCCCCTTCGCCTTCTCGACCCACGCTGCGAGCGGCGCAGCCTACGCGGTGACCGTGCTGACTCAGCCCGAGGGCTCGAACTGCGTGGTCAGTGGAGGTACTGGCACCGTGGGCGCGGGTGACGTTCAGAGCATTACCGTCAACTGTGCCTCCGACCTCTTTACCATCGGCGGCAACGTGAGCGGGCTCGATGGCGGCACGCTGATTGTCGCGAACTCCGGCGGTAACGAGCTCACGCTGACCGCCAACGGCAGCTTCGCATTCTCCACGCCATTGGCCACGACGACCGCCTACGACGTGACGGTCGTCGCCCAGCCCGTGGGGCAGACCTGCACGGTGGCGAACGGTTCGGGTGCGGTGGCAGGCGCCAACGTGACCAACGTCCAGGTCACTTGCACCACCGCTACCTATAAGGTCGGGGGTACGCTCGTGGGCCTCGCAGCGTCTGGCAGCGCTACGCTGCAGAACAACGGCGCCGATGATCTCACGTTGAATGCCGACGGTAGCTTCGCGTTCGCCACCAAGCTCGAGAGCGGCGCCTCCTACAACGTGAGCGTGTCGACGCAGCCCACGGGCACCGTCTGTACCGTGAGCGGTGGGACCGGCAGCGTGGGCGATGCCGACGTGTCCAGCGTGGTCGTGAACTGCGCCAAGGACCTCTTCACGGTGGGCGGTAGCGTCACGGGCCTCACGGGCAACCTAGTGCTGCAGAACAACGGCGGCGACAACCTGACCTTGAGTGCCGATGGCAGCTTCGCCTTCGCCACCCCACTCGCCAGCGGAGCGAGCTACGCCGTGACCGTGCAACATCAGCCCACCGGTCAGACCTGCATCGTCAGCAGCGGAAATGGCAAGGTCGGCACCAGCAATGTGACAGGCGTCTCGGTGTCTTGCGTGTCCAATACGCACAAGCTCGGCGGCACGGTCACCGGCCTCAAGGCTGGCATGGTGCTGGCGAACAATGGCGGAGACTTGCTTCAGGTCAGCGTCGATGGAGCCTTCACATTCAAGACCTTGATCGCCACGGGGTCCATCTACAGCGTGACCGTGAAGAATCAGCCGGTCGGTCAGAGCTGCAGCGTGCAGAATGGCGTGGGTGTGGCTCCCGACGCCGACGTCACCAACATCGTGATCACCTGCACCGACCGCCTGTACAAGGTGGGAGGCGTGGCCATCGGACTGGGCGGTGGCTCGCTCGTGCTGCAGAACAACGGTGGCGACAATCTGACGGTCAGCGCCAACGGTCAGTACCACTTCGCGACGGCGCTCCCCAAGGGCAGCATGTACAAGGTGACCGTGCTGACGGTGCCGGCCAATCGCACCTGCTCGGTGAACAACGACTCGGGGACGATTGGCTCCGCCAACGTGGTCAATGTCGTCGTGAGCTGTCAGCCTGCGGTCCCCTGACACTGGGAGAGCCGGGGGCCCACGGAGTCTCGGTGACCTCTGGCCCGCTCGGCGGGGCGATTCGCGCTTGCCTCCGCGCCGCTGAGCGCGGCGTTGCCTGCGCAAAGCGTGCATGTTGCGTGAGGATGTCGTGGTCAGCTGACCCTGGTTGGCCAGGCCACGGACCTGCAACGCCACGCAGCACGCTGCGCGGTGCCAGTCAAATCACAGAGCGCATTTCCGCGGAAAAGAACGCTTTGACATTCGGAGCCACTGGCATGCAGCGCGTGTCCGTGAGGCCATTTCCAACGGCGCATTTTTCCATCACTGCGACACCGAGCCGTCAAAAAGGGGTGAAAAACGCGTGTATGGAGACTCGCATTCCTTTTTATCAAATAACCCCCATACCCACCGACCACTTCACGGGTAGGAACACTCGAGGCCGTTCGGTTCCCTTTTTTGTCACCGCGGTTCTCGAGTGTCGGGCAACGAGCTGAGCCCGATCGCCGTCGCTGAGCAAGCGACGAGAGGTCGAGTTTTGCCTAGCGCACCAACGGGTGGTTCCCTTGGCAATCTGGTCACCTAACGCTGAAGCAACTACGGGCGGCTATGCCGTTCCGCTGCACGAGCCTGCGAGCACTACTTCGGACGTCGCACCGCGCGGTCGCGTCCGTGCGAGCACCATCGCGTGGTTCGTCGGGGGCGCATCCGTGCTCGCGCTGGGCTTCCGGCTTTCGCTGTGGTGGCTCGCACGCGCGCTCGATCCTGCGGCCACCGTCGATCTCGTGATGGACGACGCCTACTACTATCTGCAGATCGCCTACAACCTTGGCCTCGACGGGCACTCCACCTTCGACGGCGTGAGCGAGACCAACGGCTATCAGCCGCTTTGGCTGGCGCTTCTCGCGGCCACGCAGGCGGTCCTTCGGCTCGACAAGCACGGCTTGTTCGTGGCGCTGCAAGGACTCACCTCGCTGGTCGTCGGTCTGCCGCTTCTCTACTGCCTCAAGCGCTACCGCGAACCCTTCTTCATCGCACTGGCCGCGGGCATGTCCGCGGGTTACGCCGTGTATCCGCACGTGTTCTCGTGCGGCATGGAGACCGCGCTCTTCGCGCCCGCCATGGTGGCCGTGTGCGCCGCCGCGCACGAAGGGCTCGCCACGAGCGCCCGTCGTGTGTCCTTCCTATTCGCGGGCGTGGTGATGATCCGGCTCGATGCCGTGTGCCTGCTCGTGGCCTATGCGCTCCCGCTCGCCTATGTCTGGTACAAGGCCGAAGGCGTACGCGGCGCCAGTCTGCGTCTGATCAAGTTCGGACTTCCGGCCGCCACCACGCTCGCCGCGTACATGGCGTGCAACTGGTTCGTGTTCGGCGAGGCCGCGCCCATCAGCGGGGTGGCCAAGCGCCTTGGCGCGCCGCTGTTCTCCAACTGGGGCATCCTTCACTACTACTTGCTGCACGGTTCGCCCGTGTTCGTCGCAGGCTTGGTGCTGCTGGGCATCGAGCTGCTGTGGAGCAAGTTCGAGGGCGGGCGCTTCGTCTACGGCGCGCTGGGGGTGCTCACCGTGGCGCTGGGCATCCACTACTTCTTCTTCGCGGCTTTCACGGGCTGGATTCCGTGGCCCTGGTACTTCTACGTGTTCGCGCTGATGACGGTGCTGGTCGTGATGCGCCTGATCGGCATCGCGCAGTCCGTGGCGTCCCAATCGCGCTGGACCAAGCCGCGCCGTGCCCAGTCGGCGGCCTTGCTTGCCGCGTCGTTGCCCACGGTGTTCTTCGCCATCTACGTCGAGGCCATGGTCGCCGGCCAGATGCTCGACAATCAGCGCCAGGGCGGCGTCCCCTCGGGCTCCTACAACCGCCGCAACATCGCCGACGACCAGCGCTTCGCCGCGCGCGGCGAACCCATGGTCATCGCCATGGGCGATCGCGCGGGCGGCCTCGGCTACTGGGCGCCCTCCAACGTGCGCGTGTTCCCGCTGGAGGGGCTGGTGGCGAGCAAAGCCTACCTCGAGGCTCGCAAGCACGGGGTCGGTGAAGCCTGGGTGCGCGAGCACATCAAGCCCCAGTACCTCATCGTCGACCGCGAGGCGCTCGATCCGGTCCGCATCGGCGATCAGCAGCGCTACGTGGTCATCGAGCCCATCCAGGGACGCGTGGTGCTCGACCACATGCTCTCCTACTGCTTCCCCACCGACGCCGTGGTGCGCAGGCAGGTGGAGCGCGACGATCAGCCCACGGCCATGCATGCTCCGGCCGTTCGCACCACCTTCGATCTCAGCAAGGCCGAGACCTGCTCCGGACCCTTCGCGGACTACGTCAAGAGCGCGGTGTTCGCGCCAGAGAGCTTGCGCGCGACCGGCGTGGGAGCGGAGTACGATCCCAAGATCGGTGGCGACATGAACGCGGCCTTCGAGCGTTTCGATCGTCGCCTCGCCGTGCAGATGCGCGACTTCTTGGGCAGCATCCGCTGAACGTCCTCCGGCTCCAAAGTCGCCGCGTCCGCAAGCGATTCAGCGCGGACGTCCGCGCGCGATTGTCAGCTCGCACACGGAGTGGCTAGCCTCCCGCGTTCGCTGCCTTTCGGGGCCTGCCAAGCAGCGATGCAATCAGGACGGGAAATTCCTTGCTCCGTGCGCTCGCCGCGCCGCGCGGGTTGGATTTTTGCGCCCTTACTACTCATGCTTGTATTTCAGGTCAAAGAAGGGTTGGCTCCTCCACCATGAAAATTCGTGGCGCGTCGCTGGGCTATTTGTGTCTCCTGATCGCCGTTGGCTGCGGGGACGACACTGCGCCCTCGTATCTCGACAGTGGCCTGCATTCCGAGGCCGGTGATGGGGATGGAGATGGCGACGGCGATGGCGATGGCGACGGAGATGGTGACGGAGACGGCGACGGTGACGGTGACGGGGATGGCGATGGTGACGGGGATGGCGATGGCGATGGTGACGGGGATACGCGCGGGGATGGCGACGGCGATACGACCGGCGACGGCGACGCCCCTCACGACGCCGGCACCAGCGGCGATGGAGATGCCACTGGCGGCGACGTCGAGATGGGTCGCATGGTGGGCATGACGGATCTCCACAACTCCGTGCGCGCGGCGACCACTGGCCCGAACCCCAATCCTGCGCTGCCTCCCATGAAGTGGAACGCCACCATCGCGGCTTACGCGCAGGAGTGGGCCACCAAGCAGGCGGCCGAGAACTGCCTTGGGCCTCAGCACAGGACGCGGGCCATGTTGATGGCCAAGGGTTACGGCGAGAACATCGCCATGCGCGGCGCGAGCGGCTCGGGTCAGGTCAGCACGGCGAAGACCGCGGTGGACGCCTGGGCGGCCGAGAAGGCGTGCTGGACCTTCGGCAAGATTCTCACCACGGACTCTTGCAACATGACCTGCTCGTCGAACATCAACAGCGACGGTTGCTATCACTACACGCAGATCGTCTGGCGCAAGAGCGTCGAGGTCGGCTGCGGCGTGGCCACTTGCAAGTCGGGCGTCTACAACGTCGATGTCTGGGTCTGCAACTACAGCGCCGCAGGCAACGTTCAGGGCCAAGCTCCCTACTGACCCTCAAGTCGAAGCTTGCGTCTGCGCGCGAGTGACCGCTGACACGATGTCCTTCTCCTCGAAGGGCTTGGTGAGCACTACTGCGTGGGCGAGCTCCGGTTCGAGCTCGAGATCGCTGTAGCCGGTGGCCAGCACGATGCCCATGCGCGAGAAGCGCTCCGCGCAATTACGGGCGAGCTCGAGGCCCGAGGTATCCGGTAGCACGAGGTCGGTCACTAGAGCGTCGAACTTGTGGTGGTTGAGGCTGTGCTCGGCCTCCGTGGCGCTGCGGGCCGGCTCCACCAAGTAGCCGTGACGCTCGAGTTGCAGCTTGGAGAGCTCGAGCACGTCCTCGTCGTCCTCTACCAGCAGCACTCGGTTGCGCTCGCTCACCATGGGAGCCACGTGCACGGGCGAGCTCGAGGAGACCGCGTGGATGCTGCGGGCGCGCAAGGAAGCACGCACCTTGAGCGCGAGCTCAACTTGTTCGTAGGGCTTGCTCAGCAAGCTGACGCCCGGATCGAGGCGACCCTCTTGCGTGATGTCGTCGCGCGTGTAGCCCGACGTAAAGAGCACCGCGATGCCCGGCTGCAGCTGCGTGGCCCGCTCGGCGAGCTCGCTGCTACGCAGGGGACCCGGCATCACCACGTCGGTGAAGAGTAGATCGACATGTTCGCGCACCAGCGTGGACAGTGCGGCGTTGGCGTCACCCGCCTCGAGCACGCGATAGCCGAGCTGGCGCAGCATGTCGACGGCGGTCGCGCGGACTTCTCTGTCGTCTTCGGCGACCAGGACCGTCTCCGATCCACCTTCCATGAGCTGCGGCGCGGTCTCGGCCTCGGGCTCTTCTTGCGCCAACGTGCGCGGCAGCAGCAGCTCCACCGTGGTGCCTTGCCCCTCGACGCTACGAATGGAGGCATAGCCCCCGCTCTGCTTGGCGAAGCCGTACACCATGCTCAACCCGAGCCCGGTGCCGTGGCCCTCCGGCTTGGTGGTGAAGAACGGCTCGAAGGCGTGCTCGGCGACCTCCGGAGGCATGCCGCAGCCCGTGTCCGACAGGCTGATGCGAACGTATTCGCCGGCCGCGAGGTCGCCCGAGCGGACCTGCTCCTGGGCCACGTCCACGTGCACGTTGTCGGCCTGCAGCGTGAGAAGGCCCGAGTCGCCCATGGCATCCCGCGCGTTGATGGCGAGGTTCAAGAGCACGTTGTCCAGCTGGTTCGGATCGACGAATGTGTTCCACACATTCGGATCCGTCTCGATCGCGAGCTCGATGTGCTCGCCCATGGTGCGCCGCAGGAGTTCGTCGATGCCACCCAGGGCACGCTCTGGGCTGACCACGCGAGGAGCCAGCGGTTGTCGGCGCGCGAAGGCCAGCAGCTGCTGCGAGAGCTTGCGGCCGCGCTGCACGGCGCGCAGCGTGGTCTGTAGGCGCTGATTCGCGCTCGCCGTTTGCGGTAGCTCGCCCTCCAGCATGCGCAGGTTCCCCGCGATGACCTGAAGAATGTTGTTGAAGTCGTGCGCGACACCTCCGGTGAGGTTGCCCACCGCTTCCATCTTCATGGCCTGACGCAGGCGAGCCTCGGTCTCGCTGCGCTCTTGCTCGCTGCGCTCGAGCTCCTGGGTGCGCTCGTGCACGAGCTCTTCGAGGTGCTCGCGGTAGCGCGCGAGCTCCTGCTGGGCGCGACGCTGCTCGGTGATGTCATGGCCCTGCACGAACACGCCGGACACCGCGCCATTGGGTTCCACGATCGGCTGGTAGACGAAGTCCAAGTAGGTCTCCACCAGCGGGCCCCCCGCCGCGCGCTGCAGTTCCACCCGCACGCCGCGACCGACGTACGGCTCTCCACTGCGCAACACCTCGTCCAACAGCTGTACGAACCCCTGATGCACCACCTCGGGCAGTGCCTCGCGAAGTGGCTTGCCCTCGATGTCGCGGTGCCCCACCAACCGCAGATAAGCGCTGTTGGGGAGCTCGAACACGTGGTCCTTGCCGCGCAAGAAGCAGGTGAACCCGGGGGCCTGCTCCAGCAGGCGCCGCAGATGCTTGCGCTCGGCCTCGAGCGTGAGGTTCTCGTCCTGGACGCTGCGGGCGCGGTGCAAGACGCCCGCTTCCATGTGGCTCTGTCGGGCGTTCGGTTCAGGAATTACGGAAACGCGGCGCGAGCTCTGCTGCAACGCATGCAGCTCGGTGACGTCTACCGTGTGCTGCAGAATGAAGCTGACCTCGCCGGCCTCATTGAGCAGAGGGATGTTAGTGGCGCTCCAGTAGCGGACCTCGGCCTCTTCCACGGGCTCGCCGTGCTTGGGCACCCGATAGGGGATGAAGGCGAGGGTGTCGGCACGTTTCTCGGCGAGCACACGCTCGAACGATGCCCTCAGGATTCGCGCGCTCTCATTGAGCTCGTCCTGCTCGTCGTGCGGGTAAAGATCGAACACATTCCGCCCGAGCAGGTCCTCGCAGCGCGCGCCCGTGGCGCTCAAGTACGCTCGATTGGCCGCGACGTACCGAAACTCGCGATCCAAGACCATGTAGGGGTTGGGCGAGGCTTCGAAAATTTGCCTCAATACGGCCCGGTTCAGCGACGTGGAGCGGAAAGCCTCGTCCATTGCCGGGTGTGAGGTGTAGCGCGGAGAGGTCGAGCGCAAGGACCACTTCGAGCTGGACGCGGTGACGCTCACACGTTGGGGCACCTGGAGACGCGCGCATGCCGCAGCCGCCTAACGTTCTCGGCTCGTCACCTGATAGAGCACGGCTAGTTCGAGGCCCGTGTTTTGATAGGCGTGCGGTACGTCGGCGCGAAGCTGGCGGCGTCGCCCGTGGCCAAGCTCTGCTGACCGTCGCCCACACGCAGCGACACGTGGCCAAGGACGACGACCACGTGCTTGGTGGTTCCCACCGACAGTCCACGCTGAGGCTCGACGAAGCCGGGCGCCATGCGTAGCTCGTGGAAGTCGGCGACTTGGGCTCCCAGGTCGGGTGTCGACAGCATCCGCCAGTGCGCACCCATCAGCTCGTCTTCCGAAAATGTTTGCGAGCGGCGCACCGAGATCGATGGTTCGACGACGTTCGAGGGAGCTGGCTCCGCGAGCAGCGCATCGAGCGGCACCGCCAGTCCGCGCGCAATTCGCCTCAGAAGCGTCACGGTAGGCGTGCTGCGAGCTTGCTCGATTTGTCCCAGCATCGAGCGGCTCACGCCAGAGGCCTTGGCCAAACGCTCGAGCGACAACCCTCGGCGGCGTCTGAGCCGTCGCAGGTTGTCTGCCACGCTGGCTGGAGCATCGTCGGAGCGGGTCGCTGCGAGAGGTGTCGTGGTTGGGAGCTCTTGCCGAGGAGGAGGCATCTGTTGCACGCCTCAGCAAGAGCTCTGCCAACGCCAATGGCGGTTCTAGAAGAACTGGCTCGTGCGCAATTGTTTCAGCGATGCAACGAGTGCGTCCAGATCCTCGCGCGTGTTGTAGAAGGCCAGGGAAGGGCGCACCGTGGCCTCCAGTCCGAATCTGCGAAGGGCCGGCTGCGCGCAGTGATGGCCGGCCCGAACGGCAATTCCATCCCGGGCCAAGGCGGCGCCGACTTGCTCCGGTCGGAGTCCGTCGATCACGAAGGAGAGCACCGCCGCCTTGTCGGCCGCCGTGCCGATCGGTCGCAAGCCGGGTACTTCGCGCAACCGCTCGGCCCCGTACTCCAGCAGCTCGTGCTCGTAGCACTGGATGTGGGGTAGGCCGAGCTGCTCGACATAGTCGAGGGCGGCGCCGAGACCCACGGCGTCGGCGATGTTTCCCGTGCCTGCTTCGAAGCGCATGGGGGGGGGGATGGTAAACGGTCTTCTCGAACGTGACGTCGGCGATCATGTTGCCGCCGCCCTGCCACGGGGGCATCGACTCGAGCACCTCGGACTTGCCGTAAAGCACGCCAATGCCGGTGGGTCCGAAGACTTTGTGCCCGGAAAAGACGAAGAAATCGCAGTTGAGGCGCTGAACGTCGCTAGGCATGTGGGAGACGCTTTGCGCGCCATCCACCAGCACGCGAGCGCCGACGCGTTGAGCCATGGCGACCATCTCGGCAGCCGGGGTGACGGTTCCCAGTGCGTTCGATACCTGAGTCAGCGAGACCAGACGCGTGCGGGGGCCAAGCAGCTTCTGGTACTCCGACAGGATGACCTGGCCGCTGTCGTCCACGGGCGCCACACGCAGTTTGGCTCCTACCTCGGAGCAGAGGAGTTGCCATGGGACGATGTTCGAATGATGCTCCAGCCAAGTGATGACGATTTCGTCACCGTTTTGGACGTAGCGTCGGCCCCAGCTCTGGGCGACCAGGTTGATGGACTCCGTGGTTCCACGGGTGAAAACGATCTCTTGCGCGGAGGGGGCGTTGAGGAAGCGTCGGACCTTCTCCCGCGCGCCCTCGTAAGCATCCGTGGAGCGGGCGGCCAACGTGTGGGCGGCGCGGTGGATGTTGGAGTTCTCGTGCTCGTAGAAATAGGATACGCGGTCGATCACCGAGCGCGGCTTCTGCGTGGTCGCGGCGTTGTCCAGCCACACCAGGGGGCGCCCGTTGACTTGTTCGCTCAGGATCGGGAAGTCCTGGCGTACGCGGAGCGGATCGAAGAGGCCCCGCCCCGGGGGAGTGAGGCCGTTTGGAAGACGCCACGAGTCCGTGCCGGGAAGGCGAGGATCAGGGGCCACAGGGGAAGCCGGCAAGCCGGGCAGCTCGACATGAGGCGGCCTCGCGGCGGTGGAGTAGGGGCTCGCCGTACGTTGCGCTTCGCCCACGTAGTCCAGGAAGTAGAAGCTCGAGGTCTTCTCGGCCTGCTGCGCAGGCTCTGCGATGATTCGCGTGGGGAAGCGGGTGGCTTCCGAGGGCACCGCCGGCTGCTCCGGGATGCTGGCCGCCTCTGCACTGCGCGCCAGAGGCTCGACGCCTGCAGGTGCGCCGCTCACGTCCACACCGCGAAACATCGAATTCGCCAGCTGGGTCAGGAGCTCCACGCCCGACGCAGATGCGTCCGAGCCGCTCGCCTTGGCGCCCTGCTCGCTCGGCCCGAACGGAAAGCTGGCCCAATCCTCACTTGTAGTCATGGTAATAGCCCAGGTCTGCGTTCTCGAGCACACCCAGGGCATCGGGTGTCAGCACGGCGGCGGAGCAATACAGGGACACCAAGTAGGACGCGACTGCGCTCTGGTTAATGCCCATATAGCGGACGGAAAGTCCCGGTGATTGCTCCCCTGGCAGGCCAGCCTGAAAGAGTCCGATGACCCCCTGCTTCTTCTCGCCGACACGCATGAGCAAGATGCTGCTCTTGTTGTTCTCGATGGGCAGCTTGTCGCTGGGCACGAGCGGCAGGCCGCGCCAGGTAAGGAACTGCGAACCGAACATACTCACGGTGGGCGGTGGAACGCCGCGACGCGTGCACTCGCGGGCAAAGGCCGCAATGGCGCGCGGATGAGCCACGAAGTACGCGGGCTCCTTCCACACCTTGGCGATCAACTCGTCCAGGTCGTCCGGCGTGGGCATGCCCTTGCGAGGCTGCACGCGCATGCTGGGCGCGACGTTGTTCAGGAGGCCGTACTCGGCGTTATTGATGAGCTGGTCTTCCTGGCGCTCCTTGATGCTCTCGATGGTGAGTCGGAGCTGCTCGCGAGCCTGATCGAACGGGCTGCTGAAGAGGTCCGAGATGCGCGTGTTGACGTTCAACACCGTGGAGATGGAGCTCAAGGTGTATTCGCGCGGAGCATCGGCATAGTCCGCGAACGTGGCGGGCAGGGGATCTTCGCCGGGCACGCTGCAGATGACCTCCACGGGCTTGGCCGGATTTGCACGGTTCACGCGCAGGGTGCCCGACTCCAGGGGCTTCCACTGCAGCAGCAGCGTGAGCCAGCGTGGGGTTATCTCAGGAAGCTGGACCTGAGTCTTGGTTGTGTTCGCTAGTTTGCGAGCTTGTGGCTCGCGCAACGCATATTGATCTGCCATCGAAGTTCCTCGCTGCACTCGCCCTTGCCGAGCGATCTGTCGCTAGTCGCTAACTAGCGCGCTCCAAGCGCGGAACACAGGACGAAGCCATCCAGACACGACGAATCCTCCGCTATCTTGGACGAACGGACTCGCGCTGCCAAAGCGGTCTGCAAGGAGCCGCTTGAATATGTCGCTCGTGTTGAGCCTGGATGTCTTGGTGTCCTTCGAATGGCCTTTCGTCGTTCAGGGACAGGCGCCCATCAAGGGTGCGGAAATCCGGGGTTGGCTCGAGCTCGCGCTGTTGTTGGCGATCGCACTGCCGAGATCACGGCAGTGACAGCGTTCGCCATCGGCAACGCTGCCGAGCACCTGCTCGACGTGACGGCCGCAGCCGACGTAGGTTGGCTTGTGGCAGGCCTCGCACTGAACTCGTCTGCACATCGCTCTTCGCCTCCCGGGCAGCGCCGCACACCGAAGGTGCGTTGCTGGCTCGACCCCCTTGCGATGCATCGTCAGTGCCAAGCCCGAGTTGGGCGGTCACACACGTCTGCAAGGCATTGCAAATCGGTAACTTAGGTGTGACGACCGGCGCGCGAGGGCAGATTTCCAGCCCGTGACCCGCGCTGGATCCAGCACTTTTCACGGGCAGACGACGGCGTCCTGCCCAGGACACTTCATGGATTTGCAATGCTTACCGCTCGGATTCCGGAATCGCGACCGACGCTTTGGGGGCCGTCTGGGCCTGCGTGACGTGGCTGTTCGGAGGCAAGCTTCGGGTAAGCCATACGTTGCCTCCCACGATCGAGCCTTTGCCGATGGTGACCCGGCCGAGGATGGTGGCGCCCGCGTAGATCACCACGTCGTCTTCGATCACCGGGTGCCGCGGAGCGCCCTTGATGGCCTTGCCCTCCGCGTCGGTCGGAACACTACGCGCCCCGAGCGTCACACCCTGGTACAAGCGGACGCCGTCCCCAATCACGGTGGTCTCGCCCACCACTACACCCGTACCGTGATCGATGAAGAAGCGTCGACCGATCGTGGCGCCCGGATGGATGTCGATGCCCGTCGTCGAGTGCGCGATCTCGGAGACGACGCGCGCCAGGAGTACGAGCCCGAGCCGGTGGAGCTCGTGAGCGATGCGATGGTGAATGATCGCGGCCACCCCAGGGTAACAGAACAACACTTCGGAGCGACTCTGGGCAGCGGGGTCACTCTCGTAGGCCGCGCGGATGTCCAGCTCGAGCACGGAGCGGATGTCCGGTAAGCTCCGCGCGAACTCGGTCACGATTCGCTTGGCCTGGGACAAGCGCACGTCACGCTCGCTGTGGCGGTGCTCCTCGGTGTAGCTGAGGCCTCTCGAGACCTGCTCCTCCAGCGCGCGCAAAGCTGCGTCCAGCGTGCTGCCCACGAAGAAGTCGATGCTCGCGTCGGAGAAGTCGGAGATGCCGAAGTGCGATGGAAAGAGGACGGCGCGCAGCTGTTTGACGATGGTGATCAAGGACTCGCGGGAGGGCCGCTGGGGACGCTCGGCCTCCTCGCGCCTCCAGTCGGACTGGCTGCGCCGTGCGATGCGCAGTTGGGCGACCAGTGCCTCGAGATCCCAGCCAGGCTCGCTACTCATTCGACACCCGTCCGTGGCAAGGCCTCGGTGGAGCTCGCCCGCTTCTCTGCCTGGGGCGTCGCGAGCTGGTGAAGCCACGCGCCGAAGAACGAGCGGCCATTTGAACGCACGCTGCGCTCTGGCTGTTCGAGGTCCACGCCCAGTGGTGCCCCGACGTCGCGACGTCCCAACGCCCGGTCGCGTCGATACTCGTAGAGCAGGCGTTCCGGCCGATATTCGGGGTGCCCCTGGTGCATGAGGAAGCGGCCATCCCCACTCGTGAAGATGGCGTGGCCCGCCTCGGGCGAACGAGCGAGCAGGCGCGCCCGACCGTCCCGCGCCGCGCGCTCCAGCTCTTGCTCCGAAACACCCGCGTGACGGCTCTGCGGGCAATAGGTGTCGTTCTCGCCGAAATAGCCGCGACCGGCTTCGAGCGGCTCGAGTGAGTACATGCCGAACAGCTTGCGTGGGAGCGCCTGCTTTTCCACCCCCAACAGCTTGGCGAGCGCCATCGCGCCCCAACACAGGCCCAGCGTGGAGCTCACGCGCTGGCGCGCCCATGTCAGCAGACCCGAGAGCTCCCGCCAGTAGCGCACGTCCTCGAAGGCGAGCTCCTCGACGGGCGCTCCAGTAAGCATCAGCGCGTCGAGCGAAGACGACGCGGCTCGCTCCGCACGCACGTAGTGACGCGCGAGGTGAGCCGCATCACTGCTGCGATAGTCGTGGCTGTCGAGGCGAATCCAGACGGGTTCCAGCGCCAGAGTCGGGGGCAGGGCTGCACCGAGTGCCGACAACAAAAGCTCCTCGTAGAGCTCCGCCCGCGGCATCAGGTTGACGATGCCCACCCGCAAGACGGGCCGCCCCGCGGGTGGCGCGTGACGCGGCGCCCAGCGAATGCCGCGTCGATCGAAGGTGGACAGGAAGCGATAGCTGCGAGGGAGCACGAGGGGCATGACAAATGGACCGCGCCTTAGACGGCCAGCTTCAGTGCTTGTTCGATGTCGGCCAGGATATCGGCGATGTGCTCGATGCCGATCGAGAGCCTCACGTAGTCAGGGCTGACGCCTGTGGCGAGCTGCTCGTTCTCGGATAGTTGTTGGTGGGTGGTGGTGGCCGGGTGGATCGCAAGCGTGCGGGTGTCGCCCACGTTGGCCACATGGGAGATGAGCTTGAGGGCGTCGATGAAGCGTCGTCCCTGCTCCGCGCCGCCGGCGATGCCGAACCCTAGAATGGCGCCTGCGCCGCGCGGCAAGTACTTCTTGGCCGCCGCATGGTGCTCATCGGACTCCAGACCGGGATAGCGGACCCACTTCACGGCCGGGTGCTTCTCGAGCCAGCGAGCCACGCTCAGTGCGTTCTCGGAATGGCGCTGCATGCGCAGGTGTAAGGTTTCGAGGCCCTGCAGGAACAGGAAGGAATTGAAGGGGGAGAGGGCGGCGCCAATATCGCGCAGCAAGGTCACGCGGGCCTTGAGGATGTACGCCACGTTGCCGAGCGGGGCGAGAGCCTCGACGAACGAGAGCCCATGGTAGCTCGGCTCGGGGTCGTTGATCAGGGGAAAGCGTCCCTGGGTCCAGTCGAACTTGCCCGAGTCCACGATCAATCCACCGACGCTCGTGCCATGGCCACCGATGAACTTGGTGGCGGAATACACGGCGATGTCGGCGCCATGCTCGAAGGGGCGCAACAAGTAGGGCGCCAACGTGTTGTCGAGGATGAGCGGGATTTCGGCCTGATGGGCGATCTTGGAAAGGCCCTCCAGGTCGGCGACGTCGAGCTTGGGATTGCCGATGGACTCGGCGAATAGCGCTTTGGTCTGAGGCCCAATGGCCTTGCGCACTGCCTCGAGGCTGTTCGAACGAGCGAAGCGCACGTTGACACCGAAGCGTGGCAACGTGTGGCGAAACAGGTTGTGCGTGCCGCCATAAAGATTATCCAGGGACACGATATCGTCGCCGGCTCGCGCGATGTTGAGGATGGCGAGCGTGGTCGCGGCCTGTCCGCTGCCCACGGCGAGTGCGCCCACACCCCCGTCGAGCTCCGCGATGCGCTTCTCCAGCGCGTCCGTCGTCGGGTTCATGATGCGGGTGTAGATGTTGCCGAATTCGCGGAGTCCGAACAGGTTCGCAGCATGCTCGGTGTCACGGAACTGATAGGAGGTGGTCTGGTAGATCGGCACCGCGCGCGCGCCCGTGGTGGGATCCGGCGCTTGGCCGGCGTGCAGAAGGGACGTTTCAGGGCGCAGGCCACTGCTCATGATATCTCCTCGACGAAACGGGACGCAGCGACCCTACGCAAGGTGCGCGCCAGGCGAGATCGAGGAAAAATCCAGCTGAAACGTGCCCGCTGAGTCAGGTTGGCGTCGGTTCGCCGTGCCCTGTCACGGGCGCCCGTGACCTAGCGTGGGGCTAGGAAGGCCGCTTCTGCGGAGCGCACGCCGTCACCCGCCCGCACCTCGAGGCGGATGCGGCGCGGCTTGCGATCGTTGGGGCCGCTCACGAAGATCGGTACGCGGCGCTCGCCGAGCGAAGGCAGGCTGAGCTGCGGCTGTGCGACCACGAAGCGCAGGTCGGGATCGCCGACGCCGCGCACCTCGAAGCGCTCGGTCTGTGGCCCCTTGTTCACGAGATGGAGCTCGAGCGCGTCTCGCACCTGGTGACCGTCCGCTTCGAGCACGAACGGCGCGCCGGGCAGCCGCAGCAAGTTGGCCTCGAAGGGCTCGCGTGAGCTGGCCGAGAGCGCAGCGACCACCAGGCCGACGGCCCCGAGCGCCAGGTAGAGGTGCAGGCGCGGTCGCCAGAAGCGCTTGGGCGCGCCGGCGAGCCCATTGCCGGAGTCGTAGCGGATGAGGCCGCGGGGCTGCTTCAGGTGCTCCATCACGGTGTCGCAGGCGTCGATGCAGGCAGCGCAGCCGATGCAATCGAGCTGCAGTCCGTTGCGGATGTCGATGCCGGTGGGGCAAACGACGACGCAGCGTCCGCAGTCCACACAAGCCGCCGGATGCTGCGCGGCCTTGCCACGCGGCTCGCCGCGCTGCGCGTCGTAGCCGATGACCAGCGTGTCCTGGTCGGTCAACACCGACTGCAGGCGTCCGTAGGGGCAAACGATGAGGCACAGCTGCTCGCGAAACCACGCAAAGTTCAGATACAGGATCAGGCTCGTGCAGAACGCCCAGGCGAACGCCTCCGGGTGCTGGCTCGGCGCGCCGCGCACCATGCGCAGGAGCCCGGGCCACGACACGAAGTAGCTCAGGAAGGCGTGGGCGATCAGCACCGCCATCAGCCCAAAGAGCACGTGCTTGAGGGTCTTGCGTGCCACTCGGTCGAGCGACCACGGCCCCGCGTCGCGTCGCAGGTGCAGGTTGCGCGGCCCTTCCACGAAGCGCTCGATGCGCCGAAACACGCCCTCCATGAAGACGGTTTGCGGACACGCGTAGCCGCACCAGACGCGGCCCCAAAGCGCCGTCGCCAGGATGAGCAGAAAGCCCAGGCCACTCAGCAGGAAGAAGACGAGCCACACGTCCTGAGCATTGAAGGTGCCCCCGAACAAATAGAAGGCCCGGTGCTCCAGGTCGAGGAACACCAGGGGATGCCCGTTGAGCTGGATCCACGGGGTCGCCACGTACACAGCGATCAAGAGCGCGAACACCACCCGACGGCGCCACGTGAAGCGGCCCGCCACGTCGGCGGGCACGATGAAGTCGCGCTTCCCGTCGCGCTTGAGCGCCGTGGATGAGCCGGGCTCGCCGAGGATGGGGAGACGTCGTGTCATGACTCGATCAGTGCTCGTCGCCCGCGGGAGCGATGTCGGCGCGCGCACCGAGCGCCTGTCCCTCGGGGGCCTTGCCGGGTAGATTCTTGTCGCGCAACGAGAGCACGAACGTGGTGGCTTGGATGACCCCCGCCCGCCCGAGGGCAGGCCCCCACGCGGGCATGCCCTTGGCCGACACGCCGTCGCGAATGGTGCGATAGATCTCCGCTGGAGTTCCGCCGTGGAGCCACGCATTGTCAGTCAGGTTGGGGCCGATCTTTCCCTGGCCCTGTGCCTCGTGACACGCCACGCAGTTGGACTCGAAGATGCCCTGGCCCAGCCGCAACGAGGGCGTGCCGAGCTGGGCGAGTAGCTCGCCGTCAGTGGGATCGCTGCCGTTCTTCTCCGCCTGGAGTGCGCGCTCCTGATAGTACGCCTCGGCGAGTCCTGGTCCGGCCTTGAAGGCCTCGTAGTAGAACCAGTAGCCGATGGAGAAGGCGACGGCCGCGAACAGCGTCCACAACCACCAGGTCGGCAGTTGATTGTCGGCCTCCTCGATGCCGTCGTACTCGTGCAGGATCTCTCCCTGAATCGGGTCGACCTTTCGCGACTTACTCACGTCCCACCTCGCTTCCGTGACCTTCCTTCAAGGGCAAGCTCGCCAGTTCGGCGTAGCGCTCGTCGTCGCTGAAGAAGGTGCGCGCCAGGATGGCTAAGAACACGGCCACGAACACGCCCAGCGCGAAGATCGCATAGCCCAGCAGTGGGTTGCTCCGATAGAACTCCATCGCCATGAACCGAAGCATCACTCACCAGCCTTTCTGCCATCGACAAGCAGGTCCGAGTCGCCCGCGGGAGGTTTGGCGCCGGGCTTGCCGAGCCGCTGCAAGTACGCGATCAGCGCCACCAGCTCGCTGTTTGGGGCAACGTCGACTTCGCCCGAGGTCTTCAGCTCACGCGTGATGGCGTTGGCCTGACGCTCGGCGTCGCGACTGGCGTAACCGATTTGCTTGGGGTCGTAGGGCACCCCCGCGGCACGCAGGGCGCGCAGCTTGTCTGCACTCTGACGCAAGTCGAGCGTTTGGCGTGCGAGGTGGGCATAGCCGGGCATGTTGGAGCCGGGGGACACCTCGCGAGGGTCCAGCATGTGGCGGTAGTGCCACTCGTGGTTGTACTTGCCGCCGACGCGCGCCAGGTCCGGTCCGGTGCGCTTGGAGCCCCACTGAAATGGGTGGTCGAAGACCGAGTCGTCGGGCTGCGAGATCTCGCCGTAGCGCGCCGTCTCCCAGGTGAAGGGACGGATCATCTGGGAATGGCAGTTGTAGCAGCCCTCCTTGAGGTACACATCGCGTCCCTCGAGCTCCAGGGCGCGGTAGGGCACGTTCTGGGTGTGTGCGAGCGTCTCGTTGCCAGCGATGATCGAGGGCACCATCTCCGCCACACCGCCGACGAGTACGGCGATCACCGTGAAGGCGCTGAACCAAAGGGCCTTGCCCTCCAGCAGCGCGTGCCAGGCCGGCTCGCCCTCGCGGCGTGCAGAGAGGATGACGCCCGCCAAGACGCCGATACCGAGCACCAGCGACATCAGCATGACGTTGGCGATGGGATCCACCAGGGGAAAGAGCGCCAACATGGCAGCGATGAGAGCCGTGAAGATCACCGGCTTGCCGAACGCGATCTCCTTCCAGTGGACCTCACGCTGGGCCTCGACCACCTCGGTGAAGCTCACTTCCTCGTCGGTCAGCGCTCCGCTGCGCGCCGTCATGACCAGGTTCCAGGCCATCACGACGAAGCCCGAGAGGTACAGCAGTCCGCCCACCAGGCGCGTCCAGTACATGGGCTTGAGTGCGATCAGCGTCTCCAGGAAGTTCGGGTAGACGAGGCCGCCCGACTCGTTCTGCGCACGCCACATGAGCCCCTGCGTCACGCCGGCGATCCACATCGAGGTGAGGTACAGGAGGATGCCGATGGTGCCGACGTAGAAGTGGAGATCCGCGGCCGAGCGCGAGTGGAGCTTGGTGCGGTAGAGCCGCGGGATCAGGAAGTAGAACATGCCGGCCGCCATGAAGCCGTTCCAGCCGAGCGCGCCGCCGTGCGCGTGGCCCACGATCCAGTCGGTGTAGTGCGCGAGGCCGCTGACTGACTTGATGCTCAACAGCGGTCCCTCGAAGGTCGCCATGCCGTAGAAGGTCACGCCCGCGGCGAAGAACTTGAGCACGGGGTCCGTACGCAGCTTGTGCCAGGCGCCACGCAAAGTGAGCAAGCCGTTCAGCATGCCGCCCCAGCTCGGTGCCCACAGCATGAGGCTGAAGAGCATGCCAAGGCTCTGGGCCCAGTCGGGAAGCGCCGTGTATAGGAGGTGGTGCGGCCCCGCCCAGATGTACATGAACACCAAGGCCCAAAAGTGGATGATCGAGAGTCGATAGGAGAAGACCGGACGGTCGGCGGCCTTGGGCAAGAAGTAGTACATGATGCCGAGCACCGGCGTGGTCAGGAAGAAGGCGACCGCGTTATGGCCGTACCACCACTGCACCAGCGCGTCCTGCACGCCGCCGAAGAGGCTGTAGCTCTTGAGTGCGAACACCGGGATGGCCAGGCTGTTGACGATGTGAAGGATGGCGATGGCGGCGATCGTCGCGATGTAGAACCAAAGCGCGACATACAGCTGCTTCTCGCGGCGCTTGGCCAGCGTCCAGAAGAAGTTGACGGCGAAGACGACCCAGATGCCGGTGATGGCCAGGTCGATGGGCCACTCGAGCTCGGCGTATTCTTTGCCCTGGGTGAAGCCGAGCGGCAGCGTGACCGCGGCCGATACGATGATCGCCTGCCAGCCCCAGAAATGGATCCGGCTCAGGCGATCCGATGCCATGCGCGTCTTGAGCAGGCGCTGGGTGCTGTAGTAGATGCCGGCGAAGATCATGTTGCCCACGAACGCGAAGATCACGGCGTTGGTGTGCAGGGGTCGCAGGCGCCCGAACGTGAAGTAGGGGCCGAGGTTCGCGCGCCAGAAGGCGAGCTGCAGCGCGATCAGCGCTCCGACCAGCATGCCGACGATGCCCCAGACCACCGATGCGGCGACGAAGCGCTGGGTGATCTGGTCGTCGTACTGAATCACGACGCTGCGCGCTTCGAGCGCGGATGGGTTCGTCGCGGTGTGGACTTGGCTCATGATTTACTCGTGGGCTTTGGGCTGGAATGGTCATGGGGGGCGAGTGAATCGACCCAGTTGTCTTCGAGGGGTAGGAGTGCGAGGCGGTCCGCGTGATCGGCGTTGGCGTTCAACAGATTCCAGGCGAACAGCGCGATGGCGGCGAACACCCAGAGCGCACCGATGAACAGCAAGAGGGCTACGACTTCCACAGGGACCTCCTCGACAAGGCGAGTGACGTGTAGGCGAGCACGCAGATGGAGCTCGTGGGCATGAGCACGGCGGCCAGCCACGGGCGCATCCAGCCCGCGTAGGCAATGCCCACAGCCGCCACGTTGTAGAGCGTGGCGAAGGTGAGGGCGCCGACGACCACGCGCCGGACCGCACGGGCTACGCGCAGCGAGAGGCGCACCGTTCCGAGCCCGGCGTTGAGGAAGTAGAAGTCGCTGCGCGCGGGGATGAAGGGACGATCCACGGCGGGCGTTCCCGAGCAGCGCGCGGCCGAGAACGCCAGGCCGTCGTTGATGCCGTCGCCGAGCATCAGCGTGTGCGCGCTCCCGACCTTTTCGACGAGGTCACGCTTCTGCGTGGGCGAGAGATTGCCTCGCGCGTGCTCGCGCGGGATGCCGAGCGTATCCGCCGAGCGCCACACGCTGGCTTCGCTGTCGCCGCTGGCGATCCACAGCTCGTAGCCAGCGCGACTCAGCGCGACCGCTTCTTGCTGAGCATCGCGTCGCATCACTTCCACGGTGGGGAGTTCTGCAAGAGCGATGCCGTCTCGGCTGAAGCTCGGATGCTTTCCACTCGCGGCGCCAGGACAGGCCCAATCGCGGGCACCCAAGCGAAACAGGGCCCCTTGAATGCGGCATTCGATGCCGCGCCCAGGCTCTTCGTGCACCTGCACCTCGCTCAAGCGAAGGCTGGGATCGAGTGCGAGCAGCGCGCGCGAGATGGCAGTGCTCTTCGGATGATTGCTCTGAGCTGCCAGGGTGTAGAGGACTCCGCGTTGCGCTCGCGAAAGATTTGCGAGGGGTTCTTGTTGCTCCAGCTCGAGCATCCCGGTGGTCAAGGTGCCGGTCTTGTCGAACACGATGCGACGCACCGCTGCCGCGCGATCGAAGTAGGTGGCGTCGCGCACGAAGAGGCCAGCTCGCCGCAGTCCGGCCACGCCCAGCTCGTAGGCCAGCGGCGTGGCCAGGCCGAAAGCGCAGGGACAGGTCACCACCAGCACCGCCGTGCAGACGTCCAGCGCCTCGGGCCAAGATCCGCCGGATAGCCTCGACACCAAGAGGCCGAGGCCTGCGGTCACCAGCACCAGTGCCCCGTATAGACGGGCCAGCCGATCCCAGAAGTCGCCGCTCGCGCGCGCCGTACGGGTCGGGTCGTCCTTCAACAAGACGTCCAGATCGGAGCGCTCGAAGCCAGTGGTCAGAGTGGCGCGCAGCGGGCTCGAACCGGCGTTGACGGCGCCTGCAACGACCAGCTCACCGGGCTCGAAGGCCTTCGGTTCGCTCTCGCCGTTGATCCACGCGAGCGAGAAGATGGCTCGGGTTTGCTCGAGGCGGGCCGTAGTTGGAACGACCTCGCCCGGACACACCAGCACCTGGTCGCCCGCATGGAGCGCCGTGCACGGCACGAGCTCGACCTGTCCGCCGCGCACCCGGCGCGCGAGCAGGCCACTCGCACCGTCGCTCTCCAGCAGCTGCCGGCGATTGCGCTCGACGAGCCTCTCCTGGAGCATCCGGCCCACCAGCATCAGCGCGATGAACACGCTCACCGTGTCGAGGTAGTTGCCGGCGGCGCCCCCGAAGTAGAGCGACCACACCGAGCCCATGTAAGCGAGCCCCATGCCGAGCGCGATGGGAAAGTCGAGGTGCAGCACGCCGCGCTTGATCCCGTGCCAGGCGCGCTCGGCGAAGTAGCTACCACCCACCAGCACGCTCAGCGTCGCCATGCTGAAGCTGGCGTTTCGAATCAGGTCATAGAGGGGGCCGCTGCTCAGGCCGAAGTAGGCGGTGGCGCTCAGAAAGCCCGTGTTGGCGGCCAGAGCCAGACAGATGCCCGCGCGCAGCCGCAATCCTCCGTTGGTGCTCGAGGCGCCCTTGCGTGCTGGGCCGAGTCGGTAGCCAAAGCTCTGCACCTCGCGCACGAAGGCGGCCAGGTCGAAGTTCGTCGCGACCGCGGCCTGCAGCACGCCGAGCGCCGGATTGACGTTGATCTGCAGGGCCCCAAGCTGGCGCCGAAAGACGGCTTCGATGAGCCACACACAGGCGCCGCATTGCAGCCCCTGGACGTCGAGTGTGAAGCGAGCCACGGGCGCTTGCTCCAGGAGCCGGGCGCGCTCGGCGTCGAGCCATGCATCGGGCACCGACCCACTCATCTCGCCGACCGGCGCCAGCACCTGGTCGCCGCGCAGCACGTAGTAGCGCTCGAGGCCCGATTGCGAGAGCAGCTCGTGCACGTGGCGACAGCCACCGCAGCAGAAGTCCTCGCACTCGGCCGTGGCCAGTGGACTGCCACAGTGGACGCAGGCTCGCGCGGCCCGCGGCTGGGGGGTGGAGGCCGCGATCGAAGGGTAGGTCACGTCGATGGACATGCTCAGTGTGCTCCAAAGAAGCCGGGCCACGGGCTGGAGTGATGCGCATGGCAGCTCGGCTGCGTGGCCGTCAGCAGGGTGTAGGGACGCCACAAGGCGATGAGCAGGCCCGCCAGCAATGCGGAGGTGGCGAGCCAGCGCTGCCAGCGCACTTCGCTGCGGGGCCCCAGAAAGCGGGCCGCGAGCCAGAGATTCAGACTCGAGAGCCCGGCAAACGTCGCCATCGCGAGGGCTCCCGACACGGGATCCCCGAGCGTGGCGGCTGCGGTCACGGCCATGAGCAACGCGCCGCACGGAATCAAGGCAGTCGCCAAACCGAGCAGCAATGGCTGCTGTGCGACGCGAGCCAACAGAGAGCCCAGGTAGTTCTTGCGCGGCGCCGTGCGCAGGGGGATGAGTCGCCGTGCCGGAGCTCGTCCAAACTGCGTCAGCACGGCTTTGAGGAGCAGCGCCGCAAACAGGGCCGAGGCAACGAGCTGAGCCGCGTTGGCCCAGGGCGAGGCCACCAAGGCGCGACCCACGCTGCCAGCCAGTGAGCCCAGCAGCGTGTAGCTCACGAAGCGTCCGGCCACATAGCGAGCACCGGCGCTCGGTCCACCGAGCGCGCGCGTGGAGGCCGCGATGGGACCGCACATCAAGGTGCAATGCAGGCCCAGCGCCACGGCGAGACCCACGCCCGTGAGCACGGGAGCGAAGATGGCCTGACTCATCGCGCGCTCGACTTGAGCGAGCCGATGCAGCTCGCGCTCGTGTTGGAGCTGGCGAAGGCCGGTTGACCCTCGCTCCGCTGCGGAAGGTGCTCTCGCAACAGGCTGAAGGCCTGCATGGGGTCGTCCACCGTTGCGAAGAGGCTCAGGTCTTCGCGGTCGATCAGGCCGTGCTCCACGAGCGCCTCGAAGTCGAGGATGCGGCGCCAGAACTCGCTGCCGTACAGCAAGATCGGGATGCGACGCGCGAGCTTTTGGGTCTGGCTCAACGTGAGCACTTCGAGCAGCTCGTCCAGCGTGCCGAAGCCGCCTGGGAACACCACCAGCGCCCTGGCGAGGTGCGAGAACCAGAGCTTGCGCATGAAGAAGTAGTGGAACTCGAGGCACAGATCCTGGGTGATGAACGGGTTGGGCCGCTGCTCGTGGGGCAACCCAATATTCAAGCCGATACTGCGGCCGCCAGCGTCCGACGCGCCGCGATTGGCGGCCTCCATGATGCCGCCACCGCCTCCCGAGCAGACCACGAAGCGGCCCTTGTCAGGCAAGACGTTCGACCACACGGTGAGCAAGCGCGCGAGCTCGCGCGCGTCGCGATAGTAGCGTTCCAGCGGCCCGCCTTCGCGAATGCGTGCCGAGCCGAAGAACACCACGGTGTCGGTGATCTCGAGGCGCTTGAAGCGTTCGAGTGGCTCCAGGTACTCCGCCAAGATCCGCAGCGGTCGCCCGGCATCGCCGTCCATGAACGCGTCGTCTCGATAGGCCGGGAGAGGATCCTCATTGGACTGCCTGCACATCGACGAGCACCAGTGCAAGCCGTGGGCCAGCCGCGCTCGGCTCTCGCCTGCTCAGCGTTCCAGCACGCGTCGCAGATCACTGGCGTGAGCATCGAGCTCGGCCGACAGCACGAGCGCGGTCATGAACACTGCGCGACTGTGCTCTTGCCAGCTCCGTGCAGCGCGGAGCGCCAGGTAGAGTCGGTCGAGTTCGTCGGCCTGGCGCAGCGCGCTCGCGTGAAAATGCTTTGCCAAGACTGCGCCGAAGCGTAGATGCACCACCTCGGCATC
Organism: Myxococcales bacterium; assembly: GCA_047601445.1. Taxonomy (GTDB): domain Bacteria; phylum Myxococcota_A; class Polyangia; order Polyangiales; family DASUME01; genus DASUME01. Next base: position 3,951,675 of record JASGJH010000001.1, on the reverse strand, counting down.
GATCTCGTGCTGCGCCACCGCGTGATAGTGCGTCAGGGCGCGCACGCATGCCTCGACGGCGCTGGTCATCGCACCGTAGGAGGCCGGCCCACGAAACGAGCACAGCAACGCCATGTGCTTGAGGGCGCTGCGTGCGTCGGCCAGGGCGACCTCGAATTGGCCAAACAGCGCCTCCGCCGTCGTCTCACTGGTGGGCTCTCGAGCGGTGTCGTCTGCAGTACCAGCGGACGCATTCATCTTGTTTCACTCCTTGACGATGCCAACCCAAGCAGCGCTCGTGCCAGCTGCTGCGCGTCCGGGTTGGGCGCTTGGCTCGGCGCAAGATTTGCGACGGCCCCGTCAGAGCAGCGAAAAGCCTGCGCCGCCCGCACTGGCGCTTACCTGAGGACTCGGTGCGCGTGCGGGGCTTGCGGAGGTTCCGCGCGGCCCGCCTGGGCGCGGCTGCGCCATGGCCTGCGTGCCTGGTCCAGGGCTTGCTCCAGTCAAGGGCTCAGGCTGCACGACGGCCAAAATGAGCGGAGGATATGAGTGTGCGAGAGCTGATGGTTGCCTGCGATTTCTCCGAACCTGCCCGCCGGGCCGTGCGGCTCGGCCTCAAGCTCGGGGCCGCCCTGGAAGCACGAGTCTCCGTGGTCTACGTGCACTCGGAGCCCTACGGCGGGCGGGCCGATATGGAGGCCGGGCTCACCGGCGCCCAAGAGGGGCAAACCGAGCGCTATCTGCGCTTCCTGGAGCTCGAGCTCCAGCGCTTCGTGCACACGGTGGATCCCACCGCCGGCGAGCGCGTGCGTTACCTGGTTCGCCGCGGAGAGCCGGCCGCGCAGATTTCGGCGTGCGCGAACGAAATCGGCGCGGACCTGCTGTGCCTGGGGGCCACCGGAAAAGGGGCCATGCAGCGTGTCCTGTTGGGGAGCGTGTCGGAGCGGGTGCTGCGCGACAGCCTCGTGCCCGTGCTGGTCGTGCCGAGCCGGGCCGGCGAGCGCACCGACGAGATTGCAGCCGGCGAGAGTTCGCAGGGGCCTGCCTAGCGTCTCGAGCCGCGCGCAACGGCCGCCTGCGAATACTGCGGCGCGTTCTGGCCCGTCCTTTGCGACGGCGAGTTGCATGCGCGCGATCGATGGCTTTCGTGAGGAGTACAAGGACTTCCCTTCGGTCTTCGACGAGGAGCGCGCGGACCGCCTGTTTTCCGCGGTGAACCTGCTCGGCGCTCAGTTGAAGGTCGAGGTCGCCGGCATCGATCAGCTACCCAAGGGGCGTGGCTTGATCGTGGCCAATCACGCGTTCGGTTGGGACGTCTTGTTCGCCATGGCGGCGGTCTGGCGGGACCTGCGGCGCCCACTCTGGGTGCTGGGAGAGCACCTCTGGTGGAAGGTTCCGTTCCTGCGCTGGCTCGCGGCCTCGGCCGGCACGGTGGACGGAACCCCCGACAACGTCGATCGTCTGCTGCAGCGTGATGAGCTCGTGCTCGTGTTGCCGGGCGGTCTGCGCGAGGCCGTGAAGCCCCGTGAACTGCGCTATCAGTTCCTGTGGGGCCAACGCTACGGATTTATCCGGGCGGCCCTGCGCAATCAGGCACCCGTCGTTCCCCTCGCGTCCATCGGAACCGACGAGCTGTTCGATTTCGTGGGAGACGCCTATTCGCGCGGCTCGCGCTGGCTGCGCCGGGGCGGCATCCCAATCCCCTTGCCAGCCAGGATCTTGCCGATCCCGCGCTTGGTCCGCATGCGTTTCGTGTTTGGCGAGCCCATCGCGCCGCGCGGTGAGGCAGCCTCGGTCCACGAGTTTCCCCTGGTGCGAGCCATGCGGCGCGAGGTGGAAGGGGCCCTCCATGAGCTGATCGAGCTCGAGCTCGCGCGACGTCTCGGCGTGGACCTCGGATGAGTCGCAAAACATGCGCTCAGCGCAAGCCTTGCGTCGGTGTGTGAGCCATGGAGCGTCCGGTTGCGAAGTCATCCGACAGACGAGCCGCTGGTCCGGGCTTTGCACCACGTCCTGGGATAACCGGACAGCCCCCGCCAGAGCGGGGGACGCGCACGAGGAGGCAACATGGACGGCCAAGCCAATGTATCCCAGATCATGACGCGCAACGTGGTCTCGGTGTTCGAGGAGGATAACCTCCACAAGGTCGCGCAGAATCTCGAGCATTTTCGTTTTCGGCACTTGCCCGTGGTCGACGGCACACGGCTCGTAGGCATCCTCAGCCAGCGCGATCTGTTGCGCAACGCCGTGGGGGGACCGGAGCGAAGCCCCGCACTCAAGGCGCTGGAGGGCCGCCTCCTGGAGCAGACCTTCGTGCGCGACGTCATGCGCGTCGAGGTGAGCACCATTGCCCCCGAGGATTCCATCGCGGAAGCTGCACGCCGCATGCTTGAGCTGAAGGTGGGCGCGCTGCCGGTGGTCACGGCACGCGGTGAGTTGGTCGGCATCGTCTCGCAAGACGACATCCTCCGCCACGTTGCGACGCCCGTATGAGACGCCGATTCGAGCGCGAAGTAGGCCATGCAGGACTAACCATGGGTCTCGAACAGGCCACCGTCACCGAGTCCGCCCTGGCCAACATGCCCGAGGTCGTGCAGCGCTACATGCGCTTCATGGGCGTGGTCGGTCGGCCTCGCGATTGGTCCGTGTTGGCTCATCTGAAGGGGCAGTTTCGCCCCTCTCCCGAATTGCCGTGGATGCAAGCGGAGTGCTTTCAATACGACAACGCCCTGGAGGTCGCGCGCTTCTTCTACATGCGCATCATGTTCTACGGCGTGCTCCCCGTTTACGCGCGCGACGTCTATCTCCACGGCTCCGGGCACATGCAGGGCAAGGCCCTCAACGTGGCCACCGTGGTGGACGAGAAGGGCCCCGAGATCGCGATCGGCGAGCTCGTCACTTTTCTCAACGACGCCATCCTGCTGGCGCCCAGCATGTTGATCGGCCTGGCGACCACCTGGAAGCAGCTCGACGCCGACCGCTTCGAGGTGGGCCTGCGCAACGAGTCGCACGCGGTGCGCGCACAGGTGACCGTGGACGCCGACGGCGCTCCGAGAACCTTCGTGACGACCGATCGGTTCCTGCAAGACCCTTACGATCCGGCCCATCCCCTGGTGCGCGCTCCCTGGAGCACGCCCATCGACGGTTACCAGTTGGCCGCAGGTCGACCGATCCCCACGTCCGCACAGGCTCAGTGGCACCTTCCGAAGGGGGACTTCGCGTACGCGCGTCTCGCGTTCGAAGCCTCGGAGCTGAGCTTCAACGTCGCGCCCAATGGTCGCAGCGATCACGTGCGCGCCTCCGCCTGAGCCCCACGCGCAAAATCAGCGCCCGGCGCAGCCTTCGAACGCACGATTTTCACGGTTGTTCGCCAGCCAGCACCGGTTTGACGCTCACCGACCACGCAGAGCGCCCGCAACATGCTGGTACACCGTGTGCACTCGGTCGGACGCATGGAGCCAATCACCAAGGTCATGTGCGCCGTCGACCTGTCGCACCGGTCCGACGCCACGATCCGCGCCGCTGGCACGATCGCCAGAGAACTCGGCGCCTTGCTGGACATCGTCTACGTGTACGAGTTTCCGGCGTTTGCTGCGCTCGAACGGGCTTCCAGCGGATCCGACGAGCACGCGGCCAGCGCCTTGGAGCGGGCGCGCGCGTGCCTCGCCGAGCATCAGCGCATTCAGGAGCGGCTCGGCACACGGGTCACCTGTCATCTGCTGGAGGGAAGCCCTGCCAAGGCCCTGGAGCATCACATCGCGAGCAGCAGGCCGGGTCTGTTGGTGTTCGGGATTCGCGCCCGCAAGGGCATCAAAGACTTCTACTTCTCGACCGTTGCCGAGCAGGTTGCGTCCGTGAGCGACGTGCCGATGATTCCGGTGGATCTGCGCGGTGAGCACGAGGCCACCAAGCCATGAGCCTCGGATGGCACGCGAGCTGCTTAGTAATCTCGACGTGACGTCGAAGTTGGGCGCACCGAGCCGTAGAGAGCACCGCGCGGGAGACCGCGCACGAATGGGAGAACGGAACATGGACGACAAAGCAAAGTTCGACTTCACGCAGGAGCTGGACGCCATGCGCACGATCCGCGAGGAGCTGCGTCTCAAGGCACATCTGGCCAAGGCCGACCTCAAGGACGAGCTCGAGCGTGTGGAAAAGCGCTTTCAGCAGATCGAGGAGGACCTGCGCAGGACGCGAGCGCACCTGCAAGAGCCTGCCGAGACCATCGGCCAGAAGAGCGCGACCATCGTGCGCGAGGTGAAAGGCGCCATGGAGAGCATCCGCCGCCGCCTGGTGGAGCCTCAGAACTGAAGCGCCTTCGCGCTCGGAGCAGCGCTTCGCTCAGGAGCGGAGCACGGCCGATGTCGTGAACGGTTGCCTGGAGGTCGCGATGACGTATCAGCACATCCTGGTTGCCCATGACTTCTCGGCGCCTTCCGAGCGCGCGCTGGAGTTTGCGTTCAGCCTGGCCCGACGCGAAGGCAGCACCGTCGACCTGCTGCACGTGCACCCGGAGATGTACCTGGGTGACACGGAGCCGAATCTCGGCGTGCCGTGGCCGACCCCCGAGCAATCACGGCGCTACATGGCGTTCTTGGAGCAGGAGCTCGCGCGCTTGGTGCCTCCCGAGCTAGTGGGACGTGTGCGCTGCCGCGTGCTGGATGGCGAGCCCAAGCGGCTCATCGGGGCCGAAGCGGAGCGCACGGGCGCGGACCTGATCTGCCTCGGCACCACGGGCAAAGGAGGCGTGCGGCGGGCCCTCGTGGGGAGCGTGTCGCAGGCCGTGGTGCGGCAGAGCGAGATCCCGGTGATGACTTTTCCGTAGAACGGAGGTCAAACCCCAGTTCTGATCGTGATCGTGTCCTGTGTGGCCGTTGACGCTCCCGTGACGGAGAACGGAGGCTAGCGCGCTCACGAACAGCAACGTTGGTGCGAGATCTGGAGCCTGTCCGTCGACCTCGACCTGGGCGGCGACGTGGACTTTGACTTGAATGGCGACGGCGTGCGTGAGCGTCTGTGCCCCGTTCTCTAGGACGAGCGCGGACGCGCCCGCGGCCAACGCAATGGCCGCGGCGTCCAGGTCAACGTACGGTTTCAACCCCCCTTCACGACCTCAACTCGTAGTCCTCGATCGGATAGTGCCCCGCGCTCCACAGCGCGCTCGCGGTGGGCGTGGGACGCAGCAAGGGGGACTCGCCGTGTTGGTTGAAGTAGTAGCTGTTCGAGGTGGCGCAGTTGCCCGCGCTGAAGACCGTGCTGCGCAGGCGTTTGCGCATGCTGGCCACGAACGAAGCCTGGGCCGGCGCACGCACCTCGACCTCGTTGGCTCGCGCCTCTTGCATCGCACCCAGGGCGCGCGCCATGTGCCTCATCTGCGCCTCGATGGCGAAGAAGTAGGAGAGCCCGGTGAACGCGTAGGGGCTGGCATAGTAGAAGAAGTTGGGAAAGCCGTGCAGCGTGATGCCCTCGTAGGACTGGAAGCCGTTCTCCTCCCAGTAATCCCCGAGCTCCACGCCTTGCCGTCCGTGCACCGGGAAGGGGGGGAAGTTTCCACGCTCCCACACCTTGTAGCCGGTGGCCAAGATCAGCACGTCGATGTCGCGCTTCCGACCGTCGCGAGTGACGATGCCGTCGCTCTCTACGCGCACGATGCCGTCGGTGACGAGCTCCACGTTCTTTCGCGTGAAGGTGGGAAAGTAGTCGTTGGAGAAGGTGGGGCGCTTGCAGCCGAAGCTGTAGCTCGGCGTGAGCTTTTCTTGCAGCGCCGAGTCGCGCACCTGGAACGCCAGAAACTGTCTGCAGAACCACTCGAGGATATGCGTGAAGAACCAGAACTGACCGTAATGGAGGGCGCCCACCACCATGATCACTTCGAGGATGGACGAGGTCGTGAAGCGGACCATGCGCTGCGCCAGCGGAAGCTTCTCGAACAGCGCCTGGACCGCCCCCGGGATCTTCAGGTCGACCTTGGGCACCACCCAGATCGGGGTGCGTTGGTACACGTCGAGCTGCTGGACCTTGGTGGCGATCTCCGGCAGGAGCTGCACCGAGGTCGCCCCGGTGCCGATGACCGCCACACGCTTGCCGCTCAGATCGTAGTCGTGATCCCAGCGCGCCGTGTGGATGGTCTTGCCCCGAAAGGAGGCGAGCCCTGCGATGTCGGGAAGCTTGGGTTGCGCCAGAAAGCCGGTGGCCAGCACCAGCACCCGTGCGCTGAAGCTCTGCCCGTCCGAGAGCACCACCGTCCAGGTGCGCGCCGCTTCATCGTAGCTTGCGCGCTCCACGGTGGAGCGAAAGCGCATCGAGCGCCGTAGGTCGTACTTTTGCGCCACGTGGAGGGCGTAGGCCTTGAGCTCGTCACCCTTGGCGTACAGGCGCTTCCAACGCGGGTTCGGCTCGAACGAGTAGCAATAGGTGGTGGAGGCGATGTCCACGGCGATGCCGGGATAGGTGTTCATGTGCCAGGTGCCGCCGACGTCGTCCTCGCGGTCCAGGATCAGCACGCGGTCGATGCCCATGCGTTTGAGCTGGATGGCGGCGCCCATGCCACCGAAGCCTGCGCCCACGATGATGACCTCGTAGTCCAGAGCCTTGGCGCTGCTCGGGGAGGCTTGCTGTACGGCCGCGTTCGACATCGGGTCTCCTTCAGGGACGCTCTCGGGAGAGCTGTCCGGACCCGCCAGCGCCCGCTACGGGGTGGTCGAGCCCTACCTCCAAGTACCGAAGACCGGTCGGGTTTGCGTAGGGCCGTGGCCGCCAAGTTCTGGTGAGTTGCGGCCAGGGCCCGGGCACGAAGACGGTGAGCCAGCTCGCGTTTTCATCCGGGCCGCGGCGTGCGGGCCCGGGCGTGCCTGCGTGGATCCTCCGCTTTTGCGGCATGAGCGCGTTTCGCGGCGGGAGCTCTGCGCTCCGAGGTCGCCGCCTCGAGGTCGCAGCCGCTAGCCAGGCCGCCCCGGGTGTCCACCATGCTGCGGTAAGGGCGAAGCCCCGAGCTGCTTACGTGGGAGCGACCGTGACCCGACCTGATCCACAAGCGTCCGCCAAACTCCTCAAGACCCTGGGGCACGAGCTCTTTCAGACAGAGGCATCGGCTGCGCGCCACTGCCGCAGGGAGGCGGCGCGGCTCGGGGTAAGTCCTCCCGCTCGAGCTTTGCTCGCCGTGGCCCGGCACGCCGAGGAGGTGCTCGAGCAGCTACCGGCGCTCTCCTGCTTGTCGGCCACGCCGCACAGTAGGGCGGGGACGGCGGTAGGCCGCTTGTTCTCCGAGCTGCGAGACAAGGTCGGAGATCGCATGATCGATGCCGAACGAATCCTTCCGCGGCACCCTGCTCGGGGCCCGGCACGGCGTGGACCTCGTGCGGCTCATCCAACGCAGCGCCGAGGCCAGCGGCGACGACGTTCTGGCGGAGTTTTGTCGAGTTTGGCTCGGGCGCCGCGTCCCGCTCGTCGAGCGGGTAGCAGACGACCTCGCGTGGTTCGCGCGTCACCCAGGGCGCGCCACCGAGCTCGCCGCACAAGCCCGCGCGCACGCAGGATAAGGCAACAGGACAGGAGTAATTATGCAGAACCACCACGTTCTCGAACGTGTCGAGGAGGGAGCCGGTACGCTGCTCGGGCTAGCCCTGGCCGGCGTGCTCGCGCTGGGCACCCCGCCGGTTCACGATGAACGACCGCGGACGCACCGTTTTCGCGCGTCCGCGGTCATCCATCCCTTCTCGAGTCGTGTCGCTTCGCGCGCTCAGCAGCCTTCAGAGCCGCAGGGTGCAGAGTAAGACTGGCATCCGCAGTGTGAAAGGCTCGCGTAGACGAATGCCTTGATCGACTCGGCCGTGGGAACTCCGCAGACGGCGGGCGCGCCACAGCGCGAGCCGCAACTCTCACCATACCCACCGGCCACGAAATCGAGTGCCCTCTCTTCGGTCGACGCGAACATCTCTTGGTACTTCATGAAAAACTTCCCCCCCGTATGACAGCCCTGGCGCGACGCTTTCCGAAGGACTTCTTCGGTTCCAACATCGGCCAGTCCCTACTCATCATGACGTGGTGAATGGTGAACGCACGTACGTTCGGCGCCCGCAGCGCGCATCGCGCGAAGTTTGCGGTCGCGCTGCGCGCGAGTCTGCATGCGGCGGTTCGCGCAGTGACGGAGAGCGCAGGTCGTATTGCGGCAGAGGGGATATGCTCCGCGACGGACACAAGAACGAAAACCGTAAGGTCTTGCTTCACCGGCTCTGGGGGCTCTTGACGTTCCCATTTGGGAGCTGTTCGTCTTCTTCATCCTTTCGGGTGCTGAACCTGAGTCTTTCCACTAGAACTCAGGGGGATTTACCAGGGAGGGGTTGTGGATTCACGGTCTCGGAGGACGCCCGTGGCAAGGCCGCGGGACGGCGACCATGTCGTGCAGTTTTATCGCTCGGAAGATGAGTACCCGCAGCGCATGGGCGCCTGGATCCACGAAGGCCTGGTCGACGGAGACGGCATCCTCGCGGTCGTCACTCAAGCCCACGAGAACGCGCTGCTCGCCTTTCTGCAGGCCTCGGGCTGCAATCCCGACGCGGCGCTGGCGCGCGGTCGCCTCAAGTTCCTGGATGCCAGCCGTGCGCTGTCGATGTTCTTCAGTGGCGGTCCGCCCACCGTGGCGATGCTCGAGAAGCACGTCAAGCCCCTGCTCGATTCGGTCCGCGCCGCGAGCCGCAACGGTCGAGTGCGCGCGTTCGGTGAAGTGGTGAGTCTGCTCGCGCGCGTCGGACGGACCGCAGACGCCGTGCACCTCGAGCGGACCTGGGGCCGCGCCCAGGATTCACTCGAGTTCTCGCTGCTCTGCGCCTACCGTTTGGCCGACTTCCCACGCGCCAGTGACCACAAGGCGTTCTGCGCGGTGTGCTCGTCCCACGACCGTGTCCTCCCGGCCCTCGACGAGGCCTCGATCAGCGACTCGTCGCGCGTGGCAGCACAGCTCGCGCGGCTCGAGCAGCTCGCTGGCTGCGCCGAGCTCGAAGCGGCTCTGCGCGCCGATCGGGAGCGCGAGCTGCGCACCATCCAGCGGGCCATCGCGCTGCCGTCGTCGTTCCCGCCCGGCGCCGCGCCCAGTCCCATCATGCTGCTTCGCGTGCAGGAGCTGCTCTCGCTGCCGATCTTCAGCGAACCGGAGGTCGCCTCGCTCGATCTCGCCCAGGCCCGCAAGGTCGTGCTGGAGTTGCGCGCGGCCGCCATCGAAGCCTCCGAGCTGTTGGGGACGACCACCGTTCCGCGTACCGATCTCTCGTGACGCGAGCGCAGGGCTCCGCGCGCTCGGATTGCCCGCGCTGGCGTCGAGAGTGACCGGCGTGTCCACGGCTCAACGATGTTTCTCGGCGCGCCGATCGTTGCAGCGCGGAACGTTTTGACCATTCCTGGAAAGCTCGTACACCTCGTTGCGGAGGCCAGTCTTGCGGAGCTCGGCTAGCGCACCGAACCAACCCCAGTCCGCTCCTGCACGCATTCTCGCCGTCGACGACTTGCCGTCGAACCTGGTGGCGCTCGGGGCGGCCCTGGAGCCCCTCGGTATCGACCTGGTCACGGCCACCAGCGGGGCGCAGGCGGTGGAGCTCGCGTCCACCCAGCAGTTTGCGGCGATCTTGCTCGACTACATGATGCCTGACCTGGATGGGCTCGGGACGCTCCAGCTACTGGTGCAAAAGCGAGTGACGACGCCCGTGGTGCTCATCACCGCTCTGTCGCCGGAGACGTCGTTGCTGGCCAAGGCCTACGAGCTGGGCGCCATCGACTTCCTGGAGAAGCCGATTTCTCCCATGATCCTGCGCGGGAAGGTGTCGGCGCTCATCAAGCTGCACGACAATCAGGTGCAGCAGCGCAAGTCCGAGTACGAGCGCAGCGTGGCTGAGCGGCAGCGCGGGGTATGGTTCGATGCGCTCGTCGCGCCTCTGGAGTACGTGCGCAAGGAGCTCGCCCGGGCGCAGCTAACAGGGGCCGCCGACGCGGCGTTGCTGACCTCGTTCGTCGATCAGATCGACCTCGCGATGGCCGACCTCGCGCGGGCAAATCGCGGAGATGCGGAGCCGCTCGCGCTCACGAGGCAAGAAGTCGACGTGGCCCAGCTGTGTGAAGCGCTGGTCGCGCGTCACTGCGCACTTCATGGCGAACACTCGGTTGAACTGGCGTCGTCGGCATCCGTCGTCTCCGGCGACCCGGCGCGCTTGCTGCAGGCCCTGACCCTGCTGTTTTCGGTGGCTCAAAAGCGCTGCGAGACCTTCACGGTCCTCGTGCAATCGGGCGACGGCAAGGTGGTGATGACGGTCACCGATCGCGGGCCGCAGAATCCCGCCGCGTAGCGTGCCCTTTTGCTTCTTGCCAGCCGATCCGACACTCACCACGTCCACCTCGCGCCTGCAGAACAGTCTGGCCCAGGTGCGCACCATCGTGCGAGCGCACGGCGGGGATGTGCGGCTCACGAGCAGCGCCGAGGCCACCACCGTGGAGCTGGTGCTGCCCGCGGCGGGCATTCCCTCGTAGCGAGGCCTGCGACGTCCTACTAGAGCGCCTGGAGCGGAGAGCTCAGGCGCGTGCCGCTCGATCGGCGCTGGCGAGGGCGAGCTCGACCATGGTTTGAAAACGTCCACCGCCCAGCGGATGCATGCCTGCCTTGGCGTTGTGTAGATAGGCGAAGCTCAACTCACGCGTCGGATCCACGAAGGCACCGGTACCGCGAAAGCCGCAGTGTCCGAACACACCTGGTACGAAGCGCCCACGGACCTGCATGCCGTGGTAGCCCAGCCGCCATTCCTGCATGACGTTGGTGACGCGGTCGAGGGAGCGCGATTGGAGGGTACCAAGCTCTGCCAGCGTGCGCGGGGAGAGTAGGCTGCCGTCGAGCAGTGCGGCGTACATGCGGGCCAAGGAGCGCGCAGTGAACACGCCCGTGGACGAGGGGATGCAGGCGCGACGCAGGCGAGGGTCGTTCCAGGACAGGCCGGTCGACGCGGGCAGCACGAGCGCTGCGCGCAGTTCGTCCAGCCGCACGAGCCCTGCGCTCACGCCGCGTACCAGTGGGGCGACCGCACCCAGGGCGTGATGCTGCAGCGTGAGAGGCTCGAGTGGTGAGACCAGCTCGGCACAGCGCGCGAACTCGTGCTCGGGCAAGCCGAAGTACGCGCCATCGAGTCCGAGCTTGCGCACCAGGCGTTCCTCGAGGAGGGCCGCCACGGATTGCTTGCTCAGACGCTGCAGCAGCTCACCCACCAACCAGCTGAACGAGATGCCGTGGTAGCCGGCGTGCTTGCCCGCGCGATGTGCAGGCCGCGCCTGCGCCAGGCGGCGTGCCATGACCTCGAAATCCAGCACCTGCCAGAAGTCGTCGATCATGTCGCTCAGGCGGTACAGCCCGGCGCGGTGCGAGATCGCCTGCCGAATGGTGATCTCGCCTTTGCCCGCGCTCGCGAACTCGGGCCAGTGGCGCGCCACCGGATCATCATAGTCCGCGAGCCCGGAGTCGATGAGCGTGTGCAGCAGGGTGGCCGCTACGGCCTTGCCCGTGGAGAACGCCATCACCAGCGTGTCTTCTTGCCAGGGATCCTGTGCTGCGTTGCGCGTGCCGCCCCACACGTCCACCACGGGTTGACCACGGTGATAGATGCAGACTGCCCCGCCGGTCCCCGGCGCCTGCGTCAGTTGTCGACCGAGTTCAGCCACCACGGGCGCGAACGTCTCGCGAAAACGACCGGCGGGTTCGATGCGTGCCGTGCGGAATAGGGCCATGGAAGGTGGCCCGGGTTATCGCATGGGGAGGGCGGCGGCTCGAATGGTTTTGGAAGGCGGAGGTGAAATCTGGTTAGCGGTACACCGCGGTCTGGATGGTGCGGGCGTAGGAGCCGGCGTCGCCCGCGACCTCGTGGACCCAAACTCCCACGCCGGTCCCAGCCGCGCTGAAGTCGAGATCGATCACCGCGCCATTGCCCTTGTCGTCCTCGCTTTCTAGCAAGTGCCCCGTTGCCCAGCCGCTCCCGGGTCGGAACTCGCTCGCGTACACGGACTCCTTGTAGTTGAGGAAGCCGCCCCACATGACGAGCGCGCGACCGTCATCGAGCAGGCGTACCCGAGGAGCCTCTCCCGTGTTGCTCTTGGGGGCGGGGATTTCGGTGCGCACTGCCCAATGGCCGTTCGAGAAGGTGCTCGACCAGATCGAGCAATCCGACCAGCACTCCGCCCAGGCCACCATCGCGTGACCGCCAGGTGTGACCGAGAGGGAAGGGCGACGCACTTGGATCTCGCCGGGTCCACTCAAGGTCTGGGTCGCGGACCAGGTCTGATTCACGAATTGCCTGACGCTCACTCGGTCGTCCCGGCTGCCTCGCCCCATGGCGGTGGCAAACACGTTGCCCGCGCTGTCCATGGCGATGTCGTCCGCGAGTGCGCTTTGGTCCACGGCCTGATCGGAGATGACGGTGGGGGCGCCTAGGGGGCCGTCGACTTCAACGATGCTTGCCCTTGCCTGGAGTGAGGAGCCGGTGCTCTGGGTCCAGCTCGCCGCGAGCCGCAGTTTGGAGGCCACGCGGCCCACAGCCACGGCGGCGATGGTGGCGTAGCGGTCGGGGCCAGATAAATCGATGACGGGGCCGAAGCCCTCATTTGGTTGGAGGAATCGAGCAAATGCGGGATACCCGCCGTCGCTCTCGTGACTCCACGCGCTCCATGCCGCTGCAAAGTCGCCCTGCGGGGAACCCGCGAGCGCGAACATGGTGATCTGAGCCCTGCCGGGCTCGAGGGTCACGACCGGTTCGATCTGCTGCCACCCGTGGCCGGCGCGATAGCGTCGGATCAAAATATTGGTCGACGAGAGTGTGTTCCACAGCACGACGGCGTTCCCACAGTCATCGATGGCGATGAGGGGATTGACTCCGCGCGTGGCTGCGTCGTCGACGCGAACCGGCGCCGAGAGGGCGTTCGTCGATCGCACATAGTGGCTGGCCCAGATCCCCTCTTGGTACTGGTTGTTGGCACCATAGAAGACGATCATGCCGTCGCCGTTGGGCCGCAGTGCCACTTGAGGGGCGAAATCGCTTGGGTCGCCCTGGGCCGGATTGCGCTCGATGGTTCGAGGCGACCCCCACGTAGCAGATAGGGCACCTGCATCGGCGTCCCACGACGGAACGAAACCGCAACCGCTGCCGCCGTCCTCCTCGGGAGTCGAGGCGTCGGCCTCGCCACCTGCGTCGCGTGCACCCGCGTCCCCGTGCGGCGCGGCGGCGTCGTGCGCACTCGCGTCCATATGCGGCACGCCAGCATCGGACTCGGGGGAGCAGCCGAACCCGCCGTCGAGTCCGCTCGCGTGCCCTGCATCATGACCCTGGTGATGGTCTCCGTCGCTGGGAGCCGGTGGGTGGCCGTGGGGATGGGTCCGACGACCATGGGGTGGAACCAGAGGACCGCCCTGGTGCCCTGCGCCGAACTCGGAGTCCAAGCAACCGACGAGCAAGAGGGACGCGAGTCCGACGATAGGCAGGCTCTTCACAGAAACTCCTCGCAGCGCATGAGGATCTCGTGTCGACCAGGACGGCGAGATGTCAGGGCGCGCGATCCTATCACCACCCGCGCGTCGCGGCCCCAGGTCGTCCCCTCCAAGCCGGGGTGAAGCCCGCGAGAGCGCTTAGTCCGTTCCGCGAAGTTCGTGAAGTGCCTCGCGGATCGAAGCCTGGATCTCCGCGGGGACCTCGGCCTCCGGGACGCTCCGACACAGGGCCAAGGTCTTCTTGAGCGAGTCGCACTTTGCGCGGCACGACGCGCAGGCTCCGACGTGGGCTTCGAGCTGTCGACATAGGTCGGGGGGGACGTCGCCCTCGAGGTGGCGTGAGAAGAGATCCAAAACGTCCGGACAGTTCGGTGTCGGCTCTGTGCGCACGGCGGGGCCGGGCAAGGTGTCGAGGTAGGCGCCGAGTCGATTGCGCACGGCAAGGCGGGCTCGATGGAGGCGACTCTTCACGGCGGGGACGCCGATGCCGAGAACCTCGGCCACTTCGGGCGCACTCAGACCTTCCATGTCGCGCAAGACCAATACTTCGCGATACATGGGCTCGAGCTCGTGTACGGCCGCCGTGAGCTCCGCTTGCAGTTCGCGTTGATCTAGGGAGTCGTCGGGCCGGTCCACCGGCTTGGTCTCGGCGAGCATGGACGCTGCGAGCGAAGGCGGGCGATCGCGAAGCTTGTGCCGATGCTTCACGCAGAAGCTGTGGGCGATGCGGTAGAGCCAGGTCGAGAGGCTCGAGTCGCCGCGGAAGCTGCCAATATTGCGCGCCACGGACAGCATGGTCTCCTGGAGCACGTCTTTTGCGTCCTCCGAGTCGCCGCACATCTTCAGCCCGAAGCGATAGATCTGGTCACGCAGGCGCCCGAGCAGGAGCTCCAGTGCTTCCGAGTCACCGGACTGCGACCGCTTGAGCAGCTCTTCGTCGGAGCTGTTTCGCACTTAGCAACCTCGTCACTCCCAAGCCTGCCATCATGGCACCCGTGAAGGCCAGCGCCTGCCAGCTGGCGGTCGGCAGCGATGCGAGCGCCGGACCCGGGCAGTAGCCAGCGATTCCCCAGCCCACACCGAACAGCGCGGACCCGGTGAACAAGGGGACGTCGATGGCGCGCCGATCCGGCATCACAAAACGCGAGGTCAGCACCGGCGCAGCCAACAAGCGACGGCTTGGCCAGAAGAAGCTGGCGTAGGCCGCGATCGCCCCCAACATCACGTAAAGCAAGCTGGGATTCCAGGTACCACTCACGTCGAGGAAGGCGAGCACGTTGCGCGTGTCGGTCATACCCGACCAGGCGAGCCCGAGGGCGAACAGCAGACCCGAGGCGAAGGCGGATAGCAGGGCTTTAGTCATGAAGCTCCCAGCACGTGGTGAAAGAGGAAGGTCGAGCCCACGCCTGCGGCGATGAAGACCGCGGTCGCGATCAAGGAGCGCAACGAAAGGCGCGTCACCCCGCACACGCCGTGGCCGCTGGTGCAGCCGTTGGCCAGCGACGTGCCCACACCCACGAGCAAGCCCGCGGCGACGATCGAGAGCCAATCGAGGGCAGGCGCCTGGAAGGCTCGCGGCGACAACCGATGCATGGTGAGTCCGCCGCAGAGCATGCCCATGATGAAAAAAGCTCTCCACCACACCTCTGCGCGCGAGGTCGCGAACATGCCTCCCGCGATACCGCTGATGCCCGCGATGCGCCCGTTCGTGATCCACAAGAGCCCGGCCGCCGATCCGAGCAGGATTCCGCCGCCCAGTGGACGCAGTACGGCAGGATACGGCAGGTGGGAAATCCATGGTCCCAGCTGGATCCCCACGATCACCAGGCCGGCCACGAGGAGCATGGCGGCGAACGCTCGGCGCAGCGTGTGAGCATCCACGCGGCTGAACAACTTGCTACTCACGAGGCTGCCCAGGCCACTTGCCACGGCCAACAGCGAGGCGAGCTGCCAATCGATCACGCTGCCGTGGGCTACATGTCCGAGCAGGCCCGACAGCGATTGCATGAGGATGACCAGGAGCGAGGTCGCCACCGCCCGCTCCATGGGCAAGCCTGCGCGCAGGACCAGCGCGGGCACGACCACGAAGCCACCGCCAGCCCCCAGGAGTCCGGTCAGCACGCCCACCGCGAGCCCCACGAGCAGCGTGCGGACGTCATGCGGCTTCCCATGTTCGCCGATCGCGTCGCGGGGCGCCTTTGTCGGTCGCAACATGCGCGTGCTCACAACCAGCATGAGTCCGCCGAACAGGGCCATCGTGAGGGAGCCAGGTAGCCGAGCACTCATGGCGCCCGCAGCGTAGGCGCTCAGCATGGAGCTCGCGCCGAAGGTGAGACCCGTGCGAATGCAAACGCGCCCTGCTCGGGCATGGAATGCGAGTCCCAACGCGCTCGCGACCGCGACCACGAAGAGAGAGATGGGCACGGCTCGCGCGGGGGAGCGCCCGAGGCCGTAGACCAACAGCGGGACGGTAAGCACCGATCCACCGCCACCCAGAATGGCCAGCAGCGCCCCGATCGCTGTGCTCGCGCCGACGATGACCCAGGTCATGGCGGCACTAGCCCTGGCAAGGCGTCGATCATGTTCGTCATCGACCGTGAGAGCTGGCGGGGCGCCACAAGGATTCGGAGGCGCGTCGGATTTCTTTCGAGACCGGGCAGCGGCGGAATCCTTTCGCGGGACCGTCGGCTCCAACGCTCGAACGGAGTGCCACGATGACGTCTAACCCGCGCCTGATGATCTGGCCGTCCCAGCCAACCTCGCGTGCGGCCAAACGTGATGGGCCCTGCTGCCCGCGCGAGCTACGCTCTACGATCGCGATGCAGTTCGAACGGCTTTCCCACGGATTCACGCTCCATTTACTCGCGGTGGCGTTCGGCCTCTTGCTGTACGTTCTATCGGCGCGCGCGAGGCGAGAGCGACGTCCGCCCGCCTCTGCGGTGGCCTGGGTGCTCGGGATCGTGGCGCTGCCCTACGTGGTGGTCCCAGCGTACTTGGTCTTCGGTGCGCGCAAGATGCCGCGTCCGGGGGCGCGCCGGCGTTGCGTCCTACCAGAGGGGGCGCACTGGGCCGAGCGCCTGATCGTGAGCTTCGGTCTGGCGCCTGCCACGAGCGCAACGGTGCGCTTTCATCGAGATGGTGCGGAGGCGATGCAGGCTTGGCGTGACGTGGTCCAAGCCGCCGAGCGGCGTCTCGAAGTGGCCACGCTGATCGTGGGCGACGACGCGATTGGGTGCGACATGCTGGCGCTCTTGACCGAACGCGTGCGGGCCGGGGTGGAGGTGCGTCTGCTTTTGGACGGCATGGGTGCGCTGCAGGCTCCCAAGGCCGCCCTCAGGGCGCTCCGGGCGGCCGGCGGCAACGTGCGCATCTTCAGCCCATTTTGGCGGCTCGGCTCGCGTACCGGGAAGAACCTGCGCAATCATCGCAAGTTCACCATCGCCGACCGGCGAACGTTGTGGTCTGGCGGGCGAAACCTCGCAGCCGAGTACTTCGTGGATACGCCGGCGGGGCCGGCGTGGCGTGACCTCTCGTTCGAGGCGACCGGGCCCATTGCGTCGGAGGCCGCCCGGCAGTTCGAAGCCGATTGGGTGGCCTCGGGCGGCAAGCAGGGCGGGCCAGCGAACGCTGTGGAGACTGCCGTGAAGCCCGCTCATCCCGACGAGAGCCGAGTGCAGTTCTTGCCCAGCGGACCCGACCAGGAAGAAGACACCATCCAGGCCGTGCTCATCGATGCCTGCTATCGCGCCGAGCGTCGCATCATCGCGGCGACGCCCTACTTCGTGCCCGGGGATGGCCTGGAGATGGCCCTGCGTTTGGCTGCCCGTCGAGGGGTTCGGGTGAGCCTCTTCATGCCATTGAAATCGAACCATTCGTTGGCGGACTGGGCGCGCCGGCGGCCGTTGCGAGCGCTGGCGGAAGCGGGGGTGGACGTCCAGTTCGTGCCGTACATGATGCACGCCAAGGCGTTCGTGGTGGACGACTCCATGGCGCTCTGCGGTTCGACGAACCTGGACTTGCGCAGCTTGCTCGTGAACCACGAGGCCTCCTGCGTGTTCTTCTCGGCGCAAGACGTGCGCTGGCTCGCCACCTGGATGGAAGCACTGCGCGCCGACGCCACGGCATTCGTGCCGGTTCCGCCGACCTTTGCCCAAGATCTGGCCGAGGGCTTGTTGCTTACGCTCGCGTTTCAGCTGTAGGCGCGGCGCAGCACAATGAGCAATCGCGGAGTTCGGCCGAACTGACGAGGGTGTGGCTCGAGTTTTGCAGCGCAATTCGGCATGATCGGCCTGCATTCGACCACGCAACCCATCACCAAGCTCGTGTGTCCCCTCGATGCGTCCACCGTGGCGGAATCGGCGCTTACCCGGGCAGTCGAGCTTGCACGGGCACTGGGAGCCGACGTCGAGCTCCTGCACGTCTACCAGCTGTCCGCGTTCAAGATTCCGAAGGAAGACGAAACCCTCGACTACATCGAGAACCTGAAGGGTGAGGCTCAGACGTACTTGAACGACGTGCGCGCCCGGCTGGTCGATGCGGGGCTGCGCGTGAGCACTTGCTTGATCGAAGGCGATCCAGCCCACGCCATCGTGGAGCACGGCAAGGCGACACCTGGTTGCATGCTCGTCATGAGCACCCACGGTCGCACGGGCATTCGCCGCCTCGTCTTGGGCAGCGTCGCCGAACACGTCGTGCGCGAGGCGAACGTGCCGGTGCTTACGGTTCATCTCGACTAGGGCGTCGCGCTCGGCGGAGCGGGGAGGGTGGCATGCCAAAACTCACGGGCTGGCGACGGGTCGCGGCGACGATGTGGCCTCCGCCCAATGATCCACAGATTTACGGGCAGCTCGATCTGGACGCGACTGCCGTGCTGGACTTCGTGCACCGGGCTCGCGAGCGGGGGCAGCATGTGACCCCTACGGCGTTGGTAGGACGCGCCGTGGCGCGGGCGTTGGAGGAGGTCCCGGAGCTAAACACACGAATCGTCGGGCTGAACGCCATCCCACGTCAGAGCATCGACATCTTCTTCATTACGGCGGTGGGGCAGGGTAGCGACCTCTCCGGGGTCAAGGTCAAGGCCGTGGACCGCTTGCATGCCGCGGAGGTGACACGCGAGCTCGACGTGCGCGCAGCCGGCCTACGCGCTGGAGGCGATCCGGAATTCGCCACCACCAAGTGGGTCATGGAGCGACTGCCGAAGCGAGGCTTGAGCTACGCACTGAAGCTCTCGACCTTCTTGACCGAGCGTATGCAGCTCGATGTGCCGGCGCTGGCATTGCACGCGAGCCCCTTCGGGAGTGCCATGGTGAGCAGCGTGGGCATGCTGGGGTTACCACACGGATTTTCCCCGTTGTCGTGGATGTACGACGTGCCTCTGTTGGTGTTGGTCGGAGCGATCAGCGAACGGCCCTGGGTCGTGGAACATCGCGTCGTCGCGCGGCCCGTGCTTCCGATCACCGCGACCATCGACCATCGCTACGTGGACGGTGCACAAATTGCGCGCCTGCTGGCCGCATTCCGAGCGTATTTGGAGGATCCAACACGCTACGAAGGAGAAGCACGCTTCCCGGCACGAGACGCCACGTGAGGCTGCGGCGAACATGGGTTCGGCGCGGCCCCGGGTCAAACCAGGCGTCCAACGACGGCGCAGCGGGATCTGGCTTTGGCCTGCTGGAGGTCTCGCTGGCGACGGTGGGCCTCGCGGCAGGAGGAGCCGCGATGGTCGGCTCTCCAGTCGCGGCGCACTGGATCTGGGGCACGCTGACGGCCAGCGTGTTCGCTCGCACGCTGATCTCCGTGGTGAAGCAGCTCTGGCGCCGTGAGGCCGGGGTCGATCTGATCGCGCTGTGCGCCATGCTTGGAGCGCTCCTGCTCGGAGAGTATTTGGCCGGCGCCATCATCGCGGTGATGCTGGCAGGCGGCGCCGCCATGGAGCGTTTCGCAGTCGCCCGCGCCAGGCGCGAATTGCGGGCGCTGCTCGAGCGGGCGCCCCGGATCGCACACCGCCGATCCAGCACTGACCTGGTCGACCTGGCCATCGACGCCATCACGATCGGCGATGTGCTCCTGGTCAAACCCGGCGAGGTTGTGCCGGCGGACGGCGTGCTTACCTCCGAGACCGCGCTCGTGGACGAGTCGGCGTTGACCGGAGAGTCGCGACCCACGCTGCTCCAGCAGGGATCTCTGGTGCGCAGTGGAGGAAGCAACACGGCGGCCCCCTTCGAGCTGCGCGTTACGGCCCCGGCAGCCCAGAGCACCTACGCTGGCATCGTGCGCCTGGTGCGCGCCGCCGAGCAATCCAAGGCGCCCTTCGTGCGCCTGGCCGATCGCTACGCCCTCGGCTTCTTGGGCGTGACCTTGGCCCTCGCCGCCGCGGCCTGGTTCCTTTCGGGCAGCCCGACGCGAGCGCTCGCGGTCCTGGTGGTTGCGACGCCGTGTCCCCTCATTCTCGCCGCTCCCACCGCCATCATGGCGGGAGTCTCGCGAGCTGCCAGGCAAGGCATCATCGTCAAAGGAGGAGGTCCCCTCGAGACGCTGGCCAACCTACGGGTGTTGCTCCTGGACAAGACGGGCACCGTCACCATGGCGCGGCCGAAGGTGATCGCAGTGGAGTCCTTTGGCGCATCGACGCCGGCGCAGATCGTCGCCTGGGCGGCCTCCCTGGAGCAGCTCTCCGTGCATCCCTATGCCTCGGCGATCCTCGAGGAAGCGCGTCGGCGCGGAGAGTCGGTTCCCTTTCCTTCGGGAGTGCAGGAACGCATGGGGGCCGGGCTGAGTGGACTGGTGGACGGGCGTCGCGTGGCCGTCGGACAGCTCTCCTACGTTGCGCCGGGCGCTCAAAGTAGGGCCGAGTTGCGCGCGATCTCGGTGCGGACGTCCGTCGAGGGATTGGCGTGCGCTTTCGTGGCAGTCGACGGCGACGTAGCAGGGGCTCTGCTCCTGCAAGACCCGATTCGCCCCGAAGCTCCGCGCGCGATCCGCGCGCTGCGCAAGCTGGGCGTGCAGCGAGTGTACATGGTCACGGGCGATCACCCGGACGTGGCGGATCTCGTGGGCGACGCCATCGGAGTCGATCGCGTATTTGCGGAGCGTGCGCCCGAGGAGAAGGTCGAGGTGGTCCGCTCCGTGCACGCCGAGGGGCCCACGGCCATGCTGGGAGACGGCATCAACGACGCTCCCGCGCTCTCACTCGCAGATGTGGGCATCGCCATGGGGGCACGCGGCGCGACCGCGGCGTCGGAGGCCGCGGACATCGTCTTGATGGTCGATCAGCTCGATGGCCTCGTGCGTGCCACCGCGATTGCGCAAAGGACGCGCGCCATTGCACGCCAGAGTGTCTTCGCGGGTATGGGGCTCTCCGTGCTCGCGATGCTCTTCGCCGGCGCAGGTCACATCGCGCCGGTGATGGGGGCAGTCCTCCAGGAAGGAATCGACTTGCTGGTGATTCTGAACGCGTTGCGCGCACTCGGGGGACCGCTGCCGGGGGCGACCAAAATGCCCCAAGTCAAGCGGCTCTCACGAGGTCTCGCCATGGCCCACCGCAGTCTGTCGCCCCACGTCGCCGATATCGCGTCACTGGCGACGCGGCTCGATACGCTGCGGCCCCAGGAAGCGCTCCAACAGCTGGCGTCGCTACGGGACCTGCTCGAGCGAGAACTCCTCCCCCATGAGCGGGACGAACAGCAGACGGCCTACCCGGTGATCCGCAAGATCTTGGGCCATGAGGATCCCACCGGGCCTTTGATCCAAACGCATCAAGAAATCCGCCGGCTGGCCAGGCTGTTCGGGCGGCTCGTCGCGCAGCTCCCGCCCGAAGGTCCGGGGGCCGCCGATTTGCGGGATGTGCGCCGCCTGCTGTACGGGTTGCACGCAATCTTGACGCTTCATTTCGCTCAAGAGGACGAGCTCTACGCGTTGTTCCAATACGCTTGAGTCGCCTGTCGCTCCCTTCCTACGGCGTCGTTTCCACCGGCGTCGGCGCGCGCTCGGTGCGCCGCAGGTGATCCTTGTCCACGGTCATTCGCACGAGCGCCTTGAAGATCACGTTGCGCTCGACGTCGCCGAGGGTTCGCTTGAGATCTTCGTAGACGGTCGGATCTCGGACCAGGCCGCCGACCGTGCCGCGTCCGCGATCGACGTCTTGGACGATGCGGTTGAGGGTGGCCGACATTTGGTTCAGCTCCTCGAGAAAGTTCCCCTTGTCTTGGCTGTACACGAGCGTGTGCAGCACGCCGTCCCCGCTCTGGACCTGGCTGACCACCTCGTCGATGCTGTGGGCGGCGTTCGCCAGTTCGTCGAGCGCACGCTTGCCTTGCGCGCCATAGACGAGCTCGTGCAGCGTGCCCTGGCCGTGCTCCACTTCATTTACCACGTGATCGACGCGCGCCACCGCGGAGGCCGCGCTTTTCGCTAGCCCGCGTGTGCTCGCGAGGATGCTCTCCATGTCCGCCGCGTAGGCCGGGTCGTAGATGACCCGATGCGCGAGTCCGGGACCGTGCTCGACGGCGCTCAAGATGTGAGCGAGCGAGCTGGCTGCACGCGAGGCCTCGCGAGGCAGGGCCTGGGTCTCTTGATCGCGAATCAGGTTGTCCAGCGATGCCGTGATGTCACCGAGCGATTGGATCACACGGTCCGCATTCTCCGAAATTTGTTCGAACGAGACACTGCGTCCGACTGCCAGGCTATCACCGTCCTCGAGCATCGGTCGCTTCGCGTCGCCCATGCTGATGTTCACGACCTTGTCGCCGAGCAGGCCGGCCGAGTCGATGAACACACGTGAGTCGGAGCGGATGCGGCTCATGTACTTGCTCTGCACTTCCAGGCGGACCCGCGTCTCCTTGCGCTCGAGCTCAGGTGGGAAGGAGAGCGCGGTCACGCTGCCGATTTCCAAGCCCGCGAGCTTGACGGGCGTGCCCACGGTCAGGCCGCTGAGGTCGTCGAAGCTCGCGTACAGGGTCGTGGTGCGGCTGAACAGGGCGCTCTTGCGGCCTAGCGCGAAGATCGCGATGGTGAGGAAGACTACGCCTGCGAGCACGAAAATGCCTGCGCGCAGGGCTTCGTCCTTGCCCTTCTTCATGGCCGATTCTCCCGCTCGAAAGAGACCACCTGCATGGCCCCCAGAAACTCCTGGACCTCGGGTCGTGCGCTCTCGCGAAAGCCCTGCGGCTCGTCGATTTCGGTGATGCGCCGGTCGGCCAGCATGGCGAGTCGATCGCTCACGAAGAAGGCGCTCGCGAGGTCATGGGTGACCACGATGGAAGTCACGTGCAGCTCGTCTCGCAGGCGCAAGATGAGCTCGCTGATGCGCCGTACGTTCATGGG
The DNA here is from genome assembly GCA_047601445.1 of Myxococcales bacterium. Taxonomy (GTDB): domain Bacteria; phylum Myxococcota_A; class Polyangia; order Polyangiales; family DASUME01; genus DASUME01. The sequence goes on along the minus strand of JASGJH010000001.1, from coordinate 3,928,871 downwards.
GTCGAGCCCAGTGGTGGGCTCGTCGTACAGGAGGATGTCCGGGACCTCGGCCACCGCGCGGGCCAGCGCGACGCGCTTCTTCATGCCGCCGCTAAGCTCGTTCGGCATGAGCGCTTCGGTGCCCGGCAAGCCCACCATCTCCAGCACCTGGGCCACGCGCTCGCGAACCGCGGCTTCGTCGTGGCTGCAGCGCTCCACCAGGGCGTAGGACACGTTGTCGAATACGTCCATCGAGTCGAAGAGCGCGCTGCCTTGGAACAGCATCCCGACCTTGCGCCGCACTTGCTGCAAGCCTTGCCCGCCGAGCTGGTTCAGGTCGTCACCGGCCACCAGCACGCGGCCCTGATCCGGCTTCACGAGGCCGAGCATCATCTTGAGCATCACGCTCTTGCCCGAGCCGCTACCGCCCAGGATGGTGAGGATCTCACCGCTTCGGACCCGCAGATCCAGGCCGGTGTAGATCACGTTGTCGCCGAATGACTTCGAGACCTGCTCGAAGACGATGGCTTCAGCGCCGTCCATATCAGGCTCCATCCAGCGTGAGAATCAACTTGGTCAGGAGGAAATCTCCGATCAGGGTGATCACCGACGTGACCACCACGGAGCGCGTGGTCGCGCTGCCCACGCCGGCTGTCCCGCCGCGGGTGTGAAGCCCGAGCTGGCACGAGACGATGGCGATGTTGAAGCCGAAGAAGACCGTCTTCGCGAGCCCCGACAAGAAGTCGTTCATGGTGGTGGCGTGCCAGGCAGCGTTGTAGAAGTGGGCGAAGCTGATGTTGGAGTCGATGGACGCAATCAACGCGCCCCCGACGATGCCGAGCACCACGGCCATGGAGGTCATCAGCGGAAGCACCACCATGCAGGCGATCACACGCGGCACCACCAGCTTACGTATGGGGTCCGCGCCGAGCACGCGGATCGCGTCGATTTGCTCGGTGACCGCCATGGAGCCGAGCTCTGCGGCGATGCCCGCACCGACGCGACCTCCAACGACCAAGGCCGTCATCACTGGCCCGAGCTCGCGGGCCAGGGTGACGCCCACCACGCTGCCGACCCAGCTCTTGGCGCCGAAGCGCGACAGCTGCAGGGCGAACTGGACCGTAATCACCATGGCGGAGAAGGCCGAAGTGAGGAGCGCGATGGTGACGGATCGCGCGCCGACCTGGTTGATTTGCCGCACGACCTCGCCGAACTCGAAGGGCCGACGCAGGGCGGCGCGCAGTGCATCGCGGGTGAGTTGGGCGACTCCACCAAGCAGGCGCAGTGTGTCGCTCACCGGACTCGAGCCGTTCGCAAAGCGAACTTCGCTGGTGCTGCTGGCGTCAGTCATGGCGCACGGCCTCCACGTGGAAGCGCTCCACGAAGTAGTGGAAGTCGTCGGCGGCGGGGGCGCTCAGGTTGCTGATGTAGCCCAGGTCGAACAGGCAACCGGACCGCAACAGGAGGTAGTTCTCGAGCCGTACCGGGACCCCGTCGAGTTCGGCTTCGGTGACCGCATGGAGCGCGCCGCGGCCGTCCAGGGTGACCTCTTCGTCGAGCAGGTAGCGTCGATCCGTGGTGCCGAACAGCAGCTGATTCAGCAGCACCTGCGGGGGCACGTCGTCGTAGCCTTTGCAGCGGGCATTGACCGAGATGGTTCCGCTGGCGGAGCGGTGGAAGGCCAGGTCGTTTCCCTTCACGTGCACGCGGCGCCAGCCCGCGGGCAGCGAGCCCACTTGGTAATCCACCTGTTCTTTGCGCACGTGGGTGCCGTCGAAGCGTGTCCGAGACGCGCAGCCCGAGAGCAGCGCCGATGCGATGAGCACGGAAGCGAGCAGCCTGCGGCGGGGACGTGAAGGGAACGCCATCGCACACTAGATCAGCAAGTAGTGGGCCAACCGCGTTTGGATCCACCGCGATCTTTACAACTCCGCGACGCTGCCGAGCTCGGGCACGCGAACGTCCCATGAGAACGTATCGCGCAGACGCCTCCGAAAGGCGTCCGCGGGGCCCGGTTCTCCATGTGTCACGAAGACGCGACGTGGGGCGAGGCCGCTCTGCTTGAGCCAATCGATCAGCTCGGCATAGTCAGCGTGGGCCGAGAGACCGTCGATGTGAGCGACCTGGGCGCGGACGGTCACGTATTGGCCGTGAATCTTCAGCTCATCGGCGCCTTCCTGCAGGGAGCGTCCGCGGGTTCCGCTGGCCTGGTAGCCCACCAGGAGCACCGTGTGTTGAGGCTCCGGCAGGTAGCGTCGCAGATGGTACAGAACGCGTCCTCCTGTGGCCATGCCGCTGGCCGACAGGATGATTCTGGGCGCCCCGTCCTGGTCCAGGAGCCGCGACTCGTCGGGTGTTCCCGTGCAGTGCGCCACGCTGCCGAGGCGCTCGCACTCCGCCGGGGTCAGCGAGTGATCTCCGGGATAGCGCAGCAGGAGCTGGGTGGCGTCGATGGCCATCGGGCTATCCAGATAGATGGGGACCTGCGGGATGCGCTTCTGCTCGCGCAGGCGCGCGAGCAAGTGCAACAGATGCTGCGTGCGTCCGACGGCGAAGGCTGGAATCAGCAGCGTGCCGCCGCGCTCGATGGTCGCGTTGGTGATCGTGGCGAGTCGTTCGTCGACGTCTTCGCTCGGATGCCGGCGGTCACCGTAGGTGGACTCGATGACCAGGTAGTTACACGGGGGGAGCGCTGCTGGAGGTCGCATCACGGGATCGTTGGGGCGCCCGACATCGCCCGTGAAGCCGAGGGTTCGGCCTTCCGCCTCGAGCTGCAGACAGGCCGAGCCGAGAATGTGGCCCGCGCGCGAGAAGCTGCATCGCAGGGTCGGATGGGGGCTGAAACTGGCCTGAAAGTCCACGCAGGACAGCTGGCTCAAACAGCGCTCGGCTTCTTCGCGTGTGTAGAGCGGCAGCGCGGGATGGTGGTGGGCGTACTCGTAGCGGTTGGCCCGGCGTGCCTCCTCTTCCTGGAGATGGCCCGAGTCGGGCAGCAGAATCTGCAGCAGATCGGCTGTCCCGCGGGTGCACCAGAATCTTGCCGCGGAAGCCGGCGCTTACCAGCCTCGGCAGATAGCCCGAGTGGTCGATGTGCGCGTGCGTGATGATCACCGCGTCCAGGCTGGCCGGCTCGAACGGGAGTGGGCTCCAGTTGCGCTCGCGTAGGGACTTGAGGCCCTGAAAGAGTCCGCAGTCGATCAGGACGCGCGCAGACTGGGTTTGCAGGAGGTAGCGGGAGCCTGTGACGGTGCCGGCCGCGCCGGCGAAGGTGAGCTGCATGATCTTCTCCTTAGGCAGGTGGCGTGCCAGCGAGGAGGGGTGGCTCGTTTCGGGCCCGACAACGCATGCCTGTGCAAAGGGGGGCGAGCAGGTGATGGCTCCACGAGCCCGCATCGGGCTCGTGCAAGGGCGCAGGATTTGCACGGGCCTGCACGGGCGAGCGCAAATTCGACGCCACTCCGAGGCGAGGGAGGCCAGCGCCTTGGCTGCACTCAGGCGGAGGCGAGCGAACGCTGCGTCCGGGACCGTCTGCGCACCCACAGCTTGCGGGCCTCCTCCACCCACAGCACCAGGGAACCCCATGCGCCGATCAAGAGGAACTCCGAAAAGGGCAAGGGCACGGTGTGGAAGGTGCGGTTGAGGGGCGGCAGGTAGACGACCGCGAGTTGCAGCAAGTTCGAGAGGACGAGCCCACCCATCAGCCAATGGTTGCGCAGGAAGTCGAAGTTCAGCGCGCTGCGCGTTTCGGAGCGGCAGTTCAAGACGTTGAACCATTCGCAGACCGCCAGCAGCGTGAACGTGGCGGTGCGCGTGTGCTCGAAGTCCACCCCGCCGTGGAGTCGAAAGGCGAAGAAGCCGAGCGTGACCACCGTGATGCTGAGCGACATCAAGGCCAGTCGCAGCAGCGCAGCCCGATCGACGATGGTAGCGTGGGCGGGGATGGGGGGCCGCGACATCTCGTCGCCCGAGGCCGGGTCCATCGTGAGATTGACGGTGATGGTGCCCTCGGTGACCACGTTGTTCCAGAGGATCTGGACAGCGACGAAGGGAGGTGGAAAGTCGAGCACGAGCGCCAGCAGGAGCACGAAGATCTCCGCCGAGCCCGTGGAGAGCAAGAGCAGGATGACCTTTTTGATGTTCTGAAAAACGATGCGACCTTCCTCGACCGCGCTGACGATGGTGGTGAAGTTGTCGTCGGTGAGCACGATGTCGGCAGCTTGCTTGGCCACGTCGGTCCCCGTGAGGCCCATGGCGACACCCACGTCCGCTTGGGCCAGGGCAGGCGCGTCATTGACGCCATCGCCCGTCATGGCCACCACCTGTGCGCTCCGTTGCAACGCCCCCACGATGCGCAGCTTGTCAGCGGGCTCCACGCGGGCGAACACCGCGATCTTCGGCAGCTCGGCCAGCAGCTGTTCGTCGCTCAGGTCGGCCAGCTGGCGACGGTCGATGGCGGCATCCGCGGCCGTGCCAATGCCCAGCTGCCTGGCGATGGCGAGCCCGGTCGCCTTGTGATCGCCGGTGATCATCAGCGTTCGAATGCCGGCGCGTCGGCACGTCTCCACGGCCGGTGAGACCTCCGGCCGCGGCGGGTCCACCTGTCCCACGAGCCCCAAGAACGAGGCCTTGCTGCGCAGGGATTCATAGCCGTCTGGACCAAGCTCGGCGTCCTCGAGCTCCGCCACCCCGAGCACGCGTAGCGCCTGGTCGGCCATGCTCACGGCGTGGGCGCGCGCTTCCTTCGGGGCCCAAGCCTCGGCGAGCGCTGCCTTGCCGCACAGGGCCAGGATGGCCTCGGGAGCTCCCTTGATGACGATGCGACGACCGTGTTGGGTCGCCATCAGCTTCGTGCGCGAGTCGAATGGGAGCTCGGCGCTGCGAGGCACGCGCTTTCGGAGCTGGTCGATGTCGATGCCCGCCTTGGCCGCGAAGGTGAGCAGGGCGAGCTCGGTCGGGTCGCCGAGTGCCCGCACGCCGGCGGGGGTCACGGTCAGCGTGGCGTCGTTGCACAATACGATGGCCTCGCACAGGCGCGTCACGAGCGGGTCGCGAGCGGCGAGCTTGGTTTCGCCGTGCGTCACGCCTCCGTCGGGCCGATAGCCGGAGCCGCTGACCGAGAGCGTTCGACCATCTGCCAGCCACACCTCGGTCACGGTCATCTCGTTGCGCGTCAGGGTGCCCGTCTTGTCGGTACAAATCACCGTGGTGGAGCCGAGCGATTCCACTGCCGAGAGGCGACGCACCACGGCTCCGCGCGCGGCCATGCGCTGCATTCCCACGGCCAACGCGATGGTCATCGCCACCGGAAGCCCCTCTGGAATCACCGACACCAATTGGCTGATCGCGATCATCAAGACCTGGCTCCATGGCAGGTGCCGCCACAGGCCCGCGATCAACACGAGCGTGAACGCGCCGAGTCCCGCATAGAGCAGCCCGTGTCCGAGCGCCTGAATTCTGCGCTCGAGCGGGGTCGCGGAATCGGCGACCTGCTCCGCGAGCAGCAACACGCGACCGACCTCCGTGGCGTTGCCGGTGGCAGTGACCACGGCCCGTGCACGGCCGGCAGTCACCGTGGTGCCGGAGAACACCATGCTTGCTCGCTCGCCGAGTCCCACATCCGTTGGCGTCGCCTCCTCGGCCTTGGCGACCGGCACGGATTCTCCGGTCAACGCGGCCTCTGCGGCTTCGAGACCCACGGCCTCTACCACGCGCGCATCGGCGGGCACGGCGTCGCCTGCTGCGAGCAGGAGCATGTCGCCGGGTACCAGCTCACGCGATGAGAGGGCGCGCTCGGTTCCATCGCGCAGCACGCGCGTCTCGAGCTTGTCGAGCGAGAGGAGCGCCGCCATGGACCGCTGGGCCCGACCCTCTTGGAAGGCGCCCACCACGGCGTTCAGCAAGAGCACGCCGACGATGACGGCTGCATCGGTATGTTCGCCGAGCGCGAAAGCGATGCCCGCCGCGACGAACAGCAGATAGATCAAGGGGCTCTGAAATTGGCGCAGGAAGAGCCGCAGCACCGAGGTCGGTGGGCGCTCCGGCAACGCGTTGGGACCGATTTCCTGCAAGCGTCGCTCGGCCTCGCCCGTTGAGAGGCCGTCCAATGTGACCCCGAGGGTCGCGAGGACTGCGCGCGCGTCGAGTGCATGCCAGCCCTCGCGGCGAGCCATAGCGTGCTCTTGCGGTGCAGCTCGGGCGTTCATGGACCTCGGGTCGCGTGCTCCGACCATCGCCATCCTGGCGCGATCCGGCCATGGTGCAACCCCTCCTGGTAGGGCCTGGCGGCTGGGCCCAGACTCACAGCATGCAGGCGCTGCAGCAAGAGCAGGTCCCGGCGCGGAGTCTGCGTGCGCTCTCTCCATTCTGCACCGCGCAGGCCATGGAGCGCTTGCAGCGCAAGGCCGAGCGACTCCTTGCGGCCCTGAGCGGGCGCGCGATCTGGAACGTGAACTCCACGGGGCGTGGTGGCGGTGTGGCCGAGATGCTGCGCTCGCTGGTGGCCTACTCACGCGGCGCTGGGGTGGAGTGCAACTGGGTCGTCATTCACGGCAGCCCCAGCTTTTTCCAGCTCACCAAGCGCCTACACAACGCGCTGCACGGTGCCGCGGTGGACACAACCTTCGGAGAGATCGAGCGCGTGGAGTACGAGCGGACCAGCGCCGAGAACGCCAGTGAGCTGCGGGTGCTCGCGCGACCCGGGGACATAGTCATCCTCCACGATCCCCAGACGCTCGGTGTCGCCGACGTGCTGGCGAGGGCCGGGGTCAAAGTGATCTGGCGTTGTCACATCGGGGCCGATGTCCAGAACGAGTACTCGCGCGCGGCACTGGCGTTCCTGTGGCCGTACTTTGCCCGCCTGCACTGCTGCGTCTTCTCGCGTCAGGCCTACATCCCCCAGGAGCTCCCGGTGCCCGCGCGCGTCATCGCTCCCAGCATCGATCCGCTCTCTGCCAAGAACCAGCCGCTGAGCGCGGGCGCCGTGCGATCGATCCTCGTCCAGGCCGGGCTGCTGGAGGGACCGCCCTCTCAGGTGCCAGCCGAGTTCGTGCGTGAGGACGGTTCGCGCTCGCTCGTGACGCGCGCCGCCGACATCATTCGCCTCGGCCGAGCCTGTTGCGAAGGGACCCCCTGCGTGGTGCAGATCTCCCGCTGGGATCGGCTCAAGGATCACGTCGGGGTGTTGCACGGCTTCGCGCGCTACATCGAGCGCGGCGGGCAAGCGCGACTCATCCTCGCGGGCCCGAACGTGCACGCGGTTGCCGACGACCCCGAGGGAGCAGGCATCTTCGATGAGGTCGTGGCGGCCTTTCGCGCGCTGCCGCACCAGGTTCGCGGAGCCGTCGATCTGATCAACCTGCCCATGGCTGACGCCGCGGAGAACGCTGCCATCGTCAACGCGCTGCAGCGTCACGCGTCCATCGTGGTGCAGAAGAGTTTGCGCGAGGGCTTCGGCCTCACGGTCTCGGAGGCCATGTGGAAGGCCAAGCCGGTGATCGCGACGCGCGTGGGCGGCATCCAGGACCAAATCGAGCACGGCGTGTCGGGCATTCTGCTCGACGACCCTCACAGTCAACTGGAGCTCGCCGACGCCCTCGCTCGGTTGCTGGGCGATCGGGGCTTGTCCGACCGCATGGGAAACAGCGCCCGCGAGCGCGTTCGAGATCACTTCCTCAGTGTGCGGTCACTGGAGGCTTTCGCCGATCTGATCACGGACCTCTTGTAGGAACCGAGCCCGCGCCCTCGGGCCGAGCTCGCTTTTTGGCAGCCAACGCCAAGGCGTAGGCAGCTCGGGTCAAAGGACCGGCAGGACGGTCGTGCTACTTCTCCATGCGCGCACGGGGCGCCTCCGGGAGTAACGTCTTGATCTCGTACGAGGAATATGCGGCTCTGGATGCGGTCGCCATGGCCGCGCTCGTGGCGGCGGGAAAGGTGTCCGCGAGCGAACTCCTGGAAGCGGCCATCGCGCGCGCCGAGCTGGTGAACCCCCGACTTAACGCCATCGTGATTCCCATGCACGCCATCGCGCGCGAACGCGCCGCGGGCCCGCTCGCGGGGAGCTTCGCTGGGGTGCCTTTCTTGCTGAAGGATCTCTACCAGGACTACGCAGGCGTCCTCTCCACTTCGGGTTGTGGCGCCTATCGTCGCGCCGGCTACGTGCCGCGGCGTCATTCGGTGTTGGTGGAGCGCTGGTTGGCCGCCGGGCTCGTGATGTTCGGACGCACGAACACACCGGAGTTCGGCGGCAAGGGCATCACCGAGCCCCACGCCTGGGGCGCCACGCGCAATCCGTGGCAGCTCTCGCGCACGCCTGGTGGTTCGAGCGGAGGGGCGGCGGCGGCCGTGGCAGCGGGCGTCGTGCCCATGGCGGGAGCTAGCGACGGCGGCGGATCGATCCGGATTCCGGCCGCGTACACGGGGCTGTTTGGCTTCAAGCCCGGCCGCGGACGAACTCCTACGGGCCCCGAGATGGGTGAAGCGCTCCATGGGGCGGCGATGAACCACGTGCTCACACGCACGGTGCGGGACAGCGCCACGATGCTCGATGCCACCCACGGGCCCGAGAGCGGCAGCATCACGCGGCTTGCGGCACCGGCGCGTCCATACGCAGAGGAAGTGCAGCGCGAACCCGGCCGCATGCGCATCGCCTTCAGCACGCGCTCGCCGCTCGGCACCGACGTGCACGCCGACGCCGTGAGGGCGATCGAGCGCACGGCACACACCCTCGAGGGGCTTGGGCATCATGTGGAAGAGGCCGAGCCTGAACTCGACGGCCGCGCGTTGGCCCGCGATTTCTGCAGTATTTGGTTCGCCCAGCTCGCACTGCAGGTGCAGCTCGCGCGCACCTCGCTTCGCGCCATCAATGAAGACTTCGAGCTCGACACGTTGGCCATCGAAGCGATTGGCAAGGCGCGCAGTGCGGTGTCCTACGCCGAGAGCTACGTGAATTGGACCCACTACAGCTTTCAGTTGTCCGAGTTCCTGCGCTCCTACGACGTCTACATGACGCCGACGCAGGCCTTGCCCCCGGCCCGCGTGGGCGAGCAGACCACACCGCGCTGGGCCGAGCAGCTCATGCGCGTCGGGTCGCCGCTCGGCTTGTTGCGGCTCGTCCCGTTGGCAGCGAAGACCATCGAGGAGACCACGCTCAACAACCTGGCCGCGGTGCCCTTCACCCAACTCGCCAACGTCACGGGCGTGCCTGCCATGTCGTTGCCGCTCGCGCAGTTCGCCGATGGACTCCCGCTCGGGGTGCAGTTCATGGCAGAGCACGGCGAAGAGGGACGCCTGTTCGGCCTGGCAGGGCAACTCGAGCGTGCGCTGCCATGGCACACGCGGCGACCTGCGGTTGTGTAGTGTCCACGGCCACCAGGAGCACTAACAAACGCCCTTGGTGATCGTGAACTTGGACTTGGATGTCGACTTGAGCGCGACGGCGACGGCGTGCGTGAACTCCCTCGTGCGCGGTGATCGGAGCGCTGCAAGATAGGCAGCCGTCAACTCTTGCCGCTCACGCACACCGTTGTCGTCGCAGTCAAGGTCCACGACGCCGACCAAGTCGATGTCAACGTGGCAGAAGCGACAGACTTTGCGAGGCTAGGGACGGGGCACCAAACTCGCAATCTGCTGCCAGTAATCCGAGTTCGCGGGAGGCAAGTCGTTGTGCCCTGCTCGGTAGAGCACGAGCTTGGCGTTCTGGTGCGCGGCGGCCAGGCGCTCCGCATGGTGTTTGGGGATGAGGTTGTCCTGGATGCCGTGCATGATGAGCAAGGGGCCCTGATACGCGCGCACCGCGGGCAGGTTCTCGAAGCGATCGCTGATCACGAAGGCTGGCACGCCCATGCCGCGCGCCACGTCGACCACGCTCGTGAAGGTGGACTCGAGAATCATGCCTGCGGGCGCATGGGAACGCGCCAGCCCGCACACCACGCCGCCTCCGAGCGAACGCCCGTGATACAGGATCCGAGTAGGATCCACGCGCGCATCTGCAAGCAGCCTTGTGTACACCGCCCGAAAGTCGGCGGCCAAGGCGGTCTCGCTGGGCTTCCCTGCGCTGCGCCCGTAGCCGCGATACTCCGGCAACACCACGCTCACGCCGAGTTCGCGATAGGGCGCGAGCTGCTCGGGCCAGTAGTCGATGAGCTCCCCGTTGCCGTGCGCGAAGATCACGGCTGGGCCCGGGCGCTCGGGCGAGACGCCGCGTCCTGGCAAAAACCAGAGCTCGACCTTGCCTGCGTCCGTGTCGAGCCAGGAGCGTTCGAGTCCCGGGACCGCGACTGGACGCGCAGGAACCGCCACCATGTGGCGCGGAAAGAGGAGGTTGCGTTGGATGCGGGCAATGCCGAACATGGGGCCTGACTTCTCGAGCGTCCGCGCGACTACTTGAGCTGCTCGTAGCCGCCGCCGTTGATCACGTTGGCGTAGCCGTGACTCTCGAGGATGCCCTTGGCCACACCCGAGCGCCTGCCCGAGCGGCAATAGGCGACGATCTTCTTGTCCTTGTTCCCGCCGAGGGCCTGCTCTACTTCGTCGACCCGCGCTTCCAGCTCGGCCACGGGGATGAGCATGGCGCCCTCCAGGTGGCCTTGGGCGTACTCCTCGGGCGTTCGCACGTCGAGGACCAGGGCAGCGGAGGCTAGCGGGGAGGCAGACGAAGTGGATGGCTTGGGTGGGTTCATGTCGACCGAGTTCGAGCATGCGCCGAGGGAATGGGGCAGGGCGAGTGCCCATGACAACACGATGAGACGGCGCATGGCCATGGTGTAGGCCAGCTCGTCCCCGCTCGCGAGCCGCGAAGCGAGGCTCACCTCCTCGGGCGCCCGGGATCGGCGAGAGAGGTACTCACGGGCCACGGCTGTCGCACCCACGCAAGGCTGCCTCAGCCGCATCCGGTTCAGGCCTGCTCGCTGCATCGCGTCGCTGACCGGAGTCTCGCAGAACCACAGCGGAAGCGCTCCGTCCCAACGCCGGGCACACCCGTCGCATGCAAATCGAGGCACGGAGGCGGAGCATGCGAATCAGCGTGATGGCGGCCCTGGCGATCTCGATGTGTGCTTGCGGAGGCGTCAGGTCGTCGAACATCAAGGTCGGTTGGGGAGAGCAGCCGGTCTTCCCTCTGCACGTGCATCCTTCGTTGAGCGGTAAACCGGCGCCTGCCAACGCGCGCGCCGCGGGTCGAGGGACGCGGGGTTCTCCCACGAGCTTGCCCTTCATTGCGCTCGACTATCCGGATCCCCCGGAGTTCGCCATTCATCCCCCGGAGGAGCAGCCCATCGCCACCTCGCCCGGGCCGGTGCGCCGGAGCCGCAGCGGACGCGCCACGCCGCGCTGAACTCGAGTAGGCTGCCTCGGTGGCCGGATCTCACCGAGATAACTGGTGGTTTGGTCGAGTCGCGGGCGCCTCGTGCCGGGCCCAGGCTGGACGGGAGTGTTCTTGCTGCGGGCCTGACCCTAGGCATGGCCCATGAGCGAAGCCCTGCTGGTCGCCCCTCCCCTGAGCCAGTCGCGTTGGTCCTTCCTCACGGCCGAATGGCGTCATCTGTGCCTGGTCAACTACGCGGTCGATCCCGCCCGTCTCGAGCCCTTTCTGCCGCCCGGACTCTCGCTCGACGTGGTGGACGGAGAGGCCTTCGTGAGCTTGGTGGCATTCGACTTCCTGCACACGCGGGTGCTCGGCGTTTCCTGGCCCGGCTACCGCAGCTTTCCCGAGATCAACCTGCGCTTCTACGTGCGTGAGGGCGACCGGCGCGGGGTGTGCTTCATCCGCGAATTCGTGCCCAAGCGCCTGGTGGCCTGGCTCGCGCGCAGCCTCTACAACGAGCCCTACGCCGCCGTGCCCATGCGCAGCTCGGTGCGCCTCTCGGACGACGTTTGGCACGTGGAGCACGTGCTCCAGGCCAGGGGCCGCACGCAGCGGCTCGCGCTCAGCGCCCGCAACGTGGAGACCATTCCGGCGGAGAGCAGCCAGGCCCACTTCTTCAAAGAACACAGCTGGGGCTACGGCCGCTCGCGCTCGGGCGAACTCACGCGCTACGAAGTGCGCCACGAGGTCTGGGCGGTCTACCAGCTGCAGCGCTGGCAGCTCGATTGGGAGTTTGGCGCGGTATACGGGCCCGATTGGGCCGATTTGGCCCGCACGGAGCCGCGCTCGGTGTTGCTCGCCAAGGGGTCGCCGATCCGGGTCTCTGGGTTGGCCTAGCCGCGCCGCGGTCTGGCTCGGGGCAAGCCTGCTTGCTGCTGCGTTTCACCCCTTGATGCGGACACCTCGAGGTCGGGTAGACTCGGCCGTCAGTGCAGGAGCCTTCGACGGGTCAGGTTCTCGGTGGGCGGTTCGAGCTGCGCGAGAAGCTCGGCGAAGGCGGGATGGGCGCGGTCTACGAGGCGCAGGATCTCGACGGGGGCGCGCGCCTGGCGCTCAAGACCTTTCGGCGCTTCAGCGGTGACGAGCTCTACAAGCTCAAGCGGGAATTCCGGGCGGTCGCCGATGTACAGCACCCGAATCTCGTGCGTCTAGGCGAGCTCCATCGCGACGGCGACCGCTGGTTCTTCACCATGGAGCTGGTGCGGGGCAAGCCGCTGCTCGCCTACGTGTCCCATCGCGCCGACGGCTCGAGCGAGAAGCGCTCGGAGGCGTTCGAGCGCGACCATCCCACACTCGATCTGGAGGTCGTTGCGCAGCAGGAGGCACCGAGCGGCCGCCGGCTCCGCGAGAAGCCCTTGCGCGCGTGCTTGCTGCAGTTGGCGCAGGCGCTGACGGCGCTCCACCGGGCCGGGCGCGTGCACTGCGACGTCAAGCCGTCGAACGTGATGGTCGATCAACAGGGGCGCGTGGTGCTGCTCGACTTCGGCATCAGCGCGGAGCTCGGTCATCGTCAGCGCTCCGACGAGCGCATTGCGGGCACGCTCGCCTACATGGCGCCGGAACAAGCAACCCTGGCGGTCGCTTCTCCGGCTGCGGACTGGTACGCCTTTGGCGCGCTGCTCTTCGAGGCACTCACGGGGCGCGTACCCTTCGCGGGCGCCGCGGACGAGGTGCTGCGGGCCAAGCAGTTCGGACCGCCGCCCGAGGTGGCGAGCGAGGGCATCCCCACTGATCTCCTGGCGCTGAGCCTCGCGCTGTTGCAGAGCGCACCCGACGAACGGCCTAGCCCCGGCCACATCGTGCAGGTGCTCGGGGGTGGCAGCGTCGATGACGCGAGCAGCGCGCGCTTGCCCCTCGTGGGGCGTGATGGGGACCTCGGGCTCCTGCGCGAGGCGCTGGAGCCGAGCTTCGAGTCGGCCCGTTGGGTGACCATCTCGGGCGTGCCCGGCATCGGCAAGACAGCCCTGATGCAGCACGCCGTCGAGGAGCATGTCGCGCGCCATCCCCAGGTGCTGGTGCTGCGGGGGCGTTGTTATGAACAGGAAAGCGTTCCCTACAAGGCCTGGGACAACCTGATGGACGCGCTGAGCGATCACCTGCTCGGCCTGCACGATTCGGAGCGGGCCAAGCTGCTGCCGGACGATCGACACGAGCTCTACGATCTGCAGGCCTTGGGCCAGGTGTTCCCGGTGTTGCGGCGGGTGCCGCTGATCGACGCGCATTGTCGCGATCACGTGCGCTCCGGCTGGCCGACCGAGGTCGAGCGGCGTGCTCGCGGCGGCTTGATCGAGCTCTTGCGCGAGGCGTGTTCGAGTCGATCCATCTTGCTCGCGGTGGACGACCTGCACTGGGCGGACGCCGAGAGTCTGTCGTTGTTCGTGGCCGTCTTGAGCGCAGGGCTCGGGCGCATCGCGCTGCTGTGCACCACGCGCTCCGCGAACCTCGCGTTGGGCGCGGAAGCGGGCGTGAGTCATCGCCACCTCGCGCTGGGGCCGCTCTCCGAATCGTCTGCCGAAGCGCTGGCGCGCCTGGTGCTAGCGGAGGCGGGTCGTCCCGAGCGGGCGCGGGCCTTGAGCCTCGAAGGAGAGGGCCATCCGCTGCATGTGCTCGAGCTGTGCCGCTACGAACACCTGCGGCAGCCCAGCGAGCGCGTGCGGCTGCTCGACTCGCTGCGTGCACGCATCCACGCGCTCGACCCGGCCGCCAAGGCGCTGGTGGAGCTGGTGGCCGTGGCGCGTGCGCCGTTGCCGCTGGCCGCCCTCGCGCGGGCCGCGAACCTGCCGGTGGCCACCTGCCAACAGGCCACGCAGGTGTTGTGCGTTCAGCACCTCTTGCAGGCCAGCGTCTCGCATGGGCTGCGCTGTATCGAGCCCTATCACGATCGCGTACGGGAAGCGTGTCTCGAGTCGCTTCAAGCGGGCGCCACCCCGGCCACGTGGATCGAGTCCCTGTTGTTGCGCCTGGGCCGCGCGCTCCACGAGACCCTCTCCGGCCAGGCACGGGCCGTGGAACTGCCCCGCATCGCGCGCTACCTACGCGCCGGCTACAAGCAAGGGGAGCCGGCCGACCGCGCGTTGGCCGTCGATGTGTCCACCGAGGCAGCGCTCAAGCTGCGCCGCGCCGGCGCTTTTGCCCAGGCCATCGAGCACGCGGAGTCGGCGCTCGCGCTGCTCGGCTCCACGCCCTTCGCGAGCGACTACGAGCGAGCGCGTGAGCTGCATCGCGAGCTGATGACGAGCTGGGCGCTGAGCCACGCCCTGGAGCGATCCAACGAGCACTACGAGCTCTTGCTGGCCAGCGTGCAGACCCCGCTCGATCGCGCGTCGGTCCACAGCACCCGGGTGTGGCTCGAGATGTACGAAGGCGCCCATGCGGAGGCGATGGCCACGGCGCTGCGCGGGCTCGCCGAGCTGGACATCGAGCTGCCGAGCCGGCCGCAGCCGCATCACCTCGTGGCCGCCATGGGGGACCTCGCACGTAGTCGGCTCTGGTGTGGCGGCGACATCGCCGCCCGCGAGCTCTGTCGGGATCCGCGGATTTTGCAGGCTCAGGAGCTGCTGTTGAGCCTGGCTCCCCCGGCCTTTACCACCGGTCAGAGCGCGGTGGGTGCGCTCGCGATGTTGCGCATCGTGGAGCTGTCGCTGCGGCATGGCGTGACCAGTGCTTCGGCCTACGGCGTGGCTGGGCTCGGCATGGCGCTCGGTGGGGGCCTGGGCTTCAGGCATGTCGCGCGGCGCTGCGGGGATGCTGCGCTCGCACTGTCGGAGCGCGTGGGTGACACGTTGATCGGCTCCTACGTGGACATGCTGTGCGGCGCGTTCATCGTACCCTGGGTCGCGCCCTTGCCCGAGGCGCGCGCGTTGCTCGAGCGGGCCATGCGGCGGGCGCTCGAGGCGGGCGACCGCATCCACGTGGCGTTCGTGGCCTCGAACATTTCACTCAACATCCTGCTGCAAGGACGCTCGTTCGCCGACGTGGCGCAGCTCGAACACCTGAGCGACCTGATCGCGGATGTCGGACTCACCTGGCTCAGCGAAAACCTGCGCATCCCTGTGCGGAGCTTCGGCCACCTGCAGGAGCGCGACGGGACACGAAAGTCCGAGGACTTCGTGCACAGCAGCAACGTCGCCTTCGACCATCAGGCGCGCCGATCTCCGGCTGCCGTTCACTACTATCACGGCGTGAATCAGGGCATCGCTCTGTACTTCGACCACGCCTTCGATCTCGCGGCGGCGACCTTCGCGCGCGCCGACCAGCATCGCAGCGCCAGCTTCGCGCTGCCCCTCGAGGCCGAGCATCTCTTCTACGCCGCGCTCACCTCGGCGCAGCGCAGCCGAGTCGGTCCCCTCGAGCGCGCGCGCGACCACCTGCTGCGCGCGCGGGCGCTCAAGCTCCTCACGCATTGGGAGGCCTCGAGCCCCACCACCTTCGCGCCACGTCGCTGGTTGCTCTCGGCCGAGTGCCAGCGCTTGCGCGGTGACCACGGGCGCGCGATCGCGCAGCTCGAGCGCGCCGCGGAGCTCGCCTGTCGTCACGGCAATGGCGTGCTGTTCGCTCTGGCTCTCGAGCGTCGAGCGGACTGCCTGGAGGCCATCTCCCCGGAGCGCGCGCGCGCGGCACGGCCCGAGGTGCTGGCCGCCTGGCGCGCCGTGGAAGGGCATCGCATCGCCTGGCGCCTCACGCAGCGCTGGGGCTGAGCGCCGGGACGAGCCGCGCTACTCGATCGATCGCACCGTGCGGAAACCGAGGTGCATGGTGGGTAGGTTGGCCTCCTGGGGATGGCGCGCGGTGACTCGATAACGAGCGCAGAAGTTCTTGGAACACAGGAAGGATCCGCCCTTGATCACCAGGGACTCGTTCGAGCTCGGGTCCGAGCAGCTCGCTGGGGCTTGTCCTGCGGGTTGGTCGTGGGACTCGCTGTAGAGGTCCTGGGTCCACTCCCACACATTTCCCAGGGTATCGAAGAGGCCGAACGGATTGCTCGGGTAGCACCCCACGGGCGCGCTCAAGTGAAAGCCGTCCTGGCCGCTGTCCTCGCGCGGAAACTCGCCCTGCCAAAATTCGCGACCGGTACGCCGTGCTTGTCGCGCGGTTCGTGGTGCAGCGTTTGTGAGCTGCGGTTGGCCTTGGCCGCGAATTCCCACTGCGCTTCGCTGGGCAAGCTGTGGCCGAGCCAGCGCGCGTAGGCGAGCGCGTCCGCGTAGCTGACGTGGACCACCGGGTGGTTCGCGCGTCCGCGCAGATCGCTGCCAGGGCCACGGGGTTGCCGCCAGTTGGCGCCGCTCACGTAGCTCCACCAGGCGTAGGGGCGCTCCGGGGTCTGCTGGCCCTGCGGGGGCGGCATGGTGAACACGGCCGAGCCGCCCTCGTGTTCGGCTTGGGTGCGGTAGCCGGTGGCGTCGACGAAGGCGGCGAACTGCGCGTTGGTCACCTCGGTGCGATCGATCCAGAAGGGGGCCACACGCACGGCCCCGCCGCGCGGGCGTTCGTCGTCGTATCCATGGTTCGAGCCGAGCACGATGGTGCCTCCGGCGATGCGCACCATGCCGGCATCGACCCGCTCACGGAAGCCCCCGGGAAGGCCTGAATACGCTTCACAGCGCGCGCGTGTCCCGAGCGGAGCGCCAGTGAGCTTGGAAGTCGCAGGTGGACTCGCTGCGGCGCTTTGCGACGCGCAGACCAGGAGCGCGGCCAGCCTCAGGTGTCCTGTCGACATGTCGAGGAAGCTTGCCTGCCGTAGCCCGCGGGAGCAACCCAGGTGCCAGTGGGGAAGCCGACGTTTGGGCCCTCATCACCCCTGGCGGTCAGCACGTTGCGAGCCGTGATCCTCTCGGGCCCGAGTTGGGGCCTCGCCAGGCGAGACGACCGTCTCGTCAGTTCGAGCGGGGACGGACCACACGTTGAAAAGCCATGCGCACGTCGACCTCCACACCGAGGCGCTCGAGGTGTTCGTAGAGCGTCGCCAGGTACAGGCCGAGCGGCAGGAACGAAGGGGAGAGCGTGATGTGGTGGGCACGACAGCACAGGAACACGTCGTGGAACGTGGAGACGAAGTGACGGGTGTGGAACGTGACGCGTTGTTGCTCGCCACCGAAGTGCTTGCGAAAGATGGCCTGGGCCGGTGTCAGCGAGAGCTGCTCTAGACCACGTTGGAACAGGGCCTCGTCCTCGCCATAGAAACCGCGGTAGATGTCGCGCAGGGGCTCGATGAAGGCGGCGTCCCAGCGCCACATCCAGGGCGCGGGTTGCCAGCTGAGATGGCCGTCGTGCTCGCTGAAGGTGCGCGTTCGGAGATCGAGAAACGTCACGTCGCCCTGGAAGAGCTGCTGAAAGTACAGCTCCGCCACGCGCCGAGCGCGCTCGGCAGGACGCGTGAAGGCCACGTCCCGAGCCACCCGGCGCACGTCGCCTACCCCATCCAGCTCGACCGCTATACCCGCCTGTTCCAGCAGTGCGCGACGCTCGTGCGTGGCAGTTTGACGCATGGTGCGGTCCTGCCGATGGCGGCGCAGGACATTGGCCACGCGCCACGCCGACGAGGCCGGCATGACCTTGAGAATTGCAGGCGAAACGAAGTCGCCGAACTCGCGCCACTCGGTGTTTCGCAGGACTTCACTGAGCATGCTCCTCGAGCGGCAACATCCGGGCCAGTCGAGTGAGGTGGCGCTGCGGCGCGTCGCTACTTGATGCTCTCGGTCGCTGGCGCGCTCGAGGAATGGGCCGACAGAGAGAAGCTCTGCTCCGATCCGGCCGGGAAGCGCAAGCTCAGACCGATGGCCCGCAGGCAGCGCGCCAGTGGCGTCTTGGACAGCTCGGGCTGCGCGACCTCCACGTTCGTGACTGCGCCGCTCGCGCTCACCTCGAAGTCGAGCTCGGTTTCGCTGATGACCTGCTTGCCCTTGAGCTTGCCCTTGCGCGCGAAGCAGCCGTCGATCTCTCCCTGGTGGGCGCTGAGAATGCTGGCGCGCTGGGCCGCCTGGGCTTCGAGACGAGCGTTCTCGAGCGCTGCCTTCTCGCGCGCGAGCGCCATGGGGTCGGGCTGGGACTCGATGCGAATCAGGCGTTGCGCCTGAGGCGCCTCTTGCATGGGCCGCAGCGTGACCCAGAGCGCCACCGCCACCAGGATCGTCACGACGACCACCGGGATGATCCAACCGAGCGGATTGCCCGCGGAGGGCTGCGGAGCGGCTGCTTGCGCCTGGCCCTGAGTTGAAGAAGGGCGAGGCGGCTCGGGAATCGGCAGGCGACCCGTGGTGGTGGCGGGACCTCGGTACGTGGTGACGGCCGCCTGATTGCGCAGCGTCACCTGGCGCGGTCGCCGACCCATCTGGCTGCTGCGAATATGGGAGTCGTCGGTGTTTTCCTGGACGGCTGCGCCCTGCGCGTCGATCCCTTCGAGCTCCAACATGATGGTGCGCTCGTTGGTGCTCTCGGCTTCCAGGGAGAAATGGCGCCAGGCCTGGTCGCGCTCGGCCAACGATTCGACGCCGAGCGTCTTGGCGAGCTCAGCGCCGAAGTCGCTCCTCAGCATGACCACGATGCGCGCGCGCACTTCCTCCTCGCGCCTCGGCAAGAGGCCGCGCAAGGCCGACGCAAACTCCCAGGCGCTCCCGTAGCGCGTCTCGGGCTGCTTGCTCAGCGCCTTTTGCAACACCGCGTCGAGTCCAGGTGGAGCATCGGCCAGCAACGGTTCGATGCGCTCGGCCGTGTGCGTCGAGACGCGCGCCAGCGTCAGCGCATCCTCGGCACCGAGGAACGTGTTCTTGCCGAGCAGCATCTCGTGCAGCACCACCGCGCACGAGTAGAGGTCGCTCTGGGGCGATGCATCGACGCCCAGTAGGAGCTCGGGCGCGCCATAGGAGAACTTGCCCACGAAGCTTTGAATCTGGGTCTGATAGTCGACGTTGCTGCCGCGCATGCGCGCCACGCCGAAGTCGACCAGGCGCGCGCGCCCGTCCTCGTCCAGCAGAATGTTCGAAGGCGACACGTCGCGGTGCACGATGTGCATCGACGTTCCGTCAGGGTGGCGCATGCCGTGGGCCTTGTGCAGCGCCTCGAGCACGTCGATTGCCCACAGCATTACCACGTCCGCCGGTGCCTGGCGCTGCTTCCGCTGCAGGAACTTGCGCCACTGACCCAGGTGGTAGCCGTTGATGTACTCGAGCACCATCACGTAGGCTTCGCCCTCTTGGCCGAAGTCCAAGACGCCCACGATGTTGGGATGGCGAAGATCCGAGAGAATCTGAGCCTCGCGCACGAACATTCCCAGGAAACGGGCGTCCTCTGCGTGTTGCGGCAGCACGAGCTTGATGACCACCGGCTTCATGAAGCCACCGGCGCCCTCGGCGCGCGCCAGGTACACCACGCCCATGCCGCCGCGCGCGAGCTCGCGCACGATGCGGTAGCGTCCCAGTACGACCCGGCCAATCAACCAGTCATCCCCTTGTGCGAGCTGGAGGCTAGTGGCCAAGCAGGGGCCCTCGGGTGTCAGGAGCCGAATCCGTACGGACTTCGGGCGTCGGTGCAATCAGCAGCACGCCTCGATTGTAAGGACACCCGTGGTCAAAAGGGGCGTCTTTACAAAGCTGCAACATGGTGGGCGCCGCCAGCGACCTGGTGGGTTGTTGAGCGGCTCACCGGAATGCGCCGAGAGTGGCTAGAGCGCCCTGTACGGTGAGGTGTGCATGGCCGTCGAGCGGCTCCTAGGTCCCGAAAATGCGAGGAAAGGGTAGGCTTCCGAGGTGCAGATCCAGGAGGCCACCACGTCGCTCGCCCCGCGGGCGCAGCCCCACGCCGGGCTCTACGCCGAGCTCCTCGGGGCGGGTTGGGGCGGCATTCCGGACTGCGTCCGTCGGGTTCACTCGCAGGGTGCCACCTCCCAGGGCACCCTCGAAGTGCTGCGCAGTCGCTCCTGGCTCGGTCGTCTGCTCGGTTGGCTGCTGCGCATGCCGCCGGCCTCGCCTGCCACCGCGGTCGCGCTTTGCCTCGACGGCGAGGGGACGCTCCAGGTCTGGCGCCGTCGATTCGGCAGCGTATCGTTGATCTCCAAGCAGTTCGGCGAGTCCGGCCGCTTGATCGAGACCTACGGGCCGGTGGCCCTGTGCTTCGAGCTCCGGCCCCTGAGCGACGGCCTCGAGCTGCAGCTCACGGGCGTGCGCCTGCAGCTGTGGACCCGCCGTCTGCCCTTGCCGCGCTGGTGCAGCCCGCGTGTATCGGGCTCGGCGCGCGCCGAGGGCGACCAGGCGCGGGTCGACGTGTGCATCGAGGCGCCCCTGGTGGGCCTGCTGCTGCGCTATCGAGGGCTCGTGCGCGCGCTGGAGCGAGCATGACGGCGGTGTGGTGGCTGTTGGCTCTGCAGGGCGCGATAGGTGCCTTCGACACGGCCTACTATCACGAATACAAGGCTCGCCTGTGCGCGCGGATGCCGCAGACCCGGACGGAACTCCTCCTGCATGCGCTGCGCGATTTCGTGTACGGAGCCATCTTCGTGGGCTTGCCGAGGTTCTCGTTCCACGGAGCCTATGCGGGACTGCTGCTGGCGCTGTTGGCCTTCGAGATCGTGGTCACGCTGGCCGACTTCGTGGTGGAGGTGGATGCGCGTGAGCCCGAGGGAGTGGCCAAGGGCGAGCGCGTCACCCACGCCGTGATGGCCATCGTGTACGGCGCCATGCTCGGGCAGCTGCTCCCGGGCGTGCTCGGTTGGTGGTCGCTTCCGAGCGCGCTCGCAGCCCCGCAAGAGGCGCCCGCGCCGCTGCTGCTGGGAGCGCTGACCTGCATGGGGGTCGGCGTCACCTTGTCGGGAATGCGCGATCTCTATGCGGTGCTGGGGCTGCCTGGAGCGGCCTATCCTTGGCAGGAGTCTGCGCGGCGTTTCTCGCGGATCAGCGGCAGCCAGCGGTAGGGGACCTCGCGGAAATAGAACACGCTGTCGAGCACGGTGTCGGCGCGCTGGCCCAAGGGTCCGCGGGACACGAACCCCAAATAGCTGTCCACGACGCTGACGACCTTGATCTTCCACTCGCCACGCTCGATGCGGAGTACCAAGATCTCATCGCTGTCGGCGTCGTGCGCGTAGGACTCGTCGAAGTCCACGAGCAGCGCGCGCGCCTGGGCGAGGCTCGTGAACACGGAGCCCGCCGGCATCTCCTGGTGGCAGTGCTCGGTGTCGAGCACCAACACGACCTTGCCCGCTGCGTCCTGACCCGAGTCCACGGTGAGCACCAGGTTGCCCTGGTGGCGGGCCATCACGATGGGATAGGTGCTGCAGTGATGGGCGCGGAACTCGGGAAGCGCGTTGGCGGCCATGCTCATGGCCTCCGAATTGGTGTCACTGCGGACCATGTAACAGCCCCGGCGCGTGCGGCCCGCGTAGTCCACGTAGCGCACGTGGGCGCGGTAGGTGGCCTGGTAGAAGTTGGTGCGCAGCGCATTGGGCACGCCCACCACGCCGAAGTTCTTCAGACGCGAGGCGGTGAGGGAAACGAACGCATGACCCTGGTGGAGGTCGAGCTCGAAGGCGGGCGGCACCAGCGGGCGCAGCGCGTCCGGGTGCATGCGCAGGTTCACGCAGACGGCTTCCTCCCAGACGGTCTCCGGATCGAAGGGCAGGCTCGGGGTCACCCGCTCGCTCACAGGATCCTCGCGATCTCGGGGCTCTGGCGGCGCGCGGCGCGCGCTCGATGCATGGAGAGCCCGACACCGAAGAGCACGCTCCACCACACCGCGCCGAGCGCCGTCCAGCGCTGTGCGGCCAGCGGGCCGCCCAACAGCAACACGATGCAAAACGCCGCCGTGGCCGCGAAGTAGCGACGTTGGAAGACCACGCCCATGGCTGCAAAGCCGGTGGCGCTACCGCTGGTGATCACGAAGAAGAAGGCGCTCGGCGGCAGGCCTGCCGTGTCGATGGCGAGGGCAGCCAGCGCGGTCACGCCGATGAAGGAGAGCCAGATGCCGTTCATCTGCGCCTCCACGAAGCTGCGGGCCCCGCGGTCTCGTGGGAGCAGCAGGAGGATGGCCACCACGTTCACGAAGGCGGAGACACCGAGCGGCAGCAGATAGAAACGCGCCGGGAACCCGCCAGGCTCGACCCAAAAGCCATTGACCAGGAACGCCGTGAAATTGGTGAATGCGTGGATTATCCACAGCAGGCCCCAGTTCTGTGCCACCAGGTCGTCGCGTGTATGGTCGACGACTTGCCGAATGATGGCGAGCGCGCGATCGGCCTCCGTCTGATCCATGGGCCCAAGAATCGGCAAGGCGGCGGGGAGCGTCAAGCACCCACGGGAAACGGAGGCCTACGGACCGTAGGTGACGATCGCGTACCCGGTGCCGCCGGGTTTGCAGTCGCCGTCATTGTTTCCGCCCGTGGCCGTGTCGGTGGGCAGGGCGTCGCCGCCCGGATTCGCAGGGGTGCGGCCGCTTCCGGCCTGGGTGGTGGTTCCTTCGCAGACGCCGCCACCGCCTGCGCCGCCGCCACCGCCGGCGATGCCAGCCGTGCCAGCCGCGCCTGCCGCGCTGCAGCCCGCGCCCGCGTTGCCGCCCGACTTGCCAGCGGTGGTGAAGTCGGCGCCCGCGCCGCCACCGCCGCCGCCGCCGCCCGCGCTCGCCACGCGGGTACCGTTCACGAGGAGCACGGTGGCGCCGCCGCCCTCGCCGCCGCTGCCGTAGCTCGAGTACGCCTCGGAGCCGGCGGCACCGCCGCCACCGCCGAAGGAGCCATTGCCGCCGTTGCCGCCCGCGCCCTTGCCACCGGCGCCGCCCATGACGGACCCATCGCCGCCTGCGTTGCCCGAGCCGCCGCTGCTGGTGGCGCCCTTGCCGCCCTTGTACGTGTCGCTCGGGGGGCCCGCGGTTTCACCGCATTGCTGGCCGCCGCGGCCCACGATCACGCTGACTGCCTGTCCGGCGCTCACGGTGATGCTGTGTTGCGCGTAGCCGCCCGCGCCGCCGGTGCCGCCCTTGATGTTGGCGCCCCAGTTGCCGCCCTTCTTGCCCGAGCAGCCGCCGGCACCCCAGAGCTTCACGGTGATCGTGGTGCAGGCGCCCTGCGCCAGCGCGTGCACGCCTGCAGTGAGCGTCTCGCTGTGCGGGTTACACGCGTTGTTGTCGATGGCGCCGTCGCAGTTGTCGTCCACCCCGTCGGCCGTGGCGTCGGTGCTCGACAGAGGTGCGCCCGGTTGGCAAGGCGTCTCCACGCCGGCGTTGCAGCTCGAGGGGGTGCTGGTGGTCCTGCAGTAGCCCAAGCCGCACTGGGTCACCGGCACGTAGCCTTCGTCCGCGACGCCATCGCAGTTGTCGTCCACGCCGTTGCAGGTGGTGTCGGTTCCGGTGAGGGGATTGCCCGCCACGCAGGCCGTCTCCACGCCGCCATCGGCGCAGGTCGAGGGTGTGTTGTTCATCTGGCAGTAGCCCACGCCGCAGCTGATGTCGGGCATGTAGTCGGCGTCGTTGCTGCCTCCGCAGTCGTCGACGCAATCGGGCATCCCGTCGCCGTCGGTGTCGGTGTCGCTCATGCCGCAGCCACAACCGCCAGCGGCCATCTTTTCGGCGTCGTCGGGGCACGCGTCGTTGCAGTCTGCAGTGCCGTCGCCATCGCGGTCGGAGGCGCAGGAGTCGACCATCCCGCCGTCGCCGTCGCCACCGCCGTCGATGCCCGCTTCGCCCGTGGGGTTCGCGTCTCCATCGCCCGTTGGACCGGCGTCACTCGCCGTGGCGGGCAGGTCCAGCAGCTTCACGCCGATGCGCCCGCAGCCCGCGGATGGAACCAGCC
Organism: Myxococcales bacterium; assembly: GCA_047601445.1. GTDB lineage: Bacteria > Myxococcota_A > Polyangia > Polyangiales > DASUME01 > DASUME01. The sequence continues at coordinate 3,904,764 of JASGJH010000001.1, read as the reverse complement.
CTGCCAGGACTGCCAAACCGAGGACCAAACGCAACGGCGAAGACTGCGAAACCAAGATGCTTAATGTTCCCAACTCCGAGCCGCTCAAAGCAAGCACCCCTGCGACCAATCCGAGCTTTCGTAAGCGCGCTCCTAGAACAAACGGGTCGCAAGCGGTCTGCACGCGCGGAAAAGGTCGGCTGCGGAGAGCACGGCGACCACGTGCGCGCACATCGCTCGTATTTCAGCTCTCAGACCCAGCCAACACACGGGTCCTCGCGGCGGGGCAGAACGTTGCTCGAGTCACGGGAAGTGGGGCCTCGCGCGGCCCGGCCTTCACCCTTGCTTCACGCTCTTCGTCGGGTCAGGCAGCGGCATGCCGTTGTTTCGCCTGCTGCCCCGATGGCTCGCCACTGCCCTCCTGATCGGCCTCGGGAGTCAGCTCGCGGCCTGCTTCTACGACCACCGCATCACCCAAGCCATCGTGGAGCGGCGCAAGCGGGCCAGGGAGGCCGAAGGCGCCAAGCTGCGCAAGGCACCCGGCGTCGCTCTGCCGAGCAGTGCTCTCAAGCACGGTCGGATTCGCTTCTACGTCTCCAAGGAGTACCGCCAGCAGCACACGGACTTCCAGACGCCGCTACGCTCCCTGGTGGATCAGGCCAATGACATCGTCGGCTCCAATTTCGGCGTGCGCTTCGAGGTCGCGTTGATCACCGAGTGGTCCCCCGCCTGCAACCCCGAGCGTCTGCAGGACTGTGTGAACGAACTGGTGAAGACCGACCCAGGCGAGGATGGTGACTGGGTCGTCGGTATGATGGGCGCGTTGCCCAGCTTTACCTCGTCCTTCGACCTCCTCGGCATGGCGCGCGTCATGAGTCATCATTTCGTGCTGCGGGATGTGTCGGACCTGGCGGAGCGCGCAGCCATCGATCGTGCCTTCGCGTCGTTCACGTCGGCGCGGCGCGACGAGATCTATCAGCATCGAAAGACGCACAAGCGGCTCTGCGTGTTCCTCCACGAGTGGGGCCACACGTTGGGAGCGATGCACGTGGACAGCAAAGAGTCCTTGTTGAACCCGGCCTACGACGAGCACATGCAGAGCTTCGACGAGGCCAACCACGGTCTCGTGGCAGCTAGCTTGCGCGATCGCTTCCAATACGCGGGCAAGCACGAGGAGCTCTTGGCGTACCTGGAGGGCAGTGCGTCGGCGGGCTTTGCCCCCGCGGCTCGCGATGAGTTGCTCGCCATGATCAAGCCGGCTCCTCCCGAAGCCGTCCCGGCAAGCGCGCTCGCCAGCTCTGGCTCTTCGGCGCCCGCGCTTACGACGCCTGCGCCCGAGGCACCGCCCCAGCACGCGTTCCTCGTGCAGGGCGACGAGGCCGAGGTGTTGCGCGACGTGGAGCCGGCGGATCGCGACGTCTACAAAGAGGCCGCCAAGCTCACCGCGGCCGGCGATAGCTTCGGAGCGCTCAAGCTCATGGAGCCGCTCTGCGCGCGCTATCCGAAGAACTACGCCGTGCAGTATCTCGGCTGCGGTCTGGCGATGCAGCTCGGTTACCGGCCCGTGGCACACAAGGCTTGCCCAGCGGTCCAGCAGCTGGCGAGCGGCAAGTAGGAGGGCCGCGGCGTTCCTCGAAGCCCTTGCCGGCCAGACCGGGGTGCCATATATTCAACCAAATGGTTGAACAAGTCGTGCGACTCGATGCCACGTTCACCGCGCTCGCCGACCCCACGCGCCGGGACATCCTGCGTCGTTTGTCGTTGGGGGAGCTCTCGGTGGGCGACCTGGCCGACCCCTACGAGATGTCGCTCAACGCCGTGTCCAAGCACCTCAAGGTGCTCGAGGGCGCGCAGCTGATTCGGCGCCGCGTGGAAGGTCGCACGCACCACATCTCGCTACGGGCGGAGCCGCTCTCGGACGCGGTGACGTGGCTCGAGTTCTATCGCGGCTTTTGGGAAGGACGCTTGGATGCACTCGAGGTGCTGCTGGCCAAGCGCAAGGGCAAGCGACGATGAGTCACGAGCTCCGCATCGTCCGCAGGTTCTCCGCGTCCGCCGAGGAGCTCTACGAGGCCTTCACTTCTCCCGAGCTACTCGTGCAGTGGATGTTGCCCATGCCGGGCTGTCGCACCGAGGCGCGCCTAGACGTGCGCGTCGGTGGAACCTTCAGGATCGAGATGTTTGCGGACGGCAAGGCGTATCCCCACCACGGCCAGTATCTGCTGCTGGAGCCGCCCAGGCGCATCGAGTTCAGCTGGATCTCCGAAGCCACACAGGGGCAGGCCAGTCTGGTGAGCGTGGAGATCCGCGCGCTTTCAGACCAGGAGTCGGAGCTCACCCTCGTCCAGTGTGCGCTGCCGAGCGAGGCCACTGTTCATGAGCATCGGGAGGGGTGGACAAGGGGACTTGATCAGTTGGTGGGGATGTTGCTGCGGGGGAATGCGTGAGCGGGGCGGACGTCGCGGACGTGGGACGGCTAGGTTCACGTCGCCGTCGCCGTCAAGGACAGCGTTAGGACAACGTCAACGTCAACCTTACGTCAACCTCAACGTAGTCGTGCTCGTGCTCGTCCCTACCCTCCATCAGAAAGAAGGAGCCATGTGGCTAAAAAACAAGCACGCGGTGATCTACGGCGCGGGCGGCGCCATCGGGAGTGCCGTGGCCCGCGTGTTCGCTCGGGAGGGAGCCCAAGTGCACCTGGCGGGTCGCACGCTCTCCAAGCTGGAGGCGACGGCGCACGGCATCCGCGAGGCCGGTGGGTGCGTCAGCTTCTCCCAAGTCGACGCGCTGGACGAGCGCGCCGTGCAGGCCCACGTGGACGCCGTGGTCGAGCAGGGCGGTCGTATCGACGTGACCTTGAACGCGACGGGCTTCATGCACCTGCAGGGGCCGAGCTTCTTGAGCCTCTCCTACGAGGACTTCGCCGAACCCGTCACGACGTTCATGCGCAGCAATTTCATCACCGCCCGAGCCGTGGCCAAGGTCATGGCGAGGCAGCATTCGGGCGTGATCCTCACGCTCTCCACGCCCGGTTCGCGCATGAGTGGCAGCGGCTTTCTGGGCTACGGCGTGACCTGCGCGGGCATCGAAGCGTTTACGCGCATCCTTGCCGGTGAGCTTGGGCCGAGTGGGATCCGTGCAGTGTGCCTGCGTCCGGACGCCATCCCCGAGGCGCTCGCGAGCTCCTACGCCAGGGAGGTGTTTCGCCGCGCCGCCGAGCCGCATGGCTTGACGCCCGAGGCGATGTTGGCAGCACGCGCCAGCGCGGGGACGCTGCTCGGCCGCTTCCCAACGCTCGACGAGGTCGCTCACGCAGCCTTGTTCGCCGCCTCCGATCACGCGGGCGCACTGACGGGCGCCATCATGAACCTCACCTGCGGCTCGTTGGTCGACTAGCAGGACGCGGACCAAGTCAGCGTCCTGTTTATGGCGCGCAGAAGCCCCAGTAGGCCCATAGCACCCCGAACTGCAGGTCGGGGCGACCCTTCACGCACTTGCCGCTGGGGCACGCGCTGTCCTGATGGCACAGCACCTTGTCCGCGTCGCACACGCTCTGACACGAAGTGGGGCCGCCCTGGAAACAACAGGATTGGCCCTGCTGACAATCCTCGGGACCGTCGCACAGCACCGGCCAGTTGTTCTCGCATGGACTCGAGCCGCAAGCATCACCGAAGCCACCGAACACCAGGCAGCAATGGTCCTTCGTGACGTCGCACTCGTGAGCGTTGCCGCACTCCACGACTCCCGCGCAGTCCTGGCCAAGTGAGCTAGCCGCGGCGGGCGTGCCGCACAGGCTGGGCGTCGCCGCTATTCCCCCGTCGGTGCGCTCCGTCACTTGAGATGCATCCCCAGGCGCGTCGCCATCGCCATCGCCATCACCCGCGACGTCTGCGGGCCCGGCTTCCTGCTCCATGGGGGCGTGCGACCCATCGCCGCCGGCCGCGTCGGTTCCCCCGTCTTCGTTCGTGAAGTGAGGTTCCGTACAGGCGAGCCCCAGCAGCACCTGCGCGACCGCCACGAGGAGGTACCGCGTGCCGCTCCTCGTGGGCCGGTGCGATGCCTGGCCGTGACGGGCCGCACCCATCTTCGCTCGCCCACTGTTCGATGCTCGCTGCAACCGTCGCGTTGTGGACCAGCTTGCCGGCCCAGGCAAGAGGCCCCCCCAGGGCTGCGTGACCCGAGTGCCGTGGCAGCACCAAAGACCGACAAATTTGTGGCTTAGTTGCCCGTTCGTGTGCCTCCGCTCTACCGTGGCGGGCATGGACAAGCAGTTCATGATCGACCAGCTCGCCAACCGAATTCGCGAGTCGGTGCAGGTTGCCATGCGCGAGCAGGAAGCGGCCGCCCTGGAGGCTCGCGACGGCGCGACTCCCAGCGAGAAGCGCGACGACGCGCGGGTAGCCCTCGAGTTCTCGAACCTGGCCAAGGCCCAGGGCCGACGCGCCAATGCAGCGCTCGATGACCTGGCCGTGATCGAGGCCTTTCGCCCACGCAAGACGGGCTCGCGCATCACCACCGGTGACGTGGTCGAGATCGAGGACGGTGACCTCGGACGCACCGTGTTCTTGGCGCCTGTCGGCGCTGGCATCGAGCTCACCATGCCCGACGGCGACGGCTTCGTTACCGTGGTCACACCCGCATCGCCGCTCGGCAAGGCGATCATGGGACGCCAGGTGGGTGACACCGTCGAAGTGACGGTCAAGGGCGACGAGCGCGAATGGACCATCACCTTCATCGGCTGAACGACCGTCGACGCGTCGCTTGGGCGGAGACGCCGCGAATCAGGCCTTGATGCGTCGACTAAGCGCTTTGAAAATCTCGCCCTGGAGCTGTTCCGGAGAGAACGGCTTCTGCAGGAAATGCACGCCAGGTACCGACGCGAAGCGAGCCATCACGTCCTGCTCCGAGTGGCCACTCATCAAGATGACCTCCGGCAGTTCTCCCAGCATCTGCATCTCGAGCAGGGCCTCGTGGCCGTCGAGCCGGGGCATGGTCAGGTCCATGACGATGAGCCGTAGGCTCGAGCGATGGTCGCGATAGGCCCGGATGGCCTCGTGGCCATCTCGCACCATCACCACGCTGAACTTCATCTCCTCGAGCATCTCTTTGGTGACGACGCGTACTGCTTCCTCGTCGTCGGCCAGGAGCACCGTGCCGGAGAAGGCATTCGGTGACGTCGCTGGGGTGCTCGGCACGGTTTCTTCACCGGTCTCGGCTCGCAGCGGCAACAGCATGGTGAAGCAGGTGCCTCGGCCCAGTGCGCTCTGCACGCGCAGCGCGCCATGGTGGCCTCGGACGATGCCAAGCACGGCGGACAAGCCGAGCCCGCGGCCGGTGAACTTGGTGGAGAAGAACGGCTCGAAGATGCGCGCGCGGGTCTCCTCAGACATGCCGGAGCCCGTGTCGGCCACGTCCAGGAAGGCGTAACGGCCGGGCTCGATGCGCGCCGGGGAAAAGCCCTCGAGATCCTCGGAGTCCACATCCATGACCCCGGTGCGCACGCTGATCACGCCGATGCTTTCCGAAATGGCCTCCGACGCGTTGATGACCAGGTTCATCAGAACCTGCCTGAGCTGGGTAGCGTCGCCGATGATCTTCGGCAGTCCCCGATCGAGCGCCACGGAGAGCTGGACCTTCTTGCTGATGGAGACCTTGAGCAGCTGCATCGTGTCTTCGATCAGGCGATTGATGTCGGTCGCGCCCAATACGAACTTGCCCTTGCCCGCATAGGCGAGCATCTGGCGGCAGAGGTCCGAGGCGCGCTGAGCGGCCTCCTCGATCTGTAAGAGATGGTGCTGTTGCGAAGCCGGCGAATGTCCGCGCGCCAGCCCGGCATGCCCGAGGATGGCCGTGAGAAGATTGTTGAAGTCGTGCGCGATGCCACCTGCCAACACGCCTAGGGACTCGAGCTTCTGACTCTCGCGCACCCGTTGGTCGAGCGCCGCGCGCTCCTCCAGGAGCCGGCGCTGCTCGGTGATGTCCCAAGTGATGCCCAACAGCCGGGAGTATTTGCCTTGCGCGTCCTGCTGCGCGCGACCGAAGGAGGCGTACCAGTGGGGCTCGCCGTCGCGGTCGCAGCCACGGAACTCCACCCGCAAATCTCCTCCCACCGTGCGATTGAGCTGGCCCATGCGAATGACGTCGGCGCGCGAGCTCGGATGGATCGCCGCCACGGGCCCCTCCTGCGCGAACGCTTCGGGAGAGAGCCCGAAGTACTGGCAGAAATCCTCGGAGTAAAAGCCCTTGCCCGACGCGAGGTCGACCTCCCAGCTCAACGCGCGCGCCGAGGCGAGGGCCAACGAGATGCGTTCATTGGCCCACTTCAATTGCTCCTGGAGCTGCACGTCTTCGGTGACGTCCCGGGAGTGCGACACGACCGCCGCGACGTCGCTGTCGTCGAGCAGATTGCGATTGCGCACCTCGAGCACTCGGTGTCCGCCCGTCGGATTGCGCACACGGATCCGCGTGATGAACTCCCCGCCGGGACGCCCATGCAGGTCGCGCACTTTCGCGCCGAAGTCTGCGATGTCGTCTTCGTGGAGGTACGAGATGGCGCTGGCGTCTGGCGGCGTGTCCGCAGAGAATCCGAGATTTCTGCGGAAAGATGGGCTCGAGTAGAGCGTGTTGCCTTTCTCGTCGAAGAGCGCGAGCGCGTCGTAGCTGTGTTCGATGAGCTTGCTGAGCCTGCGCTCGCGATCCGAGGCATCCGAGGAAGACGGGGGCTGCCGCCGATAGGTGACGACCTGATGACAGTGCTTGCCGTGCTCGTCGTGCACGGGGATTGCTTCCACCGTGCGCACCTCTTCGGTCGGGCCCGAAGTCGGCGCTGAGAGGCTCACGGTTTGCGGAAGATCCGCTCTCCTCGCCGCGTCCAACAAGCCGCGTACTTGCTCGGCTGCCGCGGGGTTCGAGGCCAGGGGAGGGCAGCTCGAGACATCGTGTCCGATGACGTCGTCCGGTCGGACACCGTGTGCCAGGAGGTAGCCATCGCTAACCGCGAGCACCCGTCCGTGGGAGTCGACCACAAGCCGCACCTCGACCTGCGCTCGGAACACCCGGGCAAAGTCATCGTTCGAAAGCATTCCCCTTAACTATGCCCGATCGGACCTCCCGCACGATGGGAATGATGCGCGCACTACGACGAACGTGTTCCGCGGCCCGCGGCCTTTGCTCGGCGTGGTGGAGGCCGCGGTCGAGCCGCTGGGAGGCGACCTCAGGAGCCGCGTTTGCGCCTTGCTTCACGGCGTGCGGAGAGTCGTTCGTAGGCACGCTGTACCTTGGCGAAAGAGTCCGCGTCGCCTCCACGGTCTGGGTGCGTCTCGAGCGCCCGCCGCCGATAGGCACGCTTGATCTCGAGCTGCGAAGCACCGGGCTCGAGGCCGAGCTCGCTCCATGCCGAGCCGGGAGGATACGACCTGGCTGGCTGCGAGGTTCGCGGCTCGGGCGGGGCCGGAGCAGCCTCGCCACGCAGGACGCGGCTCCACGCGCGGGCCCAATACGGTTCGATCGGAGTCAAGTGCCGGCCGGTCGCCTGCTCCGCCGCTGCGAAGGCCTCCGCTTCGCTGGAGAACCCGCCATTCGACGCGTCGGGTTTACGAAAGGGCCCATAGCTCGGTGCGCCCGTCCACCAAACTGCCCACAGGTATCGACCGCGCCGGGTGGCGGTGACGGAGCACAGGGCGCTGCTGAGTTCGGTCATCCTTCGTGGCCAAGACTATCAGAGCTGCCTGTGGCCGAGTGGCCAAGCCGGACGCACGGGCGACACAGCGGGTGGGGGATCGGGTAGGGGATCGGGTAGGGCAGGAGCATTTGCAGGGACCGAACGCGATGCCTGGTTGGCACCGCGTGCGCGCTCAATCCCTTCGTTTCCGCGGGCGGGCGCGCACTCTTTCGATGCAGGTTGGAACGAAATTCGTTCTGCGAGGCAAACGGCCCCGTGTCGCAGGTCGGCGCGAGTCCACACGCGAGAGCACGGGCCCACGAATGCCACCGCCCGTAGCGAGGCGGCGCGCTGCTCCGCGAGGACCGCGGACGACGCGCCGATCGCGAGCTGTCTCGAGCCCCCAGCACTCGAATTCGTTTGACGAGCAGCGTCGTAATCGAAAAAGTTTCAGGATGGTCAAGGTACCGCTTCCGTCGGCGGTGACAGACACGGGACTTGGGGCCGAAGAACTCTGGCAGTCGATCGCCGAGAGCCCCTTCGAGTATGTGATGCTGGTCGATCGAGAGGGCATGTACCTCTACCTCAACCGCGTCGATCCGCGGCTCAGCATGGAGGACGTGCTCAATAAGCGGACCATGTTCGACTACTTGGATGCGTCCGACCGCCCCATGGTCGCCGACGTCCTGCGGCGGGTCTTCGAGCGCGGCGAGAACGCCTACTACGAGGTGCGCATCCCGTTCAACCAGCGCTGGTACGCCTGCATCGTGGCGCCCATCCGGCGAGACGACGAGGTGGTGGTGGCCTCGGTGATGGCGCGCGACTGCACCCGCGAAAAGCTGGCCGAGCACGCCTCCCGGCAAATGGAAGACCGCTATCGCCTCATCGTGCAGCAGACACGGGACGGCGTGTGGTTGCTCGACGAGTGCTGCCGCACGATGTTCGTCAATGAGCGCGTCACCGAAATGCTCGGTTATCAGGCTTCGGAGATGGCCGGCCGGAGCTTGCTCGAATTCGTCGCACGGGGGCACGAGCTCGAGGTGCGGCGACGACTCGAGCGTCCGCTGCAGGGCAAGCGCGATCTCTTCGACGTGTGCTTTCAGCGCAGCGACGGCGAGGAGCTCTGGGCTTTGGTGTCCGCTGGCTCGACCTACGATGCGCGCGGCGAATGCAGCGGGACGGTCGCCGTGCTCACCGACCGCAGCGAGCATCGACGTTGGGCGACCACGTTGAGCCGCGCGCAGCGCATGGATCTGGTGGGCAAGCTCGCGGGTGGACTGGCCCACGACTTCAGCAACATGCTCACCAGCATCATCGGCTTCGGTACCATGCTCGAGAACACCGTGGCCAGGCACGACGTCGGGCGCACCTACCTCGGCCACATCCTCGATGCCTCGGAGCGCGCGCGCGGGCTGGTTCGCCGCCTGCTCACCTTCTCACGCAAAGACGACTACTATCCGCGCGCGGTGGACCTCAATCTGGTGGTGGCCGACCTGGGCCCCATCTTGCAGAGCATGCTGCCCAAGCAGGTGCGCCTCACGCAGCGCCTCAGCGCCGTGCCGGCTTACGTGCTGGTGGACGCAGCGCAGCTTGAGCAAGCCTTGCTCAACCTGGTGGTGAACGCGCGCGATGCGATCAGCGGCGAAGGAGAGATCGAGGTGCGCGTGATCGCCGACCTCGGTCCCACGCACGAGCGCGCCGCCCACGATGGCCTCTCGGTGGCCCTGTGCGTTCGCGACTCCGGCGGAGGCATCGAGCCGGCCGTGCTCAGGCACATCTTCGAGCCGTTCTACACCACCAAGGAATCCCAGCAGGGTACGGGGCTCGGCCTGGCCATCGTCTACAGCTTTGCGCAGCAGAGCGGCGCCGACGTGTCGGTCGAAAGCATGCTCGGTCAAGGGACCGAATTTACGCTGCGGTTCCGGCCCTGCGCAGAGCACTGACCAAGTCAGCGCTCTACTAGGCGAGGTGGCGTTCGGGGAGCAGTGGGAGGGCGTCGGCTGCCCGCCTCGCCGGCATCAGATCCTCGTCGAGCGCTCGAGCGAGCTCGCGCACCACTGCCTCCACCGAGCTAAGCTCGAAGTGGCGCGGACCCTTGCCGTCCAACAGACGCGCGATGCCTTGCTCCACCGAGTCCGAGATCACGAACTTGTCCGAGGTGCCCTGGGCTGCGTTGATGGCGCGCATCACGCTGCGCACCAAGCTCAGGCGCAGTGAATCGCCCGTGGGGACGGTCACCATGGTGTGCAGGGAATCTCCCAGGCGCTTGAAGCGGCGAGCGTTCTCGGCGCGGGTCGGTGCGTCGGGTGGATTGGCGCTGGACAGCACCACCATCAGGCATGAAATGCCCTCGGGAAAGCGCTTGGCCAGGCGGTCGGCGTGGTCGAAGATCCAGCGTGTACGGTGGAGTCGCGCAGGCGCCTGATACAGCACGAGCAAGGCGTTGCCCACGCTCGACAACGCCACGCCGTCATAGAGCAGCGGGCTCTCTGGGGAGCTCTGCTCGTCGGCGGGCGGCTGCGGCGCCGCGCGCACCCAACCGCCGGATTCGAGACCGGTCGTGGCGTGCGCTGCTGGCGCACCGAGTGGCTTGATTTCAGGCGGAATCGTACGGCGAGAAATGCCGGGCCTCGACTCGAGTAGTCCCTGGATGTATTCGAGACGACGTGCCACCCAGGCGGCCGATTGAGGACGCAGAGCCCGCTCGGGTTGGAGCAGGGAGTCGATCAGCGCGGCGAGCTCCCTCGGCACGCTCGGGTTGAAGGCCGTGACCGAGGGCGCGTTCGTGAGGCCCAGCAACACCTCACGCCGAAGCCGCCGTCCCGAGGGCACCTGTGGTTGCCACGAGGTTCGCAGTCTGCTCCCGAGAGCATCGGCTGCGGGCAGGTTGCCCACCAGGCACTGAAAAAGGATGGCGCCGAGCGCGTACAGGTCGCTGGTGGGGACGGCTGCTTCGGCGCTGGCCATGCAGACGGGATCCATGAAGCCCACCGTGCCGCAGCGAGCCGCGACAGGCAGTGTGTGGGCACATTCGGCTTCGCCCGCGAGCGCGCTGTGTTCGACCTCCCCAAGACAGATGGTTCGGGACTCCGGAACCTCCGAATAAGAGCGCTCGAGCAGGCGTCGCTTGGCTTCCTGCGCCAGCGCCGACTCGGCCGTGGCCAAACCGAAATCGATCAGCTTGCACACGCCGTCCGACTCGATGACGTTGGCAGGCTTGAGATCGCGATGCACGAGTCCCGCGCGGTGCACCGCGGCCAGCGCCGAAGCGATCGAGAGACTCACGCGCACCGTCTCTGATACCGTGAGAGAGCCCGCTTCCGACAGGCGCTGCGACAGCGGCTTGCCGTCGACGTGCTCCATCACCAGGCCGATGAGTCCCTGCGCGCTATCGATGGCGAGCGAGTAGAAGCGCACCACGTTGGGGTGCTCGACGCGACACAAGGCCGCAGCTTCTTGCACGATGGACTGATGGACCACGGAGCCCGGCTTTCCGAGCTCTGCGCGCAGCGCGAACAGCTTGATGGCAGCATTTCGCAGCACGGTCTCCTGATAGACCTCGTGCGCGAGCCATACCGGCGCGAAACAGCCCGAGCCGAGCTTGCGCACGAACACGAAGGGACCGATCCGGCCGGACGCCGGAGATAGGGACGCGGACTGCGTGAGTTCCCCCTGGCGTTCCGAAACGGCGCCGCCGGCGGGCTCGTTCGCTTGGGACGCGCTCGGATCGTGGTCGGGCATGAAGAGCCATTTCCTAGTACGCGCCGGAGGGCTCGCCAGCGGGGAAACGTGCTGGCGAAGGCGAAACTTTGCGGCTCAGATCGGCGGAGTGCTTTTCACATGAGCGCATGCGTGATGTTCTCGTGCGCGACTGCGCGGGTAGACACTCCAATGCCGTCTCGCTCTGTCGCGTTCACAGGTGCGCGCTGCTCACCAAGCTGCGCATCAAGCTAATCACCAGCGGACCCATCTTGGGGTGCTCGGGCATCACGTTCACGCGCACGCCGTGCGCCCTCAGGATGGCGGAGCAGGTCGGCCCCACCGCGGCCACCGTTACCTTGTGATTGAGGGCCTCGATCAGGTCGGCCGCAAGGCCCAAGCGTTGTGCCACCTGATGCAGATGACGGAACTGAATTTGGCAGGTCACGGCCAACGCATCGAGCTCGCCTGCGATGAGGCTCCGGACGAGTTGCTCCAGTCCGCTCGCGTCTTCGGGCAAATACCAGCGATACAGCCACTGCTCGGAGACCACGGCCTGGCGTGCGAGCAACGTCTCGGCCAGGGAGTCGCTGCGCTCCCCATAGTGGAAGAGCAACACGCGGCAACCACGCAGGTCGATGCCTGCGAGCGTATCGATGACCTCCGCGGTGGTGAAAGGCTCGTTGGCCGTCAGGCTCGGAAGTACGCCGAAGCCGCGCAGGGCTGCGGTGGGTTTGGGGCCGCGACAGACGGTGGTGATCGACTCCAGACCGTTCACCAGGTCTGCGCGTCGGCCGAGCTTTTCTGCAGCCTCGAACAGCAAGGATGCCGCCACCCCCGTCATGAAGATCGCGAGGTCGTGCTGGCCCGTGAGGAGCTCCTCGATCAAGGCATGGGCGCGCTCGGAGCTCAACTCGTGACGCTCGTGGACCGCTGGAAAACAGAGCGCCTTCCCGCCGTGTTTCTCGACCAAGCGTGACAGCTCGCGCCCCATGCGGGACTCGAGCAGCGCGACGCACGGTGCGCGACCCATCACCAATCGGTCACCTCGATACACTGCACTTTAGCATCCGTGCTTCACGAAAGGCGACCGCGTGATGGCGTAAGAATTTGTCCGCACCTGAATCGTCAGGCCGGCTATCGCTTGGAAACAACATCGACACCTTTGGAGAGTAAGGAAGGTTCGAGATGGGCTCAGTTGCCCCAGCGATGGCGATGTCCCCGCAGGTCTCCGCTCCGCTGGCGGGGACATCGGCGCGCCCTTCCGAACACCTCTCCGCGGTGGCGGCCATCGTGCAAGGGCTCGGCTCTGCGAGCTCTTTCAGCGAAGGGTTCGAGCGAGTCATGGCGCTCCTGCAAGAGGAGCTCGGCTTGCGCTGCGGTGCGCTGTTCACGCTCGAGCAGACCACCGGTGCGGCTTTGCAGGCCAAGGCCAGCTACGGCGCTGCGCTCGGCGACTTCCGCCCGTGCATGGGACGCGGCGTGGCTGGACGCGTGGCGGAGAGTGCGCGCCCCATCGTGGTGCCGCTGGTGCGCCGCGAGCCGATGGCACTGTCGGAGCTGACCAACCCCGAAACCTGGATCGACGACGGCCTCAGCTTGGTATCCCTCCCGCTTCTGGTGCGCGGGCAGGCTGCGGGCGCCTTCTCGGCCTATCTGCTCTTCGACCGCAGCGAGGGCTTCGCTGGGCGCTTGGGCCTGCTGCAGGTGGTGGCATCGCTGCTGGCGCAGGAACTCCGCGGGGAAGCCACGCACATCCCCAAGGCGGCCGCTGCCGAGGTGCGCCCGCGCTCCGGCGTCGCCTTCGACTACTCGAACATGATCGGTACCAGTACGTGCATGCGCCGCATCTATGAAGAAGTGGCGCAGGTCGCGGGTACCCGTGCCACGGTGCTGGTGCTCGGCGAGTCGGGCACTGGCAAGGAGCTGGTGGCCAGCGCCATCCACGCGAACTCCACCCGAGCCCGTGGGCCCTTCGTGAAGATCAACACGGCCGCGGTTCCCGAGAGCTTGTTCGAGTCGGAGCTGTTCGGTCACGAACGCGGTGCGTTCACCGGTGCATTGCAGCGCAAGAAGGGCAGGCTCGATCTCGCCCAGGGCGGTACGCTATTCCTCGACGAGATCGGGGACCTCCCGCCCGCCGCGCAGGTGAAGCTCCTGCGCGTCTTGCAGAACCGGGAGTTCGAGCGGGTGGGGGGCACGGAGACCATCAAGGCCGACGTGCGCATCATCGCCGCCACCAACAAGCACATCGAGCGCGCGGTCCAGGAGGGCCAGTTTCGCGAGGATCTCTACTACCGGCTCAATGTGTTCACCATCACGCTTCCTTCTCTACGCGAGCGCTGCGGCGACTTGCCAGGCCTGATCCAGTTCTTCACCGAGCGCTACGGGCGCCAGCATCAGCGCATGGGCTTGCGCGTCTCGCCGGCGGCTGGCCAGCTGCTCGCGCAGCACACTTGGCCGGGCAACGTGCGCGAGCTCGAGAACGCTATCGAGCGTGCCGTGATCGCCTGCGACGCCGGTGTGATCGAAGAGCGACATCTCCCGCAGCACCTGCGCCGCAGCGTCTCCGAGCCCAACACGCCGCGGGGCGGCCTGGCGCAGGCGGTGGAAGAACTAGAGCGCCGCATGATCTCGGAGGCTCTGCAGCGCTCCGAGGGCAACATGGCGAAGGCCGCGCGCGAGCTCGGCACCACGGAGCGCGTCGTGCGCTACAAGGTCGGCAAGTACGGGATCAGCGCCGAGGTGCGGGTCAGGAGCCGAACGTGAACTCGCAGGCAGCCAAGGCGAGCCCCGGATCATCGAGCACCACGAGGTGATACTTCTTGCCCTTCTCGAGGGCCGGTGCAGGGCTGGCCTCGGGGGTCGTTTGAAACGTGCCTTCGGGCGTCTGCCCGTAGCGAATCCCGCTGGTGAGCGCGGGTTGGTTGGGCAGCACGTCGAGGCGCCACAAGGTTCCCTGCGGGATGTCGGCGTTGGGCGGCACGCCAGGGTTCTTGGTGCCAGCCTCGAGCACGTACACATAGCGGGCGCGACCGCCGCCCAACCAGCGCACCGTGCCGCCGCTCGTGATGTCTTCGCCTGGCTTGCAGGCGGGCGGCGTGGCGCTGGTGAACGTATAGATGGGACCACCGAACGGAGTCACGGCGCGTGCCTGCTCCTCCGAGATCCCGCGGCGCGCTAGCTCCTGCTTCACGAATGCCTGCATGCGGGCGGTGTCGGTGGTGGGGATGCCGGTGGCCGTGCGGTCGAAGCCGTGATTGCGCTCGGGTGGGAAGGCGCCCAACGCGCTCGAGTCCGCGAGTCCCGCGAACAGCGCCAGCCCCGAGTCGGACAGGGTGTCCAGCCAGATCGGCCCGCGGTTGATGTCCCACTGGCCGAACTTGCCATCGAAGGTGCGCGAGTCGTGGCAGCAGGAACAGCCGCAGGCTTCGATCTGCTGAGTGACCCAGGCCAGCTCCCCCATGAACGCAGCATCCGAGAGGCGCGGGTCGTTGGGATCGGGCTCCTTGGTCGGCGGACGCTGCCAGAAGGGGCGCTGGGTCCGCACCACGTCACAGGAGGCGTAGTCGGCGAAGTGCTTGCCGGGCTCGGTGCAGCCGTTGATCAGCACCTGGGTGCAGACCTTGCCGTCGGGGCTCGAACCCGTGTCATTGGGCAAGGGATCGCGGCAGTCCTCGTAAGGTGGGATGAACACACCCTCGAGCGCATCTTGCGCGCTGCGGATGGGCGTCACCTCCGAGCGATAGGTCAGCTCTCCGCTGGTGGGCGGGGGCTCGGGCGAGGCGAGGGCGCCGCTCGGCGCTTCGTCCGAACAAGCCCCTTGTGTGCACAGGATTCCGAACAGGGCAAAGGTCGAGGACGCAAGAGGACGACCAGCGAGCAAAGTGCGCTCCTTCGCAGGGAAAGATGAAAGTGTCGGCAGTTCGGATTCGGCCCAGCCAGCGGCGCCGCACCCGTGACAAACGCTACGCAAGCATCGCAATGAGACAAAACCGTGTAAATAACGCGAACGCGCTGTTCGCCTGGACCAGGCCGGGCGGCTTTCCGCGCGCTTGGGGTGATAGGGCACGAAACGCGCTGCAACGACGGGGCCGTGCAGGGAAACTTGCGGGGCCGGAGCGATGGAAGGGATGGACGACGATCAACTCTGGGCTGCGTTCAACGATGGCAGCTTGCGGGCGGCTGCCTGGAATCACGAGGCGCACCTGCGAATGGCCTACCTCTTCTTGAAACGCTTCGAGTTCGATGAGGCCCATTTGCGATTGCGTGCTGGCATCATCCGTCTGAATGAACGGCACGGCGTCGTCGAGAGCGCGGCGCGCGGCTATTTCGAGACCATGACCCGCGCCTGGTTGTACCTGGTCGCGGAGGCGACGCGGCGCACGCAGGGGGCCGGCTCGCTGGAGCTGTTGTCGCAGGCGCCCGAGCTGCGTGATCGGACGTCGATCCAGCGCCACTACTCGCCCGAGTTGTTGGCCACGTCACGGGCACGCGCGATCTTCCTGGAGCCCGATCGCGAGCCCCTGCCGTGACGGATTCACGACGCAACGACCAGGCTGGTTGGCCGCGCTACCATGCCGGCCTCGTGTCTCGAACTCTGCTCCTTTCTTTGCTCGCGCGCCCGAGGGCGCGCTTCGACCTCGCGCTCGCCTGCTTGTTCGTCGCCGCCTGCGTCGTGTCGGCCTGTGCTCACCGTCCGCCGCTGCCGGTGCTGCCGCCTCCCGCGGTGCGGCCGCGCACGGATGGCGTTCCACCCCTTCCGCTCTCCACGCTGGTCGTCCCGCTCGCGGTACCGCTGAGTGGCGTGCAGGACGTGCTGCGTCAGCGCTTGGTCATCCCCTCCGTGAAGGACTGGCAGCAAGTGACGCCGCCCGGTGAGAGCCCGGAGGTCGGCATCCGCTATCAGGCCGAGCTCGGTGCGGCGCGCTTCGCGACCACGGGCAGCCTCGTGCGCACATCACTCCCCATCCATTACTACGGCTCCTTTCGCGTGCGCGCCAAGACGCCCCTGGGCTGGCTGTGGTTGGCCAAGAACGTGGCCTGGGGGAGCAAGGACAAGCGCGGCACCATCGAGCTCGCCGTCGACTCCGAGTTGAGTGTGTCGCCTGCTTGGCAGCTCAGTACGCGTTCCAGCTTGGGCGGTGTCACGTTGACGGCGCCCGACGTGGAGAAGCTCTGCGCGGGCAAGATCGTGAAGGTCTGCGTGCCGGTGGAGGTGGTGCGCGACCGGCTGCACCGCGAGCTCGACAAGCAGGTACGCGAGCGCGCGAGCGCCGGCCTGGCAGAGCTCGACGGCCAGGCTGCGGCGCGCACCAACCTGGCGGGTATCGCGCAGGAAGTATGGAGCCGGCTGCAGGCGTCGGTCGCCCAGGGTCAGGGGGATCCGTTGTGGCTGCGTCCGGAAGGCATGGCGCTCTCGTCGCTCGTGGTGTCCGACGACGCGTTGCGATCGGAGCTCCGGGTCTGGGCACGTCCGGGCTGGGGTACCAGCGTGAGCGACGCACGTCCCTTGCCAGCTGCAGCGGAGCTCGGTCCGCCGGCCGAGGACGTCTACTTCGACACGCGTCTGGGTCTTCAGGCCGTGAGCGATGGGTTCAGCCACATTCTGTCCGCCCTGCCGGCAAACGGTGACGACATCCGCCTCGAGCGCATTGATCTACTGGGCCCCGCGGAGGCACCCGGTCGCTGGCTCGTGGCCATGCGGCTGGCCGACGACGACCGCTCCGCCACTGTCTACGGTGACGCGCTCTTGCTCCCCGAGGAGCGCGCCTTGCGCCTCTCGGAACTGCAGCTCACGGAGGCTTCGACCGCGCTGGTGGTCACGGCGGGCTTCAAGCCCGCGACCTTCGTGGAGCTCGTCGACCAAGCCGCACGCTGCGCCCTGGACGAGGTACTCGATGGGCGCCTCGCGGCCGTCCGCGGCGCGCTGGCGGAGAGCGTCGCGCCGTGGCCGGTGAGCTTCTCAAGCAGCACACGGGCGAGCGTCCAGGCCGCTTACGCAGATCAGGATCACGTGCTGCTGCGCGTGCGAGCTCACTGAACCGGGCTGCGTGCGGTGAGCCTCCAGGTCGAAGCGCGCCCCTGGGCGCGCGAGCGGAGAGTCGAGCGAGGATGCTCGCCTCACGGGCGTCTTCTTGCGCACTCGACCGGCCTCGTGCTTGGCCGTGCCCGTTCGCCCTTTCGGCGCCCATGTCCCTCGCTGTCGGGCATTTCGTGCCCAATTGCTGGTCGAACAGCCACTGCGCGAGGAGCAGCCGCATGGAACCGACCTCATCGAACCTGTCCCCCTGGCCCGCGCTTCCCTTCGAGAGAGGGAAGGGCACCTACGCGACCCTGCACCGCTATCTCCAGCTCGTGGGCAAAGTGAGGCTGGCGGCCACGCCTTGGGTCAATCACTCCTGGCACGCCACCCTCTACGTGACCGCCCACGGCCTGACCACGGGCCCTATCTACACGTCGCGCCAGGTCTTCCAGATCGACTTCGACTTCCTGGACCAGACCCTGGAGCTGCGCAGCAACCGCGCGCGCACCCACCGCGAGCCGCTGGTGGCGATGCCTGTGTCCAAGTTCCGCGAGCAATTGTCGGCGGGCCTGCGCGAGTTCGGCGTCGACGTGCATGTCAGCGACGTGCCCAACGAGATTCCCAGCGCCATCCCCTTCTCCAAGGACGATGCTCCCCGTGTCTACGAGCCCGAGCAGGCCGAGCGCTACTTCCGCGTGCTGCTCGAGATTCGATCGCGTCTTTCACTGGTTCCGCACGGGTTTCCTCGGAAAGGTGAGCCCCGTGCATTTGTTCTGGGGCAGCCTCGATCTCGCTGTCACGCGCTTCTCGGGTCGCCGCGCGCCGCCTCACCCGGGCGGTGTCCCTGCGTTGCCTGACAAGGTGACGCGCGAGGCCTACTCGCACGAGGTGTCGAGTGCGGGCTTCTGGCCCGGAGACGACCAACACATCGCCTCGTTCTACTCGTATGCCTACCCCATGCCTGCGGGTTTCCGCGAGCGACACGTGCTGCCCGAAGGGGCCTACTTCGACGAGAAACTCGGGGAGTTCCTGTTGCCCTACGAACTGGTGCGGTCTGCTCAGGATCCGAACGCCACGCTGCTCTCCTTCCTGCAGTCGACCTACGAGGCCGCCGCCGATTGCGCCAAGTGGGATCGCGCGGCGCTCGAGCGTCCCCTTGGGCGTGAGGGAGTGTGCCCGGAGAGCTGATCAGCCCGTATACAGCGCCCGTGCTCTGAACCTCAGCGGCGCCTCCCCATATTCTTCCAGGGCATGCGCGATGAAGCCGGCGCAGCGTGCGATGGCGAACAGAGCGTCGGTGCTGCCCAGGGGCATGTCCATGGCGAAGGCCAGGCTGCCGAGGGCGAAGTCGATGTTGGGCTCGCCTGCCGCACGCGCCTTGGCGGTTTCCAGCACCAGCTCGATCAGCTGGCGTGGGCGCGTCTTGAGCGCGGGCAGGCAAGCCCGCAGCAGGCTGCGGCCGCGCGGATCTCCCTCGGTGTAGACCAAATGTCCGAACGCGGGGCCGAGCACCAGGTCCTGGAGCGTGGGCGCGCTGGCGAGTTCGCGAGCAGGCAACGAGGCCGCCTCGCGTAGCAAGCGGTGCACGCCCACGGCGGACTTGCCATGCAAGGGACCCGAGAGCGCGCCGAGTCCGCTCAACACCACCGCGAACGGATCGGCGCGCGTGGAGGCCGCCACGCGCGCGGCGAAGGTGGAGGTCGCGAGCTCGTGGTCCGCGATCAGGATGAGTGCGCTGTTCAGAAGTGAGAGGCGACTGGGTTGAGCCGCCTGCTCGGAGAGGCGTGGCCACAGCAGCTGAGCGAGGCTGTGAGGCGAACGCGCGCTGGCTTTTCCGAGGCGCGGCAAGCTGTGGACGAACTGCGCGATCAAGAGCCGACCGTGGCGCATCACGGCGGGCGGCGAGAGGTCGCTGCGCATGCTGGTGGCGCACGACAGCGCCGCGGTGACGGCTGAGAAGCGCTCGAGGGCGGGGCTCGCCTCCGGCAGCACGGCGGCGATTCTGCGCGTAATGGGATGGGGCGCGGCGAGCTCCGCCCAGCTCGTCGTGGCGGGCAAGCTGCCCTGCCACAGGAGCTCGGCCACGCTCTCGAAGCTCGCGCGCTCGGCGAGCTTCGGCACGTCGTATCCACGATAGCGCAGGGTGTTGGTGTCGATGTCCGTGATGGTGGTGCCGAGCGAGACGTCCACCGTGCCCACGCGCTTGCTGTCGAGGCGCGGCCTCCCGCGGCGCGCCAGCGCGTCGACCTCGGAGGCCACGAAGAGACTGCTCTTGCCGTCGTCCGCCAGGGTTCGAGAGAGCACGCCGCGGCTCACGTAGGCGTACACGGTTTCGACCTTCACGCCGAGGCGCTTGGCGGTTTGGGCGGTGCTGAGCAGGTTGCGCATGATCAATGTTGAATCTAATCAACGTTGACGACGCGCGCCAGCGGGAGGATGGTTCTTCCCATGACCGCTTCAGCCGAACGAACCTTCTTGCGAACGTTTTGGGAGCAACTCGGCGGCGCGCCGCAGCACATCGAGCAGGTGACCTTCGCAGGGCCCGTCCGCGCGCTGCCCTCGGTGTACGAGGTGAGCGCGCTGGCCAGCGCCTGTGTGGCCGCAGCCAGCCTCGCGGTGAGCGAGCTCCACGCCCTCCGTCACGGCAAGCAGCTCGCGGCGATCGAGCTGCAGCGAGCCCATGCCGCAGCGGCATTCCGGAGCGAGCGCCTCCTCCAGGGCGTGGGCTGGCAGCTCCCCGCGATCTGGGATCCCATCGCGGGCGACTACGCCACGCGCGACGGCTTCGTCCGCTTGCACACGAACTACCTGCACCACCGACGTGCCGTGGAGCGCGTGCTCGGCCAGACCGAGCGTGCGTCGATCGCGGAGGTGGCACAGGCCTATGCGGCGGAGGAGCTCGAGAGCTTGGTGGTGGACGCGGGTGGGTGCGCGGCCGCCATGCGTAGCGCGCAGTCCTTCCGCGACCACCCGCAGGGACGGGCGGTGGCGGCGCTGCCTTTGATCTCGTGGCACGCGCGGGCGAGTGGGCCCGGCGCCTGGCAACGCAACGAACGGCCCGGCGCGCCGTTCGCGGGCGTGCGTGTGCTCGATCTAACGCGTGTGCTCGCGGGGCCCATCTGCACGCGCTTTCTGGCCGCGTACGGCGCCGACGTGCTGCGCATCGACCCACCCGAGTTCAGCGAGGTGGAAGCGGCGCTGGGAGACACCACCTGGGGCAAGCGCCGCGCTCGCCTCGATCTGCGCGAGACGGCCGATCGCGCGCGCTTCGAGCAGCTGCTCGCGCAGGCCCACGTGCTCGTGCATGGCTATCGTGGCGATGCCCTGGCGCGGCTCGGCTTCTCGTCCGAACGTCTGGCGTCGCTCGCGCCTGGGCTCATCGAGGTCTCGCTCAACGCCTACGGCAGTGAGGGCCCCTGGGCCAACCGACGCGGCTTCGACAGCCTGGTCCAGATGAGCTGCGGCATCGCCGCACGCGGCATGGAGCGCTACGAGCAGGCACGTCCCCATCCGCTGCCGGCCCAGGCGCTCGATCACGGCACCGGTTACCTGATGGTGGCCAGCGTGGCGCGCGCGCTTTCTCGCCAATGGCACGAAGGCGTGGCGAGCAGGTGTCGGCTGTCGCTCGCCGGTACGGCGCATTGCCTGATGCAGCTCGGCGAGGCCGACGAGATCGCGGGCCCCGAACTCGAGCTCGCAGCATTCTTGCCTCACTGCGAGGAGGTCGACAGCCAGCTCGGTCGCCTGCGGCGCGTGCGCTGTCCGGGGCAGATCGAAGGCGTCGCGCAGGAGCCGGTGCTCCCTGCGGGCCCGCTCGGGAGTGACCCGCCGGTGTGGCGCTGAGGGCGCACTTCGAGTCATCCGCGGGTGATCTTCCTTTTCTGCGCGGGCAATCGAGGCTATCTAGGTCGGACGTCGCTTGGTCGCTCACCCCGTAAGCAACGATCCCCGCATGCTGCTGCGCTTTCTTTGGGTCCTCCTCGTATGTTCATGCACGCTTTCTCGCGCGCTCGCGCAAGACGCGGGTGCGCCTGCTAGCGATGCTAGCGATGCTGGCCCGCCTGCGCAGACCGGAGCGCCCGCGGCCGAGCCTGAGCCTGTCGTGCCGAGCCTCAGCCCGCCCTCGGTAGCGCAGGCTGTCGAGGCGGTATACCCGCCCGAGGCGCTCGCGCAGGGAGTGAGCGCGGACGTAGACCTCCTCGTCACTGTCGCCGTGGACGGCAGCGTGCTCGACGCCGAGGTCGTGCAGAGCGCGGGCCAGGGCTTCGACGAGGCGGCGCGCGAGGCGCTGCTGCACTTCCGCTTCGCGCCGGCGCGCAAGGACGGCCAGCCCGTGGCCGCCCGCATCCGCTATCGCTATCAGTTCGCGCCCCCTCCTCCTCCGCCTCCACCGGCCCCCGTGCCGGTCACCGGTCGCCTGGTCGGCAAGGTCGTCTCCGAGCGCGATGGCCTGGCCATCGTGGGTGCGGAAGTGAACGTGCTCGACGCGGCAGGTCAGGTGCGCGCCCTGGTCAGCGACGGACACGGCGCGTTCGCCCTCGCCGACCTCGAGCCAGGTCCCTATCAGATCCAGGTGTCTGGCCCGGCCTTCCTCGGCGCAGCCTTCGACGAGGAGGTACGCGCAGGCGAAGAGACGCAGGTCACCTATCGGCTCGTCGCGCGGCCCGAAGAGAGCGACGACAGCTACGAAGCGCGCGCCGTGGTCCAGGCTCCGTCCCGCGAGGTCACGCGGCGCACCATCGAGCGCGAGCTGATGTATCGCATCCCTGGCACCGGCAATGACCCCATCCGATCCGTCGAGGTCTTGCCCGGCGTATCGAGGCCGCCATTCGGCAGTGGCCGTCTGATCATCCGTGGTTCGAGTCCCCAGGACAGCCAGGTGTTCCTGGACGGCATGCCCATCCCGCAGCTCTATCACTTCGGCGGTCTGCGCAGCGTGTATAGCGGCCAGCTGTTGCGGCAGATCTCGCTCTACCCCGGTAACTTCTCCTCCCGCTACGGCCGCAAGATGGGCGGCGTGTTCGAGCTCGAGACGCGCGATCCCCAAACCGATGGCCTGCATGGTGTGGTCGACGTGAGCGCCATCGACGGCTCCATCTTGCTCGAAGGTCCGCTCTCACGCCGCTTCTCCCTCGCGGGCTCTGTCCGCCGCAGCCTGTTCGACCTCATCATGCGCGCGCTCGCGGCCAACGGTGCCGACACGGGCTTCACCGCGCTCCCCGTCTACTACGACTACCAGCTCATCGGCACCTACCGCACCAAGCGCGACCTCCTGCGTCTGCAGTTCTACGGCTCCAACGATCACCTCGGCCTGCTCGCCAAGGACGATCGCGAGGCCAACGCGAGCGACGCGGCCAACGCCGTGAACGCTACCTCGCGCTTCAACTTCGTGCAGCTGTCATGGAAGCGGCCGCTCAGCGAGCGCACCGATCAGACCATCGCGCTCCAGGCGGGGCCCACGCTCGACGACGTGACCGCGGGCACCGACCTGCGACTGCGTCTCGCCGTGCTGCAGGTCTACGGTCGCGCCGAATGGTTCACCCGCATCGGAGAGCGCATGCGCCTGGTGAACGGCGTCGACGTGTTCACAGGCGGCTATCGCGCCAAGTACAGCGGTCCTTCGTTCGGACAAAGCGAGGGCAATCCCTACGAAGACGAGGGCGGCCAAGACGAGTTCGGTGCCGACGTAAAGGGCGGACTATTCCAACCGGGGGTCTATACGGACCTCGGCATCGACATCGGTCGCCTCACCATCAACACGGCCTTGCGCGCGGACTACTACAACGAGATCCGCAACTACTCCATCGATCCGCGCCTGGTGGCCGAGCTGCGCTTGAGCCCCAAGTGGACCTGGAAGAGCGGCGCCGGTCTGTATAGTCAGCCGCCTGCGGCCGAGGAGTCCCATCCGGCGGTGGGCAACCCCAAGCTCGACCCGATTCGCTCGGCGCAGTTCTCGACCGGCTTGAACTACCAGCTCGCTGCGGGCGTCAGGCTTGGGCTCGAGGGCTTCTACAAGAACATCTGGGACAACGTGGTGAGCTCGGTTCAGCCGAATCAACCCAAGTTCATCAACGATGGTATTGGTCGGGTCTACGGTCTGGAAGCCTCGGCGGTCGTGCTCCCGGTGACTTCGCGCTATTCGGGCCTGCTCTCTTACACGCTGCTCAACTCCGAGCGCAAAGACCATCCCGGCATGGACTTTCGACGCTTCGACTACCAGCAGACCCACGGCCTCACCGCCGCTTTGATGTACCTCTTGCCGCGCGGCTGGGACGTCGGCCTCACCGTCCGCTATTTCACCGGCAACCCCTACACACCGGTCACGGGTCGCGTGCTCAACCTCACGAGTCGGAGCTACCGACCCATCTACGGCGCCGTCAACAGCGGGCGGAACCCGGCCTACAACCGCCTCGACTTGCGCATCCAAAAGACGTGGAAGGCGCGCAAGCACTCGACCACGCTCTATCTCGACGTGCAGAACGCGCTGAACCACAAGAACCAGGAAGCGTTCTTCTACAACTACGACTTCACGGCCAAGCGCGTGGTCAACGGCTTGCCTATCATCCCGGCCATCGGCGTGCGAGGTCAGTTCTGATGTGTACTCGGCTTGCGACATCTGCACCTCGACTGGGTCGCTTCGCGGCGCTCGTCATGCTGGTCGCCTCCGGCTGCAACGATGGCGACTTCCCTTCGCCAGAGACGGTGGAGAAAGATCGCGTGTTGGCCGGGCGTGTGTTCCTTTCGGACGACGACCCGCGCGTCACGCCTGCGCCTGGCGAGACGGCCCACTACCAGCTGCTGGTGGGGAGCCCCGGAGTGCAAGCGACCTGGACGTATCTGCTCGCGGTGTGTCGCTTCTTGCGCGATGAAAACGGGGCGCCCTACTGCGACCCCACCTTGCCCCCGCTCGCCCAGAGTGGGCTCGAGCCGTCGCTCGCGACGCCGCCGGCGCAACTTCCTGAGCTTGCCTTCACCGTGCCGAGCGCCCCTGAGCTGCGCGACGACGAGAGCGAGCTCCTCGTGCAGGGCATCGTGTGTCCCGGAGGGCCCATCGACGACAAGCTGCTGGCTGCGCTCGCTGCGCAAGACTTTGCCGTGCTCGAGGCCGGCCGCAATCCCTGCGCGGACAAGTCGAAAAACGGCGTGCTGATCGCGGCGCCCATCCCCATCGAGCGCTCCCTCGAAGATCGAAACCATGCACCGGTCATCCAGACGGTGACCTGGTCCAAGGCCATGGACATGGATGACGTCGCGCTGGGCGAGCCGTGGACGTCGGACGCCACCACCACCGATCCGAGCAAGGGATGTGCTGGCAAAGGCTTCCTCGAGCTGCGCTCCAAGGAGCGCCTGGGTTTTCAGTTCGGGCTCGATGCCGCTGCACGCGAGAGCTACCTCGACCCTTCGCCCATTCCCGGGGCACCTCGTGTCATGAGGGAGGAGATCCCGCGGGTGCAGGGGCTATCCTCTGCGGGCAAGTTCGAGATTCGCCGTGACAACCAGGTGCGTGCAGAGCAGGTGCTTCAGCTCGAGTGGAGGCTGCCCGACTACGTGCCTCCCAAAGAGGGACTCTTGGTGCGCTTTTGGTTCCTCGCTACCGACGACCGCGACCAGGAGCACCAGGCGACCTCCTGGCAAACGCGTGCGCTGTGCGCCGTCCCGTAAGCCTCAAATAGGCCTGGCCGTGCGTGGCGTCGCGCTGCGGCTGCGCACCCAGAGCCGCCGTCAGTGGTTTCCTTCCACGCAGACGTAGCTGGACTAGAGCACGGCGGTATCGAGTCAGTGCGCGAATGTCCGCGCGTTGATTTGGCAGAGCTTTCGCGCGTCACTCGGGTCGCCAGCAAGCCCTGTTGCGGCTCAGTCGGGCCGGTACAATTCCTCAATCTTTTTTGCCAGGTGAGACTTCTCTAGTGCGGCCACACAGGGTTAGGATCGATCGGGCTTTTGGAGACCGAGCGCCGATGGCACCCAACCTTTCGCTACCTGTCAGCGTGTTGTATTCCGGCGATGGCGTCATCGTGGGGGAAGTCGGTCCACTGTGCGTCGTGATCTGGCGAGATGAGGTCACTCGCGAACGCTTCGAGCAGCAGCGCATGGGGCTCGAGCGTGTGGTGCGTAAGCATCGACCCAACGCCGCCTTCGTCTGCGTCGTGGAAGCGGACACCAAGCCGCCCTCGGAGGAGCTGCGCAAGGCCTCGACGCAAATGCTCGAAGGCTTCCAGTCCGACCTCGCCTGCACCGCTGGCGTGATCGAGGGTGCCGGCTTCAAGGCCGCTCTCACGCGCAGTGTGCTCTCGGGCATCACGCTTCTCGTGCGCAACCGTAAGTCTCCGGTCTCCTACTTCGCCACGGTCAGCGAGGCCACGGCCTGGATCGCCACGCACATGCCGATCGATCCGCTCGCTCTCTCGCGCCACGTGGAGAACTTGCGCGCTCAGCTCGCGCCCAAGCTCCAGCAGGTTTCTGAACGCTAGCAAGTTCGCTCGCGTTCTGAATTTCTCGTCGCGAATTGCGGCCACGTCGGCACGCGGCGTCGAGGTGTGTCCGGTGCACGGAAGCGGAGGTTGTCCCATGTCTTTGCTGAAAGCTGGCTGGTTGTTCGGTGCTTGCTTGGGATTGCTCGTGGGATGCGCGGATCCAGCGCCGAGCGAAAGCTCGGGGCCCGCGGTGCAGGGCACCCAGGAGGATCTCAAGGTCGAGATCACACCGCGTGCGCTCGTGCATCCGATCGCGACCTTACCCAACTTGCCCGCAGGCGTGGCCGGTGACAATCAGGTGCTCTTCGTGGGCTCGCCACTCGAGGGGCGGGTGCTCGCGATGTCGCGCGTGGGCAACCTGCAAATCGGCGAGCTTCCGCAGCCTCCCGACGGCTTCATCTTGCCGTTCATGATGCATCAAATTGGTCCACGGCGAATGGCCGTGCTCGACGCTGGCGGTCTGCCGAGCCCGCTGCCCTTCGAGCCCGCCAACCCGCGCATCTACGAGTACTCCTACAGCTTCACGGGCGGCTTCCACGCCACCCTCGAGCGCGTGGTCTCCTTCGAGGACGTGTTGGTGGGCTTCGCCGAAGACATCGCCTATCTGGGCAACGGCCGCTACTTGCTGTCGGACGCGGTGCTGGGAGCCATCTGGCTCGTGGACAGCGACGGTACCGTGAAACCCGGCATCGTGCCCGAAAGCATGGCGCCCGAGGATCAAATCGAGAAGCTCGCTTTCTGCGACACCATGCCGCTCATCACCGTGGGGGGCGTGCCGTTCCTCTTCTCGGGGAGCACCTTGCCTGGCGTCTCTCCGCTGGCAGTGCGAGGCGGCAACCTGTTCTTCTATAACCCGTGCGCGGAGGGCCTGTTCAAGGTGCCTCTGTCGGTCTTCTTCGACGGCCGTGCACCCCATGCGCGCGCCGCGGACATCAGCTTGGTGTCGGCCAAGCCAGCCAATGTGCCGGTGGAGCAGCTGCTCGCCCTGGCCTTCAATCCCAACGAGCCCAGTGATCCCTACCTCTACGCGGCGGACTCACTGCAGCTGCGTTTGATCCGAGTAGACACTCGCAACGGACGTCGTCAGGTCATCGCGGACGATCCGGAGCTCTTCAACTTCCCGTCCTCCACCGCGTTCCTACCCGCGGTGCTCGGAAAGTCGGCTCTGATCGTGGTCTCCAACCAGCAGCACCTCACCCCCATCACCAACGACGCTTCGGAAGGGGATGCCTTCGACCTGCCGTTTACGGTGACGGAAGTGGATTCTGTTCTAGGTTGTTGGGCCTTGTTGGGCGTTGACGGAGGGGCTGGGACTTCGTCGCCGTCGCCGTCGCCGTCGCCGTCGCCGTCGCCGTCGCCGTCGCCGTCGCCGTCAAAAGTCCACGTCAACGCCAACCGCTGCGCTGTCAACGTCAACGTCAACGTCAACCGCTACGCTGTCAACCTCAACGAGGCCAGCTCGCGGCGACCTTCGTTGACGTTGACAGCGTAGCGGTTGACATCGCAGCGGGCGACGGCGACGGCGACGACCCCTTCTCGTCTCCCGCCCCTCTTCTCAAACCACCGCCGCCCCACCCGCCAAATCAAGGAACCTTACCCTCACCGCCCTCGCTTCCCGCGCCAGCGCCCCCACGAACGCCCGGATATCCTCCTCCGTGTTGTGAGTGGACACCGTGAAGCGCGGGCCGGACTTGTCGTGTGGCACGGCCGGGAACATGCCGGCGCAGGCGAAGAAGCCGCGCTCGCGCATCGCGTGTAGCAGCCGGAACGTGTCGTCGAGCGGACCACAGCGCACGAAGAAAATGGGGCTCTTGGCGTGGTTCACCAGCGGTACGCCGGCTTCGGCGCATAGCGTGTTCATGAGCTGGATGCGCTCCATGAGCGCGGCCTGCAGGTGCCCGAACGAGGGCTCGAGGTGGAGCTTGGCCGAGGCCAGCGCGGCGCCGAGCATGGGCGGCTGCACGGGGCCCGAGAACAACATCGGGCCCCCGCACTGACGCACTCGGTCACGCAGCTCCTGGCTCGGAAACACGATGGCGCCACCGGCCGCCGCGAAGGCCTTGTTGAGCGACAGCGCCACGACCATCCGGTCGGCATTCACGAGTTGTCCCAGCGCCGAGCCGCGCCCGTGCAGCCCCATCCAGGACGTCGCATGGGCGTCGTCCACGTACAGCGAGAGCTGGGGATGGCGCGAGAGGAGCGCGTCAATCTGCGCGTAAGGGGCGAAGTCGCCCAGCATCGAGTACAGCCCATCCAGCACGTACCACACACGCTCGTGTCGTGCGCTCAGCTCCACGACCCGCGCTTCGAGCGCCGCCATGTCGTTGTGGGCAACCGATTCCAGGTGGACGCCCTTGAGCACAGAGAGAGCCATATGCAGGCTCGCGTGGCCGGAGCGGTCTACCACCACCGCGTCGCCTTCAGCAATGATGACGGGCAGCGTCGCGAGGTGTCCGAGTGAGGTCGAGGCACTCACCAGCGTGAAGCCGCCGGTCAACCGATCGAGATGGTCCTCGAGCTCTCTGTAGAGCGGCGACTCGAGGTAAGCGCGCGAGAACGAGAACTGTGTGCCGTAGCGGCGGATGGCCTCGATGGCCCCGGTGCGAAGCTCCTCGCGCTGCTCGAGCCCAAGATAGCTGCAACCCCCGAAATTCAGCAGTTGCGCTCCCTCGATGTCGACGTGGCGACCGTGGTAGGTCTCCTGCGTGGCGCGCTGCATGAGCACGCCAGCGTCCACACCGCGCTGGACACTTTCGCTGATGACGTTCACCAAATGAGAAGGTGCTCGCACCTGTGCGCTGGACATAACCATCCCTTTCGCCCGCCGAGCCCGCGGAAGAAATAGAAGTTGTGTTCGAAAAAGCGCGCGACTCTGGTAAGTCGCTCGTTGCAACGAACATGGCGCACGCACGACGCGGTAGTCAATTTGTTTTGTGCCTAATCTGCGGGCGCAAGAGCCGTTGCGCAGTGCTCGGCGCAAGCGCGGTTGCTCGCGCAAGCGCATTGCGAGGTCGCTGCGATTAGCCCGCGATATCCGCAGGTTTTCACGGGTGTCTTCAACGCGGATCGG
Source organism: Myxococcales bacterium (assembly GCA_047601445.1). Lineage (GTDB taxonomy): Bacteria > Myxococcota_A > Polyangia > Polyangiales > DASUME01 > DASUME01. The sequence goes on along the minus strand of JASGJH010000001.1, from coordinate 3,875,857 downwards.
CGGCCAACACGAACGGCCTCAGGCGATGTTCCGTCCGGATCTTCGACCACGAAAGTAAAGCCGAAGTCCATCTGCGTGGGCGCTTGCAACACATTCAGGCCAAGTCCGGTCCACTCTTCGTAAGTGCGCAACACCGCTTCGCGACTCTGCACCGAGAACGAGAGCTCCACGCCGCCTGCGGCCTTGGGCTTGGGTTCGACCTGACTCTCGATCCACAGACCGAGCTTCGGTCCCGAGGGGAGTACGAAGAGCACGAAGGTGTCCGAGTTCTCCACCGGCTCGCACCCGAGCAGCTTGCTGTAGAGCTGCGCGCTCTCGCGGGGGTTCTTCACGGCCAAGAGGATGTAGTCGAGGGTTCGCATCGGATTCTCCATGGTGTCTGCCCGCGCCTTCGCGAGCAGCTGATGACCATGGTGTGACCCGGCCCGCTGTCAGTTTTTGGCAGTGGTGGCGATGCCCTCCCGCTCCCGCCACTCCTGGAGCATGGCGGCCCGCTTGCGCGGAAACGGCGTGTCCGTGGGCGTCAGCTTCAGCATGCGATCCACGCGAAACCCCCGGTAGTCCTTGCGCAGTTCGCACCACGCAGGCACCACCAGCACGCGGTCGAACACGCCGATCAGCAGCGGCCAAATCACGCGCGTCGTGCTCTTGTCGTCCTTGTCGCGGTAGGTGAGCACCAACTTGTGCTCGTGGCGAATGGCCCGGCGGATCAGGGTCACGTCCACGCTGGGCTGCGCGACCTCCGAGGGCGCCGGGACGGTCATGGTGGCGGCATCGATGCTCTCGCGTAGCTCCCGCGGCAACACTGCGCGGATCTTCGCGATGGCATTGTCGGCGGCGCCGCCCAGGCGCGTGTCAGCGCGCGCGGAGACCCAGCGCGCTCCGAGCGCGAGCGCCTCGAGCTCGTCGCCCGAGAACATCAACGGTGGCAGCGTGAAACCCGGGCGCAGCACGTAGCCGAGACCCGGCTCGCCCTGGATATCCGCGCCCTGGGCCTGCAGCGTGGCGATGTCGCGGTAGAGCGTGCGAATGGAGACGCCGAGCTCCTGGGCCAGGGCAGGACCCGCGATGGGAGCCTTGTGTCGGCGCAGCACCTGGAGGAGGTCGAGGAGACGAGAAGCCCGAGACATGGGCCAAGGTTGGCATATGGGGACGAGCGGGGCCGTCTTTCCGTACGGGTGCGGGGGAGGACCCGTGCCCTCCCCATCAAACCAGCACGCGAAAGCTCGCTTTGTTGGCCGCCATGAACTCGACCTTGACCCGCTTGTTGGCCTTCGCGATGCCGTCCACCAGCTGCTTGACCTGCTTCATGTGAGCCTGGTACTTGCCTTTGTCGCTCGGGCTGGCGTTGAACCAGAGCTTGAACGGTCGGTTCGGTCCGAAGCCGGCGAGGCGCGCGTCGACCAGGGTCTGGATGACGATGAGCTCGGGGTTGGTCGAGAAGCCGTTCCCGCAGAACACGTAGTGATCGGCCGTGACGTTCCGAGCGAAGTCCTGCGTCATGTTGTGCTCGGAGCCGTGGTGCTGCACCTTGAGGACGTCCAGGTGGAGCCCGGAGCCGTTGAGCTTGCCGATGCTGCGCAGGCCCTTGATGAGGTCGTCCGCATGTCCGTCGCCCGTGAGGAGCACGCTGCGCGTTCCGTCCTCGGCGAGCAGCATCAGAGAAGCCAAGTTGGGCGTCGTCACGGCCGTCCGCTCTCCGAGCTTTTGCTGCGTGGCAGCCGTCGCGAGGTTCTTCTGGCGCTGCAGCACGAAATCTCGCATTCCCGTGAGCGTGGCCGCCTCCACGTTGACGATGCTCTGGGCCGAGTTGCCGAGGTCCTTCTCGGCCTTCGAGGCGCGCTCGCGCACCTGCTTCAGCTGCTCCTTGTGGGTACGCAGCCAATCGTTCCATTCGACACGCAAGTGGTCGAGGTCGGTCTGCGAGGGGCCGAGTACATGCAGCGTCAACTTGCCGAGCTTGAAGGGCTGCTGGTTCTTGCGCACCAGCATCAGCTTGCCCTTGGCGGGGGCATTGACCTTGACACCGAGCTCCGGCACGCGCGCTCGGCGTGCCAGATCGAGGGCCTGCGTCACGCTCGTGGCGAGGTCCTCGTGCAGCTCCTTCACGAGCTTCTCGACCTTCCTGGGCGTGTCCGTGAAGGAGTCCGCCACGGCCGCGAGCATGTCCTTGATTTCCCCCGCGTTCTCCTTGAGCAACTCATGGAACGCGTTGTGCCAGAGTTGGTCGACCTTGGGCGGCCGGGGGCTCTTGGGCGCTTTGTGCTTGGCGTTGCCGGACTTGATCTGGAAGTCGTGGACGCGCCAGGCCAGCATGTTGTCGAACAATTTCGAGGATCCCGGCGATGTGGTCCGCGTCGATGTGCGACACGTAGACCGCGTCGAGCTTGGCGGGCTTGAGCTTGCTCAGGGCGGGCGCCACGTACGCGCTGAACGACGTCTTCATGCCGCCGTCCACGAGGAGCCGCTTTTGATCGCTGGTCGTGATCAGCAGGCAGTCGCCCTTGTCCGAGCGAAAGACCTCGAGCTTCATCATCGGGTGATGTCCTTTCGACGCGAGAAGTTGGCGGCCTCCTCGATGGCTTCCTGGGGCCGAATCACGCCGTAGCCCGCGTCGTTGAGCCAGGTGTAGCCGGCGCCGGGCAGTGGACGGGCGGTGCGGCGCATGATGCCGCGGACCTGGGCGGCAGTGAGGGAAGGGGCCACCGAGAGCATCAGGCCCACCACGCCTGCCACCATGGGACTGGCCATGCTCGTGCCGGACATGCTTACCCAAAGATCGTCCGCGCCCGCAAAGCCCTTGGCGGCCACGATGTTGGTGCCAGGCGCCGCGAGGTCGGGCTTGGCGCGACCGTCCCGGGTGGGTCCCTGGCTACTGGTGATGTTGATGCGATTGACGGCCTCGTCGAGGTTCCCGACGCTCAACACGAAGTGCGTACAGGCGAGGGAGTTGATGCTCGAGTTGTCGACGCTCGAGGACTCGCTGAAGAACGAGGGAAAGGTCCAGGCTTCCTTGTCGCCCACGGTGCCGATGCGCCTGGGATCGTCGCGCTCGATCCATGCGTGATAGTGCCCGTCCCGCACTTCCAGGCCGTGCAGTTGCACCGTCCACTCCCCTGCGGTGACACCGGTGGAGCCCTGCTTGGAGAAGAATGGAGTCAGGTAGCACCCGATCAGGTTCTCGCCGTTGGCTGGGTGATAGGGCTCGTTGTAGATGCTTACGAACGTTCCGTCGGGCAGCTCGCGGTTCTCGATGTACTCACCGGGCTTCACCGGACCGATCCACGGCGCGCCTCCGGGCGGCTTGATGGAGATCGAAAAGCGATCCTGGGCGCTGTGCCAGATGTGGAGCTCGTTTTCCGAGAGGTCGGCCTTGCCGTTGCCCACCACGATCCAACCGATATTCATGTCGAGCCCTGCGCTCGGGATGCGCCCGCTGGTATGGATGCGCCCCATCACGAACCCCAGGTCATCCTCGCGCTCGGCCTTCTCCTGTCCAGCGTTGCCGGCGGCCGCGCACAGGCTGAGCCCTGGCTTTGCCAGCATCGAATCGAGCCAGCGAGACAGCACGCTCGAGCCGTCGTGGGCGTGGCCATTGGTGCCGAGGCTGATGTTGATGCTCAGGGGTTGCTTGCGCTTCTCCGCGAGCGCCACCAGATACTCCACCGCGTGGAGCAAGCGGCTCGAATCGTAGAAGGAGGAGCGCTCATCGGCCTGCTCGTGGCCCATGGAGATCAGCACTGCCGCGATGTCGGCCTTGGCGCAGACTCCACGGTTACCGGCGGCGATGCTCGCTACGTGGGTGCCATGCGAGCCAGGGACCTGCTGCGACTGGGGCTCGAGAGAGGTGGCCGGGGCGCCGATCTGGGAGCTCTCGCGGATGGCCCGCGTCAGCTGCTGCCGCGTGAGTTCGGAGCCGTAGTGGTAGGGCTTGGGGGGCGGGCGGTTGTGGCCACCTTGGTCCCAGATCGCCACGAAGCGGGTATTGCCTTTGGGATCGAGGAAGTCGGGGTGCGCGAAGTCGAAGCCCTGCACGTCGATGATGCCGATCAGCACGCCCTGCCCGTCACGATGTCGGACCTTGGTCTGCAGATTACGGCGCGGCCGCGGTTGCGTGCTCTCGACCTCCAGCTTGGGGGAAGGATCGGTGAGCGCCTCGGCTAGCTCCACGCGCACGGCACCCTTGGTCAGCGAGGGGATGCGATCGAGGGGGGCGCTGACCGTGGCAAAGCTGCCACGGCTTGCGCTGGCGGTGAGCCCATGCTCGAGGGGACTCGTGGGATCACTCAGCTGAACGAGCACGTTGGCACTCACGTCGCTCGCAGCTTTGGTGAGCTTGCCGCGCTTCTCCCCGCGCAGTTCGCGCCGCGTCTTGGGTGCGTCGAGATCACCACGCGACAGCTTCACGCGCTTGCGGGCGACTTCCGTATTCACGAACAGCGCCGAGCAATGCTCGGAGCGCACGATGTTCACGGTCGAGCTGCCGTTGAGGATCATGCGCAGCTTGGGGTGCAGCTTGGCCAAGTCGGCCGGCGGTCTTGCCATCCCACTTTCCCTTTCAGAGCGGACGAACTGTGTCGAACAGAGCGAAGCGGGTTCCGACGCAAGCAGAACGCACGTCGGCCGCACGCGCGTCCCGCGAGGAACGAGCGTTCGATGGCGCAGCCGGCCGGGCACCGGCGTACCACCAAGCCCCCCTGGCCGTGGGCCGCCACACGCGTGTGCGTCGACTCACGAAGCCAGCCATGGCTATGTACGCGCGTCCGACGCGCGATTGCCACCAAAAAAGGTCAGCGCCGGATGGTCAGTTCTTGCGCGACGCGGTGCGCGCGCGTGATCCGCGACAGATGCACGTGGGCTGCGGGGCGAATGCGTGGGCGAGCCAACCGAGTTCGAGAGCCGACGTCGGCGCCCGTGCTGCACGCATGACGCGTGGGTCAGTTCATGTCCGCGGGGGCGGGGGGCGGCGTGCTCACGCGCGCGATCGGCAGGCTCACGGTGAACTGCGCGCCACCGAGCTCCGATTGGCCCACGTGAATGGAGCCTCCGTGCTGCAGCACCACCTGGCGCGCGATGGGTAGACCGAGCCCCGTGCCCTCACCCTCCGCGCGCGTGGTGAAGAACAGCGAGAACACCGCCTCTTCCTTGTCCTTGGGGATGCCGCCCCCCGAATCTCCGACCTCGAACACGAACTGCTCGTCGGCGTCGTAGGTACGTACCTTGACGCGACCCGAGGGCTCGGCGGCGCGCACGGCGTTGTCGATCAGGTTCAAAAACACGTGACCGATGTCGGACGGCTTTCCGTGCAGTAGCGCGGAGTCCTGAATGTCCACCTCGATGGTGACGCCGCTGCGGGAGCGCGCGCGCAACAGGCGCACCACGGACTCCACGCCTTCGGCAGGGCGGAAGCGCGACTGAGACTCCTGATCCACACGCGATAGACTCAGCAGGTCGGCGATTTGCTGTTCGATGCGCTCGCCGCTCTCCATGATCGAGCGCAAGAGGTCGCGGTTCTTGCCGTCGAGCGCGTTCCCCAGACGCCGCTCGAGCAGCGGGAGCCCCGCGCTGATGGACGTGAGCGGACTGCGGATTTGATGGGCCATGGAGGCCGCCAGGACACCCAGCGCCACCAGGCGTTCGCGATGGGCGAGCTCGCTGACCATGCGGCGCATACGCACCTGGACTCCGACGCGGGCCAGGAGCTCGCGCGGGTGGAACGGCTTGGTGACGTAGTCGTCGGCGCCGGCCTCGAACCCCTCCATGGCGTGCTCTACGTCGCCTCGGGCCGTCAGCAGGAGCACGGGCACCTGGCGCATGTCGTCGCGCCTGCGCAGCTCGCGACAGAGCTCGTAGCCGTCGAGTTCCGGCATCATGACGTCGCTCACCACGGCGTCGGGGCGCACGTCCTGGATCAGCGCCAGTCCCTCGCGGCCGTTCACGGCGCTGCGCACGCGGTACACGGTGGAGAGGGCGTTCCCAATGATCTCGCGCATCTCGTCGTCGTCTTCGATGAGCGCGACCAGCGGCGCATTGGGGTTCGGACCCGGCCAATTGTGTCGCCTCGAGACCACGCTGGCGAGCATCAGGCTCGGGGCCAACAGGGGCGCGCTGGCGGCAGGTTCGGGCTTGACCGCCGAGACGGCGGGCTGGAGCTCCAGGCTGCGCGGCAAGGTGAGCGTGAACACCGTGGCCTCGCCTGGCGAACTCCTCACGCTGACGTCGCCGCCGTGCAAGCGCGCGGTCTCGCGTACGATGGCGAGCCCGAGGCCGGTGCCGGGTTGGCGCCCTGGCTGATGGCTGCCGCGTACGAAGCGCTCGAAGACGCGCGGCAGATCCTCGGCTTCGATACCCGGGCCGTCGTCTTCGACCTCGAGCACCACGGCGCTGGCAGTGGAGTGACCGCGCACGATGATGTGGTGCTTGGCGTAGCGCAGCGCGTTGGCCACCAGGTTCGTCAAGGCGCTCTCGATCCAGGTGGGATCGAGGGACATGACGCCGATGTCCTTGAAGTCGGTGATGAACTCGAGGCCACGCTCGGCGCAGGCCGTCGCGAAGCGACTCTGCACCGTCTGGGTGCGCTCGATCAGGTCGGTGGGCACCCGTTGCAGCTGGACCTTGCCGGCGTCGAACTGATGAAGATGCAGGAGTTGGTTGATCAGCTCGAGCAGGCGCATTCCGTTGCGGTGCATGATCTGCACGGCCTGCTCGATGCCGCCCGCTGGCGTGCGACCCTCGGCCAGCTCGCTGAGCGGTCCCAGCACCAGCGTGAGCGGCGTGCGAAGCTCGTGTGAGACGTTCGAGAAGAAGTCGGTCTTGGCCTTGTCCAGCTCCTGCACCTGCGCGAGTGTCTGGGAGAGCTGCTGGGCCGTGACGCGCAGCTCGTGGGTGCGCTCTTCGACGATACGCTCGGTGGCGTTCTTGGCTTCGAGCAGCTCGGAGTAGCGTTCCTCGTTGCGCTGCGTCATGCGCTCGAGCGCTCGGTTGTGGGCATCGATATCCCGCACGCGCACGGAGAGCTCGTGCCTCAGCGCCCAGGCCTTGCCGAGTCCCCAACCACCGGCAGCCAACATCCCTGCCAGCAGGGCCGCTGCACCGGTGGGCAGGTGTTGAGCGAAGGCGAACGCGGCCGCCGCACCGACCCCGGCCAGGGCACCCCAGGCCGCATGGTGTCGAGCCTGGGCTTCTTGCCACGTGAGTTCGTAGACGCAGGCGCTGTCGCCACGGAAGACGCAGCTCGGGTGCGCGAGGCGAGCGGGCGGCAGGGCGAAGAACAGGGGGACCTGACTGAGCTGGACCTGACGGAAAGGACAGAAGAAGGGTGCCACCGGTGCGCCCGGATCGGGCACCCAGGTGAGCTTGGCCGAGCCCGGCGCTGCCCAGTCACAGTACCAGCGACCCAGGCGATCGAAGTGTCTGGAGGTTCGCGGCAGATGCCGATAGACCAGGGACGGCGACCCGAGCCCGACCATCAGGGGATAGAGCGGCCCCATGTAAGGTGCGGACACGCTGCGCATGGCTGCGCGTTCCAGGAAGGTAAAGTCGCCATGGGTAAGGGACAGGAAGTCCGCCACCACGGCCTCCACGAACTCGAGCGAGACCCACGCGGAAGGGTCAGCCAGCTCACGTCGTGACGTGCCGTAGCCTGCGAGCACCCGCGCCACACCCGCCTCGCTGATCTCGACCTCGGCTTGATCGAAGATCGCTTGCAGTGGGAATGCGCTGAGTTGGTTGCCGAAAACCTGCATCCGTCGATCGTTCCCGTCGCCCTCGTTTTGGATACCACAGCCATACGTGCGCTGCTGTCAGAGTGCAAATACGAACGCGCGCGCACGGAACCGCCAGACAACGATTGCGCGGCACTGAAACGCACTCAAAGCTTTCTCTGGGAACGGGATCGACCTGTCGGGCAACTGGCTTGCTCGCTCGTGATGACTGCGTTGCGGCTCCGCAGGGTGTCGTGCGTGCGTCTTTTGCGGGTGAGCGGGCTGCTGCTCCTTCGGCGACGTTGCTCGTTCTCGCTGGCGTTGGTTGCAGTCGCAATCGGGCTTGCGGAGGAGCATTCGCCTCCCTCGCAGCGAGGGGAACGTATGTCCTTGGGGAAGACCGCTGGTTCGACGGCCCTGGCTTTCTGGGTGCTCTGGTTGCTTGCCAGCTGTGGCGATCCACCGCACGAGGCTCCCGAACCCGAGCTCGACTCAGCCAGCGAAGAGCTGCAAGTCGAGCTCAGCAAGCGCGCGCTGGCCTTTCCGATCGCGACCCGAAAGATCCTACCGGCGGGAATCGCAGGCGACCATCAGGTGCTCTTCGTTGGTGTGCCCCTGGAAGGCAAGGTCGCCGTATTGTCGCGCTTCGGAAACACTCAGATCGGGGAGCTACCGCCGCCGCCCGCAGGCTTCGTGTTGCCCTTCATCATGCACCGGATCGGGCCGCGTAGACTGGCCGTGTTGGACGCGGGTGGCTTGCCGAGTCCGGCGCCCTTCGTGCCGGCCAATCCGCGAATTTACGAATACTCTTATGGACTCGAGGGAGGTTTCCACGCTCGACTCGAGCGGACGATCTCCTTCGAACAGGAGCTCGTCGGGTTCGCGGAGGACATCGTGAGCCTGGGGGAGGGGCGCTACGTGCTCTCCGACGCCATCCTGGGTGCGCTCTGGCTGGTGGAGAGCGATGGCAGCATCGTGCCCGGCGTGATGGCGCAGGACCCGGCTCCGGGGACGGGCATCGAGCAGCTGCGCATGTGCCCCGATATGCCCTTGATCGAGGTGGGCGGTGTGCCCTTCCTGTTCTCGGGCAGCACCCTGCCAGGCGTATCTCCGCTCGCCGTGCGGCACGGTCAGCTCTACTTCTACAGTCCGTGCGCCGAGGGGCTCTACGCCCTGCCGGTGGACACCTTGTTCGACGACCGTACGCCCGAGCAACGCGCCGAAGACATCGTACTGGTCTCCCCCAAGCCTGCGAACGTCGTGGTGGAGCAACTGCTGGGCCTGGCCTTCGACCCGAGCCGGCCTGGCGAGTGCTACGTGTACGCGGCCGACTCGCTGCAGCTGCGCATGATCCGCATCGACGTCTCCACCGGCGCGCGTCAGCTCCTGGCGGATGATCCGGAGCTGTTCAACTTCCCTTCCTCCACCGCGTTCTTGCCCCCGATCCTGGGCCATTCTCAGCTGGTGGTGGTGTCCAATCAGCAGCAGTTGACGCCCATCACCAACGACGCCTCGGAGGGCGAGATGTTCGATCTGCCGTTCCTGATCACGGAGCTCTCGCTGCGCGCCAAGCGCAATCGGTCGTTGCTCCCAGTCGCACTCGCGCGTTAGGGGTGTCGGGGTGTCCCTAGTGAATCGGCTGAAAGGACACGCCGCTCTCATGGGCCACGTAGGCGACGGCTTCCACGAACGCGTGGATGTCGTCGATGGTGTTGTGCGTGGACACGGTGAAGCGAGGGCCGGACTTGCCGTGCGGCACCGCGGGGTACATGCCCGCGCAGGCGAAGAAGCCCTCCTCGCGCAGCCCGTGCAAGAGTCGGAACGTGTCCTCGACGGGACCGCAGCGTACGAAGAAGATGGGACTCCGCTCGTGGTTGACCAGTGGGATCCCGGCGTCATCGCAGAGCGTGTTCACGAGGTCGATGCGCTCCATGAGCCGTTGCTGAAGGTCGTCGAAACCCGGCTCCATGTGGAGCTTCGCCGAGGCCAGGGCCGCGCCTAACATCGGGGGCTGCACGGGGCCGGAGAACAGCATGGGGCCGCCGCACTCGCGCACTTGCCGGCGCATCTCCGCGTTGGGATAGGCAATCGCGCCGCCCGCAGCGGAGAAGGCCTTGTTGAGCGAGAGGGCCACGATCATGCGGCCGGAGTCCGGCAGACTCTCGAGCGCCGAACCTCGCCCGTGCTTGCCGCACCAGGACGTGGAGTGGGCGTCGTCGACGTAGAGCGACAATTGCGGGTACTTCTCGAGCAGCCCGTGCAGTGCCTTGTAGGGCGCAAAGTCTCCGAACATCGAGTACAGGCCGTCGAGCACGTACCAGACGCGCTCCGACTCGGCGCCGAGGCGCTTGATCGCGGCCTCCACCGCTCGCATGTCGTTGTGGGGCAACGCCTCGATGCGGATCCCCTTGAGGACCGCCAGCGCCATGTGGATGCTGGCGTGGGCCGAGCGATCCACGATCACGCTATCGCGCGGCGTGATCAGGGTCGGCAGGGTGGCCAGGTGTCCGAGCGAGGTGCTCGGCGTCACGAGTACGAAGCGTTCTGTGAGCTCTTCGAGTTCGGCTTCGAGCTCGTGGTAGAGCGGAGATTCGATGTACGCGCGCGAGAAGGAGAACTGCGTGCCGAAGTGGCGTGTGGCGTCGATGGCGCCTTCGCGCAGCTCTTCGCGTTGGTCGAGGCCCAGGTAGCTGCAGCCACCGAAGTTGCACAGGTGGTGGCCCTCGATATCCACCAGGCGGCCGTTGTAGACGGGATCCGTGGCGCGCTGCAGCAGCACGCCGGCCTCGACGCCCTTGCGTACGCTGTCCTGGATGGTGTCCACGAGATGCGCGGGTGCACGAACTTCGGTGTTGGCCACGGCTTCCTCCCGACTCGAAAACCGGCAGGCGAATCAGACGCAGACGTCTGCCGAACAGACTCCCGAGCATGATCAGTGTCCCCTGGCCGGGACCCATGCAAGCTCGCGATTCACCTTCGGGCCACGCGCGGGCTCGAAACTACGTCGGGCAGAAACAGCGCTTTCGCCCGGTGGCAGACGCGTCCCTGAATTCGCGTGAGAGAAGCCACGAACCTGCACGCGAGAGCAGGAGAGAGCCTCGCGTGTTCACAAAGTTTGACCTCCACGCGGTTGTAGCGTTAGCAGATCGATCCCGATGTTGCGCGCCGTCGATCTCGAGCTCCTCGTTCATGGTGATCACTATCCGACCATCATTGACCACGTGCTCGAAGCCAAGCGCAGCGTGTGGATCGCCACCGCCAACCTCAAGGAGCTGATGATCGAGGACGCGCGGCTCGTGCCCGGTCGCCGTCGCGGGCGCACCCCATATCGCTCGGTGCTCTCGGCCTTCAGCGAGCTGGCGGAGCGCAAGGTGGAGCTGCGTCTGCTGCACGCTGGTGAGCCGTCGCGGATCTTTCGCCGGGACTTCGACCGCCAACGACGCCTGGTGAAGGGCGGCCTCGAGCTCAGGCAGTGTCCGCGCAACCACCTCAAGCTGGTGATCGTGGACGGTCAGCGCGTGTATTTCGGGAGCGCCAACTGGACGGGCGCAGGGCTCGGGGCCAAGCAAGAAGGACGGCGCAACTTCGAGCTCGGCGTGATGTCCCAGGACGAGCGCCTCCTCGATGCTACCCAGGAGGTCTTCGAGCGCGTCTGGCGCGGCAGCGAGTGCGCGGGCTGCAAGCTGCGTGAGACCTGTCCCATGCCGCTCTCGGAGGTGGAGAAGGCTCCGCCTCGCAAGATCTCGGAGCGCTAAGGTCGGCGCGCGGGGCGTCCGCTCGAGGCGTGACGGCGCGGTTCGATCACGATGCCCGCATTGACGAACACGCCGAAGCGCGTCCAGCCGAAGTGATGGCGCGCAGTGAGTTGCTGAGGGTCGTCGGGCTCACCGATCCAGCCGTCGGGTTGATAGATGTACTCATAGGCCCTTGAGCCCTGTCGCAGGTCGCGCTCGAATGCCACGGAGCCTCCCAGGAGGGCTCTGACGCGGCCTCGTCCGAACAGGCGGCCTGCACCGAGCCGCGCGCCTGCGAAGGGCAGCGTGATGTCGAGTCCTGGATCCCTTCGGCCGAGGCCCATCTCGCGTTCGATGTTCGCATAGCTGTTGAACCCCGCGAGGCCGAGGAGCTCGATGCGGCCGCGCTCGAAGGGCAACACGAACCCTCCCTGCAGGAAGGCACCGAGTGACGTGGAGATGTGGTGATAGAACCCAAGCCGCCCGCCCACCCCGCCGGTAAGGAACTTGTAGCGGTAGGCCGCCACGGGCTCGATCAGGAAGACGAAGCCGTTGCTCTGGTGCATCAGGCCCACGTTGCCGCGTACGCCGAAGTCATGGTCGGGCAGCGCGGGACCGGCAGCCGGCGCGGGGGGCGGCACCGCTTGCGCCCGGGCCGCAGGGACGGCGCACCCGAAGCCCAGCAGCCAGAGAAGGAGGAAGAGTCGGGGCGAGCGCAGTGGCATGAGCGGCTAACCCAGAGCAAGCCGGGTGCCATTCGATTTTGTGGCCGAAAACGCAGTTTTTGGCGGGCCGGTCGTGAAATGTTCGCGTCGGGTGTTCGCAGCGGGCACATCACCTGTGGTCTGGGCGTCTCGGTAAGCGGGCCAAGGGCAGGCCTCTCGCACGAAATGCCATCGGTCTTGCGCTGCCACTCCGGTAGGATCGCCAGGTGGTGAATGTAGGACTCGTCTTGAGCGGTGGTGGGGCCCGGGCGGCGTATCAGGTAGGTGCCCTGCGCGCGCTCCAGGAGATCTCGAGCGAGAAGGCGCTCCCCTTCAATATCCTCGCGGGCCTGTCGGCGGGCGCCATCAACGCGGTCAGCCTGGCCACCGGCGCCGACGACTTCAAGGAGGCCGTGGCGCTGCTCAGTGAGACGTGGCTCTCACTGACGCCCGATGCCGTCTACCGTACCGACGTGTCTAGTCTGACCACGCTCGGCATGCGCTGGATCAAGGACCTCACGCTGGGTGGGCTCGTCGGTCGCAGCCCCACCAACTACTTGCTCGACACTGCGCCGCTGCGCGAGCTCCTCGGCGCGCGCATGGATACGAGTCGCATCCAACGTCACATCGAGAGCGGCGCGCTGCGCGGGGTCGCGGTCTCGGCCACCAACTATCTCACCGGCACGATCGTGAGCTTCTTCGACGCGCCTCCCGAGGTGCAGCCCTGGATTCGCTACGACCGGGTGGCCTTCCGTGACCGCATCACGCTCTCGCACGTGATGGCCTCCGCCGCCATTCCGATCTTCTTTCCGCCGGTCTCCATCAACGGCTGCATGTACGGCGACGGCGGCGTGCGCATGACCACGCCAGTCAGTCCGGCCATCCACCTGGGGGCCGAGAAGATTGTCGCCATTGGCATCCGCTATGCCCGCAGCTCCGAGCAGACGCTCAAACTCAATCGCGAAGCGCGCGCCGAGAACGTGAGCGTGGCCCAGATCGGTGGCGTGCTCTTGAACGCGCTGTTCCTGGACTCACTGGACAACGACCTCGAGCGCTTGCAGCGCATCAACCGCACGCTCGGCTTCGTCTCGGCGGCGGCTCGCAAGCAACACCCGGATTCACTGCGACGCATCCCGGCCCTGTCCCTGCGCCCCTCGCAGGATCTGGGCCGCCTTGTGGGCGACGAGGCGCGCAAGTTCCCCACCATGCTGCGCTACTTGCTGAAGAGCGCGGGTGCCCAGGGGAATTCGGGGCTCGACATGATGTCTTATCTCGCCTTCCAGCCGGGCTATGTGCAGCGATTGATGGATCTCGGTTACCAGGACACCAAAGCCCGCGAGCGCGAAGTCGTGGAGTTCTTCGAGGCGCCTGTGGATGGCGCGTCGGCCGAGCAAGCCAGCGCCTGAACGGGAGCTCGGCCTAGCTTTCTGCTACAGGCACGAGCCGAACCCGCAGGCTCCGACGTTGCCGGAGGAGCACTGGCTGTCGGTCGTGCAGCGCGTGTAGCACTTGCCGGCCCCCAGGTCGCACGCGTAGGCACCGCAGGCTGCGCTCGCACCGGCGCTGCAGCTCGCCGCGGGAACGCACTGCTCGTCGATGCACCCGTAGCCCTCGTCGCAGCTCGGGGTGTCGAGGCACTTGGTGTAGCAGAGTCCCTCGCCGGCATGACACTCGTAGCCCTTGCAGGCTGGGTCGAAGGCTTGGTCGCAGGGCAGGGCGCAGTAGCCGAGGGAGCTGCACTTGGTGCCGTCGCGGCAATCGGCGTCAGCGCGGCAGTGAGTGAAGCACTTGCCGTTGCCACCGCACACGTAGGAGCCGCAGTCCGGGTCCGAGGTGCACGGCTTGCTCGACCCGTCGGTCACACATCTGCGCGTGTACGTATTGCAGGCGTAGCCGGAGCCGCAGTCCTGGTCGTCGTAGCACTCGTTCTCGCACACGTGTGCTTTCAGATCGCAGCGATATTCGCCACAGGTGGCCCGCCTGTCACTATCGCACGTGGGGCGACACTCATTGGCGATTTCGCTGCAGAAGGAGCCCTCGCAGCGAGCCGGAGCGCAGCCCCGGCCCTGGGCGCAATCGTTGTCGGTGGCGCAGTGCGATGCGCACAAGCCGAGTGAGGCATCGCAGGCGAAATTACCGCAGACCTTGGGATTCGACACTTGGCAGGGCGTGGCCTGCTCGTCGCGCACACAGGCATCGTCCTCGCAGCGATAGGCTCCCAAGCAGCCATCTTGCGAGAAGCAGTAGCGCTGGCAGGTGCCGTTGGACACATCGCACAGGAAGCCATCGCAGAGCGGGTCGTCGCGACGCGTGCACGCAGGCTTGCACACTCCGTAGTCACAGGCGTACGCGGGGGCGCAGTCCTCGTTTTCGTTGCAACTCGTGGCACAGTGGCGCGTGGTGCGATCGCAGGCATGGGCGCCGCACTGGGGCGCTGGCTTGCCAGGTTCACAGGCCGTCGTATCCACGCAGCGCTGGTTGATGCACGAGCTCCACAGATCACAGTCGAAGTCGAACTCGCATTCGACGACGCATACGCCGCCGGAGCAGCGCTTGGTCGCACAGTCGGTGTCGGAGCGACATTCGGGTTCCACGCAGAGGTCGCGGTCGCGATCGCAGATCAACTCGTCGTCACAGGAGATGCCGTAGCGACAGGGCTCGTTGAGCGCGCCTTCGTGAATCGGCGTCCAGCCGGGGGGATAGGGCGTCGTGTCGACGTTGTCCTCGCCCGGATCCTTCTCCATCAGGCGCAAACAGGCGCTGCTCAGCGCGCAGATCGACAAGAGCAAGAGTTGAAAGCGCATGCGCATGCTCAGTACCTGCGAGGTCCCAGAAGGGCGGCTCGGTTGCGGTCATCGACCGAGGGGGCGGGCGCGGCCTTGGTCTCCTTGAAGCGCGGGTCGATCATCCACGACACCAGGTGCATCGTCGTACCCACTGCCCACATGATCCAGCCGGCGTCGTTCAGCATGCGCAGCTCCTGGTAGCGGTTGTGCTCGTGGGCGCCGTTGACGTAGGCGGTGTAGCTGCCCGCTGCCACGTTGATGCCGATGGCGGCCAGCGCGAGGCCACCCCAACGCAGCGCGCGCAGTCCATTCGAGCGGCCGCGGACCTTGGCTACCACGGGGGGCCCCGCCGCGCTGGGAGCAGAGGCCGTCCCCGCAGCCGGCACGGCAGAGGCGGACGCCGGAGGGACCACGCCTGGGCTGGGCAGGCTGGGCGACGGTGGGGCGGACGCCGAACCGGGACTGGCCAGAGCGCCCTGGGGCTCCACCGGAGCCGCGCCATCGAGTCCATTTGGCGG
Source organism: Myxococcales bacterium (assembly GCA_047601445.1). Taxonomy (GTDB): domain Bacteria; phylum Myxococcota_A; class Polyangia; order Polyangiales; family DASUME01; genus DASUME01. The sequence goes on along the minus strand of JASGJH010000001.1, from coordinate 3,860,412 downwards.
AGCGCTTACGGTGGATGCGGTCGGCACGGCGGTGGCGGCCGGCGTTCCCCCCACGGCAGGCGGAGCCGGGTCACTTGCTGGAGGCAGCGTCGCGTTGTCCACCGCAGGCCCGGGAGCTGCTTCGGAAGTCGCCGGGGGTGCATCGGAGGGGACAGGGGATGCCGCCGGCGGTGCGTCTTCGGCCGCGCAGGGGAGCGGCAAGGACGCCGCGACCCACAGCCAACACCCGAACGCCCCCCAAGCGCGTGCACCGATCATGGGGCGCGAGCGTATCATCAGTTTCGCGAAGGTCCCGTTCGATGCGGGGGTGACCTGCGCCCCTCATCGTGCCTCTGCTTACTCCGGGCAGATGGCGTCGCATTCCTCGGGTTCGTCGTCGTTCATCTGGGCGTCACAGGTGTTTGCCTGGATGGCCTTGATGCAGGCGTCGGTGACGGCCTGGCTCGGCTTGCATTCCCCGAAGGCCGTGGTGAATCCCTCGCACACGGTGACGCAATCGCCGCCCTCGAACAGCGTCTTTACGCCGCACTCGTCGTTCTTCTTACAGTTTGCCTCGCAGTAGGCATGGATCTGAGGGTTGGCTTGGGCGGTCCCGTGGCTGCCGCCGTCATCGTCGTCACCGCAGGCGGACAGCGCGAGCATGGCGAACAGAGGGGCGAGCATTTTCTTGAGCATGCGAGAGGTTCTCCTGTTTGTGATGGGTCGAACGACTCGTGCTCTAGGCGTGTGCTTCACCGGAGTCAGTGGGTTTAACCCTGAATCGAGCTCGCGCGTGAGGTGCTCTCGTCCGAGGACGCCTGCATCCAGGGCGTGCCGCGATAGGGCGCTTCCCTGTCAGCCGTCGTTCCACTTGGGGCGGCGCACCGTGATGCCCGCGCGGATCACGCCGAAGTCCGAGTAACCGAGTCGCCCCACGGGCAGCAGCTTGGCCACGTCCACGCGACCGTTCGTCAAGATGCGCTCATCGATGAACACGCCCACCACTTGGCCCACGACGACCACGGCATCGTCCGCGCTGCCATCGAGGGTGCGCGGGTGGAAGCTCTGGGTGACCTTGCACTCGAGCGATGCCATGGCTTCGGCCACGCGCGGGGCTCCGACGAGGCGCGCTGGGGCTTCGGTGACCTTGGCGTAGGCGAACTCACTCTCTCCGCGAGGAGCGTTCACGGCGCTCGCATTGGCGGCCACCATGAGAGGTTCGCTCACCAGGTTGACCACGAATTCACCCGACTCGATGGCGAAGGCAGCGCTGTCCTTGAGGCCCCCGGAAGAGAACAGCACGATCGGGGGCTCGTCGTGGATCATGTTGAAGAAGCTGTATGGCGCCAGGTTCACCTGACCGCTCTTGCTACGCGTGGAAATCCAGCCGATGGGGCGCGGAATCACCAGGGCCTTCAGCGGGTCGGCGGGCAAGCCATGGTCGTCGAGGCGCGTTTCGTAGAACATCCCGGGCAGTTTACCCCCGTGTTGGCCGCTCGGCTCACCACCTGGCGACCCCAAGAGACTGCCTCGCCACGCCGATCCGCTGGGGCCTCTCTGCGCTCCGATCTGCCGGAAGTTGTTGCTGGTTTGAGTGGCTCGTAGGCAATCGATGTCAGGCGGGGAAGGCGGCGGCCCGAGCCGACGTAGGGCGCGGGCTGTCCAGCCGAGCTTTGTCCGAACGTCCGTAACACATGCCCGAACGTCCACAGGGCTCGCACGCTTGCGCAATCTGCGCAAAATGGGACGACCGAAGAAACCACTACAGAGAGTGTCAGAGTGGGTCCGTATACTCCCGCGGTGCTAGGGCCGCGCAGACTCAGTCCGTATTGCACGGGCCTACTGTGGGCCTGGTTTGCAGGTTGCATTGCAGGTTGCGTGCTCGCGTCTGCGTGCGCGCCGCTCGAGGTCGAAGAACCTCGAGAGCAGGAGAGCGCGCTCGTCGCCGCCAGGTCGTCGCGCAGCGTCACGCGGGCCATCGAACCGCTGCCTGAACGCGTCGACGTGGATCCTGCGCGAGTCGCGCTCGGGGAGCGTCTGTTCCAGGATTCGCGCCTCTCGGGGGATGGCAGCGTCGCCTGCGTCGACTGCCACTCGCTCGCTCACGGCGGGGCCGATGGTCGGGTCAGCTCCGAGGCACCAGGAAGACCGCGCGGCAAGGTCAACGTGCCGTCCGTGTTCAACGTGGCTTTCGACTTTCGCTATGCGTGGAACGGGCGCTTCGCCACCATCGAGCAGCAGCTCGACTTCGCCATGGGCAGTCCAGCCGCCATGGCGAGCAGCTGGGAGCGCGCGCTCGCGCAGCTCGTTCGCGACGGAGATCTCAGCGCGGGATTTCGAGCGGCTTATCCTGGCGGGTTGAGCGTGGACAGCCTGCGCGATGCGCTCGTGGCCTACTGTCGTTCGCTGGTCACGCCCAACGCTCGCTTCGATCGATTCTTGCGCGGCGAGCTTTCCCTGAGTGCAGAGGAACAACGGGGCTACGACACCTTTCGGGACTACGGCTGCATCAGCTGCCATCAGGGCGTGAACGTCGGGGGCAACATGTTCCAGCGCTTCGGCGTGATGCGGGACTACTTCCGTGCGCGCGGGGGCGTCTCGCAAGCGGACTTCGGTCGTTTCGCGGAGACCGGACAGGAAGCGGATCGCTTCGTGTTCAGGGTGCCTAGCCTGCGCAACGTGGCCCTGACGGCCCCGTACTTTCACGACGGTTCGGTGTGGACCCTCGAGGAGGCGGTGACCACCATGGCGCGGGTGCAGCTCGGGCGTGACTTGCCCGGGGACAAGGCGGCGGAGATCGTCGCGTTCTTGCGTTCCCTGACCGGTGAGCTGCGCGGGAGGCCGCTGTGAGAAGCGACTGGGAGCGCGTGCGGCGGGTCATGTTGGCGGCCCTCCTGGGCTTCGCAGTGGCGGGCCTCGCACAGCGCGCCTGGACCTGGGGCCGGCGCAGCGACGCGCGTGAGGCCGAGCACTACGCACGGGCGCTCGACGCGGTGCAGGCGCTGAACGTCGAGCTCACCTCCCAGACCCTCAAGACACGCCTGGCCCTGGTGGGGCACTACGACGGATTGGTCCAGGCCCAAGCGGCGCTCGTGCGCCTGCACGCGCGGCTGCGCGAGCCCCCGCGTTTTCTCGAGCCTGCGCTGCGTGAGGGGCTCGTGCGCGGCGTGGCAGCCTCCGAGCGGGAGTCGCGACGTCTCGGCGCGCTGCTCGAGCGCTTCAAGACCGAGAACGCCCTGGTGCGCAACTCGCTGCTGTTCCTACCCGTGGCGGCCCGCGCCCTCGACGCGTTCCACGATCGCGGAGAGGTAGAGTCCGCATTCAAGCAGGACGCCAATGCCCTGGTCCGCGACGTGCTGCTCCTACGCTTCCAGCTCGATCCCGCCATCCTCGGGCGCATCAGCGCACGACTCGACCGCCTGGCCGTGCCCGCGAGCGTTGCCGGCAACGGCAGCGCCGCGATGGCTCGCCTCCCGAGCGCCGTGCCGAACCTCTCGAGCGAACTTTCTTTGGTGCTGGAGCATGCGCGCGCAGTGCGTGAGCACGCGCCGGTGGTCGAAGCCCTGGTGAGCCAAATCGTCGATCCCGTGTTCCTCGCGCCCATCGAGACCCTGCGAGCCAGCTACGACAAGGTGCGCCGCCAAGCCCTCGAGCGCAGTCATCGCGACGACGAGCTGTCGTTTGGCCTGTTGCTGTGCGCCGTGGTGGCAGGTGCGCTCTATGTGATCGCTCGCATGCGGCTCTACGCCGAGCATTTGCAGCAAACCAGCGAGCAACTCGCCGCGGTGTTGGTGAGCTTGCGCGAGGAGCAAGCAAAGCAGCGTGAGCTCAGCGAGCTCAAGACCCGCTTCGTGTCCATGACGTCACACGAGTTCCGCACGCCGCTGAGCGCCATCATGTCATCGAGCGAGATGCTCGAAGCCTACGACGCGCGCTGGGGTGCTCAGAAGAAGGGGCAGCACTTCGCGCGCATTCGCACGGCCGTGATCGGCATGACCCGCATGCTCGATGCTGTGTTGATGATCGGGCGCGCCGACGCCGGCAAGCTCGAATTCAAGCCCAGGGAGGTCGACCTCGCGGGCCTGTGCGAGGAGGTCATGGAGTTGGCCGCCCGCGGCGCGCAGGCCGGTCATCGCCTGGACCTTCAAATGACGATCGACGAGCCGGTCTTTGCGGACGAATCCCTGTTGCGGCACGTGATCGAGAATCTGCTCTCCAACGCGATCAAGTACTCGCCCAACGGCGGGCGCGTGTCGTTGTGCGTGGGGCGTGAGGGAGACGAGCTCGCCATCGAGGTGCGCGATGAGGGCATCGGCATCTCGGAGCGCGATCGAGAACACTTGTTCGAGGCGTTCCACCGCGGCGAAAACGTGGCGGCGCTGCCCGGGACGGGCCTCGGATTGTCGGTGGTGAAGCGCGCACTGGATCTGCATGGAGGCAGCGTGGAAGTGGAGAGCGCCGTGGGTAGAGGGACGACATTCAAGGTACGGGTGCCGTACGTAAGGCGGGCAGCATGAGCAAGATCCTGGTCATCGAAGACGACGCGGCGATTCGCGAGAACGTGCTGGATCTGCTGGAAGCCGAAGGGCTCGAGGGCATCGGCGCCAAGGATGGCGCGCTGGGCGTGGAGTTGGCCTTCGAGCATCGGCCCGGCCTCATCCTGTGCGACGTGATGATGCCCGGTCTCGACGGCTACGGGGTGCTCGAGCGCTTGGGGAGTCAGCCGGAGACGTCGTCCATACCGTTCATCTTTCTGTCGGCGCGGGCCGAGCGGGCGGACGTGCGTCGCGGCATGACCCTCGGGGCCGATGACTACCTCACCAAGCCCTTTACCCGGCTCGAGCTCCTCGAGGCCATTCGCGCGCGCCTGGCGCGCCACCGTACCCGCGCGAACGTGCCGCCAGCGGCGGAAGGCCTCGACGTGCGTTCCGTGGAGCTGGCCGAGCAACCCGTGTCCGTGTCGCCGCCGCCAGGCGTCGTGCTGCAGGACGCCCGTATGCAGGCGTTGTTCGAGCAAATCGCGCGCGTGGCCAAGCGATCGATCAGCGTGCTGATCCTCGGTGAGACCGGGGTCGGCAAGGAGCTGGTGGCCGAGGCGGTGCACCGGGCTTCTGGACGCAGCGGCCCCTTCCTCGCGCTCAACTGCGCGGCGCTGCCCGAGAGCCTGCTCGAGGCCGAGCTCTTCGGCCACGAGAAGGGCGCCTTCACGGGCGCGCTCCAGGCCCGGGCGGGGCTGTTCGAAGCGGCCCACGGCGGTACGCTCTTCCTCGACGAAGTGGGCGAGTTGCCGGCATCGGTCCAGGTGAAACTGTTGCGGGTGCTCGAGACCCGCAGCGTCTTGCGCATCGGCAGCCGCGCACCACGTCCCATCGACGTACGTTTCGTCTCGGCCACTCACCGCGCCATCGATCGCGAACCCAACGTGGGACCGGCTCCGTTTCGTCGCGACCTCTACTTCCGCTTGAGCGGCATCACGCTGCAGGTGCCCGCGCTGCGCGAGCGTCGCGCCGACCTGCTGCCGTTGATCCGCCACTTCATCATGCTCAGCCTCAAGGATCAGCCGCAACGCCAGCTGCCGGGCATCTCGCCGACGGCCGTGGCGCGCCTCGAAGCCCACGACTGGCCGGGCAACATCCGCGAGCTGCGCAACGTCATCGAGCGGGCCGTGGCGCTGAGCGATGGCGGCGAGATCGACCTGGAGCACCTTTCGCTGCCGACGAGCGGCGTGGAAGATCCGGCACCGCCGAGCCAGGAGATGGCGGCGCCGAGCCCGCGCGCACGCCTGCTGAAGGAGCTCGAGCAGTTCGAACGCGACCGCATCGTCGACGCACTCGCGCGCTGTGCGGGCAATCAGACCAGCGCGGCCGAGCTGCTCGGCATCTCGCGCCGCACGCTCGTGACGCGCCTACGCGAGTTCGATTTGCCGCGCCCGCGGCGGCGCGCCGGCTCCTAGCGGTAGAAGGTATAGGTCGCGGTGTAGGGGACGTCGGCTTCGGCGCCCGCGTGGTCGGCGTCGCAGCCCGTGCTGGGCGCGAGGCCTCCCACCGTGTAGAGGCGCTGGATGTACGTCACCTTGGCCATCAGGCCCGGACCCGTGTTGGAGACCGCCTTCAGCAGCAGCCACGGGATTGCCGTGGCGTCGACCGTCTCGCCCGCGACCTTGGAGGCCACCACGGTGCTGCCGTCGAAGGCCTCCCAGGTCGGGCCCACGTAGTGGTGTCCCACCACGATCTTGCCGAATGGGCCGAACAGGTCGGCTTCGGGCTCCACGAAGGTCCAGGTGTAGCTGCCGCTCGCGGCGAGCGCGCACTTGTAGATCTGCACGCCCTTGGCAGGCAGCCAGAAGCCGAGGTGGTTTCCGGCGGGCACGGCGAGGCTCTCTGGCACCGACTGCAGAGCCTGCGACGACTCGGAGGGAAGCTCGTCCGACTCGACGAGGTCGGCGTCGTCCTGCGGGTCGGCGGCGCAAGCGGTCAGGGCCGCACAGAGGGGGAGGGCGAGCAAGGTGAAGGTCTTATTGGTCAGGGGCATGCGTTCCTCTTGTGGTTCGAGCGAACGCGACGTGATCGGGGTTGGACCCGAAGATCGCGTACGTCCGCTGCGATGCCCACATGAGCAACGGTCGTGCCGTCCCCGAACCTCCAACGATCACGCGGTTTGACCCGCCATGGAGCCCCACTACGGGTCTTCTTGCGCAACGAGCGGCGTGCGAGCTTCTCGAGTTGCGCAAGCGCCTGCTCAGGGGCCGGAGGCCGACGCGACCAGCGTGCTCTGCAACTCCTTGGCCGCGCTGAGGTGACCTTCCATCAGTGTGCGAGTCTGCGTGAGGCGCGCCTTGAGCTGCTCGTCGCTGGCGCTCGGGAGCAAGTGCTCGTCGATCAGGTTGAGGGCCGCCTGATACTGCTGCACCTGGGCATCGACGTAGAGGCGATCGAAGTCGGCCTTGTCCGTGGCCTTGAGAGCCTCGAGTGTCGACTGGACCTTGCTGCCGACGTCGGTGGCCGTGGGGCTGTCTTCGGGGACGAGCCGCTGCTTGGCCACGAAGCTCTTCTCGTCCTGCTTGGCCTTGGTGTGCTGTGTGACCAGCGTGGCCGCGAAGGACTTCACCGAGGGGTACTTGGACTTGCTGCGCGCGAGCTTGGCTTGCTCGATCTCTCCGCTGTTGACGACCTCGGTGACCTTCACGATCTGCGCGTCCGTGAGGGCTTGAACCTGGCCCATGCCCGCGGTCTCCGGGGCTGGCGCAGCGGCCACCTCGCCCATCGGCGCGCTCACGGCATCGGGCACGCCAGGCGTCGCAGCAGGCCCGCCGGCGCCAGGGTCGGGCGAGGCCACCGCAGGCGCAAGTCCGGTTTCCACGGGCTCGACCTCGCTGTTCACCGGCGCGTAGACCACCTGTTCGGACATGGGTAGCTCGGAACTGGGGGCGCTTCCGTTCTTGGAACATGCCGAAATCACCAGCGATGCCGTCAAAACGCGCAGAGAAGTTCGCATCATCGTAGGGCTCCCTTGATGGTCACGACGTCAAACGCACACGTATGCACGGTTTGCAGGGAGCAAGAGCCGTGAGCACATTCTTGGTTGGAGGAGGTCGCGTCCGCGCGTGTCCATGGACCAACGTCGAGATGCGGGGCCGGCGCTCGAACTGCGGGAGGTTTCGCTGCAGGTCGGCTCCGCGCAGATCCTGCGGCAGGTCAGCCTGCGTTTGCGGCACGCCGAGACGGGGGTGCTGCTCGGGGTCAGCGGCGCCGGAAAATCCAGCGTGCTGCGCCTATGCATGGGCCTGGCGCGACCGAGCCACGGTGAGGTGAGCGTCCTGGGTACCCGGCTCGATCTCGACAACGTCGTCTCGGTGCGCCGAAAGCTGGGGTACTGCGTGCAGGACGGCGGACTCTTTCCGCACCTGAGCGCGCGCGACAACGTGGCGCTCGTGGCGCGTGAGCTGAAGTGGAGCGCGGCGCGCATCGAGGAGCGCATGGACACACTCGGTGAGCTGCTGCGGCTGCCCAGGACGCGCCTGAGCCACTACCCCTTGCAGCTCTCGGGAGGAGAACGTCAGCGGGTGGGCTTGATGCGAGCCCTCATGCTCGACCCCGGCCTCTTGTTGCTCGACGAACCGTTCGGAGCCCTCGACCCGATCACGCGCGCGGAGCTTCAGTTGGAGCTGCGCGAGATCTTCCGACGCTTGGGGAAGGCCGTGCTCATGGTTACGCACGACCTGGCCGAGGCATCCCATTTCGCCGACTGGGTGGCGCTGATGCGCGACGGAACCATCGTACAGCAAGGCAGCTTCGCGCAGCTCGTGGGCTCGCCCGTGGACGAGTTCGCGCGCAAGTTCGTCAGCTCGCAGCGCCCGCCGCTGGGACCCGAAGGGCACCCGACGGGATCCTCGGGATGAGGCGAGCCGTCGTCCGAGCTAGCGCGCTGCTCGCCGGGAGCGTGCTGTTCCTGGGCTCGCTGGCATGCGAGAGCGCAGAGGCACCCTCGCTGCGTGTGGGGTCCAAGCAGTTCACCGAGTCGGTGGTATTGGCCGAGCTGGCAGCAGGTGTCGCGCGCGCGACGGGCGCTCAGGTGGAGCACCGCGCCGCGCTCGGGGGCACGCGCGTGCTCTGGCGTGCGCTCGAGCGAGGAGAGATCGATCTCTATCCCGAGTACACCGGCACCTTGACCCGCGAGATCCTGCGCATCCGCGCCGACGACTCGAGCGCGCTCACGCGCGAACTCGCGGATCGCGGTGTGTCCCTGGGACAGGCACTCGGCTTCGACAATCGCTACGCCATCGGCATGCGCAGGGAGCGCGCCCGTGCCCTCGGCATCACACGCTTGAGCGAGCTCGCGCGCCACCCGGCGCTGCGCTTCGGCATGACCGCCGAGTTCATGGGGCGCGCCGACGGCTGGCCCCTCTTGAGCGAGCGCTATCAGCTCGCTACCGTACAAGTGCGGGAGCTAGACCACGACCTGGCCTATCGGGGGCTGGTGAGTGGCGCGGTGGACGTGACCGACCTCTACACCACGGACGCCGAGATCCTCGAGCACGAGCTGGCGCTACTCATCGACGATCGTGCGGTATTTCCCGAGTATCAGGCGCACTATGTCATGCGCGCACGCTGGGCCCGCGAACACCCCGAACTCGTACGGCAGCTCGGTCGCCTCGCCGGGACCCTCGACGCGGACACCATGCGGCAGCTGAACGCGCGCGTGAAGTTCGGTTACCAAAGTGAGCTCGAGGTCGCGCAGCTCTGGCTCTCCGAGCGACTGGGCATCGCGGTCCCGAGCACGCCGCACCTCACGTCGTGGTGGCGCCCGGTGCGCGAACATCTCGTGCTGGTGCTCTCGTCGTTGATGGCGGCCATCGCGGTGGCGCTGCCACTTGGCGTACTCTCCGCGCGCTACCGTGCCTGCGGCCAACTCGTGCTCGGCGCGGTGGCCACCCTGCAGACCCTGCCTTCCCTCGCGCTCCTGGTCTTCATGATCCCGCTGCTCGGAATCGGCGCCGCCCCGGCCATCGCCGCCTTGTTTCTCTACAGCCTGCTGCCCATCGTCCGCAACACGTACACAGGCCTCACGGGCATCGAGCCCGGCCTGCGCGAAGCAGGATTGATGCTCGGGCTGGGGGCGCGCACGCGTCTGTTCAAGGTCGAGCTACCGCTCGCTTCCCGGGCGATCCTGTCGGGCATCAAGACCGCGGCCGTGCTCAACGTGGGCACCGCCACGCTGGGGGCTCTGATCGGCGCCGGTGGGCTGGGAGAGCCGATCTTGCGCGGCATTCGCCTCGACGACTACGGGCTCATCTTGAGCGGCGCGATCCCGGCCGCGCTGCTCGCGCTCGCGGTTCAAGGCGCATTCGAGTTGGCCGAGCGCTTTCTCGTGCCGCGGGGGCTGCGGCTCACGTGACCTCTGGCAGCGGAGCGCGGACGGCTTCCCTCTGGCTACCGAGAGTCGCGCCATGAGGCGAGCGCCACTCGAGTAGCCTTAGAGAACACACGGGGCCCCTGGTAGCGGAGTGCGGACGGCTTCCCTCTGGCGCCGAGTCTTGGCGCGCCCCGATCAGAAGCGAAGCGAGACCGGTGGACCCTATCAGCGAACGATCCGACGGAGACTGAGCCTGCGCGCTTCCTGCGCGCCTTGCGCACCAAGACCAGAAGCGACCCCATGACCGTCCCCACGGCGTGGCGCTCGATCCATGGCGCGACTCTCGGCCAGCCAGAGGGAAGCCGTCCGCGCTCCGCTACCAGGGGCTTCGGGTGGGCGACTCTCGGCCAGCCAGAGGGAAGCCGTCCGCGCTCCGCTACCAGGGGCTTCGGGTGGGATTGGGGTGATCGTGATTCGCTTGGCGCGCGCCCGAGTACACCGTAGTGTGACCGCTAGTCTTCTCCCCTAAGAGGTCGTCATGCTTGGCTTTCGTCCTGGCTCTCAGCCCGCGCACGCGCCGCGCGCCTTCGACACCACGGACCGTCTCTTGCAACTCCTGTTTCGACGCTCGGTATGGGAGGCCAGCCTGGGGATGGTCTTGAGCGCCGGTTGTCTTGGGCATCACACCGCCTCGGAGGGGAAGAGTTGGGGCCCCCGCGACGCCGGCGGCGACGCCACGGTGCGCGACGCGGGCGACGACGCGGGCCAGGTCGACACGGACGCAGGCGAGTCCGACCTGGGCTTCACGGAGTTTCCCTGCCTCAAGGACGGAAACGTCGACTGGCGTGTGCAGGATCTCCACGTTCGCGTCGTCGGTGACGTACTTCAACTTCGAGTCGGTCGGTAGGGTGGGTGCACCTTACAGCTTCGCGCAGTTCGGCGTGCGCTGTGAGGGCGCCGCGGACGTCCCCGCTTGCAAGCAGGAGCTTCAAGACGCGGAGGCTGCATTCTCGCAGCAGGTCGAGCCATGTAACGTCAGCGGTTCCTGCGGCACGACCTATATCGTGGCCACCACCAAGGGCAGCAGCGTCAAGCTCTACACAGCAGACAACGTCGCCGAACTTCTCGGTACCATCGATAGCCCTGCTGAAGCGCGTCTCGTTTTGATGATGGACGAGCTGGGTAGCTACGGCTGCGGCGATGTCCGCCAGAACGCCTACAAAGTGGTCCCGGAGGGCGTGTTGCTGCGCTCGGCCGCGATGGGCAACATGTGCCATCCGCTGGAGCAGCTCGAGATCACGTATCTCGTGCGCCCAACCGGCAGGGCGGAGCTAGTCTCCAAGAAGGTGGTCTCCTCTGACCCGGACGGCTGTGTGGTCCCAGGGCGTAGGCCCCCGGACCTGCGCTCGCGTGTGGAGCCTCGCAGCCGCGATCCCCTCGCGCGCTTCTTTGCGCATGCGGCGCACCTCGAGGCGGCGTCCGTGCCGGCCTTCGCGACCATCGCGGCCGAGCTCGAAGCACTCGGTGCACCCAGCGACCTCGTGGCCAAAGCGCGCCGCGCCCAGGAGGACGAGCTGGAGCACGCTCGCCTCATGGATGCGATCGCAGCGCGTTTCGGGGCTGAGCCGACCCCGCTCGAGGTGGGTGAGCGTCCGTTGCGCAACGCCTTCGAGCTTGCCCTGGACAATGCCCTGGAGGGCTGCGTACACGAGACCTTCGCGGCGTTGCTCGCGACCTTTCAGTCCTGGCACGCCGAGGATCCTGAAATTCGCGCGACGATGGCGCGCATCGCCCAGGACGAGACCCGTCATGCCGGCCTGGCCTGGCAGCTCTCCGAGTGGCTGTTGCCGCAGCTGTCGTACGCAGAGCGGGCGCAGATTCGGCGCGCCCAGGCCGAGGCGGTGGGTGTGCTGCGCGCAGAGCTCGAGGAGCCGCAGGCGTCGGAGCTGATTGGGGTGGCGGGGCTGCCTTCACCCGAGCAAGCCGAGGCGTTGGTGGCGGCGCTGGAGCGCGGGCTCTGGGAGCGCTCGGGCGTGCGCTTCAATTCGCCCCGCCGTGGCGAATGCGCTCCAGTCATGGCCGCCGTGGGGACCTAGCGAGGCGGTTCGAGCTAGCGTGACAGAGTTGCGTTGGGGGCCTTACACGGGCATTTTCCGGCGTAGAGCGCAGCCTCGCGCATTTGGGAACACGAGCGGCACACTGCGTGCAATCACGGGCAATCAGCCCCCATGAAGCGCTCGTCACGCCCTCTCGAAAGCGTGGTCCTCGGGCTCTTGTTCGGCCTCTCGGGCTGCAAGCGCGTCGACCATCCCACCAACATCAACGCCGTCGATCCCGCCCATGACTATCCCGCCGGCTTCGGCGGGGTCGCGGTAGAGGCTATCGAGGACGACGGAACGCAGGGCGATGAGCACATCGACCCGCGTCACGTGGAGACGCTCGCCGATGTGGAGGGAGCCTTTCCGCTACTGGCCAAGCATAACTTGACGGTCGCCCTCGCCATTCAGGTTCACAAGCTCGCGCTGCCCGAGGCGATGGACGCCGTGTTCACCACCATCGAGCGCGCGCACCGGCACGGCATCGAGGTGCGTCCTTGGCTGGTCTTGAGCTTCGCAGACGGATACTTCCCGAGTGCGCTGAACGCCGACGCGTTTGCGGTTCACGCGCGAGATCTGCTACGGCAGTGGCAGGCGCGCGGGCTCAAACCAACCACACTGCTGGTGGACATGGAGCCATCGCGCGAGCTTCAGGAGGCGCTCTCCTCCATGAACATCGCCGAGGCATTGCCGCGCGATCACATCGATCAGGAGCGCTTCGCCCAGGCCACGCGCACCTACGCGGAGCTGGTCGACGAGCTGCACGGGCAGGGGTGGAAGGCGCAGCTCTCCGCCATCGCCACCGTCATCGCCGACTACCGCGACGACGACGACGACCTGCGCCAGTACTTCGGCGTGATCGTCGAGGGCGTGTCGTGGGACCAGCTGGACTTCCAGGTCTACCGCTCGGCGTTCGCCGCCTTGGCACCCGGGCTCGGGCCCCACTTCGTGTACAGCTACGTGCAGGAGGCGCTCGCGCGCTTTCCCGAGCAGGACCTCGGCTTCACGCTCGGCGTGACGCATCCGGGACCGATTCTTCAGGACGGGAAGACGCTGGAGAACGGCGCGGAGCTACGCAAGGACGTGGAGGCTGCACTGGCCGCAGGTGCGGATCCGAGCAGGCTCTCGGTGTACAATCTCAAGGGCATCTTGTTGGGGCCGCCGCGCTGCGAAAAGGTGCTGCCCTGCGCGTCCGAGGACTACGTCTACGGGCCCGACGATCCAGCGAGCTGGCTCGAGCCGCCGGCCGATCACATCGGCATCCCCGAGGTCAGCGCCGCCACCGGCATTCTCTCGGCCATGTTCGACGGCATGGATCGCGCGCTCGATCTCGCGCCCGCCACGGAGCACGATGCGGGCGAGTAGAGAGCCCGCGTGGCTCGGGCGCGCGGCGGGTCAACGCAAGGTGGCCAGCAACCGCTCGCGAACCTCGTCCGTGCGGGCGCCTGGGGCCACCTTGTTGCCGTCGAGCTCGTTCACGTAGAACACGTCGATGACCCGTGTGCCTTCGGTGCTGATCTTGGCGACCCGAATCGTGAGTCCCAGCGCGTGCAGGCACTCGGCGAGCTCGAAGAGCAGCGCGGGACGGTCCTGGGTGAGCACTTCGATCACCGTGTACTGACTCGAGGCCTGGTGTTCGATCACGACTTCGGTGGCCACGGCCGGCAGCGCGCGCTCGGTCCAGCGCGAGCTGTGTTGGCGCTTCACCAGATCACGCGGTGCGACCTGGTTGGTGATCACGGCGTTCAGGTCTCGCTGTAGCTTGCGCATGCGGTCGGTGAGGCTGAGATCGTCGCCCGGCGCCACGTGCACCCAGAACAGGTCCACGGCCTGCATGCCTCCGCTGCGCAAGGTGCGCGAGTGAATCTGGGCCGCCTGGATGCGCAGTCGGTTGCCCGAGATGGCCGCGGCGATGCCTGCCAGGAGCCCCGGTCGATCGCCTGCCACCACGCACAAGCCCTTGCTCGAGCGCCCTTCGGTGACCACGCAGAGCTCCATCACGTCCTCGAGACGGGTCGCCACCAGCGAGGCCGCCACCGCCCCCTCGCGCGGCTCGGTGGCGATCAATGCGTGGGCGACAATCTCCGCCGGCGTATTGGCGAGCAAGTAGCGCTCCGGCATGCTGTCGAGGTAGTCATCGAGCGGCTGCAGGTTGGTGCGGGAAGGCCACAGCGCGCGCACCTGGGCCCGCAGGCGTGAGACGCGGCTCGGCTCGGCGATGTCGCTTCCTGCCAGGAATGCGTCGGTGGCGCGCCAGAGCTCGTCCATCATGCCAGCCTTCCATTTGGTCATGGCATTGGGGCTGGTGGTGGAGAGGTCGGCCACCGTGAGCAGGTACAGGTCGCGCAGCCCTTCGCGGCCCCACACCTCGCTGGCGAAGTCGCGGATGGTGGCGGGATCTCCGAGATCACGGCGCGCGGCCACGACGTACAGCGCGAGGTGTTTGTCGATCAAGTGGCAAGCATCGTCGATGTCCTCGGCGGGCAGCTCGAGCCGCTGCAAGATGGTGCGGGCCATTTCGGCGCCCCGGCTGGCGTGATCGTGTCCGCCGATGGCCTTGCCCACGTCATGCAGCAAGGTGGCGAGCGCCAGCATGGTGTGATTGGTGACCTCGGCGGCCAAGCTGGTGGCCAGCGGGTGCTCGCGCGTGAGCTCGCCGCGCGCCATGGCGTGCAGATGATCGACGGCGGCCACCGAGTGAACATCCACCGTGTACACGTGATAGATGTCGTGGTGTACGCGCCCAACCACAGGGGCGAACTCGGGGACCATCGCGAGTAGGAGGCCGACCTCGTGGAGCTCACCCACGATGGAGCGATTGGGGAAGGGCGAGCGCCGACGGCTCCCCACGAGCTGCACGAACAGTCCCTTGGCTTCCACGTCGTTCCGCAGGCGCGCTCCGAAGTCCGCCTCACTCGCCGCCTGGATCACCGCGTCGCGCGAGCGCGACAGCACTGGCAGCTCGAGTCCCACGGCCACGGCAAACAGCTGCAGCGCCAGCGCTGGTTCGGTCTTGAGCCGCGACAGGTTCTCCAGGCCGACGCCACCTTCGCACGTCACGATGCCCGGAGAGAACGTCTGCTCGTGGGGCGCGGGGCAAGGCGCGCGGCGCATGGCGTGCCCCAAAATTTGCTCGCTGACCTGTCGGATCACCCGTGCGTGCCGGTAGTAGTCCGACATGAAGGCCTCGATCATCGCACCCGTGTGCTGGAGCGAGTGCTCGGCCGCACCCACGTGCACCTTGCGGCCGTAGCCCATGGCGCGCGCCACCGACTCCTGCTCTCCGAAGGTCAGGCGATCCGCCTTGCGACGGGCCTGCTCGTGCAGCCTGTTACGCACGGCCCACAGGAAGTCGATGGCGCTCTCCACCTCACGCACGCGCGCGGCGGACAGCACGTCGATCTTCATCAGGTCGCGCAGCCGCGAGATGCCGAAGCGCGCTCGCGCCGCCCACAGCGCGAAGTCGAGGTCGCGCAGGCCCCCGGTGCCGTTCTTCACGTCGGGCTCGAGCAAGTACACCGAGTCACCGAAGCGCTGGTGGCGCGCGTTCGTGCGCTCGACGAGCCGCTCGATGAAGTCGGGGACCTTCTCCTCCGTGAACACGCTCATGGACAAGCATTCTCGGAGGATCTCGGCCAGGGCGAGCGTGCCGGCCACGGGGCGCAAGTCGAGCAGCTCCGTCGCCGTGGGGATGTCGTTCACCGCCGCGTCGATCACGTCCGAGATGGCCAGGACCTGATGTCCCACGCTGACCCCCGCATCCCAGAGTGGATATAGGAGCTCGTCCACCAGCGGCAGCAGCGACTCGGGCGCCTCGTTGGTGATGAAGCACAAATCCACGTCGCTCTTCCAGCCCAGCACGCCGCGGCCGTAGCCACCCACGGCGCCGATCAGAAGCGGCACCTCGCGCTGGTCGAAGCCGGCCTGGCTGTAGAGCGTCCGCAGCAGCTCGTCCATCTGCGCCGCATGCAGGCTGGCCAGCGCCACGCCAGCGGTCTCCGGATGTTGCAGCATGCCCTTCAGGTCGCTGCGGATACGCTCGAGCTGGGCGCGCACCGAAGCGGGGGATACCCGTCCACGCGGAGCCTCGACCAGATTGGAGTAGTGATTCATCGCCATGGGGGTTCGGCCTTGGCCCCAAGGAGAGGGGGCCATACCGAGTGTCCCAGGTCGATGTAGCCGGACGGTTTCGGGGGTATCTCGAGTGCTCGGCGCCCGGCGGGTTTGAGGAGGGAGCGAACGCTAGCGCCCGAAAGGTTGGACTAATTCGGAACCTGTCGCGGGTATCTCGGTCGGGCATCGCCGGAGTACGCTGCGCGTCGCGGTCGCCCGCTGCCCCGTCAACCGCGGGCGCTGTCAACCGCTGCGCACTATCTGCCGCCAGCTACTGACACTTACTGTTGTTACAAACATTGCTCTTGCACTCGGAGCTACGCTGGCAGTAGTCCATCGCATCGCCGCCCGTGCAGAGGCCCGCGCTGTTGCCGCCGGTGGCGCATTGGTAGGCGCCCGCGTAGCAATCGCTGACGGTCACGCACCAGCTGCCCTCGAGACCGTCCGTGCACTGGCCTTCTCCGAGGCCCGTGCTGTAGGCGCACTTGCCCACGGCGCAGTCCTGGCTGGTGCGGCAAGCCGACTTCAGCTGGCCTGAGGTGCACTCGCCAATCTCGGAGCTGGTGGCGGTGCAATAGGTGGAGTCGCACTGGTCGTCGGCCCCGCACGGATCCTTCAGGCCGCCTGCGGTGCACAGGCCGCTCGAGCCTCCGCTGGTAGCGCAGCGCAAGGACACACAGTCCATGGCGTTGGCGCAGCCCGAGCCATTCGCGCCGTCCACGCATTTGCCCCAGGAGTTCTGGGTGTTGGAGCAGCGACCATTCAGGCACTGCTCGTCGCGCGCGCAGTAGTCGCCCAGGTTGCCCACGATGCACACGCCGATGCCGCCTGCCATGGGCACGCACTTCTGCGTGCTGCAGTCCACGTCTTCGCGACAGGCCGAGTTGACCGCACCATCGGTGCATTGCTTGCCGATGAAGCCATTCTTGTAGTTCTGCACGCAGTAACCCGACTTGCAGTCGGCGGCCGCGCCGCAGGGGCTCTCGAGCTCGCCGTCGGAGCAGTACTTGCTGAACGAGTCGACGTCCACGCACTTGCCCGACTTGCAGTCGGCGTTCGTACCGCAGTTGGCGCCGATCTCTCCGCTACTGCACTGACCTGAGTTCGTCGGCGAGTCCTTGGCGCAGAACAGGCCGCCCTTGCAGTCGTCCGCGTCGTAGCAGGTGTCACCCGCCGCGCCGTTTCCGCACGTGCCATCGGAGCCGTAGGGCGAGATCACGCAGACGAGCCCGCTCTGGCAGCCCACCGTCTTGGTGCAGTGCGCACCCTCGCTGCCATCGGAGCAAGCGCCCACGAAGGATCCGCTGGGGAGCAGGCAGTGTCCGGTCTTGCACTGGCTCTCCTCGTTGCAGGTAGCGCCGCTGGTGTCCGCGCTGCACGCGCGATTGCCCTCGGAGTCCTTGGCCACGCAGAAGCCATCGAGGCAGTCGCCCTGGTCGATGCAGTGCGTGCCCGACCCGCCTGCGGTGCACTCGCCTTTGGCATCTCCTGCGCGCCGCGCGCATCGGCCGGCCCCGCAATCGCTATCCTGCTCGCACGGCACGTACTTGCCGGCGCACTCCAGCACGTCGGCCAGGTCGGCCTCGCAGGCCGCCGCGCAGTCCACGGCGGTCAGACACCCGAAGGTCTGATGACACGCGATGTACGAGCTCGGGAACGGATCGCACTGACACCGGACGCTCGAGCACACCGAGCCACAGCCCGCGCCCGCGTAGGTCAGCCCCAGGGTCGAGCAGACACTGGCCGGGGGATCGGGGATCTCCGGCGGAGGCAGGTACATGCCCGAATCGAGGTCGACGGCGCCGTCGCGATCCGAGCCCCCGTCGCGATCTCTCGAGCCTCCCCCGTCACCACAGCCCACCAGCGCCCCCTGCGCCACGAGCACCGAAAGCGAGAGCCGAAGCAGCCACGAACCAGTCGAACTTGCATGCGTCATCTGTCCCCCAAACCCCCCGTTCTGAGTGGCACGTGGCCGGGGTGACGTTGAAGAATTGCGCCCCATTCGCGCAAAAAATCGGCGCCTGATGTCGGCAAAGCGCGGCCCTCTCGCCCAGCCCCGGACAACACCGCAGCTTTCCCCGCTCCGTTGCCAAGTGGCGGCGGCGACCCCATGGTTGTCGCGCTGATCGAAGCGCGCCCTCGGGCGCGCGAGCTGAGAAAAGAGGCACGGTGGACGCCAAGGGCTGGACGAAGACGGCGATGATCACAGCGACGCTCGCCGCACTCGGGGGACTGATCTGGTTAGGCACGTCACGCTACGAGCTTGTGTTGCGCTTGAAGAACGACGTGCCCGTGGTGGTGCGCGGCGAGGTGCCGCTCTCGGCCGCCGTGGCCCAGGACGTTCAGGTGGCCCTGTCCAAGCAGATCGACGCCAAGGTGCGGCTCGGACAGCTCGCCATTCCGCTCCACGAGACCCTGGAGATCCCGTTGAACATGGTGGTGGAGGTGCCGCTGGACTCGAGCCTCCACGTGGAGCCGCTCGCGCTCGCGCTCGAGGTCCCCATCGACACCGTGCTCACCGAGCGCGATCTCGATCTCAGCCAGCTAGCCATCCCCATCGACACCGACGTGATGGTGGATGACACCATCGACGTGGAGACCGTGGTGCCCCTCGACAGCAAGGTGAAGACGGCGCTCGGCATCACGGTGCCCGTGAAGGCCGACTTGCCCGTGAAGATGCGCGTGCCCATTCACCAGAAGATTCACGTGCGCGACACCATCAAGCTGCGTCCGCAGGCGCTCAAGCTGCCGCTCCACACGCGCATCCCGGTCAACCTCAAGGTGCAGCTCAAGGACGACGTGCGCGTGCGCGGCACGGTCCGCGTGCCTCTGCATGAGCGGCTCAAGGTGCCCTTGCACCAGACCATCCATCCCAAGCTCGATCAGGAGATCCCCGTCAGCGTGAGCCTCGACGGTCAGCTCCCCGCACGACTCAACGCCACCCTCGATGCCAAGGTCGCCGTCGACCATGCCATTCCCACGCAGCTCGGCGCCATCCGCATCAGTTCGGGGGAGCTCAGCCTGGGTACGCGGGCGCCATGAAGGGAGCCCGGATGATCGCCTGGCGAAAGCGCCATGGGGTCTGGCCAGTCCAGCGCCGAAACGCCCGGTAGAACGCGCTGCGCTCCGAGAAGCCGAGGCGCTCGGAGAGCTCGTCGATGGAGCAGTCGGGTTCGCTCAGGAGCTCGCTGGCAGCGCGGCGCCGCTCCTGGTCGAGAAGCAGCGAGAAGGAAGTCCCTTCGCTGGCCAAGCCGCGGCGCAGGGCGCGCGGGGTCATCCGCAGGAGCCGCGCCATCACGTCCAGGTTCATCTCCTGCCACGTGGGTTCGGCGCGCAGCGACGCGCGCACGCGATCTTCGACCTGGGGCAGCGGAAGTCCTGCGAGCAGCTTGTCGGCGGCAGCCATGAGCGAAGCCTCGATGAGCTTGTCCGTGAGGAACTGCGAGCGGTCCAGAAGGGCCCGCGGGAACACCAGCGCGTGGCGCTCGCGCCCGAACTGGGCATCGCAGTGGGCGCGCTGCGCGAAGGCTTGGGCGAACGCGGCGGGGACCTCGCGGCGCAGCAGCATGCTCACGTTGCCGGGCGAGAACTCCGGTGCCAAGCGGCGCAGCGCCTGGTGAGCGAAGGCGAGCGTGCAGTCGATCTCGAAACGAGCGGTGAGATCGTCGCGCTCGTCTGCCTCGAGGCACAGCTGAGCCACGTCGTCTCGCTCGAGCAGGTGCCAGGCGCGTGAGCCGCTGATCAGGATGCCGTAGCGCTCGATGCTCACGAAGGCATCGCGCAGCGTGGGGCGACTCGCCACCAGCGCCGAGACCACGTGGGAGGTTCCCTCCGCGACGCGCGCCCCCACCGCGAGGCCGAGCAGGGGATCCAGGGTGAGGTCGAAAGCGCGTGAGACCAACTGCTCCCAGCTGGCGTTCGGCACCGTGCCGCGCGGATCACACAGCGCGTCCGTGCGCAGGCCGAGCCGCTTGAGCAGGGCATCCACATCCGCGCCGCGGACGTGCAGTTCGGACGCGAGACCGCGAACGAGCATCATCGAGACAAGCTGCATCAGGCGCTCCGAAGAAAAAACAAGCCGAGCGACAAAGCAGCGGTGACTATTACCAAGAAGTAACTTACCGTAAAGTAATAATATTTATCTCAATAAAATTATTGATATTTATTGCATGGGCAGGCTCGGTTTTGGGGTCGCTTGGCGAGCGCCTGAAAGAAGCCCTGCAGCAGCTCCAAGGCGTCGGCCTTGCCGGACGCGTCCATCAGCGAAGCCTCGACGATGGCGGAGAGCTCCGGCTGCTTGGCCAGAAAGGACGCCTTCATCTGCTCCACGGCGCCCGGGTCTTCGCCGATCAAGGAGGTCTCGAGCGCGGCGCGCGCTGCGGCTGCGGAGTTCTCGACCTCGATGGGCTCCACCTGGTTGGTGTCTGGATTGCGCACCTCGCCCACGACCAAGGCGGCCAGGTCGAAGTCGGCGGGCACCAGCGTGAGCGAGCCATCCCCGTGGACCAGCACTTCGGTGTTCATCAGGGTGCCGCAGCCGTGGGTTTCGGGTGGGCCGAGCATCCAGTCCCAGTTGCCGATCAGAGCATGGAAGAACTTCACGCGTAGCACTGCCGTTGCATCGGGGCGCGCGTCGGGGTTGTCGCCGCAGTCGATGGGATCTTTGAGGGCCGTGGCGCCCAATCGGCGCGCGAGCTCGTCCACGTGCTCGAGCAGGAATGCCTTGCGGGTGAGGGGCGATTCGAACGACGAAGTCTGCGACGTGTCCGTGTAAGTGATCACGGCCGGTCGCGTTTGCATGACGGTGATGCCGAGCGCGCGCGCCAGCTGGTAGGCCACCTCTTCACGCCAGGCTGCCTTCTCGTTGCGGAGTCGACCGATGGTGCCGTTGACGCTGTCCTCCTCCCCGCAGTGGGTGCCGATCTTGACCTTCTTGGTGTCGTAAAAAAGGTCGCTCGTGGCATCGACGCGCTTGTCGAAGGAGACCTTGAGCTTGGGGAAGACGCACTCTTGCAAGCTGGAATTGCCGCGCACGGCGAGCTCCACCTGCGGTGCCCGCGCGGACTTGTCCGCATTGATGTAGGCCATTCCGCCTGCGAAGGGATCCTTGTTGCGCACGGGTGGGATGATGCCGTCGGGCGTGCCTGCAAAAGCGGCTCCGAAGGCATCACTCAAGGGGCCCGAGATGGAGAGTCCCACCGCGCTCTTCGCGTCGTACCAATAGGTCGGCTGGGGAGCGCTCGCATCGTCCTCCGATGGACCCGCATCGTCGTTGCTCGCGGCGTCGGATTGGGCCCCGGCATCCGCGGGTACGTGCGCATCGGGTACAGCTGCGTCGGGAAGCTCGGCCGGATCCTCGCCGCCGTCGCGTGCACCGGCGTCGTCGCCGTGGTGACCCGTGTCGCGTGGCCCGACGTGGGAGTCGTCGGCGCACGCTCCGAGCAAGAAAGTGCTGAACAGACTTGGAAGAAGACCACGAAGGCGCAAGGGCATGGACACGGGGTGAGTGGCCGCCCGCGGGTATCCCCATGCAGGAAAAATCCGCGCAGCCCACACGCTCTGTGCCTTCTCAGGGACGCTCATCCGAGTTTGGGGCGCCCGGCAGGCGTGAAGATCTGTAAAGGCCAGCTCGTCGACCACCCGTGCGGGCTATGTTGGCTCGGCCCTTCTTCCCTGGAGCTACCACCATGCGAGTCAGTGCGCTGAGCGCCCTCTTGGCCCTCTCTGCTTTGCTCCTGCCCGTCGCCGTGCGCGCCGACAGCATGCGCTGCGGGACCAAGCTCGTGTCCGACGGAGACAGCTTGTACGAGGTCCACACTCGCTGCGGCGAGCCCAAGTTCAAGCTGCATCGCGTGGAGGTGCGCAGGCAGCGGCGCTGGATCGACGGGCCCTGTTCGTCGCAAGACACGCGCTGCGGTCAGTTCGTCGAGTCCACCGTCGAGGTGCAGATCGATGAGTGGACCTATGACTTTGGGCCCACACAGTTCGTGCTCACCGTGGTCTTCGAGGACGGCCGCCTGCTGAGCGTGATCACGGGCGACTACGGTACCCCATGAGCTCGCCATGGTTGGTCGCTGTACTCCAGCTCACCGAAAGCCAGGGTGAAGGACCTCTCGGAGCGCGCTCACGTGGCTGCAGCGTACGACCCCTTCGTGTCAGCATCCGGCCATGTTGAGGCGCTTTCTTGGTGTTGCGGTCGCAGCGTATGGGCTGGCCGCCTGTAGTGAGGAAGTCGTGCACAGGGGCCCGGTCGATGATGACGCCGGAGCGCTGCAGGACGCTGGGGACGCAGGTCCCTACGATGACGAAGACGCTGGCGATGGGCTCGACGCGGCAGTCGACGCGTCCGACTCGGGAAACCACATGGCTTCCTGTGGAGCGGACGCCGCGGTCTCCGGAAAGGTGTCGCTGGCGCTGAGCGGTTCGGTGGCGCCGCTCGACAAGGTCGACCTGCTCTTCGTGATCGACGACTCGGGCTCGATGGCGCAGGAACAGGGCAAACTGGCCGAACAGCTGCCGCGCTTGTTGCGCAGCTTGATCAGCGGCGTGCGCGAAGACGGCACGACCTTCACGCCGGTGAGCGATCTGCACGTGGGCGTGGTGACCACGGACCTGGGCACCAACGGGAGCAAGATCAGCCTCCCACCGAGCTGCGCGGGTCTCGGTGACGACGGCAAGCTCGTGAAGAGTCACGCGGGCTGCACCGCCACGGCGCCCGCTGGCTACTTGAACTACGTGCCAAGTCAGCTCTCCGACGCGGCCGCGCTGGATCAAGCCATTGCGGACTTCACCTGCATCGCCAACGTGGGCACCGCAGGCTGCGGCTTCGAGCAGCAGCTCGAGGCGATGTTCAAGGCCGTCAGTCCCGCCACGCTGCCGTACGACGGTGGAGTAGGGGGCCACTCGGACGACGTGAACGCGGGCTTTTTGCGCGACGACGCGCTGCTGGCACTGATCGCGATCTCCGACGAAGAGGATTGCTCGATCACGCCCAAGGGCGGCGTGCTGTTCGACCAGAACACCAACGACCCAGACGTCAAGCTGCCCGGCAGCCAACTCAACCTCGGGCTGAATATCCGCTGCGTCTACCGCAGCGATCCCACCGCGCCCAAATCGCAGGCGGAACAGGCCGGGTTCGTCTACGAGGTGAATCGCTACTTCACCTACTTGAAGCGCGTGGTCAAGCCCAACAACCCGGAGCGAATCATGTTCGCGGCCATCGTGGGCATCCCGGAAGCAGTGCAAGACAAGAGCTTCCCGGAGATGCTGGCCCACCCGCGCATGGCGTTCGCGGTCGATCCCCAGACGGGTGGCGGCGATCCGACCAATGCCAACACGGTCGCTCGCGACGTCTGCCGACGCTGCAAGACCAAGGACGAGGCCACCTGTTTCGCGGAGCCCTTGACGGTCCTCAACGCCAGCAACGTGCAGGTGCCGAACCCGGAAATCATCACCGGAGCCAAGCCCGCGATTCGCTTCGTGGAGGTCGCAGCCGGCTTCGCCGAAAACGGCCTGGTGCGCTCGATCTGCGCCGAGAGCTACGCGCCCGCCATCAATGCCATCGCCGACAAGATCTCGAGGGGGCTCGCCAGCACCTGCCTGCAGCGTCCCTTCGAGGTCGACAGCGACGGACTGGTGGACTGCGATCTGCTGGAGATCATGCCCAAGGGCGTGAGCGGCGAGAGCGCCTGCGACGGCTCCCGGGGGCGCGTCTTCAAGGGCTATCGCTTCCTGCCGGGCAACGACACCCGCGTGGTCTGCTCGATCAACCAGCTCGGGATATCGCCGAACCACGAGATGCTGGCCAATCCAGCGACACCGGTCGGCGTCGATCCCACGGTGGGCTGGTTCTACGACACCTTCAGCTTGAGAGTCCAAGCTCAGTGCGCGACGGACAAGCAGCGGCGCGTGTCGTTCTACCCGGCGAGCGCGGAGCCGAGCGGCACCACGTTGCGCCTCGACTGCCGCACGCTGGTGACGGTGGATGCCGGCGTCGTCCAGTGTGGCGAGGAATCCGGTGGAGGCGACGGCGACGGTCACGCCGGGGATGGAGACGGCAACGGCAGCGGCGACGGAGATGGCAGCGGCAGTGGGGACGGCGACGACGAGCCGGGCGGCGGCCTCTTCTGAGGCATGCCAAGGTCGAGCTCGCTCACGCCTTCTTGTTCAGCAGCGCGAGCAGCTCGGCCACCTGACGACGCGATGCGATCAGCTCGGAGCGCATGCGCAGCACGATCTCGGTGCCCTCCCAGTTCACCTCGAGCTCCCTGGTCAAGGTGTAGGCCACGCGCGCGGTCTCGAGGTGTTCGGGGCCGATCGCGTCCTCTCCTGCGGGCAAGAAGCCGGCTTCACGCAGCTGATCGTACAGGCTCTGGTTGCCTTCGATCAGGGCGAGCAGCGCGGCGCGGCTGAAGCGTGGGTCGCTCATAGCGTGATCCCCTCACGTACGGGTTGCGTGTAGAGCGCATCGCTCGCCTTGAGTGCCTCCGAGAGCGCGTCGTCGGCCTGCTCGGGCAGCTTCACGTGGAGCTCCACGTAGAGGTCGCCCAGCTCCTGTCCGCGCTTCACGCCCTTGCCCTTGAGGCGCAGGCGAGCGCCCTGCTGACTGTGGGCGGGCACCTTCATCTGCACGGGTCCAGTCGGCGTGGGCACCGATAGCGAGGTCCCCGAGTAGGCCTCCGACAACGTCACCGGTAGCGAGAGATACAAGTCGAGTCCCTCGCGTCGGAAGTGCGGATGGGGCTTGACCCGCGTGAGCAGCAGCAGATCGCCGTCAGGGCCTCCGTGGTAGCCCGGGCCGCCCTTGCCGCGCACGCGCAGCTCGGAGCCGTCGTCGACTCCCGGCGGCAAGCGCACTTTGATGTCGCGCGTGAAGGCCACCACGCCGCTGCCGTGACAGGTGCCGCAGGGCGCGTGGATCTTGCCGTCGCCGCCGCAGCGTGGGCAGGTGCTCATGAACTTCATGGGCCCGCGCACCACTTGCACGCGACCCTGTCCCGAACACTCGGGGCAAGTCTCGGGATGGGAGCCCGGGGCTGCGCCCGAACCCGCGCAGGTTTCGCAGGGCCCCTCCACGGGCAGCTTGAGCTCGACTTCCTTGCCTTCCAACGCGGTCTTGAAATCCAGCTCCACCATCGCCCGGAGGTCCTCGCCCGCCATCGCGAAGTCATGGCTGCGCGGCGCTCCTCCTCCCCTGGCTGCGCGTGCTCCGAACAGGTCGCCCAAATCGAAATCGAAGGGGACCTCCTGGCCCGAGCCCGAGCCCGCAGCGCTACGTCCTTCCTGGTAGCGCCGATAGGCGCGGGCTTGCTCGGGATCGAAGCCGCCGCGCAAGCCATCGCTGCCGAACTCGTCGTACAGCGCGCGCTTCTCCTTGTTGGAGAGCACATCATAGGCAGCCGCGACGCGCTTGAACTTCTCCTCCGCTTCCGGTTTGCCCGGGTTGACGTCCGGATGGTGCTGGCGCGCCAGCTTGCGGTACGCGCGCCGGATTTCGTCCTCGCTCGCGCCGCGGGCCAGGCCCAGTTCATCGTACAAGTCAGTCTGATCCGCCACCGTGACCTCGCGCGCGTTCGGATGATCTGTGCGTTCGATCCGTCGAGACCCACTGATTGAGAGAAGTCCCGCTTTTGAGCTGGCAAGGCCATCGGCGCTGGGCGCAGTGCGTGAGCGGCGCTCGGCGGGATCTGCGGGCGGGTTCGCGCCGTCCTCACCAGGGGCGCAAAAAATGCGCTCTAGGGCGACGGATTGAGTGGGTTCGCTCGTTGGATTCGAAACACGGCCCGCAGCCACGAGGAGGAGCATTCGATGTCGAAGCGCAATCTAATTATCGTATCCAGTTTGGGGGCGGTTCTCGGCATGTCGGCGCTGGCACGGGCCCAGGGCGGCGAACGCTTCGGCCTGCTCGATCAGAACCACGACGGCGTGGTCAGCATGCAGGAGTTCGAGGCGCACGCCCTGGCCAAGTTCGCCGAAGCCGATGCCAATCACGATGGCAAGGTCTCGCCCGAGGAACGCAGTGCCCAGCGCGAGCGTCAAGGCAAGGCCCGCTTCGCAGAGCAGGACATCAACCACGACGGCGTGCTCGAGCGCGCCGAGCTCGAGCGCATGCCCGCAGCGCTGTTTCACAAGATCGACACGGACAAAAGCGGAGGCCTGAACCAGAACGAGATGAAGAGCTTCTTCAAGGCCAAGCATGCCGAGGCCAGGGCAGCCCATGGACAGGCCGCTGCACAGGTCCCGGACGCGCCCCGCAGCCAGGCCGAGGTCCTCGCCAAGGTGCGTGCGAAGTTCGCCAAGCTGGACGCCAACAAAGACGGTCGGCTGGTCGAGGACGAGCTGGCCCAGGGGCATCACTGCGAGGGCAACGTCAAGTCCTGACGCGTGAGCGCAGGAAAGGTCCTCCGAAGCGAGGTCAGGGGCTGCCGTCGATCACTGCAGCGCGTGCTTGATGTGGTCCTTGAGCTGGCTGGGCCGGAAGGGCTTGACGAGGAAGCTACTGGCTCCGAGCCCGAGCACGTTCTCACGCACGCTGTCGGCTTCGCTGCTCATGATGATGACGGGTAGCTGAGGGCGCTCTTCGCGTAGCCTGGCGAGCAGCGCATCTCCGCGCAGGCGAGGCATGTTCACGTCCAGCAGGACGGCGTCGACCGGCGTCTCCTCGAGCTTCTCGAGCGCGTCGAGGCCATCCTGCGCCTCCATCGGGTCGTAGCCCCAATCGGCCAGGAGGGCACTGCACAGATCCCTCAGCATGGGCTCATCGTCCACCACCAGGATTCGACACACGTGTTCCGGCTCGACACTTTGCATTTGTAGGTGGAATGCGGGTCGGGAGCCCGATTCCTGAAAAAAAGTGAGTCCGGCAAGGGAGATTGCCGTGGTTTGGCCAACAAAAAGGCCGCACGGCGGGCCTCATCGGGTCATCGAGCGCGGCTCATGGCGGCGATCGCCAGGCCCGTGGCTGGCCCCGCAGGGGATGCGCCGCAGCGGCCTTTGCAGTGTCATGGCGAAACTGTGACGGCCCAGGATGGGGAGCGAAGGATTGCCTATGCACCCTCGCAGTGGTCGGCGAACCGCGTCCTGTAGTGCTGCGGTGTGCTGCCGGTCCAGCGCTTGAACGCACGGCAGTAGGAACTCAGCTCCGAGTAGCCGAGCTCCTCGGCGATCGACTCCGTGGAGCGCATGGGATCCTTGCCGAGGATGAGGGCGCGCTGGCGCTGGGCGTCGTCCAGGATGGCGCGAAACGACGTGCCCTCCAGCAGGAGCTGCCTGCGCAGTCCACGTACCGTGATGCCGAGCCAGCGTGCTGCGTCCGACAGGCCGGCGCGCTTCCAGGGCCGCTGCGCGAGCAGGGAGGAGCGCAGCCGCTCCGCGGTGGGCTGCGCGTGCATGTTCGCCAGGGCGCGATCGGCCTCGTTGCGCAGCACCTGATGCAGGACTGGATCCCAGTGGAACTGGCGAGCCTCGAGCAAACTGCTCGGGAACACGAGCGCGGTCTCGGACATCTCGCAGCGCACCGGCCCGCCGAACACGCGCAGGTACTCCGCGGCGTATTCGGGTGCCTTGTGCTCGAACCAGACCTCGACGTCTTCTACCGCGGGCCCCGCGAAGGCACGCGCGAACAACACGAAACGCGCGAGCCCGAACTCGGCGCACAGGCGACGCAAGCGCTCGGTGGAGTGTTGAAAGGGATAGCGTAGCCTGGAGAGCTTCGCGCCTTGACTGAGCACCGGAGGCGCGAAGTCGATGATCAAGGGGTAATAGGTCAAGAGCACGTCGATGCAGTCGCGCAGCGTGTGGCAGTTGGTGGCGAGCTGACCCGCGAGCCCGAGCGCGGCCGGCGACGCGTGCTCCCCCATGTGCAGGCCAAGCGCGGGATCACCCGAGAGATCCAGTGCGATTTCGGCGGCGCGCTCGTACTCGTGCATCTCGATGCGACCCCACGGCGCCTCGAGCAAGTTGGGGGCGAGATTCGCGCGCACCAGGAGCTCTTCGCCGGGGATGCCACGGCGGGCGAGCGCCTCCACCAGTGCACGCACGAGGATCACGGATACGGCCATGACGCTGGGATGCCACGGCCCCGGCTCATCGGGCTTGAACGAATCGGCTCATGGGCGTTCGCGGCGGACACTCTCGTCAAGAGAGTCGTCAGTTGCGTCCTACAGGCGCGCGCCATGGGGCCTCTATGTTGGGCGCACTCTTGGAGGCGACATGGCGAGACATCTTCGCTTGCTGGCGGTGCTGTTTGGATGCTTGGGGACACTGGGGGCGTGCGATCGAGCGCCCGCCACGGAGCCCGATCAGGGCGCGGAGCGTGAGGAAGACGACGATTCGGAGGACTTCGACCAGTTGCCCACCACCAGCAACGTCGACGTACTCGGCACCGACCTGGCGGTCGATTTGGCTCCCAACGCGTGCCAGACGGGGCTCGCCAGCGCGGGCTCGAACGCACTGTGCGCGAGCTGTGCCTGCGGACGCTGTGAGAGCGAGGCCGAGGGCTGCGCGGGTGACACTGCGTGCAGCGCGGCCGTGGCTTGCATGCACGCGAGCGGCTGCAGCGGCATGCAGTGCTATTGCGGGACAAGCCCGTTCGGCTGCTTGTTCGGGGCTACCGGTGCGTGCAAGGCGGAGTTCGAGAAGGCCGCCGGCAAGACCGGCGAGTCGAACGTGAGCTCGGCGCTGACCAACGCCTCGAGCGCGCTCGGTCGCGCCGCGGCACTGCAAACCTGCACGCGCGGCCAGAAGAAATGCAACGTGGCGTGTTCCCCGGACAGCGAGGCCTGCTCGTTCCACGATGACTCCTGCATTCAGCGCTATTGCGACGCCGATCCGGTGCTCGAGGCCAAGCGCGCCGAATCCGCCCGCAGCGAGGCGACGCCGCTCATCACGCAGGTGAGCGTCAACGGCAAAGCGGCTTGGACGACCGGCTCCTCGGCCGCTCCAGTGCTCAAGACCGGGGATCGCGTGACGCTCGATGGTCAGGGCTTCGGCGCCGGCACCGACGTGGATTTCTCGAAGCTCTTGCTCGGCCACACGCGCATCCTCGAGAGCGATCTCTTCATGTACGAACAGGTGCTCAACATCTCCACGCAGGTCCATCACGAGACCAGCAAGACGCACAGCACGTGGCCCAAGGACATTCTCTCCTGGAGCGATACCCGCATCGAGTTCCGCGTGCCTAGTCACGCCTCGCGCGGGCCGATCATGGTGCAGGTCCAGAAGCGCACCGGCGCCAACGGCTCGCTGCTCCGGCCAGGCGAGCTGCACGCCGTGCTCGACACGCAGCAGCTACGCGTCGAAGACCCGGCGTTCAAGTATCGCTGCGACGTGGTGAGCACGCTCTCTGCGGCGCGCGTGTCCAATCGCATTCCCGTCAGCGTCGACAACTCCGGGCTCGTGGGCCTGGTCAAGAAGGGACGCGAGATCTTCTGGTCCTACGACTACAACATCGGGCTCGCCCACGCGCTGCGTGGCCTCGACTGGACCGCGATGTTCGCGGGCAAGACCAAGGACCCCATCACCGGTCAGACCGCCGATCCCAGGCTGTTGTTCGGCGCCTATCCCACGGTGGCAGGGGAGGTCCCCGACGAGGCCATCAAGGACGTGTACTTCGATCCGTATCCGATGAAGAGCCCCATCCCGGGCTTCCTCACGCTCGGCGCCCAGAATGCCAAGGGCAACACGTCGAGCTCCGGCTACGTGGGCTACCGCTATGCTGAGATGGTCAATCCCTACACGGGACCCGGCAAGTGGATCGGCTTCAACTGTGCTTCCTGCCACAGCTATCGCATCAGCTACGAGAACGCGCCGGGCCAGCAGATCACGCGCGTGATCCCCGGGCTGCCCAACCCGCGCTGGAGCATGAAGTGGTCGCTGTTGGGCAACTTCAAGGGTGTGGTCGCCGACGAACCCGGGCCGCTCTGGGCCCAGGGCACGCAGCGCATCGACAAGACCACCATCGCCTACGCGATGCCGCCGGGCACCGGCGAACACAACTTGATCCGCATCAACGGAGAGGGCAGTCACACCGACAACGACTACGACTTCTCTCCCATCGCGATCCCCAACGTGACCTACTACCTGCCGATCCGGCGCTCGCTGGGTCACACCGAGTCCTACGTGGGCTTCGAGGGCTCGTACATCCACTCGGAGGAGCCAGACGGGGCGATGGGCTCCATGGACGCGGCGTCCCTCAAGGCGCTCACGGCCTACATGGGACAGCTCGACGCCAACGACGATGACCTGAGGTCGGTGGGGCTCTACCGTTGGCTCAAGTACAAGAAGTTGAGCGCGCTGCACGGCGTCAAGAGCGAGGGCGAGTTCGTACAGAAGGGAGCACGCAGCTTTCCCGCGCTCGCTACGCGTCTCGACCAGGGCAAGCAGACCTTCGTGGAGCGCTGTGCGAGCTGTCACGGCGACGGTACCGGCAGCTTCAGCAACGAGCGCATGATCCCGCTCTCCCAGGTGGGGCGCTTCTTCGAACCCACCATCTATCAGAAGGAGGTGCAATCGATCCGCGCCACGTTCCTGCGCGACCTCTACTTCACGCAGCACCGCGGGCTCTTGAGCGATGGGCACGTGCGCAACATCGAGGAGTTGGTTCACCCCGACCGCTGCCGCGAAGGCTCGGACCTCTACAAGCGCTACTACACCATTCACCCGCCGACTGCCTTCATGCCCGCGGCGGGTCCGGACTTCCCGGCTACGCTCCCCAACGAGAACGCGCGCGGCGACGTGTTCCGCGTGATCCGCTCCGATGTGAGCAGCGACGTGGGCAAACAGCGCAACGCGCACGTCGAACGCTATCGCTACTTCAGCAAGGTGCCCTGGGATCCGACGGCGTACTACTGGGACTTCCAGAAGATGCGCAAGGAGTACGGCCCCTGGGAGATCGGCAGCGCGGAACCCATCGGCATGCCCGCGGCGCCGCACCCGTGGTGTGCCGCCAATGCGGGCGAAATGGATGACCTGGTGCTCTATCTGATGTCTCTGTGAGCGCGAATGGGCGCGCTCACCGGGTTGGTTTCCCCATCCACGTGTCCGTACGAGCGTGGGTGGGGACGGTTTGCGCAGCGCCATGACCGAAACTGGTGGCCTCGCGTGTAGTGCTTTTGCTCGAAGACTGTTCGAGGCACTCGAGCGCACCTCGAGTTCGAGCACGCCGCGTGGAAAGGCCTACCTGGCGCGCGATTTTCGAGGTAAATCGATCTGGCCCGCATGCCGTTACCGCGAGCGATCGACCAGCAAGACCCTGGACTCTTCGTGCATCGCAACTTCGTGCGCTGGCAGTTGCGGCGCTTCGGTGCGCCGCACGCGAGCCTCGACGATTTGAGCCAACAAGTGTGGATGTTGGCGCTCGATCAGGCCCCGAGCTTCGCGGATGACCGTGCGCGTCTCGCCTGGCTGCGCGAAGTCTGCCGTCGCATCGCTGCGCGGGAGCGCCGCCAGCACGAGCGTCTCATCCTGGTCGATGGCGAGATCGAGCCGCTCGTGCCTTCGGAACCACCACAGCTGGAGCAGCTGCGCCGCCAGGACGAGGAAGCCGAGAGCGACGCGGCCCTCAGCGAACTCGGGGAAGAGCAGGTTGATCTGCTCTCGCTCTACGGCAGCGGGGAGATGCCCATGCGCGTGGTGGCGTCCGTGGTGGGGGAGCCGGAGCCCACGACCTATTCGCGCTATCGATCCGCCCTGCGCGATTTGCTGCGCATCCAGCGACGCGTGAACTTGGTCGGCGTCCCGAGGCGCGAGATCGCGCCGCCCCGTGCGGTCGGCCAGGGGCCCATCTCGGAAGAGCTCGAGCTCGCCGCCGATGCGGGGCAGCTCGTGCACTATCACAGCGGCCCCGAGTACGTACACGCTCGTGTGGGCAATGTGCTGATCACGCGATGGCGCGCGCGCATGCACGAGCGCACCGCCGTCGACCTCGGGGGCTACATCACGCGCGCTGCGCGAAGGCTCGCTCGCCCCGTGGTGTTAATCAATGACGCCGAAGCCGACGTGGCGTTCCCCAACGCCCGCGAGCGCAAGGTGCTGCTCGAGGAGGTCAAGGCGACTCGTCTGGACGTGGTGGCCGTGGCCGACCTGATCGAGAACATCGGAGCCCCGGAGATTCTGGTCTCGACCATCAATGCCGTGTGCAACCTGGCGCGCGTGCACCAGAGCTGCGCCATGGGCTTCTTCAACGCTGTCGACGACGCGCGCCGGCTGGTGGAGCCCCACGCGGTTTGTACGCACGGTGCGCTCGGCTGGCCTCGCGTGCAGCAAGCCATCTTGAGCGTGCGCGCGGTTCGGTGAGGGCGGGCGCGGGCGCTAGGGCGAGACTTCCAGCTCCTCTACCAAGCGCCCCATGGTTCCGGGCGCACTCGCCTCGGAGAGTGGCTCTACCAGCGGTTCCACTGGCACCGTGTCCTGTTGGTCCGAGGTCACCCACAGGCGACCCACCATGGACAAGTCGGCGCCGCAGAAGCTCAGCGTGTAGTTCCAGGCCCGGTTCGTGTCGCGCGACGGGCCCACCAGCTGTTTGAAGATCACCAGGTACTGCTGTCCGGCGTCGACGTGGAAGCTGATGCTGGCCTTGCCGTCGTCGAGGGCGGTCTCGTAGCTGTCCGTGCTGACCACCAGCGGCAGCTTGGAGCTGAGGGTCGGCAAGCCTTCGGTGCTGGCGACGGCCTGGGCGCTGAGCGGATAGCCGTAGCCGTACTCGTAGGCGTCGCCGATGGCTTGCACGCTGGAGGCGACGCTCAGCGAGCCGCTGCGTTTGGCCGTGATCACGTAGGCGTCGAGGAAGAAGACGATGTTCGGGGACTCCCAGACGATCGAGTTCTTGTCGATCTTACCGACCAGGGCGCGACCGTCATCGCACGCTTCGAGAAGCTCGCAGGCCTGGGGTACCTCGTGGAGCGGAGGCGTGTCCACGTGGTCCATCCGGCCGCGCCGCGCCTTGGGCTGTGCGGGCACGACGTCGTCCCCTCCCGTGTCGGCGCTCGCATCATGGGGGCCCTGTTCCGGGGCTCTCGCGTCGGCAGCGGCGTCTTCGCTCGGCACACCGGAGTCCGCGCCGCCGGCGTTGCCGTGCTCGTCGTCTCCGCAAGCGAAGGCCACGGCGCAGCACAACAGAGCGGCGAGCGGGGCGTGACGGATTGTCATGGCGGCAGGGCTCCTCACGGGGTGATCGGCGCGGAGTGGCACAAGGTCAGGGGCTCCGAACGTCGCGTTGGGGGCTCTGCAGGAAGCGCACCAATCCATGGGCGGGCAGCGTGCACACCCGAGCACATCAGGGGCCAAGGGGGCTCCGGTCCGGTCGGCGATCGCTGCGCAAACGCTGGAATCTCCGTGTCAGGCACGCGTTCGTGCAATGCAGGGTGAACGCGCTGAAGTCTTCGCCGAGCGTGCTGGCGCTCACCCCGAGCAATCAGGGCGTTCGGTTTTGCGGACGGGCACGTAGTGGCGCGGAGGCAACAGGACCAGCGTGCTCATGATCGCTTTGTCGCACTCGTGCGCCAGCTCCGCTTTGGGCGACGTGGGGTGTCGCTCTAGCTCACGCCGGACTGGCAGCAGCCTGGTTGATCTCCGGGCTGTTCAGCAGCGGCTTCTCGAAGCCGTTCGCGGCCACGTTCAGCATCGCGCGACCGAGATTCTCGGTGGTGGACTTGACGCGGCTCGGCACCAGGTAGGTCAACGGGAACAGCAGCGCGTACAGGGTGTTGTACATGGGCGTGCGCGACTTGATGCCGTGCATGGGCCTGATGAACGCAGGGCGAAAGACGTAGACGGCCTTGAAGGGCAACGCGCTCAGGTCCTGCTCGGCGCGCCGCTTCACACGCGCCCACATGCTGTCGCCGTCGGCCCCCGCGCCCGATACGAAGACAAAGGTGGTCGTCGGCGACAGCACGGCCTTGGCTGCTGCCATGGCGGTGTCGTACGTGACCTTGGTGTAGTCCTCTTCGCTCATGCCGGCGGAGGTCACGCCGATGGCGAAGAAGCAGGCATCGCAGCGCAGGTCCAAGCCCTCGAGTCGCGTGAAATCGCGGTGCACGATCTCGCGCAGCTTCGGGTGGCTCTGCCCCGACGGGCCGCGCACCACGGTGATCACCTGGCTGACCCTCGCATCGAGCAGGGCCTCGCGCAGCGCTCCCTGCCCAACCATGCCCGAACTACCGAAGATGACGACTCGCGTGGGACCCTCTCTCTAGGTCGACTCGAACTGTTGGACGAGCTGCTGCGCGAAGGCGGCGGCCACCGAGGGCAGCACCCTGCCGCGGCGCGCCGCGAGGAACAAGCGTGCGTGGCTCAGCTCGGGATCGCTCAGGGGAACCTCGACCAAACCCGAAGGATCGACCTGGCCTCCCACCCGGAAGGAGAAGCACACCGCGTGGTTCCAGCGCGCGTAGGTCTTGGTGAGCTCGACCGAGTTCGACACCATGGTCGGCTCGATGCGCAGTCCGGCGCGCAACAGGACGCGGTCGATCAGGGCGCGCGCGGCCAAGGACTCATCCGGGAGTGCCACGGGATAGGCCACGCAGGCTCCGATGCGCACGCTCTTGCGCTTGGCGAGGGGATGATCAGGCGCCACCAGCGCGCACAGGGGCTGGGTGACCGAGGCGAGCAAGCTGACGTCGGGATGATCCGCGATCTCGTGAGTGAGAATGAGATCGGCGCTGTCCGCGAGCAGGGCTTCGTTCAAGCGCTTGGGGCCGTCGACCCAGGCATGGAAGGCCACGCCCGGGTGGCGTTCCTGGAACTTGGCCACGGCCGCGGGCAGCAAGTGGGCCGTGACCGACTCGGCGACCGCCACCCGCACGCGTCCGCGGACCAAGCCCGTGAGACCCTGGATCTGGTTTCCAACCACGTCGAGGTCGCGCATGGAGCGCCGCACGTAGGCCAAGAACAGCTCACCTGCCTCCGTGGGGCGGACGCCGCGGGGCAGGCGCTCGAACAGATCGGTGCCGAGCTCCTGCTCGAGGTCGAGGATCCTGCGATTGAGCGCCGAGGAGACGACGTGCAGGGATTCGGCGGCCTTGCGGATGGAGCCATGGCGCGCGACGGCGTCCACGTACATGAAGATGCGCGGCGGGTCGATCTTGTGGGGCGGATGCGGGCGGGCCGGCTGCGCGGGCTTGGGGCTGGCCCGCTTCGAGTTGCGCTTGGGTACCTGCAAAGGGCTCTCCGGCCGAGAGTCTAACCCGCCCTCCGATCGCGTTGGGTAACGGAGTTGGCGACGCGGGGGCTGCTCATGGCGAGGGCCGCCTCGAGCATGGGGTCGCTGGGGGAGACGCCGAGGCTCAGGTAGCGCTGTCCGAGCTTCGCACCCAGGCCCGCTCGGGCCCTGTGGGCGCGCGCATGCGGCGCGAGGTCTGGGGCTTCTTCCTCCAAAAAGGCGATTAAACGCGCGTTGCGGCGACCCACGAAAGGAGGACGAAACAAAGCTTCGGTATGCTGATTCTCCCAGTACCACTGGGCGGTGTGCCGCATGCGCTCGCGCAGGTCCGCATAGGTCTGCGAGAGCTCACGGGCTTGGGCCAGTGTCGTGGCCATGGCGGTGTCGAGCGGGTCGAACTCGGACTCGAGCGCGTCGAGTGGCAGCGGGCATTGGGCGACGCACTTCTGAGTCCGGGGACCCACGGGCAGCCTGCGCGCCTCGGGGACGTACGAGGTGAGCATCGTGCGCGTGACCAGGTAGCGCCAGCTCTCGCGCAGCCGTGTTCCGGCCACCAGCTCGGTGACGTGCAGCACGTCGGCCACCGGGGCGTCGAGCAATATGGTCAGCTTGGGGCGCAGCCGAAACTGCTCGTGCCAGGCGATCAGGATGTTGCCCTCCAACACCAGCTGGGCCGAGCGCTGGCGTTCGCGCTCGAAGCGCGCGGCGTGGTAGCAGCGCAAGGCGCGCGCGAGCAGGTCTTGGCCACCGAGTCGACTCGGGCTCCCGTCGAGGCGCCCACAAAAGCGCAGCAGGGCCGCATCGTCGGGACGAGCGAGCCCACCGAGCCAAACCGCGAACGCGTCGAGCACCGGCGAGAGCTCGCGGTAGATCTCCCAGTTGGCCTCGGCAAACACGTCCGAGACAGTCTCGAGCACGCGGCCCGAGAGCAGCCCCACCTTGCGCTTCGGCAGGGCCGGTAGGGCCGCCACCTTTCCCAGGGGGGCGAGCGCCTGCCCACCTTCGTTGCGCTGGGAGCTCTGCAGAATGGAGTGCACCAGCACCGGGATGCGGTCGCCCCGGATGAAGTTGCCGGCCGCCCGTGAGGTCCAGGTCGCGAAGGTCGCCCAGTTGGCGTCCTCGCGGCGCAGGGCGGCCCGCAGGCGCTTCGAAAGATCGTGGTAGCCGAGCGTGACCAGGCCGTTGCGGATGAGCCGGTCTTGCACCTGCTCGATACGCTGCAGCTTCGGCGAGCCGCCGCCGCCTTGCGCAGCGAGTCCACTCGAGATCGACGCGGTCTGGATTCGGCTGCTCATGCGGGTATGCATGCTGTTCTGCCCAGGACGCGCCGGGTGCACTAGCGCAAAGAACAGCGCGCCCCGCTGCCGAAAACAGCGCGCTCGTCAGGGGGCCTCCCGGCGGCTCCGGAGATGCGTGAGAAGCCTCAAATCAGGGCTTGAGCTGGGGGACTCGCATGCAGACGTGGAGGGCCGAGCGGGCCCGGTGAACCAACACGTCGACGTAGTTGCGCGAGACCCCGAGCAGCTCCGCCACGTCCTCTCCCGAGCGCTCCTCCAGCAAGCGCAGAGTAACCACGGCGCGCTGGATATCGCAGAGCTCGGCCACGCACAGTCGCAGACGCACGACCTCTTCGGCGTGGCTCACCAAGTCTTCCACGTCGGCGCGCTCGGCCACGGGCTCGCCGGGGCCCTCGAGTGGCACGTGCTGCTTGAGTCGCGCGTGCTTGCGGCGGGCGTTGCGGGCCGCGTTGCGCACGATGGTCTTGAGGCTCGCCACCATGTGTTCGTCGGCGATCGGCTCCGGACGGCTGAGGAAGGTCGACAAGGCCTCTTGGACGCATTCGAGGGCTTCCTCGGGGGACATGCCCTCGGCGCGCGCCACCGCGCTGAGGGCGCCGCGTTCGGCGCGCACGAGGAGGCTCAGTTGCTCGAGTCGATCGGAGGGCATGGCGGGCACGGCGCACGACGATAGGTGTCGGCGAAGGCGGATCTTACAAGAAATCGTGCATGGTGATTTTTCGTAAGAACTCGGTGGGTTGGCACCTAGGGGATGAGACGCCCAGCGCGTCGAAAGGACCATCGATGTCAGCGCATGTGCAGGAGATCAACGAGCTCAATTTCGAGCGCGAGGTGCTCGCCTCCGAGACCCCGTTCCTACTGGAGTTTCACGCCCCCTGGTGTGGCCCCTGCAAGGCCATGGAGCCCCTCCTCGACAGCCTGGCCCGCGAGAAGGTCGGCGCGCTCAAGGTCGGCAAGATCGACATCGAGGCCTGCCCCGCGCTCACCACTCAGCTCGGCGTTCGCGGGGCACCCACGTTGGTCATGTTCCGGGGAGGGCGCGAGGTAGGGCGTCGGTTGGGTGCCGGCAGCCGCAGTGCCGTGCTCGCACTCGCGGGCATGTAGCGGACTCCCCAGCGCAATTGAGCCTGCGGCCCCCGTTCCCAGGGGGGAGCCGCGGCGCGCTGCGCTCTCACATGAACGGGTGTCGAAGCGCAATGCGACAGTACTGCGACGGACGCGTGACGACTCCGTGCGCGATCTGCAGCAAGTGCAGCTTCGCGTGAACATTCCGCGCGTTGAGCTCGCCGCCTATTGCCGACCTCGCGGTGCGCAGGAATAGTGGTCTGTCACAGAAGAAGGACGGACCATGACCCACCAGGCGAGCAAGTTGGCCGTCGCCGGTACCGATGCGACGTCGTCTACGGGCACCAGCGCGACTCTCTCCCTCGTGCCCATCGAATATTTCGACGAGTACGTGATGGTAGCTCGTCTCGGTCAGGGCGGAATGGCGGAAGTGATCCTCGGCCTTTCACAGGGGCCGAATGACTTTCGCAAACTCGTCGCGATCAAGCGCTTGCACACTCACCTCCATGAAGACGGCGACGTCGTGCAGATGTTTCAGCACGAGGCGCGCCTGGCCGCACGCCTGCATCACCCGAACGTGGTGCAGACGCACAAGGTCGGGTTCGCCGACGGTCGTCATTTCATGGCCATGGAGTACCTCGAGGGGCAGTCGCTCCAGCGCATCCTGCGTCGCTTGCACGAGCGCAACGCGCGTCTTCATCCGGTGTTGGCGGCTCAGCTGATCTCCCAGGCTCTCGATGGACTGCACTACGCCCACGAGGCCGCGGACTTCGACGGCACGCCCCTCAACATCGTCCATCGCGACATCTCACCGCACAACCTGTTCGTGACCCTGGCCGGGCAACTCAAGGTGCTCGACTTCGGCATCGCCAAGGCCTCCAACTCGCAGGCATTCACGCGACCCGGGCTGATCCGCGGCAAGCTGAGCTACATCGCTCCCGAGGCCGCGCGCGGTCAGCCGGTCGATCGGCGCGCCGATCTCTGGAGCATGGGCACGACGCTCTGGGAAGCCCTCTCCGGCACGCGCCTCTTCCGCGGCGACGACGTCGAGGTGCTGCGGGCCGTGTTGATCGAGGAGCTGCCGATGCTCGGCGAGCTCGATCCGCATGTGCCCCCGGGTCTGGTGCACATCGTGCGAGGGGCCCTCCAGCGCGAACCCCACGACCGCTACGACAGCGCGCTCGAGATGAAGGCCGCCATCGATGGCTGGCTCGCCGAGCAGGCGGTTGCGGGACTGGACCGCGGCGTGCCCTCGCTGGCCGATACCATGCAGAGTCTGTTCGCGGATGCCATTCGCGAACGGCAGGCGACACTGCGCGCGTGCATTGCTCAGCTCGACGCCGAGCGTGAGCTCAGACAGTCGGCGATGCCGGTCGAAGCCATGCGCTCGAGCCTCGAAGCCGTCTCGATAAGCCGCGCCGAGCCCAAGCAGCAGCGCCTCAAGCTGGCTGCGATCATGGGCGCCGTCGCGGTGGCTGCTTCGGTGGCAATCTGGGTCGGACGCGACGACGGCTCCAAGGCTTTTGCTGAGTCCGCCGTGCGGGTTCAGGGGCCCACCGAACGCGCTGAGATGGCGCCGAGCCCGAGCAACTTGGGCGCGGCGATGGCTGCGGAGCAGCAGCTCCCCGTGGCGGCGTCCCAACCCAACCACGCCGTGACTGCGCGCCCCGCGCCAAGGCCCTCCGCGGACCGGGTGCAGTCACCCGAGGTGGCGTCGTCGGTGGCCTCCAAGCGTCCGCGTCGCGCGACGCGTGTGCCTGCGCCGGAGCTGCAGCCCACCGATGCGAACGCGCTGAAGGCGAACGCCAGCGCGCCGGTGGTGCCCGTGCCGGAAGCACGCATGCCGGCCGAAGCTGCGCCCGCCTCCGCTGCGGCAGAACGCAAGGTCGCGACCGGCCGTTTGAGGCTCGATAGCTCGCCCTACGCAGTCGTCAGTTTGAACGGGCGTCGGCTCGGTATCACGCCGATCGACGTCGAACTCCCAGCCAGCACGCACACGCTCAGCCTGCGCAACCCCGAACGCGGCATCGTCACCACGTACGAGGTGGAGATTCCTGAAGGACAGAGCGTGACGCGGCGCATCGCCCTCGAGTAGCAGGATGACACGCGACAAGAAGACCGCGGTTTTGTGGTTTTGTTTGGCGGTGACGTGGATCGCTCCCGTCGTCGCGCAGGCGCCGGCAAGCGAGGCCGCCGAGCGCGCACTGGAGCAAGGCGCCTTCGATGAAGCGGCGCGCCTCGCGGCGGATTCCGTCGCGCAGGGCGGGCTCACGCGCTCCGAGCTGGCCTCGCTCTACCGAGCCCTGGGAATCGCCAAGGCTCAGCTCGGTGCGGGCGAAGAGGCGCAGGGCGCGTTCGTGCGTGCGCTGGCGGTGGACCCCAGCCTGAAGCTCGCGCCGTCGGAGGCGGTGCGGGTGCGCAGCTTGTTCATGGAGGCCCGTGGCTTTTGGTCGCAGCATCCGCAGCCCTTCGCGGTCTCTGCGGAGCTCGCACCGGACGGCAAGACGCTTTCCTTGTCCTTCGACGACCCGGCCCAGCTCGCCTCGCGCGTGATCGTGCGCGCACGCTTCGAAACTCAGCCGAGCTTCGTCGAGCAAGTCCTGGAACCCAGCGCCCGCATGCAGATCCCACTGGCGGCCGCCGAGTCCGGCGCGCTTCTCTACACGGTGGCCGTGCTCGACGAGAACGCCAACCGCATCTGGGAAAATGGCACCGACGTGCAACCCGCCCGTCTCGAGCCGCCCACACCGAAGCCCACAGCGGTGGCGGCTGCTTCGTTGCCTGCGCCTTCCAGCGCCAGCGGGGCCCGCGCCTACTATTGGGGAGCTGGGACCATGCTGCTGCTGGGGGCGGCCTCGGTGGGCGTGGCTGGTTATGCGAACTTCGAGCGTCAGGAGATGGCCCGCGCGTGGAACTCCGGCAGCTGCGATGGCAGCGGCACCTCGCGCGGATCGGTGTGTCATCACGAACGCGAGCGGATGGAGAACTTCGAGCGCTTGGCGATCGGCTTCTACAGCCTCGGCGGCGCCGCGCTGATCACGGGCCTGATCGTCGCGCTCGTGGCCCCCTCACGGACACCGCCAGCCAAGGAGGTGCGCACCGCGCGCTCCTGGGCTTGTCAGGCCGGACCCGGCACGCTGGGGCTGGGCTGCGCGGCGGCTTTTTAGGACGAACTTCGTTGCCACGGTGAGTTCACGTCATGCTCTCGCTTCACTCTGCCCTCTCTCCACGCACGGCGTTTCTCCTGCTGTGCGGTTTGACGTGCACCGCATGTCTGCCGCTCAAGGATGCCGCGGATCAGGTACGGCTCGGACAGGTCGACGGTCCTCCGGGCGGTAACGACGGTGGCTTGGATGGCTCGGCCGATGGCGGGCCTGTCGGCTGCATGGATCCCGGTGGCTTCGGTGGCCTCGGCTGCTCGCGCTGCGAAGCCACGGACACCGTGTCGCTCGAGAACGCCTGCTCCGACGTGAGCTGCACACCCTTCGACGACCGACTGCGGCTGGGCAAGCTCGGCGCCGACGGCACGTTGCCTGCTCTGCCTCAGCTCGAGGCCAGCCTCAAGGCCGCGGCACAGATCGACGCCGATGCGGGCAGCGAGTCCGACGCGGGAGCGCCACCTCCTCCGCCGTCCGCGCCTGCCTGCGCGGACGTGACGAGCAGCGGCAAGGTGGTCTACGTCACGGGCTCCTCGGCGGCAGGTCCCTTTCTGGCCAAAGTGGCGCAGCAGTTCGCCACTCAAGGCACCTTCCTCGTGTACACGTCCACGGGCTCCTGCGTCGGTGTGGACGCCATCGTGAATGGCACACCGATGAAGACCGGCGCCGCACCAGCGCCCGCGGCGACGGCCACCTTCTGGAGCAGCGCGGCGAGCATGGGTGAGCCCTGCCTCTTGCCCACCGAGGGGGTGATCGCAGACCTGGGTATCTCGGACGTGTTCGCCCAGACGTGTACGGGTTTCGAGCTGACCAACCTGGAGACCCTCAAGATCCGCGACGCTCACGGGCCCATCCAAACCATGGCCTTCGTGGTGCCACCCAACTCACCTCACGGCGAGATCAGCGCCCAAGCCGCCTACTTCGTGTACGGCTTCGGCAAGGATGGCAGTGTGTTGGACGCAGCGGGCAAGGCGCCCATCTGGGACGACGAGACGCAGATCCTGCAGCGCAAGGCATCCTCGGGTACCCAGGCCATGCTCGCGGCGGCCATCGGCGTCCCCCCCACGCGTTGGCGCGGCAAGCCACACGCTTCCTCCGATGATGTCTATGCCAGCCTGCGTGCAGCCGAGAGCGACGCCGCGCTCGCCAGCAAGACCATCGGCATCCTCGCCGCGGATTACATCGACGGCAAGGTCTCGCGGGCCCAGGTGCGCATGCTCGCCTTCCGCGACAGCCACCAGACCTGCGCTGTGTACCCGGACTCGAACGACACGGCCAAGGACCGCCGCAACGTGCGCGACGGCCACTATCCGCTGTGGGGGCCGATGCACCTCCTGCACCGCGTCGACGACAACCAGCTGCCTGCCAATCCCATGACCCGTCAGCAGATCAGCGATGTGATCGGCTATCTATCCGGGACCAAGGCGCTGCCCAACGGCATCAAGCTCATCGACCTCTATGCCTCGAGCGGGCTCGTCCCCGAGTGCGCCATGCACGTCACGCGCAGCATGGACGGCGGCAACATCACGCCGTCGCGTCCCCAGAGCCCCTGCTCGTGTCTCTTCGAGATCCGCGCCACCGGCAGCACCGACTGCGCCGAGTGCAAAGTGCAGGGAGATTGTCCGAGCGGGACCACTTGCTCCCAGGGCTATTGCGAACCCTGATCATTCGGCGCCAGGGCGCAGCTCGCATCGACGCAGACCATCGGACATCTCCTCATACGAGCGCATGGTGACGGCACTTCGAACTTTCGAGGAGAAGGTTACCTGGGCTAGGTTCGGGCATGTTCGGACGCAGTTGGCTTCTCGTGTCTTGGTTCGGCCTGATGGCGTGTGGCCCCGGCACCATCATTTCAGGCTCGGATCTCGACCCGGTGATGGCCGGAGACGGTGACTCGGAGACCCTGGACGACGCCGGAAATCGGCCCATTTCGAGCGATTCCGGGCCGGGGAAGCCGCTGCTCGGGGACGATGCGGGGCCGGGAGACAGAGCTGGACACGACGCAGAAACCACGGCGAGCCGCTTGGTCGTACAAGGTAATCGCATCCTCCTGGACGGTGCTCCCTTCCATGGTCGTGGGGCCAACCTCAACGACGTGCGCTCGTGCGGCGCGTGTTCCTTCGCGCCGCCAGATCCCGCGGGTATCGACCGTTGGGCCGACGAGCTGATCGACGGCTGGCACGCCAACTTCATCCGCTTCGTCCTCTCGTCGAAGAGCGCTCCGTACAACCAGTACGAGCTGCAGTGGAACAACCTGGTCGACGATCCGGCCTACCTCGCGGCCATCGTGCAGAACGTGCGGCACATGACCCAGAAGCCTGGAGTGTACGTGCTGGTCACGCTGTTCATGGACCCCACCATGAAGCCCAACAACGGCGACTACGACAGCGAATGGCCGTTCTCCATGGGCGACACCAACACGCGCTACGCGGCGCTGGCCGAGGCCTTCCACGATGATCCGAAGGTGCTGTTCGGCCTCACCAACGAGCCCCACACGAGCCCCGAACATGCGGCCGAGCTAGCGAGTGCCTACGCGCGCGCCATCACCACCATCCGTGCGGTGGAAGACAAGCACGGCGTGCCGCATCACGTGGTGGTGGTGCAAGCACCAGGAGGATGGGCGCGCGACCTTGATTACTTCGTCGCGCATCCGCTGGCCGGAGACCAAATCGCCTACGAGGTGCACCCCTACAATCGCGCCAGCGACTTGGACGCGCTGCTGGCGAAGCCGAGCGCCACGTTACCACTCGTGATCGGCGAATATGGGCTTACGGACCTGATGGACGAGTCCGACATTCGTGCGCTCTGGCAGCTGGCGCAGGAGCACGAGATTCCCCACATCGCCTGGGCCTTCCACCACAACTGTCCGCCCAGCTTGCTGCAAAATACGGCTCCGGACGGCTGCGGTCTCAGCGCGTCCAGCGGCTACGACTTTCCTCGCACGGAATGGGGAGATCTCCTCTATGAGCACCTCAAGACCACCTGGTGATCTCGTCGCGTTGCTCTAGTTGCTCTCCCCCGGGCCTCTTG
Organism: Myxococcales bacterium; assembly: GCA_047601445.1. Lineage (GTDB taxonomy): Bacteria > Myxococcota_A > Polyangia > Polyangiales > DASUME01 > DASUME01. The sequence continues at coordinate 3,816,665 of JASGJH010000001.1, read as the reverse complement.
TATGTAGCGGGCCATGACACAGTGGGACGACCGCCAATACCTCCTGTTCGCCGATGAACGCACGCGCCCGGCGCGCGAGCTCCTGTCGCGGGTCTTTTTGGAGAAGCCCCATCGCGTGCTCGATCTCGGCTGCGGGCCGGGCAATTCCACCGAGCTCCTGTGCGAGCGCTGGCCCTTCGCCGAGGTAACCGGCGTGGACAACTCCCCGGAGATGCTCGCTCGTGCGCGCGACGAGCTACCCGACGTGAGCTTCGTGGAGGCCGACGTCTTCGACTATCGCCCGGAGCGGCCGGTGGATTTGCTGTTCGCCAATGCGGTGTTTCAATGGGTGCCCAATCATCACGAGTTCGTGCCTGCGCTCGTGGATGCCCTGGTGCCGGGCGGAGCGCTAGCCTTTCAGGTGCCCAACAACTTCGACGAACCGAGCCACCGCGCCATGCGTGAGGTGAAGGGGCCCTGGTCGGCCCGCACGGCCGCGCTGCGAACGGAACCGCGCGTGGGCACGCCCGCCTACTACTACGACCTGCTGGCGCCTCGCGTGCAGCACCTCGACATTTGGCAGACCACCTACGAGCACGTGATGCCGGATGCGGCTGCCATCGTGGAGTGGGTCAAGGGGACGGGCCTCCGGCCTTACCTCGACACGCTCACAGCCGACGAGCGCGACGAATACCTGCGCGGCTATCGTGAGGCCATCGAGCTCGCGTACCCTGCGCGGAGCGACGGCAAGCGGCTGTTCTCGTTCCCTCGCTTGTTCGTGGTGGCGGTGCGCTAGGGGGATCCCTGCGTCACACCGCGCGCGGCAGCGAGTACTCCTCCACGACGCGAAGCAAGGCTTGGGCGGTGAAGGGCTTGGCAAGTCGCGCGAGGGGACGGATGGGCGTGGGCTCCTGAAGCGTGTTCGAGGAGACGACCACCACGCGCATGCTGCTGAGATGATCGTTTTCACTCGCGGACTGCAGGAACTCTTCGCCGCCCATCACGGGCATCTCGAGGTCGAGCAGGATCAGATCCGGCTGAGGCAGCGGTGCCGAAAGCACGTGCAGGGCCTGCGCTCCATTTTCGACGGCAGTCACGTCGTAACCGTCCTCGGTCAGGAGCGCCACCATCAGATCGCGCAAGGGTTTCGAGTCGTCAACCACCAGAATCTTGCGAGCTAGGGCAGCCATGGGCAGGCCTCCGATCCCAAAGGTGATAAGGAACGAAACTGTCGTTCAAGCAAGACGTCACGAGCCTCTTTCTGGGTTGCACGAGATCGGGCCCATTCGCCACTACTTCCCACTTTGCCGCAGAATCGTCACCGGAATGCACCCGGAGTACCCGCTTTCGATAACCCCTAGTTACCCTGAGAGTGCGAAGACCCACGCTGGCGTCGCGCCCGCAGCAGGCCGCGAACACTGGTCAAGAGCTGCGGTGTGCGAAATGGTTTGGAGATGAATTCGGCCTGCTCGATGGCACGGCGCTCGTCGCTCAAGCGCTCCTCCTCGTAGCCCGACATGAACAGCACGGATTGCTCCGGCCGCAGTCGACGCACCCGGCTCGCGAGCTCCGGACCGTGCATGCCCGCCATCACCACGTCGGTCACCAACAAATCGAAGCCCTGCGACGACCGCTCCACCAACGTCAAGCCCTCTTCACCGGAGCGCGCGACCTCGACCACGTAGCCTGCGGAGCGCAGCGCGGTGGCCACGGACTCACGGACTTGATCGTCGTCGTCGACCACCAAGATGCGCGCGCCGCGGACTTCGTAGGTGCGGTCGGGGGGCACGCTCTCCAACGGATGCCCCGTCGCACTCTCCTGCGTCAGCGGGAGGAGCACCGTGAAGGTCGAGCCGTAGCCGGGCGCGCTGTCCACCAGCATGCTTCCGTGCAAGCTACTCACGATGTGGCGCACGGTGGAGAGCCCGAGGCCCGAGCCCTTGCCGAGTTCCTTGGTGGTGAAGAAGGGCTCGAATAGGTGCCGCATCACGTCGCGATCCATGCCGAGGCCGGTGTCGATGACGCTGAGGGCGACGGCGTCGGAGCTGCCCCTCCAGAGGGGGATGGCATGTTCGAGTTGAATCCGCGTCGCGCGTCCGGTGCGCACGGTGAGCGAACCTCCGCGGGGCATGGCATCGCGCGCGTTGGTGACGAGATTGAGCAGGATCTGTTCGATCTCCACGCGGTCGGCGCGCACCCAGAGCGGCTCGGGGCCGAGCTCGAGGTTGAACTGCACGCCTTCGCCCAGGAACTTGCCGAGCAGATTGTGGAGCTCGCGGATGGTCTCGTTGAGGTCGAACGTGGACGCTTGCCCCTCCCTGCGCCGTCCGAAGGTCAGGAGCTTGCGCGTCAGGGCCGCGGCGCGCTCGGCGGCGGACAAGATGTTCTCCGCACCCGCGCGCGCGCCCGCGTGCGTGGCCGCCAAGCGGCTGGCCTCCGAGAACACCACCGTGAGCAGGTTGTTGAAGTCATGGGCCACGCCAGCCGCCAGGCGTCCTACCGAATCGAGACGTTGTGCCTCGCCGAGGCGTTGCTCCAGATGGCGCCGCGCGCGCTCGTGGGCCGCAGCCTCGGCCCGCGAGCGATTCAGGATGCCCAGGCCGACCCAGATCATCGTCGCCGTGATCAGCAAACAAACCGTGGCAGTCAGCCACACCAGCAGCGGCGCCTGCGGCGTGGGCGCGGGAAGGCTCTCCGCGTTCTGCAGCAGCGCACCCGCCAGCAGCATCGCCGAGCTGGCGGTGGCCACCACGGCAGCCGCGCGGCCGCTCCAGGTGAGACCTACGAAGCTCACGATGGGCAGGGCCACGTAGGCTAGCGGTGCGCACACTCCCGAACGCGCGATCTCACCACCGATGACACCCAGATAGGAGGCCGTGAAGAAGCAGATTCCCGCGCGAAGCCGGCTCTTCGCGATCAGGAGCAGGGCCACCACGTGACTCACCAGCGTACCGAGGTAAGGCACGTGAGGGGTCAAGGATTCGGGGCGCAACATGAACGAGACGAGCAGGGCGAGCGTCACCAGCACCGTGCCCGCAGCGAGCAACGTGAGGGCGGTCTGCCTGCGCTCCCGGTGGGTGCGCTGATGTTCCTCGTTGTCCATGCGTCCGAGGACCTCGTTGGCTCTGTCCACATCGAGGGCACTGAAGCAGAGAGCAGGGATGCATCTCGACTCGTGAAATCAAGTTCGGAGCGTCTGCTCACACTACCACGTTGCGCGCGCTGTGCCGCCGTGGGCGCGCGCTATCACGGGGTGTGCGCGAGCTTGGACGCACCGCGACCACGTCGGTGAGAAGCGCCATGCGCGAGCGAACGAGCCCAAGATGCGGTCATCGTGGACCACCTTGGTGCGCTGCTTCGTGGCCCGATCAGCGCGTGCGTTCGGGCAAGCGCAGCAGGTCGCTCGGAGGCAGTGCGCGAGTGAGGCGCAGCGTCCAGTAGCGCAACAGCGCGATGGCCACGCGGGGCGTCATGATCTCGTGGGGCTTCGCCAGCAGGTGCGCGCCGCGCAGCAGCATCAAGAACAGGTGGTTGTCGAACTGGGCTGCGCGCAAGAGGCTGTGCCCGACCTTCTGCGCGAGTCCGGCATAGAACGGACGGTCACCGGCCGTCTTCGGCCAAGCGAAGTCGAGCAGGGCGGCGGCGCGCCAGGGCGGTTGCGCGAAGGATTTGGCAGCGCGGTAGTAGCGGCGCGGCAAGCCTTCGACGTTCGCGTTGGAGCGCAGCACGTCGCGCAGAATGCGCGCGCAGGTGATGCCGATGGACATCCCCTGACCGTACAGAGGGTTGAAGGCCCAGGCCGAGTCACCCACGGCCAAGAAGCCCGCGAGCGGCCGTGACTGCTCCTCGAAGTGATTCCAGCGCTTCTCGAGCCGGCGCATGTTGCGCACGGGGCCCACCGGCTCGGCCTCTGCCAGCCACTTGGAGAACAGCGGGGTCTGCAGCGTCTCGCCGAAGCGCGCGAAGCCCTCTTCGTCGTTGGGCGGATACATCTCGTTGAAGCCGCCCAGCGTTACGAGCCACTGGTCCTTCTCGATGGGGACGATCACGCCCCATTGGGGTCGGTGGGGATAGAGCGGGTCGACCATCATGGCGTTCACGCCGTTCTCGGTGTGCGGCCGCTTGCGCTGATAGAAGCGCGAAGCGTAGCCGCAGCGAGAGTCGACGACGGTCTCCTTGGGAAGCGGGATGCCTAGGTCTGCGAACCACTTCTTCCAGAGGAAGCTGCGCCCGGAGCAGTCCACCACCAGCTCGGCACGGACCTCGCGCTGGCTCGGATGGTCGGTGCTCACGCCCACCACGCGGCGCTGCTCACCGCTGCCCTCGAGCAAGAGCTTCTCGACGCGTGTCCCCTCGAGGCAGACGACGTTGGGGCACAGCGCGCGAAAGCGTTGGCGCTGGGCGAACTCGAAGAGGGCGCGCGAGGCCGAGAGCGACTCGTAGCCGGTCGCGAACAGCGGGCAGAACCCGAGGTCCGTACAGCGTGCCACGTCGCGCCCGTGATCGATGCGCGTGGCGCCTAGGCGCACGGCCTCGTCGAAGTAGCCCGGGAAGAGCTCCTCCAGCTCCTGCTGTCCACGCAGCATCAGGTTGTGGATGTGGAGGCTTTGCGGGACGCCGCGGCGATGCTCGGGGGCATCCTTGGGCAGCACGTCTCGCTCGATGAGAATGACTTCGTGGAAGCGCTCGCTGAGAGCTCGCGCCACCGCCATGCCCACCATGCTTGCGCCTACGACGATGGCTCGCTGGTTGGACAACTGCTTCTGCACCCTGGTTTGGTGGAGGTCGGGATTGACCGCAGGGTACCAGAAGGTTGCCCGCGCTGGCCAGAGCTAGGCCCATGACCCGCTTCGGGTGAAGCGGCTGGCCTAGCTCAGCCTCCGCCTATGGGAATGCAGAACTCTTCGCTGCCGCTGTACGGGCTACACAGCCAGTTATCCCCGTGGAGCTGGCAGTAGTACTCATTGCCCCGGCACTCGTTGAGGTCCGGGTCGCAGACCTCGCCGGGCAGCTTCCACTGACCGCAGTAGCCACCCAGGGTACTGGCCTGGTTCACGATGCAGCCGAGGTCGCTGGAGCAGCGATAGGTGTCCTGGTTGGTGGGGACGCACTCAGCGCCGGCGCCGAGCGTGGCGGCGCAGGCGTAGTTGGTGCCGTCCTTGCGGCAGAAGCCGCTCGTGCACCAGTGGTCGTAGTCCACATCCGCGCAGTACACGCCATCCGGCAGGTTTGCATACTCGTTGCGGTTCTTGTGGAACGTGTAGCAGCGATAGACGCTGCCCGCGCCGTCCGGACCATCGACGTCGAGACAGCGCAGGCCTTGCGAGCAGTTGGAGTCGCTGCCTGGAAGGTCGCACAGCTCGCCCAGGCCCACCGCCGGGGCACAGGTGCCATCGTTGCAGTACTGGCCGTCCGGGCACTGCTGGTTCGAGCCCGTGGGGCAGGATCCGCCCGCGGCTACGCGCGGTTCGCAGGTTCCCTCGTTGCAGAAGCCGCTCTTGCAAGCGGTGTCATCGAAGCAGCCCAGGCCATTCTCGATGAGCGGCTCGCAGGTGCTGCTCTGGTTGTGGCAGTAGGAACCGGCGGCACAGGTCCGGCAATCGCTGCCATAGCAGCCGTAGTCGCAAGCCACGGGCGCAGGTTGGCAGGTGTTGGTGCCGTCGTCGTCCGGATCGCTGCAGGCGAAGTTGGCGCAGTCGTTCCGGTTGAAGGTGTCCACTGCGCAGGTCGCGCCGTCGGCCAGCCCAGGCGTGCACACACCCAGATAGCCCTGGCTCTCCGACGCGTCGGCCAGGACTTGGCTGCCGCTGTTCGTGCACACATGGCCTGCGGGGCAATCGTAGTTGCCTCTGCACCACGAGCCCGCCGCGCAGTGGTCCTTCGCGCAGGTGTTCGTGACCGGGTTGCAAGCGAGTCCCTGCTCGCAGTCGATGATCGTGGGGGGCACGACGAGCACTTCCCCGTCGATGATGTCGATATCCAGGAAGGTGGGATCCACGAAGGTGCAAGGCTCGCCCTCCTTGGCCGCCACCTTGCAGGTGCCCGTCCCATGATCGCAGTAGAGGTCGTCGCAGTCCTCGTCCGAAATGCAGCGTTGTCCCGCGGCGGCCTTGGCAGCGCACAGGCCGGACTGCGGGGGCGGCGTCCGGTTCGGAGAGGTTCCCTTCGCGTCGCGACACACCAAACCGGCGCCGCACTCCTGGATGGCGGAGCCGAAGTTGCAGGTGTCACCTGCGCGCTCCTTGCCCGTGAACAACTGCGAGAGATCGCAGGGGCTCGTGTCGCTCTCGTAGGAGCAGCGCTCGGGATAGGTCTGATCGCGGTAGCACACCTCGGCGTCGATCTCGGCGGCGCAGGCCGTGACGCTCGCGGTGTTCACTTCGACCAGCACGTCGGTGTCGTTGAGCGCGTGGCCGGCCTCCACCACCATCTGCACGTAGTTGCCGAGCGCACCCTGGTAGTAGTAGTCGTAGTTGGCTTGACCGTTGTTGATCAGGTCCTTGAGCGTGGCCTCGCAGTCGGCCTCGTTCTGGATCGCCTTGCCGTAGAGCCAGAAGAGCTCTCGCACCTCGCAGCAGTCGGTCATCTTCTTGCACACGGCCGTGATGATCGGCTGGAAGGCCGAGCTCGCCAGGGCGATGCCGTCCGGAATACAGAGCTCGCCCGTACTGCATGAGTGCGCCGGGGGCGGCGTCTCGAGCGCGTCGAGCCGCCCATCGAGCGCTGCGAACTGCGGGGTGAGTCCGTCGATCTGATCGCGCAGGCCCTTGATGTCGTCGCTGAAGTCCTGGACTCCCGCGTCGGCGCTCACGTCGACCGACTGTTCGTCGTCGTCCGAGCCGCTACAGCCACCGATCGCGAGCGACAGGCCGAGCCCCGCTGCCAACCAACCTTGACCCTTCATGTCGTAGGTCCCTTTCCAGTTCGATGCGTACAGAGCCTGCTCGGCCCGCCTGAACCATTTCAACGATCGAAGCTCTCGTGACAGAAGATCTCGCCCTCGCCACCGGGGGCGCACACGAAGCTCTCGTGCTCGACGACGCAGTCGCCCGAGGCGCACTCGAGGCCCTCGAGCTTGGGATCACAGGGTTCACCGGTCTTGCGGACCTTCTTGCACGTGCCGGTGACCGGGGTCTCGCCGGGGACGCATACCCCCTCATCTCCGCAGCCAGCGTCCCTCGTCGGATTGCAGGTGGTGCCTTCGCTGGCGTCTCGGCAGACGTAGGTGGTCCCATCGTACATGCAGGCGCCGCTCGCGCACCATTCGTTGGCGCCCTCGCACTCCGCGCCATTGGGGAGCTTGCGCAGGGAGTCTCGATCGAGGCCGAGCTCCGCGCAGACGCCGGCAGTGTGCTCGGGGGTGGTCCACCAGCAGTACGCGCCGGCCACGCATCCAGAGCTGTAGCTCTCGGGCACGGTGCACGGCTGACCGACCGCGGCGCCGGCCACACAGTTGCCCTGCATGCAGCCCTGACCGACCGGGCACTGTTCGGGGAGACCCGAGGGGCAGGTGCCGTTGGTGCTCTTGGCAGTGCACAGGTCGGTATCATCGCTGCAGAAGCCGCTCGCGCAGCTGAGTTGGTCGTAGGAGTTGCAAGGGCTGGAGGTGGCGATCAGGGGCTCGCACCAGTAGCCGTTGCCTCCGTAGTTGCAGAAGCTACCGGCGGCGCACTTGAGACAGTCGGCAGAGTCGCAGTAGAGGTCGCACTTGGGCGCGCAGGTGTTGGCGCTGCCGCAGTGACCGCTCAGGCAGTCGGCACCGTCGTCGCACGCTTGACCGTCGGCCACCAGCGCGGGCTGGCAGGTGGTCTGATCGTTCGCGTCCGGATCGGCGCACTGGTTGCTCGCGCAGTCGTTGTCATGGCGACCGTTGATGATGCCGCGCTCGACGCAGGTGGCATCCTGGGCGCGACCTGGCGCGCACAGGCCCACGAAATCGTTCTGAACCCACTGGTTCAGCGCATCGTTCGCCAGTCGGCTGCAGACCAAGCCAGTCGGACACTGCGAGTTGTTGTCGCAGAAGGAACCCTCGGCACAGTAACCCTTCACGCACTTGTTGGTGCTCGGGTTGCAGGTGAGGCCCTGCTCGCAGTCGAGGTTGGTGAAACTATCGCCCTGGAGCTGACCCAGGTAGCTGTAGGCGCCGATCTTCGTGAACGTGGGGTCGATGTAGCTGCATGCCTCGCCCTCCTTCGCGCGCGCCTTGCACGTACCGCTGGCGCTCTCGCAGAAGAGATCGTCGCAGTCGTCGTTGTTCACGCAGCGATCGCCCGCGCTGGCCTTGGCGCTGCAGATGCCGGACTGACCGCTGGTCTCATCGGAGGACGTGTCACGGCAGACCAGACCGGCGCCACACTCGTTGATCTCGCCCGGCTCGCAGGGGTCGCCCTCGCGCTCCAGGCCCTTGAGCATCTTGCGCAATGAGCAGCTGTCGTCGTACTCGTAGAGCTTCCCAGGGGTACAGACGGTCTCGTCGTCCGCATCCTTGGCGCACTTCTCGGCCTTGATGCGCGCGGTGCAGGCGTCGACGCCGGCGGGGTCGATCTCGACGAGCACGTCCGTGTCGTTCAAGGCATGGGCCGCTCGCGCGAGGAGCTGGAGGCTGCCCTCGAAGATGTACGGGCCGTTGATCTGGCCGTTGTTGAGCAGGTCCTTGAAGGTTGCCTCGCAGTCCGCGGCGGAGGTCACTGCCGGGCCGTACAGGTAGTTCAGCTCGCCCGGGTTGCAGCAGCCGGTCTCGTAGGCGCAGAGCGCGGCGACCAGGGGCTGCAGACCGGCCTCGACGAGATTGACGCCGTCCGGGATGCAGAGCTCTCCCTTGCTGCAGGACCCAGGGGTCTTCGGGGTCTCGAGCACGTCGAGGCGGCCGTCCAGCCCGCCTGACATCTGGCCCAGGCCGTTGATGTCGTCACGCAGCTGCTTGATGGCGTTCGTATAGTCGGGGACGCCCGCGTCGCTCTCGGGCGCCGCTTCGTCGCTGTCCGATCCGCCGCAAGCCGTCAAACCAACACACAGACCCAGCCCCAGGCCCAACCACGCATGCCGCTTCATTCTCGATGTCCCCCGTCCGACGCGCGCTGACGCGGAGGCGGTGCACCTCCACGCCGATCCACAGAGCTCCCCGCCGCAGCGGTGAGTCGGCTCCGCGTGCCCGCATAGGCTACGTGGGGCGATTGCCAAATACACCCTCAAAAATGGGAGTGGCGCGCGATGTTGCGCACGGATTGGCGGCGCATGAGCGGCGCGGCGAACCGAGGCCGCAGGAGTGGACTGGCGTAGGTGTAAGCAGTGTGGTCCGCAGCCAACCCTTGCGGACTCCGGCAGACCACCCGATCGGGTAGGGCTTGAGTTCGCCGCGAGGTTCCGGGCTTAGACCAGACGGATCCTCGGTTCTCCTCAGTAGCTGACCAAGGCTGGCGCGAAGGCGGACTGCTCGTGCTGCTTCCGATCCCAGACGCAGGTGCGAGGGTCGATGGCCGAGCAGGGTTCCCAGATCAGCCCGTCGCAGGGACCGGGCAAGAGCCCCTGGGCGTCCTCACCGGCGGCCTGCGCGCGGCAGCCGTTGGCGTAGGTGACGCGAGCTTGGTAGGCGCACTTGGGGTCGGCCTCCACGCCGCAGGGCTGGACCTCGGACGTGAGCTCGTCGAACCCCTCGGTCTGGCGCGGCCAGTGGATGCCGATGCGCCGGGCGAAGTCGTTGGCAAACACACCGAACGGGTCGAGCATGGCGACCGCACGGTTCATCTTGTCCAGGCGTCCGGCGTAGGTGCCGACCCCCTGTTGCAGCTCGAACACCTCGTCGAGATTCTTGCCCCAGTGGGCGCGCGCTCCGAAGTGCCGGATGAACAGGCCGATCAAGCCCTGGTAGATGCGCAGGTAGTCGCGCAGCTCGGCGTCCGAGTAGCCGGCCGGCACCGCCACGGGGGTCTCGAAGAACATGGCGGTCTGCCCTTCGGCAAAGTCAGCGCCCGCGCTGTGATAGCTCAGCCAGCTGCCCTTCTCGATCTTCCCGAAGCGCACGAACACACCCACGCCCGGTAGGCTCACATCGTGGGCATCGAAGACTTGCCTCGCCGCACGTAGCGCGTCGCCGATGTATTGCTGCGGCACAGCCACTTCCCAGTCCATCTGGAAGTACTTGTCGTCGCCCAGCGCGATCAGGTCTGCCGAGGTCATGCGGTGCGCCGGTCCGACGGCGTGGTCCGCATAGGAGGTGCTGCCGTCGGCGTGGGTCACGCGCAGCGGCGGGTTGTTCTTGAGGCCGTCGAAGCGCGCATCTTCGAGCGCTGCGTTGAAGGCCGCGTCGCAAGTGCCCGCGTGAAAGCCTGCCTTGGCGAGCTCCGCCAGATCGGGACTGACACCTGGGTCGAGCAACACGTTGTCGACGCGTTCGCTGCCTGCGCTGCTGCTGATCGTTCCGCACCAACGGAAGGCCTGGTGGTGGTGTGGGAACCAGTTGAACTGACCCCAGTCGCAGCCCTCGAGCAACGCCCGTGCGCCCTCGCCGTCGAGCATGGTGCTCTCGTCCACCAAGTCGATTTGCGTGTCCAGCTGGAACGCCGGCTCGAGATGCACGCCCACCTCCACGATCACGCCGAGCAGCCCGAGATGCGTGGTCAGGGCCCTCCACAGATCCGAGGTGGTCTCGCGCTCATGGTAGGTGCGCAGCGAACCGTCGGCGAGCACCAGGGTAAGGCTCGCCACGCGGTGCGACAGGCTGTTGTTGTGGATGGGCGAGGAGCCGTGCGCGGAGGTCCCGATGGCGCCCGCCACAGTGACGCCGCGGAAGCCGAGGTGCGTGAAGCCGATGCCGAAGCCGCGCTCGAACAGGTAGTCACCAAGATCGATCATGCGCACGCCAGGCTGCACGTAGGCCACGCCGTCCTCGATGCGCGTCGCCTCGAGGTCCGCGAACTCGCTCATGTCGATGGCCATGCCGTCCCCACAGATCGCGGCGCTCGCCGAGTGGCGCGCTCCCACGGCGCGTACGCGCTGGCCGGCGTGGAGCGCTTGCTGCACGGCTTCCTGCACCTCTTTCACGGAGTGGGCGACCACGCGGCGTTGATAGTCCGGGCAGATGGGTAGATCGTTGTAGGCACCCACCAGGTGGAATACGCAGTCCGCCGGACACGTGCTGCGCGTCTCGCCCAACTCGCACGTGCCGTTGCCACAGCCGCCCGCCTGCGCGAGGCCAGGACAATCGCCCGCTGCAGTACGCCGAAACGCCAACAAGGCCGCGAGCTCCTCCTCGAACGCGGGACCAGGCGCCACGTAGACGCCCGTTCGCTGGCCGGGTGACGTGGGATCGTCGCGCACCGCTGCGTCGTCGTCGAAGGCCGTGCCGGATTCATCGAGCGAGCGCAGCGCCGTCTGCCCGGAGCAGGCGACGAGCAGCAGCAAGCTGGAGAGGACCAGGAGTCGCATGACGGGCTCTCTGGATGTACGTCGGGTCGTCGTGAAGTCGCAACGACTGGCGCACGACAGGAACGCACTCTGGCGCGCCCATTTGTCGTGTCCCCGCTCACGTCGCGACGCCCCGCGCTGTGCTCAGCTGGGGTCGTCGTCCCAACTCAAGGGAACGTCCACGCGGCCTTCGCGCGGGCCCGTCAGTCGGTCGAAGCCCCTGGGCAGTCCTGCTGCGCGCAAGTCGACGACATTGGGCCGAAAACACAGGATGTGAGGCGCCTCGGGGCCGTCCAGCGCACACAGCTGTGAATGCGCGCGCGGTTCGAGCGTGGTGGTGAATTCCCGGTTACCCACGAACACCACTTCGCGGTGTTCCGCGCCGACCCAGAACCACAGTGCGAGCGAGCCGTCCGGCGCGCGTCGCGCGAGCATCGAGTGGTTCTGGAAGGTCTCCACCATCGCCGCCTGATCTCCACGCAGGCGCACCTTGCCGACCACGTAGCTGAACTGGCGACCCACCTGACAACGCACTTCCAGATTCGCGGCCTGCTCGCCGCAGGCGAGTCGGAACACGACGAAGCCGTGACGGAAAGACTCCGCGATGGAGTGCCGGGACACGAATCCATGCACCGGGTGGGCGGCGAACGAGACTGACTCGAGCACGATGTCGAAGTGCTCGCCCAGCAGCCTGAAGCCCTGGGCGAAGGCGATGTCGCGCGCACCGAGCAAGCGCTGCAGGAGGCGCAGCCGGGCGCCCGTGGGCCCAGCCTCTGCAGGGACCCCTTCGAACAGATCGCCCGTACCGACGCCGAGATGCACCGCCACGCGTTCGGCATCTGCGAGGTTGACGCCCTGACCCGCGAACCAGCGCTGCACGGTGCGCACGTCGATGTCACAGGCGGAAGCGAGCGAAGCCTGTGTCTGTCCCAGCGCGCCCATGCGCGCTCGAGCGACGTCGGTTCTCAGTGTGCAGCGGGTGGCCACGACACACGCTTATACACCAAGTCCCCCGTCCTCACATTCGTGGTCGTGGTTCCGAAAAAATGCGGAACGACCACGACCACGACCGAGTGTGCCCAGAGAATCTCGCGCCCTCAACCTCGAAAGGCGGCCAGGGTTCGCTCGCTCGCGCGCCGCTGCAGCATCAGGGCGACCCCCGTGAGCGCTCCGAAAACCACGCAACGGAAGGCGATGTAGAGGTCCAGTCGATCGAACATGCCGAAGATGGAGAACAGGTAGGCGTGGGGTGCGGTCGAGAGCATGGCCCAGATGCGCATCGAGAGTAGATTCTCACGACGGTAGAGCTCGGCGGCTTGCTCGGTGCGCGGACCTTCGCGCAACAGGATATGGGCCGCGGGGTTGGTGTTGTCGATGATGCGGTCCTGGGTCTTGGCGTAGTCGACGTAGAGCCGCATGGACCAGCGCACGTACCATGGGCCGTGCTGCACGCTGTCGGAGGCATGCATGCGCTCGACGTCCGCCAGGAAGTGCCCCTCGCGACGCCGGTCGAGCCGTGTGTTGTGGACGAAGACTTCCTTGTAGTAGTCGAACAGGTTGAACTGCAGCACCGTGAGAAGCGTGGTGGGCATGGCGAGCGCGGCCAGGAGCGCGTGATGCCCGGTCTGCCATAGATGGAACACGCAAGCCCCCACCGAGGCGAGTCCCACGACCCAGTCGGCGGCCCCATCGAGGGCGCGACCGAAGGCCGACTGGGCATTGCGGGCGCGCGCGAGAATGCCATCGGCACCGTCCATGATCGCGGAGGCCCAAAGCAGCACACCGCCGACGACCATCGCGCGCGAGTTGCCCATGACCCAACACAGCGACGCCGCGAGTCCTAGCAAGATGGAAAACAGCGTGATCTGATTCGGCGAAATCCGCGTGTGAAAGACGGCACGGCAGAACAGATAAGCCAACGGCCGGTGCACCCAGAGGTTCACCGGGTCCTCCACGTCCTTGGACTTGAGGACCTCTGCGATGGCAGGCATCTGGGGTGCGGCAGCGGGTGTTCTCGGCAGCGTGACGCGCATGCGAACCTCCAGGTCGATTCAAAGCCTGACACTCTTTGCGTTCCGGTGCGTCCTCGTTCTGCTGCGCGAGCGCGTGCGGCCTCCCAGGCTCGCGCTAGTGCGCAGTGAGCAGGTTGGATTTCGCTTTTGGGACGTGCGCAAGTGCGTGACTCGACACAGCGAGCGCAGCTCTCTACGGTGAAACGCATGAAGTCGATCTGGGTGACCGGTCATGGAGGTCCTGAAGTCCTCGAGCTGCGTGAGGGGCCGGACCCCGTGCCCGCAGCGGACGAGGTCCGCGTGCGCGTGGCCGCGGCAGGCGTGAATTTCGCGGAGATCATGGCCCGCAAGGGCTTCTATCCGGATGCACCGCATCCTCCGTGCGTGCTGGGCTACGAGGGAGCGGGCGTCGTGGATTCGGTCGGCGCAGGCGTGCGCGGGCTCGCGGTCGGCGATCGCGTGGTCTACGTGTCGCGCTTCTCGGGCCAGGCAGACCTCGTGTGTGTGCCCCATGAGCGCGTGTACAAGATGCCGGCCAGCATGAGCTTCGAAGAGGCCGCTGCGCTGCCGGTCAACTACCTGACCGCGTATCACATGCTCTTTCGCGTGACGCGCATCGCGCCCGGCGACCACGTGCTGATCCACATGGCCGCGGGCGGCGTGGGCACCGCTCTGATTCAGCTCTGCCGCACCGTGCCCGACGTAACGACCTACGGCACCTGCTCGGCCGGCAAGCACGACTACGTGCGCGAGCAGGGCTTGATGCACGTCATCGACTACCACACGCAGGACTACATCCAGGAGATCACCCGGCTCACTCATGGGCGCGGCGTGGACTTCGTGTACAACGCGCTCGGCGGGCGCGACTGGTCACGCGACTACTCGGTGCTGCGACCGGGCGGCACGCTGGTGGCCTTCGGCATCGCCAACGCGAGCAACGGTGAGCGTCGCGGCTTCCTGCGCTTGCTGAAGGTTCTGGCCCATTCGCCGATCCTCACGCCCATCAAGCTGATGAACGACAACAAGGGCTACGCAGGCGTGAACATGGGGCGCTTGTTCGGGGAGACCGCGGTCCTGCGCGAAGCCATGATGGCGCTCTTCTCACTCTACGAGCGGGGCAAGATCCGTCCGCACGTGGACCAAACCTTCCCGTTCTCTCAGGTCCGCGAGGCCTTCGCCAGCCTCGAGCACCACAAGAACAGCGGCAAGGTCTTGCTGCGTCCGGACGCGGTCTAAGTGCCCCACTAGTCCAGCCACGCATTCTTGATCGTGGCTAGCACGAGCGTGGCCTCGTCGTCGGGGAGCTCGAGAGCGGCCTCGATCTCCTCGTTCATCAGCCGCAGTTGGCCGGGGCTGAGCTTGAGTCGAGCCGCCTTCAACATGGTGTCCCGCTCGCGCAGCACGAGCAGCCGCGTGGGCGGGTGATTGTCGTCCTTGTCGATGATGTCCGCCATCCTCAATCTATACTCGAGGTCGCGACACCATGGCATGCGGCTCCTCGGCAGTGACACGACGGACGGGCGCAGCGCTGATCCTGTGGCTCGATTCCTCGGCATGTGCAGGCGCAGGCGGCCGCGTGCAGCCGATGTCCCAACCGCCCGTCTCGGCACCAACGCCCGCGCGTTCCGCGGTCGGGCAGCCGGCCGAGCCCGGGCGCGTGCCGTTCGCTTACCGCAGCCAGGCAGAGCGCGCGGCTCTGGGAGCCCCCCTGATCCGCGAGCTCGGTGAGGAGCACGTTCAGCAGGAGCCGTTTCGGCTGGAGCAGCTGAGGCTCAGCGTACAGCCAGACTTCATGGTGCTGCGTTCGCGCGAGCAGAGCAGCGCGTTTCAGGATCTGGCCACCCGAGGGACGGCCTGCGGCACGGCCGCTGACATGGCCCGTTGTGAGGAGCGCGTTGCGCGTGCAGAGCGCCAGGTGGAGGCGGACCCGTCGGTGCAGGACGCCGTGTACGTGCTTACCCTGAGCGGCGAAGAGCCGCGCGTCTGGCTGGGGCCACGGGAACTCAAGCAGCTGCTGGGCGAGATCGACACGGCCGCCGAGGCACGCCTGTGGCTGTACGCCGAGCGCAAGCTATGGCCGGCGTGCGGCTTGCAACTTCCCGCCTGTGAGCGGGCCCTCGCGGATGGCTTCGAGATTCGTTCGCGGGTGGAGCATCGTTGCGGCGCCACGCTGTTCACCCACCACGTGGCCAGGTCCGGCGCCGTCAAGGTGCTCGCGCGCAGCGACGCGCCCGGCCCCTGCGGCATTCCTTAGAGGGAGCAGCTAAGCTCCGCCCTGCATGAAGACCGAGTTCCGCCCCTCGAGCCGCGCGCGCTGGATCCTCCTGGTGCCGCCGCTATCGGCGTTGCTCGCGCTCTTGTCCCTGTGGTGGATCCTCGACTTGAGCTCGTTCCGATCGCTCGACCAGGTGCAGCTCCAGTTGGCTTCCCTACGCGAGGACCCGGCCGTGGAGTTCTACGTGGTGCTGGGGTTCGCGCTGCTGACCTCGCTGTTTCTGCCGGTCACGTTGCTGGTGGTGGCCACGATCCTGACGTTCGGCTCCAGTCATGGCTTCGTGCTCGCGCTGAGCGGCATCGCCCTGGCCGCCAGCACCACCTACTGGGCCGGGCGCGCAGTGGGCAGCCGCGCCCTCTTCGCCCTGGCCGGGCCGAAGCTCCTGCGCGTGACCCAGGCCCTGCAGGCTCACGCCTTCTGGGCCAGCGCCGCCGCGCGCGTGGCGCCGCTCGGGAACTTCACGGTGGTGAACATGCTCGCGGGCAGCATGCGCATCCCTTTCCCGTTGTTCTTGCTCGGCTCGTCGTTGGGCGCCGTGCCTGGCACCCTCTTGATCGCCGTGTTCGCAGATCGTGCGCGCATCTGGGTCAGCGGTGCGAACAACTTCTCCCTCGGCCGTGTGGCCGGGGCGGCGGCTGCCCTTTTGCTGGTGGGCTTTCTGGTGCGCAGGCTGCTCCGCGCGCGCTCCTCGTGACGCTCAGCGTCGGATCACGCTGACCGCAGGTTCGCCCAGCTTGCGCGCCGCCTCCTCCAACAGTCGTCTGACGAGCCTGCGATGGCAGCGCGCTTCGTCCACGCAGGCCGAGGAGCACAGCAGCGTGATGGTCTCCCCCGCGACCAGGTTCTTGGCGAAGCCGTCGAGCCAAAACTGCTGCGCGCGCATCTCGCCCAGGAAGCGCCGCTCGTACTCCTCGAAGGCGATCGGGGCGCCCGCTTTCCCGTAGGCGTCGGCATGCAGGCGCTTGCTCGGCGCCAGAGCAGGGCACCAAGCCGACCAGGTGGCTTCGCTCGCGCTCACCCCGCGCGGTCGGAAACGGCAGATCAGGATGCGCAGGCCGTCGTCCGGGTCCACAGGATCGTTCCAGCGCTTGGTCCGCACGGGCACCCAGGGAGTATGGGGCCGCCCCCTGTGCCCCGCTCCAAGTGAGCAGTGCACGCCGAGATTTTTCGCGTAATTTCGCCAATCACGCGACACTGGCGCCGCCCGCGCTCGTGCGCCATTCTCGGCCCGGAACGCGCCCGAGTCGGGCCCCTGCGGGGCCTCGTGCCAGCGCGTCGAGGATGGGGCTCGATGAACGAAGTTCGTGAGGGTTCGAGTACGGCCGCCGCCAGCGCGGTCGCGAGCGAAGCCAAGCCAGGGGAAGAGCGGCTCGCTTTCGGTGGGCCCATCGGCGCCACGGCCATGATGGTGCTCCTGCCGATCTTGAGTGTGTACCTCTGGATCTGCGTGCACATGCACGGGGGCGCCCTGGTGCTACCGAGCGCGCGCCTCTTGGCCGAGTTTCCCCTACCCACCGCGGCTTCCGTGTTTTGGGTGGTGGCCTGGGTGACCTTCCAGCTGGCCCTCAATCTCTACCTGCCCGGACGCGCCTACAAGGGCTTGCCCCAGCGCGACGGTCGACGCCTCGTGTATCGCCTGAACGGCTTCTTCTCGTTGCTCGTCACGCTGGCACTCCTCGCCGGGCTGCTCGCCACGGGCGTGCTGCGCGGCAGCGCGGTGCTCGACCAGCTCGGCCCGCTGCTCGTGACCTCCATTCTGTTTGCCTACTTGCTCAGCGCGTTTCTCTACATCTACGGCAAGCGCTATCGCCCGCCGGAGGAGCCCGAGGCGAACGCGCACGTGGTGATGCAGCCGGACGGCAGCCTGGCGCTCGAGGCCAGCCAGGCCGCGAGCCTAGACAAGGTCGCCTACGACTACTTCATGGGCACGTCCCTGAATCCGCGCATCGGCAAGCTCGACCTCAAGATGTTCTTCGAGTCGAAGATCGGCATGACCACCTGGATCGTGCTCACGTTCCTGATGGCCCACGCGGAGTACGAGCGCGAAGGCGCACTCTCGCTGGCCATGATCGTGGTCTGCCTGTTTCAGCTCGCCTACGTGGTCGACTTCTTCTGGTTCGAGGAAGCCATGCTTTCCACCTGGGACATCAACTACGAGAACTACGGCTTCATGCTCGCGTTCGGCTTCGTGGTCTGGATGCCCTTCAACTTCTCACTTCAAGCTCAGTATCTCGTGTACGGCGCGCCCGCCTTGTCGGGGCTCGCAGTGGTCGGCCTCGTGCTGCTCAACTTCGCTGGCTACTACATTTTCCGCTCGGCGAACCTACAGAAGCACCGCTTCAAGACTGTGCCTGGCGCCAAGATCTGGGGTCGCGAGCCCGAGTTCATCCAGACCCAGCGTGGTACCCGCCTGCTCGCGGCGGGCTGGTGGGGCCTGGCGCGGCACTGCAACTACCTGGGCGACCTGATGATGGCGCTCGCCTGGTGCCTCGCCTGCGGCTTCTCGCACATCGTGCCGTACTTCTACTTCCTGTACTTCGCCCCGCTCCTGATCGACCGCGAACGCCGCGACGACCACCACTGCGCCGAGAAGTACGGTGCGGACTGGAAGCGCTACAGCGAGCGCGTGCCCTACCGCATCATTCCGTACGTCTACTGAGCCCGTTCGAGGCCCCCCGTAGCCTCTGGCAGGAGCGGGGCGGCGGGTCGTCTGGCTGGCCGAGAGTCGCGCCATCGGGCGTGCTTGCGCGCGGTGGGGACGGTCATGGGGTCGCTTCCAGTCGTGGTGCGCAAGGCGCGCAGGAAGCGCGCAGGCTCAGTCTCCGTCGTATCGGCCGCTGACAGGGGCCACCGGTCTCGCTTCGCTTCCAGTCGGGGCGCGCCAAGACTCGGCGCCAGACGACCCGCCGCCCCGCTCCTGCCAGAGGCCACTGTGTCCACATTTGGGCTCGAGTTGGCTCGCGTGATCTCTTGGCTCGCGTCTACTCCAGTGATCTCTTGGCTCGAGTGCGCTCGTGTGGACACTTGGCGAGTGCGCTCGAATGGACTCTCTGGTCCAGGTGAGCCCGCGTGGACCCACTGGTCCAGATGAGCCCAGCGAAATGAACCTGGGCGTCCACGCGAGAACACTCGAGCGAACTACGGTGAACCCCTGAGGACACTTGAGCAAACTCGGGCGACCGTGGAATCACTCGAGTGATCCAGAGTGAGCACATGAGAACGCTCGAGCATCCTTAGAGAGAACACACAAGGCCCCTGGTAGCGGAGCGCGGACGGCTTCCCTCTGGCGCCGAGTCTTGGCGCGCCTCGCCTGGAAGCGAAGCGAGACCGGTGGACCCTATCAGCGAACGATCCGACGGAGACTGAGCCTGCGCGCTTCCTGCGCGCCTTGCGCACCAAGACTAGAAGCAATCCCATGACCGTCCCCACGGCGTGGCGCTTGCCTCACGGCGCGACTCTCGGCCAGCCAGAGGGAAGCGGTCCGCGCTCCGCTACCAGGGGCTCCCTCACAAGCGCCAGCAGATCAGGGCCACGCCCACGAAGAACACCAGCGGGTACAGGATGCGGCCCGCCATGTCGAGCTTGCGTGCGCGCTCCACCTCGTTCGCGGTGAATAGGTTGTACGCGTAGACCATCTGCCCCATCGCCACCATGATCAGGAAGTAAGACAGGTGGAAGATGCGATCGGCCGTCGTGAGGTAGCCGATGTCGGGCAAGCTGTCGGCGAGCGCGATTTGGAAGGCGATGCTGGCCAAGAGCGACGTGACGGTGAGCCCCACGGCCACGTCGATGCGGTCGGCCGCCACGAAGAACACCAGATAGGCGAGCATCTGGATGATCAGTAGCGGGATCACGATCTTGATCAAGAAAGGCCAGACCTCGCGCGCCGCTACGATGACCATGCGATAGCTCGAGACCGTGGTGGACCCCACGGGGTCCGTGCTGTCGCCGAAGTCGGTGTGGTAGGTGCGCTGGAGCTCTTCATGGCGCACTTCTCTGACCACCATGTCCGCCAGGCCGACGCCCTCGCCCAGGGCGCGGAGGTGTTGGGGCCCGGTCGAACGGGCGTACGAGGGGTGGTCCACGTGAATCGCCAGCTGGTCGGAGCGCAGATAGCCGTGTTGCACCTCGATGGGCAGCTCCTGCACATCGAAGGGATAGCGACGGAAGTTGGCCTGAAAATGAAACTGCGCGCGGACCCGATACAGCACGTAGTTGTCGTCGCCTAGGGCCTTGCGCTCCTCCAGCTCCATCGACTCCACGTCTCCGTTGGTGAAGCGGATTTCCTCGAGCTCCTCGTCGACCAGCCCGGGCGTACGCCGGTGGTAGATTAGCCAGAAGAACAGGTCGGCCCGGAAGGTTTGAGCATGGGCGTCCACCTCGCGCAGGGCATTCACGTGAAAACCGACGTCGACTCGATTCTGACCGCCGGCCACGGCATGGGAGCGGTGGGTCACGGCTTCCTGGGGAGGGGGAGCGGAGGGGGCCTCCACTGGCGCCACCCCCGCGTCTGCGTTCGACTGGGCCTGAACCTCGACAATTCCACCGATCCACACGCACGAGCACAGCAATCCGAGCAGTAACCAACGCTTCATGTGCCAAGGGTATCGTATGACGACGGATCGAGAACGGGAGAAGCAGCGCGCCGCCGAGGCCGCGGTGGCGCTGGTGGCGGACGGTATGGCGCTGGGCCTGGGCAGCGGGAGCAGCGTGAACCACGTCGTGCGCGCGCTCGCGCAACGCGTGACACTAGGCCTCCGGGTGCGCGTGGTGTCCGCCTCGCGCGCCACCGAGGCTCTGGCCACGCAACTGGGCATCCACGTGTCGGACTTCGAGCACGGGAGTGAGCTCGATTTGACCATCGACGGTGCGGACGAGGTCGACCCGCAGCTGCGCCTGGTCAAGGGCGGGGGAGGGGCATTGTTGCGCGAAAAGGTCGTGGCCTTCGCGGCTCGTCAGACCGTCATCGTGGTGGACTCGTCGAAGCTCGTGGACGTGCTGGGCGCGTTTCCGCTACCCGTGGAGGTGCTGCCCTTCGCCACGCCCGTGGTGTTGCGCGCCCTGTGCAACCTGGGCTGCGTGCCGAGCCTGCGCGCCCAGCCCGACGGCAGGCCCTACCTCACGGACCAGCACAACCACGTGATCGACTGTGCCTTCGGCGCGCTCGAGCGTCCTCGCGAGGTCGCCAACAAGCTAAGCGAGATACCGGGTCTCCTCGGGCATGGGTTGTTCCTCGACGAGGCGAGTCGGGTGCTGGTCGGGCGCAGCGACGAGGTGGAAGTGCTCACTCGCTAGAGCAAGGACCGGGCAGGACTACGGCCTCGCCTTGCTGGCGCAAGGCTGGCACGGGGCAGAGCGCTGCGTTGCCGGCGCTCTGCGGGGGACTTCCCAAGCCCGTCGGGAGTGGCCATAGTGGGTGGCCGAATGCGAGACGAGTGTGACAAAGGGCGGCGTGAAGCGCTGCTTGCAGGCCTGGTCGGGGTCGCTGCTTTGGGCGGGCTCGCCGGCTGCAGCGAGGGAGCTGGGCCCGGCGCGTCCGCTTCCCGATCCACGTCACACCCGCAGTCTTCTCCCGAGAAAGGCGACGCCATGGGTTCCGCAGTCCAACAGCGCATGCCAGTTGTGTACTTGCCGCACGGCGGCGGGCCTTGGCCCTTCGTGAATCTGGGCTTTCCCCAGCACGAGCTCGATTCGCTCTCCGGCTACCTGCGCTCCTTGAGTCGCCTGCCCAAGAGCGCGCCCAAGGCGCTGCTCGTGATCTCGGCCCACTGGGAAGAGCGCGTGCCTAGCGTGACCACTTCCGCGGCGCCGCCCATGCTCTACGACTACTACGGCTTTCCGCCCGAGTCCTACAGCGTGCAGTGGCCTGCCCCCGGCGCGCCCGCCCTCGCCGGCGAGGTGCGTAAGTTGCTCGAAGGCGCGGGCTTCGCCACGGCCGCCGACGAAAAGCGCGGCTACGACCATGGCACCTTCGTGCCGCTCAAGCTCGCGTATCCGGACGCGGACGTGCCGACCGTTCAGCTCTCGCTCAAGGCGGGGCTCGATCCCGCCGAGCACCTGGCGATGGGTCGTGCTCTCGCGCCGCTGCGCGACCAGGGGGTGTTCATCGTGGGGAGCGGCATGAGCTTCCACAACATGGGCGCCTTCCGCGATCCGCGCGGTGCGCGTCCCCATGCCGAGGCCTTCGATCGCTGGCTGCAGGAGACGGGCACTGCACCCGAGGCCCAGCGCAATGAGCGCCTCGTCGCATGGGCCAGCGCTCCCTCGGCCCGTATGGCTCACCCGCGCGAGGAGCACCTGCTGCCAATGATGGTGATCGCCGGCGCCGCCGGGAGCGACCAGGGCAGCGTGCCGTACAGTGGAGAGCTGTTTGGGCTGCCGTTTTCGGCCTATCACTTCGGCTGAGCGGCTCGGCGTTCCGGCTGACTGCAGGCGGTCGGTGCTGCGGCGACCACGCGCCGATAGTGTGACGGCGCCTGCCCTGTCCAGCGTCGAAAGGCGCGATTGAACGCCGTCACGTCGGCGTATCCCAGCTTGCACGCCACCTCGCCGATGCTCAGAGAGCGATCGGCCAAGTAGGCCAGACTGGACTCGTAGCGCGCGCGATCCACCAACTTCTGATACGACTGCCCGTGAGCGCGCAGTCGACGTTGTAGCGTCCGCGCGCCGACGCCTTGATCGCGCGCTGCCTCGGCGAGCGAGGCGGGACTGTGGCTCAGTGAGCTCTTGATGTGCTTGATGACGGCCTGGTCTACCTGCGCGGGCTGCGCCTTTTGGCGCAGCAGCTCCTCGAGGTAGGGCTCGATCAAGCCGGCCAAGTCGGGATGCTCGCTGTGCAGGCGACGCTCGAGCAAGCTGCGCGGGAAGAACAGGGCGTTGCACGGCATGTCGAAGTGCATGGGACAGCGGTAGATGCGCATGAGCGCGCGCGCGCCGCTTGGCTTGGCATGTTCGAACCACACCTCCTCGGGCGACCAGGCAGCGCCGAGCGCGTCGCGCAGCCAACCGAGCAGCACCGTGAGCATGCACTCCGCGTCCTGTCGTCGGGGCCAAATGGAGCTATCGGTGAGCGTGTAGGAGAGGCGTGCCCGCGGGCCGTGCGTGGTGAGCGTGAGCTCGGTGGCGTCGGCCAGGAGTGCGTAGTAGCGGGCCACGGCGTTGCAGCCGCTGCCCAGCGTCGTACTGCCGATGGTGGCATAGCCGGCCAATCCGGTGTTGCGAATGGGGTAGTGCGACGCGTAGTGGGCGCCGAAGCAATCGTCCCCGCTGGCCTGTGCGCACAGCTCCAAAAAGCGGACGAACCGAGCCAATGGAAGCAGCGCTTCCGGCTCCGCGAACAGTGAAGCCGCGAGCTCCGTACGCCGCAACAGCGGCGCCGCATCGCAGCCCACTTCGCCCAGGTACTCGAGTAATCCGAGCGTGGCCCGCGACCCGATCATCGGCTCGCGGCCTTTGCGTGTGTGTGCCGTGTTGCGTGCTGGCGATGCCGGGCTCGAAGAACTGCGAGGCACTGTCGTGATCTACAAGATCTCTGTCGCCCGCCGCAAGGTCTGACGCACGCGGAAAGCGGTAATGGATGACTCGAGGGCGCTGCAACGCTGGCGTCGGGAGAGTCGAGAGTGAACAAGCAATCGCAAGGCAATCTGCACGAAACGCAGGTCAAGCGCGGACGCTTCGACGCCATTCCTCTGGTGGACCTCGCGGGGCTCGCGTCCCCCGTGCTGGCCGAGCGCCATGCAGTGGCTGCGCAGCTCGATGCGGCCGCGCGCACGGCGGGCTTTCTCTACGTCACGAACCACGGTGTGCACAGCGACGTGTCGCGCGCGCTGTTGGCCCAGGCCGCCGCGTTCTTCGCGCTGCCGAGCGCGGTCAAGCACAGCTACTACATCGGCCTCTCACGCAACCACCGCGGCTACGTGCCGCCCGGCGAAGAGGTCTTCTACGGCCAGAGCAAGGACAGCAAGGAAGGCTTCGACCTCTCGCTCGATCTGCCTGCGGACGACCCGGAGTACCTGGCGGGAAATCGCCTGCTCGGTCCCAACGTGTGGCCTGCGGAGCTGCCCGAGTTTCGGCGCGTGGTCAGCGCCTACTACGCCGAGGTGGTGGCGCTCGGTCGACGGCTCCTGCGCGGCTTTGCTCTCGCGCTGGGGCTCGCCGAAAACCATTTCGAGGCCCAGCTGGTGAAGCCGCCGTCGCAGTTGCGCTTGCTCCACTACCCCGCGCGCGAGCCTTCGGAGCGCGGCATGGGCATCGGCTCGCACACGGACTACGAGGTCTTCACCATCTTGCAGGCGACTACGCCAGGGCTCGAGGTTATGAACGACGAGGGCCGCTGGATCGATGCACCCCCGCGCCCTGGGGCCTTCGTGGTGAATCTCGGCGACATGCTCGAGGTGCTGACCAACGGCCACTACGCGTCGACCGCCCATCGCGTGCGCCCGGTGCCCGAGGAGCGCTACTCGTTTCCGCTGTTCTTCAGCCTCGACTACCAGACCGTCATTGAGCCATTGCCCGGCTTCGCGCCGCTCCACGAGCGCTCGGGTTACCAGCCCGTGATCATGGGCGAGCACATCCTGGCGCAGACCGCGCAGAGCTTCGGGTACTTCACGCGGCTCATGGAGCGCGGCGAGTTCGAGCTACCTCGCAGCGCGCTTGGGCTGTCGTCCTTTGGTCGCGACCGCGCCCACGACAAGGTGGCGCGCCCATGAAGCTCCTGATCATGGCGAGCGCCTGGACCTTCGGCTCCCTCGAGGCGTGCATCGCACAGGCCGCTCATGGGTGCTTCGACGGCGTGGAGGGGCCTGCCCCGCGCGACGCCACGGCGTGTCGGGCGCTGCGCACGCGGCTCTCCGATGACGGCATGCCTTTCCTCGGCGAGGTCTGTACCGGCGGCGACTACGCCCCAGCTTCGCGCGTGCCGGAGGCCGAACACCTCGAGCAGTTCGAGCGGCAGCTCGACAGCGCGCTCGCGGCGGGTGCCTTCCTGGTGAATTGCCTGACCGGCTCGGATAGCTGGCCCCTCGCCCAGTGCATCGACTACTTCGGCCGCGTGCTCGAGCTGTCGGCCTCGGCCGGCGCCGAGGTGACCTTCGAGACTCACCGCGGGCGCCCGACCTTCAACCCGTGGAGCACACGCGAGCTGCTGCGCGCGTTGCCCGCGCTCCAGCTCACTTGCGACTTTAGCCATTGGTGCGTGGTGTGTGAGCGCTTGGTGGACGACCCAGAGGCGCTGCAGCCGGCCATCGAGCGAGCCCGCCACGTGCACGCACGCGTCGGCTACGCGCAGGGCCCCCAGGTGCCCGACCCGCGCGCGCCCGAGTATGCCGCCGAGCTCTCTCAGCACGAGCGCTGGTGGAGCGCGATCTGGCAGAGCGCGCAGCGACGCGGGCTGCGCGTGCTGACCATGACGCCCGAGTTCGGACCCGACGGTTACCTCCACGAGGCCCCTTTCAGCAAACTCCCCGTGGCCGATTTGGCAGAGATCAACACCTGGATGGCCAAGCGGCAACGCGCTCACTTCAACACTCAGCACGGAGCAAGCTCATGAAGTCGTATCTCCAAGGCCTGTTGCTCTTCACCGTGTTGCTCGGCGCTTGCGGCAAGAGCAAGGAATCCGCACCCACGCCGACGCCGAGCGGGCAGACGAGCGCTGCGAGCGCGCCCGTCGCGAAGGCGCCCCTGCGCATCGGCTACAGCGACTGGCCAGGCTTCGTGGCCTGGGAGGTGGCGCTGCAGAAGGGCTGGTTCAAGCAGGCGGGGCTCGACGTGGACTTCGTGTGGTTCGAGTACGTGCCCTCCATGGAGGCTTACACCGCTGGCAAGCTCGACGCGGTCTCGGTCACCAACGGCGACGCGCTGGTGATGGGGTCGAGCGGCGCCAAGAGCGTGGCCATCCTGCTCAACGACTACAGCAATGGCAACGACATGATCGTCGCCAAGCGCGGGCTGACGAAGCTGACCGAGCTCAAGGGCAAGAAGGTGGGCGTGGAGGTCGGCTTCGTGAGTCACCTGCTGCTGATCAAGGCGCTCGAGAAGGAGCACCTGAGCCCCAGCGATCTCAGTCTCGTCAACGTGCCCACCGATCAGACGCCGCAGCTGCTCAAGTCAGGCAGCGTCGACGCCGTGGTGGCCTGGCAGCCGAGTAGTGGACAGGCCTTGAAGGAGGTGCCGGGATCGACCGCCATCTTCACCAGCCGCGACGTGCCCGGGCTCATCTACGATCTCTTGGCGGTGAACCCCAAGTCGCTGGCCGAGCGTCGCGATGATTGGAAGCGCCTCGTGAAGGTGTGGTTCCGTGTCGTGGACTTCCTCAAGGACCCGGCCAACGCGGAGGAGGCCGCCAAGCTGATGGCCGGTCGCGTGGGCCTCACGCCCGAGCAATACAAGCCGCTGATGGCCGGCACCTACTTCCTGGATCTCGCCGATGAACTCGAGCGCTTCAAGCCCGGTGATTCTCTCGCCAGCGCGTACTTCTCGAGCAAGACGGCCGACGAGTTCCAGGTGCGCAACGACGTCTACAAGGCGTCCGTGCCCTACGAGCAGTACTTCGATCCGACTCTCGTCGCGGAGGTGGCGAAGGAGCTCGAACAGGTGGCCAAGCGAGCCGCGCCATAGCCCCGTGTACGTTGCGCTCCTTCCATCTGTTCCAGTCGTCTAAGCGACATTCTGTAACTGTTCCAGGAGCCCTCGGGGGCCTAGCTTTGGGTTGAGACCCACGCCGGGCCTACAGGAGGGCCAGATGAACCAGGCTAGCCGGGAGAAATACGAGATCGAGTTGCAGCGCTTGGACATGCAGTTCGCCGAGTACGAGCGTCATTTCAAGCGCATCCCGCGCTACGCGCTGTTCGGCCTGCTCGCTCCGCTGGTCTGGTACCTCAAGGGGTTCCCGGCGGCGATGGTGGAGCTGATGGTGACGGCGGCCCTGGTGGGGACGAGTTTCTATCTCAGCGCGGTGCGCAAGAGCGAGAACCGCTGGATCCGCGCCAGCGTGGCGCGCGAGATCGCGGAATAGTGGCCGTCTAAACTGTTACACTCGGACCGATGGTTCCGAGAAACTGTTCCAGACGGCTCGGGGCGCCGTGAAGCTCTACGAGACGCTCGTCGAAGAACTCACCCGCTCCATCGACTCGGGCGTGTTGCGCCCCGGAGACCGGGTGCCGTCCGTGCGTGAACTCACGCGGTCCCGCTCGGTGAGCCCCGGCACGGTGCTGCAGGCCTACGGCGTGCTCGAAGACCAAGGACGCATCGAGGCGCGGCCCCGTTCGGGTTACTACGTCTCGGTACGAGGCCCGGGGCCACTGCCCCTGCCCGAGACACGCAAGCCCAACGGGCGCCCGGGCCAGGTCGCCATGGGCGAGTTGGTGTTCGAGGTTCTCGCCTCGGCGCGCGATCGCAACGTGGTGCCGTTTGGTTCGGCCTTCCCGAGCCCGGAGCTCTTCCCCTTCAAGCAGCTCTCCCACGCGTTCGGCGCCGCCGCGCGCTTTCTCGATCCCTGGAAGACCGTCAGCGATCTCTCGCCGGGCAACCTCGAGCTGCGTCGCCAGATCGCGCGGCGCTACCTGGAAGTCGGCTGCACCGTGAAGCCCGACGAGATCCTGATCACCTGCGGAGCCATGGAGGCGCTGAACCTGTGCCTGCAGAGCGTGGCCCGACCTGGGGACCTCATCGCCATCGAGTCGCCGGCCTTCTACGCTTCGCTGCAGATCATCGAGGCGCTGGGGCTGCGCGCCGTGGAGGTCGCCACCGAACCGCTGCGCGGGGTCGACCTCGACGCCCTCGCGCAAGCCATCAAGCGCCATCGCATCAAGGCGTGCTGGTTCATGACCAACTACCAGAATCCGCTCGGCAGCCTGATGCCCCTCGAGAAGAAGCGCGCGCTCGTGGAGCTGCTCCGACGCCACGAGATCCCCCTCATCGAAGACGATGTCTACGCCGAGCTCCATCTCAAGGGAACCCGACCCAAGCCAGCCAAGGCCTTCGACGAGGACGGGCTGGTGCTGCACTGCTCGTCGTATTCCAAGTGTCTCGCGCCCGGCTTCCGGGTGGGCTGGGTGGTGGCCGGTCGCAGCGCCGAGCGCGTGCAGCAGCGTCAGCTCTCCAACACGCTGACTCCGAGCGTGCCGGCCCAACTAGCCATCGTGGAGTACCTCAAACACGGCGGCTACGAGCGCCACCTGCGGCAACTGCGCAAGGCTTTGTCCGATCAGCAAGTTCGGTTGCTCGAGGCAGTGCGGCGCTACTTTCCGGATGGAACGCGCGTGACCCAACCCGACGGCGGCTACTTCGCTTGGGTGGAACTGCCCGAGGGCGTGGATGCCGTGCGCGTTTACAGGGCTGCCATGAAGGCGAACGTCAGCGTGAGCCCGGGGCCCATCTTCTCGGCCCAGCGAGGCTTCGAGAACTGCCTCAGGATCAACTACGGACATCCGTGGTCGCCAGCGCTCGAGCAGGGCATTCGTACGCTCGCGCATCTGGCATCGCGACAGCTCGGCTAATTTGGGCGGCTAATCCTCGTCCACGCGTACGAAAACGCGGGCTGTGGACTACGCAGACAGTTAGACGCTGGTGGTCTTCTGCTGCACGGCTTTCAAGGTTTCGGTGAGCTGCTCGGCCGTAAAGGGCTTGGGCAGGATGCGGCGCACGCCTGCCGCGGCGGCTTCTTCCCACAACGCAGTGCCCCGGTACGCGGTCACCAAGATCACGGGCACCTCGGGGGTCAGCGCGCCGATCCATTTCGCCGCGGTGACACCCGTGCAAACGGGCATCCCGACGTCAGTCACGATAGCTGCCAAGTTTCTGCCGGCTGCGTAGCGCTCCGCTGCCTGTTCGCAGAGTTCGCGTCCATTGCGCGCCTCGAGCACTTCGAATCCGAGCCTTCGCACCATGCTCGAGAGCAATTGGAGGCAATCGTCGTCATCGTCCGCGACCAACACGGTCGGCTGAGGGGGCGGTTTCGAGGACATGACTCGACCATACACGTTCGCGCGGACGATCGATCTGGTTTGAGGCCAATTGCAGGCACTTTTGCGGGCTAGCCAGTGAGGCAATCTGCGTCGCTTCGATGGGCTGTGGCGTTCTTGCGAGGCTTTATTGTCCGAAGTCAGGCCCTGAATGTCATCCAGCTGCCTTTCCACACGCACATCGTCTGCTCGGCCAAGCCGAGAATTTCGAACAGCGCGTAGCGTGACGCGAGAGGGCTGAGATGTGGCTCACTCGGCTGGAATCAAAGCAAAATGGCATGCCGCTGGATCGGCGTTCGACCCTTACGCGCCACCCTGTTCCCGTGCAACACTCGAAGCCCTGAGCGTTAGGCCCAAAGAGGGAGCCCCATGTCTACGATCGCTCGCGCGGCGGACGCTGCCGCAACGACATTGCTCGACGCCACCGAAGCAACCCTGGCCAACGGCGATGCCGTCGGGCGCAGCGCTGCCAACGATTTCTCGCGAGATCTCTTGATCGCGTTGATGCGCTTCAAGGATGGTGACTTCACGGCGCGCATGGCGTCGGACTTCACGGGCATCGACGGGAAGATCGCGGACACGCTCAACGAGATCATCGCGGTCAGCGCGCGTCGCTCCGACGAGATCGTCCGTGTGTGTCGCGTGGTCGGCCAGGAGGGCAAGCTCAAGCAACGCATGAACGTGCCCGGTGCCGTGGGTGGTTGGGCCGACGAGGTCGTGTCGCTCAACACCCTGATCGATGACCTGGTGTGGCCGACCACCGAGGTGACGCGCACCATTGGCGCCGTCGCCAAGGGCGACCTCACGCAGTCGATGGGCCTCGAAGTGGACGGTCGCACGCTGGAGGGCGAGTTTTTGCGCTCGGCTCAGCTGGTGAACAAGATGATCGACCAGCTCTCCGTGTTCACCTCCGAGGTGACGCGCGTGGCGCGCGAAGTGGGCACCGAAGGCAAGCTCGGTGGTCAGGCGCAGGTCAAGGGCGTGTCGGGCGTGTGGAAGGACCTGACCGAGTCCGTGAACCAGATGGCCGGCAACCTCACGGCCCAGGTGCGCAACATCTCCGAGGTGACCATCGCAGTGGCGAGCGGCGACCTCTCCAAGAAGATCACCGTCGACGTGCGCGGCGAGATCTTGCAGCTCAAGGAAGCCATCAACACGATGGTGGAGCAGCTGCGCTCGTTCGCCTCCGAAGTGACGCGCGTGGCGCGCGAAGTGGGCACCGAGGGCAAGCTCGGTGGTCAGGCCGTGGTGCCCGGCGTGGCGGGTACGTGGAAGGACCTGACGGACAACGTGAACTCGATGGCGTCGAACCTGACGGGTCAGGTGCGCAACATCGCGGAGGTGACCACGGCCGTGGCGCGCGGTGACTTGTCGCGCAAGATCACGGTGGACGTGAAGGGCGAGATTCTGGAGCTGAAGAACACCATCAACACGATGGTGGATCAGCTCAACGGCTTCGCCTCGGAAGTGTCGCGCGTGGCGCGCGAAGTGGGTACGGAGGGCAAGCTCGGTGGTCAGGCGCAGGTGCCCGGTGTAGCGGGCACGTGGAAGGACCTGACGGACAACGTGAACTCGATGGCGTCGAACCTGACGGGTCAGGTGCGCAACATCGCGGAGGTGACCACGGCCGTGGCGCGCGGTGACTTGTCGCGCAAGATCACGGTGGACGTGAAGGGCGAGATTCTGCAGCTGAAGGACACCATCAACACGATGGTGGATCAGCTCAACGGCTTCGCCTCGGAGGTGTCGCGCGTGGCGCGCGAGGTGGGTACGGAAGGTAACCTCGGCGGTCAGGCGCTGGTGCCCGGCGTGGCGGGTACGTGGAAGGACCTGACGGACAACGTGAACTCGATGGCGTCGAACCTGACGGGTCAGGTGCGCAACATCGCGGACGTGGCCACCGCCATCGCGGGCGGTGACTTGTCGCGCAAGATCACGGTGGACGTGAAGGGCGAGATTCTGGAGCTGAAGAACACCATCAACACGATGGTGGATCAGCTCAACGGCTTCGCCTCGGAAGTGTCGCGCGTGGCGCGCGAAGTGGGTACGGAGGGCAAGCTCGGTGGTCAGGCGCAGGTGCCCGGTGTAGCGGGCACGTGGAAGGACCTGACGGACAACGTGAACTCGATGGCGTCGAACCTGACGGGTCAGGTGCGCAACATCGCGGAGGTGACCACGGCCGTGGCGCGCGGTGACTTGTCGCGCAAGATCACGGTGGACGTGAAGGGCGAGATTCTGCAGCTGAAGGACACCATCAACACGATGGTGGATCAGCTCAACGGCTTCGCCTCCGAAGTGACACGCGTGGCGCGCGAAGTGGGCACCGAGGGACGCCTTGGCGTGCAGGCGGTGGTGCCGGGCGTGGCGGGCACGTGGAAGGATCTCACCGACTCGGTGAACGCGATGGGCACGAACCTGACCGATCAGGTGCGCAACATCGCGGAGGTGACCACGGCCGTGGCGCGCGGCGACTTGTCGCGCAAGATCACGGTGGACGTCAAGGGCGAGATCCTCGAGCTCAAGATCACCATCAACACCATGGTGGACCAGCTGCGCTCGTTCGCGTCCGAGGTGACGCGCGTGGCGCGCGAGGTGGGCACCGAGGGCAAGCTCGGTGGTCAGGCCGACGTTCCGGGCGTGGCGGGCACGTGGAAGGACCTCACCGACTCGGTGAACTTCATGGCCGCCAACCTCACCAACCAGGTGCGCGGTATCGTGAGGGTGGTGACCGCGGTGGCCGACGGCAATCTGCGTCAGAAGCTCACGGTGGAGGCCAAGGGCGAGGTGGCCGCGCTCGCCGAGACCATCAACAACATGACCGACACGCTGGCGACCTTCGCCGAGCAGGTCACCAATGTGGCGCGTGAAGTGGGCGTGGACGGACGCCTCGGCGGTCAGGCCAACGTACCGGGCGCTGCGGGCACCTGGAAGGACCTCACCGGCAACGTGAACCTGTTGGCCGCCAACCTGACCAACCAGGTGCGCGCCATCGCGGACGTCGCGACCGCCGTGACCAAGGGCGACCTGACGCGTTCGATCCGCGTCGAGGCGCGCGGCGAGGTGGCCGAGCTCAAAGACAACATCAACACGATGATCGACAACCTGCGCGCCACCACGGACCACAACCAGGAGCAGGACTGGCTCAAGACCAACCTGGCGAAGTTCACGCGCATGCTGCAGGGCCAGCGCGATCTGTTCACGGTGGGACGCATGCTGCTCTCGGAGTTGGCGCCGCTGGTCGACGCCCAGCAGGGCACCATCTATCAGCTGGAGCGCGGCGATCAGAGCGAGCACGAGGCGTCGGGGACGCTGCGCCTGCTGGCCGCTTACGCGCAGCGCGACGGCCAGCCGGATCGCATCACGCTCGGCGTGGGCCTGGTGGGGCAGGCCGCGGCGGGCAAGCAGCGCATCCTGCTCAACAACGTGCCGCCGCACTATACGGCGATTCGCTCGAGCCTCGGCGAGGCCGCGCCCACCAGTGTGATCGTGCTGCCGGTGTTGTTCGAGGGCGAGACCATGGCCGTGATCGAGCTGGCCGCCCTGCACCCCTTCACCAATACACACTTGCAGTTCCTGGATCAGCTCACGCAATCCATCGGCGTCGTGCTCAACACCATCGAAGCCACGATGCGCACGGAGAACCTGCTCAAGCAGTCCCAGGAGCTCACCACCGAGCTGCAGACGCGCCAGATCGAGCTGCAGCAGACCAACGAGGAGTTGGCCACCAAGGCCAAGCAGCTTGCCGAGCGCAACGAAGAAGTGGAGCGCAAGAACGGCGAGGTCGAGCAGGCACGCCGCGCGCTCGAGGAGAAGGCGGCCGAGCTGGCGCTGACCTCCAAGTACAAGTCCGAGTTCTTGGCCAACATGTCGCACGAGCTGCGCACACCGTTGAACTCCATCTTGATCCTGGGGCAGCAGCTGGCGGAGAACGCGGGCGGCAACCTCACGGGCAAGCAGGTCGAGTTCTCCAAGAACATCCACTCCGCGGGCACCGATCTCCTCACGCTCATCAACGACATCCTCGATCTCTCCAAGATCGAGTCCGGTACCGTCACCGTGGAGCCGGAGGAGATCACCTTCGCGAACCTGCGCGATACCGTGCATCGTACCTTCCACCACGTGGCCGAGACCAAGGGTCTCGGCTTCAACGTCGACATCGATCCGAGCCTGCCGCGCTCCTTCGTGAGCGACCCCAAGCGCCTGCAGCAGATCCTCAAGAACCTGCTCTCGAACGCCTTCAAGTTCACCTCGGTGGGCTCGGTGGCCATGAGCGTGCGCCTGGTGACCTCGGGCTGGAGCACGGATCATCCGGTGCTCTGCGCGGGAGGCCCCGCCATCGCGCTCACCGTGACCGACACGGGCATCGGCATCGCGCAGGAGAAGCAGAAGCTCATCTTCGAGGCGTTCCAGCAGGCGGACGCGGGCACCAGCCGCAAGTACGGCGGCACGGGTCTCGGTCTGGCCATCAGCCGCGAGCTCGCCAACTTGCTCGGCGGCGAGATCCGTCTGCAGAGCAAGCCCGGGAGCGGCAGTACCTTCACGCTCTACCTACCGCTCACCTACACAGGACCGTCGGCGGACGAGTCTGCCAGTGCGGCAGTGCGCTCGCAGGTCCAGCGCGTGGTCCCCGTGCTGTCCGTGGCCAAGGCCGAGGAACAGGTGGCGGACGATCGCGAGGATGTGCGGCCCGGCGACAGCGTGCTCCTCATCATTGAGGACGATCCGCACTACGCGCGCACCCTGGTCGGCATCGCCCGGCTCAAGGGCTTCAAGGCCATCGTGGCCAACCGCGGACAACAGGCCCTCTCGCTGGCGCGTGAGTATCGTCCCACGGCCATCAGCCTCGACGTGTTCTTGCCCGACATGTTGGGTTGGACGGTGCTCAACAACCTCAAGCTCGACCCGACGATGCGCCACATCCCGGTGCAGATGCTTTCGGTGGAGGAGCAGCGCCAGCACGGGCTCGCGCACGGCGCGTTCTCCTATCTCGTCAAGCCCACCACCACGCGCGAGCTCGAGGTCGCTTTCGACAAGCTCAAGGCCTACGTCGAACCGCACAAGAAGCGTCTGCTCATCGTGGAGGACAACAACACGGAGCGCGCCAGCATCGTGGCGCTCTTGAGCCACGACGACATCGAGGTGTCGGCGGTGGGCACCGGCAGCGAGGCGCTCGAGCTGCTGCGGAAGGAGCCCATCGACTGTTGCGTCGTCGACCTGCGTTTGCCCGACATGACGGGCTTCGAGCTGCTCGACCAGCTGCACGCCGAGCCGGGGCTCTCTGACATTCCGGTGGTGGTGTTCACGGGCAAGGATCTGTCGGTCGCCGAAGAGGAGCGCCTACACACGGTGGCCGAGAGCATCGTGCTCAAGGACGTACAGTCGCCCGAGCGCTTGCTCGACGAGACCGCGTTGTTCTTGCACCGAGTTGTGGCGGACCTGCCCGAAGGCAAGCAGCGCATGATCGAGCGCTTGCATGGGTCGGCGGAAGTTTTGCGCGGACGCAAAGTGTTGGTGGTCGACGACGACGTGCGTAACATCTTTGCACTGACCACCATCCTCGAGAACCAGGACATGGAGGTCATCAGCGCGACCAACGGTCGGCAGGCCATCGAGATCATCGAGGGCATGCCGGGCCTCAGCGTGGTCTTGATGGACATCATGATGCCCGAGATGGACGGCTACGAGACCATGCGCGAGATCAGAAAGGACGAGCGCTTCAGGACCTTGCCCATCCTCGCACTCACGGCGAAGGCCATGAAGGGCGACCGCGAGAAATGCCTGCAGGCGGGCGCATCCGACTACATCTCCAAACCCGTCAACACCGACGAACTACTCTCGCTCTTGCGAGTCTGGCTGTACCGCTAGGGAGGAGCCATGACAGAGACCGTCAACATTCTCCTCGTGGACGACGAGCAGCGGAACCTCGATGCGCTCGAGGCGGTGCTCGACGATCCCAGCTATCGCCTGTTGCGCGCGGACGGCGCCGAGAAGGCCCTGCGCCTGCTGCTGGAGCACGACGTTGCGGCCATCGTGCTCGACATCAAAATGCCGGTCGTCAGCGGCTTCGAGCTGGCCAAGATGATCAAGGGCACCAAGAAGTTCAGGCAGATTCCCATCGTGTTCCTGACCGCGCACTTGCTCGAGGATCAGGACGTTTTGATGGGCTACGGCGCGGGCGCCGTGGACTACCTGACCAAGCCCGTGAAGCCGGCCATCCTGCGCCACAAGATCGGGATCTTCGCGGACCTGTACCGCAAGACGCGCGCACTGGCCGAGTTGAACGAGAACCTCGAGACGCGCGTCCGCGAGCGCACCGCGGAGCTCGAGAAGTCGGAGGAGGCGCTGCGCGCGGCAGACGCGCAGAAGGACCTGTTCCTGGCGACGCTTGCGCACGAGCTGCGCAATCCACTCGCTCCGCTGCGGACGGGGCTCGAAATCCTCATGCACGAGCCGGTGCAGAGCACGCAGGCCAAGCGCACGCTTGGGGCCATGGAGCGTCAGCTCACGCACATGGTCCGCCTCATCGACGACCTGTTGGACGTCAACCGCATCAGCCGGGGCACGCTCAACATTCAACCCACGGCCATCGAGCTCTCCAGGGTCATCGAAGATGCGATCGAGACCTCGCGCCCGCTCATCGAGCGGCGCGATCAGTGCGTGGCGTTCCAAGCCCATGAGTCTGTGCGCTCGGCGGTGGACGCCACCCGCGTGACGCAGATCGTGGGCAACCTGCTCAACAACGCCTCCAAGTTTTCGCCCTCTGGCACCACCATCAACATCGACCTGCGCCGCGCGGGAAGCTCCGCGGTGATCCGCGTCACGGATCACGGGCTCGGCATCCCGCCCAACCAGATCGATCGCATCTTCGCCATGTTCGCCAAAGTGGAGCGCGCTTCGAACGATACGTCCGACGGCCTCGGCATCGGGCTCGCGCTCTCGCGTCAGCTCGCCGAGCTGCACGGTGGGAGCCTGAACGTGGAGAGCGCGGGGGAGGGCAAGGGCTCCTCCTTCATTCTTACGCTGCCCACTGGGAACTTGCCCAAGGCCAGCGAGCGTCCGTCGGTCGTGGTAGCCAAGCGCCTGCCTTGCAACGCGGCGCTGCGGGTGGTCGTGGTGGAGGACAACGAGGACTCGGCGGAGCTGATGTCGACCTGGCTCGAGCTGCTGGGCCACAACGTGCTCGTCGCGCACAACGGCCCCGATGGACTCGCGGCCATCACCGAGACGCAACCAGACGTGGTGCTATGCGATATCGGCCTGCCGGGCATGGACGGCGTGGAGCTGTGCCGCCACGTGGTGCGGCGCATGTCCCTGGCACCCATGATGGTGGCGCTCACGGGCTGGGGCATGGAGGCGGATCGGCAGCGCTCCTTCGAGGCGGGCTTCCAGCACCACCTGGTCAAGCCGGTGGGGATGGACCAACTCCGCAGCTTGCTCCAGACCGTGCAACGCCTCGACCAGCGCGGACACGGCCCGGCGGCTTAGTCCCGGTCTTGCTGCGCGCCCCCCGGGAACCACTTTCTCGGGTATGCATGAAGTAGCGCTCCAAGGAGCCGACGAGCGGTTGCGCGAGAGGTGCGAGCAGGAGGCGGCGCGTTGCTGGCCAGGTGCTCGCGTGCTGGTGCATCCCGAGGCGGGCAAGTTTCGCGCGGCCGTTTTCCTGAGTGAGGACGGGGTGGAGCCGGACGCCAGCGTCGAGCCATCGGCGTTGCACCCGACCCCCCACGACGCACTCGAAGAGGTGCTCCACGCGCTCGAGGGCGACTCCCACAGCTGAGAGTCGCTTCGCCGCGTGATCCGCGCTCCGCGCAAAGCCCGGTATGCTACGCAGCGTCCAGCCGAGACGGTGGAGGTCGAACATGGCTCACTTCGCGCTGCAGCGCGCACGCTCCGTGGATACTCGCGTCGGAAAGCTCTCCTACTTGATCCACGAGCCACCCGGGTTCGCCAACGATCTTCGCCCGGGGCTTCTCTTCTTGCACGGCAGCGGCGAACGTGGCCAGGACTTGCGTCTCTTGACGAACACCGCCATCCCCGCCTTGATCGAGCGCGGCAAGAATCTGCCCTTCGTGACCATCTCCCCGCAGTGTCCGGCGGGGGTGTCTTGGCGCACCATGCTCGCCGGACTTTCCGACTTGCTCGACCAGGTGGTGCCCGAGGCGGCCATCAACTCCGAGCGTTTGTACCTCACCGGGATCAGCATGGGCGGCTACGGCGCATGGCAGCTGGCCGCCGAACAGCCAGAGCGCTTCGCCGCGCTCGCGCCGCTGTGTGGAGGCGGTGATCCTGCCTGGGCCGCGCGACTCAAGGGGCTGCCGACCTGGGCCTTTCACGGAGCCAAGGACACCGTGGTGCTCCCGAGTGAATCGAAGCGCATGGTGGAGGCACTGGAGAGGGTCGGCGCACCCGTGAAGTACACGCTGTACGACGACCTGGCCCACGACTGCTGGACTCGGGCCTACGACGATCCCGAGCTCTACTCCTGGATGCTGGGCATCAAGCAGACGGCGCGCGCCCAGGGGAGCGCTGCGGCGCAGGCCACGCCTACTCCTTGAGTGGCGGGCGCTCAAGGCTCGCGCGCGCCCGGAACCTTAGTAAATAATTCTCCTCCAACAGGTTTGGCTCCGCGCCCACGAACTCGAAGCCGGCCGCTTCAATCTCGGCTCGGACCTCGTCCTCTCCGGCGCGCACGTGCTTTAGAATTGCCGGCTTGGACTGGCCGGGAATGCGCTTGAAGTCGATCACGACCAGCTCGCCACCCGGGCGCAACGCGGCGCGCACCGCCTGCAGATAGGCCCGCGGATACTCGAGGTGGTGGTACACGTCGCACATGAAGGCGAGGTCCACGCTGGCGCGCGGCAATCCTGGGCTGCGCTCCTGGCCCAACACCGTCTGCACCTGCCTCAGCTTCGCGTGGCGTGCGCGCTGGCCGATACGAGCCAAGAAGCTCGGCACGATGTCCACGGCATACACTCGGCCCTTGGCCCCCACGGCGCGCGCCAACTCGAGCGTGAAGAGCCCCGTGCCGGCTCCCAGGTCGGCCACGCGATTCCCCTGTTCGAGCCGCAATGCCGCCAAAATCGTGGCTCGCGCGCGCACGACTTCGCGGCTCTCGGTCTCGAGGACGCCTGTGAACTTTCTCAACGCGTCGGGCTTGAAGTAGTCCGCGTTGACACCGGGCCTCACACTGACTTCGGCTGCCGCGGAGTGCGCGGGGGCAGCGTCCTCGGCGTGACTCGCGCGCTGATCGAGCTCGAGCGAAGCCATCACCAGGGTGAGCGCAAGGAAACATGACTTCATTCGCGTAGCCGGTTGTGCCACCGTTTTGGAAGGTACCACCTGGACGACGTTCGGCATGAGCAGCAGCGCCACATTCGAAATCGAGCGCGCTGACCTCTACGGGCGCCCCGATTTCTTCGAGCGCTTTCGGGTGACTGACCCCGCCGTGGCGCTCCAGACGTTGCGGGTGGCTCAACAGGAGGAGCTGCTGGTCTTCGACCTGGCGGGCCAGCGTCGCGGCTTTCTACTCCGGCAACTGGGCTACCACCACGTGGCCGAGGGCGAGCTGATGGGAGAGCCCTTCGTGATCTCCTTCTGCGCCATCTGCCACAGCGGCGTGCGCTTCGACCCGCGCGTCGAGGGGCGCCGCTTGCACCTGAGCACCGGGGGGCTGTACAACGGCGTCGCGCTGCTCATCGACGACGAGACCGGCACCTACTGGGATCACATGACTGGGCGCGCCCTCCATGGTCCGCTCGCAGGGAAGCAGCTTGACGCTCACAGTCTGCACATGACCACCGTGGGCAGCGAGCTCGAGCGCTCCGATTGCGCGCGAATTTGGGTCTCGAAGCTCAAGCTCAAGCAGTGGTTGATGAGCATGATGTGCATGCGCGCCGTGCGCGGAAGCGGCTTCTTCCCGCCCGGCTTTCGCCGCACGCTGGCGCCTGCAAATCCGCGCCAACCGGAGTTCGCGCAGGGCCTGGGCGTCATCGTGAAGGACCAGGCGACCTTCTATCCCAAGGACCGCCTGCGCGCGGGCGCCATCGAGGACCGCTGGGCGGGTATGACGCTGAAGGTCGCCATCAATCCCAGGGATGGCGTGCCCTTCGCAGTGACGTCCGACGGTCGACGCCCCTTGCAGCTCTTTCTGCGCTGGTACGGCTTCAGCGCCAACTACCCGGGTTGCCGCCTGTTCGAGTAGGGCCTGCGAGCTGACCTATACTGCGCCGAGTGGACCCCGAACAGACCGAAGAACTCGCGCGCTGGCAGCCGCCCTCGGCGCTCTCGCGCTGGCTCGGCCTCTCGGAGCCGCACGAGCTCGTCCGCTTCTGGGTGCTGCGCTTGCTGGGCCTGGTCTATCTCGCGGCCTACGCCTCCATGAGCCATCAGGTGCTTCCCTTGCTGGGGCGCACGGGCCTGACCCCCGCAGCGACCTACGTGTCGGATGCCAGCGCGGGCTACGGATCCGCGGCGATCGCCTTCCTGCGCGAGCCCAGTCTGTTCTTCCTGATCACGCCCAGCGACTTGGCCTTGCGCGGGCTCGCACTGCTCGGAACGGCGCTCTCTTGCGCGCTGCTTTGCGGCATCACCAACGCAGGGCTGATGCTGGTGTTGTGGGCCATCTATCTGTCGTTCATCCCAATCGGCCAGATCTGGTACGGCTATGGCTGGGAGCTCCTACTGCTCGAGACGGGCTTTCTGGCGATCTTCCTGTGCCCACTGCGCGGGGCGCGCGCCTTCCCGTCCACCCGCGCACCGGTAATCGTGGTCTGGCTGCTGCGTTGGCTGGCCTTTCGCGTGATGCTGGGGGCAGGGCTGATCAAGCTGCGCGGGGACCCCTGCTGGCGTGATCTCACCTGCCTCGACTTCCACTTCGAGACGCAGCCGCTGCCCAATCCGCTCAGCGTGGCCTTCCACTTCCTCCCCCACGGAGTGCACGCAGCGGGCGTGGTGTTCAACCACGTCGCAGAGCTCCTGTGTCCGCTGCTGATTTTCGCGCCGTCTCGCGTTCGGCGCTGGTCTGCGCTCGTGATGATCGTCTTTCAGGTCACGTTGATCGTGAGCGGCAACCTCTCGTTCTTGAACTGGCTGACCTTGGTGCCGCTGGTGGCCTGCCTGGACGACGCGTGGCTGCGGCGGGTGACCCCCGCCGAGTTGCGACGACGGCTCGTGGAGACGAGCACTGCCGGGAAACTCGCGCACGCGCTGAACGTGGGCCTTC
Source organism: Myxococcales bacterium (assembly GCA_047601445.1). Lineage (GTDB taxonomy): Bacteria > Myxococcota_A > Polyangia > Polyangiales > DASUME01 > DASUME01. The sequence goes on along the minus strand of JASGJH010000001.1, from coordinate 3,776,816 downwards.
TGGCTTTGGTAGCGCTCCTGAGCGTGGACCCGGTGTTGAACTTGTTCGCGAGCCGCCAGCGCATGAACGGTTCGTACGATCCCTTCATGTTGGTCAATACCTATGGGGCCTTTGGCAGCGTGGGGCGTGAGCGGGACGAACTCATCTTCGAGGGCACCTCGGACGCGACACCCAGCCTGGACGCGGACTGGCGCGCCTATGAATTCCCCTGCAAGCCCGGCGATCCGGCGCGTGCGCCCTGCGTCATTAGCCCCTACCAGCCGCGGCTCGACTGGCAGGTCTGGTTCGCGGCCATGGGCGATCCCCAGGATGCCCCCTGGACCCTCTACTTCGTTTGGAAGCTCTTGCATGGCGACGCCCAGCTGCGGACCCTGCTGGCGCGCGACCCGTTCGAGAGCGGCTCGCCACGCTACGTGCGCGTGCTGCGCTACCGCTATCGGTTCGCGGCGCCCTCCGAACAAGGCTGGTGGAAGCGGGAGCTCGTGGGAACGTACCTGCCACCGCTCGGGCGCGACGACCCGCGCTTGCGCGCAGCCCTGGTGCAGACCGGGTTCCTGCGCTGAGCCCCTCGCGCGGCGACGTTGCGCCGCGGGCGTGTTCGACGCGTTCGACCAGGGCACATCCACGGCAATCGCCCCGGGGCGTAGGCCAGGGCACCTCCCGTGTTGGGAAGGTGTCCTTAACGCAGGCGAGTCCGCGTCGTGGCGCCGGGGCACCGACGTGCGAGCGGGGCAAAATGTCGCGGCTCACTCCGCGAGTACAAGCAGCGTCTCATGCTGGCCACCGAGCTCTTGAAGAAGCAGCACCGCAAGGTCGAACAGCTGTTCGCAAAGCTGTTCGCAAAGCTGGAGAAGAAACACGACGAGACCCTCTTGAACGAGCTGGCCAACAACTTGGCTGCTCACATGACCATCGAGCAGGAACTCTTCTATCCGACCGTGCATGAGTTCGAGGCCGAGTTTGCGGAGAGCGTCGAAGAGCACGCCATTGCCGCGCTGGAGCTCGAGCGCTGCTGCAGGCAGACGACGACAGCGTGTTCGCCGCCCGTGTCACCTGCCTCAAGGAGCTCATCGGGCACCATGTTCGGGAGGAGGAGAAGGCAGTGTTCCCCAAAGTGGAGAAGAAGCTTGGTTCCGAGGCCTCGCAGACCTGGGCAAGCGGATGAAGGTGCGCTTCGCCGAAGCCATCGAGCAGGGGTATGCCGAGCTGCTCCCCAAGAGCCTGAGCAAGACCTCCGCGGACAAGGGCCCCGGGCGCTGCGCGGAAGCGACGCGCTGAGATCACGGGGAGGTCACGCGTGCTGTTCCCTGCTGGGTCGCACGCGTGACCCTGCCCGTGCTCGTGCTCTTGCTACTGCCCGTGCTCGTAAGCGATCTCCGAAGAGAGCGGGCACCGGCACGGGTGCGGGTACGGGGGGCTCACTGATTAGACTCTGTCGCGCATGCCATCCACGCCCTCGTGCTGAGCACAGTGTGCGCAGCAAAAAACCCGGTCGTCCTTCTCCACGCCGTGGCCCATCACGCGCAGACCGCAGTGAGCGCAGCGCGGGGCGAGCGCATGGATGGCACATTCGAAGGAATCGAAGGTGTGCGTCTCGCCGCCCTTCACGACCTGGAAAGTCTTGTCGTACGTGTTTCCGCAGGTTTCGCATTGTGCTGGGGTCATCGCGTTCTCCTTGTGCGCACGGGATCGAGCGATGAGGTTGCAGCGCATGTGCCAAATCATCTGCGTCACGGGCTGTTCCAAGCTTGGGAAAGCGGATCCTGTGGCGCTTGCGCGCGGGCTCGTTTTCTTGCCGCTCCCGATGTTTCTTTCGCTTGTTTCACCCGCGAGAAGCGCGCCAGGATAGAGCAACCTGCGAACGACGTTGCTCGAACAGAGCATCCGGGGGCGACCATGGCAGCGAAGCGAAAGAAGAGCACCAAGAAGAAGGCCAGCGCCGTAGGCGCGGTCAAGGCCACCAAGTCCAGCGCGCGCAAGAAGAAGGGAACGCGCAAGAAGGCTGGAGCGGCCAAGAAGGCCGGAGCGGCCAAGAAGGCCGGAGCGGCCAAGAAGGCTGGGGCCCGCAAGAAGAAGGGAGCCCGCAAGAAGAAGGCAGCTCGCAAAGCCTAGCGGGCTTTTCGGAGGGTGCGCCGCACGCCCCACGAAGAAGAGGCCTGAGGGTGGCGGCTTGCCGCCTGCGACTCTCAGAGCCTCACGTTACCGGCGTGACGACGGGCGCTCACTGGACCTGCGCGTACTCGACCGTGTCCCTGGTCTTGGTCTTGCAGTTCCAGAGATCATGCATTCCCGTCGCGTGTCGGTCGTCCTCGCGTTCGTCTCGCTCGTCGCAGCCTCCTGCGCACCCACGGTGAAATCGGCCGCGCGTGAGGCCTCTCAAGCCGCCGTTGACCAATCGGTGACCGAGCTCAACCGAGAGGAGACCAAGCGCGACCTGATGAACGCGGTGGAGGATCCTCGCCTCGCCGAGGCGACGGCCAAGATTGGAGAGCAGATCGCAGACGGAGTCGTGCGCGGGTTGGCGTCGCCCGGCACGCAACAAAAGCTCACTCAGGTGGCCGGAGCAGCGGCCAACGCCGCGACGCGCCAGATGGTGCAGACCCTGGACTCGGAGGCGTCGCGCGAGGCCTTCGCCAGCATCGCGCAAGGCCTGGCCAACGGGCTGGCCGATCCCAAACTGCAGAGCAGCTTGACCCGCACTGCCCAGGCGGCCGCGCTCGGGGCGGTGAACGGCGCGAACGAAGGACTGACCACGGCCTGGTACGACGCCGACGCGGGTCCCGTCGCGGGTCTGCGCAACCTCACCCACGGCAGCGGAGGCTGGCTCGCCATGCTGATCACCTTGGCAGGTCTGGTGACGTTGGCGTTGCTATGTGGTGCGATCATCGTGGTTGGGCAGGGCCGCAGCGCGCGCCACCAGGCCGCGCGACTCGAGGGGGCCGCGCTGCTGCTGACGAAGGCCGTCGAGCTGGGGCGCGATCACCCTGAATCCCAGGAGTTGCTCCGTTTGGCCAAGCGCTCGCTCGAGCGCGACACGCGGGCCGACCTGGCGCGCTCGGGGCGCCCGTGGCGCAGGCGCGCGCGGGACGGACGCGACCTGGGGGCCCCCCGCGCTACTTGAACTGCACCGAGGTCTCGTTGCGCTGCTGGTAGAGATTCCAGAAGGTTTCGGCGATGGCGTCGGGATCCAGCGTGGCGCTGCCGTTGTCGAAGGCGGTGCCCTTCACGGTGCTCATCACCATCACTTCGCCGACGTACACGCCCTCGGCCTTGAGCTTTTGGGCGAGCAAGCGCACCAGCTTGTGCTTGGCGGCGTTGGCGACCGCCAGGCCCATGGCATTCCACTGGATGGCAACGGTCTCGATGTTGGCGTCGAGCAATCCCAGGCCGCCATTGGTCACCAGGACGGCGCCATCCGTGACCCGCTTGAGGTCGGGCAGGGCCGCCTGGACCGCCGACAGCAAGCCGAGCACCGGCACGTTCAGGGCCGCGCGCAGCTCCTCGGTCGGCGCGCTGAGCAGGTCGCCCGCACCTGCGCCATAGGCATTCCACAGGATTACGTGGATGGGCCCCAGACTCGTGCGCGCTTCGCGGACGGCCTGGCCAATCGCCGCCGGATCGCCAGCGTCGGCCGGGAAACCCGTCGCTTCGACCCCGGCCTTGCGCAGCGCTTGGACGCTCGCCTCCAGCTTTTCGGCATTGCGCGCCACCAGGGCCAGCGAGAACCCCTCCGCCGCGAATTTCTTGGCGGCCGACTTCGAGATGCCCGGCCCGTAACCAACGATGAGGATTGTCTTCTTCTGTGTTGCCATGCCCTCGCGTCGGGATCCGGAGGCGCAGCGTTACGCCGGGTCGTTCGGGCTCCGACGGCTCGACGAGCCCGCGCCATATGCCGTTCGAGAAAGCCCCGTCACAACAACGTCACGTCGGGACGCGCGTGCCTCTAGTTACGATATTCGGGTCGGGGGGCGTAGTTCGACACATGCACGAGTTGTCCGCGGATCCGGAATTGTCCGTGTGGAGAGGATCTGCGACAGCGCCCCAGGCTGTAAGGATCTCCTGCGTCTTTCAGCCCATCGTGGATCTGATCGCGGGCCAATGCATGGGTTACGAGTTGCTCTCGCGTGGCGAGGGCGCGTTGGAGAGCGCCGGGGCCCTGTTCGAGTCCGCCCGCCAGCAGGGCAGTACCTGGGAGCTCGAGCAGGCATGCCGGGCGGCGTCCATCGCGCGCATCGCCGAGGTGCAGCATGAATTGCGGGGTGGGCTCTTCTTCTTGAACGTGAGCCCGAACGTCGTCGAGGACGTGCGCTTCAGCCCGAGCCAGCTCTTCGCGGACTTCACGCGCAGAGGTGTGGACCCCGCGCGCGTGGTCTTCGAGGTGACCGAGCACCACTCCATCCGCGATCACGCGCGCTTCCAGCGGGTGGTGGAGCACTTTCGACGGCTCGGCTTTCAGTTTGCTGCCGACGACTTCGGCGCGGGTCACTCGAGCTTGCTCTCGCTGATCGCCTGCACGCCGCGTTTCATCAAGCTCGATCGCGAGGTGGTGCGCGACGTCCACAAGCATCCCTACAAGCGCAACTTGGTGCGCTCGCTGACGGCGTTTGCCGCCAGCGTGGACACGCGGCTGGTGGCCGAGGGGGTGGAGCTCTGGGAGGAGCTCGATACCTTGCTGCGACTCGGCGTCCGCTACGCTCAGGGCTTCTTGCTCGAGCGCCCGGCCAAGGAGCCCCGCGACCTGACGCCCGACACGCGCGGTCAACTCAGGAACCTGGTGCGCTCGACCCATGCGGGCCTGGGCGAGGTCGACGAGATCGTGGATTCCTTGATCCTGGAGCCCGTGATGGTGGAGGCCTCGCTGCGGGTGGAGCGGGTGGAGCAGATGTTTCGCGCCTCGCCGAGCCTCGACCACATGGTCGTGGTCGCGGGCGGCCGGCCGCTGGGGCTGATCACGCGAGAGGACTTCTTCGCGCGGCTCGGCGGGCGCTACGCGTATGCGCTCAGCCAGCGCAAGCCCGTGGAGCAGGCTGCCAAGCTCAACCCGCTGTCCGTCTCAGAGAAGGCACTCGTCACCACCTTGGCGACGCGGGCCATGGATCGGGCGCCGCAGGATCTGTACGACCCGGTGCTCGTGGTGGACGCGCAGGGCGCCTTGCTCGGTACCATCACCATGAAGTCGCTGATACGGCGCTCGGTGGAGCTGCAGGTGCGGTCCGCGCAGGGGGCGAGTCCGCTCACGGGGCTGCCGGGCAACCGCGAGATTCACAAGTGGATCTTGGGCGGCGACGAGAACCAGGAGTTGGTGCTGGTGTACGGCGACCTCGACCGCTTCAAGGAGTACAACGACCGCTACGGGTTCTTGATGGGAGACGAGCTGATCCGCCTGGCAGCTCGCGTGCTGGGGCGCCTGGTGACGGGCGCGCCCGGGGTAGGGCGCCTCGGTCATCTGGGAGGAGACGATTTCGTGGCGGTGTTGCCGGCTGGCCTGCCCGAAGAGGTGCTCGCGCGGGCCTGCGCCGAGTTCGACCAGGAGCGGCTCGCGCTGTTCGACACCGAGGATGTGGAGTCGGGCTTCATGGTGGCCCGCAATCGACGCGGGGAGATCGAACGCGTGCCGCTGGTGACCCTGAGCATGTCGGTGATCCACCGCGCACGCATCATGGGAAGCCTGCATTCGGGGATGCTCAGTGAGCTCGCGGCGTCGCTGAAGCGCAAGGTCAAGCAGCAGACGCTGCAGGAGCGCTGCAGCGGCTTTCTGTGGGAGCAACGCACGCGCGTCATGTGAGCCGCGAGAGCCTTTCTCAGCGGCGGGGTGGTGGCTCGCCGCCGTGGGGAGGCGGGGGCATGTCATTGGGCATGCAAAAGAGCTCGTCGGTCTTGGGTGCGATGCAGGTGCCCGCGTGGGTTTCCCCGCGGAAAGAGACCTCGCAGGTGTCGCCGTCGGCCTTGCCTTCGCAGGCGGCAAAGGCTTCAGCGGGTGGGCGCGGCGGGCCCTTCTGTAAGAAGTCGGCGTGGGAGCTGCCCTCGGGAGCTTCGGCCAGAGCCAGGCCCTGCAGCAGGCAGGGCAGCGCCATAACCAAGGATGCAAGCGTTCGACGTTTCGTGCTCATGGGACCTCCGGGCGCGCGCTCGAGGGCGCGCACTGAATGGGATGAAGCGTCATCCACTGAGAGCATGGCGCGCGAACCTTGCGAGACTCTGAAGCTGCGGGGGCACATTCACGGCTCACTCTCGAGGGCCCGCGAGCGTGGCCTCGAGGCCCCCTTCGTCGCGGTTTCTCAGCGCGATCCGATAGCCATGCAGCTCCGCCACGCGGCGTGCGATGGCCAGCCCGAGACCCTTGCCCTCGGGCACGCGCGCGCGGGCGCTGTCGGTGCGCAGGCCACGCTCGAGCAAGCGCCCAAGCTCTTGCTCCGGCACGCCTGGACCATCATCGAGCACCTGCAACCGAAAGCCCGCGGCCATCCGCTCGAGCAGGACCGCCACGTGACCGTTGGCGCGGTTGTAGCGGAGCGCGTTGTAGGTCAGGTTGCTCACGGCTTGCTCGATCATGGTGACGTCACCGCGCACCTCGAGCGGCTCTTCGGGGACCGCGTAGTCGAGGGCCACTTGAAGTTGGCGCGCGATGGGTGCATGACGCGCCACGACCCGCTCGACCACCGCACGCAGATCCAACGCCGCGCGCTCGACGCGGGGCTCGGCCGAGTCGAGGCTCGCGGTGAGCGAGAGGTTTTGGATCAAGGAGGTCACGTAGTGCGCTTCGTTGAGCGCGCCCCGCAGGGCCTCTCGGCTCTCCTCGCTCAGTTCCTGGGCGCCCCGCAGCCCGGAGAGGTGTCCGAGCAACACGGTCAACGGCACCATCACGTCGTGGCTCGTGTTGGCGAGGAAGTCTCGTAGCGCACCTTCGCGGCGCGTGCGCTCGCGTAGCTCCGACGAGAGCTCCCGGCTCTTGGCGTCGAAGGCTCGGGCCAGCGCGGCGATCTCGTCGTCGCCCGCGAGTTCGATGCCGAGCGCGCTATCCGATGCGTTGGCGGCTCGCACCGCCTGAGCCAGCCGGGTCAGACGTCGCACCGGCGGCCCAACTGCGACCCACACAGAAAGCAAGACCAGCGCAATGGGCAGCAGCCAGACCAACGTGGGGGGCAGGAAGCCGCCCAGCCAAACCTCCGTGCTGCCGGTCACCAGGACGTAGGCGCAGGACCCTTCGCCCCAGGGCGTCGCGAGTACGATGCGGGCCACGTCGCGTTCGCTCGGTCGAGACAGACCGAGCGCACCCTCGCTCTCGAGCGTGCTCGCTTGGCTCGATGAGAGGGTGAGCACGCGGTGCTCGGCATCCGTGAATGCTGCGTCGAGGCGGGCGATCACCGCTGGCTTGCGATGGGCGAACTCGCCGGGTGCGGGCAACGGCCCGCCAGGTCCCGGGGGCAACGGCCCGCCAGGCCCTGGTGGCAAGGGACCACCAGGCCCGCTTGGTGGGCCGAACGGGGGGCCACCCCGAGGAGCATCCGGCGGGAAGCCACCAGGCATATCCGGCGGTGCGCCGAGTGGAGGCCCGCCGCTTGGGCCGCCGGGAGGACCCGCGGGTGGCGGGCGGCGCATCGGTGGAAAGCCCGCAGGGGGACGCAGCACGCCGTCGGAGGACTGCTCGCAGCGGGCACGCACATCGGGCTCGCTGAGGATCTGACGCACGAAGCGAGTCAGCGCCCGTTCTGCTGCGTCTTGGCGCGATAGGGTGTCCGCATAGATGACCGCGGCCAACAGCGGGACCGTCACTGCCAGCAGTGTGAGCGCAAGCCGGGGACGCAGCTTCATGGAGTGCCGCTGCGCCGGAAGCGGTAGCCGATGCCCCACACCGTCTCGATCTGCGCGTGCTCGCCGAGCTTCTTGCGCAAGCGCGATACGTGCACGTCGAGCGTTCGCTCGCTGTTGCTGCGCTCGGGATCGAGCACTTGCTCCGCCAATGACGAGCGTGCCACGGCCTGACCTTCACGCTTGACCAGCGCCAGCAGCAGATTGAACTCCAGCGCGGTCAACTCGAGCGGGCTGCCCGCCGTGCTGGCCGCGCGCGCCGACAAATCGATGACGAGCTCCCCCGCCTCCAGCCGATCCTGGCGCTGCAGGGTAGGGCGACGCAGTCGCGCTTTCACGCGCTCGATCAGCTCCTCGGGCCAGAACGGCTTGGTCAGGTAGTCGTCCGCCCCGAGCGCGAGCGCGCGCACCTTGTCGGATGCGTCGCTGCGCGCGCTCAGCACCAGCACGGGCACATCCGTCTTGGAGCGCAGGCTCTTGAGCATGTCGAGGCCGTAGACGCCCGGCAGCATGAGATCCAGGATGACCAGCGCGACGTCCGGCGCGGGACCGTCGATACGACGCCCTTCCTTCCACCAGATGGGTGCGTAGCCCGCTCGTCTCAACTGAGCTTCGATTTGCGCACCCAGGGCGAGGTCGTCTTCGACGAGCAGCACGCGCGGCGTCATGCCGATCATCTTACGCGAAGCCGCCCGAGACGTCGCATGCTCAAGCATCGATGGCGACGGTAAGCTCGGCCGTGTAGCCGGCCTCCACGCTGCCGCTCACGTTCGAGAGCTGCAGCTGGTAGCCGTCGCTGAAGACCATGTCCTTCGCGAAGCTGATCTGGGCCAGGTTCTTGACGCTTTGCTCGTAGCCGTCGCTCGCGTACACCGTGTCGCAGGTCTCGGTCGGGAAGGTGAGCTGCGAGGTGGCCAGTTTGTTCTTCACTTGCTGAGCCTGGTCGAGGCCCGCGTAGATCTCGAAGTGCATGTGCGGCATGCGCCCCGAGTAACAGCCCGGGAAGATGGTCTCGAAGGTCAGGCGTCCCTGGTCGTCGGCCTCCTGGACTCCGCGCAAATAGTTCTCGTTCGGCAGGCCATACATGGAGTAGTTGCCGGCGCGGTCGCAGTGCCAGAGGTAGACTGCATAGCCTGCGAGCGGACGACATCCGTCGGCGGTGTTCACGATGGTGAGCGTCACCTTCAAGGGCACGCCATCGGCCACGCCCGTAGCGCCCGCGATGCTGCTCGTGATATCGCTGCGCACGATGCCGCTCAAAAGGAGTGCATTGGGGCCATTCGAGCCGTCGCCTGGGTAGGGCCCCGCGGTCTCCTCCGGGATGGTCTCGCAGCTGCCGCTGCCGCTGCCCGCGTCCCCATCCCCGCCGCTGGTCACATCGCCATCGCCATCGCCATCGCCATCGCCGTCCCCATCGCCATCGCCGCCAGACGTGCTGGTGTTCTTGGCGTCGCTGCCGCAGGCGAGCAGCGGAACGAAACCCGCGGCGGCCAGCAAGCCGAGCACGCGTCGGCGGCCGGTGAGCGCGCGCAGGAGCTTCAGGTCGCCCTCGAGTCCGCGGCCGTCCTCGTCCGAGTCATGGGGATGCTTGAGATCCAGAGCTGCCATCGTCCGTTCCAATCGAAGCAAAGGCCGGATTCCCACTCCAGCGTGCGCTCGGCTTTGCCACTCACATCAGCTTGCCCGTCACATGTTGCGCAAATCTAAAGCTTCCCCCGGAAGGCCGCGGATGGCGCCGTCTCGTGCCCGTGCGTCGCCCCGAACTCCCGTGGATTCCTGGTCTTTTTACGCCAGGTCCGTGCGTCCAATAAAGCCGCGCGCCCGCCTCCTCCGCGCTCCTGGCCGCTCAACTCATCACACGGTTGCGCCCCGCGTCTTTGGCGGCGTAGAGCATCTCGTCCGCGCGTTCGATCACCACCTCGAGCGCCTCCTGATCCGCACAGCAGGCGACCCCGGCCGACAGGCTCACAGGCCCTACTTCCTCCATGCGGAGGGCCTCCACTGCTTGCCGGATGCGCTCGGCGCATTCGATTCCGCCCTCGCGCCCCGTCTCCACCAGCATCAACAAGAGCTCCTCGCCACCCCAGCGCACGGCGATGTCGGTCTCGCGCAAGATCTGACGCACCACGAGCCCCACGCGCTGCAGCAGCAGATCTCCCACGTGATGCCCGAAGTTGTCATTCACGCGCTTGAAGTGGTCCAGGTCGAGCAACACCACGCAGTAGCTGTGGTGATGGCGTCGCGAGCGCTCGGCCTCCAGGCGCAGCGCCTCATTGCCTGCGCGGCGCACCAACAGGCCCGTCAGCTGGTCGATGCGAAAGCGGTCGATGGCCTCGGCTGTCGCGCGCTTGCGCTCGCGGATGTCGCGGAACACCGCGGTGAACTGCTCCTGGCCGTTCACGCTCCAGGCGGATACCGCGAGCTCGATGGGCATCTCGCTGCCGTCGAAGCAGCGTGCGATCAGCTCCACCACGTGATCGAGCAGAGGCAGGTCCGCAGGGGGTGGGATGGTGGCTCCCTTCACGACCGGCGGCAGCGTTCGCCGCTGGTGCACGCTGCGGGTCGCTACGTCGATCTCCGGGCAGATCGCCTGCAGCGGACCGCCCAGGACCTGATCGGCCTTGTAGCCGAACATGCGCTCCGCGCCCCGATTCCAGAACGTGATGCGCCCCTCCTGATCGAGCGTCACGATGGCGTCGTGGGCCAACTCGGCGAGCCCGCGGAAGCGGTTTTCGGAAGCCAGCACGGCGTCGTGGGCCGCAGCGTGTCCCATGGCGGAGGAAATGAAGCCCACCATCAGCTGCAAGAGCGCGACGTCGTCGTCGTCGAAGGCTCCCGGGGTCGGAGCCAACACCTTGAGCACCCCCACGCAGCGCGCCTCGTAGAACAGTGGCAACACCAGCATCGAGCGCGCATTCACACGTCGACACGCCTCGATGTCCACGCGCGGGTCGCTCTCGGTGTCCTCCGCGTAGAGCATGCGGCGCTCGAGCACGCATCGGCCCGACAAACTGCTCGCCGCCTTCAGCCGCAGCCCCTCGCTGCCGATGGCCGTGCCGGCGGCTGCTCGGTACACCATCTCATCGCCATCGACCATCTCGATGACGCTCGCGGTCGAGCCCGTGAGTACGCGCGCCCACTCAGTCGTTACCCGCATCACCGAGATCACGTCGGGCCCGCAGGCCATGATGTCCCGTTGCGCATCGATGATCTTCCGCAGGCGCTCCGCACCGATTGGCTTCACCTGGTCAGCATAACGCACCCGAATGGGCCCTAGAAAGTAGCCAGAATCGTGGATGTCTACGTCTGCGCGGCGTGGGCCCCCAGGCCTGGTATTGTGTGCGAGGTGAGACGGGAACCCGCGTGGCAGCGATTGGCCAACGAACTCGCGCAGCAGGGTGTGGAGAGCGCGTATCTCGAGCGCATCCGGCGCCGCGTCGATCCCGAGCAGGAGCTGCGCTCACTCGAGCACGAGATCGCGGGCGAAGTCGCGCGGGCCCTCGGGGCCACCGAAGACAAGCTCAACCTCGCGCTGGCCGAGCTCGACCTGCGTGCTCACGAGTTGGCGCTGGCGCGACGGGGGGCGCCAGGTGCGAGCGCGTTGGATGCCGCGATCGAGCGCTTCAACCGTCAACGCGAGGAAGCCGAGCGTCGCCGTCGTGACCTGGTGATCCACCGTGAAGCGGCCGGCTTTCGGCGCAATCAGGTGATCTACGACAACTTCCCCATCCCACCACGGGCACGCGCCGATCAGAACTCCGGCCCATGAGACCGCGTGCCGAAGTCCTGTGTGCAGTAGTTGACCAAGTGGTCGGAGCGCTCACCGGGGCCCCAGCCACGCGCGCAGGCGATGCCGATCTCGTGCAACACCGGTCTCAGCAGGTTTGCGCAGTGGAAGTCGCTGGCCAACCAACCTGCGAACATCTCGTCGGGTCCCACGTCGCCGCTCGCCACGTTCTCCCCTGCCGCGGAGAACTCATAGCCGACCGCTTCGATGCGCTGGAAGGGGTCGAGCCCGGTCTGCGCTTCGACGTGCCCGTAGTCTCGCGTCAGGGCCATGTACCGGGAGTGCAAGCGTGCCGCGCACAGGAGGCGGCCCTCCACCCGCAGCGGTGGGCTGGACTCGAACACCCCTGCATCGCCGCAGTCGGCGCCCACCGCGCGCACCTGATTGGTGAGTTCCAGCAGGCGCTCTTCGTAGGCCATCGACTTCGGGCCCCAGTCGCGCACCGGGTCACAGCGCTCGTCGTCGGGTAGGGCGACCTCTGCGTCGGCATCCCGGAGCCCGTCTGGGTCGGGGCGGGCTTCGCCCGGGGTGGGGTCCATCGCGGGCGCCCCCGCGTCGACCGCGGACTGGACCGGATGTTCGGCGTAGGCGGGCACGTCGGCCGCGACGTCGAGGCTCGAACCCAACGGCGGATCGTCCCCAGCCCCGGTGCAGCCCGAGGCCAGCAGTAGCAGCCCGGCGGGCAGGTCCAGACCGAGCGCGCCGAACCCGAGCCGTGAGCGAGCTGTCATTCCAGCCAGATGGAACGGCTTTGTGAGCACCCGCTGACGATTCAAGGTCGATTCGGAAAAAAACGTGATCTTCACCTCATTTGGGTCGACGGATCGGCGTTTTGGGAAGAACTACCCCAGCTTTTGGGCTGGTTGGGGGAGTGCTCGGACCCTTCTTTTCGGTTAGGGTGATGCCCGTGCAGCTGGCTCCCGATCCCTGGCAGCTCCTCCCGCGGCAGGGCGAACTGCTCGGCGGCAAGTACCGCGTCGAGCGGGTGCTTGGGCGTGGCGGTATGGGGACGGTTTTCCTCGCGGAGAATCAGGGGACCGGCAAGCTCGTGGCCATCAAGTGGCTCGACGCCGGTAGCCACGACGAGGTGGCTCGTGCCCGCTTTCAGCGCGAGGCGCGTGCAGTCGGTCAGGTCCACCATCCCCACGTGGTCGACATCTACGACGTGTCCGAACACGCGGGGTGTCCGTTCCTGGTGATGGAGTATCTGCGAGGCCACAGCCTGCAGCAGGTGCTCGACAAGCGCGGCAAGGTTTCCTTGCGTCAGGCCCTCGACTGGCTCGTCCCGGCCATGGAGGGCGTGGCCGCCGCTCATGCGCTCGGCATCGTCCATCGCGATTCTCAAGCCCGACAACATCTTCCTGTGTCAGCGCCCGGACGGCGAATGGCACCCCAAGGTGCTGGATTTCGGCGTCGCCAAGACCCTCACGCCCGCCTCGCGCGAAGGCCACTCGCTGACGCGCCCGGGCGCGCTCCTCGGCTCGCCAGCGTACATGTCCATCGAGCAGATCGACGCGCTCGAGGTCGACGTGCGCGCCGACGTCTATGCCTTCGGGGTCATCCTGTACCGCTGCCTGGCCGGGGTCCTGCCCTACGATCACCAGAGCTTGAGCCAGCTCATCGCGCAGATCTGCGCGGGCACCCCCAAGCCACTGCGGGAGCATGTGCCTTCCATCGCACCCGAGCTCGAGGCCGCCATCGCACGCGCCATGGCGCGCGATGCGCGGGCGCGCTTCGCCACGCTCGAGCAGCTGCGATCGACGCTGTTGCCCTTCCGCCAACTGGCGCGAATCGACGAAGAGTCGGGGATCCGGGTGATGTCTGGGGCGCGCCGGGCCAGCAGGTCCAAGCTCGCCTGGGGACTCGCGCTCCTCACGCTCCTGGTGGCCGCTACGGGCTGGCTGCTAGGGCGTCCGAGCGCAGGCCCGGTCCAGCGCGCCGAAGCCCACGAGGGGGATCGTCAGCCCTCGCAAGCGCCGCTCGACACATCCGTCCCGGTGCCCCCGGTGCCAAACATCATCACCCTGGGCTCCGAGCCCGCGCAGACCGTGGAGCCCGTCCAGGCCGTGGAGCCGCCTGCTGGGAGCCCGCCCGAGTCCGCTTCCCGAGAGGCCGAACCAAAAAGGTTACGTCGGCCGTTGCCTGCCAGGAAGGTTCGCGCAGTATACGAGCCTCCGCTTCTCTAACGAATCCGAGATCCTTACATGATGCAGCGCCACTTCCGCGTGTGGGCTGTCTCGCTCGCCTGCCTGGCAGGCGCCTGCGGCGACGAAGCTCCCGAACAACCAGGCTACGAGCTCCTCGACCCCCAAGGCATGCCCTACGGCAAGACCTACGCCGAGTGGGCAAGCGACTGGGTCCGCTACATCTATTCGTTCGCCCCGCCTGGTTGCCACGATCCGCTCAGGGACCCCACAGGCGCGCACTGCACCGAGGGCCAAGATCCGAGCAGTCCGGTGTTCTTCCTGGTGGGATCGCTGGGCGGGCCCGTCACGCGCCGTGAGTGCAAGGTTCCCAAGGGCGCTGCGCTGTTCTTCCCGCTGCTCAACACCTGGGCCGATACCGCGGGCTTGCCTCCCGAGCAGCAGCTGAGCCCCGCAGACAACAAGGCCTACGTGGAGGGCGGCGCAGCGGCCTTCATCTTGCCGAGCATGTACGCGCGCGTGGACGGCCAGGAGATCATGGACGTGCAGGCCGGAACGATGACCGAGGCCACGCCCTACGAATTGAATTACACCGAGCCCAATGCCTACAACTGCATCGGCGTGGAGGGGGTGAACGGTGACTTCTACGGAAACGTGCAAGGGACGTGGGTCATGCTGGCGCCGCTCGCGCCGGGCAAGCACGTGATCGAGTTCGGCGGACGCTCGAAGAACGACACGCCGAGCGCCCCCGACTTCGCCACTGACACGCGCTACGAATTCACTGTGGAGTGACGAGCAGAGCTTCCTCGGGCGTGAGGCTCGCGCAGCAGCGGAAGCCCACCTGGGGTGAGCGCGTATCGTTTGGCAACGTGAGCTCGTCGACGCAGGCCATTAGCGGATCGTCGTAGGAACCGCCCTTGGTGAGGCACGGCCTCACGCCGTTGCCCTCCGGCACCGTGATGTTGCAGCCGTAGGTCCACTCCGCGACGTTGCCCAGCAGGTCGCGCGCGCCGCGCTCGTTCACGCAGTCCACGTTCCAGCCCGAGTTCGTGACGCCGCGCTCGACGGCCACCGTGCTCTCGCTGCTTTGATCGGCGTTGCAAATGTTGCCTGCGTAGTCCGTGCCCCACGGGTACTGCGTGGTCTCTCCGTTGTTGCAGGCAAAGGTCCACTCGCGCGCCATGTTGCGGGGGATTTGCGTGCCGTATTGAGAGTTGTCGAAGCACAAGCGCTTGCCGGCCCAACGACAGTAGGCTTCCGCGTCACACCAATCGACACAGCGGATGGGTCGATCCGCGACGAATGCGGGGGTCCCAGTGGCCTCGGCTTCTTCGGCGCAGGCATCGTCTGGGTCCACCGCAGGGTTGCTCGCGCTGACCTTCCAGGGGCAGAAGTCCGGGTCCCAGCGCGGCTGGGCGGCCTTCGGATCGGCGCGCCAAGCGCCGTACTTGTCGACTGTCACCTCGTCCTGGTCGATCCAGACGCACAGGCCGCCCGGCACGTCGACGCGGATCATGACCCCTGCGGGGTCCGACTTTCGCAGTGGCAGATGGGCGCAGCGATGGGGCGCGACCGCCGGCTCCGCCGAGAAGTCGTCGTAGTCCGCGATCCACTGGCATCCAGCCAGGAGCGAGAGCATCGCTAGCGATGACCAAGCGCGCTTCGACATGCCTTAGAAGGCTCCTCGCAGCGACATGCCCGCGGCGTGCGCGCGCAGGGACAGGGCGGTCCGGGGGGCTTCCCCGCGACCCTTCGGGCGCGACCACTTGAAGAGCAACACCGTGCCGGTTGCTACCAAGGCGGCGCCCGCGACGAAGGTGACATTGGAGACCCAGGCGTAGCGCTGCGCATCGTCGCGATCGGAGAGCGCCCCGGCCGCACAGCCCTGGTGCTCCGGGCAGCCCTCGTCGGCCTCTTTGTAGCGATGCAGGGAGCGCATGCCGTAGTAGCCGCCGAGCGCGAGGGAAGTGACGCCCGCCCCGAGCAGTCCGAACGCGAACGGGCGTCGCCAGCGCGGGGACTCTGCCGGCGGTGGTGGGGGCGTGCTCGTCGGCCTGGCCGTCGCGGGCGGCTCTGCCATGACCGGAGCAATGCTTGGGGTGATAGCTTTCGAACTTGGGGTGATGTCGGGCGCGGGCAGCACGGGAACGTCGGGCTCCGCGAGTGGTGGGCTGGGAGCGTCGGCTTCTGGGGCCTGCTCCTCCTTCAAACGTTCCATCTCCGCGATGTAGCCCTCGACCTGCGTGCGCGTCTCGGGGGAGATCTTGCTGGCCTGGCGCAAGAACTCGCGAAAGCTCGCGATGGCCCGATCGGCGTCCCCGAGGTTCTGATAGCAGCGCCCGATGTTGTGCAGATAGTTCGGGTGCGGATGCGTCGCATACAGCTTGGCGAACAGATCGACCGCGTCTTGGTAGCGTCCCGCGGCGAAGGCCTCACGGGCCTGCAGATCGCGCGCGTCGACTTCGACCCCGTCGATCTCGTCGGCGCGCACGAGCAACGAGGGCTGAACCAGCCACAAGGCGAGCGTGAGCGAGCCGAGACGCAGTAAGCGGGAGAAGACAGCCGGCAGCATGGGAGGCACGAGAGTACTACTGCCGCTTTGGGCTCGGGGCGAACGGCTTGTGTGAGCACGGCGCGATTCGGCTCGGCTTCGCCGCGCCAGTCGGTCCGGCGCTCCAGCCCGATGTTTTCCGGCTGACAAAGCGCGCCCGCTCAGGCGTTTCGGTTTTCCCGCAGGCGCGTGAACGGTGCCTTTCGCTTGTGCGCAGTCCAGCGCGCCACCGCGGCGGCCTTGGCGGCCCGCAGGGTTTCGAGGGGGATGCCGCGGGCACGGGCCAGGCGATCCTCCTGCAATGTCCGCAACGCTAATTCCACAGCGCCCAGGTCGAACAGCCGGCCTGCTCGCGCCTGCAGGCGCCTGGCCATCCGCAGCACGGCGTGATTGTCGGGCTCGGGGAACAGCGAACGGGGATCCTCGGGCCAACGCGCGTGGGGCCAGTTTCGGGCGAGCGGGCTCACGAACTCGCCGCAGTCCATGCTGCTCCAGGGTTCCACTTCCCATTCCGTGAGCAGCTCTTCGAGCAGCGCTCCCTGTTCCGACAGGAGCTGGGCCGCTTCGTCCGCGCGTCGGCGCGCGAGCGCCCAGGCGCTGAGGGGGGCCGCGACTTCGGAGGAGCCCTGACGCAGGAAGTGCTTGGGCGTGGCGCCAGCGGAGCGGGACTTGTCCCGTCTGCGCGCCGCTGCATGCGCCTTCTTCTTCCCCGCCATTCGGTCTCCGACATAACACCCCGGGGCCCCGCCGTACAGAGCGCTCACTCCAAGTGACGCCGCAGCACCTGTGAGAGCCACTCCATCACGGCGTGCACCGGCTTCGGTACGTTCCGTGTGTAACCGTGCACCAGTGACACCGGCATCGCCTCGGGGGTGTGCTGCGACAGCACCTCGAGCAGCAGCCCGTCGCGGATGCCCGCCGCCACACCGGAGCGCGGGGCCTGGATGATCCCGAGGCCGGCCAAACATGCGGCCGAGTAGGCGTCCGTGGAGTTGACGGTGACGAGGCTTCGCATCGGCACCTCGCGGGTGGAGCCATCCTCGACGTACTCGAAGCTCGGGCGTTCGCGCACGTTGGCCGCGTAGTGCACGACGAGATGCCGGCGCAGATCGGCCAGTGTGCGCGGCATTCCGTACTTGCCCAGGTAGCTGGGGCTCGCGACATTGATCACGGGCAGGCTGCCGAGCTTTCGCGCCACCAGCCCCGAGTCCAGCAGCTTGCCCACGCGCAGCACGCAGTCGAAGCCCTCGCGCACCAGGTCCACCCTGCGATCGGTGGTGCTCAAGAACAGCTCGATGCCGGGATGGCTGGCCAGGAACTCGGGCAAGCGCGGGATGACCACCGTGCGCGCCATGGTTTGCGGCAGATCCACGCGCACGCTCCCGCGCAGGGTGCTCGGCGCTTGGAACATGTGCGCGAGCTCGTCGGCCTCGGCCAATAGGCTGCTGGCCTTGACCAGAAACTGCTCTCCGCTCGGCGTGAGGCGCACGGCGCGCGTGGTGCGCTGCAAGAGGCGACTTCCGACCTCGCTCTCGAGCTCGCCCACTAACACCGAGACCCGCGCCTTGGACAGACCGAGCTGCTCGGAGGCCCGCGTGAAACTGGCGAATTCGGCGACTTTCACGAATGCCCTGAGCGCGTCGAGCTCCATGGGATTGTTTTGTATCACGAAACAGTGTGTCGGGGCAGCGCGTCTTCCGCACCCGCCCGCCCGGTCCTAGGCTGACCAACATCAGCGCTCAACGAGAAGGACGCAGCCATGAAGACCTACCCCGAACAACGCATCGCTCTCATCACCGGCGGCAGCCGTGGCCTCGGCAAGAGCATGGCTCTTCACCTGGCCGAGCACGGCATCGATGTGATCATCACCTACCGTTCGCGCGCCGACGAGGCCCAGGCGGTAGTCGAGCAGATCGAGGCCCTGGGGCGACGAGCCGCCAAGCTCCCGCTCGATGTCAGCGACAGCGCGAGCTTCGCGGCGTTCGCGCAGGCGTTGAGGATGGAGCTCGCCCGCACCTTCAAGCGCGAGCGCTTCGACTTCCTGGTGAACAACGCGGGCATCGGCACCCACGCAAGCTTCGCGGAGACCAGCGAGGCCCAATTCGACGAGCTGATGAAGATTCACCTGAAGGCGCCCTTCTTCCTCACCCAGCGCCTGCTCCCGCTGATCGCCGACGGCGGTCGGGTGCTCAATGTCTCCTCGGGGCTCGCCCGCTTCTCGACGCCCGGCTACGCCGCCTACGCCGCGATGAAGGGCGGTGTCGAGGTGCTCACGCGCTACATGGCCAAGGAACTCGGGGCCAGGAAGATCGCCGTCAACGTGATCGCTCCGGGGGCCATCGAGACCGACTTCGGAGGCGGCCTGGTGCGCGACAACGCCGCGGTGAACAAGGCGGTCGCCGAACAGACCGCGCTGGGGCGCGTGGGCCTGCCCGATGACATCGGTGAGGCGGTGGCCGCGCTGCTCGCGCCGGAGGGACGCTGGCTGACGGGGCAGCGCATCGAGTTCTCGGGCGGCATGTACTTGTGAGGTAGTGACATCCGCTATGGCTTGATCGCAGAACCCAGCTCCGCTGCGTAGCCCGGTCCGCTGACGGGCTCGAGCCCCAGCGCTTCTTCGCTCACCACCGTGAGCGCGGGCTTGGGTGCCGTGCCGCGCACGGTGACGATGTCGTCCACCGCGGCCAACACTTCGACGTCGCCGTCATGATCGATCGAGCCGAGCGCGCGTGCCCAACCGGCCGAGCGCAACGTGGCCACGATGCGTCCGCGGAAGCGCAGCTGCGTGCCCGCGGCCACCAGCAAGAGTGGTCCTGGACTCTGGGCGATGCGCCAGGGCACGCTGTTGATGGGGCGCTTCTGCTTTGGTTTGAGTTGGACCATGCGTGCGCCTGCTGGCTTTCCCACCAGTGCGAGCGGAGCGTTCGTGAAGCCCTGCAAGAAGGGCCCCTTGCCCACCCGCACCATGAACCAATTGCGCTCGATGGCGAGCACCGTCACCGGCAGCTCGGCGACCAAGGGAGGCACCAAGGTCAAGAGCTCCTCACGGGGACCGCGATAGACCGGGAGCGCGGTGTTCGCAGGCAGCGTGTATGCGATGCCCGACTCGAGCGGTTCCGACTTGGGGGGCGGCTTGGCCGACAGATAGCGAGCATCCAGGCCACCCTCGAAGGGGCCCAAGACCTGATCCGCCACGGCCACGCGGATGTTCACACGATGGACCCCGGAGTCGTTGCGCGGCTCGACCAGACCGACGCGATCTCCTGCGCGCAGCACCAACGCAGTGCCCGCGACCGGCGTGTTCTCCTGCACGCGCAGCTCCACCAGACCGTTCGGCACGTAGGCCTCGAGATGCAAGCGACCGAGCACCCGCACCGGAGTACGCCCATTTTCGGAGGGATCGTCGCGCACTACGAGTTTGGCATCGTCGCTTCCGAAGCCGAGCGCCGGTGAGTCGCTCTCGGAGGTAAGGAAGAACACGGGAGAACGCGTGCGTCCCAGCAGCATGGCCTTGGCGGCCAGGGCTTCATCCAGCTCGGCATCGGCGTCGGCCGAGCTCTGCGTGCGCCCACATGCGCTCGTGCATACCGCCAGGCTGGCTGCGAGTAACAGCGTGCACACTCTCATCGGCTGCGCTCCGAGATCTACCTATATCACTGGCCCACAGCGCTCGCCCGCGTTGTGGTGGTCGCGCGCGCTGTGGCAGAGTTTCTTGGTGACCGCTCAACATGTCGATGTCGTGACGGTGGGTGGCGGCCACAACGGCTTGGTGGCGGCCTTGTTGTTGGCACGCGCTGGCCTGCGCGTAGCACTGCTCGAGGCCCGACCTCGGGTTGGCGGCGCCTGCGTCACGGAGCAACCCTTCGCCCAAGTCCCTGGACTCGGTCAATCCACGGGTGCCTACCTGCTCGGGCTAATGCCTCCGGAGTTGCTCGCGTCGCTGGGCCTCGAGCTCAGCTTGCTGCGCCGGGACCCGCACTACTTCTTGCCCCTCGCGCGCGCTGGCTACTTGCTGTTCGGCAGCGACCGCGCCGCCTTCGAGCGGCAGATGCGGCGCTCCTTCTCCGAGCACGACCTCGACGCCCACGACGCATTGCAACGCGAGCTCGCTGCCCTGCGCGACGATCTCGCGGCGAGCTGGCTGCGTGAACCCGAGAGCGTAGAGCAGACGGCCGAGCGCTACGTGCGCCCTGCCTTGCGCAGCATCTTCGTGGAGCTGTGTCGTGGCAGCGTGGGCGCCTACCTGGAGCGCTTCGGCTTCGAGAGCGAGCTCCTCAAGGCGATGTACGCCGTGACCGATGGCTTCAGCGGCTCGAGTGGAGCGTGGGACACGCCAGGCAGTGGCCACAATTTCTTCGTCCACAACATGTGTCGACTGCCCAACGCCGACGGCACGTGGATGATGGTGCGCGGTGGCATGGGCAGCATCACGCAGGAACTCGCGCGCCTCGCCGGGGCGGCTGGCGTGCGCATCGAGACCCAGGCCGAGGTGGCGGAGCTCGCCTTTCCCGACGGCTCGCCCTGCGAGGTGCGCTTGGCGGACGGGCGTTCCCTGCACTGTCGTGCGGTGATCGTGAACGCGGACCCTTTCAGCATGCGCGACTTGGTCGGTCGTGAGCGCTTCGACGCTGCGTACAACGCGCGGCTCGACGCCTACGCGCGGCCGGGTACGACGCTCAAGCTCAACCTGGCCCTGCGCGACTTGCCTCGCTTCACCTGCTTGCCCGAACTGCGCGGTCAACACCAGGCCACCATCCACCTGCTGCCTCAGGAGGGCCGCGTGCTCGATGCGCTCGCGCGCGCCCACGCGGACGCGCTCGCTGGAAAGCTGCCTGAGTTCCCGAGCATCGAGTGGTACGTGCAGACCAGTCTCGACCCTTCGCTGCAGGACGGTGCCGGCCACCACAGCTCCGCGCTGTTCGTGCAGTGGGTGCCGAACCGTCTCGCCGAGTCCAGCTGGGACGCCGAAGCCGACCGCTACGCCGACCACCTCCTGAGCCTGTGCGACCGCTTCGCACCTGGCACGAGCGAGTTGGTGGCCGACCGACTCGTCCTGCACCCGGAGGCCATCGAGCGACGCTTCGGCATGCGCCACGGCCACATCCATCACGTCGACAACACCTTTGCGTTCGCCGATCGTCTCGCCTACCGCACGCCCATCGCTGGGCTCTACAGCGCCAGTGCGGGCTGCCATCCGGCTGGCTCGGTGATCGGCGCGGCGGGACACAACTGTGCGCAGGCAGTATTGCGCGACCTGGGGATGCGGTCTCCGTAAGCGGTCGCTCCGTGTGAAGTACTGCAAAGGAGCCCGGGCCCGCGCTTGACAGCCCCCGGCCGCGTGCGCAGTGTGGAAGAACATCCGCGCTCAGGAGCACGGGTGGCGATGCGAGGCATGTTGCCCGCATCGATCCCGCTGGGTGAGCTCAAGCCCCCGGCAGTTGGAGAGAGTCATGCATCCTGGTTTTTATTCTTGGTGGAAGTCCCGTGAACACGGCAGCTGTGGCGAAGGGCACCCGGCCCACGGACCTCACGGACATGGCCCCCACGGGGCAGGCCCGCACTGTGGCCCGGGCTTCGGCCACCACGGCCGTTGGGGCGGAGGCTTCGCGCACGCCGCGCCAGGCTTCGAGCACGACGCGTCGAGTGCCTTCGGTGTGCGCCGTCCGCTGCGCTTTCTCGCGCACAAACTGAACCTGGACGAAGCCCAGGTGGCCACCTTCGCCACCATCCTGGACGAGCTCAAGACCGAGCGCGCCCAGGCTGCCGTCGATCAGCGCCGGCGCATTTCGGCCCTGGCCGAAGCCCTCGAGAGCAGCGCCTTCGACGAGGCCAAGGCGCAGCACGCCGGGGAGGAACAGGTCAAGAGCGCCGAGCGCGTACGTTCCGCCGTGGAGCGCGCGCTCAAACGCATCCATTCGGTGCTCGACGACGAACAGCGCAAGACGCTCGCCTATCTCTTGAGAACGGGCGTCCTGAGCATCTGAACCACGAGGAGTAGGGTATGGAGGAGGCGCGCAAGCTGCACGTCCCCTCGGTGCCGCATTCCGACGAGCCTTTGCTCGATGCTTACTCGCAGAGCGTAGCGAGGGTGGCCGAGCGCGTGGGCCCTGCCGCCGTGAAGGTCGAGGTCGACCACACGGCGCGCGGGCCGCGCGTGCTGTCACCGCGCCGACGCGGCGGGCAAGGCACCGGCTCGGGCTTCGTGTTTGCGCCCGACGGGCTCGTTCTCACGAACTGTCACGTGGTCCATGGTGGATCACGCATCATGGTTACCTTGCCCACGGGCGACACGCGCGAAGCGCGCCTGGTGGGGCAAGATCTGCACACGGATCTCGCGGTGCTCAGCATCAGCGGTCATGCGCTCGACTTCGTGGAGTTCGCGGACAGCAAGCGACTCAGGGTCGGGCAGCTAGCCATCGCCATCGGCAACCCGCTCGGCTTCGGCTGGACGGTGACCGCCGGCGTGGTGAGCGCGCTCGGACGTTCGCTGCGTTCGGTAAGCGGACGCTTGATGGACGACCTGGTGCAGACCGACGCGGCGCTCAATCCAGGCAATTCGGGCGGGCCCCTGGTGAGCTCGGACGGCCTCGTAATCGGCGTCAACACCGCCACCATCCTACCGGCGCAGGGCCTGTGCTTTGCCATCGCATCCAACACGGCGCGCCTCGTGGCGTCGCTGCTGCTTCGGGACGGGCGCGTGCGCCGCAGTCAACTCGGAGTCGCAGCGGGCAACGTGCCCATCCCGCGACCCCTCGGTCGCGCCCTCGAGCTCCACGGCGACACCGGCGTGCTCGTGACGGGCCTCGAGCCCGGCGGGGCGGCCGAGCTCGCTGGCGTGCGCAAAGGCGACGTGATCATCGGCTTCGCGGGTCAACCCATCCGCGGCGTCGACGATTTGCATCGGCTGTTGCTGGAGGAGCGCATCGGCAAGGATCAGGAGCTGCTGGTCATCCGAGCGCGCGCGCGGGTCAAGCTAGCGGTGAGGCCACAGCCTGATCGGGCTTGAGCCCGCCCTTACAACAGATCGATCGGCTCGCAACCGAACTCCACGACCACGCTCGTCTTGCGATTGGTCTTGAAGGCGTCGCAGGACTCTCCGAATAGCTGCACCGAGTTGGTGGCCTCGTCTTGCCAGGCCCAACCCTTCTCCGCCTTGTGTGCGCTATCGAAGGGAATGACCTCGCCGTTGAGGTAGAGGTTGGCGCGGGTCTTGTCGGCATCGGCCGGCAGACCTCCGAGAGCGAAGGAGCATGTCGCGAGCTTGCTCGAAATGCTGGCCAGGGCGTCGGAGAGCTCCTGGTCACTCTTGGCGTCCACGTAGGGCACCTTGCTCATGTCGCTCGGATCCGAGCTGGCGGTGCCGCCGTTGGCCACGATGGCGCGCAGCTGGGCGTCCTGCTCGGGAGTCTTGGCGGCATCGGAGCCATAGCGCACCACGTAGGTCTCCACGCCGGCCGCGAGCAGCTTGGCTGCCGCCGCGCCGAGGCGAGTCACGACCGTGGCCTGATCGACTCCAGCGCAGTTGTCGCCGCCGTCCGACAGCATGACCACCGCGCCTTCGACGTTCGGATCCGCCAGACGTCCCGGAGCTGCAGCGACGTTCTCGAGAACTTGCACCACGGGACTCGTGCCGAGCGGCAGCTTCTCGAGCATGGCGCTCATGATGCTGATTTCAGTGCCCTGCGCGGGCGGGATCTCGGGGTTGGTCGCGACGTCGCACGTAAAGGCCTCGGCGTTCTTGCCGGGGAAGAACTGCATGCCGAAGTCGATGTCGTCGTTGATGGGCGCCACCAGCGAGACGCCGAGCGCGTGCTCCACCACTTCCCAGTACGAGTTGGGCCGCATGACGCCCACGCCGGGCGGGATCTTGCACCAGACGCTGCCGTCGACGCACTCGGTGCGCGACCACGAGGAGTCCAGCAAGTACTGCACCGCACGGGGCTTGGTCTCGACCTTCACCGCCGCCGTACCGCAGATGTCATCGGCGCAGGTCTTGTGCGCCTCTAGCTTGGCCTTGCCCTGCACCGCCTGGCATGCCTTACCGAACAGCTCCACCTGACTGGTGTTGCCGTCCACGAAGTTCCAGCCCTCGGCGCGCAGTCGGTCGCGCTGGATGATCTTGTTGTTGATGCTGAAGTCGAGCTGGAAGGGATTGATCGCATCGGTGGGATTGAGCGCAGCGGGAATCTCGAAGCGGCAGTTGCGCACCACCTCTCCGACCTGGGTCAATACGTCGCCGAGCTTGGCGGGGTCGTCCGCCTTCGGCACATCGTTGAGGCCGGAGTTGCCGAACTTGAGCAACGTCTGCAGGACTTCGAGGTCGGTGTTGCCGTTGATGGTGCCGAAGTTGCCCGTGGAGCCGGGCTTGGCGGAAGCGTCGAAGCCCACCGGGATCACCCGAATGTTGAGCTTGCCGAGCTCCACCGCGAGCTTCTCGTAGGCAAGCAGCTTGTCGTCTTGCTTGGAGAACACCGAGCCGAAGCAGTTGTCGTTGCCGTTGGTGACGAACACCAGGTAGTTGGTGCGCGCCGGGTCGGCGAGCTTGGTGGTGTTGTTGAGGTAGTAGTTGAGCGGCTCGATCACCGGGGAGGTTTCCCAGGTCTGATCCACGAAGCTCGGACCGGGCGGCATGGCGCCGAGGAAGTCCACCAACGCCTTGGCCGTGTTGGCCCCGACATCGAGGAAGTGGTTCTTGGTCTGGCCGCACCAGTTGCTCTTGGACAGGCCCTCCTGGAGGTCGCCCACGATCTCACCCCAGAAGATCTGCAGACCCACGTTGCTGTCCGGGTGGCTGTCGCGCAGGGCCTTGATCGCGTTCTGGATGGTGGTCCAATGCGTGGACATGGAGGACGCCCCGTCCACCGCGACCATGATGTTCACGCCCACGGGGGTGAGATCGATGGCCTCACTCCCGCAGTCGTTGCCCTTGTCGTCGCCGTCGTCCTGGCAGTACGGGTTGTCTTCGGGGCAGGCGTCCTCCGGATCGTCACCGGAAGTGCCCGCGTCGTCGCCGTCGTTTTCGGAGGGGGAGGGGCCGCCGGCGTACGAAGGCTTCGGGTCGGACGCGCAGGCGACCAGCAACGTACTCAAGGCAAACAAGCTGGCGCGCACGGCGCCACGGCCCAGTAGCTCGGACATGTTCCCATCCTCCAATGTGACCGCTCGTCGTTCGCGGACCTACATCGCGAACCCCTCAGTGTTCTTCCCCAACACCGAAAGAGAGCAGTGGTTGGGTCGCACAGTGCGCACCAACTTCTCAAGTGTTGATGGAATGAAGAGCGCACAATTGTTGATCGAGGAAGTGTGTTCGATCACTTTGGGCACCGAGGCTACTCATGTGGCCACGCAGGTCAGCAGGCGCGGCCCCAATCGCGTGTAGGCGCGCGACGCACCTGAGGAGACCTGGGGAAACTCGCCTCGTTCGAACGTGAGCCAGTGAACCAAATCTTTGGCTAGGGCGCCGCGGCCGCTTCGAGCGTCTGTCCGACATTCGAACCTGCTCGATAGAACACGGCGGGCTGTCCGAGGGGCGCCTCCACCTCGATATCACCCGGCGTAGCGAAGGTCTTGCCCGTGTAGAGCTGGACCCAGGAGCCGGCTGGCAGATAGAGACTCACGCGCGTCGCGCCCGGGGCAAAGACCGGCGCCACCAGCACGTCGGGTCCGAGCATGAACTCCGTGCCGGCGTCCCACGCGCGCGGATCGTCCGGATATTCGAGCAACAGGTGTCGCACCAGGGGAGCGCCCGTGGCTTGAGCGTCCTGCATCAGTTGCTTGCGATAGGGCGCGAGCGCCGCGTACAGCTTGGCGAACTTCGAGAAATGCTCGAGCGTCCTCGCATTGCTGTAGATCTGCGCGTTGTCTGCCGGCGCATTGCCCTCGTGCGTTCGAAAAAGGGTGGTGAACGCGCTCCACTCGATCCAGCGCAGCAGCAGCTCTTCGCTCCGCTTCACGCCGCCGAAGGCCGTGTAACCGCCGATGTCGGTGTGGTTGAGGCTGACGCCGGAGAGGCCGGAGCTCAATAGTCCCGTCAGGGAGCTCGCCATGCCGTCGTTCGCATCCCAGTCCACCATCTGATCGCCGGTCCAGAACAGGCTCGACCAGCTGGGGCTGCGTGTGAAGCCCGAGCGCGTGAAGAACACGACGTCGCCGAGCTTGCCTTGCTCCTGCAGCAGGTCGTGGTTGAGCTGGGCCCATAGCTCGGGCCAGCGATTGTGCATGAGCGTGGGGGCCTCGCCGCTCGCGAGCACGGCGTCGAACGCGAGTCCCTCCCCGAAGTCTGCCATGTAGCCGGTGGCACCCACGGCGAGCAGCTCGTCGCGGATGACGTCTTGCAGCCAGCGCACCGCGGCGGGGTTGGTGAGATCCACGACGCCCGCCTGAAAGGTTCCGCTCACGTGCACATAGGGGTTTCCTGCGCGGTCCTTCACCAAGTAACCGCGTTCGCGTGCTTCGGCGTAGAGGTTGCGCGTGAAGGCCGGATCGCCTGCTACGTCGACCAGGTACGGATTCACGTAGGTGAGCACGTGGACGTTGGCGGCGGCCAGGTCCGAGACCAACGGAGCAAAGTCGGGATACTGCGTCTGGTTGAGCTGCCAGTTCCACCACAGGCGTGAACCGAGCGGGGTGTCGCGCTTGCCCACCCAGTCCTGGAGCCAGAAAGCTGCCACGGGCGTGTCGAGCGCCGCGAGTTGAGCCTGCACCTCGCGCACGCGTTGCGTGCCGCCCTGCATGCCCACGATGGCGCCGCGTTGAATCCAGTCGGGCAAGGACTGCATGCGTCCCGTGTAATCGCTCAAGGCGGCCACGATGTCCCCTGGAGTCTTGCCGAACAGAAGTCTCCCGCGCATGTCCAGGCCAGCGAGCCGCACGCTCACCGTGTCCGTGCCGCTGAGATCGAAGAAGCTTACTTCGCTGTTCTCGAGCAGGAGCGAGCGACCGCGGTCCGTGAAGTAGTAGGGCATGGGAGCGTAGGTGCTGAAGAAGCTGCCGCCAGTGCCGGGTGCGAAGGCCTCCACCTGGTCGCGCACGGTGCCCGGCGCGCGCCCGATGCCGCCCTCCTGGACCACGATCGGCATGGCCTGCCCGCGCAGGTTCACGTAGCTGAACTGCTCGCCGAAGCCCACGAAGCGCTCGCCGGCGACGCTTTCGGGCGTGAGCACCACTTGGTTGAACGGAGAGCCGGAGGGTGGGGCGATGCTCAACGTAAAGCCGAGTGCGCGATCGCCGAGCGGTGCGAACCTGAGCATGACGGGGATCGTTCCCCCCTTGCAATCGAGGCTGGTCGCGATCCGGAGCCCGTCTCCTTCTCGGGAGATGGAGAGCTCGCCCTGCTCGTCGCAGCGTTCGTCGACCTGCTCGTTCAAGGTCACCGAGCCGTTCTGCTCTTCCAGGCTCTCGCTCGCGCTCCAGGCCTGCACGAAGTGGCCTGGCGTCGAGAAGATCACGCGCTCCGGCAGGCTCGCGTGGCTGACCCGCAGGCTGGCGTCGGTCCCGACCTCGACCCGGAAGGTGCCGAGCTCGAACTGGCCGCTGCGCGTCGCTTCCTCTTTGGAGTCCCTGCTGCAGCCGATCGGAAGCAGGAGCACGGCGGCCGCTGCGACCGGCGCTTTCGCCCGGAGAAGGTCACGCATTTAAAGCACGATGACCGGCAGCGGGTGCCGGTCAATCGAGAACGCCGAGCTCGGCACGAGGCGCGTGCGAGGACGCGCGCTCACGCGTGATCAAAGCGTGACTACTTGTTCGGAAGCCAGCCGAACTGCATGCGATAGCCGCCCGTGGCGGGGATGCGCGCGACCATCTCGTTGGTCTGGGAGTCGAAGGACGCGTCGTAGATTGCCCACTGCGAGCAACCGTCGTCGTCGAGCTTGTCGCGCTTGTTCTGGTCGGTGCATTCGCCGCTGCTCTCGACCGCGAGCACCAACTTCTCGCCCGGCTTGGCGAGCTCGCGCTTGCTGTGCAGGCGCACCATCAGCGGAGAACCGTCGCGCGCGGTGATCGTCTGATCCACGCGCAAGGTGGCGGCGTGTCGCGAGAAGTTCGGATGGATATGCGAGGCGTTGGGGCGATCTTTGGTGTCCCACGAGACCGTGATCACGCGGACGTCTGTCTCCGGGGTACAGGCGGGGAACTCGAGCCCGATGCCGGCGACGTCGAAGATCAGGGCCTGGCCCGTCTCGGCGCTGTCGCTCGCGCTGCTCTCACCGGAGACCGTCTTGGGCTGACCGGCGCTCGGTGTGCAGCCCTGGGGCGCAGGCACGGTCTTGGCGTTGTTGGCGGAGCTCTGGGCGGTTTGAGGAGCGCTCTTGCTCAAGGCGTCCGCAGCGGGAGCTTCCTCCGCCGACTTGGGCTGGGCACTGCTGGCCTCCGCGGCCGTGTTGAGCTGGGGCGTTTGACCGCCGGCACAAGCCCACAAAAAGACCGACATCGCCGTCCACGTTCTCCGCATGAAACCTGTTCCTCCGCTGCTTGGGCGCACCGCTACGAATGCGCTCCCCAAGGGCGAGGCGCTGCGGTGTCGTTCCCCCGAAACTCTGTGCGCTTAAGTTTGCCACCTATCATGCACCGATAGGCAAGCCCATGTTGCACGATGGTGGGCTTGATTACGCCTCGATGGCGAGGCGGCTTTCGAGCTTCGTTGAAGAGAGATTCGCGGCCTTGCGCAGTGCCCGCACCACATGTGGTTCGGCCTGCGCGAGCGCACAAACCAAGGCGGGTCAGGCAGCCAGACTGCGATGGGGGAGCAAGCCGGCTTTTCTGCCTGGTCAGTCTTCGTCGTCGTCTTCGTCTTCTTCGTCGTCTTCGTCGTCTTCGTCGTCGTCCTCTTCGTTGACGTCGCGAACGGAGGAGTCGTCGCCGGGCTCGTACTCTTCTTCGTCTTCTTCGTCTTCTTCGTCTTCTTCGTCTTCTTCGTCTTCGTCGCGCTCTTCGTCGTCGCGGGATTCACTCTGTCCGAACTCACGCGACTCCTCGCGCTCGTCGTCCTCTTTGTCAGCGCGCTCGTCTTTGTCTTCGTCTTCTTCTTCGTCTTCTTCGTCTTCGTCTTCTTCTTCGTCTTCTTCGTCTTCGTAGCTCGACGACTTCTCTTCTTCGTTCTCTTCTTCCTCTTCCGCGCTCTCTTCCTCTTCCTCGTTCTCTTCGTCTTCTTCTTCGTCGTCTTCTTCTTCGTCTTCTTCTTCTTCGAAGGAGGCTCGGCCCGTGCGCGGCGTGCTCGTCTCCTCCACGGTCTCGCCCTCGGCCTCGACGACTTCGTCCGCGTCGACCTCGGCCTCTTCCAGGTCCTCGTCGCGATCCGACTCTTGGTCGTCGGAGGCGATGCTCAGATCTTCCATGGCGATCACCACAGCCGTGGCGCCTTCAGGTGGAGATCTTGGCCGTGGTCTTCTTGGCGAGCGCCTTCTTGGCAGGCGCTGCCTTGGCGGGCGCCTTCGCAACAGGCGAGGTCTTCTTGGTGGGCGCCTTCTTGGCGGGAGCCGCCTTCTTGGCAGGAGCTGCCTTCTTGGCGGGGGCCGCCTTCTTGGCGGGGGCCGCCTTCTTGGCAGGAGCTGCCTTCTTGGCGGGGGCCGCCTTCTTAGCGGGGGCTGCCTTCTTGGCAGGCGCCTTGGCGGGGGCCGCCTTCTTAGCGGGGGCCGCCTTCTTAGCGGGGGCTGCCTTCTTGGCGGGGGCTGCCTTCTTGGCAGGGGCCGCCTTCTTGGCGGGGGCCGCCTTCTTGGCAGGAGCCTTCTTGCCGGCCTCGGCCTTGGCATCCTTGCCACTCGACTTCTTGGCGGCCTTCGTGGCCACCTTGGCCGCTCCCTTGGCGCTCGGAGCGACGCTCGCTGCGGGCTTCTTGGCCACCTCGGCGGTGCCCTTCTTCTTGCTGCTCGTGGTCTTCTTCACTGCATTCATGGCAGCTTTTTCCTTTGCACTGGTTTCGCTACGGGCGCAGCGCTGCTCAGCACGTATGCACGCTCGGCCATTCGACTAGCAGATCCCATCGGTTCGACACAACCGCACGTCTCCTGTCTTGGCCTAGGCATTCGCAGATCGCCGGGATTCCCAGCGGGACACGGGGCAGCTGAGCGCGCCGCGCTGCTTTTGTACAGCACATGGCGAGGATCGGTAGCTGGCAGTAGACCGAAAAAATGACGTGGAAGGACCACCTGCTGGTGCGTTACACCCGGCTCTTGCTCCTGTCGCTGCTGCTGAGCGGCAGCGCCCGGCTGGCCTCCGCCCAGGCCACCAACGTCGAGACCCGGGCCCTCGCCAACCCGCGAGAGGTCGCAGAAGCCACACGCGGGCCGAAATTCGGCCTCACCGCGGGCCCCTTCTTTCGCAGCCCCGAACATCACGTGGGCTTCGCCCTCAGCGGGGATTTCTACTACGACTTCCGGTTGGGCCCCGTCGTGCTGGCCCCCGGGCTGCGCGCCACGGGCTACGTCACTCAGGACTTCCTGGCGATCGCGGGGTTGGGGACGCTCCGTGCAGGATTGAGCCTGGGCCCGGTGCTGCCCTATCTGCTGGGTGGCGTGGGCATCGGCTTCATCGGCCACGAGAACGACACCGGGGCCAGCTACCTCGGGGGCGGTGGCGTCCTGCTGACCCTGCGCAGGCGCCTCGCGGTGGGGCTCGAGGTCTCGTACCAGGGGTTTGCAACCACGCCCTTTCGCGCCACCTACTTCGGCCCCAACATGCAGTTCTCCTACTGAGGCAAGCTGCCACGCCGAGCGTGCACCCGGGGCGTGAGGGGGATCCCTAGTCTGCGGGGGCGGATGGCGCGAGCTCGATGTCCACGTAGCAGAAGTCGTTGCCGCACCCGTCGTCGCACACGCAGGGGCGATCGTTGACCTCGTAGAGGCGCCAATAGGGGCGGCCGTGCTTCACCTCGAAGGAGAAGCGGCCTTCAGTGCGTCGCTCTCTCAGGGGCTCACCTGCCCAGGCCATGTCGGGCACTCCCCGCATCACCCCGGTGAGCACGAACTGCTTGGGGCCCTTCGGCTCCACGATACCCGAGAGTTCGAGCCAGTGCTCGCCGCGCGCCACACGTCCCTCGAGCACGACGCTCCCGGCCCGGTTCGTGAAAGTCACGTTGCCGGTGCGCGCCATGTCCGTCACGCGATTGACGCCGAGCTTGTGGGAGCCCGCGTAGAGCTCGCCGTCCTTGGGCGTTGCGGACACGGACCCCCGCACCGCGGCATCGCCTGCGACGGCAGGACTTGGCGCGGGAGTGGGTGTGGGCGTGGCGACCTGTGGTGGGTTGGTCGGCGCGGCGTTCGCTTCCTGCGGCGGCGTGATCGGAGCCGGCGCGGGAGCACGCGTTTCAAGTAGGTCTTGCGTCTTTTCGGTGGATGCTCGCTCCGCATTCGCGCAGTCGGTGCACAGAAGCGCGAGGAGCAGCGCGAAAGGTGGGCGAAGGCGAAGTGTCGAGTGGGGCACGAGCTGGTTTCCAGCGAGCATGAGTCGAACCTCGGACATCGGATGATGGTGCTTTCGGTCTGTCCCAAGCCTGGGGCACGCCCATGATCTACGAGAAATCGCCGCAGTAAAAAGAGCAAGTTTGTGTGTTGTCAGCGCGCGGTGCCGGTGGGATGGTGGGCCTCGGGACGAACACGGGTCGCGTGAGCGACGCGTTGTTCACGGGAGCGCGTGGTGGGAGCGCACCCGAACTGCGTGCGTATCGCATCGAGTCGAACGCGCGCGTCACGCGCGATGGGGGAAACAAGATGGTACTGACGATCAAGCAAGGCGTGGCAACGGAAGCGGCAGCGTCGAAGCAGCTCGCATCGCTCAAGGTGGCGCAGGCGGCTGCTGGTGTGGAAGCGGCCCTCGAGGCGCTCGGGCTCGCATTGCGCGAGGACGCGCAGCTGCGCGTCAATGACGCCATGGAGCTGGTGAAGCGTGGCATCGCCGATGGGGAAGGAAAGGTCGAGGCGCTGGTGGCGCGCGTGCCTGGCCTCGGTCCCTGGCTGGCCATGGAGATGTTCCGCGTCACCCACGCCAAGAGCGAAGTCGATGAGCTGCAGGTGCTGCCGACCAACTTCGAAGACAGCTCGGAGCATCAGGACGTGGCGGCGTACCTCGAGTGCATTGGCTGCCACATGGCTTGAGCGCGGCGCTCGCGGTGGCCAGGCGTGGGGGGCGCGATCGCATGCCCGGGAGCGCGCTCGAGCCCGGGCGTCAGCGATTAATCTCCAGTAAAATCGGCGAGATGTGGCCCTGTTCGGCTCGCCGCAGCGGTTCCCGCACTGCGTTGGAACCTAGCGCGGGCTCAAGATCACCACGGGGATCTCGCGGCTGGTCTTCAGTTGGTAGTTGTCGTAGTCGGGCCACTGCGCGGTCATGGTGGGCCAGACGCGCGCCTTCTCCTGCGCGGACCCGGTGTGCGCCGTCACCGGGATGACCTTGTCGTGCACCTGGATCTCGATGTTGGGGTGCGCCATCAGGTTCTCGTACCAGCCCGGGTTCTCGGGGGCGCCGCCCTTCGAGGCGACGACTACGTAGTTGGCGCCATCGCGGCCGTAGATGAGCGGGAACTTACGTACCTCGCCTGATTTGCGGCCGAGGGTGCGCAGCACGAGGCATGTTGCGCCGTTCCAGTCGTGGCCGACCTTGCCGCCGGTGGCTTCGTATTGTCGGACGTGTTCGGCACCAAAGAGGCTGAAATCTGGCATAAGGAGAGGCTGCCACGTCGGCACCGCGTTGACTACGGCCAAGCGCGCTGTTTCATTCGTGCTCGTTGCATTGACCGCGCGTGCCCACGACGCTCGTCGCGCTCGCGCGCTGGACGCATGTGTACACGATTGAGTGTCGGCCGAACAATGGCGCCTGGCGATCGTTTGATAGCTTGAGCTGCGTCCGGTTGGCGTCACGAGCCAGCTCGACTCGCATCGGTGGGGGCCGATGCTCTCGCCGCGTGAGGCGGCGCGGCGAGAGCATCGCGTTCCCGAGCGGGAATCGCTGCGCCGAACCAGCCTGCTCCACGTGAGTGCTGGCCTGCTCAGCCGAGCGCGACTACTCGCTTCATCTGGGGCGAATCTCGGTGCCGACGCCGGCCGTGATGAAGAGCGCGGTCGCGGGCATGCTCACGTCGGCGGTGTGCCACACGCCGGCCTCGTTGATCGCCGCTTGCCCGGGCCCGAGGGTGCATTGGCGCACCTCTCCGGCGATCTCCTGGAGCAGCGTGATTTGGCCGGCAACACACAACACCAGCTCTTCGCCCTTGGGATGCATCTCCCAGGTATCCCAGGGTTCACTGAAAGAATGCAGACTCACCAGACGGCCTTCCACACCATCTTTTTGGTTCCGTTTTCCGTAGCGCTCGTACCATTCCAGGTCGCCGGTAAAAGGTTCCTGAATTCTCACAATCGCACCCAGGCCCAAGTGAACTGGCGTCTTACTTAATTCGATGATTGTGGAAGCGCTCATCTCATCAGCATGCCTTCGACGTGCGGCTCCTTCCAAGACGCTCGCGCCATAGCTGCGTGAATTCTCGAGAATCGAAGGTCTTTCCAGTTGCCTTTTTTGGTGACGAACGGGTGTCAGTGCGGTCATAAGGGCAGGCGTAGGGGGCTTTTATGGTGGGAAAGAAGCTACGAACGTACGGTCTGAGCATCCTCGTGTTGAGTTTTGCAGCCTGTGATGGAGGCGGAGAAGGCGGTTCCAAGGGAGACGCCTCGACGACGCCCGATGACGATGGCGGCAACTCGATGATGTCCCAAATGGACGGCTCGCTGAGCATGCCGGGCCAGGGGCAGGACGGCTCGGTGGACAATCCGCTCGACGACGGAGGTGTCCTGCCTGGTCAAGACGCGGCCGCGCAGAAGGCCTGTCAGCAGACCTGCATGGATACGAACGAGTGCACCAACGATCGCTGCAATCTGGCCGGCGACTGTACGCACGTGCTCAACCCGGGTGCCTGCGACGACGGCGCGTCGTGCCATCCCACCCAGGGCTGCGTCATGGGCAAGGCGTGCACCATGCCGTCCGACTGCACCGATAAGGACGAATGCACCACGAACGAGCGCTGCAGCATGGATATGGTGTGCACGTTCTCGCCGCTCGATGTCGATCGCGACGGTCTGCCGCCCACGGCCTGCGGTGGCGGCGACTGTAACGACATGGACCCGCGCGTGGGCCCGGGCAAGACCGAGCGCTGCAACAACTTGGACGACGACTGCGATGGCAAGATCGACGACAACGCGGTGTGTGCGGGCGACCAGGTGTGCAATGCCGGCAAGTGCGCGTGCCCGGCGAACACCATGGCGTGCGGGCAGAACGCCTGCGCCGACCTGCAGACCGATCCCCGTCATTGCGGCCAATGCGGCCACAGCTGCGGTCCGGCCGGCGTGTGCACCGCTGGAAAGTGCTCCTGTCCGGCGCCGGGCACCATGTGCGGCGACTCGTGCGTCGACACCAGCACGTCATTCCAGAACTGCGGCAAGTGCAACATGCCGTGCAAGTTCAACCCGCCCCAGGTCTGCTCGAACAGCATGTGTACGGCCTGCGGTGACAAGGCCGGATCTCCCTGCTGTGTTCTCGGTACCGTCGGCTTTTGCCTGGGCGATGCACCTCAGCAGAACGGTGGACAGGCCGGCCCCAAGTGCAACCAGAACTCGCACTTGTGCGAGTGAAGCGCGCGAGGCGGCCGCTCCGCGTCATCGCCTGAGGCACGTCGTGGGCTCGCGCTCCGTAAGCGCGCCATGCCAGCCGTTCGGCGCAGCGGGCCCAATCGAGAGAGAGCACGCGCAGGCTCGGGGAGCAGAGGTCGCCCCTCGAGCCTGCGCACGTCGCTGGGTTCGCTCAGAGCGGCAGCGGGAACGCGCCGAGCAGCTGGCCGACGAGGTCGCCGCCCAAGCCACTGTCCAGGCCGCCGAGCCCGCCCACGTTATCGAGGCCGCCCAGACCGCCCAGGCCGCCGAGGCTGCCCGTCAGGGTGCCCAGTAGGCTGCCCAGTAGACCGCCCGCGACTGCATCCAGCGCGTGCTCTGAAACGGACTCGAATTGATCTTGCTTCTGCATGGTGTTCCCCCTGTTCGTCGTAGACCGATCACGTCATCTGCGGCGGCAAGTCGGATCGCGCCGCCGCACGAGTTGACACACCCCCCTTGAGCAGAAGCCGTGCCGCGCGTCGGCTTCCGGTTTCGGCGTCGAAGCTGGCCGTGATCGCGGACGAGATGCTGATCTGGCTCACACGCAACACACCGGGGTGAATCGCGCAACGTGGCGTCGCGACTGGCCGTTGCCGGCTGCTTCGGTTGCCCGTGCGAAGTCGTGCGCGTGTCTGGCAGCGTGATCGCCCTTCCGATACAGTTGCGCCCCATGACTGGAACCGAGCCCCCGGCCAACCCCACGCTGACAGCACCTGCCAGCGCATCGCCCGTGTCGCTCGATCTACCGGTGCGTCCCCTGTTCTCGCAGCGCACGCGTCGATCCACGATGATTTGCCTGTGCCTGGCGCTCGTCCCCTGGCTGACCCTGGTGCTCGGCCTGCTCAGGAAGTTGCAGTAACCCGTGTTGCTCGAGCGATTGCCTTCGCGTCTGCGCTTGCCGGCCTATCTCGTGGGGGCCGTGGTCCTCTGGCGTGCCGTGTTGTTTGCCCTGGTGTTCGCCACGCGCTTGCGAATCCCGGAGACGGGTGGCCGCAAGGCCATCGTGGCCTTCCCCGATCATCGGTTCTGGGACGCTTTCGCGCGCTGGGACTCCGGCTGGTACTGGAAGATCGCCACCCAGGGGTACTTCCTGGAGCGTGGCCAGAGCGACGTGGCCTTCTTTCCTGGCTTCCCGTATCTGGCGCGTCTGTTTGCTCCCCTCACGGGTGACGTGTGGGTCGCAGGGCTCATCGTCGTGAACCTGTGCCTGGTGGGCTCGCTGTTCTTCCTCTACGGGATCGCACGCCATTACTTCGACGAGCAGGAGGCGCGCCGGGTTCCCTTGTGGGTACTCATGTGCCCCGCCTCGTTCTTCTTCTCCGCCTTCTACAGCGAGGCTCCGTTCTTCCTCGCGGTCTGCGCGGCCTTCTACTTCTACGAGCGTGACCAGCTACTGCCGGCGGCACTGTTCGGCTGTCTGGCCGCGTTCACGCGCTTGAGCGGCGTGCTGCTGGTGCCGGCGTTCGGTGTGGGCATCCTGCATCGTCATCACTATCGCTTGCGGGAACTCTCACCGCGCGTGCTCTTCCTGTTGATCATCCCACTCGGGTTGGTCGCCGTCGCGCTCATGCAGCAGCAGGCCGTGGGCGATGCCCTGGCGTTCATCAAGGTGCAGGAGTTCTGGGGGCGCAAGTCGATGTTTCCGCTCTGGACGCTGGTGGTGGACCTGCGTCGTTGGAACTTCGATCACGGCGTGCAAGTGACCTTCGACTACACCGCGGTCATCGTGATGTTCGCGGTGGTGGCCGCCTCGCTGCACCGGCTCGACCTGGCGCACAGCGTGTTCGCTCTGCTCTCCGTGTTGGTTCCGCTGTGCTCCGGACGAGTCACGTCCATCGAGCGCTATTCGGCCAGCGTGATCGCCCTCTACTTGATGCTCACCTACGCCACCCGAAATCCGCAGGTGGAGCGCTTCGTGATCTACGCGACCAGCGTCTCCCTCGCGCTGCACACGGTATTCTTCAGCTCCTGGTACTTCGCGGGCTAGGGCTAGGGGGCGTCGGGGCGTCCCTAATTCCGGCGCACGCCAGCGTCGCGCCTTTCCGCCGCATCGCGGCGTTCGTCCTCGGCCCGACCTTCAGGTCGAGCCTGCGGGCGCGCTCGCGATGCGACGGAAATCCGCGCCCTGACGCGCACCGGAATTGGGGACACCCCTAGGGCAGCTCCGCTGGCTTGCGCGTGCGGCTTCTGCCAGCATGGGCCCATGACCATCGTCGATTCGCGCCGCGTGTCCTTCCTTCAGGGAATGCTGGTGGCCTTCGCTTCCGCGGGCCAAATCGTCGACTTCGAAGAGCTGCGCCGCTTGTGTGGTTGTCCGGAGGCCGAGTTCGTGACGTTGCTCGAGGCGGCTCGCGCTCCCGTGCGGCGCGCGCAGCAGCCCGACTATTCGGCGGTGGTGATCAGCAGCTCGGGCTTGCCGGCCGGGTTCCGGGACCTCGAGCACTGGGACGAAGAGTTGGTGGCGGCCCACCGCTATTGGACGGACGTGCGGAACCTGACGGCGGAGGAGCTGGTGGCGGCCCACGGCTCGCTTCCCGCGGTGCCCGACTGAAGCCGAGCGCCGTGAAGATCGTCACCTACAACATCAATGGCGTCGTGAATCGCCTGCCGCTCCTCCTGTCGTGGCTCGAGCGTACGGCGCCCGACGTCGTTTGCTTGCAGGAGCTCAAGACGGACGCGAAGCGCTTTCCCAGCGCCGCCCTCCGTGAGGCTGGCTACGGCGCAGCCTGGGTGGCCGAGGGATCCTACAACGGTGTGGCCGTGCTGACGCGGGACGGCGAACCGTTGATCACGCGTCGCGAGCTGCCCGGGGACTCCTCAGACAAGCAGCCACGCTACATCGAGGCCGCCGTGGCCGGTGTGCTCATCGGCTGTCTCTACGCACCCAACGGCAACCCTCAACCTGGACCGCGCTTCGACTACAAGCTCGCCTGGTTGCAACGCTTGCATGCGCACGCGCAGGCGCTCCTCGCGGCCAAGGTGCCCGTGGTGTTGGCGGGCGACTACAACGTGGTGCCCACCGAGCGTGATATGTACGCGTCGAAGTCGTCGTGGAGGAACGATGCGCTCGTACAGCCCGAGCCCCGCGCGCGCTTTCGACGCTTGCTCGACCTGGGCTACACCGATGCGTTGCACTCGCTGCACCCGGACGAGCCCCTCTACACGTTCTGGGACTACAAGCGCTTCGGCTGGGAGCGCGGGCACGGCCTGCGCATCGATCACTTCCTGCTGAGCCCCGCGCTCGCACCGCGCCTGGTGTCGGGTGGCGTGGAACACGCCGAACGCGCCCTCGAAGGCGCGAGCGATCACGCGCCCGCGTGGATCGAGCTAGCAGCGGCTGACCGAGTCAGCGCAAGGCTAGAGTGAGCTCGGACCAAAGTGAGCGCGCGCGCATCACGGCTTCGCGCTGCGCTCCCCAGCCCACGAGCAAGGTCTCGGCGCTGTTCATGCCGAGCGTGTAGGACTCGAACAAGGTGGGGGCCAATCGACCGAGCTTACCCGCCTGAATCAGGCCTTGGAGCGCCGCCCAGAACTGCACTGCGCGCGTGTTGGCGGGGCCAGGCTGCAGCGCGCCGGCATCGGCGGCTTGCTGGAACGGGATGGCTACTTCGCGAAACAGGTTCACCAACACTGGCGCAAACAGCGCGCCCTCTTCGGCGTCGAGCCACACGCGCGGATCGAGCGAGAACCCGATGACGCGGGCCTGCTCCGGATTTCGCTCGGGCATGCCGAGGTAGTAGTGAGCTAAGCCCAACAACACGGTGAGACTCGCCGTGGCGGGATCCGAGTCGTGCTGCTTGCAGGCGGCCACGAGCTTGGCGCCGTGCGCGTGGAACTCCTGGGCGAGCTCTGCGAACACGCGTCGCTGCACTTCGCCGATCAGCGCTTCGCGTGACGGGAAGTACCAGTAGAGAGCGGCTGGTGAGAGTCCAAGCTTGCGCGCGAGGCCGTGGACACTCGCTTCGGCTAGCCCGTGTTGGCCGATGAGTTCGCGCGCGGCGGACACATACTTCTCTTTCTTTTCAGCACGCTTTGCCAGCACGCTCGGGCTTGGCTCGCGCTCCTTGATCTCGCTCATAAGCTACCGAGATGGGATTGTGAACCAAAGGACCGCAGCGAAGGAATTCCTTGAACAATGTTCATGCAAGTTCTCTTCGGATTGCTTGAACTTTACGTCCTAAGTGTTCGCTTTCCAGTGCTCTCTTGTCATGTTTTATTCGCCGAATTCTCCGCGTTTTTCTCGAATTTCTTAGCGAGACTACCCGATCGGGTAGTGCGCGCGCGAAGCGCGATCATGCGCGAGTTCACGCGCCGTGCGGCAACCAACCCGAGTGACGCAGCAAGATGAGACCATTCTCATCGAACCGAACACCCTCGCCGAGCAATCGCTTGCGTTGCAGCGCAGCGTGTTCCGGATCCTGAACGCTGATCTGCGCGCGTCGCGCGTCTTTCTTTCCGACCACGCGATGCCACGGCAGCTTGCTCGGGCACACGCGCAGCGCGCGCGCCGCAATGCGATGACCGCGTGGGATGCCTGCGAGCTCCGCGATCTGTCCGTAGGTGGCGACCTTGCCGCGTGGGATCGCGCGGACGACCTCGTAGATGGCGCTCATGGTGTCTTGCGCGGCGGCGAGTTCAGGCGCCTTGCGCGGCGCTCCAAGCTCGCGCGATCGAGAACGATCAACGCGTGAAACTGTGGCGCGGCGCGGTTGCTTGCGTTGGGGCATCGAGAACTCAAGGGGGGTGATGCGATGAGCCGTTTGGTTTTTCGCGCGGCCCTGTGCTTGTGCGATCACGAAAGGACGCACGACCATGAGCAAGGATACGACGAACTTCGAGAGCAGTCTCCGACGTCGGCTGCTCGGCCTGAGCTGGGCCCTGCTGATGGCGTCGATGGGCGCGTGCGACAAAGTGACTGACGTTGGTACACCCTGCACCATCAAAGCGCCGTGTGCGAACGGCGTGTGCGGCTTCGACCTGCACGAGTCGTACCTCGATAGCAAGTCGAGTCAGTGCGAGAAGTCGTGCCTCGTGAAGAACCTGGACAACGGCACCAACGGCGCGATCCCTGCAAACCCGGACGTGCTGTGCGACGAGCACGGGCAGCCGGCGGGTTGCCTTACGCAGGCCCAGCTCGACCAGGGCTCCTATTGCAGCTGCCGCTGCGACGGCCCCAAGGACCAGAGCGGTCGCTGTGAGTGTCCGGATGGCTACCTGTGTACGCAGCTCTTCGAGCACGGTGGCTCCTACTGCGCCCGACCGCATTGAGGAGACTGCAATGCCAAATTATTCGTCCCCTTAGGTCACACGATGCCGGGAGCCCGCCGTGTTACGGTCGGCGCCCTGGAGTCCTGATGGCGCGACCGCTCTCGCTGTGTGTGCTTGCCGGTGTCGTGACATGTGTGGCTGCTTGCGATGGCGGCTCGAGCAAGGGGGCCCGTGATGTACAGGCGGATGCGACCGTCGAGGACGCAGGCGACGACGCGAGCGCTGCGGACGCGGCGCCGCGCGATGCGGGCCCGAAGCCACCGCTCCACCACGGCGATGACAGCGACGCGGGGGATGACGCGGGCGCTGACGCCAGCATGCCCGAGAAGCCCTGGAGTCCAGGACCCATGCCCTGGGAGAAGGTGCCCGAGGAGCAGGTGCTGGAGAAGTGCCGCCTCGATCCGGAGGCGCTAGCGGCAGCGGACACCATGCTCGCGAAGCCCTGGGCGGTATTTCGCTATGGCAAGCTTTGTCACGACTACATGGCGGAGGGCATGGAGGTGCGCAATGCCTGGTCGGCCACCAAGACGCTCGGCGCCCTGACGCTCGGCATGGTCGCCTATGAGACGCGGGAGCTACCCAAGGCGCTCAGCGATCAAGACCGCGTGGACCGCTGGATCACGGGCTTCACCTACAACAAGGACGCGCTGATCGCGCACGTCCTCGCCATGATCGCCCACAACCCGAACCTGGCCTACGGCCAGCGCCAGATGTCCTACGACACCGTGGGCAGCGTGCAGATCAACACCCTCTCCGACGTGATGAACGCGGCGCTCGCCCAGGACGCCGAGCGGCTGGGCGACCTGGACGCCTTCGCGCAGAAGTTTCTGTTCGACAAGCTCGGCATGGCGAACTCGTTCTGGATCCCGGGCAATCCCAAGAAGGTGCTCGGCTTCGGCTGGATGTCCGATGTCTTCGACATGGGCAAGATCGGGCAGCTGATGTTGCGCGGTGGCAAGTGGGGAGACGAGCGCCTGCTCGCATCCGATTGGATCTACCGCATGAGTCATCCCTCCTTCGAAGACGCCAACACCGGCTACGGCTATCTCACCTGGCTCAACGCCACCGCTGGCTGGCACATCGGTCTCACGGAGCTTCCCGACGGCACGCCGGTGCCCGACCTGGCCGGTCTCGGAGCGATCAACCCCGGTCCCTGTGCGCCCGTGTCGCTGTGGAACGCCTATCCGCACGGCGAGGCACCCGATTGCCTCTACGGCGTGGCGCGCTCCTGCGAGCAGGACTTCGACGTCGGCGTGTGGCAGGCGATCGGACTCGGTGGGCAGGTCATTCAGGTGCACCGCGGGCTCGACATGGTGGTGGTAGGCATGGATCTCACCATCGATCAGGGCATCTCGCTCGAGCTGCGCAACAACGCCAATCCCTCGGGCAAGCTCTGGGACGCGGTGCGACCCGCGGTGATCAAGGGCGATCCGAAGTACAAGGGAGACGAGACCGCGTTCTGCGCGGCCTACGGCAACAACGCCTACGCGCCCGATCTCGTGCCCTGGTGAGCGCTCGTTCTCCGCGTGCTTGCGCGAGCGTCAGGCCTTGGTGAGCTCGCGAGCGCGGGCCATGCTGAGCAGCTTGCCCGTGGTGTTCACGTTGCGGCCCGTGCCCTGGCTGGCGAAGGGTAGCTTGAGCTTCGAGTCTCCGATCCCGTCGACGTAGTGAATGAAGACCTCGCGCCCGTGGGTCTCGACCTGCTCGCGGCCCGGGATCTTGAGCTCGCCGATGGCCTTCTTGAGCACGGGATGATCCATGAACATGATCACCACGCGGGCAGGGGCCGCGTCCCGGAACGGATTGCGCTCGAGGGCCTGTTCGAGCTCGTCCGCGGTGCGCACGTGCACGCCGATGGGCTTGCCCATGTGCTCGGCGAGCTGGCGCTCCAGGGCGGCCTTTACCTTGGCCTCGCCGAGCTTGCTCGTGAACACCACGTTGCCGCTGCGGATGTAGGTCTTGGGCGCGCCAAAGCCCGCTTCCACGCAACACGCCGCGAGATCTTCCATGGAGAGCATGTTGCCGCCCACATTGAGGGCGCGCAGGAGCGCCACGAACACCGCCATCGTTGCACCTCGAGCCAGTGGTTCGAGCGACTCTAGCAGGCGCCGAGCTCGGTGCGGAGTCGCGGGCCGAGCGTCCCGGCCGGAGGTAAGCTCCTGCGATGAAATATCGCCAACTTGGTCAAACCGGTACGCAAGTCTCCGTGCTCTGCCTGGGCGCCATGACGTTCGGCGAGGCGGACGAGAAGTCCTTCATGCACAAGGTGGGCTCCGACGAAGCGGAGAGCTTCGCGGTCCTCGATCGAGCGCTCGACGCAGGCATCAATTTCGTCGACACAGCCGACGTCTACGGCCAGGACGGTCTGTCCGAGCGCGTCTTCGGGCGCTGGCTCGCGGCGCGTAAAGCGCGCGAGCGCGTGGTGGTGGCCACCAAGGGCCGCTTCCGCATGGCGCCTGGTCCGAACGGGACGGGCGCATCGCGCATGCGCATCACGCGCGCCATCGATGCGAGCCTCGCACGCCTGGGGACCGATCGCATCGACCTCTATCAAATCCACATGCAGGACCTGCGCACGCCCGAGGAGGAGCTGCTGCGCGCGCTCGACGACGCTACCCGAGCCGGCAAGATCGTCTACTTCGGCGCCTCCAACTACGCCGCCTATCGCCTCATGGAGTCGCTCTGGGTGGCCGACAAGCGTGGGCTCAATCGCTTCGTCACGCTGCAAGCTCAATACAGCCTCGCCACGCGCGCCCTCGAGCGTGAGCACGTGCCGCTGTGCCACAAGTTCGGGCTCGGCATCTTGCCCTGGTCTCCGCTGGCTTCCGGCCTGCTCACCGGCAAGTATCGGCGGGGGCAAGCGGCACCCGAAGGCTCGCGGCTCGCCAAGTGGCAGGACCGCTACAAGGGCTTCGACACGCCGCGCAATTGGGCCATCGTGGAGGCGCTGCTCGAGGTCTCGAAGGAGGTCGACAAGGCACCGAGTCAGGTGGCGCTAGCGTGGCTGTTGTCGCGTCCCGCGGTGTGCTCGGTGATCTTCGGCGCACGCACGGTGGCGCAGCTCGAGGAGAACCTGGCGGCGGGTGAGCTCGAGCTCCCCGCGCAGGCGCTGGCCAAGCTCGACAACGTGAGCGCCATCGAACTCGGCTATCCGTACGAGTTCATCAAGAACATTGATGGCGCCTGGTGAGCGCGCCCGGTGAGCGTGGGGCTCAGGCCACCTGGAGCACCTGGGGGCCGCCGAGCTCTTTCACCAGGAACGCTGTCTGCTTCGCGACCACTTCGGTGAACAGCTCTCCCGTGTAGACGGCGAAGTGCCCCACCGGGTAGCGATGGAGCTCGGCCCGCTCACCGAGCAACTTGGCGAGCCGCAGCGCGGGTGCCACCGGCGTGAGATCATCGCGCTCCGCGGCCACCACGAACACCCGACAGGGCAGTTGCTTTGCGTGTTTGATGGGGCGGAACAGGGGCAGGCGCGTGAAGTCGCGCAGGGCGATGCGGTTCTGCCAGCTCGGTCCACGGATGGCTTCCACGTGACCCGCCGCCTCGTCGTTCTCGTAGGCAGCGCCAGCTCCTTTCGCGCCCATGGCCCTCACGTACACCGGCGAGGTACCGAACAGCGCCGCGGCCGTGTCGCGCACGGCCTGCGCGCACAGCCAGAGTCCGCGCAGCGGCGCCGTGCGCGTCAGATGAAGGGCCATGAACACGGCAGTGGCGGCGTTGTCGAGGTTGGGCACCTGCAACACCAGCGCGCGCACGCGCGCATCCTCGTAGGCGCATTGCGTGGCGACTCCGCCCGAGTAGGACGTGCCCCAGAGCGCGACGCGTTCCGTATCCACGCCAGGTAGGCCGCGTGTGAAGGCCAGGGCCGCGTGGTAGTCCTGCACCTGCTTGTGCGCCGAGACCAGCTCGCGCGGCGTGCCCTCACTGCCGCCGAAGCAGCGATAGTCGAACACCACCACGTGCAGGCCGGCGGCCGCAAAGCGCTCCGCGTACTGCGGAAGGCCGCTGTCGCGGGTCATCGACAGCCCGTGCGCCATCACCAAGGCGGGCGTACCCCCGGCTTGGGTTAGACGCGTGGACTGGGCAGGGTAGTGCCAGGCCTG
Organism: Myxococcales bacterium; assembly: GCA_047601445.1. Taxonomy (GTDB): domain Bacteria; phylum Myxococcota_A; class Polyangia; order Polyangiales; family DASUME01; genus DASUME01. The sequence goes on along the minus strand of JASGJH010000001.1, from coordinate 3,732,525 downwards.
AATGCGTTCGCCGTGGCACAAAAAACTGACTTCGTTTCGGGAGGTGTGGAGCACCCCAGCATCCTAGCTGGCTCGCCACAGGGAGCCCCGTAAGCTGCGCACAGCGCGCCACTTTGGCTGTATCCGCTAAACGGATGGCACATTGCGCTAACCCTGCTCACGCGGGCCCGTAGTAGAACCACGGCATGCCTCGAGCCGTCTTCACCCCCCGCGCCAAGAAACCCGAGTCCGTGAGCGTGAAGCCGCGCAACGTCTCCTTCGGCTTGGAGGACGGGCTCCCGCGCTACTGGGTCGACGGCGATCCGTTTCTCACGCATTTCATGAACGCGCTCTCCGTGATCTTCCCTCCGGGCGAGCGCATGTTCATGGACGCCGTGCGCGCCGTGCGTGACCAGGTGCAGAATCCGGAGACGCGGCGGGACATCACGGGCTTCCTCGCGCAGGAGGCGTTGCACTCGCGGGAGCACTCGGCCCTGAATACCGCCCTCGCCAAGTTCGGGTATCCGGTGCTGGAACTCGAGCAGGGGCTCAAGGAGGGCATCAAGGAGCGCGAGTCGCGGCGTGACAAGCGCACGTCGCTGGCCGTGACGGCGGCTCTGGAGCACGTGACGGCCATCCTCGGACACAAGTTGCTCACGCAGCCCGAGCTGCAGGCGCTGGCCGACGAGAAGGTGCTGCCACTGTGGCTGTGGCACGCCATCGAGGAGATGGAGCACAAGGCGGTGGCGTTCGACGCCTATCAGGAGGTCTACGGAGACTACCTGCCGCGCGTGATGGCCTTGTTGTTCACCACCATCGGGCTCTTCGCGACGGCCCACTGGTTCCAGTACTACTTGCTGAAGCGCGACGGGCTCGCCGACAAGCCGAGCATCTGGCTGAAGGGCCTGGTGCAGGTCTGGGGTAGCAAGGTGAAGCTCTACGATTTGGCGCCCGCCTGGCTCGCCTACTTCCACCCGAACTTCCATCCCTGGCAGCAGGACGACAGCTCGCTCATCGAGGCCTACAAGAAGCGCTTCGTCGAGGCCAAGGCGGCCTAGCTCCGCCCCTTCGTCTGCGCTCGTCCTTGGGGTCCGCCTGGCGCGTCGGTGCCGGCTCGTCCTCCAATGGAGGGGCCCGCCGCGCGCGCGACGCTACAATGGCCTCAGATGCCTGTCTCGGCGTACGAGGTCGGCTCATCTGAAGCAGGAGTAACATCGTGGCCAGGAGCTGGGGCGCGCCCCTTTTCGCGGCACTCGTGGCAGGGGCATGGGCATCGGCGTGTTCGAGCGATGACGCGCGCGAGCCGCTGCTGCCCGTGGCGGGTGGCGGGCTGGACGCCGGGGTCGACGACGGCGACGACGAAGGCAGCGCCGCCCCACAGAGCAGCGCAGGCTGCAACGCGCAGGGGGCCCCGACCTACGCCGCGGGAACCCAGATGGGAGAGCTCGAGCACGACGGGCTCGCTCGCAGCTTTCGCGTGCACGTGCCACCTGGCTATCGGGCCGACCGACCGGCGGCGCTGGTGGTGATGCTGCACGGCGGCGGCGGCAGCGGCCGGCAGTTCGAGCTGAACTCGGCGCGCATGGACGCGGTGGCGGACCGTGAGAGTTTCCTCAGCGTCTACCCCGACGGTACCGGGGCCATCAAGACCTGGAACGGCGGAGGCTGCTGTGGCTCGGCGGTGAGCGAAGACGTCGACGACGTGGGCTTCGTAGCCGCGTTGCTCGATCATCTGGAGCAGACTCTGTGCATCGATCGCCAGCGCATCTTCGCGGCCGGCATGTCGAACGGCGGCATCATGTCCCACCGCTTGGCGTGTGAGCTCTCGGACCGTATCGCCGCGATAGCCCCCGTGTCCGGCACCAACATGACGGCGTCCTGCGTGCCCAAGCGCCCGCTCGCGGTCCTGCAGATTCACGGCACCGCCGACGGCCACGTGCCCTACGACGGCGGCGAGGGCTGCGGGCCGGCGGGCGTGGCGTTTCCGTCTGTCCCCGCCACCATGGAGGCCTGGCGTCTGCGCAACGGCTGCAGCAGCGCCAAGACCGTCACCTTCCAGCAGGGCGACGGCAGCTGCGAGACCTACGGGGGATGTGTCTTCGGAGCCGACGTGACGTTGTGCTCCATCACAGGTGGCGGCCACAGCTGGCCCGGCGGCGATCCGCCGGCAGGGCTCGTGGAGTGCCCGGCCAATGGCCCCCAGAGCACCACCTTCTCCGCCAGCGAAGTGATCTGGAGTTTCTTTCGACAGCACCCGCTGTCCACCAAGTGAGCCCAGTGCGCGTCCAGCCGGCGCGGCGTCGTCTCCAGTGCGGCAAGCGCGCGAGGCGAGGCATTCGTGCGAGCCGGCTGCGACCTGAACGCCCGCGGCTTCGACCCGGTAGGAGGCGGCAGAAACTCGTCTGGCTCGAGCAAAACCGCCTCTTCGAGCGGACTTAGGTCCCGCGGCACGCGGTGCCCGCACGTGTCCGAGAGGCCGCGCGAGCTGGCCCCCGACTTGCAGGCTTGTTTCGAGCGTAAGGCTCGTCAGACCGACACGGTCTGCGCAGGACGCGAGGTTTCCATGCAGCAGGACGCGAGAATCCTGGTCACTGGCATCACGGGCTTCGTGGGCGGCCATTTGCGATCGCACCTTGCGAGCGCGGGCTACGAGGTGGTGGGCGCCACGCGTGACCCGGAGCGTGCGCGACGCCAGCTCACGGACACCGAGTTGGTGCGCGTCGATCTGCTGGACGCGGCGTCCGTGCGGCGCGCCCTGGAGGGCTGCAGCGCTGCCTTCTACCTGGTGCATGGTATGGCCGACTACCAAGACTACGCCCAGGTGGAGGCACGTCAGGCCGAGACGTTCCGCATGGCGGCCAGGGACGCGGGCGTCGAGCGCATCGTTTACCTCGGAGGGCCGCGTCCGCGTGGCGAGCCGTCGCTCCACTTGCGCAGTCGCTTGAACACGGGCGAGATCCTGCGCCGGGGTCCCGTGCCGACGCTGGAGCTGCAGGCCTCGATGATCATCGGCGCGGGCAGCGAGAGCTTCCGCATGGTGCGCGACTTGGCAGCGCGCTTGCCCTTGATGGTGCTGCCGCGCTGGCTCGAGACTCGCACGGAGCCGATCGCCATCCGCGACGTCGCCAACGCGTTGGCTTATGCGCTCTCCTTGCCTTTGCCAGCCAGCCAGGTGCTCGCGCTGCCCGGCCCCGAGGTGATGTCTGGCCGTCAGATCCTCGAGCGCACGGCGCAATGCATGGGCCTCTCACCGTCCATGCTCGGCGTGCCCTTCTTGACCCCCAAGCTGTCGAGCTTCTGGATCCAATGGGTCACGCGCGCCGACAGCCGCGTGGCTTCACAGCTCGTGCAGGGGCTCACCCACGATCTCGTCGCACCCGACCAGGGGCTATGGGAACTGTTCCCGGAGTACCGTCGACTTTCCTTCGACGAGGCCGTACGGCGCGCACTGAGCGAGGAACAAGGGCCCATCTCGCTCAAGGCTCAGCTCGGGGAGTCCATCGCTCACCGCATAGGCGGCTTGCAAGCCCGCGCACGCCACCGCGCACACCCGTGACGCTCGACCATGCAAGGAACACCCTCCGCAGCGCACTCGGCGCACTCGAGCACGCGCTCCCGGCGCGCCGGCAGGCGCATGCGCTGGGTCTTGGCAGGCCTGGTGAGCGTGTGGTTCCTGTTGATGCGTCAGTTCGGCGGCGCCGACATGTACTCGGTACTCGGCCCGTACGCGCTCGCTGTGAGCACGGTGCTGTGGCTGCTGCGTCCCCACGCGATCGCCCGTTGGCTCGCGCCGAGCACGCGCGTGGTCGTGGTGGGGCTGTTGGTGGGCCTGGCGATGACGCTCGCGACCTATCCCGCGTACCGACTGGCAGCGGGCTTGATCCCGGGGCTCGAGCAACAAGTGAGCGCGCTCTACCGCTCCGCGTCCACGGCTCCATTGCACGTGGAGCTCGCGTGGGTTTGCGTGATCATCGTGGCCGAGGAGCTGCTCTGGCGCGGCGCCTTGCTCGAGGCCCTCGAGCGCAAGACCTCGCTGGCCGTTGCGTGGAGCGTGTGCATCGGCAGTTACGCCCTGGCGCAGCTCGGCACGGGGGCCTGGGTGCTGGGCGCCATCGCGGCCGTGTGCGGATTGATCTGGACCGTGGAGCGAAAGCTCACCGACTCGGTGTTGGCGCCGCTGATCTCCCATTTGATCTGGACGCCCACGGTGATCTTGCTCCACCCCGTGATGTGAGCTCCGAGCGCGCGCTCAGGCGCAGGACACGGTGAACATGTGGTCGTGGAGGTCGACGCCCATGTCCTTCGTGGAGGTGACCGTCACGCTCTTGCCCGCGGCGAGCATGGCGAGCTGCGCTGCGGTCAGCGTGATCTTGTGGGTGTGGGCCGAGCCCGTGGACGTGTAGGTCTTGCTGCCGCTGGCGCTCAAGTCGGCCTTGGGGATCGTCACGTGGTGAGCATAACTGCCCGTGTGTTGATCGCTGACCATCGTGTCCTTGGCGCCGTTCGCGCACTTCGGTGTGCCCGACGTGCCCGCGTCGGAAGGATGCGTGCCCGCATCGTGGTTTCCGCCGCCGGTGGCTCCGGCGTCCTTGTCCGCGTCTCCATCTCCCGCGGTCACGTCACCGTCGCCGTCCCCATCGCCGTCGCCGTCGCCGTCGCCATCACCGTCCCCATGCTTGCCGGCGTCCAGGTTGGTTCCCGGACTCTCGGGTTCGTCATCGCCGCACGCGACCAGGCTGGCGAGCAGTGGGCTCAAGAGAAGAGTCGTGGTCGTGCTCGTAACGAACTGTCTCCGCTTCATGCTGATCCTCCCGACTGAGGGAGCACCATAAGCCAGCCCCAAACGGAAATTCGACCACAATGCGCCAGTGCGCGCGAATCGAGGCCCATTGCGTGCGGCGCGATCTGAGAAAAATCCGCTGCCTACGTTCTCGCGGAGCGGACTTCACGCAGGATCTGCGGCATAAGAGGTGGGTGCGTGTGCAGAAGAAAAGCAGGACGGCCGTGCTCTCGCAGGGAGAGGCCACGCTCACCCTGGATGCCCAGGGTGAAATCAAGATCGCCATCGTCGCGGATACCCACAGTCACCCGCACCCCAAGACGGCCGAACACCTCACGGCCATGGCCCCCGACGCCATCCTTCATGCAGGTGACATCGGCGACCTCGGCGTGCTCGACGGACTCGGCAAGTTCGCGCCCGTGATCGCCGTGCGCGGCAACATCGACGAGCGCGCCAGGGACTTGCCGGAAGTCATCACCATCGACATCCAATCGGCAGGCCAGAGCGCACTCAAGCTGCTGCTGATGCACATCGCGGTCTACGGACCCAAGATCCGCGCCGACGCGGCCAAGCTCGCGCACGATCAGGGAGCCAAGCTCATCGTGTGCGGCCACTCCCACGTGCCCTTCATCGGGCGCGACCGCGGCCTCACCGTGTTCAATCCCGGCTCCATCGGCCCGCGCCGCATGCACCTGCCGATCCTGTTCGGCATGCTCGAGGTCAAAGCAGGCAAGCTCTCACTGCGCCACGTGGACTGCGAGACGGGGCAGGAGTGGTTGCCCTAACAGGCAGCTGACTTGCTCCTTGTCCTGGACTTGGTCGGCGACGTGGACATGAGCGGCGACGGCGTGCGTGAGCGCAAGGCGTCTGAACGGCAACCGCGAGGGCGTAGCCGCACACCGTCGCCGTCAAGGTTCACGTCCACCACGATGCTCACGACGAGCAAGCGTCGGTCGACCAACTGTGTGCGGAGGCCTTAGCGCTTTGCCTTCAGGTCCTGCGGGAAGATCACCTGGTCGATGAGCCCGTAGGCCTTGGCTTCCTCGGCGCTGAGGAAGCGATCGCGCTCGGTGTCGACCTTGACCTTGTCCACGCTCTGACCGGTGTGGTGCGCCATGATCTCGTTGACGCGCCTGCGCACGTCGAGGATCTCGCGAGCATGGATCTCGATGTCCGTCTGCTGTCCCTGATAGCCGCCCAGGGGCTGGTGGATCATCACGCGGGCATTGGGCACCGCGCGCCTCCGCCCGGCCGCGCCGGCACACAGGAGCAGAGCGCCCATCGAGGCAGCCTGACCCACCACCACCGTGGCTACCGGGCAGCGCACGTATTGCATGGTGTCGTAGATCGCGAGCCCCGCCGTGATGGAGCCGCCCGGACTGTTGATGTAGATCGTGACCTCTTTGTCGGGATCATCGCTCTCCAAGAACAGGAGCTGCGCGATGATCAAGTTGGCCACGGTGTCGTTCACCTGGGTGCCCAGGAACACGATGCGATCCTTGAGTAACCGACTGTAGACGTCCCAGGTGCGCTCGCCCTTGTGAGTGGTTTCCACCACGACCGGCATCGGGATTTGCGCTGGCGTCTCTTCTTCATCGTGCATGGGCAGGTCCCCCTCCGAAACGAGAGGAGAAGGTGGCCCCGAACAGCCCTCAAGTCCAGGTCCCGGGGCCTTCAGGGCGTGGCAGGCTTGGTCCGCGGCACCAGCATGAAGTCCTTCCAGTGGGCCGTGTCGTAGCAAGCGTCCTTTTTCTCGGGTGCGGGCGCTTGCGGGTCCAGCTTGCCGTGCCACGTGCCGTCACCGCCGAAGCGGTCGCCGACTGGGAGCGCCCAGAAGAGGTCGTTCATCGGCTCCTGCAGATCGATGTAGCCGTCGTCGAAGGTCTGCGTGGTTGGGTTGTACTTGGCCGTGAGCGTGCCCTTGATCGAGTAGTACTCCTCCTCGGGACTCCCCGTGAAGCCGCCACACACGCTCAGCGGAGCATAGTAGGTGCCCTTGAGGATGCCCTTGAGCTCGCCCGTGGCGCAGTCCACCGTGCCCTCGAGGCCGAGCGTCTGCGCCCCCATGGTCTTGTTCCCGCCCGCGTCTGCGATCTCCCCATTGATCTCAGCCCCTGCATCGGGCGCCTGGAGTCCACCGTCGGCCGCGCCCGAGGTGATCAGCTCGAGGCAGCTCTCGGTGGCCACCACATCGATGAACTCCGAGCCCGGGGCGCCGCTGCCCAGGGTGAACTGGAAGGTGCCCATGCCGCTGCCGCCGAAGGCCGCGTAGAAGCCGCACAGGCTAGCCGCGCGCGGGAGGTACTTGAGGATGACGAACTCGCCGGTGTAGCGCCCGGGCTGACAGGGCAAGCCATTCACGGGAGTCATGCAGTTGGTGCACGCTCCCCCGAACTTGCCGTCCACGCAGCCGCGCGTGCCGATATCGGTGCCATTGGTGCACAGGCAGGAGTCGGTCTCGCCCGCCTTGCAGGAATCCTCGTCGCCATCCCCGTCGCCGTCGCCATCCCCATCCCCGTCGCCGTCCCCGTTGCCGCCGTCGAGTCCGGGGGTCGAACCCTGGTTGGCTGGAGTCGCGGAGCACGCGGAGAGTAGGGCGGCCAACATCAGGGCCAGGGAGGTCGCCCCTGAACCACGGTGCAGGCAGTAAGTGAAGCTCGAAAGAGGACCGAAATCGGAAATGCGGTTCATGCGACTCTATGCCCGCCGGACGGCCATCCTTGGCGGGCGCGCGGCAGAAGTGTGGAATTTTCGCTCCGAGGGCCCACGTTCGGCGGGGCTCGGTGCCCTTGCGGGCAGGCTGCCGCCCCGTAGCTTGGCCGGACGGTCATGCGGCAAGAGCTTCGGAGCACCTGAGGAACTCGCTTCAGCTCTGCGAAGACCTGAAGTGAAGCCCTGCTTTGGTGTACAAAGTAAGAAGTGATTGAGGGGGGACTCATGAGCGAGGGCCAGTCGGCGCGCGGCTTCTTCCGCCCGCTGCGTGCCCTGAGCTCCATCCTCGACTTCGGGCTCGTGCTGCCGGACTATCGCTACCGCAACGGGCAGCAGGTCCAGCGGGTCCCCAACGCGCGCACCACGCTCTATTACGCAGCCGACGTGCGGCGCAACAGCAGCGCGCGCACCGCGACGGGATTGTTCTGCGAGGGACCGCACTCGAAGTCCTTCGGTACCCTGGGCGAGTGCGGCGAGATGGTGGCCGTGAAGGTGCGCGCGGGCGGGCTGGGGGCGTTGCTCGGTGTACCCGCCAAAGAAGTTCGCGACAGCACCCTCTCGCTCACGGAAATCTGGGGGCGCGACGCCGACCTGATCGCCGAGCGCATGGCCGAGGCGCCGAGCACCCGCGAGCGCGTGACGATCTTCCAGCAGGAGCTCGCACGCCGCGTGCAGCGGGGACTGGGCTACGACCCCGTCGCCGTGGCCGCTTCGAATCTCATCGAGCAGAGCGGAGGGCGCCTCCGTGTGAGTGAAATCATTGAGCGCTCCGGGTACTCACAGCGAGCTCTGCTGCAGAAGTTCGACCAAGGTGTCGGGCTGACTCCCAAGCAACAGGCGCGCGTCGCCCGCATCCGCGCCACCATCGCGCGCATGGCCGACCCTAGCGTCCTCGATTGGGCCGAGCTTGCGGTGCGCAGCGGGTACGCCGATCAGGCCCACATGATCCACGAATTCCGCGATCTGGTGGGGCATCCGCCGGTCAAGTTCATCGAACGTCGTCAAGCATTCAGCCCGATCGGCGCGGACGCGTCGGGGCAGAGCGCACTGCCGGGTCGAGAGCAGAAGCTGTATCAGATGCTCGGCATGGTCTCGCGCTGGGTTGGGACCTAGTGCGAATGCTCATCAAGGTTCGAGCTGCTCGAGGGCCCTCGACTGCGCTTCAGGCGCGCACAGTGCTGAAATCTACAATACCGGTTCCTTTGCTTCGGTAACACAGGGAGCACCACCGCGGAGCGTCAGCCATGGATAGCCAACTCGTCCTCACTCCTTCCGAGATCGATCGCCCCACGTTGCGCGAGTTCGTCGTGTCGCAAGGCGGGCTTTGGCAAGACCACCTCTATCAAGGTGTGTTCGAGCGTGGCTCGGCATCGGTCTACGCCTGCGTGGAGCCCGTGGATCCGGAGATGCACGTCGTGCCCAACCTGCGCTGTTCGTTGCCCTCGTGGGTCGTCTTGTACATCGGCCACGGTCAGGGCTCCCAGGAGCTCGCTGGTCAGGTAGCCGACAAGATGGTGTCCACTTGGGGTGGGTGTATCGAGCGATAGCCTTACTTGATCACGGAGTTGGTCACGTTCACGGGGGTATCCTCGTGGTGCGAGATCTGAGGGTACTTCGGGTACCAGGAGCCACCCACGTTGCCGGTGATGGTGGAGTCCTTGATCTCGATGTTGCCCGTGTGATTGTTGCTCACGAAGAAAATGGCGCTGCCGTAGGCTTTGACCTCGTTGTGCTCGATGTCCACGCCGCACAGGGAGAGCGTCATCTTGTTCCCATCGTTGTAGATGGCGCCGCCGCTGCCGCCGCCCGGCGTGCCCGCTTCTGCGGGGTTGCCGCCGTTACCGATGGCCTGGTTGTAGCTGAACGAGCTGTTGAGCACGCTCCACGACACGCCGATGCTGCTCAGGGCGCCGCCGTTGGAGCCCACGTTGCCGAGCTCCGCGCTGCCGCCGAAGGTGCTGTTGACCACGTAGATGGGTTGTTGGTTGTACTGGTCGAACGCGCGAATGGCGCCGCCGCCCACGTCGGGACCCGTGCTCGCGCACTCGTTGTGGAAGAAGCGCGCGTTCACCACCTTCAAGCGTCCACCCCGTGACCAGATGGCGCCGCCGCCGTCGAACTCCTTCTCGGTCTTCGAGTTGCCGTCCACGAAGGTGATGTTCTGCACCGTCAGCTGGGGATGATCCTGGTTCTGACAGGTCGAGGTGGTCCAGACCTGGTTCTTGTCGCAGGTGTTCATGTAGAGGATGCGCGTCTTGCCGCCCCCGCTCAGGGTGACGAGCCCGCCGCCGTCGATCACGACCTTCGGCCCCTTGTCGTTGAAGACCTTGGCCGGTCGATCGAGGGTGATGGTCGCGGGACTCGGACCGCAGTTGAAGGTGATCACGCCGCCGCTCGCCACGGCGCTGATGAACGCATCCCCCGTGCAGCTGGCGGGTGTGCCGCTGCCCACCACCGTGGTGGGTTTCGAGCTGTCCTCGAGACCGGCACCGCTGGGCACCGGACACTTGCCCTGGGGATTGCCTGCGGGCGGACCATCGGCAGGGTTGGTCAGCGGGTTCATCACATCGACGACGGAGTCGCCATCACCCGCCGTGGAATCGCCATCTCCAGGGTGTTGGCCCGAATCCTGAGCTCCGCCGTCCGAGGTACGCAGCGCTCCCGGATCTCCAGCGTCATCTCCACAACCCAGCGCCACAAGCGCCCCGAACCAGAGCGCTGACCTCAAACTTGGTGTCGTCTGTCGCATCATCCCCCACAACGCAGCCAGGTAAGTGCCTGGCAGGGCATTCGTTCGTATGCCGAGCGTGGAGGATCGGGTCACAAACCAAGCCTTCTTACAAGCTTGCGCGAGCCCGTTGCGTCCGCTCAGTTGTTCTTGGCCCCGGCGTCGATCCAGGCCCGGATGCGATCGATGGACGCCGCGGGCAACGGCGTACGGTTGCGCGGCATGCGACTACCGCAGTCTTGCGTGCCCTCGAGCTTGTGTACGAGCAGGCTGTCGTCGGCGTTGCCGGCGATCACGCGCACGCGTCCCATGCCCGCGCACGAGGGGCCCGCGGCCGCCTTTCCCACCAAGTTCGTGAAGGCCTTGGCACGCGTCGACATGTCGAGGTTGCCATTGTCGGCCTCGGTGTGGCACGGGCTGCACTGCGTGCTCAGGATCGCATAGACCTGCGCGAAGGTCGGCGCGTCGGGCGTGGCTCCTGCGTCGCGTGTGGGCGTCCCTGCGTCGCGCGTGCCGGCATCCGCACGCGGAGGGGTGCCCGCGTCGCGCGTCGCGCCAGCGTCGGGTCGAGTCGTTCCCGCGTCTCGTGGGGTGGTGCCGGCGTCCACGGTGGGTTCCGTGCCCGCGTCGATGCCCGTGCCACCGCCATCGCCATCCCCGTCGCCCGTCGTGCTGGGCTCTTGCTCCTGGCTGTTGTCGCCGCTCGAGTCGTCGCCGCATGCTCCGAGGAGAAGACACATGGCGAGGGTGCTGAGTCGTGTGCTCGACATCGGTACTCCATTCCGAGTTCGAACGATGTGTTCGAATGAACCCGGTCTGCCCGCATACACGGGCCGTGCCGACGAGCAGCGCGGTGGACGCGACGAGCACAGCCGAACGCGAGCGCCTCTCACGGGGGAGGCATCGGTGCGATCAGCGTGGCGTGAGGAACCCGCGAACCCGTTCGAGTTCGCGCTCGAGCTCTCGCTTGAAGTCACGATCCCGCGGCGCGCTGCCGCGAACGTACCCAAAACTGGCGTCGAGCTCGTCGCCCTGGGCGACCAGATTGCCCCAACCGATCACACGTGTGCGCCAGAGCAGCGGCAAAGCGTAGTAGCCGAAGCGCCGTTTGGAGACTGGCGTATAAGCTTCGAACCGATAGTCCCAGCCCCAAAAGATCTCGAACCGGCGTCGATCCCAGACCACGGGATCGAACGGTGCCAGCAAGCGCAAGCTCTCGTCCGAGTTCTGCTCCGGCGCGCGGGCGGGGTCCTCGTCTGCGGGCCAATACCATGTGACTCCCTCGAGGTGGGCGTGCGCCAAGCGCTGCTTGGCCCGATCGATGGCGGCCTTGAGTTGACCCACCCACTGAGGCGTGGCGTAGCGCATACGCGCGAGGAGCGCGTTCAAGCTGCGAGCGGGCAGCGGCGCATAGGTCGACACGATCACGTCGATCAAGGCATCCAAATTGGCGCGCTGGGTCGCCACCGACAGCGCCGTGCTCTGCGTGCGCAGGCCGTAGATGCGTACGCCCCGCTCCCTGCGCACCACCCGCAAGAGTCCGCGGTAGTGCATGGCATCGAGCAAGTGGGTGGTCGCGCTGGAGCTGCCGCCCCAGTAGTTCGTCACCGTGCCGTGCGCGAAGTGCGCGTCCACCTCGCGCGGGTGAACCTCGCCGTGCTTTCCGACGAACGCCAGCAAGGCCTTCGCGCGCCGACTCGTGACTGCGCTCCAGGGCGTGCGCGCCTTGCGGGGGTGCATCAGCGCGTGCACCGAGCGCGGTACGAAGCCGTAGTTCACGAAGAAGTCCTCTTCGATGCCCAGCTTCCCGTAGTGACGCTCGAGATCTCCGGCGCGGTAGTCGCGCACCCGTTGGCGCAGCATCAGGTCCTGGGCGCGGGCGGGGGCGCGGATCGGGTCGGCCTGTACGAACCCCAGGCGCTCGATGGCGGCTCGCAGGGTGGTCGGGGGAAAAAGCGAGCGAGATAAGGCGAAGCCCAGCAGTTGCTCCAGGGTCATCGAGGGGAGCTTGACCCACGAAGCGTAGCTGGGCTCACGCGCCGCCTCACGGCTTCCTGGGGAGCTTGCCGCGCGAGGTATGCTGCGGCTGGCTTTTTGCAGAAACTCTCGGAAAAAGTAGGGTTCATGACCCGCTTGGGCCTTCCTTTCACGGGTTCTCCGCGAGTAGCTTGCCCTCAGTAACCAGGGGTAGGTTCTCTATGCAGCGCACGCTTCGATCTCTGTTGGCTCTCGCACTACTGGTGGCCGCTTGCGGTGACACGGCGATGCCGCAACCCGGGGAGGGCCGCGGCGATGGTGACGAAGGCGACGGGGACGGGGATGGCGACGGCGACGGCGATGGCGACGGGGACGGCGATGGTGACGGCGATGGCGACGGCGACGGCGACGGCGACACCACGGGCGACGGTGACGGGGATGTGACCGGCGACGGCGGCACTGGCGACGGCGACGGCGACACACCGGTTCCCTCCGGCGCCGGACCGAAGATCCCGGCTGCCTCCATGACCTGCCCGTCCCTGAAGTCGGGTACGCAGACCATCATGGGACTCGAGACCAAGATCGTGGCGGGTACGCCCTCGAAGGACGGCAAGGGGCCGCTGCTGATCTACTGGCACGGCACGGGCAGCAGCCCGGACTGGGAGCTCGGTACAGGTTTTGGCGGGCTCCTGCCAAAAAGCGTGCAGGACGACATCGTCGCGCAGGGAGGCATGATCGTGGCTCCCCATGATCCCGCTGATCCCGCCCCGGGGCGCGATGGCAAGGACGTGACCGGCGGCAAGGTCTGGTTCACCACCCACGACTTCTCGTACGCCGATTTGATCGTCGCGTGTGCCGTCAAGAACTACGGCATCGATCCCAAGCGCATCTACACCACCGGCTGCAGCGCGGGCGGTTTGATGGCGGGCGTGATGGAGATCCAGCACGGCGACTACCTGGCGGCCATGACCTCCAACTCAGGCGGTCTCACCACCAAGTTCGGCTTCACTGCCCCGAACTACGTCGCCCCGGTGCTCTTGATGTACGGCGATCCGTCCAAGGACATGGTCGGGATCGCATTCGAGACCACCAGCAACAACCTCAGCGACCTGGTGCGCAGCAAGGGCGGGTTCGTGGTCAAGTGCAAGCACGACCAGGGTCACTGCGAGGCGCCAGCCGACCTGCAAGCTGCAGCCTGGCAGTTCATGAAGGACCATCCCTTCGGGATCACCAAGTCGCCTTACGCCACCAAGGGATTGCCAGCCAGCTTCCCGGACTACTGCGAGATCGTGAAGTAGGGCACCGCGCTCGATTCATGTAATCCTTGCGGAGCATGGGTTGGGAGCCGGTCATTCGCTTTCCTACCGCCTGGACCTCGGTGCTGGGCAACTTCGGCGTGCATCTCTTCGAAGGCTACGTCTCGCTCGAGGAGATGGACCGCATGCAGGCACTCGCCGAGCGCTGGCTCATGCAGCGCCAGGACAAGCTCGTCGAGCTGGTCGTGATCCATCCGAGCGACGCGCGCATGAGCCACGAAGAACGCTCGCGCATGGCGCGCTTGATCAAGCTCGGCGAGTCGCGCCGCAACGCCTCGGCCACTGTGATCTTGGCCGAGGGGCTGATGGCCTCGGTGCAGCGCAGCATCCTCACAGGACTCACGATGCTGGTGCCGCCGCCGCATCCGACCAAAGTGTTCGGTCAGATCGAGCCCGCCGTGACGTGGCTGCATCCCTACCTCGAGGCCACCGTCGCCTCGGGCGGCGGAGCAACGCCCAAGCTCACCGAGCTGCGCAGTGCCATCGCGCAACACCTCACAGAGTTCGCGAAGCGCCCTGATCGTCCGACAATTTTTCGTGCTGACTGAGCAGCGTGAGCAATGTCCCTATTCGTGGAGGCGTGAGACCTACATCCGCTGGCATTTCTTCTGTATTTCTCGCATCGCTCGAGATCCATCAGGGTCATGTGAACTGGCCATGTTTGGGCCGATTCGATTGCGCAGGATGTGGGCAAATTGCACGACCACCAAACGCTCGTGTTATGGTGCCCGCCATGCAGTTCGACCGCATTACGACCGATCCTTCCTGCATGAGAGGTCAGCCCTGCATCCGCAACCTCGGCGTTCCCGTAAGGCGCGTCGTGGAGATGGTGGCTGAACAACCGGACCGCGCGGTGCTCAAGCGCGAGTACCCACAGCTCGAAGACGACGACATCGCGCAGGCGCTCTGCTACGCCGCATCGATGGTCGATCGCGCCGTCTGCTGGCTCCGCTAGCAGTTGGCGGCAGCGTCACGCTGCCAAACCACGAAGCGCGCGTGCGACGTGGATCCCAGCGCCGCGATCACCGCGAGGTTGTCGAAGCCTGGAAGCTCCTGCAGACGCGCGAGTAGTTCTTTGGTGCCTTGGGCCCGTGAGGGCGCAAGGCATCGCCGTTTGCCCCAGCAAGCCCAGTTGCCTCCTAGGCTCCAAGAGCCGACAGGGCGCGAGCCAAGTTGGCGCGCGCGCGTAGTTCCAGGCGTTCGCGGAAGAACGGGGTCTCGAAGAGTCGCTCGCGCGCCAGGAACCCTTGCAGTACACGCGCGCGGCCAGCGCTCCAGCCGGCGTCGTCGAGGAACGCAAACTCCATTCGCACGTCGCGCTCGAAGCGGGCATAGCGCTCCGGCTCCGCGCCCAAGATCGCAAGATCGATGTCCACCATGAAGGCGGCGTCGTGCGAGCTGGCCGCGTGCCGCTCCGTCGCGGAGATCAGCGCCCCGATGCGCGCGCTGCTGGTGTCGGGCAGGCCGGCCTCGCGGGCGAGCTGCTCGAACAGAGCGCGGCTCTGCGCCTCGTTGTCGCGGGCGCAGGGGTCATAGATGGCGTCGTGGAATACCAGCGCGACCTCGAGTTCGGTGGGACGCTCGAGCTGCGTGCTCACCCGGTCGAACCAGGCCAGGCACTCGCCGATGTGCTCCGCGTTGTGATAGGCGCGCGCGGGGTGCGCGTAGTGGGCGGTCAGGATCTCCGCGGCCTGGGGGATTTCGCGCGTAGATTCTGCGCCGAGGGCCCGCCAGGCACGGGCGAAGCGCGGGAGGTCGAGGCCGTGAGAGCGCGTCTGCATGGGACTAGCCTGTAGCCATTAAATTGGTTACTCAACCAATCTATGGGCAGACCGAGCAATCGTCTCGAGCGGCGCGCGGAGATCCTTTCGGCCTTCGCACGGACCCTGGCGGAGAGTGGCTATGCAGGGGCCACCATGGCCGCCGTGGCCGAGCGCGCCGGCTATGCGCCCGGGCTCATTCACCATCACTTCGCCAACAAGGAGGAGCTGCTCTCGGCGCTGCTGGAGAATCTGGTGGCTGGCTTCCGAGGGCGTGTGCGCGGCTACGAAGCCGAGGCAGGCAGGCTGTACGCCTACGCCGACGGAGCGCTCAAGCTCGACGAGCGCGCCGACGTCACCTCGGCCCGCTGTTGGGTGGGCGTGCTGTCCGAGGCGGTGCGCAACCCGAGCCTGTTCGCTCGGGTGCGGCGCATCCTCGACGCCGAGATCGGCAGTATCCAGGAGCGTTCGGAGGGCCGACTCGACGAGTCGCAGGCGGGGGCGGTGCTGGCCTTCGTCATCGGAGCGCTGGTGCTGGGGGCCTTCGCGCCGCGCAAGACCGCCGGCTTCGCCGCGCCGAGCCTGCGCATCCTGATCGAAGCCCTGCTCGCCGGGCGCTGAGTTCGTCAGCGTCCCGCTGCCACGCGCGGGGTCTTCATGTGGCTCTCGCGGTATTGCAGCGGACTCTGACCGGCCCAGCGGCGGAACGCGCGCGAGAACGCCGCGGTCTCGGAGTATCCCAGCAGGAAGGCGATCTCCTTCACGTCGAGGTTCGGCAGCGCGAGGTAGCGTCGGGCCAGTGTGTGGCGCGCCTCTTCCACCACCTCGCGATAGCTCGCCCCCTCGGTCTTCAAGCGTCGCGCCAGGGTGCGTCGGCTCATGTTGAGCCGCTCGGCGGCGTACCTCACGTCGCTCTTGCCCACGGGCAACAGCTGCAGCACCAGCTCGCGCACGCGACCCGTCAAAAGGTCGAGCGGTGGCAGCTCGGAGAGCAGGCTGTCGGCGTGGCGGCGGAGCACCGCGTGAAGGCGCTGATTCGACTCCTTGAGCGGCGTCTTGAGCAGCGCCCGGTCGAACACGACCGCATCGCAGGGCGCGTCGAAGCGCAAGGGCGAGAGGCCGAAGATGCGCGTGTAGTCGCCCAGGTCGTGTGGGCGCGGATGCGCGAACCAGAACTCGAAGCTCTGCAGATGGCCGAGCCAGCTGCGCGCGGCGAGCGCCAACAGACCCACCTGGAAGTCGCCCAGCGGGCGGCCGATGCGGGCCCGGGTGCGCAGCTCGAACACAGCGCGCTCGGCGTGCTCGTGCAGGCAGAAATCTGCCGCGTCGGAGAGCAGTCGGGCGTAGCGGATGATGACTTCGAGGGCCTCTCCCCATGAAGCAGAAGAGGCTGCGAGATATTCCGTGACATCCCCAGTGCCTACCTCGAAGCGTTCGAGCGCTCGCAGGCCAGCTTCGCAGTCGAGGTCCTCGAGCCAACGATTGATCGCGCTCAACGGGACGCGCGAGCCGATGCCAGACTCCGGTCCGAGCCGCGCGAGCTCGCCGAAGGGTTGGAGCAGGGTTCGCGAGACCAACAGCTCGGGCGCCTCGTCCTCCGGCGTCACCAGCAGCATGCGCGGCCCGAGGGCCCGATCCACGCGTGAAAGGACCGGATGAGTCATAAGGGAGAAATGAATCATATTGGTTCGAATTGCAATAATGACTTGACGGCGTGCGTAGACCGGGGCACCCAGATCAACAGTGCTGCTGGCTTTTTGCGGGCTGAATGCGTGCCGGGCGCGGACCGAGCGAGCCGACGAGGTTTTGTAGTGGCGAATCGCAGTAAGAAAACGACTCACGCAGCCCGTAGGGAGCCGGCGCCCGGCCGCCCGCGTCGGCAGGACCCGGAGCCCGCTCAGCCCGAGCGCCCTCGACTCGCTTCCGTTCCATCCCCCGAGGCATCCGAGGCCACTCCGCTCGCGCGCACGCTGCGCAACCAGCGTCGCTCCGCGCGTGTCACGCCCCTCGACCTCTTCGCCCTCTCGCGCAGCAAGTGGCTGGCAGGCGAGCGGCTCGACATCGGTCGGCTCGCCAAGGAGCTGGGCGTGGGACGGGCCACCTTGTTCCGCTGGGTCGGCAGTCGGGAGCAACTCTACGGGGAAATCCTGTCCGCCAGCTACGTCCAGGAGATGGAGCGCGCCCGCCGCAAGATCGAGGGCAAGGGGGCCGAGGGAGTGGCCGCAGTGGCGCGCCACGTGATGTTGCGGCTGGTGCAGTTCGAGCCGCTCAGGCGCTTCATCGCGCAGGACCCCGAGTTTGCCATCCGTGTGCTCACCTCCAACTCGAGCCCGGTGCAACGGCGCTGCATCGACATCCATCGCGTTTGGTTGGGGGAGCTCGAGGCGGCCGGCGAAATCGAGCCCGAGCTCGACGTGGACACGCTGTCCTACGTCATCGTGCGCATTGGCGAGGCCTTCTTGTACGGGGACGTGCCCGCCGAGCGCGAGTCGGGCGTCGACAAGGCCGCCGCCGCCATCCGCATCCTCGTCAGCGCGCCGCGCCGCCGCTAGGCCCCGATTCCGTTGGTCGTGGTCGTGGTCGTAGCTGGCTGAGCGACCACGACCATCCAGGGAGGGAGGTTATGGGCTCAGGAGCGGCGTCTGCACCGGGGCGCTTGGAACGACCTGGAAGGTCGGCGTAGCCGCGGGGGCCGCGACGCCTCCATCGGCCATGGCCTCGAGGGCAACCTCCTGCTCCATCGCCACGCCCGCGTCGAGCGGCGCCTTGTAGCCGAGCAGCTCGTTCATCTTGTCCGGTGGCGTGAGCTTCACGACCACGCGCTGGTCCGAGAACGTGTGGGCACGGGTCTGCACCGGGAGATAGTTCTTGGTGCGCACGATCACGTCGAGCGGGCCGCTGTCTCGGGGCCTCACGATCACGAGCGGCTTGCTCGCGGTGATCTTGCCGATGTTCTTCTTGCCCCAGAACACCATGGCGGTCACGGGCGGCGAGGTCGCGAAGCTGATGGTGGCCGTGGTCGCCGACTGGGACTCGGTGCCGGCGTCCACGCCGGTGCCCATAGGCGGCGTCTGCAGCGCCTGCAGCTGCGCTGGAGCGGGCGAGCTCGGGGGCGTGGCAGCTACGTTGCTCGGGCGCATCAAGAGCAGGCCCGAGAGCGCGCACACCCCGGCCACGCCGAAGCAGAGGGCTCGTGTCTTGAAGGAGAGCAGGTTCATTCTTCACCGCCTCCGCCGGCCTTGGCTTCGGGACTATCCGGGGCAGGGGGCGGCGGGCCCGGGTAGCGTTCGTTGGGCTTGGGGATGTAGCCGATGATCGGCTTTTTCTGGTCGCCCTTGATGGTCCCTTCGAGCACCTCCACGGGGAGCGGCGGGTCGAGGTAGTAGGCGTAGCCGCGCGAGGGAATGCGCATCTCGTAGACGGTCTCGCCCGACAGGAATTGGCGCGAGAAACCGAGCGGTTGGTCGCCCGCGACCACGCGCTTGCGATGCCCCAGGATGAACGAGTAGAGGCGGACCGCGATGTGGTTGGGCAACCGGTGGCAGCCGTGCGAGAAGCCGTTCGGGCTGTAGATGGAGAGGTAATCCGACGAGCCGTGGGCGCGCACGCCGTTGTCGAAGTCGGGGCGGCCGTTGAGCCCGGGCGTCACGAAGTAACCGGCCACCACGCCGTACGCCGACAGGAAGCCTGGCCCGAGCTCGTCGTAGTTCACCACCTTGGTCATGGCGTGGTTCACCGTCTTGTTCTTCACCAGGGTGCGGATGGGGGTGGACGCCGGGGCGATCCAGACCGGACCCGAGACGACCTGGCGGATCACACGCGGGCCCACGTCGGACATCTTGTAGCGGAAGTATTCGTAGCCATCGCTGGCCTGCTCCGCGCGCCAACCACCGATGGTGCTGCGCCAGCGCGCGAGCGGGAAGGTCTTGCCTCCGTAGGTCATCATCAGCGAGAGCGACGGGTAGCGCTTGCGGACGGGCAGCTTGAAATTGCCGGCGGCGTCGAACGGGAGGTCGTACCAGACGTCCCCGCGGTCGACCACGATGGAGAGCTCCATGTGATCCGAGTAGTACTCGGGCCGCGCTGGCAGCTTGATGGCCGCGCGCAAGGTCTCGAACTCGGGCGGCTCGTGGCGCTTGTAGAAGGCCACCGTGGTTTGGGCGTCGCTCAGGCCCAGTTGCTCGAGTGTCAACTTGGTGTACTCGCCAGCGAGGTCGAGCGCCGGGTTCTTCGGCGTGCCACCCGTGCCGTCCTCGATGATGCCAGCGGCCGAGATCACGCGTTCGCGGATGCTGCGCACCAGGCTGTCGTAGTCATTGTCGAGCGGAGGTCGGGCCAGCGCGTCCACGGTCTGACGCCGCAGGAAGTTGGCCTCGTAGATCATGTTCTTCTGCTGGAACTGCCGCACCGCGATCCGCATCGGCTCGTCGTAGATGCCGGTCTTGTGCTTGCTCGTGGGACTCAAGAGCCCTTCGCAGGTGAGGCGGCGCTCCACCGCGGCCATGGCGAGCTTCTCGGCAGCGCGCTTCTCGACGAGCTCGATCTTGGGGACGAGTTGGGGGGCCGCCTGCGCGAGCTCCGCCAGGCTGGCGAGCTTCTCCCGCTTGAGCGCCGCGTCGAGCTCGGCCTGCACGCGGGCCAGCTTGCGCGCCTCCTTCTCGATGTTCTTGGGAGCAACGTAGGAAACGGTCTCCACCGCCGACAGCACGTCGACGCTCTCCTGATCGTGGCAGGTGCTGTCGACGCTGCCGAGGAAGCGCGCCCGCAGCACCGAGAGCGACGGGAAGATGCCGTAGAGTTCCAGGTAGTTCTTGCGGCCCGGCTCGAGCGGGACGCCGTCGCCGTCGAGCTCATCGTTGGCCAGGCCCAGGAACACGCGACGGTAGCGGTTCGGCAGTGGCTCCCCGGTGTCCGAGCGCTCTTCGCGGAAGATCAGCGGGGTCCAGTTGTCACTCAGGTCCACCAGCGTGTAGCCGGCGGCTTCGGCGGCCTTGGCGTCGACCCAGCGCTCCTCGCCATTCTCGATCAGCAGCGCGCGCTCGCCGGGCGGCAGGTCCGGGCGCGCCGCCAAGGGGGCTTGCGCCCCGGGGCTCACGGCTTGCGTGGGGGCGGGCTGGGACGGGTTGCGGGTCGTGGGCTGCGGGCCGCTCGGAGCGGCCTGGGGGCCACCACAGGCAGCCGAAAGAGCGACGAGCACGGCACAAAAGCGAAGGATCCGATCGGGCACCAATCACGAGAGTGAGCGGGGATGGCACCCCTGACAAGTTCTCGTCGAAGACCCGGGCCGAAGGTGCCCAGACCTCAACGGATTTCGTGAGCGCAACGAACCCCGCGGAGGGTGGGTCCGGGGCGCGGCTTCGCCGCGACGGGCGGGAGTGGCGCGTGCCTCCCGTTGAACAAGGCCAAAGTGCCTCACTTGATCGGCGTTTAGAGGGAGGCTTCGGGGCCTGGGCTCGAGTGGCGGCCACCTCGCTAGTCGCCATGGCTAGCGGCTCCGCCGCCAACCGCCTTGACCTCACGGGCCGCCGGCTGTGAGCTGCTTCATCAAACGGCGGCCCCCTGCAAGTGCGCGCGCGGACCCGGCGCCCGGCGAACGCTCGAACCGCCTGCACGCAGTTGGGAACGCCGCCGCGGTGCAAGTGCGCGAACCCGTGCCGAACCGTGCGCTGACGTGCGCGCGATGCGATCGAACTCGTCGCTCGCCTGCGTGCGAAGCCGTGCCCTCGTGTGCGACCCGGCACGACTCCTGCTCAAGCACCTGGTCACGAGACGCTGAGGACGACGAGCAGATTCGCGGTCCGGCTGACTCGAGCTCGCACACGAGAACCAACACCCAAGCAACCAGGAGCAATCACCATGACCACGCAGATCCAGTTCGTGTCCGTCGATGAGCAGGCCCTCGAGAGCGTGTCCGGCGGCCTCGCCGACGTCCTCAACGGCTCGCTCAACGGCAACAACATCAACGTGCTCAGCAACGTGACCATCAACACCGGTCTCGGCGACGTCGCCAGCGTGCTGCTCAACGTGCTCAATCAGGTCCACGGCTGTGGCGGCGGTTGCGGCTCCTCTGCTCAGCCCACCGACTGAGCCCAAGTTTTCCGCAGTTCAACGCTCGATAACCAACGCTCGAATCAAAGAACGCACAGGAGAGATCATCATGAAGAACGCCATCCAGTTCGTGTCCGTCGAAGAGTCTGCGCTGGAGTCCGTGGCCGGCGGCCTTGCCGACATCGGCAACGGCTCGGTGAACCACAACAACATCAACGTGGCTAGCTTCCTCAGCGCCAACACCTCGGTGGGCGACGTCGGCAGCTACATCCTGAACATCCTCAACGACGTGAGCAGCTGCTGCCCCGTGGGCGGCGAAGGCCCGCTCTGCTGAGCTCCGGACGACCCAATAGGTCGTTCCAGGTTTCTGAGTACTGCACTGAATCAAGTCACTGAAATCAAGCAAACAACCCAAAGACATTAAAAAGCATCAGGAGAAATCACCATGAAGAACGCCATCCAGTTCGTGTCCGTCGAAGAGTCTGCTCTTGAGTCCGTGGCCGGTGGCCTTGCCGACATCGGCAACGGCTCGGTCAACTGCAACAACATCAACGTTGCCAGCTTCATCGCTGCCAACACCCACGTGGGCGACGTGCTGAGCTACATCGGCAACGTGCTCAACGAGGTTGGCTGAGAAGCCGATGAGCGGTGCGGTCTCTGACCGCATCTCTCTTGGGTTCACGAGCTCGTACGTGGTCCTGGTCACAGCCAGGCCACGTGCGAGCTCGGCCATTTGGAGGCCGGCGGCTCACGCTGGCAAGCCCGCCCGACTTCAGGCAGCATGCTCGGCGATGACGAGCCTGTCGGCCACCCTGGAGGATGCCGGACTCGCGGCCCGGGAGAGACGACCCTGGTCCGCGAACCTGGTGGAGTTCCTGCTGGTGGGGGGAGCCACGCCGTTCCTGTTCGGGCTCTCCTACGCGCTGCGGGGTGCCTTCGGGCTCGACGAGGCCGAACTCATGGTGGGGTTCACCATGTTTTGGGCCGCCCACGTGATCAACGACCCGCATTTCGCGGTGACCTATCTCCTGTTCTACCGCGGGATTCGTGCGCGCAGCATGGGGCCCGAGTTCGTCGGGGCCCAGCGGGTCCGCTATCTGGTCGTGGGACTGCTGGTGCCGCTCGTGCTCGCGGCATGGGGGCTTTACGCCTTGCTCGCGCCCTCGGTGTGGAGCCTGGGGCTCTTGATCCAGTTGATGTTCCTGCTGGTGGGCTGGCACTACGTCAAGCAAGGCTTCGGCGTGCTGACCGTGCTCGCGGCGCGGCGCTCGTTCTTCTTCGGTTCGGCAGAGCGCACCAGCTTGCTCGCGCATGCCTATGCGGGCTGGGCTTACGCCTGGGCGAGCCCGGCGGACCCGGGACGCAGCCTGGAAGAGAAGGGGGTTCCCTACGTGACCTTCGCGCACCCCGTCGGGCTCGAACGTGTCACCCAGCTGATCTTCCTGGCGACCTTCGCGGTGCTGTGCTGGACCCTCGTCGCGCGCTGGCGCCGCCAGAGGCAGCTGCCCCCGCTCACGCCGCTCCTGGCGTACCTCTCGAGCATCTGGTTGTGGTCGGTGTATTCGAGCCTCGATCCCCTCGTGCGCTATGCGATCCCTGCGCTGCACTCGCTGCAGTACTTGTACATGGTGTGGTTGCTCAAGCGCGCCGAGGCCCAGGAAAGGGAAGGCCCGCCCTGGTTCGAGAAGCCTGTCTCCGTGCGCCTGGGCTGGCTCGCGGTGTCAGCGGTCGCACTGGGCTGGCTCTTGTTTCGTGGGGGACCGCAGGCGATGGACGGCAACCTGCCCAGCGCGAACACGCGCGCGGCGCTGGGGCCGACTCCCTATTTCGCCACGTTCTACGCCTTCGTGAACATCCACCACTACTTCATGGACACGGTGATCTGGCGTCGGGAGAACCCCGCCACGCGCTATCTGCGCAGGGTCGACGAGGTCTCACTCGCCGAGTAGCCAGCGGTGGAGCTGGTCTTCGAAGCCGCTGCCGCCCTGGTCGAGGCCCAGATCCACGTCGCTCGGAAAGGCGCAGTGGCCGCCGCGCTCGGCCCAACGGAAGGTGATCGCCGAGGAGAAGCGCGCGCGCATGCCGTCCGCGATCTGCCAGGGCAGCATGGGATCGTGGCGCGCCGAGAGGATGAGCGTGGGTCGCGTGATGCGATCGACGATGCGGGAGACGCAGCTGCGCGTGTAGTAGTCGTCCACCGACGTGAAACCGTAGCGAGGCACCACCGTGAGCGCGTCGTAGGCACGGAAGGTGTTGGCACGCGACACCGCCGCGAGATCGGTCGGCGTGCGTCCGCGGGCGGCGGCCTTGGCGTAGCCCTCACGCAGGCCTCGCAGCGTGTAGATTCGATAGAGAGCCGCTTGCGAGCTGTCGATGAAGTGATTCGTCTGGATCAGGTTCAGCACCGGGCAGATGGCGGCCACCTTCACCAGGCGCGCGTCGGTGGACTCGTGCGCGAAGTGCAGGCATGCGTGGCCACCGAGTGAGAAACCGATGGCCCACACCTGCTGATGATGAGCGAGCGCGGGATCCTCGAGCACTGCGTGCAGGTCGGCGGTTTGGCCCGCGTGATAGAAGTCCTCGCCCTCCAGGTCGGAGCCGCGCCAGGCCAGGCGCAGCACCGTGTGACCGGCTTGATAGAGGTGATAGGCGAGCTGCGTGGTGTAGTGACTCGACGGTTTTCCGCCACAACCATGAAGCACGATGGCCAGTGTGTTCGAGCGCGCGCTTCGCGCCTCGGGTTCGCTCAGGAGCCCCGACAGCGTGACGTCCCGCCCGGCCTCCACCACGCGCCGTTTCCACACGCGGTGCGGCGGCTCGGGCTGGGGAGAAATGCGCCCCATGAGGCGCGGCCCTACGGTGTAGAGGTGCCCATGAAGCCGGTCCGCGAGACTGCCTGCCATGGGCCAAGCATCGCAGCGCGGCGACCGTCGAGCCAGTATCGAGAGCGCTCGCGAAAATGAAGGGCCCACGGGGGCTTGCCGCCTCGGCACGAGAGACCGAACGAATTGGATCGAGCGCCGGGGTTTGGGCAGACTGACCCTGTGAGCAACGAGCCGGTGCCCGCGCCACGCGGTCCCAAACCTGCCCCCTTCGCCTGGTTCGATCCGCGCAGCACGGTGGGGCGCCTCTTGATCTGCACGCTGACCGGTCTGTGCGCAGCGTTGGTCGGTCCGCCCGAGTGGGGCGCGCCGCTGCGCTCGGTGGCCGGCTGGGACGTGGCCACCGTATTCCACCTCAGCCTGGTTTGGTTCGGGGTCTTCTCGGGAGATGCCGGGGTGGTGGAGGGGCGGGCAGCCGAGGAGGACCCGGGACGGCGTGCCGTGTGGATCCTGGTGCTGCTGGCGAGCATCGTGGGCCTGGTATCGGCCGTGTTGATCATGCACAGCGCAGAGTTGGCCCCCGCCGAGCATCGCGCGCTCCTGGCGGCTTTGTCCTTCTGGGCCGTGATCTCTGCCTGGGCGGTGACGCACACCGCCTTCACCTTGCGCTACGCCCACCTCTACTACGATGACGACGGGGGCATCGGCGGCCTCGACTTCCCGGGTGGCGAGCAGCCAGACGACTTCGACTTCGCGTACTTCTCCTTCACCGTGGGCATGACCTTCCAGGTTTCGGACGTGGGGGTCTCACGCTCGTCGTTTCGGCGCTGGGTGCTCGCTCACTCGGTGCTCTCGTTCGCTTACAACACGACCATCGTCGCGCTCGCCATCAATCTGCTGGCCGACGTCTTGCGCTGAGTGCGAGCGTGGGCTGGGCGCCTCTGTCTCGTCGCCTGCGCCACGTTGTGACCGGCGTCTGCTAGGCTGGCGTCACCATGAGTTCCCCGCGCGTCCGCGCGCGCGCACCCAG
This sequence comes from Myxococcales bacterium, assembly GCA_047601445.1. GTDB lineage: Bacteria > Myxococcota_A > Polyangia > Polyangiales > DASUME01 > DASUME01. The sequence goes on along the minus strand of JASGJH010000001.1, from coordinate 3,707,373 downwards.
GCGCCGCAGTTTCTCCCGCACGCTCCGCTATTACGCGCATCGGCTGTTGCCCCGTCACGGTCACAGCGGCCGCGTGGCCTGGTCGGTGGCGCTCGGCATCTGGATCGCCGTGCTGCCCACGCTCGGCATCGCACTGGCGCTCACCGCGTTGGCCGCTCACATCGCGCGCGTCCCCAAGGGGCCAGCGCTGGTGTCGTCCTTCGTCGCGACCCCGCCGACGCTGTTCCTGTTCTTCTATCCGCTGGCCTATTTCGGGGTTGGCTTGCCTCTTTTGCGTCCGGCCGCCGTGCAGGTCGATCTGCTCGCCGAGGTACAGAAGCTCACTTTGACGAACGCCGGTGAGATCTCGACGCGGCTCTGGCACGACGCGCGCGGCCATGTGATCGCGTTTCTCTTCGGGGTGTTGGTGGTGGCCACTGCGACGGCGGCCATGGGGTTTGGCGCCAGCTATCTGCTCATGGAACAGCGTCGTCGGGTGCGCCTCGCGGCCCGGGCCGAGCGCCTGAAACAGCGGGAAATCCTGGCCAGTAGCTGAGCGCGCGGACGCGGCTATGCTCGGGCCGCCGTGACCAGCCGTTCCATTCCAGACGAGACCCAGCAGGCGCTGGCCGAGCCCGTGCCCAGCGCGGAGGAGCTCGTGCCCAGTGCGGAGTCGCTACGCGAGCAAGCCCAGGTCGCCATCGAGTTTCTGGAGGCAGTGCGCGAACGCCGCGCGCTGCTGGCCGAGCTTACGGACGAGCAGCGCGCACGGTTGCTGCGCGCCGCAGGGGAGGTGGCGCGACCCGACCCGTGGGCGAAGCGGGAGCTAGTGCGTGCGGCAGCCAAGAAGCGCCGCGAAGCCCAGCGGGCTGCCGACGAGTTGGTGCTGTCGCAGGTGGGCATCCGCAAGAAGCGCCAGGAAGAGGTCTTCCTCACGCCCCAGTTGAACCCGCCGCCCGTGGCCGCGGGCGCCGACATCGACGCGGCGCTGCAGCTGCCTGCGGAGTCTGTGTGGAGCGTGACCGCCGAGGTCAGTGAGGAGCGCGCCTGCTACGTGTGCAAACGGCGCTTCCGCAAGCTGCACTTCTTCTACGACTCGATGTGCGACACGTGCGGCGACTTCAACTGGAGCAAGCGCTCCCACACCGCGGACCTGCGCGGGCGCGTGGCCCTGATCACCGGCGCTCGCGTGAAAATCGGCTATCAGGCCGGCATCATGTTGTTGCGCGCCGGCGCGCGCGTCATCGTAACGACCCGCTTCCCGCGCGACGCTGCGGCGCGCTACGCGCGCGAGCCCGACTTCGAGCACTGGGGGGAGCGCCTGCAGATCTGCGGGCTCGATCTTCGCCACACGCCGAGCGTGGAGGTCTTCGCCAGGCACCTCGAAGGCTCGTTCGATCAACTCGACTTCATCATCAACAACGCCTGCCAGACCGTGCGGCGACCGGCCGGCTTCTACCAGCACCTGATGCGTGCGGAGCAGGTGCCCGTGGCCAGCTTGCCCGCCCGTGAGCGCAGCCTGCTCTCGGAGTACGAGCGCCTGCGTCAGAGCGCCCACCACAAGGCGCTCGGGCGCGGCGACCAGCTCGCGGGCACGACGCCTCAGGACTCCGCGAGTCACGCCGCCGGACTGCTCGAGTCGGCCGCGCTCTCCCAGCTCGCGCTCATCGACGAGGACCTCGCGCGCGGTGTCCACCTATTTCCCGAGGGCCAGCTCGACGCCGACTTGCAGCAGGTGGACCTGCGCAAGCGCAACAGCTGGCGCTTGGGATTGGCCGAGGTCTCCGCGGTGGAGCTCCTCGAGGTGCAGCTCGTGAACTCGGTCGCGCCCTTCTTGCTCAACGCGCGCCTCAAGACGCTGATGGAACGCAGCTCCACGCGCGACAAGCACATCGTGAACGTGTCGGCGATGGAGGGGCAGTTCTACCGCACCTTCAAGACCGACAAGCACCCGCACACCAACATGGCCAAGGCGGCCCTCAACATGATGACCCGCACCTCGGCCGCCGATTACGTCAAGTCCGGCATCCACATGAACAGCGTGGACACCGGCTGGGTCACCGACGAGGACGCCGCCGAGCTGGCTGCCCGCAAGACGCGCGAACAGGGCTTCCATCCGCCCCTCGACATCGTCGACGGCGCGGCACGCATCGTGGACCCCATCTTCGCCGGCATCAACACGGGCCAACACGTGTGGGGCTTGTTCCTCAAGGACTACGTGCCCACCGATTGGTGATCACCCTTGTCTGCGCGCGCGCCCGGACCCTAGGAGGAAGGGAGCTCGGTTCGAACCCGCTTGCGGTGAGACCGTCTGCCCCGGAGACCCATGACGCCCCTTGCCGCGCAAACCACGCTGCCGGGTTTCAAGACCGTCTGCACCAGCGTGGCCTTCGTCTACGTGTTCCTGGCGAGTTCCATGGTGTTGCAGGGCGCGAAGGTCGCGATGGCACCCTTCGGGCTACCCCAGGAGACCCTGGATTCACCGCACTTCGCGGACTTCTTCCACTGGGTGTTCGTGCACATGGTCGTGCTCGGCGTGCTGATCGGCCTGCTGGGCCGCTACGTGGAGCGCGGCGAACACCAGCGGACGGTGGCGCGCGTGCTGTTCTTGATCGAAGCGCACTACACCTATCTGGACCTGCGCACCTCGGATTCTCCCCTCGGCAATGCGCTCTACCACGGTCCCCGCACCCTGATTCCCCCCGCCGTGGACCTGATCGTCTTGCTCGCCTTCGCCTACCTGGGCACCCGGAGTCTCAAGCCTTCGCAAGCTTGACGCGGCGTCGGTTCGTCATCTTGGTCGTAGGCGTGAACATTGACGGCGACGGTGTGCGGGAGCGCTCCACGTTTGACGCTCATTCTTCCCCACTCATCGCCGAGACCCTCCGCGTGTCGCGCATGCTCGAGTACACCAATAGCGACAGCGCAATGCAGCCTGTGAGGTACCAGTAGAACCAGTGCTCGTGGCCCGCCTGTTTGAAGGCCAGCGCCACGGACTCCGCGCTGCCACCGAAGATCGACACCGTGATCGCGTAGGGCAGGCCCACCCCCGTGGCGCGCACGCGCGCGGGGAACAGCTCGGCCTTCACGACCGCGTTGATGGAGGTGTAACCAGAAACGATGATCCATGCAGCGCACAAGAGGCCCAGCGCCGCGAGCGGACTGCGCGTGTGCTGAATGGCGCTCAACAGGGGCACCGTGAACAGCGTGCCCAGCGCACCGAAGGTGATCAGGAGCGCCTTGCGGCCGATGCGGTCGGAAAGCGCACCGTAGAGTGGCTGCAGGAGCATGGCGAACATCAGCGATGCCGCCGTGACCAGCGTGGTTTCGCGCGCCGACAGTCCCACCGAGAGCTTGAGGAACTTCTGCATGTACGTGGTGTACGTGTAGAAGGCCGCGGTCCCTCCGGCCGTCAATCCGACCACGATGGCCACCTCGCGCGGATAGCGTGCCAGGGCGCGCAGCGAGCTCTCGTGACGCGAGCTGCCTTCGAGGGCCACGAACTCCGCGCTCTCGTGGAGGTCCCTGCGCATGAGCGTCGCCACCAGTGCGAAGGCGGCGCCGAGCGCGAAGGGGATGCGCCAGCCCCAGGCCTTGAGCTGCGCTTCGTCGAGCAACCACGACTGCAACACCAGCAGCACCACGATCGCGAGCAGCTGTCCGCCCAGCAAGGTCACGTACTGGAAGCTCGACCAAAAGCCGCGGCGCGCCGGGTCTGCGACTTCGCTCAAATAGGTCGCGCTCGCTCCGTATTCGCCGCCCAAACTCAGCCCTTGAATCACGCGCGCCAGCACCAGCATGGCGGGCGCTGCGTGGCCGATCTCCGCATAGCCGGGTGTGATCGCGATCAAGAGAGAGCCGAAGCACATCAGCAGCACGGACACCGTCAGGGCACGTCGACGACCACGCTGGTCCGCCATGCGCCCGAACAGGAAGCCGCCGAGGGGGCGCACCAGGAAGCCGAAGGCGAAGACCAGGGCCGCCGAGAGCTGCTGGGCCAACTCGTCGCCCTCGGGAAAAAAGTGCCCGGCGAAGTACAGACTAAAGGCCGCGTACGCGTAGAAGTCGTACCACTCCACCAGATTGCCGACGGATCCGACGAACACGCTGCGTAGGCGTGCGCGTGCGCTCACCGTGGCGTGCTGTGGACTTACGCGATGCTCCGACTCGAGCTGCACCCGCCCAGGCTAGCACCGCAGGCTTGCCGTAGCGGCGAGGGCCCTTCAGAGCTGGGTCAGCGAGCTCGGCGTGAAGCTGCCGTCGCTGCTGAAGCAGCCCAGCGTTGTGCTCGGCCCGAGGCCCGTCGACGACACGCGGTCGTAGGCTTGCACCACACCCGCCGCGTTCTTCACGCTGAGCTGGAGCTCGCCGTTTTGAACCACGGTGTCGGTGTGAGGCGTCACCAGGCCACTCGTGCAAGTGGCCCGTGTGGGCATGAACATGGTCACGCCGTCCTCGTCCAGGACGAACTCGCCGGACTCCACCTGCATGCCCACGCCGCCATTGGCGAGATTGCACGCGAGGTCGATCTCGTAGCTGTCTACGTCTTCGCGCTTGAGGAAGATGAGGAAGTGCGAGCAGGGAGCGAGCGGCTCGGCGTAGGTCCAGGTGCCTGCAAAGGGGGCCGGCGTGCTGGAGCTGCTATCGTCGTCCTTCTTGTCCTGAGGGCCGATCTGGATACAGCTCACGAGACACAGCGCGAGCGGGAGACCAAGTCTTGGCTGGAGCATTCGAATCACGCGTCAGCGGGTGGCGAGCATGGGAGCATCGCGGGTCGGGGCAGGGCTGCCGAACAGGCGCGTGACCTCGTCCGCCATCTTGCCGCGCAGGGCCAGGCCCAACATTTTGAAGTCGGCCATCAGCGAGTAACGCGCGTAGCCGAAGGTGGCGGGCTTGTTCCCCTCGATCAGAAAGTGACCGATCCAGGCGGGGCCGTAGCCGACCACCGGAGCTGCCAGGACCAACAACGGATTCTGGGTCAGGACCCCCACCGTGGCGCACAGCACGGCGCTGCTGGTTCCCACGTAGTGAAACGCGCGGTTCTTCGGGTTGCGGTGGGCGCCCACGTAATAGGGCCAAAAGTCTTCGAACGACTCGATGCGAGGGGCAGTCATGGGGAGCCTCCGGCCGGCACTCTGCCACATCTCGACTCAAGCGCGAATCTGCCGGGTCTCGAGGGGCCTTGCGGGTGACGCCCGTGTGCGGGCCCACCCAACTAGCCAGCACTGGCTGCCCCATGTGTTCATGCCCGCGCCGGTGAGCACCTACTCTGGCTGAACGCCGGCATTTCGCGGCTGATCGTGTTACGCCGGCTGAGGATCTTGCGACTGGATCCCGCGATGTTCTAGGGTCCGCGCCGGGCGCCTGCGTCGCGCGCACACCCATGACCATTCGAAATCCAGCCGAACCTCAAGTCCTGGCGGCCCAGGAGCTGCCCAGCGAGCGCAAGATCCTCTTGCTGATCGCGGCAGTCCAGTTCGTCAACGTCCTCGACTTCATGATGGTCATGCCGCTCGGGCCGGACTTCGCCCAGGAGCTCGGCATCGCCACCTCGCACCTCGGCGTCGTCGGCGGCGCCTACACGGCCGCCGCCGCTGTCAGTGGCATCTTGGGCGCCACCTTCCTGGATCGCTTCGATCGCCGTAGCGCGCTGGTCGCCGCGGTGCTGGGGTTGGTCGCGGCCACCGCGCTGGGGGGCCTTGCCACTGGCTTCTACTCGCTGATCGGTGCCCGTGTGCTGGCCGGTGCGTTCGGCGGACCCGCAACCTCGGTGGCCCTCGCCATCGTGGCGGACACCGTGCCCGTCGAGCGGCGCGGCCGCGCCATGGGTGTGGTGATGAGCTCGTTCTCGGTGGCCTCGGTGCTTGGCGTACCGATGGGCCTCAAGCTCGCCACCATGGGCGGCTGGCGCACGCCCTTCTTCGCGGTGGCGGCGCTTGGACTCCTGGTGGCGTTGCTGGGCATCCCGCTCTTGCCGTCCATGCGCGCTCACCTGAGTCAGGAACGCGGCACGTTGCTCGGGTTGCTCTCCATCTTGAGACGCCCCGTGGTCGCGCTCTCGCTGCTCACCACGGTGGTCTCCATGACGGGCCACTTCGCGTTGATCCCCAACCTCTCGGCCTACCTGCAGTTCAACCTGGGTTATCCGCGCGCGGATCTGGGCCTCTTGTACATGGCGGGCGGGCTCGTGAGCTTCGCCACCCTGCGCATCGCGGGGCGCCTCACCGATCGGGTCGGCCCCTGGCGCAGCGCGACCATCGGCAGCGTGCTCTACGTGACCACGCTCTATCTCGGCTTCATCCACTCCGTGATGCTCATCCCGGTGATGCTGTTGTTCGTGATGTTCATGGTCACGGGCTCCTTCCGCTTCGTGCCGATGCAAGCCCTCTCCAGCCGAGTCCCCCATCCCACCGAGCGCGCGCGCTTCATGTCGCTCCAGTCCTGCGTGCAACACATGGCCGCGGCGAGCGGTGCCCTGTTCGCGTCGCAGGTGTTGGCCGCAGAGCCCGACGGCAAGCTCGTCGGGATGAACCACGTGGCCATGGTCACGGCCTCTCTGGCGGCGCTGCTCCCCTTCATGCTGGCCCTCGTCGAGTCCAAGCTGGCTCCGAGCGGTGCGCCGGTCCGCGTGGACGCCCCGCGAGCGTGAGAACACGCGCAGGTCTGCGGTAAGCATTCCGCTGTCAGCGCTTCACACTGTCGACCCAGCCTGGGGCACGTGAGCTCATTGACTGCTTAGGCTCGGTCTCGGCAAAAGCGGTCATCTTTTCAGGCATTCCCTGTCAGTACGGTTCGATAGGCCGTTGTGGCACCTTTCCCGCCATGCCGACAGCGCGCACGATCCACTATGAGTACCCGGCTAACCCCGACCAGATCATCGCCCTGTTGAAAGACCCCGCCTTCCTCAAGCGCCGCTGCGAAGCCGCGGGGGAGCGCGACGTGGACGTGCGGGTCGAGCCCACCAGCGACGGCGTGCGCGTGGTGATCGCGCGCGAGAAGACCATCGACATCCCGGCCTTCGCCAGGCGCCTGTTCGAGCCCACGCACCGCGCCGTGGAGAGCACCGCGTGGTCGCGCAAGGGCGATCGCTGGGTGGCGGACTACACGGTGGAGGTCCAGGGCTTCCCCGGCAAGGTTAGCGGCCGCAGCACGCTGACGCCGAGCTCCTCCGGCTGTCACTATGAGTCTACCTTCGAGATCACCGCGCGCGTGCCGCTGATCGGCGGCAAGATCGAGGGGCTCTTGGCCGACGGCCTGGCCGAACAGCTGGTGGTCAACGCGCAGCGCAATGAGAGTGCGCTGTAGCCAGAGCCTGACGTTGTCGGTGGTGCGACGCTGGGTGAGGTGTTCCGTCGATGCGGGAGCGCTCACGCACGCCGTCGCCGTCAAAAGTCGTCGTCCATGTCCACCACTACGCTCGCGAACGGCAGAGGTTGCTCGACGTCTCCCCGGCCCGGACTTGGTCGGCGACGTGGACTTTGACCTGAACGGCGACGGCGTGCGCGAGCGGATTCACGACCCCTGACGTTTGTCACCTACGCCGGCGAGCCTCAGCGAGCCTCCGCCGATCGAGCCTGCCGTGCACTCCGACGGAAATCGAAGGGGGTCTGGCCGGTCCAGCGCTTGAACGCGCGATGGAACGAGCTGGTGTCCGCATAGCCGAGGCGCTCGGCGATGGCGTCGATGCTCTCGTCGCAGATGCTGAGTTCGTCGCGCGCGCGTCGACAGCGCGCTTCTTCGAGTAGACCCGTCAGCGAGTGACCTTCGTCGGTGAGGCGGCGCCGCAGGCTGCGCGGACTTAGACCGAGTTCCCGTGAGACCGAGTCGAAGTCGACCTCGGCCAGGCTCGGCAAGGCCGCGATGTGGTGGCGCACGCGCTCCACGAAGCTGCTCGCGCCGGTGGCTTCACGATACAGCCCCTCGGCCACATCGCGTAGGGCTGCGGCCACCACCGCATCGGCGTGTGGTTGCCGGCGCTCCGCCAGATTGCGGGGAAACACCAGCGAGTAGGTGGGCTGATCGAACAGCACCGGGCAGCCGAACACCTGGGCGTAGCGATCCGCGTAGCTCGGCGCGCTGTGGGCGAGGCGCAGTTCCTGGGGTACGGCACGCGGGCGACGCGCTTGTTGTCGGCCCACCTTGAGCGCAAAGACCAGGATCCACTCGGCGATGAAGCGCGCTGCGGGTTCTCCCACGGGAGGCGGACTGAAGCCGAACACGGCATCGGTCTCGTGCTCCTCGAAGTGCCAGTCGATGCCATGGATGAAGAGCGGTGCGTAGCGCTCGAACACGCGGAAGCGCTCGAGTACCGTCTCGCAGGTGAGCATCAAGTGGCCGATCACGTGCAGCATGGTGTCGGGCGCTTCTTGAGCCATGACGAGCGCAAAGCCGGGATCACCGACGTGAGCACACAGGCGTTCGACCGCGACCTCGATCTGGCGTGGACCGATGCCCGAGGCGCTCATGCTGGGTCCGCTCAGCAAGCTGTCGAGGTCATCGAAGAACGGATGCGGATCGATGCCCCGCTCGTGGAGCTCGGCGGTCACCGACTGGAGGAGGAGGCGCGACAGGCACATAAGAAAGGCGAGCGGTTGGACCAGAGAGGGTCGAGCTGGGCCGAACCGCAGCATCGAGCCTCCCAGAAATGCCGGCCCCCGGCGTTGACGTAGTCGGTCATTCTACTTACCGACTGACCCCCGCGGCCTACTTTGCGTCCTCCGCTGCTGTCGTCGCAGCACGCATAGCTCGTTAGCTTCGCCTCACTTGGTCAACGGTTCACTCGAGAGAGTCGGCCGTCTTGCTTTGCGAGGTTCCTCGATGTTTCGACGTGTAATGCGTGTGCACTGCCTTTCGCTGTGCCTGCTGCTTCCCGTGCTGACAGCCTGTGGCGACGACCCAGGTCCGAAGAAGACCGGCTCCGATGGCTATCCCTCCACAGGAGATGGAGACGGCGATGGAGACGGCGACGACGACGCGGTCGGCGATGGGGACACCAGCCACCATGGCGACGGCGACGGTGAGTTCGGGACGGGAGACGGTGACGGCGGTGAACCGGGCTCGAGCACGCCCGACGCCAGCACGCCGTCGAGCTTGCCCAAGGGCGAGGACTACAGCGGCTGGACCTGGGTGGAGACCAAGGGCTCCAAGTGTCGCGACGGCTCGCCCGCGGGCTACTACTACCGCCTCGGCAAATCCAAAGATCTGATGATCTTTCTCAACGGCGGCGGCGCCTGTGCCGACCACTTCTTTTGCGGATTGAATCCGGTCAACGTCTCCCAGGACATGCCGCTCGAATACTTGATCCAGGGCACGGGCAACCTGGTGTTCGGCCCGTCGCCGTGGCGACAGCTTCCTGTGGAGGAGGGCGTGTTCAAGCGTGACCCACGCAACCCGGTGGGCGACTGGAACATGATCTTCGTGCCCTACTGCACTGGGGACATCCACGCGGGTGTGAACACCGATGTGACCGTGAAGGATGTGCCCGGCGTGCAGCAGTTCGTGGGCTACACGAATTTCGGGCTGTTCCTCGAGAGTTTCGGGCCGAGCTTCGCCTCGGCCAAGACCATCTTGCTCACCGGCTCGAGCGCGGGTGGCTTCGGTACGCTCCTGAACTTCGACCGTACCCAGGAGTTCTTCAAGCCCTACGGCGGCAAGGTCATCGGCATCACCGACTCCGGCATTCCCATGCGCGACGAGTACATGGCGGCTTGCCTCCAGAAGCGTTGGCGCGAGCTGTGGGGCCTCGACAAGGTCCTGCCCAAGGACTGCAAGGATTGCTTCCACGAAGACGGCGGCGGACTCACGCAGGCGCTCGCGGACTACTACTTCCACACCAAGTACAAGGGCCGCATGTTGGGTGGCGCCATCTCCACCAAGCAAGACGAGATCATCCGCGCCTTCTTCGCGCCCGGTCTCAACGCTACCAAGGGGAAACCCGACAACTGCACGGTCGACCCCGGCTACAGCACCGTGTTCTCGGCGCTCTATCTCGACGAGGTGTACCCAGGCTCCAAGTTCACTGAGGGGTTGAAGGACGCTGCTCAGACCTTCGGCGAGGATCAGCTCGGCTACTACGGCATGGAGGGCAGTCCTCACATGCATCTCTTCCGTCCCGACTATTACAACAAGAACGGCCTCGACAAGACCATCGCGGAGTGGGTGGCCGACATCCTGGCCGAGAAGAACACCAAGGTCGGAACCTTCGACTGAGTTTTGAGCCGCGCGGACCAGCGCGCGCTGAAGGCAAGACGGAGGAGGCGGTCATGCAGGTATCCCTTTTCGTGGTCGAGGGGCTGTGCGCGCTCCTGGACAACCGCGCGCACGTCGAGGCGCTGCTGGAGGAGGCGGGCGTCGCGCAGGCGCTGCGTCACGACGCACGCGCGCGCGTGGACCTGGAGGTCATGTTTCGCGCCGGCTATGCGGCCCATCGCCTGACCGGAGATGCGGCGCTCGGTCTGCACGCTGCGGAGCGGGCGCCGTGGCGTTGTCTTGGGCTCGTGGGGGCTCTGGTGCTGCAGTGCTCTTCGCTACGGCACGCTTTCGCGGAGCTCGAGCGCTACTTGCCTTTGCTCGCCGATCGTGGGCACCTACGCGTCCACGACGACGGGCCCACGACCTCGGTCTGGCTGGAGCTCCCGCCCAGCGTCGACCAGGAGCTGCGCTTCGTGGTCGAGTACACCTTCACGCTCCTGGCGCGCGTGGCGCGCGAGTACCTGGGGCCGGAGCTGGGCCTGTACGAGCTCAGACTGCCCTACGCGGAGCCGGCCCACGCCCACGAGTACCGGCGCATCTTCGGCTGCCCGGTGGTCCATGGCCAGCTGCGGCCGGAGCTCGTTTTCTACTCGGAAGCCCTCGATCGTGTGCGCAGCTTCACGGACGAGCGCCTGGTGCGCGTGCTCAAGGAGGAGGCGGACGCGACGCTGGAATCGGAGATGGTGGGGGTACCGGTCCATCGCCGCGTGTTCAACTTGCTCAAGTCCGATCCGACTCTGTGGGAGGCTGGGCCCAACAAGTTAGGAAAACTGCTCGGAATGTCATCGCGTCGTTTGCGCAGACGTCTAGTCTCCGAAGGCAAGACTCTGTCGGGACTGCTCGAAGAAGCGCGCCTGGAACGAGCGCGCTACTTGCTGCTCGAGACCGACGTGACCATCAAGAGCATTGCAGATCGTCTCGGCTACTCCGAGCCGAGTGCCTTTCATCGCGCTTTCAAGCGCTGGACGGGCCAGACGCCGGCCGCTTACAAGCGCGATCAGCGAGCCATCTTACTGGCCTGTTGAGCGCTAGATCGCGTGTGCGCGCCGCGGTCATTTTGGCCAACGTCTGGCAACGTGCGGCGACCAATCGGTCACTGCCGTGGCAGATGACCCCAGGTACAAGCGGCCCATGACGCTCTCCAAGATTCACCAAGCACGACTCCTCGTCTTGTGCCTCGTTCTCAGCCTGTTCTCCCTCGGCTGTCAGCGCATGGGCATGAGCACCATCTCGGACGCCAAGCTTCAGGAGAAGTACGGCGCCTCGAACTCCCAGTTCACCACGGTCGACGGGACCAAGATGCACTACCGCATCGACGGCAATCCCGACGCGCCCCTACTGGTCCTGCTGCACGGCGTGCTCGCCGACACGCACACCTGGGACGGATGGGTCCAGAACCTCGGCTCCAAGTACCACATCCTGCGCATCGACTTGCCCGGCTTCGGCCTGAGCGAGCCGCTCGCCAACAAGAACTACACGCCCGAATACGCCGTGGAGCTCTTTGAGAAGATGCGCATGCAGCTCGGCGACGAGCATCCCGAGCTCAAGGCCAAGGCGGAGAGGTTCCTGCTTGCTGGCAACTCGCTCGGCGGCTTCGTCTCCTGGTTCTACGCCACCAAGCACCCCGAGCGCATCGAAAAGCTCGTGCTGATCGATCCGATCGCCTATCAGCAGCCCCTGCCTCGCATCATCAAGTTCGCCTCGGGCGGCTTCGGCGGCACGATGGCGCAGATCGCGGCGCTGCGTTCGATCGTGAAGCGCAACGTGAAGAAGGTCTACGGACACCCGGAGTCGGTGACCGACGTGATCATCGACCGCTACCACGACCTTCTGCTCAAGAAGGGCCACAAGAACTCGATGGTCGAGTACTTCAAGGTGCTGCGTAAGTACAACGACGAAGACTCGATGGCGAAGTTCGTCCCGCAGATCAAGGTACCCACGCTCTTGATGTGGGGCGGCAAGGACCGCTGGGTCCCGCCGGAGCTGATCGACAAGTGGAAGCGCGACGTGGACGGCTTGCAGGTCAAGGTCTACGCCGAGGGTGGCCACATCCCGATGGAGGAGTGGCCCGACGAGACCTCGCGTGATGCAGACGAGTTCCTGGGCGGCGGCGCGTCCTCGTCGTCGGTGGCCTCTGCGGGCGACGAAGCCGAAGCGGCCGAGCCCACCGCGGCTGCCGAAGAGAGCGCGGAAGAGGCGTGGGGCGTGCCGGCCAAGAAGACCGGCTCCGGCAAGACCGCGCACAAGTGAGTCGAGTGGGTCGAGCGCCATTCCGGACGTTCGCCCGCGCTGACGGTTCGCGCAGGTCAGGCGAAGCTCGCGATCTGGGCCGGTTCACCGTGGGGCGCCGCACCCTGGTGAGTCACGAGACCGGCTGCTCGGCTCCCGGACCGTCCTGGAGCCGGCGGGCGAGTCGAGAGCCATGCTCATGCATGCGGCCGTGGGGATCACCCCGGAGGATGACGTTGGGTCGCGGACCCGGCGATCGATGCCTCCCAGGTCCCTGGTGAGCCGCCTGGTTCGATTAATTCTTGCGCCCGCCGCCAAGCCCGGCGGGTTTCGAGACATGAAGTGGTCGTGCCCGCCACCTATCCCCGTGAGGTGTTCGCCGCCTCGTGCCCTCGCTCCGGCAACGTTTCGATGGCAAATCCACGGCAAATTTGCGACAACAGACTTCTGCGTTCGGCTTGGGAAAATAATCTTTTGTGACGTCCTTACGTATACTTAGCGCCCCTTCCGGCGACCCGGCGAAGAGCTCGCCGATGTTCGTGGTCTTCGAGGGCATCGACGGCTGCGGCAAGACCACCATCTCCAATCGTGTGGTCGAGCGGCTCAAGGCCCAGGGCTACCGCGTGAAGCACTTGCGGGCCGAGGGTAGATTCGCGTCGACCGTGTCGGAGTCCATCCGCGAGCTCTCGCGCGATAGCCAGAACCTCGCCCTCGATCCGCGCGCAGAGTTCTTGCTTTACGTGGCTCGCGACGTGCAACTCATGGAGGAGTCGCTGCTCCCGGCGCTCGAGGACCATGACATCGTGATCGCGGATCGCTTTCTCTACACCGCGGAGGTGTTGGCCCGCTTCGGGCGGCATCTGCCGCCGGACTACGTGACGCCCGTCGTGAACGCCGCCGCGGCGGGCCTGGCGCCCGAACTCGTCGTGTTGGTCGATCTCGACCCCAGCCTGGCGCGGGCCCGGCGCAAGAGCTCGAAGCTCGTCAGCAAAGGCGGCCGCACGCCGTCGCGCAAGGGACTCTCGGGCGTGGGCCTCTCGCAGCGCCTGCGGGCAGGTTATCGCGAGCTGGCAGCGGAGTCCCCGGAGCGCTGGTTCACGGTGCACAACGACGCGCCCCTGGAGGAGGTGGTCGTCGAGGTTACGACCTTGATCGACGCGGGGGCTCGCCTGGGCGCAAGCACGGCGTTGCGTGAGGCGCAGGCTCGTCGCACACAGCCGAGAGCGGCCCCACCGCTGTCTTCGCCGGAGCAGGCACGCGACGCCTTCTTGCACTGGATCCAGCTGCGCGCCGAGCGCGAGCCGCAGGTGGCGGCGTACATGCTGGCAGGTCTGTTTGGCGGGACGGTGGACGATCTGCGTCTGGCCCTCGCGCGTCACGCTCCGCAGGTGGTCTTGGCTGGACTCGCTGGCTTGACCAATCCGCTGAGCTGGCAGCTGCGCGAAGAGCTCGCGCTGCTTCATCCGGCGCAGGTGGCCCGCGGTCTCACGGGCCCGGCCGCGCTCCACCCGCAGGGGCAGGCCCTGCAGGCCGCGCTGTTCGAGCGCGCTCCCGGCGAGGTGCTCAAAGGACTCGCCCAGCGGGACTCGGAACTCGCCTGGGCGCTGCGCGAGCGCGCGCGGGAGGAGCACGCCGAGGCGGTGCTCTTCTCCTTGAGCGGTCTCGCCTGTGAGCGCTCGTGGCGGCTGCGCGACTCCCTCTTGGCGCAGCACCGCAAGGATCTGCGGACGCACTACGGGTTGGCGCGTGCGGCGGCCAAGAGCGTGCAAGGGCTCTCCGATGAACGGGCCTGGGCGCTGCGCGAGAGCACGCGCGCGGCGGCTCCCCTGGCTTGCGTTGGTTCGCTGGCCCATTTGAGCTCCGCGCGCAGCTTCGAGCTACGCGCGAGTTACCTGCGGTACGCGCCCAAGACCGTGATGGAGTCCCTGCGTCGGCTCGATGTCCCGGAGGCCTGGCAGATGCGACGCGCGGTGGCCGCCGACGTGAAGGAGGCGCTCGACGGGATGGTCGGTGTCGAAGCCGAGGCCGCCTGGGCTTTGCGCACCGAGTTCGCGGACCAGTGGCCTTCGACTGCCGTCAAATCACTCGGCTCGTTGGCGGATACGCCGCGTGGGCAGGAGTTCGTGGCGCGTCGGCTCGCGCTGCACGGGGACAACGTGTCGCTACTCAAGCACGCCACCGCCATCGCGCTCGGTCTCCACCGTGGCTGGGAAGGGGAGGGCTGATGCCGTTTTCTATCACGGACGCCTTCGGCCAGAGCATGACCGAATTGCCCAGGCTGTCGGAGCTCTTCGTGCGCATGAGCGTGGCCACCGTGCTCGGGGCCTGCCTCGCATTCCGTGCCTGGCGCAGGTTCATGCCGTTCATGTCGAAACCGTCCCTGCAGAGCGCCCAATCGCAGACCCTGATCGCCGCGGCCGGTGCGGTGATGGTGGTGGTGATCGGCGATTCGCCCGCGCGCGCGTTCGGCCTGGTGGGCCTCGGGTCCTTCATCCGTTTTCGCTCGGGCATCAGCGATCCGCGCGACGCCGCTGTGATGTTCGTGATGATCGGCATCGGCATGGCGTGCGGCCTGGGACTATTCGCGATGGCCGCGGCGGCCACGCTGTTCGTGTGCATCTTGCTCACCGTGTTCGACTACGGGGCTCGCAAGATGACCCGCGCCACACTGATCACCATCAACGCCGAGAACGCTGGCGCGGTGCGCGGGCAAGTGCAGACCGTGTTCCCCACGGCGCGCATCATGGAGCTGGCCACCAACGCGGCCGAGCTCGGCAAGGACAGCGGGAAGCTCGTGATCGAACTCGAGCTAAGCCCCAACGAAGACGCCGATACGCTGCGTGCCCAGCTCGAACGCGCCGGTGTGCCGGGCATTCGCAGGGTCGCGTTGGCAGAGGAGGACTGATGCTTGGTCACCGATCCTGGGGTGCGCCGCTCGTGGCGCTGTGTTTGTTCGCCTGCGGCGCCGATCCGGCGCAAGGGCCAGCCGACGGCGGAAGCGTGGGCGATGGTGACTCCGAGCCCACTGGCGACGCCGGTGAGGCGCTCCCGATGCTCCCGTGGCACACCGGGAACAACTGGACCTATCGCGTCACCGACAACGGCGAAGTGACCACCAAGGTGGTCACCATCGGCGCCGAAGAAGCGGTGGGCGGCACCGGTCCCAATAAGGACAAACGCGCCAACAAGGTGACCACCAAGAAGGGCCAGAGCGACGAGACCGTGAGCTACCAGGCCCTCGATGGCGATCGCGTGGTGCGTTATCGCGAGCTCTCCTACGGCGCCAAGACGGGCGCGCTCAAGCTCGAGGAGTACTGGCAACCTCACAAGCTGCATATCGACGGCAGCGTCGAGCACCGCGTGGCGGGCGCCGAGTGGGACGAGATCTACAAAGAGACCAAGCTCCCCGACGATGGCACCCAGAGCACCGCGGACGCACAGGACCACTGGTTGGTCGACGGCGAGCAAGACGTCACGGTGCCGGCGGGAACCTTCCACGCCATCGTCTACCGCAAGACCGGCGACACTTCGCTCAAGACCTATTGGTACGTGCCCGGCATTGGCAAGGTGAAGGAAACCGGCGGGCAGACCGAAGAGCTCGTCAGCTTCCAGCTCACTCCTTGATCGCGTGGCCTCGCTGCGCGGGGCGCCTTCCTCCATTCGGTATTCATGCTTCGCTTTCTCTCCTTCGCGTGCATTTCGTGTTCGCTTGCTGCGCTGCTTTCGGCGCGGGTGGCGCGCGCACAGAGCGACGCGGGTGTCGAGTCGGACGCCGCGCAGGTCGTCGAGCCACCTGCCGAGCAGCTCGGAAACCCCGCTCCGAGTGCGGAGCCAGCCAAGGAAGATCTGGGAGGGCAGGACCAGTCCGAGGCTCCTCCCGTGCTGCTCAGCGTTCCCCTGCCGTCGCGCGCCTCCGCGCCCGCACCAGCCTCGCCGGCATCGCCGCGTGTCGACCAGGCGGCCGTACCCCTCGAGAGCGAGCCTGAGGTCGAGTCCATCCCCGGCGATCCCTGGGGAGATCCCCAGGGCCTGAGCGTGATCTCCCTGCGCGCGCTCATGCAGTTCCGCTACACGAGCACGTTCGCCACGGCGAGCAAGAACGAGCTGATCACGGGACGCGAGAAGGAGGACTACCTCGTTCAGCAGGGCGACGGCTACAGCCTCAACCGCATGCTGGTGCGCTTGAGTAGCGATCCGGTGAAGTACCTGGGCTTCAAGTCGGTGCTCGATTTCTCGGAGCTCATCGACAACGATCCGGAGGACGTTCTCAAGCAAGCCTACGCGGTGCTGCGGCCCATCCCCGAGCGGCTCGAGTTCGTGGCCGGCCTATTCAAGGTCCCCTTTTCGGTGCTCGAGCTCGACCCCACGAGTCGCTACGAGTTCGCCAACCTAGGCCCCGCCAATCAGCTCTTGAATAGCCTCGGCTTCGCCGGTCGCGACCTCGGGGCCCAGGTGACGGTGGCGCCGCTCAAGAAGCCCAAGCGACTCCGACTCTACCTCGGCGCGTTTCGCGGACACGCCCACGACGAGCATGATTCGCCCGCGGGGAGCCTAGCCGCGCGCGCCGAGAGCAAGCCCAACAAGTGGCTGCGACTCGGCGCCGACATGGTGCAGCAGCTCGGGAATCGCTCCTACAACCGACCCTTCGAGACCTCCGGCAAGGACGTGCTGCCCGACCCGCCGGATCCGGCTCATCCGATGCAGAAGAACTGGGGCAAGGGGCGCGCCTATAGCGCCGACATTCGCATCAAGCGCAAGGGCGCCATGTTGCGCGGCGAGTTCATGTACATCGACCGCGTGGATCTCGACGAGCGCTATGGCGCCAAATCCGCCTGGGCTGCCTGGGGCATCGCTGGTTACCGGTTCGACGTGCGCTCCGTGCAGTTGCTGCCGGCCCTGCGCGCCGAATGGTTGGACGCCGACCGCGAGCACGGCACGGGGCTCTGGCGCACGCTCTCCGCGAGTCTGACGCTGATTTGTTTGGAGCGCGTGCGCTTCATGCTCGATGTAACCCGCACCGACGTGCAGGCGCATTCGCCCGTGCTCAAGCAGCCGAAGCCGCTGCAGATCCCGCCCTTCATGGCTCTCGATAACACCCGCGTCATTGGCCAGTTACAGGTCGAACTATGAACACCTCGCGACAGCTCGCCCATGCATCGTCCCTCTGGCTCGTGTTGTGCGGTGCCTGCGGTGAGCCGGCTCCCGAGCCGCCCCCGGGGTCCGACCGCGCTCCCCCCGACGCCGAGGATGCCGGCGCAGAGCCGAGCCCGGGAGACGACGCGTCGCCGTCCCCCGATGCGCAGGACGACGCTGGTACATCCGACGCCGCTGCCAGCGACCCTTGGTTCTCGGACGAAGCCTTCATGCAGGTGGAGGTGGAGCTCGATCCGATCGACTGGCAGAAGCTGCGCGGCGAAGGGCGTCAACTCGACGAAATCCTCTCCGGCTGCGAGGACAAGGAGTTCGACTACACGACCTTCGAGGCCAAGGCCAGCATCAACGGGCACGACTTCGAGCGCGTAGGTGTGCACAAGAAGGGCTTCCTCGGTTCGCTCTCGGTGCTGCACCCGTCGCTGCGCATCGACCTCGACGAGTTCGTGGAGAAGCAGGAGCTCTACGGGACCAAGTCGTTCACGCTCAACAACAACCAGCAGGATCCGACGCTCATCCACCAATGCATGGCATACGCATTGTTCGAGGCGGCGGGTTTGGCCACCCCGCGCTGCTCCTTCGCCCAGGTGAAGGTCAACGGTGAGGCGCTCGGCGTGTACACCAACGTGGAGCCCGTGAAGAAGCCGTTCTTGAAGCGCTCCTTCGGGGACTCCAAGGGGGACCTCTACGAGGGCTCGGCCCCCGCCGACTTTCGCGCCGATCTCTTCCTCAACTTCGAGAAGAAGACCAACGAAGATCAGCCCATGGGCGCGACCTTCGAAGCGCTCGCCAAGCTGCTGGAGAACCCCCCGGCCGACCTGCTCGGCGCGCTCGACGAGCTCATCGATGTCGATGAGTACCTGCGCTTTTGGGCGATGGAAAGCTTGCTGTCGCACTGGGACGGCTACGACGGCAATCGCAACAACTTCTTCGTCTATGCAGCACCCGGCACGCAGAAACTCTCGTTCATCCCCTGGGGGACCGATGGCGCGTTCTCGAAGATCGCCTACGGGCCCGCGAGCCCGGCCTCCGTGATCGTGCGCTCGTTTCTGAGCGGGCGCATCTACGCCACGGCCGAGGGACGCCAGCGCTACCGCGAGACCCTTCAGGAGCTGCTCGACACGGTGTGGGACGAGGACGCGCTCTTGGCCGAAGTGGATCGCTACGAGCGGTTCTTGGGCACGGCCGGCATCGCCAAGGGCTTCGAGCAACAGCGGGAGTTCATCCGCGCGCGCAGGGGGCAGATCGAACCCGAGTTGGCGGCGGATGCCGTGGCGTTGCCCTATCCCGAGTTCGCGAGCCTCGCGTGCCACCGCGACTTGGTGAGCGACGTACGCGTCGAGTTCAGCGCACCCTGGGGCGACCTCGAGCAGCTCACTTTGATGTCCGGCAATCCCGTACAGCTGTCCCTCAACGGGCAGGCGGTGGTGCCGCTGCTGTCCTACGCCAGCGCGGGTCCGTTGAAAGACTCGCTGCGACCGGCCGGCGCCGTGCAGATGGTGTTGATCATGTTCGACGGCAGCCTGACCGTTCTGCAGTGGCAGCTCGGGCGTCCTGCGCCGGAGCTCGGTGAGCTTGCGACCCATGGCTTCGAGACCTTTGGCGTCGTGCTCCAAGGTGCAGATGCGCCGCACCTGCAGATCGTGGGCTTCATCGGCTCGGGCAAGATCGTGTTCGACAAGGTGGGCGCCACCGGTGAAACCGTGGCGGGCCACTTCGAGGGCAAGTTCGTGCCCTCGGTGCTCGGCCAGTAGGTCGTCCATTGACGGTTGTTTCCAGCCAAAACCAGGCCTATCGTGGTCGGCATGGCGGGGAAGCTCACGGACTACATCGCGAACGCGGGTGCCGCAGGCCTCGAACGCTCGAAGGTGCTGGCCAGGGTCATGCAAGACCCCACGGCGGCCCTGTTCGATCGGGTCGGAATTGCCGCGGGTTCGCGCTGCCTGGATGTGGGCTGCGGTACGGGTGACGTGAGCTTCGAGCTGGCGAGCCGGGTAGGGCCGCGCGGACAGGTGATCGGCGCCGATCTGGATCCGGCGAAGTTGGAGCTTGCCCGGCGCGACGCGGAGCTCGAGGGGCTCTCCGAAAATCTCGCGTTTCAGTGTGTCGACGTGGCCGAATGGTCCGATGAGCGCGGTTTCGACGCGGTGTACGCGCGCTTCGTGTTGACCCAGCTTCGGGATCCGGCGGCCATGTTGGCCACGTTCGTACGCCTGACGCGGCCGGGCGGCGTGGTGATCGTGGAAGACATCGATCATTCCGGGTGGCTGTGTGAGCCGCCGAGTGCGTCCCACGACCGGTACACCGAGCTCTGTGAGCGGGTCGTGCAGAGCAAGGGCGCAGATGTGCACATCGGGCTGCGGCTGCCCACGCTGATGGCCGAGGCGGGTCTCGCCGATGTGCGCGTCGACGTCGTGCAGCCGGTGGCCCTGCGCGGGGAGGCCAAGTTGGCCGCGGCGGTCAGCATGAAGAACATGGCCGACGCGGTGGTGGGCGCGCAGCTCGCCACGGCCGCAGAGGTCGAGGCCCTGGCAGCCGAGTTGATCGCGCTCGCCGAGCGGCCCGATACCCTGATGGGAATGCCCCGCATTTTGCAGATTTTCGGGCGCCGCACGTGAACGCCGAACAGCCTCGATCGGAGCAGCGCAGGCGGGACTAGCCAGCGGCCTCGACGTGCTTACGTGACTCCCTGGTGCCGGCTCTCGGTGAGGTGCGTCCCCGAGTTGGAGTGGCACGAGGAGTAGTGGTCCATGCGCGTCAAAGAGTTGATGAGCTCGAAACCTCGCACGTGTACTTCGAAGCAGACGGCGAGCGACGCCGCTCGGACGATGTGGGAGTGCGACATCGGGAGCATGCCCGTGGTGGACGACGATGAAGTGCCTGTCGGCATGGTCACCGATCGCGACGTGTGCATGGCGGCCTATATCCAGGGCCGATCGCTCAACGCGATTCCGATTCTCGATGTGATGTCGCCCGAGGTGTACACCTGTCTCGACAGCGACACGGTGGCCAGTGCCGAGCGCACCATGCGCGCCTGGCAAGTCAGGCGTCTGCCCGTGGTCGACGACAATGGGCGCCTGGTCGGCGTGCTCTCGCTCAACGACGTCATTCTGGCGCGTGTGCCGCCCCCCGACGGCAAGATGAAGAAGCGCGCCCTGCGCGGGCTCACCGAGACCATGGCCGCCATCTGCCGTCATCGCGAAGATCCCTCCAACTAGGGCGTGATCCGAGCCTGACGTCTCCCATCTGCGGTCAACGAAGGTGTGGCGAGCGCTGTCTCCAAGCGAGGGCAGCGCCCGTTCGAGGCGCGCGCGGTCGGGTGTTCCTGCGTTCATTCGGGCGCGTGGATCGGTACGATCACGAGATGCGTAACCGCACGCTCCGGCGTCCACGCCACGTGGCCTTCGTGAGTCCAGCCTGGCCCCCCGACTGCTTGGCCAATGGCATCGTCACGTATGTCGCGAACATGCGGCAGGGGTTGCAGCAGGAGGGGGTGTCCTCCCTGGTGCTCGCCTGGGTGCCGCCCGACGCCCCACAGAACACACCCGACGTGGTGCCCTTGTGCGACGCGAATATCCAGGCAGTCCCCGCGGCGCTGCTGCGCACGGTGCGCCGAGTGAGCCCATGGAGCCTGACTGGTCACCAGCACGCGCTGCGCGTGCTCCACGCGCTTCAGCGGCTCCCCGGCACCTCACGGCCCGAGCTGATCGAGATGGAGGAGTCATTCGGAACTCCGTTTTGGGCGCAGCCTTTCCTCGACATTCCCATCGTGGTGCGCCTGCACGGCCCGTGGTTCCTCGCCGGCCCCTCGGACAACGTGGTGCAAGACGCCGCCTTCGCGCGGCGGGTGTGGGCCGAGGGCCAGGCCTTTCGTGCGGCGCTCGCGATCACCTCTCCGGCGCGCGATCAGCTGGAGCGCGTGCGTGCGCGCTATCAGGTCGAGCTGCCGCATGCTGCCGTGATCCCCAACCCGGGGCCGAGCGTGGAGGCCCGTGAGCGCTGGAGCTACCAGGCGTGTGACAAGAAGACCTTGCTGTGCGTCGGGCGCTTCGATCTTCGCAAGGGCGCCGACCTGGTGGTGAAGGCGTTTCGTCGGCTGGGTGCGGAGCTGCCGGAGCTGGAGCTGTTGCTGGTGGGGCCCGGAGAGGGCATTCCGGTGCGCGGTGAGCTGCTCGCTCCCGAGCGCTACCTCGACGGCGAGCTACCCGGGGAGCTGCGCGCGCGAGCACGCTGGCTTGGCTCGCGCCCGCTCTCGGAGATCGCGGAGTTGCGTCGGCGCTCGTTCGTGACCGTGGTGGCCTCCCGCTACGAGAACCATCCGCTCGCAGTGCTCGAGGCGCTCGCCTACGGCTGTCCCCTGGTCGCCTCTCGTACCGGAGGCATCCCGGAGATCGTGCAAGAAGGGCGCAACGGCGTGCTCTTCCAGAGTGAGAGCGAAGCGGATCTGGCCGAGGCTTGCCTCAGGCTGTTGCGCGATCCTCAGCACGCGCAACGCATGGGCGCCGAGGGGGCGCGCGCCATGCAGAACGACTACTCCCCGCGGGCCGTGGCCAGGCTCACACTCGACTACTACACGGAGCGCCTCGAGCGCTGGCATCGCATGTCGGCGAGCGCGCGCCTGGCCTTCCGTCTGCGTACGCTGGTGGACTAGTCCAGGACAGAGAACGCTACTCCGCCTGCGCCTCGGGGAGCGGCACCACTTGTCCCCCTTCGATGGTCCACAGCCGCGTGTACACCGCCGAGCGAGCTCCAGCTTCATCGAGTGACAGGACCCCGGTCACGCCCGTGTAGTACACCGCTTCACCTTTGCTCGCATTCTCGAGCCCCTTGGGCAACTCGTCCCACTCCACGACCAGCCCCGACTGCCCGGAGGAAGACAGCATATAGCTGCGCAGGGTCTCTGGATCCGGGTGCGCATTGCCCACTTTGGTGGCCGCGCCCTCGAAGGCGACCGCGAACAGCGCCAACGCGTCGTAGTAGTAGAAAGCGCCCGTGGTGGGCGCAGCCCCGTCCCAGCGTTCCTCGAAGGCCTTCGTGAAGGCGTCCGTGCGCGCTTTCACCGGGCTCACCGCCGCGGCCACGCCGATCATCCCCTCGACGTCTTCCGGCGAGGTGTTGAGCAAGAAGCCAGGCTGCTCGAGCTGGGGCGAGAGGTACCACTTAACGCCGTCGGTGGAACCCAACACGAAGTCGTAGTCGTTGACGAAGCGGCTGCCCGTGCTGGCGTCCGCTGCCAGCACGATGGCCTTGGGTGCAGCGTCGACCACGCGGTGTACCACATCGGTGAAGTCGGCCGCGCTGGGCAGGATGTTCTCGGAGATCGCGATGGCGATGTCTGCCTCCTCGAGCCGCGCCGCGACCGCTGCAGAGAAGCTCGTGTCGTACTCGGTGTCGGTGCTCACGATGGCGATGTCCGTCACGCCCTCGGTGCGCAGGTAGCGGCCCATGGCCGTGCCCAGGTCTTCGGCCGAGGGCGCGAGCCGAAACCACAGGCTGGTCTCAGCCGAGACCTCTACCGGCGCCGATGATGAACTCGGTGTGATCAGCGGAATGCCGAGGGGCTCCAAGATGGGAGGCAGGCTCTTGGCGAGCTCGTCTCCCTCAGGGCCGATCACGGCGATCACCCCCTTGTCGATCAGCCCGTGCACGCCGTCCAACCCAAGTTCGACGCTGGAGTGGGTGTCCGCGAAGACGATCTCTGACCTGCTTGCCGAAGAGCCCTCCGCCCGCGTTGACGTTGTCCACGGCCATCAGTACGCCGCGTTCGAAGTTGGTGCCCGCCGAGCCGTCTCTGCCGGTGTAGGGCAAGAGCAGGCCGATACGGAGCTCGCCGTCGTCGGCGCCGTCACTCGCGCCGTCGCCGCAACCGAGCAGAGCCAGGAGGAGAAGCGTGCGGTGGTTCACGGTTTCTCTTTGGGTTCGGAGAGCGCGGGGTACACGTCTACGCAGGCATTCGCGTAGGCGTGGGCGTCGTTGTCCTTGACGGCGTTCAGCACCGCCTTCTCCCAGCATCCCCAGTATTCGCTAGGCGGATAGTCCCAGGAGGCAGGCACGAGCGACACGGAGGAGTCGTGCAAATCCGCCGCGGTTTGGCGCCCGATCGCGTCGTAGTCACTGGTGTCGGCGTCGGTGCGAGCCGGCAATGCCCCTTTGACCTGATTGAACGCGCTCTGAACGTCGGCCGATCCGATCAGCTTGAGGAAGTCGAGTGCCGCCTGCTTGTGTTGGGCAGCGTTGGACATCACGAAGCTATCCCCGGCATACACGAAGGCTTTGGGAGGAAACTGCACCACGCCGAAGTCGGTGTCCGCGACCTCGCCCTTGGATTCCAGATAGGCCTTCACCCAGCTTCCGTGCAGGAACATCGCGGCGCGCCCGGAGCGCAGCAGGTCCGCGGCATCCTCCCACTGCAGCTTGAGCGCGTGCTCGGGCGAGTCCTCGGCGGCGAGCTCGTCGTTGCCGGCATTGGTGTAGTTGGAGAGGAGCTTGATGAAGTCGTTGGACGCTTGCACGTAGCGCGGGTCGCTCGGGTTGGCCTTGCCCTGGTAGTAGTCCTGCCGAAAGGCGGCGCCGCCTGGCTCGGCCATCAAGATTGCGTCGGCCACGAAGCGTACGGGCCAGGCAGAGTCCGTGTAGCCCGAGGCGATCACCATGGGGATGATCGGCTTGCCCTCCGCGTCGACCTTGCCCTTGAGGGCCTCGCCCACGGCCCACAGCTCGGCCAGGGTTTCGGGCGGCTTCAGCCCGTATTTGTCGAAGATCGCCTTGTTGTAGTAGAGGTTGTTGATGCGGCCGATGGAGATCGGCACCGCGTAAATCCCGTTGCCGTCCTTCATGGCGTCGAGCAGAGCAGGCGGGAATTTGTCGAGCCAACCTTCACTCGCGTAGAGCGAGGACAGCTCCGCTGTGGTGTTCACTGGAGTGACGCCCGCGTCCTCTAGCCCTTCGGGCACGAAGCGCGTGTAGGTCAGGAGATTGTTACCAAGGATGGCTTGCCACGAGTCCGGTGGGTCCCCGGCCGCCAGCCGCTTGCGCATGGTCTGGAAGGCCTCCTCCACCGCGCCGCTCGCGGTCGCCGTGGCCGTGGAGTTGAGCACGTCGTGGCCGGGGTAGCGGTTCTTGTACAGGTCGATCAGCAGCGCCAACGCTTGCGCCTCACCGCCGGCGGTCCACCAGCTGTAGAGCTCGATCGTGTCCTCCTGGTCGACCGATCCCGCTTCGAGTCCGGAGTCGTCGTTGGACGATGCCGACTCTCCTCCGCCGCCGCACGCGTTCCCTCCGATCACGAGCGCCGCTGCCAGAGCGACGCTGCATGGTGCTTGGGCCATCATCGATTCCCCCTCAGGACAGCGTACCTGGGGCCAGCTCGCGCGTCAGTGGCACGTCACCTTCCGCGGCAGAGGAGAAGCGCGATCTCACCGCGCTACGCGGCGCTCGCATGCGCGTTTTCGTGTGGCCCTAGCGCAGGGTCGGTCGAGGATGCGCCATGTTGGGGGCAGCGGCGACGCGCATCGAGGGTTCGCACAAGGCTCCCCGCGGATCTAGGCTGAAATATGGTCTGGGTTCGCCCCTCCCAAGATCCGTCGTCTGCAGGCGCCATCCCGCCTCACGTCTGGCCCGAGCCTTCGTCCTCGCGCGCCGCGAGCGATGTCGCCGAGCAACACGCCAAGCTTTTGATCGTCGATGACAACCCGATCGTCGGGGAGCGTCTCCAGGAAGACTTGGCGCACGACTACGTCACCGTCGTAGTGCACTCGGGATTGGAGTGCCTCGCGTATTTGAAGCATGAACGTGTCGACCTCGTGTTGCTCGACCTGATGATGCCGGACATGTCCGGCTTCGAGGTGCTCGAGGAGCTGGCGCTGCATCCGAGTCCGTCGTTCTTGCCCGTGGTCGTGCTCACTGCGTCCGGCCAGGACTACGTGCGCGCGCTGCGCGCCGGCGCCACCGACTACGTCACCAAGCCCTGGAAGACGGAGGAGCTACTCGCGCGCATCCGGACCTGCGTGGCCTTGAGGCGTCGTGAACTCGACATGGCCGGCATGGTCACGCGCCTGGAGCACGAGATCGAGGAGCGTCAGCGCGCGGAAGCCCGCTTGGTGATGAACGACCGGATGTCGTCGTTGGGGGTGGTCGCGGCCGGAGTAGCGCACGAAATGAACCAACCCTTGACCTACCTGACCGCGAGCCTGGACATGCTGCGCAACAGCGCGCTCACCGCCCAGCGCGAAGGAGCCCCGCTTCGCCTCGACCCGGCGCTGAAGATGATCGACCATGCGGTCGATGCCGCCGACCGCGTGCGCGTCATTTCCCACGACATCAAGACCTTTTCGGCGCCGGACCGAGACGTCGTGGAGCCCGTCGACCTGTCCCAGGTTCTCGAGTCGGTGCTCCGGCTCGCGGGGCATCAAATCAAGCACCGTGCGCGCGTGGTCTGGGACCGCCAAGCCGTGCCGCCCGTGGCGGCCAACGCGGCTCGCCTTAGCCAGGTGATGCTGAACGTGGTCGCCAACGCGGCTCAGGCCCTGGAGAACGGCACGGCGGCGCGCGATACGCTGCGGGTTTCCACGCGTGCCATCGAGGGCGGACGCACGGTCGAGGTACAGATTCAGGACTCGGGTCCCGGTATGTCCGAGGAGACATTGGCCCACGCATTCGACCTGTTCTTCACCACGCGTTCGGAGGGCACTGGTACCGGATTGGGGCTGTACTTGTCGCGCCAGATCCTCGAGGGCTTCGGCGGACACATCGAGATTGAGAGTGCCCTCGGGCAAGGTACCAAGGTCACGATCTGCCTGCCGCGCTACGGTCGATCCGAGCGCTGCGCCGCGCCGGGCACGTCGTCGCCGTCGGAGTGATTGACGCTGGTGCTCGATCGTAGGCGCTGCTCCGCGATATACTGCGACGGTGTTCGCAGGCGCGGAGCCTCGGCAGGGCCCATCCAGGCTGACACAGCACTGGAGGCTTCGAGGCATGGCGCGGCGGGCGATCCGCATGTCCAGTCTGCGCGGCCTGGGTTGGCTGCTGGGAATTTGGCTCTGGAGCGCGCCGCTCCAGCACGCCGAGGCGCAGACCAGCGAGCGACACGCGCTCGACGAGCTCGACCTGGTCCGACTCATGAACGTGAAGGTCTCCACCGCGAGCCGCACCGCAGAGGACATCGACGACGCTCCCGCCGTGATGAGCGTGATCACCTACGAGGACATCGTGAAGTGGGGCTGGCGCTCCGTGGCCGAGGTGCTCCAGCACACGGTGGGCTTCTACGTGCTCGACGACAACATCCTCCCCAACGCGGGAGTGCGCGGCGTGACGGGGGGGCTCGGAGCCGAGAGCAGCGTGATCAAGGTGATGATCGACGGACGCCCGGTCACCTATTTCACCACCTTGGGAAATTGGATCGGCGTGGAGCTCGTCCCGCTCGAGTCGATCCAACAGATCGAGATCATCCGCGGGCCCGTCTCGGCACTCTACGGCTTCGACGCCTTCCTCGGCGTGGTCAACATCATCACGCGCTCGCCCTCGACGCTGCGCCCTCTGCGGGCGCGCCTGCTCGGCGGCTACACGACGACCCATCTCGGCGGCCAATTCGACCTCTCGGGCGGAGCTCAGTGGGGAAAGTACGACCTCATGTTGGGCGCTGCCGGTGAGTACGAGGATCGCAGCGGAGTCAAGCTTCCCAAGCAATCGCCCGCGCCGGAGCTGCCCTCCTACGTTGGCTCGCGTCGCAAGTCGCTCGGTCTTCAGCGCGGCTCGCTCGTGCTGCAGAGCCGCTTCGGCGTGCGAGACGAGCGGCTCGGGCACCTGATCGCGAGCGCCTATGCCTCGGGCATTCAGCGCGGGGGCGACTTTGCGCAGTGGGCCCAGCTCAGCCATCAAGAGGTGGACGGAATCCAGCGCGGGACGACCATCGCGCTCGGTCAGTATCGCGTGAACCTGGACGGTCTGCTGCACGTCACGCCCAAGCTCGACATCGCCTCACTCAGCACCTACTTCCAGGGCGGCATTCGTCCCGCGGACCACGTGGAGGTCGCCAGCGACGTCTACGATGTGGAGCGCAGGAGTCAGTACCACGCCTTCGACTCCGTGCTGGAGGCCCGCTATCGGCCCCTCGCCACCGTCAGCGCCATCTTCGGCAGCGAGCTGACCTTCGACCGCGAACAGCTGCCATCCCCCGAGCGCATCGACCTGATGACGCAACAGGCGGTGCCCATCGTGGGGAACACCGGAGACAAACCCAAGGACGCGGACCTCTTCAATATCGGCATCTACGTGAACGGCAACTACCAGGCCGTCCCGCGCTGGCTGCGGCTCGCGGGCGGCGTGCGTTATGACCATCACAACAAGTACGGGGACGTCGTGACAGGGCGCTTCGGCGTGATCTCCCACTTGCCTCGGTCCATCACGGTGAAGCTGCTGTACGGGAGTGCCTTCAAGGCGCCGTCGCCGTACTTGCTCTACGCGGTCCCGCTGCGCCCCGGAGACGTGATCGGCAATCGAAATCTAAAGCCTCAGTTCATTCATACGATCGAGGCGCAAGTCGGCTATCGCCTCGGCAAGCTGCTCGAGGCGACCAGTGCGCTTTCCCAGAGCTGGCTACTCGACAAGGCCGAATTTCTTCCGTCTGGCATCAACCAGGCCGCCTACAACGTGGCCAGCCAGCACGCACTCGCCTGGGAGAACCGTCTGGACCTACGCTATCGCGATGCGCTCGACGCCTACCTGGGCTTCGACCTGGTGTACTCGCGAAGAGACCTCGGCCAGGAGGGCTATATCCCCACCTTGGTGGGTGGCAAGGCGGTGGTCTATCCGCCGTACATCGGTCGCCTGGGCCTGCTCGTGCGCTTGCCCTCGCATCCCAAGTTCCCGCTCGACCTCCAAATGCAGCAGATGCTGGTCGGTCCCCGTCGAGCGGCAGACGCCAGCATCGTGGCCCGCGGCGCGTCCTTCACGCTGCCCACCTATTGGCTGCTCGAGCTGTCGCTGCAGACCCGGGAGCTGTACCTAATTCGGGGGCAAGAGACGCGAATTGCCCTGCGCGCGCGCAACGTCACGGGGATGACCGGTCCGGACCCGGGCTTCGCGGCCTTCGAGATCCCGCTCGTGCCACGTGCGATCATGCTCGATGTGAGACACACCTATTGAGGGGACTACGGGGCATTTAGGCGCGCTTCGGCGAAAACGGAAGCGCATGGGCGTGGACTTCGGTGGAGAGAAAGAGAGATGTCGCGCCTCCTCGTGTTCTTGCATCTCCTGATGAAGCAGCGTGCGCTCCAGGCCGAGCTTTCGGAGGCGCTCAGCGCGCTGACCATCACGGCCGTGGGCCGCGTGGCCGACTTCGATCGCGCTCTGCAGCAGGGCCAGGACGCCGTGCTCACGTTGACGCCCGTGCTCGAGTCCCACGGGTTCACGCCGCGCCTCCGGGGCTACCGGCATGGACGCTCCGACGAGCCCTATGCGCTCGTGTCCGTGGACCGCATGCCCGCACGGGAAAGCATCCGGGGCGTGGGGGCACTCGACTTGCTGGGGCGTGAGGGCACCGTCGAGTTCGTTCACGAGCTGGTGGACGCGGAGCCGAACGTGGAGCGCGTGAGCAAGCTGGAGGACCTGTTGCCCCTGCTGCAGCTGAAGCGGGTGGAGGCCATCTTGCTGCCGGCGCGGCTGGTCCCCGAGCTGCAGCGTACGAGCGAGATGAGGTTGGTAGCGCGTGAGCTCGAGCATCGCGTCGGACTGGTGGCGCTGGCCGTGCTGACGCCCGCAGGCAACCAGCCGCTCAGCGCCGTGACCAAACTCAAGCCGGACATCCTCCAACAGCTGGGCATCGACGCATGGCGCTGACCCGTCGCGAATGGCTCTCCAGCTTGCCCTGGATCGCGGCGTTGAGCGCCGCCTGCGGCGAGATCGGCCGCCAGCCTGTGCGAGAGGAGCGTGTCTATCGCGAGTTGCGCCAGACCAAGGGCGGCGCACGCCCCGATCGCGTGCTCGTCTTCACACCCGACACCGAGCAGACACGTGCGCTGTGGACCGGCCTGAGCGACGAGATCGGCAAGGTCGTCCAGTTGATCGCGGTCCAGATCGAGAGTCGACACGACGCGTGGGTCATGGCCAAGGCCATCCAGCGCTACGAGCCTGCCGCGCTGGTCCTGGTCAACAACCCCACGGTAGCCGCGTACCGCGACTACCAGCGGCAGCACACGGGCCGGGCCCTCCCGCCCGCGGTAATCGTGATGACGTCGCTGTTGGAGAAGAGCGAGCTCGACCTGCGGAACGCTACAGGCATTCGCTACGAAGTGCCGCTGGTGACCGCCATCACGAGCTTGCGGAGGCTGATCACGCTGCCCATCACGCGCGTGGGCGTGATTCGGCGCGAGGGATTTCGGGGCTTCGTCCAGGCGGAGGCCGCGCTCGCCCGGCAGGAGAAGGTCACGGTGGTGCCCGAGGTACTGTCGGCCTCGTTCAACGCCTCCGACATCAAGCGCGCCCTGCGCAACCTCAAGGAGCACGCGCAAGCGATCTGGGTGTTGAACGACGATCGTCTGCTCAGCGAGGCGCTCTTGAGCCAGGGCTGGCTGGTGGGGCTCAACCAACGGCCCTGGATTCCCACCATCGTGGGCGTGAGCTCGCTGATGAGCGCCGACGGTCCCTTCGGCGACGTCGCATTTTTGCCCGATCACGTGGCCCTGGGTACGCAGGCCGCCGATATCTTGTTCGATGCCATGGACAACGGCTGGCAGCTCACGAGCCACGACTTGCAGTTGCCGGTGTCCACCACCACCGTGATGGACCTGCCGCGCGTGCGCGAACACTACCAGCTACGCAAGGGTGCTCTGTCCCAGGTGGACGTCATCCTCAAGTAGTCTCAGGCTCAGGCGTACTTCTCGAGCTCGAGATTCAAGGCCACCAGCACGTCGGACAAGCAACGGCGAAGCAGCGCCTGGAGCTCCGCGCAGAGGTCCAGCGACTGCTGCTCCGCTGCTTTCTCCAGCCGCTCGGCCACCTCGGCCAGGGGACTGGCCTCGATCACCAGCGCGGCTCCCTTGAGCTTGTGCGCCGCCGCACGCAGGTTGCCCGCATCGCGATGCTCGATCGCGCTGACCACGTCCTCGACCTGCTTGGGGAGTTCGTGCTGGCACATGCGCATGAGGCGCTCGGAGCGCCGTCCGCCGGGCGCCAGGGGCGCGGCCGGGGGCGTGTCGAGGATCGGGGAGGTCATCGCCGGCTTTTCGTGCTCCGGCGTGGGTGCGGCGTCAAGGGGCACGTAGCGCGCGACCATGCGCTCCAGTGCGTTGCCTCGCAGGGGCTTCGACAGGTAGTCGTCCATCCCTGCGGCGGCCACCCGCTGCCGCTCGCTCGCCATGGCGTGTGCCGTGAGCGCGATGATGAGCTGGTGCCTGCCCGTGCCGGCTTCGCGCTTGCGAATCTCGCGGGTTGCCGTGTAGCCGTCCATCTCCGGCATTTGACAGTCCATCAACACGGCCAGATAGGCGCGCTGGGCCACTTTCGCCAGTGCTTCTCTGCCGTCGCTCGCCACATCCACCTCGTAGCCGAGGTCCTGCAGCTGCTCGACCGCCACGAAGCGGTTGATCTCGTTGTCCTCCACCACC
Source organism: Myxococcales bacterium (assembly GCA_047601445.1). Lineage (GTDB taxonomy): Bacteria > Myxococcota_A > Polyangia > Polyangiales > DASUME01 > DASUME01. The sequence continues at coordinate 3,676,162 of JASGJH010000001.1, read as the reverse complement.
AAGATCTTGTTGCTGCTATCGCGCTTGTGGCGCGCCTTGGCGTGGGCCTCCGCGCTGGGCAGCTCGACCTGCCCGCACAGCGCCTTCTGCAAGCAGTTGTAGAGCTCGGACATCCGCAGCGGCTTGTGCAGTGGCCCCAGCAAGGAGAGCCCGGCATCTCGATAGTCGCCGGTGAAGCTCGAGTGTGTGATCGCCAACACCGGCACCCGCGCGCGCGCGTTGGCCTCCAGCGACTCCAGCAGCATGCGCAGCTCGGAGAGCCGCGCCGATTCGCCCGTGATCACCACGTCGAAGCTCCGGCCGGAGTGGAGCAGCGCGTCCAAGCCGGGCTGAGCGGGGTCCGCGCTCGCGAGCGCTTCGCAGACGATGCCCCAGCTCTCGAGATGCTCCTTGATGAGCTCGCGCAGGCGCTGGTTGGCCTCGATGAGTAGGGCGGACTTGCGTGGAGGTAGCGGCTCCTTGACCCGCTCCTCCTCTTGCTCGATGTGGCCCGTGATGGTGAACCAGAAGCGACTTCCCACGTCCAGTTCGCTCTGCACACCGATGGCGCCTCCCATCATCTCGACCAAATGCTTCGAGATGGCCAGACCCAGCCCCGTGCCGCCGTGACGGCGCACCAGGGAACCGTCGACCTGCGAGAAGGCGTCGAAGATGGACTGCAGATCGCGCTCCGGTACGCCGATGCCCGTGTCTTGCACCGAAACGTGGAGCGTCACGTCGGAGTCCTGCCGGGACTCGACCCGCACGTCGACGAAGATCTCGCCCCGATCCGTGAACTTCACGGCGTTGCCGACCAGGTTGTTGAGGACCTGGCGGAATCTATCGACGTCGCCCTGGATCATCCGCGGCACGTCCGCCGCCACGCGGTGGAACAGCTCGACGTGCTTTTCTGCGGCGCGTGCGCCGTGCAGCTCCACCACGTCCTGAATGGCGGTGCGCGGCTCGAAGGGCTCACGGTGCAGCGTGTACTTGCCGGCCTCCATCTTGGAGAAATCGAGCACGTCGTTGATCACCGTCAGCAGCGCGGAGCTCGAGGCGTCGATGGTCTCCACGTAGCGCCGGAGCTTGCCCTGAAGCGGCATCTCCAGCATCAGCTTCACCAGGCCCGTCACGCCGTTCATCGGCGTGCGGATCTCGTGGCTCACGTTGGCCAAGAACTCACTCTTGAGGCGCGCCGCCTCCAGCGCCTGTTCGGTCTTGGCCTCCAGCTGTTCGAGCGCGCTCTGGTTGGCCTCCTGCATGGAGTTGAAGGCGCTGGCCAGTACCTCGAGCTCGTCGCCGCTCTTCACGTTCACGCGCACGTCGCGGTTGCCCGCGGCGATGGCGTAGGCGGCGTCGGTGAGCGCGTTGAGCGGCTTGGCCACGCGCGCGAGGGCACGGCGCACGAACCAGGACCCCAAAATGCCGCCGAGCAAGGTCAGTGCGCTCATCGTCAGCAGCGTGGTGAGCAGGGTGCGTGTGGCGCGGTCGCGCGAGAGCTCGAGGGCCTTGTGCGTGCGCCGCGTGCTGAAGCCGTAGCGCACCGTGCCGAGTAGCTCCCCTTCGTCCAGCACGGGCGCTGCGAACTCCAGCACCTCGTCTCCGAACGCGTGCACGCGCCGTTGCGTCTCGAGCGCAGACAGCGCCTTGCCCCCGGCGAGCCCGAGCTCGCTCAGATCCCCCGGCGTGACCATGCGGTGTCCCCCCGCCGCGCGCGTGCTCGGTGAGACGTAGGCCCAGGGGCGCCCGTCCACTGCCACGAACAGTCCGTACAACACGTCCTGATCGCGCGAGACCGCGCCCTCCACGAGCTCGTTCACGTCGACGAAGGCGTTCTCTGCCACCAGGCCGCTCAGCGCCAGCGCGTGGTTCTCGGTGAGCACGCGGGCCTTGTCCGCGATGCCCTCCTCGATGCGGTGCTCGGTGTCCCGCGCGCTCTGGCGCGACGCCTGGTACTCGATGAACGTGACTCCGGCCAAGGTGGCCAGGCTGAAGGGCAGCAGGATGCACAACAGGACTCGTACGAACTTGGCCTGCAGGCCGCCGCGCGCCGTGCCCTCGGTGTGCTGCTGCGCGCCGGACCACCACATCGTGGTTTTCATTGTGGTGCGGCGAGGGGGGCGCGCGCATGGGAGCCACGAAACATTGGTTCGGGCGGCGTGCGGGGCTGTGCTCTCGCGTGCAGCCCTGGGGTGCTTAAACGCAGAGGGCCGAGCTCCCCTTGGGAACTCGGCCCCCTTGTGTGCGCGTCGGGCGGAAGTCATGCGCTCGGCCTTTCGCGCCGCCTCGCGCGGTTGGCCTCTCGCATTCTGCGCCCAGCGCGCGGCCTTACGCCGCGAGCACTACGCTGCGACGCGGCTCAACCAGCCCTGGGACTTCTTGAGCGCGGAGGTCACCATGCGCTTGGCGCTGGCGGCCCCCTTCTCCATCTTCACGGCGCGGGGCGCGTGATAGCCAGGCTTGCGCTTGCCCTTCAGCACCTCGTGCCCTTCGGTCTTCATGCGCGCGTTGATCTCGGCGTTCTTGCGCCAGTTGAGCGCGTCGTCGACGCTGAGCGGCAACGACAGGCGCGCGATGCGCTTGAACACGCTGCGCAGCTGCTTGCCGAAGCTGCCCGTGGTGTACGGCACGCCGTACTTCTCCGCGATGGCCTTGACCTCCACGCCCATCTCCGGGTAACGCCAGGCCGGGATGGTCGGGAACAGGTGGTGCTCGATCTGGTGGCTGAGGTGCCCCGTCATGACGTGCAACGCGTGGCTGCCCTCGATGTTGGCGGAGCCCATCATCTGGCGCAGGTACCACTGGCCGCGCGTCTCGTTGCGGATCTGGTCCTCGGTGAACACCACCGTGCCGTCGGGGAAGTGACCGCAGTAGATCACCGCCCAGGTCCAGTAGTTGCGGATCAGGTTGGCCACCACGTTGCCCGCCAACACCGGCGCCGCCATCGGGCCTGCCAACACGGGGAACAACACGTAGTCCTTGAGCACCTGACGCGAGATCTTCTTCACCAGGGCCGGGATCAGGTCCACCTCGAGCTTGGACATGTCGCTCTCGAAGTAGGCGTCCGCAGCGTTGACGTCGTGCACGCCCACGCCCCACTCGAAGAAGGTGGCCAGGAAGAACGTGTTGACCACGTTGCCGAGCAGCCACTTCGGGTGCCAGGGCTGCTCCTCGGAGAGGCGCGCCACGCGGTAGCCGATGTCGTGGTCGAGGCCGAGCACGTTGGTGAAGGTGTGGTGCACGTAGTTGTGGCCGTGCCGCCACTGCTCGCTCGGGGCCACCGTATCCCACTCGTAGTTGGTGTTGATGACGGGGTCCTTCATGAAGTCGTACTGGCCGTGCATCACGTTGTGGCCGATCTCCATGTTGTCGAGGATCTTGGCCACGCCCAGCATGGTGGTGCCCGCCAGCCACGCCGGCGGGAACAAGCTGGCCAGCAAGAGCGCGCGCCCCGCGGTGTCCAGGTTCTGGGCGAGCTTCATGATCTTGCGGATGTGGGCCGCGTCCTCGGCACCGAGCTTGGCGCGGGTGCGCTCCTCGAGGGCCTGGAGTTCGGCACCGAAGGCTTCGATCTGCTCGGGGGTAAGCGTGATTTTCGCGAGTTCCATGGAGTTTCTCCTAAGGGACGACTCAGTTGAGGTGAGGTGCAGCCGCGCGACCAGCGCGGGTTAGAGGTCGATGGAGACGTTGCCGACGGGGACGCTGACGCACAGCTGGATGTCGACGTTGCTGTCGGTGGAGAGCTCGCCGGTGCGCAGGTCGCGCGTGACGCCCTCGAGCTTCCGGCACTTGCAGGACTGACAGATACCCATGCGGCAGCCGCTCTTGGGGCTCAGGCCCGAGGCCTCCGCCTGCTCGAGCAGGTTGCGCTTGTCACCTTCGAGGCGCTTCTTCGAGCGGGCGAACTGCACGAGCCCCGCCTCGTTCTCGAAGCTCAGCGGCTGGCTAGCCGTGACGAACTGCTCGGTGCGCACGCGGCTCTCGGCGCCCTGGGCGGCGAACACGCGGCGGGCGGCGTCCATCAGTGGGGTCGGGCCGCAAACCCAGGCATCCCAGCTGGCGTAATCGGCCACGAGCGCCGACAGGCTCTCGTGGTTGAGGTCGGGCAAGGAGCCGCGCTCGGACTCGGTCTCCACCACCAGGGTCAGGTTCTCGTGCTGGGCAGCCAGGGCGCGCAGCTCGGCGCCGAAGATCACGTCGGCCGGGGTGCGCGCGTAGTGCACGAACACGATGCGCCCGCGGTAGCCGCCACCCAGCAAGGTGCGCAGCATGCCCATGCCGGGCGTGATGCCGCTGCCGCCGCTGATGAAGAGGAACTTCTCGGGGAGCTGCTCGGGGATCACGAAATCGCCCTGCGCAGCGGAGAGCACCAGCGAGAGGCCGGGCTTGGCGTGCTTCACCAGGTAGGGCGACACCAGGCCGCCCTGAGCGCGGGCCTTGATGGTCAGCGTGATCAGGCCGTCGGGACGCAGCGGGCTGCTGCTCAGGGAGAAGCAGCGCGTGTGGCGCACGCCCTCGACCTCGACGGTGATGGCGACGTACTGGCCGGCCTTGTAGGAGCCGAAGTTTTCGTTGGGACGCAGCACCAGCGTGACCACGTCGGCGGTCTCGCGGATGACCTCCACGACCTCGGCACGGATGCGGTCCACCGACCACAGCGGCGAGACCAGCTCGAGGTAGTGATCCACCGAGTGCGGGTAGGCGAGTGCGCTCACCAGCTTGCTCCGAAGCACGGAGCGCAGCGGGCCCAGCGGGGAGCGTGTGCTGAAGCGGGCCGAGGGGCTGGTTTGGGAGTAACCTGGCTTGGAAAGAGGAGCGGTGGTCATCGGCATCTCCCAGGAACACGGGCAAGCAACACGTAAGCGCCTGTACAGTTGTTCGTACGACCGTCCAAACAAGTGTCCAAACGACTGTGCGTACACTTGTACTAAGACCTCTTTCCGTAGGCGTCAAGGATAATTACAGCCCGCGCTCCGGGGCCCATACGTACCTGGGCTTACATCGTCTCCAAGATGGCGAAAGTACTCATCTACACGACCCCCTTCTGCGGTTACTGCTGGCGCGTTAAGCAGCTCCTCGAGCGCAAGGGGGTGCCCTACGAGGAGATCGATGTGGCCCGGGACACCGCCAAGCGTCGCTGGCTGGTCGAGGTCACGGGGATGACGACCGTCCCGCAGGTCTTCGTGAATGACGTGTCCTATGGAGGCTTCACGGACCTCTTGGCGCTGGACCGGGCCGGCAGGCTCGACGGCATTCTCGGCCAGACCAGCCCGGGCGGCGAAGACAGCTAGTCCACGACCACGTCAGCGGCGACAGGCGCAAAGGGGGGAACGCCGCCTGCCGCCGTGACGAGGTCGTGGTCACTGCACGCGTGACCTTCGCCGCGCGTGCACACGCGTCAGCTCGGATCGCGCGCGTTGAACTTCTTGAGCCAGGTATCGATCTGTTGCTCGGCTTCGTCCTTCGCTACGCCGTAGCGCTCCTGGATCTTGCCCACGAGTTGATCCTTCTTGCCGCGCAGATTCGCGACGTCGTCGTCGGTGAGCTTGCCCCACTGAGAACGAAGCTGGCCCTTGACCTGATCCCACTTCCCCTCGATTTGCGTCCAATTCATTGTCGCACCCCGTTGTGTTGGTCGGATGGGCGAGTCTCTACGCTCGCCGTGTCACTCCCCTATGTGGAGCACGGCCCGTGCCGTCCTTTGCGAGCGTGATTTTCCGGACTGCCTGCGTATCCACACGCGGCTGGGCGTCGATCGCAGCGCACGAATGCCCCAGACGAGCGCGCCTGCGCGGCGAAGAGACGCGTCAGGGGGAGACGTCTCGCACGCAGCGAAAGCCGACGCGATCACTGGTGCTGTGTCGGCCGGCGTAGTGATCGAGACGCAGATCATCCGAGACCCACTCCCAGACGTTTCCTTCCATGTCGAAGAGGCCGAAGCGATTGGCAGGCGACGAGGCCACGGGCAGCACGCGTTCGAGGAGAGCTCGAGCCGCGCCACGCTCGGCTGCCTCCGTGTCGGGCTGGGCCGCCGCGAGCCGCCACTCGGCCACCGTGGGCAAGCGCTTGCGTGCCCAGGCAGCGTAGGCGAGGGCGTCCGTGCGGGCGATATGCACCACGGGCTCCTGCATGTGTCCGGCGAGATCGCTGTCCGGCCCCCGCGGATGCTGCCAATCCGCGCCGGGAACGAAGCGCCACCATTCTTCGCTCACGTCGGCGCGCGAGGTGGGCTTCTGGGGCGGCGTGAACACGATGGAGCCGGCTTCGCGCAGACGCAGCGGGACATCCGGCGCGTCCTCGGCGCGTGGGGGACGTTCGGCCAAGGTCACATAGCCGGTGGCGCGCACGAAAGCCGAGAACTGTTCGTTCGTGACCTCGGTGGTGTCGATCCAGAAGCCCCGCGCCGCGTGCGCCTGAACGGCGGGAATCCAGATCATGTCGGGCCGTGAGTCCGGCTCACGCTCGAGCGCCCCCGAGGCGAACGTCGCGACCAACCCCGAAGTGGTCACGAACGTCACGGCGACGACTATGTTGCGCGCCTTGCCCACGGCGATTCCTCGAGCACCTGCATCTCTCAGTCTGACCCGAGCCGCGCGCGCGGAACGCGCTTCGAATCATGCGCCGCAAGAATGTCCCGTTGCGTCGAAATGCCCCACGGCGAGCGAACGCTCTGGAACACCTTTTCTGCACCCCACCCACGGAAGCTACGGACTTGCCAGATCCTTGCCTTGGGTCACAACGGTGCCATGTCGAAGCGTTCGTTCGCTCTCTTCGCTCTCTTGCTGGTGGCGTCCATCCTGGGCGCACCTGCTGTCCACGCTCAGTCGCGCCTGATCCCGCGCGCGAGGGCGCAGGAAGCACCGCAGGAGGAAAAGAACGACGAGTCGGACAAGGACGCCGACAAGCACTCCGACGAACATGCCGATGGGGGTGCCGACAAGGACGTGACCGATGTGGAGGTCGCCCCGGATTCTCCGCGCGCGTCGATGGCAGAGTTCGTGAAGCTGTGCCGCAAACACGACTTCGAGAAGGCCGCCGGTTTCCTCGAGATCCCCAAGGGCCAGGCCGAACAGGGAGCGCAGCTCGCCGAGCGCCTCAAGGCCGTGCTCGATCGCCGCGCCTGGCTCGACGTGGACAAGCTCTCGCCGCTCTCCACGGGCAACCTCGATGACGATTTGCCGCGCTCGCTCGAGCAGGTGGCGGACCTCAAGGGCAAGGATCAGGTGCCGGCGCCGGTGCGCCTGGTCAAGCGCGAGACCGAGCAGGGCACGCGTTGGCTGTTCACGCTGGCTACCGTGAACCACATCGACGACTGGTACCTCGAGCTCGACGACCGCTGGCTGCGTGAGCATCTGCCCGCCTGGCTGTTGCGCTCGGGCCCCAAGGAGCTCCTGCTGTGGCAGTGGTTCGCGATGCCGCTGTTGGTGTTGGTGGGCTGGGGGCTCGGCTACCTGGTGAGTCGGCTCATCGGGCGCACGCTCAACGTGTTCACTTCGCGTACGGCCACGCACTGGGACGACGAGCTCGTGCGACGCACACGCGGGCCGCTGACCCTGTGGTGTTCTCTGTTCGTGTGCTGGTTGTTGCTGCCCTGGCTCTCCCTCTACGCTCCGGCTCACCAGTTCGTGCACGGCCTGATGCGCGGCCTGTTCTTCGCGGGCTTCTTCTGGCTGCTCTCGCGCAGCATCGGAGTGGGTTCCGAGCTGCTGTCGATCTCTCCCTGGGCCCAGCGCAACGGTCTCTCGCGCTCCTTGGTGCCGCTGCTCGCGCGCGTGGGACACGTGGCACTGTTCGCGGTGGCCGCCGTGGCGCTCCTCTCGCAGCTCGGCTATCCGGTGGCTAGCTTGATCGCGGGCCTCGGTGTCGGCGGCTTGGCGGTGGCCTTGGCCGCGCAGAAGACCCTCGAAAACCTGTTCGGAGCCTTCGCCATTGGAGCCGACCAGCCCTTCCGCGAGGGCGACACGGTCACCATCGACAACTTCACAGCCACCGTGGAGTCCATTGGCCTGCGCTCGACCAGGTTCCGCACCGCCGACCGCACGCTGATCACCATCCCCAACGGCAAGCTCTCCGATATGAAGCTCGAGTCGCTGACCGCGCGGGACCGCTTGCGCTTCGCTTGCACCTTGAGCCTCGCCTATGGCACCTCGGCGTCGCAGGTGCGAGAGGTGCGCCAGGGCGTGGAGCAGGTGTTGCGAGCGGAGCCCAAGCTGCGGACTGACGGGCTCACCACGCGCGTGCTGCAGTTCGGGGCGTCCTCCATCGACCTCGAGGTGTCCGCCTACGTCAACACCGTGGACGGCAACGAATTCGCCGTGGTGCGCGAGCAGCTCCTGCTGTCGTTCATGGAGGTGGTCGAGAAGGCTGGCACATCGCTGGCCATGCCCACGCGCTCCTTGCTGATCAACCAGGCCAAGGGAGAGGCGGAGCCGCGCAGCGACGGCAAGGACGGCAAGGCCGCGCGCAGCTCACAGAGCTCCTGAGCGGTCACGTCACATGACTTCGCGCACGTCGACTTCGGTGGCGTGCACCACGTCGATGTAGCGCTCGCCGAACGCGACGGCTTCGGCCTTGGTGTCGAACTCCATGATCATGTAACCCGAGACCAGCTCCTTGGACTCCGCGAAGGGGCCGTCGATCACGGTGTGCTTGCCTTCCTTCGAGAGGATGCGCGTGCTCTTCGCGCTGGGAGCCAGGCCCTGGCCGCCGAGGAACACGCCCGACTTCACCATCTGCTCGATCAGCTTGCCCATGTTCTCCATCAGCTGCGGGCTCGGGGGCACGCCCGCTTCGGACTTCTTGTCCGCCTTGTGCATGGCGAGCACGCGCAGGGGCGCGTCGGCCGGCTTGGGCATCATGCCGAGATCCCAGGGCTCGGTGACCGGACCAATCTCGATCTCCACGTCGCCGACGATCTTGGCAAAGTGCTCCGCCACCTCGATGGCCTCGTCCATCGAGTTCACCTTGAGCATGCTGAAGCCAGCGATCAACTCGTTGTCGCCCTTGTAGGGGCCGTGCTTCACGGTGCGCTTGCCATCCTTGAAGGTCACGCGCACGCGGGTGGAGCTCGGACGCAGCCCGGCGCCATCCACGAGCCTGCCTTCTTCGCGCGCCTTCCCCACCAGCTGCCCGACTTCCTTGATCAGGCTCTCGGGGGGCATGATGCCGGCTTCGATGTCGGGGGTCGTCTTGTGCATCACCATGAACTTCATCGTCGTGCTCCGTTTCCTTGGGCTTGAGTCCGTGTCTTCAGCGACACGACGTCCGAGCCCAGTCGCGATCGACAAGGCTCGCAAAAAAAGTCGAAGCCACCTTGTAACCGATTGGAATAATGAATGAAAGCTCAGCGTTTGGCGCGTTGAACAGGCCTGGCTACCGGGCCCCGATCCACTAAGGTGAGCGCGTGATCCCCTACCGCGACGAGAACGAGACCATCCGCACGCCCATCGTGACCCTGGCCCTCATCGCCCTCAACGCGCTGGTCTGGTTCCTGGTACAGGGGGGCGGCGCCGGGGATGCGCTCCCCGCTTCGGTATGCAACCTCGGCTTGATCCCCGGCGAGCTCACGCTGCTGGCCGAGCCGGGTACCGGCAATCCCATCGGTCCTGGCCTGATGTGCCTGGTCGATCCGGGACGGGCGCCCGAACACATCCTCTACTCGATGTTCCTGCACGGCAGCTGGATGCACATCCTCGGCAACATGTGGTTCCTCTGGCTGTTCGGGAACAACGTGGAGGACTCCATGGGGCGCCTGCGCTTCGTGATGTTCTACTTGCTGTGTGGCTTGGCGGCCGCGTTGGCGCAGGTGCTGGCCCAGCCGGCGTCTACCGTGCCGATGGTGGGCGCGTCGGGCGCCATCAGCGGCGTGATGGGGGCGTACATCATTCTCTTCCCCCACGTGCGCGTGTACACGCTGGTGCCGCTCGGCTTCTTCATCACGTCGTTCGCGTTGCCGGCCTGGGTGATGCTCGGTTACTGGATGCTCTTGCAGATCTTCGGCGGCCTCGGCGGCGCGGAGAGCGGCGTGGCCTTCTGGGCCCACATCGGCGGCTTCATCGCGGGGCTCGTCTTCGTGAAGTTGTTCGCACGTCCCGATTACCTGGCCGAACATCAGGCCCATCACTGGCGGCCCAAGCACCTCGGGATGGATCGGAGGCGCTGGGGCTAGCGCATCGAGCTCAGCGCTCGCAGGGACCGTAGAGGGCGCCGCCGCGGGCGCGGTACAGCTCGAGCACCGTCACCGCCTGCGCGCGCTGCATCTCTTGCACGACCTTGAAGCCCTTGGCCTCGAGCACGCGATCCCATTGTGAGGGCTTGGGCCCTTCGTCGAAGCCGATGCGCTCGACGTCCGCGGTGGTAGCGCCGCACACGAGTTCATCGATGCCGGACCACACGAAGGCGCCGAAGCACTGACAGCACGGCTCGGCGCTGGTGTAGAGCGTATAGGGGCGAGGAAAGTCGACGCCCGTGGCGAGCACCTGCTGCGCCCGCAACAATGTGACGATCTCCGCGTGCGCAAGCGAGAAGCCACTGCTCAACACCAGGTTGGCACCGCCAGCGATGACCTGGTCACCCGCGCACACCACGGCCCCGAAGGGACTACCACCATGCTCCACGCTGCCGCGGGAGAGAGCGATGGCCAGGTCCATGCGTGCCTCGGGCGTCGTGAGCGACCCGCGCTGCGCGGCGACCAACTCGTCGATCCAGTGGGGCACGTCGATGCGGAGCGTGGCGGGGTCGAGCGGGCGCTGCATGAGTTCAAGGCTATCCGTTTCGTGCAGCCGTGTCCTGTTCCGAGCGCTCCAGTTCTGTGGCTCGCCTGTGCGGACTGGGACATTCTGCCCCCGTGTCCCGCTTCTCCGCGGGGAGGGCCTGGCCGCGCATTTGTTTCGGGCCGTAGTTTTCCCTGGATTTCCGCTGCGTCGAGCCCGTGGAAGCGAACGCTGGATAGCTCCCGCCTCGGCACGCGGCTTGCCCTGGTCCATGGACATGAGCTTGCTCGAACCGGTCGCGCGTTTCACTCATCGCTCGCGAGGTCCACTCCTGGCGGCCTTCCTGGTGTTGTTCCTCGCAGCGCTCGCTTACGGGCGCGGCGTAGCCCACGACCTCGTGGCGAGCGGGTTCGACGACCCCAACGCCGAGTCCGCGCGCGCCGACCTGAAGCTCGACGAACGCTTCGGCCTGGGCACGCCGGACATCGTGGTGGCCTACTCGCATCCAGAGAAGCTCGAGGTCCATGATCCTGCATTCAAGCGAGTCCTGGCACCCGCGCTCGAGCGCATGCGAGAGATTCCCGGAGTTCAGCGCGTGGGCACGCCTTATGGTCCCGCCCCCGACGCACTCGTTTCGGCGGACGGCCGCAAAGTGGTCTCTACGATCCGGCTGGCTGGCACCGGGCGCAAGGTTCAGGACACGTACAAGCTCGTCGAGCCACAGCTGCGCATCCAGGGCTTGAACACCATCGTCGGCGGCAGCATCCCAGCGTCGCGCGAGGCGCAGCACGCGGCCGAGACCGATCTAGTGCGCGCCGAGCTCATCACGCTGCCGCTGCTGGCCATCCTGTTGGTGGTGTTCTTTCGAGGAGTGGTGGTGGCGAGCTTGCCGCTGGTGGTGGGCGCGTTCTCCGTGGTGCTCGCCCTGGCCTGCGTGCGGCTGTTGACGCACGCCATGGAGGTCTCCGTGTTCGCCATGAACATCGTGACCTTCGTGGGGCTCGGCGTGGCCATCGACTACTCGCTGTTCATCGCCAGTCGCTTTCGCGACGAGCTCGACGCGGGCTTTCCCACCGAGAAGGCGCTGGTGCATACCCTGCGCACGGCGGGCCGCACGGTGGGCTACTCCGGCGGCGCAGTGGCGGTGAGCCTGCTCGCACTCCTGGTCTTTCCGTTGCCGCTCTTGCGCAGCGTTGGCCTGGCCGGAAGCCTGGTGGTGCTGATGTCGCTGCTGGGCGCTCTGGTCTTGCTACCCACGATGCTGGCGCTGCTCGGGCCGCGCATCGATTGGCTGAGCTTTGGGCGCAAGCGCGCCGGGCACCACTCGCGGGGCTATTTCCATCGCGTCGCAGACGCCGTCATGCGCGCGCCCGTGACGGTGACCCTGGGCGTGACGGCGTTGTTGGTCGTGCTGGGCCTGCCGTTCCTGCGCATCGAAGCCGCGGTCAGCGGGGCTGCGGTGTTGCCCGCCGAGGCCGAGGCACGTCAGATCGCGGAGCTGATGCAGTCCAAGGATTTCCCCAGCAGCGCCAGCAACCCGATGGAGATCTTCGTCACCACCGACCGAGAGGTGTTGAGCGAGGATGGCCTGCGCACGCTCGAGGCCTACGTGCAGAAGCTCGAGGCCTTGCCCCACGTCACACGCGTCGATGCGGTGGTGGGAAAGGCGGCGGGTCGCACGGCCGAGCAGCTCGGCGTGGCGCTGGCCAGTCCCATGGGCACCACGCTGCGCGCGCGCCTCACGCCCCTCGTGCGCGGCAAGGATGCCGCCGTGCGCGTGGCCACCGACGTGCCGCCGGAGAGCAAACAAGCGTCCGAGTTAGTGCGGCAAATTCGTGAAGCCAAGCAACCCGGTATGCGGGCCATGGTGGCCGGGCAGGCGGCGCGACTGACCGACTTGCGGGCCACGCTGGCGAGACACTTTCCGCGGGCCCTGGCCATCATCTGCCTGGCGACGTTCGTGGTGCTCTTCTTGGCCTTCGGCTCGGTCGTGATGCCCATCAAGGCCATCATCATGAACGTGCTGTCGCTGACGGCGAGCTTCGGCGCCCTGGTCTGGATCTTCCAGGAGGGAAGACTCGAGTCCGTGCTCGATTTCCGCTCGCCTGGCAACATCGAGCTGACCATTCCCGTGGTGATGTTCGCCGTGGTGTTCGGGTTGGCCATGGACTACGAGCTCTTTCTGCTGAGTCGCATCCGTGAGGCCTACGATCGCACCCGTGACACCAAGTCCAGCGTCAGCCAGGGCGTCGAGCAGACAGGACAAATCATTACCCGCGCAGCGCTGCTCTTGGTGGCGGTCATGGTGGGTTTCATCAGCGCGGACATGCTGTTGGTGAAGGAACTTGGGGTCGGCATGGCGATCGCCGTCATCATCGACGCGACCATCGTGCGAGCCCTGCTGGTCCCGGCTACGATGCAGCTCTTGGGGCACTACAACTGGTGGGCACCGCGCTGGCTGTCACGGTGGTGGCAAGCGCACTCGCTGGGAGTGGATGAGCGTGCTCCCGAGGAACTCGAGCAGGGACATCCAGAGCCCAGAAAGAGCCAAGCATGAGCAACGACAAGGCAGCTGGTGCAGGCACGAATGCGCCGCGATTCGTCTGGTACGACTTGATGACCACCGACGAAGGCGGAGCCAAGGCCTTTTACAGCAAGGTGCTCGGATGGGGCACGCAGGCCTGGGAGGGCAGCAGCCAGCCCTACACGATGTGGACCGTGAAGAGCACGCCGATTGGCGGACTGATGCGGTTGCCGCCGGAAGCAGCGAGCGCGGGGGCGCCGCCGCACTGGCTCGGCTACGTCGGTTGCAAGGACGTGGACGCGTCGACCAAGCAGGCGGAGAAGCTGGGCGGCAAGCTGCTGCATCCGCCGATGGACATCCCCGAGGTGGGGCGCTTCTCGGTGCTGGCCGATCCGCAGGGAGCAGTCTTCGCGCTGTTCACGCCCAAGGCCGGCTCGTCCATGGAGAGCCCCGCGCCGGGTACGCCGGGTAATGTCTCGTGGGCCGAGCTGAACACCACGGATTGGGAAGGCGCCTGGAAGTTCTACGCTGCGCTCTGCGACTGGAAGCCCACCACCGCCATGGACATGGAGGGACTCGGCACCTACTTCATGTTCACGCACCGCGATGGCGGCGACAAGTCCATGGGCGGCATGTCCAACGCGGCCACCATGATGAAAGCCCCGGCGCACTGGATGTTCTACGTGGACGTGGCCGACATCGACAAGACGCTGGCCATCGTCAAGGAGTCCGGCGGCAAGGTCCTCAACGGGCCCATGGACGTGCCTGGCAACGGCAAGATCGCGCAGTGTATGGACCCGCAGGGGGCCTTCTTCGCGGTGTATTACCAGGGTTGAGCGCGTAGCGGGCCGGGGCTTGCAGAGAGCACCGGGAAGCCGGACTGCCGAGCTTGCCCTGCAGCATGGCCACCACCTTCGTCAGGTCGATGGCCATGCTGCGCTGAGCGACCGGGCCGCACGGTTCTGCCGCACTCCCGAAGCGCTCTTTCATGCGCTGTGTTCCGTAGGAGAAAGCGTGGGGTCAATGAAAGTTGATGCCGCAAGGCGGGAGCTCGAGGCGTCCTGGCAGGCCGTAAGAAGCACTTCGTGGGCGAACTGGGTGGGGGTCGGCGGTTGGCTACGGCCTGGGAAAGAGCGTCGCATGGGGCGTGGCCAGCGGAGAAGGTTTTCCTTGCAACCGCATGAGGTCGCCGTCCTTTTGGGACCAGTGCAAGCTCGGCCCAAACCTCACTCCCCGCACCCACCCGCGCTCGCTAGCGCCGCATCGTAGTGCACCACCAGGTTGGCCTCCGGCGCTGCCCGTCGCACCAGCAGCGCACCGTACACGGTGAGCGCCTGCCCGGTGACCAACTCCGCGCGCGGGGCATCGAGCACGCCCGCGATGGTGGCGTTGCCCTGCAAGTTCAAGCTTCCTTCGCCCGCAAGGTGCAGGCGCAGTGAGCTCTCGCCTCGCGCGACATCACCGAGCGTCAGCTCGCCGTTTACGCGCATGGTGCCAGCGATGAAGAGCTCGATGCTTGCCCCTGGGTCCACCTCGATTTCGAACGATGAATCGAGTTCGATGTTGGACTCCACCACCAGTAGGGCGCGTCCCGTTACGTGAATGCGAACCGGATCGGGCGAGGCGATGCGCGATAGGAAGTAGCGTCCGCAGGGCAACGTCAACGGTGCCGGGTTCGACACGCCGTCGAGCTGCCGGACCGCCAGGCCGATGCTTTGGTTGTCGTTGTCGGCGCGAACCTGGGAGACGAGATCGGGCATGGCGAGCTGATCGGGATCGGCGCAGTCGCAGGGAGGCGTGGGGCTTTGCTCGACACCTGCACCGGTGCTGAGTGGCTGACTCGCCTCGCTCGTGACCTGGCCGGATAGCCGCAAGGCACCGCCGATGCTCACGTCGGCACCCGCGTTGAAGTCTCCATTCACGCCCACGTCGCCTGCGTTGGTGAGCGTGTCGGTGGGCGAACCGCGAAAGGCGTCCACGTGCAGGCTACCGCCGGCCGTGTAGTCGCTGCAGCTGCACAGCGCATAACGGTGCGCGCGGGCTGTGAGCTGGTTCGGTTCACAGGAGTCGCCGCTCAGGCCCACGAAGCCGCTGCTCGCGCAGAACATGTCGCGAGCGGCGTGAGCGTCGGGGCAAAGGGTGGCGCGACAGCTGCAGTCCTCGTCGAGGCATCCGGCGCTGATGCGTTCGCGGGCCACCACGTCCGACTGAACGCAGCCCGAGAGCGCGACGAGCGAGCCCAACCAAGCTGTGA
Source organism: Myxococcales bacterium (assembly GCA_047601445.1). GTDB lineage: Bacteria > Myxococcota_A > Polyangia > Polyangiales > DASUME01 > DASUME01. Next base: position 3,660,693 of record JASGJH010000001.1, on the reverse strand, counting down.
TGGGGCGCGACATCAGGGCCATCAGGGAGCGGGGGCGAGTTCCTGGAGTCGAGCGCGCGCGCGCGTCGCCGCATGGGCTCGTGGATAGGACTCCACCAGGCGCGTCAGGATGCGTCGCTCGTCCTGCGGGCGCCCGAGCGCAGCGTAGCTGGCCGCGAGCCCTTGATAGATCTCCAGGGAAAGCGCGCCGCTCGGGCGACTCGCCAGCGCACGTTCGAACAGCCGGCGTGCCTGCTCGGGCTGGCCCAGATGTTCGAGCTCGAGGGACCCTGCCGCCACTTGCGCTGCGTAGGCCGAGAGGCTGCTCGGATAGCGTCGTACCACCTGCGAATAGGCATCGCGCGCTGCCGGGAAGGCGCCCTCGGCGCGCAGGCTGTTGGCGCGCTCGAGCAAATCCTCGGGCATGGCCTCGGGTCTGCGTGTTCGTGTGGGCTTCTCGGGCACGTCAGAGGGCTCGTCGTCGACGGGCTCGGCCTGCGCGGGTTCCGGAGGCGGTTGGTTGGGCACGGGCGCTTTACGGACACGCGACACGGGCTCGGCAGTCGGGGCGACTGGATCGACACGCGGACGTTCGCGGCCCCACATCCAAAGGGACGCGCTTGCACCCGACACGAAGGCAGCCAACAGCGCGGCGGCTGCCATGGCCATGCGAGTACGCCCCTGCGAGCGGCCCGAGGTCTTCGGACGCGAGCTCTCCACCGCGCCCGACTCGGGCACGGAAGAAGCGGTCGCGGCACTGGCCATCGCCGCGAGCACCAACTCGCGCGCGCGGTCCTTGCTGATGCGCTGGGCGGGCCCCGCCTGGGTATCGAGCCGCAGCCGCAGCTCGAGCTCGGCGTCCAAGTCGCGCTCGGGATCGGAGTGCGTCATGACTTGGCCTGTCCGGGCAAGCGCTGCCGCAGCTTGTCCATGCCGAGGCGCAGACGGCTGCGCACCGTTTCCAGGGGGAGATTCAGCTCCTGGGCCAGCTCGGGGGCGCTGAAGCCGAGGATGTGATGCAGCACCACGGCGTAGCGCTGTTCGTCTGGCAGATCGTCCAGCCAGCGCACGGCTTCGCGTCGCAAGCTGTAGTTGTCGGGCGCCTCGCCCTCGCCGGTGACCAGCAAGAGCTCCGGTCCGATGTCGCCGTGCTTGCGCTCGAGCTTGCGCCGCCGGATGTGATGGAACGCGGCCCGCACCGTGATGCGATCCAGCCAGGCCTTGAAGGAGCCCTCTCCCGAGTAGCCCGGCAGGCTGCGCATGATCTCGATCATGGCCTGCTGCGACACGTCGTCGATCTCGCTGTCGCCGCGTAGCAGGTAGCGCACCAGGTTGCGGATGCGGGGCAGGTGCTCCATCAGGAGTTGCTCGAGGGCCGCTCGATCGCCCGCCACCGCCCGCGCGACGCGCGGATCCGGGGCACTGGGGGTAGAATCGTCGGTTCGGACCGGCATCGGCGACATGACCGTAGTCCAAGTGGCCGGGCACGAGTAGATCGGGTCACCGCTGGATGCCCAGGAGCCAAAAACTGACCCAGGGTTGGGCCCAGCGCAGCCGTTCGAGCTCGGTACGGCCCGCCGCCGACACCACCTCGTAGGTCGGTGAGGTTGTAAGGAAGTCCACACCCAGGCTGATCCCGAAGCTCAAATACCAGCGCGGCGACCAGCGCAGGCTCAGCCGCGGCGCCGCCACGAAGCTGCCTGATCGGTGGGCCGGGGTACGCTCGAGCTCTCCCATGACCGCGTCGGTCGTGCGCTTCGTCAGCAGCACCCCGAGGTCCGCTCCAGCCGAGAACTCCAGCGTCGGCAAAAGCTCGAACACGCCGCTCACATTCAGGGCCAGGCGATCCGTGCGTAGTCCGAGGCGCACGCTGCTGAGGTCACGCTGGTCTTCGAAGCTCCCTGCATAGAAAAGGCCGAGCCCGAGCGCGCGCCAGCGCAGCTGGGGGCCCACTTCGATCGAGAGCAACCAGCGCGCCGCGTCGAGCTGCCCGATGCGTAGCCCGGCCACGAATCCCCCGTGCCAACCAGGTGAGATCTGCGACGTGCTGGAGGTCTCTGCGTCGGCCTGCGTACTGGCGAACTCGGGTGGGCTCGAACCCGGTTTAGCGACGGGTGCGCCTTCGGGGGACGCTGGCAGCTTGGACGGTTCCTGCGCGGGTGCGCGACGTGACTCGAGCAGCTCGAGCAATTCAGCCCGTGCCAGCAAGGCGGCGATCTCGGAGCGCGCCGAACTATCTTCCGTGTGGGAGCCCGCCAGCTCCGCACGCCGCGTTTGTGTGGCCTTGCCCAGGGCATCCACGAGATGCACCTCGGGCACCGCGGGTCCGCGCTCGTCGAGCCACAGGGCGGCGTCCGCGGATTGTTCGCGCAGCAGCGAGCTCGGATCCAGCGTGTCCGAGACTTGCGCCTCGCTCGGCACCAGTTCCAGGGGCAGGTCGCCAGCCTGTCCCCGCACACGTTGCGCGAACGCGCTGCCCTCCGGGGCCAGCAAAAGCACGCGCAGGCGCGCCTGGGCGTGGGCAGGCAGGCGAGCGCAGTAGCCGGACCCCAGCAGGCAAAGGCTCAGGGCCAGCCAAAGTGCCGCCGTGCATTTTCCCGAGCCCCGATTCATCGCCGGGCGCCACTTTACTGGAACTCCTGAGAGATCCCAGCCATGCAAGCAACGCGTCGTCGATGGATGAGTGGTGTAGGAGCGGCCCTGGTGGCGGCTCCCTTCCTGCGGCTGCTCGCGCCCGCACCCCGCGTGCGGGCGGCGCAGAAGGCACGCCGCATCATCGTTTGGTTCAGTCCCAACGGTACTGTGCACCGCTTCTATCGTCCGACCGGCGCTGACACCAATTTCAGCTTCGCGCCAGGCTCCATCCTCGAACCCCTGGCGGAGCACAAGCAGGACCTCTTGATCCTGGACGGCTTGAACTTCGAGCGCGTGCGGGGTGGCAGCCACGAAGGCGGCATGGAGCACATGCTCACGGGCGGGGGCGCCATCAGCGTCGACCAATTCATCGCGCAAAAGATCGGCGCCAACGCCCCGTTTTCGTCGATCGAGCTCGGCGTGCAGACGAGCGCCTGGGGAGCCTCGATCCAGACCCGCATGTCGTACAACCAGAGTCATCAATTCGTGGCTCCGGAGGACGACCCGGTGCAGGCCTACAAGCGCCTATTCGGCGCGGCGCCCACCTCGGGAGCGAGCGGCGACACGGATCCGATGGGCCGCAAGGGCGTCATCGATTTGGTGCGCGGTGAGCTCAAGGCCCTCGAGAAGCAACTCGGCGGCGAAGAGCGCGTGAAGCTCGATGCCCACCTCGACGCGCTGCGGAGCCTGGAAAAGCGCCTGTCGGGCCCGGCTGCGGGTGCGTGCGGCACGCTGACGGCGCCGAGCCTGAGCGATAGCCGGAGCAACGAGCACTTGCCCGATGTCGGTGAGCTGCAGATGGACTTGCTAGTGGCAGCGGCTGCCTGTGACCTGAGTCCGGTGCTCTCGCTGCAATGGTCGCACACGGTCTCGCCAGCCATCCTCTCGTGGGCGCAGGCCAACCAGGGGCACCACGAGCTCTCTCACATGGACGACTCCAACACCGCCGGGGTGCAGGAGTTCGTGCGCGCCGAACGCTGGTTCGCCAGCCAGTTCGCCGCCTTCCTCGAGCGCCTCGCCAACACCCAGGAGGCCGACGGCAGCGGCAGCTTGCTCGACACGAGCACCGTGGTCTGGGTCAAAGAGTTGGGCGACTCGCGGTTGCACGACTTCAAGTCGGTGCCCTTCATCATCGCGGGCGGAGGCAACGGGAACTTCAAGACCGGGCGCTATCTCCAATTCAACGGTGCGCCGCATCAGAAGCTCCTGGTGTCGCTGTGCCAGAGCATGGGAGTCGATGTCGACAGCTTCGGCGTGAGCGACATCAGTGGCGGACTGTCCGGGCTGGGGGGATGAACATGCGCTCCTCGTTGAGAGACCTCGGACTCCTGTGCGCGCTCGCGGCGTGCGATGCTGGCGCGCCTGCTGGCCCGGCCCTGGGCGGAGAACTGGATCGACTGCCGGGGCAACGCGCCCAGAGCATCTTCTGCGACGAAGTGCACGCCCCGGCACGCCGCTTGGTTCGACTTACGCCGGTGGAGTATCAGAACACGGTTCGCGATGTGCTCGGGGTCGAAGGCGACTTCGGATCCACGTTTCCGGCCGATCCCGTGGAGCACGGTTTCGGACGCGCGGCCGATCGACTGCTGGTGACGCCGCTGCTGGCCGACAAGCTGCAAGCCGCTGCCGAAGACATCGCAAGCCAGGCCGACCTCACACGCTTCGCGCCCTGTTTGTCTGCACCAGACGCAGCGTGCCTGAAGACGCTGACCGAGAAGCTCGCCGCGGAGCTCTTCCGACGCCCTGTGGACGACAGCGCGCTGGCGCCCTATTTGAAGCTTGCCCAGGCTGCTCCGACGCCTGCCGAAGGCGCCAACCGTGTACTCGCCGCCATGCTGCAGTCGCCGCGCTTCCTCTATCGCAGCGAGCTCGGCGCGCTCGACGACGCCGGCGGACTCTACGTGCTCGACGACTACGAGGTGGCGAGCGAGCTCTCCTATCTACTCTGGCAGACCTCGCCCGACTCGACGTTGCGCGAGGCTGCACGGACCGGCAAGTTGCACACGCCCGGGCAGATCACGTCCGCGGTCGACCGCATGTTGACCGATGCGCGCTCGCGCCCGGTGCTGCGCGCCTTCGTGAAGGATTGGCTGGGCCTGGCCGCCATCGCCACCGTGCCCAAGGACAACGCCAGCTTTCCCGAGCTCAACCAAGATCTGCGGACCGCGCTTTCGCGTGAGGTCGATCGCTTCGTGGATCACGTGCTGTTCGAGCAGGGGGGATCCGTCCGGGCGTTGCTGACGAGCGAGACCACCTTCCTCGATCCCACCCTGGCGATGTTTTACGGGCTGCCCGACGCCGCCTCCACCATGGATGGCGCGCCCCGCGAGCTCTCCGAGCAGGAGCGACGCGGCATCTTGACCCTCGGCGGTACCATGCTCGCGCATGGACGCTCCAACGACTCCTCGCCTGTCCAGCGCGGCCGCTTGGTGCGCGAACGTCTCCTGTGTGAGGTCCTCCCGCCGCCGCCGGCAGGCATCGTGATCGAGCCGCCCGCCCTGGACCCCAAGAAAACCTCGCGCGAACGCTATGCGGCCCATTCCGAGAAGGAGCCCTGCGCGAGCTGTCACCGGCTGATGGATCCCATCGGCTTCGCCTTCGAGCACTTCGACGGAATCGGACGCTACCGACCCGACGATCACGGACAAGCCATCGACGACAGCGCCCAGATCCTGGTGAGCAGCGACGTTCAGGGGGACTACGCCGATCTGCCCTCCATGATCGACGCGCTCGCGCAGAGCGCCCAGGTGCAGAGTTGCTATGCACGCTCCCTCTTGCGCTACGCCCTCAGCTTGAGCGAGGACGAGCGATCCGTGTGCCTCGCCGAGCGCAGCGAGCGCGCCTTCGCCGCCACGGACGGCAGCCTCTCGGCCTTGATCGGCGTCCTCACGTCGCCCGAGCTGTTGTTGCAGCGTGAGCAGGGAGAAGGTGCGGAGCCCTCGCTCGACGCCGGGCCCGATGAACCGGGCGAGAAGCCTGACGCTCCACCCGCGTCCGACGCGGGTACGCCGGCTCCCGAGCAGGACTTCGAGCTGAACCTCACCGTGAACAACGACTGGGGCGCCGGCTACTGCCACACCTTCGAGGTCATCAACCGCAGTGCCGCAGCGTTGACCTGGACGGTGCAGCTCGATCTGGGTGGGACCCTCAACCAAAACTGGGAGAGCAAGGTCTCGGGGAGCACGGGGAAGGTGACCTTCGGTGGCGTCGATCACAACGCGGTGCTGCAACCGGGGGCGTCTACCCAGTTCGGCTTCTGTGTGACCCGCTAGCAAAGCGAAGGTCGCCCTGCTCCCGTGCCAGCCTTGCCGCCACCAGCAAGGCGCGCCCGTGTTCGAGCCGTATCCGCTCGCCGATTCCGGCCCTGGTGTCGCGCCCGTGACATTTCGTAGCCGCCCATGGCATTTCATGGATCGGGCCCATTCGGCTCCGTAAGCACCAAGGTTTTCCCGAGAAAATCGCCCCTCTGCATGCTGGTACGTCCCTTGCGACGGCTGCCCCTCTCGCAACCAGGAGTCATCGTCTATGGGCAGCTTGCGGCTAGGGGACCTCGCTCCCGACTTCGAACAGGATTCGTCTCAGGGGCGTATCCGTTTTCACGAGTGGCTCGGCTCCAGCTGGGCCGTGCTCTTCTCCCATCCCGCGGATTTCACGCCGGTCTGCACCACCGAGCTCGGTCTCACGGCCAAGCTCGCGGGCGAATTCGAGAAGCGAGGCGTGAAGGTGCTGGCGCTCTCCGTAGATCCGGTCGAGTCCCATCACAAGTGGATCGCCGACATCGACGACACCCAGTCCACGCGCGTGAACTTTCCGATCATCGCCGACGCGGACCGCAAGGTCAGTGAGCTGTATGACCTGATCCATCCGAACGCGAGCTCGACCCACACGGTGCGTTCGTTGTTCGTGATCGATCCCACCAAGAAGGTGCGCCTGATCATCACGTATCCAGCGAGCACCGGGCGCAACTTCGACGAGATCCTGCGTGTGATCGACTCGCTTCAGCTGACCGACCGCCACAGCGTGGCCACACCGGGAAACTGGAAGCACGGCGACGACGTCGTGATCGTACCTGCGCTCCAGGATCCCGAGCTCATCAAGCAAAAGTTTCCCCTTGGTTACCGCGCGGTTCGTCCCTATCTCCGCCTTACACCGCAGCCGAATCTTCCGCGGTGAGGATGGCTCCTGGGAGCCCGTGAGCTTTTACGGTCGTACGTCACGGCCCCTCACGTCTTTCATGGTAGACAGTCCGCTTTCGGGAACCCTGAGGCATTCGTGAGCCCCGCCAAATCACATCGATTCGGCGGGGCTTTTGCATTTTGAGGCGAATTTGTCGGGTTGGCGCGGCCTTTGCTCAATGCGCTCTTCATCATGCACGCCCCGGGTATTTCCAAGCATCAGCGCTCTTCACACCTCGCCCTCGGTGCGGTGCGTTGTTGCATGAGCGCTGCTTGGAAGCAGCTCGCGCTGCTCACCGCACTCGCGCTGGTCAGCGCTTGCGGACACATGCGGGTCGGCGCCTCGCGCGCGATCCCATGGGATACGAGCGTGCAGCATCTGGTGCCTGCACGCGACGGCGTCGCGCACGCTCCGCGTCCGTTGGCCAAGCCCTACGCGCCCGAGCATCCGTTCATGGCGCCGCACGGCGCGAGCTCGATGCACGTGGATCCGTTCACCACGAACGCCTACAGCTGGGCGGGGCCTCTCGGCCATCAGCCCGAGGTCGCGTCGCGCTCCATGGGGTTCCTCGGCGGCGAGTGCCCGACCATCAACTTCGATCGGCGTGGTCGCATCGTCACCGTGTGCGTCAGCAAGCGGACGCCGACCCTGTTGCTGCTCGAGCCGGAGACGTTGCACGTCCTGGCGAGCTACGAGCTGCCCGCGCGCCGCAGCTCGATGCTGCAGCTGCGCAAGACCATGAACGACACCTCGGGCGGAGCCTACTTCTATCTCGACCATCTCGACCGGGCCGTGGTGGGGACCGCGGACGGATCCATCGAGGTCATCGCGGTGGAAGGGCAGGGCGAGGAGCTGCGGTTCGTTCGTCACGAGCACTTCAATCTCGCGCGGGAGCTCACCTTACCCACGGGCGAACTCGACAAGATCACGGCCGTGATGCCCGACTTCGAGGGCAACTATTGGTTCGTGGCGCGCTATGGCACGCTCGGCTTCGTGCGCGCCAAGGCCGACCCGGCCGCGCCCCGCGTGGTGAGCAAGCGCCTCGCGGGCGAGGAGATCGAGAACTCCTTCAGCATGGCGCCCGAGGGGGCGTACATCGTGTCGGATCACGCGCTCTACCACTTCGCCGCCACGGCCCAGGGCACCCTCGCGTTGATCTGGCGCGAGGCTTACGACCGCGGGACCGCGCGCAAGCTCGGGCAGATCAACCAGGGCTCCGGCACCACCCCGACCATCCTCGGCGAAGATTACGTGGCGATCGCAGACAACGCCGAGCCGCGCATGAACGTGCTGGTGTACCGCCGCAAGGCCGGCGCGAACGAGCGCCTCGTGTGCCGCACGCCCGTGTTCAGCCCAGGACAGAGCGCCACGGAGAACACCTTGATCGGCCACGGTCGCTCGCTGATCGTGGAGAACAACGCGGGCTACGACCTCTTTCTCACCATGCGCGGCGGCAAGACCAGCGCACCCGGGCTCGCGCGCATCGACGTGCGGGCCGACGAGAGTGGTTGCGACGTGATGTGGGAGAGCCGGGAGATCTCGCAGACCACGGTGCCCAAGCTGTCCACCGCCACCGGGCTCGTCTACGCCTACACCAAGCTTCCCAACGCACCGAATGGGCTCGATGCCTACTATTTCACGGCCATCGACTTCGACACCGGGAAGACCGTCTATCGCGTGCTCACCGGAACGGGCGTGCGCTACGACAACAACTGGGCGGCCATCTCCCTGGCGCCCGACGGCACGGCCTTCGTGGGCGTGCTCAACGGATTGATCCGGGTGCGCGACAGCGTGGTGCCCTACGCGGGCACGCCGAGTCGACCGGCGTTCTGAGGCTGATTTTCAGGTCTCAAGTCGTGCGTGCGTGAGCCAGCCGTTGGCTCAACTCGCGCACGCGTCGCGCGTACCAGAAAGCGCCCACCACCATGAACCTCGGGTCACGCGTGAAGCTCGGCGGCTTGCCTTCGATGCGGTGACCCACGAGCTGCGCGGCCCAGCCCGAGACGAACAGCGCCGCCGCAAGCGGGGGCGCGGGCACGAGCAGCACCACGGAGCTGCCGATCAGCGTGATGCCCACCATGTGGAGCGCCCGGTTCGCGGGATGCTGATGGTCTTGGTCGTAGCGTTCGATGAGCTCATCCAGGGTCATGCGTGTCATGGGGCGGTTTCTCCGAGGGGGCCGAAGGCAGCGAGCTTGTGCTCCAGCTCCGAGAGCACCTGCTCGGCCTCGCTGCGTGACAACACCTGCTCGGCGAACAGCAGATTGATGCAGAGACGGTCGTGCAGCGTATTGCAGAAGAAGCAGAGAATCGGCCGACAGCATCGGCGCCGACGTGGCGCTGCGAAAGGCGAGCGTGCGGAAGGCGCCGTAGTCTCGCCGCAGTGGAACGATGCCGCTGTTGCTCAGCATGGCGTGGGCGAGCGGCGGGCGGCCCGGGCGCAGGCACAGCCTGCCCGTGCGATAGATCAGAGATACGGCGGACAGGAGCCGGTCGCTGGCGACAATCGTATCGAGCTTTCGCTTGAGCAACGCGGCGAGCCGCCAGGGATCCGTGTTCGGGCGCGTCTCGAGATAGGCCACGCTGGTGTAGTTGCCGAGGTCCTCTGCGCTGAGCGCGCGCCCTCGAAGGCGCGACCGCAAGTTGATCGGCACGCTGATGGCATAGCGGCGCTCGTCCGGGTATCGCTCCGCGAGCACCTGGGTGACGGCGGCCAGCAAGATCCCCGTGAGCGTGGTCTCGTGGCGGCGCGCTTGCTCCAGCAGACCTCGGGTCTGCTCGGGGTCGAGCTCGCGATAGGCATAGCTCGAGCTCTCTGCGCAGCGTCGTCCGCCCGAGAGGGCGCGTCCGAAGGACACCCGCGCGAAGGTCGTGAGCGCAGCGCCGAAGCCCAGCAAGCGTGCCTGAAGGCCGTGTTCCGGCAGCATGCGTTCCAGCACGGGGAGGGCCGGGCGGGCCATGCCCACCTCGGGACGCGCGCACAGCTCGAGCAGCTCCGCGCACAGCTGGTTGATGCTGATCCCGTCGCATATGACGTGCTCGGCCACGACGATGAGCTCGGCCGCGCGCTGCCCTTCGCCGTACACATAGTGCACCTCGCAGAGCGGGCCCGGTGCCTGCGTGAGGGGCGTGTTCAGGGCCCGCTCCAGCACGCGTCGCCAGTGCTGCGTGTTCTCGCGCTGCACCACGTGGAGCTGGGGAGCGCCTGCCTCGCCGTGCACGAAATAGGGGACCTCTGCATCCACCACGTGGGAGCGCAGCAGTGGATGACGGGCCTGCAGGTGCCTCAGCGCGAGCTGCACCGCGCGCGGTGAGAGCTCCCCTTCGATGGCGATCACCCGGCACACGTTGGTCGGGGTGAAGCGCCGTAGCGCCATGAACATGTGCTCGCTAGGCCCAAGCAGCTGCGTGGTGGAAGCGAGTTGCGGGACCGGGCGCTCGCGCACGGAATCCGTGGCTGCACTGGACTCGAGATGGGGTGGTGACCGGAAAACGTGACGACTCACTCCTCGACGCAATGCAAGACGAGGGCCGAACGGCTGGTGGGCCCGAGTGAGCCGACCATCCAAGTACTACTTCGTGAGCGAAGCGAACCTCGCGGTGGGGTGGGGCCCGACGCGGCTTTGCCGCGACGGGCGGGAAGGGCGCGTGCCCTCCCCGCGAAACGGTGCGCTCGAGTCGCAGATTTCCGGGGTGCCCTCGAAGGTTCCGGGGAGAACCGCGTCCAAGCACGGGCGACACCGCAAAGATCAACACGGCGCCCTGGATCGCAATTTGCTCAGCTGCCTGCATTCCATGATCGCAAGCTCCGTCTCCAAACTGCCGCGCGTTCCCGTGCGCCCACGCGTGTCTCTGCCCGAGGGGCCCGTGCTCGTCTCGGGTGCAGGTCGTCATCAGCGACTCGCCGACCACGTCGCCAAGCACGGCGACGAGCTCCGGCAAACGCTGCAGATGGCGGGCGCCATCCTTCTGCGAGACTTTCCGCAAGTGGACGCTAGCGAGTTCGCCGAAGTGGCATCCACCATTGGGGGGCCGCTTGGCGCGAGCTACGAGGGACCGAGCCCGCGCACCTACCAGGCTCCGGGTGTGTACACGGCGAGCGAAGTCTCCTCGGCGGTGGTGGTGCCCGAGCACGCGGAGATGAGCTACTTGCCTCGCATGCCGCGTCAGCTCTTCTTCTGGTGCAGGCGCGCCTCCAGGACCGGCGGGGAGACCACACTCGTCGACGGTCGCCGCGTACTCTCTCGGCTCGATCCGGGGCTCGTCGAGCCGCTCCTCGCGGGCCCGCTCCGCATCCGGCGCCGACACGCACGCGCGGACGGCTGGCACGATCCCTTCGAGCTCAAGCGCTGGAACATTACCTTTGGCACGCGCGATCGCGAGGAGCTCCTGGCGCGCCTGCGGCGCCTGGGCACCAGCGCCTACTTCGGCCACGACGGCTCGCTCACGCTCGAGCAACAGCAGACCGCGGTGCGCCTGCACCCCGAGACCCGCGAGCGCGCCTGGCTGAATCACCTGTTGGTCTTCCATGCTTCCACGCCTGCGGAGATCCTGGCCAGCGCCGCCCATCGCGAGCGGGGCCTGCGCGCCTTGGCCTTGCGCCCGCTGGCGCTGGGCTACCGCAGGGCGTTTCAGTGGCTAGGGCGCGAGGTCGCCACCGACGTGCGCCTGGCCAGCGGCGCTCCCATCGCCGATGCCATCGTGAACCACGTGCGCCAGGTGGTGGACGCTTCGGCCATTCGCGTGTGCTGGCGTCCAGGCGACGTGCTCTTGGTCGACAACCACCTGATGCTGCACGGGAGGCGCCCGTTTCAGGGGGCGCGCGAGGTGCTCGTGAGCTGGTCCGAGGCGTCGGCTTGAGGAGCTCGAGTCGCCGCCATCAAGAGGCCTTGGCGCGCGGCGCTTCGGGCTCTTCGGACGCGAGCTGAGCCCGCATGAACTGCCCGAGCTCGGCGATGGCCCGCGCGCCTTGTTCCGTGAGCCCCGCGAAGCAGGTGAACGCGTGCAGCATGCCCGGATAGAGTGAGTGCTCCACCGTAACGCCCGCGCGCCGGGCCGTACGCGCGAAGGTCAAGTTCTGCTCTCGCAGGAGCTCCCATTCGCCCGTCTGAATCAGCATCGGCGGCAGCCCCCGCAGGTCGGCGTGCTGGGGCGAGATGAGCGGGTGCGAGAGCGCGCTCGCGCCGGCGTATTCACGGGCGTTGGTCAACGTGGCTTCGACCGCCAAGTAGTCATGATCCGCGTAAGGAGCCAGCGCGTGATGGTCGAGCGAGAGGTCCACCCATGGCGAGAGCAACACCAGCGCGCGCGGGAGCGGCAGGCGCAGCTCGCGTAGACGCACGGCCAGGGCCAAGCTCAAGCCACCGCCGGCGGAGTCTCCACCCACGAACAGCCGGCCTGGATCCTGACCCGCCTCGAGCAAACTGCGGTAGCAGGCCAGCGCGTCTTCGAGCGCGGCGGGAAAGGGGTGCACGGGCGCTAGCCGATAGTCCGGAGCGATGCAGCGGCCGCCGAGCTCCAAGCAGATGCGAGAGATGATGTCGCGATGGGTGCGAGGCGAGCACGTGACGTAGCCGCCGCCGTGAAGAAACAGGAACGTCGTCTCGCCGGGCCCTTGCTCGCGCCGGCGACGCGCGCGGTCCCAGGGGCTGCGCGTCGGCGTGTAGAGCTCCGCGGGCAAGCCTGCCAACGCAGCCTGCGTGAGCTGGACCTTGCTGCGCAGCGAGAGCGGTAACGGCGCCGAACTCGCGCGCGCCAGGGCCTTCGAGAGCTCGGGATGGTCTTGGGCTGCCTGACGCAGAACGCTCATCATCAGGTCGTAGGCCAGAGGCCACTCCGCGTGCGGGCGGCCTTCGCGCAGATGCCGCACCAACGAACGACCCAGGGCCCGCGCCACGCTGGCGGTGAACGGGAGCCGAGAGAACAAGCTGGGCGAGGGGTCGAACGCGGAAGACATGTGGCCCAAGGATACGCGGGTTCTCCGCGACGCGCAGGGGGTCGACATGGGTTTTCGCCGTCGGAGACGGGCGTGATCGTCTGTGTGCGCCAAGAACATCGGCCTCCCTGCTAGACTGCCTCGGTGGTGGACGCGCCTCTCATCTGTGTTTACGGAGCCGGTTCGGTGGGTTGCTACGTGGGCGGGCGTCTGCTCGCCTCGGGCGCGCGTGTTCACTTGGTGGGGCGCCCGGCCATGGTCGCGCAACTGCGGACCCACGGACTCCACGTGAGTGACTACCGAGGCGCGGAACTGCACGTGCCCGCGGACAAGGTCATGGCCGGAAGCGACGTGGATCGCGCGCGGGCGGCTTCGCTCGTGCTGGTCTGCGTCAAGTCCGCGGCGACCCAGCAGGCCGCCGAGCAGCTCGCCAGCGCGCTGCGTCCGGGCACCCTGGTGCTGAGTCTGCAGAACGGTCTGCACAACGCGCGTGTGCTCTCGCGTCTGCTGCCGCGCTGTCGCGTGCTCGCGGGTATGGTGCAGTTCAACGTGGTGCAGCGCGGACAGGGCGCGTTTCACCAGGGCTCGGAGGGAGGACTCTCGGCCGAGCGCGTCTTCGGGCTCGCGCCCTTCGTCGACACGTTCACGCGGGCCGGCCTGAGCCTGGACTTGCACGACGATCTGGAGCGTGTGCAATGGGCGAAGCTGCTGCTCAACTTGAACAACCCCATCAATGCGCTCTCGGACTTGCCCTTGAAAGAGGAGCTCGCGCAGCGCGCCTTCCGGCGTTGCCTGGGGTTGGCGCAGGCGGAGGCACTCGCGCTCTTGAGCCGCACCGACATCCAGCCCGCGCGCCTGACGCCGCTGCCTCCCCGCTGGATGGCGCGTCTACTGGGCGTGCCTGACTTCTTGTTCGAGGTGGCCGGGCGCAACACCCTCGCCATCGACCCCTTGGCGCGCTCGTCCATGTGGGACGACCTCGAGCGCGGCCGTCCCACCGAGATCGACTTCATCAATGGGGAGGTAGTGCAGCTCGGGGAGCAACTCGGGCAGCCCGTCCCCGTGAACGCCCGCCTCGTCGCCCTCATCAAGCAGGCCGAGCAAGGTGGAAAGCGGCGCTTCGGTGGCCCCGAATTGTGGGCGGAACTCCAGCGATCCCAGCGCACCTGACTCCGACCGGTCAGTTTCGGGCGCGTAACGGCCGAACGATTCGTCACACGGATGTCACACTAACGGTCGAGCGCTGTCACCTGAGTGTCGAAAATGACGGGCCGTAAGTGGCGTTTGACACGCAATCTCCATGATTTGCGTGCGCGCACTTGAGGAGCCTGCCGCGTGACTTTTGGGTTCTCTGGTCGTTCCACGGCCGCGATTTCACTCTCCCTTTTCTTGGTATCTGGCCTCGTGCTGACCGCCCCCGCGGCGGCCCAGACTCCCCCCGAGGCTGGGACGGCTGAACCGAGCGCCCCGAGCGCCGGCCCCGAGTCGGCTGCCCCGGTGGCCCCTCTGGTCGCCCCGGCCCCCGTGGCCGAGACCCTCAGCGTGCCGCAGCCCACGGACGTGACGGCCCCTGCGCCCGGCCCGGTGGTCTTGCCACCCGTGCCCGCAGCCCCGAGCGCTGACCAGCCCTACGCGCGCCTCGACTACTCGGACGGCGTCTTCTACCTGCGCTCGATCGACGACAACTTGGTGTTCGTGCCCGGCGCGCGCATGCACCTCGACACGTACACCTTCCAGGGGCCTGGCGTCGCGTCCTATCAGCGCGCCAATGGCACCGGCCTCAAGACCAACCTGTTCTTCCGCCGCTTCATCATCGAGTTCGGCGGTTTGATTCGCAAGAAGTGGTTCTACTATCTCGGCGGCAACTTCGCGCCCACGCAGGTCGACGGCAATCAGGCGCCGCTCAGCACGGCCAACGTCTACGACGGCTTCGTGGGCTACCTGCCCGCTCCGACTCAACGCATCTATCTCGGCCAGTACAACGCGCCCTTCACCATGGAGAACGTGACCAGCTCGCGCTGGCTCGACATGATGGAACGCGCGCTCATCGTGCGCACCGTGGCCACGCCCTACAACAAGGCCGAAGGCTTGATGTGGTGGGGCAATACGGAGAGCAAGTCGATCGAGTATCAGCTCGGCATCTTCGGCGGCGACGGCATGAACCGCCCCAACATCGACAATCGCTTCGACGGCATGGGCCGCGTGGTGCTGCGTCCATTCACCTCGCGCAAGGATGCGCTGGCCAAGCTGCACATCGGTGGCGGTGCGCGTTACGGGAGCCGTGACCCCAAGTTCGTGCGCTACGCGGCGCCCGGCCTGAGCACGCCCGGCGGCTACACCTTCTGGTCGAGCACCTACGGCAAGGGCGACCAGGAGACTTGGATCGTACCCTCCGCGCGTGCGTATGCTCTGGCGGGCGAGTTCTACATCCCCTTCGAGCGCTTCGATGTGCGCGGCGAGGTGGTGTACGCCAACGAGGGCCGGCGCGAGGTGTTGGCCAGCGCCAAGGACGACACCTTGCGTTCGGGCACCTTCAAGGGCGTCGGCGGCTATCTGCAGCTCTCGATGTGGCTACTCGGGACGCCGCGCATCAACGGCAACCCGGCCGGCGTCTACGGCATCACCAAGTTGCCCGACGGCCTCGGGGCCCAGGCCAAGCATGCGTTGCAGCTCGTGGCGCGCGGTGAGCTCTTCCGTATGCACTACGACTCCGACAGCCGCAGCGGCGTGAGTCACGGCTCGCTCGACGCCCAGACCAGCAACATCTTCGTCAATGTGTACCAGGTCGGCTTGAACTACTGGGCCACCAAGCACGTGCGCCTCACGGCCGAGTACTCGCTGTATCAGTTTCCTGGCACGCCCACCACGAACATGGCCGGCGCCGACAACCAGGCAGCGGCCCCCGGCGCCAAGGCCGGCAGTGCACCCAAGGCCAACTCGCTCAACGAGTTCTCCTTCCGCGTGGGCCTCGCGCTCTGAACGCGCGCGGACCTACGCGAAGGCCGCCTGAATGCCGCTCAGCGCCGAGCGCAAGCGCGGCACGGCGAAGTCCATGAACAGACGCACGCGCGCAGGGGGCTTGGGGTTCTCGGCGCGCACCAGGTGTACCGGCGTCGGCAGCGGCTCGAACTCGGGCATCACGATGCGGAGTGCCCCGGCGCGCACTTCCTGCTCTACCTGATACGAGAGCACCCGCGTGAGTCCGTGCCCCGCGCACGCTGCGGCGATGGCCATGTCCGCCGCGTTCACGACCATGCGCGGATTGGGCGCCACGCTCTTGAGCCGCTCGCCTTGCCGGAAGGCCCAGTGCCGGTGCGACGTCACGCCCACGAAGGCGATCAGCCGATGGGAGGCGAGATCATCCGGGCTGCGCGGCACACCGTGCTGCTCGAGGTAGCTCGGTGCGGCACACAGCACCCGGCGCAGGCTGCCGAGCTTGACGGCTTTGAGCGAGGAGTCCTCCAGGCTTCCGATGCGTACCGCCACGTCGATGCGCTCCTCGAATAGGTCCACCAGTTGGTCGGCGAACAGCGTGCGCGAGGTGAGTTGCGGTTCCTTACGCAGGAACGAGAGCAGCACCGGGGCCACGTGTAGGCGCCCGAACATCAACGGCGCCGTGACGGCTAGCTCTCCCACCGCAGCGGTGGAGGATCCGCGCGCAGTGGCCTCCGCCTCGTCCAGC
Organism: Myxococcales bacterium; assembly: GCA_047601445.1. Taxonomy (GTDB): domain Bacteria; phylum Myxococcota_A; class Polyangia; order Polyangiales; family DASUME01; genus DASUME01. The sequence continues at coordinate 3,644,288 of JASGJH010000001.1, read as the reverse complement.
TCGCTCAGGATACGCCGCACGTCCGCGAGGAAGCGCGCGCCCACATCCGTGAGTCGTACGGCCCGCGTGGTCCGGTGCAGGAGCTGCGTGCCCACGTGCTGCTCGAGCGCGTGCACCGCGCGCGTCACGGCGGGGGCGGACAGGGCGAGCCTCTTGGCGGTCCGGGCGAAGCTGCGGGTTTCGGCCACCACGGCGAACACCCGCATGTTTTCGAGGCGATCCATGATCACGATTATTGCACAGATTGAAATAGTGAGTTCCGTCCGCTGGCCATTCCGCGCCCGATGGGCCTCGGTCAAGCTGTCCTCGGATGCGAAAGGACTGCCCGTGACAACGCCTGCTCGACCGATCCGACTCTACCGTCACCCGCTCTCGGGCCACGCACACCGCGTGGAACTGATGCTCTCTCTGCTGGGCTTGCCGTTCGAGTCCATCGATGTGGACCTGGCCAAAGGGGCGCAACGCGAGCCCGCATTCTTGGCCAAAAACCCCTGGGGCCAGGTGCCCGTCATCGAAGACGGCGAACTGACGCTCTCGGACAGCAACGCCATCCTGGTCTACCTGGTGACTCGCTACGATCCCGAGGGCCCGTGGCTGCCCCGCGACGCGCTGGGCGCGGCCCGAGTGCAGCACTGGTTCTCCATCGCTGCCGGGCAGCTCGCCTATGGTCCGGGCGCGCTGCGTCGTGCGGCCCTGTTTCGCAGCACCCTCGACGAGGTTCCCGCGCGCGCCCTCGCGCAGCAGCTGCTCACGGTGGTGGAGGCCGAGCTTGCTCACAAGCCCTTCTTGGCCTCCGAGCGCGCGACCCTCGCGGACGTCGCCATGTACAGCTACCTCAAGCGGGCGCCCGAAGGAGGGGTCTCCCTGGCCGATCACCCGCGGCTCCGCGATTGGCTCGCGCGCGTCGAAGCGCTGCCCGGTTTCGTGCCCATGCCGGGCACTCGGACCCACCATGTCGAACGCCTCGAACGACAAGCCTGATCCGCGCGCGGGTTGGTCCCACGCCGAGCCGGCGTTCCACGCGGGGGAACGCGCGCTGCAGGCCCGCTACGGCCTGGCAGAACGACTCGGAGAGGTGGGGCGGCGCGTGGTGCGCGAGGGCATGCCTGACCAGCACCGCGAGTTCTTCGAGGAACAGCCCTTCATGGTGGTGGGCAGCCTCGATGCTGCGTTGCGTCCGTGGGCTTCGCTGCTGGTGGGCGAGCCCGGCTTCGTGCACACGCCCGATGCCACCACGCTCGACATCCGCGCGGAGCCGCGCGCGGGCGACCCACTGGCGGATCAGCTCGAGCTTGGCGCCAAGCTGGGCATGCTGGGCATCCAATTCGAGACGCGACGTCGCAATCGCGTCAACGGACACGTTCTCGCGCATGAGATCGGCATCGGTTTTCGGTTGGAGGTCGAGCAGAGCTTCGGCAACTGCCCCAAGTACATCCACCGTCGGCGTGCCGAATTCCGTGCCCGCAGCGATGCAGGCCCCACGAGCCACGAAGGCGCGCGGCTCTCCGCGCAGGCTTTGGAGCTCGTGCGGCGTGCGGACACGTTCTTCATCGCCAGCGCGTCGTTCGACGAGCCCGGTAGCCGCGATCCTGCCCGCGGCGTGGATGTCTCCCACCGCGGCGGCCCGCGTGGCTTCGTGCACGTCGCAGAAGATCAAACTGGCCACTGGCTGAAGATCCCCGACTACAGCGGAAACTACTTCTTCAATACCTTCGGCAACCTCTTGCTGCACCCCTACGCGGGCCTGCTGTTCCTGGATTTCGAGGACGGCAGCGTGCTGCAGCTCACGGGGAGCACCGAGCTCGTGCTGGAAGGTCCCGAGGTCGAGGCCGAGCCTGGCGCCGAGCGCATGCTGCACTTTCACGTGCGGGAGGGCCGCTTGCACGCGCGCTCGCTCGACTTGAGCTTCGGGCCCGAGCGCTAGGGCTACCCGCTCACATTTGTGGTCGTGCTCGTGCTCGGGCTCAGCGGCACATCCTGCTCAGCATTTCCACGATTCTCACGACGCGTGCTTTGGCAGACTTGGTCGAGTCGACGGAACCTTGCTCGATGTGCATGACGTCGAGGATGGCGCCGCATTCCATGGCGAAGCCGCGCGCGATTCCATGGAATCGTGCCGTCTCTGCTGGAGTTGGCTTGCCCACGCCTTCCGCAATGCTGAGTGGGATAGACATCGCTGCGCGTCTGAGCTGCTCTGCAAGTGCCGCGTAGCCCTTTGGGAGGGCCTCCCCTATCTGAACGAAAAGAGCTGTCAGCTGAATCGCGGCCTGATAGACGTCTAGTTTTTCGTGGTAGAGCATTTCGATCCTCCGCCAAGGTTATCGGCGGGTGCCAACCGAAGTTGCGGAGCGGCTACGACTACGACTACCAATCAATGAGTAGGGAGCGCTGGGCTCAGTTCTCCTCGCCGCTCCCCATGCTGGCTGCCAGCGCGATGTCCGAGGCCTTGACCTTCGACGCGTCGAACTTGCGCGCTCCCTCGAGCATCCGGCCCACGGTCTTGTCGAAATCTCCTCGCACGGGCTCGCCCGGCTTGGCCTTCACGAACCGCAGCGGGTTGATGCGCGCCACCACCACGGGTTTCAAGTAGCCCGACGTAAAGCCAGCGTCCTTCAGCTTCTTGACCGCCTCGTTCACGGCCTGATCGAGTTCGAGCAGCTTCTCCGCGCGCTCCTTGCGCATGGGCAGCGTCTCGGAGAGCGGCTGATCCAGGAACTCCTCGCAGCGACTCACCACAGGCATGTAGGCCCCGCCCGAGAAGCGCCCGTTCTCCTCGTAGCAGAGACCGAGTGTCAGCAGTGCAGGCTGCTCGAACTCGAGCGTGAACTCGGTCTCGTGGTGCTCGGAGGTGGCCTCCGCCTCCGAGAGCGCATGGGCCATGCGCACCACTTCGAGCGCCTTGTCCCGCAGGTTGTGGGCCTTCTCCGTGTTGAGCGCGAGGATGCGATAGGCGATTTCCTGTTCGGGTACCACCAGCGCGGTGATGGCCTTGGCGCCGAGGCTGGTCATGGCAGATAGGCGATGCATCCCGTTCGGGGTCATGAAGCTGGCGTCGCCTACCGTACCTGCGACCGCCACCACGGGATCGAGGAAGCGGCCCACCTTGGGGATCACTTCGCTCAATCGTTGGGCGTGGGTCTTCGAGAGCTCACGCTGAAAGGGCGTGGGCGCGATCTGGTCGATGGGCAAGACAGCGAACAGCACGTACCCACCCGAGAGGGGCTCCCGATAGCGGCACAACACGTGGCCGCCGACCTGTTCGATCCGCGCTGCGAGCGGCTCGAGCTCGCGCGTCGAGGTCTCCACCACGCACTGTTCGGCCGTGAGCCCGACGCTCTTGGCCTCGACCGTCTTCTTGCGCTTGCGCGGCTTGGTCTTGGGGGCGTCCTGGCTCTGCTCGCGCGTTTCGCCCTTGCTCGCGCGCGGCTTGCCTGAGGCCTTGGTGGGTTTGCGTGGCATCTCACCAGCATGCCTTTCGCAACCGCAGGCAGTAAAGTGAAGTCGGGGGAAACCAATGGCGAAGGATGGCCACGTCGTGCCGCGTGATGGAGCGCAGGATCCGGTGGAGCTGATGCTGCGTGCGGTGCGGACCCGGGCGCTTCAGAGCGCGCTGCTCGCTGCGTTGCCCATGAGTGCGTGCAGTCCGCCCGGCATGGTGCCGAAGGCCATGCCTTCCAAGCCCACCGAGCGACCGCCGCTGCAGCCGAGCGTGGCGCCCCCGCCGATCGCGGTGCCCGAGCGCGTGCAGTGCGACACAAACAGCAATTTCCCCGTTAACGCGACCAATTTGCAGCCCATCGTGCCGGTCGACTACCTCGCACTGCGCAGCGCGAGCGGGATCCCCGACCAGGGCGGCCCGGAGAACTGGACGCAAACGCAGTTCGAAGTCTTGAGCCAGCGCGGCACCCCGTGCAGTTCTGCCCCAGCGGGCTCCACTTGTTTGAAGCAAGTCGAACGCCATCCGGTGAATTTCACCAACCCGCAGTGTCTGCAGATCTGTCGTGAGATCTCCGTGGTGACCACGCGGGCCGGCGACGTGCGGCGCTGGGCCACGGCCAAGGAACTGCGAGAGTTTTTGGCGCCCATCGACACGGTGGATGAGGCCCTGCTGTTGGTGCAAGCCGAGCACTACAACGTCTCGTGCGAGGCCGAATCCACCCAGGCGAGGCGCAACGAGCGCGGCTACGAGGTCTACGCCACCAGGCTCACCTCCACCTGCTCGCCCATGATCACGACCGGCTACTGGTTGCTCGTCAGCTTTACCGGAGAGGTCAGCGAGATCTCATCCGAAGAACGCTCGCGCAGTGAGGCTTGCGTGGGGCGTATGCCCGCAGGCTTGGCGCCCACCACGCCGGCTTCGAAGGGAGACGAGTGCGCGGCGTTCCTGGCGCAGAGCGCGTACCTCGAGGCCGCCAGCGTGCTGGCCTTCGAGCGCCTGGCGGAGGAGCTCGCGCATCACGGCGCACCATTGGCGTTGGTCGAAGCGGCACGACGGGCCAGCGTGGAGGAGGCGCGGCACACACGGCAGGTCGGTGCCCTGGCGCGAGCGTTCGGAGCAAGCGAGCTAGCGGAGCCCGCGCTCGCCACGCTGCCGGTGCGCTCGCTCGAGAGCATCGCGCTCGAGAACGCCGTCGAGGGCTGCGTGCGCGAGACCTTCGGCGCCATGGTCGGTGCATTTCAGGCGGTCCGCGCGGCCGACTCGCGCGTCCAGCGCAGCATGGGATCCATCGCGGACGATGAGCTGGGTCACGCCTCGCTGTCGTTCGCGGTACACGCCTGGCTCATGCCGCAGCTCGCGGAGCCGGCTCGCGCTCGCATCGACGCAGCCTTGCGCGAAGCGATCGCCCAGCTCGCAAGCAACGTAGCGGCGGCGCAGCCCGAGACACGAATGGAGCGCGAGCTTGGATTGCCGAGCGTTGTCGAAGCGCGAGCGTTGCTGAGCCAACTCCAGCGTGATCTCTGGGTGGATCTACTGGAACGTCCGCGTTGTTGAACGCGACGCTCGTACTTTCGCGCGCTTAGAATTTTGGTCCGCGATCCTGGTGCTGCGTCGCACACAACAGCGCTCACGCGGGGAAGAAACAGGAGACGCGGTGCTATATACACCTACATGAGGCGTCGTTACCGCCTCGAGGGGTGGTAGCCGTGTCCGCAACGCAAGTCGAAGGAATTCCTGTCCTCGTTCTCTTTCCAGGGTCCCCGGCCGAGAAGGCCGGTGTGCGCGTGGGCGATCGCTTGTTGATCGTTAACGGCGTCCTGATGAGCGACATGGATTCCTACGTTGCTGCGCGCAATCTCTCCAAGAACCGCATGACGCTCACACTCCAACGTGGCAACACCATCCACGATCTGGAGTTCGAGTTCACGGGCAGCTGCATCGACACGGCCGCGCTGCAGGCGCTCGAAGGTCCCGTCGAGTCCGTCAAGCAACACAAGTTCAACCGCGCGTCGTGAACGCGTGGGAGCGCGCGTCGTGACGCGTAGCGTTCCCATTCGGAACTATCCACGCACTTGCGGTGATGCACTCGCCGGACTTTTTGCTCGCGCGTCCGAGGGCGTACTTCGACCGAGTGCGAAGTGAGTGCGGTGCGCCGCGTACCCACGACTTGTTGTGCGCCGAGGCTGGGCGTACTTACAAGTTGAAGCGCATGGCGCGTTTGGGCTAGAGTTTTTCGGGGCTAGTTTCGCAGCGAACCGCGGGCGAGCGGACTTCGCGTGCGAGGAGTGCAGTTGTGTTGTGGGCCCCCCCAAGGACACTTCAATGCACGCTCGGTCTTCTGCCGTACTGCTTGTAGACGACGACCTTCTCCACGCGCGTTCGCTCGCTCGCGAGTTGTCGATGCGCGGTTGGACGGTGCGTGTCGCGGGGAGCGGCGACGAAGCGTTGCAGGCCATCCAAGCCGAGCCCAGCGAAGCCATCGTGGTCGACCTGCAGATGCCAGGTATGGACGGCCTGTCGTTGATCGAGCGCTTGAGTGCGCGCAACGTTCCGTCGGCACTGGTCTTGATGTCCGCTCATCTCGACGTGGCGTCGGCGGTCAAGGCGGTGCGCGCCGGCGCTCAGGACGTGCTCGAGAAGCCGATCAGCGCGGCCACCCTCGACCAGCGCCTGCGCGCGGTCGTCGAGGGGAAGCGACCTGCTGCGATCGAGCTGCCACGCGCCTCCGGGTCCGCGCTCTCGAACCTCATCAAGGGCGAGGCGCCAGCCATCCGGGCCGTGCGCGAGCAGGTGCGGACCGTGGCTCGCTATCGCGATCTACCCGTGCTCATCCTGGGTGAGACGGGCACCGGCAAGGAGTTGGTGGCGCAGGCGGTGCACAGCACGAGCGAGACCGACGGCCCCTTCGTGCCCGTGAACTGCGCGGCTATCCCCGAGTCCCTGTTCGAGAGCGAGTTGTTCGGCCACGAAGCAGGCTCCTTCACCGGCGCGCGCGGCAGCCGCCCGGGCCTCTTCGAGAGCGCCGGTTCTGGCACCTTGTTCCTCGACGAGATCGGCGAGCTACCGAGTTCACTGCAGCCCAAGTTGCTGCGCGCCCTGGAGACCCGCAGTTTTCGGCGCGTGGGCAGCTCGCGCGACATCCCGTTTCGGGCGCGCGTGATCAGTGCGACGCACCGCAACTTGATCGGGACGGCCTCCAGCCTACGCAGTGATCTCTACTATCGCCTGGCCGGCTTCACCATCACCACGCCGCCCCTGCGCGACCGCTCCGAAGACATCGACATGCTGGCGCGTCACTTCCTGGGAGACTTCGCGGAGCGCTATGGGGTGGAGGTCGACTTTTCGCCGCGCGCCATCGAAGCGCTCCACGCCTATGCGTGGCCTGGCAACGTGCGCGAGCTGCGCGCGGTGGTGCAGCAGGCGGCCGTGTTGTCGGCCGGTGGGCGAGTGGGCGTGGCAGAGCTGATGGCTGCGCTGAAGGATCGCCAGGAACGTCCGAGTCATACCGCGCTCGCGGAGAGTCGAGAGCCCATCGCGGAGAGCAAGACGGCCCAGGTGCAGGTGGCTCAGTTCAGCTCACCGACTCAGAGTGGCGTCCGACTCGAGCCGCTGCGTGATCTCGAACGCCGCACCATTCAGGAAACCTGGGAGTCCTCCGGGCACAACTTGAGCGCTGCGGCGCGCGTACTCGGGCTGCCGCGCACCACCCTGCGCGATCGACTGCGCCGCTACGGACTGCGCTGAGCGACGGCTCTAGTCGAACTCGAGCACGACCGCTCCAAGGAGCCGCGCCGGGTCCTCCTGGGCGCGCGTGATGGAAGCTTGCGCCGCCACTTCGGCGAAGACCTCGGCGTAGTCCACGCGCGAGCGCCGCAGCTCCCGCAGGTGCGGCGTGAGCTCCCGTCGCAGCAGCGCCGCGGGGCCGACCTCGGGCAAGGTGGGCGAGTGGCCGTCCGGCATCAGCCCGACGAAGGTGGGCCGATTGGGACGGTCGGAGCCGACCGTCCAGAGCGTACAGGGCAGCTGGATGGCCCCCTTGCTGAACCACTCGCGCGCCGTGAGTAGTTGCAGGGCCACATCGAGGAAGCCGAGCGCCACGCTTCGGGCATCGGGGGCCGCCATCGCTCCGGCCAACCGCTCGCGTAACACGGGCTCCACGCGGACCAGCTGCCACAGCCGGAGCCTGCCGGAGCCAGCGTCGGCCAGGATCACGGCGCGTCCCGGAGAGATGTGGGCGGCATTGGCGGCGTGTAGTCGCGCGCGGTCGATGAGCTCGGCGCGCGCCCGGTTGTGATCTCGATAGAATCGCGTTGGCCTGGGAGTGAAAGCGCCAGCCCGAGCCTGAACCCCACCATTCCCCGCGCGGCGTGCGCGCCGGGCGAATGCCTAGCCCCGCCACTTCGTAGAGCAACGTGCGCCCGTCGACGGGCGGCCAAATCATCCCACCTGGCATCATCGGATCCGGGACGAACACGCGTTCCTCGCCGACCTCGAGCGGCTCGTCCTCCGCGCTGCCCGGGCCGCGTACTGCGAGGGGCGTGACCTCGGTGAGGGGCGGGATGGGCTCTCCGTAGGCGGCCTGCTCGGGCAGCGCGACGTCGGCCACCGACTCGGCCTGCTCCAGCTTGGTCAGCAGATCCTGGGCACGCTCATCGTAGGACGTACTGCTCTCCAGGCGCCCTTCGGCCGAGAGCGCGCGGACGCGATCGAGCGCGAGGCGCACTGCCAGCACGAAGGCCTCGCGGATGCCGTCCGAAGCGCGGGCCACGGATTCCACGATGGCGATGGGCGCCACCTTGTTGATGCGCGTCCTCAGCTCCTCGCGCGGCACGGCGTCGATGGCGTCGCGCTTGTTGGCCTGGAGCACGATCCCCACCGGAGGACTCTTCTTGCGGCAGCTGGTGGTCAGATCCGAGAGCCAATTGAGGCCGAACTCGATCTCCCCAGCGCGCGTATCGAGCACGCATACCACCGCATCGGCGCTCTCTAGCAAGAACTTGCGGCGCTTGGCTAGCTGCTTTTGACCGGGGACACTCACGATCTGGCAGCGGATTTGTCGACCCTCGAAGATGCCGCCCACGTAGTCGACCCAATCGAAGTACAGGGTGCGCCCGTCCTTCTCACCTGGACACTCCACGTCACGCGACACGCCCTTGGCCAGTGCCCGCAAGCTCGTGGTCTTTCCGGACAGCGCGGGGCCGTCGTAGACGACGCGAATGACGAGCACACCTTTGGCAGGGTCGATCGTGGGCATATCCGTTCCTGGGCGGTTAAAAGCCTGCGCCGCCCTCGGCATACTCTTCCCCCCCGGAAAAGCGGCCGAGAGCGGCGGGTCACGCTGCGCGGCGCGCTTCAGCCGAGAGCAGAAACGTGCTTGTTCACCGCCGTGCGTACGATGGCGATGTTGCTCTGCTTCTTGTCCACGGCGAGGTAGAGGAAGGTGTTCGGACCCACCAGCTTCACCAAGTGGATCTGATCGGTGAGCGAGATGAGCATGTCCTCGATGCCGCCCGTGAGCCCCAGGGTGCGCATGATCTTGAGCTTCTGCTTCACGAGCTCGCTGTTGTAGGCGCTGGCCGCCGTGAGGTCGAAGTCCGAACGCAGGGACTTGACCGCCAGGGTCATACCCGAGTCCAGATCCACCAGGGAGGCTGCGATGAAGCCGTTGGCGTCGCCTTGAATCCGTTCGAGAACTTCGGAGAGCTGCTTTTCGCTGGGCATGAGTTTGATCCTTTCGAGGTCGAAGATTGGTTCAGACGGACAGGTCGCGTTCGATGGCTCCCAACTGGTGGCGCGACATGGCGAGGTTGCCCTTCTGCTTGTCGAGCACGAGGTAGATGAAGAGCGCGTCGTTCGACGTGAGCGGGCGGATCAGGTGATACTGATTGTGGAGCGTGATGAGGATGTCCTCGATGTTGTCCTTGAGGTTCAAGGAGCGCATCGTCTTACGCTTGGCGCGCACCACCTCGGTGTTGCCAGCTGCCGCGACCTCGAGGTTCATGCTCCCGCCGCCGTCCGCGCCGAGCATCATGCCGCTGTTGCTGTCCACGATGCAGCAACCTACAGCACCGTCGAGCTGCATGATCCTAGTGAGGGATTCCTTGATGTTTGCCACAGTGCCTCCGTATCGATCCGACTCGTTGGATGCCAGCTCGCTCGTCACCGCAACCGATGCGGATACGCCGTCTAGCCTTTGCGAACGCCAGTCAATGCAAGCGTGAGGCCAAAATGTGCAGCGTGGCGATCTTGCAAAAACCCGTGAATATCGCGCTAAACACACGAGATTAGACTTTCGTACATGGCGGAATGCGACACGCCGGACGGCAGGGCCCGCCATGGCGGATTCCGACTGCGGCGGGCTCCACGGCGGGCCTGCGGTGGCGCGCTAGAAGGAAGAGCTCACGCGTTCGCCGGCGCAGACGCGCAGAACGGTGCGTGAGGAGCGCGCGAGACAACACGACGCGAGCGTGGCTTGTCGCTTGCAAGTTGGCGTTCGGTGGACTCGACCCAGGCGATGACGCGTTCAGAGTGCGCACGGTGTCTGCTGCTCTCGGAGGGCATGCCGGCACCGGTGGCCTTCTGCTCGGGCGACGGCTCCCTACAGTCTGCGACGCCGCCCGCGCTGGCGCTCCTCGCGCGCGTGCTCGGTGATCACGAGCCCCTGCAGCTGCCGGGAGAGCTCTGGCGTTTGCTCGAGCAGACGGCTACCGGAGACTACGTCGCGTGGAGCCCGGAGCGGGAGGCGCAGAGTCACCTCGGGTGCACGCGCTACGCGGTCGAGGGCGGCGGATACATGCTCTTGCTGCGGGAGATTGCAGGCCATCCCGTGTCCGCTCTGCCGGCGCACCAACCGCGCCTCGAGTCTACCCACCGACTCGTGGCCAGCGTGGCCCACGAGCTCCGCAGCTCGGTCGCCAGCATCGTCTATAGCGCAGACTTCCTCGACTCGAGCGGCCGCAGCATGGTGTACGAGAGCCTGCGCGAGACGGTGAAGGACATCTGCGATGCGAGTCGCCGGTTGCAGCTCACGTTGGATGGTCTGCTCGACTATGCGCGTCTGGGACCGCCAATCTCGGTGCCGGTGTCGTTGTTCGAGGTGGTGAACCGGGCGCAAAGTCTGCTCAACTCGCTCTACCGCGACGGTCTACATCGGGTGCGCATCGAACTGCACCCCGAGTCGGCCTGGGTGCGCGGCAATCCCATCGTGATCGAGCAGATCTTCGTCAACCTGCTGCTCCACTCGGCGGAGCGCGCGGCGGTGCCATGTCAGGTCACCATCAGTTCGAGCCTCTCTTCGAGTCATCCCGGGTCACACCTGTACCTCCGCGTGTGCGACGACGGGCCGGCCCTCTCGTCGCGCGCCTGGGACGGGCTGCTCGAGGCCACGGCTCCCCGCGAGTTGCTTTCGAGTCAGATCGCGCTGGCCGAGGCTCGTGCAGCTGCCGAAAATCAGGGCGGACGCCTGCTACTGGAGGCGGACCCGCGCGGGAGTGCCTTCGCCGTGTTCTTGCCGCGCTCGGACGGTCCCCGATGAGGCTCTTGATGCTCGATCTCGACACCCGCTTGATCGCCGCGGTGAGCCGGACGCTGCGCCACTACGGTGTGGACGTGGTGGGCTCCCAGTGCATCGAGGTCGCGAGAGCGGAGGTCGAAGCGCACGGGTTCGACGTGGCCGTGCTCGACTCGGACTCGCTCGATCCGGCGGACCTCACGGCCTTTGCCAAGCTCCCGCTCATCTTGACGACCTCGTTCATGGAGCACGAGGGGCGCCATCGCTTGTTCGGCCGGGGCCTCCTGCTGCGCAAGCCCTTCACCAGCGCGCAGCTCCTCACCACCTTGCGCGAGACATTGGGCTCGCTCGGTTCGGAGCCGATGCTGCTCGTGGATGTCCTGCGGCGCGCTCACACGGAGGCCCAGAGCGTGGGCTTCGTGGTGGGCGACGCCGAGCTCTACCTCGAGGCTGGTGAGCTGATTCACGCCCAACTGGGCGACATGCAAGGGGAGGGAGCCTTGGCCGAAGTGCTGGCGGCGGGGCATGCACGTCTTTCCCGCATTCCAACGCGCGACGTGCCGCGCACCATCCATCGGCCCTTCCACACGCTGATGCTGGAGCTGTTGCAACGCATCGAAGAGCGCGAGCAGCGCGACTGGGCGACCTTGCACGCCCCGCGCAGCAAGCCGCCGCGCGGGGGGCCGAGCTCATGAATACGAGCGAGCAGCAGGTGGAAGAGATCGCTTTCGCGCTGGTGTGCCTGCGCACGGGTATCGTGCTGCGCGTGCTGGCGGACGATGGCAGCCCTGTATCGACCCTCTCCGACACGGCCAATGCGTCCCCGGAGTTGTTCGGCGTGGCGCAGAGTGCCGATTGGGCAGCTTTGTTCGCGCGCTTCGGGAGCGAAGGGGGCAAGGAGTTTCGGGAGATCGTGCTGGTGTCGGCTGGCTCCGTGCGCGTGATGGAGCGATTGCCCAACGAGCAAGACGTCGCTTTGGTGGCCATCGCCTCGGGCGTTCCCAATGTCGGGCTGGTGCTCTCGGGCGTGCGCCGACGCATGCTCGAGCTGGCAGGGGCACGCGGATCGGCGCGTGATCCAAGCGGGAGGGCTTGAGCTGATGTCCGTCGAGCTTGCTCAAGCCGAGATCGCAACGCTCCCTGCCGCCGTGGAGCTGCTCGAGCACATCGAGAGCATGCCGGCGACCGCCACTGGCGTGCTGTCGTTCGGCGACGACGGCGTGATCCTGCTGCAGAACCGGCGCATCTGCTGGGCCGTCGCTGCCAACATGCACAAGCGACTCACGGACATCCTGTGCCAGCAAAAGAACCCTCCGCTGCCGCGCACCGCGATGGAAGACTTGTTCCGCCAGTGCAAGGAGGGCGGCAAACCCATCGGGGAGGCGCTGGTCTCGAGTGGTCTGCTGTCGGAGGGGCAACTGCGTCGAGCGCTTTCGGCCCATACCGGCGAAGCGGTAGGGCGCATCGCGCGGGCTCGACGTCGCCCCACGGGGTTCTTGCCGCATACCAAGACCGGCTATGACGCCCGCTTCGTGTTCCAGGCGGTGGAGCTTCTGGCTTCCGTGGCAGCAAGCCAACAGCCCGAGGTTGCCGCCTCCGCGCACGAGCGGCTACAGCAGACGTTGGTCGCGGGTGCCACGGGCTTTGCCTTCTCGCGGCACGAGCAGCTCGGCATTCCGATGGTCCTGGCGGTGGACCCTGCCTGTGAGTTGCGCGTGGCCGAGGCCCTGGAGATCGGCAGTTGGTCGACCCGGTTGTTCGACGTCACCACGTTCTTCGAGCCGGGCACGTCGGTGGCTTCGGCCACCTGGTGCAGCAACACTGCCATCGTGACCTGGCGCGACAGTCGCGTCAGTTACGCAGCTGTCTGTTCGAGTCGTCCGGCCTCCACGCTCTTGCTGAGCCAGCTCGCCAAGCGCGCGCGCACGCATGACTCCTCAACCAACGCGCAGGTGCGGTCGTGATCCGAATTCTAACGATCGAGCCAGGCAAGGGAGGCGTCCTTACGCAGGTCCTTTCTGCCTTTCACATGGACTTCGAGACGGTCCTCGTGAACAGCCACGGGCGGGCCATGGAGGAGCTCAAGAGCAAGCCCTTCGAGGCGGCCTTCGTGGACGTCCAGCTGGCCGAAGCCTGGAGGCTGCTCGAGTGGCTCCAGAAGGAGCAGCCGCGGTTGGGGCGCTTCGTGCTGCTGCCGGAGGACACTCCCGAGCTCAGGCAGCGCGCCGCGCGCCTCGGCGTGATCGCATGTATGGTCGAGCCGTTCGATGCCACCGATATGCTGGTGCAGCTCACCAGCGGCTTGGCGGAGACCTGTTACGGCTCGTTGCACAACATGAACATTCCCGCGTTCCTGCAGCTGCTCGAGATCGAGCGCAAGACCTGCAGCCTACGGATCGAGAGTGCAGGTCGCACCGGAACCATGTTCGTGATGCGCGGGGAGCTCCTCGAAGCTCGCTTCGACGGCTTGACCGCCGACACCGCGGCCTACGTCATCATCGGCTGGCTGACCGGCGACGTGTATGTGGAGCATGGCTGCTTCGCACCCGAGCGCACCATCCACAGACCGATCAGTCATGTGTTGATGTCGGCGCTGCAGTATCGCGACGAGGCAGGACGCAACGTGCCGGTGGAGTTCGATGGCGAGGAGATGTCGTTCAAGCGCCTGCAGGAGTCGTTGGTGCCGCTCAAGTCGGAGCTGCCGCCGGTGCCACGTCTGCCGAGCTTCCTGGCGCGCTTGCCCAAGACCATGACCTTGTTCCCCGGCTCCCTGGGGCTGGCCCTGGTGGACGCGGAGACCGGACTAACCCTCGCCTGCGAATCCAAGCCGCCCATCGACATGAGCCAGTGGGCAGAGAGCGCTGCCAGCGTGTTGCGCCAGGAGTACGTCACGCTCGCAGCTTCCCAGGCAGATGCCGAGCTCATGGAGCTAGTCGTCTCCACGCAGTCGTGCTGCGAGCTGATCAAGCCCTTGCCCAAGCGGCCGCGTTGCTTTGCCTTGCTGCTCTTCGACCCCGACGAGACCAACCTCGTGATGGCGCGCATCGAGATCGATCGGTGGGTGAACGAGTACGCCTAGCAAGCGGCTGGCTTGTTCCGTCGCCTGCTCTCGTGCCCGTGCCTGAGCACGCCGTCGGGCACGGGCACGGGCGCGCCTTGCTGGTGCAAGGCTGGCACGGGGCTGAGCGGCGAACGTTGTCAGTCGCTCAGCAGATAGACCCACGTCTCGCTCGACGCGTCGGGACCCGAGCGCAAGAACGCGCGCAAATCCACGGCGCCCGCGCCGTCGCGCTTCACCTCGAAGGTGAGTTTCGCGCGCCCGTTGCTGGCGTCCTGGTCGACGCGCTGGGAGGTGATCTTGCCGCCATGGGCGCTCACGATGGCCTCGAGTGGGTGCTGGGGATTGGCATCCGTGAGGGCCGCCCCCGCGAACTCCACCTCGAAGCGCGTGCGCCCGCCGCCGAGATCTTTGAAGCGCGTGTCGAGCGCCTGGGAAGCCGGCCCGAGCCCCGTGGGTAGGCCCATGCCGATGTGCACGCGGTAGTGCAGGTTCAGGCCATCGGCCTCGGGTGCGATCGCGTCAGGCACCCACATGGCGCCGATGTTGTCGTCGCTCTCGAGCTGAGTGCCGATCTCGAGCAAGCGCAGTGAACCCGGGCCCCAGTTGTCGAGGGGCTCGATCCAGGCGCTCGGACGGCGCTCGTAGGCGTACTCCGGGTCGTTGTAGCTCTCGGGTCTGCGGTCGCGCTGGATCAAGCCGAAGCCGCGCGGAGAATCCAGGCGAAACGTGGAGACCTGGGTCTTCGGCGGGTTGCGCAGAGGGCGCACCAACCATTCGCCCTGGCCGCTCCAGCTGACCAAGCTGTCGGAGTCGTGTGCCTCGGGACGCTTGAGGTTCGGATGATCTCCGCCGAAGCGATTGGGCGGCGACTCTTCTCCGTACAGGAACATGCTGGTGAGGGGCGCCACACCGAGCACCTTGATGGGACTGCGTGGGAAAACGCGCGCGGTGACCTCGATTTGCGTCTCATCGCCAGGCTGGATGCGGAAGGCATAGGCCCCGGTGACGCGCGGGCTCTCCAGGAACGCCAGCACCCACATGAACGTGTCGTTGGCCTGCGGGCGAACCAGCACGAACTCCGTGAAGCGCGGGAACTCTTCGGGGCCGGGCTCGCCCGTGTCGATGGCCAGGCCGCGGCCGGACAAGCCGTAAATCTGTCCCTTGGCCACAGTGCGGTAGTAGCTCGCGCCCTGGAATACGATGAACTCGTCGCGATAGTCGGCGCGATTGAGGTTCGCGTGGATGCGGAAGCCGGCGAAGCCGAGCTCGGCGTCGGCGGGCGGCGGGGTCACGCCGTCGTAGGAGAACAACTCGGGGTTGAACGGGATCAGCGAGAGCTTGTCGTGCTCGAGCACCTCCATCTTGAGCGGCTCGTAGTAGTGCAAACCCACGTGGAAGAACTGCACCTCGAAGTGACCCGGCTCGTTACGCCACAGGCTCTTCTCCGGCCGATAGCGGATGGTGATGTACTTCTCGTAGTCCAGGTTCTGCAGGGAAGGCGGGAGCTCCATGCGCTTGAGGGGCTTGCCCACGTGGCGGCTCTCTTCGCGCGCGCGGTCCACCATCAGTGCGAATTGCTCGGGCGGCGTGAAGCTGTCGCGGGTGACCACCGCTTGCGCTCCGGCATCGGGCTTGGTCTGCACGGGATGATCGACCTGGGACTTGGGGCGGCTCGGGGGCGCGCCGTTGCAACCGGCGAGCAATGCGCCGCAGGCGAGCAGCGCCGGCAGAGCGCGGGGCTTCGAATGACTACTTCTCATGTTTTCCCTGTGACGAAACGATAGCGCCAGGTCTCGGTGACCGGCTTTTGGCCCACGAACAGCGTCGCTTCGAGCTCGGCCACACCGGGCTTGCCGGGTTTGACGTCGAAGTGGATCTGGTAGCGCGTGGTGTTGGGCACGCGCTGCATCTTCTGAGAAACGATTTCCCCGAGCGAGGTCTTGAGCTTGGCCACGACTTGCTTCGGATCGGCCACAGCGTCGAGCGGCTTGCCCTGGAACTCCACCACGAACTTGGTGATGCCCACGGGATCGGGGGTGGCTGGCTCGCCGCCACGACCGATATAGGTCTCTCGCACGCGCGCCAGATCGGACGGCGGGTAGGGCTCGTCGTTGCGCCAGTGCATGCGGTAGTTGAACTCGAACTTCGCGCCCTTCTTGCTCGGCGCCGCGGGCACCCAGTAGCTCACCAGGTTGTCGTGGTACTCGTCGACGGTGGGGATCTCCACCAGCTCCACGTGGCCGCTGCCCCAGTTGCCGATGGGCTCGATCCACAGGCTCGGCCGGCGCTCGTAGTACACCGGATCGAGGAAGTGGTTCTGGTCGCGGTCGCGCTGGGTCAACCCGAAGCCCTTGGGGTTCTTGTCAGGGAACGTGGAGATGGTGAACTCCTTGTAGTTCTCGAGCGCGCGAAAGATGCGCTTGCCCGAGCCGGTCCACAGCAGGAGACCGTCGGAGTCGTGAACTTCGGGGCGCCAGTCGATGTGATTGCCGCGACCGTACTCGGCGTACCAGAACATCGAGGTCAGCGGAGCGATGCCGAGCTTGTCGATGTCCTCGCGCAAGAAGAGGCGGCACTCCACCTCCATGGTGACGCCGTTCTTGCGGTGACAGGTGAAGCGATAGGCTCCCGAGATGCTCGGTGAGTCGAGCAGCGCGTGCACCACCACGGGGTCGCCTTCGCCCTTGGCGCCAGCGATGTAGAACGCCACGTAGCCGGGGAACTCTTCCTTGCCGGGAGGCGCCGTGTTTACGGCCACCGCGCGCGCCGAGATGCCCATCTCGGTGTTCTCTCCGACGCCGCGGAAATACGATGCTCCAAGGAAGCACAGCCAGCCCTTGTCCACCGGGTCGAACTTGCCTGCCGTCTGGAATGAGAGGCCAGCGAAGCCGGCGTCCTTGGGCAGCTTCTTCGCGACCGAGTCCTTGGGCATGGTGAAGAGCGACGGGTCGTAGAGCACCTCGCGCGCCTGGCCGCCATCGAGGGCGTACATCTTCACGGTGCTCGGGAAAAGCTTGCCGAGGTGGCGGAAAAACACCGGGTAGGGCGAATCGGCGAACAGCGCGCGATCAGGGCGGTAGTGGATGGCCTCGTGCTGGTCGTAGATCATCTGCGCCATGATCTCGGGCGCTGGCTTGGGCGCGGGCACGTAGGGGGCACTGGCTCGGACCGCCGCCTTCTTCACGAGTTCCGCGAAGTCGAAGGGCTCGGCGGGTCCGAGGGGGAGGGGCGGAGCATCCGCCGCTGCGGGCTCGCCCCAGCATTGCGCGAGGAACGCAGCACCGGCGGCGCAGGCCGTGTTCTGCACGAACATTCTTCGATTCAAGCGGTTCTGTCCTGCTCGCCCGCGAGTCCCAGCATCTCGGCTTTCATCCATCCCCCAAGTGTGCACCGTCTCGGCCAAGCGCAAGGCCGAACGTGCAATGAGATCGCGCCTTTTCGAACGGGGAGGGCACGCGCCCTCCCCGCCCGTCGCGGCGAAGCCGCGACGGGACCCACTCCACCGCGAGGTCCGCTTCGCTCACGGTGTACGGCCCCCGCACGAAGGGGGCACGCGCCCGGCGGCGCCTGTCGGGGGCAGAAAACGGGGCGGATTTGCGTAAGAAAGAGCACCACACAACGTCGGCACTGGCGAGCAGGAGCAGCTCAAATCCCCCAGTAGCGGTCTGTCCGCCGGTCGACGTTTGATGCACGCGCGGCAGCGCCTTCGGCTTGCCCAGGCAGCGTTCCCCCCTTTTTGGCCGGGGTAGGCGATCGCGTTGTCGCGCGTGCACGGAGGTTCCGCGCTCAGGGCCAACCGGCCGTGCGGGGACTACCCGCCCAGATGCACATCCGCATCGATCTGATGATCCTTGGTCTCCCTCACGAGCAGCCCTCCGATCACCAGGCTGAGCACGCATACGGCGATAGGATAGCCGAGGCCTGTATAGATGGCGTGTTCTCCGAAGGTCTGCTTGGCCCAATCGGACGCGGTCACCGCGGTGGCGATCAGCGGGAGAAAGCCGCCGAACCAGCCGTTGCCCAGGTGGTAAGGCAAGGACATGGAGGTGTAGCGGATCTGCGTGGGGAAGAGCTCCACCAAGAACGCCGCGATGGGGCCGTACACCATGCAGCCGTAGATCATCATGGCGAGCAGAATCAGCGTTCCTAGCGCGAGGCTTGCGTTGGAGAGAGAGGCTCCTGCGCTGCTCGGGGTGGCCACTTGGCGGAGGGCCACGAACAAGGGCACGTAGGTCAGGGCAGCCAGCGCCATGCCGAGCAGCATGATCTTCTTGCGCCCCACGCGGTCGGACAGCCAACCGAAGAACACGTAGAGCGGGGTGGCCAGGCCCAATGCCACGCCCATCATGAGATAGGCGCTCTGCCAACCCACCTTGAGCGCGCTCTGCAGGAAGGTCAGCGCATAGAACTGGCCCGTGTACCACACCACGCCCTGGCCCGCGGTGACACCGAACAGCGCGATCAGTACGTACTTGAGGTTGAGCGGGTTGGTGAAGCTCTCCTTGAGCGGATTCACCACCACGCGCTTCTCGGTGCGCAGCTTGGCGAACAGCGGTGACTCCTGCATGCGCACGCGGATGTAGAGTGAGACCGCGAGCAGCACGAAGGAGAGCAGGAACGGGATGCGCCAGCCGAAGGCGCGGAACTGCTCCTCACCGAGCACGCCACGGGAGCAGCCGATGACGCCCAGGCTCACCAAGAATCCCAGCGTCGCCGTGGTTTGGATGAAGCTCGTGTAGTAGCCGCGCTGGTGATCCGGCACGTGCTCCGCGACGTAGGTGGCGGCACCGCCGTATTCACCTCCGAGCGCAAGGCCCTGCAGCAAGCGCAGCAGTACGAGCAGGGTGGTGGCCCCCAAGCCGAGCGTGGCGTAGGTGGGCAAGAGTCCGATCGCCGCGGTGCTGAAGCCCATCAGCGCCATGGTCACCATGAAGGTGTATTTGCGGCCCACGCGATCGCCGATGTGTCCGAACACGAGCGCCCCGAGCGGACGTACGCCGAAGCCGGCTCCGAAAGTCGCCAGGCTCGCCAATAGCTGCGCCGTCTCGTTGCCCTCGGGGAAGAACAGACTCCCGAAGAAGGTCGCCAGACTGCCGTAGAGATAGAAGTCGTACCACTCGAACAACGTGCCGAGCGAGGCGGCGAAGATGATACGGCGAAGCGCGGCGGGATCCGTGGTGACGCCAGCGTTCGCGGCAGATGCGGGGGGGCGGTCGATGTGCGGAGTGATGTCCACGGGGCCTCGCTTCGGGGGTCGAAACGGGCTCACGATACGATAAAGGCGGGCATCCGCGCAAAGCTAGCGCGTGGTGTATCCCCCATTGGCGAAGATCGTCTGGCCGGTTATCCACCAACCGTCGGTCACCAGGTGCTTCAGGATGGGTACGATGTCCTCGATCTTCGTGAGTTGTCCCGTCATCGCCTGGGACTTGTGGAAGGCCACGCGCTCCGGGGTCTCCTGCCCATAGAAGAAGGGAGTGTCCATGGGCCCCGGTCCGACGGCCGTCACGGAGATGCGCCGGCCTGCAAACTCCTTGGCCGCGGCGCGCGTGAAGTGCTCGACGGGGGACTTGCCGCCAGCATAGGTCGCGTATCCATCGGTGAACGCCGCGAGCAACGAGGTGACGATCGTCACGATCTTGCCGCCTTCGTTGAGCGTGCGGCCAGCCTCCTTGATGAAGAAGAAGGCGGCCTTGGCATTGACCGCGAGCATCTCGTCGTACTCGGCCTCGGTCGTCTCGATGATCGGCTTTCGCAGGACCTTGCCGGCCGTGTTCACGGCCACGTCGATTCGTCCGAAGCGCTGTTTTCCCTCGTCGAACAAGCGAGCGACGTTCGCGGCCCGCGTGAGGTCGGCCTGCACGGCGAAGGCTTCACCACCGGCGCGCGCGATGGCGGCGAGCGTCTCGTCGGCGGCGGCCTTGGTGGCCGCACTGTTGTAGTGCACGATCACCTTGGCGCCCTCGGAGGCGAAGGTCCGTGAGAGTAGGCCGCCCAGGTTCTTCGCGCCGCCGCCGATCAGCGCAACCTTGTTCTTGAGAGAATGGGTAGTCATGGTGCTTTCCTCGAGAGATGCGTTGTGGTGTCAACCTCGACGTGCACACACCTACCGTTGATGACAGCACCGGGGAAGGCTCGCGGCGCCCGACACAGTGGTTAGGGATCGTAAACAATCAGCCTGGTGCGCCGCGCTTGCTGCGGCGTGACGGCCGCGCGGACCGCCTTTCTCGCTCCAACATCCCGTGTCGCTCGAATCTCCGAGCCCCCGCTCTCCAAGCTCAGGTGCGCGGGGCTCAGGGCATTTTCACGTAGGCGAGCTCGTAGAGCACAGGCTTGGGCAGCCGCTTGCTCGTCACGGTGACTTGCACGCCCAGCCGAGGAGTGCCGGGGACGTGGGTGAGGTCGAAGCGCTTCTCCCCATCCGACACCTTGTAGCGTGCGTGCAGCGTATTGCCTTCCACTGAATAGGACACGTACACCGCGCAGCCGTCCGCTGCGACGTTGCGGCGTGGCGTGCCGTCCGTGCTCGCTGCGTACGACTGGCCCGCGAAGGTCGCCGACAGCAGATCGCCGCGACGCGTGATGCGGATGCTGGGGTAGGCGGGGTTCACCTCTTCGAGCCGCTTCTTGGCCACCGAGCGAACCAGCATGCCCATGGGGGCAGTGGCGCGGCTGATGGCGTCGCCGATACGTTGCCGCGACTGGCTCGTCGAGATGTCGCGATACTCTCCGAGGAACTGCTCGCCCGGGGTCATTTCCGCCTGCGCGAGTGGCGCGAAAGCGTGGATGCCGAGGGCCAGAGCGGCGCTGAAAAAAACGCGGGTCAGCGAGGGCATATGCCCCCAAGAGTGATGAAGGAGGCGCCTCGAGCAATGGCGTTTTTTCTACGACATCCGCCTCCGCCCGACATCACACGTTTCCGCGGACGTCCATTGCGTGCGAACGGTGGCGCTCTCCCTGAGACGTGCGCCGAGACTGGGCGACCCGTGCGAGCCATGGGCTCCATTCAACCTGAGCCGATCACAGCACGTCCCAGGGATAACCCTCGTGCTCGACGGCGTGATCGCCCAGCGCCTTGATCAGCTCGTCTTCGTTGTCGTCGATGCGGGCGAAGTTGCGATCGATGCGCGTCTTGGCCTGACCCACGTAGGAGCGCAGGATGGCGATTTCCTTCTCGCTGGCCTGGGCCCCCTGGCGTCCAACGCTCGTGCCCACGCGACTGAGCATCGCAGCCATCACGAACAGGTCCACCATGATGTCCGAGAGCCGTCGCGTGGCGAGCTGCTTGCCGATGATGTGGCGGCCGTGCTTGCGCAGGATGCGGTCGGCGCCCTGGGCCAGCTGGCGCGTGGCGTCCTCGAAGGTGGTGCTCACGTCGCGCAGCGACTCGGGCAGGCCCTGCAGCTTGCTGCTGGCCGAGATGCCGGTGCGCAGTGCTGCCTGCCGCCTGGCGTAGTCGGTCCATACACCGAAACCCTTGATGGGATCCGCGAAGACACCCTTCACACCGCTGGCGAGGTCCTTGAGCTGATCGCCGACGTCGCTCATCGCGGTGAGTGCCACGAACAGCCGCAGGATCTCGTTGGTGCCCTCGAAGATGCGCATGATGCGCGCGTCACGCGCCACACGCTCGTAGGGCAGCTCCCGCATGTAGCCGACGCCCGCCGCGATCTGCAGCGCCTCGTCCGAGACGCGGAACAGGGCCTCGCTGGCGAAGATCTTGGAGATGGCGGCCTCCACGGCGTAGTCCTGGCTCTTGCTGTCGATCATGTGAGCGACCAGGTTGACCACCGATTCGGCCGCGTAGCAGTCCACCATCATGCGACCGAGTTTCTGCTTGATCAGACCGAACTCGTAGATGGGCTTGCCGAACTGCTTGCGATCCCGGGCGTGCTGGGCCGCCAGGGAAATCACGTGCTTCATGGCGCCCACGGAGCCTCCGCCCAGGCCGGTGCGCCCGTTGTTCAAGATGGCCATCGCGACCTTGAAGCCGGCGCCCACCTCGCCGAGCACGTGGTCCGCGGGCACGCGCGTGTTGTCGAAGGTGACCGTGGTGGTGCTACTGGCGCGGATGCCCATCTTGTCTTCATGGGGACCGGGCGTGACGCCGCCCATCTCCGGCGTCACCAGGAAGGCGGTCATCTTGCCTTTGCCCGCCGAAGGCGTCTTGGCGAACACGGTGAAGAAGCTGGCGATGCCGCCGTTGGTGATCCAGAGCTTCTCGCCGTTGATCACCCAGTGGTCCCCGTCGAGCTCCGCCGTGGTGCGAATGGAGCTGGCGTCCGAGCCCGAGCCCGGCTCGGTGAGGCAGAACGCTGCGATGCGTCGGCCGCTCGCGAGGTCGGGGTAGTAGCGTGCTTTTTGCTCGTCGGTCCCCGACAAGAGTAGGCCGCGCATGCCGATGGAGCTGTGGGCTCCGATAGTCACGGCCACGGAGGCGTCGTAGCGCGCCACCTGCTGCAGCGTGCGCGAATAGGAGGCGCTCTGGAAGCCCAGGCCGCCGAACTCCTCCGGGATGACCAGGCCGAACATGCCGAACTGCTTCAGCTCCTCGATGAAGCTCATGGGGAACTCGCCCTGCTGGTCCCACTTGCGGAAGTCCCCCGCGTGGTTGCCGAGCAAGGCGTCCACCGAGCCGAGCACGTCGCGCAGGATCTCCTTCTTTTCCGCGCTCAGCTCGGGATACGGAAAGATTAGCTCTTGTTCGATGTCCCCCATGCACAGGGCCCGCATGAAGCTAGGTTTCGGGTTCTCGCTCGCCATCGCCGTCCTCCGCATGGCAACCGTTCCCAACGTCGCACGGTCGCGCAAGGCCTAAAGCTCGCGGGCAGCATCACGCAACGGTTCGGAAGTCTGGCTGTAACAGAGAGCGGGTTTTCGTGAGCGCTTCGATGCGCTCACTGCCCGTGCTTACAGCCCCAAGGCCGCGAGCTCGAGCCCTTCCAGGCTCGTGAGCACGTGGGTGGCCGCGCTGAAGTCCACATCGCTCAGGTTGGCGTCGGGCACGACGATCACTTGCATGCCCGCCGCGACCGCCGCGCGCACCCCCATCAAGGTGTCCTCGAACACCAAGCAGCGGGCGGGCTCCGCGCCGAGCTCGGCGGCGGCCTTCAGGAAGATGTCGGGAGCGGGCTTGCCACCGCGGATACCCGGGTCGTCGCTGCACACCACGCTGCGGAAGTGCCCCATGAAGGCGTGGGGAGCCAGCTTGATCTCGCACAACTCTCGGCCGCTGCTGGTGCCGATGGCAAGGGGGATGCCGCGTCGGCTGAGGTTCTCCACCAATCCCTGGGCACCTGGCTTCGGGCGCGCCGTCTTGCACAGCTCGCGCATCATGCCCTCGCGCTCCTCGAGGTATTGCTGCGGAGAGATCGGCAGCTTCAGTGTGTCCACCACGAAGCGCGCGCCGGAGTGGGGATCGCCGCCGATGGTGTGGCGCTTGATGCTCCAGTCGTAGGTCTTGCCGAAGCGACCGACCACAGCCTGGGCTGCCTGGGTGTAGAGGGGCTCGGTATCGAGCAAAGTGCCGTCGAGATCGAAGATGACGTGGCTCGGAGCGAGGGGTAACACGAGCCCAAGGATGTCAGGCCGGCGCCGTTTGGGCACGCGTCTTGCGGTTTGTAAACGAGCCCGTGCCCCGTGTGACCATCGATCAATCCGCGGTCGAGAGCGACGGCGATGGACGGTTACCCAGCCTAAGCCGTCAGCCTCTCCCTAGCGGCCCATCAGCTTCCTCGCCAACAACCCCAAATCCAGCACCGAGGGCACTCCATCGCTGCTCTGGAAGGTGAGCGTATCTGCGAAGTTCACTTGGTTGGCGACGTTGTAGGCCACATAGGCGCGACCCGCCGGACTCGAGAGCAGCTGGTTGACGCGCGTCTCGTAGGCTCCCTTGATTACGGCCACTTTGGCCTCACCCTCGGCGTTGAGGCGCGCCGCTACGGCGTCGGCCTCGGCGTTCACACGCTGCTCGTACTCCGTCTTCTCCGCCTCCACGTTCTTGATGCCCAACAGGTGGGCATCCGTGACGCGGGTCTCTTCGATGCCGAACACCTGACCCGCCTTGGTCACCAGCTCGGCCTGCTTCTCCTCGGAGAGCGTGCCGAGCAGTTTGCGCGCGGCCCCGGGCGTTCGGTCGTTGCCCGTCTCGATGGAGCCGACCTGATAGGCGCGGTCGAGCTCGGCGATGCGCTCGGCCCAGTCCTGCTCCTTGGCGGACACCATGGCGTTCGATTGCTGCTCGAAGTTGTCGAGATCCTGCTGACGCTCGGCCACCGCCCGCTTGGCGCCATCGAGCAGCTTCTGCTGCTCGTTGAGCTGGATGCGCGCCAGCTGATTCTCGTACTCCTCGCGGAAATAGGTCGCGCGCACCAGGATCGTGAGAGCCTCGAGGTGGTAGGCATCGAGCTGCCTGTTGAGCACCTTGAGCGCTTCCGTGGTGACCTCCAGACGGCGCGTGGTGTTGTAAAAGTCCTCGCTTTGCAGCTCGGCCAAGTGTTCGCGCAGTACGCCGGTAGCGGTCTGCTCGGCGAAGCGCTGGAAGCGATACTTGCCGTCACCCGTGTCGAGATGGTTGCCCGCGTCCATCACCTTCCAGGCCTGACCCGGCTTGATACGGTATGGGATCGACACGTCGAGCAGGATGGTGTTGTTGTCCTTGGTGCGGACGCTGAAGCTGTCGGAGCCTTCGTAGTTGACGATCAGATAGCTCGTGGGCAGGCGGTACACGCGCTGCAATCCGGTGAGCTC
Organism: Myxococcales bacterium; assembly: GCA_047601445.1. Taxonomy (GTDB): domain Bacteria; phylum Myxococcota_A; class Polyangia; order Polyangiales; family DASUME01; genus DASUME01. Next base: position 3,619,529 of record JASGJH010000001.1, on the reverse strand, counting down.
CATGTGATAGCCCGGCTCGAGGTCGTGCTGGTGCAGGCCGAGCGCGTTGTTGTAACGAACGCCCACCGTGCCCGCCTCCACCGTGGTGAGTCCACAGGCTCGCAGCAGCACGAAGCCGAAGAAGCCCAGCACGTAGATGCGGGAGAGCGTCAGCAGCTTGGAATCGGGGGCCTTCTCGCTCGGCTCGTCTTCCGATTGGTTCTTCTTGGGTCGACGGATACTGCCGATCATGGTGCCCTCACGTCTTCGTAGCGAACGCGCGCCGGCGTGGCGTCGTCGGCGTAGGGTTGAATGTTGATGGTCACGTCCGAGAGGCGTTCACCCAGGCGTTCCATCACGCGCTCCACGGGCTGGATGCGAAAAGCCTCGATCTCGGCGCGCTTCGAGGCGTACTTGGCGTCGAGCTCCGCTTGCAGCTGCGTGGCGGTCTGAGTCGCGGCGCTCAAGGCGGCCTGGCCCTCGGCGATCTTGCCGATGCGATAGGTGTCCGCGGTGCGCTTGGTCTCGGCGAGCTCGGCCACGGCGCGCGCCAGGTCGGTCTCGAGCGAGGCACGGCGCTCCTGGATCACGCGGTTCTGCGCCTGATCGACCTCGGCGATGCGGCGGTCGCGCTCGGTGGCGGAGCGGTCGAGGTTCGAGGTGATCACCTGCAGCTCGTTGCCCAGACGGTTGCGCTCTTCGATGGCGTGCTCGTAGGAATCGTTGAATTGGGGCCGTGGCGTGACCAGCTGCGTGACCACGATGCCGTGGGGGCCGAGCACCTTGTTCAAACGCTCGCGCGCGCGATCGGTGGCCTGAGCGTAGGCGGTGGGGTTCGAGACCGCGATGGTGGACTCACGCCCGAACTCGTCGCGCAAGATGGAGCGCACGTAGGGGCGCAGCCAGTTCTTGAAGCCGTCGCCCAGGCCGCTATCGCGGATGGCGCGCACGGCCTCCTCTCCCTTGAGCTGGAAGTTCAGCGTGGTGTCGGCGAAGTGGAAGTTCGAGCCGTCGCTGGCGCGCACCGTGAGCTGGGCGACCACCAAGTCACTCTCGTCCTTGTTGCCCCGCATGGAGAAGCTCTGGGGAGCTCCGTCGAGCACGTGCAGCGAGTGCACGAACGGGATGCGCGTGGTCCAGCCCGGCGTGACGATGGGTGTTTGGTCCCCCGTCAGGTTGTTGACTCGCACGGCGACCTCGCCAGGCTCGATGTCCACCACCGAGGAGGCCAGCAGGAACACGGTGAGCAGCACGGCCAAGGCAGGCCAGAGCCACTTCACGACGTTGTCGGGAAGCCACGGGATACGCATTCAACCGTCTCTTTCGTCGCCCTCGGGCAATCGCAGGGGCAAGTCCGGGACCTCCACGCCGAGGTCCTCGCAGGCACGCCGGATCTGCTCGGCGCGCGCGGCGTACGTCTCCGCATCTACGCTGCCGGCCTTCACCGCATACCCAAGGTCGCGGATTTCAGCCTGGATGCGCGCGACCTGGCTCTCCTGGATCTTCGCGCGCAGCGCCCGGGTGATGCCGTAGACCACGGCAAACACCACGCTGCACAGGACGAGAATCCGGATCGTCAGACCGAGCACGCGACATCCCTGCTTTACTCGCCCATTCTAGGGGCCCTCCAATTGTGCCTGGGGGGCCGAGCGGCGAGCAAAAAACGGGTGCGCCGGTGAGGCGCTCAGCGCGTCCTTGGGGGGCGCCGAGTCCTCTGCTCAGAGCAGCACGATGCTGCAGAAGCCGCCGATGCACTGGTCGGCCGAGTCGCAGCAGTCTGAATTGGACGAGCAGGCTTCTTCGGTCTCGGCGCAGCGGCTGGGCGGGGGCACACACTGATCTTCGCTGCAGAAACCCGAGCAACACTTGATGCCACTGTCGCAGGTCTCGCCCTCGTCGAGGCAGGGGTCGAGAGCCGAGAAGGCGCGGTGATTGTTGGCGCCCATCTCCTGGCCCGGGAGATAGAAGGGCGGCGCGCTCGGGTCGCCCTTGTAGGTGCCGTCGGGGGAGATCTCGATGGCTGTGACCCACAGCTGCTTGGAGGCGGTGAAGCTGCCGGCCCCCGGGATGTTCAGGCTGGGCAAGATCGCGTTCACGATGCCGCTCGGGTCCGTGAGGCCGGAGTCGAATCTTGCTCGTGTTCATGTTGCCGTAGCGGCGAGGCGTGTCGAAGTAGACCCAGAAATAGCCGCCTGCAGCCACGGGCGCGACGGTGGGAAAGTAGGCCTGGCGCGCTTCGCCGTCAGCGGCGTAGGGGAGGAAGGTCTTGTTGTCCTTCACGTCTTGCACGCTCTTGAAGCCCATGGCCTTGGCCAACACGGTGGAGGTGCCGGATGCCACATCGAGGATCAACAGGTCGTTGGTGGCGGTATCCGTGTAGATGAGGCCCTTGTTGTCGGGCAAAAACAGCGGCCACTGCGCCTGGTCGCTCAGGTTGGTGATGCGTCGCTTGTCGCCCATGGTGCGGGCGGTCTTGTCCCAACTCATGATGGTGAGCAGGCCGTTGTTGCCGCCGCTGCTCGGTCCCGGTGCCATAGCCGTGCCGCAGCCCGGCGGGACGTTGGGGAGCACGCAGGGCAGGGGGATGGCGGCCACCGGGCCGCCGCGCGGATCCACAGGACCGTCGATGAAGGAGACCCAGCGTCCATCGGGAGACCAGGCGATTTCCATGGCCGAGGTCGGCAAGCCCGTGTTCATGAGCTGAGAGCCCGAGTCGGTCTCGAACACCTTGCCCTGATAGGCGTACACGGAGCCATCGGGGGTGAGGCCCGCGAACTCGGTGGTGGTCTGGCGCTCGCGCGGAGGGTTCACGCCGATGTCGGGGGTGAGCTTGTAGACGCCCTCGCTCGTGACCAGACGCTTGCCGTCCGCCGACGCCCCATGGCAGCCGGCACAGCCGTTTTTGCCCACGAACATCTCGGCGCTGCCACCCGGCGGGATGCGCAGTACGGCGCCACCCGTGGCTCCCGCCTTGCGCGCGATGGAGGAGCTGTAGCTGTTGTAGAAGACGGACCCCTTGAGGCTGCCGGGGGCGATGACGATCGCGCGCTTGATGGGGCCCTTGGCTTTGCCTCCGCTCAGCACCGAGAGCTCGAGCTGGAAGGGGTCGCTCTTGCCGCCCGTGCCCGCGGCTGCCTGTTCCCACACGTTTTGCGGGAGCGCGATCTGCCCCTTGGCGCTGGGCTTGAGGCAACCCTCGAACTCGAAGGCGCTCGACTTCATGTGCACGTACACCGCGTTCGCGCCGTCGCCCGCGCCGTCCCACATCAAGATGGGAGCAGCCAAGCCGCGCGGGAACACGGTGCCGTCGTAGGGATAGACGAAGCGCATGTCGCCGGGCTCCCCGCCGGCCAGCAGTGTCTTCACGTCCTTGTCGCTGAGGCCCGCCGGGTTGTCGCTGCCGCAGGACTTGAGGGAGACCGGGGCCTGGGGCTTTCCGTTGCCGTCGCCATCCCCGTCGCCCGGAGCGTCGTCCCCGTCGCCATCGCCCGGACCGTCAAGGGAGCCGTTGCCCCCGCCCGTAGTCGTGGCCGGCGGCGAACCGCACGCCGTGAGCGCTGCGAAAGCGAGGCCAAGGACAGAACGGCGAACGAAGGGCATGTCTCGGACTCCTGTCGAGCAAGCGAAGAGGCGCGACCCCATGGGACGGCCAGAAGGGCGTGGGCCCTCCCTCGCAGCTCAATGTCCGAGTGACGCTAGTCCTTGGCGGAATTCGGAGTGGGGGGCGCGGGGGCCAACCGGTTGGGCTCACCGGTCAAAGCCCAACGAGCGGGCGTAGGACCCGGAAGGGAAGGCACTTCCGTCCTCCGGACTCAGGCAGCTTGGCGCGGGCGTTCTGGCCGCGGGGCCACGGCCCAGTCCCGCGCTCGCACGGGCTGGTAGGGCCTGGGCGGGCCGACCCTCAAGCGCGCGCGCACCTCTGCGAGCGGCAAGGCAAGCAGCTCCTCCCACTCCACCGCCGGCAACCAGCGGGCCCGCACGCCTCGCGCGAAGCCGTGCAGGATCTCACGGCGCATCTCGCCTTGGGGGCCGCGCACGAAGGCCACGCTGGCGATCAAGCCCACGCCCAGGTTGTGCACCTGCGCGAACGAGAACGCGAGCAGGGCGGCTTCGCCCACGATGTCGCCCTGATAGCCGGTGACCACATGCCAGAGGTCGTGCGTGTCGCGCATGCGATTGCGGAAGTACTCGACGTCCGGGGGGAGCTGGTGGGCTTCGAGTCCACGCCCGTCGATGCTGGCCTGATACAGCCCCTCCACCGTGATGCCCTCGGCCGCCAAGAAGCGCAGGTAGGCGCGCCCCAGGCTGTGCTCGGGCAAGGCCTCGAGGCGCGCGCGGTCGAGCAGCTGCGGCAAGAGGTCCGGGGTGTCGCGCAGTAGGCGTTTGCCGCTCGGGGAGCGGGCCATGCGCTCGGCGTTGTGGAGGGCATTTCTCCCGGACAAGGCCTCGATGATGCGAAAGACTTGGGCGGTGTCCTCCGGATTCTCCACCAGGGCCTTCAGGGCCCGCAGCGCCTCGCCGATACGCAGTTGTCCAGGGTGCAGTTCGCGCATCACGAATCCTCCTGACGTCCTCGCGCGGCATCTCGCGATGCCCGTGCTAACAACTTTGTAAGTATCTGCCGAGCCCCTCCTCGTGTCAAGCCGCAAGCCCAAAACCCCCGTAAAACGTGTGCGCCGCAACGCCGACGAGACACGCGCGGAGATCCTCGACGTGGCCGAGCGACACCTGCTCGAGCACGGTCCCGACGGCCTGCGCCTGCAGCAGATCGCTGCCGACGTGGGGATCTCCCACCCCGCCGTGCTGCACCACTTCGGAAACCGCGAGGGCCTGATCCAGGCCGTGGTGGCGCGGGCGTTTGTGAGCCTGGAGGAGGACTTGATCCGCTCCATCTCCGCGGCCCAGCCCGCGGGCGACGCGGCGCTATTGTCCGCCGTCGAACAAACCTTCGCGGTGCTGGTCGGTAAGGGCCACGGGCGTGTGCTGAGCTGGCTCTTGCTCTCGGGGCACGCCCCTGACAGCAGTCGTTCCCAGCTCAAGGTGCTGGCGGAGGTCGTGCACCAGAAGAGGCTCGCGGCCGCTCCAGGCGCCACGGTGGCCTACGAGGATACGGTCTTCCGCCTCTTGCTCGTGACCCTGAGTGCCATCGGCGAGAGCGTGGCCGGCCCCACCATGCGCAAGATCGCGGGCATGGACGAGCGCCAGGGCGCCGCGCGCTTCCGGAGTTGGATGGCGAAGCTCCTGGTGCCGTCCGAGTTGCTCTAGTCAGCCATGGAGTCCCGTCGCGGCTTTGCCGCGCCGGTCGGGGAGGTCGCGTGACCTCAGAGGAATACGAGCACGCCGCGTGTGCGCCGCGAACGTCGCGGAGGGGTGGGTCCCGTCGCGGCTTTGCCGCGCCGGGCGGGGAGGTCGCGTGACCTCCCCGATGATTAAATCGCGGTGCCCGCGCTGTGGAAGGGGGGCTCGGCGCCGTGACGGCGGTTCCATGCCAGCGCGCTCAAGATCAACGCACCCATGATCAAGACGCCCCCCATGGCCACGCCCGAGACCGCGGAGCTCGCGCCATTGCGCACCACGATGCCGATAAACGCCCACGCCACCACGGCCAGGTACAACGCGTCGTGGCGCAGCCAGCCCACCAGGGCCGAGATCAGCGTGGCGAACAGCACCAGACCCACCGCGAAGGAACTCCCGCTCATGCCTACCGGCAACAACGCCTGCGCTTCCACCCAGGCGCTCAGGTTCGCCAGGCTGGCCACCGAGATCCACGCCAGATACATGCGAAACGGCGCCTCCACGCACCACAGCTCGGCCAGGGGCTGTTCGCCATTGCCCCAGTGCAGCCGCTGATTGATCGAGATCAGCGCCACGAGCAGGGCAAGCATCGCGAGCATCGACGCGCCGATCAGCTGGTAGTGCCAGCAGAAGATCCAGGCCATGTTGGCGCCGCAGCTGAGCATGAACGGGCTGCGAATGGCGGCGAGGCGTGGGTTGTCGCGCTGACTGGGCAGTGCCTGGAAGACGGCGTAGGCCAGCAGGCCCGCGTAGATGGGCAGCCAGATCGCGAAGGTGTAGTCCGCCGGGCGGAAGCGTTCGCTGAAGCGGGCCGCGAGCTCGGCGGTGGTTTGACCGTTGAGCGGTAACCAGCTCGCGAGCAGGTTCACCGCCAGCATGGCGAGCAGTGCGACCAGCACGAACCAGTGCCCGAAAGCGCCTTCGAAACTCGCATTCGTCGTTCGTTGCCGCGCCACCATGGAGACCCCCCGCAGCTAGACATAAGCACCGCGCCTCACGCCGAAACCGTCGCCAGCTCGGCAGGGAAGCCCGCTTGCGCCGAAAAACACGGCGCTGCGCGCAGCTTAACCGCGCCTGGATGGCGGATTCGCAGGGCCCGCGCGAACGCGCTGAATCGACTTCGAACCATGCAACTGTTGGTGGTCGACGATCATCCGGAAGTGCTCGATTTGGTGAGCCGTGCTCTGGCCCGCGAGGGCCACGTGGTGCGCTCGGCGACCAGCGTCGAAGCGGCGCGCGCCGGCATTCGCGAGCGCTCGCCCGACGTGATGATCCTCGACGTGGCGCTGCCGGACGGGACGGGCATCGAGCTGTGTCGCTCGCTGCGCGAGGCAGGTCAACGCTTTCCCATCCTGTTGCTCACGGCCCACGGCGAGGTTCCGCAGCGTGTCGCAGGGCTCGACGCAGGGGCGGACGACTTCTTGCCGAAGCCCTTCGCGGTGGCCGAGCTGCGCGCGCGGGTGCGTGCACTCGGGCGGCGTGGGCCCATCGAGCGGAAACCCTGCCTGAACTTCGAAGACCTCTCGCTCGACCTGGGCGCGCGCAAGGCGCTGCGCGCGGGCAGCGAGATTCCGCTCACGGCGCGTGAGTGGGCCATCGTGGAGCTGCTCGCGATGCGCGCGGGCCGCTTGGTGTCGCGCTCCGAGATCCTCGACTGCCTGTGGGGCGAGATCTCCGACAACGCCAACCAGAGCCTCGACGTATTGATGGCCCGCATCCGGCGCAAGCTCGGCCCCGACGTGGTGCGTACGGTGCGCGGCGAAGGATATGCGCTCGAGCATGGCCGCTAGCCCACCGGCGAAGCGCGGCTTCTCGCTCACCGCCCGCGTGGCGCTGGCGAGCGCGTTGGCGGCCTCGCTCGGAGGCGCCGTGGCCGCGCTGGCCTCGGGCATCACGGCGCGCGGCTTGCTCCAGGCCCACCAGAACGAGCACTTGCTCGACGCCGCCCGCGAATTGGCCTCCGAGATGCGTGAGGAGTTCGAGGAAGACGACCCCGAGGAGCAAGCGCGCGACTACGGTCCCGCGGGCCGCACCCTGCAGGCCGTACTGACCCACGAGCTCGGCGACGTGAAGCTGCTCGGTGCGCGCGCGGTGCTGTCTCAGCAGGGGCGCGTCTTGGCGGGCGATGGGCTGCTCGCGCGACCTCCCGCCGGCGAGTGCGTGCGCAGCTTGCTCGCAGCGCAGCCGCTACGCGCATGCTCGGTGTCCTTCGATCAGGGGCTCTTGACGCTGGCCGCCAGCGAGGAGCGCGAGCTCGAGCAGCTCGGACTATTCGGCCGCGCGGTGCTGTTCGGCGCGGTGGTGGGCGCGCTGCTCGGTTGGCTGCTGAGCCGCAGAGTTGCCCAGTGGGTGCTCGCACCACTCCACGAGCTGCGCGACCGCGTGCGCGCCGTGCACGTGGACCGCGTGAGCAGCGCGGACGCGGCGCACGGGCTGCGTTTGGAGAAGCCCTCACCGGGCGAGGTCGACGAACTGCGCCAGGCCATCGCGCAGCTAGTGGAGCGCTTGGCCGGTGCCCTAGAGCAGGCGCGCGCCTTCGCAGCGGAGGCCGCCCACGAGCTGAGGACACCCCTGACCACCATCGCGGGCGAGCTCGAGCTCCTGGCGGAGCACACCGAAGCGACGAGCGATGCGAAGGGCCTCGCGCGCGTGCGCGGACAGGTGGGGGAGTTGAGTGGCCTGGTGGAGCGCCTGCTGGCGCTGGCGCGGACCGCGGATGGACTGCGGCTGAGCGAGGCCGAGCTGGTGGACTTGAGCGATGTGCTGGCTCTGGTGCGGGAGGGGTTCAGCGCGGAAGCCCGCGCGCGCCTGGAGGTTGCCCAGGAAGACGATGTGATCGTGCGCGGAGACACCACGCTCCTGCGGGCGATGCTGGGCAACGCGCTGGAGAATGCGATCAAGTTCTCCGCGGGCCGTGTGCATGTGGGCATCCGCCGCCGAGAAGGCGAGGCCGTGATCGACGTGCAAGACGGGGGGAGCGGGCTGGGCGAGGTCGACCGCAAGCTGGTTTTCGCCCCGTTCTTCCGCGCCCCGAGCGCGCGCCTCGCGGGCACCCCGGGACACGGCATGGGCCTGGCGCTGATCGCGGCCGTGGCCCAGGCCCACGGTGGCAGCGCCGAGTTCCTGCCCGCGGCCACGGGGGCCCATCTGCGGATTGGGCTGCCCATGTGGTCAGGCAAGGTCCAGCCATGAGGCCGGTCGAACTGTGGCGATCGCCACAGTTCGTTTCAGCCTCCGTGCACAGTTGCAGGCTGAGGTATGGTTTCGGTTCACGCGCCGGAAAGCAGGCGTATTCTGCCGGCCGTCTAGCGGGAGGCATGGGACGTGGGAAAAAAGTCCTCGAAGGGTCGGCGTCGTGAGGAGCCGAAGTCGGCTGCGGTTGTTCAGGCCCCAGAGCCCGTGGCAGCCAGCCCGGCTCCGAGCCCTTCCGCGAAAGCCGAGCCGGCCTCTGCGCCGAGCCTCGCCGCCGGAGCCAGCCAAGAGCCCGCGCCGGGTCCGGCCAGCTCGCGGCCGCTAGACACGGACGAAGAGCCCAGGCGACCTTCCTTGATCCCCGGCGCCGAGCCGCCGTCGCCCGAGGTGTTGGCTGCCCACGACAACTTCGTGCGCTCGCCGAGCGCCGTGGTCGAAAGCCTGGGCATCCGGGTGGCCACGGCGGTCGCGCGGAAGCTGGGCAGCTTGCCGCCGCCGGCTCCTACGAGCGACAAGCAGCTCGAGGCGTGATTCACGTGGCGCCCCAGAAGGGGGCGCAGAACGTGAGCCGCGGTGTTTACTACTGAGTGTCGCCCCAGTCGGCCATGTTGCCCTGCGCGGTCTTGGCGGGCTTCTTCTTGCTCGCCTTGGGTGCGGGCTTGGCGGCAGGCTCTTCGGCTTCGGGAGCCGCTTCTTCCTGGGCCGGTGCGGGCTCTTCGTCGCCCGAGCTCGCCACGGCTTCGCTCGCGCCGCCGCCCATGAACTCGTCGGCGTCACGGGACGTCTCGAGCGGGAACTCCTCCATCGGGATGTGGCCGCCCTCGGCGTAGACCTTGACCTGCAGGCCGTCCACGTCGCGCTTCCACTTGTCGATCAGCTCCGGCGGAACCCAGCGATCCTTGCCGCCGAACATCAACAAGGTGGGCACCTTGATCTGCGGCACGAACTTCGCCATCGAGTCCTCTTCGTTGTACTTCCGCAGCGTCTTGAAGTACTCGACCATCGCCGTCTTGTGGCCCTTGTAGAGCAGGAGCTCGTGGTAGCGCAGGATGGTCTCGTCGCTCGGCGTCTCGGGGTGGCCGTACACCTTACGCACGTTGCGCTTCACGATGAAGCGCGGTGACGAGATCTGGGCCATCAAGCCGCCGAAGCCGCCCGAGGCGAACTTGATGATGCGCGGCAGGGGCTGCTGGTACGCGATGGGATCGATCAGGATCAGCTTGTTGATCCGTTCCGGGTACTTGGTCGCGTAGAACCAGGAGATGAAGCCGCCCAGGGAGTTGCCCACCAGGTGGAACTTCTCGGTCTTCGCTGCGAGCTCGGGGTGCTCGACCTGGAGCTGCTTGCGGGCCATCTCGAAGAACTCGATGGCGTACTCGGGCGTATAATTCTTGTTCTTGAGGGGCTCGCTCAGACCGAAGCCCGGCAGGTCCAACCGGATGATGTGGTACTTGCCCCCGATGTTCTCGACCCAGCCGTCCCAGGTATGGGTCGAAGCCAAGACACCGTGCAGGAGCAGGACCCCCGGGCCGTCGGGGTTGCCGTCGATGCGATAGTGGATGCGGGTGCCGTCGACCGTCATGTACTGCGACGTTGGGCCGCCGTACTTTTCCTCGAGCTTGGCCGGCTTGATGTTGGCCATGCCCATGCGCTGGCAACCCGTGAGACACAGGCCTAGCAGGAGGCCCAAAAGCAGGATTTGGATAGGGCTTCTGCGGGGGGAACCGGGAAAAATCATCCCGCACTTGTACGGAAAGCCGGGCGCCCGCGCAGTGGCGCCCGGGGTCACGTGTTTGACCGGGCGGGCCACCGGGGTGTCATTTCAGCGCACTCATGGCTGTCCCATGGTCTGTACGCGTCAATGCGTGAGGCGCTTTGGGTGGGGTTCCGTACTTTCCCGGGGCGCGCTATCCTGGCTAGCTCATGCTGCGTCACGCATTCCTGCTCGCACTCATCTTCAGCGTCGCTTGCGGCCGGGCGCCGACCCCCAAGGGGACTTCTGCGCCGGCCTCTGCGCCCATCGCCGAACAAGCCATCCGCGAGGAGCTCAGGCTGCCCAAGGCGCAGCCCGCAAATCCACGCGAGAAACGCATCGCGGCCTCGGTGAGCGAACTGCTCGAGCGGGAGCACGTGCGACCCCACGTGCTCGACGACGAGATCTCTCGCAAGGCCTTCGCCAAGTACCTGGATGCTCTCGACCCGGGCAAGCTCTTCCTGCTCAAGGGAGAGGTCGAGGTGCTCGAGCGCGACGCGACCCGCATCGACGACCAGATGCACGCAGGTGACCTGGCGCTGGCTCACACGGGCGCGGCGGTGATGGCCGAAGACCAGAAGCACGTGGCCAGCATGGTGGCCGAGATCCTCAAGACGCCCTTCGACTTCAGCGTCGACGAGAGCCTCGAGACCGATCCCAAGAAGCTGTCCTTCCCGGCCAACGAGGAGGAGCGGCGCGATCGCTGGCGCAAGAGCCTCAAGCAGCAGGTCCTGGAGCGCATCGAGCGCATGGAAGAGACGGCCAAGGCTGCCGAGAAGCTCAAAGCCGAGGGCGACAAGGCCAGCAAGGAAGCCAAGGACGGCAAGGACAAGGCGGCGGCCGACGAGGAGACGCCCAAGGTCACGCTCGAGCCACCGCCGCCCACCTTCGAGGGGCGCGAGACGAAGGCCCGCGAGGACCTGGCCAAGGACTACGAGGGGCGCTTCTTGCGGCTCTCCAAGGTGGAGCCGCTGGAGGCGGCCGAGACCTTCGTGAACGCCATCGCGGGCGTGTACGACCCGCACACGCTGTATCTGGCTCCCGAGCAGCAGGAGAACTTCGACATCCAGATCAGCGGTTCCCTCGAGGGCATCGGCGCCGTGCTCACGGAGGACGCGCACTACATCTCGGTGCGCGAGGTGGTGCCGGGCGGCGCAGCCTGGCGTGAGGGGCACCTCGAGGCGGGCGACCTGATCCTGGCGGTCAAGCAAGCCAAGGGCGAGCCGGTCGACGTGGCCGACATGCGCATCAACGAGGTGGTGCGGATGATCCGCGGCCCCAAGGGCACCGTGGTGACGCTCACCGTGAAGAAGCCCGACGAGCGCATCGAGATCATCTCCATCAAGCGTGACTTGGTGGTGGTGGAAGACGCCTACGCACGCGGCGCGATCCTGGAGCTCGGGCCGAAGCGCACGCAGTTCGGCTACATCTACCTGCCGAGCTTCTACGGCAACACGCGCACCACCAAGGGTGGTACGCCGGAGCGCGACGCTACCAGCGATGTGCGAGCTCTGCTCGAGCGCTTCGCGGCGCAGAACGTGTCCGGCGTGGTGATCGATCTGCGGGGCAATGGCGGCGGTCTCTTGAACCACGCCAACGACATCACCGGCCTCTTGATCGACCGCGGGCCGGTGGTGGCCGCCAAGGGCGCCGAAGGCAAGTTGCAGGTGCTGGGCGATAGCGAGGCAGGCGAGGCCTACAAGGGCAACGTGGTGGTGCTGGTCGATCGCTTCAGCGCCTCGGCCTCCGAGATCTTGGCGGGTGCGCTGCAGGACTACGGGCGCGCGCTGATCGTGGGCACCGAGACACACGGCAAGGGCACCGTGCAGGCGATGGTGGACCTGGACCGCATGGAAGATCGACGCGGCAGCGGCGATCCGCTCGGGGTCGCCAAGCTCACCATCCAGCAGTTCTTCCTGGTGGACGGCGAATCGACGCAGTGGCGCGGCGTGCAGCCGGACGTGGCGCTGCCGGACCCGGCCTCGCACGTGGAGTCGGGCGAGCGCTACCTGGAGAACGCGATCCCGTGGAGCCAGGTGCCGCCGCTGCCCGCCACGCCGTGGCCGCACGACTGGGACACCAAGTCCCTCGACGCCAAGAGCAAGCAGCGCCAGGACGCGCAGCCCGCGTTCGCCAAGGTGCGCGAGCGCGGCGCCTATCTGCTCGAGCGTCGCAAGGAGACGCTGGTGCCGCTCAAGCGCGAGGCCTGGCAGGCCCAGCGCAAGCGTGACGAAGAGGCGCTCGACAAGCTCGACCCCAAGCTCGAAGACGGGCCCGAGCGCTTCCTGGTGAAGATCGTGAACTACCGTCCCGACGAGCCCGTCACGCCGCCGCCCGCCCGCAAGGGAGGCGCCGGTCGCGTGGACAAGTGGAAGGAGACGCTCGCCCACGATCCCTACGTGGAAGAGGCGCTCAATCTGCTCTCCGACATGACTGGCGGGGAGAAGTCCGCTGCCAAGTCGCTGGCCGGTGATACCGGTAAGAAGCAGGAAAAGTAGAGACAGCGGCGAGCGGCGGCCATTGGCCATCGGCGATCGGCCATCCGCTATCGGCGAACGGCAAGTCCGCGGTCGGCAGTCAGCCAACAGCTGTCTGCGGGCTGCGGGACGCCTGCCGGCCGTTCGCCGCCTGCGGGCTGGCCAATCGCGGATGCCCGCTCGCGGATTTGCGGATGGCTGCTAGCTGCTGGCCGATGGCTGCTAGCTGCTGGCCGCTGGAGGCTTGCTGTCGGCGGCTCGCCGCTCGTCCTCATGCGTCGCGACAAAGATCATCATGAATCGCAAGAAGGGTGTTCCGGAGCGCGGCCATGGCGGCTTTACCCACGCGTGCTTCGAGCTCGCCTTCGAGCGCCCGCAGCACGGCCAAGCCTTCCAGTAGGCCGGTGCGCCCTTTGGCGGTAAAGACCACGCGCTTGGCGCGAGCGTCCTCCGGGTCGGGCACACGCGCGAGCACGTCGAGCGCCTCGAGATCGTCGACCAGCTGAGACACCGCTTGCTTGGTGATGCCGAGGCGATCGGCCAGATCCGTGATGCGCGTTCCTTCGAGGTCGATGTGGGGCAGCAGGCTGGTGTGGGAGCGGCGCAGCTGGGGTTGGCCCGTGCGGCGGGCGACGCGCCGTAGCGCTTCTTCATCTAGCAGGCGCGCCACCTTGAAGAGTACCTGGATGGAGCTCTGGCGTTTCTCACTCTCGAGCTTGGCGCGATAGCTGGCGTCGGCATCGACGACACCCGTTCGTTTGGCGGCGGCAGGTCTTTCTGAGGACTTGCGGGACTTCTTCGGCATTGGTCAAGTCGGCTTGACGATAATGGTCAAGCGTGGTTGACTATATGCGATTGCAGGGAGCTTAGCCATGTCCGAAATTCGAGAACCCTCACCAGAACCCGTGGTGTTCGACTTCGCGCAGAAGCTGCCAGGTGGCTTCCACTTTCCGGCCCGCATGACGGTGCTGCCGCTCTCCGCCGGCAAGCTCGCCCTGGTGTCGCCCATTCCGATCGACGATGGAATGGCGCGTGCCATCGCCGCGCTGGGGGAGGTGGAGCTGTTGATCGCTCCGAACCTGATGCATCATTTGTATTTGGCGGACGCCATGTCGCGTTATCCGCGTGCGCGCGTGGTGGCGCCGCCTGGCCTCGCATCCAAGCGCACCGACCTGCGCATCGATCACACGCTCGACCGCGAGCTGCCCGAGCTCGCGGCCGCGGTGGACGTGATCCGCTTGGAGGGCGCGCCGCGCATGGATGAGTTCGTATTCTTCCATCGCCAGAGCAGCACACTGGTGGTCACCGACCTCGTCTTCAATATCGAGCGACCACGGGGCCTCATGGCGCACATCGTGTTGTTCGCCATGGGCTGCCACGGGCGCCTCGCGGCGAGCCGCGCCTGGGGCTCGCTGGTGAAGGATCGCGAGCTCGCGCGGCAGAGCGTGGAGCGCATCGTGGCCCTGCCCACGCGCGTGTTGGTGATGGCGCACGGCGAAGTGATCGCGAGGGATGCGCAAGAACGTCTCGCGGAGGCGCTCGCGCGGCGCTTCGGAGGCCGCGTTCGACTCGCGCTGCCGGCGCCCGGCTGAGCCGGGGAGGGGAGGCAGAATCGGGCGCCGCACGTGCGTAGGATCGGACAACGAGCATGTCCGATTCTTCGAGCGTTTGTTGCCCCTCTGGACGGGACCTCTGCCCGAGGGATCGGCGGCCGAACGGCTGGCGCGGCCACCGCAGTAGCGCGCCGTGACCAGCTACGGCTAGTTGCTGCGGGCTGCGTCGCGGGCCTGCACGAGCGACTCGGCCAGCGAGCGCACCTCGGGCATCAAGCGAGCAATGTCCGGGATGAGTGCTCCGGGTTCGAGTCCCGCGCTCTCGAAGGCGCCCGAGTGGGCCGTGAGGCTCGCGATCAGCGCGACCAGGCTTTCGCGCCGCTCCGCTTCGAAGGTCTGCGTGCGCTCTTCGCCCAGCGCGTGAAGCTCGGCCTTGAACTCGGCGATCTGTGCATCGAGCTCGAGGCGCTTCTCCTCGGCCTGCGCGAGCTTCTTCTCCACCGTCTCGCGGCGCTTCTCTTCGCTCTTGGAGAGGCCCTGGGCCATCTTGGCCTCCACGCGTGTCACCGCGTAGCAGGCGCCCTCCAGTACCCGCACCGCCTCCGCGAGCTCGGGATGGTCCGCGATCGCCAGGGCGCGCCGCAGCTCGGCCTCCCTGCGCTTGAGGGCATTCAGCTGCTCCTCGATGCGGCGGCGCTCCGCGCGTGGATCGAGTTGTGTCTGGGCAGTTTCCAGCTCCTGCGGCGCAACGCCTAGCTCGAGCTGGCTCTCGGTGCTTTCTGTGACGGCCGTCACTTCGTTTTCCGTGCTTTCCATCGAGCTGCATTTGATAGAGGAACGCCCTGGGGCTGGCAAGACCAAGCTTTCATCCGCGTGGAGCCGAACGGCCTGGACAGCGTGGGCCGACGGCGTAGCGTTGTGTCATGTCGCGCCCGAAGATCGCCGCGTTGCGCGTGGTTCTGGCCGTCGGTGCCCTGCTGCTGGGGCTGTTGGTGGCCGGAGCGAGCTATCGACCCAACACCGAGATCCCGGCAGGTTTCTCGGGCCACCACGTGATGCTCGGCGATCTGCCGATCCGGGTCCTCTCGGAGGGGCAGGGACGCGACGTGCTCTTGATTCACGGCTGCCCGGGCTCGCTGGAGGAGTTCAGGCCTCTGATGGACGCGCTCGCCCGCAACTTTCGCGTGACCGCTTACGATCGGCCGGGCCACGGGTTCAGCGGCGATGGGGGAGAATACTCCTACGACTACAATGCGCAGATCGCGCACCGCCTGATCGAGCAGCTCGGCCTCCAGCACGTCATCGTGGTGGGCCACTCGTTCGGCGGAGGCACTGCCTTGGCCAGCGCCTTGCGCAAACATCCGAGCGTGGACGCCTACGTGGTGGTGGACGCGGCGCTTTACCATCCGTCGCGTCCCCCCACGATGGTTATGCGTGCTTTGAGCGCGCCTTGGCTGGGACTGGGACTCGCGCGCGCTTTGGTGGGGAGCCTCGGACCTCGTATGTTTCGCAAGGGCATCGAGCGCCAGTTCGTTGGGCACCCGCCGTCGCAGGAGTTCGTGGATCTCCGTGTGCGCATCTGGTCGTCCCCGAAGGTTGCCCACGCGCTCGCCGTGGAGACAACGGGCGCGACCGAGTGGCTCCCCGAGATGAGCTCGCATTACGGGAAGATCGAGCAGCCCCTGGTCATCGTGGCCCAGAAGGAAAATCCATTTCGCCGGGAGGGCGCCCAGCGCCTGCAGCGGCAGGTGGCGGGCTCGCGGCTGAGCTTGGTGGCGAACAGCGGTCACTACCTCCAGTTCGAACAGCCCGAACAAGTGGTGGCGGCAATCCGTCTCGCCGCATCCGCCACGCCCCGACCGTGAGTCGCCTCAGGGCGCGCACTCGAGGTGGTGAACGAGCGCGTCGATTTGGCCCGGCGTGAGGCTTTCGGCGTAGATGCGCACCTCGTCGAGGCGGCCCTGGAAATACGGGCTGCTGCTCAGGGCGCGCCCGAATTCCACGCCGCTCATGGGGATCGCGCTGGGGCTGCTGATCACCACGTGGTGGAAGCCGGGGCCGACCTGATTGCCGAGTACGCCGTCGACGTAGACCTGGGTGCCGACCGGGAAGCTGCTGACGTCGAGCGCCTGGGCGGAGAAGGTCACGTGCGTGCTCGCGTTCAGGTTGAGCACACCGCGGCCGGCGGTGAAGGGGACGTAGTGCACGTTCACGGCCAGGTAGTCGAGGAACAGGGTCCCGAGCACCACGCTATAGCTGACGCGCGCACGGAACTTCGCGTTGCTGACCTCGTTGGCGCTCCAGCTGCGTCCCCACAGATCGGTGGCGTTGCCGCAGTTGTAGAGGGTTCCACCCAGGCTCAGGATCTGGCCCGAGGTGCAGGCGCTGCTGTAGGTTCCGCCGGCGTCGCCCGACAGCGTGACCTGGGTGTTGGCGAGCAAGTTCAGGGCCGCGCTCTGCATGTCGAGCTTGACCTCGATGCCGGTGATCGCAGACGGCACGGTGAGATCGAAGGAGCTCCAATCCTGCGCTGCACCGGTCAACAGCCCGGTCACCTGGCTCGACTGGCCGTCGTCTGCATAGGCCAGGGTGGGGTTGGTCCACTGATTCTTGGGGCTGCCGGTGGCAGTCGGGAAGCGATAGCCCGTTTGATCGCTGGTTACGCCATAGGAGTCCGCGCGCAGCCAGAGCGCGATGCTCTTGGCGGCTCCCACGTTGCCGACGCTCACGTAGTCGTCATTGCCATCGAATGCGAGCGCACCCGCGACCTGGCCCGCCGTCCAGCTACCTGTGCTGTTGAGCAAGCTGCCGTTGTGGGCCCCGCGTGCGTCGAACGCCACCAGGCCATTCGTCTCGTCGAGAGGCAAGTGTACGAGCGGCGCAGCAGGAAGCTCCAGCAGCTCGCAGAGCGTGGGTCCTGCCGCATCGGGACCGGCTCCTCCTGCGTCGTCGTCGCCGGTGCTTCCGCCGTCTGGCTCCGGCGAGGTCACCGCGCCGTCGGAAGCGCCAGCCGCCGTAGCGTCCATGCTGCCCGCCTCTGGAAGGTCGTCGCAAGTGGACGGGTCGAGGTCGTCACAGCCGAGCTCGTGGCTTGCGTCCGACTCCTTGAGCACGCCGCCGCCGTCGGCGAGCGTCTCTCCATCTCCATCCAGTGTGGCAGCATCACGGGCGGCCCCATCGAGCAGCCGGCCGTGTTCGTCGTCCTCGTCTGCCTCGAAGGGAAGGTCCTTGAGGTCCACACCGATGGTTCCGCAACCCCCGCCCACGAGCCAGAGGCCCAGCGCGAGGCCGCACCGCACTCCGAGTCCACGCATCGACACTGCCCGCAGAATACAGGGGCTCGCGGGGCGTTTGGCGCGCTGAATGCGCGGCCTGTGGGGCGGCTCGCAGCCGCTCGATCAGCGGGCTGTGCGCGCGCTTGCGGCGCTTCGACGCTTGCGCTCCGTGGCTGGAGACGCCGGCTCAACGCCCCTGGAATTGGGGCGGTCGCTTGTCGAGAAAAGCGCGCACGCCTTCGCGATAGTCTTCGCTCTCGAAGCACGCCTTCACGGCTGCGTCGGCCGCAGCGCCGTCGTAGTCACGCTCGGGCTTCTCCAGCTCGCGCACGCTGCGCTTCACGGCGCGCAGCGTGAGCGGGGCGTTCTGTGCGATGGTGCGTGCGATACTCGTGACCTGTCGTTCGAGCTCGGCTTTCTCGAACACCGCGTTGACCAGGCCCATCTGCAGTGCTTCGCGCGCCTCGAAACGCTTGGCGGTGAAGACGATCTCCTGTGCGCGCGAAAAGCCCACGACCTGGCTGAGTCGACGGATGCCTGCGGGGCTGTAGCCGAGTCCGAGCCGCGCCGCTGGGATGCCGAGCCGGGCGTCGTCGGCCGCGTAGCGCAGGTCCGTGTTGAGCGCGATGGCGAGGCCCCCGCCGATGCAGAAGCCGTGGATCATGGCGATGGTGGGCTTTTGCGCGTCGTGGATGGCGGCGTAGGCGGCGGCGTTCTCCTGCTCGTAGCGCTCGCGATTGTCCGGGTTGCGCGCCTCTTCGAACTCGGAGATGTCGGCCCCCGAGATGAAGGCTGCGTCGCCGGCGCCGCGCAGGAGGATCACACGGACCTCGGGATCCGCGTCGAGCTCGGCCACGGCCTCGGGGATCTGCCGCCACATGGCCAGCGTGAGCGCGTTGTGCCGCGCCACGTTCTCGAACACCACGAAACCGAGCTGCCCCTCTCTCTCCACACGCACGCGACCGGTCATGACGAACTTACCTCTCGACCCCGGGAATAGGACGGCCCGCTCGGCCTAGCAAGCGCGTGCGGAAGCGTGCGCTGGCGTGGACGCGGCCTGTGTGTACCTCGTGTGCCATGGGCTCGCCCCGCAGCAAAGGCCCCCGTGCCTGGCCCTATCCGTGCGAACGCCTCGACCACGCGCCGCACTGCGAAGCCGCCAGCGTCGAGTACACCGCCACGGGCCAGTTGCGCGGCTCGAGCCTCCCGGTGGAGGAGAAGCTCTCGCGCAGCGAGGGACGCTTGCAGGACATGATCGATGCCTCCGGCGCGGGCACCTTCGAAGGCGGACCTGCCTATGACGGGGGGCTGTTGTTCGACGAGCGCGCCTGCCAGCTGCTGGGAACCGAGCAGGACTTCTTCCCCAGCCTCGACGAGGCGCTGAGCGTGGTGCATGTGGACGACCTGGAGAACGCGCGCAGGGCGGTAGCCCACGCGCTCGACCCGCACGGCGACGGTCGCTACATGCTGGAGCACCGCACGCGCGAGCGGCCCGACCAACCCGTGCGCTGGATCGAGGCGCGCGGTCAGGTCGTGTTCGATGAGCACGGCGAGCCCGTCCGCCTCGGGGGCGCCCTGTTCGACATCACCGATCGCAAGCAGCGCGAACTGGATGTCATGCAACTGGCGCAGGGGCTCGAGCGCGCCGAGATCGAGCGCGCCGAGTCGCTGCATCTCGAGCGCGCGGCGCGCGCCGAGGCCGAGGAGGCCAACCGGCAGAAGGACGAATTCTTGGCCGCGGTCAGTCACGAGCTACGCACGCCGCTCACGGCCATCCTCGGCTGGTTGCACCTATTGCGGAACAACATGCTGACCCCCGAGAAGCGCGAGCGCGCCATCGACACCATCGCGCGCAACGCCCAGGTGCAGGCGCGCTTGATCGAAGACCTGCTCGACGTGGGACGCATCGTGTCCGGCAAGCTCACCCTGGAGCCCGAGCCCACCGACATGGCGCAGGTGGTGCTGGCCGCCGTCGAGAGCGTGCGTCCGTTGGCGGACGCCAAGGGCTTGGGGCTCGAAGTGAGCGTGCCCGCGCGCGATCCCGGGCGGCCGATCGCGTGTATGGTCTCCGGGGATCCCAAGCGCTTGCAGCAAGTGGTGTGGAACCTGCTCTCCAATGCCGTGAAATTCACGCCACCATCCGGGCAGGTCGCCGTTTCCGCCGCGCGTCAAGGTCAGCAGATTCACATCCGCGTCAGCGACACCGGCATCGGCATGGCGCCCGAGTTTTTGCCCCAAGTGTTCGAGCGCTTCCGTCAGGCGGAAGGCGGCACCACGCGCAAGATGGGAGGCCTCGGGCTCGGACTCTCGATCGTCCAGCATCTGGTGCTCGCCCACGGTGGCGTCGTCACGGCGTCGAGTCCGGGGCTCGGCAAGGGAGCGCTGTTCGTGGTGCGCCTGCCGGTACTCGAGCTTGCCGAGGCCAGTCAGGTCGCCGATGCGCAAGAGAGCGCGCTGCCGCGACAGGCCACGCTGGGGCCGGTCCTCGACGGGATGCATATCCTGTTGGTCGACGATGACAACGACACGCGCGAATACGTGAAGGCCTTGCTGGAGCGTGCCCACGGCCACGTCACCGAGGCCCGCAACGCGAGCGAAGCGCTCGAATGTCTGCGCGAGCTACACCCCGACGTGCTGGTGTCCGACATCGGCATGAGCGGTGTCGACGGCAACTCTCTGATCCGCCGCGTGCGCGCCCTCTCGCCCGCCGCCGGGGGTAGCACGCCAGCCATCGCGCTCACCGCCCACGCGCGCAGCAAAGACCGCGAGGCTTCCATCATGGCCGGTTTCCAGCGCCACGTGACCAAGCCCGTGGAGCCCGACCAGCTGCTCTCGGCATTGCGCTCCTTGCGGCGCGGAGATCGTCGTCGCCGACGCCTCAACTAGACGGTGTGAGAACCGTCAGTTGGTCTTGCGCTTGCGGGCGTACATCTGGGCGTCGGCGCTCTCGAGGAGCCCCTCGAGGTCGTCACCCACGCCGGTGGCGAGGCCCACCGAGAAGCGCACCTGCAGCTCTCCGTCCGCGGTGGAACGGAAGGCCACGGGAGAGAGTTGACGCACGCGTTGGGCCAGGTGCTCGGCGCTCTCTCGGTCCGTGTCGAGCATCAACACCACGAACTCGTCGCCGCCCAGGCGCCCCACGAAGTCGGTCGCGCGAACGGTGTTCTCGAGGGCTCTGCTGACGGCGCACAGAGCGGCGTCGCCCGTGGCGTGCCCGTGCCGGTCGTTGATACCCTTGAAGCCGTCCAGGTCGATCACCAGGGCTGCCACACTGCGGCCAGGGTCTGTCATGCGCTGGGCCTCGAACTGCTCCGCGATACCACGGCGGTTGAGCACCTGGGTGAGCGGATCCAGCACCGTATCGCGAACGAGTTGGGTTTGGCGGTCGCTGCGCCGCAGATGAGACTGGACGCGGGCCAGCAGCTCATCCAGGTCGAGCGGTTTGAGCACGAAATCGTCGGCGCCCAAATTGAGCCCCTGGACCCGTAACGCGCTTTCATAGTTCGCCGACATGAGGATCACGGGTAGATCCACCAGGCCCATCTGGCGCACCTTGGTGACCAGATCGAAGCCGTCTCCCCCGGGCATGGCGAGAATCGCTCAGCACCAGATCGAAGGGGCGATGCTCCAGTTCGTCGAGCGCACGGCGACCTGTATCCGCGGTGGCGACTTCGTAGCCGTTGCTCTCCAAGAACGTCTGCAATAGCTCACTCGTGCTCGGGTCGTCCTCCGCGAGCAGAATGCGAGCCGCATTGTCTGTCGACGTGGTTGGCAGCACCGAAGAAACTTTGCCATGCAGGATCCGCACTTCAAGTGTGCTTGCCAAAATGAGGCGCGTGCCCTTTCGGGCTCATCTGGTTGGGGTCGCGCGAGACACGGCTTCGCCTAAACTAGCCGCAACGTGGACCCAATCATCTCCGTACAGAAGCTCTCCAAGAGGTACGCGTCGGGCTTCGAAGCGCTCAAAGACGTGGACCTCGAAATTCGTCGCGGCGAGATCTTTGCGCTCTTGGGGCCCAACGGCGCCGGCAAGACCACCTTGATCAGCGTCATCTGCGGCATCGTCAATCCCACGAGCGGCAGCGTGTGCGCCGACGGACACGACATCCTGAAGGAATTCCGCGCAGCGCGCTCGAAGATCGGCCTCGTGCCGCAGGAGCTCTCCACGGATGCTTTCGAGACCGTGATGGCCACGGTCACTTTCAGCCGTGGCCTGTTCGGCAAGCCCAAGAACCCCGCGTTGATCGAGAAGGTGCTGCGCGACCTCTCGTTGTGGGAAAAGCGAGACAGCAAGATCATGACGCTCTCGGGTGGCATGAAGCGGCGCGTGCTGATCGCCAAGGCGCTCTCCCACGAGCCGCAGATCCTGTTCCTCGACGAGCCCACGGCCGGCGTCGACGTCGAGCTGCGACGGGATATGTGGGAAATGGTTCGCGGCCTGCGGGCCCAGGGCGTGACGATCATCCTGACCACCCACTACATCGAGGAGGCCGAGCAGATGGCTGACCGCATCGGTGTCATCAACAAGGGCCGCATCGTGCTGGTGGACGACAAGAGCTCCCTGATGCGCAAGCTGGGCAAGAAGCAACTCACGCTCGAGCTACGCGAGCCGCTCGCGGCACTGCCCCCATCCCTGGCCGAGCGTAACGTGACGCTGTCGGAGACGGGCCGTGCGCTCGAGTACGTGTTCGACGCCCAGCGCGACGACACGGGGATCCCGGCCCTGCTCAAGCACGTGGACGAGCTCGGCATCGCTTACAAGGACCTGCGCACCCACGAGAGCTCCCTCGAAGACATCTTCGTTAGCCTGGTGAGCAACCGACCATGAACACGCACGCCATCCGCGCCATCTATCGCTTCGAGCTCAACCGCACCTGGCGCACGCTCGTGCAGAGCATCCTCTCCCCGGTGATCTCCACGTCGCTGTACTTCGTGGTGTTCGGCTCTGCCATCGGCTCGCGCATGAGCGAGATCGACGGCGTGCACTACGCAGCGTTCATCGTGCCAGGCTTGATGATGCTCTCCGTGCTCAACGAGAGCATCTCCAACGCCTCCTTCGGCATCTACATGCCGCGCTGGGCGGGTACCATCTTCGAGCTCCTGTCGGCGCCCGTGTCGCCCGCGGAAATCGTGATTGGCTACGTGGGGGCCGCGGCCACCAAGTCGATGATTATCGGTAGCATCATCCTGGCCACCGCGCGCCTGTTCGTGCCGTTTCAGATCTTGCACCCCGTGTGGATGGTGACCTTCCTGGTGCTCACCTCGGTCACCTTCTGCTTGTTCGGCTTCATCCTGGGGTTGTGGGCCACAGGCTTCGAGAAGCTACAGATCATCCCCATCATGATCATCACGCCGATGACGTTCTTGGGTGGCAGCTTCTACTCCATCAAGATGCTGCCGCCGTTCTGGCAGAAGGTCACCCTGTTCAACCCGGTGGTCTATTTGATCAACGGGTTTCGCTGGAGCTTCTACGGGATCTCCGACGTCGACATTGCGTTGAGCCTGGGGATGACCTTCGGATTCATGCTGCTGTGCTTGGCCGGCATCGTGTGGATCTTCAAGACGGGGTACCGGCTGAAGTCGTGAGCATTCCAGTCTTACGTGGAACTGGGAGAAAGGTTGCTTGCGGGGGTGTGGGAGAAGCACACCCATGGTCTGCACCTGGACTCGCGGCTGCGACCGCTTTGGACGCCGTTTGTTTCCCGCGCTCCCATTTGACGCTCGAGCTGGCTTACCATCGAAGGCATGGCTCGGAGGGATCATGGCTGAGAAGGCTGCGCGCGCGCGCGGAACCACGATTCTGGCGGAGGGCTGTGCCCTCGAGGGCGAGCTGCGGGTGCGAGGCGAGGCGGTTATCGAAGGCGCCGTGGTGGGCAACGTGGTGACTGAAGGGACGATTGCGATCGGCCCGCAGGGTCGCGTGCTCGGTGAAGTGATCGCGAACGAGCTCTCGGTACGCGGGCGCGTGGATGGCATCGTGCGGGCCCGGGGGCACCTGCGGGTGTTGAGCTCGGGTCACGTCGAGGGCCATGCCACCTACGACTCACTCGAAGTGGAGCGCGGCGGTATCATCCAGGGTAGTTCCTACCAGGCGTTGCCCGGAGTGCCGAGCGACTCGGATGACTGAGCGAGCGCAGTGCTTCGAGCGGCCGCGTGCAGTTCACTCGAGCAACAGGGCTTCCAGCGTGTCTTGATCGAGCTGTTCGACCGGGCCCTCGCCCAGGAGCACCGCCTCCGCGAGCTTGCGCTTGTGGGCGTGGAGCGCGAGGACCTTTTCCTCGATCGTGTCTTGCGTGACTAGCTTCACCACGGTCACCGGACGCTGTTGTCCGAGGCGATGGGCGCGATCGCTGGCCTGGTCTTCCGCCGCGGGGTTCCACCATGGATCGAGGTGGATGACGTAGTCGGCCTCGGTGAGGTTGAGGCCCGTGCCGCCCGCCTTGAGGGAGATCAAGAAGAGGGATGTCTCGCCGGCCTGGAAGCGCTCCACGAGCGCGCTGCGCGCGGCGCCCGGCGTGGAGCCGTCGAGGTAGAGATAGGGCACACCGCGGCGCTCGAGCGCCTCGCGCACGAGGCCCAGGTGGCGCGTGAACTGACTGAACAGGAGTGCGCGGTGGCCCCGGGGGAGGATGTCGTCGAGCACTGCGAGCAGACGCTCGAGCTTGGCCGAGCTGGTGTCGGGCACGTCGAGCACGAGGCGCGGATGACATGCGAGTTGTCGCAGGCGGGTGAGCTCGGCGAGGATCTGCACCGTGCGTCGAGCGTCGTGGCGGCTCCGGTGGCCGAGCGCGCGGCGCGCCTCGTGGACCGCGGCTTCATAGAGCTCGCGCTCGGGTGGAGAGAGCTCCACGCTGCACACCACCTCCGTGCGGAGGGGCAGCTCGGTCTCGACCTCGCGCTTGGTGCGCCGCAGGAAGAAGGGGGCGACGAGCGCCTTGAGCTGCGCGGCGCGTGCCGGGTCCTCATAGCGCTCGATAGGGGTCGCGAAGCGCGCGCGAAAACGTTGCCACGGACCGAGCAGCCCCGGCGCCAAGAGATCGAGCAGGCTCCACAGGTCGCCCAGCCGGTTTTCGATGGGCGTGCCCGACAGCGCGATGCGGAAGTCGGCCTGAACCTCGGCAACCGCCTGTGCGCGCTGCGTGCGGGCATTCTTGATCACCTGCGCTTCGTCGATGATCTGGGTCGCGAAGTGCAACGAGTCGAAGGCGCGCACGTCGCGCAGCAAGGTCTCGTAGCTCACCAGCACCACGTCACCCGGGCCGAGCGCAGCCAGCAAACCACCGCGCTCGCTGCCGCGATACACGAGGGGTTTGAGCCGGCTGGAGCAGCGTGTGAGCTCGACGCGCCAGTTGTCGAGCAAGGAGGTCGGGGCGACCACCAAAGCGGGGCCGAGGTCGGCACGCGCCGCGAGCACGCTGCCGGCCTGAAGTGTCTTTCCGAGGCCCATCTCGTCGGCCAAACACACGCCGTGTGCCCACTCTGCCTGGCTCAGCATCCAGCGCACGCCGCGCTCCTGATAGGGACGCAAAGTGATGCCGAGCTCGGGCAGGGCGGTTGCGCTGGAGCTGCTCGCGGCGTGCGTCGTGTCGTGACGGTCCCGTGCGGAAGCCATCCGCTCGAGCCAGGCGTTGCTCGCGGCGTCGCCGCCGCGGCTTTGGTCCCCGAGTTCTTGCAACCAATAGGGCAACGCCGCTGGAGCGAGCTTGAGGTCCTTCGGCGAGAGCTCCATCAAACACAGCTGGGCGTTTTCCAGGCGCTCGAATAGGGCTTGCTCGAGCTCGAGGAAGCTGTGTCCCTCCACCTCCACGAAGCGCTCGCCGCGCCGCGCTGCCTCGAGCAGGGTGCTCACCGCGATCAGCGTGTCGCCGTGGCGGAGCCCTCCCTGCAAGGAGAACCATTGGCCCTTCTTGAAGATCTCCACCTTCAGGTCGGCCTTGTGCGCCGTCCCGGCGAAACTCCACGGGCGCGCGCGCTCGGCCCACTCGATACTCACGGCTTCGCCCAGTCGCGCGGCGCGCGCCAGCACGCCCAGGGCATCCTGGGTGGTCTCGATGGCGTAGCTGAAGGCGTCCACGCGGATCTGCTGGCTCAGCTCGAGTGCCTGGAGCACGCGGTTGGCCTCCTGGGCTTCCCAGGCGAGATCGCGCCGCGCATGGATCGGCTTGCCGTCCTCCAGCCCGTGCACCAACGCGGGTCCACGTCCGGGCGGATAGACGGCGCCAAGTGGGAGCGGCCGAAAGCTGAGCGCGAGCACGAGGCCCTCGTCGGCCCCCGGCGTGAAGCGCAGCAGCAAACGCCGCGGCGTGGGGCGCTCGTGGCCGGCCAGGCTCTTCGGTGCCTGCACCTCGGCCGCGCCGCGCAGGGAGCTCAGCCAGGGGGCCAGCACGGGAAAGCTCTCTTCGGGGAACACACCGCGGAAATGCGAGAGCGCCCGCAGCAACTTGCGCAGAGGTTGAGTGAGGGGCGCAAAAATCAGCTGGTTTTGTTCGGCCGGCTCACACACCACGTAGCTTGCTGCGTGCTCGGCGCCGGGCGCGATGGGCTCGCCATGGAGGCTTACGCGCGGCAACAGCCCGCCTGCTTGTTCGAGCAGTTCCACGCTCAGAATGCCCTCGACCACCCGCACGGTGGCGGCCTGACCCTCGCGCTGGATCGCGGGATGCTCACACAGCACGCGCAGCAGCGCCATGTCGGCCGGCACGAAGCTTGGGTTCATGGCGCGCGCGTGAGGCACCATGGCTTCCAGCACCGGTCGGTCGAGATCACTGCAGGCGCCGTGTCGCAAGAGCTGCTGGGGCGTGCACAGCTTGCCCGCCGAGGCGCGCCCGTCGGACGGTGCCTTCATCAAGAAGCTGCCCACGAGTACCCCACGCGGCGTGCTGCGCAGCTGAAAGACGATGTGCTCGCCGCGCGCCTCGCGGACGCGTTCCGGTTCGGTTAGCTCGTGCAGGACCCGCTTCCAGGACGGCACCTCGACCCACTCACACAGACGGCCGTGCAAGCGGTCTTCGACGTCGAGGCAGGCGTCGAGCAGGCGCGCAGCCACGCTCACCACATGAATGCAGCGGCTCCCCGCACAGTGCGTGCACTCGCCCTCGATGGCGCGCTGCTCATAGCCGGAGAGGAATAGGTTCACGGCCACCTTCGGGTGTGCCGCAAGTCCCGAGCCGTGCTCGTGCGCCTCGCGTGCATCAGCCGCAGTGAGGCGTGCGTGCGCCACGCCCGTGGGTAGTTCCAGCTGCACCGGATGGGCCGGGACGAAGCGCTGTAGATGGAGCTCGCTCAGCGAGGTCTTGATGACCAGCGCGCGCAGTCGCTCACACAGGACGCGCAGGGCAGGGTGGCCGGCTTCGCGCCGCCTCCACAGACTCGTGCGCGCCCCGAGCGCGCCGCGCGAGAGCGCCAGCCTGCGCAGGTGGGCGCGCGCGAGGCTCCTCAGGTCCGCTTGCGGGTTCAGGTCGGAGGCCTTCGCGGGAGTGTGTGGCTCGTACTCCCCGAGGGCGGCTTCCATCAGCGTCAGGTGCTCGTCCTGGGTGCGCTGAGCCGGCCACAACTCCCGTGCGGGCCGGCGCAAAGCTTCGACCACATCGTACTCTTCGGCCCAGGCCTGCAGCTCCGCGTAGCCATCGGGTACGGAGGGGATGCGCACCAGGCGCTCGGGATCATCCACACCGGCCGTGCCCGCGCCACCCAGGAGACGCGTCAGCTCCTGTTCGAGCCTTTGCTCTTCGCTGCTCGTCAGCGTGCGATCGATCCAGGCCGCGAAGCGCTCCTCGGCCAGCAGGTCGCGCAGCGAATCCGCCTCGCCTGCCTCGAAGCTCGCCCGCAGCAGCGAGGCGACCTCCTGGTCCTCGAGGCGCTCGCCGAGCACGTCGAGCCGCGCGTCGAGCAAGCTCGGCTCGGCGTGACGAAGGAGCTGGTTGGCCAGCTCGGTCAGTGCAAGCTGCTCGGACACCAGCCCAGCTATATCATGGTCCGGTCGTCTTGCCCGGGAGCGCGTCCTTGGCGATCACGGTCCAGTCGTCCTTGCCGTGTCCGCGCACGATGAAGCGATCCATGACCTCGGCAATCGCCGGTAACATCGCCAGCGGGCTGTTGCCCTGCACACCTTCCTCCAGCATCAGGCGGGCATCCTTGCGCGCCATGGCGAGCTCCCACGAGGGCTTGTGGAACTCGGCGCCGAGGATGCGCGTGAGGCGCGGAGCCAGCGTGACCGCGGGGTTGAACACGTCGAAGAGGGTGGCGGCCTCTTGCGGCGGAATGCCGAGCGCCTTGCCCAGCGTCAACACGTCCGACAGGCCCGCCGTGATGAACATCAGGAACAGGTTGCCCATCAGCTTGAAGGCCGCTGCGCGTTCCGGGTCGGGTCCCAGGTAGGAGAGCTTGCCCGTCATCTTCTCCAGCACCGGTCGCAGCGCTTCCACACGCTCGGACGCGCCCGAGATCAACATCACCCCCGTGGCGTCCAGGGCGTTCTGCGGTCCCATGAACACTGGCGCGTGCTGAAAGGCCACGCCGCGCTGTGTGAGGCGCTCCCGGCGCGCTCGTGTGCCCGTGACCGAGGTGGTGGTGTGGTCGATGATCACGGCCTGCGGGCTCAACGCCGGCAGCGCCGCCTCCAGTACCTCGTCCACCGCAGCATCATCCGACAACACGATGTGCACTCGCTCGGCGGAGGTCACGGCCTCGCGCGGACTGTCGGCCACGCGGGCGCCCAG
The DNA here is from genome assembly GCA_047601445.1 of Myxococcales bacterium. Lineage (GTDB taxonomy): Bacteria > Myxococcota_A > Polyangia > Polyangiales > DASUME01 > DASUME01. The sequence goes on along the minus strand of JASGJH010000001.1, from coordinate 3,591,287 downwards.
CTGGGCCAGCGCCTCGGCCTTGGCGCGCGTGCGGTTGTAGACCGTGACGCTCTCGCCGCGCCGCAGCGCGGCACGAACGAAGTTGGCTCCGAGTAAGCCCGTACCCAGAAACGTGATCATGACGAAATCCTCGTGCGCTCAGGTTGGCTGCTGCAACGGCGTGGGGAGCGCTTGCGGGGCTCCCTCGCCAAGCTTGGCACGATCCTTCGTGTGGTCCTTCGCAATCAGCACGTACACCGAGGGCACCACGAACAGCGTGAACAGCGTCCCGATGGCCATCCCCCCCACCAGCACCACGCCGATGGAGTTGCGCGCCGCCGCGCCGGGTCCGGTCACCAACGTGAGCGGGAAATGACCCACTACCGTGGCGATGGTGGTCATCAAGATCGGGCGCAGGCGGGTGCGTGCGGCCTCGCGCACCGCGTCGAGCTTGGAGGCGCCCCGTTCTTGCTCGGCGTTGGCGAACTCCACGATCAGAATGCCGTTCTTGGAAACCAGGCCCACCAGCGTCACCAACCCGACCTGCGAGTAGATGTTCATGGTGGTGGTCCAGCCCTCGGTGAGCGGGAACGTCAATCCCGGCGGACCCGTGAACTTGAGGAAGGAGAAGATCAGCGCGCCGAACATCGCGAGCGGCACCGAGCCGGCCAGGATCACGAACGGGTCGCGGAAGGAGTTGAACTGGGCCGCCAGCACCAGGAAGATGAGCAGCAAGGCGAGCCCCATGGCGGGTAGGAACTTGCCGCCTTCCTCGCGCAGCTGGCGTGACTCGCCTGTGTAGTCCATGCGATAGCCAGGTGGCAAGATGGCCTTCGCCTGGTCCTCCAGGGACGTCAGGCTGGTCTCCAGGGACTGCGCCGCCACGCCCGAGATCTTGATGGCGTTGAGCTGCTGGAAGCGGTTGAGCGTGCGCGGCTCCACGCCGCGCTTCACCGTGGCCACCGCTGCCAACGGCATCAACTCACCGCGGGCGCCGCTGACATGGATGTCGCGCAGCTGCTCGCTGGTCAGGCGACTCTTGCGGTCGACCTGGGCGATGACCTTGTAGCTGCGGCCCTCGATGTTGAAGCGGTTGACGAAGTTGCCGCCGATCATCGCGGCCAGGTCGGAGCCGATGGCCGACATGGAGAGCCCCATCGAGGCGATCTTGTCGCGATCGAGCACGATGTCGGCCTTGGCCTGATCGATTTTCACGTCGAGGATGGGTGGGAATGCGAAGTTGCCGCTCTGGGCCGCGCTCTCCACCAGCTTGTTGGCGAAGGGCAGCATCTCCTCGTGGCTGGCCGTGGAGGCGATCACGAATTCCACGGGAAACAGGCCCGCGCTGGGCAATGCCGAAGGCAGGAAAGCCGGCGCACGCACACCCGGTACATCGCTTAGCTTGCCCGCCAGCTCTCCCTGGATGTCGAAGATGGTGCGCTTGCGCTCGCTCCAGGGCTTGGCGAGCATGCCGCCGAAGCCCTGGGTCGGAAAGGTGAGCTGGAAGCTGTGGTCGAACTCGGGGACGCTCGCGTAGATCTTGTAGATCTGCTCGGTGTAGGGCATGAGCTGCTCGAGCGTGGCGTTGGCGGGCAAATCGAGCGCGCTGAACACCACGCCCTGGTCTTCGTTGGGCGCCAGCTCCGCCGGCGAGAACAGGTACATCGGGAAGACCACGAGCGTGAGCGCGATCCAGATGGCGTACACCACGGGACGCACACGCAGCGTGGCCGCTAGCGCGCGATCGTAGGCGTTGCGTACCGCATCGAACACGCGATCGATGCGCCGGTTGAGCCAGCCCTGCTGGTCGTGTGGCGGAACCAGCTTGGAGGACATCATCGGCGACAGCGTGAGGGCCACCAGGCCCGAGATGAACACGGCGCCCGCCAGCGTGAAGGCGAACTCACGGAACAGGGCTCCCGTGAGACCGCTCTGGAAGCCGATCGGGGCGTACACCGCGGCCAAGGTGATGGTCATGGCGATGATGGGGCCCACCAGTTCGCGTGCCCCGAGCAGCGCCGCGTCCAGACGCGATCGCCCCTCGCGCATGTGCCGCTCCACGTTCTCGACCACCACGATGGCGTCGTCCACTACCAGACCCACCGACAGTACGATGGCCAGCAGCGTCAGCAGGTTCACCGTGAAGCCCAGCGCCTGCATCAAGAACACGGCGCCGATGAGCGAGACCGGGATGGCCACCAGGGGCACGATCACCGTGCGCAGCGAGCCCAGGAACAGGAAGATCACCACGATCACGATCAGCACGGTCTCGGTCAGCGTCTTCACCACCTCGTCCATGGCGCTGTCGATGTACTTGGTAGAGTCGAAGGCGACGCCCGCGCTGAGCCCGCTGGGCAGCTCCTCCTTCACGATCTCCATCTCGCGCCGTACGGCGTTGATGACGTCGAGTGAGTTGGCGTTCGGTAGCACCCACACGCCCATGAACACGGCTTTCTTGCCGGACATGCGCACGTCCTGCTCGTAGGTGTCGGCTCCCAACACCACGTCGGCCACGTCCCGCAGCCGCACCAGGCTGCCGCCTTCCTCGCGCACGACTAGGTTCTTGAACTCGTCCACCGTCTCGAGGTTGGTGTTGGCGGTGAGGTTCACCTGCACCAGCTGGCCCTTGGTCTGGCCCACGGCCGAGAGGTAGTTGTTGGCTGCCAGGGCCGCGCGCACCTGGGACGGGCTCACGTTGTGGGCCGCCATCAACTCGGGCTTGAGCCACGCGCGGATGGCGAAGGTGCGTCCGCCCAGGATATCGGCGCGCTGCACGCCGTCGATGGCGGACAGGCGCGGCTGAACGATGCGGATCAGGTAGTCGGTGACCTGGTTCTCCTCGAGAATGTCCGAGCCGAAGCTGAGGTACATGGCCGCGATCTGCGCGTCCGACGGCTCGATCTCTGATGGACGGAATCTCCGCCTCTGGAGGCAGGTCGGCGCGCACCTGGTTCACGCGCGCGCTGATGTCCGCCAGCGCGTTGCTGGCCGGGTAGTTGAGCTTGAGGCGGACGTTGATGGTGGAGAGGCCCTGGGCGCTCTGGGATTCGATGTAGTCGATGCCGTCCGCCGCTGCGATGGATCGCTCGAGCGGCGTGGTGATGAAGCCGCGCACCAGATCCGCACTGGCGCCCACGTAGGGCGTGATGACGGTGACGGTCGCGCTCTCGAGCTTGGGGTACTGCCGCACCGAGAGGCTGCGCACGGCTTGCAAGCCCGCGATGATGATCACCAGGTTGACCACGATCGCGAGGACCGGGCGCCGGATAAAGATATCGGTGAATTTCATGGCGCCTCAGCGGTTGGCGGGCCGGGGGTTGACCTGGGCCTCTGCTTTGACCTTGTTGTTGACCACGATCTTGGCGCCGTTGCGCAGCTTGAATGCGCCTGCCGAGACCACCGTGACGCCCTCTTTCAAGCCCTCGACGACCTCCACGAAGTCGCCGCGCTCCTCGCCCAGGCGCACGAACTGCTGGCGCACCTGCTCCATGGGGGGCGTGCCCGCCGGTAGCTCTGCGGTGGGCGACTTGAGCGGCTCGACCAGGAACACCGAGTCACCATAGGGTGCGTGCACCACAGCCGTCATCGGCACGGCGACGATGCTGGAGCGCTCCGGCAACACCACCGACACATTGGCGAACATGCCCGGGCGAAACTTCTGCTCCTTGTTCGGCACGCTGGCCCGCACGCGTAGGGCACGCGTGGCGGAGTTGAGCGACGGGTCGACTGCCGTGATGGTTCCGTCGACGCTGATGTCCGCTTGGGCATCCAGGCTGATGCGCACGGGCTGCCCGCTCTGCACGCTAGCCAGGGCCTGCTGCGGCAACGTGAAGTCTACGAACACCGAGTCGAGCGCTTCGAGCGTGGTCAGGACCGTGCCGGGGCTCAGATACTGGCCGAGGTTCACCGCGCGAATCCCGAGCTTGCCGGCAAAGGGTGCGCGGATGACTTTGCGCGCGATTCTGTGCCTCGAGCCCGGCCACCTCTGCCGTCACGGATTTGAGCTGAGCCTCGTCGTTGTCGATCTGCGATTTGGGTACGGCCTTGCCAGCGGAGAGCGCCTGCGTGCGCGCCAGGGTCTGCTCGGCGAGCTGACGGCGAGCCTGCGTGGTGGCCAGCTGGGCTTGCTCCACGCTGGTGTCGAGCTCGACCAAGACCTGTCCCGCTTTGGCCATGTTCCCGGACTCGAACAGGATCTTCTTCACCACGCCAGGCGACTCGTTGCTGATGGCCACGCCGCGCACTGCCGCGATGCTGCCGACAGCCGAGAGCGAGCCTTCCCAGACCAGCTTGCGTGATACGTCCGTACTCACCGTCTCGGGTGGCGGACCCATCTTCGCGAACTTTTCACCGGCGCTCATGAGACTGGAAAACTGCGAGAACTTGACCCCAGCCAAGCCGCCGATGACCAGCAATAGACCAAGAATCGGCAGGAGATAGCGCACCGTTGCCACACTTTCGTTTGTTTTGCTCGCGCTCGTGACTCGCTGAAGAGTCGAGGCGGTCGCAGTGGGCAGTCAGCCCACGAGCTCACTATTGGCGAACCAAGCTCGGCGGAGACTCCGCGTCGCAGCGTGTGTCTATCCTGGGATGCGCAGAGTTACGTGCTCCGCTCCACAAGGGACATTCTTGGAGCGTTACATACGCCGAGCAAGGACTCTCGATGCGCGCAGCTCTAGCAGCGCGATCGTTTCGCAGCACAGCTGTGGCGTTGTTGCACGAGCGTGCCGGAGCCGCTCAGAAGGCGCGCGTGATGCTCAATCCAAGCCCGGTGACATGACCCTGCGCGGGCTCTTGCGGCGCTTGTCCGCGGACGAACCACAACACGAGGCCCGCACCCGCGGTCGCCACGCTCACCGCGCTGAGCGCCGTGGAGGCATGGGCATGTTTCGTCGACTTGTCATCGAGCGCGAAGGCACTGTTGGTGCAAAAGCCGTCTTTGCAGCGGCTCTCGGCTTCGTTGCGCAGACGGATGGCGCGCACGCCCGTGACGGTGGCCGTGATGGCAGACGCCAACGACACCGCGAACATCGACCAGGCCAAACGTCGCTTCCATGCGGGCGGCGGCGGTGCGGGGGCTGGCTTGGGTTCCGGCGGGAGTTGCACGCTCGGCTCTTCGGGGATCTCGGCGGGCGGTTCGGGAAGCGCCACCACGGGCGGCGCAGGCGGCGGCTCGGGTGGCGGCACCAACGCGAGGACCGGGACGCGCACGGTCTGGGTGTCCCCAGCATCGGCCATGGTCACCGACTGCTCGAACGTCACATAGCCCGGGGCGCGCGCACGCACGCTATGCACGCCGGGGTCCACGGGCATCGGCTCGCCCCACACCGAGGCATTCAGCACGGTGCCGTCGCGCTCGATGACGAGGCCTTCGGCGAGGGGCAGCTCCGCTTCGATCACCAGGCGCGAGAGCCGCGCTTCCAGGCTCGCGATGTGGGCTAGCGCGAACTCTGCGCGATCGCTGCGCCGCTCGTGCCGCGCGATGGCCAGCGCGTCGTGATATTCGGTCCACGCGGTGGCGGTCTGGCCGAGGTTTTCATGACACAGGGCCAGGTTGAGCAGAGTGCCGCCGGCTGGATCCAGGCGCTGGCTCTCCTCTAGCAGCGGGCAAGCCTCGGCGTAGCGTTGCTCTAGCAGAGCCTTGCGACCCCGCTGAAATAGGTCATTGGCCAGGGCGCGATCCGCAGGCTGACCCTGGGCCAGCGCGAGACACGGCACGAGCGTGGCCCAAAGACCGAGACAGAACGCGAGCAATACCCTGAGCATCCGCGGCGCGAGCATGCGGTAACTCCGATATCTCGCAAGCCAATCACCGGCTCTGCTGGGGCAAAAAGTCACCGAATCTGCCGCAGGCCCGGTTGCTCTTCGCTATAGTGCCCCGACCTGACGCGTGTCCCTTCCACCGCTTCCGAATGTGATTGGCGAGCGCTATCGCCCGATTCGCCTGCTCGGTAAAGGGGGGGGTGGAGCGGTCTATGAAGCGGAGCACCTGCACACCGGCGCGCGCGTCGCTCTGAAGCTCCTGGCAGGCTTCGAGGGGGCTAGCCCGGAGGTGGTGGCCCGCTTTCGGCGCGAGGCCCGCCTGGCCGCGGCCATCGACAGCGAACATGTGGTCCGGATCACGGACGCCGGCACGGCCGAGGAGATGGGCGGCACGCCCTTCCTGGTCATGGAGCTGATGCAGGGGCACACCCTCGAGTACGAGGCTCGCGAGCCGGTGCCACCCGAGCGCGTGGTGGAGCTCCTCACCCAGGTGGCCCGAGCGCTCGAGCGCGCCCACGCCGCCGGCATCATTCATCGCGATCTCAAGCCCGACAACATGTTCCTCACGCAACGGGAGGACGGTCGCCCCTGGGTGAAGCTGCTCGATTTCGGCATCGCCAAGAACACCGGGCAGGTCCCCCAGGGGAGCGCTGGCAGCACGGAGCAGGGCACGGTGCTCGGCACGCCCATCTATATGTCTCCCGAGCAAGCGCAGGGTCAGGCCAGCCTGCTCGATGCGCGCACCGATACCTGGGCGCTCGGCATGATCGCCTTCCGGCTCTTGTTCGGGGTGCCTTACTTCGCGCCTGACCACACGCTGCGGCTGTTGCACCGCGTGGTGTTCGAGCCCGTGCAGAAGCCCAGCGAGCTCGGCTTCGTGGCGAGCCCCGAGTTCGACGCCTGGTTTCAGCGCTCGTGCAGCCACGATCGCGCCCAGCGCTACGTGTCGCCCGCGGAACAGATCAGGCATCTCGGCGTGGCGCTCGCGGGGCTTCAGCAAGTGGAAGTTCGCAAGCATATGCTCGAGGCGCGGGCCCTGCGTTACTCCGCGTCCACCGAGCAACAGGCGCCCTCCGAGCTCGAAGCTGGGCTCTCCACCCCGGCCAGTCCCTGGTCCGATGGTCCGATGCTCCAGCAGAGCTCGGACTCGGACCGACGCCCACTCGCAGGCAGCTACGCGGAGAGCACCCCCAAGCAAATCAGCCTGGTGCCCCCGCGCGCGTCGCGCGCCCCCATCTCCAGGGCCATCCCGCTCACCTTCGCCGCCTTCGTGCTGCTCGCCGCGGCCACTTGGCTCTGGCGCGTCACTCGCAGCGTCCCCCTCACCGACGAGAGCGGGGCCAAGCTCGAGGCTGCGCCCGCCGCGGTCGAACCCCGTGAGCCAGCGCCCACTCGTGCGGGCGCCAGCGAGGGGAGCCCCAACGTTCTCCCGGTCACGGACGCCGCTGCGCCCCTGCCAAAATCGAGCGAAAACCGCGGTGAGCTGCCGCCGCCTGTCAGGCGTCCCCCGCTGCCGCCCCACAAAAACGACGGGCGCGGAGCCGGGCGCGCGCCAAAATACGACCCGCTCGGAGATCGACATTGAGCTCCCAACTTCGTTCAGGCGCCCTGCGCGCGGCGTATGCAGTCGGCCTGGCGTGCACGGTCAGCTCCTTTGGCTGTGAGTTCATCGTCGGCAGGGATGCCCTTGGCAAGCCCATTCCAGTGGCCGAGCCGCCCGACGACACGCTCGACGACCACGTCGACAGCGGGATGGGCCACGACGCCGCCCCCGAAGCGCCCGCCGATGCGGGCTCCGATGCCTCGGACTCCGACGCGGGCGAGGTTGCGTGTTCTCACACCCAGGACTGCGTCGATCGACTCGGTGAGAACTTCCTCTGTCACCACGAGCGCGCCGTCTGCGTGTCCCTGCTCGCCGACCACTGCACCGAGGTCATCGGGGACTACAAGAACGACAGCGCCTTGCTGCTCGGAAGCATCGGTCCCACGACCGGACCGAACTCGAGCACCGGCCTCTCGAACTTGTGGGGAATCAAGCTAGCCGTCGATGACTTCACCGTGAGCGGCAACGGCTTGCCTCCTGTGGAGAACACCGGTCGTCGGCCCATCGTGGTGGTGCACTGCGACGACGCAGGCAACACGGCCCAGGCCATTGCAGGCGCCCAGCACCTGGTCTCCGATCTTGGCGTCAGTGCCATCATCGGACCTTCTTTCAGCGGCATCACCTTGAGCGTGGCCTCCCAGATCGCCATCCCCGCCGGGGTCCTCTTGATCTCGCCGTCGGCCACCAGCGCGGCCTTGACGGACTTGATGGACAACAACCTGCTCTGGCGCACGTCCCCTTCGGACGTCATCCAGGCGCGCGCCCAGACCCTGCTCGCCACCCGCGTCCGCGGCATCATTCAGACCCACCAGGGCATCATCGGGGGCAGTTCGAAGACGATGCGGCTCGCGCTGCTGCACAAGGGCGATCCCTACGGCATCGGATTGGCCGAAGACGTCTCCCGCAGCTTGCTGTGGAACGATGGCTTCGTCTCTGATCCGAACGCGCCCTACGTGACGCGCTTCAACTACGGCGACCCGGGCAATCCCGTGGCAGCGCCGATCCAATACGACGAGGCGGTGGCCAAGGTGCTCACCCTCAAGCCGCATCTGGTCCTGCTCTACGGCACCGCCGAGGTGGCCACCCTGGTCGAGATGATCGAAGCCGCCTGGGACGACGACCTCGATGGGGCTCGCCCCAGCTACGTGTTCGCCGACGGCGCGCACACGGCCGAGCTGAGCGCTGTGATCGAGAAGGTCGATCCCGACGGCGCCCTGCAGCTGGCCGATCGCGTGTCGGGCACCGAACCCGGGGCTATGGGCGGCAATTACGAGTTGTTCCAGCAGCTCTACGTGTCCAAGGCCGAAGCCCCGCCGGTGCCCATCACCTTCGGTTCCGCCAACGCCTACGACGCCCTTTACGTCCTCGCCTACGCATCGGTGGTGGCCGGCAAAGCCCATCCAGTTGGCGTCGATCTGGCGGCCGCAATCGGCAAGCTCGTGCCGGCTGACGGTGTGCCTCGCGTCGACGTTGGCGGAACGCGCATCAACGGCGCGCTCAAGGAGCTGCTCAGCGGCGGCCGCATCGAATCTGATCGGCGCATCGGGACCCCTCGACTTCGACACCAAGACCGGTGATGTTCTCTCGAACATCCTCTACTGGTGCGCTCAAGTGCAGGAAGACGGCAGCGTGCAGCTCGTGCCCACCTACGAGATGTACGACATCCAGCGCGGCGAGATTGTGCTGGTCGGCGATACCCTGGCGCGCTGCGGGCAGTACACGGTCGAGCCCGACGGGCCGCCTCCGATTGTGCCGTAGGGCGGGGGCCCCCCTTAGTCAGGGCGCTGGCATCTAGTTGCGGTTCGTCGCCGTCCCCGAAGCCAGTCAACGCTCGTAGACATCCTGGATACTCCCATCCTTCTCGAACTGCGCCTTCGCATAGGGGCAGGTCGCCGCGACCCGGGTCTTGGTCTGGCGCGCCCAGGCCACCAGCGTGTCCAGCAGTAGGCGGGCCACGCCGAGCCCACGCAGCTGCTCGTCGACCTGGGTGTGATCGACGATGATCAGGTGCTCGCCGGTGCGGGAGTAGGTCATCTCCGCGAGGCGGATGCCCTGGCGCTCCACGAAGAAGGCGCCGCGCCCGTCCTCCTCTTCGTGCTCGATCGCGATGCTGGCTTTGGAACTCGTGGTCATGGCTTCACTTCACCTTCGCGGCCGCCACCATAAGGCAAAGCCCCGGCATAGGCACCAATGCCTATCCGGGGCTCCACTTCAACTAGGTGCCGACCCCTTGAGAAGGCCCGCTGAAGAGCACCGTACTCCCGTGCTCTATGCTCGTCAAATGTTCAGCTATTTGGTGGCCTGGCCTTCACTTTATTGCAAACAATTTCAATACGCTAGCCCTTCGGTCCCGGAATTCGCTCCGACCGGCGTCGGACCTCCCAGCCAGGGCCCTTCGGCAGCCTCGGTGAGGTAGTTCTCCACGTCGAAGCGGCTCAAGAGTCTGCGCATCGTGTGCGTGCTCCAGGGGAAGCCGATGCTGTTCTTGCCGTTGGCATCGAGGTAGTAGCTCGAGCATCCGCCCACATTCCAAACGCTGCCTGCGAGGTCTCGCTGCACCTCGCGGTTGTAGGCTGTCTGGGCTTCGCGCTTCACCTCCACGCGCGAGAGCCTGTGCTCGCGCATGCTGCGGAGAGCGCTGGTCACATAGTCGAGCTGGGCCTCGATCACGACAAAGGCCGAGTTGTGTCCGATGGCCAGGTTGGGACCGAGCACCATGAAGGAGTTGGGGAAGCCGTGCACGGTGGTCCCGCGATGGGCTTCGGGACTGCCCGCCCACACCTCTGCCAGCGAGCGTCCATCGCGGCCGAACACGCGCGTGGCGATCGGTGGATCAGAGACGTGAAAGCCGGTGCCGAAGATGATGGTGTCGACTTCGCGTGCCTGACCATCGGTGCCCACCAACGAGCGCCCGCGGATCTCGCGCACGCCCGTGGCCAGCAACTCCACGTTGGGTTGGCTGAGGGCAGGGTAGTAGTCGTTGGAGAGCAGCACCCGTTTGCAGCCGAGCACGTAGTCCGGGGTGAGCTTGCGACGGAGGGCACGGTCGCCGACGGCGCGCTCGAGGTGAGCCTTGGCCAGGAGCTCCGCGCTGCGCATGAGCTCGGGATGCCGGAAGCCGGCGCCCAGTGCCTCGAAGCCGTGATAGAGGAGGCGCCGCAAGGTGTCGGTCGCGCCGGGCAGCGCGAGCAAACGTTGGGGTAGCTCGCCGAGCGCCGCATCGGGCTTGGGCAGGATCCACTGCGGCGTGCGCTGGAAGAGCGTGAGGCTACGCACGAGAGGTTGAATGCGCGGCACGAACTGAATGGCGGAGGCGCCCGTGCCGATCACCGCCACGCGCTCACCCTGCAGCGAATGATCGTGGCGCCAGCGCGACGAGTGAAACACCGTGCCCGGAAAGCTCTCGAGACCAGGTAGCTCGGGGACCTGCGGCTCGTGGAGATAGCCCCCACAGGAGATCACCAGGCGAGCCTCGTAGCGGGCGCGCGGGGTCTCCACGATCCAGCGCGCGCGTCGTTCGTGCCAGGCGGCGCTCTCCACGGGTTCTCCGAAGCGCACCAGCCTGCGCACGTCGAAGCGCTCGGCCGTGGCCTGCACGTAGCGCAGGATCTCCCGGTTGATCCGCGAAGAAGCGACTCCAGTCCTGCTTCTGCGCGAACGAGTACGAGTACAGTGCCGACGGCACGTCGCAGGCGCAGCCAGGATAGGTATTGTCCCGCCAGGTACCGCCGACCTCCTCGGCCTTCTCGAGCACCACGACATCCTCGATGCCCTCGGCGCGCACGCGAATGGCGGCGCCAATGCCGCTGATGCCAGCCCCCACGATCAACACGCTGACCTGATAGGTCGCCTTGTCCGTGCCCCTCATGGGAAGGGCTTAGCCTCGGGACCGTCAGGCCGCCATGCGGTTCGGCAGCCGTCGCTCGATCCACAGGGAGGCGTCCTCGGCTTGCGAGTGGATGCACACCGCGCCATCGCCCTGAACGCTCAGACGGACCTGGCCTTTGGGGCCCACATTGCGGAGTGCTTGCGCGGTCTCGCCCAAGACCAGCCGCACGAAACTCGGGTTCGCCAGGCTGCTGCTGGGTTCCGAGTGGGTGCCGAACTCGAGTCGGACGCGCAGCAGGCGGGCCTCGTGCTGCAGCAGCTCGACCACGTTGAAGGCCAACTCGTGGGCGCTCATCGGTTGGGCCAGCGTGACGCCGCTCGCCAGCTGCCACGTGCGCGCACTGCGCTGATAGCGCTCGAGGCTGTCGCGTGCGTGCTCGAGCAGTTCACTCGGAAAGCCCTGGGCCAGCGTCTCCACGCTGCTGGCGATTTCGTGGCGTGCCTGCAGGCGGCTGCGGTCGACCTCCTCGTGCAGCAGCACCATCGACTGGGCAGCGCGTGAGGTCGCCTGTTGAAGCTGCTGCAAGCGCAGGCGCATGGTCTCGGCGCGCAGCTCGCACTCGATGCCGCGCGCGACGGCGAAGAACAGCCCGCGCAAGTGAGACGCGGCCTCGGAGGAGCGCACCGAGAGGCAGACCGCGCCCGCGAGCTCACCGTCGGAGTTGCGCAGCGGCAGGCCCAGACAGAGGTGGTCGTGGAAGCCCGAGATGAAGTGCTCGGCTCCGTAGAGCTCCACGTACTTGCCCTCTGCGATGGCCGTGCCGATCCCGTTCGAGCCGGCGGCTGACTCGGCCAGCAGGGTGCCTGGCTGCGGCATGGCGTCGGCCCCCTGCAGCGAGATCTCATCGCCGCGTAGGTCGATCAACGTGCCGTCGGGGGACGCGAGCAGCGTCGCATGTCGAGCATCGCCAGCGGCTTCGGAGAGCGCGTTGAGGTAGGGCGCGGCGGCGTAGATGAGCGGAGCATTGAGCGCGCGCACGCGATCGGACTCGGAGCGTCCGAGGATCTTGGGGCGGAACTGACGGGGACTCACGTGGTCGAAATGGCAGCGTTGCCATGAACGGTAGATCTCGGGACGCAGCAGATCGTGGCGCAGACGTCCGGTGGACGCGTAACTCCGCCAGGCTTCACGTGCCAGCTGTACTTGTGACTGCATTGCCGCCTCCATCAGAAAGCAAAGATCGCAGTGCTCGGTGCGCGCTCGAGCGAACAGAATGCAGCTCTGGAGTCTGCCTGACAACTACGAAGATCGCGGAAGATCGCCCGCAAATCTCCGGGTGAAAGCCGAGGCGGTCACTGGAAGGTGATGTGAAAAGTCCGCGAAACACCGGGCTGACGAGTCTGTCGAGATCGCGCCACGCGACGTCACGGCGCGCGCAGTGGCGCCGTTCAGTGAGGCGTCACGGCGCTGGTGTGGCTCGATTGCGCGCCACAGGAGCGTAAGGCGCGAACGCCTCCGCGTGGCTGCGCTTGTCGTTGAGGCGCTTGAGCTCGGCGGGCCGAAACTCGCACGACGAGCGCTGCGGGCAGCGTTCGCGCACGAACGTGAGGACCAGCTTGCGTGCGGCTTCACCCCGCTCATCGTCGCCAGTCTGGTTCCAGAGTTCGAACGTCTCACGCTTGCGCTGCGCGAGGTTCTCGCCAGCCGCGCTCCAAACCTTCAACAATGCCGCGCGCAACGAGAGGATGAAGCTGCGGGCGCTCAGGCTGTCGCGCAGCTCGCGCGTGCGATCGAGGAACCAGCGGCGCTCGGAGAGGTAGGGGTCATCACCGAGTCGGCTCTGAAGGTAGCCCTGGAAGTCGATGCGGAATTGGGCCGCGAGCAACGGGGTGGTCTGTGGGATGCGGGCGCCGCTCGGCGTGGGGTCGAGGTCCCGTGGAGGTGGGGCGAGCGGGGCCATGCGGCGCGAGAATCCGAAGAAGGAGTTTCGAAACTTCACCTGTCCGTCGCGTGGAATCACTGCGCTGAAGTTGGTCCCCTGGAAGCGATAGCTGCCGTCGGCGCGGCGCTCGAGTCCTGGCAACTCCGGGTCCTCGATGGCGGGAAGGCCGCGTGGATCCTCCGGAGTCTGCTGGCTTTCGGCGGCCTTCGCGGGCGCCTCTCGCGGGGCGTCCATCACGGGAAGGAGCATCGTGTGGGCCGCGGCAGTGGGGCTCAGGTCGGGCCTGCCAGACACGGCGCCGGTCTGCGCGCTGGCGACGTGCGCCTGCGCGATGGCAGCCGACATCAGCGCACCGAGCGCGCATGTCTTGAAGGCACGTAGAGAGGGAACGAGTGCGGGAACGAGAACGCGAACGAGAAATGGAGAGCGCATGCCTGGCCTCCGTTCTTGTTCCTTCGACGGTACTCCAGAACGAAGGTGGAGCGACAGCGAAACCTCGAAGTTGCCAACGAGGGACGCAAGCGCCGTGGGCACTCACGCGCAGCGCACTTCCTAACTCTCCGCTACCACACAGTTTCGGCCGCGTGTCTTGGCCTCATACAGCGCGCTATCTGCGCGCTCCAGGAGTTCCTTCAGCGACTCGAACGGTTGGTAGCTCACTACGCCGGCGCTTACGCTGAGCGGCACTGGCTCGCCTTCACGGGAAAGACGCAGCGACGCCACCTCCGCTCGCACGCGCTCGATGACCCGCCGCGCTGCGTCGAGGTCCGTGCCTGGCAACAACACGACGAGCTCCTCGCCGCCGTAACGCGCGACGTAGTCCTGACGACGCAGGGCCCCGCGTGCAGCGAGCGCGATGCGGCGCAGCGCGTCGTCTCCCACCAAGTGACCGAAGCGGTCGTTGACTGCCTTGAAGTGATCCACGTCGAGCATGGCGAGTGCCAGCGGACGCTGCGAGCGGGCTGCGACCAGCAGCTCCGACTCGGCGATCTCGAACATGCGGCGGCGATTGAGGGTGCCGGTCAACGCGTCGGTGCTCGCTAGCTCCCGGAGCTCGTTCTCCAGGCGCTGCTGCTCGTCCAGGCGCCGCTGGGCGTCCTCCAAGTCCTGGGCCTGACGCGCTCGGGCTGCGGCGCCGAGCACCATGGCGCCAAAATCCGCGAACGTCCCCGCCACGAGCTCCTCCCAGGCTCGGAAGCGACGCGGAGCGCCGACGTGCTCGTGACACACCACGCCCACCAGGCGACCTTCGAGCAGGATGGGAGCATCGAGCATGGAGGCGATGCCGTGCTCCTGGAGATACTGCGCCCCGAATTCCTGGGTGCGAGGATCCTGGCGCGCGTCGTGGGCCGCGATGGTGCGCTCTTCGCACAGCGCTTTGAAATAGGCGGGGGTGGCGCGCGCCACGAGCTTGGCGCCGCGCTCGTGGCGGTGCTCGGTGCGGGAGTAGGCGTCGAGGCAGGTCAGCTCGCTGAGGTCATCGTTGAAATGCCATACGCTTACCCGCTCCACACGCAGGGCCAGCGAGGAGGACTCCGTGAGCTGGGCCAGCGCGCCCTCCATGTCTCCGCGCTCCAGCGCGCTCGACCTGGTCAGCTGGGCGATCAGCGCTCGGACCGGACCGAGGACATCGTCCACGGATTGGCGCTCGCTCGTCTCTTCACTGGTAACGGACAACTTGGAAATTCACTACGGCCAGGCTCCGCGGGAGCTTCCCTGGGCTCCGACAATAGTGAGTTGAACCAGCTACTTGACGCTGTTGACAAGCGGGTCTGCGTGTTCCTGGGCGGGGATGTACGCGCCGGGTGCTTTGCGTCAGGTCTCGGCGAGCGGCATGACGACAGCATCGTGAGTGCCAACTGGTTCGTCGCGTTGCCGATCTCATTCGAGCTGGACCTGGAGCAATTTGCAGCTCCGCCAGGTGTTCGTCTGTTTGCGCGCGCGGACCGGCACATCACCGTGGCCTTCCTGGGGCCCGTCTCCCCCGGGCGCGCCCTGGCCGCCTTCCAGGCTGCCCGCGACATTCCGCTCAAGGCCATCGAGGTGTCGCTCGGCGCCATCGAGGCCCTCGGTTCGCCCCGCCGCCCTTCCGCATTCTCCGCCCTGCTGGCACGCGGACGGAGCGAGGTGGAGCACGCCATGGGGGCGGTGCGTGCGCTGGCCTGGGATGCCGCCGAGGCGCAGCACGACGCGCGGCCGCCGCTGGCCCACGTCACGTTGGCGAGACCCAGGCGCGCCGCGAGTCACGCCGAGCGCACCCGAGCGCTAGACTGGGCGCGTGCCCTGGCGTTGCCAGAAATCACCGCGCGGCTTACGGAGCTCGCGCTCTACACGTGGAGCGACGACCGCAGCCAAACCCTGTTTCGCATCGAGCAGCGCGCCGCGCTTGCTGCAGATCTGGAATAACGAGTGACTCGTCTCACGATCGGACGCGACACCGTCGTCTGCATGTCCCTGGCCGGCCGCCCCGGCACCTTCGGCTCGCGCTTTCACAATCACCTCTACGAAGCGCTGGGGCTCGACTACCTCTACAAGGCCTTCACGACCACGGACCTGCAGGCGGCCATCGCTGGCGTGCGCGCCCTCGGTATTCGCGGCTGCGCCATCTCCATGCCGTTCAAGGAAGCCTGCATTCCGCTGCTCGACGAGCTCGGGCCCTCGGCTCGGGCCATCGCGTCGGTGAACACCATCGTGAACGAGGCTGGGCGACTCGTCGGTCACAACACGGACTACAACGCCGTGCGCTCCTTGCTCCAGCAGCATGCGGTGCCTCGCGAGGTCCGTTTCGTGCTGCGTGGCAGCGGCGGCATGGCCAAGGCGGTGGCCTCCGCGCTGCGCGACGCTGGCTACCGGCGAGGTACCATCGTGGCGCGCAATCAGGGAGCGGGCAGAGCCCTTGCGCAGGCATGTGACTACGATTTTCGAGATTCGCTCATAGGGGTGAAAGCCGAGCTGCTGATCAACGTGACGCCAATCGGCATGACAGGGACCGCGGTGGCCGCCGAGCTCGCATTCCCCCGTGACCTCGTGGAGGCCGCCGACATCGTCTTCGACGTGGTGGCCAATCCAGCGGAAACGCCGCTGATTCTGGCGGCGCTTCAGGCTGGAAAGCGAGTGATTACGGGCACCGAAGTGATCGCGCTGCAGGCCCTGGATCAGTTCGAGCTCTACACCGGGCTGCGCCCGACGGCTGTTCAAGTGCAGGCTGCCGTGCGCTTTGCCACTGCGCTGTGAAGGAACGCATAGTCCGCGTTCGGGGCTGGGGCGGTGCTGCGCGGAACCTGACGCGGTCTCGTCGCGAGCACGAGCAGACTGGGCTAACATAGCCCCCAAGGGCAGCGCTCAGCGACGCCATCTATGGAAGAAGCAGTTTCCTCGACTCCAAGCGCAGTGACGCCTGGTGAACGTCTGCTCGTCGCCCAGCAGGCGCGACGCCGCATGTTCGTACGGGAGGTCAGTGCCCTGCTGGGCGCCCTTTCGGTGCTGGCTAACGTGCAGATGGTGGTGCTCGGAGCGCCCCGCTCCACCATCGTCGTGAGCGTTGTGTCGATCGCGGGTTATCTGCTGGCCCACCTGCTCGCGAAGCGTTCCGGCGACTGGTACGCGTCGGCCGTAATGCTGACGACCATGCTCGCGCAGCACTGGACGTCTGCGCTTACGGTTCTCGAGCTGAGCGAGGCCTCGAACACCATCATGTTCAGCGGCATCATCCCGCTGATCGCGGCCGCCACGCTCAACCTGCAGGGCACCATCATGGCATCGGTCTGCACGGTGCTGGCCATCCCGCTCTTGCTGTTCGCGAGGATCTCGCAAGGGGCCGACGCCACGCTCGCGGCGCGTGCGCTGGGAGCGCCGCTGTTCTTCGCGTTGTTGGGCGCTGTGGCGGGCATCTCGTCGGCCCTGGCGGAGCGCCGTTCCATGCGGCAGCAGCTGGAGGGCGCCCGGGCGGCATCCGAGGCGCAGGCGGCGGCGGCGGCAGCAGAGCGCCGTTTCCGATTGGTGGCGGATCAGGTCAGCGATCTGGTGGCCGTGCTCGATTCCAAGGGTCGTCATACCTTCGTGAGCGCCTCCTACGAGCGCATCCTTGGCATCTCGCCCGCCGAGCTGACGGACAAGGCGGCTCCCTGGCTGCTCCATGCAGAAGACCGCGAGGCGGCTGGCAAAGCATTCCGGGAGGCGTTGCAGGGGCAGGCGCGCGAGGTGGTCGCGAGGCTGCGTTCCAAGGAAGGTACGTATCGGACCTTCCACCTGAGGATGCTCGGCGTGCAGATCGACGACCAGCGGCTGGTGGCCATCACCTCGCGCGACATCACCGATCTGCAGGCCTTGAGCGCCGAGTTGGAAGCCGTGCGCAGGATGGACGCGCTCGGACGATTGGCAGGGGGCGTCGCCCACGACTTCAACAACCTGCTGGCGGTCATCGGATCGTGCGCCTCGATGCTGCGCAGTCAAATCCCGAGCCAGCAGCGCGGTCAGCGCGACCTGCAGATCATCGACGACGCGGTGCAGAAGGCGGCCCTCCTTACGGGGCAGCTCCTGTCGTTCGCACGCAGGCAGGTCTTGCCCGAGGGCTACACCGCACCCGCCAAGGTGATCCGCGACCTGGAGCCCCTGCTGTCGCGCGCGGTGGGTCAGAGCATCCGGCTCTCGCTCGACACCTCGGGTTCGGTCTGGCACGCGCAGCTGAGCACGGGGGCTCTCGAGCAGATCATCATGAACCTGGCGGTCAACGCGCGCGACGCCATGGCAGAGGGCGGCCGCTTGCACGTGCGCGTGAGCGACCGCCAGATCGCCACCTCGGAGGTCGCCGACTTGCAGGCGGGCGAACACATCGTCATCGAAGTGGCCGACACCGGCTCGGGCATCGATCCGGACGTGAAATCGCGGATTTTCGAGCCATTTTTTACGACCAAGGCTGCGGGCAAAGGCACCGGGCTCGGGCTCTCGACGAGCTTCGGTGTGGCGCGCCAGGTGGGGGGCACGCTGACCGTGGACTCCGCGCCAGGAGAGGGCTCCACCTTCCGCGTCTACCTGCCGCGCGCGGCCGACCTGCCGCAGCGCAAGCCGGAGTACATCGCGAACACGAGTTCGACGGCCCAGGGGCGCACGGTGCTGGTGGTGGACGACGAGGAACGGATCCGTGAGCTGATCGCGCGCCTCCTGGAGATGGCTGGGCACCGCGTGGTGACGGCTGCCAACGCGAGCCAGGCCATCACGGCGGCCGAGAAGCAGCCCTTCGACACCATGCTGGTGGACATCGTGCTCGGCAGCGATGACGAACTCGACGCCGTGGGTCGCTTGCGCGAGATGCAGGCACGCGCGCACTTCGTGGTGATGTCCGGCTATTCGCCCTCGCCGTCGCGCCTCTCCGCACTGCGCGACACGGGTATCGATTTCCTCGCGAAGCCCTTCGCGGTGGGCTCCCTGCTGCGCGTGGTGGCGCCCAACGGTCCGACCGAGATCCCGGCGCAAGCCGAAGACGAGGCCTGAGCTCCAGCGAGAGGAGAGGGCGAGGGCAGGCGCGTCACGGTGACAACGGGATGCCGCCCGCGCTGCGCCAAGAAGCGCCGTCGTCGGGGGACTCGAGCACCACCAGAATCGGTCTCGTCACGGGCACTCAACAGCAAGCGAGACCCGAGCTTGTGCAGGCGCGGTTGGTCGCACATGCCGCCTCGCGGATCCCAGCAGGGGCTCGGGAGCACAGGCTTGCCCAGGGCGTGGCCCGCGAGGTCGAAGCGCTGCACGCGAATCTGCGCGCGCTCCTCGTGGCCCGCGTAGGCGAGTACCAGCGCCTGCCCACTCTGGAGCCCACTGAAGCCCGTGACGTGCTCGGCGACGAGCTCCTTGCGGCATTCCTCACCCGTATCCTCGCAGCGGATCTGCCACAGCTTGTCGTCGCTGCTGCGCGCGAAGGCCAAAAAGCCGCCTGGCACGCACAGGCTCAGCACGCGGTCCCGCACGGGGTCGCGCTCGTGCAACACGCTACCGAGCTCGAGCGCAATCGGCTGCCAGCGGTGCACCTGGTCGCCGCTCAGCAGGACCGGCAACAGTTGGCCGGTGGTGCCGAGCGCGAGCGCCGCGCCGTCTCCCGCGGTGCAGTAGGCGGCCCATGGAGGATCTGCGGCGGGCAGGCTGGCCAGGGCGATCTGAGTGTCGGATGGACCGCTCGGCGCCGCGCCCTCGAGCACGCGCGCCACGAACTCGGTGCGGCCCTCTTGCTGCGCACTCGCGCTGAGGGCGAGACTGCGACTCGGCAACTGAATGAGCCCTAGCGGTTCCCCTGCGATCGGAGTGCTGAAGCTCCAGCGGAGGGGCGCGAGCTCCGACTCCGCGTAGCCTCCAGGCTGCTCCGACAGCGCGAAGCCACGCAGCTCGCTGCGGCGTTGGGGGCCCTCGGCCAGCAGCAGCCACAAGTCACCATGGGCCGTGGGAGCGAGCACGCTGCGGTCCAGGCGTCCACTCGGGTGCGAGGCGATCCAGCGTGGCGCGCGCACGTTCGTCAGCGGCATGGCCACCTGCGAGACGCCCATCGATTTACCTTCGCAACCCCCGCTGCGGCTCCTGCACTTCTCGCGCGCCAGCGCCCACAGCAAGAAGTCGCCCCGTGGCTCGTGGACGAAGCCCTCGAGCAGCGGCGGGCGCACGTGGCGCACCGACTGCTCCACGTGGCCCGCGCGCGCGCTCAAGAACGACATCCCGGTGCGGTCGACGGCGACCACCGACAGCGCCGCGTCGTCGCCCCACAGCGAAATCACCGCGTCGGAGCCCGCATAGATGGGGATTCTGCTCGGGCGCGCCAGCGCCGCCGCGGGCTCGTCGAAGTGCAGCGCGGCCTGCGGCGGCAAATCGATGATCCCGGCGCGCTCGGCGTGACCTTCCAGCTCGCGATGGAGCTGCTCGATGGCGCGCACCGGGTCGTGGGGCACGCGCGACTCCCCGCGGTATCCACGCAACTTCGAGAGCTCAGCGCGCAGCACGCGCACCGCCTCGCGCACCCGCAGCTCGCCTTCCTTGGCAGGTGGCCACACGAAGATGGCCGGCTCGGGGACCAGCTTCGCGAGCTCCGAGTCGCAGCGCGCGGTCCAGCCCGTGTCGCCCTTCGCGAGTGCCTTCAGCACCTGCGCGCCGAAGTGCGCTTCCAGCGCCGGCAGCTTGCCCAGTCCCGGCTGACTCGCGGGCTTGCCCCCAAGCAGGCACGACGCCGCGCGCGCGTAGCGAGGCCACACGTCCTTGGCCCGTCGCACACCGCGCCAAAAGGGCAGCCCCAAGACCACAGCGAGCAGCAACACGTTGCCCAGGGCCGCCGTGAACCAGCGACGCTTGGCCCCCACCATCTGCTCGGTCCAGGCCCGTTCCTCTTCCCGTTGAAAGCGCGAGCGCATCGCTCCTGAGTCCTCTTTTTGCTCGCGAGCGGACCCGCCCGCTTCGACCTGGCCCGCCACGCTCGCTCGTGCACCCGCCCGGGAACCCTTGCGCCCGGTTGGTGTCCATACCAAACCGAAGGTTCCCGCGAGCCAACTATGGAGTCCTCGATGCCGCAAGCGTCGCCCGTCCCGGCGTCTCACGACCTGCGCGACCCCACCGTGATGCCCGATCTGCTGCACCACCAGCCGATGGCCCGCGCGGATTTGGTCCTCTTGCGCGAAGCCCTGCGGTTTGCCTTTGCTTCCGGCGGCTCCGACGTCCCTCTCTACGAGTGTTTCGACGAGACCCAGCTGGCCTTCTCCACCTGGACCCCCGAGTTTTTCGCCAGCGATCTATACCTCGAAGCATTCATCAATGCTCACGCAGTCTTGGAGATCAACGGCGGGCGCTTCCAGGCGCGCGTGGCTCCGCTGCTTCGGATCTTGAACCACCCCCCACAGGATCTGAAGAACACCTATTTCCGCCAGGCCGTGCTGCGCGAGCTCAGCGAGAACGACGCTTTCCGGGCCAGCCTCGAGCAAGCCTACGTGGCGCTCGCGCGTTTCCGGGACCTGCTGGGGGACTCCGGCCTTGGGGAGCGCCTGGACGTGAATCGTCGCCGCCTGGACGTGCTCGAGTCAGGCCGCGCTGCCATCGAGATCTTGGCGCGGGGCTTCGAGGGCGCGAACTCCGGGCTGTCGCGCCTCCGTGACTTCGCGCGCCGTGTGCAGGCCAGCCAGGGCTTCCAGCGCCTCTCCCAGCTGCTGGCCTTCGAAGACAACATGGCGAGCATCGAGGCGCGCCTGCAAATCGGCTACGACGGCGAGCTGCGCCACTTCGAGATCGTGCGCACCAGCGAGGCCAAGCTCAATCCGTTCTACGCCACGCGCCTGGGACGCTTGTGGCGCCGCTTCTCGCTGCTCGTGCGCGGCTACTTCTTCAGCGATGCCGAGGTCCTGAGCCGCTTCGTCGACCAGGTCTTCCTGGGGGTCGACGCCGAGTTCGCGAAGTTCTTCCAAATCCTGTCCGATCTAGAGTTCTACCTGGTGGCCCTGCGCTTCCGGGATCACGCACGCCAGCTCGATCTCGAGGTGTGCTTGCCCGAAGTCGTCGCGGCGCAGCCCGACGCAGCCTCGCCCGTGCGCGTGTGGGTCGACCTGTTCAACCCGCTGCTCGTGCGTCACGGCGAGGCCGCCGTGCCTTGCAGTCTGTCTCAACAGCGCTGCGACGACATCGTGCTGCTCACGGGACCGAACTCGGGTGGCAAGACGCGCCTCCTGCAGGCCCTGAGCCTCGGGCAGATCCTGGCCCAGGGCGGTTACTTCGTGCCGGCCTCCAAGGCGCAGCTGGTCAGCGCCAGCGCCATGTTCCTCTCCATCGGCGATCATGCCGACGAAAACCAGCGCGAGGGACGCCTGGGCAGCGAGCTGCTCCGCATCCGCAAGGTCTTCGAGAGCGTGCGGCCGGGGGCTTTCGTGGTGGTGGACGAGCTCTGCTCCGGGACCAATCCCAGCGAGGGCGAGGAGATCTTCCGCATGGTGCTCACCCTGCTCAAGGAGCTCGGGCCCCAGGTCTTCATCAGCACGCACTTCCTCGAGTTCGCGGCCTCGCTGGCGCGCGATCCGAGCACCTCGGGGCTCGATTTCCTGCGCGTGGAGCTCGACGTCCACGATCGGCCCACCTACCGCTTCGTGCCAGGAGTCGCCAACACGTCGCTGGCCCAGCAGACCGCGGCCCGCCTGGGCGTCACCGCCAAGGAGCTGCGCGCCCTGATCGACCAGCATCGGCGCATGAACGCGGCCCCACGCAAGATCTCACGCGGAGCCTGAGCCGGTCCACGCCGCAGGTGCGACAGCACCTCGTGAGCGTAGCGAACCTCGCGGAGGGTGGGTCCCGTTGCGGCTTTTGCCGTGAAGGTCAGGAGGGCGCGTGCCCTCCCGACTTAATTCAGGATCCACGAAGGTGGGCTCGCGGCGACTCATGAAGGACTCCGCTGCGCGCCGGGACGATGCGTCGATTTCGTCGAACTCGATGCCCGCGCCGGGTGAGAGCTCGCCGTGATGGCCCACGGGGGAGCGCAGGAAGGCCACGCGTCCGGTGGCCGCGATGAAGAGCCCGCCGGGCAGCGAGAGCTCCACGTCCACGGACTGCCCGAGCTTGAGCTGGGCGTAGGTGACCACGAACACGCCGCCGTCCGAGAGATCGCCCGAGTAACCGCTGTAGAAGTTGCTCTCGGTGTGAAAGTCGACCTGGCCGAACAGGCGCTGGCGGGGCTCGATCTCGATCTCCCCGGAGTCCAGGTGAGCTTCGCGTGGCAGGGCCGCATCGAGCTCGGCCTCGTAGGCCACGGCCGCTGCGCTGGCGGCCGGGATGGAGGAGCTACGCAGGGTTGCGTGGTTTACCCCGGGGGCCACCGAGCTGCGCTTGCCCGAGTCGGAGCTGCGGGAATTGGCGGATTTGGTCTGGCGCTTTCGCTGTGACTGCTTGCGTTTCACCAAGATCCTCCTTCTCCAAAGCTCGTCCACGCGCGCCCTCCGGCGCGCCTGCGAAGAACCGCTACGCGTGAGCGGAACTCCCCAGCTGGGCCTCCGAATATGATCGCCGCCGCCGGGGTTTGGAAGCCCTAATCGAGGTGAGAGCGCATTTGCGTAGAACCGCTCGGTCCATCGACGCACCTTGGAGCACATGGGCGAAATCGAGGACGGGGCGATACCATCGTTCCATGCGATTGTTCCCTGCACTATTCGCCCTGATTTGCGGCTCCCTGGCGTCTCCTGCGCAGGCCTTGCCGGTGCTCCCCGAGCCCGCGAGCTGCAGTGCCTGCGATCACACGATCGCCCCTGGTACGGGTGAGGTGAACGGGACCACGCTCGGGATCGCTCCGGGGGCCACGGTCTGCCTCCAGGCTGGCGACTATGCGTTCATTCGCTTTCGGGAGATCCGCGGCGCAGAGGGGGCTCCCATCACCATCCTCAACTGCGGCGGCGTGGTCGACGTGCACAATACGGATCGCGGCTACGGCGTGGACTTCCAGGGCAGCTCACAGTTTTTCCGGTTCACGGGGAGCGGCACCGCGGGTATCGAGTATGGCATTCGCGTCAGCGCGTCGCGCCGGGGCCCCGACTATCCCGGCATGGGACTGTGGTTCCTCGACAAGAGCACCAACTACGAGGCCGACCACATCGAGGTCCACGACACGGGCTTCGCAGGGGTAATGGCCAAGACCGATCCGCTCTGTGACGGCAGCGCGGATCAAGGCACCTTCGTGCAACGCAACGTGCACCTGCATCACCTGTGGGTCCACGACACGGGCGGCGAGGGTTTCTACGTGGGCAGTACGCAGTCTGCGGGGCAGACCATCCAGTGCAACGGCTCGGCGGTGAAGCGGCAGCCGCACTTCCTCGAGGGCATCGAGCTCGACCACAACTTGGTAGAGAACACCGAGTGGGACGGCATGCAGGTGGGCATGGCCCACCAGGGCTGTCGCGTGCACCACAACGTGATTCGGCACGTGGGCACGGCAGGCGAGATGTACCAGCAGCAGGGCCTGCAGATCGGCACGTTCTCGGCGTGCGACGTGCGAGCCAACGATCTCCGCGACGGACCCGCCATGGGCATCTTCGTGTTGGGCGCAGGAGACACCACGGTGGGCGACAACCTGGTGGCCAACTTCGGCGAAGACACCGTCTACATGAACGTCAGCGGACAAGCGCCTGCTCGCTACGCTGTGCACTTCAACACGTTGCTCGGTTACAAGGGCTCGGCGCTGCGCGTGTTCGGCAAGGGAATTACCAGCGCGGTCTCGAACAACTTCGTGGTGGGGCCGAGCACGGCGCTCGGGGTCAGCAACGAGGTCACGAGTGAGAGCCTGACGAACAACGTGTTCGTGGCGGATCTCGGCGCAGCGGCATTCGTGGGTGCGGACGACTTTCACTTGAGTGAGGCATCGCCGGCCCGCCATGCGGGGATAGGTCTGTCGGCGCAGGGCTTCGTGCGGGACTTGGACGGTCTCCTTCGGTCCAGCCCGCCGGCAGTGGGAGCCTATGAGTTCGTCGGTGATGCCGACCCCGCCAGCTGGCCCGACGCGAGCACGCCAGCGCCCTCCGACGACGGCGGGGCAACAGGCGGTGAAAGCGACGCAGGTGTGACGCCACGGCTGAAGGATGCCGACGGCGGTTGTTCGCTCTCGGCTCCTTCACGGGCTCGCGGTGGCCTCGTCTGGCTCGCGCTGATGCTGGGAGTTGCCTGCGTGCGGCGCGGCCAACGTCGTGGTGCCCGCGCCGCGGCTTCCTCGCTCAACCGAGCAACGTAGACTCGAGCACCACGTCGCGGATCATGGACTGGTATTCCAGGTGCGTCTCGTGGCTCGTGGTCATGAAGCGCTTGCCCTCTTCGGCCTGCATGTAGGCTCGATAGGCCGGCGCGCCCGGGAAGCCCACGTTGTCGGCCACGATCACGCTGCCCTTGTGCAGCCAGCCGGTGCCCAGGAGGCGCATCAGGTCCGGCAGATAGGCCTCCTTGTCATGATCCACGAACACCACGTCGAGGGAGCCCGCGTCGAAGCCGTGCTTCTCGCGCAGTGTCGCCAGTGTCTTGCCCTCGTCGCCGAGGTAGCCCACCACGAAGGTCACCCGGTCAGTCATGCCCGCGTGCTCCACGATGCGTCGCGCGATGGCTGCGTTCTCGGCGTTGAACTCGATGGAGTAGAGATGGCCGCCCGCCGGGAGCTTCTTGGCGATGCGCAGGGCGCTGTAGCCCACGTAAGCGCCGAGCTCGAGCGCGCGCTTGGGCTTCTCGCGCTCGATGACCTTGTCCAGGATGGCGCCCTTCTCGTCGCCCACGTTGATCAGGAACTTGTGGTGGTAGGCGAAGTTGTCGATGGCGGCGATGACCGAGTTCACGTCGCCGGCCTTGGCGTTGTCGAGCACGTGACGCAGCACGTCTTTCTCGCGACCGTCTCCGACTTGCCACTCTTTGGTGAGGGTCTTCATCCCGAGCATCATGCGGACAAAAGACCAGCGCAGGATGGGCACGCGCTTCCCGCCGAGCTCGGTAATGCGCGACAACAGCGTAGCCATGGGCAGCCTCCGGTTGGCCCAAGCGTGCGGGGGTGTCCGCAGGCGTGGCCAAGAGCGGGCAGGCTAGCACGCAGGCTATCAGGGATGGGAAGTCTCGAGGTTGAGTGGGCGTGACTCCGCGATGCGGCTTCGCTACGGTGGCGCCATGAACGCGGTACAGCTCGCCAAGACTTTTTTCGTCGCCGAACATGTCGGGGGCGCCTTCTACGACCGCTTTTCCTTGAACGTCGACAACCAGGACGTTGCGGGAGCATTCGAAAATTTCGCGCGCCATGAACACGAGCATGCGCGCTGGTATGCGGAATGGCTGGAGGCTCGGGGTGAGGAGGTACCGTATGGACCCGCCTACGACTTTCTGGTCATCCCCTCGCTCAATCTGGCCCTGGCGCCGCAGCCCCTGGAGCTCAAGCTGCGTACTTTCGCCCTCACCGAGGCTGCCGCGACCCGCCACCTCACCGACCTGGCCCAGAAGATTCGCGACCCCGAATTGAGGGCCATCGTGGAGAAAACCATCCCCTTCGAGCGTATGCACTCCCGCTGGTACGAGGCGGAAGGGCGTCGCATGTTGCGGCGCAGCGACCGCTAGGAACGCGACCCAAGTCATGGCCACAGCGAAGTTCGGCGCGCGCACGACTTGCGACGAGGTCCTCTCGGGAGTGAACCTCGTCGGCAAGACCATCCTCATCACAGGGGCGAACTCCGGCATTGGCTATGAGGCAGCGCGCTCGCTGGCCGCAGCCGGGGCGCACACCTTACTGGCATGTCGGAACCTCGAAGCCGGCAAGGCCACCCAACAGAACATCCTCGCGAAGCATCCGGAGGCCAAGGTTCAGTTGACCCCGCTCGAATCTCGCGTCGCTTGCTAGCGTGCGACGCTGCGCCGAGGAGCTGCCCGCCAAGCTCGACGTGGTGATTCTGCAACGCCGGCCTGTATGCGACCCGCTATCAAACCACCCAGGACGGCATCGAGAGCACGGTGGGCGTGTGCCACTTCGGACATTTCTTGCTGGTGAACCTGCTGCTCGATCGCCTGGCGGCCGCGGGCACCTCGCGCGTGGTGATGGTGTCGTCCGAGTCCCACCGCTTCCCGCGCAAGCTCGAGTTCGAGCGCTTTCCCCTCAGCCAATCGGGCTACGGTTCCATGGTGTCCTACGGACAAGCCAAGCTGTGCAACGTCCTGTTCGCCAATGAGCTCACACGTCGCTACCAGAGCCGGGGCATCTTCTCGAACGCACTGCATCCGGGGGCTTTCATCGGGACCTCCATCTTTCGCAGTTCCCTGGCCGCGCAGACCCTGGCCACGGCCATCAAGCCCTTCACCAAGAGCATCCCGCAAGGAGCGGCCACCACGGTCTACTGCGCCACGGCCCCCGAGCTCGAGCGCGTGGGCGGGCGATACTACGTGGATTGTCACGAAGGCAAAGCCAGCCAGGGCGGACGCGATGTCGAGGCTGCGACGCGCTTGTGGCAGATGAGCTCTGAGCGGGTTCGGGTTTAAGGGGCCGCGAGCGGCCCGTCTGCCATCTCTGTCATCAGCCATCAGCCCATCGGCCATCGGCCATCGGCCATCGGCCAACAGCCATCGGCCAACAGCCATCGGCCATCGGCCATCAGCTATCGGCCATCGGCCATCGGCCATCAGCTATCGGCCATCGGCCATCGGCCATCGGCCAACGGCTATCAGCCATCAGCCATCAGCCCATCGGCCATCAGCCGTCGGCCAAACAGCCGGCGGCCAACGGGCTATCAGCCATCTGCCATCTGCCTCGGCCATCAACCGTCGGCGATCGGCCACCAGCAATGCGCCGTCAGTGGCGTACTCTCCATCGGCCGTCAGCAGCGAGCAACTGGCCGCCCGCCGCTACCAGATGACTGCTGGCGGTGGAGCACTGCTAGTCGCTGGCAGTTGGGCCGCCGCCCGCTCGCAGAGGGCGGATGGGCAGTTGGCCTGGTAGCCGCTCGCGGATTGCGGATTGCGGATTGCGGATTGCGGATGGCGGATGGCGGATTGCGGATTGCGGATGGCGGATTGCGGATTGCGGATTGCGGATTGCGGATTGCGGATTGCGGATTGCGGATTGCGGATTGCGGATTGCGGATGGCGGATTGCGGATGGCGGATGGCCGATGGCTGTTGGCCGATGGCGGATGGCGGATGGCGGATGGCGGATGGCAGATGGCAGATGGCAGATGGCAGATGGCCCTTTGGCCCTGGGCCCTTTTTGGCCGCTCTACTCCCTCACGGGCTCTCTCGGCCAGCTCCCATCCTCATTCGTCCTTGGCTCCCCCGGGTGCTTCACGCTCGGCGTTACCTGTCGGGTCGGCTCTTGGTTTCCGTCTGCTCCGCACACCTGACCCGGGCCGACGCTCCACATGCCGAGTACCAGCGCGAAGCCGAACGCGTTGATGGCCATGGGCAACAGGTACGGCAATACGCCGGCCAGGAATACGCCACCCACCAGCGCGGCCAGCGGCAACACATGGAGCTCCTTGCACGGAGCCGTGCTCCAGCCGAGTAAGGTCCAGCCGACCCAGCACACTTGAGCGCCGATCAGGAGCGCGCCGATCGCGCGAAAGGCGGTGGCGTCAGGTAGCACGCCGCGCAAGAAGCGCCGCACCAACAAACTCGGTAGCAGGAACGAGAGCCAGAGCAGCGCCGGACCCGCACCCGCCGTGACCAGCAGCGTCAGGGCGAGGGCACCCACCAAAGCGAGCAGCGGCAGGTTGGAAGGCGGCGCCTTGGGCCGCGGTGGCGGCTTTACTTCGGGCACCACGTGGGGCGCGTCCGGGTTCGTCGCAGCTGGGCTTACTTCTGCTTGGCTCGGCGCGGGGAGCTCCAGCGGCACCAACCTCACACTGGACTCGCCCGGCTCGGGCTGCGCAGACGGTTCGCTCTCGGGGGCTTCGCTACTACGCGTCAGGGGCGTCGCGGCGGCGGTGCTCTCGGGGGATTCGCTGGGCACCGCGGGCGCCGCACGGGCCACCAGCTCCTGGGCTTGCGGCTCCTGGGGCACTTCGAAGCAACCCACCGCGGTGCCCTCCACGCGCCCGAAAAGGCGACCTTCGAAGCGGGCTGGGTGGGTGAGCCGCGGAGCATCGAGCGAGAGCTCGAAGATGGGGCCCTCGAGGCACAGCCCACGCGTGTGCTGCGTCTCGAGGCGCGCATGCTCCACGCGGGCCTGATAGAGCGTTTTTTGCTCGGGATCGGCGCGCGCGGGATCGGGCGGTTCGATGAGCTCGAGCCCGCGCACGTGGGCGCGGTAGATGCGCAGCTGGTGAGGGCGCCCGCGCATGTCCTTGGACGGACCGGGATGCACGCTGGGCAGGCCTTCATAGTGCCCCTCGAGTTGGCCGCGGAACCACTGCCTCATCGGCTCCTCCAGGGCAGACGCAGTCTGCGTGCGAACGCGCTCCACCGACTCGTCGAGCGCTGACGCGTTGGGCGTGCCAGGAAGGGCACGTTGGGCGAAAGCGGTGAGGTCAGCGTCGGATGCGGCCGATGCTCGTAGGTCGGGTAGGGCGAGAGCTCCCGGGCAATGTCGCGCGCGGCCGCGCGCCCTGCAGCTTCGATCTCTCCGCGCACTGCGTGCCAGCGCACCAGCTCGTACTCACGCAGTGCACCGAGGGCCACGAAGCGCCCGGCCAACGTGGGTGACAGCACCAGGAACCAATACAGCACCGAGAGCAGAAAGGCGCGCTGCGGGTCTTTCCAGATTTCCCGTACGCGCCAGGCCAAAAAGTCGGAGCTCTCGAGCTCCGCACGAAACGCCGGCGTCGGCGCCTGGCCCAACGAATGCGCGAGTTCTGCCTGTTGATTCAAGAGTTCCGCGCGGTGCTCCGCCAGGGGTGCCGCGAGCTCGCTCTGCCAGAGCGGCAGCTGGCCCGGTTGCGCCAACAAGGCGGCCAGCATGCTGAGCACGAAGGTCGGCCCGAGCGCCGGGCGATAGTCCTTCACGTGTTCGATGCCCAGATGCGGCGCGGCGCCGCTGCCCGCCACCACCAGCCGTAGCAGGTTGATCACCACCATGGCCATGGCGAACGTGGCGAGCAGCGACAGCCCGGCCGAGTGCTCCACCAGCCAGAGTGCGTAGCCCACCGAGCACGCGAGCGCGGCGCTCGAGAGGATCCAGGCTTCGACCAAGAGACCGATGGCCCGCCTGCGGCGCGGCGCGAGGCGCTCCAGCAGGTCAGGGTCGTAGCCGAACAACGCGGGCAGCTCGGAAACCATGCCGCGCCTTACTTCTCGCTCACGAATTGCTTGTAACCCTCGCCCTCGCGGGCCGCCGCCGTGGTGCGCTCGCGCACGCGCTCGTGCACGGCCTCCGAGAGATGGGCTTCGGTCTCGAGTCGACGCCGCTCCTCGGCCAACGCCGCCTGAACATGGTGAAAGGTGTCCACGCGAATCTCTTCGCTGGCCTCCGTGAGATACACCTGCGCATCCACCTCGACCCCGCCCTTGGCGGTGGCCACCAGCTTCTCGTTCTCCATCAAGTAGTCGTAGGTGCTCTTCACCATCATCATCTTGAAGAAGATCGGGCCGGTCTCCACGGCGAGCAGCAAGAGCAGGATGGCCCACGGCACGAAGCCGCCGATCTCGTGGGAGATGTGGATGCGCTTCATGAGTCCGTCGAGGTGGCGAGACTGGCGCAGGTTACTGGCCTTGTCGTCCTCGAGCTGCTTGTTCAGCGCCGCGATGGCAGCCTTGGAACTCTCGACCTCCCCGGCGAAGACCTTCTGCTTCTCCCCGTCGGCCGCGCGGTCTTGCGCGAGCTCCGCCTCGAGCTTGTCGAGCGTGTCCTTCTTGTCCTGCCAGGCGGGTCCGCGGCCGGCGTGACCGCTGCCGGTCTTGCCCTCGGCCTCCAGCTCGAGTTGCTTGCGCTGTTCGTTGATCTCGAGGCGACGCTTTTCGAAGTACTGGCTGCGCTCGTCCAGGGTCCGTTGGGCTCGGTCGAGCTTGCCCAACAGCTCGTCCTTGCGCTTCTGCACCATGCTCTCGGCGTGGCTGTTCAGCTCGGCCAGGTATTTGTTCTGCTCCAGCTCGAGCTGGGCGTCGATCTCCGGCTTGAGGATGCGAATCTCGAGCGGCGCTGAGATGCACACGCCGATGATGCCCGCCATCAACAAGCGCGGCAGCGACTGCACGAGCTCCTCGAGGGTCACCTTGTCCGTGCCGTCGCCCTTGCCGGTGCTGGAGACGATGAAGCGATCGATGTTGAAGATCACCAGTGCCCAGACCAGTCCGGCGACGCACGAGAGCAGCACGCTCGTGAGGTCGGTGGAGGTCATCAGCGCCGTGGCATCCTTGGGGCTGAACACGGTGTAGAACGCGTAGGACGCGGACACGAAGGCGAGCACCGTGGTCGCCAACACGATGCCGCCGATGCCCTGGTACTTCACCCAGTCCGAGAGCGGACAGCGCGCCAGGATGGTGCCGTCGGCCCCCGCGCAGAACCACAGGAAGCGCGTGAAGACCCCGGGGCCACTGCGCCGCTCCCCTCCGGGAGAACCGCCCGCCGGCCGAACGCCTGGGCTTCGAGACTCACTCATCGCTGACCCTTCCCCCACATCCCGCAGCAAAAGCCGAGACTTGCGCCAGATTCACCCATCGGCCGAGCGAGTGCAAGCGGCGCCGAGTAGGGCTCGAAAAGCCTATGGCCTGAGCTGAATAGCCGGCGGCCTGAGCTGATAAAACAATTCTGTATAACTTGTATCGACGTTGTTGTACGGATGTTGTCCAGGCGCGCATCGTGCTCGTCTCGCTCGGACGGTCAGCCGTGCCGCGCGCTCTTTGCTTGGTTTGGCGGTGCTTATGGGGACGTGGAGATTCGTGGGAAGGCTTGCGCTCTGCGCGAGCGTGCTTTCGGGTTGTGCGGAGTCGGATGGGTCGTCGGGGCCCTCGGCCCAGGCCGTGGGAGGCCGCGATGGCGGCGACGACTCCGAGCCGGACGATGAGGGCGGTGACGGGGATGGAGACGGCGACGGCGAGCTCGGGGGCGATGGCGATGGAGACCACAAGCCCGCGGGCGACGGGGATGGCGACGGCGATTCCGACGCCAAGGAGCCCAAGCCCAAGTGCGTCCAGAAAGACAGTCAGGTCATCGTGATCGGGGACTCGTACATCAACTGGCCGAGCCACACGTTCCCCCAGGACATCGCGCGTGAGTCCGGCCAGATGTGGCGTATGCAGGCCATCGGCGGCATGTCGATGGCGACCGGCGGCGTGGGCGCGCCGCTCGGGCAGTACATTCCCAGCCAGTTCGACGATGCCATCAAGGCCGATCCCGACGCGCACACGGTGTTGATGGACGGCGGAGGCAACGACGTGCTGGTGGGCTGGCTCGCCGATCCGAGCATCGAGCAGTGCAAGGACACGGGCTCCTCCAAGCTGCCGCAGTGTCAGAAAGTGGTCACTGACGCGCTGGCGGCGGCCGAGAAGCTGATGGATTCGTATGATCGCCGCGGGCATCCGCGACGTGGTGTACTTCTTCTATCCCCACATCCCGGAGGGGCGCCCCATCGGCGGACCCCATCCCAACGAGATGCTGGAGTTCGCGCTGCCGCAGGTGAAGGACTTCTGCGACGGCCGCGAGGACGCCACCGGCGGCGCGCTGCGCTGTCACTTCATCGACATGGTGCCCGTGTTCGAGGGCCACGATCCCGACTGGTTCAACACCGACATCCACCCGATCTCCGAGGGCTCCCAGGCCATGGCCAAGGAAGTCTGGAAGCGCATGAGTGAGTGGTGCGTCGGGCAGCGCGAAGGCAGCGGCTGCTGCGAGCCCTAACTCCTTACGCCGCTCACCACCACCGCGTGTTCTGCTCCGCGAAGCGCGCGATGGCGTCGTACTTGGGCGCCTGCGCACGCGGTTGCTCGAGCCACTCGAGGGCGCCCCAGCGCCCCCACTTGCTCATGCCCGTGCAATCCGTGAAGTGCACGAACATCTTGCCCCCGAGCTTGCGCCAGGAGACCAGGTAGTCGAAGTAGAGCTGGCCGATGCGCGGGTCACGGTTGGCGCGATCGAACAGGTCGTTCAAGGCCTTGCTGTCGAGCCCGGGGCCGCCAGCCGTCAAGTGCTGACCGCCTTCGTAGGCCACCAGATGCAGGTTGTTCTGCTTGGCCACCTTGGCTTGATCGCGGATCCAGTCACGCGCCTCGGGTAGGGCCTTCTCCTTGAGCTCCACGAAGAACTCATCGAGGTTCATGCTCTGCACGCGCTGCAGGTTCTCGGGCGAGCCCAGATAGCCGCCGAAGTAAGGCGCGATGGCCAGCGCGTCCACGTGGGCCTTGACGTCCTCGAAGGCCAGCATGATCTCCGAACCCCAGGCGTTCGCCGCCTGCGCGCCGAGCACGCGCACCACCTTGTGCCGCTTGTCCCCGTACACGCGCTCCCAGATCTTGGCGATCTGCGCGGTGCGTCGCGCATGGTAGAGCAGCTGGGCCTCGAACGGGGAAGGGCCAAGGCCCGCTTCCTGACCGCGCTTCATCGCGTATTCGGCCTGGGCGAACATGCCGTTCCAGACCTCGTTCGAGTGCTCCACGTAGACCCTGTGCGATGCGCTCAGGTGATCGCGCACGTACTCGGCGAACTTGGTCACGTACTCGTCGTCGGCGCCGTGTGGCAGCGTGAACCAGGGATCCTGATCCTGGCGGTTGGCGAGCTCCACCATGATCTCCACCGGCGCCCCCTTGTTCCAGCGCGCATCGTCGGGCCTGGGGCGCGTGTCCCAGCGCTGCATGGTGGAACCGTTGGTCTGCATCCAGTCCATGAAGCGCAGGGTCGCGTAGTGGGAGGTGCGCTCGAGGAAGCGCGGATGGAAGATCTGCGTGGCGTAGTTCTCCTCGAAGGGCACGCAGCGCCCCGCGCTCTCGCACGGCAGCTTCTTGTCGCAGTAGCGCCGCGGGTCCGATTCGCACACCCCGCCCGGCATCAACACGCGGATGTTGCGGATGGGATCGCCAGGGTCGGTCTTCTTGATCCGCACACCGATGCCGACCTGGGAGCTGTCGACCCGCAGCACGTCGCGCCCGGGCCCGGAGCTGATGACCTTGTCTTGGGGCCAATAGTCCACCGCCCCCTTGCCCTCGTAGAGCACCACATAGTCGCCGCTCGGATATTTGACCCCATCCCAGAACATCAGCGTGGTGGCGATTTGACCCGGCAAAAGCGCCTTGACCCAGCCGCGCTCGTCGAGGGCGACCTTGCGGCCGTCGTCGAACTTGTCTTCGGTGCTGGAGATCCAATCGCGCGAACGCTTGAAGGCGTCCACCGAGATCCAGTCCTGACTGTAGTCCACCAGGGCATCCAGGTTGGTGCCGACGGGAGAGCGTCCCGTGCGCCGCTTGGCCTGGCTGGGATCGCGATCTCGCGCGGTCTTGGCGAGGGTTTTGGGGCTCTTCGAGGCCGACTCGGTGCGGCGTGGCTCGGCGCTGGTGCGCGAGCATGCGCTCAAGAACAACAACCCCAACAAGCAACAACGTGCGTAGCGTGTAGAGTGGTTCACAGGTCACTGTACCGCGCGCTCGCACGGACGCTCAACGCAGCCCGCGTGTCTCGGTGCCGCACGAAAGCGAGCCCGCGCGTGGTGGAGACCGCGGCGGACGGCCCCAAAACGCGGCTTTTGCCGTCCCCCGTCGGCAACTTGGTTGGTCCTGGCCCGGGCT
This sequence comes from Myxococcales bacterium, assembly GCA_047601445.1. Lineage (GTDB taxonomy): Bacteria > Myxococcota_A > Polyangia > Polyangiales > DASUME01 > DASUME01. Next base: position 3,557,028 of record JASGJH010000001.1, on the reverse strand, counting down.
GTTGTAGACTGGGGCGCCATGGCGGGTCGCACTTTTTCGGTCGGGGATATCCACGGAGAAATCGAGCATCTGTTGCGGGTGCTGAACAAGCTGCCCGAGCTCGATGAATCCGACACATTGGTCTTCCTGGGGGACTACCTCGATCGTGGGCCCCACGCGGCTCAGGTCGTGGAGCACATCCGACGGCTCGCCGTCGACGGGCCGGCCAAGGTGGTGTGCCTGCGCGGCAACCACGAGGACGCCTGGCTCAAGGTGATCGACAAGGGCTTCGACGAGTTCGTGTTTCCTCCCAGCAATGGCTGCCTCGCCACCATGCGCTCCTTCACGGGCGGCCCGCTCGTGCAGGAGGGCGACTTCGCCAAGGCGGACGAAATGGAGGCCCTGTTCGCGGGCTCGTTCTTCCCCCCCGACGTCGTGGCCTGGATGCGTGGGTTGCCCTACTACTACGAGGACGAGCACGCGATCTACGTGCACGCCGGATTGCCCGAGAAGGATGGCCGCTTCCTGCACCCGCGCGAGGTGCCCGACCCGGTGGTCCTGCTGTGGCTGAGAACCCAGAGTTTCTTCAAAAACTATCGGGGTAAGCCCGTGGTCTTCGGCCACAGCGCCACGGCCATGCTGCCCCAGGAGCTCTCCCAGTACACGCCCGACGACCCCACCGATCTGTTCGCCGGGGAGGCCGTATTCGGGCTCGACACGGGCTGCGGCACGGGCGGGTTCCTCAGCGTACTCGAGCTGCCCTCGCAGCACGTCTACGAGTCCCGCGAGCTGCCCCTCGCGGCCCAGGGCTAAGCGCGTCCCAGGGCCGGCTCCTACCTGTGGTTTTCCGTACGCAGGCGCGGAACTGCAAAAGCTCCCTAATGACAAATCCCCGTGGTTGGGGATAATCGCTGCGTGGCGGACCAAGGAACATTGCTGGCGTTGGCGATCGGAATCGTGATTTCCGGCTTCATGGGGTACCTGTGGGTCAACCGTCGGCGCCGCGGTGGTCCCGCCAGTCTGCGACCCCCAGCCAACACCCCGGCGCTCAACAAGAATCGAGCTCATCAAGCGCTACCGTGAGCAGTACGGCGTGAGCATGGCCGAAGCCACCGAGGCGGTGGAGGCCCAGCTGATGGCCGAGGCCGGCAAGCAAAACTGAGCCGCCGCTTCCCGTGGCCATGAACACGCTGCTGCACGAGCTCGAAGAAACCGTGGTCGACGCATGGCCGGCGGCCGAGACGGAAGAGCTCGCGGGCTGGCTCTTGCGCAAGAGCGGCGGACCGAGCCACCGGGCAAACTCGGTGGCCACGCTGGATGCACTGGACGACATGCCGTTGCCCACGCGCATCGCGCGCGTCGAGGCGTGGTACCGCGAGCACGGGCAGCTGCCGATGTTCCAGGTCGGACCGTGCGCGAGCCCGGCCGGACTCGACGCTGCCCTCGAGGAGCGCGGCTACCTCCAGGAAGGCGCGGCAGCCTTCGCGCGCACCACGCCCGCTGAGCTGCTGGAGCGCCTCGGTCGCGGCCAGGACCTCGAGTGCAGCGTGTCGAGCAACGCCAAGTCCGCGTGGCTCCAGATCGCGGTCCACCAGAGTCGCTTCGCGAGTAGCGCCGACGTCTTCAAGGGTATCCTCGCGCGACTGGGCTCCCGCGCTCGCTTCGCGCTGGCCCGCGATGCCGAGGGCGAAGCGTGCGCCGCTGCGCTCGCCATTGCGTCCGAGGACAGGCTCGGCATCTACGCCATGTTCACGCTGCCCCATCGGCGCCGGAAGGGCGCCGGCAAGGGACTCTTGCGTGCGCTGGCGCAGAGCGCGCGCGCCGACGCCATGCGCGAGCTGTACTTGCTTGTGGAGCTCGGCAACGTGGCCGCCCGTGGTCTGTATCAGACGTCGGGCTTCGAGGACGTCTACCAGTATGCGTACCGCGTGTTCGACGATGGTCGGCGCGGCGCGACGTTCTGCTGACGACCCGCAGCGGAGAAAACCCGAGCTTCCGCTGAGAACCGAGTCCTTGGTCCAACCAAAGGCCAAGGCTGACAATTGGGGTCATTTGCGTGGCTGTATGTGTCAATACGCAGAACCGCGTAGGTCATCGCGGTCAATGCCGACGCGGGCCTAGTGTCAGTTCGAGGTAACCACTTATGCAGGTCTCTCTTTTCTTATTCCGCGGACTCTGTGCTCACCTGCGCGACCAAGGCGTCAGCAGGGAACGACTGCTCAGCGAGGCCGGCCTCTCGGCCGATCACCTCGAGCAAACCCCCGGCTACGTCAGCGGTGAGACCATGCGTCTCGCGACCGCCGCGGCCTATCGGCTCACGAACGACCCCGCGCTCGGGCTCAGCCTGGGGACCCACGTGCCTCCTCAGATGGTGAGCGCCGTGGGCAGCTTGTTCGTGCAATGCGCGACGCTGCGCGAAGCGCTGACGGAAGTGCAGCGCTACATGCCGTTGATCGCCACCGGGGGACATTTCACCCTGCAGGAAGACGGCCTGCAGGCGCGCCTCGTGTACCACCCGCCGAACTTCGAAGCGGATGCACGCGTCACGCCCGAGTACGCCAGTGAGCAAGTTCGGTTCGCGGTGGAGCTCTGCTTCGCGCTGATGCTGAACGCTGCCCGCGTCTTCCTGGGTCGCAAGATCGGCCCCCTGCGCGTGCGCCTGCCCTACACGCGTCCCGCCCACGTGGAGGCCTACGACGAGCTGTTCGCGTGCCCCCTGGAGTTCAGTACCGACACTGCCGAGCTGGTGTTCGACCGCTCCTTCCTCGACCGCGAGCAGCTGTTCACCAACGTTCGCTTGCATCGGCTGCTCAAGGAGCAAGCCGAGAGCATGCTGCTCAGCGAAGTGCGCTCCGAGCCCCTCCACCTACGCGTGCGCGCGATCCTCAGGGAAGAGGAGCTCACGTTGGGCGAGAAGGGGCGTCAGATGTTGGCCAAGCGCCTCGGGCTCTCCGCGCGCAGCCTGCGCCGCAGGCTCTCACAGGAGGGGCAGACCCTGTGGAACCTGCTCGAGGACGCCCGCAAGGATCACGCCTTCTTCTTGCTCTCCGAGACCGACACGCCCTTGAAGAACATCGCAGAGCGCCTGGGCTTCTCCGAGCCCAGCGCCTTCCACCGCGCCTTCAAGCGCTGGACCAGCCAGACTCCCATCCAGTATCGGCTGGATCACCGCACCGCACGCGCTCCTGTCGCGTGCTAGCGGCGACGCAGCTCAGGTGCCCGTGCGACCTTCGAGCTCGTGCTGACGCTCGATGCTCTCGAACAGCGCCCTGAAGTTCCCGGCGCCGAAGCCCTTGTCGCCCTTGCGCTGGACCAGCTCGATGAAGAGCGGTCCAGCCTTGGGATCGCGGAACATGAACGCGGCCTCGCGCATGAAGATCTGGAGCAGGTAGTGACCAGGTGAGCTGCCGTCCACGAGGATCTGCAGCTCGCGCAGGAGTTCCACGTCCTCCTCGATCTTTTGCACGCCCAGATCATGCAGGCGCTGCGGCAGCAGATCGTAGTACACACCGGGCGTGCCCTGGAAAGCCACGCCGCGCTCGCGCATGCCGCGCACGGTGGAGATGATGTCGGGCACCGAGAGCGCGATGTGCTGGATGCCTGGGCCGCGATGATCTTCGCAGAACACGTAGATCTGTGAGGCCTTGAAGGCGGGCGCCGCGGGCTCGTTGTTCGCCATCTTGACGCCGGAGTGAGGGTCCCACATCACGATCGAGCGCAGCCCCGAGCCAGCGTGATGCTCCTGCGCCTTGACGTCACGCGTATGGAATTCGACGTCCCAATAGGGCTCGAATCCCATCACTTGCTCGAGCCACATGATCACGGGCTTGAGCGTGAGGTAGTTCGCCGTGAGGTGATCGACGCCGCTCACCTCGAAGCGGTTCTTGCCGCCGCGTGGCACCTCGTGGCGCCGCAAAAGCGGCATCATGGGCGTGTCGCCCTGGTACTGCACGAAGCGGAACAAGGTGTCGCCGAGCGCGGTGGCGATGTCGAACCAGGCCACGGCACCACCGTCGACGTACTCGTGCTCCATGCCGGTGACGTGCGTGGCGCCCCGCTTGGCAAGCAAGGCGTAGGCGCGCTCCACGTCCGAAACTTCGAACACGATGCGGCCCGCACCCTCGGGGTGCTTCTCGAGCCACTGGAAGCTTTCTCCCTTGGATCCGAGCGGCTCCATGAAGACGAAGCGCGCGCCTCCCGCCTCCACCACGCTGGCGCGGGCCCGATGCCGCGCCTCGAACTCCGGTGTGCTGACCGCCGTCTCCGTGAAATCGAGCTGATTGATGTAGTGGTCTCGGATGCGATCGAGGTCACGCACGAACATGTGCACCGAGGCTACTCGTTGAATACCCAACGACTCCTTCTGCGAGCTCACGACTCCCTCCCACCAGTGTTCGCGGGCGACGGCCACCCGCTGCACCTTACGTTCAACGCGGCCGCGTTCCCCCCGGACCGCAGACCGCCGTGCATTCACTCATTCCATGTTCTCATAGCCACGCACGCTCCAAGTCGCTTTCGAACGCAGCAAGCCGTGCTGCATGCGCGAGAGCAAGTCGCGTTGCCTCCAAACTCGCGAGCGGTTCGCGCGTTGGCCTCGCCTTCGAACTTGTTGCGCACGACGCGGTGAGGCATCGCGCACGCTGGGCTCGACAACGCCGCTCCCCGCGGCGCATCCTCTGGAATGTGCGAAAGGGCGTGCGCCTGCGCGCCTTCGCGGGAGGACGTTTTCTCGATGTCGCAGGGCAGCTCGCGCGCGCTACCGCGCACTCCGACGGAAGGCGTCCGGACCTTGGCGCGTGGCGTGGCGGGACAGCCTGACGTTACGTGGTGTGCCTTGCCTTTCGCCGATCGCATGCGTGCCCCGAATCAGGAGCACGCCCTGGCGCGACACACCTTCATGCTCGGCATTCCCGCGGCCGAGTCCGACCCACGCACCCACGCGCTCTCGGCCTTCATCGCCCTGCTGGTGCGCTACGGCGGAGAGCCCAACTTCCGCATGGGCATCTCGCTCGCGCCCGATCTCGGTGCCACGGAGATCGTGGTGGAGCTCGAGCTGGAGGCGTCGGTCTCCTATCTGCGCTCGTGTCTGGAGGAAGCGCTGACCCGCAGCGAGCGCACGTCGATCCAGGCGTACCCGCGGCTGTCGGTGAACTTCGCCGAGCTCTCGAGTCGCTACGTCGCCGCGGATTTGAGCCTGGTGGTCGAACCGGCTCCCGAGGGATTCTCGGCCTGCTTCGAATACGATCAGGAAGTATTCGAGCTCGCCACGGTGGAGCGCCTGGCGCGCGGTCTGCAGTGTCTGTCGGCGGCCATGGCAGAGCATCCCGAGTTGACCGTGGGCCAATTGCCGCTGCTCTCGGAGCTCGAGCTCTCCCACCAGCTCGCAGCGTGGACCGGCGCCCACTGGCTGCGCAGCACCAAGCCCATCCATCACTGCGTGCTGGAGCAGGCCAAGCGCCGACCCGAGGCCAAGGCCGTGAGCTTCCGCGACCGCAGCCTTTCCTACGGCGAGCTCATGTATCACGCCTCGGCGCTGGCCCAACAGCTCGCGCGGGAGGGCGTCGGTATCGGCGCGCGCGTGGCGGTGTGCCTCGAGCCAGGCCTCGACACCGTGGTGTGTTTGCTCGGGGTGCTGATGGCCGGGGCGACCTACGTCCCGCTCGATCCGAGCTATCCGATCGAACGACTGCGCTTGATGGTGGACGACACGGCGGCCCAGGTCCTGCTCACGCAGCGTTCCCTGCTGTCCGTGGTCCCGAGCGTGGCGCGCATCTGGTGTGTGGACGACCGCGAGCACCTGCTGACCTTCGCGCCGGGCGCCGCACCCGCGCTGCCCGTGGAGGTCGACCTCTCGCAGGTGGCCTACGTGATCTACACCTCGGGCACCACGGGCACGCCCAAAGGCGTGATGGTGAGTCACCAAAACCTGGCCCACTACGTGCTGTCGGCTCAGCGCAAGTATCGCTTCAACGAGGGCGATGTGATGCCGGCCATGGCGCGCTCCACCTTCAGCATCACGATGCTGGAGATGTTCTCCACCCTGGCGGTGGGCGGACGCTTGATCGTGCTCGAGCGCGAACACGTGCTCGACTTCCGCCGGCTCGTGCCCACCCTACGTGAGACCACCGTGCTGCATGCTTCGCCGAGCTTGCTGCGCAAGTTGGTGGCCTTCGTGCGTGAGCAGGGGCTCGACGTCACGCTGTTCGACGGGCTGCGCCACGTCTCTTCGGGCGGAGACCTGGTCTCGGGGGATCTGCTGGAGTCGCTCAAGCGCGTGTTTCGACAGGCGGAGCTATTCGTGATCTACGGGTGCAGCGAGATCAGCTGCATGGGCTGCACGTTCGAGGTGCCGCGCGAGAGCGTGGTGAGCAAGAGCATGGTCGGCAGCGCCTTCGAGAACATGTCGGTGCGGCTCTACGACGCGCGCCAGCAGTTGGTGCCGTTCGGCGTGGTGGGAGAGATCTACTTCGGCGGTGAGGGGGTCTCGCTCGGCTACTTGGGGCGCGAGGACCTCACACGCGAGAAGTTCGTCGAAGTCGACGGCCAGCGCTTCTACCGCACTGGCGACCTGGGGCGCTCCGACGAGCACGGACAGCTCGAGAATCCTCGGTCGCAGCGATTTTCAACTCAAGCTTCGCGGCATCCGCATCGAGCCCGGTGAGATCGAGAGCACCCTGCGTGCCCAGCCTGGCGTGAAGGAGGCGGTGGTCTCGGCCAAAGACCTTGGAGGCGGCGAGCCGAGCCTCCTGGCCTACGTGGTGCTCGATGAGCGCAGCCAGAGCACCGCGGCCCGGGTGCGGCAGTTGCGAGACGTGTGCCGTACGAAGCTACCCGACTACATGGTGCCAGTGGTGTTCGCCACGCTGCCCAAGCTGCCGGTGAACCTCAACCAAAAGGTCGATCGGCGCGCCCTGCCCATGCCCACGGCGGAAGACTTCGAGGCACTGCGTGACTTCGTCCCGCCGCACACACCGGAGCAGGTGAGGCTGGCGAAGATCTGGGAGCACGTGATCGGCGCCGGCCGTCCCATCGGCATCCGTGACAATTTCTTCGAGGTGGGCGGGAACTCGCTCTTGAGCGTGGACCTGATGGTCGAGATCGAAAGAGTCTTCGGGCGCGCGCTTCCGCTCAGCACCCTGCTCACGGATCCGACGGTGGAGAAGCTCGCGCAGGCGCTCGAACGGCCGGCCCACGAGTTGCGCGAGGAGCTCGTGCTGCTGCGCGACGGCGGGGACGAGCCGCCGCTCTTTCTGGTGCATGACGGGGAGGGCGAGACCTTGCCCTACCTGAACTTGAGCCGTCGCTTGACGAGCGAGCGCAAGGTCTACGGCATTCAGCCGCGCTCCACCATCGATCATCCCATGTTGCATTCTCGACTCAGCGAGGTCGTGCAGCACTACGTCACGGTCGTGCGTAAGGCCCAGCCCACGGGCCCCTATTACTTGGGCGGCCTGTGCATCGGTGGCTTCATCGCGCTGGAGATGGCGCGCCAGCTGCAGCAACTGGGCGAGACCGTGGCTTTGGTGGTGTTGCTTGATGCAGCGCACGTGCACGCGGCGCTCAAGAGCAAGAGCGTGCAGCGTCTACAGCGCTTCACGGCAGCTCTGGAACAGGAGGCGGCGCAACCTGCCATGGGCCTGTTCGAGCGCTCCAGGGAGCTGGCGCGCACGGCCTACCGCAAGGGCGGCAACGTGTTGAGCTACGAGCTCAGCGCACGCACCTTGCGAGCCCGCAACAACGCCCGCATGCGTATGTACCGCTGGCACCTCGACCGAGGCCTCACGATGCCGGAGTATCTGAGGGGAATCCCGGTGCAGGTGGTGCTGCGCTTCGCCGAGCGCGAATTCGTGACACCCGAACCCTACCGCGGCGAGGTCGTCTTGCTGCGCGCGACGCACAAGAACCCGAGCTTCGATGGAACCGCCATCGACGACACGCCCTACGTGGACATCTTCGCATCGCCGCTGCTCGGCTGGGAGGGCAAGGTCGAGACGCTCAAGGTGTTCGATGCGGGCGGGGGACATTCGAGCATGCTCCAGGAGCCCGACGTCGAGGAGCTCGCGCGGCTCGTCCAGGCGCGCATCGACGCCAAGACCAAGGACCTCGGTGCCGCACCGACGCAAGCCGCGGATGCCCGCGACTCGGCGCACCTGTGAACGCCCGCCCTCGAGAGGAGAGGAAACCCATGAAACGCACTTCCCAGGATCCCTTGCAGCCCCTGCGACCCTTGTTGCCCGGGTGTGAGGTGCTGGTCGTGATCGTGAACTACCGCACCGCGGCGCTCAGCATCGATTGCCTGCGCTCGTTGTCCGGCGAGGCCGCGTCGATGCCAGGGCTGCGCACGGTGGTGGTCGACAACGACTCGGCCGACGGCTCCAGGGAGCGTATCGCGGCGGCCATCGTGGACGACGGCTTCACCGGCTGGGCGGTTTGCATCGAGGCGCCGCGCAATGGCGGCTACGCCTACGGGAACAACCTTCCCATTCGCGAGGCGCTCAGCCAGGCGCGCGCGCCAGGTCTGTTCATGCTGCTCAATCCGGACTGTCAGGTGCGTCCGGGCGCGCTCTCGGAGTTGGCGGCGTTCATGGACGCGCACCCGCGCGTGGGCATCGCGGGGAGCTGCCTGGAGAACCCAGATGGCAGCCTGTGGTCCACCGCGTTTCGGTTCCCCAGTGTGTTGGGCGAGCTGGAGGGGGGCGCGCGGCTCGGGCCCCTCACCCGCATGCTCAGCCGCTGGGAGGTCCCCGTGAAGATGGGAGATCGGGCCGAGCGCGTGGACTGGCTGCCCGGTGCCAGCATGATGATTCGGCGCGATGTGTTCGAGAGTATCGGACTGATGGACGAGGAGTTCTTCCTCTACTACGAGGAGACCGACTTCTGTCTGCGCGCCAAGCGAGCTGGTTGGCCCTGCTGGTACGTGCCCGACAGTCGCGTCATGCACATCGCGGGACAGAGCACCGGGGTGACGGATCGCACCGGGCCGCCCAAGCGCCGGCCGCAGTACGTGTTCGACTCGCGGCACCGCTACTTCGTGAAGAACCACGGCACGGTCTACGCGGTGCTGGCAGACCTGGCGTGGACCTGCGCCCTCGCCAGCTTCCGGGTGCGCCGGGCCCTGCAGGGAAAGCCCGACTCGGATCCGCCCTTCCTGCTTGCGGACTCCGTGCGCAACAGCACCTTACTGCGTCTCGTCCGAGCCTGAGTCTTCCTGTCGATGTGTGGCGGCCAGCTACCCCGGCGGCGCGCGGCCCACCCGACGAAATTCGCCTGAATCTGTGCACGTCGCCTGAGCGTTTTGATACCCTCGATGCATGTTGACCGAGCTCGGTGTGACGCCGTCCAAGGTCGTCGAGGCCCCCGACGGCTGCGTTCGCCTCTGGACCGCTCGACCCGGACTGGTGTTCTCTCAGGCCTCGGGGCGCATGGTGTCGGAGCACGCCGAGAGCATCATCGCGGCCGTGGAGGACGCGATTCGAGAGCGACCCCGGGAGGTCGCGATCATCCACGACCTGTTCGAGGTCGAGAGCTATGAAATCAGCGTTCACACCCGGATGTCGACCTGGTCCGTGTCCACCTTCCGCAAGGTGCGCCGCGTCGCGATCGGGGTGCGCTCTCCGCTGATCTCCCTGGCCGTGCGCACGGTGAACCTGGCTGTCGGCGGGCGCTTCGAGTTGCTGGAGAGCAGCGGCGAGCTGCTCGCGCTGGCCCGGCGCGAGCTCGCGTTCGGCACCGCTCGCGCTCAGGCCCGCTAGGACATCCTCGGGCTCTACGGAGCACTCGAGCAGACCTTGCGTCGCTCGCGGGTGCTGTCCCGTATGCGATGTCCGCGTGAGCGACGTGCCCCACGCTTTTTCGCGCGTCTGCTGACAAGTGAGCGCAGTCTGCGCGCCTGCGCACGCTCTCGAAGAGACGGCAGGTCGTCATGTGCGCGCTGCGCGTTCGGGCAGCTGGCGCACTGCTCCTTTGCGAGGCCGCTCGAAGGGCGGCAGGGTGGAAGGGACGCAAAGGAGGAGGTGCTCGGATGGAGAGCATGATGGACATCATGGGGCTCGCGTTGAAGGGCGACTCGGTGGAGCGCCTGAGCTCTCAGATGCACGAGAGTCAGAGCGCGACCCGCAAGGGCCTCGAGAGCGCGCTGCCACTGTCGATGGCCGGATTGGCCTCGCAGTTCTCTTCGGAGCAGAAGGCGTCCGAGTTGCTCGGGACGCTGAAGGGCGGGGACTTCCCCCACGTCGAGGCCAGCGAGCTCGGCTCGTTGGTGCGCGATCCAGCCGCCACGCACAGGCTCACGCAGTCGAGCAGCGGCTTTCTCGGCCGGCTCTTCGGCGGCAAACTCGACGGCATCCTCGATTCGCTCGCGGGAACCAGCGGCGTGAGTCGTTCATCGGCCACCACGTTGCTCGGCATCGCGGCACCCATCGTGCTCGGCGCGCTGCAGCGCGAGAGCCAGTCGCGGTCGCTCGACGCGCGCGGACTGTCGCGCCTACTGAGCGAGGAAGGCAGGAAAGCTTCGGGGCTCTTGCCGAGCGGATTGAGCGCCCTGTTCGGGCGCACCGAAGAGGCGGCCAAGGCGCATGGGCAGAAGGTCTTCTACTCGGAGCGCGCCTTCGAGACCCATGCCTACGACACGCCCGAGATCGTGCCGCCTGCGCCCGTGCCGCCGCCCTTGCCCGGTGAGGTGCGCCGCACGCCAGAGCTAACGCGCCGCACGGCGGTCGCGCCCGAGCGCCGCTCGAGCGGGCTCTGGTGGTTGCTCCTGCCGATCGCGCTCTTTGGGCTGTTCAGCCTGATGCGCATGGGCCGCGATCGACCCGAGCGTCCTGTGCGCACCGTGGTCACTGCGCCACCGAGCCTTCCGGTCGCACCAACGAGTCTTCCAGTCGCACCCCCGACCGAATTGCAGCGGCCCGAGGCCGTACAGCGGCCACAGGTGGAGGAGGCCATCGAAGTCCGCGAGGCCGTCCAGACCCCGCCCGCGCCTTCCGTGCACGCTGTGGCGCCAGTGGCGCCCGTCGCCGAGCCCCCGGCGCCCGCTGCAGAGCCCGTCGCGGCCCGCCTCGAGCCCGAGACTCGCGTGGTGCATTTCGAAACCAGCTCGAGCCGACCCCTGAACCGTCCCGTGCTGCACCAGGTGGTGGCGACGCTGACCCAGCATCCCGAGGCGAAGGTGCGCCTGCGCGGCTATGCCGACCCACGCGGCGACCAGGTCATGAACCAGGAGCTCTCGGAGTCACGCGCCAATGCAGTGAGGGAGTACCTGATGTCCCACGGCATCGCGGCCGAGCGCATCGAGATGGTGGGCCGAGGCGTGGCCAACCCGCAGAACACCAATGCCGGCAGTCGCCGCGTCGAGGTGATCATCGAGCGCTGAGTCGGAGCAGGCCCATCCAATACGCCACAAGCGCCCGAAAACGCGCGGCGTAGCGCGGCGCCCTCTGTGTCGTTTTTGTCCGCCCGCGAGGTCGTGCTGGCTCCCCAATCGGGGCCCTGCATAGTGATGAGTATGCGAAGCGCAAGAATCCCTCTCATCCTCTCGGGCGTGCTTGCCACGAGTTCGCTCGTCGGCTCCGCCGCCTGGGCAGAAGACACTGGCTGGCAAGAGATCGAGAAGAAGAGCGGCATCTCGGTCAGCGAGAAGGAAGAGCCTGGCCGGGCGATCCCAGCCTATCGTGGCACGGGCAAGGTGCAGGGCTCGGTGCTGCAGGTCCTGGCCGTGGTGCTCGACGATGCACGTTCCAAGGAGTGGGCCAAAGACGTGGCCGAAGCGCACGTGCTGCGCAGCATCGACGACAAGACCGAGATCGTCTACTCGCGCTCCGATCAGACCTGGCCCGTGCGCGACCGCGACCTGGTGATGAAGCGGACCGTGGAAGTCGTGAAGCCAGGACAGGAGTTCCGCGTACGCCTGGTGTGCCTGCCCGGGGAGAAGGCCGAGGTGCCCAAGGTCGTGCGCATCAAGCAGTGCGAAACCGTCTTCTCGCTGCGCAAGATGGATGACGCCAGCACCTTCGTGGAGCTGTTGATGCGCGTGGACCCCGGCGGCAACCACCCCGAGTGGGCCGTGCGCAACGCCTCGCAAGCCGTGCCCTACGACACCCTGGTCGGACTGCGCAAGCAGGTGGAGAGGACCCAGGGGCAGTATGCGAAGGAAGTGGGGAAGTGGGACTGATGATGATGACGTGAGGAGGAGAGGGAGTCGTCAACGGTTGGAGATGGTGGGTCAACGGCGACGGCGACGGGCCGCAACTACTACGCCGCAGTCAGCCTCAATTCTTGATCATCCCCGGATTCGTCCCCATCTCCGAGAAGCGTCCGTCCTTGTCACCCGAGTTAGCCTTCCCAAACAACGAGCTCCGGAACGAGCGGCGTGAGTGGGGGGCATGCACCAGCGAGATGCTGACCCACACGGCGACGCTGAAGTAGAGCGACATCCAGCTGATCTCGTCGCGCCACTCCTGCCAGCTGTGGATCACGACCCAACGCTCCGAGACGTCGCGCAGCCCCTCGCCGAGGCTGAGGAACGGGCGCCCGTGCGCGAGGTCTGCCTGGAAGCGCGTGAGGTACATCGGCACGTCCACCGTGCACATGAAGCACACGAAGCCTACGCAGACGATCATCGCCACCGTGAGGAAGCCGCGCAGCTGGCCGTAGGTCTTCTTCCAGAGCCCAAATAGCGCCACCGTCATCAAGGCCGCCGAGAAGGTCCAGATCGACTGCTCCATCGCGTTACCCAGGTAGTTCGTGGTCAACACGGCGTACCAAGAACAGATCTCGGCCACGAAGATGAGCGGCACCACGACACGAGCGACCCGCATTCCAAAGCGGTCGTGCTCGGCCTGGGACAGCTCGTAGAGGAGCAACGCCCATTGCACCGCGAAGGCGAGCTCGGCGATGGTGGCCACCGATCGGCCCACCAGCACGCTCGAGAGGAACGAGTCGTACAGACACATGCGCTGCACGTCGGCGCGCGGAAGGATCGAGCGGAAGCCGCAGCCGAGCACGTACGTCAGCGACAAGAGCACGTGGGGCCAACGTGCCGTGTACGCGCGCGGTGCCGTGACGCGTCGACGCATGAAGGTCACACATGAGGCGATCCAGAAGCCCAGATTGAAGAGCGTCAGACTGCAGAGAAAGATCCACCAGATCCGCACGCCAGTCGCCACTTGGTCCATGTGTGTGAACTCCTCGACGCTTGATTTTCACATCATGACAAAAACGTGTCGTCCACGGGGCAAAATCTCCCCGCGAGCACGGGTTCTTCGCGCGCTGTGACGGAGCGTCGCTGCAAGTTTGTGGCCATGCTGCGCGTCACGGAGCGAACTACTCGCGCAGCGTCTCACGGCGTGTTGGAGGTTACTGGACTGGAGCGGTGTCCGCGCCCTCCACGTCGGCGGACCGCAATCTCTGGAAGGGCTCGAAGCAGTCGTAGTCGCGTAGCTCGCAGACCTTGCCGTCTCGAAAGGTGGGGAACAGCGCGTGCGGCGTGAGCCAGCTGGCGCAGCTGCTGGGGGTGACCCAGCAGGCGGCATCCTAAGAGCCTGGAGCCGCTGTCCCTGGGATACGTGGAGTACGGGGAGAGCGCGGATGCCCGAGTGCGTAACCTGCGTCTCTCGGAGCGAGGTTGGTCCCGAGCTCGAGCGTCGTGCGCTGTCCGGGGGCTCGGCGCGCGCTCAGGGGGCGGCGCGTGAGGCGCTCGTGGCCGTGCTCGAGCAGCTTGGCGGGGCCGAGCGCGTGCAGCGGCGCGGGGGCCAGGAGCGCAGCGTGCTCGAGGCGCAGCTCACTGCCAGAACTTCGGCAAGAAAGGCGCCACGGTCGAGATCGCGATCAGCACGATGATCACCACCTCCAGCAGCTCGAAGCGGCGACTCGAGGCGCGAGTGGCGAGCTTCTCGTAGATGCCGTCGAGCAACCTCAGTTTGCGCTCGATGGCCGTATCCCATTGCGGCAGGTGAAAGCGCTCGGAGGCCACGTGGTAAAGGCGCGCCAGGTATTGGTCGCCGAGCAGCTTGAGGGCATTGTCGACGCCCTCGAAGAGCACGGCCGCATCGGCCTGCAGCTGGGAGATCTCCGCCAGGTCCGGGCCGCGCATCCACAGCGAGGAGAGCCAACTGCGCTTGCGCGTGAGCACGTTGTAGGCAGCGTCCACGCCGCGATCGAGTTGATCGTCCAAGGTGCGCAGCTCGAGCAGCTCCGCCACGGTCAGCTCGAGCACCAGCCGCTCGTCTTCCATGTCGTCGCCCACCAGCAAGGCAGCGAACCAGTCGATCAGGGCCACTTCGTCGGGCAGGTAAGCGCAGCGCAGGCTGAGCGCCTCGGCGATCTCCTGCTCGGAGAGGGGGCCCGGCTCCGCGCGCAGGATGCTCGCCGTGGTCGCCGCGTGGGCCGTCCACAGGCCATTCACCGGCGCGCGCTCGGGCAAACGCAGCTCGAACACCACGTAGTCCTCGATGCGCTCCCCGAGGCGTGGCTTGTCCACCGCTTCGCGGATGGTGATGAGTAAGTGCTCGGCCCGGCGCCGCGCGTCGCCGATTAGCTCGCCATGGTCCCAGAGTTGATCGGAGAGCGGGACCAGGTCTGCCAGCGTGCCGTCGATGGGAATCTGGTAGCCGATGGTGGCGGCGCCGAATTCCCAGAGCACGATCTCGACGGGCCCCTCGGTGCGGAAGTTGCCGATCTGGACCGGGAAGCCGCTCTGGGCGACCCGCAAGGAGTGGCGCTGCAGCTGCGCGGCCTCGGTGGCTCTGCGCGGACGCTTGAAGTTCTGTTGAATGGGGTCCACCGAGAGCAGCCGCTCGGCGCGTGCGAGGTCGATGGCAAAGCCCAAGTCGATGGCTTGATACACATGACAGGTGCCTTGAACGTGCACCCCACCAAGATACTACGGTCCAACTGGATCCCAAACTGCCTGGGCAGGAATGGGGCCCAGGGCAGGGCGTACCCAGGCCACCGAGCGTTGCCACAATAGGCTGGCGAGCTCACCGTCTCGGGCGACCGTCGTGGGCGTAGCGACCTGGCAATCCGCGTAGTAGAGGCCGCTCTCCTGCGCGAGTTCGGGGGCGCCGACGCAGTGGAGCAGGGTGCGCGCGCCGGCTTCGGGGGAGATCATGCCGCGCAGCTTGAGCAGGGGCCGCACCACGGCCGGCACGGCGCGCCAGAACGGCGTATCGACCACGCCGGGGTGGAGCGCGTAGGTGTGGACACCGGTGCCCGCCAGGCGGCGACCGAGCTCGGCGCTGAACAACAAGTTGGCCAGCTTGGAGACGTTGTACTCGTGGATGCCCGTCAGGGAGCGGGTGGGCTCGGTGACGCGCGCGAAGTCGATACCCTGCACCCGGCGATGGGCGCGGCTGCCCACGTTGACGATGCGCGCGGGGGCGGAAGCGAGCAGGCGATCCAGGAGCAGCCGAGTGAGCAGGAAGTGGCCGACGTGGTTGACCCCGAAGGCGGACTCGAAGCCCGAGGAGGTGCGCCCACGGACGCCGGCCAGACCCGCGTTGTTGACCAGGACGTGCAGCGGCAGACCCGTGGCGAGGAACCGCTCGGCGCAGGCCTGCACCGAGTCGAAGTCGCCCAGCTCGAGGGGCAAGACGCTCAGGCGCTCCGAGTCCTCGCGGGGCAGATCGGCGAACACCTGGTTGGCCTTGGCGCCCGAGCGATAGGTCGCGAAGACCCTGGCGCCCCGTGCCAGCAGCGAGCGCGTGGCGACGAGGCCGATGCCGCTGGTGGCGCCCGTGATGAGTACGACGTGGTTTCGCAAGGAGTCGGACATGGAGCCGGGTCTAGTGTCGAAAGACGGCTCCCGTCCGACGTGCGCGTGACATTTGCGTCACCTGGCTTCGTGCAGGCGTGATCTCAGCGCTCGAAGCGATTGCTCTGGACGATGTGCGCCACGATGCGGAACACCTCGGGCGTCTTGGGGTCGGCGACGACCTCCACCCAGTGCACGTCGGTGTCGCCGAAATTTTCGAGGCGCGCGAAGTCCTCGAGGCGGCGCGGTCCCACCGAGAGGGTGGGGGCGATCAGGGGCTTGTCATAGCGGAAGTAGTGGCTGTCGCCGTGGGCCACGAGCACCGGGCGCGCGAAGGCTACCGTGCGATCCGAGATGCGCTGGACGATCTCGTCGAAGCCCAGGCGTTCGGGCGAACCCTGCGCGGACTCGAAGGCCGGGTTGGCCTGCATGGCCAGGAACACGCCCGCTGCGCCGCGCGCCTCCGCTTCGTCGAAGGCCTTGTCGATCCACGCGAGCGCGGCGGCGGTGCGCGCCGCGACCTCGGCCAGGCGATCCTGACGCGGGGCGGCGGCGGTCTCGCCGATGCCGCTCCAAGTCGCCCTGTTGTTGTTGCTGCCCACCACGTGCACCGTGGCGAACACGATGTCGTTCTTCACGAACAGCGCGTTTTCCACGAAGGTCGCGTAGGCGGGGTCGCTGCTCTGGCTGCGCACGCGCATGGGCAGCTTGCCCGTGGTGAAGTTGGGGTTGGCGAAGAACAGCGAGCGGATCTTGGCCAGGCGCTCGAGGGGCTGGTAGCCGCCGGCGGCCGGGCGGTGGCAGTCGGTCCACTCGTTGTCGCCAGGCGTGTAGACCAGGGGACGTCGCAGCTGCTGGAGCTGGTTGAAGCGCACCTGGAACAAGTCGTCGGAGCACAGGGAGCTGCCGCTCTTGATGTCGCCGTTGTGCACGGTGAACTCCATGCCCGAGGCGTTGATCTCGCGCAGCACCTCGTCGAGCATCGGGATGTCCGTGTCGCGGTAGGGCGTGTCGCCGATCACGGCGAACTGCGTCTTCTCGAGGCGTTCGAACAGGTCAATCGCCCGCGATAGCGGGCCGTCCGCGAGGGCGGGAGAGGCCACGGCGCTCATGGCGCTCAGCAGCCCCGCTCCCAGGCAGGGCCAAAGATGACGGCTGGTCATTGCGGTAACACTCCTCATGTCCCGTCAGGTTTGGAGGGACATTTCGAAGACCTAGCTGCGGCCCATCGCAGGCCCGCCACGATTCGGTGAGAAGCCTCGCAAGCTGTGGCGACGGGGGCGTGACTCCGCGGGTCAAGCACTTGGCAAGCTGGGAGAGTGCCGCGGGGCCCCGCTTGTCCCTATGATGCACGCGCCAACCGACCGCTACGTTGATGCGGCAATTTTGCAGAGCCTCGGAGAACCAATGCTTGAAATGAACGGTGCGAAGAAGAGGATGTGGCTGCTGACGCTGGCGGCGCTCGCGGTGGGCTGCGGGTCGGATGACAAGACGCCCAGCGAGGGCAGCACGCTGCCGGAGAAGTGCGACGTGGTGGTCTCGGACGACGCCTGCGACAAGACCCTGCCCCCCATCGTGTTCGTGCACGGCACGCTCGGCTCCGGGGATCAGTTCGCCCACCCAGCCATGCTCTTCGGCAGCAACGGCTACTGTCAGGATCGCATCGTGGCGGTCGAGTACAACTCGGTGGATTCTGATCAATCCCAACCAGGGCGAGGAGGTCGTCGCGAAGATCGACGCCGTGGTGAACGAGATCCTGGCCAAGACCCCGGGGCAGACCCAGGTGGAGCTGGTGGGGCACTCGCAGGGCACCGGGCATTGCATCAACTACCTGAGCGACCCCGGCCGGGCGGCCAAGGTGGCGCACTACATCAACGTGTCGGGCGAGACCGCGGTCCCGGCGGGCGTCCACGCGCTGAGCCTCTCGTCGACCAACGACCTCAACGCGATGCCTCACCACGCACCAGGTGCCGAGTCCACGGTCACGCTGATGGCCAACGAGGACCACGTCGATTGCGCCTCGAGCACCCCGGCCTTCGTCGAGATGTACAAGTACCTGCTGGGTAAGCCCCCGCAGTACACCGAGATCCAGTGCGGCGACAACGAGATCACCGTCGAGGGCCTGGGCGAGACTCTGGGCGACAACGTGCCGGTCACCGATGGACGCATCGAGGTCTACGAGATGGGAGACTCTCCCACCGAGCGCGGGGCGCCGGTGGTCACCATCACGCCAGGGGCCGACGGTAGGGCTGCGCCGGTGAAGCTTGCCCGCGGCAAGCAGTATGAGTTCAAGGCCATCGACGGTCAGGACAAGTTGATCGGCCACGTGTACTTCGCGCCCTTCAGGCGCAGCAATCGTCTGGTGCGCTTCGTGAGCTTCTCCAAGAATCCGCTGGTCTCCAGCCTGAGCACCGACAAGCTGGTGCGCGGCCCGAACCACGTGACCATGGTGGCGCGCTATCTGCAGGGCTCGTTCCGACACGACCTCGGGCAGTCCCTCAAGATCAACGGCACCGAGGTGCTCAACGACCAGCTGGCCGGCAAGGACACCACCACGGTGGGCCTGTTCATGTCTGACCAGAACCAGAACCAGAAGAGCGACCTCGGGGCCACCCAGCTCGTGCCCTTCCTGTTTGCCTCGGACGTGTTCGTGGACGCCCGTGAGCCGGCCTGGATCGAGCTCGAGACCCACAACGTGAGCATGCGGATCCCGAATTGGCCGTCCGATGAGGGGTTGATCAGCCTCAACCTGCCCTGAGCGGCGGGAGAGCGGCGCGCTCGCCTCTGCCTCGCGAGCGCTGCTCCGGTCTTGAAAAGAGAGCGACGCGTCCTTAGCTTGCGCGCCATGGCCAAGCAGCTGTCCGTCGAGGTCTGGTCCGATACCGCCTGCCCCTGGTGTTACGTGGGCAAGCGCAGGCTCGAGCAGGCCCTCGCAAGCTTTCCCCATGCTGACCGCGTGCGCGTGCGTTACCGCGCCTTTCAGCTGGATCCTTCGGCACCTCGTGTCGACGACGGCTCCCTGAGCCATGCCGAGCGGCTGGCGCGCAAGTACGGCACCACCCCGGTTCAGGCTCAAGCCATGACGGACCGCCTGGTGAACGTCGCGGCCAGCGACGGCATCGGGATGCGCTTCGATATCATCCGCTCGGGCAACACCTTCGACGCCCATCGTCTGCTCGCGCTCGCCCACGCGCGCGGCTTGGGCGCCCAGCTCAAGGAGCGCCTGCTGCGCGCCTACTTCTGCGAGGGAGCCCGGCTCGGCATGCACGAGGACTTGCTGCGGTTGGCGGTCGAGGTCGGGCTCGAGGCCGACGAGGTGCAGGGCGTGCTCGCCGGCGACCTGTTCAGCGCCGAGGTGCGCGCAGACCTCGAGCAGGCCCGCCGCTACGGCATCAGCGGTGTGCCTTTCTTCGTGCTCGGCCGCTATGGCGTGTCGGGTGCGCAGCCCGCGGAGCTGCTGCGGGAGGCGCTGCACAAGGCCTGGGACGAAGCCTCTGACGAGCTGCCCGAAGCAGAGACCGGGGTCGCCTGTGACGCCGAGGGCTGCAGCTGACTAGCCGCGGATCACCGAGTCGAATTCGAACACGTCGCGCTCGATTTGGTTTTGCGTGAACTTGCGAGACGTGGCCGGCCGGCCCGTGTAGCGCTCGATGGCGCGCGGCCAAAACGCCAGCGCAGGTCGATTGACGCAAGCGACCCGCACCAGCCAGCGACCGGGCAGCTGATCCCACAGCAGGCCCGCGGCGCGTTCGCCCACGTTGCGACCGCGCAAGCTTCGCAGCACGAAGAACTCTGCGACGTCGAGATGCTCGGGGTCGGCGCTGGCGGGCGAGCCGCGCGTGGCGAGCGCGAAACCGGCCAGCTTTCGTTCGACCAGGATGAAGTAGGGAAAGCGCTGCGGCTCCGTGAAGTAGCGCTCGAGCGAGTAGCCGAAGCGTCCGTCCGAACCGAGCGTGACGGGAAAGTATGCGCTCATGTCGTGGCAGTAGAGCTCGAGCAGGTTGGACAGGATGGAAGCCTCGTGCGGCTCCACGCGCTGCAGCGTGACCTCGTGCATGGCTCAAAATCCGTGGAAGGTGGTGAAGTCGTCGAGCGCCGCACGGGGCGTGCTGAGGTGGTTCACGGGCGCGTCTGGATCGGCGTACCCGATGGCCATTCCGCAGAACAACATGCGCTCGGGAGGGCTCCCGACGAAGTCGCCGACCACGCGGTGGTACGCCGACCAGGCCTCTTGCGCGCAGCTGTCCACGCCGCGCTCCCTGAGCAGCAACATCAGGGTCTGCAGGTACATGCCGAGGTCGGACCACTGGGGCGCGCCCATGCGTCGCTCGATGAAGCAGAACAATCCCACCGGGGCCCCGAAGAGCTGATAGTTCTGAGCGAAGCGCTCGAGCCGCTTCAGCTTGTCGTTGCGCTCGATGCCGAGGGCGGCGTACATGAGCTCGCCGATGTCGTAGCGTCGCGAGCGATAGGGCTCCCAGAGGTTGGCGGGATAGATCTCGTACTCGGCGGGATCTGGTCCCTCTGTCAGCACGCGCTCTCGCATGACGCCGCGCAGCTCCTCGAGCCTTGCCCCCGCGACGACGTGGATCCACCAGGGTTGGAGGTTCCCGCCCGACGGCGCGCGCGCTGCCAGCTCGAGCGCCTCGCGCAGCAAGGTGAGCGGCACGGGCTTGTCCAGGAAGGCTCGCACGGAGCGGCGCGAACGAACGGCTTCGGTGACTCCCAAAGAACTCATTGGGCCCCTATAAAGCTCGCTTTCGCGCGTCGCAACCCCGATGTTCGGGAGCTCGGCGCGCTGCCAGCGCCTGGGCATGTGGTTCGTGCTGTCCGTCATGCTCAGCGCACTGCTCATGGTGATCATCGACCTCGACTGCCCAGGCGTCGGCATCATCCCGGTGAATCACGGCACCATGTACTACCAGCGGAGTCGGATGCGCAGGGGGGAGCTGACGGACGCTTGCTGAGCCTGAGGGGGGTGGTCGACGTGGACTTTACGTGGACTTTGACGGCGACGGCGACGGTGTGCGTGGCCGCTCTCGCGATTGACGAACACAACGTCTTGACGCTCACGTACGCGTCGCCGTCAAGGTTCACGTTAGGTTCACGTCCCCGACCAAGTCGAGGTCAACGTGCCGGCTCTGCAGTCGGGGCAGGGTAGGTCGGCAACTTGCCGTGTTTGCCGAAGCGCACGACGTCGGCGTCGAAGGCGTCGCGGTAGGCCACGCCGAGGCGCTTGATGTCGTCGAGCTGCTTCTCGTCGGGCACCACGCGTTCGGCTGCGATGGCCATCGCGAACCGAATCAAGGCGCTGTCGAGGACTTCGCCTCCGATGCTGCTGTCCAGGGTCGCAAGTCCGTTGGGCGAGCGCTCGAAGCGATAGTCGAAGGCGATGCCCTGTCCCTCGTTGCCCTTGGTGGCCACGTCCATGAGCTTGCGCGCCAGTCCCTCGATGTCGCCCGGGATGAACCAGTCGAGCATGCCCGTGGGGAACAGGCCGAAGGCGGCGCCCGAGACGCGAATCTTGGGTGTCTGCTTGATGCGCGCCGAGAGGGCCGCACCCGTCGCGTGCTCGTCGAAGTTGAACTCCACGCGCATGTCGTCGACGTAGATGTGCACGCGGAACACCTGGAAGTGCAGGTTGATGTGGGCCCGCATTTTCTCGAAGCGCGCGGTCTGGTCGAGCAGCGGGGTGCCCTGATGGCTCGGCACGATGCGGCCGCCCTTCACGAAGGCGTCGATCTCGCTCTGCATGCGCGCGGTGTCCGCCTTGAGGTCGAACAACGTGTGACCGGCTGCGTCGAGCAAGCGCAGCTTGATGGCCGCCAGCTTGTCGAGGTCTTTGAAGTAGTCAGTCAGGTGCGGATAGTTCTCTTTGAGCTTCTCCAGGTTGAAGCGCGAGTGCCAGTGAACCTGGGTGATACCCGTGTTCGCGTCGCGCCCCTTGATCACGTCGTCGCCCGTGGCGACATCGGCGAGCAGCTTGGCACCCTCCGGAAAGCTGCCCCACAGGGTGGCGAGCACCGCGCGGTCCTCGGGCCCCAGCGCGGGCTGCGTGCGCTTGAGGAAGACCTCCGCGGCCTGCAGGATGACCGGCGTCTCGGCGTCCTGCGACGGAGTGTCGAACAGAGACACGCCATCGCGCAGGCCCGCCACGATGGAGAGCCAGGCGACATCGCCGAAGCCCGCGCCTTGGCGCCAGTTCACCAGGTAGCGTCCGCTGTCGTCTTTCTCGAGCTGGCGCATGCGCATCATGCCCGAGGCCTCGCCGAAGCCGCGCCGCGCGCTCTTGGCGTTCACCTCGAAGTCTTTGCCTTTGGCGGCCCACACGCGATAGGCGTTCTCGGCCGGTTTGCCCGCGAAGGCGAAATATCGATAGTCGCCATCACGCTCGGGCAGCAGCTTGAAGAAGGAGCGCAGGTCGAACTCCTCCATGCAGTCCTGGGCCTTTTCCTGGAACTTCTTGGTGGCCTCGTCGCGGTCGAGGTTGGCGTCCACGCTGCGCAAGATCTTGGTACCGGCCCGCAGGTAGCTCACGGCCCGTGCGGGGTCGCC
The DNA here is from genome assembly GCA_047601445.1 of Myxococcales bacterium. GTDB lineage: Bacteria > Myxococcota_A > Polyangia > Polyangiales > DASUME01 > DASUME01. Next base: position 3,534,746 of record JASGJH010000001.1, on the reverse strand, counting down.
GTCGCCGAAGGCGTAGACGAGGGGGCGAAAGCCGCGCCAAAAGGCAGGCGAGGCCGTCATGTCGTTGGGCATCTCCTTGGGCTCCGCCGACGCCACACCCCATGCGATGCCCAGCGCGGCACTGCCCGCGATCACGCTGTGAACCAAGCCCTTTTTCATGCGACTACCTCGTCCGCGGTGGCCTTGCCGAGGGTTACTTCACCCCTCCTTCGACCCCGCGAGCTGGCCCGAGCCTACCTCCAAGCAGGCTGGCGACAAAGTCAGGAAGAGTGACCGAAACGCCGCCCGGCGGCTCGCGTGATAGGCGGGGAGGTCGCGTGACCTCCGCCGAGACCTACTGAGTGCACACGTGAGCGAAGCGAACCTCGCGGAGGGGTGGGCCCGTCGCGGCTTTGCCGCGACGGTCGGGGAGGTCGCGTGACCCCCCCGACGGCAAGCAAACAAGTTTGAGCTTCTGGTGTAATTGGCGTACTCAAGCTGGTCATGGATGAGGATCCGTTTCGTCTCTACCGCGGACCGGGTTGGTTCGGGGTCATCGTTACCTCCTTCTTCACCTCGAGCGCAGTGGTCTTTGGTGTCCTGTGGGGCATCCAGTCAGGCCACATCCCGGGGCTCGTGCAGAGCGCACCGCCGCCCGCGGCATCGGCCGCGCCCGCGCTCGCTCAGGCACCCGCGAACGTCAAAGTGCCCACCATCCTCGGCCTACCGGCCGATACCGCCAATGAGCTGCTTGGCGCGCGCGGGCTGAGGCCCGTGGTGCGCGAGCGGCGTGAGAGCCCTCAGCCAGCGGGCATCGTCATCGCGCAGAACCCGCTGGCGGATTCGCTGATGCCGCGCGACGGCGCCGTGGAGTTGACGCTCTCGAGCGGGCCACCCGCCAACGTCGCGGTTCCCGAGCTCACCGGCAAACTCCTGCCCGATGCCATCAAGGAGCTCGAGGCCGCAGGGCTCAAGGCCGGTGCGGTCAACGGACCCGATACGGGCGATCGCATCGTGCTCGCGAGCAAGCCCGCGCCGGGCGCCTCGGTCTCACCCGAGAGCACCGTGGAGCTCACCGTGGAGCTGCGCGGCGTGGAGGTCCCCAAGTTGGTCGGGTTAAGTTTTCGAAGGCGAAGAAGCTGCTCGAGGAATCCGGCCTGGCCATGGGGAAGGTGCGCGAGCGCTTCGACGAAGACCGTGACCCCCTCGTGATCCTGCAACAATCTCCGGAACCTGGCGCGCGCGTATCGCCCGCGACAGCCGTGGACATCGTGCGCAACGAAGGCGATTGAGGAGCACACGCGGCGTTCGTGTAGGGCGAAAGAACGGATGCCGACGGCTCGGGACAGGCGTTAGCATGCACCTCTTGCGCGTGAGTTTGCGCGCACTGCCACGAAACAGGGGGTTGCATGAGTTTTGCCGGTCAACAAGACATGCCCGAGACCGTGCCAGACAATCCATACGCCGAGCAGCGCAAGAGCTCGCGCGCGATGATGGGGCTCACGGCCCTGCTCGTGGCGACTGCGGGCGCGCTCGGCTACTTGGCCTTCGACGCGCAAGGACAGCGTGACCGCGCCGACAACGAGCTGCGCGCCACCAAGGCCCAGCTGGTCACGCTCGAGAAGGCCGAGCACGACAGCTCGGAGCGCTTCCGGGTATTGGCCAAGGACAACGATGAGCGTGGCAGCGCGCTCGAGCTGGCGAACACCAAGCTTGCGGATCTGAATACCGAGGTCGCGGCCCTGCGTACGCAGCTCGACGAGCTGAGCGAGGAGCGCGAAGCGGCCCAGGAGCAGCTGGCCGAGTTCAAGGCCATGACCGCGCAGCTCAAGCGCATGATCGACAGCGGCAAGCTCCAGGTGACCTTCCGCCGCGGCCGCATGATCGTGGAGCTGCCCGCCCAGGTGCTGTTCCCCTCGGGCAGCGCGGACCTCACCGATCAGGGCAAGGAGTCCCTGGTCGAGGTGGCCAAGATCCTGCGCGGCATGCGTGACCGCCGCTTCATCGTGGCAGGTCACACCGACAACGTTCCCGTCACCGGCGACCGCTTCAAGAGCAACTGGGAGCTGTCGGCGACGCGCGCGGTCAACGTGACCGAGGCCCTGGTCAAGGGCGGGCTGCGGCCCGAGCAGCTGGTGGCGGCGGGCTACAGCGAGTACGACCCGGTCGCCCGCAACGGCAACGACCAGGGCAAGCAAAAGAACCGTCGCATCGAGATCATCCTCGAACCGCGGCTGAAGGCCATCCCCGGCCTCGACAAGATCGCCAAGAAGTAAGAGCTCACTCCGCCAGCGCGCCGTGCTCGTCGGCGCGCGGCCTGGGAAACCAGGGCAGGAGGCGCGAGACGCGCGCTTGGTACCCGGCGTAGTCCGGATATTTTCGCAGCGAGAGCTCTTCGGTGAAATTGGTGGAGCCGTGGAAGAGCGCGGTGAGCACGGCGGGACCCGCGACGGTGTAGTTGAGCCAGTCGCCCGCAGCCCAGGCTCCCATGGCATAGAAGATCCACCACTGGGCTTGCTCGAAGAAGAAGTTCGGGTGTCGCGAGTAGGCGAACAGGCCGCCGGTGACGAAGCCCTGCGTCACCGGCTCACCGCGCGCCTGCTTGTCGTGCTTCTCTCGCTGGAAGGTCCACTGCTGTTGGTCTGCGATGGTCTCCCCGATCAGGCAGGCCAGGAACAGGGATGCTAGTAGCGTATCGACGGCGCCCAGCGGCTGGTCCTGGTGCGCGACTGCGATGACGGCCGGCCAGCTCAAGGCGAACACCAGCAGGAGCTGAAAGCACGCGGTGAAGAAGAAGTTGAACACCTGGAAGGCCAGCGGACTCATGCGCTTGCGCAGTTCGACCCAGCGATAGTCCTCGCCGCCCTTTTGATAGCCGCCCTTGCGCGCAAAGTTGTAGGTGAGGCGCGCGCCCCACAGCGTGGCCAGGCCGGCCATCAGCACGGTACGCCCGTCGAACCCGCTGCCCCATGCGAACCAGATCGCATACAGGGGTGGCATGACGGACCACAGGCGGTCGACCCAGGAGTACTCACGGGTCCACACGGACAACAGCCAGCAGAGCAGAATTGCGCCGATACAGGCCCAAAACGCGGGTTCGAGCAGCGGGGGAAGGGACGACATCGGGCGCAGTGTGGCCTCTCGCTTCTCGAGTTCAAGCGTGTGAGAATCGCGGCCATGTCGAGGACACTGCCTTTCTTGTCTGCCCTGCTGTTGACAGTCGCCTGTGGCGACAAAGCCGAGTCCAACGGGAGGACAGACGCGGGCGACGATGGCACGCACGAAGGCGATGGCGACGGCGACGGGACCGGCTCGGACGCCGGGACCACGCCGGGGGACGACGCGGGCAGCGGCCCGCACGCGATGGGGACCAGTCGTTACTTCCCGAGCGGCTCCTTCTTCGTGCAGGACGTGTACGACACGCCCAAAGCCCAGAACTCCGACGCCACCATCAAGGCCCTGCGCGCCCACGGCGGCTGGGGCAACAAAGACGTGTTCCAGATCGACTTCTCGCTCGACGTGCTGAGCGCCGATCAGAGCACGCCCAAGAAGATGTTCACGCCGCGCACCGAAGCCAACGGCTACGACGACGAGTTCTACACGCCCGACTGCGATCTCAACAGCGTGCCTGTGCCGGCCAGCGGCAACGTCGAGGGCGAGGATGGCTATGTGTGCATGAGCGACGGCGACTGTCACTTGCTCGTATTCCAACCCGACACGCACGCGCTCTACGAGCTGTGGCGCGCAGACATCCAGGGGACCAACTTCATCTCCGGCTGTCAGGCGCGTTGGGACACGTCGAAACCGGTGACCAACGCTGGACGCGGGTTGCAGTGCTCGAGCGCGGACGCCGCGGGCTTTCCCATTTCGCCGCTCCTGTTCACGGCCGATGAGGTCAAGGCAGGCAAGATCGAGCATGCGATTCGCTTCATCTTGCCCAACGACCGGGTGCGCGAGGGCTTCGTGCCACCGGCCACCCACGGCACGCGCACCACGGGCGGGGCGGGCTCGCCGTACTATGGCGTGCACCTGCGGCTGCGGCGCGACTATCCGCTCGAACAGCTCCCATCCGAGGGCGCGCGCACGGTCGCACGGGCGCTTCAGCGCTTCGGTATGTACCACGCCGACGGGGGGCAAATCGCGCTGACCGCACAGAGTGATCGCCACACCACCGCCAAGTGGGATGGGCTGCTCGAGCCCCGCGATCTCGCGGCGTTGAAGGTCGAGGACTTCGAGGTCATCGACCACGGCGCGCCCATCGAACTCACGTTCGATTGCGGGCGCACGCAGCTGAAGTAGACACGCGCGTCGGGTTGCAAAGAAAAAAGTCCGCCTGCCCGTTCACATGTCGTCCGCAGTGGCACTGCCAGTTCTGGAGTGTCAGTGCAAAGGAGTGGACGAAGCGCGCGTAGCGCGCGTGAGCAAACGCCGAAGCGCGCCCTCGGGCGGCGCGAGCGAAGAGGGGCGAGGATGGAGACCGCGTACGTCACGACGTTGTGCAACGGCGATGGATACGTGCCTGGCGTGGAGGCCCTGGGGAAGTCCCTCGATCTGAGCGGCACCACGCGACCCAAGGTCGTGCTCGTGACCCCCGACGTCCCCGATTCGGCTCGCAAGCTCCTGCACTCCCAGGGCTGGTGGATCCGCGACATCGATCCCATCCGGAATCCCACCGTGCACGGGCAACAGCTGTTCGCTCGCTTCGCCAACACCTTCACCAAGCTGCGGGCGTTCGCGCTGACCGAGTTCCGTAAGGTGGTGCTGCTCGATGCGGACACCATCGTGATCAAGAACATCGACGATCTCTTCGACCGTCCCTCGCCCGCGGCCGCGCCTGACTTCCTGTTGCCCGACCACTTCAACTCCGGGGTCATGGTGGTCGACCCGAGCGAGCTGATCTTCGAGCGCATGATGGAGCGCCTCTTCACCTCTGGCAGCTACGACGGCGGCGATCAGGGTTTCTTGAACTCGTTCTTCCCCGACTGGTACCACCTGCCAGTCGGGCACCGGCTGCCCACGGGCTACAACATGCACCACTTCATCTACCAGTTCTTGCGCGCCCACCCCGGCCTCGCGGCCCACGTGGAGGGACGCGCCAAGATCATCCACTACACCGTGCAGAAGCCGTGGCGCTCCAAACCCACACTCACGGGCGGCTCCAAGGAGTGGTGGGGCATGTACTTCGACCTGCATCCCGAGGCCGACAGCGACTGGAAGCGCCGCATGCACGCCATGGAGGACTGGTCCTTCGATCGCACGCTCAGGGCCCTGCTCGGCTGAATGAAGTCAGCGAGCCCGCGTGTCGCGCGCGCCTGGCCCGCTCCCATCAAGCCAGCACCACCACACCTTCGTAGCCTGCCAGCGTGTAGCCGCCGCCGAAGGGCGCGATGTCCGCGCGCCGGTTCGAGAACACGCGCTTGCCGCGGTCGCCTGCCATGTCCACGTCGACCGGGTGGCGGCCGAAGTTCAGGAACACCGTGGCCGTGTCGCGCTTGGCGTGATCACCGTCGTACTCGAACACGCGCCGATACGCCACCACGTGCGGCGGCAGCTTGACGGGACGTTCTCCTTCGTCGAGCAACTCGAGCCGTCCCGCGCTCAAGGCGGGGCTCTGCTTACGCAGGCTCAGCAGGCCGCGATAGCAGTGCAGGATCGACTCCGGATCGCGCTCCTGGGCATCCACGTTAATCTCGCTCGAGGCCGGGTGCAGGGCGAGCCAGGGCGTGGCGCTCTCGGGCGCGAAGCCCGCGTGGGGCCCGCCGTGCCACTGCATGGGGGCTCGGCACTCGTCGCGGTTGAGCAGCATGCCGAAGCGCGTGAGATAGCGCGCCAGCCACTGGGGCAGCCAGCGGTGTCGCACGGCGATCGGATCGAGGCCGTGGACCAGCGGGATCTCGTAGTGGCCCATGCCGATCTCTTCGCCGTAGTAGACGAACGGCACGCCGCGCACGGTGAGCTGCAGCGTGGCGAAGAGCTTGGCCTTGTAGTGGTGGTTGTCGAGGCGGTGCGAGAGCCGCGGTCGGTCGTGATTGCCGAACACGTAGGTCGGCGTGTACGGCTCCGGGAAGGCGTGCTCGATCTCGCTCACCAGCTTGCGTACGTCGCTGGCAGCGAAGCGCATGCGCAGGGTCTTGAACAAGAACACCAGATGCAGGCCGTCGGCCTCGTCGCCGCAATAGCGCCGCAAGGTGACGGGATCGCCGAACACTTCGCCCACCATGAAGCGCGGTGGGTCGCCGAACTCGTCCACCACCTTGCGCAGCTCGTGCGCGAACGCGATGGTGTCGGGATGGTCGATGGTGTGCACGTTGTGCTGGAAGAAGCCGTGCGGGTTGTCTTCGGTGGGGATGGGCCGCAGTGAGAAGGGATTGTTCGCGAAGGACTCGTCCTTGAAGATGGCGTTGAAGATGTCGAGCCTGAGGCCGTCCACGCCTTGCCGCAGCCAGTGGCGCACCACCTCCAGCATGGCTTGCTTCACCTCGGGGTTTCGGTAATTGAGGTCGGGCTGAAACGGCAAGAAGCTCGCCCAGTAGAACTGCTGGCGGGTCTCGTCCCAGCGCCAACCGCTGCCGCCCACGATGGCTTGCCAGTTGTTGGGCCGCTTGCGCTTGCCTGGGCCGCGTCCGTCGCGCCAGATGTACCAATCGCTCTTGGGGTTGTCGCGCGAGCTGCGGGACTCCACGAACCAGGAGTGCTGATCCGAGGTGTGGTTGAGCACCATGTCGAACACGATCTTCATGCCGCGCGTGTGCACCTCGTCGATCAGGCGGCGCGCGTCCTGGAGCGTGCCGTACTCGGGCGCCACGTCGAAGTAATCGCGGATGTCGTAGCCGAAGTCGGCCTGCGGGCTGTCGTAGAAGGGCGAGAGCCAGATGGTCTCGACGCCCAGGCTCAGCAGATAGTCGAGCTTCTCGATGATGCCTGCCAGGTCACCGATGCCGTCACCGTTGGAGTCGGCAAAGGACCGCGGGTAAATCTGGTAGACGGTCGTGCGCTTCCACCATGGAACCATTTCCATCGTGTCCTCCGTCGCATAGCAACGAGGCTACGCCTCTGGGGCTTGCAGCGAGGCTGCATTAGAACAGTGAGAGCTGGCCACGCTTGTGTGGGCTCCCTGTCTCGGTAGGCGCCACACTGGATTCTGCCAAGTCTTCGGCCTCGGCGCCGCGTTCGATCTGCAGATCGAACACCGCTTGCACGGGGCCGTGATCACTGGTTCCGAACTCGCGATGGCTGGTGCAGCTGACGGCCTTGGCCGCGAGAGCCGCGCTGCACAGCACGTAATCGAGCCGCCAGCCGACGTTCTTCTCACGTAGGTTCCGCCAGGGCGCCCACCAGGTGTAGAGGGCGTCGTCGTCCGGGTGGAACTGCCGCGATAGGTCGACCAGACCCCGTCCGATCAGGCGCTGGAGTTGCGCGCGCTCCTCGGGGGTCTGTCCGATTTGGTTCGGCTTGCGCAGACTCGGATGCACGTCGCGTGCCTCGAGAGTCACGTTGAGATCACCGCACAGGATGATCTGCTCACCGGCAGCCTGGGCGCGCTCGGCAAACCCATCCAGCGCATCCAGGAAGCGCACTTTGGCGCCCAGATCCTTGCCGCCGTTGGGCACGTAGATGGAGGCGAACAGCAGGTTTCCAGCCTGGGCGGTCACGATGCGCGTCTCGTGATCGAACTCGGGATGGGCGTAGGTAGGGCGCGGCGAGAACGTTGCTTTCGAGAGATGGAGCGCCACGCCCGAGTAGCCCTTGTGCCCATGCCAGTAGCACCAGTAGCCCGGCAGCTCCCCGAGGGCCTCGGGCACGTGTTCACGCGAGGCCTTGACCTCTTGCAGGCACAGGACGTCCGGACGTTCGCGCTCGACCCACTGCAGGACCTGGGCCTCGCGGGCGCGGATGCCATTGACGTTCCAGGTGGTGACCTTGAGCATGGAAGCGAGAACATGTCTTTTGTGGGTCGTCCTGGCAAATCAGGCCGGCCGTGACGAGGTCGATCAAGTTGTGCCGCTGCGCCGTCGTGCACGGAAAAGCGCTCAAGAATCGCCTCAAAGAAAAATGACCATGGCGATTCAGGACTCGCCCATGGCAGACGTAGAGTCGCTGCTGCTACGCCACGACGTCTAGCGGCGATCCAGGAGTTCACGTGCAGCGACAGGCTGCCGCAAAGTGCACGACGTCGGTCAAGAGTCGCCCACGCAGGCGGGCGAAAAATGCCATGCAGACTGCTGGGCCACAATCGTAGGTACCGAGGCAAGGAGCATTCCATGAAGCCGAACGAGAGCGAGCGGACCGGGATGGCGTGGGAAGGCTCGGGCGACCGCGCCAGACAGATCATGCGGGAGTACCGCGGCCTACTGATCGGATACTCGCCCGTGCCCGACCTCGAGGAGAGAACCAGCGAGGAACGCACTCGAGGCAAAGCGAAGGCTCCCGCTGTTGCCGATCTTCCGGCCGAGATTCGACAGCTTTTCGACCGGTTTGAGCGCGAGCATCCCCGAAAAGTCGAACCAATTGCGTACATCACCGCAGGCGGTTCCGACGGAGAGCGCAGCGTTTCTCAATTTGCAGAGCTGCCACCCGAGGACGAGCTCGTGATTCTTGCGCTGACGGAGACCGTCGCGAGTGCCGATCGTGTCGAGGTGCGGAGCCAGGTCCTGCTGGTTCGACAAGCGGAGAAGCGCTAGTGCCGACCTCCACCATCACGCTGACTGACGGAACCTCAGTCACCATCGACTGTACGGCCAGTGCGCCGGATCCAAGTCTGCCCATCGTTGTCTTGCTTCACGGCATGGGTGGCAACAGCCTGGACATGACCGCGCCGGCCGCCAATTACCCCGGCCTATCTTTCAACCGCAGCGCGATGTTTCCATTCTACAAGGATGAAGGCCTGCATTTCGTGCCATCGGTCCTGCCGGCTGCGCGCTTCTACCTCGATCCCCCGGCAGGCCCGCTCACCAGCTGGAACACTGCGCTGAAGGCGGCGGGTTTCACCACGATTACCTATACGCAGTCCGGCCCCTTGATCGCCAATGACGTGTTGCAGCTGACCCTCCTTGTGACGCAGGTTCTCACGACCGGTAGCTTCGCTGGGGTTCCACTCTTGGGCTTCCGGGTGGCATTTGTCGCGCACAGCCGCGGCGGGTTGGTCGCGCGGTCCTTCCTGACTGGCGCCGGAGCAGGGTTCTTGGCGCGATTCACCTCGTTGATCACGCTGCATTCGCCGAACAGCGGCTCGGGAGTCGCGTCCATCGCCGGCACCGTCGCAACGTTGCTCACTCGCGCCGCGACCGCGTTTACGGGAGCGGGACTGCCTGCCGGTGCGGTGCTTGCGACCGCGCTTGCCGGCATGGTCTTGAATCCGTCGCGCGCCGAGCTCATTCCCGGAAACCCAACGCTTGCAGCGATTGCCGCGGCCGAGCCGGTCGCAGGCGTGACCTATCACACCTTCGGCGGCATCAGTACCGACTTTGCCCGGCTATGGGCCGATATCTACACGCCGGACAGCACGATCCCGTTCTTCTTTCCATTGGTACCATTCCCACTCTTCCACTGGGGTAGCACCCCTGTTGTGGTTGGCGTTCCGCTCAATATCGCGACCTTCGTGCCCGCAGTTCTGGCGGCGCCGACTCCTTTGATCACTGAGCTCATGGCTGTCGCGACCGCGTTGGCAGTCGCGACTCCCGACATCGCACCGGGCGCGGGAGACCTGTTGGTCAGCGATGCACGCGCTCGATTACCGTTCTCGGCATCACACACGACGAACTTGCTGAACCATCTAGAGGCGCTGTCGGATCCGACGTTGCAGGCGCAGGTGGTAGCCATCCTCTTGCGTCTGCGGACGCCCGTCAGCGCGGGAACGGCCCGGGCGACGCTAAGCCCATACCCGGCCCGCCCGAACGTGTCGACGCAGTATCGCGTCACGGCAGTGGACACGGTCACTGGAGCGGCGATCAACCAGGGCATGGTACAGATACTCGACAACGGACAGCTCGTGCGCACGGTGCCGGTGGGCTCATCGTTCAACTTTAGCTTCACCTCGCACAAAGTTACTCGCTGCACCTTCGATCCGAGAACGCACGAGCGCGATTGCGAGCGAGTAGACGTGTGGCCAACGGTTCGGGCAGAGATCGGCACGCCCTATGGGACGGTGCGGGTCAATACGGGGTTGTAGGGACCGCCCATCTCGAGGTCTTCCTCGATTTCCGGCCACGCCCAGGGGGCCGAGTGCTGAGGTTACGCTCGAACGGCAAGGGCCTGCTACGGCCCCGCCCCGGCACATGTCGGAGGCGAAAGGTCGCCACGACAAGACTCGGGGCACGCAGTCACCACCTCGGCCACGGCACCGATGACCGCGTCTTTCTGCTTGCTCAATTCTTCACCGATGGAGGCTTGCACGCGGATCAAGACCTCAATGAGCAGCCACGCGATGAAGTACATGAAAATGAGCGCCCAAAGCACGACGGCAATGAACCAGATGCCGAAGATGCTGGCCACGATCGCGACGATGAGGACCACGATGACGATCCAAAAAGGCGCGCTGATGATCGACCGCAGAAATCTCACGATGCTCGTGACACTGCTCAGTCGATTGCAGACTGTCGTGAACGCGGCGCGAGCCTCGTCGAGCTCCCTCTTGGCGTTCGTGCACGCTGGTGCGTTGCAGTCCGGGACCCCCGGCCGCGTCGGGGGCTTCTCGTTAGGGGGCAACATGCTCATCGCCATCACCTGTCAACGTCACCAGTGTGGCGTCGCCTGGTTCTGAGATTGATGGGTAGAAGTTGAGGTTTGCGTCTTTCGCGGGAAGAAGGCATCAAGCACGTGAGGACGACGTCGAATCGTCGATCGGGTAGTCCCCAGATCACCCGCCCGTGCCGCCGCTGAGACCGATGCGCTCGTGACTGAGCGTGCTCGCCAACGCCTGGACCACCACGGACACGCGCGCGCTCCTGCGCACGTCTTCGTGGGTGACGAGCCACAGATCGAGGCTCGGAGGCTTGGCGCGCGGCAGCACGCGACGCAAGCGCGGATCGCCCTCGAGCAGGTGCGCCGGGGCGAGCGCGATGCCCCAGCCCGCGCGGGCTGCTTCCTGCTGCGCGAGCAGCGTGTTGGCCGACAGCACGAAGCGCTCGGCGGGCACCAACTGACGCAGCCACTGCATCGCCTTCGGTACGGGGCCCCCGGCGACCAGGCCGATCACGTCGTGTTTGGCGAGATCCTGCAGACGCCGCGGTGTGCCACGTGCGTCGAGGTAGCCTGGGGAGGCAAACAAGCCGAAGCCCAGGGCGCCGAACTTGCGCGCGACGAGGCCAGGCTGCTTGGGGCGCGACAGGCGCAGCGCGATATCGGCTTCACGCTTGGAGAGGTCCACGATGGCGTTGTCGATGGAGACGTCGAGGCGCAGACGCGGGTGGCGCTCACGCAGGAAGCGCAGGCGGTGGGGGAGCCACAGGGTGCCCAGCGTCTCCGAGCAGGAAATGCGCACCACGCCGTCGACCTCCTTGGTGTCGTGGGCACCGTGCAGCGAGGCGGCCTGGGCGGCCTGGGCCATGCGCCGCACGTCCTCCATCATTTGCTCTCCTGCGGGTGTCAGCGCCACCCCGCGCTTGCGCCGCAGCACCAGGCGTACTCCCAGCGTCCGCTCGAGGGCCGCGATGTGGCGGCTCACCGTGGGCTGACTCATGCCCGTGTGGCGTGCCGCCGCCGAAAACGAGCCTTGCTCGACCACCGACAGCAGCACCCGGTACCCGTTCCAGTCCAGCATCCATTCAAATATGAATCATACGATTTCAAAGTCGATGCTGGCGAATGCATGGCCTCGGCCGAACACTGCCGTCATGACCTTCCCCACCGAAACCCGCAGCTACGAATATCATCCCTTGCGCTACGTGAAGTCGGATCTGGTCAAGCTCACGGGGCTCGAGCTCCTGCAGCGCATGATCGCGGGTGAGCTCGCGCCGCCGCCCATCATGCAGACCCTCGACTACACCCTGGTGCACGTCGAGCATGGGCGGGTCGTGGCGGAGGGCACGCCCAAGGAGTGGGCCTACAACCCGCTCGGCAGCGTGCACGGAGGCTACGCGGCCACCTTGCTGGACTCGGTGGTGGGCTGCGCCGTGCATTCGACGCTGCCTGCTGGCACCACCTACACCACGCTCGAGCTGAAGCTCAACTTCACCCGGGCGTTACTCGCAAGCACCGGCCCGGTGCGGGCCGAGGGGAAGATCGTGCACGCGGGCTCCAAGGTGGCCACGGCGGAGGGGCGCCTGGTGGGTGTCAACGACCAGAAGCTGTATGCACACGCCACCACCACGTGTCTGATCATGCCGCTCGGCTGAGCGCGTTCGGCCCAGGACAGTGATAGACTGGGCGGGATGTTACTCGCGCTCTTGTGGGGCCTGTTCGGCCTTCAGCTCAAGCCCGCCAAGCCAACGCCGATTCGGCCCTACGTTGCGCCGGTCCTCGAGGCGGAGCCTCCTATCGGCAGGGCACCCGTCACCACGGTGGAGGTTCTGCCGGAGAACGGTGATTGGGACGCCAACGTCTTTGCGCGTCCGGTGTACACCGCGCCGCTGGTGGGCAACATCGCGCGGGGCACGCGCGTGCGGGTGCGCGGCCAGGTCGAGTTTTCCTTCGCTCCCTACTGCGCCACCTCCATCTACTACGCGCTCGAGCCCTTCGGTTGGCTGTGCTCGGCGGACTCCGAGCCCACCGACCTGCCGCCCACGCGCGAGTCGGTGCTGAACCTGGTGCCGGGCTCGTCGGTTCCCTACGTCTACGTGATGGTCACGGTGGAGGAGGGCAGCTTCCTGCCGATGTGGGCCTCGGAGCAGTCGCTGATGGCCCACGAGGAGCCGGAGCGACAGCTCGGTCGCGGCGACACCATCGCGCTCGCGCCGCCCCCGTCCACGTTGGAGTTCGAGGGGGTCAAATACTTCATCACCATCGACGGCAAGATCCTGCCCACGGAAGGAACCTTCGGGCTCAAGAAGTTCTCGGAGTGGCAAGGCGTACAGCTCTCGCCCAGCGAACACTTCCCCTTCGCCTGGGTCACGCCGCACAAGGCGCCCGTGTACGACGCGCCCAAGGGCAAGAAGCTCGAGGAGCTGCCACGCCGCACGCGTGTGGACATCGTGGGCGAGCAAGGCGAGGGGCGCGATCGCTGGGTGCAAATCGGCGAGGGGCGCTTCATGAAGGCGGTCCAACTCAACGAGGTGCGCAAGAGCGCGCGGCCGCCGGAGGCGGGCCTGCACACGCAGTGGATCGACGTGGACTTGGGGGAGCAAGTGGTGGTGGCCTACGCGGGAGAGCTGCCCGTCTACGCCACGCTCACGTCGTCGGGTCGGGAGCCCAATCACACGCCGCGCGGCAACTATCCGGTGTGGGGCAAGGCCACGGCCATCACCATGAAGTCCCAGGCCTACGACGACGCTCCCTACTACGTGAACCGCGTGCCCTGGGTCATGTTCTTCCAGGCCCACAACGCGCTGCACGCGGCCTACTGGCACGATCGCTTCGGCGCCGTGAAGTCCCACGGTTGCGCCAATCTCTCGCCGCTCGACGCGCGCTACTTGTTCGACTGGCTGGAGCCGCCGTTACCTCCGGGCTGGACCTCGGTGCGCTACTGGAACCTCGAGCAAGCTCCCGTGGTGCACGTGCGCAACTCGGAGCGCACCAAAAAGCCCATCTTCCAGGAGCGCAACGTCGGGCCGCCGGACAAGAACGACGAGGCGGAACGCCTGGCTGCGGCGGTGGCGCGGCGAGAGGCCGCCGAGCGCGAGGAGGCGCTACGGGCTGCGCAGGCACCGACGCCGCTGTTGCCGAACCCGCTGAACCCGGCGAGCCCCATGGTTCCGAGCATCATCACGCCGCAACTGCCGCTCGCCCCCTTGCGCTGAAGCGGCCCTCGTACGGGGCGCGCCGATCAGCCTTCGCTCAGGGCCAGCGGAGGACCATTGGTGGCGATCGATTGCGAGCTCCAGCCGAAGCGCTCCACGCAGTGTGCCGCCAGGTCCACGATCACGAAGCCTGGCTGGTGCGCGCGGTGCAGCGTGCCCGCGTTGATCACGGTGAGTCCGGGGAAATGGCGCACCATCGGGCGATGGCTGTGCCCGTTGATCAGCAGCTGCACGCCGGGGTCGCGCATGAGCGCTTGCAGCTCGTCGTTGCTCTGCAGCGCGTAGCCGCGGTCGTCGGGATTCACCCGGGCCATGTCGTTTTCGCCCAGTCCGTGACACAGCAGAAGCGTTCCCAGCGAAGTGCCGAAGCGCAGCACGGCGGGCAAGGCTTCGAGATACGTCCGCGCCGATCGGCTGAGGTCGTCCGGGTGGGTGGCGTCGGGCAGCGTGCGCATCTCGCGATCCAACAGCCAGCGATCATGGTTGCCGCGCACCGTGTACACACCGGCCGCGGCCAACAGCTGGCAACAGCGCGACACCGAGCCGCTGCCATCGGCGATGTCGCCCGTGCACAGGATGCCCTGCACACCGCAGCCCGAGAGGAAGTCGAGCACCTCCGCCAGGCGCTCGTCCTCCGCGTGCACGTCGCCGATGACTCCGATACGTGCGTCGGCGGCGAGCTCGATCATGTCCTGATTCTACTTGGATCCCCGTACCCGCTGAAACAGCATCATGCCGAGCACGGCCACGGTACCGACCGCGATGCCAAGCCCGACCTGGAGCACCGTGGGCAGGACCAGGGCCAACAATCCGCCCACGTTTTCCACGCCTCGCACGTGATCCACCAGGCCGTGGAACCAGGGCTCGGCACCGGGAATGCCGTGAGCCAGAATACCGCCGCCCACCATGAACATGGCCGCGGTGCCCGCGATCGAGAGTCCCTTCATGAGGTAGGGAGCCGTGCGCAAGATGGCCGCACCCGCGCCCACCTCGAGGCGTCCGAGCAAGCTGCGGCCGCGCTCTTTGCCGTGCCAGTACAAAAAGAAACCCAGGTCGTCGAGCTTCACGATGGATGCCACGATGCCGTACACGCCCGCCGTCATCAGGGCGGAGATGCCGACCAGCACGCTGACCTGGGTGGGGAACGGCGCGCTGGCCACGGTGCCGAGCGCGATGGTGACGATCTCTGCGGAAAGGATGAAGTCGGTGCGGATGGCACCCTTGATCTTGTCCTTCTCGAGCGCCACCAGATCCGTGTTCGGATCGTTGACCTTTTTGACGAGCTCGGCGTCTTCGGCGTCTTCCTCCTCGGGGTGCAAGAGCTTGTGTGCGAGTTTCTCGCAGCCCTCGAAGCACAGATAGGCGCCGCCGAACATCAAGAGCGGAACCACGGCCCATGGCGCCAGCGCGCTGATGGCGAGCGCCACCGGCACCAGGATGGCCTTGTTGCGCGCGGAACCCTTGGCCACTGCCCACACAACGGGCAGCTCGCGCTCGGCTTTCACGCCGGACACCTGCTGCGCGTTCAGCGCAAGGTCGTCACCGAGCACGCCCGCCGTCTTCTTGGTGGCGACCTTGGTGAGGAGGGCGACGTCGTCCAGAATGCTGGCGATGTCGTCGATGAGTGCGATCAGGCTGCCACCGGCCATCGTGTTATCCGTTCACTTACCGCGCTCGGTCGGGGCCAACGCCGTCGCGAGCTCTTCCAAACCAAAGCGCTTCTGCAACGCACGATCGCGCAGCTTGCCCGGCAACCGACTCAGTGCCGGGTACACACGCGCGCCGCGGCCTTCCCGCACCTTGCGTGGCGCCTGATCCGCCAGGATGGCCGTGGCCACGCGCTCGGCGAACTCCTCGGCCTCCATGGCGCGGTCCTGCGAGGCCTGGGCGCGCTTGTGGATGTAGCCGTGCACGGGTTGGTAGAGCGAGCCCTCGTGGGCGTAGCGCTCGAGCCCCTGTGAGGCTGTGTCCGCGATGCTCGAGCGCACCCCGCCCGGCTGCACCACGATGACGTCGATACCGAAGGGCGCGCACTCCATGCGCAGCACGTCGCTCAGCATGTGGACGGCGGCCTTGGTGGCGCAGTAAGGCCCCGCGAAGGGTGTCGGCAACAGGCCCACCACGCTACCCAGGTTCACGATGCGTCCGTGGCGCTGCTTGGCCATGTGGGGAATCACGACCTGGCTGGCCGCGAGCAGGCCCGTGAGGTTGGTTTCGAACAGCTTGCGGACGCTCTCGAGGGGAACTTCGGCGAGCGGGCCGATCAAGTTGAAGCCGGCATTGTTCACCAGCATGTCGATGCGCCCCGCCTTGGCGATTACTTCGTCGACCGCGCACTGGATCGAGGCTTGGTCCGTCACGTCCAGGCTCAGCTTTTCGCAGTTCAAGCCCGCGAGCGAAGCGGGGTTGCGCGCACTGGCAAAGACGCGCTGCCCACGCTTGTGGAGCTCCAGGGCCAGGGCTCGACCGATGCCCGAGGAGCAGCCGGTCACCAACACGACTTGATCCGAAAGCGGCATGGCCGGAGCCATACCACGGGAGGCTGGGTCAGGCCCCTGGGGACACCCCCTAGCGTCGTACGGGGGCGCGTGTCCGCCTGGCTCGGGGGACCGCCTTGGTGACGGGCTTGCTCGGCAGCTGCAGCTCGATGCCGTGCTCTGCGGTGGGCGCATAGAAGGTAAGCACGCGCTCTGCCTCCTTGAGCAAGGCGCCACGATCGCGCTTGGTCGGAGCATGGTACGGCGCGATCAACAGGCGGGCCTGCCGTTTTGTTCGCTCGAGCTTCCAGCTACCCGCCACGAAGCCATCGAGCAGGAAGGCCGCACGGTAAAGGAAGCCCTGGCCGCCCGGTTCCGGAGGGATGATGCGGCTGCGATCGGCGTGGGAGAGCAGGGCGTTGTCGAACTCCGGCATGAAGCGCGGCGGCGCCGGGGTTTCCGCGTCGACGAGCGGTACGCCGGGCACGTCGTAGAGCGTGCGGCCTTGCTCGTCCTGAAAGAGCTCGAGCTTGGGCGTCAGGCGTTCGAGGACGGGCGCGAGGCGTGTGAGGCCCGACCAGGTTTGCACGTCGAGCACGCTGGCGGGGCCGAAGGCGCGAAGGTAGCGCAGCAAGGTGGCATCGGGCGCGCTCTCCTCGGCGAGCTCGCGGTCGAGCCAGGCGCGGGCCGTGGTGCAAGCCGAGCGTCCGCTCTTGCCCCAGACGCCGCGCGGGGTGACCTGGATCAGCGGCAGGTAGTTGCGCAGCGCGTAGGCCATCGACTCGCCGTCGAATTCCGGGAACTTTTCGACGAGCTGCACGGCGAGCTCGGAGGTGGTGAGCGGCTGCTGCTCGAGCAAGGCCCGTCCCGCCCGCAGCAAGCGCGGCAGGTCGATGCCCTTGAGCTTCTTCCCGTATGGGCTCCCTACCAGAAAATTGCGCTCGTTCACGCTCTGCATCACGGGCCGGAGCGTGAGGCAGTCGTCCGCGCTTACCAGATGAATGGTGGAGCGCATCAAGGACAGCCGCACCGCGCGCCGCTCGAGCAGCAGCTGAGCGAGCTCGTTCGGATCGAAACCGATCAGCCGATTGAATAGCGCGAGGTAGGGGTCGAAGGGAGCCTGCGCTTGCAGGCCCACCAGCTGCTCGAGCGCCGCGAGCGCGCGCAACTTGCGTGGACGCAGCAGGCCCTGGCGTTCGAGGAAGGTGCGGTTGAGGGTGCGCTGGGAGAGGACCTTGAGCATGCCTTGCGTGCGGACCCGCCTGGCACGTCCTCGTGACGCGCCATCTGCGGAGAGCGGAGCACGACCCACGTTAGCGCTGCCGCGTGAGCTCTTCGAGCTTCTTCCGGATGTCCTTGGGCCAACCCTTGATGTGGGCCTCGAACTGCGGCTGATCGCCTGCGAACAGCGCGCGCGAGGCCTCCTCGTAGTTCGGCAGGTTGCCGGCCAGGGCAGTCATGAAACGACTGGCAGCGGCGCGCGTCTTGCGGGCGCGTTGCTCCCCCGGGTCGCGCTTGCTGGCCTCCTCGACCAGGCGGCGCAGGGCCGCCGAGATGCCGTTGGGCTCCTGCTCGAGCCAGTCCCAGTGGCGCGGCAAGAGCGACACCTCGCGCGACACCACGCCGAGCTTGGGCCGACCTGGTCCCGTGGCGCGCGGCGCAGGCAGTTCGCGCTCGAGCATCTGCTCGGCGGGACCGCGTAGGTCGAACTCCACTTGCTGGCCGGTCTGGTCGTCGAAGATCAACAGGTCGTGCGGCTCGCCCGCGTCGAAGCGCTGCTTGGCCTTGAGCAGCACCTTGCGGAGTTCGCCCGAGGCCAACAGGCGCTCGCCCACGAAGGCGGAAAAAGTTTCTTCGGCTTCAGTCATGAACGGGATATTACCCGGGTGTTTTGTGGCGTCAATAATTCCCGGGTATAATTGGCAAGAGCAGGCGCTTCGGAGGCCACCTTGTGTAAGGAAGCCGACCTTTGCTCGAAAGAGGCCACGGAAAGCGCCGCTTCGGGCCACTCACCCAAACGCGGGCTCTGGGCACGCGAGCAGCACGAACCGCCGCCTCGCACGTCTGAAGCTGCGTACCGTCTTTTCTGGGCTCGGCTGCCTGCCTATCCTGCCCACGTCTTTCGGAGGTCCTCCCATGCTTCGTTCGGTCTCGCTCGCTCCTCGCTTCGCTCCGCTCCTGTTGGCTCTCGGTCTCGTCGGTCCGCTCGGCGCTTGCGATAGTGGGTCCAGCTCCGGTGCGCTCGACCCCGATGCGGCGGCCGATGCACTGCGGGGCAGCGCCAAGCACGACGCGGGGACCACCGGCGACGGGGATGGCGATGGCGACGACGGCACGGCGGGCGATGGCGACGACACGTCGAGCAACGGGGACGCGGGCGGCAGCGGCATGCGCTGTGGCACCCGTGGGGGCGTGACCTGCGCCAAAGACGAGTTTTGCTCCTACGCCGCGAGCTCTCAGTGCGGTGCCAACGATCAGGGCGGCACCTGCACGAAGAAGCCGCAGATCTGCACCACCATCTACGCGCCCGTGTGCGGCTGCGACGGCAAGACCTACGCCAGTGATTGCAGTGCCCAGGCGGCGGGACAGTCGGTGAAGGCGCAGGGCGAGTGTGGGACCGCTGGAAATACGGGCAAGACGTGCGGAGGCTTCGCGGGCCTCTCGTGCGAGGCTGGCCAGTTCTGCAACTACGAAGAGGCAGCGGGCGGGCAGGGCTGCGGCATCGCCGATGGCACGGGGGTCTGCACGGACAAGCCCAAGCTCTGCGGCAAGGACTACAACCCCGTTTGCGGCTGCGATGGCGAGACCTACAACTCTCGCTGTTTGGCTCAACTCAAGGGCGTTTCCATCGCCAGCGAAGGCGCCTGCAAGTAGCAGCGCGTCTTCGCGGCAAGCTCGCCTCGAGCGCAGCGAACCTCGCGGCGGCTGGCGCGGCTTCGCCGCGACGGGCGGGAGGGCGCGTGCCCTCCCGAAAACAGCAGATTGGGTCACAACTGCGGCAGCTCGAACCTGTTGATGACCCTGTCGATTCGCCATACGTTTGCCCACGGCCCAGGGCCAACGAGGCGAGCGTAAGATGTCGAACAACGGGAAACCCCCTGCTGGCGGAGGCCGCTTCTTCAAACTCGCGGGACTCACCGCCTCCGTGGCCGGTGGCTACGCGCGCGACCGCGTGAAGCGCATGTTCTTGTCGGACGAGGCCGCGGCGCAGGATCAGCAAGAGGCCATGGAGCGCGTCGGCGCCCGCATCGCCGCCACCCTCGGAGAGCTCAAGGGGGCCGCCATGAAGATGGGTCAGATGGCCTCCATGGCGGCGGACCTCTTGCCCAAGGAGATCGCCGACGCCCTGCAGTCACTGCAGCGTGAAGCTCCGCCGGTGGAGTTCTCGGTGATCGAGGAGCAGATCCAGTCCGAGTTCGACCAGCCGCTCGCGATGCTCTTCGAGGACTTCGATCCCAAGCCCTTCGCCGCCGCGTCCATCGGACAGGTGCACCGCGCCAGGGTCGACGGGCGCGACGTGATCGTGAAAGTGCAATACCCGGGCGTGGACGACGCGGTGAACTCCGACATGCGTCACCTCAAGTTCGCGCTCTTGGCGAGCGGCGTGCTGCGCGTGGACAAGAAGGCGCTCGATGCCAGCTTCAACGAAATCAGCGAGCGCATGCACGAGGAGCTCGACTACTGCAACGAGTCCGACAACGTGCGCGAGTTCCGCGCCTTCCATGCCGAGCATCACCCTTTCGTGGTGGTGCCCGAGGTCATCGGCCACCGTTCGGCCAAACGGGTTCTCACACTCGCCTACGAGCCCGGCGATCACATCAAAGACTTCGACACGCTCGGCTACACCAGCGAGGAGCGGGACCGTTGCGGGCGGCATCTGTGGCTCGCCATGGAGTCCCAGATCTTCGAGCACGGCGCGATCCACGCAGACCCGAATCCCGCCAACTTCGCCTTCCGCAAGGACGGCAGCGTCATCATGTACGACTTCGGTTGCGTGAAGCGTCTCGCGCCCCACGTGGCCAAGGGCTACCAGCAGCTCATCGTGCAGGGCTTGCGCGAGGACTACGGCAGCGTCGAAGAGACGCTCAAGACGCTCGGTATCAGGCGCCCCGGCGGTCCACAAGTGGGCCACGATTTCTACAAGTTGTGGCGTGACTGGCTGGCGCTGCCGGTGCTGGCCGCCAACCCCTTCGACTTCGGCGCAGCGCGCTTCGAGCAGGACGTGCTCACCAAGCTGGTGCCCGCCACCATGAAACACATGGCGTCGTTCCAGCCCTCCAAGGAACTCGTCTTCTTCAATCGCGCCCTGGTCGGTCACTACGCCACGCTGCGTAAGATCCGCGCGCGCGTCCCGGTGGGCTCCATCCTGCGCGACCGCATTCCCGAGACGGCGCCCTGGTTCGAGTCGTTCAGCGACTCGTATAGCGGGGCTTGGTCCGGTCCGAGACCCTGAGGAACCCGTTCAACACGCCCACGAAGGCCTTCCCGTCGGGAGCCAGGGCGAGTTCGGCCCAGTTGTTGTCGAACAGCATGCCGGTGCCGGTCAAGACGCGAAAGACGGGCTTGCCGGTCTGGAAGTCGAGGGCCGTGAGATAGAACTCCTCGGTGTCGCGGTAGCTCGCGGGCGCCTTCGTATAGAGGTACACGAGACCCGTCTTGGTGGACATCTTGGGCACCACGGTCTGCGAGATCTCATCCACACTCCAGCGCACGTCGCAGCCACTCTCGTCCGGACGGATATCCACGCGAGCCACGCCGGGGGCGCTCGTGCGGTCGTGCCGCATGGTCAGGAACAGGTCGTAGCCGAAGTTGTTCTCCACGATCAGCGAGTTGCCGTAGGCGATCAATGAGTTCTCGGTGGCGCTCCGATTGGGTTCGAAGACCGGCACCTGGCAGATGGGGCGCGCACCGTCGCGTTCGTCGCGGGCGTAGACCAGCACGTGCATGCGTGGCTCGGCGTTGTCCGCGATGGCCACGTACTTATCGCCCAGGAGGCTCGGCGTGGTGCCCGAGCCCTGGTTGATTTGGCCCACCTTGCGGTGCGTGCCGCGGTCGTAGGGCACGCGCCACACCACGTGCGGCGCGCCGTGGGGGCCGCGCTCCATGCGATAGAGCGCATGATCCGAGACGATGTACACCCCGTCGGGCCCCACCGAGAACGAGTTCTCGATTTGCTCGCCGGGCAAGTGGAGGAACTTGGGCGCGATTCCCGGGTCGACCACCCCCACGGTACCGTAGCGACCGGCGAACCAGTAGTGACCCTGCCAGTCCGGCATGACCGCCGTCATGTGATCGGAGTGCCCTTCGTGCTGCAGCGCCTCGCTTACGTCCATCGACTCGTCCACGTGGAAATGCTCACGGCCGCGGGCATTCACGCGTACCGAGACCACCTGGATCTCGTCCGCGCTGGTCCCCATCACCGCGCGGTCCTCGTGGTCCACGTAGAAATAGGCGCCGCCGCCGGTGTCGCCCATGGCCTTGCGCACGTGCAGCGAGCGCACGTTGCGCCTGGGCAACTTGTAGACCGCGAGCTCGCGCAGTGAGGCGGGATCGATCAGACGCAGGGCAGGGCGACTCTTGCGCACACACAGGGCCAGGACGCGACCTTGCTTGTCGAAGTTTAGCGTGGAGCACTCGCCTCCGATGACACCCATCGAGTCCGAGATGACCTTGGGGTCCACGCCCTTGACGCCGCGTGTGTCGTACGTGTTGGAGCAGAAGGAATCCACGTGCATGGCGCTGCGCCCGTTCTCGGCCATGTACGGGTGCTGCGGCACATTGGCCGGCGGCAGTGGATCGAGCTTGGACGGCGCGCCCTCGTACTCCACCACGTGGTTGCCCATGAGGGTGCGCTGTTCGATGGGCCGCGCCCTTCGGTGCGAGCAGGCTGCGAGACCGAGTGAGCACAGCATCAAGCTGGTGAAGATGAGCGGACGTGATGCGCCAGTCATCATTGAACCTATCGCCGGAACATGCGCTCTCCAAACGCGAAGCGCTGGGCTGACTCGTTCGGGCGCAAGCGTTGCTGCGCGAAAAGAACGGCGGCGCACACCGACGCCCGAGTGCACCCGTCGCGCACGCTGCGCGGCACGCGTGAGCTTGGGGATCACATGGCGCGCATCGAAACATCCGAGTGAGCCGCGCCCAAGCCAGCGGCGCCGGGCTGCACGGCGACCCCAGGGCAAGTGGACTCGAGATGCAGTCGTGGTGCATTGATCCGTTGCTGCGGAAACGTGCTGATTTTCGTGGGGTTGTTTCAACCGATGAGGACGTGTCGACCACCGAAGCAGGCATGAAAAACAAACAACCGCAGTTGGGCTTGCGTAAACCCGCCACGATTGCCGCTTGTGCTGCCGCCCTCGGCCTCGTGGCCTGTGAAGACGGACAGACCGAGCCGCGCGGCTCCGCGGCCGCCCTCGAGGTCGAGTGCGTCGGCTCGGACGCCGCCGTGCCCAGCGACGCCTGGATGTGTCCGCAGGATCTGACCGTGGAGTGCACGGACGGAAGCGGGACTGCCAATCCCGAGACGATCTTCGTGCGCGCCGACGGAGACTCCTGCAACGCACCCGTGACCGTGGACCACGGGCCGTTCGCTGTGGGCGATCACGTGGTGGTCGTGCGCGACGCCGACTCCAACACGCTTTGCCGCGCCGACCTGCACGTCGTCGACACGGCCGCGCCGACGGTCACCACCAAGACCCTCTTCATGTGGCCTCCGAACCACAAGTTCCACAGCTTCGCGGTGGAGGATTGCGCGAGCGTGCAGGACGCCTGCCGCACGGATCTGCAGGCTGAGTTCGTCTGGGCCAGCAGCGACGAGCCGGTGGACGACATCGGCGACGGTCACCACGCCCCCGACATTCTGCTCGATGCCGATTGCAAGCACGTGCAGCTGCGGTCCGAGCGCCAGGGACCCAAGGACGGTCGCGTGTACAAGCTCGGTGTGCGCGTCGTCGATGGGTCCGGCAACGCGACGGAAGGCGTGTGCACGGTGATCGTCGATCACGACCAGCGAGGCGTCGATGGAGCCGACAGCAGTGAGGCTTACCGGGTAACCTTCGATGGAACCGGTGGGCAACCCAGCTGCGACGGAGCGAATCCGAACCCGCCAACTGGCGGAGGAGAGCCGGATGCTGGCACCCCACCGGTGAAAGAGCCGCCGGTGGAAAAGCCGCCGGTGGAGGATCCTCCGGTCGTCATCGACTGATCTCCCATGGCCCGCGCGCAGCGCTCCGGCGGCGGGGCTTCGCAGCAGCGCGACGAGCGACCAGGGCATCCCCCGCCCCCGCGCGCTGCGCACGGACTACGGGGGTACGTGGGCGGGGGAGCGCAGCTAGGCGCGTAAGTAGCGCAGGGCCAACTGTCTCAATTCCGCGGCGAACGCCGGGTCGTCGATGGCGCCGGGACGCTCGACCAATGCGGCATGGAGCACCGTGTGTATCGCGGTGAAGGCCACCCAAAGAGTCAGCTCAGGTCGCTCGAAGCGCTCGGCGCTGCGCTTGAGCCAGAGCGTGCCGAGGGCCTTGAGAGCGTCGTCGGACTCGGTCGCGATGCGCTTCTGGCCGTATAGTCGTGGCTGAAGTGTAAGGATGCGGTGGAGCTCTGGCTCGATCCGATGGGAAGCGAGCAGCGCGTCCACTGCCACACCTATCGTGGCAGCCACATTGCGTCCGTGGCCTGCCTCCTGGAGTACCTTCAGGGCTGCAGCGCGCGTGCGAACCACGTGGCGGCGGGCGAGCTCGGCCACCAGCGCCTCCTTGTTGGGAAAGTACTGATACAGGGTCGCGATGTTCACGCCGGCGCGCCTGGCCACCGCGTTCGTATTCAACCCCTCGAAGCTCTGCCTGTGCAAAATGTAAGTCGTGGCTTGCAAAATCGCGTCCACGGTGGCCCGCGAGCGTGCCTGTGTCGGGAGTTTTCGAGGACTTAGCTTTGCTCGCTCCATGACGTTCCTCAATGCAAGCTGCAAACCCAAGCTCTTACTTACAAACTGTGATGCGTGAACGCTAGCACGGACATCGCGGTATTGATCGTGGGCGCAGGGCCGACGGGACTCACGCTCGCGTGTGAGCTCGCGCGACGCGGCCAGCGGGTGCGCATCGTCGAGCAGAACCAGGGGCCCATGCCGGGTTCGCGCGGCAAGGGCTTGCAGCCGCGGACGCTCGAGCTGTTCGACGACCTCGGCATCGTCGACCGGGTGCTCGCCAGAGGTACGCCGTACCCGCGCATGCGGGTGCATTGGGGGCCATTCGCGTGGGGCTACGATCTCATGGAGCGCGGCCAGAGAACGGATCAGGTGCCCTATCCGAACGCCTGGATGGTGGCGCAGGCTGACACCGAAGCATCGCTACGCGAACGGCTGACCGAGCTGGATGTCGAGGTCGAATACGGCTGCGCACTTCGGGGATTCACCCAGGACGCAGACGCCGTCCGTGCCGAACTCGAGCACGGCACGCGGAGCGAGCTCGTCCGGACTGCCTATCTCCTGGCAGCCGACGGCGGTCGTAGCACCGTCCGCAAGGCGCTCGGACTGACGTTGCAGGGCCGCACCCTCGATGAACCTTCGGCCCTGGTGGGAGATTTGGTTCTCGACGGTCTCGCGCGCGATGCGTGGCATGTCTGGCCTCGCGCGCGCAGCGGTGCCGTGGCGCTGTGTCCCTTGCCGGGTGGGGAAAAGTTCCAGTTGCTTGCTCAGCTCGAGCCCGGCTCGTCGCCGCCGGCGCTCGAACTCGCTCCGGTGCAAGCGTTCCTGACCCACACACTCCGGAGCGCGAAGATCGGAGTTCGCGCAGTGAGCTGGCTCTCTCTCTATCATCCTCAGTCGCGCATGGTTGACCGCTACCGCGTGGGTCGCGTCTTGCTCGCCGGCGACGCAGCCCACGTGCATCCGCCCACCGGCGGTCAGGGCTTGAACATCGGTGTACAAGATTCTCAGAACCTCGGTTGGAAGCTCGCAGCGGTACTCGATGGCGCTCCCGACGCGCTTCTCGATACCTACCAGCAAGAGCGCCTCCCGATCGCACACAAGGTGTTGAACCTCTCGACCGCGCTGTATGAGCGCCGTGCTCGGCAGCGTCGCGGCGCGGACACCAAGCAACTCGGCACGAATTACCGGGATAGCAGCCTGTCAGTCGATGTGGACATCTCGCCTGGGGTCCGCTTGCGCTCGGGAGATCGCGCCCCGGACGCGGTTACGAACACGGGTCGCTTGTTCGATGTCTTTCGCGGCGCTCATTTCACCGTCCTCGCGTTCGGCGCCGACGCGGCCCGCGTGCAAGCACAGGACGCGCGCGTTCGCAGTGTGCACGTGAGCGATTCCTTCGACCGCGGAGGTAAGATCGCGGCAGCCTACCAGGCGGTCCCGGGATCCGTCGTCGTCGTGCGCCCCGACGGCTACATCGCCAGTCGCAGCGACAAGCCACGCGCATTCGCGCTCGACGCGTACTTGGGGGTTACCCGGTGCGCGCCCCCGCACCCCGATGCGTGGCTCGATCGAGAGCGTCGTTGAGCTCGCCGCTCGAGAAGGGTTTGCGCAGGAAGACGATGCCGTTCTGTCCCAGGCGCTTCCACACGTCGGCGTCGGTGTAGCCGGAGATCAGCACGACTCCGATCTTCGCGGAGAGCTTGCCGGCTTCTTCGGCGACCTCGAGGCCGTCCATGCCGGGCATCACCACGTCGCTCAGCACGACGTCCAGTGCGCGCGGTTCGCGCTCCATGATCGCCAGTGCCGCCTCGCCGTTGCTGGCGATGACGACGCGATGACCCAGGGACTCCAGGATGCTGCGCAGGGTTCGCTGCACGAGGGCGTTGTCCTCCACCATCAGCACCCGCAGCGAGCGCCCGGCCACGCCCTTCTTGGTGCGCGGTACGACGCCGCTGTCGGCGCTGAAGCGGGAGGAGCGGGGCAGGTAGAGGTCGAAGCTAGCGCCCTTGTCCGTGTTGTTGTGGGCGCGCACGGAGCCGCGGAGCTGCTTGCTCAGGCCGTAGACCACGGCCAAACCGAGTCCGGTGCCCTGGCCCTTGGTGGAGTAGAAGGGCTCGAACAGGTGTGGTTGAACCGCGGCGTCGAGGCCCGTGCCTTCATCCGAGACACGGATGCGTACGTAGTCGCCTGCCATCAGGTCGATCTCGTCGGTGTCGAAGCGCTCGAGTATCACGTTCTCGCTCGATACGGTGATGGTGCCGCCCTGCGGCATGGCGTCGCGGGCGTTGACGACCAGGTTCATCAGGATCTGCTGCAACGCCGTGGCGTCACCCTCGAAGGTCCAGGGTGTGCGCCCGAGATCGATGCGGAGCTCGAATCCTGCCGGGAGCATGCGGGTACAGAGACGCTCGCATTCACGGAGGACGGAGGCCACATCGAGGGTGGTGAGAACCAGCGTCTGTCTGCGACCGAGGCCGAGCAGCTGCTTGGTGAGTTCGGCCGCGCGGGTCGCGGCGACTTCTACACCGTCGAGTAGGGGGCTCGCGGGCAACTCCTGCTTGAGCAGCTCGGCCGAGCCCAGGATGACGGTCAGCAGGTTGTTGAAATCATGCGCGACTCCGCCTGCCAGGCGGCCGAGGCCCTCGAGCCTTCGCGAGGTGGCGAGCTCTTCGGCCAGCCGCTCGCGCTCGGCGTAGCTGCGGCGGATCAAGATGTCGCGCGCCTCCAGCGCTCGCCTGGTCTTTTGTTCACGCTCGATGATGGTGATGACCAGGGCCGAACACGCCATGAACAACAGCAGAATGATCAGGTGTTCGTAGGGATGATGCGGGTCGGACTCCGTGAACAAGCGTGAGCCGAGCACCACTGAAACGAGCGCGACCACATAACCGACGCGCGCACCGTGACGGTGGGTCGCGATCGCGACTGCCGCCAAGAACGGTGTGAGTGGAATGGCATCGCCCACGAGCGGATGCAGAAGCCAACGCAAGAGTGCGACGCCACTCACCGCCAGCACCACCGTGACCACGCGGTCCAGCCACGACGTACGAGGCGATCGCGGCGCGAGCTTGCGCAAGCGCTTGCCGGACTGTTCTTCCGGCCAGGACGGCGCCGACGACTCGGGTTTCGACCGCGGCCACATCTCGAAAGCTTGGAACTGTGCACGGCGAACGCAACGGTGGCTGGGCCGCTTGGGCTATCAAAAGCGCCAGCGGGTCATATGACTGTCAGGCGTTGAAATGGATGCGATACCGAGGCAGGCAGAGCCGAGCGCGCGTGTGATCGTTGCAGTTGGACCCAGAGGTCACCGCTTTGGCTCGGCCGGGTCAATTTCATCGCTGCCACGGCGTCACGCGGTATTCATGAGAAACTTCTTATTCCACTCTCATGCAGCGCTTCCGTCGAGCCTGTAGCCTGCGCCCATGTTCAACGGACTCCACTCGACCGCGGGCGCCGTCGCTCTCTGTTGCAGCCTGATCGGATGCAGCACACAAGAGCCCGCGCGGGAAGCGCCGGAAGCTCAGGCAGCGAGCTCCGTGGCGCGCTTTCAGAGCGTGGAGGCGGCCCGTGAGAGCAGCTGGTTGGACGCGCCAGCGCGTGTGGTCTCCTCTCCCAACGACACGGCGCTCATCTCGGTGCCGCTGAGCGCGCGGGTGCGCCGCGTGCGCGTGCGTGCCGGACAGACCGTGAACGAGGGCGACGCGTTGGTCGACGTGGTGATGCCGGAGTTGATCCGGGCCGCTGGCGCGTTGCGGTCGGCGGAGCTGCGGCTGCAGAGCTGGCAGGAGCGCCGCGCTGTGGTGGCGCCGCTGCTGGAGAAGGGGCTCGCGCGCGCGGCCGAACTGAGCGACATCGACGCCAACATCGCCAGCGTGCGCGGCGACCGCGAGAGCGCTCGGGCCACGCTGCGTGCGGCCGGCGAGCTGGACACGCGGGCCGCGGGGTTGCTCGATGGCGACGGTGCAGTGGCTTTGCGCGCTCCGTTGACGGGCGTGGTGGTGAGCGTGAACGCCAAGCTGGGCGAGATGCGTGAGCCCAACGCCGGGCCATTGCTCGAGCTGGTCAGCGCGGACGCGGATCCACGCGTCGAGGCGCGCTTCGCGACACCGCCGCCGGTGGGCGTGACCTTCGAGTGGGTCGACGTGAACCGGAGCGTGCCGTTGGTGCTCGACGCGCTCTCGCCTCACGCGGACGAGCGGGACGGATTGCGCGTCGCCTGGTTGCACGCGCGCGAGCCGGAGCCTGGTCTCGTCGCGGGGACGCTCGGGCGAGTGCGCATGAAGTTGCGCGAAGACTGGGTCGTGATTCCGAGCGGCGCCCTGAGCGAGGAGCGCGGACAGACGTACGTGGAGGTGCGCGATCCCGTGGGGACGCACAAGCTGCCGGTCAAGGTGATCCGGCAGAGCGGTACCGAGGCTCTCGTGGAAGGGGTGCCGCTGCAGGCCCAGGTCGCAGTGGACGTGCGTGGCGGCTCGGCGGTGCTGTGATCGCAGGACTCACGCAGTTCGCCGTGCAGCGGCGCGGGCTGGTGCTCGTGGGCACGCTGCTGGCGGCGCTGATCGCGCTGTGGCCAGCGCTGCGCTTGCCCCTCGACGCGTTGCCGGACCTCACCAACAACCAGGTCGTGGTGCTCACCACGGCGAGCGGATTCTCGCCCGAGGAGGTGGAGCTCAGCGTAACGCGTCCGCTCGAGGTGGCGTTGTCGGGGTTGCCGGGGATCACGGAGCAGCGCAGCATCTCGCGCTACGGCATCTCATCGATCACGGTCGTGTTCGATGACGCGGTGGATCCCTGGCGGGCGCGCCAGATGGTCAGTGAGCGCCTGGTCTCCGCGCCGCTTCCTCCCGACGTGAGAGCGCCGGCGATCGCGCCGCTGAGCGGAGGTTTGGGCGAGGTCTATCATCTCACGCTGTCCTCCGCGTCCCGCACTCCCGTCGAGCTCTTGGAGTTGGCCACGTTGCACGTCGCACCGCTGCTGAAATCGGTGGCAGGTATCGTGGAGGTGAACTCGTGGGGTGGGGCCCAGCGCACCCTGGACGTGGTGGTCGAGCCGAGTGCCCTCGCTGCGCGCGGTCTGCCTTTGCGTGAACTCGAGCTCGCGCTGCGCGACGCGGTGGGCGTGGCTGCGGGCGGCGCGGTGGCGGCGCGCGGAGGGCAGGTCCTGTTGCGCTCTCAAGCCCGGCCGCGTACGGCCTCGGAGTTGGCAGACGCCGTGGTCGCTCAGCCCATGGTGCGCGCGCGCGATCTCGGTGAGGTGCGCGAAGGGACCGTGCTGCGGCTCGGCGCGGCGACCGCCAACGGTCGCGGCGAGACGGTGTACTTGATGGCGCAGATGCTGCGCGACGAGAACGCCCTCGAGGTGCTCGAGCGGGTGCACGCGCGGATGCCCGAAGTGCGCGCGGCGCTGCCCGAGGACGTGCGGGTCGACGTGGTCTACGATCGCAGCGAGCTCGTGCGCGGCTCGCTCCGCACGGTGTTCACCAACCTGGCCGAGGGTGGCAGCCTGGTGATGGCCGTGTTGCTCGTGTTCCTGGGCTCGTTTCGGGCGGGCCTCATCGCCGCCAGCGTGATCCCGCTTTCGATGGTTTTCGCCACCGCAGTGATGTCGCTCGGCGGCATGCCCGGAAACCTGATGAGCCTGGGCGCGCTCGATTTCGGCTTGCTGGTCGACGGGGCCATCGTGCTGGTGGAGGGCGTGTTTCACGCGGCCCCGCCCGAGGCCGGGGAGCGCTGGCGCGCCCACGTACTCGACGTGACGAGACGCTCGGCGCGTCCGGTGTTCTTCTCGGTCTTGGTCATCCTGATGGTCTACGTGCCGGTGCTCGCCTTGACAGGCACCGACGGCAAGTTGTTCCGGCCGATGGCCATCACGGTCGTGCTGGCGCTGCTGTTCGCGCTCGTCCTGTCGCTCACCTGGGTGCCCGCCTTGCTCGCCAGTTGGCTCGGGCCGTGCCATGTGCCCGCGCACGAGCCATGGATCGTGCGCGGGCTGGAGCGGGTCCACGGAGCCGCGCTGAGCCGGTTGCTCGGGCGCCGCTGGCCCGTGGTGCTGGCGACGCTGGGACTGGTCTCGCTCGGGTGGTTCGTCGGGCAGCGGCGCGGCGTGGAGTTCACGCCGCAGCTCGATGAGGGCGACATGGTGATTCAGACCACGCGGGCACCGGACATCAGTCTCGAGCGGTCCGTCGCGGACTCCCTGCAGCTGGAGCGAGTCTTGCGCGCTGGGGTGCCCGAGGTGACGCAGGTGGTGACCCGCATCGGGAGTCCCGCCGTGGCCACGGACATCATGGGTTTCGAGCAAGCCGATGTCTTCGTGAAGCTCGCGCCGCACACGGCCTGGCGTGCCGGGTTCGGGCGTGACGAGCTGGTGCGCGACATGGAGCGCGTGCTCGCGGCGGAGGCACCCGGTGGAGAACCGTCGTTCACGCAGCCGATTCAGATGCGCTTCAACGAGCTGCTGGGGGGCGCGGTCACCGACGTGGCAGTGAGCCTCTACGGCGAGGACCTGAGCGAGCTGCGGCGGCAGGCCGACCTGCTCGCAGCGGCGTTCAAGGGCGTGACGGGTGCCGCCGACGTGCGCGTGCTGGCGCCACCCGCCGTGCCGCTCCTCACGGTTCGACCGCGCGCAGTGGCCACGGCGCAAGTGGGACTCCGCGCGCAAGACGTATTGTCGACCGCCAGCGCGGTGCGTGTGGGCCTGGAGTTCGGTCAGACCTGGCAGGGCCCTCTGCGCGTGCCCCTGCGCCTCTTGCTGGCGGGCTCCCCCGACGCTGCTGCCATGGCGAGCCTACCCTTGCCGCTTCCGCAGGGCGGCAGCGTGCCGCTAGCGCAGGTGGCGGAGCTCGAGCAAGGGTCCACGCCAGGCCTGATCAATCGGCGCAACGGGCAGCGTCGCTTGATTATCGGGTTCAACGTGCGTGGCGCCGACCTCGCGACCGTGGTGCACGCGGCGCAACGTGCGGCCGCCTCCGCCAGCAAGCTCCCGCCCGGGTATCACCTCGAATGGGGCGGGCAATACGCGAGCCTCACCGCCGCGAGCCGCCAGCTCGCCTGGTTGGTGCCTGGTGTGCTGGGGTTGGTGCTCGCGCTGCTCACTCTGACGTTCAAGAATCTGCGCGCGGCCTGCACGGTGTTCTCCCTGGTGCCCCTGGCGGCTGTGGGCGGCGTGCTCTTGCTGGCCCTCCGCGACATGCCGATCTCGTTGCCCGCCGCCGTCGGCTTCATCGCGCTCACCGGCATCGCGGTGATGAACGGCGTGGTCTGGATGGCCCGCGCGCTCGAGCTCGAGCAAGGTAAGGCCGACCCCGAGGAGGTCGCGCGGACGGCCGCACGAGAGCGCGCACGCCCGGTTCTGATGACCGCACTGGTGGCGGCCCTCGGCTTCGTTCCCATGATGATTTCTCGCGGGATCGGGGCCGAAGTCCAGCGTCCGCTCGCCACCGTCGTGGTCGGCGGCCTGTTCACGTCGACCCTGCTTACGCTGTTCGTCCTGCCGGTGTTGTATCCTTTGCTGAGCGGCGCGCTGAAAGGCGCGTTGAAAGGGCGCGGTCGCACACCATGAGGCTCCTAGTCGTCGAAGACGAACCCCGGATGGCCCAGATGCTCCAACGCGGGCTGGCCGAAGAAGGACACCAGGTCGACGTGTGCGCGTCCGGCAAGGAGGCCGAGGCCCAGGCGCGTTCGGTGGCCTACGACGTGGTGGTGCTCGACTGGAGCCTACCCGACGCGGACGGCATCTCGGTGCTGCGCCGCTGGCGCGACAGCGGCCTGCTCACACCGGTGCTGATGCTCACCGCGCGCGGCACGGTTGGCGAGCGCGTGACGGGTCTGCGCGCGGGCGCCGATGACTATTTGGTGAAGCCCTTCGACTTCGAGGAACTCTTGGCCCGTCTCGAGGCGCTGCAACGGCGTGCCGGCGGCGGCCCCAGCGCGCGCCGCTTCCACTCGGCCGAGCTCGATGTGCCGCGCCGCACGCTACGTGGACCGAGCGGTGAATGCGTGCTGACGGCCCGCGAGTTCTCGCTGGCCTCGGAGTTCTTCGCGCGTCCAGGGGAGGTGCTGACGCGCACCCACCTGTTGAGCTCCGCCTGGGGCAGCGACTTCACTCGCACGCAGAACGTGGTCGACGTGTACATCGGCTACCTGCGCAACAAGCTGGCCGAGGTCGGGGCGGGCGATGTCGAGATCGCCGCGGTGCGTGGCATGGGTTACCGCATGGCACCGCGCGGAACAGGGGCCTGAGCGTGCGACTGGCCACGCGGCTCTGGCTCTCGGGTGCGGTCTTGCCCGCGCTGGTCGGGGCCACGGTTCTGTTCGGCGCGGATGCCTGGTTCAAGTTCGGCCTCGAGCGCTCCCTGGATCAAGCACTCCTCGCACAGGCAGCGGTCGAGAGCGTGAGCTTGTTCGACGGCCCTGGGCGACGTCCGCACTTGCACATGTCGAGCTCGCCGCTCGTGGAGAGCGTGCGCGCCTTCGCCCCGGACGGCGTGCTGTTCGGACCCGACGGCCGCGAGGTCATGCACTATCCGCCGCTGGCCAAGGCTGCGCCGCCCCACGAACGCTTGCTCCCCGGTACCCCGGGCGCAGCCCCCGTGCTCGCCACGCGCGAGCACGGGGGCGTGCGCGAGCGGACCCTGACCGTCACCGTGCGCGCGCCCAACGGCGAGCCCTACACCCTGCGCCTGAGCGCCCCCCTGGCCCAGGTCGATTCCGCGCTGTTGATTCTCGCGCCGCCTCTCGCTCGGCGCGCTGATGGTGGCCGCCCTGTCGCTGGTCCTGTTCCAGGTCTGGCAAGGGCGATCCCTGCGACGACGTCTGGCCGAGCTCTCGGTCCACGTGGATGCGCTGCGCAAGGGCAACCTCGAGCATACGCTCACCCCCGAGGCGGCCCACGACGAGCTGTCCGCCCTACGCGCCGTGCTGACGCAGGCCACCTTCGCGCTGAAGCAAGCCCGCGACGGCAAGGAGCGCTTGCTGGCCGACGCCGCGCACGAGCTGCGCACTCCACTCACGTTGATGCGCACGAGCCTCGACCTGGCGCTGCGCCGTGAACGCCCCATGAGCGAGCTCAAGGCCGCGCTCGCGGACACGCGGGTGGAGGTGGACCGCCTCGCCGCGCTCGCCTCACGCCTGCTCGACACCGCGGCGGTGGCTCATCAGACGGAGCCTCGACAGAGCTGCGACGTGGCGGAGATCGCCCGCAGCGCCTTGGGCCAAATCACAGCCGCCAGCGAGCTGCGCCACCTGGATCTCGAGCTGCGCGCCGAGCCGGAGGTCTGGGCGCGCGTGCGTCCTCACGCCTTGCGCCAGGCCCTCGATAATCTCCTCTCCAACGCCATCAAGTACGCTGCGCACCGCGTGCAAGTGGAGATCGAGCGTGGGCCGAGCTTGCTCACGCTGCGCGTGAAGGACGACGGTCCGGGGATTCCTACGGCGGAACGCGAGCACGTGTTCGAGCCCTTCCACCGCTTGAAGCACAGCGACTCCGGGGCGGGACTCGGTTTGGCCATCGTGCGCGAGGTGGCCTTGGCCCACGGTGGACGCGCCTTCGTGGAGCCCTCGCAAGCGGGGGCTGCCCTGGTGCTGGAACTCGACCTCGCCGCGGCTTGAACTCGCGCCGATCTCAGCCCGCTCGTCCCAGCAAGAGCAGCACCGCCACGTAGATCGGACTCAGCGCCAGCACCGCCTTGCCCGCGTAGCCGAAGAACGACGGCATTTTCACACCGCTCTCCTCCGCGATGGCTTTGACCATGAAGTTGGGCCCATTCCCGATGTACGTGTTGGCGCCCATGAACACCGCGCCCACGCTGATCGCGGTCAGGTACACCTGCGGTATGCCCACGATTTGATCCTCGAGCTTCATGCCCTGCACCGCGGACAGGAAGGTCAGGTAGGTCGGCGCATTGTCGAGCACCGAGGAGAGCGCGCCCGTGACCAGGAAGAATTGCCACGGCGCATGTAGACCCAGCTCTGCTCCGCGCGTCTCGAGCAACGCCAAGGCCGGCACCATGGTGACGAAGATCCCGGCGAACAATACGGCGACCTCGATGATGGGCCCGTAGCTGAAGTTGTTTTGCTCACGCGGCTGGTGCGGAGCCAGCCTGACGCTCACCACGGCCAGCGCGGTCATCGCGAGCTCGCGGTAAGGCGAGTCCAGGAAGATGGCCCCGATCACGCCCGCGAGCAGCAGCACGTTGACGAGTCCGCCCACGCGCAGCGGTTGTACTTCGGTCATGTCTCGCGCCAGGTCGCGCGCCCCTTCGGCCCGGTACGCGCGCAGGTCGACCAGGTAGTACAGGGCGAGCAAGTAAACGATGGCGAGCAGCCAGTAAGGGAACAGACTCAGCGTCCAAGTGAACGGCACACCGCGCAGATAGCCCAGAAAGAGCGGAGGATCGCCGAGCGGGGTCAAGAGACCGCCGCAGTTCGACACGATCAGGATGAAGAAGAACGGCGTGTGCGCCACGTGCTTGCGCTCGCTGTTGGTCTTCAGGAGCACCCGAATCAACAGCATGCTGGCGCCCGTGGTGCCGATCAGATTCGCGATCAGCGCGCCCAGTCCGAGGATGATGGTGTTGTTGCGCGGTGAGGCCCGCAGATCCCCGGCGAGATGGATGCCGCCCGCGATGGTGTAGAGCGAGCCCAACAGCGCCAAGAACGACAGGTACTCGCGACCGCTGTGCCAGAGGCCGTCGGGGTACGCATTACCCAAGTACACCGCCACCGGCGCCGCGAGCAGGAGCACCACCAGGCCCTTGTTGCGGTTCGACTCCCACCAGTGCCCGGCGGCGAGCGGAAAGATCGCGATCGAGGCGAGGAGCAGACCGAAGGGAAGGACGGCGAAGAGCGGGACCTGCTGGCCGAAGGGATCCATCTCCCCGCGGGGTACTACGGAACCGCCGCCACCGCCAAAGGCAAGTTGGCCTTGGCCCGTCCCTGGTAGTTCTCGAGATCGAAGCGCCGGGTCAGCCAGCGAAACTTGAAGGTAAAGTCCGGCCAGACCGCGATATTGCGCCCGCTCTGGGGGTCGAGGTAGTAGCTCGAGCAACCGCCTTCTTCCCAGATCGTGCCGTGGGAGCGAGCCTGGAGCTCGTCGTTGAACTGCGTCTGTACGCTGTGGCGCACCTCGAGCTCGGCCAGGCCCCCCTCACGCATGGCCTTGAGCGCTCCGAGCACGTACTGCACCTGGCTCTCGATCATGTAGACGATGGAGTTGTGCCCGAGGCCGGTATTCGGCCCGATCAGCAGGAATAGGTTGGGACAGCCCGCGATGGAACTGCCCTTGTAGGCCTCGGGACCGTAGCGGAAGCCGTCCACCACATCCCTGCCACCGCGTCCGACGATCACCCCACGCGGGATCAGGTCGGCGATGCGGAAGCCCGTGCCGTAGATGATGGCGTCCACCTCGCGCTCGTTGCCCTCGGCGTCCACGATGCTGTGCTCGCGCACCTCGCGGATGCCGCTGGTGATCAGGTCGACATTGGGTTTCTGCAGCGCAGGGTACCAGTCGTTGGAGAGCAGCACGCGCTTGCAGCCCATCTCGTAGTCGGGCGTGACCTTGCGCATGAGCGCCGGGTCCTTGACCTGCAAGCGGCGGAAGATGCGGGCCGGGATCTCGCCGAAGCGCATCAAACGCGGGTCCACCACGAAGGCCACGGCGCGGCTCTCCAGGGCGGCGTAGAGCGCGGCGCGGCGGGCCAGGCGTGTCGCGGGAAGTTTGCGGTGCAGCCAGCGCTCGGCCTTGCTGATCGCTCGATCCGGCTTGGGCATGATCCACGGGGCGGAGCGCTGGTACACGTCGATGCGGCCAGCCTTGGGCTGAATCGCGGGCACGAACTGAATGGCCGAGGCGCCGGTGCCGATCACCGCGACACGCTTGCCCGTGAGGTCGTAGCCGTGATCCCAGCGCTGCGAGTGGAAGGTCTTGCCCTTGAAGCGCTCGAGTCCCTCGAGGGCCGGGTAGGCCGGCGTGGATAGGCCGCCCATGGCGGAGATCACCACGCGCGCCGTGATGACGCGGGTCTTGGGGCGCTCGGGATCGTCGCGCGGGGGCGTGTCGCCAGGCTTCAGCCCGCGCTGCGCCAGGTAGCGGTCCACGTCTTCCGTGCGCGCCAGCTCGACCCGCCACAGGCACAGCGCCTCGTCGTAGGAGGCACCCACGGCCTGGGTGCTGAAGCGGATCTTGGGACGGAGCCCGTACTTCTCGGTGCAGCGCTTGAGGTAGGCCAGGATCTCGGGCTGGCTCGCGAACTCCCGGCTCCAGTTGGGGTTGGGCTCGAACGAGAACGAGTACATGTGCGACTGCACGTCGCAGGCGCAGCCCGGATAGGTGTTCACGAACCAGGTGCCGCCGATCTCGGGTTCCTTCTCGATCAGGACGAAGTCCGAGAAGCCCTCCGACTGCAGGCGGATGGCCATGCCGAGGCCGGCAAAGCCAGTGCCGATGATCAGGGTTTCGACGTCGGGTTCAGCGGGCGAAGGCGTGCGCATGGCCCCGACATTGACATATCGGGCCACGCGGTCCAACCAATCATGTAACGCTGCGTTACAACTTGATTTTTTACAGCAGGATGAGGCTCTGCGCGCAGCGATTGGCGATACAAGTCAGGGGCGCGCTGTCGGAGCTGCAGCAATCCGAATCCTGGCTGCAGTTCTCGTACTCCTGGGCGCAGACCGCCGGAGGCAGCTCGTCCATGCACACCGCGACGCCCTGGTCGTTCGCACGGCAGTAGCCGCCGCAGCACTCGTCACCACTCTCGCAGGTGGCGCCGTTCTCGTGGCAAGCATCGGGCACCCAGAAGCCGCGCGAGTTGCCCGCGAACAGCTCCTGCGCCGGCAAATAGAAGGCCGGATGGCTGGGATCGGTGCCGGGTTTGGCCGGGATGTCGATGGCCGCGACCCACAGCTTCTTGGTGGTGGGACCGCCCGTGTTGCCGCTGGTGAGGTCGAAGTCCCGCGGGTCGCTCTCGTAGGGGCCGCGCGTGGCCACGTTGCCGTAGAGACGACGGCTGGTGAACACCACCCAGGCGTAGCCACCCGCCACGATGGGCGCGACGGTGGGCTCATACTGCAGGGTGGTGTCTTGGTCGTGGCCCTGGCCGTTGGTCGGCAGGTAGCCCGTGCCGTTCAGGTTATCGAGTGCGTGCGCGGTGCCGTTGAGGTCCGCCCACCAGAGCTCGCCCCGAGCACCGTTGCGCGTCTCGAAGGGCTCGTTGTGGGGGCCGCCATCGTAGTAGACCACGGCGACCGCCTTCTCGAGCTCGAACACCACGCCGCTGCCGTCCGGCAAAAAGAAGGGCCAGCCGGGACGATCGGTGCCCGTGGCCGTGAACAGCTTGGTGGGGCTGGTGAAGGAGTAGGTGGTGTCATCGGTCTTGGCGATGTTCATCATCACCAGGCTGCTGCCGTTGCCAGCGATGTCGGCGTTGCCAGGACCCGTGTCGAAGTTGAAGGCCACGCGGCTGCCGTCCACCGAGAACATGGGCGTGGCAGCCCTGGTCACGAACTCCGCGAGACCCGGGCTGGAGAGCACCGCGCCATCCGACACGCGATACAGCGCGCTGCTGCCGAGGCTGGCCATGTTGACGCCGCTGCTGCCGGGCGGTCCGGCATTGCCGAGCGCGATCTTGCCGTCGGGCGAGAGCGCCGCCCAGCCGAACTTGCCGTTGTCCGCATCGGGACGCACGGTCTCGACGTTGGCATTGGTGAGGTCGTAGGCCGACGTCACCAGGTTGTTCTTGTCCTTCTTGTCCTGCTGCACCATCAGCAGCGAGCCGTCGCCCGACACCGTGTGACACACGCGGCAGCCGCTGGTGTCGTCGGTGGTCGCTCCCGCGATCAGCTCGGGGTTGTAGGACGAGCCGCGGATCGCCAGCGTGGCGCCGCCGAAGCGGCCGTTCTTGCCGTCGAGCTGCTCGGCCAACTTGCTGCCGTAGCTGTTGTAGTAGACGGTGCCCTTGAGCGAGCCAGGAGCGACCTTCCACTCCAGGTTCTTGAAGGGAGCGAAGGCCAGGTAGCCTCCTGCGCCGTCACTGCCGGCCACGACCAGCGAGACCTTCATCTCGGCGCCCGAGTACAGCGCGTTGCGCCACACCTTGGCCGGGATGGGCAGGCGGATGAGCGGCTTGTCGGCGCCCAGCATGCTCGGACGTCCGAAGTAGCCGGTGTAGACGAAATCGGTGCCGACTTCGATGCGGATGCGCGCGGCCACCGGCGGCTTGGCGCCTGCCTGCCACTGCAACAGCGGCGCGGGCAAACCGCGCGGCCAGACGGTGCCGTCGTAGGGGTAGAGCCACTTCAGCTGATCGTCGATGGTAGGGGAAGCGTCGAGCGCCGCACGCACCGCAGGGTCGGTGATGGCCGTGCCGCCACCTTCGCCACCCACGCCACCGATGCCACCCGCACCGCCCTCCATGGTCAGCGTGTGATCGCCCTCTTCGGAGGCGTTGATCACGATCTTCACGGTGGTGGACGCGCTGAAGGAGCCCACGTTGGCCGTGATGGTTACGCTGCCGGCCGCCCCTGAGGGCTTGAATACGCCGCTTGCGTCGATGGAGCCGAGCTCCGGGTGATCCGAGGACCAGCGCACGGCGGACATCTCGCCGCGTGGCGGCGTCAGCGTGGCCGTGAACGCGAGCGTGGGCAGCTGATCGGCGTCAAGCTTGTCGAGCGTGTGGGTCGGGTTGGCCGGCGTCAGCACCAGCATTTGGTTGACGACCTCGCCACCGTCGCCGTCATCCCCACCATCGAAGTCGCCATCCCCGGGGTCGGAGCCACTATCCCCGCCGGCGTCGAGCGTGTTTCCTTCACGCTCGGTTCCACCGCCGCTGCAGCCTGCCAGCGCAGCGCACAGCGACAGCGCGAGCCAGGAATGTGTGCGGAGCCGCGAATGAGTTGGCGAGTTGTCGGTTGGGGTGTTGGCTGACGGCGACGCCAGGAGTGCTGGTGCTGCTGAGCGAAGACGGGCGGAGAGGGCGTTCATGGACATCCGTGAGCTGTGTTGGGGCGTGGGACACGCGGCGCGTGCTCCCCGTGAGGGTCGCAAGATAGGGGACCTAGGGGCAAGGTATTAGGTTGTGCGTGAACGTCAAAATCATCGGCAAAAATGGGCTCGATATGCTGTCGACGGATCGCTCGTGGGTGGCGCCCGGGTGACGTGTGGTATGGTCCCCCCGAGCGCACTAGCTTCTGCCCCATGTTGACCGCCAGATCGCAATCGTTGTTTCAAATCCTGCTCTG
This sequence comes from Myxococcales bacterium, assembly GCA_047601445.1. GTDB lineage: Bacteria > Myxococcota_A > Polyangia > Polyangiales > DASUME01 > DASUME01. The sequence goes on along the minus strand of JASGJH010000001.1, from coordinate 3,495,237 downwards.
GCAAAAGGCCAACATCATCAAGTTCGCCCTGCTGTCGGTCGCGGTCGTGATCGCCGAGGAACTGACGGGGGAAGTGGCGGGCGTGTTGCCGGACGTGCCGGTCTCCGTACTCGGTGCCGCCATTGGTATCTACGTCGGCTTTCGGACGAATTCTGCCTACGACCGCTGGTGGGAAGCGCGCAAGCTCTGGGGCCAGCTGACCAACTCGAGTCGCCACCTGACCGCCGAGATCATGGCCTACCTCCCCGGTGATCAGCACGAGCCGCTGCGGCGCCGCTTGATCTTGTCGCTGATCCGCTACGCACACCTGTTGCGCTGCGAGCTGCGGGGAACGCCGCTCGACGCCGACGAGGATCTCAAGCGGTTGGCCGCGGACCAGAGCACCAGCGCCCCCGGCACCACGGTCCTGCTGCGGCAGCTGCTGGTGGAGCTGGCCGGACTCGCGCAGTCTGGTCAGCTCGACGACCGACGCCTGCAGAGCATCGACCAGACCATCGCCGTCTTCTACGACGTGCAGGGTGGCTGCGAGCGCATCAAGAACACGCCTTTTCCGCCGGGCTACGGCTTCATCGCCGAGATCCTCATCCGCACGTACGCAGTGATGTTGCCGCTGGCCATCGTGGATGACCTGCACTGGTTCGCCATGCCGGTCGCCATCCTGGTGTGCCTGGCCTTCAAGCTGGTCAGTGAGGTCGGCCGGGCCCTGGAGGATCCCTTCACGAACGTCCCGAGCGCGCTGCCGCTGCACGCCATGTCGATGGGCATCGAGCGCAACCTGCGCGACGCCCTGGGCGAGGCGGCCCTGCCCGTACCGCAACCCGACCGCGCCGGTGTCCTCAAGTAGCGTCCGGAGTCCACCCCGGCCTATGCTTCGTCCATGTCTCGACCGATTGTGATCGTGGGGGCCGGTTCGAGCGGCGCCGTGTTGGCTCATCGCTTGAGTGCCCAGGGAAGCCACGACGTGCTCCTGCTAGAGGCGGGGCCCGACTACCAGGCCGCCGACTTGCCCCCCGACCTCATCGACGGTCGCCGCAACTCCATGATCCGGCACGACTGGGGCTATCGCCATCGCCCGAGCGAGAGCAGCTTCGAGTTCCCATTGCCGCGCGGGCGCGTGGTCGGGGGCTCCTCCGCGGTGAACACCTGCATCGCTCTGCGCGGACAGCCCGAGGACTTCGACGAGTGGGCCGATCTCGGCCTGCCTGACTGGAGCTTCGAGCGCTGCTTACCCGCCTTTCGCAGGCTCGAGAGCGACCTCGACTTCGGCGCGGACCCGGCCCACGGGCGCGACGGGCCGCTCCCCATCCGTCGCCACAAGCCCGAAGAGCTGGTGCCGATCCAGGCGGCCTTCATGGAGGGCTGCGCCGAGCTCGGCTACCCGTACTGTGCCGATAGCAACGCGCCCGGGGAGGCCGGCTACGGTCCCCACGCCATGAACAAGATCAACGGCCGCCGCATCAGCGCCGCAGAGGCTTTCCTCACACCTGCGGTGCGCGCACGGCCTAACCTGACTATCCGTCCGCTCACCCTGGTGCGCCGCGTGCTGTTCGAGAACCGGCGCGCGGTGGCGGTGGAGGTGGAGGACCCAAGCGGGGTGCGCCGCATCGAGGCCAAGCACGTGATCTTGTGCGCGGGCGCCGTGAATACGCCGGGCGTGCTGCTGCGCTCGGGGGTGGGACCCGACGCCGAGCTGCGCCGCCTCCAGTGCGAGGTGGTGGTCGATGCGCCTGCGGTGGCGCGCAAGCTGCTCGACCATCCGGGCACGGGCATCTTCGTGGCACCGCGGGGTGGCTTCAAGGTCGACCACGAGGCCCCCATCATCCAGACCGTGTTCCGCTACTCCTCCGGCCTGTGCAATCACCGGGCGGACATGCTGCTGCAGCCGGCCTCGTTCACGATGCTCAAGCGCAAGGTCAACATGTTCGGCATGGTGACCCAGGTGGGGAAGCCGCGCGGCGTCGGGCAAATCCGCTACCTCGACGCCGATCCCAAGAGCCGGCCCCAGATCCGCTCGCACTTCTTCGAGGACCCCCAGGACCGCGAACTCGCCCGCAAAGCGCTCCAGCGCTGCTTCGATCTGCTGCAGACCAAGGCGCTCTCGGCCCTCGGGCGCCCCGTGCTGCCCTGGCCCGGCGTGCTGCGAAGGGACCGCCTGCTCGATTTCGCCATCCCGCGCCTGTGTGACTCGGGCTATCACCCTTGCGGTACGGTGCCCATGGGCGCGCGGCCAGGCCCCGATGCAGCCGTCGACGGCCACGGCAAGGTGTTCGGCGTGGAGGGACTGTTCGTGGTGGACGCGAGCCTGATGCCCACGGTGCCGTCCAGCAACATTCACTTGCCCACGCTCATGATGGCCGAGCGCATGGCAGAGTGGCTCACCACCGAGCTTGCCTAGCCATGCTCCGTCGCTGGCTCCTCCTCGCGACCTGGGTCTGTCTGAGCGCCTGCGGCGACGACCCTACGTCACCCGAGGAGCGGCGCACGAGCGACGCCAGCGTGTCCGTGCCAGAGGCCCCCAAGAGCGACGGCGGGCTCGTCTACACCTTCCCCTGCTTGTTCCAGCGGCCGCCCACCCACGAAGCCACCTTCACCTCGGTGTATCGCGACATCTTCTGCCACGCGGGTTGCGCCAACTTCTATTGTCACGGCAACAGCGGCCAGTGGGGAGATCTGGACCTCTCCGCCTCCATCGAAGTGGCCTATGCGCAGCTGGTGGGGCAACGCACCGGCGTCAGCATTCCGGCCGATGGGCGCCCCACCTGCCGCGAAAGCACGCTGTTGCGGGTGGCGCCCGGAGATCCCGAGCACAGCGTGCTCTACCTCAAGGTCAGCGCGACCACGCCGTGCGGAACGCGCATGCCGCCTGCGAGCTCCGGAATGAAGATGCTGTCGCCCGACGAGCAGGAGCAGATTCGCCAGTGGATCCTCGCGGGAGCGCCGCTCGGCGACGTGAGCGATGCCTCCACCGAGCTGCCCGACGCCGCCCTCGGTGACGCGGGGGATGCGAGCCTCGGTGACGCGGGCCGAGCCGGCACCGACGCCTCACCCTGATCGCACGGTCCGAGTGCTCGCGCGCGCGGACTTGCTAGCTTTCGCAGGTCCATGTCGGAGTTTCGACGGCTGTTGAGGTTGGCGGGTCCCATCGTGCTCGCTCAGCTAGGACAAATGTTGCTGGGCGTGGTGGATGCGGCCCTGGCGGGGCACCTGAGCACCAAGGCGCTGGGCGCCGTGACCCTGGGCAACCTGTGGCAGTTCGGCACGGTCTTACCGCTCGCCGGCGTGGTGATGGGGCTCGATCCGCTGGTCAGCCAGGCCCACGGAGCGGGGTTGCACGAGCAGGCGCGCCTCGCGCTGCGGCGTGCCGTCATGATCGCGTGCGCGTTGGCCTTGCCGGTGTGTTTCGCCTGGGCCCATGCGGAGCAGGGGCTGCTCCTGTTCGGCCAGGATCCGCAGCTCGCGCAGTTGGCAGGCATGTACACGCGGGTGCAACTCTTCTCGGTGCCCTGTCTGCTGATCTACCACGGACTCAGCACGTACTTCACGGCGCGTGGCGTGGTGCGGCCCGGGCTCATCGCCATGGTGCTGGCCAACGTTTTCAATGCAGTGGTGGCCTACGCGCTGATCTTCGGGCGCTTCGGTCTTCCGGCCTGGGGCATCTGGGGCGGCGGGCTGGCCACGGGACTCACGCGGCTCCTGTCGATGCTCCTGCTGGCGCTCATGATCAAGCTCGAGCGCAACGCGGCGGCCAAGGACCGGGGCGCCATGCTGCGCGGCGTGTTCGATGTACGTGCGTTGTGGCGCCAGCTCGCCTTGGGCGCTCCGCTCGGCGTAACCCTGGCGCTCGAGATGTGGGCCTTTCAAATCGGTACACTCTTGGCGGGGCGGCTCGGTCCGCTTCCGCTTTCGGCCCACGGCGTGGCACTCAACCTCTCCTCGATCTCCTTCATGGTCCCGCTGGGGCTCGGGATCGCGAGCTCGTCGCGCGTCGGACAGCTCATCGGAGCGCGCGAGCCTGCGGCTGCGCAGTTGGCGGCGCAGGCGGCGCTCAAGCTCGCGCTGTGTCACGCGGCTTTCTCGGCGACCCTTTTCATCCTCGCGCGCGCGTCCCTGCCGCGCTTCTATACGGACGACCACGCCACCGTGCAGCTCGCGGCGAGCGTGCTGCCCATCGCGGGCACGTTCCAGGTCATGGACGGTCTCCAGACCGTCAGCGGCGGCGTGCTGCGCGGCATGGGACGCCCACGCGTGACCGCGGTCTTGAACCTGGTGGGCTACTTCGCGCTCGGCATTCCGCTCGCGTACTACCTGGGCCTACGGACCTCCCTGGGCATCGCGGGCATTTGGTACGGCTACGCGGCGGGCCTCAGCGTGGTGGCCGTGGGCCTGGTCAGCACCGTGCTCTGGCGCGGTCCCCGCCACGTGCGCCCGTTGTGAGGCGAAAACAAGACGTGAGCGAGGGAGGTCGCGCGACTTCCCGGACTAGTGCCATAGCCAGTTCACCAGGCTTACGCCCAACCAAACGTCGAGGACCAGCGTGGGTGTGAGGCCGATGGCGCTGGCCAGGATCATGGGCGCGACCCTCACGCGCGAGACCCCGAGGATGGCGGGACTCAACGGCGAGGTGAACATCAGGAGGCGCAACACGATGATGGTGCGCCAGGGCTTGTCGCTCAGCGCCTGCTCGAAGCGCCGTAGCCAGGGTGGGAGACGCGCCTGGGCCCAGTCGTGGGCGATGTAACGATAGATCAGAAACCACAGCGTTTGTCCCAGGACGGCGCCCAGCAACGACAGCGCGATGGCCGAGGCGGGCGGCCAAATCATGCTCGCGCCGATGGCGAACAGGTGTCCAGGCAGGCCCATCGGCTGCAGACACGCAAAGGAGACCACGAACAAGACGCCGCTCAGCGCGCCCGCCGCACGCAGTCGATCACGCAGGGTGGTCAGCTCGAACTGGCCGTCACGGCTCGCGTACATCAGCCAGATCGCCGCGGCGAGCACGGATAGTAACAGGACGATGCGGAGCCAATGACGCGCCAAGGCACCGGAACTTTAGCCGCTTTCTCGCAGTCTTCCCAGACTCGTGCGCGATCCGTCACAAACGCCTTATTTTTGCGGGCAGCACGCATGTGACGCGCACACCCGACGTGTGGATCAAGCTCGTCACACAGGGTTTGCGAAGTCGTGATCAGTTTGTGCGTGAAGTGCGCGACAACCTCGCGAACATGATCGCAAAGCGTCTGGCTCTCGTGACGGATGCATGGCATCCGCAAACCAACGGCGTCGTGAACACCCTTGCGCGCCTGACCAAATACCTGGAGTCACAGGGCACGGAGGTCCTGCTCGTTACGCCCGACGGCTATCGCACGATCCCGCTGCCTGGCGATCCCGACTACAGGATCGCGATCAATCCCTGGCGCTCCATTCCGCGCATTCGTGCCTTCAAGCCCGACGCCGTCCACATCGCGACGGAGGGGCCGCTCGGCTTCTGGGTCAACGGCTACATGCGCCGCCGTGGCTTTCGCTTCACCAGCAGCTTTCACACGCGCTTCCCCGAGTACATGGCCGCGCGTTTCCCGATCCCCGTCTCCTTTGGCTACAAGCTCGAGCGCTGGTTCCATCGCGCGGCCGAGCACACCTTCGTGGGCACCAAGTCGCTCATGCGGGAGCTCGACGGACATCGCGTGGGGCAACACCTGGTGCACTGGCCCCGCGGCGTGGACACGCAGCGGTTCAACCCCTCGAAGCGCAGGCAGGAAGTTTACGAAGGCCTGGCGGGACCGATCTGGCTCTACGTCGGCCGCGTGTCGCCCGAGAAGAGCATCGAGGATTTTCTGAACCTCAAGCTGCCGGGTACCAAGGTGGTGGTGGGCGACGGCCCCTCACGCGAGATGCTGGTGAAGAAGTATCCCCAGGTCGTGTTCCGCGGCTGGCGTTTCGACGAAGACCTGGCGGCGCACTTCGCCAGCGCCGACTGCTTCGTGTTTCCGTCGCGCACCGAGACCTTCGGCAACGTGATCCTCGAGTCCCTCGCCTCGGGCGTGCCGGTGGCCTCCGTGCCCGCGCCTGGGCCCATCGATCTCATTCAGAACGGCGTCAACGGCGCTGTCAGCGAGAATCTGCTCGACGCCTGCATGATCGCGCTGCGCTGCACGCGTGAGAAGGCCCGCCAGAGCACCGAGCCTTACACCTTCATCGCCAGCCACAACCAGTTCCGACGAAACCTGGTGCCGATGGTCAAGCTGCTGCCGGCAGCGACTCCAAGCCTGGCCGAAGCGCGTTCCGCGATGGCCGTCGAGCACGCGAGCTCCGATGTCCCCGCTGAGTGAGGTCGCGTTAGAGCACAGGTCGGACGGGTCGCATCGATCCAGTGTGGACGCTGCGGGCGAAATGCCCGCGGGCGTCGGCCTTCGGGCGTGGTTCCAGCGCCTGGGTCAGCAGGCAGAGCTCAACTACGTGCTCACCAATCGCGTGATCTCGCGGCGTTTCGCCACGCGCTTCATGGGCTGGTTCAGCAAGCTCGAGCAGCCTTTGATCCGTGATCTCTCGATCGCCACCTGGAAGTTGTTCACCGATCTCGACCTGAGTGACGCCAAGAAGAGCGAGTTCAAGAGCATGCACGACCTGTTCGTGCGCCAGCTCAAGCCCGGGGCGCGCCCCATCGAGAGCGACCCCAGCTTGCTGGTGAGCCCCTGCGACGGACTCGTCGCGGGGCACGGTCGCATCGACGGCGTCAACCTGATCCAGGCCAAGGGCATGGGTTACACGCTGATGGATCTGCTGGGTGAACAAAGCCTTGTGGATCTCTACCGCGACGGAACCTACGTGACCTTGCGCCTCACCTCGTCCATGTACCACCGCTTTCACGCTCCCTACGATCTCAGCGTGAAGCAGGTGAACTACAAGTCGGGCGACACCTGGAACACCAACTTCATCACGCTCGAACGGGTAGCCAAGCTCTACTGTAAGAACGAGCGCGCCATCCTGCGTACGACCGTGCGTCAGGGCACCCAAGAGCATGTGCTCACGTTGGTGCCGGTGGCGGCCATCCTGGTGGCGAGCATTCGGCTGCACTGCCTCGACGTCCTCTTGCATCTCGCGCACAAGGGGCCGGACATCTTCCACTGCGACGCGCGTTATGGAAAGGGCGAGGAGATGGGCTGGTTCGAGCACGGCTCGACCATCATCGTGTTCGCGCCCAAGGGCTTTACCCTGTGTGACCCGATCCGCGAGGGCTACGCTATCCGCATGGGCCAACCGCTCCTGCGCATGCCTCTGTTTTCCGCTCGCGCGCCCGAGGGCGCGCTTCGACAGCCGGGTCGTTAGGAGGAACTCCGTGACATCGCTAGCTCTTTACTACGCTCTGCTCGGGGGGGCCTCGGTCGTGGGGCTCTCCAAGGTGCGCACGCGTTTGCAGCTGTCCAAGGCCAAGCACCCATCGCTGCGCGGACACTCCAAGATGGCCAGCCGCTTCGCGCGTCTCGTGCCTTTCTACGAGTACGACGAACAAGAGTTCTTTCGCTCCGACGGCGCACCGGAGGCGGTCGGCCAACAACGACGTGAGGGCTTCGAGCGTCTGAGCGTGCTGTACCGCGAGCGCTTCGCCGACACCGTGGAAGCCACGGCCGAGATCGAGGGCAGCGTCTCGGACATGCAGTTCACTGCCAATTACCGCGTTCCCTTTCAGTATCGTCGTCTGGTGCGCAAGCATCTCAAGGCGGGTTCCTTCTTGGCGGCCTCTTCCGGGGTCACGCTGAAGGACCTGGACGGCAACGAGCTCCTCGACGTGGCGGGCTCCTACGGCGTCAACGTGTTCGGCTATGACTTCTACAAGGAGTGCATGCAGCGCGGCGTCGAGAAGGCTCAGCAGCTGGGTCCGGTGCTCGGCTCGTATCACCCGGTGATGGCCTACAACGTCAAGCGCCTGCGGGAGATCTCGGGCCTCGACGAAGTGTCTTTTCACATGTCGGGCACGGAGGCCGTGATGCAGGCCGTGCGGCTCGCGCGCTATCACACCAAGCGCACGCACCTGGTGCGCTTTTGCGGCGCCTACCACGGTTGGTGGGGCGACGTGCAGCCAGGTCCTGGCAACCCCACGGTCGCGCGCGAGACCTACACGCTCAAGGACATGAGCGAGGACACGCTGCGGGTGCTGCGGACGCGCAAGGACATCGCGTGCGTGCTGGTGAACCCCTTGCAGGGCCTCCACCCCAACGGCGCCGCGCCGGGGGACTCGGCGCTGCTCGACAGCGGGCGCAGCGCGCACTTCGACCGCGAGGCCTACACGGCATGGCTCAAGGAGGTGCGCGAGGTCTGCACGCAGCGTGGCATCGTGCTGATCTTCGACGAGGTCTTCGTGGGCTTCCGGCTCGCGCTGGGCGGAGCCCAGGAGTACTTCGGCGTGAAGGCCGACATGGTGACCTACGGCAAGACGCTGGGCGGGGGCTTCCCGGTGGGCGTGGTATGCGGACGGCACGAGCTGATGAAGCGCTTCCGCGACGACCGCCCGGCCGACATCTGCTTCGCCCGTGGCACCTTCAACTCCCATCCCTACGTGATGGGGGCCATGCACGAGTTCCTGACGCGGCTCGAGGACCCCGCGTTGAGCGGCATGTACGAGAACTTGGACGCGTTGTGGAACGGAAGGGCGGCGCAGCTCAACGCGCGGCTCAAGGCCGATGACCTGCCCGTGGAGGTGCAAAACCTCTCGACCATCTGGACCGTGAGCTACACGCGGCCTTCTCGCTACAACTGGATGTTCCAGTACTATCTGCGGGCCGAGGGCGTGGCGCTGAGCTGGGTCGGCACGGGCCGTCTGATCTTTAGCCTCAACTACTCCGAGCAAGACTTCGCGCGCTTCGCGGAGCGCTTCTGCGCGGCCGCGCGGGCCATGCAGCAAGACGGCTGGTGGTGGCAAGACGCGGCGCTAACGAACAAGGCCATCAAGCGTCGCGTGCTCAAGGAGATGTTGGCGGCGGCGTTCGGTCGCAAGCGCGAGCCCATGCTCACGCGTGGCGACGTGGCCGCACCGGCGGAATGAACGCCGGGTGCCAGGGGACGCCTGAGGGCTCGCAACGCGGCCCCAAGGACCTGCGGCGTGCCCTCCCGTGGCCGTGAGCGGGAACACCCCTGGCCGTGATCGATCGGGCCGTAAACCAGCCTGCAAGCCCCGCTGCTGGCGTCCAAACATCGCAGCCAGGCTGCACGCTCAAGCGGCTCTACCTCTCTCTGATCGCCGCGCGGCGTCGATCACGTTCACCGTATCGTTCCCGTTCACGAGCGCGGCCACCATCAAGGGTGCGGCCACGCTCACAGCCACGATCCGAAGACAAAGAAAGGTCGCGCCTGATTCCAGGCGCGACCTTTCGTGCTGTCGGGCAGGCTTCCTGCGCGGAGGCGCGGTTCAGGCTGCGTGCGACTTGGTGCTGGAGGCGTTGCGGTGACGGTGCGGACCGTTCGGGTCGTACATCTCGCCGCGGAGCAAGTGCATGGGCGCCTTGTGGTAGAGCTTGATGTCATTGAACGGGTCCGTGAGGATCTTCACGAACCAGACCACGCCCGTCTGCATGTCCTTGAGGAAGAACAGGTGGATGGTGCGGTACAGGAGACCGCCGACGCCCACGGCGAGCCACACCTTGGCCAGGTTGTTGATCATGCTGTCGCGGTCCGTGTACATCTCGAACAGGCCGAACAGCGTCGGATCCGCGAAGAACCAGATCGTGGCGAGACCCAGCGCGATGAACAGGTAGACCTTGCGCTTGAGGTTGTAGCCGAGCTTGACCTGCTCCTTGTACTCGTGGGTTGCCTGGTTGTGGACGTCGTAGTCCTTGGGCTCGAAGAAGAAGTGCCCACTCTGGCGCGTGACCATGCCGACCAGCCACCCCAGCAGCACACCCGCCACCGGCTGGGTGAAGAACAGCACGTACATCACGACGAAGCTGCAGGAGCTGATGAAGTGAAGGGACTGATTGATCCGGTTGTGGTGGTAGTAGCGGTGGTCGTCCCACCGCTGCTCTTCAAGAGCTTCCATGAAGCTGCTCATGCGATCCTCCCGCTGGGGTTCTCTCAAAGGTCCGCGCAGACCTTGCGTGTCTGCCGTGTGTTGTGTGCGCGCCGAAATGGCAGGCTGGGTTGAGTCTTCCTCACGCGGTTGTAACCGCGATCGGCCGGGATGTAGCGCGAGAGTTGAGTGCAGAGTGCCCACGTCACGAGCATTTCACGCGCTTGAGGCAGTCCCGTGGCACGTGTTGCAGAGGGGGGAGACGAATCGGGGGAAAAGCGCGAAAACGAGGACGAACACGAACACGAACACGAGGACGCGCACGCGCACGCGCACGCGCACGACTACGGGGACGGGGACGTGGTGGTGGACCGTGACGGCGTCGGCGACGTGGACGTGATCGAAGGTCATCGTGCGCGTGATCGTCGTCGTGCGCGTCCTCGTCCTCGTGGCCGTGTTCGTCCTCCTCGTCCCGCTCCCCCCACGCAAAATCCTAGTCTTCCCGTGCTCTCCCGACTATGCCTGCCGGATTCGCTATCCCCGACTGCGGAGCATGCCCATGACCATCCTGACCCCGATGTTGGCCCTCATCCTGTGGACATTCGTGATCTGGTTCTGGATGTACGCCACGCGTCTCCCGGCCATGAGTAGGGCAGGGGTCGACGCCACCAAGATCAAGCGCAAGTCCGATCTCGAGGTGCTGCCGGTGCCCGTGCAGCAGATCGCCGACAACTACAACCACCTGCACGAGCAGCCCACGCTCTTCTACGCGCTGTTGCTCTACAGTCACCTGGTGGGCGTGGCCGACGGGCTCAATGTGGCCCTGGCCTGGGCCTACGTCGGGGCTCGCGTGCTGCACTCCCTGATCCAGTGCACGGTCAACTTCGTGCCGGTCAGGTTCGTGGTGTTTGCCTCGGGCTCCATCCTCTTGATGGTGATCGCCGTTCGCAATCTGCTCGCGCTACTGGCCTCCAACTGAGCGGATCGCCATGCGCGAGGGTCCTGACCCGTGGGCTCGCATCGCACATGAGGCGCATGGGTGGGCGCCCAGGCGAACAGAAAAACCAACAAATGGTGAGCACATCCACGTGAAGCGCGCCGTGGACCTTCGGTACAATCGATCCCGACTGGGGGAATGTAGCAGTGTCCCATCGACCCACACCGCGCGAGGGCTGGACCGTACCGGCGGAGTTCCGAGATGAACCGTCGGCATCTGGTTCGCCAATTTTGAAGCCGGCGTCAACCAGCGCCGACGCGACCGTGTCGTTTGCGGACCTGAAGCCCACGCTCAACCTCCGAAAGCCCGTCGCGGACGCCACGGTTTCGTTGGCCGAGACACCTGCGCGGGTCCAGGTCTCGAGTGCCCGCGCGAGCGCACCGGCTCCGCGTCCTCGCGCCGCGCAGAGCAAGACGTTGTTCGGTCTGCCCACGGTGGCGATGCCGGGGCAGGAGAAGCCCGCGCCCAAGGCGGGTGAGCCGGCTGCTTCCAAGCCGGAACCGGCAGTTACCTCCAAGTCGCAGCCGAAGGAAGCCCCTGCCGCGGTCGCCGCGCCCAGCTCAACCGCGAGCGTCGGTGCGCCGACGGCAAGCGCCGCAGCCCCGTCGGGAGCTGTCCAACCTGCTGGTTTGCCCGCGCCAGGCCCCCGTGCCTCGCTGCCCAGCGTGGCGACCGCAGAGAAGCCTCCGGCGCAGGGGATCTTCGCGGCCGATACGCCGGCGCGGACTTCACCCCTGCCGCCGCCTCCACAGGCAGCGGTGACCCAGCGCGAGAGCCAAGTGCAGGTTCGGGCCAACTCCCGGGAGGCCGAGAGCGATCGCACGCAGGACGTATCGTTGGGCGAGCTGTCGCCGGCCGATGCGGATGCGCCGTCGGTCGCGCCCGCCATGCGCGCTGCCAACGAGCTCGAGGACCTGCCGGCGGCGACCCTGGAGCGCCGCCACGTGCCGAGCACCGAGCCTGCTCCGCGCCCGCGCTCGGCACTGGGCTACGGCCTCGCAGCCGCCATCCCGGTGGCGCTGGCAGCGGCCTGGTTCACGTGGCGTCTGCCGGTGGGCGAGCCGACTCTACCCAACGCGACCGAGGTGGCGCTCAAATCCGAGCAGAAGGTCGAGCTGGCGGCGCCTGCTCCGGTGCAGCCCAGCGAGCCGGTCGCACCCGCGGCACTCGAAGCACCCCGCGCTGAGGCAAGCGCGGCGGCGGTTGCGGCAGCGGCCGAGCCCGTGCCGTCCGAGCCCGCAGCCGGCGCGGTGGACCCGCAGGCCGAGGCGCCTGCTCCCCCGGCGGACGCACCGACCCCCGAGGGCGAGGCAGCTGCGCCAGCCGCCACCGACAGCGCATCCGGGGCCGTGGCGGAAGCGGATCCCGACGCGGAAGACGCCGATGTGGAGATCGACGCTTCGCGCAAGGCCGTGGCCGGGAAGGCCAACAAGCTCGTCAACGAAGGCCACGCGCTGCGCAGGAAGAAGAAGCTCGCCCCCGCGCGTGCCAAGTATCGCGATGCGCTGGCTCTGTATCCGGGCTACCCGCGCGCACTGGCGGGCCTGGTGCAGGTCGCGATCTTGCAGCGCGACGGGAAGGCGGCCGTGAACCTCGCCAAGCAGCTGGTGAAGCTGCGTCCTGCGCAGGTGAGCTACCAGGTGCTGCTCGGCGACGCCTACAAGGCTGCCGGCAAGCCCGGTCTCGCCAAGGACGCCTGGCAAGGCGCGGCGCGCAAGGGCAGCACCACCGCCAAGGCGCGCCTCGAAGACTAGGCGTCCAAGCGGACGCCGTTTCGACCGAAATCCTCGGCCGGCGCGCGAGCCGAACGCGCGACTGCATGGCTGCGCTCCATTCGGGCCTTGGCCCGCGTCTGCGTCAGTCCACCAGCATGGGCGAGCAAAGCGCGGCCGAATCGCAGAACGGCAGGCCGCCGCAGCTCGGCGTGGACGCGCTGGTGCTCAGGAAGTACTGGCCCAGGCGCAGCACGTCGCCCACGCCAGCGTCGACCTGATCGTCGAGCACCGAGACGTTGATGCTGAGATCGACACCCACCGTATTGTCGCGCTGCAACATCAGGCTCGACGCGTTCACCGCATCGGCCTGCACGAAGCCCTCGAACACGTAGCCGTCGTCCGTGGGGAAGGTGGCGTAGTCGGACGAGGCCCAGTTGCCCTGGGTGGCGCCCTTGGAGAAGCGCTCGCTGCGCGTGGCGGGGGTGGTGTTGTCCGCCGGGGCCTCGACGATGATCTGGATCGTGCCCGGGTTCTCGTACTCGGGCGCGTTCGGATGTTGGCCATCCGTGTCGAAGTAGACCTCCACACCGTCGCCTTGCCAGATGAAGGCGTCGGCGGGTGGGGGCAAACGGTTGGGATCGACCACGTGGATGAACACGTAGAGCCCATTGGGACGCCAGGCGAAGGCGAAGGTGGCCGTGGTGTGGGTCGGCAGCGGCGCGCTCTTGTAGCCCGCCCAGCCCTTCGGCTGAAGGTCCACCATGTTGAGGTGCGAGTCCACCTTGCCGTCGATCACGGGATCGCGCTGCAAGCGCGGGATGGACACGCAGTAGTCGTTGACCCGGGTCGCCGGTGGATCGGGATCCACGAACGCGTCGGGTGCTGCGTCTGCCACGGGCACTCCCGTGTCGGGGATCACAGCGGAGTCGATGCCGGGCTCGGGCGCAGCGTCATGCACGGCGGCGTCCATGCTCGTGGAGGCGTCGTGTCCGGGCATTCCCGGGGGAGTCGTGCTGGCGTCCGGAGTGTGACCTTCGAAGCCGATGAAGCCGCACGCGGGCAACAGAGCCAGGCTCGCCACCCCGAGCGCGTATCGAAGCGCTGGCGCTCGCTCGGCGCGCGGGGCGTGCAGGAGAGAGGCGTGCGACTGAGGCCCGCCGTCCTTCGCTCGTGACGCGCGTTCGCGCGCGGTACGCCCTGGGCGTGTGCACATCATGGGTTCGATCGAAACTCTATCATGCATGCTCCGACTCTCGGGCAGGCCTTGATGCGCCAAAATTCGGGCAGTTTGGGGCTGATCCCTCCGGCGTCGCATGGGGCCATGTAGGCGACTCGGCGTGTCGCTCCCAGGCACGGCCTCACTGACCGCGCGCCGTGAGCGGGATGCGGAAGCGCAGCGTGCCGGCCTGCTTCGGGAAGCGCGTGGCCGAGGCCACCTTCAGGATGCAGCGGCCGAGCTCGGTGTTCTCGATGGCGCTCGGATCGAGGCCTGCTCCGGTGACCACGCCCTTGGCCGAGATCTCGAAGTCCACCTGCACGCGAGGGGCCCCCTCGAGTGCTGCACTGTGCTGGGTAAAACAAGCCTCGACTTCTTTGCGGCGTGCGCCAAAGGCCCGTGTGAGGCCCTGCACATCGTCATCGGCACGCGCCTTGGTCTCGCCACTCGGCTTCGTGGCCGGCGTCTCCTTGGCAGGCGCGACGATGGGGGGCGGCGTGGGAGGCTTGGCGCTCGCTGTTTCAGTCGGTCCCTCCGCGGCTGCCGCGGGTTCGCTCGGTCCGGCGTTCTCGCGGGCGTCCACGAACACCACGCGGTTCTCGCGGCCGCTCTGGCGCGTCACCACGAACGCGATGGCAGCCGCCACGGCCACGGCCGCGGCCAGCATCCACGGCAGGCTCTCCGACCGCTTGGGCGCAGCCTGCGCGCTGTCCTTGGGTAAGGCGTCGGCGTCGACCTCGGCCAGGGTCGTGCTCAGCTCGAGTCCGGCGCTCGCAGCGGGTGCTACGGGCTTGAGCGCGGCTCCGCTCGCAGATGCGGTGGAGGGCGGGAAGTTCGAGAGTGGGCGCGCGGCGGGCACCTCGCGCCAGGCGCGATCGATGGTCGCGAGATCGAGCACCTCCGCCAGCTTGGGGAAGCGTGGATCGAAGAAGTCCTGGCGCACCGCGCGCAGCAGCTTTTCGGGCATCTCGCCAAGATCGAGCTGGAAGGCACGCCGCAGGTCGACGCTGAGCTCGCGGGCGCTCTGGTGGCGCTGGCTGGGATCCTTGGCGAGCGCGCGCGCGATCACGGCGGCCGCGGCCGGGCTCACGTCGGGCCGCAGCTCGGAGACCTTGGTGGGCACGTGTTGCACGACGCGCATGGCGGTGCTCACCAGATCCTTGGCCTGGAACTCGTTCTTGCCTACCAGGAGCTGGTGCAGCATCACGGCGCAGGCGTAGAGGTCGCTCTGCGCCGAGGGCGGTCCACCGCGGTACAACTCCGGCGAGATATACGCGATTTTCCCCTGAATTCCTGGCTTGGTGCCCGACCCCGAACTTTGCTCGTCGTTGCGGTCGGACTTGGAGTGCGCGATGCCGAAGTCGGTGAGCTTCACGTGCCCGTCTTCGTCGATCAGCACGTTGCCGGGGCTGACGTCGCGGTGGATCACCGGCGTGGGTGTGCCGTCGGCAGCGCGCAGCGAGTGCGAGTGGTGCAGCGCCTCGAGCACGCGAATCGTGAGATAGGCGCCCAGGTCGGCGGGGAAGGGGCGCGAGTCGGCGCGCACGAAGCGGGTCCACTTGGCGAGGTCGTAGCCGTGGACGTACTCCAGCACCATCACATAGGAGTCGTCGGACTCTTGCTCGAAATCCAGGATGGACACGATGTCCGGATGGCGCAGCTGCGCGGTGATCCGAGCCTCGCGCACGAAGCGCTCGATGGACTCCGGGTCGGTGGCGATGGGCGTGAGCACGCGCTTGATCACCACGGGCAACGTGAAGCCCGCCGCGCCTTCGCCGCGCGCCAGGTACACCATGCCCTGGCCGCCCTTCGCCAGCGGCATCACCAGTCGATAGCGACCGAGGACGACCTTGCCCGCTTGGTCGTTGGCCAGCCTGTTCATGGCGTTTGATCCCGCCCTTGGATGCGCCGCACGTAGTGATGGGAACCCAGGCGGGGATGCCGAATCCACAAACCGACACCGCGCGCCTTGGGGTCGGGCACCACGCGGGCGTCGAAGCGCGCTGCGCGGTCGAGGGAGACAGGCTTGCCGTCCACGGTAATTTGGCTGTCGTCCAGGGCCGCGCCGCTGATCTCCACGCTGCCGTCGCCGGCCGGCTTCAGCGCGCCTTCGCCCTCCAGGTAGGCCGCAGGCGCGGAATTATCGAAGCGAATCACCAGCGTGGTGGGCTTCTTGGCAGGCGCAGCGCTCTTGCCGACGAAGCTCAAGCTATGGGTTCCCTCGCCGAGTTGTCCGGACTCGAGGGTGAGCCCGCTCGCCAGCAGCTTGAAGGTCTTGGTCGGGCCCGAGCCCTCCACGCGCAAGCTCGCCTCGCCCGCGAGGCCGGCCGGAGCGCGCACGCGCACCTTGGGCAGCAGGGTCTGATACACCGCGGTGTACTTGCGGCCATCGAGATCCAGCTCGAGCTCCGGCGCCCGCTTGGTTACGCGGCGCGCTGCGCCGTCGTGTTGGACCTGGACGCGCCCATTGGCCACGATCTTACCCGGCGCGCCGCCCTCGCTCTGGCAGCGCAGTCGATAGGCCGTGGTGCCTTGCCCGAACCACAGGAGCAGCTGGTCGCGGGTCTCGCCGCGCACCTGGAAGCCCCGCGCGGTCTGCTGCTCTACCAGGGTGGCGTCGCCTCCGCATGCGGTCCCCACCTGCAAAGCCACTGCGGTCGGCGGCTGCGGGTCGTGCACCGTCGTGGACACGCCCGCAGTGAGCATCATGTCGCGCATGCTGGGGGGATGGTAATCGACAGCGGCTAGGCCGCGGGTGCTCAAGGAGCCCTGGGATCCCTTCGAAAGGCGCTCTTCCTTGTCCTTGCCGCGCAGCATCAGGTTGCCCCGCTCGGCGCTCACCTGCGTGCCGGTCTTGGCGGTCTGGATCGAGCCTGCCGCGCCGCCCTTGTCGTCCACCATGAGCAGGATGCGCCCGCCCGGCACCTCGACCTCGAGCGGCACGCGACCGGCCTCGGCACGCAGCTTTCCGTTGAGGACACGCGTGGCCACCTTGCTACCGTCGCCCACCACCAAGGAGGTCTTGCCCTGGGTCACCAGGCTGCCGCCCTCCGCCTGGGTGAGCTCGAGGGAGCTCGTGCCGTCGACGGTCACGAGGGTACCCACGGCGAGCACGTGATCGCCCTCGGCGATACCACGCGCGGTCTTGTCGCCTTTGGCCTGGACCTTCACCTGATTGCCGCGCACGCGGGCCGCCATGCCCTGCGAGGCAGGGGAGGGCGCGTCGGGCTTGCGGGGCGTCGGGTTCGCGCCGAGTTCGCGCGTGCTGTTCGGCTCGCTCGCAGCGCTGGGGTCGCTTGCCGGCTTGGGCTCGCGGGTGGGCACCTGCTCGGCTGCGCGGGCCTTGTCGAGCGCCGGCGCAGTGGAGCTCGTCGACGTCGCGGGAGTCTTCAGTTTGGGCTTGGATGAGCGCAGTTCCTGGCCGGCCATGAGCACCTTTTGGCTCTCTTCCCAGCCGATCTGCGCGCGCCCCATGTCGACACGTACCCAGGTGCTTCCGTCTTCTTCCTCGCGCACGGTTACCTTGGCGCCGCGCTCGACTTGCACGGTGCCGCGCGCGGTTTCGAAGATCACGGCATTCTCGCCGGCCTGGACCTCCGCCGAGCCGCTCTCCACGCGGAAGCGCTCGCGCTTGGGCGCATCCGAAAGCAGCCGCACGATGGTGCTCGGCGCCACGTCGAGTACGGTGCCCTCGGACATCACGAGTTTGGCGCGGCTCTGCTTGGCCGTACGTACCGCGTCCCCGAGCGACAGCTCGTCCCCCAGGTTCGCTGTGAACCACTGCTCCTCGGAACCCTTGCGATCGCGGTCCACTCCGCCCTCCAGCTTCGAGATCTGCGCCAACGGCGATTCTCCCGACAGCCAGATGAACAGGATGGTCAGCAAGGCGGTCAGAGTGACCGCGATGGCGATGCGGCGTGTGTTCATCGCTTCTTCGACCTCGCGTGCAGCGCTGCGTCGATGAGGGTCACGCTCTCGTCCTCGATTTCGACCGTCTTTACCTGCTTGCGCCAGCGGTACAGCTTGACCGTGACCTCGTAGCGGCCAGGCGGCAGGTCGATCTCCAGGCGACCGTCGGCGCCGGACTTGTACTCACTGGGCGTGGCGCCGCTTCCCACGGGCACCACGACGATGTTGGCCTCGAGCGGCTCTCCGGTTTCGTGGTCGCGCACCAAGAAGCGCAGCTGACCGGACGCTTGCTGGACCTCGGGCGTCGCGGCAGCGGCAGCCACGGTGCTCGCACCGGAGGCCGGGGTGCTCTCTGCGGTCGTCCCCTCGGGCTGTCCTTCCGAGGCCTGGGCGCTCGGCTCCGGCGTGACCTCGGTCTTCGCCGTTTGATTCTCGTCTGTACCGGGGGGCGGCGCCGCAGGCTTCGGGTGGCCACCGAACTGATAGCTCAAAGCCGTCCACACCTCGTAGCGCGGTGGGAACGGGATCGCTGGCCCCTGCACATCCACGCGCGGGCGCTCGCTCAGGAGCGCGCGCGCCGACAGGTTCAGCACCAAGGCCCCGCGGCGATCGAGATCGATGCGCGTGCCGATGGCGGCGTACATCGGGGACTTCATGATCGCAGGCGCGGTGCTGCCCACGAACACGTCCCAGGTCCACTCCACGAAGCTGCGCGTGCGTCCGAGCTTGAGCTCGCTACCCAGGCGCGCCAGCGCCGCGTTCCAGGAGCTGAGTCCGAGCACCACCCAATCCGCCTGCGATAGCGTGCGATCGTCGGGCATGGCCTGCTTGCTGTGATCGAGGCGGAAGCCGCCGGCACCGACCAACGCCCAGGAGTCGGTGAGCCTGGCGTCGAAGGCCAGCAAGGCATCGATCGTGGTCGCGTCCAGGCGCAGCGAGGGCGCCTTACCGCCGGGAATCCACACTCCCAATTCCATGCCTGAGATCGAAATTCTTGTAGAGGCCCGGCGAGACGCGCACGAAGCCTCGCACCTCGCCCACCGAGGCCAGCTTCTCATTCCCGTTGGGCGGCACCTCGAGGCGACCGTCCAGGCGCAGCTCGCCAGCGATGCCCGAGCGGTGGTTCACGGCCGCGGCCAGCGCGCCGAGCGCCGTGCTTCGCGTCTCGTCGGAGCCGGAAAATTGCTCGCGCGAGCCGTAGCCTGCGGCCCCGAGGATCGTCCCGGAGGTGTGCTTCGGTCGCAGGATGCGTGGCGTCGTGAAGAGAGCGGGCAGGGCGCGCGGGCCGACCTGCGCGCATGCGCGCTCGGGCTTGGGGATGCCGAATCCGGCGATCACCAAAAGCGAAGCGCCGAGCACGTGCAGCCACTGCAAAGGAACACGCCTTCGACTCCGCGCACCCGGCGTCGAGCTCCCTGCGGCCCCTCGATCACGCTTCATTCAACACCAAGCCCTGCGACAGACACCGATCCCCCATCGTGCCGGCAACTTCGGCCCTGTGAGGGGCCGGCGAAAATCATATCAAAGCTCACACCAAGACTCGGAACGCTTAACGATCAAATCCTCGCGCAGGCCCACACCGCCGGGGGCAGCGCACACGCACTCCGAGCTGAACAGCAACCTTTTTTGCGCCCCTGGCGCAGCGTTGAGCCGTCGTGCAGAGCCATGACAACATCGCTCTCGGCTCTCAATCGCAGTGCTTGAGCCGCAACCGTTTAGCTCGACGAAAGACGAGGCCGGCGGATGGCGATGGGTGCGACGTGGAAGCGGGCGACCACGCCCGCAGGTGCTGTTAACGGCGCGGGTGCAGGCCTGCGCGTGCGGACCGTGGGGCGCGCGAGCGCGGGGTACACATCGTTGGCCCTGCTGCTCTTCGCGTGCGGCGATGGGGGCAACCCGCCCCATCAGGGCAAAATCAAGGACTCGGGTGTGGCCCATCACGATGGCGGTCACCCGCCGGACGCCGGGACCACGACGCCGCCTTCGGATGCTGGGCAGCGCGACGCAGGCGACGATATGGACGCCAGTGTCGAAACCATGGACGCGGCCCTCAAGGACGCCGGGCCCTTCGACGCTGGCCCCATCGAAGCAGGGCCGAGCGACGCCGGCCCCCACGATGCAGGGCCGCACGACGCGGGCATCGTGACGTTCAGGTATGTGTATGAGCACCTGATCGGGACAAGGTGCGCCTACTGCCATCACCCCGATAGCGACGGGGACGGCGGCGCCGACTGGGCCATGATCGGCTGGTCGCTCGGCCACCTCGACATGCACAGTGTCGACGCTGCCTACGACAACCTGGTGGGGCCCAATGACGCCGGGGTCCAGGCCGCGGGCGTTCACTGCAGTCCGGCCGCCTCGGGCGAGGATTATCGGCGCGTGATCCCCGGTGATCCGGACAACAGCCTGATCATCCACAAGGTCAGCGAGGCAACCCCGGTCTGCGGTGTACGCATGCCGGACGACAACAGTGGTCCCCTGGACGATGCGAGCATCGAGCTCATCCACGACTGGATCGAGGACGGCGCCAAGTGGTGACCCGCAGCCTTCGGCTCGCATGTTCGTTCCTGGTATGGAGCGTGCTCGCGAGCTGCTTCGAAGAACACGCCAGCATGCTGCCGGACGCGTCGGACATGGATGCGCAGGTCGGGCACGACGCCAGCGCCCGCGACGCAGCTCCCCCAGGTCACGATGCGGCGCCTCTGGTGCACCACGACGCGAGCCTCGATGCGGGTCCGCTCTTCGATGCGTCCTTGGACGCTGCCCTCGACGCGACGTTCGATGCGGCGCCGCAGGAGGCCGGTGAGCCGGACGCCTCCCACGACGCGGGCCCCATCACCTATCCGGCGCTGCTCTCTCGGACCGGGCTGTTCGCGGACTTCGCGCAGGAGACGCTGGCCCCCGGCGTGCGAGCCTTCGAGCCGAAGTACAAGCTGTGGTCTGACGGCGCCCACAAGCGTCGCTGGCTCTATCTGCCAGATGGCGCGCAGATCGACACGTCCGACATGGACCACTGGGTCTATCCCGTGGGCACCAAGGCCTGGAAGGAGTTCTCGGTCGGCGACGTGCGCGTGGAGACCCGGCTTCTGTACAAGGTGGCCGAGAACAGCTGGCTCATGATCGCCTATCAATGGCGCGCCGACCGCAGCGACGCCGACGCGGTGCCCGGCGGCGTGTCCAACGCCAACGGGACCCCCCACGACATCCCTGACATCTACACCTGCACACGCTGCCACGACAACATGCCGGACAAGCTGTTGGGCCCGAGTGCCATCCAGCTCACGCACCAACTCGGCGGACTCGACATCACCACGCTGGTCAACGAAGGCCGCCTCACGCAGGCGCCTCCGCAGGCCTACGTATTGCCCGGCGACGCCAAGGCACAGGCTGCACTCGGCTATCTGCACGCTAACTGCGGTCATTGTCACAACCCACGCTCGGCCGTGTATGCCCAGCTCAAGAAGTCGAACCCCAAGACCGGCGGCCCGCGTCTATGGGAGAACGTGCTGCAGCTGCTGAGCGTCGAAGCGACGGAGGGCTACGCGAGCACCGTGGGGCGACCCAACTCCGTGCTACCGGACCTGCACATCATCGAACCCGGCAAGCCGGACTCGAGCGAACTCTGGAAGCGCATCAGCCAGCGCGGCCCCGGGAGTCTGCAGATGCCCCCCGTGGCTACCGAGTTCCTCGACGACGCCGGCATGGCCAGCGTGCGCGCCTGGATCGAATCCTTGCCCGAGGTGGACGCGGGCACTGGCGACGCCGGAAGCGTGCAAGGGACAGGCGGCGATGGCGGCTGAGCGCGCGTACGCTACTGGAGCTCGAGTTCGTAGCGAACCTTGCCGTGCTCGCCGCTCACCTTGCCCTCCTTGTCGAGAAACACACGGGTGGATTCGACCTCTTTGCTCTTGAGCAGCTCGGCCTCGATGGCCTGGCCGCGCTTGCGCCCGAGGGTTACGAGGTCGCTCTCCTCCACCTGGACCTTCTTCCGCGTGAGCTTGGTGAGCTGATCGAGCTCGAATTTTTCAGCGCTCTCTTTGGCGGCCTTTCGTGAGCTGCCCTCGGGGGCCTTGGGGGCAGCGCCGAGATCGGGCTTCGACCCCGTGAGGTCCTTGTACAGCTTCTCGAGCGCGTCGCGCTTTTGGTCGTCGTCGAGCTTCGCGTAAGGCGGCACGCCGGAACGCTTCTCGCGTCGACTCAGGGTGGCGCTCGCGCTGCGCTGCAGTCCCTCCTCGAACTTCTGATCGCCCAGCGCCTTGCGATCGAGCTCGCTCAGGGTCCCCACCGGGATCGTCAGCTTGAGCTTGGGCCGCTCCCGGAGCGCCTTGCTGAGCGAAGCCAGGCCGCTGCGAGCCTCGTGATCCAGCTCGGCCTTGCCGGCCGTGAAGTCCACATAGCG
Source organism: Myxococcales bacterium (assembly GCA_047601445.1). GTDB lineage: Bacteria > Myxococcota_A > Polyangia > Polyangiales > DASUME01 > DASUME01. The sequence continues at coordinate 3,473,004 of JASGJH010000001.1, read as the reverse complement.
CGCCTTCTCGGCGCCCTTGAACAGCGAGCCCAGGAGATCGAAGGGCGCACTGACCGCCTTGACCATGATGTTCTTGAACACCTTCCATACCAGGGGCCAAACCTTGAACGTGGGATCGTCGAGTGTGCCGCTCAGGGGGAGGTCCAGTCGGATCACGCCTTCGCGGTCGCGCAGCAACGCGGTGGCCAATCTCACCGGGAAAGGGGCCTTCTCCTTGGTCTCGGTCTTCTCGCCCCAGGTCAGTTGATCGATGCGGATCTGATGCTGCGCTTCGAGCTGACGATTCTTCACCAGGTAGTGGATCTCGGTGCTCAACTTGCCGCGCGAGATGTTGTAGCCGGCGAACCGACCCGAGTAGGGATTGAACACCGGCAGGGAGATGTTCTCGGTGTGGATGCTGAGGTCGCTGAACTTGTCGTAGGCGAAGGGCTGAGTCTGCCCCGAGATCAGCACCGGGGAGTTCTCGCCCGAAATTCCCCTCGAGGTGCAGGTTGGCGCGCGATTTCCTCTCCGTGGACAGGCCTTTCAAGGTGCCGGTGAGGTTCTGCATCTGGGCGGAAAAGTTTGGCTGCACGGAGAGGTCGGAGAAGTTGAGTTGCATGTCGTCCACGAACACCGTGCCGACCTTGACGGGCAGCTTCTGCACCTGCGCTTCGAGCTCGTCTTGCAGTGGTCCAGAGGTGACGCGCGGGGCTTTCTTGCGCCCGTGGTGCGATCCCTCCGTGGGCGGTGCCGCATTCGGGCCGGCGGCGGTCTCCGGGGACAGCACTTCGCTCACGTTCAACACCTTCTTCTGGCTCAGCACCACGCGCGCGTAGGGCTGCTTCGCCACGACGCGATCGATCTCGAGGGCGTCCGGGGAGCGCGTGAACTTGATCTTCTTGAACTCGACGGTCTTGAAGTTCACGAAGTCCTGGCGCAGCAGGTTGTCGACGCTCTTGAAGTCCCTGATGGCGGCGTCGCCGAGGAATACGAGCTCCGCCTCTGCCTCGCCGGGGCCAGCATTGGAGCTGAGCGTGAGCTTGCCCTTGGCGTCGAGGGAACCGTCCTGGATGGTCAGCGCTGCCTGCTGCGAAACGTAGGGCTGAAGCAGAGCCAGCCCGGCATCCTCCACGGCCACCTCCAGTTGGGCACCGAAGGGCTCGGGTTTGACCTCGCCCGTGAAGTGGATGTCCGCGTCGTCGTTGATGGCAGCATCGAGCCGCACGTGCACGGGGCGCTCGAGGTCGGTACTCAAGCCCTTGGCGCTCACGCGAATCGGGGCGACCTCGAAGCGCGTGCCCGGGGCGACCGCGGCGTCTTCCAGGTGCAGGGCTCCATCGACGACCTCGAACTCTGCGAGTTGCACCGACCATTCGGCACCGGCGGCCTGCGAGCCCCGCGCGTGCTTGGTCCCCGCAGGGGCCTCGACCGTTTTGGGACTGACACTCTTGCCAGCGAACAACTTGCTCAGATTCATGCTGCCGTCGGCCTCGAGTCGTGCCTCGGCATGGGGCTGTCGCACGATCAGCTTGGCGACTTTCACCTCGTGATGCTCGAGCGTGGCCTGGGCGTCCTCGACCTCGATGGCAGGAAGTTCCAGTGACGTGTTCGGCTCACTGCGCGCACGCAGGACCAGAGCGCGCAGGTCGAGCCGGCTCACGTGCAGCTGGGCACTCAAGTGTTTGCCCAAGCTGGCGCGATAGGACGCGCGCAGGTTCAGCTTGCCCTTGGGCACCGCGAAGGGAAGGGCATCGCCCAGGTACTGCGCCAGCGTCTTCACCGGAAAGCCGGTGATCGCGAACTCGCCGTGTGAGCCAGCCTGCGGATCCAGCGTGACGTTCCCCACCCAGGCTAACCGCGCGTTCTCGGCGCCGGTGGCCGCGAACTCGAAGTTGCCGCCCTGGGGCGTGGTGCGGAAGTTCTCGAGCGTGAAGCTGAGGGGCGCGAGCCTTTGCTCGAAGGGACGCTTGCGCGCGCGATCGATGAACTCGAGTCGACCGTGGGCCACGGTGAGGTACTCGATCCACAGGCGCGGCAGGTCGTGTTCGTCGCTTGCCTTGGGATCGTGTTTGCCCGCGAGGTCGGCCAGATTGAACTCACCGTTGTGCCGCACGATGGCGCGCACGCTCGGGTGATCCACCGTTACCTCGTAGAACACCCAGGACAGCTTGGCGATGGAGCGCAGCGCCTGAAAGTTCACGAACACGCGTCCCAGCGAGAACAGGCGCTTGTGGTCGCGGTCCGGAAAGCCGACGTCCTTGATCTCCAGGGTGAGCTTGAAAGGGTGGACCTTGATCTCGCCCAGGCTCAGCTGGCGTCCGTACTCGTCATGCACGTACTTGGTGGCGGCGTAGCGAACCACGCGGGGCATCAGCTCAAAGCCGACCAGTGCGTACATGGACACAGCGACTGAAAGCCCGATTGCGATCCAGAGGAGCCTCGAGTGTCGCAGCCCGAGTCGGCGCCTCGGGGCTGCATCGGAAGGCTGGCGTGCGCCCGCGCGCCCGCGCGACTCTGTGAGTGCTCGTGCCATGGTGTTGCGCGCTACCGCCCAGGGGCGCGCGACAGAGCCAACTCTGGCGCACGAAGATGCCCGGCCGCTCGCACGAACACCTGCCTCGGTAGCGCTTCCTCCGTGATTTCATGTTGTGAGGAGCAAACATCTCGAGCAAGGCCTACGGGATGCGCAGTCGCTCGAGCCTCGCACGTCTGCGAACTCGGGGCTCAGAGGACGCTCAGAGCCAGACGCCTGCCACGCAGGCCACAAGGCAGGTCGTGAGGAGTCCGCCGAACATCGCGCGCGGACCGAGCTTGGCCAGATCTGGCCGACGCTCCGGGGCGAGACTCGCATAGCCGCCGATCTGAATGCCGATGCTGCCGAAGTTGGCGAAGCCGCACAGCGCGTAGGAGGCGATGATGCGACTGCGTTCGCTCAGCCAGGCCGGATTCGACCATCAACTGCTCGCGCATCGTGGCGTAGGCGACCCACTCGTTGAGCACGGTCTTCTGCCCCAAGAGGCTCGCCACCTTGGGCACTTCCGCGCTGGGCACGCCCATCAGCCAGGCGAGAGGGGTGAACAACCAACCGAGCAAGTTCTGCAAGTTGATGGGAGACGGTAGGAAGGCCCCCGTGAGCCAAACCAACAGCGCGTCCACCATGGCGGTCAAGGCCAGGAAGGCCACCACCATGGCGCCCACATTGATGGCGAGCTGCAAGCCATCCAGCGTGCCCATGGTCACTGCGTCGAGCAGGCCCGTGGCCTCACTCGGGTTCTCCGGCGCTTCGGCCTCCTGAGCCGCCTGCGGTTCGGTCTCGGGCAGCATCAACTTGGCGATCACCAGCGACGCCGGAGCGCACATCACGCTGCAGGCGATCAAGTGGCCGGCGATGTCGGGGATCAGCTCGCGCAGCATCAACACGTAGGCCGCCAGCACGCCGCCCGCGGTGGTGGCGAAGCCCGCGGTCATGCACGCCATTAGCTCCGACAGCGTGAGCCTGGGCAAATACGGCCTGATCACCAGCGGGGCCTCCGTCTGTCCCACGAAGATGTCGGCCACGGTGGAGAAGCTCTCTGCGCCGCTCGTGCCCAGGGTGCTGGAGAGGGCCTTGCCCAACCAACGCACGATGCGCGGCATGATCCCGAGGTAATACAGCACGGACATCACGGCCGCGAAGAACACGATGGTGGGGAGGATCTGGAACGCGAAGATGAAACCAAAGCGCTCCTTGTCGTCCACCAGGGGGCCGAACACGAAGGCCGCGCCCTGATGGCTGAAGCCGAGCATGCGGTCGACCGCCAGGTTGGCCCAGCTGAACACGTTTCGGAGAGGTGTCCTGAGCAAGAGCCCCGCCAGCACGATCAGCATCGCCATGCCGGTGCCCACGGTGCGCAGCGACGCCCGCCGCCGCAAAGCGCGCGGACAGCACAGCCAGGCCAGGAGCAACAGCAAGCAAGCGCCAAGCGCGCTGATCAGACGTTCGGGCATGGACGGATGCTCTGCATTGTGCACTGGCGGCGGCTCGGCGCACCAGGTTTGAGCGACGCGCAGGGGTACGCGTGTGCACCGTGCCCGAGATAGCGTCAATCCTCGCGGCCGATGCGGGCGCATCCGCGGCGTTGGCGCTTCTCAAAATACTGCCTGTATTCCTCGTCGCGCCGCCTGCGGTTGCAGCCGCCTCGACCGCGATCCCTTGACGCTATCTCGGGCACGGTGCACTAGGAAGAGCACGTTCCATGGGCTTGGGTCGCCGCAAGATTCGCCTCGAGGACCAGGCAGCCTGGGTCTTCAACCGCATGGCCGAGGCCTACCCAGCGCGCCCCGCCTATCCGCGCTCGCTCATCGATGCGGTGGTCGCGCTCTTGCCCACGGGCGCGCGCAGGGTGCTCGACCTGGGTGCCGGCATCGGTCACCTGGCGGTGCCGCTGGCCGAACGCGGACTGGAGGTGGTCGCCGTGGAGCCCGCGCAGGCCATGCTCGAGGTCCTGCAAAAGTCTGCCGCCGCGCGCGCCCTGCAGATCCGCGCGCTCCACGCCACCGCCGAAGCCTTGCCCCTCGCCGAGGCCAGCTTCGACCTGGTGGTGGTGGCCGACGCGCTGCATTTCCTGGATGCCGAGCTGGCCGGGGCGGAGGTCGCGCGGGTGTTGACCCGGGGCGGTGGACTCGCGCTGCTCACGTGCGGACTCGGAGACACTCCCTTCATGCGCAGCGTGGTGCATCTGATGGAGGAGAGCGCCCCGCGGCGTCCGCGCGACATCGCGGGAGCCACCCTGCAGTTCCTCAAGATGGTCAGGGCCGAGGAGGAGGGGAGTGCGCTGAGCTTCTCGGACGAGACGCCGGTCGACCAGGAGACCCTGGAGCAGATCCTGCGCTCCATCTCCTTCATCGGGCCCGCCATGAACGCCGAACGCTTCGCTCGCTTCGCCGAGCGCCTGCGGGCCTTGCCCGAGCCACGCGCCTGGGCTCGCACCTTCCGTCTGACTCGCGCGCGCCGCAGGTGACGGCGCTTGGGATCCGTTGAGCGTGGCCCTGGCCGTTGGCCTTCCCGTGATCGTGGCCGCGCTCGTGAACTGGAACGATACCGTGAAGGTGCCCGACGCCGCCCGCCGATCAGCGAGCGATGACCGTTGTGCGCTCGTCGGCGGGCGTCGACCAAGCCACGGCATCGATCCCGCTCACGAGCGCGGCCACGCCCCCGGGCGGGACTACGTCCACGCCCAGGCCCACGGCCAAGTAATGCAACCGGCGTCTCACACCACAGGTCTTGAGTGCCCTTGGCCTTTAAACGCGCAGAGCCCCGACCCGATGGGTCGAGGCTCACGCTTCGTCGTGGACTAGGTGATCACTCGGTGGGGTGGGCCTTGATCCAGTCGCGCAGGGCGCGCGCCTTGGGAGAACTCTCGATCGGAGCGCCGGTCTTCTCCTTGGAACCCCAGGCGCCGTCCGCCGCGTAGGTGCCGCTGTTGCAGTAGTGCACGGTGAGGGCGTACTTCTTGCTGACCGCATCCGCCCACTCCATGTAGAGCTGATAGATGGCGGGGTTGCGCGAGAGCACGTCGGCGTTCTTGAGCAAGTGCTGACCACCCTCGTAGGCCACGAGCTTCATGCCGGTGCCCTGGATTTGCGCGAGCGCCTCGTCGGCCCACTTGAGGGTCTGCTGCAAGCCCGCGCGGAAGTCGGCTTCTGCGGTCGGGGACGAGCCGTCGATCTTGCCATCCGAGCCGACGTAGTTGGAGATGGCGTAGTACTTGGGCATGCGACCGCCGAGGTTGATCTTGGGATCCTTGAGGGCCTCGACCGACTTCTGAGTTCCGAACGCCTGGCTAAGCTGACCGGGCAGCACCCAGTGCACGCGGCCGACCTCGTCGCCGTACTCCTTCACGAAGGCGTCGTTGAGGCGCGACGAAGCATACACGTGAAACTTCCACTGGTTCGAGTAGGGGTCCGCGTCGAGCTTCATCGCTTCACCGCGTGTCTTGCAGTACATGGCCTGTTCGAAGCCGTAGTTCCAGGTCTCGTTCGAGTACTCGATGTAGAGATCGAGGCCCGGGTCGAGCTGCTCGTGGGCGAGCTTGGCCAACTGCGTGAAGTAGTTGTCCGCCGGGTTCTTCTCGTAGCTCTCGATGGCCATGTGAGGCACCGTGATCCAGCAGTCCTTCTGCATGCGATTGCAGAGATCGAACATCCACTCGTAGGCGATGCCCTTGCCGCCCACGTCGCCGCCGAGCTTGTTGTCGGGGCTGTTCTGCTGCGTTCGCTGCGACCAATCCTTGATCTTCGAGTTGTTGGTGCCGCCGAAGTCCATGAAGCGGTACACGGCGTAGTTCGCCTCTTCGAGATCCTTGATGAACGCGGGGTTCCACGGATTGTCGGTGGTCGCGAAGTTCACGTTCGGCGCCCAGGCCTGCTCGGCCCAATCGTTGAGGAACCAGAAGTTGGTCCCCATGCGCATGCCCGACCAAGTGTCACCGTTGTGAAGGGCAGAGGTGTTCGCCTGCGGAGCCGCGTCACTCGGCGCTGCACCTGCAGCGGCCGCCGGCACCGGAGCTTCCACGTTCGCCTGTGCAGCGGGGGCTTCGACCTCTTCGGCTTCGGCGCTGGCTACGTCCGTGGACGTGGCTCCGGGAGCGCTCGCGCTCGCCTGATCTGCCGTATTGGTGTTGCCGACGTCGCTGCCGCACGCGCCCAAGAGAAGAAAGCTGAGGGCCGTAAAGAGACGGGTGTCACGCTTCATTCCACACTCCTGATACCGATGTAGGTGTTTGGTTTGCACTGAGAAATCAGCTCGCTCGGTGCGACGCGCAGGTCGCTGCGAGGTGGTTTCGGTCTAGCAATCGAACGCGCGTGTCACGCTGGAAAATGGCCCTCTGCGGGGCTTTCACCGCAGCTCGGTCACGGCGTCTCGTGCGCCGCTAAGCCGTGCCAGTCGGAGAGGCTACGCGGGATGCTGAGGAGGGCAGCGACGCCACGCCCACGGACCGTCACGCACGTCAACAAAGGGGCGAGTCGTGTCTTGTCCTACACGTGCGGGTCAGCTGCGCGCGCCCGCTGCGGAGCGCTTTATCGCGTGTTGATCGAGCATTCGCCGCACCTGCGCGAGGAGCTCTTCGCGCGTGAAAGGCTTGGGCAAGGTGGGGCCGTCGGCGTCCTCGTCACCGGAGGTAGGGTCGTACCCGGTGATGAACAGCACGGGCAGGTCCGGTCGCTGCGCACGCAGTGCGGCGGCCAGCTCGTGGCCGGACCCTTCGGGCATCACCACGTCGGTGATCACCAGCGCGATGCGATGCTTGTATTCGCTCCATACACGCTTGGCTGCATCCGGGGACTGCGCCGCGAGCACGCTGTAACCCGCGAGCTCGAGCAGGCTCTTGGTCACGTCGCGCACGCCCGCTTCGTCTTCGACCAGGAGCAAGGTCTCCGAGCCCGTGTCAGGCGCTCGTTCGAGGTGCTTGGGCGGGCGGCTCTCGCGCACCGGTGCCCGCGGGAAGAACAACTTGAAGGTCGTGCCCATGCCCACCACCGAGTCCACCGCGATGAAGCCCTCGCTCTGCGCGACGAGCCCGAACACCATGGCGAGACCGAGTCCCGTGCCCTTGCCCGCGGGCTTGGTGGTGAAGAACGGTTCGAACACGCGCGTGATGGTCTCCGCAGACATGCCCGCGCCGGTGTCCTTCACGCTCAACAACACGTAGTCGCCGGCACGCGCGCCATCGAAGCGTCGCGCCTCCTCGGCGGAGAGCGAGGCGTTCTCGGTGGAGATGGTCAGCAGGCCGCCCTGGGGCATGGCGTCGCGCGCGTTGGTCGCCAGGTTCAGCACGATTTGCTGGATCTGGCCCTCGTCCACCCGCGTGCTCCACGGGCTCTCGCACAGCACGAGCTGGGTGCGCACGTCCTCGCCGATGATGCGCTCGAGCATCTTGGTGGTCTTCTTCAAGGCCTCGTCCAGCATCACGACCTGCGGGTTGATCATCGCGCGCCGGCTGAACGCCAACAGCTGCTGGGTCAGGGTGGCGGCCGATAGCGCGGCCTGCTCGATGTCGTGCAGCGCGTTGGTGTGCTTGTGCAGCTTGAGCAGCTCGATGTTGCCCAGGATCACCGTTAGCAGGTTGTTGAAGTCGTGGGCCACGCCGCCTGCCAGCCTGCCCACCGCCTCCAGCTTCTGCACCTGACGCAGCTGCTCCTCCAGCAGCTTCTTGTCGGTGACGTCCACCAGGGTCCCCATGCGCCGCACCACGCGGCCTTGCGCGTCGAAGATCGCGCGTCCACTGGCATCGAGCCAGTGCACCGAGCCATCGGGCCAGATCACGCGATGGGACAGCGAGAGCACTTGACCCTCGGGGCCCGTGGGCTGTTCGAGGGCTGCTTCGAGTCCAGCCAAGTCCTCCGGGTGAATCGATTTTCGATAGCGCTGATAGTGGTCCATCGCGGCGCCTGGACCGAGCCCCAACATGCGCGCCACACCCGGCGTGGTGATCGCCTTGCCGGAGCGCGCGTCGACGTCGAAGATGCCCATGCGCGCGGCTTCGAGGGCCATACGCAGGCGCTGCTCGCTCTCGGCGAGCTCGTGCAGGCGATCGCGCTCGAGGTGCCCGCGATGCAACATGCTGAGCAGCGCGAGCAGACCTGCCACCGCCGTGAGCGACATGGGGCCCACCAGGAGGGCAGTCGTGATGGTGCCTTGCCCGAGGTGGGGAGTCAGCCAGAGGGCCGCCAGGTTGATGCCGCACAGCAAGGCCACCCCGCGCACCGAGAGCAACGTCGCGCCCAGGCATGGACCGAGCGCGAGGTAGCTCAACGACATCTGAGGGTAGGCGGCCCCCAGGCCCGACACGTGCGCGACGGGGACGATGGTCAACATCGCGAACACGGTGGTGACGGCAGCGCGGTAGCGCCCCATCAAGTTCAGGGCGTAGCTTCCCAGCAAGAACACGTAGCCGTAGTAAGGCGGCGTGTAGTTCGGGCTGGTGAGCAGGTAGGTCGTGTCCACGACCATGAACACGCTGGTCATGATCAGCAGACCGGCCGAGAGCAGCTGGGACTTGCGGCGCGTGGCCAGGTCTTCGATGAGTGGGGAGGCCACGGTGAGCGCCTGCCAAGCCCTCGCCAAGGCGGAAGGCGCACGCAGGGACCTTCGTTCGGGCTCCACGCTCACTCAGAGCAAGCGTAACACCGAGGACGGTCCACCGGCAGGTGACCCGCGGGTGGTCTAGAAGTGCGCGCCGAGCTGGAGCGCGAAGCTGGTGGTGCTCCGCGTGTACGTGCCGGCGTTGACGATGGCCGCGTCCTGGACCGAGTTGAGGCCGCTGGTGACCCGGCGCACCCGTGCCTCAGCCGCGGCGACCTTGACGTCAGGGAACATGAAATGGGCGAAGGCCAGCGAAATATCGAACTTCTTGGCCAAGCGCAGCGTGGCACCCAGGTGGATGCCCACGTTCTCAAATGGGGTGAAGTCGATGTTCTGGTACCCCTGGGTGACCCCGTTGGTCTCGTAGCTGACGCCCGCGCGCAGGCCGAGCAAGCCAGGGATCGGGTTGTAGTCGCCGCCAAGCCGCAGGCTGTACTGGGTCTTCCAGCGGTGCGGGATGGCGACGTGCTCGGGGATCGGCACCGAGAAGGGCGCGAGGACGCCGGGCGGCGGAGACGCCACCCTGACCAGATAGCCAGCGGGTGCATCCACGGTCACGCTGTCCATGTTCTTGCCGAACGTGGTCTGGAGGTTGAACTCCAGGTCGAAGCGCTCGCGCGAGAGTCGGTCGCCCACAGCGTCCACGGGAGTGTCCAGGCGCTTGGCGTAGCGGGCGCCCAGCGAGAGCTGCGAGACGGACGGCACCTTCATGTCGATGTGGTCGAAGTCGCCCGCGACCTTGGGCTTGTCCGAGAGCGCCGCGAACTCGGGCGGCACGATGTCCGTGTTGAGCCCGCGCAACCGCATATGGGCGTTGTGCAGCTGCACATCCTGGGTCCAGGTGAAGTTGGCACCGAACTCGAGCGGCAGCTCCAGGCTCGGCTGGGTCCAGGCGCCCACTTGCACGCGAGGCACGAAGGCGTCGGTGCCCGTGAGGCGATTGGAGATGTCGCTATAGGCCGTGGTGTTCACGAAGGCGTGCGAGAAGACGGCGTTCGTGAAGTCGACCTTGGTGACACCCCAGCCGAAGGAGGCACCCAGGCGCAGCTGCTTGAATGGCTCGTAGGCAGCACCCAGCGTCGGAAAGACCTGGAAGGCCTTTTGCTCCATCATCAGGTAGCGCGTGCCCGTACGCTGATCGGGGCGGTCCTCGCCCGACTTGCCGTCGAGGGTACCCGTCTTGGGGTTGCCGAACTTGCTCTGCATGCTCGGTGCGGTGGGCGCGAACAGGCCGAGGCTCACGGCGAAGCGATCACCGAGGCGCAACGTGTTGGCGAGCTCTGGGATCAGCGCGAACCCACCGTCATCGCAGGCCTTGGGCAAACGCGGCCCTGCCGTCTGAGGCCCGTCGACCTGGCCGTCGGCACCGATGGTGGCGTTGACCGTCACGCGCGTCATGCACGTGTCGCTCAGGTTTGCCTGCAGCGACAGCGCCGCCTCCAAGCGCGACTGGTTGGCCAGGATGGTGGCGGGGTTCAGGAACACTCCGAGCGCGTCGTCCGCACCGGCCACGCCGGTGCCGGCACGGCCGAGGGCGCGCGTGCCGGGCGGGTTGAGCTCGAAGCCCGCAGCGTGGGCCGCGCTGGCTTGCAGACCGAGGAGTCCGAACAACGACAGCGCGAGTGCCCGGCCGCGCTGCCGCGCGTCACGCGCACGAATCAAGGTCATGGTGCTGCTCTATCTCTTCAGGGGCCCGCGTTGACCGTGGCTTCGCCATTGATGATGGCCGTGACCCAGTCGATCATCGCCACATCGCCGACCTTGTACTCGTAGAGCGAGTTGCTGGTCAGCCAGGTGTGCTGCTGGGCTTTGTCGCCCGACGGGAAATAGGTGTAGAAGTTGGGGTACGGCGCGAGCTGCGCGCGGAAGTCGAGCAGGCCTTCGGTGAAGGTCGGGCCGGGGATGCCGGCGCCGACGAAGGATCCCGTGCACTCGTTCTGACCGACGCCGAAGAAGCGCGTGATCACTCCGTCTTCGCTCGCCTCGATGATGCCCGACTTGCGGTCGCCATAGGTCTTGGCCAGGTGCTTGCTGAAGTCGAGCACGAAGTCGTTCTGGTTCGGACAGTCCGTGCCGCAGTCCTTGAGCATCGAGTTGTCGAGGCCCCACAGGTTGCGCCAGCGCTCCTGCAGACAGGGCGCCAGGTACTTGCTCGACATGGCGGGGCCGGAGTCGTCCAGCAGCACGCCCTTCACGTTGCTCGGGAAGGCGTTCATCACCTGCACCGTGTTGGCCGACGCGCCGAAGCCGCCTGCGCTGATGCCCGTGAGCAGCACCTTCTCGATGTCCGGGAACATCGGCACGATGGCCTTGAGGAAGATGCCCATGTTCGTGTAGCCCACGAACTTCTGGGTGCCGGCCACCTTGGGCACCACGCCGGCCGGGTTGGTGCCCGAGTGCGAGTCGCCGGTGCAGTAGGGCACGTAGACCATGTTCCAGCCCTTGACTGGATTGTTCTTCTTCGTTTCGTCCCAGATACCGTCGGTCATGGGCAGAACGAGGGTGGAGGGCGGGTTCGCCAGGCAGGTCAGGTCGTCGTAGCAAGCACCGCCGCCCTCGAGGAAGATCATCAGGTTCTTCGAGTTCGGATTCTTGCTGATGAGGATGCTCGCATTGGACCCATCGCGGCAGAACGCGTCGGGGAACTGCATCGTGTCCCACTTGCGATCGAAGGGCTGCTCTTCGCCCATCGTGTCGCCATCGGAGTCGGGACTATCGCCGCACGCAGCGACCGCACTGACCAGCGCCAGTCCGAGCAAACCCAATGCAGATTGACTGAGGGGGGTCCAGCGTTGACCCAATCTTCCACCAAGCATCGTCGGCCTCACCTTCTCGTTGCCGATGCTCGCATCCCGCGTTCCGGGCCCCCGGGTCAACAAAAAACCGACATCACTCCTGACGCATGTCGACGTTGAGAATCGCCACGCCGCTGCTCGAGATTTGGATCTCGCCGCGGTGCTGCTTGTAGCCTGTGGCCTTTACCACAACGCGGTATTTGCCTTCCTGCAGCGAAACCTCGAAGCGGCCCTGCGAGTCGGTGTTCACTTGCGCGACCTGCTTGCCGCGCTTGTTGAGGACGGTGATCTGCGCGTTGAGCGGTGTGCTGCCGAAGCTGCGGATGAGACCGCGCAGCAGACCGCCCTCGTGGGTCTCCTGCACCAGCGTGCGCGCTGTCTGCTCGGGCATGCCCGCGTACACGTCGGTCTCCCAGGTCTGCGGCTGGAAGCCCACGGCGGTGGCCTCCAGCTGGACGTGTCCGAAGGGAACGTCGGTAAGCAGGTAGCGTCCGCTGGCGTTGGTCACGGCCGATCTCTCGGTCTGCTCCGGGTCGGTGCCCACGATCTTCACCGCGGCCTCGGGCAGCGGCGCACCGGTATCGTCGAGCACCACGCCCGTGATGGTGTCGGTGGTCTTGAGTACGTTCGGCTTCTCCTGCTCCACGACCGCTGCAACCGGCGGTGGCGGCGGCTCCCAGGCGTTGTAGCGAATGCCGACGTTGAACGAGATGCGCGGCTCGATGGGCACCAGCGGATCCGTGGGCGCGACACCCGGCCGCCCGCTCAAGCCCACGGTCAGATTGGCCTCGGCCACGAACTTCCTGTTCGGCAGGAAGTAGCGCGAGCCTGCGCTGACTCGCCAGGGCGACTTGAACAGCGAGGGGGCGTCGGAGCCGAACAGGAGATCGGCGCTCACTTCGCCGAAGACCTGGGTCTTGTCGCCCACGCGGTAGGCCCCGCCGAGCGCGACCAGGAAGGCGTGAGAGTCGCTCAGCCCGAGCGCGATGCGGTCACCGGGGCGTACCCGGCGTAGATCGGGGGCGCTGTTGGCACTGTTGTCGAAGCGGAAGCCGAGGTTGGCCAGCAGGCTGTAGCGCTTCTTGCTCGGGGCCCACGCGAAGAGCGCCTTCATGTCGGCCGAGATCGCGGAGGGCTCGAACGACGGTGCGTCGTTGCCGGGGAACCACAGCACGAGCTCGCCGCCCGCGGACATGCCCTTGGGCAACATGCGACCTGCGCGGACGGTCAGGCTCGGCTCGCCGGTGGCCGTCCGATTCTTCCCGAGCATGTCGTCCGGGTGCAGATCGACGCGTCCGTCGAGCGTGAGCGCCAAGGCCAACCAGTCGAGCGGCACGTAGGAGGCTGCGAGCACGCCCGACAGGCGGCTGTGGGATCCTTCCACCGGACCGATGCTCTCCGTGTAGCCGTAGCCCGTGGTGAGTGCGAGCGTCACGCGCTTGACTGGGCACGTGGGCATGGCGGTGAGGATCAATCCGCAGAGCGCATTTCCGGATGCTCCGAGCTCACGGTTCGGCGGCGGCGCCTCTGTCGACTGGGCCACGGCAGGCGAGCAGCACAACAGGGCCAGCATGGCTCCGAGCAGGAGCCATGTGCTCGCCCGTTTGATGGTGCGCAAGACGGGGAAGCGCGCAGCGATGTGCGAACCAGAACGTATGCCCACGATCGAGAGTGCCGCCTCTAACCTACCCGCTCCGCCGCGTCGCCCGGCGTGCTCGGCTGATCCGATTGTAAGACTCCAAGGCTCCAGAATGACATCTTGATTTCGGTGGGACCCCAACTCCCGGCGGCGTCTTCGGTCGTATGTGTCGTAAAGACCTACACTGCGCATGCGATCGAACTGGATGCTGTGCCACTTACGGAACACGCACCTGGCGTTCGGTCCAGGTAACGCCTCCGCGGTCGTCTCGCACCACGAACCACAGGGTCAACACCTGGCCCCGGTCCTCCGCCCGCGGCTGCCAGGTGGTGTCCGCCTCGTCGACGACTCGCACGTCGTCCTCGAAGGTCCCGCCGGTGGCGTAGAACTGCGTCACGGCCTGCTCCTGGATCGAGCGCCCGTCGACATCGGTGGCTCGCTCCTGGGCGTCCGGGGCGCGCACCTCGAGCTTGTGCTTCTTGCACTTCTTGCCGTCGGCGTCACAGCCGGCCTCGCGCAGCTCGCCCTCCGGCCAGCGCTCACCATCCCACAGCACCATCTCGATCTGCGGGTTGTGGTTCTCATCGTGGTCGCGCACGAAGACCCGCTTCATGCCCACCTCGAAGGCGTTGATATCCAGGGCGAGCCCGGAGGCGTCCACGCACGAGACAGGGATGCCCACGGTGTCGCCCGGCTGGAGCGTGCCAGGACAAGCGATCACGGCGATGCCCACCGAGTCATAGGCCGTGCTGCCGGCCGGCGCCGCGGGGACGGTGAACTCGAAGGACGACGCCTGGCCGATGCTCATCGCCCGCAGGTCGAGGGTCTGCGCGCAGGACAGCGCCGAGGAGGACGCCTCACTGCCGCAGAGACCCCAGGCCCAGCTGAGCGCGCGGCCCTCGGGATCGAAGTAGAGCGCGTCGAGTCGCACCTGTTGACCGGGGGCCGCCGAGGGGCGATCCGCCTGCACCGCGATCACGCGCAGGTTCACCACGCGCGACGAAGGATCGAAGTCATCGCTGCAGCCGTGGCAAGCGAGGGCGTTCAAGGCCAACACGAAGCCGACGACCATGTTCTTGTAGGGGTTCACAGTTCACCTCGCAGGCCGATCACCGGCAGGATGGGCAGTCCACTCTGGTTGCTGACGTTCGCGTAGTCGTAGGAGTAGGTCTTGGCCTCGGCGTTTTGGCGGTTGTAGGCGTTGCGCAGCTCGAGGTAGGCGATCAACTTGGCGTGCTGGAGTTGCCACGTCTTGTCCACGCGCAGGTCGAGCTGATGGAAGGCCGGGAGCCGCGCGCTGTACGGCGTGTTGCTCGGGATCGGCGAGTAGGCGCCGGCGTCGAGGTCGAGCACACCGCCGACGTAGGGCGTGTACGGTGCGCCCGTGACGTAGCGGAAGCGCGCGCCGATGGTCCAGCCGCGGCCCACCTTGTAGCTGCCGAGCGCGCTCAAGATGTGAGTCTGATCGTATTGGAAGGTGTGAAAGGGCTCGTCCTTGGTGTTGGCGCGCTCGCTGCGCGACAGCGTGTAGGCGATCCAGCCGAAGAAGCGGCTGTCGTCGGGTCGATAGCGCAGCATGAACTCACCGCCGTAGACTCGGCCGCGGCCGGTGTTGGCGAAGCGCGCGCCGAAGCTGTTGGCTTCGTCCTCGTTGGCGAAGCCCACCACCAGGTTGGTGAGCTGCTTGTAGAAGCCCTCGAGCGTGACGTCGAAGGCCGGCAGGATCTCCTGCTCGATGCCGAAGCTCGTGTGCAGCGCGCGGTTGCTCTTCACGCCCGCGGTGCCCCAGGGTTCCACGCTCTCCTGGTACTGCGGCGGCTGATGGAACAGACCCGCTCCGCCCTTGAGCGTGGTGCGCGGGTAGCCCGGGTGGACGTCGAGGCGTGAGGTGACGCGCGGATCGAAGGTGAAGAACCCGGTATCGGTGCCGTAGTCGGCGCGTACGCCGGGGACGATGCGCCAGTTGCGCGTGGGCATGAGCTCGAGCAGCGCGTAGCCCGCCGGACGCGTGACCCAACCATCGGCCTTGAACAGGCGGCTCGGGCGCGCGAAGTAGGGACCATCGACTTCGTCGGTGGCCGGGTAGGGCTTGATGCGCATGGTGGTCTCGTACTGGAGCACCTGCACGTCGGCGCCGATCACCGCGGAGAACCACTCGTTCAAGCGCAGGCGCAGCTCGGTGCGTGATTGCCAGGTGCCGAGCCACGCATTGGAGTTCTCGCCCGCGAACTTGAACGTGTAGCGCTCGGTGCCCCAGCTCAAGGTCTGCGCCAGGCGCAGCTTGTCGGTGAGCTGCGAATCCACGCGCAAGGCCAAGCGCGTGAAGCCCTGATGCGCGGACAGGCGGCCACCCACGGGATCACTCGCGCCAGGATCCGCGAACACCGCGATGCGGTCGTCCGAGCTGAAGAACATGACGCGGCCCGTGGTCTTCGAGTTGAAGTCGTGCTCGATCATGGCCTGGCTGTCGTAATAGACAGGTGCAGACTTGATGCTGTCGGTGGTGTGCCCGATCCAGGTGTCCACCCACGAGCGGCGACCCGCCAACATCATACGCGTGCGCTTGCCCAGCGGACCCTCGAGCATCACGCGGCCGTCGATCACGTCGAGCTGGAACACGCCGCCGAAGCGATCACGGCGCGGTCCGCGCAGGCCGATGTCGATCACGCCACCCATCGCGCGGCCGAACTCGGGGCCGAAGTTGCCGGGTCGAAAGTCGAGGCGTGTGAGCGCATCCGACGGGATCACGGAGACCAGGCCGCCGAAGTGATAGGCGATGGGCACGCTGATGCCGTCGATGAAGATTGCGGTGTCCTGGGGCGCCGAGCCGCGCACCACGAGCTGTCCGTCGATGCCGGGCGGACGCGCCACGCCGGGCATGGTCTCCACGGCGCGCAGAGGGTCGCCGTTGGTGCCGGGGATCACGCGGATCTCTTCGGACTTGAGCTGATGCACGGTGGTCTCACGCGGCGGCTTTTCGCCGCGCACTTCGAGCGTCAGACCGTCGGCCAGCAACGGTTCCTCTGCGGCCGGCGGCTCGGGCGACTCCTCGACAGGGCCCACCGCTGCAGGCGGGAGCTCCATTTCGGGCGCCGGAGGAAGCGGTGGCGCGAACTCGAATCGAAAGGGGATGCGCGCCAAGATCGCGACGCCGTCCTTGGTGGCGGGCTCGAAGCGCAAGCCCGACACCGCGCCCAGTGCGGCTTCGTCGAACGCTGGGCCCGCCGATTCGATCACCGCGGGATCCTGCGGCAGGCCCGCTTGATCGACCGTGAGCTCGATGAGCACCACCACCGGACTTTCGGTGGGGGCCACGTCGGCCGGCCACGCCGGAGCAGCAGCGCTCACCAGCCGCGGAGGCAGCAAGCTCGGAGCGGCCGGGGTTTGCAAGGCGGGGGGTTCGGGTTCGGCTTGGGCATGCCCCAGCACTGGCAGCAGCCACACGGAACCCAGAGAGAACAAGGCGCGGGCAAGAGAGCGCCGCTTCACCCGCGAGGGCGGGCGAACGAGGGTTGAATTCGACATGACGCGCTCTAGTGCCCGCCAACGGTGAGGACGTTCAAAGGAATCGGAGCCGATTTTTATTTGAACGCTCGGCCTAGCGTTGGGCACACAGCGCCATGGACATCGTCACTCAAACCAAACTCTTGATGTTGAACCTGGGCGCCGCGCCCGTGATGTGGCTCTTGATCGGGCTCTCGCTCGTGAGCTTCACGATCATCGTGGAACGAGCCTGGTTCTTCCTCTCCATCTCGGGAAACTTCGAGCTACTCGCCCGCGACTTCACCCGACATCTGCGCGCCGACGACCTGCCGAGTGCACGCGGTGTGCTCCTGGCTTCGCACAGCAGTGAAGCGCAGGTGGTGCTGGCCGGACTCGACGAAGGAGCGCGCGGCGTGAACGCGGCTCGCGAGGCCATGGCCGGCGCCGTTGCGGTGCAGCGCACGCGCCTCGATCGACGGCTTGGCTTCCTCGGCACGCTCGGCAACAACGCGCCCTTCGTGGGGCTGTTCGGCACCGTGGTGGGCATCATCCTGGCCTTCGAAGAATTCGAGTCACGTGGGCGCCACCGCGGCGGCCACCACCGCCGTCATGGACAGCATCGCAGAGGCCCTCGTGGCCACCGCCATCGGCCTCTTGGTGGCCATCCCCGCGGTCGCCGCTTACAACGCTTTTCAGCGCAAAATTCGCGGCATCGGCGCCAACACGGACGCGCTCTCGCACGTGCTCTTGGTGCACCTCGAGGCCAACACGAACCAGGCCCCGGTGTTCCGCCTGGAGGGCACGTCTGGCCACGATCTGCGTCTGTTCTCCGTGGCACGCGAAGGAGCTTGAACCATGGCTGCCTCTTCCTCCGATCAAGGCGAAGACATTACGGGCATCAACGTGACGCCCCTGGTCGATATCACGCTGGTGCTGCTGATCATCTTCATGGTCACCGCCAAGCTCGTGGTCTCCCAGGCCATGCCGCTCGATCTTCCCAAGGCCGCCAGCGCCGGTGAGACGCAGACCATGTTCACGGTCACCATCGATGCGAGCGGCACGCTGCGCGCCAACGACCAGGTGATCACGCAGGACGTGCAGCTGCGTGGGTTGGCGGCCAGCGAGCTCGCGCGCACTCCGGATCTACGCGCGGTGCTGTCCGCTTCTTCCAAGGTGGAGCACGGACAGGTCATGCACGTGCTCGACCTGCTGCGCGGTGTGGGCATCACCAAGGTGGCCTTTGGCGCGGAGAAGCAGCCGTGAGCACCCCCCTGGGTTTGACACACGATCAGGTGCCCGAGGCGGCTTCCACGCTTCGCTCGCATGCTCGAGAGCGCGCTGCGACCAAGCTGCGCCACGGCGGATCGGTCGTGGTGGCCGTGCTGTGTCACGCCGGCCTCGCGTGGCTCGCGCTCCACGCTGAGGTGTCCCCGAAGCAGGGACCCATGGTGGTCACCGAGGTTTCGCTGTTGCCGCCCGCGCCACCGCCACCTCCGGCCCCTGAGCCTCCACCCAAGCTCGAAGAGCCCAAGCCCGTGGCACCCGAACCGAGGCCAGTGCGCGCGCGCGCGCCGAGCGCACCCAAAGAGGAGCCCAAGGCGGCGAGCGCCGCTCCGCTGCTCACGGCCCCGGAAGAAACGCCCGACAGCCAGGAGCCCGTGCGCTTCGTGACCGACCCCAACGGAAGTGCCTTCGGATACGGTGTGGTCGCGCGCGGCGGGACCGCCAAGGAAGGGCTCGGTGCTAGCACCGCCAAGCCTGCGCCGGTAGCTGCGCCCGTGGTGGACCCCAACGCGCCCTTTCGCGGCGAGCTGGGGCGAGCCCCGAAGCTGACCATGTTCGATCCTTGTCGCGGCTTTTTCCCGGAGCGAGCCCAGAGCGATCGCGGCGACGCGGCCGTGCGCGTGACGGTGGCCGCCGACGGCTCGGTGAGGGCCGTTTCGGTGCTCGCCGAGCGCCCGCTGTCCCAGGGCTTCGGCCCCGCTGCGCGCGCCTGCTTGCTGGCCGCGCGCTTCGAACCGGCCCTCGATACGAGCGGGCGGGCGGTGGTCGCCGTAGCCCCGATCACGGTCAAGTTTTCGCGGTAATCCCGGGCACTTACCAATTCGGTTGAACACTCCCGAACGGAGCGGGCACCAATCATGGACGTCATGAGCCTCGAGCCCAGCAGTGCTATGGTCGCGCCCGTGAGGGTGGTCGCCGATACCAGCCGTGTCGCGGCCCAGGGCATGCTCGTCGAGCGCCTGCAGGAAGGCGACGCTGCGGCTCTCGGCGAGCTGTATGATCAGCATGCTGCGGCGTTGCTCGCTTTCGCACGACGACTCGTCGGCGACGCGGACGCGGCCAAGGACTTGGTGCACGAAGTGTTCATGACGGTGCCCACGGCGATTCAGCGCTTCGAGGGCAACGCATCGTTGCGGACCTTCTTGATCTCCATCGCCGTCAATCACGCGCGGCACCACGTGCGCTCGGCCGCGCGGCGGCGCGCGGCGGGTGAGCGACTGGCGCGTGAACCCGAGCCCTCGGCAGCTGGCACTCCCGAACACCACCTCAACCGAGAGCGCCTGGCGCAGGCCCTGAGCTCTGCGCTCGACGCCTTACCGCTCGATCAGCGCGTGGCCTTCGTGCTGTGCGAGGTCGAGGAGCGCACGTCGCGCGAGGCCGGCGAGATCGTGGGGGCCCCCGAGGCCACGATGCGTACGCGACTCTTCCACGCGAAGAAGAAGCTGCGCGAGGAACTGGAAAGGAGGGGCGTGCGATGAATGACGACCTGCTCCAACGCGCCACGCGCGCGCTGCGTGAGGAGAGCCTGCCGTCCGACGACGACTTGGCTGAGACCCGCGCGCGTCTGATGGCGAGCTCCAGCACCAAGCGCGCGCGCCGCGCGAGCGCCCTGCGCTGGGTGCTACCGCTGGCCGCTGCCTTCGTGGCCGGCTCCGCCTTCGCGGCCACCAACGGCGGCATCGAACGCGCCGTGCGCGCCGTTCAGACGTGGCTCGCGGAAACGCAAGCGCCCGAGGCCCCGGCCGAGAAGCGCGCGCGCAAGCCACAGTCCAAGCCCGAAGTGTTGGCCGTGCCAGCGCCCGAGCCCCAACCGGTCGCGCCGCCCGAGCCGATCGTCGCGCCCACGCCCGAAGCGTCGGAGCCGGCCCAATCCGTGGCCTCCGTACCCAGCGTGCCTTCCGAGCGTCCCGCGCGTTCGCGTGAGAAGCCGCGCGTGGTGCAGGAAGCTCCGAGCCGGGTGCCCACCGTCAGCGAAGCGCCCAGTGCCGACCCCGCGCCCGCCGAGCCCAGTGCCGAGCCCGCGTCGCCTGCACCACGGCCGCCGAGCGCGGATCTCGCGCTCTACCGCGAAGCCCACCGCGCGCACTTCACGGCGCGCGACTACGCCACCGCGCTCACGCTCTGGGAGCGCTACTCGAAGAGCTTCCCCAACGGCATCTTCGCCATCGACGCCGCCTACAACCGCGCCATCTGCCTGGTGCGTCTGGGCCGCAAGGCCGAAGCCACGAGCGCGCTGCGCCCGTTCGCAGAGGGGCAGGTCAAGGGCGGCTATCGTCGCGACGAAGCGCGAGCCCTGCTCGACGTCCTCGGCAAGAAGCCCTGAATGTCGAACTCAGCCCCTGTTCGCGCCTGGCTGTTGCTGACGGCCTTGATGGTTCTCGGTCTCGCTCCTTGGATGCGAGCCCGCGCACAATCCGGTTCAGCCCTCGGCTTGTATGTGGACCCCGCGGTGCTCTCGCCCGAGGCGCTGCGCGTCTCGCTCGAGGCTGAGCTCGGTTTCGGCTTTACGAGCTTGGCGCAGCCAGCGCCCGATCAACCCATGCTGCGCGTGGAGGCCCTGGGGGCCGACGGCGTGCGCATTGTCCTCGAGGGTGGCGACGGCCTCCGCGTAGAGCGCGACGCTCCGCTGCTCGACCACGATCTCGAAGGCATCGAGACGGTGACCTTCCTGGCCTCGAACATGCTGCGCAACGAGGCCGCAGGCTTGCTCTCGGAGCTCGACCTTGCACCGCGCGACACCGAGAAACCCCCGCCGGTCCGGCTGGCCAGCGCGGAGCCCGAGCCCCTCGCGCGCGATCCGCTGACGGTCTTCAACGCCTGCCTGCCGCGCGCCACCATCCCGGTGGGCATCGATTTCTTGCCCTACGTCGGCTTCTCCTCTGCGCCGGGCGGTCGGCGGGCGGTGCGGGCGCTCTCCTTCGGCGCGTTCGGCAGTTATTCGCGTGGCGTGAGAGGCCTCTCGATCTCGGGTCTCGTCAACATGCAGCAAGAGTTCATGTGCGGCGTGCAAGTTGGCGGCGCCGTGAATGCGGTGTACGGCTCCCAGCAAGGCGTGCTTGTTTCATTGGTCAACGTGGTGGGACGTTCGTCGGGCGGTGTGCTGGCGGGCCTAGTCAATGTTGTTCGTGGCGCGCAAGCTGGCGCAACCGTGGGCCTGGTCAACCTGGTGTTCCACAACCGCTCGGGGGCCAGCGCGGGCTTGCTCAATTTCAACGTCGGAACCTTCACCGGTTACTCGGGGGGACTACTCAACTTCGCCACTTCCGACGTGAGCGGCTTCCAGGGCGGCATGGGCAATATCTCGGGCGGCAACCTGAAGGGCGTCCAGGCGAGCCTGGGCAATGTCGCGCTGGGCAGCATGCACGGTGTGCAGATCGGACTCGGCAACATCGTCGGCAAGGAAGCCCACGGCCTGCAGCTCGGGCTCTTCAACTACGCCGAGAAGAATCGCGCCCCCATCGGCATCGTGAGCATCGTGAAGAACGGACGCACCGATCTCGATCTCTGGGGCCCCAGCGAGAGTGGCAGCATCCTGGTCGGCGCCATGCACGGCGGAGAGCTCGTGCATAACTTCTACTACGTCGGCGTGCGCACGGGCTCCGCGGGCCAGCGCTTCGTGACCGCGCTCGGCATCGGCGTGCGTGCGGTGGAGTATCGGTTCTTCCGCCTCGATGTCGATGCCATCTCCGAATACATCTATCGGGACGGCGCGCGCGAACCCACTTTCCAGCAGGGAATTCGCGTGCCCTTCACCTTCATCGTCACGCCCGGGCTCGGCTTGATGGTGGCGCCGAGCTACCAGTTTTACTTCAGCAGCGATTCCCAGGAACGCTCACAGGCGCCCTTCGGACGCGTCGTGCTTAGTCACGACAATCCACGCATCGAGGCCTTTCCGGGCCTGGCTGCGGGGCTTCGATTCGAGCTTCCTTCTCGCTCCGCGCGCGCGGAATGAACCGCGTGGGAAAACGCACGTGGAGCGCGCAGTATCGTTCTCATTAGGGTGAGGGATTCAATCCGCGCGCGCATGCTCGGGTAGGATACCCGCATGAGCGAGGTCTCGAGACTGCTGACCGAAGTCGACGCCTACTGCCACTTGCAGGCGCGGCTCGAGCTGCTGCCCGCCACCGCCAGGATGCGCGGGGTGTACTTCCGCAGCATCGAGGTCGTGCTGGAGCGCGCCGGCCTGCTCGACCGCTATCGCGACCTGTTTCCCACGCGTCGCGCCACAGTACTTTGGTACCCCAACAGCGAGTTCCTCGAGCAGCTGGTGGTGGGAGCCGCTTTGCTCACGGAGCCTTCGCGGGTCCACGAGGGCATGCTGGAGATCGGACGCGTCAACGCGCGCGTGTTCGCCGAGAGCGTGCTCGGCAAGCTCCTGGTGCGCGTGCTCTCGCGGGAGCCCAGGGACCTGCTCCGCCAGGCGATCATCGGGCACCGCCAGGGCAGCAACCATGCGACCTGGACGCTGAGCTTCCCGGACGAGCGCACCGCCTGCATGGAGTTCTCCGACGAGTTCAACTACATCGAGTCGTACCTGCTGGGCGCCGCCCGCGGGACCTTCGAAGCCATCGAGCTCCCCGCCCAGGTCGACGCCGAGCTGCGCGGGCCCTTCCGGGGGCGCCACGTGATTCGCTGGTGAACCCCGCCTCATCATCCAAAACAGCGTGTTTGCCGGCCGCGGGCGATCGGATAGGATGCCCCGAGTGGGGGTCATGACTGCCACGGCACTGCCAGTCGCAGTGCTCTCCGGAATCACCCTGCACGCTGGCGTCTTTCATCTGCTGCTGTACCTCAGGAGCAGTGCGCGCCTGCGTGCCGATCTCCATTTCGGCATTACGGCCGTGTTGATCGCCCTGTACGACATGGCCAGCATGGGGCTCTACATCAGCACGAGCGTGGAGCAGGGTATGTTCTGGCAGCGCGCGCAGATGACGATCATCTCGAGCGCGGGGCTGAGCTTCCTCTACTTCGTCGAAGCCTATGCGGAGCATCCGGGGCCGAAGGTCGCGCGCCGCCTGGCCTGGGCCTTCCCACTGCTGGCGCTGATCACCCTGGTCGAGCGGGATGGCTGGATGTTCCGCCCCGAGCCCGCCATCAAGAACTTCGATCTGCCCGTCTTCGGACACGTGACCTACTACGAAGCGAAGATGGGGCCCCTCTACGACGTGCTGGCACTCGGCATGGTTTACGTCACGGTCTACGCCCTGTGGGTCGCCATTCAGGTGCGCCGCGCCGGGGACCGACGCCGCTCGCGCAACATCACCTGGGCCATCGTGGTGTTCGCCGTCGGCGCCTTCAACGATGCCCTCATCAGCGAGGGGGTCATCGAGTCGCTCTACTTGGTCGAGTACTCGTGGACCGCGATCTTGGTGTTGGGCGGATACGCGCTCTCGAACGAGCTGCTGTCGGCGGCGATGTCGAAGCAAGCTTTGGCCGAGGGGAAGGTGCGCCTGGCGCACGCCGAGCGCCTGGAGTCGGTGGGCAAGCTCGCGGGCGGCGTGGCCCATGACCTCAACAACATGCTGACACCGGTAATCGGCTACGCGCAGCTGGCGCAGACCTTGGCCGAGCCGGGCTCGCGTCAGCGCACGTACATGGATCATTTGGTGAGCGCTGCCGAGCGCGCCGCGGCCCTGACGCGTCACCTCTTGGCCTTCGCACGCAAGCAAGTGCTGGAAGTGCGGCCAATCGACCTGGGCCAGAGCCTCTTGCAACTCGAGCCACTCTTGCGCCGCTTGTTGCCAGAGAACATCCGCCTCGAGATCTGGTGCGACTCCGAAGTGCCGCACATCGAGGCCGACCGGGCCCAACTCGAACAGGTATGGATGAACCTGGCTGCCAACGCGCGCGACGCCATGCCGAACGGGGGCAGTCTGAGTTTCGAAATCACCCGCTCGGAACTCGAGCGCAACGCCGTGCCCGGCGTGTTCGTCACGGTGCGCGACACGGGCGCCGGCATGAGCAGCAGCGTGGTCGAGCGCGCCTTCAATCCCTTCTTTTCCACCAAGGCTCGCGGCAAGGGTACCGGCCTCGGACTCTCGATCGTACACGGCATCGTGGAGCAGCACGGCGGTCGCATCTCGCTCAAGAGCGCGCTGGGTCGGGGCACCACCGTGCAGCTGTTCTTTCCGGCCACGGACAAAGTGAGCGAGCTGCGTCCGCGCTCGACCCGCCCGGTGGACCGCGACCTCCACGGCGAGGAGCGCATTCTGGTGGTGGACGACGACGAGGCCGTGTTGCGCCTGACGGTGGAGTTACTCGAGCAGTACGGCTACCAGGTTTGTTCGGCGGGGTCGCAGGTCGAGCTCCTGGAGCTCCTCTCTCACGAGCTGCCGCCCATCGACCTCGTGCTCACCGACGTCATGCTCCCCGACATGGACGGCAACGAGGTGCAGCGTGTGGTGAGCAGGCAGTTTCCCTCCGCGGTCCCCGTGTTCATGACGGGCCACGCCGACGAGGTGCTGGCTCCGCGCGGTGTGTTGCGCGAGCATGTGGAGCTCTTGCGCAAGCCATTCACCACCGACGAGCTACTCAACAAGGTCTACGGGGCCCTCGAGCGCGCACGCCAGCGCGCCTCCCGCCTCGACAGCGCAGCCGCGTTGTCGGATGGCCGACGGAGCTAAACCTTGAGGTTCGTCGCTCTCCTGTTGCTCGCGAGTCTTTGTCTTTCGCCGAACGGCACGGCGCGCGCGGAGGACGCCTGGGTCGCCCCGGACAAGGGGCTGCATTTCGGTGTCAGCTTGGGCATCGCGGCGGCCGGCTATGGGGTCTCGAGCGTGTGGCTCGAGCGCCGCCCCTATCGAGCGCTCTCGGGCTTCTCAGTGGCGCTCGCCGCGGGCATCGCCAAGGAAGCCTGGGATGCGGCGGGGCATGGTGATCCATCTTGGCGCGACTTCACCTGGGATTTGCTGGGTAGTCTCTCGGGCACGGCGCTCGCCTGGGGCATCGATCTGGCGGTCGCGCGGCGCAGGCGGCGCTGTCGGGCGCCGCGGGTCTCGCTCGGTCCAGGGGTGGTGTACCGCTTCTGAGGGAGAAGTGGCTCCTGGCTCGTCGTTGGATGGCGCTCGCTTTCAGCTGGTCGTTCCTGGGGCGCTCGTCTTCAGCTCGCTACCGGCGCAAAGGCGATGACGCTGTAGGCCACGCACTTGCCCTTGCCGGCGTTGGCATAGCCGTGCTTCTGGTCGCCGCGGAACACCACCACGTCACCTGGCGAGAGGCGATAACTCTCGCCGGACACCGAGAGCTCGATCACACCGCTCTCGGACGTCAGGTACTCTCGGGTGCCGGCCGTGTGTGGAATGCCCACCATGCGCGCGCCCGGCGGTAGCTCCATGCGCTCGATCTCGAGCCCGGCGATGCTCTCCGGCAGGAGCTTGCGGATGCTCACGTCGCCTCGCTTGCGCACCATGAGGGACTGGGCCGGGTAGAACTTGGCCGCGCTCTTGGGGGGCCCAATCAACTCCTCGAGCCGAACCTGCAGGGCGTTGGCCACCTTGACCAGCACCGACAGCGTGGGGTTGGCCGCGCCGGACTCGAGGTGGGTCCAGGTCGGTCGCGGGATGCCTGCGAGCTTGGCCATCTGCTCCTGGGAGAGCCCGCGGGCTTCGCGCAGAGAGCGCAGGTTGTCGCTGAGGTGGGACGCGGTGAGGTCGGCCATGGTCGACACAATGGCCGTCTGCCAATGGATTAGCAAGTTCGACGACAGGATGTCGGAGGCTCCGTAGGTTCGAGTCCAGGAGGTTCCATGGAACTGCGAAACAAGGCGGTCTTGATCACGGGAGGCAGCCGCGGCCTGGGCCGGGCGC
Source organism: Myxococcales bacterium (assembly GCA_047601445.1). Taxonomy (GTDB): domain Bacteria; phylum Myxococcota_A; class Polyangia; order Polyangiales; family DASUME01; genus DASUME01. Next base: position 3,446,892 of record JASGJH010000001.1, on the reverse strand, counting down.
TGGCTTCGGAATTGCTCCAACGTGGCAGTCGCGTGGTGGTCACGGCGCGTGACGGCCAGGAGTTGTCGCGAGCCGTGGAGGCGCTGCGTGAGACGGGTGGTGAGGTGCACGGCGTGGTCTCGGACATCGCAGACAAGCGCGCCATTCATCCGTTGGTGGGGCAAGCGGCGGCGCTGGTCGGCCCCATCGACGTCGTGATCCACAACGCCAGCACGCTCGGTCCGCTGCCACTCGGCTACTTGCTCGACACGGAGTGCGAGGACTTCGAGGCGGTCCTGCAGGCGAACCTGATGGGACCGTTCCGGCTGAGCAAGGCCCTGCTGGGCTCGATGCTGCTGCGCGGTTCGGGCCTGGTGGTGCACATCAGCTCGGATGCCGCACAAGAGGCTTACCCGACCTGGGGCGCCTACGGGATCTCCAAGGCCGCGCTCGATCACCTCACGCGCTCCTTCGCTGTGGAGCTCGAGGGGACCGGGGTCCGGTTGTGGAGCGTCGATCCCGGCGAGATGGACACCCGCATGCATAGCGACGCCATGCCCGACGCGGACCGTGAAACGCTGGCGCGGCCCGAACACGTGGCGTGCCGCATCGCAGGCTACTTGGAGCGTAGCGAGCACATCGCTTCGGGCACACGCCTGAAGGTACAGGCACAGGAGGTCTGAGATGGCATACGTGGAGACCTATGCTGGAGCATGGCCCGGGACCCAGCCGCACCTCGAGTTGAGGCCAGCCGCGGGGCCCAGCACGGCCAGGGACGTGGGGCGGTTGGTGCAAGTGGATCCGCGCCGTGGCACCACCATCGTGCCGTTCCGCGAGCTGCCGAGCGCCCTCGAGGCGGGCGATCTGTTGGTGGTCAACGATGCGGCGACCATGCCGGCATCGCTGCGCGGCGAGCATGACGGTGCAGAACTGGAAGTGCGACTGCTGGCGCGACTCGACGAGACGCGTTTCCAGGCCGTGCTGTTCGGCGCGGGGGATCACCGCACACGCACCGAGCTGCGCGCGCTGCCACCCGTCGTGGAGTCTGGTGATCGGCTACGGCTCGGCGCGTTGACGGCCGAGGTCGTGCGGGTGTCGCCGCGCTTCGACCGCCTGGTCGAGCTGCGCTTCGATCGCGAGGGGAGCGCGCTGTGGGCGGCGCTCTATGCGAGCGCAAGGCCGGTGCAGTACAGCCATCAGAGCGAGCTGCTCGAGTTGTGGTCGGTGCAGACGCTGTATGCAGCGGAGCCGTGGGCGGTGGAAATGCCCTCGGCCGGGCGCCCATTGAGTTTCAGGGTGCTCCGCGAGCTGCGCCGTCGCGGGGTGCAACTGGCTGCCGTCACCCATGCCGCGGGGCTGAGCGCAAGCGGTGATCCCGTGCTCGATCGTGCGCTTCCGCTGCCGGAGCGCTATCGCATTCCGGCTGCCACCGTCGACAAGATCAGCGAGGCGCGACGCGCTGGCAGCCGCGTGCTCGCGGTGGGCACCAGCGTCGTACGCGCGCTCGAGGGCAGCTTCCGCGCCAGTGGGGCGTGTCTGCCAGGAGAAGGCATCACCAGCTTACGCATCGGCGGGGAGCACTCGCTGGCCCTGGTCGACGAACTTCTCACGGGTCTCCATGCGCCGGGCGAGAGCCATTTCGAGCTGCTGTCAGCCTTCGTGGAGCGCCCCCAGCTCGAGCGTGCGCTGACGCTTGCCGCGGCCAGCGGCCTGCGTAGCCACGAATTCGGCGACTCGATGATCGTGTGGCGCCATGAGCTGCGTCATTAGTGCATCGTGGGGCAAGCCTGCAGCTCGGCTTTCCGCTGCTCTCGGAGGTCCACGCGTTCGCTGTACGCGCAGCCTCCGTGCGTGAGGCGGCGCGCGATATGCACGAGCCAGGGATCATGCGTACCGTCAGCGAACAGAAGTTGCATCGTAGTCTCGAGTCCGGCGGCGCGAGCCACGCACCGATCAGCAGGGGGCTGCGCAAGGCCGCCGAGACTGTTCCGGGGTTCCTGCTGCGCCTGGCCCATCGGACCGAGCTCGTGGAGCATGCACTGGCCAGCGCATGGCACAAACGTCGCCGTGTCCGAGAGCAGGCTCAGCGCGTGACCGAGCGCGAGGAGGGGTTCGCTGTTCGCGCTGCCAGCATCGGCCGGCGCTACGACTGGGATGCTGTCGATGAGGCGAGTTGGGAGTCGTTCCCGGCCAGCGACCCACCGTCTAGCTGGGCCGGTGGCGACCACAAGTCCTCACCGAGCTGACGCAGGGCCCTTGGTCGTCGGCGTGGTCGCCGGCTTGGCAGCAGCCGTTGCAGGCTTGGCAGCGGCGGGCGCAGCCGTCGTAGGCTTGGCAGTGGCAGGCGCCGTTGCTGCAGCGGGCTTGGCTGCCGTGCCGGCCTTGGCCGTGGCGGGCGTCGGCGCGGGCGTCGCCTTGAGTCGCGCCTTGGCATCCGAGCTGCCCGCGCGCACGGCGGCCTGCCAGGCTTGCTGGGCTTCCTTCATCATGCCGGCGCTTCGGTACGCGTCGCCCAACATCAGCTGATAGGCGCCCTGGCCAGGGCGCGCTTGAACGAGCTTTTGCGCGAAGCCCACGGCCTCTTTGCCGCGGTTTTGCGCGATGGCGAGCTGCGCGAGCCCCGCCAACGCACGCGGGTAGCCGGGCAAGAGCGAGAGCGCTGCCTGATAGCGAGCCTTGGCTTGCGCGTAGTGCTTGCGCTTGCGGAAGTTGTGACCCTGACTGACCAGGGCGCTCGCTTGGCGATTGGGCGCCAGCGCCGAGCCCGTCGCGGATCCATCCTCGTCTTCTTCTTCGGCACCATCGGCGGCTTGAGGATCCTCGGCCTGCGCCTGCGCGCTCGAACCCAGCTGAGCGGGCGCCGCCGTAGGCGCCGGTTGCGCCGCGGAGAGGTCGTCAGCTTTGGGAGCTCCGGCGAGTTCGCTCGGCGCAAGCTTGGCCGTGGTCGCGGGCAATGCGGGCGGAGCGCTGACCGCTGCGGGCGCACCGGCTTCGGAACGCAGCAGCGAGAGGCCGACTGCGCCTGCCAGCGTCAAGCCCAGGACTCCGAGGGCTGCCCACACGTGCCAGCGCTGCAGGTTGATTCCCAGCGGGCGCTTCATCGCGCCGAGCTCCATGACGTCGTCCGCGTCCGGCGCTTCCAGCTCGCTCACGCGGCTCACGCCCGAGGCGAGGCTCGCGGTCAGCGCCTCGCTGTCCTGGGCAGCGCGGCCCACGTTGCGGGACGAGGTGACCCGCGAATCCTCGAGCGGAAGCTCGGAAGCGAGCGCGTCGAGTCGCGGCGCGGCCGCGCTCTGGGTCGAGAGGCCATTGGCTTCGCCGTTGAGCACGTTGCCATCTGCCTGAGCCTTGAGGGTCGCGCGCACCTGGGCTAGCGCGGTTTGCTGCGGCGTCATACGCGCCCCGCCCGCCATGGGGCTCGGGGCGACTGCGTCGAGGCTCTCCCCTTCGCGCGGCACCACCGCCATGATCCGACCGGTGCTCGTGGTGCGCCGCGGTGGGGGCAAGCCGTGCAACGTCTTCTTCGGTTGCGCGAGGTTCACTGGCTCGGGGGGCGCACGCTTCGGTTCTTCATCGACCGCCGCGAACTCGACCGTCTTGTGATCGTTCGGCCCGGGCTCCTCCGCGGCCTGCGCCGGCTCGCTTGGGCGCTCTGGCTCGGCGCTGGGGGCGGGCGCGGGCACCGTCACGACGGCGTCTACCTTGGGCGCCGCGTTGACGATAGGTGCCGGCTTGCTGGGCTCGAGCGCCTTGGCCGGCTCAGCGGGCTTGGTCGCTTCGTTCGTCCTCGCGGGCGTCGCGGGCGTCGCTGGCTTCGCGGCCTCCGCGCGCTTCGGCGGCCGTGCCGGCTCGAACGCGCCGACCGCCTTGGCAGCCAACGGCTTGGCGGCCGCCGGGTTCGGCTTGATCACCACGCCTGGGCCGGGGCTCCCTGCCGGCGTACCGGGCAGCGACATGCGCGACGCCACCTCGCGCGTGGCCGCCACGTCGACCGGAGCCGCCGCCTTGGCCTCGCGGGCGGCATCCAGTGCCGCATCGAGGGGAGCCATCACGTTGGTGGCCGCCGGATGGTTCGCCACCCGCACCTGCACCTGTCCGCGCTCCTGGCTCATCAGCAAGGCCAGTGCGTGCACACCGAGATACAGATCGTTCGCCGCGCCCTTGGCGTTGCCCTGGGCGCCCACGATGATGCCTTCGGCCACGTCGAGCTCGAAATCCGCCGTGGGGCATTGCAGGGTCGCCCGTAGCCCTCGACCGGACTCCGTCAGCACGCGCAGCAGCTTGGCGGGCCCGAGCTGCGCCAGCTCGAGCTCGAACGGACTCTCGCCCTGGGAGGCTCGCTCGATGCGCGCGTAGTCTTCGCTCACCGTCTGCACGGCCAGGCACAGGCTCGGCACGTCCGGCGTTCCCTGGGCATAGCTCGCCACGCCCTCCGGAGTGGCCAGCAACACCGGCGCGTACTTCAGCCGCGGGTGCTGCCACAGCGCGCGCACGATTTCCCAGCAGGCCCCGTAGAAGTCCGTGACCTCCATCAGGACCGCGTCCGGATCGAGCGCCTCCACGCGCTGCAGGGACTCCGGGTTGAGGCTCAGCGCCACCACCTGCGCGCCGCGTCCGCGCAGCGCCTGGGCGAGCGCGTCGGCGCTGCCCGGGTCCGGGTGAATCACCGCCACGCGGCGGCCTTTCAGGTTGGCGGTGCGCGCGGCCGGCGAGACTGCAGGCTCCACCAACATCAGGCGCGCCACCGGGGGCTCCTGCGTGGACAGGGTGGCCAGCGCGATACCGCGACTGCGCAGGTGCGTGACCAAGGCGAGGGGGGCTTCGGATGCACCGAGCCACAACACGGCCTTTCCGCCCTGGCTTACGGTGCGCTCGGCACCCTTTGAATCTGCGGTCGTCACTCCCACGCCGCCCATGATTGTAACGCTGCACGCTTCCGCACTTCATGTGATCGACAACACTGTTCCGACGCTTTCTCGGGCTGCCCTGATTTTTTCGATCTGCGGGCGTGTGATCACCAGCGGAGCCCGCGCTTACACGCAGCGGTCGACGCCCACATCACGACGTCGGCTCGCGTTCATGACCCATCTCGAGTGTCTGACTGCGAGCCTCCGACCCGAAAACGCGCGGACCGTTGAACGGTCCTGCACGCAGCGGGCAATAAGCCATGCGAGGCGACGCCGGCGCGCGACTGCGAATCGACATGCCCTCGCGGGGAGCTTGCGAAATGAGCCTTTCGGGACTCTGGAGGACGCTCTGCGTCCTGCCGCTGGAGTTGCGTGTGTTCGGACGTGCGCAACGCGTGCTCGGCGTCCGCGCCGTGGCCGCCGCGCTGTTCTGGCTGGCCCTCGGCTGGAGCTCGCCCGTCTTCGCCGAAGAAGCCGCGCGCTACGTACTACTCGCGGACCTCGGCGTGGGCGGGGGGGCTTCGAGTTGGCGTGGCGATTACCTCGGCTGCGGCAGCGTCTTGCTCGGCACGCGACTGTTCGACTGGATCACACTGAGCGCGCAGCTCCGCGAGGGATACGCCAACGTGGACGAGCGCCTGGTCACCACCTTGGCTTTCGGCGCAGGCATCGCGCCCCGGATCGGTGAGCGCACTCGCTTGACTGCGCGCATCTCCGGCGTGCACCAGCACGAGGAATCGGTGGCGGTGGCCCGTGAGAAGCCCTGGCTCGTGCCCTTCGGTGTCGGTACCGGGATCCGTCATCGCATGGGTGGTGAGCTCGACGTGGGGGCTCGCTATCAGATCCTCGAACTCGGCAAGGTCAAGCTCAGCGCCGGCGGCGAAGCTTTCGCGTTCATGTCGCCCGACGACCGCGGCCCGGCTTTGTATTTTGGGGTGCTCGCCCTGATCGGCGCGGAGGTGGCGCTGTGAGCGCGCATCGCTTCGCGTTGACTGCGGGCATGCTGCTGGCCGCTGGTTGCTCCATTGCGCAGCTCGACGACGCCGAGTGCCCACCGAACGGGACCTCGCTGAGCTACGAGAACTTCGGGGAGGAGTTCATGGCCCGCTGGTGTACTCGCTGCCACCAGCCCTATGCGGCCAATCGTCACGGTGCGCCCGGCGAGTTCAACTTCGACAGCTTGCGCGGCATCCGCTTGCACGCCGATCGCATCTTCGCGCGCGCCGCCCTCGACAACGACTCCATGCCCCCGGGGCCCGACGACCCACCGCTTTCCCAGCGCGAGGACCTGGCCGAGTGGCTCGCCTGCGGGGCGCCGAGCGAGGACGAGCGTTGAGGTCGCGTGACCTCGCCGTGAAGTCATTTCGCACGCAGTGTCTGGGCGCTGAGTAGCTTGGCCAGCGGATAGGTTCCGAGGACGTTGCGTGCGCGTTGCAGCACCCACTCGTTGAGCCCACTCGCCTCGAGCCGCGCGTGGTCCTGTTCTCGCCACACGCGTACGGTCGCGCGCTCGACCTTGGCCGCTTGCATCACATCGCTGAGGGTCGCGAACAGCGAAGGCGGCAGCTTGCCGCGCACCAAGCGGGTCTTGCCCGAGCGCACGGCCAGCACGAACAGCTCACGCTCGCGTCCGGCGCGAAACACGATCCACAAGAAGACGCCCAGTGCGACTAGGAGCGCGACCTGCCTCAGCGTCATGGCTCAGCTCGCTGCGTTCCCATCCGGGGGTGCACCAGCTGCGGAGCAGGTCCTTGTTGCTGCGAGATTTCCATCTCTTGCTTCGATCCTCTTATCGCTCAGGCTCGCTCGCGTCGGTCGCTGCATCGTTACTACGTGTCACGATTTTGTGCTCCAAGGCGTCGAAGACGGATTCATGCGATCACTCCAGGATCGACGCAAATCCGACGCTGATACAGAGCTCCGTATCGTCCAAATTCCCGAGAGTTGGCGCTTGTTTGACCCAGTTCGAGCAAGTACACCGTGAACCGGAGGACAACACGCCATGGCAGCAGCATCGGTTGAGACCCGTGCGGGGCACGCGCGCGGCGATATTCGCGACGACGTCCGGCAATACCGCGCTTTCCACGACAACGGTGGAGGCAGCGTGGACGCTCGCAAGCATAGCTACACGGACATGGTGCGCGGCTACTACGATCTCGTCACCGACATCTACGAGCGCGGTTGGGGCGAGTCCTTCCACTTCGCCCCGCGCTACCGCGGCGAGCCCTTCGAGGCCTCCATCAAGCGCCACCAGCACTACGTCGCGCTGCGTCTGGGCCTCGGGGCCGGCCAGCGCGCGCTCGACGTGGGCTGCGGTGTCGGCGGTCCCATGCGCGAGATGGCCCGCTTCAGCGGCGCCTCCGTCGTGGGCGTGAACAACAACGCCTACCAGGTGAAGAAGGCCCGTCAGTACAACGTGACCGCGCGTCTCGATGGCCAGTGCTCGCTGCTCGAAGCAGACTTCATGCAGATCCCGGAGCCCGACGCTTCGTTCGACCACGTCTACGCCTTCGAGGCGACCTGCCACGCGCCCGACAAGACCGCGTTGTTCCGGGAGCTCTTCCGCGTGCTCAAGCCCGGCGGCAGGATCGCGGTCTACGAGTGGTGCCTCACCGGCAGCTACGACGCCAACAACCCGGCCCACGTGCGCATGAAGGGTGACATCGAAGAGGGCAATGGCTTGCCCGACATCTGGACGCTCGAGGAGACCGGAAACTGCTTCCGCGCGGCTGGCTTCGACGTGCTCGATGCTCAAGACAAGGCCATCGAAGGTGATCCCGAGGTGCCCTGGTACCTGAGCCTGGCTGGCAAGGAGCTCTCCAACACCGGCCTGCGCCGCACGTCGGCCGGCAAGGTCATGGTGAAGGCCCTCACGCGTACCCTGGAGACAGCGCGCATCGCGCCCAAGGGCACGGCCGAGATCAGCGACTTCCTCAATCGTGGCGCCGATGCGTTGGTGGCCTCGGGCGAAGCCGGCGTGTTCACGCCGATGGCGTTCTTCCTGGCTCAAAAGCCCCGGCAGTGAGCTGACCAAGTGCCGCAGCAAGGCGCCGTCCGTGCCGGTGCCCGCTCTCATCTGCCGCTCTCATCTGTTCGCGCAGCGATGTCCCCGCGCAGACGTCAGCCGCGCAAGAGACGACGTTCGCCGCGGCTGTTCTGGCCCGTGATGCCCCGGTGGAGCACCACGTCGCGTCCCGCCCGCTGACCTTCGGCGAAGGCGTCGCGGCGCCGGTGCCCCTGATGATGGATCGTGCGCAGGTAGGGGTGCCGCTTGCGTGTGTACTCACCGAGCTTGGTTTGAGGCACCCAGATGAGCCCTTCGGCCCGATGCCGCTTGGCCTCCTGCGCCAGCTTCTGCGCGAACCCGCTCATGACGCCGGCATAGTAGGGCTGCCGATCACGATTGTTCGCGATCTCGTTGTCGCGTTGGTGGGCAAGCCAGAGACGCTCCGCGGTGTGCTTCAGAAAGTCGTACACATAGGCAGCTAGCTCGAGGTTTTCTGGGCTGCCGATGGCTTCCATCACGCTGCCGCGCTTGGCTTGCTCGGGCACATAGGCCGGCACCCAGATGATCTCCACGAAGAAGTGATCCCGCAGCACGTTGCCGAGCCGACGCTCCCACTCGCTGACCCGGCCGGTCACGCGTCCGAGCTGGCGAAACGAGTACTGCGTGGGGGTGCTGCTCTCGGCAAGGTCCAGGTTGTGGCGCAGCATCAGGCGCTGCGCCGCTGCGGCTGCTGCTTCGGCCTCGTGTTGATTGTCGCTCTGGGCGAGAGCGAGCAACTTGTGCACGCGCTCGAGCAGGCGTTTCTGCTCGGTCGATTGAGCCGCCTGCGGCACCCCGCCCGAGCGCTCGTCGATGCCGAGGCGCGCGCACACATCGCGAAAGGCCGGGCCGTGGGGCGTCTCGTGCTCCCGCAACACCTCGTGCACGAACTGGTGCGCCATCTCGTGCTTGAGTACCTCGAGTACCACGGTCCAGTCGTGGCTCAGGACGAACTTACGCGATAGCTCGAGCGTGCGCGAACTCGGGAACCAGCGTCCCAGAAACGAGTCGGCGTCGCTCAGCGCGAACTGGGGAGAGCGCAGGGCAGACTTGAACAAGCTCTCGTTGATCCGCTGATAAGCGGCCACGAGCTCACGCAGGAGAGCCCGCTCCTGAGTGCTCACCTCGCTCAGGGCGCAGCTCCGGGGGCAGCGTGCGGATCGACCGGGTGGCCGGCACCTGGTGCCGCCGGGCCGGGGCGATCTGGCGAGAAGCCGGCGGGGCGCTTGTCCATATCGTCGAACTTGATCCAGTCGGCGCGCTCGGCAAACACCTGGGGCTTTTCCTTGGTTCGCAGCCCGTCGACCAAGGACGTGAGGGCCTGCTGCCGCTGTTCACGCCACAGCTTGGTGCGGATGGTGAGGTCGGCCTCCGAGAGCTCGGTATTGCGCTCGGGTCGCTCGCCCGTGAGCCGCACGATGGCGAAGCCACCCGCGTCCAGCTGCACCGGCTTGGGCGAAACGTCGCCCGTGGTCTTCAGCGTGAAGGTCGCGGCGCGCACGGCCTTCGGCACATGCTCGTTGGCTCCCACGCCCTCGTCCTTGCCGAAGTAACCCAGGTCGCCCGCCCGTAGCTTGCTCTCGTTGTCGGTGCTGTGCTGCTTGGCGAGCTCCGCAAACTTGCGCACGTCGGCCTTCTGGGCTTCCGCCAAGAGCTGCTTGGCTTCGGCCTCGGTGCCCAGCACGATCATGCTCGCACGCCGCATGGCGGGCCGATGGAACTCCGCCGAGTGCTCGTCGTAATAGGCCTTCACGGCCTCCGCCGACACGGTTTGCGGCGAGTACTTGGCGTCGATCTCGGCGCGTAGCAGCGCCTGCACCGAGCTGTCTTTCACCGTGCGCACCACGGTGGGGTTCTTGTCGTAGCCCTTGCGCGCCGCCTCGGTCGCCAACAAGTCCACGCGCAACATGCTCTCGATGAGCTTCTTCTGCTCGTCGGGGTTGCGATAGCGCTCGCGCATCATGGGAGGTTGGGAGTTGAGGAAGTCCTCGAGCTCACCCACCGTGACCTCTTCACCATCGGCCTTCACGATGGCCTGCTTGCGCCGCGCGATGTCCTCGGGTGTGCGCTCGACCGCGGGCTGCGCGGCTGGGGGGAGAGCCTGCGAACTGGCGGAGGAGTGAAGCGAGCCGGCCGCAGCGACGGCCAAGAGAAGCGCACAAAGGACCCGAGACAAACGCGACATGCCCGCCGTTTTCCCATAGGAGCGTTTCGGCGGCAAGCCCCTGTCCTCTACCCAATTCTCGGCAATTCTCGCGCCCTCGAGGGGGCGCCGAGCCTGCGCCCGGCTCACTCGGGGAGCTGGAGCACGTGCCTGGTGCGCTCGGGGAGAGCGGCGGGCGCGCGCTGGAAGGAAAGAACATGAACGAGCGGGCGAGGAGCACCCGCTGGCGGGTCAGAAGCCGTACTGCGCGGAAAGTCCGCCCATCCAGCCGACCGGCAGGGCGGGTAGCGGCACGTCGATGCGCAGGGCGATCTGGTGGATAGGCTTGAAGCGCAGCGAGAGCTTGGGCCCCAGTACCGGCACCGCGTAGGGCACGCCGCCGTTGGCGATACCGCGCTCGGCCTTCACGCCGTAGTGCTCGCCGTCTTCATTGGCGGCGTTGGTCCGGACGGCGCCGTTGATGGGGAGCGCGCAGTAGGTGGGGTCGTTCAAGCCGGGGCCATCGCACTTGGCGTAGTTCCCGTTGGCTCCCGGATAGGCCTCGGTGCGGATCATGTTGCCGAAGATGAAGGCCACACCGGCCTCGAGACCGTACTCGAGTGACATCCACTCGGTGAACTGCGTGGACCAGGTGATGGTCGAGGTGAGCATGAGCAGGTTCCAGTTGGTGTCGAGCCACTCCGTGTCCGTGGTGGGGTCACCGGCGATCTGGAAGGGACCGTGGAAGTTCCACTTGACCCAACCGACGTTCGCGCCGACCGAGAAGCCGTCCTTGCGGTAGGCGAACTCGCCGAAAAAGCTGCCCGCCGTGCCCACCGAGGGGGCCGCATCCAGGAAGGGGTTCAAGAAATAGTCGGACATTCGGATGTAGCGCCAACCCACGCCCACGAAGTAGTAGGCCTTGCTGGGATCCTCGTAGGGGTCCGTGGACTCGCGGAACTCCTCCTTGGGCGCTCGCTCTTCCTGCAACGCTTGCTCGTCGCTCAGCAGGCCGCTCTCTTCTTCCTCGGGAGGCAGCGGAACCTCTTCCGGGGCGGGGGCTTTCTTGGCAGCCGGCTGCTGGTCCGGGTCGTCCAGGGAGAACCCGTCGCCCTTGTCCTGGGCGCGGGCGACACCGGCCGTGAGCGAGCCAGCTAGACATGCCGCGGCCATCAGGAAACACCAACTGCGCACCATACGGAGCCCTCCTCAGGTAAGGTCGCCGTCCGGCGGTCGGTGCGCGAGCCAAACCTCGGACGCGAGTGTATGGACAGCGGCTTCCCATAGCCAGCGGGAAAACCCTCTTACGCGTCGGCGGCCAATGCGTCTTGGAGCGCTGTTTACCCAGCGTAGGCTCGCGAACGTAGTTCCGGTCGGGGGGCAGCAGACGCCAGCGCACCCGAGGTCCCCTGTCGAGGCGATCTGAGCATTGCCGGGGAGGGCCGGAGAAGTGCCGGTGGCGGGTCGGAGAAGGTGCTTGGGACGACCCGTCAGCCGGCCACGTCGCGCAAGGTGACCAGGGCGATCAGACACAGCAAGAGCACCAGACCCACCGTATGCACGAGGTTCTCGACGCGCTCGTTGGCGCGCTTGCGCGTGATGATCTCGTAACCGAGGAAGACCAGGCGGCCACCGTCGAGGGCAGGCAGCGGCATCAGGTTGAACATGCCGAGCGCCACGCTGATGAGGATCAGGATGTTGGCCAGCTGCACGAAGTTCCCCGTGCGGGTGGCCACGATCTTCACCATGCCGACCGGACCGACGACCCCCTCGGTACTGCCCTGCTTGAACATGTGGGCGAAGCCCTCGAGCTGGTGGAGCGTGAGCTCGAACGGGTAGAGCACCGAGTAAGCCAGCGCCTTGCCCACCGGCATCGGGTCGTTGCGGACCTTCGGGATGATGCCGATGATGCCGCGCCCGTGATCGTCCATCGGGACGATGGTGAGGGGAGCCAGCTGCTTGCCGCCGCGCTCCACCAGGTAGAGGGTGGGCTTCTTCGCGCGGGGGGCGGTGATCTCGATCAGGTCGCCCACGTGTTTCACCGGCTTTTGGTCCGCCTGCACGATGATGTCACCGGTGCGCACGCCGGCCTTCTCGGCGGGGGACCCCGGCTGGACGCTGTCCACCACCATGGGCTCGTGCGGGGGATTCTCGCCGTGGTGACCCATCAAGGCGAGGCTGAACACCAGGGCCGACGCGATCAGGTAGTTGGCGAAGGGACCGGCGAAGATGGTCAGGAAACGCGCGAGGACGCCCTTGTTCGAGTAGAGCTCGGGGTCGTTCGGGTCGTTCTCTTCGGCCGGGTTCATGCCGGCGATCTGCACGTACGCCAAAAACGGCACCAGGCCGATTTGGAACACCGTGCTGCTCCCCTGGGGCTGGAACTTCGCGATGGTGGGGCCGAAGCCCACGCTGAAACGCAGGACCCGCATGCCGAAGGCGCGGGCCGCGAGGTAGTGACCGGCTTCGTGCACGATCACGAGAACTGAAATACCGAGGACCGCGAGTAGTATGCTCATGCCTTGATGGACCCGGTTTGGTCCCCTCGACCAGCATACAGCCGAACCCCGAGCGACGCAGGTGCGCGGTGGGTGAGTCGCGATGAACATCCACGGTCACCCGCCCGTGGCTGGCTTGCTTGCGCCGAGCTTTTCCGCGGTCGGCTGGTTTTTGTGGCGTTCTTGTTGGTGGGGGCCTGTGATTCCGCGGCGCCGCACACCTACATCCCTCGCTATGACCCACGTGAGCTCGATGCCTTTGGGGCGGGCCTCGACGACGCCGTGACCTCGGGCGGCAAGTCCGTGCTGCCGCCGGCCGGAGGTCCCCTGCGCGAAGGGGAAGAGAAGCCGATGCTGGCGGGCTCGGGCGACGGGATGGGCGCGGAGCAGCCCGGTCGACGTTCGGTGGGGTTTCGGCCCGATCGCATCACGGAGCTCGAGGGCACCCTGGGCTACTACGAGGTGTTCACCCCCGCCATCACGCCCTTCAAGCGCGTGACGGCGCTCGACTCGGTGGCTCTCGACGGCACCACGCCGGTGTTGCTCGTGAGCGATGCCTCGCGCGTGCCGGTGCGCATCGAGGGCCTCGGCGCGGAACCGCCCGACTCCCGGGAGCGTGATCGCTTCTGGGGCAGCGTGGTGCTCGACTTCACCGAGGGCAACGTGCTGCCCCTACCCACGGTCTCGCCCGAGTCGCGCATCCTCACCCTCTCGAGCGAGCCACTGACCTCGCTGCGCGTGGAGCGCGACGCCGCCGACAACTTCGTGATCATCGCCCAGGGCACGCCCGCCAGCCAGGTACGCGTCACCTACGTGCTCGACGCACCTCGCAGCTATTTCGGGGCTGCGTTGCCCGACAGTCGCGCCGACAGCCTCGCGCGCGAAGTCCCGCCCCTTCCGGAGAGCGTGCGCGGCGACGCAGGGCGCGTCCTGCGTGAGCTGAAGCTGCGACCGGACATGCCGGCCAACGCCGTGCTCAAGACCCTGGTCGAGCACTTTCGGGCCTTCGAGGAGTCCCGGGAACCGCCGCGCGATACCGGCAACATTTACCTGGATCTCGCGCGCAACAAGCGCGGAGTCTGCCGCCACCGCACCTATGCCTTCGTGATCACGGCCCAGGCGCTCGGCATTCCGTGTCGCTTCGTGCAGAACGAGGCCCACGCCTGGGCGGAGCTGAAGCTGCCCGAAGTCGGCTGGCTGCGGCTCGACCTGGGCGGCGCCGCGGCGGGGCTCGATCCACGCTCGGTGCGTGACCGCGAGCACTATCGTCCTGCCGTCTCGGACCCGTGGCCGCGCCCGCTGGCCTACGAAGAGAGCTACTCACGCGCGGCAGAGCTGATGGCCCAGGCGGGGGCAGGCACCGGTCAGCTCGAGAAGGGCGACGAGGTGCGACGCCCCGGGGACATGCGGCTCAAGCCCACGCTGGCTCAGGGCCAGAGCGTGAGCTCCGAGACACCGCTCTCCGACAACCGCGAGCCCATCGTGCTGCGCGTGAGCCGCTTCATCCCCGAGGTCATGCGCGGCAGCGTGTTCGAGGTGGAGGGCAGCTCGCAGACCCCGGCGGGCAGTGCGGTGCCCGGGCTGCGCGTAGAGGTGTCCCTGGCTCAACCGATGGGCACCCACGCGGTGCTCCTGGGCGTGGTGGTCTCGGACGCCGAGGGAAAGTTCCACGGCTCGTTCGCGGTTCCGCCCAACCTCAATCCCTCCGACTACGCGCTGGTCGTGGTCACGCCGGGCGACGCCAAGCACGGTGCAGCGCGCGCCCAGTGAGGTTCGCGCGAAACAGGACGCCTCGTGAACGAAGCGAACCCGCGGTGGAGCGGATCGCGTCGCAGTGAGCGAAGCGAACCTCGCGGTGGGATGGTCGCGTCGCAGTGAGCGAAGCGAACCTCGCGGTGGGGTGGGTCGCGTCGCAGTGAGCGAAGCGAACCTCGCGGTGGGGTGGGTCGCGTCGCAGTGAGCGAAGCGAACCTCGCGGTGGGGTGGGTCCCGTCGCGGCTTTGCCGCGACGGGCGGGGAGGTCGCGTGACCTCCCCGTGCAACAGCCGCGACGGGCGGGGAGGTCGCGTGACCTCCCCGTGCAACAGCCGCGACGGGCGGGGAGGTCGCGTGACCTCCCCGTGCAACAACCGCGACGGGCGGGGAGGTCGCGTGACCTCCCCGTGCAGAAGCATGCTCGCTTGTCGGAGTCACGGTTCACTCGCACACTGCCTGGGCAATGCGTGTGGCACTCTGTCAAATCAACCCGACCGTGGGCGACCTCGCGGGCAACAGCCTGAAAATCCTGCAGGGAGCCGAGCGTGCCCGTGCGGAAGGCGCCGACCTGGCGGTGTTTCCCGAGCTCGCCCTGGTGGGTTATCCGCCGCGTGACCTGCTGGATCGCCCGGCGTTCCTGCGCGCCGTGACGGCCAGCCTGCACGAGCTCGTGGGCCGGCTGCCGCGCGAGCTCGCGTGCCTGGTGGGGTTCGTGGAGAGCGCACCGGCCAGCGATCGACCGGGCCTATTCAACGCGGTGGCGCTGGTGCGCGGCGGGTGCATCGAAGCGGTGGGGCGCAAGCGTCTGCTGCCCACGTACGACGTATTCGATGACCAGCGCTTCTTCGCGGAGGGCGAGCGCTCGCTGCTGTTCACGCTGGGGAAGTCCCGCGTGGGGGTGCCCATCTGCGAGGACATCTGGGCCGACCGCAGCGCCCTGCGCGTGCCGCGCTACGCGGTGAATCCTGTGTCGGATCTGGTCACGGAGGGCGCCGACCTGCTGATCAACGTCTCGGCCTCTCCGTTCACGCTGCACAAGCGCGAGGGGCGTGCCCAGATGCTGAGCGAGGTGGCGCGCGCGCATCAGCTGCCGGTGGTGTTCGTCAACCAGGTGGGCGCCAACGATGACGTGCTGTTCGATGGGCAGTCCGCGGTCTTTCATCCGAGCGGCAGGCTCATCGCGCGCGCGCGGGCCTTCGAGGAAGACTTCCTGGTGGCTTCGGTGGAGAGCGGAGGGCCCATCGCCGAGGTGCCCGAGAGTGACGAAGCCGCGGCCCTCGAGGCGCTCGCCATGGGCACCCGCGACTACGTCCACAAGACCGGTTTCTCGAGCGTGTTGCTCGGCCTTTCCGGTGGCATCGACAGCGCGCTCACCGCAGCCATCGCCGTGCGTGCCCTGGGACCGGAGCATGTGCTCGGCGTCGCGCTGCCCACGCGCTACTCGTCGGAGCACAGCCGCGAGGATGCCGCCGAGCTCGCGAGCCAGCTCGGCATTCGCTTTCGAGAGATCTCCATCGAGGCCCTGTTCCAGAGCTATCTCGCAGAGCTCCCGCCACACCTCGACGCGCTCGGAGAAGCGAAGCCCGGCGACGTCACCTACGAAAACATTCAGGCGCGCATCCGCGGCAACGTCTTGATGGCACTCTCCAACCGGCTCGGCTCTTTGCTGCTCACCACGGGCAACAAGAGCGAAGTGGCGGTGGGCTACTGCACGCTGTACGGCGACATGGCGGGCGCACTCGCGGTGATCGCCGACGCCCCCAAGACCTTCGTCTACGCGATGTCGCGCGAATTCAACCGCCAGGCGGGGCGCAGCGTGATCCCCGAGAGCACCTTGACCAAGGCGCCCAGTGCGGAGCTACGCCCCAACCAGACAGATCAGGACTCGCTGCCGCCCTACGACGTACTCGATGCCATCCTCGAGCTGCACGTGGAAGATCACGAGTCGGCCGACGAGATCATCGCGCGTGGCTACGACGCGGACACGGTGAAGCGTATCGTGCGTCTGGTGCGCCTCAACGAGTACAAGCGCAGGCAAATGGCGCCGGGCTTGATCCTGACCCGCAAGGCTTTCGGCTCGGGCCGACGCTACCCCATCGCGCAGCGCTTCGGAGTCTGACAGCAGCGCTGGGGTCCCCTCCGCTGCGCGGTCACCTTCCGTCGAACTAGTTCCCCACGTTCAGCACGAGTTCGACTTCCACCTCGACCATGGAGTTGCCGCGCTGCAGGCTGAGCTTGGCGCGCTCGCCTTCCTTGTGCTTCTCGAGGGCCAGGAACAGGTCCGCGTTCTTGGTCACGGGCCCTCCGTCGACGGCGATGATCAGATCCCCCAGGCTGATGCGCCCCGAAGCGTCTTGAACGGTGGGCTTGAGACCTGCCTTCGCGGCGGGGCTGTTCGGGACCACGTTGAGCACGAGCGCGCCTTGGAGGCCGAAGCGTTGCACGATGGCGTCCTCCGCGAGCTCGACGCCGATGCTGGGGCGAATCTCGCGTCCGTACTGGATAAGCTGGGGCACCACGCGCCCGATGGTGTCGGCGGGCACTGCGAAGCCGATGCCAGCGGAGGCGCCGGAAGGGCTCAGGATGGAGGTGTTCATGCCGATCAGGCGGCCGCTCGAGTCGAGCAGGGGGCCACCCGAGTTACCCGGATTGATGGCGGCGTCGGTCTGGATGGCGCCGGTGATGGGGATGCCGGTGATGCCCTCGATCTCACGGCCGAGTCCGCTGATGATACCGGTGGAGAGCGTGTAATCGAGCCCGAAGGGGCTGCCGATGGCGAACACTTGTTGGCCCACGGACAGGTCATGGGAGCTGCCGAGCTGAATCGGAGTGAGAGCGGCCCCCGAGGTCTCGATGCGCAACACCGCGATGTCGTTGCGCGGTGAGACCCCCACGGGCTTCGCGGGCCATACGCTGCGGTCGTGAAGTGTGACGCGCGCTCCGTCGGCGCCCTGGATGACGTGGAAGTTGGTGACCACGTGGCCCGCGACGTCCCAGATGAAGCCGGAACCGGTGCCGCGCGGAACCTCGAGCGCGTTGCGACGGAACGGATCGGTGCGCACCTGCACCGTGGTGATGTGCACGACGTTGGCCGAGCGCGCGGAGAACAACCCGATGGTGGACTTCTCCAGCTCCGAGAGATCCCCGCGCGGGATCACCGGCTGAGGCACGGCCGGGGCCGGGCGTGGCAGCTGCGGCTGCGACGGTGCGGGCGTCTGCGCAGCCGTATTGGGCCCGTGATATTGGGACTCGAGCTCCTCCACGCGCGCCGACAGCCGGACGACGGAGATCACCAGCATGATGGTGAACAGGGCGGCGAGACCCACGAGCGGGCGAGACGACATGGCCGAGCAGCGTGGCCGAGCACGTGCAACTGGTCAACTCAGGGCGTGGCCGGGATGCCCTGGGCATCGAAGTGGGCGCGATAGTCGTAGAAGAGCTTGAGGAAGCCCGCCGGGCGCGTGGTGTCTTCGAGCGCGCGCACGGGCTTGCCCTGGCGGTCGAGCATCACGTGGCGCAGAAGGAGCTGCTTGTCGGCGCTCGTCTTGAACCACATCAGTTCGCGCTCTCGCGTCAGTCCCAGCACGAAGGACGAGCCCGTGGGTCCCACCACCAGCGTGAAGGGGCGCTCGCGCGGCTCGGGCTGCTGAGCAGCCAGCGCGTGGAAGAGCAGTTGAGCGAAGTCCATGTGAGCGAATAGCCGCTCGTCCTCGTGCTCTGCGAAGCGAGGCGCGTGGAACAGCAGGGGGATGCGCACCACCTCGGGATCGCCCTGTAAACTCGTGTCGCGAAAGCCGTGATCCGAGGTGAGCACGATCAAGGTGTCCTCGAGCAACCCCTTCGCGGACAGGTGCGCGACGACGGCGTCGAGGTACTGGGAGTAGTAGGCGGTGTTGGTCTTGCCGGAAGCTTCGTTGTACTCCGAGGCGTGGCCCCACACGAACTCTTGGTAGAGGAACAACCTGGGGTGCTGGTCGATGAGCTCGAGCACCTGCGGCAACAGGGCCAAGTCCTCGCAGCTGTGCTCGAACTCGTAGGGCACGAAGCACAGCTGGCCTGCCTTGCGCGCTCGTTCGAGAGCGGCCTGGTCGAGATGGAGCACGCGCTGCCAGGGCATGTCTCCCACCACCAGCTCGATCTCATCCTGGGATACCGCGAAGGCGGTCTGGTAGCCGCGTGCGCGCATGGCGTCCACCAAGGAGGGGCGCTTCGCCAGGTAGAGATAGTGATCGCGCCCCACTTCCGTATAGGCCTCGTAGGGGATGAGCCTCGAGGACAGCATGCCGAGCATGCCCGTGCGACTGTCTTGATTGCTCGGGAAGTAGCGGGTGTAGCGCCGACTGTGGCTGCGCATGGCGTTCACGAAGCTCGCGCTCGGCAGTGCCTTGCGTTCGCGCTCGAAGTTCTCGGCGGTCATCGTCTCCATGACGAACACCAAGACGCGGGCGAAGCCGAGCTCGTCGCGGGCAGGAGTGTCGAGCAAGTGTGCCGAGAGGTCCAGCTCGGCGGGCGAACCCGGGAGCGCTCGCACGCCGGAGAGGTCGAGCCTGGGCGTGCGCAGATCCTCGACGACGCCGTAGGCCATGTCCATCACGGGGGAGGGCACGCGCGGCGCCCACCCCACGAGTGCCATGGATGCCAGAAGCGGAACCGCGAGCGTTGCACGGAAGGCCCGTGACGCGCTGAGGTCGGTCCGGCGCGAAATCCAGGTGGCGCCGCCAAAGCTCACCAGTGCCGTCGCGAGTAACGCGGCGAGTCCGTCGAGCGGCAACACGTGACTGAAGAAATACCCAATGGCCGCGAGATCGACGTCGAGAGGCGAGAAGCGACGTTCGGCCGCTGACGCGAAGAAGTAGGCGTGCGAGGTGAAGAAGGTGAGACACACCAGCATCAGCACTCCGAAGACCCAGCCCAGGAGCCGATCGGCACGCGGTAACAGGTGGGCCAAGAGCTGAAACGAGCCCAAGATCAGCCCCATGAAGGCGGCCTCGACGAACAGCGAACTCGCGGCTCCCCCGGGGGACACGGGCAGCACCGTCACGGCCTTGTAGACCATGAGGCTCAGGCACGAACACAGCCAGAGTGCGGCACGGAAACCTGAGGTGGATGGGCCCGACATGGCGCGCCCAGCATGGCGAATTTTTCGCGACTGCCAACCTCGAAGCGGAGCTCTCAGCGGGTGCACTCGCGCACGATGGCGATCAACCGTGGGCCGTACTTCTTGGCCAGGGCCGGTCCCACGCCCTGGATCTCCAACAGCTCCGCTTCGCTCGCCGGACAGCCCTCGGCCAGGGCAAAGAGCACGCGATCGGTGAGCACCCGAAAGGCCGGAATGGACCGCGCCCGAGCTTCCTCACGCCGGAAGGTGCGCAGGGCCTCCACGAGCTTGGCGGGGGCCTCCACCGAGGCCACGTCGTCGTAGTTGGGGCGTGCTCGCGTGCGCCGCTCCGAGCCGCGGGTGCGGGCCGCGCGCGGGCGCGGTTGGGGCTCCGCTGCCTGGCCCGCGAACAGGCGCCGCTCGGGTCGGCAGCGATCGCAGTTGCCGCACGGCTTGCCCAGATCTTCGTCGTCGCCGAAGTGCCGGATCAGGGCCAGCATGCGGCACTCTTCGGTGTGAATGTACCGGGCCATGTGCGCGATCTGGGCGGCGCGGCTCGCACGGTGCTTGGGGTAGGTGCGGCGGAATTCGGCATGACCCCGCACGATTTGGTCGTCGTGATCGATGCGCGCGCCCCCGTGCACCCACAGCTTGTCGAGGATGCGGTCGAGCACTTCGTCCTCGAGCTTGAGCACGCGCGCCAAGGAGCCCTTGAAGACGGGGGACTCCGAGAGCTTGGAGTACACCCGCTCGAGTTCACTCGTGTCCGGGTAGTCGCGCTCGAAAAAGAACTCGTGGGTGCGGCGGTCGCCGGCCGAGGTGAGCAGCAATGCCAACGAGGGCTTGCCATCGCGCCCCGCCCGGCCGATTTCCTGGTAGTAACCCTCGACGCTGCCCGGACTCGACATGTGCAGCACGGTGCGCACGTCGGCCTTGTCGACGCCCATGCCGAAGGCGATGGTGGCCACGACCACGTCCAGCTGTCCCGAAAGAAACGCACTCAGCACGCGCTCACGGGCGCTGCCATCCATGCCCGCGTGATAGGCGGCGCAGCGGAAGCGTTGTCCGAGGGCCGCGGCGACCTCATCGGCCCGACTCCGAGTGGGTGCGTACACGATGGCGGGGAGTCGTCCCGCTTGCCCGAGCACGCTGCGCGCGAGGTCCTCGCGCAGCCGCGGCAATGCTTCCACGACCTGCACCTCCAGGTTGTGCCGGCGGAAGCCATGGATGGAGCGCGCGGCGCCGGGGATGCCCAGCTGGTCGACGATGTCCCGCTGGACTTCGGGTGTGGCTGTGGCTGTGAGTGCGACCACCGGGCCTGCGCCGCGCCTCGGCAGGCGATCGCGCAGCATGCGATAGTCTGGCCGGAAATCGTGGCCCCATTGCGAGATGCAGTGGGCCTCGTCGACCGCGATCAGCGCCGGCGGACGCTTCTCGAGTAATTCGGTGAAGCCGGGAACGCGCAGGCGCTCCGGCGCGATGAAGAGGAAGTCCAGGTCACCCCGCAGGTAGTTGCGACAAACCTCACGCGCGGCGTCGCGTGGCAACCCCGAATGAATGCGCTCCGCCACCAAGCCCTGAGCGCGCAACTTGCTCACCTGATCTTCGATCAGCGCGATGAGCGGGCTCACCACCAGCGTGGTGCCTCCGCGCGCCACGCCCGGCAGCTGGTAGCACAGGGACTTGCCCGCTCCCGTGGGCATCACCAACAGCGCGTCGTTGCCGGCCACCAGTAGCTCGCAGATCTCGCGTTGATGGGGGCGGAAAGACGAGAAGCCAAAGCGCTGCTCGAGCACTTCGACGAGCGGAGTGCCCGGCACCACGGGCGCGCGCGGTCTGGCTGCTGCGCTCGGTGCCCGAGTTGCGGGAGACTCGCCGCCATGCGCTCGCGCCTGGTACGGCTCGCTGCCTGGGGCCCGCGCTTGATAGGGCTCCGCATCGGCGTCGCGCGCCCGAGCCGGACGACCTTCGGGGCGTGCGGCGAGCGGCATGGCCGACGCGTGCGACGCGGCGCTCGACGACCTGGTGCTGGTGGGAGGCATGCCCTGGCCCACGCTGCCCACCACCTCGCGAACGTAGTCCGCGATCTCGTCCATGAACCGCTCGAGCTGCAGGCTTCCGCGCTCGATTTGCCGTAGCTTGTGCTCCCACTCGCCCGTCATCTGGGCGCTCTTTACGTGCGGATGCACCGCCTCGATCAGCGCCTCGCCGCGTTCCGTGCTGCGCAGGCTCTTTTGATCGCGCACCACGAAGTTGCGGGCCAACAAGGTCTCGATGATGGCCGCGCGGGTTGCTGGCGTACCGAGCCCACGCTCACGCATGACTTCGGAGAGTTCCTTGTCGTCCAGGGCCCGACCCGCGGTCTCCATGGCTGTCAGCAGGCTGGCCTCGCTGAAGGGCGGTGGCGGACGAGTCTGCTTTTCGTCGCCGCGCGCTTGCTCGAGCCGCAACGCTTCTCCCTCGGCAAGCGGCGGCAACTCCGTCTCGACTGCGTTTGAGTCGAAGCGCCCCCGTAGCTTCACGTCGAGCTGGCGGTGGCCCTCGGCCAGCACCGTGGTCCCGCGCGCCAGGTAGTGATCGACCGTGGCCTCGGAGAGCGCGGAGCCCGACTTGGCGGCACCGTCGCTGGAACTCGCGTTCGCGCTAACCTCGACGCGCACCGACGTGACTGCCCAGACGTAGTCCGGTTGGAACGCAGCCAACAGTCGCCGCACGACCAGGTCGTAGAGTTTGAACTCGTCGGTACTCTGGCCCAGGCGACACGGCTTACCCGTGGGAATGATGGCGTGGTGGTCGCGTACCTGGGCGTCGTCCACGAAGCGCCTGCCGAGTGAGCCCTGCGCCGGGTCCACCACGAACAAGGCCTCGTAGGGAGCGCGGACGGCCGCCACGATCTCCGGCAGCGTGCGCGCCACATCGCTCGTGAGGTGACGACTGTCCGTACGCGGGTAGCTGAGTAGCTTGTGCTCCTCGTACAAACGCTGGGCGATCTCCAGCGTGCGGCTGGCCGAGAAGCCATAGAGACGCGCCGCGTGCCGCTGGAGCTCCGTGAGGTCGTACAAGAGCTGGGGGCGAGCGCGCTTTTCCTCACGCTCCACCGCCTGCACCGCGATCTCGCCCGTGCGGGCGCGAGCGCACAGCGCCTCGGCTTCTTCGCGTCCGCCAAGCTGTCCCTCGAGCTTGGGCTTCACCGGCAATCGACTGGGCTCGCGATCCTCCGGGGAGCGCACGTAGCGCGCCTCGAACAGCTGGCCCTCGGGGATCGGCGAGAGCGACAGCACGACCTCCAGATACTCCTCGGGAACGAAGCTCCGAATGCTGCGATCGCGCTCCACGATCATCGCCAGGGTAGGCGTCTGCACGCGCCCCACCGAGAACACTTGGCTCTTCTCACCGAACGCGGTTTGGCTCTGCGCCTTCAAGGTGTAGGCCCGCGACAGGTTCATCCCCACCAGCCAGTCGGCCCGGCTGCGTCCGCGCGCCGCGTCGGCCAGCGCGTCGAACTCGGCCCCGCCGCGCAGGCGCTCGAAGCCCGCGCGAATCGCCTCGTCGGTGAGCGACGAGATCCACAGGCGCTTGACCGGCTTGCGCAGCTCGGCGAGCTCGGCGATGTAGCGGAAGATGAGCTCCCCTTCGCGCCCCGCGTCCGTGGCGCACACGACCTGGGTGGTCTCGGGGGCCGTGATCAAGCGACGCACGACCTCGAACTGCGCGCGTGTGGACTCCACCACGTAGAGCGGCCACTGCTCCGGCAGCATGGGGAGATAGTCGAAGCGCCACGACTTCCAGCGTGGGTCGACCCGCTCCGGCTCGGCCAGTGCGACCAGATGGCCGACCGCCCAGGTCACCGCATAGCCCCCGCCGCGCAGCATGCCATCGCCTCGCTGGGTGGCGCCCAATACGCGCCCGATATCGCGGGCAACGGAGGGCTTTTCGGCGACGATGGTGATCACGACGCTGAGATATCGCGTGCCCTGATCCCCTTGACAAGTGCTCAGGTGTTACGCCCGAGAGGGAGCCGGCGCTTTTCCCGAGCGATCGCCCAGGCCCCCGTCAGGCTCATCAGCCTTGATCCTCACCCGGGACGCTCCAGGCGCGATCGCCTAAGGTGCCTCCCATGATCCTCATCGGTCAGTTCGACTCCCCATTCGTGCGCCGTGTCGGCATCGCCATGCGCCTCTACGGCATCCCCTTCGAGCACCGCCCGTGGTCCGTATGGGGCGACGCCGATCGCCTGGCGGCCTTCAACCCTCTGCGCCGCGTGCCCGTGCTGGTGCTCCCCGACGGCACCAGCTTGATCGAAAGTGCCACCATCCTCGACGAGCTCGACCAGCGCGTGGAGCCCGAGCAGCAGCTCTTGCCGCGCTCGGGCCCCGCGCGCCGACGGGGACTGCGCGTGATCAGCTTCGCGACGGGCCTCGGGGACAAGGCCGTGAGCTTGGTTTACGAGGGGGTGTTGCGTGATCGTCCGTCGGCCGTGTGGAGTGACCGCTGTCGCGCCCAGATCACGGACACGCTCGATCTCCTCGAGTCCGAGCGACGCGAGTCCATGGCGCCGCACTGGCTGGGCTCGCAGCTGAGTCACGCCGACATCGCCGTGGCGTGTGTCCTGCGCTTCACCACGGAGGCTCTGCCAGGTTTGCTCGAACTCGAGCGTTGGCCGCGCCTCTCGGCAGACGCCGCACAGCTGGAGGCGTTGGCCGTGTTCCAGGAGATCAGCCAACCCTTCAAGGTCACGCTCAAGGAGTGATGAGCCCGCCGTAGAGCGACTGACGGAGAGCGCTCGACGGAAAAGCGAAGGCCGCGGCGTCTCCACCGCGGCCCCTCGAGGTGCCCAGCGTGGGCGTCGGATCAGGCCTTGACCGGAGCCGCGGCCGCAGCGGTCTCTTCGCGAGCCGCCGTGGGGAACGAGAGGTGACCGCCACCGGTCTCGTCGTGGTAGCCGCTCTCGCCGTGGTCGGTGTAGTCGAGGCCGGTCTCCTCGTCGTCCGCGTTGGGACGAAGTCCCATGACGGCCTTGACGATGGAGGCGAGCACCACCGTGGACACCACGGAGATGACGAGCGTGAAGCCGATGGACTTGAGCTGCTCCACGAGCAGGCTACCCATCAGGGGCTCGATGGCCGAGTTGACGCTGGGGGTCGCGAACACGCCCGTCAGCACCGCGCCGAGGGTGCCGCCGACGCCATGGACGCCGAAGGTGTCGAGCGCGTCGTCGTACTTGAGGGCGGCCTTGAGCTTGGTGCAGGCGAAGAAGCACACGACGCCCGCGATGGCGCCCATGGCCACGGAGGCGGAGGGCGTGACGAAGCCGGCGGCCGGCGTGATGACGACGAGGCCCGCGACGACGCCCGAGCAGAAGCCGAGCACGGTGGGCTTGCCGTGAGTGAGCCACTCGATGGCGGGCCAGGTGGCGCCTGCGATGGCAGCGGCGAGCGTGGTGGTGGCGAAGGCGTTGGCGGCGATCGCATCGGCAGCGCCGGCGCTACCCGCGTTGAAGCCGTACCAGCCGACCCAGAGCATGCCGGTGCCGATGGCGGTGAAGGCCAGGCTGTGAGGAGCCATGGGGCGCTTGCCGAAGCCCGCGCGCGGCCCGAGCATCAGGCAGAGGATGAGCGCCGACCAACCCGAGGTCATGTGCACCACGGTGCCGCCCGCGAAGTCGATGGCCTTGATGCCCGCCTCGGCGTTGCCGATGCCGTTCATGAAGCCGCCGGGACCCCACACCATGTGCGCCATGGGGAAGTACACAGCCACCATCCAGAGCACCAGGAAGGCCACCAGTGCGGAGAACTTCATGCGCTCGGCGATGGCGCCGACGATGAGTGCCGGCGTGATGATGGCGAACATCATCTGGAACATGCAGAAGACGATGTCCGAGATCCAGAACAGCATCCCTGTGCCGCCGCCCACGCCCTTGAGCATGGCCAAGTCGAAGCCGCCCACGAAGGGATTGCCGGGCGCGAACGCCATGCTGTAACCGAAGGCCCACCACAGCAGCGGGACCAAGCCGAGCATCGCACCGCACTGGGCAACCACGGACAGGATGTTCTTGCGACGCACGAGGCCGCCGTAGAAGAGGGCCAAGCCAGGCAGCGTCATGAACAGCACGAGGGCCGCGCTGGTCATCAACCAGGCGTTGTGACCAGGACCTGCCACCGTCAGCGCGGCAGGCTTGGTGTTGTTCATGTACGCCTCGAGGTCGGCGACGCGCGCCGCGAGGTCTGCCGGGGCGTCTTCCGCCAACGCAGTGGACAGGCTAGCGAGCCCGCTCGTCACAACCGTTCCTGCGGCGAGCAATCCCCGCCCCAGCCATCCCATCGCCCTTGCTTGGCGTACACTCATTTCGTTACCTCCACGTGGGAGGGAAACTAGCCGGGATGTATTTCTCGAAAGTTTCGTCCCAGTAATAACTATGGCCAGGGCGCACTTGTAGGCACGAAGTGTGTTTCCGGCAGATTGCCAAAGCGCACTTTGGGGGCCTATCCGGTCGGAGTCGAGAGGGCGCGGGCGACCGCGGGCGGCCGTTCTGGGGCCAAGCTGTGGGCTTCCATACTTTCGAGATCGGGCGTCAGCGGGCGGTCGGCGGCGTAGCCCTCCATCCCCATTTCCGCCAAATCGAGCCCGCCGATCTCGTCGTCGAGCGACGCGCGGTTGCCGACCAGGCGGTCGATCAGCGTGAACGCGAGCACCCCCGCAATGCCTACGTACACGACGTTGGCCACGATGCCGATGAGCTCGGCTCCGAGCTGGCCCGCGTCGCCATAGAACAAGCCCCGCACATTCCCTGAAACACCATTCAAGCCGTTTCCGTAGGTTCCGTCAGCGAACAATCCGAGCGCGACGATGCCCCAGAGTCCGTTCACGCCGTGCACCGAGATGGCGCCCACGGGATCGTCGATGCGGAGGGTGCGCTCCACGAACAGCGTCGAGACCACCACCAGCACGCCTCCGATGGCGCCGATCACGAGCGCGGAGAGCGAAGACACGAAAGCACACGAGGCCGTCACTGCGACGAGGCCAGCCAGCATCCCGTTGCACATCATGCTGACGTCGGGTTTGCCGAAGCGAGACCACGTGAACAAGCACGATGCGAAGGCGCCGCTCGCGCTGGCGAGCATGGTGTTCACCGCAACGACCGCAAGGCGTGTGTCGGTTCCCGCCAGCGTGGAGCCTGCGTTGAAGCCGAACCACCCGAAGGCCAGCACGAAGGTTCCACACACGGTCATCGGCACGTTGTGGCCTGGCAGCGCATGCACCTCGCCCTGGCGTCCGAACTTGCCGTAGCGCGGCCCGAGTAGCTTGCAGCACACGAGCGAGAGAACTCCCCCCGTGAGATGCACGACCGAGCTGCCCGCGAAGTCCAGATGGCCGTGACCCAGGCCGTAGTTCTTGCCGAGGGAGGAGAGCCAACCGCCGCCCCACACCCAGTTGGCATAGACCGGATAAATCACGGTGGCGATGACGAAGCTGAACAGGATGAACGAGGCGAATTTCCAGCGCTCCGCCAGAGCCCCCGTGGGGATCGTGCAGGTGGTGTCCATGAACATCATTTGGAAGAAGAACGTGGTGGCGACCGCTGGCGTGAAGATCGAAGGCGGCAGCATGAAGCCGCTCAGACCGAACACACCGTGCTCTTTGCCGTCGAACATCACGACCAGCTCGCGCGAAAGTGCAGTGTCGCCGCCGAACGTGGTGAGCGCGCCGACGCCGCCCATCTGCAGACCGAACCCAACGGCCCAAAATCCCAGGATGCCGATGCTGTAGACCAGAAAGTTCATGCCCATCGTGTGGGCCACGTTCTTGGCCCGCGTGAGGCCCGTCTCGACCATGGCGAAGCCGGCCTGCATGAACATCACGAGGAACCCGCACAGCATGGTCCACATGATGTTCATGGCGATCTGGGTCTCGCTCAACGAGCGAGCGAGTTCCGCGGTCGAGGGTTCAGCGCCCACCTGTCTTCTCCACACGTCAAACGGCGCACGAGGGGCGCCGAGCGCGCCCGTACGACAGGCGTGCCAGCATGGAGGGTAGGGACGAGCCGTTTCGTGCAGCTTTCCGCGCGGCATCCTGGCTGCAAAAAGGCCACCGGATGTCTCGCGAGCTCAGAGCGGTCAGCGCTCGGGCAAGTCGAAGCGCGCCCTTGGGCGACGCGAGCAGATTGGGCCGCGAATCAGCGCAGCTCTTCGGCTCGGGCGCGCGCCTTGGCGGCTTCTTCGGTGCGTCCCATCGCTTCGAGCACCGTGGCGTAGAGCGCGTGGTATTCGGCGCGGCGTGGGCGCTTGTGCAGTGCCGACACGACCCAGCCTTCGGCGCCCTGCAGGTTGCCCTGCGACATGCGGATCTTGGCGAGCGCGAAGTAGGCGCGCGGGTTGTCGTCGTCGCGCTTGAGTGCGCGACCCAGCAAAGCCTCGGCAAAGCGTTCGTCGCCGTTCGCGAGCGCCTTCAGCCCGAGGTTCATCAGTTGATCGGCGGCTGCGACCGGGTCTGCCGGCAGGTTCGACTCGGCTTGGGCGAGCGCCTCGAGCATCGGATCGGCGGGCAGCTTCTCGGCCAGGGAAGGCGCCGCGTTCGAGGGCGGAACGTCGGCGGCCAGCTCGGGCAACGTTCCCACCAGGTCGCTCGTCGTGGAGCTCGCCTTGCTGGGTTCGCTGGGCTTGGCACTCCCCAGGTAGCGCGCCAGAGGGACCACGCTGGCCAGCAGCATGGCGCCGAATATGGCCACGCTGATGCGATTGCGCTTGAGGTCCTGCGGACGCGGGGCCGGCTTCTCGGGCAGCGCCGGCAGCGTGGGCGGCACGCTGTGCTTGGCGCTGACGAAGGGCAAGAGATCTTCGAGGTCGGCGCGGAAGGTGGCCGGGTTCTCGGAGCTCGCGATGGCGGCAGCGAGCGACGTGCCCTGCTCGGGTGCGCGCACTTTGCGCCGCGGGCCCGTGGGCGTGGGTTCGTCCGGCTTGCCTTCGCTCTCTTGCTCGAGCTCCTGCTCGAGGCTCGCAGCCAGCTCGGACAGGGCGGGCGAGATGGTGTCGCGCGGGGCCTTCACGAACTCCAGGATTTGCTCGCCGGATGGCAGGGCTTCGCCAGCTGCTGGGGGGCGCGTGCTCGTGCGCGGTGGACCGAAGGCCGATGGGCGAATCGAGGGGCGCGCGCTCGGACGCACGCTCGGTAGCGCGTTTGCGCGGCCGGCGTTGGAGAGGACCTGCGAGTACGAGGGCTCGCTGGGCTCCTCGGTGTAGCGGGCCAAGGGCTCATCCAAGCGCAAGAGCGAGTCGTCAGCCTGGACCTGGCCTGCGCTCGCTCCCTTGGTCTCGCTCTGGCCCATTCGTTTCACCGTTCCTGAGTCGCGTGCGCACGGATCCGTTATGGCGGGGCCTCTGATGTTGCACGAATGCCCCCTTCTGTGGAGCCCCAAAAGGCAGATCGCTGTTAGGCTTCGGCAACTTTTCGCGAACGGGAACGTTTCGCACAATTCCCTTCCACTACGCGATCAGGTCGGCTTTTCGAGACAGCTCGGCGACCAAATCCGCGGGTAGCACCGGGGGCTCCCGGCCCACGGCATAGCAACCGAGGATAATCTCGGCGGTGCGCTCCACGATTTGAGTGATGTCAGCGGCTCTGCGCAGCGATCGCGCTGCCACGATCAGCCCGTGATTTTGCATCAACACCGCCCAGCCCTGGCCCAGCGCGGTGACCAGCGCATCCGCCAGCGCCTGCGTGCCCGGGACCACGAAGGGAATCCTTCCGATATTGGCGAGGAAGGCCGCTTCCGTGGAGATGGGTAGAAAGGGCAGGCCCGCGTTCACCAGCGTGGTGGCCTTGGGCGCGTGGCAGTGCACGACTGCTTGCAGGTCGGGTCGCGCACGTAAGAGCGCAGCATGGATCAGGAATTCGCTCGAGGGCTCACGACCTCCCGGGTACACGGAGTTGCCGTCGCGATCGATACGCACCATGACCTCGGGCGAGAGGTCTCCTTTGAAGAGTCCTTTCGGCGTGATCCAGGCGTGCTCCGGATTGTCCCGTGTACGAGCGCTCACATTGCCGCCCGTGGCGGTGATCAAGGAGTGTCGATAGAGCTCCTCGATCGTGGCGCACATCTCCTGGCGGATATCGCTCATGGCACCTCCGCGCCCGGGGCACCCCCGAGCCAGGTATCGATTCTGGTAGCCATCGACGCGGGGATGCGCACGGGGTGCCCCTCTCGGTCGATGATGGCGTGTTCGCTGATGGCGCAGGCCGCAAGCTGGCCTGCCACCTCGAGCCGATAGGCGAAGCTCAGCGACGCATTGCGGGCTCCATGCAGCCAGCAGGCGATCTGGATGGCATCGGCGAAGCGGCAGGGGCGGTAGTACGCCACCTCCACGCGCACGACCGGCACGTGGAAGCCATCCGCTACGTACTGCTCGTAGGGGCGATCGTGTTCTGCCAGGAAGGCCACGCGAGCCAGCTCCAGGAAGCGCACGTGATTCGAGTGGTGCACGATGCCCATGCCGTCGGTCTCATAGAAGGCCACCGTGTGAACGTAGAGGCTCTTGGGGACCGTGGGCGGAGGGGCGAGTTTGAGCCGCTTCATGCGAGCCAAGCTCGTGACTTTCCTGGTGCCTGGGGTCAAGGCGATTGCGCGTTCGACCGGCCCAAGTTTAGATTCGGGTCCATGTCTTCACGTGTGATTCTCGGAGCGGGATTGTTGGTGGCTGTCGTCGCGGGCGCGGGCTCGTCGGCCGCAGCCCAGGACATTTGGGGCACCCAACCCTCGGTCGAGAAGACGACCCCGGCGCCCAAGCCGCGCAAGGCACGCCCCGAGCCGGCGCCCGTTCCGGTGGAGGCAACCCCGACCCCCGAAGTGGCCGCGGTCGCGTCAGCCCCCGCGCCAGAGCTCGAATCCCAATGGCAGCTACAGCGAGCGCGTCTTGCTTGGGCTGAGGCAGATCGTGCTGAGGGATTTCGAGGGTGCCATCGCCACGCTGCGCGGTGCGGCGCAGCTCGAGTCGGCCAATCCGCGCGCCTTCTGTCATCTCGGGGACGCGCAGCTCGTCAAGGCCGATTGGCAGGAGGCCCGCGCGGCCTACGAGACCTGCGCGCGCTTTGCGGCATTGGCCAAGGATCCGCGCTACGCGACGCTGGCCGCGGTGGGCAGCGCGCGCGTGGCGGAGCTCAGTCAGGCGAGCCTGGCCGATCGACGAGACGCCTACGTTCGACTCGAGGCCGGCACCTCCGACGCAGCTGCCAAGACCATGGCGGCGTCGCGTTTGGCGGCGCTCGACACGGTCATTGCGATGGATACCGACTACGTCCAGGTGCGCAAGCGCATCGCGGATCGCGAGGCAGCCGCGGCCAAGGACAAGTGAGCGCGGACTCGCTCGCGCGCCGGCCCGAGCTAGGCTGAGAAGATGTCTTCGAGGCCACCAGAGATCTTGGTCCAGGGCAAGCGCTTCCGGGTCGAACGCCGCGAGGTGCCCCGAAGCGACGGCGGGAGCGAGCTTCGCGAGGTCATCGTGCATCCGGGCTCGGTCATCCTCCTGCCCCTGCTCAGCGACGATCGCCTGCTCCTCATTCGCAATCGTCGCTTCACGTTGAACCGCACGCTCTGGGAGCTGCCCGCTGGCACACTCGAACCAGGTGAGCGTCCGGAGGTGTGCGCGCCGCGCGAGCTGGAAGAAGAGACGGGGCATCGCGCGGGCGTGCTCGAGCACTTGTTCGACTTCTATCCGGCCCCCGGAGTCTCCGACGAGCGCATGTACGCCTTCGTGGCGCGCGATCTCGTGCGCACCGCGCAGCACCTCGATCCCACCGAGCAGATCGAGGTCCATGAACGCTCTCTGCAGGAAGTCCTGCGCATGATCCGTGAGCGCGAGATCGAGGACGCCAAGACGATCGCCACCGTGCTGTACTGGTACACGAACGCACGTTCGGGCTATAAAACACCAGCGTGAGCGCGCTGCACGAACCCACGGTGGCCGAGGATGAGCTGCGGCCGACCCACCTCGAGGTGGATCTGGCGCTGCTCGCCCAGAACTACGAGCTCATCGCGCGTCATGTGGCTCCGGCCCAGGTGATGCCCATTCTGAAGGCCAACGCCTACGGTCACGGTGCGGTGGCCGTCGCGAAGAAGCTCGAACAGATTGGCGCGCCCTACGTGGGCGTGGCGTATCTCGAGGAGGGCTTGAGGTTACGTCAGGCGGGGGTGCAGATGCCGGTGCTCGTAATGGGCGGCATCGTGGGCTCGCAGGTGCCGCGCTTCCTCGAGCACGACCTGACCCTCACGGCGTCGTCCATCGACAAGCTCACCGCCATCGACGAGTGCGCCGCGCGCATGGGACGAAGCGCACGCGTGCACCTCAAGATCGACACCGGCATGGAGCGCATCGGTGTTCACTGGTACAGCGCCGAGAAGCTGCTCGAGGCCTCGCTGTCCAAGCGGCACCTGAAGATCGAGGGGGTATTCACGCACTTCGCCAACGCCGACGAAGCCGAGCTGTCCCACGCTCGGCTGCAGCTCGAGCGATTCCACGAGGCACTGTATTTCTACGAACGCCGCAGCCTCCCCACGCCGCTGCGCCACGCCGCCAACTCGGGCGCCATTTTGCAGCTGCCCGAGAGCCACCTCGACATGGTGCGTCCTGGCATCCTCTTTTACGGCTCCAGCCCCGCACAGGGGTTGCGGCTTTCGTTGCCGGTGCAGCAAGCGTTGCGCTGGCTCACGCGCGTGGTGTTCTTCAAAGTGGTGCAGCCCCGCCACCCCGTCAGCTACGGCTCGAGCTGGTCGCCCCACGAGCAAACACGTGTGATTACCCTGCCCGTGGGCTACGGCGACGGCTACGTACGAAGCATGAGTGGCCGGGCGGAAGTGTTGCTGCGCGGTCGCCGGGTCAAGGTAGTGGGGCGAATCTGTATGGACCAGGTGATGGTGGACATCGGCTGGACCAGTGCGTTCAACGGCGACGAGGTGGTGCTGCTCGGCAGCTCACGCGAAGATCCTGGGGCCACGATCCGCATCGAGGAGCTGGCAGAGTGGGCGGGGACCATCCCCCACGAGGTACTGACCAGCATCAATACGCGGGTGCCCCGGGTGTATGTGGACGGGAGCGTCGGACACGAGCGGGGGTAGACTCAGGATTCAGGGCACCGGTGGCGTCGCCGGGATGCGCTGCTTGCGGAGGAATCCTTGTTTCGCATTCGCCGGATCCACGACGACGTGCTGCCCGTGAACCGTGCCGCCTTGAACAAAGTGCAAGCCCTGCTCTTGGCGCAGTTTCCCGCCGTGGCTCAGGAGGAGATTGCGGCGCTGCCCGCGCAGCTTCGTGACCCGCTCAAGAGCCGCTTCCGACGCGTGGTGTTCGTGGCCGAGAACCGCAACGGCGTGTTGGGCGGCGCCGTGCTCATGCACGCGCCGGATTTGTCGTTTTGCTTCCTCGACTTCATTGCGACCACACCCGGTCAGGTGGGCGGCGGCGTAGGGGGAGCCCTCTACGAACGTGTGCGTGAGGAGTGTCAGATCCTCGACGTACGTGGCCTGTTCTTCGAGTGCTTGCCGGACGATCCCGAAGCGGTGTCGCGGCTCGAGTTCCTGGAGGACAACCGGGCCCGGCTCAGGTTCTACGAGCGCTACGGGGCGCGGCCCATCACCCACACGGCCTACGAGAGCCCGGTGAAGGAGGGCGATACGGATCTACCTCACCTGGTGTTCGATGATCTCGGATCGGGGCGGCCCCTACGCCGCAGCGAAGCGCGCTCCATCGTGCGCGCGATCCTCGAGCGTAAGTACGCCTGGCTGTGTCCACCCGAATACGTCGACCGCGTGGCGCGCTCGTTCAAGGACGATCCCATCAAGCTGCGTCCTCCGCGCTACGCGCAGCGCGCACCCGTGGCCCCGGTAGCGAAGACGCCCGAGGACCGGCGTGTGCTTCTCATCGTCAACGACAAGCACGAGATTCACCACGTGCGCGAGCGCGGCTACGTGGAGTCACCGATCCGCGTGGGCGCCATCCGCCGCGACCTCGACAAGCTCGATCTGTTCGAGGTGATCCAGCCGCAGCATTTCTCGGAGGACTACATCCTGCAGGTCCACGACGCCGACTTCGTCCGCTACCTCGAGCGCATGTGCAAGACGCTGCAGGGCAAGGAGTCGGTCTACCCTTACGTGTTCCCCATCCGCAATCCCGCGCGACCGCCGCGGGAGATGCCCATCCGCGCCGGCTACTTCTGCATCGACACCTTCACGCCGTTGCATCAAAACGCC
The DNA here is from genome assembly GCA_047601445.1 of Myxococcales bacterium. Taxonomy (GTDB): domain Bacteria; phylum Myxococcota_A; class Polyangia; order Polyangiales; family DASUME01; genus DASUME01. The sequence goes on along the minus strand of JASGJH010000001.1, from coordinate 3,413,230 downwards.
TGGCCCGCCGCGCGCCGCGCCGTGGACTGCGCCATGACCGGGGCGCGCGCGATCATCCATGGGCGACGCCTCGCCTACGCACTCGTGCGACCCCCAGGACACCACGCCGAGCGCCGCGTGTTCGGCGGGTTCTGCTACCTCAACAGCGCCGCGGTGGCCGCCAACTACCTCTCCACCTACGGGCGGGTCGCCATTCTCGACGTCGACTATCACCACGGCAATGGGCAGCAAGACATCTTCTATCGTCGTTCCGACGTGCTCACGGTGTCCATCCACGGCGACCCGCGCTTCGCCTATCCCTATTTTTCGGGCTTCGCCGACGAGACCGGTGAGGACGATGGGCGCGGCTTCAACATCAACCTGCCGCTCGAGGAAAAGCTGGATGGGCAACGCTACCTGCGCGTGCTCACGCAGGCACTGGCTTCCGTGAACACCTTCGCTCCGTCGTTCCTCGTGGTGTGCCTGGGCTTCGACACCGCCAAGGCGGACCCCACGGGCAGCTGGTCTCTGGGGGCCCAGGACTTCGAGCGCAACGGACGCGCCATCGGACGGCTCGGGTTGCCGACACTGGTGGTGCAGGAGGGCGGCTACAAGACGCGCACCCTCGGGGTCAACGCCCGTTACTTCTTCCGTGGTCTATGGGACGGAGCGCTCGAAACGGAACGCAAAGCGGTCGCTCGCCGCAGTCACAAGCACATCTAGAGCTCACGGGATGGGCGGCCACTTCGAGCCCGCGGCCAGCTTCGCCATCATGATGCGCAGACGCTCCATGTCTTGCACCGCGTGGGGACCGGTGAGGGGCAACGAGGGGATCTCGAGCGAGATGGTGACGCCATCCGAGCGCAGGATCTGCGAGGGGGCCAGGCCGAACATGCTGCGGAACACCCGGGTAAGGTGGGCCGAGTCGGCGAAGCCCGCTTCGTGGGCCGCGTCGGTGAGGTTCTTGCCGACCGCCAGGCAGAACACGATGTGACGAATGCGCAGCCAGAGCACGTAGCGTCGCAGGGGAACGCCGACTTGCTCGCTGAACAGGTGGATCAAGCGACCTTCCGAGAGGCCGACCTTGTCGCCCAGTTCCTGGGCCGTGGGTGCGTCGGGCATGGCGCCCTTGAGCGTGGCCAGCACCTGGGCAATGCGGGGATCGAACGTGCGCGGACCGGTTGCCGGGCCTCCCAGCGCGTCGAGCGTTGCGGTCCAGAGCGCGACACCGGGAGAGCTCGAGATGGCCGCGCTGTGCAGCGCCGCGCGTAGTCCGCCGAGCTCACGCTCACGGAACAAGACCAGCTCTTGATCCACCCACAGGCGAGCCGCCAGTCGGGCGTAGGCCTCCGTCTCGGGATCGACCTGGAGGTTGACCAACTGTGCGTCGGACTCGAGCAGTTGTTGCGAGGCGTTCGGCAAGGCGGCGATGCCGTACACGTCCTGCCATTCGTGACCCTCGTCACTGCGAACACGCAAGGTCCCCTCGAGAGCCAAGGTGATGGAAGCAGTGAAGTGCTTGTGGGGTTCGTTGCTCAGTCCGCGTCCCAGGAAAGCCACTCCGGATGGACTGACGAAGAGGCGCCCCTGCGGGCCTGCCGACGATGGTTCCATGCAGCGCTCGGATAAGAGCCTACGTGCGCGGCGCTTGTCGAGGCCCAATTTCGAGCTCCGCTCGAGACCTGCCCTGGGCAGCGGGGTGCGCTACACCGAATGGGTGGATCTGTTCGACCACGCCGCAGAGCAAAGGCCCGAGGGGGCCCCCCTCTCCACCCGTATGCGTCCGCGCTCGCTGGACGAGCTGGTGGGGCAGAAGCACGTCATCGCGCCGGGCAAGCTGCTGTACGAGGCGATCTCCCAGGATCGTGTGCCCTCCATCATCCTCTGGGGCCCCCCGGGCACTGGTAAGACCACGCTGGCCCAGGTGGTGGCACACGAGACTCGCGCGCACTTCGTGCCCTTCAGCGCCGTGCTGGCCGGCGTGCCCGAGCTGCGCGCCGCCATCCAGCAAGCGCAGGAGCAAAAGAAGCTCTACGGCAAGCGCACCACGCTCTTCGTCGACGAGATTCACCGCTTCAACAAGGCTCAACAGGACGCGCTCTTGCCGCACGTCGAGAAGGGGACCGTCACGCTGATCGGCGCGACCACCGAGAACCCTTCTTTCGCGGTGAATGCCGCGTTGCTGTCGCGGGCCCGGGTGTTCCGGCTGGAATCACACAGTGAGGAGGATCTGGCCTTCCTGCTGTCGCGCGCGCTCCACGACAGCGAGCGCGGGCTCGGCATGATGCAGCTCGCAGCCAGCGACGAGGTGCTGCGCTTGATCGCGCGCGAGGTACGGGGAGACGCCCGGCGCGCGCTCGACGTACTCGAGCTTTCCGCCAAGCACGCCCAGGGGCGTGGGGCCCACGAGCTTACCGAGGAGGGGGTGGCCGAGGCCCTGTCCGGGCGCACGCTGCTCTACGACAAGAGCGGTGAAGAGCACTACAACGTGGTCAGCGCTTTCATCAAATCGATGCGTGGCTCCGACCCCGACGCCGCCATCTACTGGATGATGCGCATGCTCGAGGCGGGTGACGATCCGCAGTTCGTGCTGCGGCGCATGATCATCTTCGCCAGCGAGGACATCGGCACGGCCGACCCCGCGGCCCTCGGCATCGCGGTGGCCGCCGACCAGGCCTTTCAGCGCCTGGGCATGCCCGAAGCCATGTTCGCGCTGGCCCAGTGCTGTCACTACCTGGCCTGCGCCCCGAAGAGTAACGCCAGCTACAAATCCTGGGTGAAGGCGCGCGAGGACGTGCAGAAGCACGGCGCCCTGCCAGTGCCCCTCAAGCTTCGGAACGCCGCGACCAAGTCTATGAAGGAGTGGGGCTACGGCTCGGGCTATCGCTACCCCCACGACCACGGAGGCACGCTGCCGGGGGAGACCTACCTGCCGGACAAGTTGGTGGGCCAGCGCTACTTCGAGCCCAAGGACGTCGGCTTCGAGCAGAAATTGAAAGCCCTCCTGAAAAGCCTGAGGCCGGAACGACCGGAAAAGTGACTTTGGCAGCCCAGGAGAGCCGATTCGTTCAAGCCCGATTGGAACCGCGGGTGCGAGAAGCTCGGACATGTTGGCCTCCACCTCCCTCGTTGGTTCCCTGCTGCAAACGGTCTCCCAGGGCGTCGGCATCGACCCGAGCCTCCTGATCGCGCGGGCGGGTGACGAGCGGCGCGAAGCGCGGCCGTCCGGCGTGACGCGCAGCCCCCATGCCTGGCTCGAGGAGCGCGCCTTCGAGGTCACCGGCGACGAGGCCCTGGGACTTCACCTGGGGGAGCAAGGGGGAGGTCAAGGCTTTGGCATCGTGGGGCAGCTGGCCGCGAACTCCCGCAGCTTGCGTGAGTGCATCCAAGTTGCGCTCACCTACTACCCGCTGATCCTCGACGCCCAGCGTCCGGAGCTGCGCGTCGAAGACGGGCGAGCCTTCGTGGTTTACCCCAGCGTGGTGGGCAGCCCGCGCTCGCTGCGCCTGTCGGCCGAGTTCGGCATGGCCCGCTTCGCCCAGTTCGGAAAGCTGTTCGTGTCGCGACGCAGCGGGCTCGAGATTTGGTTCGCCCATCCGCGGCCCAACTACGCCGAAGACTACTTCCGTGTGTTCGGTCCCAACGTGCGCTTCGACATGCTCTACAACGCCTTCGTGTTTCCCGAGCACTTCCTCGAGCTCGAGCAGCCGAACTGGGATCCTGCGCTCCATGCGCTGCTCAAGGCGGAGGCCAATCGCGCGCTCGAGCGCCTCTCCACCGCGCGTGTGAGTCAGCGCGCGCGCGCCGTGCTCTCGGGCCTGAAGCTCGGCGAGCGCCCGGAGATGGCCCACACGGCCGGCGCACTGGGCATGTCCGAGCGTTCGCTGCGACGCCGGCTGGCGGCCGAGGGCGTGTGCTTCCGCGAGCTCATCGACGACATGCAGCGGGACCGTGCCTTGATTCTCGCCAAGGACCCCAAGCGCTCGGCGGAGGCGGTGTCCAACGCCCTTGGTTTCTCGGAGGTGAGTGCCTATCACCGCGCCTTCAAGCGCTGGACGGGGCTGACCCCGGCTCAGTATCGGAGCGCGCATCGCCCGCCGCTTCAGGGGCAAAGCCCCGACGTGGCGCTCGCGCAGCGCGCTTCTTGAACGCTACGACTGGCGCTTTGCGCGGGTTTGTTTGCCGAGCCGCCCAGGGGGATCCAGTGGTTCGGCGATGCGCAAGAGGTCTCCGCGGCGGGCTTCCCCGAAGGCGCGGTTCTCCTCGCTGTCGTCGCGCTCGAGCCGCGTAAAGCGCACGTAGCCGGCCTCGCCGCAGCCGTACAGCTCGAGCTTGCCCTTGCTCTCGAGTCGCTCGCTTACGATGCGGTAGAGCGCGTCTCCTTCGGCCCCCGGCGCCGGCGTGAAGACGCGCGGCTCGTTGCGCAGCACGAGGCTCGCATAGCTCAAGCCCTCGAAGCGTAGGCCCGCGCCCTGGGCCACCTGCGCGAGCGCGGGAGGCAGCACATACGGCAGTTCCTGGTGACACCAATCGCGTTCGCCAGCGAGCATCGGGCATGGACCCAGGCGCGTGCAGGGCGCGAACACGAAGGGAGCCTTGGGGCTTGCGGCGAGCTCGTCGCGCACGCGCATCAGCTCCCGCGTGCTCTCCTTGAGCGCGGGCTCGAGCACGATCACTGCGCCGCCCGGTCGCAGCCTGCTCGCGGCTTGCTCGAGCAGCTGGGTGCGCCGCGTGATGCGCTGCTCGACGGGGAGGTCCGTGTAGAGCTCGTTGAGCACGAAGCCGAACAACACCAGGTCGAACTCGCTGCCCAGGCGCGCATCGCTCACGTCCTGGGTCCGCGCGTCGAGCTGAATCGGCACGAATTCGTCCGGCATCGCGACCAACTCACCGCACAGGTGCTCGAACACGGAGAGGGCCCGCGCATCGCGCTCGAGGGCCGTGACCTCTAGGCGCTCCACGCGGGCACCCGCGAGCCGCAGGAAACGCGAGAGGCCCAGGCTGGTGGCGCCGAGGCCGGCACCGACGTCGAGCACGCGCAGGCTGCGCTCCGGGTGCGCTACGAGCCAGTCCTTTATCTCGGACAGCGGACCGAGGACCTTGACCAGATCGCGCGGCAGAAAGAAGGCGAGCCGCGCCCCCAGCACCGTCTGGCCCCGGCTGCGCTCGGCGAGCGCGTCGCGTTCGCGCGTATAGACGCGGCTCAGCTCGGCCACCGCGTCCGAGAGCGCACCCCCTGCCGAGGGGCCCAGGGCCAGCTTGCGGCCGGTTCGGGTCAGGGAGCCCAAAAAGGTCTCGCTAAGGGGGAGGGGGAAATAGCTCTGGCGTCGGGGCTTTGCCACGTTGTTTCAGGGGAGATAGCTTCGCGCTAGGCTGTCCGCCATGAGTCCTTCGCCCTCGCCCAAACCGCCCTGGGGATTCGTCCTCTTGGCGGTCGTCACCGGTCTGCTGCTGGCGCGCGCCCTGTACGTGATCTTCGCGGTGGCCCCGGTGGAGCTGCAGATGGGGATCGTGCAGAAGATCTTCTACTTTCACGTGCCCAGCGCCTGGGCCATGTACGTGGGGTACACGCTCAGCGTGATCGGCAGCGCGGTCTATCTCGCCAAGCGCAATGACGCGTGGGAGGCGGTGGCGGTCGGGGGCGCCGAGGTCGGCTCCGTGTTCTGCGTGATCGTGATGGTCACGGGCCCGTTGTGGGCCTACAAGGCGTGGGGCACCGGCTGGACCTGGGATCCGCGCCTCACCACCACGCTGCTCACGGGCATGATCTACGCGGCCTACCTGCTGCTGCGGAATCTCGGCTCCACCGGGGAGGTCGAGCGACGCTTCGCGGCGGGCTTGGCCCTGCTCGGCGGCGCCTTGATGCCCATCATCCACTACAGCGTGCAGCTGTGGCGCGGTCAGCACCCCACCGTGATCACCGCCAAGGGCGGCGGGCTTCACCCTGACATGGCGAGCGCCCTGCGCATCAGCGGCCTGGCCTTTCTGGCGCTATCGTCGCTCTTGATTTGGGCGCGCGCTCGGGCGGAGCGCGAACGTCAGCGGGTGCAGCTCTTGGAGCTCGACGCGGCCGAGCTCGGTCTGTTGGAGGAACACGCATGAGTTGGATTCGAACGCTTGGTCTCGTGCTCTGGCTCGGATGGTCGGGCATCGCCCAGGCCCAGGAAGGCGCGGAGGAGAGCCGCGCCACCACGTTCCAGGCCGTCGAGGGCCCGCAAAAGGAGAGCGTCCCCGGCGGTCCCTTGCTCATCGGCGCCTACGGCTTCGTGCTCGCCGCGCTGCTCGCCTATGTGGCTCGGCTGGGTCTGATGCAGCGCCGCACGGCCGCGGAAGTGGAGCGCCTGTCGGCCCTACTCGAGCAAAAGCGCAAGGCCTGAGCCATGCCGTCCGCCGCCCACGTCCTGTACATCCCCGGTGTCCTGCTGATCGGCTTCGCCCTGGGCTTCGTGTATGGAGCCAAGGCTGCGCGTGCCGAACTGGCGCGCAAGCAACGTGAGCGGAAACGCTGAGAGCCGGGTCTGCTCTGCACGCGTCGCCCGCGGTCGCGCTTCGACTAAGCTTGCGTCGCCCCATGTCTTGCGTGTCGCGAAGGAAGCTGCTCTGGATCGCCCTGGCCCTCACGGTGTCGTGGTGGCACTCCGGGTTGGCGCTGCGCGACTCGGCGCATGCGCAAGCGCGTCCCGAGGACTCGCAAGAGTTCGGCGTTGACGCGGGAGTTTCCGTCGCCGAGATCGAAGCAGCCCTGGGCAGCGCCCAACCGATCTCGTTAAAGCCCGTGGGCACCAGCTCGGTGGCCTTCAAGATGGACCTGGCCGGCCCCGTCGATGCCGCCTTCAAGCCGGCCTCCAAGGCTCACCCCGAGGGCTATCGCGCGGAGCTGGCCGCCTTCGCCGTCGGGCGCGCTCTGGGCATCGCCAACGTGGTGCCGGCCGTGCAGCGCAGTTTCTCGGTGGCGCAGCTCCAGGGATGGTTGCGCGGTCGCTATCAGGAGCGCTGGCCAGAACTCGAGGCGGGCATGATCGTGCGCGATGGCAGCGTGCAGGGTGCGGCCATCTACTGGATCCCGGACTTGCACGAGCTCGGGCTCGACAACGAGGAGGGGGTGGAGCGCTGGTCACGCTGGCTGTCTCAGGAGCACCCGCTGTCAGACCGCGACAAGTCGCGCGTCCTGGCTGCGCAGATCAGCACGATGGTGTGTTTCGACTACTTGATCGCCAACTGGGACCGCTTCAGCGGGGCCAACGCTCAGGGTGATCATAGTGAGAGTTTCATCTACTTCCGGGACCACAACGTGGCCTTCGGCGATCCTCTGTCTGCGACCCAACGGGGACGTCTCCTCACCCGGCTCCGGCGCGTGCAGCGATTTTCCCGAAGTTTCGTGGAAAGTCTCAAGGCGAACGACCCACACAAGCTCGAGCAAACCTTGCGCGCGCGGGGGCTGGGTGCGGTCCTGACGAGCGCCCAGTGGGCCGCGCTCGAGGAACGCCGGCTGACGCTGCTCTCCTATGTGGCCGCACTGATCGATCGCTACGGTGAAGACGACGTGTTGCCATTTCCTTGAGGCATTGAACAGTTGTGGCGTCGGAGGGAATGGTGCCCGAAGCGCAGCCTGCTCAGTTGGAATGGTTGTTCGGATTGATCGTTCACGATCTACGTAATCCCGCCGCGACCCTGGCGGCCAACCTCGGCTTCGTGCGTGACGGTATCGGCGATCCCACGTTGCCGTCGTCCGAGCTTCAAGAGGCCTTGGCGGACTCTCAGCAAGCGCTCGGGGATCTCATGCGCGGGCTCGACCAGCTTGCCTGGATGGGCCGTTATTTCAACGAGCACGAGACGCACCCCACCACCGTGCAGGACTTGCGGCAGGTCTTCGACCGCGCCCAGGGGCGCATCAAGTTCGGCTCGGTCATGTTCATCCCGCCGGAGCGTGAGCTCAACGTGGTCGGCGGTGAGGCCCTCGAGCGCCTGATCGAGCTGCTGATCAGCAACGGTCACCAACACGCACCCGGCAAGACCGTGGTGGTGCGGGCCGTGCTCGATGAGGGCAAGGTGGCGGTGGAGGTCAGCGACGAGGGCAAGCCCCTCGCAGCCAGCCTGGGGGATGTGGCTTTCACCTTGGACGGCCAGCTGCAAATCAAGGGGCGCGCCGATGGGCGCTACGGGCGTGGGCTCGGCCTGTTCGCGGCGGGCATCCTTGCGCGCACCCTGGGCGCCCGCCTGTCTAGCCAGGAAAAGCTGGGGCGAAATGTGTTCCGTATCGAGCTCCAGGCTGGCTAGCGACCGCCGCGTGCCCCAGTCTTGAGCGGATGTGTGGGGGCTATGAGCTCGATGCCGATCCGGAAGCGCTGATCTCGGCGTTTCGCGTCGACGTCAGCATGCCCGAGCTCGGGGAAACGCTGGCGGGCCTGGCCCGTGAGCACTTTCCGCGCATGCAGGGCCCCATCGTACTGACCCGCAAGCCGAGCTCCGAGCGTGCCCAGGCCGAGCGCTGGCTCGGGCTGTCGCGCTGGGGCCTGGTGCCGCACTGGGCGACCTCCCTGGCCGAGGGGGACAAGATGTTCAACGCTCGCGCCGAGACTCTGGAGCAAAAGCCAGCCTTTCGAGAAGCCTTCCGCAGTCGCCGCTGCGTGGTTCCGGTGAGCGCGTTCTACGAATGGCACAAGGAGGGCAAGCGCAGCCAGCGCTTCGTGTTCCGGCTGGTGGGGTCGGAGCTGCCCTTCCTGCCCCTGGCTGGGCTATGGGCGAGCTGGCGTGCCCCTTCCGGGGAGCGGGTAGGCACGTACGCGGTCATCACTGTGCCGCCGAACGAACGGGTGGCCCCCATTCACGGGCGCATGCCTGCAGTGCTCGGCTCGGTGGATGCCGTCGAGCGTTGGCTAGCCCTGGACGGCTCCCCGGAGGAGCTCACGGCGCTACTCGTCCCGGCGCCTGCCGACCTGCTCGTCGAGGCGCCCGGTTGACCCCACCTGCGCGCGGCCCTAATGCTGGTAGACTCCCCTCTTTCGAGAAGAGAAATCGCCTGGATGCCTGATCTGTTCAATCTGCAGTTCGTGACAGTGGTGGGCAAAGGCGGAGTGGGTAAAACCACCGTGAGTACCGCTCTGGCGTTGGCCGCCGCGCGGCGTGGCAAGCGCGTGCTGATCGCAATGTGCAACGCCAAGGAGCGCGTCAGTCAGCTGCTCGAAGTACCGCCTATCGGGGCCTACAACCAGACCGTGTTGCCGGGCATCGACGCCGTCAACATGAACCCCAAGGAAGCCCTCGAAGAGTACGGCATGATGGTGCTCAAGGTGCGCGCGCTGTACCGCGCCATCTTCGAGAACCGATTGGTGGCGGCCTTCCTGCGCGGCACGCCCGGCATCGAGGCTTGGTCGATGCTCGGCAAGGCGCAGTTTCACGCGCGCGAGCTCACGCCCGACGGGCGCAAGCGCTACGACATGGTGATCCTCGACTCGCCCGCCACCGGCCATGGGCTGGAGATGATGCGCGTGCCGCGCGTGCTGCTCGACGTGGCGCCGCCCGGCCTCTTGCGGCGCGAAGCCGAGCGAGCCTGGGAGTTGTTCGCGGACCCTACGCGCGCTGGCGCGCTGATCGTCACGTTGCCCGAAGACATGCCGGTGAGTGAGAGCATCGAGCTCAACGCAGCGCTGCGGGACGAGCTCGGGCTGCCCGTGGCGGGCCTCGTGGTCAATGGCCTGCTGCCCAGGCTGTTCAGCGCCGAAGAGGGGGACATCGTTACCTCGGTGGCGCGTGATATCGCGCCTGAAAGCCCCATCCATTCGCTGCTGGTGGCCGGCCGTCGGCGCACGCTGCGCGAGCGCGTGCAGGCGGACGCGCTGGCTCGCGTCCAGGAAGAGTTGCCGCTGCCACGCTTCGAGCTCCCCTTGCTGGTCACGGCCGAGCTCGCGCGCAAGGAACTGAGTCAGCTGGCCGACTGCTTCTAGTTCCACCTGACTAAGCGCGCACGGCCGCTGACTTGCGCAAGTTGCGCAATGGATCGTGCAGCCGTGCATCATGCCTGCGCCACCGGCGAAATCAGGCCTCGACGCGGGGAGCACTCCGCGCATTCGCTCGTACATCACGTAAATGCACGATCCTCGTCCAGGACCGGCTCGTGGCGGACTGTCTACGCGTAGGCATTCGCCATCGTCCGGAGTCGCGCTCGATAACGGGGCGAAAACTCCTGGCCGCGAAGTGCGTGCCTCGTCCGCTTTTACTCACGGCTCGGTCGATTCCGTTCCACTCTCGCGAGGGCGGCGCTCGCCTCGTCCTCATGGCTCGACTAGGTTTCGAGACATCTGCGGGCGCGGTGCTCACCGAGGACCCTAATGCGCAACTCCTCTCCGGTCGCGACGGGCCAGATAATCGCCAACAAGTACGTGGTGGAGCGCGTCCTGGGCGAGGGCGGCATGGGCGTCGTCATCGCGGCGTGGCACACGGGCCTCGATCAGCGCGTCGCCATCAAGTTGCTCCTGCGCGAGCGCCTGCAGCACGACGAATCGGCGATCGAACGTTTCCAGCGTGAGGCCCGCGCGGCCGCGCGTATCCGCAGCCAGCACGTGTGTCGTGTGCTCGATACGGGAGCGCTCGACGATGGCACACCCTTCCTGGTGATGGAGTACCTGGAGGGGATGGACCTGGCGGACGAGCTTGCTCAGCGCGGCAAGTTGCCCGCGGTCGAGGCCGTGCGCATCGTGCGTGAGGCCTGCGAGGCGCTGAGCGAGGCCCACGGTTGCGGCATCGTGCACCGCGATCTCAAGCCCGCCAATCTGTTCATGGTGCAGCGCCCCGATGGGGGGCGCTTGCTCAAGGTGCTGGACTTCGGCGTCTCGAAGTCGCTGTCGAGTTCGGGCACGCCGCACCGCACGCTGACCAAGACGGCGTCGCTGGTGGGGTCGCCCATTTATATGTCTCCGGAGCAATTGAACTCCTCCAGGGATGTCGATGGCCGCACGGACATCTGGGCGCTCGGCATCATCCTCTACGAGCTCCTCACGGGTCGCACGCCTTTCTATGGCGAGACCATTCCGCAGCTCGTCACCGCCGTACTCACGACCGAAGCCGAGCCGCTCTCGAGCCTGGGCTTGAACCTGCCCGTGGGACTCGAGGGAATCGTCATGCGCGCGCTCAAGAAGTCGCGCGACGAGCGCTACGCGAGCGCCCAAGAGTTCTCCCAGGCGCTCTTGCCTTTCGCGCCCACGCCCCAGGTCTCCGTATCGCGCACGGTGAAGGTGTCCTCGCATCCGCCTCCTCCGCGCCAGAGTCACCAGAGCGCGTCGGCGCCGCATGAGGCGTCCGTTCGCGTACCGAGCGGCGCACAGCTGGACGCCCCACCAGGTTGGTCACGGCGTCGTTGGGCGCTGCTGGTGTTGTTGTTGGTCGCTGGCGCAGGCTTGAGTGCGGCGCTTTCGCGACGACTCGCGGGCGGTGCACGCGACACGGGAAACGCGGCCCTCACCATCGGCGCCGATGCGGGGACCCGGAACGTCGGCCAGCCCCCCGTGCCGCCTTTGCCGAGCGTGGCGAGCGGCGACGCTCCGGTGCCCAGCACGTCCCTCCTCAAGCCCGTGGGGAACGACGCGCTCGGCGAGCCCAAGCCATCCAGCGAGCCAGTCGCGGCCGTTCCCTCCGAGGTGCCGCCTGCGCAGGTTGCCGCGGATCCCAGCCCGGCGCCCAAGGTGCCGCGCACGCGTCCCAAGCCCAGTTCGGAGCCGGCCCCGGCGAGGCCCTCCGGAGTACCCGGGCCCGAGGCGAGCGGAAAAATTCCTCAGGAAACCGGCAGTCCCCACGGCATATCCGATTTCGGCGGCAGACGTTGAGCTGACGCCAGCAGAACCCCAAGAGCGCGCCGTCTGCGCGCGTTGCAAGCGGAGTGACCCATGAATCTGCGTTGGCTGTGTGCTTGCGTCATGTCCCTCGTGGTCTCGAGCTCGAGTGCGTGGGCCCAAACACAAGCGGCCGACAAAGCCGCGGCCGAGGCGCTGTTCGACCGTGGGCTCGCGCTGATGCGCGAGGGCAACTTCGCCGAGGCCTGCACACGGTTGGAGCAGAGCCAGGCCATCGAGCACGGCATCGGTACCATGCTCTACCTCGCCGAGTGCTACGAGCGCCTTGGTCGCACGGCGAGCGCATGGGCCATGTTTCGTGAGGCTTCGTCGCAGGCGGCAGCGGCCGGACAGGCCGAGCGTGCCGACGCCGGGCGCAAGCGGGCCGACAAGCTCGAGCGCAATCTGTCGACGCTCACGCTGGAGGTCCCCGCGGGCAGCAGCACGGAGGGGCTCGAGATCTCCCGCAACGGTACGCTGGTGGCCCCGGGGTTGTGGGGCATCCCGATTCCCGTCGATCCGGGCCCCCAGCGTATCGACGCGCGCGCGCCAGGGCGCAACGCCTGGTCGACCAGCGTGCACGTGCCGGACAACGGAGCTCGCGAGCGCATCTCCGTGCCGCCCCTGAGTGCGCCGCCCGTGAGTGTGCTGCCTGCGAGCGACGCACCACAGACGGCCCAGGGCCGACTCCAGGTCGGTGGCGCGCCGGCAGTCAGCGAACGGGACGGTACACGCGACGGCACGGTGCAGCGAGCCGTGGGCGTCGCGCTCGGAGCAGCCGGTGTAGTCGGTCTGGCCCTCGGCGGCGGCTTCGGCATCAAGGCCATCATGAAGAACAACGACGCGGAGGCGGATTGCCCCCACGATCGCTGCACGCCGCGCGGCATACGACTGAGCGATCAGGCCAACGACGCCGCGCGCATCTCGAATGGCGCCTTCATCGCGGGCGGCGTGCTCGTGGCGGCCGGCGCGGTGCTCTTTTTCACGGCGCCCAAGCCGCGGCGCTTGAGTCTGCGGCCGGCGCTCTCACCAGCCTTCGCGGGCCTCGATCTAGGAGGAGTATTCTGATGCGTCTTTCCCACGCAGTTTTGGGGCTCTCGTGCGCGTTCGGGGTGCTCGGCTGTCAAAAGCTGATCGGCCTGGACGGTCGCACCCTCGACGATGACGCGGGCACGGGCGGCGTCGTGCAGCCGAGCTCCGCCTGCCAAACCTATTGTGACGACGTCATCGATGCCTGTTCGGGCGACAACGACACCTTCGTCGACTTGCCTGACTTCGGAGGTTCCCACGCCATTTGTCTGGCGGTCTGCCAACACTTCGATCTGCACGCCGATCCCGAGTCCAACCAGAACACGTTGGCGTGTCGAAAGGCGCGCGCCGAGCAGGCCGCAACGCTCAAGAACGTGCCGTTCGAGATCCCCGCCTATTGCCCCGCCGCGGGACCCGGGGGCGGCGCGCCGGGCTCGGTGAAGAACTGCGGCACCAACTGCCAGGGGTACTGTTCGCTGTTCCAGGCGGTGTGTCAGCCAGACCTGGATCGCGCGGAATGCGAGCGCCAGTGCAGCGCGCTGCACGACAACGAGGTGGTGAACGCCGAGCAGGACTTCATGACCTTCCCGGACACCATCCAGTGTCGCCTCGCGCATCTCTCGGTGGCTTCTTTCACGGATCCCGACACACACTGTGGCCACGCCGCCCTGGTGCCCGATCCTTCGGACGCAGTGAGCTGCGATCTCGGCCCCGACACCGAGCCGGACTGCGGCGACTACTGCAAGCTGGTCGGCGTCGCGTGCACGGGCGATCGCGCGCTGTACGGGAGCCGATCGCAGTGCATGGCGGTGTGCAACGCCCTGCCGTCTGGCTTGGCCAAGCAGGTCACCGGGAACTCGGTCGCATGCCGCCGCTGGCGCGGCTACGCATCTCTGGTGGACGCCACCAGCTGCCCCAGCGCGGGCCCCATCGCCGCTCAGCCCTGCGGCGATCCGTGCGAGGTCTACTGTGGGCTCGCTCAGACCGGCTGCACGCAGGGATTCGCCGAGCACTTCGCCGGCAGCGATGCCATGGGGACTTGCATCAGCCAGTGCAAGGCCCTGCCGTTCTCGGGAGGCTACAGTGTGGCCGGCGCCAAGGGCGACACGCTCGAATGCCGAGTATTGCAGGCGAGCAAGGCCCTCGACGGTAACCCTGATGCTTGCCCGAAGGCACTCGGGGTCACGCCCTGCGAGTAGCTCCGCCGCCAACGCGTCGGGCCTGATTGCGGGTGTTCAGCGCGATCAGGGCGTCCAGCGCAGCACGGGCTTGCGCGCGGCGCGGGTCTCGTCCAGCCGGCGTAGCCGTGTGAGGTGGGGCGCGGCCTTCACCATCTCCGGGTCTTCCTGAGACTCGCGCTTGATGCTCGCAAGGGCATCCACGAACTCGTCCAGCGTCTGCTTGGTCTCGGTCTCGGTGGGCTCGATGAGCATGGCGCCCTTGACCACCAGGGGGAAGTACACGGTGGGCGGGTGGAAGCCGTAGTCGAGCAGGCGCTTGGCCACGTCCAGCGTGGTGACACCGCTTGCCTTGAGCAGCTTGTCGGAGATCACCACTTCGTGCATGCAGGAGCGGTCGTAGGCCACGTGCCATTGCTCGGCCAGACAAGCTCGCAGGTAGTTGGCGTTGAGCACGGCGAGGTCGGTGGCTTGCTTGAGCCCCTCGGCGCCCATCTCGCGCAGATAGGTGTAAGCGCGCACCATCATGCCGAAGTTGCCGTAGAACGTGCGCAGGCGGCCCACGCTCTTGGGACGCGCGTAGTCGAGATAGTAGGTGTTGTCGTCGCGGCGCTCGACGGTGGGCGTGGGAGCGTACGGCGCGAGCACGTTCTTGTACGCCACGGGACCGCAGCCCGGACCGCCACCGCCGTGCGGCGTGGTGAACGTCTTGTGCAGGTTGAACTGCATCACGTCGATGCCGAGATCGCCCGGGCGTGCGCGGCCCATCAGCGCGTTGAGGTTGGCGCCGTCGCCGTACACCAGGCCGCCCTTGTCGTGAACCATCTGCGCGATCTTCGGCAGGTCGCTCTCGAACAGGCCCACGGTGTTCGGGTTGGTGATCATCACCGCCGCGACGTCGTCGTCGATGTAGCTGGCGAGGGTCTCGGCAACCACGGTGCCGCCCTCACTGCCGGGGAACGACACGGCCTCGAAGCCATTGAGGGCGCAGGAAGCAGGGTTGGTGCCGTGGGCGGTGTCCGGGATGAGCACCTTGCGCGGGCTGCGGCCCTGGGCCGTGTGGTGGGCGCGGATCATCATCAGACCCGCGAGCTCGCCCTGGGCACCCGCCGCGGGCTGCAGCGAGACGCGGTCCATGCCGCACACCTCGGCGAGCCCACGCTCGAGCCGGTACATCAGCTCCAGCGCGCCCTGCAGCATGGCCTCGGGCGCGTAGGGGTGGAGGCGCGCGAAGCCGTTCAAGCGGGCGGCCCACTCGTTGATCTTGGGGTTGTACTTCATGGTGCAGGAACCCAGCGGGTACATGCCCAGATCGATCGCGAAGTTCTGCTGGCTCAGGCGCACGAAATGCCGGAAGGCCTCGGGCTCGCTGACCTCGGGGAGCGGCGTGGGCTCGCTGCGGTACTGGGCACCCAGCAGGGCTCCCATGTCGACCTCGGGCACGTCGGCCTCGGGCAGGCTGGCTCCGGTCCGACCTTGGGTCCCGCGTTCGAAAATCAGCGGCTCGTCGAAGGCCAATCCCGGTCGAGCGGACGAAGGCATCTAGACATCTCCCCGCGAGCCCTTGAGGGGCTTCGCGCGCCGCACTCTATGGTACAAGGGCAAGCGTGTCGACGCGCCAACTCCGTTTCTGGTCCCTCCTCTCCTGGTCCCTCGCCTGCGCCGCTTGCGGCGGTGCCAACAACTACAACTTTGCCCGCAGCTACGAGCCGCTGCGCGCGGAGAAGGCTCACTATCTGTCGGCCCAGGCGGTGCCCTTGGAGGACGTCAAACGCGACCCGAATGGCTTCCAAACAACGGAGATCGGCTGGTTCGGCGTGGTACGTGGCCTACGCGATTTGGGCAACGGCAAGACCCGCGTCTCCATGGAACTGCACGCCCATCACGAGCGCCACCTGTGCTCGGAGCAGAGCTCGTCCTCCTGCCGACTCACGATCGCCGAGCGCGATCTGGGCTCCTTCGACGGAGACCTCATGCTCAAGCCCGAAGAGAAGAAGGGCCCCGATCACGTCGCGGTCGGGTCTCTGCTCAAGGTCTACGGGCACCCGACGGGAGAGTACGCCGACGACGGCGGCCCCGTGCTCGACGTGTCCTATTTCCGCCACTGGCCGCGCGGCACCTACGTGACCACCGCCGACCGGGGCACCATGCGGCGTTAATTTTCGGGGAGTTCACGCGACCTCCCCGCCCCGGGGCCCGCCCGACCGCGAGGTTCGCTTCGCGAGCCAAGTGTCGCGCGGCTGAGCAGTCCTTACTTGATCAGCTGACGCACCACGACGCTGGCGCAGGTGAGGCCAAAGGTCCCCACCACGAAGGCCGCGCTGCCTTCGATGCGGCTGCGCTTCTCGCAGCTGTGCAGGCCATTGTCGCCGTTGGGGCACACGCAGCGGAAGCCCTGGCCGTGGTCGTAGTGGACCTCGCTCGGCACGGTGGGTTCCTCGTCGCTGAACACAGCGGTCACGCCCTCGAGGCCCTGCTCAGCCTCCACGCCATGCTTCTGACGCAGGAGCTTGCGCACGTTGCGCGCGAAGGGGTCCTTGTAGGTCTCTCCGAGAGGCGCCGTGCGCACGCGGGTGGGATCGAGCCGGGCCGCCGCGCCCATCGAAGACACCACCGGAATGCCGCGCCGGATGCAGGTGGCCAGCAAGTGCACCTTGGCCGTGATGTTGTCGATGGCGTCCACCACGTAGTCGATGCGCCCGTCGAGCAGTTGGTCGCTGGTCTCGGCGTTGTAGAAAGTGGGCACGGGGTCCACGTTGCCGGTCGGGTGGATCAAGCGCAGACGCTCCGCCATCACGTCGACCTTGGCCTTGCCCACGTTGCCCTTGAGCGCGTGCAGCTGGCGGTTGACGTTGGTCACACAGATCTCGTCGAAGTCCACCAGCACCAGGTTGCCCACGGCGCTGCGCGAGAGCGCCTCGGCGGCGAAGGAGCCCACGCCGCCCAGCCCGAAGATCACCACCCGGGCGTCCATCAAGCGCGCGAGCCCCGGCTCGGTGAAGAGACGCGCGGCCCGGTCGAAGCGCCGGTGCGTCCGGTAGACGGTCTCGCGATCTAGACCGCCGCCCGACGACGAGGTCTCCCTCGACTCCTGGGGCACGAGCGGGTCGCGGGCAGGTAGGTCCATCGACATGGGGCCCCAAGGTAGCAGCTCAGCGCGCGAAGAGTGCGGCTCCGTTGTCGGCACAGGCCTGACCCAGGTCGGCGCGCGATTCCGTGCGTAGATTCGCGTAGATGTCGAGCAGGCGGACAATGTGCGCAGGCTCCGAGCGTCGGCTCCCCGCGCCCTCGGCCGCCTGATCTGGGCCATCGCTCTCCACCAGCAGGCGAGACAGCGGGACGCCGCACAGGGCTTTGCGGGGGCGCTTGGCGTTTTCGTGGCTCACCACGCCGGCGAAGCTGAAGTAGAGCCCGAGCCGCGCATAGCGCGCGATGAGATCGGCGGGCCCGCTGTAGCTGTGCATCACGCCGCCTCGCGTGAGCGGGCCGCGTCGCTCGAGCAACTCGAGCAGTGCGCCGTGCGCATCGACGCAGTGCAAAATCACGGGCAGCGCGAGCGCGCTCGCCACGTCGAGGTGCCGCTCGAGGACGCGCTTTTGCAGCTCCATGCTGGCCCCACCACGGCGCGCCTTGGCGCCATCGAGACCACACTCGCCGATCGCCACCGCGCGGGCTCGCGCCGCGCTGGCAGGGAGTTCCTGCAGGGCCGCCTCGAGGGCCCCGGCCTCCAAAGTAGGCACATACCAGGGATGCAGGCCCACGCCGCAACACAGCAGCGGATCCTGCTCGCAGAAGTGCGCCAGGTCGGCCCACTCCGCAGGCTCGTAGCCCGGCACCACGATGCCCGTCAGCCCCGCGCTTCGCGCGCGCGCCAGGACCTCGCCGCGGTCAGCGTCGAAGGCGTCGTCGTCGAGGTGGCAGTGACTATCGAACATGCCGGGTTGCTGCGCCTCACACGGTTCGGCGCGCATCGGGCAAGGTTACACGGTGGCCGGGTGGAGGGAAGAGCGCGGGACCAGGCTGTCCATGTCGGGGTGCGAGATACTGCCATCGTCGTGGAAGCGGTCGAGCTCCTCCGCGATGCGCCGCACGTAGTCTTGACGCTGGTGGAAGGGCAAGAAGGCCGCCTTGAAGCCGTTCAGCACGATGTGCTTGATGTCGCTGAGCGAGAGCCCCAGCTGGGTATGGCAGAGCCACAACTCACGTGACACCGAGGTGTCCGTGATCAGGCGGTTGTCGGTGTTCACGGTCACCCGCAAACCGAGGTCGTGATAGAGCTTGATGGGATGGCGGCCCAACTCGGGCACCGCGCCCGTCTGCACGTTCGACGAAGGACAGCACTCGAGCGGGATGCGATGGTCGTTCACGTACGCCAACAAGTCGCCGTTTTCCCAGAGTCGACAGCCGTGTCCGATGCGATGGGCGCCGCACACGTGGATGGCCTGGGCGATGGACTCGGGCCCGAAAGCTTCGCCCGCGTGGATGGTGCAGTTGATGTTGTTCTTGCGGATGAGCTCGAACGCATCCCGGTGATGCTTCGGTGGGTGGTCGTACTCGGCGCCTGCCAGGTCGAACCCCACCACGCCGCGGTTCTTGTAGGCCACCGCCAGGCGCGCCATCTCGAGCGACGACTCCGGCGAGATGTTGCGGATGCCGCAGATGATGACCTTGGCGTGCACGCCGAGCTCCTCGCGTGCGCGCGCGATGCCCGAGAGCACGGCCTCGACCACGGCCGTCAAGCGCAGGTCTAGCTTGGTGTGCAACATGGGGGCGTAGCGGATCTCCATGTAGCGCACGTTCTCGTTGGCCGCGTCTTCACACAGCTCGTAGGCCACGCGCGACAGCGCCTGCTCGGTCTGCAGCACGCGCAAGGTGACGTCGAAGGCCTTGAGGTACTCCACCAACGAACCGGTGCGAATGCCGCAGTTCATGGCTTTGAGGAGTTCCTCGGGCGTCTCCGCGGGGAGCTTGACGCCCTGTTCTTCCGCGAGCTCGAGGATCGTGCTCACGCGCAGCGACCCGTCGAGGTGGACGTGGAGGTCGGTCTTGGGGAGACGTTCGAAGAACGAAAGAGGTAGTGCCATGGCCCAGTATAGCCCGGCAACCGCTGGCAGATCTGCTCGAGAATCGCGGTTGGCGCGCCCTAGCTCGGCCGTTTCACACCGAGCCGCTCGAGCACAAACGCGAGCTTTCCCACAGGTACACTCACGCGTGTAGGCATTCCGCCTTCAAGTCCCAGCTTCGCCAGCAGGTCTACGCCGCTGTCGAAGCGTGCGGCAGCGGTCACCGTGGTGCGGTCGTACACGATGGAAATGGTGGCGCGCTCCTGCCCCAGCAGCAGCAGCAGCGTCTTGTCGTAGTGCACGCGCGCGTCGCTGGCGTTCACCAGCGCGACGTCCCCGATCACCTCGTATTGCAGCGCCAGCCGACGCGCTTCTTCCTCGTGGCTGCGGAACACCGTGGCGGCGTCCTCAATGGGACCGAACAGCCCCTTATCGGATGCTCCTTCGGCCAGGAACCGCACGATCAACCCGCGCAGGCCCTCGTCGGTGGGCCGCCCGCGCAGCGCGCGGTCGATGGTCTCGGCGAGCTCCGACGGAGTTCCCAGCCGGGTATCGATGGCGTGGGCATCCGCGTCCGCGCCGGGGTAGGGCTCTTCGCCGAGACGAATCCATTTGGCTGCTGCACACAGGCCGTCGAAGTCGGTGTGGCAGCAGATGGTATCGATGGCGCCAACCTGCTTCACGAGGCTCGGCGTAACCATCTCTGGACATGCGCCGTGCTGTGCCTTGGTGCGCAGCACGAAGCGCGCATCGTCGGCGTACAGCGCGTGCTTGGCGTGGTCGTGATGGTCGACCCACATCGCCAGCCGATCACCGAGTCCGTCGATGAACGGTTTGGTGGTGCGCTCGAAGCTGGCGCCCCCCGCTCCCTGCGCCGCAAACGCGATGTCCAGCACCACCACGCGCCCGCGCAAAGCTTGAGGCTTCGGCAGTTTGCGCGGCGTGCCGTAGGCGAGATGCGGAAAGTTCATGTTGCAGCAGGGTGCGCGCCTCGCGCTGCGTGTGCAAGTGGGGAAGCGCCCACACGGTGATCGACGCGAGGTCCCGCGGCCCACGCCATCCCACCAAAATCGCGGTCAGCCCTTGCGAGAAGCGGGTTTTCAGCGGCAATCTGGGACTCGATCCCCGCCTCGTCCTGGTGGCACGCGTGTGTGGGGCGTTCGGAACGCGTGCCGCGGTAGTCGTAGCGAAACCAGGAAAGAGTCGAAGCCCCACCCATGACAGCAGCCCCCAAGCCCGGTTCCAACACACTCGTTAGAAACATCCTATCGGCGACCGCCTTGAGCCTCGGGCTCGGCGCCGCCCAGAGCGCCGAAGCGGTGCCGCACTGTCCCACCGGGCAGTGGATGTCCCAGGGTAGCTGTTGCGAAGTGGGCAGCGAGTACGTGCCGTCCAAGAACCAGTGCATGCCCGTGCGGGCCGAGCGGCGCTGTGTGGCCGGTCACCTGGATGACTGCGTCGCGGCAGGACGTGACCTCGAGACGCGGGGTAACTCCGGCGCCAGCTACTCGGCGGAGCTCTACCGCTACGCCTGCGAAGAGGGCTACGCCCCCGCCTGTCGCGGACTGGGCTCCCTGTACTACCGTGGTCTCGGTATCGAGCGCGACGAGGCGCGCGGCCGGGTGCTCTTCGAGGAATCCTGTGACGGCGGAGACGCGGTAGGCTGCACCGTGTTGGCCAAGCTGTTGCTCGAGGAGGGACAAGACACGTTCCGCGCCCTCGAGCTGCTGACCCAGGCGTGTCACCGCGGTGACCTCGAGGCCTGCGACTTCTACGGGCGTCGCATTTCGAGTGACCCTGCGCATTTCGCCGAGAGTGCCCACTACTTGGAGCGCGCCTGTGAGGGCGGACGCGGCAATGCCTGTCGCAGTTTGGTCGAGCTGGAGCGCAGTCACGAGACCTTCACGCCCGAGCGCGAGCACGCGCTGCTCGAGCTGGCCTGCAAGGCCAGTGACGGAGAGGCATGCATGCAGCTGGGGGACGCCCTCAAGCGGGATCCGGTCCGGGCAGCGGAGCTCTTCGGCAAAGCCTGCGGTGCGGGCGTGACCCTCGCTTGCGAGCGCGTCGCTTCCCTGCGCCTGGAGCAGGCTCAGGCTCGGTCGGCCAGCCGCGGGCCCTGAGCGTACACTCTTGCTATCCTGCGCCGGGTGACCGTCAAACCCCGCAGCAAGCCGAAATCTCCAGCCACGAGGGGCGCCCGCGAGCGGGCCGCGAGTGAACGGGAGCCGACGCGCCGGGACAAGGCCGAGAAGAAGCGCGGCGACGTGGTGCTGATCCAGGGCATCAGCGAAGACGGCGAAGCGTTAGCTGTCTTACGAGCGCGCGAGGATCGCGTCGAAGCGGGCATCGTGCGCTGTGTGAAGGAGGGCGACATCGGCCAGGGCGAGCTCGTCCGCCTCAAGCCGCGGCCGGAAAGCCCTCTCGTCTGCGACGTGGAGGTTCAGCTGCCTGAAAACGCGTTGAATGCCCGCGGCGGGAGCGACGCTCACCACGGCCCCGCGCAAGTGGCTACGCGTACTTACCGGGACAACTGGGACGCCATCTGGAACAAGCCCGGCAAGAAGAACCAGCTGCCCAACTAGGGAGCCGCCGCGCCGCTAGGGCAACTCGCCGTCCAACAGGAAGTTCACCAACGGGGGCAGCACTTCGCCCGCTGGACCCTGTACGAAGTGACCCATCGGGATGCGCTCGGCCATGCTGGAGAACGGGCTCGGATCGCGGTTGATCACGATCAGCGGGACCTGCCGTTGCGCCGTTCGGTGGACGATCATCGAGGGCAGATTGGTGGCGCCCGAGGTGCCGATCACCAGCACGAGCCCAGCGCGCTCCACCGCGGCCAGCGTGCTCTGATAGCGAAAGCGTTCCTCGTCGTAGCTCTCGTCGAACCACAGCACGTGCGGGCGCGCGGGGCTGCCGTCGTGCGGGCAGACGAGGAGATCGCGTTGCTCTGCACCGATGGCGCGTCCGCGCTCCCAGCGCTCGCCGAGGCTCTTGGGCAACGGATAGCAGCGCGTGTCGGAGTCTTCGATGGAGCGCATGAAGTCGAGGTTGCCGTGTATCTGAAAAGTGCGCGCGAGGGTGTTCCCGGCCCTCAAATGCAGGCCGTCTACGTTCTGCGTGACCAACAGGAAACGCTCGCCCTCGTTGCGCTCCACGAGACCGCGTTCGAGTTCGGCCAGCGCCAGGTGACCCGCATTGGGCGAGGCGGCGCGGCATACGCTGCGCCGATACAGATACCAACCCCAGATCTCGTCGGGCATGCGCGAGAAGGCGGCGCGGGTGGCCAGCTCCTCTGGAAAATAGTTGCGCGAGCCGATCTGCCAGTAGCCCTCTTCGCCACGAAAAGTCGGGATGCCACTCTCCGCCGAGATGCCCGCGCCCGTGAGGGTAAGAATCAGACCCCGACCATCCCAAACGGACGCCAACCAATCTGTCACGTGGCGCATTCGCGTCGCGAGATCGGAGAAATCGAGCACCGCGCGAGCCTAGCAAAACGCCTGCGGCGTGGCGAAGACAGACCGGGATGAAAGTTGTGGTAGGAGTCAGACAATGTCGAAGATTCGCGCTGTACCTATTGAAGGTTCCGAGGAATTCCAGCTCCTGAAAGCGTCTGCTCGTGCGCGCGTGAGCGCCCCGCCAACGAACTCGAGAGCGTCGGTGCGCTGCGGCAATGCGCTCGCCTTCGTGCGCGCCGTTTCGGTGCGCGATACCCTGGCGAAAGCGCATGGTGCGCGCCGCGAAATCCGCGGGTCGGCGGGTGCTTCGGCGTTTGGCACGCGGGCGGAGCGAGCCGTACAGGCCCTGCAGGTCGTGCCGGCATGATCGTTCCAGATCGACGCATCAGCTGGTTTCGTTTGCTGTTTCAGGTGCGCGGCAGTGCCTTGCCGCGGATCCGCGGGCGCCTCTTGGCCGTGTTCGCCGTGGCCTGCATCGTGACTTATCTCTCGAATCACGCCCGCCTACTTACGGACCTTACACCGCTGCCCTTCAACTTGATCGGCCTCGCGCTCGGCGTGTTTCTCGGCTTTCGCAACAACGCTAGCTACGACCGCTACTGGGAAGGCAGGAGACTCTGGGGCAGGCTCGTCAACGACGCGCGTAGCTTCGCCCGCCTGGTGCTGGACTTGATCGACGTGCGCGCGACGCCTGACGCTAGCTTGGACGCGCAGGCCATCGCTAGCCTTCGCCGCGACCTCGTCTATCGAGCGATTGCGTTCACGCACGCGCTACGCCTGCACCTGCGCGGTCCTGTCGATGACCTTACGCCGCTACGCGGTCTCTTACCCGAGGCCGAACTCGCGGGGCTGACGCGCGAGTACAACGTTCCACTCGCCATCGTGAACGGGATGGGACGCCTGGTCACCGAAGCGCGCTTCCACGGCGTGCTCCACTCCCGCGACGTTCACCTGCTCGAGAACCTGCTCAGCGACATGGTGGACGTGCAGGGCGGCTGCGAACGCATCCGGGCCACGCCCATCCCGTGGTCTTACACACTCCTGATCCACAGCATCGTGGCTGCCTATTGCTTCTCGCTGCCGTTTGGACTCGTGAGCACCACCAAGCAGCTCACGCCCGTCGTGGTGTTGCTCATTGCCTACGCCTTTCTCGGCCTCGACGCCGTGGGCGACGAGCTGGAGGAGCCCTTCGGTACGGACGACAATGACCTGCCGCTGATGACCATCTCGCGCACCGTCGAGGTCAACCTGCGCCAGATGTTGGGTGAAGAGAATCTGCCCGAGCTCCTCGTGCCGGACGTGGAGCGGATCCTCCGCTGAGCGTGCGCGCGCCAGGGAGCGTGGGCCGGCACACCAAGCCAGGTCACCTCGGCTGCCGAATTCTGGCGAATCCTGCGCGCACGCGTGACGATAACGCCGAACTCGACGTCAAAGGTTTGCTCGCTCGCAGACCTCGTCGACTCGAGCTGCTTTAGTCGGGGTCGCGCGTCCTGAGCCGCGCGACCGTCGCGCGAAACCCCTGCTGGAGGCCTCCGCATGAAGCAGATGGATACCTGGGACGAAGACTGGTTTCAGCCCCACACGCCCCTCGAGCGCGCGGCTCCCTGGCTGGCCCTCGGCGCCGCCATCCTGCTGGCTTGTTTGTAACGCGGGGAGGTCACGCGACCTCCCGGTCCGTCGCGGCGCCGGGGCCCACCGCGAGGCACGCCCGTGGCCTTCAGCGCGAGAAGCCGTAGTGCTCGAACAGCTCCTTGAGCTGCTCGTACACGTAGTCCTTGGTCAGCCCGAACTGCGCGAGGCTGTACTTGTGGTCGCTGCGGAACCGCCGCTGTTGGGCGACCTCCCGACCCAGGTCCTGCTTGAGCGCGTCCGTGAAGGGCAGCTCGAAGCGATCGTCAGATCTGCTCGACCGTCTTCATCGGGTCGGCCAGCAGGTCGTTGTAGGTCACGTTGAAGAACTGCCGCTTGCGCTGGCGCTCACTCTCGAGGCTCTGGCTGTGTAGGAATCGGTAGTAGTCGATGGTGAGTTCGGTCAAAGCGCGCGCCTCGGGGCCGTCCGGGCGCACCTCCGGGGAATGCCAGCGCCAGGGCACCGTGAACAGGCTCAGCATCGAGGGCAGGGCCTCGTAGGGGTGACGCAGCACGTGCACGAAGCGCGCGTCGGGCAGGGCCCCGGTCACGATCTCGAAGCGGCCCGGCAAGAGCACGTTCTTGGCCAGCAGGGTCTTGCCCGGGCGCAGGTGGAGGTGCCGCTGCACCACCCCGCGATAGTAGGCGATGAGCTTCCGCTTCTTGTCTTCCGGCAGCTTGTCGATGAAGCGTAGGTGGGCGAAGCGCTCGGGGTAGGGCAGCACCAGCCAGATGGCCGGCGTGGCGAAGGCCATGGCCCAGATGGCCTCGTCTTCCTCGTCCTGGTTCAGCCCGGTGTCGTGGATGCCCTCCCAGGCCCCAAAGGACGAGCTGTCGATGAGCTCCGTGAGGCGGTTCAGGGCCCCCCCCACGCGCCCATTCACCCGCGTCACCCGCTCGATGACCTTCTGACCCGTGATGGTCGGGAAGAAGGTCTCCAGCATCTTGAAGGTGGTGAACTGGGGGTCCCGCGACATCAGCCGGTGCAGAAACGTGGTGCCCGAGCGGGGAGCCGCCACGATGTAGATGGGCTTGCCCACCGGCTGCTGGTGGTACTCGGGGTAGAGCCGCTCATCGATGCGCTCCGCCACCCGGTTGAGGGCCCCGATGCTCGCCACCAGCGAGACCAGCCCGTCGGCAAACAGCGCGCGGCGCAGGGAAAACGTCGCCGGGCTGTTGGCCAGCCGCAGCATGGTGCGCATCGTGTCGTAGTCGCTGTACATGTCTCGTGAAAACGCCCGGAAATCGGCCGCGCGGCCGAGTCATAGCTCAGGGCTCCCCGGAGGACCACACCGGCTGCCCCTTGGCTGTCGACCCGGTCCCGACGCCCCTCGGCCCTGTGGTGCGTGCTGGGCGTAGGTAAGAACATCGTGCGCCCCTGTGGATACCCTTGACCGTTACCGTTCGGCACGCTGTGATCACCCATATGGAGCTCAATAGACCCCAGCGTCGCGCGCTGCTCGCGATGTGCTGTGTGGTGGCTCGGTCAGACGGGGAAGTAAGCACCGCGGAGTACGAACAGCTCCTCGATCTGCTCACGCGCATGGCGCACGGGTCGGTCGGGTTTTCCGAGCTCGAGGAATGGATGCGTTCCGGGCCTCCGCCGATCGACACGCGTCTGCCCGAAGAGTGCATCAAGATGTTTTTGCGCGAGGCCATCGCGCTCGCCCGCGCCGACGGCAAGGTCGCCGATGTCGAACTCGCCACCATCAAAGACCTGGTGCAGCGCTACTTCGACCAGCCGAGCGCCTAGCAGCCACGTCGCGGCCTGACGCCTGGAGCCGAAGCGCGCCCTCGGGCGACGCGAGCAGAACGGCCGAAGCGCGCCCTCGGGCTACGCGAGCAGAACGGCCGAAGCGCTCCCTCGGGCGACGCGAGCCCCCGCTCAGGGGCGCATGGGTGGCATCGCCAGGCGGGCCGGACGATACCGACGCGTGCTCGCCCGCTGCAGCTCGAGCTCGCCCACGAGCATCGCCGGGGCCACGGTGGCCACCGGGACCGCGCCGCTCTCGGCGTAGCAGTAGCTGTTGTCCACGTCGGGCGTATCGCCGAAGCCGAGGATGCGCTGAATCACCGCGAGCGGCGTGCCGATGAAGGTCACGTCGCGCACACGGGTCTCCTTGCCGGTCTTGGGATCCACCGTGTAGACGGCGGTAGGGACGCCCTTGAAGGCCTGGAAGTCGTATTGGTCGGTGCGGGTCTCGCCGGCGGAAACGCCGCGGATGATGATGCCGTAGGGCAGGCCGCGCCGCAGGGTCTCCTCGCACAGCATGCGCTTCAGCTCCTCCCAGGTCTTCGGCTCGCGCGCGCTCACGATCAAGTTTGCCATGCGCGCCATGGGATCCTGGAAGCGCTCGTGTCGTCCGTGGCCGTTGGACTGCTTGAAGCCCTCCACCAGCTGGCGGCTCATCAAGAAGTTCTTGAGGACACCGTCCTTCACGAGCTCTGCGGGCTGCGCGCGCACGCCCTCGTCGTCGACCCTGTAGGCGCCGTGCAACGGCTTGCCGGCGAATTCGGTGAGCGTGGGGTCGTCTACGATGTCGACTTCGACCGGCAGGATGCGCTGGCCGATCTTGGAGGCGAAGGTGTGTCCTTCGCTGCGCGAGCCCATGCGCTCGCCTTCCAGACGATGCCCGATGGCCTCGTGGAAGATGAGACCGCTGGCGAACCCAGACAGCAGCGCCGGGCCCGCGTAGGGGTCGAGCGGCTTGCTGTGCTTGAGAATCCTTGAGCTCTCGCGCCATCTCGTCGACGGCCTTGGCCACCTGCTTGAGCGTCGGCAGCGAATCCGGATCACGCCCGTAGAACGTGCGCGTGGTCTCCAGGTGCACACCGTCGTCCCCGAGCAGCCATGCCTGCAACGACATCTCGTAGTAGGTGTCCTGGCAGATGAAGCGGGTGCCCTCCGAGTTGGCGAAGATGCGGACCTTGTTGAGCCCACGGATCTGCACGTAAGGGTCGAGCATGTAGCGGTAGGCCCGAAACAGCCCGCTGGCTTCGCGCACGAAGCGCTCCCAGCGTGCCTTGGGGAACACCACCGGCTTCACCTGGTCGAAGTGCTTGAGCTGCGGCTCACTGGAGAAGCTCTTGCCACCCATGGGCAGTTGCTGCTCCACGAGGATCTTCTTCTTCTCGTAGTACTCCTGCAGCGCCTCGTCGTACTTGTGCTGGGTCAGCTTCCAGAGCGCGTAGCGCAGTACCTCGGGATCGAGATCCTCGGGGCCCTCGACCCAGTTGAGCGACTGTCGCTGCGAAGGGTCGGAGGTGATGCCGCCGTCGATGGTGTTGTCCAGGCGATGCGAGCCCACGCGCACTTCGGCGTAGAGATCGGTGTCGCGCTGCGGCTCGGAGCGGAACACGGAACCGTAGCGGCCCCACACGCTCAAGCCTTCCTTGGCGTGCAGCAAATACGAGAGGAAGAACGGCGGCGGCTCGCCAGGCTGACGCAGCCCGCGGATCTGGCGCGTGAGCTCCTGCTCCATGGCGCGCAAGAGGCGTCGCGCGTGTCCAGAGTCGAGCTCGCGCGGGCCCTTGTTGCGCAGCCCGAGGGTCTTGTTCTCGGAGCTCTGCTTGCTGCGCGCCTTTTTGGTGCGTTTGGCGCCGCTGAGCTTGGTGGTGGCGGGGGAAGTTTTGCGGGGACGCGTCTTGCGAACCGTGGTCATGATGCTCGCGAGGTTTGAGGCTTTTCGGGCTCGGGTGCGTCTTCGGTGGGGATCAACTCGGGATAGCCACCGCGCGCGGCATAGTACGCATCGACACGCTTGGTCACCGCGGCCTGGGTGCGCTCGATGATGGAAGGTAGCTCGGATTCGGGGACCCCACGCGTCGGGATGGGCTCGTCGAAGTAGACGTTCACGTCGAGGCCCGGATTGATGAACGGCTCGCCCGTGCGCATCACCTCGAACATCCCGGTGACGGCGGTGGGCACGATGGGCAAGCCCAGCGAGTGCGCCACGCGGAACACGCCGCTATTGAACTTCCCCACGCGACCGCTGCGCGTGCGGGTGCCCTCGGGGAACACGAGGATGGAGTGTCCGCGCTCGGTCTCCGCCTTCACTCCCTCGATGAGCTTGCGCACGCCGTCCTTGGCATCGCGATAGACCGGGATGGTGCCGCGCTGACGCATGAACCAGCCGTAGAACGGCACGTCGAAGTGCGCGGCCAGTTCGATGCCTTGCTTGAAGTGCGGCGTGCCGTTGTAGCAAGTGCAGTGGTCGAGCATGTTCACGTGGTTCTGCGCGAACATGTAGACCTGTTTGGGATCCACCGCCGGATGCACGTGGTAGTGGAGCCGGGAGCCCGTGAGCAAGACCTGGCCGCGCGTGTACGTGCGCGTGAGCCACTCGATGCGATCGGAGGGCACGAAGCGCTGCACGAGCATCATGGTGCTCATCATGCTCGACAACCAGGTCACGCCTGGAGCCCACATGCAGAGCCCGATCAACCTCTCGACGGGGGATTTATCGCTGGGTACGGCGGCAGGACGTTTCATCGTTTCAAGTCGAAGCGCGCCCTCGGGCGACGCGAGCAGAGAAGTGGCTGAGGCTGCTCGAGAACACGCCCAACGAACTCGTTCGGTCGAAGCGCGCCCTCGGGCGCGCGAGCGAAGAAATATGTCCTTTGGATACGCAAGCTCGAGCACCGGAAGGTACCCCGGGCAGGGCTAGCCCGCACCTGAGTTTTCTTTGTTTCCATCCAAAAACCTGTTTGCTATCGTGCGGCGCACCGTTGGGGACGTTGCGAGCGCGTGCGCTCGATTTCTGAGTTCCGCAATCGATTGTTTGTAACTCGGCCCGCCTTCGACGCGTAGTCACGACACCAAGACGGCTCCGTTCAGTCCGAACGAGCCGTCCACAGGAGAGGAAAACATCATGGATTCCAAGTTGCGTGCACAGGTTCTGACGATGGCAGCGGCGACCCTGGGACTGAGCCTGGTCGGTGGCTGTGCCAAGAAGGCTGCCGAGCCCGCCGCTGGTGAGGCCGCCGAGGCCGCGAGTGGTGCCGAGCAATCCTGTGGTGGTGCGGCCGCTCCGGCCGAGGGCACGGCTCCGGCCGAGGGCGCAGCTCCGGCCGAGGGTGGCGGCGAGTCGTCCTGCGGCGGTGGCAGCTGCGGCGCGTCCAAGTGATCGGGTGAGCGAACCTCAGGGAGCTGCTCGGACGAGCACGACCTAGGTTCGTGTAGGCAGAGGGCGCCGTGGCGGGTTCGTCGCGGCGCTTTTGCAATTTTGGCGTTAGTTTTCGGACTGGTCGAAGCGCGCCCCCGGGCGTGAGCCGAGGAAGCGCGCCCTCGGGCGAAGCGAGCAGTAGAAAGGGGCAGACGAGTGGCGCACGGGACCAAGGCAGAGGGTATCGGGCTCGGCTTGCGACATGCGCTGGCTAGGGAGCTCTTCGAGGCCCCGCACACGCCCGTACGCTGGCTCGAGATCCATCCCGAGAACTACCTCCAGCGCGGGGGACGTTACGAGACCATGTTGGGCACGGCGCGCGAACGCTTCCCGCTCCTGACCCACGGGCTCACCATGGCCTTCGGTTCCGTGGCTCCTTTCGAGCAGGCTGATCTGCGTGAGCTGCGCGGACTACTCGCGGAGCTCGAGGTTCCCTGGCACTCCGATCATCTGTGCTTCGCGGGCGTCGACGGCGTGTTCGCTCACGACCTCTTGCCGTTGCCCTTCAACCGCGAATGCGTGGATGTGGTGGTCGACCGCGTGCACCAAGCTCAGGACGCACTCGGCGTGCCCATCGCCCTCGAACACATCAGCTATTACGCCCATGCACCCGGCGGCAGCATGAGCGAGCTCGAGCACCTGGTGGAGGTCCTCGAGCGCTCGGACGCCAAGCTCTTGCTCGACGTGAACAACGTGTTCGTGAACAGCCAAAACCACGGTTTCGATCCGCGCGCTTTCATCGATGGACTCCCGCTGGAGCGCGTGGTGCAGCTGCACGTGGCAGGGCACCTGGTGCGCCCGGACGGCCTTCGCATCGATACCCACGCGGAGCCCGTGTGTGAGGAGGTCTTCGCGTTGTTCGAGTACACCATGGGCAAGCTGGGACGACGCCTGCCCGTCCTGCTCGAGCGCGACGACAACTTCCCCGCGCTCTCGGAGTTGCTCGCCGAGGTCACGCGCCTCGACGCGATCTATCAGCGCGCGCTCCAAGCGGCAGAGGCGTCCGTGCTTCCCAAGGTGGCCGTGTGAACCTGGCCGAGTACCAGCGCGCCCTCGTGAAGCTCAGCTTCGCGCCCGAGGCCGACGAGCGAGACTTCGAGGGCTTCGAGGATCGCGGGCGCTTCGTGATGTATCGCCAGATGATTCGGACCCGCTTCCTCGGGATGGCCAAGCAAGCCTTCCGCAAGAGCTTCGAGCTGCTGGGAACCGAGGCCTGCGAGCGCAGCTTCATGCGCTTCTTGGCCGCGCAACCGCCGCGTAGTCCGCTCATTCGCGAGGTGATCGCCGCCTTCGGAACGTTCGCCGTGGACGATACCGAGCTGCTCTCGGACAGTCCGGTCTACGCCGCCGACCTCCTGCGCTTCGAGGAAGCCAAGTGGCGAGTGGCCTACCGCAAGGCGGAGCCGCCCCCGGGCATCAAGGAGTTCGACTTCGCGGGTATCCCCGTGTTCAACGCGGCGCTCGAGCAGCTCGCGTTGTCGCATCGGGTGCACGAACTCGAGGACACGTCGTGCCGCACGGAGCCCTGCAGCCTGCTGGTCTATCGACCGCCCCAGATCGACGACATCCGCTGGTACGCGGCCGACCCGCTGTTCACCGAAGTCCTGCGATGTGCCCGTCGCGACAACGCGGCGTCGCTGGCGGATTCTAGTACGCATGTCTGCGTATTCATTGGGGAAAGTTTTCGACGAAGCATTGCTCGAGGAGCTCGCAACCGGGGTCACCTTGGCGCTCCAGCGTGGGGTACTGCTGGGCTCGCGTTGAGCGCACTTGACTAAAACGACCGGTCGTTCTATTTGTGTCGGGTATGGGCAAGGGCGAAGATACCCGTCGAGGCATTGTAGAGCAGGCGCTGCGGATTGCGAGCGAGCAGGGCCTTTCCGGCCTCAGCATCGGGGTGCTGGCCGATAAGGTCGGGATGTCGAAGAGCGGACTGTTCGCGCACTTCAGCTCCAAGGACAACCTGCAGGTCGCCGTGCTCGACGAGGCCGTGCGACGCTTTGTAGAGCTCGTGATCTCGCCGGCGCTGCGTGAGCCGCGCGGGGAGCCACGTGTGCGTGCGCTGTTGAAACGCTGGCTTGCCTGGGGCGAACAAGAGTTCATGCCCGGAGGCTGCATTTTCTTCGCCACGGCGGTTGAGCTCGACGATCGACCCGGCCCCGCGCGCGAGCGCCTGGTGGCCTCCCAGCGCGATTGGCTGGGAGCGCTGGCTCAGGCCGTGCGTATTGCCCAGGAGGAGGGTCACTTCCGAGCTGACCTGGATCCGGAGCAGTTCGCCTTCGAGGCCTACGGTGTCTACGACAGCTATCAGATGCACAAGCGTCTCTTGCGCATCCCCAACGTCGAGCGTCGCGTGCGGGCCGCCTTCGAGCGCCTGCTGGCTGACGCCCGTGCACCGCGACTCTCCAACTAAGGACGCGTGATTTCGAACGGGAGGAAGTCATGGACTCGTCACTGCATTCCAATAAAAGCACGAACGGTCGAGTGTATTCGGAGCCAGTAGTCGAGCATCGCGGAGCGCCCGAGGGACCGGAACGCGGCGCCCCGGTTGCTGGCCAGGCGGATGCGCGGGCCGAGCCACAGCTGCAGCAGGTCCGCCGGCTCTTGCGGGTGCTCGACTTCGTGTCGCCCAAGCTCTCCGCACGGGCGGCCGAGCCGCTGTTCATGAGTCCGCGCAGGCATCGTCGTCCGCCGGAAGAGCAGCAGGTGCTGGCTTCGGCGCGGCGCGAGCTCTGGCACATCGCAGGTCACCGGGTGCCGGTGTACTCGTGGGGGCAAGGGCCCGTGGTGCTGTTCTCGCACGGCTGGGAGGGGCGCGGCAGCCAGGTGGCGCCCTTCGTGGCGTCCCTGGTGGCGCAGGGCTTTCGCGTGGTGTCCTGGGACCAACCTGGGCACGGCGACGCCGAGGCCGCGCGCGTCACGGTGATGGAGTTCACCGAGGTGCTCGAGGGCATCGTGAAGCGGGTCGGCGAGGTGCACGCCGTGATCGGTCATTCACTGGGCGGCACGGCGGCGGTCTACGCGCGCTCGCGGCGGTCCTTCGGCAGGCGGCTGATCACCATCGCGAGCCCGCTCCATCCACGCGAGTTCTTGGCCGAGTTCGGGCGTACCTTGCAGCTCTCGCGGGCGGCCCTCGAGGGCGTGAAGGCTCGCCTCGGAGAGCGCTACGGCGTGAACTTCGAGGGCTTCGACCTGCGCCAGCTGACGCCGAGGCTCGAGCTTCCCGCGCTTGTGGTTCACGACCGGAACGACCGCGAGGTGCCGTACGAGCACGGGCTCGAGCTGTTCCGGCATTGGCCGAGCGCAGACTTGTTCACGACCCAGGGCCTGGGGCATCGGCGCGTGCTGCGGGACCGCGAGGTGGTCACCAAAGTGGTGGAGGCCATCGCGGCTACGCCGCGCGTACAGAGCCTGGAGCAGCGTGTCGCGGACGAGCTCTACGAGCCGCTCTCGCGGGCCAGCTAGTCGACCCAGTGCGCCAACCTGTCGCCCGGCCCTAGTTCTTGTGGAGCTCGGGGTTGAGGACCACTTCGTTCTTCTTGTGAGCCACCTCGACGGCGCCGGTGAGGCTGTTGCGGCGGAACAGGAGAATCGTCGTGTCCCGCCAGCTCGCGAGCCTTGATCACCCGGCCGTCGGCGAGCTGCACCTTGGTGCCTGCCGTGATGTACAGGCCGGCCTCGATGGTGCAGCCATTGCCCAGCGGGATGCCGCAACCGGCATTGGCGCCGAGCAGCGAGCCCTTGCCGATTTTGACCACCATGTTGCCGCCGCCCGACAGGGTCCCCATGATCGAGGCTCCGCCGCCGATGTCGCTGCCATCGTCCACGGTGACACCCGCGCTGATGCGGCCCTCGACCATGGACTTGCCGAGCGTGCCGGCGTTGAAGTTTACGAACCCCTCGTGCATCACGGTCGTGCCTTCGCCCAGGTAGGCCCCGAGCCGTACGCGGTCGGCGTCGGCCACGCGCACCCCCGTGGGGACCACGTAGTCCGTCATGCGCGGGAACTTGTCGATGGAGTGCACGTGCACCGAGACGCCCTGGCTGCGCAGCACGCCGCGCACCCGCTCGAAGCCCTCGGGGGCGAAGGGGCCCACGTTGGTCCAAACCACGTTGGACAGCAGCCCAAACACGCCTTCCAGGCTCTGGCCGTGGGGCTTGATCTTGCGGGTCGAGAGCAGGTGGAGACGTAGATAGGCATCATGGGCATCCACGGGCTTCTGCTTGAGGTCGCCGACGAAGGTGACCACGGCTGCCCGCGGGAGCACTTGATGCAGGCTGGATTCGCCCTTGGCATAGCGCGCTGCGTCGCGCTCGAGGCGCGAGAGGGTCCCGGCGAGCTGCTCGAGGGCGGCGATGTTTGGGTGGAACTTGCCGTCCTGGGCGAAGGGGGCGAAGTAGTCGAGGGCGCTGGCCAGGAGTTCGCGCGTGAGGCGGTAGCTCTTGCTGCCGGAGCGATGTCCGACGAGGTGCGCCAGGATGGCAGCGGTGCCGAAGTTCTCGTCACAGTTGGGGGCGGGGAACCAGGTGTCGAGGGCGCTTGCACCGTCTGCGATACGCTCGGGCGCGCCGAAGTCGGACACCCCGAAGGTGGCGAGGCCTACGCCGTACGCCTGCGGGCGCGTGTAGCCTTCAGCGGCCTCGTACTCCGACACGAGCTTGGTGAACTGCTCCACGCTGTCGACGCGCATGCTCTCCTACCTATCTTCGCCGGGGCGCGGATTTGCGCGCTGCGACGCCACAAAAGTCAACGGGGCGCTGTTGTACTTTCGTACTCTCGCGGATCAAGGGAGAGCGAGGGCAAATCCGTGTTGGCGAGGCGATCTGTTCGTGCCAAAGCTGTAGTCATGGCTGGGGAAATGCGGTCGAGCCGGGCGCGGGTTCTGCGATGAACCTGTTCCAACGCGCGGCGAAAATGCGGCAATTGTTCCTCGGCGAGCGAGAGCGGGCCGTGAGTGTCGTGGGTAGCGTGGCCCACGTGGAATATCGCGGCGTCGCGGCAGCAGATCAGCCCGCATTCGAGCGCATCGTGCAGGAGGCCCTGGCGGCGGATGAGGGCGACGGCCCGGTGAGCGCTGTCCTCAACCCGTTCACGCGGCGAATCGGCTTGCGCTTCCACGGTGACGTTTGGTCGGCCGAGCGCCTGTCTCAGTGGGTCCAACTGGTGGAGCAGAACCTGGCGGCGAGTCGCGCTTCCCAGGTGGTGGGCGAGCCCAGTCCGGACGATCGCTCGGCCGCGCGTCTGCGGGCGGCGGCGGAGCGGGCACTCCTGGAGCGGGCGCTGCCGGATGATTCGCAGCTCGATCGCGAGCTCAGCGTCGCCGCGGTGGCCGATGCGTTGTCGCTGATGGCGGGCCTGTCTTTCCGGCTGGTCCCTTTCGTGCCGCGGCGCCTGGGCACCAACTTGTACGGACTCCTGTTCGCGATCTCTCAGATTGAGCGGCTGCGGCGTCCGCTCGACGAACGCCTGGGACGCCAGCGCGCGGACTTCTTGCTGCACATCGCCATGGCGGGCGCCCAGGGCCTTTCGCAGCGGCCGCTGAGCTCGCTGGTCGATCTGAGCGAAAAGCTGGTGAGCTTGCGCGAGCTGCGCGAGCGTAACGCGCTGTGGCAGCGCTGGGCGGAAGCGCTGACGGCCCATGATGGCGTGGTATCCACGACGACGCTGCCCGAGCAGCGGCCCTGCGAGATTCCCAAGGGCGAGCTCGAGCGCTACACCGATCGAGCCTGGATGATCGCGCTCGGCACGTTCGGGCTCAGCGCGCTCACCACACGCAGTCCCTCGCGCGCCATCGCGGCCGGCTTCGCGGCGCTCCCGATGCCGGCGCGCCTGGGCCGTGAGCTCTTCACGGCGGAGCTCGGGCGCGTGTTCGCTCGTCATCACATGTTGGTGCTCTCGCCCGCGGCGTTGCGGCGCCTCGATCGGGTCGATTGCCTGGTGATCACGGCAGACTTGGTGATGCGTCAAAAGTTCTTCGTGGGCGACGTGTTCGCCTTGCGCGGACTGTCGCGGGCCCAGGCCTTGGCGGAAGCGCGCAAGCTCTTCGCGGCGGACCGTCCACTGCGTGTGCAACGCGGTGAGGCGTATACCCTCGGTCCTGCCCGTTTGCTGGCGGAGTTCGACGACGCCGAGCTCGAAGTGGAGATGGCCGAGCGTGCCCAGCGTGGCGCGCTGATCCTGGCGCTGACCCAGCACGACCGCGTAGTGGGCTTGGTGGAAGTGCAAATTGCGCCCGAAGCTGGCGTGGGCGAAGCCATCTCCGCGGCGCGCAAGCTCGGCATGCAGGTGGTGTTGGCGAGCGACGACCTTAGTGTGGCCGAGGGGCTGCATCCGGACGACGTCATCGGGCTGCAGCGAGGCCTCGTGGATGGCATCCGCCGCCTGCAGAGCGAGGGCCGCACCGTTTGCTTCGTGGGACGCGGGCCTTCGGCGGGCTACGGCTCGGCGGACGTGGGCGTGGCACTGTGCGATCGAACGCGCCAGACGCCCTGGGGAGCGCACCTGCTGTGCCCCGACGATCCGGGGGTATTGGCCACCGTCATCGAGGCTTGCAATGTGGCGCGCGGTGTCTCGCGGCAGAGTGTGCGCCTGGCGATGGGAGCGGCCGCCGTCGGCACACTGGCCTCGGCTGGTGGGCGCACGCCACTAGCAGCCCGTCGCGTGTTGCTCGTGGTGAACCTGGCGAGCCTGGCGGCCATGCTGAACGCCGTGCGTCGCACCGCGCACGTCGACGGCTCCACCCGCAAGCCGGTGGACCCCACACCCTGGCACGCGCTCGAAGCCCGCGGCGTCCTGGCTCGCCTCGGCAGCAGCGACGAGGGATTGCCCGAACCCAAGGTGGTGCGCACCCGCGACCGCGTGCGCGACTTCTCGGCCTGGATGGAGCTCGGCCGCGCCGTACAGAAGGAGCTCGCGAGCCCCCTCTCGCCGCTTCTGGCGATGGGCGCCGGCATCTCGGCAGTGGTGGGGTCCAAGGCCGACGCGGGCATCGTGGCGGGCGTAGGCGGGCTCAACGCGTTGATCGGTGGCTACCAGCGCTTCAAGACGGAGCGCGCCATCAGCAGCCTGGTGCAGCAAGCCGAGACCCGTGTCCACGTGCGGCGCGGCGGTCGCGTGCGCGTATGTCTGGCGAGCGAGCTACGGCGCGGTGATCTGGTGCTCTTTCATCAGGGCGATTCTGGTGCCCGCGGACTGCCGCATCCTCGAGGCGCACTCGCTGGAGGTCGACGCGTCGGCGCTCACCGGCGAGTCATTGCCGGTGCTCAAGAGCGCGGCGCCCTCGTTCGCAGAGAGCGTGGCCGACACCAGCTCCATGCTCTGGGCTGGCACCACGGTGGCAGCCGGTCGCGCTACCGCGGTGGTGGTGGCCACGGGCGACGACACCATCATGCGCCGCGGCACGCTGGTCACGCCGGACGAGGCGCGTGGCGGAGTCGAGGCGCGTCTGCGCGCGCTCATGCGTCTGACTGGACCCGTGGCCATGACCGCGGGCGCCGCGCTGGTGGGCACGGGCCTGCTGCGTGGGCGTCGCGTGGATGATCTCGTGAGCACGGGCGTGGGGTTGGCAGTCGCAGCCGTACCCGAGGGCTTGCCGGTGCTGGCGACCGTGAGTCAGCTGGCGGCCGCCGAGCGTCTGTCGCGGCGCGGCGCGCTGGTGAAGAACCCGCGCGCCATCGAGGCATTGGGCCGCGTGGACGTGCTGTGCCTGGACAAGACGGGCACGCTCACCGAAGGCCGCATCGAGCTCAGCGGCGTACACGACGGCGAGCGGCTGGAGGGCATCGCGC
This sequence comes from Myxococcales bacterium, assembly GCA_047601445.1. GTDB lineage: Bacteria > Myxococcota_A > Polyangia > Polyangiales > DASUME01 > DASUME01. Next base: position 3,376,119 of record JASGJH010000001.1, on the reverse strand, counting down.
AGCTTTCGGGGGCCCGCCTCGACGTGTTGCGCATGGGCGCGCTCGCGGTCGCCAACGATCGAGGCCTGTCCGGCGATCCGATGGACGCCGAAATCGTACGTGCGGCACGCAGCAGGCTCGCGAGTGATTTCGAGCAAGGCTTCGTGCGCCTCGCGGAACACGCCTTCGAGTCCGGTCGCGGCTTCGAGGCCGTGCTCGGACGCGGACCCGACGGCGCACGCATCTACGTCAAGGGGGCCCCAGAGCAGCTGCTGGCGCGCGCGAGCGCGGTGGCGTTGTCAGGGGACCTTTTGCCCATTTCGCGCGGCAAGGGCGCCTACCAGCAACAACTCGAGCGGCTCACCTCGGATGGCCTGCGCGTCATTGCGGTGGCCGAGCGCGCCGTGGGGGACGCCGAGCTCGAGCAAGCTCCGGCCCGCGCCCTCATCGAAGATCCGCGCGAACTCATCGTGCGCGGGTTGGTGGCGTTCCGTGACCCCGTGCGTGCCAGTGCACAGGGCGCCGTGAGCGGTCTCGCGAAGGCTGGCGTGCGCGTGGTGATGGTCACCGGCGACCATCCCAACACCGCGCACAGCATCGGTCGCGAGGTGGGCTTGGTGAACCACTTGGGCATGCTGCACGGCGCTCAGATCGCCCACATGACCGAGGCGCAGCTCGAGCGCGCCGTGGGCAAGACGGCCATCTTCGCGCGCGTCACGCCTGCGCAAAAGGTCCGCGTGGTGCGGGCACTGCAGCGCACCGGGCACGTGGTCGGCATGGTCGGCGACGGCGCCAACGATGCGCCCGCCATGCGTGTGGCCGATGCCGGCATCGCGGTGGGCGCGGGCTCCACCGAAGCAGCGCGAGCGGCCGCCGACGTGGTGCTGGCGGACGCGCGCATCGACTCGCTGGTGGACGCGGTGGTCGAAGGCCGCGCCATGTGGAACTCCGTGCGCGATGCGGTGTCCATCCTGGTGGGCGGCAACCTCGGGGAAATCGCCTTCACCGTGAGCATCGGCGCGCTGCTCGGACACGCTCCGCTCAACCCGCGCCAGCTTCTGCTCGTCAACTTCCTCACCGACATCGCGCCCTCGATGGCCATCGCGCTGCGTCCGCCTTCCGTGCGCGACTTGAGCACGCTGCGGGACGCAGGCCCGGACGCATCGCTTGGTGCGCCCCTCGATCGCGAGATCATCGCTCGCGCCATCACCACCTCCTTCGGCGCTGGCAGTGCTTGGACCCTGGCGCGCTTGAGCGGCGGGCAAGCACGCGCGCGCACCGTGGGGCTGGTGGGGCTCGTCGGCACCCAGCTCGGGCAGACCTTGCTCAAGGGCGGTCACAGTCGTTCGGTGCTTTGGACGAGCCTAGGATCCTTTGCGGCCCTCGGGCTCATCATCCAGACGCCGGGCCTCAGCCAGCTCTTCGGCTGCACGCCGCTCGGTCCCATCGCCTGGACCACCGGTCTCACCACCTCGGCCTTTGCCACCGCGCTCTCGCCGGCGGTCGACACCGCGGTGCTCAAGACCTCCGAGCTCGTGCAGGCCGTGCGCGAGCGCCTCGACCCGAACAAGAAACCAGCCCCGGCCGAGGAAGCGGAAACACCCGACAACGTGGTGCTCCTGAGCGACCACGCTTCGCGGCTCCTGCGCAACTGAGATTCAGCCATGACGACTTCGGGTCTGCACCGTCTACCGAGCGACGAGCTCAAGCGTCTCCTGCGCGCGCTGCATCGTGGCGCGCTGCCTTCGCCCATCACGCGCTGGGCACTCATCGAGAAGGGTTTCGGCAACATCGAGGGGCACCTCGAGGGCGTGGTCGGGCGTGATCTCGAGGCTGCCAAGGCGATGTTGGCGGCGGTGCTCGCGGAGCGCGCTTCGAGCGGAGTTTCGAGCGTGGAGCTCGTGTACTCGGGCATTCCCACGCCAGGTACGCGCTCGCGCGATCTCATCGAGCAAGTGCGTCAGCTGCTCACCTCCGCCACGCAGAGCGTGGAGGTGTACGGACTGCGGGACGAGGACGCGCGCGGGCTCGTGCGCACCATCGCGGCCGTCTGCGACGGGCGCGATGTCCCGGGGCGTCTGGTCTTCGACGTCGATGACACTGAGGAAGCGCGCGAGCGCGTGCGTGACCTCGTGCGACGCAGCTTTCGACGCCTCGAGAAGATCGAGGTTTGGACCGGCGCTGCGTTGCGCGTGGGGTTGCGCGCCGTGATCGTCGACAAGCTGCGCGTGCTGGTGACCAGCGGCGAACTTCAAGGCAGCGAGGACGACCACGCGCTGTCCCTCGGGGTGCTCGTGCAGGACCCCGCTTACATCGCTGCCTGGCACAAGGAATGGGAGCTTCTCACGCGTAGCGACGCGGGCCCTTCCGCGCTGCTGCGGCTAGACTTGCGCTGAAGTCGCCATGGATTCCCCTTCCGCACCCACTCCCTACGATCGCATCGGCGGCGCCGTCGGCGTGCGCAAGCTGGTCACCCGCTTCTACGACCTCATGAGTGAGCTGCCCGACGCGCAGCACGTGCTCGTCATGCATCCCAAGGATTCTGGCGAGCTCCCGGGAAAAGCTCTTCGAGTTCCTGAGTGGTTGGCTGGGTGGACCTCAGCTCTACATGGAACGCCGCGGCCATCCGCGTCTACGCGCGCGTCATCTGCCGTTCCGCATCGACAGCGCCGCCAGGGATGGTTGGATGCTGTGCATGCGCCAGGCACTCGACGAGTGCACCGGCGATCTCCTGCTCAAAGAGCAGCTGCGTGGCTCATTCCAGCGGCTAGCGGATCACATGCGAAACGTGGAGGAGGGCGGCGAGGACTAGGGCCCCCTGGGGACATCCCCCCTAGTTCGCCGTCTTCAGCACCACGATCGGGATCTTGCGCTCGGTCTTGGCCTGGTACTGCACGTAACGCGGGTACTCACGGACCAGATTGGCCCACAGTCGCTGACGCTCCGGCTCGGCCGCGACCTCCGCTTGCACCTGCAGGCGCTTCCCGCCGACCTGGATCTCCACTCGCGGGTTGGCGCTCAGGTTCAGGAACCAGGCGGGGTTCTTGTCGTTGCCGCCGAACGAGGCGATCAGGAGATAGTCCGCACCGTCGCGGTAGTAGGGCAGGGGCACCGTCCGGGCCAAGCCCGTCTTTTTGCCCACCGTGGTCAGGAGCAGAATGTCGAGTCCGTCGACTCGCCGGCCGATCAGTCCACGCGTGGCCCGGTACAGGCGCACGTGCCACTTGCCGATACGTTTCATGGTGGCTTCGGCGGGCACGTATTTGATGTATTTGTCTTGTGGCATGAGAAGGCGTGCGTCCTGTAGCCGTTATCTTCGGCCGTTCAAGGGGCGCACGAATGCCTGTCGCCGCAGCCAAATCCTGCGGCGCGAGTAGCAGCCATTTCGGGCCACACAGTCCACAGTGTTGACTAACGCTTACGAAGGCGATACGAGGCCCGAGAGTCACTCTCTAGGGTGACGCCACCGGGGGCACGGAGTTTGGGTTCCGTGCAGATCAGGACTCGAGTGACCACCGCGTGAGTCGCATGGGTGTGACTACACGGGGTGTCAGCACCGTCCGATCGGTTGGACCGCGACGTTCGCGGTTTTTGGGAAGAGGTGAGGGATATGTCCTTGAGGACCATTCAGCGCTTGGGATTCGTGAGTAGCTTGGCCGTGCTTTCGCTGGGCCTCGTGGCCTGTGGCGGCGACGACGACAAGAAGGAGACCAACGGCGGCGACGGCGATGGTGACGCCGCGGCCCCCGCGGACAGCGGCACGCACGACTCGGGCACCATGCTCACGGCCGAGCAGGTGAAGTGCGGCGAGACCGTTTGCAACGGCGTCAAGCTGCTCGCTCCGCCGAACATCAAGGCCTGCTGCTTGCCCGACAACACCTGCGGTCTCGAGAGCACGCGCCTCACCGGAGAGAACCTGCCGGCATGCGTGGCGCGTGATGCCGTTGGCGTCGCTTCCGACAGCTGCGGCGCGGTTTGGGACAAGGTCGACTTCGCGGACGAGACGGGCAAGGCTGACGCTGGCCCCGCAGACGATCAGACGGATGGCAAGTTCACGCGCAAGGTGTCGGCCGCGCCTCCGATCGTCACCAACTTCGCTGGCTGCTGCACCTCGGCGGGCGTCTGCAGCATCGACTTCAAGACGGTCGATGTGGTCGTCAGCGGCAACAAGATCCCGGGCGCGACGGACATCGGCTACGGCTGCCCCGATCCCGCGTACGTCGGTCTGGCGGCGGCCTCCGTGCCCGCCGGCTTCGGCGACACCATCACCTGCGACCCCACGAGCGGCATGGTCACGGAGCAGCCGGCTGCGCCCGCGCAGCCCTGAAAGCACTCAGACAAGCTGAGTGAACCTGCGCGTTGAACCTACAGTGCGCAGCTCCAAGAACGCGACGGTCCCAGTGGCCGTCGCGTTTTTGTTTTGGCGTCCCGTTTCGGGAGCTGCCTCACGTGTGCTCGTCATCGACGCTGCGCCGCGGGCCGACGAGGCGCTGTGCACACCGCGCGAACTTCGCGAATTACGCGCAAGAATACGGCAGAAGTTGTGCTCGCTGGAACCGCATGGTCTGATCTCGGCGCCAACAACGTACCAACTCAGGGCTCGTGGGGAGCTCCGGTCGAGTGGTGACGAGGTTTCCAAATTGGAAATAGCTCGCTTCCACTCGTGTGTTGGCCGCGCTTGGAGAGGTGGACATGTCCTTGAGGACCTATCAGCGGATCGCGATCATGGGAGCCCTGGCGCTCGGCGCCACGTGCGCCGTGGGCTGCGGCGACGACAACAAGAAGAAGCCGGAGATCGACGCGGGCTCGGGCGACGGCGACGGCGACGGCATGATGATGATGCCGATGTCCGACGGCGGAACGAAGGACAAGAACCCCAAGAGCGCGACCTGCGGTGGGACCGTGTGCGAAGGTCAGATGCTGCTCGGGATGTACCCGGTGGACGCCTGCTGCGCCGGCGAAGCGCAAGACAAGTGCGGCTACCTCGGCAACACCTTCCCGCCGCCCGCTTCGCTCGACGGCTGCCTCGAGCGCGATGCACCTGGTAAGGAGAGCGTCGACGTCTGTGGTTCCTTCTTCGATCAGGTCGAGACCGCCGAGGGCTCCAGCAACACGGACAAGATGCTCTACGTCAAGGGCGATACCGTGTCGTTGAGCTTCCCCGGCTGCTGTACACCCGAGGGGATGTGCGGCGCCAGCCTCTCGAAGCCTGCCGGGTCGCTCGGCAGCTTGCTGGATCTCCACCTCGGCTGCGTTCCCTACACCACGCTCGCTTCCTCGCTGGGCAGCGGTGATGCGGGTGCGCCCGACCCCTCGACGCTCGAGATTCTGCCCTTCTGCAACCCCGAGACCGGTGGACCCAAGCTCTCGGGCAGCATCCCCGGCGCACCCACATTCATCTGTGGCTGTGGCGAGGACAAGAAGAGCCCCGGCGCGGACGGCCTGCCCTGCCTGAACCACACGGGCACCGACGTGTGCGGCGCGGACGGAGCGGGCACTGCCATCTACACCGGCTCGCTCGCGATGATCCCCGAGTTCATCTGTGGCGCCACCGGCTCCACCTCGGCGCTCCCGGTCAAGCTCAAGAACGTGGACTCCACGGTCTGCGGCAGCGCTCCCGTGAACGACGGCACCTCGTCGTTCCTGGACAACGTGCCCGCGTTCTTCTGTGGCGCCATCGGCGCGCCCGCCACGGCCAATCCGGCCTTCCTCTTGCCCAACGTGGAGAACACCATCTGCGGCAAGCTGCCCGTCACCGCGGAATCCACCGAGGTGCTCGCCGGCATTCCGGAGTTCCTGTGTGGTGCGACTGGCGCACCTGCGGGCGTGAGCGGCCTCTTGCTCTTGCCCAACGTCGATTACTCGGTGTGCGGTAAGGCTCCTGTCGACGCCGACTCGAAGGCCTTGCTCAGCGTGCCCGAGTTCATGTGCGGTGCGACTGGCGCGCCCGCTGGTGTCAGCGTTGCCTTCAAGCTGCCCAACGTGGAGTACGCGGTGTGCGGCAAGGCGCCCATCACGGCCGACTCCCAGGTGCTCGCGGCAGTGCCTGAGTTCATCTGTGGCGCCATCGGTGCGCCCGCGGGCGTCAGCGCCGCCATGCTCTTGCCCAACGTCGAGACGGCGGTCTGCGGCAAGATGAACATCCTCGCTGGCAGCCCGTACCTCGGCAACCTGCCCGAGTTCATGTGCGGCTGCGGCGACGACCAGCAGACCGGCACGCCGGCCTCGCTGCCCTGCCTGCGCAACGTCACGGGCGACGCCTGCGGCGCCACGCCCATCAACGAAGCCGCCCTCGGTGCCCTCATCCCCACGCTACCCGAGACCGTGTGTGGTTGCGGCGACAACGTGAAGTTCTCGGCCGGCCTGCCCTGCCTCAACAACCTCGACCTCGACGTGTGCGGTCCGCAGCCCGTCACCGTGGAGGGCGAGTGCGTGCCCGGCTACCCCGCAAACGTGAACGGCTGCGGCGAGGACACCGCCTGGCCCGAGCAGCACAGCTGCATTCCCAACGTGGCCGACAAGCCCGGCTGCATCGGCGGCGCCTGAGGCGCGCGCCCGAGTAGGGCACCTCGCTAGCGAGCCCGCATGAAGGCCCGATTCGCGAAAGCGGGTCGGGCCTTTTCGTTCCTTTCCGAGGCAGCACGCTGGCACCAGGTCCGCCTGCGTCGGCGGTCGCTCGCGCGCTGTGCGCGCCCTACTTGCCGTTCTCGAGCGCTCCGATCGTCTGATCGAGGTCTCTCCGTAAACATGCCAGGCAATCGCTCAAGCGAATCAAGCCGCAGCCGCGCTTGGGTTGCTCGGCCAAGCGCTCGAGCGCCGGGAGCACGCGAGGGTCGGATAAGTTGCGGATGTCTTCGAGGACCGCCTTCTTCTCGGGGCAGCCGTTCGCGGCTTCGAGCTGGGCGATGAGTTTGAGGTAGTGAGGCGAGCCCGACGGGTTCTTCAGCACGCGTTTGGCGGCGCTGCGGCGGGCCTCACGGCTCTTGCTGCGGATCAGGGTGTCCCGGTCGTCGCTCGGATCGGCCTCGGTCTCCACGCGGGCGGGCGGGGGCTCGCTGGGAGCCGGTGCCGCGGCGGCCGCGGGCTCAGGGGCACGCTCGGCGCGCCTGGCCTCGGCCTTGGTGAGCTTCTTGGGCTTCTCGAGCACGGCGGCCACCGGCGCCTGCTCGGGCTGGACGGGCTCGGGGTCGTCGTCGAAGGCCACGATCAAGATGGCAATCAACACGGCGATGGCCGCGATGGCGTGGGGCACGTAGCGCTGGTACGCGGGAGGCACGTAGCGCTGGTAGAACTTGGGCACGAACTCGAGGCTCAGGTGCAGGTGCGAGATGCGGGAGTCGGGTAGGTCGGAGATGCGACGCAGCGCATCGCGCACTTCGGCTGCGGTGCCCGGCCGTTGGTTCTTGTCCCAGGCGAGCAGGCGCGTGACCAGGTCGCTCAGCTCGCGCGCCATGGAGGAGCGCCCGAGGTCGAGGGGCGGGGGCACGGTGTTGAACTGCTTGGCGAAGATGGCGGTGATATCGCTACCACTGAAGAGCCGCTCACCCTTGCAGAGCTCCCACAGGATCACGCCCAGCGCGTAGAGGTCCGTGCGGTGGTCGACTTCGCCCGCGCTGGCTTGCTCGGGCGACATGTATCCGGGCGTTCCGAGGATGGTGCCCGCCTGCGTGAGCGGACGCGAGTCCATGCTCAGGCCCTCGGGCTGCCCCGCCAGGCTCGCCACGCCGAAGTCGAGCACCTTGGCGGCCTCGCTGCCGTCGGTGCGGGTCTCCACCAACACGTTGTCGGGCTTGAGATCGCGATGGACGATGCCCATGCCGTGGGCGGCGCTGAGCGCGTCGGCGATCTGGGCGCACAGGCTGGCGGCACGGCGAAAGTCCATGCTCTCGCCCTCTTCGAGCTGCTTTTGCAGGCTGTGACCGCGCACCCACGGCATGACCATGAAAGCACTGCCGTCCTCGAGTTCGCCGAAGTCGATGGCCGCCGCGATGTGCGGATGGTCCAACTGCCCCGTGGCCAGGGCTTCGCGCTTGAAGCGCAGCAGCAGCTCTTCGTGCGCCGCCAGCTGCGGATGAATGACTTTGAAGGCCACCTTCTTCTTGAGCTGGACGTGTTCGGCTACGTAGACGACGCCCATGCCGCCCTCGCCGAGACGCTCGAGGACCCGGTAGCGACCATCCACGTCCCGCCCCGTCCAGTCGTGCACCATCTTGGGGCGCGGACGCTGGGCAGGCGTGGCCTGCAACGTCGGAGGCGGCGTTGCGGCGGCCATCGTCGGTAATTCCGCGGCACCCTGCGGGTCTGCCGGGGAATCCTTTGCGGGACCGCTATCTTGCATCAGCGTGACACCATACAACGCGCGCCCGCATGGGGGAACCCACGTGAGCCCTGTTCTACCCGCTCGGGTTGAAACATTGTAACTAGGCCGCTACACACCGCTGCCCCCATGACCCTCGAATACAAGCTCGAAAACGAGCTCGCCCGCGAGCTTGGCCGCTGCATCGCCGACTTCAAGCTCATCGAAGCGGGAGATCGCATCATGGTCTGCATGAGCGGGGGCAAGGATAGCTACACGCTGCTCCATTTGCTCGAGAGGGCGCGTAAAAAGGCCCCGATTGAGTTCTCGCTCGTCGCCGTTCACCTCGATCAGGGGCATCCCGGCTATGACGGCTCCCCACTCGAGAGCTGGTTGAAGGACCATGCGTTCGACTATCGGATCCTGCGCGAAGACACCTACAGCATCGTAAAAGAGCACGTTCCCGAGGGGAAAACCTATTGTTCCTTGTGTTCACGCCTGCGCCGCGGCGTGCTCTACAACGCCGCCCAGGAGCTCGGCTGCAGCAAGATCGCGCTCGGTCATCATCGCGACGACGCCATCGAGACCCTGCTGCTCAACTTGATGTTCACGGGCTCCATCAAGAGCATGCCGCCCAAGCTGGTGAGCGACGACGGCCGCAACGTGGTGATTCGGCCGTTGCTTTACGCCGCCGAGTCCACGATTGCCGAGCTCGCGCAGCTCCTGAAGTTCCCCATCTTGCCCTGCGACCTGTGCGGGTCCCAGGAGAACCTGATGCGCAAGCAGGTGAAGAACTTGCTCACGAACCTCGAGCAGACGGCGCCGCAGGTGAAGGACAGCATCCTCGCCGCGCTGGGCAACGTGCGCGCGTCCCACCTCCTCGACGTGGGGCTGTGGCAAAAGCTCGGCTTGAGCGTGGCCGAGGACCCGGGGGCCGATCCCTTCGGAAGCGGAATCGGAGAGGCCCCCCGGCACACGGGCGCGAGTCGCAACCTGCGGGTGATTCCCTAGTTGGCCGGGGTGGCGGCTGGCCACGGTCGGAACGGGCGGGGAGGTCGCGTGACCTCTTTCGAGAACATGGAGCGCACTCGTGAGCGTCAGCGAACCTCGCGGCGGGGTGTGTCCCTGCGCGGCTTTGCCGCGCGGAGCGGGGAGGTCGCGTGACCTCCCCGCTAACAAGACTATCCTGTCCGTCACCGTGACTTCGACCGATCTCTTCCTGTTCGCGCGGCGGGCCTCCAGCGTGCTCGTGGCCCTGGCACTGACGAGCGTCCCAGCGTTGCCCGCGGCCGCGGGGGACGTGCCCGTCGACGGCTTCTTGCCCGCGCCTGATCAGACCGGCTTCATCGCGCTCCCGAGCACGCGTACCCCGGGGCCCTGGGGAGTCGATGCCACGCTGTGGCTCGACTACTCGTTGAACACGCTCGAGACCTCGTCGATGAAGCTCAGCGATCCGAGCATGGCGCGCGATGGGCTCGACTACGCGAACTCTCCCACGCCCATTCACCAGCGCTTCGACGGCACGGCCATCGCCCAGCTCGGCATCATGACGCGCGGTGCGCTCGCCGTGCGCATGCCCTTCGTGATGGTGCAGAAGGGCGATGACGTCCCTGGCAAGCCCCTGGCGCCCGCCGCGGCCGGCAACCCCGCCATCGAAGGTCGCATCCGCGTGTTCGGCAATCCAGTGCGTCCCGATGGCAGCGTAAACGACGGCTCCGCAGTGGCACTGCGAGGCATCGTGCAGCTACCCGTGGGCACCTCCGACTCCTATTTCGCCGACAACAGCACGCGCCTCTCCGTGTCGGCCATCGGCGATCTCGAGATGTTCGGCATCCGTCTGGGCGGCGCGCTCGGTTATCAGCACAGCTTCGACCCGGACCGTATCGGCGACAGCTCGCTGTCCAACATGCTTCAGTTGTTGCTCGGCCTGCGCGTGCCACTGCCCGTCATCGCGCGGGCGCTGCCCGGCAAGCTGCAGGAGAGCGTAATGGTGGAGCTCGACGTCGCCACCAACCCCACGGACTTCTTCGCCAGCCCCACCACACCCGTGGAGGGCCGCCTGGCCTATCGCGCGGTGATCGGGGACTTCTTCGTCACCTTGGGCGTGGGCGCGGGGTTTCGCCCGGCCATTGGCTCGCCGGACCTGCGCGTGCTCGGGGCCTTCGGCTGGTCGCCGCGCAAACACGATCAGGACGCGGACGGCGTGCCAGACAGCGAAGACCAATGCGAGCATTTGCCGGAGGATCGCGACGGCTTTCAGGACGCGGACGGCTGCGCTGACGACGACAACGACGGCGACCTGATTGTCGACGAGGACGACAAGTGCCCTCTGGAGCCCGCAGAGATCGGCCGTGACGAGGACGAGGACGGCTGCACGGACAAGTGAGTTCGAGTAGGCGCCGCTGGTGTGCCCGACGGCTCTCTTCTAGAGTTGCCGCCCTATGACCTGGATGCGTCGTCTCTTGGCCGGTGTGTTGTGTGCCTCTGTCCTGGCCTGTGTGCCGCGTGGTGACCCTGCGCTCGGCGGGCCCTTTCGAGATGACTTCGAGCGCGCGGAGCTCGGCCCTTTGTGGCGCAACACCGGGGGCGCTTACCAAATCGTCGACGGTAAGCTGCGCGTCCGCGGAGCCCGCAACAAGCCGCTCTGGCTGAAACGTACGCTGCCGCGCAATGCGCGCATCGAGTTCGACGTACGCAGCGAGAGTCCCGAAGGGGACATCAAGGTCGAGATCTACGGGGACGGCGTCTCCAAGGCGACCGAAGCGAGCTACACGGCCACCAGCTACGTCGTGATCTTCGGTGGCTGGAACAACTCCAAGAACGTACTGGCCCGAATGAACGAGCATGGCTCCGACCGCGTGGAGGGCCCCAGTCGGCCGGTCGAAAAAGGCCGCACCTATCACATGAAGATCGAGCGCCAAGGGGATACCATTACGGCTTGGGTGGACGACCAGATGCTGGTCAAGATGAACGACCCGGACCCTCTCTGGGGGGTGGGCCACGATCACTTCGGCATCAACAACTGGCAGTCCGAGTTGTGGTTCGACAACCTGGTGATCACGCCGATCTGAACGCGAGTCGTCGCGCTCGCAAACAACCATGGACGCCAAAGAGTTCGAACTTCAGCTGAACGATCTCGAGACGCGCGTCGATCGACTGCGTGCGCTCTACGAGAACTGGTTCCGCGGCTACGAGAAGACCGAACCTCACGTCGCTCGCAAGGATGTGGAGCGCCGCGTCTACGGCATGCGCAAGGAGCTGCCGCGCAACACTGCGCTGCGCTTCCGCTATCACCAGCTGTACCAGCGCTACACCACCCTCGCGAACTACTGGCACCGCACCGCCAAGCAGATCGAGGAGGGGACGTATCGCCTGCAATTGCAGCGCATGCGGCGCAAGGGAGCCAACGCCACCGGTCGCGGTCGCCGCGAGCTCGACTCACAGCGACCGGGGCCGCGTAGCTACGAGCTCGATCCCAACGAGAGCCTGAGCGTCGACGATCTGCTGAGCGACTTCGAGATGGACGAGCTCGCGCGCGAGGTGGACTCACCCGACTTCGATACCCTGCCGCCGCCGGTGGCCCGGGCTCGCACGAATGCTGGGCGCGAGTCCAGGCCGGCACCCAGGGTGCGCCCCGGGGCGCTCTCCGAGCCGCCTTCGCTTACATTGCGCCCCGCGCCCCGCGTGTCGCAGCGTCCCCAGCCGAAGGTCTCTGGGTTGCCACCTCCACCGTCGCGCGCATCGCTGCCGGGTGCGCCGCCAGCGGGACCCAACTCGTCCCTGCCCAGGCCGCCGCCGCCGGTTCCCGGCCCAGTCAGCTCTGCGCCCAGGCCCGCTCCGACCACCCCGGGGGTCTCGGCACCGCGCCCAGCGCCCACGGCCCCCGCGGCCACGGGGATTTCGGCACCCCGTCCCGCGCCCACTGCTCCTACGGCCACGGGGCTCTCGGCGCCCCGGCCGGCGCCCACCGAGCCCGGCGGCACCGGGACGACCTCGCTGCCCCGTCCTCCTCCCACGGAGGCTGTTGGCACGGGAACGACCTCGCTACCCCGTCCTGCCCCCACGGAGACTGGTGGCACGGGAACGACCTCGTTGCCCCGCTCGGCGCCTGCGGAGCCTGCTGCCAGCGGGACGGCGGTCCCGCATCCGGCCCCCATGGCGCCCGCCGCGACGGGCACCGTCCCGCGTCCTGCCCCCACGGCGCCCGCCGGCTCTGTCCTGCGCCCCGCTCCCGCTGGGCCCAAGCCGGCCCCCCTCGCGCCCACCGGGGCTTCCGCCCCCAAGCCCACGCCGGCGACTCCCGAGCCCGCTCCCGCCTTCGCCAAGCCCACGCCGAGCGCCACCTTCCGCTTGCCCAATGCGGGTGCGCCCGCGCGCCCCGCTCAGCCCAGCGCCCCCACGGCCCAGGCCTCGCGGGCCGACACGCAAGTGCCGAACGAGGAGCGCCTCAAGCGCATCTACGACGAGTACACCTCTGCGCGCCGCCGCAACAACGAGGGCGAGGTTCGCTTCGACCACATGGTCTCGAGCATTCAGAAGATGCTGCCCGAGCTGCAGAAGAAGCATCAGGGCAAGAGCATCGATTTCGAGGTCGTGGTGAAGGACGGTCGCGTGGGCCTCAAGCCCAAGGCGAAATAGCGGCCGAGAAGACCCGCGGAGGGGTGGGTCCCATTGCGGCTAGGGCAGGAGAGCGCGAGCCCCTCCCGTGAAGCGACGCTCACTCCTCGGCTTGTGCGCCGAAGCCCTCAAAGTCCTCGTTCAGCTCATGGACGGGCTGGTCGTGCTCGGTCTGCTCGTGCCCCGCGTGCTCGTGCCCCGCGTCATCGAAGTCGAGCAGGCTCGTGCTGTGTCCGCGCGCCACGAACAACATGTGCTCCATGCGCTCGAGCAGGGGACGCAGCGTGTTCTTGTCGAGCGCGCTTACCGCGACGCCGTCGTGCTCGCGCGCCTTGGCGCCGGCCTCGTCGGGCGGCAGGCAGTCGGCCTTGTTGTAGACCACCAAGCGCGGCACCTGATCGAGCTCGAGCTCCTCGAGCAGCTTCTCGGTGGTCGCGATGTGTTCGGCGATATTCGGATCAGCCGAGTCGATCACATGCAACAGGAGGTCCGCGTCCTGGGCCTCTTCGAAGGTGGCTCGGAACGCGGAAAACAGCTCCTTGGGGAGATCGCGGATGAAGCCCACTGTGTCGGTGATGACGACTTCTTGCTCGCGCGGGAACTTGAGCCGTCGCGAGCGCGTGTCGAGGGTGGCGAAGAGCTTGTCCTCGGACAGTACGCTCGACTCGGTGAGGGTATTGAGCAGCGTGCTCTTGCCAGCGTTGGTGTACCCGACGATGGCCACGATGGGCACATCGTGGCGCGCGCGCTTGCGGCGGCGCTCCTTGCGCTGACGGGCCGTCTGCTTGAGCTGATGCTCGAGATACGTGATGCGTTCGCGCGCGCGGCGGCGCCCGATCTCGAGCTTCGTCTCACCGGGACCGCGACCGCCGATGCCGCCCGTAAGGCGCGAGAGCGAGTCGTCTTTTTGTCCGAGGCGAGGCAGCAGGTATCGCATCTGTGCAAGCTCGACCTGGAGCTTGCCGTCGCGGCTCTCCGCGCGCTGCGCGAAGATGTCGAGGATCAATTGGGTGCGGTCGAGCACCTTGAGATCGGTGACCTGGGCAATCGCCGTGCCCTGCGCGGGCGACAGGTTGCGGTCGAAGATCAGCACTTCCACGTCGAGCTGCATCGAACGCAGCACCACGTCTTCCAGCTTGCCGCGACCCAGCACGAACTTGGGATCGACCTGGTCGCGCACCTGCAAAATGACGTCGGCCACTTCGACGCCCGCCGTGCGCGCGAGCTCCTTGAGCTCGTTGAGCGAGGCTTGGGCTTGATGGGCATGTCGCTTGTCGCAGACGTGCACCAAGATCGCGCGTCCGTCCTTGGCCGTGATGCGCCGCGTGCGCGCGATGCGTGCGAACTCCTCTTCGAGCGCCGCGATCAGCTGAGCGGGGTTCAGATCCAGCTTGAAATAGGGGATGGGACCCACTTGCCGGAACGGCTGCTGCTCTTCGCCCGCCTTGCCGTCGACGTTATTCGGATGCGTGGGCACGCAGTGTGCGTACTGCACCTGCTGCGGGCTGCCGTCCGGGGCCAGCAAAATGGCTGCCACCAGATCGAGGCGCAGACGCGTCAGGTCCACCAGATCGTCACGGGTCAGAAGCTCGCGGCGCAGGTGCGTATGCACCAAGCGTACACCCCGGAAGCGCCCCGCCGTGCCGCGCAAACGGCCCAGATCTGGCAGCATCAGCTTGGTGGCGTCGCCCACAATCACGAACTCGACCGCACCCGTGCGATTGATGAGCACGCCGACCTGACGGCCGGTGGTGTGGGACACCTCGCTCAGGGAGCGGGTGAGTTCCTGGGTGACGAGCTGATCTGCAGGGACGCGTCGGCGATAGAGGCGCTCGAGCGCGTGGAGTTCGGATGGTGACAGCCCTTGGGTATTACCGAATACCTGCAACTTAATTCGAGCCTAGTTTCAAGCCGGGAAACTTGCAATCGCTAGACGGGGGGACGCCCGTATTTGGCACATTCCCGGCGCCGGGCGCGCCGCGCGGAAGTGAGCCAGCGAGCAAGGTTAACGCCAGATACCGATGGCGGCGCCCCAGTCGAAGAAGCGCGGTGCCGCATCGATGGTGGCGGTGCCGCGGAACGACCAGCGCCACAGATCGAACAGTCGCACGTCGAAGCCCAGTGTGCCGTGGGGCCGGTAATAACTACGCTGAAAACGGCTCGGCTCCAGGTAGGTGCCGGCGCGGACCTTCATGCGGTTCTGCAGCACTTCGCTCTCCATACCGAAGCGCACGCCCACCGAGTTCTTGGCGCCGGAGGTCTCGGGCTGTTGGGTGAGGAACGAGGTCAGACCCTGGCCCCTGTCGGTCTTACCGTAGAGGATGAGATCGCCTGACACGAGGACGTAACGTCTCGGCTGGTTACGGATCAAGCGACGCTCGGCCTCGCGATCGTTGGCGATGGCCTGACGCAACGCAGCCTTGGGGTTGTCGTGCGGGATCGGGGTGTAGGCCGGACCGTCGTACAGCGGCGGCGGCAAATAGGTGCCGTTGGCCAGCTGCCGTTGCAGGTTCGTGCGGATGCCCGTGGTCTCCCGCCAGGGCACGTTCGTGCGGCGCTCGCCGAACTGGTAGGCGAAGCCGAGGTCGAGCTCCCAGGGCACGTGCACGCGTTCGGGCAGCACCAGGCCCTGGGCGGTGCGCAGGCCGTTCACCACTTCGCCCGAGTTGTTGGGGCGCGATTCGATCGGCGTGCGAACTGCGAGGCCCGCGCGATAGCGTTCGTGGGCGGGGCGGGCGAGCACGCCGAATTCGGCGCCGAGGCCGAAGAAGTTCACCAGGGTTTGCTGGGCTCCGGTCGGGCTATCGACCTGCAGGATCACGCCGCGTAACGTGGCGCCGACCACCAGATCACCGTCGAGGAAGGCATAACCGCCGCCTGCGCGCAGGTTGGTGAGCACCACGTCGGCGAAGGCCTTGTCGGAGGCATCCTTGAGCGTGAAGGTCTGAGCCACGGCCGAGAGACCGGTACCCACGTGGCCGAACTGCATGCGACCGCCGAGGCCCACGGAGAAGGCGTCGGCGCTGCTGAGGTCATCGTGGCCGTTGTTGTCGAAGTCGTTGTCGTGGAAGATACCGCCGAGCGAGAGGCTGCCTGTGAGCTCCCACTCCCACCAGTTGATCTCCGACTCCACGCGTTCGGCATAACCCGCGGGATTGAACACCGAGCCGTCGATGCCCGACGCAATCGCGGCGTACGCGCCCGCCATGCCGCGAATGCGTCCGCCCGCCACCACCGGTCCGGTAAACAGATCGATCGAATAGTTGTTGCTGGTGAAGCCGCCCTGCGCCTGCGCCCGCGCCTGGGGCAAATCTCCCCAGAAACCGAGCATGAGCCCGAGGCAGGCGCTGAGGAGCCAGCGGCCCATCACGCCCGCTGGATTCGCTCGTCGATCTCGCGCGCTAGCTCGTGCGCGGCTTCGACGGCCAAGGCCTGCTCGAGTTGAGCAGGCGAGGTCACGGGAGCGGGGGCTCTCTGGGCACGCACGCGCTGCGAGCGCTCTGCGGCAATTTCCAAGCGTTGCCTGAAGCGAAGATCCGTAGCTGCCTTTTCTGCGAGCGCATGCTGGGCGCGCGCAAGCCAGTCGAGGCGAGAGCACACGAGCAGCGTGTCGCAGCCGGCCTCGATGGCAAGGCAAGCGGCTTGTTCCACGCCGTAATGGTCCGCGATGGCTTTCATTTCGAGGTCGTCGCTTATCACAAGTCCGTCGTAACCGAGCTCCCCACGCAACAGATCGGTGACTACTTGGGGGGCGAGTGTCGCAGGCACACCGGGAGCCAGGGCTTCGAAGACCACATGCGCCGTCATCAGGGCCGCGAGCTGGCCGCGCGCCGCGCGGAAGGGGGCCAATTCGACGTGATCGAGACGCTCGCGATCGTGGGCCAGGCGAGGTAGGGCAAGATGGGAGTCGAGGTCGGTATCACCATGTCCCGGGAAGTGCTTGCCGCAGCTGAGCACCCCGCCGGGCGCCTCCAGGCCGCGCGCGAAGGCCAGCGCCTGTGCGATCACCTGGGGGGCCTCGGCGCCGAACGAGCGATCGCCGATCACGGGGTTGGCCGGGTTGGTGTTCACATCCAGCACGGGCGCGAAATTCATATTGAATCCGAGGGCGGCCAGCTGGCTGCCGAGCAACCTCCCGGCGCGCTCGGTGAGCTCCAGATCGCCGAGCGCCGCGAGCTTGGCCATGGGGGGCAGACGAACCACCGGCGCGGGCAGCCGAGCCACGCGCCCGCCCTCCTGGTCCACCGCCACGAGGAGTGGGGAATCGTGGGGCGTCCGTTCGACGAAGCGAGCCACCAATGCGGCCACTTCGTGCATTTGCCCAAGGTTTCGCTTAAATAGAAGAATGCCACCGAGTTCGCCGCGTTCCGTTGCGCGCAGAAGTTCCTCGGGGGCCTCGGTGCCCGGGAATCCGGCCACCAGGACCTGCCCAGCCAAGCGTCGCACTACAGCGTTCGTCATGGCGGCGGAGCTTACGGAAGTCATGGCCTACGGGCCCGTATTTGACAGGTTGATGGGTTGATTCGTTTAAACCACGATTCTGGAGTGCTCGCGGGCGAGTCCCGCTTCGACGCAATTTCGGAACGTCCGGCAAGTCTTTCCTCGCGCCAGGACGCACGTGTGCAGTCCGAGCCTCGACAACGTCTCGGGCGTGGTACGAAGCGCAGCGTGCCCGAACCCGTGCGCTACAGCGGCATCGTCCCGAAAGAACGCGTCGACCCCGACGCTGCCAAGGTCGTCAAGCGCCTCACGCGCAATGGACACGCGGCCTACCTGGTCGGCGGGGGCGTGCGCGATTTGCTGCTGGGGCAGAAGCCCAAGGACTTCGACGTGGCCACCAGCGCGCGGCCCCACGAGGTGCGGGCGCTGTTCCGAAACTGCCGCGTGATCGGGCGCCGCTTCCGCCTGGCCCATGTGCTGTTCTCGGGCGGCAAGATCATCGAGGTCGCGACCTTTCGACGCGATCCGCGTGAGGACGAGGTGGCCGTCGACGCGGTCGACGAGGGCGATGGCGTGCGACTCGTGCCGGCCAAGCGCGCGGTCGACGAAGACGCCGACCTGCTGATCCGCCATGACAACGCGTTCGGTGAGCCCCACGAAGACGCCATCCGACGCGACTTCACGATCAACGGGCTCTTCTACGACATCGAGGCCGACGAGGTGATCGACTACGTGGGGGGCGTGCGCGACGTGCGCTCCCGCATCGTGCGAACCATCGGCGATCCGGCCATCCGCTTCCGCGAGGACCCGATCCGCATCCTGCGGGCCATCAAGTTCTGCGCGCGGCTCGACCTGGGCATCGACTCGGACCTCTACGAGGCCATGATCGATCAGCGCCAGACCGTGAGCCGTGCCTCCCCTCCGCGCACCTTCGAGGAGATCTTGCGGTTGTTGCGCGGTGGCGCGGCCCATCGCTCGTTCTACTTGTTGTGGGACACGGGCTTGCTCTCGGTGATGATCCCCGAGCTCGCGGCCTACCTGGACGACGTGGGCGAAGAGGGCGACGTGGCCTGGCGCAGGTTGCGGGCCGTGGATCGCCTCGCCGGTCAGAACCGCCTGCCGAACGACGCCATCCTACTCGCTGCGCTGCTGCAATCGCCGGCCGAGGAGTACATGGAGGGCGAGCGCGATCCGGCCCTGGCCTTCGATGCCTTCGTGGAAGAGATGGCGGCGCGCTTCACGGTGCCGCGGCGCATCCGTGAACGCATGCGGCTCTTGCTGTCGGTCCAGAAGCGCCTGCGCGAGGGCAAGGTCGGAAACATCGCCAAGCGCGAGTTCTTCGGCGACGCGGCGCTGCTACATGGGCTCGACTGCGAGGCGCGTGGCGTGCCGGTGCCTGCGTGGGCCTACGACGTCACGCGCTACAACGAGCAAGAGCAGCGTCAGAACGGCAAGAAGCAGAAGCGGAGCTGAGCGCGCGTCCCCGCGCGGATCAGTTCGCCGGGCCAGGCATGAAGTGCAGCTCGGTGCCAGAGCGGCGCCAAAGCACGCCGGAGGCATCGGCCTGCACGCCACCCGTGTCTCCGAGGGCGCTCGGCCAGGAGACGGATTCCAGCACCTCCGCGATGGTTTCCTGCACGCCGGTACCATCGACTGCGGTGCGGAACACCACGCGGTCGGTGCGAGCGGGGTGGGACCAGTCCGAGGTCGGATCGACGTAGGGACTCGGGCGCAGCCAGTACACGAAACGAGAGTCAGCGCTGATGACCGTGCCGGGACCCGCCACGCCAACCCACGCTGGCTGCGGGTCGTCGCTGATCTCGGCGCGTCCAATCCAGCCGTCGACCAGGCGGGTGAAGTAGTGGGTATCGTTGGCCGTCGAGAGCAAGGTCACGACGGTCGACGACTCCGGTTGCAGAGGCTGGCCCCCGGGCCCGTCGATACGCATGCGTATGTCTTGGCCACGATCATCCTGCACGTGCAGCCAGCGCCCACCAGCGACCAAGCAGCGAAAGTAGCCGAAGCCGCCTTGCAGGAGCTGCACTTGCGTGTCGGTGCCATCCAGCGGGGCGATCCAGAGACCATCATAGGCGCGGTAGGCAGAGTCGTGGCCAGCGCACCAGTTCGCGTTGGCGAGCTTGGAGCTAACTCGATTGTCACTGCTCAACCCCTTGAGATAGCCGCCGGGGTAGCGCTCGCTGCCCTGGACCAGCGACCAGAGCGCGGTGTCGTCTGTCGTGACCAGATCTGCGAACACGAGCTGACGCTGATCCTCCACGTAGAAATTGAGCTGCGAGACGAGCTCCTCGCGCTGCCACGAGCCCAGCTTCGCACGCACGAGTGCCCCGTCACCGAGCGGGTTGTGGCGCTCGTCCGTGGTGCCGCTCTCCATCCAGTAGATGTAGCCTTCGTACAGCGTGAATCCCTGTAGCTCGCCCCGCAGACCCGCGGGCGTGAACGAACACTCCCGCAAGCTGCCGGCCTCGCAGGCAGGCAAAGGCAGGCACACGCCGTCGATGCACGTGAGTTCTCCATCGCAGGTCTGGCCGAGGCCGCGATAGGTCGCACCATCCGCGGTGTAGGTTCCGCGGTCGATGCAAGGGATGGGGCCGGTGCTGGTATCGGCGCCGGCGTCCGCCACGGGATGCTTTCTGGGCACCGTGTCGATGGACAGGCAGCCGCTCGAGAGGGCGATGCCGAGTGCAACCGCGGGCACGAGCCCGGGTCGGCGAGCGACGCGCCGGGCAAGGGGGTGGGCGGGCAGCATGGGTGAGTGTGGGGGCATGGGCATTCTCTAGGGGCGAAGAGACTGGTGCCAAGCGATGTGAGCTCCAAAATAGCGAATCACTGTTCGGATGCTTATCCCGCTCTCATTCCGCGGGCATGGGCACGAACTCGAAAAAGCCTCGCGAGCGGTAGATCACGCTGCCCGCGGCTTTCGAGTCCACCAACGTGTCCGAGCCAAAGGACGTCGTTGGCTGCTCGGCGCCGCCGGTCAACGGGGAGCGGTAGGCGGTGCCACCGGCTGCCCAGTACACGTACTTGCTGTCTGCCCCTTGGATGGAATCCGCAGGTCTCGTGACGGCTTTCCAGCTGAGTGCATCGAAGTCAGGCCCGTCCGCGGTCACCCCGACGCCATGATTCGACATGAACGTCAACAACAGGCCGTTCCCATTCGTCCACAGCGTGGCGCCGTCGATGCTTGTCGCGGGCTCGAGGGAAACAGGTTGATCCCCCGTGAGGGATGCGAGCGAAGCACGGCCCTGAACCTTCGAGCTGTAGTCATGGCTGTAGATGTAGAGGTGATCACCAACGACCTGACAACTGGGTGGACTATCGGCCGACCACGAGATGACGAGCTTGGGCTCGCTCACACCATCGAAGCTCAGGGCATACAATCCGTCCACCTCGCTGCGGTAGGCCGCGTCTGGCCCGAAACACCGACCACTAGCGGGAAAGTTGCCTCGGATCGACGCGCTTTTCTCGAAACCGGTAAGATACTGATACCGCGAGTACACCAAGTAGTAGTTCGCGCTGCAGAACGACCAACTGCCATCGTTCCAAACGATCGTTTCGCCGACTACGTCGAGAGACCACTGATAGCGGAACGTTCGCGCATCGAACAAGTTGAGCCCCTCCAGGATGATCTCGCGCTGCCAGGTTCCGAGCTTCGTGCGCGCGAGCACGCCATCGTTGTTGTGATTGTTGGAGGCGTCCGTGGTGCCTTGCTCCAGCCAGTACAGGTAGTCCCCGTGCCAGGTGTACGCCATGATGGGTCCCTTGGTTCCGCTCGGCTCGAAGCTGCACATCGAGTCCAAGTGGCCTTCAACGCAGGCCGGCGCTTTTTGGCAGGACGGTTGAGTGGCGCATTCGCCCGTGCATGACCCATCGCATGACGGCGGCGGAGGAGGGGGAGGCGGTGTGCAGCTCTCTTCGGCGCATCCAGCATCGCAGTCGCAGGGGGGCGGGGTCACACAGCCGCCGTCGCAGTTCGGCGCGGGGGGGCTACTGCCATCGGGACCGGCATCGTGGACGGGCGACCAGGGCGCGCTCCCATCGCCATCACCATCACCATCACCACTGGGCCAGCTGTGCTCGTCGTGGTCGCCCTGAGGCACCACGCTGACGGATAGACACCCCGAACTCGCGGCGACAAACAGGCTCAATAGGAATGGATGGATCTGCATGACTCTGAGGAGACGGGAGGCCAGGCGTGTGAGGTCAGAACTGGTCGCGCCCGAGATCGAGTGTCGGCTGGGGGCGCGGCGCGGCGGGCGCGCGGATGCTGCTTGCAGAGGGGGAACCTGAAGTGAAGTCGGTGAGTTCGAGGCGGGCAGGGGGTGACGTGTTCGGCGCGGCCAAGGCGCGCGCGCTGGGGCGGCCTTGCGGCTGGGGCGCACTCGTGGTGCTCGCGGCCTGAGGGATCGGGGCGAGCGAGTTCACAGGGGCGGACTTGGGCCGCCTCGCCGGGTCGTTCAGTGAGGGGCCTTGGCGCGTAGAAGCCAATGGGGGCGGCGAGGCATCCATCGCAGGTGCGGCGGCTACCACAACGGAAGACGTCTCATGGCTCGCCGCGGGAGATGCGAAGAATGCGGTCGGCGCACGCACTGCAGGCGGTACGGGCCGTGCTGTCTGCGTGAGCGAGGTTGCACCTGGGTGTGTCGGCGCGGGCGAGCGCAGCGCCCAGAGCGAGCCCGTCAACACGGCCGCAGCGAGCACGAGGTACAGCGCGCGCCGACCGACACCGCGCTTGCCGGCCTCGCGCAGGGCCAGCGCGAAAGCCGCCACGGACTCATGACGATCGCCTGGATTTCGCTCGAGGGCTTTCATCACGACGCGCTCGCTCGCTCCGCGTAGATCGGGGCGGTGGCGACTCAATGGAGTCGGGCCCTTGCTCGCCATCATCGCCGCATAGTCGGCGGCATTGCGCGCCACGAAGGGGCGCTTCTGGCTCAACATCTCGTAGAGCACGACACCCAGGGCGTACACGTCCGTGCGCGCGTCGATCTCGCCTTCGGCTCGCAGCTGTTCCAGCGGCATGTATGCGGGGGTTCCGACCACGGCGCCGGTGCGTGTCAGGGAAGGGGCTTGCTCGCTGGCGTCCACCCCGTGCAAGCGCGAGATGCCAAAGTCGAGCACCTTGGGACAGAGCGCTCCATCTGCCTGCTTGGCGAGGAACACGTTGTCGGGCTTGAGGTCACGGTGCACCACGCCGCGTCGATGGGCCTCGCTCACGCCTTCCATCGCGGGCAGCAGCAGCGCCAGCGCGTCGCTCCACGAAAGCGGACCGCGCGCGATGCACGCACGCAAGGTCTCGCCTTCCAGCAGCTCCATCACCAGGAACGGAGCCTCGGGTGAGGTGCCTGCGTCGTGCACATCGACGACATTCGGGTGTTGGATTCTCCCGGCCGCGCGCGCTTCTCGCACGAAGCGCTGCAGGGCGGCTTCGTGTTCGCCTTGCGTGCGATAGCGTTGACCCAGCTGAAGCCACTTGAGCGCCACGCGGCGCCCCGTGGCCAAATGGGAGGCCGAGAACACCACGCCCATGCCACCCGAGCCCAGCACCCCGTCGATGCGATAGCGCCCCTCGACCAGCTCGCCGACCCGCGGGGGGCGAGCTGGTTCGTGATCCGCGTCGTGGTGGAAGGTGTCGGCAAGCTCGGGCGGGAGCTGCACGAGGGCGTGCTGGCTCACGCGCGGTCGGGGTGCGGCGGCCAGCGCCTGAAGCACGCCGTCCAACTCCGGCGTGTGTTCGTCGGCAGAATCGAGCGGGGGGCTCTCGGAATCCTGGTCGCGCATACGTCGCAGCAACT
Organism: Myxococcales bacterium; assembly: GCA_047601445.1. Taxonomy (GTDB): domain Bacteria; phylum Myxococcota_A; class Polyangia; order Polyangiales; family DASUME01; genus DASUME01. The sequence goes on along the minus strand of JASGJH010000001.1, from coordinate 3,352,974 downwards.
CTTCTTGCCGTGTCCTGGGCATCCCGCAAGGGAATGCTCTTGTTAGACTCCAGGACCCTGATGCGGAGAGTATGCCTTTGAGCGAAGAATTATCACAGGTCGAACGCGGCATCGCCGCCGCCCTGGCAGCGCAGGATGCCCGGCAGGCCGCCGTCCTCACCCTTCGCAGTTACGGCCCGGAAATCCTGGGCTTTCTGATCGCCCAGCTGCGCAGCGACCAGCACGCCGAGGAGGTCTTCTCCATGTTCGCCGAGGACTTGTGGCGAGCGGTGTCGGCGGACCTGAGCCTGCGCTCCTCGATGCGGGCCTATGCGTATGCGCTGGCTCGAAACGCCAAGCACCGCTTCTTGGCACGGGACCTGAAAAAGCAGCGCGCAGGGGTGCCAATCTCGGACGCAGAGCTGATGACGAATTTGGTCGCCGAGGTGCGCAGCAAAACCGCCACCTACCTGGCGACCGACAGCAAGCAAAAGCTCGCCGAGTTGCGCGACCGCCTGGATCCGGACGAACAAGCTTTGCTCACGCTGCGCGTCGACAGGGGACTCGAGTGGCTGGAAATCGCCGAGGTCTTCGGGGACACAGACGAGCCCAAGAAGGCCGCCGCTCGGTATCGCAAGCGCTTTCAGGTGCTCAAGGAGCGGCTGACTCAGTGGGTGCGCGAGGCGGGCCTAACCGACAGCGACACCTAAGGAGGCGGCGCCGAGGGCGGCATCAAAAGCTGCTGCGTAGGGACACCGAGCTCGGTCCCACCATCAGCTTGGCGCGCGGCGGTGTGGCATCGGACTTGGCTCCGCCCCAAATTTCCAGTGCCGCGGCCGACAGCCAGGTAAGTAGGCCTACGCCGCCGAGCATTGCCGCAGTGATGCCCAGCTGCGCGATGTGCTCCGAATCATAGAGCTGACGCGCGCGCTTCGACGTGCACTCACCGTCCGCCATGTCTTCGCAGCGCTGGACCACATGGTTGAGCCGGGCGTAGGCCGCCCCATAGACTGCCGCGCCGGCACCGACGAACGCGGCCCCCGAGAGCCACGCGACACGTCGCTTGCGCTTGGTCCAGAACTCGCGCCCGGATGGACGAGGGGCGTCGGTCACTCGTTCGATCACCACGGGTGGAGTGGGACGCGCGAGCACGATCTGAATGGTTCGCCGCTCTCCTGCTTTGATCTCGAGAGGGAGCACGAAATCGGCGCGCTTGTGGGCCTGGGCGGTGATGAGGTGCGTGCTTGGGGGGAGCACGACGGTGTTGGGTCCATAAAAATCCGGAGCCAGACCGTCCACGAGGAATCGGCCTTCGGGTTCCACCAGAATCTCCAGGCGCCCGACCTGGCCCCAGGCGTGGGCGAGCAACTCCTCGACGCTGATTCGCAGTTCCGCAGTGAGCGGTTTGTCGGGTGAGGCGAGTGCGGCCTCCAGGTACCGAATGGCGTCCAGGTGTCGCCCCTGGGCAAACGCCACGATGCCGAGGCCGCGCAGCGTGCGGGCGCTCGGCTCGAGATCGTGCGCCCGCTCCATGAAAATACGGGCCTGGCCGTAGTCACCGCGCGCGTGCGCTTCCAACGCTTCGGAGAGGGCGGCTTCGTAGTCAGCGGAGGGGGATGGGGGCGGGCGTGCAGGTTCGGACAAGGAGGCAGCCGCGGGCAAGCCTGGAATCGCCTCGGAATTGTGCGATTCATGCGACTGGGCTTCGACCCGTGCGGTGTACGTCGCCGCCAAGAACAAGCCGATGGCGACGCTCGCCTTCGAGTCGAAGCGTGTCTTCTGGAGCGAGAAAAGGCAGAACTTCACGGCACGGCTCCCTGCGTCCACCCGTTCGATCCGCCGGGTGCGTAGTGTTCCATCGCGCGCAAGGCTTCGGCGGTGTCGAGGCACACCGACAATAACCCAACGCCCGCGGGTGGGCGGCCTGCGCAATCCGCGTTCTGCTGGCAGCCCGTGGACTGACACAGTCTGGCGACGCACTGACTCGCTGGGCCCAACGCAACGCACGCACCGTCGTCTTCGCACGGAACTCCGCACGTGCCCTCGCGGCACTCGGCGTCGCGCACCCCCAACACGTTGACGCATTCGAGGTTGCTGACACAGGGCCGGTACACACAGCGCGCCGAGTCACAGCGAGCCAGCGCGCCGCACTCTTCGTCCCGTGTGCATCCGGAAACGCAGCGGTTGCGCGTGCACGTGTAGCCGGGGCCACAGTCCGGGTCGGCAGAGCATTCGGTGCAGACTCCGTTCACACAGGTGACCGCGCCACCGCACTGCCAATCCTCCGTGCATTGCACCACGCCGAACGGAGGCTCGGTGTCGGCGCACCAGTAGTCCTGGCATTCGCGTGAGCACTCGCAGGGTTGGCGGGCGGCCTGCAGGCAGAGCGGGTTTCCGTCGGTACACAGGGCCGCCTGGGCCTCGCAGTGTTGCATCGTGGGTAGCGGCGGAGGCGGGCAGCAGTCGCGCGTCTCGAGGCACTCCACTGCCGCACATTGCCTGCCCGTCGTTTCGAGCTCGAGATCCACGTCGAGGCAGCGACCCGCGATGCAGAGCAGGGGCTCCTGGCACTCGTTCAACGTCAGGCAGCTGTCGCCACGGCCAGCTCGTCGTTCAGGGTAGATGGGCCTGGCAGGAGTGCTGCACGCAAACAGCATGAGAATCGAAAGGTATACGATTGCGGCCGCTCGTCCTCCAGACATCGACGCTCCTTTTGCTTGGACCGTGGTCAAGCGGTCACCCTGGCCAAGAGACACGTCCCCGGTGATGTGAGGGCAAAAGGCGGGGTGGGTGCTACGCCCCCGGGATGGACCGTCAAGCCCAGCTACGCGCCCAGCAAAAGCGCCGCATGGCCTTCATGCCGTGGCTCTACTTCGAAGCCTCGGCCGAGGTGCGCGCGTGGGCCGAAGCCTGGCAGCGTGAGGTCCATGCGAACCTGCTCACACTCGAGGCGCTCGAGCTTCACCCCACCTGCTTCGTCGCGGAGGAGGCTGCGCTGTTCGCCGAACCGCGGCGGGCCGTGGTGGTCGGCGCCTCCGCGAGCGTGGCTGCCCATGCCTTCGTGCACGGCCCGGTCAAGCTCGGCGCCCATGTTAGCGTGAATCCCTACGCCACCCTGGATGGCGGTCGGCGCGGGATCGAGATCGGTGATGGCACGCGCATCGCGGCACGCGCCTCCCTGTTTGCCTTCGACCACGGTCTCGACGCAGCGCGCGCGATCCGAGAGCAGCCCGTGAGCTCCAAGGGCATCGTGGTGGGCGCAGACGTCTGGATCGGCACGCAGGCCACGGTGACCGATGGGGTGCGCATCGGAGATCACGCCGTGGTGGGTGCAGGTGCCGTGGTGACACGGGATGTGCCCGACTGGGCCGTGGTCGGTGGCGTGCCGGCGCGGGTGATCGGCGATCGACGCAGCTGGCCTGCAGCAGGTCGTTAGAGTCGAGGCGCGCCCTTTGGCGCGAGCGGAGAAGAGGGAGCGCGCTCGCCAGTGCGGCGGACTCGTCGCTTGCTCCGCTAGGGCAGCAGCGCGTCGGACATCGCACCGTCGCCACCGCGGTCGATGGTCAGGGCCACACCGAACTGCTCGAACGGAGCGCCGTCGTCGGCATCGGGGATGCCGTCGGCCACATTGGTCACGGCGATCAGGACCTGGCGGGTGTTGGGCATCAGCTCGAGCGTGGCGAAGCTGTTCGGGTTCTTGCGCGGCGGGGCGGTGATGCGGCCAATCACCTGGCGCTCGCCATCGAGGGCCAATAGCGAGAGCGCCCAGCGTGTCCCGAACTCACCGTGGGACCATACGCGTAGGCGTTCCCCGCCGGCCAGCGGCTGGTCGATGTCGATCAACGCGTACTGGCCACCCAGCGGTTGCACTCCATCTACCCAGGGCAGGCGGGCTGGCAGCGTGCTCCATTTGAGTGCCGTCCATGGTGGGGGAGCGACCTTGCGAATGCCCTTTTTGTTGAGTGCGGGCTGCGGTGGAGGATCGTCCAGCCACGTCAGCGCTTGCTGATCGGCCAACTCGCTCGCCACGTTCTCGAGTTGCTCGTCCTCGTTACCCAGCGCCGCGGCGATCACCTCGAACAAGTCGGGGCTCGCGCGCAGGCCGGTGCCCTCCCAGGTGCGCTGCCGCGCGAACTGCCACATGTCTCGCATGAAGTGGCCGCGGTTCTGATCCTGACGATGACCGAGCTGCACCAACCATTCGGCGCCACGGCCCCCGGCGTCCGGGCCGAGCGCCGCGAGTCGAGGGTCGGCCCGCCGCCCGTTCTCCTCGTCGTCGCAGCCGAGGTCGCCCGTGACCAGCCAGCTCAGGTACGCGCCGGTGCTCTGGCGCGCGCTCGCCGACTCGGCGGGGTCGAGCTGGTAGAGGAGGGTCTCGGCCAGGGTTTGGGTGGTGCAAGCTGCGATGCGGTCGCTCGGCACGCGGGCGTCCACCACGCCGAAGGCGCGCGCGCCGTCGAGGCCCCACATGGGCTCGGTGGCGTCGAGGAAGGCGTCGGCGCCGTGACTGGCCTGGGGCGTGACGTAGAGGTCGTAGCCTCCCGTACCACCCATGCCGCCGTCACCGAAGTTCCCCAGCCAGCCGGTGGTCGCGAGGATCGCCAGGGCCTCTTCACCGGCCTCCAGGACCGCCTGACCGCGCGCCAGCGGGACCCCCGCGGCGAGGTGCACGTCGAGCGGCCACAGGAGCGAGGTGAGCCTTCCGATGGAGGCAGGCCTGGGCTGGGGGGTGGGAAACACGACGCGCGGCCCCGCCCACTTGGGGGCGGCGCTCTTGGTGGTGGCTTCGGCCCACTCGTCGACTCCCTTGATCAAACTTTGCGCCTCGACCGGCCGAGGTAGCCAGGCACAGGCCAGCAGGAGCAGTCGGCCGAGCAGGCGGTCGAAGCGGGCCAGGCCGCCCGCGAGCAAATCGTTTCGCATTCGCATGGAGACCTGACGTGTGGGATGCGTGAAAGGCTTCACGCGAGCCACACCGAGGGGGCCTGTGCGCGTGTGTAGTTCTCGCCGCTTCAAGTTGTGCGATCCTCTCCCGCAAGATTTGACATTTTCAGCAGTTGGCTTCTACATCGAAGCAATGACTGAATCGCGGGGCTTCGACCCAGGGGCGTTTTACGCATTCGATTTGGCGCGCGGAGCAGTGCATACCCGGCACGGTGAACGCGTGCTCATGCTGTCCGCAGACACGCTCGGTCCGCTGGTGACCACGGCGGCACGCCACGGGGATCTCACCTCCATCCGCATGCTCGGCAAGCGCATCGGCGACGACGCGGCACGTTCGCTCGGCGACGAGGTCCGCGCGGCCACGCCGGAGGCCGTGGTGGCCCACGCGAGCGGCACGCTGGCCTTGCTCGGCTGGGGCACGCTCTCGCTGGAACGCTGGGGCAAGGCCCTGGTGCTGCACCTCGAAGGCGCACCGCAGCTGGACGCCGAGCGCCTCGGATTGGCCGCGCTGCTGGGCGGCATGCTCACCAGCCTGGGCGGTCGCGATGTCGCCTGCGTGCCCGCGCACGAGCAGGGGCGCTTCGTCATCGTGCACCCGACCATCGCTGAAACCGTGTGGACCTGGACCAAGGAAGGCAAGTCCGTGGCCGAAGTGATTTCGCGTCTCGCGCCGGAGGGCAACGCATGAGTGCCGCGCGTATCGAACAGCTCAAGTCGTTGTTGGCCCGCGTGCAGGAGCGCAAGGCCGCACCGCGTCTGCGTCCGCTGAGTACGCCTGTCGCCGTTAGCAGCGCGGCGCCAGCGGCTGTCAGTGTGGTGCCGGTTAACAGCGAGGCAGCGGTCGCGAAGACCATCCAGGACCTACGCCAGGTCACGGTCAGCTTGCCCGAGCCGCCCGCACCGGTCGCACCGCTCACCCTCGACGATGTCGGGCCGGCTGCGTTCGAGGCAGCTCCGGCCGTGGTGCAAGCCGCTCCTGTGGCGCCACCTGCTTCCGCGGGCGCGACCGCGCGCTCCAAGGCGCCGACCGCTGACGATCTGTTGCCTACGCCGTCTGCTCCGCCCGTGACGTCGCCGGCCTCGGTGGCGCCGGTGCCCGCGCCGATTTCGGTGGCGCCCGTGCCACCGAGTGCGAAGGAGCCGCCGCCTGCTCCCGCAGTCAAGGCACTCGAGCGCGAGCCGTCGGTCGAGACCCTGGTCGGCACGCCCGAGCCCATGTTCGAAACCGCCGCTGCAGTCGAGGCTCCACTCACCGCGCCGAGCGCGCGCGTGGAAGCACCACTGCTCTCGCGCGCCGAGCCCGTCATGAAGGTGGTCTCTTCGCCGCGCATCGAAGCACCGAAGAACTTCGGCGACCTACTCGAAGCCTCGCTTTCGCTGCGTCCACGCTGATCTTCGCTCGCGCGGCCGAGGACTCGCTTCTTTTCAGTTCGCGCGCCCGAGAGGGCTCGCTTCGATGACCGCCGCTCAAACGGGCCCGCTCGAGGGCCCGCGGCGTGCGTCCCTCGGCCCGAGTGGCCGAGCAGGCTGACGCGGGCTACTACCAGCGCCATGCTGCTTGTCGTCGATGTCGGCAATACCAACACCGTGCTCGGCCTGTATGATGGCAAAGAGCTCGTGCACAACTTTCGCATCGAGTCGTCCAAGGGACGCACGGTCGATGAGTACCACGTGCTCATCATCAGCCTCATCAACCTGGCTGGAGTGCAGAAAGAGCGTGTGGTGGCCAGCATCGTGGCGTCCGTGGTGCCGGCGCTGAGTGACCCGATCAACAACGCGCTCAAGCGCGCCTTCGGTCACAAGCCGCTCGTGGTGGGTCCCGGTATCAAGACCGGTATGCCGATCCTCTACGAGAACCCGCGCGAGGTCGGCGCCGACCGCATCGTGAACGCCATCGCGGCGTACGAGACGGTCTCCGAAGGGCAGGGCTGCATCGTGGTCGACTTCGGCACGGCAACTACCTTCGATTGCGTTTCCAACAAGGGCGAGTATCTCGGCGGTGTCATCGCGCCGGGCATGCAGATCAGCGCCGAGGCCCTGTTTTCGCGAGCTGCCAAGCTGCCGCGCGCCGAGATCGTGAAGCCACCGCGTGCCATCGGGCGCAACACCGTGCACTCCATGCAGTCGGGCATCGTGTTCGGCTACGTGGGCCTCGTGGACGGCGTGGTCGCGCGCCTGAAGACCGAGCTCGGCTATCCCTGCAAGGTCATCGCCACCGGCGGGCTCGCCGTGTTGATTGCCCCCGAGTCGGAGAGCATCGAGGTCACTGACTCGAACCTCACGCTCGAAGGTCTGCGCATCCTCTACGAGCGCAACGTCACCTGACATCACTCGAATCCTCGCGAGGCCACAGCGTGGCCACCAGGCAGCGTGCCCGATAGACGCCAGCACCGCGGTGCCCATCCGGATGACGCGCGCGATTTCGCGAGCGAGCACCATGCGAGCTTGCGTGACGCGACCGAAGAGCTGAGCTGGCTTCTGGGCAGAGCCTATAGTGAGCGCGCCGCGCTCAAGCTGGTGGGAGACAAGCATCAGCTCACCACGCGTCAACGCGAGGCCGTGTTGCGCGCGGCATGCAGCGAAGGCGCTGTGCGGGCCCGGCGGGACCGACAGGTGGACGCGGTTAGTCTGCGGGGAGCCCAGCTCGGCATCGATGGATTCAATTGCTCGATCACGCTCGAGGTCATCCTCTCGGGCGGGCCGACCTTCGTGGGTCGCGACGGCGCGCGGCGGGATCTGGCCAGCGTGCACGGCACCTATCGGCGCGTCAGCGAGACCGAGCCAGCCTTGGCGCTCTTGGTGGATGCGCTACTGGGATGGGGCGTCGGCAACGTGTTGGTGCTGTTCGACAAGCCGGTGGCCAATAGCGGGCGGCTGCGCGGTCTGTGCGAGGCGAGCGCGGCGCAGGCCGGCCTCGAGCTCACGTGCGAGCTCAGTGAACGCGTGGACCAGGAGTTGGTGCAGCGGGCCGAGGTGGTCGCTTCCTCCGACGCCTGGGTGCTGGAACATGCCCGCGCCTGGGCGGATTTGCCGAGCCTGATCGTCGAGCGCTCCAAGCTGCCCGTGTGGTCGGTGTACCTGGAGTGAGCTTCGACCGCCCCTGGCTTTCGATCGGCTGGAGTTCGCCTCGATAGATCCTTCGCGCGGTCCGTGCGTCGGTGGGGTTCACGGGCAGACCCGAGGGCATTCGGGGGCCGGGCGGCGTCTTTGGGAGGTTCGTATGTCGCATAAGCTGAGCTTGGTGTGGTGGGTGACTTGCGCGCTCTGGCTGAGCGCCTTCGGAGCTTCGGCTCAACAGAGCGACCCTTTGGTTGCCCAGGGCATCGCGGTGGGCGCGGGCACCAGTGTGGAGAACCTCACGGTCTTTCCGCTATTCGCGAGCCAAGAAACGGATCTCGGCGAGATCACCACCCTGGACGAAGCCCTCGCACGCGGCGCGGCCGAGGTGCGCGAAGTGAACGGCGGCGAGGTCAATAAGCTGGTAGTGAAGAACCGCGGAAAGCGCGCGATCTACGTATTGGCTGGCACCCTGGTCAAGGGAGGCAAGCAAGACCGACAGATCGGGCAAGACTTCGTGATCGAGCCGAACAAGAGCGTGGCGGTAGATGCGTTTTGCGTCGAGCAGGGGCGTTGGGAGAGCAAGCGCGAAGGCGCGACCACGGGCGGCAAGTTCGTCGCCACCAAGGCGATCGCCACCAGCGATGTGCGGCGCGCCGCGCAGTACCAACAGAACCAGAGCGAGGTCTGGAACAAGGTGAGCAAGTTGAACGGGGCGCATCAAAAGAGCGCGCCGTCAGGCACCCTCATGGCCACGGTCGACGCAGGCGACGTGGATGCGAGTAAGCAGAAGCTCGCGCGCGGCATCGAGGGAGCGCTCGCGAGTGCGCCCAAGGAAAAGGCCCTCGTCGGGCTCGCCTACGCGCTCGACGGCTCCGTGCGCAGCGTGCGCTGGTTCGCCAGCTCCAAGGTGTTCGGCCTATTCCAGAAGAGCCTGGTCGAGGCGGCTGCGCTCGACGCTCTCACACAGCGGGGCGAGCGCTCGAGCCAGCCCGCCGCCTCGGCCGTGGCGGCCAAGGCCAGCGACGTGAACCGCTTCGTGGGCGAGGTCGAGTCCGAGCGCAGCGTGCAGAAGCGCGATACCAGCGCCTCCAACGCCAACGAGTACAAGGAGTCCGCACGTGGTTTCGGCTCCAAGACGCGGCTCAAGGCGCGCCCGGAGGTGTCGGTGAGCTCGGACTACGTGGCCAAGGACCGCTAGCGAAACAGCCACACCAGGCCGGCCAGGCTCGCCACCAGGATCAGGGCGGCCAGACCATAGATGAGCAGGTCGGTGCTGGCGGTCTTGGGGACCTGCGTACGCGCGGGCGCGCTGGCAGCCGGTAGGCCCGAGGGGGACGCGCTTTCGGAGGCTGCGCTGGGCGCGCTCTCGGCGGTCGCGGCCGGCGCACTCTCGCGCGTGCGCGTGATCAGCTGGTCCGGCTGCCCCTCCAGGCCGCGGAGAGCTTGTTCGGCAGGATCCTCGTAGACGATGGCCGTGGCCCCCAGGCGCAGGGTATCGCCGTGCCGCAGGCGACGTTCGCGTAGCCGCTTGCCGTTGACCTCGAGCCCGTTCTTGCTGGCCAGGTCGCGCGCCACTGCGCCGTCGAGGTCGCAGCAGATCTCCAGGTGCTCGCGCGATACGTCGGGATCGCGCAGCACGAGGCCGGCCTCCTCCCCACGTCCAATCACGAGCCTGCTCGGCGCCTCGGCCAAGTTGATCAGGGTGCCCTGATCGGGGCCCTGCGCGATGCGCAAGAAATGCGCGGCTCGGGCCTCCGAGCTGGGATCGGCCAGCTCCTGTAGCAGCCTGCGCGCCAGGGACGCCGTGCGTTCGGGCGAGGTGGCGACGCCCAGGAGGGGGCCGCTACTAAAGGCAATGCTGAAGTCACCGATCTCGATCACGTCGCCGGTGATCAGGCTGCGCGGGCGAGTGGGCACCAGGGCGACGCCGTTGACTCGTGTCCCATTGGTGGAACCCTCGTCCCGCAGCCGCGCCTGCCCTCCTTGCAGCTCCAGGGTGGCGTGCAGCTCGCTGACGGTCAGGCCCGGCAGGCGCACGTCGGCCCCCGCGCTGCGGCCGATGGCGACCCGCACCTGCTCGAACTCAAAGCTCACCTCGCCCCGTTCACCCGAGCTACCCGGGTGGCGAACCACGAGTTTGACCGCCATCGCGTCCACGTTTCGCGTGCGATCCGCCAAAGGTCAAGAGAACGGCCGGCACGCCGTTCGGGCCCGCGAGGCGACGCCGAAAACTGGACCCGCTGGAGACATTCTGGGATCAAGGCCTATGGGCCGGGGTTCTGTCTTCGGCCGGCGATGGTTCTCGAAGGAGAAGTATGGAAACTGCGGTCCACAGCGGGCGAAGGGAAGAGCGGGTGCCGCTCGATGCCCTGATCGAGCTGCGCAGCGATGATGGTAGCGAGGTGCTGGAAGCCGACGGACTCGATCTGAGCCCCGGCGGTCTGGCCATGCGCGCAGCCTTCGTGCCTCCGGTCGGGGCAAAGTTGAAGTGCCAGTTCCGCTGCTCGCCCGAGGGCGAGCGGGTGCGCGCCGAGGGCGAGGTCGTCTGGGCGCACTGGCAGAGCGATCACGACGGCGCGTTCGGGATGCGCTTCCTGGAGCTGGACACCAAGAGCGCCACGGCGATCCGCCGCCATGTGGAGCCCGAGCTGTGGGAGGAGCCCGCTCCAGAGCCGCAGCTGCCGCGGGTGGCCAACATGTGCATCGACGGCGTGGGCGCGCCGGTGGAGACCGACGTCCTGTTCGCTGACCATGGCAGCATCGTGCTCGAGCAGGAGCTGAACTTCCTGAAGCTCGGCCGTGGTGTGTCCATCGACGTGCCCGGCATTGGCACCCGGCGGGGTCGCATCGGATCGGTGGAGCTGCGTCACGGTGCTCTCGATGTGCCGACGCTGGTGTTCGGTATCTTGCTCGACGCCGAGGCCGAAGTTCGCGAGGTGGTGGTTCCCATCGAGCTCTCCCAGGTCGCCGTACCTGCACCTGCACCCATGGTGCGAGAGGCCGCACCTGCGCCTGTCGCACGTGAAGTCGATCCCGCGCCCATGGTGGTGCCGGTCGCCGCGCGCAAGCCCGAGCCTCGCGCGTCGCAAGCCACCGTCGAGTTCAAGACGACGTCTGCCGACGCATCCGAACCGAGCCTTGGCTCGGACACCGAGCCCGATCTCTTGCCGACGGCCGTCCCGGCTGCTGCGCAGCTCATCGCGTTCGCCAAGACGTGGCTCGCCTGGCTGACCGCCCGCTGGGCTCGCCTGGTTCCGATGCTCAAGGGGTGGGCGGGCGGCTTTCGCGGACAGACGTCTCAGCTGCGGGATGCCCACTGGCCTGAGGCCAAGTCCAAGCTCGCCGTGTTCTTCGCGCGTGTGCGCCTGCTGGTGTCCGCCCAGAAGGCCCGCTTTGCTCAGCTTCGCAAGCCCTCTGCGGCCAAGCGCGCAACCGCTCCGGCCCCGCGCGTCCAGCGCAGCTCGGCCGCCGCTGCGCGCACGCCCGAACCCGCCACCGGCAAGCCCACGAAGAGCCAGGGCTCGCGCTGGCTCGCCATCGGCCTGGCCGCGGCAGGCATCGCACTCGGCGTGTACGCGCTGGCACCACGCTCTGGCGCCGATCGCATCCGCGTGCGTCGCGATCCCGGGCTCGAGGCCACTACGCCTGCACCCAACGGCTACGCCCCTGCCGCGCCCGCTGCCACCGAGCCGAGCTCCGCTCCGGCCGTGCTCGGCCAGGAGCCCACGGCGGCGCAGCCCGGAGCCGCGCTACCCACGCTCCCCGTTGCCGATCCGGCAGCCCCCGCGAATCAGCCAGGCAGTCTCAGCTTTGGCGAAGCCGACGTGCCCAACGGGCGCACATTTTCCCTGCGCATGAGCGGCCCGGTCGACAGCGTCGAAGGAGAAAGTCGCGACGACGGCTTCACTGTGCGTGTCCCGGGTCGACTGGCGCTCGATCGGGCCAGTCCCATCGCGACCTCGCACCGGGCCGTGGCGCGCGCGATGATTCTGAATCGCGGTGACTACGCCGAGCTCACGGTGGACTTCCTGCCCGGGCTGCGTCCCAAGTATCAGGTGGTGGGCAAGGATGCTGCCATCGAGGTCACGCTCGAGCGACTCTGATCTGCTAGAGCGCGTTTGGCCGGCGGACCCATGGTCACGCCGGCCAACCAAACGGCGGATCGAAGGTCACGCCGAGACCAAGACCCGCACTCGAAACGCTTCGGCTACTCGCCGAACACGGCGAAGAACGTGCCCCCCTGGCGGTGCAGTTTGAGCAGCGCCTTGCCCTTGGAGAGCGCCTCTTCCACCTGCGCTTCGCTCTGCACGGCCTTGCGGTTGACCTCTTCGATCACGTCGCCGCGCGTGAGCCCCGCGCGATCGGCCGCCGACCCTGGCGCTACGCCCGTGACGACCACGCCGCCCGGGCCGCTGTAGTCGATGCGCCTCGCCAGCTCCGGCGTGAGCGCAGCCAACGCTGCCCCTGCCACGCCCGCATCCCCGTTGCTTCCGCGCTGCTTCCGCGCACCGTTGGCGCGCGCCTCGTGGTTCTCTCCGGGGCGCTCCGCCGTCACGAGCGTGAGCTTCTTCTGTTGTCCGTCGCGCAGCACCGTGACGTTGAGTGTCTGCCCCACCGGATACTGCAGCACCGCGCGCAGTAGGTCTCGCCCTTCACGGACTTCACGGCCCTGGATCTCGAGCAGGATGTCGCCGGGTCGAATGCCCGCCTTGGCCGCCGGTCCGTTGGGCACCAGTTCGTTCACCAGGGCGCCGCGCGTGCGCTGCACACCGAAGCTCGAGGCGAGCTCGGGCGTGAGCTCCTGATAGGACACGCCGATCCAGGCGCGGGACACGTTGCCCTTCTGCAGCAGCTCCGTGCTGACTCGGCGAGCCAGGTTCGAGGGAATGGCGAAGCCGATGCCGCTCGCGTGCCCGATGATCATGGTGTTGATGCCGAGCACCTCACCTTGCAGGTTCACCAGCGGCCCGCCCGAGTTGCCTGGATTGATGCTGGCGTCCGTCTGCAGGTAGTCCTCGATCTCGTTGGCGTTGAAGCCGCCGCGACCCTTCGCGCTCAACACGCCCGTGGTCACCGAGTAGTCGAGCCCGAACGGCGAGCCGATGGCAACCAGCCACTGGCCGACCTGGGCGGCGTCCGAGTCTCCGAAACGAGCCGCCGTCAGCCCCTTGGCGTCGATGCGCAGCACCGCCAGATCCGTGGCTGGATCGACTCCGACGACCTTGGCCGGGAAGCGTCGTCCGTCTTGCAGTGCCACCACGATGCGCGTTGCATTCTCGACCACGTGGTTGTTGGTGAGGATGCCGCCGTCCGCCGTGAGCACCACGCCGGAGCCGCCGCCGCGCTGAATGCCGCGATCTGGGGCAGGGCCGAACGGGAACCCGAAACCAAAGCTCTGCGCCTGGGGGCGGTTGACCTCCACCTGGATGCTGACGACGCTTGGCGAGACGCGCTCGGCTACCTGCGAGAACGCCATTCCGAGTTGGGTCGCCGTGGCCACCGGGCTCTGCTCCGCCACCGAGGGCGGGGAGGCGCCGGCGGTCGCCGCGGCAAGGGGAAGAGCAAGCGCGAGGCCGATCAGTCGAAGCGGGCGGGTCCGCCCGCGAGCAAAACAAAGCGCACGCGAGATCTTAGCCTTCGAGTTCTTTTCCATCGCCGTGACCAACCTCCGGAGCACGGGTTTCATTCCGGCCTAGTCGCCCTGTGGCGAGTACTCCCGCCCCAAGTTGCGGGAGGGAAAGGTGAGCACGAACGTAGTGCCGCTGCCGAGCTGGCTCTCGATCTCGATGCGCCCGTTGTGCAATTCCACGATGTTGCGCACGATCGATAGACCCAGGCCCGTACCGTGACCTTCCCCTTTGGTGGTGAAGAAGGGCTCGAAGATCCGCTCGAGGTGGTCGGGCGCGATTCCGAAGCCGTTGTCGGTGACCCGAATTTGGACGTCGTTTCCGTCGTCGCTCGGCTGGGCCGAGAACCGCAGGTTGCCCGCGCCTTCCGGCATTGCCTGGCACGCATTGGTGATCAAGTTGACCAACACCTGCTGCAGCTGTCCCGCCACGCCAAGCATGGGCCCCAGGGAGTCGCTCAGGTCCACGCTCACCACTACGCCGCGCTCGGTGATCAAGTAGTCGCAGTACTCGAGCGAGCTGCTGATCAGTTGCGCCACGTCGAGGAAGCGCGGCTCTTCGGGGGTAGGGCGAGCGTAGGCGAGCAGCTCGCGCGTGAACTTCAAGATGCGGTCGGCGCTCTGGTGAATGCGCCGCAGCTTGTGTGCGTCTGGGCTCTTCACGCCGCTGGCGGCGCTCTGCTGCTCGGCTTGCTTCAACAGGTAGTCGCTGTAGACGGAGATGCTGGTGAGCGGATTGTTCAGCTCATGCACCACGCCGGCGGCTAGCTGCCCCACCGTGGCCAGCTTCTCGGCGTGCACGATGCGCTGCTCGAGCTCGCGGATCTCGGTGAGGTCGCGACCGATGGCGATCACGCCCTCTACCTCACCGTCTGCGCTGAGCACGGAAGCCGTGTTCATCAATAGACGCGCTGCCCCGCCGCGCTTGCTCGGGACGCGCACCTCGACCCCGGTGGCCGACTGACCGCGCAACGCGGCGATCAACACAGGCAGCAGTCGCGAGCGCTCCTCGTCGTCGAGCAGGCTGGTGAAGTCACGACCGATGAGCTCGTCGCGCCGGAACCCGGTGAGTGAAAGGAGCGCGCGGTTCACCACGCGGATCTCGCGCTTGCGTCCGATCACCAAGATGGGTGCGTTGGCGTGCTCCAGGAGCTTGGTGAGGTAATCGCGCAGGTACATCGACTCGCGCAACAGACGCGCGTTGCGCAGGGCCGCCGAGAGCTGCAGCGCCACCGGCACGATGCGCGGCGGATCCTCTTCGCCCATGGCCTGTCCCGGCACGTACTCCACCGCCAGCACGCCGATCACCCGGCGCCCGTTGCCGATGGCCACGTCGAAGCCCTCGGCGTCTTGGTGGAACAGGGGCACGTAGCGCGGCGTGATCTCGAGCACCGCCAGCGGGATGGGCTCGCTCAGGCCCTGCTCCTCGAGGGCCCGCGTGGTCACGTACACGGTGTCGCGGCGGTCACTGCGCAGGCGCCCCGTGGCGTAGACCAACGAGAGCTCTCCCGTGTCGGGCTCGAACAGACGCAGGGCGAACAGCCTACCCGGGAACAACTTGAGCATGGAGCTCACGTAGGCGTGCACGATCTCTTCGTCGTGCATCTCCAGGCTGACCGTTCGACTCAGCGACAGGAACTCGTTCAAGACTTCGTCGAGCGAAGGGCTCTTGAGCGAAGTCACCAGGGAGGTGACTTGAGGAGGTTCGCTTCGCTCGGCAGTTTTGGCTTTCATAGGGCCACTCTCATCGGCTCAAGAGCGTCAGCGCTCGGACTCGGGCTCCTCGTCGACGGCGCGATCGAGGTCCAGGATTTTCTGCTCGCCCACGTAAGACTTGGTTTCGTAGCGCGTGATCTTGCCGATCTTGCGCACCAGGTTGGCCATGCGTTCGGCCTCCTGCATGATCACTTGGGCCGCGTTTCGCTCGGGAGTACCGGGGGCGAGTCTGCGAATCAGCAGCTCGCCATAGCCCATCACGCTGGTCAGGGGCTGGTTGAGCTCGTGCGCGGCCGTGCCCGCGAGCTCCGCCAACAAAGCCTGCTTCTCGCTCACTTCGAGCTTTTTCTGGACCTGCGCGAGGCGTTCCTCCACCTGCAAGCGCTCCCGCAGATCCATGAAGATCCCGACCGTGGCCTTGGGCTTTCCGTGCTCGTAGATCATCGCCGCCGACAGGGAGATGGGGATCAGATTCCCATCCTTGTCCACCGCCGCGCTGTGCATGCCCTCGAGACGGCCCGTGCCGCCGTATTCGTGGGAGCGGATGCGGCGCATGACTTCCTTGGCCACGCCCTCGGGATACAGCCGCGTCACCGGCAGCTTGCCCAGCACGTCCTCGGCCTTGTACCCGTAGATGCGCTCGGCGCCCTTGTTGTAGAGGATGATGGTGCCGTTGAGGTCTGCGGCCACGATGGCGTCGACGCTGGCTTCGATGAGCGACTCCAGGAAGTCCCTGCTCTTGCGCAGCTCGAGCGCGAGGGTGCGCTCCTTTTCGGCGGCCTCTTCGGCCTGGTTTTGCGCGGCTTGCGCTTCACGGTGGTCGTGGCGAAGCTTCTGCATCAGATGCGCGTTGCGCAGGGCCGCGCCCGTGGCGTTGGCGATGATGGTGCAGACTTCTAGCTGATCGCGACTGAGCTTGTGGTTCGGATCGAGCGTGCGCAGGAACAGCACGCCGATCACGTGGTCTTGCCAGCGGATGGGGATCAACGACAGCGCCGATACCGCTGCCACGCTGGCGCGCACGCCGTCGAGCACCGGGTGCGTCGCCACGTCGTTGATGGTGAGCACGTCCTTGGTCTGCAGGACCTGCTGAATCTCCGGATACTTGGCGAGGCTCAGCTTGAGGTTCACGACCCCGTGATCGTCGCTGGCTGCGATGACGTACCCCAGGTCCGGCTCGTCGTGCGGCGTGAGCACCACCGAGACGCGATCGATCTGCACCACTTCGGCGATGCGGCGCACCACGGTGAAGAGGATGTCGTGGAAGTCCACGGCGGAGGCCAGCGTGCGCGTGAGCTCGCTCGCGAGCTGGGCATCGCGCTGCTTGCGCACGAGCTCCCTGCGCATGCGATCGGCGCGCAACAGCTTGCCCAGGCGCGGCCCCAGCTCGAGCTCCGCGCTGCCGGCGCTCACGAACTCCTCGGCCGACAAGGCGTGCATCAAGGCCAGGGCCTCGGTGTGATTCTCGTTCCACACCAGCAGGAGGGGGGTGTCGCGATAGAGCTCGTGGCTGCGCAGTGCGGCGAGCTCGGGGGCGGTCCGGCGGTCGACCGCGGCCACGATGGCCGCAGCGGGCTTCAGGAAGCGCTCGAGCACCTGGGATGCACGCTCGAACCCGACCACCGTGAGACCGCGTCCTTCGATGATCTGGCGCAGGGGCCGCGACGATGCGTCGGCTTCTGCAACGAGCAGTATGGGGGCAGGTTCATCCATCCGCGCTACATTCGAGATTCTATCAGCGCCGGGCCTGAATAGAGGGGCCTACGCTATCACACACCCTGGGGAGTGGGCAGAATTGGACCGCGACGCACCGATCGGCATCTTCGACTCGGGCCTGGGGGGCCTGACCGTGACCCGTGCCATCTACGACCTCCTGCCCCACGAACATCTCGTCTACCTGGGTGATACTGCACGTGTTCCTTACGGCACCCGCAGCTCCCAGACCGTGCTCCGCTATGCCCGTAGTTGTGCACGCCACCTGCAGCGGCGCGGCATAAAGATGCTGGTCGTAGCCTGCAACACAGTCAGCGCGGTGGCCCTCGACATGTTGCGGGTCGAGCTCGATATCCCCGTGCTCGGCGTCATCGAGCCGGGGGCGCGAGCCGCGGTCTCGGCCAGCCAGAGTGGGCGCATCGGCGTCATCGCCACCGGGGGAACGGTGCTCTCCGGGGCCTATCCCCGCGCCGTCTCGAGCGTCGATTCGCGCAGCGAGGTGTTCGCGCTGCCGGCGCCCCTCCTGGTCCCCTTGGCCGAGGAAGGTTGGGTCGAGGGAGAGGTCCCGGGGCTGGTGATCGACCGTTACCTCGGGCAGCTGGCACGGCATCAGGTGGACAGCATCGTCCTCGGCTGCACGCACTACCCGTTGTTCCGCCCGCTCATCGACGAGCGCGCCAAGCTGCTCTGCGGCCCTGACACCAAGATCGTCGACAGCGCCGAGGCGGCCGCCCAGGAACTCCAACACTTGTTGGAAGAACGGGGACTCGCGGCCAATACGAGCCCCGAGCGGCCGGCCCAGGGCGAGCTGGCCATGTTCGTGACGGACATGCCGGGCCGCTTCAGCGAGGTGGCGAGCCGCTTCCTGGGGCGTCCGGTGGAGGGCTTGCGGGTAGAGCAGATCGATCTTTGAGGGCGATCTCGAGGGCTCCGAGCACTTCGCGCGAACGCTCCCGCTCGCGCTGTCCCATCAGCGCTCGCGTGACCGACGGTTCGGGCTTGCTCGCGAGCAAACGCACAGCGGCCGCGCGCACGGTGGCGTCGCGATGGGCGAGGTGCGGCATCACGCGGCTGGCGTCGACCTTGCCCGGGTGTCGAGTCAACCCCTGGAGCGCGCGGCGCAACACGCTCGGCGAGCGCAGCGGGTGCAAGTTCCCCAGCCCCTCCATCTGCGCCGAAGAGCGCAGCTCCACCAACCGCGCGAGGTACTCGCTGGCTCGTTCGTCATCGAGCGCCGAAAGCACCCCGAGGGCACGCAAGCGAACATGACGGGGGGCATCCGTTCGCTCGAACACGCTGATCAGCGCGCGCGTCCCGGAGGCTCCCAGGGCCGCGTACGCCGCCGGAGGCAGGCTCGATTCCACGCCCATGGCCAGCATCTCTCGTATCTGGCTTTCCACGGCATCTTGAGCTCGCGCAGACGCTGCCCCGGCCAGGCTGCAGAGCATGGCGAGCGCGAGCGCGCGGGACCGGTGCGAGGGCGTCACGCCTCGATTGTACCCGATACCGAAACTGCTCGGTGAGTCCGCCGAGACTGCTACCCTTAGCGACATGATCCTCCAGACGGAGATCGTGGAGCAATACATCGACGCCGGCGTGCGCGCGCGCTTCGTCAAGGACGTCATCGCGACCCGCGAAGGCTCCCATCCGATCGCCATGGTGAGGAAGCGTCTCGCCAACCCCACGGCGGCGGCCGGCTACCGCACCTCCACCAAGGCTGCCGTGCTCCTGGTGCATGGCTTCGGTCAGAATCGCTACACCTGGCATACCAAGCCGCGTTCCTTCGTGAACTACCTGGCGAACGCCGGCTACGACGTGTTCAACCTGGACCTGCGGGGGCGCGGGCGCTCGCGACGCTTCGGGGCCCTGCACGACACCGGCCTCGACGACTACATCCGAGACGACCTACCGGCCGCCATCCACAGCGTATTGAGGCTGTCCGGCCATTCGCAGGTGTTCTTGATCGGTCACTCCATGGGCGGGCTGATCAGCTATTGCGTCGCCGGCAGCGGCATGCGCGAACAGGTGGGTGGCGTCATCTCCATCGGCTCGCCCTACCGTTTCGGCGAAGGATCGGTGTTCCTGCGGGTGGTCGCGCCGCTCTTCTACGGGGTGCGCCTGACAGGCATCTTCGACGGCGATCCGCCGATCCCGCTCAAGCTCATCGGCGCCCACATGCGCAAGAACCGCCGGTTCTGGGACATGCGTCACATCCCGCTGCCCCTGCGCCCGTGGGCACCAGGCAGCATCGAGCCCGAGATTCTCGAGGAGAACCTGGCCGCCGCTTTCGAGCACACCCGCATGGGCATCGCGCTGGGTATCGTGAGCATGGGCGCGGAGAACGCGCTCAAGAGCCACGACGGCCTGGTCGACTACGGCCTGGCGTTCGAGCTCGGTGACAAGCCCCTGTTGGTGATCGCCGGCAGCCGAGACGCGCTGGCGCCTCCGGAGTCGGTGCGGCCCGTGTTCGAGCGCAGCAAATCTCCCGACAAGACCTATCGCGAGTTCCCGATGGGGCACATCGATATGATCATCGGCCGCGACGCGCCCTTCACGGTTTGGCCGCTGGTACGCACGTGGCTGAACGCGCGCGTGGAGCGCCTCGAACAGCCGTTGCGCAACTCCAGCATCGCGCCACCGCCGCGCTAGTCGTCGAAGCCGGTTTCAGTTGGCCCGGGGAGTGGACCCAGCAATGCGGCGGCGCCCAGCCACCGGAGTCGTCCGCGCTCAGCCGGACTTCTTGCTGAGGTCGCGCTCGAGCTTGCGGATGGTGCGCTTGAGCTCGCGAACCTCGGCCTTGGTCGCCAGGTTCAGGGAGTCCGCCATCTTCTCGACGCGGGTGTCGAAGTCCTGCTGAACCTTGCCCTTGAGCTCGAAGCCCTTGGCCATGACCTGCATCACGCGCGGGTCCTGCAGGACCTTCATGATCCGCGGGTCCTGCATCAGTTTCATACCCTGGCTCAGCACGCTCTTCTTGAAGCTCATCGCGAAACTCCTCTGGGGTCGCGCACGATAGACCCCACTACCACACGTGTCAAACGTGGCCCCGCGTGCCTCGAACGGCGGCCCAGCAGCCTGCTAGCGAGCGAGTTGCAGCAGATCTTGGCCTGACCCGGCGGCGCCCTCGAGGGCGACGCGTCAGCGCTTGGGCTCGGGCTCGTCGGTAGCGAGGTACGAGAGGATCACCTCGTCGAGGCTCTTCTCGCTGAGCAGATCGCCGCCGAAGATGGAGCGCGGAGCGCGCGACGAAGGAGGTGCCTTGGGCGGGGTCGGGGTCTCGCTGATCTTCGCCGCCGCGCGGGTGCCCTGGTACAGGGACTGACGATCGCCCTCGGCGGCCTTGGCCGAGGCAGGGCTCACGAGCGTGGCCGGGTCCGCAGGGACCGGTGGCATGTTGACCAGGCTATGGGTGCCAGTCTGATCGCGCGCGGCGTCGTTGGGACCGCCCTCGTCGTAGACCCCGTCGCGAAGCGCGATGAACATGGCCTTGTGCTGGGCCTGCATCAGCTTCTTCACCGTGTCCTGCATGGCCTGGCTGCCGACGTGCTCGGTGTAGCTGGTCTTCTTGGATGCCACGATGCGTCCGCCATCGGCGAACAGATGCGTGATGATGTGCGGATGGCCTACGCCCGAGTCCTCGGTCTGAATGTGATAGAGCTTGCCCTTGTGACGGACATTCGTGTTGTAGCCGAGTAGGGGTGCGCGAAAAGCCATGGCGGCAGGAAGCCATCACGGTAACACGCCTCCGGGAGGGGCGTACACGTTATCGAGCGCGAAGCCGGGGCCAGGCGGCCTTTACGCGGCCACCCCGCTCGTGTAGAGCACGCTGCGTGGCTGTCGAACCCACTCCTACTCTGCCTGCGTCCACCAACCTGTCCAAAGACCCGCGTTCGCGGCCCCTGCTCGTCCGGCCCGGCGCCGCATTCGATTGTTTCGGCGACGGCCTGTGCTGCACCGACATCCATGCGCTCGGGCCGGTGACCCGCAAGGAAAAGCAGGAGGTCGAGCTGCTCGAGCCGGGCTCCCTGGTCCGCCACAAGGACCTGATGGCCCCCGTGTTTCGGACTCAGGAGAGCGGTGCTTGCGTCCTTCGGTCGCAGCGGGGCTGTGAGCTCCACGCGCGACATGGTGCGCAGGCCAAGCCGGTGGGGTGCGCCCGTTTTCCTTTTGGGCTCGTGGCGACCCCCGAAGGGGGACGGGTCACGACCGAGCACCGCTGCCCCTGCCGGAGCATGGGGGAGCGTCCCGCCATCACCCCCGAGAACGCGCTGCCGTCCCTGCTCGACGCGGCCGGGCGCCTGTCTCCGAACGGTCGGGTCGGGCCCCGCATTCCGCTCGGGGCCGGTCGCTACGTGGGCTTCGCACGCTTCCTGGAAATCGAGCGCATGCTGTTTCCCCTCCTGACGTCCACCGACGTCGACCCGGTACGCGCCCTGGACGCCAAGCCTTTCGGCAAGCTGGACGGCGAGCGCTGGTCGGAGATCAGCAAGCTCATGCGACAGGAGCAGGACGGTACCGCCTATGGCGAGGCCATGGTGTGGATGGCCAACGCCATCGATGCCAGAGACGGCGGCAGTTCGCTCGAGCTCGGGGCGCGGCCCTGGAGCGCTGCCTTCGACCGGGCCGAGGCGCGCAGCAAGAAGCGCGGCTCGGAGGAGGTCCTGCGCGACTGGTTGGCCGATCTCCTGTGGTCGATGGACTGGGTGTTTTCCATGGGGTCGTTCCACGCGGGACGGCGCGAACTCGCCACCGTGTATACGCTCGCCAAGTCGATTACCGAGCGGCTGGTGCGCGCCCGGGTGCGCACTGACCGCGCGGCGGCGGAAGCTATCACGGTGGTCGAACTGGCGCGTCAGTCAGAGGCCTGGGAACGCGTGCAGAAAGCGCTCTGATGGGCCGCCCCGCGCAGCCGTCTTCCTGGGCCAGCGCGTGGGATCGTGTGGCGTGGCTGGCAGCGCTACTCTCGTCGCTCTCGGTACTGGCGGCTGCGCGTTGGCTCACGCCGTCCCCCAGCGGAGTCGGCACCCACGAACAGCTGGGCTTGCCTCCGTGCGGCATGCTCGCCTGGCTCGGCGTGCCGTGCCCCGCTTGCGGAATGACTACGTCGTTCGCTCACTTGGCCGACGGTGACGTGCTCGCCGCATTTCGCGCTCACCCGCTCGCCCCGTTTCTCTTCGTCGCGACCTGCCTGGCCGTTCCGGGCGCGCTCTACGCCATGACGCGAGGGCTCTCCGTGATGGCTGCCATCGAGCGACTGCAAGCCGATCGTCTTTCGCTCTACTTCGCCATTGCGGTGCTGCTCGTGTGGGTCGCTCGGCTGGCGCTCTGGGTGTGACTCACGGAGCGGCCGGCAGCTGTCCCTGGCTGAGCTCGGGCTCGCTACGCAGCTGGCTCGCCAGCGGTCCCTGCATCGCCCAACGGCCGAACTTCTCGTCACCCCACGGCTCCAAGTGGTCGTAGTCGGGGCGAAAATCGGCATCCACCAGCGGGCTCGCATAGCTCCAGTCGAACACTTCGGCGTGCAGGCTGGGCGCGAGCTCCTGAATCTTCGCGCGGAAGTGATCGACGGCGCGCCGAGACTTGTCGGCCATGGTGATGGGCATGGTCGGCCACAGCACGACGGTCAACGGAAGCTGGCGAGCGCGCGCGAAGTCCGCGATGCCCTGCAGCGCCGCGAGCTGGACCCGCGAGTCGCACTTGGGCCCCTCGAGGTCGCACTCCGCGATGATGTCGATCGAGCCTTGGACCCGCGTCTCTTTATCCTCGGCCAGCGTCTCGGTTTGCTTGGGTGAGATAGCGCGACGAACGGCTTGAGGAATCCGGTGCACGCCTCGGTCCTGCGCCAGGACCGACCAGCGTGTGGCTTCACTCACGTGCCAGTCGACGTAGTTACTGTTGTACGCGGTCACACCATGCTCGAACAGGTCGGAAACGTAGTCTCCGAGCGTCCACGCACGTGCTGGCAAGTTCGGATAGTCGTCGTCACCGCAGGCGTCCCACAGGTTCGTCACGAGGACGATGCGCTCGAGACGAGGTGCGTCTGCTCGCTCCTTATTCTGATCGATGAGCGGCCCAATCCGGTGTTCGAGCAACCACTGGTAAGACAGGAAACGTCCGCCCTCGATGGGCACCATGGACAGCGTGCGGCCCGGGTGCTCGCGCGCGACGGCCTCGACCACCGGGCCAAACGAGCGCACGTAGCTCGAGCCGAGTAGTAAGACGTGAGGTGGCTGCTCTTCGAAGGCTGCGATGCCGTCCGCGGTCTCGTATTCGCGCTCGACCTTCGGAACGAACGTCCCGAACACGTGGTCGACACTCAGAATAGTGATGACTGAGGCGCAGAAAGTAAGGGCAGGACGCAGCCAAGCACGCACGCGCGTATCATACTGCCGCGAAGTTCGGCCACAAGTCAGTTGCCGTACTGCATTGCTCGGTAGGAGCTCGACGGATGACGTCCGTATTACCCGCAGGCTTGAAGCGCCATCAGCTGCTGCTGGCCGCCTTCGTTCCCGTGGTCGTGTACTTGCTGCACCGCAGCGTCGTCGCGCTCGGACCCCTGGACGATGCCTATATCCACATGCACGTCGCCCGCAATTTGGCGGAGGGCAACGGGCCCGTTTTCAACGTCGGGGAACGCGTGGAGGTCTCCACCTCGCCGGCTTGGACGCTGTGCGTGGCTGCCTTGATGCGGCTCGGCATTCCGGACCGCCTGTCTTTGGAGCTCGTCAGCGTCACGTCGGGTGTGCTGGCGTGCATCGCGGCAGCCTTGTTGGGCAATTTGCTGGCAGGTAGCTTCGGCGCCTGGCTCGCACCAGTCCTGCTCGGCACCTTGGCGGGCTTCGTGGCCTGGGTGGGGAGCGGCATGGAAACACCGCTCGCGATCGCCTCCGTTGGGCTCGCGGCCTACTGCGCAGTCGTATCGCGATCGCCTCGGCAAGCGGCCCTCGGCGGGGTGACGGGAGCGCTGCTCTTCTTTACTCGTCCCGAAGCGCTCGTCGTGATCCCCGTGCTCGCGCTGGTCGCCGCGCTGGGGCTCGATACCATGCGCGCCAAGCTGCGGGCCTTGGTCGCTTACGGTGTGAGCTTCCTCGTGCCGGTCGCCGGCTTGTTTCTCGCGCGCCATGCCTACTTCGGCGAATGGCTGCCGAACACGTATTACGCGAAGGTCAACGACGACACCTTGCTGCGTCTATCGCGCGGCGCTGGCTACGTGGCGCGTTTCGTGGCCTTTCATCCCGCGGTCTGTCTGCTCGCACTGGGTGTCGTGCTGGTCTCGCTGCGCGCTCTCCTGCGGACTGGAGAGGCGCGTGACCAGGCCGGCACGGTGCTGCGGCTGGCGGCCATCACGGGCACGTATCTGCTCGGGGTTCTGTGGACGGGCGGCGATCACTTCTGGTTCACGCGCCTCGCGTTGCCGGTCTTGCCCCTGGTCTGCGCGTTGGCTGCCTATGCGGTTCATCTCATGCGCGCACGGCGCAGCTGGGTGCTCGCAGCCGCGCTCGCGCTCGCGCTGCAGTGGCCCTGGAGCTACTTCGGTCATCGCTCCGCCGCGGTCGGCGAGTTCCCCATGTTCTTGGAGTACGGCGTCGGCTATGCGGCCCAGTCCGCCGAGATTGGGGCGCTGCTGGCGCAGGCTCCCAAGGGGACCATCGCGACCACGGGCATCGGGGCCATCGCCTACGTCTCGCGCCGTCGCATCCTCGACCTGGTCGGGCTGGCCGACAAGCACATCGCGCGCTCCAAGCGCATCCGCGGAGGCGTCAGTGGACATGAGCGCGGCGACACCGATTACGTGCTCTCGCGCGCGCCCACACTGGTGCTCGGATTCGGTTGGTTGGTCCAGGAACCGCTCACCTATCCGGCGGAGCTCGACATGCTGGCGCAGGACGGTTCGTGGGTGGCGGCCAGCCAACTGCTCCAGGACCAGCGCTTCCTCGCTCGCTACGAGGCGCGGGACTTCGTCAGCGGCGAGCGCCACCTGCGGCTGTGGGTGAGCAAACCCGAGCTAGCTCTCGGCGACAAGCCCTAGGCTAGGGAGTCTCCCCAATTCCGGTGCGCGTCAGGGCGCGATGCTGGCGTGCGCCAGAATTAGGGACAGCCCCTCGGGCTTCTCTCGCGCGCGGAGCGGGCAGCGCGGAATCCCCGCAGCGCTCAGTCTACTGCGTCGGCTTCGTCGGCCCCGGCGGCCAGTCCGAACTGCTGCAGCTTGCGGATGAGGTTGCGGCGGCTCACGCCCAGGAGTTGGGCGGCGCGCGTACGATTGCCCTGCACCTTGCGCAGCGCGCGCTCGATGAGTTGGCGCTCGAAGCGCTCGAGGCTGGCGTTGAGGGGCTCCTCGGGCAGCTCCTCGGTGGCGGGGGTGGGCAGCGAGGTCTCGGAGCTCACGGGAGCGCTATCTTGCGGTGCCTCGAGCAGCGCGGTGGACGCGGCCACGCCCTTGCTCAGGTGCTCGGGACCGATCACAGGGTCGTCCCCCGACAGCACCCAAATACGCTCGATCTCGTTCTGCAGCTCGCGCACGTTGCCTGGCCAGCGATGCAGCCGTAGTTTCTCTGCGGTCTCGGGGTGCAGCGCCTTGTTGCGATTGTGCCGCTCGCCCAGCCGCTTCAAGAAGAAGTTCACCAAGCGATCCAGGTCTTCTCCGCGCTCACGCAGAGGCGGCGTACGTAGCGCCACCACGTGCAGGCGATAATAGAGGTCCTCCCGGAACGCTCCCTTGCGCACCAAGGCCGCCAAGTCCTTGTTGGTCGCCGCGATGATGCGCACGTCGACCTTCTTGGTTTGCGTGCCACCGACCGGCAGGAACGTGCCCTCTTGCAAGACGCGCAGCAGCTTTACTTGCAGGGCGGGGGACATGTCACCCACCTCGTCGAGCAAGAACGTGCCGCCGTCCGCTTCCTCGAACAACCCGCGCTTGTCGGCTACTGCACCCGTGAAGGCACCGCGACGATGCCCGAACAGTTCGCTCTCCAGCAGGTTGTCGTTGAAAGCGCTGCAGTTGGCGGCCACGAAGGGCTTGTTGGCGCGGGGTGAGCCGTCGTGGATGGCGCGGGCCACCAGCTCCTTGCCGGTGCCGTTTTCTCCGGTGATGAGCACGGTCGCGCTGGTCGGAGCGACCTTGGTGACCATGCGGAAGAGCGCCTGCATCACCGCGCTGCGGCCCACGATGCCGCGCAAATCGGCGGCGGCATCCTGAGGCGGACCCTTCTTTTCGAGTTCGAGCTTGAGCAGGCCGCCCAAGCGCGCGAGGTCGACGCTTTCGCGGGCGCCGTGCGGGGTGAAGGCGAGCTCGAGTCGGCTGCCGTCGCTCAACTCGATGCGCGTACGCTGAGTTCTGTCGCTCGAATCCGTCATCCCCTGCTCTCAGGGCACCCTAGCATATCGGCCCCTTGCGCAAGTTCGCTGATGGAGGTGCGTTGCTCCGCCGAGACACCCCGCGCGAGCGCGAAGCGATGGTTGACGATGGCGAGCAGCTGATCCACGCGCTCCGCATCCAGCACATCCGCGGCGCCCGGCGCTTGCTCGGTGTAGTTGAGTGGGCAGTAGGTGATCTCGCCCGCGCTCGAAGACGCCGCGCCGCTGGTGCGGGCACGCACCGCGCCGGCCGGCACGAAGCCAGGCGGATAGCGCAGGGCGTGGCCCTGCGTACGGCACACCAGTGGGCGTTGCGCGTACACCGCGCACTGCCCGTCGTCGCTCAACATCGCGCAGCGCGGCGAACCCCTGCCGTCAGCTTCTCGCGCTCCTTCGCGCCGTCCCCGCTCGGCGATCTCGGCCCGCTGGGCCGCCGGGAGTGCAGTCAGCGCCGTCCGCACCGCCTCCGCCTCCACCGGGCTCACGCTCAGCCAGACGTGACAGCAACCGTCGCAGCCCTTGCGACACGACAGGTCGGCCTGGCGCCGGGTCGCGGTGGCTTCACAGAAGGCGTCCACCTTGGCCTGCAGGGCCCGGTATTCGGTCGCGCTGGTTTCGTTGGCGCTGTAGTCGTTGCTCATGGCTGGCCTTGGCGGCTTGTCATCGCGTTCCATTCGAGGGTCGGGCTGCCGGTGCTAGGCTCTGGCCGCTCATGGATCTCGTGTACTTCATCGTGCTCGTGGGCGTGCTGATCTTCGTGCACGAGTCGGGGCATTTCCTTTGGGCCAAACTGTTCGGCGTACGCGTCCTCAAATTTAGCCTCGGGTTCGGCCCGCGCATCGCCGGTTTCTCCCGTGG
Source organism: Myxococcales bacterium (assembly GCA_047601445.1). Classification (GTDB taxonomy): domain Bacteria; phylum Myxococcota_A; class Polyangia; order Polyangiales; family DASUME01; genus DASUME01. Next base: position 3,325,724 of record JASGJH010000001.1, on the reverse strand, counting down.
CGGCACCGAGTACGTGATCGCGGCTGTTCCGCTCGGCGGATACGTGCGGATGCTCGGCGAGAATCCGCACGACCAGGTGACCCCGGAAGAAGAGTCTCACGCGTTTCACACCCAGGCGCTGTGGCGTCGCGTGGTGATCGTGTTCGCGGGGCCGCTGATGAACCTGCTGTTCCCGCTCCTCTTGTACTTCGTGGTCTTCCTCGGCACCACCCAGCTCTCGCCCGCCATCGTGGGCGACGTGTTCCCGGGACAGCCTGCCGACGGCAAGTTGATGACCGGCGATCGGATCGTGGCCATCGACGGCGAGCCTATCGAGACCTTCTACGATTTGACCCGCATCGTGGCGCCGCAGGCTGGCCGCACGCTGCGCTTCACCATCGAGCGGGACGGCGAGCGCTTCACCAAGCCCATCACGCCCAGCCGCAAGCGCCTCGAGCGTCCGCTCGAGCTCTCCGAAGATGTGGGCCGCATCGGCATCTCGCTGAATCAGCCGCTCTCCATCATCGGTGTTTCGAGCCCCGTCGGGCCGGCTGCCATGTCGGATCTCGAGACCTTCGACTGGGTGGTCTCCGCGGCGGGCCGTCGCACCGAACGCTGGGTCGATCTGGAGGCGGTGCTCAATCGCAACCGCGGATCCTTGATCCCCCTCACCGTGCTGCGCCCCGCGCGCGTGCCGGGCATGCTCGGCAGTCGACTCGGCGTCTCGGTGTACCAGCCACGGGTCTCCACGCTCACGCCGGAGCCGGGCGACCGGACGGGACGGGAACGCGCCGGCATCGAGCCCTCCGATCTGTACGTGAGCCACGTGGTGACGGGCTCCGCCGAGGCGCGCGCCGGCATCAAGCCAGGCGATCGCCTGGTCGCGCTCGACGGCGCACCCATCAAGCACTGGACGTCTTTCATCGACGACCTCGTACAAGCCAGGGGTGCCCTCCACAGCCTGTTGATTCGGCGCGAGGGCAAGCTGCTGTCGATCAACTACCGCCTCGAGGGGCAGCGCGGCGGCAGTGACTACAACCAGGGGGTCGAGCAATTCTCCATCGGTCTGCGGCGCTGGTCGCCCACGGAGCCCTACGAAGAGATCGACAACCCGAACCCCGTCTCCTACGCGTTCCACGAGGCCTGGCGTGCCACCTCCGAGGTGCTCGAGCTGACCGCGGTATCGGTGGTGCGCCTGTTCCAGGGGCGCCTGAGCATGAAGTCCATCGGGGGCCCGCTCACCATCTTCGACGCCGCCGGCGAGGCAGCGCGCGAGGGGGCCCTGAACTACCTGTTCTTGATGGGCTTCATCAGCGTCAATCTCGGGCTGATCAACCTGATGCCCATCCCGATGCTCGATGGTGGCCATCTCCTGTTCTTCTTGATCGAGCTGGTAGCCCGTAAGCCGCTGAGCGTGCGCGTGCGCGAGTACGCGTCGATCGCGGGGCTCACCGTGCTCATCCTGTTGATGGTGTTCGCATTCAAGAATGACGTCGAGCGGCAATGGCCGCAGATTTTCCAGAGTAATAGCGGTGAATAGAATGAATCCTGGGGTGAAGAGCTCGAAGTCGGGGCGCTCGCCGCTTCAAAGTGCGCGCGGTGTGGCCAGCAGCGTGCTGCATCGCGTGGCCACCGAGGGCGCCTATGCCGCCCGCACGCTGGACGCCGAGTTGAGTCAGGCCAAGCTCGATGAGCGTGACGCCAGGCTCGCCACGGAGATCGTCTACGGCAGCTTGCGCACACTGCCCGTGCTCGACGCGCGCATCGATCAGCAGCTCTCGCGCGGTCGCCCGGACCCCTATGTGCTCGCCACGCTGCGTGCAGCCACCTATCAAGCCTTGTATCTGTCGCGCGTCCCCGATCACGCCATCGTGCAGGAGAGCGTGAGCCTGGTGCGAGCCAAGCGCGGCGAGGGCATGTCGCGGCTCACCAACGCCGTGCTGCGCCGCATCGTGGAGGGGCGACCTCGCCCGGGCGCAGCGGGTGCCCCCGACGCCGAGCCACGCGAAGACCACCATGAGCGTCTGTACGTGCCCGGCTGGGTCGAGCAGTGCCTGACCAAGGGCCTCGGCGCCGAGCGCACCCAGGCCTTCTTGTCGCTTTCGGGCGGGGTCCCCCCGCTGGCCTTGCGTGTGCGTGCGGCACTCCAGCAGCCGAGCGCACGGGAGGAGCTCCTGGGAGCGCTGCGTGCGGCAGCGCCGAACGCCACAGTCGAGCCGAGCGGGCCGGCGAGCGACAGCCTGGTGGCGTGGGGCGTGGGTGATCCGCGCAAGTTGCCGGGCTTCGTCGACGGGAAGTTCGTGGTGCAGGACGAGGGCGCCAACCTGGTGGGCCGGCTCGTCGGCGCGCGGCCTGGAGAGCGTGTGCTCGACGCCTGCGCTGGCCGAGGCGGCAAGACCCTGCAGCTCCTGGAGGCGGTCGGTCCCACGGGCCAGGTCACGGCGGTGGACATCCACGCGAGAAAGTTGGAGCAGCTCACGGAGGAGGTGCGCCGGCTCGCAGTCGGGGGAACTCTGTTGACGGAGACGATCGACTTCTCCGTGGGCGACGGTGGGCTCGAGGGGGGCTTCGATCGCGTCCTGGTGGACGCACCGTGCAGCGGCCTGGGCACGATCAGGCGTCGCCCCGAGATCCTCTTGCGCCTTCAGCCGCGTGATCCCGGGCGGCTGGCGGACCTCCAGCTGGGCATCCTCCGACGCGCCCTGCGACTGGTACGTCCTGGTGGGACCCTCGTGTTTGCCGTGTGTTCGGCCAGTGCCGAGGAAGGGGCAGGGGTTCTAGAGAGACTGGAAGCCAAAACATCTGGAATTCGCAGGCTTGCGGATTCCGTTGAGGGTGTTCCTGTAAGTGCTGACAATGATGGAGTTTTCCGGATTGGCCCCTGGCTAGGGGTGGGCGGATCCCTTCCGGATGTGTACCAAGTAGTGCGGTGGGAGGTGCTTGACACTGTTGATGGCGGCGTCTAGGTTCCGCCCTGCCTGAAAGAAATCGGGGCGTAGCGCAGCCTGGTAGCGCGCACGGTTCGGGACCGTGAAGTCGGAGGTTCAAATCCTCTCGCCCCGACCACTCTCTCTCGAGACACAAAACGCATAAAACCTCTCCCGGGCCTGCTCGGCTGGCCCGGGGGACAGCACCCGGAAAGCCTGCATGTCCAAACCGCTTTCTTCCGTTCGAGTGCTCGTTGTCGATGACGACAAGGCGATCTGCGAATACATGGAGACCTTCCTGAGCAAGGACGGCTTCGAGGTGAAAACCCTCAACGATCCGTCCGGTGCGCCCGAAGAAGTGAAGAACGGCGGGTATCACCTGGTGGTCCTCGACCTGATGATGCCCAAGATGGACGGGCTCCAGGTCCTCGAGCGCATTCGCAAGGTGGACAACGACGTGGCCGTGGTGATCTTCACCGGTTACCCGTCGCTCGAGACCGCCGTGCAGTCGATGAAGCTGGACGCCGTCGACTACCTCAAGAAGCCCTTCAATCCCGAAGAATTCCGCGTCGTCGTCGACCGCGTGATGCGCAAGAAGGGCTTGCTTCGTTCGCCGGAGGAAAACCTCCACCGCGTGATCGGCGAGACCATCCGCAACCTGCGCAAGGATCGTAACCTCACGCTCAAGCAGATGGCTCGGCGCACGGGGCTCTCGGTCTCGCTGCTCTCCCAGATCGAGCGCGCCGAGTCGAGCGCGTCCATCAGCTCGCTCTACAAGATCGCGGTCGCGCTCGACGCGCGCATTCGCGACCTGTTCGGCGACTACTGAGCCGTCGGCCGCAGGGCGCCCAGCTCTGCCGCCAACGCCGGCTTACCCGACGCCGCCAGCAAAGCGAGCGCGGTCTCGTGTTGGCGCGCGGGATCGCGGATCGCCCGCAAATCGGCCAGAGCCTGGGCCTCTAGCCCGAGCCCGAAGCGCGCTTGGGCTCGCACCGCATAGAGCGCGTCGTTGGGCGCCCTATCGAGGGCGCTCGAGGCTTCCAGTTCGGCCCGCTCCAGTGCACCGGCGAAGAGCGCCAGCTCCGCGGTTGCCTGGGAGCCACCGAGCTCCTCCGCCAGGGCGCCCGACAGCAGCAGGCGCAGCGCGCTCCGCTCGCCGAGAGCACGCATGATGGAGGCCTCGAGCGCCTTGGGGAAGGGGCCGGCGTGGTGCTCCCGCAGGCGTACCGAGAGACTCGGATCACCGTGCTCGAGTGCCCAGCGGGCCGCTCGTTCGAGGCTCTCGGCGTCCGGGGCTTCGTAGGCGATCCAGGTCTCGAGGGAATGGGCGAGCAGGGCGGGGTCGGTCCCCTGGAGCGCGATCTCGAAGGCGACACGCGCGGTGGCGGGTTGCTCTTTGCCCCGGAAGCTGGCCAGGGCTTCCAGCGCAGCGCTCGGCTGGCCTGTCCGCGCGAGGACCCGCGCGTGGGCAATGGGACCGCGCGCCGACGAGGGAGCGCATTCGCCGGCCTTCGCGTAGGCCTGCTCGGCATGGGGCAGGTCGCCTGCCAGTTCGGCCAGCTCCCCGCGGGTGAGCCATACGGCCTCCGGGCAAGTGTCGAGCTGCATCGCATGGGCCAGTGTGGCCGCGGCGTCTTCGGCATGTCCCGAGCGGGCCTGGGCGTAGGCCAGGCGGGCCAGCAGGAAGGGATCTTCTTCGGGGGCCGCGGTGGCGAGTTCCAGCTGAGCCGCCGCTTCATCGAAGGCCCCTTTGGCGATCGCCATTTCGCCCCGGACATAGGCCTCGTAGGCGAACGGCGGTACGAACGAACTGACCTGCGTTTGGCCCTCGAGACTGCGCGGGATGGGCTCTTGCGGTGCCGCTCCACCACACGCGGCCACACCGAGAATGGTGGCGGTGAAGAGCAAATTCGAGCGGCGGTGAGGGGCCTGTTGAATCACGAGATTGCGCTGCCTATGATGCCCCGACCACGGCGGCGGGGCGACGTGCTTCGCGCCTTCGCGTTTAGTCTGGGCGCGCTTGGGCTAGGCGTAGCCTGAGAAGGGGCCACCTGGGAGGATCGATGGCTGATTCCGAAGTAAAGTTCCTCGATGCGTTCGGCGCCTGGCTGCGCTCGCTCGGCGACGACGCCCAGCAATTGGGCGCGGTGCTCGGCAGCGACGAGGTCGCCCCGGCGGCCCGCCAGGCCGCGGCGGGGGGACTCAACTACCTGTTCAAGTCCCTGGATCTGATCCCCGACGGCATCGACGATATCGGCTATCTCGACGACGCGTTCGTGCTCCGCGTGGCCGCGGCCCAGGCCGTGAATGCCGGCGCCACGGGGCACAGCGGGTTGGCGCGTCTGGCCGAGGAGGACGCCCTGGTCAGCGAGTTCTTGGGGCCCTCGTACGCGCGCCTCGAGAAGTACGTGTCCGGGTTGCGTACCGGTGCCGCGCGCGGGCGTACGGTGCAGGAGATTCTCGGCAAGGAGAAGCTGCTCGAGGAGTTCCTCAACGACGTGAAGAGCTTCGCCGCTTCGTATCAGGCCCCGAGCTTCTCGCGCGAGCCGAAGAGCTTGGTGAAGCTGCGCGCCTTTTTCGACGCCAAACTCCCCCGCTAGCGAACGCGTCCATGCGGGGCCGCTCTGCGGCTTACCTCCTCGCCGCCTCCCTGCGGCGTACAGGAGTACGCCTCAATCGGCGGCTGCGGGGGCGCTCGCCGATCGACTCCGCCTGAACGCGCTCGCTCGTGCTTGGGGGGGCGTGATCCGGCCAAAACTTGGGCCTCGCCCGGGTGACGGTGGAACTTGCCGATCGACCCTGTCTGACTCCTTCGGATTGCGTCTGTGTCTGAAAATGGAAGTCAAGTGCAGTAAGGGCCGGGCTGCAGGTTGATGGTCGTGGAGGGGTGGTTTGCGGGTGGCGCGGTGTCCTCTTTACAGGGACATTTCTCGCTCCCTCGCGCGCGATCTCGCGCGCCTGCTTCGCATCTCGGAGAGCGGCGCTTCCGCACGGGAATCGGCGATTGACATCGTGTGGGATGGAGGGAATAACACCCGCACCCCGGAGACCCGAACCTGTGCTTTTGCGGGTTCCCGCGCTGGAGGAGTTTCATGAATCCGATCGCGATGACCGTGATCCTCGTCGTCACTTTGTCGATCTTTGCCTACTCGGCGTACCACCGTTTCAAGCTCCTCACGACGGGTGCTGCGGAACCTGAGTTCGACCTCAAGCGTCCCGGTGAGCTGGCCAAGCGCATCGAGCAGACCCTGCTGATCGCCCTCGGCCAGAAGAAGATGGCCAAGAACGAGAAGTACCGTCTCGCGGGCATCGCGCACATCGGCATCTTCGCGGCGTTCAACGTGCTCCTCCTCAACAGCATCATGCTGTGGTTCCGGGGCTACGACGTCGGTTTCGACTTCTGGGGTGTCCTCGCCCGCGGCACGCTGCTCGGCGATGGCTACAGCTTCGTGAAGGAGCTCGCGGCTGCAGCGGCCTTCCTCGGCGCCTGCGTGTTCTTCTATTACCGCCTCGTCACGCGTGCCAAGCGCATGACGCTCGGCGTGGAGGCCCTCGTCATCCTCGGCATCATCGCCACGATGATGCTGGCGGACTTCCTCTACGTGGGTGCCTCGGCCGCGCTCCAGGCGCAGGCCACCGGCGTAGCGCCCCACTTCCACTGGGCCGAGCCCGTGGCCTCGCCGCTCTCCATCGCCCTGCAGAACGTCGGTGAAGGCACGCTCACCTTCCTCGCGCATGCGGGCTTCTGGTGGCACTCGGCGTTCGTCCTCATCTTCCTCAACCTGCTTCCCTACTCGAAGCACTTCCACATCATCACCAACATGCCGAACGTGTTCGGCAGCCGCATCGAGCCGGTGGGCAAGCTGCCCAATGTGCCGGACATCGAAGGCAAGGTGGAGCGCGAAGAGCCCATCGGCGTCGGCAAGGTCACCGACCTGAGCTGGAAGCAGATGCTCGACCTCTACACATGCACGGAGTGCGGTCGCTGCAGCGACAACTGTCCGGCCTACACCACGGGCAAGAAGCTCTCGCCCAAGCACCTCACGCTGGCGCTGCGCGATCACCTCTACGCCTCGAGCGGCCGCTTGATCGGCGAGAGCGGCGTGGTCGACCCGAGCAAGAAGGAAGAGAAGCCGAGCGAAGAGGGCGAGCTGAAGAAGGAAGTCCTTCACACGAACCCGCCCGCCCCGGCCGACGGCTACTGGACCACGGGCGAAGCCGTGGACCTCGTGCCCAACATCATCGACCCCGACGTGATCTGGGCCTGCACCAGCTGTCGCGCTTGCGAAGAGCAGTGCCCCGTGATGATCACCTACGTGGACAAGATCGTTCAGATGCGTCGTGACCAGGTCATGATCAAGAACGAGTTCCCGCTGGACCTCCAGAAGCCCTTCCGCGGCATGGAGACCAACGGCAACCCCTGGAACCTGTCGGCCATGGACCGCGCCAACTGGGCGGACGGCCTCGACATCCCCACGCTCGAAGAGAAGCGCGACGCCGCCGTCCTGTACTGGGTGGGCTGCGCTGCCAGCTACGACGACCGCGCCAAGAAGGTCTCGCGCTCGGTGGCCAAGCTGCTCAAGCACGCGGGCGTGGACTTCGCCATCCTCGGCACCGAGGAGACCTGCACCGGCGACCCGGCTCGCCGCGCTGGCAACGAGTTCCTGTTCCAGATGCTCGCGCAGCAGAACGCCGAAGTCCTCAAGGGCTACGAAGCCGAGAAGAAGACCGTCATCACGGCCTGTCCGCACTGCTTCAACACCCTCAAGAATGAGTACCCGGACTTCGGCGCCAAGCTCGACGTGGTCCACCACTCTGACTTCCTCATGGGCCTGATCAAGCAGGGCAAGCTCAAGCCCCAGAAGGCCTCCAAGGAAGTCGTCGCTTACCACGACAGCTGCTACCTCGGCCGCTACAACGACGTATACGACTCGCCGCGCCAGATCCTGGAGTCCATCCCGGGCCTGCAGCTGCGCGAGGTCAGCTACTGGAACAAGAGCAAGGGCTTGTGCTGCGGCGCCGGCGGCGCTCAGATGTTCATGGAAGAGCAGCACGGTACACAGCGCGTGAACAACAAGCGCACCCTGCAGCTGCTCGACACGGGAGCTACCACGCTCGCCACCGGCTGTCCCTTCTGCATGACCATGATCACCGACGGCCTCAAGGCCGAGGAGAAGGAAGACAAGATCGGTCAGAAGGACATCGCCGAGATCCTCGCCACCAGCGTTGGCCTCGACGCGGTGGACGACTCGGCCGAAGCCGCGCAGTAAATCCCGGGCGCAACCCGACGCTGCGAGAGGCCGCCTGCTCCCACGAGCCAGGCGGCCTTCTTCGTTTTGGGCCAGCCTGTGAGCCTGACGAGCGCTGTCCTCTGTGTCCGGCGCGGCTGCGCTGCGCCATTGGGGCAAGCTGGTCGTACAGGGCTCCCTGGATGCGCAGCGAGGGTGCAGACGTCCGTCCGTGATGCGGGTTCCCAGCCGGGAATCCCTGGCACGCAGCCTGCAATCCGAGTCTTCGAGTGTCTCGAACTCAGTCCACAGGAGAACGCGATGCAGAAGACGATGGCTTGGACGATAGGTGTCGGTGTCGTGGTGGTTGGATTGGCGGCGGCGGGCTGTCGTCATGGGCACCCACAGAGTCGTCACGCAGGCGATTCCGATGCGGATCACGATGAGCACCACGACGAGCGTCACGAGCCGCAGCGCGCCGAGCATCACCACGACGAACCCCGTCGCGAACCGGCGCTCGGATCGGGCATCAGCAACAGCTTGGCCGTCCGTTCCATCGCGGATGCTCGCTGCGAGCGTGAAGCGCGCTGCGGCAACATCGGTGCGGACCAGGACTACGCCGACAAGGACATCTGTGAGGAGAAGATCCGGGCTGAGTGGAACGACGACCTCAACAAGTACGAGTGTCCGAACGGCGTCGTGCAGGCGGAGCTCGACGAGTGTCTCAGGGACATCAAGCAAGAAGACTGCGGGAACCCGTTCGACTCGCTGGCGCGGATGATCTCCTGCAACTCCGGGGATATTTGCGACGACTGAGCCGCGTGCCGCTCACCTGCCCTTGCGCCATTTGCCGCTCGAGTTTTACGCCGCGGTTCCTGTAGGGCTCACGGTGCCGCGCTTGCCCGACCTCGGGGAGGGCCACAGGACGAGAAAGTGGGCTGGAACCTGGGCGCGGGCGGCGGCATGAACGTGTTCCTGAGGATTTCGGCCTCAACGCGGAGCCGATGTGGCTCTTTCGACCTTGGTGGGGCCGCGCAGGCACATGGGACGGGCGCCGAGCGTGCGCTCCTCGGTGGCCTCGTCCTCCGTGCCCATCCCATCGAGTTCGGAACGGCTGGGGTCCAGCTCGTCGTCAAGTCGCGGCCTCGCTTCGAATTCCGGACGTGGGCCAAGTGCGATCACATCATCGAGGGCCTCCAGGAGGGCGGCGCGCATTCTGCTCGCGGTCTTGAAGCGGTCGCGAGGTGCGCGTGCGGTTGCCCGATCCACCACGCGATAGAGACGCTCCGGAAGGCCAGGTCTCTGCTCGACGAGTGGCGGGATCGGATCACACAGTACCGCTGCGATCACTTCCATCGCGCTCTTGCCCTCGAAGGGTGCGCGTCCAGCCAGCATCTCGTAGAGCACGATACCTGAGGCATAAAGGTCGGCCGCCGTGTCGACTTGCCCCGCAATCTGCTCGGGCGCCATGTAGCGCGGCGTTCCAACCAAGGCGCCGTTTTGCGTCAGCGCCGGATCGTTCTTGCTGGCGCGCGACACCTTCGCGATGCCGAAGTCGATCAGATGCAGGGGCGTTCGCGCGCTCGGGCGCAGGTCCACGAGCAAGTTGCTCGGCTTGATGTCGCGATGGATCAGGCCCGCGCGGTGCACGTTCTCGAGTGTGTCGAGCAGATTGCAGAGCGCTTTACACGCGTAGCGCACGGGCACTTGCCAGCGTGCGAGCGTCCTCGAGAGCGCCTCGCCCTCCACCTTTTCCATCACCATATAGAGCGTCCCGTCGTCGAGTCGGTCGAGCCCGTACACGCGTGGAATCCGCGCATCACGGATGGAGGCGCACATTTTGGCCTCACAAATGAGCCTCATTTGAGCCTCGATGGCGTGGGATCCTCGCACCGTACACACCTTCACGGCGACCTCGCGCGCGAGCACCGTGTGGAACGCGCTGTAGACCACCGCCGTGCCGCCTTCGCCGAGCACGCCCGTTACCTCGAGGTCTGCGTTGAGAAGTGAGCCGACGACGAGTGCGTGGGAACGGCGCGTCGCATCACGGTGGGAATGTTGGGCAAGCGGGGGCATCGAGCAGCATCTACGCACAGGTCGTGCCGTTTTCTCGCGCGCGCAGATGACCCGCGCGCATGAACGTCTCCGCGAAAGTCACGCGCAGCGCGTATTCAGCGCGCACGCTGGAGCGAGGCCCATACGGACCAGCGCGCGACGCGACTGGGGCGATGCGAGCGCGATCATGGACTCGACACAGCGTTGGTCGGGGCTTCGTGGCATTTTGGCGCATGTGTCAATTGCGCCCATTTTTCAGGGAAATTCTGCGATTCATTGAGCTTGCTTCCCGATCCACGCCGCCATACCTTGCCGTCAGATGATGAACGACCTCGATTCATCCACAGCGGCGAACGCGGCAGGCGGTTCCAACGGAACCTGGCCGGAGCACGCCGAGCGCAGGGCGATTCGCAAGGCTCCCACGGGCATCGCGGGTCTCGACGAAGTGCTCGATGGTGGCTTGCCGGCGGGTCGACCGACGCTCGTGTGTGGCGCCGCCGGTTGCGGCAAGACTCTGTTCGGCATGCAGTTCCTGGTGCGCGGCGCCACGCGCTACGACGAGCCCGGCGCCTTCATCGCCTTCGAGGAACGCCCCGAGGATCTCGTCGAGAACGTTGCCTCGCTCGGGTTCGACCTGAAAGATCTTGAGCGTCGCGGACTGCTGTCCATCGACCACATTCGCATCGATCCCCAGGAGATCGTGGAGAACGGCGAGTACGACCTGGAAGGGCTGTTCCTGCGACTGGGTCTCGCGATCGACTCCGTCGGCGCCAAGCGCGTGGTGATCGACACCCTCGAGATGCTGTTTGGCGGACTCTCGAACTACGGCGTGATCCGCTCCGAGCTGCGGCGTCTATTCGAGTGGCTCAAGGAGCGTGGCGTGACGGCGATCATCACGGCCGAACGCGGCGACGGAAAGCTCACTCGGCATGGCCTGGAAGAGTACGTCTCGGACTGCGTGGTGGTGTTGGATCACCGCATCGTGGACCAAGTCTCCACGCGCCGGCTGCGGGTGGCCAAGTATCGCGGTTCCACCCACGGCACCAACGAGTACCCGTTCTTGATCGACGAGGGCGGTGTTTCGGTGCTGCCCGTCACGAGCGCCGGACTCGCCCATCGCGTCTCCGACGAGCGGGTGCCGACCGGCATTCCGCGGCTGGACTCCATGCTCGGCGGAGAGGGCGGCTATTATCGCGGAAGTACCGTGCTCGTCTCTGGCACCGCAGGCGCAGGCAAGAGCAGCATCAGCGCGCACTTCGCGGACGCCATCTGTCGCCGCGGCGAGAAGGTGCTGTATTTCTCGTTCGAGGAGTCGCCCGAGCAGATCATCCGCAACATGAGCTCGATCGGCATCTCGCTGCGCCAGCACGTCGAGCGCGACCTGCTGCGGTTCTTGGCATCCCGGCCCACGGCCCACGGCCTCGAGACGCACCTCGCCGTGATTCACCGGGCCGTGCGCGAGTTCGGCCCGACGGCGGTGATCTTCGACCCCGTAAGCAACTTCGCTGCGAACAGCGTCGATGCCCACCAAATGCTGGTGCGCTTGGTGGATTTCCTCAAGGGCCAGGGCATCACCATGTTGCTGACGAGCCTGACGGGTGGCGGCTCCGCGCTGGAGGCCACCGAGGTGGCCATCTCCTCCGTGGTGGACACGTGGCTCCTGGTCAAGAACATCGAGAGCAACGGCGAGCGAAATCGCGGTCTGTACGTGCTCAAGTCGCGCGGCATGGCGCACTCGAACCAGGTGCGTGAATTCGTGCTCACCAACCACGGCGTGGAGCTGCTGGACGTCTACGTGGGGGCCTCGGGTGTACTCACCGGCTCGGCGCGTACGTCCCAGGAGGCCAAGGAGGTCGCGGTCAGACGTCATCTGGAACTGGAGGCTGAGCGAAAACTGCGACTACTGGAGCGCAAGCGCGCGCTCCATCACGAGCAGCTCGCGCGGCTACAGGCCGAGTTCGACGCCGAGGTGTTCGAGCTCGAAACGTCGATGCGGGACGCCAAGTTCGATGCAGCGCAGCTCGAGCGTGACCGCACCCAAATGTCCGCCCGTCGCATGGCAGACAAGTGATCTTCGAGGATCGGGGGAATCCCATGGGCCATCAAGAAGACGCGTTGCGCCAGAACGGAGTCGAAAATGTCTGGAATCTTCGACTCTACGTGGCGGGTGATTCTCCGAAATCGCGCTCGGCGATCACGAACCTACGCAAGCTATGCGAGGCTCACCTCAAGACGGGTTACACCATCGAGGTGATCGATCTGCTCAAGGAGCCGAGTCTCGCCAAGACGCATCAAATCGTCGCGATCCCGACCTTGATCCGCAAGCTCCCCGAACCCATCAAGCGCGTGATCGGCGACCTCTCGGACGCGGACAAGGCGCTGGTCTCCCTCGATCTGTCCAGGGGCGGGGCACGCTGACGGATTCGCGTTGTGCGCGTCACCGCCTAAGGAGGTTCTGGCCATGAGCGTTTCGAGCGACGACACCGAGCGGTTACGTCAGAGGCTCGAGGAGGCCGAGGCGACCCTCAACGCGATCCGCGAGGGCCTGGTCGACGCCGTGGTGGTTCGCGGCTCGGAGGGGCAGCAGGTCTACACGCTGGAGAGCGCCGACCTGCCCTATCGACAATTCCTGGAGCAGATGGCCGAGGGCGCCGTATCACTCGACGCCTCGGGGCACATCCTCTACTGCAATCGCTTCATGGCAGAGCTCATCGGCCGTCCGCGCGAGGAGCTGCTGGGCGTGCCCTTCGACGCCTTCATCGTGTCGCCTGCGTTTGCGTTTCGCGATGCCTTGGCCAGTGACCAATCGCAAAAGCTCGGTGTTCGGCTCCACGTGTCCGACGAGCGCGAGCTCTCGGTGCAGCTCGCTTTGACCCAGGTGGGCAGCGGCGATGGGCGCCGTTTCGTGGTGGTGGTCAGCGATCTGACCGAGCGCGAGCGCATGCTCGAGCTCAACCGCGCGCGCGAGGCGGCCGAGGCCGAGAGCCTGGCCAAGGACCTCTTCTTCGCGGCAGTCGGGCACGACCTGCGCACGCCGTTGAACGTGGTGGTGGGGTGGAGCGCCTACCTGCTGGAGCGACGCCAGGACTACGACGTCCACACGGTGAGTGCGCTCGAGGCCATCGAGCGCAACGCGCGCCTGCAGGCCAAGCTGATCGAAGACCTGGTCGACCTCTCACGCATCGCCGCAGGCAAGCTCAGGCTGGAGCGTATCCCACTCGACTTGAGTGAGTTGGTGCGCAGTCTCGGTACCAGCCTCGCCATCACCGCCCACAAGCGCGGCATCCAGCTCAGCGTGGAGGCGGAGCCAGGGGTGTTCGTGATGGGAGACGCGTCCAGACTGGAGCAGGTGCTGCAGAACCTGGTAGGTAACGCCATCAAGTTCACGCCCGAGCGTGGCAGCGTGCAGGTCAAGGTGGCGCGCCAGGGCATCGCCGCGCGCATCGAGGTGCGCGACAGCGGGCGCGGCATCGATGCGCAGCTCTTACCGCGCATGTTCGAGGCCTTCCGCCAGGGTGAGGCGCCCCGCACCCGCGACAGCGGGCTCGGCCTAGGGCTGGCGATCACCAAGCACCTGGTGGACCTGCACGAGGGGCGCGTCACCGCGCACAGCGACGGGCGCGGTAGGGGCTCGCTCTTCACCGTGGAGCTATTGGCCCTCGCCGAACGCAGCAGCGGCACTCCGGCGCGGCCCGTGGCTCCCGAGCTCAGCAGCGTTCTGCACGGGCTGCGCGTGCTGGTGGTGGACGATGACGACGACATCCGGGAAATCACGGCGCGGGCCGTGCGCGGGTTCGGGGCCGAGGCTGTGAGCGTGCCCGGGGCCGCGGCCGCGCTGGCGCGGCTCGAAGGGGAGCCCATCGATCTCGTGGTGAGCGACCTGCGCATGCCGGGAACCAATGGCTTCGAGCTGGCGAGTGAGATTCGTCGTCGCTACGGCAGCCGCTGCAAGATGCTGGCGATCAGCGCGCTTTCGAGTCCGGACGACGTGGATCGCGCCTTTCTCTCGGGGTTTTCCGCGTTTCTTCCGAAGCCCCTCGATCGCGATGCGCTGTTCGGTACGCTGTCCGATCTGGCATCGCGGCCAGCCGCGAAGCAGACGCGCGCTGCCGCAGGGCGCCACTGACGCCCCGCGGCCGAGCCCTCAGTGGGCTAGCTGCGCTTCGATGCCCGCCCGGGTCGCGGCTGCGGCCAGCGTGGACTCGAGCAGCTCGGTGTGGCCGATGCCCGGGAACTCCTGGTAGCGAGCCTTCGAGCCGAGCGCGCCCGCCACCGCCTTGCCCTGCACCACGCCCGTGGTTTGGTCGTCGGCTCCCTGCAACACGAGCACCGGGGCAGGAACCTTGTCCAGGAGCGGCACGGTCTCGATGCGGTCGCCCGCCAAAAGTGGCGCTGCCCAGGACTTGCGGATCATGTAGATGTCTGCGGCAGGTGCCAGCAGCGTGAGGGAGCCCGGCTTGTCGGCGGCAGGCAGCGCTGCCACCACGGACGAGGCGAAGTAGGCACCCAGTGAGAAGGCCGCCACGTGGATGCGCTTGGCCGGCACGCGCTCTTTTTCCACCAATTGATGGAAGACCGACAGCATGTCGGCAGCGATGTCATCACGATCGGGCGTGCCTTCCGACGAGTCGTAGCCGCGATAGGCGTACACCGCGGCTCCCCAGTCGTGGTCGCCGCGCACGTTCTCGATGAACTGCTGGGCCGTGATGAGCGGTGTCTGATCGTTCCCGGTCAGAAAGAAGATCCACGGTGCGTCGCTCGCGCTGGGACGACGCACGATGCCCTTGAGCTTCACGCCCGGCTCGACCTCGAGCTCGCTCGCATGCCAGGCGGGCTTGCCCGTGAGTGTGCGGTAGGCGGCCGGGTCGATGGCGCCGGTCGCGTAGACATAGCGGATGATGTGACGGTGGAGGACCCGTTGGACGAGAGGCAACATGAGTACCGCTACTCCGATCGCGGCCAGCGCGATCATCCAGGGCCGGCGCTTTGTCGAACTCATGGCGCGAGCTTCTCGCCGCCCTTCGCAGGAACGCCGCCCACTCGAGTGTCCTCGGGCACGTCCTTCGTAACCAACGTGCCGGGCGCCACGACCGCGCCAGCGCCCACGGTGATCCCTGGCAGGATCACCGCCCGCGCACCGATCCAGGCTCCATCGCAGATCTTGATCGGCTGACGGGTCACCGGGCCTGCGCGATGCACGCGCGGACCGAGCTCGTGGGACGTGGTGAGCAGGAGCACCTGATGCCCAATGGTCACCGAGTTCCCCAGCGTGATGCGCTCTCCGAGGTCGAAGGTGACTTCGAGATCGATGGAGCAATCGTGACCGACCTCCAGCATGCCCTTCATGGCGTCGCCGGTGGCCTGCAGGTTGGGCATGCCGGCGAAGACCGTGCCTTCGCCCACGCTGAACCCCATCTGACGAAGCAGCGCGACGCGGATGGCGTTGGCCTCGCGAGGCGGCACGGCCGCGGGGATCATCCGCGAGATGAGCCGCGCGCTCTGCAGGTTCATCCGGAACTGGCCGAACTCGTCGGTGAAAATGCTGCGTGCGCGCTCGACCAGCGAGCGGACATGCTGTGGGCTTACGTTCACGAGGACTCCCCAGGCTTTTCGGGCGATTGGCGGCGCATCTTCTTGAAGCGCGTGCCGAACTGGTCCTGTTCGGTCAGTTCGACGCGGGTGGGGATCTTGTAGCTCGGCAGGCGCTCCCGGCAAAAGGCTCGCAGGCGCTTCCGGAAGGCATCGAAGGGCTCGGGGGTCAGCAGGTTCACGCGCGCGGCCAATGACTGTCCCGTGAGCGGATTGCGCTCGCCGTACACCGCCACGTCGCGCACGTTCTCCATCTGCGAGATGATGTTCTCCACCTCCGCGGGGAACACCTTCTGGCCGCCCACGTTGACCAGCTCGCTCACGCGCCCGAGGATGCGGAAATAGTCGCCATCGACCTCCACGGCGTCCTCGGTGTTGAGCCAGCCGTCGGCGTCGAGCAGATCGGGCGCGTTGAGATAGCCCATCATCGCGGCGGGGGTGCGGATCCAGAGTACGTTGTCCACGACCTTGACCTGGAAGTCGTCGGTCTTGAACTTGATCCAGAGCGAACCATCGTCGCGGGAACGGGTGCGCAGTACGCCGAGTTCCGAGATGCCATAGGTCTGCGCCAGTTTCACGCCCGGGAAGGCTTCGCTCAGCTTTTGCAGAACATTGGTCGGCATCGACTCGGTGCCGTAGGCGATCACGCGCAGCGCGCTCATGTCGTGGTTGCGGTAGGCCTCGGAGATGAGCAGCAGGTTGAGGAAGGTGGGCGAGGCGGGCAGGGTGTGGACCCGATGGGCCGCGATGGCTCGGCACACGACGTCCGGGTCGCGGCTGGGCGTGGTGACCATGGTGCCGCCGCTGCTCAGGGAGGTGAACAGGGTATCCATGCCGCCGATGTGATCGAACAGCAGGAAGGTCAAAATGCTCTTGGGGGCCGAGGGCTTCCTGAACTTGCCGAGCAGTGCCACCATGTCGTGGAGCACGGCCTTGGGCTTGCCCGTGGAGCCCGAGGAGAAGATCACGAGCCCGGGGTGGCCGCGCGCGGTGAGCTTCTGCAGCAGGGCGTTGTCTACGGAGTGTCCCTCTTCGACGATGGTCCACTGGTCTTGGTCGTCGAACAGCACACTGCACTGCACCTGGGCCAGCTCGACGAACTGCGGGCGGTGTACCCGTGACAGCGGGGTGAGCGGCACGATCACGGCCTTGCGCTGCACGAGCGCCAGCACGAGACCCACCGCGTTGGGCGAGAAGCCGCCCTCGATGAGCACCACGCTACCGGCGACGACCTTGCGGCGCTCGAGCTCTGCGTGCCAATCCTGCGCCCGTGCCAGCAAGTCCCCGAACGACGACACCTTGTCTTGCCACACGAGCGCTGGCTGGTCCCGGCGCTCGGCCATGCGTTCGAACAACCATTCCGTACCCGGGTCGTTGGTGCTTGGCGCGGCAGCTTCCACGTGCTCGCTCACTCAGGTGATTCCGCCGAGATAGATGACCTGACCGGTAATGTTGTCGCTGGCCGGGCTGATGAAGAAGTCGCACACGTTGGAGCAATCTTCGTAGGTGCCGAGGCGCTTGATGGCCAGGTTCTGCACCACCGCGTCGATCTTGTCCTTCGGTACGCCCTTGATCATGTCGGTCATGATGGGGGTGGCACCGAACGAGTTGCAGGTGATGCCCCACTGTCCGAGCTCGAAGGCCAAAATGCGGGTTAGCGTGACCACGGCGCTCTTGGAGGCGGCGTAGATGGCTTCGCCCGCCAGCGCGATGGGGGCCACGATGGTGGTGAAGTTGATGATGCGGCCATAGCGGCGACGCATCATGACCTTGGCGGCGTCGCGACAGAACAGCATGGTGCCCGTGACGTTGACCTCGAGCATGCGGTTCGAGGTGGCCGCCGGGGTCAGCAGCACGTGGTTCATGGTGGCGATGGCCGCGTTGTTCATGAGCACGTCGATGCGACCGTGGCGCTTGGCCACGTTCGTAATCATCGCTTTCACCTGCTTCTCGTTGGCGACGTCGACTTCGTGGTGGGTGTAGTTCTCGTGCTCGAAGCTGGCTCCGCCGCGGCTGCAGCCTTCCACGAGGTAGCCACGCTGCGCGTAGGTCTCCGCCAGGTGCTTGCCGATGCCTTTGCGCGAACCCGTGACGATGACGACTGGCTTCTCGGTCACGCTGCGCTCCCCTCGAGGCTGTTCTCGGCGATCACGGACAGAATGTGATCGGCGAGTACGCCGACAGTGCGGAAGGGACTCGAGCGCTGTGACATGGCCTTGTCGCTCGCCAAGGTGACGGATACGTCGTGGTCCATTTCCAAGGACTGCTCGATGTTGACAATGAGTGCCACCACCTCGACCGAGTCCAACGCGGCGCCCGGCCCGACGATGACGGTGTCCTCCGTCACTTCGGCCGTATTACCGGTCTCCTCCATCGTTGCGCGCAGGCATGAAGCGACCACATCGTATGCTGTTTTCCGCTCTATCATTGTTTCTCTCGACTGCTCCTGGCTAGGTGCCCGTGCCGCGCGACCAGGCGGCACGGAGCGCTCATCGCCACTTCGCTATGGAAATCTGAGTGTTGCCCATGACCAGGCTATCTGGTGGGACGTTCTTGGTGATCACGACCGACGAGCCGATCACCGCGCCGGCCCCGATTGTCACGCCCGGTAGAACCGTGCAGCGAGCTCCCAGCCAGACGCCGTCCTCGATCACTACCGGAGCCGTGCGTACCGCGCCCGCGCGGCGCGAAGAATGACCAAGTTCGTGGGTGCGCGTCAGCAGCATCACGTCGTGCCCAACGGCCACGTGATTGCCGATGCTGATCTGGTCATCGAGCTCGAAGAAGCACCCGCGATTGAATCCACACAGCTCACCTACGCTGAGGCGGCCGACAAAATTGCCACTCCCCACCATGGTGGGGAAATCGAAGAACACCGTCCCGGTGCCGATGCGTACCCCGGCGAAGCGCAGCGCGCGGGTACGAAGTCGGTTGGCCACGAACGCGGGGACCGACTGGAACACGGCCTCGGAGATCTGAAGACGAGGCAAGAACGTGTCGAAGCGCGCCGGCGTTTGCGAGCCGGGCGCCCCTTGGGTTCCGATGTTCTCCGATGAGGTGTCCACGGCGGATGCGTAGCTCTGCGTGAGAACCATAGGACCAGGACCCCTCATCGGTGGCAAAAATAGCGAGCGGTGTCGTCGGATTCAAGGCGTGGGCGTCCTGACAATTGTGCCCTGACAGCGCTCCACGATGGCGATCAATTCGCTCCTACCCATGGGGACCTGCAAGCGGGCGGGGTGGTCCACTGTGGGCAAGAAGCCGTTTGATGTCAGCGACATCGTGGTACGGCCCCGATCGAATCGGTGCTCGGCTCGAGCCTTACCCGAAGGCCCATTGCAGCTGGATTGGGGGGCCAGACCACACGGCCAGGTCGCTTCAAAAGCTGCAGAAAAGGCCTGCCCGCACACACAACAACGAGCGCTGCGTCAGCCAGGACATCCGTGCGCAATCGGCCTGATATGCGAGCGCGGAGCCCATACGACGGGGCATCGAATCACCCCGAATGGCAGTGCACCGCTCGCTGTCTTCTTACTCTCAGGGTCTGACGGAGCAGACTGCGGAAGACTGGATCCTGGGCTTACCAGGCCAGGGCTTCGGCGAGCTTGTCGGCACGCACGCGGCGCAGCAGGAGCTTGCTCGGGTTGATCACGTAGCCCCGGTCTGCGTTCACGAGCAGGGCGCGGTCGGCGATGCTGTCCGTGTAAGCGAACTGCCAGTTGTCCGGGTAGCCAGCCTCGCGCAGGAACGTGCACTTCTCCCAGGCGTAGCAGTGACGCTCGAAGATCCAGCCGCCTGCGATCCGGCGTAGGGGCGAGCCCACGATGGCGATCTGCTGCTGCCACGGAGTCAGGAGGGCACGTGCCACCACCGCCGGTGCGGCCGTGCAGATGGCCACGCGGTGGCCGTCGGCCAAGTGGCGTTCCAGCGTCTCGACCCCCCCGGGACGAAAGCCGAGCGGGAGTTGCCCGGCCTGGAAGCGGCGCGCGAACTCCGTCAGGGAGCGATCCACGGCGGCTTCGTCGAGGCCCAGCGTGGCGAGCCACAGGAAAATCGAGGCGCCGCGCCGTCGTGTAGCCGGTAGCACCGTCATCGGCAGGGCCACGGGCAGCAGCAGCAGGGCCACTGCCAGGCGCACCGGTGAGCGCTTGAACACATCGAGGAGCCAGCGGGTGGTGGAGTCCCCGTCGATCAGGGTTCCGTCAAAATCAAACACGGCGTTCGACACGGGCTTTTTGTGGGACTTGAGCGGCAATTTCGCAATACCCGGCACGTAGCGTTTTCCGAGATTTGTCCGGGCTGACGCCTGCGTCACAACGGCGTGATTTGTGTTGCACGGCAGGTGGCAACAGGTGCCGCGCACATGGCGCGGTCGCGTGCCGGCGGAAAGTTCCGATTGCGTCGCGTGCGACGGCGCAGTTCGACTGTTTGCCCGCATTTTGTGGGTATTTTTCATCGCCAAACCCGCGTGAGGCTCTTTCACCCGCGCGCCGGCTTGGGCATGCTGACGACCGCATGGAAGCGCGACTCCTAGCTGCCCACCGCGGTCTGATTGGCCTCCTATTCGTCACCCTCGCGGTGCTACCGATCTGTTTGCCTCGCCCCGGTGACGCGCGCGTGGCGCGTGGCTATGCCGAGCTCTCCGAGTTCCAGCGGAGCGTCGACCTGGCGGCCACGGAGCAGACGCGTCGCGCCCAGGCCATGCAATTCGCGCAGGTTCCGCTGCAGGAGCTCGCGGCGCCGGCGCCGGGCCCGGAGGCCGCGCGCGGCGCACTCCGGGAGCGGAGCGGGAAGGTGCGGGCACGCTGGCAGGTCGCCGACGGCGCCCCGGCCCTGGCGCCGCTGGCGAACCTCCGGCTCGTGAGCCTGGGGGATGTGAGCGCGCAGAGCCAGGGAGCAGCCCAAGCCGAGGTCGCGTTGCCGCGGGCCGATGCGGTGCAGGCGGCGCTCGCGTTTCGCCTGGCACGCCTGGGCGCGACGGGAACCCCCACCATCACAGGTGCGGTGCTCGAGGCGGCCGAGCTGGGCGCCGAGGACGTGCAGCGGGAGTTCGAGGTGCGGGAGCTCGAGCGCGAGGTGGCCGAAGCGCGAGTCGGCCTCGAACGTGCCGAGCGCAGGCGGGAGTTCGCAGAGAAGCGCGTGGAAGCCCGCAAGAAGCGGCGCTCGCGCTCCACGGACAAGTTCCGCGAGCTCTTGACCACCGCCCTGCAGCAGCGGGACGAGAAGGCGGCGGTCTACGAGGCGCTGCAGACGCGCTACGAGGCGCTGGCCGAGCAGGTGATGCAGGGGAGTGCCGCGGCACCCATGCGCGAGGCAGGGGCAGAACTTCCCCGCTTTGCGCGGCTGCGCGTGAGCCTCGAGGGGCCTCCGGCCGAGCCCCGCGAGCTGACGCTGGCGGTGGAGCTCGAGCGGCGTCTGGTGAGCCTGCCACCCCTGGTCATCCCGGGTGCGCAGGCCTCGTTTCCGGCGCTGCACGCAGCCGACCTGTGGCAGGAACTCGCGCCGCTCGCGCCCACGCCCGCGCTGGAGACCGTGCGCGCTCGCTTGAGCTGGCAGGTGCGCCCGCTATCCGCGCTCGGGATCCCCGTGGAAGGCTCCTGGGTTCTGCAGGCGCTGCCCTGGTTGGTGGTACTGGCCCTGCTGGTGGCGTGTCGGCGCGCGGTGGGAGCGGCGAGCAGCCATCGCCTGTTTGGCGCGCAGCCGCGCGGGAACTTGCCCCAGGTCGGCTTCAAGAAGCGCAGCTACGAGCTCCTGGTGACCGTGGTCCTTCCGCTGGGAGTGTGTCTGCTGGCGGGCATCTCACTGTGGCTCTTGCGGAGGCTGCCGCTGTCTCCGGCCGTGGCCTTCACGGTATGTGCGCCTCTGTCGCTTCGACTCTTCGCGAAGCTCGACGAGCTGCGGGTGCTCAACCGTTCGATCCTCCAGTATCACAGCTACCCGCCGCCTGCGCTCGCAGCCGAGGCGGAGCTCGAGGGCGGCGCAGCCTGAGCGCAGCGACGCCGCTTCCGCCCGTTCACGAGCCCAAGTTGCAGCTGCCGGCGCAGCTCTGGACCATGCAGGTAGCTAGCTGGGAGAACTGGTAGGCGCCGTCCAGGTTGTCATTGACGCATTCATCGATGCAGTCGTCATCGGCGCACGTATCCACGCAGTCCGCGATGCGTTGGCAGGCCGGTCCGCAGGCCGAGGTCTCGTCGCAACAAGTGCCCTTCAAGCAGCTGTCGCAGGCGTCGTCGGCGGGGCTCGCACCGCACTGATTCTGCTCATGCTCACCGTGGTCGCCGGGGGATTCGCCGCCGGATTGGGGGCCATCACCGCCCGTCTCGTCGTCGCCGTCGTCCGGGGTGCTGGGCTGCTCGGAGCACGCGATCCAGCGATCGAGCTCGGGTTTGCAGGCGTCTGCCTGCGGCACGTCATCGCCGTCGCAGTGAAAGGTTGCGCCGGCGAAGCAAGACGTGAGCGCGTCGATCTCGGATTGGCAATCCGTGGGCGTGTTGAGCTTCTCTTCCTTGCACTGCGCGACGCAGTTCGGGGCAGCGTTGCCGCATTGGGGGTCCTCGATGCGCTCGCACACCGCCTCGCAGCTCGCGCCCTTGGGGCCACCTTCGCTATCTCCGCAGGCGACGCCCAACATCGACACGAACAAGGAAACGCCAAAGGCCACTCGACTCTTGATCACGACTCTCTCCTGCAGCGGCGGGGGGGGTGGGTGCCTGCTGCTGGCGTGATTTACGGAGCCGCCCGGGCTGCTCTGCGCTGCTCTTCCGACGCTTAGGAAACTTTGAAGATCGGGGCGCCGTCGGCCCGACACGACCTGCTCGGGCTGGTCTTGCCCCTAGAGCAGCCAGCGCAGGGAGAAGAAGAAGCGCTCGATGAGGCGGATCACGAAGCTGCGCTTGCTCCACTTGTCGAGATCGATGGCCACCGAGTCTGCCAGGTCCATCTCCACGCGAGTGCGCAGCGCGGTGGCCACCGGCGGGCTCTCCATGGCCACGTTCAGCTCCAGATTGTTGTGAATCGAGCGTGCATCGAAATTGAAGCTGCCGACGGTGCACCAGGAGTCGTCGATGACGGCCGTCTTCGAGTGCAGCACGCCGCCTCGCCACTCGTTGACCTCGACACCGGACGAGAGCAGACGCCCGTAGAGATGCCGGCTGGCCAGCTGAGCCACCTTGACGTCCGTGTCGCGCGGAACGAGCACGCGCACGCGGACGCCCCGCATTACGGCCCGCGCCAACGCCTTGCGCACCCGACTCGAGGGGATGAAGTAGCTATTGCAGATGATGATGTAGCGCGTGGCCTTGGCGATGGCGTTCACGTAGCCGTCGTAGATGCCGCGCCGCTCGGCCAAGAGGTCGTTCGCCAGCACGGTGACCTCGGTGTCGCCGAGCTCCGGAGACATGGCGGGCAGTGGGAGCGCGGGCTTGGGGAAGGTGCGATAGAAGAGGTCGCGCAGCTCACCAGCCGCGGCCCCGACCAGCTGAATGCCGTCGTCACGAAAGCCACCGCCGCCCGCGTGCTTGGGCGCCCAGTGGTCGGCGATGTTGAAGCCGCCCGTGATCGCCACGCGCCCGTCGACCACCAGCAGCTTGCGGTGATCGCGCTGATTGAGACGACCGAAGCTGAAACGCTGGCGCCAGGGCGCGATGGGGTTGAACTCGAAGATCTCGCAACCGGCCGTGCGCATCAAGTCGAACATCTCGGCGTCGGCTTCGATGCTGCCCACGGCGTCGTAGATCACCCGCACGCAGACTCCGGCGCGGGAACGCTCCATCAGGGCTTCCGCGAACTCACGGCCCGTGCGGTCGGAGTCGAACCAGTACATCTCGAGCAAGATCTCGTACTCGGCCGCGCGAATGGCTTGCAACATGGCCGGGAGCGCCTGTTCGCCGTCGTGGAGCAGGCTGACACGGTTGCCCGTGGAGCGCGCGCGGTCGCGGATGCGATGTCGGCGTACGGGCCTTGCCCTCACGAGCCCAAGGATAACGCGGGGGACGCTGTCCGTGCGTGACCTTCGCGCAGCCACGCCACGAGCCAGCACAGTACGACCAGCCCCAGGAGCCACAAGCTGGCAGTGGCGAGGCTCGACGAGCGCTTCAATGCCCCTGCGAGGCGCCCATAACAGAGGGGCAAATGGAGTCCGTAGAGTAGCAGCGAGTGACGCCCCAACAGGCTCAGCACGGGGACGTCGCGGACACGTCTGCGGGCGAGCAGAAGCGTGAGCCCCAGCACCCAACCAGCGCGGCCCAGGAGTCCCAGCGCGTTGAACCAGATGCCTGGATTGGTGCGGCTCGGGGCCATGCCGTGCGCGGCCAGCCAAGCTTCGCCGGCCAGTCCGAGCGCCACCAGCGGCAGCGCCAGGCCGGCACCGGCCGCCAGGGCGCGCCCGTCCACAAGCCGAGACGGAGACAGGTTCGCCCCCAGCGCTGCCAGGCTGGCCGCGAAGAAGAAGAGCGGGATCACCGGCATGGAGTGCGTACCTCGAAGCTCCAACCAGGGGGCCAACAGGTAGTGCCAGGCCGAGCCGGCAGCGGGCTGCGCGAGCCGCGTCAGCGTGGGACAGGCCAGGAGCACGAACGCTCCCCCGGCGAAGCAACGTGTGGCGAACGCGCGCGGACGGATGGTCGGTCCACCGCCGAGGCATGCCGCGAGCAGTGCCACGCTGAGCCCGATGCAATGGAGCACGTCGATGCGTAGGAAGGTCGCGAGGCCCGTGTATCCATCCAGGCAGGCGTACAGGACATTGAGTCCGTAGCCCGCGGCGAGCACCCGGCCTGCCTGCTGCAGGAGCTCACGCTGGAGTTGCCCGTTGGGACGGCCGAGCTCGGCCATGCGGACCACACGCTGCCCCACGTTCAAGCCCGCGATGCAGAGGAACAGCGGCAGGGGCAGGGTGCCCAGCAAGCGGGTGAACCCGAACCAGCTGGAGGCGCGTTCGCTGGGGACGACCCAGGCATCGTAGGCGTGCGTCTGAATCATCAAGACCACCGCGAGCCCGCGCGCCACATCGAGTCCGACCAGCCGGCGCATCATGCGTATCCGAGGATCAAGGCACGACTCACCAGCAGGAACCCATCCACGCTCACGAAGAGCAACAGCTTGAAGGGCAGGGCCACCGCGCTCGGTGTCAGCCCGTTCATGCCCAGCGTCAGCAGGATCTGCGCCACCACGAGATCGAGCACCAAGAACGGCAAGAACACGAAGAACCCGAGCTGAAAGGCCCGCTTGAGCTCCGTGATGGCAAAGCTCGCCCACAGCACCCGCAGGTCCGAGGCCGTCGCGACCTCGCCGCGCTCCTTGGCGAGATCCACGAATAGCTTGGTCTCCCGCTCGCCAGCATTGCGGGCCAGGAACGAGCGCAGCGGCTCGCTAGCGCGCGCGAACAGCGCGCTCAGGTCGCTCTGGGCCGTGAGCTTGTCGACCTCGATGCGCTCCACCACCGGGGCCATCACGTACACCGAGAGGGCCAGCGCGAGCGCGGTGATCACGGTGCCCGAAGGAACGTCGGGCGTGCCCAGCGCGTTGCGCAGCGCGGAGAACACCACGGAGATCTTCGCGAACGACGTCAGCGTGACGAGCGCCACCGGGATCAACGCCAGGGCCACGAGTCCGAGCGCCCCCGACAGGCTTCCAGCTTCGAGCAGGGAGTTCATGGCTCTGTTCCCTCGGGTGCAGGTCCGAGCTCTGCGATCAAGCGCGCCGGCGCGCCCCGCTGAGCAGCGAGCAGCAGGCGGCGTCCCTCCACGCGCACGACCAACAAGTCGCCCTGGCTATCGAGGTTCAAGCGCTGCTCCACGCGCAGGGAGCCCTGGCTCGGCAGGCGTCCGAAACCTCGCCGCGCAAGCACGCGCAACACGCCATAGGCGAGCGCGGACACCACGAGTAGCGCCACCACGACCTGCAGCAGGCTCGCGAGTTCAGCGCCGTGGGTAGCGACCGGGGAGGTTGGCTGGCTTGCCTCGAGCAATAGCCCCATCTGCGGGCGGAGCATCGGAGGCGAGTCCCCCCTTGTCAAGCCGGGGGCAGGGGTAACCGCGGCCAGCCACTCTCCTGCGGGATCTGGGTCGTACGCGTGCCCGTGCCCGAGCTCGACGATCTGAGCGGCTGTGTGCCGCTTGCGGACCGTGGAGAGCCCGAATCGTTTACGGGCACGCGTACGCGTACGAGCCAGACTTACTCGAACGGCGCTCTGCTAGAAGTTCATCACCTTCGCGATCAGGTAGCGCAGCACCTCGCTGGCGCCCCCGCCGATGCGCAGCAGGCGAGCATCGCGCCAGGCGCGCGCGACCCAGAAGTCCTCGAGGTAGCCCATGCCGCCATGGAACTGCATGCAGGCGTCCATCACCTCGTCCACCACGTCGCCGGCCAGCAACTTGGACATGCTCACGAGCTTGCCGGTCTCGAGCGAGGGCATGCCACCCTTCTCGTATACGTCTTCGTTGTAGTACTCGCAGGCCCGGTACGTGAGCGCCTGGGCGGCTTCGAGCTTGGTGTAGAGATCGACGAACTTGTGCTGCCACACCTCGCGCTTGATCAGCGGCTTTCCGAAGGCCGAGCGATCGCGCCCGTAAGACACGCTGCGGTCGAGCGCGCGCCGCGCCGAGGCCAGCGAAGACACCGCCCCGATCAGGCGCTCGGACTGGAAGTTCTGCATCAGGTAGATGAAGCCCATGCCCTCCTGACCGAGCAGGCACTGCTTGGGCACCCGGCAGTCCTCGAAGAAGAGCTCCGCCGTGTCGCTCGCGATATTGCCGAGCTTCTTGAGCTTCTTGGAGACCGAGAAGCCGTTGGTCTGGGTCGGGAAGGTGAACATGCTGATGCCGTGGTGACCGGCCGCAGCATCGGTCTTCGCCAGCAGCGTGATGAAGTCGCAGCGCGTGCCGTTCGTGATGAAGGTCTTGGACCCGTTGATCACGTAGTGGTCGCCGTCGAGCTTGGCCGTGGTGCGGATGCCCGAGACGTCCGAGCCCGCGTTGGGCTCCGTGACGCCGATGGCGCCGATCTTCTCGCCGCGCAGGGCGGGCTCCAGGAACTCACGCTTGTGGTAGTCCGAGCCGAGCTTCCAGATGATGGGCGTGGCCATGTCGCTCTGCACCAACAGCGCCAGCGCGACACCGGCCGACCCGCACGCACTGAGCTCCTCGGCCTTGGCGACGCTGAACCAGAAGTCGCCGCCACCGCCACCCACTGACTCCGGATAGTGAGCACCGATGATGCCGAGCGCTCCAGCGCGTTCAAAGACGCTGCGCGGGAAGATCTCTGCGGCCTCCCAGGCGTCCGCGTGCGGGAGCAGCTCCTGCTCGACAAAGGTGCGAACTTGCTTGCGAAAAAGCTGATGCTCTTCGCTGAAATGGCTCTTCGGCATGGCACAGGTCCCGGCTTGTCCCGCCTCCTCGGGGCTTCGCTTGAAGGGCCACCAGGAGTCCGAGAATGAATGAACATTCATTTACCGAGCCGCGCAAGCCAGCGCAAGTGGAGCGAGGGCCAGGCGGCAAAACGGGTGGTACAAGATGCGCATGACCACCACGCAAGTTGCCGTCGTGCAGATGACGTCCAAGCCCGATCTGGCGCACAACCTGGAGAGCGCGGAGCGCCTGGTGAAGCGAGCGGCGCAGGCGGGCGCCAAGTTAGTCGTGCTCCCGGAGTGCTTCGCTTGGATCGGCCCCGAGGGCAGCCAGCGAGCCCTGGCGGAGAGCCTCGATGGTGCGCCCGGTCCGGTGCTCGCGCGTTGCCAGGGCTGGGCGCGGGAGTTCGGCGTGGAGCTGATCCTGGGGAGCTTTACGGAGCTCACCGAGGAGGGGGGACCACGCGTGTACAACACGAGCGTGCACCTGGGTGCCGACGGATCCCTCAAGCAGCGTTATCGCAAGATCCACTTGTTCGACGTGGACCTGAGCGATGGTTCGTCGCACAAAGAATCGGCCAGCGTGAAAGCGGGTGATACCCCGGTGGTCACCGAGACCGCGCTGGGCAAGCTGGGACTCAGTATTTGCTACGACCTGCGCTTCCCCGAGCTGTACCGCAAGTTGGTGGACCTGGGAGCGGTGGCGCTCTCGGTGCCGGCCGCCTTCACGCTGCACACCGGCAAGGATCACTGGCACGTCCTGCTACAAGCGCGCGCCATCGAGTCGCAGTCGTACGTGCTAGCGGCGGCGCAGACGGGGCACCACCTGGAGAAGCGCGTCTCCTACGGCCACGCGATGATCGTGGATCCATGGGGGTGCATCCTCGCGCAGTGCGGCGAGGGCGAAGGGATCGCCTTGGCCGGCGTGGACAGTGAGGTGGTGGCGCGGGTGCGTCGACAGGTGCCGAGCCTGAAGCACCGGCGCCTGGGCTAGCGACAGCCCGCCTCGGCGCCGGCTAGACGGCCTTGACCAGGCGCAGGTTGGGGGCCGGCGCGTACGCTTCGATGTGGCCGCTCTCTTCCGCGAGGTACATCCAGCCGCGCTCGTCGACGCGCAAGAAGTCCGGGATGATGCCCTCGGACAGGGTGCCGCCGACCACGCTGCCGTCATGGGGACGCAGCACGTGGACACTGGCGGAGGGCAAGAACAGAGCGCCGCCGCGCAACACAGGCTCGAGGCGCCGAGGCACGTCGTCCCGCAGCGGGTCCGCCATGCGATGGGACCAGGACACGCTGCCGTCCGCGAGCGACAGGCCGTAGGCCACGCCGAGTTGGGTGTTCAGCACGAGCTGCTGATCCACCACGAGGGGCGCGCCGCCCTCGCCGAGACCGGGATCTTCCTTGCTCCAGCGCTCCTGTCCGGTTTCCAGATCGAACGCGGACAACGTGAGCGCCTGGTTTTGGTAGGTCGAGACCACCACCATGGAGTCGGTCGCCACAGGGCTCGTGAGTGGCGCGCTCGAGAGCTCACGACGGAAGCGGAGCTTCCCGCTGAAGAGGTCGAAGCAGAGCAGGGCGCCGGGTGAGCAGCCGGGCGCGCCCGAGACGGCGATGGCGTATTCGCGCGTGATCACAGGAGGCAACGTCATGCGGCCGGCGTCGGACCAACGCCACACCACGTCGCCGGTGGCCACGTCGATGGCGTCGAGCGTGCTGTCGCCCGAGACCACCAGGAGGATGCGGCCCGCGCGGGTGAAGCGGAAGCCACCGCGCCCCGGGGAACGAAAGCGCCAACGCGGTTCGCCGGTGCGGACATCGAGTGCCACCAGGCGATCTCGCCCCTCGGTGATGACCGCCACGGGAGGCGCGTTGCGGCCCCCTGCGAACAGGCCCGAGATCTGCCCACCGACGCGCGGCGCGATGCGGGTGCGCGCGTAGGCTTCGCCGTCGTCGAGGTCACACAGCGCCACGTCGCCTTCGGAGCTGACGCAGAGCAGGGAGGTGCCGGCCATCAGGGTGGCGCTGGCGTTCATTTGGCGCGCCCACAGGAGCTCGCCGTTCTCGCGGCTCAGGGCCAGCTGGGAGCGTGGGGTGGCGACCACCAGTCGATCGCCGCACAGGAACGTGGAGCTCGCGTCGAGTCCATCGACCTCGGCTTGCCAGCGCAGGCTGAGGCGCAACTTGCCTGGATTCTCCAACCCGGCGAGTCCGATGCTCGGCCGGTCGGCCGGGCTGCCGGTGGAACCGCTCGAGCTGGCGCGCAGGAGCTCGGCGTCACGGTTGGTGAAGCTCTTCTGGGCGGCGCGGGTGCGCACGATGCGGCGTAGGGCGCGCACTTCGTCGCGCAGGGCACCGAGGCGCAGATTGCGGGCCTGGGCGCGGTCCGCGCTGACCACGCAGCGCACGAGCTCGCCGGCCAGCTTCAAGATGGGCAACAGCGCGCTCGGCACATCGAGGGTCGGGGTGTTCACCGAATCGCCGCCCACCCCTGCCAGCGAGACGGCAAGCTCACCCTCCCGCGAGAGCCGGAGGCCAATGCCGAAGTCGCCGGCCTTGAGCTTGAGGTGCAACGGGCGCTGGCTCTCCCAGGCGTCGACCACGCTGCGCGCCGCGCTGACCATGCGCGCGATGGCGGGGAACACCGGACCGCGCGCCAGCATGATGCGTCGTCCATGGACGAAGCCCCACAGCTCGCCGTCGAACAACAGCGCGTGTACGTCGGCGCGCGCGCCGCTCTCGGCCAACAGCACGTCACCCGTGGGGATGCGCGCGGCGAAGCCGAAGCAGAGGGGCATGTCGGCGCGCTCACCCTGGGCGCCGCCGCGCTTGGAGACGGTGAGCAAATTGGGCGTGCGGTCGGGCTTGATCTGAGTGCGCAGGATGCGCTCGGCGAGCACGATGCCGGGTCGCTCCCCCTGGCTGGCGGGATATAGCTCGGCCGCTTCCTTGGCCGCGGCCCCGCAGGCGCCGATCAACGCGGCCAGATCGATGGCCCGATCGCGGACGAAGATCTGTGGCACGGGGCCGCTGTCGTAGTAGCAAAGCAGCACCTGCTCGGCGCGCCTCACCAGGGCGAACTCTCCGGTGCTGCTCGAAAGCGGCAGGATGACCTTGCGCCGCTTGCCCTCGGCCAGGGCGATCACGGTCGTCACCAGGTCGGTCAGGGAAGGAAGCTCGATGCTTTCAGCGCCATGCCCCAGGAGCAGGGCGAGGAGCTCCGCGCGACGTGGTCGAGCGATGGGGGGCTGGGCATGCGCGTCGTTGGCCGGGGATGCCGGGAGTGCTGGCACCGGGGTGAGCCGGTCAATGCGGGGCGTTCGCTTCATGTGAGGGGCCACTCAGCGGGTCGACGCACGCGCGACGAGGCGAGCGCGGAACCAAGCAGGCAAGGGGTAGTACGCATCTCCAGCCCGAATGGTATGGAGCCTTGCGCACGATCTGGAAATTCCTGGTGAGGGTCCGGCCGTTCGCCTGAAAGTTGACGAATTCCAGAGTGTTGCTTCGGCCACCGGAGCGAGCGGAGGGAGCTTGGAAAAAGGGCAACACGTAGTCGCCGTGGCGGCCTTGATCGTGCGCGCCGGGAGGGTGCTTTCGTTGCGCCGAGCGCCCACTAATTTGGCTGGACCAGGTCTGTGGGAAACGGTCTCCGGGCGCGTGGAACATGGCGAGGAACCGCTGGCCGCCGTAGCCCGCGAGATCGAGGAGGAGTCGGGACTGGTGGTGGAGCTCGAGACGCGTCCCTTTCGGGCCTACGCCGCCCAACGACGGGGCCAGCCGATGATCGTGATCTTGTTCCGAGCCGCCTATGTGTCGGGCCAAGTGCGCATCTCGGAGGAACACGATGAACACGCCTGGCTCACGGCCGAGGAGTTCGCCCAGCGTTCCAGCTTGCTGCCGCTCGTCGACGCTGTGAAGGCCGCGCTGCGGCGCGAGGAAGTCACGTCGCCCGGCTGATCCCTGCAGGTCACATCCCGGCAACAAGCCGACATGGCGTCCGGGTGTGCGACAACCAAACCACCCACAGGATCTGCGAAGCGTTGAACAGACGAGGGGGCGCTTCCGGTAGAATCGTCAATCACCGTGCCTGGTTCACCGAAGATCGCCCTGCTCGATCGCTTGCTCGCGGAGCGGCGCATCAGCCCACAGCAAAAGCGCGACGTGATCGCGTACGCCCAGGCCGAAGAGGCACGCATCGAGGACGCCCTGGTGGAGACCGGGGTGCTCGACGAGGCGACCTTGCTCAAGTGGCTGGCTGCCCTCTACAAGACCCACTTCGTCTCCACCGAAAAGCTCGCCAAGAGCGAGGTGGAGCGCGCGACCCTGGCGCTCATCCCGCGTCAGTTGGCGGAGCGCTTGTGCGTGTTCCCGGTGCTCTTCAGCCCCAAGGAGAACAGCCTGGCCTTCGTGGTCGCCGATGCGGACGACCCCGACATTTCGCGCGAGGTTCGGCTGGCGGCCAGCGTGCCGAACGTGAAGCCACTAGTCGCGCGCCCGCTGGCGGTGCGCGCGGCCATTCAAAAACACTACGCGGGCGACATCCACGCGTTCGGCAAGGTCGATCAGCGCAGCGTGCAGCAGTTCCATCAGATGATGGACACCTACGAGCGCAACGTCTTCGACACCAACGCCCTCAACGCTGCGGTCGCCCGGCCGGCCGCGCCGCCGGCACGTCCGCGAGCCCCTGCTTCGCCGCCCCCACCGCCGACAGCACGCGTCAGCGAGGACGTCGAGCGCACCTTCGTGGAGACGGGCTCGCAAATCTTGGCCCA
Source organism: Myxococcales bacterium (assembly GCA_047601445.1). Classification (GTDB taxonomy): domain Bacteria; phylum Myxococcota_A; class Polyangia; order Polyangiales; family DASUME01; genus DASUME01. The sequence goes on along the minus strand of JASGJH010000001.1, from coordinate 3,293,836 downwards.
GGTGCCCTACGCCTCGAGCAGCGAGCTCGTGAACGTACTGGTCTCGTTGCTGGAGAACCCGCGGCAAGAGCTGCGCGGGCACTCGGCCCTCGTCGCGCGCCTGATGCAGAAGCTCGGCGAGCACATGGGGCTCGAGGCCGGGGACGTGTACGCGCTGCGCCTCACCGGCCTCCTGCACGACGTGGGCAAGACCTCGAGCTATCACCTGACCGCGCTCAATGTGGCGGAGTACGAGGGCCATCGCACCCAGGCGAAGAAGTGCTTCTTGGGGCCGGTGCGCCTGTTCGACGCGGCCATGTTGCCCAAAGCCTGCATCGATGGCCTGACCCACGTGTACGAGCGCTTCGACGGCACGGGGTTTCCGGATCGGCGCGCCGGCAAGGACATCCCATTGGCCGCCCGTGCGCTGGCCATCGCCGAGACCTACGCGGATCTCACCTCCAACGCGCGCAATCCGTTTCGGCGCACGCTCACGGCCAAGGCCGCGGTCGAGGTCCTGCAGCGCTACAAGGACAAGATCTTCGACGGCAACCTGGTCGATTTGTTCCGGGTGGCCGCGCTGGGTGAGGACCTGCAGTCGAGCCTGTTGAACGACCGCCCGCGCGTTTTGCTGGTGGACGCCGACGCCGAGGAAACCACCGTCCTGGAATTGCGCCTGGCAGAGCAGGGCTACGAGGTGGTGCTGTGTCGAAGCGCCGACCAGGCGCTCAAGGTGTTGCAGCAGGGAGGCATCGACGCCGTCCTGTGCGAGGTCGAGCTAAAGCCCCACGATGGCTTCGTGTTGATCGAGCAGCTGCGCAAGCAGAGTCAGGGAGCCGACGTGCCGGTCCTGTTCTTGACCCGCAAGTCCGACCGCGCCTCGGTGGACCGCGGATTCGCGCTCGGGGCCGCGGACTACATCATCAAGCCGGCTTCTCCCGACGTGGTGGTGGCCAAGGCGCGCAACGTGCTCGCCAAGGGGACGCCCAAGCGCGCGACGCGCGGCGTGAGTGGAGCCCTGCGCGAGATGCCGCTGCCGGACGTGCTGCAGGTGCTCAGCCGGACGCGCAAGACCGGCTCACTGCGCATCTCGGCGGCCGGGCATCAGGGTGAAATCCAGTTCGGCAACGGTGAGATCTACGAGTCGAGCTTCCGCGGCCTCGCCGGAGAAGAGGCGGTCTACGCGCTGTTGGCCCTCTCGGACGGTGACTTCGCCCTCGATCCGACCTTCGTGCCGGCGTCGCGGACGGTCCACGCGAGCACGGAGCACCTGCTGCTCGAGGGCATGCGCCGCATGGATGAAGCGAGCGTCCATGGCACCAGCGGCACCAGCACCAAGGTATCGCTGGACCTGTCGACCACCCGGCTGGACGACTGACGATCAGCGCCCGCGCAACAACCAGTAGACGACCAGCCCGGAGAGCGAGACCAGGAGCAGCCACGCCACGCGCTGTAAGCGTTGGTCTCGGACAGGCTTGGGCCCACGTTCTGCGCGCAGTGCGGGTCCAACGAGGGACACCGCCATGGCACCGACGATTCCGGAGACGAGCGCGGTGAGCGTGGCGCCTTCTGGCGCAGCCCGCCCCCACATCTCGCGGAAATGGGCCGGGGTGGCCCACGATCCCCAGCTCACCAAGAGGAGCGCGCCCACTGCGACGACCGCCAAGGTGAGTTTTCCGATGGCTTGCTTGCGCGTTTCGAGATCGACCGGGGGGATCTCGCCAAGCGGACGATGGTCGACGCTGCGGGCGTGCTCGGGCAGCGCGCACAGCGCGCTCGCAAGGCTCAAGTAGCCGGCCAAAGCCAGCAGCGAAAAGGCGAGGATCCAGGGTGAAAACGTGGCCAGGGCGGTGTCGTGATCGAGCCTGCTCGCGGACAGCGCGAGACTCACTGGGTATCCGCACAACAGGACATAAGGAGCCGCTGCCTTGCGTTCGCGGGCCAGCCAGAGGCCCGAGAAGAGCAGGATGGGCCCCAGCGGCAAGCACGCGAGGGCGAGCCCCGAAAGGGAACTACCGCGATGTAGGCTAGGGAGCAGCGCTGAAGTGGCCCATGCGAGTAGGCCCAGAGCGAGCACCCAGGCGTTCAGCGGGATCCGATCGCGTAGCCCACCCGTGCTGCCGTGGAGTCCCGCTTCGGTCATGCGCACACCGTAGTCAAGCCTCCCTGAAAAGTCACCTGCAGGGATCGTGGCAGTACGAAATCAGGCACCTTCCCGCACGCTGTCGCTGCTAGAATCTGGGGCAGTCGCTGTCGATTGCGCGCGGGGGGCCGCGCGTGAGCAAGAGTTTGGAGGACTTTACGTTGAGCGAGCCGGAGGCGGTCGACCCGCTCGTGGGGCGCGTGATCGCAGACGCCTACGTGATGCAAGAGCTCGTTGGTGTGGGCGGCATGGGCCGGGTCTACCGAGCCGAGCAGAAGGCGCTCGGCCGCGTGGTCGCCATCAAGGTCGTCCATCGTCATCTGCTCGGTGATCGCGATTCGATCACGCGCTTCTACACGGAAGCGCGCGCGGCAAGCTCGCTCAACCACCCCAACAGCGTCAGCGTGTTCGACTTCGGACGCACTGCCGACGGCATGTTGTACCTGGTCATGGAGTACCTGCGCGGGCGTGACCTCGCGCGCATCATCGAGGATGAGTCGCCGGTCCCCATCGCGCGCACGCTGGAGCTCGCCCAGGGCGTGCTGGGCGCGCTGAGCGAAGCCCATGCACGCGGCGTGGTGCACCGCGACCTGAAGCCGGAGAACATCCTGATCGAGACCCTGCGCGGGGGCATCGACCACGTGAAGGTGGTGGACTTCGGCCTGGCCAAGATCCGCGACGTGGAGTCCGCGGAAGCGGCGCGAGGACTCGTGGCGGGCACGCCGGACTACATGGCTCCCGAGCAGGCGCGCGCGCTCGAGGTAGACGGCCGCAGCGACTTGTACGCGCTGGGCGTGGTGCTGTTCGAGCTGCTCACCGGGCGCTTGCCCTTCATCGACGATACGCCCTCCAAGGTGATGAGCAAGCACGTGTTCGATCGCGTGCCGAACATGCAGGAGATCGCGCCCTACCGCGGTATCCCGGACACCCTGGTCGATGTGGTGATGAAGGCGTTGGCCAAGGACCCCGCCGATCGCTACCAGGACGCCGAGGAGATGTCGCGCGCACTGCGGACCGTGAGCAACGCGGTGCGCACGAGCATCAGCGGCGTGCGCTGTCCGCGCTGCGGTGCGCCCAACGACGACCAGCGGGCCTTCTGCGGCGACTGCGGCCGACGCCTGTCGACGCCCTCCACGCCGGACGCGTTCCGCGGCGGCCCGATGATCCCGGGCGAGCGTCCCTTCGTGGGACGCACCGACGTGTTCAATCAACTGTTGGGGTTGTTGCGCGCCGAGGGCGGCAGCCGCGTGGCCTACCTCCAGGGCGAGCTGGGCATCGGCAAGACGCGCCTGTTGGTCGAGCTCGGGTTGCAGGCGGCTCGCGAAGGCTTCCTGGTGGTCGAGGCCGGGCCCGATGAATCGGGTGCACCGGTGGCCTATTGCGCCATCCGCAACGCTGTCGCGCGGCTGCTCAACGTGCCCGACGAGCGCCTGGCCCAACTCGCCGAAGACGGCTCGCTGTGGCGCGATCCCATCGCCAGCGCGGGTATGCGTGAGCTGGTGGCACCGGAGGGCTTGCCGGGACACGAGGGGCACTCGCGGGCGCCCGCGGTGGCCGCGGCCCTGGCCCGTGCGGTCGAGCTGGCTGCAGGCCGCGCGCGCAATCGTCGCGTCCTGCTCACCATCGACGACCTGCCCCGTTGCGACGGCCTCAGCAGCGAGGTCCTGGCTGCGTTCGCCGAGTATGCTGCCAAGCTACCGGTGTTCCTGCTCATGGCGGGTCACGCGAACCTCTCGTGGATCGCCCGCTATCCGGCCGCGGTGGTGGGCTTGAGCGGCCTGGCCGACAGCCTCGCCCGCGAGTTCGTGCGCGGCGAGTTCCTGCCGCCGCATGCCCAGGCTGGCGGCGTGCTCGCGCTGCATCTGGAGCAGCTGCGGACGCTGCAGTGGGAGCCCTCGCTGGAGGAGCCGGCGCCGCCGTCGCTCGCCGAGGCGGTCACCCGTCGTCTGGCGGTGCTCGACGTCGCGGGACGGCGCGTGGTGCAGGCGCTTTCGGTGTTGGGCGAGCGCGTGCACATCAATGCCCTGCGCCAACTGGTGGAAGCCGACGACTTGCAGGCCCTTCCCAAGCTCGTGGAGTCCGAGCTCCTGCGCATGTTGCCGAGCGGCGAATACGCCTTCACGCACCCCTACCTGCGCGACGTGGTCGAGGCCTCCATCCCGGGCGAGGCGCGCAAGGCGCTGCACTCCAAGGCGCTCGACTGGGCGAGTCAGGTGGGCAAGCCCCTCGAGGTGCGGGCTGAGCATGCGTTCCGCGCCGGCGAGCCCATGACCGCGCTGATGCTGCTCGAGCGCATGGGCCAGGAAGCGCTCAAGCGCGGTGACCCGAGCGTGGCCACCCTGGCGTTCCGACACGGCCTCGAGCTGGCCCGGCGCGAGATGCTGGACACGGGCGACGAAGCCCTCGACTCTGCCATCGTGAGCTTCAGCCGGCAGCTCGCCGAGGCCATGGTATGGGGCAACGACGTGATGGGCGCGGCGGGCGTGCTCAACGAGGCCTCGCAGCTGGCTGGGCCCATGAGCCTGGAGCGGGCTCGCATGAACCTCGCCCTGGGCCGCGTGGCCGAACGGCGCGATCGTCCCCGTGAAGCCGCCCGGCAGCTGGGGCTCGCCGCCGAGCTCGCCCAGAAGCTCGGCAACAAGGTGCTCGAAGGCCGCGCGCTCTGGGCACTGTCCCGGGTGCGCCGCTCGGAGGGCGACACCCTGGGCGCGGTGAACGCGCTGCGGGAGGGCCTCGAGCGGCTCACGGAGGCCGACCCGCGCTCGGCGCGGCGCTGCGCCTGCGAGCTCGAGCTGGGTGAGGTGTTGATCGACCTGGGCGACAGCGAGGCGGCGACCCAGCATCTCGAGCGGGCCCTGGATCTTGCCCATGACGGTGACTGGAACGCGCTTGCGGCTGGGGCTCTCGGCGTCTTGGCCTCCGTGGATGAGCTCGAGGGCGAACGCGACCGTGCACGCGAGCGCTACCGCGAAGCCACCGACCTCGCCGCACGCTCCGGTGACTTGGTGGCGCGCGATCGCTGGCGTCGCGCAGCCCAATCGCTATCGGGGTGAGGCGCATGGGGTCCGCCCTCCAGTGCGCGGGCTCCGGCCTCCAGCGCGCCAGGAGCACGCTCTAGCCGCGCACGTATGCGGGCCTGCCACAACCTGGAAGGTGGTGGCCAGGTCTGTGGAGATAGCTCCGTCCCGTGCGGGCAACAGACCGTAGCCAGCTGAGATATTCGAGTGTTAGCCTCGTTGCCGCGGAGGGAAATGAATGAGGCGACTTCGATTGAGTGCGTTCGGAACGAGGCTCCAGTGTGCGGGCCTGCTCAGCGCGGCCCTGGTGCTGCCAGCTTGCTCGTCCCTCGCCACCCTGACCGTCCGTCAAACCAAGCCGAGCCAGCTCGAGCTCGTGCCTGCGCCGCAGCTCACACAGAAGCAGTACAAGCGCATCCTGCTGCTACCGCCTGAAGAGAAGGTAAGCGTCGGCGAAGGCATCGAGGCCCCGATCGTCGGGCAGAAGGACCTGCGTTACTACATCGCGCAGGTCGAGAAGGCGATGTTGGCCAAGGGCTTCGAGGTGGTGTCGCCCGAGATCGTGGCGCGCGCGGGTTCGGCCCCAGGCGCTGGCGCGCGCTCGGCGGCCGAGCGCGCGATGGTGATGGGCAAGCAGACGCAGGCAGATGCCGTGTTGCAGCTGCAGTCCATCAAGGTGGTCGCAGGCGAGAAGTTCTATCACCTGGAGGACATGACCGAGGTCGAGCCCAGCAAGCGCCTCAAGGACGACGAGGGGCTGTACTGGCACAAGGACACGGAAGAGTGTCTCTACCGCTTGCCCTATTACGAGGTGCGCCTCGAGGCCAAGCTGATCGACGTGCAGAACGGCGACGTGCTTTGGGTCGGTTCGGGCCGTGAGACCACGCTCGACACGCTCAAGGAGAGCTGGGTCGCCAAGCTCGACGAAGAGTGCAACGTCGAGGAGCAGCAGCCCTTTATCTATCGCGAATACCTCGGCACCGAGAGCGCTCTCGACGACACCGTCAGCGCGCTCCTGCAGCGCTTGCTCGAGCCGCTTCGCGAGAAGGCCTTCACGGCGAAGCCAGCGCCCAAGGAAGTGCCACCGCCTCCTCCTCCGCCTCCTCCGCCTCCGGTGGCGAAGCCCGAGCCACCGCCTCCTCCTCCGCCACCGCCTCCTCCGCCTCCGCCGGAGAAGCCCAAGAACAAGGTCGCCGTGGTCTCGAGCAACCGCTCCAGCCTGCGCGAGTCTGCCAACGCTCGGTCGCGCAAGATCACGACCCTGCCGCGCAAGGCCAAGGTCGAGGTGCTCGACACGATGGGCGAATGGCTCAAGGTCAAGGCCCAGGACGGCAGCACCGGCTGGATGCACGAGAAGGACCTGATCGTTCCGGACTGAGCGAGCTCGACCTGCACGAGCGCCGCTCACGTTTGCCCTCGGCCCCAACCGGTCTAGAGTGAACGAACCATAGCGAGTGCTCGTGCAGCGAGCCCGGACGAGACGCGCCGTACCCGGTCAGGACAAGACGACGCAGCGGAGGTCGCCGATGTCTTGGCTCTACCTGTTGCTGGCGGGTCTGCTCGAAGTCGCATGGGCCGTTGGGCTCAAGTACACGGCGGGTTTTTCGCGCCCGCTGCCCACGTTGATCACGTTGCTGGCCGTGGCCGCGAGTCTGTGGCTGCTCTCGGTGGCGGTGCGTGGCATTCCCATCGGGACGGCCTACGCGGTCTGGACCGGTATCGGCGCCCTGGGTGCGGCGCTGGCCGGGAGCGTGCTGTTCCAAGAAGCTCTGACCCCGCCACGGCTCCTGTGCCTCCTCTTGCTGCTGGGCGCCCTGGTGGGCCTCAAGCTGACGGCCTAGGTCGGGCGGTCCCCTCGGTCGCGTACGGGCCCCCATGCGACCCTCCCAGGCTCCAGACGCCCCCTGAGCCGCCCCGCGACCGGCCGGTGCTATGGTGGGCCCCGTGCGCCGTTTCGGACCGCTGTACCTGGCCCTCGCTCTCGCCACGGGTTGCGATGACCTCTCCGCATTTCGCGGCGAGTTCAAGCTCGCGATCGTGAAGGGCAACTTCGTGCGCAGCTGTTTCGCGGCCACCACCGAGGCCACCGTGAGCTTCGACCCCGCCTATGCCACGGGCGACGTGGAGATCGACGCGGGCGGTGCGCCGAACTGGCTGACGACCAACGACGGCACGTTCAATCACACTCGGCTCGAGCCCGTGCGCAAGCTCGCGGACGACTACCTCAGCCAATTCGACTTCCCGGGTCCGCAGCGCTTGCGCAACTACATCATGCTGGCGCGACCCGACAGCGGGCCCTTGGCAGATCGCGACGTCTTCGTGGTGGTCTCCTTGCTCGACGAGAAGAAAGTCGAGGTGCGCGTGATCGGCCGCACGGGAGACAGCACGCAGCCTTGCGCCATCGACTCGGACGCGGACGCGGGCGCGCAGGACGCGGGACCTGCCGTTGGAACGGTCGGGCCCCGCGAGTACTTCGGCATCTTTCGCCCCTGGAAAAAATGATCGTTCTCGGAATCGAATCCTCCTGCGACGAGACCGCCGCGGCCCTGGTGCGCGACGATGGTTTGGTGCTCTCGGACGCCGTCGCCAGTCAGAATCAAGGTGCACGGGCCCTACGGCGGCGTGGTGCCGGAGCTCGCGTCGCGCGCGCATCTCACCAACATCGTGCCTGTGATTCAGGAGGCGCTGCGGCCCTTGCCCAATGGGCTCGCCGACGTGGATGCCATCGCCGTCACGCACGGGCCTGGCCTGGTGGGTGCATTGCTCGTGGGTGTGCAGGCCGCCAAGGCCATCGCGTGGTCGCGCAATCTGCCGCTGATCGGTGTGAACCATCTCGTGGGTCATCTCTTGGCGGTGTATCTGCGCCGTGATCCGGCTTCCGAGCCCGTGGCGCTGCAGTTCCCGTACATTGCGTTGCTCGCCAGCGGTGGCCACACGGCGCTCTACCGCGTGGATGGTCCCAGCGACAACGAGATCGAACAACTCGGCGAGACGCGCGACGACGCCGCGGGCGAGGCCTTCGACAAGGTCGCCAAGCTGCTGGGGCTCGGTTATCCGGGCGGACCTATCGTCGACCGACTGGCCGCGCAAGGCGATCCGAAGGCCGTGCCGCTGCCGCTGCCCATGCGCAACAAGCGCAGCCTGGAGTTCAGCTTCTCGGGCTTGAAGACCGCTGTGGCACAGCACGTGGCCACCACCGGCCGACCCACTACCGAGCAGGGGCGCGCCGACCTGTGCGCGTCGTTTCAGCACGCGGTGGTCACGTCGCTCGTGACCAAGAGTCTCGAGGCCTGTCGGCGTGAAAAGGTCGCGCGGCTCGTGCTCGGCGGTGGTGTGGCTGCGAACAAAGGCCTGCGCAGCCTCGCGCGCGAGGTGTGTGAGCGTTCCGGCGTCGAACTGTGGGTGCCTCCGATCGCATCGTGCACCGACAACGCCGCGATGATCGCCTATGCCGGCGCTCAAAAAGCTCGGTTAACCGGGCAAATGGCCACTGCCGACGCGCTCGCTCTGTCCGTGTTCTCGACCAGTCCACCACTCAGGTCCGGCCAAGGTAGACAACGCGCGTAGTCTGCAAAATAGGGGCGTGTAGATTTCCAAGGGTAACGAATTGAGTCTTTTCCCTTCGGAAACCACTGGCTCCTAGGATAAATGCAGGCGGCTGGTTCTTGGGGAGGTCTGCTCTTGCTGAGGGTAATGCCTGTCAGTTCGGGTCTGGCTCGCGCGCGGCTGGGCGCGTCGGGCGTGGTTGCGTTGCTCGCACTCGCGGGCGCGTGCGCGCAGCCAAATCTGGAAAATCGGCCGCAGTACAGCGTGCCGCCGCCGTCACCGATCACCAAGGATGGGGGGTTCGTCTCCGAGGAGGAGCCCGAAGAGGAAGCGCCCGGCGACGAGGGCGACGGTGACGGTGATGCGCCGAAGAATCCGCGCGACAGCGGGACTCCTCACGACGCGGGCCAAACCCACGAACCCGATGCCGCGCAGCCCGAGTCGGATGCGGGGCCCATGGCGGGCTGCACGGGCTCGCAGATGCAGTGCGGTGCCAGCTGCGTGGACGTCGCGACGTCTTCCGCTCACTGCGGCGTGTGCAACCACAAGTGCCCTGGCAACGCCGCGTGCACGGGCGGAACCTGCGGCTCGCCCGACAACAACTGCACCTACAAGCAGCGCGATGGACACGACTACCTGTTCTGCTCCACCAAGCGCAAATGGACCGACGCGCGCGCGGCGTGCAAGAACTTCGGGCTCGACCTCGTGGTGATCGCGGACCAGTCGGAGAACGACTTCGTCAAGGGTGCTAACCCGCAGTGGATCGGCCTCATGAACAAGGGCACGGATCCCTTCCACTGGATCGTGCCCGGTGGTGGAGACGATGGTGCGGCTGCGACCTTCGCGCCGTGGAACAGCAACGAGCCCAACAACGACGACTCGTGTGCGATCCCGATTCCTGGCGTCCCGCTCTTCTGCACCTACGAGGACTGCGGCGAGATCCTGGCCAGCGGCAACTGGAACGACGCTTTCTGCGACAAGAGCGACACCACGCTCGCCTACGTCTGCGAGAGCTACTGACCGCAGGGCCCCGTCGCCGTGAGCGAAGCGAACCTCGCGGTGGGGTGGGCCTCCTCGCGGCTTTTGCCGCGACGGGCGGGGAGGTCGCGTGACCTCCCCGTTCTAGAAACCGCCCTCAGCTCTCGAGGATGATGCGCAGCGTGCGGCGCAGGGGCTCGGCGGCGCCCCACAGGAGCTGATCGCCGACCGTGAAGGCTCCGACGTAGTCGGGGCCCATGCGCAGCTTGTGGATACGGCCGACGGGCACGTGCAGCTTGCCGGTCACGGCGGTGGGCGTGAGCTCGCGGAAGGTGGCTTCCTTGCTGTTCTCGACCACGCGCGCCCAGTCGTTGGACTCGCGGATGGCGGCCTCGATCTCGTCGACGGGCACGTCCTTGTTGAGCTTGATGGTGAGCGCCTGCGAGTGGCAGCGCAGGGCGCCGACGCGCACGCACAGACCATCGATCGGGATCGGCTTCTTGGTGCCGAGGATCTTGTTGGCCTCCACGAAGCCCTTCCACTCCTCGCGCGTGCCACCGCCGTCCACGGGCTTGTCGATCCAGGCGAGCAGGCTGCCCGCGAGGGGCGCGCCCAGCTGAGACGTCTCGAGGTTCGCGCCGCGCATGGCGGCCGTGACGTCGCGCTCGATCTGCAGGATCTCGGCGGCCGGGTTGTCGAGGGCGGCACCGCCCGCGGCGGCCAGCGATCGCATCTGCAGCAGGAGCTCGCGCATCTGCTTGGCGCCGGCGCCCGAGGCAGCCTGGTAGGTCATGGAGCTCACCCATTCGACCCAGCCCTGGCGGAACAAGCCGACCAGGCCCATCAGCATCAGGCTCACCGTGCAGTTGCCACCGATGTAGTCCTTGAGACCCGCCTTGATGCCCGCGTCGATGACGTCGCGGTTGACCGGATCCAGCACGATCACGGCCTGTTCATGCATACGCAGGGTGGAGGCGGCGTCGATCCAGTAGCCCTTGAAGCCCGCCTTACGGAGCTTGGGGTGGACCTCGCTGGTGTAATCACCGCCCTGGCAAGAGATGATCACATCGAGGGACTTGAGGGCGTCGATATCGAAGGCGTCGGCCAGGGGAGGCGTGTCCTTGCCCACGTCCGGGCCCTTGCCGCCCGCCTGGGAAGTCGAGAAGAACACCGGGTCGATCACCGCGAAATCGTTCTCTTCTCGCATGCGATCCATCAGCACGGAACCGACCATGCCTCGCCAACCCACGATACCCACGCGCTTCATCACAACACCTCTCGCTCCGACGTTTCTGACGCGTGTCGGTGGCTTACGCAATTCGACGCTCGCGGGACGCGCTTTTGCACCCAATTTACGGCTGTCGAGAGCGTTGGTAGCGCTCCGAGTAGCGGAGCACGTAACCACGGGCGAAGGGCGAGAGCAGGCTTACCCCGAAGCGGCCGAGTCCCACGCTGCGCCGCAGGCTAGCCACGAAGTCCCGGAACGAGTGGCGCTGGTAGTTTCCCAGGACCCTCTGGCTCTCCAGGGTGTCGAGCCAGCCTCCGAACAGAGGGCGCGTCCCGAAGGCGCGCTCAGGGAGCATCCCCAGGCCCACCGCGGACAGGGCCTCCGAGAGCAGCTCCCGCTGGGTGATCTGACAACCGGCACCGCCCGCCACGCACAGGATGCGTCCCTGCGCCGCCGGCACCTCGAGCGAGCGCGCCAGGGCTTCGGCCGCGTCCGCCGGATGGACGAAGTGCACGCGGCTGTCGAGGGCATGCTCGAAGAGGTAGCTGAACCAGCGTGGGTCGCCGCGGCTCGGGCGTTGGGGGAGCGAAATGCCGAGTCGCAGGATGGTGTAACTCGACCCAGAGGCCCGCACGGACTCTTCACAGGCGATCTTGTGGGCGCTGTAGTGATCACTCGCGACGAGCGGGGACTCGGCGTCGAGCAGGCGCTCTCCAACCTCGCGACCGTACACGGCCACGGATGACGCGAAGACCAGGTGCGGCCGCTGGGCTTGGGCTCTGGCGGCGGCGACCACGTGCTGGGTGCCCTCGACGTTCACCGCGCGCGATTCCTCGGGCTCGAGCTCGCTCTGGGGCGGCGTGATGGCGCCCAGGTGCACGACCGCTTCGGTCTCGCGCATGGCTTGCATGACCGCCTGCGGGTCGCGGAGGTCTCCCCACACCGTTTCGAGCGCGGCGCCGAAGCTTGCGAGCAGGCTCTGGTTCGTCGGCGTGGGGAGGTCGAAGGTGCGCAGGCGGTGACCCCGCTCGAGCAGCCGTGGAACCAAGTTTCGGCCCAGATTTCCCGCGGCCCCCGTGAGTAGCACCCGCATCTGTCTCGCCCTTCGTTGCTCGCCCTTGGTTAGCCTAGAGCACGCGCGATGCGAGCAAAATGCGGCCGAGGGCGGTAAGCTTGCGCCCATGGTTTTTGGCTCGTACCCCCGTCTCCGACTGCGCCGCAACCGACACGACGACTGGTCCCGGCGCCTGGTGCGCGAACATCGCTTGTCGGCGGACGATCTGATTTGGCCTGTCTTCGTGCACGAGGGTAGCGGGCTCCGCACCCCGATCGCCTCCATGCCGGGGGTTGCTCGGCTATCGGTGGACTTGCTGTGCGCCGAGGTGGAGCGCGCCGCCGAGCTCGGCATCCCCGCGGTGGCGCTGTTTCCGGTGATCGACCCCGCGCGCAAGAGCGATGACGGCCGTGAGGCGGTGAACCCCGAGAACCTGGTTTGTCGCGCCGTGCGCGCGGTCAAAGAGCGTGTCCCCGGCATCGGTGTGATCTGCGACGTGGCGCTCGATCCTTTCACCACCCACGGCCAGGACGGCATCGTGCGTGACGGCTACGTGGTCAACGACGAGACCGTGGCCATGTTGCAGCAGCAGGCGATCGTGCAGGCCCAGGCAGGCTGCGACGTGATCGCTCCGAGCGACATGATGGACGGGCGCATCGGGCAAGTGCGCGACGCGCTGGACCAGCAGGGACTGATCCACACGCGCATCCTCTCCTACGCCGCCAAGTACGCATCGGCTTACTACGGGCCCTTCCGTGACGCGGTGGGTTCGGCCAAGAACCTGGGCAAGGGCGACAAGCGCACGTACCAGATGGATCCCGGCAACGGCGAGGAGGCTTTACGCGAGGTCGCGCTCGACATCGAAGAGGGCGCGGACATGGTGATGGTGAAGCCGGGCATGCCGTACCTCGACATCGTGCAACGCGTGAAGTCCACCTTCGGCGTGCCGACCTACGCCTATCAGGTGAGCGGCGAGTACGCGATGTTGAAGAGCGCGGCGGAGCTCGAGCGACTCGACTTTCGCGCGGTGATGCTGGAGGCCTTGTTGGGCTTCAAGCGTGCGGGTGCGGACGGCGTGCTCACCTACGCGGCGCTCGACGCCGCCCGCTGGCTCCGCGAGTGACGATGGAGCAGGAGGTCTCACGGCGCCGATCCAGGCTGGGCCTCGCGTTGCTCGCGCTAGGCCTCGCGGGGGTAGGCGGCGCGCTTGGGTTCGCCTATAGCGAGTGGGCCGGCTTGAAGGCCGCGGCGGGGACCCAAACCGTCACCACGCTACAGCCCACGAGCAATGTGGTTTCGGCCGTGCGGGACCTGGCGAATCTGGAGACCGTGTCCTTTCACATGGAGCGCGTGATCGATCTGCGCGAGCAGACGAGCCAGCTGTTCGGGCTGGTGCAAGCAGAGGACGCCATCTTGCTGGTGGCCGCCGCCGACGTGGTGGGCGGCATCGATCTCAGCGCGCTCTCGGAGTCGGACGTGCAGATCGACCAGGAGCACCGGAGCGTGCGCGTGTTCTTGCCGCCGCCGCGGGTGCTCTCCGCCAGGCTCGACAACGAGCGGACCTACGTGCACACGCGCAGCACGGACGCGCTCGCGCGGCGCTCGGAGGGACTCGAGACCAAGGCGCGCCAGGCCGCGGAGCAGGTGTTGCGCGAGGCGGCCCTGAACGCCGGCTTGCTCCCGCGCGCGCAAAAGGCCGGTGCGCGCGCCGTGGAAGGCTTGCTGCGCAGCTTGGGCTTTACCCAGGTGAGCGTGGAATTCCGCGAAGAGTAGAGCTGCGACTACTCGACCTTGTTCCAGCCGTCGTACTTGCGGGCGGGCGCGGGACCCGCGAACACCTGCAAACCAACGAGTGGCTCGGGCCCGTTCTGAACGCTCACGGTGGCGTGGGCAGGCATGTAGATGGTGGTGCCGGGCGCGACCTCGTAGCTGGTTCCATCCATGACCATCTGCGCATGACCGGACAGCACGTGGATGTACTCTTCCGTGGGGTCCTGGTGCTCGGGCACGGCGGCGTTGGGCGCGAGCTCGAGCTTGCCCACGAAGGCGTTGTGGCCCTCGGCGAGTAGCGTGATGGTGGTCTTGCCGCTGGGGGAAACCTTCTTGGGAGCGGACTCGGCGGGACGTACCTCCGCCGGAATCTTGGCGACAAAGGGTGGCGGCGTATTGGTGTGCACGGCCTGCGCCGGACACGCCTGCGGCTTGGCGCAAGCGACGAGCGTGAGCAGACAGTATGAGAGCGAGAGCAAGTGCAGGGCAGGGCGCATGGGCGCGTTATAGCTTTTCACGGGCAGGGCACGCGACCCGTTCGCCCGCGGCAACGCCGCGCCGGGAACCACGCCTCTGCGAGGTTCATTTCGCACACGCGCGCGCAGGCACGAAGCGTTCGGATCAGAACCACGCGTGACAGGCGGCATCGTGGAGCTTAGAGCACCGCCGCCGCGGGAAGGGGCAAGCCCCTTCCCGCGCGGGGATGCGGGGACTAGGAGCGAGCGGCGACGCCCTGGAACACCATCCGGCCTATCGTCCGGGTGAGTGCCATGGGATCGCCCTGTCCTTCCTCGCCGAGCCTTCCGCTCAGCAAGAGGTCAGACAGCCCGTGCAACACGGACCAGGCCCCGGCGGCAATCAATTGCGCCGAGCGGTCGCTGCGCAGGAAGCCTGCGTTCTGCGCTCGTTGCACCTCGTTGGCCATGGCTTCGAGTGCGCGGTCAGCCGCCTCGCATAGGCCTGGATGCAGTTTACGGTTTGCGATCTCGCGGCCAAACATCACTTGATATCGCCCTGGTCTGGAAAGAGCGAATGTGAGGTAGGCCTCGGCCGCCGCTTCGAGCCGGGCGCCGGGGGTACCGTCGACCTTCTCGAGCTTGGATTGAACCTCCGCGAGCAACTCATCGAAGCCGCGCGCTGCAACCGCCGCAAGCAGCGTATCCTTGTCAGCGAAGTGCCGGTAAGGCGCCCCTGACGATACCCCTGCGATGCGAGCTGCTGCTCTCACCGTCCAGCCACTAGGGCCTTCCGACTCGAGCAGTTCTTGCGCGACACGAATCATCGCTTCGCGCAGATCGGGATGGTGATAATGGTCCCCTTTTTTCAAAGGTGGTACCTCACCGTGCGCTGATGACGATTCACTCATGAGTTCGGCTTAGCGCCGAAAAATCTGGTGGGCCTGCTCGCAAAAAGAGACGCCGATGGTGGGATTCGACGACGAGACGATAAGCGTGATCATGCGCGGCTTAGCCATGCTTCGAGAGGGCGCGTTCATGCACGCTCACGAATGCTTCGAAGCCGCATGGCGCGAGGCGAGCTCGAGCGAGCGCACGTACTTTCACGCGTTGGCGCAGCTAGCCGCTTCCCATCACCAGCTCGCGCAAGGCAGAGCGCGGGCCTCGGTGCGCACGTGGTTGAAGGCGCGCGACAAACTCGCGACGCTAGGCGCGCTGTCGCCCGCGCTCCAACGTTCGATGGAGGATTTCCATCGCTCACTCGGCCTGAGCGAAAGCGAGCCAAGGTGGATCGACGTCAAGCGCTTGCCCCCCATTGAACAGTGGCCTTGCCCCGACTTGATGCTCCCATTTGTGAGCGAATGAAGCGCCTCAAGCGGCCCGAAAAAAGTTGTGTGCGCTCACGCGTGCCCCAGTCGACTGTGGGGCAGATCACATGCGAGAATCGCGTGTAAGGAGTGATTTCCATGGCCAATTCCGAGAGCGACCCCCAGTTGCCTGCCCCCGGCGGGTTCAATCAGGCCCTCAATCTGAAGTTCCTGAGCGCGGATGCGAACGAAGTCGTCGCCGAGCTCCCGATTTCGCCGCAACACCATCAGCCGATGGGCATCGTGCACGGCGGGGTTTACTGCGCGATGGTGGAGACGGTTTGCTCGGTGGGCGGGCACCTGGCCTCGGGCGGCATGATGGTCGTGGGCGTGGACAATCACACCAGCTTCCTCAAGGCGCAGCGCGCGGGCACCCTGCGGGCCACCGCGCGGGCGCTGGTGCGGGGACGCCGCACGCAGCTCTGGGAGGCCAACATCGTGAATCTCGAAGGCGAGCTGGTGGCCACCGGGCGCGTGCGACTCATCTGCATCGAGCCAGGCGCCAAGCTAGCGGGTGAAGCCGCAGCGATGAAATGAGGCAACCCCGCGGGGTGACCGCGCAGCGTTCGGGGAGTGCGCCCGGATGTCCGACGGAGCGGTGACCGCGAACGCGGGCCGGGGACCTACAGGCCCTTTTCGCGCACCAAGTCGGCGAGCTTGCACTCGGGGCGCGCGCCATAGTGGCTGATCACCTCGGCCGCGCAGATGGCCCCGATGCGCAGGGCGTCCTGCGGCGAGCGCCCGTGCGTCACGCCGAACAAGAAGCCGGCTGCGAAGAGGTCTCCGGCGCCGGTGGTGTCCACGACCTTGCTCACCTTCTCGGCGGGCACGGTGAAGCGTGCGTCCCTGGTGAGCACCAGGGCCCCCGAGGCGCCGCGCGTGATCACGCAGAGGTCCGCGCGCCCCTGGATGGCCCGCACCGCGTCTTCGAAGTTCTCCGTCTCGGCCAGCGACTGGGCTTCGCTCTCGTTGGCGAACAGGATGTCTACGTGATCGTCCAGCAGGCGCTGGAACTCGGCGCGGTGGCGGCCGACGCAGAACGGGTCGGAGAGGGACAGCGCCACCTTGCGGTCGTGCTTGTGAGCCAGGTTGGAGGCCTTGAGCATGGCCTCCTTGGCGCGCGGCGGATCCCACAGGTAGCCCTCGAGGTAGGTCACCTGGGCTCGCGCGATCAAGCTCTCGTCGATGTCCTCGGGCCCGAGCTCCACGCAAGCACCCAGGTACGTGTTCATGGTGCGCTGACCGTCCGGGGTCACCAGGATCAGGCAGCGCGCGGTGTCGGCGCCGTTGCGGGCGGGCGTGCTCGGGAACTCCACGCCGGCCGCGCGGATGTCATGGGCGAAGACCTCGCCGAGCTGATCCGCGCGCACCTTGCCGATGTAGCCAGCCCGGCCGCCCAGCGAGGCAATGCCTGCCATGCTGTTGGCGACCGACCCGCCGCTGGCTTCGACGCCGGGTCCAAGCTGCGCGTAGAGCTCGTTGGCGCGGGCAGCATCGATCAGGGTCATGGCCCCTTTCGGCAGGCCGAGCCGCGCGAGCTGCGCGTCGTCCGCGTGGGAAATCACGTCGACAATGGCGTTGCCGATGCCGGCTACGTCGAGGCCCTGGGTCATACGAGGAACAACCTTTCGAAAGTCGAAGCGCGCCCTCGGGCGGCGCGAGCCCAATTAGCCGGCTTGTTCAAGCGGAAGACCAGGCTCGCGTCAACCCGACACGGGGAGGGCCAGTAATTTCCTGAGTTCTTCAGGGTCGTTGAGCGGAGGGCTGCAGGCCTGGTCCCGGCACACGTAGGCGGTGGACCGGGCGTCGCGCAGGATCTTGCCCGCGAGCAGGGGAAGCTCGCGCTCCGCCCCCACTTCGGGGTTCGCGTGGGCGAGCACCCGCTGCGGCAGGAACGTCTCGGCGAGCGCAGCGTTCAGCGCCTGCGTCCCGGGTGCCTCCTGGGCACCGAGCACGACCACCTCCACCGGCCCATGCTCGAGGAGGTCCACCACCAACAGCATGCTCGCAAAGGCCCGCGGTGCTCGCGCGATCCATTGGCCGAAGCTCGTCACCGTGCGCTCCGCGATCTCACGGAGTTCGGGGCGATCCAGGTGGAAGCTCAGCCGTGCACACAGCTGGGCCGCCACCGCGTTGGCGTTGGGCAGCGCGTCGTCCTGGGCCTCGCGGGCGCGTGCGATCAGGGCTTCGTGACCGTGGGAGGTCTGGTAGAAGCCGCCTTGCTCGGCGTCGTGGAAGTCTCGCAGCATGCGCTCGCACAGCTGCTCGGCGGCGCGCAGCTGCTCCGGGCCGCTGCCGGCCTCGTAGAGGTCGATCAGGGAGTCGCCCAGGTACGCGTAGTCTTCGAGGTAGGCCTCGAGCTGTGCGCGCTCTGCGCGGGCCGTGCGGTAGAGCCCGCCGTCCGGTCGGCGCAGGCGCGACAGAAGATCGGAGCTCGCGCGCTCGGCCGCGAGGCGGTAGCGGGGCTCTCGCAACACGCGCGCACCCTCGGATAAGGCCCCGATCATCAACGCGTTCCAGCTCACCAGGATCTTGTCGTCGAGGAGCGGCGGCACACGCTGCGCGCGGGCTGCGAGGAGCGCGCCGCGTGCCTGCGCCAGGTGGGTCGCCAGCTGGTCTTCCGAGATGCCGAGGGCGCGCGCGGTGTCGCTGGCCGGACGCGGGGTCCACAACACGTTGGTGTGCTCCCAGTTGCCCTCGGCTCGCACGTCGTAGTGCAGACAGAACGCCGCGGCCGTCTCGCGATCCAGCAGCGCTTCAATCTCCTGCCTCGAGAACGTGAAGAACTTGCCTTCTTCGCCCTCGCTGTCCGCATCGGTCGCGCTGTAGAACCCGCCGCTCGGTGACTGCAGCTCGCGCACGGCGTAGTCGAGGGTCTCGCGGGCGATGCGGGCGTACTCCGGGGCGCGCGTGACCTGAAAGGCTTCGAGGTAGACGCGCGCGAGCTGCGCGTTGTCGTAGAGCATTTTCTCGAAATGAGGCACGTGCCAGCGTTCGTCGGTGGAGTAGCGCGCGAAGCCTCCCGCCAGCTGGTCGTAGAGGCCACCGTTCTTCATGCCGTCGAGCGTGCCGTGCACCATCCGCAGCGCGGGCTCGGCGCCGGTGCGCGCGTGGTGCCGCAAGAGCACGCGCAGGGTCTGGGCCGCGGGGAACTTGGGCGCGCCGCCGAAGCCACCCCAACGCTCGTCGTAGTCGCGCGCCAGCTCCTGCGTGAGCTCCGTCGTGACTTGCGCGCCCACGGCTCCCGGCGCATGTCCGCCCAGGCGCTGGGTGACGGCGCGCGTGAGCTGGCTGGCCTGGGTCTCGATGCCCGCCCGATCTTCGCGCCAGACCTCGGCGATGCGCCTCAGCACGGTTCCAAAGCCGGGACGCCCGTAGCGATCGACTGGCGGAAAATAGGTGCCCGCGAAGAAGGGGCGCTGGTCGGGCGTGAGGAAGACCGTCATCGGCCAGCCGCCCTGGCCGGTCATCGCGAGGGTGGCAGCCATGTAGATGTCGTCGAGATCGGGTCGCTCTTCGCGGTCCACTTTGATGCACACGTAGTGCTCGTTCATGAGGGCGGCGATCGCGGGATTCTCGAACGATTCGCGCTCCATCACGTGGCACCAGTGGCACGCTGCATAGCCGATGCTCAGCAGGATCGGGCGGTCTTCGCGCTTGGCGCGCTCGAGCGCTTCGGCGCGCCACGGATACCAATCGACCGGGTTGTGAGCGTGCCCGAGCAAGTAGGGACTCGTCTCGTGAAGCAGCCGATTTGGGCCGTGTTGGGTGGTCGCCATGCAGAGGTGCATACCATCGATGCCGAGGCCACGCGCGTTGCACAATTTCACGAGCAACGTTCTCGAGATGCACGTGTCCGGCCCAGAGGCTACGACTCAGCCATTCCTTACGGAGGTCGATACGTGATGGGTCGCTTGACACGCGCGCAGCGGAGCGCGCTTCGTTCCTTGGCTCTGGTTTTCGTGGTGGCGCTCGCGTCTGGCGTGCCCGCGTTGGCCTCGGCGCAACAAGGTGGGGATGACCTTCGCCTGGGGTTCGGCGCCGTGCTCGACTTCGCCGGTCAGGTCGAGGCGGATTTCCCTGGGCCCGGCGGCTCCCCCGACGACCATCTCAAGCTCACGCCCGGCTTCCGCGTGCACCTGGATTACGACGTCCACAAGTACGTCAGCATCGGCGGCATGTTCCGCCTTGCCGCCTGGGAGAGTGACGACGACTGGGAAGATCGCAGCTTGCTATTCGACCTTCTGCTGCGCATCACCGGCCACTACGACTGGCGTGACTTCCGCTTCTACTTGGCGCTCACCATCGGTCCCACCATCAGCAAGCTCAACACTGACTTCGACGATGCCTACCGCAACGGTGCCGTCGGTGTGGCCGCCTCGCTCACGCCGGGCGTCGAGTGGTGGTTCTCCCGTCGCGCGGGTCTGTTCCTCGAGATGTTCGGCTGGACCGGTCACTACTTCAGCCACGAGATCGAGGACACCAACGCCGACGTCGACTTCTCGCTCAACCAGGTCACCTGGCAGATGGGCATCGTGATCGGGCTCTGATTGCGTCCATCGAGTCGAGCCGAGGGTGACGGCAGCGTCTCCATTTCAGGGTGAGCCGGACACGCGGTCGAGTCCGGCTCCGAACCACAGGTCGGTGAGGCGCACCGCGTTCTCTGGGGTGAGCTGCGGTTCAGTGGGGGTTCCGGCCGGCCGACGACGCCTCGATACCCCGCAGAAGAGCCAGAAAAAGCTCACGAAACCCATACCTCTGGGATCGCTCGGCCGCACTAGCACGTAGGCCTTTTGGCAGGCTAAGCTTGGGCCCACATGCCGCGTTTCAGCGCTCTCCCCCTTCCGCTCGGCTTGTCCGGATTCGTGCTGCTGACTGCCTCGCAGGCGGGCGCCTACTGCCGCACCACCACGGCCGAGCAGCCGCCCGAGTCGGCGGGTTGTCCAGGCACCTGCGTCACCACCGGCACGCCGCTCTACTGGCCCGTGGCAAAGACCCAGTACGCGTTCAACGTGCGGCCCTTTGTGGGCTTCACCGACGCCGCAGTGCGGCGCATCATCGGAGCTTCGTTCGACACCTGGACGGCGGTCGAATGTCCCGTGAAGGCCGAGGACGGTGGTCTGGGGCGTGTCTCCGTGGGCCTCGAGGCGACCGCCAAGTCGGGCACCACGACGGATGAGGTCGGGCCTCAGGACGAGGAGCCCAACGACAATGCCATCGTGTACTTCAGCGGCGACGAATGGATCGATCGCGGCTACGACCCGCGTGCCTTCGCGCTGACCTCCCTCTGGTTCTACGACAGCGGCGAGATCATCGGCGCGGACATGCACTTCAACGGTGCCATGAACTTCGGCGAGTGCCCGCCCCAAGGGTGCGGGGCGCTCGATGCGGTGGCCGACCTGCAGAACGTGGCAACCCACGAAGCAGGGCACTACTTCGGCCTGGCTCACAGCGAGCGCGAGACCGCCACCATGTGGTGTGACGCGAGTCCCGGTCAGGTCGACAAGCGCACGTTGAGTCCGGACGACGTCGAGGGCTTGTGTGACATCTATCCGCCGGGCAAGGCATTCACGCAGGCACCCGCGAGCGGCGGCGGCGATGACTCGCACTGCAGCGCTGCGCCCCATGCGCAGGGAAATCGCGGGCTCATGGCCTGGCTGGCGTTGCTTGGAACGGTGCTCGTTGGGCGACGTCGCGTGATCCGAGCGCAGGCTCGACGCGGCTAGGCGCGCGCAGCGGAGAGGTTCGAGGAGTTATGCCAGGCCCAAGTGAATCGGATGTGTTTTGCGCCGAGGCTTCGCGCGAGGTCGGTGAACCCCTGGCGGGCACGGCGGCCGCCGAGACCAGCCGCTGGTTGGTGCTGGAGCAGGCGGGGGCCTGGGGACCCAAGGGGGTCGAAGACAGCGGGCTGCCCGCGGACGTGACGGCCTACTTACAGGAGCTGGGTAGGCTGCATCGGGGCTTGCGCGTGCAGCTCGTGCGACGGCACGATCAGGCCACCAAGAGCGGCGGCGTGAGGGTGTTTCTGGCCGAGACCGACGAGTCGTTGGGGCGGCTGTTTTCCCTCGAGCTCCCGCACTTGAGTGTGTTGCCGAGCCTGGGGCTGGAAGCCTGGTTGCAACACGGGACCCCTCCGCACGACGCACGAGAAAGCAGCGAGCCTCTCTACCTGGTGTGTACCCACGGCAAGCGCGATCGCTGCTGCGCGCTGCGCGGGATGCCGCTCTACAACGCCCTGCGCGAGCTCGCGCCCGAACGCGTTTGGCAGACGACGCACCTGGGCGGACACCGCTTCGCGGCCACGATGGTCGTCTTGCCCCACGGCATTTCCTATGGGCGCCTCTCCGAGCACGACGCTGGCGGGCTCTATGCGGCCCACCAGGCGGCGGAGATGTTCGAGCTGGGCAAGGTGCGCGGTCGCACGTGTTACTCGGGCCCCGCTCAGGCCGCCGAGGTGCAGTTGCGTGAACGACTCGGCGAGCGCCGTCTCGACGCGCTCGAGCTCGCAGGGGAAGAGCGCTTCGAGGCAGGCGGGCGCGTGCGCTTCAGGCGGCGTGAGGAGCCCTCCTCGGAGTGCCTCGTCGAACTCGAGCGCGTGGCGGTTCCTCCCGCGCCGGCCAGCTGCGGCGCCAAGCCCAAGGCGGGCGAGGGCCTGGTCGCGTTGCGCTTGCGTTAGGGCTTGGCCTCGAGGGAGACGCCGTCGAGGGATTCGTTGAGGCGCACCTCGAGCTCGCTCTGGCGGGTGCGCGTCTCCACCAGCAGCTTGGTGAGTTCACCGAGGCGCGTGTCGAGCTGACGCAACCGGTCCACCAGGCGCGTGCGTAAATCCTGGGCGCTCTTCACCTTCTCGATTGCGCGCAGGTTGCGGCGCGTCTCGTCGGCGCTGTTGGCGAGCTCTGCTTGCTCGCGCTCGAGGGCCACCAGCTGCTCCTGCACCTTCACGAGCTGGCCGCGCAGCTCGAGTGCCTGCTTGAGCGCGGCGCTCTGCGGGTCGTTGGCCGCTGGGCCCGAGAGCCACACGGCGATGGCATCGGCGGCGGGCTGGTCCATGAACACGAAGTCCATTTGGACCGCGGTGCGCTCGATGATCTCGAGCTCGGTCTGTCCCTTGCCGGGCACGCTGGTCGGGACGAGAGCCTTGCCCGGCGTGAGCTCGCTGCCGCTCGGCGGGTTCAACAGTTCGGCCTGACCCCAACGTGGATGCCGCACGTAGATCTTGCTGGCCTCGGCGCCACCGTTGCGCACGCGGTAGCGGGTCTTGCGCTGCGAGAAGCGCTGCACGGTGACCAGGTTGCGCTGCACACGCACGAGCGCTCCCTGCTCCTCGCTGTAGCTCTCCTCGGGCTCCACCACGACGGTCTTGTCGAGCGCGAAGGGCACGAACGAGTGGGCATCGCGCGGCAGCGTGTCGAGCACGCCCTGGCCCAGGAAGGCGCCGTTCGAGAGCACGGCGAGCGGGCCTTTCTCCAGCACCGCGCCGGTCGCGTTGGCGAGGCGCACCACGGAGAACGGATGCTGCATGGAGAGCGGCACGCCGGGCTCGGGCGCGAACAGGTGCGCTTGCTCGCCCGGGACGCGCTGCGAGACCAACGCCACCATGGTGGAACCGCCGTCGGGAACCGTGACAGGGCCCTGGATGTCGTAGCGGGTCACGCTGTCGCCGAGCACCGCGAAGCTCGCCGCAGGTCGCACGCTCTGGGCGAGCGCGGCAGCGCTCATGGCGGGTGCGGCGGGCTTCGGGGCGGCCATGACTTCGCGACGCGAGCGCATCTTCTTGCTGGCCTCGGGCGCGGCGGCACCGGCGCTGCGTGCCATGTCGTAGTCGTCGCGCTCGGCTTCCTCCATCATCGGTGCCATCGAGGCGGCTTCGCTCGCCATCGGTGCGGGCGGCGGGGGCGGTTCCTGCGCCACGGCGGTTTCCGCCACGGGCACCACCGCGATCACTTCGCCGCTATCGCTGACCAGCGGGCGTTCGGGACGGATGGGGGTGCCGAGATCCGAGCGAAACGAGATCGGTGCGCCCGTGGTGAGCGAGAGGTTGATGTCGCTCCAATCTTCACCGGACGTGTTCTGCACCACGGCCCAGGCTTGAAGCAGCGCCTTGTCCTGTCCGTCCAACACGACCCGGTAGCTCGGGCGCCAGATTGGCGAGCCCACCACGTAGGCCACGCTCACGTCGTGCTGGCCTTCGCCCGACAGCGCGAGCTTCACGTCCACGCGCTCGCGGCTGGCAGCTGGAGCCGGCGCGGGTTGAGGTTGATCGGGGGCGAAGTTGCTGGGGCCGGGCTCGGGTGCATCCGGCACGTCGAACGACACGCTGCGCACGCCGCCCGACGAGCGCTCGATGGCCGTGAGCGAGGAGAGGAAGTCACCCACTTCGTCTTGTTTGACCTGGAACTCGAGGCTGTCGCCCTCGAACTTGCCCGAGCGCTCGAAGTAGCCCACGCCGCTCCGATATAGGACCACATTGCGCACTGGTACGTGTTTGGCGCCGCGCACTGCGGGACCGCCTGCGCAGCCGGTGAGGGCTGCGATGATCGAAAACAGAATCCAACCGCGTTTCATGGGCAGGATTGACGCACGAGGCGCGCAGAAGATCCAAGAGTGCGATCGGGAACTTGCGGCGCTGACCCGGGCGGCTTCCCGCGGGTGCCTCGCCAGGCCACGTCGACCTAGCTGTGCGGCGAACTGGACAATCGTATAGGGCAGGGCACCATCGAGTCATGGCCCTCCTGGCGCAACGTCCCGACCGCTACCTGCACGCCCCCCGCCTGATCCGTGGCGACCGCGAAGGCGGCGCCCACGTCGAGCTGGTGTGCATCGCCTGGCGGCCAACCGAGAACCGGGAGTGCTTGCTGCGGCTCGCTCTGGAAGCGCCCGATCGACTCGGGCCGGAGCTACAAGGAGAGTCGCGCGAGGCCATCGTGGCGCTCACGCGCGGCGACCGCGCGGCGATCAGCGACGACCCACTGGCCGAGCAGCGCGAAGAGCGCGCCGGGTCCCGCGTATGGGTGGAGCATGCGGAGGGCGTGGCGAGCGTGTGGCTCTCGCCCCGAGGGGGCGCGGACGTGCTCGTGTTTCGCGCGCGCGGGAGCGTGGCGGCGCCCTGCCTGGCGCTGGCCGAGAGGGGCATCTGGGTCGCCTTTCATCACGACGTCCGTGAAGACACCGCCCACGCCGACGTGGCCAAGTGGATCGCGCTGCGCTTCGTCGACGCCAGCGGCGCCGTGTTCGAGCCGGCGGCGCCCATGCTCGAGCGCGACCGTGATCGCGAGGGCGTGGAGCAATCATTCGAGTTCCCGGGCCTGTGTGTGAACCCGGACGGAGCGGTCTCGGTGTTCGGCCGCGGCTCCCACAATTTTTGGCGTCAGGACCTGAGCGCCGGCGGCTTCTCACCGCGCAGCGCGCTCAGCGACGGTGAGTGGGGCTCGCGCGGTCGACATGTCAGCGTGCTCGAGAGTGAGCAGGGCATCTGGGTGGCCCGCCGTGAGCGCAAGGGCATCCAGGTCGATTTGTTGCCCCATGCGCTAGGTGGCACGCCCGAACTGCAGCTCGCGAAGGTGGATTGGAGCGCTGACTCCGTGAGCGAGCGCGTGCTTCCGAGCGTGGCGCGCGCACCGCGCGACCCGGCGCGCAAGAGCGGCTTGATTACCTTGTTCGGGGACATCCAGCAGCACTCGGCGCACTCCGACGGCGTGGGTTCGGCCGACGAGGTCTATCTGCGCGCCCGCGATCGCTACGAAGACGACTTCGTGGCCCTCACCGATCACGAGTCCTTCCTGGGCAAGCGTACGGGGCCCGGCGAGTGGGAGTACCTGCAGCGGGTGGCCGAGCACTACGATGCGCCCGGCGCCTTCGCCACGCTCTATGCGTATGAGTGGACCGGCCGCGCCTTTCCCGGTCCAGGCCACAAGTGCGTCTATTACCCGCTGCGCGGCGTGCCCATCGTCTCGCGCGACGACGTCCCCGAGGGCAGGCAGCTCGTGGCAGCGGTCCAGCGGCTCGGTGGCTTCGCGTCTCCTCATCACATCGGTTGGACGGGCGCCGACGAAGCAGGCCACGACGACCACGGCCAACCGCTCTGGGAAATCTGCTCCTGTCATGGCTGCTACGAGCACGTGGGACATCCGCTCGGTCAGCGCGGCGAGCTCAAGGATCACATGGCCGACGTGATGCTGCGCAGGGGGCATCGCTTCGGCTTCACGGCTTCCTCCGACAGTCACGGCCTGCTCTGGCATCACGGCGAGGCACGCAAGCGCGACCCTTATCGCACCGGGCTCACGGCCGTGCAGGCCGCGGAGGTCTCGCGCGCGGCCGTCATGGAGGCGCTGCGCTTGCGTCGCTGCTACGCCACGAGCGGGGCCAAGATCTTGCTCGACGTGCGTGCTGACGGTCACGCCATGGGCAGCGAACTCGGCGAGCTCGAGGCGGAGTTCGAGGTGCAGGCCCACGGCACCACCAATCTGCGCAGCATCGAGCTGGTGGGTTACGAGGGCGTGCTCGCGCAGGGGGAGCTGAGCGGGCCGGCGGGTCAGCTGCGCGCACGGGTGAGCAGTCCCTTCGTCTACGCGCGCGTCGTGCAGGAAGACGGCGAGATGGCCTGGTCGAGCCCGGTGTTTTTGGGCCCGAAGCGCTCCTGAGGTACCCGTGCTGCGCGGACCCGCCTATCGCATCGAGACCGAACGCCTGAGCCTACGTTGTCTGGAGCCACGGGACGTGTACCTGGTGGACGAGGCCATTCTTGCGAGCCTCGAGCACCTGCGACCGTGGATGAGCTGGGCGGTCCACGAGCCGCTCACGCTGGAGGAGCGCCTCGAGCTTTTGCGCGCGCGCCGCGGCCACTTCGATCTCGGGGGAGACCTGTACTACGGGCTGTTCGACAAGCAGAAGAAGCGCATGTTGGGCGGTGCGGGGCTCAGTCTGCGGAGCGACGTCGACGAGCGCGAAGTGGGGTACTGGATCCGCCCCGACGTCTTGCGTCAGGGGCTGGCCACGGAGGCTGTCGCAGCTTTGGTGCGCGTGGCCTTCGACATCGAAAACCTCTCGTGCGTGGACCTGCGGGTGGCTCCGCACAACCTCGCCAGCGCCGGTCTAGCCGAGAAGCTGGGGTTCGAGGGCCCGGTGCTCGATCCAATGAGCGAACCGACTCCCGAAGGCGACAAGGTCGACATGCACATGTACTCGCTACCGCGCCTGCTCTACGCGACCTCGCCCATGCGGGGGACCCAGCTCGAGGCGTTCGACGCCCTGGAGCGCCAGATCCTCTAGGAGCCCGCTACGGCGCGTCCGGTGTGAGCGCCGCCAGCACCCGCAGCCTCGTAGCGCGCGAGCAGCCACGCCTTGGCTTCGCCCTCGTTGCCGAAGATTCGGATCGGCAAGGAGAGCCGTATGAACCACATGAAGGCCGTGACCAGGCCACGCTCGAGCGGCGAGCCACAGACCGCAGCGAACGCCACCACACGCTGCTCGACGTCCGCGCGCCGCGCGGTCAGGAGGCGCATGAAGTCCTTGCGCCGCACTTCATCGGCGTGGGGCACCCCGCGCGCGTCGAGCAAGATGACGAAGGGCTGGCCACGCTCGAGACCCCGGTCGATGCACTCGAAGAAGCTCGAGGCGCTCGGTTGGTCGAACTGGGCCACGCTCGGCGAGCTCATGTGCACGAAGGGGAACGCGTCCAATTCCACCCTGAACGGCCCCTCGGCCCGATCGCGTGTCATGAAACCCCCCACCTAAGGAACGACCAGCGCACCCTACCCAGAACGGTCGGCCGGGGCAACCGTCCTTTGGGCGCGGCGACTGGGTGCGGCTGCGGGGGGCGCCTAATGGTGGGGGAGCCCGGTGGGGTCCGCCCCGAGCACGAGGATCTGGGTCGCCTCGAGCCGGTAGAGGAGGCGCGTCTGGTCGATCACCAGTTCACGGGTGGCGGGGTCGCTCTGGCCGCACGCGATGCGCCCGTCGTCCGCCTGGCGCGAGAGTTTCCGGGCCATGGTCACGATGTCCTCGATATCCTCGAGGGCTTCCAAGGTGAACTCGACCGGCAGGGACACCCCCTGATCAAGCCCGAGCCATCCCTGTCGATCAAGCGGACGCCGCCCCGGCGCCTCAAAAGCCGAGCAAAGTTGTGGCGGGGCCGACCGGTGCGGGGGCCGACTTCCGGGCAGGTTGTGAGGTCTGTCGCAATCGCTGCGCCCGAGGACCGCATTCCCGCTGCAGTCTGGGTTCTCGTGGCCGCTCGGCTCTGCCCGCTTGGTGCACCTGGGCCTTGGATGCGCTAGTTGTCGCTCACCGGGGGCGTCTAGGCGCTGCCTGGGTGGAAAGGAAACATGGCAGGGGAGACCAACCGGTCGCGCACGCCCAAATCCCAGATCGTGGGAACAGGCCACTATGTTCCGGCGCGAGTGCTCACCAACCATGACCTCGAGAAGATGGTCGACACCTCGGACGCCTGGATCGTCGAACGGACGGGCATTCGAGAGCGCCACCTGGCCGCCGAAGGCGAAGCCTCGAGCGACATGGCGGCTGCCGCGGCCAAGCGCGCGCTGGAAGCCGCCAACCTCAAGGCCACGGACCTCGATCTCATCATCGTGGCCACCGTGACCCCGGACATGCCGCTGCCAGCCACGGCCGTGTTCGTGCAGGACAAAATCGGAGCGCGTCCGGATTGCCCGGCCTTCGACATCGCCGCGGCCTGCGCCGGGTTCATCTACGGCCTCTCCATCGCCGACCGATTCATCATGTCTGGCGCCGCCAGGCACGTGCTCGTGGTGGGAGTGGAGCTGCTCTCGCGCGTCATCGACTGGCACGACCGTACCACCTGCGTGCTGTTCGGCGATGGCGCGGGCGCCGCGGTATTGAGCGCTGCGGACACGAGCGGGCGCGGCCTGCTGTCTACCCACATTTACGCGGACGGTTCGCAAGCGTCGTCCCTCTGCATCCCGGGCGGCGGCTCCAAGACGCCCGCCACCGTGGCCAGCGTGGAGGCCGGCCAGCACTACGTTCACATGAATGGGCAGGAGGTCTTCAAGTACGCCGTACGTGCGCTCTCCTCGGCCAGCACCACGGCGCTCTCCGCCAACGGCTACTCGGCGGCGGACATCCGCTGGGTCGTTCCCCATCAGGCGAACCTGCGCATCCTCGACGGCGTGTCCAAGCGCGTCGGTGTCGGACTCGATCGCTTCGTGTTGAACCTGGAGCGCTTCGGGAATACCTCGAGCGCCTCCATCCCCATTGCGCTCGACGAGGCGGCCCGTGCGGGCACCATTCGTCCGGGTGACGACGTCCTGATGTGCGCGCTCGGTGGCGGCTTCGCCTGGGGCAGCGCGCTGCT
Organism: Myxococcales bacterium; assembly: GCA_047601445.1. GTDB lineage: Bacteria > Myxococcota_A > Polyangia > Polyangiales > DASUME01 > DASUME01. The sequence goes on along the minus strand of JASGJH010000001.1, from coordinate 3,264,972 downwards.
CAAGTTCTGAACAGCATCTCGAGCCGCTCCTGTGCCTCGCGGCGGGCTTCGCGATAGGCCTCGGAAGCGAGCAGCGTCGAGGGGCGGCCCACGGCTCCCACAGGCTCCCCGCGCACGAGCACGGTGTGGATGGCCTGGCTTGGGTCCGAAAGCGCGAGGCCCCGCACGAGGTCCAGGCCCGGCCAAAATGCGGGATGCTCCACGTCCCAGGCGATGAGGTTCGCCAGTGCGCCCATCTCGATGACCCCCGCGCGGAAGCTCGGATGGAGGGCACCCGGGAGCTGCAGTACGCGACCCAGCAGCTGCTCGCTGGTGCTGTGCGCCTGGTCGCTCTGCAGGCTGCCCGTGCGCTCGCTCCAGGTGCGCTCGGCGTCGCTGACGCTGCCGCTGGTCAGGAAGGTTTCGTAGGCGGCGCTGCCCGTGATCCGATAGGTCGCGGCGCCCTGACAAAAGCGCAGCTCTTTCTGCAGGCCCATGGAGTCGTTGCTGCTAGCGCAGTCGGTGGCGACCACCCAACGCATGCCCAGCTGGCTCCACACCGTCACATCCGCGGGAAATCCGAACTGGAGCTGCGAGCTCGGACAAAACACCAGGCTATGCCGCTGCGGAGAGAGTCGGGCGAGGTCCGCACGACGACAAAAAATGGCGTGCGCCAACACCAGGTCCCGCTCGAGCAGCCCCGCGCGCTCCAGGGCCTCTACGGGCGAGCAGCCCTGGCGGGCGGCGACGCGCTTGAGCTCGTCCAGCGACTGCGCCAGGTGCATGTGCACCGGCAAGTGGTGCCTGCCCGCGAGCTCGGCCACCTCGCGCAACAGCTCCGGGCTCACGCTGTCGGTGGCATGGGGACCGAGCGCCGCGAACACGCCGGCGGCCCGCAAGCGCTCGCTGCCCGCGATCTCGAGCGTGCACTCGATGGCGCGCTCGTGGCTTCCAGCGCCGGGGCCGGAGAGGTCCTGCAGGGTCGGGGCGATGACGCCGCACAGGCCGGTGTCCACCAGCGCCTCGGCCAGCGCGAGGTCGCCGTAGTAGTGGTCCCAAACCGTCCCCACGCCGGACAGCAGGGACTCGTAGGCACCCATGCGTGCGAAGGCGCGCACGTCGCCCGGGCTGAGGCGGGTCTCGAAGTGGAAGTAGAGATCCTCCACCAGATTGCGTTGAAAGCGTGAGCCATCCACCCCGCGCAGGAAGGCCAGCGCGAGGTGCGTATGCGCGTTCACGAAGGCCGGCGTGAGCAAGCGCTCGCCCAGGTCGAGCAAGGATTCGCGCGGGGATGCCGCTGCGGGCTCGGGCTCAAGGCGTTCGATGCCCACGATGCAGCCCTCGCGAATCGAGAGCTCGGCGGGCGCGATCACGAACTTGTCACAATCGCGCAAAAGGACCCGCTGCGAGCGAACGCGCTCTACCATTCCGACAGTTTAGCCTGTTGACGCGCCTGGTTGAGCACTGCATCGTGCCCGAGCCGGTTCCCCGGGGAAGCCCGGGCCGCCGGAACACGCGGAGAGTTCCATGGCCACGCCCGTGCTGATCGCAGTGCCCGACACGACCCCTTCCTCGCTCACGGACGCCCGCTTCGACGCGCTGGTCGCCGTCGTGACCGACGCAGCGACAGGGGTTCCGCCCCTCGATCACGCCATCGTGCGTGCGCGGGCGCTCGACGCCCGCGTCGGGCGGGACGTCGTGTTGGTGCCGGCGGATGGGCTGGCTGGCGGGCGACTCATCGTTGCGCCCACTGGGCCGCTTACGCGCGAATACGATGACGTGCGTCGGTTCGCCGAGGCCGCACGTGCCGGGCTCGAGCGAGCACGGGACGCGGGCGCACGCGCGCCGCTCTTGTGGGTCGCCAAGCACACGGGCTTTCCGCGTGCGCTCGAGGCTGCATTGCTGGGCGCGCTCGCGGGGCTCTGGGTCCCGCTCGAGGCGCGCGAGTCGAAGCTGGAAGGCGAGCTCGAGCCGGTGGAGCTGATTGGCGTGCTCGGTGGCAGCGAGGAGCAGTGCCGCCTGGTGTCGGCGCTCGAGAAGGGGCGCCGCCTGGCGCGCGATCTGGCGGGCACCGAACCCGAGCGCATGCGCCCCGAGGCCTTCGCTGCCAGCTGTGTGGACGCGTTCATGGACACCGAGGTGAGCCTGCGCGTGATCGACGATCTCGACACCCTCAGCTACCAGTACCCGCTGTTGATGGCCGTGGCCCGCGCCTCGCTGACGGTCGAGCGCCACCGTCCCCGCGTGATCCACCTGGAATACCGTGGTCAGGGGCCCATCGAGCGCACGCTGCTGCTCGCTGGCAAGGGCCTGACCTACGACACCGGCGGCGCCGATCTCAAGGTCGGTGGCCACATGGCCGGCATGAGTCGCGACAAGGGCGGGGCCGCCGCGGTGGCCGGACTGATGCGCGCCTTGGCCGAGCTCAAGCCCGCCAACGTCCGCGTGATCGGCGCTCTCGGCGTGGTGCGCAACAGCATCGGTGCAGACGCCTTCGTGTCCGATGAGATCATCACCAGTCATGCGGGGGTGCGCGTGCGCATCGGCAACACGGACGCGGAAGGGCGGCTGGTGCTGGCCGACTTGCTCTCCCACCTGCGCGTGCAGGCGCTGGACGCCATCGATCCGCACTTGCTCTCGGTGGCCACGCTCACCGGGCACGCAGCGCGCGCGGTGGGACCCTATTCCATCCTCATCGAGAACGCCCCCGCTCGGCAGCGTGGGGTGGCGTCGCAGGTCGACGCGCTCGGCGAGCAGTGGGGCGATCCCTTCGAGATCTCACGGCTGCGGCGCGAGGACTTCGACTTCATCAAGCCTCGCAGCGCCGCCGACGACGTGCTCTCGTGCAACAACCTGCCGTCGAGCGCCACTGCGCGCGGACATCAGTTCCCCGCCGCCTTCTTGAGCGTGGCCTCGGGTCTAAGCCAGCACAACGACAGCGCGCGCGCTCCGCTGCCGTTCACGCACATCGATCTCGGGGGCAGCGGTTGCGAGGGGGGAGACTGGCAGCACGGCAAGCCCACGGCCTCCCCCGTGGTGCCGCTGAGCCTGTGGGCGTTGAACCAGCTCTGAACTAGGGCGCCTGGACCGCGCGCTTGTAGGCGCCCGAATCCTTGAGCTTGCGCGTGGCCGTGAAGATGGCCTGTGGGCTCGAGAGGTCCACACCCGGGCTCTGCCTTTCGACCTCGCGCTGCAGCTCCGGAGAGTCCCACCGCAGCATGGGGTTGGTGGCGCGTTCCTCAGCCAGCCTGCCTGGCACCGCGGAGCGCCCCTGGGATCTCACCGCATTCACCTGGGCTACGCGCTCCTGGAGCGCGCGGTTATCGGGCTCCAGGGTCGAGGCGAAGGCCAGGTTGTCCTGGGTGTACTCGTGAGCGCAGCAGACGCGGGTCTCACCGGGCAGCGCGCGCAGCTTCGATAGCCCGCGGAACATGGCCCCGAAATCGCCGGTAAAGACCCGCCCGCAGCCGCCCGTGAACAACGTGTCGCCCGCGAACAGTACGTCCTCGAACAAGAAGCAGATGTGGCCCTCGATGTGCCCCTCCGTGAGCAAGACGCGCGCGCGGCAGGCTCCCACCTGGATTTCATCGCCTTCGTCGACAGCCTGCGTGATTCCCGGCACCTGCGCGCTCACCTTGGCGGGCCCGATCACCTCGAGCGCGTCGAGCAGGCCGCGCTGGGCGAGGTCGCGATTGATGCCGATGTGATCGCCGTGCGTGTGCGTGTTGAGCACGTGCGTCAGCTTGAGCCCGTTCGCTTGGCAGTAGGCCAGTGCGTTCTCCGCGTCCGGACCATCCACGGCGGCCACTGCGCCGGTCCGCTTGCACACGAAGAGCCACACCAAGTTGTCCTGAGCTGCAGGCACCTGGTGCACCTCGAAAGACCCGGAGGCACTCGAGAACGGCGTGCTCGGAATGGAGACGACGTGTTTGGTCATCCGCCAACGGTAGCAGACGGGGAGGTCACGCGACCTCCCCGCCCGTCGCAGCAAAGCTGCGCCGGGTCCCACCCCACCGCGAGGTTCGCTGCGCTCACGCAGCTCAGCGTGTCGTTTCAGTCGTTGTAGGGCGCGATGAAACCTTGCCAGCGCTGTTGGCGTTCTTCGGCCGGGGGCAGCTCGAAGGGTTTGGGCTTGAGCGCGAGCAAACTCGCCTCGTCCACCGCATCCAGCAGCTCCGGGGGAAGGTAACGCTCACCGTAGCGCCGATACACTCCGGACCGCACGAACACGTCGAACAAGTCCGGGTCCAGGTGGTTGTCGCGCTTCATGAAGCTCATGATGCGCATGGCCTCACTCAGCTTCATGGGTTGCTTGTACGGGCGATCCTGGGCCGTGAGTGCCTCGAACACGTCCGCGATGGCCATGATGCGCGCAGGCACACTCATGTCACCCGCGTAGATGCCCTTGGGATAGCCCTGGCCGTCCATCTTCTCGTGGTGGCCGCCGGCGTACTCCGGCACCCGCCGCAGGTTGCGCGGGAAGGGCAGGGCCTCGAGCATCTTGATGGTCTCCACCATGTGGCGGTTGATGATCACGCGCTCCGCTTGAGTGAGCGTGCCGCGCGAGATGCTCAGGTTTTCGACCTCGTTCTCGCTCAGCAGGGAGCGCGGTTTGCCGCCTTCGTCGTAGCTGCGCTGGGCGAGCTCCGCGATGCGGGCCTGGGCCTCGGGGGGCAAGAACTCGCTGCCCACGTTGGCCTTCTCCAGGAACTGAAGCTCGGCCTCCAGTTGCGCGTGGAGCCCCTCGAACTCTGCCGTGGACTCCGACCGGTCAGCCCCGTTGGCGAGTCGCTTGAGGTGTGCAATCTCGGCGTCGCGCTTGAGCACCTCGAAGCGCGTACGCACCATCTGCATGCGGTCGACGATGGTCTCGAGCTTGCGGGCCTTGTCGATCACGTGCACCGGCGTGGTGACCTTGCCGCAGTCGTGCATCCAGGCCGCGATCTTCAGCTCGTAGAGCTCGTCCTCGCTCAGCGAGAAGTCGGCCAGCGGTCCCTCGCCAGTCTCCACCACGGCTTGGGCGATCATCAGTGTCAGCACCGGTACGCGCTCGCAGTGCGCGCCCGTGTGATGACTCTTGGCGTCGATGGCCGACGCGATGGCCTGGATGAAGCTCTCGAGGAGTTCGCGCTGTTGCTCGAGCAACTGCTGGTTGTCGAGCGCCACGGCCGCCTGGGAGGCGAGCGCGTTCACCACCGCCACGTCTTCCTCACGGAAGGCCATGATCTCGGAGCTCTCGCGGTCGCGCGCGTTGATCAGCTGGAGCACCCCGATCACGTTGTCTTCCTGGTTCACCATCGGAATCGTCAGGAAGGACTTGCTGCGATAGTTGTTCCGCTTGTCGAAGGCTTGCGTGCCGGAGAAGTCGAAGCCGCTCGCGTGATAGGCGTCGGGGATGTTGATGGTGCGTTTAGTGACCGCACAATAGGTCGCCACGTTGCGCATGTTCGGCCGCTTGGTGTCGGCGTCGAACATGGGGATGGTGGGAAAGTTGATGGGCTTGCCCGTGGTGCCGCCCAAGTTCGTGCCGAGTGATTCGCTGCGCAGGATGGTGAAGCGCAGGTGATCGTCCTCGGTCCTCAGGTAGAGCGTGCCGCCGTCCGCGTTGCAGAGCTTCTGGGCCTCGCCGAGGATGGTCTCGAGCAGGCGGTCTCGGTTGCGTTCGGCGGAGAGTGCGACCCCCACTCGCTGCACGAGCTCCAGCCGCTGTACTTTCTCCTCGAGCGAGACCTCCGCCATGCGCTCAGCGCCCCCTTCGGCAACGTATCCTAACACCCTCAAATACGGGTAGCGCTGCCGGCGCACCCCCGAGCTCTTTTTCGCGCGCTGCCGGGGCGCGCGGGTTCCGGGCGTTTCCTACCGTGTTCGAGCCTGGCGACCCGGGGTTTCGGACTGCCGCCGTGCTCGTCCCGCTCTCCAGACCGTGCCAAGACTGGCTCCATGACGCGCCTCTTGATCGTCCCCGGCTTGTCGGGCTCCGGGCCCGAGCACTGGCAGAGCGCCTGGGAGCGCCTCGACGCACGCTGCCGGCGAGTGCAGCAATCTGACTGGGAAAAACCGGACCTTTCGGCCTGGATGGCGAGCCTGGAACAGGCCGTTTCAGCCTCGTCCGAGCCGGCCGTGCTGGTCGCCCATAGCCTCGGTGCGGCACTGGTCGCGCATTGGGGACAGTCTGCGCCGCGCGCTTCCGTGCTCGGCGCCCTGCTGGTGGCCCCCGCCGACGTCGACTCGCTGGTACCGGGGTTTCCCGACCTCGCGAGCTTTGCTCCCCTGCCCCGCGGGAGCCTGGGGTTTCCGTCGCTCGTGGTGGCCAGTCGCAATGACCCTTACGTTTCTATCGACCGAGCCGAGGCTCTGGCCCGTGCCTGGGGCAGCCGCTTCGTGGACCTGGGACTGCTCGGCCACATCAACGCCGACTCGTGCCTCGGCACCTGGCCGGCCGGGCGCGAGCTGCTGGCGGAGCTCTTGAACGGGGCGACCTTCGATCTCGATCCCAGGCTGGCCGGGGACACGGTTCTCTTGGCCGAGTCGGAGCTCGGACTCTTGCTGCTGATGAACGAGCGCCGCTACCCGTGGCTGATCCTGGTGCCCAAGCGAGCAGGTATCACCGAGCTCGACGAGCTGTCCAACGCGGATCGCCGCCAGCTCTCCGACGAGAGCAGCGCGATTCTCACGCGCCCTGAGGAGCGAGTTCGGCGCCGACAAGATCAACGTGGCGGCGCTCGGCAACGTGGTCCGGCAGTACCATCTCCATCACGTGGCGCGCCGACTCGGGGATCCGGCCTGGCCCGGACCGGTGTGGGGCCATTCGCCGCGCGAGCCCTACGCCGACACCGAACTCGTGAACATCAAGGAACGCCTGCGGGGCTCGACGTTGGCCGCGCTGTTCACCTTCGCGTGAGTTCCAGCGTGCCCAAAGTGCGCGGCAAGTTCGCTCCGGCTGGGATCACCGCAGGATACGTTCGCGCGCGGTGAGGTACAGGAGCAGGGTCACCGCCACGAAGGGCAACAACGCGAGCACGTCCGCGTGAGGGCCCGCGAAGAAGGGGTTGTGCTCCGTGGCCCAGCTGGTGAGCGCATGGTCGACGCGGTCGAGCACGCCCGCCACGAACGCGATCACGATGCCCGCGATGGCGCCACCTGCGATGTAGCCCGAGGCCATCAATACGCCCGCGCTCTTGTCGCCCTCGGCCACCAGCTCTTCCTCCGACAGGTTCTTGCCGTGCAGCTCCTGACGCCGCTGCCGATCCACCAGCCAGCGCACCGCGCCGCCCACCAGGATGGGCGTGGTGGCGGAGATCGGCAGGTATACGCCCACCGCGAAGGCCAGTGAACCGATGCCGCTCATCTCGAGCACCAGCGCGATCATCACGCCGAACAGCACGAGTCCCCAGGGCAGCTGGCGGTCCAGGATGCCCTTGATGATGTAACTCATCAGGGTGGCCTTGGGCGCGTCGAACTTCTTCACCTTGCTGCCGTCGGGGCGCGTGTCGAAGGCGCCGTTGATGCCCGGGTCGACCAACCATACGGCGCGCCCGCTCGCGTCCACGAGGTACTTGCCGGCCGGAGCCTCGTGCGCGTCGGTCTTGTGCCACACGCGGTAGCTCATGCTGTCCTGGGCGGCCTGGGGACCTTGCAGTGATTCGGTGTCGTCGCTCACGGCCTCCATGGGCGCGCTGAGGCCCTTGGGGGCGAGCTGGGAGACGGGCACGTAGACGGTGCCCACCTCATTGAGCTTGAGCAAGATGGGACCCAAGAGCAGGGCCGATGCCAGGGCGCCGATCAAGATGGCGATCTGCTGGGAACGCGGGGTCGCTCCGATGAGATAGCCCGTCTTCAAATCCTGCGATGTGGTGCCGCCGTTGGATGCGGCGATGCACACGATGGCTCCCACCGACAGCGCGGTCACGTAGTAGCTCGGGCCGGTCCAGCCGAGCACCACGAACACCAGGCAGGTGAGCAGCAGCGTGGCCACCGTCATGCCCGAGATGGGGTTCGACGAGGAGCCGATTTCACCGGTGAGGCGCGAGGAGACAGTCACGAACAAGAAGCCGAACAGCGCGATCAACACGGCGCCTAGCAGGTTCATATGGAGCTGTGGCGCGAGCGTGATGGCGAGCAGCAACAGCACGCCGCCTGCGGCCAGGAACTTGGCGGGCAAGTCGTGCTCCGTGCGCAGCTGGCCGTTCTGGCTGGGGCCCTGGGAGCGCACGTCCTTGAGGCCCTCTTTCAGGCCTTGCCAGATGGTGGGTAGCGAGCGGATCAGGCTGACGAGCCCGCCCGCGGTGACCGCCCCCGCGCCGATGTAGAGCACGTAGGCCTGGCGGATCTGCCCGGGACCCATCTCGCGAATCGGCAACGTGCCTGGTGCCAGCGCCTCGGGAATGGCGTCCCCGAAGAACTTGATCAACGGAATCAGCACGAGATAGGCGAGCACACCGCCCGCGCACATCACCGAAGCGATGCGGGGTCCGATGATGTAGCCCACGCCGAGCAGCTCCGGCGAGATGTCGGCCGCCACCGAACCCGCCTTGAGCGGCGGGCCGAACACCTTCTCGGGCGTGTCCTTCCACAGCTTGAAGGCGTTCATCGCAGTCTTGTAGACGAGCCCGATGCCGAAGCCGGTGAAGATGGTGGTGGCGTTGGCGCCCGCGCTCAGGCCCTTGGCCCGCGCCGCCTCGATTTCGGCCTTGGCCGACGGAGATGCCGCTGCCTTGGATTCGTCGGACGCGCTCGCCTTGAGCACCTCGGCGCAAGCCGTGCCCTCGGGGTACTTGAGCACGTCGTGCTGCGCCACGATCAACGCGCGCCGCAACGGGATCATCATCAAGATGCCCAGCAAGCCTCCGAGCACGCTCACCAACATCACCCGCGTCACGGCCAGGTCGAAGCCCAGGATCATGATCGCCGGCATGGTCACGCCGACGCCGAACGCGATGGACTCGCCCGCGCTGCCCGCGGTCTGCACGATGTTGTTCTCGAGGATAGTGGCGTCCTGGATGCCGAGCTTGTGAGCCAGGCGAAACAGCGTGATGGAGATGACGGCCACTGGAATCGAGGCGCTCACCGTGAGCCCGACCTTGAGCACCAGGTACAGCGAGGACGCTCCGAAGATCATGCCGAGCACGGTGCCGGCCAAGATGCCGCGGACGCTGAGCTCCCTCAGCTGGGCCGTTTCGGCGATGTAAGGTTCGAAGTCCCGTTGGGGAAGATCCGCCATCGATGCAGCATACTCAGGGCCACCCTGGCATGCCCGCTTCTTCGCATCGGCTCTACACGGCACTCGCATTGGTCGCGTTCGCTGCCAACTCCGTGCTCTGTCGCGTGGCCCTGCGTGGTGACCTGATCGATCCGGCCAGCTTCACGCTGGTTCGCATGCTGAGTGGCGCTGTAGTGTTGGCCTTCCTGGCCCAGCTCCGTGACGGCGCGCCGTGGTTGCCCGTGGATCTGCGCTCGGTGGCCGCGCTGTTCGCCTATGCGGCCCCGTTTTCCTATGCCTATCTGCGGCTGAACACAGGCTCGGGGGCGCTGCTGTTGTTCGGCGCCGTCCAGGTCACCATGCTCATGGGGAGCCTCCTGGCCGGGGAACGTCTGTCGCCGCTGGGCTGGCTCGGTTGGGGGCTGTCGGTCGCGGGGCTCCTCGGACTCAGCTGGCCCGGCGTATCCGCGCCCGATCCCGCGGGTGCCATGTGGATGGTCTTGGCCGGGCTGGCGTGGGGCCTGTACTCGCTGCGGGGGCGCAGGTTGGCGCGCGATCCGTTGCGTTCCACGGCCACCACCTTTGCGGTGTCCGTGCTGCCCTCGGCCCTGTTATGGGGCATCGCCTCGAGCGTCTCCCAACCGCGGGCGCAGCCTATGGGACTCCTATGCGCGCTCGCATCCGGGGCTCTCGCCTCGGGTCTCGGTTACAGCTTGTGGTACGCCGCGCTACGCAGCCTGAGCGCGAGTGGGGCGGCGCTGCTGCAGCTCATGGTCCCCTTGATCGCTGCCTGGTTCGGCGTGCTGCTCTTGGGAGAGTCGGTATCCGCGCGCCTGGTGGTGAGCGGTCTCGTGATCCTGGGCGGCGTCGCTCTCAGCGTGTTCGCCCGGACTCGTACTACGTAGTCACTTCACGTTACTGCGGCAGCACTAGCTCCCGGTGAGCTTGCTCAAGCGCGCCCGGATCGAGTCCGCCTGAGCGCCCGTGGGCGCGATCTGCAGGGATCGCTGGAACGCACTGATGGCCACTTCGCGCCGTCCCAGGCGCTCGCTCGTGAGTCCGAGTCCGCGCCAGGCGGCGGCGTTGTTGGGCTCCTTGCGGGTGGCGTCGGTGTAGAGCTTGTCGGCGAGGTCGAGCTGTCCCATCACCAGCGCCTGCGCGGCGGCCTTCACGAGGTCGGCACCTGCGGCTCCGTTCGAAGGGTTGGCTACCGGCGGAGCGCTGGGCGCGCTCACGGCAGGCACACTGGCGCCTGGGCTTGCGTTGGTGTTGGCAGGCTTGTCGCTGCGCGGAGCTGCTTTGCGCGGCGCGCGAGTCGGTACTTTCGTGAGGCCCTGTTCGCGCTCGAGCTCGGCAATGTCCATCACGCGCACGATGGGTACGGGATCGGCAGGCTGGGCAGGCTCGGGCGCATGGCTCGGTGCGGGTAGAACGGGCTCCGGCAGCTGAGGTACCTGATGCGCCGCGCTGGCGCGGCCGTGTGGCACCTCGCCGTCGCTGTCCGGGAAACCCCAGGCCAAAGCGGCTCCCACCAGGGGCCCCACGCAGGCCGCGATCAGGAGCCCGCGGCGTCGTGCCAAGCGCTCCGCGAGGGTCGCGCGATAGGTCTTCGCGTCGGGTCTGAAGACAGCGGGCCCATCCAGCGTGGGCAACGCGCCGATGCGTGAGGAGAGGGCCTTGCCGCGCTGGTCGAGGTCGATCCCCAGCGCGGGATCACTGGCCCCGCGGGTAGCTCCGTCGAGCGCGCGCACGAATTCGCCGGCGCTCGCGAAGCGCTTCTTGGGATCTCGCTGCAGTCCGCGCCCCACGACCTCTTCGATCTGCTTGCCGAACTGCAGGCCGCAGATGGCTTCCATCGTGGGCGCGTCGAGGCTGGTCTTCATCTGCATGATGCGGATGGAGGTATTGGCCTCGAAGGGCGCGCGGCCCGTCAGCAGCTCGAAGGCAACCACCGCCAGCGAGTACACGTCGGCGCGCGCGTCGGGCTCGTCACAGTCCATGATCTCCGGCGCCAGATAGACCGGCGTGCCGAACACCACACCTTCCGCCGTCAGCCGCTGATCCTGCTTGGTCAACGCCACGATGCCGAAGTCCAGCAAGCGCACGGACTCGGAGCCATCATCGTGCACCACGTGCATCAGGTTCTCGGGCTTCACGTCGCGGTGCACCAGCCCCTTGGCGTGGATCACGTCGAGCGCAGATGCGGCGCCGCGCAGGAGCTCCACCACACGCGTGGGGCTCTGCGGTCCCTTCTCGCGCAGCATCGAGAGCAGGTCCTGCCCGTTCATCTTGGGCATCACGAGATAGGGCCGCCCGTCGGGGAGCTCGCCCAGGTCGGTGACGTCGACGATGTTGCCGTGGGTGAGGCTGCTGGCCGTGCGCGCTTCACGCAGGAAGCGCTCGATGGAGGAGGGCTCGGTCACCAGGCCCGCGCCGAGCACCTTGATCGCCACCGGGCGGCCGAGCTGCTCATGCAGCCCGTCGTAGACCACACCCATGCCCCCGCGTCCCAACACGCCGCGGATCAGGTAGCGACCATCGATCCGGCTGCCGACGAGGGGATCGCGTATCTGGGCAGTCGCAGTCATCGAACAGTCTGCGATCACCCTATCATTAGAAAATACGGTGGGGCAATGTGGGAAGTGTCGGCAAGGCCTGGCTTTCGGCCATGTGAGCGAAGCCAACCGGCTCGGCGCGCAGCGTGGCCCACGGCGTCGCGGCTCGCGCCTCTCAAAGTCCCTGGCAGACGCTGTTCATGCAGGTGGTCATGATCAGGATCCCGAGGTTGAGCACCGTGCACCTCTTGCCGCACACGCCGCAGTTCAAGGGGTCGGTGGTCATGTCGACGCAGTTGCTATCGCAGCACGAGGTGGCCCCTTCGCACTTGTGGTTGCAATCACCGCAGTGAAGGTTGCTTTGCTTGGTGTTGACACAGGCCGGGCCACAACATTTGTTGCTCGCGCTCCCGCACCTGGTGTCGGTCTCGCCGTCGCAGTCGTTGTCCTTCTCATCGCCGCAGATCTCGGCCATCTCCGCGGCGGCCTTGCATTTCAGCTCTGTGCCCTCGCAATCCCAGACCGCCTCCTCACCACACTCGCCGAGCGCTCCGGAAGAGCCGCAGAGCTGGCCGCGCAGCGGGATGTCATCGAGCTTGCCGTTGCAGTCGTTGTCGAAACCGAGGTTGGCGCAGGTCTCGGGCTCGGGCTTGATCTCGTCCTCGCAGGCGCTCAGCACGCCTCCACTGCAGGTGCGGCGACCCGGCTTGCAGATGCCCTTCCCCTGATTGGCCGCCGGGATGGTGCTGCAGGCGTACTGCCCGTCATCGCAAGGAAAGCCTTCGTCGAACTGATCGTCACAGTCTTCGTTCTTGATCTCGGCCAGGCCGCCGTCGACCCGGGGCGTGCGCTCTTCCTCGCCCGCGTAGACCGCGTTCATGCACACGCCGCTACAGCCCTTCACGCCGGGCTGGCAGATGCCCCGGCACGAGAACGAGCCGTCGGCCTGCTTGGTGCAGCCCAGGTCGTTGCTCTCGTAGCAGGGCGCCTGCAAGTCGGGATCTTGATCTCCCGCCAGCCCATCGCAGTCGAGGTCTTGCACCAGCTCGGGGTTGGCGTTGCACATCTCGGGCTGCTTGTCCGCGAGCGCACGGCAGTGCGCCTTGCCGCCGCTACAGTACTGGATGCCCGTCGCGCACTCGCCGGGCACGCCCGAGTCGCATTCGGAACCGCCGACCTCCTCGTCGATTTGGGAGTCGCAGTCGTCGTCGGCGCCGTTGCACTCTTCCTTGGGTTTGGGCAGCACCTGGCCCACACAAGTCGACCAGAAGCCGTGCGTGCACGTGCTTATGCCCGACATGCAGGGCAGCTGCCGGGAGGTCGCGAGGTCGCCGTCGTAGCAGAGCTTCTGATCCCCTTCGTGATCGCACGGGTCGCCCATGCCACCGTCCATCGACCCAGTTTCATCCGGTAGGCAGAAGCCCTTGTAGTTGTGCTGTCCGGCAGGGCACTTGCCACCGCGGTAGAGCTTGTTGGTCTTGGAGTCCACCGTGCAGCCGCTCAGTGCGATCCACAGCGCGGTCAACCCCAGTCCGGGCGCGAACAGGCGGCTCTTCATCGTCCGAACATTCCTTGCAGGCTCAGGCCCACTTGCGAGCGTGAGAACTGTGGCACCAGGGCGACCTTCCCGCCGCTCGGCTCGCTCTGCTTGGCAGGCTCGCGAAAGACGAGCCAGGTCGCGAAGCTCGCTACGGCGGCCGCGCCCGCGATACCGAAGCACACGTTGGCGATCAGGGCCTTGTCCTCGGCGTCGTCCTTGTGCTTCACCGTGGCGTCGATTTGCTGTTCGGTGTTCACCGAGCCCTTGCCGTAGCGGTCCTCGGCTTTGTTCGAGGCCACGCCCATGCCGATACCTACGGCGCCCGTGGCGACGCTGACCCCCAACAACACCCAAGGCACGATGCGACGCGCAGGAGAGGGCTCGTCGGCAGGTGGCAGCGGTGCTGGCTTGTCCGTGGCGGGCCTGGACTCGACGCTCTCGGGCGGCAGACCAAAGGCTTCCCGCACCATCTCGGGCGCTGCGTCCAACATCGCCTGCGCCACGCTGCGCCCACCGAGCTGACGCGTCACTCCCTTGATCTGGTTCTCGCGCGTATCGAAGTACAGCAACGTGACGAGTACCAGGTCGCCATTGCTGCGCAACACCGGAGCCACAAGCGCTTCGACGCCGGCCTCGCGCGCCACCGCCGCCATGCACTCGGCGATCTCACCCACGCAATCGATGGCCAGCTGCATCGCGGGCAAGTCCAGAGCCGGGCGGGCTGCCACCTCGATGCCGCCGATGGCGTTGAGCTCCGACAGCACCACTGGGTCCAGCGCTGCGCCGAGCTCTTGCAGTTTCGGGTCGAGCGCCGCGGTGCGGAACAACGCGAACTCGCGCTTGGGCTTGCCCTCGACCGCCATGGCCGCCAGGGCTTCCTGGGCGTGGGCATCGCCAGCTTGAGGACCGGTACTGGGATTGCCCGCCTGGGAACCGGCGGGCGCCTGCGCCTTGGACCCCGAGCCTCCGGCTGCGTCTTGAGACTGGCCGGTCGCGATCGGGCCGAACCACGGCAAGATCAGCAACGCGAGGCAAGCGGCCCTCGAAAACCAAAAGCCGAAGCTAGATCCACGACCAAATCGACGAATTGACGTCATGCGCACGTGTGCCGTCCGCGGGTCCCCATCATCACGGAGCAATTTACGTGGCGGAGTGAGCGCTGGGAATGCCGATTTTCACGCTGCCCCCGTTTGGGCGCCACTCGCTCGCGGCCCGGGCCCCAAGTGCAAAAAAGCCCCACTCGTGGTGTGCGCGCGAGCGGGTCCGCGTGGCCAGCTCGGTCCCTGTCCCTTGACTGAAATGGTAACGCCGACCGGACCTTGCACGTGGTGCGCACGTCGGAGCGACCGATGTTCGTCGGCCCACGACCCATGTAGGCCTAGCCGGAGCTGCGCGCTTCGGGAGCCCGAATCGATGTGCATTCGATCACGGTGTTGGAACGGGAGCGCGACGACGTGGGGACTCCCGCACTCGCTGACCCGGAGGCGTCAGAGCATGAGGCGGGTCACCAACCATCCGATGCCGGCCCCCGCTGCCACACCGAACACCATCAGCGTGAACGAGAGCTTTTGACTCGGCTGTGTCGTGCCGCTCCAAGGGTTGCGTCGCAGCAGGCGCTTGCCGAGCATCAACGCGATGGGACTCGAGGCTGGGACGCCGAGGACCTCCGCTAGCGCCGCGATGGCGTCGGAGGTGAGCTTCGCGTCCGCGCGTGCACCACGTGCCGTGCCCTCTCGCGCCGCGATACTTCGCAGCAGCACGAGCAGGGGCGCACGCGTGCCGTCGGGCGGTATTTGTTCGATGAGTCGGTCCCACGCTCCAAGCGCGACCAAGCGCTCGATCTCGCTCGAGGGAAATCCTGGTTTCTCGACTGCCGCGGCCTGCTCGGGCGCGGGCTGATCATGGTCCTGCGTGCTGCGGACGCCGCTGTGCAGCGCCTCATCGTCGGTGTCGTGGGCAACATCATCGCCGCTCTGCTGAGCTCGTGGGCGACGTGCGCGACGCGCGCCCGGGCCGTGCAGCGTGTCGACGCGTGACTGATCGTGGTAGGCGTACCCGCCCGATGAGGGTCGTTCCGCGGCGCTCGACGCGGGACTCAGGTGGGGCTCGTGGGGAGCTTCGGTGCGTTCTCGGTGGTCCAAACCAATTCACGATAACCGAGCTTTTTCACCGCGTGGATGTACGAATGAGACCCGTGCTGTCCACAATGCATGTGCGCACAAGCTTTTGCTTGCTCTTGCAAGCGCGATCACGGAAGGATGCCCTTCGCCATGCGAGAGAGTCTTTCCCGTGCCGCGGTCGTACATGCAGCGCGCGCACTGCTGTCGAGTGAAGGCCCGAGCGGCCTATCGCTGCGCAGGCTAGCCTCACGTTTGGACGTCACCGCGGCGGCACTCTACGCCTATGTCGACAACAAGGGTGATCTCCTACAGGCCGTACTCGAGAACGAGTTCGAGGCTCTCTCGCAAATCTTCGCCCAGCATCGCGATGGCGATCCCATTACCCGTGTGTGCTCGGTGTGCTGGGCCTACGTCCACCACGCTCGCGGCAACGCCAAGATCTTCCGCACCATGTTCCTCCCGCGCACCGACGCGGGCACGCTGCGCAGCCCTGCCGAGACGGCGATGGTCAATCGCCTCTTCGAGGCCACCCTCTCACCGCTGGTAGACGGCATCGAACAGGGGTTGTTGCGCGCCCAGGACCCACAGCTCGCCCAGCAGACTTTGTGGACCACCGTACACGGCACCACGGCGGTGCTGCTGCTCGGCGCGCCCACCCACGACGCCACCGCGGCAGAGCTCTGCGACTCCGTGATCCGCACGGTGGTGCGCGGCCTGTGCACCGAACGCGGCGCCCAGGTACTCGAGCAGGTACAGATGCCCGCCCTCGCGAGCTAGTTCTTGTTTCGCGGGGGGCCCTCCCCACCGCGAGGTTCGCTTTCGCTCACTGCGCCGGGTCCCACCCCACTGCGAGGTTCGCTGCGCTCACGGGTTGATTCGAGCCCCTTGCGAGCCCAGCTGCGGTTTTCCGCTACGGTAGCGTCCCGTGCCGCGCGCCGTCCGACTCATTCGTCCACTCGAGCGAACCATCCTCGCAGGCCATCCGTGGCTCTATCGCGACGCCCTCTCGCCCTTCGAGGCTCCGCCAGGGGAGCTCGTGGACATCTTCGACAAACGTGGGCGCCTGCTCGGACGCGGAATCGTGGACAGCGGCCCCATCGCCGTCCGCATCTTCACCACCCGCAACGCCGAGCGGGTCGGGAGTGAGCTGTTTCGCGCACGCGTGGAGCAGGCCCTCTCGCTGCGCGCGCAGGCGCTCCCCGCGGACACCACGGCCTATCGCTTGATCCACGGTGAAGGCGACCGCCTGCCCGGGGTCGTGTGCGATCGCTACGGTTCGTACGCGGTGGTCAAGCTGGACGGGGAGGGCATCTGGGCCCACCGAGACGCGCTGGCCGAGGCCCTGCGCGAGCCGCTCGCCGCGCTCGGCATTCGCGGCGCGCTCCTGCGCAGTTCGCGCAAGCAAGGGCTCGAGGCCCAGATGTTCTTCGGCGACGAGCTGCCGCGGGAACTCGAGGTGCTCGAACGCGGCATGCGCTTGATCGTGAACCCGTGGGAGGGCCAAAAGACCGGGCTCTTTCTCGATCACCGCGAGTCCCGCGCGCGGGTGCGGGGTCTTTCTCGCGGCCTTCGGGTGGTGAACCTCTACGGTTACACGGGCGGCTTCTCGGTGGCGGCGGGCCTCGGCGGCGCCTCGCATGTCACCACGGTGGACTTGGCCAAGCCGGCCATCGAGCTCGCGGCGCGCACCTACACGGCCAACGGCCTCGACGCGAGCACGCACACCCCGGTGGCGGAAGACGTGGAGGCATTCGTGTCGGCCGCCGTCGAGCGCGGTGAGGCCTTCGACCTGGTGATCGCCGATCCCCCGAACTTCGCTCCGAGTCAGGGCAAGCTCGAAACGGCGCTCGAAACCTACGCCAGCTTGCACGCAGGCTGTCTGCGCCTGGTGCGGGAGGGCGGCCTCTACCTGGCGGCCTCGTGTTCGAGCCATGTGAGGGCGAGCGACTTCCTGGATAGCCTGCGTGAAGGAGCCAGGCGCGCAAAGCGCATCCTCAGCGTACTCGAGCAGTCAGCGGCACCCTTCGATCACCCGCGCCTCCTGGCCTTCCCGGAAGGGGACTATCTCAAGGTGTTCTTGTGTCGCGCTGACTAGTTCGGCGCGGGCCCCCGGGTTCCTGTGCTGCGCATCACCGAGACGCTTGTGCCCGCGCCGCGGACCATGAATCATCCAGGCATCGAGTCGTCCAGGTTTTGCTCACCACTTGCCCGCGCTCACCGCGCGCTCCGGAGTACCGACGTGTCACTCGCCCCGAAAACCTCGTTTTGCTCGCGGGCGGAACCGCCCGCTTCGACAGCCGAGTCCCACGGCCGCCGCCTGCGTGCCGCGCTGGTGGGCTTGGTCGTCTGGTGTGGGCTGGCGAGTAGCGCCCTCGCCGAAGCCACCGTGATCGTCGATCTCAAGACCGCCGACGGCGCCAGCGCGGAGGGCACGGTCGAGCTCAAGAAGGGCGATGCCAAGTTCCGCTGCACCACCTCCAAGGGCCACTGCGAGATCAAGGGTGTGCCCGGGGGCATGTACAGCGTCGAGGTCAGTCAGGCCGACAAGCCCGCCCCCAAACCCAAGAGCGTGATGATCCCACCCTCGGGCGAAGTGAAATTGATAGTCAACGCGAGCCCCTGAGCTCCGGTCGTTCCGTGGCGGCCGCCTAGCGCACCTTCTCCCCGCGCTTGTGGTCCAGCCCCCGCTCCGCTCCTGAAAACGCGTTTTTCGTGCGAGGCACGCGTTTTTTTCCGATTCGCTAACCCCGCGGAACCATGAGGGCTCCGGGGAGGGGCTCGGCCTGTCTCGCAACCTTGATATTGATTTTCAAAAGCCCTGATCCAGACTCGGTATCAGAGAGCCGTACCAATGATTGTCTGCCACTGCCATTACGTGTCCGACCGAGAGATCCGCCAGTGCGCCCAGGCCGGAGCGTGCAGCGTTTCCGAAGTAGGCCGAGCCTGCGGAGCCGGCACGGGCTGCGGCGGCTGCCGCCCCGAGATCGCCAACATCCTGGGCGCCGACGAGCGCGCCGAGGGGTCCCGCGCGACGCGTCTGCCCATCCTCCAGGCCAGCTGAGTCCAGCGGCCGGCAGGAGTTGAGGGAGCCGCCCCAAGGACGGCTTCTGCGGGTGAAGGCGTGTGTGCGAGGACGCGCACGCGCACGACGACGAACACGACTACGAGGAAGAACACGGCTACGAGGGCGCTTGTGGCGAGTCCGCCGCCCCGCCCGTGCACGTCTAGGTCCTCATCACCGTCCGCGTAGTCCCGTGCGTACGCGTCCTCGTGTTCGTCCTCGTCCTCGATCCCCCAACCAGCCGAACCGGACGAGTCGCCCTCAATCCTTGAACCGCCCTCGCAGGTAGCCGATCACCGCCGCAATCTGGGCGTCGCTGAGGACCGGGGAGTGGGCGGGCATCGTGGCTGCGGCGCCGCGCTTGCCGTCTCGCACGGAGCTCGCGAGCTCCGCGTCCGAACGTGAGCGCAGGGGACTGTTGGGCCCGGTGAAGTCCGCACCCGTGGTTCCACCATTGCCGCGTCCGTCGGCGCCGTGGCAGCCGATGCAGTACTGGCGGTAGGTGGCCTCCGCGGCGTTGGCGCTGGAGCCCGGGGCCTTGCCTTCGAGCTCGGCGCGCGACATCGGCCATTGATCGGCACCGCGTTCGCGTCCGCAGCCCGCGAGGGCGAGCAGCACGCACGCCAAAGAATACGCCCTGAGTTTCATGCGACCGCCTGCAAGACGAACTGGCTCGCCCAGGAGGCGAGTCCGTAGATGGAGAGCTGCGGGTTCACGGTGAGCGAGGTCGGGTAGACCGAGCCGTCGATCACGAACAGGTTGTCGAAGCCGTGATGACGCAGGGTGCGCGAGTCCACCACGCTCCAGCGCTCGTTGGTGCCCATGGCGCAGCCACCCATCACGTGCGCCGAGAACACGGGCAAGGTGCAAGCTCCGAACGGAGCGTCCGCCAGCACCCGGGTGATCTCCTCCTCGCTGCGGGCGTAGCGCGGGTGAGGTGAGATGACCTGCTTGGCGCCGCCCGCGAGCTGAATGCGCATGGCCGCGTCGGAGGCCGCCTTGAAGCCCTCTTCCAGCCGAGAAGTCCAGCGATAGTCGAGGCGTGGCTTGCCGGTCGGGGTCAGCGTGACGTGGCCGCCCTCGTTGCGGTCCGGATGGTCGAAGCCGTCGTGCAGCATCACGCCGGTCAGCGACAGGTGCGGCATCAGCTCCATCAACGCCTGCTTCTCGTCACCGAAGCTCGGCACGAAGCTTCCGAAGCTCATCGGGAAGATCGGAGCGCCCTCGATCAGCATGCCGATCTTGTCGGCTCCGCGCTCCACGAACTGCTCCGAGTGCACGTACTGCGGCGAGCCCACGAAGGGATCGATGCGTTCCTGGTGCACACCCACCGCACCGACCGCCGGATGCAGGAAGGTGCGCATCCCCGTGCGACCGTTGGCGTCGACCTTGGAGCGCAGCAGCAGAGCGGGGGTGTTGATGCCGCCGCCCGCGAGCACCACGACCTTGGCTTTGACCGTCAGTGTGACGCCGCTCGGTTGATCGGTCTCGGGCACGCGCAGCCGTGCGATCACCTTGGTGCACTTACGCCCATCGCGCTCGATGCGCTCGACCCACGCGTTGGCATACACGTCGGCGCCGGCGCGCACGGCCTCCGGGATCATCGTCACCAGCATGCTCTGCTTGGCGTCGATGGGGCAGCCCATGCCGCAGTAGCCAGTGTGGCCACAGTGCTTCACGTTGCGCTGGAGCAGGTCGACGTGCCAGCCAAGCTTGTGCGCGCCGTTCCACGTGACCATGTTGTTCTTGTTCACCTGCTCGAGCGTCATCTTCACGACGTTGAGCCGCTTCTCCACGATCTCCCAGTGCGGCACCAGGCTCTCGTAGGTGAGGCCTTCCACACCGTGGTGTTCCTGCCAGACCTCCATCACGCGCTTCGGCGTGCGAAAGCAGGTGGTCCAGTTGATCACTGTGGTGCCGCCCACGGCGCGCCCTTGCACGACCTGAATGCTGCGGTCCGCCGTGCCGCGTCCGCCGGCCTCCTGGTACAGCCGAGGCACCATGTTGCGCTCGGTCATGTCGAACTTGTCGCTGGTGTGGAAGCCGCCCTCCTCGAGCACCACCACGCGCTTGCCCTTGGTGGCCAGGCGCTGCGCCACGTGGGCACCGCCCGCGCCCGAGCCCACCACGCACACGTCGCACTCGAGTTCCTGATCAGCGTGCAGGTCGGATCCGATGAAGACAGCCATCTCAGCTTCCTTTGCCCGGTGTGGGGCCGCGCAGACTCGAGAGGTCCACCAAGTTGTCGCGGTACATGTCGCGGAGTCCCTGCACGTTCGGATCCGCGTAGCCGATGCGTGCCCAGCTGCGCGGGTTGCCCCAGTAGTGCGCCATGATCAGCGAGCTGATGCCGGTGTAGATGGTGCGCCGGACGCCCAGGCGTGAGTCCCGCAACGCGCGCAGCGCACGTCCGCGACCCGCTTCATCTAGCTGGCTGAAGGGCACCACGCGCTCCCCGAAGAGGGCTCCACCGACCGGACTCTCCACCACCCGCAAGGCCAGCTTGAAGCCTTCGCGCTGATCGGCGTCCGCGGTGGCGAACATGGCGTCGACTTGTTCCGGGATCCCGAGCTCCGAGGCCGACGGGATGGTCGCGCTGCGACGTGGACACAGGGTATCGGCGATGGCGACCAGCACGGCGTACTCGTCGCGGCTGAGCACCGAGAGATGCTCGGGTGTCTTGGCCGGCCGTCGCGTCTTCTGAAGGGATAGCCCGACCCCCGACAGCGCGATCAGTGCCCCGCCCCACAACCCGCTCTTGAGCAGCCGACGGCGTGAGAGAGTGGGCGGGGGTTCTGGGGCGGCCATGGGCGCCAAGTTTCGTGCCCAAACTGGGGACCGTCAATCGGCGAGAACAAATCGCGAAACAGTGCCGTTACTCGCGGCCCGCCAGCGGCTCGAGCTCGTACCCAACCATAGCCTCGAACGAGGCTCCAATTTACCGGATCTGCACGGCCCCAACACGGCGCGGAAACGGCTCCTCGGTAATCGCAAGGTGAAAGGTGCGAGAGGACCATGCCGCTAGCGACCGTCCACGCCGAACCCGAACCCATCAGCATCGACCCCACACGCACGGCGCTGATCGTCATCGATATGCAGCGGGACTTCCTGGAGCCGGGCGGCTTCGGTGAATCCCTGGGCAACGACGTGTCGCTGCTGCAGAAGCCGGTCGAGCCGCTCAAGCGTCTCCTGGCAGGCGCACGCCAGCTCGGAATGCTGGTCATCCACACCCGCGAGGGCCATCGGCCCGACCTCAGTGACGCACCGCGCGCCAAGGTCGAGCGCGGCGCCCCCAGCATGCGCATCGGCGCACAGGGCCCCATGGGACGCATCTTGATCCGCGGCGAGCCTGGCCACGACATCGTGCCCGAGCTCTATCCGCTGCCTGACGAGCCCGTCGTGGACAAGCCCGGGAAGGGCGCGTTCTACGCCACGGACTTGGGCGCAATGCTGCAGCACAAGGGCATCGAGAGCCTGATCGTGTGCGGCGTGACCACTGAGGTTTGCGTCCACACCACCGTGCGCGAGGCCAACGATCGCGGCTACCGCTGCATCGTCCCCGGCGACTGCTGCGGCTCCTATTTCCCCGAGTTCCACGAGATGGGGCTGCGCATGATCAAGGCCCAGGGAGGCATCTTCGGCTGGGTCTCCGACTCGGCGCGAATCCTAGCAGCGCTGCTGTGAGGGTCGAGCAGTCTCTTGCTCGAGCGAAAGTCGAAGCGGGCGTGGCGCCCGCGAGCGTCGGATTGAAGTGGGTGAAGCACCCGCGAGCACGTTTGGCGGAGGAGGGAGCGAAGCGATGACCGAGACCACACAGAAGCCGGCTTTATGGACCCCCGGAGACTGGAACGCGTTCTTCGGGTTTGGCACCAACATCCTGGTCAACCTGCTGGTGTTGACGGGACTCTTGCGGTTCGTGCTGAAGATGCCGGACGAGGTCGTGTTCGGCCGCATCCTGCCGGCGGCCGGCCTGATGATGTTCTTGAGCACGCTCTACTACGCGTGGCTCGCCTACAAGCTGGCCCAGAGCACCGGGCGCAAGGACGTCTGCGCGCTGCCCTCCGGCATCAGCGTGCCGCACATGTTCGTGGTCGTGTTCGTGATCATGCTGCCCATCGCGGCCAAGACCGGCGATCCGCTCAAGGGGTGGTCGGCGGGCCTCACCTGGGTGTTCATCCAGAGCTTCGTGCTCATGGTCGGCGGCTTCATCGCCCCGATCATCCGCAAGATCACACCTCGCGCTGCGCTGCTCGGCACCTTGGCCGGCGTGTCGGTGGCCTTCATCTCCATGCGCCCGGCGATGGAGATGTTCATGACGCCGGTCATCGGCATCACCTGCTTCATCATCATCATGGCCAGCTGGTTCGGGGGCGTGCGCTACTTCAAGGGCGTCCCTGCGGGCCTGGTGGCCATCGCGGTGGGCACCTTGATCGCCTGGGGCTCCACCTTCCTCGGGCTCAACTACGGCGGCATGACGCTGCAGAACTTGGCCAACTCGGTCGCCAACTTCGGCTTCTCGGTGCCGGTCCCCGCGGTGGGGTACCTGTTCGATGGCTTCGAGTTCCTGGGCGTGATCCTCGTCACGGCCATCCCCTTCGGCATCTACGACTTGGTGGAAGCCATGGACAACGTGGAGAGCGCCGCGGTCGCCGGCGATAGCTTCGCCACCACGCGGGTGCTCACGGCTGACGGCGTCGTGAGCTTGATCGGCTGCCTGATGGGCAATCCCTTCATCAACGCCGTGTACATCGGTCATCCCGGTTGGAAGGCCATGGGCGGCCGCATCGGCTACTCGGCAGCCACCGGCTTGATGGTCATCGTGCTCTCGTGGTTCGGGATCATCTCGCTGATGGTCTCGCTCGTCCCCGTGGTCGCGATCTCGCCCATCCTGCTCTACATCGGCATGTTGATCGGGGCCCAGGCTTTCCAGGAGACGCCCAAGAGCCACGCGCCCGCCATCGTGCTCGCTCTGACGCCGCATCTGGCTGCTTGGGGCAAGCTCCAGATCGACAACTCCCTGGGCGCGGCCGGGACCAGTGCTCACGCGCTCGGCCTCGACAAGCTCGGGCAGGTCGGGGTGCTCTACGAAGGGCTCTCCATCATGGGCGGTGGCGCCATCCTCGGTGGCTTGGTGCTCGGGGCCATCGGCGTGTTCGTGATCGATCGCCAGTTCATGCGCGCAGCTGCCTTCGCGCTGGCTGGAGCGGCGCTCACGTTCTTCGGCTTCATGCACGGCGAGGCGATCGGGGTCGCGCAGACTCCGGTGGTGGCGGTGAGCTACCTCTGTGTCGCGGCTGTGCTGCTGTGCTGTGCCAAGTTCGCGGTGGTGGAGCCCAAGCCCGCGGAGCTCGAGCACGGGCACGGACCGCTCCCTGAGCCTGCGGAGTAGGGCAGGCAGGACCGGCGCGAGGCCCGTCGTGCCCTTCAGGACGCCCACGCTCGCCGTGGGCGTCGTCGTTTGCGCGACACCGGTCGCCGCGACGCTTGGTTTCTTGCTTGTCCGCGCCGCGATCGTGATCGATGTCCACTCGGACGCGATGCACGCGGCGTGAGGAGAGCCAAAAACGAAAGAGGCCCCGCCTGCAGGCGGAGCCTCTCTCGAGCTTAGTGGGGCATGTGGGACTCGAACCTACAGCCAACGGATTAAGAATCCGCTGCTCTACCAATTGAGCTAATGCCCCGTGAACCAGAGTTACAACCAGCGCGCCCGGCAGGATTCGAACCTACGACCCTCGGATTCGAAGTCCGATGCTCTATCCAGCTGAGCTACGGGCGCTTACCGCGACCGAGCTAGCAGGCTGTGCCAACACCCGATTTTCATCGAGCTGTCACAGAGAGCCGAGCGGCCGGCTTTTACTCCAGATTCTTTTGCTGTCAACCGACGATAGCGCTGCCGCTACCGTCACATTTGGGGTGGATGACGGGAATTGAACCCGCGACACCCGGAGCCACAATCCAGTGCTCTGCCACTGAGCTACACCCACCAAAAGTGAGGGCGGAGTGTAGTGGTGGCGCCATGTTTGGCAAGGAAGGAATGAGCCTTTGACGCTCACGGCCTCCCACCCGTGATCAGTCGCGACCCGGACCAGTACCTCCGTGACCACTCCGCCATCGTGATGCCGGCGGCCACCGAGACCGGGTAGCTGTGGTTGATCCCGAACATCGGGATCGCCACCACGGCCTCCGAGGCGGCGAGGATCTCGGGGGTCAGCCCGTGGTTCTCGCTGCCGAACACCAGCACGCAATCCTCGGTGGGAAAGCTGTAGTCCCACAGGCCCTGGACCTTCGGGTGGTCCTTTTCGATGGCGACCAGACGCCAGGCTTGCGCTCGCGCCTGTTCCAGGAAGGTCTGTTCGTCGGGGACGAGCGTGATGTTCTCGTACTTCTCCATGCCCATCGAGGCCCGCTCGTAGTAGGGCTCCTCGCCGATCAGCACGATCTCGCGCACCAGGAACGAGTGGGCCACCCGGATGATGGCCCCCACGTTGAACGGATTTTTCGAGCGTTGGACGGCGATCCGAAGGGGCGTTCGCAGGCGATCGAGCTCACTCCGGATCTCCTGCAGGGGCATGTCGAACGGGGCTACGTACATGGCTGTCAGATCGTCTCTCGTGCGGGGAACCGCGCGCGGACCAGAGGGTGATCCGCCCGCGGATTCCGGGAAAACTCACGAATTCGAGCGCGCGGTCCACCTGCCGAAGCGAATGCATGCGGGCATGCCACGTGACGAAAACTGAGCGAAGCAGTGTGGCGCAGTGTCTGAAAATCGCTAAGGAGCAACGCAAGAGACTTTCAGCCATGCCTCGTTTGTGCTCGTATCCCATGTGAGCACACAGTCCGCCGACGTTTGATCGCAAGGAGGAGGGGTGTGACCGAAGCACTGCGTACGGAGGAAGCCATGAGTTCGAAGCTCGGCGAGTCAGAGTTCGGCGAGACAGAGTTTGGTGCGATGTCTGAAGGCTCAGAGCTGCATGGCGCGTATTCGGACGAGCAGGGCCCCCCCCCGAGACGCCGCATGGACGACATGGAAGGCGAAGAAGAGGGCGATTCCGACGACTACGGCGACGAGGACGACGAGCCCCTCGACGAGCGCGGTTACTGGGGCGACGACGAAGAGGACGACGACCCGGGTACCTTCATCGAGTCCGCCGATGGCGAAGGCGGCGGTGGTGGCATCGTCGAAGAAGACGAGTTCGAGGCGAAATTCTCCGCGGATGACGAGGAAGAGCCGCCCGCGCAGGACTACGCGGCAGCCGCCTCCGGTCCAGCCGTGACGCCCGTCGAAGGTCCCGTTCCCTCCACGTTGAAGGGAACTCCCAAGAAGAAGGAGAAGGCGCCCAAGGCTGTCGAGGCGGTTGCGCCGGCGGAGCCCAAGGCTGCCAAGGGCAAGAAGGCCAAGGCCGAGAAGGTCGTTGAGCTGCCGAAGGCTCCTGAGCCAAAGAAGGCCGAGAAGCCCGCGAAGGTCGAGAAGCCCGCGAAGGCCAAGGCTGCTGCACCCGCTGCCAAGGCTGTACCCGCTGCCAAGGCTGCACCCGCTGCCAAGGCTGCACCCGCTGCCAAGGCTGCACCCGCTGCCAAGGCCAAGGCTGCACCGGCGCCCAAGGGCAAGGCTGCACCCGCTGCCAAGGCTGCTGCACCGGCGCCCAAGGGCAAAGCTGCACCGGCGCCCAAGGGCAAAGCTGCACCGGCGCCCAAGGGCAAAGCTGGTGCACCGGCGCCCAAGGCCAAGGCTGCCGCGCCTGCCCCCGCCAAGAAGGCAGCGCCCAAGGCTGCTGCTCCGGCCAAGAAGGCCCCAGTCCCCGCACCTTCCAAGAAGACAGCTCCGGCTCCGGCCAAGAAGGCGCCCACCGGCAAGAAGTCCATGCCGGCTCCCGCGGCTGCCAAGAAGTCGCTGGCTCCCGCAGCTGCCAAGAAGTCCGTGGCTCCCGCGGCTGCCAAGAAGTCTGTGGCTCCCGCGGCTGCCAAGAAGTCCGCCAAGCCTGGCAAGAAGAAGTGAGCTGGCGCAGGGCGGACGGTTGGCGCGAGCCCTCCGTTCGCCCCTTCGAGTGCGACGATCCGGCCGCGGTGTAGCCAGTGGCGGCCGACCGTCGTTATGCGTGGTGGTGGTTGGTGGTCGCGCTGCAGATCGCGATCCCCGCTAGCTATTACCTGCGCAGCGCCAACCTGGATGACGAGCGCTTTGCCTGGCGCATGTTCTCGGGTGTGCGCCTCAAGCACTGTTCGGTGAGTGCCCGCGAGCATGGTGAGCAGCTGCGCAACCGCAGCGTTCCGCTGCGCGGCGCTCTCCATGGAAGCTGGGTCCACGCCATCGAGCGCGGCCGCGAGCGCGTCATCGAGCGCTTCCTGAGCAGCCGCTGCAGCCCAAGCGTGTCGCAGGTCACGCTCGAGCGACGCTGTGAAGGCGTCGACGACTCGCGCATCTACGAGCGCGAGGTCTACGAGTACGCCTGCGCCAGCCAAGTCTTGCGCCAGCAGGAGATTCCGTAGCCATGTCGTTCCGGCTCGAAGCTCCTTTCGTTGCGCTCTATCACCCTGCGCGAGCGTTCCTGCTGCGGCGTGGGCTCTATCTGCTCTTGGCCTTCGATGCCTGGCTCGTGATGCTCGAGCACGGCGGTCGCTACGGCGCCGGCGACTTCAACGTCGCGCACTTTTCCTGGCTCGACGCCCTGGTCGGAGTGCCTTCGCCGGCACTCTACGTGGGGCTACTCATCTGCGCCGGCTTGCTTTCGCTGATCCTGACGTTCGTGCGGGCTTCGCGCCCGGCGCGCCTCTTGCTGGCCGGGCTCTACACGTTCTCCTGGGCGATCAGCCTCCACGACAGCTACCAGCATCATTACCTGCTCTCCTGGCTGCTGCTCTGGGCCGCCTTCGTCCCGGAGCCGGCGAGCCACGAACTGGTCGAGGATCAGCCAGCCCCGGTGCGAGCGGTCGGGCTCACGCTCACCGCGTTCAGCTGTGCCATCGTCTACAGCTTCACCGCGGTCTCCAAGAGCTCGCCCGAGTGGCGCAGCGGCGCCGTGTTGGCGAGGCTCATCCCGGCCGGCAAGGAGGGCGCCCAGAACCCCGTGGCCCAGCTGAGGGATTGGGCGAGCTCGCTGCTCGAGATGCCTGCCCAGCGGATCCTGGCCTGGTTCTCCCTGTCTCTGCTCGTGTTGCAGCTCGTGGTGGCGCTGGCCTACGCGGTCTCACCCGGGCGCGACCAAGCGGGTGTGCGCGGGCCGCGTGCATGGATCTGTGGCGTGGGCCTCGCGGCGGCCGTGGCATTCCACCTCGGGACCGAGCTGACCGGGGTCTTCGAGATCGGTTGGTTCAGCTACTACATGCTCTGGGTGAGCTGCGTGTTGCTCGCGCCGAGCGCGTGGTTGGCGTGGCCGACGCGCCGACTCGCGCGCGCGCTGTTACCGCTCGGCCGTCTATTGGTCGATGAGAACGGGCCGGCTGCGCCCTGGTGGCTGTACGCGGTGGCCTTGAGCGGGCTCATGCTGGCGTGCGGGGTCGGGCTCGATCTGCCGGGTGCCATCGTGGCCTGTGGCGCCACGTCACTCTGGCTCGTAGCCGTGCTCGCGGGGCGCCATGTGCGTTCAGAGGCAGGCGCCCCAGAGCGCTGGGCGCTCTCGGCCGTGGTGGCCTGCGCTTCGTTGTGGTGTGCGCTGACGCTGACGCCCGTGCGCTTCGATTTTTATCGGCGTTGGGCGGGGGAGATTTCGCGCCTTGGCCAGACCGCGCAGGCGCTCACGCTCTACCGCAAGGCCGAGAAGTACGCGCCGCCCGGTGCTTCGCGGGCGCGGCAAATCGAGTTCCTCGAGCGACAACTCGGAAAGTGATACCCGCGCAAGCTCGGTGCGTCGCGAGGGCCAGCGTTAGATGATGCCAGCCAGCGTGAGGGCGAGTTCGAGGTTGAACCCGCCCTCGCGCCGCTCGGCGGCCTTGCCCGTGGCGCGACGACGCTGGCCCGCCTCGAGCGCGGCTCGCAGCTGCTTGCGCGCCTCGTGCATGCGTACCGCGAGCGCGTTCTCCGTGGTACCGAGCACCACCGCAGCTTCTTCGTGGGAGAAGCCCTGCAGCGAAACCAGGACGACGGCACTCTTGAGCCCGGGCGAGAGCTCGTCCAGCCCACGCAGCAGGGCAGCGTAGGTCTCGCGCAGCTCGAGCGCGAGGCGCGGATCGCTCGGGGCGTCCACGCGCATGGCGACCTCGACGCGCACGTCGTCGAACGGAACGTTGGCGCGCTTGCCGCGTTGGCGCTCGGCGTTGAGCGCGCGGTTCATCGCGATGCGATAGAGCCAGGTGAAGAAGTGACTGCGTCCCTCGAAGTGCCTGATGTGACGGTAAGCGTTGACGAACACGTCCTGCGTGATGTCGTCGGCGTCGCTGGCGCTACCGCTCAGGTGCAAGGCCAGCGCGTAGATGCGAGGGCGGAAGCGGCGCACCAGCGCGTCGAAAGCCTGCGGGTCTCCCTCACGTGCGGCTGCCACCAGCACGTCGGCGTCGCGTGCGCGCCGTTCGGCCGCAGTCAACGGAGGAGGGAAGAAATTCGGAGGCATCGGCGGGGTACGGACCGGGCGAGGGTTGAGGTAGGGCGGGGCGGATTCCCATATTCGACGCATGGGCGCGGGATTTGGCCTGCCGCCGGCTAGGTTATCATGGGCTTTTCTGTGGATCTCCATCCATTGCGTGCCCAGACCGCCCACCGCACATCGCCTGAAATCGCCTGAAAGGGGCCCCGTCCGTGACCTACCACGACCTAACCTCACACTATCGCAAGCTAAATCAGCTCGTTCACGTGTCTCGCATCGTGGGCTGGGACGAAGCCGTGATGATGCCCCCCGGGGCGGGTGATGCACGGGCGGACGCCATGGCCAGCCTGGAGGGGCTCATCCATCAAGGCGCCAGTGACCCCCGGATCGCGACCTGGCTGGCGGCGGCGGAGCGCGAGACACTCGACGCCCTCGGGCGCGCCAACCTGCGCGAGGTGCGTCGCGCCCACACGCGGGCGACCGCGCTGCCTTCGGAGCTGGTCGAAGCCCAGAGCCGAGCCCAACTGCGCTGCGAGCAAGCCTGGCGTAGCCAACGCAAGAATCAGGATTGGGAGGGCCACCTTCCTCTCTTGAGCGAAGTGGTGCGTCTCAAGCGCGAGGAGGCCAGCATCCTCGCCCAGAAGCTCGGGCTGTCTCCCTACGACGCCCTGATGGACGCCTTCGAGCCGGGCATGCGCAGCGAGGTCATCGACGGATTGTTCGAGGACCTATCGAGTTGGCTGCCCGAGCGCATCCGCGAGATCGTTGAGCGCCAGGCCGGCCAGTCCACTCCGCGCGCCGAGGGGCCCTTCCCAATCGAGCGCCAGCGGGCCGCCGGGCTCGAGCTGATGGCCGCGCTGGGCTTCGACTTTCAGCACGGACGCCTGGACACCAGTCATCATCCGTTCTGCGGAGGCGTGCCGAGCGACGTTCGAATCACCACCCGCTACAACGAGGAAGACTTTACCGAATCCCTGATGGGCGTGCTGCACGAGACCGGACACGCCAAGTACGAACAGGGCCTGCCGCGTGAGCTCGATGGGTTGCCCGTGGGTCAGGCCCGCAGCATGGGCGTGCACGAGAGTCAGAGCCTGTTCCAGGAGATGCAGATCTGCCGCGGGCTTCCCTTCCTACGCTTTGCCGGTCCCATTCTCGCGCGCATCTTCGGAGAGGCCGCGCGCAAGACCCCACAGGCCTTCGAGCCCGAGAGTCTGTTCCGGCTCTACATCCGCGTGAAGCCCGGCTTCATCCGCGTGGACGCCGACGAGGTTACCTATCCGCTACACGTGATCCTGCGCTATCGGCTCGAGCGCGCATTGATCGAGGGGCAGCTCGAGCCGCGCGACATTCCGGGCGTGTGGGACGAGAGCATGCAGCGCAGCTTGGGCCTCTCCACGCGCGGGAACTACCGCGACGGCTGCATGCAGGATGTGCACTGGCCCTCCGGGGCCTTTGGCTACTTCCCGAGTTACACGCTTGGCGCGCTCATCGCGGCGCAGTTGTTCGAAGCTGCGACGCTCGCGCTGCCCACATTGGAGTCCGACATCGCGCGCGGCGAGATGGGACCGCTCAACCAATTTTTGGGCGAGCGCGTGTGGAGCAAGGCGAGCACGCTCGAGACGGCGGAGCTCATCGAAGGAGCGAGCGGCCAGGAGCTCGGGACTGCCGCATTCAAGCGGCACGTCGAGCGACGCTACCTGGCCAGCTGAGGCTTCTTCAGAGGCCTTCCTTGAGGCGAGCGCGCAGGCGCTCCAGGAGCTCGCCGGCCTTGGCCAGGCCCATGTCGATGGCGGCATCGATGAACTGGCTCTCGAGCGACGACACGGAGCCGCGACGCGCACCTGCAGCACGGCCCGCGCTGGCGCCGCGCTTTTGCGTCGCGCCGCTCGAGCTGCGAATCGTGTAGAGGTAGGCCTTGGAAAGACCGAGTCCTGCTTCCTTGGCCTTCTTGAGGATCTCGGATGCGGGCGTCTCGGGTCCGAAGCTGAGCACGAACTCGCGCTTGGAGAGTCCGTCGGAGCCAACGCTCGCGGCGGCCTTGCCGGAAGAGCGACCGCCCTTCGCGGGCTTGGCAGCGGGCTTGCTCTTGGCCGTGGAGCGAATCTTGTAGACGTGCGCTTCGGTGATCGTGATGCCCTGCTGCTTGGCCTTCTCTACGACTTGCTTCGCAGACAGCTCTCGCGGCAGACCCATGACGAACTTCGTCTTGTTGCCATAAGGTTTGGTGGTCTTCTTCTTCGCGGCCATGGGCTTCCTCTCGAACGCGCGAGCGCGGTGTGACGTGGTGCGTTGCGCGAAAGTTAGTCGGACATGCGCAGGAGAACGTTGCCGTGCAGTAACGCGAACAGCCGTTCCTAGTGTTCGCTCATACAACGACGAGTTTGGTTTGGAAAGCTTTCAAGCTCCCCAAATGCGCGAAAAAGCAGCGTGCTAGAACGTTTTTCAAGGTGTCGACGCGTCTCGATGCGTGCTGTGTTTGGAGCTGCACAACGTCGTAACGTTGACTCGAACGTGGATGCACGAACGTCTGTAACAGCGGAGCAGACTCCGCATTAGCTGTCATGCGCTATGCGAGTTGAGGACAATGAGCGTGGCGAAATGCGACGTTCGACGGGTCGTTGTGTCGCTTCGCCACGCATCTGCGTAACGAAGATTCGTTTGCGCCGATTTGCGCGTGTCGCGGGCTAGCCAAGTCACGTCGTGCAGGTCGCAGCGACGCATGACGCGCACGAGCCGTGGTCGTGAGGTCTGATGCCCGAATGCAGAAACGCCCGGTGAGAAGGTTCTCATCCGGGCGCTTCATCTTTGTTCGGACTCTGGAGCGGGCAATCGGGTTCGAACCGACGACATTCAGCTTGGGAAGCTGACGCTCTACCAACTGAGCTATGCCCGCAACCTCGCCTTGCGACGAATCGTCAGCGTAGCGCGGGGGGGCCCGCCGTCAAATCCCTGGCCAGGTCCGATCCCGGACTTTCATGCCGGAATTTTGTCTGTTCTTGGGGCTGGGTGATACGGCGTTAGGCTGGCCACGCTTGCCGAGCGCCGGTTCGAGCGTGGGGCAGATTGGGTGGAGTAGATGACTTTCAGAATGCGCCAAACCGTCGACCTGGGCCTGGGACTGCTGCTGTTCGCCCTCGCCGGCTGCGACAGCGGAGACGAGGAGACCGTTCGGGTGAAGGAGTGTCGCAACGTCTGCGAGCGGCGTGACATGTGCCTCCGCGACACCGACGTGGCTGATTGCGACCAGCGCTGTAGCCAGCAAGAGTTCCGCTCGGACCTCTACTATCAGCTCAAGGCCAAGTGCGTCACCGACGGCAGCCTCGCCTGTGACGAATGGGCTACCGAGCTGGACAACCGGGGAGAAGACGTCTGCTTGGGTGCAGACTGCAACCTCGACGCCTGCGTCCACCGCGAGTTGGCCAGCCACAAGCTGACACCAGACCAGGAAGAGTACTGCGGGGACCTGAGCAATCTTCTGTTCGCCTGTGACCGAAGTCTCGATCCCAACGCCCTGACGGTCACCTGCCAGAAGACCCTGCTCGAGGTCTCCCAGCAGTACGCCGACGACACCGAGGAGTGCGCCCAGCTGCGCTGCGTCACCGGCAACGAATTCAGGGAATGCTTCGCCGACTTGGCGCTGCGCTACGAGACCGACATCAAGATCTTCGGCCTCTAGGGGGCCCCAATTCCGGTGCGCGTCAGCGCGCGGCCGCGGCGCTGACGCCGCGCTTCTTGAGGGCGTCCATGCGCGCCGAGACGCCGCGGAAGGTGCGGTCGTGGCCAGCCACGCGCTCGAAGGAGAGCAGGGCGGCATCGAGGCGTCCGAGCAGCTCCTGGGCGTTCCCGATCTCGTAGTTCAAGGCCATGGCCTCGAGCGGCGAGATGGTGGGACTGTTCAGGGCACGCTCGAAGTAGGTCACGGCCTGCTGCGCGTCCCCGCGCTCCAGGTAACACGTGCCGATCATGGTGAGTGAGGTGCAGGCCCGCTTGGGGTTTTTGGACGCCAGGTCGAACTCCTGGATGGCGTCGTCGATGAGCCCCATTTCCTTGTAGGCGATGCCGAGATCGAAGTGCGTGTCAGAGTCGTCGGGTGCGATTTGAGCTGCCACGCCCTTCTTGAACTGCGCGAACACCGACTCGACGTCCACCATCTCGTCGACGCTGGTGGTGGGCTCTACCTCCGCGAGCTCGCTGGCCAGCTGCTCGGCGATGTCGAAGCTGTCGTCGGCCTGCTCGGCCTGCTCGGCCTGTTCTTCGGCAATTTCCTGTGCGTCGGCCTTGGCCTCGTACTCGAGCAGCCGTGCGCGTAGCGCCTGACTGTTCGGGTAGATGAGGATGGCCTCCTGAACCGCCTCGAGCGCCTCGTCCATCATGCCCTGGGAGGCGAAGAAGTCGGCTTCGTCGAGTACCTCTTCGATTTCCGGAGCGATGGCTTCGGCCGCCGGAGCCGGCGCGGGCGGACGAGCCGCTACGAACGGGGACGCGGGAGCCGGTGCAGGCGAGGGGGGGCGGGCCGCCACGAACGCAGGCTCGGAAACGGGCGCACGGGCGGGCACGAACGGAGCTTCGGCAGTAGGCGCGGCCACGGGAGCGGGCGGAACCGGCGCCGGTACGGCTGCGACGGGCGGCGGCGCAGGCACGGCTGGCGGCGCGGGAGCTGCGACTGCCGCGGCGGGAATCGGGGTCGGCACGGCGGCCGGGGGCGGCAGCGACTCGAAGGGCGGCTCGGAGTCGGACGGCGGGGGCGGGGCGGTGGGCAGCTCATCGCGCGTGGTGCCACCACCGTGGTCGTCGGTTTCGGTGTCGAGCTCCCCGCTGCTCTTCCAGAGCAGATCCGGGATGGGCGCGCCGGGCACGGTGGCGTCAGGCGCAGCGGCGATGTGGCCAGAGTCGAGGTCGGCGTCGTCCAGCAGAGCTTCGCGCGAGGGTCCGGCAGGCACCTCTTCGGAGGGCGGTGGGACGGTGATCTCGCTACTGCCGAGCTCCTCGAACGAGTTGAACGACACGGCCTCCGACGAGGAGGGCGGCGGGTTGGTGCGCAGACCGGCGCTCGAATCGTCGACTCCGAGCGTGCCCGAGCGCTCGAAGCGTGAATCGCTGAGGCCGAAGTCGTCGTTGTCCAGCGGGCGATCGAGCAGGTCGTCTGCGTCGAGGCGAGGGCGAACCGACAGGCGTTCGCGTGCGGGGGGCGGAGCGTCGAACTCGTCCGGGGAAATTGGCGCGTCGAGCGGATCGATCTCGTTCGCGGAAGCCACCGTGGTCGGCTCGGGCCACTGGGAAGGACCGGGGCGGAACTCGTCCGGAGTAAGCGGGTGATCGAGCAAGGCCCACAACCCGTCGTCCATCGGACCGACGCGCACCGGCGGCGCACGATCGAAGTCCTCTGGGCGCAATTCAATCTCGAGCACATCGGCCGCGGGCGCGTTGCCATCGAAGCGCGAAGGCGGCGCGCTGCCCATGCGCGCGGCCGGGCGCACCACTTCGGCAGCCGCCGGAGGCGACATGCTGACGGGCGGCAAGATGGCATCCAGCTCGTCGTCGGCCGCATCGCGCAGGTCGTCCGAGGAGGTGACGCTGGAGGTCACGTCGGAGGTGCCGGGCTCGTCGAAGAACATCACGTCTTCGTCGGCGTTGGTGGCGGGCTCGGAGGGGGGACTGAAGCCGAGCCCATCGGACTCGAGCTCCACGTTGACTCCCAGTGCGCGCAGGCGATTGCGCGTGGTGTCCGAGTCGGGCGCCAAGTCGTAGGCCGTGCGCGCGTGCTGCACGGCGCGCTCGGGCTGCGTCTCGGTGAGCACGTCGGAGAGCCAAAGCAGCTCGCGCACCGCGTCGTCTCGGCGATCGGTGGCGAGATAGAGATCTTTCAGGCGCTCATGAGCATCTTCGTGATCGGGGCGCTGCTGCAGGATCTTCTGGATGGTCCGCTCGGCCTCGTCGTACTTGCCGGCGGCCTCGAGCTCGTCGGCACGTTCGAGCAGGTGCTCGGGTGACTCGTGGCCCGGCGCCGATACCGCGGCGGAGCTCTCTTCGTCGATCAGGAGGACGTCGTCGTCGTCTTCATCTTCGACGAAGTCATCGAGCTCCTGCGCCGACTCTTCGCTGGCGTCCAGGTCGAGCTCCACCTCGTCGTCGTCCTCGGCCTCGACCACGGGCGCGACCGGCTTGGCAGGCTTGGCAGGCTTGGCCGCAGCGGCCGGCATACCCAGCGAACCCATGCCCGCCAGCGCCTGCTTTGCCTCCGCGTCGCTCGGGTCGAGCTCCAGGGCGCGCTCCAGGGTGCGCCGCTTCGCCTCGTGGGCCCCGAGTTCGCCGTGCAGGCGCGCGATCTCCTTGAACACGCTGACCGTCTTGGGCACCTGGCCCAACTGCCGGAATGCTTCGGCCAACATCTCCAGGGTGGCCACGTCGCGCGGATCGGCCTTGAAGCAGATCTGCAGCTTGGCCAGCGCGCGCTTGGGATCGGAGCGCTCCAGGTACAAGCTCGACAGCTCACGGGCGATCTGCACGTTCTCCGGGTCGTGATAGAGCTGGCGCTCCACCACCCGGAGATAGTCGTCCATGCGCCCCTGCTCCTTCAGCAAGCGGGCACCGGCGGCGAACGCCAGCGCGGCGTCGCGCGGTCGATCGGCGCGCGAGAGGGCCTCGGCGTACTTGATACGCACGGCCACGTTGCCGCCGTCGAGCTCCACCATGCGCTCCATGGTCTCGAGCGCCTTGGGGATGGCTCCTTCGCGCGAATAGGCGTCTGCGACTTGCTCGTAGGTGGTGAGCGCGTCGTTGGTGAGCCCGAGCTCTTCGTACATCTTCGCGAGCCGCTGGGACGATTCGAGGTGTGCGGGCTCGAGCTTGAGGATCTGCTTGTAGACGGCGACGGCCTTCAGAAAGAAGCCCTGCTTCGCGTAGAGCTCCGCGACCTGCAGGTAGACATCGATGGCGTCCTTGGGCTTGTTCCGGCGCGTGTGGAGATCACCGATCTTGAGCAACGTGCGAACGTCGCGCGGGTCCTCCGCGACCAGCTTCTGGTACTCGGCGATCGCCTTGTCGTACTGGTTCTTGGAAAGGAACTTTTGCGCGGCTTCCAGAACTTTTGTGCGATTAACCGCCACAGGACCTTTGCTGGCAGCCTCGCCTTGTGCCCCCGTCCGAACACACGGACCGTGCTCCCAGGCCCCCAGTGTAGGTCGTCGATCGACGCCGGGTCAAGCCTTGCGACTCGGCTGAAAAGCGTGCGGAGTCGTAGGGTTGAGCACCGTTCCGGCGCCATCGCCTCGCGTCCCGCCCCCGGCTCCGGCGCACTCGAGGGGCAGCGCGCCGAGAAACGGAGCTAGCCGCGGGCGGGCGGTCCGGCCCCCGGCTAGCTCAGAGACGCTCGAGGAAACGGGTGGAGACTTGGCCCCGAACGTAGTCCTCGGAGGCCAAAATCCGCTGGTGGACCGGAATGGTGGTGCGGATCCCGGAGATGATGGTCTCGGACAGGGCGCGCCGCATGCGGGCGATGGCTTCGTGCCGGGTGCGCCCGTGGGTGATGATCTTGGCGATCAGGGAGTCGTAGTTGCCGGGCACCCGGTAGCCGCCATAGACCCCGTCGTCGACCCGCACCCCGGCGCCGCCAGGCGAGTGGTATTGGGTAATCAGGCCGGGCCAGGGCACGAACGTCTCGGGGTCCTCGGCATTGATGCGACACTCGATGGCGTGGCCCCGGGGCTGGACGCTCTTGTCCGGGAACGACGGGGACTCGCCCGCCGCGATGCGGATTTGCTCGGCCACCAGGTCCACGCCCGTGACCATCTCGGTCACCGGGTGTTCCACCTGGATGCGCGTGTTCATCTCCATGAAGTAGAGCTCGCCCTTTTCGTCCATCAGGAACTCGAGCGTGCCGAGGGAGACGTAGTTGCTGTCGCGCATGGCCCGTGAAATCGTCGACGCCATGTCGTTGCGCAGCTGCTCGCTGACGGCGATGGAGGGAGCCTCCTCGAGCAGCTTCTGGTGGCGGCGCTGGATCGAGCACTCACGCTCGCCGAGCACCATGGCCATGCCCTTGCCGTCGCACATCACCTGGAACTCGATGTGGCGTGGCTCCTCGATGTAGCGCTCGAGGTAGAGGTCACCGTTCTTGAAGCCCGCGATGGCCTCGGCCTGGGCGCGGGCGAAGCCGCCGCGCACGTCGGCCTCGTTGCGCAGGATCTGCATGCCGCGTCCGCCGCCGCCACCCGAGGCCTTGAGCATCACGGGGAAGCCGACGCGCTTGGCCTGCTCCACCGCATCATCGACGTCCTTCAAGACGCCCGACCCGGGCAACAGCGGCAAGCCCAGGCGCACCGCGTTCTTGCGCGCGGTCACCTTGTCGCCCCAGTTCTGCATGTTGTCGGGGGTGGGTCCGATGAAGGTCAACCCGCACTGCTTGCAAATGTCGGCGAACTCGGCGTTCTCGGAGAGAAAGCCGTAGCCGGGGTGTACCGCATCCGCGCCGCTGATCTCGGCGGCGGCGATGATGGCGGGCACGTGCAGGTAGCTTTCCTTGGCGGGCGGCGGGCCGATGCACACGGCTTCGTCGGCGAAGCGCACGTGTAGCGCCTCGGAGTCGGCGGTGCTGTGCACCGCCACGGTGGGGATGCCGAGCTCGCGACAGCCACGGATGATGCGCAGGGCGATCTCCCCGCGATTGGCGATGAGGATCTTCTTGAACATCGGGCTTCTCAGCCCTTCTTCTTCACTTTGAACAGCTTGTCGCCGTATTCCACGGGCTTACCGTTCTCGCCCAACACCTCGACGATGGTGCCGGCCACGTCGGCCTCGATCTCGTTCATGAGCTTCATGGCCTCGACGATGCACAGGGTCTGACCCTGCTTCACTTCGCTGCCCACCTTCACGAACGCGCTCGCGCCGGGCGTGGGGGATTCGTAGAACGTGCCCACGAAGGGCGACGTGATGTAGTGAATGGAGGCGTCGTCTTCGACCGCGGCGGCCTTGGGCGGAGCCACCGAGGGGCTCGCGTACCCGCCGCTCGGGGCTGCGGCATAGCCAGGAGGCGCAACGCTGACGGGCGCAGCGACCACCTCGCCGCCACGACACAGCTTGATCCGCTCTCCGTCCTTCTCGACCTCGAGTTCGGTGATGTCGAACTGCTTGAGGGAGCGCATCAATTCTTTCAGTTGCTTGAGATCGATATCCATGGAGCCTCGGTCGCCTCGGTCGAAATACGCCGGCTCGTGCCAGCGGGCGCACCCCGGGGGCGCGCGGCCGTCAAGGTAGCATCCCGATTCGGGGTCGCCCCGGAAAACCAACGCTCGAGCGCTGGCTCTCGGGCCCCCGGAGCGGCGGCTACTGGGAGCGCAGGTGGTCGACCAGGGCGCGCAGTCCGAGCGCATAGCTGTTCGGGCCGAACCCGAGGATGCACCCCACGCAGGCGGCGGCCGTGAGCGACGTGTGTCGGAAGGCCTCGCGCCGGTGGATGTTGCTGAGATGGACCTCGATCGCGGGGAGACCCACCCCGAGCAGGGCATCGCGCAAGGCCACCGAGGTGTGGGTTAGCCCGCCCGGGTTGATGACGATGCCCTGGTGCTTGCCGCGCGAACCATGGATGCGGTCGATCAAGACGCCTTCATGGTTCGATTGCAGGGACTCGAGCGTGACGCCCAGGCTCTTGGCCAGCTCCGTGAGCTCGCGATCGATGTCGGCAAGCGTGCGATAGCCGTAGACCTCGGGCTCACGCGTGCCCAACAGGTTGAGGTTGGGGCCGTGCAGGACGAGAACGGAGAGATCGGCGGCGTTGGCGAGGGTCATGGCTCAGAGCAGATCGTCGAGCAGCTTGGGGGTCAGGGTGCGCAACAGGAAGCGGCCCTTTCCGAAGTTACCCTGGGGGGCCATGGTGAGGGCCACGAAGTAGTCCTTGTTGAGCAGGCGGATCACCGTGGTGACCTTCTCAGCCTGGATGGCGACCTCGCGGGCCTCGCCGGCCTCCAGCATCTTCGCGGCCTTGATGATCTGCGTGAGGATCACGCTGTACTCCATGCCCACAGTCTCCACATCCACGGAGAGGTCGCCCTTCACGTAGTTTTCGACCGGGATCCCGTCGAACCCCATCAGGAGGCCGGCGATCCCCCCATCGGTGCGCTCCACGACGTCGCGCAACACATCCTTGAACATGGCACCCTCCCTATGTGGCTGGCTCAGCCCGCGTCTGGGACGGCCGATCCGGCCCCGCCGACGCACACCCAAAATCAGCGCATCTTTCGGGGGCCTAGGTCAAGAACCTGTCGCGAGGCAAGGACGCGTACTGAAACGACTCCCGGGCTTGACAGCGGGGGGCTCCACACTAGGATTGCGGCCACTGTTCAGCCGGGGACACCCGGACACGCAGGCAGAAGTGGCGGAATTGGCATACGCGCCAGACTAAGGATCTGGTGGGGCAACCCGTGGAGGTTCGAGTCCTCTCTTCTGCACCAAAAGGGCGGCCGCGTTAGCGGTCGCCCTTTTGCTTTGCGGAGGCGCAGAGCGCCAACGGCCCCCTGCTCGAAAGAAGAAGAAGAAGGCGGGCACGGGCACGGGGATGACGGGCCCGTGATTCCTCAGGTGCGTGGGAGGATGTCCAGCGGCTTGCTCGAGTCCAGGTACTGCACGAGCTTGCCCTCGATGTACTTCTTGGCTGGCAAGCGCCACATGAAGCCAGGGTCCTTGCCCTGAACGCATACGCGGCCGCTCTCGAGCTTGAGATTCCGCCTCGATGCTCACGACCGTGTACTTGCCCTGCACCTTGGCGGTGTCGGGACCGGTCCATTGGACCTTCATGCCGTGCTTGTTCGACAGATAGTCCGTCAGCGCGCGTACGCGCTCCCGGGCCTCGTCGGGCGCGAAACTGTGCCGATAGTCGAGTTCCATCCTCAATAGATGGAGAGCACGCGAGCAAAACGCAAGCCCAGGCCAGCGTGGCCGAGGAGCCCGTAGATCCGCAGGCTGCGCTCGCGCAGCGCCGTGCCGAGAGCGCGCGCCACGTCGGAGCCCAGGTCCGGCAGGAACTTGAGCCGCGGGTGCGGTGGCAAGCGCGACAAATCGATGAGTGCGCTGCTCGGGCCGCGTACTACCAGATTGGGGATGCCGAACAGGCCTGGGTGCACGCTCAAGCGACCTCGCTGGAAGCGCAGCGTGATGGACAATCCGATGTCTTCGGCCACCAGCGCTACGCGACCACGCATGGCCTCGAAGTCCCGGCGCTTGGGCGGGCGATCGGCCAGGTTCGTGCGAATGAGGTCCACCATGATGGTGGCGAACGCCAGCTCCTCGGCGCCCGGAAAGAGCTCGATGGCTGGCTCGCCGCCGCTCATCCGAGGAACTCGGTGTCGATCTTGGAGGCGCTCAAGACCAGCTGCTTGGAGCCTTCGACGTCCTTGATGATGGTGGGCAAGTGACCCTTGGAGAGCTTCAGCTGGCCCTGCAGCATGGCGCGGATCGGATCGGTCTCGCCGCGCATCACGGCCTTCCACTGCGCGTAGCTGGCTTCGATCACGAAGGGCGTGGCGTCGATGACGCTGCGCTCTTCGGTGTACACGACGCCGCGGCATTCACCGTGGATGAGATCCAGCACGATGCCCACGGCCGTGGGCACGCCGAATTCGGGGGCAGCCTGGCAGACCAGTGCGATCGCCCCCTGATCCCAGTTGGCAGCCGACTTCTTGTAGAGCGCGTTCTGGTTGATCGCGTCCTTGTAGGCGTTGGCCCAGGGGGCCGAGGGGAACTGAAGTGCCATGTCGCGCCGTACGTATCGCGCGTCTTCGTGTTAGACAAGCACGGGTGTCCCTCTGTCTGCGCGCGAAGCTCCTCGGCGAGGCTGGTTTTCGTCACGGGTTCACGCTCCGACGGGGGGGCGTCAGCGCGGCGCCCTTCTCCGACCTGAACCTCGCGCGCAACGTGGGGGACGACCCACAGGCGGTGGCCGAGAACCACCGGCGCCTGGCGGCCGAGCTCGATTACCAGGCCGAAGCGCTCTTCGAGGTCAGTCAGGTGCACGGCTCGGAGGTGGCCGTCGCCGAGGCCGGCGTGCCGCCGCAGCAGTTCCGGGCACGCGAAGCGGATGCCTTGCTGGCTTCGGTGCCAGGTCAGGCGATCGGCATTCGGATAGCCGATTGCGTGCCGATTTTGGTGGGCGACCCCGAGACGGGGGCGGTCTTGGCAATCCACGCGGGATGGCGCGGCGTGGTGGCCGGCATCGTCCAGGAGGCGGTGCGGAAGCTTCTGACCCACGGCGGGGGGAAGGCCGAGCGCTTGTTAGCCGCGGTAGGTCCCCACATTGGACCCGAGGCCTTCGAAGTCGGGCCCGAGGTCGCCGAGGCCCTCGCTCGGGCGGTGCCCGCAGGCGTCCGGGTGGTCATTCCGCGCGAACCCCGGCCCCACGCGGACCTGGGGCTCGCAGTTCGCGCGCAGCTCGAGCAAGCAGGACTCACGGCGGCGCACGTAGAAACTGTGGGTGGCTGCACATATGCGGACGCGCAGCACTTTTTCTCTTTTCGGCGCGACGGAAGCCGGGCCGGGCGACACCTAGCGGTGATCGTGGCCGGGTGCTAGAGAGCGCGGTTTAGCGATGGGTTGGTTCAGCAAAAACCGTCCGGATCAGGACGCCTCCGAGAAGCGCACCCTAGGCGCCGGCGTCTTTCGACGCTGCACCGAGTGCGGCGTGCAGGGCACCGCCGAGGATTTCACCGCGAATCTCGAGGTGTGTCCCCAGTGCAACCACCATTACCCGCTCAGTGGCGAAGCCTGGATGGAGCTCCTGTGCGACCCGGGCTCCTTCGACGAGCGCGACCCCTCTTTGGCGGCCAAGGACTTCCTCGGCTTCAACGACTCCAAGCGCTACGCCGACCGCATCCGCGGGGCGCAAAAGACCACGGGCCTCAAGGACGCGTTCCTGAGCGGTCAGGGGCAAATCGAAGGCCGCAACGTGCAGCTCGGCACGTTCATGTTCCGTTATATGGGCGGCTCAATGGGCTCGGTGGTCGGCGAGAAGATCACGCGCATGTTCGAGCGCGGCGTGGACCTCAAGCAGCCGGTGATTCTGCTCTCGGCGTCGGGCGGTGCGCGCATGCAGGAGGGCGTGATGTCCCTCATGCAGATGGGCAAGACGGTATCGGCGCTCGGCCGTCTGCGCGACGTGCGGATGCCGTTCTTCAGCATCTGCCTCAACCCCACCACGGGCGGTGTGGCCGCCAGCTTCGCGCTGCTGGGGGACGTGAACATCGCCGAGCCGCGCGCCTTGATCGGCTTCGCCGGTCCGCGCGTGATCGAGAACACCATCCGTCAGAAGTTGCCCGAGGGCTTCCAGCGTTCGGAGTTCCTGGTCGAGCACGGCATGATCGACCTGATCAGTGAGCGAAAGCAGATGCGAGCCAACGTGGCTCGGCTGCTCGCTCACCTGCTGGACTGACCGTGCGCCCTCGGGGGCGTTCGCGCGTCGAGCGGACTCGAGAGCGTTCGCGGGAAGGGCGCGCTCGGAAGGGTACGCGAGGAGCGCAATCCCGAGTGCTGCCCGTGCCAGCACTGCCTGGCCGCGCCTTCGACTACACGGAAGCGACCCGCTATCTCTACGCCCTGGCTCCCCGCGGGGTGCAGCTCGGGCTCGAGCGCATGGAGCGCGCGCTCGCGCAACGCGGGCATCCCGAGCGCGCCTTTCGATCGCTGTTGGTGGCGGGTACCAACGGTAAGGGCAGCGTGGCGGCCATGCTCGCGGCCACCTTGCGCGCCAGCGGGCTCAAGGTGGGTCTCTACACGTCGCCCCATCTGCATCGCATGGTGGAGCGCTTTCGCGTCGGTGGGCGCCCCATCTCGGAGCGCGAGCTCGCGCGGCGCGTGAGCGCACTCGCGCCCTGGCTGGAGCACCCGGACACGCCGCCGCTGACCTTTTTCGAGGTCTGCACGCTGATCGCGTTCGAGCTGTTTCGAGATCAGCGCTGCGACGTCGTGGTGCTCGAGGTGGGGCTGGGCGGACGCCTCGACGCCACCAACGTGGTGACGCCCGAGGTCAGCGTGATCACGTGCATCGCCATGGACCATGCGGACAGGCTCGGCTCCTCCATCGCGAAGATCGCGGGCGAGAAGGCGGGTATCATCAAGGCCAAGGTGCCGCTGGTGAGCGCGGTGCGCGACCCCGCGGCCCTGCGCGTGATCCGAGCTCGCGCCAGGAGCAAGGGAGCACCGCTCTTCCAGATCGGGCGCGACTTCGAGGCCCAGCGCGGGCCGCGCGGATATGCGGTACGGGTCGGCGACAACGAGCTCGAATCCGTCGCACTGCCGCTGGCGGGCGACTATCAGGCCGACAATCTGGCCTGCGCGCTCGCGGCGCTCGACGTGCTGCGTCGGCGCGGGTTTGCGCTGCCGGAAGCTGCGCTGCGGCGGGGCTTGCGCGCGGTGCGTTGGCCAGGTCGGCTCGAGCTGATCGCGGGCGCCCCGAGCGTGCTGTTGGACGCCGCGCACAACCCGGATGCGGCGCGTGCGCTGGCCGATCACTTGCGGTCCCTGCGCGAGCGCTACGCGCGCGTCGTGCTCTTGTTCGGGGTGCTCGCAGACAAGGACCACCAGGCGATGCTGGAGCTGCTCTTGCCGCAGGTGGACAAGGTGGTGTTCGCGACCCCAGGCACGCAGCGCGCGCTGCCTGCCCGGGAGCTCTCGGCCCGCTGGGGGGGCCTTGCCGTCCAGGATCCGTTGCGGGCCCT
Organism: Myxococcales bacterium; assembly: GCA_047601445.1. Taxonomy (GTDB): domain Bacteria; phylum Myxococcota_A; class Polyangia; order Polyangiales; family DASUME01; genus DASUME01. The sequence goes on along the minus strand of JASGJH010000001.1, from coordinate 3,221,302 downwards.
GGGCCGCGCTCGACGTCTGGCAGGCAAGCGCGGGCTGGTGGTCGCGGCGGGCTCCATCTTCTTGATGTCGGCGGTGCGCGCCCAGCTCTTGAACGAGCCGTTCGACCCACCGATCGCCATGTGACCGCTGGCCAAGCGCGCCCGGAGTGGTCAGGCTTGCCGCATGAACCGGCCGGAATCCGAGGGACTCAAGGGCATGCGCGTGGCGATCTTCGAGACGCGCTTTTCGGAGGAGTTCGCCAACCTGGTGCGCAAGCAGGGCGCTGAACCCCTGGTGGGACCGAGCCTCGTGGAAGCGCCGCTCGACCTCGGGCCGGAGGTGCAGACGTTTATCGACGCGCTGCGAGCGGGCAGCCTGGATGGGTTGCTGGTGCTGACCGGGGTCGGCAATCGCAAGCTGGTTCAGCTGGTAGCCGCGCGCATGGGCGTGGACGAGTTCGCCGAGCGCCTGCGCGGCATTTTGGTGGCCGCCCGTGGGCCCAAGGCGGTGCGGGCTCTGCGTGAGATCGGCGTCACGCCGCAGGTGGCAGCGCCCGAGCCCCACACCTGGCAGACCCTGCTGAGCGTGCTCGAAGCTCACACCTCGCTGTCCGGCAAGCGCCTGGCGCTCCAGCAGTACGGCGTCCCGCACGAGCAGCTCACACGGGCTCTCACGGAGCGTGGTGTGCAGGTGATGCAGGTGCCCGTTTACCGCTGGCAGTTGCCGGATGACCTCGGGCCGCTCGAGCGGGTCATCCAGGCCATCTGTGCGGGGACGGTCGAGGTTGTGTTGTTCACCTCGGCCCCGCAGGCGGGGAGCCTGCTCGAGGTGGCCGAGCGCATGGGCTGCGAGAGCGAGTTGCGTCTCGCGCTGCGGCGCTGTGCGCTGGGGTCGGTGGGGCCGAGTTGCACCGAAGGGGTGCGAAACCTGGAGTTGCAGCCCGACTTCGAGCCTGCCCACGGCAAGATGGGGCATCTGGTGCTCGAGGCCGCGCGGCTCGCCCGCGGGATCGTCGATGCCAAGCGCCAAATGCCCTGACAGTAGACGCCCCCCCGGCGCGCAGTAAGATGGGCGCCGATGAGTGCCTTCCTCCAAGCCTGCCGCGGTGAGTCAACGTCGTACACGCCGATCTGGTTGATGCGCCAAGCCGGCCGCTATCAACCCGAGTACCGGGCCATCCGCAGCAAGGTCAGCTTCGTGGAGCTGTGTCAGCGCTCCGACCTGGCGGCGGAAGTGACGCTCTTGCCCGTGAGTCAGCTGGGGGTCGATGCGGCCATTCTGTTCGCCGATATCCTCCTGATTCTTGGAGCCCCTCGGCATCGGCTTCGAGTTCAAGGGGGACGGGCCGCACATCGAGAAGCCGGTGCGCACCGCGGCTGACATCGAGCGCGTGTCCGAGGAGATCCACGCGGCGCAGTCGCTCGGCTACGTGATGCAGACGGTGCGCCTGGTGCGCGCGGGCCTGCCGGCCAACGTGCCTCTAATCGGCTTCGCAGGCGCCCCATTCACGCTGGCGTCCTACGCCATCGAAGGCGGCGGCAGCAAGGAGTACCGGCACACCAAGGCGCTCATGTACAACGACGAGGGAGCCTGGAATGCGCTGATGCACAAGCTCACCAGCGCCACCATCGACTACCTCAATGCGCAGGTCGCCAGCGGTGCCCAGGCGCTTCAGGTGTTCGACAGCTGGATCGGCGCCCTCTCGCCAGCGGACTACGTGCGTTACGTGAAGCCCCACATGAAGCGCCTCTTCGCTGGCCTCGATCGCAGCGTGCCGCACATCCACTTCGGCACCGGCACGGCCACCCTCCTATCGCATCAGCTCGAGGCGGGTGGTGACGTGATCGGCTTCGATTGGCGCGTCGAACTCGGTCCCACTTGGCAGAAGCTCGGTGCGAAGGCGGTGCAAGGCAATCTGGATCCCTATGCCTTGGTGGCGCCGCGCGAGGAGCTGAAGCGTCGGGCCAGCGCGGTGCTCGAGTCGGCGGCGGGGCGCCCGGGCCACATCTTCAATCTCGGACATGGCATCTTCCCGGAAGCGTCGGTCGATCAGGTGCGGGCGCTGGTTGATCACGTGCACGAGGCCAGCCAGCGATGACTAGCACGAGCGCGACGTCCGCCTCGACGGTGCGCGGGCTCCTCGTGATCGCCTTCGGTGGCCCTCACAAGATCGAGGACGTCCGACCCTTCTTGCGGAACGTGCTCGAGGGGCGTCCAGTGCCGGAGGAGCGCTTCGAGTCGGTGGTGCACCACTACGAGTTGCTCGGCGGCAGCTCGCCCATCACCGCGCATACCGAGCGCCAGGCCGAGCTGTTGAGCCGAGAGCTCGCTGCGCGCGGACATCCGCTCGAGGTTCGCGTGGGGATGCGTCACTGGTCTCCCTGGCTGAAGGACAGCCTGGAGGCCTTTCGCGCAGGTGGCCATCGTGAGGTGTTCGGGTTGATCATGGCCGCGCAGGAAACCGAGGCCTCCCTGGCCCGCTACGTGGCTGCCGTCGAAAAGGCGCGCGCGGAGCTTGGAGCAGACGCGCCCGTGCTGCGTCTGGTGCGCGGCTTCGGCTTGTCGGACGCCGTCGTGGAAGCCCATGTTGAACACCTGGAGCAGGCACTCGCCACGCTGCCCAGTGCGCGCCGCGCGCGGGCCGAGGTGTTATTCACGGCGCACAGCATTCCCCAGGCCATGGCGAGCGGTTCGCCCTATGTGTCTCAGCTCGACGAAACCACGCGCCGCGTGGCGGCTCGGTTCGATCTCTGCGGCCGATCCTCACTCGTGTACCAGAGTCGCAGCGGCAACCCGCGCGAGCCGTGGCTCGAGCCCGACGTGCTCGATGCCTTGACTGCCGCCAAGCAACGTGGCGTCGAAGACGTGGTCGCGCTGCCCATCGGTTTTCTGTGCGACCACGTGGAGGTGCTCTACGACCTCGACATCGAGGCTCGCAGACATGCTGAGAGTCTCGGCCTCGGCTTCGTGCGCGCGAGTACGCTCGGCACTCATCCGGCGTTCATTCGCGCTCTCGCCGACAGCGTGATAGCGGCCGTCCACAGCGAGCAACGCGAAGTGCCATGAGAGTGTGCGTCATCGGCGGTGGCATCAGCGGACTCAGCGCGGCTTTCCGGCTGCAGCGGGCCGGTGCACAGGTGCAGTTGTTCGAAGCCTCCGCTCGGATCGGCGGCCTGCTCGGCAGTCAGCGCATCGACGAGTGTGTGGTGGAGACCGGCGCCGACTCGATCCTCACGGAGAAGCCCTGGGGCGTGGCCCTTGCGCGTGAACTCGGGCTCGAGCCGAGCTTGATCCGAACGCGGACCTCTCCGCGGGGCGCTTACATCGTGCACGAGGGCGTCCTGGAGCGGGTGCCCGAGGGCTTCTCGTTGATGGCTCCCACCGATCTGGCCGCCATGGCGCGTTCACCGCTGCTCTCGTGGCCCGGCAAGCTGCGCATGGGCCTGGACCTGGTGTTGCCGCGAGGACGCGCGCGCGAAGACGAAAGCCTGGAGGGCTTCGTCTCGCGACGCTTTGGCCGCGAAGCCCTCGACCAGCTGGCGCAGCCTCTGGTGGGTGGCATCTACGGGGCCGACCCCGCTTCGCTCTCGCTCAGCGCCACCATGCCGCGTTTCCTCGAGCTCGAGCGCGATCACCGCTCGGTAATCTTGGGATTGAGGCAGCGCGCGAAGCAGGCGAGCGAGCAGTCTTCCGGGGCCCGCTACGGCATGTTCGTGGCCTTTCGCGGTGGAATGCAGGAGCTCATCGACGCGCTCGCCAAGGAGCTCTCAGGCGTCATCCACACGGAGCAGCCGGTCAGCGCGGTGGCCAGGGACGCGGCGGGCTTTCGCGTCACCGTTGGCGGCGCCGAGCGAGAATTCGAGCGCGTGGTGCTCGCCTTGCCCGCGCACCGGGCGGCGCGCTGCGTGCAAGCGTTCGACGCCAAGCTCGCGGCGGAGCTCTCCGACATCGAGTATGCGTCGGCGGCCACCGTGACCTGTCTATGGGAGCGCAGCGAAGTGCCCCATGCCATGGATGCGTTCGGCTTCGTGGTACCCGCGCGCGAGTCCTGCCAAATCTTGGCCTCCACCTGGGCCAGTGTGAAGTACGAGGGGCGGGCGCCGGCCGACAAGGCGCTCATCCGCGTGTTCGTGGGTGGTTACAAGGGGCAGGAGCGTGCCCTTTGGCGAGATGCCGAGCTGATCGAACTCGCCAGGCGGGAGCTGGCCGTCCTGATGGGCGTTCGGGCCGAGCCCAAGTGGGCGCGGGTGGTCCGCTACGAGCGGGCCATGCCCCAGTACAAGCTCGGCCACCTGGCGCGCGTGGCGCGCATCGAAGCGCTGACCGCCAAGCACGCGGGCTTCGCCTTGGCCGGCAACGCCTACCGGGGCGTCGGCATCCCCGATGCCATCCGCAGCGGCGAAGTAGCCGCCACCAAGGTACTCGCGGATCCGTAGGGCGATCCCGTGTTCACGTTGAGGTGGTCGTCGACGTCGACGTGAACCTAACGTGAACTTTGACGGCGACGGCACACAAGCCTCGCCGCTCCGCGCTGACACGCGCACGCGTAGCCGCACGCGCACGACTACGCCTTACGAGACGAATACGAACACGGGAGCAGCGGCGGTCCCTGGACCGCCACCGTCTTCAGAACGCACGCTCGAGAACGCGCAAGGCATCCTGATAGCTGACCTCGACCGGGTTCATGATCATGGGGCCATCGTCCAGCGAGAGGCGTGCGATCTCCGGCAACTGGTCCCGCGTGATCTTGCCTGTCTCGCTCAACGAGCGCGGCAGCTTGGCCTTCTGCCACAGCGCCTCGCGCAAGCTGCGGATCGCCGTGATGGCTGCCTGCGGACGGTCGCGCTCCAGGGTCTTGGCGTAGACGTCCGGGCCAGCGAGCGGCAACAGGAGTTCGCCGATGACCTGTCGGCGCGCGTCGAGGTTGTACTCGAGCGCGTACGGCAAGAGGATGCTCATGCATACGCCATGGGGCACGTGGGTTACCGCGCCGATGGTGTGGCCGAGTGCGTGCACCATGCCGACCATGCTGTTCGAGAACGCGATGCCCGCCATGGTGGCCGCCAGTGCCAGCTCGAGTCGGCGCTCCTTGTTGGACGGCTCGTCGAGCACTGCCACCACGTTGCTGGCGACCTTCTGGATCGCGGCCTTGGCGTAGCTGTCGCTGAGCGGATTCTTGCCCAGGCAGGTGAAGGCCTCGGCGGCGTGGGTCATCGCGTCCATGGCCGTGGCGGCCGTGAAGAACGGCGGCAAGCCGATGGTCATGCGCGGGTCGAGCACGGCCACGTCGGGCAACAGATAGGGCGACACGAACGGCAACTTCATGCCCGAGTTCGAGTCCTTCACCACCGACACCGCGGTGACCTCGGAGCCCGTGCCGCTCGTGGTGGGCAGCACGAACAGCGGACGCAGGCGACGCTTCACCACGTTCGTGCCCGCGTAGGCCGTGAGATCCTGACCACCCTCGGAGGCCAGAATGTTCGCTGCCTTGGCCGTGTCGATCACGGAGCCGCCGCCGATGGCGATGATCGAGTCGCAGCCCTCGCTGCGGTACAGCTTGGCAATCGCCGTCACGGTGTTGGTCGCGCTGTCCTGGGGCACGTCGTCGAACACCAGTGGCGCCGACACGCCGGCGCTCTTGAGGGCGTTTTGCACGACCTCCACGAGACCCACGCTGCGCACGCCCTTATCCGTGATGATGAGCGGCTTGCTGGCGCTGCGCGCGCCGAGCTCGTAGGCGATGTGCTCGAGCGCGGCGAAACCCGCCACGATCTTCACGGGACAGAAGAACTCGAAATAAGAACCGCTCATGGCAATTTGCTCCGGGTCACGAATCCGCTCAAAAGTTTCACGTAGAGGTCGGTCACGAGTTTGCGCTTTTCGGGCGCGGTGATGTCCGGGAAGCCCTTGAGCGCCCGGTTCGCCACGAAGCGCGGCAGCGCCACGGCTTGCATACGGTTCATGCAGCGCACGAAGCGCAGGGCATGGGCCGTATCGCCGTGGGTCAGCATGCGCTCGTTGGCATAGGCGCGCGAGGTGCTCTCCTTGAAGCTGAGCACGTAGAACGCGAACGTGATGTGCTTGAACACGATCTCGAGCTCGGGATGGATGCTGCTCGGCAGCCGCACGAAGCGGCCATTGCGCACGCCGACCCGCATCTTCAGCTTGGGATCACCGAGCACCGAGAAGCCGATCGAGAAGCCGTCCCGATAGCCCTCGAGCTCGCGCGCGATCTCCGCATCGCTCTGCGATGCCGCCTCGAGCAGACGCCCGATGGTCTCGAACATGATGGCCACGTAGGCGCGCTGGGCGGCGTAGGTGGGCGAGGGAAGGTCCATGGAACGCTCCGACTTCTTCTGCTTGCTCTCGAGTTTCGTCACTGCTGCTTCAGGCACGCATGCCTCCAATCTCCGCTCGCGCGCCCGAGGGCGCTCTTCGACCGTTGGGACGCGTGGTCACGGTCTCGTTGCTCCGCGCAGGAGTGCCTGCGCCAGGGTCCAGGAATGCGCTTCGCCGCGCCACAGCATCTCGCCCGCCGCGCCCATCGCGGAGCGCACCAGGTGGCCCACGATCTGCTGCAGGATGGCGGCGCGCACTGGGAAGTTCGCGGGTAGGGCGTCGCCCGCGCCCACGCGCATGAAATGCTCGATGCGATCCACCAGTGGCACGAAGGAGCGCTCCAACAGGGCGGCGCTCGACTCGTCGTGATCGAGCAGGCTGCGCATCAGCACCTGCAGGAGCGGTTGGTGCTCGTGCTCGAAGGCGATCATCCCCTCCACCAAGCTCTGATGGCGCGCCTCGAAGCTGTCCGCCGAGGCCATGGTGATCTCCATGCGCCGCTCCAGCTCCCCGAATGCGTGCTCGAGCACCGCCGTGTAGAGCGTCTGCTTGCTGTCGAAGTGATAGAGCAGGGAAGAACGTCGGATGCCCGCGTCGGCCGCGATGTCTTCGAGTCGCGCACCATTGAAGCCCGACGAGCCGAAGGCTCGCGCGGCGGCCCCGAGCAGGCGCTCGCGGGTGGCTTCATCGATGCTGCTGGCCTTGGGGCGACCCATTCGACGGGCGAGTCTATGAAAATCTACCCGGAAGTCGATAACCAAAATGACCCACCGTGGAGACCGCGCTGACCGCCCCCCGTACAGGCCCCTGCGAAGGCCGCGCTGGGCACCGAAAAGGCCAAAGGGGACGTGCCTCTGCGGTGCCTGTCAGCGGCACCGGTAAAGCCGTCCCCTTCCGAACCGCAGCCTAGGTCTCAAGAGCGCGACCGCGGCCGGTATCGAGTCGATACCAGGTGCAGCCCCCGAGTCCTCTCAGCTGAGCTTGGCGGCGAACAGGTTGTAGACCGACTGGAAGTTGGTCAGACCCTTGAGTTCATCCTCGGGCACGCTGACCTTGTAGGTGCGCTCGACCTCGGCCACGATCTCCAGCGCCATCATCGAGTCGATCCCGAGATCGGCGAAGGGCGTCTCGTCGGGGATCAGGTCGATCTCACTGACTTCCGCCACGATCGCGCGCAGCTTCTCTTTAAGTTCCATCATGCGTTTCCAGTCTCGCTTGGCTCAGCGGTAGTCCCGAACTCAGGCTGCGCTCTGCGGCAGACGCCGCTCCACCAGCTCGAGAAGCTGACGCACCGTTTCGAGTCCCACCAGCTGCTCGTCGGGTACCCGGATACGCAGTTCGCGCTCCATCGTGCCCACCAGTTCCAGCATGGCGAGGGAGTCAATGCCGAGGTCAGCGATGGCGCTTTCCTCCTGCACGAAGCTCAGGTCCTTCTCAGCGATCTCACTCGCCAAGTCGCGGAAGAGCTTGATCAGTTGAGGGCGCTTCATAGACAGATTGCTTCTCCAGGACACGTTCCGAAGCCACGTTCCGTTTTGGAACACTGAGGGCTCGACGCTTTAATCGCGCGAACTCTACGGGCCAGCTATCGACGCGTCCAATCCTTCTACAAATTCAGACAAGCTGCCTATTTCATGACTCGGCGTGCTCGTCCAACTGTTGGCCAATGTACAAATCGCGAGTCTTCGCTCTCTGTAGCTTCCCACTCGAAGTCTTTGGCAAGCTTCCTACAGTTACAGTTGCCACGTGATGGGGCGTCAGGCCAAAAGCTTCGTTTACCCTGGCGGCCACCCGGGCTCGGACTTGGGACGCCTCGAATGAGGCGCACTCCACTGCGAGCACCAGGCGCTCTTCCCCCGAAATAGGGGTGCTGAAAGCGACCACGTTCCCCCGCCGGACGCCCTCGATCTCGGAGACCGCCCACTCGAGGTCCTGTGGATGGAAGTTGGCGCCACGGATGATGATGAGGTCCTTCAGGCGTCCGCAGATGTGCAGCTTTCCGTCCGCCAGGTAACCGAGATCGCCCGTGTGCAGGAAGCCGTCGTTCGGGAAGCTGGCGGAGGTCGCTTCGGGATTCTCGAAGTAGCCGAGACACACGCTCGGTCCCCGCGCGAGCACCTGGCCGACCTGCCGCTCGGGCAGGACCTGGCCTTGCTCGTCGACGATGCGCAGCTCGTGATCGGGGAAGGGGACACCACAGCTGACGACCTCCAGGCTGTCGTCGGCGGCAGCTTCCGGGGCTGGGCTGGCGTGCCCTTTTCGCAGTGCCGTCGAATCGACGCGATCGACCTCCATGGGCGTACCCCGCGGATGAAAGCTGATCGCGAGGGTGGACTCCGCCATGCCGTAGCTGGGCAAGAGCGCCTCGGGTTTGAAGCCGGCGGGTGCGAGCGCCCGGGCGAAGCTGCGCAAGGTCTCGGCGTGGATGGGTTCCGCGCCGCAGCCCGCGATGCGCAGACACGATAGATCGAGGGACTCGACGTCCTTGGGCTTGAGCCGCTTGAGAGCCAGGCTGTAGGCGAAGTTGGGCGCGTAGGTGATGGTGCCGCGGTGCTTGTGGATGGTCTCGAGCCAGATGCGCGGGCCGCGTGCGAAGGTGGCCGTGGGCAGGAGCACCACCGGAATGTCGACCACCAGGGGGCCCAACACGAAGCCGATCAGGCCCATATCGTGAAAGAGCGGGAGCCAGCTGACGCCCACGTCGTCGTCGCGGCGGGCTAGCCCGTGGGGGCCGAGGAAGGAGGTGACATTGGCGATCAGGTTGCCATGGCTGACCATCACTCCCTTGGGACGAGCCGTGCTCCCCGAGGTGAACTGCAAAAAGCACAGATCCGCCGAGTCGATTTTTGGCGGAGCGAAGCTCGCGCTGGCGCGTTCCGGTGTGAACAGCGCTTCGGTGACGGCGATTTCGGCCAACCCGGGCACGCGCTGCTTAGCTGGTTGAACCAGCTCGGCGTTGGCGGCGCCCGACAGCAGGATGCGTGCGCCGCTGGCCTCCGTGATGTGCGCTACCGAGTCGACGTAGTCCGAGCTGGCCTTGAAAGTCGCGCGCGGAAAGATCGGGACCGGGACCGCGCCGGCGATGACTGCGGCCAAGAAGCTGAGCACGAAGTCGTGCCCCTCCGGGATGACCAGGGCCACGCGATCGCCCTTGGCCACGCCGGCCTCGGCCAGCAGGCCCGCCCGTCGCGTCGCCTCGCGGCGCAGGCTGTCATAGGATAAGAAGAGCTCGTCCCCAGTCGAGGTGACGAAGCGGAATCCTCTTTGTTCCCCGGCTGGCAGCCGTTCCAGAGCCTCGACGAAGGTGCGGGGAACATCGACCATAGGGGCCCACCGCTTAGCATGCGTCGGCGCCCGCCGCATGGTCTGTGGACGCCCTCCGCTGTCTCGCTTCCGATTCACTCTTGCGTCTGCGTCATGCTGGCGCTTGGGGGAGCCCTGGGGTAAACCGCCAAGCCCAATGTCACGCCGCGTGTACGTGACCGGCATGGGGGTGGTTAGCTCCCTGGGGCTTGGTCGAAAAGCCTTCTGGCAAGCGCTCTTGGAAGGTCGTTCCGGGGCGCGCACGGTCTCCCTGTTCGACCCCAAGGACCTCGGTCGAGATCGAGCCTGCGAGGTGCCCGACTTTCGTCCACGCGATCATCTGAGCGCGGCCGAGGCGCGTCGTGCCGGTCGCTGTTCGGCATTCGCCATCGCGGCAGCGCGCATGGCCGTCGAAGACGCGGGGCTCGCGCAGGCCAACCTCGCCAGCGAGCGTGCCAGCGTGGTGCTCGGCACCACCATGGGCGAGGTCGACGTGATCTCCGAGCTCGAGAGCGCCTGGCTGCACCGCGGCGAAGAGGCCGTGGCCACCAGCAAGTTGGCTCGCTACGGGACCACGCTGTTGCCGGTACACGTGGCGCGCGCGGTGGGTGCACGCGGCCTGGTCCAGACCCTGCCGGCCGCCTGCGCGGCAGGCAACTACGCCATCGGCTTCGCCCTCGATCAGATTCGGGCAGGGCGCGCCGACGTGGTGATCACGGGCGCCAGCGAGATCCTCGACAAGGTGCAGTTCGCGGGCTTCGTGCGGCTCGGAGCCATCGCTCCCGAGTACTGTCAGCCGTTCGACAAGAACCGCAAGGGGTTGCTGATCGGCGAGGGCGCGGCCGTGCTGGTGCTGGAATCGGAGGAGCACGCCAGGCGTCGCGGCGCGAACCTGCTCGCGGAAGTCGGCGGCTACGGACTGGCCTGCGACGCGTATCACATCACGCGCCCGCATCCCGAGGGCAAGGGCAGCATCCGGGCCATGCGCGAGGCCATCGCGGCCAGCGGACTCACGCACGGGCAAGTGGACTTCGTGAACGCCCATGGGACGGGCACACCCGCCAACGATCAAGTGGAGAGCGTGGTGATCAAGGAAGTGTTCGAGGGACGCCGGGTGCCGATCTCGAGCATCAAGAGCATGGTGGGGCACTGCATGGGTGCGGCCAGCGCGCTCGAGGCGGTGTCCTGCGTGGAGACCATTTTGACCGGCATCTACCCGCCCACCATCCATCACGAAGAAGCCGACCCCGAGTGCGACGTGGAGGTGGTGCGCAATCAGGCGCGTGCCGGCAAGGCCGACATCGTGCTCAACAATGCGCTGGCCTTCGGGGGATATGACGCGGTCGTCACGTTCGCGAAGCCAGGGATTCTGCCGGTGCCCGTCGCGCGGCGCGGTGCCGGGAGCACTTGATGCATCCACTGGCGATTACGGGACTCTCGGTGGTCAGTCCGGTGGGGGTGGGGCGGGAGGCCTTCTTCGCGGCGCTGGCGGATCCGGTCGCGGCCAAGAAGCGCGCGTTCGCGGGGCCGCGCAGTGTGCTCACGGACGCGCGCTTCGCACGTGCCATCGTGGCCGAGGTGAGCGACTTCGACGCGGCGCAGTATCTGGGTGACAAGGGGCTGCGCAACTTCGACCGCATGACGCGCCTGTTGGTGGTGGCGGCCAAGCACGCGCTGGAAGACGCTGGACTGAAGCGTGAGGGGGCGTTCGCGAGTGTGGGGCCCGAGCGGCTCGGCATCTGCGCGGCCACGGCCTACGGCTCCCTCGACAGCATCACCGAGATCAATCGCGTGGCCGAGCTCGAGCATCCCCGCTACCTGAACCCGTCGCGCTTTCCCAACACGGTGATCAACAGTGCCGCGGGCTACGTGAGCATCTGGGAGGGGCTCGAAGGGCCCAACGTGACTATCGTCGACGGCAACTGCGGCGGCGCCAACGCGGTGCTCACGGCAGAGACCCACATCGCCTGCGGGCGCGCCGATGCGCTAATGGTGGGGGGCGCCGAGGTGGTGAGCGAGCCGCTCTACCTCGCCTTCGAGAAGCTCGGCGTGATCAGCGAAGGGGACCGCCCTTCCGAACCAGGCGACGTGACGAGCCGTGGCACGCACCTGGGCGAGGGGGCGGCGTTGCTCGTGTGCGAGAGCCTCGAGAGCGCCGCGGCGCGCGGGGCCAAGGTATGGGCGGAGATCGTGGGCTTCGGAACGGCCTTCGATCCGCCGTTCTCGGAGGCGCAGCTGGTGCATGCTTCGGACGTCACGGTGGAGCGCGCGGTGCGCGCAGCCCTGGCCGATGCCGGGATCGAGCCCGAGCAGGTGGATTTGGTGGCCTGCGCCGCGAGCGGGGTCAGTCGCGTGGACCTGGCCGAAGAAGAGGGCTTGGCGCGCGTGTTCGGCTCGGATGTGGCCACCGTGGCCACAAAGGGCATTTGGGGCGAAACGTTTGGCGCGGCCGCGGCACTAAGCATGGCGGCCGCGGTCGGGTTTTTGTCGGGCATTGAGCCGAAGCCTCTGTTGCGCGGTGACGCCCCTCGCGAAGTGCGCCACGTGTTGATCACTGCGCTTGGGTACTACGGCAACGTTTCGGCGGTGATCTTGAGGAAGAGAGACCAGGCATGAACTGGATCGACGAGAAGGCGCACGCAGAGCTGGCCCGTATCCGTGAGGCCAAGGAGAAGCAGGTCTACCCGCTCTTTCGGGAGTTCGAGAACGGCGGTCTACGCACGTCCATCGCGGGCAAGCCCATCGTGCAGTTCAGCTCCAACGACTATCTCGGGCTGACCACGCACCCCAAGGTCAAGGAGGCCGCCGCGGCCGCTGTCGAGAAGTACGCGATGGGACTCTCGAGCTCGCGCCCGCAAGCCACCACCACGGCCCACGTGGAGCTCGAGGAGCGCCTGGCCAAGTTCTTCGGCTACCCGGCCGCGCTCATGTTCACCACCGGCTATCAGGCCATGGTGGGGGCCATCATGGCCCTGTCGGACAGCGACACCACGCTGGCGCTCGACAACCTGAGCCATGCCTGCATTTTGGACGGCACGTTCCTGGCGGCGGGCACCCCCAAGCGCGCTCCCGAGGTGCGCTTCTTCAATCACAATTCCGCCAAGTCCCTCGAGCGCGTGCTCAAGACCAAGGAGCGCAAGAACGTCCTGGTGCTGGTGGAAGGCGTGTACTCGCTCGACGGCGACATGGGGACCCTGCCGGAGATCGTCGAGGTTTGCGAGCGCTACAACGCCGTGCTCCTGGTGGACGATGCGCACGGCTCGGGCACCTTGGGCCACAACGGGCGCGGAACGCTCGAGCACTTCGGGCTCGAAGGTCGCGTGCCGCTGCTGATGACGGCGTTCTCCAAGGTCTTCGGCGGCATCGGCGGGCTGCTCTTGGGCTCGACCGACGTGATCGAGCACATCAAGAACTCGGCGCGCTCCTTCATGTTCAGCGCCACGCTGCCGGTACCGGTGGTGGCCGCGGTGTCGACCATCCTGACGATGCTCGAGGCGGAAGGGCCCGCTTTGGTGGCGGAGCTCCACGAGAAGTCGGCCTACATGCGCAAGAGCTTGACCGAGCTCGGGTTCAACCTGGGCCGCAGCAACACGCACATCATGCCCCCCAACTGCGGCGACGAGGCCAAGGCGCTCTTCATGCACGTGGCGCTGCTCGAGAACGGCGTGATGATGGTGCCGCTGGTGTACCCGGCGGTGAAGCGCGGCGACGAGCGCCTGCGCCTCAACGTCACGCGCGGGCACACGCGCGAAGAGATGGACAGGGCGCTGTCCTTGCTCGAGACCTACGGTCGCGCGTTCTACGTGCTCGAGTGAAGGCGTCACGTCGGCGCAACGCTCGGGGCGGTGAGGGCTCGCCGACGGCGCTCGAAATGGGGGCCTCCACATGTCTCAACTAGCGCGCTGCGCGACGCATCGAGACGCCGAGGCCGAAGCGAGCTGCGTGCGCTGCGGGGACTTCGTGTGCCGGTTGTGTACGCCGCTCGAGCCCGTGGCGATGTGCAATCGCTGTGTGGTGCGTGCCACCGTCGACTGGGAGGAGCGCGGGGAGCTCGGGATCTCGCGCGCGTTCTGGAACACCCTGCGCGCCGGCCTTGCTGGGCCGTTTTCGCTGGGGCGCCGCCTCGGCGGTGCGGGTCACCTGGTGCATGCGTTGCAATTCGTGTTCTTGTGCGGTGTATGCGGACTCTTGCCGCTGTCCATCGCGGGCGCAGTCCCGTTGCTCACCTGGGCTGACGCCCCGCGTCTCGGGCTACACAGCACGGGACTGCTGGGTACGGCGGTCTCGCTCGTACCGGCATCGTTGGTGTTCTCCACGCTGCTTTCACTGGGCGTAGCCGTCTACGCAGGCTGGCTGTGGGCGCTGTGTCGGATGCTGCAGATCGCCGTGCGCTACGACGTGCTGGTGCGCGCCACGGCCTACGGCTTGAGCCCGTTGGCGATCCCGGTGCTGGGGCCACTTTTGCTGCCTGTGGGCTTGTTTTGGAGCGGGCTCGCGCTCTACGGTGCCTTGAGCGCGCGCGGCCAGACGGCGCGCGCCTTGTCGGGCCTCTTGCTGTCCATGGGTGGCTGGGCGGTGATCGGAGTGGTGGCGGTTTGGTGGTGGTGAAGCGCAGCGTAGGCTTGTTCGAGTCGCCGTGCGGCGAGCAGCGTCTCGCGGCCGCGGAGGCGTTTCTGCGCGACCTGCCTGCCCAAGAACCCGCGCTGATTCTCGCGCCGAGTCCCCTCTCGGGGCTCGCCCTCGTGCAGCGTGTGCTCGGCCCGGGCCAGGCGCGCGCGGGCTGGGCCAAGCACACGCTCGAGAGCGCGGCGCTCGAGTTTGCTCTGCCGAGCCTGGCGCGCGCGGGCCTCGCGTTGTTGCGCGGCGTGGGAGTAGAGGCGCTGTGCGCGCGCGTGGTGTTCGAGCTCTCGGGCACCGGCGAGCTCGGGCGCTTCGGCGAGATCGGGCAGCGCCCTGGCTTCGTGCGGGCGCTGAGCGAGGCCCTGATCGAGCTGCGCATGGCGGGGGTCACGACAGCCCTGCTTGCTCCCCATGACCGCGAATTAGCGCTGTTTCTGCAGCGCTACGAGGAGGCCCTCGAGCGTGAGCAGCTGTGCGACCGCCCGCGCTTGTTCGCGCTGGCGAGTGAGGCGCTGGGGGCGGATCCACGGCGCGCGCTCGCGCGTTGCGCGTTGGTGGTGCTCGACGTGCCACTGGTGCACGCGCGCGAGAGTGAGTTCGCTGCCGCACTTTGTCGGGCGCGTCTGCAGGCGCGCGTGAGCGTGGCGCGAGGCGACGAACACAGCGAACATTTCTGGCGACTTTCGCTGGGAGAGGACGCGCTGACCGAGCGCCGGTTCCCGCTCGAGGACCACGATCTGGCCCAACTCAAGCGTCAGCTCTTCGCGCCCAGCCTGTCGGGGAGTGGTCCCGCGGCCGAGCGCGGTCGCGTGAAGTTGATGTCGGGCGCAGGCGAGAACCGCGAGGCCGTGGAGGTGGCGCGCGAGATCTTGGCGGCGGCGGAGCGCGGCGTAGCCTTCGATCGCATGGCGATCTTCCTGCGCGCAGCCGACGCCTATCGTGACCCGGTCGAGGAAGCGCTGCGGCGCGCGCAGATCCCGGCGCACTTCGCCGATGGCGTGCGGCGCCCGGTGCCCGAAGGACGGGCTTTCTTGGCGCTGCTCGCCTGCGCGCGCGAGGGGCTCTCGGCGCGTGCCTTCGCGGAGTATCTCTCGCTCGGCGTGGCTCCGGCTGCGGTCGACGAGCAGCCCGACGACACGCGCACCGGCGCCGCCGTCGACGACGATAGCGAGCGCACGCCGCGCAGTCCGCGGCGCTGGGAGCGCTTGCTCGTGGATGCGACGGTGATCGGCGGTCGCGCGCGCTGGGAGCGCCGGCTGCGCTCCTTGTTGTGCGAGCTGGATCTCGAGCTCGTGGGCACGGAGCCGGAGGGGCCTCGACACGCGTCCCTCACCTTGCAGCGTGGCCAGCTCGCGGCCTTGCTCGAGTTCGCCCTCCCGCTGCTCGATCGCCTGACGGGCCTACCGCAGCGGGCTAGTTGGGGCGAGTGGCTGGCGGCCCTGGACGACCTGGCGCGCCGTAGCCTGCAGCGCCCGGAGAGCGTGCGCGAAGCGCTGCTCGAGCTCGCGCCGCTCGCTTCGGTGGGACCCGTCGAGCTACTCGACGTGGAGCGGCTGCTCTCCCGACGCCTCGGCACCGCCATCGTGCGCAGCGGCGGGCATGGCGCGGGCAAGGTGTTCGTGGGCGACGTGGAGGACGCGGCCGGGCGCAGTTTCGAGCAGGTGTTCGTGCTGGGGCTGGCCGAGAAGGTGTTTCCGCCGCGGCTACACGAAGATCCCATTCTCCCGGATGCGAAGCGACGCGCGCTCGGGCCGCACCTGATGCTCACGGAAGAGCGTGCGGCCCGCGAGCGCGTGCTCTTGCGGCTCGCCGTGGGCGCGGCGCGTGGCCAGGTGGTGCTGTCGTTTCCGCGCTTCGACGTGGAGCATGGGCGTCCGCGGGTGCCTTCCTTTTACGGCCTCGAGGTGCTGCATGCCGTGGACGGAGCGTTGCCTGCGTTCGACGAGCTCAATCGCCGCGCCGACCCGGGCGCGGCGGCGCGCATGGGCTGGCCCGCGCCGGCGTCCCCCGAGCAGGCCATCGATGACGCGGAGTACGACCTGGCCGTGCTCGACCTGTGGCGTGCGCGGGCCGGCGCTCGCAAGGGCGGTGCGCGCTACTCTTTGCTCGCCAACCCGAACTTGGCGCGCGCCCTGCGCTTTCGGGCCCGCCGCTGGGAAACTCCTCGCTTCACGCAGGCCGATGGCCTCGTGCTCTCCCAGGAGAGCGCCGCGCGCCTGATGGCTAGCGAGCGGCTCGCGGCGCGCCCGTATTCGGCCTCGGCCCTGGCTCAGTTCGCGAGTTGCCCCTATCGCTTCTTCCTGCATTCGGTGATGGGCGTGGCCGAGCGGGAGCAAGTGCCAGAGCTCGACGAACTCGATGCGCGCCAGCGCGGCGTACTCTTTCACGCGGTTCAGCACGATGTCCTCAGCGGGCTCGCGGCCGAGCAGCTGCTGCCCCTCACGCGTGAGGGGCTCACGCGCGCCCGGGCTTTGCTCGAACAAGTGTTCGTGGCCCAGGTCGCTTCCCTCAAGGAGACCTACGCTCCCGCCGTCGAACGCGTGTTCGACGCTTCGCTGGTGGCACTGCGCGCGGACCTCGAGGAGTGGCTCGCGCGGATGCTGGATGAAGCACGCTGGATCCCCTGGCGCTTCGAACTCGGGTTCGGCTTGCGCTCCTCACTCGAGCGCGACCCCCACAGCCGGGTCGAGCCCGTGCTCTTGCCCGTCGGGCTCAAGCTGCGCGGCGCCATCAATCTCGTGGAGCGCAGCGCGGGCTCCGACTCGGCCGCGCCCACGCTCGTGCGCGCCACCGATCACAAGACCGGCAAAGCCCAGGAAAATGCCCTCGCCGTCACGGACGGGGGACGTGTGCTCCAACCCCTGCTCTATGCGCTCGCACTCGAGCAGCTCTTCCCGAGCAGCAAGGTCGACGCAGGCCGGCTCTATTTCTGCACCAGCAAGGCGGGCTTCCAGAGCCACGACGTGCCGCTCAATGACGGCAACCGCAAGCGCGCTCAGGAGTTGGTGAACGCCATCGACGGAATGGTGGCGCAAGGCTTCTTGCCCGCGGCACCGCAGCATCGAGCGGGCAGCTCCGAGTGCGACCACTGTGCCTACCGCGTGGTGTGTGGGCCCTACGAGGCCGAGCGGGTCGCACGCGTGAAGGCTCAGGACGGGCTGCGCTTGAGTCCGCTCCACCGCGTCCGGGGGATGCCGTGAGCTCAGGTCTCCCTGAGAATCACGCGGCGACAGCTCACCGCGAGCAGGACGTGGAACGCCTGATCGATGGCGAGGCACGGCTCGCGATCCGACACGGCCTCGAGCGCACCCTCATCGTGGAGGCTGCGGCCGGCACTGGCAAGACCACCGAGCTCGTGCAGCGCATCGTGGCCATCGTGGCGAGTGGACTCGGCAAGCTCTCATCCATCGTGGCGGTGACCTTCACGGAAAAGGCCGCCGGTGAGATGAAGCTGCGCATCCGCACCGAGCTCGATCGCGCGCTCTTGCACGCCGCGCGCACGGGGGAGGAAGTGACGCGCCTCCGCGTGGCCCTGTCGGAGCTCGAGGCAGCGCGCATCGGCACCATCCATGGGCTGTGCAGCGACCTGTTGCGGGCCCATCCCGTCGAGGCAGGCGTGGATCCAGCGTTCGAAGTGCTGGACGCGGGACGTTCGCGCGCCTTGCTCGAGCGCTCCTTCGCGACCTGGTTCGAAGCCGTCGTGGAGTCGCCGCCCGAAGGTGTTCGTCGCGTGCTCGCGCGAAAGCAGGTGAGCGACAAGGGCAAGGCGGTGCGCGAGACCCTGTTCCAGGCGGTGGCCAACCTGGTGGAGACGCGCGACTTCACCACCAGCTACCGCCGGGATCCGTTCGAGCGGGAGCAGGCCATCGCGGCGTGTCTCGAGGAGCTGCGCGGGCTCTCCGCGCTGGCCAAGGGGGCAGGGCGCGGGGATCCGCTGGCGGTCGCGCTGCGCGGCCTGGGCAACAAGCTGGGCAACGCGCGCGGCCTGTCGCTGGACGCCCTGGAAGAATTCCTGCGACAGCTCGCCCAGGACCGCAGCTACAAGAGTGAACTCCGCGGCAAACCGGGGCGCGGCGAGGTCTTCGCGGGGGAGCGCTCGCGCGCGGAGGTGCTCTCGTTGCGCGATGCGGCGCGCGCCAAGCTCGAGCGCTTCGCGGAGGACGCTGGCGCCGATCTGGCCGCATGCTTGTCGCGCGAGCTCTTGCCCGCCGTGGACGCCTACCAGCGCGAGAAGGCCCGCCTCGGCGCGCTCGACTTCTTCGATCTATTGCTATTCACGCGCCGCCTGATCGCCGAAGTCCACACCGTGCGCGCCACGCTGCAGGCCCGCGTCACCCACCTGTTCGTGGACGAGTTTCAGGACACCGATCCCGTGCAGGCCGAGATCTTGCTGCTGTTGGCCGCCGACGACGCCGCGACGAACGATCCGTGGCAGGCGCACAGCGTGCCCGGCAAGCTGTTCCTGGTCGGCGATCCCAAGCAGAGCATCTATCGCTTTCGACGCGCCGACGTGCTGCTCTACGAACGGGTCAAGCAACACCTGGTGCAGCAAGGCGCAGAGCTCGTGCAGCTCTCCACGAGCTTCCGATCGGTGCCCGGCATTCAGCAGTGCGTCAACGGGGCCTTCGCCGCCTTGATGACCGGCAACCGCGAAAGCGGCCAGGCGGACTACGTGCCGCTCGCGCCTTTCCGCAGCGCGCGCGAGAGGCAACCCGAAGTGATCGCCCTGCCCGTTCCGGAGCCCTATAGTCCCTACGGGCGCATCACCAAGGGGGCCATCGACGCGTCGTTGCCGGACGCCGTGGCGGCCTGGGTGGACTGGCTGGTGCGCCACAGCGGCTATCGCGTGCACGAGGCGGGGCGCGACGTGCCCGTCGAGGCGCGTCACGTGTGCCTGCTGTTCAAGCGCTTCCGCTCTTTCGAGGATGACGTCACCCGTGAGTACGTGCGGGCTTTGGAGGCACGGCGCATCCCGCACGTGCTCTCCGGCGGCCGCTCGTTTCACGCGCGCGAGGAGATCATCGCGCTGCGCGCTGTGCTCACGGCCATCGAGTGGCCCGACGATGCTCTGCATGTGTACGCGAGCTTGCGCGGACCCTTCGTGGCGTTGAGCGACGAGAGCCTGCTCTCGTTCAAGCGCAAAGTGCGGCACCTGCACCCGCTGGGCCCCGTGGAGCGGGACGCCCTCGAGCCCGCAGAGCGCGAGGTAGCCGAGGTACTCGAGCTGCTCGCTGCGCTCCACAAGAGCCGCAATCGGCGTCCTATCGCGAGCACCATCGCGAGCCTCCTCGAGTCCCTGCGCGCCCACGCGGGCATCGCCATCTGGCCCACCGGTGAGCAGGCCCTCGGCAACGTGCTGCGGGTGCTCGACTTCGCGCGTTCCCACGAACGGCGCGGCGGCGTCACGTCCTTCCGCGGCTTCGTCGAGTGGCTCGATCGTCAGGCGGAGCTCGCCGAGGCCCCGGAGGCGCCTGTGATCGAAGAGGGCAGCGACGGCGTCCGCATCATGACCGTGCACACCGCCAAGGGCCTCGAGTTCCCGGTGGTCGTGCTTTGCGATCCGAACGCGCCGCGCCGGGTGCAGCGAGCTTCCCGGCACATCGATGGCGAGCGTCGGTTATGGGCGCAGTCGCTTTGCGATGTGGAACCGCGCGAGCTGATCGAGCAACGCGAGCACGTGCGCGACCAGGACGAGAGCGAGGTCATTCGCGTGGCCTACGTGGCCGCCACGCGCGCCAAGGAAATTTTGGTCGTGCCCACCTGCGGCGACGCCGTGATCGAGGGCTGGCTGGACCCGCTGGCGCCCGCGCTCTACCCGGCGCGCGAGGCGTTCCGGCGTCCGCTCGGGCAGGCCGCGGGCACGCCGCAGTTCGGGGGCGACTCGGTGGTCTCTTGGCCGATGGATGCTCCACACGATCCCGAGCAGTCCGTGGCACCGGGTCTACACCAGCCGCAGAGCGGGCAACACAAGGTGGTTTGGTGGGATCCCAACTTCCTCGAGCTGAAGCGCCCGCCGGTCGGGGGACTCACGCAACAAGAGCTGCTGGCCGCCGACGAGCAGCACGGTCGCGACGAGCAGGGCAGGCTGAACTACGAGCGTTGGGTGGTGGGCCGTCACGAGCTGCGCACGCGGGCCGCAAGCCCGAGCTGGCTCGCTCAGAGCATCACCCAGGCCGCCCACGATGAGCTGCGCGCGCCCGTGGCGCTCGCGGCCGAGCTCGAGGTGATCGATAGCGGCGCGCAGCGCGTGGGGCGTCCCTCGGGGGCCCGCTTCGGCACGCTCGTTCACGCGCTGCTCGAGCGCGGGTCTTCAGGGACCGCGGCGGACGCGTTGAGCGGCCTGGCCACCTTCGTGGGACGCGGCCTGGGCGCGACCCCCGAGGAGATGGAGCGCGCCGTAATCGACACGCGATTGGCGCTCGCGCATCCGCTCTGGGAGCGCGTACGGGCGGCCGATGTTCGCGCCGAGGTCTATCGTGAGTTCCCGGTGACCTTGCGCGCCGCGGACGGCACCTTGCTCGACGGCGTGATCGACCTGGCCTTCCGCGAGCGTGACGAGCAAGGACGCGGCTCATGGGTGGTGGTGGACTTCAAGACCGACGTGGAGGTGGTGGACCTGCGCGCCTACGAGCGCCAGCTCGCGCTGTACTGCCAGGCGCTGAGCGACGTGTTCGGCGAGCCCTGCCGCGCGCTCCTGTTCCGCGTGTGAGGGGGGCCCTCCTAGCGCAGGGTGATGCGCACGCTGTCCAGCTCTCGCTTGGCTGCGTCCGGCAACGCCATGATGCCCGTCGGCTTGCCGTAGATGCAGAGGCCGCCCGCGTAGTCCGAGGGGAGAGCGCGAAAGCGCAGCGTGTGTCGCCGCCCGGCCACGAAGATTCGACGCAAGGCTCGCGCGTCCTCGAGCTCCACGCTCACCACCTCGCCGAGGCCGTCGTCGGCGCGCGCGCGCACCGTACCCAGCACCTCACCGTCCAGACTCACCTCGACGTCGCTGCCATCGCGTGGGTCGAGCCCATCGCCCGCACCAGGCAGCTCCGAGGAGATGCGCGCCTGGACCCGCACGCCTTTCGGCACGCCGCGTGGCGCGAGAAAGCGATAGTCGACGAACCCTTCGCCGGCCCCCCACACCGTGTCGAGCGAGTGCTCCTGGTACACGCCGGCTTGCTCGAAGTGGATCAGCGCGAACAGCGTGGCGTCCATCTCCAGGCTGAGCCCCTCTCCCCCGGCTACGAAGGAGCGGTGTGCGCGGCGCGTGCTGTGCTCGCTGACCGGCGGCGCGAATTGCGGCAGGTTGGCGGTGCGGTTCCAGCTCGCGGGAATGCCCGCCTGGGGCTTGCGTGCCATCGCCTGGGCATAGGTCGAAAGCACGCGTCGCACGCGCCGCGAGCCCAGATCGGAAGGGTGCACGGTGATGCTGTGGGTTCGGCGCGGATTGTCCGACGGCTCGTACAGCCAGATCAGCGCACCCGCGGCGCCGCGCTTCAGCGCGTGCTCCAGAAAGGCCGTCGTCCAGCGCACCCGCTCCACGTAGGCGCGCTTGCGTTCGAAGCCGAACTCTCCGAACACCAGTGGTTTCTTCACTACCAGCTCGGCCAACGCGATGGGGTCATCCATCATGCGCGTCAGTTGGGCCGTGTTCTCCACCCGCATGTCGTTCTGCGGGTACACGTGCAGGTCGGCGAAATCCACTTCGGGTAGGCTCTGCACTGCGCGCCAAACCTTGCGCTCGCGCGAGTTCTTGTAGCCGATGTGTCCGGCACTGATCAGGTGGTTGGGGTCGATGGAGCGGATGTACTGGGCGCTCTGGCGCACCCACCGCAGCATGGACTCTTCCTCGCGTGCACTGGTGGCCGACGCTTCGTTGATCAGCTCCCAGGCGAAGATCGTTGGATCGTCACGATAGGCCACTTGGCTGACGCTGTTGATGCGGCCCACCACCCGACTCAAGTGCTCCCGATACATCGTCTGGCAGCGCCCGCAGTCGTAGAAGGCCGCCACCGCGCTCCCGAGAGGCTCATTGCGGGTGTCGCGCGCGAGCTGCTCCCCGGCCCAGTGCAGATAGCTGGCGATCCCGCCGTAGTCCTTCCAGCGGTTCGCGAGCACCACGATGACCCGCAGCCTGCGCGCGCGCGCCGCCACCAGCACACGGTCCAGGTGCACGAACGACGCGTCGAGCCAGCCGTTCTCGCCGATGCGAAATGCGTACAGCGCCTGGTACGGCTCGCCTGGCGCCTGGATCTCACCGAGCGCCCACAGCCGGACCACGCTCAGTCCATCGGCGACGGCGGCGTCGAGCACGGCCTCGTAGCTCTTGCGTTCGTTGGGCCCGTGCATCACCGAAACGTTGGCGCCCACGAAGCGGAATGGCTGGTCGCCCAGCACGAAGTGGGTCCCCTGCACGCGCACGAACGCTTCGTTTTGGGCAGGCGTGACCGCCCGCGCCGGCGCGGCCGAGAGCGCGCACAACAACAGCCCAAGCAAGCGAGTCCACACACGGTGCATTCGCTTCACACTATTGGGGCATGTCGGCTCGCTCGCCAATGCCCGATCGATGCCACGACCGAGATCGCTAGGAGATCTTCGCGCGGCGCCAGGCGAGCTCCTGGGCGCGCGCCGAGTAGGGTGGGGGAGCTCACGTTGAGGGGTGTCGCCCGGTGCGCGCGATTGCCCCGAGGAACTCCGCGAGTACGCTCCGGCCATGCGAGCCAAGGAGCGCTTTGGGCCCGAGGTCGAGCTGGTGCGTGGCGCGTGCCCCCACGATTGTCCCGACACGTGCTCGTGGCAGGTGGCCGTCGATCGGAACACGGGCCGCGCGCTCGAGCTTTGGGGGGATCCCGAGCATCCCGTAACCCAGGGGGTCCTCTGCACCAAGGTGGACCGCTACCTCGATCGCACCTATCACCCCCAGCGCTTGACGCAGCCCATGCGTCGCAGCGGGCCCAAGGGGGCAGGGCTGTTCGAGCCCGTCAGCTGGGACACGGCCTTCCGCGAGATCGCCGCGCGCCTGCACGACGTCATCGCCTGCCACGGCGCCGAGTCGGTGCTGCCCTATTCCTACGCAGGCACCATGGGGTACATCCAGGGCGAGGGCATGGCCGCGCGCTTCTTCCACCGGATGGGCGCCTCGCTCCTGGCGCGTACCATCTGTTCGGAGGCGGGCTTCGAGGGACTGCTCTACACCACGGGGCGCGCCATGGGCGTGGACCCGGAGCTCATCGTCCACAGCGACCTGATCTGGATCTGGGGCAGCAACACGCTGACCAGCAACGTGCACCTGTGGCCCTTCGTGCAAGAGGCGCGCAAGCGCGGCGCGCGCCTGGTGGTGATCGACCCGGTACGAACGCGGACTGCCAAGCAAGCCGATACTTGGGTCGGCATCAAGCCGGGCACCGACGGTGCTCTGGCACTCGGGATGATGCACGTCCTGGTGCGCGAGGACCTGGTCGACCACGCCTACGTGGAGCGGGCCACCGTGGGCTTCTCTGCGCTCGCTGAGCGCGTCCAAAGCTGGACCCCCGAGCGCACCGCCGAGATCACGCAAGTCCCTGCCGAGATCATCGTAGAGCTCGCTCGTAGCTACGGGCGCGCGCGCGCCCCTGCCATCCGGGTGAACTACGGCATGCAACGGCACGCCGGCGGCGGCATGGCGGTCCGCAACATTGCCTGTCTGCCCGCGCTGGTCGGCGCCTGGCAGCGCCCCGGTGGCGGCATCCTCTTGAGCGCGAGCGGGCACTATCGGCTCGACACGCGGGGATTGCAGCGGCCTGATTTGTTGGGTGATCGGCGGCCACGCACCTTCAACATGAATCGCCTGGGCGACGCCTTGAGCCACGCTGCGGAGCGGCGTGCATTGGCCCACTATCGCCCGCGTCCGGTCGATCGCGTGCCCTCCGCCAGCGAGGCCGGTCCCGCCGTGCACGCGCTGATCGTCTACAACACGAACCCCGCCGCGGTGGCGCCCGACCAGGGCGCGGTGGTGGAGGGGCTGTCGCGCGAGGATTTGTTCAGCGTGGTGCTCGAGCACTTCCAGACGGACACCGCCGACTACGCCGACTACCTGTTGCCCGCCACCACTCAGCTCGAGCACTGGGATCTGGTGCGTCCCTACGGTCACCTGCGCATGGCCCTCAATCGCCCGGCCATCGCGCCCGTGGGCGAGAGCAGGCCCAACTCCGAGATCTTTCGCGGCCTCGCGCGCGCCATGGGCTACACGGATGCCTGCTTCGGTGACGACGATCAGCGCATGATCGAGGTGCTGCTCTCGGATCAAACGGCCCCTCATCTGGTCCATTTCAGCTGGCCCAACTTGCTGCGCGACGGCTACGCGCGCGTCGAAATCGGCCCTACACCGTTCGCCGAGGGTGGCTTTCCGACGCCGTCGGGAAAGTGCGAGCTCTACTCGCAGCGCATGTTGGACGACGGCTACGACCCGCTGCCCGACTACACGCCGCCCAACCACGCGCGTGCGACGCCGAGCGAGAGCGAGCACTATCCGCTGCTCTGCCTGTCGCCGCCGGCCCATGGCTTTCTGAACAGCACCTTCGTGAACGTGGAGCGGCTGCAGAAACGCGAGCGCGAGCCCCACGTGCTCTTGCATCCACAGGACGCCGCACCGCGCGGGCTCTCGGAGGGCCAGCGCGTGCGCGTCTACAACGCCTGCGGTGAGCTCGAGTTGCCCGCCCGAATCGCGCTCGACGTGGTGCCGGGGACCCTGGTGATCCCGGGCGTATGGTGGAGCAAGTTCTCGCCCGACAAGCGCAATGTGAATCGCCTGGTGTCCCAGGCCGAGGCAGACATGGGCGCCGGCGCGCTCTTCTACGATGTCCGGGTCAACGTGGAGCCTGCGGCGGATTCGGAGCGGCGTGACGCGTAGCCTGGCTGGGCTTGAGTCCCCCGCTCAACCAGGCGAGCAACTGATCTACGTGCGCGCGCGCGTCGAGCGCCCACGGCCCCTGTTCTCCGCGCAGCTTCGAGCTCGCGTCGAGGTAGCGCAAAAACGCCCGCAGTGACTGCACGCACAGCAAGCCGGCCTTGGCGGCGGGCTCGGGCACGAGCGGCTTCTCCTCCGATCGCAACACCGGTCGCGGTCGCGGCAGCTTGCTCAAGTTGCGCTCCACCAGCTGCGTCAGCGGCTGCAGTAGGTCGCCGTGCCCTTCCTCGGCGAGTCCCGCCAGCTGTTGGCGCAGACCGACGAGCACGTTGACCGCAGCCGGGCGCGACAGCGCGCGCTGCATGTTGGCCAGCAGGTGCTCGAGCGACAACCCTTCGCCTGCCTCGAGGTCGGCCATCGCGAGCAGACCCAGGCCGTCGTAGTAGTGCGCTTCGTAGGCCGGCACGAAGAACACGCGACCCTGCTTGAGCGCGGCCATCGGCCGCTGGTCGTCGCGGATGGCGAGCTTGGCGCGCTCCAGGGATTCGCCCGTCTCGCCCAACCGATCCAGCGCCACCGCCATGCCCCACAGCGCCAGCACGCGCTCTTCGCGGCTGCCCTCCAGGGCCGCTCGGCCGTACAAGCTCACCGCCCGCTCGAGGTCCTCGGCCTGCATCGAGACCTCCGCCAGGTTCGAGAGGATGGTGCTCGGCGAGCCCGCGCCCAGGCGCAGCGCAAGCGCGCGCTCGTAGGCCTCTGCCGCGCCGCGAAAGTCCTCCTCACGCGTCAGCAGCACGCCCAACTCGAAGGCCACGTCCTCGGCTTCGTACAGCGGATCCACAGCTCGCAATTCCTCGAAGCGCTCGATGGCCTCACGCGTTCGACGCTCGATCTTTCCCTGCGGTGTGCGGCGCTCCCACAGCGCCAGAGCCTTACCGGCCAGATAAAGCGCCTCGGGATGCTTGGGATCGATGCTCAGCGCGCGCTCGAAGCGGGCCAGGGCGTTCTCCACGCCCGTGCGACGGTGGATGGAGGCCTCCGCGCCGAACAGCAGGCCGAAGCCCAGCGCCGGCTGCAGGCGCGCTCGCCCTTGCCGCAAGAGCGCGTCGATGCGCGCCAGATCGGGGTTCTTGGCCGCTTGCCAGAATGGCGCGGGGGGCACCTCAGGGCTCAAGACTTGGTCGTCCGCGCGGACCGACGCAGCGCTCGCGGTCAGCATGGCCAGCCCGCCCAGGGCAGCCCGACTCCACGAGATTGAAGCGTTTTTCCCGGTTCCCCGCGATCCCGTCACGGCGTTCTCGTACCACATCTCACGATTTCTCGGCGACCGACCCCGCACGAGGTGGTCCCCGCGCCACTCGCAATCGTCACCCCTCTGCCACCAGCTGCTTCAGGAAAGTTGCTAAGGTCCGGCCGCGTGTCTCAGGAAGTATCGCCCGCAAGCTCCCGAGCCCAAGGCTCTCGTTGGTCGGTTCTCGACACCTTCCGGGGCCTGGCCGTGCTCCTGATGATTCAGGGCCACACGTTCACCGAGTTGGCCAAGCCGAGTGCCTTCGCCGGCCGCTGGGTTCGGCTCTACACCCTGCTGCACGGGCTCACCGCTCCCATGTTCCTGGTCGGAGGTGGTCTGGCCTACGGGATGGTGTCGAGCCGTCGGCGTGGGGCCGATCCGGGCGCGCGGGTCGATGCTCGCATCGTGCGGCGAGGGCTTACGTTGATCGGGCTCGGCTACCTCCTGCAATGGCCCCAAGTTCCGCTCTTTCGCCTCGCGGAGTTCCCCGTGCAGCTGCGCGCCATGTTCGCGGTGGGACCGCTGCAGCTGGTGGGGCTGTGTCTCTTGCTGTGTGAGCTCGCCTGGGGCTGCCTGCGCTCGTCCCGCGCTTACACGCTCGTGCTCTCGCTGTTCACGCTGGGACTCGGCCTGTGTTCTCCGTGGGTGTGGCTGCCCCAAGTCTCCACCCGCTGGTTGCCGCCGCTCGGCATGTGGGTCGATGGTCAGGCGGGCTCCCTGTTTCCGTTCTTCCCCTGGGCGGTGTTCTTCTTTCTCGGCGTGCTGAGTTCGGGCCTCGTTCCCTATGCGCGCCGCGCCCCTTGGCATGCGGCGCTCGGCTCGCTCGCGCTGGGCCTGGCCGGCGCCCACGGCATCTACGTGAGCTGGGAGCACGGCGAGCGCCTGCGCGGGTTCTATGGTCAACACGACTTCTGGCACACCAACCCGATGTACGTGGGCTTTCGCGCGCTGCTGGTGCTGGCGCTGCTCGGTGCGCTGATCGCGCTCGATCCCGCGTGCAATCGGGCCCGCGCCGGTTTCCCGCGCGCGGCGCGGCTATTCGACACCCTGTCCCGTCAATCTCTGGTGGCCTACGTGACCCACCTGCTCGTGCTCTACGGCACGCCCTTCACCACCGGCCTCGTGCGCTTCGGCCGCGTCTTCGAACTCGGCGAGTCCAGCTTGATCTTCGCGGCGGTGGCCTTCTACACCCTGTCCATCGTGGTGCTGTGGGACCACGTGAAGCCGGCCGAGCTAGCGGCTCGCGCGCTGCGTCGGCTGCGCGGGGCGCAGATACAGCGGATTGGTGAAGGCGAAGGGCACCACATCGCGGCGCCCGAGCAAGAGCTCGAGCCCGCGTCCACCATCCACCACGGCTGACAAGCTGCGGGCCCGCCTGGCGTTGACGCGGATCGTGGTGCGGAACGTCAGCGGCTTGTGACGACGCGCGCGCATGCTGGGCAGCTCGTGCGACCACACGCGTTCGTCATCGGCCCACAGGCTGATTTCTTCCAGCTCGAGCCAGTCTGGCGCGAGTACCGTGATCTCCACCTCGAGGTGACCGCGCGCATCGACATCGACCGTATCGCCGGGGCCCTTGCCCTGCGCGGTGATCGAGACCAACGGACCGTTGCTCACGAAGGCGGCCCCGCGTTTGAGGGCCGGGGCGAGCTCGGTGCCGCTCTCCGCGCGCACGTAAGTGCGCGGATAGCCCGGTGGATGCTTGCGCGCGCTATGGCTGTCGCTCCCGCCGGTAGCCGTGAGGCGGTTTCCCTGAGCGATGTAGCGTCGATACTCGCCGAGCAGCCGGCGCACCTGGTCGGTCTGACCGATGTGATAGCCGTTGAAGACTTCGATGCCGTCGGCCGCCAGGCTGAAGCCAGGCTGCGAGAAGCCGCGCCCATCGAAGCCGCCGAGCGCGAAGTACGAGATATGGTCCTCGAGACGCGGATGATTGATCTGCACGAACACGCGTGGGTCCTCGCGCAGCTCGCGGAACAAGCGCTCGGGCGTGGTGTTCCTGTAACTCGGTAGCTTCCGTAGTGGGAACGCGTTGAAGTGTCCCACCTCCGGGGCCCACGTGGTGACCTCGGCGCCTGCCACCGAGTCGATTTCGGGTCCCAGGCCTCCGATCACGTTGTGATCCGTGACTGCGGCCAAGGTCACGCCCTCGGCGGCCAGGTCCTGCGCGCCGACCCCACCGCGCTCGTGGGCGTCCATACTGCGCTCGGTGTGGACGTGCAGGTCCGCGCCGCGGTAGCCCGCTAGGCTCACCTGGTGAGTCAGCAGGACGCGGCGCTCCAGACGCGCCTTCGGTTCTAGTGCGATCTCGGTCTGCGCGATCGACCACTCGGGCCCGCGTGAAACGAACGCGCGATAGCGGCCCGCCGGCACCCGCATGGTGAGCCCGCTCTCGGGGATCGCTCGCAACAGGTCGCTCACCGCGCCCAGACGGACGCGCTCGCTCCAATCGGCTGGCGCGAGCCGCAAGCGGCCCACCAGCGGCGCTCCCTGCTCGTCCACGGCGCGCACCACGAAGACCGACTCGGAGCCTTCGACGGCCGCGCGACCCGTCGTGCGATGCAGGATTGCCAGTGAGAGCAAAACCGCCACTAACACCAGTAGGCCAGCCCGCGTACTGCGCGTGAACCCCATCGGGCTCGTACCCTAAAAAGGACTCGCGACAGCTCCCGCACGCGGACGTATCAGCCCGTCAAACTTCCTGTGAAATGGCCTGCGCAAGGTACCCGCGGGCGCTCTTGTGCGGTAAGTGAGGGACGTGACACAGGCAGAACGCGAACTGCTCTCGTCCCACGCTCGAGGCGCGCGCCTGAGCCTCACGGGCCTTCCCCACGTGGTGCGCATCACGCTGGTGGCTTGCCTGCTGCGCGCGCTGTTCGTGGTGGCCCTTTCGGCTGTGCCGAGTTGGGACGGCGTCATCTACGAGCGCGCCGCCGAACAGCTCGCGCACGGAGAGGGATATACCCAGCGCATCCTCGATCCCAGCGCGCCTGCCAAGGCCACTGCGTTCTTTCCTCCTGGCTACGCGGCCGTGCTCTCGGTGCTGCACCGAACGGCGGGCGATCGACGTCTCGACCCATGGTTCCAGGTGCTGTGTTGCAGCTTGCTGGTGCCCGCCGCCTGGTATCTCGGACGCCGCCTGGGAGGCGCGCGCGCCGGGCGTGTCGCAGCCTGGTTGGTCGCCCTCTGGCCCGGCGGCGTGGTGCTCGCGGCGTCCTGGTTCACCGAGCCTTTGTTCGGCGTCCTCTTGTGTGTCGCCTTGATTCCCCTGGTGTACGCACGGCGCAGGAACCGCACGCGCATGTTGTTTTGGGCTGCGTTTTGGCTCGGTCTCGCCGCCTACGTGCGCCCCACCTCGCTGGTGATCACGCCCTTGCTCGGCTTCCTGGTCGGCTGGACGCGGGCGGAGCGCGTGTCCGAGCGACTGTGGCACGCGGCGCGCCTCGGGGCGTTGGCCCTCGCGTGCTCGATCCTTCCGCTCACGCCCTGGATGGTGCGCAATCAGAACACGCTGCATGCCCCGGTGATGGTCTCCACCAACGGTGGCTTGAACTTGCTGCTCGGGACCGTGGGGGAGGGCGGCTATGGCTCGCTCGATCCGCGTTACGATTGTCCGCACGGCATGCCCGAGGTCAAGGTCGACCGCTGTCGCCGTGACCGCGCGCTCGCTCGCATCCGCCGGGATCCCGTGGCATGGCTGGCGCGCGGCGTGCTCAAGGTCTCGGCCACGTTGGGGCACGATTCGGCACCTGCGCAGGTGCTCGCGGGTGGTCTGCCGCCGGGGGCTCGCAGCGAGCGCGTGCTGCTCCTGTGCTTGGCGGCCTGTCGCGCGTATTGGCTCGGGCTCCTGTGCCTATTCGGTGTGGGCCTGGCTGCAGCGGCGGCCAGCGCGTTGCGCCAGCGCCTGTTGTTCTGGCTGCTGTGCACGCCCATCGTGGCCATGCTCGCGCTCCACTTCGTGTACATCGGCGGCGATCGCTACCACGCGCCGTTCGTGCCGTTCATGGCGGCCTTCGCGGGCGCGTGCTGGATTCGGTTGTTCCCGCGGGCTGCACCGAGCGCTGCACTCAAGCGCTGAGTCCCACCCGACGCCGCGCGGTCAGACAGGCGTCCCCGCCCATGGCGAAGTCCGCGCAGGCGCTCGGGCGTTCGGCGTAGACCCGGCAGCGATAGGGGCTGTTCGCCTGCTCGCCGCCCGTGAGCGCCACGCAGCGCCCGCCGGGACGCGGCAAATGCGCGCCGAAGCCGTCGACCTTGACGAGCTCGGGGTGGCGTTTGCGCACCAGGTCCCGCGCCCGCACGTCGACGCGATCGAACCCTTCACGGCAGCACGCGCCGCACTCGCCGCAGGTGTTCTCGTCGAAGCGCGCTTCGAAGCGCTCGCAGGCCTGGGCGTCCGCCGACACGCGGGCGTGTTTGCGAGGCGGCTCGATCGCGCTCTTGCGACAGCGCAGCACGCCGCCTTGCTCGAAGCCGAAGGCACAGTCCCCGCAGCGCTGCTCGGGGCGGTCGCCCAGCGCGAACCCACTCGCGTGCAGCGCGCGCGTACGCAGCCACAGGCTGTCGCTTTCGAGGCCTGTTCCGAGCCCCCGCACCAGCTCCGCCACCTCGCGCGTGCGCGCGAGGGCCTGCTCGATGGCCGCTGCCCAAGGCCCGCGCCGCGCGCGCACGTAGGCCTCGCGCGCGAGCGGGATCGCCGGGTCGGCTCCGGGCGCCAGCGGGTCCAGAGGGAGCGCGTCCCAGTAACTGCGCCAGTCGGTGGTCACGGCAAAGAACTCGCGCAGCCCGTGGCGTCCCGCCAGCGCCGCCTGCAGCCGGTGACATGCGTGCTCTTGCAGGACGTCCCGCTCGTCGACGTTCTCCATGCCCCAGTCCGCGCGTCCTCGTCCGCGCTCTCCCGCCACCAGCGCGTGACACAGCTCATGGAAGATCAGCTGCGCCAGGCTGTCGTCGGCGTCGAAGTGCTCGGCCGAGCTGAGCGTGAGCGTGCGCTTCCCGTCGAACGACGCATAGACCTCGTTCGAGCGCACTACCTCGATGCCCAGCTCGCGCGCGCATTGCAGCCAGACCAGCTCGAGTGGGTCGCGATAGCGATGCTGGATCCGGCGCGGCATGAATCAGGCTTGGTAGAGCTCGTTCATGCGTTGTGCAAGCGCGAAGTCGCGCTCACTCAGGCCCTGGCAATCATGGGTCGTCAGGAACACGTCGACACGGTTGTAGACGTTGCTCCATTCGGGGTGGTGATCCATGCGCTCGGCCACCAACGCACAGCGGCTCATGAAGCCAAAGGCCCCCACGAAGTCCTTGAAGCGGTACTCGCGGAACAGCTTGCCCTCGACCAGTTGCCAGCCCGACAACGCGGAAAGGCGCGCCTGAACTTCTTCGTCTCGCAGCTTGGCAATGGGCATGGGTCCTCCAGCCCCAAGCATGGCCGCCGGCCGATCATTGCGCGAGGTAGCCAGCGCTGAACGCGAGTCCGGTGACCACTACGCCCACGGAGGTCCAGAGCCACCACTCGCGCCTGAGCGGCCTACGCTCGGGCGCGGGACACGCCGGAATCACCGGCTCGCTGGGCGGGCCCGGTGGAATCGCTAGCTGTGCGGGCGTTTCGAGGCTGCCGATGTGTCCGAGCACGTAGCCGCCCGGAGAACGCGCTTCCATCACGACTGGCAAGGGGCCCGTATAGGAGAGCGGCGTGGGCAGCGTCAGCGAAAGCTGTTCACGCAAGCCGAGCACGGCGCTGACCTCCACGGGGTCTGCGTTCTCGCCGGGCAACCACAGGCGCACGTGCATGCTCTCCACCGCGTTGGCTCCGCGATAGATGCGCAGCTGCAGTAGCAACGTGCCGTCGTCTTGGCGGCGCGTCAGCGCGCTGAACGCCACCTGCACCGGGCCCTGCGTGCGCGCATGCGCCTTGGCGAAGGCCGTCTCCACGGCGGGACCCGGATCGTATACGCGGCGTGGATGGAGCGGGTCGCGCGCGTAGAGCTCGGCCAGGGTGGCCTGGGCGGCACGCTCGCGGCGGGCGGCGGTGTCGATGATGGCCGACAACTCGAGCGCGGCGTTGCGCGTGCGAGCGTCCAGGTCGCTGCGCTCGAGGAGCCGCTGCGCGCGCTGCTTGGCCACGTCGAAGCGCGCCTTTTCCAGCGCCGCTCTGGCGTCGGTCAGGGCGACCTCCGGATGCTCTCGCAACTGCGCTTGCACGGTGCGTGAGGGCGCACCTGCCGCACAGAGCACCAGAAAAGCGACCCATGCGTACACGGCTGGCTTACTGAATGAACTAGCGCATCGCATTGCGAACCGTTTTAGGATGACGGAGGCACATCATACGATGAATGCGGCTCTTCCCGCGCCGAGGAACACTGCCGTACGATTCAAGGAGCCCGTGAAGCACCCGTCGCAGCATAGCGAGCATCTCCTCCAGCCCACGATGTCGGATCTCGTTCCGTCGTCCGTGGTGCCTGCCGGAGATCCGTTCGCGCGTGCTCCCACGGAGCCGCAGATCTCGGGCCTCGCGGTGCGCCCGAGCCCCGGCTCGCCGGGCGGCTCCGGCCTCACCCCGGCGATCCACAGCTGGCGCCCCAACGCCTACCTCACGGCCATCGAGCGCTATGGTCGCTTCGAGATCCTGGGGCGCATCGGCCGTGGCGGCATGGCAGAGATTCTGCTCGCCCGCGAACGCTCGTTTGCCGGCACGCTGCGCCATCTGGTGGTGAAGCGCATGCTGCCCGAGAACACGAGCAGCGACGAAATGCTGCGCATGTTCTTGGCAGAGGCGCGCGTGGTGATGGGCCTTTCTCACCCCAATCTGTGCCAGATCTACGAGGTCGGTGAGCAGGATGGAACCTGGTTCATCGCCATGGAGTGGGTCAACGGAGTGACCCTCCACCAGTTGATCCGCCGGGCCTGCGATCGCCGCGATCACGACTACGCAGTGGTCGCCAAGATCCTCGCGCAGTGCGCCGAGGCGCTGCACCACGCCCACACCGCGCGCGATGCCGACGGCAAGCCGCTGTGCTTGGTGCACCGCGACGTCAGCCCCCACAACCTGATGGTGGCCTACGACGGCCGCGTGAAGCTGCTCGACTTCGGCATCGCCAAGTCCACCGCCAACACGCACCAGACCGAGAGCGGCATCGTCAAGGGTAAGGTCTGTTACATGGCGCCCGAGCAGTGGCGCAGCGAGACCCTCGACGCGCGAACCGACATCTTCGCGCTGGGTGCCTGTCTGTTCGAGGTGCTCACGGGCCAGATGGCGTTCCGCCGCGAGACCCAGGGCGAGGTGATGCGCGCCATCGTCGACGAACCCATGCCGCGCATCAGCGACGTGGTGGAGGGTATCCCCGAGGCGCTCTCGGAAATCGTCGATCGCGCGCTGGCCAAGGATCCTGCCGATCGCTTCCAGAGCGCGCTCGAGATGAGCGACGCACTCCTGCATTTCGTGAGCGAGCACGCCATTCCCGTGAGCTCGGCGCGCATCGCCGACTACGCGCGCCGGCTCTTTCCTTCCGAGGTCTCCCTCGGGCCCATGCTCGAGCGTGCCATGCGCGGGGCACAGCTCGCGTGTCCTCCCATGCTGCCGCCCGTGCCGCTCGCGCTGCGTGACATGCAGACGGACATGAGTCCTCTGCAGGACGATCGACCGCTCCTGCCCCGGCTCCTGGGCAACGCCCCCCTGCCCGCGCCACCGGCCATGCCTGCGCAGACGGGTCGTGAAGCACCCCGGCAAGGCGCTCTTCGGCCCGCGCCGAGCGAGCCTGTCGCCACTCCTTCGCGCCCGCCCTCCCGCGAGGCCTCGTCCCTGTCAGGTCTCGAAGGGACGGCCGACGGGCGCCTTCGACTTCACGAGGGCACCGACGTCGACACGGTGTCTGGCTACGCTGACGACTCCATCGATCCGCTCGATGTCCACGATTCGTTCTCGGACATCAAGTATGAGAGCTCGCGGGTCCGGCGCGGCCCGAATGCGTTCTCGGATGCGCCCACGCGGCCCGTGAAAGGCCTTTCCGGGGCCATGGAGATCCCACCCGCGGACGACCGTCGCACCACGCGCACCGAGTCGATGCACGTGTCGCTCGGCCGGCGTCGTCGCATCGCCATCGCCACGCTGGCCGTGGCCCTCGGCGCAGCCGTCGGTGTTCTCGGCTACAATTCACTGCGCGCCCGCTTCGATTCGCGCGAGGTCGCCAAGAGCTCCGAGTCGGCCCCGGTGAGCGCCACCGTCCAGGCGAGCGCCTCGCATCCTTCGCAGCCCGGCGAAACCACAGCGGGCGCCGTGGGACCCGACGAAGGACCCCGCGTGCCCGTCGAGCAGGCCGGCCCCGAGCGCCCCGAGGTCGTCGTGGTGGGCAACCCGCTGGCCCCCGCTCCATTGGATCCCAGTGCGGGCGATCCCAGCGTGAGCCCCGACGAGCAAGCGGCGCAGGAGGCAGGACTCTCCGACGCCGAAGACGGAGCGGACTCACGCAAAGGTCGCGCGAACGCCCTCGACGGCTTGCTCTCCATCAACACGCGTCCCTGGTCCACGGTCTACCTCGGCCACCGCGTGCTCGGCACCACTCCGCTCGCCAACATCCCGGTCTCGCGCGGACCGCTCAAGCTCAAGCTCGTGGACCGTGACGGCCACCCGCACGTGCGCCGCATCCCGCGTTCGAAGCGGCAGAAGCGCAGCGCCTTCTTCGACTTCGACAAGCAGCGCAACTGAGGCCCAGCGGCGCACTCGCAGCGCGCTCTTCCGTCCGGCTATCGGGCCCTCAAAACGCGAAGAGCCCATCCCTGACGGGACGGGCTCCTCGTGCGCTCGCTCGCGGCGAGCCGGGGATCACATCTGGACTTGGCGGCGGATCTTGCCGAGCGCCTGCTCCTGGAGCTGGCGGATGCGCTCGCGCGACAGGTTGTACTTGTCACCGATCTGCTTGAGCGTGAGTTCGTCCTGGTCGTCGAGGCCGAAGCGCCAGCGCAGGATGCGAGCCTCCATGGGCGTGAGCGTCTCGAGCAGGCGGCGCACTTCGCCGTTCCAGCGCTTGCTCTCGAGCTTTTCGTGCGGCGTCGGGATGTCCTCGTCCTCCAGGAAGTCGATGAAGCGGCGGCCGTCTTCGTCGTTCACGTTGCGGTCGAGGGAGAAGGGCGTGGCCGCGCCACAGTCTTTGATCTTCTCGAGCTTGTCGGCGGCGACGCCGGTCTCCTTCTCGATCTCCTCGGGCGTGGGCTCGTGGCCGGTGCGCGCCGCGATGGCTTGCGTGGCGCGCGCGACGCGGTTGTACGTGTCGAGCATGTGCACGGGGATGCGGACCACGCGGCCCTTGTCGGCCAGCGCGCGGTTGATGGAGTGGCGAATCCACCACGAGGCGTAGGTGCTGAAGCGGTAGCCGCGCGTGTGATCGAAGCGCTCCACGGCCTTGAGCAAGCCGATGTTGCCCTCCTGGATGAGGTCGATGAGCGGCAGGCGGCCGCGGTTGTAGCGGCGGGCGATGGACACCACGAGGCGCAGGTTGGCGGTGACGAAGCGGTTCTTGCCCATCTGCTGGGCCACGCGCGCACGGTCGACCACGGTGAGGTAGACACGGAGCTGCTTGGTGATCTCCACCGAGTCGTCGGACACCACGTCGAGCTCGTCCGCGAACTCGCCGGCCAAACGGTGCACGGCGCGGTCGGACTGGTCGACGAAGATGCGGTCGGTGTCGAGCACGCGGAGCTTGGCGGACAGTTCGCTCGAGAGCTCGTCCCACTTCTCCTGGGTCTTCTTCTGGAGCTTGCCCTGCTTGTTCGCGGTGCGGGCCAGCTTGCGCATGGCGGCCACTTCGGCGGGCACTTCCACCGGCACCTCGGCCATCACCTTCTCGAGCACCACGGCGACGGTCTCGAAGGCGGGCGCGTAGGAGAACAGGCTCACCCAGTAGCCAATCTCGAGGCGCTCCACTTCCTTGGCTGCCTCGACCTCTTGGGTGGGCGTCAGCACGGGGTGGGAGGCCATCTCGCGGAAGTAGCGGCTCAGCGTGGAATCGCCGGCGGACTTGTTCTTCATGTCGCGGAGGGCGCGTTCCATTTCGCGCTGTGCCTCTGCGAGCTGAGCCCCGGTGGGCTCTTCGAACGACTCGAAGCTTTCCTCTGCCGTTACCGCCGCGTCATCGCCGGTCGATTCGGCTGTCGTGCTCGTCGCGTCCGATTGCTTATCCATGCTGCCGCTCCTTTGCTTCGGATCCGCTTTCGGGGCAGGGACCTATCCCCGCTCCCGCTGCCACCAGTGGTCCCCGCTGAAACTCGTCGGGGCCACAAAGAAGAGTCACCTGAGTGATCACCGTCAGGCTTTGCCGCGCTGCGTCGTACCGAGTGCCTGAATCGCCTAAGTGGGGTCGTTTTACTTCCCCGACAAGTTGTGTTGGGAGGTGGGCACCCTTCTCACCTCCACGACTGGAAACGCTTATATCGAATCGTCCAGGTTTGGGGGAGATCGAAAATGCAGAATCGTATGACACCCGTTTACATGCAGCGTTCGTGCCAGCAATCCGGGTGCAGAAACCGCGAAAATGACGGGAGAAATGGCTGGAATCGCACGTAGCGTTCGCCGACCTGAAGCATCCCCATCGGGGAGTTCCGCGATCGCCGCGAAGCATTCGGTCGAAGCCACCATGCAACGTGTAAGTGGAAGGGCCACATGCCGCTTCTGAACTGATCGATGGGTCGCGTGAGCTCGGTTGCTTTTTGACGCAATCCCCGAGAACAGTTCGTTACATTCCAGAAAACTTGGCCCCAAAACCGTCCCTCGCTCAGGACGAATTGGCCCATTCAGGTCGACTCTGGTCACCCGCTTGTACGGCGCCTCGCGGGGTTTCTATTCCCCGCGCGCGTGGGCCAGGGCCTGCTCCCGCAGCAGCGAGATCGCCTGCCGCAGTCCGGCGACGGAGCTCTGCCAGCTTTCGAGAGGCGGCTCCGAGAGCCCTGCGGCGTTCGCCTCGGCGACCAGGGGCTCCAGCTGGCTGAGCCAGGGGGCGAAGCGGGCCTCGAGCTCGGCTTCCGACAGAGGGCCCGCGGCCAGGGCTTCCAGGGCGTCTCTCACGCGGGAGGGCAGACTGAGGGCGAGGCCACGGTGCAGGGCGTCGCAAGTGATGGGCATCTGGGGCGGCCCGAACGACGGGGTCAGCAGCGCCGTGCAGTCCACGCCGAGGTCATCCCAGTCGGATAGCAGGCTGGTGAAGTTGCCTCCGCCGAGCAGGCTGTTGTCGAGGTCCCAGGGGATGGGCCAGAGCTGCTCCGCCTGCGTGCTCTCGTACCAAAAGTAGTTGTGGTTGCCGCAGCTCATGCCGGCATAGGAGCGCTGGGCGTGCCAGTCCCCGAGCGGTGGACTCTGGGCGTCCTGGCAGTACCAGTGGTGAGGGCCGTCGTCGTGGCGCAGGGCACGATCGATGGCAATGAAGCGCGCCACGTAGTCCGGGTCCATCCAGTGCTCGACGAGGGCCGGCAAATCCTGGTCGCGGGCCGTCGAGAGGGCATCCGCGAGCGCGACCATCTTGGCCGCGCTGGGCTGGTCCTTGCGGTTGGTCTCGAGCGCCGCGAGGTAGTGGGCTTCATCGTGCGTGACGGGCCAAACCTCCTTGTAGAGATTGCCTTCGCCGCCGTCGACGAAGCGCTCACGCGTGAAGGGGCTGTCGATGACCTCCACCAGCAAGAAGAGTCCGATGAACTTGCCGTTCACGACCATCCGCACGTGGGCCGTGCGCGGCGCGTGCACCCCCATGGCGTTGAACAACCCGTAGCCGAAGCGTTCCCGCAGCAGCGAGGCGTCCAGGTTCAGCGCGTGGAACTGGATCTTTTTCTGGCGGTAGAAGCGCGCGTCGTCGTCGACGTAGTCGATCTTGATCTTCATGCCGAGCTTCACGCACGTCTTCGGCCCCGAGGGCGGGAAGAAGCCGCCTGCGACGCAGAACAGGAAGGAGCCCGTGCTGCCCTTGTAGCGGATGCCCACGTCTTCCAGCAGACCTCCCTCGAAGGCCATACGACCGGGCACGTATTCCTCGGCGGCCGGATCCGCGTCGAGCTTGGCCAAGTCTTCCTTGCTCAGATAGAGCTCGAACGTACGCACCTTGGTCTGGTCGAAGAGGTAGGCGGGATTGAGATCGGCGAAAGTTGCTCCCACCTCTACCGAGGCGTCGGGCTCCGGGATGGGTTCCTCGGCGCTGGCGTCGGCATCGGGTGAGCCTGCGTCTGCCGTGGGCGTTGCGTCGTGCGCCGTGTGCATGCCGGCCGCGTCCTCGCCCGTTCCCATGGGCTCCGCGGCATCGAGCGCAGCGTCGGGGCGCTCGCTCCTGGCGTGTTCGCACGCCGTGAGGCTGCAGGCTGCGAGACCCAGCGCGAAGCCGAGCGTGGGAGCGCGTCGGCGCGCGCGATGAGCGGAAGGCATAGGCATGCTGAGCTCGAGCCCGAGGGCGTTTGCCACGCTACCACGCGAGGCCACGGCGAGAACGGGCGGCCACTGACAGCGCGCGGCCAAAATGTGACCTAGCGGGTAAGATCGGCGACCGACCCGGCCAGGAGTCCATGTCCACACGCCCGCAGTGTTCCGTGTTCATCGCCATCAGCGCCGACGGTTTCATCGCGCGCGAGGATGGCTCCCTCGACTGGCTCGCCCGCGTCGAGAGACCGGGCGAGGATTATGGCTATGGCGCCTTTGCGGACAGCGTGGACGCGCTGGTGATTGGCAGCGAGACCTATCGTGTGGCGCTCGGGTTCCCGCGTTGGCCGTACGGGGACAAGCGCTGTCTGGTGCTGACGCGGCGCGAGCTCACCGCCAGGCACAACGAAGAGTTCTTTGACGGATCCGTCGAGGACCTGGTGTCGCAACTCGCTGCGCAGGGCGCGCGCCACCTGTATGTCGACGGCGGTGCCGTGATCCGTCAGTTCCTCGCAGCGAGACTCGTGGACAGACTCACGTTGTCCGTCATCCCGGTCCTGCTGGGCTCAGGGATCCCGCTGTTCGGCGGAGGTAATAGCGAGCAGGATCTGCGGCTGGAGCAGGCGCGCACGTTTCCGAGCGGGCTCGTGCAGCTCAGTTATCGGCTGTGATCTAGAGCTCGTGAGGCAAGCGCTCGCGCGGGCTACGGAAGTAGTGCATCGGAGAGTAGGCGAGCAGGTTCGAGACCTTGCCGGTGTAGAGACAGGCGTAGGCCTCCACCTGATGCCCGAAGCTGGAGGGCTCGGCACCCGCTTTCAACAGGGGGCCCCAGTAGCGGTGGAATTGCGACTCGATCTCGTTCTCCAGCTGGGCGCACTCGTGGTCGACCATCTTGATCTTGGCGCGCACTCGCTCGATGCGGCGGCGTAAGCGCAGGCGCTCGGCCGAGTCCTCGGGCGTGTCCGCCTTGTTCTTGCTCTTGCGCTTCTCCCGTGTGCGCAGCGTCTCC
The DNA here is from genome assembly GCA_047601445.1 of Myxococcales bacterium. Lineage (GTDB taxonomy): Bacteria > Myxococcota_A > Polyangia > Polyangiales > DASUME01 > DASUME01. Next base: position 3,181,502 of record JASGJH010000001.1, on the reverse strand, counting down.
TGTACGTGATTGAGTTCGTCGGAGAGTGCCTGGCGCGCCTCCTCGAGCCGATCCCAGCGGTCGCTCGCTTCGCTGGTACGCGCCACGCCGGACAGCTCCTCTTCGAGCTCCTGGATGATCATCGCGGTACGCCAGGCGCTGTGTCGCTTGGCGCGCAGCACGTCGCCGTAGATGTGATCGCCCACGTAGAGCACGCGGTCGTCGTTGATCTTGGTGATGCGCGCGAGCTCCTCGCTGCAGCCGCCCACGTACATCTTGCCACGCTCGAGCTTGCTCACGGGCTTGCCCGCGGTGCTCAGGAAGGGCACGTCTTCTTCGATGAAGAAGCGTGGCTTCTTGGACGCCGTGATCACGATGTCGAACATGTGCATCCAGCTCTTGTATTCGGGCAGGGAGCCCTCGAGCAGATAGCGCATGATGCGATCGGTGTAGGCGGGTTGCGAGTTGGTGAGCAGGAACAGCTTCTTGCCCGCGCTGCGCAGCTTGTGGAGTGTCAAGGGCAGGTCGGGGTCGCGCTGGATGTAGTGGGCCGGGTTCTGCACGATGGCCTCGAGAATCGAGCCGTCCTGGTGGGACAGGTCGACGGTCTCGCGGATGTCGGCGAACCACTTGGCGTAGTCCACCTGCATGCCCAGGCTCTCCATGTGCTGGACGCCGGCAGCGAACAGGGTCACTTCGCTGAGCGCGTAGAGGGTGTCGATGAAGTGATAGCGACTGGAGCGCTTCGTGCGCAGCCGGCTGGCGTGATAGAGGGTGCGTCGCTCGTCGTAGCCGAGCTCGCGCATCCCGTGATAGGCGCGCTTCACGTACTTGTAGCGGTCCATCTTGATCACGTTGCCGAGCTTGGCGTCGAGCAACAGGCCACGGACCGGGAAATCGAGCTCGAACTTCAGGTTGAGCAGGCTCTCGGGATAGCCCTTGGTGCGCAGCTTTTGCAGGGCCGCGTCGATGGTGAGCTGATCCATCTTGGGCTGGTCGTAGATGGCCAGCGTGTAGTCCATGTCGAAGCCGATCCATTCGATCTGGTCGAGCCGGATGCTGCGGTTGCAGTAGATGCGCTGCTTACGGGCCGGGACCAGGGCGGAATGGGAGACCGAGAGTTCGACGTCCGGCAGGGTGAGCTGCTCGAAGGAAGAGGCGGGGCCAGGGGAACGCAAGGGCCCAGGGCTACGGGCGGAATCCACGAAGCAAGGATACCAGGGAGTGCGAGAGGAAAGGGAGCGGGACGGGGGAGAGAGACGGTCACGGTGGCGGGAGACCGTGGCGGTGGCCCGGAGACCGTGGCCGGAGACCGTGGCCAGGACCGTGCAGGTGGCGGTGGCCGGAGACCGTCGCCGTGGCGGTGGCGGTGGCGGTGGCGGTGGCGGTAGACCGTGGCCGGAGACCGTGCTGGGGGCCGTGGCCGGAGACCGTGGCGGTGGCCGAGACCTCGCTGGTGGCCGTGGCCGGAGACCGTGGCGGTGGCTGGAGACCGTGGCGGTGGCCGGGACCTTGCTGGTGGCCGGAGACCCTGGCCAGCGACTGTGGCGGTGGCTGCGTAGGTGGCCGCGTGCCGCTGAGCAGATCGCCGCCCGCCGCTGGCGGATAGCCGCGTGCTGCCGGCTGCGTCCCGCTGGCGGATACCTGCTGGCTGCTGACCAAATTACAAAAGGCCCGGGCAGTTGCCGGGCCTTGGGGGCAGCGGTTTGGGCTGCCTCGTTAGGTGTGAGCGCTCAGTTGGCGGCTGCGGCGGGGGCGAGGCGGGCGTCGCCTTCGGCGTACACGGCGATGCGCTGGCGGCGCTTGCCGAAGCGCTCGAACTTCACGACGCCGTCGATCTTGGCCCAGAGGGTGAAATCGCTGCCGATGCCGACGTTGTTGCCGGCGTGGAACTGGCTGCCGACCTGGCGGACCAGGATGTTGCCGGCCTGGACCTTTTCGCCCGCGAAGCGCTTTACGCCGCGGTACTGGGCGCTCGAGTCACGACCGTTTCGCGAAGAACCTTGACCTTTTTTATGTGCCATTGTGCTTTCTCCGCGTGATCAGGCGTTGATGCCCGTGATTTTGACTTCGGTGAAGTACTGCCGGTGACCGTTCTTGCGACGGTAGTTCTTGCGGCGACGCATCTTGAACACGATGACCTTCTTGGCCCGGTCCTGCGCGGTGATCTGAGCGCTGACCTTGGCTCCGGCCACGAGGGGCTTGCCCACGTTTACCTTGTCGCCGCCGATCATCAGGACTTCGTCGAAGGTGATGGAGGCGCCGACGTCGCCCGGGAGCTTCTCTACGCGGAGCGTCTCACCTTGGCTGACGCGGTACTGCTTACCGCCCGTGCGAATGACTGCGTACATGTCTGTGGGTCCTTTAGTGAGCGATGCCCCAGTTGGGACCGTCGCGACCTTGCTGTCCCTGGAACGCGCAGGGGGCTTAAACTGCCTGCCCAGCGGTAGGGAGGCGGAAGTCTAGGGGCGGTCCGGACAAATGCAAGGGAATCGCGAGCGATCCCTGCGGGGACGATCCGAGCTGCTATATGGTGCGCGTGTCAGGACGTCCCCCCAAAACCGCGCCCGTGATCGTTAAAGGTCTTCGGCGGAGCGCAAACGCCTACCCCCTGAGCTCGAGGCATTCGCACGCAGCGATGAGGAAAAGCTGCGGATCCGCAAGCCTCGCCAGGACAAGGGCAAGGTCAATGATCCCCGCGAGGGATACACCATCCCCGGGGTCGCAAATCGAGACGCCCGGGCGGTCTACGACCAGCGCGTGCTGGCGATGCAGGCCCTCTGGCAAGACGGCTCGGCCGCCGAGGCGGCGCTCGAAGAGCTCGGAGCTCAGCTTCTGGATGTGCATCGGCTCGGCCTGTGGCGCGCCCGGCGCGTCATGGACTTCGAGGGGTTCAGCGAAGAGGTGGTGGGGGTACCCCTGCCGCGCGCGCGCAGCTTGATGGAGGCGGCGAGCCTGCGGCTGCGCGAGTCCCCGGCCCAGCTCAACGAGCGCGACGTGGCCATCTGGCTGCGCACGGAGGCGGGTCTTCACGAGGGTGACGCTGCGCCGCGAGTGCGCATCAGCAACAGCTCGGGCAAGCCGCGGCTGGAGCTCTCGGTGGCGATGGCCAACGTCTCGGAAGCCATGTCCGGCGCCGGGGTACGCCACGCGCCCTTGGCCCGGCCCATCGAAGAGCGCCTGGCGGAGCTCAACAACAACCCGCGCCCCACGCCGACGCGCGCCATCGACAAGCCGCGCCCCAGGGCTGCCGCGAAGTCGGCGGCGGAGCGCGAATTGGAAGAGCTACTTGAGGAGGCCGGGGTGCCCGCGGACGACGTCGCCGACGAGTCGAGCGCGTCCGAGCTGGAGCTGGAATCCGCTGCTGCGTCCGACGGCAAGGTGATCGGTGGGGCTCGCTTGCTCACGCGCAAGGCGAAGCCAATCGACGCCGAGCAGGATGAGGAGTCCGAGGGCGAAACGGAGTCCGAGGGCGAAACGGAGTCCGAGGGCGACGCGGACTCTCAGCCGGAGTCCAGGCCTACTCGCGCGCGAGATGGCGCTCGTTTCGAGCGTCCGCGTCCAGCGGGCCGTGGTGAGCGAGCAGGCTTCGAGCGTCCACGCTCGGCGGGCCGTGGTGGCGATTTCGAGCGCGCGCGTCCGGCAGGGCGTGGCGGCGATTTCGAACGTCCCCGTGCGGCGGGGCGTGGCGGCGACTTCGAGCGTCCGCGTCGGGCTGGTCGGGGCGGCGATCTCGAGCGTCCGCGTCCCGCGGGGCGTGGCGGAGATTTCGAGCGTCCGCGCAGGTCGGCTGGGGCTCGGACTGGACGTGACTCGGGTGGCGACTTCGAGCGTCCGCGTGGAGCTCGCTCGGAAGGTCGTCCGGAGCGTGGCGGGCAGCGCGCGTCTCGAGATGAGGGCGCCGCACCGCGCGCATTCCGAGGAGAGGGCGCCGCACCGCGCCGCAGGCACGGCGGAGAGCAGCGTCCTGCGTTCGCCAAGCGTGGCGGCTTCGAGAAGAAGGGCGGCTTCGAGAAGAAGGGCGGCTTCGAGAAGAAGGGCGCTGGCTTTGGGGGCAAGGGCGGCTTCGAGAAGAAGGGCGGCTTCGAGAAGAAGGGCGGCTTCGAGAAGAAGGGCGGCTTCGAGAAGAAGGGCGCCGGCTTCGGAGGCAAGGGCGGCTTCGAGAAGAAGGGCGGCTTCGGCAAGAAGGGCGGCTTCGGGCAGAAGCGCGTGTTCGAGGGAGGCGGTCGCACGGGCGGCCAGCGTGTCCGCGACGACGACTCCAACGAGTAGGCCACATGGGACTGTTCGATGTGCACGCCCACCTCACGCACCCGAAGCTCCTCCCTGAGCTGAATCAGGTGCTGGCGGCGGCTCGCCAGGCGGGACTGACGAGCATCATCTCGAACGGACTCAACCCTGAAGACAACGAGCAGGTCCGTGCCCTCGCGGCCCGCGATTCCCTGGTAAAGCCGGCCTTCGGCCTGTACCCGGTGGACGCGGTGCTGCCCGAGATGCGTAAGGCGGGCATCGACTACCCGCGCGAAGCCGCGCACGAAGCGAACGCGGACGAAGCCATCGCGTGGGTTGCCGAACACGTCGACGAGGCGTTTGCGGTGGGCGAGATTGGGCTCGACGGCTACTGGGTGCCGGAGGCGTTTTGGGAGGCCCAAGAGAGGGCCTTTCGGGCGCTGGTCGAGATCGCGATGCGGGCGGACAAGGCCATCATCATCCACACGCGCAAGCGTGAGCGCAGGGCGCTCGAGATCCTGCGCGAGATGGGCGCCCGGCGCGTGGATTGGCATTGCTTCGGCGGCAAGCTCAAGCTGGCGCGCGAGATCGCGGAGGCGGGGCACTACCTCTCCATTCCAGCCAACGCGCGACGCTCTGAGAGCTTCACCCGCATGCTGGAGACCTTGCCGCGCGAGCGACTCTTGCTGGAGACAGACTGCCCGTACCTGGGTCCCGACAAAGAGCGAGACAACGAGCCCGCCAACGTGACGCACACACTCGCCTACGCCAGCGAGCTCTGGGGCATCGACATCGAACAGGTCGAGGCTCAGCTGAGCGCCAACTTCGAGGCGCTGTTCGGTGTGCCTCCGTAGGCCAGGGTAGGTGCGGTCGTCGGGTCGCGCGTCCAAGCCCGCAAAATCCGGTCGGCCTCGGAGGCTCGATTCGCTACGCTTTCATGCGTGGATTGGGCGGCGAAGCGGACTCTTCTCGGGCTGAGTATCGTAACCATCGCGGGCTGTGCCGCCGTCGGCGACGCGGAAGACACGGAGTCGGAGGTCTTCACGCGAGAACAGGCCATCGTCTACGGTCGCGACGATCGGCAAGACCTCTACGAGGTCGAGGATCCCGTGCTGCGCGAGGTCGCCCGCTCTTCGGTGGCCGCGTTGATCAAGACGCCGCTCGTGCACCGACTCGCCACCGGCGACGTGCGCATCTCGCAGACCACGCTCCGGCAGACCTACAACTTGTGCGACGGGCAGCGCTTCGCGGATCAGCCAGCTGCGGCGACTTGCTCGGGCGTGCTCATCGACAAGGACTTGTTGATCACGGCCGGACACTGCGTGGAGACGGACGACGACTGCCGCAGCTACGCGTTCGTATTCGACTATGCCTACGGTGACGAAGGGCAGCTCGAAGAGGTGAGTTCGAGCGACGTATACGCCTGTCGCCACGTGGTGTTGCGTACTTTCACGGAGACGAAGAGCGACTTCGCCATCGTGCAGCTCGACCGCGTCCCTTCCGCGCGCTCGCCAGTGACCGTGCGCAAGGGCGCCATGACGGTGTCGGATCCGGTGATCGCGCTGGGTTTCACCAGCGGGTTGCCACTCAAGATCGACCGCGGCGCCATGGTGCAGGACGCGCGCACGTCGCAGTACGACTTCTTCGCGCTCAACTCGGACACCTTCGAGGGTTCCAGCGGCTCGGCCATCCTGGATTCGAGCTACGCGCTAGCGGGCGTGTTGGTGCGCGGCGGTGACGACTACAAAGAGACGGCGAACGGCTGTCGCGTGGCGAACCAGGTGCCGGCCGACTCCGGCGCCCCCGAGTGGCGCTGGGAGCAGGCCACGTACGCAGGCGCCGCGATCGATGCGCTGTGCGCCACGGGCTATCCGAGCATGCGCCTGTGTGGAATCGAGCCCAGCTGCGGCGACGGCGTGTGCAGTCTCGACCCCGTGGACGCCGATTGCGCCGCGGATTGCGAGGACTTCTGCCGCACCAACGGCTGCTACAAGGGCTCGGGTAGTGCCGTGCCGGGCGGACCCGCCAAGCGCCGGTCGTTCGAGGCCGACGAGAACTGCAGCGTGACTGCGCCCGGTAGCCACGCGGGTTCCGGCGGCGTTGCCAGTCTCGGTGGTCTGATGCTGGGACTGGCTGGCCTTTGGGGCCGTCGCACCAGGCGCCGCAAGCGCGCCTGAGTATCCGGGCGCCGCGAGCGCGCCTGAGCGCGTGGCTCAGCCGAGCTCTTTGAGCGCGGTCTTGGCCGCTTCGTTCTTGGGATCGAGGGCCAGCGCGCGCTTGTAGGCGGCACGAGCTTTGGCCTTGTCGCCCATGGCCGCGTAGGCGCGCCCGAGGGCAGCATGGAAGCCCGACGTGGAAGGCGAAATCTGCACGGCCTTTTGATAGGCCTGCACCGCGCCGCGCTCGTCGCCCGCCTTGAGCCGCGAAGCGCCGAGACCGGCGAACGTGCCCGCGTGGGTGGGGTTGTTCTTGGCGGCGACCTCGTAGGCCTGGGCTGCCTGCTTGTACTTCTTGGCGGCGTAGAAGGCCTGGGCTTCCTGGCGTGCCTTGGCCCAACGCTCTTCCTTGCTGTCGCTAGCCTTGCCGCTGCTCTTGCTGCTCGCGGTCTTGGCGGCGCGCTCCTCGCGCTTGCTTTCGCGTCGGCTGCTGCGGTGGTGCGAGCTCTTGGAGTCGGAGTCGGAGCGGGCCACCTTGGGCTCCTCTTCCTCACTCTCCTCGTCCGCTTCGTCCGCTGCCGTGTCGGCCACCGTGGGAGCGAGCGGCTCTGCCACCGGGGTCACACTCGGTTGTGGCTCGCCCTTGCCGGGAGCCACTGCCAGCGGCATCACCGCCGGGGTCGGCACGATGGGCGGCGGCAGCGCGGCGGGCGTCGGAATGCCTTCGCTCACCGAGGCCACTTGCGGCTCGTCGTCGCCGCCGAGCGCGGCGATCAGTCCGCCGCCGACGCTGAGCAGGAGCAGGGCTGCAGCCGCGTACGGCCAGTACTGCTTGACCATGGCCTGGCGCGTGCGGATGAAGTTCTCGGTGCCGTTGAGGGTGTCCTCGTACTCGGCCCGGCTGCTGGCGGTGGAGCGCGCTTCGCTGCTGCGCTCGTAGTCGCTGGTGGGCGTGGGCCCGCTGCTGACGGCGCTGTTCTCCAAGTCGAGCGACATGTTCGGCTGCGGCGCGCTCTGCATGGCCCGGCCGATCAAGGTCTTCTTCTTCGAGATGAGCGCCTTGGCGGCGGGCTTGAACGAGACCGAGGTGGCCTCGTCTTCCTCGGGATCACCCTCGGGGCCGTCGTCGTCGGCGGCAGCGACACTTTCCGCCTGCACGCGCTGCGGAGCGGGCCGTTCGATGGTGGCATCGAGGCTGATGTCGGAGCTCATGCTGGGCGTGTCCACCAGCGTGGCGTCCGGGCTCGGAGCGGCCTGTCCGCTGTAATCGTGGACCACGGTCGCCGCGTCATCCTCGTACATCGAGGATGCTGGCGCGCTCGGGGCCGGTGCCGCCTGGACGGGGGCGACTGGCGCCGGCGCGACTGGTGCGGGCGCGGCCTGCGCGGGTGCACTTTGCACCTCGACCACCGGAGCGCTCTGCACCTGAACCGCAGGAGCTGCTTGCGGAACGGAGACGCGGGCCGCCGAAGGGGGCGGCACGCTCATGCGCTTCTTGGCCTCGGCCACCGCGAGCACCTGATCGAGGCGGATGGGCTGGGTCAACTCGGAGCGCTCTACGACGCCCTTGTTCTGCGGCGCGAGCTCGTCGTCATCTCCCTCGTCGAGCACCTCCGCGAAGTCGATGGCCTGGGTCGGATCCTGCGACGCAGGGCGCGCCACGGGCGCCTTGGGCGGCGCCGAGCGAGGCGCTGGCGGAGGGGCCGAGCGCGCTCCGGCCGGAGGTGGTGGTGGGACCGAGACACGGCCACCCTGGGGGGGCGCCATGGAAGCGCGTGGAGGAGGCGGCGGGGCCGACACCCGTGGCTGCGCGGGAGCGCTGGCGATGATCTGCTCGATCTCGAGGCGCTGCGTGGCCTCCTTGGGAAGCTTAGCGTTGCTGCTCGGGGGCGGCGGTGGCACCGAGACCTTGGCTCCGCCGGCCGGCGGCGACCCGAGACCCATCACGGTCGCCTTCTGGGCGCCGGCGCCAGGAGGCGCGGGTGGGCGCAGGGTCCCGGTGGGTTCGCGCGGAGGCACCTTCTTGGTGTCGGGCACGTTGGCGAAGGTCTTCGTGGGTTGTCTGGTCACGGCAGCACCGTCCGGTAAGTAAGGGTCAAGCGTGCGTCGCAGTTTTTGGGCCGAAAAAGGCCGCTCTTGCGGGTCCTTGCCAAGGAGCGAGCGCAATAGGGTGCTCACGCCGTCGGGAAGATTGTCGGGGATGGGGCCGTGCTTGCCGTCTCGTTGAGCCTGCAACACGGCCTGGGAGGTGGGCCCGCTAAACGCCGCGCTGCCGGTCAGCATCTCGTAGAGGACACAGCCGAGGGCGTAGAGGTCGCTGCGGAAGCTGACCAGCTTGCCTGAGAGCTGTTCGGGCGCGATGTAGCCCGGCGTGCCGAGCACGGACGTTTCCCCTTCGATGGCGATGGGGGCGCACAGCCCGGCGTCGACCACGCGCACCGCGGTGAGCCCATCGGACTGGGCATCGAGCAGGATATGGCCGGGCTTGAGGTCGCGGTGCAGGAGGCCCGCGCGGTGCAGTTCGTCGAGGGCCACCGCGAGTTGGGCCGCGATGGACAGCGCCTGTGGCTGCGGTAGCGCACCCTGGCGTGCCAGGCGCACGCGCAGGCTCACGCCCTCGAGCCATTCACGGAAAATCCACAGCTGCCCCTCGGTCTCACCGGTCGCGAACGGCGCGACCAAATAGGCGCTCTCGAGGCTGCCTTGCTTGACCAACTCACGACGCAGGCGCTGGCGCTCCGCCTGCAGTGCGCGCGGCACCGGAGGCAGCACCTTGAGCAGGCCGCGTCTTCCGGTTTCGGGTTCGTCGGCCAGGTACAGCGTGCCGCTGTCGCCATGGGCGAAGGGCTGCACGAAGTGAAAACGCTTGGAGAGACCTGGAACGACGGCGAGCGGCGCCGCTTCGCGTCCGGTCTGCCCATCACGAGGGCAAACGGACTCGTTCGCGGCGAGCACGATACGGCAGAGGGGGCAAACCAACATAGCGACTGCGTCCGTTCCTGAAATTTACTCAGGCATCGCACACGAGTACCAGCCCTACTACACGGAATTCGTACGGCTTTGCGAGGATGCCTTCGTTCTCGATCTGGGCATGCTGCCAAAAAACACGCAGAACGGAAGTGACAATAGTCCTAGGGGACTTCGATCAATCCTAGAGTCCGGGTTTCCCCCGCACCCAGGCGGACCAGGTAGGTCTGGACTGAGCGTAGCGTGGCCGAGCTCACAGCCAGTGAAAGCTCGGCCGGCTCGGCTTCACCCCCTGGCCGCGACGCGCTGAGGCGGTAGCGGCCTCCTGGCAGAGCGGACAGGTCGAGGCGGCTCACGGCCACTGCCGGGCCGCGGCTGGCGTCCGGGTTCCGGCCCAGGTTTGGAACCGGGCTCGCACTCTCACTCGTCACGTGCAGGCGCACCTCGCCCGGGGTCTCCGCGCGATAAGCCAAGCTAATCGTGAGCTTGCTTGCAGCGGACTTCGGGCTGTCCACGACCCCGTCGCAGTCGTCATCCAGGCCATTGTCGGGAAGCTCCGAGGCGCCGCACGGGAGCTGGACGGCCTGGAGGGCTGCCTCGGGGAGGAAGCGAGGGGAGGTCTCGGCAGCGGCGGGCTTGGGTAGTTCCGGATATCGGGGCGTGGCTGCAGGGGCGCTCGCCGTGCCGGAGCACGCCGCGACCAGCAGGCTACCCAGGATCCACGGGCCCAAGGGCGCACTCGGGCGAGCGAGCGAAGAGGAGCGGCGGCGCGACATACCCGCGATCGTAGTTCACGCGGCCGCGCGGGCTAGCAGCAGCTCGCACAGGCCTTCGGTGTCACGCAGCTCGTACAGCACGGGCGGCACCAGGTCTCGCGCGGGCGGCAAGGGCAACATGGCGCCGCTGTCCGAGAGCGCGCGGGCTTCGGGTGAATCGAGGATGAGATAGAGGTGGCGCGAGCCATCGACCACGGGGACGACGGCGACATCCACGATGGTGCGGCGATCGATGGAGAGCTCCGTGCGCCCACGGCGGATCAACACGCGGCGGTTGGTCAGCACGTACTCGGTCTCGCGGCCCATGGCGCGCGCGCGGAAGATGCCGTGCCATACCAGCGCTGCGCCGGCGCTGGCGATGACGCTGAAGGAGAGCGCGGTGGCCAGGAACAACAGGAGCCAGGTCCAGGAGCGCACCTGCAAGCCGAGTCGTTCGAGATCCACCAACAGGCCACAAGCCTGGCCCCCGTAGCGGACCGACAACCACAGTACGAACATGCCTAGCGCCGCGGTGAGGACGTCGCGCCAGCCCAACATGAAGCCCTGCGGACCCGCGCCCCAGATCACGAGCTCCCCCTGATCGAGCCGATCGGTGACGGGCAGGTCCGGGTCGCCCAGGTGCTCGCTCGCCGCCACGCCGCGGATGATGGCGAATACACGGTCGGGCGCCGCCACGTGCAGGAGCTTGATGCGCTGCCTGCGCGAGAGCGGACCGAAAGGCGTGGCTCGCACGAGTTCGAGGTGTCCGACGCCCGGTGTGGTGCGGTTCCACACGATGCGCCCGTAGCTGATCGCGTGTCGATCGACCCAGCGCGTGAGGCGACCACGACGCCACATGACGCGGCGATCCGTGACCAGATACTCGCAGGAGTTGTGGAGGAAACGTGGAGCGATGACGACGGCTGTGGCCCAAAGCCCGAGGTATGCAGCCATCCACCCGATTTGACGTGCGCCTGCGAGCTCGGAGACCGCGAGCAAGCTCGAGAACAGCCCGGCGATGCTGGCGAGCGAGTAGAGGAAGATGGCGGCTAACCACCACACCGGATCGCGCGCGGCGCTCTGCACCGGACGGCCGTGCCACAGCACGGTTTCTGACGGAAGCAAGCGCCAACCACGCTCGAGCGTCATCGATTACCGCTCCTTTCTAGATTGTACGCACGTGTTTTGGCGGATGCAGCTTGGATTCGTCGCGCCCGTGCAGGTGAACGCTGTGCGGTGCTGCGCCTGGGAAAAACGCGCGCGCGAGCCCGGGCTATCGCGAGGCATCGGTTGACAGCGTGACGAGTTTTGCATCTGCTCGTAGGCACGATGGATCTCGCCGATCTCGCGCGCGCCGAAGCGTTCGTCCGCCCCCAACTCGAGAGCACCCCCGACGTGGCCTTGGTGCTCGGCTCAGGACTCGGTAGCTTGGTCGATGCGTTCGAGGACGCGCGCCGCCTTCCTTACGCGACCATTCCCGGCATGGCCGAGACCGGCGTGATGGGTCACAAGGGCCAACTCGTGTTCGGCTCCCTCGAAGGCGTGCCCGCGATGGCCATGCAGGGTCGCCTTCACCCCTACGAGGGACACCCACTCGAGACCGTGGTGCTCGGAGTGCGGCTCATGCTGCGCCTGGGCGCGCGCACCCTCATCGTGAGCAACGCGGCGGGCGGCCTCGATCCCACCCTGGAGCCAGGTAGTTTGTTGGTGATCGACGACCACCTGAACCTGACAGGGCGTAACTGCCTGGTGGGCCCGAATCCGAGCGAGCTCGGCCCCCGTTTCCCGGACATGTCCGAGGTCTACGACCGAGAGCTCATCGCGCTCTCACACGAGGTGGCGCGGGCGCAGGGCCATGCGCTCGCCCAGGGTATCTACGCGGGCGTGCTCGGGCCCAGCTACGAGACGCCGGCCGAGGTGCGCATGCTGCGTCTACTGGGCGCCAGCGCGGTCGGCATGAGCACGGTGCAAGAGGTGATCGCGGCGAGGCACATGGGCGCGCGCATCCTCGGGCTGTCGTGCATCACCAACCTGGCCTCGGGGCTCTCGCCCACGCCGCTCACCCATGCAGAAGTGGAGCACACCGCGCGCGCCGCTGCGGGCCGCTTTACGCAGCTCGTGCGAGGCATCGTGGCTCGCTTGCGGCGGTAGGGACGTCACTCATCCCTGGGCACACGAACCTCGCGGCGCTTTACGACGCTCGCGCGTTCAGCGCTCGTTGGCGCGCAGGATCTGCGTGGCCTCTTCGCGGTTCGGGTGGCCCGCGGGGGCGAGTTGCAAGAAGGTCTTGTACTGATCGAGGGCCTCCGGGATGCGGCCGCTATCGCGCAGGACTTCGGCGTAGGCGTGGTGTGCGTCGGCCAGCCAACTCGGCTTTTCGATCAGGCGATCACCGCGCAGCACGGCCTCCGCGAGGGTCACGCGGGCCTCGTCACGGCTGCCCTTGTCGAGGTGCAGCGAGCCGAGCCGGTACCACCAGTCTCCGTGTTCGGGCGCGAGTTTGACGGCCTCCTGGTAGGACTTGATGGCTTTGCTCAGCTCGCGCAGCTGGTCATAGGCGTCGCCGATGCCGGCCAGGGCCTCCACGCGACCGGGCTTGAGGCGCAGGGCGGTCTGGAAGTTCTGCAGAGCGTCTTTGACCGCGCCGGTACGCAGCTGGATGCGGCCGAGGATCCAGTACGCATCGGCCAGGTTGGGATCCCGCGCGAGGGCGGCGTTCACGCTCTCGAGAGCGCCGCTCAGGTTGCCCTGTTCGAGATGCGCCCAGGCCAAATACATGTGGTAGTCGGCCCGCATGTTGTCGAAGTTCACGGCGCGCTCGAAGCGCTGCAGCGCCTGGGCCGTGTCGTGGCGGGCAAACAGGATGCGGCCCATGAAGTGCTCGGCTTCGGCGGACGTGGGGCGCTCCTTCAACACCTCGCGCAACAAGGCATCGGCCTCGTCCACGCGATCCGCGGTGACGAGGGCGGCGCCGAGCCGCAGCTTGAGCTCGGTGTCGTGGGGGCGTTCTTCGAGCGCCTTCTGGTAGGCGGCCGCCGCACCGGCGTAGTCGCCCCGCGTTTCGAGCAGCTGACCGCGTTCGAGGGGCAGACCCGAGAAGGTCGGATCGACCGCGGCGAGCCGCGCCAGGGTCTGCTCCGCCGCGGAGATCTCACCGTGCTTGCGCTGGGCCACGCACAGACCGAAGAGGGCACCGGCGTCCTTTGGGTCGAACTGCAAGGCAGCGCCGAACTGATGAATCGCTTCGGGCAGGTGGTTGCGCAGGAGCTCGGAGTTGCCGAGCATGCGGCGCACGTCCGCGCTGTCCTTGACCTTGTTGGTGGCGTCGGACAGCGTGCGGGCGGCTTCTTCGGGGCGCTCGCGCTTGAACAGCAGCTGCGACAGCGCGACGTAACCGCCGAACTCCTGCGGTGCGAGCTCGATGGTCTTCTGGAACGCGGCCTCGGCGTCATCCAGGTTGCCCTGGGCCTCGAGGGCGTGGCCATGCCACAGGTGGACCTCGTAGTTCTCCGGGAAACGCTTGATCAGGCCGTTGATGCGGTCGAGGGCTTCCTGGGCGCGCTCCGTCGACAGCAGCGCCTGGGCCGAGCCGAGGCTCGCCTCGAGCAACGGGATCTTGCCGTCGCTGCCCGCGACCGCGGGTGGGTTCGCTCCCAGCGCCGAGTCGAAGCGCGTCAGGGCGTCGCGGGTGCGACCGAGGCGCATCAACATGCGCGCCGAGCCGATCAGTACATCGAGCTGGAGGGGGTCTGCAGCCAGGGCCCGCTCGTAGGCAGCCTGCGCTTCGCGCGGGTGCTCGCGACGCTCTTCGACGCGCCCTTCGAGCGCGAAGGCGCGTGCGCGCTCGGCCTTGGATGGGCGCGCCGGGGTGCCCGAGATCTCATCTGCGCCGGAGGCCTTGCGCGCGAGGGAGAGGGCCTCTGCTAGCTCGCCGTTGCTGAGCGCGAGCTCGCCCAGGAACACGAGTGCGGCCGAATGACGCGGGCTGGACTCGAGAGTCGCCTTGGCAGCCGCCTCGGCGTCGGGCAGGTTTTGAATGGCCTGCTGCGCGCGCGCGAGCCCCCAGTTCGCGCGGGCTTCGCCGCCTAGCTTGGCCGCACGCGCGAACTCCTTGGCGGCCTGCGCGGGCTGCTTGTCGAGCATGGCGAGCTCACCGGCCACCAGGCTGCGATAGGGATCTCTGGCTCTCGGGGACTTGGGCGAGCAGGCTCTTGGCCCCTGCCAGGTCACCCGTGCGCGCCGCGTTGGCCGCGCGCGCGAGCGTCAGACCGGGGACCTCCGTGCCGCGCTCCATCACGCGCGTGAGGATGGCGACGGCGCGTTGCGCACTGTTGTAGTCGTCGCCGAAGCGCAGCTGGTAGAGCGACTCGTGCAAGAGACTGCGCGCGAGGAGCGGCAGGTTCAGGCCGGCTTCGTTGCGCGCCTCGGCGAGCGCCGCGAGCGATTTGCGCAGGTCGCGCTGGGTGTCGGTCTTGGCCTGCGTCTCGGCTTGCTGGATGGCCTGGGCCACGTGCGCAGGGTCGCCCGCCGCGGGCAACAACTGCTCGACCAGGTACACGCCGAACCAACCGTGTGCCGTGAACAAGCCGAGGGCGACGCCCGTGCCCACCAACAGCATGACCAGCATGAGCGGCCAGACCCAGAAAGGCGTGGGCTTGTCGTTGGTCTTCTTGCGCTTCTTCTTGGCCTTCTTCTTGGGTGCGGGCTCGGCTTCCGCGGAAGCGTCGGTGGCCGGCACGTCGAAGTTGCTCTTGCTGGCATCGACCGGAATCGGCATCGGCATCGGCACGGGCAGCTGGGCCGGCAAGGCTTCGCTGCTGAGGCCGAAGTCGATCTCACCGAAGGCGCTGCCGCCGGCTGCGCCCGAGCGCTGGGGCTGCGGGGCCGGGACGGGCTTCTTCTTGGCGCTGGCTGGCTCGAAGATGGGATTCGAGCTCCATCGTGACGCCGTGGGGCTTGGGGGCTTCGAGCTCAGCGATGGGCTCGAGATCGAAGTCCGCGAGCGAGGCGCCCGGTCGGTCACTCAAGGACGGCAGCGAGAGCATGTCGTCGCCCGCGCTGATGCGAGCCGACTTTTCCTGTGCGGCGGCTGGCTTGGCCTTGGCGCTGCCGGGTTCGGGCAGCTGCAGATTCGAATTCGGGCGCCCTGGCCAGCTCGTTGGCGCGGCCGCCCGAGCCGGCGGCTGCCTTGGAGACCGGCTTATCCAGCGCAGGCGCGGCGTTCTTGAAGACGCCCCCGGGGCCTGCCGCGGGCTTGCGTCCCACGGGTAGGTCGAGTGCCACCGGGAGGTCTGCCGGAGCGGGCAGGTCGAGCTCGCCCTCGGCGAAGCCTCCGGGCAAGTCGAGCGAGTCCCTGCCGAGCTTACCGAAGGGGCTCGGCGCGCCCTGGGTTCGCGCTGCGCCCGTGGGACCTTTGACCTTGGGCAGGTCGCTGGGTGCGGGCAGATCGATTTGTGGAGCTTCCTGTTTGAGTGCGGCAGCGGTGCGCACGTCGTCCAGGTGACCCAACAGGTCCGAACTGTCGTCGGCATAGAAGGGTTCGGGATCGATGGCGAGGCTGTCCTTGGCCATCGTACTGGCGGCGTTCGATGCGGCGGCTGGCGCGGGACGGGCCGGCGCGAACGGCTGCGGCTGGGCTCGCACGGGCTCGGGTTTGCCGGGGAGGGCGCGGGACTTCGGCTGAGGCAAGTCGAAATCGGCGCCCAGACCGCCCGGCCGCTTGGGCGTGGGCAAATCGAAGTCGAGGTCCGGGGCGATGGCCGCCGCCGCGGGCTTCTTGGGCGCGGGCAAGTCGAAGTCGAGGTCCGGGGCGATGGCCGCCGCCGCGGGCTTCTTGGGCGCGGGCAAGTCGAAGTCGAGGTCCGGGGCAATGGCTGCCGCCGCGGGCCTCTTGGGTGCGGGCAAGTCGAAGTCGAGGTCGGGCGCGATGGCCGCGGGCCTCTTGGGCGCGGGCAAGTCGAAGTCGAGCTCCGGGGCGATGGGTGCCGCCGCGGGCTTCTTGGGCGCGGGCAAATCGAAGTCGAGATCGGGAGCGATAGGACGCGACGCGCTCGAAGCCTGCGGGGCCGGGACTCCCGAGCGTGCGCCGCCCGGCTTGGGCGCTGGCAGGTCCGTCACGTCGAGGTCATCGCCCAGCGTGATCGCCAATGGCCTGCCGGCAGGCTTGGGTTGACTGCCCTTGACCGCCGGCAAATCCAGCACGTCCGTGCTCTCGAAGCCGGTTCCGAAGGGCGACGCCGCCGCGGCGGTCGGGGCCGAGAACGGCTTGGGCAACGCTCCCTTGACGGCGGGCAAATCGAGGTCGAAGTCCCCCGCGAGCTTGGCGGGCTTTGCCGGTCCCGCCGGGATGGCCGCAGCGGGCTTCGGAGCCGGTGCATTGCCGTCGGCCTTCTGGGCGGGCGCAGCTCCGTCGGCGTTTACCTGGACGGACGAACCGCAAGCGGGACAACGCATCTTGAGCCCGGACTTGGGGACTCTGCGCGGATCGACTTCGTACGGCGCACCGCACGCATCGCACTTGACCTTGATCATGCCTGAACGAGGGTATCATGGCTCACCAACCAAACTCATGATCCCAGCCATGGAATCCGCGGTTTTTCGCGCGACCGATCCGCCCGAAACTTGACCCGAAACAGGCCAGGATTTTAGGCTCCGCCGGTGGTTGGTGTGCGCGGATCTAGGCTGGAGGATGCCCTGTGAAGAATACGGTCACGCTCGACATCGCAGGGGCCTCCTATCGCATGCAGGTGGACGCCGATGAGGCGCACCTGCGTAAGCTGGCCGACATCGTCAACGAGCGCGTTCGGGCGCTCGGCCCCAAGGCCCTCGCGCGCGCCACGCCAGCGCAGCTCCTGGTGATGGTGGCGCTGGGCTTGGCAGACGACTGGCAGAACGCGGAGACACGTTCGCGTTCCCTGGAGGAGTCCACCCGCCGCGCACTTACGCACGCCATCGCTCGTATCGACGCGCGCCTCGCCGAAGACATGGTGCAGCCGCTCGATGCCTAGCGAGCGCTACCCGCGCGATGCTAACGAGCGCTACCCGCTCGATGTCGGCGAGCGCTACCCGCGCGATGTTGGCGAGCGCTACCCGCTCGATGCTAGCGAGCGCGACCCGCTCGATGCTTAGCGAGCGTTACCCGCTCGACGCCTGAGCGAGCGCTGCACACACTCGAGCGACTGCGCCCATGACCGAAATACCTGGTTACTCCCCCGAACAGATCGAAGCCCTCCGAGTCGCGGCGAAGGAAGAGCTTCGTCGACGCGTCGCCGCACTGCGTCGAACCCTCGTGGCCGAGACTCGACAGCGCTTCTCGCTCGCGATGTGCGAGCAGCTGATCGAAAGCGGAAATTTTAAGCGCGCCAAGGTGGTAGCGGCGTACTCCGCGCTGCGCTTCGAGATCGATCCGCGTGCGCTCGTGGAGCGGGCTTGTGCGCTCGGAAAGATTGTCGGATTGCCGCGCTTCGTCGCCAACACGGGAACGTTGGAGCTCGCGCGCTACGAACCTGGCGACGAGCTCGTGGAAACGCATTTCATGGTGAAAGAGCCGCGTGAAACCGCGCAGGCAATCGAGCTTACGAGTGTGGACTTGGTGCTCGTTCCAGGGCTTGCCTTCGACACGTGGGGACAACGTCTCGGATTTGGGCAGGGCTATTACGATCGCTTCCTGCCAGGGCTGCCGAATGCGGTACGTGTCGGCCTCTGTTTTGAGCTTCAGTTGCTCGCGGAAGTCCCTGCGACAACGCACGATGTGCCCGTCGATCACCTGGCGACTGAGCGACGCATGCTAGTGTGTGAGCGATAGGCGAGCGCGGTTCCGCACGTTGGGGGAGGCGGAAGGTAGTTGCGCTCGAGCGTCGTTATGTCCGCCAGAGTACTCATCATCGACAGTGATGTCGGGGCTGCCACCTTGCTTGCGCGCGAAGCGAGCAGCGGGGGGCACGAAGTGGTCACAGTAAGTGACGCCGCAAGTGCAAGGACGCGCGTGAGTTCCTTCTCACCCGACGTAATTGTGCTGAGTGAGCGCCTTCCAGACGGCTCGGGGCTAGCGTTGATGGACGAGCTGCGGTCGCAGCTCGGTCAGAGCGTGTTCGTGCTGATCGGCGAAAATGCCGGTTCGCACGAGCAGTCCCTGAATCAGGGAGCATTCGATTCCGTGGACCGTGGTGCCGAGCCACGCGCGCTGTTCTTGCGCGTGGAGCGCGCCATCGAACACGCCCTCTTGCGTCGCCTGGTGGCGGAAGCGCAAGCGGAGTGGTCACCGAAAATCGAATTCACGCTGCTCGGCGATAGTCCCGCCATGGAACGCCTCAGGTCACGCCTCGACGGCTTGGCCGGCGCCGACGACACCGCACTCCTCATCACGGGAGAAAGCGGCGTTGGCAAGGGTGTCCTGGCGCGGGCAGTGCACTTCCGCTCGAAGCGCTCCAGCGAGCCCTTCGTCGGTGTGGACTGTGTGAGCGTCGCGCCGTCGCAGCTCGACGTCGAGCTGTTCGGCCAGGAGCCGAGCGCGAGCAACCCGGGCGCCGCCGCGCGTCCGGGTCGCGTGGAAGCCGTGCAGGGGGGCACGCTCTTCCTCGACGAGGTCACCGAGCTCGACGCGTCCTTGCAGCAGAAGCTCCTGCGTCTGCTCGAGGAAGGCGAGTACGTGCGCGCCGGCGGCACCACGTCGCGCAAGTTCACCGCGCGTGTGGTGGCGGCGACCTCGCGAGATCTCGCGCAGGCCGTGGAGGAGGGACGCTTCCGTGCGGACCTTCGCCAGCGCCTCGAGGGAATGATGCTCGAGGTTCCTCCGCTCAAGGATCGCGGTGAGGACGTGTTCTTGCTGGCCGATCGGTACGCGACCCAGCGCGCGCGAGCGCACGGGCGCAACCGGCCGATTCTGTCCGCCGAGGTGCGCGAGGCACTCTCGACCTATCCGTTCCCGGGCAACCTGCGTGAGCTGTGTGCGATGATCGATGAGGCGCTCTGGCTTCATCGTGAGGACGACACGCTCAACCTCGACGACTTCCCGGTGTTGATGCGCTATCGCGCGGAGACCCAGGGGCGTTCCGGCTACGGATCGAACGCTCCGCGTAGTGGCCTCGTGTCGACAGGGGTCGCCCAGTTCGGCAACCAGCTTCGACTGGCTGGCAACGCTCCGCCGCCCTCGCTCGGTGTGATCCGCGAGCGTCACGCGGATCAGGAGCGCCTCAAGTTGGTGGAAGCGCTGGAGCAGTCGGGCGGCAACGTCTCGCGCGCCGCGCGCACCGTCGGCATGTCGCGCTATCAGATGCTGCGACGCCTGGCCAAGTACGGCTTGCGCTGAAAGCCGACGCGCGATCACGCAGGTGATCGCGCGTCGTTCAACCGCCTGCGCCGCGGCTCGCGGTGATGGGGATGGCGAACGACACGGGCTGCCCTTGTCCCGGGAAGCGCGTCGCCTTGCCCACGTCCTGCAAGCACTTGCCGAGCGGAGTGCTGGCGATGCCGGCAGGCTCCGCGTTCACCCTGAGGATCTTGCCGCTCGCGTCGAGATCGAACCCGAGCTGCATGCGCGGCATGCCCTGGACCCCCGCGGTGTGCGTCTTGAAGCACTCCTCGATCTTGCCCTGCTGCTTGCGAAACGCCTTGGTGAGTCCGGCCGGGTCCGGCTCGGTCGCCGCCGCGGGCTTCCTCGGCTTGCGCGTAGTCTCTTCGGGCTGCGTCGGCGCCTCGGTGCGCCCGGTCGTGGTCTCTTCCTGCGGCTGCGCTTGCACCACCGGCGCTTGTGCGGGTGTGGATTCGGCGACCACGCGGATGGGCGGCATGCTGGGCGCGGGCGTCTGACTGCGCGTGAGGGACAGCGCGATGGCCACCACCGCCAGCGAACCGACCACACCGAGCGCCAAGAACAGCCACTTACTCGAGCCCGAAGCCGGCGCGGGCGCTGCTTGCAGGTTGGTCTCCGTGGACACGCGATTCATGGGTGGCGGCTCGGGCATGACGGGCGGCACCGCGTAGCCGCCGCTGCGTCCCATGTTGACCGCTTGATGCGCGCCCGTACGTCCGGTCGGAATCGGATGCGATCCAGTGCGTCCGGTCGGGCGTCGCACCGTGTGCTCCGTACTGGGGCTTGGCGTGAGCGCCACGGCGGAGTTGCGGCCCGTCAGTTGGCGCGGACGACCGAGGCCCGGCACCGAGGCCGCCGACGGGACCTCCTGTCCCAGGGCTTCCTCGAAGTCGACCGCCATCGTGCGCTGATCGTTGTCCGTGGGTGCCGGAGGCAGGCTCAGCCGCCGCCAGGCGTCGTCGCGTGCACTCAGCGATTCGATGCCGAGCAGGCGCGCCATCTCTTCGCCGAAGTCGTTCTTGAGCAAGCCGGCGAAGTGGGCACGCAGCTCGCTCTCGTACTCACGCTGCAGTCCGCGCAGCGCCAGCGCGAAGTCGCGCGCGCTCTCGAAGCGGTCTTCGGGGTTCTTGGCCATCGCCTTGCGCAGGATGGCGTCGAGCCCCGCGGGGATACCCGGGCGCAGGTCCTCCACCGCCTCGGGCGTGTGGTTGAGCACCAGGTTCAAGGTAGCGGCCTGGTTCTTCCCGCTGAACACGTTGCGCCCGAAGATCATCTCGTGCAGCACCACGCCGCACGAGTAGATGTCGCTCTGCGGCGTCGCTTCGACGCCCGCGAACATCTCGGGCGCGGAGTAGGTGATCTTGCCGACGAAGCTGCGTACCTGGGTCTGATAGTCCACGCCGCCGCCGCGCATGCGGGCCACGCCGAAGTCGAGCAAGCGCGCGCGGCCGTCGTCGTCGAGCAGGATGTTCGAGGGAGACACGTCGCGGTGCACGATGTGCATCGGCGTTCCGTCCGGATGCACCATGCTGTGCGCCTTGTGCAGCGCCTCGAGCACGTCGATCATCAGCAGGAGCAAGATCTCAGTGGGGATCTCGCGTCCCTTCTTGCGCAGGTACTTGCTCCACTGCCCGAGGTGGTAACCGCGGACGTACTCGAGCACCATGACGTAGCCGCCGGCCTCTTCGCCGAACTCGATCACGTCCACGATGCTCGGGTGGCGCAAGCCGGAGAGAATCTGGGCCTCGCGCACGAACATGCCGAGATAGCGCTCGTCGCTCGCATGCTCGGGCAACACCAGCTTCACGACCACGGGCTTGACGAACCCGACCGCACCTTCCGCGCGTGCGAGGTACACCACGCCCATGCCGCCCTTGGCAAGCTCGCGCACAATGCGGTAGCGACCGAGCAATACGCTCCCGACGAGGTTCTCGGTCGAACTCAACGGCTCAGTTCTCATGGGGATCCAGCGGCACGCCTCAGATAGTAGTGAACGCCCAAGCGTGGGTGCGCGAGTCGCACCGCGATGTCGGGTCGGTCCGCGGCACTCGCTACCTGACCGACGAAGCGATCATCGGCGTCCACGCTGACGCGTCCGCCTTCGACGCTGACTTTCCAGGTCTCGAGTGCCACGCCCTCGATTGTAACCGTATCTCCTGGCTTAAAGCCCCGATCTATCGGGCTGGTCAGGCTCGCTTTTGGCGCCGCATTGTCGAAACGCACTTCCACCGTGGTCGTGCGCGAACGTCTGTCGCCGGCCTGAAAGCTCAGCTGGTGTGATCCATCCTTGAGGCTTCCGGAGGTGAACAAGTGCTCGGCGCGGGCGACCCGCGTGGGCTGTCCATCGACGATGAGATCGAAGGCGCTCCCCGCCGGGGCGTTCGGCCAACGCACGCTGATCTCCGGCAGTTGGTTCTGGTAGTAGATGGTGTACGTGCGCCCGTCTGCCTCAACGAAGGACGTCGGGGCCTTGGCTGGTAAGCGTCGTGTGCCCGCGTCGTTGAGCACCTGCACGGTGCCGCGCGCGACGACCTTGCCGAGACCACCGCTCTCGTCGAAGCAGCGCAAGGTGTATGGGGTCGCGATGGCTGGGATCACCACGTTGGCGGCGCCCTTACCGCGCGTCCGGGTTCGTGGTCCTGTGAGTTCGATCACGCCTTCGCCGGGGCAACGCCCGCCGAAATCGAAGTGCACCGCTGCGGGGACCTCGGGTGCGTGCAGCACGAACGACTCACCCGCGCGCGTTCCCAGGTTGAAGTAGGTGGCCTCGGCGACGATGGGCTTCTCGGCGCCCTCGGCGTTGGGGTTCTCCCACTTGTGCTGCTCGCCCGCTTCGAGCTCGCGCTGCATGCCCAGAATGTCGACGGAGGCGGCGCCTTTTTTGAGGGCGATGTTCGCATCGTCCTCTCCGATGCTCACCACGGCCTCGCTGCCACCCTTGCCGCCGCGCACCACGATGGAGCCTCCGGGCACGAGCACCTGCAGATCTTGTTGGTCTGCAACCAGGGTGAGGTCGCCGGTGCGAGCTTCCACCAGGGCGGCGCCCGAGCCGACCACGAACTCGCCCGAACCGCGCAGGTTGGCGCGCTGATCGCCCCGGCTCACGTCGGCGCGGTCACCGCGCCCCAGGCGCAGCTCGGTGCCGGGGGCCAGCTCATGTTGACCCGCCGCGAGCGGCGTCCAGGTGCCTCCGGCTTGGCGCGAGCGTGCGCCCTTGCCCTTCACCGTGGCCACGATGGCCCCAGGATCGATCGGCTCCACCACAGGATCGGTCGGCGGTTCGGCCTTGGAGAACACGGCCATTCCGATGCCGACCTCCAGGCTCTCGCCCGCTTTGAGCACCTTGTACTCTCCGCTGGCGGTTCGGAACTGGGCCTCACCGAGCGCGACGTCGTAGTCCAGTTCGTCGCCGGACCTGCGCAGCGTGATCTCGGTGCCCGCGACCAGCTTGGCCAGGCCGATCTGCGTGCGCAGCATCAGGTCCTTTTGGCCGACGCGCATGGACACGGCGCCCGCTTCGACGTTGATGGCCTGCTCTCCCGCTTGGGCCTGATCGACCATGAAGCGCAGGGTGGTGTTCTGCGCGAGCTGCAGCTGGGTCTGGTCCATCAGGGTGAGGCGAGCGGCGGCCTGGTTCCCGGTGCGTACCCCGTCTCCGAGCCCAAAGTGCGCGCCCACCTGGGCGATCTGCCAGTCATGGATCTGGGCGGCGAAGTCGCGCTCCACGCCGGGACCCTTGGCCTCGATCAGCGTGGCCACGGCAGGCGGTTCGTCGTGACAGCTGCCGCAGCCGCTGAAGCTCACGGCCCATCCCAGCACTACGAGCAAGATCACAAGAGCGAAGTTCGAACGTAACACCACGTAACCCAAGCTTTCGGGCGCTTTGCTTTTACAGTTCGCGCATGTCCAAGTTCAAGATCGCGACGCCGTTGGTCGAAACGCTGACGGTGCGACGATGCGGGCGGTAGCCTGCTGCGGTGATGATAACTTGATAGGACCCAGGTGGGAGCTGGATCTCGTACAGCCCCTGCTCGTCGGACTCACCTTTGGCGACCTCGCTCCCGTCCGCTGAGCGCACCGAGATACTGGCGCGCAGGGCATCGCTCCCGAACGTGCGCGTCACACAACGGAGCAGCCCGGTCTGACTCACGGCCTCGATCATGTGAACCTCGAGCGGCGCCGTCTCGGGACCCAGCGCGACCTTCAGGTCCTGCGTCACGAAGCCGGCCGCCGAGATCTGCAGCTCGACGGAACCGAACGGCGTTCGAGGGAAGGCATAGCGGCCCTGGCCGTCGCTGATGAACTCCCGCGTGGACCCATCGACCTTGAGCACCACGCGCGCCTCGGGCAACGGGGCCGCGTCGGCATCGAGGACCACACCTGACAATGTGGTCTCCAGGGATACTTGAGGGGAGGGCGGCGGGGCGAGCTGTGCTTGCAGGGACGCGACCGGCGCGGGGGCCTCGGCCTGGGGGGGCGGCGCGGGTGAGTGGTTGGACCTCGGGCTGCCTGCAACGGGGTGAGCCGCGTGGCCGTAGCGAAGACCCAAGCTCAGATAGGCACGCGGATCGATGGGGGCCAGGGGGGCGCTCGCGGCCAGGCTCGGGCGTTGGCTCAAGCTCACGCTCAGGGAGGACTCGAGCTGGAGGCTGGCCGAGACATGGTAGCGAGCTCCCAGGCTCACGCGCAGCGGCGACTTACGAACGTCCGGAGCGCGCGGACCCAGCAAGACGTCGGCGGAGGCTTCCAAGAAACCTTCGAGCCGTTGCCCCCCGCGCCAGGTTCCCGCCAGGGCCATCAACAGTGCGTCCGAGTCGCTCAGATTGAGAGACACCCGATCGCCATCGCGCAGGCGCCGCAGATCATGCGGGGCACTCGCGCTGCTGTGGTCGATGCGATAGCCCAGGTTGGCGATCAGCGCCCAGCGCGTCGCGGGTGGGCGGTAGGAGGCCAAGACCTTCAGGTCCAAGCTGGTGGCAGCGAGATCGAGCGAAGGAGCTCGGGTACCGGGGATCCACAGCACGCTGCTCGCTCCGAGCGACCACACATCTCGAGACGCACCGCCTGCGAGCTTGGCTCTCGAGAGCGCGCGGCCCACGCGCAGCTGCACGCGCGGGTCTCCCACCATCGTGCTGTCGGGGCCATCCGCATCGGGTGGGTGGCGGTCGTAGCGGCCGTCGAGGCGCAGAGACAGGCCCAGCCAATCGAGCGGGATCAAGGCGACAGCGACGCTACCGGCGATCCGTCGATGGGAGCCTGCGGTCGGTCCGAGTGATTCGGTGAAGCCGTAGCCGGCGCTGGCGGCGGCGCTCGCCAGGTAGGCCGGACAGCGCGGGAACTCGGCGTACACCGTGCCGCACAAACCGTTGGCAGCGATGCCTCCGATTGGAGACTGCGTGGCGTCCTCACGTTGTGCTCGCGTGCGCGACGAGAGCACGCCGGCCTGCAGTGCGCAGGCGAGTCCGAAGAACAGCAACGATACGACGCTGACGCTTCGCGATGCCAATCGAAGGGCTCGAGTGCGATTGTACGCCCGCCAATTTCAGCGCGAAACGAAAATCAGGCGCCGTCGTCGTCGCGCGAGAACGCGTTCTGCACGGCGTCGTCTTCCGCGCTGCGTTCGGTCTCGCTCGTGCTCTCGTCCTCGCTTGGCAGCTCCACGGCTCGCTCTCCCAACGCGGGGTCCACCGGCGCGTTGGCCTCGCTCGGTAGCAACGGTCCGTGGAACGTGCGCAGGATGGCCGCCGCCTGTTGATGCGTGGCACCCGCTGCGCGCAGGGCTGCGGCGTCGGCTTCTTCGATGGAGCGCACCGAGCCGAATGCCTTGAGTAGGCGAGCGCGCGTCTTGGGGCCGATGCCGGGCACTTCGTCGAGCTTGCTCTTGATGCGTCGGCGTTTGCCGAGCTTGGTGCGCAAGGCGTTGCTGGCGCGGTGCGCCTCGTCGCGCGCGAGCGCCAGGATGCCGAGTGCCGCGTGGTTTTCGCGCAGTTCGATGGGGTTCTTCTGGCCAGGCAGGTAGACGCGGTCGACCAATTTCTCGCCGAGCACATTGGGCTTTTCCTTGGCCAGGGCAGCGAGCGGGAGATCTTCGACGCCAAGATCCCTCAGCGCTTGCTGGGCCACGTTGAGCTGTCCGCGACCGCCGTCCACGACCAACAGGTCCGGCAACTCCCAGCCTGCTTCACGTTCGCGCCCACGCCGGAATCTGCGCGAAAGGACCTCGTACATCGCACTGTAGTCGTCGCCTCCCGACACGCGCTTCACGTGGAAGCTGCGGTAGCGCTTGCGATCCGGTTGGGCCTCTTCGAGGGCCACGATGGAGGCTACCGTGTCGGTGCCAGCAGTGTGCGACACGTCGACGCACTCGATGCGCAAGGGCAGGCGGGGCAGTCGCAGCCGCTCCTTGAGGGCGCCGAGCCGGCTCTGCACGTCCTCGCTCGCCCGCAGCTTCTCGCGGAACGCATGGCTCGCGTTGTCGCGGGCCATCTGCACGAGCTCGGCGCGCGGGCCCTTCTTGGGGGCGAGCACGCGCACGCTCTTGCCGCGCAGCTCGGCCAACATCTCCGCCAGACCGTCCATGGCCTCGACCTCGAGGGGCAGCCAGACCTCCTCCGGGATGAAGCTGCCAGGGGCGTAGTACTCGGCCACGAACTGGGCGCACACCTCGTCGTCCGGGGCGCTCACGTCCTTGAGTCCGAAGGTGCGCACCGAGGTCAGCTTGCCCGCCCGAATCTGCAGCACGGCCACCTCGGCCTGATCGGCCTGGCGGAATAGACCGATCACGTCTTCGTCGCTGGTCTGTACCAGCGCGACCCGGTTCTGCTCGCGAACGCGCTCGATGGCACGCAGCTGATCGCGGTGCTCGGCGGCGCGCTCGTAGTCGAGCGTGGCGGCGGCGTCTTTCATGCGTTGCTCGAGCAGATGAGACAGCTCGTCGTGGCGGCCGTCCAGGAACATCGCCACGTCCTGCACCTGTTCGCCGTAGCGCGCGCGGTCGACCTCGAACACGCAGGGGCCTGCGCAGCGCTTGATTTGATACTGCAGGCAGGGGCGCACCCGTGAATCGAAATCGTGATCGGTGCAGGTGCGGAGCTGGAAGTGACGGTTGACCACGCGCAGGGTTTGGCGCGCGGCGGTGGCCGAGTGGTAGGGGCCGAAATAGAGAGCGCCATCGCGCGCGGGCCGCCGCACCACCTCGAGGCGCGGCCAGGCGGCCTTGGGGTCGAGCCGCAACGAGAGGTACTCCTTGTCGTCGCGCAGCTTCACGTTGTAGCGAGGCTGGTGCTGCTTGATCAGGGTGTTCTCGAGCAGCGCCGCTTCCTTCTCGGTGCCGACCACCACGGTCTCGATGTCGACGAGCTCGCGGTTGAGGCGCGTGATGAAAAAACGGGTGTCGCTGCTGCCAGCCTGGAAATAGCTGCGCACGCGGCTCTTGAGGCTGCGTGCCTTGCCCACGTAGAGCACGCTCTCGCCTTTACCCTTGAACAGGTAAACGCCGGGCGCGGCAGGGAGGTTGTCGAGCTTGGCTTCGAGCTCGGGGGTCATGCGAACCTGGAATATTAGTCCGCGACCGGGCTCAGCGCCGCTTGGGGAGACGCACCTCGAAGCGCGCCCCGCCGGAGGCTCGATTGTCGCCGCGGATACTGCCGCCCAGGCGCAGCACGATGGCGTGAGACACCGCGAGCCCGAGGCCAGTGCCCTTGCCGGGCGGCTTGCTGGTTACGAAGGGCTCGAAGAGCTTGTCTTTTAGCGCCTCGGGGATGCCGCAGCCGCTGTCGCTGATCGCCAGCACGACCTGGTCCGGCTGCTCGGCGGGCTCGCTCAGCTCGATGAGGATCGAGCCGTCTCCGTTCACGGCGTCGGCCGCGTTGAGCAGTAGGTTCAACA
This sequence comes from Myxococcales bacterium, assembly GCA_047601445.1. Taxonomy (GTDB): domain Bacteria; phylum Myxococcota_A; class Polyangia; order Polyangiales; family DASUME01; genus DASUME01. The sequence goes on along the minus strand of JASGJH010000001.1, from coordinate 3,154,218 downwards.
CCAGTTGGGTCAAGTCGCCCTCCGCACCGCGTACGCGGGAGGTGTGCTCGGCGAAACGCCGCTCGATGGTGATGTTGCGGAGGTCCTTCTGCGGCGCCACCAGCTTGACCGATTCTTCGACCACGTGGGCCAGGTCGCTCGATTCGTCGGCTTGGGCCACGGGTTCGGCGCGCGAGTAGTCGAGCAGCTCGCGGATGATGCGGTGGATTCGCTCGACCTCGCTCTTGACCCTGCGCAGGAACTCGCGCTCGTCCGAAGGCTCGAGCCCGCCTGCCTGTAGGAGCTCCACGAAGCCCAGGATGGCCGCCAAGGGGTTCCCGATTCTCGTGGGCCACGCCGGCCGAGAGTCGACCCACACTGGCCAGTTTCTCGCTGCGGATCAGCTGGTCCTGCGTGGAGCGCAGCTCTCGCGTGGCGCGCTCGAGCTCGGCCAGGCGCGCTTCGAGGGCCGCGCGGTCGGCGCGCAGATCGCGCGCCATGCGGTTGAAGCTAATGGCCAAACGAGCGACTTCGGCCGCGCCAGCCACGGGCGCCGCCGTGCTCAGGGCACCACTCAGGGGGCCGCTCGCCAGGCGCTCCGAGGCGCGCGTTAGGTCCTCGACAGGCCGCACGATCAGGCGCGTCAACGCCACGTACGCGATGATCAGGATGAGCACACCGGTCAAGAGCAAGTAGAGGCGCAAGAGGCGGCCCAAGGGGCCGGTCGCCTCGGCGTCGAGCGGCGCGCTCCACAGGGCGAGCACACGGCCGTCGGCCAGCGTGGTCATGGCGGCGGCCTTGCCCGGTCGGCTGCCGGCAGCGAGCCGGGTCCCGTCGAGGTTGACGAGCTCGAGGCCTGTGATGTCGGCGCGACCCAGCAAGCGCTCGATGGTCTCTCGCTCGTCGAGCTCGTCGCGCGCTGCCTGCATGGTGACCGCGAGCGCCTCGGACAGCGCCAGACCGCGACGGCTGCGCTCGACGTCCTGGGCCTTGTGGGCGAGCTGCACCACGATGACGCCGAGCACCGTAAAGGACAGCAAGAAGGCCGTGCCGAGTGCCAGGAGGATCTGGGCTCTGAGGCCGAGGCCGTGGCGATGCTCCCCTGGCTCGACGCGATCCATGTAGAACTGCGATCAGCCCGGGGCCGCAGCGAGTCCGCTCAGGCTGCGCGCCAGGGGCGCGGTGCTCGCACGGAAGCTCGAGCGAATGCTCGAATTGAACAGCGAGAGCACGGTGCTCGCGTAGTCGAAGCGCAGCTCGCGCTCGGGGCGCGGCGGCGGCAGGCCCTGCAGGCGCGAACCCAGAATGGCGCGGTCGATCCGGGATAGGTTCAGAAAGCGCAGGCCCAGCGCCGAGCACTGGTCGCCCTTACGACGGCCCCAGAGTACGCGCACGACCTCTGCGTCCACGTCGATGTAGAGGCTCGAACCTGGCACGCGAAACGAGACGAGCACCTTGGTGCCCACGGCGGCCGGCACGATCGCGCGCACGCGCATCCCGGTTACGGAGACGTCGAGGGTCTCGCTCGCCAGCAAGGAGAAGCACTCTTCCTCCACGACTTGGCAGGGCATGCGCACGAGCCGACGCAGGACGGATCGGTCACGGGCGGAGAGCAGGATTTCGCGCACGGAACACCTCGTTTTGCTGGGCGCGCCCCTCCGCGCGCTCGAACCTGTGGGACAAAGCCTAACGGCAGGGGGCAAAGACCCACAAAAAAAGGGGGAGTCGGGGGATCCAGGCGCCCCGGGCGAAGCCTGGGCAAGCGGCCCGGGCTGCGGCATGGCCAGCGCGCCGAACCTCACAACTCGCCGAATCTTCGGTGTTTACGCGGCGAGTCATGCGCCGCTTACCTGCGCGGGTGGGGTGCGCGCTTGGTACGCCGGCATGCAACCGCGCGAGCGCGCTTCCTCTCGCCCTTGTGAGTCCACTCATGCCTCCGGACGGGCATGGGTTAGATGATCGAGTGGAGCGGCTCCGCCAGCAGTGGAACGAGGTGAGGCCGGCTCAAACAGAACAAGGAGTACACGCCATGGAATGGTTCGCGCAGATGGCCGAGCACGATTTCGGGGAGCTCCATGTGAAGCGCGACGCTGCGTCGGGGCTGTGCGCGATCGTCGCGATTCATGACGTGCGGTTGGGCCCCGCGCTCGGTGGTTGCCGCTTCATCGAATACGCCCACGAGCGGGATGCGCTGCGCGACGCACTGCGCCTCTCGCGCGGCATGACCTACAAGGCGGCGCTGGCTGGGGTCCCCTTCGGCGGCGGCAAGAGCGTGATCATGCGGCCCCACCAGGCCTTCGATCGCACCCACTTGTTCCGTGCCTTCGGGCGCTTCGTCGACGAACTCGGCGGCCGCTACATCACCGCCGAAGACAGCGGCACGACCCTCGAGGACATGGCCGTGATCCGCTCGGTGACGCGGCACGTGACCGGCGCCGCCCAGAGCCACGGCGGAAGCGGCGATCCTTCTCCGAGCACCGCGCTGGGAGTTCGTCGCGGGCTCGAGGCCGCGGTGCGCTTCGCGCTCGGTAAGACCTCGCTGGTCGACGTCCACGTAGCTGTGCAGGGCGTGGGCAACGTCGGCTATCACCTGTGCCGAGAGCTGCGCGACCGCGGAGCACGTCTGACCGTGGCCGATGTCGATCCCCACAAGGTCGAGCGCGTGGTGCAGGAGTTCGCTGCCCGTGCCGTGTCGCTCGACGAGATCTATCGCGTCGACTGCGACGTGTTCGCTCCCTGCGCCCTCGGCGGAGCCCTCAACGACGACACCATCCCCAAGTTGAAATGCAAGGTGGTCGCCGGCGCGGCCAACAATCAGCTCGCGGAGTCGAGGCATGGCGAGCAGCTGCGGGAGCGCGACATCGTCTACGCGCCCGACTACGCCATCAACGCTGGAGGGTTGATCCACGTCGCTCAGGAGACGATGGGCTACGACCCACTCAAGGTACGCAGCCGCACCGAGCGCATCTACGACACCATCTTGGAGATCCTGGAGCGCGCCGAAGCCGCCGGCTGCCCAAGTCAGCAAATCGCCGACGCGATGGTCGAAGAGAAGCTCGCGCGCAGTCCGATGAGCAACAGTGTGGCGCCCTTGCGCTTGGCTCGCGCCAAGGCTTGAGCTCCTGAATCCGCAATCGAGCCTGCGCAACGAAAGGGCTACCGGCGTGCCGCGCGAATCGAAGCGCGCTTGATGCGCGTGTCCGCACGTGTTCGCACGCTTTTAGCCGCCAAAAACCGATGTTTTGAAGGGAGCTCTGATTACCTGAGCTTCCTAAGCGTGTTAGCCTGGATGAGGCAACGGACGATGCGGTATGCGCCGTTCTGCCTGGGCGCCACCGCGCGCTCTGCTGGTATGGCGCGCGCAAGCGTGCGCTCGAACCCGGACGGTTGGCATGCTCGAGGAAATCGCAAGCGACTTTCGGTGCCACGGTCACTCCCTGCGCAGCGGAGGCTTTTGGGCACTGGTCGTGTATCGCTTTGGTCGCTGGTCCATGCACCGGGAGAACCCCGTGTGGCGACGCACGTGCTCCCTGGCCTACGGGCAGATCAAGCCCATCGTCACCTTCTTCACCGGCGTCGATCTGGAGTGTACGACCCAAATTGGAGCGGACTTTCACATCGTCCACGCCGGGGCCGTCTCCATTCATCCAGAGGCCGTCATCGGTAATCGCGTCGGCGTCATGCACGGTGTCACCATCGGCAGCAATATGGGGCCCGAAGCGCCCGTCATCGAGGACGACGTCTTCATCGGCTGTAACGCCAGCGTGTTGGGCGGTGTCACCATCGGGCAAGGGGCCCGCGTCGCAGCGAACTCCCTCGTCATCTCCGATGTGCCGCCGGGCGCCATCGCCATCGGCGTGCCGGCCCGGTCGACTGCCGACGCCAGTCGTCTGCGCCTGAACGCCAGCGACTCCGCGGAGGCTCGTCCCAGCCTGCGCAAGATTCGGGGCGGGGCCACCACGGAAGGAGCGGACGGTGAGTAGCATGGAGGCCTCCGCGCACGGCGCATGGCTCGGCCTACTCGAACGTCACGCGCGCGAACAAGCGGAGAAAACGGCGATCGCGGTGCACCTGGGAGATGGTCGCTTCGACGAGACCAGCTACGCCGATCTGCTCCAACGGGTACGCGCCTTTGCCCAGCTGTTCGACCGCCGCACCCAGCCCGGACAGGTGGTGCCGCTGTGCCTGGCGCGTGGCGCCGATGCGGCGGCGGCCATGCTCGGTGCGCTCAGTGTCGGTCGCGCCTTCTGCTGCGTGAACCAAAAGCTGCGCATCCCCCAGATCGAGCACATCGTGGCGGCCACCCGCTCGCCATGCGCCCTGATCGACGAGGTTGGCCTGAATGCGCTGCGCGGTGAGCTGAGCGACGACTCTCCGCTCTTCGGCACGCGCTGGTTGGTCCTCGGCGAGGCCGAGCTGTCCCGCCTGTCGCGCAAGGCCTACGAGCGCCTTGCTGCCCAGCAGTGTACCGAGTCATGGACGCCCGTGGCGACCACGCACATGCCGGAAGGGCACGAGACGCCTCAGCGTGCGGGCGCTTGCCTGTTTACGTCGGGCTCCACGGGCCTGCCCAAGGGCGTGTTGATCAGCTGCGCGGACCTGCGGGCGCGCGCGTTGGCGGAGGTGGCCTGGTATGGGCTTTCCCAGCAGGACGTGCTGCTCAACGTGCTGCCCTTCTCCTTCGACGTCGGGCTCAATCAGCTCCTCTCGGCCATCACGGTGGGCGCGGAGCTCGTCGTGCTCGACTCGTGGCTGCCCCGCGACATCTTGCGGGTCAGTGCTGCGCGCGGCGTGACGGGCATCTCGGGTGTGCCCTCCATTTGGGCCGACTTGATGCGCGAAGGGGGGGCCTTCGATCGCGCCGATGCGCACCGCAAGCTGCGTTACATCACGGTCTCGGGCGGAGATATGACGCGGGCCCAGCACGAGCGTCTGCCCGCGGTGGCGCGCGGTATCCAGATTTTCAAGACCTACGGTCAAACCGAGGCCTTCCGGGCCAGCTCGCTTCGTCCCGACGAGTATGCGGGCCGTCCGGGCAGCGTCGGACGTCCCTTCCTGGGAGTGCACCTGTACATCGCGCGTGACGATGGAACGCTCGCGGAGCCTGGTGAGTCCGGCGAAGTGGTGCACAGCGGGCTCGGTGTGATGCTCGGCTATCTCGACGGCAGCGATCCGCAGCGCAAGCTGCGCGAGAACCCGTGGCACGGCCCCGCGGATCCGAGCCCCAAGGTGATCTTCACCGGCGACATCGGCTATCTGGACGCAGAGGGTTATCTGTACCTGAGCGGTCGTCGCGATGACATGGCCAAGATCCAGGGCAATCGCGTGTATCCCGGCGAAGTACGCAATCAGATCGCGGCCCTGCCGGGTGTCGCCAGCGTCGAGGTGATCGTCGCGCGTACGGCGTCGCGAACCGAGCTGGTGGCGTTCGTCATTCCCGAACCTTCGGCCCAGGTGGACGCGCGTGAACTTCGCGTGCGCCTGCAGCGGCAAGTGCCTTCGTACATGGTTCCCGAGTTGCTGTGCCTGCGGGAGAGCTTGCCCCGCACCGCCAGCGGTAAGCCAGATCGCGTCAGCCTCGCGGCACAAGCCGTGCAGATGCTCTCGGACACTCAACCAGCGGGATGACGATGGACCAGCGCAGACAGCTCCTCGACGAGATCGCCTCTCGTCACGGCACTCCTTGCTTCGTCTACTTCATGGACGACGTGCAGACCCGCGTACACAGCCTGCGCGCCGCCTTCCAGGGCCTCTTCGGCGTGAGCTACGCCATGAAGTGCAATCCCCATCCAGGCGTGGTGTCTCGGCTCGCCAGTTGGGTCGACACGCTCGACGTATCGTCGGGGGGCGAGCTGCGCATCGCGCTGGGGCTCGACTATCCAGCCGACAAGATCAGCTTCACGGGGCCCGCCAAGAGCCACGAGGACCTGGAGCTCGCGGTCGAGCATGCCATCGGTGAAGTCGTGGTCGAGTCCGTGCGTGAGGCGCGCGAGTTGAGCCGCATCGCCCAGGGGGCCGGCAAGGTGCAGCGCATCCTGGTGCGCATCGCGCCGAGCCGCGTGCCGAAGGGGTTCGGCGTCAACATGGCCGGTCGGCCGTGCCAGTTCGGCATCGACGAGGAGGACGCCCACGAGGCGCTCTCGTGCATTCTCGACCTGCCCGGGCTCGACCTCGTGGGGTTCCACATCTACTCGGGCACCCAATGCCTCAAGCCCGACGCCATCGCCGGGAATTATCAGCTCTTCATCGAGATCTTTCGGACGCTCTGCGAGGGGCACCGGATCGTCCCGCAGAAGCTCGTATTCGGCTCCGGCTTCGGCATCCCATACCACGACAAGGACCGCTCTGTGGACGCCCACGCGGTGGCCGAGCTGGCGCTGCCGCAGCTGCGCGCGTTCAAGGCCGAGCCGCGCTTCGCGGACACCGAGCTCTTGCTCGAGACGGGTCGCTACCTGGTGGGCGAAGCCGGCATCTACCTGACCCGCGTGGTGAACCGCAAGCGCTCGCGAGGCAGCGAGATCGCTACCTTCGACGGCGGTATGAACCACCACCTCGGGGCGTGTGGTCATCTGGGGATGGCGTTGCACCGCAACTATCGTCTATTCAAAGTGAGCGCACAGTCCGGCACGGCTGCAGGCGCGCCTCGTGCATTCGATCTCTACGGCCCGCTATGCACCACCATCGACGTGCTCGGGCGAGGGGTAATGCTGCCCGAGCTCCAAGTCGGGGATGTGATCGGAATCCACTGCAGTGGCGCCTATGGTGTCACGGCAAGTCCGGCTCATTTCATCAGCCACGATCTGCCCGTGGAGGTCATCGTGGAGGGGACCTCGCCTCAGCTCGTGCTCGAGATCTCGTCCCGCAAGCGCCATGGCGAATTCGCCCGGTCGAGCGGGGTCGGAGCGTGCGGTGACGCGCGTGTGCGACCAAGAGAGGGAGAAGAGTGATGAGTCGTTACGAACGCATCGTCGGATATATCCGCGAGAACATGGAGCCCGAGTTCGATCCGGGCGAGGATGCGCTGAGCCAGGTGCTCGACTCGGTATCTTTGCTGCAGCTCATCACGTTCATCGATCAGGATCTGGGCATCCCGCTCGACCTCGAGGGGCTCACCCTCGATCGCTTCTCGTCGGTGGAGAGTGTGGTGCAAATGCTCAGCGAGTACGGTCGCGAGAGCCACACGCACTAGGAACCCCTTGGGGGATGTCGTCGAGGCTCACTCGGCGGCACGCCCCCGGCCACGCACGCTGGTCAGCGCCCAGTACACGGCCTCGGGGGTGGCCGGCACGCTCAGGCTCACGGGGCCTTGCTCCACACCGAAGGCCGCTGCAGCGCCGCGCAATGCTTCGCGCACACTGATGGCCAGCATGAACGGGGGTTCGCCCACCGCCTTGCTGCCGTGCACCACACCGGACTCGTGGGCGCGCTCGAGCAAATGCACGTGGAACTCGAGGGGACACTCTCCGAGGCTGGGGAGCTTGTAGGTCGAGGCCCCCGCGCTCTCCAGGGCTCCCTGGGAACTCCACACGACCTCCTCGGTGGTGAGCCAGCCGACGCCCTGCAGGAATCCGCCTTCGACCTGTCCGCGATCGACCAGCGGTGAGGTGGAGCTTCCGACGTCGTGCAGCAGGTCCGCGCGGAGCAACCTGTAATGCCCGGTGAAACCATCGACTTCGACCTCACTCACGGCAGCGCCATAGGCGTAGTAGTGGAACGGTTTGCCGCGTCCGAGCTTGGGATCGTAGTGAATCTCGGGCGTCCGATAGAAGCCGCTCGCGAATAGTGGGCGCCGCTCGTAGTAGGCGAGCTCCACCAGCTTGGAGAATGGCAACGCGCGCGGCTCCTCGCCCCGCGGGTACACCTTGCCAGCGTCGAACTCGAGATCATCCGCGTGGACTCCGAGCTGGTTGGAGGCCACTTCGGCGAGCTCGCTGCGCAGGCTGCGGCAGGCGATCTGCACCGCTGCGCCGTTCAAGTCCGAACCGCTGGAGGCCGCGGTGGCGGAGGTGTTGGGCACCTTGTCGGTTCGCGTCGGCATCACGCGCACGGCGCGGAGCGGCAGGCCGAGCTCGTGGGCCGCGATTTGCTGGATCTTGGTGTGCAGACCCTGGCCCATCTCGGTGCCGCCGTGGTTGACCTGCACCGTGCCGTCTTTGTAGATCAGCACCAGTGCGCCGGCCTGATTGTAGAAGGTGGCGGTGAACGAGATGCCGAACTTGACGGGGGTGATGGCGATGCCCCGCTTGCGCTGCGCGTGTTGGGCGTTGAAGGCGCGGATCTCCTCGAGCCGTCGCTCGAATTGGCTCGTGCGCTTGAGCTCACTCCAGAGGCGCTCGATGCGCTCGGCGTCTTTAACCTGCTGCCCGTAGTGCGTGGTGTCGCCCTCACGATAGAAGTTGCGCTCGCGCACCACGTGAGGGGGAAGCCGTAGCTGTCGCGCCACCCGGTCGAGGATGTCCTCGATAATCACCATGCCCTGCGGCCCACCGAAGCCACGAAACGCCGTGTTGGAGGGGTAGTTGGTGCGACAGGCGCGGCCCTCGATGCTCACGTTGGGGAGCAGGTAGCAGTTGTCGCAGTGGAACATCGCGCGCGCCATGATGGGGGCGCTGAGGTCGAGGCTGTAGCCGCCGTCGCTAAACAGCGCGAGGTCCAAGCCTTCGAGCTTGCCGTCGTCGTCGAAGCCGACGTCGAAGCGCGCCAAAAATGGGTGGCGTTTGCCGGTCATTCGCATGTCGTTACCACGCGACAGCCTGAGCTTCACCGGACGTCCGAGCTTGAAGGCGGCCAGCGCCGCGAGCGCAGCGAAGCCATTGGCCTGGGTCTCCTTGCCGCCGAAGGCACCGCCCATGCGCAGGCATTGAACGACGACCTGATTGCGCGGCACACCGAGCACGCGCGCCACGATCTCCTGGGTTTGCGTGGGGTGCTGGGTGGAGGAGTGAACCTGAACGAGATCGCTCTCGTCGACATAGGCGAGGGCGGCCTGCGTCTCCAGGTAGAAGTGCTCTTGGCCCTTGATGTACAGCTCACCCTGCAAGCGGTGGCGGGCCCTGGCGAGTGCCGCGGTGGCGTCGCCGCGGGCCATGCGCTCGGGCTCGCTGAGAAAGCTCTGCTGCTCGATGGCTTGCTCGAGCGAGAGCAACGCAGGCAAGGACTCGTAGCTCACCTGGACCTTGCCGGCAGCGATGCGCGCCGCGCTCTCGCTCTCGGCGATCACCCAGCACAGCGCTTGCCCGTGGTGCTCCACCACGCGGGGGAAGAGTGGTTCGTCCCGTCGGATGGGGCTGACGTCGTTCTCGCCTGGCACGTCGCTCGCCTCGAGGACGCACAGCACACCTGGCGTGGCGCGCGCTGCACTCGCGTCGAGCGCGCTGATGCGCGCATGGGCCTGCGTGGACAGCACCGGCCACGCATGGGCGACGCGTGACGCGAGCGCGCTCGGCAACAGATCGTCCACGTACTTGGCGGCACCGGTGACGTGCAACACCGCGGCCTCGTGGGGCACAGCGCGTCCGACCGAGCCGCGTAGAGGTTCGCTCATGGCGCGCTCCCCAGGCTGTCGACTTCGGCGCAAAAACGCTCGAACAAGCTGGTGATCATGGCCTTGCGGTAGGCGGCGCTACCACGTCTGTCGTCGATGGGGCTCCCGAGGGCGACGAGTTGCTCGAGCACCTGGGCACGCGTCGCTGGATCCCATGGGCGCCCGAGCGCAGCTCGCTGAGCTTGAACCGCCATCAGCGGCGTCGCGGCGATGCCGGCGTAGGCTAGCCGCAGGCGCGTGATACGGTCGGCGTCGTCGCGCTCGAGCAGGAAAGCCCCGGCCACAGTGGAGATGTCGTCGGTGATGCGCTTGCTGACTTTGTAGAAGCGTTGGACGGAGGCTCGGGACCCGGCGGACGGGCTGCGCGGAATGCGCACGCTGGCGACGAGCTCACCCGGCGTGAGGGCCGAGCGACGATAACCCTGGAAGAACTCCGACAGAGGCACGTGGCGTTCGCCCCGCGCGCTTCGCAGCACGAGCTCGGCATCCAAGGCCAACAGCACGGGCGCGGGATCGCCGATGGGGGAAGCGGTGACCAAGCTGCCGCCGAGCGTGGCGCGGTTGCGGATGAGCGGCGAGGCGAACAGCGGCATCAGCTGCTCGAGCAGCGGCAGTTCGCCCGGATGCGCGCGCTGCAGCCACGCTTCGATGCTGCTGAGGGAGCGGCCCGCACCGAGATCGAAATGCGTGGCGGTGCTCCGCAGGTGCATGAGCTCCGAGAGCCCCTCGAGGGAGATCCACAGGGGGGCCCTCAAGTCGCGCTGGTTCACGTCGACCATCAAGTCGGTGCCGCCGGCGATGACGCGGGCCTCAGGCTCGGCCTCGAGGGCCGAGAACACTTCGTGGAGTTCGAGCGGCCGCAGGAAGCGCGCCGGGGCCTCTGCGCGCGAGGGCGCACCCGACCACACGAGATCGACGCGTGGTGCGACTGGAGGCGTTTGATCCAGGATGGGCAGGCGGGGATCGCTCGGGCGTGTCCCAGCCAGCGCCCTGGCCACGTCGCGCATGGGGCGGTAGCCCGTGCAGCGGCACAGGTTGCCGCTGAGGCACTCGTCGTCGAAGCCCACGCGCTCGGGACGGTGATACTCGCAGTACAGACTGATCACGAAGCCCGGCGTGCAATAACCACATTGCGAGCCGCCGCCCTGCACCATGGCTTCCTGAACCGGATGCAAGCGACCGTCGCTGTCCGCCACGCCTTCCACGCTGACGAGCTCGCGCCCCACCACGGCACCGATGGGCAAGAGACAGCTATTGACCGGAACGAGCCTTGAAACATGCCCGTCATGCGGCTCCGCGCCGGGCTCCATGCTGGCCTCGACAAGCGCAACCGCGCAGGCACCGCATTCGCCTTCGGCGCAGCCCTCTTTGCTACCCGTAAAGCCAGCCTCTCGCAGCCAGGTCAAGAGGTTGAGGTGTGGGTCGACCTCTCCCAGCTGGGCGGGCTTGCCGTTCAAGACGAAGCGCACGGCCATATTCGGCAGCATACAATGAGGCGCGTTTAACCGGCAGCCTTAAGCTGATTTGGTCCCTCGCAAGCGCGCGAAAAGCGTAACGTAGAAGGGTGCAAAGGGACGTCGCGGAGGCCCTGCTAGAGCTCTTGACCCAAGGTCAAACAGGAGCGCTCGCCACCGTCGTGCGAGTCGCCGGCTCCACCCCGCAAAAGCCGGGTGCGCGCATGTTGCTCTTGCCGGACGACAGCACCCTGGGCACCGTCGGCGGCGGCGCCATCGAACAAGCGGTGCTGGCAGCGCTGCAAAAGGCGCGCGAAAGCGGCGGCTCCGAGCTCCTGGTACGCGAGCTGGGACAGGACTTGGCCATGTGCTGTGGTGGGCGCATGGAAATCTTCGTGGAGGCCATCGGCTACGCGCCGCGTCTCGTTCTGTGCGGAGCGGGTCACGTGGCGTTCCACATCGCCGGCCTGGCGCGCGCGGTGGGGTTTGGTGTCACCGTCATCGACGAGCGCGAGGAGCTCAACAACGAGGCACGTTTCCCTGCCTGCACGCGCGAGTGCACCGATCCGGCGAGCGCGCTGCGGCGTGTGGCGCCAGGCACGCGCGACTTCGTGCTGGTGGCCACCCATGACCATCACCTCGACGAGAGCGTCCTCGAGCGGGCGCTCGAAACGCAAGCCGGCTACATCGGGCTGGTGGGAAGTCGCCGCAAGGTCTTTCGGCTGCTCGAGCGTATCGCGGTGCGCCAACGTGTGGTGCTCGATGAGCGCGCGCTCGAGCGCGTGTTCGCGCCCGTGGGGCTCGACATCGGCGCGGTCGGACCCGAAGAGATCGCGGTCAGCGTCATGGCCGAGCTGATCGCCGTGCGACGCGGTCGGTCAGGCCCGGGCACGCGCCACATGCGGGCGGTGGACGACCCACGCTTTCGGGCCCTGCTCGCGCGCTCGGAGGGCCACGAATGACGGGCCCGGTCATGGCGAGCGAGGCATCGCTCGACGAGCTCGCTGCCCGCGTTCGCGAGGACTTGCTGCTGCTCGGCTATCCCAGCCGAAGCGGTGTGCTCTCTCGTCGGAGTCAAGCGGGCGATCCCATCCTCGACGTGCTGATCGTGGGCGCGGGGCAGAGCGGACTCGCGCTGGCCTTCGGGCTCATGCGCGAACGCATCGACAACTTGCTGGTGGTGGACGAGAACCCCCTCGATCGCGCCGGGCCCTGGCTGAACTTCGCCCGCATGCGCACCTTGCGCACGCCCAAGCACCTCACGGGGCCCGATCTGGGCGTGCCGAGCCTCACGCCGCGCGCCTGGTACGAAGCTCAATTCGGGAAGCACAGCTGGGATGCTCTCGGGCTTTTGCCCAAGGAAGCCTGGGCGCACTACTTGAGTTGGTTCCGGCGCACGCTCGAGATTCCGGTGCGCCCGGAGACCAAGGTGGGTGCGCTGCGCTGGGATACGGCCGAGCGCGCCTTTCGCGTGCCTTGTCGCGACGCCGGCGGAAGCCGTGAGCTATTGGCGCGGCGCGTGGTGCTGGCGACGGGCATCGAAGGATCGGGACGGTGGGAGGTACCGGCACAGGTCACGCACGGTCTGCCCACCAGCCACTATGCACATACCTCGCAGCCCATCGACTTCGACGCCTTGCGCGGCAAGCGAGTGGCGGTTTGGGGGGCAGGTGCCTCGGCGTTCGACAACGCGGCCACGGCGCTCGAGCTCGGGGCACGCGAAGCGCGGATGTTCTTCCGACGCAGCGAGCTGGTCTCCGTGAATCCCTATCGCTGGGCCGAGTTCGTGGGCTTCTTGAAGCACTTCGGGGACCTGCCCGACGACTACAAGTGGCGCTTCATCTCCCAGATCATGCGCATGGGGCAGCTGCCGCCCCGCGACACCTTCCTGCGCGCTCAGCAATGGCCGAGCTTTCACCTGCATCCAGGCAGCGAGCTACAACGCATCGCATTGCGTGGCGACGCCATCGTGCTCGAGACCCAGCACGGCGCCTTCGAAAGTGATTTCTTGATCGTCGGTACCGGCTTCGTCACCGACCTCGGTTTGCGCGACGAGCTACGCGAGCTCGCACCCTCCATCGCGCGCTGGGCCGACCGCTTCACGCCGAGCGCCAGCGACGCCAACGCGGAGCTCTCCCGCCATCCCTACTTGGGTCCGAACTTCGAGTTCTGCGAGCGTGAGCCTGGCGCGGCGCCCCACCTCGCCTATCTCTACAACTACACCTTCGGTTGCTTGCTGAGTCTCGGCTTCGGCGGCGCCAGCATCTCGGGCATGAAGTATTCGGTGCCGCGTCTGGTGGCGGGCATCACGCGCTCGTTCTTCCTCGAGGACAAGGAAGCCCACTTCGAGAGCCTGTGCAGCTATGCCGAGAAGGAGTTTTGAGCGTGACCCAGGCCTGGTTCAGTCGTCGCGTGGTGTTTCCGGACGGCACCCGGCCGGCCAGCCTGGTGGTGGAGGGCGGTCGCTTCACCGAGATCATCGAGCACGAGAGCCCGCACGCGCACGCGCGCGATGTGGGAGGGCTCGCCATCTCGCCGGGACTCGTGGATTGCCACGTGCACCTGAATGAGCCCGGCCGCACCGAGTGGGAAGGCTTCGAGACCGGCACCAAGGCGGCCGCAGCCGGCGGCGTCACCACGCTGATCGATATGCCCCTAAACTGCTTGCCCGTGACCACCACGCGCGCTGCGCTGGAGCTCAAGCTCGCCGCGGCCGCCGGTCAGTGCATGGTGGACGTCGGATTTTGGGGCGGCGTCGTGCCGGGCAACCAGCAGGAGCTCGCCGGTCTGCGCGCCGCCGGAGCCCTCGGTTGCAAGGCATTCATGGTGCACTCGGGCATCGACGAGTTTCCCAACGCCAGCGCGGCTGATTTGCGCGTGGCGCTGCCCCTGCTGCGGGAGCTGGGGCTGCCGTTGCTCGCCCACGCCGAGCTCGATTTGGGGGCGGACGTAGAGCCGAGTGGACATGCCGATCCGCGCGCCTATCACGGTTACCTCGCCTCGCGCCCGCGCGCCTGGGAAGACGCTGCCATCGCGCTCTTGATCGAACTGTGCCGCGAGACCGGTTGCCGCGTGCACGTAGTGCATCTGTCCTCTGCGAGCGCAGTGCCCATGCTCCGGGCGGCCAAGGCCGAGGGGCTGCCCATCAGCGTCGAGACTTGTCCCCACTATCTGTGTCTCCACGCCGAGTCCATCCCGGACGGCGCGACGCATTTCAAATGCGCGCCGCCCATCCGGGAGCGCGAAAACTGCGAGGGCTTGTGGAGCGCCTTGTTCGAGGGCGTCATCGACTTCGTGATCACCGATCACAGTCCGTGCACACCAGCCCTCAAGCTCCCCGAGCGCGGGGATTTCCAGGCGGCCTGGGGCGGCATCGCATCCCTCCAGCTCGGGCTCTCCACGGTGTGGACCGAAGCTGCCGCGCGCGGTGCGAGCTTGCAGCAGCTGGCGCGCTGGATGAGCCGCGAGCCTGCGCGCTTCGCGGGATTGAGCGCGCGCAAGGGGGCCATCGCCGTGGGGCATGACGCCGACTTCGTGATCTGGGATCCCGAGGCCGAGCGCACGGTGAGCGCCGAGCAGTTGTTCTTCAAGCATCGTTTGTCGCCCTACGTGGGCAAGACCTTGCGCGGTACCATCCACGAGACCTGGCTGAGGGGGAACATGGTGTTCGACGGTCGATCGCATCCAGAGACGCCGCGAGGTGAGTTGCTCTTGCACCGAGGAGATGTCGCGTGAACCCGACCCCGAGCGCGAGCTTCTTCGGTCTGGTGGATTTGGCGGCGGCTGACTTCGGCGGTCGTGCACTCGGCTGCAGCGACGACTTCTTCGCTGGCATGGAGAACATGCTGCAGCCCGGACGCGGCGTGTTCATCGAGGGCAAGTTCACGGAGCGCGGCAAGTGGATGGACGGCTGGGAGAGTCGGCGCAAGCGCGTGCCCGGTCACGACTCCTGCGCCATCGAGCTCGGTGCGCTCGGCGAGGTCGCAGCCTTCGACGTCGACACCCATCACTTCGTCGGCAATCACCCTCCCTTCGCGGCCGTGGAGGGCTTGTGCGCGCCGCGGGGCGCGTCCTACGCGGAGCTCGAAGCCATGACCTGGCACGAGCTCTTGCCGCAGTCGCCGTTGCGTCCCGACTCGCAAAATTTCTTTCTCGCCCGCCGTTCCGGCGCGGAGCCAGTGAGCCACGTGAGGCTGCACATCTTCCCCGATGGTGGCGTGGCGCGCTTCCGCGTCTATGGGCGCGTGCTTCCCTGGTGGTCGATCGCCGGCGCGAGCGCGGACCCCACCGAACGCGACGCCGAGACGCGCGCCCAAGTGGCTCCCGAGTGGGTCGATCTGGCAGCCCTCAAGAATGGTGCCCTGGCCTTGGCTTGCTCCGACGCGTTCTTCGGGCCCATGAACAATCTGCTCTTGCCGGGTCGCGCGGAGAACATGGGTGGCGGCTGGGAGACCCGACGCAAGCGTCAACCCGGGCACGATTGGATCCTCGTCAAGCTCGCCACGCGCGGTACGCCCAGGTTCATCGAAGTCGACACCAACCACTTCAAGGGCAACTATCCCGACCGCTGCTCCATCGAGCTCGTCGATTGCGCTGCCGGCACTCCGCGCATCACCGAGCTCATCCGCAGCGCCGACTTCCGCGAGCTCCTGCCCGAGAGCAAGCTGCAGGCGAGCACGCGCAATTTCTTCGCGCTCCCCGCGGGCGCCCCTGCGACGCACCTGCGGCTCAACATTTTTCCCGATGGCGGCGTGAGCCGTCTCCGCGTCTGGGGCACGCGCGATGGCTAACCCCAGTCGTTATCTGAACACGCTCGCGCCGGAACGGGCCCATGCGGAGCTCTTCCGCTGCTGCGGATCCGAGCGCTGGGTACAAGGCATGCTCGCGCGCAGGCCCTTCGCGTCGGATGCCGAACTCCACGAGCTGGCGCGCGACCTGTGGCGTGAGCTCTCCGAGCAGGACTACCTGGAGGCCTTTGCGCAGCACCCCGAGATCGGCGCCGACCTCGCCAAGCTGCGCGAAAAGTTCGCCTCCTCCGCCCAGTGGTCGAATGCCGAGCAGGCTGGCGTGAACGGAGCGAGTGAACAGACCCTCGCCGCCCTGCGCGACGGAAACCTGGCCTACAAGCAACGCTTCGGCTTCCTCTTCATCGTGTGCGCCACCGGCAAGAGCGCCCCCGAGATGCTTGCGTTGCTGCGCGCGCGCCTGCCCCACGAGCGTGGGCGCGAGCTGGAGGTGGCCGCCGAAGAGCAGGCCAAGATCACCGCACTCAGACTGGAGAAGCTCGGCCCATGAGCGGCATCACCACCCACGTGCTCGACACCACTCTCGGACGCCCGGCGAGCGGGCTCGCCGTGAGCCTCGCGCGCGACGAGGCCGGTGAGTTCGTGCTGCTCGCGCAGCACACCACCAATGCCCAGGGACGCGTCACCGATTTCCTCGGCGCCGCCGGAGAAATCGGCGCATTGCGCGTCGGCCTCTACCGGCTGCGCTTCGAGACCGCGAGCTACCTGCGAGCCACCCACCAGAGCGAGTTCTATCCGCACGTGGAGATCTTGTTTCGGGTGGAGGACCCCAACGGCCACTACCACATTCCCTTGCTCTTGAGCCCCTACGGGTATTCCACCTATCGGGGAAGTTGAGGGCCACCCGAGCAACGCGAACCCAAGCAAAGAGGGCGAGTCGATGAGCATTCTGGACGCAGGCAACGCGGCGCTTTCCGAACTCGGACGAGAGAACCGCGCGTTCATGCAGCGCTACCCGGGTGAGAGCTCGGCGCGTCAGCCAGTGCACACGGTGTACGGCGGCGCCCAGCTTTACAAGGCCGACACCACGCAGCGCCTGGGAGAGCTCGCCCTGCGCAGCATGGAGTCCTATGGCAGGCACCCGCTCGAGTTCGCTTACGGCGTGGGCTTCATCGCGTCCCACGCGGTGGATCGCAGCCGTCTGTCGGCCTTCACGGCCCTCTACGAGCGCGACCCAGGCGCCCTGCGCGGCGAGCACCCTTCGGCGTGGCTGGCGTTGACGGTCTACGAGCGCGTGCTGCGCAAGCTCGAGCGCGAGGCAGTGGAAGATTTCCGCATCGATTTCGAAGACGGCTTCGGCGCGCGCCCGGACCCCGAGGAGGACCGGGTCGCCAAGGAGGCTGCCTTCGAGGTGGCGCTCGGCATGCGTCAGGGGACGTTGCCGCCGTTCCTGGGCATCCGCATCAAATCGTTCGGAGAAGAGTGGAAGGCACGCGGCGCGCGCACGCTCGAGATCTTCCTCGAGAACCTGCTTTCGCAGACCGGTGGGCGCCTGCCCGAGAACTTCGTCGTGACCTTGCCGAAGATCACGCTGGCCGCGCAGCCGCGCGCGCTGGTGCGTCTGTTCGAGCTGCTCGAGCAGCGCCACGGCCTGGCGAGCGGCACGCTCAAGATGGAGCTGATGATCGAGGTCACCCAGGCCTTGCTGGGACCCGACGGCCGCTCTCCGCTGCCTGGCTTTCTCGAGGCAGCCGAGGGCCGCTGCGTGGCCGCCCACTTCGGCACCTACGACTTCACTGCGTCCTGCAACATCACAGCTGCCCATCAGACCATGGCGCATCCATGGTGTGATCTCGCCAAGGGCATGATGATGCTCGCCTATGCGGGCACCGGCATCTTCCTCTCCGACGGCGCCACCAACGTGATGCCCGTGGGGCCCCACAAGGGGACCCAGCTCAGCCCCGTGGAGCAGGAGGAGAACCGCGCCGTGGTGCACGCCGCCTGGCAGCTCGCCCACCGGCACATCCGGCACTCGCTCGTGGGCGGCTTCTACCAGGGCTGGGACCTGCACCCCGTCCAACTGCCCGTGCGCTACGCCAGCTGCTTCGCCTTCTTCTTGGAGGGCTTCGCGCAGGCCGCCGAGCGCCTGCGCAACTTCGTGGAGAAGGCCGCCCAGGCGACCTTGGTGGGCGATGTATTCGACGACGCGGCCACCGGACAGGGGCTCTTGAACTACTTCCTGCGGGCCCTGAACTGCGGCGCCATCGACCTCGACGACATGGCGCAAACCGGGCTGACCAAAGAGGAAATCGGGCTGCGTTCCTTCGCGAAGATCCTGGCGGCGCGGCGCGCCCGCCTCGGCGCTTGAGCTCGAGTCCCACCTCCTCCTACCGCGAGACGCCAAGGTATTGACCGGGGCAGTGCTTGCGCGGAGGGTTCGACCCGTTTCTGGCCGAAGTCGTGTATCCTGCCTGGCGTGGAGCGCCGAAAACTCAACCGCTATCAGGTCTGGTTCCCTGTCCAGCTGAGCACCAGTTCGGGCGGGGCCTTCGCCATTACGCACAACGTCGGTGCCGGCGGAGTGCTCCTGGCGTCCCCCGCGAACCTCGAACCCGGCGAGCGCGTGAAGGTGAGCTTCGCGGTGCCGCCCAAGGGCGAGAGCTACGAGCTCGAGGGGAAGGTAGTCCGCCTGGAGGCCAACCCCGAGGATCCCGAGGGGGCCTGGCCCAATCGCATCGCGGTCCAGTTTGACGACGTGCAGGAAGAGTTGGAACCTTTGCTCCAGCAGATCGCCGAGCAGGTAGCCTAGCTCGCGAGGCGCCTTTTCTTAGGTGTAGTGCATGTATATCTCGATAGTCATGGTGCGAGGCTTGATGGGCGAGCTCCAGCGTAGGGGGCTCGACGCCGCGCCATTGCTCGAGGGCTTCGCCATCGACCCCGCCACGCTCTCGGACATGCGCAGCATGATCGAGGTCTCCAAGTTCGAGACCATGGTCTCGCGCGCCATCAAATTGACAGGCGACGCCGGCATCGGGCTGGCCCTGGGAGCCAATGCGCCTGAGCACATGCTGCAGCTGCTGGGTCACCTCTTGATGTCCGCGTCCACCCCGCAGGAGGCCTTCGAGCTATTCCAGCGCTTCTCGCCGTTGATCGTCGACGACATGCGAATTTCGCTCAGCGTGCGCGGCCCCGTGTGCCGCTTGAGCTTCGGTTACCACGGGGCGGTCGCCGACGAGACACTGCGTTTCGGCGCTGAGATGACCGCCTCGATGATCGTGCGCGTGGTACGCACGTTCGTGGGCAAGGAAGCGTTCGCCCAGGAGGTCTGGTTCTCGCACCCCGAGCCTGCCTATAGCGAGCGCTACCGCCAGCTCTTCGAGTGTCCCGTGCGCTTCTCACAGAGCGAAAATGCCCTGTTCGGCAGCGCCGCGATCCTCCAGACCCCGCAGCGACACGGGGACCTCACCACGAGTCAACTGCTGCGTGCCGCGGCCGAGCAGCTCCTCGCCAAGCTCGGCACCCGCGCCAGCATCGTGGAGCGCCTGAGCGCCCGCCTGCGCCTCGAGTCCGACCTGTGCAACGTGGACATGTCCAAGATCGCGCGCGAGTTCGGCCTCACGCACCGTGCCTTGCGGCGCCGGCTGCAGAGCGAGGGTGCATCGATGTCCCAGGTGCTGGAGCAAGCGCGCGAGCGGCTGGCCTGCGAGGAGCTGCGGCGGCCGGGCGCCTCCATCCGCGACACGGCGGAGCGCATAGGTTATTCGGAACCGAGCGCGTTCTTCCGGGCCTTCAAGCGCTGGACCGGACTCACGCCGGCCCAGTACGTGAGAGCGGCCGAGGAAGGCACCCTCAGCACCATGCTCTCCGAGGCCCAAGAGCGCCGCGCGTCGAACGCGTAGCTCGGCTTCCGAGCTCCGGGTTTGGAGGGACGCTTCAGCCGGGACCATCCGGTGACTGGGCATCCGGCCACCTTGCTGGGTGTGCCCGAACGGCAGTCTGATGTGTGGCTCGCAACCGCCTGGGTTGCGCCGCGCAAGGAGACGCCATGCCCAAGCTGACCTTGGATGATGGAGTGGAGCTGAGTTATCGCGTGCTGGGCAAGGGCCCAAACGCGGTGATCTTGGTGCACGGCTGGATGGTCTCGGGCGCCGTGTTCTCGAGCTTGCTCGAGGTGCTGGACTTGCAGGGGCTGCGCGTGATCGTGCCCGATCTGCGGGGCAGCGGGGCCTCGGGCAAACCCGAACTCACGGAGCACTACGCCCTTTCACGCTACGCACGCGATGTGATCGCGCTGGCGGAGGCCGAGTCGCTCGCCTCCTACGCGCTGCTCGGCCACAGCATGGGCGGCCAGATCGCTCAGCTGGTGGCCATCGAGGACGCCGAGCACGTCAGTGGGTTGATGCTGATGTGCAGCGTGCCCGCCGCGGGAGCCCCGCTGCCCGAGCACGTGCTGCCTGGCTTTCGGGCTGCCGCCCACGAGCGCGCCGCCCGCGGCGGCATCGTGGATCAGGTATGCAAGCTGCTGACGCCCGAGGATCGCGAGCGCCTCCTCGAGGACTCCGACAAGGTCGCTCCGGCCTGCATCGCAGGGGCCTTCGAGGCCTGGCATCGCGGGGGCTTTCAGGAGCGCTTGGCGGAGATCCAGGTGCCCACGCTGGTGATCGGGACCGACGACCCCACGCTGCCACCCGAGCTCTTGCGCGAGACCGTGGTGAAGCCCATCTCACGCGCGCACTTCGTGCACTTGCCAGGGCCCGGCCACTACCCCCAGGTGGAAAGCCCGCGCGAGACCGCGGCCCTTTCGCAGGCATTTTTGGCGGGTCTGTGGGGCTGACGAAAACGTACGCGTACACGTGCCCGTAAACGACTCACGGCTCTTTGTCGTACGACGAGAGATCGCGTACGGGCACGGGCACGCGTACGTGGAGGTTGGGGCCGGCCTGATACCGGCTATTCGTCTTCGTGAGGGTCGCCCTTGTTCAGCCAGTTCCTGATCGCCATGTATGGGATGACCGTGACGAACAGCATGTCTACTTCGACACCACCCGTGTACTCCACGAGGTAGTCGTCGTTGATCTGCTTTCGGCCGCTGAAGAACAGGTTCAATCCGTACCCATACCAGCCGTGATAGTTGTAGCTGCGATAGCCGAGGGTCACGGTGCCGATGCCCATCCAGCCGTCTTCTGCGTGGGCACGCCAGGCCAGGCCGATCATGCCGTTGGCCGTCAGCGCCATGCTCAAGGGCAGTGGGACCTGCAGCGTCAAGCCGTAGGCGCCCTCGAGGGTGCTGAGATTGGTGGTGCGTGCCTCGAAGGCCGGTCCGAAGCGGAAGGTGCCGTGCCGAGCGGGACCCCACAGCATGTCGCCCGTGAGGCTCAGGGCCGTGATGAAGTAGTTGGGGTCGTAGCTGCGGTCCGTCCTGCGTTGGCCGAAGCTCAAGCCTCCCCGGAAGGAGAACATCTCGTCGGCCTGGACGGGGGCAGGAGCGAGCGGGGAGAGGACCGCGAGGAATAGGGCAAGAAAGAGTACTAGGCGCGCCACGACAGGGCTTGTATCACATCGAAAGCCACAGGGAGCCGTCGTGTTGCCTGGTGCGCGGGGACTGTCACATCGCGAGCCACACGTAGCCGTCGTCGAGTTTGATTCGTCGGTACTGCCCGTTCTTCTCGAGCGTGAGTTCGGCCCCCGTCTGACCGGCCTGGGCCAGAGCGCTCTCGGCCTGGCCGCCGGGCAGGTCGTCGATGAGCTTGCCGCCGATGGCCGTGATGCGATCTCCGGCCTTGAGCCCAGCGCGCGCGGCCGGGGAATTCGGCACCACCTTGATGACCAGGAGGACCCGCTTGCGGACCTCGTAGAGGGCGATACCGCTGCCGTAGTTCGGCTGCGGACGGTCCCGCTTGAGCGTGATGGTGGCGCCGCCCTCCAGCTTGAACGTCGTGGGGGCGCCCACGATGGCGTCACCCAGGCCGCGACCCTCGTAGATGCCGATTGGATCGGCGCTCACACCGTCCTTGTCCCAGAGCTCGAGCCGGACCTTGGTATCGGGGCTGAACGCGAAATTCTTGGGCGGACTGGCGTTGAACTCGGGGTGGATGCTGTTCTCGACCACCGGGCTCTGCCAGAGCTCGCGTCCGTTCACCAGCAGCTTGAGATAGGAGTCGGGTCCCTTGCCGTCGTCGTCCCAGGCCAGACCGCTGCGCTGCTGGGGCGGGATGTCGGCGCGCACCAAGACCAGGCGCCACATTTCCGCGGGCGCCGCGATCGTCTTCGCCACATCGCTCGAGACCGTGCCGAGCGGTGTGGAGCGGCGCGGATACGCGCAACCCAGAACCAGAGTTGAAGCGAGAATCCCGAGCGCAAAACCTTGCCGGAGCATGCGCGCGAGCCTGCCACACCCGCTTTCGCACGACAAATCATTGGAAGCGCTGCGCTCTCGACGTGAGCCCGGGCGCGGGTGCAAACTTAACGGAATGCGTAGGGTCAAGATCGTCTGCACCATCGGACCGGCCTCGAGCACCCCTGAGATGATTCAGGCCCTGGTCGGGGCGGGCATGGACTGCGCCCGCCTCAATTTCAGTCACGGCAGTCACGAAGATCACGCCAAGGTCGCCCGCATCTTGCGGGAGGTGGCCGCGCGCGCGGGTCGCCCCGTCGCCATCCTCGCCGATCTCTCGGGCCCCAAGATGCGCGTGGGGCGCTTTCCGGGGGGCCCCATCGAGCTCATCCCCGGGCGTCCCTTCATCCTCACCGCCCGCGAGGTTCCTGGCGACCAGAACATCGTTTCGGTCACCTACAAGCCGTTGCCCCGGGACGTGAAGCCCGGCGACGCCATCCTCCTGGACGACGGCCTGCTCAAGTTGATCGTCGATCGCGTGGACGGTGAAGACGTTCACACCACCGTCGCGGAAGGAGGGCCGCTCTCGAACAACAAGGGCCTCAATATGCCCGGGTCCGCGCTCAGCGCGCCCGCGCTCACCGACAAGGACAAGCGGGACCTGGATTTCGCGGTCAACGAGCTCAAGGTCGACTACCTGGCGCTCTCCTTCGTGCGCAACCCAGACGACGTGCGGGAGGCCCAGGCTCTGGCCAAGGGCACCCCGGTGATCGCCAAGATCGAGAAGCCGGAGGCGGTGGCTCAGCTCGAGGCCATCCTGGACGCGGCCGAGGGGGCGATGGTGGCGCGCGGCGACCTCGGCGTGGAGCTCGGCGCCGAGAAGGTGCCGCTGGTGCAGAAGCGCATCATCCGTGAGGTGAACCGGCGCGGGAAATTGGTGATCACGGCCACCCAGATGCTGGACTCGATGATGCGGAACCCGCGTCCGACCCGCGCCGAAGCGGCGGACGTGGCGAACGCCGTGCTCGATGGAACCGACGCCGTGATGCTCAGCGGTGAGACCGCCTCGGGCAGCTACCCCGTGGAATCCGTCAAAATGATGGACGCCATCGTGCGGGACGTGGAGAGCGCCCACCTCGAGGCCCAGAGCCGTGCCATTACGGACCCCAAGCTGATCGACGACTGGGACTTCGCAACCGCGGGGGCGCGCGCGGCAGCGCTGCTCAGTTTCACGCTACCCCTCCGGGCCGTGGTCACGCTGACCCGCGACGGTCGTACCGCCGCCCTGCTCTCGGAGTACCGCCCGCGCGCCCCCATCGTCGCCATCACCCCCCAGGTGTCGGCGGCCAATCGCCTGGCGCTCTGTTGGGGGGTGGTGCCCCGCCTGGGATTGCCAGCCGAGGACCTCGAGGAGACCCTGCGCATCGCCACCAGTGTGCTAGCCCGCGAGAAGATCTGTGCGAAGGGCGACGCATTTGCGCTCGTGATCGGTTGGCCGCCTTCGTCCGGAACCAATACAGTCAAGCTTCACCGGCTCTAGACCGCCGCGCGCAGCCTTCCTCGTCGCTCTTCGTCGCCCCATGCCTGCTTCCTCGCCCCCGCTTCCCGAGAAAATCGGTCGCTACCCGGTCAAGCGTCTGCTCGGCAGCGGAGCCATGGGCAGCGTGGTCCTGGCGCGCGACACCGAGCTCGATCGCGACGTGGCCATCAAGACGGTGCGCAACGCAGGCTCGCCCGACGAGCAGGCCGCATTCCTGGTGCGCTTCCGCAACGAAGCGCGCGCCGTGGGACGGTTGCGTCATCGCTCCATCGTCGCTGTGTACGACGTGGGCGTCGACGCCGAGGCAGGGCCCTTCCTGGTCTTCGAGTACGTCGAGGGGTCGAACCTCAAAGACATCCTGAAGAACCGCGGCCCGCTGCCGCCCGAGCAGGTGCTCGCGCTGGGTGAGCAGGTGGGGGCCGCGCTCGACGTGGCGCACCGCGAGGGCATCATCCATCGCGACATCAAGCCGGAGAACCTGCTGGTGGGCAGCGACGGCGTGATCCGGTTGGCGGACTTCGGCGTCGCCCGCGTGCCCGACGCGGCCCTCACCGGGCAGGGCCAGTTCTTGGGCACGCCCTGCTACGGCGCGCCGGAGACACTCAGCGGCGGCGAGGCCACGCCACTCAGCGATCAGTTTGCCTTCGCTGCGGTGATCTACGAGGCCGTCACCGGCACGCGTGCCTTCCCGGGCAACGATGCGCTCAACGTGGCCCACAGCGTGATCCACGACGAGCCCAAGTCGCCGAGCCAGGCCGCCAAGCCAGGCGCCAGCGCTCCCGCCGGCCTCGATGCGGTGATCTTGCGCGGACTGCGCAAGGACCCCAAGGCGCGCTACGACCACGTGCTCAACATGGTGCACGCCTTGCGCAGCGCCTACTTCGAGAGCGGACTCATCTCGCGCGCCAGCTTGATGGACACCTTGCCCGCGCTGGCGCTCAACGAGCGCAACTCGCGCGCCTCGCAGGTCCCCACGGTGGTGGCCCCGAAAAAGCCGCTCGCCCTGTGGCCCTTTGCGCTGGCGCTCGCGTTCGGCCTGGCCGTGGTGTTCAAGTTCGTGCCCACCGATCCCGCGCCCAGCGTCGCGGACGCCGATAGTACGCACGCAGACGCTGTGCTGCAGCCCGCGCTCCCGCCGCTCCCGGAGGCGCCCGTGGACGCCGCGAAGACCAAGGCCCTCGACGCCGCGCCGAGCGTGGTGGTGGATGCGGGTGACAGCGCCACACCCAGCGACGCAGCCGTCACGCCACCGGCGGTGTTGAACTTGAGCTCCTTCGAGCGCGAAGAACGTGCCAAGGATGCGCTGGATCGAGCGGAGCGTGCTCTGCGAGAGGGCCAACACGAGCAAGCCAAGGCCGCCCTCGACGAAGCGTTCATGTACGACCCGGAGCACCCGGATATCGCTGCGCTACGTGCGAAACTCTGACGACCAAGTCACTTGGCCCCACGCAGGTTTACGTACTCGTGCTCGTCCTCGTAGTCGTGCGCGTCTTCGCACGCGTGCGTTCTCGCTAAAATGCTCCGCTCTCAAGCTTCTTGAACCTTCGCCTGCTGCAGCATTCTGCGCACCGCGTTGGTGAGCGCCGTGCGGCTGAAGGGCTTGGCCAGCAGGTGCGCCTCGCGCTTGGGCAACCCCTGCCGCAGCAGCGCGTCTTCGCTGTGGCCGGACATGTAGAGCACCGCCAGCCCAGGGAAGCGCTTTTGCAGCTCGCGCCCGAGCTCCACCCCACCCATCTGCGGCATCGTGACGTCGGTGAGTAAGAGGTCGATGGGACCGTGGTGTCGACTGGCCAGGTTGAGTGCGTTGGCTCCGTCTGACGCTTCGAGCACCTGGTAGCCCTCTTCGCGCAGGAGGGCACAGGTCAGCTGACGCACGAGGTGCTCATCCTCTGCCACCAGGATGGTGTTGCCGCGGTCGCTCTCGGCGGTTTGCTCCGCGGAGTCGCGGTCGGCTTGGGAAAGCGGCAGATAGAGCGTGAAGAGCGGGGTATTGCCGAGGCCTCGCCCGACACCGATGTAGCCACCTGCGGCGCGCACGATGCCGTGGGCACTCGTGAGTCCCAACCCCGATGTGCGTCCCACGTCTGCCGCCGCGGAGGGCTGCGGGTTGCTCTCCGAATCCGCCAGCGAGCGTTCGAGGTCGCTCGCTGCGCCGATGGAGATCTGCACGTACTCACCCGGCGCGAGTCCAGTGGCCAGCGACTCGCTCAGCGTCGCGCGCTGCGAGCACAGCCCCACGGCGCCGTCCGGCGGGAGGGAATCGCGTACGTGGATGATCAAGTTCACCAACACCTGCGAGAGCTGCGCGGTGTCTGCCTCGAGTGCGCCCGTGTCGGCCGCGATCTGCGTGCGCATCTCGAGCTCGGGGATCAAGCGGCGCGCCAACACCAGGGATTCCTGGACGAAGCTATGGGTCGGCACACTGAGATGGGGACCCGCCGTCGTGCGGCTCAGGTTGAGCAGCTGCGTGGCGAGCGTGGCGGCCCGCTGACTCGCCGAGATCAAGGCTCGAGAGCGGCGCGTGAGTCCAGCGCTGAGCTCTCCGCTCACCAGCATCAGTTCGCCCACCGAGAGGATGATCGTCAGCAGGTTATTGAAGTCGTGCGCAAGCTCACCAGCGAGTTTCGTCACGCGTTCCAGCTGACGTGAATGTCCGGAGAGCGCTTCGAGTTCGCCCCGCGCGTGCGGATCCAGCAAGCTCCCGTGGACCCGGGCCACGCGTCCGTCGCTGCTGCGCTCGAGCCACACCGTGGCCAGCACCTCGAGGGTCTGTGGTCCGCGCTTGTTGTCGCGCACGGCGAGTGTCAGCTTGCGGAAGCGCGGCGTCTCCGCCTGCTCGAGGTCGTCCAGGACGGCCTTCCAAGTCCAGCTGCCGACCCACGAGGTCTGCAAGTCGAGGGTGGACTCGGCGCCGGCAGCCTGGCCGCACAGCTGAGTGAAGCGCGGGTTGCAGACCAGTACCTGTCCCGAAGGATCCGCGATGAAATTGGCAAACGGAGAGTCTGCAAAGGCGGCACGAAAGTCTGACTGACGTCCGGCGCGGTCCGCCCACGCCAGGGGCGCCGCGGCGATGCCGTCCCGTAAGCGCGCGAGTCTTCCCGTGCCTTCACTGTCTGGACTGCGCTGCCAGTCCTTGATGCGCTGATAGAGCGAGAGCATGACCTGGTCTCCGAGGACGAGTCGAAGCGCGCTCCCCGAGCGCGCGAGCAAAACCAATCCTGGACTTCATTCGATGGCGGGCGCGCAGCGGGCAGGGCCGCTCGCATGCAACGCCACATATCGCCTACTTCCAAGGCACTTCCACGTGCACAAGCTCTCGCCAAGCAGTTCGGGAACAGCACTACGACACGGCACTCGGGGGGTGTCAACGCGCTCCGTCCGCATGCTTCGTACCGTGTTCCGACTGCGAGACCGCGTCAATCAGTGAGCGCGCAGAACGTCAAGAAATCGTGCGTCCAAGAATGGGAACGGAACGATTAAGATTGAAAACGGACGTTGTCGTCAGAACACGTAGCGGACGTATGCGGAACCATATCCAGCGAGCGTAAAGTCATCGCGCGCGAGCGAAGGATAGAGGCGTGCGCCTCCCAACACTCCGAGCGAATGATGACGTGACTTCAGGTGCCAATCGAAGCCGAGTTCGCCACCGTAGTTGATGCCGAGCTTGAAGGCATCCGTGAAGCCCAGCGCACGCAGCACGTCGCGGCTCGACCAGTTGACTCCCACCAGACCTGACACCCACAGCGCTGCACGCGCGTTGAAAGGGATGTTCAGGCGCGCGCCCAGGGCACCGCCGATGAGCTCGTAGGCGCTCGGCGCGGGCGGACCGCGGTTATCCGTGCGATGCATGGAGCCTTCGAGCAACAGCAGCGGGCTCAGCCACGAGAACACCTCGTAGCCGAGCGCCACGCCGAAGCGCGGTCCGGGCGTGCTCACGACGTTGGCATCGCCCACGAACGCCAGTGCACCTGCCTGAGCCTCCAGGAAGAGTCCGTGCGCGTACAGGTCGCGGGTCACCTCGATGGCCTCCGGGGGCAAGCGAGCCACGTCCAGGCGCGTGGGGTCCACCGCCTCCGTCAGCTGCTCACCGGGCGCGAGATCCGGCTCGCTGGCGTTGCCCTGTGCATGCACGCGCGGCGCAAACACGGCCAACCACGTTCCCAACAGCGCGCACCCCAGCAACGCTCTCCAACTCTGCGCGCGCGCGCCGGCGCGCCTTTCCAAGCTCATGGGTCCTCTTCCGGTACGACAGGCACGAAGGGCGTCGGCGTGGGCAGCGGGTCCCAGTGCTTCTCGCCGCGCGCCGCGATGCGGTCACCATGGTCCTGGACGCGCACGCTCAGGGTCAATTTCAGGTCGGGGGCGGTCTCTCCACCTCCGAGGCCGCCGCTCATGATGCCCATGTGGAATGCGACGAGGCCTGGCACGACTTTCGGGATGTACTTCTGCACGCGTGGGTCGCGGCCAGATTGGCCCTGGAACTGCACGACGAGTGCCGTGTTCGGCGCGCCGTTCACCGCGGTGGCCAGGTCGATGGCGATTTCGTCCATCTCGAGCTCGGTGATGGTACCGCCGACCGTCTTGTGGGCTTCCACGAGCAGACGACGTTCGTACTGATGAAAGTCCTCGGGGCCAGGCGTGTACTCGAAGAACTCGTCGATACCGTCCACGAAGACCATGGCGTTCACCGGCTGGTCGCTGCGGTTCTCCAGCGTGTAGTCGACGCGCAGCTCTTCGTCCTCGCGCTGCACCCAGGGCAAGCGCGGGAAGGGCAGCTTCATCCCCTGCGCAGACTGCGTCAGCGTCTGCAGGGACTGCTCGCTGGGCGGACGAATCTGCAGACGAAACACCTTCTCCTCGACGAAGAACGGATTGTCGTCGTCATCGAAGAAGGCAGGCTCGGAGTCCGGCGGCATGTAGACGCGCTCGCGCTCCACCGCGTAGCGCTGCTCTTCCAGGCAGCCCGAGAGGCCCGCCAGAGCGAGCAGCGCCGCGACGTTCGCCAAGCGTGTCATGTCAGCCTCCCACTCCGAAGATGAACGGGTACATGACGCTCACCTCGCCGCCGTCCGGCTTGGGGAAACGCCACTTCTTCACCTGGCGTACGATGCAGCCCTCGACGCCGGAGTTGTTGAGGGTGGTCGAGGCGACGCGCGCGCTCGGCACCGCGCCTTCGCGGTCCACGCGCCACTGGATGATCACCTTGCCCTTGAGCGCGCGTTGGCGCTGGACTTCGCTCTCGTAGCAGTAGCGGAGGGCGGCCTGGTTGGCGCGCACCACGCGGTTGATCTGCTCGGCCGACAAATAGCCGCTGACCTGGGGCGTACCCGGCGTGAGCGCCACCTTGGCCTCGCCACGGCCGGCTCCTGCACCGTTGCCGCGGCCGCCTGCGCCGCCCGTACCGCGTCCACCGCCGCTGCCCGAGCCGCTTCCGAGTCCGGTGCCGATGCCTCCGCCGCCGAACAAGGTGCCCGCGCTGTCACCACCGCCGCCCGCGCCGATGCCGCGCAGGCCACGTCCACCGGAGCCCGCGCCGAGCTCGGTGCGGGCCGAGTTCAGGCCACTCAACAGGTTGCCCACGCTCGCGACGTTCAGGGCGTCCTTGAGCGTGTCGCCGCCCGCGAGCGCACCGAGCAGTCCCATGCCGCGCACCTTGGCCGCGATGGCGCCCCGGTTTTCGCCGGCGATCTCGGTCTCCTGCTGCTTCGCTTCCTTCTTGCCGACCTTGCCTTCGTCGCCCTTGTCCTTCTTACCGCCGCCTTCGTCCTTCTGACGCAGGCCGCCGTTGTCCATCTTGTCACCGGCGTCCTTGGCAGGTGGCTTGAGCAGATCCTCGGGCGGAGGATTGACCAGGAAGCGGCTGATGAGCTCCGCCGGCAGTTCCAGGCTCTTCTCCTGGGGGAGCTCGCGCTGGGCCAACAGCATCAAGAGGAGCCCGCAGACGTGCACGAACACCGACAGGCCGAAGCTGGCCGCGAGGTCGCCGTTCATCACGAACCAGGGGCGCACTGGCTCCGGTGCGTGCTCGACTTGCTGGAAGAAGTAGCTCGCCGCGCCCAGGCTGATCACGCCGAAGTCGTCGGGGCCCAAGGTGACCGTGGGGCTCGAGACCAGCAGGTCGCGCACTTCGCGTCGCGTGCCCGAGAGCCAAACAGCGCCGCGCGCGTCCGGGGGCAGCGTGAGGCTGTAGCCCTCGGCGAGCGGTGTCAGCAAGGTGAGATCGCCGCGTGCGGCCTGGGCTTCGGGCAGAGGAAACAGCGCCTCCGGGCCATATCCGAGCAGCACGGCCCGGGGTTCCTTCAACAGCTCTTCGCCCATCACGGCCTGGTTCCAGACCATGGCCAGGCGCAGCTCCCGCTTGCGGCGTGAAATGATGCTCATCGGAGGGGATCTCGCTGGGTAGAACGTTCGAGCTCGGGCATGAAGGAGCGGTGCGGGAGCTTGGGGCGCTCGAACTCCGCGTGGACTCGGTTCACGAAGTAGAGCAGCTGGGGCGACTTCAAGCGGCCCTCGATATCGAGTCCGGTGAAGCTCATGACCTTCACGTTGGTGTCACCCTCTTTGACGATCTGCGCGTCCGCTCCGGTGCTGGATTCCTGGGCGGCCGCACGGGCCAGCTCCTGTGCGCTCTTCTTGCCCTCGGCCCCCTCACGCGCAGGTCCCTTGGGCTCGCTCTCGCGGGCGGGGGCGGGCGCTGCGGGCGTGCTGTTGGCCTCGGCCTCGGCCTTCTTGCCCTTCTTTTTCTTCTTCGACTTCTTCTTGGATTGCGCGGGCGGCTCGGCGTGCGCCGTATCCGAGAGCGCGCTCGTCAGCGTGAAGCTGCCGACGAGCATCCAGAGGAGGGCAGGCAAGAGGCGTTTCATTGGGGGGTGCTCCCGCTGGCCATCCGGATGTCCTCCAAGTAGCGCTGCACGTTGGGGCGCTGAGCATCACTGCTCGGAGCCAGGGCCAAGTATTTTTCGAACAGTGGAAGCGCGTCCTGGCGTTGATCGAGGAAGTCCGCCTTGAGCACCGCCAGGTCGTAGAGCGCCGCCAGGTGCGCGGGCTCGGTCTCCAGCACGCGCTCGTAGTGGGTCTTGGCTTCCTTGTGTTTGCCCTGACCGCGCAGCGCGATGGCGAGCCCGATCTCGGCGTCCACCGCGTGGGCGTCCGCGCCGAGCGCGGCCTTGTAGGCGCGTTCCGCGGCCTCGAAGTCACCGGCCTTGAGCAGCACCGAGCCCTGGTTCATGTGGGCAGGGGCGAAGCGCTCGTCGCGCTGGCTGGCCTGGGCGAACTGGGTAAAAGCGAGCTGGGTGTCGCCGCGGTCGAGCGCCAAGAGGCCGAGCTCGTTGTAGATGGCGGCGTTCTTGTCGTCGATGACGCGGGCCTTCTCGAGCACGAGCTCCGCCACGTCGAGCTCCTTTTGGGCGCGGTACACGCGGCCCACTTCCACGAGTGCGCGGGTCTCGCTGGGGTTGCGCACCAGCACCTCGCGCGCGTGCTTGAGCGCGCGATCGAGATCGCCGCGCTCGCGGTAGAGCGCCGACAGCGAGAGACGCGCCTCGAGCTGGCTCTGATCGCGCTCCAGCAGGGCCTCCAGCAAGCTGGCCGCAGCGCCGAGGTCACCACGCGCGAGCTCGCATTCAGCGAGCGCCAGGATCGGCTCGGGTGCCTCGGGCGCGAGCTCCCGCGCGCGCATCAAGCTGCTGCGGGCGGGTTCGAGCTGACCTTGCTTACGCAGCACCAGGCCCAGGTCGTAGTGGGCCTCCCACAGGTTGGGCGCCTGCGCCACGGCCTGCTCGAGCTGCTCGCGCGCGCGCACCAGGGCTTTGGGCGTGCCGGCTTTGAGCTGTTCGGCACCGGACACGAAGAGCTTCACGGCCTGCGCATTGGGTGGCGCGAGCTTGTCCGGGGTGGTCTCCTCCACCTTCGTCTTGCCACAGGCGCTCAAGCACAGCGCGCCCGTGAGCGCGAGGCCGTGCAGGAAACCATGTCGAGTGCTGATCATGGCTTGACCTCCTTGGCCTTACCGGGCTTGCCGGCGCGCTTCTTGGGCTTGTCGTCGGAGGGAGTAGGGGCAGGAGCGCTGGGCGCGGGCTTGTCCTCGCGCACCTTCACCGCGGGCGTCGCGGCCGCGGTCTCGCGCGCCCTCAAGCCTTCGATCACCGGTCCTTGAGCCAGCGCACGCTCGCGCACGATGTCTCCGCCGATCTCGCGGATGGGCGGATACTCGACGTCGTTCATGCGGGTGAGGCCCTCGCGCATGAGCACGGTCCATTGATTGTAGATGCCGAGGTCGCGCGCCTTCTTGTAGCCACCTTCGTAGGCCTCGAGCGCGCGCTCTTCCATCGGCACGATGAACATCGCCAGCTCGTCGCGGTAGACCTGCTGCTCTTCTTCGTTGAGGCCCTCGGGCAACGGCGCGTCCGCCAGGGCCTTCGCGAACAGCTCGTAGCTACGGCCGATCTTGTAGAGTGCGCCCGTGACCCACTCGGCCACTTCGAACTCGACCACTTCGGAGTAGATGCCCGCGGCCTTGCCGAGCAACTTGGCCTTGAGCTTGAGGCGCGCACCGAGGCCCTTGAGGTCGCCTTCGATCTTCACGTCGTCGAATTCGCGCAGCGCCTCGTCGCCTTGCAGGTAGCGAGCCTGGGCGGCGTAGTAGCGTCCACCCTTGAGCTGCTTCCTGTTGCGGCGCCCCTCGGCGACCGCATCGGAGAACGCCGCGTCCGCGCCCTTGCGGTTTCCCGCGGAGGTCAATACCTGGCCGAGGCGCGCGTAGGCCTCCACGCGGCGGTCTGGGTTCTTGGTGCGCCGCAGGTACTCACGGTAGGTACCCTCGGCCTCGGCGTGAGCCTTCTCGCCTTCGTGTGCACGTCCGATCAGGAAGTACACGTCGTCGACCGCATCGTCCTTGGGGAAGCGATCGGTGAAGCGCTTGCCGTCGACGACCGCTGCCTTGTAGTCGTGGGCCGAGAGGCGCAAGAGCACCGCGTTGTAGCCGGCGTCGGAGGCCTTGGGCCCCTTGGGAAAGCGCTCGCTATAGGCCTCGTAGAAGCGCGCCGCGTCGCGGAACTGCGCGATCGACTCGTACATCTGTGCGCCGTTCCAGGCGCCGAGCGCGCCTTCCTCGGTGCCGGGGTACTTCTCCACCAGCGTGCTGTAGGTGGCGTCCGCCTTGGCGAGCTGACCTGCGCGCGAGAGCTCGAGTCCCGCGTTGTAGTACGCCTTGGGCGCGCGCGGATCGCTCGGGAATTCCTGGGCCGCGCGCACGTAGGCGTCGGCCGCCGCCTCGTGCTCGTTCTGACTCGCCAGCTGCTCGCCGATCTTGAACACCGCGCCGAGGATCAAGCCATTGAGCCGCTTCTGCGACTCCGCACTCTTGAAGGCTGGCGCCGTCTTGAGCTTGCGCGCCCAGAGCTCGATGTTCTGGTAGTCGGCCGCACGGTTGAAGCTGTCGAGTACCAGCTCGCCCGCGTCGCCCGCATAGGAGCTGTTCGGGTAGCGATCGAGCAGCTGACCGAACAGACGCACGGCTGGGTCGTAGATGTGGCGCTCGTAGTAGAACTTGCCCTGTCGGAACAGGATTTCCGGCAAGTCCGGATCGTTCGGGTAGTAGCTCGCGTAGAGCTCGATGGCCGAGGAGAACTTCTTGTCGTTCTCGGTCTCGGCGCAAGGCGTGTTGGGGGCTGCCGTGCAGCGCGAAATCTCCTTTTCGCGCACGCGCTCGAAGGCCCCGATGGCGTTGTAGAGGGCGTCCTTGGTGAACTCGCCCTTGGGGTTCTTGCGCGCCGCCGCCATGTACACATCGCCGGCTTCCGCGTGGCGCTCCAGGCGATGGAACAGAATCTCACCGAGGTAGAAGGTGAGTCGGTAGCTCTCCGGGGAGTCGTCGAAGTGCTTGAGGTAGATGCCGTAGATGTCCGCGGCCTGCTCGAAGTACTCCTTGCGGCTGTCCCGTTGTCCGAGCTCGTGCAGTGAGAGCCCCTGCTCGCGCAGCGCCTTCTCGATCATCGCGCGGGCATCGCCGACCGTCTCCTGATCGGGTTGCTGCGTGGCCCAGGTGGAGGTCGGGCCGTAGGTCTCGGCCAGCGTGGCGTAGGCGTCGCGCGCCTTGGGGAACTGGTCGAGGGCGAGATAGCCGCGGGCGATGGCCAGCTGGTACTCGGGGGCGTGCTTGGAGGCCGGATCGATCTGCAGGAGCAGGCCGTAGGCCTCGATGCCCTGGTCGAAGCGTGCCTGGTCGTAGTAGGTGGCGCTGAGGCGAATCAACACGCGCTCCACGTGCTGCTCGCCGCCAATCTCCTGCAGGAAGCGCCGCACGTCGGCCGCGCGGTTGCGCTCGTCTTCGGTGAACACCTGGATCAGGTATTCGAGGGCTTCGCTCTGGAGCTCCTTGATGCGCTTCCTGCGCGTGTGGGCGGCGCGCTCGCCGTCGAGGTCGAGCACCTTGCGGAAGCGCACGGCCGCCTCGGTCTTCTGGCCGATTTGCCACAGACACCAGGCGCTCTTGAACAGCGCCAGATCGTAAAGCTCGCTCTCGTCGTACTTCAGCACCTGGTCGTACTCCACGAGCGCGGCGCGGAAGTTGTAGTCGGTGTTGAACACGTGCTCGGCGAGCGCCATGTGGGCGTCGGGCGCGAAGCTGCTCTGCGGGTAGTCCTTGAGGATGCGGTGGAAGAGCGGCAGGGCGGCGTCGTTTTCTCCACGCTCCACCAGCGTGAAAGCCTTCATGTAGAGCACCAAGTCGAGGCGCTCGAAGGTGGGATGCTTGTTCAGCAACCGGTCGTACAGCGCGATGGTGCGCGTGTAGTTGGGGAGCGGTGGCTCGTCCTTGCGGATCTTCTCGGGGGTGCGCTGCCAGATGGCATAGGCGTCGAGATAGTCGATCCGCGCGACCTCCCAGGTGAGCTCGGACAGGCGCAGTAGAGCGTCCGCCATCTCGACGGCCTCTTCCGGCTCCTGGGCCACGAAGCGCTCCAGCAGCGCGAGCGCTTCCTTGCGTCGCTCGCGAACCTTGTTCTCGCGGTCGGCCAGGAGCTCCTCGAGCAGCTTCTGCTCCTTGGCCTTGGCGTAGCTGCCGATCGAATCGGGGCGGTCGCGGAAGTAGTGGCGCGCTTCGAGCTCGTTGGACGGCTGCGCAGCGGCCTTGCGCGAGGCGTCGTCGACGCGCTTGAGGTCGTCGAGGTCCACGCCGCTCGAGATGCGGCGCTCTTGAGCCGGCGCGCCGAAGCTCGACTTGGCCTTCTCGGCGTTGGGTGCGGCCGAGCTCGGAGCAGGCATGGCCAGCGGGCACGCCAGGGCGATGCACAGGAGGAGACGCTGGATGCGCTTCATGGCTCCTCCTCCTTGGAGTAGCGCTCTTCGAATTCGTCCGGCCAGTCTTCGCCTTCGAAGGGCCAGTACTCCTCGTCGTCGCGCAGGAGGCTCTGCATGCGCAGCGGATCCACCAGTTCGGCCGGGAAGCGTCCTGCCGCCAGGCTCTCGATCTGCAGCTCCACCTGGCGCTTGCTGCCCATCACCGCGTCGATGCGGCCGATGCGCGCGCGGCGCAGTTCCGAAGCCAGGCGCCCGCGCAGATCACGCAGGGCGCGCTCGCCCGCCTGGTCCGCATGGGCCTCGAGGTCCGCGCGCAGCGCCTGCGCCGAAAGCTGCAGCTTCTCCACGTAGCGGCGATCCTCCTCGAAGCGTGCGCTCAGCTCGTCGGCCATCGGCAGGCTGCGCGCCACGCTGTCGGCGCGTAACGCGTCGCGCAGACTCTCGTCGAGCTTGCTCAGGCGTGAGTCGAGCTTGCGGCGGATCCCGCGCAGCGCGTTGAGCTCGGTCTTGTCGGCACCCGCGCGCTCGAGTCCACGCAGGTCGAGCTCGAGGGCATCCACGGCGCCACGCGCCTCCGTCAGCGCCCGCGTCAGGCTCGCCACGCGCTCGGAGGGCGATTGCTCGTCGAGTCGCGGCGCTGGCGTCTCCTTGCTGACCACGCGCTGGGCCAGGGCGCCGAGCTCGGTGGGCACGTTGCCGCTGCGCGCGAGCTCCGCGTCGAGGGCGCGCAGCTCCGAGTGCAGACGGTAGAACTCGGGATCGGCCGACACCAGTGCAAGCAAGATGCTGTCTGGATCGGGCGCTGCATCGCTGCCCTCCGCGCGCCGCCGCTGCACGCTGTCGGCGCGCGCGATCAAATCGCGATACACGGTCTTGCGGCGTGCCTCGCTCTCGAGCGTGAGGTCGATCTCGCGCAACACCGCACCGAACTGCGCCTCGAAGGCCACGAGCTGCCGCTCCGCGGCGCCGAACTCGCAGCGCGCCAGGTGCACGTAGCCGCGTAGCACCGCCGCCTCTGCCGAGTAAGCCGAGTTGGGGTAACGCGCCTTGAGCTGGTCCAGTCCATCGAGGGCCGCGTCGTGATCGCCCCCTTCGTAGCTGGCCCAGGAGGCCTCGAACAAGGCCTCGGGCACGCGCTCGGAGTCGTTGGGAACCTGGAAGTAGTAGTAGAAGGCGTCGTTGGCGCGCGCGGTCTCGTGGGCCACGCGTCCGAGCGCCAGGTGCGCCATGTCGCGCACGGGGAAGAAGCGGCCGTCCACGTAGAACGAGAAGGCGTCGTTCTTGCCCGCGGTGGCCACGCTGCAGAAGCGAGCCTCCGCTTCCTTGTAGTCCTTGCCCTTGGCCGCGATGGCACCGAGCAGATATTGCGCGCTCGGGTAGAACCGACTCTTCTGGGTGACGGCGACGAGCTCTTGCTTGGCCTGCGGGAAGGCGCCGCGGTCGTAGGCTGCGCGTCCCCTCAGGTAGCGCAGCTCGTTCGCGGCGTCCTCGGGCAGGGCGCCCGTCACCAGCTTGCCGAGGTGCGCCGCCGAAGCGTCGAGATCTCCCCGCGCCAGCGCGATGTCCACCGCGCGTCGATAAGCAGGCCCGAAGGCTGCCGTCTCGGTGCCGCGCGAGAGCAGGCGGTCCACCACGCGCTGCGCGCTCTTGAGCGCGTGCTCCTCGAGTAGACCCGCGCTCAGCAAGAGCTCCGCGGAGTGATACTCGTCGAGCGACTCGAAGGCTCGAAAGCGTGGTCCTTCCACCGCCTCCAGCAACATCGACATGGCCTCATCGCGACGTCCGTATAGCAGGGCTTCCTGGGCCGCCTGTACGGTCTCGATGAGCTCCTCGCTGCTCTGGGCCTCGGGGCCCGCCAGCTTCTTCTGGTCCAAGAGGCGCAGATACCCGTCGAGCACGCTCTCGTTCGCAGCGCTCGGGGCGGCCGCTGCGGGCGCCGCGGGTTCCGCCTGCGCCTCTGCCGCCAGGGCAGTGCACAGCACGACTCCCAGGGCTTTCGCCATGCGGAGCATCACTCTTTCACCTTCTCGGCGTGGGCGCGCATGATGGTGCGCACGTCGTACTCACCCTTGTCGCCCTCGGGCAGCTCCTCGGCCATGTCCGAGCGGTCTCGCAGCACCAGCTCGATCTGGGTCTTGGTTCCCTTCTTGACCTCGATCCGGAAACGCTCGCTACGCTGATAGCGATAGTCGGAGCGCTCCTTCGATTCCTCGCTGATCTCGATGGCGAGATCGTGGAGCCCCGGCGCGGCGAAGCCCGAGAACAGCTTCGCTTCCCCCCCAGACAGGGCCGAGCCATCCGAGTCATGCACCGGCACCCCGTCCAGGCGCAGCGTGATATGGGCCAAACGCTGGTCGTCGGCGCGCCGCACGACCCAGACTTCCACGGGCGTGCGGAAGAGCGTCTTCACCAGCACGGATGTACGCGTACGGGCCTGAATCAGCTCATCGAGTACGTTCGCTAACTCCCCTTCGAGCTGGCTCACGTCCGGACCGCTGGCGGGGCTGCTCTGGGGGGGTGTGGGCACGGGGGCCGGAGTTTGCGCCGCCGAGGCCGCCTCGGGGGCCGCACTTGGGGTGACCGGTGTCGGGCTCGGGGCCGCTCCCGTTGCGGGGGGGACCGGATTCTGGGCTCGGGCCGGCATGCCGCCGAAGCAGCACAGGCTCAAGGCCAACAACGCGCGTTTGCGTGTGAGCATGGGGTCCTCGCCTCAGAAGCCAAAGGGGATGAAGACCGACAGCCCCAGTGTGGCCATCAGGTTGTTGACGATGCGTGCGTCGCCCAGGAGCTCCTGGGTCAGCACCTGGTCGCGCAGATCGATGCGCACCGCGAACCATTCGTTCGGGAAGAACTTCAGCCCGAGGCCGCCGCTGAAGGTGAGGCTGCGCGCGGACTGGTTGTCGGTCACGCCGCCGCCCAGGGCGAGGCCGAAGTCGAAGCGGCTGATGCGACTGCCGAACCAACGCAGCTTGCCGTAAGCCAGGGTCCAGATCAGGTGCCCCTGATAGAGCCAAACCGGGACTTTTTCGCGCACCAGGTCGGTGCCCAGGTGGTCTTCGATGATCGACACCACCTCGGACTTGGAACGCGTGTATCCGACGGACGCCTCGAGCCCGAGATCCTCGCTGAAGTGGAACGTGTAGGCGCCCCCAACGACGTACGACGAGGACATCAGGTCGGCCGCGTAGGCCCCCCCGAGCACGCTCAGCTCGTGACGCCGTGCCTTCTGGAACAGACGCTCCTGCACGCCGCGGTACTGGCGACGCGCATTGAGTTCATCCCGAATCGCTTCGTCGATGCATTGGGCGCCGGCGGTGGCGGGAGCCAACGTGAGCAAGGTCCAAAATACGCAGAGCGCATGACGCCACCATGCGCGCCCTCGGGCGTGCCGCCCCAGTTCATCCATGGGCGTTAAGATACCGAGAGCGTTCGCTGAATTGCTAGCTTGCAGCGCCGTGCGACGTCTCTAACAGAGGTAGCGTTCCCCGGTGTCGCACAGCACCGTCACCACACGCTGATCCGCCCGCATCGTCTTCGCGACCTCGACGGCCGCGTACACGTTGGCCCCTGCGGACGTACCTACAAGTAGCCCCTCTTCGTGGGCCAAGCGTCTTGCCGTGCGATCTGCCGCCACGTCGGTCACCGCGAGGACGTGGTCGATCAGGCTACGGTCCAGCACCTTGGGGATGAACCCTGCTCCCAGCCCCTGGATTCCGTGCAGCCCCGGTTCACCCCCACTCAGTATCGCGCTGCCCCGTGGCTCGACCCCGATCACCCTGACTCCCTGGAGGCGCTTCTTCAGCACGCTGGCCACGCCCGTCAGGGTGCCGCCCGTGCCTACACCAGCCACGAACGCGTCCACCTTGCCCTCCGTGTCCGCCAGGATCTCCTCGGCGGTGGTGCGGGCATGGGACTCCGGGTTTCTGGGGTTCTCGAACTGCTTCGGCATGAAGGCCCCGGGCGTGGAGCGCACGATCGCCTCCGCCTTGGCCACGGCCCCGGCCATGCCCGCGAGGGCGTCCGTAAGCACGAGCTCCGCGCCGTAAGCCTTGAGCAGGAGCTTGCGCGCCATGCTGGCGTCCTCGGGCATCACGAGCACGCAGTGGTAACCGCGGGCCGCCGCCAACATGGCCAGGCTAATCCCGGTGTTGCCGCTGGTGGCCTCCACCAGGGTGGCCCCGGGCCTCAGCTCGCCGCTGTGTTCGGCGGCGAGCAGCATGGCCAGCGCCGGTCGGTCCTTGACGCTGCCCCCGGGGTTCTTGCTCTCGAGCTTGGCGCAGATCTCGGCGCCCCCCGGCGGCGACAGCTTGGCCAATCGCACGAGGGGAGTCTTGCCGATCAGCTCCACCACGCCGTCGAAGATCGGCAAGCGTCAGTCCTCTCGCGGCCGGTCGTCGTGCGGCTGGTCGTCTTCATCCTCGTGGGCGCGACCGTTGTCGTACTCCTCGGCGTCGTCGCGCTGATTGGGGCGCGCCCGGTAGCGCTGCATGTCTTCACGCTCGCGCTCGCCACGGAAGCCGCTCAACTCACGGCGCTGGGCCTGCTGCTCGGTCCGGGCGTCGTAGGCTCGGATGATGCGTTGCACGAGCGGATGGCGCACCACGTCCACGTCCGTGAAGCGGTTGATGGCGATGCCTTCCACATTGCCGAGCAGGCGAATGGCGTCCGACAGGCCGCTCTTGCGACCGTCGGGCAAGTCCACCTGCGTGACGTCACCCGTGATGACTGCCTTCGAGTCGTAACCGAGACGCGTCAAGAACATCTTCATCTGATCGACGGTGGTGTTCTGCGCCTCGTCGAGGATCACGAAGCTCGAGTTGAGCGTGCGACCACGCATGAACGCAAGCGGTGCCACCTCGATGGTCCCGCGCTGCAGCAGGTCCTGGGCGCGCTCCATGTCCATCATGTCGTGCAGGGCGTCGTAGAGCGGGCGCAGGTAGGGGTTCACCTTCTCCGCGAGATCACCGGGCAAGAAGCCGAGCTTTTCGCCTGCTTCCACGGCCGGACGCGTGAGGATGATGCGCTTGTATTTGCGCGCGAGGAGCGCCGACACTGCGGCCGCCATCGCCAGGTAGGTCTTGCCGGTACCCGCGGGACCCACGCCGAACACCACGTCGTGCATGCGCATCGAGCGGATGTATTGCTGCTGGGCCACGCCCTTGGGCTGCACGCCGCGCTTGCCGGTGCCCACCGTGATCACGTCGTCGAGCATCTCGGTGAGCTTCACCTCGGGATGCCGCCGCAGCGTCTCGATGCTGCGCTCGACTTCGCGCTCGCCGAGGTGCGAGCCGCGCCGCACCAGCTCGAGTAACTCGGTGAGGGCACGCTCTGCCAGCGTCACCGAGGGAGCGGGGCCGATCAAGCGAATGGTATTGCCGCGCAGGCCGATGCCGATGCCGAAGGCGCGTTCGAGCGGTTTGAGGTTGGCTCCGCCAGGGCCGGTGAGTGCGAGCAAGAGACCGTTATCGAGAACCTCCACCTCAGTGGACACGCGGACAGGTTGACTCGGGGCTTCCGACTCGATTTCTGGCATGTAACTCCTCGGCTCGTCGAAGTGGGCGGCTGCGCCCACGAGGCTTCTTCGAGCTTTCTATAGGATCCTGGTCGCTCCAAGTGCGCCGAATGACGCAGCTCTTGGCTACACGCTACCACGCAGGCACGTGGAGGGAGGCGAACAACCTCCGCAAAACGTGCTCGCACGTGGGCAGCGCACCCAGATTCGACGAGATCGCTATGGAATCTCCGCGTCTCCGCGCCGCGTGATGTGAGCCGGAAGGCGATTCTGGAACGGCCGCCTTCCGACCTGTGATCCCGCTAGCCGATGGTGACGCCGATGGCCTGGCGCAGCGCCAGGTAGCGCGGAGAGACGGCGTACAGGTAGAGCTCCTTGAGCCGGTCGCGTTCGCTCGCGTAGCTGCTGTCGGCGGGGCTTGCCCGCACCACGGCCACGGCGGCGTCGAGGCTGTTGGCAAGCACGAAGCCCACCCGGTCGGCCGTGATGTCCACGGCCATCGCCCAGCGCTTCATGTCGAGCTCGGGCTGCTCCTTGAGGAGCTTCTCGACCAAACTGGTCAGGGTCTGCTGCGTGGGGCCGTGCAGCATGCTCACGAGGGCGCGGTGGTTGCGCTCCACCTGCGCCCGCATGTTCTCGGGCACCGGAAAGCGAGGGTTGGCGAGGCGGATCGCGGCCAGGAGCCAGCTGCGCAAGCCGCTGCCGGTGGGCACCAGCTGACGCATGTAGTGGCCCGGACGCATGTACGAGAGCTGGCGGCCGGCGATGAACGCCAGGGCCTGATCGGGCGCGCTCTGGAAGGCGGCCTGCCCGAG
Source organism: Myxococcales bacterium (assembly GCA_047601445.1). Classification (GTDB taxonomy): domain Bacteria; phylum Myxococcota_A; class Polyangia; order Polyangiales; family DASUME01; genus DASUME01. The sequence goes on along the minus strand of JASGJH010000001.1, from coordinate 3,112,997 downwards.
GCCGATCGACGGCGGATTGGTGAACAGGAAGGAGACGCCGCCGCCCGACTGCGGTTGATAGAAGACGGGGGGCAGCGGGACCAGCGTGACGCCCGATGCATAGAACAGCATCTGCGCCATCGTGGCCGATTCAGCCTGGCAATCGATGGGTGCGCCGCGGTCGATCCCGAAATTCTCGGGCTCCTGGGCCAGCTCGCTCACCGCCGCGGGCTGGATCATCGCGAAGATGCTGGTCAGGAGTGCGTCCTGCTCGGACGACAGGATGTACTCCTCCCAGATCTGCTCGGTGATGCACTCGCGGGCGGTGGCGGGGGCCTGCACGCGGTGGCGCTTGAAGAACGCCTCCTCGTCGGGCTCCGCCATGTTCAAGCTGCGCAGCGCCTGGCACACGGCCCAGGCTTCGTCCGGACGTGACAGCTGCGTGTAGAGCTTACGCAGGCCGCGATAGGACTCGATGCGGTAGGGGTTCTGGGCCAGCAGCGCCGAGTGGGCGCCGATGGCGCGCTCGCCGTAGCGATTGGGGTGCTTGCTGTAGATCTCGACCAGGCGCTCGGTGCGCTGACGGTTCTCGGGATCGAGGTTTTGCGCTGCCTCGTAGGCCACCACGGCCTCGTCGATGCGGTTGAGGCGGTAGTGGTAGAGCTCGGCCAGGTTGTTCCAGAGCGCAGCCAGCTGCTCCCCGGAGATCGCGCTCTTCGTGCGCTCGATCTGCGAGCGGTAGGCGCGGGCGAGCCCCTGCCAATCACCGCCGCGCTGCAGGCAGTCGGCGAGACCGCGGAACGCGGCCTCGAGGGTGGGTTCGCTGACGAGCGCCTTCTCGTAGTACTCGATGGCCTGATCGAACGCCCCGAGCTCCTGATGCGCCACCGAAGCCGCCGTGTGGAAGTACTTGCCGCGCAACGCCGGCTCGTCGACCACGCCCGCCATCTTCACGAGCACCTCGAGCAGGCGCGTCCAGTCCTTGGCCTCCGAGTACAGCGCCATCAACTTGCTCAGCAAGTTGCGGTCGCCGGCGTTGAGCTCGAGCGCGGTCACATAGGCCTTCGCCGCGCGGTCGCGGTCGCGCATGTGGGTCGCGTAGAGTTCGCCCGTCTTCATCCAGAGCTCGAAGCGCTCCTGGTCGTCCTGCGCCAGATCGATGCGCCGACGCAGCGTGCGGCCCGCGGCATCCCAGTTTCGCTTGTGAACCTGCACGTCGTAGAGGGCGTCCAGCGGTTCGGGGGACTCGAGCAGGAGCTCGCTGGCCTGGCTGAAGCTCGAGGCCGCCGCCGTGAGGTCTCCGCTCTCCTTCTTGGCGCGTCCGAGCGACAGCAGCAGCTGGCCTCGTTCTGCTGGGGTGAGGTTGGCCCCGAAGCGGTCGAGCAGCCTGCCGAACAGGATGCCGGCTTCGTGGTGGTTGTTGCTGATCACAGCCACCTCGGCGAGCCGCTCCAACACCCGGCGATCGTCCGGGGAAATGGCCTTGGCCTTGAGGTAGGCGCGCTCGGCATTGGGCAGCTGATCCAGCGCGCGGAGCGCATCGCCAGCGCCCAGGCACGCGTCGAGCGCCACGTCGCGACTGAGCTCCGTGGTGTGCTCCAGCGCGGGCTCGAGTAGCTCGGCGGCTTCAGCGAAGTTCTTTTGCTCGAGCGCCAGGTGGCCGAGGCCCACGGCTGCCTCGAGGTTGTCCGGATCGAGCTCGCGAGCCTGCGCGAAAGCGTCGCCGGCCAGGGCCTTGTCCTTGAGCGTGTTCAGGCGGAACTGGCCCAGCGTCACCAGGCGCGCGGCGCGCGTCGTGGGTTCCTCGGCGAACTCCACCTTGCGCAGCAAGAGCTCGGCCTGACCGCGGGTGTCACCCCGCCGCTCGCAAAGGCGGCTCAAGGCTTCCAGGGCGGGTTCGTGGTGCGCATCGGACTCGAGCGCGAGGGTGTAGCGATCCACGGCGCCGTCCAGGTTGTCGCCCTGTTCCAGCATCTGACCTGCGCGCACCCACAGCTCGGCCTTCTTGGTGGGATCCTGCTCCGTGTCGGCCAGCAGCTCGAGCGCGTCGAGCGCCGCCACCGAGTCGCCCGCGAGGGCCCGAATGCGCGCCGTGAGAGACAGCGCTTCCATGTGTCCCGGCACCGTGGCGAGCACGCGCTCGCAGACGAAGGCCGCGCGTTCGGGCGAGCCCAGATCCGCCATCAACACGCGGGCGGCCTGCATCAACAGGTCGGCCTTGCGCGTCGTGTCTTCCACGCCCTTGGCGTGGCGATCCAGGGTCTGCGCGAGGTCCTCGAAGCGATGCAGTCCGCGGTACAGCCGCGCCAGCGCCAGGTTGGCGCCTTCGTGGCTGGGCGCGAGTTCGATGACCTGCTCGTAGAACGTGGCCGCCTGAGCCGGGTTCTCGAGCTGCCCCTCGAGCAGCGCACCGAGACGCTCCAGAAGCTCGATGCGTTGACCGGGCGTCGCCGCCAGCGCCAGCTGCTTTTCCAGGGTCGTCCGTAGATCGTTGCCCCGGTTGAGCTGCGTGTAGGCGCGCTCGAGTCCCTTGAGCGCCACCAGGTGTTTGTCGTCCACCGCCAGCGCTGCGTTGTAGTGGGTGAGGGCGCCCTCGAGGTCTTCCAGGCCCTCCTCGTGCAGCATCGCCAGGTCGCACAGCGTGTCGGCGCGCTGGGTGCCGCGCTGCTCCTTCGCCTTCTGCGCGAACAGCTCGGCCAGCTTCTCCAGCGCTCCCTCGTTGAGGTAGATCTCCTCGAGCGCCTCGAGCGCGCCGGGATGCGTGGGATCGTCGGCGAAAATGGCCTCGAAGATGCTGGCCGCCGAGGCGGTGTCGCCGATCTTGTGGTGCAGCACGGAGGCGGCCTCGGCCTTGAGGTCGCGGGTGCGCGCCGGGTTCGCGCTATCGGCGCGGTGCATCAGGATCTGCACGAGTTCGGTCCACGACTGGGCGTCGCGGTAGATGGAGGTCATGGCCTCCAGTGCGGGCTCGTGGGCGGGATCGACCTGCAGGGCGCGGGTCAAATAGGGTAAGGCCAGGTCCGGTCGTGCGAGGCGCTTCGTGTACCACTGCGCCACCACCAGCGAGAGCGACACCGAGGCCTGCAGGCGCTCCGGATTGTCGAGCGGCTCCTGCAAGGAGTCGATGGCTTCGAGCCATTGCTCGGGCGTGTTCGCCAGGCGTTCGATGGCACGGGCCGCGCGCGGGTCGTCGGGATCTTCCGCCAGCGCCTGAGTCCAGGCCACGAAAGCGTTCTCCTCGGCGCCGAGCTCTTCCTCGTAGAGCGAGGCCACCTCGCGCAAGATGCCGGCGCGCACGTTGCCGTCGGTCTCGCTCTCCAGGCGATCGAGCAAGAGGCTGACGAGGCCCTCGTGGTTACCGGCGCTGCGGTGCAGCTCCTCGATGGCGTTGTGGGCCTGGGCATCGCTCGGGTCGTACTCGAGCACCACGCGGTACACGCGTTCGGCCGCCTCCATGTCCTTCTGCTCGTCCGCGAGCACGCGCGCGGTGCGGAACAAGAGGTGCTTCTTGGTGGGACCGTGATCCACGGCGTCGGCCGCCTCGAGGAACACGTCGACCACGTGGTGCCAGCTGCCCGAGGGGCTCACCAGCGCTTCGAGCTGCGCGGCCAGACCTTCGTCGTTCGGGTAGGCCTGAAAGGCCGCGATGGCGGCGAGCAGGTCCTGCATATCGAGGGCAGGCGCCTCGGTGCCGGGGAACGTGCTGTTGCGGCCGATGTCCTCGAGAGCGTCGGCGAAGTCACGGGCCGTCTCGTAGCGCTCGCTGGGCTCCTTGCTGAGGGCGCGCGCGATCACGTTCTCGAGCTCGGGGCTGATCCAGCCGCGTGGGGCACGCTCGGAGAGCGGCACCGGTTCTTCCATCAAGTGCGCCGTGATCTGCTCGATCGGCGTGGGGGCATCGAACACCGCCTGTCCCGAAAGCGCGTGATAGAGCAGACAGCCCACGGCATAGACCTCGCTGCGCGCATCGGGCTCGCCTCCGCGCGCCACTTCGGGCGCCATGCTCGAAGGATCGCCGACCAGGCGCAACACCGACGGCAAGCTCTTCTCTCCCGAGGCGAGCAAGCGTCCCGTGGCCAGATCCGTCAGCACACCGTAGGGCTCCGAGCGCTCCCCCTCGGCACCCGCCTGGCGCACGATGAACACGTTTTCGGCCTTCAGGTGACCGTGCAAGAAGCCACGCTTGTGCAGGGTGGCGAGGCCCTTGAGCAAGGTCCGCGCGACGGGCCGCACTTCGCTGAAGTGCACGGCGCCCGAGCGCCCCATGCGCCCCGCCAGCGTCTGGCCGGCGATGTACTCGCTGGCCACGAAGAGGCGGCCGTCCGGCAAGGTGCCCGCTTCGTAAATCGAAGCGAGGCCCGTGTCCTGCACGCTCTTGAGCGCGCGTGCCGCCGTCAGCAGGCGAGCTGCCGCCGCGCGGTCGCGCGTGCTGTCCTCGCGGAACACCTTGATCGCGGCGCGCTCGGTGTGTCCGTTGCTCGGCGCGGGGCGTTCGGCCAGATAGACCACGGCCAGCGGGCCCTGGGCCACACGCTTGAGGATCTTGAAGCCTCCCACCATGCTGCCAGGCGTGAGCTCGGGCTCCTCCACTACGCGGGGCGCTTCGATCAGCGCACCGTTCTTCACCGAGAAGCGAATGGCGTCTTCCAGCGCGGCCAGCGCCTGACGCTCCGCGCAGTGACGGGCGAGGGCGCGCGCGAAGGTGCCCTTGGCGTTGGTGCCGCCCACTTCACTGGGATCGAGCCCGAGCAGGTCGGTGCTCAGCGCCATCATCTTGTCGAGCTCGAACAGACGTTCGAGTTCACCTTGCAGGAACTCCAGAGTGCTCATGGTTACCTTCGGTCGCGCCTCGATGGCACCGCCCCGACCAGCGCGCGCACAATGCACGGACCAGCGCGTCGACCAATCATCGGTCGGCGCAGCCGGGTGGGGGCGTATCCATTCGGAAACTGGCGGTATCTTACACAGGCGCCTGCCCCTCTGAAACCCCGCTAAGCGGTCCGAGAGGCCCCCCGACTTACCAGTTTCCGCACCACTGTGATGGGTTCGATAGCAGCGGAAAAGATCGCTGACGCCAGTGACACCAGAAGTGACCCGGAGCACACGTGCGGGTGAGCGCGAGTCTCGAAATTCGCCTTTGAGCTCGCTCGAAGTGGGCGGGGCTGCCACCAAGCGCAGCGGAACTGCTGCAGCAACGCACTGCGTCGTTCAGCGTGACGCAGGGGGGATCGACGCCGGCGCGTTCTGGACCATCCGCAGGTACATGTGAGCGGCGCGATTTTGTGGGTCGAGTTCCAGCACGCGCTCCCAGCACTTGATGGCCGTGGGCACTTCGCCCAGCGAGAACCGCACCACCCCGAGCGCGATCTGGGCCGGCACGTACAGGGGCTTCACCTTCAGGGCTTCGTCGAGCTCGTAAGCGGCGGCCTCGTAATCACCGGTCTCGCGGTAGAGGTTGGCCAGGCGCAACCGAAGGTCGGCGAAGGTCGGGCAGAGCAGTACCGCCTTGCGCAGCTCGTGCATGGCCTCGCTCACCATGCCCGCGTCGGCGTAGGCCTGGGCCACGTCGGCGTGCATGTTCGCGATTTTCCCGCGGACGAAGGGCGTGACGCCGCCCGCGGAACGATTGCCCTGAGAGAGCGCGCCGCGATACACGCGTTTGGCTTCTTCGTAGCGGCCGAGGTCGTTGTAGGCGACCGCAAGGTTGAGCGCTGCTTCCGTGTACGAAGGGTTGATCGCCAGGGCTTCTTCGAATGCCGCCTGCGCTTCTTCGAACTGACCCCGATCGTGAAAGATCACACCGAGCATGTTGTACACGTCCGCCGCCGACACATGGCGCTCGAGCACTTGTTGGAAGTAGTGCTCCGCCTTGTCGAACTCTCCGCGTGTGTAGTGCTCCCGACCAAGTGTCAGGAGTTGCTTGGTGCGCTCATCCATGAACGACAGGTTATCCTGTCATCCCCCTGTCTCGGCCAGAAAGCGCTCAGCCTGTACCGCACTTCCGGACTGCGGATAACGTGCGATGAGCTCGCGAAAGGTGGCATGGGCCTGGGGGACGGCCTTCATCATCAGCTGGGTGCGGCCCATCAGGAGCATGGCCTGGGGTTCGAAGCCGCTGCCTTCGTAGGTCTGGAGCATGCCGGTGAGGCGCTTGATGGCGGCCTCCGGGTGTTCCCGCTTGAGGTAAAAGTCGGCCACGTAGAGCTCGTGCTGAGCGAGCAGCGCGAGCGTCTTTTTCTCCATCTCGGCGGCCTTGTCGGCGTTCTCGTCGTAGGGGAAATCCAGCAGATAGCGCCGCAAATCCTTGAGGGCGTCACGGGCGGCCCGCATGTCGCGCTCGTAGGCGGGCGGGGACAGGAACCACTCGGTGGGGATTTGCTGGTACTGCGACTCGGCCGCCTTGAAGCGGGCGTACGGGACACTCTCGTGGGAGGCGCGCACCCGCGCGAAGCGCTCGTAGATCTCGATAGCCTCCACGTGCTTGTCCTGGATCGCCAGGCAGTCCGCCTCGCGCAGCTCGGAAAGAGCCGCGTAGCGCGTGTAGGGATAATTGGCGCGGATGTCGCGGAACAGAGGCTCCGCCGTGATGCAGTCTTCGTTCTCGAAGGCCTCCATGGCTTTCTCGTAGGCGATGCGGGCGTCCTCGGTGTACACGCCGGTCTTCTTGGTGGCGGCGCAGGACGCGACTAGACAGGCCAGCGAACACACTAGCAGGCTCATGAAGGCTGGAACGAAGCGCACCCGGGCACGCTAGCACACCCCCTACCTGTGGGCTCGACTACGCTCCGAAGGCGCCGCCCGTGCTTCGTGCACTCGATGGGCGAGTCGACTGCACTGAAGCTTTGGCCGCGCCCGGCTGTCCGTGCAGAATGCGGCCCGTCCAGGCTCGTGGCTAGCCTCGCTCCTTCGCTTGCGCGCTCCAGGGCGCGCTTCGACCTGGGAACCCCAGGTCCCTCGGAGTCATTCCCCATGAAGTTCGAACGCTCTCGTCTGCCCCTTCGTCTTCGTCCCCTACTTGGTGCAGGTGTCCTGCTTGCCCTGGCCGCGTTCGAGCCTGCGCCGGGCTCCGCACAGGCCGGTGAGCTGCCTGCCCTGGAAGCGGCCGCCAAGGCAGCACCCAAGGATCTCGCCGCGCAGAGCGCGCTGGGCCGCGCCTACTTGCGCGCCGGGCGCTTCGCCGACGCCGCGAAGCAGTTCGAGCGAGCCGAGGGGCTCGCGCCGCTCGATCCCCAGGCCGTGACCCAACGGGCCGAGGTCGCCATCGCGCAAGGCGACTACAAGCAAGCACGGAATCAGTGCAAGAAGCTATTCAAGGAGCAAAAGGGATCGGCGCTCGCCCACGTCTGCATGGCGCGCGCGTTCCTGGCCTGGAATCGAAGCGAGCGCGCCTTCGAGGAACTCGCCGCAGCCACCGCCCAGGATCCGAACCTCGGTGAGGCGCAGCTCGTGCTCGGCCATGCTCATCGCATCCGCAACCAGGTCGCCGAGGCCGAGACTGCTTACAAGCGAGGCAAGGAGAACCGCGGGCTCGCCGCCGAGGCAGGGCTCGGACTCGGGCGCCTCTACGCGGCGGCCGGTCAGAAGGACGACGCCGTCGCGTCGCTGCGCGAAGCCCTGTCCCTGGACCCGCTGTGGCCGGAGATTCAGTACGAACTCGGCGTGTTGCTGGGGAGCACGCCCGAGGCGCGCAATCTGCTCGCGCAGGCTGTAGCTGGACGACCCGGCTGGGCTGACGCAGCGCGCGCCCTGGGCGACGCGCAGCGGCAGGCGGGCGAACTCGCGGGGGCCGAGGACGGCTATCGCAAGGCCTTGGCCACCGATCGCAACATGCTCGCCGCCCACCTGGGTCTGGCCGAGGTGTTGCTCGCGAAGGCTCAGCCGGCCGAGGCCGAGGCGGAGGTGAAGGCCGCACTCGCGCTGGTCGCGAACGATGCGCGGGCCACGCTCTTGCTCGCAGAGATCCAGGTGAAGCAAGGCCTGGTGGACGAAGGCATCGATACCTTCCGACACGCAGCCGATCTCCGATCCCAAGAACGCCACCGGGCTCGTACGCGCCGCGGAGGTCGCGCTCGAGAATCGCCGCACCACGCTCGCCGCGGGCTTCCTCGACCGCTTGCTCGCCGCCCACCCGACCAACCCCAAGGCCCTGGTGCTCTACGGCGACGTCATGCGCGCGCGCGGCGACAAGGCCTCTGCGAAGAAGTACTACGAGCGCGCTGTCAGTGTGGGCGGGACGGTCGACGCGACCCGCATGCAACTGAAGTAGCCTTTACCGACCGGTCAGCAGCTTCTTGAGCAGCGGAAGATCCGCATCGCGTAGGGCGCCGGTGCGCGCGCAGCGAACCTTGTTGGCGCCGTCCACGAAGATGTGCACGGGCAGCGTGGCGCCTGCGTCGAGTCCCAGACTCACGAGCCAGCCCTCCAGCGTGGCGGGATCGGTCACGCGCAAGCTCTGCTTGGTTTCCGGGTGCGATTCGCTGAACTTCTGGACCAGGTCGGCGCTCACGTCGACGGATAGCAGCTCGAGCGAGACCGACGTGCCCTTGGCCGCGAGCTCACTTTGGAAGCGCGTGATCAGCGGCAGCTCTTCGATGCAGGGGGGGCACCAGGTGGCCCACACGTTGATCCAGCGCCAACCGCTCACGCCCGACTTCGGGGTGCCCTCGAGGGCGGTCGGAAAGGCGAACGTGGGCGCGGTCTCTGGGCTCTTGAGCACGTCGCAAAGGTCGGATTCGTTGCCTTGATTCTTGGCTGCCGTGACGGCCACGACGCGGGCCGCCTCGGGCGCCGGAGCAGCGGGCGTCTCGTCACATGCCGCGACGCTCGCAGCCAACAGGACGAGAGGGAGGAGTCGGTCAAGGCGCGCCTTCGGGCGCGCGAGCCGAGAAGAGAGCGCCTCCGGGCGCGCGAGTGGAGACAAGCGCTTCATAGCCGGCAATCGATCCAGGCCAAGAAGGCGCTGCGGTTGAGGTCTTCGGGCTTGCACTGGTCCTGGCTGCCGCTGCGCTGCCACTGGCAGAAGCTCGGGTCGAGCTGGGCGTACTCTTCGCCCAACCACAACAGGCCCACTTGCTTGTCGAGATCGGGATCCTGGAACGTGGTGCTCAGGTGGGACATCACGGCGTTCGCGCGTTCCTTGGAGAGCTCGCGGTTCTTCTCGGTGGAGCCGTCCTGGGACGCGCGCGAGACCACGAAGAAGTAGCTGGCGCCCCCGCGATCCGCGAAGACCTTGTCGACCAGCCCCGTGTCGCTGGGATCGAGCGCGCTCGAGTTGAGGTCGAACTGCACGATGCCTCCGCGCTTCTGCATGGGCAGGAACAGGGCATTGAAGTCGTTGCCGTCCATGGTGGCCACGTTCTTGGCTTCGAGGGGCTGACAGCCGCGGCCACCGGACGCACCGATCAACCCGCAGCTCGCCAGCACGCGGCGCAGGATCTGCTTCAGCTCGGGCGTGCAGTAGGACTCGTTGGCTTCGGCGGCCACGGCCACGGCCTGCGGGTTCTGGCTCTCGGCGGCTTCGCTCTCCGCAAGGCGTCCCTCGGCACTGCTCACCCAGCTCGACACCAAGACGGCCGGCAGGATGAGCAGCAGAAAGCCCAAAGTGATGGCAACGGTGCGTCCCACGTTCGGCCTCCTATGGCGTTCCTGCGCTGGGCTTCTCGGCCAGGCGGGCAAGCATGTAGTCGAGTCCCAGGTCCGTGTCGGCGTCGCACAGGCGCGTGCCGTTCACGTAGAGCTGAGGCGTGAGCACGGGCAGCTGGTTGTCCACCGCCCAACGCAGGGCCTTGTTGAGGCGCGCCTTGATCTTGGTGGAGCCGACGCAGCCCGCCAGCGAGGGAAACTTGGCCACGGCTAGCTTGGCGGCGCTGCCTGCCTGAGCCTTCTCCGCGGCCACGATGTTCTCTTGCTCTTCGAAGGCCCACTCCAAAACGTCGCGCGCCTTGTCGCCGGCGCACAGCATGGCCTCGCTGACGCTGCAGGCTCCGGGGTGCACCGCGCTCTCCACCATCCAGTTGCAGCTGCTGTCGAGGGGGAAGAGCATGGCCTGGCGGTTGGCGGTCTCGCTGATCGACAGGCCCGAGAAGCGGCGCTCGAAGGCCCGACAGGCCGGACACAGCGGGTCGAGCACCTCCAGCACCTGGGGGCCCGTGCCCTGGCCGCCCAGCGGGACCAGCACGCGCGAAGGATCGGTGAGCTTGGCGAGCTTGCCGCAGGTGCCCGCGTATTTCTCGAAGTTGGGCGCGCTTGCGGCGTAGGCCACCACCGACACGGTCACGAACAGGCAGCCCACCAGGAAGGCGACCCCGAGGGCGCCAAGGGACATCCGTTGGGCTTCTTCACCAGGCATGCTCACGGGTTGCCCGGCTGCACGGCGCGCTCGCAGCCAAGTCAGGACCGCGCCCACCACGCAGAGGATGCTCGAGAGGTAGATGCCGAGGCACACCTTGCACACGGCATCGAGCGCGCTCAGCGAGATGATCGCCATCACCAGAGAGGTCAACGCCGGGACTCCCGTCGCCAGCGCGTAGAAGCCGGTGGCCCGCTCGTCCCGCGTACGGTTGGTGAGCCACAACAGGGCGCCCCAAAAGAGCAGGAAGGCGAAGACCGCCATCGCCGGCAAGGAAATCGGGATTCCACCCCAAACGGACTCGCGTAGCACCGACGAGTACGGACTCATCAGGGTCACATGGCAGCCGCTGGTGCCCGTGGCGTCGGGGGTGCCGATACCGGGCAACAACGAGCAATGCAGCCCGTGCACCTGGCGATCCAGATGGGCCACGAAGTCATAGGTCGAGACGCTTGCGAACAGGAGCCCCGCGGCAGATCCGACCAGGGCGATGATCAACGGAACGGGGACCACACCCACCTCCGACTCGGCCGAAGCATGGACCTCTGGCCCGCTGCGTCAAGTTTCGAGGTGCCATGGTTGCTAACGGAAGAACAGCGATACGCCACTGACGATGATCATGACGAACACCACTTTTTTGATGGCCCCTTGGCCACGCTTGACCGAGAAGCGTACGCCGGCCTCGGCGCCCACCACCTGTCCCAGCGCGAGCAGCGCGCCGTAGGCGTAGTCCACCCGCGACCGCGCCGCGAAGACCAGCACCACCACCACGCTGTAGACGAACACCACGGCGACCTTGAGCCCGTTGCCCCGCACCAGGTCGATGCGCAGCATCCCCGCGAACACGGCCAACAACACGAAGCCCACCCCCGCCTGCAGGAACCCGCCGTAGAACCCGCTAAACAGGAGCGCCAGCACGGCGCTTGGGCGCTGGCTCGGGCGCAGCGGGACGCTGCCCTCGGGAGGCAGGAACGATTCGGGCTTCAGGAACAGGCTGAAAGCCATCAGCAGCAGGGCTCCGATCAGAATCGGCTTGAACACCGCGTTCGGAATCAGCGTCGCCACGAAGGCCCCGATGACGGCGCCCACCACGTTGGGGACGGCGATCTCCGTGAGCAGTCTGGTGTCGTCGAGGGTGTTGTGGCGCCGGAAGCCGGCCACGGCCGTGACGCCCTGGGCCAGGATCGCGATGCGGCTCGTGCCGTTGGCCAGGTCCACCGGGAGGCCGCACCACATCAAAGCGGGCACCGTGAGCATGCTGCCTCCGCCCGCCACCGTATTGATCCAGCCTGCCGCAATGCCCGCGAACACCAGCACCACCAGCATCGCCGCGTCGTATGCGCTCACCGCCTAAGAGGTGTCACGGGATGCCGCACGCTGCCCGTGATATCAACCCACCATGGCAACTCGCACGGATGTGCTGGGGCTCGCAATCACGACGGCGCTTGCCGCGATGTTGGGGAGTTGTGCCACGCCGGCGGCCGTTCCGCGCGTTCTGCAGGCGCCCGTCTCCGAGCAACGCCCTCCCGAGCCACCCAAGCTGATCGTGCAGGTGACGGTGGATCAGCTGCGCACGGACCTGTTGACCCGCTACGCCGACCGGTTCGTGGCCGGGGGACTCAGGCGCTTCCTCGACGACGGCCTCTTCTTCCACAATGCACACTATGCTCACGCCATCACGGAGACGGCGGTTGGGCACGCCACCTTGTTCACGGGGGCGCTGCCCTCAATGCACGGCATCGTCGGCAACGAGTGGCTCGAGGCGGGACACAAGCGCACGTCGGTCGAGGATGCCCGCTATCCTCTCCTGGGCGCCGCGAAGCCAGCAGCGGGGGCCTCACCGGATGCGCTGCGCGTGAGCACGTTGGGCGATCAGCTCGAGCTCGCCAGTGACGGAGCCGCCCTGGTGTTCTCCGTGTCCATCAAGGATCGCGCCGCGATCTTGCCTGCCGGCCACGCGGGCAAGGCCTTCTGGTACGAGGAGGCCAGCGGTCGCTATGTCACCAGCAGCTACTACTACCCCGAGTTGCCTGGATGGCTCGGCACGTTCCTCGCGCATGACCCGCTCGCGCGCTTTCCCCTGCAATGGAGCTTGCTCCTGCCGCCCGAGTCCTACCGCAATCGCGCCCGCGACGCGCGTCCGTTCGAGAAAGCTCTGCATGCAGCCGATGGCACCGCCTTCCCGCACACCCTCACGGGCACCGAACCCCGCGTGCGATACTCGGCCATCAAGCACAGTCCCTTCGGCGACGAGCTCACGCTCGATCTGGTAACCGCGCTGCTGGAAGCGGAGCCATTGGGGCGAGACGACGCAACGGATCTCCTGGCGATTAGCTTTTCCTCCACCGACATCGTCGGCCACGCCTTCGGTCCGGAGAGCCTCGAGGCCGAAGACAACCTGGTGCGTCTCGATCGCGTCATCGCGCGCCTGTTCGATCTCTTGTTGCAGCGTGTCGAGGAGCAGCGCCTGGTAGTCGCCCTGAGCGCGGATCACGGAATCTCGGAGACCCCCGAACACCTCCTCTCCCTGGGCTTGCCGGCGGGGCGTCATCCAGCTGGCACACAACTGGTCCAGGAGCTCAACTCTCAGCTCGTGGCACAGCTCGGCGCGAGCGGGGACTTCGTGTCGGCGTTCGCGAATCCTTGCCTTTGGCTCGACGAGGCCAAGGTGAAGGCGCGGGGGCTCTCGATGGAGGATGCCGAGCGCATGGTGGCGGAGCTCGTTTTGGCCCGACCGGGGATCGCGCGGGCCATCACGCGCTCCGATCTGTTGCGCAATCGCCTACCGGACAACGAGATCGAGCAGCGCGTGCGCATGAGTTTCGACGCCGAGCGCACCGGTCATGTGTACTTGGTGCCGGACCCGGGGTGGATCCAGGCCACCGATCCCGCGGACCTCGCCGCCATGCACGGCACGCCTTACCTCTTCGATCGGGCCGTACCCGTGGCGTTCTGGGGCCTGGGTCTGCCGCAGGGCCGTATCGGGGAGCCGGCCGATCCGCGGGATATCGCGCCGACTTTGGCCCGGCTGGCGCGCGTTCAGCCGCCCAACGGCAGCTCCGGACGCGTACTTTCGCAGGTCGTCGGGCCCGAGTAGCAGGGCGCTCGGACCCCGAATCTCAGGCCGCGCCGCGCCAGGTGACGCTGGCGATCGTGGTCGAGGGCACCTCTGTCGGTGCCTCCACCACTGTCTCTTCGGTCTTGGCGGAGCTCGCAGCGCCCGCCGCCCACAGGCGCAGTTCCCGTCCCTGTCGCATGACAACCAGCTCGATACACTCGGCACGCAGACGGCGCGCTTGACTGTACTCCGAATGGTGTCGGATTCGACGCCCATTGACCGACATCAGGATATCACCCGCACGTATCCCCGCGCGGTGGGTGGTGCTGCCGCGCTCCACGCTGAAGATCGCAACACCTTCGTAGATTCGGGCCATCCGCTCCAGGTTTTCTCGAAACGCCATAAGCTCCCCGTCGGTGAAGGACTACGACTGCTTTCGGACCGAACACCGCAGACTTCGACTTCGACTCCGCAATGGTACTAACGTTCACCAATTCACGTGCTCGAAATCTTGCATCGATGTTAAGTGGCTCACCGGCGCCAACGTCGTTCTGGCTGCCACCCTATTTTGCGTGGTCGTCCAAACAACCTTGCCGCAACCGACTTTTCTCTTGAGAATAGAGGACCTGCGGAGTGAGGTGCGCTTCTCCTCTCTGCCGCGTGTTGCTCGCTCGCGGTCGCGCGAGCTTCGATGTGTTTGGAGTGAGCTCGTGGGCGGACCCGCCCACTTCGTCGGGAAACAACTGGGGGCGATATGCAGGAGCCCAAGCAGGGCGGCAAAAACTCTCTCGCTCAGCTCAAGAGAGTGCTGATCGTCGAGGATGATGAAACGCTGAGGCGTTCGTTGGCTCGTGTGGTGCGGCAGTGGGGAGCCCAAGTCAGCGAAGCCGGATCAATTCACGAGGGAATCGAACTACTTCAGGAGAATCCCGATCTTTTAATCACGGACGTTGCGCTCCCCGATGGGGACGCGTTCCAGCTCCTCGAGCTGGCCTCGACCCGGCGCCCGGCCCCCGTGGCGATCGCGGTGAGCGGTCAGACGTCGACCGAGGATGCGTTCCGCCTGGCGCAGGTCGGCTGCCGAGCCTTCCTCGAAAAGCCGTTCCAGGTGGAGCTGCTCGCGGAGCGCGTGCAGAAAGCGCTGAGCGAGGCGCCTCGCATCGAGGCCCTCGTGGCCGCGAGCGTTGGGCGCACGCCGATGCGTGAGCTGCAAACCGAGGTTCGACGCGTGATGGTCGAACAAGCGCTCGCCAAGGCCGAGGGCAGCCGTAGCGGTGCGGCCCGCCTGTTGAGCGTCTCGCGGCAAGCGGTCCAGCAGATGGTCCGCGAGCGCGAAGAAGAGCTGGGCATCCCGACGCCGAGCGAAGAAGAGAACTGAGCCCCCCGCACGCACGCTTGCACGGGTGACTCGGGGGGAGCCGATGCGGAAGGGGTCAGAACCTTCCGGAGAGCTTCAGGCCCAGGTCGCTCGTGCCGACGTTCGCCCCGTACTGCAGCGAGTGAATCAGCTCGCGACGTCGGTTCTTGAGCGCCAGGATCTCGTCCTTGCTGGCGTTGCGCTTGGCGTTGCGACGGGCGAAGAAGAGCGTTCCGAACAGGCCGACGCCGGCGCCGATCACGCTCAGCGTGCCCATCACCCGGGCGGCCCTGCGCGCGGAGTCCTCGTCCTCGTGGTTCACGACGTCGTCGTGGTTGAGGTCGTACTTGTCGAGCTGCTTCTGGTCGCGCGAGAAGCCGAGGTGCTCGATGTCCTGGGCCGTTCCGAACGCCGCCAGCGCGAACAGCGAGCAGCCTAGGGCCGTGGCGTAGCCGCCTGCCATCAGGGCGATGGGACCTCCGATGCCGTGCTGGGCGCGCTCGGCCTTGAGGGCATCGAGGCGCGCTTCGATGCGCTGCAGCTCGCTGGCGTTGGCCGCGCGCTGCTCGTCCGGGACCGCTGGCGTGGCGGTGTACACGTAGCCAGGCGGCGGTGCGGGCAAGAGCACGCCGGTCGGAGTGGAGGGCGCGGGCGCTGCTCCGTAAGCGGCGTCCACTTGAGGCTGCGCGGGCGGCGTCGGGGTCATCGGCGCGGGAGGGGGAGCCGCGGGGTAGGTGGCTACTGGAGCGGCAGGTTGCTGCGCGTATGGCTGCACCTGGGGGGCCGACGGAGCCGGCGCGTAGTTTTGTGGCGGCGCGTAGTACACCGCGGGCGGCGCCGTGGGGGCAGGCTGCGCCGGAGCGGGGCTGCCGGTCGGCGGGCTGTTGGGAGCAGGGGCGGCGTAGCCCGAGGCTTGCGCGTGGACCGCGCCGTGCGCGAGTTGGGCAGCCCAGACGATGGCGAAGGTGGAGAGGAGGCGTCGCATGGTCGGAACGCTAACACAGGCGCCCGCCTCGCCTGTTCCGCCGCGTCAAACTCCGCGCAGCGCGTCCTGACAGACGGCGTCGATGTCGCGCGGGCGCCAGCCGAGGTCGTGGCGTGCGAGGCGATCGTCGTAGCGCAGCAAGAAGGGAAACGGCACCGGCAAGAGCCAGCGCGGGGCACTTCCGCCCGCGCGCCGATAGGCCTCCACCATGCGCCACAGGGAGATGCTCACGCCCTGCAGATTGTAGGCCTTGCCACAGGCAACTTGAGGCTTCTCCAGCGCCAGCGCCACGGCTTCGGCCACGTCCTCGGCGTGCACCACGCCGATCTCGGTGAACACGGGGAGTGGAGCGAAGGGCAGTTTGCCCAGCTTCGCGAGCGCGCCCATCAGGAGAGGATCGCGGGGCCCGCTGATGCCACAGGGCCGAAACGTAGTGAGACAAACGCCGTGTTCACGCGAGAGCTGCCAGGCCAGGCGCTCGGACTCGGCCTTCGACGAGCCGTAGGCGCTCAGGGGATTCAGGGCACCGCCTGCGCGTAGGCGGCTCTGCTCCGTGCGTACGAAGGGGGACGCACGGTAGGCGGACGCCGAGGAGATGGCGATCGCACGCTTGATGCCTTGCGTGGCGATGGCGCCGAATACGTTCTTGGTGCCCTCCACGTTGGTCGCGTGGGTCTTGCGCGGCTCGCTGAAGGAAACCACCGCGGCGTTCGAGATCACCGCGTCGCAGCCGTGGAACGCGGCGCTCAACGCTTCGGGCTCACCGAGGTCTGCCCGCCGGACTTCGGCGCCCAAGGCGGAGAGCTCGGAAGCCTTGCTCGGATTGCGGACCACGGCGACGACCTTGGCGCCGCGCGCGAGCAGCTTTCGGACCAGGAAGCCGCCGAGAAAGCCGGTGGCTCCGGTGATGGCGATGGAGGACTGATGCAGGTTCACGGCGCCCCGACATAGCGCGTCGCTGCGCATTGGACACGGAGGTTCGTCCACGGTAGCAGCCAGGACATGAAAGCCATGCAAGTCGACCGTTGGTGCGAGCCCCGCGATCTCCAGCTCGTGGAGCTGCCCGCGCCCACGCTGCAGCCGGGCCAAGTCCTGATCGACGTGAAGACCATCGGCGTGAACTTGGCGGACATTCTGATGGTGCAGGGCAAGTACCAGATCCGTCCCCCGTTTCCCTTCGCTCCGGGCTCCGAGGTGGCCGGGTCGATTCGGGAGGTGGCGCCGGACGTGCGCGGGCTCGAGCCTGGTCAACGGGTGCTCGCCCTCTTGCCCTACGGGGCCTACGCGAGCCAGGTAGCCGTGAGTGCCGAGCGCGTCCACGTGCTGCCCGAAAAGATGACCTGGGAGCACGCCGCGGCGCTCACCGTCGTCTATCACACCTCGTACTTCGCGCTCGTGTACCGCGCACCGGTGCAGCCCGGGCAGACGCTCTTGGTCCACGGCGCGGCTGGCGGCGTGGGGCTCGCCGCCGTGCAAATCGGCAAGGCTCTCGGCGCGCGGGTGCTCGCGACGGCAGGCAGCCCGGAGAAGCGTGCGTTCGTGGTGTCTCAGGGAGCCGAGGCGGCCTACGACTCGCGTGATCCGAGCTGGGTACAAGAAGTGTTGCAAGCAACACAGGGGCGCGGCGCGGACCACATTTACGACCCGGTGGGCGGCGATGTCTTCGACTTGTCACTCAAGTGCATCGCGTTCGCGGGCAACCTCCATGTAATCGGGTTCGCCTCGGGCCGCATTCCGACCTGCGCCATGAACCGCGTGTTGCTCAAGAACATCTCGCTGGTCGGGCTGCACTGGGGCCCCTATCAGGACAAGGATCCCGCCAAGATCGGCGAGGCGATGCGGGCCCTGTTCGGCATGTACGAGCGGGGTCAGCTGACCATCGAAGTCAGCGCCACGTATCCCCTCGAGCGGGCCGCAGAGGCGCTCGATCAGATCACCACTCGCAAGGTACAGGGCAAGATTGTGCTCACCGTGTGAATGAAAAATTGCGTTGCGATTAGAACGCAGGAACGGGAGCATCTGTGTCTGCTGAGGCACCTTTGCTTGTGCCCACAGCGCGCGTTTTGTAAAGCTCATAAGGGTGGGTGATCGCGCCGACAGAGCGTTAGCCGACTCGGGTCGAAGCGCGCCCTCGGGCGCGCGGGCGGAGAACCGGTGGCACGGAGGAAGTGTGGAGCGGGACGAGGGAAACAGGTCGCCCGCCCAGGTGCGTGAGCCGAGCGGTGAGCTCTTGGGCCCGTACACCCTGCTTACCGAGTTGGCCCGCGGTGAGCTGACGACCGTCCACCTTGCCAAGAAGCGTGGCCCCCTCGGCTTTCAGCGTCTCCT
The DNA here is from genome assembly GCA_047601445.1 of Myxococcales bacterium. GTDB lineage: Bacteria > Myxococcota_A > Polyangia > Polyangiales > DASUME01 > DASUME01. Next base: position 3,094,942 of record JASGJH010000001.1, on the reverse strand, counting down.
GACCATCAAGCGGCTGCGTCCCGAGTACGCCGGGCAGGAGAACTACATCAAGCTGCTGGTCGACGAGGCGCAGCTCACGGCAGGGCTTCATCACGCCAATCTCGTGGGAGTGCTCGACGTTGGCAGCGAAGGCGGCTGCTACGTGGTCAGCGACTATATCGAGGGCGAGAACCTCGAGCGGGTGCTGGTCCGCGTGGGAGCGATGGCGCAACCGCGTTTCGTGCTGCCGCTCCTGGTGGACGCGCTCAGCGGTCTACACGCGGTCCACCACGCCTTCGGCGACGACGAGCAGCCGCTGCGCATCGTGCACCAGGCGCCCTGTGCGCGGCACATCTTGGTGGGTGTCGATGGCGTCGGCCGGCTCACGGACTTCAGCCAGATGAGCGCGCGCGGCATCGAGCCGTCGCGGACCCGCAGCGAGCGTTTGCGGGTCGCGTACATGGCGCCGGAGCAAGCGCTGGACCCCGAGCACGTCGACCACCGCGCGGACCTGTTCATCGTCGGCATCACGTTGTGGGAGGCCCTCACGGGCGAGCACTTGTTCGCCGCCGACACCGAGGAGCGGACCTTTCAGAACCTGCTCCACCGCCGGATTCCCCGGCCCAGCGAGGTGGGGGCCTGCCCTCCGCGCAGTCTGGACGCGGTCTGCATGCGCGCGCTCGAGCGCGACCCGGCCGCACGTTTCTCGAGCGCCCACGAGATGGCCCGCGAACTACGCGATGCCGCACTCAACCAGGCCCTGTTCGCCTCGCCGGGCGAGATCGGCGCCTGGGTCACCAGCGTGATGGGCCGCGAGCTCATCGAGCGACGCCGCAAGTCGGGCGACCTCGCCAGCGAGTTCGCGTTGCCCGGCGCACGCACCCACGGTTTCTTGGACCCACGGCAGGAGGATCCTTACTTGAGCGGAAGAATTCACGGCGGATCCTCGGGCGACACCGATGGCAGTAGCGATCCGGACAAGACGCCGGTGCACGCCAAACGCGATCGCCTCGGTCTGTTCCCCATTCAGCGTGACGATGAGCCCACGGCGCCGCGTTTCCTGGCGTTCCACAGCATGAACGAGGTGCCGCGTCCGCCGCGACGTGTGCGCGTGAGCACGCCTCCTTACGGAGCATTCTCGGACGGCGCAGCGGGTACCGACAGCCATGCCAGCGCGGTGATCGAGAAGTCGAGCTTCGAGTCCGCCGAGGCGGAAGCAGCCGCGTTCGGCGCAAGCGCTGCGGCGGATGCGCTCGAGTCGATCATCGACACGGCGCGTACCACGCCCAATCGTGTGAGCGCCGCGCCCCAGGGGCCTGCAGGTGGAACCCCGCCACCGCGCCCGGGCGCCTACAGCCAAATCGATCCCTCCGCGCGCAGCAAGCGTGTGTCACGCCAGCCCAAGCCGGAGTCGCCGGGCAAGACCCAGCCCGCGCGTGAGCTCAACATGTTCGACGAGGTCGACACCGGTCGTTATGCCGGGATCACGAGCCTCCCTCCGCCGGCTCCGCAAGCCGCGCGTCCATCCTACATGCCCTCGAAGCCGCCCGCGGCGCGCTCCACGCTGCCGCCGCCACTGCCGCGCAAATCATCTCCCGTGATCGAGACCGAGCCGGTGTCCGCGGTACGCAGGGACTCCATCCCCGCGCGCCTTTCGATTCCACCCGAGCCCGTGGGCGCGCCGCTCGCCTCGCGACCCACCCCGTCCGCCGAAGCGCTGCCGAAGACCTTCGAGGCGATTCGTGCGAGCGAAGCCAGCGAGAGCGCGGCCTCCCGACCCAGCACGCGGCGCGAGGCCCCGTTCGTCGCGACTCCTGGCGATTCAGGCCCAGGAACCTCCTTGGTGAGCATTTCGAGCTCGGTCGCGCTCGCACCGAGCAGCCTGACGCCGCCTAACACAGCGGAGCGCACGCTGCCGCCGCAGGCCGATCTCGACGACGATGCACGCCCCCGTGGCAACGCGCGCTGGTGGGCGATGGCTGCCGCGGCGGCCATCGTGGTGGCTTTCATCGGCGCCAACGTCCGGCAATCGGTCGGGCGTTCACGGAGCACCGCGGCGAGTCCCAGCACCCTTCAGGTCGACTCGATGTCGCCCGACACGGCGAAGGCGCTCGAAAAGCAAGAGCTCCAGCAGGGACCTGCCCGCACCGAGGCACGGGACGTCGCGCCCCAGCTCGAGCCAGCGACGGGCGCGCGTTCCGCCAGCGCTCCTGCTACTGCAGCGCACTCGGCCGGCGCGGCTTCGTCCAAGCCAGCTCGCAAGGCGCCCACCGTCCTACCGGCCCCATCCGTCGCCGAGGGCACCACCGCGGCGGCCCAAGCCGATCAGGCTGCGGAGCGCGCCAAGTTGCGGCGTGACGTTCGTCCGAAGTCCGAGGGCTCGGAGGCGCCGCCGGCCGCGAATCCCAAGCCCAAGGTCAGCAGCGCGCTGCGCTCGGCCATCCCCGACAATCCCTACTGAACCCCACCGCTTCACGGCGTGAGACGGCCGTTCGGCTCACTGCGTGAAGCGGATGTTCAGCGTGTGCTTCTCGCCTTCTTTGCCCGTGAACAGCGGCATCTTGGTGCGCATGAGGCCACCCGTGGCGCAGGCCACCACGCCCGAGAGCGCAGACGGCAAGGACTTGATGTCGGCGTCGGGGCGGCTCTCGGAGTGCATCGTTACGAGCACGCTGATGGTGCCAGCCGCGCTCTTGTTGCTGTTGCGCTCTCCCGCGTAGCAGCCGTCGATCACGCTGATCACCTTGTTGGCCCAGGGCTGCATGCGTGGGTCCGCGTCGAGCGCGGCCTGCAAACCCGCGGGCACATCGACCCGCACGTGCTCGGTGCTCGGGATGGTCACCTTGCCCTTCGGTGCGCTCGGCGCAGGCGCAGGCGCGCTTGGAACGGGCGCCGGAGGGGCGACGGGCGGCGGCGTGGGCGTGGGCGTGGGCGATGCTGCAGGCGCGGTCGTAGGCAACGTCGCTTCGCCGCGCTTCGCCAGGTCGTAGAGGGAATTTCCCGTGTGCTTCGCTCCCGCGGTGGCTTCGTGCTTGGGTGCGTGTGGCTCTCCCTTGCCGTCCCCGGACGCGACCGTGTTGGACCCGCCGGTGGTGCGGGTCGCCTGAGGCGTCTCCGAAGCGGGTTCCGGCGTCGGGCTGGGGACCGAGGGCGGTGGCGCCACGGGCAGGGGCGGTGGGGGCGGCGTGTGCGTTGGGTCCGAGCGACAGGCGCTGCAGGCGAGGGCGAGCGCGCAGCTGAGCCAAACCGGGGATTCGACGCCAGGGAGCTTTCATGGCTCCGAGCATACCCGCTCGGGCAAGCGTGTCAGCCCTGGTGATGAGCCACCAGAGCGAGCGCCAAGCCCCCCATGATGGCGCAGGCCAGTCCGGCCCCCACGGCCAACAAACCAGGCAAATGCCCGGCTGCCACGATGGTCGTGCCCGCCAGCACGCCGAAGGCGCCGGTAGCCAGCAGCCAGCCACCGAGGCGAGACACGTCGCGATCCTCGTGGAGCCGTAGACGCAGACGCGAGGGGCTGGGCTCGCCTTGAGTCTCGAGCGGTGATGCGCCGCTGTCGCGCCGCGAGGACTCCTGCCGGGACATCGGAAGCTCCTCGTCCCAATCGTCGTCTTCGAGCTCGCTCTGCGCGGTCGCCACGACCACACCCTGGGTTCGTCGCGCGTGGGCTTGCAGCACCCGGGTCGCTTGCGACGGCGTGGGCGCTCGCACGCGCGGGCCGAGGCAGCGCTCGATCTCGGCGGCCACTGCCACGGGCTCTTGATCGTCGAGCTCCACGTACCAGGGTTGTTCACCGGCCACCTGGATGGACATGGTGTTGTTGGGATTGCGCGTGCTTGGAACCAGGTAGCCCTCGTACTTGGTGGCGCCGCCCAGCCAGACACCACGCTGATCGGTCCAGTACAGCAGCATGTCGAGCAGGGCAGGGTGCGGGTTCACGGATTCGACGCTCGAAAGAGGAACATGGCGGGCCTTCTCGGAGAGCAGGACGCGCTCGAGCCAGCTCACTCGCACGTCCAACCAACCGTCTTCGATGCGAACCTTTGCCATGGCGCCTCCTTGCCCGCGCTGAAAGCGCTCCAAGCCTGGACTCCCGGGAGCCTCATCACATGTGCCACCCAGGCGACCACTCGCAAGAAGGGACTCGCAACTTTGGCGGCTTCTCCGCGGCGGATTCGCGTGCTCGGCGCGAGCGCACGTGTGCGAGCGTGCGCTCGCGTGGAGGAGCGGGCTGTTTGCGATCCGTGAAAGGGCGCGAATCAGGCCTGTTCGGGGCGCTTCACTTTGTCGAACACGTCCATGAACGCACCCTCGCCGCCGTAGGTCTTGCGCGCCTTGTGATAGAGCGTGCCGTCGAACATCTCCCAGAACTGCTTTCGCGTCTGTTCGGTCACGGCGTACAGACACTGATAGCCATGGTGTGCGCGTAGCCAGGCTTCCATGCGCTTCACCGCCACGCGGCCATTCCACTTTTCTTTGCGCTTCACGAAGCCGGGCACCTGCCACACGCCCACGTCGACGAACATCTCGTCGCCGCCCGGGAGCGAGGGCTTGAGCGCGCCCTGGGGCTGGGTCTTGAAGACCTTGTGTGGGCAGAGCCAGACCGGGTAGCACTCGAATTCCTGGTGGAACATGTCGATGGACTCCGAGAGGAAGCGCAGCGGCAGCAGGGCGTCCTGCACCACGTTGCGCTCGTCGCGGAACTTGCGCATGCGCTTGGTCTGAGTGAGTCGCATCAGCGACACCTTGGGCGGCATCAACCAACCGAGCGTGTAGCGGAAGAGCGGGTGATTCCCGATCGGGACCAGGAGCTCACCGTGCCAGTACAGGCTGCGGGTGTAGCGGTGGTAGTAGTCTCGCAGCGGGACGTACTCGGTGGCCTCCCCCTTCTCGAGGAAGCTCTCCATGTGCTTGTAGAACCAGGGCTTGTAGTAGTTTCCGATGCGGTTGGGCTTTTCGCCCGGCGGCAGGTCCGCGAAATCACCCACCACGATGACGCCGGTGTCCTTGGTGTACAGCAGGGCGTCGACGAACTCGGGCGGGTTCTCGCGGCAGACCAGTTCGCCGAACACGCTGCACGCCTCCGCCTGGCTCTTGACCGGGACGTAGGTGAGCTTGACGTAGGGCTTGCACGGGATGATGGGCAGTTCGACCGCGGTGAGCATGCCGAGTCCGCCGTAGCTCCACGGCAGCGCGTAGAACAGGTCCGCGTGCTCTTGGGGCGTGGCGCGCACCACGCGCCCATCGCCGAGCACCACTTCCATGGCCCTCACGGTGTCCGCGAACAGGCCGTACTTGTGGGAAGAGGATTCGATGCCGTATCCGAGGACGAGCCCGCCCACCGTGAGGTCGTCGAGCTCGGGGACCACCGGCACGGTCCAACCACGGGGCGCCAAGAAGGCCGTCAGCTGGGCCATGTTGACCCGCGGCTCCACACGCACCGTTCGGCGCTCGGTGTCGAGCTCGAGGATGTCGTGCAGGTCAACGTCGATGCCGCTCGGGGAATTCTTCTTGTATTCGATGGCGCGTACCGAAACGCTCTGCCAGCTCTTGCGCGAGGTGTGCAGGAGCCCCGGCTTGCCGGCCGCGATCCAGCGCTTGATCTGCGCGCTCACCTCGGCCACGCGGGAGTCGTGCTTCTCCACTTGGCGCGTGAGATTGCGGATCGTGACGTGCCGCAGCTGCCAGTACGTGTCGTAGACCTTGGAGAGCGGCAGCACCACGGGGACCACGCTGGCCCAGCGGTGGCGAATCACGAACTCGGTGATTTTGTCGCGAAAGTCACGTGTCGTTTCGGAGTCGTCGACCGTACCTTCGGCCACGTAGTTCATTGCTGAAACTGGCGATTGGCTCGAACTCGTGATGGTCATTGGCCCTTCTCACCTCATCGCTCGCTAGTCGAGCGTGCCTTGGGGGATATGAGGCCAGCCGGCACTTCCTGCAACGTGGGCGTCTCCGCTCTGTTACCAAGCGCGGAGCCAGTGCGAGTGCGTGCGTGCAAGCCGACCAGATCTGTGTAGGCTTGGCGCAATCACTACCCCAGGGGGCGACATGAGAGTCGGCACGCAGGAGCCCAAGGTGGCAACCAAGCGAGATCCCAAAGTGCGCTACCGGCAGTTCCTGAAGTTGGCAGTGGAGAACAAGCTCGTGTGGGGCTTGTATCGCGATGGGTGGGCTCTCTCACGGGATGAGAAAGGTCTAACGACCTTTCCACTTTGGGCGGAGCGCGAGGGCGCGGAGCGCAGCGCCAAGGGTCCCTGGCAGGGTTACGAAGCCGCCGAGATCCCGCTCGACGATCTGCTCGACCAGTTGTTGCCACAGCTGGCGCGCGACGGGCTGAAAGCCAGCATTTCCCCGGTTGCCGAGGAGGCGCTGTTGGCGCCGTCGATCGCGCAGCTCATCCTCGATCTCGAACACGAGATCGACCCTTCCTCGAGCGAAGACAACGCCTGATCGCGGCGTCCCCCGTCGGGAGTTCGTGTCCGCGCGAAGTGCGTCGCCTGCGTGCGCAGTCGCTAGCATCCTGTGCTGGGTGACGTCATGGTGATTGAATCAGGAGCGTCGGGTAGTTGACCTCCTGGATCACTGCGACGGGGGGAACGCATGGCGAGGGATCGTAAGGCGCTGCGCGCGAAGCACGGCTTCGCTCGCAGGGCGAGGGGCGCGCTGTTGTCTGCAGCCGTGCTGGGGCTTGCCGCGCGAGCGCAGGCTGCCGGTGTGGAAGACGCGCCTGCGGGCAGCATCGCGCTGGGACGCGCCGCCAACTACGTGAACGTGCGCGATTTCATGGCCACCTGGCAGAACCCCGCGAACCTCGCCGTGATCGACAAGCGCGACGTGGGCGGCGAGCTGCGGCTGCCGATCATGAACGCTTGCTTCGACCGCGCACGGAATCCCGACAAGGAGTACAAGGCCGTCGAGTCCTTCAACAAGGTCTGCAACGAGACCAAGGTCTTTCCCACCGGAAATCTCGGCTACGCGATGTCCTTCGATAACGGGCTCGGCTTCGGCGTCGGTCTCTTCACGCCCTCCGGCGTGGCCAAGCTCAAGTTCGGCGACGACACCATCGTCACGCAGAATCCGCGGCCGAACGAGCAATACCCGATCACGACGTCGGGCACCGAGTCGGCCAACCGCGCGCTCTTGCTCGAACGCAACGTGTTGGCGGCCTTCTTGATGGCGGGTGTGGGCTACCAGATCATGCCCGAGCTGCGCGTGGGCGTGAGCCTCGGCGCGGGCTTCGCCGACGTGAACTTCAAGAACGTGTCCTCGGTGCAAGGGAGTACCTTCCTCGATCCCGAAGTGTTGGCGCAGGTTCACGTCAAGGACTGGTTCGTACCGCGCGCCACCTTCAGCGTCGTCGGCTCGCCCATCGACTCGCTGGACATCATGGCCCAGGTCACCGTCAACGGGGACATCAACGCCAGCGGCCACCTCGACGCCCAGGCCAACGGCATTCAGGGGGCGCCCCGAGGCGATTGCAAGAGCACCATGCCCGGGCCCCATTGCCGCGTGAACGACATCACGCTCAAGGTCCCGTACCAGCGCGTGGAGGTCTATCTCGGTGGGCGCTATGGCATCGTTCGTCGCGGCCATACCCACGGCACCAAGTTCGACCCGATGCGCGACGAGGTCGGCGACGTCGAGCTCGACGCGTACTTCGTCAACACCGCCAACGTGAACAACTATCGGCTAACGCTCTACGACGCGGGCAACCCGAACGACCTGGCGAAGATCAACTTCTCCTCGGACCCTACGGGAGCCGCGGTGGCCTTGCCCGCCAACGCCAACATTCCCCACAACTGGCGCAACGTCTACGGCTTCCGGGTCGGCGGTGACTACAACGTGATCCCGGCGCTGCTCTCGCTGCGCGCCGGCTTCTCCTACGAGTCGAGCGCCGTGCGCTCGCCGTACATGAACCTCGACTACTTCGTCCAACAGAAGGTGGGCTTGCACCTCGGCGCGTCGGTGATGGTCGGCAGCATGGTGAAGCTCACGCTCGCCTACGCCCACCTGTTCTACGGCAAGGTGAATGCGCCCGTGGCCGGTGGCAAGGTCCCCGAGATCGCCGCCATCCCGGCGCAGCCGCCGAACGACGTACCGGCCCAGCCAGTCAACGAAGGGACGTTCCGCGCGCGACAGGACATCGTCTCGCTGCAGGGCAACGTCAAGTTCTAGGCGCGCGCCAAGCAGGTCGACTGAACGACGCCGTCGAGCCCTGGGGCCGGCGGCGTCGTCATGTGAACGGTACCCTCTGCGCTGCCCTGGACCGCGGCGCGGGGCGCCCGAGCGACTACTGCGGATCCGGCAAGCCGCCGCAGGTGTAATAGCCGGGGGTGCAGCCCTGATCTTCGCGGCAGGTATCGCACTCCACGCTGTCGCCCGAGAGACACTCGACGAGACACTTGTCGCGCGCGCACAGGGCCGAGGCGATGTAGCAATCCAGGCAGGCGTCATCGACGACGTCGAGCTTGGTGTTGCGACGGGCGCAGGCCTTGGTCGAAGCGTTGAAGTCGGGCATGGTGGCGTTCTCTCGGGCGCAGGTGGCCACGGTGCGGGTGGCCTCACCGTCACAGGCGATCCACACCTCGGGATCGCTGCCGCACACCGCGCCGGGCGTCAGGCCCGCCTTGATGGAGTTGCTGTTGGTGCCGCAGAAAAAGCCGTAGCACATGCCGCTGGCGCGATGGTCCACGCCCTCCTGGCACTGGTTGGCAGGCGCGGTCCCTGGCACCGGCGCCACCGTTCCCGTGAGCTCGTAGCTGGGCGGTACCGCGCCATCGCCGTCGCCTCCGCCGGCGTCACCATCGCCGTTGGCTGGGTTGTTGTTGTCGTTGTTGTCGCTACCGCAGCCGATGGCAGCCCCGCCAGCCGTGATCAGAAGAGCGAAGATGTAGCTCGAGCTCCTCAGCGCATTCATTGGTGGACCTCCTGCGAGGCTCGCCGGACTTCGGGCGCCCCCAATCCTCAGAGTGAGCCCGTTTCGCCGACAAGTCGCGGGCGTTTGCGCCGGCACGCGGGCGCACATCCCAGACCAGGAGAGGCGAACGATTCAGCGCCGCGTGAGGGGTTTGGTGGTGCCGAGCCAGCCCTTGCGCCGGAAGAAGAACACCAGGACCACTGCGGTTATGGCCATGGTGGCGAGCGCGAACGGGTAGCCGAGGTACCACTGCAGCTCCGGCATGTTGAGCGGAGACGTGCTCGGATCGAAATTCATCCCGTAGATGCCGGCGATGAAAGTCAGCGGGATGAAGATGGTGGACATGATGGTGAGTACCCGCATGACCTCGTTGGTGCGCAGCGCGACGCTGGAGATATAGGCATCCATCAGCGCTGTGGAGAGCTCGCGGCAGTTCTCGAGCACGTCGGTGAGCTGCGCCGCGTGGTCCTGACAGTCGCGCAGGTAGGGGCGGATCTTGTCGGACACCAGCACCTCGCACTCGTCGCGCGCCAAGGTGCCGATCATCTCGCGCAGCGGCCACACTGCGCGGCGCAGCAGCAGGAGATCGCGGCGGATGTCCTGCAGCATGCTGAGCACGTTCGGAGTGCTCGCACTCAGCACGTCTTCTTCGAGCTCGTCGATGCGATCGGCGAAGGACTCGAGCACTGGAAAATAGTGGTCGACGATGGCGTCGATGATGGCGTAGGCCAGGTAATCCGGGCCGTAGCCGCGGATCTTCCCGCGGTTGTGGCGCAGGCGCTCGCGCACCGGGTCGAGCGGGTCTCCCGGGTCTTCCTGAAAGGTGACCACGAAGTCCTTGCCGAAGAACACGCTCATCTGCTCGAGCCGCAGCGGCACGCCGAACTCGGGCATGCGCAGCACGCAGTAGATGTAGTGGTCGAAGGCCTCCACCTTGGGTCGCTGGTGCAGGTTGAGCACGTCCTCCAGGGACAGCATGTGGAAGCCGAACAAGTCCCCGATCTGGCCGATCATCTCGGCGTCGCCCACGCCCTGCACATCCACCCACAGGCCGCGACCTTCCGTGCGCATGGCTGCGAGTTGCTCGACGCTCTTCACCTCTTGCTCGTGGCAGTCGTCGCTGCCGTAGGAAAGCACACGAACGACGGGCTTTGGCGCGCCCGGGGGAGCCACCAGGGTACCGGGCGCAGTGCCCGGTCGATGTCGACGTTTTTCCGAGATTTGAGAGCGCTTGCTCCGAGAACCATGCGCCAAGTTTGCCTCGCTTTCCCTCGTATAACGCCGTCTCGCGCGCTAGGAAAGGGCTATGAAAGCACTCGAGGGTGTGCGCGTGCTCGAACTCGGGCAGCTCATCGCCGGTCCCTTCGCTGGCTCCATGCTGGCGAGCTTCGGGGCCGAGGTGATCAAGGTCGAACCGCCGGTGACGGGCGATCCCATGCGCAGCTGGCGCATGCTCCACGAGGGCACGTCGCTCTGGTGGTACGGCATCGCGCGCAACAAGAAGTCGGTCACGCTCGACCTGCGCAAGCCTCAGGCCAAGGATCTGCTGCGCGACCTCATCCGCAAGTGCGACATCGTGATCGAGAACTTTCGGCCTGGACGCATGGAGGAGTGGGGGCTCGGCTACGAGGAGCTCGCCCGGCTTCAACCGAGCCTGATCATGGTGCGCGTGTCGGGCTGGGGACAGACGGGGCCCTACGCTGAGCGTCCGGGGTTCGCGAGCGTCGCGGAGGGTATCGGCGGCCTTCGCTATCTGATCGGGGAGCCAGACCGTCCGCCCGTCCGCACCGGGGTCAGCATCGGGGACTCCATCGCGGCGTTGCACGCGGTGATCGGCGCCCTCACGGCGCTGCAATACCGCGAGCGCACGGGTCTCGGCCAGATGGTGGACACGGCGATCTACGAGAGTGTGTTCAACATGCTGGAGAGCCTGCTGCCGGAGTACGACTTCTACGGCAAGGTCCGCGAGCGCTCGGGGCCCAAGCTCGCGGGCATCGTACCGAGTAGCACCTATCGCTGCCGCGACGGCAAGTACGTGATCATCGGCGGCAACGGTGACAGCATCTTCCAGCGTCTGATGCAGGCCATCGGGCGCGCCGATCTCGCCAGCGATCCACGGCTCGCACACAACCCGGGGCGCGTCACGCACGAGGCGGAGATCGATGCTGCCATCGAAGCGTTCACCAGCCAGCACGACTACGCGCATGTGTTCGGAGTGCTGGAGGTGGCGGAGGTGCCGGCGGGGCCCATCCTCAGCATCGCCGATATCACGCAGGACCCTCAGTACCTGGCGCGCAACATGTTCGAGCAGGTCACGCTGCCCGATGGTCGCCCGCTCAAGATCCCGGCGGTGGTGCCCAAGCTGAGCGCCACGCCGGGCGCCACCGAATGGATCGGGCCGCCGCTGGGGGCGCACAACGACGAGGTCTACGGCGAACTGCTGGGTATCTCGGAGGCGGAGCGAGCGGCGCTGCGCGCGGCCAACGTGATCTGACCCGCGCGGGCCCACGTCAGCATTTCGCACTCTCTGCCTACGGCCATCCGCACCCACAAACGACACGCGTGGGGCAAGCCTGCGTGCACACCGTCGGTGCCCGAGAGAATCGGCGCGGGGCGCAAAAAAACGCGTGAGCAGCAATCCGTTCGCTGCGGGCGCGCTTACATCAGGTGGCGTCGAACCGCGCGAGAGGCGCGTCGAGTTCGATGCCGTCGCCTCGTCACGTGCCTCAGCCAGGGGTGCTGCACCATGTCCAGCTTGATTCGGGCTGTCGCTTGGATCGCGTTCGTCGTTTTGGGAGTCGGTTGCACGAGCGGATACGTCGCGGACTCACAGGGGAACCCGCTCGATACCGGTGAGAACACCATGATTGCGTTCGTCCCCGTGGACGCCTCGGGCAAACCCATCGAGGAATCTCCGGGGTACTTGCGGCACTACTTCTTCTCGAGCAGCAGCTGGAGCGGCTATCAGGTCTTCGCGTCGGATCCCCATGCTGCCAGTGGGAGCGATAGCCAGGGCACCGGGATCTTCAATGCAGGGCTCACCTTACCTTCGGGCGACTATTACGTGGTCGTCTATCCGGCCCGCGCCCTGCCTGGTCACGCCCAGGTGGATTACGTGAGTCCCATCTTCGAGCATTCCTACTACGAGAACGCTTGCACGGACTTCTTCACCGGCGACAGCGTCTCGTGTGTGGTCTATGAGCTGCGCCTACACGGCGCCGACTTTCCCTCACGGCCTAGCGGAGGGCTCAAGTCCAGCATGATCCGCGACTTGCCGCTGAAGGCCGTCACCGACGGCGACCTCAGCCCACCGGGTCGGATCTCCGCCTGGGTCCCGGAATAGCCAGCTCATTCAGCGTCGGAGAGCTTGTGCAGCTCGACCTCGAAGGCGGTCAGGCGCGACATCCCCGACAACGGCTCGAGCGCAGGTGCTCCGTCGGCGGCCAGTAGGTTCGGATTCACGCCCGGGATCTGGCGCGCGACCTGCAAGCCGTCGGCCTGGGCGTGCCCCCAGCCATGGGGAAGCGCCACGCTGTTGGGCAACATGTCCTCGCTGGTGCGGACCACCACGCGCAGCGCCGCTCCCGCCGCGCGCAACTCGCACAGATCGCCGTCCGTGATGCCCCGCCGCGCTGCGTCCTCCGGGTGCATGCTGAGATGATTGGCCCCGCGCTTCGTGTCCCCGCCCAACGAGGGAGAGTTGTGCATCCAGGAGTTGTGGCTGCGCTTCTCGCGCTTGGTGATGAGCAGCAACTTGTCACGTTCGGCGAGCTGCTTGTCGAAGTGCGCGTCGAGCTCACGAGCGGCAGCCAAGAACGCCGGCGGGGCGAGCCGCGCGCGCTTCTCTGCGTTCAGTACCCCCTTGCGCAAGAACTGGGTCGGTTGGTGCGGCTTGAGCAGCAGGCCGTGGGGGTGCTTGCGCAGCCTCTTGGGAGTCAGCCGTTCGAGCAGCAGAATGGCCAGGAACAAGAGGCTCGGCGCGAAGCGCATGAGGCGCGGCAGCCAGCTGTCGGCCTGGACGGATCGATCCAGCCACCATTGCAGCAGCGGCGCGCCGTTGAACGGGGCCCGACAGACGCGCCCCAGCTGCGCGAAGATCCACCACTCGTCCTTGGCCTGACCGAGTGGCTCCACCACGGGCTCCACCACCTGGGCATAGGGCACGGGCTGATAGCCCGAGATCCCCATGGGCATGTCCGAGCGCTCGAGGAAGGACGTCGCCGGCAGCAGATAGTGGGCCAGGTTGCCGGTCTCGTTGCGGAACAGATCGATGCAGACGAGGAGCTCGAGCGAGCCGAGAGCCTCTCGCATGCGCGCTTCGTTCGGACAGCTCAGCAGCGGATTACCTGCGGTGACGAACATGGCGCGTAGCTGGCCGGGACCCGCCGTGAGGATCTCATCGGCCATCACTCCCGCCGGCAGGCTGTCGATCACCGAGGCGTGCGCACCGAAGCGCGAGTGCTTCACTGGAATGGCGTCACCAGTGGGATAGCCCAGGCGCGCGGTGCGCTGCTGCTGCCGTGTCATCAGCATGCTGCCCAGCTGGTCGAAGTGTCCGCTCAAGATCTGAATGCACGTAAGCAACCAGAACGAGAGCGTCCCGTGCGGCCCCTGATTCACGCCGGTGCCCGCGTAGAGCACCGCGCTCTCGGCGCCCACGTAGTCTCGCACCAGGGCGCGCAGCGGTGCCGCGCCGATGCCGGTCAGTGGCTCCACCCGCTCGGGGGACCATGCTGCGACCAACCTCTCGAGCTCCTCGACGCCTGAAACCAAGGCCCGCTGCGCGCTCGATGGCCGGTGCTCGGCCAGGAGCACGTGCAGAAAGGCCAGAAAGAAGAACACGTCGGCGCCCGGACGAATCGGCCAGTGCTCCCCCAGTTGTTGCGACGACTCGGTGTGGCGCGGGTTCACGAACACCACGCGTCCTGCCTCGCGCTTGGTCACGCCCTTGAGGCGCTCGATCACGCGCGGCGCGTTGGCCATGCTCAGCTGCGAGATGGCCGGGTTGGTGCCCACCATGATCACGCAGTGTGCATGGTCGATGTCCGGGATGGCCTGCAGCAACGGAGAGCCGAACATGGCCTGCGCCACCACGAACTTGTTATTGCAGTCCTGGGAGCCGGACGTGTACAGGTGGCGCGTCTTGAGCCCGGTGTTGAAGGCGCCGGCGAACACCATGTGCGGTGGACTGAAGGGCGCCGGATTGCCCACGTACATGCCGACGCTGTCGTTGCCGTGTTGGGCGCGCAGCGAGCGGACCTTGGCGCCGATCTCCTCGAACGCCTGCTCCCAGCTAATCTCCTGGTAGCGGCCGCCCACGCGCTTGAGCGGCGTGCTCAGGCGATCGGGCGAGTGGTGGATCTCCGTGTAGCGGACCCCCTTCACGCAGACGAAGCCACGGCTCACCACGTGCTCGGGATCGGGCGCGAGCTTGAGCACGCGTTGCCCTTCGACCTGAGCCAAGAGCCCGCAGCTCGCCTCGCAGATCCGACAGAAGGTGACTTTGGTGGTCGATTCCATGCGTGAGCTCGTGGGCGGACCGCCCGCTTCGACGGGCTGGACTGCGGTGTCTGCTCGCGCCGCGCACGGGCGTGCCTCGAGGGGCGCTGGCGAGCAGCCGAGGTATCGCCCGAATTCGCCAGCAGGATCAAGTAGTCGCCCACCCCGAGACGCGACTTCGTGTGTGCTCCGAGACGCGCTGCGGGGCCCACTGCCCGAACTTGGTCCGCTCGGTCAAAGCGAGGGTTCCGGCGGCCCATTCACGCCGCTCGGTGATACGCTCTCGCACCATGGAGGAACCGGCCCGCCCCGACGTCCAAGTGACCCACAGCCGCGGCACGCTCGCGTTCTTCGCCGTGGTGCTGCTGTTCGCCCTGTACTGGTTCGGCTATCTGCTGTGGGACTTCGTCACGGACATGGTGCTGGGCTTCCTGATCGCGGGTGGCTGTCGCACCTACTACCTCCGCCTGGTCCGGCGCCTATCGGGCAACCAGGCGCTGGCGGGAGCGGTGGTGACGGTGGCGGTCGCGGTGGTGATTGCGCTGCCCACGCTGTGGTTGGTGACGAGCCTGTCGCGACAGGCGGCCCACGCCTACGAGGCGGTCAGCGCGTCGCTCGGCGATCCAACCGTGCAGGAGGCGCTGCGCGGGGAGGGTTGGGTAGGGCGCCACGCCCAGCAGTTCGGCAACCTGGTCGGCCTCGAATACACGCCCGAGGCGTTTCGCAAGTCCAGCGCCGCCGCGGCCGGAGCGGTGGCGGGCTTCTTGAGCGAACAACTCAACGGCGTGGTCGCCAACGTGTTTTCGGCGCTCTACCACTTCGCTTTGATGTTGGTGGTGGTGTTCTTCGGGCTGGTCGACGGCCCCGCCATCAAGCGCCGCGTGTTCGACCTCTCGCCCCTGCCCGACACCGAGGAAGAGCGCATCGTGCGCACGTTCCGCAACGTGGGCGGCGCCATCTTGCTGGGCAACGGCGTGGGCAGCGTGCTGCAGGGGGGGCTGGGTGCGCTCGCGATGTTGACGGTGGGGTTGCCTTCGCCACTGTTTTGGGGCGCCGTGATGACGGTGTTCGCCTTCTTGCCGCTCCTGGGCATCCACGCGGTGTCCTTGCCGGCCACGCTGTACCTGCTGATGAAGGGCCGCGTGCCCCTGGCCATCGGCTTCTTCGTGTTCTGCCTGGTCGAGAGCGTGTTGATCGAGAACCTGGTGAAGCCGCGCTTGATGGGTAGTCGCATGCAGATGCACAGCATGCTGATCTTCTTCGCCGTGCTCGGAGGCATCGCCTCGTTCGGGTTGGTCGGGTTGCTCTATGGGCCCCTGATCGCCGCCTTCTTCCTGACCGTCATCGACCTCTACGAGCGCTCGTACCGTGAGCAGTTCTTCGGCCCGACCCGCGGGCCGGCGGCCATCACTGTAATGACCGGCCCGCCTGCTGCGTCTTCCCCAAGGAAGGGCGCCGCAGGGCGCTCGGACGAGACGACGGCGGAGCAGAATCCATGAGCGAGCTTACCGAGCGCCCCCGAGAAGGCGCAGAGACCCTGGCGGAGCTAACTGCCAACTACCGAAAATTCCTGGACTTCCTGGAGCGTAGAACCGGCGACCGCGCGCTCGCCCAGGAGATCCTGCAGGACGCCTTCGAGCGCAGCCTGGACAAGGTCTCGGGCGTGCGCAGTGAAGAGACAGCGCTGGCCTGGTTCTACCGGGTGCTGCGCAATTCGGTGATCGACCACGCGCGTCGGCGTTCCTCGGAGGAGCGCAAGCTGCGCGCCCTGGCCGACGAGTTGGCCCTGGAAGGTGAGGGGCCCAGCGAGACCCGCCAGGCCGTGTGTCAATGCGTGGGCCAGCTGGCGCAGGGCCTGAAACCCGAATACGCCGAAGCCGTGCGGCGCGTGGACCTCGGCGGCGAGAGCGTGAGCGAGTTCGCCGCTCAGGTCGGCATCACACCCAACAACGCCGCAGTGCGAACTCACCGGGCACGCGAAGCCCTGCGCAAGCGGGTCCACGAGACCTGTGGCGCCTGCGCAGCGCGGGGCTGTCTGGATTGCAGCTGCGGGAGCTAGTGGACGGGGAGGGTGCGTGCCCTCCCGTCGAACCCCATCAAGCCTCGGTGGGATTGCTGCGCGAGTCCTTGAGCATCACGTCGTGCACACCACCCTCGTGAATGCTCACTGCGCTCGCCACCGTGACGCGTGAGCGCTTGTAGAGTTCGCGCAAGCTCAGCGAGCCGCAGTTGCACATGGTGGAGCGCACCTTGGCCAAGGTGGTGTCGAGGTTGTCCTTCAGCTTGCCCGCGTACGGCACGTAGCTGTCGACGCCCTCCTCGAACTCCATCTGGTCCTTCTTCTTCTTGTCGGTCTTCTCGCCGCCGTGGTCGTAGCGCTGCCAGTTGCGCGCGCGGTTGCTGCCCTCGCCCCAGTACTCCTTCATGAACTGGTTGTTCAGGCGAACCTTGCGTCCAGGGGCCTCGTCGAACCGGGCGAAGTAGCGGCCCATCATCATGAAATCGGCGCCCATCGCGAGCGCCAAGGTGATGTGGTAGTCCTGGCTGATGCCGCCGTCGGAGCAGATCGGCACATAGATGCCGGTCTTCTGGAAGTACTCGTCGCGCGCCTTGGCCACTTCGATCACCGCCGAAGCCTGACCGCGACCGATGCCCTTCTGCTCGCGCGTGATGCAGATGGAGCCGCCGCCGATGCCGACCTTCACGAAGTCCGCGCCGGCCTCGGCCAGGTACAAGAAGCCCTCGCGGTCCACCACGTTGCCCGCGCCGATGAAGCTGTTCGGGTGCTCCTTGCGCACGTACTCGATGGTGTCGCGCTGCCACTCCGAATAGCCGTCGGAGGAGTCGATACAGAGCACGTCGGCACCCGCCTCGATCAGAGCCGGCACGCGCTCGCGGTAGTCGCGCGAGTTGATGCCCGCACCGACGATCAAGCGCTTGGCCTTGTCGACGTTCTCGAGCGGATGCTCCTGGTGGGACTCGTAGTCCTTGCGGAACACCAGGTACTGCAGGTGCTGACGCTCGTCGATCACCGGCAGGCAGTTGAGCTTGTGCTTCCAGATGAGCTCGTTGGCCTCTTCGAGCACGATGCCGACGCGCGCCGATTGGATGGACTTGAACGGCGTCATGATCTCGCGCACCGGCGTGGTGAGCGGGGTCTTGTGGGCGCGGTAATCGCGGCTCGTGATGATGCCGAGGAACTTGCCGCTCGGGCTGCCGTCTTCGGTGATGGCCACGGTGGAGTGGCCGGAGCGCTCGGTGAGCACCAGTACGTCGGCCAGGGTGGCCTCGGGGCGCAGGTTCGAGTCGCTCACCACGAAGCCGGCCTTGTAGTTCTTCACGCGGCGCACCATGGCCGCCTCGTCTTCGATGGCTTGCGAGCCGAAGACGAACGACAACCCGCCGCAGCGCGCCAGCGCGATGGCCAGGTCGGCGCCGGACACCGATTGCATCAGGGCGCTCGTGATGGGCACGTTGATGGTGAGCGGGGACTTACGCGGATCGAAGTCGGGATCGTTGGGATCCGCCTTGAAGCGCACGACAGGGGCTTTGAGGTCGACGTTGGCAGGTATGCACTGCTTGGTCGTCAGATTGGGAACGAGCAGGTATTCGCCGAAGGTCCTGCTCGGCTCATCATAAATGAAGGCCATGGCGTCGCTTAGTGCGACGGCTCGCGCCTGTCAAATCGGCACGGCGAACCTGTTCACTTGTCAAACGCCCGTGCTGCGAGCTGACGCACGGCGGGCGTCCAGACTTTCCAGCCGTGTTTTCCAGGCAGAATGAGCACGCGCTCGCGCGGCAAGACATCGGCGAGCACGCGGTCAGCGGCCAGCAAGCCATCTTGATCGCCCACTGCGAGCCAGATCTGGGGCGAGCCGCTGCTGCAAGCGGCCTGCTTGAGCCAGCCGAAGTTCGCGCGGGCAAAGCCTTCGCGCGTGTCCTGGTAGGGAGGCACCTGATACTGGCACAGCCCGCCGGCTCGCTTCACCTCGTCCACGACCTCGCCTGGACCCATGTACGGCGCGAACAACATCACGCCCGCGATCTTTTCCGGATGCGCTCGGGCGTACGCTACGGCGCCGTGCCCACCCATCGACGCTCCGATCAGCCACAGCTCGCGATAGCCCTGCGCCACCAGTGGGCCGATCACGTCCTTCTGTAGACGCGCGAGCAAGTTGCGGTTGCGGTAGTAGCCGAAATGGGCGTCCGCTCCGACCACGTCGTAGTCGGGGGCAACCTGCACGAGCCCGCGTACGAAGCCCTGTTCTTGGAAGGTCTCCGGCCGATCTCCGAAACCCGGCAGGAGAACGATGGCCCCGCGCGCTTTGTCCGGACCGCGCCCCACGAAGATCGTCTTCTCCATGGGCTCGCGCGTGACGCGCAGGTAGTTGCAGCCCGACAGCGCGAGCCAACCGAGCAAGCCGAGCAGCATTCGCAGGCGCTTGCGCGGCACGATCAACGCAGCTGCGCGAACAGCGTTTCGAGCATGCGGTAGGTGAGGCCCCAGACGAGGCGACCCTGCACGTCATGGGCCGGCAGCGAGATGCGCTGTCCCTCGAACTCATAGGGCATCGTGGTGGCGAGAGCGCCCGACAGCAGCGGCGTGATCGGCGCCCACAGCCACTCTGCGACCTCGTGATTCGGAGTCAGCGTGACCTCGGCCGTGAGCTCGAACACGAATGGAGCAATGGTGAGCCCAACGCGGCGTCCGCGGGCCACCGCCGGCAGCGCGTCGAGGCGACCCAACAGGCGAGCCGCTTGCCCCAGGTCGAGGCCGAGCTCCTCCTGGGTTTCGCGGACGGCCGTGGCGAGCAGATCGGCATCGGCGGGAGACTCGCGCCCCCCCGGAAAA
Source organism: Myxococcales bacterium (assembly GCA_047601445.1). Classification (GTDB taxonomy): domain Bacteria; phylum Myxococcota_A; class Polyangia; order Polyangiales; family DASUME01; genus DASUME01. The sequence goes on along the minus strand of JASGJH010000001.1, from coordinate 3,075,692 downwards.
GCCATGTGGCCCGACCAAGGATCCTGCGGGTGCTCGGCCCGGCGGATCAGCAGCACTTCGGGCCCTTCGCCGCCTTCGCGCAAGATGGTGGCCACCGCGGCGCGCTTGCCCGGCAAGGCCTGGGGATCTTCGCTGCCCCCGGCGGCGAGCCAGAGCCGGTCGGCCCCTGCGCGGGGTTCGTGTTGTGCGAGCCGCTCTCGAATCAGAGGCATGCTCACGCCCACACTCGCTCCGACCGATGGCCCCTTCACAGCTTCAGGGGTAGTGTCCGCTCGGCGCAGCGTCAACTGCTGTCCCGCACCCATCAGGGCGATCTGCCGGCGATCTGCATGGGGCCGTGCGAGCCGCGCGCGGAATCGTGCGCTTGCCCCGAATTCGGAGCGGCGCCCTCCGTGGCATCTTCGAGGCCTGGTGCTAGTTTCGGCCTCCTCATGATCCCGCGCTACACGCCGAAAGATTTCGCTGAGCTCTGGTCCGAAAAGCGCAAGTTCGAGACCTGGTTCGAGGTCGAGCTCGCTGCTTGTGAAGCGATGGAGCGTGCGGGCATCGTACCCGTGGGCACCGCGCAAGAAGTCAGGCCCGCGAAAGCCAAGTTGATTCCGGCGCGCATCGACGAGATCGAGGCGGTCACTCGCCACGACGTGATCGCGTTCCTGACCCACGTGGAAGAGCTCGCGGGCGCCCCCGCGCGCTGGCTCCACCGCGGGATGACCTCCTCGGACGTGCTGGATAGCTCGCTCGCGATTCTCATGCGCGACGCCGCCGACTCCCTCGTGGAGCGCAGCGACAAGCTGCTGGCGGCGTTCCGAGTGCGCATCGAGGAGCACCGCAAGACTCCGCTGATGGGCCGCTCCCATGGCATCCACGCCGAGCCGACCACCTTCGGCGTCGCCCTGGCGGGGCACTTCTCCGAAATCGCCCGGGCACGCGCGCGTCTCGCCGCCGCCCGTGAAGAAGTCGCAGTGGGCAAGATTGCCGGCGCAGTCGGCACCTACGCCCATCTAACCCCCCAGATCGAGCTCGAGGCGCTCACTCAGCTGGGCTTGCGCGCCGAGCCCGTGAGCACCCAGGTGGTCGCCCGCGATCGCCACGCCGTCTTCGCCTCGGCCATGGCCAGCATGGCCGCCGCCATCGAGCGCTTCGCCACCAACGTCCGCCACTGGCAGCGCACCGAGGTCGGCGAGGCCGAGGAATTCTTCAACCCGGGCCAGAAGGGCTCGAGCGCCATGCCCCACAAGCGCAACCCGGTGCTCACCGAGAACCTGTGTGGTCTCGCGCGCGTGGTGCGTTCGGCCGTGGTCCCCATGCTGGAGAACGTCGCCCTCTGGCACGAGCGCGACATCTCCCATTCATCCGTCGAGCGCATGCTGCTGCCCGACGCCAGCGCCACCCTGGCTTTCATGCTCGACCGCACGCGCGGGGTGATCGAAAAGCTGGTCGTGTATCCCGAGCGCCTGCGCCAGAACCTGGAGCGCACGGGCGGCTTGTGGGCCAGCGAGGGCATCCTGCTCTCGCTCGTGCAGACCGGGATGGGGCGCCAGGACGGCTACGTGCTGGTCCAGCGCAACGCCATGAAGGCCTTCCGGGGCGAGGGAGATTTCCGGGCTTTCCTCAAGGCTGACGCCGACATTCGGGCGCGCCTGAGCGAAGCGGAGATCGACGCCCAGTTCGACCTCAACCACGCCCTCAAGCACGCCGACACGATCATCGATCGGGCGCTTTCGAGTTATTGATTTCAGCCGCTTTCGATAGCGAAAGGCAAAGACCGCCATGACCGTGAGCCAGCAGGTACTCTTCGACGGCCTCCAAAAGACCCTGGACGGCACCAACTTCCCCGGACTCGGATCGCGCTACGAGGGCAAGGTCCGCGACAACTACTCCACAACCGACGGCAAGCGCATCCTGGTGGTCACCGACCGCATCAGCGCTTTCGACCGGGTGCTCGGTACGCTCCCTTACAAGGGACAGGTGCTCAACTCCTTGGCGGCCTGGTGGTTCGAGGAGACCAAGGGCATCGCGCCGAATCATGTGGTCTCGGTGCCAGATCCGAACGTGATGATCGGGGTCGAGTGCGAGCCGCTCAAGGTCGAGATGATCGTGCGCTCCTACGTCACCGGCAACACCTCCACCAGCATTTGGACCCACTACGAGAAGGGGACGCGGGTGTTCTGCGGACACCGTTTGCCCGACGGGCTGCGCAAGCACGAGAAGCTGCCCGAGGCGATTCTCACCCCTAGCACCAAGGCCGAACACGGTGATCACGACGTCAGCGTGTCGCGCGATGAGATCATCGCCATGGGTGCGGTGACGGCCCGTGATTTCGATGCCGCCGCCGAGTACGCCATGGCGCTCTTCAAGCACGGCCAGGAAGTGTGCCGGAAGCGCGGACTCATCCTGGTCGACACCAAGTACGAATTCGGTCGCACCAAGAGCGGCGAGATCGTGGTGATCGACGAGATCCACACGGCCGACTCCTCGCGCTTCTGGCTGGCGGACACGTACCAGGCCGCCTTCGAGGCCGGCCAGGATCCGAAGAGCTTCGACAAGGACTACGTGCGCCGCTACCTCGGTTCGCAGGGCTACAAGGGCGACGGCCCGGTGCCCACGATCCCGGACGAGGTGCGCGTGGAAGCTGCGTTGCGTTACATCCAGGCGTGCGAGACCATTCGTGGCGAAGCGTTCGTGCCCAACACGGAGGCTCCGCTTCCGCGCTTGCGCAAGAACCTGGGCATTTCGGGCTGAACCGGGCGGTCGCGCTGGCCGACATGGAACGGCGCGCCGGGTTTCTTCTCCGAACGGCCACATGTGGTGTTCCCCCCTCCGAACACGTACCCGCGTGGAATGCGCCGGGTGACGCGGGATTTTTTTGCGATCGCGCTCAGTTCTGCTCAGGATGAGGAAGGACGGGAGCTGCACGTTGCGTCGTAATCACGCTCGCCCGCGGAACCGCAGGCTTCTTCGACAGGGAGCGCTTCTGCTTTCGGCGCTGACGCTGCTGCCGGCGGCCGGTCGGGCCTGGTCCGGGGAGCCGCTCTGCGCGCTGCCCGAGGTGATGCTGGACGGCGCGGGCTACAGCTCGAGCTCCTCCGACGACAACTTCGGCAACTTCGGCTTCTGCGAGCTGCCCCGTCTGCACGTGCTGCCCAGCCCCAACTTCGACGCCTGCGCACCCATGTCGGGCCGTGAGAGCGCCGAGGATGCTCCGCTCGTGGCTTCCCGGGCGCTGGCGCGGGCGCGCGAGCTCGAGGCCCGCGGCCTCTATGAAGACGCCTTGCTCAACTTGCGGGTCGTCGAGGCCACCATGCCGCGTATCGCGGACTACGTGGCCGTGATGCGGGCGGAGCTCCACGAGCGCCAGGGGGATCCGACGCGCGCCGCGGCGGCCTATCGCGATGCCCTGCGGCTCGGGGAAAACAACGACCTCGAGGCGCGCGCCCAGGTCGGCCTCGTCCACAACCTGCTGCTGTCCCACGACCCTCACGCCGAGACCGAGCTGCAGAGCCTGGTGCGTCGCTATCCGGAGCTGCCGGAGGCGCCCAACCTCACGCTCGAGCACGCGCTCTTCCGAGAGGCCTCGGGGCAAGTGCGCACCGCCGCGGCCACCTACCGCATGCTCGACCTCACCATGCCCGGCTATCCGGTGGCCCGAAAGGCGCGTGAGCGCCTGGCCGAGCTCGCCACGAGCGGCGTGGTGGTGGCCCCTTTCAGCGACCAGGAAGCGTTGGCTCGCACGGAGCGCCTGCTCAAGTCAGGCCCCATCGAGCTCGCGCGCGAGGCCGTGGCCGAAATCGCCGTCCGCCCCATGCCCAAGACGCTGCTCGCCCAGCGCGACGGCCTGGTGAACGACATGGCGTCGCTCGACGGGCGCATGACCGTATCCAGCGAGCGCACCTTCGTGAGCGCGCTCTCGGCCAGCGCGGTCAACCCGGAGCGCGATGCCATGGAGCGCAAGATCCGCTTGCAGCTCATCGACAAGAAGAAGCTCTCCAAGCAGCGCCCTGCCTTCTACTTGCAGTGGCTCTATCCCAGCTGCGAGATGCGTTTGACGGATGTGGCCGACGAGCTGCTGGCCGAGCTCACCAAGAAGGCCGCAGTGGCCCCCGCCGAGGTGCGCTTCAACGCCCTCACCGTGGCTGCGGGCACGGCCAGCGACAGCGAGCTCGTGGCCCTGGCGGACACCCTGGTGAACCACCCGAGCCTCGGCGCGGCCTCCCGCTATCACCGCGCCCGCGCCCTCGAGCGCATGGGCAAGCTGGACGAAGCCAAGCAGGAGCTGGCCCAGGTTCAGCTCGCCGACACCAACGCCATGCGCTTCTACGCCAACTGGGCCGAGCAGCGCCTGCGCGTGCTGAACGCCGGCACCGAGCGCGCCTGCGCGGCGCCCGGACGTCGCGCCGAGTGCAACGAGCAGCGCATCGAGAGCGTGCTCGCCAGCCTCGAGACCCAGGCCGGCATCGACGTGCCCGCGGCCATCGCGGGGCTCACGCCCATCGTGGCCAGCCACGGTGAGGCTTATCCTTGGCTCGGACGCGCGCTCGATCTGCTGAAGCTAGGTGAGGTCGAGGCTGCCAGCGACGAGCTCCACGAGACCTATCTCGCCTTCCGCTTCGTGGCGCGCCGTGGTGCCTTCCGCGCCGGCCGCGAGGCCGTGTATCGGGGCACCGGCGTGGTGCTGCCCACGGTCGATCCCCAGGTGCGGCGACAGCGCTTGGGCCTCGACATGGCCACCCGCAACAGTCTCGCCAAGGTGGCGAGCAGCATGGGCGACTGGGGCACGGCGGGTCTGTTCGGCGGTCCTGGTTGGGCCGAGACTCATCCCGAGCCCTACGCCAACACGGTGGCCAAGGTGGCGCGCAAGTACGGGCTCGATCCGGACTTGCTGTTCGCGGTGATGCGCGTCGAGAGCGTGTATCAGCGCCGCATCATCTCTCACGCGGGCGCCATCGGCTTGATGCAGATCATGCCCCGCACCGGGCGCCTCATCGCCGACAAGCTCGGACAGTACGAAGCCACCACCACGGATCTGCTCGATCCCCACACGAACCTCGAGTTCTCCGCCTGGTACTTGAGCTCGCTGCTGGAGCGCATGGACGGCCGGCTGCCGCTCGCCATCGCCAGCTACAACGGTGGGCCCCACAACGTCCGGCGCTGGATCCGCGAGTACGGTTCGCACGTGCCGCTCGACGCCTTCCTCGAACGCATCCCGTTCGCCGAGACCAAGCGCTACGTGCGGCGCGTGCTCGGGTATTACGCGCGCTACAAGGCGCTGCGCGGGCAGAAAATGGACCTGATGGCGGTCACGTTGCCTGGAGAAAAGCCGAGTCAGGTCGCATTCTAGGGGACGTGTCCCCCAAGCTCTGTGTCCGCGCCTGGCACTCGGTCCGCTTCGCATGTGCCGGCCTGCTGCTGGCGTCCGCGTGCCACGGCTCGGCCGCCGTCGCGCCCACCCAGGAAGCCCAGGCGCAGGTTCCAGCGGGACGCACCGAGGCCACGTCCGACCTCGATGCGGGACCCGCCTCTGCGTCCTGTCCACGCGTCAAGCCACCGGAGGTGGTGGGGAAGCTGCCTGAGACGGGGCTCGACGAGGTCTCGGGGTTGATCGCGAGCCGCGCCAATCCGGGCCTGCTCTGGGTGCACAACGACTCGGGCGACAGCCCCCGGGTGTTTGCCATCCAGACCAACGGCAAGGTGCGCTACGAGGTGGCCCTGCGCGGTGCGCAAGCCGTGGACTACGAGGACATCGCCATCGGTCCCGGCCCCGTCGAGGGCAAGACCTACCTCTACGTCGGCGATATCGGCGACAACCTGGCGCGCCGCGAGCACGTCCAGATCTATCGCTTCGAGGAGCCCAGTCTGGCCGCCGACGGTCCGACCAAGCTCACGGCGGACGCGGCCCGCATCGACCTCGCCTACGAGGGCGGCCCACGCGACGCCGAGGCATTGCTGGTGGATGCCGCGAGCGGCGACCTCTTCATCGTGGCCAAGGGATCCTTCTTTTCTTCCCACGATGCCCCCATCGGGCTCTATCGCATCGCGCGGCAGGAACTCCTCAAGCCTCAGGCCCTCGCCCATTTCGTGCTCAACCTGCCGCTCGGCCCGGTGACCGCCGCCGACCTGGTCCCCGACGGCTCCGGCGTGGCCATCCGCAACTACAGGCAGCTGTTCTTCTGGCCGCGGGCACCCGGGCAGAGCCTGGTCGAGGCCCTCTCCGGCACGCCATGCCCCTGGCCCCTCGCGGACACCAAGAAGCAAGGCGAGTCCTTCGGTTTCCGCGCCGACGGCCTCGGCTACTTCACCATCTCGGAGGGCGAGGAGCAGCCCATTTACTTCTACGCGCTCGAATCACTCCGTTGAGGGAGGGTGCTTGCGCTTCTTGCGCTCGAGCTGCTGCCGGCGTCTTTCCTTGGTGCGCGCGTCGGGCGCGCGCCCCTTGAGCGCGCGCTGCTCCGCGTGATGTTCCCAGTGGGCTCCGGCCGCGGCCCCCAGCTCGAACAGCGCCACCTCGCGCCGCCCGCGTGCACCCAGTCGAATCGGCATCACGGCGGCCCCGATGCCGGCACCCACGTACACGGCGCCCTTGGCCTGGGTCCGCTTGCGGCAGCCGTACAGCCCATGGACGTATTTGTGGCCGACGATGCGGCCCAAAAACAGCTCGTGCATGCTGGCCAAAGTCACCTGGCCAGCGTGGGTATGCCCCGAGAAGACCAGCGGCACGCCGCGCTCCCACAGGGCATCGGCCTCCTCTGCGATATGCGAGAGGCCGATGGTGGGAAGGTCGTTGCGCAGGCCCTTGGTGGCCTTCTCCACGTCGGCGTGGCCCGTATAGGCGTCGTCGAGTCCCACCACTTGCAGCGGTTGGTTCCGCAGCGTGAGCACCGTGTGCTGGTTGTCGAGCACCTCGGCCCCGGCCTTCCGCAGCGCGCGGCGAACCGCCCCTGCGCCCGACCAGTGGTCGTGGTTCCCGAGTACGCACAGGACCGGCGCCTGGAAGGCCGCGATGACCTCCTCGAGCTCGTCCAGGTACTCCTGGCTATGGCACACGAAGTCACCGGTGATGACCACCAGGTCAGGCTCTTGCTCGTTCGCCAGCAACATGGCGGCCTGCTGCACCGGGTGCGGGGTCACACGCCCGAAGTGCTGGTCGGTCAGGTGCGCGATGCGGAGATGGGAGAGGTGGTCCTCGTGGTCCACGTGGCCAGCGAAGCGGCGCAGTTCAATGCGTTGTGGATTGGCCGCTGGAAGGGCCCCGGGGAACTGCGAAAATCGCGGTTTCGGAGGCGGCTGCAAACTACCCATGTCTCGAGCGCTCCTCTTGGCTCCGTGGCGTTGCTGGGGTCTTAAACTCTAGCCACCGGCGGGCGGGGAGGGAACCTTGGCGGGGTCGTTTGGTGGCGACCCGTGCCGGGGTCTCCGACAAACCCTCACGGCTACTACGAAGTAGCATGCCCCCTCTCCGGGTTCGGCTATATTGGCGCGCCATGTTGAAGGTCTTTGTGCCGAAAGAACGCCGCGCCGGTGAAACCCGCGTCGCGGTCACGCCCGACACCGTCAAAAAGCTCGTCAAAGAGAAGCTCGAAATCGTCGTCGAAGCCGGAGCCGGCGAGGCGGCATCGTTTCTCGACAAGGCGTACGAAGCCGCTGGAGCGACGCTCACCAAAGACCTCCCCGGGGCGTGGTCGAGTGCAGACATCGTGCTCAAGGTCACCGAAGCGGCCGAGAACGCCGATCTAGGTAAGCACGAGGCCGACGCCATGAAGCCAGGGGCGCTGCTGGTGGGGCTGATGTCCCCGCACCGCAATCTGCCCATGGTGAAGAAGTTGGTCGCCAACAAGATCAGCACCTTCGCCATGGAGCTCGTGCCGCGCATCACGCGTGCCCAGAGCATGGACGTGCTGTCGTCGCAGGCCAACATCGCCGGCTACAAGGCGGTCCTGCTCGCGGCCGCCAACTTGCCCAAGTACTTCCCGCTACTGATGACGGCGGCCGGCACCATTCAGCCTTCGCGCGTGGTCATCATGGGCGCGGGCGTCGCGGGCTTGCAGGCGATCGCCACCGCCAAGCGCCTCGGCGCGGTGGTGGAGGTGAGCGACATCCGCCCGGCCGTCAAGGAGCAGGTGCAGTCGCTCGGTGCCAAGTTCATCGAGTTGCCCAACCTCGAGAGCGGCGAAGGGCAGGGCGGTTACGCGAAGGAAGTCAGCAAGGAGTTCCTGCAGAAGCAGCAGGAGATCATCAAGGCGCGCATCGTGCTCGCCGATGTGGTGATCACCACGGCCTTGGTGCCCGGCAGGCCGGCTCCGAAGCTCGTCACGGCCGACATGGTGCAGGGCATGAAGCCCGGCTCCGTGATCGTCGACATGGCGGTCGAACAGGGCGGCAACTGCGAGCTCAGCGAGCTCGGCAAGACCGTGGTCAAGCACGGCGTCAAGATCATCGGCGAGGCCAACCTGCCTGCGACGCTGCCCTACGACGCCAGCATGCTCTACGGCCGCAACGTGCAGTCGCTGTTGACCCTCGTCGCCAAGGGCGGTGAGCTCAAGCTCGACCTCAACGACGAGGTCGTGAAGGGCACCCTGCTCACGCACGACGGCGCCGTGATTCACGCGCCCACGGCCGAGCTCATCGCCAAGACCTGAACCTCCGCGCTAGCGCGCATCTCGTCCCCTGAGATGCGTTCTACTTGCCCATGTGGGGCTCGAGATCCTCGAGTCCCAGCAAGGACACACGGCGCAGGCCAGCCTCGGCCAGCTTGTCCTTGGCGGCATCGCCGCGGAAGATCACGCTCAGCACCACGTCCAGCATCGCGCCCTCGGCGCGCAGCTCGTTGGCGCTATCGATCACCGCGCCGCCCGTGGTGATCACGTCCTCCACGATGCATACCCGCTTGCCCTTGAGCGCGGCACCCTCGGCGATCAGGCACGTGCCGTAGCTCTTGCGCTCCTTGCGCACGAAGGCGACTGGCAGGCCGGTCTCGAAGGAGAGCGCGGTCGCGATCGGCACGCCGCCGAGCTCCAGCCCCGCCAGCACTTCGGTGCCGGGGGGAACCAGGGCCACCATGTGCCGCGCGATCTCCTGCAGCAGTCGGGGGCTGCTCTCGAACTGATACTTGTCGAAGTACACATTGGAGATCTGTCCGGAGCGCAGCTTGAATTCTCCCCTGCGCAGCGCGATCTCAACCACCTTGCGAGCCAGTTCCTGCTTGTCCATCGCAACCGCTTCCTGCCGCGCGCTCCGTGCGCGCTGGATGCTCCGTCTACCCGTCCCGGACCCGGAGCGCAATCCCGCTTGATGTCGGCCGGCGCTTCGACAACAGTGCGCGCCCGTGAACGCGCTGCGCCTCTATTACCTGGCCATCTATATTGGCCTGGGAGCAGTGCTGCCGCTGATGGCGCTCTCGATGCAGGCGCGGGGCTTTCGGCCCACCCAGTACGCCTGGCTGATGGCCTTGATGCCGCTCTCGCGCATGTTGGCGCCGCCCCTGTGGGGAGCGCTCTCGGACAAGTGGCTCGGCACCACCCGGCTCTTGCGCCTGAACACGGTGCTCGCGGCCTTGGGGATGTTGGCCCTGAGCCAGAGCCGCAGCTTCGCCACTACCTGGTGCGCCTATGCCCTCTGGGCCTTGTTCGGAAGCTCGCTGATTCCACTCTCCGAAGCGGGCACCTATCAGCTGCTCGGTGAGCGCGCCTCCAACTTCGGCTACGTGCGGGTCTTCGGCTCCATCGGCTTCGCGCTCAGCGCCGCGGCCTTTGGCGTGTTCGGGGTCGACGCGGCGTTCAGCTCGCCCTTCATCGTCGCGAGCGCGGGCTACCTGCTCGGCAGTGTGGTGGTGCGGCGCATGCACGACGAGCGACCCCAGGGACGCGTGCGCTTGCGGGGCACCCTCGCCCAGCTTGCGCGAAAGCCCGACGTCCTGCTCTTGTGGCTCGCCTCCACCCTCTACTACGGCGCCCACGGAGCCTTCGACATGTACTTCGGTCCCCACGCGCGCAGCGTGCCCGGCGTGACCCCAGGTTTCGTGAGCTTGTGTTGGTCCATCGGCGTCGTGTTCGAAGTGGCCCTATTCTTCGTGTTTCCGCGCTTCCTGCGCACGGACTCCAACGGGCGTTGGCTGCTGTTCGCGGCAGCGGTGGCATGCGTCCGTTGGTTTCTCCTGGCGCGGGCGGACACGGCCTGGGAGGTCGGGCTCTTGGCGCCACTCCACGCGATCACGTTCGGCCTCTGGTACCTGGTGTTCGTCCACGAGAATCAGAGCGGATCCACCCCTGAGACGCGCGCCACGGTGCAGGGGCTGGGGGCCGCCTGTTTGGGGCTCGGCACCAGCTCGGCGACCTTGCTGGGAGGCTATGTGTTGGAGCGGCACGGCAGCCGCGTCTTGTTCGAGCTAGCGTCGTTCACGGCAGCGTTGGCGGGGCTGCTGTACGCGGTGCGCATGCTGCGGCTCGGCTCGGACAAAAGCCTTGCAAGCAGCCAGGGGCGGACCTAAATCGTGCTGTCCCCAGCACTCCGAGGCGCCGTGATGGATGACCAACGCTTTCGACACCTGGCCGACGAGACTTTTCGGGCGATCCTCGACGGCTTCGATGCCATCGACGCCGACGACGCCGACGTGGAGTCCGCCGGCAACACGCTCAACATTACCTTCCGTAACGGCCAGCGCTGCGTGGTGAACACGCAGTCCGCGGTGAATCAAATCTGGCTCGCGGGCGGGCAGAGCGCCTGGCATTTCTCCTTCGACGACGCCTCGGGCAAGTGGTTGCACGACAAGGGCACCGGCGACGAGCTGTTCGCGTGCCTGACGTCGCTGTCGCAGGCCGCCATCGGCCAGGTACCCAACTTCTAAGCCCAGCGAGTCCTCGTCATGGTCGAACGCATCATGTTGCTGAAGCTGAACTCCGAAGCCGAGCGTGCCGAGCTCGCCAAGTCCGTGCGCGACGCGCTGATCGCGCTGGATGGCGTGGATGAGGTCTCGGTGGGCCTGCCGGCGGATGCGGCATCCGCGAAGAGCTGGGACGTGAGCGTGGTGATGCTCTTCGTGAGCGAAGCCAGCCAGGCCATCACCATGGCCAGCCAGGGCTTCACCGATCTCATGGCGCGCATCGGCCCCCAAACGCAGGTCGTCAAGGCCTGGAGCTTCGAGCGCCTCGGCTAGCCCTAGGGAACCCCGGAACCCCCCTAGCCTCCGAGCTTCGCGATGACCTCGCGAATGTGCGCTGCGGCGCGCTCGTCCTTGCCCTGGATCAGCGCCAGGTGGTGCTTGTAGGCGTCGATGGCCTTGTCCTTTTGCCCGGTCTGCTCGTAGCAGTAGCCCAGGTCGAACCACAGGCCTGCGTCCTTGTCGTTGCCCTTGAGCGCGTTGACGTAGAAGCCGATGGCGTCCTGATAGCGCTTCTCCGCACGTAGCGTCTTGGCCAGGTTGCCCTGGAGTGCCGCATCGTCCGGCCGCGCCCGGAGCGCCCGCTGCAGCACGTCGATGGCTTCCGCGTTCCTGTCTTGAGCGCGGAGCGCCACCGCCAGATTGTTGAGCAGCTCCGGGTTGTCCTTGTCTTTTTCGAGCGCTCGACGATACATCGCGATGGCTTCGTCGGGCTTGCCCTGCTTGCGCAGCGCATTGCCCAGGTTGCTGAGGCTCGCCATGTCCTCCGGATCGAGCGCCAGAGCCTGCTTGAGCGCCACCACCGCCTCGTCCGTGCGGTTCAGACGCAAGAGCACCGACCCCTCGCCGGCCCAGCCGATCGCGTTCTGCGGCTCCAGCTCGCGCACCTTGCGAAAGGAAGCCAACGCGTCCTCGAGCTTGTTCTTTTGGCGCTGCAGGGTCCCGAGTGTGTAAAGCGCCGCGGCGTGATCCGGGCGCTTGGCGAGCGAGCTACGGCACTCGCGCTCGGCGTCGTCCAGCTTGCCCGCCTTCTTGTGGGACAGGCACTTGTGATAGTCCTGTTCCGCCGCGTCCGCGTGGACCATGGCGGGGGCCAACGCCGCCCACCCCAGCGCGAGACCGATTACCCTCGCAGCCACTCCCATACCCGATCGCGCGTTCATCTGGATCCTCGTTTGGGGGCGCGCGCCGTGTGTCGCGCATCGTGTGTCGCCCGTCGTGTTTCCAAGGGCGGCCGACGACGGCCCCCGAGCCGGCATTCAGTGTAACAACGCTCACCTCGAATCCTGGTGGGTTTTCCGCGCCGAATCGCGCGTGGTCCGGGGCCGCCTGGCTTGTTCCCGCCGGGGCCATGCGCTAGCTCCCGCCCATGGCCCTGAATCTCGGCGCAGTCGGCGTCACCGTAGGCCCCTTCGAACACCCCTACCGCTGGAAAGACGTGGCGCTCTACGCGCTTGCCGTCGGCGCAGACACGGGCGATCTCGCGTACCTGCTCGACCCCGCACCGCGCGTGCTGCCCACCTGGGGCGTGGTGCCCGGGTTCGTCCCGGTCTTCGCGGCCCTCGACCACATCGGCGGGGATCGCGTGCAGCTGCTCCACAGCGCCCAACGCATCGAGCTACTCAAGCCTTTTCCCAGCGAAGGCGTGATGCTCACCACCGGTCACGTGCTCGGCATCTGGGATTTGCGCATCGGAGCCCTGGTCAATATCGAAACCCGGACCCAGATCTCCGGCGAGCTCCACATGCGCACCGTCTGGACCCTGCTCTTACGTGGCGAAGGCGGCTTCGAAAGCGAGCGCGCGCCCTCGCTGCTGCGCACCCGGGTGCCCAAGGATCGCGCCCCCGATTTCTCCACCGAATGGCGCACCCAGGAGACGCAGGCCTTGCTCTATCGGCTCACGGGCGACATCAACCCCATCCACTCGCAGCCCGAGGTCGCCAAGGCGGCCGGCTTCGACAGGCCGATCCTGCATGGCCTGTGTAGCTACGGGTTCGCTGGGCGGGTCGCGCTCAAGGCCCTGGCGGGCGACGACCCGCGCCGCTTTCGGGCGCTCGAAGGTCGCTTCACGAGTCCGGTCTTGCCTGGCCACACCCTACGCGTGGACGGTTACGTCCTGGAGCCGGGCAAGGCGGCCCTCACCGTCGCCGTGCGCGAGACGGACGAGCTCGCCATCGGCCACTGTTTGTTCGAGTACGAGGTTTGAATCATGAACAGTAGCAGCACGAGCCCGGAGGCGATCCGCGTCGCCGACAAGAAGTTCTTCGCCTTCAACGCTGTGGTCTCGGCGCTTGCGCTCTCGCTCCTGGCGTGGCTGCTCCTGATTCGCTCGGGCAGCGCCACCGGCGGCCAGGACCTCGCCTTCATGCCCGCCGTCAACGCGGCCTTCAACGCGCTTGCCGCGAGCCTGCTTGTGGCCGGTTTGATCAGCATCAAGCAACGGCGTGTCGACCTGCACAAGCGCTTCATGGTGAGCGCGTTCGCGGCCTCGAGCCTGTTCTTGGTGGGCTACGTCATCTATCACTACGTCCACGGCGACACCAAGTACACGGGCGAAGGGCCCATGCGCACCGTGTACTTCGCCATCCTCATCAGCCACGTGCTGTTGTCCATCGGCGTGGTGCCGCTCGCCCTGACGGCCTTCTATTTCGCCTGGCGCAAGCGCTTCGCGACCCACGCCAAGGTGGCGCGCGTGCTGTTTCCGATCTGGCTCTACGTGTCGGTCACGGGCGTCGTTATCTACTTCATGCTGCGCCCCTGACGGGCGCGCTTACTCGAGCCAGGGCGAGCGCTTGAGCTTCGGCAACAGACCGACCTCGGCGCCGCGCTCGAGCAACAGCTCCACCGCTCTACGTCCCTGCTCGCCGATGTCCACGGAGTGCTGGTTCACGTAGAGGCCGATGTGCCGCTTGCACACGTCCTCGCTCAGCTCCTGCGCGTGCTCGCGGATATAGTCCTTGCTGGCCTCGGGGTGCGCGAACGCGTAGCGCACGCTGTCGCTCACGGCGGTCTCGATCTCCCGCAGCAAGGGAGCGCCCAGGTCGCGGTGGGCCGCGATGAGACCGAGCGGCAACGGCAGCTCTGTCTCCTTCTCCCACAGGCTCCCCACGTCGGCCAACGAGCTCAGCCCGTGATCCGGGTACGTGAAGCGGCTCTCGTGGATGATCAGGCCGGCATCGAATTCCCCCGCCGCCACGGCCGGCATGATGCGATCGAAGCGCAGCGCCGTGACTCGCAGGTCGCTCGGCGCGAACAGGCTCAAAAGTAGATAGGCCGTGGTGCGCAGGCCCGGCACCGCAATGTGCTTGCCTGCCAGGTCCGCGAGTGAGCTGAATCCCCGGTCGGGGCGCGCCACCACCAGCGGGCCCACGCCTCGGCCCAGCGCCGCACCAGCGCGCAACACCGCGTAGTCCTCCACCACGAACGAAAGCGCGCTTGCGCTCAGCTTCGTGACCGGCAGACGCGGAGCCGAGCTCTCCCCGAGGGCACGGTGGTTGAGCGCTTCGATGTCCGCCATCTGCACCTGGAACTGCGTTCCGGGCACGGAGACCAACCCATGAACCAGGGCATGGAACATGAAGGTATCGTTCGGGCAGCTAGAGAAACCAAGACCCAGTGTGCGATCGGGGGGGGTTGCCACGCTCCAACCTGGATCGGGCAGCCGTCCGAGTCCAGCTTCCCGCACCCCGCCGCCACGGTCCGACAGGGGATCACCGGTGCGCCCGTTCCGGGTGACGAGCAAGGCGAACTCAGAAACCCCTGGCTTGGACTACCCCCAGCTCGGGTACCCTATTTGGGTGAAGCCTGAGGGTCTGGGGGAATCGCTTGGGAATCAACGTCCCAAGCCACTGCTGCGTTCATGGAGCAACGTCTTGCGCCGCGCGCTCGGCGAAGTAGACAGCAACGTGCGCAAACCTGACCCACTTGGAATGGGTACCAAACTGGGGCCCTACACCTTGGAACAGAAGGTGGGGCAGGGCGGCATGGGGGCAGTGTATCGAGCGCGCCACGACCGGCTTCCGCGGTCCGTCGCCGTCAAGCTGCTGCGCACCCGGGTGGCCGGGGACGAGAGCCTCGAGCTGTTCGAGCGGGAGGTCCAACAGACCAGCCGCCTGACCCATCCGAGTACCGTGCAGATCTACGACTTCGGCGTCGCTCAGAACGGCATCTACTACTACGCCATGGAGTACATCGACGGCCTCACGCTCGATGACCTCGTGATGCGCTACGGACCGCTGCCTCCGGGCCGCGTGATCTACATCCTGGCCCAGATTGCCCACGCCCTGGCGGAGGCCCACGAGATGGGGCTCGTGCACCGGGACATCAAGCCCGCCAACATCCTCCTGTGCGACCGCGGCGGCGTGGTCGATTTCCCGAAGCTCGTGGACTTCGGCCTGGTGGCGGACCTGCAGGCCCCCATCGATCCCAACGACAACCGCCCTCGGACGCTGCTCGGTACGCCCATGTACATGGCGCCGGAGGCGCTGGTGGAGACCCATCGTATCGACGCGCGCACCGACCTCTACGCCCTGGGGGCAGTCGCCTACTTCATGCTTACGGGCGAGGACTTGTTCGACGACGCGCGCGATATGGAGCAGCTCATCCACAAGCAGCTCAACGACCAGCCGCTCAGCCCTTCCGAGCGCGTGCGCCGAAAGCTGCCGCGGGACTTCGAGCGCCTGGTGATGGCCTGTGTCGCGAAGTCGCCGCTCGAACGTCCGCAGAGCGCACTCAAGCTGCGCGAAGCCATGCTCGACTGCCTGGACGCTCGCACCTGGGGCATGCGCGAGGCCGAAGCCTGGTGGGCCGAAGAGGGCCTCTCCATCCGCCGACGCAGCGCCGACGGCACGCGTTTTTCGGGCACCTCGCGCGATGACACGTCGCGCATTCCCGAGTGGCAGTGCCGCACCGATCGCGTGCGTCTCTAGACACGCTGCGCGCTCGTTTTGCTCGCGGGCGGGCTGCGCTGCTTCCACACCCATCACGCCGAGTCAGGGTTTCGAGGGCGCAGTAGCCCACACCCATCTCGGCCAATCACGCTTGCAGGCGTGGGCCAGACACCTTCCGCTGCGATGTGCGCAGGTGCGGGCTGAGGTCACGCAAAACTCGCTCAATCCTCCAAGATTTAGGCACTTTTCTTGAGGTCATGCGTATGGGGTGAGAGCGTGACGTGGTTCTTAATGACGTGCGAACGAGCGAATAGGAGGGGCCCCTGGAGCGTTTTGTCCGCGGTGGTAACTGACCGCGCAAACGACGGACCGCTGGCGCTCGCTCCCACCTCGCTGTCGTGCCCGCCCAAGGCCCGCGGGAGCGCTAGCGAGGCCATGCAGACCGTGCAGGTCGGCACGGCGCGCAGCAAGAAGGAAGCGCCGTCCGCGCGCCTCGATATCGGCACCGTGATCGGAGGCCGCTATGAGCTCGTCGAGTTCGTCGCAGAGGGCGCGTTCGGTGCGGTCTATCGGGCCCATGATGTCGACGTTCCGGGTCACGTGGTGGCCCTCAAGGTCATGCACCGTCCGGCGGCGTCCGAGGCCGAGCACGCTCGCTTTCTGCGCGAGGTGCAGTTGATCGCGGCGGTCTCGCACCCCTCCGTCGTGAGCTTTAAGGACCACGGCCTGCACCGCGGTCGCCTGTACATCGTGATGCCCTGGTACGAAGGGGAGACCCTGGCCCAGCGGCTCAAGACGCGCGGCGCTCTCACGCGACAGGAAGCGGCTGCCATCTTCAAGCGCCTGGCGGCGGCGCTCTCGGCCATGCACGAGCGCGGCATCCGCCATCAGGACGTGAAGCCCGAGAACATCCTGCTGGCGCGCTTCGGCGAGGGCCAAGAGGATCATCCCGTCCTGCTGGACCTGGGAGTCGGCGCCTTCAACGACGAGCACTTGCCGGCGTTCACCGCCCACTACGTCGCGCCCGAGATGGCCCGCGCGCACCTCGCGCTCTGCAGCGGTGAGAAGCCGAGTCCGGTCGACGGCAAGGCCGACGTGTTCGCGCTCGCCCTCACGCTGGTGGACTCCTTGGCGCCCGACGGCCGCGAGCTCAACCCGGAGGCTGCCAGTCAGGGCGCTCTGGCGCAGCGCGCCGAGGTCGGCGTGGCGCTGCCCCCGCTGCGCGAGCTCTCGGACATCCAGCAGGCCCTGGCGCGCTGGCTCTCGGTGGTGCCGGCGCAGCGTCCGAGCGCGCGCGAGCTCACCAACGAGCTGGCCGTCCTCACCCGGCGCGAGGAGCGCCAGCGTGAGCGGCGCAGGTTGTTCCTGCGCGTGGGGCCCGTGTTGTGCTTGGTGGGGGCGCTGGCCATGGCCCTGGCCTTTCAGCTGCGCACCGAACGTGTGCGTTCGCGCGTGAAGGACGCGCGCATCGAACAGCAGGCCGCGGAGATCGACTCGGCGCGCGACGCCATCGATGCCCTCAATGGCGAGCAGCGCAGTCGGGCCCAGGAGGTCGAGGCCACGCGCCAGGAAAACGGCCTGCTCGAGGCCAAGCTCTCGCGTGAGCAAGCGCGCAAGCTGGCCACCGAAAAGGCGCTCGAGACGGAGCAGCGCAGCGCGCGTGAGCTCAAGCGTGCACTGGAGTCTGGCAACGAGCGCACACTGCAGCTCGAGGGCGAGCTGCGGGGGCTCGACCAGGAGCTCGCCCAGCTGCGCAACGAGCGCGAGAACATCGGCGAGGAGCTGCTGCGCGCCCAGAGCCACCGGCGCTCGCTGAACGCCGAGGCCGAGCGCGGACGCCAGGAGCAGATCCGCCTGCAGTACGAGCTGCAGGGCCTCCAGGCCGAGCGCAGTACCCTGGTGGAACGCATCAGGGAGCTCGAGCGCTCCGAGAGTGCGCTCTCCGCCGAGCTCGCGCGCGCTCGCGAGCAGTTGCGGGACCGCCCGCGCCGCGAAGCGCGCATGCTGGAGCTCCAAGAGGGGCGCCCGGCCGTGCCCGAAGACACGCTGCTCTGAGGTCGGCCAAGCGCGCTCGCGGTCAGGGCGCAGCGGCAAGCCCGGGCGGGATCAGGAGCGCACGACGGAGCGCGGCGGACGCGTGCTCCTACGGCGGCGCTCCTCGACGTGCTCCTTGAAACCAGCCGGTCCGAGCACTACGAACGGGGCTACCTATGAACCAAGCCGTGAAGACCGCGATTTCCCCCACCCGAGAAGAGAACTACGCCGAGTGGTACCAGCAGGTGGTACGCGCCGCTGACTTGGCCGAAACCTCGCCCGTGCGCGGCTGCATGGTGATCAAGCCCTGGGGCTACGCGATCTGGGAGAACATGCAGCGTCAGCTTGACGACATGTTCAAGGATACCGGCCACAAGAACGCCTATTTCCCGCTGTTCATCCCGCTCTCTTTCCTCGAGAAGGAAGCCGAGCACGTGGAGGGCTTCGCCAAGGAGTGCGCCGTGGTTACCCACCACCGGCTCGAGGCAGGCAAGGATGGGAAGCTGGTGCCCGCCGGCGAGCTCGAGGAGCCCCTCGTGGTGCGCCCCACCTCGGAGACCATCATCGGTGCCATGTTCGCCAAGTGGGTCCAGAGCTATCGCGACCTGCCGCTGCTGGTGAACCAGTGGGCCAACGTGGTGCGCTGGGAGCTGCGCACGCGTCTCTTCCTGCGCACGACCGAGTTCCTCTGGCAGGAGGGACACACCGCCCACGCCACGGCCCAGGAAGCCACCGACGAGACCATGCAGATGCTCAAGGTCTATGCCGAGTTCGCAGAACAGTGGATGGCCATGCCGGTGATCCAGGGCGAGAAGACGGCCAGCGAGCGCTTCCCCGGCGCCGTGTCCACCTACTGCATCGAGGCCATGATGCAGGACCGCAAGGCGTTGCAGGCCGGCACCAGCCACTTCCTCGGGCAAAACTTCGCCAAGGCCAGCGACATCAAGTTCCTCGATGACAAGGGAGTACTCTCCCATGCCTGGACCACCAGCTGGGGCGTCTCCACGCGCCTCGTCGGTGGCCTCATCATGACCCACTCGGACGACGACGGCCTGATTTGCCCGCCCAAGCTCGCGCCGACGCACGTGGTGATCCTGCCCGTGACGCACAAGGCGGAAGAGCGCCAGAAGGTGCTCGATTACTGCAAGGCGCTGGCTCAGGAGCTCAAGCAACAGAGCTACGGCGGGCGCCCCGTGCGCGTGGAAATCGACGACCGCGATCTGCGCGGTGGCGACAAGGTTTGGCAGTGGATCAAGAAGGGCGTGCCGATCCGTCTCGAGATTGGTCCCCGCGACATGCAGAGCGACTCGGTGTTCATGGCGCGCCGCGACAAGTCCCCCAAAGAGAAGGGCGGTATCGCGCGTCCCGAGTTCGTCGCCAGCGTCACCAAGATCCTCGGCGAGATCCAGGATGGTTTGTTCGAGCGCGCCAAGGCCAACCGCGAGAAGCACACCCATCGCATCGACACCAAGGAGGAGTTCTACAAGTTCTTCACACCCGAGCGTCACGACGAGAACGCACCGCCGCCCATCCACGGCGGCTTCGCGCTCACGCATTTCTGCGGCGACACCGAGCTCGAGGCCAAGATCAAGGAGGAGCTGGCTGTGACCGTGCGCTGCATCCCCCTCGAAGCGAGTGAGCCAGGCGTATGCCCCTTCACGGGCAAGCCCAGTAAGCAGCGAGTTGTGTGGGCAAAAAGCTACTGATTACTTGGCGTTACGAATGCGTTCCGCGACCGTGTGAGCGTCGTATTTGCATTCATGCGAATATCGGCATAAATAGCCTCCATGGACGCCGTGCCCACGCCCCCAGCGCGCTGGGAGCTCTACCGCCTCTTGGCGGAGCCGGTTCGCCTGCGCCTGCTGGCGTTGGCAGCCGAAGAGGAGCTCGCCATCGGAGAGCTCGCCGAGCTCCTCCGTGAGGGGCAACCCAACGTCTCGCGCCACGTCGCTCCGCTCAAGAAGGCGGGCATCGTCAGCGTGCGTCGTCACGGCACGCGAGTGCTCGTGCGCCTGGCCGAGGGCGCCGAGAGCAATCCCGTGGTGGCCGACGGGCTCGCTGCCGGGGTCGCGCTGTGCGAGGAAGACGGCAGTCTGGCGCGCGTACTCGAGGTCGTGTCGCAGCGGGATGCATCGGCTCGTGAGTTCTTCGGCTCGGCGCGCGGCGCCGACGAGATGGACCCTTCGCTGTTTCCCAAGGAACTGCCCGCCTATCTGACCGCGCTCGCGCCGCTGATCGCCGAGCGCCGCCTGGCGGTGGACGCGGGCACCGGTGGGGGCTTTTTGCTCGAGGTCCTCGGGCCGCTCTTCGAGCGCGTGATCGCGGTAGATCGCGAGCCGATTCAGCTCGAGGTCGCGCGTCAACGCGCGCGTCTGCGCGGCTACGACAATGTGCAGTTCGTGTGCGACGCCTACGACGGTCGCGAGCTAGCGCAGGCGGTGTCTGCGCTCGGCGGGGCAGACGTGGTGTTCGCCTCGCGCGTGCTGCACCACGCGCCCAAGCCCTCGCTGGCGCTCGCTGCGTTGACGGATCTACTCAGGCCGGGCGGCGCGCTGATCGTGCTGGACTACGAGGCGCACGAGGACGAGAGCTTGCGCGACGAGCAGGCGGACCTGTGGCTCGGCTTCGACTCGAACGAGCTCGAAGGGCTCGCGCAGCGAGCCGGGCTCACCGACGTCAGCGTGCGTCGCATCCCGAGGGAGCGCTGCGGAAGCGGCCCCGACAGTGTGGTTTCCTGGCAGTGCTTGGTGGCACGCCGAGAAAAAAGAGAACCCAAAAACCTCGTCATCGGTTCGGGTAGGCGCCGCTGAGCGGCAGACACAGGCCGCCGAGCGGCGAACACGCGCGATAGCGCGCCAGCAAAACACGGAGAGACACAATGGGAGAGAACTTCAAAGTTGCAGACCTGAGCCTTGCTGACTGGGGCCGCAAGGAAATCCGAATCGCCGAGACTGAAATGCCGGGTCTGATGGAGCTGCGTCGTGAGTACGGCGCCAAGAAGCCGCTCAAGGGCGCTCGCGTCGCGGGCTGTCTGCACATGACCATCCAGACCGCCGTGTTGATCGAGACGCTGCGCGAGCTCGGCGCCGAGGTCACCTGGACCAGCTGCAACATCTACTCCACGCAGGATCACGCCGCCGCTGCCATTGCCAAGGCCGGTATCCCGGTGTTCGCATGGAAGGGCCAGACGCTCGAAGAGGCCGACTGGTGCCTCGAGCAGCAGCTCCTCGCGTTCGCGGGCGGCAAGGGTCCGAACCTCATCCTCGACGATGGCGGCGACCTCACCAAGCTCGTGCACGACAAGTACCCGCAGATGTTCTCCGGTCCGGACGCCATCCGTGGTCTGTCCGAGGAGACCACCACCGGCGTGCACCGTCTGTACGAGATGGCCAAGAAGGGCGGCCTCCTGTGCCCGGCCATCAACGTCAACGACTCGGTCACCAAGAGCAAGTTCGACAACCTCTACGGCTGCCGTGAGTCGCTCGGCGACGGCATCAAGCGCGCCACCGACGTGATGTTCGCGGGCAAGGTCGCGGTCGTGGCCGGCTACGGCGACGTGGGCAAGGGTAGCGCGCAGGCCCTGCGCGCCCTGGGCGCTCGCGTGATCATCACCGAGATCGACCCCATCTGTGCGCTCCAGGCCGCGATGGAAGGCTACCAGGTCACGACCATGGACGAGGCCGCCGCCATCGGCGAGATCTTCGTCACCGCCACGGGCTGCGTGGACGTGATCACCAGCCGTCACTTGCAGGCGATGAAGAACGAAGCGATCGTGTGCAACATCGGCCACTTCGACTCCGAGATCGAGATCGCTTGGCTCGAGAACAATCCCGAGATCAAGAAGGAGAACATCAAGCCCCAGGTGGACCACTACGTGTTCCCCGATGGGAAGAAGATCATCGTGCTGGCGAGCGGCCGCCTGGTGAACCTGGGCTGCGCCACGGGCCACCCGAGCTTCGTGATGAGCTGCTCGTTCACCAACCAGGTGCTGGCGCAGCTCACTCTGTGGGGTGAGACGCAGAAGTACGAGAAGGGCAAGGTCTACGTGCTTCCGAAGCACCTGGACGAGAAGGTGGCCGCGCTCCACCTGCCCAAGCTCGGGGTCAAGCTGGACAAGCTCAACGTGAAACAAGCCGAATACCTCGGAGTCTCGGCGAGCGGTCCCTACAAGCCGGAACACTACCGCTACTGACAAAATCCGGGCGTGGATCTCACGCCCAGCGCAGGAAAAGGTGTAACCTGCGGAAGACGCCGGGCTTCTCTGAGCGTATGGAGAAGCAGAGGGCCCGGCGTAAACCCGGATCGTCAACCCTATGTGTCGTCTGTTCGGATTCCGCAGCGTGCTTCAGAGCCAAGTGCACCGTTCGCTGGTGCAGGCCGATAACGCCCTGTGCACGCTCTCCGAGCAGCACCCCGACGGCTGGGGCGTGGCCTACTACGTCGAGGGCACGCCGCACCTCACGCGCAGCGCCATGTCCGCCCTGAGCGATCGCGTGTTCCAGCGCGTCAGCGGTGTCGTGGCCAGCGAGACCGTGCTGGCCCACGTGCGGAAGGCCACCCAGGGCACGCTGAGCGTGCTGAACTGCCATCCCTTCCAGCATGGGCGCTGGGTCTTCGCACACAACGGGGACGTGCCGAATTTCGCCGAGTATCGCGAGGCTCTGGTGCAGGAGGTCTCACCGCGACTGCGGCGCTACATCCTGGGCGAGACCGACAGCGAGGTGATCTTCTTCTTGGTGCTCACCCAACTGCTCCGCTACGGGGCGCTGTCCTCGCGCTACGAGCTCTCGGATGTGGTGTCGTCGCTCACCACGGCGCTCGACCTGGTGCGCTCCATCTGCGATCGCCCGCAGGAAGACGTGGGCCAGGCCACCAAGAGCCTGCTCACCTGCATCCTCACCGACGGCGGCACCATGGTGGGTGTCCAGGGCGGCAAGGAGCTGCACTTCTCCACCTACAAGACACGCTGCAGCGATCGTGGGGTGTGCCCCAGTTTGTCGGCATCCTGCGAGGCGCCGACGGTGGATGGGCAGGTAAATCACCTGATCTTCTCGAGCCAACCCTTGAGCGGCGAGAACGTCTGGCAACCGATGGCGCCCGGTGACGTGGTGGCGGTCGACAGTCGCATGCGCCTCTACGACAGCGCCCAGCAGCGTCGCGTGCAGCCCAAGGCGGAGCTGCCCCTGCTCGCGGTGGGCGAGTAACGCGCACCTGGTCGAGGGGAGCTGGCTGGGCCGTCGGGCTGCGCCTCAAGCGCGCCACAATCGTCGGCTCAGGCGGGTTTTTCGTGAGCGACGCTCCGAGGACACGGGCACGAAACAGGTTTTACATAGGCTATTTGAGCCTACCAATGGTGGTGGGCGCTCCACAGAAGCCGGTCTCGGGTCAAACCGAGGCCGGCTTTCTCTTGGGTCACGCCAGCTGGTGCGTGGCTTTGCGCTCGAGCTCTTCGGCGATGGTTTGAGCCACCATCGCGCGGAGTCCCGCCAGGCTGAAGGGCTTGTTGATCAACGGGCGTCCGGCGTCGTCGAGGAAGGCACGGGTGGCGTCCGTGAACACGCCGCCCGTCATGAAGCAGACCTTGCGCACGTGCTCCGGGGACACGCGCTTGAGCTCGTTGAAGAACTCGTTGGCGCTCATGGTCGGCATCATCAAGTCGCACAGCACCAGGTCGAAGCGGGCGTTCTTGAGCAGCGCCAGCGCGTCCCCGCCGTGCTCGGCCGTGCAGACCTCGTGTTCCGTCTCGAGCATCGCGGCCACCGCTTGACCCACCTCGTGTTCATCGTCGATCACGAGGATGCGCGCCGGCCGAGCCTTGACCGCGCTCGTGCTGGCGACGCTGTGCGCGCTGGCGGGCACGGGCTCCATGGCACTCAGCACGACGCGGAACGTGCTGCCCTTACCGAGCTCGCTCGTCACCTGGATGGACCCGCCGTAGCTGCGCACTGCCTGTTGCGCCAAAAACAAGCCCAGACCGGTGCCTTCTCCCACGGACTTGGTGGTGAAGAACGGATCGAAGATGCGCCCGAGCAGCTCGGGGGCAATGCCCGAACCCGTGTCGGAGATCTCCACCACCACGCGCGCGGACTCGGCCTCCACGTAGGAGGCGATGGTGAGCACGTTGTCGTCGGCGTGGCCCTCCGGGATGGCCTGCGCCGCGTTCACGATCAGGTTCAAGAACACCTGGCCGAGGCGGGTTTCGTCGGCGCGCACTCTCGGCACGGCGCTGAGCTTCTTCACGATGCGCGCGCGGTGGCGCACCTGGTTCTGTGCGATGTTGAGGGCCGCCTCCACGCAGGTGAGCGCGTCCACGGCGCCGATCTGCTCGCTCTCCGCGCGCGCGAAGACACGCAGCTCGCGCACGATGTCGCGGATGCGGCAGCTGCCCTCGAAGGCGATGCGCAGAAAGTCCGAGGTACGGGCCACCCGCTCGTCCCCCGGCGCCATATTGGCGAACACCTTGTCCACGTTGCGGCGGGCGAGCTCGAGGTTGCACATCAGGTAGGTCAGCGGGTTGTTGATCTCGTGGCCCACCCCGGCAGCCAGCGTGCCCAGCGACGCCATGCGCTCGCTCATCATGAGCCGGGTCTGGACCTCGCGATACTCGGTGAGATCGGACAAGGTCCCGATGTACCCCACGTGTTCGCCGGCCGCGCTGCGCTCGCGCGCGACCCGCATCAGCACCGTGCGCACCGCCTGCCTGGCGTGTCCCACACGGCACTCCCAGCTGCCCTCGTTATCCAACTTGTGCAGCTGGTCGAGCACGTGCTCGCGGTCTTCCTCGTGCACCAGGGCGAGCAGCGAGCGGCCCGCCAACGGCCCTTCCGACCGCGTGCAGATCTCGAGCAGACGCGCGTTCACGTCGATTAGGCGGTGTTGCAGGTCGATGCGGAAGATGCCCACCGGTGAGGACTCGGAGAGGCTGCGGAAGCGGGCTTCGCTCTCGCGCAGACTGGCCTCCATGCGCTTGCGCGCCGTGACGTCGCTGGCGAAGCCCGCGATGCGGATCACGCGGCCCTTGGCATCGTGCTGGGCCACGGAGCTCTGGTGGATCCAGCGTTGCTCGCCGTCGCGTCGGACGATGCGAAACTCCACCTCGCAACGCTGACTCTCGGCGTCCGTGCTGCAGCGCAGCAGGTGCTCGCAGACGCGCTGCCGGTCGTCCCTGTGGACGAGCTCGAGCGCGCTGCGCGGACGTTCGTGCAGCTCGGCCACGGAGAGGCCCGTGAGGCGCTCCCAGGACGGGCTCGTGTAGATGGGGCGACGCTCGGGGATGTCGACGACCCAGAACACGTCCTGCACGTTCTCTGCGAACAGGCGGAACGCTTCTTCGGCCTCCTGCACGCGCTGCAGCGTGCGGCGTTGCTCGGTGACGTCGCGAAAGAAGATGGTGGTGGTGTCGATGGAGGGCTGAATGCGCGTGGCCAGCCAGCGTTGACTGCCAGCGCAGGGCAGCTCGAGCTCCTCGAGCGTGCGCGTGGCCTTGGCGCGCCTATAGGCATCGTGGAAGCCGGGCGTGTCCATCTCGCCGAGGCTGTTGGCGAGGCTATCGCCGAGTCGCATGGTCGAGCGGCCGAGCACGCGCGCGGCCCCCGAGCTCACGTGGATGTAGCGGTCGAAGCGATCGACGATGACGAAGCCGCCGCTCAAGCTCTCCAGGATGCTCTGGTGGCGACCGATCGCCGCGCGCAGGTCGGCGTCGGTGCGGCGCATCATCTCGAGCTCTTGGGCGGCTTCCTCGGCCAGCCGGCGTTCCGTGGACATGCCACGGCGGGCCAGCCAGACCACGCACACCGCGGCCAGCGCGATGAGCGTGAAGCCCCACAACAAGGTGGCCACGCGCGGGCCGGCCATGAAGGCCCAGGCGGTGGCTGCTACGGCGAGTCCCAACAGCGCCACGAGACTCGCCGGAGCAAGGAGCCGCCGCGACAGCGGCGTCGTCGTCCATACGTGCGATGAGCCAGTCTTCAGCAGCATGGCTACTAGCGTTAGCCTGCATTGGCTGGCGTTGGCTAGTCCCTCTGTGGGAGCAATTGCACTGAAAGTTTACTGGAGTGAAACAAATGGTGCGCCAGCTCACAGCTGTGTGCCACCCCTCAATCCTCCGCGGCGGGACGATCCCCTGCGAAGGGGTACCGGAGCTGGGCCCCCAGCGTGCGAGGTAGCCGGGTGAGGGTGCCGTACTGGATCGGCCAGTGGGCTTCGGGCATGTGATAAGTCCCGAAGATCACGTCGAGCAAGGGCAGATGCACTGCATAGTTGGTGTCGATGGCAGGCTTGTCGCTGCTGTGGTGCCAGTGATGGAACTGAGGCGTCACGAGCAGGTACTTCAGCCCGCCGAGTTGCAGTCCTACGTTGGCGTGGACGAAGACGGCCTGTAGCGACGCGATTACCACGTAGATGTCGAGCGCCGCCTTGTCTGGCCCAAGAAGGTAGAGCGGCACCATGACGAGCGAGCGATCGAGTAAGACCTCGACGATATGAGTGCGCGAACCGGCCAGCCAATCCATGTGCTCCGACGAGTGGTGCACGGCGTGGATCTTCCACAGCCAGGGCACCTCGTGGTAGGCGCGGTGCACCCAGTACTGCACGAGATCGGCGAAAAGTAAGAGCGCGAGCACCTGCAGCGCGAGCGGCATGCTTCGCACGAAATTCTGCAGCTGCGCGTTCACCGCCCAATCGAAGAGCAAGGGCGCAAAGTGATTGCCCACCAGCAGCAAGAGGCCGATGGCCAGGTGATTCACGGCGAAATACACCAGGTCGAGCTGCCACTCGGGTCGCAGGATCGCCTGTTCCACGTAACGCGGGAACACCTTCTCGATGAAGATGAAGAGCGCGGCCGAGAACAACAGATCGAGCACGAACCAGTCGAGGCCCACAGCGTAGGGGTTCGGCTTCACCGAGCCGGTGGGCACGCTCGCACCGCCGAGTCCGTAGGCGGCTGCGGTGGCGAGGATACCGAGTGCGCCTAGGCGGCGATGTTGATTGCGCAGGAAGGGCACCAGCCCCGACACCACCGAGATCGTCATCGCCGCGCTGAGCAGCTTGCGCAGCAGGTCGACATCGTAGACCTCGCGCAGCTCGCCGGTGGTGAGCCAGCGCGGATAGCGAAAGCACAGCACGGCGAAGAGGCTCAGCAGGCCGAAGGTGAGCGACAACACGCCGCTGATGCGCCCGCGCCCAGTGTGAAAGGCGCGCGACGACATGTCTTCGATGGCTCGCTCGCCATAGGCGTAGGGCTTGCTTTCTCGTTCGGTCACGACGACTCCTGGCTCCGGCACGGGCGGGCGCGAGGCCGGCCGCGCTCGACATGGGCGCAGGCGGCAGGGGTACGCCGGAATTCTGCCGGAATTTCCCGGCAAAGTCCTTGTTCTGGTCGAGATGACGTTGTATGACGTTGTCAGCGAGTCCGGGAGCGGACAGCCGAGTCCAGGAGAACACCGATGAACCAGGATCAAGTGAAGGGCGTGCTGGGACAGCTCAAGGGCCGGGCCAAGGTCATCTGGGGCGAGATCACCAACAACGAGAACATCAAGGCCGATGGTTCGGTCGACAAGCTGTACGGGCTCGTGCAGCAGACGTTCGGCGATACCAAGGAACTGCTCAAGAAGCGTCTCGACAAGATCAAGCTGCCTTGAGCGCGACGCCTCGGGTTCTCCCATAAAAAAGGGCGCGCTGGGCGAGATGCCAGCGCGCCGTTTTGTGTTCTCGAGCCAGCCCTGGAGCGCGGCCCTCGAGGATGTCAGGTGCTGGTTGCCGGCGAGGTGGTCGCAGCAGGCGCCATCTCGGACATGGCAGCGACCGGCAGCTCGAGGTGACCACCGCCGGTCTCGTCGTGGTAGCCGCTCTCGCCGTGGTCGGTGTAGTCGAGACCGGTCTCCTCGTCGTCGGCGGCCGGACGCAGTCCGAACACGGCCTTGACGATGTAGCCAAGCACCACCGTGGACACCACGGAGATGACCAGCGTGAAGCCGATGGACTTGAGCTGCTCGGTGAGCAGACCGTTCATCAGGGGCTCGATGGCCGAGTTGACCTCGGGGGTCGCGAACACGCCCGTTAGCACTGCGCCGAGGGTGCCGCCGACGCCGTGGACGCCGAAGGTGTCGAGCGCGTCGTCGTACTTGAGGGCGGCCTTGAGCTTGGTGCAGGCGAGGAAGCAGACCACGCCCGCGATGGCGCCCATGGCCACGGAGGCGGAGGGCGTGACGAAGCCCGCAGCGGGCGTGATGACGACGAGGCCCGCGACGACGCCCGAGCAGAAGCCGAGCACGGTGGGCTTGCCATGGGTGAGATACTCGATGGCGGGCCAGGTGGCGCCCGCGACAGCGGCGGCGAGCGTGGTGGTGGCGAAGGCGTTGGCGGCGATCGCATCGGCAGCGCCGGCGCTACCCGCGTTGAAGCCGTACCAGCCGACCCAGAGCATGCCGGTGCCGATGGCGGTGAAGGAGAGGCTATGCGGAGCCATGGGGCGCTTGCCGAAGCCCGCGCGCGGCCCGAGCATCAGGCAGAGGATGAGCGCCGACCAACCCGAGGTCATGTGCACCACGGTGCCGCCCGCGAAGTCGATGGCCTTGATGCCCGCCTCGGCGTTGCCGATGCCGTTCATGAAGCCGCCGGGACCCCACACCATGTGCGCCATGGGGAAGTACACAGCCACCATCCACAGCAGCAAGAACACCACGATCGACGAGAACTTCATGCGCTCGGCGATGGCGCCGACGATGAGTGCCGGCGTGATGATGGCGAACATCATCTGGAACATGCAGAAGACGATGTCCGAGATCCAGAACAGCATCCCCGTGCCGCCGCCCACGCCCTTGAGCATGGCCAAGTCGAAGCCGCCCACGAAGGGATTGCCGGGCGCGAACGCCATGCTGTAACCGAAGGCCCACCACAGCAGCGGGACCAAGCCGAGCATCGCACCGCACTGGGCAACCACGGACAGGATGTTCTTGCGACGCACGAGGCCGCCGTAGAAGAGGGCCAAGCCCGGCAGCGTCATGAACAGCACGAGGGCCGCGCTGGTCATCAACCAGGCGTTGTGACCAGGACCTGCCACCGTCAGCGCGGCAGGCTTGGTGTTGTTCATGTACGCCTCGAGGTCGGCAACGCGCGCGGCGAGATCTGGGGCGGCATCTTCGGCATGTGCAGTCAGTGCGAAAAGTCCGCTTACCGCCGGCGCTAGCGCGGCCAGCGCATGGGCCCGCAGCGATCTCATCACTCTCATGGTTGCTCCTTGGTTAGTTGCAACCAGTGCATATCCGCTGCTTGTTTCTTCGCAGTTTCCTGCTGCGGGCCGGTTTGAAAAGAATGTAGCCGGCAGGCGACTTGAGCGATTTGTCGTGGATTTGCAGACGTATATTCGAAACCTGTTGTGACGCTCCGCACGCCCTGTCTACCGCGGTCTCGCTAGGCCACAGCACGTGCCTCGCGCAGCATCTCCGCCGCGGCGGCCCTGGTTTTTGCGGTGATTTTCAGGCCGCCCAGCATGCGCGCGATTTCCTCTTCTTGCTCGCGCTTGCTGAGCTTCTTCACGGTGCTGACCGTGCGCTCTCCCTGACTGGCTTTCTCGACCTTGAAGTGACTCTTGGCGAACACGGCGATCTGCGGCAGGTGGGTGATGCAGAGCACCTGGCGGTGCTCCGAGACCTCTTCGATTTTCCGCCCGATAACCTCGGCCACCGCACCGCCGACGCCGCTGTCGACTTCGTCGAATACGTACATCCCCGCTGGGCCGAGGCCCGCCAGCACGCGCTTGATCGCCAGCATGGCGCGACTCAGCTCGCCGCCGCTCGCCACTTTGCTGAGCGGCCGCGCCTGCTCGCCGCGATTGGGGGCGATGAGGAATTCGGCGCGATCGATGCCGTGGGCCGAGAGCCGTGCACCATCGACCTCGAGTTCACCGAGCTTGCCTTCGAGCGGAGAGACGTCGACGAGAATGCGCGCTCCCCCCATGCCGAGGGAGGTCAGCTCTTCACTGATGGCGCTGGCCAGCTTGCCGGCGGCCAGCCTGCGCTGCTTGCTGAGCTCGCGCGCCACGCCGCGGGCTTCGCCGAGCTTGGTCTGGTACTCGCTGCGCAAGCGTTCGCTGGTGCCTTCGTGATCTTCGAGGGCTGCGAGCTCCGCCTGACTCTGGGCCAGGTGCGCGAGCACGTTCTCCAGGGTGCCGCCGTATTTCCGCTTGAGCTTCTGCAGCGCGTGCAGACGCTCTTCGAGATCCGTCAGCGCGTCCGGGTCGGCCTGCACGCTGCGCGTGTAGCGGCTCAGTTCCCGCGCGGCGTCTTCGAGCTGCGCACGCACGCTTTCCAGCTGCTGGGCCAGCTCTCGCAGCGACGCGTCGAGCGTGGCCGCTTCCAACACGTGCGAGCTCGCCTGGGCCAGCACCTCGCTGACCGAGCCATCGCGTTCGTAGAGCGCCTCCGCTGCGTCCGCGGAGAGGCGCATCAACGTGCCGGCGTGCTTCAAGCGATCGCGCTGTTCGGACAGCTCGCCCTCTTCGCCGACGCGGGGAGAGACCTCCTCGATTTCACGCACCTGATAGCGCAGAAGGTCCTCACGCTGCGCGCGGTCCTGCACGCGCTGATCGAAGGCCTGGAGCGCCACGTGGGCCTCGCGCAGTGCGCTGTAAGCGCTCGCCACCTGCTCGCGCCGGGAGGCAAGGCTGGCGAACGCATCGAGATATCCCAGGTGGGTGGCCGCGTTGGTGAGGGTGTGATGCTCGTGCTGAGACGAGATGTCCGCCAACCCCCGTGAGAGCTCACTCAGCTGCTGCGCCGTGGCCATGCGACCGTTGACGAAGGCCCGGGTGCGACCATTGGGCAGGAGCACGCGCCGAATCAAGAGCTCCCCCTCACACTCGACCTCGAGGGCCCGCAGCTTCTCTCGCAGTTCGGGATCGTCGCCCAGATCGAACAGGGCCTCGACCTCGGCCTGGGCGGCACCGGATCGCACGAGCTCTGCTTTGCCCTTGCCACCGAGCACCAGCTCCAGGGCGTCGACCAGAATGGACTTGCCAGCCCCCGTCTCGCCGGTGAGCACGTTCAGGCCCGGTCCGAGTTCGATTTCCAGCTGTTCGATGATGGCGAGGTCTCGGATGCGCAGGCAGGTGAGCATGGTGTTTGTCCGTGATTTCGGATGCTTAGGTTGGAACGTCTGCGGGGACTAGGCGGGACACTGAACACTAAGCACTGTCATTGCGATCAGTGTCGCCTCTTGTAGCGTATATCGGCCGAGCTTGGCAACTGGTTGCGTGCAGCCGTCACTCGGCTCCCGCGGGCTATGCGATGGAAATTGTGCGGCTTCGGGACCTGCGCCCGGGCGTGGAAGCGGCGTGGACGAACCGGGTCTCGAGCGGTACTCAATCCGGACCCATGAAGAGTTCTCAGGACATCCGGCAAGCGTTTCTCGATTACTTCCAGCGACAGGGACACGAAGTCGTCGCCTCCGGGCCGCTCGTTCCGGCCAACGACCCGACCCTGATGTTCGCCAACGCCGGCATGGTTCAGTTCAAGGATGTGTTCACGGGGCGCGAGGCGCGCGGCTACAAGCGCGCTACCACCGCGCAGAAGTGCATCCGCATCAGCGGCAAGCACAACGACCTCGAGAACGTGGGTGTCACGGCGCGTCACCACACCTTCTTCGAGATGCTCGGTAACTTCTCGTTCGGCGACTACTTCAAGGCCGAGTCCATTCGCTTCGGTTGGGAGTTCATCACCGAGGTGCT
This sequence comes from Myxococcales bacterium, assembly GCA_047601445.1. Taxonomy (GTDB): domain Bacteria; phylum Myxococcota_A; class Polyangia; order Polyangiales; family DASUME01; genus DASUME01. The sequence goes on along the minus strand of JASGJH010000001.1, from coordinate 3,044,176 downwards.
GCAGATCCCGAAGGAGCGTCTGCTGGTCACGTACTTCGGTGGCGAGGGCGCGTTGCCGGCCGACGAAGAGGCGCGCGACATCTGGAAGAAGCTCACCGGTTTCGCCGACGAGCGCGTAGTACCCTTCGGCGCCAAGGACAACTTCTGGTCGATGGGAGACACCGGTCCCTGCGGCCCGTGCAGCGAGATCTTCTTCTGGTTCGGCGACGACAAGCCCGACCCCAGCAAGATGGGCGAAGAGCCCGATCAAAACGGCCAGGGGTGGGTGGAGCTGTGGAACCACGTGTTCATGCAGTTCGACCGCTCTTCCGACGGCAAGCTCGAGAAGCTGCCCGCGCCTTCCATCGACACGGGTGCCGGCCTCGAGCGCCTCGCCTGCGCCATTCAGGGCGTGCGCTCGAACTACGACACCGATCTACTGCGGCCCATCGTGAACCTCGCCAGCGAGCTGGCCAACAAGAAGTACACCGCGAGCCTCGCGCCCGATGACGTCTCCATGCGTGTGATCGCCGACCACGCGCGCACCACGGCGTTCTTGATCGCCGAGGGCATCTTCCCCGACCGTGACGGCCGTCCCTACGTGCTGCGGCGCGTGATGCGCCGCGCCATTCGCCATGGGCACCGGCTGGGCATCCGCGAGCTTTTCTTGCATAAGGCTGCGCTCAAGGTCGTGGAGATCATGGGCAAGGCCTACCCCGAGTTGGTCGAACGCCGCGCCTTGATCGAGGACATCACGAAGCAGGAAGAGGAGCGCTTCCGCAAGACGCTGGATCGCGGGCTCGACTTGATCGCGGAGAACAAGGAGTGGGGTAAAGCGGCCGACGGCAAGCGCGTGCTGCCGGGCTCGGTGGCCTTCAAGCTCTACGACACCTACGGGTTCCCGCTCGATCTGCAGGAAGTCATCGGTCAGGAGCAGGACTTCGTGATCGACCAGGCGGGCTTCGAGCGCGCCATGGAGAGCGCCCGCGAGCGCAGTCAGGGCGGCAAGCTCAACGACGAGGTTCAGGTGGGCAAGGTCTACCACCAGCTCGCGACGGAGCTCGGGAAGCCGAACTTCGTGGGCTACGACGTCGAGCAAGGCGAGGGCACGCTGCGCGTGCTGCTCCGTGGTGGCCAGCGCGTGGACGCGCTCGGCGCGGGCGAAGAGGGCGAGCTCATCAGCGACCTCACGCCTTTCTACGGGGAGTCGGGCGGACAGGTGGGCGACCGGGGCCTCATCGAGTCCGACGGCGGCGTGTTCGAGGTGCTCGACACCGTGAAGCCGGTGGACGGGTTCATCGTGCATCGGGGGCGCGTCAAGAGTGGTCAGTTCAAGACCAACGCCAAGCTCAAGCTCAAGGTCGATGGTTCGCTGCGCGCGGCCACCCGGCGCAACCACAGCGCCACGCACTTGCTGCACTACGCGCTGCGCAGCGTGGTGGGGGAGCAGGCCATGCAGAAGGGCTCGCTGGTGGGCCCCGATCGCCTGCGCTTCGACTACGCGGGCACGCGTGCGCTCAGCGCCGAGGAGCTCTCGCGCATCGAGGACATGGTGAACGAGCGCGTGCTCGCCAACCATGCGGTCACCACCCACGTGCTGCCGATGGCCGAGGCCAAGGCGCGCGGAGCCATCGGTATCTTCGAGGAGAAGTACGGCGCCGAGGTGCGCATGCTGACGATCTCGCCCGACTCCATCGAGCTGTGCGGCGGCACCCACGTCTCACGCACCGGGGACATCGGGCTGTTCAAGATCTTGAGCGAGGGCGGCCTGGCTGCCGGCGTGCGCCGCATCGAAGCCAGCACCGGGCTCAACGCGTTGGGCCACGTGCGCAAGCTGGAGGCGGAGCTCACGAGCGCCGGCGAGAAGTTGCGGACCTCGCCCCTGCAGGTGAGCGAAGCGGTCGACCGTGCGCTCGGTCAGCAGAAGCAGCTCAAGCGGGAGATCGACCAGCTGAAGCAGCAGCTGATGTCCGGAGGCAGCGGCGATCTCACGGCCAAGGCCAAGGACATGGGGGAGTTCCGTGTGCTGGGGGCGGTGGTCGATCTGCCGGATCAGGACGCCATCCGTCAGTACGCGGACCAGCTCAAGGACAAGCTCCAGCCGGCTGTGATCGTGCTCGGCAGTAAGGCCCAGAAGGGCAAGGTCAGCATCGTATGCGCGGTCTCGAAGGAGCTCACCAAGCGTTTCCCGGCGGGCTCCATCGTGAAGGAGTGCGCGGCCCTGGTGGGCGGCAGCGGCGGCGGTCGACCGGACTTTGCGCAGGCCGGTGGCACCGACGCGGACAAGCTCGAGGACGCGGTGGCACGCGTGTACGCGTTGGTGGCCAGCTGAGTGTCGCGAGCCGAGCGTGGGCAGCTGAGTGTCGCGAGCTGAGCGTGGGCAGCTGAGCCTCCCGCGCTGAGCCTCAGGGGTCGGGCGGTGGGTTCGAGCTGCGGTTCTGGCCGAGCGTGAGCGCGGCACGGCACAGCAGCATCGCCGCCAGCGCGGTCATCAGGATGCGCGCGGGGGTCAGCGGGTTGTAGCCTCCCGCGAGCCACAACCAAAGGCCGGCGCCGCCCTGGCGGTGGCGTTGATCGCGGCTCACCAGGGCGGAGGTCGCGGCGCCCACGGCGAGGCTGACCGGCACCACGTAGCCGATGGAGGCGCGCTCCAGGGCCCATTCGAGACGCAGGGTGGAGTAGAGCAAGTGCCCGTAGAGCTCGTCCGGGAGGCGGGCAGCGGCGGCGAAGGCGAGGGCCATGACGGCCACGGCCACGGCGCCGGCGCGGCGGGCGCTGCGCTCGGCCTGGGTGTCTTCCCATGGAACGACGACGAAGGCGGCCGCCAGGGGAACCAGGAGGTAGGCGAGTTCACCCAAGCCGTGCAGGCTGGCCGAGCCATCGAGCGGCATGCCCTGGGTACTCGGCAGGTTGCGCAGCAGCAAAGACACCAGCGGAAACACCGAGCTCGCCCCGATCAACCCCAGCGTGGTGCGGCAGGCCAGGGACGGCACCGCACGGAACGCCGTGATGGCGAGCTGGATGTTGAGCGTATGTAAAGCGCCGGCCGCCACCAGCACCTGCTGGGGATTGACCCGACCCTCGGGCAGGAAGGTCGCGAACACCAGGGTCGACAGCACGATGCAGGCGAGGAAGGCGATCAGCAGCCGGCGGCTGGTATCGGCCAGGGAGCGCGCTCGGGTGAGGTCGATGACGCTCACGCTCAGCGAAACCAAGCCCGCCGCGGCCGTGAGGTTGAGAGAGAAGGGCGCGAGCCAGAGCAGGAGCGGTGGCAAGACCAGCTTCTGACTCACCAGCAGGGGCAGGATGAGCCGGTAAACCAGGGCGTTGGCCACCGCCGCGCCTGCGGCCAGCAAAGCCAAGGGCGGAACATTCCCGAGCGTGCCGTACCCCATGAGGGAACTGCGCTCGCCGACGGAGCCGTCGGGGAGCCCAGGAGCAAGCGGGTCAGGAGGGGATGGGTCGGCGTCGCCGCGTGACATCTCTTTTCTCTGCGCCCGCTCTTGTCTCGCAAAAAGCCCGTGTCGGTCGGTTGTACCGTGCGGCGTTTCACGAAACCAGCGCGAAGTGACCGGATCGCTCGGCAGGCCACAGAGGCGGCGTGTGCGCGCGGCTCCAACGTGCCGGCAGCGAGGCACGTGGACGGGCCTCGGGGGTACTCCTGCCGGCTTGCTCGGAAGTGGGGAGTTGGCTAATCAGCGGCGATGCCTTCAGTACGTCACGACTGGACCCGAAAAGAAGTGCGGGAGCTGCACGATCTACCCCTGGTTGAGCTCGTTTTCCGGGCCCAGGAGGTGCACCGCCAGCACCACGAAGCCGGCGCCGTCCAGCTGTGCACACTGCTCTCGGTCAAGACCGGCGGTTGCGCCGAGGACTGTGCCTACTGCCCCCAGAGCGGTCACCACGAGACCGGTGTGGCCTCCGAGCGTCTGATGAGCGTCGACGACGTGCTGGCCAAGGCTCGCATCGCCAAGGACAACGGTTCCACCCGCTTCTGCATGGGCGCTGCCTGGCGCAACCCGCGCGGCAAGGACTTCGAGCAGGTGCTCACCATGGTGCGCGGCGTGCGCGAGCTGGGCATGGAAGCCTGCGCCACACTGGGCATGCTCACCGAGGACCAGGCCGCACGACTCGCGGAGGCCGGACTCACCGCCTACAACCACAACCTCGATACCTCGCGCGAGCACTACAAGAAGATCATCTCCACGCGCACCTACGATGACCGCCTCGAGACGCTCGACCGCGTCTCCAACGCGGGCATCAGCGTGTGCTGTGGTGGCATCATCGGCATGGGCGAGTCCATCGACGATCGCTGCGGCATGCTGGTGGAGCTCGCCCACATGCGTCCCCACCCCGGCAGCGTGCCGATCAATGCCCTGGTGGCCGTGGCCGGCACGCCCTTGGCCGAGCGTCCCCAAGTGGAGCCCTTCGAGCTCGTGCGCATGATCGCCACCGCGCGCATCATGATGCCCACCTCCATGGTGCGCCTGAGCGCCGGCCGCGAGGGGCTCTCGCGCGAGGCTCAGCTCCTGTGCTTCATGGCGGGCGCCAACTCCATCTTCTCGGGTGACAAGCTGTTGACCACGGGCAACCCCGACGTCGAAGCGGACCAGGCCATGTTCCGTGACGCCGGGCTCAAGCCCATCGAAGCGCGCGCCGAGGCCTGCGAGCATCGTCACGCGCACGAGCCTGCGGCCGAATAGCAGGCGAAGTTGGGGGCGCGTGCTGCGCGCTCGGCCTCTTCTCAAAAGCGGCGACTCGGAAGTCTATGGATCGCGAAGTGGAGCTCGGCTCCGAAGGACCCAGAAGATGGCCGAAATCGAAGCCGACGACGCGCAAGGCCACCTGCGAGCCGAGCTCAGGGCCCACAAGCGTGAGCGCATTCTAGAGACGGCCACCAGGCTCTTCTACGAGCATGGCTATCGGGCCACCAGTATGGAGAGCATCGCGGACGAGTTGAGCGCCACGAAGCCCTTCATCTACTATCACTTCAAGAACAAGTACGACATCCTCGAGGCCATCGCGCTACGCGTGATCCGGATGGCCACCGAGTCGCTGCTGCGAGCCACCAACCAGGGCGGTAGCCCCGTCGAGGTGGTGTCCAACATGGTGCGGAACTACGCCGGCCTGGTCATCGAGGAGCAGCGCATCATCGCGGTCTTTTGGCGCGAGGAGAGCAACTTCAACGAGGACACCCGGCGCAAGATCCTGAGCGAACAGCAGCGCTTCCACGAGACGCTCGCGGGCGTGCTGGCGCAGGGGAAGACCGCGGGAACCTTCGTGTTGGATGATCTCCAGCTTACCTCGCTGGCCATCACCAACCTCATCACGTTCACCTATACCTGGTACCGACGGGACGGCGTGCTCTCGTCGCGTCAGCTGGCGGAGCACTACGTGAGTCTGGTGCTGCGCATGCTCGGCGTTTCCTGAGCTCGCACGCAGGCGCGGCCGTGGAGTGCGCGAGCAGGCTTGGCTGTGGAGTGTAACCGCGCTCAGGGGCGCGAGCTGCGCTGCTCGTTGGGGTCCTGAGCCAGCTCGGGCAAGAACTGTCGCAGCCGCCAGGCCTGGGTGAACAGACGGCGCTCTGCGCGCATCAGCGCAGCCACGGCGCGCCCCACGAGCAGGTTGGCGATGACGACGGTGAGGCAGTTGGCCACCAGGATGTAGGCCCAGGTGGCGCGCTCGGGGAACTTGAGCAGCGAGGGCATGATGGTGATGCCCCCGCCGTCGAAGGTGTAGGGGTTTGGCAGCCAGCCGATGAGCGTGAGGATGGTGGGAATCAGCGTCGACGCCAGGCTCCCGGCCAGCACCAGCGCCCGCGCTCGCGCGTTGGCTCGGATGGACACCAGGTACGAGGTGGCCGCTGTGACGCTCAGTGCGGGCACGAAGAACAGCGGACCGAAGAACATGCTCATGGAGCCCACGATCACGAAGGTCGCCACCAGGGCCATCATCATGAAGCGCGGCGACGTGCGGCCCGTGGTCGCCATCCACCACGTGTAGGCGATGAGACCGATGACCCCGGCCCCGAGCGCCACGAGCCAGCTCGGCTCGATGACACCCATGGCGAGCATCAGCGGGAAGGTCGTGGTGTAGGCCAAAAACGCCCAGCCATTGGCGCGGCTGGCGCGCGCGCGATCCAGGCGGTTCACCTGCTGCAGCTCCGCGAAGGCGCCTTCGGGCAGGCGCTCCACGGGTTCGAGCAGGAGTTGCACCATGGTGGCGCGGGCTTCGGGGTGGTTCGGCTCGAGCGCCAGGGCCTGCAGCAGCTCACCCACGGCCTTGCGGTGCTGGCCTTCGGCGGCGATGCCACCGCGGCGCGCCAGGGCCAGGGCGGCTTTGGCGTTGGCGGTGTGCTCGGCCGCGATCTCGGCGCGGCGGGTGCTATCGCGATCGCCGTCGAGCAGCTTCTCGATGTCGTCGTTCATCTCCCGCGCGGTCACGTAGCGACCTTCGGGGTTGAGCGCGGTGGCCTTGAGAATGATGCGATCGAGCTCGGGCGGGAGGTCCAGGTGCTGCGCGCGCACGCTGGGGCGACTCTCGGTGCCGCTCACGGTGGAGAAGAGGATGTGCTCGATCTCCTTCTGCTCGTGCAGGCGCTCCAGCGTCATGGCCTCGAACAGGATCGCGCCGAGCGAGTAGATGTCCGAGCGGCCGCCATAGGTCCGCGTTTCGCCGCGCGCTTGCTCGGGCGCCATGTAGCCTGGCGTTCCCACCACGAAGCCCACCTCGGTGCGCTGCACGCGGTCGTGGCTAATGTCGACACGGTCCTCGATGCCCGGGTCATCGACGCCGATGATCTTGGCGATACCCCAATCGAGCAGGTGTACCTCGCCGTAGTCGCCCAACATGATGTTGGAGGGCTTCAGATCGCGGTGCACCACGCCACGCTCGTGGGCGAAGGCCACGGCCAGGCAGATACGGCTCATGGCCGTCAGCAGCTTGCGACGGGAGTACTTGGAGGTGAACTCAGGGTCCTTGTCGCGCAGCCCACGGATGATTTGCTCGAGGGTGTTGCCTCGAACGCGCTTCATCGTGAAGTACTCGCGACCCTCGTGGTCGACGCCGAGGTCGTAGACCGGCACCACCGACGGGTGCTCCAACTGGCCCTGCACGCGGGCTTCGCGCAGGAAGCGATCGCGCAGGTCCGGGCGCTCGTTGTGGTGCTCCGGATGCAGGCGCTTCATCGCCACGTTGCGCAGGATGCGCGTGTCGCGGGTCGCGATGACCTCGCCCATCGAACCTTCGCCCAGGCGCTTTCCAGCCTGGTAGCGCTGCACGAACTCGTGGCCCTTGACCTCGCCCCCTTCACCGACCTCTACCGGCTTGGGGTGCTTTTGGTCACGGCTGTAGAGCTTGGCTTTCTTGTCGATGAGGGTCAGCTGCTTGCTCGCATCGGAGATGTCGCGCGCCTCGACAGCTTGCGCAGCTTGGTTGTGGACCAACGTCTGCTTCTCGGGCCCGTACAGGGTCGCCGCCGTCGGGTCGACGCCCTCCCTGGGATTTCCACGATTCGCCATGGGGGCCGAGGGTAGCAGACGCGCTTGCCGGCTGGTAGCTATACTCCGACAATGTCGTACATGTGTGTTCCGGCTGTCATTTGAAAGGGCCTCCGGGGGGAGGCCTGGACGCCGGACCGCAGACATCGGAGGCGGGCTCGACCGCCCGCGATCCGACTAGCGGACGAGACCGGAAACCGAGCTGGGCTTCAGATCCGCTTCCTTGGGCGTGGTGCCGAAGGGGTACCAGCTGAGGTCCCAGTAAGGCCGGCTTTCGGTGGGGTAAGACGCAATCCCGTAGATCACGGTCAGGGCGACGAGGAGGGTGGCTGCCAGGAGACCGATGAACTTGGGCCCGGTCCAGGTGGCTTCCTCACGCGCGATACGGGCCTTACGCTGCTCCTCAGTCTCTGCCATGACGTCTCCCTCGTACCTGGTGCGGCAGCGCGATGGGCGCGCCACCAAAAGTCGATGCGGGTGGGTCGGCCCGCGAGCTCTACCCGTTTGTTCGACCGACACCTAGGGGCATTCGGCCGCGCCGTGAAGTGGCATAGGCCCACAAAGTTGGCAAGTGGTTCAGCAGGGTTTGGACGGCGCCTCCGGCTATGCTCCGCCCATGCGCGCGGGATGGCTGGGGTGGAGCGTCGGGCTGGGCTCGATCGTGGGTTGCATCATGGGGTGCGGAGGACCGGCTCGTTCGAGTCAGGCGGGCCAGCCGGCCCTGCTGGCTGGGCAGGCGACGGGGCCGCACGCGAGCACGAGTCAGGCCTGGGACGAGTTGGTGCAGGAGTACATCGAGCAGTCTTTCGAGCGCGACCCGGGCTTCGCGGTCTCGCAGGGGCGGCATGACTTCGATGGCAAGCTCGCGGACCTCTCGCAGGCGGGGCTGCGCCAAACCGTCGAGCAGCTCACGAGTCAGCGCGCGCGCGCGCTGGCGTTCGGGGCCCAAGAGCTGGACCCCGTGCGCGCGTTCGAGCGCGAGTATCTGCTGGCCAATGCCGACGGCGCGCTGTTCTGGCTGACGCGGGCCAAGGATCCCCAGCGCAACCCGTTGTTCTACTCGTCCGCCGTGGATCCGAGCGTGTACGTCACGCGCAACTATGCCCCTCTGGAGCGGCGCATGAAGGCGTGCGCTGCCCAGCTGCGCGGAGTGCCCGGTGTGCTGCGCGCGATGCGAGACAACCTGGTGGCGCCCTTGCCGCGCACCCATCTGGCGGTCGCCAGCGAAGTGTACGGCGGGCTGATCTCGTACATCGACAAGGATGTGCAGCAGATCTTCGGGGTCAGCGGAGACACGGCGCTAAAGGCGGAGCTGGCCGCGGCGAGTCAGGAGGCGGTGGCGGCACTGCGCGAGACGCTGGCCTATTTGGATGTCGAGAAGGCCCGGGCCAGTGATGACTTCGCGCTGGGCCCGGACTTGTTCCGCGAGATGTTGTGGGCAACCGAACGCGTGGATACGCCCCTCGATCGCCTCGCGGAGATCGGGAACCACGATCTCGAGCGCAACCTGGAGGCGCTGCAATCCGCCTGCGAGACCCTGGCTCCCGGCAAGTCGCTCGCCGACTGCGCCGCAATCGTGAACGCGGACAAGCCGGCCGCGGGTCCCGTGGCCGAGGCGCGTGTGCAGCTCGTGCAGCTCAAGCAGTTCGTGGCGGCGCGCGAGCTCGTGACGATTCCGGGCGTGGAAGAGGCGCTGGTGGAAGAGGCACCCCCCCACAAGCGCTGGAACCAGGCGTTCATCGATATCCCCGGCCCCTACGACATTGGTCAGCCTTCCATCTATTACATCGCGCCTCCCGACCCGAAATGGTCGGAGGCGGAACGCATGGCCTACCTGCCTGGGGTGGCCGACCTGCTCTTCATCTCGGTGCACGAGGTGTGGCCCGGGCATTTCTTGCAGTTCCTGCACGCCAATCGTTCCGAGCGCATGCTGGGGCGCTTGTTCGTGGGCTACGCCTTCGCGGAGGGGTGGGCGCATTACACGGAGGAGCTGATGTGGGAGGCGGGGCTGTCCGCCGATCCCAAGGTGCACGTGGGACAGCTCCTCAACGCGCTGTTGCGCAACGTGCGATTCATGAGCGCCATTGGCCTTCACACACAGAACATGAGCGTCGCCGAGTCGGAGCGGCTGTTCCTCGAGAAGGCACTCCAGGATCCGGGCAACGCCAAGCAGCAGGCAGCGCGCGGCACCTTCGATCCCGGTTATCTCAACTACACCCTCGGCAAGTTGATCATCCGTCAGCTGCGCGACGACTGGACGGCCTCGCGCGGCGGGCGCAGTGCTTACAGGGAGTTCCACGACAAGCTGCTCTCGTTCGGCGGTCCGCCGCTCCCGCTGGTGCGCAACGCCATGCTGGGCGCGCCGAGCGCGCCGCTCTGAGACGGAGGCGTGACTGACTCTAGTGACCGGATTCTGCGAAAATCGTGAGAGATCTTGCGCGGATTCAGGGGTTTCGAAGTGCACTCGCGCTTGACGCCGCAAGGGCTCCTCAGGAAACTCCAGGCGAGGAGTTCACCGCATGCACATCCAGCTTAATCACGAGTGGCAAGGCCTGATGGACTCGTACCGCGCCGACCACCAGGACCCGCGTAATCAGCTTTGTCACAGCGTCGGCATTCCGCTGATCGCCGGCTCCATCCCGGTGGCCGCCACCTTGATCGGCATCCCACTGGCCGCCGCCATGTTCAGCGTGGGCTGGGGCTTTCAGTTCGTGGGCCACGCTTTCGAGGGGAAGAAGCCTTCGTTCGTGGAAGACAAGCGCGCGCTGCTGGTGGGCTTGATGTGGTGGTCGCAGAAGGCCGGGCTCAACGTGGTCCGCGATCTGCCGAGAGCCGCCTGACGTCGTCGGCAGCTAGCCGCGCGTCGCCCTCGAACAGCGAACACACGACGTAGGCCGCGAAGGCGGCCGCGAGCGAGCACAAGAAGGACGTGTCGAGCTCGGCCACGTAGGCCGCGTAGAGCCACGCCACGGTGCCCGCGACGAGGGCGCCGTAGGCCGAGAGCGCTCCGCCCCGACGCGAGAAGAGCCCGAGGGTGCCCGCCACGCAGACTCCGGCACTACCGAAAGCCGATGCCTCCTGCACCAGGCCGTGCACGCTCTCGGCGGAGCGCGCCACGAGGTAGGCCACGCCGCTGAAGGCGACCACGCTGACACGCGCGAGCAACACCTTCTGGTCCTCACTTGCGTCGCGCATGGCCAGGCCAGCCAGGTTGTGGGACACCAGCGAGCCGCACACCAGCAGCGCGCTGTCCACGGTGGACAGGATGGCGGACACCAGCGCGCCCGCGAAGATGAGATAGCCGAACGACGGCAGGTGCTTCTGCGCCAGGGTGGCCAGGACCTGCTCCGGATCCGCGCCCGGCAGCGTGGTGTGGGCGATGGCACCGAGCACGACTGGGATGCTGCCGACCAAGAGATAGACGACGGCTGCCAACAGGACCGAGCGTTGAGCCACCTGGCGTGAGCGTGATGCGCTCGTGCGCGCCACGAGCTCCTGCGCGAACAGCGAGCCGAGGATCGGGATGGCCCAGTCGTTGAGCGAGGCGAGCAGGTCGTGCCTGGGGGCCTCCAGCGCGTTCGGACCGACGGAGGTCACGGCGGTCCAGGTGGCAGTCACACCGCCCGTGCCGAGCACCACCGCCACCAGCAGGATCAGCAGGCACGTGATCAGCACGCCGCCCTGGATGAGATCGGCGTAGGCATCGGCCAACAACCCACCGAAGCTCGTGTACGTCACGGCCAACACGGCGGCCAACGCGATGCCGATGGGCTCCGCGAGGTGTCCGGTCGCGGCCAGCACATGGCCGAAGGCGCGAATCTGCGCGCTGGCCCACAGGAGCGAGCCCGGGATCAGCATCAGAGCCACCAGCCGTTCGACGCCCGGCGAGTAGCGCTCGCGGAATAGGTCGGCCAGCGTGGTGAGCTTGCGCGCCCACAAGGGCGACGCGAACAAGGCGCCGAACAGCAACAGACACAGGCCATAGCCGAAGGGATCCGCCGACACCGCGGACAACCCGTGCTCGAACACCTGGCCCGCAGCGCCGACGCAGCTCTCGGCGCCGAACCAGGTGGCGAAGATGGAGGAGGTGGCCATCACGGGGCCCAGGCTGCGGCCGGCCACCAGGTAATCGTCTTCGGTCTTGATGCGGCGTGACACCAGCACGCCCAGCAGCAACTGCGCCGCTACGTAGGCGAGCAGCGCCAGCAGCGCCCCGGTCATGCGCTCCTGACGCGCAACAGCTCGTCGGCCGACACGTCGGGGCGCAGCGCGACGAGCTTGGGCGAGAGGACCTCGGCGTTGCTCAAGCCCGTGGCTTCGTAGGCGAGCCCTGCGCGCGGGCGCATCGGCAGGCCCTTGCGATGGATTACCCGGAAGCCGAGCTTTTCAGCGTGGGCCAACACGTCGGCGAAGGCGTGGCTCACCTGGGCGCCGGCCTTCTGAGTGACTTCGTCTTCGGTGGGCAGGTCGAAGTCATTGGCGCCATAGCGCAGTCCTTCGAGCGCACCTTCGTTCTTGGTGAGCACACTCGTGCGGATGTGCACGAAGTTGTCGAGGTAGAGGCGACACACGGCGAGCCAGCGCAGGTACTCCTGATTGCTGATCTCGTGGCCGCCGAGCTCGTTGCCGAAGCTCTTGTAGGTCCAGCACAGAAAGCTCGCCAGCCCGCCGTTCATGCGATCCTGGAACTCGCGCAGCCCGCGCAGATGGTTGAGGCGCTCTGCGAGCGGTTCGCCGAAGCCGATCACCATGGTGGCGGTGCTGGCCATCTCCGCTTCGAGGATCGCGGCCTGTGCCTTGTAGTAGTCGGCCACCTTGTATTTGCCGGGGCTGTGACGCTTCCGGAACGCCTCGTCGAGCACCTCGGCTCCGCCACCGGTGACCCAGCGCGTGCCCACGCTCTTCAGGATGCGGGCTCCCTCGGCGTAGGGGAGCTTGCTCACCTTGCACGCGAACATGAACTCCGCGACGGTCATCTCGAAGAACTCGAGGTCCGGGTAGCGCGCATGGATCTTGCCGAACATATCGGCGTAGTCCTGGATGCGCAGCTCCGGATGGAAGCCGCCGTTGAAGCCCACCAGGGAGCCGCCGTGGGCTCGCAACTGATCGATCTTGTCGCAGACCTGCTCGAAGCTCAGCAGGTAGCCATCGGGGGCTCCAGGCAAACGATAGAACGAGCAGTAGTCGCACTTGGCGACGCACACGTTCGTGTAGTTCACGATGGCCATGATCAGGTACGTGGCCTCGTGTTCCTCGTGGAAGCGCGAGCGCACTTGGGTGGCGAGGCGCGCCAAGTCGGCGCTCTCCGCGTGCTCGAAAAGCCAACGCGCCTGGTCCAGGTCGATGCGTTCGTTTGCGCGAATGCGGGCTTCGACTTCGGTGAGCATGGCCATCGGCCGGAGCCTAGCAGCCGGGGCCGGAGGCTGCCCGCAAGCCGCAACCCCCCGAGGCCCGCTCGGGATTTCCGGCCTCCTTTAGGGCCGTGCCACCACGCGCTGTAACCTGCGATCCCACATCCGCGGACCGGACTTCGGGGCTCGGGCGATTGGGCTGCCGGGCGGCGCCATTCGGCCGTAGATTCGGGGCGAGGTGGCGATGGGGCTGTTCGGCGGAGGCAAGACGCAGAATCCCGTACGGGATGTTCGACTGGGAGCGCAGCGCCGAGGACGCCAAGCGCTTCGTGCGCTGCGAGCGCATCTACCATCTCGGGCAGGACCTGGCCTGGGACGGAAAGGACATCCTGGCCAGCCTGCTGCGAGAGCACGGGGGCATCCGACTCGCGCCGGAGAAGCGCGAGGCACTCAAGACGGTGTTCGCCATCATCATGTGGGGCGAGCTCGCGGCCTGGAAGATCTCCGCCCAGCTGGCCGACCGCCTGGAGCCCTTGGAAGCCAAGATGGCGGCCACCAGTCAGGCCCACGACGAAGCGCGCCACTTCTACACGATGTACGACTATCTGCGGGAGCTCGGCTACACCCCGACCCGCTTGCACCCGGCGCCACAGGCGCTGCTCGACACCGTGCTGAACGCAGACCAGCTGGCTTACAAGCTGGTCGGCATGCAACTGATGGTGGAGACGATGGCGCTCAGCCTGTTTCAGGGCGTGCGCGAGAGCGGCGTGGAGCCCGTGCTGTGCGAGCTCCTCACCTACTACGAGCGCGACGAAGCCCGGCACGTGGGGCTCGGCGTCCAGTATCTGCCGGAGCTCATGCGCCAGATGAATCGCCTGGAAGTGCTGCAGCTTTCGGCGTTCCAGGTGCGCCTTTTGACCTACGCGCTGTGGGAGACGAAGTTCATCGAAGGGGATCTCGCGGTGCTTGGGATCGCGCCGCGCACCCTGATCGACCGGGCGCGCCGCAAACAGATGGCCGCCATGCAGCAGGGGCTCGCGCTGGTCGGGCTACCGGTGGATCGAGACGACAACTTCATCAATCGCGGGGTCGACGCCGGCATCGAGTACTTCTTCCCGCTGGAGGCAGGGACTCCGGTCAGCGAGCGCGCCAAGGCGGCTTACCGGCGCTTCCGCGACGGAGCCAAGGAGCGCTTTGGTGCCGAACAGTTCGCCGAGCACGAGGCCCATCGCATCCGCACTGCGAGAGGCGAACTCGCGCGTGGGACGCACAGCGCTTGATGGTCGGCGATTCGTGAGCGCAGCGAACCTCGCGGCGGGGTGGGTCCCAGCACGGCTTTGCCGCGCGGGTCGGGGAGGGCGCGTGCCCTCCCCGTGAACCGAAGGCGCCCTCGCCAAGCCGGGACAGGGGTTGAGCGAGCAGACCGGCGGCTAGGGCAGCCAAAGCGACGTCCTGGCGGCACACGAGCGGTGGACGTTGGGGTGGGGGACCTGGTACCACTCCGCCCATGGCGAATCCCACAGCAACGCTCAAGACCTCTCTCGGCGACGTCGAAATCGAGTTGTTCGTCGACAAGATGCCCCAGACCGCGGGCAACTTCATCAAGCTGGCGAAGGAGGGCTTCTACGACGGCCTGCACTTCCACCGCGTGATCAACAACTTCATGATCCAGTTCGGCTGCCCGCACTCCAGGGATGCGAACAGCGCGAAGGCGGGCACTGGCAACTCGCCCCACGGCACCATCCAGGATGAGTTCCCCGAGAACGCCAAGCTCTCGAACGAGCCCGGCACGCTCTCGATGGCCAACACCGGCCGCCCCAACAGCGGTTCCTGTCAGTTCTTCATCAACACCGTGCACAACGCCTACCTCGACTGGTTCACGCCCGGCCCGTCGCGTCATCCCGTGTTCGCCAAGGTGGTGAAGGGCCTGGACGTGGTCGGCAAGATCGGCACCACGCCGACCGACGGCCGCGATCGTCCGCGCACGCCCGTGCAGATGATCAGCGTCACGGTGCACGAGTAGTCCACCTCCGCCTGGCTTCGGGGACGTATGTTGGTGGATCTTCCGAGCGATTGGCGCGCGGCGCTTGCGCCCGAGCTCGGCTCGGCGAGCTTCGCCGAGCTCGAGCGCTTCGTGGACGCGGAGCGCCGTGAGCACCAGGTGTTCCCTGCCGAGGAGAACGTCTTCAGGGCCTTCACCGCCACGCCCTTCGAGCGCGTGCGCGTGGTGCTCTTGGGGCAAGATCCCTATCACGGGGTCGGTCAGGCCCACGGCTTCTGCTTCTCGGTGCCTGCGGGGGTGCCGGCGCCGCCGTCGCTCAAGAACATCTTCAAGGAGCTGGGCGCGGACCTCGGACTGCCGCTTCCCGCCCAGGGCGACCTGAGTGCTTGGGCCACGCGCGGCATGCTGCTGCTGAACACCTTGCTCAGCGTGCGCACGGGCGAGCCGCTCTCCCATCAAAAGCGCGGCTGGGAACGCCTGACCGACGCTGCCATCTCGGCCCTGAGCGCGCGCGCGAGGCCGGTGGTGTTCGTGCTCTGGGGCAAGCCCGCCGAGCAAAAGAAGCGACTCGTGACGGGCCCGCAGCACCGAGTGGTCACGGCAGCTCATCCGTCCCCGCTTTCGGCGTATCGCGGCTTCCTGGGAGCGCGGCCTTTCAGCGCGATTCAGCACGCCCTCTCGGAAGTCGGCGAACAGCCCTTCGACTTCAGCCTGTGAGCGACTAACTTGGGCCCGAATCCGATGGACATTCCCTTTCAAGATCCGAGCGCCCTCGAGGCCTATTGTCAGCCTTTCATCCGCGGCGAGAAGCGCCCCGAGACCGCAGCCCAGCTGATGGCCTCGCGCTACGTGGCCTACGCCACCGGGGCCATCGACTACCTGCTCGAGACGCACGACCCCAAGACCCGCTCCGAGACCGACCGTAAGTCCACGGAGGATTGGTCCAAGCGCGCCGAGTGGCGTGGGCTCGAGATCGTGAAGACCGAAGAGGGCGGTCCCGAGGACGACACGGGCTACGTGGAGTTCATCGCGCGCTACGGGATGGACGGCGTGGACCATGTGCACCACGAGCGCTCACGTTTTCGGCGCATCGATGGCCGTTGGTACTTCATCAACGGGCAGAAGGTGGGCGGTGCCACGGTGCGCAACGACAAGCCCAAGGTGGGGCGGAACGATCCGTGTCCTTGCGGGTCGGGGAAGAAGTTCAAGAAGTGCTGCGGGTGAACGGGACGGACAACCTCCCGTAAACGTGCCCGTGCCCGTGCCCGTACACGATTCTGCCTCAGGACCGTAGAACGAGCAGATCGCGTACGGGCACGGGCACGCGTACGACAGAGCGTGCTCGACACCGCGCTCTAGTATTTGATCCCTTCGGCTTCGAGCGCGGCTCGTACCGCTGGCCGTGCCGCGATCCGATCCGCATAAACTCGCAAGGGCCCCTCGAGCGCTCGCTTCGTAACCCGGCGAAAGCTGCGCAAGGCATAGAAGAGGTAGCAATCGGCCACGCTGAAGTGCTCGAGCAGGAACTCGCGCTGCTCCACGTGTTTTGCGACGTACGCCAGCTTGGCGGCCACCTTGCGCTCGGCGATGGGCTTGTAGACCTCGGGCGTATCGAGCCCGTAGAGCGGCGCGGTGGCCTTGTGGATGTCGGTGGCCACGAAGTTCAGCCACTCCACGAGTCGCACGCGCTCGAACGAGCCTGCGGCCGGGGCCAGTGCCCGCTCAGGTGCGCGGTCGGCCACGTACTGCAGGATGGCCACGCCCTCGGTGAGCAGCGTGCCGTCCTCGAGCAGCAATGCCGGGACGCAGCCCTTGGGTGTGACCTCATCCAGGGAGCGCCCGTCCGGGAGCCGCTTGTTGCGCATGAAGTCCACCCGCACGAGCGCGAACGCGAGCCCCGCCTCGCGCAGCGCGATGTGGGGAGAGAGCGAACAGGCGTTAGGGGCGTAAAACAAGCGCAACATGCGAATTTCACACGCAAAGATTTGATAGTCTCAGCCTATCGAAATGCTAGCAACGATGTATTGGTGACTATTCGCAGCCAGAGTACGGTGTGCAGGGTAGCGGCTCAGCCGCGAGCTTCTGTTATACCAGCCCGGCCGGCTGTTAGGCGCGTGCAGCGCGCGCGCCCAGACAACTTGTAGAGACCCCGAAGGAGATGCAAATGACCCTGATCAATTCGAAGATTGTGGACTTCAAGGCGCAGGTGTTCGTCAACAACGAGTTCAAGACCGTCACGCAGAACGACATCAAGGGGAAGTGGGCCGTCTTCTTCTTCTACCCCGCCGACTTCACCTTCGTGTGCCCCACCGAGCTCGGTGACCTCCAGGACAAGTACGACCAGCTCAAGGGCATGGGCGTCGAGGTTTACTCGGTCAGCACCGACACGCACTTCACCCACAAGGCGTGGCACGACACCTCCGAGACCATCAAGAAGGTCAAGTACCCCATGCTCGCCGACCCCACCGGCCACCTGGCCCGCGCGTTCGGCGTGTACATCGAAGAGGCGGGCCTCGCCTACCGCGGCACGTTCGTGGTGAACCCCGACGGTCTGATCAGAATCGCCGAGGTCAACGACAACGGCATCGGCCGCAACGCCGAGGAGCTCGTGCGCAAGGTGCAGGCTGCCCAGTTCGTGGCCGCCAACCCCAGCGAAGTGTGCCCTGCCAAGTGGAAGCCCGGCGCCGCCACGCTCAAGCCCGGCCTCGACCTCGTCGGCAAGATCTGATTCTGGCGAGTCACTCGTAACGAAAGGCTCTCTGGGGCCCGCCTAAGAGGCGAGCCGGATACGAAAGGAAGGAACGACGTCATGCTCGATGAAGCCATCTCTGCTCAACTCCGCCAGGTCTTTGGCGCGCTGGAATCGAAGCTCACCCTGGTGGTGGCCGCGAGCTCCCACGAGAAGCAAGGTGAGCTCCTCGAGCTGGCGCGCGCCGTCGCCGACACCTCCGAGAAGATCGAGGTGGTGGAGTCCGGCCGCGTCGACGCGGGCCTCCAGATGAGCCTCCACAAGAACGGGGCCCCCACGGGCATCACGTTCAAGGCAATTCCCGCCGGGCACGAGTTCACCTCGTTGATCCTGGCGATCTTGAACGCCGACGGAAAGGGCAAGTTGCCCGACGCCGGCGTGCAGGCGCGCGTGCGCGCGATCCAGGGGCCCGTGGTGCTGCGCACCTACGTGTCCTTGGAGTGCACCAACTGTCCGGACGTGGTGCAGGCCCTCAACCTGGTGACGCTGCTGCACCCGCAGGCCACCCACGAGATGATCGACGGCGAGCTCTATCAAGACGAGGTCGAGCGCCTGGGTCTGCAGGGCGTGCCGGCCGTGTTCGCCGGCGAGCAGCTGGTGCATGTGGGCAAGGCCAACTTCTCGGAGCTGGTGGATGTGCTCGAGACCAAGCTCGGTCGTTCGAGCGAGGTCGTGGCGGCGGAGTCCGCCGAGGTCAAGCGCTACGACGTCGTCGTCGTGGGCGGCGGACCTGCGGGCGCGTCGGCGGCCATCTATAGCGCGCGCAAGGGCCTCAAGACGGCCATCGTGGCGCAGAAGTTCGGCGGCCAGGTGATGGACACCCTGGGCATCGAGAACTTGATCGGCACCGTGTACACGGAGGGCCCGCGCCTGAGCGCCGAGCTCGAGAAGCACGTGCGCAGCTATCCCATCGATCTGCTCGAGCATCGCCGAGTGGAGCGCATCGTGAACGGGACCGAGAAGGAGCTGTTGATCCAGGGCGGCGAGCGCATCCTCGCAGGTACGCTGATCCTCACCACGGGCGCCAAGTGGCGCGAGCTCGGCGTGCCCGGCGAGAAGGAGCACATCGGCCGCGGCGTGGCGTTCTGCCCGCACTGCGATGGTCCCTTCTACAAGGGGAAGCCGGTGGCCGTGATCGGCGGTGGCAACTCGGGCGTGGAGGCAGCCATCGACTTGGCCGGCATCTGCAGCCACGTGACCCTGATCGAGTTCGCCGACACGCTCAAGGCCGACGCGGTGCTCATCGACAACCTCAAGAAGCGGGCCAACGTCACGGTGATCAGCTCTGCACGCACCACCGAGGTATTGGGCCAGGACGGCAAGGCCGTGGGCTTGCGCTACGAGGACCGCAAGACGAAGGAGCTGCACGACGTGAGCGTCGACGGCATCTTCGTGCAGATCGGGCTCTCGCCGAACAGCTCTCTGGCCAGCGATCTGGTGGAGCTGAACCGCTACGGGGAGATCATCGTGGACGACAAGGGCCGTACCTCGGTGCCAGGCATCTACGCAGCGGGCGACGTGACCACCACGCCGTTCAAGCAGATCGTCGTGGCCATGGGGGAGGGCGCCAAGGCCGCGCTAACGGCATTCGAAGATCGCATGCGCACCGTGGCCGCGGCTTAATTATCGGGGAGGTCACGCGACCTCCCCGCCCATCGCGGCCAAGCCGCGCTGGGCCCCACCCCACCGCGAGGTTCGCTTCGCTCACGGTGTGCCGGCGGCTTAACTATCGGGGAGGTCACGCGACCTCCCCGCCCATCGCGGCCAAGCCGCGCTGGGCCCCACCCCGCCGCGAGGTTCGCTTCGCTCACGGTGGGCCTGCGGCTGTTCTCGCGAGAGGTCACGCGACCTCCCCGCCCATCGCGGCCAAGCCGCGCTGGGCCCCACCCCACCGCGAGGTTCGCTTCGCTCACGGTGGGCCTGCGGCTGTTCTCGCGAGAGGTCACGCGACCTCCCCGCCCATCGCGGCCAAGCCGCGCTGGGCCCCACCCCACCGCGAGGTTCGCTTCGCTCACGGTGGGCCTGCGGCTTAACTATCGGGGAGGTCACGCGACCTCCCCGCCGAGAGAACCGTTCAGAACGGGCAGAACCTGTGGCAGACCAGGAAGCCGTTCGGGCAGCGGTCGGCGCCGCCGAAGCATTCCGTGAACTTGCAGTTCGGGTCCCCGACGTCGCACTCCAGGACGCACTGGGACGTATAGCTACAGGCGACCTGGCAGGAGTCGGAATTGCGGCAGTCCACGTCGCAGGTGGAGTCCTTTTCGCAGCTGGCGGCGCAGCTCTTGGCGCCGTTGCAGTCGAGGTCGCAGGTGCCCCGCTCGGCGCATGCGGCGGTGCAGTTGCCGCCATTGCAGCCGGTGATCTCGCAGTCCGCGTCATTCGTGCAGGTCACGTCGCAGGAGGCGGCGGCGTCGCAGGAGGTCGTGCACTCCGAGAAGGCGCCGGAGCAGGTGTTCTGGCAATCGGTGGCGCTGTCGCAGTCGAGGTTGCAGTCACCGTGGTTGCAGGTGCCCGTGCAGGTGCCGGAGCTTTCGCAGTTGAGGTTGCAATCGGCGTAGTAGCTGTTGCAGCTGGTCGCGCAGGAGGTGCTGTCGTGGCAGTCGACGTTGCAGACCTGGCTCTCGCCACAGGTGGTGTTGCAGCTGTTGGCGTTGTGGCAGGGAAGATTGCAGGTCGCCGTGGAGCCGCTGCACTGGGGCGTGCAGTTCGAGGTGCAGTTGCTGTTCGAGACGCAACTGCCATCGCTCGCGCAGGTCTGATTCGTGCCGCAGCTGGCGCCGTTGTTCACGGACTCCACGCTGCAGGTATCACTGGCCTCGTTGCAGCTCTGCACGATGCAGGCGTTGTCGGGACAGGGGCTGCCAGTGCCGGTGCAGGCACCGGCCTTGCACATGTCGACCGCGGTGCAGAAAAGTCCGTCGTCGCAATCCGTATCGTCGGCGGACGGGTGGGCCACACATCCCGCGCTCGGATCGCAGGCGCCTTCCTGGCACTGCGCGCTCACCTGGTCGCGGCAGTTCACGGTGTCGGACACATTGCCCTGGGCGTCACAGCTGAGCCAGAGATCGCCCGCGCAGGCATGGCCATTCGGCGGGCACGCACAGCCACCGTCGGGGCACTCCGCGGCACCGCTATCCGGATCCGCGAGCGCCGCGTCGGACGTGCCCGTGTCCGCGATCCCGCCGTCGCTCGACGCATCGAGGGGAGCGCTGGCATCGGGGGTCCCGGGCGAGCCGTCCAGGCCGACCAGCCCACCATCGCCGTCCCCCGTCGAACCATCAGGTTGGTCGACGAGCTGCGGGAGCTGCACTTCTGGGTCGTAGCCGATCAGGACACAGCCCGGCAGCGCGGTCGCCAGGGCCAGACCCAGCACCACCAACCTCGCAGAAGAGCGGGAGATCCCCTTGGTCAACAACACCATGGTATCGCTGACCACACTGACTCCGGAAGCGGCCCGTAGTGGCTACGGAGACACGCGAGCGCGCCCTGAACACGCTCATTCCGTGAGATTCGTCGCGCCCCGGCGGCGTCCGTGCTGAGCGGAATCGCAGCCAAGACGAGTGTGAAAGGCCTCAAATGGGCGAAATCTCCTGCGATCTTCGCCAGTCCAGGGCCAGGCCACCGGTCCTTGGGCTTGCCGGGAGGCCAACCGACGCCGCATTTCGAGAACGAACGCCCCAGGTCGGTTCCTCGGGGCCGCGCTTTCTCACGGGGGGTAGTCTCAATCCCCCGGCCGGGCGTTCGCGCTCTTGAGGTTCCTCCTTCTGCTCGTGGTGACCGGGTGGGTTGGGGATCAGCTCCGGTCGCGACCTCGTTGCTGCACGCGCGACCCCCTTCGCGCGCGCCCGCACGGACCCACGAGCCCAAGCGTTGCGACGCCGTGCGCACCACACGGAGCACCCTGTCGACGCGAGTCTGGCGCACGGCGGAATCGCACCCAGGTGAGGCCCGTGGGCAAGCGTTCCTCACGCTGTTTCCAGCCCATGAATGCCTTGGTCAGGCCACGGCCGCGAGCTTGGCAAGCGCGGCGTCTTCCCTCACACTCCGCCGGGCGGTGGCCTAGTTGGCCATTTGCGTGAAGCAAGAGTCAGATGTTGCGAGAACGCGCCGATCTTAGACCCCTCTTCTTCAATGGCGCGTACTACGCGCTCTTGGCCTACGCCTGGTTCGAGGGGCCCATGAACCTGTGGGCGCTGCCGCTCCTCGTCGGCCTGTGCTTGACCGCGTTCCAGGGGGCCGTGCAGACGCACAACTCGCTGCATTGTCCGGTGTTTCGCGCGCGCTGGTTGAACAAGGTCTATCAGGTGGTCCTCACGTGCATCTACGGCCATCCAGTGAGCGCCTACGTGCCCGGGCACAACTTGAGCCATCACCGTTACACGCAGTCGCGGCGCGACGTGATGCGTACGACCAAGACGCGCTTCGGCTTTCACCTGCTCAATGGGCTCTTCTTCATGCTCACGGTGGCGCCGAGCATCATGCGCGCGGACTCGCAGTACATGTGGGTCATGCGCAAGCGTCACCCACGCTGGTTTCGCCAGGGGTTGCTCGAGCTGTCCGTGCTGATGAGCATCCAGATCACGCTGCTCGTGCTGGATTGGAAGCGCACGTTGCTCTACTGGTTCCTGCCGCACATCTACGCGCAGTGGGGCATCATCACCATCAATCTCCTGCAGCACGACGGCTGCGATCAGGACAGCGAGTACAACCACTCGCGCAATTTCGTGGGCGGGCTGGCCAACTGGTTGGCGTTCAACAACGGCTTCCACAGCATCCACCACGACCTGCCCGGGCTGCACTGGAGCAAGACTCCGGAGGCCTACTACGCGCGCTACGGCGGGAAGATCCATCCCTCGCTCGAGCAGCGTTCGCTCCTGCTATACCTGTGGTGCACGTTCGGGCTCAATCGGCGCCTGCATTACACGGGCGAGAAGCTGGTGCTGACGCCCGAAGGACCCGACGAGTCGTGGTTGCCCGAGCCCTCTGAAACGCTGCTCGATCTGGGCGCCGAGCCCCTCGACGCAGCGCCCCTGGTGCCATCACCGTGAACTCTCTGGAACAGCTTCCCTCCGAACCCAAGCAGGAGTCAGCGGCTCCCGCGGGATCCAGGCCGCAGTCCGAAACGCCGGAGGGAGGGCCGCCGCCGCTGCCACCCTTTTCCTCGGTGCTGAAGTCGCGCGAGGTCGAAGATCCGGTGAACCTGTGGCTGCACCGACCGCTGGCCTACGCGTTCGTCGCGGCCGTCTATCGCACGCCCATCACGCCGAATCAGGTCACCTTCCTGGCCATGGCCCTGGGCCTCACGGCAGCGGGCTGCTGGATCTATGGCACGCCCACCAGCATGGTCGTCGGCGGCATCTTGCTGTGGGTCAGCGCGATCATGGACGGCGCCGACGGCATTCTGGCGCGGGCCAAGAAGATGAGCTCCGCCTTCGGACGCGCGCTCGACGGCCTGGCCGACATGGTGGTGGGGTTCTCGACCAGCGCCGCCGGCCTCGCGCACATCGTGATGCACGACCGCGCCTATTCGCCTGGAATCCTGGTGATCCTCGGCATCGTCGGCGTGGTGTGCACGGTGTTCCAGCTCAATCTCTACGACGCCTACAAGGAGCTGTTCTTGCGCGCCACGCGCGTCGGCGGGGGTGGAGAGAGCCACAGCGCGGCCGAGATCGCCCAGGCCAACAAGGTCCGCGACAACAAGAACTTGGCCCTGCACGCGCGCATCTCGATGGACTTCTACGAAGACTATCTGGGCAAGCAGGAGCGCTTCACGCAGCGCACCAACCCGTGGGGCTCGCGCCTGCTGATGGCGCGCTGGCGCGTCACCGATGAGACCGCCGAGGTGTACCGGCGCCACAACCGCTTGCCCATGGCGTTGTGGATCAGCATCTCGCTGGCGCCGCACTCGTATCTGTTCGCCATCGCCGGGATGCTCGACATGCTTTTCCCGTACATCCTGCTGCGCATCACGCTGGTGAACGGGATCGCGGCCCTGGCGCTGCTGTTGCAGCGAAGGGCGTCGCGCTCCACGTTGGAAGCGTACGAGGCTAGCGGCGCTCTCTGACCGGAGCGGCGGCTGCGCCGAAGGGTGACACGCAAGGAGTAACCTGGCGGGACACCGGCGCAGCGGCCCGGGAGATCACTTCTTCTTGGCGGCGGGGGCGGCTGCCTCGGCAGCGGCCTTGGCGGCTTCGTTCTTCTCGCGCCAGGCAGCGAGCTTGCGCGTTGCGCGGACTTTTTGTTTCTTGCGGTAGGGTGAGTCTTGCGGAGATGCCATGGGCCGCAGGCTACCACGAAGCCCGCAGGTCGCCCAACGCGCATTTTCGCGGGGAATTCGCGGTCGTGATCCGCGCTCGCTGGGCGTGATATCAAGCGTTGTGCCCGAAAGCCTCGATGCCGAGCTCGACACCCTGTTCCAGCTGCCGCCGGCCGAGATGGTCGAAGCGAGGAACGCCCTGGTGGAGCGCTTGCGCAAGAGCGGCGACAAGCCTGGGGCCCAGCGCATCAAGGCGCTCAAGCGGCCCGCCCCGGCGGCATGGGCGTTGAATCAGGTGCACTTTCAGCGGCCCGAGCTGCTCGACAAGGCGCTCGCTCAGGCGGCCCAGATGCGCGAGATGCACGCCCAGGATCGCGTCGATCCCAAGGAGCTGTGGGCGCTCGCCAACGCGCAGCGGGCCGCCACCCACGCGGTGGTCGAGGCCGCGCTGGGATTCTGTGCGGCGTCGGGGTTGCCCCATGCCCAGGTGCAGCAGCGCAGGATTCTCGCCACGGTTCAGGGCTGGCTCTCGGGGACGGGGCAGGAGCCCCCTGGCCGAATGACCCTGGAGCTCGAGGCTGGCGGCTTCGACGCGGTGACCGAGGTGGGCACGAGCGCCCCGCGGGAACCCGTCGAGCGGCCTAGCTTGCCCAAGGCCGCCCGTTCCGGGACGGCCGCGCCCGACCGCGAGGCCGAGGCTCTGGCCCTTGCACGGACCGCGCTCAGCACCGCCGAGCGGGCCCTTGAAGAAGCCGTCGAGAGCAGCGCGACCCGTGAGCGCGAGCAGGAGGCGGCCCAGGCCGAGCTCGGCAAGACCAAGGCAGACCTGCAGGAGGCGGAGCGGGCGCTGAGCGCCCTGCGTTTTCAGCTCAAGCAGTGCAATGACAACCTGGTGCGCAGCAAGGAGGCCCACGATCGCGCCCAGATCGTCCAGCGCACCGCGGAGGCCACCCGAGCTCGCGCCCAGGAGGCGCTGGAAAAGCTCGAACGTCAGCGCGGTTAGGGGCCGCCGACCGGGGCTGCACGCGAACTCGAGTGCCGCTGCCAGGCACGCTTTCTTTTGCCGTTCGTCGCGCCGCGTGCATGACTCGTCCCATGGAGCGAGTGTCACTGGTGTCGGGCGTCCTGGTGTCGGCAGGCTACGATGCATCCGCGCGTGAGCTGGAGCTCGAGTTCCAGGGCGGACGCATCTATCGCTACAGCGAGGTGCCCCCAGGCGTGTTCGAGTTCTTGCTGCGTACCAAGCACAAGGGCAGCTACGTGAACCGCATGATCCAGGGGCAGTACAGCTACCGCGAGGTCACGCCCGAACCTCCCGAGCAGGACTTGCTGGCGGCCCTGCACGCCTCAATTCTAAGCTCGCCCGCTCAAGAGCCTGCTTCGACCAAGCCACGGCGAGACTAGCGCGAGCTTACTAGCAGCGAGGCCAAGCGTGGCGCACGGCGAGCGCGATAGGCGCCGGGCGTCTGGCCAGTCCAGCGCTTGAAGGCGCGGTGGAACGCGGTGACATCGGAGAAGCCGAGCAAACCTGCGATCTCCGGGATCGACACGTCGAGCCGCAGGAGGTGGCTCATGGCGAGCTCCTGCCTCACCTCTTCGAGCAGGGCCTTGTAGGTCGTGCCCTCGTGCTCGAGGCGGCGGCCCAGGGTGCGCACGCTGACCTTCAGCTTGCGCGCGATGTTGCGGGCCTCGGTGCGACCTTGAGCCAGCTCCGCGGGCAGCAACTTCTTCACTTCGACGCGATGAATTTGCGGCGAGGGCAGGTCGGCCAACGCAAAGTCGGCGTACTTCTTTGCCATCGCGTGCAGGCGTGGGTCGGCGCTGTGCAGCGGCATGTCGAGCACTGCTGCGTCGAACTCGAAGCTGAAGTTGGCCGCGTCGAACACGAGCTCGACACCAGGAAAGGTGCGCTCGTAGGCGCTGCGATCCACGGGCGCGGCGTGGGCGAACGAGCAGCGTACGCTCCCGGTCGGGTGCGGCCAGTGCACTACATGGCAGGCATAGAAGCTCGCCATCATGAAGTCGGACGAGGCTCGGTGAAGCGGCAGCGAGCTGTGCATGCGCAGCGCGGCGCGGCTGCCCTCGGTCTCGAGCGCGATGGTCAGAGCGTCGTTGGCAAGGCGAGCATGGCGCGTCGCGACGCTGACCGCCTCACGCACGTTGGCGGCCGAGCTCACCGCGTAGTCGATGGCGGGACAGTCACCGGTGGTCATGATGCGACCTGCCGCCAAGCCCAGCGCGTGGTCACCGGACAACTGAATGGCTGACACCAAGTAGCCTTCGGCGACCTGGATCGGAACGCGCAGGTCGGGGTCGAGGGCGTCGATCGCACCCGCCGCCAATGGCAGCATGACGCCGCGCTCCTTGAGCACGCTCGCAAAAGGGAACAGCAGGCGGGCCGAGTAGCAGGGCGTCGAGGCGGACACGGGTGCCACGGCGAGGGACGCTACCAGAGCTCGGACCCACAGCCACCGACCCGACTACGTTCCGTTTAGACCGCGCGGACCACCCTGGACCCGTGGGCCCATCGGGTGCGCCCTGGCCGCCCTTTGCGAGCCGAATTTTCCCGCTGTGCGCAAAAATCCGGGTCGATCCGAGCTGCTAGCTCTTGGCCTTGAGCTCAGCGGCAAATGCTTCGTTTTTTGCGTTGGCGCGCTTGTAGGCGGGACGCTCCGAGAGCTTTGCGAGGTAGCTCATGAATGCGGGCCGCGGTTCGATCGCCTTGCTGCCAAGGCCAAAGCCGATGGCCGACCCCACGTAGACATCCGCGGCCGAGAATGCATCGCCCAGGATGTGAGGCCCTGGCGAGACGGCCTTCTCCAGCGTGGCGAGCACGTTTTCGTAGCTGCCGTAGCCGAGCGCACTGCTGCGTTCCGGGGCAGGTGCGGGACGCTCGAGCAACTTGTCCGCCAGGGCCGGCTCGATGCAGCCCGCGCCGAAGAACAGCCAGCGCAGGTAGGTGCCACGCGCCGGGTCCGTGAGGGCGGGCGCGAGCTTGGTCTCCGGGAAGGCGTCCGCGAGGTACGTACAGATCGCAGCTGCTTCCGTGATCACCACGCCGCGGTGGACGATGGTGGGGATCTTGCCCATGGGATTGACAGCCAGATACTCGGGACGCTTCTGTTCGCGCTGATCGAGGCGTACGAGCTCCACACGGTACGGAGCGCCAACCTCCTCCAGCATCCACTGCACGATGCGGCCGCGCGAAAACGGGTTGTGATAGAAGAGGAGCTCATCGCTCATGGGGCCTCCCAGCGCCTCGACATCGGCCTTGGGCTAAGTGGGTCCGAACGCCGTTCGCGCAAGGGCCGTGGTTCATCGTAGTCGCATGATGCTCGGAGATCTCCGAGCGTCAGCAAGGCGATTTCCGGTGCGCCGTGGAATCTCGTGCCCTGCGTGGGGCGTGCGCAAACGGCGCTGCAACGAACGGCGCGCGGGCGTTTCGGGCCGCTCTCGCGAGAGTCTCACGCGGGCTCGCAGCGCCGCGAGGAAGACGTGGAACGGAGTCTGCAAAGGGCGCTTGCACCACACACCGCAGCGGCAAGGCGACAGCGAGAGTCGCCGCAAAAAGGCCAGCCCGCAAAAGCAAGGCCGCGCCCAGGAGGACTTCAATGAAGATTCAGCACACGCTTTCGAGACCGACGCGCACCCTGTTGGCTCTGATGCTCTCGGCTTGCGCCGTCGAGGACGCCGACGAGCTGGACGAGCCGCAGGTGCACGCGAGTGAAGCAGCCCTCGACTTGCCCTGGGAACCCTCGGCCTTTACGCCTTTCACGTTCAGCTCCCAGGTCTCGGAGAGCGGGCAATTCAGCGACGGCGACGTGCGCCTGGATCGCGTGGAGTTCGGGCACGTGAAGCTCCCCGGTTGGGCGCTCCAGACCGTGAAGCATGCGACCATCCTGATCGATGACGGAGTCGACGTCGCGCGCGGCGGGCACAACTTCGCTTCGGGTCAGGGCATCAACAGCGAGCTCGACGAGTGGGTAAGCGAGGGCCCTGCCACCATCACGCCCACGGGCGCCGATCTCCGCGCCTCGCTCGACAACCTCAACCTCACCAGCATCGTGGTCACGCGCGAGAACGAGGGCACCGCGAGCCTCGAGGTGAGCTTCGCCGTGCCGGTGAATACGCTGTTCTTCTGGGAGCGCGGCAGCGCAGCGAGTCCCACCACCGCCAACAGCGACCTCTTGGTGGAGGCCCTCGATTGGAAAGGTGAGGTGACCGCGTCGTACAAGCTGTTGCGGAGCCAGTACACTCCCACCGGGATCGAGATCACCACCTGGAACGGCTCCTTTGCCAGCCCAAGCACCCCGGGTGGCGCC
The DNA here is from genome assembly GCA_047601445.1 of Myxococcales bacterium. Classification (GTDB taxonomy): domain Bacteria; phylum Myxococcota_A; class Polyangia; order Polyangiales; family DASUME01; genus DASUME01. The sequence goes on along the minus strand of JASGJH010000001.1, from coordinate 3,016,018 downwards.
TTCCCACAGCTGGGTTCCGCCGGGCTCGCGCTCGACGGTGCTGCGCGTCGTTTCCGACTCACGAGCGTACAACGAGCGCCCGGCGGTGTGCGCGACGATGGTCCCGACTACAAGCTGGTGGGTGCCCTCCTGCCGAGCTTCCTTCTGCCCCGCTGAGTCAGCGCGAGGTCAAAGCTCAGGCGCGCTCGCTGCCCGATGAAACCTGCCGCAGCACTTCCCAGTACGATGGCGGAGTCGACACGGCTCCGCGCTCCCGCAGCAGCTGATGCAAGCGGGGCAAACGGAAGTAGGGCACCGAGGGAAGCACGTGATGTTCGACGTGGTAGTTCACCCGGATCGGCGCCACCGTGGCGCGCGCCAACAGGCCGGCGCGGGTGGTGCGCGTGTTCAAGAACATGTCCGTGCTGCGAGCCGTGCAGGCGTGCTCGGCCAGCGATCGGATGCGCAAGAAAAGCGGGAACGGGGTGAGGTAGGAAAGCACCCAGATCCCGTAGAGCCAGACCTCTCCACAGAACCAACACAGGACGAGTAGCAGCGCGTTGGTGAGCAGCATGCCGCTCGCGTTGCGCACGAAGCGAAGCGGATAGCTCCACCAGGCTCGTCCGTCGCGCGGCAACCAGACCACGTCGTTGGCCACCGTCCACTTCACGAGCTCGGCGTCCATCAGCACGCGGCCGAGCAGGTACTTGAGGCCCGTCAAACCCAGCAGATCGCGCGCGAACTTGCGCAGCAAGGAGGAGCGCGTGGTGGGGAAGGGCGCGACCAGCGAGAGATCGGTGTCGTCTTCCTGGTTGGTGCGCCGGTGATGGATGAAGTGGTGTCCGCGATACTTGCGCACGTCGTTCCAGATTGGGCGCGCGCACAGCCAATCTCCCACGAAGTCGTTGAGCCAGGGCGTCTTGAACAGCGACTTGTGAGCAGCCTCGTGATGCAGGATGGCCAGGCCCAGGTGACGACCGCCCAGCACGACGAAGCCCAGCACAAAGACCGGGACTTCCAGCCACAGCGGCTGCCCGCGCGCCCAGACCAGGGCCGCCAGGGTGCACGCGATGACCGCCCATGTGAACCCCACCGCAGCGAAGCCCATGACGTCGGAGCGCTCGTTGAGCGCGCGGATCTCCTCGCGCGAGAGCAGCTCGGAGATCTTGCGGCGCGTGTCCGCGGGCATGTCTTGGGGGGTCGCTGAATCGGGGGCTGACATGGGGCTTCTCACGGCGCGCAATCAGTGGGCTTGCAGCGCGGATTCGGCCGCGTCGCCCAGCAGGGGTTGGAGGAAGCGCCGCCAGATGGTCTGGCCCGCGCGGTCGTAGCGAAGCACCGTCTCCACGAAGGCGCGCCGCTCATCGGCGCTAACCAGGGGATCGGGCAGCAGCGGATCGAACACCACCTGACGGATGGCGTCGTTGCCCATCAGGAAGCACTCGCGCGCCGCCACGTCCAGATCGAGCTTGGGTGCGCGCGCGAGCCACTTCTCGAGTCGCCCGCGGGTCTGCTGATAGGACTTGGTCAAGGCCTGGCCGTCCCACAGATCATGCACACCTCGTGCGTGATCCGGGCCGAGCTCGCTGGCCAAGAACACGAGAGCCCCGGCGTCGAGGCCTAGCTTCATGAGGCGCTCGCGTACCGCTCCCACGCCGCCCACGAGGTTGTCCGGGCGCACGAACAGGTCCTGGCTGAGCTCGCGAAACCCGAGTAGCTCGAGCGCGCGCTCCCGCTGGCGCAGGGCGCCGCGATCGGTGCGTCCCAACGCGGCCGTGTGCACTGCCACGAAGGCCCCGCTCCACTTGCGCACGCGCGACTCGGCCGTGCGCCAGGTGCGCACGTCGTCAGCCAGCTGGGCCGCGCTGGGGCCGATGCGGTAGCTGCCTCGCCCCGCCGCCTCGATCATGCCGGCCGCCGAAAGCCTCACCAGCGCCACGCGCACGCTGTTCTCGCGGATGCCGAACAGCGCGCAGGACGCCACCGCCGCGCGGGCCGAGAGGGCGCTGCCCTGGGCGCCGAGCATGAGCTTGAGGATGAGATGGCGGGGCTGAATGGACACGTCGGCTGGTCTCCGAATACTACTGCGTATGCAAATGAGTGTCGCGTTGTGTAACGTTTCACGGATTGTCTTGCTCGTCAACTGTGTGTAATGTTGTCTTTCGGCACGCAGCAAGGAGGACGGCATGTCATCGAGCGTGGTTACACAACGTCGCCCGCCGCTCTTGTGGGTCACCATCCAGCGCCCCGAGGCGCGCAACGCGGTGGACGGTCCGACCTCCGAGGCACTGGCCGAGGCCTTTCGCGCCTTCGAGCGTGATCCCGAGCTGCGGGTGGCCATCCTCACTGGTGCAGGTGGGCATTTCTGTGCCGGCGCGGACCTCAAGGCCGTGGCCAGCGGCGATCCGGCGCGCGTGACCTCGCTCGAGCCGCCCAACGGGGAGCCCCTGCAGCGAGCGCCCATGGGCCCCACGCGCTTTCGCCTCGACAAGCCAGTGATCGCCGCGGTCTCCGGTTATTGCGTGGCCGGTGGGCTCGAACTCGCGCTCTGGTGCGACCTGCGTGTGGCCGACGAGAGCGCCATTTTCGGCGTGTTTTGCCGACGCTTCGGCGTGCCCTTGATCGACGGCGGCAGCGTGCGGCTGCCACGCGTCATCGGCATGGGGCGCGCTCTCGACATGATCCTCACCGGGCGTGCCGTGGACGCCCGGGAGGCGCTGCACATGGGGCTCGTCAACCGCGTGGTCGAAGCGAGCCAGCTGCAGGTCGAAGTGGAGCGACTGGCGCTCGAGGTGGCGAACTTTCCGCAGGCCTGCATGCGAGGAGATCGACGCAGCGCCTACGCACAGTGGGCCCTCTCGGAGGAAGCCGCGCTCGCCGAGGAGTTTGCCCTGGGCATGCGCACCTTGGCGTCAGGCGAGACCATGCTGGGGGCCGGACGCTTTGCCAACGGCGACGGGCGACACGGCGAGTTCTAGCGGGTGTTCACCGCCAGCTGGGCGTCGAAGGCCCGCTTGTAGGCGGGCCGTGCTTCGCCGCGAGCAACATAGGCAGCCAGGCTCGGGTACTCGTCGAGGATGCCGGAGGGCCTCAACCTGAGCAACACCGACACCATCATCAAGTCGCCCGCGCTGAACGCACCATCGAGCCAGTCGGCATGGCCAAGACGCGCGGACAGTTGCTTCAACCGGTTTCGGATGCGCTCCATGACCAGTGGCAAACGTTCTTTGGTCCAGGGCTTGTCGGCCTCCAGGATCTTGGCGGTCACCAGTTCCAAAATCGGTGGCTCGATCGTGCTGAGCGCGGCGAACATCCAGGTGACGGCGCGCGCCCGAGCATCGGCGTCGTCCGGCAGCAAGCCCGCGTGCCGCTGGGCGAGGTGAAATACGATCGCTCCTGTTTCGAAGAGCGCGAGCTCACCTTCCTCGTAGGTCGGAATTTGACCGAAGGGGTGGAGCGCCAGATGGGCGGGCTCCTTCATCGCAGCAAACGACACGAGGCGGACTTCGTAGGGTTGGCCCACTTCCTCGAGTGCCCAGCGCACGCGCGTGTCGCGCGCCAGGCCCTGGCCGCCGTCAGGCGAGCGTTCGAAGGCGGTAATGGTGATGGTCATCGAGGAAGCTTCTCCTTGGCTGGAAGGCGCGGGGCTATTAGTGCTTCTGAATCGCCGCCGGGTCCATCCACATCACTTCCCATCCGTGACCGTCGAGATCGTAGAAGCCTTGTCCGTACATGAAGCCGTGATCCTGGGGATCCTCGGCGGTCTTGCCGCCCGCCGCGAGGACCTTCTGGATGAGGGCGTCGACCTCGGCGCGGCTCTCACACGAGAGCGCGAACAGGGCCTCGGTGTGGGTGCGCGTGTCGCACAGCTCGCGCTGCTTGGCGAAGGTCTTGAAGAAGGGTTCGCTGAGCAACATCACGAAGGCCTCTTCGCTGACGAGCATGCAGGCCGCTTTGTCGTCGGTGAACTGCGGGTTGAACTCGAAGCCGAGCTGACTGAAGAATTTCATCGAGTTCTTGAGGTTCTTCACGGGCAGGTTCACGAAGATCTTGCGAGCGTTCTTGGTGGTCATGGCTTGGGTCTCTCTTGGTTACGGGATCGGTTGTCGGTTGAGTTCGGACAGCCCCTGAGGTTCAGGCGCGGATCAGGGCGCGCACGCGGGTGTCGCGCAGCCACAGGCCGACCCACAGCAGCGCAGCGATGTAGATGGGGAACAGCACGTGGCTGAACAGGGGATTCTCGAGCCGCACGTGGGTAGCAATCGCGCCGCCGAAGTAGCCCGTCCACAACACCGCGCCGAGCACGGCCGTGCGTGGGATCAGATAGGTGATCATCAGCGCGAGCTGCAGCAGGCCGAGGGCAAAGACTTGATGCGCGGGGTAGCCGAGTTCCACCGTGCCCTTCACGGCCCAGTCGAGCACGAGCAGCTTCAAGCTGGCGTCGAAGGTCAAGAAGGCCACACCCAGTCCGCTCACGATGCGACCCGCGATGCGGGCACGACGGCCAGGGGTTCCTGCGGGCTCCGTGCGCGCGGCGTCGTACTGGGAGGTGTGAGGGGCTTGGTTCGAGAAGGCGAGACTGGTCATCTTGGTGGCTCCTGTTGGATTCACCCAGATAGACCTGCGCTCCGACGAGAACTCATCGGTGGTCCGCAAACAAATTTTAGGCTGGCCGCGAAGCGCGCGAAAACACGAGCAAAAATTCGTCGGCCGCTCAGGTCGCGTCGAGCGTCAGCGGCATCCCGAACAGCGGAAACAGGTTCTCCACGTCCAGGAACGAGACCAGCTGGGAAATCCGATCCCCGGACAACTCCAGCACCAGCAGGGCCCAAGCGAAGTAGCCGCTTCCATCGGGCCGCAGGCGGTACTGGCAGAAAGCAGGCGCCGCCGACGCAGCCACCGGGAACAAGCGCGAACCCTTGCAGCCAACGCCCGGGCCGAGCATCCACTTGTGAATGATCTCGGGCCCCTGGAGCCAGAGCGTGAAGGGCGGCATGGAGAGCGTGGCGTCCTCACGGAGCAGGCTGGTGAGTCGATCCACGTCATAGGCCAAGAAGGCGTTCATGTAGCGCTCGACCAGCTCGCTCTGTGACGAGCTGAGCACTCGCTCGGGCTCGCCCAGGTCGCGCGTGGCCAGGGTGGCGCGAGCGCGCTGCAGGGCGCTATTGATGGAGGACACCGAGGTCTCGAGGCAGTCGGCCACTTCCGTGGCGGACCAGCCGAGCACTTCGGTGAGCAGCAACGCCGCACGTTGCTTGGGCGGCAGGTGCTGCATGGCAGCCACGAAGGCCAGGCGCAGGCTCTGGCGCAGCGCGAGGCGCTCGGCCGGATCGACGTCGACGGGCAGGGCGCGCACTTCGGCGATGGGCTCGAGCCAGTGCGTGCGCGGGCGCTCTTCGAGTACTTCGTCGAGGCTGCCCTGGGGCCGCTCCTCGGTGGGGCGCTCGCGGCGCTTGCGGTCCGACAGCGCATCCAAACACACGTTGGTGGCGATGCGGTAGAGCCAGGTGCGCAGCGAGGAGCGACCGTCGAAGCCCTCGATGCTGCGCCAGGCCCGCACCATGGACTCCTGCACCGCGTCTTCGGCGTCGACGGCGGAGCCGAGCATACGGTAGCAGTGCCCCGTGAGAGCGACGCGATGGCTCTCGAGCTGCTGAAGTTCTCCCGTCATCACAAGAGGGGACGCTATCACGTTGGCCACGCTTTCGGTTGTCCGGAGTTCGCTCGTGCTCGCCTGTGCTCATGAGTCTACTTGGGTTCACTTGAGCCACCAAGCCTGAGTGGGCGCGCACAGTGGGGCGCCGATGCGACGTGCAAGAGTGAATAAATCATGGAATTCGTCGGGAATTGCCCATGTTTCTGGAGCCTCGCGCGAGCCTGCCCAACTGGCACGAGCGATGCTGCGTTAGCTCCCAGACTCAGCGCAGCGGCTCGGGTCGCGCGCTCAGCCATACAGCGCGGCCGCCGCCGCGCGCGCAATGAGGAGGAAAGCATGACCCGATCATTCGTCTCGATGGCGCTCCTGCTCGGAGCCACTTCGGCCTGCGCGCATGGGCACCCCGTGAAGCGCCATACCGTGAGCGCCGTGACCAACGAAGAGGTCACCCACAATCCCGAGGAGCCCGGCAAGACCAAGATGACCTATTCGAAGGTCGACGATCAGGCTGCGCTCAACCATGACGAAGAACACGAGGAGCTCGACGCCATGTACGGCACCTTGGGCCACGGCCACGCTCCCCAGCCAGCGCTCAGCGCAGCACCCGAGAGCGAGGCACCCAACAGCGAGACCCGGCCGCAACGCTGACGCGGGTGCCTCACGAGAGCTCGGGAGTTCGCTTGTGAACCATCGACGCGACAAGCGCCGGGCGCGCCCCCACAAGCCTGCCTCACCGAAGCACCGGCCCAAACCCAAGAGAACATTGGGCGGAGAGGAGGTCGTGAGGAGGATAGTGAGAAAGGACGTCGTGAGGAGAAGGCTGAAGCTCCCCCAGTTCCGTTGACACGCAGGAGAAACTGATGCGTGTTCGGAAGCACAACAAGTACACCGATGAGTTCAAGGCAGAGACGATCGCGCTGATGAAGCGGGACGACCGCAGTTTTGCCCAGTTGTCCGTGGATTTAGGCATCAGCAGCTGGACCTTGCGGGAGTGGTACAACAGAGACGAGATGGCCAAGAAGAGCAAGCGGAAGCCGGGGGTACCGGTCGCTCCGGTACCTGCTGCTGAAACGGCAGAGGAGAAGGCGGCCCGGCTGGAGCGGGAGAACGAGCGGTTACGCAAGAAGGTGGAGTCGCTCGAAATGGACCGCGAAATCCTAAAAAAAGCGGCAGCCTTCTTCGCGAAGGAAAGCGAATGAGGTTCGCCTTCATCCACGCGGAGAAGGCGAACTTCCCGGTGTCAGCGCTGTGCCGGAACCTGCAGGTGACCCGGCAGGGGTACTACGCGTTCGCGAGTCGCCCGCCGAGTCCCCGTGCGGACCAGGACCGGGCCCTCTTGGAACGGGTCGGCCAGGTGCACGCGGAGAGCCGCAACGCCTACGGAAGTCCGCGAGTTCGAAAGGAACTCCGACGTCGTGGCATTCGGGTCGGCAAACGCCGGGTGGAGCGCGCCATGCGGAGCTTGGGGCTCTGCGCCCGGCCTCGTCGCCGGTTCCGTGTGACCACCGCTGCAAATCCGCGGCATCCAGTCGAGCCTAACGTGCTCAACCGCGAGTTCCGCGCCGAACGTCCCAATCAGCGCTGGGTGACGGACATCTCGTACGTCTGGACCGACGAGGGCTGGTGCTACCTCGCTGTCATCATCGACCTGTTTTCCAGGACCGTCGTGGGCTGGGCTCTGGACGCCATGCTCTCGACCCAGCTGCCCCTCGCAGCGCTGGACATGGCGCTTCGGCGCCGTCGTCCCGACGCAGCAGGCCTGCTCCACCACTCTGACCGGGGCTGCCAGTACACGAGTCAGGAATACCGCTCATCGCTCGCCCAGCACGGGCTCTCGGTCAGCATGAGCCGCAAGGGCAACTGCTGGGATAACGCGGTCGCGGAGAGCTTCTTTTCGACCATCAAGGCCGAGCTAATTCACGGCCGACGTTGGGCCGGACGCCTTGAGCTCCGGTCCGCAGTCTTCGAGTACATCGAGGTCTTCTACAATCGGCGGAGGCTACATTCGTCACTGGGGTATCGGACCCCAGCCGAGTTCGAGAACGATTACACTGCGGCTCAGGCCGCCTAAGCAAGTGTCAACGGATTCGAGGGAAGCCCAAGCGCCTCACGCGAGGTCGGACATCACCTCGCGCACCTCGAGGGTCATATTGAGGGGCGCGCCTCCGGGCCCTGGCGCCGTGGAGGCGCGCGCCGCGATGGCGTAGGCACGCTCGGCCGTCTCCACGTCGACGATCCAGTAGCCAGCCAAGAACTCCTTGGACTCGGCGAACGGGCCGTCGGTGACCTCGGGCTTGCCCTGGCTCCCGGCTCGAACCAGCCTGGCCTGACGGGGCGGCGTGAGCGCTGCACCGCCGACCAGCTCGCCAGCGGCCAGCAAATCCTCGTTGAGCTCGCGCATGAAACGCATGTGGGCCTGGAAGTCTGCGGGGGCCCACTTCTTGGTGATGTCCCAGTCGCCGGTGCCGTAGGGCGCGCTCATGAAGAGCATGAATTTCATGGTGTTCGTTCCTTCCTGGGCGTGCTCGATGCCGCCGCCTTCACCGCATAGTCGTAGCCGCCGTTGGCCGCTCGACATGGTTGGCGGCTTTTTTTCGGAACGTCGGCGGCGCGCGTCAGAGCCGTGCGAGCAGGCGGTCGAGGGCCTCGTAGCTCTGGGTCAAGCCGCCCTCCATCCCAGCCTGCAGCATGCCATCGCGCTCCTCGGTGGTGTGGAAGAGTGAGACGGTGACGATCTTGGTGCGGCCATCGCCCAGGTCCTCCAGCGTGATGGTTTCCACCAACACGTGACCTGGCATCCCATCCCAGGAGAACGTCTGCACCACGCGCTCGGGCGGCGTGACCTCGCGGTAGCGCCCCTCGAAGCCGTGCACGCCATCCGGGGCGTGCTCCACGAAGCGCCAGTGTCCGCCGCGCACCACGTCCATGCGCTCGATCACGAGCTTGTTGCCGCGTCCCCACCATTGAGCGACCAGCTCTGGCGTGGTCATGGCTTTCCAGACGCGCTCACGCGGCGCATTGAAGACGCGCTCGATGCGAATCTCGCGGTCGCCGGGTGTACTGAGCAGGGTTTGTTGCTTGCTGAGAGTCATGGCGTTCCTTTCGTTCGTTCGAGGAAGGCCTCCAAGTGATCGAGGCGTTCTTCGAGTTGCGAGCGGTAACCCGCGATCCACTTCGTGACGTCTTCGAGGCGGCGTGGTCCGAGCCGGCAGTGCCGCACGCGGCCCACCTTCTCCGTGCTCACGAGCCCCGCGTCTTCCAGCACCTGGACGTGCTTCTTGAGACCCGTGAGGGTCATCTCGAAGCCCTCGGCCAGCTCGCTCACCGACGCGGTCGAACTTCCCAGGCGCAGCAAGATGGCGCGCCGTGTGGGGTCCGCGAGGGCAGCGAACGAGAGATCCAGGCTCTGCGAATACTGAACCATTTAGTTCACTATGGGAGAAGACGAAATCCCCGTCAAGGGCGAGGGCGGCAGCCTGTCGTGCGGGATGCCGGGGAGAGTTGCGTACGATATTGGGGGACGGCAAAGTCGTCCGCCTGATGACTCAGCCGATTCGACAACTGAACACTGCCTCCCAGGTACGTATGCGGCTCTGGGCCGAGAACGACGCGGCCGATCTCGATTGGCTGTTTCTCCCGGGCGGGCCGGGGATCGGCTCCGAAAGCCTGATTGAGCTCGTCGACGCGGTTCAGGTGCCGGGGCGCGCGTGGCTCGTCGACCTGCCGGGTGACGGCTCCAACCTGGTCGAAGTCGACGATCCGTATGCGGCCTGGCCCCAGGTGCTACTCGAGGCCGCGCGCGCCGTGCCGCATCCGGTGTACGTCGGGCACTCGACCGGCGGCATGTATCTTCTGTCGGTTCCGGAGCTCGAGCAGCATATCCAGGGGCTGGTGCTCGTGAGCAGCGCGCCGGATGCTGCCTGGATGGCGGCGATGGGGGAGATGGTCCAAGCCCACGAGCTACCCGCGTTCAACGAAGCGAATGCGCGCTACGACGCCGACCCGACGCCCGAACGTCTGCGCGAAGTCTGTGTCGCGTCTGCGCCCTGGAACTTCGGAGCAGATCACCTCGAGATTGGCGCCGCGCTGCTCGGCCGCATGCCGTACAACCCGCGTGCCGTCGCGTGGTCCGCCAAGAACTTCGACTCAACGTACGCGCACACGTGGTGGCCGAAGAAGATCCCGACCCTCATCGTGAGCGGGACCGACGACCGCATCGTCACACAGGCGCTATGGAATGATCCGGCGTTCGAGGGGGCTCACGTCCTGCACCGCAGGATTGCGGGCGGCGCTCACTTCGCCTGGATCGAGAACCCGGTCGCGGTGCGCGACGCATTTGCGGAACTCGCGGAGCGGATTGCCGAGCGCAAATGAGGCGGCGTCCAGCATTCGTGCAGAGCTTGGTTCGGCTGGAAGAAGAAAAGCGTGCACGTGCATAGGCACGCGCACGCTTACGGGAACCGACAACTCTGCCCGTTTCTGACTACTTGAACAGGGTTCCCTGCTCGGTGGGTTTGCCGGCCAGGATGTCCTTGGTCCACTCGGCGATGGTCTGGTCGTTGCCGTTCTTCTCGTAGAAGCGCGGGCGCCAGATGTGCATGTGGGGCGTGCCGGGGATGGTGTAGAAGCCGACCACGCCCGGGCGGTGCACCACGGTCGAGAGCACGTCCTTGAGACCGTCGGTGAACATCTGACCGGTGTACTCGTTGCCGAACAGGCCGCCGGCCGACCCGATCACGGCTTCCTTGATGGTGTTCGACGTGGGGTCGAGCGTGCAGTCGTCGGGCTTGCCCTTCGTCATGCTCAAGCCGGGCGCGTAGAAGGCGCGGATGATCTCGTCTTCCACGCTGGAGATGAAGCCGCCCAGCACCTGGCCCTCGTACTTCTTGTGGAACAGCCAGTTGCCGTAGCCCTTCACGATGTCGCCGCCGTCCGCCGCGAAGCAGTCCGTGCAATCCTTGGGCAGGATGTCGTCCAGGCCCCAGTAGGTGCGCCAGCGCTTCTGCAAGCAGGCGGCCATGTACGCGTTCTGGAAGGGCACGCCGGAGTCGCTGATGATCTTCACCTTGGCCTTGTCGCCGTGCTTCTTGAACCACTCGATGGTGTAGTCGGCGTTGAAGAGCGAGCCGAAGCCGCCTGCGCTCGAGCCAGTGAGCAGCACCTGCGTGGAGTCGGCGAAGGTGGGGCCGAAGCTGTCGAGCATCTTCTCGTAGTTGAGGCGGCCGGTGAACTGCTGCTTGCCCGGCACGTTCGGGACCTCGACGTCCTTGCGGCTACCCGAGTGGATGTCGCCGGTGCAGTAGGGGATGTAGATCATGCTCCACTTGGCCACCGGGTTGGAGGCCTCGGAGCGCTTGAAGATGCCCTCCTCGGGGGCCTGCTGGCGCTGCGTGCGCACGCCGACGAAGAGGTCGGGCGTGCCGTGCGAGAGGAACTCGATGGGCAGGTCGTGATCGACGTCCACTGGGTTGAGGTTGCAGAAGAACTTGTCCGCGCAGGCGCCGCCGCCGTTGAGGTAGATCAGCAGGCCCTTCTCGCTGCCCTTGCGGTAGAAATAACCGGCGGGCGAGCCATTGCGGCAGAGGGTGGTCTTCATCGACACCCAGGTCCAGTCGTTGGGTGCGGGCTCGCCCTTCGGCAGAGAACCGTCCGTGGGCAGGTTGGGATCGGTGTCCTGGCCGCCCATTTCCATGGGGCCGGCGTCACCGTCGCCACTGCTGGTGTCACCGTCGCCGTCGCCGTCGCCGAACTCGTGGGGGTTGTCACCATCGCCGGTGTCACCGTCGCCATCGCCGTCGCCGTCGCCGTTGTCGCCATCGCCGGGGTTGCCGGAAGAGGGACCGCGGCTTGCGGGATCATCGCCGCAGCCAGGCAGCGCGGAAGAGGCCAAGCACAGGGCCGAGAGCAGCAGCAGGGTTTTCGATTGCATCGTGGTTACCTCAAGCAAGGGAGCACTAAGTCGGGGCCGCATGTACGTGCGGGTAGACCTGGGTGACAGCAATACCTGGGAATGGGCGGCCGCGGTCGATGCAATCACTCGCTGGACCAGAAGGTCATAACTCTGGCCCTAACGGCTCCAGATCCGCGTCAGAGTGGCTACTAATCCCGAATCTTTCCGAATGGTTGGACCACCTGTCAGGTCATCCAGACAACATTCGTTGTCAGGTCAGTCGAAGCGGTAGTCGCTGAGCGGGAAGGTCGCCTGGCGGAGGAAGGCGCGCAGGGTCGAGGTCGGCCGAATCAGCGAGGGCGCGCCGTGGCGGTCGAAGTAGTAGCTGTTGGCGTTGGCGCAGTGCCCTTCCACGAACACGGAGTGCCCGAAGTCCTTTTGGACGCCGCGCATGAAGCGCTCCTTCGCGTCTTCCGTGACCTCGAAGCTCCTCGCCTTGCGCTTGCGCATCGCGCCGAGCACGCGGCCCACGTGCTTCATTTGGCTCTCGATGGTGAAGAAGTAGGACAGGCCCGTGTAGGAGTAGGGGCCCGGCAGATAGAAGAGATTGGGGAAGCCCGGCACGCTCAGCCCTTCGTAGGACTCGTAGCGCGAGCGCTCCCAGGCATCGCGCAGCTCCACCCCGCGCTTGCCCATGATGGAATGGAACGTGTCGCGCTCCCACACGCGAAAGCCGGTGGCTAGCACGAGCGCGTCGATGCTGCGCTTCTGACCGTCGCGCGTGACGATGCCGTCGCGCTCGATGTGGTCGATGGGATCGGTGACGAGCTCCACGTTGGCTCGATTGAAGACCGGGTAGTAGCGGTTCGAGAAGGTGGGGCGCTTGCAACCGAACGGGTAGTTCGGCGTGAGCTTTCGGCGCAGCTCGGGATCGGGAATGCTGCGCTCGAGGTAGGAGCGACACAGGTTTTCGACGCTCTCCGTGAGGAAGGGCAAATCCTGGTTGTAGAGCAAGCCCGCCAGGGCCATCACCTCGAGGCGCGTGGTGAAGGCGAGGCGCGCGGCGCGCTGCGTGATGGGAAAGCGCGCGAAGAGCTCCTGCACGTGAGGCGGGATGGGTGGATTGCGCCGAGGCGTGACCCAGATGGCGGTGCGCTGATAGACGTGCAGCTGTGAGACCAGCGGGGCGATCTCCGGCAACAGCTGCACGGCGGTGGCGCCTGTGCCGATCACGGACACGCGCTTGCCACGCATGTCGTAGCTGTGATCGTAGGCGGCGGTGTGGATCACCTTGCCGGCGAAGTCGTCGATGCCCGCGATGTCAGGTTTCTTGGGCCGCGAGAGATAACCCGTGGCCAGCACCAGTACGCGCGCGGTGACGGAGGCTTGGCCCTCGATGTGCACGGTCCAGAGCGCGTTGTGCTCGTCGTACGCCACCTGCTCCACGCTTGCGTTGAAGCGCATGAGCCGGCGCAGGTCGTACTTGGTGGCGACGTGCTGGGTATAGGCCTTGAGCTCTGCGCCCGTGGCGAACAGCTTGGACCAGTAGGGATTGGGCTCGAACGAGTAGGAGTAGGCCAGCGACGAGATGTCGACTTGGAGGCCGGGATAGTGGTTGAGGTGCCAGGTGCCGCCGAGGTCGTCCGAGCGCTCGAGGATGAGCACATCGCGGATGCCCATGCGGCCGAGTTGAATGGCGATGCCCATGCCGCCGAAGCCGGCGCCCACGATCACCACTTCATGGTCAGGCTCGAGTGCGCCCTGAAGCGCGGGTGCGCTGCGCAGAGCGTTGGGCAGATTACGCGTCATAACCCTCGAGCATCAGACGCAGCTCGCGCTCGGCCTCGGCGATCAAGGCGCGATCGTCTTCCTGCCAGGGATGGAAGTCGCGCCGGTAGTAGCGCAGGTAATCCGGGATCACCGCGGTGACGTGGCCCTTGGGACCGAGGTAGCGCAGGGCACCTCGCAGCCAGGTGCCGAGCCGGATGGGCTGCTTGTCCGCGCGCATGAGGTGGTATTGGATGACCATGGTGCTCGTGATGAGCCCGATGGTCATGGCCACCATCGCGAGCACACGGCGGCGATAGTCACCGTCGGCCGCGAGGTACACGTCGAAGGCCACCGCCTTGTGATCGAGCTCCTCGATGGCGTGCCAGTACCAGAGCGGCAGCATGTTGGGGTGGAAGCGCGCGCGCAGCGTGGGGTCGGTGAGCAGGAGCTTGGCCAGCATGGCCGTGAAGTGCTCGAGGGCGCAGGTGACGGCGAGGTTGTCGAGCTCGCTGCGCTTGCCGCTACGCTCGGCGATGCGGGCCTCCACGCGCTTGTCGATGACCTCGGCGGGCAAGCCGAGCTTGCCTAGCCATGTGTTGAGCACGCTGTGCTCGCGGCTGTGCAGCGACTCCTGGGCGAGGAAGCCTTTGATCTGCTCGAGCAGGTCTGGGTCCTTGGCACGCTCACGCAAGGCGCGCACCGAGCGCATGAAGAAGCGCTCACCCGGCGGGAAGGTGAGGGACAGCGCGTTCAGCAGATGGGTCTCCCAGGCGTTGGCGCCCATCCAGTAGCGCGGTGTGTCCGGCGCAATCTCGAGTCGCAAGGGGCGTACCGTGAGTTTGCGGTCCCGGCCTGGAAACTGAGCGGCCTGAAGCATCGTCTGAACCTCCGACGGCCCCAGTGTGCGTCGCTTTCGCGCGGCCCGACAACCACCGCGAGGGGTCCGGTCAAAGCTGGGTATCGCACGGTCAACCCCTGGGCCTGAGCGTCGGGGATTTGCGCGCCCGAGCGCTGTCCGCCAAGGTGCGCACGGACATGCCACGTCGGGACCACGAACAGCTCGATATCTACGAAATGGAGCGCTTGGTCGCCCGCGCGGTCGTTGACCTGATCGACGACCCGCGCGCGCCGGCCATTACGTTCAAGGGGCTGGTGGCGCGCACGGAGCTGCCCAAGCACCGGGTACGCGAGGTGATCGACGAGTGGCAGCTACGCACGGTGTCGGGCGACGAGTACCTGCTGACGCCCGAGCTGGTGGAGCACATCCGTAGACTGGCCAGCGTAGGTTAGAGGGAGCCGCGTCGCGGTCGGGGCCCCCTCTTTCGAGGCCATCCGCTACTCGGTCACCGGGGCCAGCACGCGCACCGGGATGCACTCCTCGCGGTGGCGATTGATCAGGACCTCGAGGCACGTCTGGCCGGCTTCGCTGCCCACCAGCACGAACTCACGCTCGTCTTCGGTGTAGTAGACCTCGAGCACGTTCGGATCGCCCGAGCGCAACACGAGGATGTCGGTATCGTCGTAGTCGATTTCGCCGCTCGAGCGGGGCCTGGCGAGCACTTTCACGGCTTCGCCCGCCACCAGCTCGATGCGGTCCGGTTCGAAGCTGGCCGGAGAGGCGGGAGCCGACTGCACGTCGAACTGCATGCCCGAGTAGACCGCGCGATCTTCGGCACAGGCCGACAGCAGCGCGAGGGCGAGAAAAAGGGGAGCCAGTCGTCGATTCATGTCGTGCCTCCGTCGGTCTCTCCAGCGTCGCTTCCCGCGTCTTGCTCTTGGCCGGCGTCCTCGCCGCCGTCGCGCTCGGACAGGCCAGCGTCCTCATGCACGGTGGGACCGCTGGCATGGACTTCGAGCGAGAGCTGCCGGTCGCCCACCATCACGTCGAGCGTGGTGTCCCCGGCGCGCAGCGCGCGCACGCGGATGCGATTCAGCTCCGGTAAGGTCTCCACGCGTACCATCGCCGGATCGCGCGAGGTCCAGGTGTAATCGAGTGCGCCCGCCAAGGGGACGCCGAGCGAGTCGAACGGGACGGCGCGCAGCTCCACGCCCTGGTCGGTGCCGAGCTCGAGATCGGGTTCGGGCAGGGCGCTACCACGCTGGACTCGCACTTCAGCCACCGCCGCGCTGCGCACGTGCTTGATGTCGATGACCTCGCGGTTGCCGTTGACGGCCAACAGCGCGAGCTCTCCCGCGCGCAGGGCCTTGTAGCCACCGACCACGGATTGCACGAAGGTGGATGCTCCCGGGATCACCGAGGGCGTGGATCCCGAATCGATGGCGAAGCGCATGCCGAACTTGGAGTTCACGGCGATAGCTTGCGGGAACTGGGCGCTGCGGCCGTCGTCGCAGGCTGCGTCGGTCTCTCCGAGGCACTCGTAAATAAACTTGCCGCGCCCGAGGTCTCCCCGTTCGCGCGTGATATCGGGGTCGGTCTCTTCACAAGCCATGAGCCCCAAGATCAAGAGAAGCCTGACTCTGCCTACGTTCATGCGCATACCTCGCTCATCCCGGCCACGGCGCGGCCAGGTCCGACGGTGACGTTCGCGTTCGAGGGGCAAAAGCAAGAACGGGGCCACGCCGTAAAACGCGCGAAATTAGCGGTTTCTGGCGCGGGGGAGCGCTGGTTTGCCGAGGCCCTATGACAACCGAGTCATGTTGTGAACGAACGGATTCAGCGGACTTGGTAGGCTTGGATGATGGACTACGTACTGGTGACTGGCGCCAACCGTGGACTCGGACTCGAGACCTGCCGCCAGCTCGCGCTGCGCGACTATCAGGTCCTGCTGGCGGCGCGCGACGTTCAGGCGGGGCGTGAGGCGGCGCGCAGCCTGGGGCGTTCCAACGTGCGCAGCGTGGAGCTCGACGTCACGCGCGAAGACAGTGTGGGCTGGTTGGTGGAGCTGCTGGTAAAGGAGGGCATTCTCTTGAGCGCGCTGATCAACAACGCAGCGGCCATGCACCGGGGCATCAGCGACGCCATCGCCCGCGACACCATCGACGTGAACTACTACGGTGTGGTGCGCGTGACCGACGCCCTCTTGCCGCACCTCGCGCCGAGCGCCAACGTGGTGATGGTGTCCAGCGGCATGGGGGAACTCTCGGGCTTTGCCCCGCCCGCCCACGAGCGGCTCACCGATCCCGGTCTGCGTCGGGCCGACCTCGACGGGCTGGCCGAGGAATGCGTGCGCGCCGTCGCAAAGGACGGCTTCGCGCGGCTCGGCTTCCCGCGCAACGTGTACAGCGTGTCCAAGGGGCTCGTGAACGGCTTCGTGCGCGTGCTGAGCGGTGAGCTCGCTGGCGGTGACGTGCACGTGAACGCGGTGTGCCCGGGGTGGGTGCAGACGCGCATGGGAGGCGCCTCGGCGCCACGCTCCGTGGAGCAGGGCGCGCGCGGCATCGTATGGGCGGCGAGCTTGCCGCCAAGCGGCCCCAAGGGCGGCTTCTTTCGGGATGGCAAGGCGATCAGCTGGTGAGGGCCGCTAACTCGCTGCAACGGCGGCGCGCTTGCCAGGGACGAACAGGCTCTCTCGGTACACCGGGCTGTGCCGGAACTCGTCTTTCCACTCTTCGAGTAGATGCGAGCAGTCGAGCTGGTGCGGATGGAAGCTGGGCCTGAAATAGGCGAAATAGGCGCGCCACAACAGTGGGAACACGCCGGGCTCCTTGAACGCGAAGCGACCCAAGGCGAGCCACTCCTTGCCGGAGAACAGGCAACCATCGGCGTGCATCATGCGCACCTGGTGCTCCATCATCTTGATCCAGAAGAACATCGTGGTGCCGAGCATCACCAGCACGCGCGGCAAGTAGCGGCCGCCGATGGCGCGGTACACGTCGAAGGCCACTGCGCTGTGCTCGTTCTCCTCGGCCGCGTGCCAGCGCCACATGGCCGCCATCTCGGGGGGCGCGCCTCGTAGCACCGAGTTGGTCGCGAGCAGAAACTGCGCGAGCATTGCCGTGAAGTGCTCGAGGGCCGCGGTGACGGCGAGCTGCCAGCTCTTGGGGAGGACCTTCTCGGCCACGCCAAGGATGCGTTTCGCGCTGCGATCGATGGCGGCCACGGGGTAGCCACGGCTCACGAGGAGCTCGTTGTAGCTGGCGTGCTCGCGTCCGTGCAGGGCCTCCTGGGCGTGGAAGGCGCGCATGGCCTCCTTGAGCTCCGGCTCCTGTACCTTGCTCTCGTAGGCGCGCACGCTCTGCATGAAGAAGCGCTCCCCTGGTGGGAACACGATGGACAGATGGTCCAGGAACAAACTCATCACCCGGTTGCCGCCGAGCCAGTAGCGCGGGATGGAGGGGCTGAGGGGGAAGCGCAGGTTTCGTACTTCGATGGAGTGCTCGCTTCGGTTTTCCATGTGTTGTTCATGCCCGATCGCCACTTGTCGCGTTAGGTCGCGGCGTGCCATGGATTGGTGAGTTCCTGCCATGGCCGTCCCCCCCTCCGCCCACAGCGTCCCCGCGAGCCACGCAATGGATCTCGCCAAAGTGGTGAAGTTACTCGGAATTTCAGAGGATCGCCTGTTCGATGGCATGGGCCTCTCGAGGCCCGCTTTGCAGCAGCCCGACGCGCGCATCTCGCTGGCCGTGGGCGAACGGCTGGTGGCGCGTGCCATCGAGCTCACCGGCCAACCCGGGCTCGGCATCATGCTGGGCTTCCGCATGCGGGTCCCGGCTCACGGTTACCTCGGCTTTGCGGCCATGACGGCGCCCACGGTGCGGCACGCCATCGACCTGGCGGTGCGCTACGCGCCCACGCGAACCACGGCGCTGGCCTTTCGCCTGGAGGAACGCGAGAGCGACGCCGCCTTCTACATCGAGGAGCGCTGCGATCTCGGGGCGGCCCGGCTTACCGTGCTCTTCGCGTTGGCGGTCGGCATGTGGCGTATGGGGGAGAGCCTCACCGGCAAGCAGCTGGTGGGCACCGCCGAGTTCGCGTTCCCCGAGCCGAGCTTCGCCCCCCAGGTGGTGGGTTCGCCGGTGACCGCGCAGTATGGCAAGCCGGCCAACTGCTTGCGCTTTCAGCGCAGTTACCTGGACCTCCGCTTGGTGTTGGCCGAGCCGACCGCGTCGCAGCTCGCGCAGGAGCAGTGCGAGCGAGAGCTCGAGGCACTCGATCGCGCAGGGCTCGAGGCGCGCGTGCGTGAAGTCTTGCCCCGTGCGGGTGGAGGCGTGCGCAGCGCCGACGAGGTGGCCACGGCGCTCGGCATCTCCTCGCGTACCTTGCACCGCAAGCTGAAGGCCGAGGGCGTGACCTTCTCCGAGATCGCCGACACCTGGCAGCACCGTCAGGCCTGCGTGCTCCTGCGCGACGACAAGTTATCCATCGATCAAGTCGCGGAGCGCGTGGGGTACTCGGACGTGTCCAACTTCAACCGCGCCTTCCGGCGTTGGACCGGGCTTACGCCAGCAGCGTTTCGCAAGACCGGGCGCTGACCTCGTCAGCGACACGCTAGAGCAGGATGGTGCCCTCGAGGCGACAAGCGGAGTCGCACTCGTCGCCGTCTACCAGGTTGCCGTCGTCGCAGGCTTCGCCCGGGTCGAGCTCGCCGTTGCCGCACTTCAACTGGTCGAAGCAGGCCACCACGGTCTGCAGCTTGCCCATCAGATCGCCCTCCACTTGCGAGCAGATGGTCGGGCAGAGGTGGATCTCCTGGCCCGTGACGTAGAAGGCGCTGTCGATGCAGGCCTCCGGCGTCTTGACCTGATTCAGCACCTGCTTGGCTCCGGCCCCGCTCTCGTACAGCACCAGGGCACGCGAATAGTCGGCGTCGCCTGCACCCGAGTTCTTGGGTGTGAACGTGCAACTGAGCTTGGCCATCTCCAACACCGACGTCGCGATGCTGTTGAAGAGCGCGTTGAAGTTGTCGTTCTTGCAGATGGGGAAGCGCAGGCCCTTGCTCTGGATGCTCAGGGTTTGGTAGTCCTCGCCGTTGCCCTCGGAGCCGGGCGAGCACTGGTCCTCCACCAACGGCGAGCTGGCCGGCCAGGCGGCGGTGTCGGGGACGTTCTCGGCCAGGCCCACGATGCTGTGGAAGATCCAGTTCGGCTGTGCAGCGCTGCCGAAGTACATGGGATCTTGCTGGTACATCCAGGTCACGAAGGCCGCAGAGTCGGTGTTGGAGTCGTCGTCGGTGATCATCAGGAAGGCTCGCGAAGCGCCGGCGCGTAGCCACGTGCTCCAGCCTTGCTTGGCGTAGCTCGTCTCCTCCCACTGACTGGAGGCGTTGTAGAACTCGCTCTTCACCGTGCCGTCGAAGGAGTCCATCGCCTTCTTGAGGCCGTCGTGGCTGTCGATGCACACGCTGTAGTGCTTGAAGTGATCCGTGATCTTCGGAGCCTCGTTGGTCGCACAGGCGCCCGAGGCGAGCGGGGTGCCGATGCAGATGCTGTGGTCGTCGCAGTCGCCCGGTAGATTGGTGTTCACGTCGCCGTGGCGGGACAGCAGGATGAGCTGATAGTCGAGGTTGGCGTCCTCCAGGATGTCCGCGAAGTCCACGTTGATGCGCTGCTGAATCGCTTCGAGCTCGCCGGCCATGCTCGACGAGTTGTCCACGATCAGAATGATATCCACGGGCTTCTTGTGGGACACGGCCTCGGCCGAGCTCTCGGCGCAGCCGCCGCCCGCGCCGTCGGGATCAGTGCCGAGGAAGGCTTCTTCGCGATCGCTGAAGCCGTCGCCGTCGGAGTCGCTCTGCAGGGGATTGCTGCCCAGGGCACGCTCGTCGCCGTCGCTGAGACCGTCCCCGTCGCTGTCGGGGTTGTGGGGGTCAGTGCCCAGAATGAGCTCGTCGGCATCACTCACGCCGTCGTTGTCGGAGTCGGGGCCGAGCGGTCCACCGCCGTCAGGGTTCGATCCATCCCCCGCATCGCTGTCGCTTCCCTGCCCAGAATCGGACTCATCCAGTGCCTTGCCGCCCTTGCCGCCGTCACCGTCGCACCCATTGGTCAGCATGAGCAGCAAGCCCAACGTTCCCCACTTGATTCGCATGCGCAGAGGTTATCACCACCTTTTGCGCAATTTTGCAGTCCTGCTGAGCGTGCGCCCCAACATCTGGGCGAGCCAATGCGCAGCTCTCCCACACGCACAGCCACTACCCGCGTCGGCTCGGTGGGCTCGGCCACGCAAGCGTGCTGGTCAGCTCGGCGTTTCGCTCTTGGAGGTCAGCCGCGCTGCGCGCGCCATCAGATAGTCGCGCTCGGGCACGCTCGAGGTGCGTCCTGCGGCGGCCTGGTAGTGGCGGATGGCCCGCTCGCGATCATGGGCCATCTCGAACAGGTGGGCGCGCACGGCGTCGAGGCGATAGTGGCCGGAAAGTCGGGAGTCCTGGTCGAGCTCGGCGATCAGCTCGAGTCCGCGCTGAGGGCCCTGTACCATGGCCACCGCGATCGCGTGGTTGAGCCTCACCATGGGGTTGTCGGTCATGTGCATCAGGAGACCGTAGAGCGCGACGATCTCGCTCCAGTCGGTGCTCGCCGAGTCCTTGGCTTCGTCGTGCACGGCGGCGACGGCGGCCTGGATTTGGTAGGGACCCACCGCGCCGCGGGAGAGTGCCCGCGTGACCAGTTGCACGCCTTCCTCGATCATCGCCCGGTCCCACAGGGAGCGGTCCTGCTCGTCGAGCGGAATGAGCTCACCCTGGGGGCCCGAGCGAGCGGGACGGCGTGCGTCGGTGAGCAGCATGAGCGCGAGCAGGCCCGCCACTTCGGGGGGCTCGGGCAGCTGCGCGTGCAGCTCGCGTGTGAGGCGGATGGCCTCGTCCGAGAGGTCCACGCGCGCGAGGTTGGGGCCGCTGCTGCTGGTGTAGCCTTCGTTGAAGATCAGGTAGAGCACGTGCAAGACGGCGCTCAGGTTCTCCGCGCGGCTCTCGGCTGCCGGCAACCCGAAGGAGCGACCGGCCTGGTTGATGGTCTGCTTCGCGCGGCTGATGCGCTGGGCCATGGTGGCCTCGGGCACGAAGAAGGCATTGGCGATCTCGGCGGTGGTGAGGCCGCCGACGGCGCGCAGCGTGAGGGCGATGGCCGAGGGCCGCGTGAGGTCCGGGTGACAGCACATGAAGAGCAGGATCAGGGTGTCGTCCCGCTCCGCGGGCAAGTCGCTGTCGGCGGCGGGCACCAGCTGTTCGTCCGCCGGCGCCTGCATGACCACGAACACCTCACGCCGCTTGCGCGCGAGCTCGGCGCGGATGTGATCGGTCATGCGGCGCGAGGCCACCTGGATCAGCCAGCCGCGCGGGTTCTCGGGGATGCCCTGGCCCGGCCACTGGGTTGCGGCGGCCACCATGGCTTCCTGTACGGCGTCCTCGGCCGCGGCGAAGTCGCGATGCTTGCGCATTACGGCGCCCAGCACCTGCGGCGAGAGCTCGCGCAGGAGGCGTGAGATGTGACGAGTGGTCGGCGCGCTCACGCGTCAGACCGACGGGGCGCTCATGACCTGGCGTACCTCGATGGCGATCCGCATCGGCTTGCCACCCGGGCCCGGTGCCGCGGAGGCGCGGCCGGCCAACGCGTAGGCCTGCTCGGCGCTCTCGACTTCCACGATCCAGTAGCCCGCCAGGAACTCCTTCGACTCGGCGAAGGGGCCGTCGGTGACCTCGGGGGTCTCGCCCTGGCCTGCGCGCACGACGCGTGCGTCTCCAGGGGGAGCCAGGCCCTCGGCCGCGACCAGCTGGCCCGCCTCCTTCAAGGTGCGCGCGAACTCCTTCATGAACTCGATGTGGGCCTTGAGGTCTTCGCGAGCCCAGGCCGCCACTCCGTACTCCCCGTTTCCGCGCGGTGCATGCATCATCATGATGAACTTCATGGGTCCGTTCCTCTCGACTCGATGGGCGCCCTGATTGGCGCTTTCATGGGTAGGTCGGAGCCCGCGGCCGGCGCTCGACATGCCCCGCGAATTTTTCTTTCGGGTGCTCACCTTAGCACCCAGGTCCTCACGCCCTGGTCGCGTGCCGCCCGCCCGACGCAAGCGTACCGGCACGTCGAAGGTAGTCCGCGCTGGGGGCACGCGACAGGCTAGCCCGCGACGACCCGGGGCGGACAATCGCCGCTCGATCGCGGCCACAAATCGGCCACAGCGCGCGCCAAGCGCTCGCCCGGGGGCAAGCGCCCCGCCCGCGCGACGTGAACCTACTCGTCGCTCTCCGCGTGGTGGTCGAGGATGGCCTGGAGGGCGCTCACCATGGCGGGCCCGGCGACGCCCAGCTGCTCGCGGTGCATCGTCGACAACTTGCGCAACAGGGCTTCCCCTTCGGGCGTGAGCCTGAGGAGTACCTCGCGCTTGTCTTCGGAACTACGTTCGCGCTGCAAGAGCCCGCGCTCTTCGAGCTTGTCCACCAGTGCGACGGCCGTGTGGTGCTGCACCGAGAGCCGCTCGGCCATGGTGCCGATGGTGGGTCGCAGCCCTTCGGGGAGTCCGCGCAACGCGAGCAGGAGCTGGTGCTGCTGCGGCTCGATGCCCGCGCTGCGCGCCGCCTGCTCGCTGAACGCCAGGAATCTGCGCACCTCGTAGCGAAAGGAGGCCAGCAGGCGATAGTCCGAAAGCGCGATCTTCGACAAGGTCGATCCTCGATTCAGCTCGCGGCTTCCAGGGCCGGGGCCGGTTTGCGCAGGGAGGTGATGATCTGCTCCAGATCGGTCTTGCACGAGCCGCAGCCGGTGCCGGCCTTGGTGACCGCACCCAGCGCGGCCACCGAGTCGGCGCCGTTCTCCGCGGCTTCGCGCAAGCGGCTTTCACTGACCTTGTGGCAGTTGCAGATGGTGCGATCGGCCGTGCTGCAGGCCCCGGAGCGCACCTGACACAACGCCTCGAGGGGATCGCTCGGCAGCGGGTCGTCGCGATCGAAGAGCTGCACGAGGGTCGCAGTGGCCGCCGTGTTGCCCACCAACATGGCACCCACCAGGCGGCCTTCGCGCGTGATCAGCTTGCGGTAGGCGCTCTTGCGCTCCTCGATGACCTGGAAGACCTCGTCGCTCTCGAGCTCGGGCTCGAGGCTGCCCATGGATGCCACGTCGACCCCGGCCACCTTGAGGCGCGTGTAGAGCTTGGAGCCGCGGTAGCGCGACTGGGTCTTGGCGCCACTCAGCACGTCGGCCAGCACCACCGCCTGCTCCCAAACGGGGCTCACGATGCCGTAGATCTTGCCCTTGTGCTCGGCGCACTCGCCGAACGCGTAGACCGCGGGGACCTGGGTGGCCAAGGTGTCGTTGACGATGATGCCCTTGTTCACGGGCAGTCCCGACTCGCGCGCCACCTCGATCCGCGGCCGCACGCCGCAGGCCAGCACCACCATGTCGGCTGGCAAGCTGGTGCCGTCGTCGAGGATGACGCCCTCGATGCGCTCGTCACCGCCGTACATCGCTTCCACGGTGCGGCCCGTGCGCACGAAGATGCCGTTGCGCTCGATCTGACGCGCCAACATCTCGCCAGCGATGCCATCCAGCTGTTGATTCATCAGGTGCTTCGCCACGTGCACCACGGTCACGTGCAGACCGCGGTCCGAGAGCACCTTGGCGGCTTCGAGCCCGAGCAGGCCGCCGCCGACCACCACCACGCTGTCGCCCGGGCGCGAGTAGGCGCGCATGCGCATGCAGTCACCGATGGTGCGGTACACGAAGCAACCCGGACGCATCTCGCCAGTCTCGTCCTGCATGCCCTCGAGCGGGGGCACCAGGGGCTGGCTGCCGGTGGCCAGCACCGCGAGGTCGTAGCGGCGTCCCTGGCCGTCCTCCGTGAGAACCTCCTTGCGCCGAATGTCGATCTTCTTGACCCGCGTGCTCGTGAGCAGGCGCATGCCGTGGCGGTCGTACCACTCGGGCGGCTTGGTCACGATGCTCGTGGGCGCCTCGCCGGCTAACACCTTGCCGAGCTGGATGCGGTTGTAGGCTCCGCCTGGCTCGTCGCCATACACGGTGATCTCGTAAAGGTTGTGGGCGTTGCGCGCGACCAGCTCGTCGAGCAGGCGACACGTACCCATCCCGTTGCCAATGATCGCGAGTTTCTTCCTGGACATGATCAGCCTCTGCTGCTTCCGTCGTTCGCAGCGCGTGCTCTCACCGCGCAGATTTTGAACTCCGGCATCCGGCTCACCGGATCCAGAGCGGGAATGGTCAGGACGTTGGCGGCCTGCTTGCCGCCCCAATGAAACGGCGCGAACAGCGTGTCGGTGCGGATGTCGCCCGACACGGCCACGCGAAAGGAGACGGCGCCGCGCCGACTCTCCACCAGCAGGTGATCCCCCTCGGCGACGCCGAGTCGTTCCGCCAACAGCGGGTGCACTTGCACGCGCGGCTCGGGTTTGGCGTCCGCGAGCGCCGCCACACGGCGGGTCTGGGCGCCCGAGTTGTAGTGTTCCTTGTAGCGACCGGTGGTGAAGTAGAGCGGGTACTCGGCGTCCGGCACCTCGGCCGCCAAGCGGTAGGGTACGGCGTGAAAGCGCGCGCGTCCGGAGGGGTGGGCGAAGCGCTCGCCGAAGATGCGCGGAGTGCCCGGGTGATCCTCGCTCGGACAGGGCCAGAACACGCCCTGGTTCTCGCGCAGCTTGGCGTACGTGATGCCGCTGTAGTCGGCCTTGGCTCCTGCGGTCGCCCGGCGAAACTCGTCGAAGACTTCGAGCGTGGAGCCGAAGCGGAAGCCGCGCGTGTGCCCGAGCCGAGTCGCGAGCTCGCCCATCACTTCGATGTCGGTCTTCACCCCGCGCGGGGGAGCCTGCACCCGCTGCCTCAAGATCACGCGCCCCTCGAGGTTGGTCATGGTGCCTTCCTCCTCGGCCCACTGCGCCACCGGCAAGACCACGTGCGCGTCTTCGCAGGTTTCGTTCTCGAAGGCGTCGCACACCACGAGCAGGTCCAGGGCGCGCAGCTTCTTCACGATGTTGGAGGCATGGGGGGAGGCCACCGCCACGTTGGACCCGAACACCAGCAGGGAGCGGATGCCACCTTCCGGGCCCAGCGAATCGAGCAGCTCGTAGGCACTCTTGCCCTTGCCGGGGAGCGCCTCGGGCTCGACGCCCCAGTAGCGCGCCATCTGGGCGCGGTGCTCGGGGTTGTCGATGAGCCGGTAGCCGGGAAGTTGATCCGCCTTTTGTCCATGCTCACGCCCGCCTTGGCCGTTGCCCTGGCCCGTGAGGCAGCCGTAGCCGCTAAAGGGCTTGCCCACGCGCCCCATCGCCAACATCAGGTTGATGAGCGCGAGGACCGTGTCGGAACCCTTCGACTGCTGCTCGGCGCCTCGACCGCTGAGGATCATGCTGCTCTCGGCCTCCGCCAGCAGCTTCACGGCCGCGATCTGCTGCTCGATGGACACGCCGGTGATGCGCTCGACGTGGGCCGGGTGGGTAGTCAACACGCTGCGCCGGACCTCGTCGAAGTCTTCGGTGCGCTGCTCGACATAGGCGAGGTCGATCAGCTTCTCTTCGATGGCCAGGTGCAACAGGCCGTTGGCCAGGGCGAGGTCGGTACCCGGGGTGAGCTGGAGATGGAGGGCAGCGGCGCGTGCGGTATCGGTGTGGCGCGGGTCGACCACGATGAGCTTGCCACCGCGGCTGCGCTGCTCCGAGACCCACTGCATGATGGGCGGCATGGTCTCGGCGCAGTTCGAGCCCCACAGCATCAGGGCCTTGGTCTCGGCGATGTCGCTGACCGGGAAGGGGAGGCCGCGGTCGATGCCGAACGCCTTGTTCTGTCCCGCCGCGGCGGAAGCCATGCAGTAGCGACCGTTGTAGTCGATGTTCGGCGAGCGCAGCACGAGCCGCACGAACTTGCCGAGCAGGTAGACCTTCTCATTGGTGAGCGCGCCACTACCGAACGCCCCCAGCGCCTGCGACCCGTGCTCGGCCCGAATCTGCTCGAGGCGCTCGGCCACGAAGTCGAGCGCGGCATCCCACGACGCGGGGACGAGCCGACCGTCACGCGAGCGCAGCTTGGGGCTGCGCAGGCGCGCCGGGTGATCGAGCAGGGCGGCCGAGGTGAAGCCCTTGATGCACATCTGGCCGCGGTTCACCGGGAAGTCCGGGTCAGCCCGAATAGCCAATGTGCGTTCATCGGCCTGGTGGGCCGTGACGGTCATGCCGCACTGGAAGGCACAGTACGGGCAGTGCGTCTTGGTCGCTTCGGAGGCAACCACACGAAGCTTGTGCTGGACGCTTGCCATAGACCTTCGAACGCTAGCGGGACTGCGTTTCCGCTCGATGTCCGAGTCATCTGCTTTCGGTAAATATATCGAGCGTCGATGCTTCGCCGAGGCGATCGCATCACGCGCAGCGAACGCAGGGCTTGCGTGATCAGCGCGCGGCGCGCGATCGCGTCCGAGGGGCGGCACTCGCCTTCGCAGCGCTCGTCGGGCGGAGCGCGGAGGTCGATGCCTTTGGCGCGTCCCTGGTGGCCAACAGCTTGCTGATGCTGGCGATCAGCTTGGCGGGAACGGGTTCGTCGAGCGGCAAGCGCAGAGTCCCCTTCTCGAGGCTGTAACGTTCGAGATCGACTCCGCACGCCGACGCCACCTGCTCGTTCACGGGATACAGCGAGTAGTGTCGCTTCCAGCCCGCGAAGTAGATCACGGCGACCGCCCCGAGCTTGTAGGTCGGCATGTTGTACGAGATCGATTCCTCGGCTCGAGGCAACGCCCTGCGGATGATCGCTCGCACGCGCTCGAGCACGGGGCGCGCAGCCTCGGGAAGGGCCGCGATGTACTCGTCGACGGAGGCGAACTTGGGGCTAGCCATCTCGGCCAGGATAGCCCCGGCGCCTCACGGACCGTAGGTGACGATGGCCCAGCCGTCGCCGCCGGCCATGCATTCCGCGGAGGTGTCACCCCCGAGCGCCGCGCCCGCCGGGAGCTCCGCGGCCGGATCGAAGGGCACGCGTCCAGTGCCGACTTGGGTCGCCGATCCGCCCTGACACACGCCGCCTCCGCCACCGCCGCCGCCCGTATTGTCGGCGACCGTACCTGCGCCACCGCAGCCGGAACCACCGGCACCGCCCGAGTGACCCGCCGTCGTCACGTCCGCGCCGACACCGCCACCACCACCACCGCCGCCCGCGATCACGCGCTGAGCGTCGAGGGTGAGCACCGAGGCTGCGCCGCCGCCTCCGCCCTTGCCATAGGGCCCGTCCCACGGCGGCGTGGCGCCGGCACCACCACCGCCGCCGCCGAAGAATCCTTGCGCGCCATCTCCACCCGGGTTGGCGTCACCACCCGCCGCACCAGCCACGGTTCCATCCGCGCCGGGTGCGCCCGGATCGTTGTGCGCGGATCCGCCCGCGCCGCCCGCGTACGCCGGGTTGGCGTTGGTGCCCGCGGCCGTGCAGCCCTGGCCACCCTGGCCCACGTCGAGTCGCAGCGTACCGACCGAGGCCACCGAGAACGTGCCTTGCACGAAGCCGCCCGCGCCACCTGCGCCGTTGTTGATGCCGAGGCCCCAGTTGCCACCTTTCTCGCCCGAGGAGCCCGCCGCGCCCCAGAGCTTCACGCTGAGGGTCCCGCAGCCGCCACGCGCGAGCACGTGCGAACCCGCGCCGTAGGTCTCGCTGCGGGCCATGCAGGTGTCCTCGTCGACGGCGCCATCACAGTCGTCGTCGACGCCGTCGGCCGTGGCGTCATTCGCGGCGAGCGGAGCGCCCGGCTGACACGCGAGCAGCCCGCCGACGTCGCAGTGCGCGACCACGCTACGGTCGCGACAGGAACCCACGCCACACGGACTCGTGTCCGCTACGGCGTAGTCTTCGTCGCGCGTGCCGTCGCAGTCGTCGTCCACGCCGTCGCAGGTCGCGTCGCTGTCCGAGATGGCCACGCATGGCTCCGGGTCATCGCCGTCGCCGCCGCCGCCGCTATCCGTGAGGTCGTCGCCTGCATCGCGGCTCTTCTCGATGGGCATGAGCTCGAGGCCCACGCGTCCGCAGGCGGACGATGCCCCTACGCACAGCAGGGCTCCTGCGAGAGTGCCGCTAAGAAACTTGGGGGAGTTCGCGTACAACTAGCCGATCGTCGAGGCTGCGGTGAGAGAGTTCAAGCGCCGTGCGCGGGGTGACCGGGGGAGTCCCTTCGCTCACGTGAGCGATCTCAAGGCTGTCGCACTTCCTCCGCGCTTCCCCGACGCCGCGCACCGTCGAAATCTGCGAGCCAGAACACTGCTCTCGGCCCTCCACGTGAGCACCCGTCGCGTCCCCCTCAAGCGCTGGCCGCGCGCGCGCCCGACACCGAAAGGGAGGTTCGCACCAGGCTCGGATCGTCGACTGCCCGCGCCAACAGACGCCCCACGCTGCGCCGCGAGACTTTCATCTGCGCCGTCTCCCCGCGCGGGGACACGAAGGGCATCTCGCCGTGCTCCTCGTCCGTGAGGTGCACGGGCTGTACGAGCACCCAGTCGAGGTCACTCTGGCTCACCTCGTGATCTTGCAGCTCGGTGTCCGCGATCTGCGGCTTCAACACGAGCTCGAAGAACAGGCGGTCCAGCGTCCCGAGCAGCTCGCGCGTCGCGCCCACACCGTAGCTGGTCTGTACCACGAGCTTGCGCACGCCGTGGCGCCGCATGGCAGCGATCACGTTGCGCGTGCCCCTGGAGCGTACGTCGAGGGGCGTCCGAGCCGGCCCCCACAGCCGCACCCGAAAGGGGTTCTCGGTGATGCCCAAGGTCACCACCACCGCGTCCTGTCCCATCACGGCGTGCTCTACGCTCGCGGCGTCCGTGGCGTCGCCGCTCACGCAGGTGAGTCGCGGCGAGGGCTGGAACCCCGCGTTGTGTGCTCTACAAAACGCCGTCACTTCGTGTCCCTGCGCCAGCAACTGAGCCACCGCTGCGCGGCCCGAGCCGCCCGTGGCGCCCACCACCAAGACCTTCATGGCTGCCTCCTCTCGAGAGCCCTTCGCGGCTCCCACGACTCGACCTTGGGCCTCTCCTGGCCATGAATCAACGGATGTGTAGTAATGACTGCATGAGTACGATTCATGCTCATGGAGATCCCAAAGAGCTCGACCTTTCCCAGATCGACCTCAACCTCCTGCTGGTCTTCGACGCCCTGACGCGTGAACGCAGCGTGACCCGCGCCGCCGAACGTATGGGCGTTACCCAGTCGGCCATCAGCCACCAGTTGCGGCGCCTGCGCGAGCTGTTCGGCGATCCCTTGCTCGTGCGCGGACTCGCCGGGATGGTGCTCACGCCGCGCGCCGAGAGCTTGATCGCCCCGGTACGCGCCGCCTTCACGCTGCTGGGACGCGCGTTGGCCCAGCCCGATCCCTTCGACGCCACCCGTTCTCGACGCGCCTTCGCGTTGGCCACGCCCGACGTGTTCGACATGTTGGTGCTGCCGCGATTGCTCGCGCGCATGGGCACGCACGCCCCCGGTGTCGATCTGAAGGTGCTGCCCGTGAACCCGCGTGCGCTGGGCCAACAGCTCGAGGCCGGCGAGCTCGATCTCGCCGTGGTGCCGCGCATGGGGCCGCCGGGCGACGCTTCAGCCGGTGGAACCCCGGGGCTTTGCCAGCGCACCTTGCTGCGCGACAAGTCGGTCTGCCTGCTGCGCAAGGGACACCCGTTGCTGCGCGCGAAGCCAGGCCGCGCTCGCGCGAGCTCGCCGCTCAGCCTGCAGCGCTACGTGGCCCTGCCGCACGTGTTGGTGTCGCCCGGCGGGGAAGGGCCGGGTCCCGTCGACCACGCGCTGGCGGAGCTCGCATTGTCACGCCGCATCGCGCTGCGTTTGCCTCACTTCGGGTCGGCGCTGGCTATCGTGGCCCACAGCGATCTGGTGCTGACCGCACCCGCGGCGCTCGCGGACCTTGGCGCCAAGCACTTCGAGCTCGTGGCGCTGCCCGCGCCGGTCAAGCTCTCCGTGCACCAGGTCAACATGACCTGGCACGAGCGCTTCACGGAGGAACCCGGGCACACCTGGTTGCGAGGGATGTTGAGCGAGGTCACCCGCGGAATCGGGCACCCCGCGCGCAGCTGAGCGCGCTCCGCGGCGTCCAGCAGTCCCCGCTCGACGATGCGATTCGGGGAGCTGATGTTTTCTCAGGGGACGTCGATCCAGATGGGCGCGGAGAGCGACACGTCACCGTCGGCCTCCGTGACCTTGGCGTAAGCGTAGGTGTCGGCGGTCACGTTGAGGGTAGGGCTCCAGTTGGCCAAGTCGGTGTTGGGCTGGAAGCTAGCCACGCTGACGCCCTTCACGACGAGCTCCATGTTCGTGATGACTTCGTCGCTCGTGACCGCCAGGTTGAACGTGACGGTGCCGGCAGGCTGGCTGACCACTTCACCCATCCAGTGGTTGCCCATGCTGAAGCGCACTTCGATGTACAGGTCGTCGCTGGAGAACACGCGGCGTGCCTGCATCGCCTCGAGCACGCCGGCGCGCGTCAGCGAGCTGGCGAGGACGCCCGTGCGAATGCCCGAGTCGGTCAGGCTGTGGTTGTCAAGGTTGGCGGTGGGCGCGAGCTTCCAGCCCTTGGCCAGGGACGAGTTGTAGTAGCCGATGTACTTGCCCGATCGGTTCTTGTCGCCGCCGTTGGCGGTCTCCATCAGGCGGAAGTTGTCCGAGACCTTGGCGACCATGGCGTAGTTGCTGAAGTCGCCGTTGTCGCCGGGATGGTTGAACTGACCGAGGCCGTTGTTGGCATCGACCCAGTCGTAGAAGGAGCTGTTGGAGCTCAAGAACCAGGCCTTGCGCCCGCTGGTATTGAACACGTTGGCGTGGCCGTTGAGCGGGTTCGAGTACTCGAAGGCGCGGATGGCCGTGAACACGCCGTCCTGGTTGAACTCGTCCGCCAGGCTCGCGATGCCGCTCCACTCGCTGTTGGTCAGCAGCTCGGCGTGGTCGCTCAGGATGTAGAAGTCGAAGGTCCCGGCGCTCTTGGCCCAGTTGAAGACATCGCGGGGCGGGTTGTCGCCGTCCGAGTAGTTCGAGTGGCCGTGGAAGCTGCCGAGGTAGACGTCGTAGGCCGTGAGGGCCTGGCTGTTCTCGCCGACGTCGGACTCATCGAGGTCGGCGCAGCCGCTCGAGGCCAGGACGAGCAGGGTGCAGGAAGCGACGGACTTCATGAAGGACATGCCTTGTCTCCCTAGTTTTCAGGGGTCCGCACACAACGGCCCCGAGGTCTGCCGGGGTTGTATCGAATTGCGTTCGAACAGGAGGTAGCGTTTGAGTTGCACTTCGCTTGCTCGAAGGCGCACTGCGTGCGCGTCGTGCCGCAACCGCGACAGCGCGACGACGGGCGTGCCTTCGACGAGGCGTGCGCGATTATCGAGAGCAGCTAGGGCGTCTTGGGGTCGCGGCGTCGGTTCATGAACAGCGCGGTCGCCACACCGCCCCCGAATGCGAGCCCGCCCAGCAACCACCAGGGTCCCGACAAGCTGGAGCCGAAGATCGACGGTGCCACCCACACCGCGAACAACACGCGCGCCACAGGGGGACGAATCGGGGCCCCTGCATCCGCCACACTCGAGCCCGGCCACAGCACCTCGAGCGCCACCGGCTCGCTCTGCCCCGTGCCTTCAGCGCCCGCTCGCGCCAGGACATGCTCCGGGTTCGGTTCGATTTGGCCCGACGTGGAGCCGACCTCCACCAGGTTCCATGCGTCTTCCACGCGCATCGCCGCGCTGTTTTCGGCCAGCTCGAGCTGCACCTCCCAGCTCAAGGCCAGCGCCGCCTCGGGCTTGGGCCAGCCCGTCGCGACGGCGCTCAGCACTTGGCTCGACTCGGCGCTCGCACAGGACATCGCGCTTGGATCAGGTCCCTGGCACAGCCGAAGGTTTGCCAACAGCTCGCGCGTCAGGGCTTCCTGCAGCGCGCCTCCCTCGGCCTCGCTCACCTGTCCGTCGCCATTCTGGTCGGCCCGCTGCCGGAGTGGCGCGGCATCCTGCACCGACAGCACCAGGCCATAGGCGATCCGGGCCGGAGCCGACGCCAGGTCGAGCTTGATGAGCCGCTCCGAGCCCGCGTGTCCGGGATGGGCCCGGGCTGAAAGCGTGGGACCCAGATAGCAAAGCACGGCGACGAACAGGGCAGCGACCTTCACACCCGGGCCGTAGCCGACGCGCTTGACGCAGACGTGACCGAATCCGAGCGACTTGGTGTCGGGACCGAACGCCTCCTTCCCGGGAACGGGTCTACGTGGACTGGCTCACAAGCGGTGGCGAGGCCGAGGCCGACCGGGGCCAGCCGCCGGGGGACGCGCGGGGAACGCGACACGTCGCTCGCGGGGGGAAGGGGGGCCTCGGCTGTCATGCCGCTGACATGGGCGCTTTCCCGCGAGACCCTGCTATCGCCGCGATTCGCTTCGGTTTTCCCGTAGAGTCGAGATTTTCGCTTGGGTTTGGAAGCGGTCATGTGCGATAGCCTGCGCCGAAGGGTCAAGATTTCGTTCACTGGCGGGCACAAGCAGCCGATGGACGGAGTTTGCGAAGGCCGCTAGGGATAGTTCACTCATCCCGGGGGCTTGACCGGGATCACTTAGAGGAGAGGTGCTGCTTGAAGGGCTTTTCGCTGGAGGTCAGGGTCAGCCTGCTTCTGTTGGTGGCTGCGGTCATCATGGGAGGGTTCCTGATCATCGTGGGAGGCATCAATTTCAAGGGCGGCTACCAGGTAAACGTCGACTTCGACGATCCAGGCTCGCTCAAGCCCGGTGCGGCGGTGCGCATCGCCGGCGTCGACGCGGGCACGGTGCAGGCTCTGCACTATCTGGGCGGCAAGTTCGAACCCAAGACGGGCAAGCACCCGCTCGTGCGCGCGCAGGTGCGCATCAACGACGACGTCCAGCAGTCCATCCACCAGGACGCGCGCTTCTACGTGACGTCCTCGGGCATCCTGGGCGAGTCCTTCTTGGCCATCGATCCCGGCTCGGATGACAAGCCCGTGCTGGCGCCGGACAGCTTGGTGGTGGGCATCGATCCGCCGCGCCTCGATCAGGCGCTGGCCATGGGATACGAGCTGCTCGACACCATGGTCTCGGGCGTGCGCGAGAACAAGGACGAGATCTCCGACCTGTTCCACAGTGCGGGCGACATGATCAAGGGCGCCAACACGGCCATCGGCGATGAGGGCGGGAAGCTCGACGCCTTCGTCGGCAAGATGGAGGACATGTCAGGCAACGCCGTGACCTTCGTGCGTGACGTGCGCGAGGACTACGTCGAGGGCCCCAAGGTCCGCAACCTGGTGAACCGCGTGGACAAGACGATGCAAGAGGCCACGCCCCTCGTGAAGGAAGTGCGTGCCAGCGTAAACGACATGTTCGGCGAAGCCGAGCGCGTGAAGATCAAGTCCACCATCGATACGGTCGCCAGCGTGGCCGATCGCTCCAAGGTCGCCATCAACGACGCCAACAAGGCGCTCGGCGAGATGAAGCGCGGCGAGGGCACGGTGGGCCAGTTGCTGATGAACGGCGAGATGTACGATGACTTCTCGGAGTTCTTGAAGGACCTCAAGAACAAGCCCTGGAAGCTGTTCTGGCGCGAGTGAGCTCGCCGCTCTAGGGCTTGGTGACGCGCAGCAGCGAAGCGGGCAGCGCGGTCGTGGGCGTGCAGTCGGCGGTGGTGTCGAAGCAGTAGCGCACGTGCAACGAGGAATGCGAGCCGTTGTCCATCGTGTAGTGCCACATGATGGGATAGACGCCGGCCTGCACGTCGTAGCAGCGAGCCGCCGCGTTGCTCTGGGCCGGGGTGTCCTCGGCGTCGAAGAACAACGCGCCGCACCCTTCCGCAGTGTCTCCTGCGATGGCGAAGCAGTGGTGGCCCGCGGCCTTTAGATGGACGAAGCCCAGCCACTGGGCCTGCCAGGCCGTGCTGCACTGCGTCCATGCCGGGGTAAACCCGTACTTGTCGTTGCACAGGTCGTCCGGCGGATCCTCCCAGTCCCAGCCGGCGTATTGGTCCTTCTCCTCGCGGACGGTCCCCGTCATGCACGCCTCGACCTTGCTGCGTGAGTCGTTCTCGCTGCAGGCGCCCACGTTGCTGCACTGCTGGCGCCAGCGCACGCGCACGCCGTTGAACACCGCGGGGTCGGTCCAGTCGTCGCCGTCGTCGGCCTCGACGCAGTCGCTCACGCCATCCTGATCCCCATCGGCGCAAGGTGAGGGCGGGCCCGAGTCGGCGTCGCTGCCCGCGTCCGGACCGCCGGCGTCATCGGGGGGCGATCGTCCGGCGTCTCGAACGGGCTTGATTGGAGCATCGCCATCTCCGTCTCCATCTCCGTCTCCGTCTCCATCTCCGTCGCCATCGCCATCGCCATCGCCATCGCCGCCGTCGTAGAGTCCAGACCAGCCGGGCTTGTGGTTGTCGGTGGCTTGCGCGCACCCAGTCGCAAGGAGCAACAGGAGAGCATGGGGCTTGGAAAGCATCTGCGACCTCGAGGCCGGACGGGACGACGGCCTCCCGAACTTCCATCGCGAGCACGCTGTGAGGCAAGCAATTCCCGTGGCCGAGTCATGCTTGAGCGTCCAACTTTGCAAGGGATTCGGATTTGAGCTCTGAGGCGATGACTCCATGAACCAGCAGCAGCAAACCATCGACGCCTTCGTGGCCGCATTCAACCGCAACGATCTCGACGCCGTGATGGGCTTCTTCTCGTCGGACGCGCTCTATTTGCCCGGTGATGGCAGTGCGCACCGCGGACCGCGCGCGATTCGCGCGGCCTTCGAGCCCCAGTTCCGCGGCGCCTACGGCCGAATGCACTTCGAGGAGCACGACCGCTTCGAAGATCTGGTCGCGCGCAAGATGACCATCCGCTGGACCTGTCGCCATGACTTGAGTGCCGCCAAGCCAGCGTTCGGCAAGCTGCGCGTGCTGCATGCGTTGCTCGGTCTCGGCATGGGCAGGCAGTTCGGCTGGGAGGGGCTCGACGTGTTCCACTTCGACGAGGCGGGTCTCATTTGCGGCAAGTTCAGCTATGCGAACTATCCCTTCCCGCTGGTTCGCCGTGCTCTCGGCGCCGCGCGTTCGTGATCAACGACTCCGTGGGCGCTTCACCGCGCGCAGCTTTCCGCTCTCGCCGCCGCCGCAGTAGAACAGATCGGCACCATCGGACTCGAGCCCCGTGACGTGCACCCCCGCGGGCATGCTGAGGCTCTCGAGCACCTCGCCACCCTGGGAATCGATGCGGCGCAGTTCGCTCGCGCCTTGCTCCAGGGTGCCGTGCCAGAGCTCACCATCGACCCAGGTAATGCCGGTGACGAAGCGGTTGGACTCGAGCGTTCGCAGAAGGGCACCCGTGGTCGGATCGATCTGATGGATCTTGCGAGTGTCGTGCTTGCCGATCCAGAGTTTGCCCTCGGCCCAGGTCAGCCCTGCGTCGCGGCCTTCGCCCGGGGACGCAAAGCTGGCGATCACCTCCCCCGTGCGCGCGTCGAGCTTTTGGATGCGGCCCTGACCGAGCTGATAGAAGTGCGTGCCATCGAACGCCGTGCCTGCGTCGCACACGGCATCGAGTTCGTGCGTGACCTCTCCGCGCGCAGGGTCCAGCGCGCGCAGCTTCTTGCCCGTGGCGAACCACACGCGCTCCCCGTCGAAGCTCACGCCGTGAACGACTTCGTTGGCTCGGAAGGGACCGTATTCGCGGACCACCTGGGCCGGCTCGCTGGGCTTGTGCTTGGCCATGCCATGAATGGTGCCACCAAACTAGGAACGAGGCGACGCCAGCGGGAGCAACATGTGTGTCGCGAACGGGTGGATGGGCTGCGCGAGCCAGCGGCGATTCTTGCCGTGTCCAACGCTCTCGACCTTGCCTGATTCCCGCAGCGCGCCCAGGGCCCGCTGTACGCTGCGCTGGCTGGCCCCGAGCGCCAACGCCAGCGCGGAGGTGGACCAGGCTTCGCCATCCGAGACCAGCGCGAGCAGGCTCGAGGTCGCGTCGTCGGAGGGCGGAAGCAAGACGCACAGCGAGCTTTGACGAGGCAGCAACGCGAAGCCGCTCGGCGTGGCCTCCAGGCTCGCCACTTCGGCGAGCTGTTTGCGCACGCGACCCACGGCGACGCGCAGGCGCGCACGCAGGGAGTCGTTGGGACGCTGGATACCGAAGGCCGCCCGGATCAGCGCTTCGCGGCTGACTTCGCGGGGCGAGGCTTCTGCGAGTTGCCGCACCAGGGCGAACAAAACTGGGCGGGTAGCGTAGGACACGCGTAGGTCCCCGCGGCGCACGCAGCGCCGGCAGGCGTCGATCACGAGCTGCGGCCCCTGCAGCAGTTCCGCCACCTGATCGAGCGCCAACGGCTCGCTGTTGCCCGCGTCGACGAGCCGCGCCACCGGACGCTCGAGCGTGAGCTTGGCCGTGCGCACTTCTGCGATGAGCGTCGGCACCTGCGCGCGCAGCGCGGCCTGGCCAGCGGCGGCCAGGGCCTTCCTGGCGACGGCGGGCTGCATCCGACGCACGGCCACCTCGGTCTGCGTCAGCTCCGTGAGGGCGCGCAGCACGTGTGCGGTGCTCGGGACCTCGATGGCCGCGAGGCGCTCCTGCGCCAGCCCCACGTGCCCTAGTGCCAGCGCGTAGCGCGCGTGGAGGAGCTGCGCGTAGCGCGCGTTGGCGGCGTCACCATGCCGCTCGAGCACCTCGATGGCGCGACCGAGACCCGCGTCGGCCACCGAGAGCTCTCGCATGGCCAGGGCGACCTCGGCCAGCGCCACCACGCAGCGCGCACGGGCGATGGCGTGGTTCTGGCTGAAGCCCTTGGCGGCCCGCTTGAAGAGTTCCCTGGCTTCTCGATACTCGCCGAGCTGCGCCAGTGCGGTGGCGCGCATGGCCACGGCCTGGGCGTC
This sequence comes from Myxococcales bacterium, assembly GCA_047601445.1. GTDB lineage: Bacteria > Myxococcota_A > Polyangia > Polyangiales > DASUME01 > DASUME01. Next base: position 2,978,997 of record JASGJH010000001.1, on the reverse strand, counting down.
GTCGCGCAATGCAACGTGCTTGAGCGCGCGCAGTGGGTCGCCTTCGGAGAGCGCGCGGGCGGCGGCGGCGAGCGGCGTGTCCATCATCTCCATTATCGACGCCAGCAGGGCGCGTGTCCACGCGTGGACCCCGTTCGCGCCGGACTTGTTACTCCCCGCAATCCCTCGGGTGGCCGTAGATCCCTGGAGAAGACCTCGGCTCACCATCCGCGGAAGGAGACACGTCATGACCCACACTGCGTTTCAACTGGTCAGCGCGCGCCCGTGTGCTCGGTAAGGAGGCCCGTCATGTGTCCAGCCTGCCTCGCCGCCGTCGTCATGGTCACCGCCGGCACCACCTCCGCCGGGGGAATCGGGGCTCTGCTCATCCAGCGCATGCGCGCGCGGCGGCACAGCCCCCCTACGCGCCCTTCCTGCGCGCGGCGCAGCGCGCCTATAATGCGCAGTCATGCGCGTGACCATCGAGCGGATCGAAGTGACACCGCTGAGTGTGCCTCTGCTCGAACCTTTCGTGATCGCGACGGGTAGAATCGACGTCACGCGCGCCGTGCTGGTGCGGGCGACGCTCGCGAACGCCCAAGGTGCGCGGGCCACCGGGCTCGGCGAAGCAGCCGCTCTACCTCCGGTCACCGCGGAAGACCAGCCCGATGTGCTGGCAGCGCTACAAGACGCAGTGCCAGCGTTCGTGGGGCGCGCCTGGTCGACCAGCGCAGAGCTCGCGACGGAGCTCGAGACGGGCGACCTCGCGTCACGCCCCGTGGCTCGCGCGGGGCTCGAATGTGCCCTGCTCGACGCGTGGGCGCGCCTGGTCGGCCAGCCCTTGTGCAGCTTCCTCACGGGTGCACCACCACGCGTGCTCTACACCGACATCACGCTTCCCATCGGGGAGCCCGCACACATGCTCGAGCTCGCGCGGCATCACTACGCCAACGGCTTTCGCGTCTTCAAGGTGAAGATCGGCAAGGCGATCGACCAGGACTTACGCGCCCTCACGGACATCGCTTCGGCCCTCGGCGACGCGCGCTTTCGGCTCGACGCCAACGCGGCGTTCTCGGCCGATCAGGCCCTGTGGTTGCTCGAACGCGTCCAGCGCGCCGGCATCGTCCTCGAGTGCTTCGAGCAGCCGTGCGCGCGCGATGACTTGGTCGGGATGGCGACGCTGAGCCGTGCCGCGTCCGTGCCCGTGGTGGCCGACGAATCCGTGCGCACCCTCGAGGACCTCGAACGCATATACGCGGCTGGCGCGGCTGGGGGCGTGAACTTGAAGCTGGCCAAGAGCGGCGGACTCATGGCGGCCCTGCGCATCGGCCAGCGGGCCCAGGAACTCGGCTTGCGTGTGATGTGCGGCGGCATGGTGGAGACGCGTCTGGGTATGGCGAGCATGGGACATCTCGCCTGCGCGCTGGGCGGCGCCGACTATGTGGATCTCGACACGGCTTTTCTGCTCGCGAGCGACCCATTCGCGGGTGGCTATGCGGAGCGCGGACCCGAGCTGAGCTTCGCTGGCGACCCCGGTCATGGCGTCGAACTGCGCTAGTGGCGCTGTGCAGGCCGTCATGTGTGCATGACTGCGAGAGAGTGGGGCGCCGACCATAGGAACTGACGCGCGAGCGTGGGCGCGCTTGCGATTCCGTTCGGTAAGAAACACTCGCAGGACCTCATTCGTGCGATCGGCGCCTCAAGGAATCCGTGTACCCTCAGCGGATGGAACGATCGCCGCGCGACCTGCGCGACCTTGCACCCTCGCGTCCAACGGGCGCCAGCGGCGTGCGCGCGCGCGTGCCGGGGCCTCCGCTCGTACCCAGCGAGGCGGTCGCGCTCGCGCCGTCGAACGACAACGCGGCGCCCGAGCTTCCCGAGCCGAGCCTGCCCGAATCGGACGCGCCTGGCAGGCGTTCACTGTCTCTGCCACCGCCGCTCGCGAAGCTGGGGCGCTACGAGGTGCTGGGCCGCATCGCAGTGGGCGGCATGGCAGAGATCTTCCTGTGCCGCGACACCGTGCAGAGCGGCACCGTGCGCCACACCGTGCTCAAGCTCCTGCGTCGTCAGGCCACGAATGAAGCCGACGAGCGCTACTTCGAGGAGCTGTTCCTGCGTGAAGGGCGCACGGCCTCCCTGCTCGTGCATCCCAACATCTGTCACGTGTACGAGTTCGGAAAGTGGCAGACGGACTTCTACATCGCGATGGAGTACATCGACGGTGTGTCGCTGCGCGACGTGGCCGCTCAGCTCGAGAGAAAGAAGATCAAGCTCTCGCCGGTGCTGGCTGCTGGCATCGCGGCCCAGGTAGCGGGAGCGCTCGAATACGCTCACACGGCCCGTGACGCGCGACGCCGCCCGCTCAACGTGGTGCACCTGGACGTCACGCCCCAGAACGTCATGCTGCGCCACGACGGCGCCGTGAAGCTGCTGGACTTCGGGGTAGCTCAGGTCTCGGATCCGCAGGCCGACTCTCGTTCCGACATGATCAAGGGCAAGATGGGCTACATGGCGCCCGAGCAGGTGCTGCAGAAGCCGCTCGACGCGCGCGTCGATGTGTTCGCCCTCGGCGTATGTCTGTTCGAGATGCTCAGTGGTACGCGACTCTTTCGGCGCGATAACCTGACCGCCACTTTGAAGGCGCTGCTCAAGGAGCCGATCCCGAGTTTGAGCAAGCTGCGCGCGGACGTACCCGGCGAGCTCGACGACATCGTACAGAAGGCGCTCGCGCGCGAGCCGGCGGCGCGCTTTCAAAGCGCAGGCGAGTTGCAGGAGGCGCTCGAGGGTTTCCTGGCGCACTCCCAGGAGGTCGTCAGCAATCGCCACGTGGCTGCGCTGATGGCCAACCTGTTTCCCGAGGGCCAGAGCGATGCTCCTCGACTGGATACGAGCCCCGAGATCATCGAGCGACTCGCACGCAACGAGCAGCTCGCGGAGGAGTCGACGGTCCGGGCGGTCCCGGAAGTTCCAGCATTGCCCACACCGGCGAGCCACGCTGCGCCGCAGGCGCTCCCGTCGACGCGCCCGGCCGGGCGCCGTCTGTGGCCCGTGTTGGCGCTAGTGGTGATCGTGATGGCTGGCCTATTGGCCTGGACGGCACGCACCGATTCGAGGGCCATCGAGCCCCAGGTCGCAGCCAAACCGCCCGCTGCTGCCACGCCGAGCCCTGCCGCTGCACAGCCGGCGCCCGCCCCCGTGCCGGGCCTGACTCCTGCTCAGCCCGCGCCCGAGCCACGGACCACGGCGCCGGAAGCGCCCGTGGCAGCCGCTCCAGAACCACGAGTCGCCGAGCCAGCCGAGGTCGAACCCGCAAGCCCCGATGCACCTGTCGCCCGTCCGGCGCCCGTCACCCCTGCTCCCGCGCGGCCACGGAGACGTTCCTCCCCTGGCTTCGTCGCCGATCCGGGCTTCTAACCTAGGCTCGAGTCGTGTACGCATTCGCGCGAAGCCTCATGCTCCGGACCTTTGCTCGTGTTTCGCTCCTGGTCTGCGTCTCGTGCCTGTTGTCGCCGCCGTCACTGAGCGGCGCACACGCGCAGGATGCGGGCCAGCCCGACCACGCCTCGCCTTCCTCGGCGTCGGCACCACCCGCCGTGACGAACGACCCCGAGCTCGAGCGTGCGCGTCAGCTCTTTCAACGCGGCCTGCAGCTCGCCGAGCGCCACAACTTCTCCGCTGCGGCCGAGGCCTTCTCCGAAGCGCTCAGCATTCGCAGTGCTCCTCCCGTGGAGTACAACCTGGCCGCCGCGCTCTACGAGCTGCACCAGTACGACGAGGCCTACAACCGCTGTCAGAGCGTGCTCGCCAACGAGACCACGCCGGAGCCCGTGCGAGAGCGCGCCCGTCAGCTCGAGGCATCGCTCCACACCCAGGTAGCCCGACTGACCGTGATCACCAGCGCCTCACAGACGGACCTGGGCATTCAGGTCGACGGAGTGCCGCTCGACCCGGTTCTTGTGGGGCGTCCCCAGGCCGTGCCCGCCGGCAAGCACGAGGTCGTGGCCAGCCGCGCGGAGACCACCCTTTCGCGTCGCGAAATCGACATCCCCGTGGGCACGGCGGCGCTGGTGGACGTGAGCGTGGTGGTCACGGACCTTCAACAGGCCACCCAAATCCAGGTCTCGACCGTGCGCGACTCCGCGCCGCCCCCCGCGCTCACCGTGGACTCCAGCCAGCGCGACGACGAGGATCACGCGCGCCGCAAGCGGCGGCGCTGGATTGGGATCGCCGCTGGCGTCGTCGCCGCGGGCATCGGTGCCACGCTCGCGATCATACTCTCCAAGCCCGCCGAGACCCATCAGGAGCCCTTGCAGGGCGACACCGGAGTGCTCACATGGTGAGGCGTTGGCTAGGTTCGCTGCTGGTTGCGATGGGGCTCTCGGCATGCGCGCCGGAAGAGCTGGCGCGCACCCAGATCATGCTGGTGGTGGATAGCGACCTGCGCGTGCCAGACGAGCTCGACGAGATCGTGATGCACATCGATGGTCCCGGCGGCAAGAGCCAGGAAGCGACCGCTGCCTTGGGGCCCGGGCAACCTGCGCTACCGCGCAGCCTCGGCTTGGTGCACCAGGAAGGGCCCCTGTCTCCTGTGAACGTGCGCGTGATCGGGAAGCATGCCGGCAGCGTGCTCGTGCAGCGGGACGCGCACCTCGCGTTTCGAACCGGCCATACGTTGGTGCTACCCATGCATCTGGTGCGTTCCTGTCTGACGCAGTCTTGCGGAGAGCAGACCTGCACCGAGTACGGCTGCCAGTCTGCGGACCTGGATCCGGTGTCGCTCAAGGACTGGTCGGGAGACGAGCCCCGGGTGTTCGAGGAGGAGCATTCCGGGGACGGCGGTTCTCTCGCGGAGATGGATGCGAGCACTCACGTCGACTCCGGCACCTCGCAGCGCGACTCCGGCCTGCCGCCTTCGGGCGTGGATGCCGGGAGCGACGCGGGGAAAGATGCCGGCACGGGCATCAGCTGCGAGATGCTGCCCGAGCTCTGCAACCACGCCGACGACAACTGCAATGGCATGGTGGATGAGGGCTTCGACCTGATGGTGGACACCAACAACTGCGGAAGTTGCGGCCACAAGTGCGTGGGCCAGACCCGGAAATGCTGCGCGGGAAACTGCGAGAAGGCCTGCCAGTGAGGGACTTGGGTCGTTCTCGCCAGACCGCCGACGACACCCGGCTCGGCGCGCTAGAGTAGGGCTTCGATGGCCAAACGCATCTACGCCACGATCGGACGAGCCAGTGACAACGATGTGGTGCTCGACCATCCGACGGTCTCGAACCACCACGCACGGCTCTCCTGGTCCGGCACCTCGCTGATCGTCGAAGATCTTTCGTCCGCCAACGGGACGTTCGTGGATGGCCAGCGCGTGCGGCAGGCGAAGACGCGGCCGGGCGCAGAGATCACCATCGGCGAGGTCGTCCTGCCCTGGAGCCATGAGGGCCTGCGGGTCTTGCTCAAGGCGGGGGTGGGCGCGCGCACACTGGTGATGCCCGCCATGCGCTCCCCATCCTTCGTCTGCGGCAACTGCGGTCACGTCGGCCAACTTGCCGCGGGACCGGTTCCCAAGGAGCTGCACTGCCCGGCCTGCAAGGCCACCTTGCGCACGGATACCAAGCCGCGCGGCAACTCCGTGAGTCCGCTCCTGCTCACGCTCGGACTGGTGGTGATCGGCGGTCTCTGCGGTGCCGCGTATCAGCTGGCGTCTTCGGGCGCTCTGGGCGCGCGTCCCGAATCCACGCTCGCCACAGCGTCCGAGGCGAAGCCTCCGGTCGAGCCGGGCGCGCAGCCGTCGACGGATCCCACGGTGCTCAAGCTCACTGCCGCCATCGATCCCATGGACCCGGTCACGCGCAACACGGCGGTGAAGATCGCGGCGCGCAATCAGGGCCCGTTCCATGTGGAGCAGGTCGCCGAGATCTGGGCCGCAGTGCGCCAGCGCTGGCGCTACGTGAACGACCCGGAGGGCCGCGAGTACTTCGCCACGGCGAAGGAGACCATCGAGAACGGCTACGTCGGCGACTGCGACGACTTCGCGATCACGCTGGTCTCCATGATCACAGCCATCGGCGGCAAGGCGCGCGTGATCATGATGGACGGCCCGAAGGGCGGTCACGCCTACGCCGAGGCCTGCGTGCAGGGAGAGGCACCCAAGGTCGCCAAGGCCTTGATCACCCACTACAAGACGCGTTTCAAGCAATACATCAGCGGCAAGGTTCCCAGCACCATCGCCTACCGCAGCTCCGAGGAATGTCCCATCTGGCTCAACCTCGACTGGAACTCGTCCGTGCCCGGCGGCGCCTACGAACCGGAGCTCTGGGCCATCGCGGTCTACGAAGGCGGACGCAGCGAGCAGCTCACGCCCGCGAATCCACCCGTCGCCGCGAACGGTGAGCCTGCCACTCAAGCGACCACCCACGCGCAGGAGCCTGCTCCGTAAGCGAGACGCGGGGCTTCAGCCCGGCAGGCGCCGCGCGATCAGCGCACCCGCGAGGGTCCAGCCAAGCACCTTGTCCACGCACTGAGCCAAGAAGAACGCCGTGGGGAATCCATACCAGGTCCAGTACAGGGCACTCACCGAGAGGCACGCGAAGGCGCCTAGCGCTCCTGTCAAAAGGACGCGCTTCCAGTACGGCGCCACCACGAGGGACAGCACCCAGACCACGACGAGCGCGGCCAGCCACTCGCTCAAGAACTGCCGCGTCAGCTTCCGGAGCGACACCGGCGCATCTCCCGCCGGATGAAACAGCACCAGTCCGGTGGGCCCGCGCGCGAACTTCGCTTCCCAGGCGGCGTTCTCCGCGGGTGTGCTGGTGCGCTCGAAGTCGAGGCTCGGGAAGAAGTAGAGCCCCTCCCGGCCGATGTCGCGCGCGAGCTCGGTGATCACGGCGTCTTCCTGATCCAAGCGGGCGAAGCCGGCGCCCTTCAGCAACAGCATGTGCGCGAACGCGCCCCATGCGAACATCACCAGCGCGCCCATCAAGCTGGCGCGCAACCATGGCAACAAAACTCGCATGGATCCCTCACCACCAGTAGCGATATCCGCTGCTTCGGAACGGGACGGCGAGTTCCTTGCAGAGCTCGGCCAGGACGTCGGGAGCATGCAAGTAGGTGCGCAAGTGCGCAATGCGGTCCCCTACCAGCGTGACCCGCGAGATGGCGCGCACGGCGTCGCCTTCGGTGTGCTCGAACCAGCCGAGCATCAGCCATTCGCCGCGATGGCAGCGCAGCTCGAGGCGTGGCGGCGTGGAGCCGATGCCCTCGCGGTAGGCCGGCGCGATGCCGCTGAAGTCGGAGGACGGATTGCCGTACAACACCCCCGAGAGCGAGCCGCGCTTGGCTGTTTCGACGCCGTACTCCAGGGACAGGCCCGGGAACTCGAGCACCACGTTCTCCAGCAAGAGCGAGGTCACGCGCTCGAGATCACGCGCATTGAAGGCCGCGCAGAAAGCGTCGAGCACGGCGGGAGCGGGCAGCGCCGTATAGCTCGGCTCGGGATCGGCCAGCTTGCCGCGGCCCCGATGCAGTGCAGCCTTCACCGCGCCCACGCTCGTCGAGAGGGCATCGGCGGTCTCCTCGAGGCTCATGTCGAAGACATCCTTGAGCACCACGGCAGCCCGCTCTTGCGGCGCGAGACCCGCGATGAGTACGCCAGCGGCCTCACGAGTCGCTCGCGCGTCGGCCTCGGATGCCTCGGGTTGCGGCGTCGTGGCCACGGGAATCTCGCGCTCGTCGCGCAGGCGATTCAGCCACAGGTTCGAGGCGATTCGAAACAGCCAGGCACGCGGGTTGTGGACCTCCTGATGGATGCAACCCAGGGTCACGAACGTGCGCATGAGCGCCTCTTGCACCAGGTCGTCCGCTTCCCAAGGGCTCCGGGTCAGATAGCGACAATAGCGGTAGAGCTCGGGCCTAAGCGGCTCGTATTGCTCGAGAAAGGCGCGCCAGGTCTGGCCGACGGCCTCGGGCAATGGGGGCGGGTTTGCGGATTTGGACGATGGACTCATGGCAGGACGACACGCGAGGGCCCCCAAAGGATACGTCGAGGAAGCAAAAAAGACCGCGACGGCTCGAGCCTGTGCTCGTCTACAAGGCGGTCTAACTTTTCCGGAACGACTACGTCCGCTTCCTGCATACTCCTGCCAATGGCTGAACCGCGCGAGGTTCTCTCAATCTCTCCTCAGGATCGTCGGCGGGGCACGAAGGGGGGGTGCCTCCTCAAGGTTCTCATCGCTCTCGGTTCCGTGATCGCCCTCTTGGGCGCGATCATGGCCATTAATTTCGCTGCCAGCTTCGGGAAGATCGACGAGATTCGTGACGAGGCAATCTCCCAAAGCAATGCCTTTTTCCGCTGTGGTTTGGCATTGGACGAGGCTTGCGTTCGCGCCCACACGGCTGACTGGCCTCCCGAGGAGGTTCAGCGGGTCTTCATGATCTTCCGGCTGGTGAATGAGCGCCTTGGGCCGCGCGGAGATTTCACCTTCGATCCGAAGAGCCTGGCTTGGAATCGCAACGTGGGAACAGGTCCCGGCTGGCGCGTCCAGTTGGCTTTCAAGACCCGCTATGCGAAGGCGGATCAGGTCGTTGAATCGTTTCTGCTGGTGGGAGAAATGGGAGCGATGCGAGTGCAGCGCTTTCAAGTCTCGTCGGACCTCTTGCTTCAGCCCTGAAAGGACTCAAAACAGCTCACCGCCCGGCAGCCGGTCGGCGTCGATCTCCGCCATCTGCGCGGCGTCGAACGGCGGGTCGAACAGCGGTGCATGCTGCTGTCGCGAACGGAACACGTCGACGATGAAGTTCATCCGGTCGCCGAGCACGCTCCAGTCGTGCGCCCGGGAGCCCCGCAGTGCGTTCGGCGTCTGGTCGAGCTCCGCTAGCAACGTGTGGAGATCGGGCAGCGAGAGGTTGGTGACGTCGAGGGGAAAGGCGCGACCGTCGGGCAGCGGCGGCACGTCGGCGCCCAGGCGAAACTCGGCGTCCGGCAACCTCAGGGTCATGAAGAACGTGGTGGCCGCGTTGCGCCAGGCATGCTCCACGTCGTCGAGGATGTGCGGCGCCACGCGCACCAGGCTCCTCAACAAGCTCGCCGAAATGCCATGGCCCGTGGTCTCGAGGTGGGCCACCACGCGCTCCGAGAGCCTCGCGTCGAGGGCCTTCGCGATGGGCCCCTGGAGCCGGATCTGCTCGTGGTAGCCGGTGGTGAGGTTCGCGAGCAACATCCACTCCGCGCGCTGCTGCGGGTGCTCCGCGCGCATGGCCTCGTGGTAAGCCGCGAAGGCGCGGGCCAGCATGGTCTGCCCGCCGTCTTCGGGGCGCCCAGGACGATAGCGAGCGAGGTAAGCTTCGAGCACGCCGAGGTCGCCGCGCGGGTGGCTGGCGAAGGCTTCGAGGAAGGTCATATAGGCCGGCCCCAGCTCCTCGAACACCAGACGATTGCCTTCGCCGAGCTGCGCCGGGATCTCCTCGGTCACTTGCTCGATGGCCGCGTGCAGAAACGTGGCTGGCAAGGTCAGCAGCGCGCCGAGCTCCGCGCGATCAGCGTCGATGGACGCCAAAAAACGTGACACCAGGTCGGCCTCCTCCACGAAGCCTCGTGCCAGCTTCGGGATCTCCTCGGCGCGTACGTAGTGGCCCACGGTTCGGCTCGCCCACACGGCGTAGGCGGGCCACGACACGTCGACGGCGCCGGTCAACGACTTCATCGCATGCAGGATGCGGTGGTAGGTGAGGGTGATCTTCAGGTTTCGACGAATGGGATCGGTCTGCGCGATGGTGCCCGCGACCTGCTCCTGCAATGAACGCATGTCTTCGATCGTAACGTCGTGCCCGGCCCCGAGTACAATCCTCCTGAGCCTCGGCCCATCGCGATCACCCCGTCCGCCAGCCGCGTCACTTCTTCACGATGCGACCTGCCGGCAGCGCGGGCAGCGCCGCGTATTGGTCCGCGAGCCACTTGCCCATGGGCGCGAACAGCTTGCGAAACTTGGTTACGGGCGGATGCACCAGCGCGATCGAGCCCGGGAGCGGCGTGCGCTGCGCGAGCGGCACGCACAGGCGTCGACGCAGCACCCACTCGCTCGTAAGCGGAAACACAGCCAGGGCCACGCCGAGGCCCGCCTCGGCCGCGCGCAAGGTCTCGAAGTAGGTATCGAACGTGGTGATGTTCAGACGCGCCCCCTGGCGGCCGAGGCCCTGAGCGAGTGCGTGCCAGCCACGATATTCCTGGCCGCGCAGCTCGATCAGCGGATGGGTCAGCAGCTGCTCGGGGGTGCGTATCTTGCGCGCGAGGTCGGCGCTGCACACCGGGGTCGCGGTGACGCTGCCGAAGGGGATCCAGTTGAGACCCGGCCAGGGACCGCCCCCCACGCGGATCACCGCGTCGACGTCGCTGTTGGTGAAGTCGATCAAGCTAACGCTGGTCTCGAGCCGCAGCTCCACATCGGGAAATTGCTGTCGAAACGAGGCCAAGCGGGGCACCAAGAACTCGTACGCCACGAAGTCGATGGTGTTCAAGCGCAGCACGCCCTTCTCCTTGCGCGCATGGAGTCGCTTGCTCGCGAGGCCGAGGTCCGTGAGAACGCGCTGCACGTCGCGCAGGTAGCTCTCGCCGGCCTGGGTGAGCTTGATGCTGCGTCCCTCCCGGGCGAACAGGGAGATCCCCAGCGCGCCCTCGAGCAGCTTCATCTGCTGACTGACAGCGGAGGGCGTGAGGTGGAGCTCCTGAGCGGCCTGCTTGAAGCTGCCCAGGCGACCGGCGGCTTCGAAGGCAGGCAAGAAGTTCAAGGGGGGCAAGACGGGCTGCATCGGTAGATAGATTAGCTCCTCTTACCTTTAGGTCACGATTGATCGCTTGTGGCGGCTGACGCTCGGGCCCCATGGTGCGCTGATTGGAGTGCTCATGACGCCCCACGCTGCGCTTGGCTTCGCTTGTCTCTGCTCCGCCTCCCTGGCTTGCACCAAGGTCCCCCATCACCCCGATCGAGACCCGCCCGCGAATACGTCGGACGCCGAGGTCGAGCCCGCCGCGGTCGGCGAAGACCCGGAATCAAGCGCTGCCGATGATGAAAGCGGTGGAAAGGTCGTCGATGCTAGCGCCGAGGAGGACGCGGGCCCGAGCCCCCTACGGCACCAGGCACGCTTTCCATGCGCCGATGACCGGTTCGCCACCAGCATGGTGGACGTGGGCGAACTCAACCTCCAGGTCGCTTGTCAGGGCAGCGGGCCGGCGATCGTCTTTCTGCATGGCTACCCCGAGCTCCACTTGGCCTGGACCGAGCTGGCCGCGCCGCTCGCGGCGGCCGGCTTCCGAGTGATCGCGCCCGACCAACGCGGCTACAACCTCTCCGACAAGCCGAACGAAGTGGACGCCTACCTGGTGGATCATCTGGTTTCGGATCTCGAAGGTTTGATCGAGGCCTCGGGGGAGCGTCAGGTGCTGCTGGTGGGCCATGATTGGGGCGGTCTCGTCGCGTTCGTGTACGCGCATCGTCACCCCGAGCGTCTGCGCGGCTTGGTCGTCATGAACGGGCCCCATCCCGACATCTGGGGGCATCCCGAGGTCGACTCCGTGCAAGCTCAGGCCTCGGCCAACTACGTGCCACTGGTCTCGGGTCCCCTCGCCGACTTTGCACTCGGGTTCGTGGAGCTGCAGCTTGGACCTCACCTGAGCCCCGCAGAGCGCGACGCCTACCACGCAGCCTGGGGACAGCCCGATGTGGTGGCGAGCATGAGCAAATGGTTCCAGGCGAACCTCGAGCCCGAGGTGCGGCTTCCCACCGGCGTCACCATCACCACGCCGACGTTGGTCCTGTGGGGGCTCGACGACAGCTTCGTCACCGCGAGCCAGCTCGATCACCTGCCGGACTACGTGGAGCACCTGCAGGTGAAGCGCTTCGCGGGCGTGGATCACTGGATCACGCACCAGATCAGCGATGAGTTGTTGCACGCGCTGCGGGACTTCGAGGCATCGTTGCGCTGGCAGGATTAGTCGAAGCCCGGGCGCAGGCGCTTGGCCAAGGTGCCGGTCGCCTCACCCAGGTCGAGATCGGCGAGCAACAGGCCGGGCACTCCGTAGGGTTGATGGCAGAGCAGGCTGCCGTCGGGTCGCGCCACCGCGGACGTGGTGGGTGAGCCCTCGCCCGCGCAGTTCACGCTGGCCACGAAGCACGTGTTCTCGGCGGCTCGGCACAGCAGTGCCTTCTCGTGGAAGCTGTTGCGCGGGTCGGCGTAGCTCGAGGGGCGGAAGGCGCCCGGCTCGGCCTCCGAGTAGTGCGGATGGAAGACCAGCTGTGCGCCCCGGCGAGCGGCCCAGCGCACCGTCTCGGGATAGCGAAAGCCCTCGTGGCAAATGGCGATGCCGAAGCAAAGCGGGCCTACTTGAAAGAGCCTGCGCTCGCTACCGGGTTCGTAGGTCGCGTCTTCGTCACCCGGATCGAGCTGCACCTTGTCCTGATAGCCGAGCACATGGCCATCGGCCGCGATCACGAGCGCCGTCAAGCGCAGTTTCCCTGCCACCATCCGCTCGCTGCCCAGCACGACCGCGATGCCCGCATCACCCGCGGCGCGTGCGACCGCCGCATGAGCCGATTCGAGGAACGCCGGGTCCGGCGCGGGACGCGGACGATTGGGCCAACAGCGATAGCCGGGCACATAGGCTTCGGGAAAGCACACCACGGCTGCGCCCGCCGCGGCCGCCTCGGGGAGCACGTTCAGTGCGCGCTCGAGGGACTCGGTTGGTGAGCTCGGGTAGGGAAGGTTGGCGAGCGCGATGCGGACAGGGTTCATGGGCTTGTCGTCCTGGTCGGAAGCAACACGGGTTTACCGCTTCGCGCTCGCGTGCTCAATCGCTCAAGGAGCGCAGCCGGTGTTGCCCGGCGTGGCGCTCGGAAGTTGCGCGATTTTCTGCACCAGGTGATCGACCGCCGGTGCGTAGCTCTCGGCGCAAATCGACCGCACCGAGCCGTGCTCGCCGAAGGCCTGGGCCACCTTCACGAAGCGCACACCGGGTTTGGCGCCGGTGATGAGCTGGGGATTGGAAACGAAGCTTCCGTTCTGATCCTGCGAGATCACCGGCTGCTTCATGCAGTCCTCAGCGGACAACCCGACGCACTGACGACAGACATCGCGCGCCGCCGTGTTGCGGTTGGTGGGATCGCCGCCGCCTGTCTGAGGATCCACGGCGAAGCCCATGCTCGGGTGATTCAAGATGTCCGCCGGCGCCATGCCCTCGGTGCCGTCCGGGATCCCCACGATGGCGATGAACGCGACGCTGTCCGGATTGTTGGGCTTCACGTCGCGCTTGAACTCCTGCACGTAGCGAGTGATCGGGTGAATCAAGCCGGCCTTTTCGACCTGGCTCTCGCGCTCGTCGGGATCACCGTATGCGCAGCGGATGTTGAGGCCGAGGTTCTGCGAGGTGCCAGGGAATCTCACCGCCGGATGGCTGGTGGGGTCGTCGAAGAGCACTTCGCCCTGCGGAGTCACAGAGCAGTCTTCCTCGTCGCTCAGTTGCACGATGGCCAACGCGGCATCAGCGCGCAGGAAACCCTGATTCTCGAGGTCGCCGTGGCCCGCCGTGCCTTGCCCGAACGTCTTTACGCTGGCGGGAGCGAGCGCCTTGTACATGGCCTCGAGCTGTTGCTCGAACCCGCAGCCGCTGGTTCCGACCGCGGCCAGGCACGACAGGTCGGTGAGTGTCTGCTCGAAGTTGTTCTGTTCGGGCGTGTAGCTCAGGTAGCCCGAGGGCGCCGCGCTGGAGCAAGACGCGCCGCCCTTGCGCAGCACGCCATCATCGCCGAAGCCCAGGCAGCTCGGGGGCAACTGCAGCTGGCTGCCGCTCAGGCCCATGTCCGAGGTGACCACGCCCACGTGGATGTCGCGCATGGGCATGAACGTGCTGCCGTCGGCGGCCTGACCCATCGTCAGGCTCCTCAGTAGGCCAGGAATTTGCTCGGCGAGCTTGAGTTGCTCCTGCGCCATCGACCCCGAGTTATCGATCACGAAGAGCAGGTCGAGCTTGCCGTTCCCGATGGTGAGCGATTGGCAGGTGCCCCCCGCGTCGGGCTGCATGTCACCGTCGTTTTCATCGAGCGCGCCCCGATCTTGGAGGTCCGGGGGACACCCGCAGGCGAGGTTGGCAGTAAGGGCGAGCGCCAGGGTGGGGGTGATGTACTTGCCGTGCATGGGGAGAGGAACCTCGAGGCCAAGGGGTTGCGTGGGAGGCGGTCCCTAACACGAGCCGCGACACCGATTGTTCAGCTCAAGCGTCCACTTCACCCCAAGTCGCGGACGATTTCATGCAGCGCCAGCGCCGCCGTGGGCGCCCGCAATTGTGCGGTCTTGGACGAAAAGCAGGGGCAGCGGCCGCCCATGCGTGCGCGCTCCAAACCAGCATGGAAGGGTGAAGGTGGTGTAGCGGCATCCCTCTGCCGCCGCAGGAGCTGTCGACCATGAGTGTACTAGGCGTCGATCTCTACACCTTGAAGACCCGGCTCAGTTCGTTGCGCTGGCTCTACTCCATCGAGCCGTGCCATCTGGATGCCTTCCTGGAATCCTACGTCTTGTTCGACGGAGACTGGAGCCATCAGAACGGCAAGCATGACGGTCACATCATCGACTACTACCGCGTCCTCAATCACCTCTGCGCTCTGGGCAACGTGGAGAAGATGTACTTCCCGCCCCTGCTCGACCAGCATGCCGGCGTGAAGGGCAATCAAGAGTTGTTCGAGCGGCGCATGATGCGGCAAATCCGCGCCAGCGTGGGCACACGTGTGCTCGACGTCGGTTGCGGTCGAGGACGCGTGGCCGCCCACGTGGCTCGCCACTCGGGTGCGCACGTGACGGGCTTGAACGTGGATCCCGGGCAAATCCACAACGCGAAATCCCACGCACGTTTGCAGGGACTCCACGAGCGCACCGCGTTCATCCAGGGCAACTTGAACGACCGCCTGCCGTTTCCCGATGCGAGCTTCGACGGTGGCTACGAGATTCAGGCCTTCACCTACGCCAAGAACAAGCGCGCCGTATTCGACGAGCTCTTCCGCGTGCTCAAGCCGGGCGCGTCGTTCTCGTATCTCGACTGGGTGCGCCTGCCAGCCTTCGATCCCGACAACGAAGAACACGCTTCTATCATGCAGCAGACGCGCGAAGTGATCGGAGCCGTGGACACGCCGTCTCCAGGCGAGGTGGAGCAGGCCATGGCCTCAGCAGGGTTCGCGGTGACCTCGAGTCGCGACGCGAGCTTGGGCGGGCACCAGAGCGAGCTCATCAAGGGCGAGCGCAAGCACTATGGCCTCTTGCGGCGGGGCATGCGCCTCGGCGTCAAGGCCCACCTGGTCCCTGCCCACTTCGTGCCGCTGTTCCAGCGACTGGGCGCGGGAGGTGAGGCCTTCGTGACCGCCAATCAGCTCGGGCTCGCCACCACCAGCTATCAGATTCTGTGCCGCAAGCCCGAGTAGCGTGCACTACGAGTGTGGCCTCGAGCACGCAGGAGTCACACGTCGGTGACGGGTAGCGAGCGCTTGCCGCCACCGTTGCTGTGGCGCGCGTCCGGGTTGAGCGGCTTCACGATGCCGGCGGCCCACTTGCGGAAGACTTGCACGGGAGGATCCATGAAGCCGGGTTCCGCCATGTACACCTTGTGGCCCCAGATGGGCTCGTCCTCCAGCTGACTGCGCAGGAAGTCCTGGCGCCACAGGTGGACCAACCGGTCCACGAAGGGGAGCCTGATGCGTCCGTTGAGTCCCGGCAGGGCGCGGTCGAGCCACTTACCCTTGAACTCGAAGCTGCGCCGCATGTTCACGCCAATCATCAGCTGCGTGCGGTTCTCGTCGAGAGGGAGCGGTGACACCATGTAATGGAACCCGAGGCCCATGTCGGGCAGGGTCACCTGCACGGTGAGCACGCCGAGTCCATACAGGTGCACGTCCATCACGCCATGGGCGATGCGATGGTAGAACTCGAGGCCCTTGTTCTCCTCGAGCACCTTGCCTGTGTAGAGCGCGTGGAAGTGGTCCGCGTCGACCGCGTAAATTTCTTGGAGGTTGAAGTCGTTGTGATGCAGCGCGTGGAAGTGGCGCATGTCTGACGAGTTCTCGGCCACGTCTACCGGATGCACGTCGAGAATGCGGTTCTCGATCAGCGGGTTGGACCAGGTCTTGGTGTCGACCACTGCGGGCACGGTCCAGTTTGGAGGCCCGCCGTCTGGGTCGTGCCAGACCATGACGTAGCCCCACTTCTCGTCGACGGGGAAGCTCTTCTGCTGCAGGCGTGGACACTTGGTCATGCCTGGCACGTGCGCGAGCTTGCCATCGCTGCCCCAGTGGAAGTGGTGATAGGGGCAAACCACCATCTCCCCTTTGACCTTGCCACCATGTCCAAGGTGCGTCCCCGCGTGCTTGCAGTACGCGTCCAGTGCGTTGACCGTCCCAGATTCGGTACGGAAGTAAATCAGCTGTTGCCCCATGAACGCCGTGTGGCGCAGCTCGCCGGGCTTGAGATCGAAGCCCGTGCCTACCGCATACCAACCGCGTGGATAGGGATGAAGACGGTCAGACTCCCTGAGAACCTTCATCGATCCTCTCCTCCAGAAGTCGCCGGTTCGCGCTAACCCGACGTCTTATTTTGCGTAGCACGCTGGCACGCGCCTGTCTGCATCGCTGCGTCGAGCTGGACGCGGAGCGCGTGGTCGCTACGCTCGCGGTCACGACGGAAGGGGACACATCGTGATGGACGCTCATCATGCAGGCGGGCCGGGTTCGCGCGCGCAGCCACGCGCCGCGACGCACTACGACGTGATCATCGTGGGTGGCGGCGTTGCCGGCGGAACCGCCGCCAAATTTCTCAGCGAAGCGGGCAAACGCGCGTTGGTGCTGGAGGCGGGAGAGATGCCGCGTTGGAGCGAGACCTGCTCCGGCATCTTCGGTGAAACATTCCGCATCTTGGAACGAAAGCCGGAGGACTATCCCGGCGAGTTGCTGGTGCAGGACGACCAGAAGATTCGGCTCTTCTTCGGTGGGCGCACCTACGGGGCCCTGCCGAAGCGCTGGACCAAGCCGCTCTTCGACGAGACCCTCTACTTCGCTCTGCGCGGTGAGCTCGAGGCGTGGATCTCGAGTCAGTCCGACGCCACGGTGCTGCCGCGGGCGCGCGTGCGCAGCCAGGACATCCAGTACACGGCGGGAACACAGCCGCGCTATCGCGTGCGAGCCGGTGCGACGAATCTACACGAGCGACTTCTTGATCGGGGCGGGTGGAACCCACTGCCCCGTGCGGCGCGCGTTCTTCCCGCAGCAGTATCGGCGCTCCGACCTCGTGGTGTTGCGCGAAGCCGAGGTACACGAGAGCCGCAGTGGTGGCTTGATGCTCAACTACTTCTACTTCGATGATATCCCGGGCTTCGGCTGGCTCTATCCCAAGGGCGAAGGTGGACGCCTCACGAACATCGGAGTCTGTTGCGTGGGCGACCCCGCGAAGGTGGGCTCCATCAATCCTCATTGGATGAAGTTCGTCGCGCACCTCAAGACCGAGGGCCTCCTCGATCCGAACTTCGACGCGGTGAGCGCGGCGGGCTCCTCTCTCTATTTGCACCAGAGCGAAGGTCCCGTGCGCGCCAACCAGGACACTTGCATGATCATCGGCGACTCGGCCGCTCTGACCCAGCGCGACTTCTGGAACGGCATCACGCCGTCGTGCTTGAGCGGGAAGTTAGCGGCGCGGCACATCCTGGGCCGCGACGAGTACACCCGCGAGAAGGTGCATCCCTATCTCTTCCGCTTCGGGAGCAAGGATTCGCGACTCCAGCGCGTCGTGCGCGACGAGCTCTTCCGCACGCTGCTCCCTGCACTGCACCGCTTCATGGCGCGCCGCGCTCCTCCAGCGGCGCCGCGCTCGGCGCTCCAGCAACCCGGCCAGGCGGCGTCGCCGACCGAGCTGGCGAGTCCGAGCTAGGGTCGCGGTCCCGCTCCGTGAACGCGCGTGGCGGCTGATGCCGTTTCGTCGCGGCCACGCTTGCTCCAAACCCGCACTCAGACGAAGTCCTCGGCCTCGTAGAGCTGACGCAGCTCGAGCTCCCAATCCTCACCGGGCATGGGATCAGGGCAGCGGCGCATCCACTCGAGCGCCTCGTCCACGGACTTGACCTGCCATAGCCAAAATCCGGCCACGAGCTCCTTCGTCTCGGCGAACGGACCGTCGACCACGGTCTTTTTCCCCTGGAGGCAGCGCAGGCGCTTGCCCTTGCTGCTCGGGCGCAGTCCATCGCCGGCGAGCATGATGCCGGCCTTGATCAGTTCCTCGTTGAACTTTCCCATCTGGGCGAGCAGCTCCGGGTTGGGCAGCTTGCCGGCCTCGGAATTCTTGGTTGCCTTCACCATGACCATGACTCGCATCTTCGGCTCCTTTCGGAGGAGGTCGCCCCGACCTGCTGTGGCCGCTAGCTCCTCCCGTACGAGAAGGCGACGAATGGCGCGGACGTGGATCGACAGGGCGGAGAAAAAAAATATCGCGGCGGGCCGGGATCCGCAGCTACGGCACGCTTCTTCCACGCTCCAATTCGGCACCGGCGCGCGCGCTTTTTCTCACAATCGGCGCTTACGGTGGCCACTTACGGTTCTGTGGAGGCGCCCATGTACGCGTTGATCAAGAATCTTGCACTTGCAGTGACCGGAAGTGTGCTCGCAGTGGCCTGTCTGCCCGGAGAACCGGTCCCTGGCACCGGTGAAGCCTGTGGTGGCATCGCCGGCAAGGCTTGCGAAGAGCCCGACACGTTCTGCAACTTTCCAACGTCGACGCAGTGTGGCTCCGGAGATCAGCAGGGCGAGTGCACTGCGATCCCCGAGGTATGCGACAAGCTGTATCAGCCTGTGTGCGGCTGCGACGGCAAGACCTACGGCAACGCCTGTGAAGCGCGCTCCGCGTCGGTCTCCGTGAAGGCCAAGGGCGAGTGCGCGGGCTCCGCGCCCGGTGCGCTGTGCGGCGGCCTGCAAGGCAAGGGCTGCGGCGCGGGCGAGTACTGTAGCTTCCCCGCGGATGCGCAGTGCGGCGCCGCGGATCAAACCGGCGTCTGCGCGAAGAAGCCTCAGGCTTGCACGCTGCAGTACGATCCCGTCTGTGGTTGCGACGACAAGCCCTACGGCAATGCTTGCGCTGCTGCGAGCGCTGGGGTTTCGGTCGCGTACAAGGGCGAGTGTAAGTAAGCCGCGAGCGGCCATCCGCCATCAGCGGGCCGCATGCAGCGAGCCACTGGCCGTATGCAACGGGCCGCGCGCTGTTGGCCGCATGCAGCGAGCCGCGTGCAACGAGCCGCGCGCTGTTGGCCGCTGCCGCACGCTGGCAGCTGCTTGCGGCTCTCCCGCGGGTGGATGGGCGGCTGGCGGATGGCCGCTGGCGGATGGCGAACCTTTCACAGCGTCCGCGCGACAGTTTTTTGCCGCTCCGGTGACACGCTCTCGCGCGTGCGAGGGGGCTGCGTGGGGGCGTTGGGCGACGGCTTTGGTCAGGGGGCGAGCACAGCCGGCTTTCACCCTTGGGTTGCTCGAGACCCCGCGAAAGCGCCGGATCGCAAGTGTTGACGCGTAGATGCTCCGGGTTGTGGGAGTGATGCCTACTGTCCCAAAACGTGATGCCTCCGATGGGCGGATCGCGTTGTACCCAGGCACGCTATTGCGAGACTTGGGATGGCCAAGGCAGTCTCGTCTCATCACCGTGCAAGCAAAAAATCTCTACGCATCCTTGTCGCTCGCAGTTGACTCCCGCCCCCAGCCCTTCGCGTCCGTGCGCGCTCGCATGTCGAGCATGCGTCGTCAGCTCGAGGGGTTCAGTTACACCTTCGACGACCGCCTGCGCAGCGCGCGGGCGGACCTCACCCACAGCACGCTCGAGACCCAGCTGCGCGCCACCGCGCTCCTGGCCGCGGAGTTGATGGAGCTATCCGAGTCCGCGCAGGAGGAAGCCGACGAGCTGGGCAGCATGCGTTCGCAGGATGCGCTGCAGCAGCTGGCCGATGCGTGCTTCGACGTGATCCTGGAGATCGACGGCGAGCGTCAGGACCTGGGTGAGTCCATGTTCGAGGCGCCCGAGCTGCAGCTCGGTTCCCGTCAGAGCGCCCTGCGCTGTGCGATCAAGGGCTTGGCGGCGCTCGATCAGCAGATTGGGATGGTCTTCGCGGACTGACGTCCCCGTTCGCGCTACTGGCCCGCGGGGCCGAACTCGGCGTAGATCGGCGCGAGGAAGGTCGAGAGGTGCGTGAACTCGATCTGGTCGTGCAGCAGCTGCTCGTAGGCCATGCGCGCGCCGCCCATGCGCCGCTTGATGCCGAGCGCCGCGCCCATGCGGTCCACCGAGAGTCCGCGCAGGCGCACGTCATGGCCGAGCCAGTAGTGACTGCGCAGCTCGAAGCCGTCGGATGTCTGGCGCGCCAGGTGCACCATGGTCACCGCCTCGAGACCCGCGGGCAACAAGGTGACGCGGGCACAGGCGTGGCCGACGATGCCGGCGGCCGCGAAGCGCTCTTCTGCCAGGCCGAGTTCGGACGGCTCCACGAAGCGGATGGTGATCTGCATGCGCGTGGGACCGATGAACTCGTCGACCCTGTGCGTGGTGCCCACGTAGCGCTGCACGTGGCTGAGTCCAGGCCGCTCCAGCACCGAGCGATCGAGGGGAGTCGCGGAGACGTGGTTGTGTGGATACCAGAGCGTGTAGCGCTCGGCTTCCACGGCGTGCCACCAGAACCACCACGCCAGCATGTCGCCCGTGCAGCCCGGAAAGGGTACACGGCTCGCGACGTAGGCGCTGCCGTCCGGGAGCTCGCAGTAGCCGGTCTCCACGGGCAGGTACCCGGGGTCGAGCAAGCGATTGATGTCCGTAGCCGTGGGCGCGAGCGCCAGCGCTGCGTCGATGGGAGCGCGGATGGCCTCCATGGCTTCGTCGTGGATCCACAGATCACCGTCGAAGTAGTGGGCATAGGGCTTGTTGGCCACGCGGGCGCGGTTGAGCGCGTACTGGCGCTGCGTCTCGGGCGGGAAGTACGTGATGCGGTTCATCGCGAGCGCCAGTGTAGCGGATGGTTCGAGGGACAGGCCCTTTGGTGCAGGTCAGGGCTCGCAGCAGCCCGAGGATTCCTTTTGGCCAATGCACCACTCGCTCATGCGGCTCCAGATTTCCTGGGCCATGGCCTTTGAGCCGTCCGGGTTCGGATGGATGTCGCCGTTGAACCAAGCGGGCGTGTGGTCCTTGAACACGGGGACCATGTCGATGAAATGACAGCGCAGGGCGCCGCCGCTCGCTGCTTCACGTCCGTCGCAGAACTCTTTGACCCGCGGCAGCGCGTAGTCGAGCATCTCGTTCGGGTGCGGTCCGCCGATGTCGCGTCCTTCGGGGATGTGCGGGTAGAAGAAATAGACGACGTCGCGAACGCCCGCGGCGATAGCGCGATCCATCAGCGCCCCCGCCTTCTCGAGGGCCCGCGTGACGACGTCGTGACAGACCGGGAGCTGCGAGGAGCCGGTGTCCTTGCACTTCTCGATGTCGCCATTCTCGATCCAACCCACGAGCACGTCATTGCCGCCGCCGTCCATCAACACGGTGTGCGCGTCGGGGTCGGCCTTGATGGCATCGTCGAACTGGTTGGGGATGTAGACGCCCAGGGGATAGCCGGCGCCGCCGGTGGCCATCGACATGCCGCCGATCGCTTGCATGCGCCACTTCTGCCCCGAGGCCTCCACGATGTCGTTGGGGAAGTTGTGGCTGACCCAATTGATGTAGGAGTCGCCGATCACGATCAGCTGACTGTCCTTCTTCATGCACTTCGGTTTGCGCTTGGGCTCGGGCTTCGCGCCTGCATCGGGCAGGGGGGCGTCGCCATCGCCGTCGCCATCGCCGTCACCATCACCATCACCGTATCCGTCACCATCGCCGTCACCATCGCCATCGCCGTCCCCGTCGCCCGGCTGGGGGTGGTCGCCCTGGTCGGCGTCCGGGGTCAAAGGGGGGGCACCGTCGGCGCCACAGCCCATGGCAAGAGAGAGCAGGAGGCCGGGAGCCAGTAAGTTCGGCAAGAGTTTGTGCATGAGAATCACCAAGCAAAGGAACAAGAGAGGTCCGATGTGGGTGACGCTAGCAGCTGACCGATTTGCTACGGGCGGCCATTCGTTGGCTCTTGCGGTCACTCCTGGGGCTGGTTACCAGTGTCCCTACGTAACGAACGCCGTTCCGCCCATGACTGTTCTTTTCGTGCGCGCACAGCTCGTCTGGGCGGCTTTTTCTGGCGCTCATTCCGGTGGCGCCTTGCGTCGAGTCCGAGGTGTCCATGCTGGAGCAGAGTTCCGAGCCGCCACGTCCGCCAAGCTCGATCGAGATCTTGCCGACGACTCCTGTCGAGCCCGCGGCTGCCGTCATGGCCGAGCCGCCGATGCCCGAGCCGGTCCGCGTCACCCACGACCTGCGCCGGCTCGAGGCTTGGGCCCTGGTGCTGGTGTCGATGGGCTTGCACCCGCTGCGTATTTGGCACGAGGGGCGCTTCGAGCTGCACGTTCCGGAGCACGAGCGCGACGGCGCTGAAACCGAGCTCGCTGCTGCCGACGCGGAGGAGCTGCAGACACGGCGCGCGGCCGCGGCTGATGCCGCCCTGGGGAACAAACCGGTCACGCGTCACGCGGTGTGGGGCGGTTTGCTGGTGGCGCTGATGCTGCTGGTTTTCTTTGGAGTCACGGGTCCGCGCGCGGCAACCTCGGCCTGGTTCAGTGGGGGTGCGTCGGACGCAGAGCGGGTGCTGCAGGGTGAGTGGTGGCGCACGGTCACAGCGCTCACGCTGCACGCGGATACGGCGCACGTGGTCTCGAACGTGGGCATCGGTGCCCTCGTCGTGGGCGCGGTGATGCGCTCGGAGGGGGTCGGCTTCGGCGCTGCGCTCGTACTCGCGGCTGGCGCCACCGGCAACTGGATCAACGCCTGGGCTCACCATGCTCTGCACAGCTCGGTGGGCTTCTCCACGGCGGTCTTCGGGGCCATCGGTATCCTCGGTGGGCTCGGCTATGTGCACGCGCGGCAACGCGCACACAAGCTGCGGCCCGCGTGGACTGCGCTCGGAGGGAGCCTCGCGCTGCTGGCGTTGTTGGGATCGAGTGAGCGTAGCGACTTGTTCGCGCATCTGTTCGGCGGACTCGCGGGCATCGGCCTTGGCCTGGCCGTTGGCTTCAGCGGCCTTCGCCCGCGCTCCACGCTCGGGCAGTGGGCGTCGGGCGTGGGTGCGGCGGCGCTGGTTGTCGGAGCCTGGTGCGTTGCGTTGGGACTTCCGCTTCCGCGCGTGTGGTGAGCGGGACGCGCGTGCGTGCGTAGGGCTTCACGCCGGGGCGCGCGCGGAGATCAACCAGCACGCAGCGCTGAAGCGAACCTCCGTGCCCTGTACGTAGGGTTCGAAGGCTTCTCGCACCCTGGCGACCACGGCTGCTTGCACGTCCGGAGGTTCCGCCTGCAGCGTGAGTCCGAGCGGGCCGAGCCGATTCAGATAGGGCAGCAACGCTGCCTCCGGCAGCGCGCAGGCTTCGTCGATGGCGCGCACGTCGACTTGGTCCCAACCGCTTTGCTCCAGGATGCTGCGCACGAGCGCCGGGTCCGCGAAGGCAAATTGTCCGGGTCCGCCGGCGCGGCGCGCGGGGAGACTGGGAAGCAGTGGAGCGGCGCTGCGTTCGGCCGTGGTCATGAATGGATTTTCTGCCGCGCCGCGCCAGGCCACGAAGCAGAGCTCGGCAGACGGCGCGGCGGCGGCCCGCAAGTTTCGGAAGGCTCGCACCGGGTCCACGAAGAACATCACGCCGAAGCGCGAGACGAGCAGGTCGAAGCGCCCGGCCTCGAAGCGATGCTCCTGGGCATCCGCACGCAGGAAGCGCGCCTTGGAGCCCTCGCGCGTTGCGCGCGCCCGGGCAAGCGCGATCATCGGTTCCGAGAGGTCGACTCCGGTGCAATCAGCGCGTTCGCCCTGCTGGCGTGCGATGGCGAGCGTGGTGCTCCCGGTGCCACAGCCGATGTCGAGGACGCGGGCCGCCGGCCGCCCTGCGCTTGCCTTCACCAGCACATGCTCGAACGGTGCCAGCATCGCATCCAGCACTTCCTGAGCGTCGACCCAGGCACGCCCGGCGGGGCCATTCCAAAGTCGTGCTTGCTCGTCGTCCTGTTGTTGCTGACAGGGGTCCATGCGCGTCTCCTTGGTCCGTGCGCCGAGGCACACGCTATACTCTGCAACTTCAAGTCGACTTGAAGTCAAGAAGGTTGAGCGATGCGCGTTCTCGATATCGGTGAAGTGGCCCAGCGGGCCGGCGTGCCCGCCTCCACACTGCGCTACTACGAAGAGAAGGGGCTCATCGTCTCCACGAGCAGGCGCGGCCTCCGGCGCCAGTTTGCTCCCGAGGTGCTCGAGCGTCTGGCACTGATTGCCCTGGGCAGTGCCGCAGGGTTCTCGCTCGAGGAAATCGCCGGCATGTTCGCGCCCGACGGGCGCCTCCGCATCGACCGCGCGATGCTCGCGACCAAGGCAGAGGAGCTCGAGGCGACAGCGCGACGACTCGGCGCACTCAGCAAGGGGCTCAGGCATGCCGCCGCCTGTCCTGCGCCGAGCCACATGGAGTGTCCAACCTTTCGTCGCCTGGTACGCGAGGCGGCGGGTGCGGGCACCCGCCAGCGGAAAACACGAGCGAAAAAGGGCTAGGATGGCCCCCGAGCGTGCTTTGCCGGTCAAGATTCGGAGGAGGCTCGTCAATGCCGCCGCCCTCGCGCCCGGGGCGCCCAGCGCGTAGTCTCTCGATGTGTGACTCAGGCCCAACGCTCACGCCCCGTGCTGCGTCCCTCCAGCGACAGTGGTAGCGACGCCGCGTTGATGCAGCGCGCGGCGCAGGGGGATGTCGAGGCGTTCGCGCAGATCTACGACCGGCACGCCGCCACCGTGCTTTCGCTGTTGAGTCACGTGTCCCAGCGCACGAGCGCGGAGGGCGGCCGCTCCAATGAGGACGTGTTGCAAGAGGTTTTCCTCGAGGCCTGGCTCAACGCGCAGGACTACAATCCCACGCGTGCCAGCGTGCGAGCTTGGCTGCTCGTCAGGGCCCGCTCCCGTGCGCTCGACGGCCTCAGGCGCCGGGGGCGCGAGGCGAGCGCTCGCCGGGAGCTCGCACACGGTGCGCTGCGTGTACTCGCCCAGAGCATGCCGCAGACCGAGCGTCGCATCGCAATCTCGGAGGCGCTCGCCACCCTCTCGCCCGAGGTGCGCATGACCCTCGAGCTCACCTTCTTCGAGGGCATGACCGCCGCTGAAATCGCGGTCCAGATGCAGATCCCGGAGGGTACCGTGAAGTCGCGTCTCTCGCGTGGACTGTCCCTGATGGAACGTGTGCTCTTTCAGCTTACGGAGGAGTCGAGATGAGTCGTGACGACGCAGACAGCCCCGAGACCGAAGGTCACGAGCTCTCTGCAGATGAGACGCTTGGGCGTCTGTCTCTGCTGGCCGAAGCCCTCGATCCCGTCGCGCCTTCGCTCGCCGTGCGCAGTGCGCTGCTCGACAAACTCCACGGCGCCGAGCGCTTCACACCGCATGCGCGCCGGGTGGCGGAGCGCTTCGAGCTCGCACTGCCCGACGTCACGGAGGCCCTGCGCAGGATCTGCCGAGCAGACGCCTGGCGACCGGGATTCTGGCCCGGATCGCGCCAGCTGGTGACCGACGAGTTGGCGGCCGCCCACACCATGATCGCCGAGTTGCCGGCGGGCTTTCACATCCCACACCATCGCCATCACGCTCGCGAGCTCACGTACGTGCTCGACGGGGAGTTGCTCGAGAACGGCAAGGGCCCTTACGGCAGCGGGACCTTGTTGGAACTTTCTCGCGGAACTGAACACGAGGTGAGCGCCGGCGCGGCGCATCCGTGCCTGGTCGTGTTCGGGCTGCGTTTTGGAGGCTAGAGCCCAGCGCGGAGGGCAGGCGAGGGCACCAAAAATCACCTGCAGCCTCGCACTAGCCGTGATCGATTGGCGCGCGAGCGGCGTATGTAGGGCGGCTCCTTCGCGCCTGCCTGGCGGGTTGGGGGCGTGGACCCGGGCTCGGGTTGCCTCGTAGCGAACTGGAGTGAGCACATGTCCATGAAGAGAATGTCGGTGGTGCTCGGGCTGCTCGCAGCCTGCGGCGACGGTGGGGACGACCCGGCTGCGCCGGAGCAGGGCGCGGTGGCGCGCTCCGAATACGCGATGGAGACCGTGGAGCTGAGCGAGGACCTGGTGATCCCGGCGGGCCAGACGGTCCATGTTGGGCCCGGCGTCACGTTCACCGCCAAGTCTGCCGAGGTGAAGGTGGACGTGCTGGGGACGCTGATTGTGGAGGGCTCCGAAGCCGCTCCGTCGATCTTCGAGGGCACGGGCGAATCGGAGTCATGGCACGGCATCGTGGTCGAGGGTGGCGGCAACCTCACGCTGCAGCACGCCCAGGTGAGTGGGGCCAAATACGGCATGTTCGCCATGCCCGGCTCGGCGTTCAATGTGGATCACGTGGTGTTCGACACCAGCTTCAAGGCCGCGGTGCTCGAGTCCGACGGCAGCGTGTCGCACAGCACGTTCCGTGCGGTCCCCTTGTTTCCGGCCGTCACCGAGGAGGTCTCCGTGGATGACCCCAACGGCTGCATGACCATCATCAATGCGTCGCCCACGGTCACCGATTGTCGCTTCGAGGGGAGCGGCGGACTGAACGACATGATCCGCGTCGGCGGGCAGTCCTCACCCACCTTCGATCATCTGTACATCGAGAAGTCGCACTGTGGCTTCCACATGAGCGGGGGCATCAACACCTCGCCGCGCATCTCGAACACGGTCTTCACCGATCTCGCCTACGGCATCATGGCCTTCACCATGAAACCCATCGTGGAAGGCAGCGTGTTCATCCGGAACTCCACCGATATCGGGCTGTGCAGCGGCGCCACGGCGGCCAACGTCCCCATGCTGCAGAACAACTTCTTCGAGGGGGGCACGCTGCTCCTCGATGCCAGCTGCAATCGGATCGGCACCAAGGACGCGAGCCCTGCCTCCGCGGCCAACGCCAGCGCGGGGCCGAGCGGCCTGTAGGCCAGGATGTCTCGAGCCGTCGGAACCGCGGGTCGGCGCGTCGTCTGGGCCGTCCTTGCCATGGCTTGGTCGACGACGGCTTCACCGGCGCGCGCCCATGCACCGCTGCCGCGTCAGGTTCTGGTCACGCCCGATGCCGCGGCCATCGCGCTGGATCTGCCGGGCTTCGGACTGTTGCTGCGAGCGCGCGCCAATCAACCTTTCGTCTACGCGTGCAGCGCCCTATTGGAGCTCGTGCCGAACGGCGATCCGCCGTCGCTCGCTTTCGCCGCGGATGGTTCCCTGTTGGTCGGCACACAGGACGGTCTGCTTACGGTCAGTCCCCAGGGCTGCCCGCTCGAGAGTGACGACAACGAGCTCCGCCATGTCCCAGTGCGTCTGCTCGCGCTGCAGTCGGTCGCAGAAGGCGCGGGCATGCAGGTCGGTTACGCGCTCACTGGCGGGGAGGCACCTGCGTTGTGGCGTAGCGACGATGGCGGCCGACACTGGACGTGGCGTTCTGAGCTCGTGGGCAGCAGTGCCTTCACGGCGCTGGTGATGCGCTCGGATCGCCCTGATCAGCTCTACCTGAGCAGCGCAGACGTGGTCTACGCATCGGAGGACGGCGGCGCCTCGCTGCAGACCTTCTCGCAGGAGGGCGCGCTGACGTTGCTCCACGCCGAAGACGGGGGCTCGAGCAGGCTCTGGGCCATCGCGCGCGACGCGCAGAGCCTGGGCAATCGCGGCTTCGCCATCCTGCGCGCCGAGGCCGCCACCGGGCCGTGGCTCACGATGTTGCGCGTGAACTACTTCGGGGGCTTTGCCGTCGATCCGCAGCGGACCATCTGGGTTGGCGACGAAATTGGCGGCGTGTATCGCTCGCTGGACGGCGGCGAGACCTTTTCCAATCTCGCATCGGAGGCGGATGTAGCGTGTCTCGCTCCCGGCGGCTCGGCGCTGTGGACGTGCAACCCGGGCACGCCGCAAGAACCGGTGCTGCAGCTGTTGGAAGACGGTGCGTCGGACTTGCACGGCGTGGTGACGCTGGCCGAGGTCGATCAGCTCGTTTCATGCCCGGGGCTCGACGTAGCGCGCACTTGCGCGGGCGCGTGGGCGGAGTGGCAGCGCGACGTGCTCATGCGACCCGTCGAGAGCCCCACCATGGTTTCCGCTAGCGATGCAGGGGAGAGCTCCGAGCTCCATCCTCGAGGTTCTTCCGGTGGCTGTGCCGTCGGACCTCACAGCTCAGGTTGCAGCGCCGCCATGCATGGGCTGCTCATCGCGTTGGCGCTCTGCGCGCGCAGCAGTCGGCGCGCGCGTGTGGCTCGCGAGCCCTAGTCGAGTCGGCGCCAAGCTTGACCCGGACCGCAGCAGCTCTTGCGCGCGCGCGCTGTTGGGTGATCGATCCTCATCGCAAGGTGGGTTGGCACAAGCACTGCACTCGACGCGGTGGCTGGGCCGCGAAAGACCCAACGAGAGGCACACCTTGGCACAACGTAACCACGCAATCCTGTTCAGCCTGAGCGCCTTCAGCGTGGTATTGGGCGCTCTGCCCGCGAAGGCTCATGCCTGCGGCGGCTCTCCCTGTGCTCCGGCTGACTTCTTTCCGAACATCGGCAGCGTGCCTGCCAACCTGCCCGCCGTCCTGTGGTGGCCTGGTTCCCTCCTGGGCGCACCGGCCACCGTGACCCACGATGACGTGCGCTTCGTGCGCATCGTCGATGGTGTGAACACCGACGTGGAGTTCGAGCTGGTGGCGCGCGACGACCACTACGAGATCCTCCCCAGTGCCCCGCTCGAGGTGGGCGCGCGCTACGCGGTTTGGTCCCTCCAGTGCAAGGACGAGTCGGATGCAGGCGTGTGGAGCGAGTCCTTTCCGGAGCAACCCCCACTCGACCGGCAGCAGCAGCAGATCGCTGCCGAGCAAGTTGGGGGCTCAGGCTATTTGCCCGCGGCGCTCGGCTACTTCGAAGTGACTGATGCAGCCCCGATGCCCGACAGCTTGGGGCAGTTGCAGGCCACCTCCGCGGTGCGGCGCGAGATCGAGGTCCCCGATCAAGAGAACGTGGGAGAATGCTCGAACCGCATCGAGGCGGTCACCGTGGACATTCACTTGGCGGAACGGTCGGCCTGGTATGGCGCGCTCGAGTTCGGCACCGTCGTCGACGGCAAACCCTATCGGCCGCGGGTCTCCAAGGTGGGGGGCTTCAGGCCTGGTGGTTCATGGATTGGGCGTGGCGTCGACCGCCTCTTCGTTTCGTGCGCTCTCGACAGGGAGGAACCGTCCGCACTCACAGCGGGCAATCACCGCGTTCAGCTCGTGGCCTCGATTCCCGGCACAGCCGTCCAGCTGGTCAGCGACGAGGTCGTCGTCAATTTGAGCTGCGACGCGGCTGTGCCCAATGCCGAGGATGATGCGCCCATTGAACCAGCATCGGACACGCCACTCTCGGCACGCGGGGACGCGGACGCCGGGACCGTTCGGAGCCCTTCCAAGACCTCCGCGGGGTGCTCCGTGTCAGCTCCAGTCGCGGCGGGTTGGCGTGCATCCGCGTGGGCCGGACTGGTGTTCGCCCTGGGCTTAATCCGACATCGTAGGGCGCGTTCGCGCGCGTAGGATGCCCGGCGCTCAGCGTGCGTCGGGTTTGAGCTCCATCACCGGCACACCTGCGACGCGGAAGCGAGGATCGTTCACCGTGAAGAAGCGGTCGTAGTACGCCGTGCTGTCGCCGCTGTTGTGTGTGAACTGCCACCAGAAGCCGTGGTACGGCAAGTCGTCGACCGCGACGGAGGTGGGATCGTTGCCGAACTTCTTGAGCACCTGGTACTCGCCTGCGACCTTGCGCACGAAGGCGGTCAGGTGATTGGGCGGCAGGACCTCCGTGTCTTGGTCGTTCAGCTGGTTGGCGTTGAAGTCGGGCAGGGCGAGCGGTGAGTCCGAGCAGTTCAGGGCCAGCGTCACGTGCAGGAGCTCGTCGGCCGGGAGGGTCAAGGTCGGCAGCGTGGTGTTGCTCACGACCGCCTGGTCGGAGCGCGCCACGACGCTCGTGCGCACGACCTGGGCCGTGGCGGACGTAAAGCGCCCGTCGAAGCCGAGGATCAACACGTCTCGTCCCGAGCCCTGACCACACGCGGGCGGTAAGAAACGACCCACCACGAACTCGGGGTTGTTCCCCTTGGGCGAGCCTGCGAGCCCCTCGGCCTTGAGTACCTGCGCCGACACGAAGCCGCTTCCCTGGGGCGGCGCCACCACGGTGAAGCGCATGGAATCGCTGCGCCAGCCCTCGAAGCACTCGTCGACCGCGGACTTCGCGTGATTGGCCACGGTGAGCTCGGTGCCGAGGGCGTAGGTGTCCCAGTTGGCCTGCCACAGTGGCGCGAGCCGCGGCCCGAGCTCCATGACCTTCTCTCCATCCAGCGCAAAGGCAGGGTGGTTCACCGCCACGAAGCGATCGTAGATGGCCCAGTTCGACTCGCCGTCGTGCTCGAACTGCCAGCTCAGTCCCGAGTAGGCCGCGGCAGGTACGGCGATGGCATCGGCTGCGTCGGCGCCCGCCTTCAAGATGGCGTAGGCACCGGTGAGATCACGGAAGAACGCCAGCGCATGATCCGGTGCCAGGACCTCGCGGTCCGCGTCGAGCTGGCCGTCGGCGTCGAAGTCGGGCAGTACGACGTCGTGGTGCGAACGATTCAGCACGATGGTGATCCGCACCGGCTCGCGTTGCGGCAACACCAGATCCGCGAGCTTGACCTCGCTGCTCCCGTTGTTCGTGCGAAACACCACGCTCGCCTTGGGAACCGCACCGAGCTTCGCGTCGAACTGGGCGTCGAATCCGACGAGCAGCACATCTGCCCCGTTCCCCTCGCCGATCATGGGGCTATCGAAGCGGCCGATCTCGAGATCGGGAGCGGCTTTGGGGGCCCCCGGTATTCCTTTCGCAAGCAATGCTTGCCCGGACGAGAGGAGCACGGAGGGCTGGCGCTTGGTCACCGTGAGTCGCAGCGAGTCATCGCGCCACCCAAGGAAAGCGTCCGCGCTGGCCGAGCTGGTGTCGGTGCTCGTGTTGAGCACCGTGTTCTCGGGCTTTCCCTCGAAGTCGGCCCGCCAGAGCATGCTGCCGCAGGCCGGATCGCTGAAACAAAGGTCGGACGGCGAAGGGGGGCCCGCTTCGGGTCCATCGTTCGGCCCCGTGTCGGGGGCAGCGTCGCGACTGACCTGGGCATCCGGCGCTGCGGCGTCGCTGCTGGGGCTGGGTTCGACGGCGGCGTCGTGCCCGGCGTCCAGGTCGCCACGTTGCTTGTCCCGATCCCCCCACTCCAGGGCGCAGCCCGCCAGGACGGCGAGCAGGCAGAGTGCCTCGGGCATTCTGTTGCGTGACGGATGCATGGCTGCCATCTGCCGTTGACGGCCAGGCCGGTCAAGGGTGAGCCATGCCGTGCGGGCTCAGGGTGTGGAGTGTCCCAGGTCGTACACCGCGCGAATGCCCGACAGCTTGCGAGCGAAGTCGATGCGCTGATCGATCAAGCGACCCGAGTGGACGTCGAAGACCCAGCCATGCACGGTGGGGAGGTTGTTGGCCAGGTAGGAGCGCTGGAACGCAGCGGTCTTGATCACGTTCACGCACTGCTCCTCGACGTTCAGCTCGACCAACCTGCGGTATCGCGCGGCCTCGTCCGGGATGGCCTGGAGCTCCTCCATATGCAGGCGAAAGACGTCGCGGATGTTGCGCAACCAGGGGTTCAGGATGCCGAGGTCCTGCGGTTGCATGGCGGCCCTCACGCCGCCGCACTCGTAGTGTCCGCATACCACCACGTGCTGCACCTTCAGGTGCGTGATCGCATATTCGATCACGGACAGGGCGCTCAGGTCGCTAACGCCCACGATGTTGGCGATGTTGCGGTGGACGAACACGTCGCCGGGATCCGCGCCCATCATGTCCTCGGCCGTAATTCGGCTATCGGAGCAGCCGATGTACAGAATGGCCGGGCTCTGCCCCTGGGCGAGGTGCTCGAAGTAAGCCGGATCGATCGCCAGCTTCTTCGTGATCCACTGGCGGTTGTTCTCGAACACTTGAGCGTAAAAGCCCTTCCTCAAATCCACGACCCGCCTCCGCGATGCATGATGTCCGGCGCCACCTCGACCCAACGAGTGAGTCCGCGGGCGCTGCTCTCCCATGTGACACCACGGGTCGGGGCACGCTAGTGCTCATGCGAAGGCGGGCCCGGAAGCGCGCGCGGGAGCCCGAACCACGGAAGTGCGCTGTTCTCGAAGCGGGTCATGGCGCAGATCCGGTCGTCGGTGAGGCTGATGGTGATCAGGCCCGTGCCGTGGCGAATACCGTGGGGGGTGCGTAGGTAGGCCCCAAAGGCCGGCTGGCCGTTGGCGTGGGTGGGCACCAGGTCGAACCTGCGGCCTGCCCCGAAGAGGCCGGCCAGGAAGCGAGCCACCAGCTCGCGACCTTGATACTCGAGCGGCATCGGAGGCATCGACATGAAAACGTCATCGGTCAGCAGGGCCACCAATCCGTCGAGATCCGCCGCCTCGTAGGCGCTCACGAATTGGGCCACCAAGGCCGCCTCGGAGGCCGGAGTGGTGGCACGAGCTCCCTTGCGCGGGGCGTCCGGCCCCAGGCCGGCGCGCGCCCGTTTGAGGGCGCTATTCACCGAATCCAGGCTGGTCTCGAGCATCTCGGCCACCTCCTCGGCCTGAAAGCCGACCACTTCGCGCAGAATCAACACGGCGGCTTGGCGCGGCGGCAGTAGCTGCAGTGCGGTCACGAAGGCCAGCGAAATGGCCTCTCGTTGCTCGTAGCGAGCCTCGGGACCGAGCGGCAGTCCGACTACACCGGGCAGGAGGCTGTCGGGGTAGGGCTCGAGCCAGACGACCTCGCCGAGCCGGGTGGGCTCGGGTGGCTCCACCCCGGGAATGTTCCAGGCCTTGGCCGGCCTGCGGCTGGCTGCGCGCCGTGCGTTGAGGCAGCGATGGGTGGCAATTCGGTACAGCCAGCTGCGGATCGAGGCGCGTCCCTCGAAGCCCGCCAGCCCTTGCCAGGCAGCCAACAGGGTCTCCTGAAGCGCTTCTTCCGCGTCCTGAAACGACCCCAGCATTCGATAGCAGTGCACCTGCAGCTCGCGGCGGTGGGGCTCGGTCAGGGTCCGAAATGCCTCCCCGTCTCCGGCTCGGGCTCTCGCGATGAGGTTGGGTTCCAGGGGCTCCACGCTCGCTCCTCCCAGTGTTTGTCGCATGTCCATTCCAGCTTGGACACCGAGCGAGGTCCGAAATGGGCGCTCCCCCTGCGCCCAATTTTCGGAGCCCACGGTGTCTGCACCTCCGAGGCGCTGGAACGCCGGGAGGTTCGTATGATTTTGAGGAACAAAGTCGCGGTGATTTACGGAGCAGGGGGCGCCATCGGGGGGGCGGTCGCACGGGCGTTCGCGGCCGAGGGAGCCGAGCTCTTTCTTACGGGGCGCAAGCTCGGGCCCGTGGCTGCGCTGGCCAAGTCGATTGTGTCGGCGGGCGGCTCGGCCCAGGCGTTCGAGGTGGACGCGCTCGACGAGCAGGCCGTGGACGCCCACCTCGGGTCGGTGATCGCTCAGTCGGGCCGCATCGATATCGCCTTCGAGGCGATCGGTATCCCCGACGCCAAGGTGGTGGGTGTGCCGCTCCTCGAGCTCAGCGCCGACCAGTTCTCGCTCCCCATCGCGAGCTACACGCGCGCTTACTTCCTCACGGCGCGCCTCGCGGCCAGACACATGCTTCCGCGCAAGGCCGGCGTGATCATGAGCGTCACCGCACTCCCTGCGCGCATGGGGTCGCGCTTGAACGGAGGCTACGGTCCAGCCCACGCGGCCAAGGAGGCGCTCACGCGGGATCTCTCGGCCGAACTCGCACCGCACGGCATCCGGGTCGTGGGGCTGCGACCACACGGCATGCCCGAGACCAGCACCATGAAGGAGATCTTCGAGCTCAAGGCGTCGCGCATGGGCATGACTTGGGAGCAGTTCCAGGCCTACCTCGCCGGCATGACGCACCCACGGCGCGTGATGCGGCTCGAGGAGCTGGCCAATACGGCCGCCTTCATGGCCTCCGACAAGGCCAGCGGGATGACGGGCACCACCGTGAACCTGACGATGGGCAACCTCGACGACTAGGGCCGGGGCTGTGCGGGCACGGGCGCGCCTTGCTGTGCACGGCTGCACGGGAGCAGAGGGCGGACTTCGTCAGCGCTCTGCTAGGGCACCCAACCAGGCAACTCCGCAGCCTGCTTCACCCAGCGCGCGAGCTGCGCCTCATCGAGCTCGTCGTGTTCGTGGATGTTCACGTAGCGGGTGTGGGCATCTTTGCTGGCCTCGGGCGGCAGCGGGCGCAGCGAAGCTCCACGGAAGAAGGCCAGCTTGACGTAGCGCGTGAACGAATGGATCCCCAGGAACCAGCCCTGGCCTTCGATGCCGTAGAGCGGCGAGTTCCACTTCACGGCCTTCTTCACGTGAGGCACGCTGCGCACGATGAGCGCGTCGAGGCGTTCGCCGAGCTGGCGCTTCCAACCGGGCATGCCCGCGATGTAGGCCTGCACGGGCGCGTCACCCTCGGCCTTGGCGATTTGTGGGTTGCCGCCCGTGAGCAGCACCACGCGAGGCGCGCGACCCCGCTCGGGCTGACCGACGTCGGAACGCCGCGTGGACTTGCTGCCGACGTCTGCGCGTGTTTTGGCCTTGGCAGTTGTCTTGGCCTTGGCCGGTGCCTTGGTTTTGGCCTTGGCCGGTGCCTTGGTTTTGGCCTTGGCCGGTGCCTTGGTCTTGCTGCGCGCCTTCGCGGGCGCCGCGCTAGCGCTTCTTGGTCGAGGCATTGTGGGCCGCCGCGGCCTTCACGAGCGCCTTGAACGCGGCCGCGTCGACCTTCTCACCTTCTTTGATGTCGATCGCCCTGCGCGTCGCGCCTTCAAGGCTGGAATTGAAGAGCCGAGCGGGATCCGGCAGCATGGCGCCCTTGGCGAACGTGAGTTTCACGGCCTTCTTGTAGGCCTCGCCGGTGCAGATGATGCCAGCGCGGGACCAGACCGGGTTCTCCCACTTCCATTCTTCGATGATCTCGGCGTCGGCCTCCAGCACGAGCTCTCGCATGCGCGCCAGGGTCTCCCCGCGCCAATCTCCCAGGTCACCGATGCGCTGATCGATGAGCTGGGCCGCCGCGCTGTCGTCCGCGCTGGCCTTCGGGGCGGGCTTGGCCTTGCTCGCGCTCGCCGGGGAACTGCGCTTGGTGGCAGTCTTGGGCTTGCTGGCGGTCTTGGGTGACTTGCTTGCCGTGCGTGCGGCACTCGCTGGCGCTTTCATCGGGACATCGACTCCGTGCAGGGGTTCACGCTCTCGACCCTCACTAGGGCATTCAGAGTGAGGCACATCGGCGGGCTTGTCATGGGGCCATCTTCTCCAACAGTTGCTCGAGGCGATCGACGCGCTCGGCCCAGAACACGCGATAATGGGCGATCCAATCGAGCAGCGGCTTCATGCCGCGCGGCTCCACGCGGTAGTAGACGCGACGGCCCTCGCGCCGACCGTTCACCAGGCCGGCGTCCCTCAAAGCGGCAAGGTGCTGTGACACCGCCGGCTGTGAGATGTGAAAGCGCGCCGTGAGGTCCTTGACCGCCGCTTCTCCGCGCGTGAGCGACTCGAAAATGGCTCGGCGGCTGGGATCGGCGAGCGCCTGGAAAATCCTGCTCTCCGCTGCGGCCGCGCTGTGCATGAGCCCATTCATAAGCGCTTGCTTATATAATGTCAAGCATGGGTTGTGCGCGTGCCGCCAGCGGGCCCACGGGAATTGGTTGGGCGTCGTATACTGCGCGGTCATGTCGAAGAAGCCCGGCGTCGAAGCAGACAACACGGCCGTGCGCGTGGCCCTCTGGCGGGCCCTCCATGTCGAGGTCGATCCACCGCCCCATGTGTTTCATGACGAGATCGGCCTGAAGCTCGCGGCACCGGCCGCAGGCTGGCAGCAGCGCCCCGATATGAGCCCCTTCACGCGGCCCTTCCGGGCCTCCATCGTCGCGCGCGCCCGCTTCATCGAAGACCTGCTCGAAGAGACATCCGCACGCGGCGTCGCCCAATACGTCATTCTCGGGGCGGGCCTCGACACCTTCGCACAGCGCAAGCCCGAGCTCGCGTCGCGTATGCGCGTGTTCGAGGTCGACCGCCCGGGAGCTCAGGAGTGGAAGCGCCAGCGCTTGCTGGAGCTCGGCTTGGGCGTCCCCGAGTTCCTGCGCCTCGTGCCGGTGGACTTCGAGGCCGGAGATGCCTGGTGGGAGCGCCTGGCCGCCTCGGGCTTCGACGCGACGCGCCCCGCGCTCGTGGCCTCCACGGGAGTCAGCATGTACCTCACGAAGGAGGCCATTTCCGAGACCATGCGCCAGGTGGCGCGACTCGCTCCGGGCAGCACCTTCGCCATGTCCTTCATGCTCCCCATCGAGCTGGCTGACCCCGAGGTGCGTCCCGGCATCGAGCAGGCCGCGAAGGGCGCCCGCGCCAACGGTACCCCATTCATCAGCTTCTTCACGCCGGAGGAGATGCTGGCCCTGGCGCGCGAAGCGGGCTTCCGAGAGGCCGAGCACGTGTCGGCAGCGGCCCTCGCGGAGCGCTACTTTTCCAGCCGCAGCGATGGTCTTCGGCCGCCCAACAACGCCGAAGAGCTGTTGGTCGCCAGCACCTAGAACGCGGCTCCATGCTGGCTCACTTGGCGCGAGGCACGCAATGGCGCAGCCCTGCGCGGCTACTCGTGGGGCTCCGAGCGTC
This sequence comes from Myxococcales bacterium, assembly GCA_047601445.1. GTDB lineage: Bacteria > Myxococcota_A > Polyangia > Polyangiales > DASUME01 > DASUME01. Next base: position 2,942,169 of record JASGJH010000001.1, on the reverse strand, counting down.
GCGCTGCTTGCGGACGATCCCGGTTCCCGCACAGACAGCGACTGGCGCACTCCGGGCAGATGCTGTGGGTGAAGTCGGCGGACGTATTGTCCATCACGTACTGCTCGAAGTCTTTCCAAGCGCCGGCATGATGGTCGTCGCGGATGCGACCACACCAGGCGCAGATCGGGAGCAGGCCGGTCAGGGTACGGACCTTGGCCTGTGACTCACGCAGCTCCGCGAACTGCGAGCGCAGATTGGCATGGGCATCACGTAGGGCACCGTGAAGGGCGGCGTTCTCCACGGCCATCGCTGCACGCTGCGCGATCTGGCTCAAGAGCTGGAGGTCCTGTTGGTCATAAGGGCGCGTCGAGGAGACCGCGATCAGCACGCCCAGCATGTGGCCCCGCGTGATCATGGGTGCGCTCACGATACTGCGCGCATGGAGCGCTCGGAGCAGGGCGAGGTGCTCGGGCCCCTGGCTGTGGCTCCTCAGGAACTCGTCGGTGACCTGCACCATTTGTGGCTGATGGGTGCGCCACGCCGCCTCTGCGAGGTGAGGACCACCGTAGTCGAGCACCACGTGGCGGAGCGCCGTGCCGAGCCAAGCGCGCTTGGGGTCTCGCACGGTCACATGCAGGCGCATCGGCTTTCCGTCCAACACGTCGACGACACTCAGGTCTGCGAGGTGCTCGGACACGCGTCTGCTCACCTCACCCAGTGTCTGTTGGACGTTGAGGCTCGAGGCGAGAATGGCTCCGAGCTCGTTGAGCAGCTTTTCCTGCTCGAGGCCGCGCACGTCGTTGAAGGTGTCTCGCAGCGCGCCGCCCAAAAACAGCAGCACCAGCGCGTAGCGAAGCCAGACCAGAGGATTGCTCGGGTCGTAGAGTCGCCAGACATCATGGTCGACGAATGCGCTCGGATAGAGCAGCCACCCCAGCGCGAGATTTCCGAGGCAGGCCGCCAAGATCCAGCGCATCGCCCGCTTGCCGAACAGCAGCGACGACAGCAGGAGCAGCGAGTTGCTGATCAACGCGGCGCCGGGCGTGAAGCCCCCGAGGACCTCGAGGAATAAAACGATGACGAAGAGGGAAGCCACGAGCAAGATGCTCGTGCGTTCGTGCCCGAGGCGAGAGCGGACTAGATAGAGGAGCGGGAGCGGAGTCGACATGACCACCAACCAGCCCACGACCGGCAGCAGTGCGTCTTGCGATAGGGCCTGAGCGATCAAGACGATCCAGATCGGAATCAGCCCGAGTGTCATCCAGCGCAAGGTCACCGCCAGTGCGCGCTCCCGCGTGCGCTGCATCAGGACCGATGGAGCGCTCGCGCGTGAAGGCTTCGCCGCGATCACGCCCGGCAGTCTGCTGGGCCATCCTCGAATCACATCGACCTCCTCGCCCGTAACCTCCTCGCCTCAATCTACGCACTGACGCGAGATAGTCACGCGCACAGCTTCGCGCGGGTCGCACGCTCAGGAACGAGTCTCCTCAGTTCTGACTGTCCAAACCTTACCTTTGTTGCCGAAGCTCCTCTGCAGAGCCTCCTTCCGCCCATTGCCAAGCAACCTGGATGGGCCTGACGGGTCTTCCTGGACCCAAAAATCTTTGCAGAAGGTGCGGCATCGACCGTCGATTGGACGCTGTCCCACCGGCCCAAATTAGCCGAGAGCCTGCCCCCGTGTGCGGCGTGGAGCGCCGGCCAGCGCCGTCTCTACGCGCGCTGCCTGATGGCTCGCAGCGCCCGCGTGGCGAAGTACACGTAGCAACCCGCCCACAACAAGCAGCTGAGCTTCATCGTCAGCAGGTAGCTGGAGGTCAGCGCCTGCTCGGACATCGCGTAGTCATGGAGCAGGCGGTCCATGTCGCCACCTGCATCCCCGCTTCCCAGCAGGGAGCCCAGGGGAATCCACTCCGTACCGCGCGCGATCCCGCGCCAAAGACGTGCTGCCGAAAGCCACACGGCGGCGGCCGGAAATAGCGCCACAAAGCGGAAGAAGTCCCAGCGCAGGCGGTCGGGAAGCCGAAAGAAAAATGCCGACAGAACCACGCTCGTCAGCAAGAACTCACCGGCGACGCCGCCCCAGATGACCCAGCGCAGCGAGCCCGCGGCGGACACCACGTGAGAAAGCACGAACCAAAACAGCGTCAGCACCAGGGCCAGCGCTCCGCCGAAGGGCCGCCGCTCGATCACCGCGCGCGCCAGCAAGCAGCTCAGCAAGAACAGCACGCAGCAGGCCACGAAGGTCGATCGCTCCTCACGCCAGAACGTGAACCCGAAGGGCAGGGGCAGCGCCGCGCGGCTCGTGAGCCAAGCCACCAGCGCGTGTCCCAGCTCGTGGAACTGAATCTGCAGCGGCACCGTCAGTAGGCGGCCAAACCGAGTGCCCGTGAAAGCCCACGCGATGAGAAAAGCGCACGGTAACGCAAACAGATCGACCCAGGGGTTGTCTTCCGCGAGGCGAGCGCCGCGCAGACCTGCGTCGAACGCCGAAGCGCGCCAACTGGGAGAACTGCGGGACTCTGGCTCCATGGACGCGGCCCGATCCTACAGCAAGTGGGGCGCCATCGCGGCGTGTTCTCGCAGCATCTTCGAAAACAGGAGCGCCTACGGAACCACCCCTGTACCATCGAGGTTGCCCAGCGTGCCGGCTCTATCTCACGATGGGTGCCACGATGTTCGAAGCGCACGGGAAGACACGCCTCTTCAGGCGGCACGTTCTCGATGCCGTAGCGCACGCCCTCACTCGAGCGGGAAGCGCCAAATATTCTCGAAGTTGTTCGTGGCATAGAAGGAGTCGCCGCCGTAGGCGACCAGGCTGCCGCCGCCGCCGAACGAGAAGCTGGCCACGACGCCGCAGCTCTTGCGGTCCTTGCTCGTCCAACCGAAGTTGCCGTTGTCATCGACCCAGTAGATGCGGTCTCCGCGCTCCGTGATGCGGCTCGCGCCACGCGTGCCGTTCGAGACTGAAGAGAGCGCGTCGCCTGGGCCGTAGCCGCCGAAGGTCTCGGTGCCCGTCATGGGGTCCGCCGCGCCGATCTGCGTGACATGGAGTGAGTAGCCGTCCGCCCAGTAGACCTTGTCGCCGATCACCTTGACGGTCTGCAGATCGAAGTAGTGCTGGTTCTTGCTGCTGATGCGCTCGGGCTTGCCGCCCGCGGTGGGCACGCGGAACAGTTGCTCGACCCCGAACGTGTTGTCGGTGTAGTAGGCGTAGCCGTCGGCCACGTCCATGCCTCCGAACTCTTCCTTTACGCTGGCGAGCACGGTGACCACGCCGGTCTTGAAGTCCTGCTTCCAGAGGTCGTGGGTCGCGTCGCGCACGTCGTCGAAGCCGTACATGGAATCGCCCTGGACGACCGTCGGAAAGCCCCGCATCGTGCCGCCCTGCACCTCGGGGGTCGCGTCGGGCGTCGCGAGGGGAACGCGAGTGAGGTGCGTGCCATCGGCGTCGGTCGCGTAGAGCATGCCATCGATGATGCTGGAACCCGGCTTGCTGGTGACCGTCTCGACGGTGGTGCTGCCGGCTTTGATACGCTTGAGCCCGCCCGTGTCTTCGTGGAAGTAGAAGTCTCCCTGATAGACGAAACCCGAGCTCTCCTCGAAGCCCAGGTCGACGCCCTTGCCGCTCTTCTTGAGGTCGTCGAACTTGGGGCCTCCTTTCGGAGAGCACGAGCCGGGCTCGGGATTGGCGTCGCCATCGCCTTGAGGCCCGCCGTCTTCATCGGTCATCTGCTGCGAGCCGTCCTGAGTGCCTGCGTCGGTCGGGCCGCCGTGTTGGGGATCATCGCCGCAGGCGCCGAGCAGGGCCGCCGTGAGCAACAAACCGGACCATGAAGGTTGAAGAAGACCTGAACAGGAGCGCATGCAGTTCTCCGAGTGGCGAGGGGCACAGAAGTGCGCAAGACGCTGCCTAACCCGGGCGATTCACGAGCTGCCTGCGCGAGTTGGGGTGAACCGCGGAGTAAGTAAGCGCTTTCGAGGCTGATCTCGAGGCCTTCGCGTCGAATGTCTGCGGCCTCTAGCGAGCTGGAGTGTCAGTTTCTCTTGAGCTCCATCGCGAAACCTTCGAGTCATTGCGCGAGAACGTGCGCGACGGATGTCCACCCGGTGGACCCAACCGAAAGGCACGCATGACGAAGACCTGCACGTCACGCTCGGCGGCAAACAGTGCCTATGCCTGCCTGGTCGCTTTGGTTGGCGGCATCGGTTGCGCAGGGAGCCGACAAAGCCCGCCCCCGAAGTCGGGAGCGGAGGTCATGTCCACCATGATCGCCACGCTGACGGGCATCGACCGCATCGCTCGGATCGTCACCATGAAGATCGCCGACGGAACCCTGTCGGCGGTGGCCGTGGGGGACGACGTCGTGTTCGGACGCATGGAGACCGGTGACAGGGTGCGCGTCGATCGAGAGGAGTCGCTGGCCTTCCAAATCCTCAAGCCCGGGCACGCCTTCGAAGACGAGGTTTATACAGGGGCCGCGCTCCCCGATGGCGTGGTCTTCGGCCGTAGGGTCGCGACCACAGTCGAGATCCTCGCGGTGGCCCGTGGAGGAGCGAGCACGACCTTTCGGTGCCGGGATGGCACCGTGCACACCATGGACATCGAGGCCGCGTCCATTCGCGCGTGGGTCGCACGCCTGCATCCGGGTGATGACGTCGAGGTCACATGCATCGAGAAGCTGGACATTGCCCTCGTGCGTTGATCTCTCCGTGAGCGGCTCAGTCGCACCCGCGGCTGCGCGCCACGTCCTCTTGATAGCAGTTGCGTCCTGCACGGTAGTGCTCGATGCGCGGCGAGTCCGGAGAGACGTGGTGGCGCTCCACGTGAATGGCCCGCTGGAGATCTCCCGCGGCGGCGTAGGCGCACGACAGGGTCTGCCAGTAGGTGCAGAAGGGGCTCTCTCGCACGGCCCGCTCGGCGAGCGCGATGGCGTCGGCGCTGTGGGCGGGAGAGGCCAGTGCGGGGCGCGTTGCGAGCGCCCATGCGAGCGCATTGGCCACCGATGGCTCGAGGTTGCGTCGAGCCTGAAGGCTCTGTTTCGCCTCCAGGAGACACACGTCGGAGGTCACCTGCGAGATGAGCAGGCTGACGTAGTAACCGAGCACGGCGCGCTCGGACATGCCTTGCAGATAGCCGGCCTCGCGCTCCTGGATCGCGTCGAAGGCGGGCCCCGCTTGGCCGGCACGGTAGGCCTGATCCGAGACGCTCTCGGCGATGTTCACATCCCAGTTGAAGTGCGTTCCATCGGCGAACACCCAGCGCACGAAGTTGTGCTTGGGCACCTCGACGAGGACCAGGGGCCAGTCGTGGCGCGCGGCCGAGGACATGTAGAGGACCGCACCCAGATCGCAGTCGAAGGGATGCAGGGCGCGCCGTCCGCGGAGGGCTACATCGCGGTAGGGAAGGCTACGATGGACCTGACAGACGTTGTCGGAGACCCGCATGCGCGCGCTTCCTTCGTAAGGAATCGGATCGCTGAAGGTCTGGCCCAGCCGTTCGGTCTCGACGCACACTGCGTAGCCGGAGGCGTAGAGGGCTTGGTCCACGCTGCGCAGCGCCTGTTCTACCCCGGCGGGTCCCCAGTCCGCAGCTCGACCCGACAGGGCGGCGATGTTGGCGTCGACCGCGTCGAGCAGCCGATCGAGGGCGGCCTTGCGTGTGGCCAGCCACTGTTCGGACTCGAGTCCATTGCAGTCACGTAGGTAGTGGCCCTCGAGACCCAGGAGTGCGTGGGCCAGGGTAGGGGTGGGTGCCTGCGGATTTGGACCGGCCGGCGCTGTGCTCCGGGGAGACTGCGCGACCAGCTCTGGCGGGCGAACGGTGGGCGCCCTCCGCTTCTCGCAAGCGCCAGCGCTCAACGAGAGGGCCACGATCGATAGCAGGACGAACGCAGGATGCGTCTGGCGATGCGGCCGAGCGCGCGGTGCGGCCTTTCCGGTTCGAGTTATGTCGGCGAGCACCTGCAGAGAAGGGCATGATAGCACCCTGACGCAGGCGCCCGCGCCAGCTCTGTTCAGCAAGCGTGTCCACGTCCCTCGGCCTCTACTCGGTGCCTTCTCCCGTAGCTCCCGTCGCCGTGGACCCTTGGCTGCCCAGACGCTCTTCGAAGCGCTCGCCGAAGATTCGGGTGACTGCGATCGCCTGAGGTGTGAACGAGCGTTCGACGCTGCAGGCCTTCAGGTCGACGCGTTCCCCTGCAGCGAGCGTGCGCAGGGTGGCGAGATCGAGTCGGACCTGCAGTACTTCCCTGGCAGGCGATGCGTTCGCGGCGGCCCAATACTCCGGCACGAAGTCGAGCGGTTGGCCATCGACGACGAGCGTGAATCGTTTGCAATCTGCCAGCGTGGGACCACTGCCCTCGAGTAGGAAGCCAAAGACCACCTCGTTCGGAAGCGAAGCGGGCAGGCCACGCCAGGCGACCTTGAGGCCATCGAGCTCACTGTGCTCCTCGACCAGGTCGGGGCTGGTCGCGCCGCGCAGACCATCGACGACCCGCAGTGTGCTGGCAAACCCGCGGTACCGGGTATCGTACTCGCGCACGGCGTCGTCGATGTTGCTTTCGACCTTGAGCTCCACCGGCTTCTGTTCGATTCCCCGAATCCGGTCGATGAACGGGTGAAATCGGCCGTTGAGCTCGATGTGGACGTGCCCAAAGTAGGCGATGGTTCCGTCGCCTGGGACCTGAAATTTCAGTCGGTTCCCCAAATGGGCGACCATCTTGCCTCGATAGACGGGACATTCCACGCGTGCGAGCGCGTTGGTGCCTTGCCAGAAGGAGCTGAAGACCCAGCCCGTTTCGTCGAGCGTGATGTGAGAAGGAGGATTGTTCGGCGCAGCGAAGTGAACCGTGCAGCCTTGCCTGGGTTGCTGGTCGAGCGTGATGGAGAAGCGCCCGACGGCCGCCCCCTTGTACTGCGGAATGTTGTGCGGCTCGAAGACCGGGACGCTCAGGCACCCCGCGACGAGGCTGATCAGGGCAACGCACAAGCGGGACCGAAGAAACCACTGAGTCATGGCGTGTCCTCGTGAGCAAAGAAGCCGAAGCCCAGGGTGGTCATCTGATGCAGGTCGCTCGCGAAGAACCACAGCGAGCGCAGCGCGACGGCGAATCCCATGCTCCGCACGAGACTGAACTGCAGCGAGCCACCCAGGTAGGGACCGCTCGCATCGAAGTCGAGGCGGTCTCCTTTCGGACAGCCGTCACAGGCCACCTCGCGGCGGATTCCGCCGAACGTGTGCAGGTATCCGAACACGGGACCCGGCGCCAGCAGGGTGGCGCGGCTCAACCTGATCTGCGGCTGCCATCCGCCCTCGAACATCATCAACGGGCCATGCACGCCCGATTGCTGAGCATGCGGCTCGTCGTCGCAGTCGACGACGACACCGTTCACGCGCTGACAATCCACGACCTGCTCCGAGGTGGGGGCGAGGTCCTTGAAGAGCTGCGCCCCCACGCTCAGCCCGATCACCGCTTGGTCCCAGAACTCCAGGCTGATGCGGCCAACGAACGGCACTCCTCTACCGATGGAGACGCGGCGGGCCGGCCCTGTGTCGACCCAGGTGTATCCGGCGTCGATGCCCAGAAAAAAGCCGGTGACCACCGGCGTCTTCTCGCCAGCGCAGACTTGCCCCGCGGCGCAAGCCGGTGTCCCCTCCGCGGTGGTCGCCTCGGCGCGCACTGCGGAGGGAGCGAGCAAGAGATGGGCGACGGTCATGAAGAAGGCGCACGAGACGCTCCGCCGAAGCGCGAGCGTGCGCTCCGGCGGCGGACAAAGGACTGACGGCACGATCGAGGCTCCTGACCGCGGACGCCCCGACTTGGGGCGCGCAGCGTAGGGGGCCAGAGCAAGACGTGAGCCAAGGCGGGAACGCCGAAAAACACGCAATTCACCCACTGCGGGCGCGCTGAGCGAGTGTTCGCTTGGCCCCAGCGAACGTTCGCTGTAACAGCACGCGAACACTCACGGGCGGGCGCCTAGGGAGCGGGGAGCTTGCGCACCTGGAAGTAAAAGTCCGTCTGGCTCGGACCCACGGTCGTGTAGTGATAGGAGAACAGGAAGGCCGTGCTGCCGTTCTCATCCAGCATCATCTGAAGGAGGTTGCCGTTGTTGTCCTTGAAGAGCTGCAACGGCTGACCGAGCGCCGGAAATGGGTGCACGGAGCCGCTCAAGTCGTAGGTCTGCAGTGCCTTTTGGCTCCAGTTGTAACCCAGCGCGATCTGGCCGTTGCCCGACAAGACGACGGAACCCGTAGAGCCTGCGCCTGCGAGTGCGGCCTCGTAGTTCAAATCCCCATCGTAGATATCGCCGGCCTGGCTAGCCCGCCTGCCGTCGCCGCTGATTGAAACCCCGTTGTTCGCGCCGCCGAGAAAGCGGGCTTGCGTGAAGGCGTGGGATGCTCCCGCTTCATAGGAGTAGACCTTGCCCGCATTCGACTGTTGGTCGGAGTCGGCCCATAGCAAGCGAGTCTGGTCCTGAGACAAGTAGCCGGTGGGCGTGCTGGCATAGATGACCTGCATCGCGTCGAGGGACGGGTATTCGCGAAGGGCGTCGCGGTCACGCAGCAGCACTTGGCCGTCGGCCAGCGCGTAGATCTCGCCGAAGCTCGTGCCGTAGATACTGGTGGACGAGATGAGCTCGGTCGACGTCAGCGTGAAGGCGGCGGGGTCCACGTGCAGGATCGCTGCATTGGCATTGAGCACGAGCAATTCCCGTCCATCCGCGGCCACGGCGATCGAGATGGGCTTGGGCACGTCGAGCTCATCGTAACGCCAGCGCACGCCGTCGAAGCGCAAGCGCGCAAGGACATAGTCCGTCGCGTCCGTGTAGAACACGAAGAAGAACGCGCGGTGCTCCGGGGCGTATACCAAGGACCTTGGCGGCTGCGTGATGGTGACGTCCGCGTTCTCGTATTGCATGCGCTTGGCCGCGACCAGGCGAGCGCCGGGGCGCTGGGCGCCGGCGCGTGCACCCACTTGCACGAAGTGCTCTCCCTCGGCGAGCTTGGACGAGAGTTGGAACCAACCCTCGGAGTCGTCGATGGCCTTGAAGGCTCCCTGGATTTTGTCATCCACGTACACGGGGAAGCCGTCACCAGACAACAGCAAGGTCCCAAAGACTCGGATGCGCGGGGTTTGATCCACGAACACCACGCGAGGCGCCACGTACTCGATGAGGGACTCGAGCAGCCCGCCGTCGGGGAGCTCCGGCCACACGTAGGGAAGCTCGTCTCCAGCATCCTTCCCGGCATCACCCGCGGCGTTGTCACCAGCATCCGGGAGAGCTCCCGAGTTCATGGCGTCGCCATCGCCGTCTCCTCGGTCGGGAGTGTCGCCGTCCGGGGGCTCGCCGCCATCTCCTGCGTGCTGACCATTCGCGCCGTCTGGCGCGACGTCCGCGTCGAGATCCAGGGGGTCCGAGTCGGCTCGGCAGTCGGAGGAGCGAAGGCAGCGCAGGTCGTAGTTTCCGCCGAGTTCCCCGCCGTGGCACGCGCTCGAGAATGCGAGCATGACGGCGTGGGTTACGGCTGCCCAGCCTGACTTCCTCTCCATCCATGCGACCGCGGACCGACTCACAGCGACCTTCCTTGCCCTAAAAATGTGCGCGAATCGCGAGACGAGTGCCCATGGGCGCCACCCGCAACGTGAGCGACCGTGCGTCACGACGCCGCTTGGTCTTCCAAAGCAGCATGGATCCGCTCAACGCCAGGCCTCCGCCGAGGATGCTCAGGGCCACGGCAGCATGATCCATGCGCCACACCGAGCGCAGTAGGTTGTCGTTGTCCTTCTGCATCGCCACGAGGGGATCGTCGACGGAGGCATTGGCAGGCATCTGCCCCGCGGCATGGGCGAGCGCGTCGATCTGGTGCTGCTGCTTTTGCCAGGTGTCGAAGCGGCCGTTCGAGATCAGGTAGACGGTGAGCGCTGCCACGCCCGCCCCGACGCCCGCGGCCAGCGTGACGATGCCCGTGCGCTGGAGCCGTGCGTCCTGTTGGGAGGCTCGCGCCTGCGCCTGGGCGCTCGCTGGTTTCTTCGCGGCCGGAACGAGAGCCGGCTCAGGGGTCGGCTGCGGCGCCACGCTGGCAGCGTCCAATGGCGCTGCGAACGATTCGGCACGCAGTGTGACCTTGAGATCCGTCTGTGCTTCCGTGAGTACGAGCGTCCGCAGCTCGCGTACGTGACCCGCGCAGGACACCTCCAGCTGGTGCGCACCCAGCGCGAGCGTGATGGGGGCGAGCGGACTTGCGCCGAGATCGCGACCGTCGAGCCTGACCTGGGCAGCGCTCGGCTCGACTTGCAAGGAGAGGGTTCCGGTGCGCTGCTTCTGCTCTGCAATCAGGCGGACCAGAGACTCCCGCTCGTCGGGGGAGAGTCGCTCGCCTTCGTGTTCGAGGTAGCGCGAGAGGGCGCTGATCGCCTCCAGCGGCCGATACAGGACGATGTACGCCATGCCGAGGTTGTGCAGTACGGCATCGTCGTGACTGAGCGCGTGCGCTTGCTCGAATTCCACGGCTGCCGCCGCGAAATTGCCGCCTTCGACGAACCCGTTGCCGCGGTCGAAGTGTTCGCTCGCCCGTGCCATGTCCTCAACCGATACCGCGTCCGCGCGCGTGCGTTGAGCGATCGCGAGGCAGCCCAGACACAGCAAGATGGCGAGGAGACGTCCCCTGCCGTGCAGCTTGGAGACTTCGAGGCTCATGGGCTGCCCTCGCGCAGCGGGTTCTCACGCTTGAAGAGCAGGGTTTGAGGGCCCTGCTTGATCTCGATGTGCTGCGCGCGTGTGGGATCGCGCGTTTCACCGGCGGAGGGCTGCGGCGCGCTCGCGACCGACGGAGTCGAGACCCGTGACGACACGGTGGGTACGGCAGCGCGCGCGCGGCGATGCCCAGGGGCCGCCGGGCGTGGCAATGCGCCTCCCGTGCGTGCTTGTTCGAGCGGTCTGTTCGACACCACGTGGGCCGACGAGACTTGCCCTGCATCGGGGCGTGCCTCGGGAATGGCTGCGGGGGCGTCCGACGGGCGCACATCGAGAGCAGCTTGTGGAGCGGCTTTCTGCGCCAGAGCACGTTCTTCGGTCGCCCCACGGGAGCCCGCGCGAGTGGGCCCTGGCTCGGCTGTTCGCCAGCGAGCCGCCACGACGACCGCGAGCAGCGCGGCGGACGCCAACAGGGCCAGCGTGCGGGCGCGCCGTGAACCGACGGGGCGGCTCTGTTCCGAGGTGGCCGACGCGGGCTCCTGGCGGGGCACGATCTCCGAGTCGCGCGCGGGGACGGTGGGCAGGCTGGCCAGCGTGCGCTCCTCCATGCTCCCGGGTTGCTGTGCTGGAGAGAGGACATCCGTGGGGCCCGCAGCCTCGAAGCGGGACAACGCTTGCAAGAACTCTTTGACGCTCTGAAACCGCTCCGTGACCTGACTCGCGATGGCCTTCTGAGTGACCTGAGCCAATGCGGCGGGCAGGCTCGGCTCCAGCTCACGGACGGAGCGCGGCGCCTTGAACAGCACGTGGCTGAGGATCTCGTGCTGACTTTCACCAGGATGCGGCAACTCCCCGGTGAGCAACTCGAAGAAGATCACGCCGAGGGCGTACACATCGGCCCGCTCATCGGTGGGCTCGCCCCGGGCCTGTTCCGGCGGCATGTACGCAGGGGTACCGAGGATCTTGCCGTTGCCCTGTTCGGTCGCGTGGTCGCGCAGCTTGGCGATGCCGAAGTCGAGCAGCTTCACGCGAGTACGCTCGCCCTGCCGTGCCAAGAACAGATTTTCCGGCTTCAAGTCGCGATGAACGATGCCCTGTGCGTGCGCCACGCTGGCGCCCTCGCAGGCCTCCCTGATGATCATGGTGGCCCGCTCGGGCGACACCTTCCCGTGCTCGTGGAGAAAGCGCCGCAGAATCCGTGCCGTCGAGCAGCTCCATCACGAGATAGGGCGCCCCTGCTTCAGAGTGCCCGTAGTCGAAGACCTGCACGATATGTTCGGACGACAAGCTCGCCGCCGCCTCGGCTTCCCGCCGAAATCGCGTGCGCAGCGTGCTCTGGTCGGTGTACTCGCCGCGCAGGAACTTCACCGCAAAGCGGCGCGGAAGCTCGAGATGCGACGCCTCGTAGACTTCGCCCATGCCGCCCTTGCCCAGCGAGGTTCCGATGCGATAGCGGCTCGCTAGCACTTGCCCCGTGTAGAGACCTGGTCGCGCGAGTGCGGGCTGCTCTGCCTCCGTGTCGCGTCGGGCCGTCATGGCGTCTCCGAGTTCGACTCGGGTTCGTCGTCGTTCCCTGCGCGCAAGGCCGCCATGTCGATGCCCGGCGTGGCGTTCATCAACCGATAAGCGCGCATGCGCGAGATGCCTGCCGCCCGCGCGGCACGCGACACGTTGCCGCCGTGGGCGCGAAGCTCCGCGAGAAAGCGATCGAGGTCGCTCTCCTTAGTGTGCGGGGGCGTATTGCGTGGAGGTGCCGCCTGGCCAGCGCTTGTCGCGCGCGGTCGTGCGGACTGCATGCGCTCGGGCAGATCCCGTCGATGGATCTCGACGCGCTCACCCAGCGAGATGGCCAGACGCTGCGCCAGGAAGCGCAGCTCCCGCACGTTGAAGGGCCAGTCGTAGAGCGCGAGGGTCTCGAGCGCATTGGCGGTCAGCACAGGGGGGCGGTTCATGCCCAGGTCCGCAAAGAAGCGCCCTAGCAGACCCGGCACGTCCTCGATGCGCTCCCGCAGCGGCGGCAAATGCACGGTGAGCCCGTCGAGTCGCGCGTAGAGGTCCGCGCGAAAACGCCGCTGCTCCACGGCCTTCTGTAGGGGCTCCTGCGCGGCGGCCACCACCCGCACGTCGATCGGGACCGGTTGGGTTTGCCCCAGCGGGGTCACCTCGCGCTGCTCGAGTACGCGCAGCAACTTCACCTGCAGCGCGAGGGGCAGATCGCGAATCTCATCAAGCAAGAGCGTGCCGCCGTGGGCCGCGCGGAAATAGCCCGCGTTCGCGCGCTCGGCCCCTGTGAAAGCACCCCGCCGATGCCCGAAGAGCTCGCCTTCGGCCAGGGTCTCGGGCAAGGCCGCGCAGTTCACCGCGACGAAGGGGCCCGTTCGACCGCTCCACGCGTGGACGGCCCGCGCCACCACCTCTTTCCCGGTGCCGGTCTCGCCCTCCAGGATGACGGGCAGATCACTGGCTGCCGCGCTGCGCGCGAGACCGAGCGCCGCTGCCATCGCGGCGCCTCCCCACAGGCCTGGCCCGTGGGCGCGGAAGGTGTGGTCGCAAACTGCTCCGCAGCGCCGCGCCACGGCGATCCAATCGCCCATGCGCACGAGGCCGGCGGGCAGCAACTCCGCCTCGCGTACTCGAACTGCGTTCAAGAATGTGCCGTTGGTGCTCCCGAGATCGCGCAGCGCGAAGACCGGCCCCGCGCGCAGGACCTCTGCGTGGTGGCGAGAGGCCTCGGTTCCAGGCAGCACCACGTCGCAGTCGGCGCCACGCCCGAACAGCACGCGCCGCGGCTCGAGCTCGACCCGTTCCGGCGTGCCAGCCAAGGCGACCAGATGGAGCGGGGAGGGATCCTCGGAGCCGTCTTCCGTACGGCGGGCTGGCGATGTTCGCTGCTGGGCCGCGTCTTGCTTGCTGCTGCCGTTCTTCACGACGCCTGCCTGCGTGCGACCGTGTGGATCACGCCAAGGGTGGGGCAGGGCTAACACTGAGGCCGTCGGAAGTCAACGGGCGCGCTCAGGGAGCGCCGAACCAGCGGCTCAGCGCGGCCTCGAGCCCTTCGGTTCCGGCGCCCATCCACGCGATGCAGCCATCGGGACGAATTAGCTGCGAAGTCCCCTGGGTGTGCACGCAACGGACCTTGGACCGCCACGGCGCGGCGAGCTCGCTGGCCTTGCCGCTGCCGTCGAGCAGCAGCGCACCGCCCTCGCGCATCAGCGACGAGATGGACTCCCCTTCGATTCTGCGATCGGGCGTGATGGTGCCGACCTCGGGCTGCTCGGTGCCCAGGTCGTAGCGGATGGACACGCCGCTGATCAGCTCGCCGAAGAAGCGATTGCCCCAATCACTGCTCATGATCTCGGAGACGATGTCGCGAAGTGCAGAGGTCTGCGCGTCGGGACGCATCAGCGCGGTTTGCGCGCGCGTGTTCGCCAGCACGCGCGCTGCGATGGGGTGACGTTCCGCCGTGTAGCTGTCGAGCAGGTCGGCTGGCGCTTCGCCTCGCACGGCGGCGGCCAGCTTCCAGCCGAGATTGACCGCATCGAGCAGCCCGAGACCCAGGCCCTGACCGCCAAACGGCGAGTGCACGTGCGCCGCATCGCCTGCGAGGAACACTCGGTCCACGCGGTAGGTGGTCGCCTGGCGCGTGTTGTCGGACCAGCGTGTGGCCTCGTGCAGACGCTCGATGCGCACGTCTGCTCCGCTGATGGAGCGTAGAGCTTGCTCCACTTCGTCGCGCATGATCGGCACGTCGCGCGGCGGAGGCGGGCCGTCGAAGCGCACGAGGATGAGGCGTCCGGGCGTCGGGCCGTGAGACATCATCCCGTTCTCCGTACGGCGCCAACCTCGCGACAGGCGCTCGGGATGGTCGAGCTCCACGATGGCCTGATAGCCCGTGAGCGTCGGGTCCGTGCCGACGAACGCGACCCCGGCCTGCTTGCGCACCTGGCTGCGTCCACCGTCGCACCCTGCCAGGTACCTTGTCTCGAGCGCGTAGAGGCCACCCGCATTCCGAACTTGCAGCGCGACGCCGCGCTCGTGTTGTGTGAAGTCGAGCAACTCTTCACCGCGCCGCACCTCGATGCCCAGCGTTCGCACGCGCTCCTGCAGCATCGCCTCGAGCGCGCTCTGCTTGACGCCCCGCATCCTGCGTTCGGGGGTCCGCTGACGCGTCTGGTCGATCAGGAACAGGCCGGCGAAGTGTCCGCCCAGGCGGCGCCATGGGTTGTCGAGCGGTACACCAGGGCGATCGCGCAGCATCTCTCGCATGGCCGCCGCCATCGCCGATTCCGCGGTGGCGATTGCGTCTGCGAAGCCGCGACGCTCGAGGGCTTCGCCGGCCAAGGGGCTGATCATACCAGCCTTCACCGTCTCGTCCGGCTGCTCGAGCCGTTCCAGCACGAGCGGGCGCACCCCAGCCAGGGCGAGCTCGATGGCCAAACAGAGGCCGACTGGGCCCGCGCCGATGATCACGACTGATTCCGTCATGCATCGAGCCTGACTTAAACTTTTACCGGGTACAAATTAAATCTCGGTCTAAACTTGTGCTCAGGATGACCAGCGACGACGAAGGCCTACGCGAGCGCAAGAAGCGCGAGACCCGCCAAGCGATCTCGGACGTGGCCACACGCCTGTTCCAGGAACGCGGCTTCGAGAACGTCTCGGTGAGCGAGATTGCGTCGGCAGCCAACGTGTCCAAGATGACGGTCTTCAACTACTTCGCGCGCAAGGAGGACCTGTACTTCGACCGCGGCGTGTCGGACCTGGCGCTGGTGGAGCAGGCCCTGCGCGAGCGCGCGGCGAATGTGTCGCCCATCGCTGCGCTTCAAATGCTGGCGCACCGCATGGTCGATGAACGCCAAATCCAGGCCAAGTTCACCGCTGGGGTCGGCGCCTTTTGGCGTACCGTGAAAGAGAGTCCTGCCCTGCGGGCGCGCGCGAGAGAGATGCGCGACGAACTCGAGACCGGCCTGACCGAGCTCTTGCAGAACAGCATCGGCCGCAAGGAGCCCAGCGCGCGCCTGATCGCAAGCATGCTGACCGCCGCCTGGCGCGTCGCCTACACCACGGCCCTACGTCGACAGCGGGCGGGCGATAGTGCCCAGGAGGTCCGCGCCGCGTTTCTCGCCACCCTCGACGAGGCCTTCACCATCCTCCGCAGGGGCGCGCCCGGCTCGCCCTTCCTGTGAGCCTTCGTCGAGCGCATGAGCGACGCTCGCGAGCCGGGGGCGCCACGCCGCGAGCGCCCGTGCTATGTCGCATCGATCATGACCGATTCTCCGAATGACCCGCTCGCAGCCTTCGTCGACAGCGTCGTCGCGCAGCTCACGAAGAACGGCTATCCCGAGCGCCGCGTCGCCTTCCCGCTCGTGCGCATGTACGAGTCCGCGGATGCCAAGGGGCTCAGTTTCAACAAGGTGCTCCAGGTGCTCGCGGAGCGCGGCATCGGGCACGAAAAGACGCCCGAGAAGGTGATCTTCGCGCCGGTGGCGCTCGCGTCTCCGGCCCCCGCTCCTTCGCCGTCGCCGTCACCATTTGCCGGCGGCTTCCCGGGCCTCGATCCCGCCATGTTCGCCGGCATGTCGCAGGAGCAGCTCTTTGCCGCAGCGCAGGCCGCGATGCAGCAGATGGGGCCCGAGCAGCTGGCCGCAGTGCGTGCGATGGTCGAGGGCATGACGCCGGAACAGCAGGCGGCGATGTTCGAGCAAGCCCGGAAACTCGGCCTAGTCTGAATCGCGCGGGCCCGTGACTCCGTGCCCTGCGCTTGCTTCCTCGTCCGCGGTGCCGCGTGCGCGTGCAATGGCCTCGAGGAGCGCGTTGACGCCATAGGGCTTGTGCAAGGTCGCCTGAATGGCGGTCGTGGGCAGACCGCGCAACAGGGCACTCTCGAGATGACCGGACGATAGGATGATGGGCGTAGAGAGTCCCGCAGCTCGCAGCCTACGGACCAGCTCCCCACCGTCGATTCCGGGCATGGTGAAGTCCACGATCAGCAGATCTGCCGCCACCTGCCGATAGCAATCGAGGGCGCCCTCGCCGTCAGCCGCTTCCACGATGACGAAGCCGCGCGGCTCGAGCGAGTAGCGGATGCTGGTGCGGACGAGGGGGTCGTCGTCCACCACCAGAATCTTGCAGGGGACTGGCTGTGGCACGCGGGACTCGACTAGCCGTTCCTCCGCTCGCGCAGCCAACGCGGGCAAGAGCAACGAGATACGCGTACCGTGGCCCAGCTCGGACTCCACGCGGATGACCCCTCCGTGCGCGCTGACGATCCCCAGACACGCAGCGAGGCCCAGCCCGTGCCCCTTGGCCTTGGTGGAGAAGAAGGGCTCGAACATGCGCGCCGCGGTGGCTTCGTCCATGCCCGAACCCGTATCCCCCACCTGCACCAGGATCCATTCGCCCGGCTGAGCGAGCTCTTGGCTCGGGCGCTCGGGCTCCCCGCTCGTGCGCTTGGACCGACTCGACGCACTGAGGGCATCCTGCCATTCCGGGCCTGGTTTCTTCACGCGTCGCATGGAGACCTCGATCACGCCGGGGCGATCGGCCAGGGCGTCCGAGGCGTTGGTCAAGAGATTGAGAAAGACCTGGGTAAGGGCTGCACGTTCGCCCATCACGCGGCAACCAGGCTCCAAGGTCAGCTCCAGCTGCGCTCGCTTCGAGAGCGTTGCATCCAGGGCGGAGCGCAGCTCGCGAAGGAGAGCGTGCAGATCGACGGGCTCCCGCTCCAGCGGCGCGCTCTTGCCCGCGTAGGTGAGCAACTGCTTCGTGAGGCTCGCCGCGCGCTCGCCGGCGACACGGATGGCCTCGCTGCAGGCGAGGTCTTGCGGTCGAGTGAGCCGTGCGCAGAGCAACTCGGCATTGCCGAGCACACCCACGAGCAGGTTGTTGAAGTCATGGGCGATGCCGCCCGCCAACAGGCCGAGGCTTTCGAGGCGCTGCCCGCGCTCCACGCGCAGCTTGAGCTCTTGACGCTCGCGCTCCAGGCGTCGGGCCTCGCGCAGATCGTGGACGCCACTCAAACGCACGGGCTCGCCATCGAGGGAGGAACGGACCGCCACGACCTCCACGGGCACCTTTTCGCCGCTCGCCGACACCACCACGGTCTCGAACACGCCCAGGCGGTTTTGCTCGACGATGGGGGTCCAGCGCTCCTGTTCCTCCGGCGCGACCACCGACAAGATCGAGCGTCCCACCAATTGCTCAGGCGCGATGCCGAGCACCGCCTCCACGTTGCCGCCAGCGTCGATGAACACACCGTCGCGGGCGATGGTCACGAAGTCGAAGCGAGCCTCCACGAGGTGTCGCAGCCGCTGCTCGCTCTCGCGCAACAACTCATTTCGGCGCTCGCGTTCCGTCACGTCCTGCAACGCTGCGACCCGCACCGGTCGCGTCCCCAGGCGTGCCTGTTTGGTCTGCACCTCGACCAGAAAGCGCGACCCGTCCTTGCGCATTGCCGTCAGGAGGTAGGTTCCCTCGATGCGCCGCGCGACCCGTTCCTGCGTGCTCGCTTGGTCCTCGGGCGCCACGAACTGTCGCACCGCGGGTTTACCGAGCACCTCCTCCTTGCTGTACCCGAAGAGCTCGAGGAAGCGTTGATTGACGTCGATGACCAGGCCCGCCTCGTGAATTATGATGCCTTCGAAGGACGCTGCAGAGAGCATCTCCATGCGCTCGCGGATGCGCTCGCTCTCCTCGTGATCGAGGGTGCGCACGGCGGCGGCCCTCAGAAGCTCGGTCAGTAACTCGAGCGTGCTCGCATCCGGCGTCGCGTCGGGCGCACCCAGACGGATCGCTCGACCCTTGCACTCCAGGCTGATCCACGCAGGCCCCCGACCATCCCCCTCGACGTTGACAAAGCCGTGCTGAGCGCAAACCGCCAGCACCTCATCCAGGCAACTTGCAGGAGCAGCCTCGACCAGCCTTCGAGCGACGAGCGAACAGAGTGCGCCGGGTTTGGACGTCATCGCAGGTGCCTCAGGCGGGGCGGCCTCGGAGGCCCTCCACCTCATCCGCGAGCCCAACCCCTGTCTTGCTCCGACCAGGGGCCGTCGGCCAGCCAGGGTTCCCCGCGGGGCATAAACACCCGTGCGTCAAGAAGTGCACCCGGCTGGGCGGACCCGAAAGCGCCCGTGCGGCACGCGGCGATGGCGAGCCCCTGCGCGCCAAGGAGTTCGCGCTCGAGTCCGCCCGGCGGGCATCAGGGCCAGATCAGCTTCGCCAGCGCGATGCCGCCCGCGGGCCCAGTGAGGATCGCGCCGTTGCCGAGATCGAGGTTCTTTCCTGCGACGAAGACCAGGGTGCTACCGCTCGGGTCCGCGGCAGCCCACAGATTGGTGGCGGCGTTGGCGATCGTCATCTCGTGTTGTCCGATGAACGCCCCCAGCGCGGAGAATTTGGCCAAGTACGCGGCGTTGGTGGTTCCACTGAGCGCATCCCCGCCGAAGGTGATGGATCCTGCCGAAATTGCCGTAGAGCACGATCGACCCACCCGCGGATACCGCCAACGAGAAGGTTCCCGTAAACGAGTCGGCGTTGTAGCGCTCGACCCACAGCGGATTGCCGGACGCATCGAGCTTGGCTAGCACGAGGTCCGTGGTTCCCACGGGGCCCACCACACCATCGCCGAAGTTAAGACGACCCCCGAGCGCTAGCCCCATTTCTAACATTGCAAGCGTTGCCCGGACACTGGCTCCCATTCGAACGATTCTTGGCTGCGCGGGCAATTGTCGGGGTGATCGGAACGCCGAGTGGCAAGGTGCCGTGGCGGTTTGCCTCGGCCCGGGCGTGGTGGTGCAAGCGAGGAGACATCGGCTCGGCTCGACCTGTTCTGATAATCCCGGTTACGCGCGACGCATCACCCCGCCTTCGCCCAAGGATTCGCCCCCTGCGCGCATAAGCGAAGGAGACCCGGACCACGGTTAGACGTGCAAAGCCTGGCTCGGCGGCTCGCTTCTAAAAGGATGCCCCCATGAGCTTGTCAGAGAGTCGTCTTTCGCTGTTCGCATCGAAACTCGTCGCAGCGCGCTGGGCAGTCGCGGCGCTCAGCATCTCAACCCTGTTCGTCGCGCCGGAAAGCCTGGCGCAGGATCCGCAGCCCGGAGAACATGACGCGCCTGCGAGCGTGCTCGTCGATGCCCCTGCGGGCGCCATCCTGCCGGCGCTCCCGGGACCGTTCGCAGTGGGCACACAAACTACCGAATGGGTGGACGAGCACCGCGCGGATCCCTTCGCGCCAAGTCCCGAGCGGCGCCGTGTCATCGCGCAACTCTGGTATCCTGCGCTCTCTACGTTTCATCATCCGCGGGCCGAGTACGTGGAAGAAGCCGTCGGCGCCTTCTACGACGCAAACTTGAGCTTGCGCGAGGGAACGCTGGCTTCGCTGCCCACGCGCGCCCATGTCAACGCGCCACCTCTGTACCACGCGGGCGGATGGCCAGTGGTCCTCTTCTCGACCGGGCTGGGAGTGAACCATCATTTGTATACCGTGCTGCTCGAAGGTCTTGCGAGCGAAGGCTTCGTCGTCGTCGCGCTCGACCATCCGTACGACGCCGCTGTGATCGAGTTGGCTGACGGGACCGTCATTCAAGCTCCTGCACCTCCTACCACCCAGGAAGAGGCGCTGGCGTTCGTCGAAGAACGGCTTCAAGCGCGGGTCGCGGATGTGGCGTTCGTGTTGGCTCAGCTGCCGCGACTGAACGATCGGCTGTGGCACGTGATGAACCTGAAGCGCGTCGGAATGTTCGGGCACTCGTTGGGCGGCGCGACGGCGATCCTGAGCATGCTGCAGGACACTCGGATCGCGGCCTGTGTCAACATGGACGGGACCGTGTTCGACTTCTCCGCGCAAGCGGGAACGAGCGGGCGTCCCCTCATGCTCATGAGCGCTGAAGGGCACGACATGACCAACGACCCGACCTGGGCCGATCTCTGGTCGAGCATGAACGGCCCGCGTTGGGAGCTGCGGCTCGCGCAGTCGGCGCACCTGACCTATTCCGACCTCGCTCCCCTGGTGGAGATCCTCGACCTCGCGCGGGTGTTGCCGCCCGAGGTGATCGCGGCATACGTGGGCACCGTGAATGGGCCGCGCGCCTCGAGCGTGCAGCTAGCCTATCTGACCGCGTTCTTCCGCGAGACCTTGACCCATCGGCCCTCACCGCTCTTGCGCGGGCCAAGCTCGCGTTATCCGGAAATGCAGTGGCTGGCGAGCAGCGACGTCGAACGCTAGGACTGTTCCCAATTGCTCGTGCAGGGGCGACGCCCAGGAATTTCCCCGTCGTGCTCGTATGGGGCTAGGTGGTCTTGATGAGCCCGCCATCGATCACGAAGTTCGAGCCCGTGACGTTTCCTGTGCGCTCCGAAGACAGCATGACGACCAAGGTCGCCACTTCCTCCGGTGTCGTGAAGCGCCCCGTGGGCATGCCGCCGATGCCTGCGATCACGTTCTTGCGCGCGGTGTCCGCGTCGACGTTGGTGGCCTTGGCCACGGTCGCGGCGACGCCGTGTTCGCCCAGCCAGAGATCGGTACCGACGGGGCCAGGCGACACGTTGTTGATGCGGATGCCTTTGGGCCCGAACTCTTGCGCGATGGCCTTGCTGAAGTTGACCAGTGCGGCTTTCGCCGCGCCGTAGTCGATGGTGCCAGCGTCTGGCTGAAAGAAGGCGTTCACCGAGGCAACATTGACGATCGCTCCACCTCCCTGCTTGAGCATCGGCCCCAGCGCCGCGCGTGTGGCGCGCAGGGCGGCAAAGAAGTTCAGCTGCATGGCCCACTCGAACTCTTCGTCGCTGGTACCGAGAAATCCTCCCAGGCGTATCCGCACACCTCCAACGTTGTTCGCGAGTGCGTCCACACGCCCATGCACCTCCAAAGCACGCTCGATCAGGTTGGCAGGTCCGTTCCGGGATCCGAGGTCGACCGCTACCGGCGTGACTCCCTCGATGCCGCCGAGCGTTTCGACGGTCCGAGCGCCCGCGACGACCCGCGCTCCCTCTGCAACGAACGCTTTCGTGATGGCGAGACCTATTCCCTTGCTGGCACCTGTCACGACGACGATCTTGTTCTTCAGGTTGAGCTCCATGGTCTCTCTGCCCTTCCGTGGCTAGTGCGTGTGCGGCACCCAAGACACCGTGTCGCAGCCGAGCGCGCGTCGCCATGTGCGCATGTCGGTCGGCTTCGCTGTTTGCCTTTGTTCGCCCGGCGGTCATATAGAGAACGCGCGTGAGCGAGGCTTCGCTGGAGAAGAAAACTCGTGGCCCGTCACCAGGCAGGAACACCTATGAAACATGAAGCATTCAAAGGCGTGGGCGGCATCAACATTTTCACGCGTTCATGGCAGCCCGATGGCGACGCGCGCGCCGTCGTGGTCCTCTCCCATGGCTTCAACTCACACAGCGGCTACTACAGCTGGGTCGGCGAGCAGCTCGCGGGTAGTGGTCTTGCGGTCTACGCCCTGGATCATCGTGGCCGGGGGCAGTCGGAAGGAGAGCGCTTCTTCGTCGAGAAGTTCGGCGACTACGAAGCGGACCTTGCCACGTTCATCCAGTGGGTGAAGGCGCAGCGGCCGGGCCTGCCCGTCTTTTTGTACGGTCACAGCGCAGGTGGCGTCATCGCTTGCAACTATGCCCTCGATCATCACCCCGAGTTGGCGGGACTCATCTGCGCAAGCTTTGCCTTCCGAGTGCCGGCCCCGGACTTCGTGCTCAGCGTCGTGAAGGGCTTGAGTCATGTTCTGCCCCACACGCACGTGCTCAAGCTCCCCAATGAGCACTTTTCACGCGATCCCAAGGTGGTCGCAGCCATGAACAGTGATCCACTGATCGCCAACGAAGTGCAGCCCACCTTGACGGTCGCCGAGATGGTTCGCGCAGACGAGCGCCTCGAGCGCGACTTCGGCCAGATCACGCTGCCGCTGCTAATTCTTCATGGTACCGAGGACAAGGCCACCAAGCCCCAAGGTAGCCAATTTTTCTATGACCACGCTGGGTCCGTGGATAAGACGCTCAAGCTCTATGAGGGCTATTTTCACGACCCCTTGAACGACCTCGGCAAGGAGAGCGTGCTCCAGGATATTCGGGCCTGGATCGACGCACGAATTCCGGCTTGAGCTTCAGCGCCGCGCCAACAGGCAGCGGAACCAGGCGGACGCGCGATAGCTGCCGTCGGATTGGCGGAACGGCGCGATGGCTTTGGCGTAGGCCTCGGTCACGACCTGCTCGTCGAGCTTCTCCAGCGCCTTGACCGCGTTGCCGGTCGACGTGAGACCACGCATGGCCGCCGACTCATCGGCGTAGATCCAGGGGCTGTCGACGTCGAACACTTCGACGGGCTCGAGTCCAGCGTCGGTCGCGAACTGACGCAGGACGCTGTCGTCCGACAACGCGAACGGACCAGGGGCACCAGGGGGTGGCGGCGGCAGCAGCGACTTGAGCGCTGTCAGCAAGGCCACCACTTCCATGCCTTCGGGGTTGCCGAAGGTCATGACCACGATCGAGGCGCCTCGCTTGGCGACACGTCCGACCTCGCGCAGTGCCGCCACCGGGTTCCCGGCGTACTGCAGCGAGTTGAAGCCGGTCACCACATCGAAGGTTTCATCCGCGAACGGCAGTTGCTCGAGGTCGCCCTGGCGGAAGTCGCCGGCGGGCACGCGCGAGCGCGCGATGGACAGCATGGCCTCCGCCGCGTCCACGCCATACACCTGGGCCCCCCGCGCAGCCGCCATCTCCGCCGCCATGCCCGAGCCGCAGCCGGCGTCCAGATACCGAGTCCCCGCCGCCACGCCCGTGCGTTCGAGCACGGCCTGGAAAACGGGGCGAACGGTACCTTCTTGAAAGTCGGCCCAGTCCCTTGCGCGCAGTCCCCAAAGGCGACCGTGTGCTTCCGACGTCCTTGGCTTCAACTCGCGGTTCACGTGCCCCCACCGTGTGGAGCGCGCACCCTAACACTCGTCACGTGGGCTCCAAACACCGAGCAGCCGTCAGAGTTTCCATGAACCAGCGGAAAGGCGCTCAACTCATGCGCTGAACGGCCGGGGAAGGAGCATTGGGTCGCGCTGTTCGCAAGATCTCCAGCATGCGCTTGCCCAAGACGGCGGCGGAGTGGGGGTTCTGCCCGGTGACCAGGTTTCGATCCTCGACCATGTACGGCTTCCAGATCTCGCCGCGGCTGAAGTTGACGCCGACCTTCTCCTTCAGTTCCGTTTCGAGTAGCCAGGTTGAACGGGAAGCCAGCCCGACGGCTTCTTCCTCCTCATTGGTGAAGCACGTCATGCGGTAGCCCTTGAAGGGAGACACGCCGCGGATCCTGGTGGCCAGGATGGAGGCAGGGGCGTGGCACACGATGAATAGGGGCTTGCCCGAGGCGAGCTGAGCGGTCAGCAGTCGTCCGGCGTCGGCGTCGAATGCAAGGTCCGCCATGGGACCGTGACCGCCTGGCAGGTAGACGGCGTCGTAGTCATGGAGGCGCACGTCCGACAGCTTGAGTGGCCGCCGCATCTCCTCCGCCGATCGAATGATGGCCTCCAGATCGAGCGCGCCCTGCGCGCCGCCGGCCATCTCGGGACGAAGGCTCATCATGTCGACGGTCGGGGTCACCCCGTTGGGCGTCGCGACGACCACTTCATGGCCGGCGTCGGTGAGGATCTTGTAGGGGTTCGCGAATTCCTCGGCCCAGTAGCCGGTCGCGTACCTCGACCCGTCCTTCAGCACCCAGTAGCTGGCTCCGCTGACGATGAAAAGCACCTTGGCCATGGCGAGACTCCTCTCTTGCGAGAATGGAACCGGTTCAGACGACTTGGCTCTCTGTAGGCCCGCCGCCGGTGGTCGCTAGCGCTTGGAGCTGCGTTCTAAAGGTCGATCACCACGTCGCGAGTCGGTCGTGAGCAGCACACGAGCACGTTGCCCTCTGCTGGCTTGTCGAGAGGCTCTGGCCCGTAGGTCACGGCGCCCGACACCATTCCGCACTCGCAGTTGTGGCAGACGCCCGCACGGCACGACCAGCGCACGGGGACGTCGCACGCCTCCGCCAACTCGAGGATGCTTTGGTACGCCGATGGCTTCCAATGCACGGCGATGCCGCTGCGCGCGAACGAGACCAACGGGCCGGTATCGGCGTCGTCCAAGGGCGGGTGCGGTGGTCGGGTCCCCGGATTCGCGATGCCAGGCGTCAGGGATGGGCTGCCCGCAAAGAGCTCGACGTGGATCCTTTCTGGGGCGATTCCTGACGACGCGAGGGCGGACTTCATCTCGGTCATGAACAGGCTTGGGCCGCACAGGTAGACGTCCGCCTCTCGTGGCACGCCGACGCCTTCTAAGACCTGCCTCGACAGGTGACCCGCACGGTCGAAGTCTTGGTTGAGCTTGTCCTGCAAACCGGGCCGGCTGTAGCAGATGTGACGGGCGCTCCGCGGAAGCGCTTGCAGCAGCTGCCGGACCTCGGCCCCGAAGGGATGATGTGCTCGGTCGCGCGCGCCGTGCAGCCAAAGGACTTGGCGAGCCGAATGCTCGGCTGCCAGCTGATGCAGCATCGCTAGAACCGGCGTCAGGCCAATGCCGGCGCTGAGCAACACCACCGGGCGATCCCCAGTCTGCAGCGTGAAGGTCCCGCGCGGTGCGCTGACGTCGACCACATCCCCAGGGTGGACGAAGCGCCGCAGGTAGCTTCCCGCGGCGCCTTGCGGCTCGATCTTCACGCTGATTCGATAGCGTTCACTCGAGACTGGGCCCGACAGCGAGTAGCTGCGGAAGAGCGGCGCACCGCCCGTGACGGGTGGGAGCCGCAAGACCACGTACTGGCCAGGCAAGGCCGCCGGCAGCGGTTGCTTGTCTACGCTTCGTAACGAGAGAGAGGACATCCGATGCCGAATGCTCGACGGCGGCCACGCGCAGCGGCCGAAATCCAGGCGCGGCCGGGTGGGAAGCAGGTTCGGGCACGAGCCCCGCATTGCCACCTGCAGGTGTGGCCGAGCTTTCCAGGAGCGCTGCGAACGATGCACGCCACCCGGGGGACAGCGCTTCGATGCGCAGGGCCCGTCGCAGCTGCGTGATCGCATGAGGAGGCGAATAGAGGAGTGCGTTGACTTCGGCGACCGTCATGCGCTCCGAGGCCTCACCCACCTTCACGAACTCGTCCCCTGCGCCAACCTCGCCCTCCTCCAGGACCCGAAAGTAGAATCCGGGCCGGCCGCTCGAGGTCAGCAGAGCAGGCATCTGCGGCTCGTCCATACGAATGCCAACACGAAAGCAGGTCGTGCGGGGTTGTGTGACCTCGAGCAACGCGCTGCCGATACGGAAGCGGTCACCGATGCACACCTCGTCATCGGGCAGACCCGTGATCGTGAAGTTCTCACCGAACTGCCCGTAGCGGAAGTCGGTTCGCTTCAGTCGCTCCTGCCAGTACCGATATGATTCGATCTGATAGACGAAGACCGCGCGCTGCTCACCGCCGTGGCCAGCGAGGTCGCCTTGCCCGTCACCTTGCAGGTTTAATCGGTTCACACGACAGCGGCCTGGCACGGGCTCCTTCCAGATCCCCGTGTGGACGCTGCGACCCTTCCATGCGATGTCGCGCGGAAGTCCGACGTTTACCGAGAGCACTCGCGCCATGGCCCATACGTAGGACCGAGTGGCGGGTGGGATTGCGCCTTCTTTGGTGAGCAGACCTCAAACGGCAAGGCTGAGCATCGCTCGCACCACGCGGCGCTCTATTCCTGCTCAACCCGCGGCGCGCTCGGGCACTGCGATTTGAACCTGACAGCCACCCTCGGCGCGATTGGCGATGCAGAGCTGCGCGCCTTCTTCGGCAAAAGCGGCTCGCGCTATGGCCAGACCCATCCCCGTGCCATCGCTCTTGGTCGTAAAAAACGGCTCCGTTGCCCGAGCCAGGGTCGACGCTGTGAGACCGGGCCCGTCGTCCAGGACGGAGATCACGAGCTGTCCTGACGCAGAGCTCAGCTCGACTCGGACGAGTTGCCGGGCCGCCGTCAGTGCATTCTCGACGACGTTGAACAGCGCGTGCGAAACACTTTCGGCGTTGCGTGGAGCCGCGCTCGTCGGCGCCGGGCGCGCCACGACTTCGAGACGAATGCCGCGCGTTTCCGCCACCGGTCCGAGCCGTCGGACCACGGCATCCACGAGATCGCGATAGCTCCTGCTGCCCTGCGCTTCGGGCTTGGAGGCTCCTCGCAGATCCGTGGTGAGCATTTCCCCGAGCTCTCGCTGGATCTCCTCGAGCTTCTCGAGCTCCTCTCTCACCACCCGAGCCTCGTCCCCCGACAGCGTGCTGATGCGTTTGCCGATTCGATGGGCAGCGATACCGATGAGGCCGAGTTGATGGCGCGTTTGGTGAATGACGCGAGCTCTCAGCTCGCCCACCATCAGCAGTTGCTCCTGTCGCGCCAGTTCCTGCAGAGTTTCCCGTGCTCGCGCGTCTCTCGCCACCTGTCGACGCAACACCGCGTTGAGCACCAGAGACCACAACATGGCGCCGATCCACGGGCCAACCAGGCCTCGCACGAAGAGCAGCTGCGCAGCGAGGTGCAGGGGGCCGCCGAGCAGCGCACCGAGCAGGTAGTCCGCCATCGTCAATTGCGCGCGTGGCTCCAGGTCGTCGTCGAGTGGACTCGCGCTCATTGGCGACATGGCGCGGAGGGCGAGTTCCTTCACCGCCGTCATGGCGCCAAACAGGCCCGCGAGCACCACGGTGAATGACGCCATCGTCCAGGGAGTCGTGACCGGAAGCGGATAGGGAAGGCCGACCGAAACCACCAAACCATGGGCGACTAGCTCGGTCAGCACCGTAGCGACAGTGGTGGCGCCGAGGCATTTGGCGGCCGAAGGCACTCCCGAACCGCGCGGTGCAGCCAGAGCTCGAAAGGCCGTCGACAGGCTTCCGACAGCCGCAGCCAGCCAAACTGCGGGTAGACCGATCGCGACGAAGGCCGTGAACGCTACGAAGGAGAAGACGTAGTAGAGGTAACGCTCAGCCCTCCAGGGAATCGCCTGCCAGGCCCCGAGAACCAGGAGGAGGCCACACGCGAGCTCGATCACCGCCGGCCCCCGCTGCGCGCCTGCCGCGCGAGCAACACCGCAAGGCGTGTTCGATCGGGGACGCCAACGATCTGGAGAATCTGGGTCACGTGATTCTTCACCGTGCCTTCGGTGACGAAGAGCGTGCTCGCGATTTCGCGATTCGAGCGCCCCTCCGCCAGCAGCGTGAGCACGTCGCGCTGTCGCGTCGTCAGTTGATCCAGACGTGCTCCCAGGTCCCGCTCCGGCGAGCGAACGTTCAAGGCGCTGGCGACCCTCACCGCGGCTTCGGCGTTCAGCACAGTGTGACCGCCAGCCGCATCGCGAAGGCCCTGGAGCAAGACGGTTGGCGGCGAGTCCTTGCGAACGAAGCCCACGGCCCCGCGCTCGAGCGCAATCCGGATCATGTCAGGGTCGTCGAACGCTGACAGGATGAGGACTTTGCAGTGCTCGCTGACCTCGGCGACCAGCTCCAGGCCATGCTGATCGGGCAGATCGAAGTCCAGCACGAGCAGGTCGATCGGGCAGGTACCGTCGCGCAGGCACGCAACGAGCTCCGCGCCCGTGCCGACCTGGAACACCAAACGCAGATCAGGCTCGTCACTGATCAGAGCGGCCAAGCCTGCCCGAAACACCGGGTGATCGTCGCAAACGCCTATGCAGACCCGATCCGGCTGCAACTTCATCCTCTCCGATCCGTGGCCGAAGCTACCGCAAGGTGGCAGCGGCGACACGAACAAACTGCGGTTCCGGGCAAGGGATGTACAGCAGAGCACATCCTGGAGCGGACCCATGACTTTGGTCATGCCTAAACCGTGACTGCCTTCATCTGGCGGAGACTGGCCGACTCCGTCGATGATGACCGCCTATGAACCCGTCGTTGCTTGCTTTGGCCGTGATGCTCCTCACTTGGGGCTTTCTCCCAGGCTGCGCTCCGGAGGCGCAATCGCCTTCACAGTCGCGGGTTCCTCCCGACCGGGAAGACGACGACACCGAGGACAGCGGCGAGCCCGCCGCGTCATCAAGCGATGATGGGGGCCCGGCGCATGAGAGGGAGGACGCGAGCCTTGGAACACACGACGCCGGGTCGACCTCCGAGCCGGACGCATCGGGGCCGTCTAACGGTGACGGCAGTGCGTGCATCATCAAGCCGAAGACTGCTCGCTGCGACAGCTTGCCGATCGTGACGGTCAAGGATGCAGCCGACTCTCGCGACGTCTATTGGGCCAAACCGAGCGGCGCGCCGCCCGCGGCAGGCTGGCCTGCGGTCCTCCTGTACCAGGGCACCGGATTCGGCCCGTCGGTTACGTGGAACGTCGATCTCCCCGTGGACATCTCCTTCGGCGGCTACTACCAGGTCGCGCTCGTTGCGGCGTTGCTCGACGCCGGGTTCCTGGTCATCCAGCCACCCGCCAATGGACCCGCATGGAACACGAACGGAGTCGGCAATTACGACACCTCTCCCGACTCGGCGTTTATCCCGCAGCTCCTCAGCGAGATGGCCGATGGGACCTTTGGCAGCATCGACATGACGCGACTCTACGCCACGGGCATTTCCAGCGGAGGCTACATGACCAGCCGCATGGCCGTTTCCTACCCCGGTCGGTTCCGAGCTCTCGCGATCGAGTCAGGCTCGTACGCGACCTGCCTGGGACCGATCTGCAACATCCCGAACAAGCTGCCGCTGGACCATCCGCCGACCCTATTTTTGCACGGAGATCAGGACGCCATCGTGCCCATCGGCACCGCGAAGGCCTACTACAAGAAGCTCCAGGACCAAGGATTCGAAACGAAGTTCGACGAGGACCCGCAGGCAAGCCACCAGTGGTTGTCTGTGGCTCCCAAGGACGTCGTCCAGTGGTTCACGACTCACTAGGACGGCGCGCGGAAGCGCGCGGACGCCCGTGGGCGCTCATGCCTCCGGCGAAAGGGAAGGGCAAGCAGCAACCCAGTCGACTCTACGTATCGCTTCACTACCTGCGCGGTCTCGTAGACTACGTACGAAGGCAAGGCGGGAACGTCGCGCCGGTACTCTCCGCCTTGGGCGCAGTCGAGACGGACCTGCTCGATCGCGATGCGCTCGTGCCGCACGCACGACAGGACGAAGCGTTCCTCGCCGCGGCGCTCGTGCTGGGCGACCCCGATGTCGGCCTTCACGCCGGGGAAGAGCTGGACGTTCGAGCCTTCGGGATCGTCGGCGAACTCGCGCTGACTTGCCGAACCGCCGGCGATCTCCTTGCCCTGCAGGTACGCCATCAAGCGCTCATCGGAAACGGCCTGCGCTCCACGCGACTCCCGGATCCCAGCCGTGTGATCTTGAAGTTCGACCTGGCCCGCAGTGATGTCTCCCGCCATACGGTCGAGTACACACTGGCAGCGCAAATGACGCTTGCGCGGAAGCTGGCCGGCCCGAACTTTCGTGCCCTTCGCTTCGAGTTTCCGTTCGCGGAACCAGCGATCACCGAAGAGCAGTGCCGCGTGTTTGGTCCGAATGTCACGTACCGTCAGGCGGAGCTGCGCGCTTGCTTTCCCGCGGGGCTGGACGAGGTGGTCCTTGGCAGCGTCGACTGCTGGCAACGCGAGATCCTCGAGTGTGCAGCGCGTGAGCGAATGGCGTCCATCGACGCCCTCTTTGCGCCCCACGACGCAGAGCTGCAACGCTGTCAAAAGCACATCGCACAGAACTTGAGCGAGGGCCCTCCGAGCGTCGATCGCACGGCCGCCGCGCTGGGGCAGTCGGTTCGCACGCTCCAGCGTCGGTTGGAGTTGCATGGCCTCACCTATCGCGATCTCATCGATGCGACTCGTCGGCGGATGGCCAGCGATCTCATCGCGACCCCCAACCTGTCGCTCGTGGACGTGGCCCTCTTGCTCGGCTTCTCGGAGCAGAGCGCGTTCAACCGGGCCTTCCGCCGCTGGTTCGGCAAGACCCCCAGGCAGGTACGGGCCGAGCGGCGCACCTGAGCGCTGACCGCCAAGCAGCTCGGGTCGAACGGGACTCCCCTCCCGCGGCCAACGCAGCGCGCTGAATTGGCACCGCCGGTCAAGAACGGCGGCCCTTTTCAGGGTGAAGGTGTCCTGGTTCCCCTTCCGGAGAAAGCGGAAACCATGCCCAGATTCAGCCGTCTTTTTGCACCGATTTGGCTCGCGGCGTCTGCCTGCGCTCCCGAGGCGTCGCCTGCCCCACGGCCCATGGAGATCGAACCAGTAGGCGCTGCAGACGACGCTGGCGGCCCAGACGCCGAAGAGACGCCTGAGGCAGCTTCGCCTCCCGAAGGGGCCGACGTTCCTGCGCCAGCCGAGCCTGACGCAGGTTTGGAGGTGCCTGCCTTCGATTTCACCGCGTTCGACGAGCAGGTCGACGCCTTCCTGAAGGCCAACTCCCTGCGCGGTGCCAGCGCCGTCGTCGTGCATCGCGACTTCGGCGCGGTCCATACGCGTGGCTATGGAGAGTACGACCGGGACCGACTCTACTTGATCGCGTCCAGCAGCAAGATCTTGAGCGTCGGAATCCTGCTTCGGCTCGCTGACCAAGGCCTCATCGACCTCGACCGCCCGCTCCGCAACTACCTGACGGATTGGCAGGGCAACAAAGAGAGCCTCACCGTCGCGCAGTTGCTCTCGATGAGCTCTGGGCTCACAGGGCTGATGGATAACCCGCTCTATGGCCCCTATCTGTGCCAGTTCGTGGGTTCTTCCCTGACTGACTGCGCCAAGGAAATCTACGCTGCGAACGACGTCGCGGACCGTGACGATCCCGACACTGCTTTCCATTACGGTGGTGGCGCGTGGCAACTCGCGGGAGGTATCGCCGAACAAGTGAGCGGCAAGTCGTGGGGGACCCTGGTCGAAGAAACCTACGTCGATCCCTGCGGAGCCGAGTCTCTCGGATACCAGAACCAGTTCGGTCAGTCGTTCGTCGAGGGCTTGGGGATCGGAGTCATCGCCTATCCCGGCTTCTTCAAGGGCGATATCAGCGCGCTGACAACCACCAAGAATCCGAGCATCGAAGGCGGCGCTTACGTCACAGTGGGTGACTACGGAAAGATCCTGCTCATGCACTTGAGAGACGGCCGCTGCGGTCGTGCGCAGGTGCTCTCGCCGACGGCAGTGAAGCGGATGCGGGAAGATCGCATCGGTGAAGTGTATGGCGGCGAGACCGGGAACGACCTCTTTCCGGGGTACGGCATGGGATGGTGGGTGAGCCGTGATCAGCC
This sequence comes from Myxococcales bacterium, assembly GCA_047601445.1. Classification (GTDB taxonomy): domain Bacteria; phylum Myxococcota_A; class Polyangia; order Polyangiales; family DASUME01; genus DASUME01. The sequence continues at coordinate 2,910,253 of JASGJH010000001.1, read as the reverse complement.
TGGTCTGGTCCTCGATCCAGGGATGTACGGAGCAGCGGCCTGGATCGATGAGCCGCGTGGCTACGCCGCGTTCGTGGCGATTGAAGGCGCGCTCGGCATGGGTGGCGACGAACTCGCCGCCGACCTGAAAGGCACCCTCGAACCGGTTTTCGGGCCCTAGTCCGACGCGCCGTTGCGGCCGCCAAACGATCTCCCGTTGTCCGATCCCTGAACAGCACCCTATTGAAAGGTACCTTTATGCTTTGCTCCTCTTATCGAAAGATCTGGGTCATCTTGTGCCTCGGACTCTCCGCCGCAGCGTGCGCTGAGGAAGCCGGAGGCGACACGCGTCGACCAGGCCCCTGGGAAAGCACGGACGCTGGCAACGGCCGAGAGCAAGACCCGGCAACCGTCGGTGATGGCGACGACGAAGGCGACGGCGACGTTCGCGGCGCAGAAGGCGACAACGACGGCGGGGGCGGAGACACGGACGAGTTTCCATTGACCGATGGCGGCATGTCTCCACATGCCCCAGATGCCATGGTGGCCAGTGGAAGAGGAGCCTGCACCGTCACGCCCGACGCGGCGCGCTGCGACTCGCAGCCCGTGGTCAGCGTGACTGACCGCAGCGTGTTCTGGGCAAAGCCTGTGAGGAACGCGCCACCCGGAGGCTATCCGGCAGTCATCCTCTACCAGGGCTCTTTCTTCGGCCCCACCGTGACGTGGGGCGTCGACCTCACGACGCTGACTCCTTTTGGCGGCTACTTCCAAGTTGCCTTGGTCGCCAAGCTTCTGGACCAGGGATTCGTGGTGCTGCAACCCGAGGCGTTGGCAGGACTCGCATGGACGACCAACTCTGGCGCCGATTTCGAGGGCACCCCGGACTACGGGTTCATCAAGGGCATCTTGGAGAAGCTCGAGGCTGGCGTCTTCGGTCCCGTCGACATGAGCCGCGTGTTCGCGACGGGAATCTCCAGCGGAGGCTACATGACGAGTCGAATGGCCGTCTCCTATCCCGGCAAGTTCAGAGCGCTGGCCATTCAGTCTGGTTCCTATGCCACATGCCTCGGGCCCGTGTGCTCGATCCCCAAGCCGCTACCCAAGGATCACCCTCCAACCATGTTCCTGCACGGTGGAGCGGATGTGACCGTCGGGATCGACACGGCTCGCGCCTACGAGGCAGAGCTGAAGGCCGAGGGCTTCGAGACGAAGTTCGTGGAAGATCCGAACGCCAGCCATCAATGGCTCGACGTGGCGCCAGAGGAGATCGCCGCCTGGTTCACGAAGCATCTCTAGTCGCTGCAGACGGAACGTCGCCGAACAGACCTGCCTCAGAAGGCACATCTGAGCCTTGCTTCTCGGTCGGCGCGACGCCTTGCCACGAAGAGCGACAGCTTTCACGATGATGATCGGCAGCCACTCGGAGGAAGGGCCGGTGTCCGCGCAGCGTCGCAACCACGTGCAAGTGCTTGGCGTCGGGAAGCAGCCGATGGTGTTCGCCCACGGTTATGGATGCGACCAGAACATGTGGCGCTTGCTGCTCCCTGAGTTCGCGGATCGCTACCGCATGATCCTGTTCGATTTGGTCGGTTGTGGGAAGTCGGACTTGAGCGCGTACGATCGCCAGAAGTATGGCTCGCTGCGAGGGCACGCCTACGACGTATTGGAGATCCTCGACGAGCTGGACTGTGGCCCTGTCGTATTCGTCGGGCACTCGGTGAGCGCGATGATCGGTCTGTTGGCGGGGATCGCGGCGCCTGGTCGTTTCTCGGCACACGTCATGATCGGCCCGTCGCCCTGCTACGTAAACGAAGGGGACTACGTGGGCGGGTTCAGTCGTGCCGATATCGACGCCTTGCTCGACACGCTCGATTCGAACTATCTCGGCTGGGCCAGCTCGATGGCCCCTTCAATCATGGGGGCGCCCGATCAACCGCAGCTCGGCCAGGAGCTCACCAACAGCTTCTGCGCGACGGATCCGGAGATCGCCAAACACTTTGCGCACGTGACCTTCCTCTCGGACAACCGCGCGGACCTACCCAAGTTGAAGACGCGCTCCCTGCTCCTCCAGTGCTCGGACGACATCATCGCGCCCATTCAAGTCGGCCACTACATGCATCGTGCGATGCCCGACAGCACCCTGAAGATCATCCAGAACATCGGCCATTGCCCGCACCTGAGCGCGCCGGCTTCCATCGCGGCCGCCATGCGCGAGTTCCTCTAGGGCGGCTCGGTGGCGGAGCCGTACGAGAGTCGTTTTGGCTTGGGACGCGAGCTCTATGAGAACGCGGCATGCGGGCTTCTATCCACCGAGTCGAACGGTGCCATCGTAGACGTCAACCGCACGTTCTGTGAATGGCTCGGGTTCACACGTGAGGAGCTGATCGCGCGCAGGCGCATGCAGGACCTGCTCACGGTCGGCGGCAAGATCTTTCATCAGACGCACTGGATGCCGCTGCTGCAGATGCAGGGGGCGGTCGTCGAGGTGCAGCTGGAGATGGTGCACGCCGGTGGCCGCGCCCTGCCGGTGCTCGTCAACGCCGCGCGGCGGAGCCAGCACGGGGTCGTGCGCGATGACGTGGCTGTGTTCTTGCTCGACGACAGAAGGCTCTACGAGCGTGAGCTCTTGCTGGCGCGCAAGCGGGCCGAAGAGCTGCTCGAGAGCGAACGCGCTGCGAAGGAGGAGCTGGCCCGGGTCCTGCGCGAGCGCGGAGAGGAGGCGCAGCAGCGGGCCATCCTGGCGGAGCAGCTCGTGGGGATCGTGAGCCACGACCTGCGCAGCCCGCTCAACGCCATCGTCCTCAACGCGGCGGCGCTTCACGCGAGCGGCGTCTCGGGCGTACAGGCTCGAGTCGCCAGTCGCATCGCGAACTCGGCCAACCGCGCGAGTCGCTTGATCGAGGACCTGCTCGATTTCACGCAAGCGCAGGTGGGCGGAGGCCTGCGGGTCACCCGCCGCACGTTCGAGGTGCCCGCCACCATCCGAGAGAGCATCGACGAACTCAAGCTCGCGTGGCCGGGTCGAGCGCTGCAGTACACTCACGACGGGCCGAGCGAGGCGAACGCCGATCCCGACCGGCTCGCGCAAATCGTCACGAACCTCGTCAACAACGCGCTCAACTACGGCTCCACCGTCGGACCCATTGTCATCCGCTCGGGCATCGCCTCGCAGCCCGCGCCGGTGCTCACGCTATGCGTGCACAATCAGGGCGAGCCGATCCCGTCGGAGCTCCTTCCGCACATCTTCGAGGCACTCCGCCGAGGCGCTCAGGAGAGTACGGTCGGCAGCCGGAGCGTGGGCCTCGGGCTCTACATCGTTCGGCAGATTGCCCGGGCCCACGGTGGAGACGTCAGGGTGGAATCGTCGCGAGACGCTGGCACCACGTTCGTGGTTTCGATCCCGCTTTCCTAGTGCGTGCGCGCCGCGGGCCAGCGACGAGCGAGCGTGGGTAGGCTGTTATTGCGGGAGCAAGCGAGCGGCAGGCACGCCAACCCGCGTGGCCCAGGCGTTCCACGCGCTTACCAGGTTGGACGTACGAGTCGGCTGCGCGGCCGCGAGGTTGTTGAGCTCCGTCGGGTCGCTGGCCAAGTTGTAGAGCTCCAGTTGGTCGTTGTTCTGGTGGCGCACGACGAGCTTGAAGTTGCCGTCGATCCAGGCGCGATTGGACTCGTGCTCGAAGCCGAGCTGGCGCGGCTGGGTGGTCGTGGGATTGACCAGGGACGACACAAAGGAGCGGCCCTCGAGCGGAAGCACAGCATGGCCGTTGAACGTCGTCGGGTGCTGGACTCCGGCAGCCTCGAGGATAGTGGGTACCACGTCGATCACGTGAGCGACCTGATTGGTCCATGCGCCGGGTGCAGCAATCTTGGCCGGCCACGAGACCACCAGCGGCGAGCGGACGCCGCCGCCATGGGTGTAGTGCTTGAACAGGCGGAAAGGCGTGTTCTGCACGTTGGCCCAGCCACCGCCGACCCTGACGTCGTCGCCGGTCTTGGGCTGTCCCAGGTTGGCCAGCTTGTCGCCCGTGACGGGAGTCGCGCTACCGAAGGCCTGGCCAAGCACGCCGCCCTCGTAGTTGCCGCCATTGTCCGACTGAACGAGAATCAACGTGTTGTCGAACTGCCCGGTGGCCTTGAGGCGGGCGACGACGCGGCCGATCGCCGTGTCCACGGCTTCCACGGAGGCAGCGTAGAGCGCTTGCTTGCGCACAAGGTCGGCCTTCTGTGCCGCCGAGAGCGTGCCCCAGTTCGGAATGGTCTGCACCGGGTCGTTGAAGGGCTCGCGCGGGGAGAGGGCGAACGTGGAGTCGATCACGCCCTGATCGAGCATGCGCTGGTAGCGGTCCGTGCGCGCCTGGTTCCAGCCCTTGTTGTAGATCTGCACGTACGACTGGCCGCCCGCGGGTACACGATCCACCAGGGCGCTGTCAGCCTGGATCGGAAAGTGTGGCGCGTTGAACGCCAGATACATGTAGAAGGGCGCGCCATCATTCTTGGCTTGATGGTGGGCCAGGAAGTCCAGGGCGTAGTCGCCAATGGCGGTGGACTGATAGAACGCTTTGGGCTCATCGCCGTAGGTGTGCGCCGGGATCTCGTTGTTCTTGGAGAGGAAGCCGTACAGGGTCTTGTCCCACTTGAATGCGCCTGCCCCCGCCGCCTTGGCGCCAATGCCGAACGCGTGATCGAAGCCGCGTGCGCGCGGAGCCTGCGCATCGGTCGTGCCGAGGTGCCATTTCCCCGCCAGGTAGGTGCGGTAGCCAGCCGAGGACAGCGTCTCAGCGATGGTCGTGTTGTTGTCGGTGCGCAAGGGCGGCAGCGAATCGCCGGGCGCGGTCACCACCTGCTGCGTGTATTGTCCCGTGAGCAATGAGGCTCGTGTAGGGCTGCAGCGCGGGGTCACGTAGAAGTCGCGGAAGCGGATGCCAGCCTGCGCGAGGCTATCGATGCTCGGTGTGCGGACCTCGCCACCGTAGGTACCGAAGTCGGAGTATCCGAGGTCATCGAGCAGGATCACCAACACATTGGGTCGACTGGCCGCCAAGGGCGACGTGTTGCCTTGCACGACAGGGGCTTGGTCGGCGGCCGGCGCGGCCACCGATGCTTGGGCAGCTGCCGACGCAGCGGAACCTTCCGGCTCGAGCTCATCAATTTCATCGTCTTCTAGTGCAGGACTCGGGTCGACGCAGGCGGGAGCGAGGAGGGCAGCCCAGAGGCAGACCAGGGATCCAATCCGATTCGGCGTTTTTGTCATTGCGCGGCCCTTGAGCAATGCTCATGCCCGTGCAAAGCGTCGGAAAAGCCGCAAATCTCAAGGAAAAGGCGCAGATTTGCTGGGCGCCCTCGGGAGTTCCAGGGGTGACCCGGGGATCTCACGGCCGCTTGCGAAATGCCAGGGCCTGGTCAGGATGACGATCACATGTCGCTCAGGCAGACGTGCGAGCAACCTGCGAAGGTGCCGAACCGTGGGACGCTCGCGCTCTGGACGATGCTCGGATTCAGCCTGGCCATTCCCGTTGCCCATGCCGAGAAGCCGCGCGGCCTGCGCAGTCCGCATACCGAGGAGTCGCGCTGGATCCTCGGGCTCAAGGGTCTCTACGTATCCGAACGCGCCGATGAGCAGATCGAGCGTGGCGGCGGCCTGGGGGCATTCTTCGAGTGCTCCCTGATTCAGCACTTTCTCGAACTGGAGTTGGGCGTGGTTGGTGTCGATCCGAAGGAGAGTGCGGGTCAGGTGGCCTTCGAACCTTTGCTCAAGTTTTCATTCGACGTGACGGAGACGGTCAATCCCTACCTTGGTGCGGGCCCGGTTCTCTTGTACGGACTCGAGCGACCGCACTTGCGCGGAGGTGGCCAGCTCGTGGCCGGCAGCTACTTCTGGGCTCACCCGAAGTTCGGCTTCGATCTCGACGTCGGCTTCTCGCTCCTCTCCGGTGCGGGCAGCCTGGCTTATGAGGTGACCGTGGGCTTGGGTCCGATCGTGCGCTTCTAGACCGCAAGGACCGGGGGGCAGCGAGAGGGCTGGCGCTCACGAGCCCAGTTCTTTGACTCGTGCTTGCCCTGGGCACGTTGACCTCCCTGGCGTTCCGGCGCCGGCGTCGGTCGAAGCGCCTCGGCGCGGCGAACTGATCACGGCGCCTCCGAGAGTGCGGGGCAGTGCCTTGTGACCCGGATGACAATCCGCTTGCCGGTCTACGATGGTCAGACTTGGCGAGGCGCGGCGGTTAGCCGTCCAGCACGCGGGCGGGCAAGCACCGAGACAGGCTGTGCGCGAGCACTGCAGCCTTCCGTTTGAACCCGGTCTGCGTATCTGGCAAAAGCACATCGCTCGATGCGTACGCCAGACACGCTCTTCTCATTGATGGATTACGGGATCATCGAGGAGGTCTTGCGCCCGCTCATGAGCGGCAAGGAGGCCCAGGTCTATCTGGTGCGCTCCAGCGGCGAGCTTCGCGTCGCGAAGGTCTACAAGGATGCGCAGAAGCGCACCTTCAAGAACCGGGCGGACTACGTCGAAGGCCGCAAGGTGCGCAACAGCCGGGACCAGCGAGCGATGGACAAGGGCTCACGCCATGGGCGCGCCCGGGAAGAGGCCGCCTGGCGGACCACCGAAGTCGACACCATCTATCGCCTGCGCGACGCGGGAGTCCGTGTGCCCACCCCGTACCATTTCGTCGACGGGGTGCTGGTGATGGAGTTGGTCAGCCTGGACGGCGATGAGCCGGCACCGCGGCTTGGCGACGTGGTGCTCGACCGCGAAGGCGCCCAGCAGGTGTTCGATCACATGCTCGCCGAGGTGGTGCGCATGCTCGCGGCGGGCGTGGTGCACGGGGACCTATCGGACTTCAACGTGCTGATGGGCCTCGACGGACCGGTGATCATCGACTTTCCGCAGGCGATCGATGCGTCGAGCAATCAAAACGCGCGCAAGATCCTGCGGCGTGACGTGGACAACCTGCACAATTTCCTCGCACGCTTCACGCCCGACTACCGGCCCTTGCCGTATGCCCAGGAGATGTGGGCCCTGTACGAGCGCGGCGAGCTCACTCCAGACACGAAGTTGGTGGGGCGCTATCGGCCCGAGGAGCGCAAGGTCAGCACGGATTCGGTGCTCGGCCTGATCGGCGATGCCAACCGCGACGAGCGCCGTCGACGCGAGCGTCTGGGGCTCAGCATGCGCGGGGCGTCGGATCCGACGCAGAGCTCGTCCGGGCTGGCGAATGCGGAGAACGCAGCGCGGCCGCTCTCCAAGTACGCCCAAAAGCGCGAAGCGCAGGTCGCCGCACGCATGCTCGAGGCAGCCAACCGCCCACCGCCACAGAAAGGTGGCCGCGGCCGCGATGGCAGTTCCGACGCAACCCAGGCCTCCTCGAGGCAGGCGAAATACGGTAGCCGGCGTCGAGGCGGCCAACAGCGCGGCCGGTCGTCGGCCCAGCAGAGCTCCGCGTCCTCCGCGGCCAGGCCTTCGAACAAGCGCTGACACAATGGGGGCCGCAGGCCCAGGTTGCGCCTGCCAAGAGAGCGCCGGCAGGCAGCCGCTTCGCGGCGGTGCCCATGAGCTTTCAAGCAGCGGAGCGAAGAGCCTGGGCCAGGAACTCGAGGCGATCGTTGCCAAAGAACATCTCGTCGCCGATGAACATCGTGGGCGATCCGAACAGACCCCGCTCGGCAGCTGCGCTCGTGAGGCTGTCGAGCTTGGCCACGTACTCCGGCGACCCTGCCCGATCGAGTAGGTCTGCGCTCTGGAAGCCAGCCTCATCCAGCGTGCTCCTGAGCACCGACCGCATGCTGAGATCCCGCGGTTCGCTCCAGAGCGCGGCGAAGACGGCATGGACGTACGCTGCGCCTCGACCGGCATCGATGGCGACCAGGGCTCCACGGCCGAGCTCGACAAAATCAATCTTCGCCCAGTCCGGGTTGGGGCTGAACTGCACCTGATAACTCTTCGCCCAGCGCTGCAGGTCCGCCATCACGTAGACCCCCTTGTTCTTGCACTCGAGGGTAGTCGGGCGATTCCCGACGATGCCCATCAGCTCGCGGAGACGGAAAGGTCGGTAGCTGATGCTGGCACCGTGCTCGGCCGCGAGGCGTGGCAGGACCATGCTCGCGAGATAGGAGTACGGACTGAGGAAGTCGAAATAGAAATCGATCTGCGCTGACATCGCGTGGCCTCCAGACTTTCCGGTTGGGGAGCGCGCTCTGCGGGCGGCGCCCGGAAGGCACGCCGAGGCGAACCTTCTGCTCCTAGTACGGAACCGAGGCGTCGCGGGATACGCGCCCTGTGGGTTACGAGGCGCCTTCGACGGCGATCGACGCGGCAGCCCCAAGAATCCACGGGCACTTGTAGTAGTCCGCGATGCGCGCGATCCGTCCGTCGACGACTTCCAGGAAAACCGCGCCAGTGGGTTCCATCCCGCCGCCCAGATCGCGCAGTACGACCACTGCTGTCGCGCCATCCAGCTGCCCGAGCGCCATCCGCCATGGGACTCGTGAATGCTCGTATTCGCTGAAGTAGGGCGAGTCCGAGAGGCGCCCCGCGAAGCAATCGGCGACCCGCAAGCGCGCATCCTGGCTGGTGAGCTCGCGCACGCCGTCCCAGTCGCGTCGATTGAAGCGTTCGACGTACAGGCGGAGCAAGCTCAACTCCGCTTCGCTGGCCGCCGGCTTGCTGCTCGCCTCTGGGATGGTCGCCAGCTTGGCCCGGGCACGACTCAAGGCCGCCTTCACGCCGCCCACCGTCGAGTCCACCAGCTCGGCGATTTCCTCGAGCGAGTAGTCGAACACGTCTTTAAGGAGAATGCAGGCTCTCTCCTTCGGCGGGAGGTGGACCACCAGGTGCTCCACGGCGCGCTCGACCCCGCGGCCTTCGGGTTCGCACGCGGGCGTCGGGTCAGGGCTCGTGACGGCCGCTTCGGCTGCCTGCCGCGCCTCACGCTGGCGCAGAAAATCGACGCAGCGATTGTGCGCGATCCGGAACAGCCAGGGGCTCAGCGCCCTCTCTGCATCGAACGTATCGAGCTTTCGATAGGCTTGAAAGAGCGCCTCTTGCATCACCTCCTCGCCATCCAGTACGGAGCCAGTCATGCGCGCGCAATAGCGATGCAACCGCGGGCGCAGGTGAACGACCGTCTCGAGAAAGGCGCTGTAGCGCGGCTCGAATAGGCCGGGTTCGTGGATATCGGGCGGATCTTCCATATCGATCACTACGTATCAGGAGCCTGCCAGGATACGTCGCCCAGTAATTGTTCGGCCAATTGCAGTCAAAAGGTGGGGAAACGCATCGAAACGCGGGGCTTCCTCTGGCTCGGATCGGTCCGATCGGCGGCTCAGGATCCTTTCAGGAAGCACTCAGGTCCCTCAAAGGACCCAGGTCGTCGCGGCGCCTAGGTTTCTCCGAGTGACGCAGCGAATGCGCACGAGAAGGAGAGAGCCATCATGATTACCACCGCACAGAACGAGACTCATCGCTACGCCCGCGCCGTAGACGCCTCCAAGCGCGCCCGCTGGGACATCGATGCCGACGTCATCCGTGGCCGCCACTTCGAACGCGGGCACAAGTTCCTGCCCGATGGCCTGTCGTTCGCTCACGAGCTGCCGTTTCTGCGCGAGTCGGAGCGAATCTTCCTCAGTCAGGTGCAGGGGCGCACCTACGCCAACCTCTTCGGGCTCGTGGAGCGCTCCGTGAACGCCACGGTGCTCCAGCTCACTGCGCGGCACCTGTTCGGCGATCAGGTGGCGCTCGAAGCGCTCGTGCGCTTCAGCGATGAGGAGCTGAAGCATCAGGAGCTGTTCCGGCGCATCGAACTGCTCGCCGCGGAGGCGATGCCGGAGGGCTATCGCTTCATGCTGGACGCCAACGAAGTGGCGGGCGCAGTGCTCGCGAAGCCCGCGTGGTCCGTCTTGGCGCTCGTCCTGATGGTCGAGCTGTACACGCAGAGCCACTACAAGCAGAGCATCGCGAAAGACGACCAGCTCTCGCCGTTCTTCCAGGACGTGTTTCGTTTTCACTGGATGGAGGAGAGCCAGCACGCGGTTCTCGACGAGCTCGAGTGGCTTGCGGAGAACCAGCGGATCGATGCCGCGCAGCGGGAGCGGGCCATCGACGGGCTGATCGAGCTCGTCGGCGCAGTCGACGGGATGCTGCAGATCCAGTCCGACGCGGACGCCGGCTACTTCCTGGCCCACGCGGGGCGCAGCTTCGTAGCCGCGGAGCAGGGTGCCGTGCGCGCCACGTTCCTGAAGGCCTATCGCTATCAGTACATTCTCTCCGGCGTACGAGATACGCGCTTTCCCGAGGTGCTGCGTGGCCTGATCGACGCGGAGCAGTTCGGCCGCGTCGTCGAAGCGCTGGCACCGTTGATGTAACGCACGGGCAGGTTGGCCTGGGAAGTCCGCGAAAATCGTCCATAATGGCCCTATGTCTGGGGAGAACGTTGCCAAGGTGTACCAGTTCGGCCCGTTCCTCCTCGAGCTACACGAGCGACGATTGCTTCGCGACGGAGAAGTCATTCCCCTCCTCGGCAAGGCATTCGACACGTTGGTGCTGCTGGTCGAAGGGGCGGGAACCCTGCAGAAGCAGCAGCAGTTGCTCGACAGACTGTGGCCAGACGTGGTGGTCGAGCCGAACAACCTGCAGCAGAACATCTCCGCCGCGCGGCGCGCGCTCGCCGGGGTGGACGGGGTTGAAATCGAGACCGTGCGCGGACAGGGCTATCGCCTGCACGCGAACGTGCGCGAGGTCAGTCCAGACCCTGGTCCACAGCCGGCGCCACGGCCCGCGGCCGCCAAGAGCGACGCGGCTTTCGTGGCCCCGCGTGATCCTCGCTCGCGAACACAGCGCATCCAGTTCTGCACGGCGCGTGATGGGTCGCGGCTCGCCTATGCGCGCCTAGGAGAGGGACGGCCTCTCGTCAAGGCCGCCAACTGGCTCAATCACCTCGAACTCGACTGGGACAGTCCGGTCTGGACTCACTGGCTCCTGCGCCTGAGCCGCGACCACTGCTTCATCCGCTACGACGCTCGCGGTAACGGTATGTCGGACTGGAAACCGCCCACGCTGCGCTTCGAGGATTTCGTGTCCGATCTGGGCGTCGTCTTCGATGCCGCCGGCGTCGAGCGGGCACCGCTGTTCGGCATTTCTCAAGGGGCAGCCGTGGCCGCGGCGTACGCCGCGCAGCACCCGGAGCGCGTTTCGGCGCTGATCCTGGTCGGTGGCTGCGTGCGGGGCTGGCGCGTCAAGAGCCATCCGCGGCTGACCGAACGCATGGAAGCGCTATTGGTGTTGATGCGTCAAGGCTGGGGCGCCGATCACGCGCTCTTCCGGCAGTTTTTCACGTCCTCTTTTTTTCCGGGCGGCACCGCAGAGCAGCTCGATTGGTTCAACGAGTTGCAGCGCGTCACCACCACGCCTGCGAATGCGGCCGCCCTCCTGTCCGCGCTCGGCGACCTCGACATTCGCGAACACCTCTCGCGCATTCGCGTCCCCACACTGGTGGTTCACAGTCGCGGCGACAGCGTCGTGCCCGTGAAGGATGGCATGGAGCTCGCGGCCGGCATCCATGGTGCGCGCTTCGTTCTCCTCGACAGCAGCAATCACACACTGCTCGGTGAGGAGCCCGCCTGGGGAAGGTTCGAGCGAGAGTTCGCCGCTTTCATGGCTGAGATCGGCGCGTAGACACCCGTCTGTTCCTCACGGAACACTCAGCCACGTTTCAGGTTCGCCAAAGTACGGATGCGCCCCCGCGGTCTAGGTTCAGATCGTGCCGCGGAGAACGCGGCCGAAACGGAGGCAAACCATGGCGCACCATCCATCAGCCGCAGCAACCATGAAGCGCTCGCTGTCGTTGCAAGCATACGGACTCTTCACCAGCCTACTTTTTCGCGCGGACACACCGCCCTCGATCATGCGTAGCCGCTTCGAGCGCTTTGGCTACGTGAGCCGCGAGGCCATGCTGCGAAAGCATCCGCGCTTGGTGTTCGGTGACCATCGACACCATGGATTGAGCATCGAGTCGGTATGCGCGATCGAAGGTCCGGCTTGCGTCGTCATTCACCTGCACGGCGGCGCCTTCTTGTTCGGCTCGGCTGCGTCCTACCGCAATCGCGCGATGCGCCTGAGCTTCCGCCTGGGCGCCGAGGTGTTCCTGCCAGACTATCGTCTCGCCCCCGAGCATCCGTTCCCGGCGGCGCTCGATGATGCGCTGGCCGCCTATCACTACGTGCGCGCGCTACGTCCGAACGTGCCCATTTTCCTCACTGGAGACTCTGCGGGCGGCGGCCTCGTCCTGAGCGTCCTGATCCGCCTCCGCGAGCTCGGCCTGCCCCAGCCCAGAGGAGCCATCATGCTCTCGCCCTGGACGGATCTTCTCTGCCTCCGGGCCGTCGGTAGATGACAATCACGGCAAGGACCGCTGGCTCACGCGGGCCCATCTCGAACGCTGGGGAAGCCACTACGCAGCAGGCATCGACCTGCGCTCTCCGCTCCTCTCGCCCCTGTTTGCCGACCTAGGCGGCCTGCCACCGCTGCTCTTGCTGGTCGGCGAGCACGAGGTTCTGCGCTCGGATGCCGAAGACGTGGTCGCGCGTGCGACACGGTCCGGCACCGATGCACGCTTGCTTGTGGGGCCGCGCATGCAACACGACTGGCCGCTCACCTTGCCCTGGCTCGAAGAGAGCCGAATGGCCTGGAAAGCGATGAGTGGGTTCGTCAGGGAGCGGTGCGAGGAGGCGGAGGCGGCCGCGTGAGTAGAGCTGCGAGGGAAGCTGTCGTCCATCTCGTGCCGCTGTCGGCCAAGGAGCTCCCCGAATGGCTCGGCATGCGTTCGTTCTGCTAGTTCTGGTCGTCGTTGCCCTCCAGGGCTGTGCCCGCGCGAAGACGGCGGCGACCTTGATCGACCAGGTCATCGTCGGACGCGCAGAGCTTGCCGCGATGGCGGGGTGGCTCGAGAGATACATGCGGGCGGTGTGAGCGCTCAGGGCGGCGGCTCCACGTACTTCCAGATCGACCCGTCCAGCGAGCCTGCGATCACGACCCAACGCGACGCGTCAGCGTTGTACGAGGACGCCATGCCGAAGGGACCTCCGCCGACGGTGTAGTTCGCGGGCCGCTCGCAGTATTCGACGTCCCAGTTCGCCGCACCCACCAATGCATTGAGGGGCGCGCGCGCGAGCGTGGGGTTGGCCAGGAAGTTGGTGTACGCGAAGCGTTCGGTGACGGCGATGTTCGTCATGTTCGCTTGCTCGAACTGGTGCGGCGGCGCCCAGCTACCGTTTTCGCTGAAGTGCTGCCAGGTCGCTCCCATGTCGCGGCTGACCGCGCCGTTGACCCAGCCCGTGACCAGCAGTGATCCGTCCGGCAGGCGCACGTTTTGATGGCTCCCGTGCGCGTGCTCGAGCGTGTCGACCTTTTGCCAGGCAGCGGCGTCGATGGTGCCGTCGCGGAACTTCTTGGCGGCGCTTCCGCCCGTGCGCCCAGCGGTCGTGGTCCGCCAGATGCCGTTTTGGCCGTTGTTGTCCTGCGCGATGACCACCCAGGTGGTGGCGTCGACGGGGACCACGTAGTGCGAGGTTCCCACGCCTACGGGCGGTGGATGCACGACCCAGGTCTGCCCGCCGTCCCAGGTCTCGCCGAAGCCGCCCTCCGAGTTGTCGCGGAAGTAGTAGTGGTAGGTCGCGAGGACGTGATTGGGCGGGTCGTCGGGCAAGATCTGGACGTGATAGAGGTCGGTACCTCCGAAGGGACTGTAGGGCTTGAACGCGGTGTCGCAGGCCTCGGAGCGCTGCCACGTTCGTCCACCGTCCGTGGAGCGCCAAGCGCCGCCCGCGCCATAGCCCGAGGGCGACCACAGGGTAGGGGCAGTGGAAGGATCGCGCTTGGGATTGGGATCGATGGATGCCCCCCAGGGATTTCCAGTCAGCTCTGCGGTGACGTTGCGATTCTCCCAGGTCTCGCCGAAGTCGGTGCTGGCGTACACCTTGATCGTGGGCCCGCTGTTGCTCCCCACGAAGGCGTAGAAGTCGCTCGGACGGACGGGATCGCCGACCACGCTCTGAACCGTGTCGATGCTCGCGATGCCTGGCAGCACGTGACGCACCCAGACCCCCTCCGGACAGGTGCCCGCCGCGATGCATGGATCGACCACGGCCGTGCACGTGCTGCCATCGCCCGAATAGCCAGGCTTGCAGCGACACGTGCCAGCGCCGTCTTGCTCGAAGCATTCAGCGTGCGCGTCGCATTTCACGGAGGCGCAGACCGTATCAGAGCCCGCATCGACGTGGCCCCTGTCCTCGGGATCGGAAGTCGAGCAGCCGAAGATCACGGCCAGCCACGGTAACCAGAGTGCGCGGTTCATGCCGAAGATGAGACCAATCAAGGTCGTTTCAGGGCAAGCGCGAAGGTCGAGCGTTCGGGGTGAAGCGTAGCGGGGGGGTCGAACTCATCCTTCCCCGCTGGTAGCCGCGAGTACACTTGGCGGCGGAGGCGCGGATGACGACCGAGGAGCGCAGGACGCAAGAGGAGGAGGCTTTTCGCAAGGCTCTCACCCGCACGAATGTGCGTGGGACGTTGGCGGTCTGGGGGCCCATCATGGGATCGGGTGTCGTCGCCTTCGCGGCCTTGCTGGCCGTGTTCACCTACTGGCCGTTCGACGCCATTCCCCTGTACATCCTGGGAGGCGTTCCGATGCTGGCGGGGGCCGGAGCGTTCTTGGGACTTCAGAAGCTGCTGTCGTAGGGATCAAACGCTCTTTCTCTTGTTGCGACGACCCCCGCTCACTGCAGACCGAAGCAGGTCGGGTCCTCGGCGTCCGTGGTGCCGTCGCCATCGTTGTCGATCCCGTCGTTGCAGATTTCCTGGACGCACTCATCGATCTGGCAATTGCAGTCGTTGTCGATGCCGTCGCCGCAGATCTCGGTGGCCGCGCATGTCTGGCAGTCGGCCTCGTCTGCGGTGCCGTCGCAGTCGTTATCCAGCCCATCGCCGCACTCGTCGACGCACCGGCACTGAGTGTCCTGCGAGGTGTGGGTCCAGAAGGCGCGGTGGTTGCCGGCGTCGATGCTCTGGAACGGTGCCCAGAAGGCCGCGTAGCTAGGATCGCTCATGCCAGGCTCGACCGCGGCGATCCGAATCTGGTCCTCCTTGTCGTCCTGCGCGCGCACGCTGGCGTAGGCACGCAAACTGGAGAACGCGAGCCAGAAGGTACCGGGCTCGGTGGAGGGGGCCCAGGTTGGCATGCTGTTGCCGATGCCGCGTACGCCGTCTTGGTTGTTCACGCGCTCGTTGACGCGCGTCAAGGACACCACCTGCTTGGTGGCCACCTCGAGTAGCTTCAGGGTGGCGCTGGTGGCGTCCTTCGATTTGCCCTGCGCATTCACGAAAGCGATCCACTTGCTGTCGGGGCTCCACACCGGGAAGAAGTTGTTGTCGTTGGCTCCAGCGCTGGGAACCAGGATTTCTGGTCCGGCCCAGCTCCCATTGTCGTAGGTCAGCACGGCGATCTCGCCGCCCTCGACTTCTTTGTTGCCGCCCTTGGTGCCGAGCGTGAACACCACCTTGTTGCCGAGCGCGGACCAGTCGGGATGGGTGCCGATCCTTTGAGCAGGCAGCGGGACGAGGCCGTTGTTGGCGCCTATCGGCGTGCCCGTCTGGGCGTCGATCAGTGTGAGCGTGCCGTTGGCAGCGACGAGCAGCTTGCTGGCGTCCGGCGAAAAGGTGGTCCAGGCAGAGGCCATGCCCCCGCCGCCCATCGGTGGCTTCATCATCATCCCGGGCGGCTTCATCATCATCGGAACGGTCGGGGTCGTCGTCGTGCCGACGGGCAAAATCACGCTGCGGTCGTCCACGTTGACGACGCGCAGGTTTTCGCCGCCGTAGCCCACGGCGAGCTTCTTGCCATCGCGCGACACCGTGTGGCACGCAACGCACTGGTCCGCGTCGGCGGCCATGGGATCGGTGTAGAACTTGACGGGTAGCGGGTCCGAGACCAGCGCGCGCATCACGCCCTTGGTGCCGGTGGACCAGTAGTAGATGGCACCTTCCACTTCGGAGCGGCTGAAGAGCAGCGTGATGGGCTTGGAGCTGTAGGAGCTACCGGGGGCGGCGCTGTCGAGGGCGGTCACGGTGAGCTCGACGGAAGCACCGCGATTCGACTCGGCGATCCAGTCCCAGGCTTCTTCGTTCGGCTCCCAGTTGGTCGTCGTGGCGAACACGTTCACGGTGGTCTTGGGGCCCACGAAGCGCAGGCGGAAGAGGTTGTTCGAGGCGCCCGCGACCCACTCGTGCCGGATGTGCGACACGTTGATCGGGAACTTGGTCTCGTGGCTGGGGTAGAGCACGGCGGGCTCGCGCGCTGCGTCGACCCCGGGGGCTTGCTCGGTCGCGCCGTCGAACAGCTGGCCCGCGTTGCCCGGGGCGCCGTCGGCCACGAAGTCTTTCTGGCCGGTGTGGTCGGCGCACGGCCCGTTACCGCAGGCCTGGGCCGGGTCGTCCATGCCGGGGCCGCCCCCGCCGTCTCCGCCGTTGCCACCCAAGCCGCCCCCGTCGAGCGTGGGGCCGCCGTCGAATCTCGCCCTGAGCCGCCTTGTCGTCGCCGCTGCACCCCGCCAGCACCAAAGCGACCGCCAACACGCACCAACCCGTCTGACCACCCAATCTCTGCATGGTGCATGAGTCCCACGGGGGGCAGAATTTGATGAAGCAGGCACGAAGAAAGCTGGGGTACCTTGGCGTACCCTTGCTACGGCCTAGGTTTCCGAGCGCCCATGTCCTACCAAAAGCCTTGCCAGAAGCGGAACCGTTTCAACCCGTGTGCTCCGGTGCAGCACGATCGGTAGTCCATGCAACCGTCTGGTCGCAGCGTCCCCCCCCGGCTCCGCCATCACCATGGCTCGACCGGATCATCGACGATCGCTATCGCATCAAGGAACTCCTGGCGGAAGGCGGCATGGGGACGGTGTTCGTCGCGGAGCACCTGCGGCTGCGCAAGATGGTCGCGCTCAAGACCATCCATCCGAGCTTCCTCGGCAACCAGGAGGTCGCGGCGCGCTTCGCCCGTGAAGCCATGGCCAGCGCGCAGCTGGAGCACCCCCATGTGGCCAGCGCGATGGACTACGGGACCCTGCCTGACGGCGGCGCGTATTTGGTGTTGGAGCTGGTGCACGGACCGAACCTGCGGGCACACGTCGACAAGGTGGGCGGGGCGCCGTGGCAGCAAGTGTGCGAGATCGGGGCGCAGATCGCGGACGCCCTCAGCGCCGCGCACGCCATGGGAATCGTGCATCGTGACTTGAAACCCGAGAACGTGCTGTTGGAAGCGCGTCACGGCGGACCTCCCTTCGTGAAGGTCCTCGACTTCGGTATCGCCCGAATCGAGAGTCCGCCGACTCAGGAGACAGAAGGCGGAGGCACGGGGCGCGCTTTGACGAAGGTGGGCGCTGTCCTCGGAACACCGGGCTACATGGCCCCCGAGCAGGCGGGGGGCGGGCCCGTGGACGAGCGCGCAGACCTCTATGCGCTGGGCGTTCTCTTGTGGGAGATGCTCGCGGGCCGTGCCTTGTTCGACGCGCCCAATCTTACGGGCATCATCGCCCAGCAGTTCTCGCCAACTCTTGCCGAACGAATCGCGCAAGGGACCGGGACAGCCCCTCCCGAGCTCGCGGCGCTGGTGCACAAGCTGCTCGCGCCTCAGCTGAGCGACCGCATGCAAAACGCGGGGCTAGTCCGCGATCAGCTTCGTGGGCTTGCCTCGCGCGCTGCCGTCCCAAGTGCGCAGGCTTACGGCGTCTCCGTTCCAACCGTGCTCCGCAATGCCCCGCCCCAGCTACGGAGCATCTTGGACACCGTGCTCACGGCGTCCCCGCCTCGGCTTCGGGCGTTGTGGGACTTCGTCGACCGACTCCCGCGCAAGGTCGTTTGGTCCAGTCTCGCGGCACTCCTCGTCGTGGTGACCAGCGTCGTGATGGCAGCCGTGAAATCCGAGCCGGAGGCGAAGAACACTGCCCCGCCGGCCGTGAGCCGCGTGGAAGCGGTGGCAGTGAGCACGCCGGCGCCGCCGGTGCCGCCGCCGCTCCCTCCTTCGGCGTCCGCGCCCGACGTGCAATCGCAAATCGACGTGCTCTCGCGCTCCAAGAATGGGCGGGAACGCGCCGCGGCCGCGCGATGGCTCGTGCACCCGCCGACCAAGGTCGAGATTCCGCCCTTTGCGACTGCGCTCGCTCGCTTGGAGCTCGGGACCGATTGTCGCGTTCAAACGGCGGCTTTGCGGCGGCTGCGTACGCTGGGTGATGCTAGGTCCTTGCCCGCGGTCGAATACTGGTACGACAAGCCCCGTACCGGCTGTGGCTTGCTCAATCGAGACTGCCATGCCTGCATCCGCGAGGAGCTGAACACGACCCGCCGCGCATTGAAACGCGCCCCGGCACCCGAGGCGGCGCTCTAGCGGGGAGCACGAAGAGCGTGGATCGACAGCCGGCTTTTGCGCCGTCCACAGCACAGATGCGGTGAGCGTTGGCGACTGCGCCCGGGAGGCTGTCTTGGGCGGCGGATGGCGTTGCTGTTGGTCCTGCTCTTGGGAGCACTCCACTGCACCGTCGAAGCGAATCAGCGCACGCCATGGTAGTTGGGGCCGTCTATGGCTTCGTCAATGGCTCCGCCAAATCCATCTGGTGCACCGCGGTCATTGCCAGCTCATCGTGCCGCGTAGCTTGCAGGCCGGGAAGGATCGAACGTTGCCCAGGGGGACGCGTTCGACGGAGAGCCGTGGTGACACTCCGCCGGTGGCCTCGACCAGCGTGCGACCGAAGCCGTCGTACACCGCGTGCAACCACTCGGCGTACATCACGGGAATGCTAGACAACTCGAAGCGCACTGACTTGGCATCGGACTCCAGCACGGCGGTCTCGCCAAAGTCGAAGTACTGCGACATCAGCATCGGTACGCGCGACGCGACCATGCGCGGACTCGCGAGCTTGAGCAGCGCGCGGTGCAGGGTGGTGAGATCCTGCTGGGCTTGGTGTCCGGAGCGGTTGGCGATGAATTGAAAGAAAGTGGTCTTGCAGACGCGGGCGCACGTGTGGCCCGCGCAGATGAGCGGCATGATGTCGAACAGGCTCATGGCCAGGAACGGCTGATCGAGAAACGCGCGGATCGAAGGCGAGACTGCAGCCAAGAAGGCTTGCCTGCCGCCCGGATAGTGTTGCTCGACCCAGCGCATGTGGCCGAGATAGCCAGTCCCCTTGATTCGAAAGGGGCCCTCGCCCGGTGGCAGGGTGGGGTGCTCGCCGAGTTCTCCGCTGCGGACGGCTACCGACATCGTGGCCTGACGTATCCACCGCGAGCAGCCCTACGATCGACTGGCGTGACGGGCTTCACCCCACCGATCTCGCGCGACGACCCGCCGCTGATGCCTTTGCTTCTGCAGATCAATTCACGACTGATGCTGACGCGAAGTAACGCTCCGGGGAAGGTGCGCAATCCGCGCCTTTAGGCCCATGTGTACGATTGGTGACTCGGCGGTCTTTTCGTTCGGCGCTGGGCCCGGGAGCTCTTGAGAAAAAATTCGGGGGCGGTGTCGGGTTGAAGCAGCGGTCTTCGTTGCAGGGGAGAGGCCGCCTATCGAAGGGCGGCGTCCACTCAAGGAGGCCGCGATCATGAAGCTGACGACCATGACTCAGATCACCATCGATGGAGTCATGCAGGGGAACGGCGGCACGTCGGACGAGGACCGCAAGAACGGATTCGAGCGCGGCGGCTGGGCCCGAGGAAGAGGCGACCAGACGACCCAGACCCTCATCAACCAGACCTATCAGCGCGCTGCCGCGTTCCTCTTCGGGCGACGGACCTACCAGATTTTCGAAAGCTCCTGGGGGGTCCTGAGAGAGGAGGAGGTTCCTGGCTGGGAGGATGTGCGAACGGCCCTGCACAGACGGCCCAAGTACGTGGTGTCGACCACGCTCACGCGTCCTGCGTGGTCGGGGACCACGGTCCTCTCCGGAGACGATGCCCTTGCGGCCATCCGAGCGCTGAAGGCGCAACCCGGTGGTGAACTGCAGGTGCACGGCAGCGGTGCCCTGATCCGGTGGTTGCTCATGAACGACTTGGTGGATGAGATGACGCTGCTCATCGTCCCGGTAATTCTCGGCCAGGGGGCACGATTGTTCCCAGAAGCCGGTCCGGATCTCGCGCTCGACCTGGTCGAGTCGCGAGTTGATTCGAAGGGCGTAGTGATTCAGGTATTACGGCCGGCTGGGCGCCCAGAGTATCCGTCGGTCGATGCGAAGGGAGTCATAGTCAAGGGCGGGCGTCCGCAGCGGGCGCCGGTCGAAGGACCCCGACGCTAGGAGATGATCTTCCCATGCACTACCTGCTTTCTGTCATCCACGACCAGCAGAGCGTCATCGCGCCGGGAGAGGACGCTGCAATCGACGCCTTCAACGAGCGGCTCCAGACCGGGGGCTACTGGGTATTCGCCGGCGGACTCGGCTCGCCCGGCGCGGCCACGGTCGTCGACAATCGGGGCCATGAGGTGCTGATCACCGACGGGCCCTTCATGGAGTCCAAGGAGTACCTGATTGGCTTCTGGATCATCGAGGCCCCGGAACTGGACGTGGCGCTCAAGCTGGCGGGCGAGGGGTCGAAGGCCTGCAACCGAAAGGTCGAGGTGCGGCCATTCATGTGACCAGCATTCAAGACGCGATCACACAGGCCTACCACCAGGAATGGGCCCGTGTGGTCGCCGCCCTGACCCGACGCTTCGCTGACCTCGACATCGCCGAGGAGGCGGCCAGTGGGGCCTTTGCCACTGCCGTCGAGCGCTGGCCCATCGATGGCGTCCCGCCCAACCCCGGCGCCTGGTTAACCACCACCGCCAATCACAAGGCCATTGACCGGATCCGCCGCGAGACCAAGCGCGACGACAAGCACAGGCACGCTCAGATGATATACGACGACGAAGACCCGCCGGAGCCTCGCGGAGCCATCGACGACGATCGCCTGCGACTGATCTTCTCTTGCTGTCACCCGGCCCTGGCGATGCAGACCCGGGTGGCATTGACGCTGCGCATGGTCGGCGGTCTGACGGTGCCCGAGATCGCCCGTGCGTTCCTGGCGCAGGAGAACGCCATGGAGCGGCGAATCACCCGCGCGAAGGCAAAGATCAAGGAAGCCCGCATTCCGTACACGGTTCCGTCGATGGAGGATCTTCCGGCACGGGTGTCCGGCGTGCTCGCGGTGTTGTTCCTCGTCTTCAACGAGGGCTACCTGGCGACAGGCCCCAACACCGATCCGCTGCGTCACGACCTGACCACCGAGGCCATCCGTCTCACGCGCCTGATCCGCGCGCTACTTCCGAACGACGGTGAGGTGTCCGGCCTTCTGGCCCTCATGCTTCTCACCGAGGCCCGCCGCCCCGCTCGCGTGTCGGCCAGCGGCGAACTGGTCGCCCTCGGCGACCAAGACCGTGGGACCTGGGACGCCGCGCTGATCGCCGAGGGGCACCGTCTGGTGCGCGAGCGCCTCGCAGCTGCTGCCCGAGGGGTGGCCCCAGGTCGCTACCAAATTCTGGCCGCCATCGACGCCGTGCACACCAGCGCCCGCAGCATGCGAGAGACTGACTGGTCACAAATCCTCGCCCTCTACGACCAACTCGTCCGGCTCGACCCTTCGCCAGTCGTCACCCTCAACCGGACGATCGCCGTGGCCGAGCTCAACGGGGCAGAGGCGGCTTTTGCGGAGTTGGACAATCTCGGCGACGTATTGGCCGGCTACCACGCCTACCACGTCACCCGCGCCGAGTTCCTGCGCCGGCTGGGCCGCAGTCAGGAGGCACGCGCTGCGTACGATCAAGCGATCGAGCTGGCAGGCAATACTGCCGAGACCGTCTACCTGACCCGCCGCCGCGACCAACTGGGATGCGAGAACGACGAAAAAACGTGAACTCGGCTATCGAGCCGACCCCGCCGAGCCACGTGTCAGCGCGGCGCCGCGTGCGTAGGTAGGTGCAGGACGAAGCACGTGTTGGGCGCGCTCTCGTCGAGCAGCAGCGTGCCGCCGTGGGCCTGGGCCAGCCCCAACGCCACGCTCAGCCCCATGCCGGTGCCGCGCCCGACGGGTTTCGTGGTGAAGAACGGGTCGAAGAGCCGGGCACGCTGATGGTGCGGGAGCAGGGGCCCACCATTGCTCACCCTCACGTCGACGCCCTCGGCCGAGTCACTCACCGATAGGTCGATCCAGCGCTCACCACCGGGTTGCTTCTCCGCGGCCTCACGAGCGTTGTTGAGCAGGTTGAGCAGGATCTGTGTGACGTCCCCCGGCCGGCACTGGATCCCGACGTACCTATCCAACGGCGCGATGCTCAGCGCAACCCCATGGCTCAGGCAGCGCTCGCGACAGAATCCCAACGCTGCTTCGATCAGCTCCGAGAGGTCCGCACACACGGGCGGGTCTCGCGAACCATCGCGAGCAAAGGCCTGCAGGTTCTTCACGATGCCGGCGACGCGTGCCAGGTTGCCTTCGATCTCCGTGCATAGCTTGGTCGCCGAGGCGCGGTCGAAGCGCTCGCTCCGCGCCATCAATGCCAGGCGAGAGGACAGCAACGAGAGGATTCCGAGAGGGTTGTTGATCTCGTGCGCCACCCCTCCGGCCATCTCACCGAGCGCCGCCAACTTGGCGCTCGCGAGCAGCTGACCTTGCTGCGCCACGAGCTGTCGCTCGGCGCGCCGGTAAGAAACCAGAAGATAGAAGGTGACGGAGAGCGAGACGACGAAGGTCGAGAACACGCTGTCGACGTACATCACGCGCGACGTGGCGAGGCGCATCGCATCCGGCATGAGCCCGCGGTCGTTGATCAGGTCGAGCGCGAAGAAGGCGGCCACGCTCATCGCAACGCAGGAGACCATCGCCGCGATCTCACGCCGTGAATCGAGCGTGAAGAGCACGAGGGGGAGGGGGGCCAGGGGAAACAGCAAGTACTGAATGCCACTCCCGGGGCCCTCGGCTGCGGCGGCCACGCTCATGACGCCGTTGGCCAGCAGCACGAGAGTGACCCGTGAGGTGAAAAAGAGCCTCCAGCGGTTGAGGAACGGCAAGAGCAGATGAGCCAGCAAGGCGAACAGGTCGAGATAGAGGATCCAGGGTGCCGGCCCGAGCAGGTACACGAGCCCCGAGAGATAGAGGGCGGCCCCTACCAGGGTAAGGCTGTTGGTCATCAAGATCTGCTTGCCGAGGCCCTGCTCGGCGGCCTGCTCGACGCCGTACGTCTGCAGCGCCCGCAACGCCTTCGGCACCCCGAACCAGGTTCGGTTCCACCCTGGAGGCGACGTGACTCCACTCAGCGCGTCACGCGAGCCTTCGCCTCGATTGCCGTTCGCACTCCTCATCATCGAGCCAACAACACAACCTGGACGCTTTCGGCCTCCGAGCAAGACGTTTCCGCCGCACGCCTACGCACGCCCTTGGTTCGTCGTATGGTCGTACTAGCTCAAATGTTTGAGGCTGTGGCCGTTGGTGTAGGGGGCGGCTAGGACTTCCATCTGAGTCTGATCAACCGTCGTGCGTGATAGCGTGTGTTCTCGTGAAGCAACTCGTGCAGCATCCCGAGCGCATGGGCAGCGAGGGGCTTGAACAGCGCTTGGAGAAGCCTCCATGCGAGCAGACGACTGAACCTCTGAATGAGCGGGCGAACGAGCGCTCCTTGCGCTCGCTGGTCACGTGGCGGGCGCTTCTGGCTTGTGAGGACGCAGCGTCCCAGACCGAGGCGGCGCTCGGTCCCGCCCAGGTCGAACTGGGCGCCGTGCTCGGCCGAGGCGGTATGGGACTCGTGCGTAGCGGCTATCAGCGCCGTCTGGCCCGCGAGGTGGCGGTCAAGGAGCTGCTACCAGAGCGCACCAGCGCACCAGGCGCACGCACGGCCTTCCTGGCAGAGGCGCGCATCACCGGTCACCTCGATCATCCCAACATCGTGCCCGTGTACGCGCTGGAGGCCGTAGGCGAGCAGATTCAGATCATCATGAAGCGCGTGCGTGGGCGTCGTTGGCTCGACGATATCGGCAACGACGTGCACGGATTGTTTCCGATGCACAAGCACCTCGAGGTCCTCCTTGCGGTCTGCAACGCTGTGGCGTTCGCACATGCGCGGGGCGTGGTCCATCGGGACATCAAGCCCGCGAATGTCATGCTCGGCCGCTTCGGCGAGGTCTGGCTGATGGACTGGGGGCTCGCGTTGGCACTCGAAGACGCGGTCGCCCGCTCCTTGCGTATTCCGCACCGCCGAGATGTACGCGTCGCTGAGGGCACCCCGGCCTACATGGCCCCGGAGATGGCGGGCGCCGACGGGACCCCAATCTCCTACCGGACCGATGTCTTTCTGCTGGGCGCCGTGCTGTATCACCTGCTCGCCAAAGCCCCCCCGTACGCTGGGGCCGATCGCATCGATACGATCGAGCGAGCCCGCTGCGGACTCCGGCCAGCCCTTCCGCCCGAGACACCCACCGAGCTGGTGCGCATGTGCGAGAGAGCCATGGCTCAGGATCCAGAGCAGCGGCACGGCAGCGTGCAGGAGTTCAAGGCAGGCATCGAAGCCTACTTGCGCCACGAGCAAAGCACGAGGCTCTCGCACCGCGCACGCGAGGAGCTGCGCGAGGTGCGCGCCCGAAGCCAAGGGGAGCGGAACGAGTCGAGCCGGGCGGAGACCTACGCCGCCCTCTTTGACGTCATCGGCGGCTTTCATCGCGCGGTCCAGCTCTGGCCGCGCAACCCGGAAGCGTCCGAGGGCCTGGGCGAGGCTCGCCTACTGCTCGCCAGCGAGGCGCTCGAGGGGGGTGACTTCGATCTCGCGCGGACGCAGCTGGTCGGCGAGGGGAGCGAAGCGCTGCAAGCCCTGCGAGCGGAGATCGACCACAGGCAAGCCAAGACCCTCAGGAAGCGCCGCGAGGCCGCACGCTTTCGGGGCGCCTTCTACGTTTCGACGCTGGTCGCGCTGGTCCTCGTGGCCAGCGGTGCGCTTTCGCTGCATTTGGCTCGGCGCGCCGTCGAGTACGAGCGGCGCCGCACCCACCTGGCCCTCTACACGCAACTTCAACACGAACTGCGGCGCATCGTGGCGGGCTCCTCTCAGCTCATGTCGGAGCGGCGCCGCGCGGTGGAATTGATCGCTGCCCAGTACGCGCGCGAGGTGCGCGAGGCGCTGCTTCGACCTCCCCCGGCCGATGTGGCCGAACCCGTGCTCTCGATCGATCTGCCTGCCGACCGCCGGCTGCACTATGACGCGCCCTCCTTCTTCTTCCCGAGCTCCTACGCAGCGGCCGCGCCGCCGGTGCTGGCACGGCTGACCCGCGCCCAGGACGCCACCCACGCGCTTCACGCGCGTCAGAGCGCGCTCGTCGCGCGCTACTTCGCGGGTATCGAAGAGGGGCACGTGTTGATGCTGTACCCCGGCGCGGGCGGAGTCTCGCCCAATTTCGATCCGTTGCGCCGGCCGTGGTACCAGGAGGCGCTGCGGGCGGGCGGGGTCGTTCATACGCCGCCTTACACGGATCACACCATCCGCGACACCGTCATCTCCACGGTGCTGCCGCTGCACGACGAGCAGGGAAAACTGCTTGGAGTCGCCGGCGTCGACACCTTGCTGGCAGCGCGACTGGCCATCACCGCCCTGCCGAAGGACCTCGAGAATTTCGCCGAGGTGCTGGTGGTCGCCCCCAACGAAGACAGCGCCGACTTGGTCCGTATCGTCGCCCGCCGCGAGTACAGCAACCGAGGCTCGCCCGACGAGTTGTGGCGGTTCGACGTCCCGCTGGACCAGGCTGCATTGCCCGGTGGACGGGGTGGCCAGCAAATGCGGGCCGACTTGGCGCGCGGTGTCGCTGGCGTGCTCGAAACCCGCTGGAAAGGCGAGCAGGGCACCCTTGCGTACGCGCCCATCGAGGGCTCGGACTTGGTGCTGTGCGTGTTCGTGGAGGCCGAGCACATCCGTCGCGCGAGCGCCGCGACTGCGGAAGAGCTAGGCAAGCGCCTCGACGCGCAGATCGCCAGGCTCGCGGGTTGGGCCGTCGCCATCCTGGGCACGCTCTTTGTGGCCGTGCTGGTCGCGGCCTTTTCCTTTCGAGGCACCCCCTCGAAGCAGAGAGGCGAGGTCGCGTGAGATCGACGAGCACGACGCTTGCGACGGAGCTCGAGGTGACGTTCTCTCCTCCCCAGCCTTCGCTGAAGTGGTCGTGTGCCTACGCCCGCGCGGGCGTCTTCGCGCTCGTCCTGCTCGGGCTGGCGCAGGGGTGCGATTTCGGAACGTCCGGACTTTCCGCGCGAGATGGCACGGCCCGAACGGATGCCCAAGCCCAGATCACGCGCACCCACCAACAGGCCGAGCGAGATCTCCATGAGCTGATCGAACCCATCATGCGTCAACTGCGGGTAGCGCGCGGTTGGGTGCGCCTGGGCAAGATCGAATTGCGCGATTCGCATGCGCTGAGCGAACTCTTTCTTCCGACTCTAGTCGAGCTACCCCAGTGCGCCTCCTTGATGGTCTCGGACATGACCGGCTACGAGTTCATGCTGCTGCGCAACTCGTCGGGCATGGTTGTCGACGAGGACAGCGCGAGCAGTCCCTGGTTGCTACGCGATTTCCGCCGCGACGAATGGGGCCCCGAATCTCGCTGGCAGGCGATCGCCGCCGACGGAGTCACGCAGCTCGCCAGCTGGCGCCGCCACGAGCTCTGGACCGACGCAGCGCTGCGCTTTGGGGGGGCGAGTGGTGCTCCAAGCGATCGCATCTACGATCCAAGGTTGCGAAGCTGGCACCTGGGAGCCCGGGCGAGCCGCGCCAATTGGACCGCTACGCCAGCAGCGCGGGAACACGACGCGCCCGTTCACTGGACCGACGTGGACCTGCACTTCATCAGTCGTCGGCCCGCCTTCACCGCGGCCGTTGCCGCCACGACCCCCGAGGGCGTGGAAGCCGTGATCGCCTACGATTTCGAGCTGCGCGAGCTGACTCGAATCACGCAGAAACTTGGGCCCGTGGAGGGTGCACAGAGCGTGGCATTCCTCGATGACGGCAGGGTGCTGGGGCTGCCCGCTGGTGCGACCGAGGACATGAAAGAGGCAGCCGGCTTCCTCAAGCTCGACGCCCTCGAGCAGCCGGCGCTGAGGTCGATGGTCGAGCTGTGGCGCGCGCGCGTGGACCGATCGACGCTGGTGGTCCCTGCGCAGGTAGCAGGGCAGGACTGGTGGATCGGTTTGACGGCCGTCGACCTCTATCCGGGGCGTCGTCTGTGGCTGGGCACCGCGGCACCGACGGGCGAGCTGGCTCCGCCCGAACGTGCGAGCCTACGCGTGTGGTTCGGCCTGGCTTTCGCGCTGTTGCTCGTGCTCGCCTGCGTCCCGCTGTGGCGTTGGAAAACGACCGCTGGGGACCCAACGAGATCCGTTGAGCGGGCGGGTCCGGTCCAAGCCTCGGTCCCCGAGCCGACCCAGTTGGCTCACGCCGAACGCATGAGCGCGCTCGGCGCCATGGCGAGCGGCATTGCCCACGACTTCAACAACATGCTCGCGGCCATCGCCTACGGAGTCGAGGCCGTCAAGTATCGCCTCGCCGCCGACCCCCCGGACGTCGGGGGCGCGCGCGAACGCCTCGAGGTCATCGAGGTGGCGGTGGGCAGCGCCGGCCGCATGACGAGGCACTTACTCGACTTCGGGCGCGACGCGCGGGGGGCGGCTCGCCTGATCGACCTCGCGGCGGAGCTGGAGACCCTGGCGCGCCTGCTGCGGCGGCTCCTGCCGACCGAAATCGCCCTCCATGTGGAAACCCACCCCGATCTGCTCGGGGTACGGCTCGAGCCTGGGCAGTTCGAACAGCTCGTGATGAACCTGGTGATCAACGCGCGAGACGCCATGCCGTCCGGGGGCAGCATCACGATCGAGCTCTCCAACCTCGATGCGGCACCGGCAGAGCTCTCAGGCGACGCCGACGTCACTGGCGGAGGGGCTGTGCGGCTACGCGTGCGCGACAATGGCGAGGGCATTCCCGCCGCGTTGCGCGATCGGATCTTCGAGCCCTATTTCACGACCAAGCCTCAGGGCAAGGGCACGGGGATTGGCTTGTCGACCGTGTACGCCATCGTGAAGCGCGCTGGCGGCAGCGTGCGGGTGCACTCGCGTGAGCGGGAAGGCACGGTATTCGACGCCATTCTGCCCGGCTACCGGCTGCGAGAGAGCGTGCGTGCAGCGAACGCCAGCACCCAGGGCAGCTCGGATACCTCGGGTCTCACGGTTTTGGTCTGCGACGACGAAGAGGTATCGCGCCTGTTGGTGCGTGAACTCCTGAACGAAATGGGCTTCCACGTGATCGCGGCCGATGGCGCCGACGCAGCCCTCGTCGCCGCGAAGCAGCGCAAGCGACCGTTCGACCTGTTGATCACCGAGCGCTCGCTCCGAGAGATGACCGGCGCGCAGCTGGTGGTTGCGCTGCGCGATCACTCGCCCCATCTGCGGGTCATCTACCTGGATGGCGGGAGCCTCTCCGCGGACGGCGCCAGCGCCGAGGCGGAAGCGAGCGCCGGAGGATTGCCGCCGCTTCTGACCAAACCCGTTGCGCCCGACGCGCTAATTGCTGCTGTGCAGCGGATCCTCGCGGCTCCCGAGTCGCGAAGCTCCTCTGCGCAACGTTCGTGAGTCACTGACCCGCTGCGTGCTGCCCGTGCGGGCGTCCTCTAACGAGCAGGTCCCGCTGCTCCTCTGGGAGGGGCCTCACCGCCCGAGTTGGTTTGTGCCATGGCCCCCTAAAGGCTTGATCCAGACCGGCGGCCGTAAAAATCTGACTTGCGAACCTGTCGAGACGGATGACCGGGGCCGTCGGTAGTTGGACGGTGCACTAGGTATGCGAGAGCGCGAGTTCGTCATCCCCCCGGATAGACCGCGTCGGCGCATGACCTAGCACACGTGTCCAGCTACCGGGCGTGGTCATCGGCTGCCACATTTGCGTGACCGAAGGAGCCGCTGCCTCCCCGATGTGGAGCGAGGAGCCGGAGCGGGCTGAGCCGCCGCGGTGCCTGGAAGCGAGTGCCATGCAGCACGTGGTCCTTTTCTTGGTAGTGCTAGAGGTTGCTGTGTTGGGATGGGGGACTCCGACCCGTGCCCAAACGAAGGACGCCAGCCCGGAGCACGCCAAGGCGCTGCTCTTCTGGGACCACCGCGGCCACCTGGCTGCAGCCTCCTCCGCCACTCACGCCGGCAACGACTTCTACGCTGACGCCGTCGACCGTGTGCTCGAGACGCACGACGGGGGAGCGGAGGCGACAGGCGGTGACGCGCGGCTTTCCTGGGACGCTCAAGGTCGCCTGTCCTCGGCTGTTTCCGGCCTTCACGCCAGGCACTACCTTTACGCCGATACCATCGACCGCGTGATCGAGGAGCATGACGGCAGTGTGACCTATTTCATCGGGCCAAGCTTCGAGGTGCGAGATGGCATCGCTGTGACCTATTCTCGAGTGGCGGGGGCACGCGTCGCACGGACGAGCCACAGCTCGCAGCAGGCGGCGATCGTCGAGGACCTCGCGCCGAGAGCCAAGCCAGATGCGCGCATCGACGTCGGGGATGCGTGGCTCATCAGCAACACGCGTCGGGATCCGGCGCGCCATCTCTACGCCAGCGCGCGACGCTTCTTGCTCGAGTACACCGCGAGCATCGCGTTTCTGCACCACGACGCCCTGGGCAGTTCGGCGCTCGCCACGGAAGCGAACGCACGAGTGCTCGGGCAGTGCGCGTGTTACGCGAGCGGCGGAGTACGCCAGTGCCAGGGAAGCGTGGACGCTTATGGCTTTACTGGCCAACGTCACGATCCGACGACCGACCTGGTTCATTTTCAACATCGTGAGCTGGACCCCCGCATCGGCCGCTGGGCGACGCCGGACCCGCTGTTTCTCACCGACAGTCGCGCGTGCCTGGCCCAGCCCTTCGAGTGCGCTAGCGGCTATCAGTACGTGCTCAACAATCCTATCGACAACGTGGACCCAACGGGTGAGTCGGCGTGGAGTGTGGTGGGAGGGCTCCCGCGGCGAGTCGTAGGGCGATCGCCCGCTGGCGCCGCGGGCCATGAAGAGCCGTTTTCAAGCCGAGTCGAGCGATTCAAAGACACGTTGGAAGCCACCCATCGCAAGATCACGGGTGGCTTGAGCGATGCATGGCTCGAGAGCTGGGCCACGGTCAGTCTCGACGTCGAGCAGGAACACTTCCAGCGAGCGATTATCTCGGTGGACTTTCCGGGGAAAGGTAGCCTCCAGGTCAACGTGTTCTTCCTCGACGGGCGCGCACACGGCTCGGCCGACTTTCTCCGCACCGCGTTTGTCGACGAAACGACCCCGCGAGCAGCTGGCTCGCCTCCAGCGTGGCAGCAGCGTCTAGCTCCCGATCAAGTGCTGAAGTTCCTCAAGGACATCGGCCTGCCGCAGTCAGTGCGCAGCTTGGAGCAGGCAGTGAACTTCGACCCTCATGCACCGAAGGGGCCGGCGAAGCTCGGGATCCCGAAATTGCGCATTTGAGGGGGCGCCCGTCACAGCACGTCCACGCCTGTTCGCACGAGCTCGAGCGGGTCGCCGACGGTGCCGAACGTGGGGCCCTTTCGCACGTACTTGGCATCCCGAGCTTTCGCTGTGTCGCGTCCAGGAGGTTGTCCGTGGGTATGAAGGTTCGCTCCAAGGCATGTCGTGGGACTCGAAGCATCGGGAACGTCGGCCGCGGCTCCGCTTCGGCGACACTGCTCGGCGCGGTTCTCTGGGCGAGCTCGGCGAGCGCCGACCAGGCCCCGGATCCTCCAGCTGCGGCGAACGCCCAGCGCGCAACGCACGCTGCAGAGCTGCGCTGGGACTCCCGCGGTCGGCTGGTCGAGGCCACGAACGGCTCGCACGCCAGCGCTTATTTCTACGCGGACTCCGCGGAGAGCGTGCTCGAGATCCACGACGGCAGCGTGAGCTACTACGTGGGGCCGAACTTCGAGTTGCGTGACGGCATGGCAGTGAGGTACGCGCGCGTGGGAGAGGCGAGGATCGCGCGTGCAGAGAGCCCTTCACTGCAGCGGAGGTTGCTCAGCGACGCGGCGACGAGCCAGGGGGTCGACCCGCGCATCGACGTGGGCGACGCCTGGCTCGTGGCGGACGGAGGCGCAGCGTCCGTGCGGCGGCATCTCTATGCTGCCGCGCGCAGGCTGCTTGCCGAGCACGGCGCCAGGACCACGTACCTGCACCAGGACCACCTGGGCAGCATCACCATGGCGAGCGGGTCCGGGGGGCGGGTGCTCGGAGAGCGTGCATTTCAGCCGACGGGGCCGTACCGAGCGGTTCGGGGTTACACGGGCCGGCATGGGTTCACCGGTCAGCCACACGATGACACCACGCAGTTGATCCACTTTCATAGACGAGAGCTGGAGCCGTGGGCGAGCCGTTGGTTGAGTCCAGACCCGCTCTTTCTCACGGACGCGCGGGCGTGCCTCGACAAGAGCTTCGAGTGCGCCAACGGCTATCAGTACGTCTCG
This sequence comes from Myxococcales bacterium, assembly GCA_047601445.1. Lineage (GTDB taxonomy): Bacteria > Myxococcota_A > Polyangia > Polyangiales > DASUME01 > DASUME01. The sequence continues at coordinate 2,878,763 of JASGJH010000001.1, read as the reverse complement.
AACAACGCCGTCGATCAGATCGATCCGACCGGCGAGAGCCAGCTGTTCATGGTCACGCCGGCGGGGATCGCGGTCGCCCTCGCGCATCGCGTCGATGGAGAGCTCACGTATGTCGCGCTTGGGCTCAGGCCGGGTCTGGAGACGGTGACAGGCACAAAGGATGAGATCATGTCGAGCTTGCGCACCGCGAGCTTGGACTTCATACCCGGTCGCGCCGCGGCGCTGGACGCTGGCAGGCGCCATGTGTTCGAGCTCGAACAAGAGGATGCTGCGACACTCGCAACGTTCCAGGCACTCATCGAGGATTTCCGCGCTGGCTTGGCCAACGACGATGCAGGCTTCCGCTTCAGGACCGCCAGGGCTTTCGTGGACGCCGCGCACGCAGCCGTGCACTACGCCTCACCTCCGTTCTACGACTCCTGGTTCGAGGAAGTGGTCAAGGCAGGAGTGACTTGGTCCGCGTATTCAGGGCCGACCGCTGCGGCGCTGAGGGACTGGGACAGGCTCAGCCCGATCCCCATGCTCAGCTTTCATCCCAAGTTTCAGGCGACGCCAATCCGTCTCAAGGTTCGCACGTCGGGCGGGTAGCCCTTCCGTCGGCACCACGCGAACGACGCCGTGCAAGGCTTCGTGCGCGCCATCTGACCGCTCGCGTAGACATCCCTCTGGCTAGCGCCATCGGCAAGGTCTCGGTGCGCCTGGTCCGACCTGCCCGGGCATGCGATTGCCAACGCTCGCCCTAGGCAATCCATCCAACTGTCCAATTGCGGACCTGCCTGCAAGATTGGGGCAGATTGGGCCAGCCCCCTGGGCAGCGCCTGCGGCCGCCGAACAGGGCCGAGGCTTAGGAAGCTCCGCGAGGTGGATGTATGGGACTCATTTCTCGGGTGGCAGTGCTGGTCTGGGTGACGCTGGGCTGGGCATCGTCGACGCAGGCGGATGCCGGCGACCAGCTTCGTTGGGATTTCCAGGGACGGCTCACTGGAGCGAGCTCCGATCGGCGCGTAAGCAGCTACTTTTACTCCGAGGGCGTCGAGCGCGTCGTCGAGGTCCAGGCCGGCAGCGTAACCTTCTTCGTGGGCCCGGATCTCGAGGTGCGCGACGGCATCACGGTCACCTACGCGCGCATGGGTGATCGCCGCGTCTTGCGCACCAGCCAGAGCGTACTGCAGAGCGAGCTGCTGGCAGATTTGGCCCCTAGCTCAAGGCCTGATGCGCGCATCGAGGTCGGTGATGCCTGGCTGATGCAGCGTGCCGGCAAGGAGTCTACGCGCCATCTGTACGCTAGCGCCCGCCGCGCGCTGATCGAGCACACACCGACGAGCGCCTCTCTGCACCATGATCAGCTCGGCAGCTTCACGCTGGCCACGGGGCCCGCGGCCCCGGTCCTGGGCGAACGTGCGTACCATGTCACGGGCGAGGTGCGTGACGGCCGTGGCGAGGTGGATGCCCATGGCTTCACCGGCCAACGTCGGGATCTCACCACCAAGCTCCTGCATTTTCATGTTCGCGAGCTGGACACCCGAGTCGAGCGCTGGACCAGCCCCGATCCGCTCTTCTTGCTCGACAGCAGCGCGTGCCTCGAGCGGCCCTTCGAGTGCGCCAATGGACACCAATACGTGCTGAACAACCCGGCCGACCTCGTCGACCCGACCGGCGAGAGAAGCTTCTCGCCTCTGACTATGCTCAGGAAATGGCAGATTGAGCGACAGTACCGCGCCGCGATTCACAGGGTCGGTCGGCAGGAGCTAGAGAGCGCTAGGGAGCAGGTACGGGGCGAAGCGTGGCAATGGAGGAAGGCGCGTCCCAGCGCTTCTCCGGGCCTTGTGCCCCCCTTTCACGCTTTCTTGATGCCACGGGCCCCAGCGGCTCCTCCGGGCCTTGAGCTCGTCCTGGCGCCACTTCCGGGGTTCTTGGCGCGCCCTTCGGCCATCTCCAGGCGACTTCGACAGTATCGCGAAACCGTAGATTTGAATGTCTGGGGAAGAGAAGAATTTGCCTTCTGGGAGTACGTGTTCGCACTGAGGAAAGATGGACTAGCAACGATTCCTGAGGACAGTCCTAGCCTGCCTCTAGACGGTGCCATGCCTCGGTGGGTTGAATCTGAGTTTTCGCGGTGATGGCCCCAGGGGCGCCCGACCGAGCGGGGGAGCCGAACATCGCCGCGGGCGCAGACGCCGCGAGAGCTCCTCGCTCGCGCCTAGAACAACCATCCAACCATGTGAGGAGTGATGGCCATACGGACGAGTTGGAGTATCGGCTTGATGGCGGTCGCGCTCGTGAGCTGGGTTGCCTCGGCGCGCGCACAGGCACGGCTCGACTGGGACTACCGAGGTAGAGTCGCTGCAGTCAGTCGCGCTGAGCACACGGCGGGCTATTTCTATGGCGACACGGTCGAGCGCGCTCTCGAGGAGCATGACGGCAGCGTGACGTACTACATCGCTGGCAACTTCGAGGTGCGCGACGGCATCGGGATCGTGTACATCAAGGCGGGCGACCAACGCGTCGCGCGCAGCAGTCGAAGCGTGCTGCAGGCCGGCCTGCTCGACGATCTGGTGCCGGACGCACGGATCGACGTCGGGGACGCGTGGCTGGCTGGTAGCACCGGGCGTGAGCCAACCCGCCACCTCTATGGCAGCGCGCGCAGGCTCTTGCTGCAAGGGGGGCCCGCCACCGTGTTCTTGCACGTCAACCAGGTGGGCAGCGCGCTGCTGGCCACGGGAACCACGGGGCAACCGTTGGGGGAACGCGCATTCGTCGCGACTGGCGAACTCGACGAGAGTCATGGCCATGTCGACAGCTACGGCTTCACCGGACAACGCTCGGACCTCTCCAGCAAGCTCGTGCACTTTGCGTTTCGAGAGCTCGATCCAACCGTTGGAGCCTGGATGAGTCCCGACCCGAAGTTCCTCGTCGACGGCAGCGCGTGCCTGGCGCGGCCCTACGAGTGCGCCAACGGTTATCAATTCGTGCTGAACAATCCAGTGGATCTGATCGACCCGACGGGAGAGATGGAAGAGTGGGCGGACCTGCCGCCGAAGATTCAGCGGGCGTACGCGCGAGAGTCAGTCGAGGAGAAGGCTTCGGATCCTGGCGACCCGATCACCGCACGGAACGGGAACGAGGACCCGGCCGCGATTGCGTACGACGCCGAGTACGCGAACTACGACTGGCACGAGAGGGAGACGACGAATCCTGTGTTCGAGGGAGGTACGAAGAAATCCTGGCGCAGCCGGGCGCGCAGCATCGGTGGCAAGGCGCTCTGGGCGATCCCACGGTTTTTCATCGCCCTAGGCACCAATCACGACCCAGGCTCCTTCGCCGAGTTCGTCGAGGGCGTCCGCAACGACTTCAAGTACCTCCGCGACGACCTGCGGGACCTGCGCAGCTACCTGCGGAGGAAAGCGTCTCGCCACGCCGACGTTCGTCAGCGGCATGATAGCCAACCCGCCCGCGCCAACTGACACCGCTGGCGCAGTACACCTGTCTGGCTAGCGAACGGACACGGCGCACTACATCGGACAGAGTTTGTTGTGAGGGCGCCAGGGGGCCGAGCGACCGCATCTCATCTGACGGGCGCGCAGCGTGGTGGCGGAGCTCGTGAACCGGAACGAGTTCGTGAAGGTGACCGACGCGGCACCGCGCTCAGCGTCGACTGCTCTGGCCTCGCACATGCTCAAAGTAGTCGGCCGGACTTGTACACGCCACCGCGCCGAACCCTGATCATGTCTCCGACCTCACGACAGAAACTCGCCACGGGTTCAATAGGCAAGCTCCGAACCTCGTCCGACGAGTAAACCATCTCCCGTAGCACCTCGAGCTCTAGTTGGAGGTCGGTCTTTACGGGAGCGTGACTAGCCTTTGGTTCGGCGTCTCCCTCCATGATTCCCACGTATCGGTCGACGTATGCGCTGCCCAGTCTGGAACGAAACTCGTCGGTCTCGCTATCCTCGAGCAGAATCGCCGCGACCTCGAGTCTTGGGCCATTCAAGGAGACTATGCCACCTACGCTGACGCTAGCTCCGAAGCCTTTGATCGTGGTCCTCTCGCCCCATCTTTCCGCGTTTTGCGCAATGCGGAGTGCGGGCTCCACGCGGTCGTCGTCCCAAAGTTGTCCGGTGTGATCTACATGATCCTTGCCGTCGTTCGTGTACAGGGTCTGCGTGGGGAACTCGCCGGGTTCCGCCGTCTGCTCCACCAGGATCCATACCCCCCCGTCGAAGGCGATGACGAAGACAACTTCGCCGGTGGGGTCGACCAGGTCCACCGGGTTGTTGGTGGCGTAGGCGTAGCCGTGTCGGCACTCGAAGGGACGCGCGAGGCAGGCGTTGCCGTCGCGCAAGAACATGGGGTCGGGGCTGAGCCAGCGACTGAAGCGCGGATCCAGCTCTCGGAACGGGAAGTGCACGAGTCCGGTGGTGGGATCGGTGCGCTGACCGGTGAAGCCGTAGGTGTCCACGTAGCCGGTGCGGGCCAGGTTCGCGCCGCTGGCGTGAAAGGCGCAGTCTCCGAGGAGCTGAGCGTCTGGGCCCGAGGCCAGGGTCGTGCTGCCGTGGCGGTCGTGGTGCAGAAACACAGTGGATGGCGTGTGCTCGAGCAAGAGCCGGCGTGCGCTCGCGTAGAGGTGCCGGATGAGCGGAGTCCGCTCGGCGCGGCGCCGCCAGGCGTCTGCGACATCGATGCGCGGGGCGACCGCGGTGCCGAGCTCCGGGTCGTTGAGGACGCTCGCCTGCAAGGTGGTGGTACCCATGCGCGCGACGCGGCGATCGGCAGCGCGCGCGTAGTGAATGGCCACACCATCGCGCAGCTCGAAGTTCGGACCGATGTAATAGGTGACGCTGCCGTCGTGCTCCTCGAGCACACGTTCCACGCCGTCCGCGTAGAAGTAGCTGCCCGCGTGACCGTGCGAGGTCGCCGTTGCCAGGCGCCCTCGGTGGTCCCAGCGCAGCTCGGTGGCGGAGCGTGTCGACGCGGCCCGCTCGTCCGCGGGTTCGGCCTCCGCAAGTGCCGCCGCTGTGGGACCGCAGGCCAGCAACGCGATGCCAAATAGAACGGATTTCAAGCGCATTTTCTTTCTCACCATGGCTCCATTGGAGGGAGGCGCGCGCCCTCGACGCTTCGTGATCGAAGGATCACGTTGAAGGCGCGGACGAATGCTCGCGTCCCCGAAGGATTCGCACCGGCGGAATCTCGCCGAACCGGCGGGGGGCACTCTGTCTGAGGGAGTCTAGACGCTCCCCCTCTGGATCGAGGCCGGCCTCGCCGCGCTCGAGCATGTACACCGTTCCGAGGAATCGTCTTTGGCAGCGGAGTGGCGGGTTGCCATGGCTCGCTTCTCGTAGGGTCGCCATGGAGGTCATCAGTACCTCCAGACGCTCCAGCGCAAGATTCGCCGGCGGGGAACCGGTAGCAAGCGCATGGTAGAACTCGTCCCACATGGCCCTCCGGTTGCGCAACGCATGCTCGACCCCCATGACGGTCCTGGGCTCCAGATCCCTGAAGATCATACTCCGTGTGTTTGGGATCGTGGTTAGCCACTCCGCGGTCTGTTCGAGCGCATCTTGCTCATTGAGCCCAACGAGCGTGAAGAGTCGGGGGGTACCGGCGTTGAGACCGCGCCGCGAGTTGTCCAGCAGATCGACAAGCAGGAAGGAGCCGTTCGTTTGCTCGAGCGCCATTCTGCCTCCACCCGCGGCTTCCAGCGTGATCAGCACTCTTGCCGCGCCTGTGGGGTCGAAGGCATCGACGGGGTTGTTCAGCACGTAGTGATACCCGTTGGCACACTCGAAGGGCCGAGCAAGGCAGAGGCGTGCATCGACGAGAAACAGCGGATCAGGACTTAGCCAGCGCCCGGCCTCGACCTCGAGCTCGCGAAATGGCAGGTGGACGAGGTCGGTGGTCGGATCATGCCGCTTCCCTGTGAAACCATCACGGTCCACCAGGCCGTGGCCGGCACGTTCTTGCCCCGTGGCATGAAAAGCTCGCTCCCCGAGCGGCTGTCCTTCGGGACCCGTGGCCAGGGTAAGGCTTCCGAGCGGGTCCGAATGCAAAGACACTGCGCCCGCGGCGTGCTCGAGCAGCAGCCGGCGCGCGCTCGCATAGAGGTAGCGTCTCGATGCGGCGTGCTGCGGTAGTCGGGTCGACACCCAGGCGTCACCGGCATCGATGCGAGCTTGGGACCCGGGATTCACGGCGAGATCGTCCAGCACGTCTACCTGCAGGCTCGTGTCGCTCTTGCGCGCGATGATGTGCTCTCCGTGTCGGACGTGGATCACCGCGATGCCGTCGTGCACCTCGAAGCTCGTGCCGAGGTAGTAGGCCACGCTGCCATCGTGTTCCTCCAGCACACGGTCGACTCCGTCGGCATGAAAATACTTGCCCGAATGCGCGCGGGAACCGGCCGCGGCTAGTCGTCCCTGGTAGTCCCAGTGCAGGTCGAGCCCGCCAGGCGCGACAACCGTTTGCGCACCTGCCAGCGAAGTCCAGAGCGCCGACCCCAGCGCGAGCATGATCGAGCGGACGAGGCTGACGCCAAGCGTATGCATCATGGCTGGCCGCACTAGCAGGCGCGTGAAGCTTGGGACAGCCGGATCAAAGGCCTACGGGGCGCGACGATCAGGCCTCGCCTGACTGATGCTCGCCTGCCCGCTCGAATCCTAGGACATTCGAACGACTATACGCATTCGGCATTGCGTGCGACGCTGCGCGACGAACTGGTGCGAGCCTATGCGCAGATGGATGAAGTGTTTGGAGCTGACGCTGGCGAGCTTGGCCGTCGCGTCTTCGGTGCGCGCGGAGGCGGCTGGATTGCGCTGGGATCACCAAGGTCGGCTCGCGAGGGCGACGCTCGCCTCGCACGATGCCAGCTACTTCTACGGCGAGGGGCCCGGCCGGGTGCTCGAGGACCACGCGGGCAGCGTGACCTTCTACATCGGTCAGAACTTCGAGATCCGGGACGGAATCAGCATCACCTATGCCCGATTCGGCGAGCGGCGTGTCGCGCGCCTAGGCCAGAGCAATCTACAAGCGCAGTTGCTCCCTGATCCGGCACACAGCAAGGGCGCGACGGCACGCACCGAGGTGGGCGACGCTTGGCTCCTGCGCGAGCGCAGCGAGCCATCCAGGCGTGTGCTCTACGCCAGCGCCCGCAGGCTGCTGCTCGACCACGCGCCCGCCGCCGTCTCTTTGCACCAGGACCACCTTGGCAACGCCACGCTCGCCACCGACGCTCGCGGTCGGTTACTCGCCGACTGCGCCTTTCAGGCCGACGGCGCGTTGCGCGCGTGCCACGGCTACCTCGACGGCTACACGTTCACGAACCAGCGTCGGGACCCGACCACGGATCTCTTGCACTTCCAGTATCGCGAGCTCGACGCCCGCGCGGCGCACTGGATCAGCCCCGACCCGCTGTTTCTCACCGACGCTCGCGCCTGCCTGGCCAAGCCCTTCGAGTGCGCCAACGGGTACCAATACGTCCTGAACAACCCCGTCGACTTGATCGATCCCACCGGGCAGGACGCGGAGGCTGCGGAGTTTCAAACTGTCCGCGTCAAGATACACAAAGCGGACGATGGGAAGCCGAGTATCTCGCTTCTCATAGGTAATTCTGAAGGCCTCGTCTATCTCGCCACGAAGGCCCGCTACGAGGTACAACCCGAGGACAGGGATGCTGCGATCAAGGGGTTTGAGACCCAGGGCGAAAAGGCCTGGGTTTATCAGGCCAACCCTGATGGGGTCAGCGCGATGCTCAGCTGGAAGGAAGAGGAACTCGAAGACTACTTGTTCACGCAATTTGCCAAGTTGTTGGAGAGCGACCTTCGTCTGCGCTTCGAGCCGCCCGCGCCGCAAGATGCGCGCAAGCAAGGGAGGCGGCGGCAGACGCAGCGCATGCCGGCGGACCAGGATGACAACGATTCGTTGGGAGAGGCGAAGCGCATGTTGGCGAACGCCCGACCGCCACCACCGCCCAAGCAGAAAAAGCGGGGACCCCGGCCACGGCCTGCTCATTCGGTGCAGCGCTTCTAGCCAGATGACGGGAGTCCTAGCTCTCGTTCGGCGCTCGAGACTAGGCGCTTCGGCTCTCTTTCCGCTTGGACGCGGCCATGCTTTTGTAGCGCGTCGCTCGCGCGCTGCGAGCTCGCGAGTCGAGAGCCGACACCCGTCGCCCTGGGGCGCAGCCAGGGGTTGCAAGATGAGGACGTAGATGAGCCAGTCATACGAGCACGTTTCCAAGGTTCGAGCCCCAACCGAGATCGGCCTTGCAGACGAGGGTGACCTCGAGGGCATGAGTGACCTGCAGCGTCGCTGCCTGGCCGCTGCGCCGGACGGCAAGCAGGCCTTGCTGGCCGCGCTCTATACGCTGCCGGTGCTGCGCGCGCTGCACGAGGTCATGCCGAGCGTGGTCGCCAGGCGAGCCGGTAAGGTGGTCGGCTACTCGCTGGCGCTCCCGCCGCGCCTGGCGCGCGACTTGTTGCCCGAGCTCCGCCCGTTGTTCGAGCTCCTGCGCGGCTCGAGCTTCCGTGGCAGGCCGCTGCGGGCTACAGGGTTCTATCTCATGGGGCAACCCTGCCTGGAGCGCGGCGCGCGCGGCAAGCACATGTGTGAGGCGCTCCATGCGGCGCATCGCAAGTACTACGGCGGATGGTTCGACTGCGTCGTCACGGAGGTCTCGACCTCCAACTCGCGCTCGCTGCGCACGCTGCAGCGCGTGGGCTTTCGACGTGTTTACGCCTATCGCGAAGAGCAGGAGCGGTGGTCCGTGCTCGCTTGGGACTTTCAGTCCCCTACGGAGCGCGATCTCCTTGCGCGCAAGGCGCTGAGGGCGCTCCCGGTTCGGCGACGCGCGCCGGCGCCGACGCCGATGGTCGCCACGTTCGCGGAACCTCATCTCGGGAGGTAGGACGAGGTGGCTCTCTTGTGCGCGCTGAAGACGTCACCCTCGCGCATGGTCGCGTCCGCATTGATTGTGGGCTGGGTGGCGACGACACGCGCGGAGACCGGAGACTCAGGAGCCGCCGTCGAGCTTCGGTGGGACCAAGCGGGTCGGCTGCTCGCCGCCCGAGCGGGCCCTCATGTTGCCGAGTACTTTCCCGCGCCAGGCGTCGACCGGGTATTCGAAGAGCACGATGGCAGCGTGACCTACTTCGTCGGCCCCAACTTCGAGGTGCACGACGGCGTCTCCGTGGTGTACATGCGACTCGGCGAGCGTCGGGTCGCGCGCCGCAGCTCTGGCACGTTGCAGCCGGACCTCGTGGGTGACCTGGCCCAGCGCCCGGACGCGCGAATCGACATCGGAGACGTCTGGTTGGTAAGCCTTCTCCAGAGGCCCACCCTTCGGCACCTCTACGCGAGCGCGCGGCGACTGCTTCTGGAGCACACTTCAGCCACGGTCTATCTTCACTACGACCACCTCGGTAGCGTGATTTCAGCGAGTGGGCCGGCTGCCGCAGCGCTCGGGGAGTGCGCGTTCGACATCACAGGCGAACCTCGCGAGGCGAAGCTGGGGCACGTCGATCCCTACGGTTTCACCGGGCAGCGCCGGGACCCGACCACGAATCTGCTCCACGTGCAAGCGCGGGAACTGGATCCGATCGATGGCCGCTGGCTAAGTCCCGACCCGCTCCTCCTCAGCGATAGCAGGGCCTGCCTGGCCCGCCCCTTCGAGTGCGCCAATGGGTATCAGTACGTCTTGAACAACCCCGTGGATGCCATTGATCCGACAGGCAATGCAACGGTTTGGATACGTCATTCCCCAGGCAGGTGGCCCGCGTTCGCGATAAGCAGGGATGGGGTCGATGCCGAAGTGGTGAGCCCCGGCGGGCAGACGATGGTTCCGGTAGGCGAGGTGGTGAACACGCTGCTGGCACTAAGGCCTACCGTCGTTCGTGCCGGCGGCGTACCTGGGGAGCTCAGCGGTCTGGAGGGCGAGGTGCTGCGCTTCAACCTCGACGACACGGGAGCAGAAGCTTTGCGCGACCACTGGTTTCGGCCCGTCAATATGGGCTTCGGCCCCGGCGCCTCGATGGCTCAACGGATGGCGGCACATGCCTATCGAGCGCTAGGCGTTCCAAATGACGAGGCACGATTCTGGTACGTGGTTCCTCTGATCAGGACGCTGGCAGCTCAGGAGCTTGATCAAGCAGCAGTATTGGACCTTGCAGAGAGATGGAGACAGAGCCGGCGGTCCGAGCTGAGCTTGCCTCCGCCTTGAAGCTAAGGAGCCCACCGGTCCATGATCCAGCTCCAGAGTCGACGACACCGCGAGAGAGTATTCGCCGTTGGACTGGGAAAGCTGAGAATCAGTTCCGTTTGAAATGCTGCTTGGCTGCCTTCATGAGAGCGTTCCTGTCCCGGTACTGCTCTTTGAGGCCGTTACGGCTGAGCCACTCGTTGACTACCTCCACGTCATAGGGACGTGAAGCGTCGTGACGCGGTCTCAAGGTGGTCGATCCGACCGCCTCCAAAAGCTGCTGCATATTGAGGGCGACCCTGTGGAGCTCGGTTCCGCGAAAGGTTGCGAACGCCTCAAGCTCTTCCATCACGATGTCACCCTGATCGCCACCTGTGATCCACCATGCTTTTCCATTGAACCGCTCGAACACCAGTCCTATGCGGTCCTTGACCATCGCGATTTTTACGCGGTAGACCTCGTCCGGCGCGACGGTTTCGATGGGTTGAGCGTCAGGCCACGGGTTTCCATCTGGGTCTTGGAGGGGAACGACGTCGACCCAGGCGGGGTAGGCCAGCACAGCATCCGGAACGGGCGCCGGCGCGGCGACGGTCCTTCGACGAAAGACGCCGCCGACCCATTGTCGGAGTGCTTGCCACCGCGTCTCGCCCGTGGGTCAACATAGTCGACGGGATTGTTCGAAACGTATTGATACCCGTTGGCACACTCGAAGGGTCGCGCGAGACAGGCGCGGCCATCGGTGAGGAATCGCGGGTCGGGGCTCATCCAGCGGCCGACGCGGAGGTCGAACTCACGGAAGGGGAAGTGCTGCGTGTTGGTGGTTGGATCGCTGCGCTGTGCGGTGAAGCCGTAGTCATCCACGAAGCCGCGGTACGCCTGGGCGTTGGAAGTCGTGCTTGAGGAGCGCTCCGCGAGCACCTGAGCGCCCGCTCCGGTGGCCAAGGTGGAGCTGCCGAGGTGATCCTGGTGCAGGAACGCAGTGCTCTCCGAGTTCTCGAGCAGCAGTCGGCGCGCACCGGCGTAGAGATAGCGCATGGCCTCGGTCGGGGCGCGATCTCGGTCTCCGGCAGTACTACTAGCCAGCCAGCCGTCCCCGACGTCGATGCGTCCGTCGGGCCGGGCGGACGGCGTCCGATCGGCGAGGAGCTCGGATTGCAGCGCGCTCTTGCTGGCCCGCGCGACGTGGAGCGGGCCCACCCGAGCATAAGCCACGGCAATGCCATCCCGCACCTCGAAGTCTGAGCGGACGTAGTAGGTCACGCTGCCATCATGTTCCTCGAGCACACGACCGACACCATCAGCATAGAAATAGCGGCCTGCGTGCGCGCCGGAATGAGTCGCCGACAGGCGCCCCTGGAGGTCCCATCGCAGGTCCGTCCCGGCAGGCGCGATGTCAGCTTGAGCGCCTGCCGGTGAGGTCCAAAGCGCCGAACCCAGCGCGAGCATGATCAAGGGGACGACGCCGACGCCAAACGTGTGATTCATGGCTGGCGGCTTACCAGGCGGCTCAACGTTCGTAGAGCCGGACGGAAGGCCTACGTTGGGACAGACGGGCCGGCGTGAGGCGCCGAAGCGGGTTGGAGCGAGTGCCTGGCCGCGTGCCCGGGAGCAGCGCGCTCTAGGTCATTCGGTCACTATCCAATTCGCTTTGAGTGCAGCATGCTCCCCGCGGTGCTCACCGAGCTTGGAGGAAAGCTGATCGCGAAGGGGCTTGTGCTGGCGGGAGCTCTGGGCTGCGCCGCGCCCGCCGCGGCGGAAGATAGGGCCGCCGAGTTGCGGTGGGACTACCGGGGGCGACTGGTGAGCGCGAGCGCTGGGCGGCGCGTGGCCAGCTATTTCTACGCTGCGGGCATGGACCGGGTGATCGAGGAACACGACGGCAGCGTGACCTTCCACGTGAGCCCGAACTTCGAGGTGCGCGACGGTGTTTCGGTGAGCTACGCCCGGGTCGGCGAGCGGCGGGTGGGGCGCACCGGCAGTACTGCGCTGCAGGCCATGCTTGTGGCCGATCTGCGAGCGAACGCGGCGCCCACAGGGCGCATCGATGTCGGTGACGCCTGGTTAGCAAGGCCGCCCGTGGGGGGAGTGCTGCGCTATCTGTTTGCCAGCGCGCGGCGGTTGCTACTCGAGCACGGCGCGAGCGCGGTGTTCTTGCATCAAGACCAGCTCCGCAACGCCACGCTGGCGAGCGGGCCTGCGGCTCAGGTACTCGGAGAGTGTGCCTCGTTTGCCTACGGCGAGACTCGGTCTTGTCGCGGCCACGTGGATACGTATGGGTTCACAGGTCAGCGTAGCGATCCGAGCACCGGGTTCGTGCACTTCCAGTTTCGTGAGCTCGAACCCGGGGCTGGACGTTGGGCCAGTCCGGACCCGCTGTTTCTAGAGGATTCGAACTTCTGCCTGTTGCGTCCCTTCGAGTGCGCAGATGGCTATGGGTACGTCTTGAACAACCCGCTAGACGCGGTCGACCCAAGCGGTGAGAAGACGACCACACTCTACTTCGGGGTCGACGCGAACGGCTCTCCCACGTTCATGCTCGCGATTCCAGACCATGATGTGCCGGGCGACTGGTACCGCCTGTTCGACGAGCTGGGTCATTGTCGCACCGTCAGGCTCTCCGATCCTCGCCACAGCCACCTGCTGAACCTCGACAGGATCGCGCTGCCCATGACCGAAGCCGAGGATCGGGCCGCCTACGAGCGCATGGCCCCGCACTATGCGACCGATTTGGAGCTCGGAGCCTCGGTAGCGCTGGCCGCGTCACGATGGGTGCGGATCGTCGCTCAAGTCCCCCTACGCGCAATCGGCAGCGTCGAACGGCTACGCGAGCTGGCCCTGCGCGCTCGCCGGCGCGCAGATGAGGAACCCGGACCAAGGCAGCGGACAACCACCCTCTGAGCTGACCGGAGGTCACTCGCATTGGTGGAGTGGAGCGCCTGTGAGCGCGTTCTGTCACGGGCAGAAGGGCTGGTTTTCGCGCATCAAACACGCAAGTAACGGGGCTGACACACAGCACCAATCCGCGCGATGCTCGCCGCCGTCGACCGCCTCGCTGCTTGCGCGGCGAGGCACTTGCATCGAGCGCAGAGAGCTGCGCCTTGCAAGTCACTGCGAATCGGGCGGCTATACTCCGGACATGCGCGAAGTTTCGTGCCGCGAGCTCGGCATTTGGGAGCACGTCGCAAAGGACCGCGGACTCGATTACGAGCAGATGGTGTCGGGCCTTCCCGTCGACCTGGCGCAGTTGCGTGACAAGCAAAATTGGATCGACTGGGATGTGTGGGTGGGTTGAACGAGACCATCCTGGTGGTGGAAGATCACGACATGGTACGGCTGGGAATCGTCACCACGCTCGAGGCACACGGGTACCAAGTGTTGGAGGCGGGCTCGGCGGCGCAGGCATTGGAGCTGGTGGCGGATCGCACGGGCGAGATCGCGCTCTGGTTGGTGGACGTGTTGATGCCGCACATGAAAGGCACGGAGCTGGCCGAACAGTTGAAAAAACCTTCACCTCCAAGGTCCTCTTGCGCAAGGTGCGCGAGGTACTCGACAAGGCGGTGCCCGTGCTGGTACCCGGGAGCGATAGCGCGGCAGCGTCGTAAGCGTTCGGCTCGAGCGGACGACCGAAGCATTGTCCGACGACCGCGAGTTCGTAGCCTAGAACGATTGGACATGCGTGCGCTGACTCCAGGCTGCTCCTGAGCAACGCAGCTCGTCGTGCATCTCGCGAGCCGAGCGGTAGCGTTCGGCCGGGTCACGCCGCAGGGCGCGCATCAGCACCGACCGCAGTGCGCGCGGGACTTCGATGTAGCTCGGAAGCTGCCTCTCGATCGGCAAATGCAGCACCTGCTGAAGGGTGGCGACGTCGCCTCGGCCTTGAAACAGCGGCCGTCCGCACAGGGCTTCCCAGAGCACGGCGCCCATGCTCCAGAGAATCCGACTGTACGCTCGGCGGGCTGCCCAGCACGAGCTCGGGTGCCAGGTATCGGAGCTGGCCCTTGAGCAAGAGGGTCTCCTCGAGCGCATGCCTTGCCACGCCAAAGCCACTGAGCTTGGCGTGCCCGTGGCGCGTCGCGACGATGTTGCTGGGGCTGATGTGACGGTGCACGAACTCGAGGGGTGCGCCGTCCTGGCCCCGCGCCTCGTGCAAGTGGTGCAGTCCCCTGAGCGCGTCCCCCACCGAGCCGATGGCCACCTGTGGTGGCAGAGGCTCGCGCCGACGCTGCGCGCGCTCGAGCAGGTCGTGTAGGGTCGGCCCATGCAGGAACTCGGTGACCACATAGGGGCGGTCGCGGTCCTCTCCTGCAGCGATGGTCTGCACGAGCCCAGCGTGGCGGACGGCGATGCCGCAGCGCGCTTCCTCCTTGAACACGAAGACGGACACCGGATCGCGCTGGAGCGCGGCCCGAAGCATGCGCAAGGTCACCAGTCTGCGCACGCCAGACATTGGCTCGTCGACCGCCAGAAAGGGCTCGCTCAAATCCCCGGGTTCGTGCTGCTCAAGGCGACCAAGCACGCGGTAGGGGCCCATCTGGAAGGTCTTGCACCGTAGTAGACGAATGGTGAACTCCTGCCGAACGCGATCGCGCGCGCTGGTGCAGCTCACTATGCCGCGGCGCGGGCACGCCGGACCATTCGGACGGAGAGCCTACGGCTTGTCTCGGAGGCGGAGGTACGCTTCTTCCGCCAGCGTGCTCAGCGTGCCGGACTGAGCGGCTAGCACATCCGTCCAACTACCGCGCGACGCACGCGACTGCCAGATTGCGCAGCCAATGTGGGCTCCGAAGCGCCACGGGAGTCTGCCGAGCGCGCCGGGCGGCGACGACGACAGGTGAAGGGTCTCGCAATGAGCCGCGTTCCCAAGGTAGGGCTGATGCGCACGGACTTGGTGCGCGTTCCAACGCCTGGGACAAACAAACCCCAAGAAAGATTGAAGCCGGCTGGCGGCGACGGTCCTGGCGAGAGTGCAGCGAGGGTCCATGAACGATCGATCGAGCTGGCATGTTCGCGCAGCCACAACCGTGTTGGCTTTCATGGGATGGGTCGGGGCGTCAGCGCGTGCGCAGGAGCTGGACGTCCAGCTGAGCTGGGACCACCGGGGACGTCTGGCATCGTCGCGGTCGGGGGCCCACGCAGGCAGCTACTTCTACGCAGACGCGGAAGAACGCATCCTGGAGGAGCACGACGGGAGCGTGACGTACCACATCGCGAGGGACTTCGAGTTACGCGATGGGATCGCGGTGACGTACCGCCGTGTGGGGAGCCGCCGCATTGCGCGCGGAGGCGAGAGCGCGCTGCAGGCCACATTGCTGACGGACCTGGCTCCGCTTGGCGAGCCTGATGCTCGGATCGACGTGGGTGACGCCTGGCTGACGCGTGGTCCAGGAGAGCAGGCCACGCGTTACTTATACGCAACCGCGCGGCGGGTATTACTCGAGCACGGAGCGAGCTTGGTGTTCGTGCACCACGACCAGCTCGGGAACGCGGGCCTTGCCACGGACCTCGCCGGGCAGTCGATTGGAGAGCGCGCGTACTACACGAGCGGGACGCCGCGGCAGCGCGGTCGCTACGTGGATGACTACGGCTTCACGGGCCAGCGTGGCGACCCGACCACCGGCCTCGTGCACTTCCCGCATCGCGAGCTCGACCCGCGCGCGGACCGCTGGGTGAGCCCCGACCCGCTGTTCCTGACGGACAGTCGTGCATGTCTGGAGCGGCCCTTCGAGTGCGCCAACGGACACCAGTACGTGCTGAACAACGCAGTCGATGCAATCGACCCGACCGGCGAGAAAGGGTACCTGGTCCTCGCTCCTGACTGGATCTCGCCGATCGCAGTCTTCTCCGAGCCGGACGATCCAACCCTTTTCCGGGTCGAAGCCTTTGACGGTAGTGAACCCATCATCAGCGCAGAGTCCGAGCTCCTGAGTCTTGTCCAGGGACTAAGCGCCACGCGGCGGCGGAACGTCTCGCTGATACTGCCGTCGTTCGAGGCACAGATCTGGCACTTGGAAGGCGAGCATGTTGACCGAGAACTGCGAGACACCGTACAGGAGGCCTTTGGGGAGCGCCGGGAGTTTTGGGCCAACGGGACTCCTGTGACAAGCGTCCTCGCGACTTGTTGGCCCATTGCGCGTCTTGTCTCCAAAGAGTTTTTTTACAAGCTCATGAACTTCCGGCTGAACTTGGGCACGCTAGAAAGCGTGTATATCGGGGGCATGGCTGGAGCAAAGCGCCCGTACAACAATCGATACGAGCTGCTGCTAGAGGAGTGGCGCAACTTGGGCTGGCAGCCATTGTCGCCCCGCACGGACGTCGTGCCCCAGGCCAAGATGGCCGCGCGTACGCAGGGAGGCCATTGACCCTAGTACACCTGTCCAGTTTGCAGCGGCGTGGGTTGCCCGCAGACTTGAGGCGATGCTGAGCGCTGCGAGGGTTGCGGTGATGTGGAGCGCAGTCGCGCTGCTAGGGTCTTCGCCGTGCCGCGTGGCGCGCGCGGACACAACAGCCTTGGGCCGGTCGAGCTCGCAGCCTACGACGGGGCATGGCGCAACGGATTTGTCCTGGGACTATCGCGGACGCCTTGTCTCCGCTGTCTCGGGCAGCGGTCGGGCCGCGTACTTCTACGCCGACACGGTCGAGCGTGTGTGCGAGGAGCATGCGGGCAGCCTGACCTGCTCGGTGGGAATGGACTTCGAGCTGCGTGACGGCGTCGCCGTGGTGTACGCGCGCGTGGGGGATCGGCGCGTGGCGCGCGTGAATGGCAGCACGCTGCAAGTAGGTCTGCTCGGCGATATGGTGTCGGGCGACGCACGCGGCGCACGCATCGACGTGGGGGATGCCTGGTTGGCGACTGAGCCACTGCGCTACCTGTATGCCAGCGCGCGCCGCTGCCTGCTCGAGCACAGCGCCGCCACGGCGTTCTTGCACCATGATCAGCTTGGCAGCGCCAGCTTGGCCACGGGGCCGGCCGCCGAGCGGCTCGGCGAGCGCGCCTTTCAAGCCGTGGGTGACGCGCGGGAACGCCGAGGTTACGTGGATGCCTACGGCTACACCGGACAGCGCCCGGACCCGAGCTCACGGCTGACGCACTTTTCGTTTCGAGAGTTCGACCCGAACGTGGGCCGCTGGATGAGTCCGGACCCGCTGTTCCTCACGGACAACCAGCTCTGCCTCGAGCGAGCCTTCGAGTGTGCCAACGGTTATCAGTACGTGCTCAACGACCCGATCGACCGCTACGATCCGACCGGGGAGATGTTCGAGGCCGTGGCGCAGTGGTGGAGAAAACGCTTCGCACTTAGGCGCGCTCCGAGTTTCTTCAGGGTGGAGCCTGGCCCTGACTGGACTCAGAACTGGCCGCGCGCGGAATTGCCAGCAACAGCTAGAGGAAACTACCTTTTGTTCTCTCGGAGTCGTTCAATACGAGGTCCCTTGTCGGGTGGTCTTGCGTTCGTGCCCGAGCTACGGGAATCGGCTGAAGGCGTGGGCGCGCTGCCCAACAGCGATAGCCGGGAATCCAGCAACCAGGTTCAGCCCGAACTTGCAGACGATGGCGCGTTGCTCGCGGATCCGTCGCACCGGCCATCGTCAGGGTTGCTGCCGCGCCTAACAACAAGCACGACAGACTGCTCACCGAGGTTTGGCCAGTCAGGGTCGTTGGGACATCGAGGAGCTGGAAACGGACTCCCAGAGTGAGGCTGGGGATCCCGACCCCATAACGAACGGCGCGTCCGTGTCCTAGGCGTCTATCCGGCTAGCCGGCGCCGAGCTCGCGAGAGGCTGAGAGAGGCTTGACCCGAAGTCCTCCGATTCGAAAAGCCGCGAACCGCGGAGCTTGGACAGCGCGAAGGACCAGCGCTCGGGCGGAACCATAGCGATCGAACAGAGCTGCGCTACCACTCGCCGATTTTCTCGAGCACGCCGCGCCGCTTGACGATGTTCTTGTAGTCCCATTGGATGGTCCGGGACTTGCGGAGCCAGCGCTTCATTTCGCTCGGCTTGATCTGTGCTGCATCGGTGATGCGAAGCTCCGCCGCCTTGAACTTGCCCTCGGGCTCGAGGCCTGGTTCTTCGAAGGACTGCCCGCTCCAGAAGAGGAGCTGCACGTGCGCCTTGCGCACCCAGTAGCCGACGATGGGATTTCCGTCGATGAACCACACGGGGCCTCCGTGCCAGAGCTTGCTCTCGGCGACCTTGAGTGCCGCGTCGATCGTGTCGGCGAGCGCACGGCAGATCTCGCGAGAGGTCAGCGGCTGAGCGGTGTTGTACTTCTGGATCTCGTCGTGCACTTTGGCCTCCTCTGCGACCGGCCCACTGCGCGCAAGGGTGGCATGCGCCCCTTCAACACGCCCTCGGGCGCTAGTCTGAGTTTTCTCATGGTCGGTATGGATTGCAGACATTGGACCGAGAAGCGGTTGAAACAGTTCCCAGAAAAACTGCCCATAAACGGCAAGATTTCCCCATGCAAATGGACAAGCGTTCGATGCGCAACCTGCTTTGGTTCTGAGTATGAGAAGGTTGTACGCGAGTGCCTTGCTCGGATCGAGTCTGCTGGCCTGCTACGGCGACGAAGACGCCCTTGCCGGGCCACGACCGGTGCTCGAAGAGTCCCCCGATTCACGCGAGCTGGTCCCCGAGGGGCGTGAGCCAGATCGCGGAGTCGAGGTTCCGGCGCCAGTGTCGAGCTTGTGGTGCAGAGCGCTCGCCGTGCTGCGTGCCAATTGCCTCGAATGCCACAATGGAGATCACGTGGCTGGCGCGCCCATGTCCTTGCTCAACTACGAGGACCTACTGAAGCCAGCTTTCTCCGACCCGAGCAGGCGCGTCTATGAGCTAGTCGAACAGCGCATCCACGACGAGCGCGACCCGATGCCGCAGGCGGGCATGCTCGACGAGAATAGCTTGGAGGCACTCGACGCTTGGATCGACGACGGAGCGAGGCCCGGACCCGATCGATCCTGCACGGGTGGATCAACCCTGGAGCCCAGCCCGACGGTCGACGAGCCGTGGCCAGCAGACTGCGAAGAGCACTATGTGCTCAAGGCGCACGACCTCGACCATCCCGATCGGCCTTACCGAGTCAAAGCCGGTGAGGAAACCCAGGTTCGCATTCCGTTCTCGCGTCCTCCCTGGGGCGACAAGTCGCTGCAGGCGCTGGCGCTGCGGCCGATCACCGATAACCATCGCGTGCTCCACCACTGGATCCTGTACGAAGGGACGGGGGTGGAGAACCAAGTGGTGTTCTGGGGCTGGGCACCGGGCAACGCAGGCGTCCCCACGCTCCCGAGCGACGTGGGGCTGCACCTCGGCAACGGACCCATGTTTCTCGAGATGCACTATTACAACCGCGCCGGCGCCCAGGACGAGGACGATGCGAGTGGCGCGGAAATCTGCGTCACATCGAAATTTCGTGAGCACACGGCTGCGATGAGCAAGGACTTGAGTGCCCTGCCGCTGCTCCTCCCGGGACAGCGCGCGGCGGTCACCAGCCTCTGTCGCGTGGTGCTCCAGGGCCAAGAGGAGATCCACATCTTGAGCGTGGCGCCCCACATGCACAAGCTGGGGGTCCATGCCTATCTGGGCATCAGTCACGATTACGTCGAGCAGGTGGTCCACAACGGCCCCTTCGACTTCTACGATCAGCGCTTCTATCCGGCGCAAGCCGTCATCTACAACGACGACGTGGTGACCACGCGTTGCACCTACGAAAACGCGACGGGCAACGTGGTGCGCGCCGGCGAGACCAGCGACGACGAGATGTGCATCAACTTCGTGCTCTACTGGCCCAAGGACGGCTTCTTTTGCCTGCCTTCGCTGTAGCGCCTCGGAATCGGCCGCCATTCCGAAGAGGCGTGACCCGAAGTGGGGGTCGTACCAGAGCAGGACCATGGCCAAGGAGTCGCGCGGCAAGGCAAGTGCGAGCGGCACTCAAGAAAGGCCGCGCCGTGAGAGCAGAGGCCACATGCGCCCCGGGAAGCCCACTCGAGAATCGCCTTGCCTCATGCGCGATGTCGCTGCACCGTGGGCACGCTGCGATCTCGAAGGGACTCGACGCCAGACAGGTCGACATGTTGAACGTATCCGCGCGCCCTAGGCTGCCGCTTTCACGCTATCCGTGCCTCGCTGTGCCATCCCTGGATGAGGCATCGGACCTCTACAGCCGGATGACCGCGCCGGTGCACATCCATGGCATGCCCGGCAAGGAGCCGTTCTTCTGGCGCGTTCACCAGCTCACGCTCGGTCCCCTCGCGCTGGTCGCGAGTGAAACCAGGTCCAGCGTGTGGGCGGATTGTGAGGGCGCGGCGGATGCCTATCTGTTGTCTCTGCCGCTCGAGTCGAACGCTACCGCGGAGTCGACGATCGGCAAGGCGGTGACCCCCCTGGTGTCGGGCCGGTCGGGCTTGCTGTGCGCTCCCTGGCAGAGCTCCAAGGTCGTGGTCCGTTCGGGGTTTCGCAGCCTGCAGGTGGTGCTTCCGCGCCAGGCAGTCCACGACGGTCTGCGCACTCTCACGGGAGCTGAGTCCCGTGAAGTCCAGTTTGCAGCGCGCATCGCGCTCGACTCGCCTCCGGTGGAGCCCCTCATGCGCTTGATCACCTCGGTGCTGAGGGAAGCCGATCAGGAGCATCCCGAGTTCACAGAGCCCGGCGCCGACGCATGCTGGGCCGAAGCCCTCATCTTTCGCTTCTTGCTGTGCCAGCCCAGCAACCAGTCCGGGCTGTTCAAGGCGAGCTCCCGCTCGGGTGAGCCGCGGCATGTGCGACGTGCCGCGGAATACATCGACGCGCACTTCGGGCGCTCCGTCACCATGGCGGAGCTCACGCGCGTGGCCGGCATTGGCGCGCGCTCGCTGCAACTCGGCTTCCAGAAACACCGTGGCTGCTCGCCGCTCGACTTCGCGCGCGCGCGTCGACTCGAGCGAGCGCGTGTGCTGCTCCTGACGAGCGACACGCTGGAGACCGTGAGTGAGGTGGCTCGGATCACGGGGGTCGGGCACCTGGGTCGCTTCAGCATCCGCTATCGGAAGCGCTTCGGCGAGAGTCCGAGCGACACACTGGCCCGGCGCTGGAGCCGCACCGGGCAGCAACGGGCTTGAAGTCACGCCAAGACGGCGCCAGCGCAAGCAAGATACTTTCGCAAAGTGGATAGCCCTGGCTTGCGAGAGCCCGTACACCAGGCGATATGAAGAACGGGTCAATCGTCGGTTTGCTACTGTTTCTGGGGGTCGCGTCGCTCGCTCACGCCCACGCGAGCTCGACCTCGGTCGGGAAGCCTACCTCCACGGATCTCTCACGCGCGCCCCAGCGCACGTCCCGGCCGGCCAGGTCGGCCCAGCGGCTCGGCGGTCAGATTCAGTGCGGGCTACCCCAACTCGTGCGCGGGGATCAGGGCATCGGGGCTCAGCCGGTCCCCGCCGAAGGCGGCACGTTCGTGCTGCTGATGTGGATGACCAGCGGGTGTGGGGCCACGCTCAGCGAAGATTCCGACATGTTGACCGACCTCACGAACACGGGCGCGATTCCAGGAGGAATCGGCTATCGCTACACGGTCCTGCCCAACACCGGCGCCGCACGCACGGCTGTCATCACGGCAAAGGCTTCCTACTCCCCCAACACCGTGACGTTCACGGTCCAGCAGGCAGCCAAGGCCGCAACCACGCCACCTCCCGCAACCACGACGCCGACGCTCCCGGATGCTGCCGCACTCGGCACCAGCGCATGCGGGGCCATCAAGGGCATCACGCTCAAGAGCGGCAGCGTCATGCC
Organism: Myxococcales bacterium; assembly: GCA_047601445.1. Lineage (GTDB taxonomy): Bacteria > Myxococcota_A > Polyangia > Polyangiales > DASUME01 > DASUME01. The sequence goes on along the minus strand of JASGJH010000001.1, from coordinate 2,856,814 downwards.
GGCGGGCACGTCGTTCCAGTCCCCGAACAATACGTATCAGCTCATCTACCAGACCGACGGTAACCTCGTCGTGTACGCGCTCTCGCCCACCAAGAAGGCGCTCTGGGCCAGCGGCACCCAGGGCGTACCGCCCGGCAAGGTCATCATGCAGAGCGACGGCAACCTTGTCATCTACAAGCCAGACGGCGCCGCCGCCTGGAGCACCAAGACCAACGGCAATACCGGTGCCTTCCTGTCCATGCAGGACGACAACAATCTCGTCGTGTATCGCAAGGACAGCTGCCAGGCAGCCTGGGCACGTCGCTAGACCAGGCGCCCCCCTCCATCGACTTCGAACACCGAGCCGGTGACGAAGCCATTCTGCACCAGGCTCAACACGATCGCTGCCACGTCCTCGGGCTTGCCGACTCTACGGACTGGCAACTTTTCGATGGCGTCTGCGAAGAACGCGTCACGTGCTTCACGCGGGAGGCGCTCCCACCACGGCGTGTCGATGACGCCTGGGCACACGGCGTTGACGCGCGTCGGCCCGAGTTCGCGTGCCAGGACGGGCACCACGGCTTCCACGCCTGCATTGATCGCGGCGAGTCCCGCCGTGCCCGGCATCGCCGAGCGCGCCGAAGAGGCCGAGATGAAGGTGAGTGAACCGCCTTCGCGCAGCGTAGGCAACGCGGCCTGTGCCACCGACAGCTGTGGAAACAGCTTCTCCTCGAACCCTTCTCGCAATGCGGCGAGATCGAGCGATGCGAAAGGACCCGCGCCCTTCGAGCCGCTGAGCGACAACACCAGGTGGTCGAATGGCCCCTGGACAGCGAAGAAGCGGTCGACCGCAGACCGGTCCGAGCCATCGACGGCTGCAGCGACGACTCGGCCCGGCGTACGCAAACGCACCGCTTCCAGCTTCTCCGGATTCCGGCCCACGATCACCACGCGCGCGCCCTTGGCGGCCGCGAGGCGTGCGGTGGCCTCGCCGATTCCCGAACTCCCGCCGAACACGATGATGGTCTGTGCTTCCATGATGTCCTCACTTCTCGGCTCTGGGTGTCGCGACGAAGACTCTCGATGTTCCATTTCGAGTCTCGTCGTCTCGAAATGATAATAACGAGACGATTCGTCTCGTCAAGGCCTCGCGCTCAATCTATGCTGTTCCTCCATGAACGAGCTCAACCGTGCCGGCCGAAAACGCAGCGAGGAAGCACGCGGCGCCATCCTCACGGCTGCCCTGGAACTGCTGCGTGAGCACGGCTACGGAAACCTGACCATCGACGGCATCGCGCTCGCCGCGGGGGTCGGCAAGCAGACGATCTACCGCTGGTGGCGCTCCAAGGCCGAGGTGCTGCTCGAGGCGCTCGGTGAGAGCGCCCGCAGCGAGGTCCCCGCCGTTCCGAGCGGAGACGCGCTGGCCGACGTGACGCGCTTCCTCGTGGCCACGTTCAAGCTGTTGCGTGGCAAAAAGACGCTGGCACCGGTGCTCAAGGGACTGATGGCAGAGGCTCAACTGGACCCGGAGTTCCAGCAGGCCTTCCGCAAGAACCTGATCGAAGGGCGACGTGAGAGTCTGCACGCTCTGCTCGCGCAGGCCCATCCTGACACCACTGCCACGGCGATGGTGGACATGGTGTTCGGAGCCATGTGGTACCGACTCCTGGTCGGCCACGCTCCGCTGGATGACGCGTTCGCGGCCGAACTCGCTCACCTCGCGACGAAGCGATGACCGTCACCCTCCCACTAGGAACCCGGGCGCGCACCCGTTACGATCCCGAGCGATGGCAGTTGCGTCGGTTTCTTGGGCTCGTGTGTGCTTGGCCCTTACTTCGTGTGCGACGATTGCGTGTGCCGATTCTGGCAACTCGACGACCCGCGAATCTGGCGCAGATAGCGGCAGTGCGCTGACCGATTCGGGCGTGTCGCCCGGCGACGGTGATGGCCACCCACCCGACGCCGACACGTCTCGCGCGGATGGTGGCGGCGAAATGGACGCCGATACGTCAGGGGACGGCGGAAGTGTCGAAGACGGCGGCGCGGACGGGGCGACGCGCGACGCGGGCCCGCTTTTCGTGAGTACGTTCTCGGTCGGCGATACCACCTACATGCAAACGCCCTCGGAGCTCAGCCCAGATGGCTTCGATCCGGTCGTGAGCGTGTCTCACCATCGCGCTGCCTGGCTGCCCTACGGTCTGGTGACGGTTCAAACGACCTGGTCGTCACCTGAGAACGGCTACCGCGACCTTGCCTCCGTACGCGTGTACACCGACGGCGGCACGACGATGACCGGCGAGTACACCATTGCGGCCGAATGGGCCCATGGAAACGCAGCGGTCACTGTGCACGACGGAAGCCCGGGAACGTCGGAGCGGTCATGCGCCGCGAAGTCCGGAACGGTGTCCATCACGGACGAAGGGATTGGCCACAAGGCCATCGGTTCGTACATCGTGACCGAGTGGGACGCGTTCAAGGGCTCCTGTCCGGCCACGCCCACTGCCGGCTCCTTCGAGATCGCCCATGAAGCCGATGACCTCACCGGAAACTCGGGAAGCCAGGGAGACTGGTTCGAGCTCGACGGCACCCGCTACAGCGAAGGCAGCGAGGTCCTCTACACGCCGCGTGTCTACGCACGCTACAACGTTCTCAACCAAATACTGATCGTCTCGCTGGTCAATGGCTTCGAGCCAGACGGGAGCCTGAGTGCTGACGAGCATGACGTAGAGCTCTTCATTCACAAAGACGACGACACCTCCGGCGGCACCTACCCGACCGGTGCCGGTACGCTCTTCATGTATGCAGCGTGGACGGGCCAGTGCGCCGCGTCTGCCGACGGGGACGCCTCCGTGACGCTGAACCCGTATGGCGACCTCGGGTCGGTGATCACGGGAACGGTGACGGTCAACACATGGACCACGGGGACGGTGTGCCCGGCGACGCCGTGGACCATGCCCTTCCAGGCGACACTCGAGCATGACGTGCAGGAGTAAACGTATCCACGACGAGCTCGACCCAATGCCGCAGGCGGGCATGCTCGAGGGGAATAGCTTGGAGGCACTCGACGCTTGGATCGACGACGGAGCGGGGCCCGGACCCGACAAATCGTCCATGCCCATCCGGGCATCAATCACGACTACCTCGAGCAGGTAGTCTCAACCGATGCCTCGTGGGAGGATCGGGGCGAATCAGTCGAGCATACCTGTGTGGCGTAGTGCCTGAGCGGCGCCGCCCGAACCCCAGAACTGCAACAACGCTCGCCCGGTCGGGTGTGCGCGTACGAACGCGGACGGGTCGCGTGGGTCGGCTCCCGCTTCACGCATGAGCACGCGGATAGCGGCGGGAAGATCACCGACCGCGGCGGCCGCGGCGCGCGCAGCGGTCTGCTCGAGTGTGCGCACCCAGTCAGCGAGATCCGTGAGGGGGGCCTGGACGAAGGCGGCGGCGGCTTCGTCGAGGGATTTGCGCGAGGCCAGCCAGGAGAACGCCTTGCGCAGCTGCTGGGCCTGCTCCTCGATGGCCTGGGGGCTCGCCAGGTTCTGTCCAAACCCCGGCTGCACGGTGTGGCCCACCGCTGCGAAGAGCCGGGCGAGCTCCTCGACGGGCAGTGTGAGCGCGGGATGGAAGCGTCCTGCGATTGCAGCGATGGCGCGCGAGACGATGAAGCTCTGCTCGTTCTCGGTCAGGAGCTCGAATCTCGCGCGAGAGCACGAGCGTGGGCGGGACGCTAGGAAGGACCTGCGCCAGCGCGGGTCGCGCCTCGCTCACGTAGACTACCAGGTCGCTCACTCCGAAGCGCATCGCGGCACTGTCGATCAGGGGCTTGAGCGTGTCGAGGGATCGGCCGCCGATGCGCTCCTGCTTGCCCAGGCCGAGTGCGCTGAGATCGACGGGATGAAGCTTGGAGATGGGATCGATCAAGGCCTCCAGCACGCGCATCGCGGGACTGACCAGAGCTCCCTCGCCGAGCGCGTTCAGGGTCGCGCGCGCGAAACTCCCCGGGCTCGGCGGAGCGAGCTGCGCGCGGGCTGCCTCGGCGGCCTTGCGCTCGGCCTCTGTGGCGCATCCGAGCACTTCGAGCGCCGCGAGCGCCAGCCGCCCTTCGGTCCTGCGCTTGGCTTTTTCCAGGTTGCTCGCGAGCTCACGCCACAGGTCGGCGCTGGTCACGTCCTTGAGCAATGCCGTGTGTACGAACTTGAGGGCTTCGTCGTGGCGTCCTGCGAGCTCGAGGCGTTTGGTCAATGCGGCAGCGATAGCGGAGGCCCCACGCGTGCGCTCGAGGCCGCGCGCGAGCGTCTCGATCGCTTGCTGTCCCCACTGCAACACTTCCGCCTGAATGCGTGCGAGCTCCAGGTAACTTGCCACGTCGGCGTCGGGGCCGCTCGCCTGGAGGAAGCCCTCGAGGGCGTCCGCGTAGGCTTTGGCGAGCGAGGGGGTGTTCGCGACCCGTTGCAGCTCGGCGGCCGCCTCGGTGCGCGCGCCCGCAAGGTGCACCGCCTGGTAAAGCGTCTGAAAGTAGGACGATTCGTTGCCGCGCTCGCGCTCGATGTTCGCCAGGCGCATGAGCGCTGCAGCGCGAGCGGGGCCCTGGCTGGCCAAGACCAAGCGGTGCGCGGTCTGGAGCGCGAGGTCGAGGTCTCCGGCCTTGCACTGCATGTCAACCAAGAGGCCCAGCGCTTCGGGGTGGTCAGGTCGGACCAACAGCACCGCGTCGAGGAACGTCGAAGCCTTGTGCGCGTCGTGTAGGTGGTTCGACCAGACGTCGATCAGTTTGAGGCGAGCGGCGAGCAGCTCTCGTTCGTCGAGCGACAGGCTGACCACGTCGTCGAGCGTGCGGACGGCGTCGCTCCATTGACGGTTCTCGATGTACAGCTCCGCGAGCCTTGCCAAGGTGCGCGCGTCGTGCGGCTGCACAGCGTCTGCGCGCTCAAGCGCCGTAATGGCGGCGGGGACGTTCGCGAGCCGCTGGCTCTGGAGCTCGCCAAGGGACGTCCACAGGGTGCTCACGCGCTCCGGTACACGCGCCGCATGGGCGGCGTTCTCGAGCGCTTTCACGAGTCGCTCCACCTCGCCGCGCACCAGAAGTTGTTCCGTGAGCCTGCGCGCCGCCTGCTCATGCTCGGGGAACAAGACGAGTGCGCGCAGCAGCAGGTCAATCGAGGCCTCGGCTTCGTTCAAACTTTTGAACCGGATGTGGGCTTCCTCCACCAGGAGGTCCGCGGCACGCGCGGGCTGCACGGTGAATGCGGCTTGCCGGCTCTTCGCCTCCGCAACGGCCGCCGCGTCGCCCAGCACCTGCGCGGTACGGCCGAGGCCCAAGATGGAGGGGAGGTGCTCGGCGTGTTGCGCGAGCGCGGCCTTGTAACGTGCGAGTGCTTCACGCTTCCGGCCTTGTTGCTCGAAGTAGAACGCGAGGCTCGCATGGCGATCGGCCGCGAGGCGTGCGTCGTTCGTTCGCTCCGCGCAGCGCTCGTCGACGCGAGCCCGCAATTCCGCGTCGGCGTGCTTGGCGGCGAAGTGCTCGAGCAGCGAGAGTGCGAATGAGTCATCGGGGGACAATGCGAGTAGCCGGTCGAGGGTGGTTCGAGCTGCGGCATCGTCTGGCTGAGCCATCTGGATGCGAAGCAGCTCCTTCAACGCACTGAGCCGTGCCTCTGCGTCCTTGAATTGTGAGGCCTCCAGCGCGTAGAGGTTCACCAGTGCATCGCGGTTTCCCGCCGCCGTGTGCAGGGGCTCGAGGGCCAGCAGCGCTGGCAGTTGGCCCTGGACCGTTCCGAGCAGCGCCTCGAATGTTCCGGTCGCCCGTCGCGCGTCGCGCAGCTTGTCGCGGTAAACCTGCGCCTTACGCAGCAGCGCGGCTGCGCCGTCCGCCCCTTGGTTCGCAGATTCTTCCTGCAGCAGCGGCAGAAGTGACTCGCTTTCCCCCTGGCTGTCCGCGAGCCGGAGCACGGCCTCACGTGATGGCCGGTAGCTCGCGCACGCCGCCAGCGATGCTCGATAGGCCACGAGGGCCGCGGCTGCGTCTGCGAGCTGGTCCTCTTGCACCTGGCCCACGCGGTAGTGCACCTGCGCCCTGCTGCGCGGGACGCGCACGAACTCAGCCTGTGCTGCCAGGATCGTCGCGAGCTGCTGGAAGGCACCGCGATCCGTGAGCACGCGTCCGAGCGCACGGAGCGAGGGGTCGTGTCCGGGGATGTCGACGAGCGCCGCCTCATAATACGTAAGCGCCACGTCGCTCCGTCCGAGCTGTGTCTCTGCGAGCTCTCCCATCTTGAACAGAAGATCGGCGCGGACGAGACCGCTCGGCATGCTCTCGGACTGGATCCGATAGGTGCCAAGCAGGTCCTCCCAGCGTCTGCTCGCATGCTGGATCTGCGCGAGGCCCGAGAGTGCCGTCGCGTCGTGGGCGTCGAGCTCGAGCGCACGCTGGAAGTGCAACGCGGCGCCCTCCGGATTGGCGAGCTGGTGCGCGAGCAAGCTGCCGAGTCGATTCAGCAGCGCGAGCTTGTAGTGCGGGTCAGAGGTTTGACCTAGCTCGAGCTCGAGGGCTTCCACGACCTCAGGGTAGAGGCCCGCGGCTTCGGCGGCGATTGCCAGTCCTTGGATGGCGCCGAGATGATCAGGCACGAGCTTGAGGACACGGCGATAGGTGGTCGCCGCCTGGGCCGGGTCCGAGAGTGTCTGCTCGTAGATGGCTGCAACGCGAAACAGATAGCTGACGCGACGAGCGAGGTCTGTCGTGCGATTGATGGCTCGCTCATAGAGCGCGATCAGCTCGCGGTGCTTGCCTGCCTGGCTACATAGGCGCGTGAGCGCCAAGAAAGCCGTGGTGTTCTCGGGAGCGAGCAGGAGTGCGCGCTCGTAGTGAGCGAGCGCCAAACTCGCATCTTTGAGGTGGCTGTCGGCAACGGCAGCGATCGACAGGTGCGCGCGCAGCCGTTGGGAGTCGCTGGTGGCCGCGTCCGCCGCCGCCGACCAGACTCGGATGAGTTCACGAAAGTCCCCCTGATCTCGCAGCAGCCCTTCCACGGCGTGGAGGCTCGGCTCGTGGGCTGGGACGATTCGCAGGGCGGCGCGATACGCGGTGACTGCTTCCTGGGCGCGATCGAGCTCGTGCTCGTAAAGGCGCCCGAGCCGATGCAGCACGGCGACGCGCGTCTGTGCGTCGGGCGCAAGCTGAGCGAGCTGACCGAGCACCTCGGCCAGAGGTGCGTAGCGGTGGGCGCGCTCGTATAGCCGCGCGAGATCCTCGAGCACGAGGGGGTCATTCGGAACGGCCTGCCGAGCCTGTTCGAGCGTAGCCAGGGCCTCGGGTACGTTTCCGAAGCGCGCCGCGTTCACGCGGGCGAGATCGCACAAGAAGGTCGCGCGCGTTGCCGGATCCTCCGCCTGTTCCGCCCGGCGCGCGAGCGCGCTCGCCAGCTCGCTGTAGCGGGCCGTGACGTGATAGATCCTTGCGACCGCTGGGAGTGCGCCCACCGCGCGGGGATCGAGCTTCAACGCCGCCTCGTACAACTCGGCGGCGCGCTCCAGATCCTGCCCGTGCGCCTCTATCAAGCTTGCGCGCTGTACGAGCAGTGCGGCCCGATGTGCTGGCTCCGACAGCGCGCTGCCGAGCTGCGCGTAGACCTGCGTAAGCTCCGCCAAACTTTCGTTGGTGCTAGCCAGACGCTCGAGCGCCTTGAGCGCCGCGGCGTGCCGTGGCTCGAGCTCCAGCGCGGCGCGATACGCATCGCCCGCCTGCGCCCGTTCTCCGAGCTGCTCCAGCCACCAGCCCTTCTCGTAGGCCAGTGCCGCTTTGTCCGTCGCACTCGGGGCGAAGCGCATCTCCACCTCGAACAATGGCAGCGCTTCGCTGGTGCGAGCTGCGGCCAGGTACGCACGTCGCGTCGCGGTGATGGCCGGCACATGCTCCGGGCTCATCAGGATGGACTGCTCGTACCAATGCGAGGCACCATACACGTCGTTCAGCATGTGCTCGTGCGCCCAGCCGAGCTGCATCTGAAGCTGTACCGTTCGGGTCGGCCCCGGGTCGGATTCAAGCTCCGCCTCGCACACTGCAATCACTGCCCGCGCCTCGGTGATGGCGCTTGGATCGACCCGCGTATCGTCGACCCGCGAGGGCGCCACTGCGCGAGGCGTCTGGGAAGTCTGCGCGGATTGTTGCTGCGCCGAGGCGTTGTCGTTCGATGCTGGAGGCGGGGGGGGCACGCCGCGGGCCCGAGCAGGCGACGACGCTGAGCCCGACGGTGCAGCCTGTTCACGCTGCGGCTTGCTGCTGCTCATATCCACTCGCCTCCCTGCGTTCGTCTCCGGTTCTCACTACGGTGCGGGTCCTGGCCCGAGCCGCCACCCATTGGGGCGCCCACCGAGATCCCACCGACGTACCGATGGTGCGCGCGTCCGCGAGGACGGTTGCAAAAAAGGGCTAGATAGGTGAGCTATCCGCCAAGGCGCTGAAGGTGGTGCGCCCACCTGCACGCCTCCCTCGACAGTCACGTACAGGCGTGGGTCCATGGAGCGGCGCGCCGAACGGCAACCGTGCTCGCCACGCTACGCCGACAGGGCAGGTCCTTGGTCTCGTCCGAGCTCTCCGACGGGCGCGGGCAGCTCCGAGACGTCATCCGGGCCCGCCTCGGCGAGACCGCGCGTGCGAGCGGCTCAGCTCAGGGAGCCCACTCGAGCCTCACTCGCCTCAGCGCGCTCTTTGCCCGCTACCCATCGCAAGAGTTACCTCGTCGATCCCAATGAGCCGTGGTGCGGGAACGCAGAGGGAGTCATGGGGTTACTGGCACAAAAGTACGGCTATCGCTTTGTCACCAACCTCGGCCCTGAAGTCGCGGCGATCTCGCGCGGTGAGTTGAGCTCGGCACGAGCCCCCACCAGGACTCGTGCCCTCGGGTGCCCAGGGCCTGCGCCCCGGGAGCCCACTCGCCTCAGCGCCCCCCGAGCCCTCGGTTTATCGAACCTGGGTTGTGGCAGCGCGATGGCCAACCCCGGGCCACGATCGTTGGCGAGTATCATCTCAAGTTGCCGTAAATATGTGGATTTTGTCCAAATCGAGAAAGTTCATGAAACGTCTTGAAAGCGGCCTGGTCGCATCGGAAGCTAGAGGGATGGCAAAGGCTGAGAAGTTTGCGTCGCAGATGGATCGAGAGCTCCTTCGGTCGTTGCGTGAACATGCGGACGCGAGCGGACGATCGATCTCGGCGCTGCTGGACGATGCCGTTCGGGAGTACCTTGACCGTGTTCACGTGCGACCTGCGTTTCGATCCGCGATGGACGAGGTCCTCCAAGATCACGATGAGCTGTTAGAGCGCTTGGCGCGCTGAGTATGGACACAACCCTCTACCTCTCCCTCGAGGAAGTCCTCACTCTGCACACTGCCTTGATCGCACGCCACGGTGGCGCACCGGGTGTGCGCGACAAAGGGTTGGTGGAGAGCGCGCTCGCCCGCGCCCGCTCTGGTTACTACAACAGTCTCAGCGAACAAGCGGCTGCGCTCTTGCAAAGCTTCGCCATGAACCACGCCTTCGTCGACGGCAACAAGCGGGTCGCCTGGGCATCGAGCATGGTGTTCTTGCGCATGAACGGCTATCGCGTGCGAGTCAGCGCCGACGACGCCGAACGATTCTTGATCGACCAGATCATCGTGGGGCGCGCAGAGATTGCCGCGATCGCAGGACGGCTCGAAGGCCACATGAGTGCCGTGTGAAGGGGAGGGCTGGCTGGCGAGACGTCGCTCCACTCTCCCGCATGTGTCGCTTCAAAAACCACGAACTCGAAGGATTGTGACCCGCTCATCATGACTCCCGACAGACACGCAGAGCAGCAACTGCTGGTGCGGAGGATGATCGAGCTCTTGGACGGGCTGCTTCAAGGGTGCTCGAGCCGTGAAGAGGTTGCGGTTTGGGCCCGTACGACTTGGCCCGAACAGGCAGGACAGGGAAGTCCGTTCCTACGCCACGGTACGGCAGCGACAGTATTCGACAGCATCTACCACCTGGACCAAGAGGCGACGGTTCGCGATCAGGATCTGCGCGCCTACCTTCGTTGGCTCACAGAAGGCGAAGCTTTCCGCGGAGGCGACGTTCCCTTCGCGTTGCTTCCCGGCCACCTATCTGACTGGATGAGCGCGCGCGCACGCGAATCAGCGGCCCGATTCTGGGTCAACGGCTTGGGTTGGTATGAAGGGGCCCAAGTGGCGTGCCCTGCTACCGGTCGACCGCTCTTTCTTCGCGCGGCGCTTGCCGGCCATGGTGACCCTCCGACGGTCGCCGTGTGCAAGCTGGCCTCAGACGATTTGTTGGAAACGGTGCTCGACGTCTTCGAGACATTCGCTATCGATGATGCCGACTTGGTGCATCTGGATGCAGCGGTCTCCCTCGCGGTGTTGCCGCGCTGGGAACTCTGGCGCCTCGACGATAATGGCAACGAGGTGCTCATGGAAACCCTGCGCTGCCGCGCCAAGGCGGTGTCCATGCAGAGAACCTTCGAAGCGCGAGGGCACCGGCAGTCCTACTTCGTGCGTCCCTCGTGATCGCACGACGGAAAACTGCGAAGCGAAACCGTCGAGGCGGCAGCAAGGCCCGTTCTTCGGCGAACGCGAATCCGGCTTTTGGCGCGCGGTCCCATGACGCGCTCGACCTGCACACCCTGCGCACTGGGCCTGGAGGAAGCGGGAGTCCGAGCGGGCGCGCGAGGCCGTTCAAGGGGGCGATAGAGCGAGTCACCACGGGGGCGGTTGTTTACCGGTGATCCGTTTTGAACATGTTCCGTCGCGCCCGCGTTGGAGCAGGGGCATCGCGGGATGATCCAGGAGGCGGTTCCAGCAAAACGCCTAGTCGTGGCCGGCACAAGCGCTGGAGCCGGCATCTCCGCCCTCGCCAGCTCACGTTCGCTGAACTCCGGACAGACCATCGGCTCGCTGGTGGAACAGCACGAAGTTCCGAGCAGGACGGCACCACGCTGATGCGCATCACGCAGACCTATGCCGTCAAGGAGGCGCGTGACGGCGCGATCGCATCGGGCATGGATCAGGGCATGGAAGCTTGCTACCAGCAGGTCGACGCGCTGCTCGCAGGCTGACTCACAGGACTTGCCCGTTGAGCCTGAGCTGACCCGTGCAGGAAGAATCGCATCTTCCCTATCAACGGCTAGCGGCCAGTCGCGGCGGTGCCGCTCGCGGCCGCGGCGATTCGGGAAAGCCAGATCACCGGATGCTTCTGGCAGCCAGCACATTGTACGTCTGGCTCCAACCCGTCCTCGGGCACCGAAGTGCGCACGCTCTCTTTCGCAACTTCGTTTCGCTTTGTGGATAGCGAGCTGATCGCAAACCCGGTAAGCGGCGTAGCGATGAAGAAGGCACGGATGGTTTGGTTGTGCGCTGTGCTCGGCTCGGTGGGCTGTGGCGGCGATTCTAAGTCGTCGGCGGCAGTGCATGATGGAGGGAGGCTCCCCGGCGACGCGCACGGCGATGGCGACGCGCACGGCGATGGCGACGCGCACGGCGATGGCGACGCGCACGGCGATGGCGATGCGCACGGCGATGGCGACGCGCACGGCGATGGCGACGCTGGCGACCACGACGCTGGCGATGGCGGTGCTGCCTTTCACAATACGCTCAGCCTGCAAGAGGCCGGTGGTCCCTGCACTTCGGATAGCGATTGCACCACCGAGTGCGTCACGCAGGCCGCGCACCCGGAGTACAGAGGTGGCTATTGCGGCAAGTCGTGCCACGGGTACTCAGGCTGTGGCGACCAGACCCTCTGTACCGCTCTCGACGACAAGGGGTACGACGCGGCTTGCCTCCGCCGCTGCGCCACCAACGCGGACTGCGGTCGACCGGACTACCTTTGCTACGCAGACGGAAGCGATTCTGTGTGCTTCACCGGCTACGAGATCAAAGGCACGGTGCAAGGCATCCCTGCGGGACAGACGGTCACGATCAAGGACTCGCAAGGCGGCTCGGCGACAGCGAGCGCCGAAGGTGCGTTCTTCCTTCCCAAGCACGTCAAGAGCGGGTCGACCTATGACGTCACCGCAAGCACGAGCACGGGTGCCAAGTGCCAGGTGCTGAACGGCACGGGCACTGTGGACAAAGACGTCACCAACGTCGTCGTCGGTTGCGGTAGCGGCCCGCCTGAAGGGTATTTCTCGCAGCAAGGCCTGCCGTGTACGGGGCCCCAGGACTGTGTGAGGGGCACATGCCTGACCGAGGACGACGGTTTCTGGGGAGGCTTCTGCGCCACTGCTTGCTATCTCGATCGATTGAAGGGCGAGTACAGCTGCGACGCGGCCAGCGTCTGCGCGCAGGACAACGACAGCGGCCAGTTCATGTGCTTGACGAACTGTTCCTCGTCCGCCGACTGCCGAGAGAACTACTACTGTGATCCACAGAAGCAGTTTTGCCTACCGAAGCTCGCTATCGGTGGCTAGGCCCAGCTCTCCGATGGCGTCAAGGTCGTGCTCAGCGACGCGACGGCCGGCACGCTCAGTGCGAGGGGCACGTTTATGCTTCCCACCACCGTGCTTCCCGACACGGCCTATAGCGTAACGGTGCAGGTGCGGGCGCCGGCTACCGGGATCTCCTGCGCCATCAGCGGCCTCGTGGGCAACACAGGCGATGCAACGTCACGAATCTCAGTCTTGTTTGCGTACCAAGGAGTCGGCTCTCGAAGCCCGTCTTCAGGAGCCAGAGGCGGGCATCAAGAACCTGGTGGGCGTCCTGGCTCGCATGGGAGTGGCGGGCCTTGAGAGCGTCCAGGGGCAGCTCGCTGAGCACGAGCGCGACAAGGTGCTCGTCTCAGCCGAGCTCTACGAAGTCCGCGAGCAGCAGCTCCGCGACCTGCTCCGGGCCCGCATCGGCGAGTACTGCGCCCGCGAGGTAATGCCCACTCGAGCCCACCCGCCTCAGCGCGCCTCGACCTCGCGAGCAAAGGAAACTGGCCTCGCGGTGCGTCGTCGAGCTGGCTTTGCCAGCTCGACCATCCACGAGGCCAGTTCGAGGAGAAACGCAAAAAGGGCCCAGCGTAAGCTGGGCCCTCTTGCGTGGCTCCGAGACCTGGACTCGAACCAGGGACCATTCGGTTAACAGCCGAACGCTCTACCGACTGAGCTATCTCGGAAAAGGCGAGCAAAAATAACCTGCTGGCGGCCTATGTCAAGCTCGAGTGCGCGCCTTTTCTACCAGAGTTCGACCGACCCGTCCTGCGTGTGGGAGGGCAAAGGCGAGCACCAGCGGGATCGCCCGGATCACGCTGGAGATGCCGAACACGGTGGGATAGGGGAGTCCAGCCTGATCGAGCAGAGCGCCTCCCACCAGGGAACCTCCGAGCTGTCCGAGTCCCATCAACGTTCCGGCGATCGACAGGAATTCGAGGCGGGTCTCCTCGTGGCTGCTCTCGAGCAGGAGCTGGAAGCTGGCGTACTCGATGGCTCCCCAGATCGTGCCGCTCGCGACCTGGATCAGCAGGAAAGTACTGAACGAACTCGAGCACGCCCAGGCCATGGGTAGGAACGTGGCCCCGAAGCCAGCCGCATAGAGCAAGTGAGTCATGCCCCAGCGCGCCGCGATGCGGTGGAGGCGGGGCACCGTGACCACGCGCGCCAGGATCGCGGTGCCCATCAACACGGCGTACTGGTGGTAGCTGAGCTTGAGCTCGTGCAGCCACCACGGCACGAAGAAGGGCGACGCGATGAAGGTGCCGAAGTAGAGCAGCGTGAGGTAGATGGCGACGCGGAAGTCGCAGCGCAGGAGAGCCTCACCGATGCGCAGCGGTCGTTGCTCGCAGGGAGCAGGCTCGGGGTCGTGCTGCGCGGCCAGGAGCAGGGAGCTCGCCGTGCGCGCGAACAAGCCGATCCAGAACAGCTGCGCGTACACGCTGAGGATGCCTGCGCGGGTGGAGCTGGCGTCGAGTCCGTAGGCGCCCGCGCCGAAGGCGAGCAGCAGCGCTACCTGGATCGCCCCCGAGCGCAGCGCGAAGTAGCGCTCACGCCCACCGCCGGCCGTGAGGCTCGCCATCCACGCGCTCCAGGCGGGGATCAGCATGTTCCCACCCACGAAGTACAACACCTTCGCGATCAAGAACGGCGCGAGCGCGCGCTCCTCGTGCTCCGCGATCGAGATGAACCACAGGTGCGTCAGCGCCTGGAGCGCCGCGCATGCCACCACGAAGCGCTTGCGGCTGCCGAACAGGCGCGTGAAGGCCGGTGCCAGGAGCTGCGACATCGCCCCCGCTAGCACGGGCAAGCTCGTGAGCAGCGCCTGGTGACGCGCGCCGTGACCGAGCTCCACCGCCAATGCACTCAGGTAATTCTCGGTGAATCCGAGCATCACGGCGTGCATGAGCCCATCGATCACCGAGATGGTGAGGGCGCGGCGACGCACACTGGGCGAGAGCGCGTTGGCGGCGGGCTCAGCGGCGCGAGGGAGATCTTCTTGGGCGGAGAGCAGGCTCCACGATTCTAGCGGAAATCGCGTGTTTTATCGCGAGATCCTGCTGTCAGTGCGCGGAGGGCACGCGCGCGTGTCGCGCGTGCCTCCAAAGTACAAGGGTGCCGACGTAGTTCAGACTCGCACTTCGCCCTTTGGGGAGTGAGTCAGAGTGCGCCGGCGGCTTCGAGCGCGTGCTTGAGCTTCTCTCGGCTGCCCGCGGTGTACGGGGTGAGCGGGAGGCGCAGCTCGTCGTCGCAGAGGCCGAGCATGGCGCAGGCGGCCTTGATGCCGATGGGGTTGGTCTCGAGGAACAGCGTGCGCATCACGGGCATCAGCTTGTAGTGCTCGCGGCGGGCGTTCTCGAAGTCGTTGGCGGCGGCGGCCTTGACCAGACGCACCATATCGCGCGGCATGATGTTGGGGATGACGCTGATGGTCCCACGTCCACCCACGGCCATGATGGGGAGGGTGAGCGGGTCGTCGCCGGACAACACGGTGAACTTGGGCCCGCATACCTCGACCACGCGCGAGATTTGCTCGAGCGAGCCACAGGCTTCCTTGACGCCCACGATGCGCGCCACCTGCGCCAGCCGCGCCAGGGTCTCCGGCAGGATGTTCACCGCCGAACGCCCGGGGATGTTGTAGACGAGCTGCGGCAGATCCACCGCTTCGGCGATGGCGGCGTAGTGGGCGTAGAGGCCCTCTTGCGTGGGCTTGTTGTAGTAAGGAGCGATCAAGAGGGAGCCGTCGGCCCCGTGCTCCTTGGCGAACTTGGTGAGGCGAATGCTCTCGCGCGTGCTGTTGGAACCCGTGCCCGCGATCACCTTCACGCGTCCCTTGGCTCGCTCGATCACGTGCGCGATGACGCGTTCGTGCTCTTCGTGGCTCAGGGTGGCCGACTCACCGGTGCTGCCGCAGGGGACGAGGCCGTCGACGCCGGCCTCGATCTGCTTGTCGATGATCTTGCTGAGTGCAGGGTAGTCGACTTCGCCGTTCTTGAACGGCGTGATCAAGGCTGTGTGGGTTCCCTCGAACATGCTCTCTCCCGAGCCAAAAACCGGCCGCCGTAGCCCGCCCGTTTGCGAGGCCTCGGTGGTCCCCGGTTGGGTCGGTCATGTCGCATGGAAACGTGGGGCACGCAACAGGCGCGGAGACCGTTGGCCGCCCGCTAAATGCTGCTCGCGCCCCCACACCGGCGGCTCGCCAGGACCACCAAAACAGGGTCTTGAAACGCGTGCGAAAACCCGGTTAGCGTTGTGGGACAACGTAGCTTGTTTCCTTAGCCCTTGAACTTCTCGAGATAAGTCCCGCCTCTTACCCCCACTTTCTTATCCGAGGTTCAGTTCCGCAGAGGCACCCCCCCGGTGACTCTGCAGTCGTCGAGCACCCGGGCCTTCAAGCCAGAAGGCGCCGCGGTGACGGTGGAGTATTGCCCATGACTTTGTTGTCTAAGGATCGCGTCGCACAGCGTATTACGCCCGGGCGCATTCGTTGGTTCAGCAAGGAAATCCTCCGCATCGAAGGCCCTCAGCCGGTGGCCGTGGTGCGCAAGCGCCGCGTCGACGGCCCCACCGTCGCCCCCATCATCCTGGTCCATGGCTTCGGCCAGAATCACTACGCCTGGCACCTCCCCGAGCGCAGCCTGGTGAACTACCTCGCAGACGCGGGCTTCGACGTGTTCAACGTGGACTTGCGCGGCCACGGTCGCTCGGCCGAGATGGGTTCCGAGCGCAGCCGCGGTGTGGACGACTACATTCGCGGTGATCTTCCGGCCGTGCTGGATCACGTGCTGGCCGTGAGCGGCTTTCCCAAGGCCTTCCTGATGGGCCACTCCCTGGGAGGCATCTGCGTGGCCGCCGCCGCAGCGCGCGAGCCCCAGAAGGTCGCGGGCGTCATCACCATGGGCCCGCCCCACGCGCTCGGGCGCGGCAACTTCGTGCTCGGCAACGCGCTGAAGATCGCCAACGGCGCCGTGGGCTGGACCGGCCTGTTCAAGGAGTCGCAGTTCCGCCTGCCGGTGGACCTCATCGGCCGCACCGTGCACGCAGTGCGTCACGCCTGGGATTCCGAGCTGGCGCCCATCCCGGTGCGCGCTTGGAAGCCCGGCAGCTTCGCGGGCGACGAGCTCAAGAACTACCTGCGCTCCTTCGACGGCGCTTCCTTCGGCACGGTGGACGAGCTCTTCAAGCTGGCCGCCACCGGCGAGCTGTGTTCGCGCCTCGACGGCCAGAGCTACACGCGCCTCATCGAGGACAGCGCGCTGCCCCTGCTCGCCATCTGCGGCAGCTCGGACAATCTCGCCAACCCGGGCTCGGTGAAGCCGCTCATCGAGCGCAGCCGCGCCAAGGACAAGAGCTACGTGAAGGTCGATGCCGGGCACGCGGACCTGCTGGTGGGTCGCAAGGCGCCGGAGCAAGTGTGGCCGGTGATCGGCGAGTGGCTGCGCGGTCGCGTGGATCTCGCCCAGGCCGAACGTCCGCTCACGGAGAGCGGCGAGTTCACGCTGCCCGACGTTCGCAAGGTGGGCTGAAGCGAGCGGCTCTCCGGAGCCGCAGAGCTGAGCGTGGTCTTGATCGTGCTCTTGGTCGTCCTGAACGGCGACGGTGTGCGTGAGCGCCACCGCGCTCGACAGCCGTTCTCCGCTCACGCACACCGTCGCAGTCAAAGTTGACGTCGCCGACCAAGTCCAGGTCAACGTGCCGTGACCGACGAACTCCGCGCTTCAGCCGGTGGTCGTGCTGCAGTTGCGGCAGGCCGCAGTGCCGTCGACCAAGGCCTTGATGATGGCCTCACGGGTGTCGGACGGCAGGCGTTCGAAGGCCTTCGTCTGCACCAGCGCCTCCAACGCCTCGAACATCTCGAGCTGATAGAAACACTGCGCTGTGGCCTCCACCACCTCGGGCGAGTCAGGCGCACGCCGGAGATAGGACAGCGCTTCCTCGAAATCCCCCTTGCGGGTGGTGGCGATGCCGAGCAGCGCCCAGGTGCGCTTCATGATCTCGCCGGGAACATTGCCCTCGGCGCGTAGCTGGTGACACAGGCGCGCGGCCTCGCGATCGTCGCCGCGCTCGTAGGCCAGGACCGCGTTGCGGAAGAGCTCCACCGCGTGCCTGTTCACGGTGCGCACGGGGGCGCCGCTGCCGCCGTTCTGCAGCGCGTTGATGTTCTGCATGCCGAGCGTGACGGCGATCATCATGAACCACATGCCGCCGGTGCCGTAGAAGTAGATGAGCCCCACCAGCACGACCAGCGCCGTGATGTGCACGATGCGCTCGGCACGCGCTGGCTTGGCGAGCTTCAACATGCCGAGCCGGAGCAGCTGGCCGCCATCGAGGGGCCAGAGCGGCAGCAGGTTGAAGAAGGACCACACGAAGTTCATGTACACGAGGTTCTGCGTGATCTCGTACAGCGGCGCGGGCATGGGCAGAAAGCGCCGGGCGACCAGGGCCAACAGGCCGAACAACAGGCCCGCCAGCGGGCCCGCGGCAATGATCAGGGCGTCGTCGCGGTCGCGCTGGGCGCGTTCGTGGCCCGTCAGACCCCCGAACCCCGTGAGCAGGATCTGGGGATTGAGCCGGAAGAGCTTGGCCACCAGGGCGTGACCGAACTCGTGAACGAGGATGCTGAGCGCGATGCACAGCGCGTAGAGCATGCCCGCGCGGATATCGGGGCCCCAGGACAAGAACCCCAAGACCACGAGATGCCAGGGGCTCACCCACACCGGCACGTTCGCGAGCGTAAAGACACGAAAACCGCTCATGAGGGGTTCACGCTAGCACTGGGTGAGGGCTTTTTCCAAAGCACTCGCGGTCCCGAGACCGGCCTGCGCTCCTGGGACACTGGTCGCCGCCACCACGCGGACGGTTACGACGCTGAAATCTCTCCAGAATGGCCGTAACGCTACCGGCTCGCTGAGATCCGCTAGCCGCCGTTGGCGCGCGCGGCCAAGCCGCTCATCATCAGATTCAAGAGCTCGGGCGAGGGGCGCACTTCGGGGTCTTCCACCGAGTCCTTCTCGTGTTCGAACTTGAGCAGCCCCAGCGTCTCCATGTGCGCGCGCACGCGCGGTGTGAGCAGGCCCAGACGCTTCAGGTTGGGCACGATCTTGGAGAACGTGAGCTGACGGAAGCCCTGCTGCATCTCGCTGTGGGCGGCCCACTCGTTCCAGACCTTCACGTCGAAGCCCAGTCGCTCGAACACCGGCGTCTGCAGTAGTCGATCGTGCATCAGGCTGGTGGCCTCGATGACGAACTCTTCGCGCTCCTTGAGCTCGTGGCTCATCAGCTCCTCGGTGTAGAGGCGCTCGAGCGAGAGCACGCCGAAGGCCACGTGGCGCGACTCGTCGGCCATGATGCGCGCGGTGATGCTCTGCAGCAGCGGCTCGCTGGGCATCGAGAGCTTCATCATGCCGAAGGCGGCCAGCGCCAGCCCTTCCACCATGATCTGCATGCCGAGGTAGGTGACGTCCCAGCGCGAGTCCTCGACGATGTTCTTCAAAAGCTCCATCAAGCTCGGGTGCACCTCGTAGGAGAGCCCGATCTTCTCGGTGAGATAGCGGTGATAGACCTCCACGTGGCGCGCCTCGTCGGCGGCCTGGTTGGCGGCGTACCACTTGGCCTCGCTCCAGGGCACCGTCTGCACGATCTTGGCGGCTGCGGCGAGCGCGCCCTGTTCGCCGTGCAAGAACTGCGAGAGCGTGAAGGCGTCTGCGTGACGCCGGAACAGTAGAGCTTCTTCCTGCGAGAGCGTCTTGGGCACCTTCATCGCGTAGTTGAAGAAGTCGCGCACGTTGGTCTCGATGCTCATGCGATCGAGGTCCACGTCCACCGACCAGTCGAGCTCGCTGGCGTTCCAGGCGTGGCTCTTGCCCTTCTCGTAGAGGGACAGCAGTCGCTTGTCCTTGAGCGCGTACTCCCAGTCGAACAGCGTGGTCGATTCCGAGGGGATGGCCTGGCGTGGCCCGGAGGCCGGGATCGGAAGCGGGTTCTTTTGGACGTAATCCATCTACGTGCTCCTTCCTCGGATTCAGGGGCCCTGCGGGACGCCCAGGTAGCTCACCAAGATGCGCTCGAGCTCCTCCTGCAGGCGCCCGTCGGGCACCGGCTCGCCGCCCGCGTGGACGGCGCCGTTCAGCAGGGTTTGCTCCATGAAGCCGAGCGCGAGCTGCACCGAGAGTTCGGCGGCCAGCTCTGGATCGGGATGGCTGAACTCGTGGCGCGAGAGCAGCATCAGGCCCGTGAAGCGCGCGATGACCTGACTGCGGAAGGTGGTGCCCGCCTTCCACAGGCGTCGGTTCTCGGAGGCGCGCGAGGCGAAGGCCGTGAGCGCGCCGTGGTGGGCGCGATAGGTCTCGATCAAGAGCTGGATGGCCGGCCGCAACAGGAGCGCGAGCTCGCGGACGGGCGCGGGCTTGTGGGGCCCCGCGAGGCTGCCCTCGAGCTGGCCGAGGCGGGCCTCGAGCTGCGCCACGAAGCGCTCGTGGAGGGCCAGCAGGAGCTCGTCCTTGTCGCGGAAGCGCGCGTAGAAGCCGCCCACCGAGGAGCGCGCGCGCTTGGCGATGTCGGAGACCGAGATCTCCCCGAAGCGCTTCTCCTCGAGCAGCGACTCGGCTGCGTCGAGCAGACGGCGCAGGCTCTCCTCGCTGCGCGCCTGCTTGGGGCGCGCCACGGAGCGCAGGGGGTGGACGTGGGTTTGGCGCGGGGTCATACGAAAATCAGAATCTCATTCTCATTTGAACGCCACGGCCGTCCACGGTCAAGGCTGCTGATTGTTGTCCACCGTCCGAGGCCACTTATCCACGCTACTCACACGCAAATTCACAGCCCCAGACAGGGTCATCCACACGCTTTTCACAGCCTTTCCACAGGACGGAATTTACATTGAAAAAGCTTGGTCCCCGTCCCTCACCGCTGTAGCTTCCGCGGGTCAAAAAAGGAGTTGGCCATGCCCTCCCAGGTCCAGAGACTGGAAAGCCCCCCCGAGGAAAGCGCCCGCCGCGAACGCAGTGAGCGCACCTATGCTGTCCTGATCCGAGGTCGTGAGCGCGTCCGAGACGTGCTCGAACCCCACCTCGGTGCCTCCTGTGCCCTGGAACGGGCCAACAACATCGCGCAGGCCCTGGTGTTCGAGGACGTGGAGCCACGGCTCGTGGCCCTGGAGATGTTGCGTCAGGTCCCCCGCGAGCTGCGCAGCAACCTGGCAGAGCAGGTGACCCGCGCCTGGCTGGACGAGCCGAGCGCCAACTAGTCTTTAGCCCCGACCGGCCGCGCCGCTTTGGCTGTCTGCTTGCTGCGTGGCGGTGTCGCGCTTGCGCACGATGAACAGCGGACGACCTTTCAGCTCTTCGTAGATGGCCGACAGGTAGACCGCGATCACGCCGACGCTGGTCAGCAGCAGGCCACCCAGGATGAGCTGCAAGAGGATCACCGTGGTGAAGCCGCTGAGGGCGTCGCCGCGGACGTAGCGGTACAGGGTCTGCACCGCCAGGCCTGCGGCGAACAACAAGGTGACGAAGCCGAGCCCGGCCACGAGGCGTAGGGGCAGGGCCGAAAAAGCCACCAGGTTGCGCAGCGAATAGCGGACGAGCCCGATCGGGGACCACTTGCTGGTGCCTGCCACGCGCTCGGCGACGCTGAAGGGCACCTCCGCGGTGCGGTAGCCGACCCAGCTCACGAGGCCGCGGAAGAAGCGATTGCGCTCGGGCAAGGCGACCAGGGTGTCCACCACCTCGCGGTCCAGCAATTTGAAGTCCGAAGCTCCCTGAAAGCTCGCGCCCGCGGCCCCCGCCATCAGCGCGTTGAAGAGCTTGGCGAAGGCTCGATACACAAAGCTCTCGCGCTGGCGCTCGATTTTCACGCCGCTCACGACCTCGGCGCCCTCGTCCCAGAGCGCGATCATCTTGGCGATCACCTCGACCGGGTGCTGCAGGTCGGCGTCCATCACGATCACGGCCCGACCGCGGGCAGCGGCCAGGCCCGCGGCGAGGGCGGCCTCCTTACCGAAGTTGCGCGACAAGGGGAGGGCGACCACGCGGCCATCTCGCGCTTGCCAGTCGCGCAAGAGACGCAGGGTTGCGTCGCGTGAGCCATCGTCGACGCAGACCACCTCGAAGCTGCGTCCGGTCGCGGCGAGCGACGCGGTGACCTCGGCGAGCACACGGTCCACCACGGCCTCTTCGTTGTGCATGGGCAGGACGACCGAGAGCTCGACAGCAGGCGACACGGGCGCATCGTCCTATGGAGGCGCGGCCGGCGCAATGTCCCAAAGGGCCCGTACATGACCTGGGTGGACTTCCTGTGGTACACCCTCGCCCCGTGATTGAAACCTCGTCCAGCCCGAGCGCGGGCAGCGAGTCGGGTGCGGCGGCGGCCGAACCGGCGACAGGCTTGCCAGAGAGCGGAGCGGAGGGGGCCGGCGCCGAGGGCGCTGACGCTCGACGCGTCACGCGCTCGGATGGCGCTGAAGCCCAGCGCTTCACCCGCTGGGACGTCTTGGGCTGGATCGTGGCCCTGGCGACGGCGTGTGTGGTCGCCTTCAGCTTCGGGCTCAACTACGGCATCAACAATCAGGTCGTGTACCTGGTGAGCGCGCTGCGCATGGTGACGCCCGGCATCCTTAACCAGGACTGGTTCGCCGCCCACACGACGCACTATCACCCGGCCTACACCTATCTCTCGGCGCTCCTCCTGTGGCTCGACGCGAGCGGCCTCAGCGTGGCCATCGCAGACGTCGTGCTGATGGTGGCCGGGATGTTGTTCACCTACCGCGCGGCAATCGTGCTCGCTGGGCGCAGGCTCGCGCTCCCGATCTACTTGCTGCTCAGCTGCTTCGCCTACCAGACGCGGACCCAGGGCACCGGGTCGAGCTACATCTTCGCGGGCTTCTTCCAGCCCTCCTCGGTCGGTTCGCTCGGCTTGCTCGCGGCTCTACCCTATTGGCTCGAAGGGCGCTTCTTGGCGTCGGGCATCTGCCTCGCGCTGGGCGGTCTGTTCCACGCCAACTACCTGCTGCTCGGTTTCCCAGTCTTCGGCTTCGCGCACATTCTCCTTGGGCGCCGGGAGCTGTTCCCACGTTTGTTGCGCCAGCTCGGGCCCTCCTGTGTCTCGATGTTGCTGCTGTCGCCGCTGATTTTCGCGTCGATCGGAGCCCCCGAGGGCGAGGTCGCGAACCAGCTGTACTTCCACATGCGCTCGCCGCACCACTACGAGCCCGCCAGCTACGAGCGCGCGTTCTCGCCGATGCTCGGTTTCCAGGTGCTGGGCTTGGGCGCGGGGCTGTGGCTGTTGAGCGATGGACGCAAGCGCACGGCGCGCTTTGCCGCGCTGCTCGCTGGGTTGTCGGCCTTGTTGTGGACGGGCACCGCGTTGACCACGGCCACCTACGTGCGCCAGGTGGCGCAGCTGTTCGTGTGGCGCTTCGCGCCCTTTGCGGATTTCTGGTGGCAGATGCTGATCTGCTACGCGCTCGTGCTGGGCTTCAGCGACCCGGCGGGCATGCGGCGGCGCTTCGGCGACCCGGCGCTCGGGTTGGCGTGGGCCGGCCTGGGCTTTCTGCTGATGTTCTTCGGAGACCGCAAGGACGCGCGCATGGTGGCGCTGTTGGTGGCGCTGACGGCAGGCTTTGCGCTGTGTTGGCTCATGTACGGGTTGACGCTGCTGCTCAAGCACGAGCAGGCCGAGCGCGCGCTCGGCAAGTGGCAGCGCGTGGCGCCAGTCTTGGCGGTGCTGGTCGCGCTGCTCGGGTTCGCCAAGATGGTGAACGATCCGGCTCAGCGCTCGCGCCGCTTCACCTCCAACATGCCCGGCTATCCAGCGGCCGAGATGGAGATGCTGCATTGGATGCGCGACAAGACGCCCAAGGATGCCCAGTTCTTGAGCCCGCCTGACATGGAAGCCGTGCGCTACCACGGACAGCGCGCCATCGTGGTGGACTGGAAGTCGACGCCGATCATCCCCCATGATCTCGTGGCCTGGCGCGACCGAGTAGCCGACGTCGTCGGTGTTCGTCCCCAGCAGCTGACGGCACGCGACTTGTCCCTGTACGACACGATGGATCAGCGGCGCCTCGACAGGCTCAAGGCCAAGTACCACTTGAACTACGCCATCGTGCGGCGTGGGCGCGAGCGCGGCCTGGCCGGGACGGTGGCCTTCCAAAACCGCTCTTTCGTGGTGCTGAAGCTTTGAACAAGCTCTCTTCCAAGACGGTGGGCCGCGTGGTGCTGGTGATCGTGGCCATCTCCTTCGGATGGGCCGCGTTCGAACTCGCGCGTCGACTGGAGCGCGAGCCCATCCACGTGCATTGGGGATGGTTGGCGGTGAGCTCGCTGGCGCTGGCCATGGGCTACACGTCGTCGGCCTTCGCGTTCTCGCGCATCCTGCGCCAGGAGAGCGGTCGTAGTCAGCGCTTCCTCTCGGTGTGCGAGCTTTACTTCCGCGGCATCCTGGCGCGCTATCTGCCAGGCAAGGTCGGCATCCCGGCGGTGCGCATGTCGGCCGCTGTCGAGTTCGGAGTCGGCGTGCCCTTCATGGCCGGCAGCGTGATCATGGAGACGCTGGCCTCCATCGCCACGGCTGGTGCCGTGGCCGCTTTCATCACGGTGGGGCCGTGGGCCGCGCCCGCCTTGCGCGCCGTGCTGTCCGGGCCCTGGACGCTGCCGCTCCTGATCGCGATCTGCGGGGCCGTGGCTGCGCTAGCGATCATCGACGTGCGTCGCTACCCGGGCTTCGTGGTGCGCATCCTGCGCATGGCCGATCGAACGGGACCCCTGCTGCACCTCTATTGGATCGCGGGTTGTACGGCCTACTGGCTCGCCACTGCGGTGTCTTCCGGCCTGTGCGCCTACGCGCTCTCGGAGCCGGTCGACATCGCGCTGTTGGCCGGCGCGGCGGGCGTGCTCGGGCCCATCGTGGCGTTCTTCGCGCTGGTGGCGCCGGGCGGACTCGGCGTGCGGGAGGCTTTCGTGGTGGTGCTGCTATCGCCCCAGATCGGGGCCACGCGCGCCTTGGCCTTCAGCCTGGTGTCGCGAGCAGTCACGCTGGCCACCGAGCTCGCGGTGTGGCTGCTCGCTCGCGGGTTGCTCGCGCTGCGCTCGCGCTAGGGCGCGAGCCAGCCCAGGCCCAGGGGCCTGCGTAGCCAGCGCGGGAGCACCACGGGTGGGTCTCCGCAGGGCACGTCGAAGACGGGGGGACGGCCCGCGTTGCGCACGGGCTTGTTGGGTACCACGGACGCGCGCGGCTCGCTGAACCCTTCGGCCCGTCGCTGCAAGGCCACGGCATCGAACCAGATGAGCCCCCCCACCGGCAGCTGCTCGGCCGATAGCGGCACGGCCAGGTGCTCGCGGCCGACGCCCGGCGGCGGGCGGCCTCCCTCGGTGACCACGATGCTCTCGTAGGGCAGCGGCGACGCGTCCACGCTGGGCCTGGCGGCGAGCACCGCGGTGGCGCGCACGATGCGATTGCTGGGGGCCTCGGTGCGCACCGCCTCGAGCGGCTTGCGAACACCCGGGCAACTGGGCAGCACGCGGGGCAGCCAGCTCTTCACGGTGGGCGGGGCCTTGCCCGAGAGCAGCGCCAGGTTGTGGTCCGCGACGCGGTGGTGGACGTCGTCGGGAGCGCCGTCCTTGACGTTGGCAGACCGCGCGGCGTAGGCCTGCTTGGCCAGCTCGGGCAGGCCGGCGTACAGGAAGAACTCGGCCTTCAAGAGGTCGTCTTGCACCAGCTTGGTGGCGGCGCGCTGCGTGGTGCGCAGCCAGGCCGAGAGCGCCGAGTCGTACTCGGGCTGGCTGCGCAAGTAGGTCACGCGCGCCCCTTGCACGGGCTCCTTCAGGTGCACCACCACGAAGGTGTCGATCACCGTCAGGCGATAGTGCTCGATCAGCGTGGTGAGGGTCTTCGCGAGCGCCTCCACCGGAAAGCGCCGCATGTCGAGCAGCGCGAACTCAGCGCCCTCGCGCTGCCCGAGCGGCGCAATCAGCATGTCCACGTGGCGCTCCACGCGATCCATGTAGTAGCTGCGTTGCGGGCCCGTGGTGCCCTCGGCGTTACGGCGGTCGAGCAGCACGGGCCGGCCCGAACGCGAATGATCGTGGAGCCATTTCCAGACCACGATATTGCGCTGCTGGTGGTCGTTGCTGGCGGCCGGGTGTCCGATGTCCGGATACTCGCGGCGCTGCACGATCATCCCCAGGCTGTAGGCCACTTGCAGCGCGATCGCGAGCGCCCACCCCGCCGTCAGGGCACGCTGAAAACGCGTTCCTGCAAGCCCCTCCGCGCGCGCCACCAGGTCGGCCGCCACGAGCGGGAAGTAGGGGGCTGCGATGCTGGACCAGAAGTCGTGCACGCTCGCGCCCTGGGTGAACACCGCCACGAAGCCGACACCCGTGGCCAAAAACACCAGCGCCAGGCCCTGACGCAAGGCGAACCGCACGCGCAGCAAGGAGACCACGATCACCAGCAGCCCGATCGCCCCCACCAGCAGCAGGCCCGGCGTGAATAACTTGATCAGCGACTCTTCCTGGGCCTTGAGTGCGTCGAGGAACGTGATGCGCCCGCCCTGCGTCGAGCGCTGCATGAAGAGGTTGCGGAACGAGGTGCGCGGGTCCGGCGACCCCTCGAGCATCACCAGGTGCGACACGATGGCCACGAAACCGAGCAGGGTGCCCGAGCAGTGCCAGCTCAACCAGCGCAGCGAGAAGCGGCGGTGCGTGATCCACAGGCCGACCTCCAGACTGCACAGGAGAGCCGCGAACAGGAACCACGACCACCCGGAGTAACTCGCAACGAACGCGAGCGCGAAGCAGGCGAGACCACGCCGCCAGGAAGGCGTCTCCTCGTAGCGCACGAACAGCCACGCGGCGCCGATGCTGGCGCACAGCACGAGCGGGTCCATGTTCACGAACACGCCGTAGACCACCAACATCGGCATGGTCAGGAACACCAGCATGGAAGTGGCGCGCGCCAACGCGCTCGGGATCAGCCGCCACGTGATGCCCCACCACATCCCCAGGCTCGCCACCATGGAGAGAAACGGGATCAGCCGCGTCTGCCACTCACCACGCCCGAACAGCTTGTACGAGAGCCCGATCAGCAGCTGCATGCCGTGGGGGTGATGCCAGTAGATGCCGCGCAGCTGGGGCGGCGTGTAGTCGGGGTTGCGGATGTGGGCGAAGCGGGTCTCGATGAAGCCGTAGCGCACCAGGTTGTTGCCCGCGATGCCGCGGCGGGCCGCGCACCAGCCGTCGTGGCCGAACACGAAGTCAGCGTCGAGCCCGTAGGCATAGAGCGCGATCGCGAGCAGGCCGAAGCTGACCACCAACCAGCGCGACCGCGCGGGCAGGCTGCGCCACTCGTCCCAGGAGCTCTGGCCGATCATCGGTGCTCCCCGCGCGCCGAAGGCGCCCGCATGCGTGCCCCTCGGGACCATGAAGATGGCTCCCCGTGCAGGGCTCTCGTGCCATGATGCGGGCCGATGAAACTTATCATCCAGATACCTTGTCTGAACGAGCGCGAGCAGCTCCCGAGGACCTTCGCGGACCTGCCGCGGTCACTCCCGGGAATTCGCGAGATCGAGGTCCTGGTGATCGACGACGGCAGCACCGATGGCACCGCCGAGGTAGCACGGGAGCTCGGGGTCCACCATATCGTGCGTTTCCCCCGAAACCGGGGCCTTTCCGCGGCACACATGGCGGGGCTCGACGCCTGTCTCTTGCTCGGCGCGGACATCGTGGTGAACACCGACGCCGACAATCAGTATGCGGGCACCGACATCGAGCGCCTGGTGGCGCCCATCGTGGCCGGACAAGCGGACATCGTGGTGGGCGATCGCCAAACCGACACCATCGAAGAGTTCTCCCCCCTGAAGAAGCTGCTGCAGCGCTGGGGCAGCTCCGTGGTGCGCACTGCCTCGGGCACCGCGGTGCAAGATTCCACGAGCGGCTTTCGGGCCATGAACCAGAAGGCGCTGCTGACTCTGTTCGTCCACAACCCCTTTTCGTACACGCTCGAAACCCTGATCCAGGCGGGTCACGCCGGACTCAGCGTGGCCAACGTGACCATCGTCACCAACAAGAAGACCCGCCCCTCGCGCCTGTTCCGCTCGGTCCCGGAGTATCTGGCCAAGAACGGCTCGGTGATCCTGCGCTCCTACCTGATGTACAACCCGGCGCGCGCGCTCTCCCTGGTGACCTCGCTGCTGTTGCTGGTCGGGCTCGGGGGCATCGCGCGCTTCCTGGTCTACTACTGGATGGAGCCTACCCGCAGCGGTCACGTGCAGTCGCTGGTGTTGGGTGTGGGGCTGGTGATGCTGGCCTTCATCGTGGGGCTTTTCTGGGCCCTCAGCGTGCTCTTGGCCGCCAACCGCCGCCTCCTGGAGGAGAACCTCGGCCGGACGCGGCGCCTCGAGCGCTTGATAACCACCCGGGAGCCCGGCCTGCGAGCAGCGATCCCGGGCCTGATCCGCACCGACGCCAAGGCGTGGAGCTGAGGGTGGGGGCGACGTGCTACCGTCGCCTCCGATGCAGGACGGCTCCCCGAGCAGCCCGGAACTCTCCATTCTCGTGCCCGTGTTCAACGAGGTGGAGTCGCTCGCGCAGCTCCACGAGGAGATCACCGCGGGCTGCCGTGGGGTGGTCAGCGACTACGAGATCGTGTTCATCGACGACGGCAGCCGGGACGGCTCGGCCGAGGCCCTCGACAATCTGGCGGAGCGCGACCCGCGCGTCTCGGTGGTCCATCTGCGGCGCAACTTCGGCAAGTCGCCGGCGCTGGCGGCCGGCTTCGAGCGCGTGCGCGGCCAGATCGTCATCACCATGGACGCGGACCTGCAAGACGACCCCGCCATGATCCCGGCCTTCGTCGAGCGCATCCGAGCTGGCGCCGATATGGTGTCGGGGTGGAAGCAAAAGCGCCATGATCCGCTCGACAAGACCATGCCGTCGCGTGTGTTCAACGGAGTGGTGCGCAAGCTGAGCGGCGTGCAGCTGCACGACTTCAACTGCGGCTTCAAGGCTTACCGAGCCGAGTGCATCCAGGAGCTGCGCGTGTACGGTGGTTTCCACCGCTTCCTGCCGGTGTTCGCCCAGGATCGAGGTTTCAAGGTCGAGGAGCTCGTGGTCAATCACCGCGCGCGTCAGCACGGCCACAGCAAGTTCGGCAACAAGCGCTTGATGGAGGGCATGCTCGACCTGCCCACCGTGCTCCTGCTCACGCGCTACCGCACGCGACCGCTGCACTTCTTCGGCATCCCCGGCGCGATGATCATGCTGGTGGGGTTGATGCTGCTCAGCTACCTCACCGTGATCTGGTTCATGGGGCAATCGGTGGGCACCCGTCCGCTGCTCACCCTGGGGGTGCTGCTGACCATCACCGGCGTGCAGATCCTGTGCGTGGGGCTGGTGGCGGAGGTCGTGGTGCGTACCTCGCTCAATCGCACGGAGGTCTACGTGGTGCGCAGCGTGCGCGGCAAGCTTGCCGAGCGGTCCGACTCAGCGCCGCCCGCTGTCGGCGAACGCCCTCGCGTGCAGCGCGCTTAGTTGGTCGACGCGGGGCGTTCACGCACACCGTCGCCGTCGAAGTCGCCGTCAGAGTCCACCATCGCAGGCGCGAACAGCCTGCTTGCCCGTTGACCTCGACCTGGTCGGCGACGTCGACTTTGACCTGAACGGCGACGGCGTGCGTGAGCGACGTTCCGTTCTGACCATGGTCGCTCGCCCCTAGAGCCAGGGCCCCCGTTCAGGCGCAAACAGGACCACGCGCTCGTGGAGCGCCTTGGGCAGCCGGCGAGCTAAAATCTCGCGGGCCTCACGGGGCGAATAGATTTGGCTCGTGTGCATCAGCACCAGGTGTTCGTTCTCGAAGCGCTCCGCTGCCGCGACGATCTCGTCGAGGTGCACGTGACAGCCGGCGTGGGTCTCGGCCAACGACTTGCGTTCGTCGTAGAACGTGCACTCCAGGATCAATACGCGGCTCTGTAGCATCGAAGGATTGGTGTCCAGGATGCGCAGCAAGGTGTCGGTGGCGTAGCAAAGCTCGAGTCGCTCGCTCTCCACGAAGAGGTCTTCGCCGCGCGCCTTGCGGGCCGCGATCTCGGGGCCGGGCAATGCCAAGAACTCCGGCTTCAGTTTGTTCACCCGACGGAAGAACTGAAAACCCAGCGAGGGCACCGGATGATGGGTGCGAAACGCGCGCACCCACAGGTTGTTGGCCACCAGGCGTTCGTCGCCGTTGCGCAAGGGCACCGTCTCCACGGCGAGTTCGTAGCGCTGCATGCGACTCGCCGACGCGAGCAGGGCCAGCAGGTCTGCCTCGATCTCGGCCGGTAGATACACGCGGGGCAGGGCGGGCTTCATCATCATGCCGCGTACCCCGAGCAGTCCCAGGATACCGCCCATATGGTCGACGTGACCGTGGCTCAGGAAGATGTGATCCGACGCGCAGAACGCGCGCAGCGGTAGTCCCACGTCGAGCAGCAGGGACAGCTCCGGAACCTGCAAGGTGGTGTACACGCCGCCCACCGAAATGCCGCGCACCGAATAGGATCCGGCCTGCACGCTCGTAAAGCTGCTGAAGCGTGTGTCGCTGCTGTCGCCCGCACCCATCGGCGTGCCTCAATTGCTGGCGAGGAAGCGGCGGCGCAGCTCGGGTGTGGGAACGCGGCACTGGTCGCTCTTGCCGAACCATGCGTAGCGATGGCGCGCGAAGTAGCGGTAGCCCCAGTCCCGGGCGAAGCGCGGCAAGACGAAACCGGCCCAGAACAGGCGCCAGACCCCGCCCAGCCGGCCCAAAATACGCAGGATGGCCGTGGAATGGCTGAAGGCGCGCCCGTCTTCGACCAACACCACCGAGTCCAGGTTCGGGCCCAGGTCGTGCTTGGCGAGCACCGAACGTCCCAGCTCCGAGCTCAGCGGCGCGAACACGAACTGCTCGCGTGGATCGCGGTCGATGATGAACAAGATCAGCGCGTTGCACACGTTGCACACGCCGTCGAACAGCACCAGCCGTTTGCCTTCGAAGCTCACGCTCTAAGCATGTTACCGCGCGTAGGCGCTCGCCAGGCGGGGATTGCACGCGGGCCCGGCAGCACCCCAAAGGTCGACGCAGCGCTGCGCCCGGTCAATCCAAGCAGGTTGACGCAGCGCGGCGCCCGCTCGACGGGGAACTAGAAGCGGCCGGTGTAGCTGGCGGCGCAGCCGGTGCTGCTGCACGCGACGTTGACCGGATTGGTCGGGGTTTCCTTGCGCTTCAGCCAGGGCTTCCAGAACAGGAAGGCCACGCCGACGCCCGCTGAGACCGCGCCAGAGATCCAGAGCGCGTCGCTGAGCGTCGCTTTCATGGCGCCGCTGGACTTGAGGTCGTCGGCTTTCGTCATCTGGTCGACGGGGCACACGTCGTTGGGGCAAGTCTTCTCGAGGTCGGACTCGTCGCCCTTGGCCATGGCGCCCGTGATCACGCCGGCCACCACCAGCGCACCACCAGCCCCCATCAGGGTCCAGGGCAGCCACTTGAGCTTGTCTTCGGGGGGAGCCTCGGGCGCGGGCTCCGCAGGCGTGCTCGCGGTGGGCTCGGCGGTAGCCACCGGGCCCGTAGCGGGTTGGCCAGTCGCCGCGGTGGGCGCGGTCTGAGGCTGCGCCTGGGGAGCCGGTTGGCCCTCGATGATCTTCTCGAGCGCCGCCAGGCGGGCCTCGAGCTTGCTGCGCTCCTCGACCTGCGGGTTGTCGGCCAGGTACTGGCGCAGCGCGGAGGCGGCGTTGCGGATGTCGCCAGCGTCACGGTAGGCCAGGAACAGGTTGTAGAGCAGCTGCGGCCGCTTGGAGAGGTCGTAGGCCTGCTGGAATTCCTGGGCCGCCTGGGCGAAGCGCCCGCTGTCGTAATAGGCGGTGCCCAGTCGGAAGTGCACGCGCGCCTCTTCGTCAGTCGCTGCCGTGTTGGGCTTCGCGGCGTCCTGCGCAGCCAGCAGCGACGGCACACCAAGCCAGAGAGCCCCCACCAAACACACCCACATCAGCCCGCTTCGACGCACACCCCAGCCTCCCGTTACCCCGCCCAGTGCGGCCGATCGTATCAGGCCGAATGTTGCGTAGGGAAGCGCACTCGTCGAAGCGCGCCCTCGGGCGCGCGAGCAGAACGAAAAAGCGCCCTCGGGCGCGCGAGCAAGACGAAAAAGCGCCCTCGGGCGCGCGAGCAGAACGAAAAAGCGCCCTCGGGCGCGCGAGCGAGAAGGGGATCGAGCGACTAAAGCGGGTAGGGCAGGGTCGGCCCCAGCAGCGTCACCAGCGTAAGCACCGTGGGTGTCAGCACCAGGAACACCAGGAACGTGTAGCCCATCACGTCGCGCGCGCGCAGGCGGAGCAGGCCCAGCACCGGCAACATCCAGAAGGGCTGCACGAGGTTAGCCAGCGCCTCGCCCAGGTCGTACACGGCCACCATCCAGCCGAGATGCACCTTGAGCTCGTGGGCGGCCTGCATCACGTAGGGCGCTTCGATGACCCACTTGGAGCCGCCGCTCGGCACCAGCACCCCGAGTACGGCGGAGTACACGGCGATCAGGGCGGGGAAGCTCCGAGCGCTCGAGATGCTCACGAACCAGTGGGCGATCAACGAGTTGAGGTGGGTCTTGGAGACGACCGCGGCGATGCCCGCGTAGAACGGATACTGGAGCATCACCGCCCAGGCGCCCGGTGTGGCCTCCTTGAAGGCTTTCATCAGGCGCGCCGGCGTTCCGTGCGCGAGCACGCCCACACTCAGAAAGAGCAGATTGATCAGGTTGAAGTTGATGGCCGCGAGGATCTGCTGCTTGTCCGCGAAGTAGTGCACGAAGTACGCGGCGGCGAGCGCCACGAAGCCCAGGTTGAGGATGCGGGCGTGCTCGAGCCAGTCGCCGAGCGTGGTCTTCTTGGCGGGTGCGCTCGGTGGGGGCGCGGCGCGAGGCAGCTCGATGCCGAGCTGGGCGGCGCTCTTGGCGCGCGCACCCACGGGGGTCGCGAAGTACATCACGGCACACACCAGCGGGATCTCGACGGCCACGCTGAGCACGCTCTGCCAGAGGAAGATGGTGTGCTCGAGGCCGATTACGCCGCCGGGGACACGCCCCTGACTCGACACGATGTCGCGGATGGCGGCGGGCAGCGAGCTCGCAGTGGCCATCTGCAGCGCGGCCGAACCCGACAGACCCTGGGCCCAAACGCTGCCGAGCCCCAAGAACGCGCTGGCGGCGAGCGCGCGATAGTCCACGTCCGGCTTGGTGCGCGCGACCTCCTTCGCCAACATGGCCCCGAAGATCAGGCTGAAGCCCCAGTTGATCCACGAGGCCGCCATGCTGAACAGCGCCACCGTGGCCACCGCGGCGCGCGGGGAGCGCGGCAGCAGTGCGATGCGTGCGATCACGCGCTGGGCCACCGGCGAGGTGGCGACCACGTAGCCGGTGATGATGATGAGCACCATCTGCATGGTGAAGGCGTTGAGCTCCCAGAAGCCGTCGCCCCAGATGCGCACCACGTCGCGCGCGGCAGCGGGCGTGAACGCGATGGCAGCCACGATCACGAGAAAGGTGGCGAGCATGGCGAACACGAAGGCGTCCGGGATGAAGCGCTCGGCCAGCTCGGTGAGGCGCGCGGAAAGTCGCGCCAGGGCGCCCTCGGGCTCGTGTTGCGCAGTCCCATCCGGCCCTGAGGGTTGAGGAGTCAGCGAGGTAGGGAGATCAGCGGCGGACACCAGACAGGTGTTAGCCCGGAAACTGCGCAATTCCCAGGAGCAGCTTGCTTTCGATGCCACCGGTAAGGTCCAATTCCGCACCACTCCATGAGCAAGAATCCAAGCATCGTGCGCCACGCGTGGATCGCGTCGTCCCTCCTCTTCGCGGTCGGCTGCTCCGACGACGGGCCTGTGGACCAAGGGGAAATTGGGGAGGATTCAGGGCCTAACGGTGCGGATGGCGGCGCAGATGGTGGGGGATCGGGAGAGGACACGACGCCGCCCGTGTGCATGACCCACGCCCAGGGCGGTGCGGCCGCCCCGCAGTCGGGGCTCGACAAGGTGACCTGGGCGCGCGGCCTGCCGCAGACGGCCTACGCCTCGGTCGTGGCGAGCACGGTCGACGGCAGCTACGCCGCAGTGATGGGGGGACCGATGAGCGAGCTGCTCGGGAAGAGCTTGCCCGCACCGGGCAATCCGCTCGTGGTGCGCGGAGGGGTGGCCAAGCTGGACGCCGGAGGTCAGACGTCCTGGGTCGTCTCCCTCGGGCGCAGCGAAGCCTCGAGCCAGGCCTACGGTGCGCAGGTGTCCGTCCGTGCGCGTGCGGCGGGCGGTGTGTTCGTCCTGCTGGGCGTGAACGGCAGTCTTCAGGTGGGCACGCAGCCCGCGCTTACCCTCGACGACACCAAGTCCCAGGTCGTGCTGGCGGCTATCGACGCCGCTGGCAGTGTGCTGTGGAGCAAACAGGTGGCCACGGGGATGGGGGAGGAAGTGCGCGGTTGGCAGCTCGAGGTGGATCCGCAGGGCAATCCGCTGCTCTTGCTGTGGGGCACCAAGGTGCAGATCGGCGCCGTGAGCTACGATTGCGGGCTCGTCTTCGGCAAGTTCGACGGCAACGGCAGTCCCCAACAGGCGCGCTGCGTGAGCTCCACGCCGATGTCGGTCTACGAGGGCGCCATGTCGGTGGACGCGCAGGGTAACGTCGCGATCACGGGCTTTCCTTTCGGCATGGACCCGAACTTCGGCAAGGGGCCCTTCGCGGTGGATGCCGGCGCGGGCGGTGGCTTCGTGGTGAAGTTCAATCCCGCGGGAGAGCTCCAGTGGCAGACCGCGTTCCTGCGTGCCTATCCCGACATGCTCGGCTTCGACAGCGACGGCGCGCTGCTGCTCACGGGCAACATGCCGCAGAAGAATTCCATGAACGGCCTGATCGAACTCGGCAAGAAGCACTACTTGCCTTGCGACGATGGCTACCAGACTCACCTCACGCGGCTCGACGGCGACGGCACTCCACTCTGGAGCCGCAGCTACGGCGACGTCACGCTCGACGTGGTGGCCCTGCATCCCGCGGCTCACACCGTATTCTTCCAGGGCCAGCACGCCACGATGGGGCCGCTCGCCGAAGGCCTGCCGGTGGCGAGCAGCGAGCTCATCTTTGGCGTGGCCGATGCCAAGACCGACGGCAGCATCCGCTGGGTGCAGAGCGGGCTCTTCTTGACGAGTGTGGTCGCAGAGCACGGCAGCGACGGTTGGCTCGGTGTGGCGAGCGTTTCCGTTGCCACGAGCTTGGCGGGCGTCAGTCTGGAGAACGGACCTGCGCTCGTGAAGCTCGCGCCCTGAGCACGCCGGGCGCCGCTGGCGCGCCGTTATGCCCGCTTCGAACGCCGGCGCGCCGTCAGCAGCGCCGCCAACCCGAACAACCCGGCGAGGAGCGCTCCCGAGCTGGCACGCCCCGGGTTCATGCTGCATAGGCCGTTGCCGCGCGTCTCGTAGCTCACGCAGGCGCGCTCGCCGCTGCACACTGCGTCGCCGCTGCACTCGTTGGCCGGGTCGGTGCCCGCCGCGAAGGGCACGCACATGCCAGCCTGCTCGGCCATGTTGCAGGCTTCGCATACGCCATCGCAGGCACTCTCGCAGCACACGCCGTCGGCGCAGTGACCGCTGGCGCACAGGGCGTCCTCGCTGCACTCGCTGCCGTTCGGGCGATTCTCGGGCGCGCACACGCCGGGCGCCGCGCAGAGCTGCGCGTTCGGGCACTCCATCTCGGGATCCGTGCCCGCCAGATACGGCGTGCACTCACCGATGTGATCGGCCAGGTCGCAGGATTCGCAGGAGCGATCACAGGCCGCGTTGCAACACACGCCGTCAGCGCAGAAGCCGCTCTCGCAGACCTCGGGGCCGTCGCAGTCCGAGCCATTGGGCCGATTCTCGCCCACGCACTTGCCGTTGCCGCCGCAGAACTGGGCGTCCGGGCAGTCCATGTCCGGATCGGTGCCGGCCGCGTTCGGGCTGCACGTGCCGACGTGGCCGTCGAGGTCGCAGCTCAAGCAGGCGCCATTGCAGACACTGTTGCAGCACACGCCGTCGACGCAGAAGTTGCTGGTGCACTCGGTGGCGCGGTCGCAAGGCTCGCCGTTGGGCACGTCCGGGACGCACACGCCCTGGTCGCAATGGGTGTTCGCCACGCAGTCCTTGTCGCCCGTGCACGCGCCGTTGCACGAGATGCTGTCGGCGCACACGGCGCCGTCGCAGGACACGGGGGCTTGCGCATCGCAGGAGCCCGCCGCCGAGCACTGGGGGAAGGGCGTGAGCACGCCGCTGGTGCAGCTGGGATCACCGCAGCGGGTGCCGCTCGGCTTGAGGCTCCAGCCGTTGTTGGCCTTGGAGCGATCGCAGCGCTCGCAGGGATCGTCGATGTTGGTCTCGCCATTGGTGAAGCAGGTGCCGTCGATGAGGCATGAGCCCTGCTTGATGTCGTGCTTGCAGGTGTCCTGGGCTTCCACGCAGGAGTCATCGGTGCAGTCGATGGTATCCGAGCAATCGCGCGGCGTGCCCACGCAGGCGCCCTGGCCGTTGCAGGTCTCGGAGACATTGCAGAAGGTGTTGGTGCTGCAGGCCTGGATCATGCCGGCGTTGGTGGGGAGCACCTCGGTGGTGCGCGCTCCCGCCGGCAGAATGCACTGGGCGCACATGGTGCTGTCCACGAAGGCGTTGTTGGCCACGCAGGTCACCCCGGCGAGGCAGCCGTTGATGGTGGTCTTGCAGTCGGTGCCGCAGAGATCGCACACCACCGCGTTGCCATCGTCGCACTGCTCGGTGGCCCCGTTGGTGCTCTCCTTCTCGCCGTCGCCGCAGTGCCATGCGTTGTAGGTGAGCTGGTCGATGAACCAGCCGTCGCCGAGGATGTTCGAGGGCGTGTACGAGATCACCACGTTGGTGATGGGCGTGGTGGATACCGTGGAGAAGTGCACGATGCCGTTGGCGTCGGCCATGGGCGTCAGTGGCGACCCGATGGGGCCCGAGGCGCCGTTCAAGGTCACCTTGAGACCTGTCTTGTTGTCCAGATCGAGCACGTCGAAGGACAGCTCGTTCACAGCCGGTGAGAAGGTGATGGTGGTCTCGGTCTGGGTCAGCGGCAGGTTCAGGTCCAGCGCGCCTGCCATCACGACGTTGCCCGTCATGCCGGCGATGTTGCCGGTCGGGTCGACGTAGCGCTGCTTGCCGACGGTGACGCCGTCAGAGGTACTCGTGATGGACGAGATGCCGCAGGCCACGAAGGAGTCGCTCGGCATCGCCTGATAGTTGGCGAAGATGATGTCGCTCTCCGGAAAGGTCAGCGCGGTGTTCCCGCAGCCGGCCGTCTCGAAGCCGATGGTGCGCTTGGTGAACACCTGCTGCGCGTCGACTTGCGCCGACCAGCACAGACCCGCGAGGAGAGCCCAAACGAACAAGGCATGCTTCTTCACAGGTCACCTCCCAGATCCATCGAGTCTCCTGCCGGCTTGCTCTTGCTCTCACCACTCGGCGCAGCCGGCGCGCTGCTCGAGTCTTGCTCGCCTTCTGCGGGTGGGGCCGGATCCACGATGTGGAACTCCACGCGGCGGTTGGTCTGCATGTTTTCGGGACTGTCGTTGGGCACGAGCGGGTGTTCCTCGCCCCAGCCCTTGGCCTCGAGGCGTTCGGGGTTGATGCCCTCGGCGATCAAGTAGTTCATCACGCTCTCGGCGCGGCGCTGCGACAGCTTGAGGTTCTTCTCGTTGCTGCCGCGATTGTCGGTGTGGCCCTCGATGCGGATCTTGCGCAGCTGCGGGTTCACCTCGAGCGCGCTGCGAACCTGGTCGATGATGCCGAGCGACTCCGGTCGAATCTCCGCGCGGTTCGTCTCGAACTCGATGCGCTGCAGGATGCGGATCTGGGTGCGGTCGATGCGGACCGCGCTCGGGCAGCCCTTGGTGTGGGCGGGTCCGGGCACCGTGGGGCAGTTGTCGTCGCCGTCGAGGATGCCGTCCTTGTCGTTGTCCGGATCGGGGCAGCCGTCCTCGTCTTCGAAGCCGTCATGATCCTCCGGCTCGATGGGGCACTTGTCCTGCGTGTCGCGCAGGCCGTCCTGATCGTTGTCCAGGTCGGGGCAGCCATCCTCGTCGGCAAAGCCGTCCATGTCCTCGGCGTTGTTCGGGCACTTGTCCTTCGCGTCGAGGATGCCGTCCTTGTCGTTGTCGGTCTCGGGGCAGCCGTCAGCGTCCTCGAAGCCGTCGATGTCCTCGGCGACCATCGGGCAGGCGTCGTTCACGTCGGCCACGCCGTCTTGATCGTTGTCCGGATCGGGACAGCCGTCTTGGTCCTGGAATTCGTCGACGTCCTCCGGGATGTCGGGGCAGCCGTCGACGTCGTCGAGGATGCCGTCCTTGTCGCGATCGGGCGGGGCCAGCGGCGGTCTCGGCGGCGGATAGCCCAGCGAGAACAGCACACGCGCGTCGGGCTGGCCCACGATCTGCGTGAGGCCTACGCCCACGCCGCCACCCACGACGACCTTGATGGGCGTGCTCCAACGCGCTCCGAAGAGAAGTTCGCTGGCGGTGCCCGGGCTGGTGCCGAACTGCCCGTCGCGGAAGGTGGATGCGCCGTACCACTCGGCCTGCGTGGTGACGTTCTCGGTGGCTCGCCAGTAGGCGCCCGCGCCGAACAGGAACTCGCTGCCCACGCGCGCCGTGCCGTAGTTGGCCGTGGGGCGATAGCGAGCGCCCGCATTGGCCGCGAAGCTCCAGTCCTTCACGTGATAGGCAAACGTCAGACGCCCGTCGGCGCCCACGCCGTCGTCGCCGCTCAGGGCTTTCACGCTACCGCTCGGCAGTGTCACGCCCGCCTGCAGACCCAGCTGAAGCGGACCCAGGTCGTCGCCCCAGAGACGCACGGTGCCGCCCAGCGTGATGTCGCCAAAGGCCGCCTTGCTCGGGTCCGGGAAGCTGATGCCGCCGATGCTCGGGTCGTTGCCGGTCTGCACCAGCGTGATGGGCGCGTAGGCGAAGACCTCGTAGCGATCGCCGAGACCCAAAGCCAACATCGCGTGGGCCACCAGCTCGTGCTTCACAATGGAGCCTTCCGGGTTGGCGTTGAGCTTCGAGAGCACCAGCGGCTGGTGTGCGTAGTCGAGCGTCAGCATTGCGCCCGGTCGCAGGTGACCGAGCGTGCGAGGCATGGTCAGGGCCAGACCATCCTCGGTGGTGGGCGCGGGCCGGAAGCGGTCGAGGGCAAAACCCTGTGCTTGGGCCTCGGCGCTACGCGAGGTGGACAGAAGGAAGAGAGCTACGAGGACAATGAACGCTGGGGTGGTGCGCAAAGCGCCCGATTCTACCACATCGGGTTACCCGCCTGGAAATGGCGCACGCGGCCATTCGACAGGGGGCACGCGCTTTTCACGAGCGTAGCTGTGGGCGAGACCACGCGGCGCGGTGGGAGGCCGCCGTCAGCGCACGTCAGGGGCGGTCGCCGGTGACGATCCGGGTATGCCGCATCATGCGCGTCGCTTCTCCGACTTCCCTGGACAGGCTGTCACCGATCTCCGACAAGTCCTGATCACGGAACACCACGAAACCGTACTTCGCCAGCAGGGCCCGCATGGCTTCGGGCTCGAAGCTAGAGCGCAGCGGCTCGCCCAAACGGCGTACGAGGAACCCCACCACGTGCAGGATCCAGGCTGGGCTGTGATAGAGGACCACCAGTCGACTCTTCGGGGCCGAGCGCGCGGCGATTACGCGCAGGCTGGATTCGACCTGGGCCGTCGTCAGGTACATCACCACGCCTTCCCAGATCCACGTGGTCGGCCGCGCGGGATCGTGACCCGCCGCCTGCAGAGCCTGCTCGAGCGAGTCGTGGGCGAAGTCGACCGCCACGAAGCGAACCTCCTTGGCCCGCTGGGACAACCCGCTGACGCGGTCTCGCTTCTCGCGCTGGGAGTCCGGATGATCCACTTCGAACACCACCGTGCTCGCGAGCTCGGGCATGCGGTAGGCGCGGCCGTCGAGTCCTGCGCCGAGGATCACCAGCTGGGGCGAGTCGAGCTCTCGGATGGCGTCGTCGATGGCGACGGTGCGCGCCACCATCATCTGCACCCGCTTCTCCAGGAACGGTCGGCTGAAGCGCTCCCGCAGCGTGTGCGGTCCCTGGTCGGCGATGAGGCGCCTGGTGCGGGCCGCGGCCCGAGGCGGCAGGAGCGGGAGCGCGGTGGGGTCCGAGAAGCGCTTGAGCTCACTGGTTGCGTGCGCGACGGCACGCCAGCTGCACACCATCACGGCGGTTCGACTGCCACGGCCTGGCTTCATGGGTCTGCATGGTAGTCAGTTGGGCGGGTTCGTCACTTGTCGCCGTGTTCTATTGGAGAGCAGCGGCGAGGGATGGGGATGCGCACGCGGGGGGCCGGCGACGCGCACGCGCACGACTACGTCTCACGAGGACGAGTACGGTGGTTGGGAGGTGGGGGAGCTGGCTCAGGGGACCGGGCGGCCGCGGAAGAAGCGCTTGGGAAGTGGACGGGTGGGATGAGGGTCGACGAGGGGGGGCGTCGACGGCCGCGGGCGTTCGGGGGCTTCGGCCGAGGCGACCTTGGTCGGGGTCGGCAGGGCACTGCTGGGGACCGGCGGTGGCGCGACCTTGGCGCTGGCGCCGATGGGCGCCATGGGGGCCGGCGTGGG
Source organism: Myxococcales bacterium (assembly GCA_047601445.1). GTDB lineage: Bacteria > Myxococcota_A > Polyangia > Polyangiales > DASUME01 > DASUME01. Next base: position 2,816,747 of record JASGJH010000001.1, on the reverse strand, counting down.
TTCGCTGCCAATGGGGGCCATGGGCGCACGCATGGAGGGCGAGCCGGGGGGAATCATGGGGACCAGGGCGGGGGCCGGGGCGATACCCGACAAGGTGGCCACTGCAGGGGCCGAGGAAGGTGAGACCGCGAGCGGCAGGGCACTCGCTGGCACGGAAGCACGGGGCAGCGTGGCGGTCGGGGTCGGCACCGGCGCGCTCGGCGCCGGCATCGGGGGGAGCGTCTGTCCCGGCTGGTAGGGCGGAATATCGAAGGTCTGAGCGGTTTCCTGGGCGAGGCGGCGCGTGACCAGGTTGGTGCCCATCTGCAAGGCCGTGAGGTTGGCGCCCTTGGGCACGAGCACGCAAAGGAGGCGCTTGGCCACGGGTCGCACCACCAGCAAGTGCTCGCCGAAGCGCGCCACGCAGCCACCGAAGCTCGGGCTCTCGCTTTCGAGCGCTCCGCGCAGGCGCGAGAGGCGCAGACTCGCGGAGTTCAAGGTCGCGTCGTCGAACACTCCGGGCATGTCGCGGGCCATCAGCTGGCCGCCCTCGTCGATCAGGAAACTGCCGAGTACTCCTTCGATGTCGCGCAGGGTCGCCAGGGTCGTCTGCATGGCCGCCGCTCACACTCCGAGTTGATGACGCAGTTCGTTCACGGCCGGGCCCGCCGACATCATCAGGCCCACCATCTCGCCGCCGTCTGCGAATACCAAGAGGCGCTTGCCACCGAGCTCGACATGAAGCGCGTCGAACGACTCGAGGCCAAGCGTGGCGCCCAGCAGCGCGCCGATGCGCGTGACGTAGGCGACCAGCGGCGCGAGGTGCTCGTTCTGTCCGTGCTCCGAGATCAATTCGCCGTTCATGTCGAGACGCACCGAGGCGATCATCGCGGGTTCGTCCAAGGCATCCAGCCCTCCGTGGTGGTCTGGTCGTGGGGCCAACGTGAGCGCGCTCGATAGGGGTCGCAGCGCGGGCTTGCTGTCGCGTTGCTTCACGTCGGCCTCGTCGCGACGCTGGGCAGCGCGGATCAGGAGCGCGTCAGTGCTCGCGTCGATGGAGGTCTGGCGCGGCCAGGGCCGGTGGCAAACCGTGAACTCCCCGCGCTTCCAGCCCAGCATGCGCGTGACCGCGGCTTCGCCCGTCGCATCGTCGGCGGCCGCGTGGACGAGCTGGCCGGCGTCGAAGTAGAGGTAGCCTTCGTTGCCCTCCGAGCCCACGCGCACGACCATGCGCTCGCGGTGAGAGGAGGCCATCTGAATCAGGGTGGCCAGATCGAGCCCCGGGATTTGCGCGCGAAATCCCTCGGAGGACTTAAGCACCGTGTGACTTATGCGCTTCGTCTCCATGCCCATGGGGAGAAGCATGCGCACGCTTCGTTTCCGCCGGTTTTCCGCGGCGGAACAACGCATGCACTCGACGCGTCCCAGCTTAGGAGCGAACCAAGCGCAAGTTGGCGCGCCGCACGGGCTTCCGCTCTTCGATGTCCTGGATACGCTCGCGCATCGCCTCGACCCAGCTGACCTGGGTAAGCGGCTCGCTGACGGGCGGGCTGGCACTGGCAGCATTCGCGCTCGGAGTGCTCATGCTGGCGGCACTCGTGCTGGGGGCGCCGCGCACCAGGGTCTTGGCAGCGCTCGAGTTGCCGAACTCGGGTGGCAACAGGCGGCTGCGCAAGGCAGCGAGGGCGCGCTCGGCCGCGTCGTCCGGCGTGGCACCGGCGAACGAGATGGGCCCGAGCTCGCTGCTCCAATCTACCCGAAAGGGTAGGGGCTGGTTGTCGGAGTAGGTGACTTGCACCTGGGCCGGCGCGACCGCCTTGCAGAGGGCGCTCAACCCAACGTCATCGGAAACGCGTGAAGGGCTCGGCACCACTCGACAGTGCCCAGTCGTAGGGGCTTCCGCAACGACAATCGCGCCAACGGTCGTGAGCCCACAGCGAGTCGCAATGTAAGGTGAATTGCTTGGGTTTCCGGCGCGTGACGCGACACGCTGCGTTAGACACGCCGCGTCTTCTTGTGTTCTTCGAGCTCTTCCAAGGTGTTGGGCCAGTCGTCGTGGAGCAGCTTCGAGAGACTGCGGTCGCGCAGCAATTTGCCCTCTGTCTGACAGGTCGCGCAGTAGTTCGACTCGTTCTCCGCGCGCACGATGCGCTGAATCGGTGAGCCACACACGGGACACGGTTTGCCGTAGCGGCCATGCGCTGCCATGCCCTCGTGAAACGCGGTGACCTTGTCGGGAAAGCGTCCGCGCGCCTGCGTGCGCAAGCGAGACGTCCACTCCTCGAGCACCTGCCGCGTCGCGGCAAAGAGACGCTCCACGTCCGCGTCTTCGAGGCGCGTGGTCAGCAGAACGGGTGAGAGCTTGGCGCGGTGTAGGATCTCGTCGGAGTAGGCGTTGCCGATCGCCGCGAACAAGGTGGGATCCGTGAGCGCGCGCTTCAAAGTGTGACGCTCCGAGCGCAACGTCTCCGCGAACTGCGCGAGCGTGATTTGAAAGGGTTCGACGCCACCCGGGTCGAGCGCGGCCAGCTCGGCTTCGCCCTGAATCACGTGCAGCGAGGCGCGCTTCTTGGGGCTGGCCTCGGTGAGGATGAGCGTGGCCTCCGGGAAGTCGAAGGCCGCCAGACCCACCTTGGCCGGGATCATCTGGCCGTGATCCTTCAAGCGCAGGCGCCCCGCGATCATCAAGTGCAGCACCAAGAACAGCTCTTGCTCGAAGCAGAACACGATGCGCTTGCCGAGCCGGCGCGTGGTCACCAGGTGCTTGCCCTGGACCTCGCTTAGCGGCGGCTGGTGAGTGCGCACGAGGAAGGGGCTCGCGACCCGCACGCGCTCGAGCGTCGCCCCCAGGAAGCGGCTCTCGATGGCCTCTCGGTAGAGTTCGATGTCGGGATACTCAGGCATCCTCTCCGCTCTCCGGGTCGCGCTCGCGCTTCCGCGCGCGATCGAGCTCCGCTTGGGCACGCTCGATCTGGTCGAGTGGCACGCGTGGATTTTGCCCTGGCACGCGCTGCACGTCCAAGGGCGCTGCAGGGGCCTCGGGCGCAGGGGACGTGACGGGTGTGCCGCCGCTGGTGCCGGCCGTCGGCGCTGGCGGAGGGCTCGGCTCGGGGGCCTCGGGGTTGCGCTTGAACACGTGCGGTCCGCCGGCTCCTGCCTGCCAACCGCCGCCCTGTCGGAACGCGGACCAGCCCCAGCGCAGCCAGCGCAACACGCTGGCCGCGAGCCACAGGGCCCAGAGCAACATCAGGCCCTTGTAGATCCAGAGCGGCACGCTCCAGATGCGCACCTCGGGGAGGGTGCCCGCAGACCGATCGGTGTACCAGTTGAGCAGCTCGTTGGTGCTGTCCTGTCCCTGCACCTGCATGTCCGGCTGCACGACCAGTCCCTGATGCACTGCGAAGGCCAGGCAGCACAGCGCGACCACGGTGAGCACGCCCAAGAACACCTGGTTGGCGTTGAAGAGCAGGGGCTCGCGCGGCGGGTTGCGCTCTCGGAAGGCCAGGCAGAACAGCCAAGCCAGCACGATGAACACCACCCCCACGTCGACCTGCGTGAGCCCGAGGCCCAGGAGCACCCACTCGTGCGTCTTGAGCGGCGAGAAGGGAACCCGGCCGAGTCCCAGCGCTGCCAGCACCACCACGACCAAGTAGCCCCAGAACAACACCGCGGGACCCCAGCTGGGACCGCTCGCCCACAGGAGCCAGCGGTCTCCCGGGATGTTCACCGAGGTCGTGATGTTGGTGAGCGGACGCGTGAGGCTCACGGAGCCCGGGCTGTAGCTATTGTCCATGCCCACGGGGCGCTGCAAGGTAAGCACCACGCTGTGCTGTCCCGGGTTCAGCTGCAGCTCGATGGCGCCGTCTTTCACGCGCGTACTGCGGGCTTCGCCGTCCACCGTGCAACCGGTGAGGATGGCCTGGGCGGGGATCCGGATGCGCTCGCTGGTGCCGTGACTCGAGCGCACCTGAAGCGTGAGTGTGGATTGCTCCATACGAGAGCCGGGATGAAGCTCGAGGCGGGTGCTGTCGATGGTGACCGAGGTCCCCTCGGCGGCCGCCAGCTTCTCGGCCTTCACGCTCAAGGTCTCGCCAGGCCAGGGGCGATACTCGGGCTCGAACACCCCATCGGGGCCCTTGCGCGTGATCGGCGCGATGCCGTCGAAGCTGACGTGATAGAGCGCGCTCGGGCGGATGACCCAGGTCTCGTTCCAGGGCCGCACCACGGCGCCCTTGGGAGTGCCGTTGGGCGTGGCAGCCTGCAGCTTCAGCTCGGAGGTTGGCGCCAGAGTCGAGCTGAAGGTCACCTGGCTCTGGTCGCGCGGCAGCTCGATGGACACGCTGCCTTGTTCGCTCACCAGGCCGCTCTCCGTGACCGACTCGCCGGGGAGCAGCGGCAAGCGCACCAGCACGCTCGCGCCCGGTGCGCTCACACGCTGAATCACGGTGCGCACACGGAAGCGGATACCGAGCTCGAACTCGCGTCGCACCGACAGCCAGGGTTCGAGTGCCTGGCTCGAGCCCTCCTCGTCTTGCGCGTCCTCCGCGAGCTCGCGGCGAATCGAGATCGACCCTTCGGCGTGGCCGTCCTGGTTGACGCCGTCGATCACATAGCCGCGCGCCTCGGTCTCCACGCGGTGCGGCGGCGTGCCGAGCGCCAGGGTAAGGGCCTGACTGCGCGGAAGCGGGCCCGTGAACTCCACCTCGTGCAGACCGGGCGCGACTCTCACGTGTAAGAAGCCGTCGTCGAGGCGCACCATGGCGAGCGCCTCCTTGCCATCGACCTTCACTTGCTCCGGAGACCAACTCTCGAGCGGACCAGGGGCCTGATAGATGGCGGCGGCGCCTGCGTTGACCTGCACGCGCAGGGTCAGGCGGCCGGCTTCGACCTTGAGCTTGAGGGTCGACACCGCCAGGCAGTTCGGCTCGCATTCCGCGGGTTCCGTGAGGCGTTCGCGCAGCTGGTTGAGCAGCTCGGCCGAGGGAAAGTCCTGGGCCTGGGCGGGCTGTACGGCGAGCACGCCGAGCAACGCGAGCACGCTGGCCGCGAGTCCCCCGCCAGCGCTCGTCCCCGCGCCCGCGCTGCGTGCCGCGCGCAACAACACGAACAGCAGGGCGGCGGACAGCAGCACCGAGAGCAACGACCAGATGCGGGTCAGCGCCGGGGGCAGGATCCAGAGCGAGAGCCGTTGGCTGTGCTCCACGGGCCCCGACCAGCTCAAGTTGTACGTACGAAAGCGCCAGACCGGGACGCCTGGGCCCGTCTGCACCACCTGATTCGGATCGATCTCTTGCTTGAGTTGGCGTGCCGCGCCGGCGGCCTTGCCGTAGCCCGAGCCGTAGGAGCTCCCCAGGCGGCCGCGTGTCTTGAGTTCGGAGCGCTCCTCTTGGGCTTCGTCTTTCTGTACGTCTTGCAGCCCGCCGCCACCTTCCATCTGGGCCGGCGCTTCGGGCATGGGCGCGGGCTCGGCCATCGGCGCGCTTTCGGCACCTGATGGGGCGGCGGGCGCGTTCTCGGAGAACACCGGCGTCGAGTAGCTCGAGGGGCCCGTGTAGGGGAACTCGAGCTGCGGATACAGGGCCTGCCGCACCTCGCTGACGGCGAAGGGTACCATCACCAGCAGGATACCCACCGCGGACGCGATGAAGGTGCCACGCACGATCTTGCCCCAGCGCCCCTCGCGCACCACGCGCGTCAAGGCTGCGCTCGCGACCAGGAAGATCCAGGCCAAGGCGGGCGCCTCCGGTTCACTGTGCGTCAGCACCAGCGTCACGATGGCGAGCGGGAAGAAGAAGCGGCCCGCGATCTTCGCCACCGCCAACGAGAGCAACAGCACGAAGAAGAAGTCGAACAGGTCCCACTCGTCGAGCCAGGTGCCAGGCAGGTTGTCCACGCCGCTGCTGCCGAGCAGCTTGAAGCCGGGCGGCAGGTTCAGCTCCGTGCTGAGCTGGTGCACGTCCTGCTCGTAGCCCACGGCAGCGAGCTCGTTGCGACCCTGGTCCATGCGCCACTCGGCCTTGAGGTCGAAGTTCCCCTGGCGGATCTCCACGCCGCTCTTCTTGTCGTGCACGGTGATCACCTGGTCGGCCCCGTCCACGAAGGCGTGACCCAGGTTGCCCCGAGTGAGGTCCACGCGAAAGTCGCGGTTCATCGCGCCGCTCATGTGATCGCGCACCGTGTAGCCCTCGCCGTCGAGGTCGAGCCAGAGCGCGCGCGAAAGATGGATCTGGTTGGGCGCGGGCTCCGGTTCACCGCGTCGCTTGGTCTCGATGCGCAAGCCCACGCCGGGTCCCACGGAATAGGCGGGCAGATGGGCCCAGTCTGGCGCGAGGTCGGTGCGGGCCGCGTCCACCTGGGGGGCTCCGCTCAACTCCACGTGACGCAGTCGATCGTCCGCGCGGAAGACCCAGATTTCATGGTCGGGCCAGGGCGCGGCGGCGTTCGGAGCGCTGAGCACCTCGAGGGGACTCGGCACCACCGCACGAATCTCCACCTGGTAGTCGCCGGCCTGGGCCTGGATGCGCAGCGCGCCCTCGGGGCTCAGCTGCGCCGGCAGGTTGGCGCTCAGCTCCACGGGCCGCGTGCCCGCAACCAGCACGTTGGGCAGCACGATCTCCCGTGCCTTGCCGCCCGCCGAGACGCGCACGCGCGTGTGAAGCACGAGTGGCACGCCGTCCTCGATCATGCGGTGCACGCTGAGCTCGAGGCGCTCCTCCTCCGCGGCGTCGTTGCCGCCACCGCCTAGCCACACGAGGCCATCCTTTTCGCGCTTGGGAAAGGCGATGGGCGTGCCTTTCACGCGCAGGGCCAGGCTCCCGAGGTCGGCTGGCATCTGCAACGAATCGGGCAGGCTGCTCCACACGAAGCGTCCGCTGATGCTGTGGGTGCCGGGGCTGAGCTCTACGATGGGTCGGGTTCCGTCGCTGCTCTGCAGGGTGGCTCGCGGCTGGCCGTCCACGCGCACGTCCTCCGGCCAGCGTTCCCGGGAGCCTGGCAGCTCCACGTAGCCCTTGCGGTCCACCGTCATCGCGAGCGTGAAGCTGGCTCCGGCGTCCGTGGCGTCGAGCGTGACCCGTGTCGTCCACACGCACACGCGCAGGTCGTCGATCTGCGGACACTGCTGCTCGCCCAGGTCATCGAGCACCCACGGGACCCACGGTTCGAGGGGCTTGGGGACGGGCTTGCGCAGGTCCTGTGCGCGCGCCGTGCCGCCGAGCAGGCTAGCCAGAACGAGCAGGGAAACCGTGAGAAACCTCGAGAAACCTGGACTATGCATGCCTTCTCCTGAGCCCTCGGCAGCGTGCGACCCGGAAGGCGACATGCTGCGCTACACTCACGATTCAGTCGCGTAAGCAGAACACGGATAGCTCACCTAGGTGGGCGAAATTTGCGGAAGAAAGTGCACCCATGAAACTCGGGTTGGTCGGTGGAACTGGGCGGGAAGGAACGGGCCTGAGCGTGCGTTGGGCCAAGGCAGGGCACGTGGTCTCCGTGGGTTCCCGCGATGCTGCGCGCGCCGTCGAAAAGGCCAAGGAGCTCTCGCAGACCGCCGGCGTCGTCATCACAGGTGGCGACAACCAATCCATCGTGCAGGACGCCGATGTGGTGGTGCTGTGCGTGCCCTACGGAGCCCACGCCGACACCCTCCGCGAGCTCAAGGCCGACCTGGTGGGCAAGCTGGTGATCGACATCACCGTGCCCCTGGCTCCGCCCAAGGTGCGCGAGGTTCATCTGCCCAAGGGTGTCTCTGCGGCCCAAGAGGCCGCGGAAATCCTGGGAGGCGAGGTGCGGTTGGTGGCCACTCTGCATCACGTCAGCTCGTCGCACCTGGGAGACCACTCGCATGAGTTCGCTTGTGACGTTTTGGTATGCGGAGACGATCTACCCAGCAAAGACGTCACCATCGCTTTGGTGTCGGATCTCGGCTTGCGCGCCTATGACGCGGGTCCCCTGCGTAACGCCGTGGCCCTCGAGAGCCTGACGCCGGTGCTCTTGTATCTGAACAAGCGTTACCATAGCGACGGGGCCGGCATCCGCATCATCGGACTGCCCGGGCAATCGTGAGCCAGGCCCAACAGCCTGCCGTGAGCTGCGCCAGCAGCCTGACGCTTACCGCGCTTTCGGGTATTCCGCGCGTCGCGCCGGGCGACGACGTGCCGGGACTGATCATGGCGGCGCTCGAGCGCGCGGAGATCTCGCTGCAGCAGGGCGATGTGCTGGTGGTGACGTCCAAGCTGTTCTCGCGCGCCGAAGGTCGCTTCGTGGACGTGTCGACCATCGAGCCGGACATTCAGGCCGAACAGCTCGCGCGCGAGGTGGGCAAGGATGCCCGTTTGGTGCAGCTCATCTTGCGTGAGAGCACCGAGGTCTCGCGTACCGCGCCCAACGTGATCATCGTGCGCCATCGACTCGGCTTCGTGTCGGCCAACGCGGGCATCGACCTCAGCAACGCGCTACCTCCGCAGAGCTCCCATACGGGCGAGGGCCCCTGGGCGCTGCTGTTGCCCGAGGACCCAGATCGCTGCGCACAACGCACCCGCGAGGCCCTCGAGCGTCGCTACGACGTGTCGCTCGGAGTGGTGGTCAGCGATTCGCATGGTCGCCCCTTTCGTCAGGGCACGGTGGGCATCGCGCTCGGCGTCTCCGGCTTGCCAGCCCTTCACAACCAAATCGGACGCGCCGATCTCGATGGTCGCAAGCTCGAGTCCACGCTCACCGCGCTCGCGGACCAGGTGGCTGCTGCGGCCGACTTGGTGGCCGGCCAGGCCGATGAAGCGAGGCCGGTGGTGCTGGTGCGGGGCCTCTCCTTTCATGCGGTCGAGTCGCGTGCCAGCGAGCTGTTGCGCACGCCCAAGCAGGATTTGTACGCATGAGCGCGCCATTTCATCGCGTCGTGTTTCTCTCGGGAGGCGTGGGTGGCGCCCGCCTGTTGCACGGGGTCGCCCAGGCGCTGGCCCCGGAATCGCTCACGGTCGTGGTCAACACTGGCGATGACTTCACCCACTGGGGCCTCACGATCTGCCCGGATCTCGACACCGTGATGTACACGTTGGCCGACGTGGCCGACGAAGCCCGCGGCTGGGGCCTGCGCGACGAATCCTTCCGTACCCTCGAACGCATGCGCGAGCTGGGTGCCGACGCCTGGTTTGGGCTCGGCGATCGCGACCTGGCCACGCACCTCCTGAGAACGCAGGCATTGGCGGCGGGGGAGTCTTTGAGCTCGGTGACCGCGCGCTTGTTCGAGCTCCATGGCGTGAAGCCGCGTGTGCTCCCGATGTGCGACGCCCCCAGACCCACCTGGATCGACACGCTCGAGCACGGAGAGCTGCCCTTTCAGCGCTGGCTCGTGGAGCATCGCGCGCCCAGCGTGCGTTCCGTGCGCTTCCGCGGTGAGGCCCAGGCGAGCGCGCGGGTGTTGACGGCCCTGGCGGAGGCGGAGCTGGTGCTGATCGGCCCCTCCAATCCCTATGTGTCGGTGGATCCGATCTTGACCCTCGGAGGCGTGCGCGATGCGCTGCAGGACAAGCTCGTCGTCACGGTGTCACCGATCGTCGGTGGCCGCGCAGTGAAGGGCCCACTGGCCGAGATGATCCCGAGACTCGCGCACCGCGTGGCGTCGCCCGCGGCGATCGTGGAGCACTACGCAGGGCTGCTGTCGGGCATCGTGGTCGAGCATGGTGACGAGCACGGCCTGTCCATCCCGAGCTACGCCGCCTCCACCGTGATGGGCGGCAAAGCGGACCGCTTGCGCCTCGCGCGCGAGGTACTCGCCTTCGTGGAGGGGCTCCGGTGAGTGCCATCTGGGCGGTGCTGCCTGCCAAGGGGTTCCAGCGCGCCAAATCGCGCCTGGGTGAGGTGCTCAGCGACCCCGTGCGAGCCGCCTTCGCGCGGGGACTCTTCGAGCACGTCGTGAGCACGCTGCAGCAGGTGCCGACCCTCGCCAACGTGCTCGTGCTTACCGACGACCCCGAAGTCGAAGCGCTGGCCCTCGCACGCGGGGCCCAGGTCTTGCGCGATGCTCCCGGCTTCACACTCGCGCAAATCATCGACGCGGGTCTCGCGCGCGCGGCTGCGCTCGGTGCCGAGGCTGCCCTGGTTTGCATGGCGGATTTGCCGCACCTGGCGGCGGATGAAATCCGCACCGTCGTCGAGGCCCTGAAAAGCGCGCCGGTGGCGGTGTCACCGGACGGCGGCGAGGCCGGCACCAACGTCCTCGCACTCAAGCCGCCCACCTTGTTCGCCAGCTGCTTCGGTCGCGGCGATAGCTTTCAGCAGCACCTCGCGCGGGCCGAGGCCCATGGCTGCGAGGTCCGCGTGCTGCGCGCGCCAGGCTTGTGCTTCGACGTCGATGGACCGCAGGACCTCGAGGGACTCTAGGGGCGCCCGGTAGCCGTCCGCTCCGAGGCCCGCGCGATCACCAGCCGAAGCCCACGTGGAGGGTCAGCTCGGTGGTGTGCACCCCGGCGCCGTTCTCGAGATGAGTCTCGAGCAAGCCCTGCGACGCGCGGAAGTCACCGTAGAACCGGATCGAAGAATCGCGTGGCAACATGATGCCGAGCTGCGCGTAGGCGAGCATGTTCGCGACGTCGTTGTTGATGTCCACCGTGAGGCGCGGAATCAAGCCAATACCGATGTAAGGCGCGGCGTTGCCGTTGGTGAGGAAGTAGCTGGCGCCGATTTCACCCGTGAAGCCGCCCACGGTACCGTGCTTGCGGTCGCTGCCGGTGCAGTAGCCGGCGCTCTCGTCGTAGCTGCTGCAGGTGTTATCGGCGAAGCTGGTCGGAAAGATGAAGCCCGCGGCGAACTCGAGGAAGAAGCGGTCCATCTCGAAGCGGATATCGAACTGCAGACCGATCGAGGTGTCGAACTTGGCGCCCCGCGCCATGGGGAAGTAGACACCCGTCTTGAAGCCGAACACCTTCTCGCTGGCGACGCGCGGCTTCACGCGCGCTTCGTCCTGCACCACGTTGTCGCGGGTGCGGACCTCGGAGTCGTCCACGCGATGCCAGAGCGCCTTGGCCATGCGGTCGCTGATGGCGGGCAAGTCTTCCATGGAGTGCGCCGTCATCTTGGACTGGTAGACGAAGGTGCCGTCCGAGGTGTAGCGAGTGGCCGTGATGACGATCAGGCGACCCACCGCCAGCGTGCTCGTCCGAACGTACTCCGTGACCCCGAGGCTCTGGGCCGCGCCCTCGTAGGTAGTGGCATGCGCGACCGCATACTCGGTGCGGACCGGGGACAGCACGGCCTGCCGGGACACGCCGGCGTAGGCCTGGGCAAGCAATTCACCCACCGCCAGGTTGTCTGCGGGGGCGAGGTTGCTGGTCTCGGCCGGGAAGATGGCGACGTCGGCCGCCCAGGCAGTCGTGGGGAGGATGGTCAGGAGCGTCGAAAGGAGAATGAGGAGACGAGTGCGCGTGATTCGCATGGGTCAGCGGCAAAGCAGGTTCCATGCCCGAGTCGGGGTGAGGCACCGCTAGAGCTCGAAAACCGCTTGTTTCTGGAGAAATGGCCCGTTGGCGCTGAGTAAGGTCTTACGCTGCGTCACGTCCGACCGCGAAATTCATTTCACGGTGTGGTCAAGACTGCACGCCCCCCGAGCAGACTTTACCGACTTGCGCAGGCTCTGCGCGATTCACCCCGAAGGGCGTCGTCGAGCCCGAAAGCCAAGCAGGGTGAGCGGTTCGGGAGAGCGCTTCAGCATGATGATGCTGCCGAGGTCCACCTTGCGTCGAAGATGTGGGCCATCCACGTACAGCCTACCCCCGTGGATCTTGCTGGTGATCTGGAGCTCTTCGTCGGGCCCCAAGAGACCCCTCACCAAGCCGTAGCGGGTGCCGTTGGGCATGTAGGGTTCGCGCACCACGAACTGCATTTGGCTGGAGTCGAGGGGCAAGACTTTGCCGCCCGCCGAGCGCTGGGCCGCCGTGGAGCCCGCCGCCGGACCTACCCAGACGCCGCTCGAACGCTGGTCCTCTTCACGCTGGCCGTGGCGGATCAGGTAGCGCGTCGTGGCCGCGGGACACTCGTGGCAGAACAGCACGTCGTTGAGGACGCGACGCGAGAGGACGTCGCCATCGAGCGCGATTTGCATGCGCGTGAGCTGGTGGGCGGGCAGGGTGCCTTCGACGGCGGCGCGCAGCGACTCTTCGAGCGTGTCCTTGGTGCCGCCGCAGAAGTAGCCGATGCTGTCCTGGGGAGCCGTGTTGATGGCAAGCATCGGCTGCTTGCCCACCAGGTGAGACGCCCAGAGCAGCGTGCCATCGCCGCCGAGCGTGATCACCAGATCGAAATTCTCGGCGCGGTCGGCGTCGGCCCGGTAGCGGAAGACGGCATCGACCCCGAGGTCGTCGAGGATGCCGCGCGCAGCTTGGATGGTGTGCACGTGGTCTTCGTGGGCGGCCAACATGCGCTCCACGGAGCGGTCCTTGCGCTTGAGCAGCGCCCGCGCGTGGGGGTTCTTGCGCTCGGAGACCCAGAGCTGATAGGTCGACTTCTTGTAGATCACCAACACCCGCGGCGCGCTCTTTACGCTGCGACGCGCGCGAGGGGACTTCTCGATCTTGGCCCGAGGGCGGCTCGGGCGGACGATTTTCTTGGCGCGCGCCATCACGGAGCTCCGACCAAACGCGCCAGGCGCGCGAGGCCTACTTCGGTCTTCACGTCGTGCACCAAGCCCGCATCCACGGCGGCCACGGCTTCGGCGAGCGGAACGAACACGCTGACGGATCCCTCCTCCACGGCATGTCCGTCGCCAGCTGCGCTGACGCGTTGGTCCCCGGCTCGCAGCTCGGCGCACACGAAATGCAGCTTCTCGGCCAACAGTCCAGGACTCAAGCTGGAGGCGGGTCCCAGCATCGAGAAACGCTCGGGTGGCAATACGAATCCGACCTCTTCGAGCACCTCCGCGCTGGCGCGTCGAAACAGGCCCGCCTCACCGCGCTCGCCGAGCTCGATCAGGCCTGCCGGGATTTCCCACTGCACTGCGCCCGTGCCCGGAGCCAGCAACGGGACATCGTAGGTGTGCCGAAAGGCGAGCGGTGGCCGCAGCTGCGAGCGCAGCACGACCTCGACGCCGCCCGCATCGTCGCGTCGAAAGAGCACGATGGCGACCGCGTCGAGCAGGGTGCGCTCCACCATGAAGTACTCGTAGGCCTTGCTGCGGTGCCCATCCGCGTAGCGGTTCTGCAGCGTGACATGGCGTACCCACAGGAAACTCGCCTCGGTCCGCGCAGGCGCGTGGTCCGCCAGCAGATCGACCTCGATGACGGGGGGATGCGAGAGAACGCCGCGTTGCGACATGGCCGCGACCACCATAGTGCGAGCCGCCGAAGCGCGCACCTCGCAGGCGCACCGCCCGGGGCCCGCGCTTGCGAGCTCAACCACGAAAGGAGTCGCTCCAGAGTGTGAGGTTGTACAGGAGGTGGGCGACGGCCGGCACCAAGGCCGAGCCAGAGACCGCCCGCAGGCAGGTCAGGACAGCGCCGGTGACCGTGACGGCCAACAGGGCGCCCCAGTTGCCCCAGGTCTGCGGTGCGTGCACCGCTGCAAACAGCAGTGTCGTCACCACGATGGCCGCGGTACGCCCGAGCGGGACCAGTGCACCGTAGACCAGGCCGCGGAAGAACAGCTCCTCCGCCAGGGGAACAACCATGCCCAGGGCGGCGAAGGCGAGAGCACCGCTCGGCCAGGAAATGAAGGCCTCGATGGGCGCTTCGCCGGTGGCCGGAATCAGCGCGAGGGCCAGGCGCGCCATGGGGCGCAGACAAAGGGCCGCCGCCATGGCACCGAACAGCCAGGCGCCCACGTGACGCTCGGGCGCATAGAGGGAAAGGCCCGCGCGTGGGAGCTTGTAGATGAGGCGCGCGAAGGCCCACGCGATGCCGACTTGGATGGCTGCCAGCAAGAGTCCGCGGACCAGGCCGCCGACCGCACCGGACAGCGGGAGACGTGTGGCCAGCACGGTGAGCACGCTCGCCAAAATGCTCGCCGCAAGCGCCCAGATGGGGCCGCGCCGCGCGCTCTCGTGTCGCGGCTCCGGGTTGGCAAAACCGGCCAGTACGCTGAGCAGGGCCCCGAGCGCGGCGCCGAGCACGAGCAAGGCGTCGCGGGCGTTCAGGGGGCGTTTGGCCAGCACGCGAGCCTTCAGGGGGACGTTTCGCTGTGACTCCGCGAGCACAGGTTTGCCCGCCCAGACCAGGTCCACCGCGTACTTGCCGCCGCGCTGCACGAGCCCGCCGCCCAAGGTGAGGCAGCTGCGGTCGGGCGCGCGCTTGCCGAGTGCGAGGTGGGGCGCGTCGAGCGCAATCTTCAGCTCGAGCCGCTGCGTATCGGGTTGCCAAACCATCACGTCCAGGCGATCGGCCCAAGCTTCTTTCGCGAGCTGATCGCGTGAGCACAGCTCGAAGACGGCCTCCTCTCCCGCGTCTAGCGTGACTTCGGTGAGGCGCGCGCTGATGCGGGTGGAGCCGGGCTGCCCCTCAAGCGCGGCCAAAGAGCGCCACGGGCTCTCGTGCTCGAGCTCACGGCGTTCGAGCTGATTCACCTGGGAGGCCGCGAGGAACAGGCTCGAGACCAGGAGCAATACACCTGCCGAGAGCAGCCATACGCGTCGCGCGAACATCGCCGCGAGCATATCCGAACGGCGGTCGCCCCGCAGGCTTCCAGAGGCCGCGCACCGGGTCTCGTCCGGCTCGGGGGGCGAGCCCCAAAACATGGCTCACCGCACCTGTGGCGCGCCCGCCCGAGCCTGGCTGGACGGGGCCTGGGGCCCATGGCAACGTCGTCGTCGATGCCGAGCAGTCTCTCCGCGGTGCTGACGCGAGCTCTCGATGGCTTGTTGCTCGAGCAAGACGCGCTCGCGCTGGCCGAGCTCACGCACGCCGACTTGCCGGCGCTGTGCGAAGCCGCCGCGACGCGCCGCAATCGCGCCTACGGTACGCAGCTGACCTTCTCGCCCAAGGTCTTCCTGCCCCTCACGAACCTCTGTCGCGACGTCTGCGACTACTGCTCCTTTCGACGCTCACCCGGCGATCCCGGAGCCTGGACCATGCGCCCACACGAGGTCCGTGAGTGGCTCGATCGAGGTCGACAGGCCGGCGCTTGCGAGGCCCTGTTCTGCCTCGGCGATCGACCCGAGAGCGTGTTCCCGAGCTATCGCAGCGAGCTGGCCGAGTTCGGTTGCGTCTCGACGGTGGACTATCTGGCCTGGGCCGCGGAGCAGGCGCTCGCGCTCGACCTCTTGCCGCACACGAACGCGGGACTCTTGACCCGCGACGAGCTGTCGCGTCTGCGTCCGCTGAACGTGAGCTTCGGCTTGATGCTCGAGAACATCAGCCCACGCCTCTGCGAGAAGGGAATGCCCCACCACCGCGCTCGCGACAAGCGACCCGAGCTGCGCGTGCGCATGACGCGCGAGGCTGGTGAGCTCAAGATTCCGTTCACCAGCGGCATCCTGCTCGGCATCGGGGAGACGCGCCTCGAGCGTGTGCAGAGCCTGCTCGCCATCCGGGCGCTGCACGCGGAGCACGGTCACATCCAGGAAGTCATCGTGCAGAACTTCCGCACCAAGCCCGAGACCCCGATGGCGAGCGCACCCGAGCCCGAAGATCTCGAAATCGCCCACGCGGTGGCCTTGGCGCGCTTGATCCTGCCCGACGAGGTCAGCGTGCAAGCCCCGCCGAACCTCAATCCCCACGCCACAGAGCTCCTGATCCAGGCGGGCATCAACGACTTCGGGGGCATCTCTCCCGTCACGCCGGACTACATCAACCCGGGCCATCCCTGGCCGCACCTCGCGCGCCTTGCGGAGCAGTGCGGTGCGCTTGGATTCTCGCTTGCGCCGCGCTTGCCCATCTACCCGCGCTTCGCCGCCGACGAGGCCTTCGTGGACGCTCGCCTGCGCGACACCCTGGAGCGGGAGCGTCAGCGCCTAGCGCGCGTGACGCGGGCGGACCGTCTGGCCCCGGAGCAAGGAGAGCGGCTGCTGCCGATCCTCGCGAGCGATGCGGGCCCGGGGCTCACCAACTCGGAGGTCGAGCCAGCAGGGAGAGCTTCCCCATGACGGCGCTGGAAGGATTGCTCCGCCCGGTATCTGCGCGCGTGCGCGCGGTGCTCGAGGCGTGCCTGGAAGGGCGCGAGCTCGACGTGGAATCGGCGCTCGAGCTCGATGCGGCCCGCGGGCGCGATCTCCTGGCGCTCGGCGCCGTGGCCGACGAGCTGCGCACGCGGCAAGTCGGGGACGTGGTGACCTACGTCGTCAATCGCAACATCAACTTCACCAACGTCTGCGTGAAGGCCTGCAAGTTCTGCGCGTTCTCGCGCGATCTGCGCAGCGAACAGGGCTACCTCTTGAGCACCGAGGAAGTGGTGCGGCGCGCGCAACAGGCGCGGGACTTCGGGGCGACGGAGGTCTGTCTCCAGGCCGGCTTGTTGCCGGAGGCTCAGGGACGTCTCTACGTCGAGATCGTTCGCGCTGTGAAGCGAGCCCTGCCCGAGCTCCATATCCATGCGTTCTCGCCAGAGGAGATCAAGTACGGCGCCGCTCTCTCGCGGGTGCCGGTGCGGGAGTTCTTGCTCGAGCTCAAGGAGGCCGGTCTCGGGTCTTTGCCTGGCACGTCCGCCGAGATCCTGGACGACGGCATCCGCGCGCGCATCGCGCCCGGGCGGATCTCCACGCAGCAGTGGATCGACGTGATCACCACCGCCCACGAGCTCGGGATCCCGACCACGTCCACCATGATGTTCGGGCACGTGGAGACCGCGCGCGATCGCGTGGCTCACCTGGCGTTGCTGCGCGACCTGCAGAAGCGCAGCGGCGGGTTCACGGAGTTCGTGCCGCTGTCCTTCGTGCACGCGGAGGCCCCGTTGTTCCTGGAAGACCAGGATGGAGCGGTCTCGGCGGGCCCCACGGGCGACGCCATCGTGCGCCTGTACGCCACGGCGCGCTTGATGCTCGGGGCGACCTTCAAGAACATCCAGGCTTCGTGGGTCAAGGAAGGGCTGCGCACGGCTCAGAGCTTGTTGTCGTCGGGGGTCAACGACCTCGGCGGCACCCTGATGAACGAGAGCATTTCCACCGCTGCGGGGGCTCAACACGGCCAGTTGGTCGCGCCGCGGACCCTACGTCGCTTGATCCGCGACAGCGGGCGCGTGCCCGGGGAGCGCAGCACACGCTACCAGGTGCTCCGAACCTTCGACGCCAATCCCGGTGCGATCGACGAGCGCGAACCGCTCGACACGGTGCACGATTCGCGCGCCGTCTTCGGCAGCTACCAAGATCTCTTGAACGACCCACGCTTCCACTACGAGTGGAGCCCCGACGCTCACAAGCGTTCGCTCAGGGTGCTCTCCTGAGCCTGCGGCGCACGAGCGCCGCCGCCAAAACACACGCCAGCAGCGGCGGTAGCCAGTCGCCCCAGCACGTGTACGGCGTGATCTCGGACATGATCCGCACGTCGGCCACGAAGCTCGCCTGGGTGAACGTTCGGGTGCGCAGTAGCAGCTCTCCGGTCGCGCTCGAGACGCTCGAAACCCCGGTGTTGACCACGCGCACCAGGTCGCGTCGGGTCTCCACGGCCCGCAACCGCGCCACCATGTCGTGCAGCGCGGGCTCGTTGCTATCGCCGAACCACGCGTCGTTGGTCATGTTCAACAGCACGTCGGCGCGCCGCTCGACGACCTTGCGGGCCAGGTCGGCGAACAGGTCCTCGTAGCAGATCAAAATTCCGAAGCGGAGGCTGCCCGCGCTGCCCGCCGGATGCACGCGAATCACGTCGTTCTCGCCCGCCTCGAAGCCGGGCGACGGATACTTCTCCTGCAACGGCGGCAGGTAGCTCCAGAACGGCACGTACTCGCCGAACGCCAACAGGCGTGACTTGTCGACGCGATCGCCGAAGCGCCCGTTTTCGCGCAAGAGCCAGGCGGTGTTGTATTTGCTCTGCACCCCGCCCCGCTCGCTGTAGGTCACGGCGCCGATCAACACGGGCCCACGTACGCTCGCGTCCACGATGGTGCGCTCGTCGTCCGGCTGCGCGCCACGCGAGCGCAGGAGCGCGTAAGGGTAGGCCGTCTCCGCCCACACCGTGAGCTGGCTGCCCTGACGCTCGAGCTTGCCCGTGAGGCGCTTCAGGTCCGCCAGGATCTCCAGCGAGCGCGCGGGATCATGCTTGAGCTGAATGCCCACGTTGCTCTGCACCACGCCCACGCGCACGGCCTGCGCGTCGTTGCGCGCGCTTCGCACCTGGCCGAGGCGGAGGTAGCCGTAGCCGCACGGGAGGGCCAGGGACAGCCCGGCCACGATGGCGGGCGCCCACGCGGCCTCGCGCTGCGGCTTGAGCGAGCGCAGGGCCTGCCAGGTGCCGCTCGCGACCGCGGCCATACACAGGTCGAGCAGCGCCTGACCTCCGAGGTCGGCGATCTGCACGAACCACAGGAAGTCCACCTGCGGTGCCGAGGGGCGCCATGGAAACAATTGCGGCGTCAGCCACAGCGCGAGCACCAAGCAAGCAGGAAAGCTAAGCCAGCGGGGGAGGCCGGCCCGCGCGCAGTAGGTCGTGAGGACGCCGCAAGCAGCGTAGGGCAAGCCCTGGGCCGCAAACGCCAGGCAGGCGATGGGCCAGGCTACGAGCGGAGAGAACCCGCCGAACGCCTGCAACAGCGAGCCTATGGAATAGAGCGCAATGCCGTTCACCACGGCACCGAAGGCCAGGCCCACGAGCCCGCTCGTCAGCACGGGACGCGCGCGACGTCCGCTGCGCTCCAGGGCCTCGAGCAACAGCCCCAGGCTCAGAAAGCCCAGCAGGTTCCACGACCAGGGTTCGCCGCTGAGGGCGAGCAAGCCGCCCCCCACGCCGGCCAACAGTGCGGGGTGCACGCTCTCTCGAAGACCCGCTGGCGACATCGGCACGGCCGGATGGATAGCACGACCCCCTCCCAAGCCGGGGTTTCGCCCACCCCCGCGTGTCGCTCGCTCGCGCTCCGACCGCCCCTCGGACGGTCCATCCCTTGACCAGGCGCGACCGCGCTCCGCAAGATTCAGCTTCAGAGATGGCAGAGCCGGCACCCTTCACGAGACCTGCGCGCGATGGACTCGACCGGGTGCGCAGGCTCCATTCGCTCAGCGGCGGGCTGCCCCTGGTGGGGTTCGCGCTGTTCCATGCCTGGCAGCAGAGTGCCGTGCGCGCAGGGCGAGACGCGATGTTGGCCCGTCTCGACGCCACGGGGCACGGGGTCGTGGAGCTCCTGCTGGTGGTGTTGCCGCTTCTGCTCCATGCGGGGTGTGCCCTCTGGCTGCTCGCCCGGGGAGGCCTGCGACCCGCTGCCCAAGCCGGCTACGCCTCGCCCGCCTTCCGTCGCTTTCAGGCCATCACCGGCCTGCTCACGGGCGCCTTCCTGTGCGTTCACGTGCTCGGCGTCTGGCACCCTTTCCTCCCCGCGGGGCGGGCCTTCGCGGTGTTCGGGGCCATGCTCGACCAGACCGGAACACCGCTCGGCGCGGCAGGCTATGTGGTGGGGATCTCGGCTACCTGCGTCCACTTGGGGCAGGGCCTGTCGGTCTTCCTGCTGCGCCTTTGGCCGGGCTGTTCGCCGCGGCTCTCGCGCACGGTGGGCGGACTCGTCGGAGGAGCGCTGTGGCTGGCGTTTCTGGACGAACTCGCGGTCTACGCCACCGGCGCCGCCCTCATGTAAGATGGCGCCGTGTCCCGCATCTACGCCATAGCGCTCAACACCTTTCGAGAAGCCGTCCGCGATCGCGTGCTGTACGGCGTGCTCGGCTTCGCGTGCGCGGTGCTGTTCTTCACCTTGGCCCTGGCGCAGCTCTCGCTGCACGAGCAGGAGCGCGTCGTCGCGGACATCGGGCTCGCCTCCATCTCGCTGTTCTCGGTGGTCGTCGCGGTCTTCCTGGGGTCGTCCCTGCTGTACAAGGAGATCGAGCGCAAGACCCTCTACGTGATCTTGCCCAAGCCCATCCGACGCGCCGAGTTCCTGCTCGGGAAGTACGCCGGCATCTTGTTCACGGCGGCTGTCTTCGTGGCGTTGATGGGCGCGCTTCAGTTGTGGATCACGAGCGTTCAGGCTGGCGTCGACATGGGCCTCGCGCTGGGTGTACTGCTGGGGCTGCCGCTCTTGTTGGGGCTGTGGGTCTGGAAGGCGCGTGATCGCACTGCGGTGCTGATCCCCTTCTCGCTGGTGGCCCTGGGGGCGTGCTCGTTCCTCCTCAGCCGCACCGATCGCGCGCTCCAGCCCGTCCTCGCGCAGCTCGCATTGACCATCGTGGAGGTCCTGGTTTTGGCTGCAGTGGCGCTCTTGTTCTCGGCGTTCTCCACGCCCTTTCTCACGGGCGTGTTCACCATCGGGGTCTGGCTTGCGGGGCGCTCCGCCGACGACATGGCCACCATGCAGAGCAAGCAGCTCAACGACACCGTGCGGGGCTTGCTGCACGGGGCCGCCGAGGTGCTCCCGAACCTGCAGCTTTACGTGCCCGGCCGCTCGCTGCTGTACGACGAGAGCTCCGCGGTGCTGTGGCAGTACGTCGCGAAGAGCAGCGTCTATGGGGTGCTCTACGCGCTCTTGTTGCTGGCGGCAGCGGCCTTCGTCTTCGAGCGCCGCGACTTCCTATGAGATTGTTCTCGCCCTACGCGCGGACCCTGGCCATCGCCTTGCTATGCGCCTGCGTGCTGTGCCTGGTGATGGCCGCGCGTGCCATGCTCGAGGCGCGCAGTGAGGGGCTCGCCGCACGACGGGCGCTCGCGCGCGGGGACTATCCGGCCGCCGTCGCAGGGTTTCGGCGCTCGGCCCGCTGGAACGCCCCGGGCAACGTGTTCGCCCGCGACTCCCTGGGCTCGCTCGAGCAGCTGGGCGAGGCCCTGGAGGCGCGCGGTGACCTCCCCGACGCGCTCTCCGCGCAGCGAGCCATTCATGCCGCCATCCACGCCAGTCAGGGCTTCGTCACCCTCGAACCCGAGAGGCTGCGGCGCGCCGACGAGCGCATTGCCGCCCTCATGGTGCGTGAGCCACCCGCCGAGATCGACGCGGGCCGGCCCGAAGCCGAGCGGCGGGCCCTCTACTTGAGCCTGCTCAAGGGGCGCTCGCCCAACTCGTTTTGGGTGGTGTTCGCCTTCGCCGGGTGCGTCACCTGGGTGGTAGCGGCGGCCGTGTTCCTACTGCGTGGGGTCGACGAGCGGGGCCGCGTGATGCGGCGCATCGCACGGCGTAGCGGGCTCATGTTGCTGCTCGGCTGGATCGCCTTCGCGCTCGGCCTGCGCCTGGCCTAGTGCGGGCAGTGCTAGCGGCTTGCTGCCCCCCGAAGGCTCTGGTAACCCGCCCGGCCGAGTCCCGAGGAGACCATGAGCACCGCGTCGCCAGCCACCGTCACCATCGCCGTCCCCAAGGGGCGCGTGCTCAAGTCCCTGGCCGCGCGCTTTGCAAGGGCGGGGGTAGACCCGCAAGTGCTGCTCTCGGAGGACCGTCGGCTGGTGCGCAGCACGCCCGATGGTGCCGTGCGCTTCTTGCTGCTCAAGCCCGACGACGTCCCGACCTACGTGGAGTACGGAGCCGCCGACCTGGGCGTGGTGGGGCGCGACGTGTTGCTCGAGCGTGAGTACGACCTCTACGTGCCACTCGATCTGGGCATCGGGCGCTGCAAGATGGCCGTCTGCGGGCTCAGCGGCCGGGCGCCTTCCGCCGATACCCCACGCCCGCTGCGGGTGGGGACCAAGTTCGTGAACATCGCCACGCGCTACTACCGCGAACAGCGCCGGCAGGTGGAGATCATCTATCTCCAGGGCTCGGTCGAGCTGGCACCCATCACCGGCCTGTCCGATGTCATCGTGGACCTGGTGGAGACCGGGGAGACGTTGCGCCAGAACGGGCTCGAGGTGTTCGAGAACGTGGTGGACATCTCCTCCGTGGTCATCGCCAACGTGGCGGCCTTCAAGCTGCAGCGCGAGCCGATCCGGCGCCTGCTCGACGCGCTCAAAGACGTTTCCTGAACTTCACTTCGATCTCGTTGAAGCCGAGCGCCAGGTGCGCCTTGCGCGCGCCCTCGTTGAAGGCCCAGGTGCCGGACTCCACCACGTGGCAGCCTGCGCCGCGGAAGCGCTCGATCAAGCTCTCGAGCAGCAGCTTGCCGGTGCCCTGACCGCGCTCCGCGGGCAGCACGTACCAGTCCTCGATCACGCCCTTGCGTGGCAGGACGCGCCTCGGATCGCTCTCCACGTGACCCGTCACGTAGCCCACTGGAGTCGTGTCCCGCTCGGCGAGGAGCACGGTGGCGTCCTGGGTGCGCAGCAGCCCATCGACGTCGTCACTGAGGGTGCCGTCGAGGTCCTTGTAGGCAAACAGGGGCAGCACCTCGGGCCGGGTGATCTCGTCCCGGTAGCGCACGTAAAGCTCACGATGGAAGCGCATCACGGTTGCCCGATCTGCCCGCGTGGCCTGTCGAATCGAGACTGCTGCTTTCACGCCCGTAGCCTACCGCGAGCCAGCCTGGTCGGCCCACTTGGTTCTCGCCCTGGGACTGCTCCAGCGGGGTCTTGGGACAATGGCAGACGACAACCCTGCGCCATCAGGTGCGCGCACGGGGCGGCGAAGGGCCGCGCCCGGCGCGCACGCTAGGGGCCTGGAACGGTGACCACCAAGAGGGGGCGCAGGCGCTTGAACATCGCGCGTCCGAAGCCCTTGATGCGGAGCAGCTGCGAGACGCTTTGAAAGCCTCCGTGGCTCTCGCGAAAGGCCAGGATTGCCTTCGCGCGTGAGGGACCCACACCTGGCAACTCGAGCAGCTCCGCTTCAGTCGCTCTGTTGAGATCGATGGGTCGCCGCGGTTCTGCGCCGCCCTCGAGGGCGGCACCAACCGCTGGCGATGCTGGCTCGGCTGCGGCGCTGCCCGCTGGAAGCGCCAGAAAAAGGGCCACCAAAACGCGGGCCAGGGCGCGGCTCATACGAGCTCGAGCTCGCCGTGGGCGGGCGCCGACGCCACGGACTCCGAATGCGCGGGGTGCTCCTTGGGTTGGTAGTCGCGCACATGGAGTTTGCCTCCGATGGGGACCGCATCGAGTAGCAACGTGGTGCTCCCGTCCCGATTGGGAAAGGCATTGCCCACACGCAGGAACAAGTCCTTGCCGTTCGACTTGGATACCACCGCGTACACGGCCTGAATGCGCTTGGTCGTTGTTTCCATTCTTCTCTTCTCCTCACCGGTCCAAAAGCCGGCGAACGGAGGAAGAGCACGCGCGATGCCCGAACCGATTCCACCAAGTCCGGTCGCTTCGGCGGCGCGAGCGGCGGAGTTGGCGTGCTCGCTCGGCGCCACGCCGTCGTCTTGAGTCGCGCTCGTCGCCCGTGTCACCATGCGCTCATGAAGCTCGCTCTTTCACAGGTTTCACTCTCGGCCGTCGACGCGGATCTCCTGGTCGTGTTCGTCTCTGGTGCCGAGTTCTCCAAGCAGCCCAGCTTTCGCGAGCTCGACGCCGCGCTCGGCGGAGAGCTGCTCAAGATCGCCAAACAGGAAGACTTCAGCGCCAAGAAGGGCCAGGCGTTCACCGTGCACACCTTCGGGCGCATCGCCGCCAAGAAGCTGCGCATCACGGCCCTGGCCGGCAAAGAAGGGTTGGCCGACGAGCTCAGGCTCGCGGGCGTCCAGGTGGCGCGTGTTGCCAAGGACCTCAAGACCTTGGCGGTGTTCGTGCCCTCCTCGGAGCCTGCCCAGCTTCGGTGTCTCGCCGAAGGACTTCTCCTGGGGGACTATCGCTACGCCGAGTTCCTTACGGGTTCCCGCAAGCCCAAGCCCAGCCCGCGCACCACGCTGGTGTTGGCGCACAAGCCCACGACCGCCGACAAGCAGGCCGTCGACGAGGCGCAAACCTTGGGCGAAGCCGTCAACCTCACGCGCGATCTGGTCAATCGGCCGCCGAACGAGATGACCTCTACTGCCCTCGCGAACGAAGCCCGCAAGCTCTCGCGCGAGCACGGCATCCGCTGCACCGTGTGGGGCAAGCAGGAGATCGCGAAGCAAGGCATGAACCTATTGATGGCCGTGAACGCCGGCAGTGATGAGGAGCCGCGCTTCATTCACATGGCCTACATCCCCAAGCTGAAGCGCAAGGTGCCGAGGCTCGTGTTCGTGGGCAAGGGCCTCACGTTCGACGCTGGCGGGCTCAGTATCAAGCCGGCCAAGTCCATGGAGACCATGAAGTGCGACATGGCAGGTGGCGCGGCGACCATCGCCATCGTCGTCGCGGCCGCACGCCTCAAGTTGCCGGTAGAGGTCCACGCGGTGGTGCCTTCCACGGACAACATGTTGGGGGGCAAGGCCTTCAAGCCGGGCGACGTTTACCGCTCCATGGATGGCAAGACCGTGGAGGTGTTGAACACCGACGCCGAGGGCCGCCTGATCCTGGCGGACGCGCTCACCTACGCACGCAAGCTTCAGCCGAGCGTATTGATCGACCATGCGACGCTGACCGGCGCCTGCATGGTCGCATTGGGGCAGTGGCGTGCCGGGCTCTACGCCACCGACGACAGCCTGCGCGATCGCTACATGGCGGCTGCCAAGCGCTCTGGGGAGGCCTTCTGGCCGCTCCCCCTGGACGAGGACCTGAAGGAGACCATCAAGAGCCCCATCGCCGACATCAAGAACACGGGCGACGGCTACGGCGGATCCATCTCGGCTGCGCTGTTCCTGCGTGAGTTCGTGGGCGACGCCAAGTGGATCCACCTGGATATCGCGGGCCCGGCGTTCCTGGCGGCTCCGCACGACGTCTCGCCCAAGGGCGGCACGGGCTTCGGCGTGCGCACCGCGCTCGAGTTCATCAAGGGCTACGCCTGAAGTCGCACCGGGGTGAACTGAAGCGCCCCGCATCCGTTCTTGCGCGCGGGCTGATGAGCCCGCTTCGACTCAAAAGAAAAAGGCCGAGCGCTCGCTGCGCCCGGCCTTCGTTCTTGTGCCCGCTGGTGCGGGGCCTCGATCAGAGCTTGAAGGGATAGGTGAAGTTGAACGAGCTGTTCGCGAACTTCGGGAACTTGGCCTTGCTCACTTCCTTGGTGACGCAGGACTGAGCGGGACCGTCCACCTCGACGCTCGTGACGCGCCCAGTAGCGCCAGCGACCGTCACCTTGGCCTTGGCCACGCCGCCCGAGCCATCGCCACAGGCCGTGACCTTGGGCGTCACGGACTTCATCGCGGCCATGACTTCGTCGCGACTCGGCGTGGGCGCCAAGCTCTCACTGGCGGCGGGAGCGGCCGGCTTGGGCTTGGCCTTGCCGCCGAGCGCGCCGCTGAGCAGGTCGTCGATGGAGGAGTCGGCCGAGCTCTGCTTCGCAGGCGCCTTCTCGGCAGGTGCCGGGGCCGGATCCGAAGCCTTCTCGGGCTTGGAAGCGCTGGCGGTGCTCTCACCGCTGCTGCCGCTGCTGCCACGCTTCGAACGATGGCTTCCGCCGCTCTTTTCTTCGCGGTCGGACTCTTCGTCCGCGCTGGCCTTGCTGGGGGCTTCGGCAGTCGGGGCCGCGGCGGCCTCCGCTACGGGAGCCGACGGCGTGGGCGCCGTGGCCGCTGCCGAAGCAGCGGGGAGCGCCGCGCCAAGAGCGGGTTGGGCCGCCACGGGGGCCTGCGCCATGGGATCCGCGGGTGCGGGGCTACGCAGGACGAGGTAGCCGACCGCTGCGCCCAACAGCAGGATGGCGCCAGCCATGCCACCGAGCAGGAGCTTGCTGTTGTCTCCCTTGTCGACCGCCACCGGGGCCGCAAACGCCGCCGCGGAGAAGCCGGTGCCGGCCGCGCCCACGGACATCAGGTCTTCGACCTTCTCGCGAGACGAGCCATTGCTGGCGGTGCTCGAGACGGCCTGCGTGGCGCTCGCGAGGGCGCGGATGTCGATCAGACCCGACCCTTCGCCCTGCGCCATTCCTGCCTTGGCCTTCGGAGCGGCCGCCGTGCTACCCGAGCCGGTCGCCAGTGCCTGCAAGTTGGAAAGCGAGAACAACACCGAGTTCTCGTTGCGCTGACCCGTCATCGACTCTGCTTCGCTCACGTGCGGACTCCCACGGTGTCCATTCGACATCGGCTCATCGTCGTCAACCGATCCTGCGAACGGGCTGCGCGCCGAACGTGCGAAAAGGTCACCGCCACCGCCGCCGCCGCTCGACGAAGCCGCCGCAGACTGGCCCATCACGCCAGAGAGACCACCATCGTCATTGCTGGCGAAGGGATCGGCTCCCATGTCGCTCGAGCCGCCGAACAGCTGGCTCTGGGCCGGCTGCGCCGCCTGGGGACTCGGAGCGCCCTCGGCGTCCTGCATGATGGCGCTGACGAGCGTCTCCACGTCCTTCGCAGGCTGCCAACCGTCCATGCCTTCGCGCCACACGTAGGCTTCCCAGTCGATCTTGCCCTCGGCGAGCATCTCGCCCAGCTGGCGCGGAGCCAACGGACCTTGCTGGTCGCCGCCGACAACCACGTGCCACACCGCCTCGGCGCCGTAGTCGTACACGCGCGTGGCTTCGTCGCCCTCTTCTTGGTTGTCGCCCTTGACGACGATCACCGCACTGCACTTCTTGCAGCGAATCTTGAACACCTTGCCGGCGACTTTTTCATCGGCAATCGAGTATTTGGCTCCGCAACTATCGCAGACGATTTTCATGGACGATGGTCCTCAGCAGTGGGTGCTTGGAGTAGCGAAGGCACCCTGAAACCTCTACCCACAATGGAGCAGCATGTGCTCGTGTAGGCCGTGGCGGGCGGACGCTAACAGAACTTCGACACCGCTGCCTAGAGCACCTTAGGAAAAAAAATGCGCCTCATACGCGGCGTCCGCAGTTGCCGCAGAACAGCGCATCGGCATCCAGCGCGGCGCCGCACCCACTGCAGGAACGGCCCTCGTTTACCTTGGAATCTCGCACGAAAGTCGCGTAGGGGACCAACCGCGTCCCGTCTCCCTGACAGCGCTCCGAGCCCGGAGGATAGCCACGACGGCACTGGGGGCAGATCATGGGCTCACCCCCTACAGTGGCGGGGATCGGGGCTGCCGGTGTGGCTGCGGGCGGAGTCACCCGTTCAGCGGCTTGAGCTTGAGCTGGCGTCGACGGTCCCTTGGCGCTCGCGGGGGGACCCACGGGCGAGGCGGCCCTGGGCGCTGGCGCCGAAGCCGCAGCCCGCTGACGAGACCACAGCCAACCGGCGAGCGACCCCAGCACGAGCACGGCCGCCGCACCCGCCAGCAACCATTCCAGCCCTGGGCCTGAGCGCACCTCCACAGCCTTCACGCCCGCGCCCGCCAGGCCCCCCGAGGCGGAGTCCTCGTTCGAGAGCCCGTTCGGTCCTCCCTGATCACGCCGGGCCGTGATGTCCGATAGGTCTGCGATGGAAACGCTCACCGTGACCTGATCGCGCTTGCCCTCGCGCAGGGCGGTGATCTGAAACGTGCCCTCGGCTTCCGCCGTGCTCTCGCTGGCGCGAAAGCACCCCGCGTTGAGCGTCCCGCGCAGGCCCGGCGCCTTCTCCAGCGTCCACTCCAGATCGCGCGTCTCGAGCTCGCTGGCGCATCCCTGGGCGTCGAAGCCACGCGCGCTGAAGCACACGCGCTCACCGGGCTGGATCCGAGCTTCCTGCGGGCGCAACTTGATGCGCGCCAGGGGACCGGGGACGCAGGCGGGCTCGGGGGTCGCGACTGGGGCCGGTGGCGGCGTATTGGCCTCGTCGCCGTGCGTGCGCTCGAGGCGCTGCAGCGTGCGTACCTTGGCGGTGCAGTGCGAGGTCTTCAGCTGCCAGAGGTACTCGCTCTCCTCGCGCAGCTCGAGCGTGGTCGCGGAGATCGCGCTGATGATGTAGTGACCGAGCTCCCGCTTGGAGTCTCCCTGGGCGGTCGCACAATCGGCCTTCCACTGACCGTTGGCCACCGAGCTCGCGGTCAGCTTCACGGCTGGGTTCTGGCTCCAGCATCCGTTGCTGCGCAGGATGTGGTCGGGAAACTTGAGCTCGAGCTGGTTGCCGACCTCTTTGACCTCGACGATCGGCTGCTCGTTCAAGGTCTGGCTCTGAGGCCTGACCCCGCAATCCTCGCCCCAAGCCGACACCTCGGCGATCACCGTGGTCGGGCCCGCCCGATACTTGCCTGCGTACGCTGGCGCCTCCGCGCTTGCGTGACCGCATAGCAGCGCGCCGACGAGTGCCAGCCATCCGGCCGTCATGCGCGTCTTCAACGTTGTCGCCACTCCCACCGCCCAACGCCTCGTGGTTGAAAGGGCAGGGTAACAGTGCGCGTCTCGGGGGGCAAAAGCCGAACTCGCCGAGGCCGGCTCGAGCTCCGCCACAAAAGCAAAAGGGGCGGGACTTTCGTCCTCACCCCTCTCACTCGCATCCAGCAGGTGCTGGAATCAGCCGCGCGCCTTCTTCACGGCCTCGGTCAGCTCGGGGACCGCCTTGAAGAGGTCGGCCACCAGGAAGTAGTCCGCCACCTGCGCGATAGGGGCTTCCTTGTCCTTGTTGACGGCCACGATGACCTTCGAGCCCTTCATGCCCGCAAGGTGCTGGATGGCGCCGCTGATGCCCACTGCCACGTAGAGCTTGGGGGCCACGACCTTGCCGGTCTGACCGACCTGCAGATCGTTGGGCACGTAGCCCGCGTCGCAAGCCGCGCGCGAGGCGCCCATGGCGGCGCCGAAGGCGTCGACGAGGGGCTCGAGCACCGTCTTGAAGTTCTCCGAGCTCTTGAGAGCGCGACCGCCAGAAACGACGATCGCTGCCTCGGCGAGGTCAGGACGCGCGCTCTTGACGGACTCGATGCTCACGAACTGCACCTTGCTCGCCGCGGGATCCGCGACGACGGCGTAGCTCTCCACCGGGCTCGAACCACCGCTCGGGGCGGCCTGCTCGAACTCCGACTGACGCACGCTGACGACCTGGATGGGCGTGGTGACTTCCATCGTGGCGTACACGTTGCCGGCGTAGGTGGGACGCTTGTAGGAGAGCTTGCCGCCCTCCACGTTCACCTTCGAGATATCGCTCGCCAGGCCCGCATTGAGCTTGGCGGCGACGCGCGGCAAGAGGTCCTTGCCGTAGGTGCTGGCGGTGGCGAGCACCACGCCGTAGCCCTTGCCGAGCTGCGCGACCGTGGCCGCGTAGCCTTCAGCGGTGTAGCCGCCGGCGATTTCCGTGGCGAATACCTTGCGAGCGCCGAAGGCACCCACTTCGCCAGCTGCCTTCGCTGCGCCCTGGCCGATGGCCAGCACGTCGAAAGCGCCGCCCGTTCCCTGGGCGATGGTCCGCGCGGCGCTGATCGCGTTCAGCGTCGTCTTGCGCAGGCCGCCATCAATGAGCTCCGCGACAACAAGTACGTCTGTCATGACACTCTCCTCTTCGTCCGTTGTCTGGGGCTCAGATGACCTTGGCTTCGTTCTTCAGCTTGGCGACCAGCGCGTCGACGCTGTCGACCACCACACCGGCCTTGCGGGCGGGCGGCAGCTCGGCCTTGAGATAGGTGGTGCCGGGCGTCACGTCGCTGCCCAGGCTGGCCAGCGCCTGCTCGGCGATCGGCTTCTTCTTCGCCTGCATGATGCCCTTGAGCGAGGCGTAACGAGCGCCGTCGGCGTACTCGTGCGTCGCGGGGGTCACGCCGTTCTGCACGGCCTTGGGCGAAACGATGCGGAGGTCGACGGTGACGACCGCGGGGGTCTGCACCTTGACCGTGAGCACGCCGGTGTCGACTTCGCGGCCGACCGTGAGGCTCTTGCCGCCGTCAGCGGTGGAGATGGACATGGCGAAGGTCGCCTGAGGCCAGCCGAGGAGCTCCGCGAGGATCTGGCCGGTGGCGTTGGAGTCGCCGTCGACGGCCTGCTTGCCGAGCAGCACGAGGTCCGGCTTCTCCTTCTCGACGATCGCCTTGAGGGCGCGCGCCACGACGAGGGAGTCGAGCTTGTTGTCGTCGGCTTCGACCAGGATGCCGCGGTCGGCGCCCATGGCGAGGGCCTGGCGCAGCGTCTGCGCAGCGTCCTTCGGACCCAGCGTGACCACCACGGTCTCGCCGAGCTTGTCGGTGCCCTTGGCGTTTTCGTTGAGGCGCAGCGCGGTCTCGACCGCGTACTCATCGAATGGATTTGGCTTCCATTCCAGGCCTTCGGTGGTCACGGACTTGCCGTCGCCGGCAACCTTGACTTTGTTGGCATTGTCCGGGTCGCTGACCCGCTTGACGGGAACGAGGATCTTCACGCACAGCCTCCATTCAGGCCCTGGGCCGAGCCGCGATGATCCGCGAGAAAAGCTTGATCACACGCGGTTCTCCAAGGGGGAACTCGACGAAATTTCGCGACGCGGGGGTGTAGGATCGAAGGGGGTAGGTGTCAAGACTTCCTGGCACTACGAACGCCGTCCAGGAAGGTGCTGGCGACCTGTTGTGCCGAGCGCTTCATCGCCTGCTCGTCGCCACCGCCCAGCGCCCAGCCCAACGTGATCGCATCGAGCGAGCCCCATAGCGCGCGCGCGAGCACGCGTGGGCTCAGATCCTCACGCACGAGCCCCTGCGCCTGCCCCTCTTCGAACACCCCGGCCAGTGTGTCGAGGTAGCGACCGAACAGTGGTGCGCCGTACTGCTTGAGCAGGCGGGATGACTGGCGCAGGTTCACCGTGACCACCTCGGCCAGCTCGCGTGAGCCATCGAGCAAGCCGAGCTGGATGTCCAGGCACACCCGAAACTTCGCTTCGAAGCCGCTCTGCTCCGCGATGGCCTCGGACATCAGCTCGATCAGCTTGGTCGTGTGGTCCTGAAAGATCGAGATGAGGACGTCGTCCTTGTTCTTGAAGTACAGGTAGATAGTGCCGTCGGCCACGCCTGCGGCCTTGGCGATCTCGCTGACGCGGGTCGAGTAGAAGCCCTTGCGCGCGAACACCTTGATGGCGGCTCGTAAGATGCGCTCACGCTTGCCCTCGGCCGCGCCATCCTTGCGCCGCGCGGGCTTTCGCTTCTTTCGCGGGCTGGCCTGGACCGTCTCGCCGTCGCCGCTCTCGCCGCGCTCGCCCGTCCCCTCGTTGAATGAAGGTTCAGTTTCCGCCACCGATTCTCGCTAGCACCGCCAAAACCACGCGTCAACGCCTACAAACGCGGTGCAATCGGTGAGCGTAGCGACCCTCGCGGTGGGTGGGTCCCGTTGCGGCTTGCCGCGACGGGCGGGGAGGGCGCGTGCCCTCTTGCGTGGCGGGTGAGTGCACTGTGAGCGTAGCGACCCTCGCGGTGGGGTGGGTCCCGTTGCGGCTTTGCCGCGACGGGCGGGGAGGGCGCGTGCCCTCTTGCGTGGCGGGTGAGTGCACTGTGAGCGTAGCGACCCTCGCGGTGGGGTGGGTCCCGTTGCGGCTTTGCCGCGACGGGCGGGGAGGGCGCGTGCCCTCTTGCGTGGCGGGTGAGTGCACTGTGAGCGTAGCGACCCTCGCGGTGGGGTGGGTCCCGTTGCGGCTTTGCCGCGACGGGCGGGGAGGGCGCGTGCCCTCCCCG
This sequence comes from Myxococcales bacterium, assembly GCA_047601445.1. Lineage (GTDB taxonomy): Bacteria > Myxococcota_A > Polyangia > Polyangiales > DASUME01 > DASUME01. The sequence goes on along the minus strand of JASGJH010000001.1, from coordinate 2,785,293 downwards.
TCAGATCAAGGTGCGGGTCGCAGTACGAAGAAGGCCGGAGTCGCCTGGCTCAGCCGCCGAAACGACGCGAGCTGCTGGTCCGTCCGCGCGTCGCTCGGCTCATCCGAGAAGAACGCCCGGGCGTAGCCGCGCGCGGTCGAACTGCGCGCGGCGCGCTCGAGGTTCGCCTTCACCAGGCGCGCGAGCACGGCAGCATCTGGCAGGTGCTGCAGTTCCGAGAGCGCGTCGCGCACGCTGCGGTCGAGCGTCGTCAGGGCTTCCTCCTGGAGAGCCAACGCCACACCGCTCGACAGCGACTCCGAATTTCGCTCGCCCCAACCGTGCAGCAGCACGAGCGCGCGCTTGGCCAGCGCCTCGCCCAGCAAGTCCGCGAACACGCGCGCTGCCATCGGGTCGGCGCCACGCTCGGTCACGCGCACCCCCACGATGGCCCGCAGTGCCCCTTCCTCCGTGAGTTCACCGCGTACGCCCTCGGGGACCGAAGGCGCCGCGAGCTTGGGAGCAGCTTCCCCCGGCGCGAGCGCCGCGACCCGGCGTGCGATGAAGCGTGCGACCTCCGTGACCTCGGCGTCGCTCACCGCGAGGATCGACAGCCTTCGCGCCACGGCGAGCTCCGCGTGCAGCCTCCGAATCTCGTTGATGTGCACGCTGGCGATGGTCTGGGGCGAACCCCAGGGCGCCAGGCTGCCCGGGGCGGTCGGGGTCAGCAGATGGCCTAGCGCGCTCGCCAATCTCGGCTCGGGTTCGGCCCACAGGGTGCGGAGCAGCTTCAGGCGCGCGTCGTCCAGCGCGCGCGACGTCAAGCTGGGGCCCAGTGCGCAGCGGAGCACGGCGTCGAGTGCTTCGCTCCAGCGCTCGCTCGGGGCCGTCACCAGCAGCCCGACGTGGGTGGGCGAGACCAGCGGGGTCAGGCTGACGCCGAGCTCAATCAGACGAGCGTCCAGGCTGGCGTCGGCCGTGAAGCGGCAGCTATCACTCATCAACGTCGCCAGCAGCGCGCTGCGCCCATGCCGTGTCGCCGAATCGAGCTCGCTGCCGCCCGCGAAACGCACCACCGCGGACATCCAGGCATCGCCCTGTCGTCGTCGCACGTGGATCTCGGCGCCCTGCTCGCCCGTGACATCGGCCGCGAGGGCACCCAGCGTCCCGCGCGTCTCACCCAGGCTGTTGCGTTCACCCGCGGTGATTGCCGCCTGCGCTTCCTTGGCCAACGTCTGGAGCTTCTTGTCGAGGTCCTCGGGCGCCGCACTCTCGGTGTTCACGACCAGCGCCACGCCGAGCGGCCACGGATTCGGCGGGGGCGCGATCGGCCCGCGCGCCGCCCAGTCCTCGCCCAGCAAGCGGGTCAAGTTCTCCAGGGATTCTTCGGGCCGTGGCGCCTGTTTGGCCGCCGTTTCCAGGGCCAGTCGCCGCAGATCGAACACGGCGCGCTGCAATCGTCGCGCCGGACGCTCCCCCGCCGGCATGCGCAGGTGGAGCACGCGTGCGCCGCGCAGGTTGGTGATCTTGGCGAGCGCCTGCGGGTACAGGCGCTGCATCTGAAAGCCGACTGCCGCCGCAGCCTGGGTCGAAGGGGTGGCGAGGGCGAAGGACAACCAGGCTTGCTTGCCGGCCCGCAGCTGCAGCCCCGACTGCGTCGGCAGCGCAAGGGCCTCACGAGGTTTGGCCCCACTGCGCTGCTTGGAGGCAGCTTTGTCGAAGGCGGCCGACACGCGCGCTTGGTCCACGTCGCCGGCGGCGATCAAGAGCGCGCGGGCGGGGCGATAGAACTCTCCGAGAAAGCGCTGGATGTTCTTCGGGTCAAGCTGGGCGTCGTCCGCCTCGGCGCCCAGTGGGAACAAGCTCGCCGCGGTCTTTCCGAACAGGGCTTCGAAGGCGAGCTCGTCCGCCTCGCGCGTGCCGTCACCACGGCTGCGCACCCGCGCCTGACGCACTTTTGCCCGCAGGCGCTCGCAGTCGGCTTGGCTCGGCGCGCTCAAGCCGAATGCGCGCGCCAACTGCCCCACGCACGCCTCCACGCCGCGCCCATGCGTGTCGCACAACAGGCTGAGCTCGGTGCCGTCCGGCAGCACTCGTACGCTCGCCCCGGTGTGCTCCTCGGCCCAGTAGGCGCTCGCCGCCGCGAGCTGAGGCGGCGTGCCGTCACGGGAGCCAGCGTCGAACCACAGCGACATGCGCGCGACACGCGGGGTAGGGCGCACCACCACGAGCGTGGAGCCCGCCGCGAGCTTCTCGACTGCGCTCGGAGGCGGTGCAGGCAAGGCCACTTCGGGGCGCGGTTTGGCGCCGCCGCACGCGGCGACCAGGCCAATCAACACCAGCGCTCCCCATCGCAGCGCCCTGCGCGACGCGCGTCCGCAAAGGACGAGCCGGCCGATGGGCGCGGAAAACGAGGGCGAAAGAAGAGAAGAACGCATCCGTGGAACAGGCTGGAGCTACCGAGTTTACCGGCAGCTCTGCCCTCGGCGCGCCCAAGCAGTCGCACAAAAAACCGGAGGAGCCAAGGACGACGGCGGCTCCCGCCCGCGTAGTGCTCAGGCCACCTGCGCTTCGAGCACCACCGGAGCTTCGCCGCCCGACTGGGCGAGAAACGCATCGAGGCGCGCCTGATCGCGGCTACCCAGCGCCGTGAAGCGGACCGCTGTTCCGTGAAACAGCGCGTCGAAGCAGTCGTAGACGACTTCCGCGCTCGCCCAGAGCGGCTCGGGCTGGCCGTCGGGCAGCGGAATCTCCAGCTGGACCGAGGCGCTGTGCCGGACGAAGGACGCGATCGGGCGTTCCATATAGAGGCCCGAGCGACTCAGATTGCTCGAGAAACAGCGGTGGGTTTGGCCTTCGACGTGCTGCTCCAAGTACACGGAAACAGGCACGCGAGGGGCTCGACGTCGTTCATGACCAGTCATGGACACAATGTAAGACAGTGTGCGTATCGGGCCAAGAAAACGGTCGCGCCGCCGTCGGCGCGCAGCGAGCGTCGATCAGGCCGCTTCGGCCGTCGATGCGATGCCGAGCACGCTCTCGAGACGACAGCGGATCTTGTGCTTCTTGCTGTACACGGTCTTGACCGAGATCTGCATCTCCTCGGCGATCTGCTCCGGCGTGCGGCCCTGCAAGAAGAACAGGTCCACGAACGTCCGGTCCTTCTCGGAGAACCCGCTCAGCATGTCGCTGACGCGCGACCACTCCTCCTTGGCCGCCAGCGCGTGGAACGGATCCGGGCTGCTGCAGCGCAGGTCCTCCGCCTCGAGGGCGTTCGCGCGTACCGGCTGACGGGCCACGGTGCGCAGGTAATCCCAGGCCGCGTTGGTAGCCAAGAGGCCGATCCAGGTGCTGAGGCGGTGACCGCGCTCGGGCTCGAAAGTGCGCAACTTGTGCATGTCGCGCGTATTCAGGCTGCACATGAAGAGCGCGTAGATCTCATCGACGTCGGCGCTGCTCAGGACCGCGGCGAAGCGCTGGGTCACCTTGTGGATAGCGCGGTAGATCAGGCGGTCGTAGCGAGTGTGGAACTCGCGCCACGCACGTCCATCGCGCTTCAGCATCTGCTGCAGGAGCTCCATCTCGGTCCACTCTGAAGCCAGGAAGGAGGGGGCAACTGCGCTCGTCGTCATCGTCGGGGGGCCTTTCGTGCAGCGGCGTTCTCTCACCGCTCGCAACCCCCAAATGCACCCACTGTGCCAACTCGTTCGCGTCGCGAATTTACGCGGTTTTTCGCGATCTAGTCGTCCTGGCCCGGAGGCGACGCCGGGTGTAACACCCCTGCGTAACACTCGGCCCCCCGGCCGGACGGCGTCACACCGTAACAGCTGTTACGACCAAACATCGCAGAACCTTTCCTCCGAAAGGGCGTCTTTAGCGTTAGCCATGAAGAAGCTGTCTCCGCAGGCATCGCTGCTCTTGAGTCTGGCCCTGTCGTCGGGCTGCGCTGCACGTACGGCGCAGCCCACCACCCCCAACAAAGTGGTCGAGATGGAGGCCCTGCGCATCGTCGCCAAGCACGACGAAGCGGGGAACTACAGTTTCGAAAGCTACGACGCCGAGGAGCTGTTCCAGCGCGCCAACTCGGAGCTGGACGCCGGGCGTTGTCAGAGCGCCGTCCCCCTCTACGACCGCATCACCGGCGAGTTCGCCTCCAGCCAATACGCTTCGGCCGCCTACTACAACGCAGGCCTGTGCCTGGCTCAGCTGGGCGACAAGGCGGGGGCCCTGGCGCATTTCGAAGCCTTGATCGCTGCGCTACCGGGATCGCCGGACGTGAAACACGCCACGTTCCAGGCTGGCCATCTGCGCACCGACATGGGGGAGTGGGAGCAGGCCCTTTCGTTGTCCGACTCCTTGCTGGCCCGCGCCGATCTCGACGGCGCCGAGCGCGTGGAGGCCATGGCCATGCGCTCCCAGGCCTTGCTCGGGCGCAACGACCTCGAGGCCGCCGAGCGCCAGGCCCAACAAACGCTCACCTACTACCGCACGCACCCCGAAGATCTGGCCACCGACCCCTACTACGCCGCCGCCGCCAACTTCGTCGTGGCGGAGACCATTCGCCTGCGCGCCGAGGCGATGGCGTTTCCGGACACGAATCAGGACGAGCAACGCGCCGTGCTCGTGAAGCGCGCCCAGATGCTGCTGGACGCACAGCGCGAGTACTTCAACGCCGTGCGCTTCACCAACGCACACTGGGCGGCCGCCTCCGGCAATCGCATCGGCGCCATGTACGACAAGCTCTGGCACGATCTGATGGGCGCACCGGTGCCCAAGACACTTTCTGAGCCGGCCAAGGCGGTTTATCCCCAGGAATTGGCCAAGCTGATCAAGCCGCTTTTACGCCACGCGATCCGCTACTGGGAGCTCACGCTTATGATGGTCGAGCGCACAGGCGTCCAAACCGAGTGGGCGGAAGCCACCCGCAAGGACCTGGAACGAACTCGCACGCTGCTCTTGGAGCAACCCCCGGGTTTGGGCGGTTTGCCCGCAGAAGTGGCCAAACCAGCGGTCTCTTCGCCCGCGCCAGAACCCGCTTCTGCCCCGTCTCCTAGCTCCGCGCCGGCCACCGTGCCGGCCACCTCGCCGGGCACCTCCAACGATCCCGCAAGCATGCGAACTTCGGGAGCTCCTTGACACATCGTGAGCCTTGGCCTACTTAAGGCGCCCTCGCGATTGCTGCGGGGCGCGGGGTTGCGTCTTTTTGGCGCCTTCGGCCCAGTTCACTCAAGAGGAGGTCTGCGGGAGATCGCTGCCGCAACCTTCGCCGCTGGCGTAGCTCAATGGTAGAGCACCTGTTTTGTAAACAGGTGGTTGTGGGTTCAATTCCCGTCGCCAGCTCATCACGCGACGCCATCCGAGGCGGTCGCACTTTTGAAAAGCCATGCACTTTCCGGAGGGTTGCCCGAGCGGCCAAAGGGAGCAGACTGTAAATCTGCCGGCAATAGCCTACGGTGGTTCGAACCCACCACCCTCCACTGACACCAAACCGGTACGTTCGCGTTGCCGGTCTCTCAAAGTCCCGATTCGTGCTCGTCACGATCGGGCTGCAGAGTCGGGGCGCAAAACCTCGGCGATGTACTCGCGGGATTAGCTCAGTTGGTAGAGCGTCAGCTTTCCAAGCTGAACGTCGTCGGTTCGAACCCGTCATCCCGCTCCGGTCCGCGTCCTCGCAAGAGGGCACGGAATGGAGACCCAAATCGAAGGCTCCACAAGAACCTTCGACGTAAGTCGCGCGTGTGTTTTTGCCCAGATAGCTCAGGGGTAGAGCACCTCCTTGGTAAGGAGGAGGTCGTGGGTTCAAATCCCATTCTGGGCTCCACTTTTTGTATCCGCGTTTGAATCGGCACTGACTGGAGGAATAGCGATGGCGAAGGAGAAGTTCGTCCGTACCAAGCCGCACGTGAACGTCGGCACGATCGGCCACATCGACCACGGCAAGACCACGCTGACGGCCGCGATCACGAAGGTGATGGCGAAGGACCGCGGCGGCGTCGCGGTTTCGTACGCGGACATCGCCAAGGGCGGCACGGTTCGTGACGACACCAAGATCGTGACGATCGCGGTGAGCCACGTGGAGTACGAGTCGGAGAAGCGCCACTACGCGCACGTCGACTGCCCCGGCCACGCTGACTACGTGAAGAACATGATCACCGGCGCGGCGCAGATGGACGGCGCGATCCTGGTGGTGAGCGCCATCGACGGCCCCATGCCCCAGACCAAGGAGCACGTGCTCCTTGCCCGTCAGGTCGGCGTGCCCCAGATGGTCGTCGCGCTGAACAAGGTCGACGCGGTGGAAGACCCGGACCTGCTCGAGCTCGTGGAGATGGAAGTCCGCGACCTGCTCAACAAGTACAGCTTCAAGGGCGACGAGATCCCGGTGGTGAAGGTCTCGGCTCTGAAGGCGATGCAGGCGATTGCGGAGGGCGAAGAGTCCATCCGTGAGCTCGCGCGCGCGCTGGACAGCTGGATCCCGGACCCGGTCCGCGACATCGACAAGCCCTTCCTGATGGCCGTCGAAGACGTGTTCTCGATCAAGGGCCGCGGCACCGTGGTGACCGGTCGTATCGAGCGCGGCGTGATCAAGGTCGGCGACGAAGTCGAGATCCTCGGCTTCACGGACCCCAAGAAGACCACGGTCACGGGCGTGGAGATGTTCCGCAAGCTGCTCGACCGCGGCGAAGCGGGCGACAACGTGGGCTGCCTCCTGCGCGGCATCGAGAAGGAGCAGGTCGAGCGCGGTCAGGTTCTGGCTGCCCCCGGCTCGCTCAAGACGCACAAGAAGTTCGAGGGCGAGATGTACGTCCTCAAGAAGGAAGAGGGCGGCCGTCACAAGCCCTTCTTCACGAACTACCGTCCGCAGTTCTACATGCGCACGACCGACGTGACGGGCACCGTGGAGCTGCCCGAGAACGTGAAGATGGTGATGCCTGGCGACAACGTCAGCGTCGTCGTCAACCTCATCACGCCCGTCGCGCTCGAAGAGAAGCAGCGCTTCGCAGTTCGCGAAGGCGGCAAGACCGTGGGTGCCGGCGTCGTCACCAAGATCCTCGAGTAACTTGAGCGCCCGTAAGCGCATCGTGCTCGCGTGCGAACAGTGTGGCGCACGTAACTACAAAACCACCAAGAGTCCGCAGGCCAAGCCGGGCGAGCGCCTTCACCTGAAGAAGTTCTGTCCGGCTTGTCAGCAACACACCGAGCACAGTGAAACGAAATGATCGGGGGAACTCGGTCGTTTCAGGATAGCCGCTTCTAGGTCAGTAGCTCCAACGGTAGAGCAGCGGATTCCAAATCCGCGGGTTGTGGGTTCGAATCCCTCCTGGCCTGCCACTATAAAGAGAAGATCATGAGCGAAGAAACCCTCGACAAGGAAGACAGCATCGACGAAGGCAGCGAGGGGGAGTCGTCCCTGAGCGCGCCCGAGTCGACGGACGCTTCGGGCGAGGACCTCGGTGCAGCCAAGAAGACCCTGGGCGTCGAGCGCTGGGTCCAGCTGTCGTTCATGGTCGCCGCTCTGCTGTTGGTCTGGGTCTTCGACCATCTGATCACGGCCATCTGGTATCTCTTCGCGGATCCCGACGAGACCATCGCCACCTTTGGTGCGGTGGTGGCTGGCATCGTCGCGGCCATCGCCCTTTACCGGCACAAGCCGAGCTACACGCTGACGCACGAAGTCGCGGAGGAGCTGAGCAAGGTTTCTTGGCCCACGCGCAAGGAGACCTCATCATCCACCATCGTGGTCGTTGTGGCGTCGATCATCGCAGCCGCCGTGCTGTTCATGTTCGACACCGTATGGGCCGCGGTGACCGACCTCGTCTACAAGGTGTGATCGTGACCTTCGAGAACCAGACCAATACCGAGCCGGGTGAAGAGCGTTCTGAAGAGAACGGTTCGCCGGACTCCGAAGCGGGCGGCCAGAAGAAGATGCGCTGGTACGTCGTGCAGGCGTACTCTGGCTACGAGAACAAGGTGAAGGCCTCGCTCGAAGAGCGCATCCGCCAGCACAACATGCAGGGAAATTTCGGGGAAATCCTGATCCCGCGGGAGCAGGTCACCGAGACCCGCGGCACCCAGAAGCGCGTCATGCAACGCACCTTCTACCCGGGTTACATGTTCGTGCAGATGCATCTCACCGACGAGAGCTGGCATCTGGTCAAGGACACCCCCAAGGTCAGCGGTTTCGTCGGGGGGCGCTACCCCACCGCCGTGCCTGCCCCCCAGATCAACCTGGTGGCACAGCAGGTGGCCGAAGGCGCCGCCAAGCCCAAACCCCGCGTGGTCTTCGAGCAGGGCGATCATGTGCGGGTTATCGAAGGCGCGTTCGCCAATTTCACGGGCACCATCGAAGAGGTAAAGCCCGAGAAACAAAAGGTTCGCGTGCTGGTGTCCATCTTCGGTCGAGCCACCCCGGTGGAGCTCGACTACGCGCAGGTCGAAAAAACCGTTTGACGCGGCGCTGAACTGAGTCAACTTCCGGCACCCCGCGCGTTGGGTGCCTTTTTGCTAGTGCGGCCGCCGTTCCTGAAGGCGGCCGAAAACACTCCTCGAAAAGGCAGAGCTTTCGCGGACATAGGTCCCACCGCCTCTGTGCAAGGTACGAAGCCATGAAGAAGGTTACCGGTCAGATCAAGCTCCAGCTTCCTGCGGGCAAGGCGAACCCATCGCCGCCCGTCGGTCCCGCGCTCGGCCAGCACGGCGTGAACATCATGGGCTTCTGCAAGGAGTTCAACGCCAAGACCCAGCCCCAGGCCGGCATGATCATCCCCGTGGTGATCACGGTTTACTCGGATCGCTCCTTCACGTTCATCACCAAGACGCCGCCGGCGTCGGTGTTGATCAAGAAGGAACTCGGCATGAAGATCGAAGGCAAGCCGGGCAGCGGTTCCAAGCGTCCCAACAAGGACAAGGTCGGCAAGATCACCCAGGGCCAGATCAAGAAGCTCGCTGAGCTCAAGATCGTGGACACCAACGCCGGTTCCCTCGAGGCGGCGATGCGCTCCATCGCGGGGACTGCCCGCAGCATGGGCGTAGACGTCGTCGATTGATTTTCGCGCCATCTTGGCCCGAGGAGCGGCTTACCTCCTCGGTCCCTCCCTGCGGCGTACGAGAGTACGCCTCAGTCGGTCCCTGCGGGGGCGCTCGCTCCTCGAACCAAGCTGACGCGAAAATCGGGTCAGCTTGGGACAAACAGCAGAAGACGAGAGACAGACAGTCCCCCGCTGTAACGCTCGGGCGACTAAGCACGTAGGCCAGAGTTTTCGGCACCCGGACCGATAGTTTCTCCACACCGCCACCGGGTCACTGGCGGGAGGCTGCGTGAAGAGCGCAACCACCAGGAGGGTAGATGAGGAAAAGAGGAAAGAAGCATACCGAGGCGGCCGGTACGGTCGATCGCGGTAAGCGCTACTCGCTAGATGAGGCTTGCTCTCTGGTGAAGGCGGCCGGCTTCGCAAAGTTCGACGAGACCGTCGACCTTGCGGTGCGCCTGGGCGTCAACCCCAAGCATGCCGATCAGATGGTCCGCGGCGCACTGGTTTTGCCCCATGGCGTCGGGAAGTCTGTTCGCGTTCTGGTGTTCGCGCGTGGCGAAAAGGTGGCCGAGGCCGAGCAGGCCGGAGCTGATTTCGTCGGCGGCGAAGACCTGGTCGCCAAAGTGACGGGTGGTTGGTTGGATTTCGACACGGTGATCGCGACCCCGGACATGATGGGTCAAGTCGGTAAGCTCGGCCGAGTGCTGGGCCCGCGCGGCTTGATGCCGAATCCGAAGGTCGGAACGGTTACGTTCGACGTGAAGAAGGCAGTGACCGAAGCGAAGGCCGGTAAGGTCGAGTTCCGCGTCGAAAAGGCCGGTATCGTTCACGTCCCCGTGGGCAAGAAGTCCTTCGATCCCACCAAACTTCAGGACAACGTGAAGGCGCTGATGGCGGCTCTGGTGAAGGCCAAGCCGTCGACTGCAAAGGGCCAGTACCTGCGCAGCATCACGCTCAGCTCGACCATGGGCCCCGGGATCAAGATCGATCCTGTGGTGTTCCAGGCAACGGCGGAGGTCTAAGCCATGACCGTAATCGCAGCCAAGCAGGAAGAAGTCGCGCTCATTCGCGACAAGTTCAGCAAGGCCACTACGGCCGTGTTCCTCGACTTCCGTGGCGTGAACGTCGAGCAGCTCACGAACTTGCGTGCAGAGTTCCGCAAGGCCGGGGTCGAGTACCGCGTGGTGAAGAACACGCTGGTCAAGATCGCGCTCAAGGGCACCGCCTACGACAACAAGGAAGTCGCAGCGCAGCTCAAGGGCCAGACCGGCATCGCATGGAGCTTCGAAGATCCCTCGGCAGCCGCCAAGGTGATCAAGACGTTCCGCGCGGTGAACGATGCCAACGGGAAGCTCGGTGTGAAGTGCGGCGTCATCGACGCCAAGGTTCTCCCGGGCGCACAGGTCGAGAGCGTGCTCGCGACCATGCCCGGCAAGAACGAGCTTCGCGCGCAGTTGCTCGCGACCCTTCAGGCCCCTGCCCAGAACCTGGTGCGTCTGCTCCAGGCCCCTGCGCAGAACTTCACGTACCTGCTCGACGCTCACCAGCGGAAGCAGGAAGGCACCTGAGAAGTCTCAGTCGTCACTTGGACAAGTAACCGGTAATCAAAAACGATTCCGCGGAACGCCGCGGGTAGCAAGTTTTGGGAGAGTATCACCATGGCAACGATGAACCAGGAACAGATGGTCAACGAGCTTAGCTCCTGGACCGTGATGGAAGTGGCCGGCCTCATTAAGGCTCTCGAAGAGAAGTGGGGCGTTTCTGCTGCTCCCGTGGCCGTCGCTGGCGTGGCCGGCCCCGCCGCCGGCGCTGCTCCGGCCGCTGTGGAAGAAAAGACCGAGTTCGACGTTGAGCTCAGCAACGCTGGCGACAAGAAGATCAACGTGATCAAGGTCGTCCGCGAGATCACCAACCTTGGTCTTGCCGACGCGAAGAACCTCGTCGAGGGCGCGCCCAAGATGATCAAGGAAGCAGTGTCCAAGGACGAGGCCGAGAGCATCAAGAAGAAGCTCGAAGAGGCCGGAGCAAAGGTCACCATCAAGTAGTGGGCGTTTTGTTTTCCGATAGGCTACGTTGTAACCAAACGGGGCCTACCAATAAGAAAACAGCTGTGACTGAAGGTCGCGGCGTAGGGGATGTCTCCCCTACGCCCGGCTGTGTCTTTTTGGAGACCCGCGCGTGAACCCACGCGTCGTCTCACGAGTAGCGCGTGCTCGGCACGTGCTCGGCGACTGCACTACTTAGATTTTTTTTCGGGAAACAGGTCGAAGCGCGCGGTCCGCCGCGCGTGGGCAAAAGTGGGCCGAGGGGGCGAGACTCGGCCGCGTGAGGAGCTTCTGCAATGGCGTCGGTTGAAACCGTTCAGACCAATTTCCGGATTCGACAGAGCTTCGGGAAAATCGAGAAGATCATCGAGATTCCCAATCTTATCGATATCCAGAAGAAGTCCTACGAAAAATTCCTGCAGTCGAATGTTCCGCTCAATGAGCGTGAGGACATCGGCCTACAGGGCGTGTTCCGTAGCGTGTTCCCGATCCGTGATTTCAACGGCACGAGCGAGCTCGTGTTCGTCGGGTACACCCTCGAGCGCCCCAAGTACGACGTCGACGAGTGTCGTCAGCGCGGCATGACGTACGCGGCGCCGATCAAGGTGACCATCCAGCTCATCATCTACGACGTGCCTGCCGAAGGCGGCGAGCGCATCGTGCGTGACATCAAGGAGCAGGAGGTCTACTTCGGCGAGATCCCGCTGATGACCGAGAACGGTACGTTCATCATCAACGGCACCGAGCGCGTCGTCGTGAGCCAGCTGCACCGCAGCCCGGGCGTGTTCTTCGATCACGACAAGGGCAAGACCCACTCGTCCGGCAAGTTCCTGTATCAGGCCCGCATCATCCCCTACCGCGGTTCGTGGCTCGACTTCGAGTTCGACCCCAAGGACCTGATTTACGTCCGCATCGATCGTCGCCGCAAGATGCACGCGACGGTGCTGCTCAAGGCCCTCGGTTACAGCACCGAGGAGCTCTTGGCGTTCTACTACAGCACCGAGACCATCTTCATCGACGGCAAGAAGTACTCGAAGTCCATCGAGTTCGACCTTCTGCCCGGTCAGCGCGCCACGCGCGACATCAAGATCGATGGCGAGGCCATCGTGCGCAAGAACCGCAAGTTCACGCGCCAGGCTATCCGCAAGCTCAAGGAAGCCAACCTCGATCGCCTGCCGATGGACACCGAAGAGGTGGTCGGCAAGGTCTCGGCCCAGAACGTCATCGACGAGGACACGGGCGAGATCATCCTCGGCGTGAACGAAGAGGTCACCGAGGACAAGCTCGACAAGCTGCGTGACGCCAAGGTGAAGAGCTTCAAGGTGCTCTTCATCGACGGTCTCAACGTCGGCAGCTACCTGCGCGACACGTTGAACGCCGACAAGGTTCAGCAGCAGGAAGAGGCGATCCTCGAGATCTACCGTCGTCTGCGCCCGGGCGATCCGCCCACGCTCGAGACGGCGAAGACCCTCTTCCACAACTTGTTCTTCAACCCCGAGCGCTACGACCTGTCCAAGGTCGGCCGCCTCAAGCTGAACTACAAGTTCTACAAGCCCGAGGAAGAGAAGCCCACGCTCGACGTCCAGGTGCTCACCAAGCGCGACATCCTGGAGACGGTGCGTCACCTCATCGAGCTCAAGAACGGCCGCGGTTCGGTGGACGACATCGACCACCTCGGCAACCGCCGCGTGCGCGCGGTGGGCGAGCTCATGGAGAACCAGTACCGCATCGGTCTGGTGCGCATGGAGCGCGCGATCAAGGAGCGCATGAGCATGAGCCAGGAGCTCGAGACGCTCATGCCGCACGACCTGATCAACGCCAAGCCGGTCAGCGCGGTGGTGAAGGAGTACTTCGGCTCTTCGCAGCTCTCGCAGTTCATGGACCAGACCAATCCGCTCGGCGAGGTCACGCACAAGCGTCGCCTGTCCGCCCTCGGACCTGGCGGTATGACGCGCGAGCGCGCGGGCTTCGAAGTGCGCGACGTGCACGCGACCCACTACGGCCGCATCTGCCCGATCGAGACCCCGGAAGGTCCGAACATCGGTCTGATCGCATCGTTGTCTACCTACGCCCGCGTCAACGAGTACGGCTTCGTCGAGACGCCCTATCGCAAGGTCGTCGAAGGCGCCGTCACGCCCGAGGTGCGCTGGTACAGCGCGCTCGAGGAAGAGGGCCACTACATCGCTCAGGCCAACGCTCAGTTCGATCCCAAGACGGGCAAGCTGGCCGGCAACCTGATCAACGCCCGCTACAACGGTGACCCGCTGCTCGTTCCGCCGGACCAGGTCCAGCTGATGGACGTGTCGCCGAACCAGCTGGTGTCCGTGGCCGCGTCGCTGATTCCGTTCCTGGAGCACGACGACGCGAACCGCGCACTCATGGGCTCGAACATGCAGCGCCAGGCGGTGCCGCTGATTCAGACCCGTGCTCCGCTCGTCGGCACCGGCCTCGAGGCCAAGGTGGCGCGCGATAGCGGCGTGTGCGCGGTGGCCAAGCGCGAGGGTATCGTCGACTCGGTCGACGCGACCCGCATCGTGGTGCGCGTGGAAGGCGAGGGCGGTGAGTTCCCCGATATCTACCGCCTCGAGAAGTTCCAGCGCTCCAACCAGAACACTTGCTACAACCAGACCCCCATCGTTCGCGCTGGGGACAAGGTGAAGCCCGGCGACGTCCTCGCGGACGGTCCCGCCATCGACACCGGCGAGCTCGCGCTCGGTCAGAACGTGGTCGTCGCGTTCATGCCGTGGCAGGGCTACAACTTCGAAGACTCGATCCTGATCAGCGAGCGCATTGCCAAGGACGACGTGTTCACCTCGATTCACATCGAGGAGTTCGAGTGCGTCGCCCGCGACACCAAGCTCGGCAAGGAAGAGATCACGCGCGACATTCCGAACGTCGGCGAGGAAGCCCTCAAGGACCTCGACGACTCCGGCATCGTGCGCATCGGCGCCGAGGTCAAGGCTGGCGACATCCTGGTCGGCAAGATCACGCCCAAGGGCGAGACCCAGCTCTCTCCCGAAGAGAAGCTGCTGCGCGCCATCTTCGGCGAGAAGGCCGGCGACGTGCGCGACAGCTCGCTGCGCGTGCCCCCGGGCGTCGGCGGCATCGTGATCAACGCCCGCGTGTTCGCACGCAAGGGCACCGACAAGGACGACCGCGCCAAGGAGATCGAGGACGGCGAGCGCGCCAAGCTCGAGAAGGACATGGCGGATGAGATCAGAGATCATCCGCACGTCCGCCTACGCCCGCGTGAAGGCCCTGCTGATCGGCAACACCACCGACGCCAAGCTGGTCGACGACAAGGGCAAGGTCCTGCTCAACAAGGGCGAGAAGCTCACCGACGAACAGCTCGATCCGATCCCGCGCAAGCTGTGGTCGCAGATCGAAGTCGACAAGAACAAGGACAAGATCGACAACATCCTGACCCAGCTCGACGGCCAGGTTGCCTCGATTGAGCAGCTCTTCCAGGAGAAGATCGCCAAGCTCAGCAAGGGCGACGAACTGCCGCCCGGCGTGATCAAGATGGTGAAGGTCTACGTCGCCATCAAGCGCAAGCTCCAGGTCGGCGACAAGATGGCCGGTCGTCACGGCAACAAGGGTGTCGTCAGCCGCATCCTGCCCGAGGAAGACCTGCCGTACATGCAGGACGGTCGCTGCGTCGACCTCGTGCTCAACCCGCTCGGCGTGCCGAGCCGCATGAACGTCGGCCAGATTCTCGAGGTTCACCTCGGCTGGGCGGCGCGCAACCTGGGCATGCAGATCCAGGAGAAGGTGGAAGAGGCTCGCCTCAAGGGCGAGGAGCTCCGCAAGGACCTGCTCAAGCTCTTCCACACGGGCAGCACCAGGAAGATCATCGAGGACCTCCCCGTGGAGGAGCTGCCGAAGGTGGCCGCGAAGTTCGACGAGGGCGTGCATTTCTCCACGCAGGTCTTCGACGGCGCGACTGAGAAGGAGATCAAGGAGCGCCTTACCATGGCGGGCCTGGCCTCCAGCGGTCAGATGGTGCTGTTCGACGGCCGTACGGGTGAGCCGTTCGACAAGGACGTCACCGTGGGCGTGATGTACATGCTCAAGCTGCACCACTTGGTCGACGACAAGATCCACTCGCGCAGCATCGGCCCGTACTCGCTCGTCACGCAGCAGCCGCTGGGTGGTAAGGCGCAGTTCGGTGGTCAGCGCCTCGGCGAAATGGAGGTGTGGGCCATGGAGGCCTACGGCGCCGCCTACTCGCTGCAGGAGTTCCTGACCGTGAAATCCGATGACGTTCAGGGTCGTACGCGCATGTACGAGTCGATCGTCAAGGGTGACTACCAGCTCGACCCGGGCTTGCCGGAGAGCTTCAACGTTCTGATGAAGGAGCTCCAGGCGCTGTGCCTGAACGTGGAGCTCATCGAAGGCCCAACCGGCAAACGCGACGACGTTCTTGCCGCGGAAGAGGAGTGATCCATGAAGGATATCTTCAGCTTCTTCGAGAAGCCCAAAGACCCGCTCTCGTTTTCCGCCATTCGCATCTCGTTGGCCTCGCCGGAGAAAATCCGCGAGTGGTCCCACGGTGAAGTGAAGAAGCCGGAGACGATCAACTACCGCACGTTCAAGCCGGAACGTGATGGCTTGTTCTGCGCCAAGATCTTCGGGCCGGTGAAGGACTACGAGTGCATCTGCGGCAAGTACAAGCGCATGAAGCACCGCGGCATCGTGTGCGAGAAGTGCGGCGTCGAGGTCATTCAGAGCAAGGTGCGTCGCGAGCGCCTCGGCCACATCACGTTGGCCACGCCGGTCGCGCACATCTGGTTCTTGAAGAGCCTGCCGTCGCGCATCGGCGCGGTGCTCGATCTCGCCCTCAAGGACCTGGAGAAGGTCCTCTACTGCGAGGCTTACGTGGTGCTCGAACCCAAGGAGACCCCGCTCTCCAAGGGTGAGATCCTCTCCGAGGAGCGCTTCCAGGAGCTCGAGGACGAGTACGGCCTCGACGCGTTCACTGCAGCCATGGGTGGCGAGGCGATCCTCACGCTGCTCAAGGACGTGGACGTGCACCAGCTCGCCGAGCAGCTGCGCTCCGAGATGCGCGAGGCCTCCAGCGAGGCCAAGCGTAAGAAGCACGCCAAGCGTCTCAAGGTCATCGAGGCCTTCCGCGACTCCGGCAACCGCCCTGAGTGGATGATGCTCACGGTCATCCCGGTGCTGCCGCCGGACCTGCGTCCCCTCGTGCCCCTCGACGGCGGCCGCTTCGCGACCTCCGACCTCAACGACCTCTACCGTCGCGTCATCAACCGCAACAACCGCCTCAAGCGCTTGATCGAGTTGAACGCGCCCGAGATCATCATCCGCAACGAGCGGCGCATGCTGCAAGAGGCGGTGGACGCGCTCTTCGACAACGGTCGTCGTGGCAAGACCATCACCGGCCCCAACAAGCGTCCGCTCAAGAGCTTGAGCGACATGCTCAAGGGCAAGCAGGGCCGCTTCCGTCAGAACCTGCTCGGCAAGCGCGTCGACTACTCCGGCCGTTCGGTCATCGTGGTCGGCCCCAGCCTGCGCCTGCACCAGTGCGGTCTTCCCAAGAAGATGGCGCTCGAGCTGTTCAAGCCCTTCATCTACAACAAGCTCGAAGAGCGTGGCTATGTGACCACGATCAAGAGCGCGAAGAAGCTCGTCGAGAAGGAAAAGCCCGAGGTTTGGGACATTCTCGAAGAGGTCATCACGGAGCACCCCGTGCTCCTGAACCGCGCACCGACCCTGCACCGACTGGGCATCCAGGCTTTCGAGCCCGTGCTCATCGAGGGCAAGGCCATCCAGCTTCACCCGCTGGTCTGTGCGGCCTTCAACGCCGACTTCGACGGTGACCAGATGGCGGTCCACGTGCCGCTCTCGGTCGAGGCGCAGATGGAAGCTCGCGTGCTCATGATGAGCACGAACAACATCCTCTCGCCCGCGTCCGGTCGCCCGATCATCAATCCGACCCAGGACATCGTTCTCGGCCTCTACTACATGACGCGCGAGAAGCCCTTCGGCCGCGGTTGCTACCGTGAAGGTGGCGAAGGCAAGGCCCCGCGCGGCATCTACTCCTCCACCGAGGAAGTGCGCCGCGCGTACGACTCCGGCGAAGCCGACCTTCACTCTCGCATCAAGGTGCGCGTGAAGGGCAAGCTCGTGGACACCACGGTCGGCCGTGTGCTGGTGAGCGAGATCATCCCCGAGGGACTCGAGTTCCAGCACGTGAACAAGACCCTCGACAAGAAGGCTCTCTCCGGGCTGATCGACCAGTGCTACCGCCTGCGCCGCAACAAGAACACCGTTCTGTTGGCGGACCGCCTGCGCGCCCTGGGCTTCGAGATGTCCACCAAGGCGGGCGCCTCGATCTGCGTCGATGACATGGTGATCCCGGCCTCCAAGGCCACGCTGCTCGCCGCCGCCCAGAGCGACGTCGAGACCGTCATCGAGCAGTACCAGGAAGGCCTCATCACGGACGGTGAGCGCTACAACAAGGTCGTCGACATCTGGGCCGACGTGGCCGACAAGGTCGCGAAGGACCTGCTCGAAGGCGTGGGGCGCGAGACCGCCGTCGACCCCGAGACCGGTGCGAAGCAGGAGACCCCCTCCTTCAACCCGATCTTCATGATGGCCGACTCCGGTGCCCGCGGTTCGAACCAGCAGATTCGTCAGCTGGCCGGTATGCGCGGTCTGATGGCCAAGCCCTCGGGCGAAATCATCGAGACGCCCATCACCGCGAACTTCCGCGAAGGCCTCACGGTTCTCCAGTACTTCACCTCGACCCACGGCGCCCGTAAGGGTCTCGCCGATACCGCACTCAAGACCGCGAACTCCGGTTACCTCACGCGTCGTCTCGTCGACGTGGCGCAGGACGCCGTGGTCACGGACATCGACTGCGGCACGCTGGACGGCATCTGGATCCAGTCGCTCGAAGAGGGCGGCGAAATCGTGCAGCCGCTCGGCGAGCGCATCCTCGGCCGCGTCGCGCTCGAGGACGTGATGGACCCCGTCACGGGAGAGGTGATCCTCAAGGCCAACGACCAGATCGACGAGGCTCGCGTCTCGGCGATCGAGGACGCCGGCATCCAGGGCATCATCATCCGCTCCGTGCTCACCTGCGAGACGCGCCGTGGCGTGTGCGCCATGTGCTACGGCCGCGACCTCGCGCGTGGCTACATGGTCAACATCGGTGAAGCGGTCGGCGTCATCGCCGCCCAGTCCATCGGTGAGCCCGGTACCCAGCTCACGATGCGCACCTTCCACATCGGTGGTGCGGCCGCTCGCGGTAAGATCGAGCAGTCGAGCATCGAGAACCGCTCCGAAGGCGTGGTGAAGGTCGAGAACACCAAGCTCGTCAAGAAGCGCGACGGCACGGTGGTGGTGATGAACCGCCACGGTCTGATCAAGATCTTCGACGACTCGGGTCGCGAGCGCGAGAACTACAACCTCACCTACGGCGCGCAGCTCAAGGTGGAGCCGGGCACCAGGGTTCCGAAGGGCACCATGTTGGCGGAGTGGGATCCGTACGCGATTCCGATCCTCACCGAGGTGGACGGCGTGGTGAAGTACGGCGACATCGTCGATGGCGTCACCATGGAAGAGAAGCTCGACGAGGTGACGGGTCTTTCGCGCCGCGTGATCATCGAGTCGCGCGATGCGAGCGCACGTCCTCGCGTGTCCATCAAGGACCCGGAGAGCGGCGAGACCAGGAAGACGGGCGTGGGCGACCACGTGGCCCGCTACTTCTTGCCCGTGGGCGCCAACATCATCCCGGCCGAAGGTCAGAGCGTGGAAGCCGGTGAAGTCATCGCCAAGATTCCGCGCGAGACCACGAAGACCAAGGACATCACGGGCGGTCTGCCCCGCGTGGCCGAGCTCTTCGAAGCCCGCAAGCCCAAGGATCACGCCATCGTTGCCGACATCGACGGTGTGGTGAACTTCGGCAAGGACACCAAGGGCAAGCGCAAGCTCGTGATCACCCCCGAGGTGGGCGAGCCGCGTGAGTACCTCATCGCCAAGGGCCGACACCTCACGGTGAAGGAAGGCGACCGCGTCAAGACGGGTGAAGCCCTGATGGACGGTCCCGCCAACCCGCACGACATCCTGCGCGTGAAGGGCGAGAAGGAACTGGCTGCCTGGCTCGTGAACGAAATCCAGCAGGTTTACCGCCTGCAGGGCGTGGGCATCCACGACAAGCACATCGAGGCGATCGTTCGTCAGATGCTGCGTCGCGTGCGCATCAAGGAGGTGGGCGACACCAACTTCCTGATGGACGAGACCGTGGAGAAGACGCAGTTCGTCCGCGAGAACGAGAAGGTCATCGCACGTGGCGGTCAGCCTGCCGTGGCCGAGCCCCTGTTGCTCGGTATCACCAAGGCCGCCCTCTCTGGCGACTCCTTCATCAGCGCGTCCTCCTTCCAGGAGACCACCAAGGTGCTCACCGAGGCTGCGATCTGCGGCAAGGTCGACGAGCTCCGCGGCCTGAAGGAGAACGTCATCATGGGTCGTCTGATCCCCGCGGGCACCGGTCTGAGCGCCTACAAGCGCTTCGACGTGGCCTTCGAGGACCGCGAGTTCCGCGGCACGCCGCCGGCCCAGCCCCCGCACGAAGATCACTTCGCCGCCGTGAGCGAGGAAGAGTGATCAGCCAGGCTCTGAGCCTGCACTGAGAGACGGCCACCGCGAGGTGGTCGTTTTCGTTTAAGTTCAGCTCTTCTTCCGCGTCAGCCGCGACGGGGAGAGCAAGGACACGAGGCGCGGTGTGTTCTCGAGCATGTCCGAGAGGGTGTAGCCGTCGAGTACGCCGAAGAACGCCTCGCGGGCTTCGTGCATCGCGCGCTCCACGCGGCAGTAGCCGGTGAGCGGGCAGCTGCTGCTCTTGGGATCGAAGCACTCGAGGAGATTGTGCTCCTCGGTGGCGCGCACGAGACTGCCCAAACAGATGTCCGCGGGTGCAGAGGCCAGGCGCAATCCCCCTTCTTTGCCGCGCTTTCCTTCGAGCAGCCCTTCGCGAACGAGCATCTTGGCGACCTTCGCCAGGTGATGGGCCGAGATGCCGTAGGCAGCGCTGATCTCGGATACGGGCACGATCTGGTCGGGGCGCGTGCCCAGATAGAGGAGCGTGCGAATGGCGTAGTCCGTGTAGAGCGTGAGCTGCATGGGGGCTCCTCCGAGTATGCCCTGCTTCTTCGGGCGTCGCGTTGCGCATAATGGGTATTTGAGATGCCTATTAACGAACTCACAACACAGGAGGTCCCTCAAGATGTCCCTGAATGTCTCGCTTCTTCGCAGCAGCTTCGACTTGGTGGTGGCGCGGCAGGCGCAGATCACGCCGCGTTTCTATGAGATTCTGTTCGAGCGCTATCCCCAGGTTCGCCCGCTTTTCAGCCGTAATTCGCGCGCTCAGCAGGCCGAGATGCTGCAGGGAGCCATCGTCGCCGTGATGGACCATCTCGAGGACGCCACCTGGCTACAGCAGACCCTCGAGTCCATGGGCGCCAAGCACGTGGACTACGAAGTGACCGACGAGATGTATGCGTGGGTTGGCGACAGCCTCATCCGCACGCTGGCAGAGATCGCCGGCAAGGATTGGACGGCCGAGCACGCAGAGGCCTGGGGCGACGCCTACACCGCCATCGCCGGATTGATGCAGAAGGGCGCGCGCGACAGGCTCGCGGCGAGCGCCTAACGTTGGCTGGTCGTTAGGGCCGGGCACGCACCACGATGCGTGCCCGCATCCAGAAAAGCGCGACCCGTCGACTTCGCCGGTAACCTTTTGCCTGCTCGCGACTCGATGTCTGGAGCGGACTTGTCATGGCGCAGGTCGGCGACGGAGGCATCGTGGACAAGAGAACAGCGTTTTCGTGGCTTTTTCCGCTGGTTCTGCTGGGCTGTGGAGGGCATCCGCAGGAAGCCAGCGCAGCGAGTAGCTCGGGCGGCGGTGAGGAGACCTCGGTTGCACCCAGCGCGCCGCAGGCGCCACAGACCTTTGCGGACCAAGTCGCTCTTGGTGGCGACGTCTACGGCCGCGCCTGTGCCGCGTGCCACGGTGCGGCCGGTGAGGGCGCGAAGGCGCCAGCGGTGGTGGGCCTCTCGAGCGGAGCCCTGCCGCTTGCACCGCACCCTGGCTCGCAGCGTACGTCGCAGTTCGTGACGGTGGCCGATGTCGCCAACTTCGTGGTTGCCACCATGCCCCCCAAGGCGCCCGGAAGCCTCTCGGGCGAAGAATACTGGGCGATCCTGGCCTTCGATCTCTCCGCCAACGGCATCACGCTCGAGCAAAAGCTGACGCCCGAGCTGGCGGCGACGCTCACGATTCCGCGCTGAGACATCGGCTCCCTCGACACCCTGCGCTCGGGCTCACGTGCATGGCGCTGGAGAGCGGGCGTCGCACCATTCTCCTCGTTCGATCGTGGGTCCGCGTCGAGCGTTCAGGTTCGGTTCATGGCCGCGGCACAAGCTGCTGTGCGATGCGAGGATGGCTCCGATGGAGTGTCGAACGGCGTAGGGGTTGCTGGCTCGGGGGGCTGATAGCGTGCTTGCTTGGAGCCAGCCCAGGCTCGGCGTTCGCCCAGATCAGTCCGCCGGGCTTCGGCGTCGCCAGGACCGCGACGTGGTCTGCCGTGGGAGCTCGACAGGCGCTCGACGTGAACCAACGAAGAGAGTCCATGACCTACGTGGGCTTGGGCAGTATCAGCCAGCCGGAAGGCCTCAATCCTTACGCCAAGCCCGCTATTTTCGTGCTCAACCAGGAGATCTACGAGCGCCTTCAGGAACACTGGGTGGGTTCGCTCGCGCTCAGCTACCGACGTCAGAACCTCTACCGCGACGAGCCGCCCTACACGGCGGCGGAGCTCTCCGTGCGGCACGAGTTGCGGTTCTATGGTCGGCTCTCGGGCTCCTGGCAGGCGGGACGTCTCAAGTTGGTGAGTACTGCGCGGCCCGAATTGCGCGTGTTTTTCGCGGGCGGGGAGCCGGCTGCCGAACCGCTCCAGTTCCGCTTTCGCCTGCGTGAGCAGGCCGGCATGCGGCTCGATCGCGCAGACGTTCATCGCCTAGTGGGAAGCGCCGAGGTGCTGGCTTCAATCAGCAAGCGGCGCGGCGACGATGGGGCCTGGTCGGCGCTCGAATATCAGGAGAGCCGCTTCTGCCTTTACTACGCCTGGCACGGCAAAGGGCGGCCGCTCGCGTTCGACGTCGGCTACATGAACGATCTAATGGGCCACGGCGGAGCCCGCGCGGACGCCCACTACTTCGCGTTGGACGTCGTCTGGACGAATCCCTTCGGGTCGCCAAGACGGCGCTAAGAGCATGTTGAGCGTTCAGTACAGCCGCTGAGCGACACTCAAAGGACGGCTGGCGCCAGGCGCGCCGTGAGCTGCGAGAGCGTTAGCCCCGCGCTGGCGTCCACGCGCAAGACCGCGCTCGCGTCACCGCGCGTGGGGCCATGGGTCAGGATGGCGACCGGAATCCCGAGGCGTTCGGCTTCGCGCACGAAGCGCAGACCCGAGTAGACCGCCAGCGAAGAGCCGACCACGAGCAGCGCGTTGCCCGCGCGCACGATGGCCATAGCTCGCTCGACGCGTTCCGTGGGCACGTTCTCCCCGAAGAACACCACGTCAGGCCGAAGGTCGCCGCCGCATTCGCAGCCCACACTCTTGAAGTGCACCAGCAGCTGATCGGCGATGTCGGCGTCGCCGTCAGGTGCGAGCTCGAAGGCGTGCGCCAGGAAGTGAGCGTTCTCGCGCTCCAGCCAGGTTTGCAGGAGGTCTCGGGATAGACGACGGGCGCAGTGTAGGCACACCGCGTGACGCAGCGCACCGTGGAGCTCGACGGGAGCTTGCGAGCCGGCAGCGCCATGCAACCCGTCGACGTTTTGGGTGATGAGACCCGCAAGCCTGCCTTGCTGCTCGAGCTGGCGCAGCGCGTAGTGGCCGGCGTTGGGCCGTGCTCGCGCGAGGCGTGGCCAGCCGAGCATGCTGCGGGCCCAGTAGCGATGGCGCGCGGCCGGATTGCGCACGAACTCGCGCCACTGCACCGGGTTGCGCGCGCGTCGGCGCGTCTCGGGACCGCGATAGTCGGGAATGCCGGACTCCGTGCTGATGCCCGCTCCGGTGAGTACGGCGACCTTGCCGTTCGCGAACAGCGCGCACAACCCGTCGAGTTCGGTCTGGCTCGGCGGAGTGGGCAGCATGCTGCAAGCTTACCCGATTCCCTGCGCGGCGAGCGGCCGCGGCCCGATGGTCCCGCTGTCGCCTGGTCAGGCGCCGAGGCCCGCGCTCCGGAGCTCGGCGAGCCCATCCTCGCGCGAAATGACGGGGCGGTACGCGAGCTCGGTGCGTGCCTTGTGATCGTTGACGGTGACCTGTTCGCCGACGAGCGCCACTGCGCTGCGTGTGAGCGGTGGTTCGCCAGAGCTCCTGCTGAGCCGCCACCAGGCCTCCAAAAGAACCGCGAGGGTGCGCGCCAGCAACAGCGGCACACTCCGGATGTTGCGCGTGTCTCGGCCCAGCGCCTCCAGCATGCCGCCGAGATAGGCCCGATAGCTGAGCGGAGCCCCATCGGTCACGAAGTACGTCTCCCCGCAGCGTCCTCGTTCCGCTGCAGCGATCAGGCCCGCGCACACGTTCTTGACGTGACAGGTGGAGGTGAGTGCGTGGCCGCCGCCGATCCAGGCGAACTTCCCGTCGTCCACCAGCTTGCACAGACGCGGCAGCAGCACCGTGTCTCCAGCGCCCCAGATGGCGCGCGGGCGCACGATGACCGCGTGCAGGCCATCGCGAGCCGCCGCACGCACCTCCGCTTCGGCCAAGCCCTTGGACCAGGGATAGAGGCCGAGCGGATGCTGGGGCAGAGGCCAGGTCTCGTCCGCGTCAATCAACTTCGGTCCACCGACCAACACGGCTTCGGTCGACACGTGCACGAAGCGTTGTACGGCCGCCGCGCGCGCCGCTGCGAGGGCACGCCGAGTGCCTTGCACCGTGACGCGGTCGAAGTCCTCTCGCTTACCCCACACCTCTACCTTGGCGGCGGCGTGGAACACCCAGTCACAACCGCGCATGCCCTCTCGCATGGCGGCCTCGTCGTCGAGATCACCAGCGACCGCGAGCGCGCCGAGCTCGCGTACCGCCTGCTCCGAGGCCTTCGAGCGCGCCAGGGCGCGAACCTCGTGGCCGCGTTCGCGGAGTTGTCGGATCAACTGCTTGCCCACGAAGCCGGAGCCACCGGTCACGAATGCGCGCATGGGCCGAGTCTACTCGAGGCCTGCGAATGCGTCCCCTGCGCGTGCCTTACCACCCCGGCCACCAGCGCTCGAGGAGCGCCAGCCATCCTAGATAGGACGCCAGCAACACGAGGACCCCTGCGGCGCGCCACGGGGTGACGCCTGCGTTGGAGCGCTTCGCTTCGAACAGACAGCCCATGGCGTCACCCTCGGGTAGCTTGGGCGCGGGCAATGCGGGTGCCGGCAATGCAGGCGCTGGCAATGCAGGGGCTGGCAGTCGAGGCGGTGGCGGCACCGGGCTCGCTACACGTAGCGCGACAGCCGTGGCGGCAGGCGCTGGCCTTGGAAGCTGGCTCGGACGTGGAAGGACAGGCAGCGCGCGCGGCGGCGGGACGACCGGCACCACGGGCCGAGCGCTCGGCTGCGGGCGCGCTGCTTCCGGGTAGGGAATCTCGATCATGCGCAGGGTCCGGTTGGCGGCCACCGCGGCTGCCTGCGGAACACCGTTGCCGCTGATCACCTTCTCGCGTAACGGACCTCGAGGTTCGACGAACAGCTCGCGCGTCATCGTGAGCTTGCGCGAGCGTTCCGAGTCAGCGGCCGGACGCGGGCCTTCGCTCGCCCCTGGGATGCTGCGCACCTCCAGGCAGGCCTTGCCGAACTTGATGCGGTCGCCGTCTTGAACGAAGAGCCACTCCTCGGGCAGGAATTTCCCGTTGAGCTTGGCGCCCTCGGGTCGCGCACTCTTGACCAGCAGCGTATCGCCCGCATAGAGCACCGTCAGCTCGAGGCGTGCCACGCCGCTCGCGCGGATCTTGATGTCGCACTCCTCGGCCGAGCCCACGGTCACTGCGCGGCCCACGTCGGCTTCGAGAAAGCGCCAGCGCGTGGTGCGCGACGTGCCATGCGCGACGCGCAGCTCCACGCAAGCAGGGCCCTCCGCGCCGGGCATGCTCGGTCTGGCCGCTTCGGCCAAGCGCGAGCCCAACCACACGCGAAGGCGGGCCGAGCCGAGATCCAGCTGGTCCTCGTGGCGCAACTGCGTGAAGCCGGCGGACAGTGTGGCGCCGTTGCAGCGAATGTTGGCTTGGACCTCCTCGACCCACACGAAGAGCTCGTGACCCGTGAAACGCAGCGCGACCGCAGGAATCCCGGGGGCGAGCACCTGCCAGTCGCAGTGGCTGGCCGATCCCACAGTGATTTCGCTTCCTGCGTCGGTGGGATGAAAGGTCCAGCTCGCCCACGGGGAGACGCCGCGTTGCAGCGTCAGCACCGCGGCTTCCGGTGAGCTCGGGATGAGGTCTTCTACGATGACGGTCGAACGGTCCACGGGCGCACTCATGTGCACGCGGTGTGCCGCCTTACGACGCGCAGACTCGGGGCCTTACTTGGGAAGTGTTCGCTCTCGTGCGCCCGAACTAGTGCGCTTCGTGGCGCTTCCAGCGCTCCAACGCCTGCCGACAGATCTCCGCCAAATCACGGCCGATGGCTTCGTACTCGTCCGCGTTCAAGTTCGCGAGAGAGACGCGCGCCGACCAGGCGGGGCCATCGAAGCCACTCCCGTTCAGCAACACGGTGCCGTGCTGGCGCGCCAGCGTGATCACGATATCCAGGGGCTCGCTGTGCTGGGCCACGTAGAGCAAGAACTCCTCGCCGGCGGCCTTGCGTCCCCAGGCTTCGAGATCGAGCTCTACGTAGTAGCCGGCCCGCAATGGACTCTTCGGCACCTGCACGCCGAGGCCGCGCTCGAGGGCGCCCAGACGTTCCGCGACGATGGCGCGGCAGCGTCGCTTGTACCGATCTTCCCAGTCCAGCAGCGCGAACAGCGAGAACAGGGTCATCTGGGCCTGCTGAGGCGGCGACAGTCCGGCGGTGTGGTTGAGCGCCACGTCGCGGCTGTCGGCCACCAGCCGATCGATGAACTTGATGTTGTCCGGAGACTCGCTGATGGTTCCGTAGCGCTGACGCAAGCGAGCCTTCTGGCGTGACGATTGTCGGGCCAAAAGGTCGTCGATCACGTTGTCCTCGTGTAGTGCCACCACGCCGAGTCGCCAGCCCGTGCAGCCGAAGTGCTTGGAGTAAGAATAGACCAGGATGGTGTTGCGCGGCATCTCCGCAGCGAACGAGCGGAAGCCAGGCACGAAGGTGCCGTACACATCGTCGGTCAAGATGATCAGATCCGGACGCGCGGCCCGGATCAGGTTGGCGAGATAGCGGTGCGAGTGGTCGGACACCGCAAACGACGCAGGATTCGACGGGTTTACGATGAAGAACGCCTTGATCCTGGGGTCGAGCAGCTTGTCGAGCTCGCTGTCCGGGTATTGCCAGGCGTTTTGGCCGTCGGGCATCTCGCATTGATGGATCTCCACCACGTCGAGACCGTAGTCGTTGAGGCGTGGGATCTCGAGATAGGGCGTGAAGATTGGCACCCCGAGGGCGATGGTGTCCCCGCGCTCGAGGATGCCGTTCTCCATCAAGCTGCGGAACACGTAACACATGGCAGCCGTGCCACCTTCCACCGCAAATAGATCGTATTTGCCCGAGGGCGGTCGGTCGTCGCACATCTCCTTCATCAAGTAGCGGTGCACCACGGCCTCCGCGTGATGCAGCATGCGGTCGGGCTCGGGGTAGTTGTCGCCGACGATGGAGTCCACCAGCTCATGCACGAAGTTGTCGGCGTCGAAGCCGAGCTCGGTGACGGCGTAGTCGAGCCCACGCTGTAGCAGGTCCGCGCCCTCCGTCTGGGGCACCCGGCGCATGAACTCGCGCAGTCGTACGGCGGCTCCTTCGGCGTGCGGCATGCCGCCGATGTCGGGCTCGTTCCAGATCCGCTTGCTCTCGTCGAGCGCGAATTGCCCGAGCAAGAAGAACGCCTCGCGAGGCGTGGTGGCGACCCAGTTGGGGTTGCCTCTCCCGGCATTCAAGAAGGCGTGCGTCGCCGACTTGCGCTGTGAGTAGTCCTTGGCGAAGTGGATCAGCTCGTCCTTGAGCTCGAAGGGGCTCAGCTCGGGGCGCTTCAAGATGGGCGACGGGCGCTGGTGGATGGTCATGCAGATACCTCTGGCCGAGCGAAGGCCCGCGGCGGGCAAGTGAAGACACGGCGCCAGCTGGTGGGCATCGAGACGGCCACAGGCGTGCGAGGAGCGGCACGCTCCAGAGTGCCGCTTCGGGCTCTCGACGCAGCAGTGGTCACGGACTCCAACATGCACGTCACCGGGTTGGCGTGGCGCTAGCTTCGGCTCGCTGACTCCTATCTGAACACCGGTAGCTCCGCCGCTAGAGCGCGCACTCGCACCTTCCGCAGCGACCCGGTCGAATGACGGGCGTGCACGGCGCTCACTGCTTGCCGGCGGTCCCCCGCACACGCTCTCGCACAAGGACCGGCGCAGTTGCTGCAACGGACGACGCTGCCCCAACGAGACGACATGGCTCGACCCGAAGTAGAAATAGCCCTGATTTTGGAGCTCGGAAAGGCTCTCAACGCCTACGGCACGCCTGCCCGCCGCCTCGAGAACACGCTGCTTCGCGTGGCAGTCAAGCTGTCCATGAAGATTCAAGTGTTTGCCACGGTCACCTGCTTGATCGTGTCTTTCGGGCCCCTGACGCACTTGCAGACCGCACTCGCCCGCGTCGAACCCCGTGACCTCGACCTGGGCAAGTTGTCCCGCCTCGACGGCATCGTGGAGGCATTCATGCACGGCGAGTTCGATAGCCACGAGCTTCACGAGCGCATCCTCAATCTACGCGCCGAGCTGCCTCCGCCTCGTCATCTGCGCAGCGTGCTGGTGCGCGCCGTCGGCGCGGGGAGCTGGGGGTTCTTGCTGGGCGGCGGGCTGTACGAAGCGGCCGCTGCGACGGTGGCCGGTGGACTCGTGGCGTGCCTGAGCGTGGCGACCCAGCGCTGGGGCCGCTTGAACCATGAGTTCGTGGCGTTGGCGGCGGCGTTGGTCGGCGCGTCCGTGGTGGGGTGCGCCGCCCTGTTCGGCCCCATCTCTCCGCAGGTCGCGAACCTGGCGGCGCTCCTCCCGCTGCTGCCAGGCTTGACCTTGGTGATCGCCAGCGAGGAACTCGCCTCCAAAGATTTGCTCGCCGGCACTTCGCGGCTGGTCTCGGCGGCCATGGTGTTCGTGCAGCTCATGTTCGGGGTGGCGCTCGGCTCGCAGCTCGCGCGCCTGCTCGACGAATCCCTGCGCAGCCACCCGCACCGCGCGTTGCCCTTCTTGCTGCAATGCGTCCTGCTGCTGCCCGCCATGCTGGCCCTCACGTTTCAGCTGAAGATTGGTCGACGTGACCTGCCCTGGGCACTGGCTGCAGGCGTGATCGGGTTCTTCAGCTCGCGCTTCGGCACGAGCCTCGTGGGCATCGAACTCGGGGCCTTCATCGGCGCCCTGAGCGTGGGCGTGTTCGGCAACGCGGTGGCGCGTTGGCTCCATCGACCAGCCCTGCTCACCATCGTTCCGGGCATGTTCGTGCTGCTCCCCGGGAGCCTCGGCTTTCAAAGCGTGAGTGCCCTGTGGACCGAGCAGCCGCTCGAGGGGGTGCGCAGCGCGTTCTCGGTGGCCGTGATCGCCGTCGCGCTCGCCACGGGCTTGCTCGTGTCCGCCAGCGCGCTTCCGCCCCGACGGGCCCTTTAGGCAGGATCGACAGACCAGGAGCCTCACCGGGAGGTCTTGCAAAGCGGGCCAAAGCGAGCGACATCTCGGGGGTGACTGCAGCCACTCCTCCGCGCTCGAGCTCCGGTCGCCTCTACGTGCAGGTCCTGCTCGCCATCGCGCTCGGCGTGGCACTCGGCTGGCTCTCACCGAGCGGCGGTGCCGCGATGAAGCCCCTGGGCGATGCCTTCATCAAGCTCATCAAAATGACCATCGCGCCCATCATCTTTTGCACGGTGGTCACGGGCATCGCGGGGATGAAGGACATGAAACGCGTCGGCAAGACCGGCGCCCTGGCCCTGATGTACTTCGAGGTCGTCAGCACCATCGCGCTGATGGTGGGGCTCGCGGTGGTGAACCTGGCCAAGCCCGGGCAGGGCATGCACATCGATCCGCGCAGCCTCGACACCTCGGGCCTCGATGCCTATGCGGCGCCCGGCAAACTCGGGAGCACCACGGAGTTCCTGCTCAACGTCATCCCCACCACCATCGTCGACGCCTTCGCCAAGGGCGAGATTCTGCAAGTCCTCCTGTTGGCAGTGTTGTTCGGCTTCGCCCTGCACACCCTCGGCGAGCGCGGCAAGTCCCTATTCGAGCTGGTCGAGCGGCTGTCGCAGGTCCTCTTCGTGATCGTCGGCTTCATCATGCGTCTGGCACCCATCGGCGCCTTCGCCGCCATGGCCTTCACCATCGGCAAGTACGGCGTGGGTTCCCTGCTCTCACTCGGCAAGTTGATGGCGGCGTTCTACGTGACGTGTCTGCTGTTCATCTTCGGCGTGTTGGGTGCCATCGCGCGCCTGCACGGGTTCAGCCTGTGGCGCCTGTTGCGCTATCTACGTGAGGAGCTGCTCATCGTACTCGGCACGTCGTCTTCGGAGTCGGTGCTCCCGCGCATGATCAGCAAGCTCGAGAAGCTCGGCGCGAGCAAGTCCGTGGTGGGGCTGGTGATTCCTACCGGCTACTCGTTCAACCTCGACGGCACGTCCATCTACCTCACGATGGCCGCGGTCTTCGTGGCCCAAGCCACCGACACCCCGCTCGGGCTGACGCAGCAGATCACGCTGTTGGCCGTGTTGCTGCTGACCTCCAAGGGAGCTGCAGGGGTCACGGGCAGCGGCTTCATCGTGTTGGCCGCAACGTTGTCGTCGGTGGGTACGGTGCCGGTCGCGGGCCTGGCTTTAATCCTGGGAATCGACCGTTTCATGTCCGAGGCGCGAGCTCTCACGAATCTGATCGGGAACGCAGTGGCGACGCTAATCATCGCCCACTGGACGAAGGAGATCGATCGCCCAACACTCGAGGGGGAGTTGGCACGTGGGCCCGCGTTGGCGGTGCCGAGCGGGGAAAACGCATGGAACTAGGTCTCTCTGGCAAGGTCGCTCTGATTACGGGCGGCAGCGAAGGCATCGGCAAGGCCACGGCACGCAAGTTGGCCCAGGAAGGCGCCAAGGTCGTCATCGCCGCGCGCCGGAGCGATGTGTTGGAACGGGCTGCCGAGGAGCTGCGCGAGAGCGGCGAGGTCGTGGCGGTCGCCGCAGACGTCACGCAGGTCGCCGACGTGGAGCGCCTCATCGAGCAAACAGTGAAGCGCTTCAGCAGGCTCGACATCCTGGTGAACAATGCGGGCACCTCGAACGCGAAACCCTTCGAGGGCGCTGACGACGAGCTCTGGCAAGCTGATCTGGATCTCAAGTTGTTTGCCGCCGTGCGCACCATCCGCGCGGCCCTGCCGCAGCTCAGGCTGCGCGGCGGGCGCATCATCAACATCACCACGCCAGCCGGCAAGCACCCGCCGGCCCGATCCTTTCCGACCTCGGTCAGCCGCGCGGCTGGCATCGCCCTCACCAAGGCGCTCTCCAAGGAGCTCGCCGAACACCGCATCCTGGTGAACACGGTCTGCGTGGGCATGATCAAGAGCGCGCAGCAAGAGCGCATGGGCGCCGCGCGTGGGCTCGAGGTGGACGCTCACTACAAGGATCTCGGCAAGGACATCCCCCTGGGGCGCGTGGGAGAGGCCGAGGAGGTGGCGAACGTGGTCGCCTTCCTCGCTTCCGAGGCAGCGAGCTACGTGACGGGCGTGGCCATCAACGTGGATGGAGGAAGCTCGGGCTCCGTGTGAGGTGAGGGCAACGGCGTGAGGGCAAGGACGCGAGGGCAGGGAGGGGGTACAGGATGGCCGAGGACAAGGGGCGACAGCCTGGGTTTTCTGCAGCAGTGCAACCTGTCGTAGAGGGCACGCGCGTTCACACCGACAGCGCGGGACTGCTCGAGGGCATGGTCACCATCCCCAGCAGGCAAGGAGAGTTTCCGGCCTATCGGGCTGCTCCTAGCGAGGTCGAGGGCGTACCGGTGGTGCTCGTCGTGCAGGAGATCTTCGGCGTCCACGAGCACATCAAAGACGTGGCGCGTCGGCTCGCCAAACTCGGGTACTTTGCGGTGGCTCCCGAGCTCTACTTTCGCCAGGGGGACGTCTCGCACTTGCCGAGCATCGACGCCATCCGTCAGGTCGTGGCGAAGGTGCCCGATGCTCAGGTGCTTTCGGATCTCGATGCGTGCGCAGACTGGGCGGCTCAGCAGGGGGCCGACGGCAAACGGCTGGCAGTCACGGGCTTTTGCTGGGGTGGGCGCATCACCTGGCTCTATGCAGCCCATCAACCCGCGCTGAAGGCCGCCGTGGCCTGGTACGGCCGGCTCGTCGGGGATCACTCGCCCTTGCAACCCGAGCACCCCATCGACGCCGTGCAGAAGCTGCGCGTACCGGTGCTGGGACTCTACGGGGGCGCAGACTCGAGCATCCCGCTGGAGAGCGTCGAGCGCATGCGCACGGCATTGTCGAATCTCGGCGTCGATTCGGAGATCGAGGTGTATCCGGACGCGCCTCACGCTTTCTACGCGGACTATCGGCCGAGCTATCGCAAGGCGGCGGCGGACGACGCATTCGAGCGCCTGAAGCGCTGGCTTCGCGAACACGGTGTCTAATCAGTCGACGACCTCCGAGCGCGCAGCCGCGACGGGTCACGGCGCTGGGCCAAGGCTGGCCGTGAGATTTGCAGGTGCATCGGCGTAGGCGCGGGGCAGATCTAGCGCGCTCAACTCATGGTGCGCAGCGTTGCGCACCGGTACGCGCCGGGGGCGCGCTTCCTGGGGCGCTTCCTTGTGCCAGACCGCCACGCGCAGCTTGTAACCCACGTTGCGCAGCGTCTCGAGGTGCTCGCTGAAGCAAGGTCCGAGCTTGTGGCGCAGGCGATGTACGTGGATGTCCACCGTGCGCAGCGATGTCAGCTCGCGGTCGGCCCACACGTTCAACACCAGCTCCTCGCGCGAGCAGGCGCGCCCTCGGTTGACGGCCAGGTGCCGCAGGAGCCCAAATTCACGGTGCGTCAGCGGAATCCGACGACCCGATACGAAGACCTCGTGGCCCGCCAAGTCGACCGTCAACTCGCCCAGTCGAATCGGGCTTTCGACCTCGCCTTCGCCCAGCGCGGGTGCGAGCCGGCGCAAGCGCGAGAGCAGGGCCTCGGCACGCTCACGCTCCTCCCCCACGGGAGCTGCGCCAGCGAGAGGTTCGCTGCCCGCTGCACCGTCCGTAGTGGCAGCGAAGACTTCATCGATGATGCGGTGGAGCTTGGCTCGCAGGTTGGACTCGAGGCTAGGCGTCATGCTCGTGCGTGAGAGCGAACACCGTGCCAGCGCGGGTCACGGGCACGTCAGCCGAGGCCCCGCTCCTTGAGCACGCGCTCCACCGTGTCCACGATGGCTACGGTGCGCGGATCCAGCTCCACGTTCACGCGCTGTCCCACCTCCTTGTTGGCGAAGTTGGTGAGTCGCTGCGTCTCCGGGATCAGGTGGACATCGAAGCCGTCCGCGCGGACCTCGCCCACCGTGAGGCTCGAGCCGTCGAGGGCGACGAATCCCTTGGCAGAAACGTACTTCATCCAGGCCGCGGGCACGCCGATGCTGAGGTCGAGCTGCTCTCCCACGAAGGCCTTCGCCATCACCCGTCCGGTCCCGATGATGTGCCCGAACACATCGTGGCCCCCGAGTTCGTCGCCCACGCGACAGGAGCGCTCCACGCTCACGCGCCGTCCCACACTGAGTTCGTCGAGCGTGGTGAGCGAGAGGGTCTCGGCCATGGCTTCGAAGCCCACGCGCTGGCCGGTGAGCGCCATCACCGTGCAGCAGACGCCGTCGATCGCGATGCTGGCACCTAGCTCCGCACCCTGCGCGAGGGCCGCGCTGAGCTCCACGTCGAAACGCGTGACACCGCTGCGTTTCTCCACGTGGACGACTGGGAACAGACCGCGCGTGATGCCGCTGTACATGAGAGCAGGCTAGCAAGGCCCCGGCGGGCTGACGAGCGCCGTTGTCAGCGCCGCGCCTTTGGCCCACGCTAGCCCGAGAGGAGACGGATCCCGCCATGGCGGTACGCGAAATCTTGAAGATGGGAGACCCTCGGCTGTTGCGGGTGGCCCAGCCCGTCGAACGCTTCGGCACGCCCGAGCTGCGCGAGCTCATCGCTGACATGTTCGAGACCATGGAGGCTGCCCGGGGAGTGGGCCTGGCGGCTCCGCAAATCGGCGTCGATTTGGCCCTCGTGATCTTCGGCTTCCAGCATAGCGAACGCTATCCGGAGGCCCCTGCGGTGCCACGCACGGTGCTCCTCAACCCCATCATCGAGCCGGAATCCGACGAGGAAGAAGACGGCTGGGAGGGCTGTTTGTCGGTGCCGGGGATGCGCGGGGTGGTGCCGCGGTGGACCCGCATCCGCTACCGCGGCTTCGACCCCGAGGGCATGCCCATCGATCGCCGCGCCGAGGGGTTTCACGCCCGCGTGGTGCAGCACGAGTGCGATCACGTGATCGGCAAGCTCTATCCCATGCGGATCCGCGATTTTTCCCGCTTCGGCTTCACCGAGGTGCTCTTCCCCGATCTGTCGGACGCGGGGGATGACTGACGAAAACAGAGCAGGGGAGGGGGGTTGAAAGCCCGCGACTTCGTGCCAGTTTTGCGCCCGCATGGCCAAGATCACTGCCCTGACCGGATTCCCCGAATGGCTCCCCGAGCAGCGCCTCGTGGAGCAACGCTTGCTCGATCAGGTTCGGCGCAAGTTCGAGCTGTTCGGCTTCACGTCCCTCGAGACGCGCGCCGTCGAGCCGCTCGACGTGCTGCTCAAGAAGGGGGCTAGCGACAAAGAGATCTACGTGCTCAAGCGCCTCCATGCCGAGGACAGCGAGGACGCGGACCTCGGCCTGCACTTCGATCTCACCGTGCCGTTCGCGCGCTACGTGAGCCAGCACCGCGGCACGCTGGTCTTTCCCTTCAAGCGCTATCAGATCCAAAAGGTCTGGCGTGGTGAGCGTCCCCAGCAAGGACGCTACCGTGAGTTCTACCAGGCGGACATCGACGTCATCGGCGATGGCGAGCTCCCCGTGCACTTCGACGCCGAGATGGCGCTTTTGCTGCACGAGGTAGTCAGCTCGCTGCCGATTCCCAAGATCCAACTGCGCATCAACAACCGCAAGGTGCTCGAGGGCTTCTATCGCTCGCTCGGCCTCGACAACATCATCGACGTCCTGCGCAGCGTCGACAAGCTCGACAAGATCGGCGAAGACGGCGTGCGCAAGGCGCTCGTCTCCGAAAACGGGCTGAGCGAAGCCCAGGCCGACGCGTGCCTCGCGCTTGCGCGCATCCGTGGCCCTGGCGCCCAAGCCGTGGCCGAGGTGCGGGCACTCGGACAGAGTCATCCGTTGCTCGAGGAAGGCTTGAGCGAACTCGAGACCGTGATGGGCATGCTGCAGGGGCTCCCGGACGACGCCGCCATCGCCGATCTGCACATCGCGCGCGGCCTCGACTACTACACGGGCACCGTCTACGAGGGCGTCTTGCTCGAGCACCCGCAGCTCGGCGCGGTCTGTTCCGGGGGGCGCTACGACAATCTCGCCTCTGACGACAAGGTGAAGTTGCCGGGAGTGGGTGTCTCGCTCGGCATTTCCCGCATCCTGGGGCTCCTGTTCGCCAAGAACGCTATTGCCCCCTCCCGCCCCACGCCCACCGTGGTGCTCATCACCCTGGCGAGCGAAGCCGATCGCGCGCGCGCCTACGATACCGCCAAGGAACTGCGGTCTCGCAACATCGCAACCGAGGTCTTCCACTCGCCCGCAAAGTTCGGAAAGCAAATCCGCTACGCCGAACGCAAAGGCATTCCCTACGTGCTGTTCCTCGGGGAGAAGCAGCCCGAGATGCGCGATATCCGCAACGGGCAACAGGCGCCCGTCGAGTTGGCCCACTGGTCGCCGCCGCTCCAGGAGCTAGAGGTTCAGGTGGTTACCGGTCGCGCCGGCGACTGAAGCACCTCCCTCGAACGACCCCGGGAAGCTTCGATCCGATGGCCGGTCTCCTGCGTATGCACCCAGGAAGGCCGTGATTGCCCTGACCCAGCCAAGCCCATGCAGCCCGCTTATCCGCAGCGCGCAGAACCGCCCGTCGCCCCACGCTGTGGTGGCGCCGCGCCGGAGCGGGGCCGCGGCCTACCTCGCCTTGGCCTGCAGTGCTACGGCAGGGACAATGGGGGCTAGCTCACCGTCCGAGCCGGAGGCCACGTCCGATGCGGCGCTGCTCGAGGCCATCGGGCAAAGCCGTAGCCGTACCGCGTTCCAGGAGCTCTTCCGGCGCTATGCGCCTCGGCTCAAGGCCCACTACCTGCGCAGTGGCCAGGGCGAGGCCCAGGCCGAGGATCTCGCGCAAGACGTGCTCTTGAGTGTCTGGCACCACGCAGCCAGCTTTCGACCCGAGCTCGCCGCGCCCTCCACCTGGATCTTTCGCATCGCCCGCAACCGCTTCATCGATGTCGTGCGCCGTCAGCGCTACGTTGAGCTCGAGGAGCGCGTGCTCGATGCGCAGGAGTCGGCCGGGGAGGCTCTCGACGACGCGCTCGCCAGCTTGCAGCTCGGAGCTCACGTGAATGCGGCCCTCGAGGAGCTCAGCGCCGAGCAGGCCGAGGTCATTCGCGGCTCCTACTTTGCCCATGAGAGCGCCTCCCAGATCGCCACGCGTCTGGGCATCCCCACGGGCACCGTCAAGTCGCGCCTGCGGGCCGGCCTGCAACATCTGCAGGAGCGCCTCTTCGCGCGCGCCAAGCGAGGTGCACCGTGAGCCCTCGCGCACCGCAGCACCATTTGCCGGATTGGCTGCTCTGGAGCTACGCCCAGGGCGGCGTGACCGAGGGCGAAAGTCTCTTCGCCGCCACCCACGCGGCGCTCTGCGCGCGCTGTCAGCAGCGAATCCTGGAGCTCGAGTCACTTGGGGGCGCCTTGCTCGACGCGCAGGAGCCCAGCCCGATCAGCTCGGACCTGTGGTCCCGAACGCTGCAAAAGCTCGAACGGGAGCCGGCTGTGTCGCCGCCGAGCCCAGAGCCCCCTGCCGCACGCGACGCGCTCCTGCCCGGCCCGCTCGCGAAGCTCCTCGGGCCCTACGACCAGATCCCCTGGAAGCGCGCCTTCGACGGTCTCTACTACGCGGACCTGCCCCTTAGCCACCGAGCGGTCCCGGTGCGTCTACGTCGCCTCGCGCCCAGCATGCAGATCCCCATGCATTCGCACCGCGGTACGGAGCTCGAGATGGTGCTCGCGGGCGGCGCCGTGGACCTGCGCGACGGGAAGCGCTTCGTTCGCGGAGACGTGGCCAGCAACGACGAGAACGACGTGCACGGCCTGCGTGTCGATCCGGATGAAGAGTGTCTGGTGTTGGGCGTACAGGACGACCGTGTGGCGCCCAAGGGGCTGTGGTCACGCCTGGTGTTCGGCTATCTCGGCTGGTGAACTTCCGAGATCAAAACGGGCGCGCGATGGTCGTGTACCACTGAGGCTCTCCTCCTCGCGTCATGCCCACTGCAATGCCGCCGCGCAGCGTGTAGTTCACGCCATAGGCCGCCGCCCAGTCGAGCCGTAGCTCGGCCCCCGTCCCAACGCCCAGGTTTCCGGGCACGAAACGTCCCTTGTAGGCGTCTCCGGCATCCACGAACAGCGCCGCATGCAGGCGGCGCGCGAAGATCGGTAGCGTCTCGACGCCGCGGTTGATGCGGGTGATCAGGAACCGATACTCGAGCTGCACCACCTGCAGCTGATCTCCGGCGCGCAAGGGGTATCCGCGCAGCCTCGCGTAGTCCGCCGGCGCGCCGCGCGAGCCCGTCACGTAGTCGAACAGCGGAACCAACTGCGCCGGATATCCGCCCAGCGACACCTGCGTATCCCAGGCTCCCGTATAGGCCCACGCCAACACGCTCTCTCGGAAGCCGAAGCGCACGTACTGTTCCCAGCGCCAGCTCAGCCCCTGGTCACGTGTGCGGCTCCCGAACGCTGGGTCCCGCACACTGGTGGCCACGGTTGCCACGTGTCCCCAAGAATCGCTGATGTCGAAGGGTTGCCGCTGGGCCGATGAATGCGTGAGAGAGAAGTTGGCGCGCGTGTCGAGCCCGGTGGGCGGAAAGTGCGGTGGCGGGTAGTTGGGGTCGAGGCGTGGCCCAACGGAGGTGTCCCCCTGCAGCATTCCGAGGCTGTATTCCGCGCGCAAGCTGAGCGTCTTGAGCGGGCGCGGAAACACGAAGTTGGTGCCGACCGCGAAGCCCCACGAGACGGCGTCCCAGGTCTGCTTGCGGTTGTTGATCACCAGGTCGTCGCGCGGCTGCTCGCCCAGGGAGGCGCGCAGCAAGAGCGGGAAGCGCGGGCGTCGATACGCATAGCCCACCTGCAGACTGTGTTCGTTGGTCTGCTCGATCCCCTGGTAGGCCTGCAGCGTCCAGGAGTGCCAGCCCACGACGTCGCCGCCGCTGCTGCTGATCGAGAGCCGTCGGCCGTGGTTGCCTTCGTCGGAGGCGAACTCGTAATAGCGCGGATAAAGCGTGCGGTACGGGCGGTAGGGCTCGCTCTGCGTGACCTGTGCCGAGATCGACGGTGCGTAAGCGATGGGCTCCAGCGTGCGTGGCAGCTCGGCGGGTCTCTGCGCCGCGTCCTCCAGGGACAGCGCGTACAGGTCGAAGCCTCGGCTCCCGTAGCCCACGTAGACGATGGTTCGACCGTCGGGCGAGACGTCGGGCTGAAAGGCGCCCCCCACCACGTTGGTGATCTGGGTGAGCTTTCCGGTGGCGAATTGGTAGGCGTAGAGGTTGGCGATGCCGCTGCGATCCGACGAGAAGTAGAGCAGCTCCCCGTTGGGCGAGAACACGGGACCTCGATCGAGCGCCCGGTCGTAGGTGACCCGGGTGCGCGTCCCGCTGGCCACGTCGAGCACCCAAATGTCCCGGAAACCGCCGCGGCTCCACGCCGAGTAGGCGATGCGCTTGCCATCCTGGGACCAGCGGGGCGTGAACACCTGCTCCAGACGGCGACTCCGCACCAACATGCGGCGAGAGTGCTCGAGGTCCGAGAGTTCGGCGATCTCCAGATGGCTCGTGCCGGCTCCGTGGGTCACGTAGACCACCTGCTTGCCATCGGGAGAGACGTCCGGTTCCCGCGCTCGCAGCGCCCGGCTCAGGCGGCGTCGGTGGCGCCCGCGGCCATTAATCCGCGAAAGCTCGTCGTACGCGTAGACGCCGCGGTGGTACTCCACGCTGCTGTAGACGATCGCGTCGTCCCCAGGCACCCGGGCCACCTGGGCCACGGTCGCCACTTCCGCCAGGACATCGCGATCCAGGGGAGAATCCAGCGAAATGCGGGCGATCTGCGGGACGTGACGGGCGTCGGACACCGAATACACGAGCTCGCCGTTGGACAGGAAGCGGGGGGAGCGCGTCAGTTCCCCGTGCTGGGTCAGGCGGACCCCCTCACGCCGACCTTCTTGTTCGACCCGCCGTCTCTCCGCGTCGGAGCGCTCGTTGAGCTCCGCCAGGAACTCCCCATACAGCTCGGTGAACGTACGGCCAGTGGCGCGCTTCAGGGCGCGATTGAGGCCGTAGGGAACCAGGCGTTTGCCGTACTGCTCGATGAAGCGGCCCATGGCTCGCTGGCCATAGCGATTCACCACGAACTGGAGAAACGCCTGCCCGTAAAGGTAACGCACGTTGCCGTGCGGCCATGGCTCGCCGTCGAATCCGATCCAGTCGATGCCCAGCAGACGCTGCTCCAGGGACGCCATCCGCAGGTACATCTCGAACATGGGCGAGCGCACACGGCCGGCGGTCGTGTGGGCCGATTCCTCGACCACTGCCAGACCCTCGACGAACCAGCCCGGCAGGCTGCCCTGCGGGGTGTAGAAGCGGCCGAGGAGGGCCGTGAGCAGTCGGGGCAGCCCGGACGCTTGCTCGAGGTGCACGATGTGGGTGTGCTCGTGCGTGAGCAGCATGCTCAACCAGTCGTCGTAATCGGACAGCGGCGACATGTCCTCGGGGGCCACGACCCGCAAATGAATCGCGTTATAGGGCAAAACCGAGGCAAAACCGTTGGCCGCATCGTCGTCGTCGGCCAGCACGACGTGGACCGTCTGATGCAGTTCGAGGCCCAGGGCCGCGCCGATCCGGGCATTGATTGTCTCGGCCCGGGAGGCGAGCTGGCGGGCCAGGATGCCCAGCGGCTCGTGGTAATGGATGTGGAAATGGGGCGTCTGGAGGGACCGCCAGACGAGCCGATGATCGGCCTGAGCGAGGCTCCTATGTGGGGTGAGCACGTGCACCAACGCGCAAATCGCGATGGCTGCCCACGTCCCTCGGCGGGTACCGAACATCTTCCGGCCCGCTTATACCATCGGCATGTCGTTTTCGTGCCCGTTTGAGGGAAACCCTCTACCTTGACGAAAGCAGCTAGAAACTCATACGCTTAGCAGCACTGCGCGCGCTGTCGCGCACTAGGTTTGATGGAGCCCCAAAGCCCGAGAAAAGCGCCCACTCCGGTACCCACTCCGCAGGACGGCTATGCCCTTCGTTTCATCTCTGGGAAGTACCAGGGTGGCGAGTTCCCTTTGCCGTCAAACCGCGAGATCGTGGTGGGGCGCTCGAGTGAATTGGACATGGTGCTGGTCGAGGACATGGTCTCTCGCCGACATGCCAAGATCATCGTGGCTGAAGATCAGATCTTCATCCAAGACCTCGGCTCCACGAACGGTACCTTCGTCAACGGCGAGAAAATCAAGCGCGCGAAGCTGAGTGAAGGCGATCGAATTCTGATCGGCACCAGCATCATCAAGCTCGTTGCGGCTGATCCGAGCTCCACTGCGGCGAGCCCGCAAAAGATGGAAGCGCAGGCCAAGAGTCGTCCGACTCAGGCGCGCACCATGAGTGGATCCATCGACGAAGTTCCGTTGCCGGATCTCATGCAGCTCTTCTCCACGAGCAAGAAGAGCGGTGTGCTGGTGGTTCGCACCGATGAGTCCGAAGGCAAGATCTACCTCGAGAAGGGCGCCGTCGTTTTCTCCTCGGTCAACGACCAGGAAGACGTGCCGCCGCTCAAGGCGCTCATCCGTATTCTCACCTGGGAGCACGGAACGTTCGACATGGAGCCCGCCGAGGAGCGCGACTTCCCGTCGCGTCTCGAGATGTCCACCGAGGGCATCTTGATGGAGGGCTTCCGCCAGATCGACGAGCTGCGCCGCATTGCTCCGGACATGCCCCCGCACCATGCGCTGTTGGCGCTGGCGCGGCCCGTGATGCCCCCGTTGCGCGACCTCTCTCCCGAGGAGCTCGACGTGCTGCAGCTCGTGATCAACTACGGCACCATCGAGACCGTGCTCAACAAGAGCCTCGCCAGCGATCTCGACACCAGCGAAGTGTTGATCAAGCTCCTAAAGAACGCCTACCTCCGCAGCGACTGAGCGTCGGGCACTTTTGCCCTGCTCTGCGGCTTAGGTCCTCGCGCGCTCCCTGCGGCGTACAGGGAAGCACGCCTCAGTCGCCAGCCGCGAGCGCGCTCGCGGCTCGAAGCGAAATCGCCCGGCGCTCTGCCTAGCTTGTTGCCGAATGATCTCGGCGCACGCGACTACAGAGGCGATCAGAGTCGCTCCTCGGCCTCGCTGCGCTCAGCTTTCGGAGGTGCTCGTGATGGGGGCGGTGAGGAGACGCGAGATCAGCGTCTGGGAGTACTCGTTTAGCTCGGTGAAGACCACGCCCATGCCGGGTGGATCCGTCTCGACGCGCACCACCTTGCCGAGGCCCTCGATGTGCTCGACGTCATCCATGATGACCGTGAACTTGAGGTTTACCTCGGTGCCCACGGGCAGTGGAGTCTGCGAGCGCACGAAGGCGCCCGAGCGCGAGATGTTCGTCACGTACTCGTGAACGAACGCATCGAACGACTCGAACTCCTTGTTGATGGTCACGCGCTCGTCGCGCCGCCGCAGGTCCCCTTCTGCCATGGTCGGCGCAGCTTACCATGGGTCGGCGAAAGCGGGCCGGCGAGCATGCGAAACGTGCCCGAGCCGGAGCAGAAATTAGGCACTCGTGAGGTCGAACTGCTCCAGGTGGTACTCCCTACGTGGGGACAGCACAATCTGGCGTGTGAAGCGAACTTGAGCCTCTTCGATGTGGGCTTTCTTCTCGCGGGAAAGCATGTCGCAGATGGCCGGGTGGGCGTTGATCATGATCTTGTAGCCTGGCAGCTGATCCTTCTCGCGGCGCAATTGCCGCAGGATCTCGTGGCAAATGGTGGTCTTGCTCGCCAGCGCCCCGGTGCCGTCGCAGTAGAAGCAAGGCTCATGAATCGTGCGACCCAAGGACTCGCGGGTGCGCTTGCGCGTCATCTCCACCAGCCCGAGCTCCGAGAGGCGCACGGCCGTGGTCTTCGCCTTGTCGCGCTTGAGCACCTCGACCAGCGCTCGATAGACCTTCTCGCGGTGCGAGGCGCGCTCCATGTCGATGAAATCCAGCACGATCAGGCCGCCGATGTTGCGGAAGCGCAGCTGGTACCCGATCTCCTTCACTGCTTCGAGATTGGTCTGGAGGATGGTCTCCTCGAGATCCTTGCCCCGCCCCGTGAAGCGCCCCGTATTGACGTCGATGGCGGTCAGCGCCTCGGCCTGGTCGATAATGAGATAGCCGCCCGAAGGCAACGGGACCTTGCGTGACAGAGCCCGCGAGATCTCGTCCTCGATGCCGTACTCGTCGAACACGGGCGAGTCGCCCTGGTAAAGCTCGATGTCCTTGGCCCGCTCGGGCATGAACACCGAAACGAACTCCACCAGACGCTCGTACTCGCGGGCGTCGTCGATCACGATCTTGTGCACGTCCTCGGTGAAGAGGTCGCGCGCCGCTCGAAGCACGATGTCCAGATCCGCGTAGAGGCAGGCCGGCGCCCGGCGCACGCTCTGGCGCTTCTTCATCGCGCGTTCCCACTGCTTGACCAGGTAACCGACGTCGGCCTTGAGCTCGCGCTTGGTGAGGCCCTGGGCCACGGTGCGCACGATCAGCCCGCCCTGCGGCGGCTTGAATGCGTCGATGGCTTCGCGGAGGCGCTTGCGCTCCTTCTCGTTGCCGATGCGCTTGGAGATGCCGACATGATCGACCGTGGGCATGTACACCACGTAGCGACCCGGCATGGCCACGTGGCTCGTGACCCGAGCGCCCTTGGTGCTGATCGGCCCCTTGGAGACCTGAACCACGATCTCCTGGCCCTCCTTCAAGACATCGCGGATCGGCGTCTTGCGAGAGATCTTCTTGCTCTTGCTGGCGGCTTCCTCGTCGTGGTCGTCGTCGCCGTTCTCTCCCGCGCCCGCCAACATCTGCTCCAGATCTTCCTCTGGAACGATGTCCTCTACGTGCAGGAACGCGGCGCGATCGAGACCGATGTCGACGAAGGCCGCCTGCATGCCGGGCAGCACGCGGGTGACCTTGCCCAAATAGATGTTACCGACGGGGCTGCGGTCCTGTTCACGCTCAAGAAAGAGCTCCGCGAGCACGCCCTCTTCGATCAGCGCGACGCGGGTCTCGCCGATGTCGATATTGATGACCAACGTGTTGTGCATGGGCGAACGACAGACGTCCCCCTTGGCTCCCAGGCAGCAGCATCCCAACGGTCGGATGTGGATCGGAGAGCAAGGGTGTGACGCGGCTAGCGGATCGTGGCGTCAGCCTGCGACCCGCAGAAACCTGGTTGGAGGAAGGGCTGCCCTGACCCCGCGCGCGCGCTGAGATCATGAGGGAAGCTCCATCCGCAGGAACGTTGCGATGAGCACCAGGCTTACTGCCAGTCCAGCCGGTACCCACGCAGCCCGCATTCGGGCCTGGCCCGAGAGGGCCAACAAAGCACGCGCGCCAACCCTGCCGGATTGGACGCTCCATGCCGCCCCCGCCAAAGCGAGGGCAAAGCTCAAAGGCATGAGCGGAATGACGTTCAGCACGCCGCTCAAGGCGACCGGCAGGGCGGCCCCAACGGCGAAGCGCGAAACGTCCTGCGCCGTACCGTGTGGGGAGGAGACGAGTCTTGGGCTCGCCTCCGCTGCCAACGTCGCGCCCCCGACATACCCCACGAACGCGGCCAGCATGTGGAGCACGGTCCCCCCTGCGGTCGCGCCGGGCTTCAGCGCCCAGCCCAGGCCCGTGGCCACGACCGAAAGAAGACCCGCCCACGCCGCGTGCCTGAGAGGTGTCGGAAGCGACTCGCCCGTTGCGCCGGTGTCCGCGAGAAGCGACCACCCTTGCTCCGGTCGAGCAGCTAGCCTCCATGTCAAACTGGCCAGCATGCCGCGAGGATACTGTGCTGGGACACAGTTGGGTAAGCGGATTTGCGTGGCTGCCTGACGTTTGCCCGCCTTCGGCCCAGGAGTACGGCCGAAGGGGCGCCCCGAGGGGCGAGGGTGGCGGGAGGGGGGAGACGTGATCGTAGCGAAAAGGGCTCCCCGCGGGCGCTGTTTCGGGCCGGGCTGAGCCAACCGCGAACGCCAAGGGCCAGGGAGCTGCGCAGTTTCCGCCCCGCCTCGCCACTGCGTCAGTTGCTCTCGAAGATTTTCTCGATCTCGGCCTGGATCTTCGCCTCGCTCTTACGACGGGCGACCGCGATCTCCTTCACGATCAGGCTGCGCGCCGTCTCGAGCATGCGGCGCTCGCCGAACGACAGGGACTTCTCGGCCTTGAGGCGATACAGGTCGCGCATCACTTCGGCGACGTCGAAGACCGAGCCAGTCTTGATCTTGTCCATGAAGCCACGGTAGCGGCGATTCCACGTCTGGTTGTCGAACGCGATGGTGCGCTCACGAAGAATCTCGAAAATCTCGCGGATCTCCTGCTCGGAGATGGGCGGACGCAAGCCGACGTTGCCCGCGTTGTTTACGGGCACCATGATTTTGCGGTCGGTATCGAGAATGCGCAGCACGTAGAACTTCTGACGATTGCCAGCGATGTCCTTCTCTTCGATGGAGACCACTTCGGCTACGCCCTGGGCCGGATAAACAGCCTTATCGCCAACCTTGAAGTCGTGGATACGAGCTTGCATCGGAGCTCCCTTTGGTATTTGAGTGGCCTCCCCGATGTGGGTGAGGACCCTACGTCCCAGGGCGCTTGGGCAGCGCCCAGAAACAGAACAACCCCGACGGGTTTTGATTCTCCCAACGGGGCGCCAAACGCGTGCCGACAATGCTTCGGTGTCACGAGGACAACCGAACACCGACACCGACCGTATATCGACTGACCTGGCCGAAGCCTTTTGGTCGTCCGACGAACGAGGGGGGCGGACCAGCCCACCCCCTTGCCCACGGTACCCCTGAAGTGCGTTCAGGGGTGAGTGTGACCTAGACAGACCACACTCCTGTCCGGAAACGTACCAGGCGGAGTGGGCTCGGTCAACCCCATTTAGTTGACAGGAGCGTCAGCTTTTGGGGGGTGAATCGCCATCCGCCAAGTTCTCTGTTTTGCTTCACTTTCCTGCCAACGAAGACAGGTCGGGGAGCTCATCCAGGTTGGGCATCAGCACGATCTCGATACGGCGATTT
Organism: Myxococcales bacterium; assembly: GCA_047601445.1. Lineage (GTDB taxonomy): Bacteria > Myxococcota_A > Polyangia > Polyangiales > DASUME01 > DASUME01. Next base: position 2,740,475 of record JASGJH010000001.1, on the reverse strand, counting down.
TGGCGGCGTCCGTCCGAGTCCGAGTTCGACGCTACCGGCTGGGTATCGGCATATCCCGCGGCCGACAGACGCGAAGGATCCACGCCCTTGTCTGCGAGGAAACGCGTGACTTCCACCGCGCGCGCCGTGGAGAGCTCCCAGTTCGACGGGAACTTGGCGCTCTTGATCGGGATGTTGTCGGTGTGGCCTGCGATCTGGAAGTCGCGGTTGGCGATCGAGCTAAGCACGCTGGCGACCTGGGTCAGCGCTTCCTGGCCTTCCTTCTTCAGCTCGTCCTTGCCCGAGTCGAACAGGATGTTCTCGGCGAGCTCGACCACCATGCGTCCACGGACGACGCGCACGCGGAGCTTGCCGGAGTCGATCATCGCCTTGAACTTGTCGACCATGTCCTGGAACGTCTTGAGGCGGGCCTGGGCCTGCTTCTCGCGCTCGCGGAGCTCGGAGAGAGCCTTCTCACGGTCGGCCAGGGTCGCGCTCAGCGTGCCCTTTTCGGCGCCCGCCAGGTTCAAGCGATCCATGAGCTCGGCGTTCTGGGCGTTGAGCTCTTTCAGCTGTTCGTCGAGGGAGTTCCCGCGCTTTTCGGATTCCGCCAGCTTGGCTTGGGTAGCGGCCAGCTGATCTTTTTGGGCCTGCATTTCTTCTTCGGAGTAGCCGCAGGCCCCAAACAGGGCGCTCCCGATGAGCAGTGCGCCCCAGAGGCTCGTGATGCGCTTGAGATCCACTAGTTCCCTCCCGTTCTAACTGTTGGGCGGAGTTGTAACCCGAGACGGGGGTCGAGGTCCGCAAACCGTGCTTACTGGGGCAAAGATCGCGCCCCAGATCGCGTTTTTGGGGGGCAACTGCGTGCTTTTCTTGCGCTTTTAAGCACTTTCCAGTGCTTTTGAATTTCCACGTGATCTCCAGTACTTACGTGTTTCTGACGCTCACTATCTATCCAAATATTATAAAGTTAGGTATAAATTATATGCGTTTGAAGGTTGACAGGTGCTGTGACGTGACAATACGCTACGTCAACAACTAGGACCCATCCTTGAGGGAGGTCACGACCATGGCAGCTAAGAAGAAGAAGACCGCGAAGAAGGCAGCGAAGAAGACCACCAAGAAGGCGCCCGCGAAGCGCCGTGCAGCAGCGCCGCGCAAGGCCGCCAAGAAGAAGGCGACCAAGAAGCGCGCCGCGAAGAAGGCCAAGGCCCCCGCGGCCTGATCTTCACGCCAAAGACCGCGGTCGCCGGGCCTCGCACGTAACGCTGAGTTTCGTGACCTGGTCCAGCCGTCGGGTGCGGGTTCAGCGAATCCGCGATCTTGGAAAACAGCCAGTACCTTCGGGTGCTGGCTGTTTGCGTTTAAGTCTGGTTGGGTCGACGTTCGCTCGCGAGCAGGCGCTCGAGCCGTGCAGGTTCCACGCGCAAGAGCAGTACCTTTTCGCGATCGACGTTGATGGCCCCGGGCGCCGCGCCCTTGGGCTTGCGCAAATACCGACGCTCGGTGTGCTGGATCTCGGCGCTGGGTTCGCCGCGCAGATCGCTGAAATGGGCGGCCAGATGGGCCGCATCGATGAGCAACTCGGGCGCGAGCGTGGCGCTGCGATCGCGCGGGATCACGACGTGCGCGCCTTGAACTCCGCGGGCGTGGAGCCAGTGATCGTGGGGGCGTGCGACGGTCAACGTCAGGGCGTCGTTGTCGGCCGCTCCTTTACCCACGAAGATCGTCTGTCCGGCGCTGCCGAGGAAGGTGCGATAGGGGACGTGCATCTGTGGGCCAGCGCGCTTCCTGACGGCTTTTCCAGGCGCTGAAACGCCGAGCTCGAGCTCGGCTGCCCGCTCGAGCAACGGCTGGGCGTCGAAATCGTCTCGGCCGCCGCTGGCGTCGATGGTGGCAAGGAAGGCGCGCAAGGCGGCCACGCTGCGTTCGGCGGCGTCCAGGCGATCTTGCGAGATGTCGGTGCCCCGTTCGAGCTTGCGGGCGCGCTGATAGCGTTGTTGCGCGTTGTGCTGGGCGTCGAGCGTGGGATCGAGCTTGAGCTCCAGCCATTCGGGCGGCTCGACACTCTCGTCGAGCAATCTCACCTGGGTCTGGCCGCGCGGTACCGTGTGAAGGTGACAGAGCAGCACGTCGGCTTCGCGGCGCAGGCGAGGTGCTAGCTGGACGCGCTCGAGATCGCCACGGATGGCCTGGGTCTTGCGCTCGGCTCGCTTGAGCGCGGCTTGAGTGCGCTGGCGGAGGTCCCGCAGGAGTCCGGCCTGGGAGGAGCGCTGGCTGGCCTCGAGCAGGTCGCTGGCGGCCTGCTCGAGGGCGGTGGGGTCGCTGGGGATGGGCACGCCGGGGCCGCGCCCGAGCGCAAAGGGAGCGCTGCGGTCGGGCCAGCGAGCGCGCAGGGCGCGCTCGTCGGAGGCGCCGAGGGGACGCCCGGACTCGGCGAGCAGGATGAAGCTCGGGGCATCGCGATCGAAGTCCACTAGGGCGGTTTCTTGGTGTTCCGCGCGGGTGAAGGTGAGGGAGAGGGCTCGTGCCCCGTGCTGCGGAGCAGCGCGGGGCACGAGCCAGTGGGCGTGGGTAAGGCGGGCGTTCTCGAGCTTGGAGCGCAGGCGCTGCACGAACGCCGAAGCGGGAGCTCCTTTGGGGCGCTCGGGGGAAGAACCCAGGCCGCGGCGGGTGGGCTCGACCCAGATCAGGAGGACGAGGCGTTCGCCTTGGTGGAATAGCGTGAGCGCGAAGAGGCCGGGGGAGGGGGAATCGATGCGCTGGAGACGTGCATTCCAGAGCCACGCGAGCGCGGGGAGCCGTTCGTGTAGCGCCTCGTCCGCCATGACTACTCGTCTTCGTCTTCGTCTTCGTCTTCGTCTTCGTCTTCGTCTTCGTCTTCGTCTTCGTCTTCGTCTTCGTCTTCGTCTTCGTCTTCGTCTTCGCCTTCGTCTTCGTCTTCGTCTTCGAGGTCCTCGCCTTCGAGGTCTTCGCCTTCTTCTTCGAGGTTTTCCTCCTCGTCCTCGTCTTGGTCCTCGTCTTCGAGGTCCTCGCCGGACTCGGCCAACAGAGCTGCGGCCTCGAGTCCTTCGTTCAGGGCGACCGTGAGCCGCTTGCTGTCAGCCAGCGCCCGTTCGGACTCCACACTCACGTACGCCTGCTCGCAGCCCGAGCCAGCGATGCGCTCGGCGATTTGGGCCAGCGCGCCCTCGGTGAGGCGCGGACGCGCTCCCATGGGCCTCACGCGGGCGTACACGAACGGCCCCGGAGGGGCATCATGTTCGAGCGGGTCGAAGCCATAGATGGTGCCGGTTTTCAGTGCGAAAGGGATGGCCTGCTCGGGCTCCCAGAGCCCTCGTGGAGCCACGATGATGTGCCGCCCTTCAGCCTTGATGCGCTCGGCGAAGGTACGCAGCAAATCCTGGTCTCGTTCGCCTGTGGTCAGTTCGGCACCCGTGGCCAATACGACGGCGAAGGCCCCCAGAATGTCCGCAACGCGGTTCAGCCAATCGACGCCAGCGTCGACCTCTGCGCCTGGTCGCATGGGCCCGCGCGGCGTCTGCCAGGTGCCGCGGGGGGCGACAAGAGCGATCTTGGGCGCGCGCGTGCTGAACTGCTTCCGGTAGCGAGCAAGCGTCGCAAACGTGGGCAGCGGTGGTCGAGGGGCGAACTCGAAAAAGGGCAGCGCGAGGGCACCGCGGGGGTGCGGAAGACGTTCGAGCGTGCAGCCTGCAAACACATCGGCCATAGCCGACGCATGTAGCAATTCAGGTCCCCTGGGGCTAGCCGACTCCCGGCGAGGTCGCGCTCGAAGGGGCAGCTCGCGCGGAGGCATGATCTCGGTGTAGACAGGGGACGATGCAGCGCGCGCGGTTGAAGCGAGGTGTGGTGGGAGGCCTGATCTTGTGGGCCGTCATCGGGGGCTTCGGTTGTTCGAGCGAGGCCGGGTCGAATGAGCCTGCGAGCGCTGTACCTCAACCGGTGGCGCCCGAGTGCACGGCGGATAAGCCTTGCATCGAGGGCCGGCTCTGCCTGTCGGGACGCTGCTATCCGGCTTGTAGCTCCGACGTGCAGTGCTCTTCCCGGGAGCGCTGCGTACAGAGCGGCGGCCAACGTGGTGTGTGCGTGGCCCAGAGCGACGCCAGCGCGCCCGAGGATCCGTGCGCCGGACAGGTTTGTGGGGGGACCACGCCGGTCTGTCACCCCACCGCAGGCAGCTGCGTGGCCTGCAGCGCAGACGAACACTGTGCGGGGGCCACGCCGGTTTGTGACCGGGGACGTGGCACCTGCGTGGCGAGCGCGGTCGCGCTCTGCGCTGCCTGCGAGACGGCTGCAGATTGCGGAGCCGCGGGCGACGCCGGCGGACCAGCGTTGAGCTGCGTGGAGCTCGGGCACCCGTTCGAGAAGGTGTGCCTGCGCGGGCCTTGCGCGCAGGATGCCGACTGCCCGACGGCCTTCGAGTGCTTGCCGAGCCTCAAGGTGTGTATACCCCGGCGTGGGTCGTGCACGGCTTACAGGGCGGCAGTCCTGGCACGCACGTGTAGCGAGGACGCGGACTGCTCAGCGCTCGACGTCGCGCCCGGTGCGCCCGAATCGGGCATTTGTCATCTAGGCCATTGCGCCTTCGGATGCGTGGCCACGCCCGACTGTCCCGGTTCGCGCGTGTGTACCCCGCCCGTGTGCGAGGGGAACGACAGAGATTCGGGAGCCCTTGTGCAGGGTGTATGATGGGGCGTGGTTGCGCGCACGATCGTCGCTCTTGGGCTCTCGCTGGGAACGTGCCTGGGCGTTCGAGTCGGGACCGCGCACGCCCAAGACGATTGGTCCTTGAGCAGGGAGCCCGCATCCGGGCCATCCGCGCGGCCTCCCCGACCCCCGCGCGCGACGCCGCGCCCAGGGACCAACGCGGCCGAGCGCGCCAAGCCCGACCTCAGGCAGCGCTATTACCAGGCGCTGCTGCGTGAACCCGGGGACACCTTCGCGCTCGAGCGTCTGCGCGAGCTGAGTTTGGCCAGCGAAGGGAGCCTCGAACCCCTGGCACAGCGGCTGGAGCAGACGATACACGAGCGTCCGGGCGAGACGGCTGCGGCGGAGGTGTTGGCGCGGCTGTGGCTCGCAGAGGGACAGCTCGCGCGCGCCCAGGGCGTCTTGGTCAACGCACTGGAGGACTATCCGGAGCGCGCGCCGCTCCACATGCTCAGGGCGGAGCTTCATCGAAGGGCCCACGAGCCGGAGCTCGCTCGGGCCGAATACGAGAGTGTGCGGCGCCTTGCGCCGCGCGGGCCGCTGCAGCTCCTCTCGTTGCAGGGCGAAGCCGAACTCGCGTTGGACGAAGGTGAGCTGGCCAGGGCGGCCGACCTGTTTTCCCAGCTCGAGCGGGCCGATCCCATGCGGGCTGGTTCCGCCGCGGCATTTGCGCGCGCGCTGTCGGCGCACGGTTTCCACCGGGAGGCTGCTGTTCAGTACGCGCAAGCCGCCGAGCGCATGCGTGGCGACGTGCGCGCACGCACCCCGCTGTTACGCGAGGCGGCCCGCGTACAGCTCGCAGCGGGCGATGCCTCGGGGGCGCTCGCCACGCTGGATCGTGCGTGGGGAACGGCCGCGGCCTCGGAGCGCGCGGAGCTTCGGGATCTACAGGTGGCCGCGTATCGTAGGCTGGAGCGGCTGCCCGAGCTGGCCGAGCGTTTCGAGCGTGAAGGGGCTCTGGACCAGGCGGGGGCGCTCTGGGAGGAGCTCGGTGACGACGCGCGGGCCCTCACTGCGCTGCGCGCGCAGGTCAAGCGCGCCCCGCAGGACATCGACAGTCTCGAGCGTCTTGCCCACGTCTTGGGGCGCGGTGGACAGCTGGACGAACTGACCAAGGTCTATCGGGATCTCGTGCGCGCTGCTCCGCTCGAACCGCGCTATGCGACCACCCTCGCGCAGCTGCTGCGCGACTCGGGCAAGCCCGAGGAGGCCTTTGGCTTGCTCGAGAGTGTCTCCAAACGCGCCCGGGCCTCGGCTGTGGTGCATCGGGCCCTTGCCGAGCTGTACGGCCGCTGGGGCGAGAACGAAAGGGCTGCGCGCGAACTCTCGTTGCTCGCCCAGCTCGAGCCCGACGATCCGGCCCACGTGGTGGCCCTGGGCGAGGAAGCCTTGGCACGCGGCGACCGCGCCGCCGCGTCCGCGATCTGGCAACGCTTGCCGCGTCTGGCAGGCGCCGAAGGGGAGGGCCAGCTGCTGTTGGCACAGACGCTGGCCGACCATGATCTCGTGGACGAGGCGCTCGTGGCGGTCCAACGAGCGCGAGAGCTCTTGCCAGGACGCTTCGACGTTCTGCGCCTCGAGGCGAGCTTGTTCGAGCGCACGGGGCACGCGATCGAGGCGGAGCGGGTGTGGTTGGAGGGCCTGCGGCTCCAGGAGCTCGAACCCGAGGCGCGTCGTGAGGTGCACCAGCACCTGGTCGCGCTGTGGCGGCGCCAGGGGCTCTCGACCCGCAAGCTGCGCGAGCTGGAGCAGCGCGTGCGGCGCAACCCGCAAGACGTCGAAGCCCTGTGGCTGATGGCGGAGCTCTACGCGCGGGATCCCAGTCAGTCCGGCAAGGAAGTGCCCACGCTCGAGCGCCTGCTGCAGCTGCGATCAGGGGACGTCGAGACGTTGCGCGCCCTCGAGCGAGCCCACGCTCGGCGCGGCGAGTCGGCCCGCGTGCTCGAAGTACTGGACCGCTTGATTGTGGCCGAGCCCACGCAGGCCGCGGCCCACCTCGCGCGCGCAGTGCGGCTAGCGCTCGAGTCGTATCAGGACGACGCTGCGCTCGCGTACGCGACCCGGGCGCTCGCGCTCAAGCCCAACGACGCGAGTACCCAGAAGCTGGTCGGGGACCTGTATCGCCGGCGCCAGAACCTCGAGGCGGCCATTGCGGCCTACCAGCGTGCCGCAGAGCTGGAGCGCCAGGACTTTGATACGCGCCTGCTGCTAGCCCAGCTCGAGACCGCCCGCGGCCGTGTGCCCGAGGCCTTTGGCTGGTGGCTCGCGATCGTGCAGGGCGCCCAGGACGATGCCCTAATCGGGCGCGCCGTGCGAGCCGCACGGGAGCTGCCGCTGGTGGAGTCCCAGCGTGCCGAGCTGGAGCGCGTGCTGCTCGAGCAATCGCTCGCCCATGCGCAACGCACCATCTATCGCCGCCTGCTGGTGGAGGCCTATGCCCAGTGGTTCGAGCCACTTTGCGCGCGCTTCGAGGCTGGGCGCCTGGATGCCGTCGAGAGCGCTTCGTTCGCGGGGCTCGCGCGACGTGCGCTGAAACCGTTGATCGAAGCGCTGAGCGATGCGGACGGCTTTCAGCGCGCCACTGCGTTGGGCTTGCTGGCGGCGCTGGGCGCGCGCGGGGCAGGACCTGCGCTTTTGAACCTGGCCGAACATGGGAGCGTGGCTGCCGAGCGAGCCCAGGCGCTCGTGGCGCTGGGGCGTGCGGCCGATCCGGCCCTCATCCCGCGCCTCAAGACCCTGCTGCGAGAGACCGAGCGCGGGCTGAAGCCCTTCGTGTTGTGGGCTCTCGCCATGAGCGAAGGGAACCAGGCCACGGAAACCCTGCGCTCGGCCCTGCACATGTCGGACGTGTCACTGCGCTTGATCGGCATCTTGGGGCTAGGGACTCTGCGCGCGCAGACAGCCAGGACGGAGCTACAGCAGCTGGCCAGCGATCGACATCCGGTGCTGCGCGCGGCTGCACATTGGGCCTGGTCCGAAGTCGAGGCGCAGCAGACGCTCAGGGCCGAACTGCTGGACGAGCTACATGGCGAGGGCCCCGCTGGACTCGTCGCCCTGCTGACGTTGCGCGATGATCCAGAGGCCATCAGCCGCGGCCTGCTTGCGCCCGCTGTCGCGCTGCGTAGCGCCGCCGCCCACCTGGCCTTGCAGAGCATCGCGCCGCGCACGGCGAGCACTTCCCAGCCCAAGGATGGGCCAGCGGGCAACGCAGTGGCTTCGTTCGCCCTGACGCTGCCTCCGCCGGCCTGGCCCTTCGCCGTGAGGCACTACTTCGCAAGCTGGATCGCTCGGCAAACGACCGAGCGAGAAGACGCTCCCGCCGAAGTGCATGCGAGCTTGGGTTGGCTCTGGCCGCAGCTCGGGGCGGTCGCACAGGAGCTCTTGAGCAATGACCGCAGCAATGCGGAGGCGGTCTTGTCCGCGCTGTCACCGGTCACCGGTGGGCTTGCGCCGGCAGCCTTGCTCGAGGTGATGCCCTGCTTCTCGACCGAGCTTGCCCAAGCGCTGGCTGTCCAGCTCGCGCCCGCTCTGATCGCTCTCGTGGAGGCAAATCCTGACCCGAGCCTCCGCACGGCCGCCCTGGTGCGGCTATCTTTGGCCTCCAGCGAGCGCGCGCTGCAGCCGCTCGAGGCCGTCCTCGCGGACCCTTCGGATCCCGCGTTTCGACCGCTCTTACAGGCAATTTTCCGAGAACGGGGGCGTCCCGAGACCCCTGCGACCCTCGCTCCAGCGCGCCTTCGATCGCAGCTCGGATTGGTCGGCCCGGCTCGACATTGCACGGCTGCTCGGCCCCGATGTAGGCGCAGAGCGCCTGCGGAACGAACCAGTGGCCCTGGTGAGAGCCCTCGCAGGCAGTTCCCCGGTGGTCCCCAACAATCGCTGTCACCCGCCCAGCCCGCGAATTGACGTGCCCCCATCCCCCGGCCAACACTAGCGGCGTGACGATGGCGCTCGACCTGGAGATGGATCTGTCGGTCCCGAATAGGCGCCTCGGCATGTTTTTCGCGCGCCGTTCGGTGCGCTCCAACCACGATGCGTCGGCGCGTTCGTTCCATGCGCGGCGCAGGGAGACCACTTAACTCATGGGCCACGGGGTCGGAATCGCGTGCGGTAGCTGCGAGGTCTTTGCTCCACTCGATGCCAAATTTTGCGCGCGCTGCGGGTCCACGTTGGCCTTGGTGGCGTCCGCCTCTCCACAGCCGGCGGAGCCAGTCGCACCCCAAGCGGCGCCACAGGCACGCTCGAATGCCGTGCAAGCAGCGCCCCAAAGCGTCCAAAATGTGGCATCGTCGCCCGAACCAGTGGAGGCTCGCGCCAAGCTCTGGTCGCCCACCGCGGCTTCGCCGGTCGGCAAGCCAGCTGGTTTAGGGGCACCTGCAAAGCCCCAGCTCTCGAAGGAGGAATTGATGGAGCAGGCCCGTCACTACGTGTGCAAGGAGTGCTCGACCCCGGTCCCGTCGGGACACAAGTTTTGTGGTCGATGCGGAGCGGTGGTACCGCCGGCGATTCTCGACCTGCGCACGGACTTCTTCGGAGCCATGCAGTCTCCTGGCAAGGCGCGCTTGATCTTGATCCGCGGTGATGCGGGCAGCGATGGCCTCAGCTACTTGCTGCAGGGCACCGAGCACGTGGCGGGCCGTCGCGATGGCCAGATCGTGTTTCCGGACGATCCCTGGCTCAGCCCGCGCCACGCGAATTTCCTCTACCGCGGCGACAAGCTCGTGGTGCGAGATGAGGGCAGCCTCAATGGCGTCTACCTCCGAGTGCGCGGTCAGGTCCCGCTGGAACCGGGTGATTCCTTCCTCTGCGGCGAAGAGGTCTTCCGCCTCGATCGCACCCCCGCGGACACGGCCGGGCCCGACCCGGATAACACCTACTTCTACACCTCGCCCCGGCGGCCGAGCGCCTTCCGAGTCACCCAGCTCTTGCGTGGTGGCGGCGAGGGCATGGTGGTCTGCGCACGGGACAACCAGTGCACGATCGGGCGCGAAGACTGCGACCTGAATTTCCCGGAAGACGTCTACATGTCGGCCAACCATGCGCGTCTGGCGGCCTCGCCCGACGGCAGCTTCGCCCTCATCGACAACAATTCGAAGAACGGCACGTATCAGCGACTGCGCGGCGAAAAGGAACTCAGCCATGGGGACTACCTGTTCCTGGGGCGGCAGCTCCTGCGCGTCGAGATCACGGCGTAGGTTTCGATGGTGCGGCTCGATGGCGCCGGGCTGGTTTGCTTGCGAGCGGACCTGCGCGGCGTGAGCGGGCCGGCCGTGAAGCGCGGCGTAACTGCTCCTGAGGGTAGGGATTTCGCCCGGTGGTTGCTTGACCTATAACTGACCCGCCTCGTATTCTCCGCAACTGCCGAATACGCGCAGCACGTACGGGGATTCGACTACGAGGCCCCATCTCGGCGACTGGAGGCTTGGGTGATTGTCTGTCCTCGGTGCAGCAAAGAAAACCAGGACCACTACAAGTTCTGCCTAGGTTGTGGCGCAGAGCTTCCGCGCAATGCCGCGCATCAACCCAAGGCGTTCACGGCGCCCACGCCGCCGGCAGGCATGCCTGCCCCTCAGGCTGCCGCTGCATTCGCTCGCACGGCAGCCGCACCGGTGATGCCCGATGCGCCGACTCAGGCCGCTCCTGCGCCTGTGGCCGAGGTTCGTCGTTCGCTCGAGCCCGTAAGCTCGGGTGCGCCGGCCGCGGCAAGTGATCCGCTGACGTGTCCGAAGTGCGGTTCGTCCGTGCCCCGCAGCTTCAAGTTCTGCGGCTCGTGCGGTCACCCCATGGCCAACGTGGCGGCGGCTGCGGTGGCTCCGGCCCCCGCTGCTGCGCCTGCGCCCTCCGCGCCCTCGGCTACGCCTGCCCGCGGTAACCTGGTGCTGATTCGTCCCGACGGAAGTGAGGGCGAGGTCGTCCCGCTTGCCGACATCACGCCCATCGGTCGTCAGGTTGGCGGCGTGTTCGGCGCGGACCTCTACCTTTCGCCACGCCACGCCACCCTCAGCTTCGAGGGGGGACAGCTGTTCGTGAAGGACGAGCAATCGCTCAACGGCGTCTATGTGCGCATCGATCGCGACGCGCCCGTGGAGCTGCGCGATGGCGCCATCTTCCGCATCGGCCAGGAGCTCCTGCGCTTCAACACCATCGAGCCCATCCAACCCAGCGGCGATGGCGTGGAGATCATGGGTAGCCCTAATCCCGGTTTCATCGGGCGTTTGAGCCTCGTGATCGGCCGTAGCACCACGGCCAACTCCTTCCCCATTCCGCCCCAGGGATTGCACCTGGGACGCGAGCGCGGCGACCTCATCTTCCCCGAGGACGGCTACGTGTCCGGCCTGCACGCTCGGATTCACGGCGATCAGGGCCGGGTGTTCTTGACCGACGTGGGCAGCTCCAACGGCACTTTCGTGCGCCTCGTGGGCAAGCAGGCCATCCGTAACGGCGACCTGCTGCTGATGGGCCAGCAGCTCTTCCGCGCCGAGTACTGAGGCGCGCTTTCCCCGCGGCGCGCTCGCGCGCGTTCGGGACCTCCAAAAAGCAGACGGGCGGCACCCGCGAGGGGAGCCGCCCGATTGCGTTTGAAGCTTCTACCGCCTCAGATGTTGGCGCCCCCGGGGACGTCGTCGTCGGGGATTTCGTTCACCGACGGCAACTTCCGGATGTCGGGCAAACCGATCTTCACGCACCGCTGGACAATCCAGGAGAGCGAGCGGTCCAAGCGTGCAGCCTCTTTTTGGATGTCCTGCAGCATGGACTCAGGGAAGTAGAGGCTCTGTTTACGTTTATCGGTGCCTGACATGCTCACCGGGTCCTCCAGTCGGCGTTGCGGGGTTTCCGCGTAGTGAAGTCCGCCATTTTGTAAAAGGGTCTAGTCGCGCCATCCGCCAAAGAACCCGGCCTTCACCGCCCCACCCGGCACGACACCGAATGCGTTCCCCAGCTAACGAACGACGCAGAGAGAATGGTACACCAGCGACAGGCGTACCTGTCAATCGAAGTCGGGAGAAGCTCTTTATGTCCGCACAATCACCGCGCCGACGCAAGCTGTGGAGCGATCTCAGCGCACGCGCGTGGACCCCTCACGTGGAGCGCGTTTTTCCACGTAAGCAGGCAAAAAACCCCGTCGGAGGCTTCGTGCGCTTCAGTGTTCTAGGCGTGTCTCTCGGGCTCGCAGCGCTCTCTATCGGAGGACTTGCGAGTCGCGCTTGGGGGGCACCTGCAGGGGCCAGTCCCTACGAGAATTTGGGCACTTTTGCCCGGGCTTTGGCCCATGTGGAGATGTCGTACGTGAGCGCAGTCGACCAGGACAAGCTCATCTACGGGGCCATTCGCGGCATGGTGCGCACGCTCGATCCGCACAGCGATTTCCTGGATCCGAACGAGTACCGCGTGCTCGCGAGCGACACGCGAGGGCGCTTCGGCGGCGTGGGTGTGGAGATCGACGTGCGCGACGGCTGGCTCACCGTGACCGCTGTTTTCCCGCGTGGGCCGGCGGAGCGCGCTGGGGTCAAGGTAGGCGATCGCTTCGTGACGATCGACAGCTACCGCGCCCGCGACATGCCCATCGAAGAGGCCGTTCGGCGTATGCGCGGGGAACCGGGTACGGAGGTCCAGGTGTCCCTGCGGCGCACAGACGACGGTCCCGCCTTCGACGCGAGCATGAGGCGCGAGATCATCTCGGTAGATGCGGTGGAGGGGCAGCTTCTGGCCGATCGCCACCTCTACGTGCGCATGCGGGTCTTTCAGGAGACCACCACACGGGAGCTCGCCGACGTGCTCGACGAGGCGACGGCGGCCACCCGCGAGAAGGGTGGTCTGCGCGGGATCCTGCTCGATTTGCGGGACAACCCGGGCGGCCTCTTGGACCAGGCGGTGTCGGTGGCGGACGAGTTCCTGCCGGCGGGGGTCATCGTGAGCACGCGCGGCCGCGGCGGCCGCGAGCTCTCGGTGGCGAGCGCGCGCGAAGGAGGCACACGGCCGACCTGGCCCGTGGTGGTGCTCGTGAACGGCTATACCGCGTCGGCCGCCGAGATCGTGGCCGGTGCGCTGGGCGACCACGGGCGCGCGCTCATCGTGGGGACCCGGACCTTCGGCAAGGGCAGCGTGCAGAACATCATCGAGCTGCCCGACGCGAGCGCTCTGAAGATCACCGTCGCACGCTACTACACGCCCAGCGGCCGCTCGATCCAGGCCCAGGGCATCGAGCCCGACGTGGTCATCGAGCAGGTCGCCGTCGCGGCCGACGACGCCAAGCAACAGGCCTTCAGCGAGGCGAGCCTGGAGGGGCACCTCAAGAACGAGGCGGATCCGAGTCAGGAAGGGCAGGGACAGGCGCGGAGCGAGCCACGGCGCACGGGCAGCGGGGCAGCCGCGGCACCCTTCGTCGACGACTTCCAGGCTCGAATGGCCTACCAGACCCTGCGCGCCATCTCGATCGATCGCGAGCACAAGGCCGGCAAGTAAGAGCGCCGCGCGGGCGCCCGGGGCTTCAGAGGCTTTCGAGACCGGACAGGTGGACGATGCGCATGTCGGCCGGTCCGCTGGGATTGGGCACGCTGCAGCCGACGACCTTGGCGTTGCCGCCGGCGATGCGCACGCAGAGCTGGGGGTCGAGGCCGAGGTTGGTGGCGATCGCGCCGTCGTCCGTGGTGTTCAGCATGGCGGCGGGCGACTGGGCCGGATCAACCAGCTTGGCCAGGCGCTCGGGCGTCAGTTGCTTGGCCTGACCAAGCAGTGCGGCCTGGACGCTAGGGTGGAAGTAGTTGGCCGCGCCCTCGCAGTTGGAGGCGCACAGCGCGGAGACCTGCCCGAGCGCCTGGGACAGCGTGCCGCGCCAGGCCAGGGTGGCGGTCTCGTCCTGGGCGGAGCCCATCAGGGCGGAGAGCTGCTTCTTGGCCATGAAGTACATGACGCCGCCGATCAGGCAGCTCATGACCAGCACCACCGCACAGCCGATCGCCAGGATCTTGCCGGTGTTGGGCTTGGGGAGCGCCGCCGGGGGGGCTCCATCGTCCCCGTCGTAACCGCCACCGCCACCGCCGTAGCCAGCGGCTGCACCGCCGCCGACGCCACCCGTCGCGTAACCGGCGCCGGTCGAAGCTGCGCCGTAACCTCCGGCCGCCGCTGCCGGGGCGCCGCTCGCGCTGGACTGGGGCGGGGGAGTGAACTGAGGAGCAGGCCCTTCTACCGTGGCAGCACGTCCCAGTTCGGCGCGCGGATCGGCGGCCGGGGGTGGGGCGGCGAGCGGCGGCACCTGCACCGAGCCGCCCATGGGGCCCAACATGGTCTTTTCGAACGCCATGTTGCGGGGTCCGGCCTGACCCGAAGGGGCTGCGGGGGAGGAAGGCGAGGGCGCCGGAGACGAGCTCTGAGGAGGTGCGGCTTGCTGGCCCGCCTGGGGCGGCTGCTGGGGGGCCTGGACGGCCTGACCCATCATGATCGTGCCCTTGAACTTCGCTTTCTGAGCCGGAGCCAGTTCAAACCCACAGGAGACGCACTTCGCAGCCTGCTCGGTATTCGGTGTGCCGCAGTTCGGACAGAACGCCATCTCGCCAATCCTTGTTGGGTCGCGTTCGGGTCCGCGTGCACAGGCACGCGCGCGCCTGCCGAGCAGTGCCCCACGACCTGGCCCGCAGCTTAGTCGAAAGTACCCGTCGGGGAAATCTAGATGTGCGCCCAGACCTCAATGAGATCGCGCCCCTGAGCTTGACAGGGGATGTGCAGAGGCCTAGCGTCTCGCGCGCCAGGACGCCCCCTTTGTGTGCATGTTGGGCCGAGGCGTTTCTTGGTGCGTCGGGCAAGCGTCTGGCGTGTGTCTCGCGCGCGCTGGCGCGCTCCGTTTCGCGGCTTTTTCTGGCGCCCTTTCGGGCAGGCACGAGGCCATGGCATTCACGCTCACCCCTGATCGAGAAGAAGCGGCCGAGAGGCTGATCAAGCGTTACCCCGTACCCCGCGCAGCGTGCATTCCGATCCTGCACTTGTGTCAGCAGCAGCTGGGTTGGGTGTCGCCGGAGGTCATCGCCTTCGTGGCAAACAAGCTCGGCATGACGACGTCGCAGGTGCAGGGCGTGGTCACGTTCTACACGAGCTTCCACCAGGAGCCGGTGGCCCCGAACGTGGTCTGGGTCTGTCGCACGCTTTCCTGCGATCTGCGCGGCGGCAAGATCGTCCAGGAGCACCTCGAGAAGAAGTTCGGCTGCCACGCCGGCGAGACCAGCCGCGACGGCAAGTTCACGCTGAAGAAGGCCGAATGTCTGGCCGCCTGCGGCCAGGCGCCGATGGTCCAGATCAACGACGAGTTTTACGAGAACCTTACGCTCGAGAAACTCGACCAAATCATCTCCGAGTACGCTCAGAAGACGCCCGCGAGCGACGCGGCGCACGCAGAGGACTGACCGATGGCGGAATTCCAGAAGATCCTCACGGACCGCTACGGCCTCCCCAACAGTCACACGATCGCCGTGGCCGAGCAGGCAGGGGCCTACGCCACCGCGCGACGTGCCCTGCTTCAGCTCAAGCCGGAGCAGATCGCGGCGGAGGTCAAGGCTGCCAACATTCGCGGTCGTGGGGGCGCCGGCTTCCCGGCGGGCATGAAGTGGAGCTTCTTGGCCAAGCGTGAGGGCGTGAAGCCGTACCTGGTGATCAACGCCGACGAAGGCGAGCCCGGGACCTTCAAGGATCGCACCATCATGGAGCTCGATCCGCACCGGCTCATCGAGGGCTGCATCATCGCCTGCCACGCGATCGGCGCGAACGTCTGTTACATCTACGTGCGCTGCGAGCTGGTCAAGTCGATCGCCCGCTTGGACGCCGCGATCGAGGAGGCTCGAGCCAAGGGCTACCTCGGCGCACGCCCCTTCGGAATCAATCACTCCATCGAAATCTTCACCCACCCGGGTGCCGGCGCGTACATCTGCGGTGAGGAGACCGCGCTCTTGAACTCCCTCGAGGGCAAGCGCGGCGAACCTCGCCTCAAGCCGCCGTTCCCCGCCGTGTCCGGCGCCTTCGGGGCACCCACCATCGTCAACAACGTGGAGACCATCGCCTCCGTGCCCGACATCGTGAAGATGGGCGGGGATGCCTGGTCCAAGCTCAGCCGCTTGCCCAACGACGGCGGCACGCGCCTCTACGGCGTGAGCGGTCACGTGAAGAAGCCGGGCGTCTTCGAGGGGCCCGTGGGGCTGACCCTGCGCGAGATGATCTACGACTTCGCTGGCGGCATGCTGCACGACAACCGACCGCTCAAGGGGGTCATCCCTGGCGGCTCGTCTACCCCGGTCCTGCGTCCCGACGACATCGTGCACGCCCCGGACGACAAGCACCCGCTGCACAAGTGGCACGGCATGAGCCACATCGATGTGCCCATGGGCGTGGACACCATGCGTGGTCTCGGCACCATGCTCGGCACCTGCTGCGCCATCGTGATGGACAGCTCGGTGAACATGGTGGACGCAGCGCGCAATCTGATGCGCTTCTACGCGCACGAGTCGTGCGGTCAGTGCACGCCCTGTCGCGAAGGCACGGGTTGGCTGTTCGACGTGCTCAAGAAGGTCTGCACGGGCCAGGGCAGCGTGGCGGACGTGGACCTGCTGGTCGACATCTCCAACAACATGATGGGCAACACCATCTGCGCGCTCGCCGATGGCACTGCGATGCCGATGCTGGCCTTCGTGCGCAAGTACCGCGATGAGTTCATCGCCGTCGCCAAGAACGGCGGCGTGGGCAGCGTGCGGCTCGATGAGAGCGTGAAGGCGCTGCTGTCTGGGAGGGCCGCATGAGCTCCGCTGGAACCGTTTTCTTCGCCATCTGTGCCACGGTCGCCGTGCTGAGCGCCTGCGGCACCATCGCATCGCGCACGCCGATCCGCGCGGCGATGGCCTTGCTGACACACATCCTGTCGCTGGCAGCCATCTACCTGACCTTGCACGCCCACTTGCTCGCCGCGATGCAGCTCATCGTGTACGCGGGCGCGGTGGTGGTCTTGTTCGTGTTCGTCATCATGTTGATCGGCCCCTCGCAGGAGGAGTCGGAGACCAAGGGCTTCAAGGGCGGCGTAGCCAAAGTGCTGTCGCTGTGCTTGATGGGCGCCGTGGCCGTCAGCGTGGCCGGCGGTGTCGGACACATGATGCCCGACGCGCCGATCATCGCCGGATGCGACGAGGGCGTGGCGGAGTGCAGCCAGTTCGGTGGCGTGAAGGCCATCGCCAACGTCCTCTACAGGAATGCGGCCGTGCCCTTCGAGCTGGTCTCCATCCTGCTTCTGGTCGCGATCTTGGGCGCCATCGCCGTGGCGCGTGGCCGCACGGTGAAGGAGGCCGCTCGCCTCAAGGCCGAGCGTGCGCAGGCAGAGTCGGCTCGTCTTTCCGCGGAAGCTTCGGCTTCTCCGGGGCAGTGAAGGAAGGGGCAATCCAGTGATTGGTCTCGGACATTACCTCGTGCTCTCGGCGCTGTTGTTCGGCATCGGCTCCATGGGCTTCCTCATCCGCCGCAACGTGCTGATTCAGCTGATGTCCATCGAGCTCATGCTGAACTCGGTGAACCTCACGCTGGTGGCCTTCAATCGCTACATGCCGAGCACGCACGCGGGGCAGCTGTTCGCCTTCTTCGTGATCGCCGTGGCAGCCGCTGAAGCGGCGGTGGGTCTCGCCATCGTCATCAGCCTCTATCGTCTTCGCAAGTCCGTGAACACGGACGACGCCAACCTCTTGAAGCACTAGGACGACCACCCATGGATTGGTTCAACGATGGCCTCCTGCTCGCGATCGTGCTGGCGCCCCTGATCGGCGCGGCGCTGAACGGCATCGGCGGCTGCTTCTTCAAGACCGATAAGAAGGTCGTCTCCTTCATCGCCCTGGGCTCGGTGGCGATCTCCTTCGTGCTGGCGCTCCTGACGTTCGCAAAGCTGATGGGCGTCCATGGCGAGCACGGCGACGGGGCCATCACCTACCAGGCCTACGAGTGGTTCAGCGTGGCGCTCGCCGACGGGCGCACCGTGCCCATCAACGTGCGATTCACGGTGGATGCCCTGAGCGGGATCATGCTGGTGATGGTCACGGGCATCGGCCTGTTGATCCATATCTACAGCACCGGGTACATGAGTGAGGAGGCCAGCTACGCTCGCTTCTTCTCGTACTTGAACCTGTTCATGGCCTCGATGTTGATCCTGATCCTGGCCAGCAACATCCCGCTGATGTTCGTGGGTTGGGAAGGCGTGGGCCTCTGCAGCTATCTGCTGATCGGCTTCTGGTTCGAGAACCCCACCTACGCGGCGGCAGGCAAGAAGGCCTTCATCGTCAACCGCATCGGTGACTTCGGCGTGCTGATGGGCATGTTCATCCTGCTCGCCGCGACCGGTTCCTTCGAGTTCACCGAGATCAACCGCGCAGCGCCCGGCCTGGCGGCTCCGTTCTCGTTCGGCCCGATGCAGGCCGAGTTCAGCATCGCGACCATCGCGGTGCTTTTCCTGTTCCTGGGCTGCACCGGCAAGAGCGCGCAGATTCCGCTCTACATCTGGCTGCCGGACGCCATGGCGGGTCCCACCCCGGTCTCCGCGCTCATCCACGCGGCCACCATGGTGACCTCCGGCGTGTACCTGGCGTGCCGCCTGTCCCCGGTGTTCGTGCAGTCGCCGACGGCGATGGCGGTCATCACCATCGTGGGCACGCTCACTGCGGTGGTCGCGGCCTCGATCGCGTTGGTGCAGAACCAGCTCAAGAAGGTGCTGGCGTACTCCACGGTGAGCCAGCTCGGCTTCATGTTCGCCGCGGTGGGCGTGGGCGCCTTCTCGGCCGGTATCTTCCACGTGTTCACGCACGCCTTCTTCAAGGCCTGCTTGTTCCTCGGCGCCGGCAGCGTGATGCACGCGGTGCACGCACACGGCGACGCCGACCTGAACGACCTCGGCGGCATGAAGAAGTGGATGCCGATCACCAATGCGACGTTCCTGATTAGCTGCGGTGCAATCGCCGGCTTCCCCCTGACCAGCGGCTTCTTCTCCAAGGACATGATCCTGCACGGAGCGTGGACCGCGGGTGAGTACTTCGAGTCCGCGCCGTGGCTTGGCCAGGCGATCTTCGGGGCGCTCGCCCTGTGCGCGTTCGGGACCGCCTTCTACATGTTCCGCCTGTACTTCCTCACCTTCACCGGTGAGTTCCGCGGTGGGCACGGTCATGGCCACGGCCACGAAGACCATGGGCATGACGATCACGGTCACCATGCCGAGCCGCACGAGTCCGAAGCACCGATGGCCTGGCCGCTGATCATCCTGGCGGTTGGCGCAATCGCCGTCGGCTTCCTGGGCATGCCCGCCTGGGCGCATCTACCGGATTTCTGGAACGAGTGGCTCCACGGCGTGGTGGCCACCATCCCGGGCGCCGAAGAGCACCATCACGACATGAACAGCGGCATCATCGCCGCCGTCGTGGGCACGATTGCAGGGCTCGGTGGCATCGGTCTGGCCTGGTCCATGTACAAGGACAAAGCCTGGCACTCCGCAGAGACGCTGTCGCCCTTCCACCAGCTGCTCATGGACAAGTGGCGCGTGGACGAGCTCTATCAGGTCATCATCGTGGGTCCTCTCACGGCCATCGCGAAGCTCTCGGGCAACGTGGATCGCATCGCCGTCGATGGCCTCACCAAGGTCACCGCGGGCAGCATCAAGTTGGCCGGCTGGTTGTTCACGCGCCTGCAAAACGGCGTCGTGCACGCCTACGGCACGGCGATGGCGGCGGGCCTGGTTGGGCTCACCTGGTGGGTGCTCTATCCGCACCCGCACATCGACACCGCCGTCAAGGGCGACGCCGTGCACTTCGTGGCGGGCCCGGGCCTCGGTTACGAGTACCGCTGGGACTTCGACTCGGACGGTGAGTTCGACACCGAGTGGAGCAAAGACGCGCGCGACGCCAGCTATGCCTACAAGCTCGAGCAGGCCAAGCAGCTCGAGCTCACCCTGGTGGAGGCAGCCGGTCGCCATCGTGGACCCTATTCGCTGCGCCTCGACGACGCTGCGACCCACGGCGTCGGGCCGCGTCTCAGCCCGATCACGCCGGACGAAGAACTTTGGACGCCCATCAGCACGAGTCACCTCGGTGACGGCTGGCGGACCAACCCGCACTCGCACACTCCGCCCAGCGTGCGTTTCAGTCGCGGCAAGCTCTTCGTGCGCCCCGGCGCCTCGGATCTGCGCGTGAACAACGTGGCGGCACCGGGCGACGAGGTCGAGGTGGAGCCTGGCTCGACGCTGCGCTTCGGCGAGTACGCCAAGGTCCGCGTGGACGCGGTGGTGCAGAGCACCCTGGCGGTCCGCAGCGTGTTCGGCAACGTGGCCACCACGTCCGAGCAGGTGGTCATCGAAGTGCGCCCGGGACGCCGCGCCGCACGCGCGGTGGAATCGAGTGACGAAAAGTTCGCCCAGCGTGGGGAGCAGCAGTGATGGAAACGATTTCCTCCTACTTCGACGTGACCGTGCTCTCGTGGCTGATCGCGGTCCCCTTCCTGGGTGCCCTCGCCATTCTCTTCACGCCGCGCCAGAGCGTCGGCGCCATCCGCGGCATCTCGCTCGCGGTGATGCTGCTCGAGTTCGTCATCTCGCTGCACGTCTTGACCGGTGACTACACCGGCTCGGCCTATCAGTTCTCGGCGGCGTACCCCCTGGTGGAGAGCTTCGGTATCTCCTACCGCGTGGGAATCGACGGCATCTCCCTGTGGCTGGTGCTGCTCACCACTTTCATGACGCCCGTGGCGCTCTACGCCTCGTGGACCAGCGTGACCACGAAGGTGAAGGAGTTCGCGCTCTGCTTCCTGTTCCTGGAAGCCTTCATGGTCGGCGCCTTCGTGATCCTCGACCTGTTCGTGTTCTACGTGTTCTGGGAGCTGATGCTGGTGCCGATGTACTTCATCATCGGCATCTGGGGCGGTCAGGACCGCATCTACGCCTCGATCAAGTTCTTCCTCTACACGATGGTCGGCAGCCTGCTGATGTTCGTGGCCATCCTCTACGTGGTCACGGCCTACAAGAACATCACGGGCAACTACAGCTTCGACCTCACGGTGCTCCAGGGCATCGTGCTGCCGCGCAACGCCCAGATGTTCCTGTTCGGAGCCTTCGCGCTGGCCTTCGCCATCAAGGTGCCGATGTTCCCCTTCCACACCTGGTTGCCCGACGCGCACGTGCAGGCGCCCACGGGTGGCTCGGTGATTCTGGCGGCTGTGCTGCTGAAGATGGGTACCTACGGCTTCATCCGCTTCGCCATGCCGCTGTTCCCGCTGGCGGCCCACAGCTTCGCGCCGACGCTGGCCGTGTTGTCGGTCATCGGCATCATCTACGGCGCCTACTGCGCCTGGGTGCAGCGCGACGTGAAGAAACTGGTGGCCTACAGCTCGGTGAGCCACTTGGGCTTCGTGATGCTGGGCATCGTGTCGGTCACCCGTCAGGGCGTGGGCGGAGCCATCTTGCAGATGGTCAACCACGGCATCTCCACCGGCGCACTCTTCTTGTTGGTCGGCGTGATCTACGAGCGTCGTCACACGCGCCTGCTCAGTGAGTTCGGCGGCCTTGCCAAGGTGATGCCGCTCTACACGTTGCTCTTCGTGATCGTCGCGATGAGCTCGGTGGGCCTGCCGGCCACCAACGGCTTCATCGGCGAGTTCATGATCCTCAACGGGACTTACATCTCGCAGAAGCTGCCTTCGGCCTTCTTCTTCACGCTGTTCGCGGCCACCGGCGTGATCCTGGCGGCCGTGTACATGCTGCACGCCACCCTGCGGATGTTCTGGGGCCCCAACGAGAACCCCGAGAACCAGGAGCTGGCCGACGTGGGCAAGCGTGAGTTGTCCGTGCTCGCACCGCTCATCGCGCTGATCTTCGTGCTCGGCGTGTTCCCCAACCTCTTCCTCGAGAAGATGAACCCGTCCGTGGACGCGTTCTTGGCCGCCTACGACGCCAAGCTCCGCGACAGCAATGAGGACGACACGGCCCGCATGCTCTCGGTCAACTCGTACGACCTTTCGGTTCAGCAAAAGCAGTTCGCGTCCGGCGAGGGCGCAGTCGAAGCGCGCGGCTCGGCCGGCGCGCACAACGGAGACAAGCCATGAGTAGCGTGCTCATGTCGTGGGCCACGGTGGCACCCCTTTTGTGTGTGGTCGTGGCAGGCCTGGCCATGATGTTGGTGGACGCCTTCGTCGAAGAGAAGAGCGAGCTGGCCATGATGACCGCAGTGATCCTGGCCGGTTCGGCCATTGTCGCGGGCGGCGTGTGGACGAGCGGACACGCCACCGAGAACACCAGCGAACTCGTGACCACCTGGTTGGCCACGGACAAGCTCGCGCTGTTCTCCGACGTGGTCATCGCGGTCGGTGCGGCGCTGGCAGCGCTGTTGGCGGGTGGCTATCTGAGCGAACACAAGCTCGAGCGCGGTGAGTTCTACCCGCTGCTCCTGTTTAGTGCCTTCGGTGCCATGGTGTTGGCGCGCTCCATCGATCTGTTGAGTCTGTTCGTGGGCCTCGAGACCATGTCGCTCGGGATCTACGCCTTGGTGGCCTATCGGCGCACGAGCGCGCGCGCGGCGGAGGCGGGCATGAAGTACTTCCTGCTCGGCTCTTTCGCGGCCGCCATCCTGCTGCTCGGCAGCGCCTATCTCTACGGCGCCACCGGTCACACGGACTTCGCCGGCATCGCCGCGGCCATCAAGGATGGCAGCGCCGACGAGCGTCTGGTGCTCCTGGGCGTGATGCTGGTGATCGCGGGCCTGGCCTTCAAGATCAGCGCGGTGCCCTTCCACATGTGGACGCCCGATGCCTATGAGGGCGCCACCACGCCGGTCACGGCGTTCATGGCCATGTGCGTGAAGTCCTCGGTGTTCGTGGTGATGGTGCGCGTGTTCCTGGTGAGCTTCGCCGGGCCGGACCTCACCTCCGGTTCGTCGGGCTGGCCGCCCATCCTGGCCGGCCTCGCCGCACTCACGATGGTGTTCGGCAACCTTGGCGCCGTCGCGCAGAGCAGCGTCAAGCGCATGCTCGCCTACTCGTCCATCGCGCACGCGGGCTACATCTTGATCGGTCTGGTTGCAGCCTCGAAGATCGGTGAGACCGCCATCTCTGCCGTGCTGTTCTACCTCGCTGCCTACACGGTCTCGAACGCGCTCGCCTTCGGCGCGCTCATCTTCGCCGGCTCGGAAGGCCGTGAGGCCGTGAGCTACGAGGATCTGGCTGGCCTCGGTCGTCGCAAGCCCATGCTCGCGATTCCGTTTATCCTCGCCGTCCTCTCGCTGATGGGTTTCCCGCCCACCGCGGGCTTCTTCGCCAAGTACTACGTGTTCGCGGCGGCTGTTCAGGCAGGCGGCGGCATGGTGTGGCTCGCCGTGCTGGGCGCCATTACCAGCGCCATCGGCGCCTACTACTACCTGCGCGTGCTCATCTACATGTTCATGCGCGAGCCGGCCGAGGGAGCTGCGAGTGCCGTGCCGATGCGCTCGGGCTACGTGATCACTGCGATGGTGGTGGCGGCGCTGTTCGTGCTGCAGATGGGCGTGGCCCCCGGTCGCTATCTCGACATCGCTACTGCTGCGGCCAAGCTCTTCGCCTGAGAGACGCGCATGGTTTCATCCTTCGCCCGTACGCTCACCATCGTTGGGCTCGTCGGCCTCACAGGCTGCAGCTCCAAGCCTCCGCGGGAGTCGGCGCGTGAGCCGGCGAAAACCGACGCGGGCAAAGCGGAAGCACCCAACGGCGGGAAGAAACCCGATTCGGCACTAACTCCCGAGTTTCGCGGCACCCTACACGGCATCGTGAAGCTCGCCCCCGGTGCCCAGCTCCCGCTCGCCGCCGTGCCGAGCAAGGCCGACGTCGTGGCTGCCAAGGAGTGCCCCCCTATCAGCGACTCGGATCGCAGGCAGGTCACGGAGAACGAGACCAGCCACGGCCTCACGCCGTTGCACGTGGCGCTCACGGGCATGACCTCGGCGCCGCCGCGCGCGCCGGTCACGCACGAGCTGGAGCTGCGCGATTGTCGTCTGATGCCCACGATGATCGCCGCCATGACCGGCGACAAGTTGCACGTCGTGAGTCACTCGAAGATCCCGTTCCTGCCGCAGCTTCCGGGCGAGACGTTCATGCAGGCGTTGTTGCCGGAGACCGAGCGAGAGGTCGATATCAAGGGGATTGGCCCCATCACGATCAAGTGCGGGCTGGGCAGCTACTGCGGTGAAAGCGTGCTGCTCTCCACGGCGCACTCGCTCTACGACATCACCGATTCCGAGGGGCGCTTCAGCATCACGGGCGTTCCGCTCGACCAGGACCTCACGGTCCACGCCTGGCACCCGCTCTTCAAGCCCACGAGCGCGACCTTCAGGCTCAGCCAGGACGAGCGTTCGAAGGATGTCGAGCTGGTGATCGAGCCACTGGTGAGCGTCGATGCCGGCGTAGCGAGCGGCGCGGAGCCTGCCGCGCCCGCAAAGCAGGCACGTAAGAAGAAGCCCGCCCCGTAAGCCCGCGAGCCTTAGCTCCAGGCCCAAGGCGATTTACGGATCCTGTCGGACGCAGCGGCTGGTCCGTGATCTACGGAGAGCGTCTGCGCAGCATCACTCGCCTTCGGCGTAGGCCAGCGGCGGATAGCTCGCGTTGCGCTCACGGCTCGCCACCACCACCTGCTCGAGTGAAAGGCCATTCGCGAGGATGCCGCCCGCGAGGAATCCCATCACGTCGTCGGTCAGCTCGTTCGGCGCGGCCTGGATGCGGTGCTCCACCGAGTGAATCAAGAGCTCCTTGATGGCACCGAGGGCCATCGCGCCCAGCACGCGTCGGTCGCCCGCCCGCACCAGACCCAGACGCTGTCCATTGAGCAGGCTCAGCGCGAGGAGCTCCTCGATGGTGCGATAGAAAGCGCGCACCTTGCGGTCGAAGTCCGGGTCGAGGCCGGCCGCGTTCTTGAGCAGGATCTTGGTCATGCCCGGGTCGCCGAGGCCTACCCCCAGCACGCGCTGAACGTTGTCGCGCAGCTGGACCAACGGAGGTCGCTCGTGGTCGCCGAGGCGAATGCGCACGATGGCGGCGCTGATGCGCGCCAGGAAGTCGTCGACCAACTCCTCGAACACGCAGCGCTTATCCGTGAAGTGCAGGTAGAAGGTGGCGCGCGCCACCTTGGCGTGGGCCACGATGTCGTCGATCTTGGCGGCGTGATAGCCCTTCTCGGCGAACACGTCGCGGGCGAGGGAGAGGAGCTGTTTTCGACGCTGTTCCCGTTTCATCGAGGACACGCGAGCCTCCCCCCCGGGGCCGGTATTGTCAAGGTCGGCACCAAATGGGGGGCCCGTCTGGGCTCCCTCACAGGGCTGCGATGGCCAGGGGGCGCTTCTTGCGTGCGGTCGGCAAGGCCGCGAAGGCCTTTCGGTAATCCGCAAAGCTCCCGCCGGCCTGGACGGCCTGGTAGACCGCAAGCCCCTCGGCGGCTCCGCCCTGGGCAAGCACGTATTCGACCCACGCCCAGCGGGCGCTGGTGGCCCGCACGTCGACCCGGCCCCGCACACCCTTACGCAGGCGATTGAGACGAGCTTCGACCGTTTCGACCCCGGCAAAGGGCAGCCCGTCGAGGGGCGTGTTGCGCTTGGAGACGAAGGGCGCGATGCCGAGGGAAAGCGGGATGATCTTCGAGATCTCGGTGCCGAACTGGATCAGCTCGTCGATGTCCTCGTCGATCTCCTCCGGCAGCCCCACCATCATGTAGAGCTTGAGGCGCTTCATGCCGTGCTCGCGGCACAGGCGCGCCACCTCGTGGAGGTGCTTCTCGCGCGTCTTGCGATTGATGGTGTCGCGCAGGCGCTGGCTCGCTCCATCGCTGGCGGTGGTCAACGCGGTATGTCCGGCGCGGCGCAACGCGGCCACGAAGCGCTCATTCAAGCGGTCGGGTCGCAGCGACGAGAGACTCGTCTCCACGCCGCGGTCGGCGAGGGTCTCGATCAGGTCGCAGATCTTCGGGTGGTCGCTGACGGCCGCCCCGACCAGGCCGACCTTGGTGGCGTCCGGCGGAATCAGGGAAAGGATCTTCTCCATGGGCACGATGCGCATGCCGCCGTTGGTGGAGCGCCGCATCACGCAGTAGGCGCAGCCGCGCGAGCAACCCCGCTCGG
Organism: Myxococcales bacterium; assembly: GCA_047601445.1. GTDB lineage: Bacteria > Myxococcota_A > Polyangia > Polyangiales > DASUME01 > DASUME01. The sequence continues at coordinate 2,714,649 of JASGJH010000001.1, read as the reverse complement.
CTTCGATCAGGAACATGTTGCGAAGCTCGGTATTCGGCGTGCGGATGACCGCGTATGCAGGCAGCAACTCGTCCGAGCACTTGCCTCCGGCGGGCAGCTGATCGCCGTGGATCTCCGGCACGAAGCACGACGGAATGTTCGCCAGTGCCTCGAGTCGCTCGCGGCGCCCGGGGATCGCGAAGAGCACGTCGAGCGCCTGGTGAATCGTCTGATCGGCTTCGCCCATGAGGATGGCGTCGGCGAAGGGAGAGAGCGGCAGCGGGTTCGAGAACGTGAGCGGCCCGCCGCATAGCACGAAGGGATGCTGGTCCGTGCGGTCCTTGGCGAGCGGCGGGACGCCCGCGAGCTCCAGCGACTGCACCACGCCCGCCAGCTCCAGCTCGAACGCCACCGAGAGTCCGATCACGGGGAAGTCCCCCACCGGCCGTCGCGATTCGTAGCTGAGCACAGGCAACTTGCCCTGGGCATGGGCGGCCACGTCATCGGGCAGGAAGGCGCGCTCGGCGGAGCGTCCGACCGCCGCGTTGATCTCGCGGTACATGGTCTGGAAGCCGAGCGACGACATCGCCACGTGGTAGGGGCTCGGATAGAGCAGCGCGACCTTCTCAGGCGCGTCCTTGACGATGGTCCCGACCTCGTCCTGTAGGCGCTCGCGAATCTCGCTCTGGTACTTGCCGAGACTCATGCTTCTCCTTGGCTAAATGGGCTTCGCCCCGGGGGGCTTCCTGTGAGCACCCGAACAGTTGCGCCCAAAACGCGGCCGCCAGAGCTCGGGGATTGCCCTCAGTCTACGCTGCGGAACATGCGTTCGGTACGCAGACCGTCGATCGAAGCGCAGCCGGCTGGGCCGCCCTCACTCGACCAGTAGATGGAGAGCACCTTGCCCTTCACGCGGCTGATCGAGATCGTGCCCAGGGCGCGGCTGTCGTTGGAGCGGTCGCGGTGGTCGCCGAGCACGTAGATGTGGCCGGGCTCGACCTTGATCTGCGGGCGCGTAGTGCGGATGGAATCGAGGCTTTGGCTGATCCGATAGGTGTGCTCGCCGAGCTTCTCTTCGACCCACTCGCAACCGAACGGTCCGGCATCGGCGCGGTCCTGGCAGCTACCGAGGCTCACATGCGGCACGGCGCTGCCGTTCCGGTAGATCACGCCGTCTCGCAGCTCGAGCGTGTCTCCCGGCAGGCCCACTACGCGCTTCACGATGTCTACGTTGTCGCGCGGGCTGCGCACGATCACCACGTCACCCGGATTCGGCAGCCCCCAGCTCGTCACCGCCTCGTTCATGAACGGCAAGAACAGCCCGTACACGAACTTGGCCACCACCACGCGATCCCCGTTGAGCAGCGTGGGCTCCATCGAAGGTCCTTCGATCTCGAAGGCTTCGAACAGGACGATGCGGATGAACATGGCGAGCAGGATCGCACTGCCGATGGTCTTGAAATTACTCTGGCCAGACTCCTCGCTCATCCGTGCACCTTGGGCCCGAGCGGCAATTTGCTCGAGAGCTGTGACTCGCGCGTCGCCAACTGCGACAGTCGTTCGCGCGCAAGCTTGACACCAAACAGCTCCTCCGACAGGCCACAAAACAGCCGATAGTGGCGGGCCTCGGATTCCATCAGCTCCCGATAGAACTGACGTAGCGCGAGGTCCGCAAGGCCCTCGCTGAGCAACTTGAAGCGTTCACACGAACGCGCCTCGATCAGGGCATTCACCAGCAGCCGGTCGAGCACCACCGGGACCTGACCGCGCTCGGGCTTGGTCGCGTTCCAGAGCTCGTTCACGTAAGCGTCGGGCTCGGGGGTGGTGAAGGCCGCCTCGCGCTGGCCGAGCTGGGCGTGCACCGCGCGAAAATGGCCGGTTTCTTCCTGGGCCAGGGCCGACAGGGGGGCCACCAGGGGCGGGTACATGGCACCGAAGCGACCCACCAAGGCGAGGGCCGCGACGGCGGCCTTGAGCTCGCAATGGGCATGATCCGAGAGCAGCCCGACCAAGTCGTTCTGGGCAGCCTGGACCCAGCTAGGGTCGGTCGGAGTGAGGAGACCGAGCATTGCGGGTCGCAGGGGTACCGTGCTGGGGGCAGGGGGTCAAGAAGGCGGGGCTTTGGATGCCTCAGCCCTTGCGGGGGCCAGTTCCAGGGCGTACGTGGCGGCCTGCGGATGTTGGTCCTCGCCCTCGATACCTCGACCTTTCTCGGCACCGTGGCTGTCCTGCGGGATGGCAGCCTCCTCGCGGAGTTGAGCGCCTCGGTGCGCGCCTCCCACGGTGAAACGCTGTTGCCGCACGTGGAGCGCGTGCTCACCCATGCCGGAGTGAAACTGGCCGAGCTCGATCTGTTGGCGGTCGGCATCGGTCCCGGGTCGTTCACGGGGGTCCGGATCGGCGTGGCCACCGCCAAGGGGCTGGCCCTGGCCGAGCAGAAGCCGCTGGTCGGGGTGACCTCGCTGCGCACGCTCGCGCGCGGCATGGGGCACGGGGTCGGCCTGGCGGTGCCGGTGCTGGACGCGCACAAGGGAGAGGTCTACTGCGCGGCCTACGCGCGGGACGAGCACGCGGACCTGGTGGAGGTTGTGGCGCCCTTCCATGCGCTGCCTGCCGATGCGGCTCAATATCTGCGCGCGGCGGTTCCCGAGGAGCGACTTTGGCTGGCCGGCGATGGCCTCGACCGCTACGGCGACGCCCTGCTCGCGCCGCTCGGCAAGCTCGTGCAGCGCAGCCCCCGTTTCTGTGACGTGCCTCGCGCGGCCTGCCTGGCCCATGAGGCTGCGCTGCTCTTCGAGCGTGCCGGCGCCCCGGAGTTGGCCACGCTCGAGCCGCTGTATTTGCGCCCGAGCGACGCCAAGCTACCCGGCGGGCTTCCGCTCGTGCCCATGGAGTAATAGGCTCGCCAGACCGTCCTCGTCAGACCGTGCAAGTGCGCCAGGGAGTGAACCATGCCGTCATTCGACATCGTGTCCGAGATCGACTCGCACGAGCTGGAGAACGCTCTCCAGCAGGCCCAGAAGGAAGTTGGGGCGCGCTTCGACTTCCGTGACACGAGCACCGAACTCGAGCGCACCGAAGACGGCATCATGCTGCGCGCCAACAGCGAAAACAGGCTCGAGGCGGCCCTGAGCGTCCTGCGCGAGAAGTGCGCCAAGCGCAAAGTGAGCGTGCGGGCGCTCGACCCTCAGACGCCGGAGCCCGCCGCCAAGGGGCACTTCCGCCAGCTGGTGAAGCTGAAGCAAGGCATCTCCAAGGAGAAGGCCAAGGACGTCATTCAGTTCATCAAGGACGGGAAGTTCAAGGTTCAGGCGTCGATCCAGGGCGAGCAGGTCCGGGTAACCGGCAAGAAGAAGGACGAGCTGCAGGAGGTGATCCAGGCGCTGCGCGCCAAGGACCTCCAGATCGATCTGCAGTTCACGAACTTCCGCGACTGAGGCGGCGCGCTCGTAGGGCGCGCCCCCGGGCTCAGGCCGCTTCGTTGCTGACGGCTTGCTGGTAGATGAGCTCGAACATGCGGGCTGCGCGCTCCCAGCTGAAGTCCGTGCGCATCATGCGCGTGCGCAGTTTCTCGAACGGTAGACCCCGATTGAACGCCGCCACCGCCCGGCGCGCACCCGCCAGGAGCGCCTCGCTGGAACGATCGTCGTAGAGGATGCCGGTGCCAGTCGCGAGCTTGGCGTCGATATCCACCACGCTCTCGGCGCTGGCCGAGCCGCGGCGCGCCACGGGCAGGGTGCCGTAGCGCTGGGCCGCCATCGCCAGCACGGGTCGCTCGCTCGTGATCAGGAGGGCGTCGCTGCCGGAGACGATGCGGTGGGTGCGCAGCTGACTGTCGCCGATGCGAACCTGCAGGCGATGGGGCATGCGGTCGCTGAGGGCGATCAAGGCGTCGATGCAGCCGGCGTCTTCGTCGAGCACCTGCAGCACCAGCTGCACGTCCGTGCGCACCAGGTCCTTGGCGATGCGCTCGATGCGCTCGGCACCGAACGCGCTTTCCACCGCGCCCAGGAGGGCCACGTCGGGATCGATCTCAAGCTTGAGCTCACGCTGCAACATGGCCTTGCAGCGCGCCTTGCCGGTGAGATCGTGGGGCGTGTAGCGGGCCACCAGGTGCACGTCCGTGAGCGGATTCCACAGCGCGGAGTCGAGCCCGAAGGGAACTGCAGAGAGCGCCCCACCGCGCGCCTTGAGTGCGCGGGCCACCAGGGCGTCGTCCTCACTCGGAGCGCTCGCGAGCACACGTTCGGGCAAGCTCGTGCTGACGCGCTGCGCGCTCTGGATCGCCCACAGGAGCGGGCACACTGTGCCGTCCTGGTCCGCGAACGCCTCGAGGCCGAGCGCGTGCGTTTGACGTGCCGAGAAGCGCAGCGGGTTGGCCAACGAGTAAGCACTGAAGATCACGGGAAAGCGCCGTGTGCTCGCCACGAGGGCTGCGGCCAGGGCGGTTTCCTCGCCGTGGAAGTGCACGGCGTCGAAGGCGCGCTCGCGCGCCAGGAGCTGCTCGGTGGCACGCGCCAGGACGGCCTGCGCGAACAACGCCGACTCATCGATCTCGAACAGGTCCGAGAGTGCAGGGTGCTGCAGCAGGATCCACTCCACGCCGCCGGCCGAACGCCCGTCGTGGACGTGCACCGCCTCGGCGCGCGATCCCAGGTCCACCCGGATCGGGTCCAGCCGGCGCGCGAGTCCGCTCAGGTTGGGATCGGGTTCCTCCGGGTACGGCGCGAGAATGGAAATCCGATGACCGAGGCTGCGCAACGCCTTGGAAAGTGCCGCGCACGCCTCCGACGGACCGGATTCGACCGGGTAGGGGGAAAGGCTCGGCGACACAAAAAGGATATCCATCGGGCCCAAGGATAGGGAACAGGGGGGCTTGGGTCCATGCCTGTGTAAACTTAGGGCCATGGCCACGATCGCGGTGACGGGGGCTTCGGGGTTTATCGGCTCGGCGCTGGTGCGCGCCCTGCGCTCACGGGGCGATCGCGTGCGACCGTTGGTGCGTCCGGGCGGGCTGGCCGATGACGCCATCCAATGGGATCCCGAGCGGGGTCGCATCGACGCCGAGGCCCTCGAAGGCATCGACGGGCTGGTGCACTTGGCCGGTGAAAGCATTGCCGACGGGCGCTGGACCGAGGCCCACAAGGCGCGCATCCGCGATAGCCGGGTCAAGGGCACCAGCTTGCTCGCCAGCACCTTGCTCGGTCTCACGCGCAAGCCGGGTGTCTGGATCAGCGGATCGGCCATCGGGATCTACGGCGATCGCGGCGCCGAGGAACTCGACGAACACAGCAGTGTCGGCCACGACTTCTTGTCGGACGTGGGGGTGGCCTGGGAGTCCGCCGCGCGTCCGGCGGCCGCGGTGCTCCGCGTGGTGCATCCGCGCACCGGCGTCGTCTTGCACCCGAGCGGTGGTGCGCTCGCCAAGCTGCTTCCGGTGTTCAAGCTCGGCCTGGGCGGAAAGCTCGGCTCCGGTCAGCAATACATGAGCTGGATCTCACTGGCGGACACCGTGCGCGCCCTGATCCACGCGCTCGATCGCTCGGATCTGCGCGGACCAGTCAATCTGACGGCGCCCATGCCGGCCACCAACGCCGAGTTCACCCGCGAGCTGGCGGCAGCGCTCGGGCGCCCAGCCTTCTTCGCGGTGCCCGGCTTTGCGGCCCGGCTAGCGATCGGAGAGCTGGCCGAGGTCGCCCTCTTGGCCGGCCAGCGCGTGTTGCCCAAGCAACTCCTCGGCAGCGCATTTCGCTTCGAACACCCCACACTTGCGGAGTGCCTGCGAGCGCTGCTCGAGGGCTGAAAACTACTTCTTCTTTTCGGCGAATGGATTGTCGTAGCGGGTCTGCTGCTGCGCCAGATCTTCCTGCAAGCGCTCCGTGATCTCTGGGTACTTGCGGGCCAGGATGCGCGCTGCGAGGTAGGCCGCGTTCTTCGAACCGTCGATGCCCACCGTGGCCACCGGGATGCCGGGCGGCATCTGCACGGTGGACAACAGCGCGTCCATGCCGTCGAGGCTCGACTTGAGCGGCACGCCGATGACCGGCAAGAACGTGTGCGCCGCGACCACGCCCGCGAGATGGGCCGCCATGCCCGCGCAGGCGATGATCACTTCGAGTCCACGTGTCTCGGCTTCCTTGACGTAACGCACCGTGAGCTCGGGCGTGCGGTGCGCCGAGAGCACGAACAGCTCGCAGGGGATCCCGAGGCTGTGAAGCGTGTCTTCGGCCTTCTTCACCACGTCCAGATCGCTCGGACTCCCGGTGAGGATTCCCACCACGGGCGTACCTGATTTATGCAGCTCGTTGTCCTTCGCCTTCGCCATGCCCAGTACTCCTGTCGGGCCGCAGTTCTGCAACACCGCGGGCCTGCGTTCAACGCTAGAGTGAGGGCCATGGGTCGCTGGGGCGCGCTGGCCATCGGGGGCGGGGTACTTTTGGTGCTCCTGTTGCTGCTATTCCGCGTGGTTTCCCCGCGTCCAGCGGGGGAGCAGGGGGCAGAGGTCGAGTCCTCGCCGGCGGTCCAGCCCACCTCGAGCCTGGGGTGGGCTTCGGCCGCCCAGATGCCCAGGCCCCTCTCCGGGGTGTTTTTGGGCATGGACGAAGCGCAGCTGCGCACGGTCCGGCCCAAGGCCAAGCGCCACGCGGAGGCCGACGCTTCCAGCCTCTACGTGTTCGACGAGGCCATAGGGAAGAACGGACAGGCCCTCTACCTCTTCAGCCGCGAGACTCACCTGCTCGCGCGCGTGCAGCTCGCCGAGCACCTTGCGGGCATGGAAGCCCTCGGCGCGCGCGTCCAGGAGTTGCAGGACGAGTATGGTCCCGTGAGCGGGGTGTGGGACTGCGAGGTCCACTCCGGGCAGCTCCCCACGCGGCGCTTTTCGTGGCTGCGCGGGTTGGTCGGTGTGATGGACGTGGTGCTACTGCTGGGCGAGCGCGCCATGAATACGCTCTACGTGGGCACCCGCGACGACATCCAGAGCTCCCTCGTTCAGGGCGCCTGCGTGCCCACGCCGCCCGAGCGTTTCAGCCAATTTCCCGTCGTTCCGACCAAGTGAGATCGAGGTACCGATGAAGTTTGCACTCGCCGTCGCCATGCGACCCGCCGATCACTTCCTTCCCATGGCGGTCTGCGCCGAGGAGCAGGGCTACGACACCATCGTGGTGCCCGACTCGGTGTTCCATCCGGAGAAGGTGTCCGCTCCCTATCCCTACACGTCCGACGGCCAGCGCTTCTGGCCCTCCGATACCCCGTTCGTCGATCCGTGGGTGGCGATCCCCGCCATGGCGGCCGTGACCAAGCGCATTCGTTTCTACCCCCACGTACTCAAGCTCGCGATCCGTAACCCGCTCTTGGTGGCGAAGACCCTGTCGTCGGCCGCCGCGCTCTCCGGCAACCGCGTGGCCTTCGGTGCGGGCCTCGGCTGGATCCCCGAGGAGTTCGCCTGGTGCCACACGGAATATGCGACGCGTGGGCCGCGAACCAACGAGGCGCTCGAAGTGATTCGCCTGTGTCTCTCGGGCGAGTTCGTCGAGTACCATGGCAAGCACTACTCGTTCGATCGACTGCGCATGTCTCCGGTACCGACCGAGAAGGTCCCGTTCATCATCGGTGGGCACACACCCGCGGCGCTGCGGCGCGCGGCGAAGTACGGTGATGGTTGGACGAGCGCCATGGTGACCAAGGCCGAGCTGCGCGGCTACATCAAGAGCTTGCGCGAGCTGCGGGCCGAGTTCGGACGTGAGCACGAGCCGTTCGAGATCTCGGTGGTGTGCATGGATGCGTTCGGGGTGGACGGCTACCGTGAGCTCGAAGAGATCGGCGCCACGGAGATCATCGTCCAACCCTGGATTTTCTATGGTCACGGCATGAACCCCACGCTCGACCAAACGCGCGATGGCATCGAGCGCTTCGCACAAGACGTGATCACCCGCTTTCGCTGACGAGGTGCGCCCATGAGGCGTCTTTTGCTGTTGCGGCACGCCAAATCGAGCTGGTCCGACCCGTCCATCGAGGATCACGAGCGTCCTCTCGCGGCGCGCGGGCGTGAGGACGCACGCCGCGTGGCCCAGCATCTCCAGGAGCTCACGGAGAACGGGGGCGGTATCGACCTGGTGCTGTGCTCGAGCGCGCTGCGGGCCCAGCAGACCTGGGCTCAGGTCGAGAAGCGTGTGGAGCCCCGCTTCGGGGTACGCGTGGCGCGCGAGCTCTACATGCCTAGCCAGGAGGAGCTCACGCTGTGTCTCAAGCAGGTGCCGGCCCGGGCCAAGACGGTGTTGTTGGTCGGCCACAATCCCTCCCTCGAGGCCCTCGCGCTCGCCATCGCGACCAAGGGCGACCCCGCGTTGCGCGCACAGCTCATGGAGAAGTTCCCTACCGCCGGTCTCTGCGTACTCGAGCTGGAGGCACCCTTCGCCACCGCCTTTGCCAGGTCCAATCTGCGCGGGGTCGAGGGACGCCTGGTCTCGCTCGTCACGCCCAAGGAGCTGGTGGCGGGTGCCCGTATGCGCCGAGCCCCGAGCAAGGCGCTCGACATCGATCTTCCGTCCAAGCCCAAGCTGGCCAGCACGGCGCTGCTGGTGTTCGAGACCGCCAGCGCCCAGCTCCGGGAGAACGCCAGCGGCGCCCGCCAAGGCAACGATCCCGAGTACCTCCACCAAATGCGGGTCGGGGTGCGGCGTTTGCGAACCGCGCTGGGCTTGTTCGAGGGCGTCTTGGGGGAGGCCGCGGAGGCGCATCTGGAGAAGGAACTGCACTGGTTGTCCGGGGTGCTCGGTCCGCTGCGTGAGTACGACGTGGTGCTGCAGGACGTGCTCTCGCCGCTCGACTCGGCGCGCGGGCTTGCGGCGATGCGTAAGGACATCGAACGGCGCCGGCAGGCCCTGCACGACGAGCTCTTGCTCGCGCTCGATTCTCGTCGCTTCGAGCGCCTGGTGACCAAGCTGGCGGAGCAGCAGGCGGAGCTCGCTCGCCGTGCGGAGCAGGCGCACGAGAAGCTCAAGCCCTTCGCACGCAAGCACCTCGACAAGCGGCTGCGTAAGATCAAGCGTCTGGAAGCGGCGGTGGACGACTTCCTTGGGCGTGGACAGGGCGGTACGGCCCGGGCGAGCGCCCTGCACGCGCTGCGCAAACAGCTGAAGAAGCTGCGCTACGCCAGTGACTTCGTGCGCGATGCGTTCGCCAAGCAAAGGACGAAGCACTTCATGCGTCGTCTGACCGCGTTGCAGGAGGTGCTCGGGCAGATCCAGGATGCCTACGTCAGCGAGCGCCTCCTGGCGCGCCACCTCAAGCAGGTCGAGGATCGCCGAGTGAGGGCGAACCTGCGAACCCATGTACGTGCCCCGCTCGATGCCATGGTGCTGCGCGCGACGAGCGATCTCGAGCAGCGTTGGGACGTCTTTAAAAGACCGAGCCCTTCTGGCAGTAACCGGAAGGGCTCGCTCGGGAGGCTCGCTTGGGAGCGGCTCTCAGCGGAGATTCATGGTCTCGATGAAGCGGTGCGCGTGCGGAGAGCTCGGGTGCTCGCGCACGAAGCGTTCAGCCAAGGTGCGCGCGGTGCTCATCTCGCCGGCCCGCATCAGGGCCTCGATGGCCAGCGCGTCGCGCTCCTGGGCGAACACGCCCGTGGGGTAGAGAGCGCGGTGTTCCTGCGTGATGGCAAAGGCCTCACGCGGACGGCTCTGCAGCGCAGCGCGGGCACGGCGCAGCAAGTCGACCTCGGGGGCGCGCGCCACGCTCTCGGTACGTTCGGACTGACTCGCAGCGCTAGTTTGCTTGGCGGCAGCGGTCGCCGCACTGGCGGTGCTCGAACTGGACGCACTCGAGCGGGCGCGACTGCCGCGCACGCTCGAGGACGAGGAGCGAACGCTGGAGCTGACGGCCTGGGGCTCGTCGTTGGGGCTGGTCACGCCCAGCTTCTCGCTGGCCGGCGGTACCTCGTTCGCTGCCTGGACGGCCACGCTGGGCTGCTCGACCTCGGTCGAGGCGCGCTGCGTGACCTGGGGAGCCGCGTTTTGTCGTACCGCAGCGCTCGGCGCCGCAGCAGGGCCCACGCTCGGCGCCGACACCTGTTCGGCGGAGGGGGCAACCTGGACCACCGGCGCCTTCTGGGCACCCTGTCGAACCGAGACCTTGCCCTGCCATACGACGGCGCCCGTCACGGTGGCTCCGAACAGTGCCACCGAGATGGCCACCTTGGCCATCGATAGGCCGCCGGCCGTTGCCGCCGCTCCCGCACCACCTGCCGTGGTACCTGCGGCTGCCTTTGCGGTAGCCGCCGAAGCCGCCGCCGCCGTACCGGCAGAAAGCGCTGCGAGCTTGAGGGCCAGGGCCCTCATCTGCAGGTCGCTCGGGCCCTCGTTGCGGGCTGCGGCGAAGGGCGCACGAAGCGCCTCGGGGGCTTCGGCTAATGAATCGGTCCAGCGGCTCGGATCAGTGTTGTACGTCATGGCGACCCCCTGCGGGCGGCTTCACGTCGGGCAGCTTGCTCGAGCGCTCGTCGGGCTGCGTGCAGGCGTGAGTAAGCAGTTTGAAGTGGACAACCGAGTGCGTCCGCGACTTCCTGCATCGGAAGCTCGGCGAACTCGTAAAGCACGATGACTTCGCGTTGCTCGGGCTTGAGCTCGGCGATCAGCTTGTCGAGCAGGGCGCGGCGCTCGCGCTCGATCAGCTCGTCATGCTGGGAAACTCGCTGGAACACGTCGCCGGCCGGATCGTCCGGCACCTCTTCGGTGGCCTGTTCACGGCGACGATGGGCGCGATTGCGATAGTCGCTGGCGACGCGCACGGCGATCGCCGAAAGCCAGGTGCGCACGGAGGAGCGGCCTTCGAAGCCTCCGAGCTTGCGGTGCACCACGATGAAAGTTTCTTGCCAGACATCCTCGATGTCCGACGCGCGCACGCCGAGACGCCGCAGCACGCGCCAGATGTAGGGCCCGTGCTCGGCCACTACCGCGTCGAACTCCAGGGGTCGCGCGTCGTTGTCTGCCTGCATCAACTTCCGGTCTCCGGAGAGCAACTCATAGGTCGCGCTCTCCAGTGGCGCAGCGTGCGACAGCGATTGCGCCGGGGGCAAGCCCGGTTCCTTCACAGGATATGCAAACGCCAAGTTCACGCTGACCTCTTCGTGGGACCAGACGCGCGGAGACACCGCGCGTCGACGAAACTTTGCAGATTTCGCGGAACAGGAAAGTCGCGCCTGGCCCGTCGTCGTCTGTCTGTTTGTGTAGTGGGAGCGGCAAGGTAGCGATTATCAGCGAAAAAGCAGGGACAGCCCGGCCAGCAGCGTCAATGTGAGCGGGGCCACCTCGTAGATTTCGCCAGTCTGTCCCCCCACCTGGTTGTAGGCGAACTTTTGTCGCAGGAGGGGGACCTCCAGGCGCCCAGTCAGGGACAACGCGAGCGGCCCTGCCAGCCGCAAATCGCCTTTCAAATCGAGGCCCACCAGGGCGATCGCCGCCGTCTTGGCGCGCTGATTGGCGAGCTGTTGGCCCTCCGCCCAAATGGCCCCGGCGGCGAAGCTCGGGCACAGCTGACCGCGCACGGCCCCGCGCTCTGCGTGCACCGGGCACACGGCGATTCCGCCGTAGACAGACGAAAACCGCCCGCGGTGGTCAGCGGACTCCTTCGGCAAGAAACCCGTGCCGCTGAGCCAGATAGGCCAGACGCGCGGTGCCCGGATTCCCCAGCCCACCGTGCCTCCTGCGTAGGCCCCCGGCAGAAGTCCCCAGCCGACGCCTGCCTGGATCGTAAGGTCATGCCCGGCCTTCGGCCCCAGCCACGCATAGCGTTTCCGCTCTGGCTCGGGTTCAGGCGGCGCGACCTGCTCGGGCTCCTCTTCTTCCGGCTCCTCTTCGGGTGGCGGCGGCGGGGGCGGAGGCGGCGGTTCGTCCGGCGGCGCGGGGGGCGTTGGCGCCGTGCGCCCCGCTTCGACCAGCACCCCGATCACCAGCGCGATGGAGTCCGCAGTCTCTCGGCAACTCGCCAGCGGTAAGTCGAGTTCACGGGCGCCTGCTTGGCTCTGCAGCACGCGATCGTAGACCTGAATGTTCGCGTGCAACCCGCCGTTCGCGCGGCTCAGCGTGACCGCTGCCACCAACTCAGCGCTGTCGACGGACGCTCGCTGCGCGGGCGGGATGGGCTCCGCGACGTCGGCTGCGAAGCGCGGATCCGAAGCGCAGCGGCTGCTCGGGTCCACGCGCACGGCCCAGGTTGGGGGCTGCGCCGAAGTCCCAGCAACGTCCTGGGCTTGGACGCGCGAAAGCGCGGGGGAGCACGGCGCGACCTGAGCTGCACCGAGCGAGAGAATCAAAGCCAAGGACAGCCGCTGTGGGGTCACGGCTGGTAAAGCGACCGACGAACGCACTTTTTTTTTCATAGAGTGGTTGGGTTGGCTCCACCAACAAAATGTGCGCGCCGGGAACTGGTTCTTGCAGCGTCCCTACCGCTGGCTGCGGAGCCCGTCAGGTTTTCGTCGCGCCCCTCTGATTCGCTTGTCTTGGCTTGAACGCTTTTCAACTTAGACGCTTACCTTTGCTTTGAACGTGATGGCTCCTTCTTGCGAGGCCCCGATCAGCCTCTTCCCGGCTTACCAAGAGCACACCCCCCATTTCGTGCTTCCCTTATCTTGGTGATCGACAGGGCACACTCCTCGAAGGTCGGCAATCAACGGTATCGAGCTCCAGCGCGTGGGTGCACTTCCCGCCTCGCATCCGCGCGCTGGGGCTTCGGTTGTTGTTTTAAGGTCCTGCGAGTGAGCTAGTTCGGCTCGCTCACGGCACGCCGCCACATCGCGATCGAAGCGAACGCGCGTGGTGTCGAGCATCGTCTGGTTGGACCTCAGCCGGCGAGCACTTTGGTCGTCGGCACGCCGATCGCGGCGGCAAGGCGCGCGAGCGTTTCCAACGAGGGAGTGTGGCGTCCGGCTTCCACGCGGGCGATGTTCGGGCGGTGGATCCCGGTGCGGCGCGCGAGCTCGGCCTGCGTGAGCCCGGCTGCAAGACGCAGCGCGCGCAGGCGCTGACCGAGGCGGACGCCATCGACGTCACCGAGCGACGCCGGCACGCTGGCGGGGGCGAGCTCCGGCGTGTCCTTGCGATCCTGGAGATCGGCGGCCGCCAACGCGAGCTGCTTGCCGCTGCTGAGTTTCACCTCGGCCGTGCGCGCGTCTTGACCGAGCTCGATGGCCTCGACCTCGCTTCCGTCATCCTCGGCGCCGACGGGCCGCGGCAGGATCAACGCCTGGCCGCTGCCGAAGATCGCCAGCAGCTCGCCGCCGCGTGGCGAAACAGAGAGATACTCGAAACGCACGTCGCGGTCGGTATCAGCGCGACGCGCCAGGCCGGCACACACCTTACTGACTTCGAGATCGCCGCGCGCCACGAGCCCAGCGCACAGCTCCTGCAGCAGATCTTCAATCGTCGAGAACTGCCCGTCGTCGGAGAGCGCCACCGCGGGCGACGCGCCAAGCGCACGCGCGAGTCCGATCCACGCCAACAGTTCGTCTTCGTCGAACCCGCGCGAGGCGGCATCGAACACCGCCAAGGTACCGCGAGTGAGGGCCGTGGCTGCTGCATCTGGAGGCTGCACAACCGAGAACAGTCCAGCGCGCTCGCAAGCGGACTTCCACGCATCGTGAAAGCCAGCGCGGTCCGTAAAGAGCAGCACGGTCGACGCCATCTCAACTCCTGTTCGTATCGGGGCTGAGACTTATAAACGCTCCCATCACGGGGCTCAAGCCCTATGTTCGGACGTTCGCGGCCGGCGTCTTGGTCCGGCTGACCGTCGCCCGTGTCAAGCACCACATGGCCCCAAACAGTGGCAGCAACCACAAAGCCCAGGCACCAAAGCTCAGTTTTTTCTGCAGCGCGCGCCCCAGGACCCCGTACGCGAACAACATGTGGGCCCAGTAGATCCGCAGCGAGTTTTGGCCGAAGGCGAGCCCGATACGCCCGCGCCGACCGCTCGCCCAGAGCCATCCCAGCATCAGGATGGTGAGCACGATGCCAATCCGGAAGCCGACCCGGATCGGATGGATCAACCACCCCTGAAACGCGATCCAGCCGTGCACGAAGGGTTGGGCTTCGCTGGTGAGGAGCGCGAGGAGCGCCCCTAGCAAGGCTGATCCCACGATCACGCGCTCCTCCTGGCCACGCGCGCGCTTGAGGATCGTGGCCCACGCTGCGCCCAGGAAGGCGTAAGCCAACCATGGAAAGAGCGGGAAAAGCGCGGGGACGGGGGTGCCGGCGGGCACCTCGAACTTGGCCACGTAGCCGGCCAGAGCGCGCGGCAAGGGGCCGGGCATCGCGCGTGTCAGGTAGTCGGTCCAGCCGGCGATCGCTGCGCCGAGCAGCGAGAGCAGCGCGGGACGTTCGAGGAGGCGCACGCTGCGCTGTCCCAAGGCCAGCAAGAACAGCGAGGCGCCGATCGCTTGCAGCACGTCGACCTGGAGTAGACGCGGGAGGCGACCCGGCGCCAGGGGCTCCACTTGCCAGAAGCCGACGCCGCAAAGAAGCACGGCGAGCAGCGCCCGCGGCCACACCCGCTGGCCCGACCCCCAACGCCTCAAGCTCACGAACAGGAGTCCGTAGCCGAGCGCGATGGGCAACCAGGCGCGCACGAGCCACCACTGAATCAGTGCGCCCGCGTCCACCAGCCAGGTCTGGAGCCGCAGCATGTAGCCGATCAACAGCACCTCGAGGCCGCGACTGGCAGCCCCCGCGAAAGCCCGCTGCGCCGCGGCCGCGTCTTGCCCTGGTCGCACCGACAGCGCCGCGGCGCTGCCTGCCAGGAACAAGAAGGAGGGAGCCGCGAGCCCGCCCACGAAGCGCAGGGCGACCCAGGCTTGGCCCGTGCGCTGATCGGCGCTCAACCAGCCGTCGCCCGTGTGCCACAGGACCATGGCGAAAACGGCGAAGCCACGGGCCCAATCGATGAACGGCAGGCGACTCACGGGCGCGGTTATGCAGGCGCGGACCGGGGCCCGCCAAGGAAGTCGTGCTCACGGGGCGGGAGAGACGCTTCCACGGGCCCACCATGAACGCCGCTAGCGTTTCCACAAAATCCTGAAAACACGGCGATTTAGCCCGAGATCAGGCGGTCCCCGCCGTTGACACGAGGGCCCTCGATGCTAGACCTCGCCACCTTTTTCCGTCCCCTGTGGTCCGATCGCTAGCTATGCCTTGGCCAACCGGTCTGAACCAGCGAGGCAAACTGATGTTCAAGTCGATCAGCATCTTCTCAGGTCGGGCCAACGCCCCCCTCGCCGCTCAAATCGCGGACTATCTCGAGATCCCCCTGGGCCGGAGCAAGCTCTCACGCTTCTCCGATGGCGAGATCTTCACCGAGATCCAGGAGAACGTGCGCGGGGTCGACGTCTACGTGGTGCAGCCCACCTGCGCGCCCGTGAACGACAATCTCATGGAGCTGCTGATCATGGTCGACGCCCTCAAGCGCGCCTCGGCCGGATCCATCACCGCGGTGCTCCCGTACTACGGCTACGGCCGTCAGGACCGCAAGGTCGCGCCGCGCACGCCCATCACCGCCAAGCTGGTGGCCGACCTGCTCACCGCTGCCGGTGTCCAGCGCGTGGTCTCGGTGGACCTGCATGCCGGTCAGATCCAGGGCTTCTACAGCATCCCGTTCGACCACCTCTACGCGATGCCCGTGTTCCTGGACTACCTGCGCACGCGCTATGCCCACGAGAAGCCGGTCTTCGTGTCCCCCGATGCGGGCGGCGTGGAGCGCACGCGCGCCTACGCCAAGCGGCTCGACGTGGACCTCGCCATCGTCGACAAGCGTCGCGAGCGGGCCAACGTCAGTGAAGTGATGAACGTGATCGGTGATGTGGAGGGGCGCGACTGCGTCATCCTCGACGACATGATCGACACCGCCGGCACCCTCACCAACGCCGCCCGGGCCCTCAAGGACAAGGGCGCCCGCAGCGTGAGCGCCTCGGCGACCCACGCGGTGTTGAGCGGACCGGCGGTGGACCGCATCGCCAACTCGGTGCTCGACGAGGTCGTGGTGTCCGACACCATCCCGCTCAGCGAGGCCGCGCAGAAGATCGGCAAAATCAAGGTTCTCGGGGTCTCCCGTCTGCTGGGCGAGGCCATCAAGCGCATCCACAACGGCGACTCCGTGAGTTCGCTGTTCGTGTGAATCTTTTCTGCTCGCGCGCCCGAGGGCGCGCTTCGACAAACGTAAAGAAAGAAGGAACGAGTCATGGAAAAGCAGACGCTACCGGCTGAGGTCCGCACTGGACGCGGAAAGGGGTCGGCACGTCAGCTCCGTTTCGGGGGCAAGATCCCCGCGGTGCTGTACGGGCCCGGCGGTGACACGAAGGCGCTCGCGGTGGATCCGGCGGCGCTCACCAAGGTCCTTACTACGGCGTTCCGTCGCAACCAGTTGATCGAGCTCGACATCGGGGGCACCAAGGAGCTCGCCGTGGTGCGCGACCTCGACGTCCACCCGCTCTCGCGTGACGTCCGCCACGCGGACTTTTACCGCGTGTCGCTCGATCGCGCGGCGGTCTACGACGTGCCGCTCAAGACCACCGGTCGCGCCAAGGGCGTGGTCAAGGGTGGCGCCGTGCGCGTCCACTTCCGCACGCTGCCCGTGCGCGTCACGCCCGACAAGGTCCCCGCCGAGATCGTGCTCAATGTCGAGAACCTCGACATGATGGAGAGCATCAAGGTGAAGGACGTGAAGCTCGAGGCTGGCGAGATCGTGCTGCCCGCCGAGCGCGCCGTCGTGCTCTGCTCCACCGAGATCAAGGTGGCGCCCGAGGAAGAGGCCGCTCCTGGCGCTGCCGCCGCTGCTCCGGCCGCTGCGGCCGCTCCGGCTGCCAAGCCGGCTGCCAAGAAGTAACCCCCTCTGTCATCATCCTGAAGCGGCTCGCGCGTGGCCTCACGCCGCGAGCCGTATGTGTTTATGGGGTACGCGGGACGAGTGCCCGCTGCCGCTCGGAGGCTGCCCGTGCTGCTCGTGGTGGGACTCGGAAATCCCGGTCAGAAGTATGCGGCGACCCGCCACAACGTGGGGTTCATGGTCGTGGAGCTGCTCGCCGAGCGCTTCAAGGCGGGCCCGTTTCGCGAGAAATTCTCGGGTGTTTTCGCGCGATCCACCAGCCCCGACGTGGCCTTGCTCAAGCCCCAGACCTTCATGAATCTGAGCGGCGAGTCGGTGCAGCAGGCCATGCAGTTCTTCAAAGTGGAGCTCAAGGACGTGCTGGTGGTGCACGACGAGCTCGATGTGCCCTTCGGAGAGTGCCGACTCAAGCAGGGTGGCGGGGCGGCGGGACACAACGGTTTGCGCTCCATCATGCAGCACTGCGGCGGAGAGGGCTTTCCCCGCCTGAGGGTAGGGATCGGTCGTCCTCGGGGGGAGGGCGTATCCCATGTCCTGGGGGAATTTTCGGCCTCCGAGAAGCCAGTTCTCGGGGATGTGCTACAAGCTGCGGCCCTTGGCGTGGAGACCATCCTCGCCAAAGGCGTCGCGCAAGCGATGAACACCTTCAACGCGCGGGACAAGAAGCCCCGTTCCTGAAGGTTACCAGGAAGGCTCTCGCCAACCTGGTGGAAGCGAGAGCTCGCAATGGTGCGGCACTCGCTCTCCTCGCGCAGGCCCGAACAGGGACTTGCGCCGTCTAGTCCGAGAGGAGTCAGACATGTCAGCAGCACAAGCAGCCAAGGACAGGCTTCGCGAATACGAAGTCGTGTACGTCCTCGCTCCCAATTCCGACAACGCGGAAGCGGAGCGCATCAATGGCAAGGTGACCGAGATCGTTGCGAGCTTCGGGGGCAAGTTGCTCAAGCTCGACAACTGGGGTCGCCGCAAACTCGCCTACGTCATCAGGAAGAACACGCGCGGCATCTTCATCTACGTGAAGTTCATCGCGCGCGCTGGTGTCACGGCCGAGATCGAGCGCAACCTGCGCATCGCCGATAGCGTCCTGCGCTACCAGAGCAACCTGCTCAACCCCCACGTCACCGAAGAGGTCGCCGTGGATCCGGAGGAGATCAAGTTCTCCCCCGTGCTGCCCGCCGAGCCCGAAGAGGAGCTCAGCTTCGAGCAGCGTCTGGGCCTCGTGCCGTCCGCCTTCCGCAAGCAGCGTGAAGAAGACGACCTGGACCCCGAAGACGTGGACGACGTGCCTGACCTGAACGCGGAGCCCGCGGCGAGCCGAGGTGAGTCATGAGCAACCAGCAAGACGATATGCAGGACAACGACGGCGACGGCGGCGGCCGCGTCCGCAACGACGACCCGCTCGGTCTACGCCGTCGGCGCTCGGGCAAGAAGCGTCCTCCGGCGTTCACGCTCGAGGCGGGCTTCAAGTTCGACCACAAGGATCCCCAGCAGCTCCGTTACTTCCTGACGGACCGCGGCAAGATCTCTCCGCGTCGCATCAGCGGTCTCACCGCCAAGCAGCAGCGCGCCCTCACCACGGCGATCAAGCGCGCTCGTAACCTGGGCCTTCTGCCCTACACGGTTAAGGGGTGAGCCATGGCGCACGTTCGCGTTGTACTTCGTGAGGACGTTCAGCATCTCGGCACGGCGGGCGAGCTCGTTCGCGTGCGCGCCGGTTATGCTCGCAACTTCCTCCTCCCCCGTGGCGTAGCTGCCCTCGCGACTGCCGGAAGCATCCGTCAGGTCGAGGAGCAGAAGAAGCAAGCCATCGGCCGTGCCGCCAAGCTCAAGGCCAGCGCCACCGCGCTCGCCACCCAGCTGTCGGGCATCACGGTCGAGATCACGCGCCAGGCTGGCGAGGGTGATCGCCTGTATGGTTCGGTGACGTCCAAGGACATCGCCGACGCCATCAAGGCCAAGGGCTACGAGGTCGCCAAGAAGGACCTCGTTACCGACGGCATCAAGGAACTCGGCGAGCACAGCATCGTTGCCAAGCTCGGCAGCGGCGTGGACGCCAAGATCAAGGTCGTCGTCAAGAAGAGCTAAGGAGAGCGCACGGTCGCACCGTGCGTTCGCTCAATCCCGCCTGTTGATGAGCTGTGGATGAACCGCGAGTTTGTCCCCAGTTCATCCGAGGTGAGACGGGGTTCTTCCACAGCCTTTGACAAGCGCGGGCGGGGCTCAACGAGCTCCGCCCGTTCCGTATGAAGGGCACTGGAAAACCCTTGCCTGCGCCCCATTTCGCGGGCAGAACCGTTCGCTCCGGGGGCCGTTGATGGGAGCAATCGAGCGCATTCCACCGCATTCGCTTGAGGCGGAGCGCGCCGTTCTTGGCGGCATCTTGCTGCAGAACTCCGTGATCGACTCGGTGCTCGAGATCATCCAGACGGAGGACTTCTACAGCGAAGGCCACGCGCGCATCTACGAGACCGTGCTCGCCATGCACAGCGCGAGCGTGCCCGTGGACACCGTGACACTGCGCGAGCACCTGTCGCGCTCGAACAAGCTGCAGTCGGTGGGGGGCGATGAGTACCTGCTCGGCCTCACGGACACCATCCCCGCGCTGGAGAACATCAAGGCACACGCCTCCATCATCAAGGAAAAGTCCCTGGTGCGCCGCATGATCACGGCGTGCCACGGCGTCGCCGCCAAGGGCTACGGGGACTACGGCGACACGGACGAGTTCCTCGATCAGGCCGAGAAGGCCGTGTTCGACGTGGCCAACGTGCAGACGCGCTCCTCGGTAGTGGCCATCAGCCAGATTGTGGTGCAGGCGTTCCAGCAGATCAGCGAGCTCGCGCGGGCCGGCAAGCGCATCGCGGGCCTCCCCACGGGCTTCTCTTCGGTCGACGGTCGGACCGCGGGCATGCACCCCGGTGACTTGATCATCATCGCTGGCCGTCCCGGCATGGGCAAGACCTCGTTCGCGCTGAACGTGGGGGTCAACGCGTGCCACGCACAGCGCTGCACGGTGGCGATCTTCTCGCTCGAAATGCCCAAAGACCAGCTCGTCAAGCGCATGCTCTGCAGTGAAGCCCGCGTCGACGCGAGCCGCATGCGCACGGGCCAGCTCTCGCGCGACGACTGGCCGCAGCTGGCTCAGGCGGCGGGACTCCTCAGCGACTTGCCGATCTTCATCGACGATACACCGGGTCTCACCTTGATGGAGCTGCGCAGCAAGGCGCGGCGCCTGGCCACCCAGGACAAGGAGAAGAAGCTCGGTCTGATCATCATCGACTACCTGCAGCTGATGCGCTCCGGGACGAAGAACGACAGCCGCGAGCAAGAGATCAGCGAGATCAGTCGGTCGCTCAAGGGCCTGGCGAAGGAGCTCGGCATCCCGATCATCGCGCTGTCGCAGCTCAACCGCGGCGTGGAGTCGCGCGGCAACAAGGACAAGCGCCCGCAGCTCAGCGATTTGCGTGAGTCGGGCGCCATTGAGCAGGACGCCGACACGATTTGGTTCGTGTACCGCGACGAGGTCTACAACAAGGAGAGCCTCGACGCGGGCGTCGCCGAGATCATCATCGGCAAGCAGCGCGCGGGCCCCACGGGCACGTGCAGGGTGCGCTTCTTCAATCAGTACACCCGCTTCGACAACCTCGCCGACGAAGACGCCGGCGACCAAGGGGCAGAGTTCGGATAGCCCTCCGAGTCATTGGAGTTCCGCTTTTTCGGCTCGCGGGCGGACCCGCCCACTCCAACTGAGACGGCCGTAGGCGGTGGTTTTTGCCGCAGGAGCGTGGGCTGGCTCACGGGTTTCGCCCTCGGGTGAACCTTTGGAGTGAGGTCACAGTCACTCGCTGGATGACCCCGGCCCGTACGAGACCTGATCCGGGCTCCGTGTTAGCTTCCGAAACTTGGATGACGCCGGAGCCTGACTTTCACGCCGTGGCACGCGCCCTCGGCTATCAGTTTCAGAACCTCGAGCTTCTGCGCGACGCCCTCACGCACCGTTCGTTCGCGAACGAACACCCGGAGCGGGCGCCGCAGGACAACGAGCGTCTCGAGTTCTTGGGTGACGCCGTCATCTCCCTCTGCGCGTCGACCTTACTCTGGGAGCGCTTTCCGGGCGCCAGCGAGGGGGAGCTCACGCGCCGTCGGGCCGACCTGGTCTGCGAGGCTGGGCTGTCGGCCATCGCGCGTGAGCTGGGCCTGGGCCCCTCGCTAAGGCTGGGGAAGGGTGAGGACCGCTCTGGGGGACGCTCCAAGCCGCGGCTCCTGTGCAGCGCCCTGGAGGCCGTGGTGGCGGCCGTCTACCTCGATGGGGGCTCCGCCGAGGCGGGCCGGGTCGTGCGAGCACTGCTCGAGCCGCGCGTGGATACCCCGCTGCTCGGGCAACGCGACTTCAAGACGCGGGTGCAAGAGGTCGTGCAATCCCAGGGTGGCGGCACGCCTCGCTACACGGTGGTGGAGACCACTGGGCCGGACCACGCGCGCCAGTTCCACGTGTCCTGCGTGAGCGATCAACGCGAGCTAGGGCGTGGCAGCGGCCGCTCCAAGATCGAAGCCGAGCAAGAGGCCGCCCGCATGGCGCTCGACGGACTCCAGGGCGATCATGGCTAGGCGCGGGTGGATGTTCGCGGGCCTTCTCTTGGGCCTCTCGCTCGGCCTCGTTGCACCTGCCGGCACGGTGCTCACTTCCAAGGCACATGCCGAGCCGGACCAGCGTCGTGCGCGCCTCTATCTCGCGGAGCTAGCCATGCTCCTCGAGGGGTCGCGTCGTCTCCTGCTGTGGACCGAGACCCACTTCGGCGATCCGGACTTCGCGCGTTTCGCGCACCCGCTGGCCGAGAGCTACGTGGACATGGCGGGCCGATTGGTGCCGCCCGAGAAGTTCATCAACGCCCATCCTCACCTTTTGATGGTGGCCGAGAACGTGGAGCGAGCCCTGGACGCCGCAGCGAGCGGCGATACGCCGGCCTTTCGCCAGCGCGCGCGCATCGTGCGTGAGGAGCTCCTGACGCTGGAGAGTGTGCTCAAGCAACTGAAGGTTCGCTTGCCGGAGCTCGCGCGTTGATGCGACGGGTTGCATCCGAGGATCGGCGCTCGCAGGCGGTCGTCCCGCGCTGGTGCCGGTTCGCGTGGTGGCTCGTGCTGGCGGGGCTCGCTGGCTTGCCTTTGTCGGCTCTGGCGGATCCGCGGCCGTTGCCGCCCGAGGTGGAGGACAACTGGGACGAGATCCTTCGCGCGCTGCCCGGTGGAGGGCGGGACGAGCCGGCTCCGGTGGACGAGGCGCCAGCGAAGGCGGGCGACACCCCAGCGAAGGCGGGAAACAACGCGCCAGCGAAGGCCGGGAACAACACACCCGCGAAGGCGAACAATACGCCGACGAAGGCGAACAACACGCCCGCGAAGGCGGGGCCCACCGCACCCGCGTGGGCGAGCGACACCAGCGACGATGTGGCTGCGCAGGAGGCCATCACCAAGGAATGGGAGGCCATGGAGCCCGCGCCCGCCGACGAGTCGACGCGCGGCTCCAGACGCTCGCGTCACGCCAAGCAGGACACCAAGAAGAAACACTCCCACGACGAGCGCACCAAGCCCATCAAGCGCGGTGTCAGCGCCAGCTATCAGGGCTTGATTGCGCAGTGGCATGCGCCCGCTCCTAGCGATCAGACCTACTTGAGCGACAGCACGCCTGCCTTGGTGTTCCAGGTGGTGGGCGAACCGACGCCCTTCGTGGTGCTGGTGCCGGAGGACAAGGGCGGCCCCTTCGACGCTGAGCAGCTCGAGGTCGCGCGAGCGGCTTTTCGGGGCGGCGACGCGAGCTCGGTGAACGAACGCCTACTGGGGCTCATCCACCGGGCGACCCGCCACTTCGAAGCTCCCTTCGTGAACTTGGTCAGCGGCATTCGGCGGGACCGCGGCGCGAGTCGTCACACTCACGGCTTGGCGGCCGATATCGTGCTGCCCGGCGTGGAGGACGAAGACCTGGCCGACTTCTTCCGCCAACAGGGCTTCATCGGCGTGGGCGTGTATACGCGCGCGGGCTTCGTCCATGTGGACGTTCGCGACCGCAGCTTCTTTTGGGTCGACCCTTCTCCCCCTGGCAAGAGCATGAAGATTCGTCCCGTGCGCGCCGACGAGGCCAAAGCCGCCGACGAAGCCGCCATCGCCCGTGGCGAAGAGCCGTTCGTGAATCCGCCGCGGCTTTCGCGTGCGCTGGCCAAGCGCGCGGCCAAGAAGCGCAGCAAGCGCGCAGAGAACGGCAAGAAGCTGACGCGTCCGCCGTCGTAGGCCACGCGTGTTGAAGCGTCTCGCTACTCAGGCTGGGTGCGGCTAGATCGCTAAGGCGGTCACCCTTGACGGATTGGAGGTGGGCACCAATGGTGCTCACATGCGAAGTACCACTCGCATACTGGCACTCCCCTGCCTGGCGCTGCTGGGTTACACCACCGTGAGAGCCGCGACCACGTCGTTCGTTCACGACGAAAGCCTTTCCTACAGCTGGTTCACCAACCGGCCGCTGCAGGACCTGTGGAACCTGCAGCCAGCGAGCGCGAACCACCACTTCCTCAATTCGGTGGCCATGCGTGTGGCGCGTTTCACGCTCGGTACTTCGGAACTCGCGTTGCGCTTTCATTCACTATTGGCGCACCTCGTCTACCTCGTCGCTTCGCTGTTCCTCGTCGGGCGCTTTCGCTCGCGGCTCTTGGCGGTGACGGTATTCGCGCTGCTCAACCTAAATCCTTTCGTGCTCGACTTTTTCTCGCTG
This sequence comes from Myxococcales bacterium, assembly GCA_047601445.1. GTDB lineage: Bacteria > Myxococcota_A > Polyangia > Polyangiales > DASUME01 > DASUME01. The sequence continues at coordinate 2,691,047 of JASGJH010000001.1, read as the reverse complement.
GCGCGTGGCTACGGCTTGATGGTTGCTTTCTCGTTGGCTGCCCTCACTGTGGCGACTCGCCCAGTCGGCGTCGCGGACGATCGACTTTCGGGAGACCTCTTGGCCGTCGCGCTAAGCGGTCTCGGCGTGCTCGCCAACCTGAGCGCTGTGCTCTTCGCCATCGCGCTCGTTATGGTGCTCTGCGCCGTGAACCTTTGGGCTCCCTTCCAGTCCGGTGGTTCGCAGCAGCGCACTCTTAAGCGCGCCGTGGTGAGCTCGTTGGCATTGGCTGCCGCGGGCGGTCTGATCGTCGGCTGGGCGCTGCCGCGAGGTCTCGCGCTCAAGGAGGCTGGCGAGCTGTACGCCGGTGGCGAACGCGGGTTCTGGGTTGACACTGTGGGGTCATTGGTCGACGCCACGCGCTATGACGTCGCGCAGCCCAAGTGGATGCTGCGCCTGTTTAGGCGGCTCATCGCCACGGCTGTGATCGCGCAGTGGGGCCTGATTGGGCTGCGCGTGTGGAGGCGTGAGTTCGGGCGCATCGTGCCTCTCTTCATCCCGACCGCGATCCTGCTGACAATCGCCGCGTGTAGCATGCTGCAGCATCACTACCTGGACTCGCGTTTCCTCCACGGGCGCACCGCGATCTTCTTGATCCCTGTGTTCTTCGTGTCGCTCGGGCATTTCGCCGATGACCTGTGGTCCACATCAGGAAGGTATCTTCAACACGCGGTGCAGGTCGTCACGATCGTGGCCGTAGTGATTCAGGCGCTGCTCAGCTTCAACCTCCGCTCGTTCCATGTATGGCGCTACGACGCTGATACGAGGGAAGCAGTCTTTGCCCTGGCCGAGCTTCAGCACCTTCCCGCGGGGCAACCGCTGAAGCTCGCGGCGACGTGGCTGTTCGAGCCCACCGTCAATTACTACATCGCTACGCACGAACTCGGTTGGCTTCCGGTAGATCGCGTCGGCATGGTGGGGGCGTTCGACTACTACTTGGTGCAAGGCGGTCTCGTCCCGGACGAAGACGCGCAGCTGTCAGGGCTATGCACGCGTGTGATGCGGGAGTTTGCGAGCGGAACCCGGCTCCTTCGCAACTGCGCGACCCCAGAATGAGCGCGGCGGCAAGCGGTCTCAGCGGTTCACTCGCGACAATGTGAACGCACGAAGTCCGGCGTAGACGGACCGCGAAGCCGTGGTTGGCTTAAACGCGAAGGGCACCACCTTGCGGCAGTGCCCTCGCCCGTTGCCTTCGCAGCGCCGTTCAGGCCGTCTTGCTGGCGTCGACGCGCGCGCGCGCCCAATCGAGCGCCCGGGCCAGTTCTTCGTACTCGCCGCCCGCGTGGGGCCCCTTGAGGTCCGCCAGCGCCTTCTCGGCGTCGGCCAGGTCGGCCTCGGCCTTGGTGCGGTTGATGGCGGCGGGCTTGAGGAAAGCGTCGGTCAGCAGCAGGACCTTGTCGGGCAAGGCTTCGACGAAGCCGGGGCCGATGGCCGCGATCTCGTCCTTGCCGCCGATGCGGTACTTGAGCAGACCGGCACGGGTAGCGGCCAACAGCGGGAGATGGCCCGGCAGTACGCCGAACTCACCGCTCACGCTTGGAGCCGTCACCATCTCTGCTTCGGTCGTCAGCGCGAGTCCATCGGGCGTGGCGACCTCGAGCTTGAGGGTCGCAGCCACGATCAGCCTCCCGCCAGCTTCTTGGCCTTGGCACGCACCTCGTCGAGGTTACCCACGAGGTAGAACGCCTGCTCGGGCAGGTCGTCGAGCTTGCCGGCGAGAATCTCTTCGAAGGCCGCGATGGTCTCGGCGAGCGGCACGTACTTGCCCTCGAGACCCGTGAACTGCTGCGCCACGAAGAAGGGCTGCGACAGGAAGCGCTCCACCTTACGGGCGCGGTCAACGACCTGCTTGTCGGATTCGCTAAGCTCGTCCATGCCGAGAATCGCGATGATGTCCTGCAGGTCCTTGTAGCGCTGGAGCGTGGACTGCACCTGACGGGCCACGCCGTAGTGGCGGGCGCCGATGATGCCGGGCTCGAGCATGGTGGAGGTCGAGTCGAGCGGATCCACGGCGGGGTAGATGCCCTTCTCGGAGATCGCGCGCGAGAGCACCGTGGTGGCGTCCAAGTGAGCGAACGCCGTTGCGGGCGCGGGGTCGGTCAAGTCGTCGGCGGGCACGTAGATGGCTTGCACCGAGGTGATGGAGCCCTTGGTGGTCGACGTGATGCGCTCCTGCAGACCGCCCATTTCGGTACCGAGCGTGGGCTGATAACCCACCGCGCTCGGGATACGGCCGAGGAGTGCCGACACCTCGGAACCCGCCTGCGTGAAGCGGAAGATGTTGTCGACGAACAGAAGCACGTCCTGGCCTTCGCGATCGCGGAAGTGCTCCGCGATGGTCAGGGCGCTCAGGGCCACGCGCTGACGGGCGCCCGGCGGCTCGTTCATCTGGCCGTACACGAGGGCGGTCTTCGAGAGCACGCTCTCGCCGGACTCGAGCTTCGACTCCTTCATTTCGTAGTAGAGGTCGTTGCCCTCACGGGTACGCTCACCCACGCCCGCGAAGCAGGACACACCACCGTGCGCCTTCGCGACGTTGTTGATGAGCTCCATGATGAGCACGGTCTTGCCCACGCCGGCGCCGCCGAACAGGCCGATCTTGCCGCCCTTACGGTAGGGAGCGAGCAGGTCGATGACCTTGATGCCGGTCTCGAAGATCTCGACCTTGGTGCTCTGGTCGACGAACTTGGGGGCGGCCTTGTGGATGGGGTCGAACTGCGTGGCGTTCAGCTTGGGCCCGTTGTCCACGGGCTCACCGACCACGTTCAGGATGCGGCCAAGGCAGGCGTTGCCCACGGGCACCGAGATGGGGGCGCCGGAGTTCTTCACCTTCATGCCGCGCACGAGGCCGTCGGTGGAGTCCATGGCCACCGCGCGGACCGTGCCTTCACCGAGGTGCTGCGCCACTTCGAGCACCAGGTTGTCCTCGCCCGTGCCGAGCGAGGGGTTGGTCACGCGCAGCGCGCTGAGCAGCTCGGGCAGCTTGCCCGGGGGGAACTCGACGTCGACGACGGGGCCGATGACCTGGGTGATGGATCCACTAACTAGCTCTGCCATGGCGGAAGTCCTTCTGATGCCTGTTGTGTCGCAGGGAAAATCTTGTTGAGGGGACGGGTGGGGCGCTCGTCGCGCCCTCAGCCCTTGAGTGCTTCGGCGCCGCCGATGATCTCCATCAGCTCCTTGGTGATGGAAGCCTGGCGCGCGCGGTTGTACTGCAGCGTCAGCGCACCGATCATGTCGGAGGCGTTGCGCGTGGCGTTGTCCATCGCGGTCATGCGGGCGCCGTGCTCCGAAGCCACCGACTCGAGCAACGCGCGGAACGACGAGATCTCCATGTACATGGGGAGCAGTCGGTCGAGCAATGCAGCCTGGTCGGGCTCGTAGATGTACTCGGTGCCGCCAGCCTTGGCGCTCTCGGGGATCTTCACGGGCAACACCTGGTCGACCGTGATGATCTGGCTGATCGCGCTCTTGAACTGGTTGTAGATGATGTACGCGGCGTCCAGGTCCTCGGACAAGTAGCGATCCACGATGTAGCGGCCCACTTCGCCCGCGTTGGCGCTGGTGAGGTTCTCGAAGATGCCCTTGAAGGTCTTCTCGATGTTCGCGTCGCGACGCTTGAAGTACTCGCCACCCTTCTTGCCGACGATGGCGAAGGAGACCTTCTTGCCCTGACCCTCGAGCTCCTTCCAGAGCCGGTAGGCCGCCTTGTTGATGCTCGCGTTGAACGCGCCCGCGAGACCGCGGTCGCTGGTGAGCACCACCAAGAGCACACGCTTCTCCTCGCGGCGACGCAGGAGAGCGGGGGCTTTTTCGTCGTTCGGGTCGATCCGGGCCGCCACCGAGGTGAGCAGCTCCGTGGTCTTCAGCGCGTAGGGACGCAGGTCCGTGATGCGCTGCTGAGCCTTACGCAGGCGAGCCGCGGCCACCATTTTCATGGCGCGCGTGATCTTGCGCGTGTTCTTGACGCTGGTGATGCGTCGCTTGATGGCTTTTAGGCCGGCCATGGTGGTGGTTCCTTAGGGCCTTACTTGCTGGCCTGGAAGGTCTTCTTGAACGCCTCGAGCGCCTTCTTGACAGGGCCCTTCACGTCGTCGTTCTTGAGGTCCTTGATGGACTTGATCTTGGTGAGTGCGTCCGGGTGCTGGCCCTTCACGAACTCCAAGAGCTCCTTCTCGAAGCGCTTGATGTCCTTGATCTCGACGTCGTCGAGGTAGCCTTCGTTCGCCGACCAGATGAGCAGAACCTGCTCTTCGACGGGCATCGGCTGGTACTGACCCTGCTTCAGCACCTCGGTGAGGCGCTGACCGCGGGCCAGCTGCTTCTGTGTGGCGGCGTCGAGGTCGGAGGCGAACTGCGCGAAGGCCTGCATCTCGCGGAACTGGGCGAGGTCGAGGCGGAGCGTACCGGCCACCTGCTTCATCGCCTTGATCTGGGCGTTACCACCCACGCGCGACACGGAGATACCGACGTTGATGGCGGGACGCACACCAGAGAAGAAGAGGTCGGCCTCGAGGAAGATCTGGCCGTCGGTGATGGAGATCACGTTGGTCGGAATGTAGGCCGACACGTCGCCCGCCTGGGTCTCGATGATGGGCAGCGCAGTGAGCGAGCCACCCGAGTCGGGCAGACGCTTCACTTCGTAGTCAGCACCCTTGGCCTTGGCGGCGTGGACGGCCTCTTCCTTGTCGGGTCCGGGCCAGATCTGGGTGGCGTTCTTGCGGCTGGGCTCCTCGCCCTTCTTCACGACCACGTACTCGTCGGCCATCTTGGCGGCGCGCTCGAGCAGGCGGCTGTGGATGTAGAAAACGTCGCCCGGGTAAGCTTCGCGGCCCGGAGGACGACGCAGGAGGAGCGAAAGCTGACGGTACGCGACGGCCTGCTTGCTGAGATCGTCGTACACGATGAGGCCGTGCTGGCCGTTGTCGCGGAAGTACTCGCCCATGGTGACGCCGGTGTACGGCGCGATGAACTGCAGCGGGGCGCTCTCGGAGGCGCCGGCGATGACGATGGTGGTGTACTCCATCGCGCCAGCTTCCGTGAGCTTCGTGACCACCTGCGCCACCGTCGACTGCTTCTGGCCGATGGCGACGTAGATGCAGAACATGTTCTGCCCTTTTTGATTGATGATCGCGTCCACCGCGACGGCCGTCTTGCCCGTCTGGCGGTCGCCGATGATCAGCTCGCGCTGGCCGCGGCCGATCGGGATCATCGCGTCGACGGCCTTGAGGCCCGTCTGCATGGGCTCGTTGACCGTCTGGCGCTGCATGATGCCGGGTGCCTTGATCTCGACGCGGCGCTTGATGGCGCTGTCGATGGGGCCCTTGCCGTCCACCGGCTGACCGAGTGCGTTCACGATGCGGCCGACGAGGGCGGGGCCCACGGGCACGTCGATGATGCGGCCGGTGCGCTTGACCGTGTCGCCCTCGCGGATCGCCTGGTCGTTGCCGAAGATGGCGACGCCGACGTTGTCCTCTTCGAGGTTGAGCACCATGCCCATCAGGTCCCCGGGGAACTCGACGAGCTCGCCGGCCATGGCGCCTTCGAGGCCATAGACGCGGGCGATACCGTCACCGATGGTGAGCACGGTACCGGTCTCCATCACTTCGACGGTCTTCTCGTACGAAGCGATTTGCTTCTTGATGATCTGAGAGATCTCTTCAGCGCGCAGCTGCATCGGGGCTACCTCAATCTGGGCCAAGACTCACGAGAGTCGAAAACCAAAAAATCCGTTGTTCGTGACAGAGACGAAGCGCGCTCAGGCGCTCTTGAGCGTTTCCTTCAGGTCCGCGAGGCGAGCGCGGATGCTGCCGTCGAAGATCTGGTCACCCACGCGCGTGACCACACCCGCGATCAGGCTGGCGTCGGTCTTGCGCTCGATGGAGACCTTCTTGCCGGTGGCCTGCTCGAGCGTGCGCTGGAGCTGGGCGTAATAGGCCTCGGTCAGGGGGGCGGCGCTGGTCACCGTGGCGCGCACGGCGCCGGCCTGCTTCTCGGCGAGGTCCGTATAGGACCGCACGATGTCGGCCAGGGCGTGCAGACGACCCTTGTCGGCCAGGTAGAGGATGCTGTTCTTCGCCAGCGGGGAAATGGCTGCGCGGGCCGTGAGGTCGCTGAGGGCGGCCTTGCGGGCGTCGGCGCCGAACTTGGGGTTCGAGAACAGCTCGCGCAGCTCCGGGCTGTTGGCCCACATGGCGGCGAAGTCGGAGAGGTCCGTGCGGACCTTGTCGACCTGGTGCTGCTCGGTGGCGAGCTCGAGGATGGCGCGCGCGTAGCGCTTCGCTAGTGCACCGACGCTCATACGCGGGACTCCGACTGGGTGCTGGGGGGAATCATGCTGGCCTTCACGCCGTGAGCCGACTGCAGCGACGCCAGGTACTCCTGGGCCAGCCGCTGCTGGTCGAAGCTGGTGGTGGCCTTGGCGAGGAGCTGCTCGGCGGCCGCGATGGCGGCGTCGGCGGCTTCACGGGCGATGTCGGTGCGCAGCTGCTTGGCCTGCTGCTCCACCATGAACTCGGCCTCGCGGCGCATGCGCGCGGCCTTGTGCTCGGCCTCGGCCACGATGCGGTCGCGTTCCTTGGTACCGGCCGCGATCATGTCCGTCTTGATCTGAGCCAGCTCCTTGTCGAGCTGGGCCAGGCGGTCCGAGTACTCCTTGTGCTTGGCCTCGGCCTCGGCCTTCAGGCGCGCCGCCTCGTTGAGCTCGCGCTCCACCTCGGCCTTACGCTCCTTGAGGTACGACCGCATCTTGTCCTTGAACAAGTGCGACAGCAGCAGCATCAGCACGACGAAGTTGACGATCGACGCGATGATCGCCGTCTGGTCCCAGTCGCCGTGGCCGTGTTCGCCACCGTGAGCCCCGTGGGCCTCTTCGTTGGCGAACGCCAACGCGGGCACGGCCAGCGTCATGGCGATGGCGGCAAACTTCTGGAGGGTCCGCTTCATCCCTGCACCTCTCGTCCGAGTAGCTTGCTGGCGATCTCCACGCGCGAGCTGCGGCCGCTGGCCGTGGAGCTCCTGGCGCGCGAGCGCTGCTTCCGATTCCAGGCGGGACTTGGCTTCCGTGACCATCGACTGGGTCTCGGCGCGCACGCGCTCGAGCAGCTTGGCCTCGATTTCCTGTCCCTCGCCGCGCAGACGGTCGCGCTCTTCGTTGGAAGCGCTGCGCACCTTGCGGAGCTCGGCTTCGAAGGAGGCTTGCTTCTCCTTCACTTCCACGTCGAGGCGCTTGGCCTGATCCTTGGCACCGTCGATGGCTTCCTCGCGGGCCTCGAGCATGGCGACCATGGGCTTGAACACGAGTGCATACAGCACACCAAACGCGATGAAGAACATCGCGGCCTGGACGAACAACGTCCCGTCCAGGTCAATGATGGAGCCCCCTGAGAGCAGGGCGGCCAAGAGTGCGGAAAGCTGCATCGACTCCCTCGCTAGGCCTCGGAACCAGCGCGCGCAGGTGCGCGTCTGAGTTGAGCGGCGGGCCGAACCGGCGGGTCATCGCGCGTGAGGCCGAGCATTTTCCTGCCCTAAGGCGCCACGACACACGAATCGCCCTAACAGGCGCGGAGGAACCGCCCGGCGCGGGAAACCCCGGCCAGAGGCGGCGCGTATCTAGCAGCGGTGTTTTTGAGAGTCAAGCTTGGGAGCGCCTAGTGTGCGTGCGCATCGCCCCGGATTTTTGAGGGTTTTTCCGCGCTCAAAAGATCTCGTTCAGCGTTCCCGAGCCGGGGCGCAGATCACGGCACAACCGCTCTCCAGAAACGCCGAAGGGCCCGCGTGGGGCCCCCTCGAGACGATTCGTTTCGGCTTTGGGCTAGAGCGTGCTGCTCGGGCGCGAGACGATGGAAGCTCGCTCGGTGACCCGGCGGCGCAGGGCACGGAAGGCCTGGCCGGCGCCGTTCTTCATCTCGCGGCTGATGGCCATGTTGGGGACGGGTAGGTCCGGATCGACGAGCAGTTGGAAGACCACGCGGGAGTGGGTTCCCCCGTGCGTCGGCGTGACCTCCCAGCGAGCCAAGAACTGGGACATGTTGCCCTTGCCCTTCATGAGCTTGGCCTCGACCACCTGCCGGTCGGAGTCGGCCTGCTTGGAGCTGATCTTCATCTGCCCCCACAGGGTGGTCGCGCCGTGGAGGATCTTGGCCTCCAAGTACACGATGGCGTCAGAGCCGCGCTGCGAGAGGACCTTGGACTTCTCGAAGTAGGGGAAGAGGCCGGCGTAGCGGGAGTAGTCGTGGAGGATCGCCATCACGTCGTCGGTGCGCGCCGCCAGGATGCCCTCGGCGCGGCCCCATTCGATGCCCCCGTCCTGGGCAGGCACGTTGGCCAAATCCACTTGGCCGCTCAGCATGGCAGCCTGATCGGTACCCCGGGCGCTCGCGTCCTCGGCGCGGACGACCGAGCTCGAGATGGTGATCCCAAGCAGGGTACCCAGTACAGCGATGGTGGCCTGGCGCTTCATTCTGATCTCCTGTCCTGTCGACGGGCTGGCTGGTTGGCCATTCAGCCTGTCCACTGACGCGGGCTCGCGCACGAGCAAAGTTGCGGAGCCCTTGTACTACAGGATCCACCTTCCTCGCAGGCCTAGTTATTCCTTGGATTGGCCCGTCTCAGTGGGTGCAGGCTCGCCTGCGTCACCTTTCGGCGTCTCGGCACCCTGAACCGGCTCAGGCAAACGTGGGGTAACGGACGGAATCCGGCTCTGCCCCTCGAAGTGGACCCCGCGGTCGATCATCAGCTGGGGAGTTGTGATGTTTCCATACACCTTGGCCGGCGCATGGAGCTCCACCGACTTGGCGGCTCGGATCTCGCCGCGCACGGTGCCTCCCAACACGATCAGGGAGCCCACGTCGATCTTGGCCTCCACCTCGGCCTGGCTGCCCACGATCAACACGTCGTCGCTGGCGATTTCGCCCGTGAACTTGCCGTCGATGCGCACGCGTCCTTCGAACAGCAGCTTGCCCGAGAACTCCGCGCCGTCACCGAGCAGGGCGACGAGTTCCTTCAGTCCTGTGCCTTCGCGCGCCGCCATCAGATCTCTTCGATGCGGAAGCGGCGGGCCGGGGCGCGCAAGTGGGGGAGCTGGTTGATCTTGGCGAGGGCTCCCTGCACCGAACCTTCGCGCGCTGCGTGGGTCAAGAGCACCACCTCCACGCTGGCCTCGACCTGCTCGTCCGGTGCGTCCTGGACGAGGTGCGCGATGGACACGCTGTGCTGGCCGAGGATGCCAGCGATTTCCGCGAGCACGCCCGGGCGGTCGCTCACCGTGAAGCGCATGTAGTACTCGCCCACGCGCTCGCCGATGTCCCGCAGGCGCGCGTCCTTCAGCACTTCCTCGCGGAAGGCCCGGTGAGGCACGCGTCCGGCGGCGTCCGAGTGAATGTTGCGGCCCACGTCGACCACGTCGCTGACGACGCTGACCGCGGTGGGGCCCGCGCCCGCGCCGGCACCCGTGAGCATGCAGGCGCCCAGGGCGGCCGAGGTGATCTGCACCGTGTTCAGCGCGTTGGTCACGTGGGCCATCATGCTGCTCTCGGGCACGAGCGCGGGGTGCACGCGCAACACCAGGCTGCCATCGCTGGCGGCTTCCGCGATCGAGAGGGGCTTGAACACGTAGCCAAAGCGCTTCGCGAAGTGGATGTCGATGGCGTCGACGTCCGTGATGCCTTCGGTGGTGATGTCCTTGGTACGCACGCGCACGCCGAACGCCAGGGTGGTGAGGATCGAGAGCTTGTGCGCCGCGTCGCCGCCGCCGACGTCCAGGGTGGGATCGGCCTCGGCGTATCCGGCAGCCTGGGCGCCCTTCAGGGCCTCGGCGAAGCCGATCCCGCGGTGCTGCATTTGGGAAAGGATGTAGTTGCTGGTGCCGTTCAAGATGGCGCGGATGGCGAGCACGCGATCCGAGGCCAGGGACTCACGCAGCGTGCGGATGACAGGGATGCCGCCGCCCACGGCAGCCTCGAAGTAAAGGTCGACCCGGTTGGCCTCAGCCAGGGCCATCAAGTCGTGGGCCTTCTCGGCCAGCAGCGCCTTGTTGGCGGTGACCACGGGCTTCTTGGCGCGCAACGCAGCCTCGACCAATTTGCCCGCGGTGTCGACGCCGCCCATCAGCTCGACCACGACGTCGATGTCTTCGCCCGCACAGACCTGGGCGGGGTCGCTGGTGAGCAGCTCTTTCGGCACCGCGCTCCGCGCCTTGCTCTCGTCGCGTAGGTAGACCCGCTGCACCTTCACCGGACGGCCCAGACGGGCTTCGATGGCCTTCGCACTTTCGTCGACCAGGCGCAGCACGCCCTGTCCAACAACTCCACAACCCAACAAACCCACGCGTAGTTCGGCCGGCATCGGCGGCTTCTTAGCATGGCTTCCCTGCGGCGGGTGGGGCCAGAGGACTCGACCCGAAAGCGGGGGCTTGCTACCAGCTGCGTGATGAACGAGCCCCGCTATCCCTATGTTCACGTGGACGTTGCTTCCGACGAAGTGGAGGAGGCCTCCTACCTGCTTTGGGAGCTGGGCGCGCAGGGCGTCGAAGAGCGCGACGCCACCACCCTCGCGCGCAACAGCGAGAACAACCACGTGACGCTCGTGGCGAGCTTCGAGAACGATGAGGCCGCGCAAACGGCCATCGCGGAGCTGGGGCGCTGGCCGGCCCGCCTGACGCACGTGGTCGGAGACGCCTGGCGCGACGCCTACAAGCAGTATTTCAAGGTCACCCGACTGGGTGAGCGGCTCGTAATTCGTCCCTCTTGGGAGCCCTTCGAGCCTGCTCCTGGCGACGTGGTGGTCACGGTGGATCCTGGTCGCGCCTTCGGCACGGGTACCCACGAGAGCACCCGCCTGCTGATGACCCAGCTCGACCGCATCGTGATGGGTGCCGAGAGCGTGCTCGACGTGGGTTGTGGCACGGGGATCCTCGCCATCTGCGCGCTCAAGCTGGGTGCCAAGGACGCCCTCTGCATCGACGTCGATCCAGACGCGGTCGAGGTCACGCTGGAGAACGCGGCCAGCAATCAGGTGCTCTCCCTGGTGAAAGCCTCGACCACCCCCGTGGAAGAGGTGGTGGGCATGTTCCCGCTGGTGTTGGCCAACATTCAGGCCACGGTGCTCATCCCGCTCGCACAAGCCATTGCAGCGCGCGTGGCGCCCGGGGGCAAGCTGCTGCTCAGCGGCATTTTGGTGGGGCAAGAGGACGACGTGCGCGCGGCCTATCCGGGCTTCACGTGTGAGGCTGCGCCGGTGGAGGGGGAGTGGATCGCCCTGGTCTTGAAGAAGACGAGCTGAGCGTACGCCGGCTGTTCGCCGCCCAGCTTGCGGAGGCGGTCGGTGCACCCGTGGACCTCGACGCGGAGGCCGTGGCGCACGCGCGCGTGTTGCGTCTCGTGGTGGACGACGAGCTCGAGCTCTTCGACGGCCGGGGCGGTCGACAGCGGGTGCGCGTGGTGGCGCTGACCAAGGGAAACGGGCGTTGCGTGGCCTTGGCGGCCCCCGAGCGGGCGGAGCCCGGACCCAGAGTGATCTTGGTCCAGTGCCAGCCCAAGGGCACCAAGCTCGACGATATTGTGAGAATGACAACCGAAATCGGGGTGAGTGCCGTACACGTTGCGCTTTCGGAGCGCTGCGTGGCCCGCTCGGAGGGCGTGCGGGGAGATGCCAAAGCGGAGCGCTGGCGGCGCATCGCCAGGGAGGCGGCCCGCCAGTCCGAACGCAGCTATGTGCCCGAAATCATGCCACCCGCCCCCCTGGCAGAGGTCCTGGCGAGGGCCCCCTCGGGGGCCGTCCGGGCCGCCCTCATGGAGCGCAGTGCGGCTCCCCTGCCCAGGAACATCGCAGCCCCGGAGCTGTGGCTCGCAGTAGGCCCAGAGGGGGGCTTCTCCAACGGCGACCGCGATCTACTCACCCGCGCGGGCTTTCTTTCCGCAGGTTTGGGCAGCGCAATTTTGCGGACCGAAACCGCAGCCGTGGTAGGTGTCGCATTAGGCTTGGAACGTTTGGGGACCTCTCGCTGAAGTTCCCTGGAATCGCGCCCCTCGGCCGCAGCTCGACGCCCCTCGCCACCTTCGGAAACATGTCTGCGCTCACCTCTTTGCTTGCTCGCGATCGTGTCCTCTCGGTCTCCAAGATCGAGGAGGCCCTGACACAGCAAGTGCTGTCGGGCGGTGACATCGAAACCGTGCTGCTAGAGCTGAATTTCGTCCCGGAGGACGTGCTCTCGGCCTATCGCGCTGCGCTATTCGGTCTGCTGCCCGCCACGCGCGAAGAGGTCATGCGTGCCTCGCGTGAGGCCCTGCGACAGATGCCGGAGGAGATGGCGCGCTCACTGAAGGTGGTGCCCATCCTGTTCGAGGGCCGCTCCCTAGTCGTGGCCGCAGCGGACCCGCTCGCGGACGACGTCGTGCGCCAGCTGCGCGCGCAGCTCGGTTGTGAACTCTCGGTGCGCATCGTGACGCAGCTGCGCCTCGCGGCGGCGCTGGCCCATCACTTCGGCGTGGAGCTCGATCCGCGTACCCGGCGCCTGGCGGACGTGCTGCGCAAGCGTGAACCGGGCGTGATTCCGTATGTGCGGCCGCCGACCCACGGCATGACGCTGAGTCAGCGCCCGCTGTACAACCCCTTCGACGACGAGCCCGAGTCGCGCGAGATGCAGGCGCTGGATGTGCTGCAGGCGCCGCAGGTGCCGCAGGTGCAGGAGCTCGGCGCGCAGGAGCCCGCGGAAGCTCCGCTCGAGCCTGGCCAGGACTTGGCCCCGGACTTCGGCATGGAGTCGTCGCTGGAGGCAGCATCTTCGCTCGAAGGCGACGACCACGCATTCGACTCGGAAGGCCGGGCCTCCGGTGTGATCGAGCTCCAAGGGCACGCCGACGTGTCCGACGAGGAGCCTACGCTGGCCGAGGCACTCACGGAGTTCAGTGAGTCGGTGCCCGAGTTCAGCGAGTCGGCGCTCGCGTTCGCCGAAGCGCAGCCGGACCAGCTCGGGTCGGGTCATCTGGAGGCGCCCGCGTTCGACGCGAGCCCTCTCGAGGAGGCAGGCGCGCCCGAGGGCTACCAGAGCGCCACGCTCGAATCCGAGTCGCTCGACTCTGCGTCGCTCGACTCTGCGTCCATCGGATCGGACCCTGCGCCGCTCGATGTTGCCGCGGGCGTGGCCGTGGTTCGGCCGCGAGCCCTTTCGGGCTTCCAAGCGGAGCGCCCGCTTACGGTCCCGCCGAGCTCCATCTCGCCGGCCATCGCCCGCGCTGTGCGCGGCCCCATCTCCCACGAGCGCGCCGAGGCGTTGCTCGGTGAGGCCTCGCAGCGCGACGACGTGCTGTTCGTGCTGCTGCGCTACGCCCAGCAGTTCTTCGATTTCGTGGCCATCTTCAGCGTCACCAAGGACGAAGCCCGGGGCCGCATGGCCCACGGTGCGGGGCTCTCGCAGGAGTTGATGGAGCACCTGGTGATTCCGATCAACGAGGGTGGCTTTGCTGCGCGCGTGGTGCGCGGGCAGCGACCGCTGGTCGGCGACTGGAGTGCCACCGACGAAGAGCGCGCTGCGCTGGCGCTGCTCGGGCGACCCATGGGCCGACCCGGCCTGGCGGTGCCCATCACGCTTGGTTCGCGCGTCGCCTTGCTGGTGTATGCGGATCGCCATGCGGAGGGGTTGAGCGTGACCGACGCCGGACCCGTGATGGCGGTGGTGCCGGCCCTCAGCGATGCGCTGCGCCGCTTGATCCTGGAGCAGAAGACCCTGCGCGGCCGCAGCTCCGTGCCGCACTTTTCGACCTCGGAGTCGTCATCGCAGCCGCCAACCCCCGAAGGGAGTCCGTTCCCGGACGCAGAGGCCGCGCCCGAGAGCATGGAAGCGGACGCGGTGGCAGATCCCACGGCGTTACTCGCGGAGCCTTCGCTCGATGAGCACGCCGAGCTCCTCGACGAGGCGCCCGAGCTTTCCTATCAGGGCCGGGGCGAGTCCGAGGCGTTCGGCTCCTACGATGGCGACGACAGCGATGGCGTCGACGGGCTCACCGCGGTGGATCTCCAGGCGGTCTCGCGCTTGTCCTTCACCGAGCGCAAGCGCACGGTCTCGGAGGCATCGTTCCAGGGCATTCGCAGCACGGCCATCTCTCCAGAGGCTCGTGAAGCAGCCCGCGGTCGTGTGCCGGGGGTGCCGCGCTCGGCGCCCCCACCGCCCATGCGCGAATCGATGCCGCCGCCTACCGCGTCCGCCAGTGCGGCCGCGCATAGCGTTGGTTCCTACAGCTATGTGGCGCCCGTGGGCTCGGTGGCTGAAGAGAGCATCCGCGCGAATCGCGCGCCCGTCACGGTTCGCGAGGCCAAGGCTGCCGCAGCTGCCAAGCCAGCCGTCGAGGAGCCCGCGCTTCGTGAGCCGGGTCCAGTCGCGGCCGCCGCGGCGGTAAGCAGGTCCGAATCCGCCGAGAAGCCCGCGCGCACCAAGCGTTTGAGCTTGGTGACGGATGCCGCGGTGCCCTCGATGATCATCGACATGGGCGACCACGTGAATGCGCTGGTCGAGGCCCTATTGCGCGCAGGCCCGTCCGATCCGCTCACCGAGATCGCCGAGCTCGTAAGGATTGGCGAGGCCGTGCTGCCCGTTTTGATGCAGCACTTCCCCGGGCCCCTCTGGGTCGATCTCAGTCTGCCCCAGCGGCACAAGGTACGAGGTCGCGACTTGTCCGCGGTGGCGCGCTGCCTCGCCGCGTTTGGCGATCGCGCGGCTCCCTACGTGGCGTCGAAGCTCAGCACGAGCGAACCCGATCTGTGTCGACAGGCCTTGTTGGTGGCCGGCGAGATCGTGCATCCGGATCTACTCGACGCGGTGGCTCGCCGAACCTTCGATGCCAACGACGGCGTACGCGCCGTGGCGCTCGACGTGCTGCGCAACTATACGCGGCTGCCGCAGTTCGACGCGGTGTTGCGCGCCATCTGTGATCTCAGCGCGCGACCCGGTAAGGATCCGCGGCGCCAGAAGATCGCGCTCGAGGCGCTCGCCGAGCTGCGCGACATGCGTACCCTGCGGACGCTGATCGCGCGCCTCGGAGACCCCTCCGAGGGCATCGTCAAGACCGCCCAGAAAGCGCTGGTGGTGCTCACTGGGCAAGACTTCGGTTACGCGCCGCGCAAGTGGGAGCTCTGGGCCGAGCAGGCTTCGGGGGGCCATCGTGTGGAGTGGCTGGTGGACTCACTCGGTCACCAAGAGGAAGCCATGCGGGCGCTGGCGAGCGATGAGCTCAAGCAGCTGACCCAGCAGTACTTCGGTTACCATCCCGCGCTGCCCAAGAAGGATCGCGAGCTTTCGCAACGCAAGTACCGCGAGTGGTGGGAGCGCGAAGGGCGCGCTCAGTTCGCGCGGCGTTAAGGCCAGCACGCTGACTGCGCGCTTTCCGGCGCGTGAGGCTCGCAAGCAGACGCACGCGGCGTGGCGGCATCCGCGGCTTCGCTGAGCGGCTGCTCCGCTGACATGGACTTCTTGGCGACGGAGCTAGGTGATGAGCCAGCTGATGTCGTAGAGGTTTTCGTCGTCGCCGAGATAGCGACAGTTGAGCAGATTGACCTCGACCTCGCGCGCGCCGAAGCGGCTCAAGCTGCGATCGAGGAAGCCCAACACGAGCACGCACATGGTCAGCGAGGACGGTCCTGGCTCGTCGAGCTCGAGACGGCCGTAGCCACGCCCCACGCTGCGCACCTTGCAGCGAACGCCGCGGATCATCTTCTCTACGTTGCCGGGCATCTCGGCGAGCAGCAGCTCGGGGGGCGACGTGGGCGTCCCGCTCGGCCGCTTCATCTGGTCGAACGTGCCCTCTGCCACCGCGCGTCCGCAATCGGCGATCAGGTGCAGGTCATCGCGACCGAGCTTGGCGTCGATGGCCTCGACCAGTTGGCAGACCGAATCGAAAGAAATGTACGAGTTTGGTGTCACGCCCGAAGTGAACACGGTGAGTGTCTCCGGCGGCAGGCTGTCGAGCACGGTCTTGAGCGCACGCTCGCCATATCGTCGCGACACGAAGCGCAGGATGGCGAGGCCCACACTGCCGTCGAACGCGCGCGTGCGTGGCGCTGCGCCGGCAGGGGGAACCGAGCCCGTGGTGGTGCGCTTGCGTTCTCCGGAGAGTCCGGAAGGCGCTTGCGGCGCTGCCCCGTGTGGAGCGTGGATCACTTCGCGCGCCTTCGCGGCCGGCGGCGGCAAGCTGCTCGGGCGATAGGGTTGCTGCGTGCGGGTGGTTTCGTGGAGCAACTGCTCGTCGAGAGGTGCCTGCGGGCCTGCGGTCGTTGGGCGTGCGGCCTGCGGATTGCCCGGTGCGGTGACAACTTGGCGAGGCGGCGCGGCGGGTTCGGGGCTGCGCCGTGCTTGAGGCTGCGGCTTGGCACTGGCGGGCGGCGCGTCGCGCAGGCTGGCATTGCGACCCAGCGTGGGGGCTGCTGCGCCCACGTCGAGAGACATCCGCTCGAGTTCGAGATCGGCCGAGTCGGGCTGGGGTGCATTGGCGCGCACTTCGCGTGCCGGGGCACGCCGCTCGAGGGCTTCCGGAGGCAGCCCGCTGGGACCTGGCTCGCGCTTCTTGTCGCGCGCACGGATCTTGATGAGATCCATGGCCAAGCTGTCGCTCTCTTCCGAGTCGCTATCGACCACGCGTCCGCCGAACGGCACGAGGGCTGCGGCGAAGGCTTCCGCGTCCGGCCAGCGTTCTTCGGGAGTCTTTGCGAGGGCGCGCAGGATCACGCGCTCGAGCCCCTCGGGTGTTTCGGGCCGATACAGGCGCAACGAGGGCGGGGGTTCGGTCTGGGCCTTGCGCGCCAACTCCGAGAAGGTCCCTGCGTCGAACGGGCGTACGCCGGCCAACATCTCGTAGAGGACCACCCCCAGCGAGTACAGGTCGGTGCGCGGGTCGCGACGATCGTCTCCGCGCAGACGCTCGGGCGCCGCGTAGGCCGGTGTGCCCACCAGGGTACGCGCCGGGGTCAAGGTCTTGTCGCTCGGGAGATTGCCTCCGAGCAGCGCCGCGAAGCCGAAGTCCAGGAGCTTCACGAACGAGCGATCGCCGAAGCGCATCACCAGCATCAAGTTGGCTGGCTTGAGGTCGCGATGAAGGATGCCGCGATCGTGCGCTCCCTGGAGGCCCGCCAGCGCGTGAGTCGCGACTGCGCACGCGTGCTTCATGTCGAGCGGACCATCGGTCTGGAGCACATCGGCCAAGGAGCGTCCCCGCAGGTACTCCATCACCAGATACGGCTTTCCGTCGGCTTCACCGAAGTCGAGGATGTCGATGATGTTGGGGTGCCCGATGGAGGCCGCCGCTTGGGCCTCGCGCAGGAAGCGCTCCACGGCTGCGGGGTTCGCCGCCGCCGCGGGGTGCAGCAGCTTGAGCGCGACGAAGCGCCGGAGGACGTTGTCCTCGGCCTTGTACACGGCCCCCATGCCGCCATCTCCCAAAAGGCGCACGAGGCTATAGCGGCCGGCAATCGTCCTGCCGATCAAGCGTTGGTCGGAATTAGATTGCGCTGGGTTGCGCCCCATCTAGGGCTGATTGTCGCTTGTGTGACCGGTTGCTTCAACGTTGTGTTGAGACTTTTGTACACCGGGGACAAAAACCTATGGTTCCGGGCGCTCAGGGGGCCGGGCGAGCAGGGCTTCGAGGCCTGCCTGGTCGATGATCTGGGCGCCTTTCTTTTTGGCCGCATCCAGCTTCGTTTGTCCCACTTTGTCGCCCACGACGAGATAAGTAGTGCCCTTTTTGACGCTGGTGTGCGTTTCCCCGCCGAGCGCCTCGATCTGAGCGTGGATCTCCTCGCGAGGACGGCTGAGCGTCCCGGTGACGCAGAACGACAGGCCGCTGAGCGGACCCGAGACACGTTCGCGGCGCAGCGTCTGGGTGGAGACCCCGAGATCGACGAGCTTCTGCAGGGTGTTGCGCTGCTCCGGGCTGACCAGGAAGTTCGCCACACTCTCGGCGATCTTCGGGCCCACCCCGGAGATGTCCGACAGGTCCTGCTGCAGGGCTTCGGGGGCCCGCTCCAGGAGATGCGAGAGATCGCCGTATTTTTCCGCCAACACGCGCGCCACCACGCTGCCTACCAGGGGAATGCCCAGGCCCGACAGCAGGCGATCGAAGCCTCGACCGGTGCGCGCCCGCTCGATGGAGGCGAGCAGGTTGTCCGCGCTCTTCTTGGCCATGCGGTCAAGCTTCAAAAGTTCGTCCCTACGGGAGGGCAGGGCGAAGATGTCGGCCAGATCGGCAATCAGGCGCGTATCGACCAGCTGCTCGATCAGCGACTCGCCGAGACCGTCGACGTCCATGGCGGAACGCCGTGTGAAATGGAACACCGCGGCCTTGAGCCGACCGGGACAGCTGGGGTTCGGGCACCGCAGCGCCGCCTCGCCCTCGATACGGCGCACCGGAGTTCCACAGGCGGGACAATGAGTGGGGGCGGACCAGCGCTCGGTGTGCTCCGGGCGCAGCGCGAGGTTGACGCCGATGACCTGGGGGATGATCTCGCCGGCCTTCTCCACCGACACCGTGTCTCCCACACGCACGTCCCGGCTCGCGATGTAGTCGAGGTTGTGCAGCGAGGCGCGTGACACGACCGTGCCGCTGAGCGGGACTGGCTCGAGTTCGGCCACCGGGGTGAGCGCGCCCGTGCGGCCGACGTCGGCCGTGATGGACAGCACCCGGGTCTCCTTGCGCTCAGCGGCGAATTTGTAGGCGATAGCCCAGCGCGGAAAACGCGCCGTGGCACCCAGCTCCTGGCGTTCGCGCTGCGCGTCGACCTTGATGACCACACCATCGGTTTCGTAGGGCAGGTCAGCACGCTCGCGGTCGAATTGCCGAATGTACGCGATGGCCTCCTCGACCCCGTGACACAGGCGCTCTCTGCGATGGGTGGGCAGACCGAGATCGCGCAGCTTGGCGAGCAGCTCGATGTGGTGATCGGCCAGGCTCTCCACGGCGTCGTAGAAGACTGCGCGCAAGGGGCGTTCGGCGGTCAAGCGTGGCTCGAGCAGACGCAGGGAGCCCGCGGCGGCGTTGCGCGGGTTGGCGAAGGGCTCTTCGCCCTTGAGGGCGCGCTGTTCGTTGATCTGCGCCAAATCTCCGCGGTGGATGATGATCTCTCCCCGCAGCGTCAGGGTGCCCTCGTGAGGGATGCTCAGCGGTACGTTGCGAATGGTGCGCACGTTGGCCGTGACGTCCTCGCCAGTCTCGCCGTCGCCGCGGGTGGACGCCTGGGTCAAGCGGCCGTCCATGTACACGACCTCGATGCTCGCGCCGTCCAGCTTGGGCTCGCACACGTAGCTCACGCGTGCCTCTCCGAGGCCGTCGCGGACGCGGCGATCGAACTCGCTCAGCTCGCCCTCGCCGTAGGCGTTGTCGAGCGAGAACATGCGGACGCGCCGCTTGACCTTGGCCAGTCCCTCGCGGGGCACCGCGCCGATGCGCTGGGTGGGCGAGTGGACGGTGACGAGCTCGGGGTGCTCGCGTTCGAGCGCGACGAGCTCGCGGTACAGCGCATCGTAGTCGGCGTCGCTGATGCTGGGGGCGTCGTCCAGGTAGTAGCGCTGGTTGTGCTGCTCGATCTCACGGCACAGTTGCTGGTGGCGGCTCTTTTGTTGCGGGTCGACCATGCTCTTGCTCGCGGGCTGTGTTGCGGCGGCGGGACCTGCCCTGAAGACGGGATGCGCGCGCCGAAATTTCGCAGGAAAGACGTGCGAAAGGCCTCAATCTGGCCCGTGAAGGCGCGAATGATAAGATGCCTGCTTGCGCCCCTCAACCACCGCGGCCTCACGCCCACCACGCCAGCCGCCTAGCAGCCCAGGCAAGTTCGCCTGTGGGCCGGTCCGATGAAGCACCCCCGCACGCTCGCGCTCGTGGCAGCCGCCCTCCTGCTCTACATCCTCGCTTCCGCGGGCGCGCTGGGGGTTTCGTTGTCCACCGGCGCCTTCGCGGTGGCCGCGGTGGCGCTCTGGAGCGCCTTCACGCCGTTCTGGCAGCGCGGGCTCGCGGTCGACGAGGCGCAGCGCCTGGTGGCGCTGATGGGAAGTCTGGTGGGA
The DNA here is from genome assembly GCA_047601445.1 of Myxococcales bacterium. Taxonomy (GTDB): domain Bacteria; phylum Myxococcota_A; class Polyangia; order Polyangiales; family DASUME01; genus DASUME01. The sequence continues at coordinate 2,670,970 of JASGJH010000001.1, read as the reverse complement.
TTGTGCCTGGGGGCTTGGCTGGCGCTCTCGGGGCGCGCGCTGTTCGGTGAGGTGTTGCTCGCGCTGAGCCTGCCGCCGCTCGGCCTCGTCACCTTGCGGCTCGCCATGGCCTGGCCCGACGTGCCTCCGCGCCTGGCGCGACATCTTTACGCGGAGCAGCCGGCGCGCTGGCTGGGCGTCCTGGCGGGCACCCTCGGCGTATTCGCCGCGTTGCCGCCCATTTGGATGTTCGGGCGTGCGCTCATCGCGGCGCCCTGGACGGCCAGCGCTCCGCTCGCCTTCGCCCTGGCCTGCATCGTGGTCGCCACCGGCATCCGCGCCACCCGCAGGAGTCTGGGCAGCAGTACGCGCGACCTTTCCGCGAACCTTTGGCCGCTCTTGGGCTCGACGTGGGCGCTGGTGCTGCTGGCGCTGGCTGCGCTGATCAAGCTGCTGGACTTGGCCGGGTCGAGCAGCGTGCTCTTGGTGGTGGCGGGCGCGGCATTCGCTTTCTTGCTCAGCCACGTGTGGCTCACCTCACCCACCCGCGCGCTCGGGGCCAGCTCCTGGGCACGCGAGGTGTTCGCGACGCTGTTCACGCTGGGCCTCGTGCTCGGCGCCAGCTACTTCGCGCGCCTCGGGCAGCTCGGCCCGCTGGGGCAGGTCGTGATCACGGGCCTCGGGGTCGTGGTGTTCCTGGTGTTGCGGCCGGTCGTGCGGCGCGCGAGCCAGCTTCTCTTTGCGCCCCAGCGCGGCGCGCTGCTCGCCGCCGTGGAGCGCATCGAGCAAGACTTGCCGGGCGCGACCAGTTATCCCGAGCTGTGCGCGCGCGCGCTACGCCAGCTGCGGCGTGCCAGCGACTCGCCCGAGGCTGCGCCGCTCATGTTTTCGTTCGATCCGTCGGGAGAGGTCCGGCTCGACGCTGCCGGCCAACCCAGGCGCAGCGAGCGACTGTTGCCATCGGTGCTGATGCAACATCTGACCGACGCCGGGGGCGAGCCCATCGTCCGTGACGACCTGCGCGCACGTCTGGTGCGTCGACCGGAGCTGCGTGAGCTCATTCACAGCCTCGACGACCTCGACGCGCTGTGCGTGGTGCCTTTGTTGCTCAACGCGGACCTCGAGGGCGCGCTCGTCCTGGCGCGCGGCGCGCGGCTCGAGCCGCTGAGCATGGAAGAGCTCACGGCGCTCGAGCGTTTGGCGCAGCACATGGCCCCGCTGGCGGCGCAGTTCTTGGCGGCCGAGCGCGCCTCCAAGCGCGCCGACGAGACCGCCTTCGAGCGCGACACTCTGCGCAGCGGCCTGGAAGAGGCCCGCGAAGAGCTGGCTCGCCTGCACGCGGAAGCCAACCTGCTCAAGGCCGGTCAGACCGCCGGTCCCGCCGCTTCGGCCCTCGTGCAGTACAGCCCAGCCATGCGCGCGCTCAACGAGCGCTTGCTGGATCTGGCGCCTCAAGATGTCCCCATTCTGCTCATCTGCGAGCAGGGCGTTTCGCTCTTGCCGCTCGCCCAGCAGCTGCGCAGCGCCACGGGCCGCGACGAAAAGCCCTTGGTGCTGGGCGATTGCAGCGGGCTCGCCCCCGAGGACCAAGCCGCGGCATTGTTCGGTGCCAAGCTCACCAGCGCGGAACGCACCAGCGCCGATCCGCTCTCCGCACCTCCTCCGCGTCCGGGGTGGCTCGAGCTGGCCGCCGACGGCGTGCTACTGCTGACGGACGTGGTGGCCCTCAGCCCCGAGGTGCAGCGCGAGCTCGCCCGCGCTCTGGCCGATCGCCGCGCGCGCCCGGTGGATTCTCAGGCCTCCTATCCGCTCACCGCGCGCCTGATCTTGAGCGCCCGCAAGCCGCTGCCCGCGCTCCTCGACAGCCAGGCACTCGTACCCGAGCTCTCACGCTGGCTCGAGCAGACCTCGCTGCGCGTGCCGGCCCTGCGCGAGCGGCGCGAAGATCTGGAGTCCCTGGTGTTGTTGGCCATGGATCGCGCCGCGCGCGTGCTGGGCTGCGACGTGCCAGGCATCGCACCCGAAGCCCTGCACGCCCTCGCCGACTACGATTTTCCCGGCAACCAGACCGAACTCGAGGGCATCATGGAGCGTGCCCTCGCAGCCTGTCGCGGCGGCCGCGTCACCCTCGAAGAGCTGCCTCCGCTGCCCGCGGGAGGAGCCAGCGCGGGCTCCTTCGTGGACCAGGAACGCGAGATCCTGCGGCGGGCCATGGAACGCGCGGGCGGTAACAAGACACGCGCCGCGCGGGCGCTCGGGCTCAAGCGCACCACGCTGATCGACAAGCTGCGCCGCCTGGGCCTCGAGGCTCCGGGCCCGCGCGACACCGAACACTGAGGGCTAGAGGGGCGCGCGCGCCGACGCCCGCCGGAACGCGGAAGTCGTTCTAGAGGTCCTGCAGGAATCGGTTGGTGCGTCGCTCCACGCCGATGGTGGAGGTGGGCCCATGGCCGGGTAGGAAGCCGGTCTCGTCGGGCAGACTCAGCAGCTGCTCCTTGATGGAGCGCAGCAGTGTCGCGTGATCGCCGCGGGGAAAGTCCGTGCGCCCGATCGAGCCGTGGAACAGCACGTCGCCCACGAGGACGAAGTCGTGAGCTCGATTGTAGAACACCACGTGTCCCGGGGTGTGGCCGGGGCAGTGACGAACCTCGAATGACTCCTCGCCCACGGTCACTACGTCCCCGTGCGAGAGCCACTGCGTCGGCTCGAAGGGCTCGGCATGTGCGAACCCGAACATCATTCCCTGCTCCTTCATGCTCAGGATCAGGAACTCGTCTTCCTTGTGCGGGCCGATCACGGGCACACCGAGCTGCTCGGCGAGCGCCTTGGTGGCACCCGCGTGGTCGGCATGGGCGTGCGTGAGCAGGATCTTGTCGACCTCGATGCCTTCCTCGGCGATGTACTCGAGGATGAGTCCCACGTCTCCGCCCGGGTCCACCACCGCGCCGCGGTTGGTCTTCTCGCAGTGGATCACCGAGCAGTTCTGTTGGAAGGACGTGACTGGGATGACACCGATCTGCATGGCTTCCTCAGATGTCGGCTCGCACCAGGATGAACTTGTTGTTCTCGCGCGCGGTGGAGAGCTCCTCCACGTGGCGCTTGCTGCCCATCATGCGCTTGAAGTTGCCGAGGCGCGAGTGCTCGAGCACGAAGTAGGCGCGCGTGCCTGGATGCTTCTCCATCCACTTGGTGACGGCCTTGTTGTCGAGCTGAACGAACACGTGCACACGATTGCCGGTGTAAAGGTTCTCGCCCTTCCAGTTCATCTGCCACGCGATTAGCGGCTCCTGTGAGCCCGCGCGCTCCTCGTAGTAGCGCTTCACCAGCTCGCGTTGGCCCCAGTGCGGGGTGAGGTCGATCATGTACACGTTGAGCGCCCAGGCCGAGAACCAGAAGGCCGTGGTCAGCACCCCGTACAGAGCGACCTTGCGTAGCTGGTGATAGCTGGCGACCAGCAAGAGCACGAAGAATGTGAGCGCGAACCCCGTGATGATGGGCCGATAGTCGAGATAGTCGGGGAAGGGGCGCCCGTAGTTGTAGATGAAGAGCTGGATCAGTTTCTCGTGTCCCAGCGGACGTTCCGTGAGCATCCAGCCCAAATCACGCCCAGCGAACGCCACCAGCACTGCCGCCCCGAGCAACGCCAGGCCGAACACGGCGCGCTCACTCGAGCTCGCGGTCGCCGTGTCCTGGGTGTTCACTGCCGGCGTAGTCTCGCTCGGCCCGAGCACCTTGCGTGCCGCCCACAGCAGCGCGATCCCGACTCCCACCAGCACCGCGACCAGCGTGTTCGAGAGTCCATGGTCTGCGATCCACGTGGCGCGGGCCGCGCCCGTCACGTTCTCGGGGATCACGCCGCGCACGTCGCCATAGATGGATCCGCCCGCCAGCACCAGCGCGAGCGTCCCGGCCAGCGTCAGGGCCACCGCACCCCATTCCCGTCGCAGCTCTCCGTTACGCCCGAGTGCGCGATCCAGGAACACGCCGATCAGCAGCGCGAACGGGGGGACCGCCGGGAAGATGTAGTGGTGGAACTTGGTGATCATCGCGTTGAACAGCACGAACGCCGCGCTCGCCCACAGCGCCAGCAGGATCGCCGAACGGCGCTTTCGCTCGTGGGCTTCGTCCCCCGGCGGCAGCAAGTTCAGGAATGCCACGAAGCCCAGCGGGAACAGCCCGATCCACGGGAACGCTCCGTAGCCGAGCTGCGCCAGGAAATACTCGATGCTGCCCGTGTCGCCGTGCACGCCGGAGGCCAGGCGATTGATGTGATCGTGGATCAGCAGGCGATCCGTGAAGAACGGCCCGAGGCGTCCGTACATCGCCACGTACCAGGGCAAGCCCGTAACTGCGATGGTGAGGATGCCCGCGCCAATGCGCAGTCGACCCGACAGCAGCAGGGACCAGCGGGCCGTGGCGAACAGATAAAAGGCCGCGATGATGCCCGGCAACGCGAAGCCGGGGATGCCCTTGGCCATCCAGGCCAGCGAACAAAACAGGTAGAAGCCGAACATCGCGAGCTGTTGCGTGCGCCGCTCCTTGCGCAGCATCCAGATCAACTCGCACAGACCCACCAGCCACAACACGCCCTGGGCCAAGGGCTGGTACCAGAGCTCCGGCAAGTAGGGCATGCGCGAACGGATCGCCGGATTGCCCGGGATCTCGGAGTTACCTGCGGAGCCGAACATGAAGCGGTCCACGTGCACCGAGAACAGACCATCGTCGACCAGGAAGGTCACGTTGCGGCTGATCAGATAGAGCGCCTGCGGTAGCGCCAGCATCACCAGGGCCAAGAGCACTAGACCCTGGCCCGAGCACGCGAGCTTTCCGATCCGATAGCGCTGCACCTCCTGCTCGGGCGCCTCCTCCACCGCGACCAAGAACAGCGCGAGCGCGATGGTCATGGTCGCCACGAAGGGCATGTCGGTGATGGCCTGGTGCGCCATCAGGAAGAAATAGGGCGTGGTCGCGAGCACGAGCGAGGCGAACACGGCCGTGCGCTTGCCGAAGATGCGCGCCATGGCCCAGTAGCAGGCCATCAAGGCGCCCATCGTGAGCACGTAATGGGGCAATCGGATCGCCCACTCGGGATGTCCCGGGTTCGCGTCGGCCCCGAAAGGCATGCCCAGCGCACCCCAGGCCAGCGCCTCCATCCAGAAGATCAACACGGGCTTGGAGCGGAACCACTCGTCCTGCGCCCACCACAGCGTGATCCAGTCGTCTCGTGCCAGGATCTCGCGCGCGACCTCGCCGTAGTGCGTCTCCCACGGATCCCACAGGCCGAAGCTCCCCAGCATCGGCAGGAGGAGCAGCGAAGCCGCCACGAACACGAACAGCGACGGGCGCCGCAAGCCGGAGACGAACAACGCCAGCAGCGCCAGCAAGAGCGGCAGGGGCAAGCCGTCGGCACCGCCGATCAGGCCGCCCAACACCACGATGGCCACGGCGAGCGGGAAGGTCACGCGGGGAGCCATCCACAGCGGCTCGCCCGGCAAGGGCGCGAACAGGCGCGACGCGAGGGGGTCGTCGCCCGGTCGCGCCCGCAGCAAATCGCACAGCTCCAGCACGCCGGCCGCGGCTACCAGCGTGGTCAGGGTCCCCCACAGCGGGCCGAACGCGATGTGGCGGTCCTGGCTCATTATGAAGAACGTCGCGAGGGCCCCACCCAAGAACAGTGCGACGCCCAGCCAGGGGCGCTCGGCCTTCGCGGGGGGAGCGGGCAACGGCGCCGCTGCGCGCTCGGCGGCGGGCGGCTGGTCCTGGCTGCCGGGAGTGACCGGTTCGGCGGCGGGGGGCGTATCTTCTTCTTGGGTCAAGGCGGCGGCATCTTAGTACAAGCCGCACCAGCCTGTGGCAGCGATGACCGTGCCGTCCCGTGGCCGTTCGGGGTTCGCTGCTCCTTCGAAGTGGGCGCCTCCGCCCGCGAGCCGCAAGCAGGACCCGCGAGCACGCGCGAGGCGCACTCCGGGCTCACTCCTTGAAGCCGTGCTTCTTGGCCAGTTTGTGCAGGTATTTGCGGTCCATGTCGGCTTCCCGCGCTGCGGCCGAGACATTGTTTTCGTGGCGCTCGAGGAGCCACTGCACGTAGCGCTTCTCGAACACCTCCTCGAAACGGGCCCGTTGTTCCCGGTAGCTGAGGCCCGGCTCGAAATCCGCGAGCTCCGCGCCGCTGGCCTCACCCCGCCGCGCGCCGAGCGGCAGTGCATGCAGCATCAGGCTCGAGTGCCCCTCCGAGCGGCTCAGGTATACCGCCCGTTCGATCACGTTGCGCAGCTCGCGCACGTTGCCGGGCCAGTCATGGCTCGCCAGCACGTCGAGCACGTCGCGGCCCACGTGCAGCGGCTCGGCGTCGGCCCGCGACTTTTCGTCGATCTTGCCCAGCAGATGGCGGGCCAGCAGCGGAATGTCCTCACGCCGCTCCCGCAGCGGGGGCAGCTCGAGCTGCACCACCGACAGCCGGAAGAACAGGTCCTCGCGGAATTTCCCGCGTTCCACCTCGGCGCTCAGGTTGCGCTTGCTGGCCGCGATCACCCGGATATCTACCCGGATCTCCTTGCTGCCACCGAGGCGTCTGAAGCTCCGGGTCTCCAGGACCCGCAACAGCTTGGGCTGCAGATCCAGCGGCAGCTCCCCGACCTCGTCGAGGAAGACCGTGCCCCCGTGGGCCAGCTCGAAGGCCCCTGCGCGCTGGGAGACCGCCCCGGTGAAGGCCCCCTTCTCGTGGCCGAACAGCTCGCTCTCGATAAGCGTGCTCGAAACCGCCCCGCAGTCGACCACGATGAGCGGTCCCTTGCGGCGCTGACTGTGCTGGTGGATCGCCCGCGCCAATACGTCCTTGCCCGTGCCTGTCTCACCGCCCAGCAGCACGCTGGCGTCGGTGGGGGCCAGCCGCTCGCACAGTCCGAACAGCTCGCGCATCCTCAGCGATCGCCCCACGGCGTCCCCGAAGCTGTCCCGCTCGCTGGGCATGGGCTCGAAGCGCTCGGAGTAGGGGCGCAGCTTGAGCTCCACCTTGCCCACACTGAGCGTACTGCCAGGCGTGAGGTAGGCCTCCCGGATCTCCGCCCCCTCGAGCAGCGTGCCGTTGGTGGACTCCAAATCGCGCACCAGGAAGCCCCGCTGGTCCCGCAAGATCTCACAGTGGGCTCGACTCACGGTGTCGTCGGAGAGCACCAGATCGTTGTCGGGACTCTTCCCAATTCGGAATATGTCCGCGTCGATGACCCGCTCGAAGCCCCGTTGCTGGCCGGTCAGCACCACCAGGGCGCAGCGCGAGAGCTCGACCCCTCCACGGCCATCCCGCGCGTGGGCGGTCCGGTGGCTGATGGTTCCTTCGCTATGGGTCATGGGCCGTTCGCCAGGGAGATGCGGGGGGGCGCCTCGGTGGGAACCTCCAGCGCCCGACGCAGGTGCGTCACCTGGCCATCGCGCGCGATAAGGTCGATAGAAACCGCATAATGGCCTGGTTTGAGGGAAGGGGAGTGGCTGAACTCGGCGGGGGCCCCGGCCGGGAATCTCTGCTCGATACCCGACAAGACATCCCCGTCTGAGGTGTAGGTCACCCGCACTTCTTGGGCTGTGCTCTGTTGCGCGGGACTCAATGAATAGCGAACGAGCTGTTCACGAGGCATCTCCTCGTGGGCTATCTTACCGAATAGTAGGAGCCCCACGCCCAACAAAAGGGGCGCGAGACGGCGGCGCAACTGGGGCGAGAAATAGCCAGACATCGATGAGGTGTTCCAGGGAGGACTCGCGACAGAACCTTGATGGCCCAAAAAGCCGGTGTTAACTTGTGATGGTGGTTTTGTTGATCCCGTCTTCGAAGCGTTCGCCAGGGAGCTTCGGGACTGCCCTCTGGAGCGGGCGCATCGCGATCACCACTTGCAGCTTGCGGCGGGCTCAATGAGAGCACCGTCGCTATCCCCTATGGGGCAAAACTCCACCATGGTACGCCTGACCGACATTCTAGACAAAGTCACTGCGTACCATCCGACCGCAGACGCGGACCTCATCAACAAGGCATACGTCTACTCCGCCCGCATGCACGAAGGGCAGATGCGGAAGAGTGGCGACCCCTACTTCATCCACCCGGTCAGCGTCGCCCATATCATCGCGGACATGCACCTCGACGGCGCCAGCGTGTGCGCCGCGCTGCTGCACGATGTAGTCGAGGACACGGGCGCCACCGAGGGCGAGATCGAGCAGCTGTTCGGTGAGGAGATCGCCTTCCTCGTCGACGGCGTCACCAAGCTCGGCAAGATCAACTTCACCAGCAAGGAAGACCAGCAAGCGGAGAGCTTCCGCAAGATGCTGGTGGCCATGGCGCGCGACATCCGCGTGCTGCTGGTGAAGCTCGCCGATCGCTTGGACAACATGCGAACCCTCGACCACATGTCGGTCGACTCGCAGGAGCGCATTGCCCGCGAGACCCTGGAGATCTACGCGCCGCTGGCGGGTCGCCTCGGTATCCAGTGGATCAAGAACGAGCTCTCCGACCTGGCGTTCCGCTATCTGTACCCCGAGCAACACGCGGACCTGGTCAAGCAGACCAAGCGCGTGGCGCGCGATCGCGAGAAGTTCGTGACCGACGTCTCGCGCCGCATCGAGAAGATGCTGATCGAGCGCAACTTCGCGGTCGAGGTGAACGGGCGCATCAAGGGCCTGTACTCGCTCTGGGAGAAGATGCGCAAGCAGCAGTGCGAGTTCGAGCAGATCTACGACTACGTCGCTTTCCGCGTGATGGTCGAGAACGTGGCCGACTGCTACGCGGCGCTGGGTGTGATCCACTCGCAGTGGACGCCCATTCCCGGGCGCTTCAAGGACTACATCGCGCTGCCCAAGCCCAATATGTACCAGTCGCTGCACACCACGGTGATCGGCCCTGGTCACCGCCGCATCGAGGTGCAGATCCGCACGCGCGAGATGCACAAGGTGGCCGAGTACGGCATCGCGGCGCACTGGAAGTACAAGCAGAACACCGGTGGCCTGGACGCCAAGGACGCCGCCAAGTTCGCCTGGCTCCGCCAGCTCATGGAGTTCCAGAAGGACGTCAAGGACCCCGCGGAATTCCTCGAGAGCGTGCGCGTGGACCTGTTCAACGACGAGGTCTACGTGTTCACGCCCAAGGGAGACGTGCGCGTGTTCCCGCGCGGCGCCACGCCCGTGGACTTCGCCTATGCCATTCACTCGCAGGTCGGCGACCACTGTTCCGGAGCGCGCGTGAACGGCTCGCTGGTGTCGCTGCGCCACGAGCTGCTCAACGGCGACACGGTCGAGATCCTCACGAACCCGAATCAGCAGCCCAACAAGGACTGGCTGGATTTCGTGGCCTCGAGCCGCGCCCGCTCGCGGATCCGCGCGCACCTGCGCACCGAGGAGCGGCGCCAGAGTATCGACCTCGGCAAGGAATTGCTCGAGCGCGAGATGCACAAGCGCGACCTCAGCCTCAACCGCGCCATCAAGTCCGGCATGCTCGAGAAGGTCGTGAGCGGCTTGCCCGTGGGCACGCTGGACGAGCTCTACGCGTCGCTCGGCTACGGCAAGCTCGAGGCGCAGCAGGTGGTGGAGGCGCTCGAGTCGCAGGACGGGTCGCACGAGAAAAAGTCGCTCAAGCCCTCGTTCTTCGAGCGCACGGTCCGCAAGGTCACGCGCAAGGACGGCACCACCGGCATTCGCATCGCCGGCATCGATGACGTGCTCGTGCGCTTCGCCAAGTGTTGCAATCCCTTGCCCGGCGACTCCATCACCGGCTTCATCACGCGTGGCCGCGGCGTCACCGTGCATCGGCGCGGGTGTCGCGAGGCCATGGAGCTCGATCCGGATCGCCGCATCGAGGTGGGTTGGGCCAACGACGCCAAGATCGAGCGTCCCGTACAGGTGCGCGTCGTGACGGCCGATCGGCCTGGCATCTTGTCGACCGTGACGGGCGCCTTCGTGGACAGCGGGCTCAACATCAGCGAGGCGACCTGTCGCTCGCTGATGGACGGGCGCTCGGTGAACACCTTCCAGTTCACCGTGAGCGACGCGAGCACGCTGCGCACCCTGATGCGCAACATCGCCAAGATTCAGGGCGTCTATGACGTCGAGCGCGTCTAACTAGACGCTGCAACCTCCACGGACGCGTGCCCGCGCACGCTCTCCGCTACGAGGCTTCTGGCCTCTCAGAGCACCATCGCCTTGAGGCGCATGGTCACGTCGCGCGCGAGGCTCTGTTCCTCGAGGCGATCGAGGCCGTTGCTGGCGATGAAGAGCGCGTAGGTGGCGAGCTCTTGCAGGGCCAGGTGCAGGTTGGTCATGGGGTCATCGTTGCCCGTCTCGAGCCGCGCGATCACCTGGGCCGCGTTGAGCGTGCCGTCGATGTCGAGCTGGTGGCCGAGGATGGCCCCGTGCGGGCTGCTCGCGAGCCAATCGCCCAGTGCACGACGCGTGGCGTCCATGCGGCCGTAGGTGGCGACTACCAGGAACACGTCGAGGATGAGCTCGTTGAATTGGCGCACCAGGCGCTCGGCCGTTTTGGGATCGAGGCGAGGACCGCGACGGAGTGTCACCTGACCCGCTCGCAATAGCTCGTAGACGGCCTTCAATACGGGGAACTCGCCGATGCTGCGGGCCCGCGTGAGGTCGTCGATGCTGCACGTGCCGTCGCACGAGAGCAGGATCTCGAGGGCGAGGGTGTCGAGTCCTTCGGCCTTGGACTTGGGGGCGTTGGGGACGATGGTCGGGTAGAAACCGTTGTGCGGGATGCGCTCGCGGAAGAGCCCCATCTCGTCGATCTGCTGCACGCCCTCCATCAAGAGGCCCTGAATCGAGAGGTGCACCGTGGCAGGCGGCACCTGCGCGTCGTCCTGGTGCGCTACGAACCAGTACATGCCGCGGTCCGCGAGCAGGGCTCCGTTGAAGATGATCTCCGCTTGGCGCTTCAGCTGCTTGAACAGGGCCTCCTGGGGCACCAATCCGCGCTCCACGATCATCTGGCCCAGCCGCTTGTCGGCGGTTTGCTCGCGCAGCGCGCTGGCCAGCTGCCCACGCTCGATGAGGCCGGCGCGCACGAGGATCTCCCCGAGGTGCTCGGAATCGAAGTCGGTCCGCGCGTACTTGAGGGCGCCTTGGTCGACCCCGAGCACACGGCGTCCGTTCGGGCTCACCAGGTGCAGCTCGCCGCGCCAGTTCGAGGACATCACCAAATTGATGATCTCGACCACGGTCATGCGGTGGATGAGCTCTCCCATCATCAGGACCCGCACCGCTGCGTGACCGCTGTTTTGCTCCATCACGCGCAAGAGGAGCCAGGTCCCGTTCGGTCCTTCGTGGGCCCGGTATTCGCCGGCCTGAGTCGCGAGTCGGCTCTTCAGGGCAGGCGCCGCGATGCTGACGCCGCCCGTGTCGGTCACTCGTATGCGCTCGTCCCCCACCTGGGAATCCTACCAAAGTACGCGCCCAACATGAGTGCTTTGTGCGCTCTTCGGACTGTGGCGAGCTGTGGCGAAAAGGAGTAAGCCGGCCCGACGAGGAGCCGATGGGGAAGATAGCGTTCGTATTTCCAGGGCAGGGATCGCAGGCGGTCGGGATGGGCAAGCTGTCCTACGAGGCAGAGCCCGCCGCGCGCGCCGTGTTCGACGCGGCCGACGAGGCGCTGGGGGAGCGTCTCTCGACGCTGTGTTTCGAAGGTCCCGAGGCCGATCTTCGGCTGACGGCCAACACGCAGCCCGCCTTGTTGACGGTGTCCACGGCCCTATTTCGCGCGCTCGGCGAGTCGCCCGATGTGGTCGCAGGTCATAGCCTCGGCGAATACAGTGCCAACGTCGCGGCGGGGACGCTGCCCTTCGAGCAAGCGGTGACCCTCGTGCGCAAGCGCGGCACCTACATGCAAGAGGCCGTCCCGGTGGGGCAAGGCGCCATGGCGGCGTTGATCGGCGGCGATCTGGCGGCGATCGAGCTGGCCTGTCGCGAGGCGAGCGCCAAGGGCGGTGCCGTGGAAGCGGTGAACTACAACTCGCCGGGCCAAGTCGTCATCGCCGGGGATGCAGGGGCCGTCAAAGAGATCACGCCGGCTCTGCAGGCCCTCGGCTGCAAGGTGATGATGCTACCGGTGAGTGCTCCCTTCCACTCGAGCTTGATGAAGCCCGCGGAGGAGCGCCTGACCCCGCACCTCACGGCCGCGGCCTTCGCTGAGCCACGTGCCCAGATCTACGCCAATGTCACGGCGGCTCCGGTGGGCGGCGGGGGCGAGGCGCGCGATGCCCTGATTCGCCAGGTCAGTCGGCCGGTGCGTTGGCAAGAGAGCGTCACGCGCATGATCGCCGACGGCGTGACGCTGTTCGTCGAGATCGGCGCGGGCAAGGTGCTGAGCGGGCTGATCCGTCGCATCGACAAGACTGCGAGCTGCGTGAACGTGCAAGGGCCCGCCGACCTCGGCCCCGCACGCGAGGCCATCGCGAAGGCGCGCGGCCACTGAGCGCATTCGAGCGCTGCTCGAGAGCGCCAAGCGCGCCCGACCGGGAGTGAGTCGCGCTTACTCCTGTGAGCGCAGACTAGCCGCGCTTCTCCTCGAGTTCGGCCCAGCGGTTCATCAGCCGCTCTGACTCTGCACGCTGACGATCCCGCTCCGCCACCAGCTCGGGGACCTCGGCGGCGCGCGTCTGGTACACGCTGGGATCTGAAAGCAACGCGTCGAGTTCCGTCACGCGCTCGTCGGCCTTGGCGATCAGCCCTTCGATGCCGTCGAGCTCCTTTTGCTCCTTGTAGGAGAGCCCCTTCTTGCTCGGGGCGGCAGGGCTCGAAAGAGCCTGATTGGGCCGTGTCGAGGCTGCCTGGGCGCTGGACGCAGCGGCGCTCTCCGTGCGCTGCTGCTTGTCGCGGTAGGCGCGCACGTTGGTGTAGTTGCCAGCCAGCTTCGTGACGCGCGCGTCGCCCTCGAACCACAGGATGGAGGTCGCGATGCGATCCAAGAACCAGCGGTCGTGGGTGACCACGATGGCTGTGATGTCATGCTCGAGCAGCAGCCCTTCGAGCGCGGCCAAGGTGTCGAGGTCGAGATCGTTGGTGGGCTCGTCGAGCAGCAGCAGGCTGGTTTCCTGACGTAGGAGCTTGGCCAGCGCGACCCGGGTGCGCTCGCCGCCACTCAAGGCCTTGACGGGCTTGCGGACCTCGCTCCCACTGAAGAGGAAGTTCTCCAGGTAACTCATGGCGTGGAATTCGCGCTCGCCCACGCGCACGTGGGAGCGTCCTTCCGTGACGTTCTCGAGGATGCTCTTGTCCTCGTCGAGCCCCGTGCGGTGCTGGCTCAAGTAAGCGACCCTCGCGTTCTTGCCCAGCGTGAGGCGCCCGCTGGCCAGTGGGTGCTCGCCAAGCACGGCACGCAGCAGCGTGCTCTTGCCGCAGCCATTGGGACCCAGGATGCCGAGGCGCTCGCCCTGGGTGAGGTGAAGCGTGAGGTCGTTGACCAGGCGGCGCGGCGCGCGGGCTTCGGCCGGCGAGTCGATACTCACCCGCTCGAGGTCGAGGATGCTCTTGCCGCCGCGCGCGGTGGCCAGCTCCAGCTCCAGCTTCTGGGCCTTGGGGGCGGGCCGGTTCTGCAGTGCCTGCTCTGCGCGCTGGATACGTGCCTGCTGCTTGGTGGTGCGCGCGGGTGGGCTGCGGCTCAGCCAGTCGAGCTCCTTGCGCAAGAAGTTCTGGCGGTTCTGCTCGGTGCGTTCGGCCAGCGCGATGCGCTCCGCCTTGCCGCGTAGATAGTCCGCGAAGCCGCCGTCGTAGCCGTAGACCTTGCCTCGCTCCACTTCGAGGGTGCGGTCCACCACGCCGTCGAGGAAGTAGCGATCGTGGCTGATCAGCAGCACCGAGCCGCGAAACTGCTCGGCCAGGTGCGTCTCGAGCCACTCGATGGCGTCGATGTCGAGGTGATTGGTGGGCTCGTCCAGGATCGCCAGATCGGGCTCGGCCACCAGCAAGCGCGCCAAGGCCACGCGGCGCTGCTCGCCGCCGCTCATGTTGCCCACGCGGGCTTCCGGCTCCCTCACACCGAGCGAGCCGAGGACCGACAGCGCACGATGGGAGACGTCGAATCCACCGTGTTGCTCCAGCTCCGCGTAGGCCTTGGTTTGCTCGGCTAGTACCTTCTCCAGATTTGCGCTCGCACCGCCCTCGAGTTCCCGGCTGGCCCGCTCGTAGCGTTCACGCGCTTGCCACCAGGTCGTGAGACCCATCAGCACGGTGTCGAGCGCGCTGCGCGCCGGATCCACGGCCGGCACCTGCGCCAGGTACAGCACGCGGGCCTCGCGGCGCACTGCGATCTCGCCGGTGTCGGGTGTGTCTTCCCCCACCAGAATGCGCGCCAGGGTGCTCTTGCCCGAGCCGTTGGCTCCCACGAGCCCCACGCGTTCCCCTTGATGGATGCTCAGGTCGACCCCTGACAATACCGTGTGGGGGCCAAAGCTCTTGGTCAGCGCGCTTGCGGTCAGGATCGTCACGGCTCACGGTCGTAGCGCGGTTCGTCCGCGAGCGCCGCTAGCGGGTCGCCAGGAACCATCCTGCCGTGAAATCGTGGGGCCCGGCTCGCCTCAGCGCAGCTCGTCCCGGTCCGCCTCAGCGAGCCTCGCCGTCCACGTTTCTGCCCTGGGCCTGGCAATCGGGGCAAACCCCGTAGAGCTCGTGCTTGTGGCTGCGCAGTTTGAAGCCATAGCGCTCCGCCACGCGATCCTGCAGCACCTCGATGGCCTCGTCCTCGAACTCCACGATCCGATTGCAGCCCATGCAGATCAAGTGGTCGTGGTGGTGTTCGCCCTCATCGGCCAGCTCGTAGCGGGCCACGCCATCCCCGAAGTGCCTCACGTTGGCCAAATGGCACTCGGCCAACAGGCGAAGCGTGCGGTACACGGTGGCGTAGCCAACGCGCGGATCCTGCTCGCGCACCTTGGCCAGCAGGTCCTCGATCGACAGATGGCCCCCCGAACGGAAGAACACATCGGTGACCAGCCGTCGCTGGGAAGTGGAACGCAGGCCCTTCTTGAGCATGTAGGCCGCGAGGGCATCGTGCAGATCGTTGATGGTCTGCTCGCTCAGCTCGGCAGCCTGTCCCATGAGTGCCCCTCCTTCCCTCAGAATCGCCTACAGCAGTCGCAGACTAGGCTAGGATTTCTAGCTTGTCGACAGCGCACGATAAGCACGCTGATTCCGAAGCGCCAGTCCATGGCCCTCTCGCGCGCCTGGTGCGCGTTCTCGCGCTCTTCGCCGCCGCCGCGTCCCTGGTCGCCCTGTGGTCAGGTGAAAGGGATCGTTTGGACGACGATCTACAGCTGATTGCCGAGGCCGTGGCGCGCCCTGGAGAGACGCTCGCCGTGCGTGCGTTGTTGCTCGAACACGTGGACGACCCGAGCGGACCAGGCCTGGGCCTGCGGCCCGTGGAGGTGCGCTTGCTCGATGAGCACTCGCGCGTGCTGGCCCAGACCACACTGACGCCCCGGACGCTCACCTCCAGCATGGAAGGCGAGCTGCGCTTGCCGGCTAACCTCGAGGGCCGTGCGAGCCTGGTGGCCAACGTCGAGCTCGAGAACGGGTCCCGTCTGGAGTGCCAGCGATCGCTGCAAATCGCGCGGGATGCACCGGTGCTCGTGGCGCAACCGCGCATGTCGGGGCCCTTGCAGACGCTCGCCATCGGCCCCGCTCGGCCGACCCAGGCCACGCTCGCGCCGCCCACACCCTTCCTCCCGCGTATCGTCGGCGGGGCGTGTCCCCCCGAGGAGCGTTGCACGATCTTGGTCTGGGTAGGGGAGCCCGCGAGCGCCGTCGTCGCGCGCGTCAACGCGCAGGTGAGCGTGCCCAGCCCGAGTTCGCCGAGCGTCGAGACCGCCGGCTTCGTCGCCCTGGAGGTCATCCCCCATGGGCTCGAGGCCCAACTCACGCTCGAGGCGCGGCGCGCTGGCGTGCTGGTGGCGGAGCGCCAAATTCGGCTGCCCGTGGCCCTCGGCGAGGTGGGCGTGTCCGTGCGCACGCCCTTGTTGGAGCCGCTCCAGGCGCCCGAGCTGTCGTTCACGCTGCCGCCTGGCCGCAGCCAGGCCATCGTCGACGCCTTCGCGGGCGGCCGCTGGCGGGCCTCCGGGAGCTTCGCCCAGTCCGAGGTCGTGACGAGGCTGCCGTCCGAGTGGGCCAGGGTCGATCTGCTGACCCGCATCCAGGTGCGCAGCGACCGCTTTTCGAGCGAGGGCGCGGGTAGCCGCATGCTCTATCGGCGCGCCGAGGGCGAGTCTCCAGAGCAGGCGTTGAGGCGGCTCTCGAGCCTCATCCCGGAGCTGGAGACCATGGCTTGGTCGGGCGTCTTGCCGGAGTTCGCGGGGGCCGAACCGCAGCGCGCGGCCGCGTTCCTGATGGCCCCGCTCGAGCTCCTCCGGGTGCCCTTGCCAGACGCGCACAGCGCGCGTCCGGTGTTGCTCGCCCGGCTCGAGCGCAAGCGGGCTTTTCTGCGTTTCGGAGTCGCGGCGGTATTGGTTTTGGCGGCGATTGTGGTCGCGATCTCGCTCATGCGGCGCGGCTTGTCCGCAACCGAGGAAGCGCGCGCTATCCTGGATCAGGCTCGCGGCATCGGGGAGACTGGCGAAGTGAGCTCGGAGACCAGCCAAGGCTCACGTTTGGGGGTGATCTTGCTGGTTTTGGCCGTCGTGCTCGCCTTCTTGGCGGGCGCGTTGCTCATCGTGGCGAAACCGTTGTGGTTTTGAGACAGCATGGAAAAACGACCCTGGCGCCGGAGCCGTGTCTCAATGTGGCCCGTCTAGGGATTGCGGAGCCCGGGGGCACGCCTTAGATTGCGCGTCCCGGTCCGCTTTTCGAAGGGAAGCCGAATGTTTCAGTGGGTCCTCCAGAAGACCTTTGGTACCAAGCACGAACGCGAGAATCAAGCGTTTGCGCCCGATGGTCGAGGCTATCAATCAACGCGAAGCTCTCTACGCGAAGCTGACCGACGCCGAGCTGCAGGCGAAGACTCCCGAGTTCAAGCAGATGCTTGCGCGCGGTGCGAGTCTCGACGACATCCGCTTCGACGCCTTCGCGGCGCTGCGCGAGGCCAGCAAGCGACACCTCGGCATGCGCCACTACGACGTGCAGCTGATCGGCGGCATGGTGCTCCACGAGGGCAAGATCGCCGAGATGAAGACCGGCGAAGGCAAGACGCTGGTGGCCACGTTGCCCTGCTACTTGAACGCGCTCGAAGGCAAGGGCGTTCACGTCGTGACCGTGAACGACTACCTCGCTAAGCGCGACGCCGAGTGGATGGGCCGCCTCTACAACTGGATGGGCCTCAGCATCGGTGTGGTGGTACCCCAGCAGCGCGACGCCGTGAAGAAGCGCGCCTACCGCTGCGACATCACCTACGGCCAGAACAACGAGTTCGGCTTCGACTACCTGCGCGACAACATGAAGTTCAGCATCTACGACTACGCGCAGCGTCCGCTGAATTTCGCGATCGTAGACGAGGTCGACTCCATCCTGGTCGACGAGGCGCGCACGCCGCTCATCATCAGCGGCCCCGGTGAGAGCGCGAGCGAGAAGTATTCGCAGATCACCGAGATGATCCCCAAGCTGCGCAAGGACGAGCACTACGTCGTCGACGAGAAGGCGCACTCGGTGACGCTCACCGAAGAGGGCATCGTCCAGGCGCAAAAGCTCCTGCGCCAGCGCGGCATCACGCAGGTCGAGAACCTGTACGAGCCCGTCAACCTCGAGACCCTGCACATCCTGAACCAGTGCCTGAAGGCCCACACGCTGTACAAGCGCGACCAGCAGTACATGGTCACGGGCGACGGCAAGGTGGTCATCATCGACGAGTTCACCGGCCGCACGCTGGCGGGTCGTCGCTGGTCCGAGGGCCTGCACCAGGCGGTGGAAGCCAAGGAGCACGTGGCGATCCAGGACGAGAGCCGCACCCTGGCGACCATCTCGTTCCAGAACCTGTTCCGCCTCTACAAGAAGCTGTCCGGCATGACCGGCACCGCCGACACCGAGGCCTCCGAGTTCCAGAAGATCTACAGCCTCGACGTGGTGGTCATTCCCACCAACCGCGGCATCAAGCGCGTCGACGCCGAGGATCTCGTCTACAAGACCGAGAAGGAAAAGTTCAAGGCGGTCGCCAAGGACATCGAGGAGTGCCGCAAGACGGGCCAGCCCGTGCTCGTGGGCACCACCAGCGTGGAGAAGTCCGAGGCGCTGTCGCGTCTGCTCGAGAAGCGCGGCATCCCGCACAACGTGCTCAGCGCCAAGCAGCACGAGCGCGAGGCCTACGTGGTCGCCCAGGCCGGTCGCAAGGGCGCCGTCACCGTGGCCACCAACATGGCTGGTCGCGGCACCGACATCTTGCTGGGTGGAAACCCGGAGATGATCGCGCGCTACGAGGTGCTCCAGACGGCCGACGAGGCGCTCAAGGCCGATGCGGAAGCACTCGAGGCCAAGGTGCAGGAAGTCACCCAGCACTATCGGGCCCAGTGCGACGCCGAGAAGAAAGAAGTGCTGGCCGCGGGAGGTCTGCACATCCTCGGTACCGAACGTCACGAGTCGCGCCGCATCGACAACCAGCTGCGCGGCCGCGCCGGCCGCCAGGGCGACCCGGGTTCGTCGCGGTTCTATCTGTCCCTCGAGGACGACCTGATGCGCATCTTCGCGGGCGAGCGCGTGCAGGTGCTGATGGATCGCCTCGGCATGGAAGAAGACGTGCCGATCGAGCACCCCTGGGTCACGCGCGCCGTCGAGAACGCGCAGAAGAAGGTCGAAGAGCGCAACTTCGACATCCGTAAGAACCTGCTCGAGTACGACGACGTGATGAACCAGCAGCGCAAGAGCATCTACGCGCTGCGCCGGCAGATCCTCGAGGGCCGCTACCAGACGGTTCCCACCGAGGACGAGGCCAAGAAGGGCCAGAAGCCCCAGTCGCTGGCCAAGGAAGGCGCGAGCAAGGAGCTCGCCGAGACCGCCCAGAGCATCGTGCGCGACATGTTGCGCGTTCACGGCGCGCCCATGCCGGCCAACGATGCCACGCCGGAGCAGGTTGCCGCGTACCGCAAGAGCGTGATGACCATGGACATCGACAAGCTCGGCGAGCTGCGTGTCGATGGCCTGGAGCGCGACGTGTACACCTGGTTTGGCTGCTGCGTGTCCCTGGAGGACATCAAGCACAGTCCCAAGGAAGCTCTCGCGCGTCTCGAGTCGGAGGTGTCACTCGCCCTGACCGAGCAGCAGGAGCGGCTCCTGGACGTGCTCGACGAAATCGTGGGCACCATGGTCGAGCGCGCGTGTCCGCCCAAGAAGCACTGGGAAGACTGGGACATGACGGGCCTGCAGAAGGCCTACCGGGAGCAGTTCGAGATGCCCGCCGACGAGGGCATCACGCGCATGACGGACAGCATGGAGATCGCCACGCGCCTCTACACCGAGGCCGAGGACTCCCTGAAGCAGCGTGAGAAGGAGTTCACCTCCATCCATTTCTTGCGTCTGTTCCGCACGCTGTTCCTGCAGGAGATCGACAAGCAGTGGCTCGAGCACCTGTCGCACATGGATCACCTGCGCGACGGCATCGGGCTGCGCGGCTACGGCCAGCGCGATCCCAAGAAGGAGTACAAGCGCGAGGGCTACGACCTGTTCGTGCAGACGCTTCAGAACACCAAGGCGTCGGTGGTGGAAAAGCTGTTCCGGGTGGAGCGACTCACCGAGCGTGAAGTCGAGCAGGCGGAAGCCCAGCGTCGGCGGCAGGTGGAGGCGCGCCAGCAGGCGATCCAAGCCCAGCATCCCTCGCAGTCGGGTCCGCAGCAGCCGCAGCAGCCGGCGGCGGCGCCCGCGCAGCAGCAGCCTCAGGGCGGCCAGGGCGGTCGCGTGATGATCGCGGCACGTCATTCCCAGGCAGCTCAGCAGGCCGCTCTGATGGCCCAAGCGCGCCGCCTGGCGGCCATGCAGCAGCAGCAGGCCCAGCAGCAGCGTCGGCCCGCCCCGAGCAGCGCCGCGCCAGCGCCGGCCGCCGCCCCCGTGCGTGAGGAGCTCGACGACGACGAGGACGACGAAGACGAGGGTGACGACGATGTCTCTCAGGCCTCGGGGGGCTCGACCCGGCCCTCCCAGCCGCAGTCCACGCGACCCTCACGGGAGACCCTCCGGCGCGACGCCCCCAAGCTCGGCCGCAACGACCCTTGTCACTGCGGCAGCGGCAAGAAGTACAAGAGCTGCCACATGAAGGACGACCTGGCGGGTGAGGCCGGGGCGCGCCCGAGCGGGCACGACTGAGCCGGCACTGAGCCAGTGGCTGCGCGAGGGACCCCGAAATTTCCGGGGTCGGTACCCTGCGAGTTAGCCTCCAGCCCATGCCGAAGTCGAACTGGGCGATCCCGTGCGCCCCACGCACATGGGGCAGGTGGTTGTTCCTGGCGCTCGCCTGGCTCGCTGGCGCACCTCCCCAGGCACGCGCCCTGACGCTGCCGTGCCAGCACGAAGACGTGCTGGCGGAGGTGGCCGCCAATCTGCTGCTGCGCGGACGAGCCATCGACCCGTCCCAGCTGCTCCCGGAGGCACGCTCGTTGGGCTTCGACGGAGTGGCCGTGCACGCCCACGAAGGCCAGGACGAGGCTGCGCTCATCGCCTGGATCACATCGCTCTCGGAGCGCGCGGACGGACCCCTGGTCTGCGGCGAAGCGAGCTCGGAGACGCGTCGTCTGGTGTTGGTGTCGGCGCGCGGGGGCGAGCTCGCGCGCAGCGGTGACGTGATCCGTGGTCACCTGGCGCCTGGCTTCCGCGCTCCCCACCTGGTGGTCGAGAGCGCCGACGGTCGCGTACAGCGCATCGACATCGGCATCAGTCGTCTCGAGCAGGGCGTGCGCTTGCCTGCCGAGCTCGAGGCCCGGCGTGTACAACTCGTGGCGGACGGCCCCCGTGGCCCACGGCCTGTGGCCGAGCTCAACCTGGGCGCCGAACCAGCGCTGCCCGCGCAGGCAGCGCCAGCGAGCGTCGCGGAGCAGGTCAAGGGGCCTCGCACGCGCCCACTCGACGCACTCTTCGCGCGCCTCGATGGCTTTCGGGCGAACTCGGGGGTCGGCACGCTGCGGCCGAACTCGGCGCTTTCGCGCAGCGCGCAACGGCACGCCCAGCGCGTATGCGAGCTCGGTCAGGTCGGTCACCGCTTGCAAGGGGCGGATCCGGAGACGCGCCTGCGCGAAGAACACATCGAAGCGCGTGGCGTGGGCGAAGCCATCGCGCGTGCCGAATCGGCCGATGCCGCGCTCGCTGCGGTGTTCGAGAGCCCGTCCCACCGGCTCGCGGTCACCGATCGTCGCTTTACCGACGCGGGTCTCGGCCAGGCGCTAGATGCCAAAGGGCACACCTGCGTGGTGGTGCTGCTGGCGTCGTGGCCGCGCCGGATTCCCTGATCTTCTTCAGCCGCTCGCCAGCACCTGCGTGTGCCGCCGTGTTCGGCGACCCACCACGTGCGAGACCAGCTGCGCCAGCGCCACCGCAAGCGGTGCGATGAGCGCGGGTTCGGCCAAGCCGAGCGTGCGCAGCGGGCCGCTCGTATCGACTTCCAGCGCGAAGCGCACGCCCGCATAGCCCGCGTACCAGCCACAGAGTCCGAGCGCCCAGGCGGTGCAGCCGCCCGTGGTCTCGTCGCCCATGAACGCGAGCAGCGCCAACAGGCACAGGATGACGAACACGTACCAGGTGAGAGCGGGCAGCCACGACTGCCAGATGAACTCCAACGAGAGCAGCTCGCGGTGGCTCGTCAAGAACGCCCACAGACAGCTCGGCACGAGCGACAACCCGACCAGTGTCCGAGCCGCGATGGAACCTCGGTACCACGAGCGAACGTAGAGAGAACCCGCCAACAGCGGCGTGCCGATCGCGAGCAGTAGATCCGATGCGCTGCCGCCCCCCGCGTGGCGTGTCCACGCAATGACCACCAGCGCGACTCCCGACAACGCGGCGACTGCCGTCGCACGGGTGGTGTAAGCCAGCTTGAGGCGGCCCACGCCGAACAAGGCCATGAACAGGAGCGCCAACGCGATGGCTGCTACCGTATGCAAGCCCGCCACCAGCACACCGATCAAGCCTGCGATGGCTGCCACGCTGATGATCGCCGCGAGGATGTTCCTGCCCGGTTCGCGCGGCGCGATGTCCTCCCGCAGGATCTCCGAAGCGAGATAGGGCGGGCGCTCCGGCGCGCGCGCCACGCGCAGGCGCTGGCTCGAGTGCGAGGACTTGCTGACCTTCACGGGGCCCGACTCGTTGGCCGAGATGCGCGCTTCACGGGTCGAGCTGCGTGCCTCCGACGTCGCCGACTCGCGCGCGTGCTCCGCGTGCGGTGCCTCGCGAGCCTCTGCGCGCAGCTCCACCGAACGCGCCTCTGCCGCACGGGCTTCCGAGGGGCGCCCCTCCGGCCCACGCGCCGCGAGCGGGCGCTCTTCTGCCTCTTCACGCCGGCTGCTCGACTCCGCCTCGTGGCTCTCCTGGCTAGGCTGCGGCGGAACCTCGGACGCGAAGGTACCGCGCGGGACCACGAAGTCGCGCGCCTGCTCGTCGTCGCTCGCGCTCGACTCCACGTTCAGAGAACCTCCATCGGCTGCCTGGGTGCGCAAACGTGGGCGCGAGGGCCCGCGCTCGGGGCTTTCGACGGGCCCTTCCAGGTCTCGTTCCTGCACGGCCCCGCATTTCCCGCAGCGAAATTGCCCGGCGGGGATGGGGTGTCCACAAGTCGTGCACGCGAGGCTCATCTGGCGTGAGAACCAAGTGTACTCGATTACGGAATCGCCAGGGCAGATGGCGGCTTTTTTTTGGTCCCCGAGGTCCAGACCATCGCTGGTACAGTGCCTGCGTGATCCCCACTACCGTGTTCGAAGCTCGTTCGGCCGCCGACCAGGCGTTCGCGCAACGGCAGTTCCCGCAGGCCCTCGCAGGCTATCTCTGCGCGCTGGCCGCGCAGCCTGCGCACCTCGACGCGCGCCTGCGCGTGGCCGACTGCTTGCTCGCGCTCGGACAAGTCCAATCCGCGGCCGTCGTGTACACGACCTTCGCGCGCCAGGCTGCCAATGAGGGACACCCGCTGCGTGCCCTGGTCGCGATCAAGATCTTGAGCGCACTCGACCCGCGCCTGGCGCCGCTCGTGTCGGCCGTGGCGGAGCTCTACTGCGCCGAAGGGCGCATCGGCCGCGGCGCCCGTCCTGTGCCTGCCGACGAGCAGCTGTCCGTGACTGCCCGCGACCTCGCGTTCCTGCAGCTCACGGGGGATGCGCTGTTCCAAGCTGCGGAGCAGCTGGGCAAGGAGACGCCGCCACTCAGGTTCGCTGGCGCGCTGCCGCCCATTCCTCTCTTGAGCGAGCTCAGCAACGACGACTTCACCGCCGTGTTCGCGACCATGACGCTCGTGCGCAAGGGCGCTGGCGAACGCGTGATCACGCAGGGCGAAGAAGGTCAGAGCTTCTTCCTGGCGGCGCGCGGCGACTTCGATATCTCCCGCGACGAACAGGACGGCTCACAGACCCACCTCACCTCGCTGCACGAAGGTGCTCTGTTCGGGGAAATGGCCTTGCTTTCACGCACGCCCCGCAGCGCGCACGTGGTGGCCACGAGCGACGCGGACCTACTGGAGCTGCACGTCGCGGCGCTCGGGCAGCTGTCCGACGGAGCGGCTGCCATCGCGCGCGCGCTCGCCAAGTTCACGCGCGAGCGCCTGGTGACCAACCTGATCAACACGTCGCGGTTGTTCCGCCCGCTGAGTCGCGAGCAGCGCATCGATCTCGTGCGACGTTTCGTGGCCCACGAGGTCGCGGCACAGACCGACCTGATCCGCGAGGGCGAGCCGGGTAGGGGGCTCTACGTGATCCTGCAAGGCAGCGTGGATGTCTGGAAGCGAGCCGGCGACGAGAAGGTCCTGCTAGCGACCCTCGGCTCGAGCGACGTGTTCGGCGAAATGGCGCTCTTGAACGGCGCCCCCGCCACCGCCACCGTCACCGCGGCGCAGCGCTCGACCGTCTTGTTCCTCGCACGCGAATACGTCGAGCGGCTCATGGAGAGCGTGCCCGAGCTTGCTTCGTATCTCGGTTCGCTCGGCGACGAGCGCGCTCTCGATACGCGCATGTGGCTCGACAACACGGGGACCTCTGCCAGCGACGACGACTTCGCCATCGATATCGAGCTCGACGTCGCAGGCTGAGGTGTGACAGCTCCGACACACCGGTCTAACCGGGACTGGGCCTAGATCGGCCCAATCGGGTGCCGCAAGTCGCAAGGCGACCAAAAATTTGTAGGCCACCTGTTTCGAATGTTGGCCGGTCGCCTGAACCCTATTCTAGGGACAGACATAGATGTCATAACCGATGCCGGCTTTGGTGCGTTGAAACACAATATGAAACCGCTGTGAAACTCGTGTAACCACCTGCGATCACATGCGATTTAGTGCATCACCCACGCGCGCCAGAAGGCTTGGCATCAGCGTTGCTAGGTATCACCTCGGTTGGTTGGTGTGAGGGCCCCAAGGCCCACCTTGGCTTGCTTATCCTTTCCTCCCTTCGCTTTTCAGATCGCTTCGCGCTTCCATACAAAGCTTGGCGCTCGCTGGGTGGCGGTCCCCGCGAGCGCTTTTTTTTGCCTGCATGGGCGCGGCCTTGTCCGTGAGTGAGTCGCTCGCTTGTCGCCGTAACCTCGGTGCAGGTATTGTGCGCCGCACGATGCGCATCGTTTGGTTGGGCCTGGTTGGTGTCTTGTTCTTCGGCTGCGCGGCCTTGCGCGATGACTTGAGGCACGCCGAGCAGGCCTTCAGCGAGGCCCGCTACGAGAACGCACAGACGTGGTTGACCGACCTCGAGCCGAACGTTCCCGAGATGGATCGCGAGCTGCGGTCGCGCTTCTATTACCTCTCCGGCATGACGGCTTTCCGCACCGGCGAGCGTGCGCGCGCCAAGCACTACCTGGCCCTCTGTCGCGAGGAAGCCGGCGATGCTGGCGTGGGTCTGACGCCCGACTGGCGCACCAACCTGGCCGTCACCCTGCGCGACCTGGGCGCTGCCGGCGGCGAGGAAGCTCCGGCCTCTTCAGGCTCGTGAGACGTTCCTGCGGCTCGTGAACGCCCGGCATAGAAGCGGAGAAACCCCGCGCGCTCATGGGCGGGCGGGGTTCCGGAAGGTGCGGCGTCCGACGTCGACGACCGCTCGAGAGATTACGTCGCTACTAGTTCATGCCGGCGCGCAGTGCGGCGATGGCATCTTTGGTCGCGAGCTTCTTCTTCTTGAGGTCCGTGGCTTCGCGCTGTTCGGTGGGAGTTAGAAAGGCACGACGTTCCAGGTAAGCCACCTGTCGTTTCAGCGTTCGATGCTGCTCTTCGAGGTTTGCGAGCGTCATCCGCGAATCGAACGTTTGTTTGGCCATGTCGATCCCTCCCAGCTAACAGCTCGAGGCGCGTCACGTCTCGCGTTCCCCGGCTTTGGGCCTGTCTCCCTCGTCACAAAGGCGTTCTCGCACCGTGCTCAAATCGCCACGTCGGCCATCCTAGGCAAGCGTTTGCGCGCAGATCAAGGCTTTGGAAATTCGCCCGTGGTTCTGGAGTATTGGACGCGTTGGCGCGCGGAAACAGCGAGTTTCTCGGCGATTTCGCTTTGAATCGGGGGGCCGATTGACCTGTCTCGTAGCAGGGGCCACAACCAACGAGTACGGCCCTTCACAACGAGCGCGGGGAAAAATCGTGAATCCTGCCGAGACCAAGTTCCGTTCTGTACGTTTTCTTTCGATCTTGGCGTGTGTTGTCGTCAGCCTCGTCTCAGGTTTGGCCGCGGCGGAAAGTTCCGTTGCAGGCGTGACACCTCAACAAGTCGCTGCGCAGGTCCAGGCCTTCTACGACCAGACCACGTCGGTCGAAGCGGGCTTCTACCAGACCTACTTCCACCGGCTCTACGACAAATACGACAAGTCCTCGGGCACCGTGGCCTTCCAGAAGCCCGGCAGGATGCGCTGGAACTACGCGGCGCCGAACGGCAAGGTCATCGTCAGCAACGGGTCGCGCTTGATCGTCTACGAGCCCGGGGAAGACAAGGAGCCTGGTCAGGTCTTCGAGCGACCGATCAGCGAATCGGAGCTACCTCAAGCGCTCGCCTTCCTCACCGGCACAGGCAAGCTCGAGAACGACTTCACGTTCCGTCTGCTCGACTCGGCTCAGCAGGGTTTCCCCGGGGGCTACGTGCTCGAGCTGATGCCCAAGGTGAAGAGTCCTCACTACGAGCGCATCTTGTTCTACGTGGACGGTCAGGCCGACCGCGCGGGCCTCGTGCATCGCGTGCTGATCCTGGACGCCAGCGGCAACCGCAACCGCATCGACTTCAAGTCGCCCAAGTTCAACCGCAAGCTCGACGCCAAGACCTTCGAGTGGCAGCCGCCGAAGAACGCTCGCAAGGTCAATCAGTAACGAAAACGTACGCGTGCCCGGCACAGGTACGACCCAGAAGCAGAAACTAGAAAGGCGAGCCCTCACGGACTCGCCTTTGCTCATTGTGGGCCCTCGCGCGATCTCTATGCGATCACGCGAACAGCGGGCGCCCGCGCAGAGGCGCCTGGACGGGAGCTTCCTGGCCCTCGGGCAGCATGATGCACAGCTCGAGAACCTCGGTATCGCCCTTGCGGTCGATGTTCACCTGCACGCGGTCGAGATCCACACGCTCGTACTTGGCGATGACCTGCATGAGCTCCTGCTGGAGCTGGGGCAAGTAACCGGGCGCGCCGCCGCAGGCCGTGCGCTCGCGCGCCACGATGATCTGCAGACGGTCCTTGGCCGTTTGGGCCGAATTCTCGGGTTTTTTGTTGAAGAACTTGAGCCAGCTGTTCATGGCGCTCACCCCGCGTAGGCGTTGGAGGGGGAGAACAGGCGAGAGAAGAAGCCGCGCTTTTCAGCGGTGAGGAAGCGGTGGGGCTGTTCCTCACCGAGGAAGCGCTTGATGGCATCCGCGTAAGCCACGGCCGCGTCGCACTCCTGGTCCATCACCACGGGTGTGCCCTGGTTGGAGTTGTTCAGCACGGCCTTGCTCTCGGGGATCACGCCGAGGAAGGGGATGCCGAGCAGCTCGATGATGTCGTCGACCTTGAGCATCTCGCCCTTGAGCGCGCGCTCGGCCGAGTAGCGGGTCACGAGCAGGTGCGTCTTCATGGGCACGCCGAGCTCCGCCTTGCGGGTCTTGGCGTCGAGCAGGCCGAGCACGCGGTCGCTGTCGCGCACGCTGGACACCTCGGGGTTGGTCACCACGATGGCCTCGTCCGCGTAGTACATGGCCATCTGGGCGCCCTTCTCGATGCCCGCCGGGGAGTCGCAAAGGATGTAGTCGAAGCCGAGGTCCTTGAGCTCGTCGATCACGCGGCCGACGCCTTCGAAGTCGAGCGCGTCCTTGTCGCGCGTCTGCGAGGCCGGGAGCACGAACAGATTCTCGATGCGCTTGTCGCGGATGAGGGCCTGACGCAGGGTCGCTTCGCCCTTCACCACGTTGACCAGGTCGTACACGACGCGCCGCTCGCAACCCATGATCAGGTCGAGGTTGCGCAGACCGACGTCGAAGTCGATCGCCACGGTCTTGAACCCCTGCATGGCCATGCCGGCCGCGATGCTCGCGCTGGTGGTGGTTTTTCCGACTCCGCCCTTGCCGGACGTCACGACGATCACTTTTGCCATTTCGGACCTCCCCGCGTTCTCGGAGCTACGCGCGATCTCGCCATGCCCTGCTCGATCACCCGCCCGGATTACCCGAGCTCCTCGTCGCGTCTGAAACTGCTGTCTTGGGCGCTCGGATCCGTGTGGATGCGTGCGCGTTTGCCCATGAACCGCGAAAACGCGAGCGAGGACAAATTTTCGGCAACGATTTCGGATGGTTGGCGTGTGATCTAATGTAGGCAAACGTGAGCTGGAAACACGTATGGGGCCTCGCAGGCAGGCCCCATTTCATGCCGAATGCTGTGGCTGCGCTTACAGATCTGCGATGACCAGCTGGCCCTTCTCGAGATAGATCTGCGCGGGTTTTCCGCGCCGATTTTCGGGAATTTCGTCGGAGCGAAGATAGCAACCAGCGATGGCCACCAGGTCGGCCTCGAGGCTCTTGCAGAAGATGCGCGCCTCTTCGTTGCCGTGCGCTCCAGCCAAGGCTCGTCCGCGCAGCGAGGCGTACACGTGAATGTTGCCGTCGGCGATGAGCTCGGCGCCGGCATTGACGTGGGAGAGCACCACGGCGTCGCACTGTTCGGCGTAGACCACCTGCCCGGAGCGCAGGGGCGTACGCAGGATGAGCGTGGAGGGCGGGACCACGATGGGAGCCGGCATGGGACCGTCGACCCGTCGTTCGTTGCCGCTGCGGCGCTCGTCCTGGGCTCGCGCGTCGTCGACCGGCTTGGCGGCGACGTTCGGATCCTTGGGGACGCTCCTGGTGGGCTTGCGGCTCGAGCCCCGCAGCATGCCCAGGCCCGCGGCACGTGCTTCGGCGCGCCGCGCCTCCCGCAAGTAGCGAATGCCCACCGGCACCAGCTTGAGCTCCCGCAGCATGGTGACGATCTTCTGCAGCGGGATCTCGCGGCGCGCGCGCGGCGGATCTTCCTCCGCGTCGTCGTCTGTTCCCTCGAGTACCGAGAGGTCCACGGCGACCGCGGCGTCCTGGAAGAAGCCGGGCATCTGCTCGATTTTGTTGCGCAGTGCCTTCTGCACGGAGGCCAGATCGTCGGTCAGCAGGCGCAGCACGGTGACCGTGGACACCATGCCTTCGAGCTCGTAGGGAATCGCGTCGCGGCTCATGGGCGCATGGTGCCGTCTCGCGATCTCGGGTGCCACCAAAATCCCTTCGCGATCACTCGCGGAGCGGGGCAAACAGGTCGTCCACCTGCTTTTCGGTGAGGCTTCGCGCGTCGTCGAGCTGGCCGTGCAAGATCGCGCGGGCTAGTTCTCGCTTCGACTCCGCCAGGGCCCGCATCCGTTCTTCCACGCTGCCCACCACCAGGAGCTCCTGCACGAGCACCGGCTTCTTCTGGCCGATGCGGTAGGCGCGATCGGTGGCTTGATCCTGCGCTGCGGGGTTCCACCACGGGTCGTAGTGGATCACGGTGTCGGCGCTGGTGAGGTTGAGCCCGGTGCCGCCGGCCTTGAGGCTGATGAGGAAGACGTCGGCGTGGCCCTTCTCGAAGGCGTCCACCTTGGCTTGGCGGTTCTGGGTTGCTCCCGTGAGCTCGAGATAGTCGATGTGCTTCTCGGCCAGGCTCTTGCCGATGAGAGACAACATGCTCGTGAACTGCGAGAACACCAGGACGCGACGGCCGACCTCGAGGTGAGCCTCCAGGAGCTGCATCAGGCGCGCGAGCTTGGCGGACTCGCGCACGAAGCGGGCCGCCTCGAGGCTGACGAGGCGCGGATCGCAGCAGGCCTGACGCAGCTTGGTCAGCGCATCGAGCACCTGGATGAGCGAGCCCTCGATGCCTTTGACGCGGATGGCACGCCGCACGTCGTGATGGGCGGAGGCGCGGATGCTCTCGTAGAGCTCGCGCTGCTTCCCGGTGAGCTCCACGGGCACCACGCTGTTGATCTTGGGAGGCAGATCGGGCGCGACCGTGTCCTTCATGCGGCGCAGCACGTAGGGGGTCACGCGCTGATGCAGCGCTGCGAGCTGGGTGTCGTCGCGCAAGGAGTTTTGCGACGTCTGGGCGTAGCGCGCGCGGAAGGCGGCTTCGCTGCCGAGCCAACCGGGGCGCAGGAAGTCGAACTGGGACCAAAGCTCGCCCAGGTGATTCTCCACGGGCGTGCCGCTGATGCACAGGCGATGCGATGCCTTGAGGGCCTTCACGGCCTGATGCACGGAGCTGCTCGAGTTCTTGATGGCCTGGGCCTCGTCGAGCACGAGCAGATGGAATTCCAGGGCCTCGAGGATGTCGCCATCGCGCAGCAGGATGGGATAGCTGGTGATGATCAAGTCGGCGCCGTCGAGCGAGTCGCGCATGGTGTGCCGATCGGGACCGTGATAGGCGCGTACGCGCAGCTGGGGAGCGAACTTGGAGAGTTCGCGTTGCCAGTTGCCCACCAGGCTGGTGGGGCAGACGATCAGCGAGGGCGGCGTGAGCGCGGCGCCGTTGTGCTCGATCGCGAGGTGGGTGATGGTCTGGAGCGTCTTTCCGAGGCCCATGTCGTCGGCCAAAATGCCGCCCACGCCTTGCTTGCGCAGCTGCTGCAACCAGGCCACTCCGTGCAGCTGATAGGGCCGCAGGGTGGCGCGCACCGGCAAACTCGCGGGGTCGATGGGCTCGGGTTCGCACAGGCCGGGCTCCGGCACGCTGCCTTCGGAGCTGAGCTCGTCTTCGGGGGCGCCGACGGCCGCCCGCAGACCATTCAAGATGCCCGCTTCGGCCTCGTGGATCGGGAGACGCACCTTGCTGCGGTCGGTGCCGCGCTCGTAGAGCGACAGGAGCACGCTCCAAAGACGTCGCAAGCGGTCGGGCTCCACGCGCACGTAGCCGTGATCACCCGCCTGCACGACGAGCAGGCGCTCGGTGCCGCGCTCGAGGGCGCGCAGGCTGGCGATGTCGCCGCTGCGCTCGAGCATCTCGAGGAGCACGGGCACCAGGCTCACGCGGTTGCCCTCGATCTCCACGCCGAGCTCCAGGTTGAACCAACCCGGCTTCTCGGAATCGGCGTCGAGCTCGGAATACCAGCTCACCTCGGACTGGATGAGGCGATAGGGATAGCTCGGGTCGATCTCCACCACGAAGCCCATGCGTACCAGCTCGGGCACGGCGTTGGCCGTGAAGGCACAGTAGGCCGCAGGATCTTCCTCGAGGTGCACCAGGTAGTCCGCCCGGGCTTCGAGATCGCGGCCGTAGTCCTCGAGGCAATCGAGATCCACGGCGCCATAGCTCTCGAGCAGGACGCGGGCACGATGTTCGCTTGCGCGATCGCGCGGTAGCGCTTGCATGAAGCTGGTGTCGTTGTCGGCCAGGTTGTCGAAGTCGAGGTCGCCTGCTTCGACCCGGTGCGTGCCGTAGTCGAAGGCCAGTGCGATCACCGGCAACACGACGTCTTCGTAGTCTGGCTGTATTGCGTCGCCGCGGTTCACCGTGAAGTGCAGAGTGGTCAGGCGGACAACGGGGACACAGGTTCCTGGCACGCGCCCCTCAACGCGTGCCTCCATCGAAGCCAACATCATCGGTAGACGCAGTTAGATCATCCTGGCGCGCACTTGTCGATCCCAAATCGTGCGCGGATCGTCGATGAGTCGTGGCGCGCGCGTTGCACCACGCGCGTTGCGCACGCGCTCAGAGCAGCCCGATCTCGCGCAAGCGCTGCTGCAGGTAGGCGTCGGCGGTGATGGATTGTGGATAACGATCGGGGCGCGTTTCGCTCACGCAACTAGGCAACGTGACGATCTCGAATTCGGGATTGAAGTGCAGGAAGAAGGGCAGCGAGTAGCGCGATCGCGTGTTCCAAGGTGCGGGCGGGTTCACTACGCGGTGAGTGGTGGAGGGCAGCACGTGGTTCGTGAGTCGCTGCAACATGTCACCCACGTTGACGACGATCTGATCGCGTGGGGTTTCGATGGGGAGCCAGCTGCCGTCGGGGCGCAAGATCTCGAGCCCGGGTTCACCCGATCCGATCAGCAGCGTGATCAGGTTGATGTCCTCGTGGGGCGCCGAGCGCACACCGCGCCAATCGGCGGCGAGCGGCGGGTAGTGCAGAGGTCGCAGGATGCTGTTGCCGTGATCGACGGCGGCATCGAACCAGTCGGGGGCGAGCCCGAGATGCGTGGCGACGAGCGAGAGCAGCGTCTTGCCCAGGGAGTCCAGCGCGGCATAGAGCGCCAGCATGCTCTCGCGAAAGTCCGGGACCTCCATGGGCCACACGTTCGCCGGCAAGCGCGCGCGCGCGAGCTCGTGCTCGGGCAGCTCGCGGCCCACGTGCCAGAACTCTTTCAGGTCGGGATCGGTCTGATCCTTCGCGGTCTCCACGCGAAAGGGCGTGTAACCGCGCTCGCCGCCGCGACCTGCCTGGTGATAGGCGCCCTTCTGCGCCTCCGGCAAGGCGAAGAAGGCGTTGGTCGCAGCGTAGGCGCGGGCCCGCAGCTCCATGCTCACGGAGTGCCCTATCACGCCCACGAAGCCGAACTCGCGCAGGGCAGCTCCGAGCTCTGCCGCGAGCGCTGCGGAGTGCGAACCCTCTGCCGCGCCGTGCAGGTCGAGGACGGGAAAGCTGTCGAAGGACATGGCTGCTACTTGAGGTACGAGCCGCAGCGGAGATCGCCGTCAGGCACGTCGTCGCCCGTGGCGGCGCCCTTGGGGTAGCGCGTGCGGTCACAGGTGGCCGCGTTGAGATCGCGCAGGATCTGAGTGAGCTCCTCACGCGGGGCGCCCTGGGGAAGCTGCGAGTGCATGCCGGTGCCCGGCTGGCCGCTGAGGATCTTGGCCCAGGTCTCGTAGCCCTCGGTGCGCATCAACATGCCGAGCGAAAGCTTGCCGTCGTCGAGCAGAAAGGACGCCCCGTCGGCGCCGTGGCAGTGGCTGCAGGTCTGCGTGAAGTAGATCTGTCCGCGTTCGGCGTCGCCACCCGGTGTGAGCTGATAATTCCCAGGGGTATTCTCGGAGAGCGCGAACAGGTCCTCGGGGCGCGGCAGCGTGCCATCGCGGATGCCGAGCAAGAAGTCCACGACGGCTTCGATCTGCGGTCGCGTGAGCACCTTGCCGAAGGCCGGGATGGCGTCTTCACCTTCGTCGAGCCGGATGATCCAATCCTCGCGGCTGTCGGTGTTCTTGAGCAGATCGGGCAACAGCACGTGGGACTTGTTGGCGTAGCGGGGGCCGTAGATGCCGTCGGCGCCGCGCAGGTCCCAGCCGAACAGGTTCTTGATGCGGTAGTTGTGCCCGCTGTTGAGCATGGGGTTGCCGTCGTGGCCAGGCAGGGTGCCATTGCCGAACGGGCCGCCTCGACCGTCGGCCTCGGGGGTATCCGGATTGTCGGGGAGGAAGTCGGAGTGCAGCTCTTTGATCCAGTTGTCGAACAGGCGTCCGCCGAAGCCCGGGGCCGGAGGGACCACGGTTTCGGTGTCGCCGGTGGTCTTCGAGACCAGGTCGCTCGGGGGGACCTGGGCCGGCTTCGGGCCACCGGCACAAGCCATCAACATCGTGGCCCCCAACACAGTTGAAACGCGCTTCCTCATCCGGCTCCCCTCGTTGCGCGCAGACATTACCATCCGTTCGTGTCAGGGCGGTGAGTCTTGTTGCGATAGAGCCCGCGGAGCGCGGCGGAGACGGTTGACTGGTCGCCGGTTTCTTCGCACTGTCGGG
Source organism: Myxococcales bacterium (assembly GCA_047601445.1). Lineage (GTDB taxonomy): Bacteria > Myxococcota_A > Polyangia > Polyangiales > DASUME01 > DASUME01. The sequence continues at coordinate 2,637,706 of JASGJH010000001.1, read as the reverse complement.
GCATGTCTCAGGCGCAGCGCACGAAGATCCAATCCTTGCTTTCCGCGGACGAAAGCCCTCTCCGCGATGACCTCCTCACTCTCACCTTCGACGCCATCACGGCGCAGCCCTTGTCGGTGCTCCTGTCCGATCCGGGCCTGGCCCCGTTGATCTTCAAGGCGTTGACCGCCGACAACGCCGAGCGCATCGCCGAACGCCATGTGCTGCCGATCATCGCGCGCGTGGATGCTGCCTTCGCGGGCAAGCCCGAGCGCCTCAAGGACGGACTCGGCGAGGAAGGCGAGAAGCAGCTGCGGGCGATCGTGGCGAGCGGCAAGGGGCCGCGCCTCGGCTGGCTCAAGGGGGCCGTCGATCCGGACGACATTCGGCAGCTGGTGGCGCCCGTGGTGCAGCAGGTGCTGATCCAGTTTGCCTCGAAGCTTCCCATTCCGGGCCTGGGAGGCGTGGGCGGAGGCAGCGGCGGTGGCGCTGGCGGCGGCAGCGGGCTCGGCGGCCTGGTCGGCATGATCGGCAAGCAAGTCCAGAAGAGCGCAGGTCAGCTCGCCGAAGCGGGCAAGACCGTGATGAACAGCGTGGCCCGGGATTTCTCGCAGACTGCCATTACCGAGTTCCGCACGGCGCTGGGCGTGCGCATGAAGAGCGACGAAGGGCAGAAGATCGTGCTGCGCATCCGTGAGCGCGTGGTCGATCGCGTAATCGCCGGCAAGCTGAGCGACGTGATCGCCGACTTCCGCCACCTGCCCGAGCACGAGATTGCCGGAGTCGTCGCCAAGGTGCTCGACCACTTGCCGAAGCAAGCGTGGTTCCGCGCAATCATCGAGAACGAAGTCGCCGAAGCCCTGAAGATCGTCGGAGGGCAATCGCTGGCCGAGCTGCTTCGGGAGGCGGGGCTGCTCGACGAGGCGCGCGCGCTCACCGTGCGTGCCGTGGCACCCGGCGTGAAGACCTTGGCCGCGTCCGACGCGTTCGGGAGCTGGCTCGACAAGTTGCTCGCCGAGTCCGCGACGCCCTAGTGGGCCGCGGTTCGCGCGAGCGCTTGCGGCATGTTCGCTACTTGCTGGGGCGCTTGGGGCCGCTGTCGCGGATGCCATCGAGCACGATCATCACCAGGTCCTGCATCGCAGACACCGGGTCGACCTCGAGCTCACCGTTGAAGAACGCGTGCAGCAAGCGCTCGGCGGCGCCGATTACGCTGAGGGTGCTCACCTGCGGATGGGCGCCTCGCAAGAGCCCGTGGGCAAAGGCCACCTCGGTCAGGCTGCGCGCGGCCTGCACGACCTCGCGCTCGAGCTCCCGCACGGGCAAGCGGGCTGCGACGCCGGGGGCGCGGCTCTCCTGCAGGTAGAGGCGCGCGATGGCCGGATCCCCCATCAAGGCCGCGGCGAGCTCGCGACCGAGGCGCAGATACGCCGAGCGTGCCTGGCCAGGCTCGGTGGCCTGCGAGAGCTTGCGCTGAGCACGCGCGAACGCTCCCAATACGCGCTCGCGGGTGGGCGCCAAGAGGGCCCGCGAGAGGTCCTCCTTGTCCGCGAAGTAGCGGTAGAAGCTGCCCTTCGCGACACCCGCCTCGCGCGTGATGTCGTCGATGCTCACGCTCTCGAGGCCGTGCTCGAGAAACAGCTTCTTGGCCGCGTCGAGCAGCCCCTCGGTGCGCGCGCGGCGGTTGGCGTCTCGCTTGCCGCCGACGGGCCCCGGTCGTTCCCCTGGTACCTGGGGAGGTAGGCGTCCCGCCCCCTTAGTGGGCACGACTTACCTCCGCACAAGTAGAAAGGATGACCATTCGGTCACTTTGATCTCGACAAGAGGGGGTGCGCCAGGTCATATAATGACTAATCGGTCACGTTTTTTTTGGAGAGCGGGGCCGGGGCTTTGACCGCGCGGGTACGCGCGGTCCCTTGCCGGAGGTTGTACCCATGCTCGGCATTCCACTTGGACTTCTGTACGCCAACGCGGGCGAGTGGCTCATCCACAAGTACGTTCTCCACGGGATCGGCAAAAAAAAGAAGAGCTTTTGGAGCTTCCACTGGAGCGAGCATCACCGCGCCTCGCGCAAACACGCCTTCTATGACCCGGACTACGAACGCCCGGTGTTCGGTCTGCACGCCCAGGGCAAGGAAGCGTTGAGCCTGGCAGGCTTGGTGGCGCTCCACCTCCCGCTCTTCCCCGTGGCCCCCTATTTCACGGCCACCGTCTGCTACTCGGCCCTCGACTACTACTTCAAGCACAAGCGCGCGCACCTCGATCCGGAGTGGGCCAAGCAGCACCTCAAGCACCACTACGATCATCACATGGGCATCGAGCAAGACGCCAACTGGTGCGTCACGCGCCCGTGGTTCGATTGGCTCCTGGGCACGCGTATCGACTACCAGTACGACGAGCACGGCCGGCCCATCAAGCTCGAGCCCAAGACGGTCGCGCAGCCCGTGGCCGCGCCCGTGCAGACTCCCTCGGTGCCGCCGACCCCGTCGGTGCCGCCTTCGCCCATCGATCGCAACGCGGCCTAGCTAGCGACGTGCGGGTTGTGCGCTGATGAAGCCCCAGGCCGCGCCGATGAGCAGGCCGAACAGGTGGCACCAGTTGGCCATGCGCAAATCGCCGATGAAGCCGACCACCAGCCAGATCAACATGAACTGAACGGTGAAGCGCGAGAGGCCGTAGCCCGCGTTCGGGTCCAGGCGCCCGCGGATCCAGATCAAGCCCAGGAGGCCGTAGACCACGCCGGACATGCCCGCGAAGGCGACGCCCTGGCCCAGCTGGTACTGCGCGATGTTGGAGAGCACGCCGCTGACCAGCACGAACGCCAGCAGGTAGCGCGCGCCGTGGCGGGCCTCGACGAGCCGTCCGAGGTCGCGCAGCCAGAGCATGTTGAACAGAATGTGCCAACCCGTGACGTGCACGAGGATGGGCGTGATCATGCGCCAGGGTTCGCGCCAGGGCAGGGCGAGCCACTCGATGCGCTGACCGAACGCCGTGAAGACGGTGACGTGGATCGGCTCGCGTGGATCGGTCATGCCGAGGGCGGCGAAGACCTGGCGGTGATCGCCAACTTGGCCAAGGATGGCGATGCCCACGCAGAGAGCGATGAGTCCCCAGGTGAGTGGCGTGGGCCTCGGCTTGGTCAGTGCTTCGAATTCGCGAGAGGCGGCCTCCGCCTGTTCGCGTCGCCGCTGATCGGTGCGCTCCTTGAGCTCGCGCGCGCCGCGACCGCGGGCGGACGCACGCTGGAAGTTCTCGCCGATTTCCCCGGCGTCGAGCCAGCCGGCGGTCAGCTCTTTGGCGCGCGGCAGCTGGGTCTCGTCGAGCACCCAGACCACGCTGGAGCCGGCCCCGCCCACCTTCAGCTCGCTCTCGATCCCCGCGTCATCGAGCGCGTCGACCAACATGCGGCCCGTGCGCTCGTCGGGGACTTCGCGCAGCTGCCGCATGGATCAGTGCTCTCCGATCGAGAGCGTGTCGATGTCCCGGATGCCGAGCAGGTACAGAATGGACATCAAGCTGGTTTGGTTGATGGCCGCCTGTGCCTGTTCCTGCACGGTGCGCTTGGCGTTGAAGGCGATACCGAGGCCGGCGCGGTGCAGCATGTCGAGGTCGTTGGCGCCGTCGCCGACGGCGATGACCTGGTCGATACCGATGCGTTCGGTCTGCGCGATGGAGACCAGGAGCTCGGCCTTGCGCTGGCGGTTGACGATGGTGCCCAGGACCTCGCCGGTGAGCAGCCCGTCCTTGACCTCGAGTCGATTGGCATAGGCGTAGTCGAGCCCGAGTCGCTTCTGAATGGGCTCCACCACCTCGATGAACCCGCCCGAGATCACCGCCGTGCGGTAGCCGAGGCGCTTCAGCACGCGCACCAATTCCTCGGCTCCAGGCGTCAGATGAATGCGCTCGAGCACCTGTACGAGCGCGCTTTCGGGGGTGCCCTTCAACAGGCGGACGCGCTCGCGCAGGCTCTGGTCGAAGTCGAGCTCGCCGTTCATGGCGCGGTGGGTGATGGCGCTCACCTTGTCCTGGACCCCGAGCGAGACGGCCAACTCGTCGATGACCTCCTGCTGGATGAGCGTGGAGTCCATGTCCATCACGATGAGGCGCTTGCTGCGGCGGGTCAGCGTCTCGCGCTGCAACGCCAGGTCGCACTGAAACTCCGCGCGCAGCTTCATGAGCCCTGCCCGCAGGGCGCGCTCCGGCTCGCCGCACTCACCGCTCAGCGAGAACTCCGCCGAGGTGAGCGTCTTGTGGCTCAGGCGATGGATGCGCTCGATGTTGAAGCCGGCCCGCGCGGTGGTCTGCGAGAGCGTGGCCAGGAGCCTGACGTCGATGGGGTTGGCGATGACCGTGAGCGCCCAGACGGGCTTGTCCGCGCTGCGCTGACGCACGCGCGGGGCCAGGTCGAAGTCCACGTGCAGGCCCAGTTCGCGGGCCTTCCACAGGACCTCCTTGAGGACCGGGCGTGAGCCGTTTTCACCGCCCTCGAGGGCGACCAGGAAATTGAGGTTGAGCCGTTCTTCCACCACCACTTGTTCGATGTCGAGCAGAGTTGCCCCCGCCTCGGCGAGCAAGCCTGCCAGTTCGGCGGTAATGCCCGGTCGATCGACCCCGGTGAACGTGATGCGGATGGCGTCGTCTGCGCGCTCCACGTCGGTAGCCATTGCGGCGCGACCATAGCACGCGGTTGCCTCGGAAAGCGAAGGGACCAAGATAGGTTCCCTGAGAGGTGAAGGATGGCTGAAGGAACCAAGCTTTCGCGCAGGGCCACGCTGCAAATCCTGGGTGCGGCGCCCGCGCTCGCAGCGCTGTTTTCGGCCTGCGGCGGCGGCAAGAGCGAGCCCGAGAGTTGTTCGGACGTAGGTGGCCTGAGTGAGCCCGAGAAGATGGCCCGTTCGGCCCTGCAGTACGCGGACCAATCGCCGCAGCCAGACAAACACTGCCGGGACTGCCACCTCTTTGTGGCGGCGCCCGCGCCGAGTCAGTGTGGGAGCTGTCAGGTGGTCAAGGGGCCCATCCACCCGAACGGCTACTGTACCGCCTGGGCCAAGAAGGTCTGACGCGCGCTCCGTTCCACGGGCTGAGGGCCGCACCCGCAGCGAGAAGACAGCTGCGCTCACCGGAGTCGCCCGGTACGTGGGGTCAGACGCGCAGGCTCGCCCAGTCGCCGTCCACGGCCAGGGTGAGCCCGTTTTCCTGGATGTTCACGAACAGGGTGCGTCCGTCGGGCGAGAAGCACACGCCCGAGAACTCGCTGCGGCTCAGCCGGTTGCGCGCGAAGGGCACGACCTGGCCCTGCGGCGTGACCAGCCGCAGATGAACCACGCGATGGTTGTCTTCGCAGACCATCAGATCGCCCCACGGCGTGAGCGTGATGTTGTCGGGCATGTCGAGCGCGGCGTCGTTGCGGGATTGGGCGATGAGCTCCAGCGTGCCGCCCGTGGCCGTGGGCCGTAGGTGGAAGATTTGACCGCACGAAATACCACCGCCCTCGGTGCACGTGAACGCGAAGCCGTCGGCCATGCGCCAGATGCCCTCGCCACGCTTGAGGATGGCTGCCCCGTGCTCCTGCGCCGCATAGCGCAGATCGTCGGCGTGCACGCCAGCGCGTGCGGGCAGATCGACCCAGCGCACCTTGAACCTGGATTTCTCGGGCAGATCGGCGCCGAGATCGAAGCGCGCCACGTCGGCCACGGCGAGCGCCTGGAATTTGCCCGCCCCGAACGGCTCGCTCGGCTTGCTAGGGACGAAGCGGTAGAGGCAGCCGTCCATGCGGTCCTCGGTGAGGTAGGCCGCGTTGTCCGTGGGATCGATGGCCACGGCTTCGTGGAGGAAGCGGCGGTAGGCATCGATGCGGTGCGGCGCGCGCACGCTGTCGGCTTCGGGCGAGCACAGGAAGACGTAGCCGTGACCGAAGTCGACGTTCTCCTCGCAGGAGAGCCAACCCCATGGGCTCACGCCGCCCGCGCAGTTACGCGCCGTGCCGGTCAAGACCAGGTTGCTGCCGACCTTGCGGCCCTGGGCGTCGAACACCACGCGGCTCACGCCGCCGTAGCTGCGTGGGTCGTAGGCCTGGGCGGGGGCCTTGGTGCCGACCTTGTAGGCACTCATGGAGCCGAGGCTCGGATCGAGCTCGTGGTTGCGCATCAGAGCGAAGCCGCCGGCCTCGAGCGGAAAGCACGCCATGGCGTCGGGGCGACCGGGCACGCGATAGCCGTCGCTCATGGGCTCACCGACGCGCTCGATGACGCGGTAGGAGAAGCCCTTGGGCAGGTCGAGCGTACGCGCGGGGTCGCGTACCAAGGCGAGGTCAGCGGGCAGTTCCTGGGGGGCCTTGCCACGCGCGCGAAACCACAGGGCGAGACCCGTGCTGAGCGCGGCGGCGGAACCTGCGGCCAAGAAATGGCGGCGCTTCATCATCGTTGAGCCTACAACGTGGAAAGCGGGTCCGCTTCGACGACTTTCTCCTAGGTTTCGCGTAAGGCTCGGTTCAGGACGGTCAGCGCGCGGTCGAGTGTGTTGAGGGGTACGCTCGTAAAGCACAGGCGTGCCCAGCTGGCGTAGGCCTCGCCGGTTGCGGCCCCGGGGGTCAGGACGATGCCCGCCCGGGCGCAGCGTTCGAGCCATGTCACCGGCGTCTCTCCTGCTCGCAGAAACGGACCCGTATCGAAGAATGCAAACGTCCCGCTTTGGGGACGCGGAAGGCCCAGCACGCGACTCGTGCGCAAGGCGGCCTCCGCGTAGGCGCTACGGGCGCTTTCGGTCCAGCTCGCGCCCTCCGAGGAGCGCAGCGCGCGCGCCATGGCGTGCTGCATGGGCTTCGGGGCGCAATAGGTCGCGAAGGTCTGCAATCCACCGATCGCCGCCATCGGCCGCTCGGGGCCGTGCACGAAGCCCACGCGCGCGCCCGCCATGCCGAAGCATTTGGAGAAGGTGTGAGCCGTCACGGTCCGTTCGCGCAGCGCAGGCTGCGTCCACAGCGGGATGGGCGGCGTGTCCTCGAAGCTCAGCTGCTCGTAAGCCGCGTCGTTGATCAACCACAGGTTGTGCGCCTCGGTAAAGTCGGCCAGCACGGCGATCTCGCGGGCGTCCAGCACCACGCCGGTGGGGTTGTTCGGATGGTTCACGTAGATGCCGGCTGTGCGCTCGCTGACAACCGAGGCCAGGGCGGCCGCGAGATCGAACCCGGGCTTGCGCAGCTCGGTGAAGCACGGGAGCTCCACCATGCTGGCGCCCGACCCGCGCACGATGCCGCGGATCAAGGGCCAGTAAGGGGTCAGCACGATCACCTCGTCGCCGGGCTCGAACAGTGTCCGGCAGACGATGTCGAGCCCGCTCGTGGCGCCCGCGGTGACCTGGATCTGGCGCCGTTCGAGCGGAAGGCCGCGGCTCGTGAAGTCGTCGACGATGGCGTCGAACAGTGCAGGCTCGCCCTGGACCGCGGCGTAGTTGTGAAGGCCTGGCAGATCTTTCGTGTGCAGGTGCTCGGAGCGAGCGCACTCCGGGGGCAGCAGATACGTATCTCCCACATTCAGGGGGAAAATCTCGGCTGCATGGGTCTGCGCCAGCGCGAGCAGGCTGGTGTAGACACTCGAGGAAAGGCCTTCGGTGGCGCGCGAGAGGGCGGGCGGCTGCGGCATGCAGAAGGAGTATACGGCGCGCTCGGACCGAGCTTATAGTCCGCGCCCATGTTGCAAGGCCCCCACCATTCTCCCCGCGTGCGCTCGGTCGCGCGCGGATGGCTCGTAAGCGCGTGTCTTTCAGGCGTCCTGGCGCAAGCCGGATGCGAGAGCACCGAAACCAAGACGGAAGCTGCGCCCATCGTGGGCGTGCTGGAGCTGCCGATCGTGCAGCGCACCGCCGGCAACCCGGTGGCGACCGCGGCCAAGATCGAGATTAGCCCGAGCGAGCTGCGGGTGGACGGTGAGCCTGTGCTGACTCTGCAGAACGGCAAGGTGCCCGCGGGCGAAGCCGTGGGCTACGTGTTGCCGAAGCTCAAGGCGAAGCTCAACGGGAAGGGTGGACTGGCGATCACCGCTCACGCCGCGGTGCCCTACGCTACGTTGGCACGCGTCATCGACACGGGCTTCGAGGCTGGCGCCAAGGAGCTCGCGTTCCAGGTGCGCAAGCCCAACACCACCAAGGACACGGGTTGGCTCACCATCCGCGATAGTCATTTCACGGACACGCCCGAAGACGGCAAGTTCCCCGCCGGCGAGCTCTTGCCCTGGGGCTCGTTCGCCAAGGTGTGGGAAGAGTCCCTGAGCGGATGTCAGGCCTCGGGTCGCGCCGACTGCGGCTACAGCCCCATCGCCAAGGCCGAGGGCGGCCAGCTCGACATGATGTTGCGCGTGCGCGGCTCGGGCATCGCGGTGCGCATGCGCCAGGCGGGCGCACCCGAAGCAGCGCCAGCGGAAGCCAAGCCGAAGAAGGCGCGCGCCGAGATGCTGGACGGCATCAAGGGGGGTGCGGCGCCGGCCGAGGAGACTCCTCCGGAACCGGCCACCGAGCACGTGTTCACCCTGCGCGCCGACCAGGCCACCGCGGTGCCTTCTCCCATCAGCGGCATCACCAAGCCGGTCTGCGGCAGCACGACTTGCCCGGTGGTGCTCGACGCCGAGGGCATCAGCAGCACCATCCACGTGCTCTCCTTGCTCGGTGCGGCCTTCCCGGACGGCACGCCCGAGCCCAAGGTTGCCTGGGTCCTGCCGCCCGCCACTCCCTGAACCTACGGGAGCCTGAGTCCGCGGCGCTCTCGACCCACGACCTCGCTCACATTGTGACCACCCCCGGCACGCTGCGATCGGTGAGGATCTCGAAGGCAGCCCGGCGCCGAGTCGAGAGCTCGAGCGGCGCACGGCCCTTGCGCGAGAGCCGCAGACGGCACGCGGCGAGCTTACTGTTTAGGCAGATCTTCTGGCCCCCTGGCGGGTTGTCATAGGGGAGGGCCACGAACTTTTGCGCGTCGGCCGACAGCTCGAGCTGCAGCTCGCTGTCTTCGTTCGAGGTGCGGATCTGCCATGAAAATGGGGCGTAGCGGGCCTTCGCGCGGAGCGCCCTGCGCACGCCCGAGAAGCGCAGTTCTTCTTCGCCCAGCCGCAGGACCACGGGCGACATCGGAGGCGTGTAGAACGGACCCAGCCGCACGCTCGCGGTGGCGCACTCCAGGAACACCTCAGGGGCCCCATCGAAGCCCGCCACCTGGCCCCATGCATAGCGGTCGGTGTGTCGCTCGCCCCAGTTGTGGTTCTGGCTGCCCACCCAGTCATCGACTTCGATCGTGCGCGCGTCTACCTGGAGCCTGCCGCGGAAACGCGCCTGCGGACTGCCCACGAGGGCCTTGGCCTTGGGGAACCCTGCCGAGTAGAGGCGCTCGGGCAGGAGCAAGAGCGGACGCTGGGGCGACGTGTAATCGAGCTGCCAGGAGAGCTGATGATTGGACCCTTGGACCGATCCTGACAACGCTTCCGGACTCAGACTTGAGTCCCCGACGCGCGCGGCGAGACCGCTGTGCGAGAACTGGCAAAGCTGCCACGGTACGACCTGCTTGGCGGCCGAGATCTGCCCTAATTCCCCGTCAAAATACACGGCCCAGAGCTCGCCCACCGTGGCATCGGTGCGCGCGCGGGGCGAAAAGATCGTGTAGCGGATCCAGAAAGCCAGCGGGCGTGTGGGGTGGTTTGCACGCTGGAAATAACTCTCGTAGTGGCCTCGATCGTCCCCTGTGAAACGGAAGGCGTTGGCGGTGTCACGAGCTTGCATTCCGCATCAATAGATCGTGCGCATGGGTACTGGCTATGTTCCACGGGTCTGTGCTTTTATCCGGCGCACTATGCTCCGATCCAATCGCACTCCACCCGGCTGGAAACGCTGGGTCACGGTCGCGGCGCTGGCCGTTGGCCTATCGGCCTGTATCGACCCCGAGGGGGAGTACAACGACTTCCTCGAGCGCGCTGGCGCCAATGAAGTGATGGATGCCGGCCCCGCCGGCGAGTGCCCGCCGCTCGGCGATACGCCTCTGCCCGACCCGGCGCAGCTCTCGGGCACCTACTACTACGTGGTCTCGCTGACCCCCTACACGACGCAGCCCACGATCTACTTGCTCGAGGTCATGGCCGCGCGCGACGCCGGCGGCGACTACACGATCATGATGCGCAACCGCCCGCTCTTGTACGCCGACCGCAAGACGCCGACTGGCGAGTTCAGCGAGTGGTCCACCACCACGGTGTCGCCGCAAGGCTGTTATACGCTCGCGGACCAGATGACGGTCACACCCGGCAACGCCAACGTGCTCACCTTCGACGTGAGCACGACCTTGGACTTCTCGGGCAACGTGGGCCAGGCCATGTACGAGAGCGGCCCCGGCACGCCGGTCAAGTTCTTCTGCGGCACGGTCACGGGCGTCGTCACGGCCCCCATCGCACAGGACACGGGCGGCACGTTCACCGCGACCCGCGTCGATCCCAATAACCCGAGCACCTTTCCGGCAACGCCAGTCATTGACTGCGCGATGACTCCCGCAGGGGCACCTTGATCATGCGCAATCAGTCCATTTCTTTCCGCTCGCACGCCCGAGGGCGCGCTTCGATGAAAGCCCGCTTCGGGGCCTGGCTGGCAGCGGCGCTGGCGCCCGTGTTGGCCATGACCGCGTTGCCCGAGCGCGCGCAAGCCTCCGGCTTCGACTTCACTCGTATCGGTGGTGAGCGTGGCCACGCCACGACGCCGACCCCGTTTGCGGCGTATTTCAACCCAGCAGCTCTGGCGAACACCAAGAAGATCCACATCGCCGGTGATCTGACGTTGGTCTTCCACAACTCCACCTACGATCGCACGCAGAGCACCGTGCCGGAGCCGGCCGATGCGCAGGGCGCCAACACGGGCAAGGCCACGCTCAACGACGTCCTGGTCGCGCCCTCGCTGGCCGGCAGCATGAAGTTCGGTGACTTCGCGGTGGGCTTGATGCTCCTGGCGCCGATGTCGGGCTCGCAGGCCTGGAACGGCAACAGCAAGTTCGACGGCAACACGATGTACCCGGGCGCCCAGGACGGCACGGCGCGCTGGCAGATGATCCAGGGCGATCAGATCGTGCTCTACACCGCGCTCGCTGCCTCGTACACCATCCCGAAGCTGCGCTTGAGCTTCGGCGCGGGTGTGAACCTGATCTACCAGAGCGTGCGCCTCTTGCGCGCCCGCACCGGCCGCGGCGACGATGCCCTGCCCCAAGAGGGACGCATCAACATGGACGTGTCGGGCCTATCCGCGAGCTTCTCGCTGGGAACGCAGTGGGAGGCTTTGAAGGACAAGCTGTGGATCGGCCTTTCTTACCAGGCCCCGCCGGGCATGTACGGCGGCATGAAGCTCCAGGGCACCCTCGAGAGCTGGCTGCACACGGGCACGCCCGGGACCGAGGACGTCGAGCTGCAGCAAAAGCTGCCGGACATCATCCGCTGGGGCTTGCGCTTCCGCGAGCCGCGCTACGAGCTGCGCCTGTTCGGCGACGTGACGCGCTGGAGCGTGGTGGACAAGCAGTGCCTGGTGGACAAGGGCACCAAGTGCGACCTGGAGCCCAGCGGGGCGGCGGCGCCCAACACGCACATCGTCAGCAGCCAGATCCGCAACTGGAACAACAGCTTCAGCATCCGAGCGGGCGCGAGCTATTGGTTCATGGAGAACCTCGAGGGCTTCGTCGGCTTCGGTTACGGGAGCAACGCCATCCCGGCCGGTTATCTCGAGCCCGGTACGATCGACGGCCAGACCCTCTCGGGATCGCTCGGCGGTCGCATCACGATCGGGGACCACGTTGGCCTGCTGCTGCAGTACACGTACATGCAGACGCTCAAGCGCACGGTGAAAAACAGCAAGCTCGACGAGTTGGATGGCATCAGCCGTCTGCCCACCGGCGCGGGCGATTACACCCAGGCGTTCAGCATGCTCAACGGAATCGCAGAGTTCTATTTCAACTGAGCGCCTCTCATCGGCACCCGAACGCCCCCGTTGCCAGCTGCGAACGGGGGCGTTTTGCTATGCTCGGGCGTCATGGCCCGTACGGAAGAAGGCTTGAGGAACGAAGCGCTGCGCGTCGCACTGGCGAACGCGCTGCAGGGGAGCTCGCAGCGGCTCGAAGATTTGCTGGCTCGACACGGGGCGCTCCCCAGCGCCCGGCCGAACCTGACGCTGGCGGCGGCGTTCGGCGTGGAGGTGGCGCAGCTCACGAACCCGGCCGAGCGCCTCCTGCTGAAGCTCGGCGGCAACGACGCGGCCCCCGATACCCCGGAGGCCTTCTTGCCCGTGGCGGCCGCCCATGGCTGGACGGCCCTGTTGCGCGAGGGAAAGCTCAAGCACACCGCGCAGGCCTGGGCCGCACTGGCGGAGCTGGCTGCCGACGAGCGGGCGCCCGTGCGTATCGGCACCTTGGACGCCCTGGTGAACCTGGCCCTGCGCGAGGGGTTCGCCGAGCAGCTGGTGGCCGAGGCGCAGGGCTGGCTGGAACTGGAGGACCGCGAGATCCGCTTCGGCTCCACCGGTCTCGCGCTCGAAGTGGTGGGCGAGCCGCGCATCATCGCCATGTTCGCCGATCCGGAGCCCTTGTTGGCCTACGTCTCGGCTGCCATCGCCGCGGTGGCCGACGCGCCGCGCTCCGCGGAGCGCTCGGAGGGGCGGCGTCGGCTCTTGCTGTCGTTGCCGCGTACGCTGACCAATCTCGCCACCGGGCTACGGGCGGGCGAGCAGGGCATCGCGTGGCTCACCGCCGAGTGTGAGAGCGCCAAGCATCCTGACGTGCGTCGTGCCCTCTCGATGGCCGCCGAGCACCTGCGTACCAGCGGACGTAGTCAGGGCGTCGTCGCCGAGCAGCTCAAGCAGGTCCTCGAGGGGAGCGCCAAGCCCTTGCGCGACCCCTCCCGGGTGCGCCCGGGCACGGGTCGCGGCAAGTCCTCGCGTCGGACGCGCTGAGCGCGGCGCGGAGTTTTGAGGCCTCAGAGCAGGCGCTCGACGCAGAGGCGCCGGGCAAGCGGATGAGGCAAGCCGATCAGGCCGCGCGCGAGCATCTCTCCGGCGGCCACGCCGCAGGTCATGCCGCGACCACCCAAGCCCGCCAACCAGTACAAGCCCGGGAGGCGCGGATCGGAGCCGATCACAGGTTCGCGATCCTCCGCCATGGTGCGCAGGCAGGCCCAGGCTCGACGCACGCGTGCCTCGGCAAGCGGCGGCGCGAGCTCGCTGAGCTTGCTCGCAAGGCTCTCCAGGGCCGCAGGGCTGGTCTCGGGGATGCCCGGCTCCCAGGGGGTCTCATCGCAAGGACTCGCGAGAATTCCGCCCGCTTCGGGGCGAAAGTACACGGGCGAATCAACGCGCCAGAGAGCCGGGGCCTTCCACGTGGGGAGGTCGTCGCCCTCGAGATAGACCAGGTGACGTCGCAGCGGGACCAAATCGAGACCTGCGCCGACCTCGCTGGCCAGTTGCTCGGCAAAGGCCCCCGCAGCCAAGACCACGCGCTCGGCGCGGATCACACTACCGTCGGTCAGGGTGACCCCGGAGACCCGCTTTCCTTCGGTGGCGATGGAGGCCACCCGGGTCCCTGTGCGGATGCGAACCCCGCGCGCCACGGCCCTACGCCGGATGGCCGTCTGCACCATGTGAACGTCGATCACGCCCCCGAGTGGCAGGAAGAGCGCCTGGGTGAGGGGCCCTTCGCGCAGGATCGGCAAGCGCGTGTGGAGCTGCGGAGCGCCCCAGCGTTCGTGGAAGACGTCGAGTCGGCGCGCCGCGAAGCGCAGCTCGTCGAGACCGTCCGGATCGGCGGCCGCCAGCAGCACTCCCTGGGCAGACAACCACGACGTGCCGAGACGTGCGTCCAGGATCTCGCGGGACCTCGCGGCCAGCCAGACGGCGTCGGTGCTCTCTTCCAGCGGTAGAAAGATGGCGGCATTGCGCCCGCTGGCATGGACGCCGAGCATGCTCTCCTGCTCGACCACCAGCACGTCGGGCACGCCGAGTGCCACGAGCTGCCAGGCGCTCGCGAGTCCGGCCATGCCTCCTCCGATCACGACGACGGAGGCCTGCGTGTCAGAGCGCTCGACGAGCTCAGCGTCGGACGGGGTGGGTGCAGTTCCTGCGGGCAAAACAAGGCATGGCTAGCACGATTCGCGTCAGGCTGCCCCTTGTTCCGAGAGCATGTGCGCGATGGCGTTTCGCACCAGGGACGTGTCGAACGGCTTGAACAGGCAGCGCGTCGCGTGCCGCGCGGCGAAGCTGCGGGCCTCGTCGGTGAAGGTGCCGCCGGTGACGAAGATCATGCGCTTGGCGACGTCGGGACATTGCTGGGAGACGGCCTCGTGCACGGCCATGCCGGTGAGGTCGGGCATCATCAGGTCGCAGAAGATCACGTCGAAGCGGTTCTCGAGCGCGAGCGACAGCCCGGTGGGGGCGTGATCGGAGATCTCGACCTTGTGGTCGCGCAGGATGCGGGCCAGGGCCTTGGCCGCCAGCATCTCGTCGTCGATGATGAGGATGCGCGCGCTCTGGGCCTGGTTGGCTACGGGCGGGCGGCTGCGCGGCGGTGCGGGCGCGTCGGGCGCAGCGATGTGCGCAGGCAGCTCGACCGCGAATTTCGGCGCCGCCTCCTGGTCGGTTCTCTGCCGTGAGCGAACCGCGCATGGAGGCCACGATCTCGTGGCAGATGCTGAGCCCCAGACCGGTGCCGATGCCGCGCGGTTTGGTGGTGAAGAACGGATCGAAGATCCGGCGCAGGTGCTCTTCACGGATGCCCGGGCCGGTGTCGAGGACGTCGATGAACACCCGGCGGTTGCGGGTGCCGGCGCGGATGCGGATCTCGTGATCCTGCGGGCGCCCCGCCGGGATGGCCTGGGCTGCGTTGAGCAAAATGTTCACGAACACCTGGCCGAGGCGCGCCTCGTCACCGCGCACCATGGGCATCGGATCGAAGTCGCGCACCAGCCGCGCCCGCAGGCGGATCTCCGGCATGCTCACGCCGATCGCCCACTGCAGCGTGTTCTCCACGTCGATCGGCTCCACCCGATCTTCCCCCTGACGAGCCAACGCCTTGAGGTCCGAGACGATGCGCTGCACGCGCCGCGCGCCCTCGTTAGCTTCGTAGAGTGCTTCCTTGATCTGCGCGCGACGTCGTTCGGGATCGGCGCTGGGGTCGGCCTCGCGCATCTGCCACTGGTTGATGGCGTCGAGCGCGTACTGGACGTTGGCGATCACGTAGGCGAGCGGATTGTTGATCTCGTGCGCCACACCGGCGGCTAGCGAACCCACGGTGGCCAGGCGCTCCTGGTTGGCCCGCTCGCGCTCGAGGGCCAAGTCCTGGGTGATGTTGCGACACAGCACGAAGGCGAAGTGGCCGTCCTCCAGCTTGCGAGAGGTGGCGCGCAGCTCGATGCTGACTTCCTCGCCTTCACGCAGGATGGCTTGCCCTCGCAGCGCCTGCCCCTCCATCAGCTCGTCGAGCAGAGCACCCCAGCCGAGCCGCGCGCCCCCCTCGGGGGCGATCTGTAGCCAGGCAGGCGTGGTGTCGCGCAGCTCGTCGGCCGCGATGCCGAACAGGCGCGCCGCGGCCTCGTTGCACTCGAGCACCGCGCCCGTGACCAGATCCACCACCAACATGCCCTCGCCGACATGGTCCAGCGTCTCGCGGATGCGATTCTCTCGGCGCTCCAGGGAGAGCTCGCGATCGACGTCCTGGGCCAAAGCGATCGCCCCGCGGATGTCGCCGCCCACTGCGAACGGTGTGAGCCGCACACGCGTCCAGCGCCGCCATGGCGTGCTCACGTCGGGGGCGTCGAACTCGAAGCCCGGGCCCTCCACGTCGAATACCACCGTCTCGCCGCCGGTTAGCGCCCGCTTGAGCTGCTCTCGGTAGAAGGCGCTGTGGCGGATCGGCACGAAATCGAACAAATCGCAGCCCGGCGCCACCTGCACGCCGGGGCTGCCGGTGCAGGCGATCACACGGTTTTCCCGGTCGGCGACCAAGATGAGCGCCGGCACGGACGTGAGCACGCTCGCCAGCTCTTCGCCGGACAGCTCGGTTCGCCCCGCCTCCCAGCTGGGCGCGGGCGTGCTCGCATGTAGGCGAATCGATAGGGGCGTCGGGCGAGCCATGCGCCAATGGCCATCCTATCATCCCCGGGGACGGGGGCACGTCTTTGCGCGAACGTCACAGCGATTCCGCCCGAGATATGGTAATTCGCCCCTGTTTGTTGGCTTTAGCGGCGAGGCAACCAGTGGTTTCAGACAGCACGGCCGAACCAGTCAAACGCCCCCTGATCCTCGTGGTCGACGACGAGTCCGATATCGTCGACACCTTGGCCTACAACCTGCAGCAGGAGGGCTACCGCACGCGCACGGCCAAGCATGGCGTCGAGGCCTTGCGCGCCGCCCGCGAGAAGCCCGTGCCGGATCTCATCTTGCTCGATCTGATGCTGCCGGACATGTCGGGCACGGAGCTGTGCCGCCAGCTGCGCGGGGACGAGAGCTTGCGGCGGGTGCCGGTGGTCATGCTGACCGCCAAGGACGACGAGATCGACCGTGTGGTGGGCTTCGAGGTCGGAGCCGACGACTATGTGACCAAGCCGTTCAGCGTGCGCGAGCTGATGTTGCGCATCCGTGCCGTGCTGCGCCGTTCGCGCGACGCACCCGCCACGCCCACCGCCAAGAAGGTCGAGTTCGGCCTGCTCCATTTGGATCCGGATGCCCACCAGGTCTGGGTGCAGCGTGAGGAGATCGTGCTCACGGCGCTCGAGTTCCGGTTGCTCACGACCTTGCTCGACCGGCGCGGTCGCGTGCAGACCCGCACCACGTTGCTCGAGGACGTCTGGGGCATCCACGCCGATATCACCACGCGCACCGTGGACACGCACGTGAAGCGTCTGCGGGAGAAGCTCGGCGCTGCCGGTGAGTACGTCGAGACCATCCGCGGCGTGGGCTATCGCCTGCGCGCACACCCTTCGGACGCCGCTTGAAGCTCGGGATACGCGGTAAGCTCTTCGTCATCTCGCTGGGCCTGATCGCGCTGGCCGCGATCACCAGTGGCGTCTTGCTCGAGACGGTGATGCGCAAACTGCTGTCCGACCAGGTCAGCGAGGAACTCGAGCGTCTAGCCGCGATCACCTCGGAGTCCGTGGAGACGGCGCCGGGGGCGATGTCCCTGGGCAGCCACCAGAACCTCGTGCGCAAGCTCGGCAAGGCCAGTCGGGCGCGCGTCACGGTGATCGACGCCCGCGGCACGGTGCTCGCGGATTCGTCCTTGTCGGAGTCGGAGCTCGCCGGGCTCGACAACCACGGCACCCGGCCAGAGGTGATGCACGCCAAGCAAGACGGGCGTGGTCTCTCCTCGCGCTACAGCAACACGGTGCGCGCGCAGATGATGTATCTGGCCGTGCCCTTCAAGCGTGCCGACGGTGATGGTGTGGTGCGTGTGGCCATGTCGCTGGCCTACGTCGATGCCCTGATCTCGCAGATGCGCTGGCTCATCACGGGCGCCGTGCTGCTCGGCTTGGCCGTGGCCGCCATGATGGGCGGACTTGCCTCCTACTTCGCCTCTCGCAGCTTGATGCGTCTGGTGTCGCGCGCGCGTGTGCTGGCTAGCGGTGCGGGCGGCGAGCGGCTCTCCGTGGAACCCGGAGACGAGCTCGGAGGGTTGGCGGGATCCTTCAATCACATGGCGGACGAGCTCGAGCGCACCATGCGCACCCTGAGCGTCGAGCGTGACCGCATCGGTGCCATCCTGGAGAGCTTGACGGACGCAGTGCTCGCCATCGACAACAAGCTCCAGGTCACCGAGATCAACCGCTCCGCGCTGCGCCTGCTTGGACTCCCGCGCGCGCCCACTGGGACGCCGTTGATCGAGGTCATTCGGGTGCCGGCGCTGCTCGAGATCGTGGAGCGCGCCAAGGCGGGCGAGACCGCGCACGCGGAGTTTACCTGGCAAGGACCGCCCCGCCGCACGCTCTCCGCCACGGCCGCGCCGGAGGGCTCACGCAAGCAGAGCGTGCTCGTGCTGCGCGACGTGACCGAGCTGCGCAAGCTGGAGACCATGCGCCGCGACTTCGTAGCCAACGTCTCCCACGAGCTGCGCACGCCCGTGAGCATCATCAGCGCCAACGTGGAGACGCTGGCAGGGGGGGCGCTGTCGGACCCGCTGCGCAGCCAGGAGTTCCTTGGGGCCGTACAGCGCAACGCCGAGCGCCTGTCGCGCTTGGTCAACGAGCTGCTCGATCTATCGCGCATCGAGGCGGGCAGCTACGAGGTCGACCTCAAGCCCATGACGGCCGAAGGCCCGGTGGGCGCAGTGCTCGACCTGCTCGAGACGCGCGCCCTCGGTCGTGGCCTCACCTTCGAGGTGCAGGTGGAGGACGACCTCGAGTTCGTCGCCGATGCCCGCTCGCTGGAGCACGTGCTGGTGAACTTGGTCGACAACGCCATCAAGTACACCCCGAAGGGCGGCGTGATCGGGCTCGAGGCCAGGCGCGACCACGATTGTGCGATCTTCGAAGTCTGGGATACCGGCCCGGGGGTGCCCGAATCGCACCGTGCGCGGCTCTTCGAGCGCTTCTATCGTGTGGATCCAGGCCGATCGCGCGACATGGGCGGCACCGGCCTCGGACTCTCCATCGTCAAGCACCTGGTGGAAGCCATGCACGGCACCGTCAACATGCGACCCCGCGAGCGCGGCGGCAGCGTGTTCTGGGTCAAGCTTCCGGCCGCGCCCGCTCGCGCTTCGGCCGTGGAGCCGACGGGGGATGCTGACCCCGAGCCGCTCGATCACACGGGCGAGTAGCTCGCTGCGTCCAGGCTGGGATCAGGGCTCGCGTGGGCGCGCCGGGTCGCGGCACCACTCGCTCCAGGAGCCCACGTAGAGCTTCGCGCCCTGGATGCCTGCCCGTTCGAGCGCTGCCAGCGTGTGACAAGCGGTGACGCCCGAGCCGCAGTGCACGATCAGGTTCTCACTCGGTACATCCCCCAGCAGTTCGCGGTAGAGTGCGCGCAGCTCCTTGGCGGAGCGAAACCGACCGTCGAGCAGGTTCTCTCCGAACGGCAGGTTCTGCGCACCCGGGATGTGGCCTGCCACGGGATCGATGGGCTCGCTCTCGCCGCGGTAGCGAAACGCCGCGCGCACATCGAGCACGCGATGATCCCGCGCGGTGCGCACCCGATCGACCTCGGTGATATCCGCCACGGGAAGCCCAAAGCCGAGCGTGGGGTAGGGCGGCTTGGGCGCGACACTAGGGCGCTCGTCGGTGAGCGCGTGGCCCGCTGCGACGGCGGCCGGCAATCCGCCGTCCAGGATCTGCACCTTGGCGTGGCCCAGCGCCCGCAACATCCACCACAGTCGGGCTGCGGCGTTGGCGCCCGCCTGGTCGTCGTAGGCGACTACGTGGGACTCGGGCGTGATGCCCCACCTGCCCAGCGTGGCTGCGAAGGTGGACACGTCGGGCAGGGGGTGGCGCCCACCGTGCTCGGGGGCCTGGGGGTGCGCGAGGTCCCGCTCGAGATCCGCGAAGATGGCTCCGCGTAGGTGCCCGCTCTCGAAGTCCGCTCGAGCCTTGGCTCCAGCCCGACAGTCGAGCAGAACGGGTTGTTCCAGGTGAGAGAGCGCTTCAGGCGCCAGGATGGGATCGAGTGCCATGGGACAAGGATAGCTTGTTTGCGGGAGGGCACGCTCCCTCCCGCCCGTCGCGGCAACGCCGCGCCGGAACCCATCCATCCGCGAGGTTCGCTGCGCTCACGGGAGGGCACGCGCCCTCCCAGCCGTCGCGGCGATCAGGTGCGCTTGGGGCGGCGGCTACACTCGAGGATCTTCTTGCGCACGCGCACGGCGTCGGGGGTGATCTCCACCAGCTCGTCGCCGTCGATCCACTCCATCGCGAGCTCGATGGTCATGTTGCGCGGCGGCGTGAGGATGATGTTCTCATCGCGGCCGGCCGCACGGATGTTGGTGAGCTTCTTCTCGCGGCAGGCGTTCACGTCGAGGTCGTTCTCGCGATTGTGCTCGCCGATGATCATGCCCTCGTAGACGTCCACACCCGGCGGAACGAACATGATGCCGCGGGGCTGCAGGTTGAACAGAGCGTAGGGGATGGCGGTGCCCTGACGGTCGCTCACCATGGCGCCGTTGGGACGCAGCTGCATGGAACCGCTGAAGGCCTGCCAGCCGTGGAACTGGGTGTTGAGGAGGCCGGTGCCGCGCGTGTCCGTGAGGAACATGCCGCGGAAGCCGATGAGGCCACGCGAAGGCACCACGAACTCCACGCGTGAACGCCCGAAGCCCAGGTTCATCATCTTGTCCATGCGGCCACGGCGCTCGCCGAGACGCTGCGTGATGGCGCCCACGTACTCGTCGGGCACGTCGACGATGACGCGCTCCACGGGCTCGCTGAGCACGCCGTCGATCTCCTTGGTGACGACCTCGGGCATGGAGACCGCGACCTCGTAGCCCTCGCGGCGCATGTTCTCGAGCAAGATGGCGATCATCAGCTCACCGCGGCCGTACACCGTGAAGGCGTCGGGGGTGTCCGTCTCTTCCATCTTCATCGCCAGGTTCTTGCGCATCTCGCGCTCGAGGCGGTCGCGCAGGTGGCGCGAGGTGACCCACTTGCCGCTCTTGCCGGCGAACGGAGAGCTGTTCACGTGGAAACGCACCTTGATCGTGGGCTCCTCGACCACGATGCGCGGCAGCGCCTCGGGCACGGTCGGCGAGGCGATGGTGTCGCCGATGTTCACCTCGTCCATGCCAGCGATCATCACGATGTCGCCGGCGCTGGCCTCATCGAGCGAGGTGCGCTTCACGCCGCGCATGCCGTACAGCATGCTGACCTTGTGCTGCGTATTGCCCGCGTCGGTCATGCGTAGGACTTGGTCGCCGGCTTTGACCTTGCCGCGGCGGATCTTGCCCACGGCCAAACGACCCACGTACTCGTCGTACTCGACGTTGGTGACGAGCATCTGGAGCCCACCCTCCACGTCGGCCTTGGGCGGGTGCACGCGCGTCAGGATGGTCTCGAGGAGCGGCGAAAGATCGTTCGTTTCGTCCGTGAGGGCGAGCTTGGCCAGGCCGTGCTTCGCGATGGTGTACACGGTGCCGAAGTCGAGCTGCTCCTCGCTCGCCTCGAGCTCGCAGAACAGGTCGAAGGTCTCGGTGAGCACTTCGTCGGGACGCGCGTCGGGACGGTCGATCTTGTTGATCACGACCACCACCGGGATGCCCAGCTCGAGCGCCTTGCTGAGCACGAAGCGCGTCTGCGGCAGCGGGCCCTCGGCGGCGTCCACCAGCAGGAGCACGCCGTCCGCCATGCTGATGGTGCGCTCCACCTCACCACCGAAGTCGGCGTGGCCGGGGGTGTCGATGATGTTGATGCGCACGCCCTTGTAGGAGCAGGAGGCGTTCTTGGCGAGGATGGTGATGCCGCGCTCGCGCTCGAGGTCGTTCGAGTCCATCACGCGGTCAGCCACGGCCTCGTTCTCTCTGAACGTGCCGGTCTGCTTGAGCATGGCGTCGACGAGGGTGGTTTTCCCGTGGTCAACGTGAGCGATGATGGCGATGTTGCGCAGATCGGGGCGAGTCGGCGTGGTCATAAAGCCGCCGTGTTTGACACGGGTACCCCCCCTCGGCAACCCGAGGGCGGCCGACTGGGCTCGCTTAAACTGCGGGGAAATGGACGTTTCTCCCGGGCTGAAACCTGCTCGCCACCTGATTTTTGCCCTGGGCTACACTCCAAACATGCCTGAAGCCGCAAATCCTCTGCTTGCCTACGATTTCGACGTCCCGTTCGATGCCATCGCGGCCGAACACGTGGAAGAAGCCGTCGACGCCCTGCTCACGCGATCCCGTGCGCGTTTGAAAGCCATCACCCAGGTAAGCGGGCCCCGCACGTACGAGAACACGCTCGGCGTGCTCGACGGAGCGACCGAGGAGCTGGAACACGCGATGGCCATCGTGGGGCACCTGGAGGCCGTGGCCACCACCCCCGCCCTGCGCGAGGCCTACAACGCGGTGCAGCCCAAGATCAGCGAGTTCTACGCGAGCATCCCGCTCGACGCGGACCTCTACGCTGCCCTCAAGGCCTACGCCGCCACCGCCGACGCCAAGGGGCTCGAGACGGCCAAGGCGCGGTTCTTGAGCCAGACCCTGGACGACTTCAAGCGCCACGGGGCCGAGCTCGACGACGATCGTAAGAAGCAGCTGTCGCAGCTCAGCGTGGAGCTATCCAAGCTCACCACGCAGTACTCACAGAACCTGCTCGACGCCACCAACGCCTTCGAGCTCATCCTGCCCGACACGTCGCGGCTCGGGGGCCTGCCCGAGAGCGCCCTGGACGCGGCGGCCGAGAGCGCCAAGGCGCGCGGAAAGGCCGGCAGCTACCGCTTCACGCTGCAACAGCCGAGCTACGTCGCGATCATGAGCTACGCGGACGACGCGGGGCTGCGCGAGCAGTTCTACCGGGGCTTCAACACCCGGGCCACCAAGGCACCCCACGACAATCGGGCTCTCATCAAGGACATCCTGCGGCTGCGGAAGGAGAAGGCGCGGCTGCTGGGGTTCGCGAACTTCGCTGACCTCAACCTCGAGGATCGCATGGCCAAGACCGGAGCCAAGGCCGTGTCCTTCCTGGACGAGCTGCGCGCCGCCACGGAGCAGCACTTCGAGCGCGAGAATCAAGAACTCCTGGAGTTCCGACGCGAGCTCGAGGGGCCGCAGGCGAAGGCGTTGGAGCCCTGGGACGTCAGCTACTACGCGGAGAAGCTGCGCAAGAGTCGCTACGACTTCGACGAGGAGCTGTTGCGCCCCTATTTCTCGGTGGACGCGGTGCTCGAGGGGCTGTTTTCGCTGGTCGAGCGCATCTACGGGATTCAGGTCCGTCAGCGCAAGAACGTGCCGACCTACCACCCGGACGTTCGCTACTACGTGGTCCTCAACGGCAAGGGGGAGGGCCCTGAGCACGAGATCGGCGCGTTCTACGCGGACCTCTATCCGCGTGAGTCCAAGCGCGGCGGCGCCTGGATGGCCGACTTCATTACGGGCTTGCCCGGCAGCCGCCATAGCAAGCACCTCGGTGTGATGTGCGCCAATGCGAGCCCGCCCGTGGGTGACAAGCCGGCGCTCCTGACCCACCAGGACGTGGAGACCCTGTTCCACGAGTTCGGTCACCTGCTGCACCACTTGCTCGGCAGGCCCAAGGTGCGATCCCTCGCCGGTACGCGCGTGGCCTGGGACTTCGTCGAGTTGCCCTCGATGATCATGGAGAACTTCTGCTGGGAGCGTGCGGTGCTCGACTCGTTCGCGCGCCACTACCAGACCAAGGCTCCCATTCCGGACGAGCTATTGACCAAGCTCGCCCGCACCCGGACCTTCCGCGCCGCCAACGCGCAGATGCGGCAGCTCGGGCTCGGCGCTGCCGATCTACGTATGCACATCGAGTACGAGCCGGCGCGGGACGGGGATGTGATCGAGTACGCGCGAGGCATTTTCCAGGCTCACGCCCCCAGTGTGCTGCCCGAGGACTACGCGATGATCGCGGGCTTCACTCACCTGTTCGCTTCGCCCGTGGGCTACGCCGCTGGTTATTACAGTTACAAATGGGCCGAGGTACTGGAGGCCGACGCGTTCTCGCGCTTCGCCGACGCCGGGGTGCTGAGCCGGGAGGTCGGCGAGGAATTCCGCTCGCGTGTGCTTTCTCGCGGGAACGAAGCCGATCCGATGGAGCTCTACACGGCCTTCATGGGGCGCGAGCCGAGTCCCAAGGCCCTGCTCAAGCGCGCAGGGTTGCTCGAGGACGCGGCCTAGTTCGCTCGCGGCCAGGTCGCCGGAGGCCGGCAAGCCCGAGGACTTTCGCGTTAGCATCGCCAGTCGATGACCAGGACGAGGCAAGCGGGGGCGCGGTTTGGACGCGCGCGTGAGAAAAGGTCGAACAGTGCGGGCGGACGGGGGGTCTCCGTCGCGCTGCTCACGCTCTGGTTAATCGCGGGTGGTTGCTTCGCTCGCGCGCGGGCCCAGGAGCCCTCACCGACACCCACGCAGACCGCACCGACGCAGGACCAAGCCCAGCCTGCCCAGGCTTCCGAGCCCGCGACCGACGTGCCGCCGGCTTCCACTGGCGCGCGCCCGCCCGTCGCCACGCCCGAGAGTCACCCAAGCTCGATGCTGTCTCCGGTGTTGCTCTTGACCCAGGGCCTGGATGAGCTTCTGGCCAACGAGCTGCGTCGGCGCTTGAGCGAGGCGCTGGCACGCGACGTGGTGCCCCTGATGGATCCGCGGGCTCGCCGTGTCCACGCGAGCATCTTTGCCGGCCTCGACGAGCACAGCCTGGTGTTGCGCGTGACCCCGCTGCAGAGGGCCGAGGTCTGGCGGCAGCTCTCACGCAGCGAGTTGGGCGCGGACCCCGTCGCAGTGATGGTGAAAGCCATTCTGGAGATGTTGTGGGCCGATGCCTTCGCGCGACTCGACGTGGGCGAGGTCCAAGATCCATTTTGCCCCTCCGGCATGATCTGCGTCGACCCGCGGCACCAGGCTGGCTGGCCCAGCCGGCCCGAGCTCGAGGTGCTCGACCCGTGGGACACCACCTACCGTCGCTTCGGAGCCTGGGACCCCTATTTCAATCCGGGCAGTCCCATCAACCCCTGGGCACCGCCGTATGCGCAGCGTAGCTATCGCCCCGCGCCAATCCCGGCCTGGCCGACAGCGCCCGAGCCCGCGATCGAACGGCGTCGCCAGGACGTGGCGCTCGGCCTGTTGGCGGGAGGTGGTGTCACCAAGGGGGGCGCGTTCCTGCGCTACGAGGTGAACCTCCTGCGCCGCTACCCTCGCTTCGACTTTGGGCTCAGCTACCTGGGCGCGCGAGGACAGCCCGAGCCGTTCCAGAAGGCGCGCCGTGCTGCGCTCGCGATGCTCCAGCGGCGCTTCGTCTCTCCCGACTTCGAACTCGACCTTGGTCTCAGCTTCGGCGTCCTCGTCGCCACCCATGCGTCGAGCAGCACCGAGGTCCGTCCTTACCTGCGCGGCCTGCTCACGTTCGCGCTGCCGGTGAGCCACAGCTTCGATCTGCTGGTGCAGAGCGATCTAGGCAGCACGTTCACGTCGGTGCGCGGCATCGGCGCGGTGGAGTACGCGCTGAGCGCCGGATTCAGGCACAAGTTCTAGTTTCCGCACGCCGCGCTCGGCGCACAGCGCGGCTCACTGCAGCCAGAGGTTCCAGCGCCAGGAGCTTTCGCTGGTCGCGACCGGACGGTTGCGCGTGTCGTCATCGGCCAGGCCGGGCGTGAACACCAGGTACAGGACGCCCGCGTCGCGGCCCTTGTTGAGCACTGCGTAGGGCGTGCCGCGCGGGATCTCCACCACGTCGCCGGCGCCGGCCTGGACCGTCTCGTCGCCCAGCGAGAGCTCCAGCTGGCCATTCACGACCACCAGCGTGAGATCCGACTTCTCGTGCAGGCGACGTCCGAGCTCGGCCTTGATGCGCGCCAGATGGAAGCTCGCTTCGGGGGTGCGCCGCAGCGTGCGGATGGCCACCGGGGCCCGCATCTCGTTCTCGTCCCAGGAGGTGGGATTGCCGGACTGAGCCGGCGAAATCACCTTCGAATAGCCTTCTTTTTTCGGCGCCGAGGCGCAGCCGCAGAGCACACACAACGAAAGCACGAGCAGGGTTCGCATCGTTTACGTCTCCATTCTCACAAGAATGAGCAGCTCGGACAACCAGTAGCCCTAGCGTATCAGTAGCTCCAGGCCAGGTTGGCCACGATGTAGACACCGCGCTTGAACTCGCGCGTGGTGATGTGGCCCTGGGTCCAGCGCTGGGTGGCGTTGAGCAGGTTCTGTCCGCGCAGGCCGAGCTGCAGGTTGTGCGGCAGGCGCTGGCTCGCCACCAGGTCCAGCTGGTGGAAAGGCTGCTCGTACTGATCCGGGATGCCGGCCATCGCGTTACCGATGGCGCGCAGGCGCGGACCGCTGATGTTGTAGAGCAGCGAGACCGCGGTGCCGCTGCCGCCTTCGACGTCGTCGTCGTAGCCGAGCTGGGCGTTCACGACCCAGGGGCTCTGGCTCTGCAGCGGGCGCGAGGTCTTCTTGAGGCCGTCCGGGGTGTAGGTCACCTCGGAGTCGATCCAGGAGAAGTTGCCCGCGATGAACAGGGTGTCGAGCGCTTCGGCGAGGAAGCCCAGGCGCTTGCGACCTTCGATCTCGAGGCCGAACAGGCGCGCCTTGTCCGAGTTCTGCAACGTGTACAGCACGTCCGCCGAGTTGCGGAACACGGTCTCGATCGGGTCCTTGAAGCGCTTGTAGAAGGCACCCACCGAGAACACTTCGTCGCTGCTGAAGTAGTACTCGAGGCGGCCGTCCACGTTGTCGATCAAGGCGCGCTTGAGCGTGGGCACACCGGCGAAGGTGCTGGCGGTCTCGATGTCGTAGTAGGACGACGTCGAGAGCTCGCGCAGATCGGGGCGGTTCACGGTCTTGCCGTAGCCAGCGCGCAGCTGGAAGTCTTCGGCGAAGCGCCAGGTGGCCGTGATGGCGGGCAGCACGTCGGGCGTCTTGCTGAGCTCGGCCTTTTCGGCGCCGGCCAGCGGGTTGAACTGGTCGAAGCTGGTCACCGAGATGATGGCCTGCTCCACTCGGGCGCCGCCCATGATGTCGAGGTTCTTCAGCAGCGGCAGCTCGAGCATCGCGTAGGCCGCGTTGAGCTGCATCTTGGCGGTATAGGAGTCCTGGGCGAAGGTGGTCTCGATCAGGTTCACGGCGCCCGAGTCGATGCGCTGGGGCGTGTAGATCTGGTTGATGGGCTTGGCCAGGGTCATCGGGTCGAGCCCGCCCTGGAACTCGAAGCGGCGCACGTGCGAGTCGCGGTTGCGCCAGTACACTAGGCCGCCCACCTTGGCCTTGGCCTTGAGCTGCGACCAGATGTTGATGGGCTGGGTGAGGTCGAGGCCCACCTGATAGGTGCGGTCCGTGAGCGTGCCCCACTGGCGCTCGTAGTCGCCGGCGGCCTGCGACAGCTCGAAGCTGCCCGAGCCATTGTCGCTGTAGAAGTAGTCGCGGCGGTCGGGCTCGTTGCGGTTGGCCTGAGCGAACGAGTAGCGCCAGTCGAGCTGGAAGTCGTTCAGCTTGGGGATGATGTGCTTGCCGGAGATCTGCTGATCGAAGAGCTGACGCTCGATCCAGCCGAGCCGGGTCTGCACGCTGTCGGGCGTGGTGCTGCCGCCGCCGGTGCCGAACTTGCCGCTCAGCTGCGTGGTGGTGTCGTCGGTCTGACGCAGCAGCATGCTGGTGAACTTGAGCTTGTTGCGCTCCGAGAACTCGACGCCCCAGTCCAGGAAGCCGCTGGTGGAGATCTGGCGCTCCGTGTTGTTCACGCGCAGGTCGTTGTCGATCTGCAGCTTGGAGCCGGTGTTGGTCACGCTGCGCAGCAGGCTGTCGCGCAGGGCGCGCGTCTGGCTGCGGTAGCCGAGCGCCGCCACGAAGCCGATCTTGGCGTGGCGCAGGTTCCAGCGGTTGCCGATGGAGCCCGTCAGCGTGAGGTCGGGCAGCGTGCGCTCGCGCTTCTCCTGCAGATCGTTGCGCAGCATCTTGCCGTACTTGGCGCGCTCCTCGTCCGTGTAGCCGCCCGTCAGCGCGTTGAACTTGGTGATCTTCTTGGAGTGATCGATGGGTCCCGGCAGCGCGCGATTGCCGTCGTCGATGCCGAGGTAGTCGCGCTTGCCGCCGCTGTAGTTGAGGTTGTTGCGGAAGGTGGACTGCGAGTTGACGCCGCCACCCACCGAGACGTTGGCCATGAAGCGGTCCGGATAGCTGCGGGTACGCAGCTGGATCACGCCGCCGCCGAACTCCGCCGGTGCGTCGGGCGAGAAGGTCTTCTGCACGACCACGCTATCGAGGATGCCGGCCGGGAACAGATCGAGCGGCACCACGCGACGGGTGGGCTCGGGGCTCGGCACGAACATGTTGTTCACGAGCATGCTCGAGTAGCGCTCGCCCATACCGCGCACGACCACGAACTTGCCGTCGACCACGGTGAGGCCCGTGACGCGCGACAGCGCGGAGGCGGCGTTGGTGGCACCCGAGCGGGACATCTGCTCGGCGCCGATCACGTCGGCCACGTTGGAGCTCTCGCGTCGCTCGGAGATCAAGCTCGCGATACCGCCCTCGATGTGCGGCGCGGTGACCAGGAACTCGTCGATTTCCATCGAGGCAGGGCTCAGCTGCGCCGTGACCGCGTTGACCTTACCGCCGCGCACTTCCACGTCGGGCACCGATTGCGTCGCATACGAGGGATGCACCACCGCGAGCTGACACTTGCCCGCCGGCATGGTGAGCGTGAAAAAGCCGTTGTCATCGGTCGCGGTCTCCACGGGCGCGCCGCGCACGTAGACACGCGCGCCCGCCACGGGGCTGCCATCTTCCTTGGCCGTCACGGTGCCCTGGATGGTGCCGGCCGGTTGCTCGGCGACCTTCTCCTGGAACTCGCGCTGCAGGCTGTGGCTGCCGCCAGCGGCCTCGGGCGCCTGGATGTCGAGGCCGGCGATGCCGCCCGAGGGGCTCAACGTGACCATCACCTCGGTGGTCTGATTGGCCAGCACGGCAACGTCGGACACGTCGACGACCCACTCGGCATCCTGCGTGGGCGCCTCGGGCACCAGAGCGTGCGGCACGCGCAGGCGAAGCTTGTGCGTACCAGGCGTCGGCGTCGCGGTGACGCTGCCGTCCTGAGCCGTCTGGGCGCTCTGGCCATCGATCTCGACGGTGACTCCCGCGAGGAGCTGGTCGGAGGTGCCGAAGAGCACCAGGTGCACGGCACCTTGTTCTTGCTGGGCTGCTTCGACGGTGGGCTGAGCACGGACGTGCTGTGCACCCAGTAAAGACCCACACAAAATCAGCAGCGCAGCAGACAACGATCGTAGGGCAGACAAAGCGAGCCTCCTCATGCCCAGCACGGGCGGGGTCACCTCGCGCAGCGGGGGCTCCACGCGAGGATTGAGCCGTACCCGATGTGGGGTGCAGGCCAGCTTCTAAGGCCGCTTTGTGACAACTGTGTTGCTAAATGGCGGAATGGCAGCAACGTTTCGACCGACTCCGAAATGTCTGTGCCACGGGAGTCATTCGAATAAGCAGGGCTTTTCCGGCGTGATCGCGGGGCCGGGGCGCGATCTCCGCGTTGCCTTCGTTTCGTCACAAAACGAAGAAGCGGCCTGCCATGAAATGGCGGCCGCTTCGGGTTCAACCTGCGCGTGAGGGGCCTTTGGGGGCTCTCACGAGGTCAGGTCACTTGGGCTGGAAGTCGGGGTACGCGGTCCAGCCGGCGGTCCAGTCTTCGGTGCCGAACGCGCCGATGTAGGGCACGTTCTCGAAGAAGGGATCGTTGGCCGGGACGGTGCCGCCGGTGAGCAGGCCGGAGTCGGCCTTGGGCATGTAGGCGTTGTCGAACACGTCGGCCGAGGGCAGCACCTGGTTGGTGGCAGAGCCCGTGAAGAGCTGCTCGCCCTTGCCGAGGTAGCTCACGGAGCAGGAGATGCGGCTGGACACCATCGTGAGGGCGTCGGTGCCCACGAAAGCCTGGCTCACGTCGCCGTCGACGTTGACGCAGCTGTTCTTGAAGTTGGTGGCCACGGCGCTGTAGATGTGGCCCTTGGTTCCGGCGCGCAGCAGGAAGCCGTTGGGACCGCTCTCGCCGGGGGCCGTGACCTGGCCCAGGAAGGTCAGGTTGGCCAGCGTGGGCTCGGACACGGGGATGAGGGAGTTGTTGGTCTTCTGGTTGTCGGCCTCGAGGCCGTTGTCACCGAAGTTCGGGACCTGCTTGGCGAGCACGAACTGGGCCTTGCCGCGCCAGCCATCGGTCCAGTCGAGGTTGTCGTCGCCGCCGCCGCTGATCACGACGTGCTTGACGTTCACCGTGCCGCCGAAGAACTCGATGCCGTCGTCGCTGCCCGCGTGGACCTGCACGTACTCGATCTTGGTGGCGTCGCCGACCGCGTAGAGCGTGATGCCGTTGAACTCCTTCTCCTTGGAGCTGCGCGCGCCGGAGAACATCACGCGGACGTACTTGAGCGAGCCGCTGTTGTCGTGGTCGTCAGCGCCGCCGTAGGAGCCGGTGTCGAGCTCGGTGACGGGGTCCACGCCGACGTTCTGCGTGGCGCGGCCCATCAGCACGACGCCACCCCAGTCGGTGGGCGCCGCGACGCCGGTGCCGAGCAGCGCGTTGACGCTGGTGAAGGTGATGGGCGCGGTCTTGAGGCCTTCGGCGATCAGCTTGGAGCCGCGGTTGATGGCGAGACCGGAGGTGTTGTCGAGGCCGGCCAGGTCGGTGCCGGGCGTGATGGTGAGGGTCGCCTGGGCCTTGCCAGCGGCCGGGGTCGCGTCGTGGCCGACGTCTTCACCGACGTACACGACACCCTGGAACACGTAGCCCTTGTAGTCCTTCACGCGGCTGAGCGTGAGGTTGGTCTTGATCTCGTTGCCCTTGGGCGCGCTGATCAGGCAGACCTTGTTGGTGGCGTCGGCCGTGATGTGAGGATCGGAGGGGCAGGAGGGAAGCTCGGGGCCCTTCTCGCCTTCGGGGGTCGTCCCACCGTCGCCCTGGTTGCCAGCGTCGCCGTCGCCCGTCGGGATGCTGGCATCGCCGTCGCCGTCGCCGTCGCCCTGGTGCGAAGGGCCGTCCGAAGGTTCATCGCTGCCGCAAGCGGCGAGTTGTGCGGTGGAGCTCGCCAGCGTGAGAGCCAGGAGGGTGCGCTTGAGCATCGTCATTCGTATCGACTCCGTCTAGGTTCGAGAGTTTGTGTGCCCCTGAAGTAGTGATGGTTTGTGACGGTTTGGTGCCAAGAGTGGGTGAAACGCGCAACGTTTCCCCGTCTGGGGGTGATCCCCAAAGCTAGCCCAGACACCATTGTCGCCACATCTCGCGATAGCTGACCTCGAGCTCCCGCGCGAAACGCGAAGCGTCCATCAATACCGAGGATTCCATGCGAGTTCGCAATTCTTTTCGAAGCGTTGCGAGCTCACCGAGGTCACGCGCTAACGAGGCTGCGCAGGCCACGTATTCCTCGGAAGAGTGCGCGACGAGGTTCGTCACACGAAGGTTGCAAGCGATGCTTGCGCCCATGCGACCGACCACCGTCTTCCCGACCAAGCTGATCACGGGCACGCCCATCCACCAGGCGTCGAAGCTCGTGGTTCCGCCATGAAAGGGCAGCGCGTCGAGACAGCAGTCGATGCGATGATAGGTCCGCAGGTAGACGTCGCGTCGCATGCCCGCTGCCACGAACGTCACGCGATCTTCTTCGACCCCGAAGCGCGCGAAGGTCGAGAGTGCGCGCACGCGCGCTTCACCTTCCGGCGCCAGCATCAGGAAGCGAGAGCCGGGCACGGCGGCCAACACACGCGCCCAGAGCGTGAGCGTGAGGTCGTTGACCTTGCGGTGATTGTTCAGGCTGCCGAACGTGACGTGACCAGCCGTGAGGGCCGGCGGTGCATTCGGGAAGATGCCTTCGACCAGCGGGTCGTAGCACCAGAAGCTGTGCGGCAAATGCCAGGGGCGCTCGGTGTAGGATTCCTGCTCGACTGCTCCTGCGGGATCGAGCTGCAGATCGGTCAGCCGATAGTCGATGGCCGAGACCCCGGTGGTGCCCGGATACGCCAGCCAGGAGACCTGAACGGGCGCGGGCTTGTGGGCGAAGACCCCCAGGCGGTGGCCCTCCGAGTGCATGCTGAGATCGACGAGGATGTCGACGCGGTCGTCGCGGATCAGGCGTGCCGCGGAGGCGTCATCGAGGGCGACGATGTCGCGGTACACGTCGGCCAGCGCCTGGAAGTCCTCGGTCACCGCGTCGGGCTGGCTCACGTTGGCGTAGCAGTGGAAGTCGAACTCCGAACGATCATGGTGCCGCAGCAGGGGCAACATGAACATCGTCGCCGCGTGCAGCTTGAAGTCACCCGAAACGTAGCCAATGCGCAGTCGTCGCTCGGGGTCTTGGGCGCGAGAGTGCTCGACGCGCGGAATCGCGCGCAGATGGCGAGCCTGGTAGCTGCGGGCTTCCTGGGCGATCTCGTCGGACTCGACCGCAGGGTCGTACATCAGGGAAAACACGAGGTGGCTGTGGATCGGGGCGTTCGCAGGTTCGAGCGCGATGGCTTCGCGCAGCAGACGCGTGGCGCGCGTGGCCTCTCCGCGAGCACTCACGGCGAGCGCCTGGACACTCAGCGCGTGGGCGCTGCGGGGACCCGCGGTAAGCGCTGCTTCGCAATGCGTCACGGCTGCGTCTACCCGACCCAGCGCGAGCAGGACCCGTGCAATGGCCACATGGACTCCGCTGCTACCGCGGTTGGCCGCAGCGAAGCGTTCGTAGGCAGCGCACGCGCGTGTGTGCTCTCCGAGCTCACGCAAGGAGTCGATCAGCAGCTCGCTGCACATGGACAGCGCCGGATTCAAGCTCAGCGCGAGCTGACAGCAGGCAGCGGCCTGGGCCCACTTGCGACGCTGAAAGAAGGTCAGACCCAGGTTGGCGTGGGCCTCCGCGTGCTCCGGGCCCAACTCGACTGCGCGTTCCAGGCTAGCCGTTGCGCTCTCCAGGCGGCCGGAGCGCCGCAGGGCCTCTCCCAAGTTGCACCACAGCACGACCTGTTTGGGCGCTTGAGCGACGGCCGATTCCAACAAGGCGACTGCGTCGTCGAAGCGCCCTGATTCGAGCGCGATCACGCTGCTCAGGTAGAGCGCCTGTGTGTGCGTCGGCCGGTCCTGCAAGACGGCGCGATAGCAACGCTCGGCTGCCTTGTGATCTCCCTGGCGATGGTGCGCGAGGCCCGTCGCCAGGAGCTGATCGGCGGTTTGAGAGATCGCCATGGTTGCTCCTCGCGTGGACCCGCGGCGCTCAGGGCCCGCACATCACTTCAGCGCCCGTGTCGGTGACGTTGAGCTCTTCGCAGTGGTCGTAGGGCACCGCCGCGGGCTTCCCGTGCGTGAGCGCTTCGAGATAGAGGTACACGGCGAGGCCCGCGTTCATGGCGCCACGGATGCTCCAGATTTCCATCGACGCGCGGCCTGTCTTTTGGTCTGGGTTCTCTGCCACCGAAGGAAGGTCGTAGTTCAGCATCGCAGTCGTACCGGGTTGCAGCTCGGGGGGGCAGAGGGGGGCCTTCGAGGCATCAAGGGCCGCCAGGTACGCATTGAGCGCGTCTGCTTGAGCACCCGTGGGATTGACGATGCACCAGGGCTCGGGATTGTCGTCGTGGATACCGGCTGAAATGCCGTTGAGGGGTTGCCCAGAGGCATCGACGCGGCGTGGATCGCCCACGGCACGAGTGCTCCCATAGGACTCGCGGGGCGCAAAGTTCACTTTCAGCGAGCTCACGATGAGGTTCTTGGCTTCATCCTTGCCGTAGACCGGCTCCACGACGATCAGAGGCTTTAGATTCTGGAAGGAGCAAATGCGCTCCCACATCTCGCGATCGCCGCTCGTGGAGAGCAGCACATCTTTGGCGCTTCCATGGGCATAAGGATCGCGTACGCCCCACACGGCATCTGAGTTGGGATCTCCGCTCAGAGTGAAGCCTGAGGAGGTGAGGCCCTCGCTCGCGTCGAGCAAATTCTGACACAGCTTGCGTGGCACGGTGAGCATGTTGGCGTCAGTAGCCGCAATCGTGGTGCCGCCACCGCGGGGCTCGCCGAAGACGTTGTTGTTGAACACGAGACCCAACACCGGTGCTGGGATGGTTCGTGTCGTTCCACCCAAGCCCATCCACACCACGTAGCGCGCGGCCCAGTCTTCGGCGGCTACGCCGCTGCCCACATCGAAGATGCGCGCAATGTTGCCGCCGGCTGCTCCGGGTGGTCCGAGCAAACCGTCGCGCAGGTTCGCGACGCGCGTCTCGCCCGCCGTCATGTCGGCGATGGTCGCGGCCTGGCGGCCCTTGGAGTCTGCCTTCGGGCCATGACAGCTCGAACAAACCTGGCCGAACACGAAGGCGCCTGGCGACTGCATGTACACGGGGGTGTCGGAGGAGCCTTCCGCGCCCATCCAGCGCATCCGTTGCGCGCCCGTGAACGTCGAGTCCTTGGGCTGCGCTGAGAGATCGCACTCGGGCTTCGCGAGCCAGTGCGTGACCGGCAGATCGGTGGTGGCAAACGTACGGTAGTCGGCGACCTTGGGCAGTTTCTCGAGCAAGTCGATGGCCGAGTACTCCCAGGTGTCGTCGTCGTGTCCGGTCCAGGCAGACTTCTTCTTGTCCACCACGGGGTCCTGCCAATCGGAGCGCCGCGGCTCCCACTTGGATGTGGTCTCCGTGAGGTCGGTTTCGGACCAGTGCGAGTGGCTAGGCATGCCCGTGGTGCCGAGCTCTATGTCGTTCGGGCTGCCGAAGTCGTAGGTGGCATAGTAGGTCCCAGCATCGACACCTGCGTCGGGGGCAGCTTCAATCATTGGCTTGCCATCGGCATCGCGCAGGGGCCAGGCTTGCACGCTGGACGGGGTCACACGCTTGCCCGCCAGAATATCCGGGTCGACCATGTCGACGCTAGGGTCCTGGCAGTCGTTGTAGCGTGAGCTAATCGTGAACTGCTTGACGCGTCCTTGGGCGCGCAGGTTCTCCACCAAGAAGTCCGAGTCGCTGGGTTTGACCTCTGCGTACTGCTGTGGATCGTGCTCGATGGCGTCAAGCTCATCGGAAGTGAGCCGAGTGCCGCCCACGGCCTCGCCATAGGTCCACTCCTTGTCACTCGTGCGAATGATGACTTCCGTCTCGCCAAGGTGGTGGTCGATGGTGTTGCGATTTGGGTTGACCGATGCGTCCACGCAACCGAGTGCCCCGTACTTGAACTTGGCCGGGATGCTCACCATCCACGAGCCTAGAATGCGACGGGCGCGGCAGTCGTAACCGGGCGTGTCCATGGGCATGTGCGGGAAGATGGCGAAATCGGCCGAGTACGAGAACGGCGCGTCCACGTTGCGGTAGATCAGGCTGCGCCAAGGAGCGTCGACCGTATGGTCAGGATTCTTGGTCAGTTCATCGTGGAGTTTGTACGAGTAGCCTTGGCCAGCGAGGTCATACAGCGAGGGCGAGAGGTACGGGATCGAGTGGTCGAGCTTGGAGCCGCGGCGTATGCGTGGGCTGACCTTGTCGAGCGGGAACTGGAAGATGCCGTGCCCGTCCTCGGCGCTGGGTGCGAAGATGAGGCCGTCCCGCAGCTCGCGTGCGAGGCGTGAGGGATAACCGCGCGGGTTGTGGCAGTGGGCGCAGTTGCCGACCATGTAGCCCTGGGCCCTGAGCTCATAGTCATTGCGCGGCTTGCGATCGCCCTGGGAGTTCTCCAGTAGGTTGACTTGATCGAGGTGCGCTGGGTCGATCCCGGTGATCACGCCGTAGCTGATCAGGCGCTGGAGCTGGTTGAGTTCATCGCGCTCGGCCGGCTCGATGACGCCGCCCTGGTCCAGCGGGCGTCGATTGATCTGGAGCGGCGTGAAGCCAAGGATGAAGCTCTTGGATCCGGAGCCCATGTGGCAATGATTGCAACGCTCACTTCCGGGCAAGCCGTAGTGGCGGCTAAGGTGCGCATCGGCGAGAGCAGCTTGGATGTTTTCGGGGCCCTCGGCGATCAGCTCGTCGGCCTTTTGCTCGTCCGTGATGTACGTGATGAGGCGGTCGCGGAAGCCGCTGCCGTTGCGCAAGCGGTCCTTGTTGAGCACGGCCTCGGTCTCGGCTTCGTTCCACACGTAGGTTCCGAACAGCGCTTGCGGCTCCGGATCGCAGCCTTCTTTCTCGATGTCCGCGCGCGCGACGATGAGCCGGGTCTCGACCTTGCGGTAGCTCTTGTTGCCGCGGTGATCCACGACCTCGCGCATGAAGGTCTTGTAGAAGCGGGTGTTGTCCGGGATTTTGAAGCTCTGCGTGGCCGCGTCGAATTCGATGGATTTGCCGCGCGGCACGCGCACCGCGCGCATCTTCTTGGCGTTGTCGGCCCAAAGGGTGTAGGCGGGGGCAAAGCCGATCACGCCGTGGCTTGCGAGCACCGCGGAGTCGAGGCTGACGAGATCCGTTGCTTCGAGGCGATCGGGCAGTTCGTCGGAGCTCTTCAAACCCGCGAACATGTCGTCGAGCTTTTGGCTCTCCTGGGTCTCGGTGCCCACCAGGTCCGGGCTCGGAATGCAATTGCCCAGGTTGGTCAGGGCCAGACCCACGCGGCGCGGCAAAGTGAAGCCGACCCCCACGGGCGTTGCTTCGGCGGGTGGGAAGAAGGCGTCGGCAGGCTTGCCCGCAGCGATCCACGCCTGGGTGAGCTCGGCGAATTTGCGCACAGGGTCGTCCGCGGCACGGTCCTGGTAGAGCTTGCCCTCGGGTGAGTCGATTGGGGGCATCACCTTGTCGGGATCGTTCGATTGGATATACGAAAGTACGACCGAATCGAAGGTGGTCGCGAAATTGGAGGCCAGAGGAATCGCAAAATTGCCTGAATTCGAGCCGCTCGAGTGGCAGTTGCCGCAGCGCCCCTTGAAGGCCTGGAAGAGCTGCTCGGTGGTCACGGCCGCAGAACCGCCGCCACCGCCGCCGCGCTCGGACATGGCGGCCGTGCGCGCTGGGAGGTTGTCCGAGGTGACTACGGGCGTGCACGAGAGATCGGTGACTTGCTCGGGAACTTGGGCGTCCTCTACGTCTGCGGCCGCGTCTGGAGCGGCGAGCTCACCTTGCGTCTTGTCAGCGAGATTGTCGCCGCAGGCGGCGAGCTCTGCACAGGCGAGTGCCAGCGCCAGGAGCCGAATTCGGCGTAGGCCAGTTACCATCGGAAGCTCCACACATGAAAGTGCCGCCACCCCGCGGGGGGCGCGGCGCAGGGAAACTAGCAGGCGAAGAAACGCGGATTGGTGACAACTCCGTGCCGCTCGTGCGTCCAAACGCGGACGAGAGGTGGCTCCCTAGCGTAGGCCGGCTCGTCGATGACGCTCGAAGCGTGCGTTGGGTCAGGGGTTGGTGGTGCAGGTCGAGGACTCGTAGCCGGGGTTGTCGTCGGTGAGCGTGCACGTGGGGTCGGGCGCGAAATTAGTTCGGGAGGGCGTCGGTCAAGCAGCTGTTGTCCGAGATGAGCATGAACCCGTTGTGCTTGGCCGCGCCGCGGAGTAACACGTGACACCGACATCGCGCGCGTCGTTGGGGTGAAGCTACGCGCGAAGGACGATGCGTTCGCGCGGCTAGAGCAGTCGAGCCAATCCCTCTCGGGGATCGGCTAATCCACTACGCCCTAAGCATGCAGCGCGTTCAGGGATTCACAGCGCAGCTCGAGAACTCGTAGCTCGGGTTGTCGTCCGTGAGCGTGCAGGTGGGGTCCGGCGAGAACGCAGTCGCGGGGTTCGGCAGCGCGTCGCTCACGCACGTGTTGTCCGTCAGCGTGACGAAGCCGACGTGCTTGGCAGCGCGGTCGACGAAGCGCCGATCAGAGAAGCAACGCGCGAGCTGCTGCTCGGCGGCCGTAGCGCCAGCGGCGGCGAGGTTGTTGAAGCCCACGAAGGTGTTGAACCAGAGCTTGCGCGACAGCGGATAGCGCGAGCCGTAGTCGGCGCAGGTGCCGGTGGCGCCGCCAGCCGGCGTCGCGAGGAAGCGACGAACGGTGGTCTTGCTGGGATACTGAATACCCGCCGTGGCAAGCGGCGCGCGGATACCGAGGGACTTGTTGGTGTTGGCGACGGGGTCACCGTTGGCGTCGCTGGTCTGCGCCGCGAGACCCGCGTAGCCGATGGAGCACGGACTGGCCTGCACGAGGCAGCCAATCTGCGCAGTGTCGTTGCTCTCGCGGCACACAGTGCCCGCGGTGGCCAGGGTCTCCGCGGTGCGCTGGTGGATGCGGTAGAACGCGCCGTTGATGAACGTGCGGTTGACTGGGTTCTGCGCGGCCGAGGGCTTGCGCGAGATGGTCGGGATCACACCGCTGGGGAGACGCGTGGTGAGATTGTACACGCGGGCGTCCATTTTGCTGTTGAAGCCAATGGCACCGGTGCCGGGGCGGAAGTTCGATTGCACCAGGCAGCCGAAGTTACCTGCGGCGTCGACGGGCCAGTAGCAGAGGCCGCCGTACTTGAAGTCTCCGTTCGGGCAGCGCTCTTCCGCGTTCGTCGATGTGGGCATGGGCGCGAGCTTGTAGTCGCCGTTGCAGGCGTTGTTGTTCGGGTAGTGCTGGGCGGGATCCGTGGGCATCACGATCGGGAGCACGAGGCCCAAATCGCCTGCCGCGGGCCCAGGAGGCACGACGGCGGCGATGATCGCTGGCCATACGTTCTCGAGTTGCGGGTAGAGGGTGCCGACGCGGACGCCGACCGAGGGAACCTCGCGAGCATAGACGAGGCGCTGGCAGACGTTCTCACCGCTGGTGCCGCCGTTGCCGCTGCAGAAGCGACGGATGGGATCCTTATCCTCGAACTCGCTGCCGTTGCAGAAAATGTCGGCGCCCTGATAGTCGCCGTTACTCGCGAACATGCCCTTGACCGAGATCAGAGCAAGGAAGGTGTCGGTGGTGCCGGAGATGTCGTCGCGGCGGAAGGCGTGCCGG
Source organism: Myxococcales bacterium (assembly GCA_047601445.1). Classification (GTDB taxonomy): domain Bacteria; phylum Myxococcota_A; class Polyangia; order Polyangiales; family DASUME01; genus DASUME01. The sequence goes on along the minus strand of JASGJH010000001.1, from coordinate 2,599,202 downwards.
AGGCTGGTGCATTCGGGATCCGTGCAGCCGCCCTGGAAGAGGTTGCCCCAGTTGTTCACCAGGGTATTGCGTACGTCACTATTGCAGAGGCGCGCGCCAACGGTGGCACCGGGCGCGTCGAAGGAGCACTCGTTGTAGCCGGGGACCACGTCGTGACGACCGGTGTAGACGATGCGAAGGACCTGCTGCCACTGGCTGATGACGTACTGGTTGCCAGTGCAGTTCGGGCACTCGGTGGCGGGGTCGCCGCCGGCGTTGCCGTTGGCCGCTGGGTCAATCGTGAGGACGGCGTCGTGGACGAGGTCGTCGCAGGTGGTGTCTTCGGTGTTGTCGGAGAAGAGGCCGATCGCGTCGAGCGAGTGGGCGTAGCCGGAGCGGGTGGTGGTGTCGCCGGGGCCGGCGCCGGTGCAGCCGGCGGCGTTGATGAAGCGCGACATCGGAGCCACGCGCTGGGTGCCTGCGGCCATCGCGGACTGACCACCGCTCGAACCGCCACCATCATAGGTGAGATCGGTAGGGCTGATCTGACAGAGCGTCAGCATCTCCTGGGTCATCTCGAAGAGCGTGTCGGAGCCCTTCAGCTTGAGCTGAGCGCTGGCGGTGCTCGCCAGGCCGAGCGCTAGCGCGGATGCGATAGCTTTCTTGTTCATGTGACTTTCCTCCTGCTGCCCAACAGGGCATCGAAACCCTGGTAAACACCTGTTGTGACGACGTGTTGTCAGCGGAGTGATTGTCGAAACTCTCACCCTTCGGAGGTCCGCAGCGTGCGCAGCACGAGGAGTCCGCGCGGGAAGTAACGAGGATGGGCGATGCTTCGCGCGGCTAAAAGCAGTCGAGCCGACCCCCATCACGGAGGCCGGCTCGTCCACTACGCTCTAGGCGTACAGCGCGTTCAGGGGTTGACGGCGCAGGTCGAGAACTCGTAGCTGGGGTTGTCGTCCGTGAGCGTGCAGGTGGGGTCCGGCGAGAACACGGTCGCGGGGTTGGGGAGGGTGTCGGTCAAGCAGGTGTTGTCCGTGAGGAGGATGAAGCCGGCGTGCTTGGCAGCGCGGTCCGTGAAGCGACGGTCGCCGAAGCAGCGAGCGAGCTGCTGCTCGGCGGCCGTGGCGCCACCGGCGGCCAGGTTATTGAAGCCCACGAAGGTGTTGAACCAGAGCTTGCGGGACAGCGGGTAGCGCGAGCCGAAGTCCGAGCAGGTGCCCGTGGCGCCGCCAGCCGGCGTGGAGAGCAGGCGACGAGCGGTGGTCTTGCTGGGGTACTGGATGCCGGCGCTGGCGAGCGGCGCGCGGATACCGAGGGACTTGTTGGTGTTGGCGATGGGGTCACCGTTGGCGTCGCTGGTCTGGGCGGCGAGGCCGGCGTAGCCGAGCGAGCAGGGGCTGGCCTGCACGAGGCAGCCGATCTGGGCGGTGTCGTTGGTCTCGCGGCAGAAGGTGCCGGCGGTGGCCTGGGTCTCCGCGGTCTTCTGATGGATGCGGTAGAAGGCGCCGTTGATGAACGTGCGGTTGGCGGGGTTCTGCGCCGCCGAGGGCTTGCGCGAGACGGTGGGGATCTGACCGTTGAGGAGGCGCGTGGTCAGGTTGTACACGCGGGCGTCCATCTTGCTGTTGAAGCCGAGCGCGCCGGTGCCGGGGCGGAAGTTCGACTGCACGACGCAGCCGAAGTTACCCGCGTCGTCGACGGGCCAGTAGCAAAGACCGCCGTTCTTGAAGTCGCCGTTCGGGCAGCGCTCTTCGCCGTTGGTCGAGGTGGGCATGGAGGCAAGCTTGTAGTCGCCGTTGCAGGCGTTGTTGTTCGGGTAGTGCTGGGCCGGATCCGTGGGCATCACGATCGGGAGCACGAGACCGAGGTCGCCGGGGGCAGCCGCGGGGGGCACGATGGCGGCGGTGACGGCCGGCCACACGTTCTCGAGCTGCGGGTAGAGGGTGCCGACGCGGACGCCGACCGAGGGAACTTCGCGGGCGAAGGTCGTGCGCTGGCAGACGTCTTCACCGCCGGTGCCGCCGTTGCCGCTGCAGGTACGACGGATCGGGTCCTTGTCCTCGAACTCGCTGCCGTTGCAGAAGATGTCAGCGCCCTGGTATTCGCTGTTGCTGGCGAACATGGTCTTGACGGAGATCAAGGCGAGGAAGGTGTCGGTGGTGCCGGAGATGTCGTCGCGGCGGAAAGCGTGCTTGAGGGTGGTGCACTCGGGATTGGTGCAGCCGCCCTGGAAAAGGTTGCCCCAGTTGTTCACCAGCGTGTAGCGGACGTCGCTGCTGCAGTTGCGCGCGCCGGCGGTGGCGCCGGGCGGGTCGAACGAACACTCGTTGTAGCCGGGGACGTTGTCGTGACGGCCGGTGTAGACGATGCGGAGGACCTGCTGCCACTGGCTGATGGTGTACTGGTTGCCGGAGCAGTTGGGGCACTCGGTGGCAGGGTCGCCGCCGGCGTTGCCGTTGGCCGCCGGGTCAATCGTGAGGACGGCGTCGTGGACGAGGTCGTCGCAGGTGGTGTCTTCCTTGTTGTCGGAGAAGAGGCCGATCGCGTCGAGCGAGTGGGCGTAGCCGGAGCGCGTGGTCGTGTCGCCGGGGCCGGCACCGCTGCAACCCGCGGCGTTGATGAAGCGCGACATGGGAGCAACGCGCTGCGTGCCCGCGGCCATCGCGGCCTGACCGCCGCCCGAACCGCCACCATCATAGGTGAGGTCGGTGGGGCTGATCTGACAGAGCGTCAGCATCTCCTGGGTCATCTCGAAGAGCGTGTCCGAGCCCTTCAACTTAAGCTGAGCGCTGGCGGTGCTCGCCAGGCCGAGCGCTAGCGCGGATGCGATAGCTTTCTTGTTCATGTGACTTTCCTCCTGCTGCCGATCTGGGCAACCGATGACCCTCGTAGACCCTCCTTGTTACGGAGTTGCGGCTCTCAGATGGCCTAACAGTGATTTCACGGAACTTCTTCGTATGGACCTGTGGATGCGCGAATGAACTCGCTCGCGTAGTGTTGAGTGCAGACGCGACCTTCAGATCTCGCAGACTGCGAATGCTCAGGACGAGCTGAGTGCACGATTAACCGCGCAAAGGGTCTTCACGCTCCGCGGCCGGTAACCTTCAGCGACGCAAGCTGTCCGTGCCCAGAGATGTACGAGACGAACCTCAATTAGTTGCGTGTTGCGCACCCAATCGTAACCGAGTGCGTCTATCCAACCTCGGGCTGCTGGAACGAACAGCGGCAGGAGGATTGATCACGATGCAACTCTACAAGAGCGTACTTGCCGCGCTCGCTATCGGCTCCGTGGCCGTTGGCGGGTGTGGAACCGAGTCCACCAAGGACAACGGAAAGATCGGCGCGAGCAATCACGAAGTCGGTGAGCTCGGCATGGCCCTTACGCTGCCCGACGACAGCGAAGTCACCAGCGTGAACTACAGCATCACCGGCCCCGGCGGCTTCATCCGCAACGGCGTGGTTCCGGTGGGCAACAGCTCCAAGCTCGCCTTCCGCGTCGGCAACCTCCCGATCCAGAACGGCTACACCATCGCGCTCGGCGCGACCACCAGCTTCAACCAGCCCTGCCAGGGCTCGCAGATGTTCAACATCATCAACAACCAGACCACCTCCGTGACGGTGGTCCTTACCTGCCAGGCCACGGACGACAAGGCCGACCTCATCGTCGACGGTCAGTTCAAGTCCTGTCCGCTCGTCACCACCCTCCAGGCGATTCCCGCCGAGGCGTTCACCGGCGCGACCATGGCCTTCACGGCTGGCATCTCGCACGGTGACAGCGATGTGAAGTGGACGGCCACGGACGGCACCTTCACCGTCGGCACCGGCTACGACACGGTCTACACCTGCGCCACCCCCGGCATCAAGACCATCACGGCCACGATCGCGAACCTTGGCGATTGCCACGACGCGCTCACCATGACCGTCGAGTGCACCCAGTCCATCGCCTGTGGCGACGGAGCGGTCAGCGGCGTCGAAGAGTGCGACACCCCCAACACGCCCAACGACGCCTGCACGGACAACTGCAAGAACAACGTCTGCGGCGACGGCGTCGTCTTCACGGGCGTCGAAGAGTGCGACGACGGTAACGGCAGCAACGCCGACACCTGCGCCACCACCTGCAAGACCATCGCCTGCGGCAATGCCCGCGTCGATCCCGGCGAGGATTGCGACGACGGCAACCAGGTCAACACCGACGCTTGCCCGAACAGCTGCCGCAACCCCGGCTGCGGCGACGGCATCGTCCAGGCCTCGCTCAACGAGCAGTGCGACGACGGCAACCTGATCAACACCGACACCTGCACCTACGACGCCACCACGCCCAAGTGCCAGAATGCCAAGTGCGGCGACGCGGTTGTCCAGGCGGGCGTCGAAGCTTGCGACGACGGCAACCTCGTGAACGGCGACGGCTGCGAGACCAACTGCAAGCTTAGCCCCGTCACCGATAAGGCCCAGAAGATCGCCGCTTGCGCGACCTGCCGCCAGGCCAACTGCCGTGACTTCGACAGCTACGACGCCGTCGGTCACTGCTTCGAGGACGCGGACTCCGCCAAGGTCCAGCTCTGCGTCGACCTGCGTAACTGCATGTACGACCACAAGAGCGGCTACGACCCGACCAACGGCGCCATCGAGAGCTTCTGCGGCACCGCGGATCCCTCCACCACCTGCCAGAACGCCGGCGGCGCCAACGGCCCCTGCCGCGTCGAGTGGGCCCTTGCCACCTCCGTCTGCACCAGCGCTGCGGCTTGCAACCAGGCTGCCATCGACGGCGGCTTGGCCACCATCCTCGGTCGCGCCTCCAGCCCCAGCCGTCCCTCGGGTGCTGCTTACTCGCTCACCAACTGCGACTCCGCCAACTGCGCGGTCTGCAAGCCCCAGTGAGCTGAGTAGCTGAGCGTTTCCTCAAAGCGCTCGAAACCACAGACGGGAGGCCAACTTCGGTTGGTCTCCCGTTTGTCTCTTAACCGGGTCCGCCCTCTCTCTCCTTTAATGAGGTGGAGCAGCCAGCCGTAGGGGCGTCCCCCAGGGCAACTAACGTTGCGATGCGTTCGCCGAGTTGTCACCGAGTCGTCCTCATGTCCGAGCTAGGAAGGCCTGGCTGCTCGTGCTGCGAGACCCCCTCGCGCGAGCTCAGGAGTCCTCCCGTGATGCGCTGGAAAGCTGTTCTCTTGGTTTGCTCGTTCGCCGCGCTGGCCGTGGCGTGTAACAAGCCCGAGGCCGAGGCTCCGGCGGTCGCCGAGAGCGCCGCGAAGGTCGAGCCTCCCCAGGCTGCCCAGGCCGTTCCCGGCGAAATCACCACGGGAGACGCCGCCCAGGCCGATAACTCGTGCCGCGCCTGCAGGCAGCGCCAGTGCAGCAACATCGAAGGCATGAACTTCAATCCCATCAAGGACTGCTTCGCGAACGCGGACCCCCTGTTCACCGAGCAGTGCACCGCCGCCAAGAAGTGCATGTCCGAGAATCACTGTGGCATCGGGCCCATGGGCACCATCGATTGCTTCTGCGGCACCGTGGAGACGGAGGCCTGTGTGTTTGGCAAGACGGCGCCCAACGGCCCGTGCCAGCAGGTGTTCTGGACGGCCGCACGCGAGACCGTGCTCACTGAAATGATGCACAAATACGACAACGTCCAGCGTCCGCTCGGCGTGGCCCACGCGCTGCGAGTTTGCGAAGCGCGCTTCTGCAAAGTCTGTCTCGAGAAGGAACCAGGCACGGCCAAGCTCTGAGCCGTCCCGCAGATGCTCGCGCCGTCAACCAGGCACGAGGGAGATCTCATGCGAAGGGCATTCTATCTGCTGGGCCTCGCTCTACCGCTGGTCGGCTGCGGCGACGATCGCAAGATCGAGCTGCTCCACACGGCGCCCGATCAGGGCGGAGAGTCCAAACAGGCCAGCTGTGACCAGGCACCCGACTGCACACCCTGCGGCGAGGGCTTGAGCCACTGCGTCTACGGGGCGTGCATCGCCAATGCCTGCGGGGACAGCTGTTTGGTTGGCGACGAGGTCTGTGACGACGGCAACGAGCGCGACGGCGACGGCTGCGACTCGCGCTGCAAGGTGGAGACCCCCGCCGGCTGCGGCAACGGCCAAGTTGACGGTGGCGAGGAGTGCGACGACGGCGCCGAGGGCAGTGCGACCTGCACGCCACGCTGCACCCTCGTACGCTGTGGCGATCGCATCAAGAGTCCCACCGAGGAGTGCGACGACGGCAATCAGGCCAACGGTGACAGCTGTCGCAGCGACTGCACGCTGGCCCCTGCGCTGTGCGGCAACGGCCTGCTGGATTTGGGCGAGCAGTGTGACGACGGTAACGCCGTGGATACCGACGAGTGTCGGACGGATTGCACGTATCCGCTGGACTCGGGCACGGACGACGGCTCGATGGATTCGGGCACGGGAGCGAGCGACGCGGGCGGCGGTCACGACGCTGGCACTCACGACGGCGGCACTCACGCAGACGCCGGACATGACGCTGGCCACCACGCGGACGCGGGTGGCTCCGGGTCCGATGCTGGACACCAGCATGATGCTGGCGGTGGCGGCAGCGACGCAGGGGTCGTCTACGGAGACAAGCCTGAGCAGAAGGCGGCCTGCAAGCAGTGCCGCGAAGACAACTGCCGGGACTTCGATACGTACAACGCGGTCGGCGAGTGCTTCGACAAGACGGACGCCACGCTGGTCCAGCTCTGCGTCGATCTTCGAAACTGCATGTTCGAGCACAAGAGCGGCTACGACGGCACCAACGGACCCATCGAGAGCTTCTGCGGCACCAAGGATCCGTCGACCGCCTGTCAGACGCCGGGCAATGCCGATGGACCTTGCCGCGCGCAGTGGGCCCTGGCCACCGGCGTATGCGCTACCTCGGCGGCTTGCAACCAAGCAGCCATCTCCACGGGTACGGCCGAGATTCTCAAGCGCGCCTCGGCTCCCTCGCGTCCGTCGGGCGCGGCCTACTCGCTCACCAGCTGCGACGCTGCGAACTGCAACCCGCAATGCATGCCCTGAGTCTGACCGGAGTGAAAGTCATGACGCCCTATCGCCATCTCGCGTTCTCCATCCTCGTCGTCATCGGAGCGTTTGCCTCGCCCGGATTCGGGTCGGCCCAGCCAGCCCAGCAGCTCACCGAAGGCGAGCCCGGCTACGTCCCGCCCGATTTGGAGCAGGTCAAGCGGGGCGACCTCAGCCCTCCAGGGGCCATCGACGAGGCTCACCCCGAGCGCAGCGTGCCCACGCCCGAGCAGGCGCTGAAGAAGCCGCTCGACATGGGGTACTTGATGATGGACCTGATCGCGCGGGCCGAGGCCGCCTCGCAGCGCGGTGATCACGCCGCCGCGGTTCGCTACTACCAGGCGATCGCCAAGGCGGTGCCGGAGCGCGCGGTCTCCTTCAGCAAGATGTGCCGGTCCTACAAGGAGCTCGGCGATCTCGAGCACGCCATCGAGAGCTGCAAGACGGCGCTCGGTCTGGGTGGCGTCACGGCCGATGACTACGCGGTCTACGTGCGCTTGATGCTGGCCCGCGATCAGGCCCCGTCGTCCGCCGAGGTGCAGGAGCTCGACGCCGTCATGGCGCACCTGGACAAGGAGATGGGGGTGGAGCTCGCCGCCAAGCAGCTGGTCGCCCAGCTGCGCTGCGAGCTTGCGCTGCGACTCGAGGACGAGGATCGTTTGCGCACCTGCGTGGACACCTTCCGCAAGCTCTCGCCGCAAGATCCCCGGACCTTCACCTACGCTTGGGCGCTCGCCCTGCAGGAGCGTGAATTCGAGAAGGCCGAACAGATCGTGCGCGACGCCAAGCAAGCTGGACTGCCGACCAGTGCCACCAAGGAAATGGAAGCGAAGCTGGTGATCGAGCGCGCCAAGGTGCCCACCTGGCTGCGCTTCGGATCCGACATGAGCCTCGTCGTCGGGTTGGGTACGGCCCTCGTCTTGGCGCTCGTGTTCACGTTGATCGGGAAGCGCGGTTCGTTGCGTCCCTCGGCCTGAGAGCGCTCAGCGGCCCGAGCCTCCATGCGCTGGAGTCAGCAGCGCGGCACGTGATTTCTCGTATTCGAACGGATCGCTGTGCTGGGCGTCGTGGCAGCTGATGCACTTGTTGGCCCCCACTTGACGGTGGATCTCGGGTGCGATCCTGCGCGGATCGTCCACGTGTTTGCCACCCGGACCATGACAGCTCTCGCAGCCCACGCCCGCTAGCTGGGTGAGCGAGGCCAGGTTCGCGCCGCCCGGCTCAGCGAAGCCAGTGACGTGGCAGCCGACGCAGTCGAGGTCGAGCTCGCGCTTGCGCGCCTGCAGGGACGCGTAGGCCCGTCCATGCTGCGTGCCGAGCCACCAAAAGTACGCCTGCGTATGGCAGGCGGCGCAGGTCTTGGAGCCCACGTAGGCCGTGTGCTTGGCGCCGGCTTGCGCCGTGGGTTCGTCGAGCGCGAGGGCCGCGTTGCGTTCGTTGATGCGAGCGAAGAGCTGGTCGAGCAAACGCCGCAGGGTCGGGTCCTGGGGCGCTTGCCGATCGAGTCGTCGATAGGTGGCGAGCACGGCGTGGCCGGGAGCGGGATCGGTCGCCGCGGGTGCTTGCTTCAGGAGCTGGAGGCCGGGGCTCTGGTCATCGTTGCGCCAGATGTCGAGCACCCAAAGCCCTTCGCCCTGGTAACCACCTCGAAGCTCCACGGCGGCACCCACTTCACTCTTGCTCGTGTCGGGCCGTCCGTCGCTCCGGATTACCAGATCGGCCCCCACATTCGTGGCGCGATCGGCGGCGGACGTTTCGGCGTCAGCGACCAGGATCACCAGGCGGGCCCCCTGCGACCGCAGCTCATTCACGCGCGTGGCGATGCGTGAGGTGGCGCTGTCCATTGACCAGTTCTCACCCAGGGTACTGACCACGCCGACGTGTTCACCGAGCAACGCGCTGCCTTGCAGGTTGAGCTCAGGGTGCGAAGCGAGGCCCAAGAGGTGGGGCCTTCCGGCGCGCACGAGCTGAGCCAGGCGTGGTGCGTAGGCGGTGAGATCCTCCGTGCGCAGCGCCAGCGCGTCGAGATCCAGACGCTGCAGCGCGGCTGTCATGGCTTCGGTTCGCAGCTCGGCCTGCTCGCGTTGCGGGCGCGAGTGAACTGGATCGTTGGGCCGCGCAAACACCGCACCGGTCGCGAGCTTGAGCAGAGGAACGGGCTCCCGCGCGAGTGCATCCAGGGCCGCTGCCAGGCGATCGATGCCTCCCGCCGTGTCGCGTGTACAGCCGCAGGGTTCGAGCGTGCCCGAAAGATCGGGCACGATGGCGACGCGCAAGCTGGGGCGGAGCGTGGCCTCGCCAGGGCGGACCGCCGCATCGCTCGCCACGGCGAGGGTCACGGGCTTGTCGCCAGGTCGGGGGGCCGGACGCCGACCTCCTTCACAGCCCGATAAAGCCAGACAGCCAGCGGCTACGGCCGCGGTCCAGGATTTACTTGACCGCGCCAGGACCGCACTGGCTCAAGCAGGAGGCTTGATCGCACAAGATGAGTTTGTATGCCCATCCAGAGGCCCGCGCCGGACTGGAGGAGCGCCCCAGTACGGTGGCGAGCACGGTACTCTTGGTGGCCGCCTGCCACTCTTTGATGCATGGGCCGTCCGCGAGGCCTTCTTGCTGGCACGTGGTGTCAGGGTTGCTGGTGCCGCAGAAGCTCTCCATGGGGCCGAGCAACTCATTGTAGCCGGTGCCGCTCGCACGCATGCAGGTCACCAGGTCCCCGCAGGCCTGCACCCAGCTGGCGTCGTCTTTCTCGAAGCAACCTGCCACCAAGTCTACGGCGCCACCACCGCTGTCATCATAGGCCCTGCAGTAGGTGTCGCGGCAGGTCTTGCAGGCAGTGTCCTCTTCCCAGCCCAGGCACTTGACGCACTTCCGCTTCGCTTCGTTGCCCGGGCACACCGAACCGTCCGCCATGCGACAGGGTGCCGTCTCGCACACCTCGCCGAGGTCCACCTCGAGAATGCCGTTGCCGCAGCCGGTGGCCAAGCAGTTGTTCGAGCAGTGGTCCTTGTTGTTCTCGTTGGCGTCGTCGCACTCCTCTTGCCCGCCGAGCAAGGGACCTTCGACGCGACCGTTGCCGCACTCGATCTGGATGCACGCGTTGCTGCAGGTGTCGCGGTTGTTGCGCGTGCCGTCCTGGTAGATCCAGGTGCCGTCGTCCTGCACCTGATTGCCGTCGTCGCACTCTTCGCCGACGTCCACCCGTCCGTTGCCGCAACGGTTCTCGGTGCACGTCACGCTGCAAGCGTCGTCGTTGATCAGGTTGCCGTCGTCGCACTCTTCCACGCCGTCTTCACGCCCATTGCCGCAACGGTTGAGCTTACAGGCCGTGGAGCATGCGTCGTACTCGTACTGGTTCCCGTCGTCGCACTCCTCGTCCAGCTGCACCACACCGTCACCGCAACCCAGGGGCGCCAGCAGGCAACTCGGGGAGCAGCCGTCGCCGACCAGCTGATTTCCGTCGTCGCACTCCTCGTGTCCGGCGAGCACGCCATCGCCGCACACATTGGGCAGGCATTGATGATCGACGCAAAATTGGCCCTCGCCGCACGGCGTTCCGGCGTCAGCCGCAGCGCACATATCGGGCCCAGGAACGGGCTCCATCCCACCGTCGTGCTTCGAAGGCTGGGGATCGTCACCGCAGGCTGAGACCATCAGGCACAGGGCGCCCAGCGTTGCGAAGCGAGCGCGCACGATGCTGGGGAGGGGAGTGAGTTGCATGGCTTCTCGTTGAGCGTGGAGGGACCGCGACCGCGGGCTCACTCGCAGGTCGGGGGGGAGTACTGGATGTCGTCGATGGCCAAGGTCATCTCGGCGCCGTCGCCCGAGGCCTGGATCGTGAGCTTGGTGATCGCCGGGTAGAGCGAGAGATAGACTGTGCCGCGGCTCCTCACCGCGCCGTCCAGGTGTCGCACGAGCTTGTCGTCCGCAAGGATATCGAGCGCCAGGTCCGTGCGGGCTCCGTACTCGAAGCCGACGGACCCCACGGTGCCATCGAACATCAGTACGGCTGGCGCGTTCTTCCCAATGCGCACGTAGATGTGGTGGCTGTCCATGCCGTACGCGTCACTCTTGGCGCACGAAAACAGCGATTCGTTACCCGTGGTCATCACGCTCACGTGGGCGGGCTGGGCTGCCAGGCCCTCGACGCAGTTGTCGGTCAGATCAGGGAATCCGGCGACGCCTTCGAAGTCCACGCTGCCCGGGGCGGCGACGGGGTTGGCACACTGGGCGTAGAGCGCGCAGGTTCCGTTCGCGAAGGGCGTATAGCCTGCGGCACATTCCTGACAGCTGGCACCGCGATAGCCGGTGGAGCAGTCGCAACGCACGATGCCGCTGGTGTCGTCGCAGGTGCCGTGTCCATGGCACGAGTCAGGCGAGCAAACTTCATTGGCTGCGCAGCCGCCGCTGATCACCGGATGGAAGCCAGCGGTGCACGCCTCGCAGTGCGCTCCCGTGGCGGGCGCCTGGCACGAGCACACCGGGCCCGCGCCCGAGTTCGCGCACGGACCCAGACCACCGCAGGTGTTCGCGCGGCAATCCGGGTCGATCACACAGGAGGTCCCCTCCACGTGGTAGCCGGATGCGCAGACCTCGCAGCGCGATCCGCCGAAGCCCGTCCCGCACACGCACTCGACGGCGCCGTAGCGATCGTCGCAGCTGCCGTGGCCGCCGCACACGCCCTCGAAGCAGGCGTTGTCGCGCGCACACAGGTTGCCGTGGCGCACGTAGCCGTCCGCACAACCGTCACAGCGATTGCCCGCGTAGCCCGCGTCGCAGATGCAGCGCGGCGCAGAGCTGGTGTCGTCGCAGCCGCCGTGGCCGCTGCAGAGATCGGGGTTGCAGCGCGTGGACATACCGGGCTGCGATGGATCGAGCGTCAGTAGCACGCACTCGCCGTACTCATTGCGACCGTGGGTGGCTGCACACAGGTTGCAACGGGGCCCTTCATAGCCGGTCTCGCAGGTGCACTCGAGCGCGCCGGTGTCGTCCTTGCAGGTGCCGTGGTTGCTGCAGAAGTCGGTCGGCTGATCGGAGCAGTGCCGGTCGCGCGTACAGTTGTCGTAGAAATCGCGGTGAAAGCCCGGCTCGCAGTACTGGCAGCTATCGCCTCGGTAGCCGCCCTCGCAGGTACACTGGGCGGACCCGCCGTCACCCGCGCTGCATTCACCGTGGCCCGAGCACGTGGTGATCTCCGCATTGCCGGATGTAGTTTGCGCTCAGCTCGGTGGCGTTGTTCGGTTCGTCGTCGCAGCCCGCCAGGAAGGCCAGCGGCAGGAGGCACAACAAGAGCAAGCGTGCGATCGTAGCCATGGACTCAACCCCCGCAGTTCATGGCGGGCGCGCCGTTTTGGATCCACTTGCGGACCACGTCGAGCTCGGGATCCGTGAGGGGTGCCGCCGGTTCCGGAGGCATGGGGTCACCGCAGGTGGAACGACGCTCCAGCTGCTGCATCACGCTCGAATTGACGTCTCCCGGCACCAGGCGCGGCACGCCGCACTGGCCGCTCGTGCCCGCCAGTGCCTTGTAGCCCTTGCACTCGTCGGAGAGATCGAGGTCGCCCTCGTGGGTGATGCGATCGTGGCAGCCACCGTTGGCGCAGCGTCCCTGCACGATGGTCGTGTAGATCCCGCTCCAGTCACCCAAGTTGGTCTGCCCGGTCGGGCGCGCCCACAGCGGGACTTCGGTTTGCGTGACCACCGGTGCGCCGCAGGCGAGCCAGTTGCGAAATGCGGCCTGACCAGCCTTGGTGTGCATCTTGGGCAACATCGGCGATCCTGCGCGACGCCAGGGGTCGAAGCTCCACTCCCCGTCGCTGAGCTTGGCGGCGCCGCCTTTTCCGGGCGGCATGGTGCCATTGGCGATGGACTTCCAGATCCCGTCGCGATGGTCCATGACCTTGGGCCAGCCCGACGGTTGCGGCAGCATGTCGAAGTTGAGGTCCTTCGCTACTCCGCCGCGCGCATCTCCAGTGGCGCCCACCGAGTGACAGAAGGACCCGTTTCCACAGGAGTCGTTCATCAAGGCCTGGCCCTTGGTGGCCACGTGCCAGGTGTTGCTGTACACGAGCTCGTTGGCGGCCTTGTCGTCGCACTCACCGAGATCGTCGCCGCATCCGAGGCCCAGTCCGACCGGAAGGGCGAGCATCACCACCGTAAACAGTTTCCTCAGCCCAGCCATCTGTGTCCTCTTCGGCACTCGTCGAACCACGCGCGCCGGTTTTCAGTGAGTCGTCTGGGTCTGCGCGACCACAGGCAGCGGAGGCTGGAACAAGCCGTCCTTGGTGAGCTCCTGGTAAAGGAGAGCCTTCTCGACCTTGGTCTTCGCCAGCACCTGCTTGGCGTGCGCCATCTCCTGCTCGACCAGCGCGTCGAGGCGCTCGGCCGTCACCGGCTCTGCCAAGCGGCGGCCGTTGACGTAAAACGTCGGGCCCGCAGTCACACCAAAACGCTGGGCGAACATCCCGTCGGCAAACACGTAGGGAACCAAGCGATCGGAGCTCAGTGCCTCCTGCATGCCCTTCCAGTCGATGCCGACGCTCTTGGCGATCTGCTCGAGCTCGTCGCGGGTCACGGGCTTCGCCGGGCGCGCCAGGATTTTCTCACGCACTTCCCAGAACTTGCCGTTCTGCTCGAAGGCCACGCGGGCGAACTCGTGCAGCTCCGCCGAGTCAGCGGAGTCCGTCTGCTGCAGGTGGCGGAAGCTGTGGCGTAGCTCGTTCGGGTATTGCTTCAGCAACGCCGTGGTGATCGCGTCGGAGCTTTTGCACGACGTGCCCTGTAGGTCGCACCATTCGACGATGACCACCAGGGGCTCGGCGTTGCCACGCTGCGGCTGCGCGATGGACAGCGGCACCTTGTACACGCGGCCGTCGCTGAGCGGCATGGGGTCGCTCGCAGGCCCGCCGAGGTAGTGTCCGACCCCGAAGCAAAGGGCAAAGGCCAGCAGGGCCACGGCGATCCAGGCCGGGCGAACAGACGGGGTGCGCGTGTCGGACATTGGGGGACTTCCTCCGTGCGAGCGGCGTACCTTAGCCGGGGTACTCGGGAGGAGCGTGCAGTTCTCGTGAGATTCTGGTGTCAGGCTCGTTGCAATCGCACGTGTCACTGACGAGTAGGAACGTTGCGCGTTTGTCACAACACCGCGCGGCACGACTGATAGATCAGTGCGCGCTCTAAGAGGGCGCGAGTCGTATGAGGCTTCGCACTACTCCCCGTCGCGCGCTGTTCTGGACTTCGCTCGGCGCCTTCATCGGCGTGACCTCCGTGGGCTGCCTGTTCGAGGAGCTCGCGAGCGGGGGCGACACCGCGTTCGACTGCGGTCCGTCCTTCAACGACGGCAACCGTGCCGTCACGGGGGTCGACGCCGCCGACGCCTTTCTCAGCACGAGCCAGGCTTTGATGGACAAGGGCGATCTGCTCGGGGCCACACTGGAGATGGAGCTCGCGGCGCTGACGCAGGAGCTCGGAATCGATATGGAGGCGCCCGCCGGCGACGACGCGGGGACGATCAATGGACAGAACAGCCTTGGCGTCAGGGTGCGCGAGCTCTTCCAGGAGCAGATTGGCGTCGAACTCGTGCTTCGAGCCAAGCGAGCTGCCTGCCAGGGCCAGCCGCGTGAAGCCTTCGCAAGCGCGATGCGCTGCCAGAACGACGTGGGTTGCGGCGTCGCGACGACCGCGGCGGAGGAGAACTTCGAGTGCCTGGGGCGCTGCGAGACCTCGCCTCGAAATCAGCTTTCATGTGGAGAGTCGGCGGACGCCCACTGCACCTTCAGCGGCTCGAACCTCGCGTGCACGGGGACCTGCGTCGGGACCTGCACCTTCAGCGCGGACGCAGTGCAGGACTGCCCTGGCGAGTGCTGGGGGATTTGCCAGGGTTCCTGCAGTCAGTTCGGTGACGCGGACCTCAATGGCACGCGCGAGCTCGGGGAGTGCATCGGCGCCTGCCGCGGCAGCTGCGAAGGAACCTGTCGTGCCCATTCGCTGGTGGGCGTCGATTGTGACGGAACGTGCAGCGGGGAATGCAGCCTGGAAGGCAGCACGCTCGACTGCGCGAACGCCGCAGTCGCGAGCTGTGAGGAGGACGGCAGCGCTGCGGCCGGCTGCAGCGGCGGCTGTGACGGGGACTTTGCTTTTCCGGACTCGCTGCTCGCCTGTGAGGCTAGCTACGGTTGCGCCTCCTGGGCCAAGGTGGACATGCTCCTGCGCGCCGAGTGCGTGTCTGCCGTGGTCGAAGCGAAGGCACTCCCGAACAAGCTGCTCGATGCGGGCACCCAGCAACGCGTCCAGTTCATGGTGGCGGCGCTCGAGCGGCGCGTGCCGACGATCCTCACGTTGGTCGAGCAGGCCACGGTGCTCGCCCAGGCGGGAGCCGATCTGGCCACGTCGGCCGGCGGCGCCGAAGAGGGCATGCTGGCGCTGCTCGAGGGGCGTGACGACATCAGCACGGAGACCCGGCGTCGGCTCCTGGAGTGCGCGCCGCAGGCCTTCGAAGATGCCGGAAATGCTCTGGTTGGGCACCTGAACGTGCTCAACGGCCGAGTGGCAAAGGCGCTCGGTCTGCAGTCGGGTCTGATCGGCTTCCAGTGACGCCCCGCGACGGTCGCTCGATTGTTACGAACAAACCATGAATCTGTAGCCTTCGTGTGCGAGAAGCGCCCCATGCGTCGCCGAGTTCTTGCGTGGCTCTCGCTCTCCGTCGTTGCCGCTTGTCACGGTGAAGGACAAGACGGCATCGAAAACGAAGGCGGCGTGCTCGACGCGGGGCCCGATGCAGGTCCTCCTCACGACGCGGGCGTGGACGCAGGCGAGTGCGTCGATGCGGGCGACGCTGCGACCTGCGGCAGCTTGCTCATCGACGGGCTCTTCAACCAGTGCGCCAAGGTTGGCGGCTACGTTTTCTCACCGCTTAGCGTGGTGGTCGGCTCGGAGATCTCCATCTCCTCGTTTGCCGAGGACGAAGAGGGAGACCCTGTCACCTACAGCTGGCAGGCGCCCGACGGTGTGTTCTCGCACCCGGACGCGTCCGACACTTCCTATCGCTGCGACGTGGCCGGCGAGAAGGTCCTCAAGCTCACGGTCTCGGACACGCCCGATTGCGTGTCCGTAGCCGAGCTCAACGTGACTTGCCTCGACGCCCCCTAGACGACTTTCGAAGCGCAGAGGACCACGGCCTCAGATGCGCCGTTGACTACGGCCTCAGATGCGCCGTTGACTACGGCCTCAGATGCGCCGTTGACTACGGCGACGACCAAGCAACACGACACCACTCAGCGCCACTAGCCACGACGAGGTCAGCGGCGCATCGGTAGCGGCCGGCGAGGCGCTGCACGTCGACGCATCGGAGGACGTCTTGGGGGCGTCATCTTCAAGCTCAGGCAGCTGCCCCTGTCCGTAGATCTCGCAGATCCCCGCCACATCGTCGGCTTCGAGCGTCCGCAGCTCCAGCGTTTGCATGCCGCTGGCCTCCGCCTGCATCGTGGCGCCCGGCACGTCGCTGTGATCCAGCCCGAGGAAATGACCAAGCTCGTGGGTCAGGGTCCCTTCGAGGTCTACGTCCGAGGCGGACTGGGCGGTCAGGGTGATGTCATGGAGAGCAGAGTTCACCTCGACACGGGCGCGGGAGAGGGCCCCTGTTTCAAGGTCGAAACCTACCGACGTCTGAGCGGCCGATGCGACCGGATAGGGCCAGGTGTCATCGAGGAATCGCAGCACGTTTAGTTCATCTGGTTGTCCCTGGAAGGTGGCCGAGCTTCCCTTGAGGACCAGCTCGAGGTCGAGGGGCTGACCATCCGGACAGACGACACTGCTCCAGTGCTCAATCGCGCGGGCCAGGGCTTCCTGCGCTTCGGGTTCGGTGATCCCGCGCAGCGCGCTGCCCTCCGGATCCACCCAGATTTCCGTCGCGCCGCCCGGCCAATACAGGGGCTGGCCCACGGTCATGCAGCCGTGAGCATCGCGCGGGCAGGCTTCTTTCTTGGGGTCGCAGGACAGCGTGCGGCAGTAGGCCCGGGCTGGCGAGGCGTCCCAACACAGGAGCGCTGCTACGGCCCATCCGACGAGCGGTAGAAAGCGCGGGAGGGAAGGGGCGCGGGTCTGGATCCCGTGGGCATCGAAACTCGGAAGTGCTAACAGTGGTCGCGTCGGCATCGCCGCATTTTGTGCACAGCCCAAGTGCGTTTTCGTCAACGCTCCGCGCACGTTCCGGAAAACGTTGTGCCTGAGCGAACTTATCACGCATGCCACAGTGCGTCTTCGGGTTGTCTTTTGTTGCTGTTGTGGGGCGCAAGCGCGCCGTTTTGGTGCTAGCGTCCTAGGGCTTCCAGCGCTTGGAGGACCCATGGGGAAAGAGCAGATGGAAAGGCTTGCTTTGATTTCCGGAAGAGCTGTGTTGTCGCTCGCTGAAGTCGCACGCTTGGTCGAAGCTGCCTACGGGCCGTCGAGTGTAGCCGCGGCGCTGGCCCATCAGGCCCACGTGTCCGCGCGCATCTTGTTTGCGGAGATTCGTGCTCAACAGGCCGTGGAAGATGGCCGCCTCCGTGAAGCAGTTCCTGCGCTCTCCGACCTCCGCTTCGAGGAGCACGCTCACGCCCAAGCTGGCTTGCCTCCGCTGGCACACGAGCAAATCGGCGACGAGCTCAAGCATCTGCAGCGGGAGCTCACCCGTCTGTGCGTGGAGCGCACGAGCCAGCAGCGACGCAGCGATGCGGAGCACCGCCTGGCTACCTGGCTCGGCAAGCTCGATCACCTGGTGCGCAAGCTGCGCAACGAGCTCGATGCCCTGGCGCTGCGCGAGCTCCCGCGTCCGGGACTGTCACGCGTGTCCGGCTACTACTACGGCGAATCTCTGCACTGAGCGAAGCCGCCGTCGGCCCGGCCGGTCCGTCGCATTTAGGTCCGCGGCCGGAGCGTCGGGCATCACGGTTGGGTGATGCGACCTTCGATTACCGTCCCGACCGGAGCCCCCAGGCCTTCTACGTAGGCGATCAGCGCGTCGAGATCCACGGCGCCGCCAATCACGTTGGTTCCCTCGGTAAGCACGGTGAAACCATCGCCGCCACCGGCGATAAAGTTGTTCGCGACCACGCGATAGGTGCGCGTCGGGTCGATGGCCGCACCGCCGACCTGCGCGGAGACCACGCGACTGCCGATGGGCTTGCTGGGATTCCACACGTAGCTCAGCCCGGAGATTTGCAAGAAGCGGGTGCTGGTCGCCGTCCACTGCTGCTCGAGTACGCGCAGCACCTGGGCGCCCGTGAGGTCCATGCTGACCAGGGTGTTGCCAAAGGGCTGGATGGTGAACAGCTCGCCCCAGGTGATGGGGCCTGCATCGAGGTCCGCGCGGATGCCGCCGGGATTCATCAGCGCGATATCGGCGCCCGCTTCGGCGCGCTGCGAGTCGGCGATCAAGTTGCCGAGCGCGGACTCACCGGCCGGGCTCTGCGTGCGTGTGATGGCTACTGAGGCTTGACCCACCACCCGGTTGACGAGGGGCGCGGTGCGGTCCTTGGCCTGCTGAACGAGCGCCGCCACGTCCGTCGAGGGAGCGTTGCCTGGAGCCACGTCGGCGTAGGTGGTCACCACGCTGGCGGACTTGGTCACCACGTCGCGGGTGACGCGGTCGACGGTGAGCTCGATCTCGGCGTAGGCCGTGCTCGACGAAAAGGCCTGGGTCACGAGGATGGGATGGCCTGAGGCGTTGGGCATCAGGGCGTTGGTGAAGGTGTGCGAGTGGCCCGAGATCACCACGTCCACGGCGCTGTCGAGGCGCTTCACGATTTCGGCGATCTCACCGGTTGGGCCGGTCGCGTCGCCATGGGTGGGGCCCGCGTAGCTGGCCTGGAAGCCGCCCTGATGGATGGTGACCACGATAGTCTCCACGCCGAGCAGCTTGAGCTTCCGGACCTGCGCGTTGATGGCGTCGGCTTCGTCCACGAAGCTCACGCCCTCCACCCCTTCCGGGGTGACGATGCTGGGGGTGCCTTCGAGCACGGCACCGATCACACCCACCAGGACGCCGTTGGCCTCCTTGATCACGAAGGGACGCAGCAGCGTGTCACCCGTGTCGTCGTCGATCACGTTGGAGGAGACATAGGGGAACTTGGCGCCCGTCCAGCGCGGCTCGAGGAACGGTCCATTCGCATGGTTGCCACCGAAGATCAGGCGCTTGAGCTCGGCCACGCCTTCGTCGAACTCGTGGTTGCCCAAGGTGCCGACCAGATTGCACAGCGGGTGGAACTGCACCGTACGCGTGCAGTGGCGGTTGCCGAGCATGTTCAAGAACGAGATGGAGGGCTCGTCCTGAAGCAGCGCGGACTCGGGCGGTGAGGCGCCCACGTGGTCACCGGCGTGAATGATCAACGTTTCGCCGTTGAAGCGCGCTTGCTCGTCACGCAGGTAAGACGCGAGTACGGCGGCGCCGCCGACCGGGCGGTTCGACACGCGACGCCCGTCGGTTAGCTGTCCGTGGAAGTCGTTGAAGCCCAGCAGCTGCACGCGGGCAGTGGGATGCTCCTTCTTCAGCAGTGACGACACCCACTCGATGCGGCGCTTGGCGAGTTCGCGCAGCGGCCCCGAGAACTCTTCGAAGCGATCGCCCTGACCACAGGCATCACCCTCGTGGGCGTGGGCGGAGCCAGCGGAAACCACCGCGGCGCCCAGCAACAATGCCGACGCGAACCTACGCATGCAAAACCTCCCTTGAGCCTAGTCCTCGGAGCTTCCTAGTGGGAGCGCGTGGAAGGCGGGCGACGCGGGCGCAACTTGTCGGCGAAGACAGCGTCACTTACGCGGCGTACGTGTGCTCGCCGTGACCGAGGTGAACGTGCCGTGTGCGCGAGGTGTGGCGCGCCGACGCCGCGCTCATGGACAGTGTTCGACGGGAACGAGATTGTCGACCAGCAGGTAGGTCACGGAGGGCAGGGATTCGTCCGTGTTGGTGCGCAGCGTGATCTGATCCATGTACTGCTGTGGCTTCAGCTTCGCGCAGTAGGTTTGCCAGTTGAGCGGCAGTTTTTCGGAGGCCCAGAGTAGCTTTTGTTGATCACAGCTCGCGGCGAGGCCACCCCAGATCTCCAACCAAGGCAGCTCCGTGTCGGGCATGGCACCGATGTACAGACGACGCGCGTCGAGCTTCAGGTAGAGCTCCTCGCCGCCAGCGAGCGGTTCGCACAAGGTCTGCGAGACCTGCTCGCCCTCCTGGATGCCGATGTACGTGAGGCCGTCGGTGGCGGTCGGCAGCGTGGCGATGGGCTGCTGGATCGTCTCGTTTACGATGTCGGGTGTGTTGAGGGAAGGCTGAGGGCAGTTGTTCCAGGGAGCCCCGTCGAAGTTCGCAGCATTGGTGTCGTTGAACGCAGGCTTGCCTTCGAACGACGGATTCTGAATGCAGAGCAGCTGTGGGGGCGGTGGGCAGCTGGCGTCGCCGAACTCGAGCTCGGCGATGGCCGCGGCCGAGCGTCGGTGGTGCGCGTCGATGGCGACGACGCTCACCGTGTTGGACCCGTCGCCGGGGCACACCTGGCGCACCTCGGCATCCGAGCCGTCGTCCCACTCGAAGGTGTAGGGCTCGCCTCCCCCCACGCCTGCGGCATGCAGCTCGAAGCAGCCGTGACAGCCCACGCTCGCCACTGTCAGCGAGACCTGCGGTGAGTCGGGGCCCTGGCCTCCTCCGTCCTGAGCGGACTCCTGGCCCAGGAGAACGGGGCCGCAGGCAGTCAGCGCCAAGGCGAGCAGAGAGACGCGCATCGGAAGACGCGTTCTACGCAAAAATCGTCGAAGCGATGCCGACCGAGGGGACGGGAGAATTGACCCACCGGCCCCACCTCGGGGGAGGGCCCCGCTCCGTAGGGAGCGCCGGTGAGCGAGATTCCCAAGTGTTTTTGAGCGCCTCCGCCGCTTGGGCCGAGCCCTTCGCGCCGTTTTTGGGCCTGTCGCTTGTCGGGCGCGGACCGGTTTTTGCGCGGTGTGCTCATAAAAAGTGCGCGCTCGAAACATGGCCGCTGCATGACCCCATGTGCTCGTGGTGCGGCCCCTGTCCGCCGTCTCGCTCCCCTGTTCGCCCTGACCATCGTGTTCGCGGCGAGCGCATGCGGAGGCAAGCCGCAGTCGCAGCCCGGCGTGGCGGTCGACCCCCGTGCGCACGACGCCGGCTCCCAGGAAGACGACGGGCCGCAAGAGGCGGACGATTGCCCTGAGGACAACCCCTTCTGCGACTCGAGAGACGACTCCGATGCCGATTGCGGCAACACTCCGATCGACGTCACGCCCGCGGGCGTGAACATCATGGTGGCCGTGGACGGCGCGGCTTCGATGGCTACCCACTGGAGCAAGATCAAGGACGCCCTCCGAAACCTCCGCAAAGCTCACCCTGATGCGGCCATGGGCGTCCAGCTGTTCTGGGGCGAGCTCGCCGACTGGACGAGCGGCTGGGAGAAGAACAACTGGTGCGGGAGCACCAAGAACAAGTTCCAGGACGTGAGCAACGCCAGCGCGGAAGAGCTGGCGGGCGTACTCGGAGATGCACCACCCGGCGGAACCTACGGGCTCGGCGGGCTGTGGGAGACGTCGCCTGTCATCGAACCCTTGAACTACTACCTCGAGCAAAGCACCAAGCTCGCGGACCCGGAGCGCACCAACTATCTCTTGTTCATCACCAACGGCAACGACAACTGTTTCGGCTCCGTGTTCGCACAGGAGAACGACAAGTTGCTCGCCTATCAGAAGCTCGCGGTGGAGCTCGGCAAACGCAACATCCGCATCATCCCCATCGGCTTCGATGCCTCGGCTGCGCCCGGTTCCACCGGTGCGCTCGGTACGGTGAATGGCAATACGGACCTCGAGGTGCTCTCGACCCTGTTGCAGTACGGGAACTCGGGACTCAAGGAGGTGCCCAAGGTTGACGATCCCGCCAAGTTCAGCGACGTGTTGACCCAAGTAGGCAAGAGCGTGCGTAACTGTCGCTTCGTGATTCCAGATGCGCTCGAACCAGCCAAGGCAGTGAACCCGTTCCAACTCGACTTCGTGGTCAACGGAAAGGTGGTCGAGCGCGACCGCAAGAACCTGAACGGCTGGAACTTCGTGGCGGGTAACGCGAGTCAGGTGGAGCTGTTCGGTCAAGCCTGTCAGGCGCTGCAGAACGACGCGCAGTTCGAGGCGCGCAAGACGTGCTCGAGCGATGTGTGCGGCACGGCTTCCATCAAGGTCGAGACCAAGCCGCGCGCCGTGCTCTTCGTGTTCGACGTGTCCGCGTCCCGTATTCAATGCACGGACGGCACCAGCTCTTGCCAGGTCGCGCCCCAGCTGGGCATGCGCCCCAGCGTGAGCTACTGGGAGGCAGTGGGGCATGCCGTCAATCAAGCCCTCGTCGCGCCCATCAACGACGACATCGAGTTCGGCATCCAGTTCTTCCCGGCCAAGAGCTCGAGCGCACTGTCGTGCGACGTGGCGGCAACGCCGGAGATTCCCTGCGGAGATGGTACGGAGATCTCCTTGATGAGCGCCATCCTCGAGAAGCTCCCCTTCGGATCGAGCCCGCTCTCGCACGTGCTGCAGAACGTGGCCGCGGCACCTGGCCGGCTGGCGGATCCGGAGGTGAAGGGCGCCGTGGTCGTCCTTTCTGCGGGCGGCGACAGCTGTGCGGGCGTGGACCAAAGCATCCTGGTGCAACAATTGGGAGATGCCGCCAAGCGCCTGCGCGACGCCAATGTGGACACCTACGCGGTGCGCTACGGTTTGCCGAGCGACAAGACCCCCGCGAACGAAGAGCAGCTTCGCACTATCGTGAAAAACGGCGGCACCGATATGTCCACCGCGAGCGATCCGAGCAAGTCGCCCTATGTGGACGCCAAGGACGACGCCGAGCTCAACCAAGCGCTCGCGGGCATCTCGGATAGCTTGTCGACGTGTTCCTTCGGTGTGGATGGATTTTCAGAGGACGCGGACAAAGCGAACGCCAATCTCTATTTGAACGGAGAAGCCATCCCGTTCGATCGTGAGCACGCGGCGCACGAAGGTTGGGATTGGGCCGACGCCACGCAGAGCGCCATCCAGCTCTTCGGCGAGGCATGCAAGGCCTTCAAGAACAACCGTCGCACCAGCGTGATCGTGGAGCTCGGCTGTGAGCCGATCGTGCTGCTGTAGAACAAACGTGCGAGTCCCGCTCGGGACGCCGTGATCGAAACGTTCGTGCGCCCTGTGGCGTAGCGGTTTGCGCTACACGGCGATGCGCCGCGATTGCGTTCTGCCGCACGTTCTTGTGGTGAAATCTCCTTGCGTCCCGAGAAGGGGACGCGTGACAATCACCCTTACGATACAGGGGGCATCGAGCGGGCAGCGCGTGGGGGCGTCGCCAGCCGAGGCGTACGTAGTTGATGATGTACGACGACAGGTCGGGCTCGAATGGTGGAGAACGGCGCCTGGCTCTCGAGTCCCGGCGGCGCTTCGGATGGGGCGCACTCGGAGCGCTCGCGCTGCTGATTCTTGCGCTGATGCCGGTGCGCGTGGCGACGGCAGGCGTCCAGCAGACCGATGAGCTCGCGCTGATCATCGGCAGCGCGACCGGGGTCTCGGACATCCCGTCGGACGTGGTGCGCACCGCCTTCCTGGGGTTGCGCGCCGAGTACCACGGCATACGCCTGATCCCGCTGAATTTGCCGCTTCGGACGCCTGCTCGCGAGCGTCTCGATCGCGCCCTCCTGGGGCTTGCGCCGGAGGAGGTGGGCAGCTTCTGGATCGATCAGCGCGTGCGCGACGGACGCAATCCCCCGCGCACCGCGCCCTCGGTCGAGCTCGCGGTTCGAATCGTGGCGCAGCTCAAGGGCGCCATCGCCTGTGTGCCCTTGGCTTCGCTGGATCCCCGTACACGCGCGCTGCGCATCGACGGGAAGGGTCCTTCGGAGAGCGGCTATCTGCTCTCTCGGGGGGAGTAGGGCCGAGGCAAACACTTACGCAGTAGCGCACGGCGCACATACACACATCGCGGCGCGCGTTCGGTTGGGCTGGAGAACATGGAAACAACGAGATATGGGCATGCACGGAGCCGGGGCGGGGTGGGCCCGTGGGCCGCTGCGTTCGCCTTCCTGCTGGCGCCGGGCTGTGTTCCTCACGACGAGGCCTGCGGTCCCCATCAGGTCTACCGCACGGGCGGCGAGTTGCTCGACTACGAAGTGTGCGTGTGCGATGAGGCCCGCGGCTACGTGTTCGACGAGCTGAAGGGCCATGGCTGCAAGCTGTGCCCCGCGGGGCAAAGCCCTGAGAACGGCAAGTGCGCGAGCCCGAAGCCCGATGGCGGCGTCGCCCAGGATGCGTCGATGGCGCACGAGCCGACGGGTGTCGGTGAGCACTGTGAATCGGCGGCGGACTGCGCAAGCTTCGATGCGAAGTACTGCACGCCCATCGTCAACACTTGCGCGGTCGACAACTGCGCCAGCGGCGAGAACTCCTGCGGCTCGACCTACGTTTGCTGTGACTTCTCGGCGCTGCTCTCGGGGCTGTCGCTGTGCATTTCGCCCGATCAACTCGTCGATGACAAATGCCCGATGGGCGGAATGAAGGTGGAGCCGTGAAAGCCGCGCGCTTCATCTTTACGCTCCTCGTGTTGGCCGGCGCTCAGCGCGCACGAGCTCAAGAGAGTGCGCCGGTGGCGCCGGAGCAGCCTGCGGCCGAAGCGGGCCCGCCTGACCAGGTGGGGACTGCTGCACCGGCGACGCTGGCCGAGCCCCAAGCAGCGACGCCTGCCACTGGGGGAACCGTCGCAGAGTCGCAGCCAGAGGATGCTGTGGCCACTGCGGCCATCCAGACGGAAGCGTCTGTTGCTGAGGGGGACGTGGCAGCCGATGACGCCACGTCGGGCGACCTGACGGAAGCAGAGCTAGCCGCGCTCGGACTCAACGCGGAGGAGCAGGGCCTCGACACCGACTTGCACTTCAGCGGCTTCATGGACGTGAACTACCTCCAGCTGCTCAACCCTGACGACGCTGCGTTCAGCACCCGCACGGCCGGCACCGAAGGCTCGATGTTCGTCGGGCGCCTCAACTTGTACGCGACCAAGAACATCACCGAGTCCTTCCGGATGATGACCGAGGTCCGCTTCATGTACTCGCCCAATGGCTCCGCCCCGCTGTTTTCGACCTCGGGAGCGACCAGCACCGAGGTCATCGACTCCTCCGGAACCGGCGCCAACGTTCGCTGGGGCGGCATCTACATCGAACGCGCCTATGGCGAGTGGTCGGCGCTCCGCTATTTGACGCTGCGTTTGGGCGCTTTTCTGACGCCCTACGGTATCTGGAACGTCGACCACGGGTCGCCAGTGGTCGTGCCAGTCATGCGACCCTATGCGGTCAACGGGGCCTTCTTCCCGGAGCACCAGACCGGTGTCGAGGCCTTCGGTCGCATGGGCGTCGGCTCCAAGTTCGCGGTTCGCTATCACCTCACGTTGTCCAATGGTCTCGGCCCCGTCAGCGAGTACCGCGATCTCGACAAGAACAAGGCCATCGGTGGTCGGTTGGCCCTGGAGTACGTCGGAGCCAGCACGTTCCAAATCGGCGGCTCCGCGTTCTATGGCGAAAACAGCGGAGGCACAACGGGACTCGGCATCAGCGCCGACGGAACGAAGCTGCAGGTACAGCGGGTCGTTTCGGATCAAGCCTACGTCACTGCCGTGGCTGGCGACGTGCTGTGGAAGTATCGCAGGCTGCACCTACAGAGTGAATGGGTGGGGCAACGCTGGCAGTACACCGAGGCCGGTCGCACGCCAGTGTTCACGGGAGGGCAGGCCGGTGTGCCGGTGAATGCGTTGCCGCCCGATGTGTTCAACTGGGCCGGTTACGTGCTCGTGGGCTATCGACTTCCGTGGTGGGGCGTCATGCCCTTCGGCACGCTCGAGTATCAGCGCTCGAACAACTACGGCATCTTGACGAAGACGGCGTTCAGTCAGGTGGGCCTCAACATTCGCCCGGCCGACGCCATCGTGCTCAAGCTCGAATATCAGTTTGCGTTCGCCGGTACCGAGGGGACGCAAGTGAAGGTCATCGCCGCGCAGCTTGCCTGGGCGTTCTGAGCTCTCCCCGCGCCGAGCGTGGCGGCATCCCCACTGGCCCGTGCGCGTCATGGCGTAGCGCAATGGGGCGGGGGCCGCGCCAACGCGGGCGCAGGGTCAGCGCGGGCGCGGCGCGGAAGTCAGCGCGGGCGCTTGCAGCTGCGTCTGACGCAAGAACCAGCTCGTATGGCCGACCTGGCCGCCGTGCACGCCCATCTGCTGGGCACCGGTCAGTTCGAAGCCCAAGCGGCGATAGAATGGCAGGTTGCGCTCGCGCTGGGTGCTCAACACCACGGGCCCCGGAGTGACCCGCAGCTGCTGGGCCAGCTCCTTCAGCACGTGACGCAACAGGCGGGTTCCCACGCCCTGGTGCTGGGCTTCGGGGGCTACCGCCACCGCATGCACATGCCAGTAGGGCAAACCCAGGGTGTCCTCCAGATAGCGCTGTTTGAACTCCTCGTCCGCGTGGATCATGCGCTTCACGGTCTGGGGCCCTTGCTGAAACAGCGTGGGGAGCACCCAGTGGCTGAAGAGGCCGATGGGGGTGCTCGGTACACCGCCCGGCGGCACCAAGGTGACCGTGCCGAGCACGCGGCTTTCGCCGGAGGGGCCCTGTTCTTGCACCGCCACCCAGGTGAGCTCGTGCTTGAAGTGCCAGAGCAGGTTGCGCCGGAAGAACGCCTCGAGGTCGCGCGGGCGCGTGGCCTCCCGCGGATGCATGAACGCGTAACAGGGATTGTCAGCGAAGGCTGCGGCCAGCAGGCGCGCGGTGGGGGAGACTTCGTGACGGGCAAGCTTCCGGATCGTAAGCGGCGACAGCACGGCCCCCACTATAGCAGGCGCGGGTCAGCGCACGCAGCGCACGTGCTGGCTGGTGTCGACGCCGGCGAAGCCGTCGATGCCGCGGGCGAAGTTGACGATCCACGCCGAGCGCGGGAATTCGACCAGGGCGGTCGATGACCAGTAGCCCTCGCTGTCCGTGTCGGGGAACAGCATCGAATCCGCCGCTGGCAGCGTGCGCGCCTCGTCGACGAGGGTGTGCAGCTCTTTCAAGGTGGGGAGGCGGAAGCCCTTCCCATTGAGGTCGAGGTTCGTACAGTACGCGAGTGCATCGGCGTGCGAGAGCATGTTGGGCGCGTCCGCCGACTGCCATGTGAGCTGCGTGCCGAGATCGTGAACGAGCGGGCCCTCGACGTTGAAGCGACCGGTGGCGGGAAGCTGGCCCTTGTCGCGCACGCAGCGAACGCGGAGTGCCTTGTCGAGCTCGCGCGGCAACGCGAACTGCGTCGAGAACTGCATTTCGATGGCCCAGCGGCGATCGTGGTTGTCGGCCAGCGGGGAATCGGACCAGTAGGGCGAACCTGGCTGGTCTGGAAAAACATCGGCGTCGAGGGCGGGCGAGACACGGCTGGGATCGAGCAAGGACAACAGCTCGATGCGTGAGGGCAGACGAAAGCCGCCACCCGCCGCGGAGAGGTCCGCGCAATACTTGGCCGCGGTCTGCCAGTCCATGGCGTCGGAGGCGGCGGCGCGGGCCCACTCGAGCTGCGTGATTCTGATCGAGCACGACCTCCGGGCTCTGCACGACGTAGGACATCGGATGGTTCGTGTCCGAAGGCGCGTTGGGCATGGGCCAGGTCGCGAAGGCGCGGCGCGACGAGAGCGCCACGGGCCCCGCGTCGTGAGACGCACTCGCATCGGGGGACTCACCCGCGTCCGGCGTGGACCCGCCATCCAGCTCGGGCACCTCGGCGTCGGGATCGAGTAGCTCTCCCTCACGAGGATCGTGGATGCCCAGCACGGCATTGCAGCCGGCGCAGGCAAGGAGCACGAACGACCATACGCGGGGCGAACTTCCGCGGCGCACGTACGAACCTGACATCAGAAGGCACCCTGAATCGAAGCGCCGCCACCTTGGTGCATGACCCATGGTGTGGGCAACCGGCGAGCGTCGAGCTTGGCTCCCTGTCTCTTCCAACCGAGGAAGTAGGTCACCACGCCGCTGGCTGCCAACGCCGTGCCCAGCGTGAGGCTGACGGTGGCCGCATTGCCGGCGCGACGCGCTTCGAGCCGACTCTCGCGCGCTTCTCCGTGACAGACGTCACCGCTGCATCCGGCGTCGGAGTCGTTGTTCTTGAGGATGGCGCGCAGCGAAAAGCCGAGCCCCAGTGCGAGTCCCGCGCCGCCCGCCGACATGAGCCCCACGCTGAGCCACTTGAGTCGCTGGTTGGGGCGTGGTTCACGCGCTGGTGCCGGGGTGGGCTTGGTTTCAACCGGTGCTGCGGCCACGGGTGGCGCGCTCGCGGCGCGATCCGCGGGAACGCGCAAGGAGGGAACATGCACGAAGGCACGCCCTTGCTTGCTGGCGATCTGTGCCTGCGTGCTCCAGACCTTGGTTCCATCGACGCGCAGGTCCACGTAGGCCGTGCCGCCGTCGAGCGCGATCGGAACGTCGAGCTGCTCCGGCCGCATGGGGCGGCCATTCAAGAAGACCGTGCCGTGCGCGAGGTCCACGTCCTTGGCTTCGATCACGAGGTGGGAAACCTCGGCATCCAGTGCTTTGGCTCGGGCCGTGGCAGCTTCCTCACGGGCCGGCTGATTTTCGGCGTGGGCGCGGGTGGCGGCGGCCACATAGTTTTCCTGCGCCGAGGCGAGCTTGTTGTCGCGCTCGTAGCACAGGGCCAGGGCAAGCAGACTGCCTGTCGCGGGATCGAGCTTGTAGCTCTCCGCGAACATCGCACAGGCCTGGGCGTACTGGCCTTGCGCCATACGTTCCTTGCCGGAGCTGAACAACGAGTCGGCGCGCGCACGGGCCGCGCTGTCGTCGGCGTGCGCGCTCGCCGCCGCAATCCCCCACGCCAGGACGGCGATCAGGAGACGGATGGACCCAGAGGTCGCTTGTTTCATTGCCGCGACTCGATGAGATCGTCGAGACCTGCCGCTGCGTGGGCCGGGCTCGCTGGCTTGGGATTCAGGGCGCCCGGAGCGTCCTGCGTATCGGTTGGTTTGGATGCTGCCGGGGATGCCGATGGAGCGGACGGGGCATTCGCCACCGCTGGTGGGGGCTGTCCGACGGTCTCCGCTGCGGCGCGCGCGCGATGGGTATGGCGGCGTTCAGGGGGGCTCTCGAGCTTGGCGACTTGGGGAGCAGGGCTGGGCGCAGGCGTTGCGGGGTGCGCGGCGGCCGCCGTTGCTGCTGGCTGTGCGGCCTGCGCAGCGTTGCCCGGCTGTCCTGCAGGGTCGGGTCGGGCTGCGTTACCCGAGGAGCTCGGAAGGGGGGCTTGCGGGGCCGGCGCTGCCGGCGGCGTCGCAGCGGGTAGTGCTTGAGGGGCTGCCGCAGCAGCCGGGGCATCGGCCGACTTGGCTGGCTCCGCTTCCTTCGGGCTCGATGTCACGAACCAGGCGATGGCCGCCGCGGCGGCCAGGACGATCCCCGCCCCGAACGCCCCGCCACGGGGAGAATCCTTGCGCTCGGCGAGCGCCGACAGCTGCGCGACGGCCGGCTTCACGCGGGGAGGCGGCGGCACCGACGGCAGCGGGGGCACCGGCTTCACCACGGGCTCGGCGGGCGGCGGCATCGTGTCCGTCAGCAGGTCCGATTCCGGATCGTAGGAGACCGTGTCGACGGCAGCGGCAAGCTCCTGCTCGGATACGTCCTGCTCGGATACGTCCTCCTCAGTTGCCTCGTGGGCGGCTTGCTCCGCGGGCTCGACGTCTTCGACGTGCTCCGCGCCCTCCTGGGCAAACTCGAACGCCTCTTCGTCGGCGTCGCTCACGTCGTGCTCGGAGACTTCCTCGGGCTCCGCAGCCGCCACCGCGGCGACGACTTTGTCCTCGCGCGGCGCAGGTGCCGGCCGCGTCGTCGTGACCGCCTCCGCCTGCGCATCCGCGTGCTCCGCAGGTTCGCTCGACACGAACTGACTGCCGACGTTCAGTAGCGCCCGCAGGCGCTGGGCGCGGGCCCGCGCGGCGCCCTGTGCGCGCTCGAGGGCTGACTCTGCTTCTCGCTCCAGGCGCGCAGGCAGTGCGGGTTCGAGCAGCGAGGCGAGATGAAACTGCACCTGAGCTCGCGCCGAGGTCAGTCGACGGTCCACCGGGCCCAGCGTGATGTCGGTGGGGGCTCCCTCCGCCTGGCGACGCAACCACCACAGGTTGCTCATGGGCTCGAACCACGTGATATGGCCGCCGGCCTGCGGCTCCAGAGCACGCGACACGTGGTGACGAAAGCTGAGGCGCTCGTTGGCTCCGAGCGAGCTGCCGCTAAAAAAAGCGGGCAGCACGAAGTCGGACACAAGCACGCCATTGATGGCGTAGGCGAATTCGGGCGCAGCGCAGGCCGCGCAGACCTCGACCAGGATCTGGACGGTGCCCTGACCGGCGCGCGGCGACGCTGCGCTCACCGTGCGATCCCCGAATGGGTTCACCAACATTTCGAGGCATGCGCGGCTAGCCGCGAGGGACCACAGCGGCCCTTGCTCGATGCGCGCATAGGGCTGACCATGCTCATCGAGGTACACCCCTGCGTCCGTGCCAAGCTCGCCCGCGCGCACGATGATGGGCCAGTATCCGACCGGCACCTCTTCGAGCGCGGCAAAAACGTTCACTGTGGCCTGGACACCCCACAGCGGTCCCAAGTCGTGGCTGACCTGACGCTGCAGCGCCGCGCTGACCCTGAGTAATTCCGCGAGGAAAGCGGTCTCGGCCGGCGCAGCTCGCGCAGCCGAACGCGGCTCTGCCTCGGGCACCAAAGCGATGTGTTGGGTCAACATGTCGATTGCCCATCGTTTGGCACCGTTCTGTGACTGTTTGATGGGTACGCAGGGAACTTTGGGTGAGTTCTGTGAAGTTTGCGCAACTCATGCATCAGTCGCATTGCGCTGTTCCAAACTGCGAACCCATACTGCGCGCCATGACGCCGGTGGAGATCGAGCGCTTCGACGAGTATCTCGTGTTCGCGAAGCTCAGCGAAGGCACCACCGCGCACGTCCTCCTGGGGCTTCATCAAGGCGCCGCCGGGGCGCGCAAGCTAGTCGTGATCAAGCGACTGCGCGCGCACCTGGCCCGCGACCCGCGCGAGTTCGAGTTGTTCTGCCAGGAAGCGCACCTGTCCGCGAGCCTGCGGCACCCGAACATCGTCGAGACGCACAAGGTTGGCATCCATCGGGGGCAGCCGTTCCTCGCCATGGAGTACTTGAACGGACAGCCACTGGCCAGGCTCGTGCGAGCGCTCACGGGAAAGTCGCAGCGTCTCTCCGCGACGCTGTCCGCGCAGATCGGAGCGGCTGCTCTTGGGGCGCTTCAGCACGTGCACGAAGGCGTGGACTACAACGGGCAACCTCTCGGCACCGTGCACTGCGACGTCTCTCCGCACAACCTGCTGTTGACCTACGACGGGCAGCCCAAGCTGCTCGACTTCGGCGTGGCGCGCACCCGAACCCAACGTCACGGACCCGAAGGACGTTCCGTGCGCGGACACAGCGCCTACGTCGCGCCCGAGCAGGCCCGCCACGAGGAAGTCGACGCGCGCGCCGATGTCTGGGGCGTGGGCGTGGCGCTCTGGGAATGCCTCGTCGGCAGGCCGCTGTTTCGTGGGGACTCCGAGCTCGCCGTGCTGCGGGCGACGCTCACCGACGAGATCCCACCGGTCAACGAGCTGGCCGCGCACGTTCCCGAGGCCCTCTCGGAGATCATCGATCGAGCTCTCCAGCGCAATCCAGAGCGTCGCTATCCGAACGCGCTCGAGTTCCGCCAAGCGCTCGAGGGCTGGCTCGCGAGTCAGCGCGTCAGCGATCCTCAGAAGGCGCTCGAGCGCGTGATGCAGCCCGTGTTCGCTACCGACATGGCAGCGCGCGCGAGTGAGATCGAAAGCTCCCTTGCCCGCGTGGATCGTGCGCTCGCGGCGGGCCCACGCAAAGAGAAGCCCGCTGTCGAGCGGCGTCCAGTGTCGGTACCACCGCCACTGCCCTCGAAGCGGCCATCGGCTCCCGCGCCCGCCGTGCCGACGATGGAAGCGAACCCGCGGTCGGCACCGATCAGCAAGCCTGCCGGCATTTTCTCGGCGGCTGCGCTGGGGCTTTCGGGCCTCTTCTCGGCTTTCGGACAGGCGCGACGGGGCCGCTAGCTGCGACGCGCTTGAACGCGGGAGACGCTCGCCCGAGTTAAGATTCGAGCGGCGCACTCAAACGCGCGCCGCCCTCGCCAGCTTTGCGCTCAGGCTCTACGTCTGCACGCGCTGCTCTGGCTCAGGTTCTCAGACGCGCGCCGAGCCGTTCAAGCCGCGCGATCCAACGGCCGCCTGGCTGGCCTGCGCCGCCAGTTCGGCGACGCGGTCCGACGTCTGCTGACCCTGCGAGATCACCACCAGCGCCGCGCCCTCGAGGCGATTGACCACATCCGTAAGCAGTCCGAAGGCCGACTCGTTCAGCTTGCGAGCGGTGCGGATCAGCGCCTGGCTGCTCTGTTCGTTCAGCGTGATCATGGCCTCGCCGACCTTCTGGCTCTCCGTGGTCACGGTGCGGCCGAGGTTGGCCGTCGTGCGCACGCTGCTCTCCACCATGCCGAGCGAGAGCGAGAAGAAACTTCCGAGGATGCCGTCACGTGCGTCTGGCTGACGCGCGCTGCGACCCGTGTCCATCACCGCTCCGTTGCCCATCGTGGTCTCCATTGCCATTGCTTGCCCCCATTCATCGGCGTGCGCTCGCTGAGCGCGCGCGAAGCGAGACTTTGTCTCGGTTGTGCGCACCGGCTGTGGCGCGCGATTGAACGACGAACGCTAGCCTTATAGGACACGCTCGACGGGCGACTCAAGGCGTTCGGAGAACTTCGTTGTTCGTTGTTGCCACGATATTCCACGCGCGTTTGATTCGTCCACGACGCGTGGGACACAAACACTCCAACGTGCGGATGCGGTGCATCGCGTGGTGCGTGTTCCCAGCGAGGAACGGCGCGCGCGCTGCTTCAGGGTTTGTTCGTCGATGCGCTAGGCGCTTTGTAAGAGTGTCTGCAGACTTTGTTCGTACTTGCACGCGCGTCGCGGCCACTCGTGTGGGCGCACGAGCTCTCCGAGCTGGGGCTGGCTGACCGCGCGCTTCAGGTGAATCAACGCAGCGTGACGTTCCGTGGCTGTGAACGAGCTGCGCTCCAGGACCGCCGCGGCCACGAGGGCGCCGCTCTCGGCGGCACCTTCCATGAAGCCCTGATGATCCACCGAGGTGTGTTCGCCGCAGAAATGCAGCGTGCCTTGCGCCTCGGGCAAGCCCACGCTGCCAGACCAGGCCCACTGCCCCGGCCGGTAGCACGCGTAGCCACCGCGTGTGAACTGGTGTCCGGTCCAGTGCATACGCAGACTGCTACGCACGCGATAGGCGTCGCTCAACCCAGGCCACAGGCGCTCGCCCAGCGGCAGCGTCGCGTGCTGTACCCATTCCTCGGCGCTCATGCTCCCGCTGCGCAGGCCAGGCTCGCCGCCCAGGAAGTTGGTGAGCAAGCCAGCGCTACCGCCTTGACCCAAGGAGGTGTCCCAGAGCTGTTGCACCGCCTCATCGGTGATCATGCCGCCGCTCGCGCCGTGATCGATGCGCCACACCGGGCGCTCGAAGGACGAGAGCACCTTGGTGTGCGTGCCGTAACCGAGCCCTTCAATGATGGAGCGCTTGAGCGGGGAGAGCGGGAGCTCGCGCAGGTCCACCGTGCGCAGCACCGAGAAAGGCAGAGCAAAGACGACCAGCTCGGCTTGCACTTCGTACCTGGAGCCGGCGCGATCCTGGAATGTCAGATGGTAACCGGTCTGCGCATCTCCCTGGGCGCGAATCAGACGGCGGTCGCGGATGATCTGCGGCGAGAGCTTCGCTGCCAGGCGGTCGGCGAATGCCTGACTGCCCAGCTGCGAGCGGAAGCGTTCATCCGAGTCTCCGAACAGGGCCGGCGAACCTAGCTCCGAGTTGCCGAGCAGCCAGAGCAGGTTGAGCGAAGACTGCTGGTGGGGCTCGAGCCCGAACTCACCGCGATAGGCCGTGGCAAGCACGGTCGACAGCTCCGGTTGGCCCCTCAGGTGCTCGTTCAACCACTGTGAGAGCGGCGTGGCGTCGTAGCGGGCCATCACGCTGGGATTGCTGCTGGCCTCACTCGCTGCCTCGGCGATCCCGGGCGCAGCTTCGGCGAACTGTCCGGCGATCAACGCGCTCGTGACACGTCGTCCAGCCACCCAGTACACGTCTCCTCCAACGCTCTTGCCGTGCAGATCGTGAAGCGGGATGTCCAGCTCCTGGGCGAGCGCATGCATCGTGAGGTGCGACGAGTCGATGAGCTCTCCGCCGAGCTCGCCGAGTTGGCCATCGGGAAAGGTGCCGGGCGCCGTGGTGAAGGTCCGACCGCCGACCCGCTGCGAGGCCTCG
This sequence comes from Myxococcales bacterium, assembly GCA_047601445.1. GTDB lineage: Bacteria > Myxococcota_A > Polyangia > Polyangiales > DASUME01 > DASUME01. The sequence goes on along the minus strand of JASGJH010000001.1, from coordinate 2,564,784 downwards.
AAGACCGTGGCCTCCACGCCAGCCTGACGGAGCCGATAGGCGCAGTGTAGTCCAGCCAACCCCGCGCCCACGATCACCATGCGCTCGGAGGCGCCTGCCGCGTGGCGCGTGCGCGTCGTGTCGCGGCCCGTGCAGCCGGAGGCGAGCCCGCTCTGCCACGCTGCAAGCCCGGCCAGGGCGCCCCCCACGAAGCTTCGTCGCGACAACGAGCCCGGGGCGCCCGCGTTCTCGGTAGGAGCATGACGAGCCCTGCGGTAGTGCGCGCGCAGCGCCGCGAAGAGCTCCGTTCTCGCCATCTCCCCATCTTATCGAGGGTGCCAAAGTCTCACTAGCGAGTGCGTCAGGCCGTCGCTCAAACGTCGCCATCATTTCACGCCCGCTTCGAAAACTTGTACCTCGACTCACATAGGTACCCCCATGTCCCAGCATGCGGGTGCGCGCGCCGGGACGAATGGACGGTTTTGCTCGAGGTGATGGCGATGAAAGTTCGATCGCAATATGGGCGTAGTGCAGCGGTGCTTTTGGTCCTGGGGCTCGGGGCAGCGGTGGAGGCTGGCGGCTGTGCCGACGGCGACGCGATGACGGCTCCGTCTCGCCAGGACGAGGGCAGTGTCGCGCTCTCGCTGCAGGTGGGCTCGAACCTCAGCATCAGCAGAATTTCCTACGACATCAGCGGCAATGGCTTCCACAAGGCGGACTCGTTCGCGGCGAACGGCGCGACGGCCACGGCTCTGATCGGCGGCATCCCCAAGGGTGTCGGCTTCACGATCGTGCTGCGCGCGATCGACGACCTCCTCCCGGACAGCAAGTGCGAGGGCTCGGCCAGCTTCGACATCGTCGCGGGCCAGGTCACTCCGGTGAGCGTGGTCCTGCGTTGTCACCTCGCGCCCAAGAATGGCGGCGTGCTGGTCAACGGCTCGCTCAACGTATGCCCGCAGATCGAGGAGCTCTCCGTGGCGCCGTCCACGGCCAACGTCGGCCAGAAGATCGCGCTCACGGCTTCCGCGCAGGACTCCGACGCAGCGCCCGCGCCCGTCAGCTACGCCTGGCGCAGCCCGAAGGGTGTGCTCGGCAACGCCAGCGCGGCGAAGACCGACCTCACGTGCACCGAGGCCGGCATCTTCCAGGTCGAGCTCGCGGTGAGCGACAGCGACTGCGGTGAGAGCGTGGCCTTCGAAGTAACCTGCGTGCAGCCTGTCACGCAGGTCTACGCGACCGCCGAGACGGTGCCGGTGGCCCACGCGGGAGATGCGGCGGATGACCCGGCCATTTGGGTGCATCCCAGTGATCCCAGCCTCAGCGTGGTGATCGGCACCGACAAGAGCGCGGGCGGCGGCCTCGGTGTGTACGGGCTCGACGGTTCGTTGATCCAGACGGTCACGGCTGGCGAGCTCAACAACGTGGACCTGCGCACGGGCTTCTCGCTCGCTGGCGCGAGCACCACGCTGGTGACCGCCGGTAACCGCACCAACAACACCATCGCCATCTACAGCCTCGACGCCAGCACGCGTCGGCTCACGGACGTGGCCGAAGGCCCCATCCAAACCCTCGCGACCTACGGCAGCTGCATGTATCACAGCGCAGTCAGCGGGAAGTTCTACTACTTCGTGGACTCCAAGGCCGGCAAGATCGAGCAGTGGGAACTCGCGGAGAGCAGCAGCGCGCCCGGCAAGGTCACGGCCACCAAGGTACGCGAGCTCAAGCAGCTCAGCTCCCAGCCCGAGGCTTGCGTGGCGGATGACGCCACGGGGAAGCTTTACGTCGGAGAGGAAGACGTGGGCATTTGGAAGTTCGATGCCGAGCCGGGCGTGACGTCGGGCAGCGGCTGGGCGGGCGAGCTAATCCAGGCGGTCGGTGACCACTTGGTGGCGGACGTCGAAGGCGTGGCAGTCGTGGCCACCGGCGCGACGAGCGGCTACATCCTTTCGTCCAATCAGGGCGACAGCACCTACGCGGTGTTCGACCGCGAGCCACCGCACGCCTTCATCAAGACCTTCCGCATCGAGACCGGCGAGAGCTGCATCGACGGCGTGACCGGTTCGGACGGCATCGAGGCCACTTCGGCCAACCTCGGCCCGGCCTATCCGCATGGCTTGTTCGTGACACAGGACGACACCAACGACGTGGGCGGGCAGAACTTCAAGCTCGTGCCCTTGCAGTGGATCCTCGACGTGGCTCCGAGCGTGGACGCCAGCCAGTGCGGCGGCGAGCCTGTCGGCGACGCGGGCGCAGGCGGAGATGGCGCGGTGGCGGATGCGGGGAGTCAGCAAGGCTGGGGCACCCAGTACTGCCTCGACTTCTGCCAGAAGTGCTCGGATTGCTACGCCACGGGCACGTTCTCCGAGGGCGACTGCCACTATCAGACCAGCAAGCCGAACTTCAGTCTCGACGACTGCGCCGCTGGCTGCGCAGTGTCTGCGACGCCGGGCGTGGCCGCGCACACCAGCCTGCCCGAAGGTTGGCAGTCCATCAGCTGCGCCGCCTTCGACGACGCGATGTGAGCGTCAGCGTCGGCGCCAGCGGCGTCGATAGTGACGACGCTTGAGTTCGATACCGGGCTCAGTCCTGGCTGCTCGTCAGGTCTGGGCCGTTCTGAACGATCTGGGTCTCCACGGCCGCTCCAAAACCGAGTTGTCGCGCCGCCTGCTCTAGCTCCCTGGCGCGGGTCGCGTAGAGCTTCCGCTCGGAGGCCCACCGCACGCGGTCGCGCAGGCGGGCCAGGGTGTTGTGCGCGAGGTCCTTGGCCACCATCGCTTTGAGCCAGTCCGGCAAGGTTCCGCCGGCGTCGAGCTCGATGCGATACTCCACCCGCGTGCGCGCCTCCGACAGCACGTCGAAGCGATAGCTCGCCACCATACTCGGGATGCGCACCATGCCTTGCTTGGGCGGCAACGCCGGATAGGGCACTGCCCGGATGTCCACGAACACCGCGCGCGCGCTCAGGAAGCGCGGCGTGACCTGCGTGATCACGTCGCGGTCGCGGACGGGCCAGGGAGCGTCCATACGGGCGTAGACGAAGAGACGTTGATCGGAGGAGCCGGCCAGGCGACGCATCTCGATGCAGTTCGCGGTCCACTCGGCGGCCCGGTCGACATCGTCGAGCACCGACAGCAGGTCCCACACGTTCGCGGGCATCACGGTGGCTCCACGGAAGCCGGGCAGGGCGTCGCCGGCCCGTTCGCGCTTCCAGGTCGTGATGCCCTCGTCGTCGCGAATGGCGAGCCAGGACCCGTCGGGCTCTTCGGCGAGCGCATCGGAGCACAAAGCCCAGACTCCCCAGCTCAGGAGTGCGACGAAGATCAGCGTTTTCGGGCGAGACCATCCACAGGCGTGCATGGGTTGCATCGTCGACGCTGCGCGTGAAGGCGACGTCGCAAAGCGGGATCAGGCATGGAGCAGACCTGCAACGAAAGGTCGCGAAGTGCTGCGCTGGGGCGGCCGTGACGAGCGCAGGCGTCGCGCGAGGCGCTGGATCGTGACCGTGATCTAGGGTGCAATCACAGAGGAGGGGTGACAAGCGGAGGCATACGGCGCGCCGGCGTTCCGCGAGGATTCGGTGACAGCGAGGCGGTTGTGTGAAGTTTGTGTAACTGATCCTGGACCCGCATTGCGGGGCTCCGAAATCTGGACTCATACTCCGCCACATCGTGCCGAGGACCCCCACATGAGCACGCAGCCGAGTCACGTCAGCCAGCGTCCCGAGCCTGCGTTCCCCTCGGATCGTCCGGTCCGCGCCGACACGCCCGAGACGCGTCGCACGCGCGTGATCACGCCGGTGGCCTCCGAGCAGTTCGACGAGTACGTGCTGATCGCCAAGATCGGCGAGGGCGGCATGGCCCAGATCTTTCTGGCGCTCTCGCAGGGACCGCACGGCTTCCGCAAGCTCCTCGTGATCAAGCGTTTGCACGCCCATTTGTGCAGTGATCCGCGGCGCTTGGAGCGCTTTTCTCTGGAGGCCAATTTGGCCGCCAGCCTGCACCACCCGAACATCGTGCAGACCAACCGCGTGGGCGTGTTCCGCGACCAGCCGTTTTTGACCATGGAGTACCTCGATGGTCAGCCGCTGAGCCGCGTGCTCTACCGCCTGCGCAGCAAGAGTCGGCGTCTGCCTGCGAGTCTGGCGGTGCAGATCATCTCGCAAGCGCTGGATGGACTGCACTATGCGCACCACGCCACCGACTACGCGGGCGCGCCGCTCGGCATCGTCCATCGCGACATCTCGCCTCACAACTTGTTCGTGACCTATGGTGGCGAGGTCAAGCTGCTGGACTTCGGCATCGCCAAGGCAAACGCAGCCGAAGCCGAAGCGGACGAGCACGCCGTGCATGGCAAGAGCGCGTACATGGCGCCCGAGCAGGCGCGCAACGAGGCCGCCGACCAGCGCACCGACGTCTGGGGCATGGGCGTGACGCTCTGGGAGTGTCTGGTGGGGCGGCGTCTCTTTCACGGAGAAACGGACCTGTCGGTGCTGCGCGCGAGCCTCACGGACGAGATCCCTTCGGCGAGCGAAGCGGCTCCGCACGTGCCCGAACCCCTGGCGCGCATCCTGGAGCGGGCGTTGCAGCGAAACCCGGAACGCCGTTTCGAGAGCGCGCTCGCCTTCAAGGAAGCGCTCGATCGCTGGTTGGTGACCGAGCGACGTGAGGACCCACGGACAGCGCTGAGCAGCGGGATGCGCGCGCTGTTCGCGGATCGCATCGAGGAACGTGCCCAGACACTGCGCAGCTGCATGGCGCGCCTCAACGTCACGCCCGAGGCGGACGTGGTCGCCAGTCTGGGCAGCCCAAGGCTGCCTTCTCAGCCGCCCGCGCGCCCGAGCATCAAGCCCGCTCCACCGACGCTAGAGGAGCTCCGCACAGAGGTCGTGAGCCAGCCAGCAACCGGCTCACGACAGCTCACGAAGGCAGCCGTACTGGTGAGTGCACTGGGACTCGGAGCGTTGTGGGCGCTGGCGCCGGGGCCGGCACGTCTCGGAGTCTCGGGCGGCCCCGCGGCGGTGGCGTCGGCGTCGAATGCAGACTTTCCCCGCACCGAGCTCGCTCCGAGCGTGGCTGCGCCTCAGGCTCCCGTGGCTCCCGTGACGGCTGCGCTCCCACCCGTGGCGGCTGCTCCTGTGCCGGCTACCTCCGGGCCCGTGGCGGCAGTTCCCGCACCTGTGCCGGTTGCGCCGGTGCCCATGGTCGCCACCGCGGTACCCGCGACGTCAAACGAGCGCGTGGTCGACCCAGAGCCTTCGCGCGTCGATCTCTACGGCGGCACCCGAGTGCGCCGTCCATCCACGTCCGAGCGCGAGCCTGTCGAAGCCGTGCCCGAGCCTGCTCCCGCCAAGCCGCTGCGAGAAGCGCGGGCGGAGCCCGTGCCGAGCCTGGCTGCTGCGGCAGAACCGGGCACCGCGGCGCGCGCGATGGGACGCCTCAAGCTCGACAGCACGCCCTACGCCATCGTGAGCCTCAACGGCAAGAAGCTCGGCATTACGCCCATCGACGTCGAGCTGCCCGCCGACACGCACACGTTGGTGCTGCGCAATCCCGAGCAAAACCTGGAAACCAGCTACCGCGTCAACATCGTGGCTGGTGAGAGCGTGGAGCGGCGCATCGCGCTCGAATGATGATGATGGGCCGTACCTTCTTCTTCGCAGCGCTGCTCTACGGCGTGCTGTGGGCACTTCCCCGCGCCGCCTCGGCGCAAGGCCTGCCAGCCGACGTGCGCGCAGCGGAGCTCGCCACGCAGGCGCGGGCGCAGGCCGCCATCGAGAGCGGTGAGCTCGAACCCGCCGAGTACGCGCGCGCTCTGCGTGACTTGGCGGTGAGCAGCGCCCAACTTTCGGATGCCGCCGCGGCGCAGCAGGCCTTCGTGAGCTTGCTTGCGCTGGATCCCCAGTTTCGCCTGGAAAAGAGCCTCCCCGATCACGTGCGCAGCCCGTACCTCGAGGCGCGCGGATTCTGGTCCGCGCACGCGCAACCACTCTCGGTGGAGGTGGTTCGCGAAGGCGCTCGGCTGCGCACCCGCGTGTCGGATCCCGCGGGGCTGGTGGCGCGAGTGCGCATGCGGGTGCGCGCAGCTGGCAGCGCCGAGTATCGCGAGACCGTGGTGCCCCCCAGCGCAGAGCTACACTTCGCGTCCGACGCGTCCGACGCGCAGGCGCTCGAGTACGGCGTGACGCTGCTGGATGGACACGGAAACCGGCTGCTCAAGGTCGGCACGGACGCATCCCCGCGCAGTCTGCCCGCCGCGGCACCGGCGCCCGTGGCCGCGCCCGCAGCGAAGGTGGCAACGCCGCAGGTGGCCGCTGCCAACACGGAGCCGGTGAAGACAGAGCCTCAGCGAGCCGCCCCTGCCGAGCCAGCGTCGTCGCGCCGGCACAAGTGGCGTATCACCTATCTCGCGCTGGGAGCGTCCGCATTGGCGCTGGGAGCCGGCGCGCTCGGAGTCGGCGTGCGGGCCAATATCGAGCGCGAACACCTCGCCGATCGCTGGAATCACGCCGACTGCGACGGTTCCGGGGTCACGCGCGCCGAGGTTTGCGCCGACGAGAAGGCACGACTCACGAACATGCAGCGGCTGGCGGTGGGTTTCTACGCGGGGGGCGCAGCCGCGCTCGCGACGGGTGTGCTGCTGTTGGTCCTCGCTCCATCGCGCTCGGGTTCCCAGGGGGAGCGCCCCAAAGTGGCCCAGCGCGCGGTTCGATGTGGGGGGACACTCGGTCTCTTCGGTGTCACGTGTTCGGGCGCATTCTGAAGTTAGCGTTCGCGCTGTGCGCTGGGTTCTCTGCGTGCACGCCGCTGTCGCCGGGCGATCAGGTGGTGCGGGACGCCGCAATGGATCTCGATTCCGGTCAGCACGATGCTGGCCATGAGTCGGAGCATCCCGAGCCTACGCCGGAGGCCGGGCCTCCCACCGATGCAGGCTCGGACGCGGGCAGTTCGACCATGGGCTGCAAACCGCCTGGGCAGCGCGGCAACACGGTCAAGCGCATGCTGGAGATCACCGAGGACACCCGCTGGACCTGCGAGACCGACTACGAGCTGGTGGGCGCCGCCGTGGTCCGCGCTGGCACGCTGACCATCGATCCGGGCGTTCGCATCAAGGTGCGCAACGGTTCGGGCCTGGTGATCTCGAAGGAGGCGCGCCTGGTGGCAGCGGGCACCGCCCAGGAACCCATCGTCTTCACCGCCGTCGAGCATCCCGCACAGCCGGGTGCCTGGCGCGGCGTGTTCCTGCTCGGAAAGGCGCCCACGTCATTGCCCGAGACCTCGTCGCTGGGGCTCTCTGCGGCCGACATCAGCAGCCACTTCGGCGGCTCTGACGTGAATCACGACTGCGGTCAGCTTGAGCACGTACGGATCGAGTTCGCCGGGGGGCTCGCTGACGAGTACGCATTCCCGAGCTCGGCCCTCACGCTGGCAGGGTGCGGCCGAAAGACCTCGGTTCACGACGTGCAGATTCATGCCGCCACGGACGGTCTCGGCTTGATCGGCGGACAAGCCCCCATCAAGCGCGTTCTGGTGACTGCCGCCACGGCCGATGGCATCGAGTGGACCGCGGGCTACTCAGGCCTGCTGCAGTTCGTGGTGGTGCAGTCGTTCTACGGCGCCGGGGCCGCGCTCAAGGGCTCGCAGGACGAAGGCAAGCCGGACTCGACGCCTCCCTCGTCTCCCATCATCTTCAACGCGACGCTGGTGGGCGCCAACGCCAAGGGCCTGCCACGTGGCGTGGGGGATCCCAATGGGCTGGAGACCGGTATCCTGCTCCAGGCCGGCACGCGCGCCACGATTCGAAACTCGGTGGTGTACGGCTTCGCGGGTAGCTGGGTCGACATCATCGACGTCGTCACCGCGCAGCATGTCGGCACCGACCTGACCATTCGCAACACCATCTTCGGTGGTCCCGAGCCGCGCATGCACCCGGGATTTCCCGGCACGGGTGCCGAGCCCGGCGATGGCACCATGGACGACGACGGCAGCTTCTCCGAGGACCAAACCTTCCGCGAGCCGAGTCTGCAGAATCGCTTTCCCCCGATCATATTGCAGCGTCCGTTCGACCCGCCGCCTCTCAGGCCGGACTTCAGCGCCGACAGCTACGTCAACTCGAGCAATCTCGAAGGCAACGTGCCGACCGGATGGGAGGGAGTCTTCGAATCGGCCGCCTACGCAGGAGCGCTGCCCAAGATCGAGTTCGAAGCCGATCGCGCCCTCGACTGGACGCAAGCCGAGCAGAGCGGTGAACCCGTCTGGACCGACTTCCCCCAGGAATAAGAGGACTCGCCCATGCTCGCGCGTATCGGTGTGCTGACGCTGCTGTTGTGCATCACGGCTTGCGACACGCGGGAGCGGCTGATCTACGTCGAATGCCCCGACGACGCGGGTGATCTCGATGCTGGGCTCGATGGCTCTCAGCCTCCCATCCAACCCGCTCCCGGGTCGCCAGACTCCGCCACGCCGGACTCCAGTGTGGCCGAGCCGAGCGAGTCCACTTGTCCTCCGCTCGCCCAGCGCACGCTGGTGGACATCAAAGCGGGCGTGCTCTCCGAAGACCGTACTCGCTGGACCTGCGATCACATCTACGTGCTCAACGGCATCGTGTTCGTGGCCTCAGGCGACCTGGGGAGCCCGCAGGTCCTCACCATCGAGCCCGGCACCGTGGTGCGCGGTCAAGTGACGGCTTCGGCGCGCGGCTTCCTCGTGGTCACGCGCACGGGGCGCATCGAAGCCGAGGGCACGCGCGTGGACCCCATCGTGTTCACGAGCGCCAACCCGGTCGGCTCGCGTGCGCGCGACGACTGGGGCGGGATCACCTTGCTCGGGGCGGCCTCCACGGGCGGCACGCGGCGCGTCGAGGGATTTCCTGCCACCGTCGGAGGGCACAACATCGACGACCAACTCGCCTACGGACCACCCGAGGAAGAGGAGCCCGACGCGGGCGCAGGAGATGCCGGCACACCCAGGACCGACGGGGGACGACACACCGCGAGCGACGCAGGGCACCAGGACGCCGGGAACGACGCAGGTCAGGACTCCGGTGCATCGACTGAGGCCGAGACAGGGCAGCGCACGCCACTCGCTTTGCAAGGTGGGGCCGCCATCCCGGGTGCCGGCGCTGACGGACACGACTGCGGCACCCTGCGCTACGTGCGGGTGGAGTTCGCCAGCTTCAACGCGGGCGGCGGCATGGGCAACGAGAGCAACGGCATCCAACTCTACGCTTGTGGCTATCGCACCGTGATCGACCACGTCCAGGTGCACCTCAGCGGCGACGACGGAGTCGAGGTATTCGGAGGCTCGGTGGACTTCAGCCATCTGTTGATCACAGGGGCCAGCGACGACAGCTTCGACTGGGACGACGGTTGGCGTGGCCGCGCGCAGTTCCTGATCGCGCAGCAGTATCCAGATGCAGCCGACCTCGGCTTCGAGGCGGGCGGCACCTCGGACACCCCTCTTCGCGACCCCGATCCGCGCATCTTCAACGCCACCTGGATCGGCACCAACAACGGCATCGGCGGCAAGGTAGGCGGGCGCCTGCGTGGAGGAAGTCGGGGGTACCTGCGGAATCAGATCTTCATGGCCTTCAATGCCGGTGCTATCGACATCGGCGGGTCGACCGCCGCGGCGCATCTGCGTGAGGGCACCTTGTCCCTGCGCAACTCCGTGTTTTGGATGGCCGACACAGCCATCTTGTTTCCGAGCGGAGCGGAGGACACGGCCGACGACGGACTCGACGAAATGGAGAGCCTCAGCGCGGGACCCACACTCAACCGAATCACGGACGACCCACGACTGATCGCCCCCTACAACTACACGGCGCCAAACTTCGTGCCTGCGCCCGATGCCGCGCTCGGCGCGCTCTACGCGGAGCAGCCCAGTGAAGCCTTCGGCGACACACGGCCGCCGTTCTTCGATCTCGAGGCGGACTTCGTCGGAGCCATCGAGCCCGGCGGCGAGGACTGGACCCGAGGCTGGACGGCTTTCCCGCCCAAGTAAGAAAGGCCGACGCTAGGAGCGCGAAAAAGGCACGCGTCGAGCAGGGTCGGCGGCGCTGGCTTCGAGCAGCCTGGTCTGCATGCAGGGCAGGGCCTCTTCGCCGCGCCGGCTGATGCGGGTGTATTCGCCGTTGGCGTCGAGCGCGTAGTGCCGCACGTCGTCGGTGAGGGAGGGCTCGATGACTTCCTTGCGGATCTGCGAGCGCAGCGCCTCGCTCTCGATGGGGAACATGACCTCCACGCGCCGATAGAAGTTGCGCGGCATCCAGTCGGCGGAGGACACGAACATTTTTTCGGACGCTCCTTCGCCGAACACGAACAAGCGCTCGTGCTCGAGGAAGCGTCCCACGATGGAGCGCACCCGGATGTTCTCCGACACGCCGGGGACGCCGGGCTTCAGGCAGCAAATTCCGCGCACCACCAGGTCGATCTGCACGCCCGCCGCGGACGCGTCGTAGAGCGCCCGGATCACGTTCACTTCGACCAGCGAATTCATCTTGCCGTAGATGCGCGCGGGCAGGCCCTCCAGCGCGCGCCGCGTCTGCTCGCCGATCTGAGCCAGGACCGCCTCGGCGAGTCCCGTGGGCGCAACCGAGAGCTTGCGGTAGCGGGTCTGCTTGGACACGCCCGACAGCGCGTTGAAGAGCTCCGAGACGTCCTCGCCGATCTCCGTGTTCGCGGTGAACAGCGCGATGTCCGTGTAGAGTCGCGCCGTGCTCGCGTTGTAGTTGCCCGTGGAGAGGTGCACGTAGCGCTGCAGGGCATCTTTCTCACGCCGCACCACCAGGGCCATCTTGGCGTGGGTCTTCATGCCGGCGCCACCGTAGAACACGTGCACGCCCGCGCGCTCCATGGCGCGCGCCCAGACCATGTTGTTCTCCTCGTCGAAGCGAGCCTTGAGCTCGATCGAAACGGCCACCTGCTTGCCATTCTCCGCCGCCCGGATCAGACGCCGCACGGCCTCGGCGTTGGAGCCGGCGCGATACAAGGTCATCTTGATGGCCAGTACGTTGGGGTCCGTGGCGGCCTGCTCCAGGAAGTCCAGCACCGAGGCGAACGAGTCGTACGGGTGGTGCAGCAGGATGTCGGAGGCGCGCACGGCCGTGAACGTGGACCCTGCGTCTGCCAGCGCCTGCGGCAAGCGGGGAGCGAAGGGCGGATCGCGCAGATCGGGGCGATCGATGGAGGCCAGCGACATCAGCGCGTTGAGCTCGAGCAGACCCACCGATTCGTATACGTCCTCGTCGTCGATCTCGAGCTTCTCGCGCAGCAGCTTGCGCACGCGGGCCGGAATCCGGTGATGCACTTCGAGCCGCACGCAGGCGCCGAAGCGGCGGCGCCGGATTTCGCGGTCGATCACGGACATCAGGTCCTCGGCTTCTTCCACCAGGATGTCGATGTCGGTGTCGCGCGTGACGCGGAACGGGTGGCAGCCGAGGATCTCCAGCTCGGGGAAGAGCTGGTTCACGTTCTGGGCGATCAGCTGCTCGAGCGGCAAGAAGCGCTGCACGGAGCCGCCGGGGATCTGGGAGACGCGGCCCTTGCCGAGCGCGTCCACGGGCACGAAGCGCGGCAGACTCTCGGGCACCTTGACCCGAGCGAACTTCCACTCGCCGGTGTCGGGGTCGCGGACCTCCACGGCCAGCGAAAGCGAGAGGTTCGAGAGGAATGGGAACGGGTGCGCGAGATCGACCGCCAGCGGCGTCAGCACCGGGAAGACCTGCGTGCGGAAGTACTCGGAGGCGTGCGCCCGCGTTTGTTCGTCCAGATCCTTCCAGTCGGCGATCCAGATGCCGTTTTGTCGGAGCGACGGCAGGAGCTCTCCGCTGAGTACCGAGTAGGCCTCACGCAGCTGGGCATCCACGATCTCTCGGATGCGCTTGAGTTGCTCCCCAGGACTGAGACCGTCGGGTGTGTTCTCCAGCACGGTGGCCTCGAGCTGCTCGTGCAGGCCCGAGACGCGCACCATGAAGAACTCGTCCAGATTCGAGGCATGGATGGCCAGGAACTTCAGGCGCTCCAGCAGGGGATGCGCGGGATCGAGCGCCTCCGCGAGCACACGGCCATTGAAGGCCAGCCAGGAGAGCTCCCGGTTGATGTATAGGCCTGGATCGAGCGGAGGGGGTGGCAGCTTGCTCGGGGTGCTCTGCGGCGGCTCCACCACGGCGGCCGGCCGCACCTGACTCTCCGGCTCCCTCAGCACCGGGGTGTTACTACCATTCGAGGGAGCGCGTTCTGCAGGCATACTCGGCACGCTGACGTTCCTTCCAAAAGATCCAAGATCTCAGACGATAAGCCTAGCGCAGGCCGCGTCAGCCCAGGATGGAACGTCACATAGATCTCACACAACCGGGCGGAAGGTGTCACGCATCTGGCTCGGCGTTGGAACAGTGGGTCGCGCGACCTACGCCCCTCGCCGAGCCTGAGCCAAGGGTAGTTGGATGTCAGGGGTTCCGGGCGGGGTCACGGACGCCGTCCCCGGGTGGGGCCCCTGGCAGGCCCTCGCCCTTGGAGCTCGACACGGGGGGCTGCACCACGATTTCGACCCGACGATTGTTGGCGCGCCCCTCCGGGGTGCCGTTGTCGGCGACGGGACGGGTGAAACCCAGCCCCTCGGCGCGGATGCGGTCGGCGGCCACGCCGTGCGACACCAGGTATGCACGCACCGCGTTGGCCCGGTCGCTCGAGAGCTCCTGGTTGAAGCGGGCGGACCCCTGCGAGTCGGTGTGACCCTCCACCAGGATGGCGGAGTCGGGGGCGCTCTCGCTCAAGGCGTCGGCGACTTCGCTCAGTTTGGCCTGGGCGCTCGGCAACAGGCTCGCCTTGCCGCTGGCGAACAACACACCCCCGGAGAGCGTGATCACCATGCCGCGATCCTCCTGCTTCACGCTCGCGACGCGCGCCAAGTCGGCGGCGGCTTGCTGTGCGCGCTGCTCGGCTTCGGCACGCCGCGCGCGTTCGGCCACCAGCGCGTCGCGTTGGTCTGCCAGCTCGGCGCGCGCCTCCGTCAACTCCCGGGTCTGCTTGCGTCGCTCATCGGCGGCTGCCTTGGCCAAGCGGTTCTCGGCGATGGCGACGCGAGCCTGCACGGTGGCGAGCTCGGCCTTGCGCTTGGCGACGTAGGCGCGGTCTCGCGTGCTCGCTGAGTCTCCTTCGTCGGCGTAGGTCTGCTCCGCCAAGACCAGGGAACTCTCGGCCGTGTGGAGCTGCGCCGGCGTGTACTCCGCGGCAGGGCCGGCTTTGGCTTGCTGGTAGGCGCGGCGAGCATCCACCAACTCGTTGGGCGGACGCGAGGCGCAACCCGCCGCGAGCGCGAGGGCCGTCACGGTCAAACCGGAGAGCATGGGCTGTCTCATGGCTTCGCTCCTTCCGCACGGGCATTGCCCTGTTGTAGAGATGAGTCGCGCGCCGAGAGCTCGTCGAACGTCGCCAGCCGACGCTCGGCTGCCTCCTCGCGGGCCAGTGCCAGCGCAAGTTCGGCGTCGTTGTACGCGCGAATGGTCATGGCATCGGCGCGCTCGTTGTCGCCGTGCTCCAGCATCGTTCGCGCCTGTTCCAGCTCCTCTTGGGCGAGCTTCAGGTGCAGCGCCGCCTTCGGCACCGAGGTGGCTCCAGCCTCCTCGGCGCCGCGCACGGCGGCCATCGACGAAGCGAGATGTTCCGTCGGTTGAGGGTAGCTCGCGCATCCCACGGCGAGCATGGGTGCCAGTGTGGCCACACCAGTAATCCAGGAATTTTTCATGGGACCTCCTCCTCCGTGCTCGCTCAGGACCTGTGCGAGCTTCGGCCAGCATGGGCGACGCGTAGCGAGCTCCATGCCAGAAGCAGGACGCTTCAACGCAGGGTTTCCCGCAGGGTCGACCCGTCGTCCCGAGCACGCGAGCCCCACGTGAGCGGGCTTGCCTCACCCGCTTGCGGTTCCCGATCGAGCGACGTGCGAACTTTCGGTGCGCCGGGACGCTTCTAGGCCAAGCCCGCGCGCCGCACACGACGCTTTTGCGGCATCTCCGCTGCGGGTTGCGCACGAACTTGTCGCAGGAACGTCGCTGGAAGCCCGGGCCCAGGTGACTAGCTTGGCGACCATGTCGTCGAAGACTTTGGCCATTGGGCTGGCTATCGCGGCCGCAGCAGCATCGGGCTGCGGCGACCAGGCCGATCACGGGGCACTACGGGACGCGGGCGAAGAGATCTGCCTGCACGAACTCGATCTGTTGTTCGTGATCGACAACTCGGTGTCGAAAACGTTGGTCCACGACCGCCTGTCAGCGGCCATCCCGCGCTTCCTCGAGGGGCTGGGCAACGGCGACTATGATCACGACGGCACCGTGGAGTCCCAGGCCTTCAGCGACATCCATGTGGCGGTGACCACGTCGGACATGGGCGCCTACGCCGATGGCGTCCCGCAGTGCAGCGCGCAGGGCAACGATGGCCTGATGCTGACGAAGTCGCTCAGCGGCGAGTGCAAGGGTAACGCTTATCCGTACCAGATCTACGTGCCCAACGACGAGAGCAAGCCCGACGAGCTAATCGAGCACGTGCAGTGCCTCGCCTCGGTGGGCCTGCAGCGCTGTCCCTACGAGCAACCCCTCGCGGCCATGTACAAGGCCCTGGCGCCCAGCAGCGTCACCGCCTTCCACGGTGGTAGCGGTGGCCACGGCGATCGAGAAAACGCGGGCTTCTTGCGCGAGACCGCCGTGCTGGCCGTGGTCCACGTGACGGACGAGGACGATTGCTCCGTGGCGCAGGACGGCGCGGTGCTCTACAGCGTCGATCCAACGGACCCGCGCCTCAAGTCGCCTGACTCCGAGCATGCAGTGGGCGTCAACCTGCGCTGCGCGCTGCTCGCCAAGGACGCCACGCTGCTCGAGCCCGTCGATCATTTCGTCGCAGGCCTCAAGGCACTCAAGCCCGGTCATCCGGAGCACATCGTGTTCGGTGTTCTCTCGGGCGTGCCTCTCAGCGCCGACGGCGACACACCGAGTCAGCTGCTCGCGCTGCCCGAGTCGATCCCCGTGGCCGACGCGTCCAACCAGGGCGAGGGGGCTGGCGACCCCTTGGCCGAAGATCAGACCACGCTCAAGACGGTCTGCAGCGACAGCCAGGGCGAAGTGAAGGGGATGCCCGCACCGCGCCTGATCGCAGCCGCGCAAGGCTTCGGCGACAATGGCGTGGCGCGTTCCGTGTGTGCAGATAATTTCGATCCTGCGCTCGCCGCGGTGGCTTCGCGAATCAGCGCCAGTCTGCAGGCCTGTCAGGTACCGCCCGACGCCGGGCAGCCCTGACGTTGCGCGACTGAAAGATGTCACCAACAAAGGATGAGTCTGTTCTCATTCCGCCCCACGTCCGTTGCACGGATTCGATAGATGGCGTGGAATGACCTCAGTCAAATCGACCTTGAGCGTCGAGCAAGCCAACTCGCTCTCCTCCCTGAGCGCCGGCAATCACCCGCGTCTGGCTGAGCGTGCCCAAGTGGTCTTGCTGTCGGCCGAGGGGCATCCGGCGGTGCGCGTCGCGGAGCGACTCGGCGTCACGGTGCGCACGGTCTACAAGTGGCGACAACGCTTCCAGGCGCACGGCCTGGAGGGGCTGCGCGATCGTGCGCGCCCCGGGCAGCCGCGCCGCCTGTCCCGTCAGAGCCGGGATGAGATCGTACGTCTGACGGTGGAGGAGCTGCCGCCCGAGGGGCAGCGCTGGACCATCCGTTCGGTGGCGCGTCGGTTGGGTGTCACGCAGCACCAGGTCCGCAAGGTCTGGTCCGAGCACTCCGTGCGACCTCACCTGGGCCGCGGAGCCCTCGTCGAGGAGCGTTTGCTGGGGGCCCGCGGTCTGCGCTTGCGCGGACTCTTGCTGTGTCCGCCCTGCAGCGTCATCGTCCTCCAGCTCGAGCCTCAAGCGGGCGCCAGCGCGCGCCTCGTGCGTCGTGTTCTGCCCGACACCGCTCCCACGCTACACCGCATCCTGCGCAGCTTCGGCATGCCCGCCACCCCGCAGGTCGTGTCCGGTCAGCTCGCGAGCTTCTTGGCTACGATCGTCGCGTCTACCCCGGACACCGCACTGCACTTGCTGTTTCCGTCTCGGCAAACGCTCACCGACCCGTTCACCAGCCAGGTGCTCGAGAAGTTCCCCCAGGTCGGCGCGTCCGCGAAGACCAGCGTGGCGCTCTGGGCCGATACGGTGGAGCTCTGGCTCGAGCAGACTCAGAAGGTCGACCCCGTGGATCCGGCGATCGAGGCCCTGCGCCAGGCGATGCGCGCTCACATGGAGGACCCGCGACAGCTGGGGAAGCCCTTCGTTTGGATGCGGTCGGTAAGTGTCAGCAGTCGCTCAGTGGGGAGCGTCTCCGTGCGAACTGCCGATCTCTAGTTCGGCAGCGTCCGCGCGCGCGCCGTCGATTTCCTTCTGGGTGGCGTCGCGCACTTCGCGGACCGTGACGTCCCAGACCAACGTGTGGCCCGCCAGCGGGTGGTTGGTGTCGACCACCACGTAGTCGTCGTGCACCTCGATGACGTGCATGTCGAACTCGTTGCCTTCTTCGTCCTCGCCCACGATCTCGTCGCCGAACTTTACGCCTTCGGGGTCGGGCAGCTCGCTGCGCTCCACCTCGAAAATGCCTTCTTCGTCCGCGTCGCCGTAGCCGTCCTCGGGCGTCACGGTGATCGCCTTCTGGTTGCCCGCCTCGAGGCCCTCCAGGCCCGCATGCAGTCCTGGCAAGATCGGCGAGTAGCCGTGGATGTAGCTGAGCGGTCCAACTTCCGGGTCGTCCGAGCGCTGCACCACGTCACCGTCTTCGTCGCGCAGCACGTAATCGATCAATACAAACTTTCCCGCCGCAATCTTGCTCATTTGGGGACTGTAGAACCAGGGCCAGGGTCTGTCACGTGGGGTCGACCGCGGACCTCCGCGGCCGTGAGCGAGGCGAACCTCGCACTGGGGTGGGCCCCATCGCAGTGCGTGCAGCGAACCTCGCGGTGGGGTGGGTCCCGGCGCAGCTTTGCTGCGACGGGGCGGGGAGGGCGCGTGCCCTCCCCGCTAATCAAGGCGTGCTAACACCGGGCTATGACCTCCTGGCAGCTCGCATCGGTCCCAGATTTCGGGGGTGTAAAGGGCCCCGTCGTGCTCGTCGTGATGGACGGCGTCGGCTACGGCCAGCGCGATGAGTCCGACGCCGTTTGGCTGGCTCGGACGCCCATCCTGGACCTGCTCCACCAGTCATGTCCCCAGACGGCCCTCGCGGCCCACGGCGTGGCGGTGGGCATGCCCTCGGACGCCGACATGGGTAATAGCGAGGTCGGTCACAACGCGCTCGGAGCGGGTCGCGTGTTCGACCAGGGGGCCAAGCTGGTTCAACAGGCCATCGACGACGGCAGCATCTTCGCGCGCGACGAGTGGAAGGCCCTGACCAGCCGCGTGCGGGCCAGCGGCAAGGCCATGCATTTCCTCGGACTTCTGTCCGACGGCAACGTCCACAGTCACATCAACCACCTGCTCGCCATGCTCAAGCGCTGCGACCAGGAGCAGGTCGAGAAGGTACGGGTGCACATCCTGCTCGACGGCCGCGACGTCGGGGAGACCTCGGCGCTGACCTACGTGGACGCGCTCGAGGAGCTCCTGGCCGGCATCAACCGCAAGGAGAAACGGGATTACCGGGTGGCCTCCGGCGGCGGGCGCATGGTGATCACGATGGATCGCTACGAGGCTGACTTGCCCATGGTCGAGCGCGGCTACATGACCCACGTGCACGGCATCGGCCGGCGCTTCAAGAACGCCCGCGAGGCCATCCTCACGGCGCGCGACGAGCAGCCCGGGATCGGCGACCAGAACCTGCCTCCCTTCGTGATCGCGGGTGACGATGGCAAGCCCGTGGGCCGCGTCGAGGACGGCTCCAGCGTGGTGCTGTTCAACTTCCGCGGGGACCGCGCCATCGAGATCAGTCAGGCGCTCGAGTCCAAACAGTTCGAGAAGTTCGATCGCCGGGGCCTGCCCGACGTCCTCTATGCGGGCATGATGCAGTACGACGGCGACCTCAAGCTACCGCAGCACTTCCTGGTCCCGCCGCCAGCCATCGAGCGCACCCTGGGGGAGTTCCTCGCCAACAACCGCATCACCCAGTACGCCAGCAGTGAGACCCAGAAGTTCGGTCACGTCACCTACTTCTGGAACGGCAATCGCAGCGGCAAGTTCGACGACCGCTACGAGGAGTACCTGGAGATCCCGAGCGACACGCGTCCTTTCCAGGAGCGGCCCTGGATGAAGGCGGCCGAGATCACCGATGCCCTCGTGGGGGCCATGGAGAGCCAGAAATTCCGGCATTTGCGCGTGAACTACGCCAATGGGGACATGGTCGGACACACCGGCTTCCGCGACTCGGCCGTCCAGGCCGTGGAGGCCGTGGACCTTTCCATCGGGCGTCTCCTGCCGTTGATCGAGAAGCTGCAGGGCGCCTTGATTGTCACCGCCGACCACGGCAACGCCGACCAGATGTTCGAGCTCGACAAGAAGGGCGGGGTCTTGCTGGACGCCGCCGGGAAGCCTGTGGTGAAGACCAGCCACACGCTCAACAAGGTGCCCTTCCTGGTGTACGCGCCGAGCGCCAAGCTGCGCATCGATCCGAGCGTCGCCAAGCCGGGTCTGGCCAACGTGGCCTCATCGGTGCTGTACTTGCTCGGCCTCTCAGCTCCCGAAGACTACGAGAAGTCGATCCTTCAGAAAGCCTGAGCACGACATGCGCCTATGGTCCGTCCTCTTGGCCGCGGGAACCCTCGCCGGCAGCGCTTCTCTCACCCAAGCCCAGAGCGTGGGGCCCTTCGCCAAGCCCGCCGAGGTCACCAGCTTGCCCAACGGGTTGAAGGTGATCACGGTGCCCTGGCAGAGTCCGGGCATCCTCGCGTACTTCACGCTGGTGCGCGTCGGCGCACGGGACGAGGTGGAGAAGGGCCACAGCGGCTTCGCGCATTTGTTCGAGCACATGATGTTCCGTGGCACCGAGCGCTTTCCCCAGAAGATCTACGAGGAACGCATCCAGAGCCTCGGCGCGGACAACAACGCCTACACCACCCAGGACTTCACGCTCTACACCATCACTGGCCCCGCCAGCGCGCTGCAGGAGATCGTGGACCTCGAGGCCGATCGCTTCCAGCGCCTCGCCTACGACGAGACCCAGTTCCGCACGGAGACGGGCGCCGTCCTCGGTGAGTACAACAAGAGCGCTTCGAACCCGTTCATCAAGATGTGGGAGACGCTCAGCGAGCTCGCGTTCCGTAGCCACACCTACGGGCACACCACCATCGGCTACCTGGCGGACATCCAGGCCATGCCCGACAAGTTCGGCTACTCCAAGGCCTTCTTTCAGCGCTTCTACACGCCCGATAACACCACCATCATCGCGGCCGGCGACGTGTCGCACGCGAGCTTGGTGAAGTTGGTCGGTGAGCGCTACGGCAGCTGGCAAGGCACCCGCGACAAGCCGGCCATCCCGGTCGAGCCCGAGCCGACCGAGGGGGCGCGCAAGCACCTGGACTGGGAGGGCACGTCGTCGCCCCAGATGTTGATCGGCTATCGCACCGCTGCCTTCGAAGGCGAGGGCAGCGAAGCCGAGCGCGCGGCGCGGCTGCGCGACACGGCGGCCCTCGAGGTGGTGCATGCGCTGTTGTTCGATGCCTCGGCCCCGCTGTACCAGGAGTTGGTGGTGGACAAGCAGCAGGTGCTCGGCTTCGGCAGCTGGGCGGCGAACTACAGCCGCGATCCGGGGCTGTTCGTGATCAACGCCGAGCTCAAGCCCGAGACCAGCTTCGATCAGATCGAGCAGCGCGTGCAGGAGGCCGTGGAAGACGTGGCCAAGGGACACACCGATCCGGCGCGCATCGAAGGCGTGCGCTCGCACCTGACCTATGGCCTGACCATGCAGGTCGAGACGGCCAGCGACGCAGCGGACACGTTCGCTCAGTTCCTGGCGGTCACTGGCAAGGAAGACGGCCTCGCCCGCTATCTCGCGGCGCTGGCCAAGGTCACGCCGGCGGACGTCGCCCGCGTCGCGCAGCGCTATCTCCTGCCCACCCGGCGCTTCACGGTGACCCTCTCACCCAAGCAAAAGACGGGAGGTGCCCCATGAGGCATTTCGCAGGCAAGCTCGGGTTGAGCGTTCTGTGCGTCGCGCTGTGGTGCGGCTGTGGCCCCGCGCCCAAGCCGCCCGCCCCGCCTCCCAAGGGGCCGCCTCCGCTCGCTGCCGATCGCGTCATACTGCGCGAGAGCCCCGCACCCGTCGTGGAGTTGCGCGTGATGTTCGAGGCCGGCTCTGCCGACGATCCCAAGGGGCAAGAGGGCCTCACCTACGTCACGGTGGCCAGCATGTTGGAGGGTGGCGCCGGTGGCGTCAGCTATGCCGAGCGCACGCGGCGGCTGTTTCCGATGGCGGCCGAGATCAGTGGACACGTGGAACGTCAGCAGACCGTGTTCACCGCGCGCGTCCACAAGGATCACCTGGAATCCTTCTATCCATTGTTCCGCGACGTGCTGTTGCATCCCGACTTCTCGGAGGCCGACTTCGAGCGTGTGCGCGCACGTACCGTGTCGAGCCTCACCCAGGACCTGCGCGGAGCCGACGACGAGAGCCTGGGCAAGGAGGTTCTGCAGAGCATGCTCTTCGAGGGCCATCCTTTCGGCCATCCGGAGATCGGCACCGAGACCGGGCTCACTCACCTGACCGTGCTCGACTTGCCCACCCACCAGCAGCGCATCCTGTGCTCCAAGCGCATGCGCGTGGCCGTGGCGGGCTCTGCGGACGCCGGGTTCCAGGCGCGCTTCGCCCAGGACATGGGGACCTTGATCACGGCTGCCTGCAGTGCGACGACCGCGCTCCCCGCGCCGCTCCCGCAGACGGCTCGGCGCGTGTGGATCATCCACAAGCCGGAAGCCGCATCGATCGCCATGTCGCTCGGCATGCCCATCGACGTCACGCGCAAGCACCCCGACTACGCCGCCCTCACCTTGGCCGCGGCCTACCTGGGCCAGCACCGGACCTTCGCGGGTCGCTTGATGCAGAAGATGCGCGCCGACCGCGGCCTCAACTACGGCGACTACGCATACGCCGAGCACTTCGTGCAGGACGGCTTCACGCGTTTCCCACTGCCCAACGTCGGACGCAGGCAGCAATACTTCTCGATCTGGATTCGTCCGGTGCAGCCGGAGCAGGCCCACTTCGCCCTGCGCATGGCCGTTCGCGAGCTCGAACGCTGCGTGCGCGAGGGCATCGCCCAGTCGGACTTCGATCGCATCCAGCGCTTCGTCGACCGCTACTACGCCCTGTTCGCTCAGACCGAGCAGCAGCGCCTCGGCAACGCCCTCGATGATGCTTTCTACGGCAATCAGGGGCCCTATCTCGATGTGTTGCGCGCCCAGGTCCGCGCACTCACGCGGGACCAGGTGAACGCCGCGCTCAAGCGCCATCTCGACCCGGAGAAGCTTCAGATCGCCCTGGTGGCACCGGACGCCGAGAAGTTCTCGGCGCAACTCGTGGCGGGCGCGCCGTCGCCCATCGTGTACGCCTCGGAGAAGCCCGCCGAGATCCTCGAGGAAGACAAGCAAGTCGTGGTCTACCCCTTGAACCTCTTGGCCCCTCAGGTGAAGGTCGTGCCGGTCGCCGAGGTCTTCAAATAAGGCGTTCGCCCCGCCTAGGCTCGAGAGCTCAGGCGAGGACCTGCTGTGCCCCCTCGGGCTTGTTGGCCAGGGCCTCGGACCACTTGATGCGTCCCGTGAGCTGCATGATCAGGAACAGGGTGGCGATGGCGAGCACCGTGGTGGTCAGCCCCGTGAAGCCGTCCCAGAAGTGCGCCAGCGAGAAGCCCACCAGGTACACCAGCTGCGCGATGCCCGCCTCCACGAAGGCGAAGCGCGACGACACGGCCAGCCGCAGGTAGCTCACCACGAGGAGCACGCTCACCGCGCTCGAGAGCGCGAAGGCGACTTCGACCGGCAGGTGGTCCACCGAGTAGGCGAACAGCAAGTGAAAGGCGAAGAAGGCACCCGCGATCAACAGGTAGTTGATGGGATGCAGATCGATCTTGCGCAGCGTGGCCAGCACGAAGATCACGAAGAAGTAGAAGAACAGCGAGATGGGGGCCGAGAGCGAGAGCTCGGAGGCCAGGTCGCCCGGCTGGATGCGCTGCGGCGTGGTCATGCCGATGGCGTTGCCCGTGACGATTTGCGCGAACTTCCAGGTCAGGCGGTAGCCTTGTCCATCGCGGACCTTTTCCGAGGGAGACATGGTGCCCATCGGGAAGTCGATCTCGCTGAAATCGGTGTGCATGGTGAGCTGAAACTTCTCGAGCCTGCCCACGCCTTCGCTCGGCCGATACTGCCACTGGTCGAGTCCACGGCTCTTGTAGCCAGCGTGGATGGTAAGGCGTTGCCCCGGGCTCACCGGCACCCTCGCGCGCAGCTTGCCACCGCTGGGATCGAGCCCAGCCGAGCGGTCCACACCGTCCACGGTGAAGCGGAAGTTGTCGTAGAGGGCCGTCGCATCCGGGAAGCTGAGCTCGATCTCCAGCTCGCCGGTCTCGTCGCCGGTGTGCACGTATTGGTAGTCCGCCGCGAACACCACGTCATAGAGCGAGTGCCAGGTCAGGCCCTTGCGGCGCAGGTCGGAGTGCAGGCCGACGTCGATGGTGCTGGCTGCGAGCGGCACCTTGCGTTCGCGGGTAGTCGTCACCAGCTCGGTGACCTGGACGTCCACGCCATGCTTGGTCTCGGTGCGCGTGACCTGCTCTTGCACCGGGTAGTAGAAGGTGAGGGTGGGCGCGGCCTGAGTCTGCATGTTTCCCCACAGGGATTGCACGCTGCCTCGCATTTTCTCCGTCTGCGTGCCCTTGCGGAGCTGGGTTACGCCGCCGAGCACCAACCATGCGATGGTCGCGATGGTGAAGACGACTCCGATCCCAAACAGTCGCAAATGGCTCTTCATGAAGGTCCTCCTGCCCAGAAGCTAGGAAATCGCCGTGCAGGGGCGCCGCCGGGCCCGTGGCGGCGCGCCGAAGAACTCGTGCAAAACCGGTGCAAGCCACAGGGGGTGTCCCTAGTTCCTGTGCGCGTCAGCACGCGCCTTTCCCCCGCAGCGCGGCTTTCGTCCTCGGCCCGACCTTCAGGTCGAGCCTGCGGGCGCGCTCGCGCTGCGACGAAAATTCGCGTGCTGACGCGCATAGGAACTAGGGACACCCCCTGGCACGAGCCCGCCATCTCCCGTGCGTTTGCCCTGTGTTAGGCTGCTCGGTGACGCATGGCTCAGATCCTGGTGGTCGACGACGACGGGCACATTCGGCAGGTGGTGCGCTACGCCCTCGAGCGCGCCGGCCACGTGGTGCGCGAGGCCAAGGACGGCGCCGAGGCGCTGCGCGAGGTGGAGCGCGCGGCGCCCGAGCTCCTGGTGCTCGACATCCTCTTGCCAGAAGACGATGGACTCGCCGTGTGCAAGCGCATCCGTGAGCACAGCAAGCTGCCCATCATCTTCCTGTCGAGCCGAGACGACGAGCTCGACCGCGTGATCGGGCTCGAGCTGGGCGCCGACGACTACATTACCAAGCCGTTCAGTCCGCGCGAGCTCGTGGCCCGCGTGGCCGCCGTGTTGCGGCGGGCGCAGCCCAGCGAGTCCGCGAGCAGCGCGCGTAGCCACGGCGAGCTCACCATGGACGAGTCACGTCACCGCTGCACCTGGGCCGGGCAGGAGATCACCTTGACCGTGGTCGAGTTCGCCTTGTTGCAAGCGTTGTTGTCGGCGCCCGGGCGGGTGTTCGAGCGCGCTCAGCTGGTGAGTCAGGCCTACGGTCACGGCCACTACATCACCGAGCGCACGGTCGACAGCCACATCCGACGCGTTCGCAAAAAGCTCGCCGATCGCGGTGCGGATCCCATCGAGACCGTCTACGGGGTCGGCTACCGCTTGCGCGAAAAGTCCCCATGAAGGCCTCCCGGCGCGGCCCCAGCATCCGCAGCCTGCTGCTCGGCGCGCACGCTTTCGTGTGGCTTCTGCCGCTCCTGGCCTTCTCGTTGCTGCGAGTCTACGACGTGTACTTGCTTCGTCAGACCGAGCATCAGTTGATCGCCGAGTCCGTGGTGGTGGGTGAGGTCTATCGCGAGGCCTGGCTGAGGGCCCAGGGGCGCGATCGCGACGTGCACATGCCGCCCCGTTCTGCCGCGCGCCCGGGCTTCTCCGAGCCCACGTCTGGAAGCTTTGCGCCCGTCGAGGCCCAAATCGACTTCGCTCAACCGGTGCTCGCGCCGCAACCCTTGGCCTTCCCCAGATACGTCCAGACCGGCACTCCCGCCGAGCGCGCAGGACACGATATCGCGGCCCTGCTATTGCGCGCCCAGAGCTTCAACCTGAGTGCGGTGCGCGTGCTCGACGCGCGCGGCTGCGTGGTGGCCACCACTCGCAGTGAAGCGGGCCAGTGTATGCAGGCTTTGCCCGAGATCCGGGCGGCCCTGGCCGGCCGCTACAACGCGGTGCTACGCGAGCGCATTTCGGACGAGCCGCCCCCGCGCTTCGGCGACATCCGTCGTCGCGGCAAGGTGCGCGTGTTCACCGCGCTGCCCATCTGGTCCGATGGCCACGTGATCGGCGTGGTGCGGGCCTCCCGCACCGGGCTCGATGCGCTCTCGTCGTTGTGGGCGAACCGGCGTGGACTGGTCTGGCTCGGCATCCTGTCTTCGATGTTCGTGATCGGGGTCAGCCTCGCGTTCTCGGCGGCCATCGCGCGGCCACTCGTGCGGCTCACGCGCGCCGCCCGCTCCGTGGCTCGCGGCGAGAGCGCCAAGGTGCTCGAGGTGCAGGGGCCTTTGCCGCGCGAGATCGCCGTGCTGCAGGAGGTGATGCTGCAGATGGCGAGCGAACTGGAGCAGCGCGCGAGCTACGTACAGGACTTCGCGAGTCAGGTTAGCCACGAACTCAAGACGCCGATCACTGCGATTCGAGGGGCAGCAGAGCTCCTGCAGCAAGGGCTCGACGACATGCCCGAGCCGGACCGCCGACGCTTCATCGACAACATCCTCGAAGATGCCCAGCGCATGGAGCGCCTGGTGACGCGCCTGCTCGCCCTCGCCCGGTTGGAGAACGAGAAGCAGAAGCAGGCTCAAGAGCTGGAGCTCGTGCCCTGGGTCGAACGCCAGCTCTCGCGTCACGGCGCGCGCGTGCGGCTCTCGCTCGAAGCCCCGCCTGTGAACATCGCCATCGATCCCGAGCAGCTCGCGAGCGTCCTGGGCAACCTGGTCGACAACGCCTTGCGCCACGGAGGGCAGGCCGAGGTCCAGGTGGTGCTCGGCGCCGAGCAGGGACGTCTACGCATCGACGTACGCGATCGGGGACAGGGGGTGAGCGAGGCCAATCGCAGGCGCCTGTTCGAGCGCTTCTTCACCACCGAGCGCGATCGCGGTGGCAGCGGGCTTGGGCTCGCCATCGTGCGCGCCATTGCGGACGCGCGCGGGGGGAGGGTGGCCGCCAGCTTTGGCGAGCGAGGCACCCAGTTCACCGTCGTGCTGTGAGCGGCCCCGGTGAGCTTTCCCAGCGTCGCGCACGCGCATGACGAGACACTCACGCACGCCGTCGCCGTTCAAGTCAAAGTCCACGTCGCCGACCGGGTCAAGGTTGACGGGCAGGCTTCAGGTCGCGCACCAAGGGTTGATCGCGAGCGTGGTGGTGGTCTTTGACGACGACTTTGACCGCGACAGCGACGGTGTGCGTGAGCGTCTAGTCGTAGCGTCGCGGTCGGGGAGGTCGCGTGACCTCCCCGTCAAAAAACGTCACCTGACCAGCGGGCGCAGCTTGATGCCGAGGAAGTCGGCGATCTTCTGGGCCTGCGGGCGCGGGATGTTCGGCAGGCGTTCCTCCACCACGGCGCGGGCTCGCGCATGGGGCTCGCCTTTGAGGGCCGGCAGCACGATCTCGGTCCAGCGGATGAGCAGCTTGGGGTCCGCCTCGCCCAGGGCCCTCGCCAGGGCGGGCTCGAGACGCTTTTGATAGGCCACCGATGCCGTACACAGTCCGGCAAAGGTACGCACCAGTCCGTCCTTGCCCTCTTCCGTGGTGTCTTCCCAGTTCTGCGTGAGCAGGGGCAGCTGCTTGGCCACCTTGGCGGGGGCGATGCGCGACAGGGGAGGGAGGGCCGCCGCGGCGCTGCCGGCCACCCGCTTGTTCTTGGACACCAGGAGGCGCGAGAAGCGCTCGATGAGCGGGACCAACAGCTCGGGCTTGTGCTCGGCCAGCTCTTGCACCAGACGCGCGGCCTGATTCGCCGGCGCTTCGCGCTCGTCTTCGAGGCTCGCCAGGTTCCGCAGCACGCCCTGGCTGTCGTTGGCCGCGATCAGCTCCAGCGCCAGCGTGAGCGCGGGGCTCGGGGTCTTGTCTTTCTTGGGCTCGAGCTTGCTGGCATCCGAAGCCGGCGCGCCCGGCGGCACCGACGCAGGGCCGGGCTCGGGCTTGGCAGCGGCCGGGACCACCGAATCGCTTCGCGCTTCGACAGCCGCAGAAGGAGCCGGAGCCGCCACTGGCTTGCTCGGGTCCGGGTTCGAGGGACGCTTCGTGGGCTGCTTCTTGTCGGCTGCGACCCCGTTCGTCGGCACTGGGGAAGGCTTCTTTGTGGCTTTGGTCGGGGTCATAAGGGGCGATTACGCGAGGGCGTGCGAGGAACCGACGCGGAGTCTAGCGCCGCGAGGAGGATCGGGAGGGATGCGTCGTAGCGAAAGGCGGTTCCCATGTGGCCCCCCTCGAACTCTTCGTGCTGCACCTTCACCCCCGAATTGATGAGGCGCTGAGCCAACATACGGGCTCCAAACTGCAAACCATACTCGTCGGATTTGCCGGCGTCGAGAAAAACCAGGCGGGCGTTTTTCAGGGCGTTTGGCTGCTTTTCAGCGCGCACGAGGGGGTCGTGAGCCAGCCAGCGTTGCCACTTTTCCGGGTGGATCTGGGCGGTATAGGGGTCCACCGGCAACTCTCCCAGCGGGAGCGCGCGCTCGCGCTCGCCGTCCACGTGGCCGGGGTCTGCGAGCGGCGCGTAGGCTGCCGCCAGGGCGAGCATCTCCACCGCGTGGAACTCGGCTTGCGAGCGGGGCGCGCCCTGCTGCTCCAAAAAGCGTGCGAACCCTGCCGGCCCGCCGTGTCGCTCGTACACCGGCAGCACCTCGGCAAAGCGTCCGCGCAGGGTGAGCTCGAAGGCGCAGTCCCCCGCATGGCTTCCGATCACCGCGAACGACTCGGGGCGGTCGATGCCCATGCGGAGCGCGCCGAAGCCGCCCGAGGACTTGCCCACGATGCCACGCGCCTCGCGCCGCCCCGCCGTGCGGTAAGTGGATTCCACGAAGGACAGCACGTCGTCCGCGAGGTAGCGCTGGTAGTCCCCGAGGCTCGCGGAGTCGATGTACTGGCTACCGCCCCAGCGCGTGAAGCAATCGGGCAGCACCAGGATGGCCTCCGGACAACCCGCGGCCAACAGGCGCTCGTAGCGCTCGAGGAAGTTCGGCTCCCAAGGCTTGAAGTTCAGCAGCGCGGCGTTGGTCGATGCGTAGCCCGTCAGCACCATCAACCACGGGTACGCGCGGCCTTGTTCTCGATGGTACGAGGGCGGCAGATACACGATGAGCTCACGCTCGGCAGGATCGCCGAGCGCATTGCCTTCGAGCGCCTTCCCCTGGAGGGAAACGCGATCCACCGAGCCGCGCAGCATCGCCCCGAGTTCTAGCACAGGGGCGCACGGGCAGATGCAGGCCGGCTCACATTCGGTCGACGGCCTGGATGCCCAGAAGTGACAAGCCCCGTTTCATCTGGCGACCCGTGAGTGCACAGAGCGCGAGGCGGCTCGCAAGGACCGAGCCCTCGGCCTTGAGCACCGGGCAGGCCTCGAAGAACGTGTTGTACGCCCTGGCCAGCTCATACAGATGATCCGTGATCAGATGGGGCAACCCGCTCTCGCTGGCCTGATGGATGATCTCCGGGAAGCGCGCGAGCACGCGCGCCAGGGCTCGCTCCTCCGGCACCTCGAGAACAATCGGTCCGCGCAGCTGCTCGGGCGCGACGCCTCCCCTGCGGAAGATGCCCTGCACGCGCGCGTAGACGTACTGCAGGTAGGGCCCCGCGTTGCCCTGGAACGTGATCATCTTGTCGAAGTCGAATTGATAGTCGCTGCCGCGGTTCTGGTGCAGGTCAGCATACTTCACGGCGCCGATGCCCACGGCGCGTGCGACTGAGGGGAGTTCGTCGTCGGTCAGGGTAATCTTGCCCTCGGCTTTGCCCTCCTGCAGGCGCGCGAGCGCGCGCTCCTCGGCCTCGTCGAGCAAGGACGCCAACGTGATGGCCTTACCGTGCGCGTCACGCGTCTTGAGGGGCTTCCCGTCTTTTCCCAGCACGCTGCCGAAGCCGAGGTGCTCGGTACGCATGTCGCCGAAGCCGAGCAGCTGCGACACTGCGAAGACCTGCTTGAAGTGGAGCGACTGCCGCATGTCCACCACGTAGATGGCGCGCTTGGCCGCCTGCTGGTCGTGCCGATACTGCAGCGTGGCCAGGTCGGTGGTGCTGTACAGGAACGCGCCGTCTTGCTTCTGGACGATCAGCGGCTCCTTCTGCTTGCGCAGCTCCTGCGGCGCCTGCTCGAGCTCGTTGAAGAACACGCACAGCGCGCCCTGGTCCTCGCGCACGAGCTGCTTCTGCTTCAGCAGCTCGACCACGCCCGCCAGCATCGGGTTGTAGAAGCTCTCGCCGTACCAGGTGTCGAAGCGCACATCGAGGCGCTCGTACACCTTGTCGAGCTCGCGCTTGGTCACCGCGACGAACTGCTGCCATAGCGCCGTGTTCTGCGCGTCGCCGTTCTGCAGCTTGGCCAGCTCCGCGCGTGCTGCCGTGGCGAACGCATCATCGGACTTGGCGCGCTCGCTGGCCTGCTTGTACACGCGCTCGAGCTCCACGATGGGCTCGCGCGTCAGCGCCTGCTGGTCACCGAACTCGCGCATGCCCACGATCAACAGCCCGAACTGGGTGCCCCAGTCACCCAGGTGGTTGTCGCCGATCACGTCGTGACCGAGGAAGCGCAGGATGCGCACCAAGGCGTCGCCGATGATGGTCGAGCGCAGGTGACCCACGTGCATTTGCTTGGCGATGTTGGGACCCGAGAAGTCCACCACCACGCGCTCGGGCGTCTCTGCTGCCGGCACGCCATCGCGGGCCTGGTCCAGCAGGGCGGTGTCCAGGCTCGCAGCGAGCCACGCATCGGACAGGCGCAGGTTCACGAAGCCCGGGCCGGCCACCTCGGCGCTGGCGATGGCGGGCTCCTGGCGAAGCACCTCGGCCACCGCCTCGGCCAGCTCGCGCGGATTGCGCTTGAGCTGCTTGGCGAGAGGCAGGACACCATTGACCTGGTAGTCCCCGTGCTTCGGATCCGTGGTCGGCCGTAGGGCCGCCGGAGCCTCCGCGTCCAGGGCCTTTTTCAGGGCCGCGCGGCCTAACTCCTCGAGAAAACGTTCGATGCGCATCGTGGGCGACCCCTTAGCACGTGCGACTCCGTGGAGGCGGCTCCTGCCTGGGCTCGCGGAAACACGAAAGATCCGAGAATCAGGCTCTTTGCGCATTGCTTCTCGCCCTGCGGCATGGATACTAAGCGAACGATCGTTCGTTCCCTACGAGCGCGCGTACCCGCACGCGAAAGTATCCCGTTTCCTGAATACATTCGGGGAAGCAGCTCTTGGACATGGCCGTGAGCGGGGTTTAGTAAGTGAATCAGCGTTCAGCCGCAGCCCACTCGCTGCCGGCGGTGACTCAGGAGAAGGCGATGTCTCAGCCCATCAATCGGTACAAAGCGGATCTGCGCGACTTCCAGTTCTTGCTCTTCGAGCAGTTCAAGATCGACGACATCTTGGCACTCGAGGTCTACAAGGACTGGGGGGCCGAGCAGGTCAAGATGGTGCTGGATGAGGCCTATCGTTTCGTGCGCGAGGTCACAGGCCCGCTCAACGCCGTCGGTGACAAAGAGGGCTGTCGCATCGAGAACGGCCGCGTGAAGACGCCGAAGGGCTTCAAGGAAGCTTGGAAGGCGGTCTACGAGAACGGCTGGAAGGCCATCGGTGCATCTCCGGATCACGGCGGTCAGGGCGCGCCGCTGCCGCTGCAGATGTGCGTCGAAGAGATGCTCTCCGGCTCCAACACCGCCTTCGCCATGTACCCCGGGCTGACGCACGCGGCGGCTGAAGTCATCGCGGAGTGCGGCACGCCCGAGCAGCGCGAGAAGTACGCCGCCAAGATGTTCGCGGGCGAGTGGGGCGGCACGATGTGCCTCACCGAGCCCCACGCCGGCAGCGACGTGGGCGCAGCCTCCTCGAGCGCCAAGCAGAACGCCGATGGCACCTACAGCATCCGTGGCACCAAGATCTTCATTTCCGGCGGCGACCAGGACCTGGCCGCGAACGTGGTGCACCTGGTGCTCGCGCGGGTCGAGGGCGCAAAGGCTGGCACCAAGGGCCTTTCGCTCTTCATCGTGCCCCGTCTGCGCGTCAACGCCGACGGCTCGCCCGGCGCCGAGAACGACACCGTGGTGCCGTCCATCGAGCACAAGATGGGCATCAACGGCTCGGCCACTTGCGTCGTGAACTTCGGCGACAACGACGCCTGCGTGGGCGAGTTGGTGGGCACCGTGGAGCACCAGGGCATGGCCCAGATGTTCCTGATGATGAACACCGCGCGCATCGGCGTGGGCTTGCAGGGCCTGGCGCTCGGCGCCGCGGCCTACCTGTCCGCCGCTGACTACTGCAAGGACCGCAAGCAGGGGCCCAGCGCCAAGAACTTCAAGGACCCCGAGGCGCCCAAGGTGGCCATCGTGGAGCACGCCGACATCCGCCGCTTGCTGCTCGAGATGAAGGCCAAGGTCGAAGGCACGCGCGCCCTCGGCATGAAGCTCATGGGACACCAGGAATGGGCCCGCACCCTGGCCGGTAAGGACGACGCCAAGGCCGGCTATCACCAGGGGCAGGTGGAGCTGCTCACGCCGCTCTTCAAGAGCTACGGCTCGGACATGGCCTTCGAGGTCAGCGCGCTCGCCATCCAGAGCATGGGCGGCGCCGGCTTCCTCAAGGATCATCCGGTGGAGCAGTACTGCCGCGACGCCAAGATCTTCAGCATCTACGAGGGCACCAACCACATCCAGGCGCTCGACCTGGTGGGGCGCAAGCTGTCGCAGAACGGCGGCGCCAACGCACGCGCGTTCCTGGCCGACGTGCAGGCCTTCGTGACCAAGCACCGTGAGCACCCCGTGCTCGGTCCGGCCGTGGCCCAGCTCGCCAAGGCCCAGGAAGCCGTCGCCGGCACGGCCATGCGCTTCATGATGTGGAACGCCCAGGGCAAGGCCGAGAAGGTGCCGCTCGCGGCCAACCAGTTCCTCACCATGATGTCCGAGACCACGCTCGGCTGGATGCTCCTCGAGCAGGCCGTGGTGGCGCTCGAGAAGCTGCCCAGCGCCGGCGCTACCGACAAGGCCTTCTACGAAGGCAAGCGCTACGCCGCCCAGTTCTTCGCGCAAATCGTGCTGCCCCGCGTGGCCGCGGCCGCCGGCGTGATCGCTACCGAGGATCAGAGCGCCCTCGACATCCCCACCGACGCCTTCGGCGCCGCCTGAGCCCACTGGCCCAGGCGGGCCGGTGACGAACCCGAGTGCCCGTGTTCGGCGCAGGTCGGTCCGTGAGACCGCCCACGCCAGCGCGGGCATTCTCGCGTCCGCCCTGGGCCCTCGACCCCCTAGCCCTCGACGCGGGCTGCCTTTACACTGCGGCCCATGTCGCGTGGGTCCATGTTCGCCGCTCTTTTGGCTGCTTTTTTCTGCGTCAGCGCCTGCGCCGACGACACGGCCATCGAAGACCAGCCTGACGATAAGGGCGTGAAGCGCGCGGCGCCCAGCTGGCAGGAGCCCGGGGCCACGCCGCCGGTGCCACCGGTCACGCAGCCGGTGGATGCGGGTCACACGCAGCCCGACGCCGCCGTGCCGTCGGATGCGGGTACGCCGAGCGACGCTGGCGCGGATGCCGCGGCACAGTCCTAGAAGCCGTAGGCCGGGTTCTTCACGTCGAAGTCGGCATCGCTGAGCTTGGCGTCGAGCTGGATGTCCCGATGCTCGTAGCTCTCGTAGAGGGTGCCCTTGGCGTCGTACATCGCCTGCTTGAGCGGCATGCCAGTGGCCTTGTCGAACCACGAGTCGCAGCGCTGCGCGTAGTAGGCCGGCACCACGTAGGACTCGCCCTCTTCGAGCTCACTGGTGATCGAGCGAATCTGCGGGTTCGCCATGTAGATCACGTAGGCGTCCATGCCCACGCGCTCCGCGAACGCGAACAACGACTCGTCGGCCTGTGCGACCTCTTCGCGCGCCGGGCGCTTGCCCGAGTTCATGATCACGTAGTCTACCGGGCGCCCATTCAGGCTGCGCTCTCCCGCGTACTGCAGGTACTCCCCGTGCGGCTCCTTCTTGGCCGCTGCCAGCGCCGTCTTGAAGATCTGCACCGCCTGATCGAAGCCGAGTGACTCGATGGTGTGGTGCTGGTCGTGGGTGGCCAGCATGCCTCGCACGTCGAGGTTCAGCGTGAGGTCCGGGAAGGCGCCGTTGTGCACGGTGAGCTTCCTGGGGCTCTTTACGCGGTCGTAGATGATCTCACGGCCCTCGATCGGACTCACCATGCGCACGTACACGTTGCCGGGCTTGCGCAGCTTGATCGCGAGCTCCTCGGTGACCACCTTGCCCTTGCGCAAGCGCTCCACCTTGATGATGCGGTAGGTGGCCGACTTGGCCGCGTTCCACACGCTTTCGAAGCGATCGACTGCCGCCAGGGCAGGCTCGTCCAGCTTAAGACCCTCGCTGGCTACCGCGGGCCCGCGCACGAGCGAGAGCCCCAAGATCACCACCGCGATGGCCGAGCAAGTCCGTAGCACGCAGACTCCTTCAATATCGATACGAGACGCCGAGACCGAGGCCCGACGAGCTGGCCATGGGCAGCCACATGACCTTTTGATACCAGGCTTGGTCCGTCTTGGCCCGGCAGCGATAGCGTGAGGAGCGATGGCGCACGATCCAGCGCCCGATGTACCAGCCCATGCCTGCGCCGATCACGACGTCGGACAAGAAGTGCTGCTTCTCGTAGAGCAGCGCCGAGCTCACATAGACGCCGCCCACGCCCGCCAGCACGTAGAGCGGCCAGGCGTTCCAGTACTCCGCCAGCACTGCGAGCATCGCGAACG
The DNA here is from genome assembly GCA_047601445.1 of Myxococcales bacterium. GTDB lineage: Bacteria > Myxococcota_A > Polyangia > Polyangiales > DASUME01 > DASUME01. The sequence continues at coordinate 2,531,566 of JASGJH010000001.1, read as the reverse complement.
CAGTCGAAGCGTGTCCCGAGGGCGTGCCACCCGGGAAGGAGAACACCGTCGGCCCGTGGATGTCGCCCTGGCCGTTGCCTTGATAGGGGCTCTCACGGCCGAGCAGGAGCTTGGTGGTGATGTGATAGAACTGCTGGATTCCCAGGGCCTCCAGCGCCAGCGTGCCGTACTCGAACAGGCGCTTGTCGTTGCGCACGTAGGCGGCCGAGAAAATGATCGCCCCGTACACACCGAGCGCGACGCCTTCGGGGACGGTCTTGATCTTGACGAAGAGCCGGTCGAGGCTCGGTCTCTCGCGCTTCGCGAGCCAGTCCTGGAAGCGCACGTCGAGGGACGGGTTGGCGGGCACCATCAGGGCCACGGTGGGCGCCATGATGGCTCCGAAGCGTGCCCAGTCGCCGCCGTCCCAGGCGACTACGCTGGCTGGCACCGCCGCGAGGTCGGCGAGCGTGCGCGGCGCTACCCGTGCGTTCGGGAAGCGCAGCTCGTCCCCTTGCAGCGGACCTTCGCAGGAGATCTCTTCCTGCGCGTGCGCGCCAGAGACCTGCGAGCCGAGCCATGCGAGGAGAAGGGTGAGAATGCCAAGCCAGTGCTTCATGCGTTCCAAGTAGTGGGCGCGACCCTGTCGCGGCGCGGGCGCTGTGTCCAGTTTGTTTGCGTCGATCTGGCGGGTGTTTTGAGGCGGTGGCTGCGGGCCGAGCGCGACCCTTCTCGAGGACCCATGAGCGAGTGGGAGAACCGCGGGGCGCCCAGGAACAAGCGGCGGCCATCGGAGCGTTCCTGCGGCGAGAAAAAATCTGCCTGATCCAGCGCTAACATCGCAAGAATACTAAGAAATAATCTTTTATCATATTCCCGATAAGGAACTCATATATGACAAGCCCGCGCTGGTACCCCATAGTTTCTGCCCAGTAACATCGGGAGTCCGCGCCGGCCGTCTTCGCCAGCCGCCCGCGGGGTGACCGACGATCTGGAAACCAGCACGAGGAAACGATTTTAGCGGTCTTCCGCGGCATTTTGTTTGCGGGTGAAACCTCCGCATCCTGCGCTAGACCACCCCGCCTTTTTGGAGCCCAGCCTGCCCCCATGGCTCGGCTCTGGCTTTCGAAGAACGAGAAGAAGAGGAAGCGATGCAAGCAGCAACCGAGACGGTCGAATCCGTCGTCATCCGTTTCGCCGGCGACTCCGGCGACGGCATGCAGCTGACCGGAACGCAGTTCACCGAGACCTCGGCTTTGGCCGGCAACGACCTCGCGACCTTTCCCGATTTCCCCGCCGAAATCCGTGCCCCCGCGGGCAGCTTGGCCGGCGTCTCCGGCTTCCAGGTGCACATCTCGTCTCAAGAGGTGTTCACGCCCGGCGACGAGCCCGACGTGCTCATCGCGATGAATCCGGCCGCGCTCAAGGCCAACATCCGCGACCTCAAGAAGGGCGGCGTGCTGATCCTCGACACCGATCAGTTCACGGACAAGAACCTCACGCGCGTCGGCTACAAGACGAACCCGGTCGAAGACGGCTCGCTCAGCGCTTTCAAGGTCCACAAGGTGGACATCACGGGCATCACGCTGAAGGCCATCGAGGAGCTCGGCCTCAATCAGCGCGCCGCCGTGCGTTGCAAGAACTTCTTCGCCCTCGGCCTCGTGTACTGGATGTACAACCGCTCCCTCGAGCACACGCTCAAGTGGATCGACGCCAAGTTCCCCGGCAAGCCCGAGGTGGCCGAGTCGAACCGCCGTGCGCTCAAGGCGGGCTACCACTACGGCGAGACCGTCGAGGTCTTCGCGCACACCTACGAGGTCCATCAAGCTCAGATCGAGCCCGGCCTCTACAAGAACATCTCCGGCAACGAAGCGCTCGCGCTCGGCCTGGTGGCGGCCGGTGAGCTCAGCGGACTCGACGTGTTCCTGGGCAGCTATCCCATCACGCCGGCCTCCGACATCCTGCACGCGCTCTCCCGCATGAAGCACATGGGCGTGCGCACGTTCCAGGCAGAAGACGAGATCGCTGCCGTCGCGGCGGCGGTGGGCGCGGCCTACGCGGGTTCGCTGGCACTCACCACCACGAGCGGTCCGGGCATGTTGCTCAAGGCCGAGTCCATCAACCTCGCGCTGATGTACGAGCTGCCGCTGGTGATCGTGGACGTGCAGCGCGGTGGTCCCTCCACGGGCCTGCCCACCAAGACCGAGCAATCGGACCTTCTGATGGCCATGTACGGACGCAACGGTGAGTCGCCGCTGCCCATCATCGCGCCGCGCGGACCCGGTGACTGCTTCCACGCGGCCATCGAAGCTGCTCGCATCGCGGTCGAGTCGATGACCCCCGTGATCCTGCTCAGCGACGGCTACATCGCCAACGGCGCCGAGCCGTGGAAGGTGCCGGACATGTCCAAGATCAAGCCGATCGAGGTCAAGTTCCACACCGACCCCGCGAGCTACAAGCCCTACGAGCGCAATGAGCACCTCGGGCGTCCCTGGGCCATCCCGGGCACGCCGGGCCTCGAGCACCGCATCGGCGGCCTCGAGAAGGAGAACGTCACGGGCAACGTCAGCTACTCGCCCGAGAACCACGACTTCATGTCGCGCTTGCGCGCCGAGAAGGTCGCCAAGATCGCCGAGCGTTATGCGCCCACGGAGGTCATCGGCGACGAGCAGGGTGACGTGCTGGTGGTCGGCTGGGGCGGCACCTTCGGGGCCATCGGCGCCGGCGTGAAGAAGGCGCGCGCCAAGGGCTTCAAGGTTGGCCAGGTGCACCTGCGCAATCTCAACCCGCTGCCCAACGATCTGGCGGGCATCCTGCGCAAGTATCGCCGCGTGCTGGTGCCCGAGCTCAACCTGGGGCAGCTCAGCATGCTGCTCCGCTCCAAGTACCTGATCGACGCCCGCTCCTACACCAAGATGCAGGGCAAGCCGTTCAAGGAAAGCGAAATTTACGAGGCCATCGTGGCGCAGATCGAAGCCAAGTCGGAGGCGAACTGAAATGAGTATCTATCCTTTGGTTCAACACACCGACCCGAGCACGCTCAAGCTCAAGGACTTCCAGTCCGACCAGGACGTGCGCTGGTGCCCCGGCTGCGGTGACTACTCCATCCTGGCCAACGTGCAGCGCGCGTTGCCGGGCCTCGGCGTGCCGCGCGAGAACTTCGTGTTCGTGAGCGGTATCGGCTGCTCGAGCCGCTTCCCCTACTACATGAACACGTTCGGCATGCACACCATCCACGGTCGTGCACCCGCGGTCGCCACCGGCATCAAGGCCGCGCGGCCCGACCTCAGCGTGTGGGTCATCACCGGTGACGGCGATGCGCTGTCCATCGGCGGCAACCACTTCATGCACGTGCTGCGGCGCAACGTGGACATCAAGTACATGTTGTTCAACAACCGCATCTACGGCCTCACCAAGGGCCAGTACTCGCCCACCTCCGAGCTCGGCAAGAAGACCAAGTCCACGCCCATGGGCTCCATCGACTACCCGATCGATCCGGTGAGCATGGCGCTCGGCGCCGGAGCGACCTTCGTGGCCCGCACCATCGACGTGGATGCCCAGGGCTTCCAGCAGGTGTTGTCCTCGGCCGCCACCCACAAGGGCACGGCGTTCATCGAGGTCTACCAGAACTGCAACATCTTCAACGACGGCGCCTTCGTGCAGCTGCAGGATAAGAAGAGCCGTCCCGCCAACGCGCTGATGCTCGAGCACGGCAAGCCCATGCGCTTCGGTGAGAAGAACGAGAAGGGCATCATGCTCGACAGCCAGGGGCGTCCCCAGGTGGTCGACGTGGCCGAGGTGGGCGAGGACAAGCTGCTCATCCACGACGAGACCAGCGACACGATTCCCTTCGTGATCAGCCGCATGCGCGCGCCGCAGTTCCCCACGCCCCTCGGCGTCATCCGCAAGGTGCAGCTCGAGAGCTACGACGCCATGCTCAACGCTCAGGTCGAAGCGGCCAAGCCGAAGCGTGTAAGCGTGCAAACGCTTCTGAACGCCGGTGAGACCTGGCGGGTAGGCTGAGGTAGGCGAGGGCGGGCCTCCCGCAGGGTGGCTCGCTCGCTCGGACCTTCTCGTACTGGCCTCGATCGTGGTACGAAAGCTGCTGCTACTGCGTGTCGCGGGCCTGTGTGCCGCCCGGGCATGTCGTGCAAGTCTTAGCTTCCAGGTGCCGTCATGAGTGTTCGAACGAGAAGCGCGCGGAGATCGCGGGTACAGCTGGCCGGCTTGGGCCTGGCATCGTGCCTGTGCGGGGTCCTTAGCGGTTGCGAGCTTTCGCGGCCCGAGGGTGCCTACAACCCCATGTATCCGGACGCGGCGCCACTCGATGACTTTCCCGACGCTGGTGACGATCAGCAGGGGACGGTCGACAACACCCCGGACACGTTCAAGGACGCGTCCGTGACGGAGATGCCGAAGGACGACAGTCACGCGGGCTTGCTCGGGTTCTACCTGGCGCGCTTCGACGAGCCACAGACGAGCTCGACCTACGTAGGCGATCCCGTCGGCACGTTGCTCGTGAAGAGCGTGACGAGTCGCTACTTCCTGATTCTCGTCAACGAGGACGAAAGCGGAAAGCTCAAGTCCACCGAGCATATGTGCGGGCAGACCGTGGCCAGCACCTGCGAGCAGAACTGCACGGCCAGCACGAGCCTCTTCCCCTCGGCTGCGGCCAAGATTCCATCTTCGCTGCCCATCACGCGCACCCTGGATCTCGTGAAGGACAAGGATACGGGACCGCTCAATGCTCCGGCCGCCAGCACGTATCTGGGGTACGACGGCACCGAAACCGACCATGCGCTGCCCACCTCCCTGAGCGACCCGCGCATCTGGCCGGGTTCAGGCGCTGGTCAGGAAGGTCTCTACACGCAGTTGCAGCTCAAGGTGTCGGCGTTCGGCATCGACTCGGGGCTGACCTGTCAGGTCAACATCGTGCAGCAGCTCCGCATGAATTGGACGGCTTACACCGCCCAGCAGGATGGCAGCTTCAAACTGGACGGGGCTCGCGGCACGTTCCAGACGTCCTTCGGTTCCGCAGGCGAGACCACGAAAACCTCGATCCTGGCAGCCAAGGCAGATCCGTCCTCGAAGCAGTCGGACTGCATGGGCACCGGCGGCAGCAATCCGCAAACCACGTTCGGCGCCAACGTCGTGGTCTTCAAGAAGACCGATCTCAAGAAGTGCCCCAAGATTTCCGACTTCGACAAGCTCGTACCCGCCGAGCTCGTGCCGCAAGCCCTGTAGGACTGCGAGCGCTCTCCGCGTCCGACGCGGAGCCTTGAGTCCGCAGCGTCGAATGGCAGGCTTTCGCGAGGCGGCGCGTGGCGCGTCGAGCGTGCGCAAGCAAGGAGCACATCGCGATGGAGATCCAGGGGAAGGCAGCAGTGGTCTCGGGGGGCGCCTCCGGCCTCGGTGAAGCCACCGTGCGCGCGTTGGTGGAGCGCGGGGCCAAGGTCGTGATCGCAGACATGAACCGCGAGCGCGGGGAAACCCTGGCTGCGGAGCTCGGAGCCTCTGCTCTGTTCATGGCGACCGACGTGTCCAGGGAGGATCAAGTGAAGGCCGCCATCGAGGAGGCCGCCGAGTTCGGAGAGCTGCGTGCGGTGATCAACTGCGCCGGCATCGGGCTCGCGGTGCGCGTGCTCGACAAGGCGGGTGAGCCTCATCCGCTCGCGATCTTCGAGAAGACCATCGCGGTGAACCTGGTGGGCACCTTCAACGTGCTGCGCTTGGCAGCGGCCCAAATGGCGAAGAATCAGGCCGATGCGGACCACCACCGTGGCGTCATCATCAACACGGCCTCGGTGGCCGCCTTCGATGGGCAGATCGGGCAAGCCGCCTACAGCGCATCGAAGGGTGGTGTGGTGGGCATGACCCTGCCGGTGGCGCGCGATCTGGCGAAGCAGGGCATTCGCGTGTGCACCATCTGTCCGGGCACGGTGGATACGCCCATGCTGGCTTCGTTGCCGGAGGCTGCGCGGGTCAACTTGGCCGCGGCCATCCCATTCCCGAGCCGTCTGGGCATGCCACGCGAATACGCTCAGCTGGCGCTGCACATCATCGACAACAACTACTTGAACGGCGAGTGCATCCGTCTCGACGGTGCCCTGCGCATGGCGCCCAAGTGAGCCTGGATTGCGCGGCGTGAGCGGGCATCGCCCCGTGCGTGATTTCTCTGCTCGCGCGCCCGAGGGCGCGTGATTTCTCTGCTCGCGCGCCCGAGGGCGCGTGATTTCTCTGCTCGCGCGCCCGAGGGCGCGCTTCGACTCGCGCGCTATGCTGTTCCTTCATGGCGATCGAACGGCCGTTGACCAAGCTTTCGGTGAACATCAACAAGTACGCGCTGGTGCGCAACTCGCGCGGCCACGATGCACCGAACCTGCTTCACATGGTCGATGTCTGCCTCGAGGCCGGCGCCCACGGCATCACGGTGCATCCTCGCTCCGATCAGCGACACATCCGCTTCGACGACGTGCCCGCGGTGGCCGAGCACATGCGTCAGCGCTGGCCAGGCATCGAGTACAACATCGAGTGCGAACCTTCGGTGCAGCTCCTGGAGTTGGTGACCCGCGTGGTGCCGGCCCAGTGCACGCTAGTGCCCGTGCGACCCGGTGAGGTCACCTCCGATCACGGCTTCGAGGCCCGCGACGTGCCCGCGCTGGTGCCCTTCGTGCGCGCGCTGCACGAGAAGGGTATCCGCGTGAGCTTGTTCGTCGATTGCGATCCGGAGTCGGTGCGTGCGCTGAAGGCCACGGGGGCCGATCGCGTGGAGCTCTACACGGGGCCCTTCGCTTGGGCGTTCGGCAAGTCGGAGCAGGCCGCACGCACGGCCGAGGTCTACGCGAGCGCGGAGGCGGCCCGCGAAGTGGGGCTGGGGGTCAACGCGGGACACGATCTCGACCGACACAACCTCGCCCTGTTGCGTGAGCTACCCGGGCTGCTCGAGGTGAGCATCGGGCACGCGCAGATCTGCCGCGCGCTCGAGGTGGGGACGCGGACGTCGATCCAGGAGCTGCTCAGGGCGCTGGGGCACGACGCCGCATAGGCGGCTCGCAATCCCACCGGTGAGAGGCAGCGCTCGGCAACATGGACCGTGTCTTCGTTCAACGCCAAACGAGCTCGGCTGCGATGATCGGTCTGTTCTGCCTGGGCATCATTGGAGCTGTCCTGGTGTTCACCGCCCCGAACATCTGGCTCGGCCTCGTGTGGCTGGTGGGGGCGCTCGCCAGCACCGTGTTTTCTACAGGTGGACCGTGCGCAGCTACGAGAACGCCAAAGTGATCTTCGAGGTCATCTGTCGCGGCTCGAAGGTTCACTGGGTCTGGCACGGCGTCCCGTTGAGGGGCCACGGGAGGTCGACCTGAACGCGTCCAGGAACTCTCAGTTTGGACGGGAGGCGACATGGACGCCTCGCTGACCTTCCGGCTCCACGATGGCCGCGAGATCCTGCTAGGACGCGTCTACTTTGTCGGGCACTACGAGCTGTTCGAGTACCTATGCGCGCACTTCGACGGGGGTCGCGCAGGAATGGCAAGCTGTTGAAGGGCTCCGAGCAGCGTGTCTGAGGGAGACGCGCTGCGCGCGCTCAGTTGCCTAAATCTTCAGCGGCGGTCCGCCGCCATCCCACACGCCGCCGTCGCTCGCGCCGCCTCCCATATCGATGAAGGTTTGGCATTCTTTCGGCACGTCGGGTGAGTCGGTGGACTTCCATACGGCGTCCCAGGTGCCTTCACCGCCTGCCCACGGATTGTCAGTCGGCTTGGCGTTCTTCTCCTTCATGCGCCAAGTTCCCTGGTCGAGCTTGGAGCCCGCCGAATCGAAGGACGCGACCATGGGGCCAGAGAAGAAGAAGGTCACGTCCGAGTCGAAGAACTTGTACTTGCCGTCCATGATGCCGGTGAAGGCGCCGGTCTCGCAGTCGAGCGAGCCACTCAAGGTGCCCACGAAGGGATGATTGTCGGCCCCGAAGGCGCTCGCGGTGCCGTACACGCAGCCGTTCTTCACCTCGTAGGTTGGGAACTCACCGCCTGTATCGGCCATCTCCACCAGCGTCAGTGCGAGTCCAGGCGCGCCGTTGGTGCCCTTGGCCTCGATGTCCGCGTTCGACAACACCACGCCGCCACCCAAATCGAGCGCGCCCGTGCGCCACTTGCCCTTGAAGGTCCCGGTGTAGTAACCGGCTTTGCACTTGAGGTTCTGCGGGCCCCCTGCACAGTCGCAGTCGCTGTAGTCGCCAAAGGCGTCGTTGCAGTACTGGACGCCCTTGGTGCCGTCGTCGCATTTGCAGGTGCGCGTGGGGCCGTCATCGCACTCGACGGTGCCGGCGTCGTCGCCATCGCCGTCCCCGTCGCCGTCCCCATCGCCATCCCCGTCGCCGCTGTTGGGCGCCGTGGTGGGAGCTGGATCGCTTGGGCAGGCAGCGAGGACAAGGGGTAGGGCAAGAACAAGGAATCGAGAGCGCAAGGCAACCTCCGGGAGCAACCGGGGGGCATCTAAGCACGTGGCCCGCGCACAGGCTTGACCCACGTCATTCCCGGTGTGACCGAGAACGCGCGGGTCAGGTGTGATCAGTCAATCTCGGAGGTACGGTGAGAAGGCTCAGGTCCCGGCGTCAGCGCCGCCGCCGCCGTTCGCGGCCTCATCGAGCAGCGCCTTGCACTCGGGCGGAATGGGGTTCGGATTGGTGTCCGCGTCCCACGCAGCGTTCCAGGAGCCAGAGCCACCCGGGGGGTTCATGGTCATCATGTGTTCGACGACCTTCCAGGTGCCCTTCTCGAGCTTCTGGTTGGTGGTGTTGAACTGCGCCGTAACCGGGCCCACGAACGGATAGGTAATGTCGCTGCCAAACAGCTTGTAGTAGCCCTTGAGGGTCCCGGTGAACTTGCCGGTGTCGCAGTCGAGCTCGCCCGTGATGGTGCCGACGAAGGGGTGTTCGGTGCCGAGGGCGTCCGCGATGCCCACCACGCAGCCGTCCTTCACGCCCAGCTCCGGCGCGAACTCCTGGCCGGGCTGCGGGGGCTCGCCGGTCTGCACCAGCGTCAAGTTGAGGCCCTGGCCGTTTGCGCCGCCCTTGGCGACGACCGGCACGCTGGCCAGGGAGCCGAAGCCGATGTCGAAGATGCCCGACCAGTACTCACCCATGAAGTCACCGGTGTAGTAACCGGCCTTGCAGGGCGCGTCGTTGGGGTTGGTATCGATATTCTTGGGGGGCTCGCACTCGCAGGTCGACCAGCGCGGCGCACTGTCCGCATCGTCCTGGATGCAGACGCGGGTACCGTCGAGTCCGTCGCATTTGCTGCTGCAGTCCTCGGTGTCGTCGACTTCGCATTCGCCTTTCGAGTCGCCGTCGCCGTCCCCATCGCCGTCTCCGTCCCCATCACCGACAGGGGCGAGACTGGCGGGCGGGTCGCTGCCACAGGCCGCCCAGGCGCCAGCAACGGTAAACATCGCGATTCCAAGGCCAAGCTGTGCGTACTTCAAGCAAACCTCCACCTGTCCAACCAATGGCCCACATAAAAGCACGTTTTGATAGGCGGGTGTTGACCGAAGCGGCGCTGGGATTGACCGGAGGGACAGGTAAACGGTGGCTTCTGGTCGTATCCCACGTGCTGCCCGCGGGTGTGTTTTCCGCTAAGCTCGCCATCTAGGGGAGGGAGCTTGTCGGAATTGCATTCAAAACCAGCAGCACCCTGGCGGAGTGAGGGGAGCGGCCTCGCCATCCCGTGCATCGTCTCCGCGCGCAACGTCAGCGTTCCCGATGAGTTTCGCGTCCTGCAGACGGCCGGCCATACGTTGGGAATGTTGCTGTACCTGGAGTTCGTCGGCAGCGATGCGGTCACGCGCCGGGAGCTGCTCTGGCTCAGCGCCATCGTGCGCAGCTCCGACCCGGCCTATGACGACGTTCCCCGCATGGGCCCCATGTACTTCGTGGCCCGCTCCTATAGCGACCACGTCCAGTCCAGCACCGAGGACTCCGGCGTCATGGAGCGGCGCGACTGGCATTTGCCCAAGGGCTTTGCTCACTTCGCCCGCCGCGGGAACCGCATCGAGATTGATGCCGAGGACGGGACACAGCTAGCCTTCTCATGGACCCCGCGGGGCCTGACCTTCCCTTCGCCCACCACCATCGCGAGCCTGCAGAACACGGCCGGACGCGTGCTGTGCTTTCAGGCGCAGGGTAAGGCTCGGGCGCAGTTGGCCACATACCGACTCGAAAGCTTCCACTCCGATCATCCCGACTGGCAGAGCTTCGCCTCGGGCCTGGTGCTGCCAGGGGTTGCTTCCCACTTGAAGAGCTTCAACACGGCGCTGCGGGCGCCGCTCGCGCTCCCTCGCCGGCTGGATTCGATCGCGCCGACGCCTTCCTTGGTTCGCGTGGCTCGCGCTGGAATTTGAGTAAGATCGGACCAGAGGGATAAGAGCAATGGCGTCAGATGAGAGCGGCCGCCTCGTACACGGGCGCTATGAGCTCTTGGAACTGGCAGGCGACGGTGGCATGGCGCAGGTGTATCGCGCGGTCACCCGAGGCGCGGCCGGCTTCCAGCGTCCAGTCGCCCTCAAGCGCGTCCACGATCACCTCGCGAACAACACCGAGTTCGTGCGCATGTTCATCGAAGAGGCGCGCGTGTGCTCGGAGCTCGACCACGCCAACGTGGTGCAGGTGCACGACTTCGGCGTCGACAATAGCGGCTATTACCTGGTGATGGAGTGGGTGGACGGAGTCCACCTCGGCCAGTACGTGAAGAGCTTCACCGACCGGGGCGTGCCCACGCCCTGGCGTCAGGTCGCGGCGATCATGGCGCAGGTGCTGTCGGGCCTCGCAGCGGCCCACGAGCGCGTGGACGCGAGCGGCAACCTGGCGCCGATCATCCATCGCGACGTCACGCCCCACAACATCATGATCAGCGTCTCGGGCGTGGCGAAGCTGACGGACTTCGGCCTGGCGCGGGCCGTGGATCGCGCGCGCATGACGAGCCCCGACGTGGTGAAGGGCAAGCTCAGCTACCTCGCGCCCGAGCTGGCGCGCGGCAGACCCGCGAATGAGCGCAGCGACCTCTACGCCGTGGGCATCGTGCTCTGGGAGGCTCTTACGGGAGAGCGACTCTACTGGGCGGACACGGACGCCGAGCGCATCCGCAAGGTGCGCGAAGGCGAGGTCCCGCCGCTGCGCGACAAGCGTGCAGACCTGCCGGCGGAGCTGGTGGCAGTGGTCGACCGGGCATTGGACCACGATCCCGAGCAGCGCTTCGAGAGCGCCGACGACATGAGCCACGTGCTCCTGCGCGTACTCGGTGTGGCGCCTGTGAGTCCACGCGAGCTCGGTCAAGCCGTGATGGACGCGCGCGTCGCCAACGGTCTACCAGCGCGCAGCATCCGCCCGCCACCCACGCCGGGCCCCATGAAAGACGTCCTGACCTCCCGCATGATCGTCATCAAAGCTGACGAGTAACTCGCTCTTCTTCCTCTGGTGCACTCCGGGTCGTGGCCGGCGCTTCGGTGGCGGGATTGTTGGGGCTCGAGAGCTCGGAGAAGGCTCGCGAAAGCTCTCGAGAGCACACCGGAGCTCTAGAGACCGGGAACACTTGGGAGCGTCGAGTCAAAACTGAGGCCAGACAAGACCCGGATGGACTTTGGAACGCTCGAGCACAGGACCAGATGCACCGCGTCCACGGTTCAGCTCTCGCCCACTCTTTGCGTTCGCTCAACATGACCTCGAGGCTCTTTTCACCGCCGCCTCGGCCCCAGTTCGTTCCTGCGAACTGGGGGAACCGCGAAGGGGCGGCGGGGGGTTGGAGCGGGGCGCGAGCCGCGCCCATCGCAACTCGCGTCCTCACAGGTGCGCCGGCCATCGAAGCGCCACCGACCAGACTCCACCAACGCACTCATCGGCGCGATAGGCGCGCAGCGCCCCGCTCCAACGCCCCGCCGTCCCGCAGCGGCCGCACCAACGCAGGGAGCGCTCTGGAGACTAGGAGGAGCGAGAGAAGGCCTCGAGAATCTGCTGAGCCGCAAGAGTGGCCGTGAGCTGCCCACCGTGGACACGCGCCTCGAGCTCGGGAGCCAGAGCCTTCACACCCGGGTTTTGGTGCAGCCGATCGATGAGCTCGCCGTGCACCATCTGCCACATCCAATGCAGGAGCTGCTTGTTGCGCAGCTCCTCGAGCTTGCCCGTGCGCGTGAGCTCTTCGCGGTGACGCTCGATGTGGGCCCAGAGCTCGTCGAGGCCCTGGTTGCTCATCCCCGAGCACTTCACCACGGGGACCTTCCAGCCGTCGGTCCGGCTGTGCATCAGCTCGAGGGCGCCCTCGTACTCCCGGCGCGCGCGCTCGGCAGCCTTCTCGTTGCCGCTGTCGGCCTTGTTGACCGCGATCATGTCGGCGAGCTCGAGGATGCCGCGCTTGATGCCCTGCAGTTCGTCGCCTGCGCCTGCCAGCATCAGCACCAGGTAGAAGTCCACCATGTCGGCCACCATCGTCTCGCTCTGGCCCACGCCCACGGTCTCCACCAACACCACGTCGAAGCCCGCGGCTTCACACAGCAGCATGGTCTCGCGCGTCTTGCGTCCGACACCGCCGAGGGATCCGCTACTCGGCGACGGTCGGATGAAGGCGTTGGGATCCTGGGACAGGTGCACCATGCGGGTCTTGTCGCCGAGGATGCTGCCCTTGGTGCGCTCGCTGGTCGGGTCCACCGCGAGCACAGCCACCTTGTGGCCGTGCTTGGTGAGGTTCTGGCCGAGCGCCTCGATGAAGGTGCTCTTGCCGACTCCGGGCACGCCGCTGATGCCCACGCGGCGCGCCTTGCCCGCGTGGGGCAAGAGCTGCGTCAGGACTTGTTGGGCGAGCTGCTGGTGAGCCTGCGCATTGCTCTCCACGAGCGAGATGGCACGACCGAGGACCGCTCGGTCCCCTGCGAGCACTCCCTGCACGTAGTCTTCGAGTGAAAGCTCACGGCGTCTCGGCGAAGCTGGCGATGCCGGTGAAGCTGGCGACGCCGGCGCGGCGGGCTCACTCGGCGGCATAGCCGAGGCGTCGATTGAGCTCCGCCATCAAGTCCTTGGCGGCCTTGCTGATCACCGTGCCCGGTCCGAACACGGCGCTCGCGCCGTCCTTGTAGAGCTGATCGTAGTCCTGGGGTGGGATCACGCCGCCGACCACGATCATGATGTCTTCGCGTCCGAGCTTGCTCAGCTCGCCCTTGAGCGCCGGCACCAGCGTGAGGTGACCAGCCGCCAACGAGCTCGCACCGATGATGTGCACGTCGTTCTCGACGGCCTGGCGCGCCGTCTCTTCGGGCGTCTGGAACAGCGGACCCACGTCCACGTCGAAGCCCAGGTCGGCGAACGCGGTGGCGATCACCTTGGCGCCGCGGTCGTGGCCGTCTTGGCCCATCTTGGCGACCAGGATGCGCGGCCTGCGACCTTCCTTCTGCTCGAAGGCGTCGGACAGGGCCTGAACCTCGGTGATGTCGTTGGTCGCGTCTCCCACGGTGTCCTTGTACACGCCCTTGATGGAGCGGATTTGGGCCACGTGGCGGCCCCAGACCTTCTCCAGAGCGTAGCTGATCTCGCCCACGCTCGCGCGCTTGCGTCCCGCGTCCACCGCCAGCTCCAGCAAGTTCGCCTGGATCTCACCGGCTGCCGCCTTGGTGAGCGCCTCGAGGGCGGCCTGAGTGTCGGCTTCATTACGGTTCTTGCGCAGCTCTTGCAGGCGCCTGATCTGCGCCTCGCGCACGGCCTTGTTGTCGACCTTGAGCACGTCGATGGGCTTCTCCTTCGCCACCTTGAAGCGGTTCACGCCCACGATGACCTGCTGCCCCGAGTCGATGCGGGCCTGGGTACGCGCGGCGCACTCTTCGATGCGCATCTTGGGAAGGCCCGTGGCGATGGCCTTGGCCATGCCGCCGAGCTCTTCGACCTCCTGGATGTGCTGCCAGGCGCGCTGGGCCAGATCGTAGGTAAGGCGCTCCACGTAGTAGCTGCCAGCCCAGGGATCGATCACGCGGGTGGTGCCGCTCTCCTGCTGCAGATAGAGCTGCGTGTTGCGTGCGATGCGTGCGCTGAAGTCCGTGGGCAGCGCGAGCGCCTCGTCGAGTGCGTTGGTGTGCAGGCTCTGGGTGTGTCCCTGCGTGGCCGCCATGGCTTCGATGCAGGTGCGGGCTGCGTTGTTGAACGGGTCCTGTGCGGTGAGGCTCCAGCCTGAAGTTTGGCAGTGCGTACGCAGCGAGAGGCTGCGGACATCCTTGGGGTTGAACTGCTTGATGAGCTTGGACCAGAGCAGGCGACCGGCGCGCATCTTGGCCACTTCCATGAAGAAGTTCATGCCGATGGCCCAGAAGAACGAGAGGCGCGGGGCGAACTTGTCGATGGTCAAGCCGCTGTTCAGGCCGGTGCGCACGTACTCCACACCGTCGGCGAGCGTGTACGCGAGCTCGATGTCCGCCGTCGCGCCGGCTTCCTGCATGTGGTAGCCGCTGATCGAGATGCTGTTGAACTTCGGCATGTTCTTCGCGGTGTACGAGAAGATGTCGCCGATGATGCGCATCGAGGGATCGGGCGGATAGATGTACGTGTTGCGGACCATGAACTCCTTGAGGATGTCGTTCTGGATGGTTCCGCTGAGCTTCTCGGGCTTCACGCCCTGTTCTTCGGCAGCCAGGATGTAGAGCGCCATGATGGGCAGCACCGCGCCGTTCATGGTCATCGAGACGCTCATCTGGTCGAGCGGGATGCCGTCGAACAGGATCCGCATGTCTGCGATGGAGTCGATGGCCACGCCGGCCATGCCGACATCGCCGAGCACGCGCGGATGGTCGCTGTCGTAGCCGCGATGCGTGGCGAGATCGAAGGCGATGGAGAGGCCCATCTGACCGGCCGCGAGGTTGCGGCGATAGAACGCGTTCGATGCTTCGGCCGTGGAGAAGCCCGCGTACTGACGGATGGTCCAGGGCTTGAGCGCGTACATCGTGGCGTACGGGCCGCGCACGTAGGGCGCGATGCCGGGCATGCTGTCGAGGTGATCGAGGGGCGCCAGGTCGTCGGCCGTGTAGAGCGGCTTCACCGGCAGCTGCTCCGGCGTCTGCCAGGTGAGCGAGTCGACGCTGCGACCGGTCTCTTGCTGCACCTGCGCGCGCCAATCCTCGAGCGAGGCTTGGCTGGGGGCGGCGCTATCGAAGGGAACGTCGGCGAAGCTGGGAATCTTGGACATCAGACGGCTCCCACGCGCTCGAGCAGCGAGCGCAGAGACTGAACGACATTGGCACCCATGAAGACGAAGTCCGTGATGCCGGCGGCGCGGTAGGTGGCTTCTTGCTCACCCGGGCTGCCGGCCAGAGCGATCACCTTGGCGCCCTTGGTGCTCAGGGCCTGGGCCGTCTTCACGGCGAGCTCGGCGTACACTCCATCGCTCGAACAGAGCACCGCCACCGGGGCGCCGCTCTTGGCGAAGGCTTGCGCGGCCGCTTCGGCGTCGGCGAACCCATCATTGCCGATGGTGAGGAAGCCGCCCGCCTCGAGGTAGTTCTGCGCGAAGCCCGCGCGGGCCTTGTGCTCCGGAATGGGACCGAGGTTCACCAGGAACGCCGCGGGGCGCTTGCCGGTGCGTTCGGCATGGCGATCGGCCGCGTCGCGCAAAGCCTCGAAAGGTTGCGCCAGACGCTCGACGCTCAACGCGCTGACCTTGGCGGGGGTGCCCTGTGCGAGGGCTGCCCGTAGGCGCGCGAAACTCTCGCCCTTGGCGACGGCCGAGATGACCTGCTGGACGCGCGATTCCCCGCTGAACTGCAGCGCTGCGTTACCGGCCTGCTTGTCGGCCACCTGCGCGCGCGCTCGGGCCTGCTCGGTGTTGGGGCGCTCGCGTGCGACCGGTTCTTCCTTCACGTGGGGGAACTCGTTGACCCCGGTGATGGCGAGCTTGCGCGTCTCCACGGCCTTGCGCTCGCTCTCCAGCACCTGGGCGAGCTCCTTCTGCAGCGTGCCCTGCTTGAGCACCTCCACCAGGCCGCCCGCCTTCTCGATCGCCGCGAACTTCTCCCAGGCGCGGCGCGCGAGGCCGTCGGTGATCTCCTCGACGTACCAGCTGCCGCCCGCGGGATCGACCACCCGATTCAGGCTCGACTCGTGGCGCAGCAGCTCCTGCGTGTTGCGTGCCATGCGTGCGCCGAACTCGTCGCCTTCGCCGAGCAACGCGTCGAAGGGCAGGGTGGTGATGGCGTCCGCGCCGCCCACCGCCGCCGCAAAGCTCTCGCCCGTGCCGCGCAGCAGGTTCACCCATGGATCGCGCTGGGTCTTGGTGCGTACCGATGTGCTGGCGTGCAGCACCATCACCTGGCTGGCGGGACTTCCGCCGCAGGCCGCGACCACCTTGGACCAGGCGAGCCGCGCCGCGCGCAGCTTGGCGATCTCCACGAACACATCGCGGCCGATGCTGAAGTCGAAGGTCAGTTGGTTGGCCGCGGCGTCGATCGACAGGCCCGCGCCGGTCAGCGCGCGCAGGTAGGTCACGCCCGTGGCGAGCGCGATGGCGATCTCGGTGGCGGCGTCGGCTCCCGCATTGTGATAGGGCGAGCTGTCGACGCTGACGCTCCGAACGCGCGGGGTATGTTCACTGCTGAAGCGGGCGAGCTCGGCGGTTTCCTCGAGGGCGCTCTCGACCGAGCCGGGCAAGGAGCCCGTGCTGGCCAGCACCGCCAGGGGATCGGCGCCGAAGCTCCCGCTCAGGGCGTCCAGCTTGAGGCTGCGCTTCTGGGCCAGGGCGAGCAGGGCCGCTGCCACGGGCAGGGCGCTCGCACCCGCCTTGAGATGCAGGGGCACCCAGTCGAGCCGGGTCTCACCCAGAGCGCGCTCGAACTCGGCCAGGTTGTTGGCTCCCAGGCCGTCCACCCCGTGTTCTGTGCTGCCGCAGCGAGTGGCGCGGTCGAAGCGCAAACTGAGCCCGCGCACGCCACCGTTCAGGGCATCCAGGGCCGCCTCGGCCGCGGCTTCCGGGTGAGAGCGCGCGACTTCGTGGCGCACTTCCCAGCCCATCTCGACCGCACCCAGGGCATAGCCACCGCGCCGAAACGGCGCGAAGCCCGGCAAACTCTGCTCGGGCTCCCGGTCTTGGCGGGTGTAGAGGGGCCGGATGTCCACCCCGGCCACGCGCTTCACCAGCTTCTTCTCGAAAGGCGCCCCTGCCAGGTCACGGTCTACGAGCTTCAACCACTCCTCGTAGGTACTGGCCCCGAACTCGTTCAGTTTTTCCTGCTCGTCCATCTCGCCCTCAACGACGCGAGGAATTAACCCTAGAGGCCTGCCGCGTCGACCCGTCTGTGGCGAACGGGTGGACTTGGCGGGCAAACGGTTCCCACGCCGCCGGCCCCTCCGGGCTTCAGGGACGGTTGCGTCCGTACTGGTCGTGGCTCGAGACCCAGTCCCCGTGGATGATGGCGGCTGTCAGGGAGATGTCGCCGGCCAGCACCACACCCGCGCAAATCTCCGCCAGCTTGTCGGCCTTGCCCTGCCCGTAGCACCCGAGCACCTCCAGACATTCGCGCTGGGTCGCCAGGCCCGTGCCCCCGCCGTAGGTGCCTACGATCAGGGCGGGCAGAGTGGTGGACCAATAGTAGTCACCGTTGTCCAGGAGCTGGGTATAGACGACGCCTGCGTGGGACTCCGACACGTTGGCGACGTCCTGTCCGGTGGCGATGAAGAGCGCCGCCAGCCCGTTGGCCGCGTGCGCACCGTTGTAGGCCGACCCCGCGAGCACTGCTCCCGTATTGTGGATCTGGCGCGCGTAGAAGAGGTCCTTGGTGTCGGCGCCCGTGATCTGCTTGAGTACGTCGCGCTTGAGCACGGCCTCGGCCACCACCCTGCGGCCGCGCGTGGCGAGCACGTTGATGCGCGAGTGCTTCTTGTCCGTGTCGATGCTGCCCGAGAGGATGTAGTTGCAGGGCTTGGGGTAGTTGGCCTTGATCCACTCGCAGGCGGCGTAGGTGGCCTTGCCCGTCATGTTTTGGCCCGCCGCGTCGCCGGTGGTGTAGTTGAAGCGCAAATAGCGCAGGCAGCCCACCGCGTACTGTCCGACGTTGATCAGCTTGCCGACGCGCGTGGTCGCCTGGGCCACCTCGCGCACTGCGCTCAGGTTTTCCTCGAGCCACAGCCCGAAGTCGCGGGCCTGACGGGCGTTGTCGAACATGAACACCGGGGCGCGCTGCATGGATTGCTCGACGACGGTGCAGGTGACGCCGCCGCACTCCGAGAGCACCCGCATGCCGCGGTTGTAGCTCGCCACCAGCGTGCCCTCCGTGGTGGCCATCGGAATGAAGAAGTCGCCCTGCGCGTGCTCTCCGTTCACGCGCAAGGGACCCGCGAGGCCGATGGGCACCTGGGCGACGCCCGTGAAGTTCTCGATGTTGCCCGGCAGCGTGGCGGGATCGAGCGAGAAGCTGCCCACGTGCTCGAGGGAGGCTCCGGTTTCGTTGCGCGCGAATTCGCGGCGCTCCGCGGCCTGGGCCTTGCTGTAGTCTTGATCTTTGTTGCGAGGGATACGCTTGCGCTTGCGCTGGCTATCGTCGCTGCTGTCGCTGCTGCTCATAGGGGCCTGAAAATACTGCAGCCGCTCGCGGATGCGAGTCCGTCGCGCCACGTCCCGCGATGGGACTGCGGATGCGAGCCTTGGGGATAGACGGCAGCAGCGCCTACTGTGGCGCCGGCTACCGCTTCACCAGCCGGTCTGCTCCATCAGGCTTTCGGCGTCGGTGACGCTCAGAAAGTCCGCCTGGGCCAGCGGGACCGCCGACGCCAGCGAAGCGATGCCCACGTACGCCTCGCGCGTGCCGTCGCCGAACAGGCCGATCAAGCGGGCGCGCACGCCCTGACGATCCAGCAGCACATTGAGCGCGCGCACCAGGCCGGCCACGCTCACGGTGGGACAATCCGGGCTCTCTTCAATCTCGTCCTCGAGCGCGCATACGTGATCGCCACAGCGAACCACGAGGGTGCCCTCGGGGCCTCCGACGCGCTCCAGGCGCGCCGCGGAAATCTCGGGCAGTACGCCGAGCAGGCGGCCGAGCACCTGGCCCAGCGTCAGCGACTGCTTGGCCGAGTAGATGAACCAACGGTCCGTGACCATGCGCCGACGGCTCACCAGGGCATCGCCCCCGGCGGCGTAGTAGGCGAACAACAGGTCGAGGTGGCGGGCGCGCTTGTCGCTGCTGACCACGTGACGCGCGATGCGCGTGATCTCCGCGCCATGTAGCTCCGAGACGATGCCCGCGAGACGCAGGGTGCTCGCGTAGCTGAAGTCGTCGGGCGACAAGGGAGGGGAGCTCTCGATCATCGGCGCAGTTGCGGACGCGGACACAGGGGGATCGGATTTGGCGGGCACCGGAGCGAAGGCCGAGACCGAGCGGCCCGGCATGCTGGGCCGACGACGGATCCGTGAATCGGGGTTTGCCCCCAGATGCTCGAGATCTTCGATATGCGGGAACGGCGTCTCTGGCATTGCCAAGTCCCTTTTTGATAACACGAGCGCGTCCTGCGACTCCACAACCGGATGCTTCCTATGTACGACAGCTCCCGAAAGCGATGTTCCCATCGTTGCTGGTCGTATGAGCAGTGTCAACTCGGCTCATGGGCCTCGGGGTGGGGCGTTGGGTAGCCCGGAAGCGCCACTAAAAGCCCAGTTCACGAAGACCTCCGCTGCGCCTACGGCCGCATCTCGCTGAAACTGCCGCCAGTCTACGCGCCCGGTGGACCCAACCATATTGGTCACCCCGAGCACGGCGGCGAAGGGGATATCGGCGGCCTTGCAGGCCACGGCCACCGGAAAGATTTCCAGGTTCTCGGCGTCGAGCCCGGTGGCGGGATGGACCGCCCGGGCGACCCCGTCGTCGGTGGTAATGGCCAGGGTGTTGGCGACCCGGGAGGCATGGGAGCGTGGCCCGGCCGCGGCCAACAGCCCGGCGCTCAGCGCGGGGTGGGTGTCGAGCACGGTCTGCATCGGGTCCGGAAACTCGGCCTTGCCCGCTGCCACGGATGGGTCGAACAGGTGGCAGCTGCGTGGGACCACCATATCCAGGGGACGGTAGTCACCCGGGCTCGGATAGATGCCGCAGCTGCCGAGCAAGATGACGGCGCGCGGATTCAGCTGCATGAGGCGATTCGCCGTGCCCGCGCCCGAGACCGCCATGCCCACGCCGATGGTCTTGGCCACCACGTGCAGCCCGCGCAGCTGGCCGCTGAGTTGATCACCGAGATGAGGACGCAGGCCCACGAACTCGGGCGCGTGTGCCGCGAGCACGAGCACGTCGGGAGACGACTGAGGGATTCCCTGGGATGGACGCATCGACCGGACCTCTAGACCCTCGTCCGCCCGCGTGACCTACGCGGCGGCGAGCCGAACGCATTCTACTCGCGTAGCTTGGCCCCGAAAGCCCTCCCGCGGTAGCCTCGCGAGGTGACGGCTGAGGCAACGGCGCGACAGCTCAGGGCGAACGGCACGGTCTATCGTTGGGATCTCGACAAGACCTACCTGAGCACCGACTTCGACTCCTTCAAAGGACTGGTGCGAGCGGCCTTCGAAAAGGCGGCGGACAAGCGCACGTTCCCGGGGGCTCAAGTCCTGCTGCGGGAGCTCTGTGCCACCAATCCCAAGGGCTTGTACATCCTGTCGGGCAGTCCGCAGCAGATGCGCAAGGTGATCGTCGAAAAGCTCGCCCTCGATGGCATCAGCTACGACGGCCTCGTGCTCAAGCCCTCGCTCAACAAGCTCCTGCGCGGACGCTTCCGCTTTTTGCGGGACCAGGTGAGCTACAAGCTGCACGCGCTGCTGAGCTCGCGTATTGCGGTGGGCGAGGAGTGCGACGAAGTGATGTTCGGTGACGACGCGGAGGCCGACGCCTTCGTGTACTCGCTCTACGCCGACCTGTGTTCCGGTGCCGTCGGGCTCAACGTGCTGGCGAGCATCCTCGAGGCATCGCGCGCCTACGACGACGACGCGGCCGCGTTGCTGGAGTTGGCGCGCTCCGTGCCCAAGCAAGACATCGCGCGTCGCATCTTCATCCACCTGGAGCGGGTGGAGCCGAGCACGGTATTCGCCGATTTCGGGCGGCGCGTGTGCGCGTTCCACAACTACTTCCAGCCCGCGGTGGTGCTGCTGGAGGACGGTCTGGTCGACGCGGACGTGGTGATGCGGGTCGGGCTAGAGCTGGTGCGCTCCCACTCGTTCAGCCCGGAAGCGCTGGCCGCCAGCTACGCGGACCTGGCGCGGCGCAAGATGGTCGGTGCACGCACGCACGGCGCACTGCTGGCGGCGGTCACGGGCTTCAAGCCCGCCTCGGTGGAGGGGGCGGAGGCGATGGCCGCACTGGGAGACGCGCTGCGCTCGCAGGCGCCCGAGGGGGATGCCGAACCGCCCACCGTGGATACGCCGCTCGACTACATGGCGCTCTTGCCGAGCGACAAGGCCCGCGCCACGCGCGCCAAACTCCGCGCCCGGGCACGCCCTCGACGTTGAGGTCGAAGCGCGCCCTTCGGTTCGGCATGGCCTAGCTCGTCGGGGCAGCGAACCTCGCGGTGGGGTGGGTCCGAGCGCGGCTTTGCCGCGACGGGCGGGGAGGGCGCGTGCCCTCCCCGTGACTTGACGGGTTCAGCGGCGGCTCGCCTTGCGCAGCGCCCAATCGAGGCCGCTCGGCAGGGCACGCTGCATGCGCCACAGGATCTTGGTGGGCGCATCCAATGTGGCAATCCATTCGTCGCGCTCCAGCGACTCCAGCAGGCGACCGGCCACGAGGTCTACCGGTTGAGGCGGCGAGAGCCGATAGACGGCCGGAATTTCCGGGAGATTGTTGACCATGGGCGTGTCCACGGGTGGCGGACACACGACACGGATGTCGAGCGGCTCGTCGTAGAGCTCGTCGCGTAGCGCTTGGGCGAAGCCGATGACCGCGTACTTGCTGGCCGAGTAGCCCGCCAAGGTGGGGATACCGCGCAGTCCCGCGATGCTGGAGATGAACACGAGCTTGGAGCCGCCCATGCGCTTGCCCGCGTCGATCAGCACCGGGACCAGGGCGCGGGCCACGTGCACGGTGCCGAGGAAGTTCACCTCCATCATGGCCCGGTAGTCGGTGGCGGACATCGTCAGGGCCGAGCCGACGCGCAAGATGCCGGCGCAGTGAATGGCGCGAGTGATAGGACCTGCCGCGTCCACCGAGCGCTGTGCGGCTTCGCGCGTGGCCTCGGAGCTCACGATGTCCACCGTGTGGGCGTGACGCACCGCCGGGCCGAGCAGGCTCGCGGCGCGCTCGAGGTTCTCCGCGTCGCGATCCCACAGCACCAGGCGTTCGCCCTTCCGGGCCAGCTGATTGGCCAGCTCGCGACCGATGCCGCTGGCCGCACCCGTGATGAGCCAGGTGTGCTTGATGGATTTCATCGGGCGTCGAGCTCTTCGATGGCCTCGCGCGCGAGCTCTCCGAGCGTGGTGGAGAAGGCGGTCTCGCCTTCGTCGAGATCGACCACGCGCTTGTCCTTGGTGAGTGGCTCCAGCAGCGGAATGGCCTCGGGATCGCCCACCTCCGCCAACGCCTCGATGGCCGAGGCCACCACTTCGGGGTCGCGATGCTTGAGGCAGCGCGAGATCAGCGGCACCGCACTGGGCTCCGCGATCTCGGCCAGGATCCAGGGCACCTCGGAGAGTGCTGGACCCTGCGCGTCGCGCTCGAGCAGACGCTCCACGGCACGCGCCACTTCCGCATAGCGGTCGTAGGCGAAGTCGCGCAGGGCCTCCCCGGCAGCCACGCGCACCTGGGGCTCTTCGTGATTCAGGATACCGAGCAGGGTATCCGCCATGCGCGGACCCTGTACCTGAGCACACAGATCACTCAGGCGAACCAGCCGAGCGACTCCCTCTGCGCTGTCCTTGAGTCCGGCCGCCTCGTCGGCAGCGCGCTCGAGGGCGCGCTCGAGGTCGGTGCCCCCAGACGCAGACGCGAGCAGCGAAGCTTCGGCCTCGCGTACCCGTCGATCTGCCTCAAAAAGTTGGTCCAATAGCGCCTTGGCGTTGGGCTGAGCACTCATTGGCGCTCATATGCCAAGCCTTGCGGCCGTGCGCTATCGAAAAGCCGCCAGTACGCGGCCGGGCTGCCTCAGAAGCGGCCGCCTGCGCCAAACCCGTACTGACCCTTCGCCATGCGGGGTTCCACCACGATGGACGCGCGGCGCCCGTCGTGGCGCATGCCCACCAGCGACCAGTTGCGCGTCCGGCGCTCGGGCACGAAGAAGCTGCTGACTACGCCGAGCGCACCCAAGCCCTGCATGACACCAGACAGCGAGAGCAGAGTCTTCTCCGAGGTGCTGTGGTGGCCCTGGGAGAGGTCCATCCAGGGACCCGCGATGGGGACGAAGAGGTTGTCATTCCGATCCTTGGCCCCCTGATACGCGATCGTGGGGATGTAGCTGCCCAAGAACAGCAAGCTGCTGGTACCGAGGAGCGGCAGATTCGGGCGACGTGTGCGCGTGGTCTTCGCGTCGATCACCGGCTCATTCGGGTCCGAAATCGTGAAGGCCGGGGTCTCCGTCGTGGTCATGTATGGGGACGCCGGCTCGTAGCCCGGCAAGGACCCTCCCTGCGAACCCACGGTGCCGGCCGTGGTGTCGACGCCGCTGGTATCGGGCGACGCCGGCAAGACCGGACCAGGGCTGGGCGTGTTGGCTTGCGGACTCGACTCCTGCGCGCTGGCGAGGGAAAGGCCCGCGCCCCAGACGGTCGCAACAGCCGACAGGCTCACAACGAAACGAAGAGACTGACGCATGTGCTTTCTCCAATGCTGGCCGTTCATCAGGTGAGGCCTGCGTAAGAGGCGCTGTGCAAGCTGCTTGCCAAGCTGGGCCCGGCCGCGCGTCTCGAGGCATTCGATGCGGATCTTCCAGGGACAGTGCTTCCCGTCGCAGCTTCGAGCGCTCACATCAGCACATGCGCGAAAGCGTGCTGTTTCCAGGGGTTGAGGTGAGGCGCGGTCGCGGGGGCTGCGTCGCTTTGCCCCGATGAAGCGCGCGTTTTTGCGCTTTTTCTGAGTGTAAGCGCTTGGCATGAAGTTCGCTGAGTCGAGCTGCGGAAGACCGAACTGATTTGTTAGGAGGGGGGCCTTCAAATGAAAACCAAACTTCTGTGTGCGCTTGCGCTGACTACGGCTGCTTGCGCGAGTTACCCGGCTCCGACTGAGCACCTCGCGAGCTCCGTCGCGGCTGCACGAGGCGCCCAGGAGGCTGGCGCCACCCAAGTGCCCGAGGCGGCGCTGCAGCTGAAGATGTCGGAAGAGCAGATCACCACTGCCAAGAAGATGATGGCGAAGGGCAACAACGAGCACGCCGACTACATGACGTTGCGTGCCTACAACGACGCCGCGCTCTCGCTCGCGCTGACCCGCGAGGAAGCCGCACGTCGCCGTGCCCAACAGTCCGCCGAGCTGGCGCGCCTCGCTGCAGAGCGTGAGCGCGAGAGCGTGGCCCAACAGAATCTGTCCCAGTGAAGCGTCAAACCGCGAAGATAGGAACCAGTCGTATGAAACTCAAAGCAACATCGATTTTGACGCTGGCGGGACTCACGCTCATCGGCTGCGCAGGCACGCCGCCCAAGGAGCTGTCCGACGCGCGCGCCGCCTACAACCGGGCCGCTTCGGGTCCCGCCGCCGAGGTGAATCCGGCGCAGCTCCACGTGGCCAAGCAGACTCTGGTGCTGGCCGAACAGACCTACGAAGACGAGGGCAACTCGTTCCGCGCGCGCGACCGCTCCTACGTGGCGATGCGCAAGGCTCAGCTCGCCGAGGTGCAGGCGCGCATTCTGCAGGCGGACAAGGAGTCCGCGCAGTGGCGTCATCAGGCGGAGGTCTCCGAAGCCCGCATGATCGCT
Source organism: Myxococcales bacterium (assembly GCA_047601445.1). GTDB lineage: Bacteria > Myxococcota_A > Polyangia > Polyangiales > DASUME01 > DASUME01. The sequence goes on along the minus strand of JASGJH010000001.1, from coordinate 2,506,703 downwards.
CGCGCGCGCAACGAGGCCAGCAAGGCCAAGGAAGAGTTGGCTACCGAGCGTACGCGTCGTGAGGACGCCGAGCGCAGGGCCCAGGAGGCCTACGATAGCCTGGCCAAGTTCGGCAAGGTGTCGGCGGACCAGCGCGGCACCGTGATCTCGCTCTCCGGTTCGCTCCTGTTCGCGAGCGGCAAGAGCAGCCTCTTGCCGGCCGCCAAACGTCGCCTCAAGGAAGTGGCCGACGCGGTGCTCCATAACGATCCGCAGGCTCAGCTCCTGGTGGAGGGTCACACGGACTCCACGGGCTCGGCGCAGCTCAACGACGCGCTCTCGCTCAAGCGCGCCGAATCCGTCCGCAGCTTCCTGGTCTCGAAGGGAATCCCCAAGGACCAGATCGAGGCTCAGGGTTTTGGCTTCTCGCATCCCATCGCGGACAACAGCAGCCCCGAGGGCCGCGCCAACAACCGCCGCGTCGAGATCGTCGTGCAAAACCCGGAGGCCCCCACGGGCCCGCAGGGCAGCATGAACTCGCCGAACAACATGCCGCGTACCTCGCCTGGCTCGAACCTCACGCCGCCGCAGCCCGTGAAGCCCTCGATGCCCAGCACGCCGAACTCGCCCACCATGCCCAAGAACATGCCGGGCACGCGCTGACCTGACTCGGCGCTAGCCGACTTGCCAGGACGTGCGCGGGGAGTGACGAGGATTCGTCGCTCCCCGCTCGCGTTTTGGGGCGGCTCGCGCGGCGATGCTAGGCTCCCGCCCGTGACCAAGAAGAAGCGCCCACAGCGCACGCGCACCTTGCGCCGCACCCTGGAGCGTAGCCAGGACAAGCTGGCCGGGTCGCGCCGCAAGCTCGTGGCGCTCGAGCGCGGGGGCTCGCCGGAGCGACCCATCGAGGTCGACTCGGCGGCGGTGGTCGAGCCGCGCGCGGAGTCGTTTCGCTGTCCGGATTGCGACGGCCCCTTGCGCGCCGAGGAGCACACGGCGGGCCGGCGCGAGAGCCAGCTGGTGCGCGCGGTGCACCTGATCTGCCGGGACTGTGGTTCGCCCCTCACGCTGTATTTTCGCGTAGTAGGGCCGCTCCTGAACTGATTCCGGAGGCCTCCAAGCATGACCCGGGGGACCCGCCAGGTTGCGCGGCGGCCCGAGATGGGAGAAGGTCGCCCCGATGAAGACCTCCCTTGCCTACGCCTCCTCGATCGGACTCCTGGTCCTTGCTGCCGCGGCCTGCGGCGACGACGATCGCGACCCACCGCCCTACAAGAGCGGCGTGAAGTCCGACGCCCCGGTGTCCGAGCTGTCGACCGAAGACAAGCACAAGATCTGCGAGACCTACGGGGCCCATGTGGACGCCTATCTGGACCTGAACCAGGTGGCTCGGGCGGTGTGTCTGCCCACGTCGCTACTGCTGGGCGGCACCACCGAGCAGAGTTGTGAGGCGTACCTCGCGGACTGCACCGAGAACTTCATCGTCACGGGCAACGTGAGCGCCCGCGTTCAAAACGAGGCTGCGTGCGTGGCGAGCCTCAATACCTGCGAGAGCAGCGTGGTCGAGCTCGAGGGCTGCGTGAACGTGAACCTCAACTTCGTGTACGACATCCTCGATCGCCTCTCCTGTCGCCGTGCGGGCGACGAGGGCGCGATGCGGGAAGCGCGCCAAGAATCAGCAAGCCGCCAGCGTGTGCTCGCAGAAGGCCAACACCTGCGGCCAGGTCGCCGAGTCGCCCATCCTCTGACGGTTGTGGGGTGGGCGCGCTTCGTTGCACGCGCGCCAGCCATCCAGCAAGTCCCTGCCCGACGACGCGGGACCGTCCGCGGCCTGGGAGCAAGTTCTCTTCGGCCTTGCAGGTTCGCCCGGCTCAGCACAGCTTCCTAGAGGCTTCTGCGGAGCGGATACATGGGGACTCGGCCACTCGCCGCGTGGCTTTCGTGCCTCGCCGTCATCCTCCCGCTCCTTTGCGCGGAGCAGCCGGCGCAGGCCGATGAAGGAGCCGAGCGCGCACCGGGCAGTCCTGAATGCCCGGAGGTCTGTGAGGCGGCCCGTGTTGCCCCTGCGCGGATGCTGAATGGGCACCGCTTCATCCCCTTTCAGGTGGTGACCTGGCCGCTCGTCACCACGCGGTTCGCAGCGGTCACCTCGGCAGGCGCACTGTGGGTGCAGCGCGACGCTGGCAACAGCGAGACCCTGGTCACGCTGCAAGAGAACTTTCTGTTCGAGTGGGCACTCCTGCGTTGGCTCGGCATCGAAGGCAATCTGCTCGGTAGCACCGCATCGGCAACCGACCTCGACGGCATCCTCGGGACCGGCGCCAGCTATGCCTACGGCGGCAGGATCGGGCTGGTGACGCGCTTGCTCGAGCGCGGCGCATTCTATTTCTCGGCGCGCGTCGACGGCGAGGAACAGCGCTTTCAGACCATCGTGCCGCGGCGCGCCCTGCAGGACGTGCGCATCTCTCTCACTCGGCTGCCCTTTCACACGTCCCGCATCGTGGACAGCGGTCGCCTGTATCGTGTTCGGCCGTCCCTCAACCTGGCCGTCGGCGTCGCGCGCTGGTTCGGCCTGCAAACCAGCCTGGCCCTGAGCGTCGACACGCAGACGCGCGAACGCACTGGCGCCCAGACCTACACCACGCTCGATGTGGCGCTGGGAGGCTCCTTCGATCTCAATCAGGTTCGTGTTCCAGTCAGCATTCTGGTGGGCGGGCGCTTGATGCACGACCTTAGCCAGACGCCGCCTTTCGTGGCCGCGTTGCAGCCGAGCGGGACCAGTCGTGGGCAACTCGAGCTCGCTCTCTACTACTCGGGTCGGCCGGGGTTCGACCTGGGGCTGTCGGTACGCTGTGATCTCGGTAGCTCCGAGTCCGCGCTGCTCTTCAGCCCGGTCATCAACTACGTGTGGTGAGCGCTCCACGCCGTTTCGTCGAGCTCACGGCGGGCCCCGCCTGGCGAGCGCGCGCTTGACGGTCACGTAGCCTGCACAGAGCGTCACGATCCGAATCACACCCACCACCGCGAGTCCTGCCAGCCAGCGCAGCACGCTGCCATCGAGTCGACGCTGGGCCTCGTCCCAGGGCGCCCCGCCGATCGCGGCGAGCTCGCGCAGCTCGCGCACGGCGACCACAGCATTATCCGAGATACGCCGAGAGTTCTCGGCGAGCCATTCTGCGCGCGTGATCTCTTCGGAAGTGAGCTCGCCGCGCTTTTGCAGCAGAGGCGTCAAGGTTTGCAGCACCGGCTGAATGCTCGTCACCAACTCGCGCGCCTCGCTCAACGCTCTCTCGGTGCGCTCCGTGAGTGCGCTCGCCTCGGCCAGCGTCGGCTTCAGCTCATTGACCTGCCCGAGCAGCGCCTCGCTGCGATTCAACAGCGTCTCCACGCGCTCGATCTGACCCAGGCTGTCCCCCAGTACTTCCATCGCCCCCAGGCGTGCCTGGCTACGCAGCAAGAACGGCACGCGCTGGCCCAAGAACAGCGCGCGCTCGCCGAGCAGCACCGCGTCGTCCCCGGTCTTGGCGGCGAGTTGGACACTGCGCAACAGACCGCGTGTCTTGCGAGCCTGGGCGCTCTTACCGGCCTGCTTGGCGAACTCCGAAAGGCGCACGGCTTCCACCTGCACCTGGTCGGGGTGCGAGGCTTGCCATTCCCGGATGTACTCGCGCACATCGGCCCGCTGCTCGGCGCTGAGCAGGTTGTCCGCCAGACCCCAGACCTCGGCCTCGGAGCCGGCCAGCGCCCGCAACATGGGCTCGCCTTCGGGGCCGAAAACCTCGGGCATCCAGTAGTTCTGGAAGGCCTGCCGCGTCAGCGAGGCGAACACCAACATGTCGAGCAGGTTGACCTCGGGCTTGGGGCCACTCGCGATGTCCAGGGCCGAGGCATTGTAGAGGAGTGTCCGACGCAGGGCCTGCTCGGTCACGCGCGGGTCGTCGGACGTGTGGAACGGCTCCGAGGCCTGCGCCAGGCGTTGAGACATCGTTCCTGTGAGGCGCTGGAGGGACTGCTGGAGTTCGGCTCGGGTGATCCCGGTGGGCCTGCCGCCCACGTTGGCCTCGCGGGCGCGCTCGGGCACGACGTGCGCGCAGGCGCCCCACATGAGCAAGAGAGCGAAGGCAGCTCCTGAGTTCTTCCACATGAGGCCCTCGCGTTCGTCGTCGTGATGGATCCGAAAGAAAGTGCCGATGTCGTGTTTCGGCTACTCGGGTTTGGAAGCAAAGAGATCTAGTGCGAGCCGCTGCGAGAGGAACCTTGCGGAGAGCCCGCCCTTGACGCTGTTGCCCGCCGCGTCGAGACGCGGGCCAAAGCTGCCGAGGCCGCCCTTGCCTGGCACGGACGTCACCAGCCCTCCGCCGATGCCGCTCTTGCCCGGGACTCCCACGTCGTAGAGCCAATCGCCCGATGTCTCGTAGAGTCCCGCGATGGTCATCACGGCCAGGGTGTAGTGGCAAACCTCCTGATCCAGGACGCGTCGCTTCGTCAGTGGGTTGACGCCGCCGTCGGCCAGTGTGGCACCCATCACGGCGAGATCCCGGGCGCTCACGTCGAGCGAACATTGACTCGTGTAGAGCTCCACCGCCTCGGTGGGGTCCCCCTGCAACCGCCCCAGGCTGTTCAGCAGTCGTGCCAGTCCGTGGTTGCGGTCGTTGGACTGCAAGGCACACGTCAGAATCCCCTGATTGAGCCCGAGTTCCCGGCCCGCGAAGCGCGACAAGCCTTCTCGCAAGAACTCCCAGCGCGCTTCACGGGAGCCTCCCGGTGCGAGCGCCGTGGTGGCGATGGCTCCCGCGTTCACCATCGGGTTGGTGCGTCCGTCGGGCGAGTACTCCACGGCCGCCAGTGAGTTGAACGGCAGACCCGTGCCGTTCACGCCGATCAGCTCTCTCACGACGCGCGCCCCGAGCTGCTGGCACATCAGCGCGAACACGAAGGGTTTGGACACGCTCATGATCACGAACTCGCGCTCGAAGTCTCCCGCCCCGAAGACCTCGCCGTGGGTCGACACCAGGCACAGGCCGAACAGGTCTGGCGGGACCTCCGCCAGCGCAGGGTAGGTCTGCGACACGGCGCCTTCGCGATCGAGTCGGAAGCGCCGATAGGCCTCGTCGATCAAGGCCTGCACCTGATCGGACGGCGGAAGTCGGCCCGTCGAGATCGGTGAAGGACCCTGGTCTTCTTGCGTTTGCATGAGCATGGTGGACCGTTCAGGTGAGGCGCGGGCAGCCCGGGCAGCTCAGGCGTAGGCGCGGGACCCATCGGCGCGTCGGAACAGGAACTCCGAAAGCAGCGGCACGGGACGACCGGTGGCGCCCTTCTCGGGCCCGGAGATCGCGCTGGTGCCGGCGATGTCCAGGTGAGCCCATTTGTAGTTCTTGGTGAAGCGTCCGAGGAAGCAGGCCGCGGTCACGGCGCCAGCGGCGTTCCCACCGAGGTTGCTCGTGTCGGCGAAATTGCTGCTGAGCTGCTCCAGGTACTCGTCGTAGAGCGGAAGGCGCCAAGCCTTGTCCCCGATGTCCTGTCCACAGTCGAAGAGTTCTTCGGCCAAGCCGTCGTCGTTGGCGAACAGCCCGCTCGTCACGTTGCCCAGCGCGATCACGCAGGCTCCGGTCAAGGTCGCCACGTCTACCACGCAGCCGGGCTTGAAGCGCTCGGCATAGGTCAGCGCGTCGCACAAGATCAAGCGACCTTCGGCGTCCGTATCGAGAATCTCGATGGTGAGCCCGGACATCGACTTGACCACATCGCCGGGACGGGTCGCGTCGCCACCAGGCATGTTCTCGACCGCCGGCACGATGGCGATCAGGTTGATGGGCAACTGCAGGCTCGCCGCCGTCTTCATCGCACCGAAGACCGCCGCAGCACCGCACATGTCGTATTTCATTTCGTCCATGTTGGCGCCTGGCTTGAGCGACACGCCCCCCGTGTCGAAGGTCACGCCCTTGCCCACCAGCACGACCGGCTTTTCCTTGTTGGCGCCTTGATAGTTCATCACGATGAACTTGCAGGGCTGCGCCGAGGCGCGACCCACCGACAGCGCCGAGGCCATGCCCAGCCGCTCCATGTCGGAGCGCTCCAGGATCTCCACATCGAACCTGAGCTCCTTGCCGAGCGACTTGGCGGTGTCCGCGAGGTAGCTCGGGTTGCACACGTTGCCGGGCAGATTGCCGAGGTCTTTGGTCAGGGCCATGCCCTTGGCGATCGCCGCGCCTCGCTCCGCAGCGCGCCTCACGGCGTCGTCGACTTCTTCGCTGACCAGCAAGCTGATCTCCTGCACGCCACGTGCGTTGCCGCCAGGGACCCTCCGCGGTGCGTCGAAGCGGTACAGTCCGTCCGACAACAGCAGCGCAGCCTGCTGCACGCGCCAGGTTAGCGAGCGATCCGGCAGGTCCACGTCGGCCAGCGCGACCGCCGCGCTCGAGGAGGCTGTCGTGGAGAGTGCACGGCCCGTCTCGCGCAGCGCACTCAGGTAAGCTCTGTCGTCGAAGACGCTGCGCTTGCCGAGGCTTACCAGCAACACGCGCTCGGCAGCAATCTCGGGGACGTCCATCAGCAGCAAGGTCGAGCCCGCCTTTTCGGCCAGGTCGCCGCGCTTGAGCAGCGCCGACAGCTTGCCGCGGGTAGCCTGCTCGACCTCCTGCGCGGCCGTCGGTGGGGCGCCCTCCGAGTAGATGCCCAGAACCAAGAGGCCCGTGCGTACTGCCGCGGCCCCGCCTTGCACGATTTGCACGTCCATGTCTTCCACCCTGGCCCCGGAAACCGCAGCGCGCACGCGTAAACGGTCGTGGCTTTTAGGCGAGGCGTGCTCGTCGTTTGCGCCATACGTGCAGTCCCACGGCGAGCAGCACCAGCACGATGGCGAGCACGATCAAATGGTTGAGCTCGTGCTCGCGCAGCGTATCGCCCACGTACACGAGGAGCAGCGCGTAAGCGCCGGTAAGGAGGAGCGACGCCGCGAAGAAAGTCCAGAATGGCACGCCCACCAAGCCGAGCAGGTAGCTCTTCATGAATGCTGGCAGCCCAGGTGTCAGCTTGGTCAACATCACGAAGCGCAACGCGCCACGCGACTCCCGCTCGAAGTCCGGAATCCGATAGTCGAAGCGCTCCAAGAGCGCGACGATGACGCGCCGCAGACCGCTGCGTGCAATCCAGTAGCAGAGCGCCAGATTCAGGCTCAAAGCCACAGCCGATCCCACGAGACCGACCCGAGAGCCGAAGGCCGCGCCTGCCATCACGAAGAACGGAGTGATGGGAAAGCCCAGCGCCGGGAGAATCGTCATGGTCGCGAAGAACGTGACGGGGCCGGCCTCCTGCTTGAAGGCCGTCACCGCGTCGCCGTTCCAGATTAGCCAGGCCAGGACCAATAGCGCTGCGACAGCCGTCAGTGCCAGAGCGGGGCTCCGCAGCACGAGGGACGAGCGCGGCTCGTGTGAGTGCAGGCTCGAAGTGGGCATTTGACTTCAAACTGACCGATGGTCGTGCCTTCCGCTAACTGGCAGCCGGGTCACCGTCCCGGACTAGCGAGCGCGACCTGCGGGGACAACTACGGACACGGTATCGGGCTGCTGCGCCCGCCGGTCTCTGCAGAACGGAGTAGAGCATGGATGTGATCGAGTATCGCTTCACCGCCCGGGAGATCGAAGGGCACCGCCGCTCGCGGCCCATGCTGGTGCTGCGCGGGATCCTGGCGGCCATCCTGGGGCTTCTGGCGCTGGCGTTCCCGAGTAAGACACTCGGCACGGTGATCGCCTTCGTGGGGGCGTACTTGTTGGTCGACGGTGCGTTCGCGCTGATTACCGCGGTGATCCACCTGTTCAAAAAGAACGAGAGCGCCTGGCCCTATCTGTTCGACGGAGTCCTGAGCGTCGCCGTCGGTGTGCTCGCGCTCGGCAAGCCGGCCGCATTCGCCGTGGGCGCGCTGTTCTTGCTCGCCGTGCGTTGCCTGGGGACCGGAGTCGCCGAGATCGCCGCCGGTCGCATGTTTAGCCGCGAGACCGGGGCCGCCGAGTGGCCTTTCTGGATCGCGGGTGGTGCCTCGCTCGCGTTCGGCATCCTGCTGTTGCTGAACCCCACGGGCGGTCTGCTCGCCCTGGTGTGGCTGCTCGGTATCTACGGGTTGGTGTTCGGTATCGCGCTGTTCGGCTCGGCACTCAAGATGCCGAGCGGGGCCATGCATCCGCCGCTGACGCACGCCCGAGGTTGAGCCCGCACGGTGGGTCGAAGCGCGCCTTCGGGGCGCGCGAGCGGGTCGCAGCAAAGCGCACCCTCGGGCGCGCGAGCGGAGAAAGGCGAGCGTGCCGTCCGACGTCATCCTCGTGTTGGAGTACCGGTTGGGCGAGGGCGGTCTCCTGCGTCGCGTGGAGGCGGTCTGCCGGCTAACCCAGACGCGCTCCCAGCTCGTGTGGGCGTTCATGCTCACGTGGGTCCCAATCAGCCTGCTCAGCGTGGCCCGCGAGTTCGCCACCGGTCAGCGTGAGCCGCTCTTCTACCACGCCGCGATGCACGTGCGCCTGCTGGTTGCGGTGCCGATGCTGTTGGTACTCGACCATGTGTTTCCCAAGGTGTGTCGCCACGTGCTCGAGCTCCTGATGCAGCACGGCTTCGTCCCACCCGAGTCGCAGCCACGCTTCGAGTGCGCGTTGCGGGCCGCTGTACGGCTGACCGACTCCATGCTGCCCGAAGTGCTGCTCGCGCTGCTCGGAGCGACGGTCGGCGTGTTCTCCCTGCTCGGCCACATTCCAGTGAACGGCTTCGTGCTGCACGCTCCGCTGACGCCTGCCCAAACTTGGTATGCGCTGGTCGACGTGCCGCTGTTTCAGTTCCTGCTCTGGCGCTCTCTCTGGCGCTGGCTGGTCTGGATGCGGGTGCTGGTGAGCTTGTCGCGGCTCAAGCTCGCGCTGGTCCCCACGCACCCGGATCGCTGCGGAGGCATCGCGTTTCTTCGCCTGCCCTCCGTGGACTACTGCGCGATGCTCTTGTTCGCGGCCACCAGCGTGCTGTGCACCGAGTGGGGCTCGCGCATCGACCTCGGCGGCTCCCTGTCCAGCTTCAAGCCGCTGCTGGCGCTGTTCGGCACGCTGGCCACGTTGGTGGCCTTCGGTCCGCTCTTGCTGTTCAGCCCACTGCTCTACAAGGCGCGGCGAGAAGGGCTGATCGAAGTGTCTGGAATGGCCGCCGAGGCAGGGCGACGCTTCCATCGGCGCTGGATCGAAGGGCGAGGCTGCGGCAGTCGCGCGTTCGGTTTGGAAGTGCAGGGGCTCGCGGCCACGGTGAGCAGCTATCGAGAGACCGTGGAGAAAATGCGCGTGGTGATGTTCGACAAGAGAGACATGATCAAGCTGCTGGTAGCGACTCTGTTGCCGCTGGTGCCGGTCATGGTCACGCGCGTGCCCAAGGAGGACTGGCTCCAACTGCTGAGTCTGTTCACGGGCGGTTGGGTCGGCTAAGCACGCAGGGGATGCCGACGTGCATGCAGCGAGGCTGCTGGCGCGCCCCACCGAGTGCAAGCGCGCCAGCCAACCGCCAGGGGCTGAGAAAAGGGGAGTGGAGGCGAGCGAGTTCAGCGCGTGCGCGCGCTGCGTGCGGAGGCCCGGCGTGCTCGTGCCTGCGGGCTCTTGAGACGCTGGGTCTCTCGGCGCCCCTGCTTGGATCCGGACTTGGCCCGGTTCTGGCTGCGGCGCGTGCTCTTCCGAGATGGACTGCCGGTGGCCGAATCCTCGAGCGCGGCGGTCATGCCGCGGCGATTCACCTTGGTGTTGCGTGTGGCGGTGGACTCCGCGCCCACCTTGCGGTGCGACGCGCTCACACCGGGCAACGACGTGTCGACCGGCACGTCGCGCCGACGCTTCTCCGGTCGGTCTGCGGCCCGCGCCAGGTTGGTCGCGCCCTGGCCCACGCGTCGACCGATCAAGCTGCCTTTGGGGTTGCGCGGCGGCCGCGTGGTCATCCGCACCGCGGTCTGCACACTGCGAGTCGTGCGCTTGGGGCGTGGCGTAGCAGTCGCAACAGGCTCCCGTGGTGCGCGCTCCATCGCCTTGGCGACGGCTCGCCCCGCCGACGGGGCAACGAGAATCGAACGCTTTGCGCGCCGTCTTGGCACGCTGCTCGACCACCACCGTGGGCAGTCCTCGCAGCATGACCTTCGCTCTGCACAGCATGTCGGTGCCACCGCGTGGACCGTTGACGTCCTTGAAGCGCAGCGTGACCCGCTGGATGCGCCCCTGGAACTTCCCGAATTGGCGGTTGCTGCGTGCCTGGATCCAGGCCTTGGTACTGTCGCTCAGCGGCACCCCCGAGGAGCGCACGTTCAGCGGCGTTGCAGCTTCGTGCGTCGGAGTGCGCGGCTGCGCGCGACGGGTTCGATTCGGCGCGCGAGAGCTGATCGTTGACGTCGTCATGATGTGTTCGTCCCCTCTTCGGATCGGTTTCTAGGATCTCGTCACCAATGCGAGGACGGCTAGTCCAAGGTAAGTTCAAAGTATGCAAGAGCGCGCCTTCGGACCGAGCAGCATCCCGTGGTTGCCAGGCGTGCGCTGGATGTCCTTCGCACGTGGCGCTCTGGCGGCCATGTTCGGCATCTTCGCGCTCAGCGTGCCCATGGAATCGAGCGAGAACGTATTGTTGGTGGTCGGCCTTTACCTGGTGGCCGACGGCGGCATGGCCGTGTTCGAAGGGCTGCAACGCATGGTGCACTCCTCCCGGCCCTTCACGAGCTACGTCGCGGAGGGTGTGATCAGCATCGGCACCGGCGTACTGGCCCTGGTGGGCTCGCGCTACGTGGGGCTCGTCTTCCTGGTGCTCGCGCTGCGCTGCATCGCGATCGGCGTGGCGGAGGTGGTGGGCGGGAGGCAGCTCTGCCGCGAGACGGGCCGGACCTCGAGCTTCTGCGCTTGGATGGCGGGGCTCGCGTCGCTGGCCGTGGGCGTGGGCTTGTTTGCAGAGTCGGCGATCGATGTGCGCGTGAAGATGCTCTTGCTTGGCGTCTATGGCATCGCCTTCGGTGCGGCGTTGCTCGGCTTCTTCGCGGAGACCGGCCTCACGCGCCCGGTCAGGACTTGAGCACACGCACCTGGGATGCGAACGAACGAGAGGAGCGCAATCCGCATGTCGGACGGACCGTCTTCGAGGCCCCTACAGCGCTGGCGCCAGCGTGGCGGTGGATTTCTGGCGCGTAGCTTCTCCTCTGCGCGCGAAGCGTCGTCACCCAACGGCCAGCTCGCGCAGGTCGAGGTGCAGGAGGATCTGCAGCGCTTCGCGACCTCGTTCATCGAGCGGATCACTCAGGTAACGGATGCGTGGACCCAAGATCGGCGCTCACCGTTGCACGAGCTGGCCTTGCGGCGTGCCCTCTATTGCAGCTCGGCAGCGCTCGACATCGCAGCCGGCTCGGACCCGGAGGTGAGCCTGCTCGACATGGTGGTGTTCGTCACGCTGTGTCGCGACGCCTGTGCTTCGCAGTGGACCCACGTGGCAGGAGACGAGGCTGAGGGCTTGCTCGACGTGTTGAACACGGCAAGCCAGGAGATCTGGGCCCTCGTACGCAAGCTTCTGGACCCACAGCAAGAAGAGCAGCTGAAAGAGCTCATCGAGCGCTGGCAACGCGCCCATCCCGAGCAGTCTCGAGTCGAGGGCGTCCGCTTCACCGAGTTTTCCTCCCTCGCCCGCGACGCGCACCGCATTGGCGCAGAGTCCGGGCTCTCCGCGCGGGTGAAGTCCGTGACCGCGCGTGCCGATCAGGCGCTCCTGCTCGGCGAGCGCGCCATGTTCCTGGCCCCGCGGGTTCCCTTCATCATCCGCCTGCAAGCGCGGGTGGGCGTGCTCGAGGTGCTGGACGACGCCACAGCCAGGTTAATGCAACTGGACCCCGCGCGCGCGCTGGCCACGGTCCAGGCCCAGCTGACCCGAACCGCGGAGCGTCTGCTCTGGAAAGCCGGCGCCATCGGAGCAGGGCTCATCGCGCTCTTCTGGGCCGGCTACTTCCTGGTGGTGCGCTGAGCTGGCGAGAGCTCAGGGCTTCCAGGCGGTGAACATCTTCTTCAGCGCGAGCTTGGAGAGCGCCGCCATGCTCTGGCTCAGCTCGGCCGGGGACTTCGGGTAGTTGGCCTTCAAAGCCGCGAACATGCCCTCGTAGGTGTCGCGGTCGAATGGGTACCACCAGATGTTGCGCTTGGGCGACACCATGTCCCAGTTCACCAGCTTCGGCTGCGTCATTTCCTCGAGGCCGATCACCGAGTGCGTGCGACCGAGACCCGACTCCTTCCAGCCGCCCCAGGGCGTCTCGCTCTGGCCGTGCGTGTAGAGGTGGTCGTTCACGGTGGTCGCCCCCGACTCGAGCTGCAGGGCGATGCGTCGCCCCAGTGCGGTGTCCTTGGTCCACACCGACGAGGTGAGCGCCATGCTCGAGTCGTTGGCGAGCGCGATGGCCTCCTCGATGGTCGAGAACTTCATCACGGGCACCACGGGTCCGAAGGTCTCTTCGCGCATCAATTCCATGGAGTGATCCACGTCGACCATCAGCGTCGCCGGGTAGAAGTAGCCCTTGTCGGACGGATTCACGGGCTTGGACTGCGCGAGGATGCGCGCGCCGCCAGCCACGGCCGCCTTCACCTGACGGTCGACGGTCTTGAGTTGCTCCTCGGTGGTCATCGAACCCATGTCCACGTTGAAGTCGCGGTCGGCGCCGTGGCGCATGGCCTTGGTCTTCTGGACCATCAGCTCCACGAATTGCGGGTACACGGACTCATGCACGTAGACGCGCTCGACGCCGCCGCAGCTCTGGCCCGCGTTCTGGTAGCCGGCCCAGCAGGCACCGTTGGCGGCGCGCTCGAGGTCCGCGTCGGCCAGCACGATCATCGGATCCTTGCCACCCAGCTCGAGCGACACGGGGGTCAAGGTCTTGGCGGCCTCGGCCATCAGCTGCTTGCCCGTGGGCACCGAGCCGGTGAAGAAGATCTTGTTGATGCCGTTCTCGAAGAACGCGCGCGAGACGCGGGAGCCGGAGCCCACCACGTGCTGGAACAGCCCGCTCGGCAGCTCGCCTGCGGCCACGATGCGCTCGATGGCCTCGCCCACCATGATGGTCGCCGCCGCGACCTTGAGGAGGATGGCGTTACCCGCCATCAACCCCATCACGACCTCGCCGAAGGGAATGGAGAGCGGATAGTTCCACGGGCTGATGATGCCCACCACGCCGAGCGGTACGCGATGCAGCTCGTTGCGCTTGTTCGCAAACAGGATGGACCCCATCGGGAGTTTCTTGGGGGCCAGGAGCTCGGCCGCGTTGTTGGCGTACCAGTCAGCCGCCAGCGCCGAGGGGATGACCTCGGTGGTCAGGGCGTCGGTGCGGGTCTTGCCGTTGTCGCGGCTCACGATGGCGGCGAGATCTTCCGCGTGGTCCACCACGTAGTCGCGCATCCGCAGGACGTGCGTCTTGCGCTCGGCGAACGACAGGGCCGCCCAACGCTTCTGGGCCGCGCGAGCGCGCGCGAAGATTTCGGGCATCGATTCGAGATCGGTATTGGCGACGCGACCGATCTCCTCGAGCGTGGCGGGATCGTGGCTGACCGTCTCGCCCGCGCTGTGCTGGGACTTGCCGCTGTTGGGATTCACGGCGTGAACTTTGGATTGCTGCATGGGTCGTTGTTCCTCATGTCGAAGCAGGTCAGACGGCTAAAAAAAATTCGGCTCTCGAAAAAAAAGAGCGCTGCGGACCATACCTCGGATCGACGCGGCAGGGCACTGACCGCGCGCTACTGGGCGCTGCCTGCAAAATCGCTGGGATAAACCAGCTTACGCAACGGTCGTTGCGTCCGAGCGCCGGGAATTCGCGGATCAGAAAGCTCCGTCACGTGCTTGGATGGCTTTCGAACGAGCTCGCTCCATGTCGCACAAATACGCGTAATTGCTGATGGAATACGCTCTGAATCGGCCGCTGTTGCGAGCCGGAAGAGGTGGAAGAAATGTTGGCAAAGTTTCAGCGCGTGGGACTCGTGAGTGCCGTCGCACTCGCAGCTCTGGCCGTCTATGCGTGCGGCAGCGACAACAACGACAACAACAACCCGTCGGGCGATGGCGACGGGGATGGTGATGCCGGCGGCGGCGGCGACGGTGACAGCGGTACGCCCCTCGACTCCGGCACGGCTGCCGTCATGTGCGGCGAGCCCAAGGTGGCCTGCGAGGGCGTCGACGTGCTCGGCGGCGCCGCCAAGCTCGCGGCGTGCTGCAGCGATCCCGGCGACGCGTGTGGTCTCGACATGACCACGGTGAGCGCGCTGACGCAGGGCCTGTTCCCGCCTGGCTGCCTCGAGCGCAACCAGCCCTACGCGCCTGCCGACCACAAGGTGTCGAACTTCTGCACCGGCTTCTGGGAGCAGCTCGACGCACCGGAGGCCGCGGGCACCGCCACCAACGGCTTCACCGTGAAGGTCGCCACCCAGACCATCAGCTTCAACGGCTGCTGTCGTGAGGTCTCGGCCGGCAAGGGCGAGTGCGGCTTCGCGGCCGACACGATCCTGGGCGCCGCGGTCAACTTCGGTTGCTTGCCTCTCGACGACTTCAAGAACGCGTTCACTGCTGGCGATGCCGGCGCTGCGGGCCTCGAGCAGGTGAAGGCCAAGGCCGTGTGCAATCCCGCCACGGGCGAGGCGGTCAGCGGCGGTGATGCCGGCGCGGGCGATGGTGGCAGCTGATCCGATCCAGGAACGCCAAGCAAGCCTGAGCTGCGCCTCCGTTCCACGTTCGTGGAGTGGAGGCGTCGCGCTTGTCTAACGCTTGACCACCCGCACGACTTTGCCGTGCTGGACCGGCTTGCCGGCCTCGGTCTGCTGCCAGTGCTCGCGCATGGCCTCGCTCACGGCGTCCGGCGACTGCTGCTGCGCGAAGTGGCTGATGCCGTCGAGGTGTACGGCCTCGATGGCGCTCACGAAGTGCAGGTAGTTCTCGGGCTGCCCGAAGAAGGGGTTCATCCAGGGATCGCTCAAGCCCCAGATCAGCCGCGTGGGCACCTCCACGCGCCGCAACCTGAGCGGCGGCAAGAGGATGCCGGCGCGATAGTAGTTCATGTGCGGCACCCCAGCGCGCGTGCCGTGGGCCGCGTAGTGCTGGATGACCTCCGGCGTGAACATGCGCTTGTGCTCCTCGTCCACGTGGAAGGTGCCTTCGAGGATCTTGTACGCGTTGCGCTTGCAGTGCTCGTTCCACCAGAACGGCACCATGAAGCGCAGCGAATAGGACGAGCGCACGGCCTGCAGGTGCGTGTTGCGGTACAGGAAGGGCAGGGGCGGACAGTTGATGATGGATAGGCTGGTGAAGCTCTCGGGAAAGCGCGCCGCCGACTCCCAGGCCACCGCTGCGCCCCAATCGTGGCCGACCAGGTGAACCTTCTTCACGCCGAGGACTTCCATCAAGTCGATGGTGTCCGTGGCCAGGCGTCCCAGCGTGTAGTGCCAAAACCAAAACGGCCCTTCGCTGGCGCCGCAGCCGCGCATGTCCGGGGCCACGACGCGATAGCGATCCGAGAGCGCGCGCACCTGGTGCTTCCAGCTGGCGCCGATCTCCGGATAGCCGTGGAGCAGGATGGCGGTGGGCGCATCCTTGGGGCCGCGCTCGTACCAGCGCATCGTGATGCCGCAGCGCAGTTTGTCCTCATGCACCGTGGTGCCGGGCGGAAAGAGCGCCAGGTCGTCGGGGATGTTGCGCAGGGGCGCGAGCGCCGTGCCGGGGACTTTGGGGCTGCTTGTGGAAGCGCTGGACTCGGTCGTTTTCATGGTGGGTCAAGCCAAGACGTGAGGCGCCGAACATGGCGCACGGCCGTCATCTTACGCCGGTATCCCCAGAAATCGTGCGGCTTTTCGGGGGCGTCCGGCTCAGCTGCGCAGGACCGCTGGCCCGAGCTCGCGCAGGAGCGACTGAATGTGGCCAATTGCGTCGCTTCCGGGGGTGTCCTCGAAGCGGGCGCTCAGCTTGCGGTCGGGCGTGAGCTTGAGGCGTCCCTTGGATTCTGCGACCAGGACCACCAGACGGGCCACGTCGAGCGGGGCGTCATTGGAAAGGTGCAGGGTGACGCGCGTCTTGCTGGCCTCGCAGCCGAGCACCCGGAGCTGGCGCAGCTCAGGCTTCACACCCATGGCGCGCACGAAGGTACGTGCCGCGTCGGGCGCTGGTCCGAAGCGGTCCTCCATCTCCTCGGCGATCTCCTCCACGTGAGCTCCGCTGTCCGCCCCCGCAAAGCGCTTGTAGAACGAGAGCCGCACGCCGATGTCCTCGATGTACTCGTCGGGCAAGAGCAGCGGGCTGTCGAGGTTGAGCTCGGTGTCCACCTCGTGGGCCACCACGTCACCGCGCAGCTCCGAGACCGCCTCCTCGAGCATCTTCAAGAACAGGTCGAAGCCCACGGCGCTCACCGTGCCGCTCTGTTCGGCGCCCAGCACGTCGCCCGAGCCGCGTAGCTCGAGATCGAGCGATGCAACCTTGAAGCCAGAGCCGAGTTCCGTGAAGCGCTCGAGCGCCGCGATGCGCATGCGGGCCTCCTCGCTCATGGCGTTGGGAGGCGGCGCGACCAGGTAGCAGTAGGCGCGCTCGCGCGAGCGGCCCACGCGGCCGCGCAACTGATAGAGCTGGGCCAGCCCGTAGGTGTCCGCGCGGTCGATGATCATGGTGTTGGCGCGCGGGATATCGAGGCCGCTTTCGATGATCGCCGTGGAGCACAGCACGTCGTAGCGACCGTCGACGAAGTCAGCCATCACCTTCTCCAGGGTGGCCTCGTTCATCTGCCCGTGCGCCATCACCACGCGCGCCTCGGGCACCAACTCCTGGATGCGCGCGCCGCGCTCGGCCAGCGACTCGATGCGATTGTGAACCACGAAGGCCTGGCCACCGCGCGCGAGCTCCCGCTTCACCGCCTCACGCAGCACGTGCGGCTCCCAGCGCGTCACGAAGGTGCGCACTGCGCGCCGGTCGAGCGGCGCGGTGGTGATCAGCGAGAGGTCGCGCAGCCCCGAGACCGCCATCTGCAGCGTGCGCGGGATGGGGGTAGCGCTCAACGTGAGCACGTCCACCTGGGCACGCAGCACCTTGATGCGCTCCTTGTGGGTCACGCCGAAGCGCTGTTCTTCGTCGACCACCAGGAGCCCGAGCTGCTTGAAGTGCACGTCCTTCGACAGCACGCGGTGGGTGCCGATCACGATGTCGATTTGGCCGTCCTTCAATGCCGCCAACGTCGCCGCCTGTTCCTCCTTGGTCACGAAGCGGGACAACTGACCGATACGCAGCGGATAGCCGGCCATGCGCTCGCGAAAGGTATTGGTGTGCTGCTGCGCGAGCACCGTGGTCGGACACAGGATGGCCACCTGACGTCCGGTCATCGCCACGCGGAAGGCCGCGCGCATGGCCACCTCGGTCTTGCCGAAGCCGACGTCGCCGCACACCACGCGATCCATCGCGCGTGGCGACTCGAGATCCGACAAGACGTCTTCGATGGCCCGTGTCTGATCGGGCGTCTCGTCGTAGGGGAAGCTGGCCTCGAACTCGGCGTAGGTGCGATCCACGGCCGGCAAAGGGGGGCGTGTCATCGCCGCGCGCTGTGCGTAGACCTTGAGCAGGTCGTCAGCCAGCTTCTTGACCTCGTCGCGGACGCGCGCCTTGGTCTTGGAGAAGGTCTGACCGCCGAGCTTGTCGAGCTTGGGCGCCTTGCCCTCGGCGCTAGCGTACTTCTGGATCTGGTTGAGCCGCGTGACCGGGAGGTAGAGCTTCCCGCCCAGGTACTCCACCACCAACACCTCGACGCTCACGGCCTTCATGCCGAGCAGCTCTTCGTGGCGCGACAGTGGCATCTGCTTCTTTTCGAGCCCTAGGTAGCGTCCGATACCGTGCTCCACGTGGACGATGAAGTCGCCCACCGAGAGTGCGCTCAGGTCGTCGAGGAAGGCCTCGGTCTTGGCCCGGCGCGTCTTGCGCTGCGCGCTACGCGTCTGCTTTGCGCCGAAGACCTCGGTCTCGGTGATGCACGCGAGACCAGCGGTGGCCAGCACGAAGCCCCGCGACAGCTCGCCCAGCACCACTTCCGCGCGCCCGCTGATGGGGCCGCTCAGGCGCTCTGGCGCGAACGCTTCGGTGCGCGTGTCCACCGGCAATCCGTAGCTCTTCAGCAACCCCACCATGCGGTCGGCCTGGGTCCGCGTGCGCGCGGTGACCAGCACCCGCAGACCACTCTCGAGCCAGCTCCCGAGGCGCGCCGCGAACGGTGACAGCGCGTCGAGATTGCCGCCCTCCTTGCGCTGTTGTTTCAGCTGGTTCAGCAGTCCCTCGTGGGAATCGCCGCCCAGGGCCACCACGTGCTCCGGATCCTCGGCCTCGAATACCGAGAGCGGCGACTCCTCATCCTCCGGTGCGCCCGCCACCGCCAGTTCGTGTACCGAGGCCACCGGGTGACGCTCGAGACATTCGCGCAGCTCGTGCACCGAGAGATACAGCTGCTTCACGGCATAGGCCGGCGTGTTCTCCACGCGCGCCGCGCGGTCTTTGTGCGCCCGGTCGAGCTCTTCGCTCGCGGCCTGGGTCACCGCGGTGGGGTCCACGATCACGCAGCGCAGGTCCTTGGGCAGATAGTCGAACAGGGTCTCCAGATGGTCGTAGAAGGCCGGCAGCAGCGCGTCCACGCCGAGGCTCGCTCGTCCCGTCTCGAGCTCGTCCAGGAGCTCGTTGCGCTTGCGCGAGGGCAGATTCTCGGCGTCGCACAAATCGCTGACACGCTCGCGCACGCGCTTCTTGGTGCCGGCGTCGCTCAACGTCTGCCGGGCCGGGTGCACGAAGAGGTGATCCACCGCGTCCAGGGTCCGTTGTGAATCCGGATCGAAGCGCTTGATGGAGACCACGAGCTCGTCATCCAGCTCGAGGCGCGCAGGCGCGTCGGCGTGGGGCGGGAATACGTCGACGAGTCCACCGCGCACAGCGAAGCTGCCTGGATCCTCCACCACCGGTACGCGCAAGTAGCCGCACTCGCTCAGCAGCGATACCAGCTCTTCACGGTCCACCAGGTCGGCGACCTGGATGCGCTTGGCCCGGCTGCGCAGCGCGTCCTGGGGGGCCACGCGCCGCAGTAGCGCGCCCACCGGGGCCACCAGGAACTGCCAGGGCAGCCCGTGGGCCAAGTGGCAGAGCGCGGCGACGCGCTCCATCGCCGACTTGCGGTCCGAGGCCACCTGCAGGAAGGGTGAAGTGTCCATGCCTGGGAAGCGCAGTACCGGCAGCGCGTCATCG
Source organism: Myxococcales bacterium (assembly GCA_047601445.1). Lineage (GTDB taxonomy): Bacteria > Myxococcota_A > Polyangia > Polyangiales > DASUME01 > DASUME01. Next base: position 2,487,467 of record JASGJH010000001.1, on the reverse strand, counting down.
CCTCCCCGGCCTGCCACCCCAAAAAACCGCAGGTCCTGGGCAGTGGCGAAGGCGCTGTCCTGATCGGCCGTAATCACCAGCATGGGCGGCGCGGACGCCCTGGCGGCCTCCGTGAGCAGAAACGCCAAGCCCCCGCCGGGCAAGCCCGAGAGGTCCAGCCGCTCGGCTGTGCGAAAGCGGGCGGCGGCCTGGGGCACGCTGCTGTTGGCACGCACGAGTCCCGCTTCGAGGACGAACGGATCCCTGGGAAACGCTGGGGGCACGGCCGGTTCGTGTTAGCCGCTAGGCACGTTTTGGCAATGTGGTCCGTGCTTCCCGGCCCGCTTTGCGCGCCAAATCGTTGCTTTCCCCATCGCCGGACTGGTGCATGATGGGCGTCCTTTCGCGTGCGCCAGGCGCGCATGGACCTTGGGGGAACCATCCAATGACATTCGGTCGTCGCAAATTCATCATCGGCAGTGTCGGAGCGGGAGCGGTCAGCAGCTTGATCGGCAGCGGTTGCGCGGACAGCAACGGCGGCGATGGCGGAGGCGACCACGGCGACGGGATGCCCATCGATGGCTCCATGCTCGCTTCGGCGGCGGTCGACACGCAAACCTTCGCGCACGGCGTGGCGAGCGCGGATCCGTTGAGCGACCGAGTACTGCTCTGGACGCGCGTCAGCATGGAAGGCGAAGATGCCGTCGAAGTCAGCTGGGTGATCACCAGCGATCCGGAGTTGACTCAGGTGGTGAACAAGGGCACCGCCATGACCGACGCGTTGACCGACTACACGGTCAAAGTGGACGCCGACAAGCTGCAGCCCGGCACCACTTATTACTACGCGTTCGGAGTTGCCGACGGACGTTCGGTCACCGGCCGCACGCGCACGCTGCCGGCCGCCGGCATCGACCATCTGCGCATCGTGTTCACCTCCTGCGCCAACTTCAACAACGGCTACTTCAACGCCTATCGCGCCATCGCCAACCGCCAGGATATCGACGTCTGGGTTCACCTGGGCGACTACATCTACGAGTACGCCGACGCCAAGGCGGAGCCCGACAACAGCTACGGCGACCCATCGCTCACCGACCGCGCCTACGTGCCCACCAAGGAGTGCATCACACTCGAGGACTACCGCACGCGGCACGCCCAGTATCGTACCGACAAGGACCTGCAGGAGATCCACCGGCAGATCCCGATCATCTCGGTCTGGGACGACCACGAGACCGCCAACAACGCCTGGATGGGCGGCGCCGAAAATCACATGCCCGCCACCGAGGGGGACTGGCCCACGCGTCAAGAGGCGGGCACACAGGCCTACCTCGAGTGGGTCCCCACGCGCTCCATGAAGGGCACCACCATCGACAAGATTTATCGCTCCTTCGAGTTCGGAGGCCTGTTCGATCTGATCATGCTCGACACCCGTCAGCTCGCCCGCAGTCAGCAGGTCGAGGTCTCCAGCGTGCCCGGCCAGGATCCGCCCGAGTGGGACGATCCGTCGCGCACCATCCTCGGCGACGAACAGGAGCAGTGGTTCATCGCGCAGCTCAAGGACTCACGGGCGCGCAACACCATCTGGCGCCTGATCGGCAACCAGGTGATCATCTCGCCGGTCCACGACCCGCTCATGCGCGCCGCCACCTTCGCGGACTTCTGGGAGGGCTATCGCGCCGAGCGCACGCGCATCTTCCAGCAAATCGTCGACGACGGCATCGACAACATGGTCTTCATGACGGGTGACATCCACACCTCGTGGGCCATCGATTTGGCGCAGGATCCCTGGGATCCCGCCAAATACGACCCGGCGACCGGCATGGGTGGGTTCGGCGTGGAGCTCGTGGGCCCCTCCATCACGTCGCTGGCCCTGGAGGGCGATCCGACAGCCGACATCGTTCCGACGCTCGTGAGCGACGCCAATCCGCAGGTGAAGTTCTCGGAGGTCACCCGCAAGGGCTATGTGCTGGTCGACGTGACGCCCGCGCAGGTGCAGGCGGAGTGGTACTTCGTCAACACCATCAAGATGCCCAACATGCCCGGCGAGAGCCTGTACAAGGCCTACGTATGCAAGGCCGGCGCGCATCACCTGGAGGAGGTCACCACGCCCACGGTCGCCAAGGCGAGTCCGCCCGCGTTCGCGCCCGCAGCCAGCACGGCTAGCGCAGCGCTACTCGCTCACAACGCGGCAGAGTAACGCCCCAGGCGCGTCGGGCCGCCGCTCGCATCTCGCGCGGCGCGCCCGTGGTCACGAAGCGATCGGCCCCGCGCTGCGACTGGAGCCCAAAACGCTCCACCGCCTGCGCGATCAAGGCCTGGGCGGGATCGAGCAGGGGCACGTCGCGCGCGAGCTCGGCCTGAATGTCCTCAGCGATCGCCGGGTAGTGCGTGCATGCCAGGAGCACGGCGTCGGCCTGTGTGATCGGCGCCATGATGCGCGCCAGATCGGCCCGATATGCGGCGCTCCCCACGCGACCGCCCTCGATGTGCCCCGAGAGCGGCTGCGCCACGCGCGACACCACGCGCAGGCCACGGCGCGCCAACGATCGTCGGTGCAGTCCCGAGCGCACCGTACGTCCGCCCCCGATCACGGCCAACGTCCCGCGCAGGTCGCTCGGCACCGCGAACTGCGCGACCTCGATCACGCCCACGGTGGGGAGCGGCGAGGCGATCGCATCCAACACGGTGGACGCCGCGTTGCAGGCGACCACCAAATGTGAGGCGCCCAACCGGCGGAGCGCTTCGAGCACGCGTTCCACGCGCCGCGTGAGTTCCCGCCGCGGCAGCTTGCCGTAGGGCACCGCACCCGTGTCCGACCAGTAGATCACGGGCACTCGCGGGAGTTCGCGCTTGAGCAGCCGGTAGCACCCGATCCCGCCGATCCCCCAGTCCAACATCCCCACGCAGCTCATCGAAGTGCACCGCTGTCGATCGCGATGACGCGCCGGCTCGGGCTCACGTCCAGGGTACGCAGCGATCGCCCGGGTAGGGTACGACTGAAGAACGCCTGGTACTCGGAGAGCGGCCGGGCGGGGTGCTGCGCCAGCATCGTCTGCCATTCCGGGTGCCTGGTGAGGGCCTTGAGATCGCGGGCCAGACGCGGGGTGCGCAGTGGGGCGAGCACTTTGCGAACCCCCGCCCGGGCCAAGAGAGGCAGATCGCCGGGGGCTGGCTTGCTCGCCACCATGTCCACCATCCAGAAGCGCCCACCTGGAGCGAGTACCCGCCGGATCTCGGGCCAGATCGCGGGCCAGTCCAGGTACCGGAAGGACAGGAACGAGATCACGAGATCGTGCGAGGCGTCCGGCACCGGCAGCGCGGGCCCCTCGATCTGTACGAACGAAAGCGTGGGCAGATGGCGCGCCCGCTGCCGGGCTTGCTCCAGCATCGGCCCGGACACATCCAATCCCACCCCGCAGGAGAGACTGGGCGTCAGTGCCCGCAGCAAGGCACCGGTGCCGCAGCCGATCTCCAGGGCCCGTGGGGGAGCCTGGAAGGCCTGAAGCCGCCGCTGAACCCAGCGCCACTCGGCCCGCCGCACCCGGATGTCCTCGAAGGCGCGGTCGTAGAGTACCGCCACCGGATCGTACGCACTCATCTCGGGGCCGAGTGTGGCACGCGTCGACGCGCGCCCTGGAGCGCGCGAGCGAGAATCGACGCCTTAAACGACAAAGGCCCGAGTCCTTCGACCCGGGCCTCAGCGGCGACGCACGCTCTCGCTCAGGCCGCGCGCTCGAGGATGTGGGTGACCACGGTGGCGCCGGTGCCGCCGAAGTTCTGGGTCATCGCGATCTCGGGGTTGCCCTTGACCTGGTTCTCGCCTGCCGTGCCCGTAAGCTGCGAATAGGCTTCGCACAGCTGGTACACGCCGGTGGCGCCGACCGGATGACCGCGGCCCTTGAGCCCGCCCATGGTGGTGATCGGCAGCTTGCCCTCGGTGAAGATGTCTCCCTCGAGACCCATCGTGTAGCCCTTGCCCTCTTCGGCGAAGCCAGCGGCCTCGAGCGAGAGCACGGACATCACGGTGTAGGCGTCGTGACACTCGAAGAGGTCGATGTCCTGGGCCTTGATCTTGGCCTGCTCGTAGGCGCGCTTGGCGCCGCGCTCCACGGCCGCCAGGCGCAGCAGGCGCTCGCGATCGTCGAGGGCCAAGGAGTCGGTGGCGATCGTGGAAGCACGCACGCGCACCAGGGGCTGACCGCTGCGGCGCATCCGCTGGGCGACGTCGCCCGAGACGAGCACGATGGCGGCCGAGCCGTCGCAGATCGGTGAGATGTCGAACAGCTTGAGCGGTCCTTCGACCTGACGCGACTCGTGGTACGCCTGCTCGCTTACCTGCTTGCCCTTGAACAGGGCGTGGGGGTTGCGTGCAGCGTTGCGATGGGCGTTGAGCGCGAAGGGGGCGAAGGCCGCGTTGTCCACGCGGTGCTCCTGCATGTAGGCCTGCATCAGGCGGGCGTTGAGCGAGACGAAGGTCTCACCGCGGCCACCTTCCTGCTCCCAGTCGGAGGCGGCAGCCAAGGAGCGGGTCACCGCATCCTTGGGGGCGTGGGTCATGCGCTCGACGCCGCACACCACGACCACGTCATGGGCACCGCTCTGGATGGCCATCACACCCCAGCGGGCGGCGGCGCCACCGGAGCCGCAGGAGGCTTCGACGGTAGCAGCCTCGATCCCGTGCAGGCCGGCCGAGTGCGCGATGAGGGCGCCCAGCTGCTGCTGACCCGAGAGCATGCCGCTAAGCATGTTGCCTACGTAGAGGGCGGTGGGGGCTTCAATCCCACTGTTTTGAATGGCAGCGCGTACAGCGGTGGCACCGAGCTGACGTAGGTCGTCAGTGCTCTGCTTCATCACAGGAGTTTCGCCGCAACCAGCGATGAACACGTCACGCACACCGCACCTCCAAAGAAAGGAAGGGTTTACAAATCAACATCAACCCTTCCTCATTGCCGTTTAGCAGATCGCGTCAGACACACGCAAGGTAAAGTTGACTCCGTTTTTGTTTTGTTCCAAGCGGTAGAAGTGAGTGATTTCTGCGGGATTGACGGAATTTCTAGCAGTGCTTTTCTGATCAACAACAAGGTCATTCCAGTAAAGAAAACTGTAAATGACGCGCCGTGCCGGCCTCCCCAGCGCGTTTCCGTGCCGTTCACCGTGCGAACTCGACGATTCGCCGCCGTCTCGGAACGACTGACAGCCCTTTTTTCGGAGAGTAAGGCGTACGACCTTGGCGCACATTGGGCGCGACGCGCAGCACGGCATGGGCGGAAGGGGGCTGAACTGACACGTCAGTCTAGTTTTTCGTTTTCCATCGGGCGCTTCGCCCGCTAGGTTTCGACCCGGCGTAACGGAGACCCCCAGACTTGGCACCACAGACCACAGCGTTTTTCAGAGTAGAAGGCATCCTCATCGACCGCGGTGCGCTCGCGGCGTCTGCCTACTTCGCAAGCAATGCACAGGGGTTCGCCGAGCGCGCCTTCCGCGTGGGCGCCCTGGCCCTGGGAGCTCCCGTCTATGGCTGGCTGTCTCAGAACGATCGCACGCTTGCCACACGCGCCGCTTATGTGACCCTTCGCCACATGTCGGAGGACCGCATCGCAGAGCTCGCGGAGGAGTACTTCAAAGACATCCTGCGTGAGCGCATCTACGAGAAGGGCAAGGAACTCGTTAAGAAGGCGCGCAAGGACGGCCATCGCGTGGTGCTACTCAGTGAGGGCATCGAGCAGGTCGTGAGCAAGCTCGTCTCCGAGATCGGCGCCGATGACTACGTCTGCAACCGTCTCGAGTTCGTGCGCGGTGAGGCCACCGGCAAGCTGCTCGAGCCCGTCATCGGCGGACACGACAGCTCCAAGTGGGTCAAGCACTACGCGAGCGAGCGCGGCCTGGATCTGGCGCAGTCTCCCGCCTATGCGGCACACGGAGCGGACATCCTCTTGCTTTCGAGCGTGGGCAAACCCTGCGCCGTGAATCCTGATTTCGCGTTGCGCGCCGCCGCGCGCGACGCCGATTGGCCGGTTCTCGAATACCGCTGACACCCAGCCGGCAGAGCGGCACGTGGTGAGCGCGAAACGGAATTTGAGTCGAGGAACAATGAGCATGTCGTTGTCGGTCGAGAAAGCACTTGCGGGTCGTCACATCCTCTTCACCGGAGCGAGTGGCTTTTTGGGCAAGGTCTGGCTCTCCATGATGCTGGACAAGGTTCCGCAGGTCGGTCGCATCTACGTGCTGCTGCGCGGCAAGGGCAAGCAGGGGGCCCGCGAGCGCTTCCAGCGCATGATCAACGACACCTACGCCTTCAAGGTGCTCCACGATCGCCACGGCGATGGACTCTCCCAGTTTCTCGCCGAGCGCATCGAGGTGATCAGCGGTGACGTGAGTCGTCCGGGCCTCGGCGTGGATCCCAAGATCGCCACGCGCATTCAGCGCGAGCTCGACATGGTGATCCACTGTGCAGGGCAGGTGGACTTCGATCCCGAGCTCAGCGATGCGTTGCAGAACAACGTGGAGGGAACCATCCACGCGGCCGAGTTCGCGGCAGCCGCGCGCAACGCGAGCTTCCTGCAGGTGTCGACCTGCTTCGTGGCGGGCAACCGGGACGGCCGCATCATGGAGGTGGCCACCCCGAACTACGCGCCGGTCCGCCCCGGCTTCGACGTGGAGGCCGAGTATCGCTACCTGAAGCAGCTCGTCGCCAAGGTGCACGAGGACACGGAGAGCGAGAGCGCCCTGGCCAAGCTGCGCGTGGATCTCGTGAAGAGCGTGGTCGAGAAGGGCCACGATCCGAACAATCACCAGCTCATCGAGCGCATCTTGCGCCGCGAGTCCAAGGCCTTGCTCAGCGAGCGCCTGGTGGACACCGGCAAGGAGCGGGCACGGCACTGGGGCTGGCCCAACGTGTACACGTTCACCAAGAGCATGGCCGAGTCCATGCTGCTGGAGCGCTTCCCCAAGCTCGAGAAGAGCTTCTTCAGGCCCGCCATCATCGAGAGCGCCGAGGCGTTTCCGCTGCCGGGCTGGAACGAGGGCCTCAACACCTCGGGTCCCCTGGTCTACTTCATGGGTACCTGGTTCAGGCACATGTCCGCCAACAAGGACAAGCCGCTCGACGTGGTCCCCGTGGACCACTGCTGCGCCGCCCTGATCGCCGCCTCGGCTGCGCTCGCCGAGGGCAAGGCCAAGCCCGTGTATCAGTGCGCCACCAGTGATCGCCATCCGCTCACGGTGGGGCGTGGTCTGGAGCTGACGTCCTTGGCCCACCGCAGGCACTACCGCGAGCACGGCGAAGACGCGGTGGAACGCGTGCTGCTCTCGCGCTGGGACGCCAAGGTGGTGGGAGACGACCACTTCATGCGCGTCGAGAACCTGCGCAAGTTGGTGCAGGCGGTCTCCGACTTCGCCAAGGACACGCCCGAGAGCTGGCCCGAGTTCGCCAAGAAGGAGCTCAAGAAGCTGCGCAGCAAGACCGATCGCCTCGATCGTCGCCTGCGTCTGGCCGAGCGCGTGTTCGATACCTACAAGCCGTTCGTCTCGGACAACCGCCAGACCTTCTGTTGCGAGGAGCTGGTCGGCATCGAGGTGAAGGAGCCTTTCTTCCATTACGAGCCGAAGCGACTGGACTGGCGGCGCTATTGGATTAATCAGCACGTCCCGGGGCTGCGACGCTGGTCGTTCCCCTTGATCGAGAACACCAAGGTCGAGAACTACGTGCCCAAGGTGCCGGTGGTGCTGCCCGAAGTCAGCGTCGAACCCACGGCCTTGCGCAGCGATTCCGGTCGGCGTCACGCGCCGGCTGCCGAAGTTACAGAGGTTGCGGAATGACGATCTTTCTCACGGGGGCCACGGGTTACCTCGGCTCCTACGTGGCTCACGGGCTACTCAATCAACACGGTCAGAAGCTCGCGCTGCTGGTGCGCGCCAAGAACAAGCAGGATGGCGCCAAGCGCCTGTGGCAGTCGCTGCAGATGCACATGGACTTCGCCACCTTCTACGAGCACTTGCAGACCAAGATCGACATCTACCTGGGCGATCTCACCGACAGGAACTTCGGGCTCGACGCGGCGACCTATCAGAAGCTCGTTCACGACACGAGCAGCATCATTCACTGCGCTGCCTCGCTGAATCGCAAGTCGAACAAGGCCTGCTTCAACGTCAACCTGCGCGGCACGCTCGAGGTGGTGAAGCTCGCGCGCGCCGCCCAGGACCACCACGGATTGCGTCGCTTCAGCGACGTGTCCACGGTGGCCGTCAGCGGCGAAGTGCAGAGCCAGAACGTCCACGAGGCCGAGGCCATCAACTGGGACAAGAGCGACTACGATCCCTACTCGCGCACGAAGAAGTTCTGCGAGCACATGGTGCACGAGCTCCTGCCAGAGGTTCCCGTCACGGTGTTCCGGCCCAGCACCGTGCTCGGTGATAGTCGGCACCCTGGCACCACCCAGTTCGACATGGTGCGCGCCTTCGTGTTCCTGGCGAAGCTGCCCGTGCTGCCGCTCGACGCCTCCTGGCGCATGGACATCGTGCCCGCCAACTACGTGGGGGCCGGCATCGTGGCCGTGCACATGCAGGACAAGCCCGAACACGACGCGTACAACCTGAGCACCGGGTTGGCGTCGCCGACCTACCGCCAGATCACCGACGCCATGCGCAAGTCGGGTCACGGGACGCATCACCTGTTTGCGCCCGGTTTGGTGCCGACCTTCGAGAAGGCGGTGGACCGCCTGATGGACAGCCCCAAGAAGTGGGGCGTGGCCGGCGGCGCGTCGCTGATGAAGGTGTTCCTGCCGTACCTCACCTACGACACGGTGTTCGACAACACGCGCATCCAGAAGGTGCTCGGACACGCTCCGACGCCGTTCACGGACTACTGCTTCCACCTGTTCAAGTTCGCCACCGAAGGCAACTTCAAGTACCCGTACAAGCCGTGGCCCGAGGATGTCGCGAGCGCAGCCAAGCGCTCCGGCAAGGGCAATGGCAACGGCGTGGGTGGGGTTTCCAGCTTCGACGCCGGAGCCTGATTCCCATGGGGTTTCTCGATAAGTTCAACAAGGCGTTCGATCCCGATCGAGCGCTGATGATGACTGTCGACGCCTTGATCGAAGCCGTCGGGACGCGTCACGCGCTCGACCGCTCGCCGAGCGTCTACAAGGCAGGCCAGCCGCTCAAGCTGCTGTTCGCGGGCTATTCGGGCGCGCGCAACACGGGCGGCGACGTGCGCGTGGAGGAGATGATCCGCCAGGTCCGCCACGTGCTGGGTGACGACAACCTGGAGCTCACGCTCACCACGGTCGATCCCGAGTTGACGGCGGGCTACTTCCGCACGGTGCGCCAGGTGGAGCTGCCCACGGTGTTCCCCAAGTTCCTCTTCGACGAGGTGCCCAAGCACCACGGCGCCATCGCGTGCGAAGGCTCGATGTTCAAGAGCAAGTTCGCCGACGCGCTGACCACGTTCATGGCGGGAGCCATCGGCATGGCGGCCGCCGAGAACAAGATCAGCGTGGGCTACGGCGCCGAGGCAGGCGCCATGACGCCGCACATGAAGCGCTTCGTGGAGAAGAACTGCAAGAACAGCTTCGTACTCTGCCGCAACGTGCCCTCGCGCAAGGTGCTCGACGACATGGGCATCCGTAACGTGGGTGGCGCGGACACGGCCTGGACCTTCGAGCCTGCACCGCTGTCGCGCGGGGCTCAGCTGCTGCGCGAGCAGGGCTGGGACGGCGAGACGCCCGTGCTGGCGGTGGGGCCGATCAATCCGTTCTGGTGGCCGGTAAAGCCCGATGTGCTGAAGACCGCCGCCATGCACGTGTACGGCCAGTTCAAGCGCGAGCACTACAAGAGCGTGTACTTCCACAACGCCGCGTCCGAGGTGGAGGCCAAGTTCGACACTTACTGCGGCGCGATCGCCAACGCCGTCAACGCGTTCCGCAAGGAAAAGCGGGTGTTTCCCGTGCTGATCGGCATGGAGCAGCTCGACCGCATCGCTTGCGAAGAGGTGGAGTCGCGGCTCGACCAGGACGCGCCCCTGTTCGTCAGCGACGAATACAACATGTACGACCTGGTCAGCGTGCTGCGGAACTGCTCGATGTTGGTGACGTCGCGTTTCCACGCGGTCGTCACGTCGATGCCGGGCCTGGTTTCCTCGGGTGGCATCACCATGGACGAGCGCATCCGCAACCTGATGCACGACCGTGGCCACGACGACTTGTGCCTCGAGGTCGACGACCCGAACCTGGAGGAGCGCACGCTGCAGATGCTGCGCAAGCTCGACCGCGAGGGCGATCGCATCCGCGCCGAGATCGCGCAAGCCATCCCCAAGCAGCTGAAGTTGATGGGCCAGATGGGCGTGGACTTCGGCGACGAAGTGATGCGCGTCTACCCGAGCTTCCCCAGGCCCGACCTGCCCCGCACCTGGGAGGCCAACCTGCCTTCCTTGCCCGCCGCCGTGCGCGCGATTCTGGAGAAGACGGCATGACGTTCATCGAGCAAATGCACGCGAGCCTGGACGCTCGCGCCAACGAAGCGTTGATCCTCGAAGTGCACGGCGAGAAGCTAGTCGAGTTCAGCGGGCGTCAGATCAAGGACCTGGTGGCCGCGGCCCGAGGCTTCTTGAGCAGCCGTGGCGTGGCCCCCGGAGACCGTGTGGCCCTGATCGCGCACAACTCGGCGCGCTGGGCGGCTGCGGACCTGGCCATCCTCGGCGCGGGCGGCATCGTCGTCCCCATGTACGATCGTCAGGCAGCCAACGAACTGGCTGGCATGCTCACCAACTGTGAGACCCGCTTGGTCCTGGTGGACACGCCTGCGCTCAAGGAGAGCCTGAGCGCGGCTTGGCCGGCCGGGAAGGGCGCGATTGCGCTGTTCGACGAGGTGTTCTCGCACGCCAAGGGCGAGACCAAGCCGCTGGCGCGTTCGGGCAACGACCGCGTCACCATGATCTACACCTCGGGTACCAGTGGAGAGCCCAAGGGCGTGCTCTACACGGTCGACAACGTCGACTTCATGCTCAAGCGCACCATCGACGGCATCGGCAGCATGGTGGGCGAGCGTCAGGGGCCCGACCGGGTCTTCCACTACCTGCCCGTGTGCTTCGCGGGATCCCGCATCCAGCTTTGGTCGCAGCTCGCGCGGGGTAACCCGCTGATGTTCTCCACCGACCTCAACAACCTGGTGAAGGAACTCGCCACCGCGCAGCCCCACTACTTCTTGAACGTGCCCGCGCTGCTCGAGCGTATTCGGCTCGGCGTGAGCAACAAGCTCAAGGAGCGCGGCGGCCTGGCTTACTCGCTGTACCGCCACGCCGTGGAGGGCAACGAACGCAGCGCACGTGGCATCGCGACCTTGAAGGACAAGTTCGCGCGTGAAGTCGCCAAGCGCATCGTGTTCCCCAAGATCCGCGAGCAAATCGGCAAAAACCTAGAGTTTTTGATCTGCGGTTCGGCACCCTTGAGCGACGAGACTCAGCGCTGGTTCGGCCTGGTGGGCATTCCGGTGTACCAGGTCTATGGGCTCACCGAGACCACGGCCATCGTCACGATGGACCAGAAGAACCAGGCGCGCCCGGGTTACGTGGGCAAGGTCATCGACGGTGTCGAGATGCAGGTCACCGACGAGGGAGAGCTGATCTGCCGCGGGCCGAACATCTTTCCCGAGTACTGGAAACGTCCGGACGCCACGGCCACCAGCATTCGCGATGGCTGGTTTCACTCGGGCGATATGGCGGAGGTCACGGGTGACGGTTACCTGCGTATCGTCGGTCGCCTCAAGGACCTGCTCGTGCCCGAGAGCGGACACAACGTGGCGCCCGGACCGCTCGAAGAGAAGCTGGCCAACTTCATGGCCGGTGCCCAGGTGATGGTGGTAGGTCACGCCAAGCCGTACCTGTCGGCCATCGTCACCGGCAGCGCGGCGCCCGACGCGGTGCAGACCGCCATCGATCAGCTCAATGCCGAGCTTCCCCACTACCGCCGCCTGCGCCGCTTCTTCATCGCGCCGGAGCCCTTCAGCGTGGAGAACGGTCAGTTGACCGCCAATCAGAAGCTCAAGCGCGCTGCCGTGGAAAAGCGCTACGCGGTCGAGATCCAGGGGATGTACGAGTGATCAACCTGCGGCTCCATCAGGGCGTGTACGAGCTCGAGCTGTGCGCACCGCCGGTGAACGAGATCGGCGAGGGCATGCTGGAGGCGCTGGAGAAGGCGCTCACGGAGATCGACCCGAACCAGGGCCGAGCGCTCGTGATCTATTCGAGCATGCCCGGGGGCTTTTGCGCTGGCGCCGACTTGCGTGCGGTTTACGCCTGGCTGATTGCGACCCGGGATCCCGCGGAGCGAGAGCGGCGCATCGGGGACTTCATCGATCGCATCCACGCCGTGATGAACACGCTCGACGCGCTGCCCTTGACCACCATCGGGGCCATCCATGGGGTGTGCTTCGGCGGCGGCTTCGAGCTGGCACTGACCTGCGACGTGCTGATCGCCGACAAGACGGCGCGCTTTTGCTTTCCCGAGCTGCGCCTCGGCATCGTGCCGGGCTTCGGTGGCATTCCTCGGCTCAAACGCGACGTGGGTAACGGGGTCGTCCGCGACCTTCTGCTCACGGGACGCAGCTTGAACGCCAAGAAGGCCCAGACGTTGGGTCTCGTCAGCCAGATGGTGGCCCAGGGCAAGCACGTCGACGTGGCGCGTGCCACGGCCAAGCAGGCCACGCGCTTCGACCCCGAGGCGGCGGCCACCTGCAAGGCCTTCATGAAGCACGTGCCCTACGCCGAACTCGAGCAGGAGAAGCAGCTGTTCAAGCGCCTCCTCCAGCGCCCCCCGGCCGAGGTGGCCCTCAAGAAGTTCGTCGAGAGCACCGATCTCCGACCCTATCTCCCGTAACCAGCGAGAGTCCCCATGTCCCAAGACACACTGCAGCGTTTGATCACCCTGGCAGGCAAGAAATTCAAGGTCGACACCAGCGGCCTCAAGCCGGGCGACGACTTCTTCGCCGCGCTCGGCATCGACAGCGTGCAGGCGCTGGAGCTCTTGAGCGAACTCGAGATCGAGTTCGACGTGGAAGTACCGGACTACGAACTGCAAGACGTCAAGACCTTCGAGGGCTTGGCCGAAGTCATCGACACCCGACGCTGAGAGCCATGCTGGACCTGTCTCGCCTAACTTGCCTCGGAGAAGCACTGCGCGATGCCGTGCTCACCTACAAGACGAACACCGCGCTGATCGAGGCCGACCGCCACCGCGAGAAGGAACGCTTCACGTATACGGAGCTGCGGCGCAAGGCGGAGCACTTCGCGTCGCACCTGGAGAGCAACGGCTTTCAGGCGGGCGATCGCTGCGCGGTGCTGCTGAGCAATCAGTCCAAGTGGGTGATCGGCGGCCTCGGCGCGCTGTGGGCCGGCGCCACGCTGGTGCCCCTCGACTACAAGCTCACCGCGAAGGAGCAGCTCGACCTGCTCGCGCACTGTCGCCCCCAGGTCCTCTTCACCGAGTACCCGGTGTGGCGCTTGCTGCTCAAGGAAGACCTGGGCCGCATCAAGGGCACCAAGGTCATCGTCACCGAGGCGCCCGAGAAGGCGGATCTCGGGCCGGCCGTGCGCTTCGAGCAGCTCGAGCCGGGCAGGTTCGAGTTCAGGCTGCGCACGCGCGAGGACGTGGCGTGCATCGTGTACTCGTCGGGCACCAGTGGTACGCCCAAGGGTTGCATGCTGACGCACGGCAACTATCTCGCGCAGGCCGAGGTCTTGGGGCGCCTGTTCCCCATGCTGGAGGAGGACCGCTACTTCTCCATCCTGCCGACGAACCACGCCGTGGACTTCATGTGCGGGTTCATCGTGCCCTTCCTGTTCGGCGCGGCCGTGGTGCACCAGCGCACGCTGCGGCCCGAGTTCCTGATGCCGACCATGAAGGAATACGGCATCTCCCACATGGCCCTGGTGCCGCGCATCCTGCGTGCCCTCGAGACCAAGATCGAGGAGCAGCTCGACGAGCGCGAGGACTGGCAGCGCACCCTGATCAAGCGACTCTCGGACTTCAACGAGCTCGCCACACAGCGCAAGCCGCAGCACGCCCTCTCGCGCAATCTGCTCAAGCCCATTCACGACAAGTTCGGCGGCAAGCTCCGCATGATCTTCGCGGGCGGCGCCTTCGTGGAGCGCAAGAACGCCGAGTATTTCTACCGCCTGGGTCTGCCGGTGCTGATCGGCTACGGCCTCACCGAGGCCGGCACCGTGATCTCGATCAACGATCTCAAGCCGTTCCGAGCCGACACCGTGGGCCCGCCCGTGGCTGGCACCGAGGTGGAGGTGCGTGACGTCAACGACGAGGGAGTCGGCGAGGTTTGGGTGCGTGGGCCCACTGTGATGAAGGGCTACCTGGACGCCCCCGAGCTCACCGCTGCCACGATCCAGGACGGTTGGCTCAAGACGGGGGACCTGGGCCTGATGGACGCCTCCGGGCACCTCAAGTTGTTCGGGCGCGCCAAGAACATGATCGTCACCTCGGGCGGCAAGAACGTCTATCCCGAAGACATCGAGAGTGCCTTCGCGGAGCTCGACGATGATCTAGAAGAGTTCTGCGTATTCGCGGCGAACTACGTGTGGCCCTCGGGCAAGTTGGTGGGCGAGCAGCTGGTCCTCGCGCTGCGGCCCAAGCCCGACAAGGCTTGTGATCAGGCGTTCCTGGCGCGGGTGCGCAAGCTCAACGCCAAGCTGAGTGAGTACAAGCGTTTGCATGGGGTGGTGGTCTGGGGGCAGGAGTTCCCGCGCACCGCGTCCCAGAAGATCAAGCGCGAGGAGCTGGCAAAACAGCTGGCCAAGCAAACTGCGCGTGACGAAGCGGTGATCTCGCTGTAAGCGAAGGGCATTCGGCCTGCGACGCGCGTAGCGCGAGCCGAACGAGGCGCGCGAGGGCGCGAGCCAACCAGGGGGGCATTGTGGCCGAGCAGTTCTTGGCGATCGTCAATCCAGCGGCAGGCGGCGGGCGCTGCGGCAAAGAGGCGAACGACGCCCTGGCGAGCTTGCGTGAGGCCGGGCTCGACATCGCGGTCTTCAAGACGGGTGCACCCGGCGAGGCCACGCAGGTCGCGCGCAAAGCATTCAGCGAGGGCGTGCGACGCTTCATCGCCGTGGGGGGCGACGGCACCGGCTTCGAGATCGTCAACGGACTCTTTCCCGAGGCGTTCCGCGCCAAGCAAGTGCCCACCCTGGGCTTCTTGCCGCTCGGCACCGGCAATTCCTTCCTGCGTGACTTCACCACCGAGGGCGCCATCTATTCGCGAAAGGCGCTCATGGAGCGCAAGCGGCGCCGCTGCGACGTGATCTGGCTCAAGCATCGCGACGGCGACTTGTTCTACATCAACATCTTGAGCTTCGGCTTCGTGGCCGATGCTTGCACGGTCGCCAACCAGCGCTTCAAGCGCTTCGGCGAGGCGGGCTACGGGCTCGGCGTGGTCACCAAGCTGATCGGCCTCGAGGCGCGCCCCATCCCGGTGGCACTCGACGGCGGCTCCTTCGACGAGCGGCCCAAGACCTTCATCTCCATCAACAACAGCCGCTTCACCGGCGGCAAGATGATGATGGCCCCCAACGCGGACGCCAGCGACGGACTGGCCGAGTTGATCAGCGTCGGTGCGCTGAGCCGCTTCGGGCTTCTGAGTACTTTCCCGAAGATTTTCGAAGGAACGCACGTGACGCACCCCGCTGTGGAGAGCCGCCAGGCCCGCAGCATCGTGTTCAAGGTCGATCGCCCGATGGACGCTATGATTGATGGAGAGGTGATCTCCGTGTGGCCTGAACGGCTGGAAGTTCTGCACCAGGCACTCGAGGTTTGCGTATGAGACTGAATCCGATCGCGGTACTCAAAGAGCACGAGTCCGGCGTCGCACCGGAATCTGGGGTGGACCCGCTGCCGCTGTCTCTCGATGCGCCGCTCGAGCCGCTCTACAAGGTCTGGTCCGTGCTCGGTGCGTGGCCCATCTCCGTGGGGCTGATGACGGCCGCGTTCGTGAGCAGCGTGCCGCTCTCTCTGTTCGTCCCGTTCGAGAAGATCATGCCGCATCTGCCGCAGCCCTTGATGGGACTGGTGCCGCAGATCATCCCCCTGCGCCGGGCTTCGCTGCGCTACCACGAGGACTTCGATCCGAACCGCGTCAGCCTGTTCGTCATGAACCACACGAGCATCCTCGACGCGCACGTGGCGTTGTGGGCCATTCCCCATGCCTTCTGCGGCATCCAGCACGCTCACCACTTCAACGTTCCGGTCTACGGCTGGCTGATGAAGCGCGGCAACGGCATCGGGGTCACCAAAGGTGAACAGGGCCAGGCCGACATGGTCAAGGCGCAGGTTCAGGACCGCGTACGGCGAGGCATCTCGATCCTCGGGTTCCCGGAGGGACGGCGCACCCAGAACGGCCGCCTGCTCCCTTACCGGCGCGGGCTCTTCAGCATGGCCCGCGACAGCGGCATCCCGGTGGTGCCCATTGCGGTGCGCGGCCTTTGGCAAATCCTGCGTCGTGGGGAGTGGGTCGTGCGCCCGCACCCGCTCGAGGTCTACGTGGGGCCCCAAATCGAGACCGAGGGCTTGAACGATCGCGAGGTCGAGCAGCTGGCGGCCAACTGCGGGCACTTCGCCGCGGATTTCGTGGAGCGCGGAATCCTGGGCGATCCCAAGCGCCTCGACCCGCGCTCCTGAACGCGGACGCGCGGATTTCGCGTGCTCGGCGACTTTCTCGACCGGGCAGCTCATGTCATCATCCTCGCGAACTGGCCCGGGGTCCTGGGGCCCAGCACCGGCCAGCTGGTCGTTCGCGTGGTGACGCGCGACTATGGTTAGTACGCGCGCCGACGCGCGCTTGGGGAGGGCAGGGTTCGGATGTCGGCAGGCGATCCGGAGTCCTGGGCGCGACTGAGACTCGCGCAGGGCGAATCCACGGCTCTGAATCTCGAGCTGACGGGTTCCGCCGGTGGCACCACGCTGACAGTGGGTCAGAGCCCTGGCTGCGACTGGATTGTGCGGGAAATCGGCGTGGCTCCCGTGCACTTCTCCCTGCACTGGGACGGCAGCGTCCTACGCATTGCCGACGTTTACGGTGCCGGTGGCGTCCGGATGGACGGCATTCTGGTTGGCGCTCAGTGGCGCGCCCTCACGGGCCGCGTGCGCATCGACTTCGGGAAAGCCGCCATCGTGGTGGAGACCGGAGCCGCCGTTCAGCCGGCTCCCCAGGGGAAGGACCGCAAGGATCCCACCCCACTCCCGCCCATGAGCTCCGAGCGCCTGCCCAGCGCACGTCCCACGGCCAAAGCCACCCTGCTCGGGGTGGCGCCCATCGACGCCGCGAGCTTGCCGCCCCACTTGCGGGCATCGGTCAACCAGGACGAGGCTGAGCAAAGCGGGCAGCGGCCACACAAGGCCACTCTGCTCGGCATCTCCGAGGCCCCACCCCCTGCCAGTTCCCCATCGGCCCGACCGCGGCCGAGTGTCCCCGCGACGCCGTCAACGCCTGCACCGGCTGGCAGGTCGGGCCCGCCACCCAACCAGACTTTGATGGGCGTGGGCCTCGGCGTGGCCTTGCCGGGCGGGCGTCGCGTCGGCGGCGGTTCCCTGGGGGATGAAGACCAGCGCACCATCCAGGGCTTTCCCCACCAGCAGGCCGAGGCCCGTGGGTCGGCCCCCGAGCCGAGTGTCGAACCCGCAGGTCGCGAGCGGCGCTCGACCCAGCAGGGCTATACCCCCGTGGCACCCGCTTCGGTGGCCGCGCCGGCTCCTGCCCCCAGTCAGCGTCCCCCTGCGTCAGGTTCGTACGCGCCTCCGGCGCCTTCCTCCAGCTCGTACGCGCCTCCGGCGCCGGCGTCCGGCTCCTACGCCCCGCCCCCCGCAGCCGCCAGCGGACAGCCCTGGCACGAGACGCCCGGACCGAGCAGCCATCGACCTCCCACAGGCCAAATAGTGCGCGAGCCAGTGGGCCGGGCCGTGCACCAGTCCGAACACAGCCGCGCTCCCGCTCCGCGCCACGCGGACGCGCGTGGGCGGGAGCCCCAAGCGTTCGAAAGCCGACGACCCAAGCACCGCTTTCCGTGGCGCTATGTGGGTGTGGGCGCGCTGACCGCGGTGGCCTACTTCGCCTGGCTCTACTTGCTCGATCATCTCTGAGTCGGTTGTGTTTGCCTGGCCTCGGTAGTACATGGCCGCCCATGGATCGAAAGCCTGTCCTGATCCTCGACTTCGGAGCGCAGTACACCCAGCTGATCGCGCGCCGTATCCGAGAGCAACGCGTCTATTGCGAGATTCACCCGTGCACCCTCTCGCTCGAGAAGATTCGAGCGCTGGACCCCCAGGCGATCGTGCTGTCCGGCGGGCCGATGAGTGTGTACGAGGAGGGCGCCCCCACGGTCGACCCGGGTGTTTTCAAGCTCGGCGTGCCCATGCTCGGCATCTGCTACGGCATGCAGCTCACTTGCCATCTGCTGGGTGGCAAGGTCGAGCGCGCCGACAAGCGTGAGTACGGTCCGGCCCGCATCCAGGTGAAGCTCGGCGAGGGCCTGCTCGACGGCTTCAAGTCCGACGAATTCGTGGATGTGTGGATGAGCCACGGCGACAGCGTGAAGGCGCTGCCTCCGGGCTTCGTGACGCTGGCCGTCACGGGTAGCACGCCGTTCGCGGCGGCCTACGACGCGACCCGCAAGATCGCCTGTGTGCAGTTCCACCCGGAGGTGGTGCACACGGATCGCGGCGCCGAGATGCTGTCAGCCTTCTTGTTCAAGGTGGCCTCGTGCGACCCGAGCTGGACGCCGGGCGCCTTCAGCGAAGAGACCATCGAGAAGATCAAGGAGCAGGTGGGCAAGAGCCAGGCGGTCTGCGGCCTCAGCGGCGGCGTGGATTCCTCGGTGGCCGCCGTGCTGGTATCCAAGGCCATCGGGGATCGCCTCACCTGCATCTTCGTGGACAACGGGCTACTGCGGCAGGGCGAGGCCGAGCAGGTCGTGCGCATGTTCCGCGATCACTTCCACCTGCGTCTCGTCCACGTGGACGCCGGCAAGCAGTTCTTGAGCGCGCTCGAGGGCGTCACGGACCCGGAACAGAAGCGCAAGATCATCGGCCGCATCTTCATCGAGGTGTTCGACGCCGAGGCGGCCAAGCTCGACGACGTGCGCTTTCTGGTGCAAGGCACGCTGTACCCCGACGTCATCGAGAGCATCTCCTTCAAGGGAGGCCCGAGCGTGGTGATCAAGACCCACCACAACGTGGGCGGCTTGCCCGAGACCATGAAGATGGCGCTCTGTGAGCCCCTGCGTGAGCTGTTCAAGGACGAGGTCCGCGAGATGGGGGCCACCCTCGGGATGCCGCGCCACGTGCTCTGGCGTCAGCCGTTCCCCGGTCCGGGTCTAGCCATTCGCTGCCTCGGTGAGGTCACAGCCGAAAAGCTGCGCATCCTGCGCGAAGCGGACGCCATCCTCGATCACGAAGTGCGCGAAGCGGGCCTGTATGAGGCGCTCTGGCAGAGCTTCTGCGTGCTGTTGCCCGTGCGCTCCGTGGGCGTCATGGGCGACGCGCGAACCTACGAGTACACGATTGCCGTACGCGCCGTGGAGTCCAAGGACGCCATGACGGCGGACTGGGCGCGCTTGCCCTACGAGCTCCTGGCCCGCGTGAGCAACCGGATCATCAACGAGGTCCGCGGCTGTAACCGCGTCGTTTACGACATTTCTTCCAAGCCTCCTGCCACCATCGAGTGGGAGTGATGCGCGCCGGCTTCACGATGCTGTCCCTGGCGGGGCTGTTGTGGGCCGCTGCTTGCGGCGGCGCTCAGCATCCGCGAGAAAAGCCTGCCCAGCTGCGCATCGTGGCCGAGCCGGCCACCGCCAGCGTGCAGGTGGACGAGCATTTCGTGGGCGCCGCGCGGGTGCTCGCGAAGCAGCCCGCCACCGTCACTCCCGGCAAGCATCGCGTCACCGTCGAGGCACCCAACTACTTTCCGCACGACCTCGAGCTCGAGCTGCCAGCCGGTGTGACCTCCGTGGAGATCAAGCTGCGCCCGGTCCCGCCCTAGCGACAATCCGAACGCGCTGGCAGCGCCTTGCGCCTCACTCGCTGCGCACCAGGCTCTCACGCGGGATGCCCGCCACCATCTCCTCGAAGCAGCGCTCCACGGCGGCTTGCGTGCGGCCGTCGATGGTGAGCTTGGTGCGATAGTCGGTGTCCTTGCCCCAGTGCAGGTAGCTCCCGATGCTGACGTCCTTGTGGGTCTCGGAGAGCCGATCCAGCAGGGCGGCCAACGCCGGTTCGTCGAGCGCGACGTAGACCGCGCGGCTGAAGAACGGCGAGGTGCCTTTGAGGTCCTCTCGCATCACCGAGAACTTGTGCTTGAAGATTTGCGGCACGCCCGGGAACACGTAGACGTTGGCCATCACGATGGTGGGCCAGTTGAGCTCGGCGGTGGTGATCAGGCGCGAGCCCTGGGGCACGTCGGCCATGCGCAGGTGCATCTCGGTGAGACGCTCGCCGTAGTGTTGGCGCAGCAGCGTCTCGTAGATCGGTGACCGTACGATGCCGGTGTCGAAGGCCTGCGCCACGGCCTTGATGGTGACGTCGTCATGGGTCGGCCCGACACCACCGCTGGTGATCACCACGTCGTGGGAGCTCGAGAGCTCGCGCAGATCTCGAACGATGATGGGCACCTCGTCGGGGCAAACCACCACGCGCCTGAGCTCCACGCCCAGGGCGAACAGCTCCTTGGCCAGCACGAACAGGTTCTGCTCGGGGACCTTGCCAGACAGGATCTCGTTGCCGATGATCAAAGCGGCGGCGCTGCGCGTCATGGGCAGAGCATAGGCTGCTTTGCTCGTGGGGCGAGCCCACGCGCGCGGGACTCAGGCCTCGTGCGGCGCTTCGGCGTTACCGAGCGCCGGGAACAGCTTGCGGAACGAGTCCTTGTCCTCTGCCTTCTCGAGTGCGGCCGCGGGCGTGACCGTGCCGTTCCTGGCCAGGCGCTCGAGCGCGAGATCCATGGTCTGCATGCCCTGGCCCTTGCCGGCTTGCATCATGCTGGCCAGCTGGAAGGTCTTGTTCTCGCGGATCATCGCGGCCACCGCATGGGACCCGATCAGGATCTCCAGCGCCGCCACGCGCCCCTTGCCATCGGCTGTCTTGATCAGCTGCTGGGCCACGATGCCGATCATGCTCTCGGCCAACATGCCGCGGATCTGCGGCTGCTCGTCCGTGGGGAAGGCGTTGATGATGCGCTCGATGGTGGCAGGCGCGCTGTTGGTGTGGACTGTGCCGAACACCAGCACACCGTAGCTCGCGAGCTGCAGCGCGAGGCGCATGGTCTCGTTGGTACGGAGCTCGCCGATCAGGATCACGTCCGGGTTCTCGCGGCCCGCCGAGCGAATGGCGTTCGCGAAGCTCGAGGCGTGCGGGCCCACTTCGCGATGGGTGATCTGGCAGCGGATCGGTTCGTGCACGAACTCGATGGGATCCTCGATGGTGAGGATGTGCGCGGCGCGCGTGCGGTTGATGTGGTTGAGCATGCCGGCGAGGGTGGTGCTCTTACCCGAGCCCGTCGGGCCCGTGACCAACACCAGCCCGCTGCGGCGCTCCGCCAGCTTGCGCACGGCTTCGGGGACCTTGAGGTCGTCCAGCGTCAGCACGTTGCTCGGGATGGTGCGGAACACCGCGGCCAGGCCGGTCTGCTTGTAGAAGTAGTTGGCGCGGAAGCGCGCCTTGGTGCCGTGCTGGTGCGCGAAGTCGAGGTCCCACTGCTCGCAGATGATCTTCTTCTGCTCTGGCGTGGTGATCTCGAACAGCAAGGTCTCGATGTCTGCGGTGGTGAGGTTGCGCTGCTCGAGCGCGGTGAGCTCGCCGCGTACGCGGCCCATGGGCGGCACGCCGACTCCGAGGTGCAGGTCACTGCCCTTGAGCTCAATCAGACGATCGAACAAAGCATCGATGCGAGCCACGACGTTCTCCTACTTGCGGTCGTTGCCGAAGATTTTGCCAGCCTTCGAGAACAGGTCCTTGCCCAGCGAGCCTCCCGTCGGGTCGAACTGGGCGGGCTTCGCGGCGGCGGGGTTGAGGGCCTGCGTGACGAGCGCGTCGAACTGGTCGGGGGCTTCGGCGAACTCGCGCGCAATCTCGAGGCTGGTGCGGCCGGTGCGCACGAGCTCGGCCAGCGAGTCGTCGAGACGCACGATGCCGATGGCCTTGCCGCGCTGCTGCAGGCTCGGGATCTGGAACGTCTTGTTGTCGCGGATCAGGGCCCATAGCGGCGAGCTGCCCGGCAAGAGCTCCGCCGCGGCCACGAGGTCCGTGCGGTCGGCGGTGGGCACCAGGCGCTGCGAGATGATGAGGCGCAAGCCGCCCGCGAGGGTCATACGCACCTGGGGCTGGTCTCCGGGGGGAAACAGGTCGATCAAGCGCTCGATGGCCTTGGCCGCGCTGGGCGTGTTCATGGTGCTGATCACCAGGTGGCCCGTCTCGCTCGCCGAGAGCGCCATGCGCACCGTCTCCGTGTCGCGGAGCTCGCCCACCACGATCACGTCCGGGTCCTCGCGCAACGAGCCCTTGAGCGCCGCCGCGAAGGTCTTGGTGTGTGCACCGACCTGACGCTGAGAGATCACCGAGCGCTTCGGTGGATGCACGTACTCGATGGGATCTTCGACGCTGATGATGTGGTGCGTGTGCTCGCGGTTGATCAGGTCGACGATGGCGGCCAGCGTGGTGGTCTTGCCGTGGCCCGTGGGGCCCGTGACCACGATCAACCCCTGGTGATGGTGCGTGGCGTTGGCGATCGACTTGGGAAGCCCGAGCTCCTCGAGGGTGGGCACCGTGTCGCGAATCGGGCGGGCCGTGAGCTTGTAGCCGCTGCGCTGCCGCGTGACGTTGGCGCGGAACCGGCCGAGGGTCGGATGAAGCAGCGGAAAGTCGCAGGCGCCGTGCTGATCGAGGTCGGCGCGCACGCTGGCGGGCACGACGTTGAGCAGCATTTCGGCCACCACCGAAGCCGACAGTGGGTCGGCCACGGGCACCAGATCGCCCGCGATGCGCAGGGTCGGCGAGCGGTCGCCTAGGACGTGCAGGTCGCTGGCGCGCTGTTCGCGCGAGAGCTTGAGCAGAGATTCGAAGATCTCGGCGGGCGCGCTGCCCAGCCGTACGCGGGGAGGGGGTGCGGGCGCGGCCTGCACGCTCGGGGCGGGGGCTGGGGAGGGTGCAGCGGGCGCTGGGGCTCCAGGCGTTGCGGCCAGTGGAGCGGTAGGCGAGGGCGCGGCGGCCGGCGCCGGGATGGCGCCCGTGTTCGGCGCCGGGGCGCCGCCCGGACGGTGGGGCAGCGGCCCTGGCGCGGCGGCCACGCCGGCCGGGCGGGCCAGGGGTGGCGGCGCGGGCGCGCGCGGCGCTGCCCTGGGCTCGGGCGGCTTGGCTTGAGCCGCGGCCGGCGCGGCATTCTCGGGCTTGGGGCGAGAGCCCGTGGACTCGTCGCCGAACCCCTGCAAATCGAGGGGCCCCGCCGCCGCCTGCGGCTTGCGACCCTCCGCAGGAACCAGCAGCTTGAAGCGCGCCTGCAGTTTGTCGCCGTGATAGCCCGCCGTGACGCGGATCAGCCCCAGGGTCGGGTGCTGGTACTCCCAGCGTCGCTGGCCTTCGATCAGGCTTATCACCTCGGCTCGTCCGCCGGCCGCCACGAGCGCGCCGATCACGTCTTCTTCGGAGAAGTTGCGCTTCACGACGGGCGCGTACTGCTCGCCGATCAGCGCGCACGGCGGGCGCTCGCTCTGCAGGGCGAGCTCCTTCACATCACTTCGTTCGAGGAGTTGGAAGAGTTTGTCGAATTGCATCGCTGGGCCGCGCCACCAGAGCTGGACTAAGCGGCGATCGTATCCCAGCGACCAGTGTGCCCAACACGGTATGCTCTATCGCACATGGAGCTCGGTCCCCGCGTCGGCGCGGGGCTGCCGGTGCGTGCGTCGCCCGCGAAAACAGCGCCGTCCGCCGCGAGGCGAGCGACGCCGGCTCAAGAGCCCGTGCTAGTGAGGGCGTAGAGCGCGACCGCTGCGGCCACCGAAGCGTTGAGCGACTCGATGGGACCCGCCATGGGAATGCGCACCAGCTCGGTGCAGTGTTCGCGCACCAGGCGTCTCAACCCACGTCCCTCCGACCCCACCACCAATACGCGGCTCGCCCCGTCGTCGCGCAGCTTGGGCAAGTCCTGGGCGCCCTCCACGGCCAGCCCGATCACCGAGAAGCCCCGTTCTCGCAGCGCATCCAGCGCTTGCACCAGGTTGGCCACCCGCGCGATGCGCGCGTGCTCGGTTGCCCCCGCGGAGGCGCGCACCACCACCGGCGTCACGGGCGCTGCGCGATGCTTCAGCGTCACGATGCCGTGCGCACCGAACGCTACCGCGCTGCGCACGATGGCTCCGAAGTTGTGAGGGTCCGTGATCTCGTCGAGCGCCACCACAAGCGCGCGCTCGGGCAGCTTCTCCAGCAGCTCCTCGAAGCTCAAATAGGAGTAGCTCCCGCCGATGGCGAGCACGCCTTGGTGTCGCTCCCCGCGCGCCAGGAGCTCCAGCTCCGGCGGCTCGCGAAACTCGAAGGCCACGCTGCGCTTCTTGGCCAGCTCGAGCACCTCTTTGAGCTCGCGCCGCGGATCCTCCGCCAGGTACACCACGGAGATCTCGCCCGGCTGGGCCCGCAGGGCCTCGGTCACCGCGCGCGGGCCACAGATGAGACGCTTCATGGCCGGCTGCGTACTCGCCGCACGTCCCGCGAGCAAAGCAAAAAGGCCGCGGCTTTCGCGCGCGGCCCTTCCGATGCTCGGTCAGCTCAGCTGATCAGAGACCGCACAACGGGTCGTTCGGGTCGCAGCCACCGCCGCCGCCGCCGCCACCACCGCCGCCACCGCTCTTGGCCTTGCCGCCGCCACCGCTGCTCTTGGGACGGCTGCGGGTCTCGCCGCCACCGCCGCTCGGGGCAGCCTTGGGCTCGCTCGGCTTGCTGCGTGCCGCGTCGGCCAGAGCCTGGGCCTCGGCCTTCTCCGTCGCCAGCTTGCGGGCATCGTCTCTGGCCTTCTGGAGCTCCGCTGCCTGGGCCGCCGCCTGCGCGTCGGCTTCTGCCTTGGTGGCTGCCGCCATGGCTTCGGCCGCTTCCTTGGCCTTGGCCGAGCGCTCCTGCTCGGGCTTGATGACGCCGAAGTAGCCGCCCGCGCCGACTGCGACCAAGAGCGCCACGATGGCGCCGATCACGGCAGGGGACATGCCCTTCTGCTTCTCGAGCTGCATGCGCTCGAGCTCACGCTGGTGGGCCAGCATGCGCTCCTGCTCCTCCTGACGGGCGCGTGCCTCGGCTTCGAGACGGGCCTTTTCCTTCTCGGCCTCGATGATGCCGAGTCGGCGCGCTTCTTCCTCGCGCACCCTGCGCTCTGCCGCGAGCTTCTCCTCTTCGGCCCGCCGGATCTTGGCCCTCTCGGCCTCCTCGGCTGCACGCCGAGTCTCCTCTTCACGACGGCGCGCTTCCTCAGCAGCGCGCCTCTTTTGGTCCTCTTCGCTCTTGATGCGGTCGTCCTCAAGGCTCATCAGCTCCTTGAGGTTGAAGAGAACAGAGGACTCCTTGCGGTCTTCCATGGGTGCTCCGTGCATCGACGTTCTCCGTAGTAGGCGAAAGCGTTAAGTCGTCACGACGTCCAAGCACGGCCTTCGATCCGTGCCCGCAACGCCTCCCACGGTGATTCAAAACTATCGTGGTGGTGTCCGCATGTCAACGGCGGGGGCTGGCCTAATGACATGAAACTGCTCACTTTTTCTGAGCAAATCTGAGCGGGGGCGAAGCGGGTTTACACAGTCTTTGGCCCTACACGTGGGCGCTTGCCCAGGACGTGCGAATCCCCGCATTTGCCGTCTTTTTGCGATCAATTGCAAGCCTGGAACGCGCCGACATGCCGGCAAACGTACGTTTGACCACGTACCCCGGCAGGCTGACTCGCCGGGGCCCGCGCCAAAAGTTCAGGTTGAGCTTGAGGGAGTAGGGAACGCGCCGAAGGCTGCCGACGGGCCAGAGGGAGGGCCTGGTCGGCGCGCGGCGACCGACGCGGCGGGGAGAGCCGCGTCGGTCCGTCACATCACTCGCGCCAGAACAGCTTCCAGGGGTTGTGCTTGAGGTCGCGCAACATTTCCTGGACGTCGTCGTAGATCTCTTCGTCCATCAGCAGGCCGCCGACCGTGCCTTCGCCGCGCTTCATGTGGGTCATGATGGCCTGTGCATCGGACAGAGTGACCTTGGCGCGGTCGGCCAAGATGGAGGCGTCGCTGATGGTGGACTTGAGCTTCTCGCGCTGCTCCGGTCCGAGCACGTCGGACACCGTGGTGCGGACCTCCTTCACGAGGGGGGACGTCTCGGCCATGGTCTTGTCGATGTTGTTCACGATGCGCTTGATCTGGGGGCTATCCACGTAGTTCGTGCGCACGCCCTTGATCAACTGCGTGCCTTCGTCGGAGGCTGTCTCCACGTTGGCGATGATGTTGTGGAACTTCTGCTCGTTCTTGCCGATGACGTTGTTGAGGCCCTTGAGCAGGCCGCTCGTGTCGTGCAAGAGACCGGCAATCTCTTCCTTGTTGTTGCGCACGGCTTCCACCATGGTCTCGAGCAGCTCGTAACCCATGGCCAGAGCCAGATTCGAGACGGGGTGGATCGAGGCCGCGGTTGATGCTGCCTTCGGCCAGGATGCCCTTGGTGGCCGAGCCGGGGTCGATGGCCATGAAGGGCTCACCGAGCACGCCCGAGGAGGTCACGTAGAACAGCGCGTCCTCGTGGATGGTGTCCTTGACCTCGTTGTCGATCTTCAGCTCGACGCGCACCAGCGGTCGACGGCCGGTCTTGGGGTCGAGCTTGCCACCGAGGTAAACGCTCTTCTCCACCGTGCCCACGCGCACGCCCGCGATGCGGACCGCGGCGCCGGGCTTGAGGCCGCCCGGGTTGTTGAAGTCCACGTACACGCTGTAGCCGCCCTTGAGGTCGATGCCTCCCAGCGCGAACAGGAACCCGCCCATCAGCAGCAGTGCTGCCAACAGGAGCAGGCCGACTTTGACCTCTAATGAAAAGCCCTTCACGTCACACCCCTCTCTGGAGCTGCTTAAGACCAAAACCGTTCAAGTTGGCGTTCGCGCGCATGTTCATACCTCCATGGGCCCTTCGGCCTGGCCGGTGATGAACTGGCGAACGATGGGATCGACCGTTTGCCGGAAGTCGTCTTGCGTACCCAGCATCCGCACGTGGCCCTGGTACAGCATCGCGATGCGATCGGCGATGCTGAAAATGCTGGTGAGGTCGTGGCTGACCACGATGGAGGTTACGCCGAGCTCGCGCGAGAGCTCGTAGATGAGCTTGTCGACACGGCGCGCTGAGATGGGGTCGAGCGAGGTGGTGGGCTCGTCGAACAGCACGTAGCGGGGGTCGAGCGTGAGGGCGCGGGCGATGGCGACGCGCTTGCGCATGCCGTCGCCGAGCTCGGCGGGGAACGCCTTGGCGAAGTCGAGCATGTGGACCTGGTCGAGCCGGCGCTCGGCCTCCACCATGGCCTTGTCCATGCTGAGCCGCTTGTGCATGCGCAGCGGGAGAGCGACGTTCTCGGCGCAACTCATGGAGTCGAACAGCGTGGAGTGCTGGAACACCATCGCGCAGCGCATGCGCACCGGGTAGAACTCGGTCTCGCTCAGCCGGGAGACCTCGGTCCCGTCCAGGAAGATGTCCCCGGAGTCCGGGCGCAGCAGGCCGACCAGGTGCTTGATGAGCACGCTCTTGCCCACGCCGCTCGCGCCGATGACGAAGAAGCACTCGCCGTCGCGGACCTCGATGTCCACGCCGCGCAAGACGTGCTTGTCGCCGAATCGCTTGTGCAAGTTTTGAAAGTGGATGGGCATGGGTCAGTTCGGGGGGAAAACGACGTAGCCGAAGAGGCTCAGGATGAGGTCGAGCACGATGATTGCGAGCGAGCTGTGCACCACGGCGTTCGTGGTGGCCGAGCCCACGCCCTCGGAACCACCGAAGGTCGTGAGACCGCGCTGGGAGCTCACGATCGGGATCGCGGCGCCGTAGAAGATCGCCTTCAGCGCGCACACCACGAAGTCCCCGATGTTGACGAGGTTGAAGCTCATGAAGGTGTCGTAGTTGACGTCGAACACCATGTTCGCAGCCATGGTGCCGGCCACCAGCGAAGCGAACAGGGACCAGAACGACAACGCCGTGGTCATCACTACGCAAGCGACGAAGCGCGGCACGACCAGGTATTCCACGGGGTCGGCGGCGCTCATGCGCAGGGCGTCGACCTGCTCGGTGACGACCATGGAGCCGATCTCGGCCGCGATGCCGGCGCCCACGCGGGTGGCCAGCATCAGGGCGCAGACCGTGGGGGCGAACTCGCGCACCATGATCTGGATGATGTTGGCGCCGAGCATCGTGTAGTCCGGAATCACGCGCTGGATCTGAATGCCGGACTGGACCACGGTGATCATGCCGATCACCGTCATGGTCACGGAGACGAAGAGCATGGAGCCGTTGCCGATGGCGTACGACTGCTCCACGACGGACTTGCGGTCGAGGCGTCCGCGCAGCAGGAAGTACAGCGTCTCCTGCAGCATCAGGTACAGCCCGCGCAGGTCGCGGCCCAAAGCCCCGAAAGGAGCCGTCAAGCGAGTGGCCAGGCCGATGGCCTGAGGACGCTGGGTTTCGATGTTGGCTTGGATGGTCATTTCATGACGAAGGTGAAGAAGTAGTCCATCACGAAGATGCCGATCGCTGCAGCCACCACGGCGGCATTTACCGAGCGTCCGACACCAGGAGCACCGCCCTTGGTGGAAAGGCCGAAATGACAGGAAGTGAGCGCGATCATGACGCCGAAGGCCGTTGCCTTGATCAGGCTCTGCAGGAAGTCCCAGTGGTCCAGCATCTCGAAGAAGCTGTTGAGGAACTGCGACGCATCCACGTCGAGGAGCGCCTTGGCGCTCATGATTGCGCCACCTAGCGCCACCAGATCGCCGAAGATCGTGAGCACGAAAAGCATCACGATCATGGAGATGACGCGCGGAAGAATCAGGTACGTGAGCGGATCGATCGAAAGTGCCCGCAACGCGTCGAGCTGCTCGGTGACGACCATGGTGCCGAGCTCGGCGGTGTTGTTGGCGCCGACGCGGCCCGAGAACATGAGCGCGATGAGGAGCGGTCCGACCTCGCGCAGCATGGCGAAACCGGCACCCCAACCGATGATCGCCGTGGCGCCGAAGCGCACCACCAGCGGAGCGATCTGAATGACCATGATGGCGCCCACGAAGAGCGCGGTCACCGAGACGATGCCCACGGAGCGCACGCCCATCTTGTAGAAGTTGCGCACCAACTCGTAGCGATCGACGCGCGGGGGAAGCAGGCGCACCAGCAGACGCCAGGCCAGCACGCCGATGCCACCCGTCTGCTCCGCGATGGCCACCAGGGCCTTACCCATGCGCTCGGGGACCAAGAGCCCGAACGGGGTGTCGGATGATTGCTTTTCTTCGAGCGCTGGACTGCTCACAGCGGTCCCTCCGTCAGGCCGTGGACGAACTGGTTCACGGCAGCGATACCGCTGTTCTTCGCGTGGGCAGTAGTGCCGTAGAAGAGGAGCTGGCCGCGATGCAGCATCGCGACGTGATCCGCGACGGTGAGAAGGCCCCCCACGTCGCTCGAGATCACGACCACCGTGCTGCCCTGGGCGCGCTGTTCATCGCGGATCAGGTTGAAGATTTTCTGGCTGTTCACCGGATCGAGACCGGCCGTGGGTTCATCGTAGAGCACGATGGGAGCGCGCTGCGCCGTGGCCCGCGCGATGCCCACTCGCTTCTTTTGGCCGCCGGAGAGACCGGCAGGCATGCGCTCCTGGAAGCCTGGCAACGAGACTCGGGCGAGGCGCTCGGCCACGATGCCGCTGAGCTCCATCTCGCTGTAGTCGAACAGGCGACGCAGCGGGAAGGAGATGTTCTCCGCGACGGTCATGTGGTCGAACAGAGCGTTGTTCTGAAAGCACATGCCGATCTTCTTGCGCACGCGCGCCAGGTCGAGGTTCGACATGCCGTTGATGACTTCCCCGTCGACCAGCGCTTCGCCGCGATCGGGGGTGAGCAGGCCGGTCATCACCTTGAAGAGCACGCTCTTGCCTGCGGCACCCGGTCCGATGAGCGCGAGAACGCCACCCGCGGGGATGTCGAGGCTCACGTTTTTGAGGACGGGAGCGTCTTTCAGGCGAAGGGAAACGTCGCGTAGGGCAAGCACTGGTGGCGGAGTCTAACGATGTAGGTGAAGGGTGTCCACGGCGCTCAATTGGCCCTGGTTGGCTGAACTTCTGACCATCTAACCTCGCGCGCGGCCACGGAACAGGAGAACTGTGGCGAGCAGCACGTTTGCGGCGAGCGAGATGGCGAGCAGCGTACGAAACGGGGACTCGTTTGTTTCGAACCGAGTCAGGGGTGGGGGGAGGGCCGGAGCTAGTCCGCGCGCTTCGACGAGCTCGATTGTGGGCTGCATCGCTTCGGTGCCAGCGAACCCCTGGAGCAGCGCCTTGACCTCGGACGGCTGGGGGGCTTCGTTCGTGCGCTGCAGCAGCACGTGGAGGCGGGTCTGGGGGATGGGCTGGTCGAGCGGGACCAGGGCGGGGTGGGTCCGCTGCACGCTCACCCTCGCCGCGCTCACGCCGGGCAGGAGCGTGAGTGCGCGCTCGAGCTCTCGCGAAGTGGCTTGATCTTGCGCTCGCTGCGCCTCGAACGCGTCCGGGAAATAGGACGCCTCCGGGCTCGACGCATCGTGCGTGCTCGCTGCCTCGGCGCGCGCTCGGACGGGACCGAGCGCGAGTGCCAGCCAAGCGAGCGTCGCGAGCTTCATGTGTCGAAGCTGTAGCGCGCTCCCATGCGCGGTGCAGGGAAAGACGGGAAGCGGATGCGCCGCACCTGGTCGGCCACGCACTTCTGGAAGCCGGCGTCGCCTGCGTTCACGGTGACGCCCATGACTTGGCCGCTCCCTGCGATCGCGATGTCGATCTTCACCTTGCCCACGGAGCCGCGTACGCAGGCCCCGTAGATTCCGTTGAGGTTCTTGTTGACCACACCCGCGACGGTCCCCGCGCTCAGCGTCTGCTCGCCGCCGCCGGACGCGCTGCCGATGTCCATCGCCTGCATCATGGCGTCTTCGTAGGACATGCCGCCCCCGCCCCCGCCCCCGCCGCCACCACCCGAGCGACGCACGCCGCTCGGCTTCGGCAGGATGCCGGCCGAGCCGGAGATCTCGAGGTCGCCACGCTTGTACATGTCGAGCGCGGCATCGTCGCGGCCTTCGTTGCCGGCATTGCCGCGCGTGAGGGCGTAGAGACCGCCCGCCGCGCCCACCACGGCGAGAGCGATCAGACCCATGCCCGCCTTGAACACGGTGGAGCGCTTGTCCTTGGTCTCGGCGGTGGCGATGGCCGCGGTGCGCTCGCGTTCGGCGCGCACCAGCTCGTACTGCGAGAGGAAGTCCGTGAACTCCGCGAACTCGCCGACCTTGCCACGGCGTCCGGTGTCCGTGTTGAGCAGCTCGTGATCGCGCAGGGCCTCACCTTGCACGATCATGTTGACCAGCTGGCGCCCCGAGAACGGGCCGTGGTCCATGCCGTGCTTCACCACCATCCAGCGTGGCGAATCGTCTTCGGTAACCTTGGCGAGGGCACCCGAAAGGTCCACTTCGCCGAGCGAGCGGCGATCGCGCGCGGCCGCGGCCTCATCGGCATCGACCACGGAGACGCGGAAGTTGTCGTAGATGGAGACGCGCGAGCCGACCTCGGGCGATCCGTCGTTGACCTGGGGGATCCGGGCCGCCTTGGGTGCGCTGGCGATCGAGGCGCGTCCGGCGGCAGGCCGCAGCGAGGCCAGGTTCACCTCGATCTCGATATCGTGTCCGAAGTCGTCGGCGCCCTGCGAGGGGGCATCGCCGACGATGGCCAGCAGGGCCGTGCGGAATTCTTCGGCGCTGCGATGGCGGGCTGCGGGGTCCGGCGCGAGCGCCCGGAAAAGTTCTTGATCGACCGCGGGGCTCGCCTCCGGGTGCACCTGCGAGGGATACGCGAACTCGTCCGTGGGAGAGCGGCCGGTGAGGAGCGTGTAGAGGAGCGCGCCCAACCCGAACACATCGCTGGCCGTCGACGGAACGCCACCGGCCTTGAGCTCGGGCGCCAGATAGGCAGCTTCGTGCTCGGGGATACCGGCGATTCCGCCGCGTCCGAGCAGGGTGCGCGCCACCAACAAGTCGTTGAGCTGTACGCGGCCGTCGTCGTGCATCCACACGGCCGAGGGCCGCACCGCCCCATGGGGACCGCTGGCGTGGATCGCGGTCAGCGCGTTGCAGACGTGCGCCACGACGTTGTAGGCGCCGTGCAAGCTGATCGGCTTGCCGGACCTGGTGCGCGTCGCGACGAAGGCGGCCAGGTGTTGTCCTGCGATGGGTCCTTGGACCAGGAAGGGAGCCCCATTGTCATTGCTGACGATGCCGTAGAGCGGGACCACGTTGGCATGGTTGAAGTTGCCGATCGCCTTGAGCACCTTGCGCGCGTCCGCCTCGATTTGCGGCACGAGCGGGCGAAGGGTGACGGGCTTACCGGTCTTGCGGTCGTTGGCACCGAAGATCTCGCCAAAACCGTCCACGGTGAGACGTTCGCGGACTTCGAAGCGTCCCGCGATGACGAGTGAGGAGGAAGAAACCTGAGGCTGCACGGTCATGTAGATCGGCCAGCAGCCTACTCAACCGAGGAGAGACCCAGCAAGGCCTCACTGACTGGGTTGAGCGAAGTCCGTGCCGTCCGGCTGGGCCAGCTCACTATTCTCCGGCTGAGCGACATCGGACGGCGTGGCGGGTGAGGTAGGTGCGGGTAGCTTGGGCGCAGCTTCGGGCGGGGCCTGTGAGACCACTTCGACTGCAACATTCGCATCCACCTGGATGGGGGCTCCGGGAACGTCTGGAGCCAGGGTCGCTTGCCCGACGCGTCGCTCGACGCAGCGCACGGCGGCGGAGGGCTGACCTGGGACCGACGCCGACACCTGAGACAGGCGGCCGCTCGGCGACACCAGGGCGTGCACCGCAATCGTGACCTTGCCCTGCTTGCTGGCTTGCCCGAGATCGAGGCACTCACTCGGTTGCGGGATGAGGCGGCCGAGCTCACTCGACAGATCGCGCGCGACCGCTGGAGGCTTCTCGGGTTCGGGCGCCTGCGGAGCCGGCGCGGGCGCCGCCGCGGGCGCGGCAAAAGGGCTGGGTAGGGGTTGGAACTCGGGCTGCGCCTCCCGGACGGGCTCAGGCGCCGCGCCCGTCACCGGCGCACGGTCCTGCACTGGACGGCCATCCGGCCCCAGCAAGCCGCGGACATTCTGGATGGACTTCGGATGATCTTCACAGCCCAGCATGAGCCCCAGACAGCTCACGACGAACAGGGTCTTGCACTTCATTTCAGCTCCGGGCGCGCTCTACCTGCAACGCCCGATTCTTGATCGATTGCCCCTGCAAAGACGAGATCACTGCATCCGCTCGCTCCGTGGGCACGCCCACGAAGGTGTGGCGGTCCTTCACGCGCACGCGGCCGATGTCCTCGGCACCGAGACCACACGTGTTCACGAGTAGTGTGGCGAGGTCACGCGGCTCGAGACCGTCTCGTTTCCCTACGTTGAAGTAGAGCGTGGTCATGTCCTCGAGCACCGGGGGCGGCTCGTCCAGCTGCGCCTCTCCCGCGGGTTCCTCCGCGGACGCCGGGGCCTGGGATTCGCTCGCGAGCTCTTTGGCCTGCGCGGTCCCGGTCGGGGCCCCTTGCTCCGGGTTTCCACCGGCTTCGGACCGACCCTTGCGCCGACGTCGTTTGCGCTTGCCGCTCGAGGCCTGCGCCAAGCCCTCTTCTTCGGCTTCTTCCTCTTCGTCGCTGCCCTCCGCGGAGCTCGCTTGCTTGGCGGGCGGCGGCAGGCTGCGTTCTCGGCGCGCTGCGGCTGCCGCTTCGTCCACGTCGAAGGTGACGCCCGAGAAGAAGCTGCGCACCAGGCCGATCAGGATGCGCTCGGAGTCCGGGTGGGTGAGCAAGCGGCGCACCACGTCTCGATGATCATCGAGCGGAGCGTTCTTGAACGCCTCGGACAACAGCGCGAGCCGGTCGGCCTCCTTGCGCGTCTTGAGCTCGGTGGCGCTCGGAATGGAGCGCTCGATCGGGAAGATCTTGAAGGTGAGCCGCAGGTAATAGAGCGCACCCAGGTTCGAGGGACCCAGCACCGAGATCGCCGTGCCCGTGCGTCCTGCGCGGCCCGTGCGGCCCGTGCGGTGCACGTACTGCTCGGCCGACTCCGGGAAGCCGAAGTTGATCACATGGGTCAGGTGCGAGATGTCGATGCCGCGCGCGGCCACGTCGGTGGCCACCATGTAGCGGAGCTGTCCTTCGCGCGTGCGCTTCATGATCTGCTCGCGATCACGCTGCGGAAGATCGCCGTTTAGCCAGTCCGCGTTGAAGCCCGCGGCCGAGAGATGACGGGCCACGGTCTCCGTCTCGTTCTTCGTGTTGCAGAAGATGATGGCGCTCTCGGGATCCTCCACTTCCAGCACCCGGATCAGGGCGCTGAGCTTGTCGCCGAGGATCATGTAGAAGTAGTGACTGATCTCTGCCGCGCCCACCTGATCGCTCGACAGCGTGATGAACTGGGGCTCGTGCATGCGGCGCTCGGCCATGCGCTGCACGTTGTCGTCGATGGTGGCCGAGAAGCAGAGGAACTGCCGGTTGTCCGGCAGCGCGTCCATGATCGCGTTGAGCTCCTTTGCGAAGCCCATGGAGAACATCTCGTCGGCCTCGTCGAGCACCAGCACACGGATGCCCGCGGCATCGAGCGTGCCGCGCCGCAAATGGTCGAGCACGCGTCCGGGCGTGCCGGAAACGATCTCCGCTCCCTGCTTGAGCTGGGCGATCTGGCGCTCCATGGGCGCGCCGCCGTACACCGCCACGGTGCGGAGGTGGCGGTACTTGCCGACCTGCTCGAGTACTCGCTGGCTCTGCAGCGCGAGCTCCCGCGTGGGGGCCAAGATTAGCGCCTGCACGCCGTGGCCTTCTTCCACCAGGCGATCCACCAGGGGCAGTCCGAAGCCCAGGGTCTTGCCGGTGCCCGTGCGGGACTGAACGATCAGGTCGTGCCCCTCGGACGCCGGGCCGAAGGCCGCCGTCTGCACCGGGGTGGGGTGCGTGAAGCCGAGCTCGTCGAGCGCGCGGCGCACCGCGCTCGTGAGGGCGAGGGCCTCGAAGGTGGGGGCCGTCTCACGCGGTTCTGTTTCGTCACTCATGGTGCGGTTCTCACTACTCGGCGCTTTG
Organism: Myxococcales bacterium; assembly: GCA_047601445.1. Lineage (GTDB taxonomy): Bacteria > Myxococcota_A > Polyangia > Polyangiales > DASUME01 > DASUME01. Next base: position 2,452,145 of record JASGJH010000001.1, on the reverse strand, counting down.
CGCGGCGCCGGTTGAAAGGAGCGCTTCGAGTTTGCGAATGCGAGGTGCCTCTTCGCGGTCGAAACGCTCGATGAGGGCGTGCATGCCGTGGCGCAGGCGAAGCAGTTCTGCCCAGGCTTGTTGCTCGGTTGGATTGCAGGTCGGACGCGCCACCGACAAGCGGTGGTCCCAGTCGCGCAGCCATTTCTCGAGCTGCTCGCGGTCGCTGGGTTCGGGGGCGTCAGCCACGCTCTGGCTGGCCCGTGTCAGCAGCTCTTGCTTCAGCTTCACCAGCGCAGGTTCGCACGAACCCGATACGGCTGCGCCCCCAGAAGGCCAAAAGATCTGGGGAATGATGGAGCTGAGACCCACGGTGATGAGCCAGGCGGCAAGGAGCCAAAACGTGGCCGCCCCTGCATACCACCCTGCGCTGCGACGATTGCCCGTGTCTCCCAAGGTTTGACCCGTCTTGGGGGCTCTTCTAGGTGCCTGGGAGGGGACTGTCAACGTCGAAGCGGCCGGCCCTCGTGAGAGCAAAGTCCCCAAGCGGGTGGGGCTTCGGGGAACCGCTTCATGGGACCAGCTTGTAGCCCAGGCCGTAGACCGTGAGGATGTGACGCGGTTGGGCCGGTTCCGCCTCGATCTTCTTGCGCAGCTTCACCACGAAGTTGTCGACCGTGCGGTTGGTGGGGTTGGCATCCACCCCCCAGACCTTGCGCAGGATATCGTCGCGGGAGACCGGCTGGCCTTTGCGCTCGAACAACAGCTTCAAGAGCTCCACTTCGTAGAAAGACAGCTGCTCGGAGATCTCTCCCCGCGTGAGCGTATGGCTGCCGGGGTCGATGGTGGCTTCCCCGATGGTAAATGGCTGATCGGAGCCCGTGTTGCGGGCCGTGCGCCGGAAGATGGCCCGAATACGGGCGACCAGCTCGCCCACCGAGAAGGGCTTGGTCACATAGTCGTCCGCTCCGGCGTCGAGGCCCCGGATCTCTGTCGGCCTCCTGGCTGCGGGCGGTGAGCATCACGATCGGGGTCCGCGGATCGCCCCGCCGGAGCTGCTCGCAGACCTGGTAGCCGTTCAGGTCCGGGAGCATGAGATCGAGGATGATGCAGTCCGGGCCGTTGCGCTTGGCCTGCTCGATCGCGTCCACCCCACGCGCCGCGTGAAGCACGCGAAAACCCTCGAATTCGAGCGCGTCCACCAGCCCGAGTGCCAGGCTCGGGTCGTCTTCGACGAGCAGGATGGTCTTGGGTCCGGTCATGATGACCTCGACGAGGGTACACCTTCGGGCGGGTCGTTCAATGTCGCTTCGCTGGCCGGGAACGCCCGCTTATCCCCGCGCTCCCGCGCCACCGAGAAGCTCACGATCGCGCCGCCGTCGGGGGCATTCTCGGCCCAGGCGCGTCCGCCGTGGGCGTCGGCGATGTGCTTCACCAGTGACAGCCCGATGCCCGACCCGCGAACCTGCTGGCCGGGACGCCGCACCCGATAGAAGCGGTCGAAGACCCGCCGGGTTTCTTCGCGCGGAATGCCGGGGCCACGATCGCGCACCTGGATCCAGATCTCGCGCTTCTGCACCAGCAGGCTGACGTCGATGGGAGAGCCTTCGCCGTACTTCACCGCGTTGTCGATCAGGTTGATCACGGCGAGCAGCACCGCCTGCGGATCCACCGACACGCTGGGCACCGCCTCCGGCAGGCTCATCCGGAGCTCCACGTTCTCCAGGCGCGGACGCACCGTCTCCACACCGCGCTGTACGATCTCGGCCAGATCAGCCTCCTCGCGTGCGTAGGTCTGCTTGCCGCGCTCCAGCGCCGCGAAGTCGAGCACATTCTCGATCAGGCCGCTCAGACGCTCGGATTCACGCCCGATCATCTCGAGGTACTGGCGCTGCTTCTGCGGCGAGGTCACGCGGTCCGTCATCAACATCTCCGCGAACATGCGCACCACGGACAGCGGCGTCTTCAACTCGTGAGATACGTTGGCGATAAAGTCGCTCTTGAGGGCGTTGAGGCGGCGCTCCTGCAGCGAGGCGAACAGGAAGAAAGCCACTGCGACCACCAGGATGAGCGCAGAAGACCCGATCAGGGCCGCCTTGTTGAACTCTCGCTGACGCGCCTGTTGCTCGAGCAAGGGCGCGTCCTTGGGCGCGAGCTGCAGGCGCCAGCGATACAGGGTAGTGGGAAAGCGCTTGCCCACCAGGTAGTCGGCGACCTTGGCCAGGCTGTCGCCGAACATGCGCTTGCCGTCGTCGTCGACGATGTTGAAGTAGGCCCGCGCCTCCTCGTTGGCGAACAGGCGGGGAAACTCCTCGCGCACGATGTACCCGGTGTCGTGGTGCGCCACGACGATGAAGGTCGTGCCTTCGTAGGTGGTCGCCATGTACGAGATGAGGTAGCTGGTGCCGTTCAGCGTGATGTGCAGATGCCGCAGCTGCTCGTTGCCGAGCTCGGATAGCGAGAGCTCGGGGGCCAGCTTCTTCTTGAACAGGCGTAGGAAGGCCTTCTGCTCGTCGGGCGTGGCGCGGGCCGCGTAGTCCACGACCTCGAGATCATCGCTCAATATCAGCACCGCGCGCACGCTGGGCGAGACCCGCTCCGCCAGCGGCAGCCAGCGTGTGCGCAGGCCGTCGGGGTCGCTCACGTCCACCAGGTGAAACACCGCGTTGTCGCGCGAGATGATCTGCTGTTCGATGCGGTCGACCTTCTCCTCGACCAGGAGCAATGTGCTGTGCGCGATGGAGCTGGCGCCGAGCTCCTCGAAGCGCGAAGCGGTGTCCCACGTGTAATAGCTGAGCACTCCGGCGGCCGCGACGATCAGCGGCAACAGCAGGATGTACGGGAGCTCGGGACGCCACTTGGAGCTCATGGGGCCCAGCGTATCACGCCCTCCCGGGTGGCTCGGACTCGCGCAGGTCGTCGCGTTCCGGCCGTGGAGAGCGCGCCATCAGGTCGGCCACCTCGTTGCGCGGGTCGGCGTGCTCGTAGAGGATGCGGTACATGCCCTCCACCAAGGGCATTGGCACCTGCTCGCGGCGACTCAGCTCGAACGCGCTCTTGGTGGTGCGGACGCCCTCCGCCACCATCGTCATTTCTCCCAGGATTTGCGGGAGCTTTTTGCCTTTTCCGAGCTCGATGCCCACGTGTCGATTGCGCGACAGATCGCCCGTGCACGTGAGCACGAGATCGCCCATGCCGGACAGGCCGCTCATGGTCATGGGGTGCGCGCCCAACTTGGTGGCCAGACGACCGATCTCGGCGAGTCCACGGGTGATCAACGCTGCCCGTGAGTTGTGCCCAAAGCCGAGCCCATCCGAGATGCCCGCCGCGATCGCCACCACGTTCTTCAGGGCTCCGCCGACCTCGACGCCGATGATGTCGTCGGTGCTGTACACGCGGAGTCGGCTGTTATTGAGCGCGCTCTGGGCGCGCTCGGCGTAGGCGGAGGAATGGGCTGCCACCAGGACGGCGGTGGGGATTCCCTGCGCGACCTCGCGGGCGAAGCTCGGGCCGGCCAGGAACGTGAGCTGGGCGTGGCGATCCTTGGGCAAGATGCTCTCGAGGATCTGCGACGGCAGCATCAGCGAGTCGTTCTCGATGCCCTTGATGGCCGTGATCACCGGGATGCCCAGGGGCAGGCGTGGGGCGAGCTGATTCGCGACTTCACGCAGCACATGCGAAGGGACCACCAGCATCACGAGGTCGACTCCTTCCAGCGCTGCCTCGAGGGAGTCGGTGGCGCGCAGGTTGGAGGGGAGGTTGATGCCCGACAAATACTTCGGGTTCTCGTGCTGCTCGTTGATCTCTTGGATGGGGTCGGTCTTGAGTCCCCACAACGTGGTTTGAATGCCGTTTTCCGCGAGCACTTTGCCGAGCGCCGTGCCCCACGAACCCGCGCCAAGCACCGCCGCCCGCATGATCTTTTGCATGTCCCCCATCCAGCGGATGTAGCAAACCGACAGTGCGGCGGGAATGACAAAAACGGCCAAGTCTATTCGACCTGGCCGTTCGAGATTTCCCGAATGGGGACGTGGGCCTAGCTCAGCCTGCGGGTTGCGCCGAGGCGCTCTTGCCGCTCTTCTTCTTCTCGCCCTTTTCACCACCACCGAGCTTGAGCTTCTCGGGCGTGGTCAGCGCGAAGCGCAGCACTTCTTCCATCTTCTGCACGGGATGGAACTCGAGCTCCTCGCGGACTTCCTGCGGTACTTCTTCGATGTCCGCCATGTTCCGCTCGGGCAGGATCACGTGCTTGATGCCCGCGCGATGGGCCGCCAGCACCTTCTCCTTGATGCCGCCCACCGGCAGCACGCGCCCACGCAGCGTGATCTCGCCGGTCATCGCGACGTCGTTGCGCACCGGGATCTCGGTGAGCAGCGAGACGATGGCCGTCATCATGGTCACGCCCGCAGAAGGGCCGTCCTTGGGCATGGCGCCCGCGGGGATGTGGATGTGCAAGTCGCTCTTCTCCAGGAAGTCCTCCGGGATGTTGAGCAGCTTGGCCCTGGTGCGCACGTAGCTGAGGGCCGCCTGCGCGGACTCCTTCATCACGTCGCCCAGCTGGCCCGTGAGCTGGAGCTTGCCCGAGCCGTGCATGCGCGTGGCCTCGATGAAGAGGATTTCGCCACCCACGGAGGTCCAAGCGAGGCCGGTGGCCACGCCGAACTCCGAGGTGCGCTCGGCCACTTCACTGGTGAAGCGCTGGGGCCCGAGGAACTCGCGCACGCCCTCGCCGTTCTCGATCTTGTAGGGACCGACGTTGCCCTCGGCCACCTTCACCGCCACGCCGCGGATCACGCTCGCCACCTGGCGCTCCAGGTTGCGCACGCCCGCTTCGCGCGTGTAGTGGTCGATCAAGGACTCGACCGCAGCGTCCTGGATCGACAGCTGCTCCTTGGAGAGACCGTGCTCCTCGAGCTGCTTGGGGATCAGGTGGTCGCGCGCGATGTCGAGCTTCTCACGCCGTGTGTAGCCGGGGATTTCGAGGATCTCCATGCGGTCGCGGAGCGGAGCCGGGATGGTATCGGCCACGTTGGCGGTGGCGACGAACATCACGCGGGACAGATCGTACGGGATCTCCAGGTAGTGATCGGAGAACGTGTCGTTCTGCTCCGGATCGAGCACCTCGAGCAAGGCCGCCGCGGGGTCGCCGCGGAAGTCGTGGCCGATCTTGTCGATCTCGTCGAGCATGAACACCGGGTTGATGGTGCCCGCCTTCTTCATGCCCTGGATGACCTGGCCGGGGAGGGCGCCCACGTAGGTGCGGCGGTGACCGCGGATGGCGGCCTCGTCGTGCACGCCACCCAGCGAGTTGCGCACGAACTTGCGTCCGAGGGCGCGCGCGATGGAGCGGCCGAGCGAGGTCTTGCCGACGCCGGGGGGACCGATGAGGCAGAGGATGGGGCCACTGCTTGTCGGGCTTGAGCTTGCGGACCGCGAGGTATTCGACGATGCGCTTCTTGACCTTGTCGAGGCCGCTGTGGTCCTCGTCGAGGACCTGGCGCACCTGGGCGATGTCCATCTTGTCCGTGGTCTGCTGGTGCCACGGCACGTCGAGGATCCAGTCGATGTAGGTGCGCACGACCGTGTACTCGGCCGAGCCGACCTGCATGGTCCGGAGGCGCTTGAGCTGCTTGCGCGCGACGTTCTCCGCCTCGGTGGGCAGGTTGGCCTTGGCGATGCGCTCGTCGAGCACGTCCAGGTCACCCTGGTCGCCATCTTCCTCCCCGAGCTCCTCCTTGATGGCCTTGAGCTGTTGACGCAGCACGTACTCGCGCTGGTTCTTCCCCATCTCCTCCTTGATCTGGGAGTTGATGCGCTCGCGCATCTTGAGAATCTCGAGCTGCCGGGTGAGCAGGCGCAGGACCTTGCGAATGCGCTCCTTGACGTCGAGGGTCTCGAGCAGGGCCGCCTTCTCGTCCACCGGGGTGTCGAGGTTGGCCGCCACCAGATCGGCCAGCTGGCCCGGCTCCTGGATCGAATCGATCAGGGAGCCCGCCTCGCGCGGCAGCTCGGGCATCAGCTGGATCACCTGCTTGGCGATGTCCCGCAAGCTCATGGCGAGGGCTTCCGCCTCCACGTCATCGACCTTGGGCTCATCGAGGCGCGAGACTCGCGACTTCAGGTACGGGGCCGAGACCGTGACGTGCTCCATGCGCACGCGCACGAGGCCCTGCAGGATCAAGCTGTAGTTGCCGGAGCTGTGCTTGAGCGCCTTGAGCACTCGCGCTGCGACACCGACCGGATAGAGCTCGTCCTGGCCCGGATCGTCCGTGGAGGGATCTCGCTGGGCGAAGATCACGATGATGGGCTGGCTCTGGTTCTCGATGTCCTCGACCAGAGCAACCGACTTCTCGCGACCTACGTCGAAGGGAGCCACGGCGCCGGGAAACAGCACTGCGTTGCGAATCGGAAGGAGCGGGATCTCTTCGGTGAGATCCATCTCCTGCTCGTCGAAATCGGGTGCGAACTTTTCGTCTGCGTCGGTCATGTTGTCCCGCTCAAAGGCCGTCGCGGAGATTGCGAGCGGCACTTGGTTAACTGTAGCGCCATTCGCCTGTGCGCCCCCAGGTAAAAGGGCAACATAACAATGGACCCTGGGGGGTCAAGACTGCGTGCATGTACGACACGCAAGATCCCCGGACGTTTGCCGCGCTCGGCACCTTCACCGGCTCGACGCGGCGCGGCGCGGGTTGCGTTGACCGCTCCTGGTGAGCCGCCTAATGTCGGCAACCGACGAGACGGGAGTGCATGGGAATGACCCAAGGCGGAGTGGGTAACGCTGCTGGCATCGTACGAAAACAGGGCGGTCAGCGGGCCGGGGAGCGAGTTATCGCGCTCACCGGCGCGCGCACTTTCTTGGGGCGGAACTTGCTCGGCCTGCTGGAGGAGGACGATCGCGCGCGGCGCCTGGTGGTGATCGACGATCAGGTACCGGTGAGCGCGGGTCCCAAGACGCGCTCGTACGTGGTAGATCGCACGCAGCCGAACGCCTCGGCCCGGATCGCGGAAATTTTGGCCGCCGAGGCGGTGGATACCTTCGTCCATCTCGGATTTTTGGCCAGCCCGACGCGGAATACGGCCTGGGCCCACGAGATCGAGAGCGTCGGTACGCTGCACGTGCTGCACGCTTGCCGCGAGCGACCGGTACAGAAATTCGTACTGGCGTCGTCGACCCAACTCTACGGCCCCCGCTTCGACAACCCCAACTTCCTCAGCGAAGCTCACCCCTTGCGGGGGCTCGCGGGCTGCTCCTTCCTGGGTGACAAGATTGACGCGGAGAACCAGGTTCAGGCCTATGCCCGCGACCACCAGGACGCCCGGGTCAGCGTGTTGCGCTTCGCGCCCATGATTGGGCCCACTGTGGAAAGCTACATCACGCGCTGGTTGGCCCGCGGCGTGGTGCCCACGCTCTTGGGGTTCGACCCGCTCTTGCAGTTCGTCCACGAGGTCGATGCCTTGGCCGCCCTCAAGCTCGCCATCGATCGCGATGTGTCCGGGATTTTCAACATCGCTGCCGAAGGCGTGCTCCCCGTGTCCACCGTAATCAAGCTTGCGGGAAGGGCCAATTTGCCACTCCCCCACTTCGTCGCCGAGCGCATCGGCGCGCTCCTGTGGTTCTCGGGACTCTCCGACGTGCCCGCGCCCATGCTGCAGTTTTTGCGGCATCTCTGCGTGGCAGATGGCGAAAAGGCGCGTTCGGAACTCGGTTTCTCCCCCGGCTACACCACCCGCGAAGCGGTCCTCGAGTTCGGGGCCACCTTGCGCCTACGGGAGGCCCGTCTACTTACCGAGGCCTACGCATGAATCCGCCCGATCGCCCCAAGCGCCCGTCCGCGCGCCCCTCGCAGCGCCCTAGTGTGCCGCCACCCCAGGCGACGCCCGTCGCCGCGACCCCCGAGCCACTGACCGGGGCCCCTGTGGTGTCCGCAGAGCCATCATCGGTGCCACCGCCTCCCGCCGGCGATCTGGCTGGCAACGCGGGATCGGCTTCGCGCGCGCGCGTCTCGGCCCGTCGCCCGAGCACGGGTAAACGGCGTGAGGGGAGCGAGCGCCCTCCCGCTGATCTCACCGAAGAAGCAGCTGCCAGTGCCGCTCCCGCGCAGCCTGTCTCGGAGGTCCCCGCACCTCCGGCGAGCATCGTTGTCCCCGCGCAGCACGCGGCAGAGGTCGTTGCCCGTCCGTCGAAGCGTCCCTCGAGCGTCGCCCCGCGCGGCGTGTTCGAGGCGCAGCCCGAGCTCAGCCGGCCCAGCGTCACCCCGCTGAAGCCTCAGCACGAAGAGGACGACGACATCTGGCGCGACAGCGCACCCATGCCCGACGTGGTGGATGGCAGCCGCGCCGCGGCGAGCGACACCACCGACCTCGAACGCGAGCATCGTACGGGCATGCGCCCGGCCACGCGCCTGGCCCGCGGTTCGAGCGCATCGGAACCCAGGGGTGACGCCGCTGCCATCGGCAGTGCCAAGTCCCTGCTCTCCACGGACTACTACTTCCGCCAGTACGGCGCCCATGGCATGCGCAGTTTGAGCGCCGACGTCGACGAGTTCGGCCTCGATCCGCACGTCGAAGAGAGCGCGCGCCCCGTGCTGGAGACGCTCTGCAAGCACTACTTCCGCGTCACGGTGGAGGGAGCACAGCACTTGCCCACCCAGGGGAAGGCGCTGATGGTCGCCAATCGCTCGGGCGCGCTGCCTTGGGACGGCCTGGTCCTGCGCACGGCCCTGCGCATGGAACGATCGGAGCTGCCCCCGCTGCGCTGGCTTTCCGAGGACTCGGTCTTCCACTATCCGTTCCTAGGCGTGTTCATGAACCGCCTCGGCGCGGTGCGTGCCTGCCAGGAAAACGCCGAGCGACTGCTGGCTCAGGACAAGCTCGTGGTGGCCTTCCCCGAGGGAGCCCAGGGCTCGCGCAAGTTGTTCCGCGATCGCTACCAGCTGCAGCGCTTCGGCCGCGGCGGCTACGTGAAGCTGGCGCTCAAGCTCGGCGCGCCCATCATCCCCACCGCCATCATTGGGGCCGAGGAGACCAATCCGGTGCTGGCGAACTCGCGCGTGCTGGCGCGCCTGTTGGGCTCGGAGCACTTTCCGATTACCCCCACGTTCCCGTGGCTGGGTCCGATGGGCTTGCTACCGGCACCCATCAAGTGGCGCATCCTCATCGGCGATCCTATCGAGCTCGACGGTTACGGGCCCGAGGCTGCCGAAGACGTGCTCCTCGTGCATCGCTTGAACGAGCAGATCCGCGGCATCCTCCAGGGCCTGCTTACCCAGGGCAAGAACTCAAGGCGCTCGGTGTTGTTCGGCTGAACCTGACACGTCGGCCTCGAGGCTTCTCGAGGTTCACCGACGATGCGACGCGATGCCGAGCGCTCAGGAGCAGACGCGGTTGCGACCACCGCGCTTGGCTTCGTAGAGCTTCTCGTCGGCCTCGCTCACCATGGCCTCGCTATTCTCGAGGTGGGGCTCGTAGCCGGAGACGCCCAGGCTGACGGTGACCGGAATCGTGACGCCGTTGTAGACGAACGGCTCGGTCTCCACCAAACGCCGAATCTTTTCGGCCAACGCGACTCCGCCTGGCTTGCCTGCCTCGGGCAAGATCACGGCGAACTCCTCGCCGCCGACGCGCGCCACGATGTCGTTGGTGCGCACGCGCTTCTTGAGCAGGGCGCCCATGCCACGCAGCACTTCGTCACCGGCCAAGTGGCCGTAGGTGTCGTTGATCTTCTTGAAGTGGTCGATGTCGAACAGCACCAGGGCGAACGGATTGCCGTAGCGCTTGCTGCGGGCGAACTCGCGCTCCAGCGACTCCTGGAAGTGGCGTTTGTTGTGGACCTGGGTGAGACCGTCGATGGTCATCAACCGGTAGATCTCTTCGTGGTACTGGGCCTCGACGTTGCCGCCGCGCAGGAACTTGAGCATGGCGCGCCCGATGCGGATCTGGTCGCCGTCCTTCAGCGCGCGCTCGTCCACACGGGCGTCGTTCACGAAGGTGCCGTTGGTGGAGCCCAGGTCTCGCAGCACCCAGCCCAGCGCGGTGCGCGTAACGAGTGCGTGGTTACGCGAGACGTTATCCATGTCGAGCTGGATGTCGGTCGTGGAGGCGCGGCCGATCAACACGTCCGCTTCTTCCAAGCGCACGCGCTTCCCTATTTCGTCCCCGATGATCACCACCAGGCAGGCTTCCTTCCCCCCCTGTTGACGTTGGGGATCGGGCGCGACGATGGTGACGACCGTGTTTTCGGGCGACAGGCGACCTGAGTCCTTCGACACGCCCCAAGTGTATCCCGGTCGCGGGAGGTCCCGAAAGTTCGAGTGAAGTTTCCGCCCCTCACGAGTACGTAAATTTTAGTAAAGAATCATACTTGATATCTGGCCGGCCGCTGTTTCTCGCTCTCGAGCACCGCTTCCCGCTGCGCTTCGTAACCTGGGCGACCCAACAGACCGAAGGCGAGACGCTTGCCCTCTTCGACGCCGGGCTGATCGAAGGCGTCGATGTCGAGCAATTCGCCGGCGAACGCCGTGGCGGCCTCGAACAGGAAGAACAATCCACCGAGCTGTTCGGCGTCGAGGCGTGGCAGATGGACGGAGAGACTTGGTCTGCCGTTGCGGGCGAGGGCCAATGCCGTTCCACGCCGCTCGGCGTCGAGCAGTTCGGCGAGGCTATGTCCGCCAAGGTAGGCGTTGTCGCCAGGCACGCTCGGGATGGTGAGGTCCGTCGCGGGGCGATCGACGGCGATGAAGGTGACCAGCTTGTCGCGCGGTCCCTCGATGAAGAGCTGCACCTGAGCGTGCTGATCGGTGGCGCCCACGGCTGGCAGCGGGGTCGGGCCGAGCTCCACCACGCGGCCCTTGCGATCGATGCGCTTTCCCAGGCTCTCGGCCCAGAGCTGCACGAACCAGGCGGCCGTGGGGCGCAGCGCGTCGGCGTAGGCCATCAGCACGTGGATGTTGCGCTGATAGAGCCGCATGTGCAGCGTGTGCAGGCTCGCGATGATGCCAGCCGGATTCTCCAGCAACTTGGGGTTCTCGCAGCGGATGGCCATCGCCTTGGCGCCACGCAGGAGGCCTCGGGCGTCGATGCCCGACAGGTACAGGGGCAACAGGCCCGCAGGCGTCAGCACGGAAAAGCGGCCACCGACGTTGCTCGGGATGGCGAGCGTGGGGAGTCCGAGCTCGCGCGCGTGGGCCCGCAAGGTGCCCTTCTCGGGATCGGTGATGGCGACAATGTGTCGAGGCAATGCGGACTTGCCGAGGCTTTGCTCGAGCCACTGCTCTGCGCACAGCATCTGCGCCGCGGTCTCTACGGTGCCACCGGACTTGGAGACCACGAGCACCAGCGTGCGCTTCGGGGTGAGCTTCTCGAGCAGCGCCTTGAACAGCCAGGGGTCGCTGTTATCGGGGAGGTGAACGCGCGGTCCGCTGCCCAGTCCCACGCTCGCGAGGGCCGGCGAGAGCGCGGTCAACGCAGCGCGCGCGCCCAGCGACGAACCGCCGATGCCCAGCACCAGCACGTCGTCGATGTCTTGGCCGAGCTTCTGCGCCAGCCGCTCGCTGTCATCGGCTTGGGCCAGGTCGTCCGGCAATTTCCAGAAGCCGAGCACGCCCCCGTCGACCGCTGCCATGACCCGCTTTAGGGCGGCAGCGAACGCATCCTGCTCCGCGGCCAGGACCTCGGCGCTCGGCGCGCCTCCGGCGCCCACTCCTTCGCTCATGGCCAGGGCGTAATCAATCCGGATGCGGTCCGCGGTCACGGGTCCTCCCTCTTCGCTCGCGCGCCCGAGGGCGCGCTTCGACGATGCGGTCTTGCGTCCCGCAAAACTAGCACGCGCCTCGACCTCGCACCGTTTTTGACGGTTCGATGGGCGGGCAGCTAGCGTAGAAGATCCATGGGGCTCTCGTCTCGTCGCACGCTCGTCGGCCTGGTTTTGGCGCTGTCCTCCTTCGGGTTGGCGGTGGGGATTCGCTCGGCCGGCGCTGCCCCCGCGGAGGAACGCCGGCCGGCTCCGGTGCGTCCCAAGCAGCCCACCCGCGACGCCCTGCTCAAGGGGTTCAATCCGCGGGAACGCCAGCTCGAAGCGGGGCATTACACGAGCCCGCTGGCGCAGGACTACCAGGCGACCCTTACCGTGGACCCGGCGTTCGATGGCTTCGTTTCGGGACTGCTCGAGCGCTACCAGGTGCCGCAGGCCGGCTTTATCGCCATCGAGCCCAGCACCGGGCGCGTGCTGTCCTATGTCAGCCATAGCGAGGATCCGAGCGACGCACGCGATCACGTACTCGACCCGTCCCCCCCGGCGGCCTCGGTGTTCAAGTTGATCACGGGCTCCGCGTTGCTCGACCAGGGGCTCACCCCGGAGAGCAACGTCTGTTACCACGGAGGAGCCAGTGCGCTCGGCCTGGCTGAGCTCACCGACAACCCCAAGCTCGACACGGCGTGCATCTCGCTGTCGGGCGCACTCGGGTTCTCGGTCAATGCCGTCTTCGGCAAGCTTGCGCTCAAGCACCTCGATAGCACCAAGCTCTCGCGCTACGCGGGCGCCTTCGGCTTCGGTGAGAGCCTGCCCTTCGACGCCAAGGTGGAGTCCGGCGTGGCCGACGTGCCCAGCGAGCCCGTGGAGTTCGCCCGCACGGCTGCCGGGTTCTGGCACATGCACATGTCGCCCCTGCACGCCGCGCTGATCGCGGCGACGGTAGCGAATCACGGTCGCATGATGCGCCCGCAGATCGTCGATCGCATCGTGGATCCCAGCGGCAAGCTGGTTTCGCGGGCGGAGCCGGAGCTGCATCGCAGCGTATTGGAGCGCCGCACGGCCGACTTGATGGCGCGCATGATGCGCACCACCGTGGCGCAGGGCACCGCGCGCAAGACCTTCTTCGACGCCAAGGGCAATCCGTTCTTGCCGGGCGTGGAGGTGGCAGGGAAGACGGGCACACTGAGCAAGGAGCGGCCCTATCGCGGCTACACCTGGTTCGTCGGCTTCGCGCCCGCCAAGGATCCGAAGATCGCCGTGGCAGCGCTGATCGTCAACTCGCCCAAGTGGCGCATCAAGGCCCCCTACTTGGCCCGCGAGGCGCTGCGCTACTACCTGCTCGAGGCGCCCAAGAAGGTCACCGCGCAGGTCGCCAGCCGCTGAGCACGCGAGCCGACTCGAGCGCTTCTAGCCCAGTGTCGCGCGTGCGGTTTCGACGCTGATGATTCCGGCCCGCACCAGCTCCTTCACGTGCATCTCGAAGGTCTGCATCCCGTACGGATGCGTGCCGCGTTCCATCACGTCCTTGAGCGGGAGATTGCCGTCGGGCTTCTTGATGGACTCGCGGGCCGTGGGGGTGTTGACGAGTACCTCGGTGGCGGCGCACATGCCGCCGTCCACCCGCGGCAACAGGCGTTGAGCCACGATGCCCTTGAGGGCGTCCCCGAAGCGATCGCGGATCTCTTGGGGATCCTGGCTGCCGCAAAGGGAGATCACGCGTCCCACGGTGCGCGCCACGTCCGGGGTGTGCAGGCTGGAGAGTACCAGGTGGCCGGTCTCGGCCGCCTTCAGCGCGGTGTCCATCGTCTCCTCGTCGCGGATCTCGCCCATCAGGATGACGTCGGGATCCTGGCGCAGCGCAGAGCGCAGAGCGCTGGCGAAGGACTCGGTGTCGAGGCCCACTTCGCGCTGTGAGACGGAGGACAGCGCGTCGGTGTGGATGAATTCGATGGGATCTTCGATGGTCACGATGTGCAGGCGACGCGTGCGATTCATCTCGCCAATCACCGCCGCCAGCGTGGAGGACTTGCCGTTGCCCGCGGCGCCGACCACCAGCACCAGGCCGCGCTCGAGCTCCGCGAAGTTGCGCACCGCTGCGGGTGTCCCGAGCTGATCGAAGGTCGGGATGGTGTGTGGGATGGCCCGCATGGCGAGGGCCAGCGACTGGCGCTGGCGGAAGATGTTCACGCGATAGCGACCCACGCCCTGCACCGCGTACGAGCAGTCGTATTCGCGGAGGTCCAGCAGCGAGCCGGAGAAGCGCGTTTGCGAGAGCACGATCTCCGCGAGCCGCTGGGTCTGGGCGGCCTTGAGCTTATCTGCATTCATGTAGTGCAGATCGCCGCCGACCCGGAATGCAGGGGGTTGTCCGACCTTGAGCAGAACGTCGCTCGCCTTGTGCTGGGCGCCCTTGGCCAGCAGGGCGTGGAAGGTCTGTTCGTCCATGCAGACGATCCTACCAGCGTTTTTGGCGTCGCGCGGTGGCGCTCTAGTCGACGTGCTTGTCTTTGTTGCTCACCAGGATGGTGCGCATGTGCTCGTCGGCTTCGAACTTGTCCTGGTAGTCGCGGGCTTCCTGGCGCGCGCTGAAGGGACCCACGCGAACGCGATAGAAGCGCCCCCGCTCCGGGACCTCAGCCTGCATGACGTAGGCCTTGTGGCCGCGGGTGCGCAGGGTCTTGGCGAACTCTTCGGCTTCCTCGCGGCGCTCGTAGGATACGACCTGCAATGTGTACGTACCTTCGTGTCCCACTGGCGCCGTCTCGGCCGTGTGCGTCGGCTGCGTCTCGGCCACCATCGGATCGTGCTTGGCCACGCGCGCGAGGCGCGCTCGGTCGGCTCCGGCGAGTTGCGCCGCGGGCACCTCGGCCACGCTCGGCGTGGGCAGGTCGAGGCCGGGGCGCGCCACTCCGGTGAGCTGTTCGTGTTCGGCCTCGGCCGCGCGCACGGTTGCCTCGAGGGCAACCTCGTCGCGGTCCAGCAGCGTGGTGGGGAACGACAGGGAGTCGAGTCGAACCTCCGCCGACTTGGACGGGGCAGCAGGATCCGTGGGGGAGGGCGCGAGGGCCAGCTGGGCCAGCAGATCCGGGCTCGGCTGGGCGGCCTTGGCGTCCCCGTCTTGAAGCGTGAGGACCATGGCCAACACGGCCGTGACCGACAGCACTCCGGCCAGCGCGAACAGGCCCACCTTGCGTCCGGTGGTCTGCTCGCCGCGCTCGCGTAGCTGGTCGAGATCGCGCATCGCGGTGTCCATTGCTTCCCGTCCTCGAGGCCCGCTCGAAACTGGCGAGCGGGGGAAGACGCTCCCCGAGCTAGCTCTATGACCAGCCGCGGAAAAAATCAAAAAACCGCGTGAAACCCGGGCGTTTGTTCAGGGCTTCGGCGGTGGTCCCGTGGACATGCTCGGAGCCTCGTTCAGCCGTGGGTGGCTACGGCCTCAGCGTGGCGCCGGCACGACCAACGTCTTGCGCTCGCCGGTGTCCCCCTCGTGCTCCTGCCAGAGGGTCAGCACGTCGCCGACCTCGCCCTCGAGCTCGGCCGAAAAGGCGCCCTCCATGTCGGCACGGGTGATGACTCCCGCCTCGGTCCGCTCGTTGAAGACGGAGACGAACGCGCGGGGGAGAACCTGGCCCTCGACCAGCACCAGCCCATTCACGGACTGACCCACGGAGGCCACGGGCGGGGGCAGAGGGAGCGTCGGCGTGGTGCCGCAACCGCCCACTGCCGGGAGGGCAGCGAGCGAGAGCAGGGCCAGGAGCCAGGAGCGCCGACGCATGAATCCACCCTATCACAGGTCCGGGCCTTGGGAGGGCCTGCTTCCAGGGGCCCCCAGATCGCCGAAAGGGCTCGCCAAAACGCAGCCTTGGCGGTGCAGCTCACAGGTGCCTCCGGCGCTCCGACGTGATACCGTGCGCGCTCACTCGAGGGGTCGCGCGCGCACGCGTACGCGTACGCGCGATAGAGATGTGCGCGGGGCCCCGCGCACGGACCGGAGCGGGATGGCCGCCCGCCCACCTCGAGCCTGAGAGGCGCGCGGGCCGCGCGCACGGACAATCACACGAGGCAGCTGAGCATGGCGGATTCCCAGAAGGTCGCGGTCGCACTCGAAGACGAGCTACGCACCTCCTACCTCGACTACGCGATGAGCGTGATCATCGGGCGCGCGATCCCCGACGTGCGCGATGGTTTGAAGCCGGTGCATCGGCGCGTCCTCTACTCCATGCAAGAGCAGAAGGTCGTCTACAACCAGGCCTACAAGAAGTCCGCGCGCATCGTCGGCGACGTGCTCGGTAAGTACCATCCTCACGGCGATCAGTCCGTCTACGACGCCCTGGTCCGCATGGCCCAGGACTTCTCCATGCGGTACCCGCTGGTGGACGGCCAGGGCAACTTCGGCTCGGTCGACGGCGATCCGCCGGCCGCCATGCGTTACACCGAGGTGCGCATGGATCGTCTGTCGAGCGAGCTGCTCGCAGACATCGACAAGGAGACCGTCGACTTCGGGCCGAACTTCGACGACAGCGAGCGCGAGCCGCTGGTGCTGCCGTCGCGCTTCCCCAACCTGCTGGTCAACGGCTCCGGCGGCATCGCCGTCGGCATGGCCACCAACATCCCGCCGCATAACCTGCGAGAGGTGGTGGACGCCACGCTGCGCCTGATCGACGACCCGCTGCTCAGCAGCGCGCAGCTGATGCTCGACGAGGCCGAGGGCGGTCGACTCGGCGTGAAGGGGCCGGACTTCCCCACCGCGGGCTTCATCTACGGCACCGGCGGCATCCGTCAGGCCCTGGAGACCGGCCGTGGCCGCGTGGTGATGCGCGCGCGGGCGACCATCGAGCCTTTGGCCGGGAAAAACGATCGCGAGCAAATCGTGATCACCGAGATTCCCTACCAGGTCAACAAGTCCGAGCTGCTCAAGAAGATCGTCGAACTCGTCAAAGAGAAGCGCATCGAGGGCATCAGCGATCTGCGCGACGAGAGCGATCGCGACGGCATGCGCATCGTGATCGAGCTCAAGCGCGACGCGGTGGGGCAGATCGTCCTCAACAAGCTCTACCAGATGACCCCGCTGCAGAGCACCTTCGGTGTGATCCAGCTGGCCATCGTGGGCGGCCGCCCGCAGGTGCTCAACCTCAAGGAGATGCTCGAGCACTTCATCGCTCACCGCCGTGAGGTGGTGACGCGCCGTACGCGCTTCGAGCTGCGCGAGGCCGAGGCACACAAGGAGATCATCGAGGGTCTCGGCATGGCAATCACCGAGACTGACCTCGTGATCAAGACCATCCGTCAGTCGCCTGACACCGACACCGCGCGCAACGCGTTGATGGCCCTGCCACTCAAGGGACTCGAGGCGTTCGTGAAGCGCGCCGGGCGTCCCGAGGCCGAGATCGAGGCGGCCCGCCAGCGCGGCGACTACTTCCTCAGCGAACGTCAGGCCAAGGCCATCCTCGAGATGCGCCTGGCGCGCTTGACGGGCCTCGAGGGAGAAAAACTGGCCAAGGAGTATGGCGAGCTGTGCGACACCATCCGCGGCCTAGAGGCGATCCTCGCCTCCGAGAAGCTGCTGATGCAGGTGATCAGCAAGGAGCTCCAGGAGATCCGCGAGCGCTACGGCGACGATCGGCGCACCGAGATCGTGCCCGCCGAGGGCGACATCAGCATGGAAGACCTGGTGGCGGACGAAGAGGTCGTCGTGACCGTCAGCCATGCCGGCTACATCAAGCGTGTGCCCGTGAGCGAGTACCGTGAGCAAGGGCGCGGTGGCCGCGGCACGCGTGGCATGGAGACGCGCGAAGAAGACTTCGTCACCAAGCTGTTCGTGGCGCGCAACCACTCCCACATCTTGTTCTTCAGCGATCGCGGCAAGGTCTACCTCAAGAAGGTCTACGAGATCCCTGCCGGCAGCCGCACGGCGCGCGGGCGCGCGATCGTGAACTTCGTGGGCATGGAGGCCGGCGAAGGGGTGGCCGCAGTGGTGCCGATCCGCGAGTTCGTGGAGGGCGCCGATCTGCTCACCTGCAGCCGCAATGGCAAGGTCAAGCGCACGTCTCTCGACGCCTACTCCAACATTCGCGTCACGGGCATCATCGGCGTGGCCATCGAAGACGGCGACGCCTTGCTGGCGGCGCGCATCGTCAAGAGCGGCCAGCACGTGCTCATCGGCACGGCGCAGGGCATGTCGATCCGCTTCGAGGTCGACGAGGTGCGTCCCACCGGCCGCGACACCATGGGCGTCAAGGGCATCGAGCTGCGCGAGGGCGACCGCGTGGTGGGCGTGGACGTGCTGGAGAGCGAGGACCAGCAGGTGCTCACGGTCAGCGTGAACGGCTACGGCAAGCGCACGCCGATCAGCGAGTGGCGCGTGCAGGGACGCGGCGGTCTGGGCATCATCGCGATGGACACCAGCGAGCGTAACGGAGAGCTGGTGCGGCTTTGCTTGGTGCGTGCCGAAGATCAGCTGATGTGCGTGACCGATTCGGGCGTCGTCATTCGCACACGTTGCTCGGAGATCCGCGAGGTGGGCCGCAACACGCAGGGCGTGCGCGTGATTCGCCTCGGCGAAAACGAGCGTGTCGTGGACGTGGAGCCCATTTCGAAGGACGCCGCGGAAGACGACGACGAGTCAGCCGATGCACCCGAAGGGGTCAGTGACGCGACCGAAGGTGATACCGAGCCAGGGGAACCGGACTCCGAGGGCTGATCCCCGAAACGAGCCGTGGTAGCATGCTCCCCCTATGGTGAGTCCGGTCCTTGGCATCGATCTCGGGACCACCAACTCGGTCGTCGCTGCCGCGCTCCACGGCAAGGTGCAGGTGCTGGCCGACGCGGAGGGCAACAAGCTCTTCCCGTCGGTGGTCTCGTTTCACCCGAGTGGCGATGTCTTGGCGGGCTATCCGGCGCGTGAGCGGCGCTTAGTCGACGCCTCGAACACTATCTATTCCGTCAAGCGCCTGCTCGGGCGGCCCTTCCATAGCGAAGAAGTGCGGCGCGCCATGGAGCGTTTGCCATTCGCTTTCCAGGAGGGACCGACGGGCGGCCCCTTGGTGGTGGCGCGCGGTGAGACCTACACGTTGCCGGAGATCAGCGCCTTCGTGCTGCGCGGCGTCCGTGCCCTCGCGGAGGACGCCCTCAAGCAGCCGTGTCGGCGCGCGGTGGTCACGGTGCCCGCCAACTTCAACGAGCTGCAACGCTCTGCCACCAAGGCGGCAGGGCGAGTGGCGGGGCTCGACGTGCTGCGCATCCTCAACGAGCCCACGGCGGCCGCGCTGGCCTACGGCTGTGGATACGGGAAAACCCGGGAGCGCGTGGCGGTCTACGACCTCGGCGGCGGCACCTTCGACATCACCATCCTCGAGCTCGCGGGGGATGTGTTCGAAGTGGTGGCCACGGCCGGTGACACCTTCCTGGGCGGCGACGATATCGACGTGACCGTGGCCGACGAAATGGCCCAGGCCTTCCTGGCGCAGCACCGCTATGACGCGCGGCGGGACGCGCAGGCCTACGAGCGCCTGCGCGCTGCGGCCGAATGGGCCAAGTGCCAGCTCTCGAGCGCGGAAGACGTCGAGCTCACGGTCGAAGAGCTTGCCTATGGTCCCTCGGGTGCCGCGCTCGACATGAAGTTTTCGCTCTCGCGCGACCGGCTCCAGGAGCTCGCACGGCGCCATGTGTCGCGCACGTTCACGGTGTGTGAGGAGGCGCTGCGCATCGGGGGACTGCGTCCAACCCAACTCGACCAAGTGATCCTCGTCGGAGGCAGTACGCGCATGCCCTTGGTGCGCCAAATGGTCGAACATTTCTTCGGCCGCGCGCCGCTCGCGAGCATCGACCCCGACCTGGTCGTCGCGCAAGGAGCGGCGATCCAGGGAGCTGCGCTCGCGGGCCAACCCGAGGGAGATGCGCCGAACACGGGTACCATCGCGATCGGAAAGGTCGCCCTCAAGCGCATCCCCACGGCGCCGGGCGCCCCGATTCCGAAGCCCCCGCAGATTACGGAAGAACGTGCGCCCGCGGGACCTGCCTTTCAGCCCCGCAGGCCGCCTGCCGCGGATCCTCGCGCCTCGTTTCCGCCGCCGAAGCTGCTGTCCTCGTTGCCCCCGGTGCTCGCCCCCAACTGGGACGACTCGGCCGAGCTGGTGAGCGCGGCGGAGCTCGATGATTCTCGAGTTCAAGGAGCTCGATACGGCAGGCTCGCTGCCCGAGCTCGAAGCGCCTCTGCTCGACTCCGAGCCCAGCCTGGTTGCTCCCCCTGCGGCCGAGGAGTTCGCGCTGCCGGTCGGCAGGCCGCCGCTCTTGCTCGACGTCACGCCGCAGACCCTGCGCATCGAGACGGTGGCTGGATTCACCGAGGTGATCATCGAGCGGAACGCGGCGATTCCGGTCGAGCAGAGCCGCATGTTCAGCACGAGTCAGGACTTCCAGGACAGCGTGCGAGCGCGTGTTTGCCAGGGCGAATCGCGCAAACTGAACGAAAACCAGGAGCTCGGCGTGGTCGAGCTCAGCGGGCTGAACCCGCAGCCGCGCGGCAGGACGCGCATCGAGGTCACGTTCATCATGGACGCGGACGGAACACTCAAGGTTCGCGCCAAGGACATGCAGACGGGCGTGCTGCAGATGATCCGCGTCAACTTGGTGGGCGCGCTCGACGACGATGCCGAGGTAGAGCGCATGCGCCAGCGTCAGCAGGCCCTCGTGACGAGCGTGCGCGAGCCATGAGCGACGACCCGCTCCAGGCACTCGACTACTACACGCTGCTCCAGGTGGCAGAGGACGCGAGCCCGGAAGACGTCCGGCGGGCGTTTCACCGTTTTGCGGCCAAGTATCACCCCGACCGCTTCGCGGGCGCGGGCGCGGAGCCCGCCAAGGTCGAGCGCGCGGCGCAGATCTATCGGCGTGGCGCGGAGGCCTACAAGGTCCTGACCGACCTGCCCCGACGCAAGCTCTACGACGCGGGCCTGGCGGAGGGCCGCTTGCGCTTCGACGCCACGGCGCCGACACCGCAGGAGACCCCCGAGGTTGGGCAGTGGCCGATCAAGGTGAAGAGTCCCCTGGCGCGACCGTTCGCCGTGAAGGCCGAGCAGTTGTACAAAGCTGGAGACTTCGGCAACGCGAAGGTCAACCTGAAGCTCGCGCTGCAGAAGGACGCTGGTAACCAACAGATCCAACGCCTGCTCGAAGACGTGGAGCGTCGACTGGCTTCGAGGTAGTCGAGCGGCGGGGACGGAAGGACATCCACCTTGTCCAAGCAGCAAGCGGATCGCACCGAAACCGAGCTCTGGTACTTGCCTTACTCGCCCTGGTCCGAAAAGGCGCGCTGGGCCCTCGATGTGCTCGGCGTTCCCTATCGCAAGCGAATCTATCAGCCGCTCATCGGCGAACTCGGGCTGCGCGCGCTCGTGAAGCGTCCCCGCGGGCGGGTCAGCGTGCCCGTGCTCAGGACGGCTTCGGGGGCCATCGCGGAGTCCCTCGACATCGCGCGTTACGCCGGGGCGCACGCGCGGGCCCAGGGCAGCCGCATCGAGCTCTTTCCGGCGGGCAGGGAGCGCGACATCGCGCGCTACGACGCGCTGAGTGAAGCCGGTCTGTCAGCGGGGCGGGCACGGGCGCTGCAGCGTCTGCTGGAGAAGGACAGCGCCCTTGCCGAGCTCGTGCCTCCGGTGCTGCGCGCGGGTCTCGGCAAGCTGGCGCCACGCTTGGCAGCCATGGCCATCCGGCGCACCCTGCGCAAGTACGAGGCCGACCGCGTGAGCGAATCGGCCCACGAGCGTGTGCTCGGCGAGGCACTCGATGCGCTGCGCGCAGACCTGAAGCGCAGCACGGCGCAGGCGGAGCCAAAGACCCTCTTGGAGCACTTCAGCTACGCAGACATCACCATGGCGCAGATATTGGCCTTTATCGAGCCACCCAAGCTGGGCTTGCGCATCGGCACCGAAACCCGCGAGACCTTCCGCGATCCCGTGTTTGGCCCGCGCTACGCCGACCTGATCGCGTGGCGAGACGAGCTCTACGAGAAGTATCGTAGAACGTGAGGCCATGTTCGTGTTCGTGGGCGTGTTCACGAGCGCGAGCCCGTGCGACGAACAGGGACCTCTGCCGACTAGATCACTGAGGCTAGCTTGGTGGCCTCGAGGATGGCGCGCTTGGCGTCGAGCTCGGCAGCCACGTGGGCGCCGCCGATCAAGTGCACCGGGACATCCTCCCGCTTGAGGCCCTGCTCCAGCTCGCGCAGCGGATCCTGGCCCGCGCAGATCACGACGTGATCCACCGGCAGCACGCGAGACGTCTGACCCACCGTGATGTGCAGGCCCTGGTCGTCCACGCGGTCGTACTGGACGCCCGCGATCATCTCGACGCGCTTGTCCTTGAGGCTCGCGCGATGCACCCAGCCGCTGCTCTTCCCGAGCTGTTTGCCGAGCGCCTCCGTCTTGCGTTGCAGGAGATAGATCTGCCGGGGCGAGGGGGTGGTGTGCTTCTGCACGTTCTCCACGGCGCCGGCGCTCCTGTACTCACGGTCCACACCCCACTCGCGCAGCCAGAGCTCCGGGTTCAGCGTGGGCGCGGGGCCCTCGTGCGCCAAGAACTCGGCCACGTCGAAGCCGATGCCGCCCGCGCCCACGATGGCCACCTTCTCGCCCACGTGGGCACCGCCCGCGAGAACGTCGATGTACGAGAGCACCTTGGGGTGGGTAATCCCCTCAATTTGCGGCTTTCGGGGCGCGACGCCCGTGGCGAGCACCACCTCGTCGAAGTCCAGTAGCGTGGCGAGCTCGGCGCGCGTGTTCAAGCGCACGTCCACACCCGTGAGCTCGAGCTGGCGCCGGAAATAGCGCAGCGTCTCCTCGAACTCCTCCTTACCGGGGATGAGCTTGGCCATGTTGAACTGGCCTCCGATGGTCGCGGCCTGTTCGAACAGCGTCACCTGGTGCCCACGCTTCTTGGCTTCGGTGGCGAACGACAGTCCGGCGGGGCCGGCGCCCACCACGGCGATGCGCTTCTTGCTCTTGGCCGGCAGCATGAGCAGCTCGGTCTCGTAGCAGGCGCGCGGGTTGACCATGCAGGTGGAGCGCTTGCGCGTGAAGGTATGGTCGAGGCAGGCCTGATTGCAGGCGATGCAGGTGTTGATCTCGTCGCTGCGCCCCTGGGCGGCCTTGTTCACGAACTCCGGATCGGCGAGGAACGGACGCGCCATCGAGACCATGTCGCACACGCCGCGCGCGATCAGATCCTCCGCCACCTCGGGTCGGTTGATGCGGTTGCTGGCAATCACCGGAATACTGACCTCCTTGCGGAAGCGCTCCACCACGAAGGCAAAGGCCGCGCGTGGCACCGAGGTCACGATGGTGGGCACGCGGGCTTCGTGCCAGCCGATGCCGCTGTTGATGATGGTGGCGCCGGCTGCCTCGATCGCCTTGCCCTGATAGACAACCTCCTCGAAGGTGTTGCCGCCGTCGACCAGGTCGAGCATCGAGAGGCGGTACACGATGATGAAGTCCTTGCCCACCGCGCGCCGCGCGCCCTCGACGATCTCGAGCGGAAGCCGCGTGCGATTCTCGATGCTGCCACCCCAGCGATCCGTGCGCTTGTTCACGCGCTTGCAGGTGAACTGGTTGATGAAGTAGCCCTCGCTTCCCATGATCTCCACGCCGTCGTAGCCCGCCTCCTTGGCCAGCTCGGTGGCACGGATGAAGGCGTCGATCTGGCGCCGGATGCCGCGCTCGCTCAAGGCCCGCGGCGTGAACGGGTTGATCGGCGACTTGACCCGGCTCGCGGAGACCGACAGCGGGTGATACGCGTAGCGACCTGCATGCAGCACCTGCATGCAGATCTTGCCGCCCTCGCGGTGCACCGCGTCGGTCACGAGGCGATGGCGAGCGAGCTCGCCCTGCTTGGTGAGCTTGGAGGCGAACGGATAAAACCAACCCTCCCAGTTCGGGTTGATGCCACCGGTCACCATCAGTCCCACGCCGCCGCGGGCGCGCTCCGCGAAATAGGCCGCGAGCTTGGGAAAGTCCGCCGCGCGATCCTCCAGGCCGGTGTGCATGGAGCCCATCAGCACGCGGTTCTTCAGCGTGGTGAAGCCGAGGTCGAGCGGTTGCAAGAGATGCGGGAAAGAACTGCTCACGAGAGATCTCCGATGCGGCGCCGCGCGTAGGGCAGGGCAGCCTTCTTCTGGTTTCGTTCGATGCTGATGCGTTGATTTTTCAGGCCCAGGATGCGGCGTTGCCAGCGACGCTCGGCCGAAAGGGCTTCCGCTTCACTGGCGCCCCAGGCTTCCTGCAGCAGGAATTTGCCGGCGGCCACGGCATCTGGAGAGCGCTGCTCGAGCTCCTCGGCAAGGCCACGCGCGTGGGCCAACGGGTCCTCCGCCAAGTGCGTCACCAGGTTGAGTCGCTTGGCTTCTTCACCGCTCAAAATACGGCCGGTGAGGGTCAGCTCCTTGGCCACGTCGATGGGCACGAGCTCCCGCAGCAGGGTGGGCCCGCCCATATCCGGTACCAGCCCCCACTTGGCCTCCATCAGCGAGAACTGAGCGTCCGCGCGTGCGATGCGGATGTCGGCGCCCAGCGCGAGCTGCATGCCAGCGCCGAAGCAGTTCCCGTGCACCGCCGCGATCACGGGCACCCCGAGCCGACGAAAGCCCATGCTCCAGGTCTGAAAGGTGTTCTCCCTGCGCGCGAACAACTCGGTGTAGCGCGCGGCGGTGGCGAGCGGCTTGCCGAGCACGGTCTTGAAATCGAGCCCCGCGCAGAACGACGGCCCCTCGCCGCGTACGATCACCGCGCGCAGCTCGCGTCGCTGCGCGATCTTTCGCTGCACGTCGACGACGGCATCGAGCATCTCGAAGTCCATGCCGTTGTGCTTTTCGGGGCGATTCAAGGTGACGAGGGCGAGTGAACCCTCCACATCCAGGCGAACACGTGAGGTCATGGTGGGCTCTTTCTGCTGGGTTGGGCACTCGGTTCGGGCAGGGCCCACTTCACGCAGGCCTTCAGCAGTTCGTCACTTAACGGCGTGCCGCGCAGCGCGCGGGCCATGGTGAGTCCACCGATGCACAGGGCGAGGGCTGCCAGGGCGCGCTCGCGGGGAGTCGCGTTTTCGTGCTCCGGCGCGTGCTCCGCCAGCATGCGCACCACTTCTTCCACACCCTCGGCCATGGCGGAGCGTGTGACGCGGTCGGCGCGCGTGAGCTCCGACATGGTGGACGGCAAAACGCAGCCGGTCTCGATGTTGTCGCGATGCCGGGGCGAGAGATAGCGCTTCACCGCGCGCGCCAGGAAATCGAGGCCTGGCGTGCGGTCCAGCCCCAGCAGCCATTCCTCGCGAACCTCGCGCATGGCCTGCGCGAGAACGGCCGCGTCCATGGCCTGCTTGGAGCGGAAATGCGCATAAAAGCCGCCCACCGTCATGCCGGCTCCGCCCATCACCTGCGGCACACTGGCGGCGGCCAAGCCTGCTCGACGCACCAGTTGCACGGCCGACGCCACGATTCGGGCGTGGGTCTGAGCCTTGTGCAGGGTGCGCTGGGAGGGGGGAGCCATCAGATGAAGGGCATCATATGAAGGTCTTCATATGAGAGCAAGCAAGGAACCAGTGTGAGCGCCAGATCGTCTTGACGCTGAATGTCGATATCAGTAATGACCGCCATGCATTTTCGTACCCTGACGCTCTCCTGTGCCTCCCTCGCGCTGCTCGCCGCCTGCGGCGACGGCGAAGATTCCTCGAAGTTTCCCGCAGTCCAGGCCGAGCAGGCCATCGCCAACTACAAGCAGCTGGTCAACGCGAACTACACCGACGTCGTCACCACTGCTCAGAAATTGAAAGTCGCAATCGACGCCTTCTTGGCTGCGCCGTCGGCCGAGACGCAGCAGGCCGCCAAGGACGCCTGGATCGCCGCACGCTTGCCCTACGGCCCGAGCGAGAATCTTTCGCTTTTACGAGGGCCCCATCGACAACTCCGAGACGGGACCCGAAGGCGAGATCAACGCGTGGCCGCTCGATGAGAACTACATCGACTACGTGCGCGACGACGCCACCGCCGGCCTGATCAACGACACCACCAACACGCCTCAGCTGACCACCGAAGTGCTCAAGGCCGCCAACACGGCTGCGGGTGAGGAAGCCATTTCCACCGGCTACCACGCGATCGAGTTCCTGCTCTGGGGCCAGGACGATGAAATGCCCGGGCTGGGCGCGGGCAAGCGCCCCTACACCGACTATCTCGAGGTGGGTGGCACGGCCGAAAACCAGGCGCGTCGCAAGCAATACCTGAGCATCGTCACGGACTTGCTGCTCTCCGACTTGCAGGAGGTCGCCGCCCAGTGGGATCCCAGCAAGAGCGACAACTACCAGGCGAGCTTCGGCGTGGGCAGCCCGGAGGCCCGGAAGACCGCCATCTCCGACTTCCTGGTGTCGCTCGGATCCATGGCCAACGCGGAACTCTCGGGCGAGCGCATGACCGTCGCTTACAAGAACCGCAGCCAGGAGGACGAGCACTCTTGTTTCTCCGACACCACCGCGTCGGATTTGCATGGGGACGGCGTGGGCATTCAGAACCTCTGGCTCGGCCGCTACGGGAGCATGGATGGCGTGGGTCTCGATGAGGTGGTGAAAGCCGTCGATCCGAGCCTGGCCGCACAGATGACTGCCGACATTGAAACCTCCGTCGAAAAGCTCCAGGCGTTGGTGGACCTACAAAACACGGGCAAGCCCATCGACGTTGTAATCACCTCTCCGGAGGGTGGACCCGAGCGCACCGCGATGTTGGATGCCATAAAGGCGCTCAAAGTCGTGGGTAGTGATGTCGAGAAGGCGGCCGTGGCCCTGGGCCTCTCCGTGATGCTCGAGAAGCCGTCGGAGGAACTGTGATTCGTAGCGCGCCCGTGATCATCGCCGCGTTGTTGCTGTCGGCGTGTGGGGATGACAAGGGTGCGCCAGGTGCCGAGCCCGAGGAGCAATACTCGGGCGGTGCCGCCACGGTGTTCGATGCCACGCGCATGGCGTTTGGCCAGGACCTCCCGCTTTTGACTGGCGACAGCGCGGACGAGTTCTTCCTGGGCAACGCGATCTTCAACCGCGGTTGGGTGACGGCGCCCGCGTCGGTGAAGCAGTTCGACGGCCTCGGGCCCTTCTTCAACGCCACCAACTGCTCGGCTTGTCACCTCAAGGACGGCCGCGGACGGCCGCCCGAGATGCCCGGCGAGCAGATGCTCTCCATGCTCGTGCGCATCAGCGTGCCTGGCATGGACGCGCACGGCGGACCCATGCCCGAGCCCACGTACGGTGGGCAGATCCAGGATCGTGGCGTGCTCAAGGTGATGCCCGAGGCCCAGGTCACCATTCAATACGAAGAGGTTCCTGGCAGCTTCGCCGACGGCGAACCCTTCAGCCTGCGCAAGCCTACGTACACCGTGGAGCAGCTGGCCTATGGCCCCATGGCGGGCGACGTCATGCTCTCGCCGCGCGTGGCTCAGGCGGTGTTCGGACTGGGCCTGCTCGCGGCGGTGCCCGACAGCACGCTCGAGGGCTTCGCGGATCCCGACGATCAGGATGGCGACGGAATCTCGGGCCGCATCAACCACGTGTGGAACGTGCGCGCGAGCATGCCGACCGTCGGGCGCTTCGGTTGGAAGGCCAATCAGCCCTCGCTGGAACAGCAGTCCGCGGGAGCCTTCAACGGCGACATGGGGATCAGCTCGAGCATGTTTCATGGCCAGGAGTGCACGCCCGCAGAGACCCTCTGTCTGGAGCAGCCGACCGGCGAAGAGGATGGACAACCGGAGGTCTCGGATTCCGCGCTGTCCAGCGTGGTTCACTACATGCACACGCTGGCGGTGCCTGCGCGGCGCGACTGGCAGAAGCCCGAGGTGTTGCACGGCAAGCAGATCTTCAACGACCTAGGCTGCGCCGGCTGCCACGTGAGCATGATGAAGACCGGGCCCTTGGCGGGTTTCCCCGAACTCGAGAATCACACGATTCGCCCCTACACGGATCTCCTGCTGCACGACATGGGCGAGGGCTTGGCGGATCACCGTCCGGACTTCGAGGCCACTGGCAGCGAGTGGCGCACCTCGCCACTGTGGGGCATCGGACTGGTCAAGGTGGTCAACCACCACGAATACTTCCTGCACGACGGGCGCGCACGCGGGCTCATGGAGGCCGTGCTCTGGCATGGTGGCGAAGCCCAGGCGGCGCGCGATGAGGTCTTGAAACTGTCCAAGGAAGAGCGCGCAGCGCTGCTCGCATTCCTGGGCTCGCTGTGAATTTTGCTCGCAGGCGGCCCCGCCCGCTTCGACGGATCTGGGAATCATGAAGCTGTCACGTCGCGACTTGTTGTTGGTGGTTGGCCTGTTCCCGGTGGTAGGCGGCGGCGCCGCTGCGCTGTTCCAGGCGTGTGCGGTCGAGCCGGACAAGCCCGACACCGTGCGTCAGGAGGTCCTGCGCGAAACGGTTTCGGTGGTGATGCTCAAGGTGCTCGACGACCTGCAGGCGCAAACCAGCGTGCTGGTCGCGGCCGTGACTGCCTTGGAGGCCACGCCCTCGCTCGATACACTGGGCGCGGCGCAGGCGGCTTTCCGCACGGCGCGCGGGACCTGGCATCAGAGCCAAGCCTTCTACATCGGCCCGAGCCAGGACATCTCGGTCACGGGCGAGACCATCGACAGCTGGCCCGCAGCCAACGACCGCATCGAGATGCTGGTGACCGGTAGCGGAGCCGTGGACTTGGATGCGGTCACCAAGGTGGGCGCCAACATGCGCGGCTTCCCGGGCATCGAGTACTCGCTGTTCGACAGCGCCCAGGGCAACGACGCCGTGCTCGCGCGCCTGACCGAGGAGACGCTCGGTGTGCGGCGCTTGGCGCTGCTCCACAGCCAAGCCCAGGATCTCGCGGACAAGTGCGGCAAGCTGCGCGCGGCCTGGGGCTCGCCGGACGCGGGCTATGCCCACGATCTCGGCGAGGCCGGCCTCGGCAATGGCGCGTTCGAGCGTCAGCGCGACGGCATCGACGAGATCCTCACGGGCATGCTGTATCTGGCCGAGCTGATGGTGATGAACAAGTTCGCCAAGCCGCTCGGCATCGACAGCAATGGCGCCATCCACCCCGAGTTCGAAGAGGCTCCGCGTAGCGACGGCACCAACGCCGCGCTCCACGACAACCTCGTCGGGCTCAAGGCGATCTACACCTGCCAGTACGGGCAGGGCAGTGGGCACTCTCTTTCGGAGGCCGTGCGCGCCAGCAATCCCGACGCCGACACGCGCTTCTTGGCCGCACTCGATGCTGCCATCGCCGCGGTCGACACGATCCCGCCGCCGTTCCGCACCACCCTGGTGGGTGATGTCACGCCGATCCAAAACGCCTATCAGAAGACGCGCGACGTCAAGAGCACGCTGGTGATGGAGGTCGCTGGCGCGCTCGGGGCCAGCATCGGCTTCGGCTACAGCGACTCGGACTGATGGGCGAAGGGGAGCTCGGAACCGCTCGCAATGCTGGCGGCGCTGGCTCGGAGAGCGCGGGCTGGGTCTCGCGCTTGGTCGCTCGCTTCGTTTCGCCATCCCCCGTCGACGCGGCGAGCCTGGCCGTCTATCGCATCCTGTTCGGGGTGCTGTTGTTCGGGGGCATCGTGCGCTTCGCGAGCAAGGGCCTCGTGGGGGCCCACTACGTCGAGCCCCGGTTGTTCTTGCCGTACTTCGGGTTCACCTGGTTGCCTGCGCCCGGCCCCTGGGCCTACGCGATCTTCGCGGCACTCGGTGTACTGGCTCTGGCGATTTGCTTCGGCTGCTTCACGCGACTCGCATGCGCGTTGTTCTGCGCGCTCTTCAGCTACGTCCATCTCCTCGACGCCACTTACTATCTCAATCACTACTATCTGGTCAGTCTGCTGACCCTGCTGCTCGCTTTCGCGCCCGCTGCGAATGCGCTCTCCATCGATGCCTGGCGCAAGCCGCGCCCCGCGTGCATCCCGGCCTGGTGGCTGCACCTACTGCGCTTTCAGGTCGGCCTCGTCTACTTCTTCGCCGGCGTAGCCAAGCTGCAGTCCGACTGGCTCGTCCTGGGTCAGCCGCTCCGCACCTGGCTCGCGGCCAATGCGGACCTTCCGCTGCTCGGCGCTTTGTTCGTGCAGCCCTGGTTCGCGGTGCTGATGAGCTGGCTCGGGGCCCTGTTCGATCTGAGCATCCCCTTCTGGCTTTCGTGGCGTCGCGCGCGCGTCCCGGCCTTCTTGGTGCTGACGTTCTTTCACGGGCTCACTGCGCGCTTGTTCGAGATCGGCATCTTCCCCTATTTGATGGTGGTCAACGCGCTGCTGTTCTTCCCGCCCGATTGGCCCCGGAGGTTCTTGCCGGCGCGCTGGTTCGGTGCGCTCGAAGTCAGATCGTCAGGACGCTCCCTCAGCGCCATCGAGCGGCTCGTCATGGGCTGCTACATGGCGCTCCAACTCGTGCTTCCGCTGCGGCACTTCGCGTACTCAGGAAACCTGCTGTGGACCGAGCAGGGCTATCGCTTCGCCTGGCACGTGATGGTGATCGAGAAGACGGGCAGCACCGAGTTCGTGCTCGTGGATCGCGATACGGGCAAGCGGCGCGTGGTCTTTCCGCGCCGTTACCTGAGTCAATCGCAGACCAAGGCCATGGCGACCCAGCCCGATCTGATCCTGGCGTTCGCGCACTACTTGGCCGCTCGCGAGCGCGCTGAGGGGCACGATGTAGCCGTGTTCGCCGACGCTCTCGCGGTGCTCAACGGACGCGCCCCGGCACGTCTGATCGATCCCGCCTTCGATCTCACCCAAGCCGAAGATGGGTTCGCGGACAAGCCCTGGATCACGCGCGGGCCTGGGCCCTGAACCGCGTGGGTCAGTGCTTGGGCCGCGGGAAGCAGATGAGGTCGTCGCGGCTGTCTCCGGTGGCCTGCGGATGCACCTGGCACTTGTATTCCGGGCGGCAGTCGGTGTCGTCCTGGCAGGAACGCAGGCAGGTGAGCTCATTGATGCACACCCCGAGCGCGCCACAGTCGTTGTCGTCGTTGCAACTGCCGATGCAGTAACCGCCGGGATAGGTCTCGCCTGACAGGCCCTGGGTACGGCAGGAGCCGCTTCCGCAGTCGTCTTCCTCGCTGGCCGAACTGCACGGCTCTCCGACGGAGGGCAACGGCTCGGCCTTGCGGACGCAGAGCTTGTCAGGGCCGCAGCCCCAGCCCATTTGATCGTTTTGGCAATCGGCGTCGGTCTGGCATGCCTCTTCACAGCTGCCACGGGCGCCGTAGATGCCGCGGATACACACGCCGCCCTGGCCGCAGTTTGCGTCGGCGATGCACAGACCGCTGCAGTAGCCGCCGCGCTTGTCGCTGGCTTGCTTGCAGTAGCCATCGCCGCAATCGGCGTCCTCGCCGCAGCGCGCGCCAGTCTGGTTGGGACCCAGGGTGTCGGGGGTTGGCAGGGGCTGACAGGTGTCGGGGAGCAGGGGACTGGCGAGCTCGGCTGCCGTGGCGCACTCCAGCCCTTGTCCGCAATCCGCCGCGCTCTTGCAGGCCCGACGACACTCGCCGCCGCTGCCCAGTAGCCCACGCCCAAAGCACACCCCGCGCTCGCCGCAATCGGCGTTTGAGGAGCAGGTGGCCGAGCAGTAGCCCTCGGGGGCAGGCAGGGGATCGGACAGGATGGAGTAGGCGGCCCCGCCCGTAAGCTCCTCGGCGCACACCCGATCGGGCCCGCATTCGTCGCTCTTGGCCTGACAGGGGCTGCCCACGGTTGGGTTCGCGTGGCTAGGACCAGGTCCCGCGGAGTCGCCGCAGCCGGCGCTCGCGAAGAGCAGACCGAGGCTCAGCGCGAAGCTCGTGCGATCGGCGAAGCTGGGGAGGCGAGGGCGGCAGTACAGCATAGGAAAGCAGGCGAGAAGCACGACAACGCTAGCATCACCCGGCACGCTTGGATCAGCTGATTGAGCGCGCTCGATACGATGTGAGCAACGCTGCAAAAGAGGGACTCCGAGCGGTTCTGGAGCCACCGTTCCGCTGTAGCGTTGTAACCCTGACAGAACGGCCGTCGTGGTCCCGCCGCCCGTTGCTTGTCAGAAACGCCAACTGAGCCAGAGCGTGCCGAGCAACGTGGTGCCCAGGGCGACCGGTAGGCCGACCCGCAAGTAGGCCCAAAAGCCGATACCGCCCAGCTCGCGGGCGCCCTCGGCCACGATTAAATTGGCAACCGAGCCCACCAGCGTGAGGTTGCCCGCAAAGGTGGACGCCATGGCCAGCATCTCCCAGGCCAGGCGGGGCTCGGAGAGCTTGTTCATCTCACTGCTGATGAGGACGATGAACGGCACGTTCGAGACCACGTTCGAGCCGAACAGGAAAATGGCCGAGAGGCGCAGGTTCGCCGCCAGGCCGCCCTGCTCCTGGACCAGGGGAAAACGGGCAAAGAAGGTGGCGGGCAGGCCGCTCTGAACCAACGCCGCGACCACCACGAACAAGCCCGCGAAGAACAGCAGCAGCGACCAATCGATGCGCCCCCACAGCGCACTCGTGTCGCGCCGATAAATCAGCATGAGGGTCACGAAGCCGCCCACGGCGGCCCAGGCCAGGTTGGCTCCCATCAGGCACGCGGCCGCGACGCCCAGGTTGACGGCAATGGGCAGCCAGGCTCGGCGAGAGAACGCACGCGGCGTGGTGCTCACGAGGGAGCTGGCCCGCAGTTCACGTCGGAACAGCAGGTGGACGAGCCCGTGGTTCATGGCCAGGCCCACCACGGCGACGGGACCCAGCAGCGAGAGGTGCTCGCGATAGGAGAGCTGGGCCAGGTTCGCGCACAGCATGTTCTGCGGATTGCCCACCAGGGTGGCCACGCTGCCGGTGTTGGCGGCCGTGGCGAGTCCCAACAGAAAGGGCAGCGGGGGCAGTCGATGGCGTCGCACCAGCTGCACCACGAGGGGCGTGGCGAGCACGCAGACGGCGTCGTTGGTCACCAAGGCGCTCAGCCCGCCGGCGGCCCACATCAAGTAGCCGAGCAGCCTCGCTGGGGTGCCCGCGGCCCGGGCCAGGCTGGCCTCCAGGTCTTCCAGCACCCCGTCGAAACCAAGGAACGCCCCCATTCCCATGACGCCGAACAGCAGGACGATGGTTGGGCCGTCGATGGCTTCGAGGGCCCCCCGCGGGCTCAGCACCCCCAGGCCCACCGCCAACACGGCCCCAAGCAGCGTCGCGGCGGGCCGATCGAAGCCCAGCCAAGGCAGCTTGCGCGCGGAGATCAGTAGGTAAGTGAGGGCGAAAACGAAGATGCCAGCGGGTTTCACGTCGAGCCCCGGCGAGGGTACGCCAAATGAGAGTGAGTGCACCCTGCGTGCTATCGTTCGGGCCGCATCATGACCCGTAAGGCGACCCTCGAGCGCAAGACGAGCGAGACTCAAATCCGCGTCGAACTCAACCTGGATGGCACCGGCAAGCACCAGATTGAGACGCCCCTGCCGTTTCTGACCCACATGGTCGAGCAGCTCTCACGACATGGGCTCTTCAATCTCACGGTCGTTGCCAAGGGTGACGTTCACATCGACGGCCACCACACCACCGAGGACCTCGGCATCACGCTGGGCCGCGCCTTCGCGGACGCGCTCGGCGACAAGCGCGGCATCCGGCGCTACGGCTCGGCGACATTGCCGATGGACGAGGCCATGGTCACCTGCGCGCTCGACCTCTCCGGGCGCACCTTCTTCGTCTGGAAGGTGCCGCTCCCGAAGGCGAAGCTGGGCGAGTTCGACACCGAGCTCGCCGAGGTGTTCTTCGAGGGCTTCGTGAGGGGCGCCCAGTGCAACCTGCACATGCTGTTGCACGCGGGAGAGAACCTCCACCACATCATCGAAATCTCGTTCAAGGCTTTGGCGCGCGCGCTGCGCGAGGCCACCGAGATCGACCCACGCGTGACTGGTGTGCCCTCCACCAAGGGCACGCTCTCCGAATGAGGCTCCGATGATCAGCGCAAAGTCAGTCGTGATTGCCGACCTGGGTGTCGGCAACCTCCGCAGTGTGGCGCGCGCCGTGGAGCGCGCGGGAGGCCAGGCCACCATCACCGCCGATCCGGACGCGCTCGTGCGTGCCGATCGGGTCATCGTGCCGGGTCAAGGGGCGTTCCGCGATTGCGTCGTGGCGCTCGAGCGCGGCTTCGGCGAGGCGCTGCGCACCGTGATCGCGCGCGGCAATCCGTACCTGGGTCTGTGCCTCGGTATGCAGCTTCTCTTCGAAGAGAGCGAGGAGGCTCCCGGTCGGCCGGGGATCGCGCACTTCAAGGGACGCGTGCGGCGCTTTTCGTCGGACATGCGCGACGCCACCTCGGGAGAGCGCCTGAAGGTCCCGCACATGGGCTGGAACACGGTGCGTGGAAACCACGCGCTATTGCCGCAGCAGGACGCCTGGTTCTACTTCGTGCACTCGTTCTATTGTCAGCCCGAGGATCCTGACGTGGTCGTGGGCACGGCCGAGTACGGCGGCCCATTTTGCGTCGCGGTGGGGCGAGACAACGTGTTCGCTTGTCAGTTTCATCCAGAGAAGAGCCAAGAAGAGGGACATCGCCTGCTTCAGCGCTTCGTAGGAGGTGCGTGATGGAGTTCATTCCGGCGATCGATCTTTTGGCGGGCAAAGTCGTGCGCTTGCACAAGGGAGACTACGCCCAGGTCACGGTGTATTCCGATGACCCTGCGGGCCAAGCCAAGCTCTTCCGCGACGCCGGGGCGCGTCGACTGCACGTGGTGGATTTGGACGGCGCACGCGATGGAAAGCCCGGCAACCGGCACGTGATCGAGCAAATCCTCAAGGCCGCACCCGAGCTCCTGGTGCAGGTCGGTGGCGGCATCCGCAGCCGCGAGGCGGCCGAGGCCTGGTACCAAGCGGGCGCCACGCGCGTGGTGCTCGGCACCGTGGCCATCAAGAATCCCGAGCTGGCGCGTTCGCTGTGCGCGGAGCATCCGGACGGCGTCGTGATGGCGCTCGATGCCAAGGGCGGAATGATCGCCGTGGAGGGTTGGCTCGAAGCCACCGGCAAGCCCGTGCACGAGGTGGCCGCTCAGGCCGATGCTTGGGGCACCAGCGCCATCCTGTTCACCGACATCGATCGCGACGGCACCCGCGAGGGGCCCGCCGTCGAGGCAACGGCCAAGCTTCAGGCCCAGGTGAAGGCCACTGTGATCGCCTCCGGGGGCATCGGAGCGCTGGAGCATCTCGCGGCGTTGCGCGAGGCGGGCGTGCGCTCGGCGGTGTGCGGACGCGCGCTGTACAGCGGTGCGTTCACATTGGCCCAGGCGTTCCGAGTCTGCGCAGGGGAGGGCTGACGTGCTCGCCAAGCGCATTATCCCGTGCCTCGATGTGAAGGCGGGTCGTGTCGTCAAGGGCATCAACTTCGTCGGCCTGCGCGACGCGGGCGATCCGGTGGAGTGCGCGCTGCGCTACGACGCCATGGGCGCTGATGAGATCACGTTCCTGGACATCACGGCCTCCAGCGATCAGCGTCGCATTCTGCTCGACGTGGTGGAGCGCACTGCGGAGAACATCGCGGCGCCGTTGACGGTGGGCGGCGGCGTGCGCGCGAGAGAAGACGTGCGCGACCTGTTGATGGCGGGTGCCGACAAGGTCTCGATCAACACCGCGGCCGTGCGGAACCCCGACTTCGTGGCTGATGTGGCTGCAGCGTACGGATCGCAGGCCATCGTGGTCGCGGTCGATGCCAAGCGCGTGAGTGGCCCGGGCGAGGCTCCGCGTTGGCAAGTCTTCACTCACGGCGGACGCACCAACGAGGGGCTCGACGCGGTGGAGTGGGCTTACCGCATCGAGCAGCTCGGGGCCGGTGGAGATCCTGCTGACGAGCATGGATCGCGATGGCACCAAGGACGGCTACGACGTGGCTCTCACGCGGGCCGTGGCCGAGCGTGTGAGCATCCCGGTGATCGCCTCGGGCGGCGTGGGCAACCTCGAGCACATCGCTCACGGGTTCCGCGATGCGCTGGCCGATGCGGCTCTGGCCGCCTCGATCTTTCACGACGGGACCTACACCGTGGCGCAGGTGAAGGACTACTTGCTGTCCCAGGGCGTACGCGTGCGCCCCCCCAGCGAGGCGCAGCGCGCCATCAAGGCCCAGGGGCCCAAGGCATGAGCACGGGGCCGGGCCGCGTCACAGCCGAAGAACTGCTGCGCAGCTTGACGCGCTTCAAGACGCGCTTGCCCGCGGAGATCGGCACCTTCGTGATCCTCGAGGCCTGCGAGCAGCTGCTCTCCAGCGGTCCCTGTCTGCTCTCCCTGTCCACCATCGAGATTTCGGAGGACGGGGCAGTCGCTCTGGCGGAGGCGTCAGATTGCGACGAGCGGACCAGCGCGCGCGCGCTGCACCGCGACCTGACCTCGCTGCTGGTGGCCGCCGGTCCCGCGCCCGCGCCAGCCTTGATGCGGCTGGTCGAGGAAGGTCCGCGCGGCGGCATCTGGTCGTTGAACCAGCTGCGCGATGATCTCGAGGCCTCGCTGGTACCGCTCAACCGCAACGCGTCCCGGAGGGTGCTCGCGCGCATGGTGCGCGAAGTGCAGGCCGATCAACGCTTGTCGCCACGGGCAGGTGCGGCGCCGACGTTTCAAGATCTCGACTCGGAGCTGAGCGCCTTGCTCGGCGGTGACGCGAGCCCGGATCCCGTTCCGCAGCGCGAGGACGAGCCCACGTCGCCGCATCAGCTCCGCGAGAGCAGCAATCCCACCGGTCGCGCCCGCGACGCGACGATTCGCGAACCCGTGGAGGAGATCGGCGATCGGAGTGGCGACCTTTCCTTCGAGGACCGCGAGGGCAGGCCACTGGCGAACATTCACATCGAAACGCGCATGGACCCGATGCCGCCGGCGGCTCCGCGCATGACGCCGATGAGCGCCGCGCCTCCGCCGCGCAAGCACGTCCCCGCCCAGCTGCGCGCCCCGAGCTCATCGCAGCCGCGCTTCGGGTCGCTGCCTCCGGGCGCCTCCATCCGTCCGAGCCAGGGCAAGGGCCTGTGGCTCGGTCTGGGTTTCTTGGGGCTCGCAGTCGGCCTCGGAGCCGCCACCTTCGTGATGCGCCCGGAAGCCATCGATCGCCTACTCGGCAAGGCGCCCGAGGTCGCGGCACCGACGCCCGAGCCCAAACCCGCGCCCGCGGCTCCCAAGGCGGGCGACCTGGTGATCCACCTCGAACCGGAGCGTACGCAGGTGCTGCGTTTCTTGGGCCGCGGTCCAGTCAACGTTCCGCACGTGCCCATCGGGGTAGCGCAAGAGTTCGTGGCCACCATGGAAGGCTTCGCGCCGAGCCGCTTGGTGGTGGCACCCGAAGCCGAGTGGGAGCGCACACCGGAGGGCGCGCGGCTCGAGATTGCCATGCAACTTGGTCCGAAGGCGCCGCCCGAAGCCGCGCTGGAGCTCGGCCCCAGTCAGATGCCGATGCAGGTGGGGAGCCCGCAAGGGGGGCTCGGCACGGTGCGCATCGTGACCACGCCCAAGGGCGCCAAAATCTATCAGCTGGTGGGCTTCGCGCCGGAGGCCCGCATCGAGAACCTACCCCTCGAGAGCACGCAGGAGATCCTGGTCTACCTCAAGGGGCATGTACCGCAGGTCAAGGTCGTGGCGCCGAGCGACTTCGTGGCCAACCCTACTGGTCGTGCGGTGGCGGAGCTGAGCATCACGCTCCAGCCGGCGCCCAAGTCTGCGCGCTGACCCGCTCGGTTCTTCAGCTGCGCGCTGACGCGCCGGGATTCAGGCACGCGTGCGCGCCTGGTGCGACTCAATCGTGGTCGCAGTCGGGCCCGTGCTGATGACCGTGCTCGCCATGGCCGTGAGCATGACCGTGGCCGTGCCCGTGATCATGGCCGCACTGGCCCGCTGCGTGGAGCTTCTCGTGCTCCTCGATCTCCTTGTGCACGGCCTCCATGTCGAGCTCCTGCACCTTGCCGATCAGCTCGTCGAGCGCACCGGCGGGTAAGAGGCCCGCCTGCTGGAAGAGCAGCACGCCCTGCCGGAACACCATCACCGTGGGGATGGAGCGAATCCCGAACATGGCGGCCAGCTCGCGCTGATTCTCGGTGTCCAGCTTGCCCCACACCACGCCCGGATGACGCTCGGACGCCGCCTCGAAGATGGGCGCGAAGGATTTGCAGGGACCACACCAGGCTGCCCAAGCATCGAGCACCACGATGTCGCTCGTCTCGATGATGTTCTCGAAGTTCTCGGTGGTGATTTCGGTCGTACTCATCCTGGAATCCTCCAACGCCGTACTTCACCACGAAACCCGCGCGCTGTCGCGCCGGCCCCCTGGAAAAGCCGATCTGCACTAGAAAACGAGCTCCGAGCCTCTGTGTTCGGAGCCAGAGCTTCAGAGCTTGAGCTGCTCCACCGTGGCTTCCACTTCCTGGCGGATCTCGGCCAGTCGGCTCTGGCTATCGGCCTCGAAGCGCAGCACCAAGACGGGCTGGGTGTTGGACGCTCGCACGAGCCCCCAGCCGCCTTCGAACTGGATGCGCGCGCCGTCGACATCGATGACCTCGTGCGTTGCGCGGTAGTGGGCGAGCACGCGCTCCACCAACCCGAACTTGGTCTGGTCCGGGCAATCCACGCGCAGCTCCGGCGTCGCGTAGGTGAGCGGCACATCGGCCAGGAGCTCGTGTAGCGGTGCCTTGGCGGACGCCACGATCTCGAGTAGCCGCAGGCTCGCGTAGATGGCGTCATCGAAGCCGAAGAAGCGGTCGGCGAAGAACATGTGGCCGCTCATCTCTCCGGCCAGGAGCGCGTGTTCCTCTTTCATCTTCTTCTTGATCAGCGAATGTCCCGTGCGCCACATGATCGGGCGACCGCCGTGGGCTGCGATGTCCGCATAGAGCGTCTGCGAGCACTTCACTTCGCTGATGATGGGCGCGCCTGGATGGCGCTCGAGGATTGCGCGCGAGAACAGGATCATGAGCTTGTCGCCCCAGATCGTGTCGCCGCGACCATCGATGACACCGATACGGTCGGCGTCACCATCGAACGCGATGCCGAGGTCGAGCCCGTTCTCGAGCACGGTGCGCCTCAACAACTCGAGGTTCTCGGGCTGAGACGGATCCGGATGGTGCACCGGGAAGGCGCCATCCATCTCGCACAGAAGCTCGATCGGCTTGAGGCCCACGCTGCGCAAGGCCGCGCTCGCAGCCGGCCCGCCCGCGCCGTTGCCAGCATCGATGGCGATGCGCAGATCGGTGCGCGTCAGCGCGATGTTGCCGCGCATGAAGCCCGTGTAGGCCGGGAGCGGATCGTGCTCTTCCACCACGCCGCCGCCGGGCAGATCGAAGTCGCGTTGCTCGATCATCCCGCGCAAGGTCTGGATGTCCGGGCCGAACAGCGACGCCTTGCCCTTCATCATCTTGAAGCCGTTGTCTTCGGGCGGATTGTGGCTGCCCGTGATCTGCACACCACCATCGAGGTCGAGATCGAAGACCACGAAGTACAGCATCGGGGTCGGGCCCACGCCGATGTCGATCACGGCCAGGCCGGTCTCGAGCAAACCCTTCCGCAGGGCGCGGTGCAGTCGCGGCGAGCTCAGGCGGCAATCCCGTCCCAACCCAATGCGCTTGGCCCCCTGGCGAGCGAGGAAAGTGCCGAGCGCGCGGCCGAGATCTTCGACGTCGGTCTCGAGCATGTCGCGGTCGGCGACGCCTCGAATGTCGTACTCACGGAAAATGTGGTTGGGCAACATGGTGGGTTGAGCCTCGACCTCAGAGGTGCTTCGTTTTCTTCTGACTCTTCAGTGCATTGACGACGGCACGCACGTCTTGGGCGCGGCTGCGGGGCATCACCAGGAGGGCGTCTTCGGTGTCGACCACCACGACGTCTTCGAGCCCGACCACCGCGACCACCTTGCCTTCCGGGGCGCGCACGTAGGAGCGCCGGGTGTCGACCATGACGGCCTCTCCGAACAGCGCATTGTCTTCGCCGTCTCGCTCGGCGAGCTCCCAAGCCGTGGTCCAGCTGCCCACGTCGGACCAGCCGAAGTCACCCGGAATGAGCGCCATGCGCGAGGTCTTCTCCATCACACCGTGGTCGACGGAGACGTCCGGAAGCGACGCGTAGGTGGCGCTCACCAGCGCCAGCTCCTCGCCGCGCTTGGCGGCCTCGTCGTAGGACGCCAGGGCATCGCCCAAGCCGGGCAGGTGCTGGCGCACGGCCGCGAGTAGGGTGTCGGAGCGGAAGAAGAACATGCCGCTGTTCCAGAAGAACCGACCGGCCGCCAGGAACTGTCGCGCCCGCAGCTCGTCCGGCTTCTCGACGAAGCGGCGAGCGCGATACGCGCCGGGCGAGAGTTCCTCGCCCATTTCGATGTAGCCGTAGCCCGTTTCGGGCCGCGTGGGCTTGATGCCGACGGTCACCATGTCGCCGCCTGCGGCCGCCTCGAGGGCGCGCTCCAGGGTGGCCTGGAAGGCTCGCTCGTTGGCGATGTGATGATCAGCGGGCAGCACCGCGATGACAGCCTGTGGGTCCTTGCGGGCGATGACCGAGGTCGCCCAGCCCACGCAAGGGGCGGTGTTGCGACCCACGGGCTCTGCCAGCACGTTTTCGGGCGGCAGGTGCGGTAGTTCAGCGCGCGTCTGCGCAGCCAGGGCCTCGGACGTCACTACATAGGTGCGTTCGGCCGGAATCACCGGGGCCATGCGCTCCTGGGTGGCGCGCAACAAGGAGAGCTCGC
Source organism: Myxococcales bacterium (assembly GCA_047601445.1). GTDB lineage: Bacteria > Myxococcota_A > Polyangia > Polyangiales > DASUME01 > DASUME01. The sequence continues at coordinate 2,411,735 of JASGJH010000001.1, read as the reverse complement.
CTCCGCCAAGTGGGAGCAACTGCTTGGGGCGAGCTGCGCGCGAGAGGGGCCAAAAGCGGGTTCCCGATCCGCCGGCCATGATCACACCATACGTCGCCACCATTCGCTCCTCCGAGCCCACCGACTGGGGAACGATCATAGCAGAAGTGGACAAGTCGTCCGGGTTTCGGAGCCAGGTCTCTTGCGCCTAGAAAACGCTCTCGATGCCGACCGTTCCAAAGATGGCCGTGTTGTTGGGGACTTGAGCGAGACCGTAGTGGAAATTGGGAATTCGTAGCGCAGGAAGTCAGCCTTCAAGACGATGCGCAGGCTGTCGATGAACCCGAGCATCGGCTCGGCCCGGTCGCCGCCTGGGAGGAATTCGAAGCGCCCGCCCACGAGCCAGCTCGACATGGCCGAGAGTTCGCGATCGCCCGTGAAGTACTGCCCCGCCGGATCGAGCGCGTAGTCGTCCGAGTAGAACGCGGCGGCGGTCTGGCGGTAGTAGCGTCCCCGCGCCCGCAGCCGGAAATAAACGCCGATGTTGCGCTCATAGGCGAGCTCGGCACTCACCGACTTGACGTCCCAGGTGTCGCGGTAGGCGCGGGCCATCAACTGTAGAGCGCCGCCGATCGGCCTCAACCAAAGGCGTGAGCCGAGGCCCACCGCATAGCGGGCGCGATCGTCGGGGTGATGTTCCTGGGCCGCCCGGCGCCCGAGCCACACGGCGCGGTACGGGTTCGACTGGAAGCCGTGGAGCAGCTGGGCGGACAGCAGGACCTGGGTGTTGAAGATCGGCGTCCAGTTCTGGGTCCAGCCGCCCTGCAGGCCATAGGTATCCAGATCCCGGGTGGTGCGCCCCTTGCCGCGCTCAAAGCAGCCCTCGGAGTTCGCCATGCGCTGGCGCTCGACGGCCTTTTCGGCCTCGGGCTGGAGGAGGTCGCAGACCTGGTCCCAACCGCGGTTGTAGGTGAGGTCCAGGATGGTGTTGCGCTCGAACAGCTCCGCGGCCGCCCGCACCCCGAGCGTCTGGGAGCGGTAGTCGTTTTCCCAGCCGTAGCTGTAGAAAGCGTCGAGCCGGGTGGTGTCGCCCCGCAGCCCCATGCCGCCCCGGGCCACCTGGCGGAAGTCGCTGAGCGTGGTGGCGCTGGTGATGGCGTCGACCTCGTTGCCGCCGCCCGGAGCGTCCACCACGGCCACGCTGGCGCCCGAGACCACGTCCGCTTCCCAGCCCGCCTGGACCGAGAACGCGTCGACGACCTGGGCGTTGGCGGCCACGGACGGGTTGATGACCGTCATGTTCAGGGGGCCGCCGGACTCGCGGAAGATGGTGGTCGTCGCGTCGAACGAGCTCTGGCCTGCGGCAGGGCTCGAAAGGAGCCACCACCCGAGCAAAGCCCAGTGGACCAGCGCGGAAGCGCGCCGCCCTCGGGCACGCGAGCCAAGAACGTTGCGTCGGATCAGTTGCATCCGCACCCACCACCGCTGCCTTCGGCCGCGCCCGCGGAGCCCTCGCGATTCACCAACACATGCCCCTCTTGAGCGTCCGCCTCGCCGCCGCTGCCATAGACCATTGCGGGGTCCGCCAATAGCTCTTTTTCGTGGGGCTTCACGGTCACGCACCCGCCCGCGGCGAATGCGACCAGAGACAGCAGGAGGGCCCAAGGCCCGGCCTTCGCCCGCCGAGCCGCGAGTTCACGTCGGCCCGCCGGCGCCTGCGCGCGGCACTCAGAAGAAAGCTGCAAGTCCACCGCTGATTCTCCTGTTGAGCCTTCAAGTTGTCCGCGTTGAAGAGCGCGTAGCCACGGCCCTCGATGCGCACGATGATCCGATGCCGAAAGCCAAAGCGCAGGCCGCCACCCGCGTAGAGCATCGAGCGCGTCCCTTCTTCGAGCACGAAGCTGTCCGCGTTGGGGCGCGCGTACGCGATGCCGCCGCCGCCCGTGAAGAACGGCACGATGGGCCAGCTCGGAAACAGGTTCACGATGCCGCCGGCTCCGCCCAAGAACAGCCGGCCGGAGGCGCCCACACTGGCCGCCAGGTTGCCTTCGATGCCGAACACGGGACCGAGCAACCAGCTCGGGCGGATGGCCATGAAGCCGCTCTGGCTCAGCGCGCCGAGCGAAACCGCGATCTCACCGTGCGCCTGCAGCAGTGGCGGGGGCGCGAAGACCTTGGCCATGACACGCGCGCGCCGCGAGGGTGGACCGACCTCGTGGGCGTACACCATGTCGCCCTGCACGTAGGCCAGTGAGCCGTCCGAAAGCTCCACCCGCAACCAATAGCCGCGCGTGGCGCGTTCATGGACCCGGAATGTCTCGCCCCGGGCCGCGAGCTTCGCGATCCGGAAGCCGGGGCCGGGGCCCGTCCTGAGTGGGGCCGTTTCGACGATCACCCGCGCAAACACCTCGGAGGCCGGCGCGTCGTCCGCGTCTTCGGCGCGCGCCGTGGGCTGCGAGACGCCATGCACCAGCAGGCAGCTCACGGCGAACCACGCCGCGAGAAGCCATGCATGGTGTGTCGTGCGACCGCGACGACCCTTCACCGGTCGAGGGGCACTCATGGGGTTCCTTGATTGAGCCAGGTGCGGATCAGGGCCGCCGCGTCCGAGTTGCTCGGGAAGATTTGCCGAGGGTGCGAGTCGAGGCCCAACGGGCGGCGGTAGAACGGGCTCGAGTCGGCGTCGATGCCGAGCTCCGTACGCACGCGCTCGAGGTTGGTCTGTGAGGCTTCCGGCGGAGCGCCGATGACGCGGCCGTCCTTGCAGCGCGCCGGGGCGTCGACTTCCACCAATCGCAGGGCGCTGCGCGCCGAGTGACAGCCCCCCTCCTCACCCCCCATGCCGCTCGAGCAGTGGTACTGCGTCAGCACGTTGGGTTGGATTTCGCAGTGGAAGAAGTTCTCGTCCACGTCGAAGTCCACGGCCTCGGGGTTGTCGCCCAGGTCCACCGTGGCGCACCCCTGACAGGTAAGCCAAAGCGCACAGCCCCAGGGGCGCAAGTGCTCGAGGCGCAGACGACGCGCAATTCCGGGGCGCCGATTCTCGGCTTGGGGACGGTTCTGAAGATCGCCTTTTGAGCACCGCGAAAACTTTGCCAAAGCGTAGGGACAGTGGTCAACGTACACGACTTCCCAGGGTTTCCTCTTTCTCGCACCCGGTCTGACCTTGCCCCCCTTCTCGGGTAGCCATAGGATGCCGCCCGGGAGGCGATGAGGGAGACGTACAACGCGGCCAAGGTTGGCCTTCTCGTGCTGCTAATCGTCGCCGCGAGCATCGCCATCTACCGCTTCGTCGATGAGGGGGCGCAGGGGGACGAGGGCTACCGGGTCTACGCGATCTTCGACGACGTGCAGGGCTTGGTCCCCAAGTCTCGCGTCCTGATTGCAGGTATCCCAGTCGGCACCATCGACTCCATCCGCCTGGAAGGGGACCGCGCACGCGTCGATCTCCGCATCGACCGCTCCGTGAAGCTCTACAAGAACGCGCAGGTCGCCCAGCGCAGTGCTTCCCTACTGGGTGAGACCCTGCTGGTGATCTTGCCCGGCGGTCCACCCAAACCGGAAATTGAGGACGGTGCTCAGATCGCCACCGCCGCCCCGGCCACCAAGACCGACGACGTCATCCAGACCGTCGGGGAGATTGCGGAGTCGGTCAAAAAGGTCACCACCCAGCTCGAGCGCTCCTTCGGCAACGATGAAGCCGGCGACAAGATGTCGAGCGCCCTCCGGAACCTCACGGAAGCGCTCGAGCACGTCAACCGGACCATCCAGGCCAACGAGGCCGCGGTGGACCATACCGTCAACAACATCGAGAGCATCACCACGGACGCGGCGCCCAAGATCGAGCGCATCCTGACGCACATCGAGCAGGTCACGCGCGACATCCACACGGTGATCGGGAACAACGCCAAGGGCCTCGAGTCGGGCCTCGGTCGCGTGGATGGCACCATCGCTTCCATCGAGCGCGCGTCGAAGGACCTCGAGTCCGTCATGAAGGACGTCAAGCAGGTCACCGACCGCACGGCCCGCGGCGAGGGCACCATCGGTCGCCTCACGAGCGACGAAAAGCTCATCAACGAGGTCGAGGGCGTGGTCCAGGGCGTGGGCAACTTCGTGGAGCCCATCACGCGCCTGCAGACCATCATCCAGCTGCGCAGCGAGTACTACTTCCTCGCGAACACCTTCAAAAACTACGTGGAACTGCGCCTTCAGCCCCGCGAAGACCGCTACTACATGTTCCAGTTGATCGCCGACCCGCGCGGGCGCACGACCTTCACGCAGCGCCAGGTCCGGGTCAGCCCACCGCCAGATGGGGAGCCCGAGTTCTACGAGGAGACCATCTCCGAGACGAAGGACGCGTTCCGTTTCTCGCTGATGTTCGCCAAGCGCGTGCACTTTGCGACCTTCCGCTTCGGCATTCTGGAGTCGACGGGCGGCCTCGGCATGGACATCCACTTGCTGCACGACTCCTTCGAGCTCACCACGGACATCTTCGCCATCGGCGAGCAGCAGTACGCGCGCATCCGCGAAAGGCTCTCGTACGAGGTCGTGAAGCGCCTGTGGCTCGTGGGCGGTATGGACGACACCCTCAACGAAAGCCGCGACTTCTTCCTCGGCGCCCAGCTGCGCTTCAACGACGACGACCTCAAGTCGATCTTGCCGTTCATCCCAGCCACCACCTTGTGAGGCGCGCCATGGCGAACCCCGCCGGTTTGTCCCCGCGCTACGCGCCCAGCGACCTGTTTCGTGGACTCGGCTATGCCTTCAAGGGCGTCGCGCTGCTCCGCAAGTACCCCGATCTCGTTCGCTATTGGAGCGTGCCCATCGTGCTCACGGCGCTGTCTCTCCTGGCCAGCTTTCTGCTCGCCCTGCGCTACCACGACGATCTGCTGGCGCTCTTGTGGCGCGCCCCGCAAGGACATGACTGGCTCGCCACACTGGCGCGCGGGCTCTACTGGCTTGCCGACGCGGTCGCGTTCTTGTTGAGCCTTTCCGTGCTCGTGCTGGCCTGCGTGATGCTCTCGATGCTGGTGGCCGCGCCTTTCAACGACGCCCTCAGCGAGGCCATCGAAGAGCGCGAGCTCCAGCGCCGGAGCCCGGCGTTTTCGCTCTCGCGCCTGGCCAGGGATGTCGCGCGCACGCTGCGCATCGAGCTGTTCAAGCTCACGCTCTTCGCGACGATCATGATGCCGCTTACGATTTTCTCGTGGCTCGTGCCCGGTGTGGGACACGTCGTGGTGGCCGTCGTCGGCGGCCTTTTCACCGCTAGTTACTTCGCAATCGATTACACGGACTGGCCGGCGTCTCGTCGTGGAATCGAGCTCCGAGCACGCCTTTCGTTGTTTTCGAAGCGACCCTGGCTCATGGTGGGCTTCGGCTTGGCTGTGTGGGGGTGCTTGTTTGTACCCATACTGAATCTCGCGTTCATGCCCATCGCAGTTGCCGGCGGAACACGGCTTTTCTTGGATTTGGAAGCAGAGCTACACAGCTAAAAACCTCTGTATGGTGGGCTCCAGGAAGCCCGATCCCGCTAGCAACGTACACGGGTGCACGTGTATGCTCTCAGCGGTCTGGAAGTGGAAAGCGCGCTGCAACGCGCGTGTCGGTTGGAGGAGGATTCTCATGAAGCGCAAGATGATCGGAGCGCTCGTCGGTGCGCTCTGTTGCTCCGCGACCCTGTCGCTCGACGTGGCCCATGCGGCACCCAAGAAGAAGGCTGCCAAGCCGGCCGCGCAGCAAGAGGCACCGCAGAGCGCTGGCATCAGCGACGCCATGGGCGACCTCCACTGGGGCATGACGCGCGACGAGGTGCTCAACACCTTCGTGCAGCAGATCAAGGACAAGTATCGTCCCCTGATCGCCAAGGCGAGCGGCGCCCTCGAAGAGGACAAGCTGCGCAACAAGGCGCGCGAAGAGCTCTCCAAGATCAAGAGCAGCATCGTCGACTTCAACGGCAAGAAGACGGGCTGGGATGTCTCGTTCCTCAAGGGCGAGTTCTCCCAGGGCAACAACGAGTCGATGTTCGTGGTGAACGACGACAGCTCGCAGAACTACTACTTCTTCATCAATAACAAGCTGTGGAAGTGGTACAAGGCCTTCAACAGCACGGCGTTCCAGGGCAAGTCGTTCGACGCGTTCGCCAGCGCAGTGCAGGGCCGCTACGGCAAGGCCGTGGTGAAGGGCGAGGGCAAGGCGAAGTACCTGGCCTGGCAGGATCAGAGCTCCAGCCTGCGCGCCGTGGACAACAACCAGTTCTACGGCTTCTACTGCCTCGTGTTCGAGAGCAAGGACACCCTGGCGCGCCTCAGCGACCTGCGGCCCAACAAGGCGAGCGACAGCAACCGCGCGCATGCGTTGGTGGAGTCTGCGACCACGGACGCCGCCGAAGAGAACGACAACAACCCCGACATCATCGACCGCATCACCGGCAAGATGCGCGTACGTCAGAACGCTCCCGAGCAATCCGCTCAGGCGCCCAGCACGAATGGCAAGAAGGCTCCCTCCGCGGCGGCGGCTCCGCCGCCCGTGTCGAGCGGTGGTGTGTCGGAGGATGACGATCCCCTCAAGGGCCTCGGCATCTGAGCGGACCTAGCCCGGCCTGCGCCGACATGAAACCAGGGAGCGCGCGGGGTTCGCCCAGCGCGCTCCAACTGTTTTCAGACCAACACTTCGACCTGAAAATCTTCGCCGGTGGCTTTGCGCAGAGCGGGGATAATGACGCCGTCGACGGTGTAGGGCGTGCTCGGACATCCGCGGTAGGCGCCACCGAGCCGAATCTGTACGAGGTGGCCTCGCACGTTCACGACCTCCACGCTGGCGCCATCGGCCTCGAAGAGGGGACCCAGTACCTCACGGAAAAGTGTCTCGATTCGGTTCCTCACGGTCGAACGATCGTAACACGAACCATCGCCCGGGAAGTGCTCAAGCTCGCGTCACCCTAAGTGAGGCAAACAAGCACCTTTGTGACGCAGTGCTTCCAAGGAGGCATGCTCACGATTGGCAGCACTATATTGGGCGTATTTGCCCCTAGATACGGCCCGTCCACGCTGGCAGTATCTTGGAGACTCGCTCGTTGAGGAGCTCCGGAGGCTCGTGTCTCGCTATCGCCTTAGATTCTTGCTGCAGGAGTTGGATCTGCAGGGGCCACAGGTCGTGATCGGCCGCAGCCCCGAATGCCAGATCACGATCGAGGACCCACTGGTCTCTCGGCAGCATGCGCGCATCTTCATCGATGCGCTGGGCGCACGCGTGGTCGATCTCGGAAGCCGCAACGGAGTGCGCATCAACGGGAGCTTGATCCGCGGTGAAGCACCGCTGCGTCACAACGATCGACTGCGTCTCGGCACACAGGATCTGGTGTTCCTGGTGATCGACGAGGGCTCGGCGCGGCTCACGCGCTCCACGGGCTTCATGGCGCACTGTCGCGGCTGCAGCCGTCCCTTCCCGGGGGAATCCCAGGCTTGCCCGCATTGTGGTGAGCCTTCGACGCAGGACACGGACTCCAACACCTACGAGACCATCACCGGCATGCCGTCCGCGCAGGGCCAGGCAGCCTGGACATTTCAGTTGCTCGGCGAGGTGATCGAGCGTGCGCTCAACACGGGCCGTAAGTCCGAGGCCGAGCGCATGATGCAGCGTGCAGCCCGCGAGGTCGAAGAGCGTACCCGTCTGGGCATGAAGCTCGAGACCAAGCATCTCACCAAGATCTCGGTGTTCGCGCTGCGCTTGGCGCGCGCCAAGGGACAGCCCGAGTGGGCCGAGTGGGCGCTCACGCTCCATCGGGATCACGACGCGATGCCAGCGGGCGAAGTGCTCGATCAGCTCGAGGCGCTCGGCGAGCCCATGGTGGCTGCGCTCAAGCCGCTCCTGGGTGGGTTCCTGAGCGGCAGCACGGTGGTGGCTTCGTCGTCGGACGACCAGCAGAGGCGTCTGAGCAGTCGCGTCGCTGCGCTAGTCGGTTCCTGAGCAAGAGCGTCTTGGACGCCACTCCAGAGGGCTGCTGCGCTGTGCGCGGCGGCCTTTTCGACGTTTGGTACGTAGGTGGTGCCGGTCACCAATGCAAAAGGCCCCTGCGCGCCGCGCAGAGGCCTTTGGGTGATGCGCGAGCTTGGGCCCGCGCGCTCTCTCAGTTGAGGGTGGAGAGCTTGGCGATGTTGCCCAGCTGCTGGATCAGCTGACCCTGGACCTGCGTGGTCTGGTCGGCGAGCTGCTTGGCTTCCATGAGGTCGCGAGCGTAGGTCTGGAACTTGTCGGTCGTGGCGCCGAGGATGTCGTTGCTGCGACCCTTGTCGACCATGATGACGAAGTCGCTCGGCTTGTCCGCGATCGCCTGTCCGGCGAACACGCTCTTTTCAAGGGTGCCAGAGCGGGTGATGACGTTGACCTTGCCCTCTTCGCCGCTCTTGACGGGCATGAGGCCGCAACGGAAGGCATCGCCGTCCTTGAAGGGCACGCAGCCGTACTCGGTGGCTGCGAGATCACCAGCGGCCTTGGCGGCCTTGGTGAGCGCCTCACGCGAGGTGGGGGACAGGGACTTGGCCGCGATGGTCGCGATCTTGGCCCAGAGGATGTTGGTGTTGTTGTAGTAGAGGAACAACGAGTCCACGGTTCCGGGCTCCGCGAAGGCGCCGTAGCGCTTCCTCGAGAACACGTCGGCGGGGAAGGGCTTGGCGAGGGCGCGAAGGTCCTCGATGGCCTTGAAGTCCACCTCGACGGTCTTGCCGGGGCCGGGGGCCGCCGCCTTGAGCGCCTGGTCGATGAGCTTGGAGGCCTGGGTGACCGTGGTCGACGCGGTGTTCACCGAGCCGTACACATCCTTGGCGTCCTGCAGAGCCAGGTCGAACAGCTGGCGCTCACGCACCGTGCTGCCGACCACCCAGCCAATCAACACGCCGACGATGGCGGTGATAGCCAGGCCCGTGGCCAGCTTGCCGAAGCCCTTGCGACCCACGTCGGCATCGTCGACGGCCTTGTCGTCGATAATGAGACGGACTTCCTGGGCTGCGGCCACTGGAGCTGCAGCGGCGAAAGGATCCGCCATGGCAGGGGCAGGCATCGATCCCGGAGGAACGCTGCGCGGGGCACCAGGCATGGGAGCTGGTCGGGGAGCTGCGAACGGGTCGGCCGGAGCACGACCAGGCATTGCACCCGGCATACCGCCTGCCATTCCCGGAGGAGGTCCAAACGGAGCGGGTACATCCGCCCCGCGTGGAATTCCCGGCCCCGGGATGCCCGCCGGCCCCGGCATGGGAGCTGGAATCCCACCGGCCGCGGGTGGCGGCGCGCTGGGGCTACCAGGCTGCGGACCTCGGCCGAGTCGGGCCTTGAGGTCTTTGATATCTCTAGCTTTTTTGGGCTGCTCGGACATGGTCATAGGAGGGGGCTTCGTAGGCAGCAAAACAAGGTCCGGCTTGTTGGCCGGGGAGCCGCGCGAAGGTATCCGCGGCAGCTCCGCCGTGTCAAGCCCTGGGATTTTGGCTCCACTGAACGCCGGACCCTGCTCACGGCGCTTCGCACCCTCGGATGCGAGGAGTTAACGCTATCACAGCCCTAGATGCTGTTGGTGGTCGACAATCATGACTCCTTTACGTGGAACCTCGTGCATGGGCTCATGCGCTGGGCCTCCGATGTAGAGGTCGTTCAGAGCGACCAGGTGAGCGTCGCTCAGGTTCACGCGATGCGTCCTCGTGGGGTCGTGCTGTCACCGGGACCTGGTCGGCCAGTCGATGCCGGCGTCAGCTTGGAGCTCGTGAAGCAGTTTGCCGCACGCGTGCCGCTGTTGGGGGTGTGTCTGGGACATCAGGTGTTGTGCGAAGCGTTCGGCGCGCGCGTAGAACGCGCATCGCGTCCGGTGCATGGGGTGGCCTGGCGCCTCCATCATGATGGAGGCGGTCTCTTCAGTGGACTGCCCAACCCGCTGCAGGTCGCTCGCTATCATTCTCTGGTGGTCGAACGCAGCAGCTTGCCCGCGTGCTTGCTGGCCACTTGTTGGACCGAGCAGGGTGAGTTGATGGGCGTGCGCCACCGAGAGTATCCGCTCGAGTCGGTGCAGTTTCACCCGGAGTCCTTTCTGACCGAGCACGGCGAGGGCATGTTGCGTCGTTTCGTGGAGCGGCTCGCTCCCGAGTCGCCGAGCGTCTTCACACCGGCTAGCTTCGAGGTCCATGGCTGAGCCCATCGATCATCTGGCGCGCATCGTGGAACGCAAACGTGTGGAGGTGAACCGCCGTGCGCGGCGCGCTGCACTGTTTGCGCGCTTGTCCGCCGCGCAGGTTCCAGCGCCCAATCGGCACGCCGAGGGGCTGCGCAGGCCCGCGGGGGAACCGCCCCGGGTGATCGCGGAGATCAAGCTGCGCAGTCCGAGTGCCGGGCAAATCCGCGCACGCGCGCCGGGGGAGCATCTGCGCATCGCTCGCAGCTATCAGCGAGGCGGGGCGTCCGCGATCAGCGTGCTGTGCGACGGGCCCGGTTTCGGGGGGTCGGTGCTCGATGCGCGCAGGGTGGCGCGGCAGTCCGAGCTGCCCGTGTTGTTCAAGGAGTTCGTGCTCTCACCCTTGCAGGTGGATGCGGCTCGCGCGGCCGGCGCGTCGTTGGTGCTGCTGTTGGTGCGCGTGTTGTCGGATCAGGAGCTAGTGTCGCTGATCCGCGAGGTGCGAGTGCGGGGGCTCGAGCCCGTGGTGGAGGCCGCGGACGCGGAAGAGCTAAAGCGGGCGTTGGCCACGGAGGCCACCATCATCGGGATCAATGCGCGGGATCTGCGGACGTTCTCCGTGGACTCGGGGAGCGCCTCGGATTTGGTGGCGCGGATCCCGGCGGATCGCGTCGCGGTGTTCATGTCGGGTGTGCGCTCCGCGGCCGACTTCGCACGGGTGGCCACCACGCGTGCGGACGCCGTTCTGATCGGCGAGGGCCTGATGCGCGCCAGCGACCCCGGGCAAGCCTTGCAGGACATGCTGCGGGCGGTCTAGCCCGTCGCGGCTGAGCGATCGCCACGCGTGCTCCTCGCGGAAGCACGGGTTACAGTCGTTGCGTGGAGACGGTCCTCGTTACGGGTGCAGCAGGCACTGTGGGCAATTACGTCGTCGGGCTTTGCGAGGCGGCGGGCTTCAACGTGGTCGCGAGCGACACCAACGCGCGGGGGCTGCGGCAACCCACGCGTGGTCGCGTGTGCCCCGGTGATCTCACGGACGCGCGCGTGCGCGCCCAGGCGCTCGAGGGGGTCCACCATGTGATCCACACGGCGGCCTTGATCGACGCCAGCGCCGATACGGCCGAGCTCGGGAATGTGAACACCGAGCTCGTGGTGAAACTCTTCGAAGACGCGGCTCAGCGCAAGGTGCAGCGCTTCGTGCACATGTCCACCTGCATGCTCTACGCGCCTGGCCAGGCGGGCGCCCTCACCGAGGATGCCGCGATGGCGCCGCGCGGTCCGCATGGGCTCTCGAAGCTGGGCGCAGAAGCATTCTTGCGCGGGCGCGGACGGGGCGACGGACCCGCCTGGACCATCTTGCGCGCGGCGCCCGTGTACGGGCGACGGGGGCGTCATTTCGCGGCGAGTCTGTTGGTGGTGGGGCCGCTGTTGCGTCTCTTCACGCCGTTCTTGCCGCGGCTTTCGGGTGGGCCGCGCCATACCTTCGTGCACGCCGAGGATGTGGCGCGTGCGCTGATCTTCGCGCTGCTCGATAGCCGCACGCACTACGGGACGTACAACGTCGCCGACGAAGACCCCATGCCTCTCGGCGACCGCATTTCGCATACCTTCGACGCTTACGGATTGCGCAGTCTGCCTGGGGGCAAGATCCCCGGAGCAGTGCTGCCTCTGGCGCAGACCATCGTGGGCACGCCGGGCGTGCTGCGGGCGTTCGACACCTCGGTGCTCGCCTTGTGGCGCGCCGTCACGGTGCGACATCAGCTCAAGCCCGCCTTGCGTCCACGCCTCGATCGGGAAGCCGTGACCCTGCTGGGGGACGACCTGGTCATCGACACGTCGCGCCTGCGAGCGCTGGGATTTGCGCCGCGCCATGCACGCTTTGCCGAGGGATGGGACGGCGTGTTGCGCTGGTATCAGGCCGAGAATTGGGTGCCCCGCTATTGAGCGCCCGCGCTACGGGGCGTCCACCCCCTAGGCGCTGACGGTCACGGCGCTCGCGTCGGGCAAGCGCACGCGAAACTTGGCGCCGCGTCCGGGCGGGCTCACCACGCTGACCTCGCCGTCATGGGCGCGTACGATCTCGATCCACCAGGGCCAGGCCCAAGCCCACGCCGTGGGGGCGCTTCGAGTAGAACATGTCGAACAGGTGGCCGCGCGCCTCTTCGGGCACGCCTGGCCCTTCATCCTCGACGCTCCAATAGGCGCTGCCATCGTGGGCGGAGATCTCGATTTTGACGGTGCTGCCGCGGGGGGCGTGGGCGAGCGCGTTGCTCAGCAGGTTCCAGATCACCTGACGAATCTGATCGCCGTCGATCCACGCTTGTACGTCCTGGCTTCCGTGCTGCACCTCGATGCGGGTGTCGGCGCTCTTCTGGTCGCGTCGAGCGACCTCGGTGACCTCGCGCGTGAGGGCCACGAGATCGGTTCGCATGCGGGTGGGGGAGGCGGGGCGTCCCACCTGGAGCATCGTGTTCACCAGGCCGTTCAAGCGATCGACCTCGCGCAGCACGATGCCGAGCAAGCGCTTGTCCTCCTGGTCGAGTCCATCGGCCTCGCGCACGAGCTGCACGGAGCCCGAGATGGAACCGAGCGGGTTCCTGATCTCGTGGGCGAGGGCGGCCGCCAGGCGACCCAGGGCCGCCAGACGCTCGGCTCGCTCGGCGGCACGCTTGAGCTCCTTGAGCTCGGTGAGGTCTTGAAACAGGAAGAGTTCGCCTGTCGACTCGCCGGTGGCGCTGAGCAGCTGCGTGCGGGAGAAGCCCATCGGGAAGCTCGAGCCGTCAGGGCGTTCGCCGAGGCACTCCACGCGGAGCGCTTCGGCCTCGTCGGCCCCGTACTGGCGGAAGAACCTGGATACCGGCAGCCCGAGCATCTGCTCCCGTTCGCCGCGAAAGATTTCGAGTCCGGCGGGGTTGATCGTGCGCACGCGCTGCGCGGCGTCGGTGGTCAACAGGCCACTCGCCATGGAGCGGATGATGTCCTCGTTCAAGCGGGCCAAGGAGGCCGCATGTGCGGCCGTCTCGCGCAGGCGACCGCCAGCTTGATGGAGGCGGCCGGCCAGGTTGGTGGCCAGGAACGCCACCAACAATAGGCCGAGGATGTTGACCACCATGGTGAAGGTGACGTCGGCGGGCTTGAGCAAGTAGCGGGCTGCCGGTTGGTCTGCGGGGAAGGGCAGCAGGCCATTGCTCAGGCCGAACCCCACCGAGAGATAGAGGCAGAGCGCGGCCACGGTGGCCATCTGCGCGCTGCGCTGGCCTACCACCAGGGCCGCCGCGAGCACGGTGGCGCCGTAAAGGAACGTGAAGCCGCTGGCGGCGCCGCCTGCCACGTAGACCAGGCCCGTGGCGAGGCCGAGATCCCAGGCGATTTGCACGGCCGCGAAGCGCGCCAGGTTACGAGCGCGCTTGAGCCACAGGGCAAAACCGAGCGAGGCCCAGTAGGTGGCCAAGATCAGCGCGAGCAGGAAACGTGGCGTGAACGCCGATGCCCCGCGCTCCTCGCCGATGGCGAGCAACATGGTGCCGCCCAGGAGCAACGTCGCGACGACCAGACGCCCCCCCATCAGCCACGAGAGGCGCCGCTTGAGCTCGCGCTCGTCGCTCGCGGTTTGGGTCTCTGCGGTGGGCGAGAGGCTGGTGATCACGACGGCGTGGCTTAGTGTTGCTCCGAGACTTTGCCGGCGATGTCGAAGATGGGCATGTACATGGCGATCAGCAGGAAGCCGACCATGCCGCCCACCACCACCATCATCAGCGGCTCGAGCAGCGAGGTCATGGCGGCCACCGCGACGTCGACTTCCTCTTCGTAGAAATCAGCGATCTTGTTGAGCATCTGGTCGAGTGCACCGGTCTGCTCACCGACCGCGATCATCTGCACCACCATGGGCGGGAAGACGCCTGTTTCCGCCAGCGGCTCGGCCATCGTGCGACCCTCGCGGATCTTGTCGGCGGAGAAGCGAATGGCGCGCTCGACGATGACGTTGCCGGCCGAGGTCGCAACCACCTCGAGGGCGTCCAGGATGGGCACGCCCGACGCGAGCAACGTGCCCAGCGTGCGCGTGAAGCGCGCGACGGCGATCTTGCGCATGACGGGGCCCAGGATCGGCACGCTGAGCATGAACTTGTGCCAGTACGGCTTGGTGCGCGGATCCTTGTAGGTGTAGCTGCACAGGTAGAGGAAGCCGCCGAGTACCGCCGCAATCATCGGCGCCGCCGACAGGAAGCCGTTCGAGATGGAGATCACGAAGGCCGTCATGGCTGGCAGCTCGCCGCCGAAGTCCTTGAACATCGCCTCGAAGGTGGGCACCACGTAGCCGAGCAGCAGCGCGCACACGCCGAGAGCGATGGCGAAAGTGGAGAGGGGGTACGTGAGGGCGCCCTTGACCTGGCGCTTGAGCTTGACGTTCTTCTCGATGTAGACCGCGAGGCGGTTGAGGATGGTATCGAGGATACCGCCCATCTCACCGGCGCGAATCAGGCTGCAGAAGAGCTCGTCGAAGACCTTGGGGTGCTTGGACAGCGCGTCCGAGAACGTGGCGCCCTGCTCGACGTGTCCCTTCACGTCCTTGAGCACGTTGTTGAACTGAGGGTTCTCGCCCTGCGCCGACAGGATCTCGAGACACTGCACGAGCGGGAGACCGGCGTCGATCATCGTGGCGAACTGGCGGATGAAGATCACCAGCTCCTTTTCCTTCACCTTGGGCTGAAGGAAGTCGGGGAGCTTGATGTTGATCTCTTTGGGCTTCTTCTTGACCTTGACGGGGTTGAGGTTCTGGGCGCGCAGACGGCCCTGAACGCTCTCGGCGGACTCGGCCTCCATCACGCCCTTTTTGGTCTCACCCGTCCGGGCGCGCGCTTCCCAGACCCACTCCGCCATGTCGCCCGCCCTGCTGTGTTCGCGCACGCGTCAGCGCGCGCTGGGACTGCTCACCCCGTATGAAAATCGATGCTACCAGAGGGGCAAGCGTTCCCGCAATTCATGGCGATCCGTCCCCACGCGGTCCGACTTTCGGCAAGCCTCCCATGGTACTCATCCGTGTCCCGCCCGCACCGGAGCGCCCATCCAGCATGCTGTTCAACTCGTTGGGATCGGGCGAACGCGCCGTGGCATCCTCGCGGCTGATCTGTCGTTTCATGTAGGCAGCGGCCAGCGCCTGGTTCATGGTCTGCATCCCGGTGACGCCCTGGCCGGTCTGCATGATCGAGTAAATCTGGTGCACCTTGTCCTCGCGGATGAGGTTTCGGATGGCCGAGTTGGGCACCATGACCTCCTGCACCATCACGCGTCCAGGGCCGTCGGCCCGGGGCACCAGTGTCTGCGTGACGACCGCCTGCAGCGTGAACGAGAGCTGGGCGCGGATCTGCGACTGCTGGTGCGGTGGGAACACATCGATGATGCGGTTGATGGAGCCGACAGCGGTGTTGGTGTGCAGAGTCGCGAACACCAAGTGTCCCGTCTCTGCGATGGTCATGGCGGCCTCGATGGTCTCGAGGTCGCGCATCTCGCCGATGAGCACGATGTCGGGATCCTGGCGCAGCACGGACTTGAGCGCGTCCTTGAACGAGTGCGTGTCGGCGTGGACCTCGCGCTGATTGACGAGGCACTGCTTGTGCGGGTGCAGGAACTCGATGGGATCCTCGATGGTCATGATGTGCTGACGCGTCTCGGTGTTCAGCTTGTCGATCATGGCCGCCAGGGTGGTGGACTTGCCTGACCCGGTGGGGCCGGTGACGAGTACCAAGCCGCGCTCCAGGTTCGTGATGTCGGCGATCACGGGCGGCAATCCGAGCTCGTCGAAGGTGAGCACGCGGAAGGGAATGGCGCGGAAGGACCCGGCGACCGCGCCGCGCTGCATGAAGATGTTGGCGCGGAAGCGCGCGAGGTTCTTCACGCCGAACGAGAGGTCGAGCTCGTTGCGCTTCTCGAAGGCGACTTTTTGCTCTTCGGTGAGGACCGAGTAGCAGAGCTGCTTGGTCTCTACCGGCGTGAGTGGGGGCACCTTGAGCGGCACCAAGAAGCCGTCGATGCGTAGCTGAGGGGGCGAGTTGGCGGTGATGTGCAGGTCGGAGGCGCCCTTGTCTGCCATCACACGGAGTAGCTGGTGGAGGCCGATGCGTGGCGCTTCGCCGGTGGGTTGCATGATCTCGAGGCTAACCCGACCGGAGCACGAGCAGAAGATTTCACTGAATTTGGGCGCTTGAAGCGTGCGTAAGCGCCCGCTCGACACACGCCGGAAAGCTTAGAGGTCCACCTTCGTCCAACGACCTCGGTTCATCCAGTCGCGGTTCAAGGAGCGGGTCACGGTGCGCGCCGCGGACCAGGCGGCGAGGAACGATCCCTCGAGCGCGAGCCCGGGGACCACCTGTTCATTGCACAAAAGCAGGCGTTTGATGGGGGTCCGCACCGGCAGCGCGCAAGTCCCGTGTATGCGGGTGCGCGGAAAGGCGTACACGACAGGCATGGTCTCCGGGCCCCGTGTCCAGTGGTCGCTCGGCGTTTCGTAGGTGCCCTGTTGGGCGTGGAAGATACCGCGGCCATCGTGCGGCGAGTCCACCAGCTCGAGGTGCGCGCGAATGAAGGGCGACAGCATGTCGAGGGCGCCGAGCAGGCGCTCGCGCAGGCCGGTGAGCTCCTGGGCTTGGGCCTCGGGAGACACCGCAGGGAGCAGGGCCTCCACCGTGATCAGGGCGCGCTTGCCGTCGGGCAGGCGGTCGGACTCCACGCGCAGGGCGTGCTCCTTGGCCAGCGTGTGTTCGCCGTCGAGCAGGAACACGTTGCGTGCCATGCCTTCGGGGAGCGCGTTGGCCGCCACCAGCAGGTTCAGCGTGTAGCGGAAGAACTGGGGACGCGGCTGGCCGAGTTCGTCGAGCAAGGAGTCGAGCTCGGTGCGATCCGAGAGCAATCTGCCGAGGCGGGAAACGGGCACGCCGCTGAGCACGAAGTGGCAGCCGACGTCCTCGTCGCTGGGGGACAAGCGCACGCTCTCCACCGCGCGTCGCTTGACCACGATGCGCTCCACGCGATCGCCCAGGCGCACCTCGCCGTTGTGGGCGCGGATGCTGTCGATCAGCAGCTCGAACAGTGCGCCGTCGCCGCCGTCCATGAGCTCCGCACCACGCAGCCAGCCGCCGAACAAGCGCAGCATGCGCTCGGCGTGTTGCTCTCCGAGCGCGCTGCCGTCGGCAAAGCGCACCACCGCGTTGGCGAGCTTGCGAAAGGGATGGTCGTCAGCGAGCTCGCCGAGCGGGACGGGGCCGAGCTCCTCGCGACCGAACGGGTGGTTCACCGACGCGCGCGTGAACTCGCGGCGCTCGAAAAAGCCGCTGGGCGGCCAGGTGAGATCGCGCGCCACCAGCTGATTGATGCCTTCCCAGGCGCGCTGCGTGCCGCGCATGAAGTCGTCAGCGGTGCGGCGGACGGCCGGGAACTCGCGCTCGACCTCGCGGCTGACGCGTTCGGGGTCGGCATGGAAGTCGAGTCGATGGCGTGGGAACACCGCCTGGAAGGCCGGCGAAAGGGGGCGGATCTTGCGCTGGACCAGCTGCTTGAGGGCCAACTCGGACAGCACGCGCGCGACCGCGGGAGAGTCGGCAGCGGTGAGCGTGAAGGGGCTGCGCGGCATGCGGACCCCGGCGACTTCATAGCTTGGCAAGGGCTGCCCGTGTCCGACCACGAGTACGCGGAAGCCGCGCTTGGCGAGCAACCCGCCCGCGAGCAGGATGGGCAGGTTCAGGCCGACCAGCACCGCGTCGTAGAAGTTCTTGGCCGGCACCCGTTCATCCCTCGAGTGACGGCCACGCGTACAGGGGGAGACCGGGTTCGTCGCGCTCGGGACCCACGTAGCGCGGTACGGGGCCGAGCTCGTAGTGGCCGCGCGCGACCGCATGGACGACCCGAGGCAGGAGCTGATGTTCGGCGACTTGAATCCGGGCGTGCAGACTCGCCGCGTCGTCACCGCGCAGGACCGGCACCGCGGCCTGCGCGAGGATGGGGCCCGTGTCGACCCCGGCGTCGACCACGTGCACGGTGCAGCCGCTCAGCGCCACCTTGGCGGCGACCGCCTGAGCTGGCCCGTCTTTGCCCGGGAAAGCGGGCAACAGGGCAGGGTGGACGTTGACGATGCGCCCCGGGAAATGCGCCAACATGCTCGGGCCCAGCAGGCGCATGAAGCCCGCCAAGACGACGAGACCCGGCGTGCACTCGCTGGTGCTCTCGGCGAGCGCTGCGTCCCAGGCCGCGCGGTCGGTGAAGGCCTGAGGCGACACGACTTTCGTGGCGATGCCGCGCTCGGCGGCGTACTCGAGGGCCGGCGCGCTCGCTCGATCGGAGAGGACGCAGCGGATCTCGGCCGCGCAGCTGCCTTGCTCGATGGCGGACTGCAGTGCCCGCAGGTTCGATCCACGCCCCGAGACCAGCACGACGAGCGAGAGGCGCGCGGTCATCACTTCAAGATCACACGGGGGCCACCCGTGTAGTTGATCGCGCGACCGACCCGCTGCACCACCTCGCCCGAGGCTTCGAGGCTGCGCTGCACGGCGTCGGCATCGCGCTCGGCCACGCACATCACCAGGCCGAGGCCCATGTTGAAGGTGCGGTACATCTCGCTCTCCTCGACGTTGGCGGAGCGCTGGATGAGATCGAAGATGGGCGGACGCTTCCAGCTCGAAGTGTCGAGCTCCAGGGCCACGTTCGCAGGCAGCACGCGGGGCAGGTTCTCGGGCAATCCACCGCCGGTGACGTGACAGAGCGAGTGGATCTCACCGGCTGCGATGGCAGCCAGGATGGACTTCACGTAGATGCGCGTAGGGCGCATCAGCGCGTCGACCAGCGGCTCGCCGAGCGCCGGGTGCACGGCCTCGAGAGACAGATTGGCGCGCTCGAGTAGTGCCTTGCGCGCGAGCGAGTAGCCGTTCGAGTGCAGACCCGAGGAGGACACGCCGAGCACCACGTCGCCGGGCGCCACCTTCTTGCCGTCGATGATGGCACTCTTCTCCACCACTCCCACGGCGAAGCCGGCCAGGTCGTATTCGCCGCCGCCGTAGAAGCCCGGCAGCTCGGCGGTCTCTCCGCCTAGCAGCGAGCAGCCGGCCTGGCTGCAGCCCTCGGCGATGCCTTCGATGACCTTGGCCGCCTGATCGACCTCGAGCTTGCCCGTGGCGAAGTAGTCCAAAAAGAACAGGGGACGGGCGCCCGTGGTGGCGACGTCGTTGACGCACATGGCGACCAAATCGATGCCGACCGTGTGGTGGCGATTGGTCAGGAACGCGACCTTGAGCTTGGTGCCCACTCCGTCGGTGCCGGAGACCAAGACGGGCTCCTTCATGCCGAGTGGCAGACCGCACAGACCGGCGAAGCCGCCGATGCCCCCGAGCTGCTCGGGGATCCGCGTCCGCTCGGCCAAAGGTTTGATGCGACGTACGAGTTCGTCGCCCGCGTCGATGTCTACGCCCGCATCACGGTAGGAAAGGCCACTGCTCATCGCGCGCACCGTATGCCGCGGTCTCGAACCCGTCAAACGCGCACGGGTCGTTCTTGGTGCGCGTCGCCCAGTAGGCGCTTCTATCAAACTGGCGTGAGCGTCAGTACGGATTGGCGCTCACGAAGCCCGTGCCCTTGCGCTTTGCCGCCTCGGCTTCACGCGGCGACGCTGCGCGCGTGGGCTCGCTGGCCTTGCGCTTGGAAGGCCGCGCGCTGGCCGTGCTTTCGTGGCGTTGCGGGCGCGGCTGTGCGGCTGGCGCCGGCGTGCGCTTGGATCGCCGCGACTCGGCGACCTTCGCGTGCTCGGGTTCCACCTTGGGCGCGATCGGCTCCACTACGGGACGGGGCAGGGCGCTGGGCGTGGGCGACGCGGCGAGCGGCCGCTCCACGCTGGCCGCTACCTCGGCCGGCAGGGCTGACGGGGTGCTGGGCTGCGCGGGCTCGGTCTTGGCCGCCAGAGCTTCGGTTGGTCGCACCGAAGCGACTGCACCCGAGGGCGAGGCAGGGGCTTCGACCCGCGCCGGCGCGTTGAGGGCCGCGGGCGTGCTCGGCGCGGGCTCTTCGGCGGTCTCCTTGGAGTCGCTCCCGCCGAACAGCCAGAGGGCACCCACCAGGGCCACCGCGACTGCGACGCCCGCCAGGGTGGTGCCGTTGAGGCGGTTCTTGGGCAAGAAGGTGGGGGCGGGATCGTCGAAGCTCTGGGACCGAGCGGCGGGCGTGGCCTGCAGGAACACCATGGGCGCGGTGTCGATGGCCGCGTTCTCGCTCGGACCCAGGGCGCCGCTGGACGCCGGATGCGCAGCGGGGGGCTGGACGGGTGCCGGGGCCGCCGGCGCCTGACTGGGCGTGGCGGAGGCGACCGGAAGCGGCGCGAAAGGATCGATGGCCGCGGCAGGGGGCGCCATGGGCGCGAAGGGGTCGAGGTTTGCAGGGCCAGGCGCTGGGCTCGGCGCGGGGGCGGGGGAAGCCTCACCCGGCGCGTCGAGATCGTCCCAGCTGGCACGCACGCGCATGGCGGCGATCTCGAAGGCCAGCGCGGCTTGATCGTCGAGCGCCGAGCCATCGGCCTGCGGAGGCACCTGGTCCTGGGGCCATGCGTCGTTGTCGAGTTCGTTCATCGGGGGCGGCTCCAGCGGCCTTCTCACGCGTGTGGGGCACGCGCGTCAACTCTGAAACTAACATCGCCGGAACGCCCTAGCCACAGACTCGTCGGCCCTCGGTTTGTGGACTCTTTCGCGCGGTCGTTGCAAAAGCCAAGACACGCGAATTGTGAGACCCAGACTGTTCTCGAAGCTGGTAATCCTGTGTGTGGTGAGCAGCGCCTTGAGTTCCTGCTCACACGACGACGGGATCGGCGTGACCTCGCGCCAGCAGGCCGCACAGGACACTTTGCGTGCGTTGGCACACCCATCCCCGGCGCTCCCCACCGAGACCGCCCAGCCCGACGATCTCACGAATCTGATCCACGCGATCGAGGCGCAAGGCGCTGCGGACCCAGCTGCCATGCCCGAGCCCCGCGGCCCGCTCGTGCTGATCGACCCGGGCCATGGTGGCGATGACCGGGGGTCTCCGGGGCTCGAAGGACTCTGGGAGGGGCCGTTGACCCTCGATCTGGCGCGTCGTCTCCAGCGCAGTCTGCACGAGATCGCGCCCGACGTTCGCACGCGTCTGACCCGCGACGCGGACGTCTACTTGAGCCTGGAAGAGCGTGCGGGCATGGCCAACGCACTGGCCGCTGACCTGTTCGTGTCGGTGCATCTGAATGCGGCCAACACCGAGGTGGAGCGCGGCGGGGTCGCGACCTACGTCCTCGACACCAACAACGATCGCAACGTGCTGCGCCTGGCGGCGCGGGAGAACGGGACGCGCACCACGGACGTGGCGCCGATGCAGTTTCTGGTGGGGACCCTGGTGCGTCGCGAGCAGCGCGAACGTTCGGAGCGGCTAGCCCACGCGGTGCAGGAGAAAACCCTCGCCCAGGGCCGCCGTCTGCTCCCGGAGCTCGCCGACCGCGGCATCAAGAGCGCCATGTTCTATGTGCTCGTTGGCGCACAGATGCCGTCCGTGCTGGTCGAGGCCAGTTTCATCACTCAGCCTGACGAGGCCCGAGCGCTGACGACACCCGCATACCGGGACGCGCTCGCCCTTGGAATGGCCAGGGGAATTGCAAAATATCTCGCGGAGAATTGAGCTCCCGCAAGTTGCTCGAAACATTCCGACCACCCATACTGAAACGGATGAGCGCACCCGCTCTTGAGGCCGCTTTCGACCTCGGTGTGATCGCCCCTGAGCTCGGACCGAGCTGTCGGGATTATCTCCGAGTCTATGTCGATGAGCTCGAAGCCGCCGTTCGTCGCGGCGACGGCGGGCTCGTGGTCGCCCAGCGACGCGCGCAGGTGCTCGACGGACTCCTGAACTCCCTGTTCTGCGCCTCCGACGCCGCTTCGCGTGCTCAGGGGCACGGCCCCAAGGGACGCTTGGCCCTGGTGGCGGTCGGCAGCTACGGGCGCGGTACCCTGAGTCTCAAGAGCGACGTCGACGTGATCTTCCTGTGCGACGATCCGGAGGATCCGCACCTGGTGGGGCTCGCCGAAGCGTTCCTCTATCCGCTATGGGACATCGGGCTCAAGGTCGGCCACGCGGTGCGCGGCTTGAACGAGACGTTGGCCCTGGCGCGCACGGACATCAGCACCGCCACCACCCTGCTCGATCTGCGCCGCATCGGCGGCAATGAGAGCATCGTGCGCGAGCTCGTCGAGCGCGGACGCCAGGAGCTGTTCGGCGCCGATCTCGACTCGTTCCTGGATGCCATGGAGAAGGACACCCTGGAGCGCCACGAGCGCTTCGGCGGTTCCCTCTACCTGCTCGAACCCGAGGCCAAGCTGGGCCGCGGAGGCCTGCGCGACATCGACGTGGGGCTGTGGGCCGCACGGGCGCGCTGGCCGGTGCCCAACTGGCACTCCCTGGTGCGCGTGGGGGCCCTGCAGGAGAAGGAGCTCTCCGATCTCAAGGCCGCGCAAGACATGCTCTGGCGCGTGCGCAACCTGCTTCACCTGCGGGCCAAGCGAATTCAGGACCGCTTGACCTTCGAGGACCAGGAAGAGATCGCCACGCGCCTCGGCTTCCAGGACGGCGCCACCCTGGGCGTCGAACAGTTCATGCAGACCTACTATCGCCACGCGCGCAACGTGGCGAGCGTGGCGGAGCGTCTGCTCAAGCGCGCGCGACCCTATCGACCGGTCAAGCTCGAGCCGCTCACGGACCTACCGAAGGGCATCGTCGCCACGGAGAACGAGCTGGGATTTCAGCGATCGTGGGTGCTCGACGCGCGTCCCGAGCTGGCGCTCGAGCTCTACGCCGAGGTCACGCGTCACCTGCGCCCGACCCACGAGGGCGCGCGCGATGACATCTCGCACTGGGCGGCCGATCCGAGCTGGTGCCAGGCCCTGCGCCGCTCGCGTCAGGCGTCCACCCTGTTCTGCAAGCTGCTCTGCCACGCTGGCGAAGTGCCGCTGCGTCGGAACTCCATCCTCGGTGAGCTCCACGAACTCGGCCTGCTCCTGGCGATGATCCCGGAGTTCGAGCCGGTCACCGGTCGCGTTCAGCACGACGTCTACCATGTGTACACGGTGGACGTTCACTCCATCGCAGCCATCGATCGCCTGCGCGCGCTGATGCGCGGCGACCTCGCGCTCGAGCAGCCCCTCGCCAGCCAGCTGGCGGCCGAGACCCCGCGTCCGCTGCCGCTCTATCTCGGGCTGCTCTTGCACGACATCGGCAAGGCCTACGGCAAGGACCACGCGCGCCAGGGCGCCATCATGGCTCGCGGCATCGCGGAGCGCCTCGGGCTCGCGCCGCTCGACGTGGATCACGTGGTTTGGCTCGTGCAGGAGCACCTGAGCCTCTATCACTGGGCCACCCGCCGCGACACCTCGGATCCCACCACCATCGAAGAAGTGGCGCGCAAGGTGGGCTCCATCGATCGCCTGCGCGATCTCTACCTGCTCACGGTGGCGGACGTGTCCACTACCAACCCGCAGGCGATGACCGAGTGGAAGGCGCGCATGCTCGAGGACCTCTACGTAGCGGTCCTGCGCGTGCTGGAGGGCCGCGCCCCCAACCTGATGCAGCGCGCCGAGGAGATCCGACGCAGCGCGCGCATCGGCTTCGTGGGAGACGCGGGTCAGGAGCTGCTCGAGGCGTTCGTCGACGAGATGCCCGAGCGCTATCTGCTGGCTCACCCGGTGGACGTCATCCGGGCCCATGCGCGCGCCGCCCGCGGCCGTCAGCAGCAGGCCGTCCACGTGGCAGCCTTCCCTGGACCCACCAACGACGTTACCGAGATGTTGGTGCTGACCGACGACGTGCCCGGCTTGCTCTCCAACATCACGGCCGCCCTGTCGGCCAACCGCGTGGAGATCACCGCCGCCCAGATCTACTCGCGCGAGCGCCGCGGCCGTGGCGCCGAGGCCGTGGACTTGATCCACGTGCGTCCCTCGACGCACACGGGCGAGCCTCTGAGCGAGGAAGAGCTCGCCAAGGTCGCCCAGGACATCGACTCCGTGCTGACGGGCCGGGTGAGCGCCCAGGACTTGCTCAAGAAGCGCACGCGCGTGCCGAGCTGGGCCAAGCGCAAGGGCCCGGACGTACGCACCAGGGTCGTGATCGATAACAGCGTTTCCCCGCGCTACACGGTGGTCGACGTCTACGCCCGAGACCACGTGGGTCTGCTGTACGCGATCTCCCATACCCTTCACCTCGAGGGGCTCTCGATCGCGCTCTCCAAGGTCAACACCGAGGGGCTCAAGGCCGCCGACGTGTTCTACGTGGAGCGTGCCGGCGGGCGAAAGCTCGAGCCGGACCAATGTGAAGCCTTGCGGCAAAAGCTCGTGGATGCGATTGAAGTCAGTCGTGAGCGCGAGAACTAGCCCGACCCTCCTTTCCGCCATCGTCCTCTTGCTATCGACCGCCGCGTGTAAGAGCGCCGGTTCGTCCCCGCCCGCCGCCTCGCCGGATGACCTCCTGGTAGAGGACTCGGCTGGTGCAGCCGCCTCGCCCCGCCGGGCCCCACCCGCCGCCTCGAGCACCGTGAAGGCCGCCGAGGCCCTGCTGGCCAAGGGTGATGCCGAGGGGGCTCGCAGCAAGTTCGAGGCAGCCCTGGCGGAGAACCCGGGGGATGCGCGCGCCGCGCTCGGTCTGGGCCTGAGCTTCGAAGCGCTCGGCAATATCCCTGCTGCCGAGAAGGCCTATCGCCAGGCCATCGAGAGCGATGCCAACCTGGCAGAAGCCCACAACAATCTCGGCTTGGTGCTGCGCGACCAGGGCAAGGACGCGGACGCCATCACCGAATTCCAGCGAGCTCAGGAGCTCGATCCCAAGTTGGCCTCGGCCCCGGCCAATCTGGCGCTGGCCTACGAGGACGCGGGCAACGCCGAGGAGGCCGACAAGGCCTATCGCAAAGCCATCGGCCTCGCCCCCAAGGACGCCATGTTGCAGGCGAACTACGGGCTCTTCCTGCTCGCCCGCGGTGACCAGGAGGGTGCGGTCCGCTCGCTGCGGGCCGGCTTGCAGGCGGCCACGGGGGATCGCGCGGCGCTCCTGGCCATCGGCAACGGAATGCGTCGAGCCGGAAAGCCCGACGAGGCCGTACGCGCGCTGCAGGGGGCGATTGCCGCCGACGATGGTAAGCCCACGGCCGCGCTGCTCTCGGAGTTGGCACTCGCTCAGAACGCTGCGGGTGATGGCGCAGCCGCTAAGTCATCGCTGCAGCAAGCCTTGTCACTCGACGAGAAGGCCGTTTCCGCGCACTACTTGCTTGGATCCATGTTGGCCGCCGACGGCGACCTGCGTGGCGCCACCGAACACTATCAGCGCTGCATTGCCTTGGAGCCCAAGGGTGAGCTCGCTGCCCGGGCCAAAGAGAAGCTCGAGCACATCAAGCAATCGCAGAAGAAGAAGTGAGACAGGAGTCTCTCCATGCTTATCTTGCGTCGCGCCCTCCTGGGCCTGTGGTTGCTCGTCCCGATCTCCGCCTGTAACGACGATCATCATCATTCCGGGGGCGTCGATGACGACGCGGGCGACGACGGCCACCCCATGACCCACGCCGATGGGGGCTGGGGCGACGGCGACGGAGACGGAGACGGCGATCTGCAGGGAGGCGACGGCGACGCCGGCCAGGACGCTGGAGGCCAGAGTGACGCAGGCGACGCGGCGGGCCCAGTGGCCTTCCACTGCGAAACGCCCGATGTGAATGTGCAGCCGGGCCAGACCATCCCGAGCGACGACGGCTTTGCCGGGGTGATGTTCCCGAACCCGAGCGCGGGCGCCGCGCTTCGTTTGTGTCAGGTGCCTGCCGATCAGGTCCCTGCGGAGGTCGCCGCCGACCACCATCGGGGCAAGGTGTACTTCCTCGAGTCGCTCGGTGCGCCGCTGGGTAGTGGCTTGTTCGCGGCCGCGCCCGACGCCGCCTTCACACCGCAGGGGGCTGACGGCGCCGTGGTCGCGCCCGCGCTAATCCGCGTGTTCGTCCCGGGTGAGCTGCCCGCCAATGCGCTCGGGGCGCGGTTCGAGTTTTCTCCGCAGGTAGGCCAGTGGCTGGCGCTCAGCCAGCTCGACGCCGCCGGGGCCTACCTCTATCTGCGCCACCTCGACGGCGCCGAGCCGCGCTACGAAGTGAGCTTCGAGTTTCCCGCCCAGGACCGCTACTACACGGGCGAGGTCTTCGACTTCGGGAGCAAGATCACGGTGAACGGGCAGCCCAGCACGCAGCGCACCCTGGCGCTCGTCTCGCAGGGCTGCAACCTCGAGCCGATCCAGCCAGTCGGTGATGCGCTGCCCGTCGAGGTTGCCGACGAATGTGAAACGCGCTCGGTGATGCGCACGGGGGCCGAGCTCGACAGCGACTACGCGGACAGCGTGCTCAGCGAAGGTCGCGTGTTCGATCTGACCACGGCCCAGGCCGCGGCGACCCACCTGCCGTCGCGGTTTTTCTGTGACTTTCCGGGCAGCGCACAGGCGACCGTCAATCTGCTCTTCAAGAACGGCGACACCACCGAGCTCCTCGTCGATGCCACGCGGCTGGTGGGCTGCGCGCTCTCTCTCGATCGCGTTTCGGCCGTCGACACGCTGGAGGGTGGCAGCAACGGCCGCGGACCGCTTGGCATATTGGACTTCGCGGTGAGCGCCGATGGCATGCGCGCCGAAGCTTTCGTGTCGACGGATGCTGCGCTCGCAGAGTTCACGCCGGTGGGGTCGGGGACCTACCGAGAGGACGACGGTCCTCTGGCATCGCAAGGTCCCTTCAGCGAAGTCGAGCTGGCGAGTTCGGGGCTGTCAGCCAACGCGATCTCATTGAGCTTCGATACCGATCACTACGAAGCCAGTGCGCCCGTCAGTCAGGATCAAGGGTTCTACGACCTCGGCAGCACCCCCACCGGTCTGCTCACTGCCAGCTTTGCGGGCGACCTGCAGCGCGAGGTGGTGGCGCCCAACTTCACGGAGCTCGAGCTGGCGTTTGGCGTGCCCAACGGCGCCGAGACCACCTTCTCCTTCGCAGACGGCGCGGCCGATTTGGTCGTGGTGCGCGGACTCTCGGTCGATCAGTCGGGTGGGCGTCATCTGGTGTTCGAGCGGTGGCTGCGTCCCGCGCTGCTGCCCCTGGTCGAGAAACGCCGGCAAGCCCAGATCTTCTCCAGCGCCGAGTTCGCCGCGGGCTTCGACGACGCCCAAGCAGCCGCGGCCAAGGCCGCAGCATTCCTCGGGCCGGTCGCAGAGGTCACGCTCGAGTTCTTCAACGTGCGCTGGGACGAGGAACGCACGCTGTGGCCAGGTGAGCGGGTGCTGCCCGTGCTCGCTGGCTATGCGGTCACACTGCCCGGATCGGCGATCGAACCGTGCCCATCCCAGGTGGTGAAACTCTCCTCGGGTTGCTCCATGGGGCCCCACCACGTGCTCTTGGCCGCCACGAAGAATGGCATCGAAGCCTTCGACCCGAGCAGCGGTGAGCGTCTCGGGAGCGTGCTCAGCGAAGCGGGCTCGAGCTTCAAGCAGGTGGTCCAGTTGGAGGGATGTCTGCTCGCTAGTCAGCAAAAGACCGGTGAGGAAGGTCTCTATCTCTACCCCTCCACGGCCGACGGACTCGATGAGCCAGTGGCCATGGTGACCAGCGCCGAGCTGGCCGATCAGAACTTCCCCTTCCTCGCCAACGGCCTCGGCCTGTTCCCGGACGGCAGCGTGCTGGTCGCGAACGGCTTGGGCCCAGTGGTGCAGATCGGCGACGATCTCGGCCTCTACACCGCCGATACGAGTACGCGCGGGTTCGGGCTGGCGGTGGAGGAGCACACGGGACTAGTGGTCGTCTCGAACCAGGCGGCGGACGACGGGCAGCAAACCTTGCTCGCGATTCAGCCCGACGACCCTGCCAAGCCGTCCGAGCTTCCGTTGGGACTCTCGCAGCCCGAGCAGCTGTCCTTCGCCGCGACACCCATGGGCAGCGTGCTCGGTGTGGTCGAGGCGGGCGCCAAGCGGCTCACGCAGTTCTCGGACGCGGGCAAGGTGCAGATCGACTTCGCGACTGGCGCGCCACGCGGCGTGTACCCGCTGCTGACTCCCGGCAAGTGGTTGGTGATCGGCACCGGCGGTCTCGGCGCCCAAGTGGTCGACTTCAACGGCGACGAGCCCACGGCCACGCCGAGTGGCGCGCTCGGGACCCAAGACTTCCAGTACCTGTCGAGCGCTTGTTTGCCCTTCGCGCCCACGCCCTGAGCGCTCCGCACGCAAGCGCACGCCTTCTCCTCCGCCCGTGCTCGACAGCTCAGCAGTGGTGGGTACGCGAGCTCCATGGCAAGGGATCAGAGGACTCACACGAGGTGCTTGCCATGGGCTTCATCGGCTTCGTGAGCGGACTTCTGTGCGGCGTGCTCGCAGTTCGCTTCGGGACGTGGCTGCGCCGCGCCTGGCAAAGGTTGGGGGGCCTGGAAATCAGCTTGCTGGCGGGATCGCCGGCGAGCGCGCCGCGCGCACGCGTGGTCGACGTCTTCGACGAGTACTACGTGCGCAAGCTCGTCCCGAACCGGAGCGTGAGCTGGTTTCGCGAGGACTCGGGCGAGCCGGTGTCGGTGGCGCTCGATCGGCGTTTGGAAGCACTGCTGGGCATGGGTCCCATACGTCCCACGCCCGTGCGCGCGCTCAGCGGGCCGTGAGCCGCGTCTTCAATCCGCCTTCTGGCACATGAACACGCACTCATCGGGCATCTCACCTGCGCCGACCTGATCGCAGTCCTGGGCCTCGTAGGCCTTGCGACAGGCGTCCACGGCGCTGTCCTTGGGCGTGCACGACTTGAATTCGTCGGCGGCCGTCGCTTCGCAGAGCTTGATGTAGTCCCCGCGGGTGACGCCGCTGCCGGAGTCGAAGTAGCCGCACGCCTGTCCCTTGTCCGCCTGGGTTGCGCAGACTTCGCGCACCGCGCTGGGCACGTCGTTGTCGTTGTCGTCGTCGCCGCAGCCTCCGAGCAGGCCCCATCCCATCGACGCCACGCAGCACAAAATCAGCGAGTGAACACGCATGTAAAGGCCCCCATCGGAAAGCACGCATTGAAGCACGCTGTGCTCGCGTGATGTTCGGCATTCACCCCACGCTGGGGCATGCCTGGCGGCACCGAGTGCCCGCGTCCAGCTGTGCAGCGGTCCAAGAAGCGCGTGCTCCCATGCACTCCCGTCCGCGGACGTCCGAGAAATTGCGCGAATTCACGCGTTGCTCGGCTCTGTGCAGCGCAGAACAATCGATCTGACGTCGCGCGACGTTCAGGTGGGAGAAGGTCCGCCAACGCCGGCGTAAGTCGAGGCAGGAAGCTGTGTCGATGAAGATCTATCTCGTCTCGAATCGCGGCGGGCTCAGCGCGGTCTTTCAGGACCCGATCTACGAGCTCGAAAACCTCATCGCCCATGCGTGCGATGCCACCATCATCGCGCCCCGGACGCGCGAGCTCTCCAAGGTCCTCGAGAACGTACCCGGCTCTTCTGGCTACGTGGCACGCGCGCTCGTGCGGCGCTCCATCGGCAAATACGAGCCGGAGCGTTTGCCGAAGAAGGAGGGGCCCGAGCTCGCGCTCGCCATCGGGATGGCCGCCTGGGATTTGCAGGTGTTCGAGGCGCTCGGGGACTACCGCAAGCGCTTCGATCTGATCGCCGGCTACGTCTTCGATGCCTGGGGGGACTACCCGAGCTTCTTCCAGAATTTCAATCGCGTGTTCATCTCCTTGCCCGAGGAGCTCGCGCTCTGGCAGCACCACCTCGGGATCGTGCCCTCGGTGATTCCATTCGCAGCTGACGCGCTCGGGCAAGCGATGGCCGACGATCCACGCAGAGTGGATCTGGTTAGCTACGGGCGCTTGCCGACCGCGTTTCTGTCCACGTTCCTCGAGAGCTTCGCGCGTCCCGAATCGAGGCACCTGTTCGTGCGCATCGAGGGACGCCACTCGGAGCTGCATCCCGCGCAGCCCGTGGAGGAACGCCTGGACCTGCACTACTACGCCTCCCTGCAGCGACTCTTACGTCAGGCCAAGGCGAGCTTGTGCTTCGACACGCTGAGCCCGGGGATGCGCAAGTTCCCTCACTCGGTCGTGACCCTGCGCTGGTACGAGGCCTTCGCCGCCGGTTGCGCCGCCGTGGGCACGCGTCCCACGACCAGCGAGGCCGATCGCCTGCTGTGCTGGCCCGATGCCCACGTGCAGTTGCCGCCCACGCCCCGCATGGCCGTGGAGTTCCTGCGGGCCTTCCTCGACGACGAGGCGGAGCTCGCGCGCATCCGCCTTCGCAACCGCTACTACGCCCTCACGCTGCACGATTGGCGTTTGCGCCTGCGCGACATGTTGGATCTCGTGGGCGTGTCGCGGCCGGTCGGGTTGCGGCGTGAGCTGGCCCTGCTCGAGGAGCACGCCCAGATCGCCCGGCAGCGTGCGATGGCGGCGGGGGCGCTCGAGCATGAACGGGCGTTCGCGGCCGCCGGTCGCGCCGCCGAGAGCCCGGCTACTCGGGCCTGAAGCCGGTGGCGACCACGAAGACCTCGTAGCTCTCTTTGCGGGAGGCATCGGGCTTCATCACGCGCGTTTTGCTGAACAACGCCTCGACGCGCTTCTTGGCCTCGTGAAAGTCGGGGCCCTGGAAGATCTTGCCGATGAAGACGCCCTGGCCGCGCAGGGTTCCCTCGGCGATCGTCAGGGCGTGGATGAAGAGATCGAAGCTGCGACATTGATCGACGAAGCGCGTGCCCGTGGTCCAAGGCGCCATGTCGCTCATCACGATGTCGAAGCTGGCGGGGCCGCCCAGATCGAGCGGAGTCAGCGTGAGCACGTCGCAGCGCCGGGTCTCCACCTGAGGCGGGAAGCCGCCGCGCCACTCTTGCTGGTCCACGGCGAGCACGTATCCCTCGCGCCCCACCTTGAGCGCAGCGTACTGCGTCCAGGAGCCCGGGAAGGCACCCATGTCCAGCACGCGCATGCCGCGCTTGAACAGCTGGGCGCGCCGATCGATCTCCTCGAGCTTGTAGACAGAGCGCGCGGCAAAGCCCTCTTTCTTGGCCTTGTCACCGAAGCTGTCCTGGGGTCGGCCGCTCTTCGCCATCTGTCTTCCCCGAAACGAAAAAAGGCAGGCTGCTCAGCCTGCCTCGCGCTCTCGTGCTCCGCTCGCGCGAAGCCCGTGGCCTCAGGCCTTGATCTTGGCCTTCACTGCGCCGCGCACGGTCACGATGCCGTTGCGCGAGCCGGGAACGCCGCCCTCGACCAGCACGATGTTGCTCTCGTCGAGCACCTTGGCGACGCGCAGGTTGAGCACCGTGCTGCGGGAATTGCCGTGCTGACCAGGCATGCGCAGACCGGGGAACACGCGACCGGGGGTCATGTTGGTACCGATGGCACCACCGTGACGCTGGTATTCGTGGGTACCGTGGGTCGACGTGCGCGAACCCTTGAAGTTGTGGCGGCGCATGACGCCGGTGAAGCCGCGACCCTTGCTGGTGCCGCAGACGTCCACGAGCTGACCTTCCGCGAAGAACTCGGAGGGCTTGAGTGCCTGACCGATGGAGTACTTCTCCATGTTCTCGGCGCTCATGCGGAACTCGAGGATTTCCTGCGTGGGCTTCTGCTCGAGCTTCTTGAAGAAGCCGGCTTCCGGCTTGGTGACGCTCTTCTCGCGCTTCTCGCCGAAGCCGAGGATGACGGCGGTGTAGCCGTCCTTCTCCGCGGTGCGCTTGCCGAGGACCACACAGGGGCCGCACTCGATGGCGGTCACACGGTGAACCATGCCTTCGGCGTCAAAGATTTGAGTATTTCCGAGCTTTTTGCCGATCAGGCCGAGATTGGTATTCATAAAAAGGCGTTCCTCAGGCAGCGCGAGGGCGCAAAATCTACTGGCAATTGCCAGTTCGTCAAGGGCGGTGGCTTGGGTTTGTGCCCGTCGGAGCGCAACTCAGGGCGCCTCGAGAGCGAGAAGCTGGCGTCTCACTAGTGATTCGGAGTCGCTCTCGGCGCACGGGCTGGCGAAAGATGCTTACCCGCGCTCGAAAGCGGTCCGTTGGACCAGCTCGCGCGCAGCATGACCTACCGCGTCGCTTCGTGCAGCCAATCTTTCGAGGGCCGAGCGCGCGGGGGGCGAGTGGACCGCGTGGTGGGCGAGGGCGTCGACCAGGGCCAGCAGGTCGGCACCGCGCGGGCGGTCGGCCAGGCGTGCCAAGTCGGCGCCTAGCTCCGCGTTCGCGGCCAGCTCGCGCGTGAGCTCCACGGCGTAGCTGCGGGCCTCCGAGCGCAGGCCGTGAAGCACGCGACGCAGGGCCGATAGGCCCCGGGGATCACCGAGTCGCGCGAGGGCCGCGCCCGCGCTCGCACGGGTGGCAGGCGGCGTGAGCCAGGCGGACGCGAGCTGCGCCAGAGGTTCGCGGGCGCTCTCTGTCTTCAGCTCCACCAACGCCGCGATGACCTCGGTGACGCGCTCGCGTCGTGCGAGCGCCGTGAGCAACGCCTGCTCGCCCCGCGAGTCTGCGTGGCTGGCCAATGCCAACGCGGCTTCGAGTCGAACGCTCCACACCGCGTCGGAGAGTCCGCGCGCGAGCTGCCCCGTGAGATGCGGCTCGTCGAGGCTCGACAGCGCGCTCACCACCTGCGCGCGCACGTCTGGATCCGGATCATCGAGCAAGGGGACGAGGGCAGCGGCAGCGTGATCCGGATCGAGCTCCGCCACGCCAGCGGCGGCGTGAAAGCGTACCTCGGGGCTGGTGTGTCGGAGCGCGGTCTTCAGGCTGGAGAGGGCGCCCGCGCCGCCGATTTGTCCCAGGGCCAGCGCAGCGAACTCGCGCACCTCCGGGAATGGGTCCGACAGCCCTGCCGACACGATCTCGAGTTGGCCTTCATCAGCCAACAAGCCGAGCGCCGCCAGCGCCGTGGCGCGCACGCCCGCGTGGGGATCCTTGGCCAACCGCGCCAGGCCCGCGAGCGCTGCAGTGCGCTCGTTCTCGCCCTCCGCGCGACCGAGTCGCTCGGCGGCCGCCATGCGCGACTCCGGACGCTTGGCCTCCACGTCACGCACGGCGGCGTGGAAGTGGGGTGGCAATGGCGGCAGGCCAAACATCGGCTTTGCTCAGGCGATGGTGCTGCCGAGCGGCACGTCTTTGTGCGGGTGCATGACGGAGAGCACCTCGCCATCACCCGCTGCCAGCACCATGCCCTGGGACTCGAGCCCCATCATTTTGCGTGGTGGCAGGTTGGCCAGCACCGCGATGCGCTTGCCGACGAGGTCTTCCGGCGCGTAGTGCTTGCCGATGCCGGCGAGAATCTGGCGTACTCCGAGCGGACCGAGGTCCACTTCGAGACGCAGCAGCTTGTCGCTCTTGGGCACGCGCTCCGCCAGCTTCACCTCGCCGACGCGCAGGTCGAGCTTACCGAAGTCGTCGATGTTGGCATCGGGCTTCGCGCCGAGATCACGGCCAGCCCCGGGCTTGGCGGCTGCGGGCTTGGCGCTGGCTTGGGCGGGGGTTTTCTCGGTCTTTGCTTCTTCCATCTTCTCGACCTTCGGCAGCAGGCGCTCCATCAGCGCGGTCTGCTGATCCTGCTCGAAACGCGGGAACAGGGCCTTGCCAGGACGCGTCTGCGTGCCGGCCGGGAGCTGTCCCCAGCGTAGCGGCCACAGGTCCTGACCGAGCTTGGTCTCGATGGGCGCGAGGCCCAGCTGAACCAACAGCTCGTCACACTTGCCCGGCATGAACGGCCACAGCGCGATGGCCAGCGCGCGCAGGCTCTCGAGCACGGTGTAAACCACCTGCCCGAGCCGGCTCAGGTCCGCTTGCTTGGCCAGCTTCCACGGCTCCGTCTGGTCCACGTACTTGTTGGTGAGCGACACCAGCTCCCAGACGGCGTCGAGGGCACGGTTGGGCCGCACCTCGTCGAGCTCGCGCGCTGCCAGGCGCATGCACTCTTCCGCTTTGGCGATGAGCGCGCGATCCAGCTCCTGGAGTTGGCTCGAGTCGACGCTCGGGACCACGCCCTGGAAGCTATTCTTGACGATGCTCGCGACGATGCGGTTGAGCAGATTGCCCAGCCCGTTGCCGAGCTCGCCGTGATAGCGAGCGAACAGGTTGGTGTGACTGAAGTCGCCGTCCTGCCCGAACGCCACGTCGCGCATCAGGTAGTAACGCAGCACGTCGGCGCCGACGGCCTCGACGAGCGGCCCCGGAGGGATGAAATTGCCGAGGCTCTTGGACATCTTCTGACCGTCCACGGTGAGCCAGCCATGGGCCCACACCTGGGTCGGTGGCTCGATGCCCGCGCTCATCAAGAAGGCGGGCCAATACACCGCGTGGAAGCGCAAGATGTCCTTGCCCACGATGTGCACCACGCGCGCCTGGGGCGCCCAGAACTGCCGGTAGAGCTCGCTGGTTTCCCCGCTCTTTTCCGGCCCGCCGAGCGCGCTCATGTAGTTGGTGAGCGCGTCGAACCAGACGTAGATCACGTGCTCCGGCTTGTTCGGCACCGGGATGCCCCAGCTGAAGCTACCGCGCGAGAGCGACAGGTCCTTGAGGCCCTCCTTCACGAAGCTCTTCACTTCGTTGAAGCGCCCCTCCGGCTGTACGAACTTCGGGTGCTTCTCGTAGAACGCGAGCAGCTTGTCGGTATAGGCGCTGAGCCGGAAGAAGTAGGTGCGCTCCTTGAGCACCTCCACCGGGCGTTTGTGGATGGGGCACAGGTTGCCCTCGAGCAGGTCTTTGTCCGTGTAATAGGCCTCGCAGCCCACGCAGTAGAGGCCCTCGTAGTCGTCCTCGTAGATGTCACCCGACGCCACGCAGCGACGCCACAACTCCTGGGCGCGCTCCTTGTGGCGCGCGTCGGTGGTGCGGATGAAGTCGTCATAGTTGCAGGACAGGGCCCGCCAGGCCTCGATGAAGGGCGGGGTCATGCTGTCCACGTAGGCCTGGGGCGCCATGCCCATTTCTTTCGCGCGCCGCTCGAGCTTCTGTCCGTGCTCGTCGACGCCGGTCAAGAAGCGCGTCGGCTCCCCGCGCAAGCGGTGATAGCGAGCCAGCACGTCGGCGGCGATGGTGGAATAGGCGGTCCCGATGTGGGGCCGATCATTCACGTAGTAGATGGGCGTGGTGACGTAGAACGCAGACATGAGGTGACCAGGTTAGCTCACGAGGCGCGCTGCAGCTCGAGAAGCAAGTGGTCCAGGGTAATCTGCGGGTTGGCGTTGCGCGCAAGCAGCTCGGGCAACTCGGCCAGGCGGCGCGCGCGGGCGGCCGCTCGACCCGCCCCAATGCGCTTGGCGCAGGCGTCGATCTGCTCCTTGTGCGCGCGAAAGCACAGCTGGTGCGGCTCCACCTCGAGCGCGCTGGCGGCCACGTCACGATAGAACAGGGCCAAGGTCTCGAGGATCAACAGCATGTCCTCGTTTTTGGTGAGCTCCTCCGACAGCTCCACCAGGCGCCCGGGTTCCCCGCGTTCGACGCGCTGGTCGATGCGAATGGCGTGCTCGAGCAGGTGGTTGGCGAAGCCGTCCTTGGCGAAGGTCAGGGCACGGTCGGCGCGCCCATCGGCCATGGCGAGCGCTGCTTCCCAGTGCTCCTTGGGCACCCCCTCGGTCTCGAGCACGTGCTCCAGCACCAGCGGCGGTAGGCGCGCGAAGCGCATGCGCTGGCAACGCGACCGGATGGTGATGAGCAGGCGGTCCGGGCGCTCCGAGAGCAGCACGAAGCACACGTTCGGCCGCGGCTCCTCCAGGGTCTTCAGCAGGGCGTTGGCGGCCTCCGGATGCTGGTCCGGGAACGACACGTCGGCCTCGGGGAAGATCAAGAAGGTGCTCGAGCCCTCGAAGGGTGCGTACAGCGCGACCGGCAGGATGTCCTGGCGCACGGTCTCGACCTGGAGGTTGCGCGCTCCCTCGGCGCGCGGGCGGAACACGCGCACGTCGGGGTGGTTGCCAGCGTCGATGCGTGTGCAGGTCGAGCAGCGGCCGCAGCCGCGACCCGGGGTTGCCGGGCACAAGCGCGCCTTGGCCAGGGCGATCGCGGTGCGCTCCTTGCCGACCCCGCTCGGTCCCTGAAAAAGGTAGGCGTTGGGCAGGCGGTCGCCCGAAAGCGCCCGCGTGAGTGCGCGAATTACGGGATTCTGCCCACGAATTTCCGAAAGCAGCACCAGCGCGCGGTATCACGCCCCAGGCTGGGGGACAAGCAGCCCTCGACATCGGGTCGGGCTTGGCCAAGATGCAGGCATGAGCGAGCCCCGCCAAACCGGCGAACGTCTGCCCGAACTCGTCCGAATCATGCGCCGCCTGTTGAGCCCGGACGGTTGCCCCTGGGATCGCGAGCAGACGCTCGAGACCCTGCGTCCCTACGTGATCGAGGAGGCCCACGAGGTGGTCGACGCCATCGATCGCAAGGACATGCCCAATCTGCGCGAGGAGCTGGGCGATTTGCTGCTCCAGATCGTGTTCCAGAGTGAGCTGGCCGGGGAGCACTTCGGCATCGACGACGTAGTGGGCGCCATCTGCGACAAGATGGTGCGGCGGCATCCCCACGTGTTCGGCGACGAGCGCGCAGCGGACAGCGCGGCCGTGCTCTCTCGCTGGGAGCAGCTGAAGGCCAAGGAGAAGAAGGACCGCGGCGTCCTCGACGGCGTGCCGGTGGCGATGCCGGCCCTGCTGCGTGCCCAGCGCATGGGCGAGAAGGCGGCGCACCTGGGCCTCGACTGGAACGATCTGGCGGGCCCGCGGGAAAAGCTCGATGAAGAGCTCGCCGAGTTCGATCAAGCCGTGCAAGCAGGTCAGGCCGCCGAGATCGAGTCCGAGCTGGGCGATGTGCTGTTCGCCGTGGTGAGCCTCGCGCGCAAGCTGTCGGTGGACCCGGAGGCCGCCCTGCGCCGCACGCTGGAGCGCTTCGGGCAGCGCGTGCGTTTCGTGGAGCAGGCGACCCGGGCGCGCGGTGTGAACCCTGCTGAGTTGCCGTTCGACGAACTGGACGCACTCTGGAAAGAAGCGAAGGAGGCCCTGCGTGGGGCGGAAAGCAGTCGTTAGAGCGCCGCTCAATTCCTCACGCAGCGGAGTCCTAGCGAAGGACGTTGGTTCCTACGCGAGAGGCGTGCGCGCGGCGTCGGGCTGCCTGTGGGCGCTCGCGTGCTTGCTCTTGCTCGGCGGTTGCCCGAGCACCATGACCGCACGTGCCGCACTGATGCTGCCCGCCAAGGTGCCCGTGCGCGTATTTCCGAGCATCTGGGTGGCGGGCGGCGAGAACCAGCTCGAGAACTATCTGCTCGATCGGCTGGCGGCCCATCTGGCGCAGGACGGTCGCAGGGAGGTGCGTCGCGTGCAGACCGCCGAGCTCGAGCCGGCCCGCGAAGCAGGGCACATTGCGGGCACCACGGCGGTGTTGTTCTTGCGCGCGTCAGCGGAGGACAACGTGCAGCGCTATTGGGACAGCATGCCGACGCAGTACTGCGGCTACTACGGCTGCACCACCAACTTTCAGAGCTACATGGTCACGGCCATCCAGGTCAACGCGCACGCCGACTTGACCGTGTACGAAGGTCCCACGGCGCGCGTGCTGCAGCAGGAGCGCTTCGAGCAGAGCGTGCTCGGCGACCACCTGGAGCCACTGCGCCAGGCTGCGGTGGAGCAGCTGGCCGTGGAGCTCGAGCGGGCGGTGGACGTGTTGCGGGTGCGCCCGCGTTTCGAGCTCTACCATGAGCGCAGCATGTCCGAGGTCGAGCGGGCTCTCGCGCTGATCGCGAAGGGCGACTGGGTGCAAGGACGGGAGCATCTCGAGCTGGCCGCCAAGCAGCTCGGGGGGCAGAGGTCCGACGTCCAGGCGCGCGTTTGGTACAACCTCGGACTCGCGCGCTGGGCGGCCCCGGGACCGCAAGGGCTCACGGCGGAGGCCTACGCCGCGGCCCATCGCGCGCTGGCGTGGGCGCAGCGGTTGAATCCCCAGCCCCATCATGCGAGTGCGCTGCTCGAGCTCGACAAGTCCCGCCAGGCCTTCGAGACACTCGAAGCGCAGAGGCAGGCTGCGGCACACAACTTCGGGCTCTCCGCCAGAGCGAAGGCCGAGCCCGCGCCCGCCGCGCAACCAACCGCACCAAGCGAGCCTGGAGTAGACGCGCCGGAGACGAAGTCCAACGAGCCCGCGCCCGGCGCGCCGCCTGAAGCGACGACGCCCTAGGGACGCGAGCTCGTTCAGAGGTTCAGAGGGCTGCGAGGGCGGCGTTGAGCGTGGCGCTCGGACGCATGGCCTTCGAGGTCTTGTCAGCGTCGGGGCGGAAGTAGCCGCCAATGTCCACGGGCTTGCCCTGGGCAGCGATGAGCTCGGCGTTGATCTTCGCCTCGTTCTCGTGCAGCACCTTGGCGAGCTTGGCGAAGCGCGCCTTGAGCGCGGGGTCCTCGTCCTGGGCTGCCAGCGCGTCCGCCCAGTAGAGCGCCAGGTAGAAGTGGCTCCCTCGGTTGTCGATTTCGCCCACCTTGCGCTTGGGGGACTTGTCGCTCTCGAGGAAGCGGCCGTTGGCCACGTCCATCGTGTCCGCGAGGATCTTGGCAACCTTGTTGCCCGACACGCTCGCCAAGTGTTCGAGAGACGCCTGCAGCGCCAGGAACTCGCCCAGCGAATCCCAGCGCAGGTAGCCCTCTTCCACGAACTGCTGCACGTGCTTGGGCGCCGAACCGCCGGCGCCCGTCTCGAATAGACCGCCGCCGTTCATGAGCGGAACCACCGACAACATCTTGGCGCTGGTGCCGAGCTCGATGATGGGGAACAAGTCGGTGTTGTAGTCGCGCAGCACGTTGCCGGTGACGGAAATCACGTCCTTGCCCTGCTTGAGGAGCTCCACCGAATAGCGCGCAGCTTCCGGCGGGGCCTTGAACAGAATGGTGAGCCCGCTGGTGTCGTGGTCCTTCAGATATCGCTGCGCCTTCTCGATGATGTTGACGTCGTGCGGACGCTTGGGGTCGAGCCAGAACACCGCCGGCCAGCCGGTGGCCCGAGCGCGCGTGACCGCCAGCTTCACCCAGTCGCGAATGGGGGCATCCTTGGTCTGGCACATGCGCCAGATGTCGCCCTCGTCCACCGCGTGCTCGAAGATTTGCTTGCCCTCGCTGTCGGTGACGCGGACCTTGCCGGGCTGGGCGATGCGGAAGGTCTTGTCGTGGGAGCCGTACTCCTCGGCAGCCTGCGCCATCAGGCCCACGTTGGGACAGCTGCCCATGGTCACGGGGTCGAAGGCGCCGTTGTCGCGGCAGAAGTTGATCACTTCTTCGTAGACTCCGGCGTAGCTGCGGTCGGGGATGAGCGCCTTGGTGTCGTAGAGCTTGCCGTCACGTCCGTACATCTGACCCGAAGCGCGGATGGCCGCCGGCATGGAGGCGTCGATGATCACGTCGCTGGGCACGTGCAGGTTGGTGATGCCCTTGTCGGAGTTCACCATCGCGAGCTCGGGCTGGCTCGCGTACACGGCCTTGATATCGGCCTCCACCTCGGCCTTCTTGTCGGCGGGCAGGCTGGCGATTTTGGCTTCCACGTCGCCGAAACCGTTCTTCACGTCCACGCCGAGCTGCTTGAACAACTCACCGTGCTTGGCGAACAGGTCCTTGTAGTAGACCTCCACGCAGGTGCCGAACATGATCGGGTCCGAGACCTTCATCATGGTGGCCTTGAGGTGCAGCGAGAGCAGGATCTTCTTCTGCTTGGCGTCCTCGATCTCCTTGGCGAAGAACTCGGCCAGCGCCTTGTGGCTCATCACCGACGCGTCGATGACTTCGCCGGCGAGCAGGGGCGTCTTCTCCTTGAGCACGGAGACGCTGCCGTCGTTGGCCACGAACTCGATCTTCACCGTGGTCGCTGCGGGGGCCACGTAGGACTTCTCGCTGCCGTAGAAATCACCGCCGGACATGTGAGAGACGTGGGTCTTCGAGTCCTTGCTCCACTTGCCCATCGAGTGCGGATGATGGCGGGCGTACTGCTTCACCGACGTCGGGGCGCGGCGATCCGAGTTGCCCTCGCGCAGGACCGGGTTTACGGCGCTGCCCTTCACCTTGTCATAGCGAGCCTTGATGGACTTCTCATCGGGCGTCTTCGCGTCGTTCGGGTACTCGGGTAGCTTGTAGCCCTTGCCCTGCAGCTCCTTGATGGCGGCGAGCAGCTGCGGCATCGAGGCGCTGATGTTGGGGAGCTTGATGATGTTGGCCTCGGGCGTCTTGGCCAGCTCGCCCAGCTCCGTGAGCGAGTCCGGAATGCGCTGCGCTTCCGTGAGCACCTCGGGAAAGACTGCGAGGATGCGACCCGACAGCGAGATGTCGCGAGACTCGACGGCGACGCCGGCGGCTTTGGTGAAGCTCTCGACGATCGGAAGGAGCGAGTAGGTAGCGAGACCGGGCGCTTCGTCGGTCGCGGTGTAGAGGATGGTTTGCGTTTTGGTCGACACGCTATTTTCCTGTTCTTCCCCGGGAATTCGGCCGCACAGGGACGCTTCCGGTGTACCGCCCCCGTTTGCGCAGGGCAAGCGCGTTTTGCGCTCGCGAATGCCGCCAACGAGCGACGAAAATGTAGGAAAGTCGATGTCCTACAGGCGGCTACCAGGGACCGCGAGCACGTCCTCGATGTGCGCGGCTCCGAGCGCCAACATCACCAGTCGATCGAGGCCCAGGGCGTTTCCACCGCTCGGCGGCATGCCCTGTTCGAGAGCCGAAAGAAAGCGTTCGTCGATTGGATACACGGGCAGCCCGCGGCGTACGCGCTCTGCCTGGTCGAGCTCCAGGCGCGTTCGTTGTTCCCGGGCGTCCGTGAGCTCCCCGAATCCATTGCACAGCTCGATGCCGGCCACGTAGGCCTCGAAGCGTTCGGCCACGCTGGGGTCTTCCGGCTTCTTGCGCGCCAGGGAGGCCATGCTCGCGGGATACTCGGTGAGAAACACGGCCCCCAGCTCGGTCAGCGCCGGCTCCACCCGCTCCAGCAGCAAGCTGTAGAAACGCTCTTCGTCGGTGACCACGTCCTCCATGCGCGCGCCCGCGTAGCGCGCCAGGGCCTCCCGCACCGTGAGGCGAGGCCACGGGGGTGTCACGTCGACCGGGCCCCAGGCGGTGCGCAGCTCTGCGCGCTCGTGGGCTCCCGTGCCCGCCAGCTTCCTCGCCACCGTGGCTACCAACTGCTCGGTGTCGCCCATCACGTCGTCCACGCTGGCGTAGGCCCGGTACCACTCGAGCATGCTGAACTCGGGTTGATGACGCTCTCCGAGCTCGTCGTTGCGGAAGCACTTGCAGAGCTGGAAGATGCGCTCCAGGCCCCCGCTCAACAGGCGCTTCATCTGGTACTCGGGGCTCGTGATGAGGAAGCGCTCGCCGACCCGCGTCGTCACCGACATGGCATCCAGGTGCACGTCGAGCCCAGGACTCGGCACGACCAGCGGGGTCTCCACCTCCAGAAAACCTCGGGCCTCGAAGAACTCGCGGGTCCACCGGAGCACGCGGGAACGCGCCCGCAGGCGCTCGCGCTTTTGATTCCGGTCGCGCGCTAGCGCCCACCACTCGGACTCCCCGAGGTGGCCAAAAGCCTGCGGCGTGGAGGCGGAGATCGAGCGTGCCCACGCGGACTTCGCTGCCGGTCCAGATGCCGGTCAGTTCTACCAGGGAAAGCTCGGGGGGCAGCTCGTTGCCGGTCAAAGGCACGCTGCCGCTCTCGTCCGCCAAGACTGCTTCGCTACCGTTGCTGGAAACGATGCGGCCGGCCACGCGGACCAGGGAGCTCAGCGCGTGCTGGGCGAGCTCACCGATCCGGACCCTCATATCAGCGCTTGACGGAGGCGCGCTCGACGTAGTCGCCGGTGCGGGTGTCGATGCGCACGCGCTCACCCTGTTCGATGAAGAGCGGCACCTGGATCTCCAGGCCCGTGATGATCTTGGCGAACTTCGTGGTGCCGCCGGAGGTGTCGCCCTTGAAGCCAGGCTCGGTCTCGGTGATTTCAAATTCGACGAAGTTCGGGGGCGTGAGGCCGATGGGGCGCTCATTGTAGATGAGCACGTCGCACATCAGGCCGTCGGAGAGGTAGTACTTGTTGTCGCCGAGCTGTTCTTCGGTGAGGCGCAGCTGTTCGTAGCTGGCCGTATCCATGAACACGTAGAAGCTGTCCTCGGGGTAGAGGTACTGCATCTGCCGCTCCTCGAGGTCCGCCTTCTCCAGCTTTTCACCGCTCTTGAAGGTGCGCTCGATCACCGCACCCGTCATCATGTTGCGCAGCTTGGTGCGCGTGAAGGCCTGGCCCTTGCCGGGCTTCACGAACTGGAAGTAGACGACTTCGAACGGCACGCCATCGAACTGAACTTTGGTGCCCTTGCGGATATCCGAGGTTTCTAACATCGCACTCGATCCTTATCTTTGCTCACGCGCCGTCGCGCGCTCGGCAGTCCCGTTATTCTGTCGCCGTTCACTGGTTCATCACACGGCGTTCGCTCAGCAGCACTTGGCCAGGCAATCTTGCCCCGGCCTCACGCTCCGCCGTGACCTTCACGGTGAACGCTTGGAAATCTATGCCCTGGACGGCACCGAGTAGGGTAGCCGCCCGTTGCGCGCGATCGTAGCTCAGGGCGCCCACTTTGACCGTACGCCCTCGCGAATCTTCGGCCCAGGCCACGAAGACGGCACAGTCCGGCCCCCAGGATTCGGGAGGGGCGAGCCCCTCGAGGCGCAGGGCAAGCAAGCGCTGGTCGCCCTCGATCCGCTCGATTTGCACGCTC
Organism: Myxococcales bacterium; assembly: GCA_047601445.1. GTDB lineage: Bacteria > Myxococcota_A > Polyangia > Polyangiales > DASUME01 > DASUME01. The sequence goes on along the minus strand of JASGJH010000001.1, from coordinate 2,368,874 downwards.
CCACGCGGTGTTGACCCGCCACCCTGCCTGCTTTCGAGGGGGTAGATCTGGCTCGCCTGCACGCACCCGCCCAGGAGCACGGCCCCACACAGCGCCCGGGCCCACAGGTGATAGAGCGGGCACCATCGCGTGAGCGAAGCGAACCTCGCGGCGGGGTGCGTCCCGGCGCGGCTTGGCCACGACGGGCGGGGAGGTCGCGTGAACCCCCTGTGAACTGACGCAGGCGGGCCCTGATTTTGGCTGGCGCGGCAGCGGTCGTCAGGGGAGGGGGGCATCGGGGTCGCGAGGTTGGGACGGGGGCCCAGTCGGGTCAAGGCCTTGCACACCGTTGCTTGCTTGGGTATGCACGGCCGGCCATGCGTGAGGTTGACGAAGAGATCCGCGAGATCAAAAAGGAGATCATCGAGTCGCGCGGTCTGATCATCAAGACCAACAACCTCACCAATGCCCTCGGCGCGGACATCAAGGCGATCGCCAAGCGTCAGGCCTCTCACGAGCGGCGCACATGGTGGAACTCGGTGCTCGCCTACGCCCTGCTCGGGGCGGCCTGCCTATTCGGCTTCCGACTCCTGCTCGACGTGAGCATCCGCGAGATGGAGGTCGAGAAGGAGAACCTGGCCCAGGAGGTCAAGCGCCTGCGCGGGGCGGTCGACGAGGAGATGCGGCGGGCCGAGAAGCGCACCCAGGCCGAAGCCAAGGCCGTGCAGTTCTACGAGTTGGTGAAGCAGAAGCAGCGCGCCGAGGCTATCGAGCGCTGGAACGAGCTCAACAAGGAGCAGCTATCGCCGGCTGAGCGGGCCATGTATCGCGACGTGGTCGCGCGCTTCCACGGGGAGCTCAGCCAGGAGGCCTACCAGAACGGCATCGAGCTCCTGCGCACCGGTCGCTACGCCGAGGCCACCGAGAGCTTCCAGGATGCGATCCGCCTCGACGAGGGGGCCGCCCACATTCCGCAGGTGCGCTACCGGCTCGCCCAGGCGCTGCAGCAGCTCGGCAAGTCTGCCCAGGCTCGCGCCGAGCTCGACAAGGTGCTCGAGCAGAACGCCGACAAGGACATCCACGTGGAGGCCACCTGGTTGCTCGCGCGGGTGCTCGACGATCTGGGCGATCTCGACGAGGCGCGCGCGCAGTTGCGCAAGCTGATGTCCAAGTGGCCGCGCTCGGAGCTGATTCCGGACGCACGCCAGTTGATGGGCGTGCTCAACCAGAAGGCGCTACGGCCGAAGGACCAGCGCTAGCGAGAGGCCGGCTCCGCCCGTGGAACCCGGGTCGCTAGCTCATGGGGCGCAACAGAGCGTGGTTGCTCCGACTGGCAGGATGGAACCCTGCAGTGGAGCAGAGGCTGCGCAGGTCGCATTGGTCGGGGTCCCGATCAGCTTCGCTTCTGGCGAGTAGTTGCCGTACTGTTGCGGGCTGCAGGCCGTTTCTCCGTCGCCCACCACAACGATGTAGGCGTCGCAGCCGTAGTCGGACCCGAACTGCACCTTCACGTTGCTACAGCCGGCTCCCGATGCGGTGCATTTGCACGCGCCACACGAGCGCCCATCGTCCGCGCCCGTGTACCAGGTCTGGGTAGTCTGTGACGCCTGACAGCTGCCGGAAGCGATCTGATCGCAGAGCTTGGCGGTCGGGACCGTATCGTTGCGGGGCAAACAGACCTGTCCAGTGCCGCAACCCGTGCCGCTGCGCAGGATCCGGCAGAACACTGCGTCGCTGTTCCAGGCGAGCATGGAGGGTTTCGGGCTGCCGTTTGGGGGACATGTGCCCGGAGTCGTGGTGAAGGTGGCGTGGAAGCCGTACCAATTGTCGTAGGACACCGCGTTGGAGCTGCAGGTGTACGAGTTGATCGTCGTGAAGTTGTACGTGGCGATGGGCGTTCCCCCGCTGGGGCAGCTGCCGGTCGTGCCCGAGACGGTCGCCACGCAGGTGGTCGCTGAAACGGCGCCGCAGCCGCAACCCTGGCAGCTTCCGCTCTGCGGATTTTGGTGCAACGGCTGTGCGTCAGGGGTCGTACCGGTAGGACACGTGGACCCCGCGGCTTGCAGGAAGCCGAGCGCCATTCCTTCTGGGGCGCAGGCCGCGGGCCCCGTGCATTCGGAATCGGCGCAGTCGGGCAGACCGTCACAGTCGTCATCCGTGCCGTTGAAGCAATCTTCGGTGCTCGCCACGCAGCCGGGGCCCGCGTCGGGCGGCGGTGTGGAGGCGTCGGTTTTGGGATCGATCGCGCCAGCGTCGGGCTTGTCCTGTGGCACCGAGATCCACGCAGCGCGCGCCCGCACAGAGGTTGGTGCCGCAGCTTTGGCCGCAGCCACCGCAGTTCGCCGGATCGCGCGCGATGTCCACGCAGCTGTCGCCGCAGGAGGCGAAGCCGAGCGGGCAAGTGCTCGGCTGGCTTGCAGCGAGCACCACGGGAGGCAACTGCAAACACGTGTCCGGTTGGGCCGCGTTGCCGCCGGTGGTGCTCTGCACGACCTGCGGAGCCGCCCGCGCGCCCTCGCTCTGCACGCTGAGCGTGAGCCGCGCGTTGGCGGGCACGCTGAGCGCGAGGCAGCCATCTGCTCCGGCGAAGGCCACGCTCTGTGTGAACAGGTCGACGCCCGTGACCACAGCGCGCGCAAACGGCACCGGCGTTTGATTTTCGTGCACCACGCAGGTGCGGATGCAGCTCAGTTCTCCGATGAAGGTGCCGACCGTGAACCAGCCGAAGCGATCGACCTCGGCCGAGAACACGGGCAAACCGTCCCCATCGAGGCCCTCCACCGCGGGCCCCGCCTCGAGCCAGAGGCCGAGCACCTCGTCGAAGCGATACAGGGTGGGCTGGGCAGCCTTCTTCTTGCCGCTGGCGGGCAGCGTGACGTTCGCCTTCTGGCCTGCCTTCAGGTTGAGTTCTTGGCCCTTCTCGCTGGCGTCGATGTAGACGGGAGCCGAGGCTGACACTTTGCCGATCACGTCGCCTTGCTTGGCTGCGAAATCGCCGGGCAGCGCGTCGAGATCGGTGGCGCGCTTCGCGTCGGGCGCTGCGACTGCCAGTTCGATCTCCTTCGGGGACTTTCCGTCCTTCGTCTCGAGGGAACCAGCCTTGATCTCCAGGGAGGCACCCTTGTCCGACTTCACCACGCCGTCCTTGTCGGGCGCGACCGTCTCCTTGGCGTCGATGCTCTTGGCGAACACCTCGACGTAGCCGTCGCCAGCGGGCACCGACTTGCGCACCGGAGCGTATTCCTTGGCGTTGACCTGGAGGTCTCTATCCTTGGCCGAGCTCGAGTAGCTGAGCGTAAAGGCGCCCTCGCCGTCGCTGTTTCCCGAGGAGCCCCCGATCGTCACCAGCGCATCCGTCAGCGGCTTGCCAGTGTCGCTGCTGAAGGCGCGACCGCGCAGACTGCGTGTCGAGCCTTCGAGCTCATGTCCCTCGTTCTTGTTGCCGCTGTCGCAGCCGACCACCGAGAGCAGGCAGCACACTGTGCCTACCTTGAACCACCCCGCAATTCCCCTCATGGGTCAAGAGGGTATCCCGGCACTTCACCCCAAGGAAAGGCAGGTTTACGTCGCGCCGCCTTCTCGGGAGCAAAGTTGCGTGAAGCCGCTGGTTTAGGCGGGAATCGCCCGCGATGCCCTGCGATCGCCTAGGCGTCCCGCGTCTCGGCCAGCACCCAATCCAGATAGCTCTTCGAGCCCGCGGCCACATCGAAGGCCAGTACCTCGCACACCTCGTAAGGGTGGAGCTCCCGCAGCCTCTGCTCGACCTTTTCGTAGCGGTCGGACCGCGTCTTGATGACCAGCAGGTATTCCTGGTCGTCTTGGATGGAGCCCTGCCACCGATACAGCGAACGGATGCCTGGCACCATGTTCACGCATGCGACCAGGTTTTCCTCGAGCAGGGCACGGGCGATGCGCTCGCCGATTTGCTCGTTCGGAACGGTGGAAAGCACGACCCGGGTGTGGGTTGCGGCGGCCATGAACGCGACCATACCCGAGCTGCCGCGGCGGGGAAACCGCTGGCTGCGGGAAGTCGCTGCGCGTCTAGAGCTGGTGGAGCTGGACCGCCAGGTCGCGGTTGAAGATGGCGAGCTGGTTGTTCTCGAGGGCTGTGTAGCCGGCGGGCACGTCGTGGCCTCCCGAGACCATCATCACGTAGTGCAAGAGCGGGGACCCGGGGCGGGGCGGACGCTCCTCCTGGTGCTCGACCGGGTCGTGCAAGCCGGTGCGCTCGACGTAGCCGAAGGAGCCACCGCGCCGCAGGGCGTACATCGCGCGCCCGTTGCTCAAGATGATGTTGAGGGTGCTCACCTCGCGCGAACTCCCCACGACAGTGTCGATGATGCGTACGGCGGAGCCGATGGCGTCGACCATGACCGGGCTGCCCGGCAGCGCCGCTTCCAACTGTCCGGCCGCATGCAGGCGTCCCAGGATGAGATGGAAGAACAGCTCACTGTCGGAGCTGCCGCGGATGTTTCGGCGCAGGAAGTCAGGGAGCTCTGCCTGGAGCTTGGCCTTGATCTCGTCGAACGCAGTGATGGTGCCCACGTGCGCGAACAGCCACTGACGGAAGCGGAAGGGGTGAGTGTTGTCCACGCTGAAGCCGCCCACCGTGGCTTGGCGCAGATGCGCCACGGCACAATCGGTCTTTACGTTGGCGGCGATGGCTTCCCAGTGGATGGGTTCGCCGTCCGGCGTGGGCTGCTTCTTGTGCAGCACTTCGTCGCCTTGATAGAAGCCGATGCCCCACGCCCCGCGTTGATCGGCGGGCAAGCCAGCGACTGCGTGCCGTTCCTGATGGAACGCATCTCTCAGGCGATCCGCGCGGTTTGCCATGTATCCAATCAGCCGTGCCATAGGCTCACCTCGCTGGTTTCAACTTTGCCCCGTTGTGGGGTTCACGTCTATCGTCGTTTCGCCTCTCCAACCAAGACGATCTCACGGCGGCTGCTCTGTCCGTCCGAGATCCGTCCCTTGCAGGTGTCGCGCCCGCTCGACGGAGCGGATTGCTGCTTCATCGCGCGCCAGCAACGCTCGCTTGCTCACAGTGATGCAAGCACGCAGTAACAGCATCGCGCACGCAGTACTGACGAGAACTGCCAACAGTGCGTCGATGCGCAGTTGCGCAAGGGACAACATCTAGCGCGACTGTACCACAACGAGAGTCCGCACCTGCGCGCAAAAACGCGCGTTATTTGGGGCGGATGTGTGGACCGTGGCAAGGTGGCTCAGTGCGCGCGCAAGACATCTCGTTTGGGGTGGACGACTACCTGGAGCATCTGCGGGTGGAGCGTGGTCTGAGCGCCAACACCCAAGAGGCGTACGCCCACGATCTGCGCGAGTTCGTCTCACACCTCGAGGCACACGGAGGTGTGAATCAGGGCATCAGTGCCGAGCAGATCGCCGTGTTCCTCTCGGCTCTGTCTCAGCGCGGTGTCGGCGCGCGTTCGCAAGCCCGTTACCTGTCGGCACTGCGCGGTCTGTGCCGCTACCTACGAAGCGAGGGACAGCTCGAGAGTGATCCCACCGAGCTCCTCGACGCACCGCGCAAGCGCGCGCGCCTGCCCGTGGTGCTCAGCCGCGAAGAGGTCGAGCGCCTCCTCGACGCGCCCGAGGTAACGGAACCCGCAGGGTTACGCGACCGCGCCATGCTGTACACCATGTACGCGAGTGGCCTGCGCGTGTCCGAGCTCGTGGGGCTCAAACGGGCCGACGTCATGCTCGATCGAGGGCTGCTGCTGGCGCGCGGCAAGGGCGACAAACAGCGTTTGGTGCCCTTGGGCGACGCGGCCATAGAGTGGATCGAGCGCTATCTGGCCACGGTGCGCGGTGCCTGGGCCGACGCCTCGGTTCCCCACCTGTTCGTGACGGCCAGGGGCGCGCCCCTGACCCGCCAGGGGTTCTGGAAGAACATTCGGCGCTACGCCCTGATAGCTGGGATCGTGAAGCCGGTCAGCCCACATAAGCTACGTCACTCCTTCGCTACCCACCTGCTCGAGGCGGGTGCCGATTTGCGGGCGGTGCAGTCCATGCTCGGCCACGCCGATATTTCGACTACCCAGGTCTACACCCACGTGATGACCGACCGTCTCCGCAGCGTTCACAGTCGCTACCATCCGCGGGGCTAGGACAGACGTCGGGCCCGCTCGGTTGGCCCGGGGGACGGGGCCCCCAGCGGCGCGGCCGGGCACTCGGGCTTGACCCGCGGCGGACCAAAATCCGTGCTCGAACGGGGAGGGGACCCGGGGCACGCCCGCGGGGGTTGTCTTCCCGGTTCACGGGACTCGTGTCTAGTAAGCCGCGTGCTATATCCGGCCCCGCCCGCGACAGGTACCTAGCTGCCGGCCAACCGCAGCTCGGCCCGCCAGGGCGACGCGCGCCCGTGGCTGAGTCCAGCGCGGGTCAGGAAGCAAGCAAAGATGCCGCAGCGGAACCAGATCACGCTCGACCAAGAGCTTATCGAAGCCGCAGCAAAGCTCCGAGGGTGACCTATGAACATTCATGAGTACCAAGGCAAAGACCTGTTTCGGAAATACGGGATTCCAGTCCCCAAGGGCATTCCCGCATTCACCGTGGCGGAGGCCGAGAAGGCCGCCGAGACGCTGATCGCGGAGACCGGCAACGACGTCGTCGTGGTCAAGGCCCAGATCCACGCGGGCGGCCGCGGTAAGGGCGGTGGCGTCAAGGTCAAGAAGGGCCTCGAAGCGGCCAAGCAGGCCATCCAGGAAATCTTCGGCATGCAGCTGGTCACGCACCAGACCGGCCCCGAGGGCAAGAAGGTCCAGCGCTTGCTGATCGAGCAGGGCTTGCCGATCGCCCGCGAGCTCTACCTCGCTGCCGTCATCGATCGCGAGACCCGCAGGGTCACCATCATGGCGTCCACCGAGGGCGGCATGGACATCGAAGAAGTCGCCGAGAAGCACCCTGAGAAGATCCTCAAGGTGGCGGTGGACCCGGCCGTCGGCCTCGCGCCCTTCCAGGCTCGTCAGCTCGCGTTCGCCCTCGGCCTCTCCGGTCAGACGGCCAGCGAGTTCAACAAGCTGGTGACCAGCTTCTACGAGCTCTTCGTCAAGGAAGACTGCTCGCTCGCCGAGGTGAACCCGCTAATCGTCACCAAGGACGACCATGTGCTCGCCCTGGATGCCAAGCTCAACTTCGACACCAACGCCGACTTCCGCCACAAGGAGTGGGACACGTTGCGTGACATGAGCGAAGAGAACGCCACCGAGATCGAGGCCAAGAAGACGGGCCTCAGCTACATCCAGCTCGATGGCAACATCGGCTGCCTGGTGAACGGTGCGGGCCTCGCCATGGCCACCATGGACATCATCAAGTACTTCGGCGGCGAGCCGGCGAACTTCCTCGATGTGGGCGGCGGCGCCAACAAGGAACAGGTCACCAAGGCGTTCAAGATCATCCTCTCGTCGTCCGACGTGAAGGGCATCTTCGTGAACATCTTCGGTGGCATCATGAAGTGCGACATCATCGCCGAGGGCGTGGTCGCCGCGACCAAGGAGCTCGGCCTCAACGTGCCGCTCGTCGTGCGCCTCGAAGGCACCAACGTCGCCAAGGGTAAAGAAATTCTGAATAACTCGGGCCTGAAGATCACCGCTGCGGACACCATGAAGGACGGTGCGCAGAAGATCGTCGACCTCGTGAAGAAGGGTGGTTGAGTCGTGGCGATCCTCGTAGGCAAACAAACCAGGCTTCTCGTTCAGGGCATCACCGGCAGCCAGGGCGCGTTCCACACGCGCGGCTGCCGCGACTACGGCACCAACGTCGTGGCGGGCATCACGCCTGGCAAGGGCGGAGAGAAGTTCGACGGTTCGATCCCGATCTACAACACGGTGCGCGACGCGGTGAAGGAGACCGGAGCCAACGCCTCCATGGTGTTCGTGCCGCCTCCCTTCGCCGCCGACGCCATCCTCGAGGCGATCGACGCCGAGGTCGAGCTGGTGGTGTGCATCACCGAGGGCATCCCGGTCACGGACATGCTCAAGGTGCGCCGCGTGCTCGACTCCCAGAGCAAGACCCGCCTGATCGGACCCAACTGCCCCGGCATCATCACGCCCGGCGCTTGCAAGATCGGCATCATGCCGGGCCACATCCACAAGGAAGGCCGCATCGGCGTGGTGTCCAAGTCTGGCACGCTCACGTACGAAGCCGTCGGTCAGCTGACCGGCCTCGGCATCGGCCAGAGCACCTGCATCGGCATCGGCGGTGACCCCATCAACGGCACCGACTTCATCGACGCCCTCAAGCTCTTCAACGAGGACAAGGACACCGACGGCGTGATCCTGATCGGTGAGATCGGCGGCAACGCCGAGATCCTCGCTGCCGAGTGGATCAAGGCCAACTTCAAGAAGCCGGTGGCCGGCTTCATCGCGGGCGTCACGGCGCCCCCTGGCAAGCGCATGGGTCACGCCGGCGCGATCATCAGCGGTGGCAAGGGCACCGCGGCCGAGAAGATCGCCGCGCTGCAAGCCGTGGGCGTGAAGATGGCCGAGACCCCGAGCGACATGGGCGCGGCGCTCAAGAGCCTGCTCAAGTGAGCTGAGGCGAAAGCCAAGCGCTCGAACGAGACGGCGGCTCCGAAAGGGGTCGCCGTTTCGCTTTGGAGAGCCGAGGATTCGAGCTTCGGCTGCCTCGCTACACCATGCGCGCCTTGCGCATCAGCCGGAGCACCAACGCGGCCACCGCGAACATCACGCCGCACATCCAGAGAAAACCATGTTCGCTGTTCCCCCAGGGGAGCCCGCTCACGTTCATGCCGAGCATCCCGGTTACCAAGGTCACCGGCAGCATCACCGTGGTCACCACCGCCAGCACGTAGAGGTTGCGGTTGGTCTGCTCGTTGAGTCGGGCCGCGATCTCCTCCTGCAGCAGGCGCCCGCGCTCCTGTACCAGGTCGAGATCCTGGGCCACGCTTTCGAGGCGCCGAGCCAGCGTCACGAAGCGCTCGCGTTGCTCCTCCTCGGAGTCCTCCGACAGCAAGGCCGTGATGCCCGCCACGGTGCTGCGGTTGGCCGCGAGGTGACGGCGCAAGCGGGCCAGCAAGCGACGCAGGCGTCCCAGGTGTCTCCCCTGATCTTGCAGCTGCTCCGACAGGATCACGTCCTCGACGTCGTCCACGTCATCGCCCGCCTGTCTCACCGTGGCCGCAAAGTTGTCCGCCACGCTCTGCACCAGCCGTTCCACCAGCTCACCGGATGAGTGGGCCGCATGCCCCTCCGCGAACTCTCGCCGCAGCACGTCGGCGCAGTGAAGGGCTCGCGTGCGCGCGCTGATCACACGCGTGGCGTCGAAGTACAAATGCAGCGCTCCAAAGGACTCGGGGTCGAGCTTCAGCTCTTGCTCGCCCGCATCGAACAGCACCAGCACGAAGCCGTCGTCTACTTGCTGGGCGCCTGCCTGGGGCCCCGGCAAGGTCAGTGCGTCGAGCGCCGCCTGGCTGAGGTGCGCGTGTCGCTCGAGCCAGGGGCGAGTGCGGCGGTCCGCCAAGTTGAAATGGAGCCACCCTGCGTAGTCCGCAGTCAGATCATGCTCGACGATCTCGCGCGCGCACTCCACCTGTTCGTCGAAGCGATAGGCCCAGACCAGACCCTGCGTCTTGAGTCGGCTGCTCACGAGCTCGTTTCTGGCCATCGACACGGACATGGGTGTGCTCTCGGTTTCTGGGAACACCGCGGTGCCGCGGGGGGCGTCGCGCATCGAGGGCGCCGGACTTCAGGTAGGTCCGGGGCTTGAAACGCAATGTCTCCCGCACTCGAGCGCCCATGCCGGCGCGCTCCACAACGGGCCCTTTGTGCCAACTCTGTAGCAAAGCTCTTTCTGGCAGGCCGTCGAGCTTCGAGTGTCCACCTAGCCCCACGCACCCGGGCGGAAAGGACCGCTCAGCGCGCGCTCGGAGGAACCATGTCAACGCGGGCCGTTCAGCTCGTTTGCTGCCTCGCCTTGCTCGCCTGGCTCGTGCTCGGTTGCACGCCTGATCCCAAGGTGGTGCAGATCCATGGCGCAGGAGCGAGCTTTCCGGCTCCGCTCTACGACAGCTGGATCAAGTCGTTCTATCAAGCGCATCCCAATGTACTGATCGATTACCAGTCGGTCGGTAGCGGCAGCGGGGTCAAGGGCGTGATCGACAACACGCTGGACTTCGGTGCCAGCGACGCGGCCATGACCGAGGAGGAGATGGGGCGCGTGGCCCAGGGCGTACAGCTCTTCCCGATGACCGCTGGCAGCATCGTGATCGCCTACAACTTGCCCGGCGTAAAGAAGCTCAACCTGAGTCGCGAGGCCTACACCGGGATCTTCCTCGGCCGCATCAAGCGCTGGAACGACCCCGCCATCACCGCTCACAATCCGGACGTCGCGCTGCCCGAGAGCCCCATCAACGTGGTCGTGCGCGCGGACAGCAGCGGCACTACCTACGTGTTCACGAAACACTTGAGCGCCGTCAGCCCCGCGTTCGCCGAGGGCCCCGGTACCAACAAGATGCCCAACTGGCCGGTGGGAACACGCTCCAAGGGCAATGAAGGCGTGACCGCGAGTATCGAGCTGACGCCAGGCTCCATAGGCTACGTGGAGTACGGCTACGCCAAGTTGGAGCAGCTGCCGATGGCGGCTCTCGAGAACCACGCGGGTCGCTTCGTGGCGCCCGACGCGCGCTCAGGGCAGGCAGCGCTTTCGGACATGACCTTGCCGGTCAACTTGATCGGCTGGAATACCGATCCGATGGCCGACGATGCGTACCCCATCGTGACTTACACCTGGCTCATCTTGTACCGCGAGTACGCGGACCCGAAGAAGCTCGACGCCCTGCGTAGCTTCGTCCGTTACGGCTTGAGTCAGGGCCAGTCGCAGGCGGCGTCGCTCGGCTACGTCCCACTGCCCGCCAAGGTGGTGAAGCAGGTCCTAGAGGCCGTCGAAAACGTGAAGCTGGTGGCCCAACGCTGACGCAACCGATCGCGCCGGGAGGAAGAGATGCCGATCCATGTGGCGAGAGATCCCAAGGGCCTTTCCCTGAGTGAGCACGACGTCGCCCTCGAGAGCCATGTCGCGCGCGAGCCATCGCGACGCCAGCGCACGTTCGATGGGTTGTTTCTCGCGATGTGCCGCGTCTCCGCCTGGCTCTCGATGCTCGTGGTCGCAGCCATCGTGATCGCGATCGGCGTCGCGGCGTTGCCTGCCATGCGTGAGTACGGTTTCGCCTTTCTGATCGGCAAGACCTGGGACGCAAACCGCGGCACCTTCGGGATCTTGCCGGAGATTTGGGGGACCCTGTACACGTCGGTGCTGGCGCTCGCGCTCGCGAGCGTACTGGGGCTGTCGGTGGCCATCTTTCTGAGCCAGGGCTTTCTGGGTGGCGTCGTGCAACTCGTGCTGGGGAGCTTCAAGCTCGCTCACCGCCCATTTTGGACCAAGCTGCCCGATCGGGCCGACGAGGTGCTGCGACAACTGATCGACCTCTTGGCGGCGATTCCGAGCGTGGTTTACGGCTTGTGGGGCATCTTCGTGGTGATCCCCTCCATCCGCCCGTTCTGTCAGTGGTTGCACGAGCGCTTCGGCTTCATGGCGTTGTTCGACGAGCCCTTCCAGGGACCCGGTGTGCTGCCCGCGGTACTGGTGCTCGCGATCATGATCTTGCCGACCATCACCGCGCTCTCGCGCGAAGCGCTGTCCGCGGTCCCCACCAAGCTCCAGATGGCTTCGTATGGCATGGGGGCCACGCGCTGGGAGACCATCCTGTCCGTCCTGATCCCGAGCGCCCAACGCGGCATCCTGGCCGCCATCATGCTGGCGTTCGGGCGCGCGCTCGGTGAAACCATGGCGCTTGCGATGTTGGTGGGGAACGCCAATCGGATCGACGTCTCGCTGTTCTCACCCGCCAATACCCTGGCGGCGCTGCTCGCCAACAACTTCCCCGAGGCGAGCCCCAAGCAAGTGCCCGTGCTGATGTACGCCGCGGTCACGCTGCTCTCGCTCACGCTGCTCGTGAATGTGTTTGGAGCCCGACTCATGTCGAGGGCTCGCTTCAAGGAGAAGACGTGATGGCCACGGTGTCCCTCAAGCACGCCGGCAACGATCCCTTCGAGGGCGTCAACCTGGGTCGACTCGAGCGCTCGCTGATGCGCCCGCGCACGCTGTTCGGGGTCATCTTCAGCAGCGGCGTGACCGTCATCACCTGCGTCGCGCTGGTGCCGCTGTTTTCGGTGTTGTGGATGCTGGGGGTGCGGGGCAGCGCACGCCTGGGCTGGGCCGCGTTCACGCAGCTACCGCCTGCGCCACTCGATGCACAGGGTGGCTTCGGCAACGCTCTGCTGGGCACGACGGTCATGGTCGTCCTGGCGGGGGTGCTGAGCGTGCCACTCGGCGTGCTTACCGGGGTCTTTCTCTCGGAAGCCGAGCCGGAGTCGCGCTTTGCGTCCGGCGTGCGATTCGCCGCCAAGGTGCTCACGGGACTGCCTTCGATCCTGGCGGGCGTCTTCGCCTATGGCTCCGTGGTGCTGCTGATGGGGGGCTTCTCGGCCATCGCGGGCGCGCTGGCGCTTTCGATCCTGATGCTACCCACCATCGTGTTGAGCGCAGAAGAAGCCATGCGCTCCGTGCCGAAGCGCATCCGTGAAGCGGCCGTAGGCATGGGGACGACGCCCTCCCAGACGGTCTGGATGGTGACGCTGCCGGCGGCGGGCTCGGGCATCCTGACGGGCATCATGCTGGCGGTCGCGCGCGCGGCCGGCGAGACGGCGCCCCTGCTGTTTACTGCGCTGTTCAGCAACTACTGGATCACGTCGACGGGGGCGTTGGATCTCAAGCAGCCCACCGCGTCGCTGGCCGTACTCATCTTCAACTTCGCCGGGGTGCCCTTCGAGAATCAGGTGGAGCTGGCGTGGGCGGCCGCGCTGGTGCTGGTCTTGATGGTGTTCGTGAGCAATCTGGCGGGGCGAGCCCTGTCTTCACGCGGAAGAAGTGCTTGAAGGAGGCTGTCGTGCTGCAATCCAACGTGCAGGCCCAGGACGGGGCCGTCGTCATCGACTGCGACATCAAGGAGATTTTCTACGGCGCGTTCCGGGCAGTGCGGGATACGCACGTGACCATCCTGCGCAACAAGATCACGGCCTTCATCGGTCCCTCTGGCTGCGGAAAGAGCACCGTCTTGCGCTGCTTGAACCGCATGAACGATCTGGTGCGGGGCTTTCATCTCGACGGCGAAGTTCGCTTCCACGGTCGCAACATCTACGGACGCGGGATCGATCCGGTCAGCGTGCGGCGCTTCATCGGCATGGTCTTCCAGCAGCCGAACCCATTCGACATGAGCATTTACAACAACGTGGCCTTTGGATTGCGCCTCAACGGCTACCGCGGCAACAAGGCGGAGAAGGTCGAAGAGGCCCTGCGCGGCGCGGCCCTGTGGGACGAGGTCAAGGACAAGCTCAATACCAGTGGCCTCGCGCTTTCCGGGGGGCAGCAGCAGCGCCTGTGCATCGCGCGCGCCATCGCGGTCGAGCCCGACGTGCTCTTGCTCGACGAGCCCTGTGCCTCGCTCGACCCCATCGCGACGGGGCGCATCGAGGAATTGATGGTGGAGCTCAAGCGCCAGTACACCATCGCCATCGTCACGCACAACCTGCAGCAGGCGTCGCGTGTGGCCGACAAGACGGGCTTTCTCTACGTGGATACCCGAGCCGGCGCTCGCACGGGATATCTGGTGGAGTTCGGAGATACCGAGCAAGTCTTCGAGGCCCCACAGAACGAGTACACCCGCCGCTACGTGGCCGGCTACTTCGGTTGAGTCGGTCTACGCCGCCTACCCGAGCGAGTTGCGCGAGGTCGAGATGTAGCCCTCGGGACCGTGGTCATCCATGGAGTAGGGAAACCGGAAGTGGCGCAGGAAGGTGATGCGGCGAGTGACGAAGTCGAAGGCGGCGCTCAGGGCCGCGCCGGTGAGGACGCCCGCGAGCTTGCCCATGGCTGGACTCACGTTTTGCCAGCCGTCCTCGGTCGCCAAGAACTCGTAGCCGAAGTGGCTGTAAGGTCCCACGCTCTGGGGCGGCAGGTGCGGCACGACGTCGGCGCGGTACACGTGGCGATAGAGCTTGAAGCGCGACTCGCAGTGCGCGCCGAAGGCGCTGTCGCCCGCGGCGGGCTGCCCGAATGTATAGACCCCGCGCAGCATGGGCTGAAAGGTCTCGTAGTCATTCGAGCACAGGCGTGCCGCGGCGATCACCGCCATCGCCGCGCCAAGGCTGTGGCCCGTGATGTAGAGGTTTTCGATCGGCGCGCGGTCGCCCTGGCGTGTGAGCGAGTTGTCGAGCTCCTCCATGAGCTCTCCCCATAGGGGCTGCAGGTTCGCGAAGAATCCCGCGTGCACCTTGCCGAAGCTGAAGTTGCGCAGGGAAGTGTTGGCGTCGGTGAGCCAGTTCATCACGTCTTCCGGCACCGTGCCGCGAAAGGCCAACACGCCGATTTTCCCGTCGCGACTGCGCACGTAGTAGGCGCTGGCGACGATCAGCATGGCCCGATTCACCACGTTGAACTGGCGCACCGTGCACTCGGGCAGACCGTAGAACGCGAGCTGGCGACCCATGGTCTCGGCATCCGAGTAGGACCAACCAGAGATCACTGACGTAAGGTAGGCGATCTTGGGGTCGTAGCCCGCGGTGGGGCCCACCGTTCGCAGTTCCGTGATGCGTGGCGGCGTGGTGCCAAAACTTCGCGTGCGGTTCTGGGGCGGGGCTTTGGCGGTGCGCGTGTGGATTCCCGCACCATTTTCAGGCGTGATCGATTCGTCCATCGTTTTCTCCAGGATGACTACGGCGTCGCAAGGACACGACGACATCCGAGAACTTCCGGTGCCGAGAGACGACTCTTACACGTTCGTCGCACGCCTTCGCCACTCCTTTGAGTGCGGGGGCGAAGCGTGTCCTGAAGCTGGGACGCGCTGTCAGGAGAGCGCGTGGGAGGCCGAATGCGCAGGGAACGGGAAAAATGCCTGATCACCGCCTCAGGTTCGTGCTCTGGCGTCCGCTACGCCAGGCGTCGCTGCTGGACACGCCGCGACAACGCAGCTTGCCCGCGCTCGCCTCACAAGCCTGCCAGCACTCGAGGTCCTCGCTGCGGGTCTCGCCGTGCCGCAGGCGGTGCCATCGGTGAAGGGCGTCTTCTGACATTGGCCCGCTGCGCAGCGGAGCTCGTTGTCCACCTGGCGCATGGCCGGGAGGGTAACGCGAGTGGCTCGCCGACCGAAGTCTGCTCCAAGATCGTAAGGGTGGAGGCCGGGGGTTAAATGCCCCACTGGTGGAATTGTGCCGCCAGAAACCGGGCCATCATGAGGATGTCTTTACGTAGTACTTCGACGGAATTTTGCTGGCATACACCTTGCGTTGAGGCCGCGGCTTGGCGTTGGCGGGATGGCCGCGAGAGGTACGTAGGGTGTTGAACGATACTGAGGGTTTTAGCAGACGAAGTCTCCGGCATTTCACGGTGGCCGACGTCACGATGGTCATCGCGCTACGTGCTCACGAACGCAATCCGTGGGTCCTGGAACGCTTACGGGCCCTGGCCGGGCACTACACGCCGAGCCCACAGGTCCTCGTGGTGGACTTCGGCTCGAGCGAGGTGTACCGCACCGACATCGAGACTGAATGCCGGCGCGCCGGCTTCGCCCATCTGTACGTCGATGACGAGGGGGTTTTCTCGCTGGCGAAGGCGCGCAATGCGGGAGCCGCTGCGTGCCGAACCGAACTCCTCTTCTTCAGCGACATCGACTGCTTCGGAGAGCAAGATCTGTTTGGGCGGATGGTCGACGTCGCCAACGCGCAAGGGATTGGTGCGTGCTTCGATCACCTGCTCTTGCTTCCCGTGTACCACCTTGCGGCGCAAAGCAGCGCCGAGTTCTTCGAGGCCGGTCTGCCCGCCGAACGCTCCCGGGTGCTCGGCCGAGCGTTCTTTCGAGGTGCACTGGAGGGGCGCGGCGCGCACGTCGAGTACGTCGATCCCCATTCGAACTTCTTCTTGATTCGCCGGGATTTCTTCGACTACTTGGGAGGATTCAACGAGGCCTTTCGGGGCCACGGCTCCGAGGATTTCGAGTTCTTGCTGCGGTTGTCACGCTACTCCACGCAGTATCCGTTGCCGGAGAGCGCCGTGGAGGATCTGTTCAGTCCTCGTCAGACGGAGTTCTACGGACCGCGACCTTACCGTGGGTTCCGGCGTCTGTTGGAGCTCATGGCCCAGCCAGCCGAGCTGGCTGGCTTGAGGATCGCCCACCTCCATCACCCGCGTGGACGCGACTGCTCGGGCTGGTACGAGAATAACGACTGGAGTCGCAGCTGCTTTGCCCAGCAGGTGGCGCCGTTTCTCGAGCATCGCTCGACGCTGCTCACCTATGACTGGATGCCTCGCGCGAAGAAGGCCCTCGTCTTGCTGAAGCACGAGGTGCACGCGGACATGTTGTTCCCGCTGCGCCTGTTCGGCTACCAGCTGATCCCCGCTCGAGCCGACGACGTGGAGAGTTTGGAGCGCGCCGCGAAGCTGCTCGAGCAGAGGGCCGTGGACGTCGTGGTGATCTTCAATCCCTACATGAAGTCCCACCTCGAGCTCAGGATGTTCTTCGAGGTGGCGCGCAAGAGCGGCATCGCGACCCTGGTGATCGAGCGTGGTCCCCTGCCCGAGAGTTGGTATTACGCGCCGGACATGTCGTATGCGGATCCGGACTTCTCGACCGTACGCTTTGCCGAGCTCGAGTTCACGCCCGACGAGTGCTGCTTGGCGGACGAGTATATCACCCGTCTGCGCGCGGGCGGAGCCACCCTCGAGGGCAATGGGAGTTACTCGGAGACGCGCGGACGTCGACAGATCTACCGCCTCGCTTACCGACAGGTCTGCCTGATCCCATTGCAGCTGGAGGACGACGCGGCGGTCACCCGCTTCGCCGAAGGGCGTCAACCTTACCTCGAGTTCGTCGAACAGGTGCGGACGGTGGCGGCTCGCTTTCCCGAGGTGCTGTTCTTGGTCAAGGCGCACCCGCTGTCGGGTGCGAAGTTCGAGCTCGAGGCCGACAACGTGGTGTGTTGCGGGCCCGAGGACAACATCCACGCGCTGATCGACCTGTCCGATAGAGTGGTCTGCTACAACAGCGGTGTCGGGCTCCTCGCGTTGATGCACGGGAAGAGGCTCGTGACGGTGGGCAATGCCTTCTACAACGTGAAGGGCATGGGTCGGCAGGCGCAAACGCTGACGCAGGCGGTGGAGCTGGCGGTCGATCCCGACGCCGAGGGCTTTCACACGTTTCCGGTGCGCCAGCTCGTGGCCTGGATGATCCTGAAGAAGTACTCGTTCTTTCGTGGTCGCTCGGTGGTACGGGATCTGGGAACGCGCAAGGTGCACGCCTACAAGGACGTGCTTTGGTATCAGCTCAACCTGCCGGGCAAGCCGACCATCGCGGCAACACGAGCGGCGTTCTCGCTGCGGCCGGGCGCCAAGTCCTACGTCGCGGCGAGGCTCGGGATCGGGGCTGATCTAAGCGCCCTGGCCGAAGGTGCCCCCGCCGTGAAGAAGGTCGATGCAGCCAAGAGTTCGACCGCGAAGCAGGGCGCAAAAAATGGAGCCGCAGCGCACCCCATTCGCCCGAGTGACAAGCAACTCCCGCGCGCGGCAGGGAGCAAGCTGCGCAAGCTGGTACGCGACCCGCGGCGCTTCATGTCGGACTCCAAGTACTCGACGCTGCGCTGGCTCGCTCGCCACGTCGACGCGTGAGTGGCCGCTAGCGACCTGGAATGGCGAGCTGGTACGCGCGCCGCGGCTTGCCCGTGGGCGACCCGGAGCGGAGATCAGAGCGGATCCGCGTGCGACAGCTCTTGGCCCGCTTCGCGCTTCGGTTCGACGAGGGTCCGCCGCTGCCAACCGAACAGCATGCGATACAGCACGGGTAGCACCACCAGTGTGAGGATCGCTGCCGACACGGTCCCGCCCACGATCACCACCGCGATGGGACGCTGCGTTTCGGCTCCCATCGCGTGGGAGATGGCTGCCGGAATCAGGCCCAGCGCGGCCAGCGCGGCGGTCATCAGCACGGCCCGCAGGCGTTCTCGGCTCCCTGCAAGCACGGCTTCGTCGATCGGCACACCCTGTTTGCGGTGCTCTTCGATGGCGGTCAACACCAACACGCCGTTGAGAGATGCCTGGCCCACCAGGGCGATGAAGCCCACGGCCGCTGCGATCGACATGGGCATCGCGGTCCACCACAGACCGAGCGCTCCACCGACCAGCGCGAAGGGTACGTTGAACAGCACGAGCAGCGCCAGCGGAAGCGAGCGAAACACGTGGAACAGCAGCCCCAGCGTGAGCACGAGCGCGGCTGGCACCACCAGCAAGAGCCGGTTCATGGCGCGCTCCTTCGACTCGAACTCGCCTCCCCACTCCATGGTCACGCCGTCCTGGTGCGGCACGCTCTGCGCGATGACAGCGCGTGCATCGTTCACGAAGGATCCCAGGTCGCGACCTCGGACGTTCATGCGGATGCCCACGTAGCGCTGGGCGTTCTCGCGATTGATGGCGGCGCGCCCGAAGGTCACGCTCACGTCCGCCAGCTCCTCCAGCGGCACCAGGGCGCCCTTGTGGGTCGGCACGCGCAGGTTCGCGATGGTCTCCGCGCTGTCGCGCGAGCTCTCCGGCAGGCGCAGCACGATGTCGAAGGAGCGGTCACCTTCCCACAGCTCCTCGACGACCTTGCCACCCAGCGCGCTCGACAGATAGCTCTGGAAGCCCTCCATGCTGATCCCGAAGCGTCCCAACGATTCGCGTCGCGGCAGCACCCGCAGCTGCGGGATCTCGCCGCTCTTGACGATGCCGAGATCCGCGATGCCCGGCACCTTCGCGAGGGCCTTCTTGCTGGCCTCGGCCGTGGCCTGCAGCGTGGCGAGGTCGTCGGCGAAGATCTTGAGCGCGACCTGACCCACCTGGCCCGAGATGTTCTCGTTGACATTGTCGCGGATGGGCTGCGAGAAGTTGACGTCGAGTCCGGGTACCTGCTGATAGGTACGGCTCAGCTTGTCGATCAGGGCACCCAGGTTGGGCGTGCTGGCAGGCCACTCGGATTGGGGCTTCAGCTTGATGAAGAGCTCCAGGTTGTTGGCGAGCTTGGGGTCGGTGCCGTCTTCGGGCCGGCCGAGCTGGCTCAGGTAGGACTCCACCTCGGGGAAGGGCTCGAGCATCTTGCCGAGCTTGGGCGCGAGCTTGCGGCCTTCGGTGAGTGAGACGTTGGAGGGCAGCGTAAAGGTCAAGTACAGCGAGCCTTCGTTCAGCTCGGGCAGGAACTCGCTGCCGCCCTGCCGCAGCAGCTGCGCCGAGCCCGCGAGGGCGGCGATGGCGAGCGTGAGCACCAGGGCGGGGCGCTTGAGTGCGCCGCGTAGAAGTGGGACGTAGGCGCGCTCGCACAGGCGGAGCACGGGCGATTCGCGGTGCTTTTGCGGCTTGCGATAGGCGAAGGTGGCGAGCACCGGCACGAGCGTCACGGAGAAGGCCAGGCTGCCCAGCAGGGCCGCCACTACCGTGTGGGCGAGCGGTGCGAAGATGCGGCCCTCCACGCGCTGCAGCAGGAAGATGGGCAGGTACGCCGCGATGATGATCAGCAGCGAGAACACCGTGGGCCGCGAGACGTCCCGCACGGCCTGTTCGATGCGCTCCAGGGGGCTGGCAGTGGCTTCGCGCGGCGGGTGCGAAGACAGGCGGTGCACGATGGTCTCGATGATCACCACCGCACCATCGACGATGATGCCGAAGTCCACCGCACCCATCGAGATGAGGTTGGCGGACATGCCGCGTGCGTGCAGGTAGGCGAAGGCGGTCGCCAGCGAGAGCGGGATCACCGCCGCCACGATCAAGGCGGCGCGAAGGTCCAGCAGGAACACGAACAAGACCAGGACCACCAGGGTGGCGCCCTCCATCAAGTTGTGCCCCACGGTGTGCAGCGTGGCGTCCACCAGCTCGGTGCGGTCGTAGAAGGTGGAGATCCGGGTGCCCTTGGGCAGCACCTGCTTGTTGAGCTCCACGACGCGGGCCTTGAGCGCTTGCAAGACCACGCTGGCGTTCTCGCCCCGTCGCATCAAGACGATGCCTTCCACGGAGTCTTGGTCGGTGCCGCGACCGACCACGCCCTGGCGCGGGGACCAGCCTTCGCGCACCGAGGCCACATCGTCGAGCAGCACCGGGGTGCCGCCGCGCGTGGCGACCGCCGTGTGGCGGATGTCGTCGAGGCTCGTGAATAGACCCTGACTGCGCACCACCAGCTGTTCGACGCCCTGTTCGACCACGCCGCCGGCGGCGTTGAGCGAGCCTTGCTCGATGGCCCGCGCGATGTCTTCGATGCCGAGTCCGCGCGCGGCCAGCAGCACCGGGTCGGGGTTGACGTGGATCTCGCGCTGCAAGCCGCCGTAGCTGATGACATCGGCCACGCCCTCCACGCGCAACAGGCGTGGTCGCACCACCCAGTCCTGCAGAGTGCGCAGCTCGAGCGGATCGCTGCGGGGAGACTCGAGGGTATAGCGGTAGATCTCGCCGATGGGGGTGGAGAGCGAGCCCATTTGAGGCGTGACGCCCTCCGGAAGACGCGCTAGGCGGATGCGCTCGAGGGTTTGGGCACGCGCGTACTGCACGTCCACACCGTCGCGGAAGGTGAGCGTCATGAACGACAGACCGAACAGGTTCACGGCGCGCACACGGCACAGACCAGGCATGCCGTTCACCACGCGCTCGAGCGGGATGGAGACCTGACGCTCGAGCTCCTCGGCCGGCTGTCCAGGCAGGGCCGTGATGAGGTTGACCTGGGTGTCGGTGGGGTCCGGGAAGGCTTCGATGCTCACCTCGCGAAAGGCGAAGTAGCCCGCGACCAAGGTGATGCAGGACATCAAGAGCACCGCCAGGCGGTGCCGTACCGACCACGAAACGAGCGCCTCGATCATGACTCGCCCCGGGTATCGAGAGCGTTCAACAGCAAGAGCGCGCCCGACGACACCACGCGCTCACCATCGGTGAGGCCCGACAAGACCTCGACCCACGCAGGGCCTTCTTGCCCGAGGTGCACCGCGCGGCGCACGAAGGAGCCAGGCTTGTCTTCCACGAAAACGACGGCCGTCGAGCCGTCGCGCACGACGCTGGCCGCCGGCACCAGCAGGGTGCGCTGGGCGCGGCTCTGCGCGAAGGTCAGCTCCACGTAGGCGTTGGGGCGCAGCTTGTGCAGGCGATTGTCTGCGCGCACACGAACCGGGACCGTTTGTCGCTCGGGATCCACGATTTCGGCGACGCTCTCGACGCGCGCCTCCGTGACCTCGGCGTGTCCCGCCAAAATGGTGGCCGCCATGCCCGGGGCCAAGTCGGCGGCCACGCGCTGGGGCACGTCGCCCACCGCGAGTACCTCGGCGAGGTCGGCCACCACCAGCACCGGCAAGCCTCGGCTCGGCCCCACCTCGAGCCCGGGGGCGGCATTCAGCTCCACCACCGTACCGTCGCGTCGCGCCAAGACCCAGTAGGACGTGTCGTCCACCCGATCCACTTCGAGGCTCGACAAACGTGAGCCCGCGGCGACCAACGAGACCTTGGCCTCTTCGAGCTCATGCTCGGCCAAGATCAGGTCGTTCACGGAGCCTGCTCGGGCCTCTACCAGCGCGCGCAGGCGCGCCACGTGAGCTTTCTTGGCATCTACCTCCAGGCCCGCGCTGAGTCGCTCACGGTTCAAGGTGGGGAGCTCGGGCGTGCGCACGAGCACCAGCTTCTCGCCCTTCCGCACGCGGTCTCCGAGGTGCACGCGGGACTCCACGACGCGCCCGTTGAGGGGTGCGTAGCTGGGGGAGGTGAGGGCCTCCACCGTGGTGATGCGCGCGGTCACGGGCGGACGCGGGAGGCTGTTGCCGAGCTTCACTTGGCTCACGTCGAACGACAGCGGGGTGGCGTGGTGGAGCGTCACCCGGTCGGGTCCCACGGCGAACGCCGGCGCTTGTTCTTGAGGCTTGGCCGCCTGCGTGCAGGCCGTCAGGTGGAGCGCCACGGCGCAACCGACAATCACGTTTCTCATGGCTCGCTCCTCGGGGCCTCGCGCAACAGCGCGAGCGTGGCTTGGTAGGCATCACCGCAGCTGTCCGCTTCCTCCAACAACAGCTCGCTCACGGTGCGGCGGGCCTGGATCACCTCGGTCATGGAGACGAGGCGGGAAGCTTCGGCGTGCTCGAGGTTGTCGAGCACCCCACGGGCTTGCGGCAAAATTTCGCGCTCGAGGCGCTGGCAGAGCTCGCGCGCGAGCTCGCTACGCTCCGCCAGGAGCGGCGCCTGGCGCTGCGCTCGCTGGAGGAGTTGTTGGCGTTCCTGTTCGAGCGAGCGTCGCGCCGCTTCGGCGGCGGCACGCTTGGCCTGACCGTGGTCGAACAGAGGCAACGGCAGGCTGATGGCTGCGTTCACGGAGTTGCGCTGATTGCCCGAGACCACGAAGCGGTCGTGCAGATATCCGAGTCGCACGGTGGGATCGGGGATGCGCTCTGCCTTGGCGAGGTCGAGCGCGGCGGATGCGGCGTGGGCCTCGGCCTCGAGCACGCGCAG
Source organism: Myxococcales bacterium (assembly GCA_047601445.1). Lineage (GTDB taxonomy): Bacteria > Myxococcota_A > Polyangia > Polyangiales > DASUME01 > DASUME01. The sequence goes on along the minus strand of JASGJH010000001.1, from coordinate 2,346,314 downwards.
GTCCGGGCGCTGTTTCAGCGGAGCCTGGGACTGTTGGGTCTGCTCCAGCCAGGTGTGCAAGTAGCTGAGCGCCTCGGAGCTATCCGCAAAGCCTTCGCAAGGTCGCATCACCAGGCTGCTGCAGGCAGCCAGCTGCTCGCGAATGGCCGACTCGCTGCCCAGGCGCTGCTGCTTCACGCGCTGCGCGTCGATGCTCGAGCGATCGACGTCCAGGCCGGTGCCGAACTGGGTGGCCAGGCGGCTCTTGGCCAGGGTCAGAGAGCGCTCCGCGCTCGCTTCGAGCTCGGCAAACCCCTCACGTCGTAGGGTCGACGTGGCCAGCTCGCCCAGGATGTCGGCGAGATCGAAGGCCAGGCTGCGGGTGGTGACCTCGACGTTGGCGTGGGCCGCCACGGACAGCGCCTTGGCCTGGCGCTGACGTGGACCTCGTTTGCCGATCGGGATGGTTTGTGTGAACCCGATGCCATAGTTCGGCACGTTGGCGTACGGATGCGCGAGTCCGGCCGGATTGCTGGCTCCCACCGGGAGCGTGCCCCAGCTCGTGTCCAACTGTGGGTTGTTGTAGAGGTGGCTCTGACGAACCTCGGCGTCCGAGAGCGCCGCGTCGCGACGCGCGGCGGTCACCTCGGGTGCCCGCTCGGCGAGCGCGGCCTCGAGATCCGCCAGGGAGCTCGCCGACTCGGCCCGGAAGGTGGCGCGGGTGGCTGAATCGGCAGCTGCCTCCGCATGGGCTTGCTTGGTCGGCAGGGTGAGTTCGAGCATGGCCCCGACACACAGCAGCGTCAGGAACGAGAAGCATGGGGTCTTGATCATCGATGGCGCTTCGAAGCTCCCGCGATGCGCAGCGGATGAGCCTCGTGGGGCGCCATTGCAGCCAACATGCCAGCTCGCGCTCGTAACGCGACCGTCATTCAGGCGGCATTAAACCCAGGCAGCCCGAAGGTAGTTGGGGAAGAACCACCCGATTCGCAGCTACATGGGGCGAAAAGGGGCCAGGGAAATTCGGGACACTCGGACGAAGTGTGCGTTTGCGAGCGCCGCCTCGACGAGCTCGCGAGAGGTCCTCAGGAATGCTTGGAGTGAGCCTCGATTTTGCGCTACTCGCTAGAGGTCGGCGGGGGGTTGGGAAGATCTTCTCAAGTCCAGGGGCCGACTCCCGCTACCGAGTTCGTGAGGAGACATGAAGCTTGCCCGCAAGCTTACCTTGGCGATTTTGAGCGTCATGATCGCGGTGCTCGCGATGCACGCCCTCGAGCGCATCGACCGCGACGGTCGTGTGCTGAGAGAAGACATCCGGCGCGACCACCGCACCCTCGGTCGCGCGCTGCGCGCGATTGTGCCGGACGTCTGGCGCGACGACGGTCCGCTCCGAGCGTTGGCCCTGGTCCAGGCGACCAACCAGCGCGAGAGTGCGATCACCCTGGGTTGGGTCTGGCCCTACGGTACCGGCGACGTGGCTCCGGTGCTCACCAAGCCGCAGGCCCGGGAGCTCGCCCATGGAGCGCCCGCGGAGCGCATCGCCGACATCGACGGGCAAGATTGGCTCATCACATACGTGCCCATTCCACTGCACGACGGCCGCATGGGGGCCATCGAGCTGCGCGAGTCGCTGGCCTTCGAGTCCGAGCAGATGCGCGCCACCATCCTGCGCACGTTGCTCTCCACCGCGCTGATCGCTTCCCTGGCCGCCATGCTGACCAGCTGGCTGGGCGTGGCCTTCGTTGGCAAGCCGATTGCATTGATCATGGAAAAGGCCCGCCGCGTGGGCGCGGGCGACCTGTCTGGGCCGCTGACGTTCAAGCAACGCGACGAGCTCGGTGATCTGGCCACGGAGATGAACGCGATGTGTGAACGCCTGGACGCTGCTCAGAACGCGCGTCGCCTGGCCCTGGAGCAGCTACGCCACGCGGAGCGGCTCACCACGGTAGGCAGGCTGGCGGCGGGCGTCGCCCACGAGCTCGGCACGCCGCTCAATGTGGTCAGCCTCGAAGCCAAGCGCATCGCCGTCGGCAAAGTCCAGGGGCGCGAGGCAGAGGAGACGGCGCGTGGCATCGAGCAGCAGACCCGGCGCATGACGGCCATCATCTCTCAGCTGCTGGAGTTCGCCCGCCGCAAGTCCCCCAAGCCCATCGAGATCGAGCTGGGTGACGTGGCCGAGAGCTCGGTCTCGCTGTTGACCGGTTTGGCACAGCGCCACGGCGTGCGCCTCACCCACAGCGCGCTCGGCATGGCGCGGGTCGCTGCCGATGTCGGCCAGCTCCAGCAGGTCTTGACCAATCTGGTGGTCAACGCCATCCACGCCTCGTCCACCGGCGCCGACATCCTGATCGAGACCGGCCCGCAAGAAAGTTCGGGCGCCAGCGCGGGCCCGCGTGCCGACGCGGCCTACTGCTTCATGCGCGTGACCGACCACGGATCGGGCATGAGCGAAGAGGTCCGCGCGCGCATCTTCGAGCCGTTCTTCACCACCAAGGAAGTGGGGCACGGAACCGGGCTCGGGCTCTCGGTGGCCCACGGCATCATCGAGGAGCACGCTGGTTTTATCGAGGTCGAGTCAGAGCCGGGCCATGGCTCCGCATTTACCGTCCGTCTACCTGCATTGGAGGCTACGTGAGAGGTTCCATCCTGGTCGTCGAAGACGACGCCGCGCTCTGCCGCGCGCTCGAGCTCGGTCTGCGCGACGCGGGCTTCGAGGTCACCGCCATCAGCGCCCCGCCACAGGCGTTGAGTGAGCTCGCGCGCGCGGACTTCGACGCCGTGCTCAGCGATCTCAACATGCCCGGCCTCAACGGCCTCGAGCTGTGCCAACGCATCAACGCGGAGCGTCCGGACATCCCGGTCGTGATGCTCACCGCCTTCGGCAGCATGGAGACCGCGATCGGCGCGATCCGCGCAGGGGCCTACGACTTCATCACCAAGCCCGTCGACATCGAGGCCGTGGTGCTGGTGCTCGAGCGCGCCGTGCAACACCGCAAGCTGCGCCAGGAAGTACGCCGTCTACGCTCGGCCGTGGAGCGCCGCTCGAGCCCCGAGGAGTTGCTCGGTGAGAGCCCCGCGATCCTCGGTGTGAAGAGCCTCGTGGAGCGCGTCGCCGAGGCCGACGCCACGGTGCTGATCACCGGCGAGAGCGGCACGGGCAAAGAGGTGGTCGCGCGCGCTCTGCATCGCCTGAGCAGGCGTGCCAAGGGGCCCTTCGTGGCGGTCAACTGCGCGGCGGTCCCCGAGTCGCTCATCGAGAGCGAGCTGTTTGGCCACGCCAAGGGGGCCTTCACGGACGCCCGCAGCAGCCGTCCTGGGCTCCTGGTTCAGGCCCAGTCGGGCACCTTGTTCCTCGACGAAATCGGCGAGCTGCCGCTCTCGGCACAGGCCAAGTTCCTGCGTGTGTTGCAGGAGCGCGTAGTGCGCCCAGTGGGTAGCGATCACGAGCTCTCGCTCGACGTCCGCATCGTGGCCGCCACCAACCGAGACCTGGTGCAGGCGGTGGACGAAGGGCGCTTCCGCGAAGACCTCTTCTTCCGGATTCACGTGTTGCCCATCGAGCTTCCGCCCTTGCGCACGCGCGGCGCGGACGTGCTGCTGCTGGCGCAACACTTCCTCAACGACTTCGCGCTGCGCGCGGGCAAGGACGTGCAGAGTTTTGCCCCCAAGGCCGCCGAGCTCCTGCTCGACTATCCGTGGCCCGGCAATGTACGCGAGCTCATGAATTGCATCGAACACGCGGTGGCGCTCGCTCGCTACGAGCACGTGAGCCCCGAGGATCTGCCGGCACGCGTCCGCAACTATCGCCGCTCCCACATCATCGTGGCAGGCGAGGACCCCGCCGAACTGGTTCCGCTCGAAGAAGTGGAGCGTCGCTACATCGTGCGCGTCATGGAGGCGGTGGCAGGCAACAAGCGACTCGCCGCACGCGTCCTCGGGCTGGATCGCAAGACTCTTTACCGGAAGCTCGAGCGCTACGCCGGCAGCCCTCCCGCGGCCACCGGTGGGGGCGGCCACCGAACCTGAGGTGCTCGCCGCGCCTACCTGACCCCGATCGCGCCCCATGAACACCACCTTCTCAGGCGTACGCGAGTTTCCCTATCCTTAAGGGGATCAGCGGGCGCCTGGCAGTCGCACCCCGCGAGGTCGTTGGAAGGCAGTGCGTTCATGGATAGGTCGTTGGGCCGCTCGACTCGGCGCGCAGGCGCGAGTCGTTGGTTGCTTGCGTTTGCGGTGCTTGCCCTAGCGGGATGTTCGAACGGTGGCGAAGGACGTCCCGGGGACGAGGACGACGAGGGCGATGCCGGGAACGGCGGCGATCCTGGCGACGGCGATGATGAGCCAGGCGACGGAGACGGGGGCGCCGATCTCGGCGACGGATCCGTCATGTGCCTGGGTGAAGCCGGTTGCATTCCCAAGCCGCTGCCAGCCTGCGGCGACGGCCTCCTCAACGTGGCTGGCGAGACCTGCGATGACGGCAACGGTGAGTCGGGTGATGGCTGCACGGCCAACTGCATGCTCGAGGCCAACTTCGTGTGCTTCGAGCCCGGCACGCCTTGCGAATCGACCGTCGAGTGCGGCGACGGCAAGGTGACCGGCGACGAGACCTGCGACGACGGAAACACCACGGATCTGGATGGCTGCAGCGCCGCCTGCAGCGTGGAGTCCGGCTGGAGCTGCCCCATCGCCGGCGCGCGCTGTGAGGCGTTTGCCTGCGGCGACGGAGTGGTCGCGGGCTTCGAGGAGTGCGACTTCGTGGAGTCGGTGCCCGGTTGCACCAACTGCCTCATCGAGGCCGATCACGATTGCAATGCCCAGGGCTGCTTCCTGACCGAGTGCGGCAACGGCACGGTCGAGCGCGGTGAGCAGTGCGAGGACAGCGCCGGCAAGCCCTTCGACATGCCCTTCGACGGCTGCTTCGATTGCAAGAAGGAGCCCCACTGCACCGGTGGCGTGTGCGAACCGGTGTGCGGCGACGGGCAGCGCTACAGCAACGAGGCCTGTGACGACGGCAACACGCGCAGCGGTGACGGCTGCTCGGCGCGCTGCGAAGTGGAGTTCGGCTACACCTGTGAAGACCAGCCGCCCGATCCGCAGAAGGACCTCAAGCTGCCCATCGTGTTCCGCGATTTCATCGGCCAGGGGCACAGCAAGATCCCGAGCAACACCTGCTACGACCCCATCTTCGACGAGCCGGTGGGACCGACCAACCTCATCCCCTGCTTCCATATCAACTTCAACGGGCTCACTTCGAGCGTGCCCGGCGGCGTGCTAGAGGGCCTCCTCGGCGCTGACGGACGGCCCGTATATGTGTGCGGTGATCGCGACACGACGGCGCTCTGCGCCGACAACCCCGGTCAGACGGGCAAGAAGAACGCTACCCGTGACGGCACCAACAACCGCGACAACTTCTCCGGCTTCGCCGACTTCGACCAGTGGTACGACTCGGACTACCAGGGCGCCAAGACCGTGATCGGCGAGCTGCCCCTCGAGCGTCAGACCGAAGGTCCGCTGCTCGGGAGCTACTTCTTCAATGGTGCGAACAGCTTCTATCCCCTCGATGAGAAGGGGTGGGTGGCCGCCGCTGTCGATCTCGAGAGCACCGCGTGCGGCCACAACGTGTCGTTCACCAGCGAAACGCACTTCTGGTTCGAGTACCAGGGCGGCGAGCGCTTCGTGTTCGACGGCGACGATGACATGTGGGTCTTCGTCAACGGCCACTTGGTGGTGGACCTGGGCGGGCTCCACGGCAGCCTCAAGGGTACCTTCGAGCTCGACGCGGACACCGACGGCGACGGCCCCGACAGTGCCGACGGCACGGTGAAGACGCCAGCGTCGGGTATGACCGACAACAACAAGTCACCGCTGGACGCCAGCAACAACAACCTCGGCCTCAGCCTGGGCGGCGTCTACGAGATCGTGATGTTCCACGCCGAACGCAACGAGTGCGGCTCGAACTTCAGCGTGACCCTGAAGGACTTCAATCGTCCCAAGTTCCGTCTGTCACTCCACCTGTGGCGACAGCAAGGTGGCGAGCAACGAGGTCTGCGATCAGGGCGACGACAACGCCAGCGAGAGCCCGGCCCCCCACGGCACCTGCGCCTCCGACTGCAAGTCACGCGGTGGCTACTGCGGCGACGGCAAGCCCGAGAGCGAACACGGCGAGGCTTGCGACGACGGCTTGAACCGCAGCGTGTACGGCAGCGGCTGCGCACCAGGCTGCAAGCTGCCCGCGTTCTGCGGCGACGGCCAGGTCCAGAGCAAGTACGAGGAGTGCGACGACGGCACCAACGACGGTGGCTACGGCGAGTGCGCGCCGGGATGCACGCTGGGGCCGCGCTGTGGTGACGGCATGGTGCAGCCCGGGGAGGGCTGCGACGACGGCAACCGCGAGAACAACGACGGCTGCAACGTGAACTGCGTAGCCGAACTGCTGCTCTGAGCGCGCGAAGATCCCCGACTACTCAGCGTGCACCGCGTGTTCGGTCTCCAGATCCCGCGCGGGTGCGACGGCTTGCTTGTCCCTGTGACCGGCGATTCGTTCCACCAGCACGAACAGCGCCGGGATCAGGAAGATGCCGAACACCGTGGCCAGCAGCATGCCTGACACCACGGTGGTGCCCATGGTGACGCGCCCGCCAGCGCCCGCGCCCGTGGCGAACCACAGCGGCAAGCAGCCGAAGATGAAGGCGAACGAGGTCATCAGGATGGGGCGCAGCCGTAGCCGTGCTCCCTCCAGGGCGGCCTCGATCAGAGGTTTACCCTCCTCGAGCTGCAGCTTCGCGAACTCCACGATCAAGATGGCGTTCTTGGCCGTCAGCCCCACCAGCAGCACCAGCCCGATCTGTGCGAACACGTTGTTGTCGATGTGGCGTGACATCAGTCCCAGGTAAGCGCCCAGGATGGCCACCGGGACGCTCAACAGGACGCTGAAGGGCAGCGACCAGCTCTCGTAGAGGGCGGCCAGGATCAAGAACACGAACACCAGGGACAGCCCCAGCACCTGCGTCGAGCTCCCGCTCGCGACCTTCTCCTGGTAGGAGAGCGCGTTCCACGAGTACCCCATCTCGGGCGGCAACACGTCACGGGCTACCTCCTCCAGCGCGCTCAACGCTTGGCCCGAGCTGTAGCCAGGCGCCGCCGCGCCCATCACCTCCACCGCGCGGTACAGATTGAAGCGCGTGGTGTACTCGGGGCCGGCCGTCATGCGCGCCGTCACCAGGGTGGAGAGCGGCACCATTTCGCCGCGCTGATTGCGTACGTAGAATCCGGCGAGGTCTTCCTTGTTGCGCCGATACTCCGGGCCAGCCTGCACGAACACGCGCCACTGGCGACCAAAGCGCGTGAAGTCGTTCACGTAGGCGCCGCCCAGGAACGACTGCAGCGCGCCGTACACCTCGCTGAGCGGGACGCCCTGCTTGAGCACCTTCTCCTTGTCGATTTCCGCGAACACCTGAGGCACCGCGGGCGCGAAGTTGGGACGCACGCCCACGAGCTCCGGACGCTTGCGCGCCGCTGCCAGGAATTTGCCGACGTTCTGCGACAGGAATTCCACCGAGCCACCGCTCTTGTCCTGCAGCATCATGCTGAAGCCACCGGCGGCGCTGATACCCGGGATGGCGGGCGGTGCCACCGCGAACACCATGGCCTCCGGGATCTTGGAGAACTTGGCATTCAGGCTGGCGACGATGTCCTTGGCGGTGAGCTTCGGACCGCGCTCGTCCCAGGGCTCGAGCTGCGCGAAGGCGGTGCCCACGTAAGGCGCTGCGCTGCGCGTGAAGAAGCTGAAGCCGGCGATGGCGTTGTACACGCGGATGCCGTCGGTCTCCTGGAGGATCTTGCCCACCTTGTCGAACACGGCGCGCGTGCGCTGCAAGGAGGCGGCGTCCGGCAGCTGCACCCCGAGCACGATGTAGCCCTGGTCTTCCTCCGGCACGAACCCGCTCGGTAGATCCTTGCCGAGCGCGTAGGACGCGCCGCTCACGCCCGCGAGCAACACCACCGGGATCACCAGCTTGCGCACGAGCAGGCGGTTGATGCTCACGTAGCTGCCCGTCACGCGCGTGAACCAGCGGTTGAAGGCGGCACCGAGGCGCCCAAGGATGCCCTTCGGCTCGCCCTTGGGCTTGAGCAAGAGCGCCGCCAGGGCCGGGCTCAGGCTCAGCGCGTTGAAGGCCGAGATCAACACCGAGATGGCGATGGTGAGCGCGAACTGCTGATACAGGCGACCCGTGATGCCGCTCATGAAGGCCACCGGGATGAACACCGCGGCCAAGATCAGGGCGATGCCGATGACGGGCCCTTGCACCTCGCGCATGGCCTTCAGGGTGGCTTCACGCGGGTTCAAACCTTGCTCGATGTGGTGTTCCACCGCCTCCACCACCACGATGGCGTCGTCGACCACCAAGCCGATGGCCAGCACCAGGCCGAATAGGGACAGCGTGTTGATGGAGAAGCCGAGCAGCGGGAACAGCGCGAACGCGCCGATCAACGACACCGGCACCGTGAGCAGGGGAATCAAGGTAGCGCGGAAGCTCTGCAGGAAGACGAACACCACCAGCACCACCAGCGCGATGGCCTCTCCCAGCGTGTGCAAGATCTCGCTGATGCCCGCGCGCACCGGGGCCGTGACATCGAGGGAGATCTGGTACTTGAGGCCGGGCGGAAAGCGCTTCTCGAGCTCCTTGAGCGTGCTCTTGATGTTCTCCGCCACGTCGAGCGCGTTGGAGCCCGGCGACTGGAAAGCCGCCAACACCGCCGAAGGCTTGCCCGAGAAGGAGCCGTACTGGCGGTAGTTGAGGGCCCCGAGTTCCACCTTCGCGACGTCGCCCACGCGTACGCTGCTGCCGTCCGCGTTCTGACGCACGATGACGTTGGCGAATTCCTCGGCCGTCACCAGGCGTCCCTGGGCGCGCATCGTGTAGGTCATCTGCTGGCCGCTCGGCACCGGCTCGCCGCCGATCTCACCGGCTGGGTTCACCACGTTCTGCGCGCGGATCGCGTTCTGCACGTCGGTCACCGTCAGGCCGAGGCGCGCCAGCACGTCGGGCTTGACCCACACGCGCATGGCGTAGTCGGACGCGCCGAGGTTGCGCACATCGCCCACGCCCTTGATGCGCAAGAGCGCGTCGTTCACGTTGATGACTGCGTAGTTGGTGAGGAACTGCGAGTCGTAGCGGCCGTCTTCGGTGTAGAACGAGACCACGATCAGCGGGAACGCCAGCGACTTCTTGATGGTGACGCCGAAGTTCTTGACGTCCTGCGGTAGCGCCGGCTGCGCCTGCGCGAAGCGGTTCTGCACGAGCACGTTGTCGATGTCGATATTGGTGCCCAGATCGAACGTGACGTTCTGGGTCATCGTGCCGTCGTTGGCGTTGGTCGACTGGATGTACAGCATGTTGTCCACGCCGTTCATCTGCTGCTCGATGGGAGTCGCCACCGACTGCTCGATGGTGAGTGCGTCCGCGCCCGTATACGTCGTGGTGAGCTGGATTTGGGGCGGGATGATCTGCGGAAACTGTGCGATCGGCAGGCTGAACAGGGCCACGCCACCGATCAGCACCGTGGCGATCGCGATCACCATCGCCACGATCGGGCGACGCACGAAGAATTCAGACATCTTGGCCTCGCTCCTAGTTCTTGCTGCCCTGGGCGGTGGCGCCGTTGCTGGTGGTCGGTGCGGCCGCGGTCTGCGCCTCTTGGGGCACCACCTGCGCGCCGTCGCTCACCTTTTGCAGACCGTCCACGACGATGCGTTCGCCCGCCGTCAACCCCGCCACGATCACGCGCTCTTGCCCGGTGCTCACGCCGACCTGCACGGGGCGCAGTTCGACCTTGTTTTCCTTGGACACCACGGCCAAAGAGTACATGCCCTGCGTCTGCATCAACGCGCGCTCCGGCACCACCAGCGAGTCTTGACCGCTGTCGTGGGCCTGCATGCGCACGCGCCCGTACTGTCCGGGGCGCAAGGTTTGGTCGGGGTTCGGGAACAGCGCTTCGAGCAAGATGGTGCCTGTACTGCCGTTCACGCTGCGGTCGGTGGCCACGATCACGCCGCGCTCTGCGTAGGTGCTCCCGTCGGCGAGGATGAGCTCGAGGCCCGACTCACCGGTTTCGGTGGTGCCATGGTCGTGCAGGCTGGTGAACTGCTTGCGCGCCCACTTGAGGTCGCGGCTGGAGAGCTCCTTGAACGAGCTCGAACGCCTCAAGTATTCGATCTCGCTGATCGGGAAGCGCACGCGAATGGGATCGACCTGGGAGATGGTGGTGAGCAGGGTGGGGCCGTCGGCGCCCACCAGGTTGCCCACGCGCACCAGGGTCAAGCCCGCCGTGCCATCGATGGGCGAGCGGATCTGCGTATAGGACAGGTCGAGCCTGGCGCGCTCGAGCGTGGCCTTGGCCGTGGTGCGTTGGCCCTTGGCGTCCGCCGCCGCAGCGTTGGCATCCTCGACGGCCCGCTGCGTGATGGTGTTGGTCTGAATCAACGTGTTGGCACGGGTGAGCTGGAGCTCGCTGTTCTCGGCCAACGCATCGGCTCTGCCGAGCGCGCCCTCGGCTTGCGCCACCACGGCGCTGTACTCGCTGGGGTCGATGGTGAAGAGCAGCTGGCCGGTCTTGACCTGGCCGCCGTCCTTGAAGAGCTGGGACTTGAGGTAGCCACGTACGCGCGCGCGAATCTCGGCATTCACGTAGCCGTCGAGGACCGCGACCGTCTCGGTCGAGGTCGAGACCGGATGCCGCGCGGCGGTCTGTACGATCACGGTGGGTGGGGGTGGAGTCTTGGCGGCCGCAGAGGCCGTCGCAGGGTCGGTGGAACAAGCTGGCGCGCCAACCAGGACGAGCGCCAGCAGCAGGGGAGCCAACAGAGGTCGAGCACGCATGAACGGGTCTCCAAGAAAGAACGAGTGATCCCTGGCCGGTCGGTCGATGGATCGCCATGCTGCGTTAGCGAGCACGCGACTTTTTTTGAAGCGCGCGCAGCGGGTCCGCGTAGGACTGTGGCGTTTCGGCAAGGGAGACGAGCCGTTAGCGTGAATGTGCGGACTTTCGCCTCAGTCGCCTGCACCGAGAAGCGCGCAGGGGAGGCAACGCGCCGATTTCGAGTGTGCTTTGAGAGCCAGGTCGCGAAGTCCCGCGGACCAGCCTGAAGTCGCAGGGGCGGGGAACGGATCAGATGCGCGACAACGCCAGGTCGTGGGCGCTGTGATAGGCGTGCCCGAGTCGCGACCAGTCGAAGTCCCAGGACCTGCGCTCGACCTCGTTGCGCAAGTTCACTCGATCACGGCGCGTCAGCCGGCAGAACTCGAGTAGGTGCCGCGTGAGGTCGGCGGCGGCTTCGTGAAAGCCCCGACCACGGCGGGCCAGCACGGTGAGCCCGGAATGCCCTGCATCGGGCAGCACGTCGTTCACGTAACGCCCGAAGCCCGCCAGGTCGCTCGACACCGAAGGCGTGCCCATGGCCATGCACTCGAGGGGCGTGTAGCCCCAGGGCTCGTAGGCGCTCGGAAAGAGTCCCAGGTGACAGCCGCGCACGAACTGCTCGTACTCGATGCCCCACAACGGGTTGGTGGGCGCGATGAACTCGGGATGGTAGACGACCTTGACCGCGTCCTCGCGGCGGTTGAGCAGGCCCAGGAAGTTGATCTGATTCAACACCGGATCGTTGCGGTCGTCCTTGAGGATGTGCGTGACGATGGGCGGCAGGTTGTCCATACGGAAGGCCGCCTGCATGCGCCGGTAGCGCAGCCGCCAGTGCTCATCCACGAGGTCGTCCAGGTGCAGGCTCTCGCCGAAGGCCGCGTTGCGCACCATGCGGTCGCCCACTTCTTCGAGGATCTTCTCGCACACGTTCTCGAGTTCGTTCAGCACGCCGCGCTTCTCGAGCATCAGCGGGTTGATCGAGCGTGTGGGCCTGGGCGTGATGATGAAGAACACGACGGTGACCCCGAGCTGGGCGGCCGAGAGCTCGGCGTTCAAGCGCGCCATGGCCTCGAGGCACACGTCGAAGCCCTTGTTGCGCGGCTCGTAGCGACCACTGGTGAACATGTAGAGGGTGCGGTCGAGATCGAAGCGGTGGTTAGGGAAGAAGTAGCCCGTGGTGAAGGCGTGCACACGGGCCTTGAAGTCCGCATGAAAGGTCTGGAAATCGTGGCCCACGTTGTACCGCGAGATGGTCAGGCCATTGGGCGTGATCAGGTCGGGGGTGCGCCCCAGCAGTGACGTGCACTCCTCGGCCGTGATCTGCGAGACCGTGGTGAACACATGGGCACCGTGCGCACAGGCGCGCTCGATGCTGTGCTGGGCCCGGATGTTGTAGCGAGCCGCCGCGTCCGCATGGTCGATCCAGGGCAACCGGTCGTAGAAACCGTCCTCGTTGGAGGCGATGTAGCGGCCGAGCATGGTGGCGTGGGTCGTAAACACCGTCGCCACCGGCAGCTGCGCGCGCCGCACCGCGGGAATCGCCGCTCCGCCCTGCCACTCGTGGAAATGGGCCACCAGGCGCTCGGGGACGAGTTCACCCGGGTCGGATCCGCCGCGGCTGGCGGCCGCTTCCGTGCAAGCCGCCGCCAACAGGCGCTGCACCGCTGCCGCGAAGAGCACGGCTTCGTCCACCACCTGGTCGCCTGCTGGACAGGCGATGCCCGACTGCTCCCAGAGCAGGTACTTGAGCTCGCCCAGCGACGAGTTGAGGTCCCAGAGCTCCAGCAGCAGCGCTCGAGGCTTGCCCTGGATCAGCCAGTGACCGTGATGCACACGCACGCCGGCCGCTTGCACGCGCTCGACGAGGCGGGCGAAGTAACCGGTGGCTTCGCTCTCCTCGAACTCGAGACCCGCTTTGGACGCAATATAGGGGCCAACCACGCAGTAGCGGTTCCCCCAGCGCTCCCCCATGAGCGGGGCTTTGGAGCGCAGCACCTGGTAAATTCCGCCCACCAGATTGCACACCTCCCAGGCGATCTCGAACAGGAAGGCCTGATTCGAGCGTGGTGTGTTGCTGACGGGCTCGGGAGCGAAGGAGGCTTCGAAGGGCGCGCGCGGACGACGGCTCGGAATGCTCGGCGGCGACATGACTCTTCGATCCTACTGCGAAGGGCCTCGGATTTCACTGAAGTGACCAATGGACGCCGGCACCTCGCCGGGACGATGTTCTGACGTGTCACACGAGGTCCCGAGTGACGCCTCGGGTCAGCGCAGGAATTGGGCCCAAACGCTGGTCGTGACGAGGCTCGCCAGAATGCCCCAGCCGACGAGCGCGGCGGTGAGCTCCACGGCGACCCCCGCGGCCATCACCGCTGCGCCGGCGGAGATCATCGCGGGCATGGCGCTCTCGAGCACGACGACCTGCAGGACGTCATGGGGCGTGTTCAGTGCGCGGGCGATGCCGAACGCGCAGAGCGGCATCAGCACCAGCTTGGTCGCCAGTGCGCACACGAACGCGAGGCCCTGCTTCGGGGGCGTGATGCGCAGGCGCAGGCCCACGGCGAACATGGCGCTGGGGACGAGTGCGTTCCCAATCTGCAGGAGCACGCTTTGAAACCAGGCGGGCTGCGTCCAGGGGATGAGCGAGGCCATCAGCGCGATGAACGGAGGAAACGTGGCGATTCGCTTCATGAGCTCGCGCGGCGCAGGGCGCGCGCTGCCGGCCGCCTGGGCGAGCGCCACGGGCAACACGATGCAGAGGAGCAGAAAGCTGCCGAGCTGGTCGTAGACGGTGGCGAAAGGCAGCGCGGCCTCACCGAGCAAGGCTTGGACGAGAGGAAAGCCTAGAAACGAGGTGTTTCCAAGCGCGGTGCACACGAACACGGCGGCCTCGGTATGGCGGTCGAAGCCGAGGCTCCGCGCGAGCAGGCGCGCGAAGAGGTAGCCGAGCGCCGCGAGCGACCACGGGACGAGGACCAGGATGAGGAGATCCCAGCGCAGCGTCAGCGAGGGCACCACGCGGAGGATGACCGCGGGCAAACACACGTCGATGACGAAGCGATTGAGGACGTCGGAGCTGTGCTCCGGGAAGCGAGAGAGTCGGCGCGCCAGGTAGCCGGCGAGGAGTAGCAGGACGACGAGAACCAGAGCCGGCGACATCGGGAGGGCGGCAAGCGTTGGGGGAGGGAAAAGAGAAGTCAAATGAGGAGGGGGAGGGGGGGACGAGCACGAGGACGAGGACGAGGACGACCAACGTTGACCTGAACGGCGACGTGAACACCGACGCCCCCTGTTTGACGCCCCCACCCACCACCTTCCGATCGTCCCTCGGCCGCCGAGGCCCAGCTGCCTCCACAGCCCCCATCTCTCGTGGCTAGCCCACGGGGGGGCCGCTTCCGCCTCTGAGCCGGGCCGGACCCCCAAAGCGGTCTAGGGGGCGTCGGACGATCGCGCGGGCCGCCCCCGTTGAACCGCGTAAGGTCGCAGAAATCCTCATTTCTCTCAGGATGTGTGCAGGCAGAACCTCGCTGCCCAGGGGGGGAACCTGATAGGCTCTCGTCACTCGATGGAGTCGATCCAGCCAGACGTGCGCGTAGGCCTTGTGCTGAACGGGCGCTACCGAATCACGCAGCAGCTCGGAGAAGGCGGAATGGGCCTCGTTTATCGGGGTGAGCGCCTCGAGCTGGGCCGGCCGGTGGCGATCAAATTCCTGCATTCGCCCTACGCGCACTCGAGCCGCTTCGTGCAGCGCTTCCAGCGTGAAGCGCGCGCGATGAGCAAGCTTTCGCATCCCTATTGCGTGTCGGTGCTGGATTTCGGGGTGCACGATCGCGCTCCGTACATCGTGATGGACTTCGTTACTGGACGAACCCTGCGCGAGGTCATGGACGAGGGGCGGCTGCACGCGCGCCGCGCGCTCGACATCACGCGTCAGCTGCTCGCTGGCTTGTCGCATGCCCATGGTCAGGGCGTCATCCATCGCGACATCAAGCCCGGGAACATCATGCTGGGCGAGGCCACGGGTCTCGGTGACCACGTGCGCATCTTCGACTTCGGTTTGGCGAAGCTGCACGATCCGGAGCTCGACGGCGAACCCTCGATGGCGGCCATCGTCGGAACGCCCGCGTACATGGCGCCGGAGCAGACCCGGGCCGAGAAAGTGGACGCGCGCGTCGACCTCTACGCCGCGGGCGTGGTGCTGTTCGAGATGCTCACGGGGCAAAAGCCGTTTCAGGGCGGCGAGGCCTACGAGATCCTGATGATGCAGCGCGATCAAATGCCGCCACGCCTGCGCGAGCTGGCACCCGAGTTGTCCTGGGAGCTCGAGGCCCTGGTGGCCCGGGCCCTCGAGAAGGAGCCGGAGAAGCGCTTCCAAACCGCGTCGGACTTCGTGGTCGCCATCGAGTCCACCCCGGAGTGGCGCCTGTCGGGCCCCGCAGCGGCGCAAGCCAAGCTGGAGACTGCCGAGACGCTGGCTACGGCGCCCGCCAGTGATCGCTCGCAGTCGCGCTCCGCCACCATGTCCGTCAGCGGGCTCCAAACCGGTTCAGGCGCGGGCTTGCAGGCTCCCGTGGCGCCCGTGCCCGTCAAGCCCCGCAAGCCGCGCAGCCTCATGCGCGGCACCGTGATGTTGCTCCTGCTGCTAGCCGCGGTGATCTGGTGGCGCTCGCAGCCCCGCACCGAAGCTGTCGCTGCTGGACCGCAAACGCCGGAGGAACAGCCGCCCGCTGCGCTGGGTCGCACCGAAGCTCCGCCAACGCCTGCTCTGGCTGCTTCGCCGGGCACGTCCAAGCCCGACCCGCAGGAGGAGCCGAGTGCGCCCGTTCAGGCGCCCGCGCCGTCGACGCCCAACGAAAACGAAGGCGCGGCCGAGGCGGTGCCTGCGGGCGACGGCGACGAGATGGACTTCAGCGACGCGGCCCTCGCGGCTGCCGACGAAGCGCTCAACGAGACCGAGGAGCGCGAAGTTACGCTGCCAGCCGAGCCCGGAGAGCCGAAAGTCAGCTCCCTCGGTGAGGTCAAGGCGCTGGTCGCCAAGGGCAAGGTGGACGCAGCCATCCGCGGTATCCAGCAGCTGCGCCGGCAGACTCCGCACAACCCGATGCTGCCCCTGATGCTCGGCAACCTCTATATCGACAAGAACTGGTGGTCGGACGGTCTCGCCAAGTATCGCGAGGCAATCAAGCTCTCGAGCGGCATCAAGAAGAACCCGCGCGTGCAGCGTGATGCCATCAAGGCCCTGGGCGTCGACAAGGTGTATGCCCGCGCGCGCACGCTCTTGGTGCGCGACATCGGGCGCAGCGCGGTGTCCGCCCTCAAGCGGGCTGCGTCGCACGATCCTTCGAAGGACGTCCGCAAGCGCGCGTCCTCCGTGCTCAAACAGATCACCCGCTAAGACCCACCACGCTAGTCGCGTGTCGTGCGCCGAATCGGCACGCGCGCCGTGCGCGGAGTGGATCGGGGTTCCACGCTCTGCCTGGGGTGTTCGATGGCCGAGGTCCAGTGCGCGATTTCACTCTCGCTCATGGCGCCGTGTGCGAGCCTGCCGTCCACGTAGCCCCAGTCCTCCACGTCGATCAGGAATTGCTCGCGCGAGAGCAGCGTGCCCGCGCACACGGCGTCGCCGCGTTGGGCCGCGTGGATCTCGCTCTGCAGACGCTGCATCAACTCGAGCTGCACCCAGGCCGGGATGCTGTGTTGATCCGCCGGATAGATGAAGCCGAACAACACCAGGTGAGCGAACAAGAGGCGCCAGTGACTGCCGAAGCGCGCCAGCAGGCGCGGCCAATCGATCCGCGTCCCGCACACGTGGAACAAATGCGCGACGTCTGCTCCGTCGTAGCGCTCCCGCTCCATCACGTAGGCCTTGCTCCAGATCATCTCTTCCACCGGGCACCAGAGCACGGGCACGCCGAGCAACAGGCCCTTCGTCGCATGCTCGAATAGCGCGTCGTCCACCACGGCTACGCCATTGCCCGAGCTGAAGATGATGTCGATGAAGTCGTGTCCCGCGTAGACCTTGCCCAGCCAGTGCGAATGCGTGACCTCGGTGCGATAGCCCGCTGCGCTGAGCAGGTTGAGCGCGCGCTCCAGATCCTGTCGCCGCAGAAAGAGATCGAGATCCTTGGTCTGACGCACGATGCCCGTATGAAAGCGCAATCCGTACGCTCCACCGATAGCGAACGGAATGCCTTCGTGCCGCAGCTCGGAGAGGATGTGTCGATAAAAGGCGCGAGTTTTGGCGTCGAGCACGTCTTGCGAAAGCAGCAAAACCCATGCCTTGGGGCATGTTCCTTGCCCTTCTGGCTCGGGAACATCAGCGAGAGCGAGCCACCCATGGGAGCAAAACGCGCGGTAACCGAGAAGAAGCAAGTGGTCCGTTTGGCGGCGGTCGGGGACCTCCACTGCAAGAAGGACTCGGTGGGGCAGTTTGCCCCGTGGCTCAGCAGCGTGAACGAGCGAGCCGACGTGTTGCTGCTCTGCGGCGACCTCACCGACTACGGCACCCTCGAAGAGGCCGAGGTGCTGGCGCGCGAGCTCAGCGCCGTCCGTGTGCCCATGCTCGGCGTGCTCGGAAACCACGACTGCGAGTCCGGCAAGGCCGACGAGGTGGCGCGCGTGCTCAAGGGGGCCGGCGTCACCATGCTTTCGGGGGACTCGGTGGAAGTGATGGGTGTCGGGTTCACGGGCGTGAAGGGGTTCTGCGGCGGCTTCGGCTCGCACACGCTGGGGCACTGGGGCGAGCCCGAGATCAAGCGGTTCGTGGACTACGCCATCGAAGAGTCGCTCAAGCTCGAGTCGGGCCTCGCACGCCTGCGCACGGAGCACCGCGTGGTCTTGCTGCACTACGCGCCGGTGCGTGGGACCATCGAGGGGGAGCCGCTCGAGATTTTCCCGTTCCTCGGCTGCAGCCGTCTGGAGGAGCCCTTGCTGCGGTACCCGCTGAGTGCCGTCTTTCATGGGCACGCCCACCGCGGTCAGCTCGAGGCCAGGACCAGCCGGGATCAGCCCGTTTACAACGTGGCCATGCCGCTGCTCCGACGCAGTTTCGCGGACCGCCCGCCCTACCGGGTGCTCGAGCTGGCTACCCCGGCCGACAGCAAGCTGCCGATGGCGGGCGAGTAAGCGGACGATCGCGTCGGATTGCCGGTTGCGGGCAGTCCGCTAAACCGGGCGGCCAGTAGCATGAGCAGCGAGAAAAACAGCGAGAGTTTTGCGTCCCTTTTCGAAGCCGAGACGCGCGGACAGAAGCCCCAGAAGAGCCGCCTGCCGGCGCTCGGCGATCGGGTCCGAGCGGAGGTCGTGCAGGTAGGCAAGGACGCCGTGTTCGTGGAGCTGGCGCAAACCGGCGCGGGCAAGCGCGTGAGCGCCTTCCTCGACATGCAAGACATCAAGGACGCGGACGGCCAGACCTCGCTCAAGGTCGGCGACGTGGTGGAGGCCGTGGTCGTCGCGGTTCAAAACGGCGAGGTTCGCCTGGGCCGCACCATGGGCCGCCCGCAAGGGCTCGCGGAGCTCGAGAGCGCCCACGCCGCGCGTGTGCCGGTCGAGGGCAAGGTCAGCGGCGTGAACAAGGGCGGGCTCGAGGTGGAGGTGGCGGGGGTACGCGCCTTTTGCCCGATCTCGCAGGCCGATCGCGGCTTCGTGCAGAACCCGCAGGAGCTGGTCGGGCGCACACTGTCGTTCGTCGTCACGGAACTCCGCGACAACGGCAAGCGGGTCGTGCTGTCGCGGCGCGCGGCGCTCGAGCAAGAGTCCCGCGCACGTTCGGCCGAGACGTTGGCCAAGATCACGGTGGGTGCGGTGCTGCGTGGCAGCGTCACGGCCATCCGCGAGTTCGGCGCGTTCGTGGACCTCGGCGGCGTCGAGGGCTTGATCCCCAACGCCGAGATGTCCCATGACCGCGCCGCGCGCGCCGAGGGGCTCCTGGCCGCGGGCGACGCGGTCGAGGTGCAGGTCCGCGAAATCAAGGACGGCGTCGACAAGCGAGGCGAGAAGACCACCAAGATCACGCTCTCATTGAAGGCCCTGAGCGCCGATCCGTGGGAGAGCGTCCAGAGCCTGGCTCCGGTGGGTAAGGTGGTGCGCGCCAGCGTCACGCGTCTGGCCGACTTCGGGGCCTTCCTGCGCATCGCGCCCGGCATCGAGGGGCTGCTGCACGTGTCCGAGCTGGGCGGCAAGGTCGCGCATCCCTCCGACGCGCTCAAGGTGGGCGACGCGATGACCGTGGTGGTGCGCAGCGTCGACGCCGGCGCTCGCAAGATCTCGCTGGCCCCCGCGCCCGAAGGGCTCGAGGTGGGCGCCGAGGCACGCGGACCCAGTCTCGCCGTGGGCGCCATCGTCCAGGGCGCGGTCGATCGCATCGAGCCCTACGGCCTGTTCCTCCAAGTCGACGGCACTCGCGGTCGGGTAGGGCGCGGCCTGATTCCGAACGCCGAACTCGGCACGCCGCGCGGTTCGGACACGCGCAAGCTCTTCCCGCTGGGCACCAAGCTCACGGCCAAGGTGCTGGAGACCGGCGAGGGCAAGCTCAAGCTGTCCCTGCGCGCCATCAAGGACGACGAAGAACGCGCCGACTTCGACGGCTTCCGGGCCCAGTCGGCCAGCGCCGGCAAGCTAGGCACCCTCGCCGACCTGCTCAAGAGGAAGTGAGCGGGCCGGCACCGAGGCCCGCAGCCGGCACGGAGACCGTGGCTGTGTCCCCGCATTTTCTAGGCCTGTCGGATATCTACAGCCGATGCGGGTGGGCCAAGGTACAGACCGGGTCAGATTCTGAGGCGTGCCCTCACAAGGGGCTACAGGGTCAATGCTTCACCGCTTGAAGTCATTGGAGCTCAGTGGAGACAGCTATAGCCTCCGCTCGGTCCGTACTCACCCCTGAGGGTAGTCCGTCCCACCAGCAACGTCCGCGAGCGACCCGCCTGCACCTGCCGCCGCAAGTGCCTCGGGCGTTCGACAACTCGGAGTCAAACATGCGCTCGGTCCTTAGTAAGATTCAGCTGTCCATCCTTGCCCTTGGTCTCCTTGGTGGCGGCATCATCGCCTGTGGCGACGACCCGGCTCCCGCTCCGGCGCCGACTCCTGGCGACGGTGACGGCGATGGCGACGGTGATGGCGACGGTGATGGCGACGGCGATGGCGACAGTGCCGCGTGCCAGACGCTTCCCGGAACCAGCATCATGGGCAAGCAGTGCACCACCAGCGATGGCGACGACGGCTTCCAGCTCTGCGAAAACGGTGAGCCCACCGGTAAGTGCAAGCCCCAGTCCGAGTTCCTCGACCGCGACAGCGGCGCGCTGAACGGCGTCTGTGTGACCGTGCAGGGCCTCGAAGTCGCCCAGTGCAAGGGCGGCTACCAGAAGTGCGAGAGCGGCAAGCCCACCGGCAAGTGCGGCCCCATCGGCGACCTGCTCGGCGGCGACGGCGGCATCCCGAACCTGGGCGGCGACGGCGGCGTCGAGGCCAAGGCTTGCCCGACCAGCGGCGGCTTCAAGTGCGCGCCCCCCTCCACCATCCTCACCGGCCCCATCTTCAACACGAACCTCTGCGTGATGGACACCGGCTTCACCGCGCTGCCCCCGACCGACTCCACCTGCACCACCAACGGCACGGCCTGCTCCACGATGGGCCTCAGCGGAAGCTGCCTCAACCTCCAGGGCATGGGCCTCTGCGCACAGCCCTGCAAGTGATCTCCTGAGCTGCGGGGCTTCCTCCGCGCATCCACGAACGCCGCGCCCACAATGGTGAGCGCGGCGTTCGCGTTTAAGCGTGCTGGGCTGCGTCGGCACGCCCGCCTCGCAGGACGGCGGTGAAGCCCGCTCGACCCGTGCGAAAACAGGCCTTCGGGTGCCACCCGCTCGCTCGACCCTGGGCGCCCGCGTGCCCTCGCGGGCTGACTCGCAGTGTGACCAGTGGCATCCAAGTTGCGTCAGGAACGCCCGAGAGGGCCCCATGACGCTGCCGACCGTGCTGTGTTTCTCGCACCTCCGTTGGTCCGAGGCGCACGACCGCCCGAACCACCTGATGTTGCGCTGCGCGCGGCATCACCGCGTGTTCTTCATCGAGGAGCCGGTGATCGACGCCACCTACGCGGAGGTCACCAAGCTCGCCCCGAACCTGTGGCGCGTGGTGCCCCATCTCGCCGCCGGCTACAGCGAGGACGAGCTGCATGCGCTCTGGCGCGGCCAGCTGGCGCTCCTACGGGCCGAGCACCGCATCGACCGACCCATCCTGTGGTTCTACACGCCGGCGGCTGTGCCGGTCACCGAGGGGCTCCATCGCAGCCTCACCGTCTACGACTGCAGTCACAACCTCACCGATCAACACGAGACGGCGATCCCGGGCCTGCTCGCCTGGGAGCGCGAGCTAGTGCGCCAATCCGACCTGCTGTTGGTCGGAAACCATGCCCTCTACGAGGCGAAGGCGAGCCAGCACGGCAACGTGCACGAGGTGCCGAGCAGCATCGACCTCGAGTTTTTCGGGCAGGCGCGCACCGCCAGTGAGGTGCCCGGTGACCAGGCGGCCATCCCGGGCCCACGCATCGGTTACGTGGGGCGCATCGACGAGCGCGTCGACTTCGATCTGTTGGCCGAGCTAGCCACCCTGCGGCCGAAATGGAATTTCGTCTTGCTCGGCGATCTCGATCCAGCCTGTGAGGCGCTGCTGCCGAACCATGCCAACGTCCACTACCTGGGCTTCAAACGCCTGGAGGACGTGCCGACCTATCTGGCCGATTGGGATGTCGCCATGTTGCCGCTGTCCGAGTTGGCCGCCGGGCGCACCGTGACCCCTCGCTTGGCGCTCCAGTACCTGGCTGCGGGCAAATCGGTGGTCGCGCGGGCGCTACCCGATCTGGTCACTCCGTTCGGAGAGCTCGGACTCCTGCGCACCGCAGACCACGCCGAGGAATTCGCCGGCCAGATCGCCGCGGTTCTCAAGGGAGAGGATGACCCCTGCGGTCCCCATCAGCGCGACGCGTTCCTGGCCCAGGCTTCCTGGGACGGCACCTGGACCCGAATTCACCGCTTGATGCTGGAGGCTCTGCTCGCGAAGCAACAGCGGCCTTCGGCCATCAGCGAGCCGCCGCCCATGCAGCCGCGCTCTCACTAGCATCGACCGCTCGGCCCCCCTCGGTTAGAACCGAGGCCGTGATCGAGGTCGACGGGCTCAGCAAGTTCTATCGTGTCCATGAGCGGCCTCCCGGTGTGTGGGCAGCAGCGCGCTCCTTGATCACGCGGCCCAAGCGCACCGTGAAAGCGGTCGACGGCGTCTCGTTCCGCATCGCCGCAGGCGAGCGGGTGGGCTTTCTGGGGCCCAACGGGGCAGGCAAGACGACCACCCTCAAGATGCTGTCCGGGCTGCTTTTTCCGAGCGCAGGGCGCGCGCTCGTGGCGGGACACGTGCCATTCGAGCGGAATCCGGACTTCTTGCGTTCGATCATGCTGGTGGCAGGGCAGAAGCAGCAGCTCCTGTGGGACTTGCCGCCCTCGGAGACTTTCGATTTGAACCGCGCCATTTACGGCGTTCCGCGCGCGGCCTACCAGCAGACCCTCGACGAGCTCGTGCACCTGTTGAAGTTGGAGCCCCTGCTGGGCAAGCCCGTGCGCCAGATGTCCCTGGGCGAGCGCATGAAGTGCGAGCTCTGTGCCGCGCTCCTGCATCGACCCAAGGTGTTGTTCCTGGACGAGCCCACGATCGGCCTCGACGTCACCATGCAGAGCAACGTGCGCGAGTTCATCCGTCGCTACAACGAGCAGCACGGCGCCACGGTCATCCTCACGAGCCACTACATGGAGGACGTGGCCGCGCTGTGCCCGCGCATCATCGTGATCGACCAGGGACACATCGTGTGGGACGGACCGCTTACGGATCTGGTCCACAAGCTGCACCCCGAGAAGCGGGTCAGTTTGAAGCTTTCGGCTGACGTCTCTGCGGTCGATCTCGGAGGCTGCGGGGCGCGCGTGGTGAGCCAGGAGGGGCGTGAGGTGCGTCTGCAGGTGGCGCAGGCGGAGCTCTCCGCGTGCATCTCCGCGCTGCTCGCTCGCTTACCCGTGGTCGACCTGACGGTGGAGGACCCGCCACTCGAAGAGGTGCTCTCCGACTTGTTCGAACAAGGGCAGTCATGAAGCAGTGGCTGCACACCGCGCGCGCCTTTCCCACCATGCTCAAGGTGGGCTTCGCCGACGCGGTGGCCTATCGCGCGGAGTTTCTGGTCTGGGTGCTCGCGTACACCATGCCCATCATCATGCTGTCGTTGTGGACGGCCGTTGCGCGCGAGGCTCCGGTGGGACGCTTCGACGAGCAGGGGTTCCGCGCGTACTTCATGGCGACGCTCGTGATCCGTTTGCTCTCAGGATCCTGGGTGGTGTGGGAAATGAACATGGAGGTGCGTCAGGGCACCCTGCAGAAGCGGCTGTTGCGCCCCGTGCACCCGCTGCTCAGCTATTTGGCCGAGAATTTGGCCGCCATGCCGATGCGGCTCATCGTCGCGACCCCCATCGCCGTGCTCTGCGTGCTGTGGCTGGGCCTGGGGTCTTTCTCGCATGATCCATGGCAGTTGCTCCTGGTGCCCGTGGCCGTGCTGGGGGCCTTCCTCTTGAGCTTCAGCGCGATGGCGGCCATCGGCACGCTCTCGCTGTTCTGGGAGAGCTCCATCGCCGTGTTCGATCTGTGGTTGGGGCTGTACACGGTGTTTTCGGGCTACGTGATGCCGCTCGAATTCTTTCCGCCGGGCATCGCCGAGTTGGTGCGTGGCCTGCCCTTCCGCTCCATGTTGGCCTTTCCGGTGGAGGCCTTACTCGGGTTGATGACGCTGCGCGCGTGTCTGTTCGACCTCTTGCTGCAGTGGTTCTGGATCGCCTGCTTTTCCGCGCTCTCCTACTTCCTCTGGAAGCGGGGCATGCGGAGCTTCGCGGCCTACGGAGGCTGAGCGTGCTCAGGCGCTACCAGACATTACTGAAGATCCAGGTCAAGGCAGCGGTGCTGCTCTCGCTGCAGTACCGCGTGGACTTCTTCGTGCAGGCGTTCATGGCGCTGTTCTGGAGTGGCATCGCGTTGGTGCCGCTGCTCGTGCTGTTCAACATGCGCCCTGGTGTGGCGGGCTGGACGGCCCACGAAGCGCTCATCGTGGTGGGCTTCTTCATGGCCCTCAAAGGTGTCTTGGTGGGCGTGATTCAGCCCTCGCTCGGCAACGTGGTCGAGCACATCCGCAAGGGCACTCTCGACTTCCTGCTGCTCAAGCCCGTCGATGCTCAGTTTCTGCTCTCCACGAGCAAGCTCGAGCTGGCGCGGGTGGTGGATGTGGCGGCAGGTCTCTCGTTGACGGGTTGGGCCCTCGCCCACACCCGAGGCGCACCGGGCCTACGCGAATTCGGCCTGGCCGGTCTGGTGCTGCTGTGCGCACTCGCCATCCTGTATGCGCTCTGGATCTTGGTGGTGAGCTTGGCTTTCTACGTCGTGAAGATCGACAACCTCAGCTATTTGATCGTGAGCACCTTCGATGCCGCGCGCTGGCCCTCCAGCGTGTTTCGGGGAGTGCTCGCCTTCGTTTTCACTTTCGTCATTCCGCTGGCCCTGATGACCACGTATCCTGCTCTGGCGTTGCTCGGCCGCCTCCACGGGAGGGAAGTGGGGATTGCCGTGGGCGTGGCGCTGTTTTTTCTCGTACTCTCGCGGGGGGTATGGCTTAGGTCTATCAGGGCCTATACCGGGGCGGGTGGTTGATCTGCATGGTGCGTACTTGGGGACGTGCGCTCGGGGGCGCACCGTGGATACGATTCGCGTTGGCGCTCGCGTTGCTGTGGTGTCCGTCGCCGCGGGCAGCGCGCGCGGATGGCGTAGCCGACGAGGCTGAAGTGAACTTCCGTCTGGGCGCCGAGCGCTATCAGGCGGGCGATTACCGCGGGGCGCTGGCCTATTTCCTGGCGTCCAACCGGCTCGCGCCGAACCACTACGTGCGCTTCAACGTGGCGCGTGCGTTCCAGCGTCTCGGGCAGTATCCGGAAGCCTATCGCTGGTGCGAGGCAGCCCTGGAGGGCGACATCGAGCCCACGCTGCGCGCGCAACTGCAGGAGACCTTGGCCGCCATCGAGCGCGAGGTGGCCGTGGTGGAACTCACGACGGATCCCGCGGGCGCCACGGTGTTCATGGATCGGCGCAACCTCGGCAGCGTGGCGGTGTCGCCGGCACGCCTCGCGTTGCCGCCCGGCAAGCACCGCATCTTGGTCGAGCTCGCGGGCTATGAAGCGGCCCAGTCCGAGGAGCTGAGCTTGGAACGCGGGTCACGCATGCAGCTCGGTTTTCAGCTCAAGCGCATCGTGGGCGCCGTGGAGGTTCGCGCCGAGGCACCCACCCAGGTGTGGAGCGAGACGGTCGAGGGACCACCGGCCTGCACGACTCCCTGCGCGCTGCAGCTGCCGCCTGGGACGCATATGTTGCACTTCCGGCGCGAGGGCTATCAGACGCCGCCGGCTCAAGTGCACGTGCGCGCCAACCAGAGCTCCCAGGTCCACGTCGAGGCCAGTCCGCTCACGGGGTCGGTGCTGGTCACCTCCGTGGAGCGCGAGGCCCTGATCCAGATCGATGGGGTATCCGTAGGCTTCACTCCGAGCGTGGTACGCAACATTGCGGTCGGTGAGCGCGTCGTTCGGGTGTCGGCTCCTGGCTTCGAGCCCGCCGAGCACCACGTGTTCGTGCAGCAGGGGGTGCCCGCCGAGCTGAAGGAGGTCGCGCTCAGTCCGAGCCGGAAGGTCACGGCCGCCGCGCGCTCCACCCAATCCATCGACGAGGCGCCCGCGTCGGTCTCGGTGATCTCGCAGCAGGAGCTCGCGGCCTTTCGCTATCCCACCATCTACGAGGCTCTGCGCGGTCAGCGCGGCGTCACCCTGTCGAACGACGGCGTGTATGCCGGCATCGCGCTGCGTGGTCTCGGCCAGCCCGGCGACTACGGCAACCGCATGTTGGTGCTGTCCGACGGCGCCACCCTCAACGACAACATCCTCTGGCAGTCCTTCGTGGGCTACGACGGTCGCGTCGACCTGGGAGACGTGGCGGGCATCGAGTTGGTGCGCGGTCCGGGCTCCGTGCTGTACGGCACGGGCGCCGTGAGCGGCGTGGTGAACCTCATCCCGCGCGGCAGGCCCGAGCGTCCTGGGGCCGAGTTGCAGGTAGCGGCGCAGGACAAGAGCACCGCTCGCGGTCGTGTGGCGGGAGCCGTGCCGTTCGGTACGAAGGGCGGGCTCCGCTTGTCGGCGTCCGCGGCGCGAGGCGGCGGTGAAGATGCCATCTTGCCCACCCAACCGTTGCCCACCGCCATCAGCGGCCTGCGCGCGTTCGATGCGGCTACTGGCAATGCCCGCATGACCTACGGCGCGTTCACGTTCCAGGGCTTGCTCACCACGCGTAAGCAGTTCTTGCCCAATGGAGCCTACGGCGCCGTGGTCGGTGCCAAACCGAATGATCTGCAGGACACGCGCGGCATGCTCGAGGTGCGCTTCGAGCCGCGCATCGGCCGGCGTCTGCAGCTGTTCACGCGCGCCTACGGCAACACCTATGATTACCGGTCCAAGCAGGTCTATCCGAACGATCCTGACCCCGGCACCTTCGTGGCGGACGAACGCTACGTGGGCCGCTGGTTCGGCGCCGAGGCGCGCCTTGCGGCGGAGCTCACGCCACAGTTGAAGCTGGCGTTCGGCGCCGAAGTCTCGGCGAGCACCAGCGCGTCGCTGCGCGGCACGTCCATCGTGAACGGCGCGCGCGAGAGCTATTTGAAGGTCAACACGCCCTACCAGTTGTACGCAGGGTACGTGCTGGCCGAGTGGCACGTCGCGCGCTGGTTGACCGCCTCGGCAGGCGGACGCGTGGATAGCTGGAGCACCTTCGGCGCCACGGTGAATCCCCGTCTGGCGCTGCTATTCAGGTTGAGCGAGCGCGATAACCTCAAGCTGATGGGAGGCCGGGCCTTCCGCGCGCCGAGCATCTACGAGCTCAAGTACAACGACGGCGGCGTGACCCAGGTTCCCAGCAACTATCGCGGCTACAAGCTGATGCCCGAATTGGTGTGGTCCGGCGAGCTCGAGTACGCGCACCGCTTCGTCGATGGTTGGTCCCTGATCACCGCCGGTCATGCTCAGTACGCCGAAGCCTTGATCGAGCAGACCGCGATCGCGCCCGAGGCCGACGACGAGGGCGACGTCGTGCGCTACAAGAACCGCACGAACGCCCTCTATGCGCTGGGTGGCGACATGGAAGTGCGCCGTGAGTTCGCGGCCGGCTGGATGTTCGCGGCTAACTACACCTACCTATTCGCGCGTTACACCAACGGCGGAGGCTCGGTGGCGAACGTGCCGGCCCATGCCGCCTCCGTGCGCGGCGTCGCTCCCCTGGGTGGAGGCTTTCGTGTAGCGCTTCGCACTACCTTGGAAGCGCCACGCCGGCTCCCGGATCACGTCGATCGTTTCACCGATCCGGCGGTCATCTCGGATCTGGTCTTGAGCGGAGAAGCGCCGCGCTATGGCCTCGAGTACGCGCTCGGCCTCTACAATTTGTTCGATTGGCGACTGGCTTTACCGACCGATCCCACCTTCGTGACGACCACCATGCCTCAACCGGGTCGCAGCCTGTTGGCTAGCTTGAGCCTACGAATTTGAGCTGGCGCATGTGCGCCTGCGGGCCTGGATTTCTTCAGTAAGACGGAGCAACATTCGTAACGAGTGCCTCCGCGCACCGATGGCATGACTCAGGAAAGCGCCCAACACCGCAGAGCTCCCGCCACGTCGAACGACGGCGCGGCCGACTCGCGCGCGCACGACGTGGATACCACCGGCACCCACATCCCGCTGGCGCCGGGCAGCACCTTTGCGCGCTACGAAATTACGCGTTGTATCGGTGTTGGCGGCATGGGCGCGGTCTTTGAGGCGACTCACACGCTGCTCAAGAAGCGGGTCGCGCTCAAGGCCCTGCACGCCAACCTGAGCCGCGCCGAGGCCGCCCGTGACCGCTTCCTGCGTGAAGCCGAGACGGTGGCCCGCATCCGACATCCGAACGTGGTGGATATCACAGATGTGGGTGTCGAACGCGGCATGCCGTACCTGGTGATGGAGTTCCTCGAGGGTGAAGACGTGGCGAGCCTGCTCGACCGCGGAAGCCTCGAGCCTGCCGTGGTCGCGGATATCGTGGTGCCTATCGCTTCCGGGCTGTGCGCCGTCCACCGTCTGGGCATCGTCCATCGCGACATCAAGCCAGAGAACATCTTCCTGGCGCGCGATAACCACGGCGAGGTCGTGCCCAAGCTGGTCGACTTCGGTGTCTCCAAGGACCTTGGTGCACTCGGCTCCAACGCGCCGCCCTTGCACACAGTCACCGGCACCCCCCACTACATGTCCCCGGAGCAGGCGCGGGGTGCAGCGACCCTCGATGGCCGCACCGATCAGTACGCGCTGGGCATTCTGCTCTACCAGAGCTTGAGCGGCGCGCGTCCCTATGACGCGGAGTCGTTGCTCGAGCTGATGCACTTGATCGATCAGGGGCACTTCAAGCCCCTGCGCAGCGCCGCGCCCGAAGTGCCCGCGGAGCTCGAGGCCATCGTCCACCGCGCGATGGCGCGCAATCCCTGGGAGCGCTTCGAGTCGATGGCCGCGTTCGGACGCGCCCTGTTGCCCTTTGCCAGCGAGCGCACGCGCTTTACCTACGAGCGCGACTTCCACGACAACGCGGTGCCCCAGAGCTCGCTCTCGCAGAAGGATGCTTTGCTGCACGAGCGCCTGTCGGCCAACACGATGCCCGTGGAGGCCTTCGATCGGGCCAAGGCCACGGTGCCCCGTGACACCAGCTCGGGCGTGCGCATCCGCAAGGAGATGGGGCAGGCGCTCCAGTCCAACGAGAGCACCCAGCGCACCGAGTCCAAGCCCGCCGCACGCGAGCGTTGGCTGTGGGGGGCCTTGGCCCTCGTCATCGGGCTGGGTGCGCTGATCGCGTGGCTAGAGTTCGGTCAGGGCACAGCGCCCATCGCGCAGCCTGCTCCCAAGAGCGAATCCCCGAGCGCGTCCGCCGCGGCGCCGCAAGCTCCCGCTCCCGCTGCGGCCAGCGCGCCCGTCCCCGCGGCGCCTGTGGCCGCGCCTGCGCCCGCGCTACCCGTCGCTGAGCCACCGACGAACGCGCCCGCCGCGGCCCCCGACGACGTCACGTCCGAACGTCCAGCCGCCCGTCGTCGCAAGCCTGCTCGACCCGTCGCACGTCCGAGCTCGACGACCCCGCAGCCCGCGCCCGCCGCCGCACCGCTCGACATCCAGCTCTCGCGCTGAGCGCCTTTGCGCGGAGCCTCGACAGGCCGCGGTCGCGCTGTCCCCAGCGCGCTCAGTTGTTAGCTGCCTGCAAGTCCTGCGCGTGCTTCGGCGGCAGCTCCACGGCGACCGCGGGCACCACCGGCAGCGCAGGGACCTCTTCGGCGATGCCCTCCACGCGTTCACGCAGACTCAGCAGGGTGTAGTAGGGCAGATCCTTCGCGACTTCTTCGGCGATCCAGTCCGGGATGCTGCCGCCGACGTCCACCTCGACCTGGTAGGTCACATTGGTGAGGTTGGGCTCCACCTGCACCATCTTGTAGAAGCCCGCCAGCTTGGGCATGCGCACCACGCGCTCGGGCACGGGCCGCAGCAGGTTGTCCAGGTTCTTGAAGCGGACCGTGAGCGCCTTCTGATCGGGCGCGTAGTCGAACTGAACGTCGAGCACCACGTCCCGATCCCACACGGGCCATGGGGCGGACGAAGTGCGGTTGTAGAGCACGCCGCGGGTCTCGCTGGTTCGCTGGTAGACCCATGACTCGGCGCAGCGGTGCATCCACTCCGTGTGATGCGGGGCATCGAGCATTTCGCTCGCGATCTGGGCGATGGAACCCTTGATCTTCGTGTTCCCCCGGAAGCCCGGCAGGGACTGGCCCGGGACCTCGAGCGCCCACAACTGAATGCCGCGCTTCTCCTCGAGCCACTGCCACTGGCCACGGCCGCCGGCGTGGGCCGCTGACGACGAGAGCACGACGAGGCACAGCACGCTCAAGAGGGTCGACGCGCGGCTTCGGGCGCGCGAGCGAACGAAGTAGGAGCTCAAGTCAAGGGATCTCATGAGACGTATGCTCGCACACACATTTGGTCCCATCGAGCACATTTTACCCCTGGTAACCCCCAACAAACGCGCGACCTACCTCGCAGGCTCCGCGTTGCGTGTTGATTCGGGGTGGCGCATTCACTACTTGTAGTTTCCGATAGGTTGCCTCGAGTGACACCAATCTTGACTGCCATAGCTTCTCGTCGGTGCATTGCGTTGCCTCGTCGCTCCGCGCTGCTCGTGTGTGCAGTCCTGGCCGGCTGCAATGCCGTAACCGGAGGACTCGGCCTGACCACGAGCTCGGCTGGTGGCGACGGCGATGGAGATGGAGACGGTACGCGGGGGGACGGTGACGACGAGGAGACTGCGCCGGACGCCGGCGATGGCGACTCCAAGGGGGATGGCGCACCCGACGATGGCCGCTGCGACGTCACGGGTACCTACGGCATGCAGGCAGACATCGACGTCAGCTGGAAGGGCACCAGCATCATCGTGGTGCCCGTGCTCGAATCCGGGCCGCGGCAAGTTGCGCATCACTACGCGCCTCGTGGTCGAGCGCAATGGCGCGGGTTACCGCGGGCACGTTCGTGCCTGCTCCACGGAGACGCCCGACTTCTCGTCGAGCACCATGGGAGAGCTCTACGCCGTGCGCTTCCCCGAGGAGCTCTGGGACGCAGACACGATGCCGGAGTGGGAGCTGCCCATCGAGGTCGATTGTCTCGAACCCGGCTGCGCCTTGAAGAGCGACATGCTCCACGCGCTGCTGGGGGTGGATCTGCCGGACCCGACGGGCACCTGGCCCGAGAGTCGCAAGGACACGCAGCTCACCTACCCGGACCACGACGACGACGGATCCCCGGGACTCACCGTGGATGCGGTCAACAGCGCGCCCTACAGCTGGCCGCCCGTGGCCGTGTTTCCGACCGTCGTGCGCGCGCGCCAGCTGATGCTCGGCATTCGCGTCACGTCCATGTTCGATGGCACGCTCGACACCTGTGATCGCTTCGAGGGCAAGGGGCCCGGCACCTTGGTGCAGACGCGCGCCGCCAGCTGCATCCAGGACTCGGGCGACGTGTGCGGTAGCAACGACACGTTCAGCACCAGCCAGGCCACGTTCCTCGACGAGAACCTGCCCAAGTGGACCGTCGAGAGCACGAACTGGACGGTGGTGCGGCTCGACGACGACGCCGATTGCGCCGACGTGCGCAACGCCGCCTACTGAGCAACCGGAGTCCACGCTTTGGCGCGAGGCGTTGCTCGCTGCCTGAGATCGCAAGACCGCCCGATGATCGGTCAGGCGGGTTCTGGGTCAGGCCCGTACGCGGCGCTCGATGGTGTCGTGCACGAAGCGCAGCTTCTCGATAGCTCGCTCGCTGAGCACGAACGGATACACGTCGGGTAGGCCCATGCTGCGGTTGAGGGTGTTGAGGGCTACCGTGAGTCCGACCCAGGCCTTGATCAGCTGATCGAAGGCTTCGAACTGCACCGAGCGGGCTGCGAGCGGGCGCGCGGGTGTGCCTCCCACGGGCTGAGGCCGTATCACCAAACCGAAGCTGCGCGCCGTCTCGAGCGTGTCCACCATGTGGAGGTAGTGGGCCCAGGTCTCGGCCCAATCTTCCCACGGGTGCATCGACGCGTAGGCGCTCACGAACGACGACCACCAGTCTGACGGTGCGCCCTGTGCGTAGTAGTTCCGGGAGGCCGCAGCGTAGTCGAGCGTCTCGTCGCCGAACATGGCGCGGAAGGGCTCGTGCAGGTCGCTGTCCTTGATGAGCCTCTCCCAGTAGTAGTGGCCGCTCTCGTGGCGAAAATGTCCGAGCACCGTGCGGTAGGGCTCCCCGAGCTCCTTGCGGATGCGCTCGCGGGCGGCATCGTCGGCCTCGGCGATGTTGATGGTGATGTGACCCGCCTGGTGACCCGTGACGATGTGCTGCGTCGGGTCGTCACCCATGAACGAGAAGCTCAGGCGCGGCGCGGACTCAGCGTCCTGCTCGTCGTCGGGCGTGCCGAGCAGGCCCAGCTCATCGAGGCTGTACAGCAAGTGACGCTTCTCGCGCTCGAGCCGCATCCAGGCGTCTTTGGCGGCGGGCTCCGAGAGGTTGGGGATGATGCTGTTGAGGCGGCAGGCGCGGCACAGGGCGTGCTCGTCGCCGGCTTCGATGGCCCAGTTGCAGACGCCGTACTGGGTGCTGTTCTCACACAGGCGGTACAGGCGCTCTTCGTCGCCCTCGAGCAAGGCGCGATAGTGCTGCGGAGCGTCTTCGTCTTCCACCAGCTCCAGCGCGGACACTACGCGTCGGTCAGGCAGGTACGCCAGCGTGTGGCCGCACTTGGTGCACACGACGTTCTCGAAGAACAGCGTTTGTCCGCAAGCAGAGCATTTGAAGATCTTCATGCTCCCCCTTACAGATTCGCGCCCACATTGCCGATAGTGATACTGGGTCCGAACACGAACGCGAAGCGCTCCGAGGCAGTATCCACGTTGCGCGAAAGGTCGGTCTCGAACCAGGCGTGCACGTTGATGGAAGCCTGCGTCACGGCCGAGCGGTTCGCGATGGGAACGCTCACACCCAGGCCGATCACCGCGCCCACTTGCTGCAGCGACTGTCCTGTCTCGCTGCGCGAATTCGCCAGGCCGGCCACCAGGAGGCCCATCTCCGCGCCCAGGAAGCCTTCCTTGCCATCCTGGTCGAGCCACGTGAGACGCGACAGCACGCCGAAGTTGAGTGACAGCACGCCGCTGTGGCTCGGGTCTCCGAAGCGGTAGAGGCCGGTGGGGATGGTCGTGGTGCCGTAGAGACGCAGTCGACCGGTACCCATGACGGCAGACCATTGGGCCGCGGGCGCGCCCGTGCGCACTTCCGATGCACCAATGTAGTGGTTTTCGTCGGCCACGTGGGATACGCGCACTTGCAGGCGATCGAAGGGATCGCGGATGCCGCGGATGAAGGCGAAGCGAGGCTCGCTGCCGGCCCGGAAGCTGATGACCTCGGACACGTGGGAGTCGCCGCGCACGCTGCCGTCCGAGCGGATCACGTCGATCTCGAAGTTCAGACTTTGGGTGCCGTACTCGCTGGACAGGCGCTCGCGATGGAACACCACGCGGCAGGTGTCGCGTAGATCGAAGGAGAGGTGTGCCGTGACGCCGGGGATCAAGCTATGCAGCGGCATCGCACCGCCGCCGCACAGGACCTCGATGAGCGGAGGGCGCACGGAGGGCTCGACGTCGATGGGGGCAGGGATGTTGGCCTCGGCCGTGCCGCGCTGCAGGGGATCGCGCACCACCGCGAGGTCCACGTCGTCGAGGCCGGCAGGGAGGCCCTCGGTGCGCAGGCCGAAGCGCAGCTCGGACAGGCCCGCTGCGTTGGGGTTCGCGCGCACGGAGGCGCGGCCCTGGCTGTCGTAACTCACCGTGTAGATGCCATCGATGGGCAGGATCGCGAAGCGCTGGTGTTCTCCCGCCGAGGAGGCGTGCACGAAGGCGGGACGATTGTTGGGGATGAAGCTGAGGTTCGGGTAGCCGGGCAGCTCCAAGGTGGCGCGCACCTGGGGCGCGGCGCGCGTGGCGGCCTGGGCCACGGCCAGCGCAATGGCGTCTCGGTCACCGCGGAAGGCGGTGATGCGCACCACGTCGTCGTCGATGTCGCCGAGTCGCAGGAGCACGTAGCTGGCGTCCTGGTCGTTCACGCTGCGCAGGATCTTCAGCGGCGTTTGGTCGCGGAAGAAGCGCAGCGAGCTCAAGTCGCGCGCGCAGCGCCCCTCGACCTTCACCACCATCTTGGCGTCGTCGTTGTCGCGCACGGGCGCGCCGGACACGATGGACATCGGGCAATGCAGTACGGAGAGGCGCGCGCTGGTCACGCTCTCGACGGCCTCGTTGTGTTGCAGGAACACGTGAGGGCGCAGGCGCACGCGCACGTCGAGCGCGCTCACGAGGTTCGTGGCACCGCGCACGGTGAGCGTCTTGTTGGCGAACTCGCAGGGCAGGGGCGAACACTCCGCTGCGGCGACCGCGTCGGGATGCACCAGCGGGACTTCGCCTACGCCCGTGGCGAGGTCCACGGTGGCACCCTGCGGGAACACGCGCGCGATGGTCACGCGTGCCGGCGACAACGAAAACACCTCGCCGTCGGCGCGTCGTCCACTGGCGTCGAAGGTGACCGCGTTGGGGTCGCTACGCGCGCCCCCAGGCAGCCACGTGAAGGCCACGGCGGAGGGGTCGGCGGCGGCATCGCGGCCGACGGCCCAGGAGCATTGTTCGAGCCGCTCGCTGGGCGTCACCACGCGACAGGCGTCGCCGGGCAAGCCTGGGTCCGCGCCGCGCAGCCGAATCGAGACACCGAGTAGACCGTGTCCTTCCGCGTCGAGGCGGCCCTCGTCCGGGTAGAACCATACGTTGGAGGTCTCGAAGCTCGGCCAGCGCGCGGTCGCCACCAACGTGACCAGCGCCGTGCTCGTGGGGCACCTGGCGAGCGTGGCCGCGACCTTGAGATCCACCGAGGTGCCGACGCTCTGAGGATCCACGGGCGGGCGCACCATGCGCGAACCCGGCTCCGTGCTCCAGCCACCCGTCGCTGCCGCGCACGCCACGCCCGCATTGCCCAGCGGAATGGGGCGTCCTGCGATGGGGGCCTGCAGCACCTGCCCGTGGGCCACGGAGGCCACTGAGAGGACGCTCAGGATCACGAATAGCAGCGCGGGCTTCATGCTCAGGGCTGCCTAGCATGTTCCCCCGCTTTTCGGCTCTTGCGCAACGACGTTGGTGTTCCGCTGCAGGCCGCCGCTATCGAAGCTGGGCGCGGCTCAAATCACGCGTCGATAGGCCGCGCTGGATAGGCGTTCGCCGGACTCTGTGAGCGAAGGCGGCCTCGATTTGGCGCGTTTTTGCGACAGCACGCGTCGGAAGCGATGCCGCGTGAGGAGCAGGGCGGTGCAAAGTGCCACGCACCACGCGATGGCCGCGGCACTAATGGACAGGAAGGGCCCGAACAGAGAGAGGCAGACCCAGAGACTGGTGGCGAGCAGCACGAACAGCTCCAGGTTCGACCACAGGCCCAGCTCGGGGTTGCCGATGGCCTGGGCCAGCGGGCCGTAGAGCCCGAACACCACGAGCAAGAGGCCCGCCAACACCAACAGGCGCGCGGCCGGCGCGGCGGCGACGAAGGTGGGGTCCTTGGCCCAGGTGAGGAGCAGCGGCGCCAGGCTGGCCACGAAGCCGGCGATGGGCAGGCAAACCAGGGTGGCCAGCTTCACCGAATACTCGAAGGTCGAGCTCAGGCCCTTCGGGTCCCGGATCAAGCGACGTAGCGTGGGCGCCGCCGAGCGCGCGATGACGTCGCCGATGGCGACCAGCGGCGCGACCGCCAGATCGAAGGCCACGCGATACAGGCCCAATGCCTCCAGGCCGAACCAGCGGCTCACGAAGAGCATGTCCAGGTTGCGCGCCAACAGGCCGACCGACGCGCCCGCACTCGTGGGCAATCCCAGCGTGAGCAGACGCTCGACGGCGCGCGGGTAGGTGTTGAAGCGAGGCTTGAAGGGCACCATCGCCCAGAGGCAGCCGGCCAGGGTCACGGCGTACACGTGTTGCGAGAGCACGAACGACCACGCCTCGAAGCCCAGCGTGGCGAAGACCACGCGGCTGATCGCGGAGAGCAAGGTCGCCACCGTGCTGGCTGCCGCCAGCTCACGATGTCGGAGCGCACGCGCCAGCCGCTGCTGAGGCACGGCCGCCACGGCGACCGGGATGAGTTTGAGGCCGCCGATGGCGATCAGCGGGGCCACCTGCGGCGCACCGAACAGCGAGCCAGCGAACTCCGCGCCGGCTGCGACCAGCCCCGCGAACAACAGTCCGCCTACCAACGAGAGCCAGACCGCGGCGTCGATGGTGCGGCGATCGAGGCGCCGCATGGTGAGGATCGCGTAGCCCACGCCCAAGCTGGCGAACGGTTCCAGCAGCGTGGTGATGGTCCAGGCTGCCGACGCCGCGCCCACGGCGCTCGCCGAGACGAAGCGCAGGACGATGACGATGGCCGCCAAGTCCACAAGGCGCGACAGCGCGGAAGCGGAGCCGAGCCAGAGGAAGCTTCGCCGCAGCGTATGACGACCTGCTTGCACGCGCGACAACCCCCTCCATTCAAACCTACGCGGTTTTTCCGGAGTCGCTCGCGCGCTGCGCGTCGGCGCCGCTCTAGCGGCGTGTTCGAGGACGTCGACAGTTCGTTCGCTCGTGCTGCCAACGTGGACTGTGCCGCAGCTTTCGGCGGCAAGCGTGCGTTCAGCGTGCTAGCGACAGCTTTCGCAGCTCGTCCCGCAGCGCCGAGAGCGCCGCGTCGTATTCGGATTGCGCCGTCTTCACCTGCTCTTGGCTGGTCTTGATCTCACCCTCCGCATTGGCCGCGGCGCTCGATAGGGCGTCGCGCGCTTTCGTCAGTTCGGCGAGCCGCTCGGCCGACGCCTTGCGTTCGGCGGGCGTTTGCGGGCCCGTAGGCGGCCGTGTCTCCTCTTCGATCGCGTCATCGAGCGTGCGCTCGACGGTTCGTCGCTCGGACAACATTCGGGAGATTCGATTCGAGTCTTCGATCAGCGCGTTGTTCACCAGATAGCTGTTCACGGTGACGTCGTCGGCCAGCTTCTGCAGCGGCGCCACGTTGGCACCCAGGCTCGACTTGTTGCGCTCGATCAAGAGGTGAGCCTCGTTTTGGGACCGCAAGCGACGCTCCAGCTGCTTGTCCACGCCCTCGCGCAGTGCGTACGACACCGAGCTCGTGAGCCCCTCCGTGTTCTCGCACTTGGCTTCGCTGGCCTTCTGCTGGACCGCGCCGTTCACGCGCGAACCGATGGGGCCGCGCTCCGCTTCCCAAAACTCGCGCACGGCGCGCTCCTGGGCGCGGGCCCGAGCGTAGCCTTCGCTCTCACCGGCCTCGTCGGCGGCATCCACGATGCGCAGCGCCAGCTCGGTGTCGAGCGGGGTCTTCAAATCCTTGGTCTGGGCTGCCAGGCCCGCGGACAGGCTCTGCGCCTGCGTCTTTTCCTCGGCGAGCAGGGTGCGCGTGGCCTCCAGGTCCGCCGGATAGCTCACTGCATAGGGAGTGGATTCGGCCGACGACGCCATCACGGGTTGGAGCTGGTTGCCGGCACAGGCCGAGCTGCCAGCGCCCAGGACCACCAAAATCACGGGTACGAGCTGTTTCATCGCCCGCATGCGTAGCGGAGGCGCCCACCCCGAGTCAACTCCGCACGTTCTCCCGTCCAGCCGCCCACTTGCGCCCCTTGTGGCCGCTTGCGCTTCCGAGGCCTGTGTTCACCTGTTCGGGAACAGGAGGACTCAGCCATGCAGCACCACATCTACGACGGCGCCATGCACACCGCGGCGGATGAGCGCGTCCACGTGGCCGAACCCACCGATCGTCGGCCTGATTTCTGCGCCGAGGCCATGAGCCCCACCATGCGCATCGGCATCCTGATGGGCACCTTGCTCGCCGCCAGCCTGGTCCTGTTCGTGGTCACGGGGACCGCGCTCTTGCCCCAGGGGTTGTTCAGCTTGAGCCCGTTTCTGGCGGTCTTCAGCATCGGCATGCTGATCGCGACCGGGTTCTTCACGCTGCTCATCTTCGGCGCGCTCCTGGGCAACAACCCGCGCATCCGAGCGGACGAGCGGGCTCTGTGGATCGCTGCCTTCGTGCTGTGTGGGCCCTTCGCGCTGCCGATCTACTGGCTCATGCACGTATGGCCCGTGCCTTACCAGCCCACGCCCTACCAGAAGACCTGAGGGCGGTCTTCACGGGGAGGTCACGCGACCTCCCCGCCCGTCGCGGCAAGGGCCGCGACGGGACCCACCCACCGCCACAGAGCCCGTGGGTCGTTCACGCGGAGTCACGCGACTTGGGGGCCGGGCTCCGACTTCAGAGCAGGAACTGCCCGCCGATTTGGACCGAGTTGGAGTCCTGGCCGTTCGGCACGGTGACGTGCTGGAAGTTCACGCGGTAGAGGTGGGCGTAGCCATCGATGATGTAGCCGAGGCCCGCGTCCAGGATGGTCACGTCGCCTGCATCCTTGTCGAAGCCCTGGATGCGCGCGTTGGGCTGCAGCTGCCCCGAGCCGATCTTGTGAGGTGAGAGCCACGACACGGCGACCTCGTAGCTCTGACCCGTGACGTTGCCGCTCAGCGCGCCCGCGAAGCCGGTGAGGCCACCGCCGAAGACGGGCGGGGCTCCCATGACACCGGGGACCTTGTAGTTCTTGCCGGTGCCGTTGAAGTTCCAGTAGCCAGCTTCCACCGTGATGGTGCCGACTGCGCCGAGGTTCTTCTCGAACAGGAGGTCCGCCGAGAGACCGAGGAACTCGTTGTTCGGCAGGCCGCCGTCCTTGACCTTGAGGCCGCTCTGATAGGAAGCGACGCCACCGATGGAGAGCACGTCCTGCTTGCCGAAGTAGGTGCCAGACAGGTAGTAGCCCTTCTCGGGCGAGAGCAAGCTCAACATGACGCGGCCGGCGTAGCGCGCGTTGCTGATGGGATTGCCCGGCTGCAGGTCGACCATGGAGGCGTGGTACTTGATCACGCCGCCGCCGAGCATGCCCCAGAGGGTGAAGCCGCGGTCGCGTGCCGCAGCGTCCATCGGGTAAGAGTGGACGGCTGCAAAGTTCCAGCTGTTGTTGAAGAATGGACCGCAGTTGTTGTTACGGTCGTTG
The DNA here is from genome assembly GCA_047601445.1 of Myxococcales bacterium. Classification (GTDB taxonomy): domain Bacteria; phylum Myxococcota_A; class Polyangia; order Polyangiales; family DASUME01; genus DASUME01. The sequence continues at coordinate 2,307,626 of JASGJH010000001.1, read as the reverse complement.
GCCGGGATGTGCTGACCGACCACCAGCGAGAGCTGCGGCAAGAACGCGAGCTCTGCGTAAGCATCGATCATGTGGAAGCTGGTGGGGCTGCCGTCGGCCTGCGCGAACACGCTGACCTTCTTCGTCAGCTGGCCGGCGAAGAACGGACGAAACATGAAGCCGCCGTCCAGGCTGTCCTGGAGCGTCAGCACGGTCTTGTCGTTGGCGAACTCAAGCGACAGACCGGTGCGCAGACCGATACCGACCGTCAGCTTGGGCTTGAAAGGTTCCTCGGCCGGCGCTGCGGGCGGCGCCAAGTCCTGCTCGGGCTGCGGCGGCTCGGCGGCGCGCTCCTCGGTGGGTTCCAGGGTGACGGCAGTGGGTTCGGGTGCCGCGACGGGGGCCGGCGGCGGTGGTGCGGGAGTCTCGGGCGCCGGAGCGGGGGCTGGCGCCACGGGGGCTGGGGCAGGGTCCTGGGCTTGGGCCCCTGGAATCGCGCTGAAACCGAGGGCCGAAGCCAGCGCGAGCGCGCCAAGTCTCCGGAGTCGAGCGCCTGGTCCAGTCCGCTCGGGCGTGGTCCCAAGCTCGGAGATCTCGACTGCGCCATGGCGTACTTCGGGTCGATTGAACGGGCGTCTATCGCGTGCTGACATCGAACGGACCTCTCTTCGGGGTAGGCCGCTTCAGCGCAGACGAAACCGTCAGCGTCGTCCGTTCGCACAGGCGAAACCGAACGCACTCTCCAGCTGCAATCTGTCTGGCGGCGCTCGGAACTTAGCTCCGCCAGTTTTTCTTCCGTGTAACACAAGCGTTTAATCTGCGACGGGCCGTACAAGATGCGTTAACGACTCCATTGCGAAATGTAGGGGTAGATAGTCTGAGCGCCGAGGAACCGACTCGATGACGCGAACCATCCCGAGCTCTCAACCTTACGCCTGGCCTTACGACGGAGATTTACGACCCGAGAACACCGCGTTGGTGATCATCGATATGCAGACCGACTTCTGCGGGAAGGGCGGCTACGTGGAGCTGATGGGTTACGACATCTCGCTCACGCGCGCCTGCATCGAGCCCATCGGTCGCGTGCTGCAAGCCATGCGCGAGCTCGGCTACCACGTCATCCACACCCGGGAAGGACATCGGCCCGACCTGGCGGATTTGCCCGCCAACAAGCGCTGGCGGTCGCGCCAGATCGGCGCCGGCATCGGTGACCCTGGGCCCTGCGGCAAGGTCCTGGTGCGCGGCGAGCCAGGCTGGGAGATCATTCCCGAGCTCCAGCCTAGGCCGGAAGAGCCTGTCATCGACAAGCCGGGCAAGGGCAGCTTCTACGCCACCGACTTCGAGATGGTCCTCAAGTTGCGCGGCATCCGCAACATCGTCCTTACCGGCATCACGACCGACGTCTGTGTGCATACCACCATGCGCGAGGCCAACGATCGCGGCTTCGAGTGCGTGCTGCTGTCCGACTGCTGTGCGGCCACCGATCCGGCCAATCACGCGGCAGCCCTCAACATGATCAAGATGCAGGGCGGCGTCTTCGGGGCGGTCTCGGACTCACGCAGTCTGCTCGCGGCGCTCACCAAATGAGCGTCCAATGAGCGAAGGCTTCAGGCTGTTGGTTCCAGACCTTCTCGAGCGCGCCGAGGACTACGCGGACTTCGACTGGCAGCCATTCCGCCAGGGTGTGCAGATCGCCCGCTTTTATCGCGATGGCGAGGATGGGTCGTCGGCGGCCCTCCTGCGTTATGCCCCCGGCGCCAGTGTGCCGGCCCACCTCCACAGGGGGTTCGAGCACATCTTGGTCCTCGAAGGTTCACAGCAGGATGAGCGCGGGCGCTACGGGCGTGGCAGTCTCCTCATCCACGGTCCCGGCACTGGCCATCGCGTGGCGAGCCCCGAAGGGTGCGTCGCGCTGGCCATCTGGGTGAAGCCGATAGAGATACTCTGAAGGGAACGGCACATGAGATGGACGGCAACGGACGGAAGTTTGGACGTTCGAACGCTGCGGCGCGCTTACGAGAATCTGGACCTCACACCTGAGTCTTTGATCGACGTGCTCTACGAGCGCATCGCGCGCGACCAACATCCCCATGCCTTCACGCACCTCATCTCGCAGGAGGAGGCCCGCGCCAAGGCCCGCGCGCTGGGCTCTTTCGCCGAGGCACGGCATCTGCCGCTGTTCGGCGTGCCCTTCGGCGTAAAAGACAACATCGACGTGGCGGGGATGCCCACCACCGCGGCCTGTCCGGGCTTTTCTTACCTACCAGCCGCTTCGGCGCCGAGCGTCATCGCGCTGGAGCAAGCTGGCGCAATCTGCCTCGGAAAGACCAACCTGGATCAGTTCGCCACCGGCCTGGTGGGTTCGCGCTCGCCGTATGGCACCTGCCGCAACGTGTTCGACCCCGCGTACCTTTCGGGCGGCTCGAGCTCGGGGTCCGGGGTCGCCGTGGCTGCCGGCTACGTGAGCCTTGCGCTCGGGACCGATACGGCGGGCTCGGGAAGGGTTCCTGCCGCGCTCAACAACATCGTTGGTCTGAAGGCCACCCGAGGCCTGCTCTCCACGCAGGGGGTGGTGCCGGCCTGTCAGAGCCTCGACTGTGTGTCGGTGTTCTCGCTCTCGGTGGCGGATGCCGTGCTCGCCCGGGAGCTCATCGTGGGCAAGAGCGCGCAGGCTGCGGACGAACACGGGGCCTTCGGCCATGGCTTTCGTTTCGGCGTGCCTGAAAAGCTCGAGTGGTACGGCGACAAGGAGAGCGAGGCCTTGTTCGCGCGGGCCGTGGAGACCTTGGTCTCGCTCGGTGGACGGCCGGTCAGCGTGGACTTCTCCCCTTTCCGCGAGCTCGGCGACTTGCTCTACGGTCCCTGGGTGATCGAGCGCTACCTGTCCGTCGGGGCCTTCATCGAGGCTCGGCCCGAGAGCGCCTTGCCTGTGACCCGTGAGATCATCCTGGGGGCCAAACGCTTCGACGGGGCCGACGTCTTTCGTGCGCACTACGAGCGGGACCGCCTGCGCGAGGCTTGCATGCAGGAGTTGGCCAAGGTGGAGCTGATCGTTACGCCCACGGTGCCCACGCACTATCGCCTGAGTGACGACCAGGCCGATCCGCGGGCCATCAACGATCGGCTGGGCATCTACACGCGCTACGCGAACTTCCTGGACGTGCCGGTGCTGGCCGTGCCGGCGGGTTTCCGGCCCGATGGCTTGCCGTTCGGTTTGTCCCTGGTCGGACATCCGGGACGCGACAACCAGCTCGATGCCCTGGGCGCGGCGGTACACGCTCTCTCCGAGTGCGGCATGGGTCTCTCGCGCTCCCCTGCTCCGGCCCACACCTTCGGGCAGTCCGTCGCGACCAGCGAGGTGCGCTTGGCCGTGGTGGGGGCACACCTGCGAGGGCTGCCGCTTCACCATCAGCTCACCGAATGCGGGGCGCGCTTCGTGCGCAGTGCGCGAACCACGGATCAGTACCGGCTCTACGTGCTGCCCGGCAGCGCTCCCGTGAAACCAGGCCTGGTGCGGGTCTCGAGCGGCGGCCACGCCATCGAGCTCGAGCTCTACGACTTGAGCTGGGCTGCGCTGGGGCGCTTCATGGCCAACGTGCGCGCGCCGCTCGCCATCGGCAACGTGCGCACGGAGTCGGGCGAGGACGTGAAGTGCTTCCTGGTGGAGCCCTACGCAGTGGAAGGTGCCGAGGACATCAGCGCGCTCGGCGGCTTCCGCGCGTACCTCGAAACGCTGCGAGCGGGCGAAGCCTCCGGAGCGTGAGCGTAGCGAACCTCCGCGGTGGGTGGGTCCCGGCGCGGGGAGGGAGCGTGCCCCCGACTACTGGAACATCGAGCTGATGCTCTCGAGCAGCTGGTTGGCGCGGTAGGGCTTCTGCAGCACGCCGCGCACGCGCCACTGCGCCATGCGCTGGGCGGTGGCCTCCGCGGAGTAGCCGGTCTGGATCACCACGGGTAGATCCGGTGCGAAGGTCCGCAGCGTGGACAGCACGACGGAGCCATCCATACCGGGCATGGACAGGTCGAGTAGCACGCCACCGATCTCGGGTAGACGACTGCGCAGGATCTCGAGCGCCTCTGCGCCGGAGGCCGCGTCTTCCACGTGGTAGCCCTCCATTTCGAGCATGCTGCGGGCGAAGGTGCGGATCATGGGTTCGTCGTCCACCACCAGGACCTTGAGCGGGAGCTTGCCGCGCTCCGCGCTGGCGTCGGCCATGTGCATCACGGTCTCTTGTCGCACCTGCGCGAACGGGAGATACATGCGGAACGTGGAGCCTCGATAGAGCTCCGATTGAGCGGTCAGGAAGCCGCCGTGCGACTTGGCCACGCCCATGCAAGCCGCCAACCCCAGACCACGACCGGAGGTCTTGGTGGTGAAGAACGGCTCGAACACACGCGCCAGCGTGGCGGGGCTCATGCCAAAGCCCTGATCGCGCACCTCGACGAACACGTAGTCGCCACCCTTGATGGGCTCGGGCGGATGCGCGTCGTCGACCAGGCCTGGCGCGAAGTGCTTGCGCCCGACGTGGATGAACACGGTGCCGGGATTGCCGTTGTAAGACTCGACTGCGTTGGTGACCAGGTGGGAGAGACTCTGCTGGATGCGATCGGGATCGCCGCGCAGCGTGAGGTCCAGCGGGGCGTCCACCGCGAGCTCGATGCGCACGTTCGAGGGCAACGAGTCGCGCGTATTGCGGAGCAGCTCGCGGGCGCGCTCGTCGAGCATGATGGCGCGCTCCTGAAGCTGGCTGCGGCCCGCGTAGTCGAGCAGCTGACGGGTGAGCCCCGCTGCGCGCTGGGCCGCCGAGATGGCACTCGCCAGGGCATTGGAGGCGCGGCTATCGAAGCGGCTGTCCGCCGTGACGATCTCGATTTGGCCGATGATCACCGCGAGCAGGTTGTTGAAGTCGTGGGCGATGCCGCCTGCCAGGATGCCGAGGCTGTCGTGCTTCTGGGCCTCGAGGGTGCGGGCCTGCACGAGCTCGCGCTCGCGCTCTCCCTGCTTGAGCTCGCCGATGTCGACCACCGTCAGCAGAAAGCCCCACGCAGGTCCGCGCTCGTCGTTCAGGGCGCTCGCCTCGATGCGGGTCCAGACATTGCGGCCATCGGCATGCAGCAACGGCAGCTCGAAGGTCTCGCGCTCACCCTGGCGGCAACGCGTGAGCGCCTGGGCTGCGGCAGGGCGTCCCTCACGCGCCACCAAGTCCAGCGCGTGGCGTGCGAGCAAGCCGTTGGCGGGGGCGCCTAACATGCGATCGAAGGCGGGATTGGTGGCGTGCGTGAAGCCGTGCAGGTCGAGCACCCAGATGCCCTGCTCGAGCGCGTCGACGACCTGACGCAGGCGCCGCTCGTTGCCGCGCAAGCTCGGCAGATCGAGGCCTTGCAGATTGTGCGGGGTCGTCTGCAAGCCATCCGGAAGTGGCGTTTTGGCTCCGACGAGACCGCGATGTGGACCCGAACCCATGATGAACCCCCTACAAATCCCAATGCGAAGAAAGCGCGACACGCGTGGCGTCGACGACCTGTTGAGCGCGGATCCCCGGTGCGCTCGGATCCAGCTCGCGCGAGGTCCCGAGGAGCGCATCGGCCACGGCCTGGCCCGAGCGCTCGAGCGCTCCCAGGTCGTACCCGCCCTCGAGCACCAGCCCGAGACGCCCGGCGCCAGCGCTCTTGGCGTGTTGCCAGAGCAGGCTCGTCATGGCGCCAAAATCGTGGTCCCGCAGGGCCATGCCGCCGAGCGGGTCGTCCGCATGGGCGTCGAAGCCCGCGGAGATGAGGAGCAGCTCCGGCTGATATTGCTGCAGCACCGGCAGCACGACCTGGGTCATCGCGGCGCGGTATTCGCGCGAACCCGAGGCGGGTGGCAGCGGTAGGTTGACGGTGTAGCCGCGTCCTTCGCCGATGCCGATCTCGTCGCTGCGGCCGCTCCCGGGGTAAAGCGGCCACTGATGCAGCGAAACCATGAGCACGCGAGGATCGGCTTCGAAGATGGCCTGCGTGCCATTGCCGTGGTGGACGTCCCAATCGACGATGGCCACGCGAGACAGGCCCGCTTCCAGCGCCGCCGCCGCCGCCACCGCCACGTTGTTCACGAGGCAAAAACCCATGGGTCGGGTACGCGTGGCGTGATGTCCTGGTGGACGCACCGCCAACACGCCGCCGATCTCCGTCCCGTGCGCGAGGCGCGTGCCGAGCTCTGCGGCCGCCCCCGCGGCGAGCCAGGTGGCAGCGCGGCTGCCAGGTGAGAAATACGTGTCGGCATCGAGATAGCCTTCACCCCGCGCGAGCCCGCGCTCGAGCTCCGCGAGGTGAGTGCTGGAGTGCACGCGTGAGAGCTCGTCGGTGGTGGCTTCGCGCGCGGCCACGAGCGTGGCGCCAGCGCTGCGCAGAGGCTCGATGAGCCCAGCACGAATCGCCGCCAATCGCGCTGGAGATTCAGGGTGCGGTCCTGGGGCGAGATGATCATCGAAGCGACGATCGTCCACGTAGAGCAGTCGCACTGGCCCCCCGCGCATCTCGAGCAGTCTACCCGCTGCGCCGCTCTTGCACGTGACAATTCACGTTCGATTGCGGCATATCGAGGCACGCTTCTCGGTGCCTTTTCGCCTCAGTTTCGGCTCGCCAAGGTGAAGCCTCCACGGGGCGGTTGCGCCCAGCGGGTAAAAGCCTTGCCGGCTCGGGTTTTTCCACTAAACCTCGGCCGACTGCGGGCAGGAGCCACTGAAAAAATCAGCGTTTTCGGGTCGCCTGTCCCTCCTTTAGAACGCTTTTCCAGGAGACCGTCATGGCCATCGAGCGCACCCTGTCCATCCTCAAGCCGGACACCGTCGAGAAGAACAAGGTCGGCGAGGTCATCGCCTTGATCGAGAAGGCCGGCCTCAAGGTGGTGGCGGCAAAGATGACCCACCTTTCGCGCCCGCAAGCGGAAGGATTCTACGCGGTTCACAAGGCGCGTCCCTTCTTCGGCGAACTCTGCGAGTTCATGACGCGTGGCCCCGTGGTGGTCATGGTGCTGCAGGGCGAGAACGCCGTCGCCACCTACCGCAAGGTGATGGGGGCCACCAACCCCGCCCAGGCCGATGCTGGGACGATTCGCAAGCTGTACGCCAAGGATGTGGGCGAGAACGCCGTCCACGGCTCCGATGCCGCCGAGACCGCTGCCCAGGAAATCGCGTACTTCTTCCCCGGCTACGAGATCCTCTGAAACAAGCCGCGGGGCGCGCGCTAGACTGAGCCGTGCGCCTCGCCCGCTTCTTTGCGCGTGGGAACACGCGGCTAGACCTTTCCGTGCGCGGGAACGCGCCGCCGGCGAACGCCCTCGCACACACCGCCTGGCTGTGCTGCCTGGTGGCGGCGAGCTGTACACCTGGCGCACGCCTTGCCGAGCCGCACCCGCAGCCTGGCGTCCAACCCGCGTCCATCGCGGCCCCCGCCCGTGGCGAGCTTCGTCACGCGCTGGAGCTCGCAAGCCTTTTGCCCAACGAAGCCGCGCGCTGCGTGGTGGCGATCCCTTCGGCGCTGCCCGAGCCCGTGCGGCCCCTGATGGGTCTGGTGAGTCAGACCGATCACCTGCCCTGGGGCGTGGATCTCCCCGTGCTGGCCTACGTGCGCGCCGAGGTCACCACCGCGGACGAACGCAGCCTGCGCGTGGACTACCTGCGCTTCGCGACCCGTGATGCGCAGCGCATCCGCGACGCCGTGAGCAAGGCCGACGACCGCGAGCTGAGCTGGGGCACGGCACCGCCCAGTTGTGGGGGCGAGCTCACCTGCGTCGCGGTCGCAGCGGAATTCGTCGACCCGTACACGGTGCGTCTCTCCACCGGCAAGCTGCCGGAGGACTTCGAGTTCGACGTGGGCAACGGTCGCTGTCTGGCGCTGCTCCAGGAGTTGCCCGACGCCGTGGAGGTCAGCGCCCGTCAAGGCGCCGGCCTGTTCGACAGCCGTGAGCTCGTGGGATCCGAGTCCGCTCTCTTCTTGCGTACGCGGAGCATCGAGCGTCTGACCCGGCGGCACTTCCTTTCCCCGGCCTTGGCGGCGCGCGCCGCCCGGAAGCTCGCAGTGGGCACCGAGGACAACCCGATGTTCGCTGGCACGCCGCTGCGCTCGGAGTATCGCGTGCAAGGGGCCGTGTTGGAGCAACGCAGCGGACAGTCGCTGGAGGAGCTCTGGCTCAGCGTGGAAGATCAAGACCGCCTGCAGCGCGCGCTCGCGGCCGAACGTACGGCGGAGGAGGGCGCCATCGATCCGGATGAGTCCTTCGAGCGCGTGGCACCCGAGCGCGTGCTGGCCCACGTGGATCAAGCCCTCTCCCGCCTACCGCCCGCACCCGCCGTGCGGGAAGCCGAGCTCCACCGCCTCGATCGTATGCTCACGCGAGCCCGCACCGAGGCGCCCAACCACGAGGCACTGGCGCGCCGCCAATTCACGCTGCGCTGCCAGGTCCTGGGAGATGGTCGCTCCGCCCTCGAACTCGCGGATGCGCGCCTGGCGTCGGGTGGCGAGGTCGCCTACTGGCAGCTCGCGCGCCGTACGGCCCTCGCGCGCTTCGACACACACCGCTTGGCCTGGGAGCTGCAGCGCCAACTCGGTCTCTCCAACACGGAGGCCACGCGTGCGGCTCCCGAGCTCGCGCAACAGGTGCAAGCCGGTCAGGACTACGAGCGCGCCGAGTGGGCCCTGGTGACGGCTAGCTCGCTGCTCGGACGCGTGCGCGGTGTGCGGCGTACGCGCGTCCCGGAATTGCGGCTGCCGCTGGCCCAGGTTCCGCGCCTGTTCGCCTATTGGGCGCGGCTCGGGCGCGCTGCCGAAGGGCACGACCTCGGCGTGCATTTGTTGGCCTTTGGCGCGCGCACCGCCGCGCCGCTACCGGCGGACGCGCAGCACTGGGCGCAGGACACCAAAGTGCAGGGCCGCGCAGCCAGCGTGTTCGCGGCCGCCACCTGGGAAGACGAAGCGCTCGTGAATCAGGGCAGCGCACTCGCACAGCACTTCGCGCCGGGCGCGTTCGAGCTGCTGGTCGGCATCGAGCAGCTGGACGCCAGCAGGCGCGGCGCGCTGGTCTCGCTTTCGGGTCGCCTCGAAGGAGGTGACCTCGTGGTCGAGGAGATCTCGGCCAATCTCGTGAAGGTACGCTGGGAGCTGGTGGTGCGGACTCTCTTGGAGCCGCTACAGGCGCTGCGCGGCTCGGTGTTCCCGCCCGACGAGCTGGTGGTCGGCACGCATACTCCCGCCGAGCTCGAGAGCGCGCGTCGTGCTGCCGAGACGGCGGGCGATTTGGTGTGCTCGAACGAGGGCCTGATGCTGCGCTGTCGCGGCGGCGTGGGCGACCTGCGTGCCGCAACACGCGGTCTGCTGCGCACTGCGCGAGCGCTGCTCGGTCCCGACGCCAATGCGCTGTGGTCCGGCGCTGACTAGTGCCGTGAGGGACCCGGCTGGGCTCCTTTCTGACCGCATGGTAAGAGGCTGCGCCATGTCCACGCAAAGCAGTGCCCCGCTCGAAGCCGCCCTGGTTCAGACTCTGTTCGACATCACCGCGGTGCCGAGCCCAATCGGCGAAGAGAAGGCGCTGTGCGATCACGTCGAGCAGCGGCTCGCCAGGAGCCTCGGCGCCGAGAGCATCACGCGCTTTCGTGACAGTCTGATCGTGCGCGCCCATCACAAGCCGGGTGCTCCCAAGATCGCGCTGGTGGGCCACCTCGATACGGTGCGCACGCAGCACGACGGTCCCGTGCGCATCGAAGGCGACAAGCTCTACGGCGCTGGCGCGGCGGACATGAAGTCAGGCCTGGCGATCATGATCGAGCTCGCCGAGCGGCTCGACCGCGCCACGCTGCCCTGTGATCTCACGCTGGTGTTCTACGAGCGCGAGGAAGGGCCCTTCGCGGAGAACGTGCTCGGTCCGATGCTGGACGCGTTCCCCATCTTGCACGGCTTCGATCTGGCGATTTGCCTGGAGCCCAGCGACAACCGCCTGCAGCTCGGCTGCATGGGCTCGCTGCATGCCACGGTGACCTTCGAGGGCCGCACGGCCCACAGCGCACGCCCGTGGGAGGGTGAGAACGCCATCACCAAGTCCGCCAGCTTCCTCGCCGAGCTCGGGGCCCGGGTACCGCGCGAGGTGGAGATCGACGGCATGCTCTTCAAGGAAGTGCTCACGCCGACGCTCGCGAACGGTGGTCGCTCGCGCAACATCGTGCCCGACCGCTTCGAGCTCAACATCAACTACCGCTTCGCGCCCGGCAAGACCCCCGAACAGGCCCTGGAGGAGCTGGTGGCCATGGTGGCAGGCAGAGCCCAGGTGAAGGCCTTCGACTTGTCTCCGGCCGGGCGTCCTCACCGTATGCACCCGCTGGTGCAGCGGCTGGCTCAGTCGGGAGTGCGCACGGTGGAGCGCAAGCAAGCGTGGACGGACGTGGCCCGTTTCGACCAGGTGGGCGTACCCGCGGTGAACCTGGGACCGGGCGTGAATTCGCAAGCTCACCAACCAAACGAGTACACGACGCTCTCTTTGTTGGCCGAGGGTTACGCGATCTTCGAGCGTTTCCTGCTTTCGCTTTCGGCGGTTTAGCTGGGCGCATGCCGGCTTCGGTCGAGGCCGACCCTTGAAAATTGCGGGTTTTCGGCAACACTGGGCAGCACCATGAAGAAGGCCCAACCCCTCGCGCCGCCGCTCACCGAGCCGGCAGGTCCCCTCGAGCGTCTGCCCGAAGAGTGGGCCGAGGTGATGGTCCGCTTGGGCGAGCCCAAGTACCGCGGCCTCGCCGTGTTCCGCTGGATCCATCAGCGCGGCGTGCTCGACCCCGAGCAGATGAGTGACTTGCCCAAGTCCCTGCGCGCGAAGCTCGTGGAGGAGGGACTCAAGACTCCGCTCAGCGTGGCCACGGAGCACCTCTCCGAGGACACCACGCGCAAGCTCTTGCTGCGCCTCGAGGACGAAAAAGAAATCGAGTCGGTTCTGATCCCCCAGCGCATCCAGACCGACGCCGACGTGGTCGCCCTCGACGAGACCAGCGACGACGACGAAGGGCAGCCGGAGGCGCGCGACGCGCTGTTCACGCAGTGCGTGTCCACTCAGGTCGGCTGCGCCATGGGCTGCGTGTTCTGCGCCTCGGGTCAGGCAGGGCTCAAGCGCAACCTCAGCGCAGGTGAGATTGTCGCGCAGCTCATCCTGGGCCGACAGCGCCTGGGCGAGGGCGAACGCCTGCGTAACGTGGTGCTAATGGGCATGGGCGAGCCGCTCGCCAACTACGATGCGGTGGCGCGCGCGCTGGTGCTGATGACGCACCCGGAGGGACTCAATCTCTCGCGACGTCGCGTCACCCTGTCCACGAGCGGACTGGTGCCGCAGATCGATCGCCTCGGGCAGGAGTTCGAGGGGCAAGTGCAGCTGGCGGTTTCCTTGCACCAGGTAGACAACGATCGCCGCAGCGCCTTGATGCCGATCAACAAGAAGTACCCGCTCGAGGAGCTGCTGGCGGCCCTGCGGCGCTACCCGCTGCCCAAGCGGCGTCGCATCACCATCGAGTACACCCTGGTCCAGGGACAGAACGACAGCCTCGAGGATGCGCGCAAGTTGGCGTCGCTCATGCGCGGACTCAAGGTCAAGGTCAACCTGATCCCCATGAACCCCATCGACGCCAGCGCGCTCTCGCCCTCGAGTTGGGCTACGGTCGACAAGTTCCAGCAAACCCTGCTGGATCACGGCATCGCCACCTTCGTGCGACGCCGCAAGGGCAGCGACATCGCGGCGGCCTGCGGACAGCTCGCGTTGCGCGGCGAGAAGCTTCGCAAAGTGCTGCGCGTTCAACCCCAGTAAGGGCAGTCATCGGGCCGGCTCACACCGGACGCCGCGAGCTCCCGGGACACTCGGCTGCGTGGCCAGTGCCATCGTTTGCGCGAGGCTCTGTCTTTGCTCGCGAACTCCAAGGTATCCTTGCGCGCGATGCGGCGACGTTGGAGCTGGGTGTTCGTTTCTCTGGTGATGTGGGTGGGGACGGTCAGGGCGGACTCGCCGCTGCGAGTCGACCAAAGCGCGGAGCGCATGCGGGTCGATGGTGCGCTGCGCGAGTGGCAAGGCGCGCGCTTTGGTAACCTCGGCTCCGGGGACCCAGCGCTTCGCTATGCACTGGCCACGGCCGATGGCGGTCTCTACGTGGCCGCCGAGGTGTCCGACGCGCAGCTCGTGCGCACCAAGGGCGTGGGCGGCCGCCAGGACGCACTGGTGCTCACGCTGGCTCTGCCGGACTCGAAGGGGCGGTGGACGGCGCAGGAAGTCTGGCTTCACGCGGGCCAGAGCGGGCGCTCGAAGGCCGAAGCGGGTCTGCGGGTGGGCGCGGGTAGTCCGCGTCCCGAGCCAGCGATCAAGGTCGTGGAAGGTCCCCGCGAGCAGGGACAGGCAGGGTACGTCATCGAGGCGTTCGTGCCGTGGTCGCTGATCCAGGGCTCCGATCTCTGGGAACAGGCGCGCGGGGCCCTGCGCTATGAGGACTTCGATGGAGGCAGCCGTCCGACCCTGCTCGAAACGGCGAGCGCGGCCAAGCCCGGCAGCATGCCGCGGCTCGCGCTGGGGGTGGGGCAGAAGGACTTCGTTGGCAGCTTCCTGTCTTCCCAAAACATGATCGGCATCGAGCCGCGCTTCGACTGGCGCGCCAACGTCTACGGCGACGCGGCAGCGGAGCGCGTGGTCATCATCGATCGCTTCGTGCTGGTTTACGGTCCGGGCTTCAAGAAGGGCGAGAGCTTCGGCTACGTGGCACTGCCGTTCGGAATGGGCGGCGGTATCAAGCAAGCCGAACTCGTGGATCTGGACCTGGATGGTCACGCCGAGCTGTTGCTCACGTTGCGCCAGAGCAACCCGCAGGGCGCGCGCGAGGTCTGGATGGTCTACACGCTGGCCGAAGACAGCCCGCGTCCGGTGGGCGGCGTGGAGCTTCGCAAGGAGATCACCGGAGGCTTCCTCGAGAACACCATGGAGCTCGAGCAGAAAGGCAAGAGCAAGGCTCGCATCATTGTGAAGCCCGGACGCAGCCAAAACCTGACTGCTTCGAACTACCGCGAGAACGCCGCGCGCGACGTACAGCCCATCCTGCTGCCATGGGGCGACGTCAAGTCTCGCACCTATGGCCTCGAGGCCGGCGCGCTGAGCATGGTTGCCGAGGAGCGCTCTGCGACCGCCACGCCGTCCAGCGCGAGCGCACCTGCGGCGGCCGCGCCGGTGGCGCTCGAAGAGGTGGTGGCACCCTCGCAGGAGGCCGTGCTCGCCCTCTTTCGGCGCGACCGCAAGCTGCCTGCCAAGCTCGCGCCGCGGCGCCATCAGCGCGCCAACGTGGTGGCCGGGCCCGAGCTCGAGGACGTGTTCGAACTCGGCAATCACCTGGTCGTGCTCGGTCCAGAGATCGGCGAAGGCGGTAGCTATCTGGCGTACGGCCTCCCCGTGAAGGACCCCGCCGAGGTCCTCTATCTCGGCCACGCCGATGTCACTGGGGACAAGCGTGAAGAGTTGTTCGTGCGCCTCGCGCAAGCCTTGTCGGGAGCGGACGGAGTGCGTCGGGAGATCATGTTGGTGTTGGCGGCCGAGGAGCAGGGACGTTTCAAGCGCATGCTTGCGGCCGAGGTGGTGCGGCGGCAGGGCGACAAGGCGATCGTCAACCGCGTCTCGACCAGCACCGGCGCGCTCGTGATCGAACCTGGCACCGCCGAGGGCTGGAGCAATGCCGACTATCCATTCACGCAAGACGCCACGGGCGGCGTGGAACGACTGTTGATCCCGTGGCAGGACCAGCCTCGGCGCTATCGTTTGCAGGGGGACGCGCTGGTGGCCGTACCCTGAGAGCTGGTAAGGGGGCCCATGGAACAGCCTACCGAGGCATGGCCAGAATGTCTTCGCTGCGGCGCTTGCTGCTTCGGAGACGGGGAGCGCTACGTGCCTGTCACCGGCGATGACCACGCCAGGCTCGGCGACAACGCGGAGGCGCTCACCGTATTCATCGGGAATCGTTGCTACATGCGGATGGAGCAGGGACACTGCGCGGCGCTGCAGTTGACGCGAGACGGAGCCTTCATCTGTTCGGTGTACCCGCAGCGGCCCGAGACCTGTCGCGAACTCGCGCGTGGAGGCGCGGCGTGCCAGGCCGAGCTCCAACACAAGAGCGAGCGCAGCCAACGTGCGCTCTTGCACGTGCTCGCTACGGACAGCTGAAGCGCAAGGTCATCAGCTCGACGCCGGGTCTCGAGGGATTCGCGCGCTCCCCGATCAGCAGCGTGAGCGCCGTCTTGTCTGCGCCATCCGGCGCGTCCGCGCAGGCCCACGAGGCCATCACGAACTCGCGTGTGTTCGCGTAGTACTGGTGTCCTCCGCCGCGATTGCCGAGCTGCGCATCGAGCTCATGGACCGCCACGTAGTGCTCCCCTCCGTATTCGCGCGGCAGCACGGCCGCGTGCACGGAGCCACAGCGCGCCAGCCGCGGCATTCCCTCGCCGTTTGCGCGGCCCACCCGCACGGGCTTGCTGACCGGCGTGAGCGCCGCATTCAAGCGCGTCACGTAGAGTTCGCTGCGCTTGTCCCGAGCCTGCTGGTCACGGAACGCCAACAGCAGCTGCTCCCCTTCGCGACTCAAGCTCGGCGCGGCCTCCACCACGCTGGTCTGCGCCACCCGCCGCGGTGGCGCGTCGTCCTGCTTGAGCCACACGCCTGTGCGCGAGGCAGGTTGGGCGTCTAGCTCGCTTTCGCTCCAGAGCGCGTAGTGATGTCCCCGATCCACCAGGGAGGCCGGCTGGCCGGCGACACGCCGCACATCGGAGACCACCTTGTTCTCCAGCACGTGCTCCCCGTCCAAGACGGCCCAGTGCACCACGTGTCGGCCCAGCGACCCTTCGTGAAACACCACATGCACGCGCGTGCCCTGGCTCGAGACAGCCACCCCGCGCCCGTCACGCCCGGTGCTGCCCAGCACGATGGGATCTGCGCGTGTCACATCGGGCGTGATGCCGTAGACCGCGAGCTCGCCCGTTTCGCCCTCGGCCGCGGCGGGGCGAGAACAAGCCACGACCAGGCGATCGGCCATGGGCGTAGCGTCAAGTCCGCCTGGGCACGCGTCCGCCATGCGAGTGGGCGCAGCGAGGGGCGTTCCCTGGAGGTCCAGCCGGCGCAGCCAGAGCCCATCGGCATCCGACCAAACAGCCACGAACTCGCTGCGCCAGCCGAGCAGCTTGACGCCGTGAAAGCGCAGGCCCGGATGACGCGCCACGACCTGCCCCTTGGCCAGCGAGCAGCGCGAGGCGCTCACCTCCGGCGAGCTATCGCAAGCAAACACGAGCACGGAGAGCAGCGCGAGTCGCCGCAGGAGGGACATCCTCAATGGATCAGAGAGCGCCGCGGCGCGACAGCAGCGAGACGATGGCCTCGCGTCGGGCCTCGAGCTCGGGCGGGTCCTTCACCGGCATGAAGCGCCCGTCCTCGCCTTCACGGGCCACGCCGATGACGTGGCAAGGCAAGAACGCGGTGAGCTCACCCACGAGGCGCTCGAACTGGATGGCCTTCTTGCCCTCGACTTCCTTGGTCACGGAGAACCAGGTCAGGTCGAAGTCGCGATCGATGGCGGCCACGTCCATGACGAAGCTATTGGTGTTGAAGACCGGGATCGAGTCCTGGTCGAACTCTTTGGGGAAGCGAAAGCCTTCCACGATCTGCAGCACGCCGTCCACGCGCGCGGGCGCGCCGCCCTTGTCGCCCTTGGCCTTGTCCGCCGCTTCCACGCTGATGGCCTTGCCGCTCTCGAGGTGCGCCCCGATCACCGCGGGATCCAGCGTGGCTGCGAGGTTGTCCACGTTGGACATGTAGATGTGCTTGACGCCCTGTTTGCGCAGCGCGGCCAGTGTGCCCGAGCGCCGCAGCGCAAACGAGAGGTCGCCGTGACCGGGAGCGTAGGGCGATACCTCGCCACGTGAGTCCCGGAACAGCTCGCCGTCCGGCAGAAGGCGCAGCGAGATGAACTGACAGAAGGAGCTGACGGGCGCGGCTTCACTGGTGGCGGCCTTGGCCAACTTCGCGATCTCGGCATCGGTGGCGAAGCTCGTCATGAGGTGCACCGGCACCTTGCCTCCGGCGCGGGTGGCGCTGGCGCGGATCTCGGCGAGCTTCAGGTCCAGAAAGGTCTTGCCGCGCGCGACCTCGACGGCCGCTTTGACCACGCCGCCGAAGCGCGTGGCCATGCCTCCCGCGAGTACCACGCAGGCGACCTCCCCCGCCACGATGGCGGCCTCGCCGCGCGCGGCGAGCGCCTTGCGTTCGGCGCTGCTCGGGGCCGGCAAGTGACGGACTTCACCGGCGGCGGGCGGCTCCACCACGCCGCGCAGGCGGTTGCGCTCTTCACCGGCCTCACCACGCTTCAGCTTGGCGCGCAGGCTCTCGAAAGTGTCGCGATCGAATCCGAAGCGCTCGAGTAACTGAGTCGTGCTCGCACTCAGTGACAAGTCGTGAAGCGGCCCCGCGGTCATGCCCTTGTCCTTCCGTTCCCTAGACCCGAAAGAGCCAGTGTAGCAGCGGCGTCCCCAGCGCGCGTGTCCGTGGGCTCAAAAGCACCTGCCGCGCAGCCCGCGCAGCGTTATGGTTGCGCCATGGCTTGGCTAGAATCTGTTTCCGGCCATCTCTGGACCCTCGCCCCCGCCGTGCAAGCCCGCCTCCGCCCGGCGCCGGTTCCGCCTGGCGAGCGTTTCGAGGTCGCGTTCGTCGACTCCGACGTGGGTGACGTCAACGTCAATGGCGTCTTGAACCGCGGCAGTGATCGGGCGGCCCCGCTCGTAGTGATCATCCACGGTCTCGGAGGCTCGGTGTCGTCCCCCTACGTCGGCAGGTTGGGGCGTCTGGCGAGCGGTCAGGGCGCGAGCACGCTGTTGCTCAACCTGCGCGGCGCCGACCGCCTCGGCGACGACATCTATCACGCGGGGCTGGTGACGGACATCGTCCACATGTTGGCCAGTCCGCAGCTCGACGAGTTCAAGAGCATCGCGCTGCTGGGGTGCTCGCTCGGCGGGCACATCGCGTTGACCTGGAGCTTGGCGCCCACGGACGAGCGCGTTCGGGCCGTCGGTGCTCTGTGCTCTCCGGTCGATCTGGAGCAAGGCTGCCTCGATATCGACGCGCCCGCGCGCGCCGTGTACCGCGACCACCTGCTCGGGGGCTTGAAGATCATGTACACGCGCGCCCATGCTCGGGGCCGCTTGCACACGCCGCTCGAACAGGTCCTGGCAGCGCGCACCATGCGTGCCTGGGATCAGCTGGCGGTGGTGCCGCGCTTCGGCTTCGAGAGCGTGGAGGCCTACTGGCAGGCCACTCAAATGGCCCCGCACTTGCGGCGTTTGACGTTGCCTACACGGCTCGTGGTGGCCAAGAGCGACCCGATGGTGCTCGCCACCACCAGCGCTCGCCACCTCACCGGGCTGCCGGCCCACGTGCACGTGCAGCAAGTGGCCGGAGGGCACCTCGGGTTTCCGCCCGCCAGCAGCGCCGAGACCAAACTGATGGCCTGGCTGTTGCGCACCGCCAGGCGCTGAACGCGGGACTCCGCCCCACTCGGGGCACGTATTGCCGGCCCACCCAGGGCGCGCGTTGCCGGCCCACCCAGGGCGCGCGTTGCCGGCCCACCCAGGGCGCGCGTTGCCGCGCGACGCGGTACAGTCTTCGGGTGACCCAGGTCGACGAAGCGAGTCCCTTTCCGGTAGCGCTGGCTTTGGCAGGACGGCCCGTGCTGGTGTTGGGAGGGGGCGATGAGGCGAGCGACAAGCTGCCCCGGTTGCTCGCGGCCGGCGCGCGCGTGACCGTGGTCTCGCCCCAGGTTGGACCCGATATCGAAGCCCACGCGGTTCGCGGCAGCGTGCGTTGGTTCGCACGGGCGTTCCATCCGAGCGATTTACAGGGTGCGCATCTGGTGCTGTTGACCGACCTGGACACGACTCTTGCGACCCGTTTGCGCGAGCTCAAACGCACTTATCCGTTCTGGTTGTGTGCCGTCGATCAACCCACCTTTTCTGACTTGTTTCTGGTGTCCACTTTGACCCGTGGACCCGTGCAAATTGCCATTTCTACCGCGGGAAAGGCTCCTCTCCTGGCGCGCCGACTGCGCCAGGAATTGAGCCGCGGGCTCGATGCACAATTCGCCGAGTTCGCGCGGAAGTTTGCGGACTTGCGCGCGCGATTACGCACGGTGCCCAAACAACGCCGCAAAGAACAGCTGGAGCTCGCACTGAACGGGTTCGCAATAGAACTGCGCGTAGGCTACCCTCCAGGAAATCCGTTAGGTGAGGTCCCTCCCGACGGCTCCGGGGACCCGTAACCATTTGCGCGTTCGAAAGGCGCGCCACGACCCAGGACGTTGGCCATTGCTGGCGTCCGATATCGATACCGAGGAAAACGAGTGCGCGAATCCGGAAACTCCCAGCACGACGAACGGCGCAAGGTGGCGCGTCGACGGGAATCCGGCCTGGCGGCACTGGTGGACTTCGCGCGCAGTATGCCCGGGCGGCTGCGGCGTCCCGAGACGCTCCTGATGCTGTTGGCCATGCTGGCCTCGTTGGGAGCCCACATGCCGCCCTGGGTCGGCTTGGGAGCCCTGCGTGACTACTTCGATCGCATCGAGCGCGAGAAGGCCAAGCATGCCCCGCTGCCGCCGGCCGAGGTGAGCTTCGAGGTGTCCGAGCCCGAGAAGCCCAAGGACCTGCCCGAGCCGCCCAAGCCCAAGGACAAGCCCAAGCCCGAGGAGAAGCAGGAGCTCGCCGAGCCCGAGAAGCCTCGGCCCGAGGAGCCCAAGCCCGAGGAGCCCAAGCCGGAACAGCCGGTGGCTCAGCTCGACCTGCAGCAGCAGCCTCCGCCGCCTCCTCCGGAGAATCGGCGCAAGCAGAGCATCACCCAGAAGAGCGATGACCCCAACGTGGAGCCGCCGCCCGACGCCAAGTACCTGGCGGAGGAGAGCCGCCGCGTGGAAGAAGAGACCGTGGCGTCGATCACCGACGAGCACCACGACGATCCCGAGCCGAACGCCGCCGCGCCGCAGGCGGCGGGTCCCGAGGAGTCGGGCGACGCCCACAAAGACGAGAAGGGCGCCGACAAGGGCGCGGACAAAGAGAACGACGAGAAGCAGGTCGCGGCGGTCGAGAAAACGCCTCAGATGCCCGCTCAACCGCCGCAACAGCCCACCCCGCAGCCCTCGGAGTCCAAGCCCGCGCGGCCGGCCGTGCGTGAGATCGCGCCGCAGCCCGAGGCTCCGGCTCCCACGGTGGTGCACGACCCGATGGGCACGTTCGTGCTCGCGCCTGCGAGCCCCGGGCAGGCAGCGCGCAAGGGACAGGACGCGCAGGCAGCGTCCACCAATGCACAGAAGATCAAGGTCAGCTGGAGTGCCTTCGAGGCGACTTTCGGCGCCGAGCGTCTGGCCCAGGATCGCTTGCCCAAGGAAGCCAAGCGGCGGGGCGCTGGACGCGAGAAGCGCTGGGAAGAGTTCCGCGCCGCCATCGAGAACTACATCGTGGGCGCCAAGCCCGGTAACACCACGGCGCTCAATGCGGCGGCCGATCCGTTCGCGGCTTACCTCGCGGCGTTCCACCGCAACTTGCACGCAGAGTTCGCGCACGAGTTCTTGGCCAGCCTGCCCGCCATGGGCGAGCTCGCCGACACCAGCCTGGTGACCAAGGTCGAGATCGTGTTGAACTCGGATGGCTCACTCGACCGTGTGGGTGTGGTGAAGTCGAGCGGCAACATGATGTACGACTTCGGGGCCTTCAATGCCGTGCAGCGCGGCGCGCCCTATCCGGTGCCGCCGGAGAAGATCCGCTCGCCCGACGGACGCGTGTACATCGTGTGGGCCCTGCGCCGCGACGAGAGTCAGTGCGGCACCTGGAACGCCGAGCCTTACATCCTGAAGAATCCGCCACGTTCGCCGAACGACCCGCGTCCAGACAACGTGTCGCCGTACCGTCCGGCGGCCCCGACCGGTGGCGATCCGAGGGATGCGGAGCACGGCCGCGCGCCCGTGAAGCTGCCTGAGCAGGCGCCCAAGTTCGCCGGTACGCTGCTGCGGATGGCACCGGCTCCCAGCGGCAAGCGCAGCCCGCCTCCGGGTTGAAGCGCGAGTTGAGGCCATGGGCGAGCTGAGGTCGCGTCTGGAGGAGCAGGCTCGTGAGCTGGGCTTCCACCGATTGGGCGTCGCGCGCGCGGCACCGCTCGGCGTGGAGGCGGAGCGGCTGCGCGCCTGGTTGAGCGCCGGCCGTCATGGCGTGATGGGCTACATGGAGGAAACCGCCGAGGTGCGCACTGATCCGACGCACCAGGGCATGTTGCCGAGTGCCCGCAGCGTGATCGTGCTGGCCACCTCCTATGCGCGCGCCGCGCAGAGCTGGGGGCCCACTCCTGGCAAGGTGGCGCGCTACGCACGCGGCCGTGACTATCACAACGTGTTGCTCAAGCGCGCGCGTAAGCTCGCTCAGACTCTGCGCGCGGCGGGACACACGGCGCGCGTGGGCGTGGACAGCATGCCGCTATTCGAGCGCGCCTGGGCGCAGCGCGCGGGGCTAGGATTCATCGGCAAGAACTGTTGCCTGATCGTGCCGGGCCTGGGCTCGCACCTCTTCCTCACGGTGATCGTCACGAGCGCGGAGCTGCCCGAAGATGCTCCCATCAAGGAGCGCTGCGGTGAGTGCACGCGGTGCCTGGACGCCTGTCCCACCAGGGCCTTCGTGGGCAGCCGCGAGCTCGACGCACGTCGCTGCATCTCCTACCTCACCATCGAACAGCGCGGCGCCATCGAGCCCGAGCTGATGGAACGCATGGGGGACTGGCTGTTCGGCTGCGACGTCTGCCAGGACGTGTGTCCGTTCAACGCGACGTCGCCGCCGCCCGCCGAGCAGACCGTGCCCTTTGCGCCCGACGAACGGCGCGGAGAGACCTCGGCAGCCGATATCTTGCGCATGAGCGCCGCGGACTTCGCGGTGTTCGCGGAGGGCTCTCCGATGAAGCGCCCCGGGCGAGATGGCCTCGCGCGTAACGCAGCCGTGGTGTTGGGCAACAGCGGCGAGAAGCGCCACCTGCCGCTCTTGCGTGAGGTGGCGCGTGATCACGAGAGCGCACTGGTGCGGGACACGGCGCGCTGGGCCGCAACCAAGCTCGATCGTTGAATAGACGGGGAGGTCACGCGACCTCCGCGCCCGTCGCAGCAACGCAGCGTCGGGTCCCACCCCTGCGCGAGGTTCGCTTCGCTCAGGTAGTGGTCTCGTGTTTTCTCGCGAGAGGTCACGCGACCTCCGCGGCTACTCCGATTCGGCGTCGGGTACGGGCTTGCCGTCGCCGTGCAGGGAAGGGCGCTCGCGCGCGCTCAGGAAGCGCTTGGCTTGCACGCTGCCGGTGGGGTGCCCGAGCAGGAGCTGCTCGAGCCGGATTAGCACGCGGTCCATGCCCTCGTGGGTGGCGGCGGAGAAGTCGAAGACCTCGATGCCGCGGGCTTCGAGCTCTGCACGGGCCGCGGCGGCGCGTTCGCGGGTTTCCTCCAGATCCATCTTGCCGATGCCCACGATCATGGGGCGTTTGGAGAGCTCTGGATCGAACGCAGCCAGCTCCTTCATCAAGGCGTCGAAGTCGCGCACCAAGTCGCGCTCGGGCGCAGGATCCCAGGTGATGATGTGGAGCAACACGCGCGTACGCTCGACGTGGCGCAAGAACTGGAGCCCGAGCCCCTGGCCCTGTGCGGCTCCTTCGATGATGCCCGGTATGTCGGCGATGACGAAGTTGCGGTCGTCGCCGAGCGAGACCACACCGAGGTTCGGCACCAGGGTGGTGAAGGGGTAGTCGGCGATCTTGGGCCGCGCCCGAGACACGGCCGAGATGAACGTGCTCTTGCCGACGTTGGGGTAGCCGAGCAGGCCCACGTCTGCGAGCAGCTTCAACTCCAGGCGGAGCTCGCGTTGCTCACCGGGGTCTCCCTTCTCCGCGCGGTTGGGAGACTGGTTGACCGACGTCACGAAGTGAATGTTGCCGCGCCCGCCGCGCCCGCCGCGCGCGATGACCACGCGGGTTCCGCTCTGTTCCAGATCGGCGAGCAGCTCACCCGTGTCCGCGTCATAGACCTGAGTGCCAGGGGGAACTTGGACCACGAGGTCCTCACCACCCTTGCCGTACATGTCCTTGCCACGGCCGTTCTCGCCGGACTGCGCCTTGAGTACGCGGCGGTAACGTAGATCGAGCAGGGTCGTGTAGCGCTCGTGGGCTTCGAACACCACGTCGCCGCCCTTGCCGCCGTCACCTCCGGCAGGGCCGCCCAGAGGCATAAACTTTTCACGGCGCCAGGCGCTTGCACCGTCACCGCCATTACCTGCGATGACCTTGACTGAGACTTCGTCGACAAAGTGCATGGCCGGGTATTGTGACGTGCCCGTGGCGCGAGGCTACCCTACAATCCCCGCCTATGGCTGCGGGCAAAGGCGAGGACACGGCACTCGGCACGGCGCAGAGCCGATTCATCGAGAGCCTACCGCGCAAGGCCATCGAACTGCGGGGGGCGATTGCCCTTTTGACGGCGACGCCGGCGGCCGAGGGGCCCCGGGAGGACATGCGACGTCGGCTCCATACCCTCTATGCGTCGGCCGTGGTGTTCCGAAATGAGCCCCTCTCACAGGCGGTCAAGGAAGGCATCGAGCGGCTCGACGCGGCTCGCGAGGAGGGACGCCCGCTGAGCGCTCCCGACCTGGAGGTCCTGGCCAAGCTAGTGCGTCGAATTCCCGAGTTGCGCGGAGAACCTATCGAGCCATCTCCGGGTTCCACTACAGCCGAAAGCCCGCGTAACGGCGCTTCGTTGGCTGCTCCGGCGAGCACGGGTCAGGCCAGCGCGCCGTCGGGGGTGAGCACCGCCCCCGCTGCTGGCGCGGCCTCCACGCAAGACGACTTCGTGCTGTCGCGGCCGCGCTCGCTCCGCGCCACCCTGACCAGTGCCGTGCCTCCGGCGCGCGTGGAGGAGCTCGCGCCTGTTCCGGCGACATCGGCCGTCCCGGCAGCTGCTCCCACGTCCAGCGCTTCGGCCACCCCAGGAAGTTCCTCGGTGGCCTTGGCGCTGGCGGGGGAGGGCGTGGCGGCCTTGGCAACGAGTGAGCAGCGTCCACTGCTTCAGCGTGTGCTCTCGGTCTTGGTGCTGGTGTCTCCTGGAGAGCGCAAGACGCTCACGGGCCTGCTGCGCAGCGAGTGCGTCGAAGCTTCCTTCGTAGATACCGCGCGCCAGGCCCTCGAGAGTGCCCGCGACAGTGCTCCGGATGTGGTCGTGGCCGACGAAGGTCTCGCCAGCGCGGGCAAGCTGCTCGAGGGTCTGCGCACCGATCCGCTCACCGATTTCGTGCCCGTGGTGCTGCTCGCAGCGGCCACGCCCGAGCTGGCATCGCCAGCGGCCACGGAGGGCGCCGACGCCAAGCTCTCACGGCCGTTCGAGTCGCGCCGCATCCTGCGCGCCTTGGGGCGCGTCACGGGCACGCTCGTGGAGACCACCAGCGGACTCGTGGCCTTTGGCGATGCCACCGTGGGCGAAGTGGCCGAGCGCGTCGCCGAGGAAATTCGACGCGGCTTGGTCGATGCCATCGAAGCGGGCCGCGAGACGCGCGTCCCGCTCGGCGAGGGCGCAGAGGTGCTGGCCGCGGCTTGGGCCGCGGTCGCGCGCGTGCGCGCTTTCGTCACCGAACAGAGTGCAGGCCGCGTGCGCTTCACGGAGCTGCCGTCGCGCAACACGCCCGCGCTGCTGTCCGTCGGAACTCGCTCCGAGCGCGAAGCACAGGCCGAACTCGGTGCGCAGGGTACGCACGGCGAGCTATCGGGACGTCGCATCGTGGTGGTGGACGACGACGCCAGCGTGGTGGAATTCTTTGCGGGCATCCTGCTCGAACAAGGGGCCACCGTGGTCACCGCGCACCGCGGTGAGGAAGCGCTGCGGGCCGCGCGCCGCGAGCGTCCGGACCTGGTCATCAGCGATGTGTTGATGCCCGACCTCGATGGCTTCGTCCTGTGTCGCAAGCTCAAGCGCGATCCGGTGTTGGCCGACGTGCCCGTCATTCTCATCTCCTGGAAGGACGACCTGCTCACACGTCTGCGCGATCTGTCCGCAGGTGCCAGCGGCTATCTCAAGAAGGAAGCGTCCTGGCAGCAGGTGTTGTCCGCGGTGACCGAGGCGCTCGCGGCCCGCGCCACGCTCGAGGCGCAGCTGGGGGGCCCGAGCGAAGTGCGCGGCAACCTCGAGGGCACCGGCGTGGTTTCCTTGTTGCGCAGCGTGCGCCGCACCCGGCCCGATGCCCGCGTGACCCTGCGCGATGCCTGGAACTTGTTCGAGTGCGAGCTGCGCGAAGGACGTCTGGCGCAGCTGACGCGTACCGCCAGCGATGGCAGCTTCGTGCGTGGCGAGGCCGCGCTCCCGCAATTGCTCGGCGCCTCGGCTGGCCGCTACACGGTTACCGTCGCACGCGGGACGCTCAAGCAGACCTTCGAGGGCAGCCTGGACCAGGTGCTCACACGTGGCGCTCTCGAGCTCGGCTCGCAGCTCGACGCGCTGTCGTTTCCGCTGCTGGGACGCGTGGCGCGCGTCGTGTTCGATGAAGACGCCTATCCCGCGTTGCTCAATCAGTCGCCGGCCGGGATGCGTCAGGTGGTCGAGCGTCTCCACGCGGGGGAGCCACCGCTCAAGGTCGCCCAGCGCGGCGAGCTCGCCCAGGCCACCCTCGAGGCCATCCTGCTCGACATGGGTAGGCGCGGTGCGATCCGTGGCGTGGTCGGCTCCGCGGGCGAAGATCTGTTCGCGGAGGCGCGCGTCACACGCGGCAAGGAGCAGCCCATCGAGCTGAGCTCTCCGTTCAGCATGCCGCCGCCGCGCATGGCGGAGCTCGAGCTCGACGAGCCGCTCGGCGAGCTCGCGGCCATGCCACACATCCCCCCCGCGCCCGCACTCCCCACCCTCGGGCTCGAGCCCGAGGGCGTGGAGCGCGAGCCCGACCCAAGGGAGCTCGCGAGCGAACCCCCGCCCGAACCACCCCGGACCGCTCCCCCGCCCGTGTTCGACCCCGTCCTGAGCACGCCCGCGCCCGCGTTCGAGCCCGAGCCCGAGCTGCTGCGCACCTCCCCCGTGCCGGCCCCGCTCGAGCGCCGCGACTCCGGCGTGCCGCCGCAGCCGGTCGCGCCCGTGGTCTCCGAGCGAGCTCACGCGCCGGCTCCCGTCGCGGCCCGCGTCTCCGTCGGCCCGCGCACCTCTGCCCCGAGCACTCCGCGCGCCAGCGGCTCGGCCGAACCGCGTCCGGTCGGCGCCTCGTCCGATCGACGTGCGGCCTTGCCGCCTACCGAGATCCCACACGAAGCCGATCTCGCGGCAGCCGAGGCGCGCCGCAGCCGGTCCACACTCGCGGCTTGGGCCGTCGCGTTGTTGGCCCTGTTCGCCGCGGCGTTCTTTGCAGAGCGCCTGCTCGAGCCGCAAGAATCCACGCGAGTGGAGGTCATCGGGGGCGGCCCCTCGAGTGCAACGGGGACTGGGGTGCCCGCGCAAGCGCCCGGCGCGCCCTCGTCCTCAGCTACGCCACCCAAGCCCACTAGCAGCGCGGCGGCATCTGCAAGCGCGGCCTTGGTGGTCCCCCAGGACAGCGGCTTCCAGATCTACAACGGCATCCTCGAACCGGGCCTCGTCACGTCCCCGACTCAGGGCTTGGTGGTGGTGGAAGGGGGCGCGCAGCTCGCAGGTGCGGAGCTGTCGGTCGATCAGCACGTCGTCGGCACCGTGCCCGCAAAAGTTCCGCTTTCCGAGGGGATCCACGAACTCGCGATCCGGCGCGGCGACGCCGTGAGCTATCGGTTCGTTTCCGTGCGACCCGGCAAGACGTGGGTTTTGCGCGCGCTCTGATTCGACGCGAGTCCCTGAAATCAGGCTGTTTCCTGCGGGATTCGTTGTGTTGTATGGAGCAGCATGCTACTGCCGCGCCTGCCCGTAGATGCGCGCAAGGCCGCGCGCCAGCCGTCACGGAGGGGGACGATGAAGCGTGTAGTCTTGCTTCTGCTCATCAGCGCTTTTTGCTGCCTGGTCGCATGCGGAAAGAAATCTGAAGCTGGCGCTGAAGCCAACGCCCAAGGCGATCGCCCGGCCGATCAGCCCAAGGCTTTTCGCGACTACACCACGCACCTGGATCTCTGGGAGCACGCGCATCTCGCCGAGATCAACCACCACGGGCTCTACATCGAGTTCGGCACGCCAGCGCGCCAGAAGTACACCTACGGTGATTGGCGTTCAGGCTGGGGCAAGGACGGTGCGGCTAGCGCCGATCGCTTCACCCACGCCACCGCCGAAGCCAGTCGAGTGTACTTCCGCGCCGACAGGAGCGAGCCACTCACCCTGCGCATGCGGTTGAAGCCAGTTGGGACCGCCGTCGTCACCGCCTACCTCAACGGCGAGGCCTTGCCGGCCACTCGCTTGTCGGGCACCGAATTCAAGGACTACGACGTGTCGATCCCCGCGGAGCGCGTGCAGGCCGGCGAGAATCGACTGATGTTCCGCTTCGGTGGCAGCACGTTGCTCAACGGCGAGCAGGTCGCGGCCGCGGTGGCGTCGATTCGCCTCATCCCCACCGCCGAGCTCGCTACGGTGAAGGACTTCGCAGCCCCGCACTACGCCGAGCTGCGCACCGAGACCGCAGTCGGCGGCGTCCAGCGTCGCGCCCTCGCGGTGCCCTCGCCTACCACGTTGAGCTTCTACGTCGACGTCCCCGCCAACGGCGCGCTCGGCTTCGGAGTCGGCGTTACTGGCGACAAGCCCAAGAGCGGCAAGGCCAGCGTCGTGGTCACGCCCGAGGGCGGTGAAGCCAAGGAGCTCTTCAACACCGAGCTGGCCACGTCCTGGAAGGACCAGGTGGTCTCCCTCGATGCCTACGCGGGCAAGGTGGTCCGCATCGAGCTGCGCGCCACCGGGGACGTCGGCGCAGGCCGCGTTGCCTGGAGCACGCCCGCCCTGCTGCTGCCCCAGAAGGCGCTCGCGAAGGCCCCCAAGAATGCCAAGAACGTGGTCGTCGTGCTCATCGACACCATGCGCGCGCGCAGCCTGAAGCCGTTCAACCCGAGCACGCGCGTCAAGACCCCGGTCATCGACAAGATCGCCCAGGAAGGCACCGTGTTCGAGGCCTGCCAGGCGCCGGAGAACTGGACCAAGCCGTCCACGGCCTCGCTGCTGACGTCGCTATATCCCGCCACCCACGGCGCCAAGACCGACGGCGCCATGGTGCCGAAGGGCGCCACGTTGCTCAGCGAGTCGCTCAAGGAAGCGGGCTTCAAGACCGGCAGCTTCATCGCCAACGGCTACGTGTCGGACAAGTTCGGCTTCAATCAGGGCTGGGACTACTACACGAACTACATCCGCGAGAAGAAGAGCACCGACGCCGAGAACGTGTTCAAAGAGGCGGGTGATTGGGTCGAGCAGCACAAGGACGAGCGCTTCTTCGCCTACGTGCACACCATCGATCCGCACGTGCCCTACGATCCGCCCGCCGAGTTCCTCACGATGTACACCAAGGGCGCCGAGTACACGGGACAAGTCTCCCCGCGCAAGACGCCGGATCAGCTCGCCGAGGCCAAGAAGGTGCCGCCCAAGGTCACCTTCAACGCTGCCGACAAGCAGTACCTCAAGGACCTCTACGACGGCGAGGTCAGCTACCACGATCACTATCTCGGCCTGTTCGTCGAGCGCCTCAAGAAGCTCGGTCTCTACGACGACACCATCTTCGTGATCAGCGCCGACCACGGCGAAGAGTTCGACGAGCACGGCTCCTGGGGCCACGGCCACAGCGTCTATCAGGAGCTCCTCTGGATCCCCTACGTGGTGCGCTTCCCCGGCGTGGTGCCTGCCAACCAGCGCATCAAGCAGGCCGTCAGCAGCATGTCCATCTTCCCCACCATTATGGAAGCGGTGGGTGCGCCAGCGCCCAGCACGCTCGAAGGGCAGAGCGTGCTCAGCTGGGTCCGCGGCGGACCGCCGCCAGCGGCTCCCGTGGCCTTCAGCGACTTCCTCGACGATCGCCGTGTCATCCGGGCGGGGCGCTGGAAGCTCATCCTGCGCGGCACCAACGAGACGTTCTTCGATCTCGAGAAGGATCCGGAGGAGCAGAAGGAGCTCGACCGCTCGCGCTACCCGGTGGCGGCGCGCTACGCGACCCTGATGCTCGGTCAGTTCCTGGGCTCGCGCGACCGTCGCAGCTGGCTGCGCGGTGAGCAGGGCCAGGGCGTGAAGCTCGAGCGCGAGAACGCCAACATCGACGACACCCTGCGCGAGCAGCTTAAGGCCATCGGCTACGCGGGCGACGGCCCGACGGCCGGCGACACCCACTGAGCGTTGTTTCACGGGGAGGTCACGCGACCCCCCCGCCCGTCGCGGCCGCGCTCGGACTCAGTTGGTGGTCTTCTTCGGCTTCTTGAGCTGGGGCGAGAGGCTGTTTTTGGCCGCGCCCTGCTGAGGCAGGATGATGCTCACCGTGGTGCCCGTGCCGTAGCTGCTCTCGATCTGGATCTTGCCACCATGGGAGTGCACGAGTCGGTGCACGATGGCGAGGCCCAGACCGGTGCCGGTCGGCCGCGTGGTGAAAAACGGGTCGGTGGCCTTGCTGCGCACCAGGGTGTCCATGCCCTCACCGGTGTCGCGGATGGCGATGGCCACGGCGGGCGCGTCTTCCAGCGTGGTGCCGTAGGTGCGCACCGTGAGAATGCCGCCGTCGGGCATGGCCTGGATGGCGTTCTCCGCCACGTTCACGATGGCCTGCCGCAGCAGATCGGGGTCGCCCATGATGGTATGGGAATCGGTCAGCACCACGTCGAAGGTCACCTGGTCGTCGCGCTGCTGGGCGGCCCGCGCCAGCTCCACCGCTCCACGCACGAGCTCCTCGATGTGCAGTGGCTGGCGCTCTGGCGTGACCGGGCGCGCGTAGGCCAACAGGTCGCCCACAAGGCGGTTCAAGCGGTCGGCTTCCTCGTCGAGGATGCGCAAGAGCACCTGGCGATCGGCATCGCGCAGGGTAGGTCGATGCAGGCCGCTGACCGCGTTCTTGATGATGGCCAGCGGGTTGCGCACCTCGTGGGCGATCACCGCGGAGAGCTCGCCCATGGTGGCCAGCTGCTCCTTGCGCACCAGCTGCTCCTGCGCGTCGCGCAGCTCGTTGTAGCTACGTCGCAGTTCGAGCGTACGGCTGGTGAGCGCGTTCGCAGTGCGCACGAAGCGCTCGAGCAGGACGTAGCTCACCGCCAGCGCAAACAGCGCATAGCAATGTTCCAGCAGGTAGTACGAAGACACCGGCGAGAGCCGAATCGCCAGGTCGTTCAGGCCCGCTAGCAGCAACAGCACCGCGCCCGCGAGCACCACGCGCACGTCGGCGTCCGTGCGCGCCTGCAGCACGAGTAGCACCGTGCCGTAGCCCACCATGCAGAGCGTGGCGAACAAGAGCGCCGTGCCGATCAGCGTCAGGTGCGGTTCCGGCACCGTGAAAGGCGTCAAGAACACGGTGTCCACGTCGGGTGGGACGGTGGGATCGATCATCAGCCCGGCCACGTTGGCGAGTACACCCACCAGCGCCAGCCCATAGGCCGCACGCACCGCGCGCGCGCTGGAGCGGGCCGTCATGTGGTGCGCGAAGTCCACGTAGAACGCGGTCGCACTCATCAAGCCGAAGATCTGCAGCTCCTGAGCGTGGGCAGCACGTGCCACCGAGTCCGCATCGATCAAGAGGGCGGCGCCCAGGGCGTACACGGCCATTCCGCCCGAGAGCAGCCCGAACGCCAGGTACTCACGGTCCGCCCGCCTGCGCAGGTAGAGCACGCAATAGTAGGCGCACAGGTACGCGTAGACCGCGGTCCAAGCCACTGTCAGGGTGCCGAGCGGCGACATGTGGCCCCAGAATACCTCGTGCTCCAGCCGGGGCCCAGGAGTCTGAAAGCAGGCTGTGGAGCCATGGCGTCCGACCTGGCGGGGCTGCCTTCGCTCGGGGGATTTTGATTCCGGCCCCAGACATGCCCTAGGATGAGCGGGTGAACACGAAGCAGACCCTGCTGGTGGTGGCGCTCACGCTCTCGGGCTCCGGGGTCGGAGCTTCCGCATGGTCGGGGGCAGCCCTCGCCCAGGGCTACGGTGGGGTCGTGCCAGGGTCGAACGCGGTGCCCGGCAGCGTGGCGTCGTCGCCAGCGACAGCCGGTGCTCAGGTCACCTGGCCGGGCTTTCAAGTGCTGGAGGACGGTGGCACGCGGGTCTTCGTGCAGACCAACGTCGCGGTGCAGCCCGAGCTCAAGAAAGACGGACAGAACTGGCTCGTCGTGATCCCGGGCGTGAGTTTGCCCAAGGGCAACGCGCGGCTCCCGCTCGACACCCACTTCTTCAACACGCCCGTCACGAGCGCGCGCATGCAGCCCTTGCACAGCGCGGGCAAGCGAAGGCGCAAGCACCAGGTGGGCACCGGGGTCACTGTGCTCCTCGAGATGCGCGCCCCGGTCACGCCCAAACTGCGCACGGAGAAGGCCCCCAACGGCTACTTCTTCACGTACATCGAGTTCGCTGCGGGCAAGTACAACTAGGGTCGATCGGGCGGTTTCGAGAAAACCCACCCGTGCGCGCCGCCGCGTCGTCGGTGCGCCCTAGTTCTTCAGCTTGAACGGGATCCAGAACGCGTGGCCGCGCCGGTGCTCGCCCCGGCGATCGTAGCCGGCCAGGCCATAGAAGACGTTCCACCAGCGGTCGTCGTTGATGCCGCCCCGCGAAAAGAACGGGAAGAAGTGGTACTGCCAGCGCACGCCCTCGGGTTCACGCTTCTTCTCGTAGTACGAGTTCAGCACCAGCGTGCGGTCGTACTCGCTGCGCACCCAGTGCGTGTAGAAGGGGAACACGACCTTGGTATCGGCCTCGGCCGCTTCGTTCTTGAAGCGCCAGTAGAACGGGAAGCCGACGGTGCGACGCGTGGTCTTCTGCCCATTCTCGAACTCCCAGTAGAGCGGGAAGAGCACGCGGCCGCGCTTCTTCTTGGGGAAGTTCTTGAAGTCCCAGTACAGCGGGAACACCGAGAGCCGATGCGTCTTGGCCTCGTGATTGCGGAAGTTGTAGTAGACCGGCGCGAGCGCGAAGTAGGACTTCTTCGCCGACTCCTTGCGGTAGAGCAGCGGGTGGATGTTGAAGAACCAGCTGTCGGGCGTGAACCCGTACTGGAAGGTCGGGAACACCCACCAGGTCTGCGCGTCCTGCTCGAAGCTCTTGTAGCGGCCGACCAGCGGCGTCACCCAGGTGCTGCTAATGCCCTGGTGATACCAGCGCCCCATGAAGGGAAAGACGGCGAGGCTGTCGTTGGCCGGATCGCGGAAGTGCCAGAAGATGGGCGCAACCACCAGGCCACGCGACATGTCCCGGTTGTCCCAGGTCCGAAAGAAGATGGGCGCTACCGCGTCCATGTTCTTGTCGCCGCGCTTCCGCTGGTAGATCGGCGAGATCCAGAACGTGCCGTTCTTCTTGCTGCGTGCGTAGGACATCACGGGCGTGACCAAGCGGAACAGGTCGGGGCCCTTGGCGTGATGGAAGATGGCGAGCGGGATGGTGGTGCCCTTGGCCTCGGGCGTCTCCTTGCGGAAGATCAGCGGGAGGAGGCCCCATTTGCGCTCGTTCTCGCGCACCGTGTAATAGAAGGGCGGCACCACCGTGGTGGCCTTCAGCGGGTCGTCGTCGGCGAAGCGGAAGAACACGGGTGGCACGATCGTGAAGCGGTCGACCTCGTCCTTCTTGTCCCACAGGATCGGGAACACGCCGTGCCAGCGCGCGTGCTCGCTCTTCCAGTCGAAGTACGGACCGATGATGGTGTGCTGCTTCTTCTCGTCGCCGTCGATCCAGGTGAGGAGCGGCGGAATGATCGTGTGGTGGTGCCCCTTGAGCACGCCAGTGCTGAACAGCGGGAACAGCCCGACGGCCCAGTTCTTGTGGTCGCGGTGCGTGTAGAACGGCGGCAGGATGAAGGTGTTGCGCTCCGGGCCCCGCATGGACCAGATCAAGCCGAGCGCGACGTCCGCGTTGAGCTTGGGGCCACGGCGATAGTAGTAAGGCAGGATCAAGCGCTCGAAAGACTCGGGCGTGCGCCGCTCGAAGTAGAACGGGAAGAGCGCCGTCGTGCGGACGTTGCCGCGATAGTCCCGCATGTACGGCGGCACGAGCACGCGCGTCCGCTCCGGGGTCTCCAGCGTGACGCCCTCGGAGATGCGCTGCGGTGGCTTTCGCGTGCTCTCCTCGGGCGGAGTTGCCGGTTCGGCTGCGCTGGGGTCGCCTGGTTCGTTCGCAGGCTCCGCCGCAGCGGGCTCAGCAGGCTGCGCTGCCGGCTCGGTGGCCGCACCAGGTTCGCTGCCTTCGCCCTCGCCGCCGCTCGCGGCGCCGGGCTCGCTACCTTCGCCCGGCTCAGTGCTCGGCGAAGCGCCAGCGGGTTCCTGCGCCCAGGCGTGGCTCGCCAGCGAGAGCGACAACAGGCAGCCCAGGCCCATTGCCAGGCATCTCACGGAGCATTTCACAGCCCGCGCTCTACAACCTCACAGGGGAAAGCGCAACAACTGCCAGGCCGGCGAAACCCCTTGCGCTCGCGCCAGCTTGCCCCCATCAGGGCGACCCGACCCCGAGCCCTTCAGGCCCCTCGCGCGAGCCCATGGTAGGCCGCGGTGGCCTCGGCGAGTGCCCGCTCCAGGGAGCGTCGGGCCGCCGGGTCGAGGTGCGCATGGCGATCAGGGTGAAGTTCCTTGGCCAACGCCCGCAGCTGGCGCCGCGCCTCCGAGCGGTCCGCGCTTGGGGAGCGCACGGCCGGTGCCGGACCCTCTTGCCGCTGAACCGCGCGTAACAGGGCACCCAGCGGCATCCGGAGGCTCACCTCGCCCTCCGGCACGTTCCCCGCCTCGAAGCTCCCGTCGTGGCCGTTTCGCGCGGCAATCTCGAGCAGGGCCGCCATCCGCTCGAGCATTTGTCGACGCAGGGCCGCACGCACCACGGCGCGGTCCACCCCGGCGACCTCCATGGCCACCGAGCCGGAACGCATATCCGGCCGCCACAGGGCCTGCACGCAGCTCGCGTAGGCGTGGCTCGTCAGGGCCCCTTCACGGCGCAGCACGTCCAGCAGTGGATCGAACCTGCCGGCCACGTGGATCCCCACCACGAACCCGCTCTGTACCCACACGCCGTGGCGCAGACCGTCCCGATCGCGGAGTACCACCAGACCGTCTTCGCGGGCGGCCAAGGTCGTCCAGAGTAGTTCCTCAAGCGAGCGCTCGCTGAGCAGACGCGGAGCTTCCACCGAGTCAGTGTCGATTGGGGGCCAGGCTCTCTCCAAGAAAGCGACAAGGCCCTGCGAGCTGCTCCTGCGCGCACCCAAGCGGCGCTAGAGGCACCCCTCATTCCAATTCGGAGCGTCGGACGAATGCCCATTTAAATCCGGGTCTTCGCAGGGTTGGCCGCGGCGGGCGTGGGGTACACTTCGAGAGGCCATGATCATCGTCACGGGGACCAAGCGTTCGGGCACCTCGATGTGGATGCAGATCCTCAAGGCCGCCGGCTACGCGATCGTGGGTGAGGCGTTTCCGCGCAACTGGGCCGACACCATCCGCGCGGGCAATCGGCTGGGGTTCTACGAGTCGCCCCTCCGGCGCGGGATCTACTACGCGACTAACCCTGACCCCCACAGCGGCGAGTACCTGTGCCCGCTCGCGACGCAGCGCGTGGCCGTGAAGGTGTTCGTGCCGGGCCTTTTGCGCACCGAGCTCCGGTTCGTGCACAGAGTGATCGCCACGATCCGCCCCTGGCAGGAATACAAGCACTCGGTGGAGCGGCTCTATCGCATCGAAAACCAAAGTCGCGCTGCCCTGCGCAGTGCACGCGGCCTGGCGCCCAGCGAGCCGCGCGAGCCCTGCATGCGCTCGCCCGTGCTGGCCTGGTGGAACGACAACTATGGGCTCCTGCGCGATGCCGCCCTGCGGCGCTATCCGTTGCACCTGGTGAGCTACGCGCGTGTGCTGGCGCGCCCTGGCGAGTGCGTTGAGGCGGCCCTCGCGTTTCTGGGAGCCGGTGACCCGGCGCGCGCCATCGCGCAAATCCACGGCGAGCTACGCACACAGTACGCGCCGGCCAGCACCGAGTTCCCGGAGGAACTCGACCGGGACGCGCTCACTACCTGCGACGAGCTCTACCAGCGCGTGCACGCAGGCATCCGCCTCGACGCGGCATTCTTCGCACGCCTCGACCGCACCCATCTCCGCCTGCTCCCCCGCCTGCGTGCCGACCACGCCCGCGTGCAGGCCCTCCGGCGCACCGCGGCGGAGTGGGGCCGCGCTCTCCCGCCGAAAGCCGCCAATCAAGGGCCTTCGTGAGCGACCCTCGCGGCGGGGTGGGCGCGTGCCCTCGGTCGAGAACGAGGAGAGCACCGTGAGCGCAGCGACCCTCGCGGCGGGGTGGGCCCCGTCGCGGCTTTGCCGTGACGGGCGGGGAGGGCGCGTGCCCTCCCCGATAATCAAGCCGCGCGCCGGCCTTTCTTGCCCTTGATCAAATGCGCCACGGCCTCGCCTAGGCCGTCCACCGTGAGCGGGAACATCTCGAACGCCTGACGCACCACCTCGATGGTGTTGCCCTGCCAGTAGTTCACGGGCTCCGGGTTCAGCCAACACGAGCGCTCGAAGTGACGCGCGAGCGTCATGAACCAGAACATGCCTGGCTGCTGGTCGTCTTCTCCCAGGTAGGCCGAGCCGTTGGACGCCAAGAGCTCGTAGGGCGCCATCATCGCGTCCCCCACCATGATCAGCTTGTAGTGCGGTCCGCACTCGTGGATGAGGTCGTTGACCCGCACCTTCTCGCTGAAGCGCGCGTCTTTGTAGATCTGTCCGTAGACCGCGTTGTGGAAGTAGTACGTGCGCAGCTCCTTGAAGTGCGTGGCCTTGCTGGCGGCGCTGAAGAGCCGTGACACGAGTTCCGCGTAAGGATCCATGGAGCCGCCCACATCCATCATCAGGATGACGCGCGTGTTCGGGCGACGCGGCGGACGCACCTTCACATCGAGCTCGCCGGCGTTCTTGGCCGTCGCATCGATGGTGCCCTCGAGGTCGAGCTCCTCATCGGCGCCCTCCCGGATGAAGGCTCGCAGCTTGCGCAGCGCCACGCCGGCCTGGCGGGTGTCCAGCGTGACGTCGTTGCGGTAGGCCCTGTACGCGCGCTCGCCAGCGACCCGGATCGCCGAGCGATTCTTGCCCTGTCCGCCGCCCACGCGGATGCCTTTGCGGGCCGCGCCGCTGTTGCCGAAGGGCGACTTGCCGCCGGTGCCGACCCATTTGTCGCCGCCGTCGTGGCGTTCCTTTTGCTCCCGCAGGCGCTCCTCGAACATCTCCTGGAGCTTCTCCAGATCGAACTGCTCGAACAGCTTCTTTTCCTCTTCGGTGAGCTCCGGGAAGTTCTCCTTGGCGTCCTTCAGCCACTCGAAGATCTGTGCCTTGATCTCCAGCGCGCCGCGCTCCACGCCCTTGAAGTGGTGCAAGAACGCGTCGTCGAACGCGTCGAGGTGAGCCTCGTTGTGCACGCACAGCGCGCGCGCCACGTAATAGAACCCGTCCAGGGAGCTCTCGTGCAGGCCCATGTCGAGGGCCTTGGCGAGCATCACCGCCTCGGTGGTGCCCACCGGGACCTTGCGCGACCTCAGCTCGTAGATGAACGGGATGAACATGGCGTCACGACCGCCACTGCGAGCCGCCCGCGATTTGATCCGCGTAGGCGATCAGGTCCTGTTCCTTCTTGAGCAACGTGCCGAGGAAGGGGAGGTTCTTCTCGAGCTTCACATTCTTGATGCCCGAGGCCTTGAGCGCCGAGATCCAGTCGATGAGCTCGCTCGTGCTCGGGCGCTTGCGCAGCCGGCGCATCTCGCGGATCTGGAAGAACGTGTTGATGGCCTGATCCACCAGAGACTCGTCGAGCTTCGGATGGTGCACGGCCACGATGTCGCGCATCAGGGCTTTTTCGGGGAAGTCGATGAAGTGGAACACGCAGCGGCGCAGGAACGCGTCGGGCAGCTCCTTCTCGTTGTTGGAGGTGATGATCATCACCGGGCGCTGCTTGGCCACGATCTCTTCACCCGTCTCCGGGATGAAGAAGCGCATGCGGTCGAGCTCGTGCAAGAGGTCGTTCGGGAACTCGAGGTCCGCCTTGTCGATCTCGTCGATGAGCAGCACGACGCGCTTGTCGGAGGCAAACGCTTGCCCGAGCGGCCCGAGCTTGATGTAGCGCTTGATGTCCTTGACGTCGCCGTCGTTGAAGCGCGAGTCGTAGAGACGCTGCACGGTGTCGTACACGTAGAGGCCGTCCTGGGCGCGCGTGGTGCTCTTCACGTGCCAGCGCAAGAGCTGCATGTCGAGTCCCTGCGAGATGGCTTCGGCGAGCAGAGTCTTGCCGGTGCCCGGCTCACCCTTCACAAGCAGGGGGCGCTCGAGGGCGAGTGCGACGTTGACCGCGGACTCGAGGGCCTCGCTCGTGAGGTAGCTGTTCGTGCCTTTGAAATGCCGAAACGACTCGTTCATGGTTTCTCTCACTCGCTCTGGGGCCACGCGCTCGCGACACTGACGCGTCCGTTCGACTTCGACGGGGGCGTGACGCGCTCCGTGCTTGGCGCTACGTGTTCAGCGACGCTGAAACTAGTGGCTTTTCTAGCGCATCCACAAGGACCGCGCCGCCCCGTGAGTTGGCCCTCTCGACCGAATCGGCGTCTCCTCGGCGCTCACGCCGCGCCCCCGTGTGATACATGGCCGGTCCCATGGGTTTACGCGCTTTGACCAAGCTTTGGTGGTCAGCACACTTTTCGCTCGCGCTAGGCATGCAGGCTTGCAGCTGTTCGCGCATGGGCGGTGAGGTGGACTCCTTCGCCTTCGTCCGCTGCGCGGAGCATGCTGCGCCGAGCGAACGCACGAGCAAGCTGGCCGGCTTGGAGCTGCAAATCGAGGAGCGCACACTCACCCTGCGCGGGTCTGGAGAGCTGCGTGTAGCCGCGTTTACGGGCCCGGTGGGGGGCGCCTTCTCGCGCACGGACCTGGCGCGCTTGGCGGACACCAAGCCCAGTGTCCTGCTCTATCTCGGCGGCCTCGGGGACACCCTCGAAATCGCCAGCGCCAATCTGACTGCGCTGGCCGGCCTGCGCGTTCCCACTCTGTTCATCCCGGGTGGCGCCGATCAGCTCGAGCTCGTCGACGCCGCGTTCGAGCACCTCGATGATCAAAGTGCCGAGTTCATGGTGCACGGCAGCGGCCTGCGCGAGCTGCGCCTCAACAAGGAGCGCTTCGCGATCTTGCCGGGCGCTGCCCTGGGTCGCTACGCGCGCGACGAGCGCAGCTGTGGCTTCGAGCAGGCCGACCTCGACGCACTCGAGGAGGCGCTGGGCCGCTCCGACAAGGAGCACACCTGGCTGCTCGGTTGGAACGCGCCGGCCGGCTGGGGAATCACGCGCACCGCAGGGCAGGGGGACGTGGGCAGCCCCGAACTCGCCAAGCTCGCCCAGGCGATCGGCGCTCGCGGTGGAATCTTCGCGTATCCCGAGGTCCAGGCCATGCAGCCCGCACCAGGGCCCAAGCCGAGCGGGTTGGCGATGGTGGTCCCGCGTCTTGGTCGAACCGGCGCTCTCCGTGCCGACGGCGGGCGCCTGCCGCCTGCGGTGGCTACCTTGCGGGTGACCGCCAACGGCCTTTCGGCCGCACCTTGACAGCCTAGGTGTGCGAGCTACCCTTCCGGCTCCGCTTCGCCGGCCGTTAAAGCGTCTATCCTGGCGAAATGATTCGTGAAAATGGCCGATTTGTCGATACCCATCCATGACCTCGATGCTCAGGGCAAAGACTTCGTCTTTGCTCTCGACGAGGCGTGGCTGGAGCGTGTCCTGGCAGACACCGGCGTGCACGGCGACACCTCGCAGGGCCCTGGGGCCGTTGAGGTGCACGCGCAGCGCAACGGCCGCGAGATCCTCGTTCACGGCCACGCGCGGGCCCGGCTCATCACCGAATGCGCTCGTTGTCTCAAGGGTTTGCCGCTCGAGGTCGAGTGCGACCTGGCGGCGCTCTACGCGCCCACCAGCGAGACCGAAGGTCGCGCGGCGCACCACCAGGACAACGAAGAAGACGACGATATCGATCCCGACCAGCCCGATCGTGAGTTTTACACGGGCGATCAGGTGCTCATCGACGACCTGGTGCGGGACTATCTGCTGCTCGAGCTGCCCATGCAGCCCAAGTGCGATCTCGGTTGGGAGTGCCCCAACCTGGACGTGCCCGAGGACATGCGAGCGCCGGAAGGCGTGCATTCCTCCAAAGGTTTCGGCGAGGGTGCTATCGACCCTCGTCTTGCACCGTTAATGAAGCTCGCCAAAAAGGGCGAGCGCGAGAAGGAGTGATTCCGTGGCCGTTCCGAAGAGAAAGACCCCGCGGTCTCGGCGAAATTCCCGCCGCGCCAACCACGACAAGGTCAGTGCACCCAACCTCATTCCCTGCCCGAACTGCGGGGACGTGATGGTGGCTCACCGGGTTTGCCCGGCGTGTGGACACTACAAGGGTAAGGAAGTCGTCAAGACCTCGAACGAGCAGGCCTAAGGCTTAGGCATGTTTCGGCTCGACGGGAAGGTGGCGGTCGTCACGGGCGGTTCGCGCGGCATCGGTCGTGCGATATCCGTCGTGCTCGCGCGCGCAGGCGCCCATGTGGTGGTGAACTACGCGGGCAACGAGGCCAAGGCCCGGGAGGTGCTCGATGAGATCCTCCAGGCCGGTGGTCGCGGCGAGCTCAAGCAATTCGATGTGGCCAGCGAAGAGGCCGTGCAGCAGGCGTTC
Source organism: Myxococcales bacterium (assembly GCA_047601445.1). Classification (GTDB taxonomy): domain Bacteria; phylum Myxococcota_A; class Polyangia; order Polyangiales; family DASUME01; genus DASUME01. The sequence continues at coordinate 2,268,787 of JASGJH010000001.1, read as the reverse complement.
AAGGAGATCACCGACGCTCACAAGCGGGTGGACATCCTGGTCAACAACGCCGGCATTGCCATGGATCAGATTCCTCCTGCGGGTGAAGCAGGAGGAGATTGACCGCACGTTCGCCATCAACGTCGCCGGTCCCCTGTACTGCGCCAAGGCAGCCATCCGCACGATGATGAAGGCCAAGCAGGGTCGCATCATCAACCTGTCGAGTGTGGTGGCCGAGTCGGGCAACCCCGGACAGGCGGTTTACTCGGCTTCCAAGGCGGGCATAATCGGGTTGACGAAGACACTGGCTCGGGAGTACGCATCGCGCGGAATCACCGTCAACGTGGTTGCGCCGGGCTTCATCGATACCGACATGACGTCTTCGCTCCCGGAGGCGGTGCAGAAGGGCATCGTCGATCAGACGCCGCTCGGGCGCGTGGGACGCCCCGAGGAAGTAGCGGCAGCTGTGTTGTTTCTCGCGTCCGAAGAAGCGAGCTACATCACTGGTCAGGTGCTACGGGTCAACGGCGGAATGTACGTGTGATGGAGGCCGGTCTTCCCGGCCATTTTTGAAGGGCCGGCTTTTCCGGCCACCCAGATGTCGAGCGCGGAGTTCTACGCGCGAGCAAAAGTAGGGCGGTCGAGGCCGCCCTTGAGGTTTCGGAGGAACGGATGGAAATCGCCGACAAGGTTAAGGAGATCATCTCCCAGCAGCTCGATGTCGACTTGGCCGAAGTCAAAGAGGCCGCTTCGTTCATCGATGATTTGGGAGCCGACTCCCTTGCCATCGTCGAGCTCGTGCTCGCGTTCGAGGAGCAGTTCGAGATCGACATTCCCGACGAAGACACCGAGAAGATCCGCACCGTGGGAGACGCCATCTCCTACATCCAAGAGCACAAGGGCAAGTGAAGCCGGCGTGCCGGTGAGCGGCACGTAGTTCGGCATCACGCCGCGATTGGTCAGGCTCTGCAGGAGCAGGTCGGCGAGCGGCGCCCGAACGGTCCGCAACGTTGTCACTGGCAACATGTTCGAGGGGCGCCCATCGGGTGCCCCTTTTCGTTATGGCAGCTGGCGTGGTCAAGGGGGCTGTGTCACTCCCTTTTCTGATGCGCGCGCCGTACCGGCTCAAGGGGTGGCGACGTGCGGGGGCTGAACAATGCGTAGGGTGGTTATTACGGGCATCGGTGCAGTGAGCCCCTGTGGACTCGACAGCACGACAACCTGGGGCTCCATCAAGGCTGGCAAGAGCGGCATCGCGCCGATCAGCCTCTTCGATGTCACCGACTACGCCTCGAGAATTGCCGGCGAATGCAAGGGGTTCAACGCCGAGCGCTTCGTCCCCAAGCGCGACATCCGCTCGATGGACCGCTTCATCCACCTCGCCATGGGCGCGGCCGAGGAGACCATGCGCACGGCGGGCATCGGCGAGGACGACCCGATCAAGCTGCGCACGGGGACCCTCGTGGGTGTAGGCATCGGAGGCCTCGGCTACATCGAGAACATGTGCAAGGTGTTGGCTGAGAAGGGGCCCAATCGCATCAGCCCCTATTTCATTCCGGCCACCATCTCCAACCTGGCTCCCGGCCAGATCTCCATGAAGTACGGCCTCAAGGGCGTCAGCTACACCACGACCAGCGCGTGCTCGTCGGGGGCGCATGCCATCGGCGAGGCGTTTCGCACCATCGTCCGCGGGGAGATCGACGCCTGCGTTGCGGGTGGCGCGGAGGCCGCGGTGACGCCCCTCGGTGTGGCAGGTTTCGCTGCCATGCGCGCCGTCAGCAAGCGCAACGACGCGCCCGAGAAGGCGAGTCGGCCCTGGGACGCGGGGCGAGATGGCTTCGTGATCGCCGAGGGTGCCGGCCTGCTTTTCCTCGAGGAGCGCGAGCACGCCGTCAAGCGCGGGGCCACCATCTATGCGGAGGTCATCGGCTACGGTGCCTCGGCCGACGCCTATCACCTGACGCAACCGGCTCCGGAAGGTGAGGGGGCTCAGCGCGCCATGCAGGCTGCGCTTCAAGACGCCAAGCTCAACGCCGACCAGATCGACTACGTGAACGCCCACGGTACGTCCACGCCGGTGGGCGACCTGCTCGAGCTCAAAGCGATCCGTCAGGTGTTCGGCGATCACGCGAGCTCGAAGTTGTGGGTCTCCAGCACCAAGTCCATGACGGGCCATTTGCTCGGAGCGGCCGGCGGCCTCGAAGCGCTGCTGTGCACCCTGGCGCTGCACGAGGGCGTGGTGCCTCCCACCATCAATCTCGACGAGCCCGACGAAGAGGCCCGGGACATCGACCTGGTGCCCCACGAGTCGCGCCCGCGTGCGCTCAAGTACGTGCTCTCCAACTCGTTTGGCTTTGGTGGCACCAACGCTTCGCTGATCTTGGCGAAGCATCAGTGAAAGACGGACCGATGTCGAAGCAACGCATGGGAGTGGCGTCCGATCACGCCGGTCTCGAGCTCAAGAAGGTGCTGGTCGCGGAGCTCGAGCGACGCGGCTTCGAGGTACAGGACTTCGGGACCCACGGCACCGCCTCTTGCGACTATCCGGATTTCGCCCACGCACTGGGGCGTGCGGTGGAAGAAGGCAGCGTCGCGCGGGGGCTGCTGGTGTGTGGCACCGGCGTGGGCATGTCCATCGCGGTCAACCGGCACGCGGGCGTGCGGGCCGTGGTGTGCAGCGAGCCCCTGAGCGCGCGCATGTCGCGCAAGCACAACGACGCCAACGTGCTGTGCGTCGGCGCGCGCGTGGTGGGCAGCGACACCGCGCTCGACATCCTCGATGCGTTCTTGGGCGCTGAATTCGAGGGCGGACGCCACGCGGGGCGCGTCGCCAAGATCAACCCGTGAGGCAGCAGAGGCTGCCGACCTTCGTGGAACAGGAACAGCGTTTCGCGCTGCGTTTCACCTGCGAGCACTGCACGTACTTCCACGTCGAGCGCGAGCGCTGCATGCACGGCTACCCCAACGCCGAGCACCGCGAGGGACGCTATCGGGCCGAGCAGGCCGAGGCTGCGCCGCTCGTGTTCTGCAAAGAGTTCGAGCTGGTTTGATCCGGCTGGTTTAGTCTCTTGGCGTGGACACCAACACCACTCTTGCCAAAGATCTGCTCGCCTACATCGACGCGAGTCCCTCGCCCTTTCACGCCGTCAGCGAGACCGCCCGACGTTTAACGAGCGCCGGCTACCGACAGCTGTCGGAGGGCGATGCTTGGGAGCTCGAGCCGGGGGCGCGCTTCTTCGTGGTGCGTGGGGATGCGAGTCTAGCGGCCTTCGAGGTGGGCAATGAGGCGCCCGAGGAGGCCGGGTTTCGCTTGATCGGAGCCCACACGGACTCCCCCACGTTGCGCATCAAGCCCCAGCCCGAGGTCGTGAAAGAAGGACACCGGCAGCTCGGCGTGGAGGTCTATGGTGGCGCCCTCTACAGCACGTGGCTCGATCGCGATTTGTCGATTGCAGGGCGCGTCGTGGTGGGGCGCAAAGGGGGGCTGCTCAAGCTTGTGAGAGCCACTTGGTGCGCTTGCCGGATGCCTTGCTGCGCATCCCGAACCTCGCCATCCACCTCAATCGCGGGGTCAACGATAGCTTGAGCCTCAACGCCCAACAGCATCTGGTGCCTCTGTGTGGCTTGGGCGACCGCACCGGGTTTTCGTTGCGCGATGTACTGGCGACGGCGCTCGACGGCGCCAAGGTTACGCCCGAGCAAGTGCTGGGCTGGGACCTGAGCCTGTTCGCCTGCGAGCCGTCGCAGATCGGCGGGCTGGGCGGCGAATTCCTGTTCGCGCCACGCATCGACAACTTGGCGGGGTGCCATGCAGCGTTGTGGGCGCTGCTGCAGGCGAAGGGGGCCAAACCTCAGACTCGGGGCATCATCCTGTTCGACCACGAGGAAGTCGGCAGTCAGAGCGCGCGTGGAGCGGGCTCGCTGTTCGTCCGTTCTTTGCTTTCCCGCGTGCTCGAGGCCCATGGGCCCTTTAGTGAGACCCGGCTGGCGCGGGCGATCGCGCGGTCTTACCTGGTCTCGAGCGACATGGCCCACGGAGTCCACCCGAACTACGCCGACCGCCACGAGCCGGGTCATCGGCCCCTGCTCGGACAGGGACCCGTGATCAAGAGCAACTCCAATCAGGGGTACGGCACGGACGGTGAGACCTGGGCGCTGTTCGAGCAACTGGCGCGCTCCGTGGACGCGCGAACCCAGCGCTTCGTGGTGCGCTCGGACCTAGGCTGCGGCAGCACCATCGGCCCCATCACGGCGGCACGCCTGGGCATCCGTACCGTCGACGTGGGCAACCCGATGCTCAGCATGCACAGCGCCCGTGAAATGGCGGCCACCGCGGACGTCGAGCCGATGATCAACGTGCTCACCGCATTCATGGGCGAATAGAAGAAGACCGTGGCCGAGGCGGAGACGGGCCAGTGGCGATGGCCGTGGCGGAGACCGTGGCCGGAGGCGGAGGCGGAGGCCGTGGCAGTGGCGAATGGCCGAGGCCGTGGCGGTGGCAGTGGCCGGAACCGTGGTGGTGGTCGGAGACGGTGGCTGTGAACCGTGGCCATGACGGGTGCCAGTCGTCGCTGCGGCGTAAGTCTCTTATCGCTTCAGTTGAAGTGGACGGCGGGATCTCGCGGCCGGTTGAGCCCCTCGCGCCAGGCAGCAAATAGGGCAGCATCCCGTTGAGCCCCTCGCGCCAGGCAGCAAATAGGGCACCACCCCGTCGAGCGTTGGGAATCGGCGTGCGCGTCCGCGTGCGCCTTCACTGTGCTCCGTGCTGACTCACGCAGTCGTGCTCGGGCCCGTGCTGCTTCCAGCTCAGTTCCCGCCACCGCTCCCGTCAGGCCAGAGCCACGGCCACGGTCTCCTCCGCCACCACCACGGCTCCGGCCACGGCCACCGCACCGCCACGGTCACGGCGACCGCCACCGCCACAGTTTCGCCCTCTGGCCATTTTCCTCTTCTTCTCCTATGAATCCTTGTCGTGGCCATGTTCAATGCACTGCCTGACAAGGTCTCGGTCTACGAAGTCTCGCCTCGGGATGGGCTTCAAAACGAAGCCGTTACCGTGCCGACCACGCGCAAGGTGCGTTTGATCGAGGCGCTGGTCAGCGCCGGGGTCTCTCGCATCGAGGTGACGAGCTTCGTGTCGCCCAAGTGGATCCCCCAGTTGGCTGACGCCGAGGAGGTGCTGCGCATGCTCCCCCCCGGGCTGGCTCAGTACAGCGCCCTCTGCCCCAACGCGCGCGGCCTGGAGCGGGCCAAGAAGTGCGGCATCCCGGAGCTGGCGGTGTTCGTCAGCGCCAGCGAGACCCACAACCGTCGCAACGTCAACGACACCATCGCCAACACTTTGGCGCGGTTTCGTGACGTGGTTGCCCCGGCCGTCGAGTACGGACTGCGCGTGCGGGGCTATGTGTCGACGTTGTGGGGTTGCCCGTTCGAAGGCGAAATCGACCCCGCCCAGGGCTTGAAGATTGCGCGGACCCTCCTGGAAATGGGCTGCTACGAGGTGTCGCTCGGCGACACGGTCGGGGTGGGTACCCCACGTCAGACCCAGGACATCCTGAGGAGATTCTTAGGCGAGTTCGCCCCCGATCAGCTCGCCATGCACATGCACGACACACGCGGCACCGCGCTCGCCAACGTGTTGGTGGGCCTGGAGAACGGCATCCGCACCTTCGACGCGTCCGTGGGCGGGCTAGGCGGCTGCCCCTATGCGCCAGGTGCCGCTGGCAACCTGGCCACCGAGGACCTCGTCTTCATGTTGCATGGAATGGGCGTCGAGACCGGCATTGACCTCGACAAGCTCTGGGAGGCAGGCAAAGTTGCTGCCGCTGTCGTTGGCCACGAACTCTCTGGTAAGGTCCACAAGGCCGGCGTCCGCTCGTTGCGCCGTTAGGATTCTCCGCTCGCGCTTGGACCCGCGTGCGCTGACTGTCTTGAAGTTTTGCCAGCGCGCTCCACACGCGCGCTTCGGATCGGAGACTCGCTGAGATGGGACCCTTAACCGCGCTGATGCTCGCCACGCCGATCTTCGGCTTCGCCCTTACGCCTCCCTCCGTGTCCGCTGTGCCCGTCACGGCGCTCCCGGTCGTGGCCCAGCTGGAGACCACGGCCGAGCTCGACGCCGACAGCGAGGGCAACGCCGACACCGAGGTCGCCGCGGAGTCCGAAGCACTGCCCCCCGAGCCCAAGGTCGGCGGCCCCGGCACCCCCTACTTCACGCAGCAGCTTCGTAAGCGCGCGCGCATCGCCAAGATCCACCGCGCCATGGGTATTGCCACCTGGGCGACCATGGGTGTGGCCGTGATCGCCGGAACGATACAATACCGAAACCTTTATGGTGCTCCCTTCGTGACCGATCGGCAGGACACGCCCTGCGTGGAGGGCAATGCCTGGATCAACCAGAACCAGTGCTACGGTACGCCCTGGTTTCACGCGATCACGGGTTTCGCGACAGCTGGCCTCTACTTCACCACACTCGGCCTGGCTATCGCCATGCCGGACCCCGATCACGCCTCGGTCGGCACCAGCAAATACGCAAAAACGGTGCGAACCCACAAGGCGCTGCGCTGGGTCCACCTGGCGGGCATGGTGACCCAAATAGTTCTGGGCATCATCATCGCGAACCCGCGGCTCGGCCTCGATCGCACCAACGACTACGGCACGATGAAGGCTCTGGCGGGCCTACATCTGGCCTCCGGATACATCACCTTGGGTGCTCTCAGCTGGGCCGGCACCATCATGTTGTTGTGAGCCGCCCTTCGCCCTTGCCAGCTAGGGAGGGGGTTTGTAGGATGCCCCCTGGCCCCGGCATGAGCGCGATCCAAATCATCTAAACTTCAATGATTTTTGGCCATTCCGGGCCGCGCTCGCATGGGTGGTGCGCGTGGGTTCGGAGCGGCCCGCTATGCCTTGGCATCGAGGAGACGATGGCCGAGCTAACCGTTGCGAATTACCTCGCGGCCCTGCAAGACGACCCGTGGGATCAATCTGCTGTTCAAGGCCTCGATGAGGCGCTCTCGAGTGGTGACCCTAAGAGGCTGGGTGAAGACCCCGTGCGCCTCCTGGAGTTCGCCCGGCGCAACCACGAGGTGCGTGGTGAAGCCTTCGCGGCAGCGAAGCTAATCGAGTTCGAACTCCGACTCGTGCTTTCGGACCCCGACTTTGCGGCGGTGCTGTGGCGTGAGCTCGGGCGCCTGCGGCGTGAAGACCTGATGGACGACGAGGGCGCCAAGTTCGCCTACGAAAAGGCCCTCGAGCTGCGTCCCGGCGAAGAAGAGGTGCAGCGCGCGCTCGAGCAGATCGCTCAAGTCTCCGAGCGCTGGCAGCAAATCGCGCAGCACTTCGCGGAGCAGGCCGAGGGAGCCAGCGACGCGGCGCTCAAGACGTCCTTGATGGTGCGTTCGGCCTCGATCCTCTGGCAGTACAAGAAGAAGGGGAAGAGCAAGGACACCGATCGGTTGTTCCGTGAGGCCCTGTCCATCGATCCCGCCCATGCGCGCGCGGCGCGCCTGTTCGCCATCACCCTGCGCGAACGCGAGAAGTGGAAGGAGTTGGGCGAGGTGTTGCTGTCGTCCGCGGAGCACGTCACCGGCCGTGACGATCAGCTCGGGATGCACCTCTCCGCGGCGCGCGTGTTGGCGCAGCGCCTGAGCGACAACGACCGCGCCGCTGCCTGCTACGAGCGCGTGCTCGAGCTGCTGCCGGCCCACGAGGAGTCGTTGGGCTTCTTGGTCGCTCACTTCACCGAGCGCGAGCTGTGGGACCACCTGGTGGCGCTGTACGAAGACGCGCTGCGCGCGCGTCAGCTCAAGGCCGACGCCGAGCAGGGAATTCTGCTGCAGATCGGCATGGTGCACTGGCGCATGCTCAAGCGCGCCGACCGCGCCGAGCCTTACTTCGCCCGCCTGCGCAAGGCCGATGCTGCCCAACCCGTGATGCTCGACTTCTACCGCGAGCAGTACACCGCCAGCGGGGAGACCTCCAAGCTGCTCGCGGTGCTCTCGGATGCACAGCGCCGACTTGGCTCAGAGCAGGACAAGCTGCGGCTGTCGCTCGAGATCGCGCGCCTAGCTCAGAACGACTCCCAGGCCGCCGAACGTGCCATCGATGCCTTCAAGCACGTGCTGCGCAGCGAGCCCACCCACGCCGAGGCGTTGGCCTCGCTCAAGCAGCTGTACCGCCGTTCGGGCAAGTGGAACGCCCTGGTGGAGCTGCTGCGTGGAGAGCTAGATGCGTTGCCCGCCGACGATCGCGCCGGGCGACTTATCCACCTCAAGGAGCTGCTCGCTATCTATCGCGACGAGCTGAAGCTCGATGCGATGGTGCTCGGCACCTACAACCTGATTCTCCAGCTCGACCCCAAGAACCGCGAAGCCACCGACGAGCTCGCCAAGACCTACGAGTCCCTCGGGCGCTGGAACGACCTCATCCCAGTGCTCACGCGCGAGGCCGATGTCCTCACGGATCCGGCGCGCAAGGTGGCGCTCTATCTGCGCGTCGCCAAGCTGTGGATCGAGCACTTCTCGAATTACAACCAGGCCACGGGTCCGCTCGAGCAGGTCATCGCCATCGACTCGAACAACCGCGAGGCACTCGCGCTGTTGAAGGAGATCTACGGGAAGAAGCGCGCCTGGAAGCAGTTGTTCGGCGTGCTGCTCAAGGAGGAGGAGCTCGCCTCGGACAAGGCCACCAAGCTGGCCTTGTTGGTGGAGCTGGCCAACATCGCCGGCGAGCGCCTGCACGAGTACGGTGAAGCCATCAACCTGTGGCGCCGCGTGCTGGAGCTGGAGCCGAACTCGGCGAAGGCACTCGACGCGCTCGAGAAGTTGGCAGAACGCGCCAAGGACTGGGACGCGCTGGCGGACGCGCTCGAACGTCGCCTGAGCGACACGAGCGACGTGCAAGCCAAGATCAAGCTGCTCACGCGGCTCGGTACGCTGCACGCGGAGCGCACCAACGATCCGGTGCGCGCGGCGGCGGCCTGGAAGCGCGTGCTCGAGGTGGACGCCAAGAACGGCCGTGCCTTGCGCACCTTGCGCGAGGCCTACTTGGCCGCCGGCGACTTCGCGAGCGTGGAGTCGCTCTACGCCGAGGCCCACGACTGGGACGGCTTCGTCGACGTGCTGGGAACGGCCGCAGACAAGACCTCGGACGTCGAGCTCAAGAAGACCCTCAGCTTCCGCGCCGCGGAGGTCTACGAACGCGAGCTCGGTGAGCCCGCGCGCGCCTTCCGCAGCTACGAGCGCGTGCTCGGGGTCGATCCCGAGAATACCCGCGCGGTGCGCGCCCTATTGCCGCTCTACGAGAAGGACGAGAAGTGGCCGCGCGTGGCCCAGCTCAACGAGATCTTGCTCAAGCAGGTGGCCGAGGGCGACATCGACACCGCCCGGGCGCTCCACCTGCGCTTGGTCGAGCTTTTCCAGGGCAAGTTGCGCGACGGTGAGCGTGCCTTCTCCCATGCCTCTTCGGCCTACGCGCTGGCGCCGGACGACGCCGAAGTGCGCGCGCGCCTGGAGTCCGCTGCCGACCTCGCGTCCGCCCACGAGCGGCTGGCGCGCATCTACGTTACGCGCGCTGACGCCGAGGGGGGCGAGGAGTCGGTGGCCTTGCGCCGCCGAGTCGCACAGCTCTGCCTCGACAAGCTGAAGCGCCCCGAGGAAGCCGCGCACGAGCTCGAGAAGGTGCTCGAGGCCAAGCCCAGCGACGCCGATGTCAGCGCCACGCTGGAGCGCATTTATCGCGGCCTCGCGCGCCACAAGGATCTGCGCGCGCTGTTCGTGAAGCTGCTCAAGCACGCCGCGAGCGATGACGCGCGCTTCGAACGGCGCCACGCCCTTGCAGTGGTGGACGAGGAGCTCTTGCGCGACCTGAGTGGCGCCATCGAGAGCTACCAGGCGATGCACGAGCTGCGTCCGAGCGACGCCCCGACCCTGGCCACCCTCGACCGGTTGCTGTCGGCCGAGAACCGCAGCCAGGAACTGGCCGGCATCCTCGACAAGCGCATCGAGCTCGCGTCGCAGGCCAAGGAGCAGGTGGAGCTCACGCTGCGCCTGGGCAAGCTCGCGGCCGGAGAGCTCGCGGATTCGAACCGCGCCATCGAGGCATTCTCGCGTGTGCTCGAGCTCGAGCCCACCGAGGGCCGTGCCGTCGAAGCCCTCGAGCTGCTGGCCGCCGCCAACCCGAGCGAGGCCCTGCGCATCGGGCGCCTGCTCGAGCCCGTGTACGAGCGCACCAGCAAGCTGGACAAGCTGCAGGCTCTGCTCAAGAAGCGCCTCGAAGCCAGCAAGAGTGACGGCGAGAAGCGCGACCTCAAGCTGCGCTTGGCGGAGATCTCCGGCACACTCGGCGATCCCAAGAGTGCCTATGCCACGCTGGAGTCGGCCTTCCTGGACAACCCGCAGAACGTGGAGTTGTGGGATCGCATCACGAGCATGGCGGATCAGGCGCGCACTCACGAGGAGCTCGCCGTCGCCTTCGCGACCGTGATCGAGATGGCGGCATTGCCGGCCGAACAGACCTCGGCGCTGAGCGAGCGCACCGCGCGCATCTACGACTCGGTGCTCGGACAGCCGGAGCGCGCCGAGCCCTTCCACTTGCGCGTGCTAGCCCACGACCCGCTGGCCGAGGGCGCCTACGAAGCCCTGCGCGACCTGTACACCAACACAGAGCGCTGGGAAGAGCTCAAGAAGCTCTACCGCGACCGCATCGCCAACACGGTCGACGTGCCGCAAAAGCTCGATTTGCTGCTGCAAGTCTGCTTTCTGCACGAAGAGATCCTCGACGACGTGGAAATGGCCATCACCTCCTATCAGGAGGTGCTCGAACTCGACCCCACGCACTCGACCTCGCGCCGCGCGCTCGAGCGCTTGTACACGCGTGCGGAGCGCTACCGCGAGCTGGTCTCGCTGCTCGAGTACGACCGCAACGAGGCGATGGGCAAAGAGGCCATCGAGCTCACCTTCCGCATCGGTGAGCTCTACGAGCTGAAGCTCAAGGAACCGGCCCTGGCTGTGGATCAGCACGCTCAGGTGTTGGAGGAGCAACCGACGCACTTGCGCGCGCAGGAGGCCCTCGAGCGCCTGCTCCACGAGCGCACCCAGCGGCAACGCATCGCCGGCCTGCTCGAACCGCTCTACACGCGCCAAGGGGCGCACAACGAGCTGGCCCGCATCCTCGAGGTGCAGCTCGAGGAGATCAGCGAGCCTGGGGCCCGTGTCAGCACGCTGATGCGCCTGGGCGAGCTCCACGAGCGCGAGCTGCGTGACGCCACGCAGGCGCTGCGTTCCTTCGCCAAGGCGGTCGAGACCGATCCCACCGACGTGCTCGCGCGCCGCGAACTCGCACGTCTGTCGGCTCTGGTCGGAGCGCTCGCCGATCGCGCCTCGCTGCTCGAGAACTCGCTCAAGCGCGTGGAGATCCCGAGCGTACGCACCGAGATCTTGGCCGAGTTGGCCGAGCTCTGGGACGTGCTCGTGGGCAACGCCGAGAAGGCCATCGACGCCTATACGCGCCTGATTGCCTCCGACGCCGAGAACGCCGAGATCGTGCTGCCGGCCGCACGCGCCCTCGAGCGCTTGCACCTCGTGCGGGACGACCACGCGAACCTCGCCGAGGCCCTGCGGCTGCAGATCACCTTCGAGAACGACGTCGAGATCAAGAAGGCGCTGCTCGGGCGATTGGCCGAGCTGAGCGAAGGCGCCCTGTCGGATGTGCCGCGCGCCGTGGCGGCCTACGTGGAACGCCTCGACCTCGATCCCGCCGACCTGGTGGCCATGCTGGCGCTCGAGCGGCTCTATGAGTCGCGCGCCGAGTGGCCCAACCTGATCGGCATCCTGCAAAAGCGCGAGGCCGTGGCCCTCAACGAGCACGAGGGCAGGGTGCTCGCGCGTCGCGTCGGTGAGGTCTATGAGACCAAGCTTCACGACCGCGAGAAGGCCATCGACGCCTACACCGAGGTGCTCAGCCGCTTCGGCAATGATCGCGAGACCGTGGTGGCCCTGGAGCGGGTGTACGAAGCATCCGAGAAGTACCAGGAGCTGCTCGACACGCTGCAGATCGAGCTCGAGCTGGCCACCGATCCGCAGGATCGCGCCGAGGTCCGCTTCCGCTCGGCCGAGTTGATGCGCAAGCGCACCAACGCGCCGGAATCCGCGCTGGACGCGTACCGTGCGGTGCTCGAGGAACGTCCCGGACACGATGGGACCATCGGCGCCCTCAACGAGATGGTGGCCTCCGGCGGCACCACGCGCGTCGATGCGGCGCGCGTGCTGGTGCCGCACTACGACGCGCGCGGCGATCACGAGCGCCTGATCCACGCGCTCGAGGTGGTCGCTGAGTCCGACGATGCGCGCGAGCGCCTCGAGTCGTTGCGCCGCGCCGCGGCCAGCGCAGAACGTGGCCTGTCCGACGCAGGTCGCGCCTACTCGCTGATCGCCCGTGCCGTGCAAGGCGCCCTCGGCGACGACGAGCTCGGCGCGTTGCTCGAAGAGCTCGATCGCCTGGCCAGGGCGTCTGGGCGCTTCGAAGCCTACGGCAACTTGCTGCGCGAGATCGCGCCCGACGTGTCCGACGAGGAGCTGCGCGTCTTGGTGCTGATGCGCGCTGCAGGCGTCAGTCGCGATCAGCTTTCCGATCGCAGCGTCGCTCGCGAGTACTTCGAGCAGGCCTTGGCGCTGCGTCCGGATCATCGCCCGGCGCTCGATGCGCTCGAGGCGTTGCATCAGGCGGCCGACGATCACCGCGGTCTCCTGAACATCCTGCGCAAGAAGACCGAGCTCGCAGGAGACACCAAGGAGCGCACGGCTCTGCTGCTGCGGCAGGCGGAGCTGTCCGCGTACAAGCTGGACGACGTCACGGCGGCCATCGAGGCCTACGAGCAGGTGCTCGAGGAGAGTCCGTCGCGCGAGGTGTTCGACGGCCTGGCCGCGCTCTACCAGCGTGCCGAACGCTGGGAGGACCTGTCCGAGATGTACGAGCGCCAGATGGAGCTCGCCATCGGGGACGCCCTGGTGGTGCGCTACCGGCTGGCCGAGGTCTATCGCACGCGACTCGACGACGTGGAGCGCGCGCTGGACCTCTACCGCGACGTGCTCGATCGCTCGCCGCTGCACGAGGAAACCACCAAGTCCCTCGAGGCCTTGATGGACGACCAGCGCTACAAGGCGCAGGCCGCGGCCCAGCTCGAGCCAGTGTATCTGCGCAAGAGCAAGTGGCCGGAGCTCACGCGGGCTCTCGAGGCTCAGCTCGAGGCGGAGGAATCGCCGGAGCGCAAGAAGGAGCTCCTGCTGCGCCTCGCGCAGCTGCACGAGGTGCAGCTCGAGGACCTCGAGACCGCTCTCGAAACCTACGCGCGCCTGTTCCGCGTGGAGCCCGCCGACGTGCAGGCCTGGGACGCGCTCGCACGGTTGTCGCGCGTGCTCGGCCGGCAGGAGCGCGTGGCCGAGGTCTACGAACTCTATCTCGACGAGGTCGGCATCGAGGACGAGACGGGCATCAGGCTCGCCGTGAGCGCGGCCCAGATCCGCGATCAGTTCGGGCGCAACCTGGAGCGCTCCTCCGCGCTCTACCAGAAGGCGCTGGCGGTGGACCCGACGGCGCTCAGTGTGGCCGACGCACTCGAGGACGTCCTGCTGCGACGTCGCGCCAGCGAGGACCTGCGCGCGTTCTACCGTGCCCAGGCCGACGTGGCGGGAGACGACAAGCGCCGCGTGGCTTGCCTGCACAAGCTGGCCAAGGTGCTCGAGCTCGAGCTGCGTGAGTCCGACGTCGCCATCCGCGTGCATCAGGAGTTGCTCGAGGTGGTCGCCGGCGACAGCGTGTCGGTGGCAGCCCTCGATCGCTTGTTGGCTGAGACGCAGGCCTGGTCGGCACTCGCCGAGCACTTGCAATACCAGATCGACCGCGCGTCGGACTCGGCCAACGCCGCCCAGCTGAAGCTGCGCCTGGCCAAGCTCTACGAGGAGCACCTCGACGACGTCAATCTGGCCATCGACACCCACGAGGACGTCACGCGCCTCGAGCCGAACAATCGCGAGGCACGCGGGGCGCTCGAGCGCTTCGCGGCGCGTCCCGAGCTGCTGCGCAGGGTCTCGGAGATCCTCGAGCCCCTGTACGCGCAGGCTGGCGAGTGGAGTCGGCAGATCTGGCTCTACGAGAAGCTGGTCGGCATCGAGAGCGATCTCGCCGAGCGCTCGCGCCTGTACGGCGAAATCGCGCGCCTGCACGAGGCGCACGGCAAGTCGCCGCGCGAGGCCATGGCAGCCTGGCGTCGTACCCTCGTGACCGATCCGGCCGACGATCACGCGCGCTCGGAGCTCGAGCGCCTGGCGGCGGAGCTGGCCGACTGGGATGCCCTGGTGCAGGCCTTCGAGGAGGCCATCGAGGCGACCGCCGACAACCAGGTCAAGGCGTCGTTGTTGGCCGCCGTGGCACGCACGCACGACGAGCGTCGCGGTGACCCGCGCTCGTCGATCACGGCCTACGAGCGGCTGATCCAGTACGACTCGGAGGATCCGGCGGCGTTCGATCAGCTCGAGGCGTTGCTCACCATGGTCGGCGACTGGCGCGGCCTCGTGAACTTGTTCAAGCGCAAGGTCGAGCGCTCCTACGACTCGGTGGAGCGCAGCGAGCTCTGGCGCCGAGCCGGTTCGGTGCTCGACGAGCTGATCGGCGACGTGCCGCAGGCCATCGAGGCCTACCGCGCGGCGCTCGAAGAGACCGACGATGACGTGATCAGCCTGGAGGCCCTCGACGGGCTCTTCACGCGCACCGAGGACTTCCAGGCGCTCTCCGACGTACTGCGTCGGCGCTCGGAGCTCGGTACCTCCACCGAGGAGCGTCTCGACGTGAACCTGCGGCTCGGGCGCGTGCTGGCCGAGAAGCTGGAGCGCACCACCGAGGCCATCGAGGCCTACGTGCGCGTGCTCGACGAAGAGCCCACCCACATGGAGGCCATTCGTTCGCTCGCCAAGCTTTACGAGGAGGAGTCCTCGTGGCCCGAGCTGCTCGATACGCTGCGCCGTCAGCTCGATGTGGAGACCGCGACCGCGGAGCGGTTGGCCCTGTTCTTCCGCATCGGTCAGGTCCACGACGAACGCCAGAACGAGTTCGACGAGGCCATCGAGGCCTATCGCGAGGCGCTCTCCCTCGATCCGGCGCACGAGCCGAGCATCAAGGCGCTCTTGCGCATCGGCGAGCAGTCCGATCAGCGGCCGCGAGTCGAGGAGATCCTCGAGCCCACCTTGCGCGATCACCAGCGCTGGGACGACCTCGCCACGTTGCTTGCGCGGGGCGTCAGCTCGATGTCCGAGCCGAGCGAAAAGCAGGCCCGCCTGCTGCGCCTGGCGGAGATTCACGAGCGCGGTCGCAACGATCAGCAGGCGGCGTTCGATACCCTGTGCGAAGCCCTGTTGTCGGATGCCGACGACGAGAATCTCGCTGGCGAGGTGGAGCGCGTGGCTGGTGCCCTCGACGCCTGGGGGCGCACGGCCGACGTGTTCGCGCGCCGCGCGGGCTCGACTTCCGACGTGCTCATCGCGCAGGGCCTGTACCGTCGCGTGGCGCGCATCGCGGAGCAGCAGCTCAACGATGTGGCTCGTGCCATCGAAGCCAACGAGCGCGCGCTGGAGCGTGCCGGGGACGACGAGACGGTGCTGGCCGACCTCGATCGCCTGTACCTGGCCACAGAGCGCTTCGAGGATCTCGCCGATATCCTCGAGCGTCGTGTGGTGCAGGCTGACAACGCTGGCGCCGTCGAGCTTCTCGTGCGGCTCGGCGAGCTGCGCGAGAGCCGCTTCGAAGACCCGCGCGGTGCGCTCTCCGCGTATCGGGAGGTCATCGACCGCGAGCCCTCCGACGCCCGCGCCACCGGCGCCCTCGAACGCCTGCTGTTGAACCCGGATCTGGCCTCGGAGGTCGTCGATGTCCTCGACAGCGTCTATCGCCAGTCCGGCAAACTCGACCGCGTGGCGGAGCTCTACGAGACCCGCATCCGCCAGGCAGGCAGCCAGTCCGAGCGCGTCTCGCTGCTGACCGACCTGGCGAGCTTGTTCGAGCGCGAGCTCGGAGACCTCGGGCGCGCCGCGCAGGCACTGCGACGTGCCTTCGAGGCCGATCCGAGCGACCACGGCCTGCTCGACGAGATCGAGCGGGTGGCGACCGCGGCCGGCAGCTTCGACGTGCTGTCGGGCCTCGTCGAGACGGCCACGCGCGGCGGCGATGTCAGCCGCATGGACAAGCGTGACCTGTGGATGCGCGGCTACACTTGGTACCGCGAGCGCCTGGGGGACACCGATCGCGCAGAGCAGTCTTTGCGACGCGCCCTCGACATGGATCCCGAGTACGAGCCCGCCCACGAGCAGTTGGTGAGCCTGCTGCGCGAGGGCAGCCGCCACCGCGATCTCGTGGAAGCGCTGAGCGTGTGGGCCGAGCGAGACAGCGATCGCGGACAGGCCGTGTTGCGTCTGTGCGAGGCCGCAGCCATCGCGGAGAGCGGCGCGGGTGACCGCGAGCGCGCCATAGCTTGCTACGAGCGCGTGCTCAGCATGGACAGCAGCGCGCTCAACGCGCTCGACGAGCTGATCCGACTGCAGGAGGCCGAAGGCAGGTTGGGCAAGGTGGCTCAGCTCTACGATCGCCGCATCGACGCCGAGTCCGACCCCAGTGTGCGCCAGACCCTGCGCCATCGCGCGGCGGTGCTACGCGCCGACCAGCTCGAGGACCGCGAGGGCGCCATCCGGCTGCACCTGGCGAACCTCGACGACGAACCCAACGACGCCGTTTCGATGGATGCCCTCGAGCGCTTCTATCGTTCCGGTGAGCAGTGGCAGGACTTGGTACGCATCCTCGAGCGTCGGCTCGAGGTGGCCACCACCCCCGAGGAACGCAGCACGGCGCGTGTGGGCCTGGCCCTGGTCGCCGAGCAGCAGCTCAAGAATCCGAACCGCGCCATCGACGAGCTCCGCGAGGTTCTGTCGGAGAGCCCGGATCACGCCCAGGCTCAGCAGGAGCTGCTGCGCTTGCTGGAGTCCGGTGGTCGCTATCCGGAGCTCGTGGAGGCTCTCGAGGCACGCGCGGACCGCTTCCGCGATCTCGGAGACGACGCGGGCGAGCTCAGCACCCTGGTGCGACTCGGTGCCGTCATCGAAGACAAGCTCGGAGATCGCACGCGGGCTGCGGAGTTCTACGAGCGTGTGCTGGAGCGCGACGCGCAGCACGTGGGTGCCCTGCGGGCGCTCGCGCGGCTGTACATGGCGTCCGATTCTCGAGCGCGCAGCGGAGATCTTCGAGCGCCTGCTCTCGCGTGTCGAAGGCGCCGAGCTGGTCGAGCTGGGTTACCAGCTGGCCGAGCTGGCCGAAGGCAAGCTGAACGCGCCGGAGCGTGCCGAAGCGGCCCTCAAGCGCGCCCTCTCGGCGGGCACCCGCGAGCAGGAGACGCGCGAGCGCCTCGCCAAGCTCTACGAGCGACGCGGCGACCACGCGTCTCTCGCGCAGCTCATGGCCGAGGACGTCGAGCGCACGCCGGACACCGCGCAGAAGGTGACCCTCTTGCGCCGTGTCTCCGAGCTGTACCGCGGCAAGCTCAACGACCCGGCCATGGCCGCCACGTTCCTCGAGCGCGCGAGCCAGCTCGTGCCGGACGACCGCGCCGTGCTCGTGCCGCTGTGCGAGCTCTACATTGCGGCTGGACGGCAGTCCGATGCGATCCCCGTGCTCGAGAAGATCATCGCTTCGTTCGGTGGTCGTCGCGTGAAGGAGCTCGCCACGTTCCACCACATGCTGGCGCGCGCCTACCAGGGCCTGGACAACCTCGAGCGCGCCGTGCAGGAGCTCGACTCGGCCTACCGTGTGGACCTCACCAACGTGGGCGTACTCGCCGACCTCGGCCTGCTCGCCTACAAGCGCGGCGACCTCGACCGTGCACAGAAGACCTTCCGTGGCTTGTTGCTGCAGAAGCTCGACAAGGACGCTCCGATCACCAAGGCGGACGTCTACTTCTACCTCGGCGATATCTCGCGCCAGCAGGGAGACGCGCCCAAGGCGATCTCCATGCTCGAGCGCGCGGTCGCCGAGCAGGCCAGCCACAACCAAGCGCGTACGCTGCTCACCAGCTTGAAAGCCGGAGCGTGAACGCCTAAAGCGTGCGGGGTGCAAGCCATCGCATGCATCGACGGAAAGCTGAGCCCCCTCGATCAGGCCCTGGTGCCGGTGGTCGATCGGGGCTTTCTCTATGGCGACGCTGTGTTCGAGGCCTTGCGCACCTTCGGGGGTGAGCCGGACGGTCTCGAGCGGCACCTCGCGCGCCTCGAGCGCTCCTGCGGCATCCTCGGCATCGAGCTCGGAGTGCCACAGACCCAGGTGGCCTCCGAGGTGAGGCTCGCGCTGGCGCAGGTCGAGGGGCCCGAGGCCTACATCCGCATCATGGTCACGCGCGGCGACCATCCCGAGACCCTGGCACCTCGCGGTGCGCGTAGCGCACGGCGCGTAATCCTGGTGCGCACGCTGCACCCCACGAGCGCCACCGAGGTGGGCGTCATTCGTCTGCGCAGCTGCGTGGCGCCGCCCTCTGCACTGTGGGCCGGCGCCAAGCCCAGCGCGTACATCAACAACCTCCTGGCCATCGCACAGGCCCAGGGGGAGGGGGCCGACGACGCGCTGCTGCTGGGCGCCCACGGCGAGCTTCTCGAAGGCGCCACGAGCTCGCTGTTTCTGGTGGATGCGGCCGGCGAGATCTTCACGCCGCCCGTCGCCCTCGGCATCCTCCCCGGCATCACGCGCGATCGCGTACTCGCCTGCGCCCGGTTACTCGGCATCCCTGCGCGTGAGCGTCTCTTGACCGTGCACGACGCTTACCGCGCCAGCGAGCTGTTCATGACGAGCTCCGTGCGAGGGATCGTGGGGGTCAGCGAGCTCGATGGGCGTAGCGTAGGCGGCGCGGGCGGCGCAGCAGGTGCCATCACGCGGCGGGTCTTCGATCGCTACCACGTCGAGGTCGCGGGCGGTTTTTCGAGCCTCGGATAGCCAGGATACACCCTCGGCTCCCCGGTTCTACTTGACCCACCGGGGGGGCCCGGCTACACATCGCCGCCCTAGTCAACGGGAGAGATCATGCCGTCGAATACCACCATCACGAAGGCGCGCCGTCGCATCCGCAAGCGTCGCCTTGGACGCGCCCAGAAGCGTGAGCGCATGCTGGCTGGGACGCCCAAGTTCCCCCTCGATCCCACCAAGGCCGAACAGGCCTGAAGGGTTCGGGAAGCGCTTCCCACTGGAGCGCTGCATGACGGGCATGCCTCACCGGCGTGCCCGTTCGTCATTTCCACCTGGCTCCTGGAAGCCGCATGGACCTGTGAGTATTGCCTCACTGGCGTGCCCGTGCGCTGTTTTCAGGTCGACTGGTTACCAAGCTATCGAGCCGCGCTGACAACCACGCCCGGCCCTCAACGGCGCGGCCGTGCTTGTCAGGGGGTGCCCACGGGCGCGCCAACCATGGGCATCCCGGCAGGTCCCAGCGGCCTCGAGAAGGCCTCGGTGACCGGCTGTCCGTGGGTGCCAGCGGGCAGGGCCAAGCCCAGCGCCGCCATCACGGTGGCTGCAGTGTCCGTGGTGTGCACGGATCGTGCGATGCGCCCACGCTTGACGCCTGCGCCCCAGGCAAACCAGGGAATGCGCTGATCGACGTCCAGCCGGGTGCCGTGGCCGCGGTTGTGTCCGCCGTGGTCTGACGTGACGATCAGCAGCGTGCGATCAAGCCGGCCGGCCTCCACCAGCGTGTCCATCACGGTGTCCAGACAGCGGTCGGCCGTGTAGGCGGCTTCCATGTACTCGTCGGTCATCCAGCCCACGCGGTGACCGGCGCTGTCGACGTCTGCGAAGTGCAAGAAGACCAGGCCCTTCTTGGCCTCACGCAGGTGGGGCAGGGCGAACTTGAGCAACTTCTCGCACAGCATGCCGCCCATCTTGAACTCAGCGTCGGTGGGGCGAGCCAGGAGATGCTTGAGCTTGTTCTTGCCCACGAACATCGACGTGGGCAGGCCTGCCGCGTGCGCCACGGAGAACACGGTGGGGCGCGAAATCACGCCGCGGTCGGGCCGGTAGGCGTTGAAGTCCAGGCCATGCTCGT
Organism: Myxococcales bacterium; assembly: GCA_047601445.1. Taxonomy (GTDB): domain Bacteria; phylum Myxococcota_A; class Polyangia; order Polyangiales; family DASUME01; genus DASUME01. The sequence goes on along the minus strand of JASGJH010000001.1, from coordinate 2,248,692 downwards.
CGGGGTTGACGCCGCTCACCATGGAGGCGTGCGAGGGCAGGGTGGCCGACTTGTCGATGGTGCGCGCCAGCTGCGGCGACGCGCCCTGCAGGTAGAGCTTGTGGAGCGCCCGCATACCGGGCGTGATGGCGTCGGGCCGGAGACCGTCGAACGAGACCAGGACCACCAGGTCGGCCGTGGTGCCGCTAGGCGGCGGCGGGGACGCCTTCGGTCCGGGTTGCACGGGGTCCGCCTTGGCGGCGGCGCGGGATGGCTGCGTAGGCACGATCGCGTGCACGGCCTTGGTCCCGAAATCCACGTAGACGAAGCCCAGGGCCAGCACGAACACCGACAGGGCCACACCGCCCTTCACGAGCCGCCGCAGGGCCTGAGCCCGCCGCTCCCGCGGGTGCATCATGGCGAGCCGGGCGCGCTCCTCGGCTTGACGCCGGGCGCGCTGCCCGTCGTTCACGGATCCGAAATGCGACGCGAGCCGCGCCAACGACCCGCGCAGCCCCTTTGAACGCCCTCGTTCGCCCACAATCACGCGCAACCTGCCCTCCCTTACAATGGGGCATCCAACCGCTCCCCGTCAAACGATGCGCGAATCAATGGAGCGTGTGGCGCTGTCCCTCGTAGTCGATGGTGGGAATCCCTGAGTCTCTAGGGAGGCTTGGAACGACATTGGACTCGCGCAGGACCTCCTCCCGCAGCGCCGCTTGCCGTGTGAGCTCGAGCGTCTGCAGGGCGCGCTCGTGGGCGGCTTCTTCCTCGGCCCAGCGCGCCAGCTTGGCGTGGTGATCGCGCCGGCGTCTCACGAAGGCCAGCACCGCCAGGACCGCGATCCCACCCCAGAGTGCGGTACCGGTCAAAACGAGAGGCAGCACACGAAAGCGCTCGCCCAGGGCCTGGCGCCATTCTCGGTCCAGGTAGGCGAGGTCGATGTGGTAGGCAGTGAGGATCGCGTCCTCGAAGCTCATGCCCTCGGCCACGCGCCGCAGGAGCTCGGGAAGGCGTTCGCGATCGCTGTTGTTCCGCAAGAGATGCTCGACCAGATCCGCGCTCTGCGCGTAGGCCCGGTTCACTTCGTGCGCGCGCGCCGGGAAGTTGCGAGACAGCGCGGAGAGCGGCAGCACCTCGTCGACGGCAGCCGCCTCCCATAGCGTTTGCACTCGTTGCAGGTTCTGCTCCCCCGCTTGGTGCACGGCCATCCCTTCCACGAACCACAGCGGCAAGGGGCGACCGTCCACGGCGCGCTGCAGCGCGATGTGCGAGAGCTCGTGGGTCAGCACACTCGAGAGGTCGGGCGGCAACCAGCTCTGCGGATTCACCACGCTCAGTACCACCAACCCGAGCGCGGGGTACGCGACGCCGACGGCGTAGGAGGGCGGCGGAGCGGCGTGCGGCGTCAACGCGCGCATGTCCTCCGGTCCACGCGCGATGCGGATCACGATTTCGCTGCCCGAGCTCGCTTCCTCTTCCGCGCCGAGTTCTCGCGTGATGCGCCGATACAGGGCCGGCAGCTCGCGCTCCAACTTCTGGACCACCTCCGTAGCGGACGGGTGATAGGCCCAACGCACATGGCCTACGCGCTCTTCGACGAAGCTCTTCGGAAGCGCGGGCAACTCCAGCGGGGCTACGCGGGTTCCGAGCACGTCTGCAGGGGGACGCGGATTATCCTCGGCGCGCGCGGCGCGCGGTTCGAGGCAAACGCAGGCCAGCCAGGCGCACGAGAAACTGGTGAGCACGCGGTACAAGAAGCTCGAACGCTTGCCGGTTTTCGCCGTGTTGCGCATCGCCTCGACCCAAAGCGAGTGTCACGGCTTAGGGTAACACCGCTTGGGAGCCGCGGAGGGAGCGAAGCGGAGAAAGCTGGGATGAAACTCCCGCGCGAGTGTCCCGAACGCCGGGCTGGTCTCGACGCCCGTAGTGGAGCGGTGTACGGTCCTTCGTCACATGGCTTCATTTCGTTCCGTAGCCAACACGGGTCACGCCATTAGCTGGACCGTTTTCATGTGCAGTACCTTTCTGCCGATCTACGCGGTGACCCGCAGTCGAGTCGGCTTTCGTTGGGCGACACGCAAGTGGGCCGAAGGCATGGCGGGGGGCTGGGGAATGAACGTCGAGGCGGTCGGTCGAGACCGCATCGATGCCGATGGCACCTACGTGTTCATGGCGAACCACCTGTCGCACGTCGACATCGTGGCGCTGTTCATCGCGTTGCCGATGAACGTGGGCTTCCTCGCCAAGAAGGAGTTGCGGCGCGTGCCCTTCCTCGGGCAGGCCATGGTGGCGGGAGGACACGTCTTCATCGATCGTGGCCGACGTGAGCGCGCGGTGCAGGCCCTCGACGACGCCGCTCGACAGGTTGCGGCGGGTGCATCCATCGTGGTCTTCCCGGAAGGCACGCGCGGCGGTGAGGAGCGAGTGCAGGCCTTCAAAAAGGGCGGCTTCCACCTCGCACGCCAGGCCAACGTCCCGATCGTGCCGGTGGGCATTCGCGGCACGCGCAGCATCATGACGCGCGACGAGCTCGTCATTCATCCGGGCAACGTCAGTGTGCACATTGGCTCACCGATTGCGCCGGCCAACTTTTCCGACGCCGATTCACTTTCCGACGCAGTGCGTTCACGGATCGCCGAGCTCTCCGCGATGCCGCTCGCGCAGGTCGAGCGCGCCTCCCGTCCGGCCACACCCGTTCCTCCCGCCTGAACGCGAAAACGCTGCGCTCCACGCGGCTTCGCGCAGCGCGCAAGCGCCCCGTCATGCTCGACCGCGGAGCGCGTCGAGACCGCTCCACGATGCGACTCGCATGGCACCAAGCTAGGCCGAGCGGCGTCCGCAAAGTGCCGCGCCAGTCTTGGGTTGAGGCCTATTTTCACGAGGGAAATAGCCTTCGCAGGCGCGTACTCGTCCGTGCATGTTTGTGCTGGAGGGTGCGACTTTGCAGAGGATGGGAAAGCTGACTAGTAAGAAGGACTCGTCGAGTTTGAGTCTGTTGGCCACGCTGTTCGTGTCATGCGCGCTTGCAGGATCCGAGGCTGGATGTGCCAAGGGATCGAACGCCCAACTGAAAGATCGCCCCGCAGATGAAGACGCGGGCACTCCGCTGTCCGACGCCGCCGTAGAGAAGGAGCAGGACGCTCAGCTCCCCGGCTTCGACGTCGATGCCGGCGCGCAGGGCGACGGCTCGGTCGAAGTAGTCGAGGACTCCGGCATCGTGCTCGGGTTCGAGACGCGTGAGGCCTACTGCGCCGGCGAAGGAGCGCCCGTGGAGGTCCGGGTTCCCGGCACCACGGACGGCGGTGTCACCGATCAGGTCTGCACCACCGGGCTCGCTTCGCGCATCTTCCAGTTCGGCATCTGTAGCTGCAGCGATTCTGGCATTGCCCGGCTCGTTCGTCATCGATGCGCTCGACTCCGACCATCCTGCGGACACCAACAAGAGCGGCGCCAGCGTCGGCACCAACGGCAACTTCACGACCCAGGGCGGGCTGCGCATCTTCGGCTCCCTGATCGCATCCGGCACCGGCACGCTGGAGATCAGCGGCAGCTCGGTGCGCATCGACGGCAACCTACGCACCAACGCTGCGCTCGACATCTCGGGCGTTGCCATCTCGTTCCGCCGCGACCTCTGGGTCAACAACGACATCGCCGCGGCAGGCGCGGAGATCGGCGTGACCGGAGACCTGTATCAGACCGCGGGCCACCAACTGTCGTCGAGCTTGAGCGTGGGCGGAAAGAAGAACACGCAAGAGAGCTTCAGCGTCGCGCCGCCCTGCGCCTGCGATGCGGCTTCCATCGTCGACATCGCGGCCATCGTCGCGGACGGCAAGGCCCACAACCACAACGCCGATCTCGGCCTTGGACAGGACGCCACCCTGAACATGAGCGGCACCGGGGGGCTGACCCTCGATTGCGGGCGCTTCTTTTTCACGGCGAGCACCATCAGCGGCGCTGCCAACACCATTCACGCGCACGGACGCACCGCCATCTTCATCGAAGGAGATCTCGACGTCGCAGGCGACTTCGGCGTGGACGTCGGCGACGAGGGCGAGCTCGATGTCTTCGTCTCGGGAAACCTGCGCCTGAGCGGCTCCGGCACCGTGGGCTCCACGGCACGTCCGGCAGCGCTGCGCTTCTACGTGGCCGGCAGCGATGACATCGACATCAAGGGCGCCATGGTGTTCTCGGCCAACCTCTACGCGCCCCATGCCCGCGTGAACGTGGGCGGAGCAGACGACATCTACGGATCCCTGTTCGCTCATGACGTGGAGGTCTCGGGGGCCCACGACATGCACTACGACCGCGCCATCATGGACTCGGACGGAGGCGACAAGTGCGTGCCTCCTCCCGAACCGCCGCCCGAACCGCCGCCCGCGCCGCCCGGTTGCGCCAACGATTCTCGACTGCTCAGCGGCCCTCGTCTGCGAGCAGGGGAACTGCACGCCGGTGCTCGAGCTGCTCTGAAAGGGACGCTCAGGCCCGCTCGAGCGCCAGGCGACCGAGCTCCACTTCCAGCAACGTGAGTCCGTGCGCTGGTGCCGTATCACCGGCTCCCGCTCGGTCCGCTCCCGGCTTGAGCAGCTCCAGCATGTGGTCTGGACGCAGTCGCCCTCGGCCCACAGCCACCAGCGTGCCCGCCAGGATGCGCACCATGTTCTTCATGAACGCGTTGCCGTGCACCGCGATGGCGAGCAGGGATGGGTCACCCGCGAAGCCCTCCAGCACGCCCACCGACCACAGGGTCCTCACGGTGCTCTCGCGCTCGTCGTCGGCCGAGCGGAACGCGGCGAAGTCGTGTGTGCCCTCGAGGTGTTGGGCCGCCTCGCGCATCAGCCCCGGATCGACCCGGATGTGTCCGAGCTGCCAGGCGCGGTGTCGCAACAATGGGTTCTTGGCTTCCCCGAGCTGCAGCATGTAGCGGTAACGCTTGCCGAGTGAATCGAAGCGCGGGTTGTAGCCCGCCGCGCAGGCGCTGGCGCTCTGCACGCGAACGTCGTCGGGCAGGTGCGCGTGCAGCCCCAGCATCCAACCGCGCGCCGGGATATCGCGGCGACTGTCGAAGGCCGCTACCTGACCGAGCGCGTGCACCCCGGAGTCGGTGCGACTCGCGGCCTTTACTTGGACCGGGTGTCCGGCCATTTGCGCCGCGGCACGCTCGAGCTCTTCTTGCACCGTGCGCTGACCGTTCTGCCGCTGGAAACCGCAGAAATCGGTGCCATCGTAGGCGAGCACCAGGCGCACACCGTGCAGTTCGCCGCCGTCTTCGGTGTCAATGGGAGTCGGCCCGCGTGGGGGCTTCTGGCGACGCGCAGGGCACACGTCAGAACTGGGTGCCGACGCCGATTTGGTACGTGCGGTCGCCCGTACCCTTGGTCATCGAGTCGTAGTACTCGAACAGCAGGAACGTGTGGTTCACGCCCCACTCTTCATCCATGCGGCGTGCAGCGCGGCGATCGAACCAGTCGAGTTCGAAGGCTGCCTGGGCGCCCCAGCGCAGGCCGTTGTTGAAGCCGCTGGCGTCGGTGCGGTCGCCGGTGGTGCTCTTCCAGCGCACGGATTCGAAGCCGATTTTGCCCGCGAAAGTCAGCGGAATGACCGTCTCACGCGCCAGGGCGTCGATACGCAATACAGCCAGGGCGCTCAGCGGATAGAGCACCAGCTTGGTCTCTTCGCTGGTCTTCACACCGTTCTCGTCCCTGGCCTTGGCCTTGTAGGAGGCCCAGCCGAAGCCCGCGCCCAGGTTGAACTGGCCGACCTTGGGAATGTGCACCAGCGTGAAGTCGACCTCCGTGCTGAGCATCCAGCCCTTGTCGCCGCCGAAGGTGTCCTTGATGGCACTCGAATCGCCGGGAACGTAAGGACCGGCCTTGAGCTCGAGCGCCATCCACATGGGCGACTCGATCAGCGCGGGTTTGGTGTAGTTCTCTTCGAAGGTGTCTGGTGCTCTGGCGAAGGCAGTCGTCGAAACGAAGCAACTCACTAGCGTCAGCACGAGCAGCGACGCGATACGCATCACACGGTCCTCCTACGGCGCAGCCACAGCGCGACTCCAAGCGCACCGAGCGACCAGCCCAACCAGCCCAAGCGGCTCTTGTCGCCGAACGACAGGCTGCAGCTGTTGAAGTCATCCTTGCAGTTGCCGTTCATGTTGCAGGCATCCCAGAAGCCCGTGGTGGAGACGCGCTCCACGCAGACCACGTTCGAGACCTCGCTCTCGTTGCCCGCGGCGTCCACCGACACCACGGCGGTGGCCACGCGCTGGTTGAAGTCGAGGTTGAGGCTGTCGGGGTTGACGGTGATGCTGGTGCCCTTGGTGGGCGGCTCACTCTTCAACCCCGTGGTGTCGAGCGGTAGATTTTGGCCCTGGACGAGCAAGCTCGAGGTGCAGGGGCCCGAGCCTGAAGGCAAAGGCGCACTGGTGTCGAAATAGACGTGGTAGTTGGTGAGACTGTTGGCGCCCGACGCCATGTTCCAGCTCACAGTGACCTGGGTCTCGCCGCGCCCACCCTTCACGGAGGTCACGGCTGCCAGCGGCGTGAAGTCCGGCTCGAACTTCACGTAGATGGGGGTCCCGATGCCGTTCTCCGGCGTGCCGCTGACCGGCGTGGGGTTCGTCAGGGGCACGAGCCACAGGGTCCACAGGCCCTGCAACGTGCAGATGCCGGTCGAGTATGGATCCGTGAACAACTCCTGCGCCGTGAAGTTGATGACCTGCTTCCTGGCGTCGAGGTTGCGAATTTCCCCGACCTTCTTGCAGGCGGGCTTGCCAGGGTTGGCCGAGGTGGAGGTGCGGTTGGTGGCCCCGAAGCAATCCTGGGAGCCCATGCCCATCCAGAACTCCATGACGGTGGCCTGGGTGGCTTGAGTATTCAGGTTGGTGAGCGTGACCTGGATGGGAGCACCGTCGCCCGTGGTGGCCTTGGTGATGAGCTTGAGCGCCGAGGTGCTGCCGTTGACCCCGCCATCGGAGCTGGTGCCGGCGTCGGCGCTGGTGCCGGCGTCCGTGCCGCCATCGTCGGCGGTCTCGGCCCCCGTGCCCGCGTCACCTTCGTTGGCCTGGGAGCCAAAGCACTGCTTGCGATTGACGAACAACCGGTCGCCCACGGCCTTCTCGTCGCCATCGATCTTGACGGCCACGTTGGGGGGGAACGACGTCACCGGCCCGGTGGTCGGCGATTGCGCGGCTGCGGGCACGGCGGTCGCGAGGACGACGCCCAGGCTAACGAGTGCCTGACGAAGGTTCAGCTTGGAACCGGACATGACGGGCATGGCACGCACCTCATAGCAAGTCCCGGTCCATGGGGACAGGCCCGAAAATACATGGGTTTGGGGCGAGTAACGGACAAATTGGCAAAACCTGCCAGGGCCCGCGGGAGCCCGGCTGACAAAGCGTCATCAGGTTGGTACGAGCGCGACGCGGCTTCCTACACCCCGCTCCTTGGCACGCTGGTACACCGCCTGCGCCACCGCCACATCTTGGATGGCCAGGCCGGTGGAGTCGAAGATGGTGATTTGCTCCGGGCTCTGTCGCCCGGGTGCCTTGGCAGCGATCACATCGCCCAAGGTGGCCCCGATGATGTCGGGGCCGAACAGGCCCTGGCTGATCGGCACGTTGAGTTCGCCCCCATGGATGGACTGATCGGGCTCGTCCACCACCACCCGTGCTTCGCGCACGATCTGGGGATCGAGCTCTTGCTTCCCGGGGCCGTCGGCGCCCATGGCGTTGATGTGCGTCCCGGGGCGGATCCAGGCGCGCAACAACACAGGTGTCAGCGACGGCGTGGCGATGCACACCACTGGACAGCCCGCGGCTTCCTCGATGCTAACCACGCGACCACCGCCTGACTCCGCCACGAAGCGCTCTGCAGCGCTCTGGTTCAAGTCGGCTGCCAAGAATCTCGAAGTTACCGAGTGTGCGGTGGGCGTCTCGGAACATCCGTGCTTGCACGCCGCAACCCACGAACCCCACGCGCGTGAGCGGTAGGTTCGCGAGGTGCTTGGTGGCCACGCCGGCCGCAGCGCCCGTGCGCAACGCGGTGAGGAAGGTGGCATCCATGATGGCGAGCGGGAACGCCGTCTTGGGATCGCTGAGCACGTAGGTGCCCATCACCGTGGGCAAGCCATGGCGCGCTTGATTGAAGGGATGGGCGTTCACCCACTTGACCCCTGCGTAGTCGCCGAGCAGCGAAGGCATGGCGCGAAAGTCGCCGTCGAACTCCGGCAGCTCGAGGTACACCTTGGAGGGCATCCGGGCGTGGCCCTCGGCGTAGGCGCGGAAGGCTCCTTCCACGGCGTCCACGGCGAGCTGCATATCGGCCAGCGCGCGAACCTCTCGATGCGTGAGGATCAGGGTCTCCATGGCCCGCGATGTAGCAGCTCGGCCGCCGAAGACGAACCTGGAGTGGAGGCTTTCAATCGTTGGGCGGCCCGCACAGCAGCGACTCGAAGGCGCGAAACGTGAGGTCCTCCACGCCGAGCTCGCCGCCCTCGGTTCCGCGCGGTGGCGCCAGGTCGCGCAGCAAGAAGCCGCCGCCCGCGCGCGCCTCGATCTTGCAGCCCGGTCGACCGTGGACCCGCTTCTGTCCCATGCCGTGCCCGGCGCTACCGGTGATCACGTAGTGCAGCGTGGGGGCTTCGTGCGTGACGCGGTGCGAGTACATGTGCACCTCGCGTGGACCCATTCCCAGTGAGAGGAAGCTCATGAAGGGCCCCTCCGGCGTGACATTGATGGGCGGACGGCTGGGCCAGCGCACCTCGATGCGCGAGCCCGTCTGTTGCTCGAACTGGCGTGCCCGCTCGAGCGCGACCTCCCGCACCAGCTCCATCACGTGCAGCGTCTGGGCCTGATGCCAGGCGGCGAGCTCCTGTTTACGCTGCTCCTCCCGCTCCTTGTCCGCCTGCCGCTGGCGGTAGCCACGAAAGAGCTCGTCCCAGGCCGGTCTGTGCTCCGTCATCGAATTACTTCCTCGGATTAAACGTACAGGGCCCGCGGGTAATTTCTCCCCGGGGCCCTTTGGTTCTACGTGCGTTGGAACGATTCGCTGCAGCTATTTCGGGGTGAAGCCCCGAGTCCTCACTGCAGGATGACCAGGTCCTCGCACTTACCCTTCACGCAGGCTTGGTCGAGCGCGCAGCCGCCGCAGTCGAGGAGACCGCCGCAGCCGTTGCTGGTGGCGCCGCACTGCACGCCCTTCGCTTCGCAGGTGGTGGCCGTGCAGCCACCGGTGCCGGGGTCGCACTGGTTGGGCACGCCGGCACCGCCGCAGCTCTCGCCGGGCACGGTGCAGGGACCGCAATCCAAGGTCTGACCGCAGCCGTTGCCGATCAGGCCGCACTCGGCCGAGGCCTCGGCGCAGGTGAGCGGGTCGCAGCTCTGGCCGGGGCCACAGAGGTTGGGGCCAGCCGCACCGCAGACCTGACCGGCGGGGCAACCGCCGCAGTTGACGATGCTGTTGCAGCCGTCGGAGACGTCGCCGCACTCCGCGCCCGCTTCGCCGCAGGACAGCGGATCGCAGCTCGCGCCGCAGAGGTTCGGGCCCGCGCCACCGCAGACACCGTTGTTGGGGCAGTCGCCGCAGTTGATCTTGCCGCTGCAGCCATCGCTGACCCAGCCGCAGACCGTGGCGTTGGGGTTGCCGGCAGGCTTGAGGGGGTCGCACGCCTGGGCCATCGTGAGCGGCACGCACTGCGGATGTCCGCACTGACCGGCCACGCCACCGCCACCGCAGGTGTCGGGGTTGTCGCAGGTCCCGTCGCCGTTGTCGCCGCAGCTGTAGCTACCGTTGCAGCCGTCGCTGACCTTGCCGCACTGCTTGGTGCCGCAAGCGTTGGCCTGGGTCTGCTTGGAGCAGGTGCCGGGCACGCACTGGCCTGCACTGCACGAGCTGCCAGCGCCGCAGGTGCCGCAGGTGTAGGTGCCGTCGCAGCCATCGCTCACGACACCGCAGGTGGCGGCGCCGCAAGCCTGGGCCTGCGTCTTGTAGGTGGGGCAGCGCGGTGCGCAGACGCCGGGGGTGTTGAGTCCGCAGACCTGGTTACCGGTGCAGGCGCCGCAGGTGTCCACCGCGGTGCCATCCATCAAGCCGCCGCAGCCGTCCGAGTAGCTGCCGCAGTTGTAGCCGAAGTCGCTGCACTTCGAGGGCACGCACTGCTGGACCTGGCAGGTGGAGCCGTTGCACCACGAGCCCGCGGCGCAGCCGCCGCAATCCACGGTGCCGCCGCAGCCGTCGGGCATCAGGCCGCAGGCCGTGGCCGGGCAGCTGGCCTGCGTGAGCTTGATGCAGCCGGGCGGCGTGATGGGGTCACCCTTCACCGACACGCAGGTGCCGAGGTCGAAGAGCTGGAAGGCCAGGGTCTTCTCCTGAGAGGTGAGGTCGTGGTCGGCCTCGCACACATCGGGGAAGGTGCCGTTGAAGTTGCTGGCGCTCGACACGTGGAAGCCGCTGTAGGCCACGCGACCGCAGATGGAGTCCGAGGCCGCCGCGTACGGGGTGTTGAAGGACAGCTGCTGCACGCGCGGCTTCATGTTGCTGTCGCAGGTCGCCGCCGCCGCCTGACAGATGCGGTTGGCGGTGTTCGGGCAGTCGGTGTTCGTGGTGCAGAAGGTGGACGCACTGTTCTGGCACACGCGGCAGTCGTTGGCCGTGGAGCAGAAGCGGTCGGTCTTGTTCGAGCACACTGCGGTCATGCAGTTGCCGGTGGCCGCGTTGTTGGTGGACTGACAGCTGCCGTTGTTGGGGCAGTCGTTGTCGCTGCCGCAGAACACGAGGTTGCCGTTGTTCTTGGTGGTACACACGCGGCAATCGCTCTTCTGCGTGCACAGCTGGCTGGCGCCGTTGGAGCAGTAGGCGACATCGCGGTAGAGCCACTCGTCGGTCGCGGCACCCGAGGTGGCGCCGGCGCGGTCACGCGGGTCGGTGATGGAGAACTGGGGCGTGGCCGGGATGGTGGTGTTGCCCGCCGCGGTGCCCGTGAGGGCGCCCTGGTAGGTCATCCACTTGGCGAACTGAATGGCCTTGAAGCCCTTCACCGCCGGGGCGACCGCGTCGGCACCCGCCGCGCGGGTGCGCGTCGTGTTGCCGCTGGGTTGCGAGAGGAGGCCGGTGCCGGAGCCGGTGCTGCCGTCCTGGTGCCATGCAGCCGAATCCTTCAGGGTGCCGTTGTCCTCGATCCAGATGTAGCTGAAGTGACTGGCGAACATGCGTCCGCCGTTGTTCACGTAGGTCTCGAGGTTGGGCTCGTCCGTGTCCTCCTGCTCCTCGTAGCCTTCGCAGTCGAACACGACCATGTCGTACTTGTTCAAGGTCGTCGGGCTGCTCGTCAGGTTCGAGTCCTGGTTCGAGCTCGTGGTGGTGCAGCCCGTGCGCCGATTGACGCAGCCGGCGTTCGCCGTGCCGTTCACGGTGGCGTTGCAGTTCACCGTGTTGTTGTTCGCGGTGTAGGTGCCCGAGCACGTGATGGGCGCAGCCGCCATCTGGGCGCCGTTGGCGCGGTACATGTGGATGCGCGCGTTGGCGTCCGTGGGCACCGCGAACTCGCTGGAGTCGAAGCCCATGTTCAGGAGCACGCACTCCATCTCGTCCACGTTACCGGTGGAGATCGCGATCTTCGGCAGGTTGTTACCCGCGAGGCCGCCGCGCGTGGCCGGCAGCGTGGTCGACGCAGCGTCCGCCGTGAAGGTGCCCGTGCAGGACGTCACCTTGTTGGCGGCAACTTCCTGAACACCGCGCCACTTACCGATCTTGATCACGATCCTGAAGATGGCGCTCTTGGGCAGGCGGCCCGTCAGCGTGAACTTACCGTCGTAGTCGGTCTTGGCCCAAGCGAGCACGCTCTGGCCGTCGACCACGAGCTTCTCGTCCGCGCAGCGGCCGCAGGAGGCAGCGTTGCCGGCCGCGACGCCTTCGAAGATCGTAGGCAGCTTCGAGGTGTCCGTGTCGGCCGGGATGTACACGAAGGCGTTCGGAACGGGCAGCTTGTTGTGACCGTTGCGGCCGGGGGTAATCACGGTGCCGCTCAAGGTCACCGTGGAGTCCTTGGGACACGCGGAGTTGCACAGGTTGCCGGTGCAAGTCTCGACGCCGGTCACGCACTGCTGGATGCCGTTCTTCACCGCGCAGGTGGAGCCGGCGGCGCACTGGGTCTGCCCCTGGGGCCAGCAGCTGATCTGGTGACCGCAGCCGTCCGTGGAGTTGCCGCAGGTCGAGCCCTGGCAGTCGTGGGGTACGCAGGTGGTGGCGGGCGTACCGCACACGTTCGACTTGCCGCCGCCGCCGCAGGTCTGACCGCCGCTGCAGGCGCCGTGATAGGCGTCACAGTCGTAGGTCGCGTTGCCGCAGCCGGTGGGCAGGACGCCGCACTTGCCGTTGCAAACCGTCGCGATGGTCGGAGCCTGGCAGGTCGGCGTGGTGCCGCACAGGTTGGCGCCGCCGGCGCCGCAGGTCTCGCCGTTGCCGCAGGTGCCGCAGTCGTAGTTGGCGTTGCACTCGTACTGGGGGACGCTACCGCAGGCCGTCTTTCCAGCCACCGCCGGGCACTTGTTGTGGCTCGACGTGTCCGGCGTGCAGACGGGCACGGTGGGCGTGACGCAGGTGCTGTTGGTGCAGACCTTGCCGCCGCTGCAGGTGTTGCCAGCGCCGCCGAGCGAACTGCAGTCGTAGACGCCGCACTCGTGGTTCACGAAGCCGCACTTGTTGGCGCAGGCTTGCTGGATGGTCTGGGTCGGCTGACACGCCGGCGGGTTGGGCACGTTCGGGATCTGCGTGCAGGCGTTGCTCTTGCACTCGTAGCCGGCGCCGCAGACGTTGTGGTTGGGATCGCAGTCGATGAACCCGCCGCACTTGTCGTTGATGAAGCCGCACTTGCCCGTGCAGTCGGCCGCCGTCAGACAGGCGGGCTCCGGCGGGCGATCGACGCAGGCATTGCCCTGGCAAATCTCGTCGGCTGCGCAGGTGAGGCCGCCGTTGGCGCCGGTACACTCCACCACGCCGCTGACGCCATCGCTCACGAAGCCGCACTTGCCCGAGCACACTTCGCTCGGCTGCTTGGGCGGGATGCCTGCGGGGTCCACGCAGGCTTCGTTCTTACAGAACTGGCTCGCGCCGCAGGTCAGGCCGCCGTTCGAGCCGTCACACAGGATGACGTCGCTACAACCATCCGCCACCGCGCCGCACTTGCCGACGCAGACTTCGGCCGCGGTCTTCGGCGTACACTGAGCCGGCTGCGGAAAGTCGCACTTGTCTTCCCGGAGGACGCCGCAAATCTTGCCGTCCGTACAGCTGCTGCAGCTGAGGAACCCGCCGCAACGATCGGCCACTGCTTCACCGCAGTCGTCCGGATCGCAGACTTTCTTGCATCCTGCAGTGGATGCGTCTTGGCCGGCGTCGGTATCCCAATCGAAGTGGCCGCCGCCATCATTGCCATCGCCGGCATCGTCGCCGTCGGGCTTGATGCGACCACCACCCTTGCCGCCATCGCCGCTACACGCGACGACCAGCAAGGAACAACACAAGAAAGCTGCTCGGAACCAGCTTGGACCACGACGCATCGGGCGCTCCTGAAACAGGGAAGACAACGGTCACGATCTTATCCGTTCTCGTCAGATTGTTTCAACCGCCGTAGATTGAGGAGCCAAGTCACAACTTAGATTGGATTCAATCATCCAAGTAAACGATGTTTTACGTGGGTTTTTGGACAGGTTTTTAGAGGCGCTTGTCGCAGCTCTCGCACATCACGCGACAGCGCCTCGCGATCGCCTGCACATCGCGCCCGGATCCTTGAAGGCCATTCGGACAAAAAACAGGGGGATCAGCGCAGCAGCGCCAGTGCGCGATCGATGAACGCCGACTGGGCAGGATTCATTTTCACGCGCGCCCGCTCCGCATCGAAGAACGCCACGCGATCGATCTCCGGCACCTCGCGCATGCGCCCACTCTTGGGCGGCCACTCGAGCATGAAGGTGTTGCTCTTGAGCTCCTCCGGGCGGCAGTCCCCCACGAAGGCCCAGGCGTGCACCGTCTTCCCACCAGCCTGCACCACGTGGCCCAACGGGAGATAGGTGTCGCTCTCGCAGTCGAACCCGGTCTCCTCCACGAACTCACGCTTGGCGGCTGCCAGCAGGTCTTCTTCGCCTTCGGGGAGTCCCTTGGGGACGCTCCAGGCGCCGTCGTCTTTGCGGGCAAAGAAGGGCCCGCCCGGATGAGCGAGCAAGAACTCCCAGCTGACACCACAGCGCCGCACCATCAAGAGGCCGGCGCTGGTCTTGGACGCGCCTTTGGCCTTGGGCATGGGCGCTGCTCAGACTTCGATGGGCTTCAGGTCTTCGGAGGCGAACAAGGGAGCTTCGGTCTTGGCCTGCACCTCGGCCGCGCTCACACCCGGCGCCACCTCGCGCAGCACGAGCCCCTCCTTGGTCACATCGATCACCGCCAGATCCGTGATGATACGGTGCACCACGCCCACGCCGGTGAGGGGGAGCTTGCACTCGTTCAGGATCTTGGGCTCACCTTCCTTGTTGGTGTGCTCCATGATCACGATGACCTTCTTGGCGCCATGCACGAGGTCCATCGCGCCGCCCATGCCCTTGATCATCTTCTCGGGGATCATCCAGTTCGCCAGGTCGCCGGTCTTGGACACCTCCATGCCGCCGAGCACCGCCACGTCGACGTGACCGCCACGGATCATCGCGAACGAGGTGGCGCTGTCGAAGGTGGCGGCCCCGGGGAGGGCGGTGACCGTCTGCTTTCCCGCGTTGATCAGCGCGGGATCTTGCTCGCCTTCAAGGGGAAAAGGACCCGTGCCGAGCAGGCCGTTTTCGCTGTGGAGCTGCACCTCCACGCCATCGGGGATGTAGTTGGCGCAGAGCGTGGGCAAGCCGATGCCCAGATTGACGTAGTTGCCGTCCTGAAATTCCTGGGCAGCCCGTTTAGCAACCTGCTCCCGAGTCAACATAAGGCGATTATCCCTTCTTGCGCGTGGTCACGCGTTCGATGCGGTTCTGGTATTTGCCCGTGCCCACGACGACGCGTTGCACGAAGATGCCTGGCAGGTGAATCTGGTCGGGCTCGAGCGACCCGACTTCCACCAACTCCTCCACTTCGGCGATGGTGATGCGACCCGCCATGGCACACAGCGGGTTGAAGTTGCGCGCGGTCTTCTCGAAGACGAGGTTACCCAATCGGTCCCCGCGCTTGGCCTTCACGATGGCGAAGTCGCCGGTGATCGCCTGCTCCAGCACGTACGCCTTGTCGCCGAAGCGCCGCGTCTCCTTGCCCTCGGCGACTTGCGTCCCGTAGCCCGCTGGCGTGAAGAACGCCGGGATGCCCGCGCCACCGGCCCGCAGCTTCTCCGCGAGCGTGCCCTGGGGCGTGAGCTCCACCTGCAGCTCCCCGTTCAATACCTGGCGCTCGAACTCTTTGTTCTCGCCCACGTAGCTCGAGACCATCTTGGCAATCTGCTTGTTCCGCAGCATCAGCCCGAGGCCAAAGTCGTCGACCCCGCAGTTGTTGGAGACCACGGTGAGGTTCTTGACGCCCTTCTCGACCAGGGCAGCGATGGACAACTCAGGAATACCGCACAACCCGAAACCACCCGCCAGGAGGGTCATCCCATCCTGGATGTCCGCGACGGCTTTCGCTGCGCTTTCAACCACTTTGTCCATGCTGCGCAAATACCACCTAGCGTCGGCGCACTCAAGAGGCTGAACCGGCATTCATTCGCGGCCGGCTCGCTGGCGCGGGCGCGACCGGACGGCCGGCTCGCTGACGTCCTATGGTGAGGGGATCGCCACAGTTTTAGCGAGCGCGATCGACCGTCACGCACGTTTCATGGCGCGCCCGCTCGATCGGCGGGGGGACGCACAGCACGTAGAGCAAGGCGCTTCGTGAGCGTAGCGAACCTCGCGGCGGGGTGGGTCCCAGCGCGGCTTTGCCGCACTGGGCGGGGAGGGCGCGTGCCCTCCCGTCTATCAACACGCTCAGCGAGCCCGGTCGATGCGCTCGACGAAGCGCGCGAACAGGTAGCGGGCGTCGTGGGGACCCGCGCTGGACTCCGGGTGGTACTGCACGCTGAAGGCGCCACTCTCGGGGTGCTCGATGCCTTCGCAGGTTCCATCGTTGAGATGGATGTGGGACATCGTGGCCTTGCCCTTCATCGAGTCGACGTCCACGCAAAACCCGTGGTTCTGCGTGGTGACCTCGATGCGGCCGGTGGCCAGGTCCTTGACGGGCTGATTCAGGCCTCGATGGCCGAACTTGAGCTTGTAGGTATTGCCGCCGATGGCGAGCGAAAGCAGCTGGTGGCCCAGGCAAATCCCGAAGACCGGCTTTTTGCCCAGCAGCTCGCGGATGGTCTTGGCCGCATGGCCCACGGCGGCGGGGTCACCGGGGCCGTTGGAGAGAAAGATGCCATCGGGCTTGAGCGCCAGGATGTCGCTCGCGCTGGTCTGGGAGGGGACCACGGTGACGCGGCAGCCCGAGTCGACCAAGCAACGCAGGATGTTGAGCTTGACGCCGAAGTCCACGGCCACCACGTGACGCGACCCACCGGTCGGGGTCACGGATTGCCACACGCCGGAGCCCTGGGTCCACTCGTACCGCTCGCTGGTGCTGACGCCGTCGGCCAGGTTCAAGCCGTCCATGGAGGGAGCGGCCTTGGCGCGGTCGTGCAGGGTCTTGGCGTCTTCGGTGCCGATGGCTGCCATCTGGGCGCCCGTGTCGCGGATGTGCCGCGTGAGCGCGCGGGTGTCGACGCAGGCGATGCCCGTGATGTTGTGGCGCTTGAGGTAGGCGTCGAGGGACTCGTTCGCGCGCCAGTTGCTCACCACCGAGCTCAGCTCATGAACGATGAAGCCCGCCACGCGCGGCTTGTCGGTCTCGGTGTCTTCGACGTTGACGCCCGTGTTGCCCATTTGTGGCGCGGTCATGGTGACCAGCTGTCCAGCGTAGGACGGGTCGGTGATGACCTCTTGATAGCCGGTCATGCCGGTGGTGAACACGACCTCGCCAACGGTGCTGGCGGTGGCGCCCATCGACACGCCTTCGAAGACGCGCCCATCGGCGAGCACGAGGCGTGCAGGTGTTCTGGATGCGGTCTTGGTCATCGCTCCC
Organism: Myxococcales bacterium; assembly: GCA_047601445.1. Classification (GTDB taxonomy): domain Bacteria; phylum Myxococcota_A; class Polyangia; order Polyangiales; family DASUME01; genus DASUME01. Next base: position 2,231,602 of record JASGJH010000001.1, on the reverse strand, counting down.
ACACGACGTCTCCCCCGACTACAGTCATCCGCACTGCGCCGACGACTTCCTTGTTCAGGAGGGGGGTGTTGTGCGAGCGCGAACGTAGCGCTTCCCGCGTGATCGTCCAGCGTAGGCCGGGGTCCAGCAGCACCAGATCCGCGCGTGCGCCCTCTTTGAGCGTGCCGCCCTCGATCTGAGCTACGCGACACGGCGAGGTGGAGAGCGCCTCCACCAGGCGCAGCGCCGAGAAATGCCCCTGGGTAACCAGCGGCAGGAGCGCGGCGAAGGTCGTCTCGAGACCGTTGATGCCGTTGGCTGCTTCCTGGAATTCGCAGTCCTTTTCCAGGTCGCTGTGGGGGGCGTGGTCGGTCGCGATGCAGTCGATCGTGCCGTCCTTGACGGCCTCGATGAGGGCAGCACGGTCTTCTTCGCTGCGGATCGGCGGATTGACCTTGCAGTAGGTGTCGTACGAGAGCAGCGCTTCGTCCGTAAGCGTGAGGTGGTGAGGCGTGACCTCGGCCGAGACCTTCATGCCTCGAGACTTGGCCTCTCGCAGTAGACGCACGGAGACCATGCTCGAGATGTGCGCCACGTGATAGCGCGCCCCGCCGACGGCTTCGGTGAGCAGGAGATCACGAGCGACGATGATGTCCTCGGCCACCCGCGGCCAACCCCGCAGACCGAGCCTCGTGCTCACCACGCCCTCGTGCATCAGAGCTTTGGCGGTGAGGTTGTGGTCCTCGCAATGCTGGGACACCAGGAGGTCGAAGGTCTTCGCGTACTCCAAAGCCCGGCGCATCACCGCCGCGTTCATCACGCACACGCCGTCATCGCTCACACCGATGGCCCCCGCATCGCGCAGGTCGGCCATCTCGGTGAGCTCCTTGCCTTCCGCCTTCTTGGTGATGGCACCAAAGGGCAAGAGGCGAGGCCCACCGACCGACTTGGCCTTGGCCACCATCATTTCGGTGATGGCCCGGTTGTCGTTGATGGGCTTGGTATTCGGCATCGGACAGACCGCCGTGAAGCCCCCCGCAGCTGCGGCGGCGAGCCCCGTGGTGATGTCCTCTTTGTACTCCTGACCCGGCTCGCGGAAGTGCACGTGCAGGTCCACGAAACCGGGAGCGAGCCACAGCCCGCGCGCGTCGACCACTCGCACGCGCTCGCCGTTGAGCCCTGCGCCTGCATCGCGCCCAACCCGCGCGATGCGACCGTTTTCGACTACAACGTCTTGAACATCATCGAGTTGCCTCGATGGATCGAGTACCCGCGCTCCACGAAAGACCAGCATCGCCTGCCCCACTACGAGACCCCACGCACCCTGTCAATCGACTTCGTCGAAGCGCACGTTCTGCACGTGCGAAACCAGGGCCGGCAGCGCCAGTTTTCCGCTCCCGCAGCGGGGATCAGACCACTTGCTGCAGGGTCTCTTCGGCCTTGGGGGCCGGGGCGCCGAGATCGTCGGCGATCTGCTTTTCGTTCACGCGCGTTTTCATCGCGATGATTTTGCGGCACAGGGACGCGAAGTCCTTGTTCCGGACCGCCATGGTGGGCGAGCCGCCGCGCAGGAGGGTCTGAACGATGAAATCCATTACCTGGATTTCGCCTTCCGAGAAGCTGTTGCTGATCCGCATGTCCAGTTTCTAACATCGCTTTTTGCGAACGACAACGGCTGACGTGCAACGTAGCGTCACAAAACATAGGGCCAAAGCGATGTATGGTCACAAAAGCTGTTGAAATAAAAAGAGAAAACGACGGATCACGCGTGCTTCTTTTTTGATCCGTCGGTCGGCGATCGGGGCTGGATCAAGTGCGATCCGTCGCGATCTGGGTGCCGATCGATGAACGATCCGCCGACGTTCTACCCCCCATTGGCGGACAGATCGGTCCGGTCCACGGCCGTTGTAACGCCCGGGGAGACGCATTCGCAGCCGCTCTTTGGGCTGCCCCGCGCCCCAGGGACCGACCGCGATGGTGGCAGCCAAGGACGCTCAAGGCGCGGCGCCGGCGGCCCCTCTGATGGAGAGAGGCCGCGATGGTGGGAAGGGCCGCTGGCTCTGGCCCACGGGTGGGAGCGGAGGAAGGTCGCGGGTCAGCCGATGCGGTCGGCGGCCGTGCAGCTCGTGACCTCGTCGACCGTGGTGACGCCCTTGCAGGCCTTGTCGATACCGCTCATGCGCAGGGTCCAGATGCCTTCGCGGATCATCTGCTCCTTGAGCTCGGCCGTGGAGCAGCCCTGGAGCACCATCTCCTTGAGGGCGTCGGTCATGGGCATGACTTCGTAGAGCGCCACGCGCCCCTTGTAGCCGCTGCCGCCGCAGGTGGAGCAACCCTTGCCCTTCACGAGCTGGGCCGTCTTGATCTGATCCTCCGTGAAGCCGACCTCGCGCAGGGCCTGCGGCTCGACGGTGGTGGGGGCCTTGCAGTCGTTGCAGACCTTGCGCGCCAGGCGCTGCGCCAACACCAGGTTGAGCGCGCCCGTGACCAGGAAGGGCTCGACGCCCATGTTGAGCATGCGCGAGACGGTGCTCGGCGCGTCGTTCGTGTGCAGCGTGGAGAGCACCAAGTGGCCGGTGAGCGCGGCCTTGATGGCGATTTCCGCGGTCTCGAAGTCGCGGATCTCACCCACCATGATGATGTCGGGATCCTGGCGCAGGAAGCAGCGCAGCGCGGCCGCGAAGTTGAGCCCGATGTCATCGTGCATCTGGCACTGGTTGATGCCGTAGAGGTTGTACTCGACGGGATCCTCGGCGGTGCTGATGTTGGTGTCTTCGGTGTTGAGCTCGGCCAGAGCGGAGTACAGCGTGGTGGTCTTACCCGAGCCCGTCGGGCCCGTGACGAGCACCATGCCGTAGGGCTGGTTGATGGCCCACTTGAAGTCCTTGAGCTGCTTCTCTTCGAAGCCGAGCTTCATCATGTCGAGCTGCAGGTTGCTCTTGTCGAGCAGGCGCATGCAGATCTTTTCGCCGAACAACGTGGGCATCACGGAGACGCGGAAGTCCATCTCCTTGCCGCGGCCCAGCTTGAGCTTGATGCGACCGTCCTGCGGCAGGCGGCGCTCGGCGATGTCCAGGGCGGCCATGATCTTGAGGCGCGAGGAGATGGCGTTCTTGAGCTTGAGCGGCGGGTGCATCTCCTCGTGCAGCACGCCGTCGATGCGGTAGCGCACGCGCATTTGCTTTTCGTAGGGCTCGATGTGGATGTCCGAGGCGCGCTTCTTGATTGCGTTGAGCAACATGGCGTTGCACAGGCGCACCACCGGGGCGTCCTCCGAGGCGCGCTCGAGGTCGAGTACGCTGGACTCCTCACTCTCCATGGAGTCGAAGTCGATCTGGTTCTCGTCGAAGCCCTCCATGATCTGGTCGTAGTTGATCTCCTCGACCTTCTCCTGGACGGCGTAGAACGACGCGATCGCCTTCTCGATGGCGGTGATGGGCGCCACCACGGGCTCCACGTTGTAGCCGGTGAGGAACTTGATGTCGTCGACGGCGTGCAGGTTCGAGGGGTCGCTCATGGCGACGATCAACGACGAGCCCGCGCGTGACACCGGGATCAAGCCGTGGCGCTGACAGACTTCGCGGGGCACCAACTTGACCACGTCCTCGTCGATGTCGAACTCGTCGAGGTTGATGGTCTCGACGCGGTACTGCTGGCTCAGGAAGTCCGTGATTCCACGGTCCGAGATGATGCCCATCTTGGCCAGGGCGTAGCTCAATGTCGTGTTGGCTTTTTTCTGCTCGTCCTGGGCTTGCCGGAGCTGCGTCAGGCTGATCAGCTTTTCACGAACCAGTAGCTCACCGAGTCGATTGTCCTGCGCCATCGTTGGGGCCGGCTCCTACGTCCGAAGGGCTGTCGAAAAAGCGCGCGGGGCGCGCTGCGTCAGTGTACACGCCTGGGCAGCCCGGCGAACATTCTGCGGGCCGTCAGACGGTTTCGGCCCGCGCGGTTTTGCGCCGGGGGGCGATGTGCGTGCCGACGCACAAACCTCGGCGCTGGCGAGCGCTCACCGGGGCACTTTGACGCAGTGCGCAGCTGGGCTTGTTGCCGGGCCGGCGGGGTAGGGTTACACCAGCCCCCGAACGCGAAACCACCAGGTTTCCCCCTGCTTTTGTCGGAGCGGCCGGGAGCGCGTGCAAGCTAGGTAAAGAGCCCGTGGCAAAGCCCAAAATCAGTCCCCCCAAGAAAGTCGATATCGCCCAGGCGGCCTCTCAAGTGGAGATGCCCGGCATCAAGTGGAAGGTGGTGGGCGCCATCGTGGGCGGCTTCGCCGTGCTGTGGATCACGGCGCTGATGATGACGCCCTCCATCGGCTACTGGGGCGTCGGCGTCGTCGCCGCGCTGACCCTGGCGGCCATCGGGCTCGGCATCTACGTGTTCCGGCTGACCCGAAAGCAGCGCGAGATCCTCGACATCATGAAGGGTGCGCAGGGCGACGCGGGACGGCGCGAGGCCATCGAGCGCTTGAGCATGGGGGGCGACAAGGATGCGATGAAGGCGCTGGCCCGGGCGCAGCTCCTGGCGCAGGAGGACCCGCAGAAGGCGCTCGCGGCGCTCGAGGCCATCGACATCGAGAAGGCCCCCACGGTGGTGCAAGACGAGGTGCGCTCGCAGCTCGCCATGATGTACCTGTTCCTCAACCGCACCAAGGAGGCCCGCCCGCTGGTGGACGAGATCAAGCTGGATCGTCAGCCCGACGCCAAGGTGAAGGCCAAGTATGCAGCGGTCATCGCGGAGGCCTTCGCGCGCACCGGCAAGCACGAGGATGCCAAGAAGCTGCTCGACGAGTACAAGGCGGATGACCCGGCGTTGACGGGCGAAATCGCTCCGCTGCTGTATCGCGCGCAGGTCTACACCTACTCGGCGACCAAGAACCGCGGCCTGGCCAAGAAGGCGCTCGACTCGCTGGTGGCGCTCGACCCGAACATGCTGGCGCCCTTCGTCCAGAAGAACACGAAGCCCGAGCTGCAGAAGCTGGCGTTGACCGCGCTGGCGGACGCTGGGCTCGCGCCGCGGCCGCAGATGAAAGTGCGCATGAAGCCGTGAGTACCGGCGCCTTGAATTGCGAGCGCTGAGCATGGCCGACCGCGAGCCATGGACCGTCAGGCGCGTGATCGCTTGGATCCAGTCGGACTTCGAGCGTCGCGGCGTGGAGAGCGCCCGGCTCGAGGCCGACCTGATCGTGGCGCACGTGCTGGGCGTGAAGCGCATCGCGTTGTTTCTCGACCTCGAGCGCCCGTTGATGGACGTCGAGCTGTCGAAGATTCGCCAAATGGTGGAGCGTCGGCGCAACCACGAGCCGATGGCCTATCTGCTCGGGGAACGCGAGTTCTACGGGCGCGCGTTCAATGTGAGTCGCGCGGTGTTGATCCCACGGCCCGACACGGAGACGCTGGTCGAGCGTGCGCTCGAGTTCCTGAAGGGCCGCGGGGGCGACGAGCCTGTGCTGGATCTGTGCGTGGGGAGCGGGGCCATCGGTGTCACGTTGGCGGCCGAAGCGCCCGCGCGGCGCGTGGTGGTCACCGATTCTCTCGGAGTCAGCCCTCGCGGTAGCCCGGACCAACGCCGAGCGGCACGCCGTGGCCGAGCGCATGGAGTTCCGGGCGGGCGACCTGTTCGCCCCGGTGGCCGAGCATGAACGTTTCGCCTGCATCACGGTGAACCCGCCTTATATCGGGGCCGACGAGATGGCTGAGCTTGCTCCCGATGTGCGTGACTTCGAGCCGCGCATGGCGCTCGACGCGGGGAGCGACGCGCTAATCTTCTACCGGCGCATCGCGCGCGCGGCGGGCCGCCACCTCGTGCCGGGAGGCATGTTGCTGGTGGAGGTCGGCTATCGGCAGGCCGAGGCGGTGAAGGCGCTCTGGAGCCAGGCCGGTTTGCAGGCGGTTTGCGCGCACCGCGACCTTGCGGGCATCGAGCGCGTAGTCTCGGGCATTCAGGCTGCGGACGCTTGAACCTGCGGACGCCTGCGTAGACGCAGGGCGCCTTCGGCGATGGCCGCCAGGCCGAGCAACAACCAAAACCAGTTCTCCACACCGCGCGGGCGGGCCGCGCCGGCCTGGCCGGGTTGATCTTGGGCGGGGCCGGGTCTGCGCTCACCGAGCTCGCTGTCCTGTGTGTCGGCGACCACGGTAAAGGAGAGCTGTCGGATCTCACGCTCACCGCGCTCGTCGAAGGAGGCGAAGGAACGATAGATGCCCGGCACGGAGGTGTCCTCGATGCGCACCTGGTTGCGCTTGGCGTCCAGGTCGAGGCGGCGGCCGTCCGGCGTGACGACGTAGAGGGAGCGCGCGCCAGTGGGGACACGCGCCGTGAGCGCAGTGCCTGCTGGATGGGGGCCCTTGGGCAAGGCGTCCACGGCCGCGAGCCCGCGAATGAGGCCGTGCATGAGCGGCAAGAAGCCGGGTGTCAGCGGAAGGTCTCCCCAGTCGTCGTCCACCGTGGTCGTCATCAGCGCGATGCGGCCGTTCTGGTAGCGACCAGCCACCAAGAGCGGTGTGCCATCGGCGAAGTTGAGCAAGGTCGTGGAGGGCGCGATGGGCGGCTCCACCAACAGGCGCTTGTTCACGCGCGCGGTCTCCAGGCCACGGCCCGCGTCGGGCAGCAGATCGCTCGCCAGCACGCTCTGGAGATCGACGGCGATGGGCGGATCGGCCGGCGCACTGCTGCGGGGGATGGCTGGCAGGAGCGTGCTCATGCGCCCGCGATAGGCGAAAGCGTCCACGTGCTCGCCGGCCGTGATCAAAAGGCCTCCGCCGCGGGCAACGTGGCGGTCGAGGCGTTCGGCCACCACGTCGCTCGGCGCCAACACGTTGGAGAGCACCACCACGTCGAAGGACGCTAGGTCGGTGCTCGCTAGGCCATCGGTGTCGATGCGCGTCACGCGGGGAGCCGCATGGGAGCCGTCGTCGACCGCGAGTGCCACGGCCAGGAAACGCAGCTCATCGTCCAGCTGGTTTGGGGCGGGATCGCCGTCGACCAGGAGCACGGAGAGCTCGGAGCCTTCGTCGAGGGAGATGGCGCGCTGGTCGTCTGCTGCGAGCGCGTTGGGCGTGTCGATGCGCAGCTCGAGCACGCGCCCCTGGGTCATCGTGCTCTGGGGAATCGCGACTTGCGCGGAACCCATGTCGTCGGTCATCGGCACGCTCGCTTCGGCCACTTGCTTGCCGTCGATGCGCACCGAGACCTCGACCTCCTGGGGCCCCTTGTGTCCGCCCAAGGTGAGGCTCAGCGTGGCGGGCTCGCTCAAGTCGCGCCCGCGGCTGAGCGCCATGCTGGCCACGTAGAGGTTGCCGCGCGATTCGCGCGTGGGGATGCACTCGATGCGCAGGCCCGCGCCGGTGGCAGCCAGGCGGTCGGCGCCCGCGTGGGCGGCACAGTCGGTGAGCACCAAAACTTCCTTCACTGCCAGCCGCGACGCTCCGAGTTCGCGCTGAGCGAGCTGCACGGCACGCGCCAGCGCGGTGCCTCGCGCGCCCACCCGATCGACGCGAGAAAGCTCGCGCTTGAGGGCGGGCAGGTCCGTGGTGCGCGGGGTGAGCAAGCGCGGCTCGTTGCCGCCCAGGATCAGGCTGGCCTCGGAGTCGGGAGCGAGCTCACCGAGCACGCGTTCGGCACGCGCGGCCGCAGCTTCGAGGAGATTGCCGGACAGCCGGGCCTTGCGATCCATCGACATCGAGTCGTCGATCACGATGGCCAGCGCGATCGGGCGCTCGCTGGCGTAGCTCGCGATACGCGAGAGGAAAGGGCGCGAGAGCGCGAAGGCGAACAGTGCGGTGAGGGCGATGCGAGCGTAGAGCAGTGGCCGGTCGCGAAAGGAGAGCGTGCGGCGCTGCTGCGCAACGGCTTTGGAGAGCAGCGCGATGGTGGGCAGGGCGACCTCGCGCAGGGTGCGGCGCCGCACGCGGTGGAGCCAGAGCGGGATGCCGACGCCAAGTAGCGCCAGGAGCGCGAGCGGCAGGCCTACCCCCATCGCGAGCTCCCTTCGGGCGCCAACGCCTCGCGCAGCACTTCGTGCATGGGACGGTCGGTGGACGCGAGCACGTAGCGCGCGCCGCTCGCCGCGCATGCGTTGCGGACCCGGGCCTGGAAGGCGGCCACTTCGCGCAAGTAGCCGTCGCGCAGCAGGCGGGCATCGGCCTCGACGGGCAACTCACCTTCGGTGCCGAGGAAGCGCATCGGCTCCTTGAACGGCAGCGTGAGCTCGTCGGCGTGCAGGACGTGGAGCAGGCACACGCGGTGTCCGCGCCCGCTCAGGCGCGAAAGTCCGCGCAGCGCGTCTTCGCGCAGGTCGAGGCAGTCGCTGGCGATCATCACGGCGCCGTGCTTGTGGGTGCGCTCGGCGATTTGCTCGATGGACTCCGCGAGCCGGGTCTGCGCGCCCGCTTGTGGGAAGGCGGCCAGCACCTCGAGCAGCGCGCGCGCGTGGGCTTGACCCCCACGGGGAGGAATCCAACGCACGAGCTCTCCTGCAAACAGCGCCACGCCCGCCGCGTCTCCCTGTCTCAACAAGACTTCGCCGGCTGCCCCCAAAAGGGTGGCGCCGAAGCCCACCTTGGTGGCCACGAACGCGGGGCCGCCGTAGGCCATGGAGCCCGACAGATCCAGCGCGAGCACGGCGCGCAGCTGGGCCTCGTGCTCGAAGTGCTTTACCCGGTGATGGTCGCTGCGCGCGAAGGCGCGCCAATCGATGGTGCGCGGGTCATCGCCAGGGCGATAGGGTCGGTGCTCGGCGAACACCAGGCCTCCGCCGCGGCGCCGGCTCTTGTGCAGCCCCGTGAACAAGCCGTCCACCACGCCATCCACGGCGAAGCGAAGGTGCTCGAGCCGCTCCACGAACGACGGGTCCACGGCCCGCGGCGGAAGACCTGCAGCGTGTTCGCCTGGGTCGACGGCCGGCGTGTCATCCTGGCTCACGACCGGACCGACCTCGCGACGCTGGCGATGATGTCCGCGGTGCGCACGCCCTCGGCTTCGGCGCGGAAGCTCGGTACCAGGCGGTGCCGGAAGACCGGGCCCATCAAGGCGCGAACGTCGTCGATTTCGGCCGTCATGCGCCCGTCCAGAGCCGCGCGCGCCTTGGCTCCCAGAATCAAGGCCTGGCTCGCGCGTGGGCCTGCTCCGAAGCGCACGTAGCGCTGAATCTCTTCGGGCGCACCCGCCTCGTCCGGACGCGTGGCGCGCGCCAGCGCGACCGCATGGGCGACCACGTGGGGCGCCACGGGAATGCGTGGCACCAACGCCTGCAGGTCGAGGATCTCCGCGCGGCTCAGCACGGGCTCTGGGTCGGGACCCGGCTCGGCCGTCGTGCGCAGCACGATTTGTTCTTCTTCGTCGCGCGACGGATAGCCCACGTCGATCTGCAACAGAAAGCGGTCGAGCTGCGCCTCGGGCAAGGGATAGGTGCCCTCCTGCTCGATGGGGTTCTGGGTGGCAAACACCAGGTACGGCGGCTCGAGCTCGTAGCTGCGGCCACCCGCACTGACGCGGCCTTCGGCCATGGACTCGAGCAAGGCCGCCTGCGTCTTGGGCGGCGTGCGGTTGATCTCGTCCGCCAGGAGGATGTTGGTGAACACCGGGCCTGGCACGAAACGGAAGCTGCGCTGACCGGTGGCCCGGTCCTCGTCCAGCACGTCGGTGCCAGTGATGTCACTGGGCATCAGATCGGGCGTGAACTGAATGCGATTGGCGCGCAGCGACAGGGTGCGACCGAGGCTGCTGATGAGCAGGGTCTTGGCCAGACCGGGCACGCCCACGAACAGTCCATGTCCACGGGCGAAAACGCAGGTCAGCAGGAGGTCGATCACGGCTTCCTGACCCACGATGCGCTTGCGCAGTTCCTGCACGATGCGCTTCTTGGCCCCTCCGAGGGCCTGGACGCGCTCGACGTCACTGCGCTGGATGCGCTGCGGTTCCACATCCGGCACGCGCGCCGGGGTCAGAGGTGCTTGTGGGTTGAACGAACTCGCCATGCGGGGCCCGTGCAGCGTACCGCCAGAGGCTGCTCGCGCCAAGCTACGGTTGCTCGTTTCGCGTCGCTGAAACCGCTGGTGTTACGGGGCGTGACCGCCGAGCTTCGCACAGGCGGCGCGTTCGCGCGCGAGCTCCGTGGCGTCTTGACTGGCCCGAACCAGCTCGCAGTGGGGACCCGGGTCGAACGGATTCAACCGGATGGCTTCGCGGAGCGGCTCCACGGCATCCGGGAGCTTGCCCAGCTGCACGAGCGCCGCGCCCTTGAGGGCCTGTAGGGGGGCGTGCTGCGGGTGGTCCGAGAGGGCGCGGTCGACGGCGCTCAGGGCGCGGGCCGGGTTCTTGGAGGAAAGCGAGGCGCGCGCCACGCGCGAGGCCAGGATGGGGTCGCTGGGCGCGTAGCCCTGCGCGCGCTCGTACTCCCGAGCCGCGCCCAAGGTGTGATTGCGTCCCCACAACAGATCACCCACACGCAGGTGCTTGCGCGCGCGCTCTTCTGCCACGTCCAGGGACTCGTCGGCCTCGCCGCGTTCCACGAAACGCAATTTCGAGCTCCTTGGGTGTCTGCTTCCTGGGGGGCTCGGGCCGTGTCGCGAGTCCGTCGCGCCAAATTCCCTCCAGCGACTCGAAGGGCTCGCCCGCCACCTGCGACAGCGCTACCCGCGCGTCCTCGCCGTGCGCCATGCCGGTGATCGCCTGCGCCAGGCCGGCGTCTCCCTTGCGGGCGCGAAAGGTCTCCAAAAAGGTCACGACCTGGGCGAAGGCCAGGGCCGCGTCTTCCTGGGACGGCAGCATCGCGATCGACGGGTGCATGCGCTCGAATGGGATCAAGCGGTGCTGGTGCGCGGCCGTGACCAGCAGAGCGTCGGTGGCCGGCGGCAGGAAGGATTGGGGCGCGAGCCCGCGCCAGGTGCGCTCGAAGAGCTTGGCGAGACCCTCGTGGAACCACACCGGGGCCTGGTTCAGGCTCTTGTGGGTCAGCGCCAGGTGCACCAGCTCGTGGTTGATGGTGTCGAGCCAGGGGTACCCGAAAACGAGCGAACGCGGTGAAGCGATCATCAAGCGGTTCCACTTGCACAGCGCGACCGTGCCGGTGGTTTCGATGTGCTCGAGCGTGAGGCTCGAGACCTGGGACAGCGTGCGCGCAGACGGATAAATCTCGAGCCGGATCGGCGCGGGGAGCCGAATCCCGAGGTGCTTCTCGATGGCTCGATCGGCGCTGCGCCATGGTCTCGAGCGCGTAGGGCACCAGCACCTCGTCAGGGCCCTTGGCGTAGCGCACCACGTAGCGGCCGTCGGCGGAGCGCGCCTCGGCAAAGTCCTTGGTGATGTCGCGCGCCGAGGTGACCCACGAGAGCATGCGTCGGAAGTCGCCGAGGTGCGGCGAGCGGGGGGCTTCGGCGATGGCGCGCTCGATCAGACTGACGGCCTCGGCATAGGCCCCGGCATGGAAGCGGATCATGCCGCGCTGAAACAACACGGGAGCGCCCTGTTGCTCGGCCTCGGGCAGGCGGTCGAGGATGGCGGTGGCGCTCGTGAGTTCGCCGGCCTCGAGCGCCACCGAGCTCTCCGAAAGCGCACTTTGCGCACGCGCCACGCCGCTCCCGAGGCAGAGCGCGAGACAAAGGGTCGACAGCACACGCCGCGCGTTCATCGCAGGATCTCCTGGTAGTAGCGCTCCACCGATCGCATGAACGAGTCCGGCGGCTGGGCTCGGCGGGCGTCCAGGACGCGACGTCGCAGCTCGGCCCGACGCGCGTCGTCGCCCTGCTCGGGGATCGCCACCTTTTCGTTGCTGCTCCCGCTCTCGCCGCCGCCCTCTTCACCGGAATCGCCCTGGCGGCTGGCGCGCTCCTGACGCGACAGGTCCTCATTGATCTCGCCCAGCCGCTCGAGGGCCTCGCGCTGGCCGGCCTGCGCCTCCCGCACGTCCCCGCGCTCGAGGGCCTCGGCCGCATTTTTCATCGCGCGCGTGGCGCGTCCGATCCGATCCGACAGGGAAGGGGGACCCTCGTCGCGCATGTCCTGGGCCAATTTGGAGGCCTGTTCGCCCACGCCGCGCTGGGCGGGCGCCTGCTTGCGGAGGGCCTGACCGTCCTCCGGAGACAGCTCGCGCTGTTCCTGCGGCAAGGTCTTCTCGATCTCCTCGGCGAAGCGTGAGACGTCGCGCGAGAGCTGGCCGGCTTTCTTGGCGGCCTCCGCGCGCGAGCCGTCAGGCCCCGGGTACATGCGTGAGTCGAGTGTGATCTCCGAGGACACCCCGCCCAGATCTTCCGCAGCGCGCTGCGCCATGGCCCGCGCCTCCTGGGCGTCGCCCTGCTTCAGAGCATCGCGGGCGTCCCGCAGGCGCTGGGCGGCGCTGGCCTGGCTCTCCGAGACCTGAGATTGCATGCGACCTGCTTCGAGCTCGCGCGTGCGTTCTTCCAGCTCCGCGGCCTGTTGCGCTAGCCGGTCGGCCTCGGCCTTGAACTCGCCTTCTTGGCTGCGCTCGGCGCGGGCCTTGTCGGCCAGGCGTCCGGTCTCGCTGGCGATCTGCTTCTGAGCACGCTCGAGCTCGGACAGCTCGTTGCGCGCCTTCTCGAGCGCCGCGTTGCGCGGGCCGAAGCGCGCGTCGGCGAAGGCTTCGCCGCCCTCGGAGAGGCCGTGCTCGAGCCCGTTGAGTTGCTGATCCAGGGCGGCCATGGCCTTTTCCGCGGCCTCCATGTCGCCCTTCGCCAGTGCATTCTCCAGGTCCTGCAGCGGATCCTCGCTGGCCTGGGCCTCGAGAGCTTCGTGATTCACGAAATCGCCGGGCACGTCGTGGCGCACCTGGCTCAGCTTCTTGGCGAGCTCGGCCAGCTCCGCGCGCGCGCGCGCGATCTCCGCCATCAACTCGGCCTTGCGCGCAGGATCCTGGCTCTTGCGCAGCTGCTTCAGCAGCTCGTGCATGCGCGCGCGCGTAGCTGCCAGGCGCTCCAGCGAGTGCTCGGCGTTGGCGAGCTTGGCGCGCCCGATCAGGTCGCTCAGCCACAGCACGTCGTCTTCCAGCTCGGCGACGGCCGAGTCGTCGAGCTTGCGCAGCTCGCGCTGACTGCCGTCCTCGGCAGCGTTGGCCTCCTCGCGGGACAGCCTGGACAGGCGCTTGCCCATGTCGCGCAACAGGCCGGCCGTGGCATCGTCGCCGGTGCCGTCCGCATACGCCGTGGCCAACGTGTCGAGCGCCCGCACCAGGCCGCGCGTGCTGCGACTCAACTGCTTGTCTCGTAGCTTGGCCTCGCTGCTGCCCTCGGCGAGCGGCGTTTCCATGCGTTCGCTCAGGGTGTCGACCGACAGGTCGCGCGTGCGCTCGAGCAGCTCCACGGGGGCCCCATGCGCGTCTTCCGCGTCGCCCACCGTGATGGTGCGGACCGGCGAACGACCCACGTTGACTCCGCCATAGCCGTCGCGATCACGGGCCTCGATCCAGACGGCCAGCGTTTGACCCGAGCGTGCGCCGAACGCCGCGGGGACCACGTCGGTGCTGGAGGCGAAGCGCTGCTGCACGCTCTCGGCATCGAAGCTGGCGAGGTGCACGCGGCGCTCGCGTCCGGGGCCCATCTGGACCACCAGGTCGAGGCTGCCGAGGCCGTGGTCGTCGGCCGCGCGATACACGAACGGCACCGGTTCGTCGGGAGCTGCCGAGAGGTCCTTGAGGGGGGCATCCAGGTCAACCGTGGGAGCCTTGTCCTCGGCGACCACAAGCGTCCGCGCGGTCGAATCGCGGACCCAACGCTCGTCGATGCGCGCCGTGAGCGCGAGGTCGAGGCTCGTCTCGGCAGTGAAGGTCACCTTGTACGCGCCATTGCGGTCGGCTCGCATGGGTAGCGTCTGATCGCCGAGCTTGAGCACCGCGCGCTCCACGCCGATGCGGGGCGTCACGAGCATGCTCACGAGCGTGCCTTCGGGCACCGAGACCAGGCGTGGATCGCGCAGGGTTTGTTGGGCCTGATCGAGCTGCTCGGGAAACGTGAGCTGGACCTCGAGCGCCCCCACCCAGAGGCCGATGGCCGTACCCTGCTCGTCCGATTGGCCCGGGTGGAACAAGGCGTAGAGTCCGGAAGCGGCCTGCTCGCTGCGCGTCAGCCAGCCGAACGCGAAGACTGCGAGCAGCGCGGCGACCACCGACATGCGGGCCCAATTCTCGGGTCGCGCCACGGCGGCCGAGAGCGGCACCTTGGAGAGCTCCTCGACCACGCGCGAGGCGTGCGCCGCCACCAGCTCGGGGGAGCCATTGGGAGTACGCACCAGGGCCGCCGCCGATCGCGTGCGCTCTGCGAGGCCCAGGTCGTAACCCGAGATCAGCAGCGAGCGCCGATCGCCGCGCAGCTCGTCGAGCCGCCCCACGCCGATGGCGAATGCCAGGATCACGGCCACACCCAGCGCGCCCCAAATCAGGCTCGCGCCGAGCCAACCCAGGCTCGGTCCCGCGGTGAGCGTGGAGATCAGGAGCGCAGTGAGCCCCGCCCCCGCAGCGAAAGCACCACCCCGCACGAGCTTGAACCAGAGTACACGGCGCCCTACGCGGCCGAGGTAGCGCGTGAGCGACTGCATGGCCTCTCGGGCCGCCGCCGCGTGTTCCCCGGCGCGTGCCGCCTCCAGGGCGCGCCAATCGGCTTGTGGGCTGGTGGAAGCCGCGTCCAGGGGGCCGCCGTGCGAGTCGTGCACCCAGCCAATCTACACGAACCGGACCTCTCGCGCTCGGGCCGGCTGGGAGCGCGCGAAACTTGTGATACCCCGCGCATTGACCCTCACGTTTCGGGATGAAACTATGGCGCCCTGTTTGGAGTAAGGCGTTCGACCACCATGACTCAGCCTGTTGCCCATACCGTGCACACCGACGAAGCTTTGGCTGTCTATTTGGAGCCCCTCGCCGAGGGACGCCGGCTTTTGCTGTTGGGAGAAGCCGAGGGGACGCTGGGAGCGCGCCTGGGACGCGTCGCCGAGCGGCTCGAGATTATCGACCCAAGCAGTCGGGTGCCCTCGAACGGGGAGGTCCCCGAGCTGCCCTTCCGGGATGGCGTGTTCGACCTGGTGGTCGCCGTCGACATCTCGTTTTTGCCCGAGCCCAGGCCCGACGCGGTGCGCGAGCTGCGCCGCGTACTGCGCGAGGACGGAATCCTGGTGCTCGGTACGTCTCCGTTCGCAGGCGGTAGCCGTCGCCGACGAGGCTCACCCCAGGGGGGCCTCGAGCGGCTGTTGGGGGCGGAGTTCCGCTATGTCCGCGTGATCGGTCAGGCGGCCCTGTCCGGCTTCTCTTTCGGCGCCCACGACGCCCCGCGCGACGAAGACTTCAGCGTGGACTCGAGCTTGGTGCGTGGCCTGCGGGAGCGCGCTCAGCGCTTCGTGGGTTTTGGTAGCGACCTGCGGCTGGATCTCGAGGCGCGCTTGTGGGTTCAGGTGCCCGCCAGCGAGACTGAGCCCGCCGAGCAGGCCCCCGCCGCGCCCAGCGCGGAGCTGTTGCATGAGCTCAACCGTGCGGAAGACGAAGCGCGCAACGCGCTGCATCGCGAGAGCGAGCTCCTACGCGAGGTCGAGTCGCTGCGCCGCGCGCAGACCCAGGCCGAGCGGCAGCTCGAGCGCGGGAAGCACCTGGAGCGCAAGCTCACCGAGATCGAAGGCGACTACGACGACGCCGTCGCCCGCGTGCGCTTCCTGGAGCACGAGCTCCTCGAGCGCGACGCCAACGCGGGACGCGAGCGCAACCAGTACGAGGCGCTCGAGCGCGGCTTGAGCGAGGCCAGGAAAGAGCTCGCCGACGCGCAATCGAAGCGGCTCGAGGCGGAGCGCGCGCTCGAGGCGGCGCGTCAGGAGGTCGGCGCACTGGCCGACGAGTGCAAGGCGTTCGAGGCGCGCTTGGTGGAGGCCGGCGAGCTATCGCTGGCGGCCTCCCGTGAGCGCAAGCACCACGAGACG
Organism: Myxococcales bacterium; assembly: GCA_047601445.1. Taxonomy (GTDB): domain Bacteria; phylum Myxococcota_A; class Polyangia; order Polyangiales; family DASUME01; genus DASUME01. Next base: position 2,215,720 of record JASGJH010000001.1, on the reverse strand, counting down.
GTGGCCAAGGACTTGCTCGAGGAACTGCGGAGCCGTGAGCGCGCCGAACATGTGGCGGTGGAGCACGACGCCCGCGTCACCGAGCTGGAGGCCGAGCGTGAGCGCGCCGTGCAGCGCGCGCTGGAGGCCGAGCTGGCGCGCGAGTCGGCCACCATGCGAGCCGACGAACTGAGGGCGCAGCTCGGCGCCAATCTCGCGCAAACCATTCCGAACAAGGCCAACGAAGATCGCACGCGGGGCGAGCTCACCGGGCTTCGCTTGCGGGCCCAGGAGACCGAGGTGGCGCTTGCGAGCATCGCGCGGCTCTCGAGCCGTGCTGCCGCGAGCAGCGCGCCCGGGGACGACGACGAGCTGCTGCGGGCCAAGGACCGCATCGACGAGCTGGAGGACTACATCGATCGGATGCAGTCCAAGGTCGAGGACGCGGACCGCGTGGTCGAACTCGAGGCAGAGCTCGACCGTCTCGAGCACCGCGTGCGTGAATTGACGCGCGAGCTCGAGGAAGCCGATCGGTTTGCCGAGGCCCACGCCGAAGATGCCGAGCGCATCGATACCTTCGATGCCGAACTCGAAGCCGCACGGCGCCGTATGGACAGTCTCGAGGACGACCTGCGAGCCACGCAGGACGAGCTGCGTCTGGCGCGCGCCGATGCCGATGCGTTGCGCGTGGAGACGGAAGCCCGCGTGGAGCTGGCTCAGCGCCGCGAGCAAGACGCCCGCTCGGAGCGCGACGATGCACGGGCCGCGCTGGCCGAGGCACGCGGCATCCTGGCGAGTTTGGCCGGTTCACCCGGAGGCAGCGCGAACACGCTCGGGGCTTCGGCCGCGTCGCAGGCCGAGGAGTCTCTGCGCTCGGAGCTGGCCGCCCGCGACGCTCGTCTGGTCGATGTGGAGCGCGAACTCGCCAACCGCGATCAGCGCATCCTCCAGCTGGAGGAGAACCTGCGCGCCCAGATTCGTGGCTCGGTGCCGCCGCCGCCGTTCGGGAACCCCGAGGGCTGAGGGAGGGAGGCCCTTCGGTTCCTGCGCGAAAAGCGACCTCGAGAGGCCGCCGCTAACTCCAAAAGCAAAAGGGCGACCCATCGGGTCGCCCTTTCACGTTTCAGCAGCTGCGGACTCGATCAGAAGTCCATGCCGCCGCCGTGGCCGTGGCCAGCGTGGCCACCCGCGGCGGGCTCATCCTTCGGACGCTCTGCGATGAGGGCTTCCGTGGTGAGCATGAGGCCGGCAACGCTGGCTGCGTTCTGCAGCGCGTAGCGCACGACCTTCGTGGGGTCGATCACGCCCTGCTGAAGCAGGTCGCCGTACTCGTCCGTACGCGCGTTGTAACCGAAGGCACCCTTGCCGTTCTTGACCTTGTCGACGACGATCGATCCCTCGACGCCGGCGTTGGCCGAGATCTGACGCAGCGGCTCCTCGATCGCGCGACGGATGATGTTCACACCCGTCTTCTGCTCGTCCGAGACCTCGAGCTTGTCGAGGCCGGCCTGCGCGCGGATGAGCGCTACGCCGCCACCAGGCACGATGCCTTCTTCCACCGCCGCACGCGTGGCGTGCAGGGCGTCTTCGACGCGCGCCTTCTTCTCCTTCATCTCGACCTCGGTCGCCGCACCGACCTTGATCACCGCCACGCCGCCCACGAGCTTGGCCAGGCGTTCCTGGAGCTTCTCGCGGTCGTAGTCGCTGGTGGTCTCTTCGATCTGACGACGGATGGTCTCGATGCGACCCTTGATGTCGTTCTTCTTGCCGGCGCCGTCGACGATGGTGGTGTTGTCCTTGTCCACCGTGATGCGCTTGGCCGTGCCCAGATCGTTGATGCCGATGCTCTCGAGCTTGATGCCGAGATCCTCGCTCACCACCTGACCGCCCGTGAGGATGGCGATGTCCTTGAGCATCTCCTTGCGGCGATCACCGAAGCCGGGCGCCTTGACGGCGGTCACGCTCAGCGTGCCGCGCAGCTTGTTGACCACGAGGGTCGCAAGCGCTTCGCCTTCCACGTCCTCAGCGAGGATGAGGAGGGGCTTCTGCGTGCGGGCCACGGCCTCGAGCACGGGCAGGAGGTCCTTCATGTTCGAGATCTTCTTCTCGGAGATGAGGATGTAGGCGTCGTCGAGCTTCGCCTCCATGCGCTCGGGATCCGTGACGAAGTAGGGCGACAGGTAGCCGCGGTCGAACTGCATGCCCTCGACGACGTCGAGCGTGGTCTCGAGACCCTTGGCCTCTTCGACCGTGATCACGCCTTCCTTGCCGACCTTCTCCATGGCCTCGGCCAGGATGGTGCCGATGGCGGAGTCGCCGTTGGCGCTGATGGTGCCGACCTGGGCGATTTCCTTGGGGTCCTTGGTGGCCTTGGAGAGCTTCTCGAGCTTCTCGATCACGTACTGGACCGCTGCGTCGATGCCGCGCTTGATCTCCATCGGGTTGTGACCCGCGGCGACCATCTTGCTGCCTTCGCGGTAGATTGCCTGGGCAAGCACGGTGGCGGTGGTGGTGCCGTCGCCGGCCACGTCCGAGGTCTTCGAGGCCACTTCGCGCACCATCTGGGCGCCCATGTTCTCGAACTTGTTCTCGAGCTCGATCTCCTTGGCGACCGTGACGCCGTCCTTGGTCACGGTGGGAGCGCCGAAGCTCTTCTCGATCACGACGTTGCGGCCCTTGGGACCGAGCGTGACCTTCACGGCGTCGGCGAGGGCGTTGAGACCGGCGAGGATGCGGTCACGGGCGGAGGTATCGTAAAGAATTTCCTTGGCAGCCATGGCGCTTTACCTCACTTGCCTTCGATCACGCAGAGGATGTCGTCCTCGCGCATGATGATGAGCTCTTCGCCGTCGACCTTGACCTCGGTGCCGCTGTACTTGCCGAACAGCACGCGATCGCCCTTCTTGACGTCGAGCGCGCGGACCTTGCCGTCTTCCTGAACGCGGCCGGTGCCCACGGCGACAACCTTGCCCTCAGCAGGCTTTTCCTTGGCGGTGTCGGGGATGATGATGCCGCCCTTGGTCTTCTGCTCTTCTTCTACGCGCTTGATGAGGACGCGGTCGTGCAGGGGTCGAATAGACATGTGTTCTCCTCCAGTTAGAAACGCAGCGAGGGGCCGTGTGCCAGCCGCTCCAGGCCAACCTCTCGGGCTGGGTGCGACCGGCTCCTACAGCCGGTCCCTCGTGAGCCAGCGCGGTTAGCACTCACCCAAGGTGACTGCTAACAGCCGGCGCAAGATAACGTTGGGTCTCAGGGAGTCAACGGGGGGCCGCAGGGAAAGTTGGAGGCTTTTGTGAGCCACGCGGCACTGGGCCCTAGCCGAGCTCACCCGCGAGACCGCACGACCTCGCCCGGTTCCGCTCGGTGCTCCCCCGAAACGCCAAAACCCCGGCGTGCGTACGGATACGCGGGGCCAGGGTCGGGGGGGGCCGCAAGTCGGCGGTCAGCCGTTGCGGGCGGTGTCGGCGGCCTTCTGCTCCGCAATATACTCGCGGACCGTGTCGCCCGGGGCGCGGGAGAACTTGACCTTACCCGCCGCGATCTCGCGCAGGGCCGTGACGGCCGCGCGGTTCTTACTGCCCACCAGGAGCTGCGAGCCCTTCATGAGCTGTCGCGTGCGCCGGGCTGCCAAGATCACCAACGCAAAACGGTTTTCGTCTCGCTCGAGGCAATCTTCGACTGTTACGCGCGCCATATCGGTCTCCTCAGAAAAGGGGGCGGACCCTAGCAGTAAGCGCGCCAGACCGCAAATGAGAAGGGCGACACCCTGTGCTCGAAGGCCACTCGGTGGGCCATGAGTTTCGTTTCCTATGCTCACGAGTCTTTACTCAAATGGCCGAGGTCGTTAGCATCTTCTGCGGATCGGCATGGGTGGGCGCATAAAGGTAATCAGCCCGGAGGGCGAGAAGGAAGCAGTCCTTCTTGCCCACAACAGCATCGGACGGCACCCGAACAACACGGTGCAGGTGCTGGATCGCATCGTCTCCAAAGAGCACTGCCACATCGATCTGGTGAATGGCCGGTTCCTCTTGCGGGACTTGGGGTCCTTGAACGGCACCTACGTGAACGGGGAGCGGGTGCATGAGAAGCCCCTCTTTACGGGGGACGAAATCACTCTCGGCGCTACCCGCATCTTGATGTACGCCGACTATCCCCGTGAGTCCGCGCCCACGGTGCCCCAGCCGCGTGTGTCCAACCCGGCAGTGCCTGGTGCCGTTGGTGCGGTCTCGCTGAGCCCGTCCCCGGCGGGTGCGGTCACTGCGCCCATCCCGCGTACGCCCGCCGCGGCGGCACCTGCGCCCGCGACTCCGCCCACACCCGGGCGGGACATGTCCAAGGTCACCATCGCCCCCGGCATGGTGGAGAGCCACATCCGCACCAAGCTCGCGCCACTCGCCGAGCAGAGCTTCTTGCCGGAGGGCCTCATCCAGGACGTGGCCCAGCTACGCCGCGACTACGAAAAGCTGCGCATCAGCTACGACCTCTCCAGGGCCATCGGCGTCGAGCTCGACATCGACACCCTGCTCACCAAAATCCTCGATCGCGCCTTCGATCTGTTGCCCGCCGACCGCGGCGTGGTGCTGATGTACAACGACAATGGCGAGCTCGCGCCGCGCTGCGTGCGCAACAAGCGCAAGAGTGCCCAGGACGAGCAGGTCGTCCTCTCCACCACCATCATCAACGAGGTGCTGCGCGACAAGGCCGCGGTGCTCTCGAGCGATGCGTCGGTGGACTCTCGCTTCTCGGGCGCGCACTCGATCATCATGCAGGGCATTCGCTCGAGCATGGCGGTGCCGTTGATCTACGGCAGCGAGCTGTTCGGCATCATGCTGCTCGACTCCTCGATCGCCGCCAACGCGTTCCAGGAGAAGGACCTGCAGCTGTTCCAGAACGTCGCCAACCAGGCCGCGGTCGCCATCCAGAACAGCCTGTACGCCAAGAAACTCCAGCAAGAAGCCCTCACGCGCGATCGCTTCCAGCGCTTGCTCTCGCCGGCCATCGCCGAGCAGGTCATCGCGGGTAAGGTCGAGGTCGCCAAGGGCGGCGAGCAGCGCCAGACCACGGTGCTCTTCAGCGACATCCGCGGCTTCACCAGCATGAGTGAGTCGCGCAACGCCCAAGAGATCGTCGACATGCTCAACGAGTACTTCGAGCTGATGGTCGACATCGTATTCCGCTACGAGGGCACGCTCGACAAGTTCGTGGGCGACGAGATCATGGCGCTCTACGGCTCGCCCGTGACCCACGCCGACGATCCCATCCGCGCCGTGCGCACCGCGCTCGAGATGTTGAATGTGCTGAACGACTGGAACGCCGAGCGCGCCGCCAAGGGCAAGGTCCCGGTGGTCATCGGCATCGGCATCAACACCGGTGAGGTGGTCGCGGGCTACCTCGGCTCCAGCAAGGCCCTCGAGTACACCGTGATCGGCGACTCGGTGAATACGGGTGCACGCCTTTGCTCGGCCGCCCAGGCGGGGCAGATTCTGGTGAGTGAGGACACCGAGAAGCACCTCAACGGCCTGTTCGACCTACAGGAGCAGCCGCCGATTCCGCTCAAGGGTAAGTCCCGCCCGCTGCGCATCTACGCGGTGATCGGCGAAAAGGGCGGCCCACGCATCGGGCGCCCGTAGGTCGTCTGACCGCCCGCTCAACCGGCTACTTTTCTCCGAGTTAACGGTTTTTGCACCGCGTGGTCACGCGACCTTCCTGCCCGCTGCAAAGGCGCGTCGGACCCCGCCCTTCCGCGAGGTTCGCTCCGTTCACCAAGTCGCTCAGCGGGCGAGCCGCGGTTGTCCGCGCCCGCCGCCGTCTCTCGGCGCACGTGGGCCGCGATCCAAGCCAGGTCGGTTTGCCCACGAGTGCTTGGACTCGGCGCGGGCCGCGCGTTAAACCCTGCGCAAAATGGCGCACCTGGATTTTGAACAGCCGCTGGTCGAACTGGAAGCTCGTCTGCGTGAGCTCAAGACCCTCTCCGACGGGGGCGGCCGCGTGGACAAAGAGCTCAAGAAGCTCGAGGAGCGCTCCGAGCGACTCTCGCGCGAGATCTACGGCGAGCTCACCATCTGGCAGCGCGTGCAGCTCAGCCGCCATCCGGATCGCCCCTACTTCCTGGACTACCTCGAGCGCATCTTCGACGACTTCGTGGAGCTGCACGGCGACCGCGCCTTCGCCGACGACCCGGCCGTGGTGGCGGGCTTCGCGCGCTTCGAGGGCCGCTCCGTGGCCGTGATCGGCCAGCAGAAGGGCCGCACCACCAAGCAGAAGCTCCAGCGCAATTTCGGCATGGCGCACCCCGAGGGGTACCGCAAAGCCTGCCGCATCATGGAGCTCGCCGAGCGCTTCCAGCGGCCGGTGATCACGTTCATCGATACGCCCGGTGCTTACCCAGGACTCGGCGCGGAGGAGCGCGGCCAGAGTGAGGCCATCGGCGATGCCCTGTTGGTCCTTTCGCGGCTCACGGTGCCCGTCGTGGCGACGGTGATCGGCGAGGGCGGCTCGGGCGGCGCACTCGGTCTCGGCGTGGCGAACAAGGTGTTCATGCTCGAGAACGCCACGTACAGCGTGATCACACCCGAGGGCTGCGCCTCCATCCTGTGGCGTGACGGAACGCGTGCGCCGGACGCGGCCGAGCAGCTCAAGCTGCTGGCGCGTGACGTACATCAACTCGGCGTGGTCGACGGCGTGCTCGATGAGCCCCTGGGCGGCGCACACCGGGACTACGACCGCACGGCCAACGAGGTGCGCGGCGCGCTCAGGAGCGCCCTGGCGGAGCTGGGCAGGCTGTCGCCGGCCGAACTCCGGGAACAGCGCTATCGGAAGTTCCGCGCGCTGGGACAGTTCGTGGAATGAGCGCAGCCAGCCCAGAGTTCTCGCCGCGAGGGGAGGGGCTGGTCGAGCGGCGCGCACGAGTGAAACCCGAGAACGTGGCGTGGCTACGCTATGTGCTCGAGGCACACGACGGCCTGGCCTTCATGCACGTCAGCCAAGACAGCCATGGCTCGGACGAGGTCTTTCTGCTGGCGCCAGCGGGGCTTACGAGCCAGCTCGATGAGCTGATCCGGGACCTGCTCGACGAGGGATGTCTCGAGGCGCTGTGCGATCCGCCACCAGGACCGTCCCCGTAAGCAGAGCCTTATTTGACCTCGAAGCGAGCGGCTCCCTACGATTCCAATCGGCCGAGTCTCGGGTTCCACGCCCGAACCGTCGCCTGTTTTGGTTTCTGGAGGAGCGTCGCAAAGTGTTGCAAGGCCGAAGCTTTCAGCGTGGCGGACGACGGGCACGCGGTGCGGCCGGCCTACTGGCGTTGCTGTGTCTCGGCAGCAGCTGTGCCGGGCGCGCGGCCCGGGTCGAGGCCGCGGGAGTGTCCACGACGGACCAAACCGAACTCGCCAACCTCAGGGCCCAGCTGGCCGAACGCGATCGCCGCTTGAATCAGCTCGAGAGCCGGCTCTCCCTGCTCGAAGCGTCCCAACGCGAACTCCGCTATGCGGTGGCGGAAGGCGCCCGCGAGCCCGTTCGCGAGAGCGTGACCATCGGCGAGCGTGAGGCCTCGTCTGCCGCGAGCAAGAGCGGCGGACACTCGCGCCCGTCGCGCAGCCACGCGGACGCCCCACGCGAGGAACAGCGGCCCATGCTCCGCCTCTACGAGGAGCACTCGTCCCGAGCCGCACCCTTGGCGGCCAGCGACGAAGGCGACTCGCCTGCCTTCAGCTCGGCCCCTGTGCGAGCACCCCTGATGCCGGTGCCGCAGGTGTCCGAGCGCTTGCCCGTGGCTCCCGTGCCCAGCCTCGGGAGCGTGGCGCAAGTCCAGGCGAGTCCCGCACCCGATCCGGGGGAGCTCTACCGGCGCGCCATCGATCTCGTGCGCCAGCGGGACTTCCCGCAGGCCCTGCGCACTCTCGACGAGTTCCTCACCCACTTCACGGCCGATGCTCGCGCCGCGAAGGCCATGTTCTGGCGCGGCGAGGTCCTGTTCGCCCAGCGCGAATACGGCGCGGCGTTGTCCGCTTACCAGGGCTCGCTCTCGCGCGAACCTCACGGTGAGAAGGCGCCCGACGCGCTGCTCAAACTCGGCCTCTGCCACCGTCACCTCGGAGCTTCGGAGCGCGCTCAGGAAGCGATGCAACGACTCCGCACCCAGTTCCCCGAGAGCGCAGCTGCGCGCCTGTTGAGTGAGGAGGACGCCTGATGCTTCCCAAGACTAGGTTGGCTCGAGTCCGTCATGACGTGCTGCGAGCGGCGCGCCGTGAGTGCAGCGCGCGTGGGCTCAAGCGGCGCCTCACCTGGATGGCCCTGAGTTCAGCCGTGAGCGCCGCCGTGGGCTTCGGTCACGTAGCCGCCGATGATCTCGTGACGTCGCAGATGCCTGGCGCGGACACGCACTCGGTGGTGTCCGGCGACACGCTCTGGGATCTCTCCAATCGCTACTACAGGTCGTCCTGGGAGTGGCCACGCCTGTGGTCGTACAACCCGGAGATCACGAATCCGCACTGGATTTACCCGGGTCACGTGCTGCGCCTGCGCGAGGGGGCCCAGGGTGGCTTCAGCACGGGCGAGCAAGCGGTCGCCGGCACGCCGGCCGGTGTGCTGCGTCCCAAGGGCTTTCTCGGCAACCGCTCGCGCTTGCCGCAGGGCACCGTCCAACTCGGCGATCAGGTGTACCTCGACCGAGACGCACTCGACGGCTCCGGCAAAATCGTCGGTTCCTCCGAGGACCACATGATGCTGTTTCCGAGCGACGAGGTGTATCTCGCGTTCGACAAGAAGAACACGCCGCCTCAGCCTGGCCAGGAGCTCAGCGTATTCGTGCGCTACCACAAGGCCGAGGTGACGCCCAAGGCCGGCAGGCTGCGCACCTATCACCGCGACTCCGGCGAGGTGGTGCGGGTGCTCGGGGTGCTCAAGGTCAAGAGCTACGACGAAGACAGGCGCATGGCGCGAGCGGTGATCGTCGAGGCCAACGACCCCATCGAGCGCGGCTTCGAGGTCACGGACACTCCGCGCAGCCTGGCTCAGGTTGCGCCGAAGACCAACACCCACGCCGTGAAGTCCGAGATCGTCGCGGCCACGCGTCCGCTCGGTACGTTGGGGCAAAACCAGGTGGTGTTCATCGGCGCTGGCAGCAAGCAGGGCGTCGAGGTCGGCAATCGCTTCGCGGTGGTGCGCCAGGGGGACGCCTGGCGAGACAACTTGACGCTGCGGGAGGACTTGACCGGCTCCGAGCGCCCGTCCGTGAACCCGCCCAAGGGGAAGGAGTATCCCGTGGAGGTGGTGGCCGAGGCGCGCGTGATCTACGTGCGACCGGAGTCGTGCACTGCGTTGATTACCGAAGCCTTACAAGAGCTTACGCCCGGTGACAAAGTTGAGATGCGCGAAGGCTACTGAGCGGCGTCCACCCTGCTTTCGGTGGTTGGCGGCGGCCCCGGAACGTGGGACACTCGCTCGGTGTCAGTGAGTGTGGGCAGGATGGCGCCCAGCGAAGTCGAGCTGCTCCGGGGGTTGCTCGAGCAGGAGCGAGCCAAAGTTCGCGCGCTCGAGGATATCGGGGTGGCGCTCGGGTCGACCCTCGACCTCAACGAGCTGCTCGCCTTGGTGGTCAATCGCGTATCCCAGGTGGTCGATGCGGACCGCTCCACGCTCTACTTGATCGATGAAGGAACCGGCGAGCTCTGGTCCAAGGTAGCCCAGGGCGAGCAGGTGGTGGAGATCAGGCTGCGCATCGGTGACGGCCTGGCAGGCTGGGTCGCCCAGAGCGGCAAGAGTCTCAACATCAAGGATGCCTACCTGGACGCGCGCTTCGACTCGGCCTGGGACAAGCAGACCGGCTACCGCACGCGCTCCATCATGTGCGTGCCGATGAAGAACCACCACGGACGCACGCTGGGCGTGATCCAGGTGCTCAACAAGCGCGACGGCTACTTCACGGTGGAGGACGAGTCGCTGCTCAGCGCGTTGGCGTCCCAGGCTGCCGTCTGCGTGGAGAACTCCAAGCTCTTCTTGTCGGTGGTCGGCAAGAACATGGAGCTGCTCGAGACCAAGAACCAACTCGAGCGCAAGGTTCGTGAGCTCGACGTGCTGGTGGAGATGGCCAATGTGGCCGCCAACGCGGGCAAGCTCGACGAGCTGCTCGAGGGCGTGCTCAGCCGCACCATGCTGGCCATCGACGCAGAGGCTGCGTCCATCCTGCTCTCGGACGAGCACACGGGTGACCTGCGCTTCCGCTGCGCGATGGGCGGGGCACCCGAGGCCGTCAAGCGCGTGCGCATCAAGGCGGGCGAGGGCATCTGCGGCTGGGTCGCCGCGAACGGCGAGCCACAGATCGTCAACGACGTGCACCGGGACAAGCGCCACTCGCGCGAGCTCGAGAACGACATCGGCTACCACCCGCGCAGCGTGCTGTGTGTGCCCTTGCGCTGGGAAGACGGCGTGGGTGCGCTCGAACTCCTCAACAAGTCGCGGGGCGAAGCCGACTTCACCGAAGACGACCTCAAGCTCGCGGCGGTGATCGCGGGGCAGGTCTCGAGCGCCATCGGGCTAGCGCGCGCGAGAGAGCGGCGTGAGCGCGAGGAGCGCTTGAGCACGATTGGTCAGCTCTTGTCGGGCGTGTTGCACGATCTCAAGACCCCCATCACGGTGATCTCGGGAGCCTTGCAGCTGCTCGTCTCCGAGCGCGACGAGACCAAGCGCCAACACTTGGCCGACCGTGTGGTGCGCCAGGTGGGCGTGATCAACTCCCTCATCCGCGAGACCCTGGCGTTCGCGCGCGGTGAGAGCAGTCTGTGGGTGCGCAAGGTGTACCTGCACAAGTTCTTCGGCGATCTGCAGGAGCAGTTCGCCCAGGAATTCCGTGCTCGTGGCATGACGGTGAAGCTCGACCTGCAGGACCGCGGCGTCGCTCACTTCGATCAGCACAAGCTCCAGCGAGCCATTCACAATCTGGCCCGCAACGCTGCGGAGGCGCTCGGGGGCAAGCCTGGCACGCTCACGCTCTCCACCGAGCGGCGGGCTTCGGACGGGGCGCTGTTGATCCGCGTCACGGACGACGGCCCGGGTATCTCGGAGGAGATTCGCGGGCGCCTCTTCGAGTCGTTCGCCACTTACGGCAAGGTGGGCGGCACGGGTCTCGGGCTCGCCATCGTACGCAAGATCGTGCAGGACCACGGCGGCACCATCGACGTGGAGAGCGAGCCAGGCAACACCACGTTCACGCTGGCGCTGCCGGAGGGCACGCCCCACGACAAGGACTCTCCGCCCACGGCGGTGCTGCGCTCCCTCGAGGCCTAGAGAGATCTCGCGTCCTTGCGCACGCCAGGCTCGCGGGCTTTTCCCTTGTTCAGGCTGCCTGCGTCCACACTTGCTTGAATGCCGCGCGCGCCTGGCAGACCCCGAGCCAGGGCGTCACGTGCGCGTGCGCCTCGAGCGAGACGCCGGTGAAGCGGGCCCAAGTAAGGGCGGATGCGATCACCAGGTCCACCAGCGAGTACTGCGCACCGAGCACGAACGCGCGCTCCGAGAGGCGCCGATCCAAGATACCGAGCAAGCGCTCGATGTCCTGCTCCGCCAGCTGTTGTTGCGCGCGGCTGCGCAATTCCGGAGCCAAGAGCTCGTTGCTCGCCAACAGCCGGCGCTGCACCGCCGAGCCGAAGCTCACGTACGCCCAGGTGGACCAAGACAGGGCCTGCAGCCGGTCCGGTGCGTCCGCAGCTGGCCAGAGTCCACGCGCGACACCGTAGCGGTCCGCCAGCCATTGCACGATAGCGAGCGCCTCGAACATGGGCGTTCCGTCGACCACCAGGGTGGGTACCTTACCGTTGGGGTTGAGCGCCAGGAACTCCGGTTGCTTTTGAATGCCCGAGGTAAGGTCGAAGCGCACGCGCTCATGGGGGACGCCCAGCTCGGCCAGGGCACAGGCTACGGGGGTCGCGCTGGAGAAGGGGGCTTCGTAGAGGGTGATCGACATGGCTCGCTCCTGAGTGAAGGGTTGGACGAGCAGCAGGCTAGGATTTAACTAGGACAGCTTCTGTCCTCAATGTTCGCTAGGCTGGTGCCCATGCTCGAGACCTCGGCGAGGCTGTTGCGGCTCCTGTCTTTCTTGCAGGCCAGGCGCTTTTGGACCGGCAGCGAACTCGCGGCCGAGCTGGAGGTCACCGAGCGCACGGTGCGGCGAGACGTCGACCGCCTGCGCAGCCTGGGCTATCCGGTGCAGGCCACTGCGGGCGTGGCGGGTGGCTATCAGCTCGGTGCGGGGGCAGCCCTGCCGCCGCTGTTGCTCGACGACGATGAGGCCCTCGCCATCTCGCTCGGACTGCGCACGACCGCGAGCGGATCCGTCAGCGGGATGGCCGACGCCACCTTGCGCGCGCTCGCGAAGCTCGAGCAGGTCATGCCGCCCCACCTGCGCAAGCGCGTGAAGAACCTCCACGCCTCCATCGTGCCCTTGGCGTGGAGCGGTCCCACGGTGGATGCCGACGTGCTGTCCGCCTTGGCGGGGGCTTCGCGCAACCATGAGCGCGCGCGCTTCCGCTACCAGGATGGACGAGGTGCCGAGAGCTCGCGTCACGTGGAGCCGCTGGGGCTCGTGCACACGGGCACCCGTTGGTACCTGGTGGCATTCGATCTCGACCGCGAGGACTTTCGAACGTTCCGCGTGGATCGCATCGCGGCGCGACCGGGGGCACGCGAGTCCAAGGTGACGCTGGGCGGGCGCTTCGTGCCGCGCGAGGTGCCCGGGGGCGACCTGGCTCGCTACGTGTCTCGCTCCGTCTCCACCGAAGCCTACAGCTTCAAGGCACGCGTGATTCTGCGCGCTCCTCTCGCCCAGATGGCGGAGCGCGTGCCGCCTTCTTCGGGACGGCTCGAGGCGGTGGACGAGCAGAGCTGCCTGTTGCACACGGGTGCGAACTGGCTCGACGGCCTGGCCATGCACATTGCGATGCTGGGGGTGGACTTCGAAATTCTGGACCCGCCCGAGCTCAAGCAAGCCCTCCAGGCGCTGTCCGCGCGCTTCGCACGGGCGCTTCAGGCGAGCCCCGACGCGCCGCCCTGAGCGAGGCCGCGTCGCGCAACGGGGAGGCGATGTGGGAGAATGTGCCGCATTCGCCTATGGAACCCATGGCGGGCAGGCACGCCAGGAGGGACGGCGCAAGGCCTACAATGCTAGAGCTGGGGTGATGTCCGCGGACGAAGCGTCCTCCCCCGCGCCCCTGTGGTTCTCCGCCGAGAGCCTGTTGGGCAGCGTGGTGCACAAGCGGTACCGCGTGAAGGCCGTCATTGGCGCCGGGGGCTCCGGTGTGCTCTTCGCAGCCACGGACCTGAGGTCGGGCGCGGCGGTCGCGCTCAAGCTGCATCGCTCGGGAGAGCGCTTCGAAGACACCACGTCTCGTTTCGTGAACGAAGGTGACGTGGCCGCCAGCTTGGGCCTGCATCCCAACATCGTGCGGCTCCTCGATTGGGGCAAGCACGAGGGGAAGTTTCCGTTCCTCGTCTTCGAGCTGCTGGAAGGCGTCACGCTGGAGGTCGAGCGGCTCGCGCGTCCGATGGAGCCGAGCAAGGTGCTGCAGCTGGTGTTACCCATCTTCGGGGCCGTGGCGTACGCCCATGACCGCGGGGTGCTGCACCGGGACGTCAAGCCGCAAAACATCTTCCTCGCGCGCGGGGAAGGGGGCCAGCTCTTACCCAAGTTGCTCGACTTCGGCATCGCCAAGAGCCACGGCGGCGAGAGCCTCACGCGCTCGGGCTCCATCGTGGGTACGCCTGCTTTCATGTCGCCCGAGCAGGCGCTGGGCGAGGAGCTCGACCCGCGCACCGACGTCTGGTCCATGGGCGTGGTGTTGTTCGCGTGCCTGACCGGTCAGCTACCTTTTGCCGGTGACTCGCACACGCGCGTGTTGCTGGAGCTCGTCTCCACGCCGGCTCCGTCGCTGGTCGAGGTGCGCGAGCGCTTGCCCCCGAACCTGTGTGCAGCCATCGAAAAGGCGCTCGAGCGCTCCCGTAGTCGGCGCTACAAGGACATGCGCGAGTTCGCCCACGCCTTGAAGGAGGCGGCCGCCATCGACGGTATTACCGTGCCCGCCGACCCGGATCCTGTCGGGCTGCCGGAGTGGTCGAGCTGGAAGGTGAACGCCGCGCCTTTGCGTCCGGACTTCGAGCTGCTTCCCACGGAGGCGGGAGCGGCTGCCCACTACCGAGATTGCCTGATGGGGATCCAACGCGGGCCTGGTGGCGCGCGCTTCATGGACTGCGCGTTCGACCACGCCCGCACCATGCAAGTACAGTACGGCAAGTTCGCATTGATGATCATCGTCGACTCTCAGAGCGAGGCCCTCGGCACCACGGAGCTCGGACAAGTACTGCGGTTCTACGATCAGTGCGAGCTCTCCTGCGTGGCTCAGGTCGTGCGCACGGAGGGAGCCCTGGGCGCCGTGCATCGCGGCGTCATGTCGACGATCAATTTCGTCACGCGCCGCAGCTATCCGATCAAGGTCTTCGCGAACAGCAACGAAGCAGCCCGTTGGATCGCCGAGCAGTGTGCGCAACCAGGACAGTCCACCGCCTACGCCGCTGGCGTGAGGGAGGCCGTGTCCAGGGTCGACGCCGCGGCTCGCGCTTTGGGACGTTGAAGCGAGTCGGCAGAAAGACGAAGACCGGCGAGCCGCTTGGCCGCCGGTCTTCCTTGCTGGCAGCGCGTTCTCCGAGGAATCGCGCCTGCCCCAGTGCTGGGCTGGTTTGGGTGTCTTTCAACCCGTGGCTATCGTGACTCTCTGTGTGGGGAAAACCAGAACGTTCACATGCGCCTTGATAGCTCGCGGAAGCTTGGGGAACTTCCGTGCCGCGCTGCGCGAACCGCCGAAAACGTTCCTCCTGCGTGCGGCGGATCGATTGACAGCGCCTTTCTAAATCATCGGCGCATCGGCCCCACCTCGCAATGCGAATCGACCGCGATGTCGGCCTCACCACCGCCTTTTTGCGTCTCGACAAGCGATTACAACGTGCCGCTCAGCCCAATCAGGATACCGATCAATGGCCCGCTCAGGCCTCCTCGTACGT
Organism: Myxococcales bacterium; assembly: GCA_047601445.1. GTDB lineage: Bacteria > Myxococcota_A > Polyangia > Polyangiales > DASUME01 > DASUME01. The sequence goes on along the minus strand of JASGJH010000001.1, from coordinate 2,200,696 downwards.
GGGTGCCCAAGTCTTCGTCGTGGAACGTGAGGACGAGCGGAGTGAGGACATAGCCGCCTTCGAGGCCGACCAGCACATCGAGCCCTCGCGTGATGCGCGTCCGCACCGTGCCTTGCAGGGCACCGATCATCATGAACGAGCTCGTGTCCTTCACCTTCGTTCCGCTCAACTGAGCCCAACCCAGCTCGAAGATGCTCGCCAACTCGATCTCGATCTCTTTGCCGCCCGTGACGCCAATGCCGGTGCGTCCCGCAGCCTCGAACAAGTGGATGGTGCGGTCCGCGTTGGTGCCGCCGCCCGCCGCGATGGCCCCGAGGTGAAAGCGCAGGTGGCCATTGAGCGGATGAGAGAGGCTGACCGCGGAACTGAGAGCGCCACTCGCGCCCTCCGGGAACATGCGCCCACCTGCAATCCATTCGATGCGTGGGCGGAACCAGGGGCGCCCTTCGACCTCGCGCTCTACGAGCTCGCTGGGATCGATTGCTGCTTCGGGGGCGCGGCGCTCTTCGGCCGCCTGCAAGCGCGTGATCATGCGGTTGCGGAGCGTGTGAGATGGGCTGCCTTCTTCGGCTTCGTCCGTGGAGAGCACGAGCTCCATCCATGACGCGCGCAATAGCTCCCCGACGGCCAGCGCAATCGTGCGCGGGCGCGCCTGTAGATCGACGTCTCCGACGAAGAGCGCGCGTTCCACGTACTTGGCCGTGAGCCGGTCCGAGATGCGCAGGTTCACGAGGCCGCTCTCCTCGTCGCACTCCGGGTAGTAGATCTGCACGGTGGCGAGACGGTCGGGGCTGTTTTGAGACGAGGTCGCGCCGAGCTCGGGATCCATCAGCGCGAGTTCCTGCACGCCGGTGGCGAACAGCTCGATGCGCAGATGCTCGACCAGCTTCTTGCGCTGCACGATGGCCGGGCACTCGGCGATCACCACCTGCACGCCGGTGGGCACGTCCTCCGCGCAAGCCGACGACGGACGGACCAAGCTCAGCCCAAGGAGCCAGGCACACGAGATGAGAAGTGACCTCACTCCGACTGCAACCAGCGTTCGAGCTCGGCCAAGTGGCGCCCGTTGGGGAACAGCATGCGGTACTTGTCGGCGGCCCGCTGCGCTTCATCGCGCGCGCCGGCCTGGAGCTGAGCCTGCACCAGGCGCGCGTGACAATCCTCGAGCAGGGCGTGTGGCGGGCGCAGACCAATGGCGCGCTGAAACGCCTGGGCCGCGCCGGTCGCATCGTGCATTTGATCGAGCAGCGTGCGTCCGAGCGTGAAGGCTGCCACGGCGGCGTGCGGGCTGTCCGAGAAGTCGTCGAGCAAGCGCTTCAACGGGATCACGGCGTCGCGGGCGTGTCCTGAGAGCCGCGCGACGTCTGCCAGGTCGAGCAGCTCTTCGGCCGAGCGCGCGAGTCGGGTGGCGTGGGCGAACTGAGCGGAGCCGAGCGCGCGATACGCCGCGTCGTAGCGACCTTCACCAAGCTCGAGACGCCACTTGGCATCGGCCTCCGATCCGGCGGAGAGCGAGCTCCAATTAGGCCCGCCTGAGTGACTGCCGGGGCGCTTCTTGCGAGGCGAGCGCGCACTCACGCTGGCGAGCGGGTCGTCGACCGGGCTCTCGAGCGGGGTCGGGGCTACCTCGACAGGCGGCGCAATCTGGGCCGTGACTTCGGGGATCACAGGCGCGGGGGGCAGGACTTGCGGCGCACTTGCGACCGCGCTCGACTCCACGCGCAGCTGATCGCCGGCCGTGAGCCGCTGAGCGCCGCCCGGGACCGTTTGACCCGACACGAGCACGATACCGTGAGCGACCTGCACTTCCACCTGGCCGCTAGCGCGCGAGACCCGAAATTCGGTGCCGACCACCTCCACGCGCACGGCGCCCGCCGCCACGCTCCAGCGCCGCGGACCGCCGGGGGTCACCGAGAACAGCGCGCTACCACGCTCGAGCGCCAGGTCCACCCGCGAGGCCGTGGACACCAGGGGCACGAGCCGCGCGCCCGCTGCGAGGCGAATGCGCGAGGCATCGGTGAGCACCAGCTCCACGTCGGCTTGCTCCGCTTCGACGGGCTGTAGGGGCGCGCCGCTGGACAACAAGAGGGCGCTGGCCGCCACCACCTGCTCGCGCGCCACGTCGCGCGGCGCGAATACGAGCAGCATGGCCACGACCGCGGCAGCCAAGCCGCTGCCCACCAGCGTACCCACCAGGAACTTGGTGCGATCCGCAGGCTTCGGCGCCGCACCGCGCCGTGCGTGGATGGCCCGCCAGTGTTTGACCCGTGTCGCAGGGTCGTGCTCGGTGCTCACCAGCGCGCGCGCCAACGGCAGCGGCAACTCTCCGCGCGCATCGGTGGCACTCGGACGACGCCGGGCCGCGATGCGGGCCCAAAGTCGGTCCTCGTGGCGTTCACTGATGTTGCTTTCGAGTAGCTCTCCGAGCGGGGTGGGGAGCGTACTTCTTCCCCTCTCATTCATGCGCCGTTCTCCTCGATTCGCACCCGGGCGCGCACCTGCTCGTCCGCTCGTTTGAGCCAACGCTTGGCGGTCGCCAGCGAACACTGGCAAGCGTCGGCCACCTCTTCCAGTCGATATCCTTCGACGTGCCTGAGCACCCAGGCTGTGCGCTCGCTGACCGAGAGGCGCAGCAGCACCGCATCGAGCCGCCGCAGCTCCGCCTTGGACTCGGGCGTCAGGTCCTCACGGGTCTGGCTGCTCAGCACGTCGAGCTCGTCGCTCGAGACGATGCCCAGCCGCGCCAGCATGCGGCGCTTGCGGAAGCGACGGTGCGCCTGGTGCACCACGATGCGCAGGAGCCAGGCGCGGAAGGCCGAGCCATCCCGCAGCTTGGGCAGCTGTTCCAGCGCGATCAGGAAGCTGTCTTGCACCACATCGTCGGCCTCGGCGTTGGGGCCCAGCAAGCGCTGCGCGAGCTGCACGACCCTCCCCACGTGGCGCCGGAACAGGGCCTCCTCGGCCCAGCCGTCGGATTGTTGTGCCCGAGCCACGAGATCGGCATCGGATGGCTCCGTGATGGAAAGCTCGCTTACCGAAGCGTGAGCACGCGTCGTCGGGGGCACTGCCGCGATGGTCATGGGGTATTCCTAAGGGCCAAAGCCGGGGGAAAACGGCTCAGTGGGGGAGAGCGGGCCGCGCTGGGAAGTCGCGCGAGCTCGGGAGCGAATCTGCCACGGTTGGCCGAGGGCAGGCGCGGGCATCACCCTCGAGCGCCTCGAGGGAACCTCCAGTGGCTGAATGGCCATTCATTCTGATTGTGAATGGCGATTCAGAATGATAGAGAATCCGTCGTGACCGAGCGCCAACCATTCCCGGTAATTCGCAGCAAAGTCGACCGCGAGAGCGGTGCCTACCAGGAGAACCGGCAGGCTTGCCTGGTCTCGCTGGACAAGCTCGCCAAAGCGCAGGCGAAGGCCAACGAGGGCGGCGGGGAGAAGTACAACGCGCGCCATCGGGCAGCGCGCAAGCTGTTGCCACGCGAACGGGTGGAGCTCCTGCTCGACCGGGACGGCTACTTCCTCGAGGTCGGCGGGCTGGCGGGCCACGGCATGTCCGGGCAGGCTCCCGGCGCGGGCCTGATTGGCGGCGTGGGTCTGGTCAGCGGCGCGGAGTGTGCGATCACCGCCACCGAGGCCACCGTGAAGGGCGGTGCGGTCAGCGAAATCGGCGTGCAGAAGAGCGCCCGCATCGCGGAGATCGCGGAGAAGAACGGGCTACCTGGCATCAACTTGGTGGAGTCGGCGGGAGCGGACCTGCCGAACCAGTCGAAGATCTTCGTGCCGGGTGGGCGCGGGTTCCGAGAGCTCACGCGTCGCAGCGAGCAGAAGATCCCGACGCTTTGCCTGGTGTTCGGCTCGTCGACCGCGGGTGGGGCCTACATCCCGGGCATGAGTGACTACACCGTGATGGTGAAGGAGCAGGCGCAGGTTTACCTGGCCGGCCCGCCGCTCGTGAAGATGGCCACGGGCGAGGACGCCGATCACGAGTCCCTCGGTGGCGCCGAGATGCACAGCCGGGTGAGCGGTGTGTCGGACTACTTCGCGCGCGACGAGCGCGAAGCCATCCGCATGGGCCGAGAGATCGTGGCGCACCTGAACTTCCAGAAGCGTGGACCCTTGCCCGCGCGGGCGCCCGAGCCGCCGCTCTACGACCCCGAGGAGCTGTTGGGCATCGTGAGCGCCGACGTGAAGGTGCCCTTCGAAGTGCGCGACGTGATCGCACGCCTGGTCGATGGCTCCCGCTTCAGCGAATTCAAGCCCCTCTACGGCTCGACCCTGGTGTGTGGCTGGGCCTTTCTACACGGCTATCCGGTGGGCATCCTGGCCAACAACGGCGTGCTCTTCAGCGAGAGCGCCAACAAGGGAGCTCAGTTCATCGCGCTGTGCAATCAGAGCGACATCCCGCTGCTCTTCTTGCAGAACATCCACGGCTTCATGGTGGGCAAGAAGTACGAGCAGGAAGGCATCATCAAGAACGGCGCCAAGCTCATCAACGCCGTCTCCAACAGCAAGGTGCCAGCCATCACCATCATGATCGGCGCCAGCTACGGTGCCGGCAACTACGGCATGATGGGCCGCGCCTACGATCCGAGGTTTTGCTTCACGTGGCCCAGTCACCGCATCGCGGTCATGGGCGGCAAGCAGCTGGCGGGCGTGCTCGACATCATCCAGCGCCAGGCCGCTCAGAAGAAGGGGGAGACCCTCGATGAGCAGAAGCTCGCGATGATGAAGAAGATGATCGAGATGCAGATCGACAACGAGAGCGATCCCTTTTTCGCCACGGCGCGCCTCTGGGACGACGGCATTCTGGATCCGCGCGATACGCGGGACGTGCTCGGTATCTGCCTCTCCGTGGCCCACACGCGCGAGGTGGTGGGGACCACGAGTTGGGGCGTCTACCGGCATTGATGGGTTCGAGGAGCACGCGGAGCGCACACATGGGGCGAGTTTCCAAAGTACTGATTGCCAACCGCGGAGAGATCGCGGTGCGCATCGCGCGCACGCTGCGCTCGATGGGGATCGCCAGCGTGGCCGTCTACTCGGACGCCGACGCGGAGGCCTTGCACGTGCGGGTGGCGGACGAGGCGGTGCATATCGGCCCGGCTCCGTCGCTCGAGAGCTACCTCGACGTAGCGCGCATCTTGGAGGCGGCGCGACGCACGGGGGCAGACGCAATCCATCCCGGCTTCGGCTTCCTCTCCGAGCGCGATGCCTTCGCGCGTGCGGTGCAGGAGGCGGGGCTCACGTTCATCGGACCTTCGCCGGAAGCTATCTTGGCCATGGGCAAGAAGCGTGAGGCCAAGGAGACCGCGATGGCCTCGGGTGTGCCCGTCGTGCCCGGCTACAACGGGACCGATCAGGATCCCGCGCTGCTTGCGGCCGAGTGCGCCCGCATCGGTTTCCCCGTGTTGGTGAAGGCGAGCGCTGGCGGCGGCGGCAAGGGCATGCGCGTGTGCCGGCGCGCGGAGGACGTGCAGGAGGCGCTGGCTGCGGCCAAGCGCGAGGCGCTCTCGGCGTTCGGGGACGACGCGTTGATCCTCGAAAAGTACGTCGAGCGGCCGCGTCACGTGGAGATTCAGATCCTCGGTGATCAGCACGGCAACCTGCTCCACCTGTTCGAGCGTGAGTGTTCGATTCAGCGCCGGCATCAGAAGGTCATCGAGGAGACTCCGTCCACCGCGCTGTCGCCCGAGCTGCGCGCCAAGATGGGCGACGCCGCCGTCGCGATCGGCAAGGCGATTGGGTACAGTAACGCGGGCACCGTGGAATTCATCGTGGATCCTGCAGGGAACTTCTACTTCCTCGAGGTCAACACGCGGCTGCAGGTGGAGCACCCCATCACCGAGTGCGTGACGGGTCTCGACCTGGTGCGCGAGCAGGTGCGGGTGGCGCGCGGAGAGGCGCTCGGCTATTCGCAGGCGGACGTGACCATGCGTGGGGCGGCGCTCGAGTGCCGGCTCTATGCAGAAGATCCCGCTCAAGGGTTCTTGCCTCAGAGCGGCACCATCGTGGACTTCCACGTGCCCGAGGGCCTGCCGTGGCTACGCCTGGACACGGGCGTGGAGAGCGGGAGCGAAGTCAGCATTTACTACGATCCGATGGTGGCCAAGGTGATTACCCACGGTGCCGATCGACGCGAGGCCACGGAGCGCATGCGCTATGCGTTGCGCCAGCTCAGCGTCCAGGGCATTGCCACCAACCGTGAGTTCCTGCTGCAGCTGCTGGCGCATCCCGCGTACGAGGCGGGCCACATCCACACGCATTTCATCGAGGAGCACGCCGCGGAGCTGGCGCCCGAGCCGTCCGTCGAGCGCGTGCATGCTGCGGCCGTCGCGGCCGTGTTGGCGCGCCGCGCGCTGCGCCGCGAGGGCGCGTTGTTGCCGGCCGTGCGCGGCGGCTTTCGCAATCATCCGTGGCGGCCCCAAACGGACGCGTTGCGACATGGTGAGAGCGTGCTCGAGGTGCAGTATCGCGAGCTGGCTGCGGGGACCTTCGAGGTCGGCGTGCTCGGCGCCCAGCACACGGTGCAGGTGTGTCGGGCCGAGCACAACGAACTCGTGCTGGAGATCGACGGTTTGCGGCGTGCGTACCGAGTGACCCGTGAGGCAGGGCGGAGCTTCGTGCAAGAGGGCGGCTTTGCCTGCGTGTTCGGGGAGGAACCGCGCTTTCCCGAACTCGACGCGGCGGTGCCGCAGGGCGGCTACGTGGCGCCGATGCCAGGCAAGATCATCGCCGTGGACGTGCGAGTGGGCGAGCGCGTGAGCAAGGACCAGCGTCTGCTCGTGATGGAGGCGATGAAGATGGAGCACGCCATTCGCGCTGCGGGCGACGGCGTGGTGGAGGCCATCGAGGCTGGCGTCGGTGCCCAGGTGGACGGCGGGCAGGTGTTGGTGGTGGTGAGAGAGCTCGTCGAGACGTGATCAGGGAAAGCGGATGCCCACGCCGAAATCCCAGGCGAAGGCTCCGCCGAATGAGATGTCGCCGGCTTCCATGCCGGGCGCCGGTGTCTTGATGATGCCGGTGGCCGTGTAGCCGATGGCTGCCTCGCCCACGAGTGCCAGGTCGTTGCCGAGGTACCAGTGCAACGTGAAGGGCACGCGTCCGCCGATATCGATGCCGAAGTTGAGTTCGTCGGCCTTCAAGAAGTCGACCTTGGGACCAAAGCCGAAGCCGAAGTACACGGGGTCGGCCAGGTGCAAGTTGATGGTGGGGCCGGTATAGATGCCCGTGGCCCTGTAGGCCGCGAAATGCATGAAGGGCTCCACGACCCAACCGAAGCCATCGCCACCGAGATTGATCGGCACCGAGACCTGAACGCCGGTGCGTTGCGGGGTGGCGAAGGTGTGGGAGTAGGGGATCTGCATGCCGTTGACGGTCGGTGCGCCGACGTCACTGGCGTTGAGCGTGATATTGCTGCTGCCGACGTAGGCCAGGCCGACCTTTACGCCGATGCCGATCCAGCCCATGGGATCTTCGGACTCCTCGTCCTTTTCCTCCGGAGCGGGCTCCGACACCGCCACCTGGTCGTGCGAGGAGGCCTGCACGCTGCCGCTGGTTTGAGCCTGAGTGCCCTGAGCTTGCGCCGAACTCACCACCAGGCTCGCCGCGCCCAAGCTCAGCGCGTAGGAGAACAACACCGCGATCCGCATGCCGCCATTCTATCGAAGAAGGCTGTGCGCATGGGGCGTTACTTGGCGGGGGTAGGCAGGCTCTCCCAATGTCCGCGCGCACGCGTCACGAGGCTTTGTACTTCTTGGTGAAGGGAAGCCGAGAGTTCCTGAGCGCGTCCCTGGGCCATCCGAGGTGTGCCGATGTGCACGACGCAGCGCGTCTGGCGACGCCGTGCCACGCGCAGCACGTGCTCGACGAACGTCTCGTCCACGTACTCGCTGCCATGGTCGTAGGCCAGCCCCACCGGGACGACCTCCGCATTGAGGCCCTTGAGCGCCGAGAACGCGCCCGCTCGGAACGGGCGTACCTCGTCTCCATAGAAGGTGCCGCCTTCGGGGAACACGAGGATGGAGGCCCCCTCTTGCAGCTTGCGGCGAATGGCTCGAATGGCCGACGCACCGCTGCCGGCACTGTCGCGGTCCACGAAGATGGTGCCCGCGCGTCGCGCTGCGTAGCCGATCACGGGCCAGCGCGCGATGTCGGCGCGACTCACCGCGTGACCCCCGAAGATCGACAACAGGACTCCGATGTCGAATGGCGAGCGATGGTTCGAGACGATCAGGCGCGGGCCGTTTTGCGGCGGCACGCGGCTCTCGGGCGTGAGGATGACCTGTCCACCGGTCTGGCTGACCAGCGAGTCCGCCCAGCGCCGCAGATAGCGCTGGAACACCGCGTCGCGCTCCGAGGGCGCCACGAAGGCTTGGTGCATGGTGGCTGCGCCGACCCAGGCTGCCGTGAAGGCACCGAGGCCGGCCAGACGCGAGATGCTGCGAGCGTCTTCTTCGAACACGGGGCTCTTGTAGCGCGCACGGCTGGCTTCGAGAAGAAGCGCCGGGAGGAGCGCGCGGAAACGCTCGAGCCGTAACTCAGTCGGCCGTGAGGCGCTTGAGTTCTTCGCGAATGATCTGCTCGGCCAGCTCCGGGACGACCTCCCAGACCACCTGCTCGATGACTTCGCGGGAGAGCGCGAGCACGCCCTCCACCTGCTCACGGCTCAAGCCGAGGTTGCCCAGCTTGCCAGCGAGCTCCGCGGTTGCCTGAGCACCGATGCTCGCCACCGCGGGCGCGGCAGCGGGCGCCGCCGGCGCGGGCGGACGGGCGACTGCGACGGGCGGTGCCGGGGCCACGGCGGGCTTGGCGGACGAGACCGGTGCCATCGGCATGGTGGCGTTGGCGCGCAGCGGCGCGGCCGGGACGGGCTGGGGAGCCGCGGCCGGCTTGGCCGTGGCCTGAGCGGCCGGGGCTGCGGTGGGGGCGAGCGGCACCGGGGCGCCGAGGCCAAGGCGCGTGCCTTGAGCCATGCGCTGAGCGGAGGCTGCGGGGTTGGCTACCGGAGCTGCGGCCGCAGCGACCGGGGCGGGCGCAGGGGGACGAGCCACGGCGGGCGCGGCGGGTGGGCGCGGCGCCTCGGCGGCTGCGGGGGCAGTGCGCGGACGCGCCAAAACCTGGCCCACGCGATCGATCACCGACTGCGTGTCGAACGGCTTCGAGATGTGGTCATCCACCCCTGCGGCGCGGCCCTTGCCGTCGTCGTATGGGTTGTGCTGGCTGGCCATCACGATGACCGCCACCTTGCCTTGCTGGGCCTTGATGCGACGCGTGACCTCGTAGCCGTCCACGCCTGCCAGCGCCGCGTCCACGAACACCACGTCGGGTCCGAAGTCCCCGAGCTTGTTGAGCGCGGCGTCTCCGTTGTCGACACTGACTACGCTGGCGTCCTCGCCTGCGAAGGTCATCTCCAACACTCGGCGCATCGTCGCGCTGTCGTCAGCAACCAGGATCTTAGTCGGCACTCGACTCTCCTCCGCCCGGGTGATTGGGGGCACGGCTCGGGCGCTCGCAGCGCCACGCGGCGGTTTCTCACCGCGCCCCACGGGGTATGGTAACGCGCTCCCTGCGCGCAACACCAGCTCCGAAGAGGCTGCTGTTCGAATACGTGATCGGCCCCGGAACCGTCAACAAAACCGACGGAATCGCGACGGCTTTCGTCGGGCCGGGCGGGGGGCCCCGCGGCCCATGCAAGGGACCTTTCGAGCGCCCATACTTGGGGGGTCGACCCGAGGCGCGCGAGAGGTTAAGAGGCGCCCGGTCGTCCCCCATGGAACTCGAAGCGCCCGACCCCCACCGCTACCGCATCCTGGCTCCGCGCCCCCCCGAGGGCCCCCTCGACCTGGTCACTCTGTTGCCTGGTAGTGGCGAAATCGAGCTCGAAATCGGCTTTGGTCACGGCCTTTTCCTGTACGAACGTGCGGCGCTGCGACCCCAGGCCCGGCTGCTCGGCATGGAGATCAAGAAGAAATGGTCCTACCTCGTCGCCGAGCGCTGCAGGCGGCGTGGGCTGGGCAATGTGACCGTTTGGGGGGCCGACGCGCGCGAGGTGCTGGCCCGCGTCCCGGGCGCCAGCGTGGCCCGCGTGTTCATGCATTTCCCTGACCCTTGGTGGAAGCGAAAGCACGAGAAGCGGCGCCTCACGGGGGACACGCTGCTCGATCAGATCGCCCGGGTGCTCATGCCCGGCGGCGAGTTCTTCGTACAGACCGACGTCCACGACCGAGCCGAGCGTCACCTGGCCGCCTTGCGCGACCACGGAGGCTTCGAGCTGGCCGGGCAGGGTGGCTACATCGTCGAAAATCCCTACGGTGCGCGCAGCAACCGCGAGGCACGCGCGGCCGAGGACGGATTGCCCGTGCACCGCACCCTTGCCATCAAGCGCGCGGGCCAGGGCTAGTCTCGCGCGCGCAGGCTCGCGAGCGCCACGTCGAACAACCCCCACAGCAGCACCGCGGCGGCCGCTGGGACCAGCCAGATGGCTGGGCCCGGATCGCTCTCGCTCTGGCCCAGTACCGAGAGCACGAACGCGAGCGGCATGAGCGCCGCGGCGAAGCGCAGTCGTGGGCCGGCCGAGGCGGAGCGCTGGTCGACCACGCCCTGGGCGGCGTACGCCAGCAGCACGAGGGCGAGACCCACGCCGTGGGCGTGTCCCCAGACGAGCAGCTCACGGCGCGCCGGGTGATCGAGGTAAGAGCTCAGCTTGAAAGCATGGGCAGCCTCCAGGCAGAACCCGAGCAGGGCCCATGCGAAGAGCGAGCAGAAGCCAAAACGGCGGGTGCGCGTGCGTTCGCGTTCGAGCTGGGGCACGGGACTCATTCTCCGATCTCGATGGCGCTGGCGGAGGCGCGCTCCCGCAGCGAGGAGAGGACCTCCGCGGGCAGCGCATGCACGCGGCCGGCCAGCGACTGCTTGAGCTCGTTCACGGTGCGGCTACGTTGGTCCGTGGGCGTTTCGGGGACGAATTGCGCCAAGCGTGCTCGCAGCGTCGGTTCGAGGGCGGCGAGCGCACGGGCCGCGAAGCGGCGCACGACGGGGTAGGGGTCGTGTTCGATGGCCTCGAGGAGGAGCGCTCGGGCGCGGCCGGCGTGAGGCGTCTGAGGGCCGCCGAGTGGGGTTGCCAGGGCCTGCGCGGCGATGGCGCGCTCGATGGGATCCCCGGCGAGCAACTGTGTCTCCATCTCCGACCAGGCTGTCGCTTCGGGCTCGATTGGAAGCTCGCCGCCGAACAAGCGCCGGCGTTCACGCGCGGCCCAGGCGCGTGTGCGGTCCGTGTGGCACAGCGTGCAGGCGTCGGGCCGACCCGTGCGGTAGGCGCGCGCCGGCTCGGGTGTCTCGATGCGGTGGCTCGGGTGAGTCGCAAGGACCCCGTACACGATCGACGGCATGTGGCAGCTCACGCAATCCGGCGGCGTCCCGGGGTGGCGCGCGTGGGCAGACTGACTGGGCTGCTCTCGCAGTTCGCGGTGACACTCGGTGCACACGCGTGTGCGGTCGAGGCCGCTCCGCAATTGTCCGCGCGGGTCGCCATCGTGCATCCCGTGACAACTCGTACACGAGAGCTCGCCGCGCTGGTAGCAGGGCGACTGCAGCAGTCCCTGATATTCGTACGCCGTGAGGCGCGGCGTTCCGTCTTCCCAAAAGCGCGCTTCGAACACCGAGGAATGTCCTTGCAGGGTGGTGTCTCGCCAGAGCGGTGCACTGTACAGCGCCAGGTCTTCGCCCGGCACGAAAGGATCCCCGTGACTCAAGAACGCGCCCACGTCGTCGGTGATGCGTTGCCCATGACAGCGCCCGCATAGATCGGCTGCGCGCTCGTGGTCGAGGCGCCCTGGGTTCACGATGGTGGGGTCTCCCGCGCCCCCGAGGTGCAGCGTGAAGCGACGCAGCGGGTTCTGGTTGCGCTCCGCGTGTTCGCCGCCGGGACCGTGGCAGGCCTCGCAGGCGATGCCCAGCTCGGCCACTTCGCTCTGGAAGCCCGATGAGCGGCGGCCCGGGTTCGGCGCGACGTTGTGGCAGAAGATGCAGTTGTCGTTCCAGCGCGTTAGGTGACGCTCGTAGTCGCGTTGCGAAAGCGCTGGGCTCGGTTCGGGGTCGGGCGTCAAGAAGGCTCCGTTCATGTGGAACCAGCGGCGTGTCGTCAGGTCGAAGGCCACCGGCAGCCGCACGAACTCCCCATCCAAGCTCGCCACGTATTGCTGATAGCGCCGCGAGCCCACGGTCTTCTCGATCACGAAACGTCGCTCGGGAAAGCCCGCGCCGCCGTAGCGCATCACGAACTCGCCGCCCGCGCCGCGCTCCAGCTGCGCTTTCACGCCGAAGTAATCGAGTGTCTGTCCGGCGAACTCGCCGGCCACGCTGGTGATGCTCGCGGCCTGGGTCATCGTGCGATGGAAGGTGGCCCGCCAGCTGCGGTCATGGTCCGCGTGACAGCGCAGACAGTTCGCCGAGCCCACGTAGGACACTCGGTGGAGGTCTCGCTTGCTGCCCAGGTCGACCAATACGGCGCGCTCGAGCAGGCCCAGCGCACTGACGGCCAGCAAGGCCAGCAACGCGAAGCGCAGCGCTCGGGAAGGGGTGGGCACCGGGCCCACTCTACGGCCTTCGGGGCGTCGTGAACGTCAGAAGATCTCGCAGACGTCGCCGTGGCCGTTTGCTGGGTCTACGTCGAGCTGGTCCGGGTTGGGCTCGTACGGGCAGTTGTCGCAGTCGTCGCCGGCACCGTCGCGGTCGGTGTCCGTCTGGGACGCCAGTGGATCGTAGGGACAGACATCGCACATGTCTCCGAACGCGTCGTTGTCCATGTTGCTCTGGTTGACATTGGGGGCATCCGGGCAATTGTCGGACGCGTTGAGCACGCCATCCCCGTCGATGTCCGCATCACAGACGTCGCCGGTCTTGTCCTGATCCTTGTCGCTCTGGTCGAGGTTGAAATCGCTCGGACAGTTGTCACAGGCGTCTGCCACGCCATCTCCGTCGACATCCGACCCGCCGTCGGCCGTGAACGGACACGAGTCGAGGTTGTTGGGGATGCCGTCTCCGTCGGCGTCGCCGGCGCTGCCCGCACACGAACGACCCACTGCGCCGGGGACCACTTGATCGGCGCGCACGCAGCCCAGGCCGAGCGGCGTGGGGAGATTATTGGGGCCCGCGCCGCCATCCGGTGCGGGTTGGAACGAGGTGTAGTCGGCTGCGCTCGTGTCGTAGCCGCAGGTATTGTCGTCGCGGCAGCAGCCGGGCATATCGAGCTGGCCGTTGGCGCCCTCGTGAGCGAAGGCCGGGCACGCGCTCGTGCTGGCCCCGAGCTGGTCGCGCTCGATGCAGTCGTAGCTGAACCCGAGCTCGATCAAGAGAGGATCGGAGACGTACCCGCACTCGCCCTTGAAGCTGCAGCAGCCGGCCAGGGTGAACGGTCCGACGACCGTATTGGCACTCCCGCAGGCGCCGCAGGCGCTCGCCGCATCCGGGGACGTCGTGCCACCGTCATTCGGTGTTCCACCATCGAGTGGGTCGACCCCCACGCCGCCATCCGTGACGCCGCCATCGCTGCCGATGACTTCTCCCGGTCCCACGCAATGGCCTACCAGGCACGCCTCGTCGCTCGCACACGGCGTGCCGCAGGCCCCGCAGTTTCGCGGATCGGAGTCCAGGTCGCTGCAACCCGCCGCGCACAGATTCAGCCCGAGCGCGCAGCTCGGGTCTGCCGCCGCCAATACCAGGCTGTCGAGGCTGCTGCAGGCTGGGCCGCTGCCTGTCATCACGAAGCTGCCCGCGGATGCGCGACCCTTGGCTTGCGCGCTCACGCTGAACTTGGCGGCCGCCTTGACCTGCAACGTGAAACAGCCGTCGGCGTCGGTGAAGGTCGCGCTCTGACTGGGATGGTCCACGCCGGTGGCGATGACCCGCGTGCCCGCCGCCTCGCCCGCAATGCAGCCGTGGATGCACGAAAGGGCATCGTAAAACTCGCCCACCGCGAACCATCCGAAGCCGTCGACATCACCGCTATAGGTGGCGAGTCCGCCCGCGTCGGTTCCGCTCTGCACCTGACCCACGTCGAGCCAGGTCCCGCTCGCCTCATCGAAGCGATAGAGCGTGAGGTCGCTGGCCTTTTGCTGCATGACCGCGCCCTTGAGGCTCAGTTTGGCTTTGGCGCCCCCCTTCAAGGAGAGCTCATCGGCGCCCTGCTTCACCGACACATAGACGGCCGACTCCGTCGCGATCTTGCCGGCCTTGCCGCCCTTCTTGGCGTCGAAATTGCCGGGTAGTGAGCCAAGACCCGAGGCCTGCTTGGTGTCCGGCACGGCGACGCTGATCTGCGCCTTGTCCTTGGCGCTGCTGGCCTTCGACTCGAGCTGCCCCTTGCCCAAGCTGAGCCCTGCGCCGTCCTTGGTCTTGAGCTCTCCGCCGGCCACGACGTCGATCTCCTGCTGCGCATCGAACTCCTTGGCATGCAGCTCTACGTGGGCCTGGGTGCTGGGCGCAGGCTTGCTCACGGGCGCCGTCTTCTCGGAGACCGCCGTCAGCGAACCCGGCTTGCTGCTGTCGAGGACAATCGCGAAGCTGCCATCTTGAGTGGTCTTGGCCTTGCTATGGCCCGGCCCGGAGATCTGTGCGCCCGTCAGCGGACTCTCCTTGTCGAGGCTGAAGACACGCCCCGTGACCTCGACGAGTGCACCGCCCTTGGCAGGCCCATCCTCTGTGCAGGCACCAACAGCCAGCACACCCACGACCGCCAACAGTCGCGGACCTTTTCCCAACCCCACCCATGCCATGACCGCAACGCTAGCGAAGTTGGAGCGTGTCCGGTAGGCGGTGGGAACAGGGCCTACAGCCGAGCACGGCAGCGCCGTCGAAGGGTCACGCTATAAGACTCCCCAATGCCGCAGCCCACCGTTCCCCATCCCGGCCGCGAGGCGAGCGCTGAGACCTCGCGTGTTCCGCCTGCGCCACCCGGCTATCCGCTGGTGGGTCACTTCCCGGTGTTGCGCGACGTGTTGTCCGCGGCGGAGCGCTTTCGTGAGCTCGGCGACGTCGTGAAGCTGCGGCTTCCGCCCTACGACGTGTACCTGATTCTTCACCCCGACGATCTCGAGCGGTTCCTGGTGCGCGACCACGAGCTCTATCGCAAGGACTTCACGACGCGCATCCTCGAAGGCTTGTTGGGCCAGGGCTTGCTCGTCAACGAGGGGGCCTCGTGGCGTGCACAGCGGCGCATCGTGCAGCCCGAGTTCACGCCTCGCAGGGTGGACTCCTTCGTGGAAAGCATGGCGGGGTGCACCGAGCCCGCGCTCGGGCGTTTCCAGTCGCTCCAAGGCAGCAGCGTGGATCTCCACGCCGAGATGATGCGGCTCACGCTGGACATCGCGGGGCGCACGCTATTCGGGGCGGAGACCTCGGAGGTGGCCGGCGAGATCGGTGGGCTCGTGGAACGCTTCCTGGTGCACTACCTCGGTTTCATGAGCACGGGCCTGCGCTGGCCCGACTGGGTTCCCACGCCGGGCAACCTGCGCAATCGCCAGGACGTGGCGCGGCTCAATCAAATCGTCCAGTCGATCATCGACGAGCGTCGTCGGGCGGCTCAACCGGGCAACGACCTGCTCTCCAGGCTGATCGCCGCACGCGACGAGGCGGGCCGTCCCATGTCGGATAGCTTGCTGCGCAACGAGTCGATCACGATGTTGCTCGCTGGCCACGAGACCACGGCGTTGTTGCTGACGTTCTGCCTCATGCTGGTTGGCCAGCACCCCGAGGTAGAAGCCCGCTTGGTCGAGGAGCTCCATCAACACGCGCCCGGCGGTCGCCCGAGCGCGGCGCAACTAACCCAGCTCACGTACATGGACATCGTCCTGCGCGAGTCGCTGCGCTTGTATCCGCCAGCCTATTCGATTGGGCGCGAGGCGCTCGTCGACACCGAGCTCGGTGGTTATCGCATCAAGAAGGGCGACCAGGTCTGGGCCTTCCAGTGGGTGACCCAGCGCGACCCGCGTTTCTTCCGCGACCCCAGCGCCTTTCGTCCCGAGCGCTGGCTCGGCGAGGAGACGCGCGACCTGCCTCGCTTCGCCTACTTCCCATTCGGCGGCGGCCCGCGCATCTGTCCAGGCGCGCACTTCTCGCTGGTGGAGGCCAAGATTGTGCTGGTGATGTTGCTGTCGCGCTTCCGCTTCGAGCTGGAGAGTCAGGCCGTGCCGCGGCTCCTACCCAGCGTCACGATTCGGCCGAAGGGTGGACTCAAGGCTCGCGTGTTCGCGCGTTAGTAAGCGGCCAAGGTGCTGCAGCGCTGGCGGGTCTCTTCGCGCAGCGCGGCCTGGCGCAGCTCGTGGCGCGTGGGGTCGAGCATGGCCGGCTTGGCCACGGCGCTCACGTCCTGGTCGTCGCGCGGCGCGAAAAAGATGCTGGGATCGTCGACGAAGTCGTAGAGCTCCTGGTCACTTTCGAGCAGCGCGCAGTTCCGATCCAGCAGGTCTCGCATGATCAGCTGAAAGGCGTCCACGCTCCAGGCATAGGTGTCGTGGAGCAACACGATGCCGCCGCGTTCACCCTCGGCTTCACGGCGCTCGAAGACCTTGCGCCACGTCTCGTGGACTTCCTTGGCGGTGCGCACCTGGAAGTCCCCGGCGCCGAGGTTCCACAACATGGTCGTATAGCCGCGCGCCGCCAGCAGCTTGTCCACACGCGGCGAATGCGCACCTCCGGGCGGGCGGATCAGCCACGGACGCGCGCCCAGCACGCGCTCGAAGATCTGCTCGGTCTGCACGACCTCGGAGCTCACCTCGAGGTCGCTCAACAGCGGGAGCTGCCGGTGGTTCATGCCGTGGGAGGCCACGAAGTGCCCGCGCGCCACGGTCTCACGCGCGATCTGCTGGTTGCGGCGCTGGGCGGCGTTTTCACCTACCAGGTTCGCGCCGGTCAGGAAGAACACGGCGCGCACGCCGGCTGCATCGAGGCGATCGAGCAGGAGCGGCGTCGTCGCACGATCTGGCCCGTCGTCGAAGGTAAACAAGATGAGCCGCTGCGGCGTGGACCCGGTCATGATCGCGCCGCGGGCCAGGGATGCTCCCAGTGCGTCGTGAGGGGCAGGGTCGTCTTCGGCGTCACTCGCCGGGGCTTCCGCCATGACTGCACTCAAGAGCACCGGCGCGGCGCCGGATGTGCTGGCCGTCAGGGCACGCGCCGAGCCTTGCGCCTCCTGGCGCGGTCGGCTCTCCTGGGACTGCGCGCCAGGGCGTGGACCCAAGCCGTGCGCGTTGCAGCGGGCGATATCGGTATAGCGGGCGGTGGCCGCTCCGCCGCCCAGAGCCGCGGCACACAACAAGAGGCGGGTCGCCAGGGACGACACGGCGGCCCTGGCCCGCGGAGGATTCAACGACACGACAACCATGTAGGCGATTGTAGGAGTTCGCGATTCGCGATCGCAAAAACCCGGCGCAACACCGCAATCGCGTTCAGTGCGAGCTCTTCAAGTTGAGCGGCACCTCGAACACCACGAAGCCGCCCGTGGGTCGCGGGAACATCCAGCTGCGCGCTTCGCCCTGGATGCAGCTCTCGACGTCCAGCGGCAGGGCGGGGCCGTCGCCGGAATCGAGCGTCGCCCTGGCCACGTGACCGTCGGGCGCCACGCGGATCGACAGCAGGAGCTTGCCCACCAGGCGCGGGTCTCGCTTGAGTCCGCGCTCATAGCAACGGCGCAAGGAATCGAGGCCAGCCCGCACCACGGGCGCAATCTGCTCCGGATCGAGGTGTCCGCGCGGATCGTTCTGGGCGGCGATCAGGTCACGGATGTGCTGCTCCTCGAGCGCGCTGCCTTCCGGCGCCACCTGCAGGGAGAGCGCGCGCTCTCGTCCACGGGCGTCTTCGTACTTCAGGGTCACGTCGCCTGCCGGCATGCGCATGGCGAGGCCGCCCAGTGCGCTCACCGTGGTGTCGTCGACCCGCCACGCGATGACGTTGGCCACGGGCGGTAGAGCAAGGGTGGGCCAGGTTTCGGAGCCGGGCTCAGCCGCATGCACCTTGCGATCGCGGTTGGGCGCGGGCGGTTCCGAGGGCTCGGAGCTCCAGTTCTGGCCCGCGTTCAAGTCGGCGATCATTTGATCGCCCTGGTAGACGCCGACGCGCCCTTCCGTGACCGACACGCTCGAGTGCGCGCCATGGGCGACTTGGAAGCGCGTGCCATGGACGCGCGCGACATAGGGCCCGAAAGCGACCTCGTAGCGCTCGTCGGGGGCGAGCTTTCTCACCTGCTGGAACACCGCGCCGGCCCGTACGTTGAGCTGCACGCTGTGTTCGCGGAGGCGCGCGATCTCAATCTCGCTCTCGGCCTCCACGATGATGCCGCTTCCGCCCGCCAGGGCGACGTGCACCTCGGCGCCTTGCCGGGTGAGGATGCGCGCCCCTTCGGGCACCAGCTGTCCAGGTTGTGCTGGGGTGCGCTGGCCGGCGATTTCGAGCTCTGCGCCCGCGGCCACCAAGGTGATCCAGCCGTGACTGGCTGCCTCGGCCACGGGTTGCGGGAGAGTTTGCGGCACGCTCGGTCGCGCGACTTCGGGCGCATGCCGCTCGGAGAGCGCCAGGTAGCCGAACACGAAGGTGGCTGCGAGCGCGAGCACCGGCCAGGCCAGGGCGATGAGCTTTCCGCTCACCTTAGGGGCCGCAGGGGCCGCCGGTCGTGCGGGCGTACGGCCTTCGGAAGGTGCTTGATCCAGAGCCTGCTCGAGACGCTCCCAGGACAGCTCGACGGCAGGCTCGTGGACCGCCTCGGCCCGCAGATCCTCGTACGTGAAGATGGTGTCCAGCATCTGCTGGCACGCCAGGCAGGCCCGCAGGTGACGCTCCACGCGCAGCTTGCCCGCGCCCGACAGGCGCCGTTGGGCGTAGGCCTCGAGTGCCATCTGCTTGGGCCGATGGAGGGTCATTCGCCCTCTCCGGAAGTCGTGGCCGGCTCGGAATTGCGGGCAAGCCCAGCCTTTCCGCCGCTGCCGACGTTCTTGGCCGAACTCGCGAGCAGCGCCTGGTGGGCTTGCGCGAGCGCGGGGTCCAAGGCGATGGCCGCGTAGAGCTCCTTGCGGGCGTAGAACACCCGGGTTCGCACGGTCATCACCGGAGCTTCCACGATCTTGGCGATCTCTTCCGCCGAGAGCCCCTCGAAGTCGTGCAGGACGAGCGCCTCGCGCTTCTTCTCCGCTAGCTCTCCCACCAGCCGCCGCAGGGCCGCCAAGCGCTCGTTGCGCTCGGCTTCCGAGGCGGGGGTCTCGGGCTCGGTGCGCTCGAGCCGGCCGTGCTCGTCGTCCCCAGCCAGGGAGAGCTTGGGACGCGACTGCTGCTTGCGGACGTGCATCCGGGTCACGTTGAGCGTCAGTCGGTAGAGCCAGGTCGAGAACCGCGAGTCACCTCGGAACGAGCCCAGGGAGCGGTGCACATGGAGGAACACCTCCTGCGAGACATCCTCGACTTCATTGGCGGGCACGAAACGCTGAACCAGCCGGGCGACCTGGGCCCGGTGAGCCATGAACAGCGCTTTGAAGGCTGCGCGATCGCCTCGTTGGGCCCGCTGGACCAATTCTTCGTCGGGGCTCAGCATGGGCCTCGGGCCGCGTAGGAGCGGCAGGGGGGCCAGGAGAGCGCGGACCTCGGGCGGTCGAAGCGGGCGGGTCCGCCCGCGAGCAGAACCCCAGCGCGCGCGCGCCGGCACGCTTGTGCCCGCAGGCAAAGCCTGTCCCAGCGCTGCCGAGAAGAGGGTCCCACCGTTCGCTGACCATACCACGCCCATGCTCTTTGCCCTTCGTTGCGGGGGGGCGGCCAGATTTTCAGGACCGGGCCCGAGCTTGCGGGGAAACGCGATGCTGGTTACGAAAGGGCCCGGTATCCAGCCCAGGAGCGTCGGTGATTGAAGTTCGTCACTTGGTGAAGCGCTACGGTGACCGTGTCGCCGTGCGAGATCTCAGTTTCGAGGTAGCGCGCGGGGAGGTGGTGGGCTTTCTGGGACCAAACGGTGCTGGCAAGAGCACGACCTTGCGCATGCTTACCGGCTTCCTCGAGCCCAGCGAGGGAGAGGTGCGGGTGGCCGGACTGGACGCGCGCAAGGAACCGACCGAGGTCAAGCGACGCGTGGGATACATGCCCGAAGCGGTCCCGCTCTACCTCGACATGCGGGTAATCGAATACCTGCGGTTCCGGGCCGAACTCAAGGGCGTGCCGCGCGGGCACATCGAGAAGGGGGTCGACCGGGCCCTCCAACTAGCCAACGTCGGAGACGTGCGCACGCGCATCATCGGTCAGCTCAGCAAGGGCTACCGGCAACGCGTGGGACTGGCCGATGCGCTGGTGGCCGATCCGCCCCTGTTGATCCTCGACGAACCCACGGCGGGCCTCGATCCGAACCAGATCCGCCAGGTGCGCGATCTCGTCCGCGAGCTGTCGCGGGAAAAGACCGTCTTGCTCTCGACCCACATCCTGCCCGAGGTGGAGGCCATCTGTGGGCGGGTGCTGATCATCGACAAGGGACGCCTGGTTTCCACCGGCCGCCCCGAGGATCTGCGCAGCGCCGGCGCTGGCGTGCGTTCGCTGACGCTGGAGCTGCGCGCCGATCAGCCGACGTTGGTGGCTGCCCTGTCCAAGGTGGACAAGCTGCACGGCGCGCCCGTGATCAATCCCGTCGGCACCGAGGGCGTGTTGCGCGCTCGACTCGAGGTCGCGGCCACGGACCTCGACAGCGTGGCCGAATCCGTGTTCCGCCAGGTGGCGGACGCCGGGCTCAACCTGCGCGAGCTGCGTCGTGAGGACGCCACCCTGGAGGACGTCTTCACGCGCCTCACCACCCGCGAGGTCGGCACCGAGGCCAGCGAGCCAGCTCAGGAGAAGGTCTCGTGAAACCCGCCTGGACCATCGCCAAACGCGAAGTGTTCGCCTACTTCGTCTCGCCCATCGCCTACGTCGTCACGGTGGTGTGGCTCATCTGGTGCGGCCTGCAGTACTACCTGTTGGCTGGCCTCTACGCTGGCGCACCGAGCCTCAGCGCGAGCTCCAACCCGCTCAGCGCGTTCTTCGGTGGCTCCGTGCTCTTCTTCATCCCGCTGTTGGTGTTCGCGCCGGTGCTCACGATGCGCCTGCTGGCGGAGGAGCGACATACCGGCACCCTCGAGCCGCTCCTGACCGCGCCCATCACCACGGCGCACGTGGTGCTCGGGAAGTACATGGCGGCCCTGGTGTTCTGGATCGCGCTCTGGATTCCCACGGGGCTTTACGTCTGGATCACGCGGCAGTTCGGCAACGTGGACATGGGCGCCGTGCTCTCCAGCTACCTGGGTGTGCTCGGCATCGGCACCTACTACATGGCCATCGGACTCGCGATGAGCGCACTGGCCAAGAACCAAATCACCGCAGCACTACTCACCTTCATGATCCTGGCGGGGTTGTTCGCGGTCGGTCTGCTCTCCTTCATCGAGAGCTTCGCCGCCTATCGCGACGCGGTGGACTACATCAGCCTGTGGGGACACATGCAGGCCTTCTCCAAGGGCATCGTGGACTCTCGCTTCGTAGTGTTCGACCTGAGTGTGGCGGCGCTGTTCGTGTACCTCGCCTGGCGCGTGCTCGAGGGGCGGAGGTGGGTATGACCGAGGCAAGCCCGAAGTCGAAGCCCGCCTCCGGCGCGAGCGCGTCCAAGAGCCTGGCCATCGTGGGCTCGGCCCTGGTGGCGATGATCGTGGTGCTGGTGAACTACATCTCGTTCCGACGCTACGAGCGCTGGGACCTGACACGTGACCAGCTGTTCACGCTGTCGCCGCGCACCGAGGAGGTGCTCAAGGAGCTGCCCAAACCGGTGGACCTCTACCTGTTCATGTCGAGCGGGGAGCCCAATTTCCAGGAGATCAAGGAACTCCTGACCCGCTACCAATCGAAGACCGACAAGCTCACGGTACACACCGTGGACCCCGATCGCGAGCCCGCCAAGTTCCGACTCCTGGCGGAGAAGTTCGGCGTCCGCGTGGCGCTGCACGAAGGTGGCCAGACCGAGGCCGAATTGGCCGTGCTGGCCGTGAGCGGCGACAAGCGCTGGAGCATCACGCGCCCCGATCTGGTCGAGCTGGACTACGACTCGCTCGAGGGGCAGGGCCAGACACCGAAGGTGAACGTCAAGACCGAGCAGGCGCTGACCGGCGCTCTGGTGCAGGTCACGACGGGACGTCCCACCAAGGTGTGCGTCACGGACGGTCACGGCGAGTGGACGCTCGACAACGGAGGTGAGCGCAACCTCACCTCCATCCGCGAGGTGCTCAAGCGCGAGAACATCGTGCTCGAGTCGCTCGCCACGCGCGGCAAAGACAGCTTCCCGAAGGACTGCGACGCGGTGTTCGTGCTGGGGCCCCAAAAGGCGTTCACGGATGCGGAGAGTGCTGCCTTCAAGAGCTATCTCGAGGCCGGCGGCAACCTTTTGCTCATGCTCGATCCGGTGATCTCGGGAGAGCAGATCCTGCCGACCGGGCTCGAAGGGCTGACGTCGGCCTTCGGTGTGACGTTGGATCAGGACGTGCTGGTGGAGCTCGATGCCGCGCGTCTGCTCTCGCCGAGCCCGGTGGAGCATTTTCTCGTGCTCGGCTTCGGCGATCACGAGACGGTGCGCCCGCTGGTTGCGCTCGGCGCGCCGGTGGTGATGCAGCTGGCGCGCACGCTGAGCGTGGCCCCTGGCAGCGATGCCCAGGTGTTGCTCAAGGCGAGCGAGAAGGCCTACGGAGAGTCCACGCTCACCCAGCTCACCGCGGGGGACGACCTCAAGCCCGGCGAGGGGGACGTGCAAGCGCCCGTCACGCTGGCGGCGGCCGTGGACACGCGCCCCGAGGAACCCGGCAGCGGCAAGCCCAAGCGCCTCGGTGGCCGCATGATCGTGATCGGGGACAGCGACTGGCTCGCTCCGCAGTTCATCGATCAAGCCGAGGTGGCCAACGTCGATCTGCTCTCGAGCTTCACCGGCTGGCTCACGGAGCGTGAGGCGTTGGTGGCCATCGCGCCGCGCAAGATCAACGCGCAGTCCGTGGTGATGACCGAGGATGGCTTGTTCGGCGTGTTCCTGCGGGTCGTGCTGTTGATGCCCCTCTCGGCGCTCGTGCTCGGGCTCGGCGTCTGGTGGCAGCGCCGGCAATGAGGCGACAGGAAGAGCGAGGCAACCCGGCATGAGTCAGCGCGCGGTCTTGGTTCTGGCGGCGCTCACGGCGCTGCTCGTGGGTTATGTGCTCGTCTTCGAGCGCACGAGCCTTACCAGCAAAGAGCTCGACGCTCGCAAGGGGCGCGTGCTCGGCTCGTTCGTGCGCGAGCGTGTCGATCGGCTCGAGCTTCAGCGTGGTGGCAAGGCGGTGGTGCTCGAGCGCAAGCCGCTCGAGGACGGTACGCTAGGCGCTTGGCAAATGCTCGAGCCCGAACGGACCGAAGCCGATCAGGACGCGGTCGATCAGGTGTTGGGGGAGCTCGAGTGGCTCAGCGCGCGCCGCACCCTCGAGAACGTCAGCGCCGCCGACGCCAAGGCGTTCGGTTTGAGCGCGCCGCGCTACCGCATCTGGTATCGCGCGGGCGACGAGCGTCATCTGTTGGCTGTGGGCAAGCCGGACGTTCACGGGGAGAGCGTCTACGTGCGCACCGACGACGCCGACAGCGCCTACGTCGTGCCCAAGACGCTCACGGAGGCGCTCGACCATTCGAGCGGTCACTTCCGAGGCAAAGACATCCTGGGCGCCTCCATCGTCATCGGGTGGGTGCGCAAGGTAGAGATCGATCACGGCGATCAGAAGCTCGTGCTGTCGCGTGGTGAGGGCGATGCGCCTTGGTGGTTCGAGGTGAGTGATGCGACCCAGGGACCCAAGGGCTTTGCCGACGGCGGGCACATCGACGGGTCTCTATCGGCCCTGGATGACCTCAAGGCCACGCGTTACCTCGAGCCGGGTCCCTTGCTCACGGGCGCCCAGGTGGCGCTCGCCAAGCCCGAGATCGCCGTGCGTGTGAGCATCTTGCCCGACCAGAAGCGCGAGGATCAGTCTCCGCGGCTCGTGGAGTTGCGCGTGGCCGGGCCTTGTCCCGACCATGCCGACGAGCGGCTTGCTCAAGCGGGCGCCAAGGGACCCGTGGTGTGCGTGGCGGCCGACGCGCTCAAGCCGTTCAGCGCCGACTTCAGCACCTTCCGTCGACAAGGCCTGTTGGGCGTGGATCCCAGCCAAGTGGAGGCCTTCGAGCTGTCGGCGGGCGGTCGCAAGCTATCGCTCAAGCGCGACGGAGAGAACTGGGTCGGTGCGGCCAAGGAGAACGTGGATCGCGAGGCAGTGGAGCTTTGGCTGTCGCAGCTGGCGGCTCTTCGTGCCAGTGAGTTCTTGCCCTTGAGCCCTGGTCCCGAGCAGGCGCGCATGACCCTGACGCTGGCTGGGTCGAAGCGTGAGTCGTTGGTGGTGCGCGGCGCGCTCGCCAAGGGTTCGCTGCCGGTTCAACGCGGCGAGGAGCCTCTGCTCTCGGTGTTCCCGGCTGCGCTCTTGGACTTGCTGAGATCCGGCTCCCCAACGTTTCACCAGTCTGACGCCTTGGGACGCCCAGCAGCCGAGCGAGTTCGCCCAGATCGAGGCGCGTGCGCCAGGCTTTGCGCGCGCGCTCGCGCTGAGCGAGGGGGCGTGGTCGGTGGCTGGGCAGGCGCTGCCGCCTTCGGCCGAGCTGCGGGTCCGCGAGTTGCTGAAGACACTGCTCAAGACGCATGCGCTGTCCTACGTGGGGGAGAAGCCGCGCCCCGAGCAGGGCTTGAGCACCCCACAGGCGAGCCTCTCGGTGTCCCGCAAGGGGGCGAACCAGGACGCTTCTTCGCTGCGCCTCGAGCTGGGCGCCGCCAGCCCGCGTGGGCTCTACGCGCGCTTCGACGGCGGTCCTGTGCTGGAGGTGGACGCGCGCCTGCTCGACCTGCTGCGCGAGCTGGCGGGCGGCCCCGTCGCCCCCGCGCCGGCCGCGAACCCTGCCGAGTCGGAGGAAGAGGACGAAGAAGGTCCCTTCCACGAGCACGACCACGAGCACTGACCGGCCTTTCAAAGAGGTTTGCTGCGCTGCGGTGCAAAAGCAAAACGCCCGCTCGAAGGAGCGGGCGTTCAGCGAGAACCAAGAGCGTTCTGTTCAGCTCTTCTTCTTGGGATCCGGGACCGTCGTCGGCGGCTCGATGGTGGTGTGTCCGCGGTAGTCGAGCAGACCGTCGCTCTGGGCGAAGCCCGAGCTGGACACGCGAGCGAAGCGCGCCTTCACCTTGATCTTGGCTCCGGGGAACAGGTCCACCGGGATGGGCAACAGGCCGGACTCGGGGTCGGGCGCCTTGTACTTGCCCTTCTTCGTCTCGATGATGGCGTCGTCGATGGCCTTCTGGTTCTCGGCGTAGCCCACCAGCAAGATGCGCTTGGTGGCATCTCCTTCGTCCTTGGTGTCCGCGAGGTACACGTGCGGAGCGCGCGCCAGGCCGCAGGTCTTGCCCTTGGGGCACTCGGGCGGCGTGTAGGTCTCCACCACGTAGGCCGTGAGCTCCACGTCCGTGTCCATGGTGGTCTTCAGCTTCTTGCGAAGGCCGAACAGGCTGTAGGACTGGTCAGGGTACTGGATGGGGTGGGGTGGCGGCGGCAGCGTGGGCACCGCGGGCAGGCTCGGTTTGATGTCGGGCAGCTTCTCTACTTCCACTGCGGGGCCGCCAGCGGCCTGGTCGCAGGCCGCGCTGATGAGGAACGCAGCGAGCAAGGGCGAGAGAAACGAAACACGGCGGGCTCGGGTCATGCAGGTGTCCTTGGCCATGGCGGAAACGCGGTGCCGCCTAACAGAGAGAAAGCGGGTCACCCCGCCCCAAAGGGAGCCGGACGTTATCACGCGGCTCGGACTCCCGACAACGCCGGCGGGCGGAAGTTCCCGAGAGCTGTGAGGGGCAGACGTTTTCGTCCGCAACCAGCGCGAATTTTTCCAGTACGGAGAGGCGCTTACACCCGAGATTCAGGGGGCTTTCTCGCAGCGCGAGGCGCGGAAATTCCCGTAGGCCTTGGCCAGACCCGGTGGGGTCTCCGGGCGTGCGGCGAGGTTCTTGGCATCGAGGGCAGCCTGACCCCCCAGGTCATGCAGCGCATGGAGGGCATCCACCCCCACCCGAGCAGACTCGTCGCCGGCGTCCGGGCGCAGCGCGCGCCGCACTTCATTGATGAGCCACTCGCGGGCTTCGCTCACACACAGCTCACGGGCGAACCCGATGGCGGCCACGTGGACATCGGGCGAGTCGTCCGGACTCTTCATGCGAGCCTCGATGGCCGGCCAGGCTTGCTTGGCCTGCAGGCTGGTCAAGCTGTCGATGGCGGCGACACGCACACGCTCCGACGCATCCGTCAGCATGCCTTCGAGCTGAGCACGCGCTTCTGGCTGCGCCGAGAGCGCCCGCGCGCCCGCCGCGCGCACAAGCGGCCAGCTGTCCTCGCGTCCCATCTGGGCAGCCCGCGTCCAGCCTGGGCCGCGCGCCAGGGCATCGAGTGTCGCGGCACGCACGCGCGGGTAGGCGTCGCTGGCCAGCGCCTCGGCGAGCTTGTCCGCGCGGGCTGGGTCGCGTGCACGCAGGGACTCGAAGGCGACGCGCCGCATCATCCATTCCCCGGCCGAGCCACCCTGCTGCTCGAGCCAGGCATCGGCCTCCGGGGAGGCGTCGGCTGCGGCCAAGGCGCTGGCGAAGCGATAGCGCTCGGGGAACTCGAGCTGCGAGGTCCACGCTGGCTCTGCCAGCTTCAACGCCAGGCCGCGAGCCTCGGCCGAAGCCGCCGCGATCGCGAGCGAGGAGCGCGCTGGAACCGATGGCGTCGCGCTGAGCCAGGCTTCCACGGCGCCAGTAAAGGCCGCAGGTTCCCGACGCGCTGCCAGCGTGAGCGCCGATCGCAGGCCCGGTCGTTCCGAACCACCCTCTGCACTCAACGCGCCGAGCAAGGTAGGGATCTCACCCGGACGCTGGACCAATAGCTTGGCGGCCGTATCGCCGAGCTCCCCGGGGGCGAGCGCCAACTCACGCAAGCCCGTGCGCCCAGCCTCTCCCCCGGCCTGCAGCACCGTGAGGGCCTGCTCACTCAGCTCTCGATCACCTTCACGGGCCGTGGTCGTCACACGTGCCAGCACCGCGGGTTGCTCCAGGCCCTTGGCCAGCACACGCAGGCCGCGCCGCTTGCCTCGCGCCGACAGCTCTTCGAAGCGCGCAGCCACGGCAAGTGCACCGCGGTCCCCGAGCGCCGCCAGCAAATCGGCCGCGCTCGCACCGGATTCGCCGTCCTGCACGAGCAGAGAAACCAGGCGCTCCACGCTGCCCGGCTTGTCGAGCTCGGTGTAGGCACGCACTTCCTGAACGCCGAGGCTGGCGCCGGGCGCCAGGTTATCGCTCAGCAAGGCGAGGCAGCGTGTGGTCAAGGGCGCCTTGAAGGCGACGCGAACGGTGCCCGCGGGTGCAGTGGCAGCGCCCGTAGCCGGAGTGGCGAGGCCGCTTGCCGGCGCGGAGGGCGTAAGCGGTACCCGCATTACACGATCGCCGTCCGCAAGGAGCACCACGCTCGTCGGTGCCGGACCGGTCGGCACCAGGTCCAGCTCCAGCGCGTCGATCGTTATGCTGCGTTGCGTCCAGCGCAGGGTGGCGAACTCACCCGGCCCCAACGACCAGCGGGAGTCCGCCTTGCCGTCGAGCGCCGTCCGGGGCAACAGGTAGAACCCCGTGCTTTCGTCGACACGCGAGGACCCAGCCGGCTCGAGTCCTGCCAGCACGGGCTGGGCGCCAGGGATGGCAAGCGCCGCTACTTCGATGTCCTGACTCACCCCAGTGGGAAAGTTCGGGACATCCACGGCCGCCTCGAGGGTGACCGGGTCCACACGCTTGGCTCCTATTAAAGGCACCTTGCCGCTGCATTGCGATAGCCCCTCGTATCGCGTGCCAAAGCGCACGCTGCGCGCGCCCTGGGGGCCCTCTGCGGGGATCGCCTCGATCGAGAACATGCGGCGCTCGCCTGGATCACCGGTCCAATCACTCTTGCCGCTGGCCAGCACGCTGTTTCCGGCGCGACCTCCCAACAGCATGGCCCAGTTGGCATTCGCGCCTTCGACATGCACCAGGGTGACGGCCGCGTCACCCGCGAGCGGCACGACCTCTACGCTCGCGCCACGCGCGTCGTGCAGGGGCACCTCGTGGCGCTTGCCGTTCGCGGTGACGACCACTGGGCCCGCTCCTTCGACCGTGATCTTCAGCGGATGCAGGGGCTTTCCAGCCTGAACGCTCTTGGACAGAGGGAGCCCGTCTGCCAGCGCCGCGGCCGGTATACCCGTGATCCAAGACAACAGGCTCAAGGTCATCAATGAACGAGAGAAAGCGGGGCGTCGCTGCATGGCGCGCACCATAGCTCAGCCTGCTGTGGGCGCGGAGGCGTGTTGTGTAGCGCCTCACCGTGCGGAGCCCGCGCACAGCTTTCGAGCTTCGACGCGGCTGGCTTCGATGAACACGCAAATACGTCGAACAAATCCGCCACAACGCGCACGCGACTGCGCAGCTTTTGCCCTGCATGCAGGCCGCAGCGCTGTGGTGCTTTGTTCGTCGTCGCGAAAAGTAGGGCTTAGACAATCCCTGCAGCGACGCATTGGGCGCAGTCCTCCAGGCGACGTGCGAGTCGATTCGGTGATCTGCCTTGGCAGCGCCGACGCGCGAAGCGTGGGCCGCGCCTTGCCATCTCACCCATGATTTGGTGTCGGGGTTGGACGGAACCGCGGTAGATCGAGCAGACCCAGCGCGCGCGCCTCGAGGGCAGCCCATACGCGGGGCCATTCCAAGGCCGGAGCGGAGCCCAGGTGATCCGCGGCACCTGATGCTGCGCCGCGGCGCGCCTCAGCTATCCCATGATCCGAAACCCGGTTCGGCCCGCGGGCCCTTTCAGAGGTGCGAAAACCCTCGTTCTCGCCCTGGGGAAGGGAGCGTGACTGTGTGCGTTTTCGGGTGCTTCCACACGTTACGCCTGCGGCGTACTTGGCCACTTTTGCAACGCGCACGCTGTTTGCATTGATTCCCTCAGCCGCACCCGACGCGGCACGGAGGTTCACCCCTCCGGGAAACCAGGCGAAAGCAGTGGCCACGATCGCAAGTACGCGGCCGTGGAACCAGAAAGCGTAAAGAACGTGACCGCCCCGAACACCAGGCGCCACCTCGGAAATAGTAACTCTGCAGCTCATCCGTACGACGAGCTCAATGAGGTCAGTTCTCCCGTCTTAGTGGGAGAAGGCCAACGTCCGGGAAATGGTTCGTTCGAGGTGGACGTTGTTGACGATGAGGACACCGTGCGGAGCGAAACCAGGAAGCCGAGGAGTAGGCAAGCGTCCGGGGCATCCACGCGTGTGGCCCGCCGTGGCGAGGTATCGGGTCGACCCTTGCGGGACAAGGCCCGGCGCGCGCTGCGTCGCGGTGAAACCGAGGGGAGTGCGCACGAGCAGGCGAACGTAGACGAGGCAGGACGTGAACCACGAAAAGGGGCGCAGCGCCGCCTCCGCTCGAACCGGACGGAAGGAAGCGCCATGACCAAGAGCTCTCAAGCCGCAGTAGTTCGCGAGTCGTCGTCATCGTCGATGTCCGATTCCGAGGAGCTCCTCGAGTCGGCCGAGTTCGAGCTGCCCGATGACGCCGCGCTCTCGTCCATGGAAGAAGAGCGCGTCAGCGATAACACCCGCGCTGAAGACAAGGCCACCGGCGACACCATGCTCTCGCGCTACTTCCGCGACATGGCGACCCACCGCGTGCTGCGGCCCGACGAAGAGGTTGAGGCGGCCAAGCTGGTCGAAGACCTCGAACGTAAGTACTGGACCACCCTGTTCGGCTACGCGCCGGCCTTCGAGACCGTGGCGGGCATCGTGGAGCGCGCCATTGTCGAGCATCAGCAGCCCGTCCCCGAAGAACTCGCGGAGCTGACCAAGCTCGCGCCTTCCGCCCTGACGGCGCGCTTCGGCAAGAAGAACCAACAGCAGTGGGAAAAGTTGAGCTGGGACCTCGCGGTCAAGCTACGCGAGCTCGATGGCGACCGCGTGTACGTCGAGAGCGCCTGCGCGGCCGTGTGGCGGGTGGCCGGTCGCTACGCCGACGAGCGCGACTTGATCGGCGGTGAGGTCCAGGTCACGCCGGCCTTCCGCAAGTACATCGAGGGGGTCGACGAGGCCCGCCGGGTGCAGAAGCAGGCCAAGAACCGCTTCGTGGCCGCCAACCTGCGCCTCGTGGTCTCCATCGCGCGCCGCTACAACCGCGGCCGCATGCCGCTGATCGACCTGATCCAGGAGGGCAACCTCGGTCTCATGAAGGCGGTCGAGCGCTTCGATCACACGCGCGGGTATCGCTTCAGCACGTACGCTTCGTGGTGGATCCGCCACGCCATCAGCCGTGCGCTGGCCGACAAGGGCCGTGCGGTGCGCATCCCGGTCCACATGCTCGACACGTTCAACCGCGTCCAGAAGGCCACCCAGGCTCTGAGCTCACGCACCGGCAAGGAGCCGAGCACCGAGGAACTGGCCAAGGAGACGGGCATCGCCGAGGACAAGCTCGAGAAGATGCAGGGCTACTGGGCCGAGACCCCGTTCTCACTCGACCGCCCCGTCAACGACGAAGACGGCCGCAAGTTCGTGGATTTCCTGGAGAGCGAGAGCATCCCGTCGCCCCACGACACGTTGGTGCAGCAGGCCTGGACGGACGAGGTGCAGCGCCTGCTCGGGCAGCTGTCCCCCATGGAGTCCCGCATCCTGCGCTGGCGCTTCGGCCTCGACGACGAGGAAGAGCTCACGCTCAAGGAAATCGGCGACAAGTACAATCTCTCGCGCGAGCGCATCCGGCAGTTGCAGGAGCAGGCTCTCGGCAAGATTCGCAAGGCCCTCAAGGACTGAACGCATTTGTTGCCGGGGAGGTCACGCGACCTCCCCGCCCGTCGCGGCAAAGCCGCGCCGAGACCCACCCCTGCGCGGGTTCGCTTCACTCACTGCACGCCAGGGGGGCTTCAGTTCGAGTAGAGATGGCTCACCAGAGCGCGCGCCAGGTCGTCCGCGAGCGCCCGTGCTTGCCACTGCTTACCGGCGATGCCGTTCATCAAGAAGCTGAAGGCCAGATCCTGGTCTGGTGTCTTCCCGAGCACGTATCCGCTGAGCGAGATCGCATCATCCAGGGTCCCGGTCTTCGCGCGGACCACGCCTGCCCTGGCTGCGTCCGTGAGCCGGTTTCGCAGCGTCCCGTCCACGCCCGCAATCGCGAGCTGCGCGATGTACTCCGAGCGCAGACTCGGGTCGCGATACATGTGGACCAGCAGCTTCACCAGGTGGTCCGGCGCGATGGCTCCCCCCTTGAAGAGCCCGGAGCCGTTCACCATCTTGGCCGCGCCGCGGGCGACGCCTGCCTGCTCGAGCAAGAGCTGCGCGCGCTCAGCTCCGCCCGCCGAGCTGCCCGGTCGGTGTTGGGCGTGGGCTCCGATTACCTTGAGCAACATCTCCGCGAAGAAGTTGTCGCTGTTCTTGCCCACCGGTCCGAGGAGCTCGGTCAGGGTCTCCGACTCCACGGCCACCAGCACCGGCAGGCCAGCTGGCGGGTTGTTGGTACGTACGCGCATGCTGCCGCCGACCCGTTGTGAGCGCAGGGCGGCGCGCAGGCAGTGGCCGGCGTAGGGGAGGGGGGACTCCACCCGGCGCTCGTAGGCAACCCCGCGAATGCCGAGCGGCACGCTGCCCTTCAACTTGAGACTCAGCAGCTCGCCCTGGGCCCGCTGCTCGGCCACCACGGCGGGAGCGCCCGTGGCGGTCGTGGTCAACGCGGACTCCACCGCGAAGTAGTCGGGACAGCGCAGGATCACGCTGGCCGGTGCGTCCGCCGCAGGACCTGGCGCGAGCCGCAGATCGTAGGCATTGCGATCCACCGATACCGCCGCGACGGCCGCGCGGAAGGCCGCGATCTCGTTGGGCTGCTGTTCGAACGCGGGTGGCAAGATGCGATCGTCGAAGTAGCTTCCGTCCACCACGATGTTCTCGACCTTGCGTACGCCGAGCTCTACCAGGCGCCGCGCGAGTCCCAGCAGATCCGCGAAATCGAAGGAAGGATCGCCCTCTCCGCGCAACACCAGGGTGTCCACCGTACCATCCTCCGCGAGCGCCCCGGCGAGCGTGGTGCGCATGCGGTAGCTCGGACCGAGCTCGGCGAGCGCCGTGGCTGCCGTCACGAGCTTCATGTTGGAGGCTGGATTGCGTGGAGTTTCGGGATTGAGGGTGTAGATTCTCTCCCCAGTCAACGCGTTGGCCACCACGATGCCGACGCCATTTCCGAGACCGGCCTTTTGAATCAGCTCCGACAATCGACCGACGAGTGCCGCCGGGGCTTCGGCGCGAGCCTTCGAGAGCGGGGCCAGGCCGAGGGCCAACGAAGCACACAGGTACAAACTGGAGCGCAGCGCGCGAAACCCCTGAAGCATGGGCTGGAGGCTAGCCTCTCGCGCCATTCGTGGCGGCCAAAAATCGCGCACCCAAACATCGCGCGGCCAAAAATCGCGTGTCCGAAAATCGCCTGCCTATTCCTGCTCCTCCTGTGCATGGCGGGCTGCGCTCGGGACCAGGCAGAGCCCGCCGCGGCGGACACCTTGGTGGTGCTGCTCCCCCGCGAGCCCGATCAGCTCGACCCGCGCTACGTCGGCGACGCCTACGGTCTCAAGCTCTCGCGCCTCCTGCACGCATCCTTGACGCGCATCGACCCGCTCAGCCTCACGCCCGAACCGTGGCTGGCCGAGCGCGTCGAACTCGTGACGCCGACCCGCTATCGGGTGGTCCTGCGCGAGAACCTGCGCTTTTCGGACGGGAGCTCGCTCGACGCCGACGACGTGGTGGCCACCTTCCGCGGCCTGGTCGATCCTCAGCTCAAGACCCGCTACGCGAGCACCTATCGCCGCATTCGCACGGTGCGGGCGTTGTCTCCCCGAGAGGTCGAGTTCGAGCTAGGCGAGCCCCACGCCACGTTCATCACCGATCTCGAGATCCCCATCCTGCGCGCCGAAGACGCCGTGCGTCCCGCGAACCCCAAGGCCAAGCCCGTGGGCTCGGGCCCCTACGTGCTTCAGAGCGCCGATCGAGGGGAGCTCCAGCTGGTGGCGAATCGTTTCTACAGCCTGGGACAGCCGAGCTTCCCCAGGTTGCGCTTCGTGATCGTCCGCGACGACAACACCCGCGCCTTGCGCATGCTCGCAGGCGCGGGCGACCTGGCGCTCAACGTGATTCCGCCGCTTCTCGTACCGTTGTTCTCGCCACCACGCTTTCGCGTCCGCACCGCGCCCGGGGTCGGCACCACCTACGTGGGCCTCAACCTCTCCCATGCTGCCCTCTCGAACAGACAGGTTCGTACGGCCCTCGCCCTCGCGATCGACCGCGAGGGGATCGTTCGTCACAAGCTGGGTGGCCGCGCCCGCCTCGCCAGCAGCTTCATCGTGCCCGGGCACTGGGCCCATGCCAGCGACACGCCTGGCCACGCCCACGACCCGGCCCGCGCGCGTGAGCTCCTGCGTGCCGCCGGCTACGACGCAGCGCGACCCTTGAGCCTGGTGTTACGGACGGGCAGCGACCGTTTCATGGTCTCTGTGGCGCGAGCCCTGGTGTCGATGTGGCAGGCCGTGGGGGTGGAGGTCGACGTGCGCCCCAGTGAATCGGCCACCTTGCTCGCCGATCTCGCCCGGGGTCGCTTCGAGATGACGCTGATGCAGTTGCCGGAGGTCTTCGAGCCCCACACCTTGAGCTGGTTCTTCGCCAGCGATCGCGTGCCCGAGCCAGGCGTACGTGAGGGCGGCAATCGTTGGCGTCTGCGCAACCCGGAACTCGATCGCCTGCTCGAGCGGGGGCGGGCGACGGTGGTGCTCGAGCAGCGCATCCCGATCTATCGCCAGGTGCAAGATCTGCTCGCCCAGGAGCTTCCCGTGATCCCGCTCTGGCACGAAGACGTGGTCGCAATCACTTCTTCCCGCCTCGAGCACTATGTGGTGCCCCGCGACGGTCGATTTGGAACGTTGGTATCGGCTGCTCGCGGCTCCCCTCGGGTACACTGACGGCACATGATTCTTCGCGATCCAGTGCATGGGCTCGTGGCTTTCGAGGGCGAGCGTGAGCGCGTGGTGCAAGCCCTGGTGGGAACCCCCGAGCTGCAGCGTCTGCGCCGTGTCCGGCAGCTCGGCCTGGCCTCCCTGGTGTTTCCCGGCGCCGAGCACTCGCGCTTCGCCCATGCCATCGGAACCGGCTACGTCATGGGTCGGCTGCTCGACCGCATCGCCCAGGCGGAGCACGTGTTGCCGCCGGAGCAACGGCTCGATGCCCAGAGCCGCATGGAGGCGCTAGCGGCCGCCGTGTTGCACGACCTGGGTCACGGTCCCTTCTCCCATCTCTACGAGGACGTCCTCCCCGGCACCCTCAAGCACGAGGACTGGACGGAGCAGTTGATCGCCAACCCGGACAGTGAACTGCACCGGGCCCTCGAGACCTTTTCAGCGGGCACCGCGGCGCGAGTGGCCCAGCTCGTGCGGGGAAAACACCGGCTCGGCTACCTCGGCCACGCCGTGAGCGGAACCCTCGACGTCGACCGCTGCGACTACCTCTTGCGGGACAGTCTGATGACGGGCGTGCGCTATGGCGTCTACGATCTCGATTGGCTGCTGCGCGCCCTGTCGTTCGGCGAGGTCCGCGAGGAAGACGGCAGCTCACGCTACGTGCTAGCCATCGAAGGGCGCAAGGGCCTGCCGCCCATCGAGGGCTTCTTCCTGGCGCGGCACTTCATGTATCAGCAGGTCTATCACCACAAGGCTGTCCGAGCGGCCGAGGCCCTGGTGCGCGGCATCTTCGCGCGTGCGGCGGAGCTCTCGCGCGAGGGCGCGAGCCTCGACCCGGTCCCCGTCGCGCTGATCCGGGCGGCGCGGGAGGAGGTGGTCACCCCGGGGGAGTACCTGATGCTCGATGACGCGGCCCTCACGTCGTGTATCGCGGCCTGGCAACAAGACGGCGACGCGCTGCTCGCAGACCTGTGTCGACGCTTCATGGCGCGGGCCCTACCCAAGACGCTGCCGCTGCCCGATCACGTGGAGCAGGAGCCCGTCTGGCGCGAATGCCATCAGCGCGCCTCGGAGATTGCCCTGGCCCATGGTTTCCGACCCGACCTCTACGTGTGGCTGGACGTACCGCGCGACGTTCCCTACGCCGAACCCAAGGGGGCCGGCTCCAGCGCGCTCTGGGTTTCGTTGCGCCACCGCCCGATGGCTCGCTTGGGGGATGTTTCCTTCCTGCTTCGAGAGCTCCGGAACAAACGCACCCTACGGCCCCGTCTGGTCTTCCCCGCCGAGCTCCGCGAGCAAATCGTCGCGGCCGTGGAGCCGCTGGTGGCCTGAGTTCGGACCTCCCGGCGCGCTGACCGCTTTGAGAGGGGGTGCCTCCCCTGGTACGTCTCGGCGTGTTAGGCTCGCAAGAGGCGCGGCGGTTCCGGGGGCGGCTGCAACGAGAGAGCTCGTGGGCTCTCGCGGTCCCGCGCGCACGATGAACGATTGGCTAGCGCGAACCAGCGCGCTTCGACCGGCATAAGAGAGATGGCCAAGCTGCTAGTTGTCGACGATCAGCGCAACATGCGCACCACGCTCGCCATGATGCTTCGCGGCGCGGGGCACGATGTCGATGAAGCGGAGAACGGCGAAGCCGCCGTCGATCGCTTGTCGTCCGAAGTCTACGATCTGGTGCTCACCGACCTGAAGATGGGCGGCACCGACGGGCTCGACGTGTTGCGTGCAGCCAAGGAGATCTCGCAGCTTACCGAGGTCATGGTGATGACGGCCTTCGGCACCATCGAGAGCGCGGTCGAAGCCATGCGCATCGGTGCCCACGACTACATCCAGAAGCCGTTTACCGAGCAAGAGCTCTTGCTCCGCGTGCAGAAGGCCGTCGAGCAGCGCCGCTTGGCCGGCGAGATGAGCGTCATGGCCGCGGAGTTCCGCGAGCGCTACAAGTTCGACAATATCATCGGGCGTTCGGCCGCGGTGCGCGACGTGCTCGCCCGCATCGTTCGCATCGCCCCCACCGATGCCACCGTCCTGATTACGGGCGAGAGCGGCACCGGTAAGGAGCTGGTGGCGCGAGCAGTGCACGCCAACAGCAAGCGGGCGACCCGTCCCTTCGTTTCGGTGAACTGCGCCGCCATCAGCGAGACCCTGCTCGAGAGCGAGCTCTTCGGCCATGTGCGCGGTGCTTTCACTGGCGCCGTGAGCGCCCGCAAGGGGCTCTTCGAGGAGGCCAACGGCGGCACCTTCTTCTTCGATGAGATCGCCGAGACGCCTCCGTCGTTCCAGGCCAAGCTGCTGCGCGCCATCCAGGAGGGCGAGATCCGCAGGCTTGGCGACAACAAGCCAATCCATGTCGACGTGCGCATCGTGGCGGCCACCAACCAGGACCTGAAGGTCTCCATCGAGGAGAAGCGCTTCCGTCAGGACCTCTACTATCGCCTCAACGTGGCTCGCTTCATCCTGCCGCCACTGCGCGAGCGTCCCGAGGACATCCCGCAATTGGTCGAGCACTTCGTCGACAAGTTCGCCCGCAAGATGTCGCGCCATGTCAGCGTGGGCGAAGGCGTGATGGACTACCTGATGGGCTACGAGTTTCCCGGTAACATCCGCGAACTCGAGAACATGATCGAGCAAGGCGTGGCCCTCGCGGTCAACGGCGTGGTGCAGCGCGACGACGTCATTCCGCCCGAGATGCAGCTCTCGAGGCGGGCTCAGGAGCGAGCCCAGGCCGCCGCCAGCGCGGGGCCGAGCGCCGAGGCTGCCGGAAGGGCCTTGCAGGACGTGGTCGACGACGCCGAGCGCAAGGCCATCGAGGCCGTGCTGCGTGAGGTAGACGGCAACAAGGAGCGCGCTGCCGAGCTGCTGGGACTAAGCTCCACCACGCTCTGGCGCAAGATGAAGCGCCTCAACGTCACCTGGTCAGGCTGACAGGGCCTTGGGGTCGTCGAGCATGTCCGAGGTGGCGGTGACTTTCCGCACCTTTGGCGTGCCTGCCTACCTTGAGCGCTTCACAAATGGCATTGCAGTATTGCAAATGCGGGAAAGACGACGTCTCTTCAACGCTGCAATACCCCCGTTTCAGCCGACTTTATGCGACAAATAGCCCTCACCAGGCGCGGCATGCCCGTTGCTAAACGTTCCACCGACTAACCGGACAAACGGCGAACCGCTCCAAGGGCGTAGCCATTGAACGACGGAGTCGAGGGCACGTCCCATCGACCCAGGCGGACGGCGCGGGCAGCGTCGACGCAGGTAGACCGGCCTTCCCGTCCGGGCCTGGCCGCAAGCAAACACTGAATGGCCTCTTCGCGAGGCGCTGAGTCGAGGACAGCATGTCGCATCGAATTCTGATCGTGGACGACGAGATCAATCATCGGCGCAGCCTGTCGATCAGCATTCGTATGGAGGGTTACGAAGTCCTCGAGGCCTCCGATGGACACCATGCCCTCGAGACCCTCAAGCGGGAAGCTGTCGACGTCGTCAT
This sequence comes from Myxococcales bacterium, assembly GCA_047601445.1. Lineage (GTDB taxonomy): Bacteria > Myxococcota_A > Polyangia > Polyangiales > DASUME01 > DASUME01. Next base: position 2,163,143 of record JASGJH010000001.1, on the reverse strand, counting down.
CTGCGACCTGATGATGCCGCGTGTGGACGGCCTCGAACTAGCCCGTCGCCTGCGCTTCGCCCATCCAGGCACGCGCGTCATCTTGATGAGCGCCTACCACCTTACGCGTGCCCAGCTGGAGCGCGCCCAAGTCGGCGAAATTGGCTTCTTGCCCAAGCCCTACTGCTTCGAGGCCCTACGCGAGCAGCTCGCGCACCTGGTCGAGCGCAGTCCCGTGGGTAGCGATCACGCGACCCTCTCCGTCGCGCTTTGAGCTGAGCTCTCCGCGAGCACGCCTCCGCGAGCACCGACCCCACGAACACCGACCGCGGGTGGGGTCAGCCCTCCAGACCGTCGCGGCGGATTCCCAGTGCGCGCATCTTCTTGTGCAGGTTCGTGCGCTCCACGCCCAGCACGACCGAGGCCCGCGAGATGTTCCAGTCGAACTCCTTGAGCGTGGCCAGGATGTAGTCGGCCTCGGCCTTGTCGCGGAATTCGCGCAAAGTGAGCCGTTCGCCCGAGTTCGAGACCTCGATTTCACCCGCTGCGGAGCTTGCGTGGCTCGGCGGCGGTGGCGGCTCCGAGATGCTGCTCTGGGACTCACGCAGCCTGCCCTCAGGGGGGAGATCGTCGAGGGTCACTCGGTCTCCGCTGAGGATCACCATGCGCTCCACCACGTTGCGGAGCTCGCGCACGTTGCCCGGGAAACCGCGCTCGCTGAGCGCCTCGAGCACCTCAGGGTCGATCGGCTTCTCGCGGATGCCGTTTTCCGCGCAGAAGGAGCGGGCGAAGGCCAGTGCCAGGGTGGAGATGTCGTCGCGCCGCTCGCGCAGGGAAGGGCTGCGAATGGGGACGACGCTCAAGCGGAAGTAGAGGTCTTCGCGGAAGCGCCCCTCCGAGACGCTCGCCTCGAGGTCGCGGTTCGTCGCCGCCAGCACGCGCACGTCGACGTGAACGGTCAGCTCGCTACCGACGCGTGTGATTTCGCCGCTCTGCAGTGCACGCAACACCTTGGCCTGCGCATCGAGGCTCATGTCCCCGATCTCGTCGAGAAAGAGGGTGCCGCCGTTGGCCTGCTCGAACAGACCTTTCTTGCGCCCCACCGCGCCAGTGAAGGCACCCTTCTCGTAGCCGAACAGCTCGCTCTCGATCAGCTCCGAGGGGATGGCCGCGCAATTCACCTTGATGAAGGGCTGATCCTTGCGCGGGCTGAGGCGGTGGATTGCGCGCGCGATCAGCTCCTTGCCCGTGCCGCTCTCGCCTGTGATCAAGACGCGTCCGCGCGTCGGAGCCACCTTCTCGATCTCGGCGAACAAGCGCCGCATGACGGCGCTCTCGCCGATCATCTCGTAGCGCTGGGCGCTGCCCTCGCGCAGGCGCTCCACCTCGCGTCGCAACTTCGATGTGGTCAGGGCGTTGTGCACGCTCACGAGCACGCGATCGCGATCGAGGGGCTTCTCGAAGAAGTCCGTGGCTCCCATCTGCACGGCTTCCACGGCCTCTGCCACGGAGGCATGTCCGCTGATCACGATCACCGGCAGCCGGGTCCATTCCGGGCGGCTGCGAATCTTGGCCAGGGCCTCGAGCCCGTTCATTTTGGGGAGCTTGAGATCCAGGATCACCAGATCGACCTCGCCCCGCTCCTCGAGCAACGAGAGGGCTTCCTCCGCGCTACCGGCTTCCAGCGTGTCGAAGCCGGCGCCCGAGAGCACCATCTGCAGGGTGCGTCGGATGTTTTTTTCGTCGTCGACGATCAGGATCGTGGCGGCCATGGCGGAGCGTTTTTACCACTGAACAGCGGGCGATGCTCGGGTCTCGAGCGCTTCACCCCCGACCGGCCGTGGCGAACAATACAAACCGACCCGCGGTTCGCCGGGGCTGGCGCGCAAGACGCGTGAGGAGACGGCCTTGCCCGCGCCGAACGCGGGTGCCAAGGTGGACCGCGCTTTCGGTGATGGTGCACCATGGAACCCGTGCCAGGTAGGCGGCCGCCGATTGAAGCGATGCTCGCGATCTTCGAGCGAGCCTATCGACAGGGCGTGGCGTTTCGAGAAGACCGCCTCCTTGGGCCCGATCTCTCGCACGAGGTACGTCCCGTTCTCGAGGCATTGGCCCAGCTGGGCCCGGGTGCGTCCGACGACACCTGCTGCCACGAGGCCTATGCCCTGTTGACGCTGCTGGGGCGCCGAGCGGGCGTGCTCGGGGCTACGCCGACGGCGGCCCTCGCCCTGTTGCAGGCGCTGTTCGCCGCCCTCTCGGAGGAGGACAGCGCGCTGTCCTCCGAGCTCGAAATGCGCTGTCAGGTGGTCGTGTTGGAGGGCTACTGCGCCGGGCGCGACGAGCGGGTCACGGCCGAGCTGCGCGCCAGTGTAGCCAAGCATCAGGTCTCGCTCAGTTTGGCACCGCGCTGCCGTTACCTCGCTCTGGCAGGTCCCCTTGAGCTCGACGCGCTCGAGCAGGTGCTCGATGAGGCAGCGCGGGATTTTCTGCGGGATGATGCCCTCGCATGTCTGCTCGACGTCTCGCGACTCGACGGCTGGCCGTCCGAGCGGATGGCGCGCGCCCTGCTCGAGTTTTGCTTGGCGTGTCGCGCGCTTGGGGGCAGCGTCGTGATGGTAGGTCTGGGGGCTGAGCTCCACGGCGAGCTGCAGCGTCTCGGTATGAGCGGGGACAGCGTGGCCGTCGCAGCTAGCTTCGCCGTCGGCTTGGCCCAGGTGCTCGATAGCGCAGGCCACGAGCTGCGCCCGAGCCGCAGTCGCTGGGCGAAGTCGCTGTTCGGTCGGCGCTGAGCGCGCCCTTTACTGGCTCTCGGCCGCGTTGAGCCGCTTGCGCAGTCTGCCCGCCAGGGTCGCATCGCCGGTGCGGTCGTAGCAATCGGCTGCCTCGGACAAGACGTCGTCGCTGGCACTCGCCTGCTGCGCCAGGGGGGCGTAGTATCGGAGCGCCTCCGCGCACTTCCCCTGGCCGCGCAGACTCCGCGCGAGCCACAACCTGGCGCTGTTGCGCGAGCTCTCGGGGCCCTGGTTGGCCAGGGGCGTCAGCAAGCTGACGGCTTGTGCGTAGGCCCCCTTGCGCGCAGCGGCGATGCCTTCGCTGAGCGCGCGTTGGGTCGTGTCCGCGCTGCTCTTTTCGTCGACCGCCTCCGCAGCGGCGCCCGCGGCTGGCGCGCTCGCCTCATAGGCGCTGCTGGCCTGCGGCGCCGGTGCGCTCTTGCTTTCCGGCGTTGCGGGCTGGGCAACCTTGCTCGGTTTGCTCGCCGCGGGGCCGGGCGGTGGTGCGGGCGCGAACGGAGCCGGGGCCTGCGAGTCCTTGGGGGCGCTCACGCTCGGCTTGGATTTGCCCGGAAACGCGGCTTCTTTCTTGGCCGGCTGGGAGTCGTCCAGGCCAGGAACCGTGTTCCCGAGGCCGCCGCCGCCACCCTTGCTGGACCCGTAGTCGAAGGCCTCGTAGTCCGCCTTGCCTGCACTGCGCCCGGCAGCCTTGGGGCGCTTGCGGGCGCTCTGCACCTTGAGCAGCTGCTCGTCTCGCAGCTGGTCTTCCTCGCTGGCCGCGCGCGCGGCCTCTTCGCGTGCACTTTCGGGACTCGGCTCGGCGGCCGGCGCGGCAGTCGCACTGGCGGCGGGCGCAGCGGGGACACGCTCGTCGGGGGTGGCCTCGAAGGCCACGGGCTCCTGCTCGCGACCCAGCGGCAGCGAGTACAACCCGATGCCCACCATCAACAGGAGCACACTCGCCATGGCCACCTGGGGGGAGAGCGCCCACTCCGAAAGCCTGGCAAACCAGCTGCGCTGGCTCAGCTCGCGCGCGGGCTCACGCGCCTCCGAGCTGCCCGCGCGAGCCGCCAGGGCCTCGCGCGCAGCTCGCAAAATCCGCTCCTCCACGGCCTTCGACGGCTCTGCGAGAGGCAGTGCCTCCGCCACGCTCATCACCCGCGTCAAATTCGCGAGCTCGGGGCCGCAGCGGTCACAACCGCTGGCGTGACTGCGCACCGCCGCGGCGAGCTCGGGCGCGAGCTCGTCGCACGCCACGTCGACCAGCAGGTCGTAGGCGCGATCGCAGGTCATGCCGTCGGCAGGTTCGCTCACAGCAGCTCCTCCGCGTACTCCTGGTAATCCGACAGCGAGCGTTGCAGGCGCTCGAGTGCGTAGCGCATGCGACTCTTGACCGTATTCTCGGAGACGCCCGTGACGTCCCCAATTTCCTTGAAGGAGAGGTGCTGCACCTGACGCAGCACGAAAACCTCTCGTTGATCCTCGGGTAGCTCGTCGATCGCCTTGCTCATGCGTTGCGCCAGATCCCGGTCTACCACGCTGCGCTCCGGCCCTGGGCCGGCGTGTGCCACGCGCTCGTAGAGCGACTGCCCTTCGCCTTCGGAGCTGCTGCTGGGCGCGTCCAGCGACGGATGACGACGGTGCTTTTGCTTGCGCATCTCGTCGATGCAGAGGTTGCGGGCGATCCGAAAGAGCCAGGTCTTGACCGAGGCGCTCCCCTGGAAGGAGCCCGCGTGCTCCACCATGCGCAGGAAGCTCTCCTGCAGCAGGTCCTCGGCCTTCCCCCGCTCGCGGACCAGGCGCAGCACGAAGTTGAAGAGTGGCCGCTTGTAGCGGGCGAGCAGCACTTCCATGGCCTCCATTTCGCCGCGCGAGTACAGGCCAAGTAGCTGCTCGTCAGAGCAACCATCGAGCTCAGCCCGCCGCACGTGCGTGCTCCGTGCGTTCACATTCCGCAAACGCCACGTGGATCTCCCAGACGGGCAGGGGGCCCAAACGATCTGTCGGCCGCAGCTCACCCCCTGTCGCCCCGACGGGGGCGGGGGGAGGAGACGAATGCCTTTGGCGAGCCAGGGCCGACATGGTCCGCCAGTGTAGTTGAGGCAGACGAAAACGTGCCATTTCGCGCAAATGCAGCCTGCAACCCGGAGACAGCGACAACACAAATAGTGCCCTGGTTTTCCGCGTCAAACCCCCGGATCGGTGCTTCCAGGACCAAATTCCTTTTTGCGGTCCGCCCCTTGGCGATGTCGCACTGCGTTGACCACCCATGGGGGGCTTGGTATTAAGCGGTGCTAATTGCGTCAGCAGCCAGGGGTGCGCTGTCTGACTGATCGCATCCGATTAGAGGGGAACCCAGCATGCGGAGAAGGATTGCGCTTTGGTCCACGGTTGGTGCAGTTTGGCTGCTTACTGCCGGCGCGATGGGTCAGGGAACCCCAGACAAGAAGAGCTCTCCTCCGGCGAGCTCTGCACCTGCGGCTGCTCCCACCACCACATCCACGAAGAAGGCCGCGGCGCCCGCAGCTGGGACGCCGGCCAGCGCCGCCCCCAGCACCACGGCCGCGCCAGCGACGGCCACGCCTCCGGCCACCACGACTCCGGGGGCGGCAACCACGCCCGCCGCTGACACCGGTACCGGGGCGGCCGCCGCAGGGGCGACCACCAACACGGCGGAGAAGGCGGAAGTCGACGCGGCCACCTATGCGGTGCGGCTGCGCGATCTGGAGCAGCGCATCAACGAGCTCAAGGAGCAGATCTTCCGCTCCAAGGCCCGGCTCTCCCTGCTCGCGGAGACCGTGCTGCAGGGCGTCGTCGCCGGTTCGCAGACCACCATCGTCCACGAGAACAAGATGAGTGGTTCGTACAAGCTGGTGAAAGCGGTCTACGCCCTGGACGGCGCGCCCATCTTCAACCGCGCCGACGAAGAGGGCGGGCTCAGCGAGAAGACCGAGTTCGACGTCTACAACGGCAGCATCGTGCCGGGCGAGCACACCCTCACGGTCAACCTCGAGTACCGTGGCCACGGCTACGGCATCTTCTCGTACCTCAAGGGGTATCGCTTCAAGGTGCGCTCCAGCTATTCGTTCTCGGCACCCGAGGGCAAGGCTGTCAGCGTGCGCGTGGTGGCCTACGAGAAGGGCGGACCCACCGCGCCGCTCGAAGAGCGTCCCGCGGTTCGCTACCAGGAGAAGGTCGGAGAGACCGGCCTGGCCGAGCCCGTGGCCACCGGTGGCGCCGCTGCCGACACCTCCACCAGCACGACCGGCACAACGACCGGGGTGACCGGAACGGTCGGAGCTCAGGGAGGCAAGTGATGCTTCGCCGCTCTACGCGCGAGAGCCTGCTGTTCTTCGCAGCGCTCGCGGGCAGTAGCGCAGCATCCCTCCCAGTTTCGCGTGCCCAAGACGCACAGAAGCTGGAGCAGGAGCTGCGCGAACTCGAAACCCAGAGTCAGCAGCTCGCGGCGCAGCCATTGCCCGGGGCCGCAGTCCGCAGTCCGACGCACGTCGAAGAGCGCCTCACCGATGGCGAGCTCTTCTACCGTCTCCAGGACTACGTCCGCGCCAGCATCATCCTCACGGACATCGTCGACAACTACCCGACGCATCCGTCGATGCCCGACGCCCTGTTCCTGCTTGGAGAGTCTCTGTATTCTGCCGGCGACTACCTGGGTGCCCGCACCAGGCTGCGTCAGCTGATCGCCCGCGCCGACGAGCCGGCGTTTCGTCCGTACGCGTCCCGCGCGCTGGGCCGTCTGATCGAGATCGCCATCCACACGCGCGACTTCGACGGCGTAGACAGCTATTTCGAGCGTCTGAGTCGGTTGCCTCCCCAGGAGATCGAAGCCGCCACGGCCTACTACCGGGCCAAGTACCTGTACAACAGGGCGGTTTCCTCCGAGGACGTCACGCGCGGCGACGCCTCGCTCAAGACGGCTTCCATCGACAGCGAGGGCTTGCGCGCCGCGCGCCAGGCCTTCGAAGGCGTCGCGGAGAACAGCCCCTACTTCCCGCAGGCTCGCTACTTCGTCGGTGTGATCCTCACGCTCGATCGTCAGTTTCCGCAGGCGATCGAGGCCTTCCGTCGGGTGCTCCGCGCCCAGGTGACCACGCCCGAGCAGGCCCACGTGGTGGAGCTCGCGCAGCTCGCGCTGGGGCGCCTCTACTACGAGACCGATCAGCTCGATCAGGCCGTGGAGATGTACCAGAGCGTGCCGCGAACCTCGCGTTGGTTCGACGTCGCGCTCTACGAGATCGCCTGGGTCTACATCCGCATGGGCGATTCCACCCGTGCCGAGCGCGCGCTCGAGGTTCTCTCCATCGCGGCGCCAGACAGCCGCTACATCGCCGACGGCTCCATCCTGCGCGGCAACCTACTGCTGCGCAACGGACAGCTAGACGACGCGTCGCAGGTGTTCAACAAGGCCTCGCAGACCTACGGCCCGGTGCGCGACAAGCTCGACAAGATCGTGGCCGACCACGCCGACACGCACGGGTATTTCCGCGACTTGGTGAAGCAGAACATCGAAGTGTTCGATGTGAACACCATCTTGCCCGCCGAGGCGGTGCCCTTCGCTAGCGAAGAGGCGGACATGGAGCGCGCGCTCAGCGTGCTTTCCGACTTGGCGCAGGCCCGTGATCTGGTCCGCGACACCAGCGACCTCATGCGCCGGCTCGAGCTAGCGCTCGACACCAACAACCGCGTCAATGTGTTCGCCGACCTGCGCCAGCAGAAGCAGAACACCACCGCCATCCGCAATCGCGCGGCCATGCTCCGCAAGGGCCTCGTCGACGTCCAGGAGCAGAAGCTCAGCGGCGGCGGCTCGAGTGAGCTCGCCCAGGTACGCAGCGAGCGCAAGCAGCTCGAGGCGACGCTGGCCAAGATGCCCGACGGGGACAGCGCCTTCGCGGCGCGCGACGCCGACTTGCTGGGAGGCTTCAAGGACCTCTCGCGAGAGCTGAGCAAGTACGAGGTCGAGCTGTTGGGCATGGACGCCCGCATCACGGCCACGGAGCGCTTTCTCACGGACACGCAGGACGCACGGGCCAATCCCGAAGGCGTCGCGGCGATGCAGGGCGAGCTCTCCGGTCAGCGCGGGGCCATCGAGGACTACCGCAAGCAGATTCAGGACTTCCGCATGCAGTTGGAGTCCGGTCGCTTGCAGGTGGGCATCGGCGACGCTCGCTATGCGCACGACGACGACGTTCGAAAGCAGTACATCGAGCTGGTCGATCGTGAGCGTCAGCTCTTGGCCTCGGCCGGCGCGGCTGATCCGCGCCTCGACACCATGTTCTCTCGCATCGGCACCGTGGAAAACGCGGTCACCGTGCGAGACGCCGAGATCGAGCGCGTGGTGGAGCAGCGCACCGTCGAACTCAAGCAGGCCATCGAAGTCGAGAGCCGCAATGTCGAGGGCTACCGTGGTCAGCTCGCGACCCTCGAGACGGAGGCCGAAGACGTGGTCGGCGGGGTCACTTTCGCCAACTTCTCTCTCGTGCGTGCGCGCTTCTACGACCTCGTGCTGCGCGCCGACGTGGGAACGATCGACGTTTCGTGGGCGGATCGCGAAGAACACCGCACGCGCGTCGAAATGCTGACGCGCTCGCGCGCGCTCGAGATTCAAGCGCTCGACGACGAGTTCCAAGAGATCATGGACGAGCCCAAAGGAGACGAACAGTGAAGGGCCGCTCGCTCAACTTGCGTCGCATCCAGTGGGCCCTCTTGGCCGCGGCAGCAGCGGGGCTCCCGCAGCCTAGCGCTCACGGTCAGGCACCGGCCACCAGCACCACGCCCGCCGCGGGCACGCCGGCGCCTGCGGCACCGACCAGCGCTCCTGCAGCTGCGACGCCGACCACCACATCGGCGGCACCAGCCGCTCCTGCCACGACGACCACCACCCCCGCGGCGGACACCACGGCGGCAGGGTCCGAGCCCGAAGCCTGGGGACCCGCGGACTTGCCGGCGTTCCTCGACACGGCGGACAAGCGCCTAAAAGACGAGCGTCCGCCTCCCAGCAAGGAGCAAATTGCTGCGTTGCGCGAGATGGAAGCCGAGACCGCGGGCTTCACACGCGGCGGCGAAACCTACCGGGACACGGTGGTGAACATCGTGCGTCGTGAGTACCTGCGCCAGCGCCGTCAGCGCAGCGAGGGGTACGCGCGTCAGATCAGCGAAGAAGAGAAGCTGCAGGACGAGGCCACGCTGCAGGCCATCGCCCTCTTCGAGAAGTTCATCGCCCAGTACCCGAACGATCCGACGTACACGCCGGACGCCATGTTCCGCTTGGGCGAGCTCTACTTCGAGCGCAGCGCCATCGCGTTCCAGAACGCCGTCATGCAGGTGATGGAGTCGCGCGACAAGGGCGTTGAGCTGCCCGAGCCCGAGAAGGACTTTTCGCCCACCATCAACCTGTATCGGGAGCTCATCACGCGCTTCCCGAACTACCAGCGCATCGACGGCGTCTACTACCTCATCGGCTACTGCCTCAACGAGATGGGCGAGCCCGAGAAGGCGCGCATTGCTTGGTTGAACCTGGTGTGTGCGAACCAGTTCGACTTCCGCAAGACCCTCGAAGAGGCGAAGCCCAACGAGAAGCTCGCGGCCGAGGCCGAGCGCGAGAAGAAGAACCCGTCGCTCACCATCGGCACCATTCAGACCGCCCCGGCCAAGGACGCCGTGCTGCCCGACTACTACGGCCAGTGCACGCCTGCGGTGCAGTCCTCGCGCTTCTTGGGCGAGACCTGGCTGCGCATCGGTGAGTACCACTTCGACTACGACGTGTCTGCCGAGGGCATGGCCTACGCCATCAGTGCCTACAAGCACGTGCTCTCCGACAAGGAAGACCGCAACTACAACCTGGCTCTCTACAAGGTTGCATGGTCCTACTACCGCGCGTTCCGCTATCCGGAAGCGGTCAGGACCTTCGCGGCCCTCGTCGATTGGTCGGACGAAGAAGAGAAGCGCACCGGCAAGGCGGGCTCTGAGCTGCGCGCTGAAGCCGTGCAGTATCTCGCCATCGCCTTCGCCTACGACGACTGGAACGAGAACCAGGTGCCGGACCCGCAGGAGGGCATGCCCACGGGCCTGACCCGCGTGCAAGACGCCTCGTTGATGCCCCAGGATCGTGCCTGGACGGCCGAGGTCTATCACGCTCTCGGATCCGTCTGGTTCGACGAGGCCAAGTACCCGCAGGCGATCGAGGTCTGGAACCTCGCGTTGAAGCGTTGGCCCAACCACCCGAAGTCGCCCGAGATGCAGAACAACATCGCGCGCGCCTACACCCGAGCCAACGAGTTGGAAGCGGCCGTTCAGGCACGCGCCCTGCTGGGTAACTACAGCGAGGGCAGCACCTGGTGGAACGCCAACATGGACCATCCGCTCGAGCAGCGTCGCGCCGAGCAGCTGGCCGAGGAAGCCGTCGTCGCGGCCGCCATCTACCACCACGAGAACGCGCAGCGTCTGCGTAAGCTCGGCGTGCAGGACCAGGATCTCGAGCTCATCCGTCAAGCTCAGGAGCAGTACGGTCTGGCCGCCACCGCGTACCGTGGATACATCCAGCGCTATCCGAACAGCCCCCAGGCCTACGACCTCCAGTACAACCTGGCGGACGCACTGTTCTGGTCGGAGAACTACGAGGAAGCGGCCCGTGAGTACGCGGCTGTCCGCGACTCCAACCTGGACGACAAGTACCTCTCCGAGTCGGCCCGTCGCGTGGTCGAGTCCCTCAAGCGCCTGGTGGACATGGCGGTCGAGAAGAAGGAACTCGAACTGCGCACCGATCCGCCTGCGCCCCAGGGCACGCCTCCGCGCGTGACCCCCGTGGCAATGCCGCAGCTCCTGCAGCGCCTGGCGCAGGCACGCGAGCTCTATTTGGCCCGCGTCGACGAGCCGCACGACACCGAGAAGGTGCGCGCCTCCTACGCCTACAACAACACGTTGTTGCTCTACCAGTACGGCTACTGGTCCCATGCCAAGGATCGCTTTGCCCGTATCTACGCGGAGCACTGCAGTGGGCCGAACGCCGATGAGACCGGACGCGTCGCGTGGCTCAACCTGCGCAACATGGCGGTCGCCTTGAACCAGGTCGAAGAGGTCGAACGCCTCGGCAACGACCTGCGCGAGCGCGCCTGCACGTTCTCGCCGTCGGGCAAGCCCGCCGCGGACGTGGATTGCACCGACCCCAAGAACGCCGAAGAGCCGCAGTGCTTGGCCGGCGCCGACCTGACCAACATCCAGTACAAGAAGGCGGTCGACGTCTTCAACAAGGCCGAGAAGGCTACGGGTGCCGAGCAGGTCAAGCTCTACGAGGAATCGGCCACGCTGTTGGTCCAGGCCGTCGACGACGAGCCGAACCACCCGCAGGCGCCGCTGGCCCTCGAAAAGGCTGCTATCGCCCTCGAGCGTACCAGTCGCTTCGAGTCGGCAGCGCGGCTCTACTCGCGCATCATCGACGAAGTCGGCCCGCGTCAGAGCAAGGACCCGAAGGAACAGCAGGACCTCGATGCGATCCTGTCGAACGCCTACTTCCGCCTCGCTTACAACGCGAACCGCTTCTTCGACTACGACCGAGCCATCGAGAACTACCGCATCCTCGCGGACTCCGAGCGTTTCAAGCGGTCGCAGGACCCCGGCATGTCCGAGCGCCGTGAAGGTGCCCTGATCAACGCCGCGAAGATCCTCGAATACCAGCAGCAGTACGCCCGCGCGGCGGACTACTACCAGCGCGCTTCGGAGATCCTCAAGGATCCGGGCGAGAAGATGGCGGCGAGCTACCGCGTCGCCGAGATGTCCTTCAAGCAGAACAAGTCGTCTGAGACCGTCACCAAGATGAATGACTTCATCAAGCGGTATCAGGGCGACCCTGCGGCAGGAGAGCTGGTGGTTCAGGCCTACTGGCGTATCGCGCAGTCCAAGAAGGCCGCTGGCAAGCAGAAGGACTACGAAGTGGCGTTGGCCGACGTCGCAAACGCCTATGCGAAGTCTGGCCAGCAGCCGGGCTCCATCGCCGCCGAGTACGCCGCGCAGGCCAAGTTCCTGCTCGTCGACAAGGGCTCCGAAGAGTTCGAGAAGTTCCAGATCAAGCCCGGCGCGCCGGCCACCATGGACGCCTACGTCAAGGACCTCACCAAGCAGATCGGGACGGGCTCGCAGAGCGCTACCGATCGCAACGAGGCCTACACCGCGGTCATGGCGTACCGTCGCCCGACCTGGACCATCGCAGCATTCGTCCGCCAGGGTCGTGTCTACGAAGTGCTCGCGAAGGCCGTCTTGAACACGCCCTTCGTGGTGCCTGCAGACATGAAGAAGACCATGGCCAAGCTCCCCGACTACGCGCGCGAGGACGTGCGCGTGCAGGTCGAGGACAAGGTCCGTCAGGTGCTCGACGCGCAGACGCGTCCCATCGAGTGCCTCGCGGTCTATCGCTACGCTTTGGCGGCTCGCGCGGCCAAGGTCGGATCCATCGACAATGAGTACACCCAGCAGGCCATCAGCCGTCTGGGTGCCTACGGTGAGGAGCGCATCGCCGAGTGCATCGCCGAGCAGGCCGCCAAGGACTCGTCAGTCCAGGCCTATCAGCCCGGTGAGTTCTCGCGCGCGCCCCGCGGCGCGGTGTTGCCGATGCCGAGCGGCGTGTCGCCCCCGAGCCTCAAGGAGGTCCAGTGATGAAGCAGCTGGTCTTGGCCAGCCTCGTGCTCGCGCTCTCCGGAGCGAGCGTCGGCTGCAGCAAGAAAATCAGCGTAGGTGGCGGTGGCTCGGAGCCTGGCGCGCCGGCGGCGGGTGGTGAAGCTCCCGCAGGCACGCCCGGAGCACCTGGCCAGGCCCAGAGCGGCAGCGCTACGGAGCCTGGCAAGCCGACGACGTCCTCGCCTGCTGGCACCTCGACGGCGGCCAGCCCCTGGGGCTCCGCCGAGGCCGATACCGGACGTCCGCTCCCGCCGCGCAAGGCGCTCGAGGGTGGCGCCCGGTCCAACTATGAGCAGGGCGTCAAGGCAGCGCACGCGGGTGATACCGCCGGCGCCAAGAGCGCCTTCGAAGCGGCCGTCAAAGCGGACGGCAACGCCTATCAGGCGCTCTATGCCCTGGGCGTGATGTCCGATCGCGAGGGTAAGGAATCCCAAGCCATCGACTACTACCGACGTTCGCTCCGCGCCCAGGCCGACTACGAGGAGGCTGCGCAGGGCATCGTTGCGATCTATCTGCGTCAGGGCCAACCCGACAAGGCCGTGGCCTTCATGCAGCCGCTGGCGGACCAGTGGGAGCGCAACCTGCTCTTGCAGGCGTACTACGCCGATCTCCTGGTCCAGGTGGGCCGCGTAGACGACGCCATCTTGGTGGCTCGCAAGGCGCTGCGGCGCGACGAGCGTCACGTGCCGTCCATGCTCTCGCTCATCCGCGCCAACCTGCGCGCGGGTCGCGTAGAGCTTGCGGACTCCATCCTCGACCAGGCCCTCGCGGTCGACGACAAGAACGCGGAGCTCCACTACTACAGGGGCATCCGTTACCTCGACGACAAGCGCCTCGGCGAGGCGCTGCCCGAGTTCAAGAAAGCCGTGGACCTCGATCCCGACTTCGCGGAAGCCCGCATGGAACTCGGCATTCTCTTGCTCGCCGGCGCCAACTACTCGGAGGCGCTCACGCAGTTCCAGGCCGTCGAGAAGATCTCGCCCAAGCTCGTGGAAGTGCAGTTGGCCCTCGGGGATGCCTACCGCTCTACCAAGCAGTGGGACAAGGCCAAGGCAGCCTTCGACAAGGCCCTCCGCATGAAGAGCGATCTCCCGCAGGCCCACTACGATCTCGCTCTGATGTACATGGCGGCCGGTGCGGAATTCCCGGGCCTCGACCTGCTGACTGCGCTCGGCAAGGCCAAGGAAGAGTTCGGAACCTATCGCTCGATGATGGGCTCTAGACTCGCGCGTGACGACGCGTCTACAGGCTATCTCGACGATATCGACAAGGCCGTTGCCCGCGAGCAAAAGCGCATCGAGCGCGAGAAGAAGGCAGCGGAGCGAGACGCCGCGAAGAAGGCAGAATCCGCAGCTCCGGCTGCGCCAGCCGCTCCCGCAGGAGGCAGCAAATGAAAGCCACGACGACGATCCTCACGAGCTTCGCGCTCGGTCTGGTCCTGTCCAGCTCCGTCGCTGCCCAAGATCGCGGCGCAGCCGGCAAGCGCAAGCCCAAGGTGATCCAGCTCGAGGAGATCACCATCGAGGGCCGCGTGCAGAAGCCCAACGCTTTCTACATCTTGAACCGCTCGAACCTGGGCTACGAGGTGCTCGACCTTCGCACCAGTTTCCTGCGCGACATCATTCGTAGTGTGCAGCGCGAACCCTTCTGAGACCCGTGCATCCCCTGTTCGAGCTCGGCCAGGTCGCCTTTGCGCTCGGAGTCATGGTGGTTATCGGGGAACGCGCACGGGCCTTGTTCTTCCGCAGCCTCACCAGTGAGCACGCCATGAAGTGGCTGGCGGCACGACTGCGGGCAGGTGACGCCGCGAGCGCCCAGGCCTGGGCGCGTCAGGTTCCCGAGTCATTCGTGGCCCGAGTACTACTCGAAACTCTGGATGTCCAAAATCCGGAACGTGACCCCGACCTGCTGCGGGTGGACTTACGCCATGCCGCAGGAATCCGGCTCGGCCTGCTGCGCGGGTGTGCAACGCTTGCTTCGGCCCTAGGGCTCCTGGGCGGCATTCTGGCCATTCGGCAAGGATTGTCGGGAGGAGGGGGGCTGCTCGCCCTCCAGGCTGGGTTGGCCCAGCAGATGGCGCTCGCCGATGCGCTCGAATCCATGGCCCTGGGGGTAGGCACCTCGGCCCTCTGTTTCTATGCGCTTGGCGCCTTTCGGAAGGCCGCCGGGCAGCTGCTCGCACAGTCCGCACACATCACCCACCTGCTAGCCGAGCACGCCGCGGACCAGCTGGCCGGCGGGGGAGGGCGCGGTGAGTGATAACCCTTCGATGCGACAAGCTTTACCAGCGCCGAACGGCGATGATATTGTGCCCTGCGTCGGGGAGCGTTCGAGGGGTGCGGAACTTTTTCGGGGCACCAGCGTCCGTAAACGGACGAACTCGGGTTTCGCTCGCGCGGGGACCAGCGCGCTTCGACACGGAGTGATCGGATGAGCCAAAACGAAGGCACGGGGCAGGGGGCACAGCCGAAGGCACCGGGGGGACGCCCGGGCGCGATGACCATGGCCATGCAGGCCGTGAACATCAAGCCTGTCGGCCCGAAGGTTTTGCGCATCGGCGTGATCCAGGGTGGAAAGATCGTCGAAGAGCGCATCGTTCGAAAGCGCGAGACGGTCACGGTCGGCAGCTCGGAGCGCAATCACTTCGTGCTCAACGCCGCCGGTGTTGCGCCGCGCTTCGAGCTCTTTCAGCTGGTCGGCAACGACTACATCCTCAATTTCACCGAGTCGATGTCGGGCCGCGTTGGCCTACCGGCAGGTGTGCAGACGCTCGAGCAGCTGCGTACTTCCGGTGCGGCCCGAAATGCAGGCACGCACTGGCAGGTCAAGCTCAACGACAGCTCGCGCGGCAAGGTCGTCATCGGCGACGTCACGCTGCTCTTCCAGTTCGTCACGCCGCCTCCGGTGCAGCCCCGCCCGCAGCTGCCGGCCGCTGCCCGCGGCGGCTTCGCCAAGAGCATCGACTGGATGTTCACGGCGTTCGTGCTGTTCTCCTTCATGGGGCACTTCGGCCTTGTCGTGTACTTGGAGAACGCGGACTGGCCCATCGATCAAGGCCTCGGCGTCATCCCGAAGCAGTACATCGATCTGATCATGATCGAGGAGCCCGAGCCCGAACCGGAGCCCGTGGCGGACGAAGGCCCCGCGGAAGAAGCCGTGGCGGAGCAGCCTGCTCCGAGCAAGCAGCCCGAGAAGAATGCGGGCGATAGCGCACCGCCCAAGCCTGGTGACCAGGCCGACAACGCGGGCGAGGTCGCGGAGAAGAGCGCGGCGATCGCCGAAGAAGCGGCCGCAGCAGCGGAAGCCTTGCTGCTCGGCGCGTTGAGCACCGAGGGCGGTGGCGCTCTGGCCGACGTGCTCGCAGGTGGCGCGGTTACCGGCAACGCGGCGGACGTGTTGGCCCAGGCTGCCGGTGTCGGCATCGCCAACGGCTCGGCGGGCGCGGTGAAGATGCGCAGCGGTGGCGGCGGCGGCGGCAAGGTCGGCGACCTCGGCAGCCTCGGCGCTGTCGGCGGTAAGGGCGGAGTCGGTGAGGGCGGCGCCATCACCGAGGGCAAGCCCATCAAGGGCAACATCAAGATGGACGGCGGCGACGACATCGGCGGCTCGGGTGAGTTCGACTCGAAGCTCGTGACGGCCGAGGTGAAGAAGCGCCTGCGTGCCATCCAGATCTGCTACGAGCAGCAGCTCCGTCGCAACCCGGGCCTCCAGGGCAAGGTCACGGTGGAGTTCACCATCGAGCAGAGCGGTACCGTGTCGAAGGCAGTCGCCACCGCCAACACCACCAACGATCCGGCCGTCGCCTCCT
This sequence comes from Myxococcales bacterium, assembly GCA_047601445.1. Taxonomy (GTDB): domain Bacteria; phylum Myxococcota_A; class Polyangia; order Polyangiales; family DASUME01; genus DASUME01. The sequence goes on along the minus strand of JASGJH010000001.1, from coordinate 2,146,898 downwards.
GCGTCGTCGATACGGTGAAGCGCTTCCGCTTCAACCCGGGTCCTGACGGTGGCAGCGTCTCCTACTCCTATCCCTTCGTCTTCGCTCCGCAGAACTGATGGCAGTGCCGACTCGGGATAAAACTCGAGTCGGGTTGCCTGCCAGTCGGGTTAGAATTGCCGTCGCATGTCGCAGGCCAAGGCATACCGCGAGCGCATAGGCGACATGTTGATCGCCGCCGGGCTCGTTACGCCTGCCCAAGTGGAGGAGGCGCTGCGGGCGCAGCGCAGCTCGGGCGCGCGTCTCGGTAAGCAGCTCGTCTCCCTCGGGCACGTATCCGAGCTTCAGCTCGCTCAGACGCTCTCCAACCAGCTCAGCATTCCGTGGGTTTCGCTCGAGCGCATCGAGTTCTCCCGCGAGCTGCTGGCGCGCGTCAGCGCCGAGCTCGCGGAGCGCTACTCGCTGATGCCGATCTACATCCGCAGCGTCCGCGACCAGGGCGATACCCTCTACATCGCGACCGAAGATCCCACCGACGAAAGGGCGCTGCAGCTCGTCTCTCAGTGCTCGGGGCTGCCGGTGCGCGCGATGATCGCGGCGCCGAGCGACATTCGTCGCGCGATCGATCGTCACTACTTTGCCGAGCTGCCAGCGCCCACCATTGCGGCAGGGGGTGGGCTGCGCGAAGTGCTCGAGAGAGCGGCCGAATCGTTGCATCCGGTGAGTCACGCGACGGCCACGCGGCTCAAGGCTCAGCCGCCCCCCGCACCCAATTCGGTACCGCCGCCCGCTCCGCGTATCGAAGCGCCTCCCGCACCTCGTGTCGACCCCTCGCCCGCGGCTCCTGCGACTGCTGCCACGGGAGCTGCTGCGGGCTCGCCAGTCCCTCCGCGTCCTTCGGTGCCGCCGCCCCTGCCGATCCCGAGCATGATCCCTGCCGGCTCCGAGCCCATGGTTCCGCTGGAGGAGTACGAGACCCCCTCCAAGCCCCCCACGCGGGCCCCGCGCACCCTGACGTTGCTCGACGGCACTCAGGTCGCCATCCCGAACAGCCGCAGTAAGCGCTTCGCTCAGGAAATCCTGGAGGTGCGGCAAGTCGTGCGCGCCATCCGCGCTGCCAGCGCCGACGCCGGTATCGAGGATCCGCCGACGTGGCACGACGTCGTCCAGATCGTGCTGGACGCTCTCGCAGCCAAGGGCGTGAGACTCACGAGGAAAGACGTTGCTGAGGCCTACATCCGTGTGCGCGAGCGACCCAACACTTCGAAGTAATCGCCGTTTAGCGTTCGGCCACTGCTTCTTTGACGCGCCCCACGGCCGTTTCGGCGGCCTGCTTCACATCGGCGGCCAATTCTGGGCCGGTTCGGTGCGCGAGATCTGCACGCCGTGTTCGAAAAGGGTGCGTCGACCGAGCGGAACAGCCACCACCAAGTACCCGAGGGCCCCCAGCAGCACAGTTGCGCACGTGGCCCGCAATAGCCAGCCGATCATGTGGTTGTTCGTACCCGATTCGTCCGGAAAAACCCATTTTTTGGGTACCGAAACCGCCCGGACTCACCGTTCACACTGAATGTGGAGGCAGGACCCGGCAACCTAAAGAGAGCGTCGAACACATCGACGAATTCCGTAAAAGGCACGAGCTGTTTCGTAATGCGTGAGCGTTGACACCCCAGGCACGCTCGATATACTGCCGCTGGGGACACGAGGGTACCATGCGAACACGTTGGTTCGGATACACCAGTGCGACGTTGGCCTTTGTAGCCGGCCTTTCGGTTACCGGACCGGCCTTCACGCAGGGCACGGCGCAGCCGGAGCTTCAGGTCGAGACGAAGGCTGCGCTTACTGCAGACCAGCAGATCTCGCAGGCCGATGCCATCCAGCGACGCGCCGCAGCATTGGCGGATCGACTCGCCAAGATGCTCGACGAGGCCCGGACCGACAAAGACATCATGCGAGCCAATTGCGTGAACCGGAAGCTCACCGAGGTGAACGCCAATGCTCGCAACGTCGAGCAGCGTTCGCGCGCCCTCAAGGATGCGCGCAACGGCGGCGACACCAACCGTGGCAATCACGAGTTCACGGTTCTCTCGGTGCTCTCGCAGAAGCTCGATACGCTGCAGCGTGAAGCGGGGCAGTGTCTGGGCCAGTCGTTGTTCGAGCCGGGTGCATCGCAGGTCATCACCACGATCGCCCCGAACACGCCCGTCGTCGATCCGACCGAGCTGACGCCCACGCCCACCGCGCCGCCCGTCTTCACGGTGCCGCCGGCGGCCGTTAGTCCGGCGTCCTGATCTTCCCTCGCAGCACAACGCTGCCTAGCTACTCAGCATCGGGGGATAAGTTTCCGGCCCCCACGGAGACTCCGGGGAAATGAAGCGAACCAGTGTGACCCACTTAATGCGGACGACTGCCTTCGTCCTAAGCACACTTGTATGTGCGGGCAGCCTGTGTTCGAAGGCCAACGCTCAGGCTTGGTTGCCAGATCGCAAATACACGGAAGGCCCAGGTATCCGTGTCGGCGATTTGGAAATCCATCCAGGCATTGCGGTTCGAGCAGGTTGGGATTCCAACGTTTTCCGCTCGGATGGACATGAGCAGACGCCGCGCGTCAGCTCCGGTTTGTTGGCGGTTACCCCGCACCTGAATCTCTCCACCCTTGGCAAGCTCCGCCTCCAAGAGGGCGAGAACGCTGCGGCTGCTGGAGAGACCCTGCCGAAGATCGCCTTTTCTACGGGCGTCGCTGGCACGTACTTCCAGTACTTCAAGGACGTCGCGCAGCCCAACGGCGTGAACATCGGCGTCGACTTCGACTCGCTGCTCAAGATTCTCCCGCTCCGTCCCGTGAGCTTGGACCTGGGCATGGGTTACCAGCGCACCGTGCAGCCGTTCACTGAGCGCACGCCCATCGGCAACTACGCTGCGAGCTTCTTTACGCCCACCGCGCGCTTGAACGTGGGCTCGAAGTCCCGCGTGTTGACCTCGTACCTCGCGTACGCGCCCGTCATCACCTACTACGAGAAGGATGCCACGGGCTTCAAGAACCTCAACAACGCCAACCACGCCATGCAGGTGGGTTCGGCGTGGAAGTTCCTACCGCACACCGCGCTCTTGTTCGACGGCGAGCTCGACCTCCACAACTACTTTCAGGAAGTCGGCAGCTTCGATCCTTCGGAGACCGCTGTCCTCGTCTCGAACGGCAAGCGCCTGGTCACCCGCCTGGGCATCAACGGTGCACTCACCCAGAAAATCTCGCTCCGCTTGATGGCTGGTTACGGCGCCATGCTGTTGACCAACTCGTACATGAGCGACTACGAAAATGCCGTCGGCGAGGCCGTGCTCGGCTACCGCTTCGGCGTAGCGAATCAGTTCGACGTTGGCTACATCGGCAACGTCACGCCTTCCTACGTCGGCGGCTGGATGCGTGTCGATCGCGGCTTCGCCCGCGTGAAGTTCCTGTTTGCCCGCGTCTTCATGCTCGCCCTCGAAGGCGGCGGCGGTTACGCCACGTACGGACGTGCGCTCAGGCTTGCGCCCACGGGCACGACGTGCCCGCCGCAGCCCGGAACGACGGCATGTGTCGAAGCACTTGGCGAGAATGGGGACACCGTGCGTAAGGACGTCCGCATCGACGGCGCCGTACGCTCCGAGTACCGCATCACCAACTGGCTGGCACTGATGGCCGACTTCACCACCTTCGCCAACCTGACGAATTTCAAGTACGCGTCGGTCGCTACGACGACGGGCGGCGTACCTGTTCCGGATCCCGCGCGCTTCCTGGACTTCCAGCTGTACGGCGGCGTCCGCGCCAGCTACTGAGCGCGAGAGCCGGAGAGCCCCCTAAATGATGTGCAGGAATCTGCGAGCTGCGCTGCTGCTGTTCATGAGCGCGCTGATGCTGTACGCCTGCGCGCACAGCGGTGCGTCGGCCCCTCCAGTTCAGGCTCCGGAGGAGGACACCACGCTCGGCTCGGGTGACGTGTTCGAGGTGCGCGTCTTCGGCGAAAAGGACCTCACTGGCAAGTACCAGGTAGGACCAGACGGCACGATCAACTATCCGTTCCTGGGCAACATCACCGTCGCGGGCAAAGAAGCCGTCGAGGTGGCCAACGCGATCCGTGACGGACTCAAGAACGGGCAGTACCTGCTCAACCCGTCTGTCTCGGTCTTCGTTGAGCAGTCGAACTCCAAACGGATCAGCGTCCTAGGCGCCGTGGGCAAACCTGGTACGCAAGTCATCGTGCCTGGGTTGACCGTGGTCCAGGCAGTGAGCAATTCGGGCGGATTCACACCGTTGGCTAGCAAAGACGACACAGTTGTTACGAGACGCCTCAATGGGAAGCTGGAGAAATACCGTATTCCGGTTACCGAGATCACTCGTGGCAACGCTGAAGACTTTCCACTCAGAGCAGGCGACATCGTCTTCGTGCCCGAACGAGTGTTCTAGTTTCGGAAATGTTGCGGGGTTGAACATTCGGCACCCCAGGCGCAACTCACAGAACAATGGCACCTGTCGTGGATTGTTCGCCCCGCGGCCGTCCGCTAAGGTAGTTGCCGTGCAGGGCCGTAGGGGGGCCACGATTTGCTGAGCGCTCTCACTGCGTTGCTCGTGTCTTGCCTCGTGACGTTGGTCACGACGCCGCTGGTGCGAGCCTGGGCTTTGAGGCATGGCGTGGTGGACGCTCCAGGCGGGCGCCGCGTGCACACCAAGGTCACGCCGCGACTTGGTGGTGTCGCTCTGTTCGTCGGATTCTTCGCCCCTCTTGCCGGCCTCGCCCTGTGGGGAACCGAGGCGATGGGGGCTCTCGAGAGAAGTCCCGGCGACATCCTCGGTCTCGTGCTCGGCGCGTGCGTCGTGGTCTTCGTAGGGGCTTGGGATGACGCGAAGGGCCTCGGCGCTTGGCCGAAGCTCTTGGCTCAGGCGACGGCCGCGACGGTGGCCTACGCTCTGGGCTACCGCATCGAAGCGATTGATCTGCCCTTGCTCGGGTCGCTTCAGATGGGGCCCGTCACCTACGTGGTGACGCTGTTCTGGTTCCTGGGCATCATCAACGCGCTCAACCTCATCGATGGGCTCGACGGTTTGGCCGCTGGCATCGCGCTCTTCGCGAGCTTGTCGAACTTCGCCATCTCGTACTTCGGCGGCCACCACGTCATCGCCATGCTCTCAGCGAGCCTGGCCGGCGCGCTGTTCGGTTTCCTTCGCTACAACTTCAACCCGGCCCGCATCTTCATGGGGGATTCCGGGAGCATGTTTTTGGGCTTCGTGTTGGCGGCGACGTCCCTCAAGGGAGCGACCACCAAGAGCTCCACTGCCGTGGCCATTCTCGCTCCGATGATGGCCCTCGGCGTGCCGATCTTCGACACGATGCTGGCCATGATCCGGCGTGCGCTCGCGCGGCAGTCCATCTTCGCCGCGGACCGGGGCCACATTCACCATCGCCTGTTGGACCTTGGGCTTACCCACCGTCGCGTCGTGCTTCTGCTGTACGGGGGCTCCATCGTGCTGGCCCTGGCTGCCGTGGCGGTGGCGTTCGATCGTTCGCTCGAACTGGGTGTCCTTCTGATGCTGGGGGGCGGCAGCTTGTTCCTGCTGGTTCGCAGCGCCGGATTGATGGATTCACCGGAGGAGCGGGACCGCAAGTCCCTGCGTCGGCGCGTTCAGGCGGCACACACCGCGCTAGCTGCCGCGAGTGACGAGAGCGAGATCAGTCAGGCGCTCGAGCTGCTAGGCCCTGTCCAGCGCCTCACCGTGCTCGCTGGGCCTGGCGGACGCATGGCGGTCGAGGAGCTTGGTGGAGCGGCGTGGACGGCGTTCCTGATTAGCACCGCGTCGCGTTCCTATCGGCTCGAGTTCGAGAGACAGCGCTTTGCTTGCGTCGAAGGTGAGCTCGACAAGCTTCTGCGCACCGTCGTGGAGCAACTGCTGAAAGCGCTCGAACGCACCGAGCAGCAGAAGCAGAGTTTGGCCCTCGATGTTGCTAGAGCGTCCGTCGTCGGTGAGTAGGGCATGAAAGTAGTTTTTGCGCTGCACAACAGCGGAGCTGAGTGCGGCGGGCCTGCCTATACGGTTCAAGCCGTCAGTCACTATCTAGCCGAGCGGGCTACCCGTCCGACGCTGCTGTCTGCCAGCCCCCCGAGTTTCCTCGAGGGGCTGCGGTCTTGGCGTGAGTTGCTGCGCGCCGACGTGGTGCACTCGTTCGGTATCTGGCTGCCGTTCAATCACATGGTCTCGAGGGCGGTGGGCAAGGGGGCTCCGCTGGTGATTTCGCCGGACGGGATGCTGGAGCCGTGGGCCCTTTCTCACATGCAGACGAAGAAGCGCATCGTCTGGCACCTGTATCAGCGAAGAGATCTGCAGCGAGCTCGCGTGATTCACACCGCCTCGGAGGCCGAAGCGCAGAATGTGATGGCGCTCGGGCTTGGCGTTCCCGTGGCCGTGATCCCTCACGGCATGGAGGCGCCGCAAACCTGCGAGCGTCCAGTACGCGCCCGCGAGCGTGTGCGCACCGCGCTATTCCTCTCTCGCGTGCACCCCAAGAAGGGGCTGCTTAACCTCGTCGCGGCCTGGGCTTTGCTGCGACCCGCGGGTTGGCGTGTCGTGATCGCCGGACCGGACGAACTGGATCACCGCGCCGAAGTAGAACGCGCCGTGCAATCCGCAGGGCTCTCGCATGTCTTCGACTTCGTCGGACCCATCTATGGTCCCGCCAAGGAGCGCCTCTTTGCCGAGGCCGACCTGTTCGTGCTGCCGACGTACAGCGAGAACTTCGGCTACGTGGTTCCCGAAGCCTTGGCCCGCGAGGTGCCAGTGATCACGACGAAAGGGACGCCCTGGAGTGAGCTCGAGCAGACCCGCTCCGGCTGGTGGGTGGAGCTGGGCGTGGAGCCGCTCGCGGCCGCCCTCACGAGCGCCTTCGACGCGAGCGATGAGGAGCGCGCTGCCATGGGCAGGCGAGGGCGCGCCATGGTCATCGAGCGCTACTCTTGGGCCGCGGCTGCGTCCAAGTATCTGGAGCTGTACCAGTGGATGCACACGGGCGGCGAGCGGCCGGCGTTCGTCCGCTTGCCTTCCTGACAACTGAGTTCATCCCTAGATTGCCGTATGCGCATCGCCGCGTTCATCTCTCATCCAATCCAGTATTTTACGCCTCTCTGGCGAGAGCTGAGCACTCGCCCCGGAGTTGCGCTCGAGGTGTTCTATTTTGGACGCCATGGGCTCGAGGCTGCCGTCGATCGTGACTTCGGGGTCCGCTTCGCGTGGAACATCGACTTGCTCGAGGGACACAAACATCGCTTCCTTCCGAGGCAGTGGCCGACCACCGATCCCCTCGCGTACGGCCCTCGGGCTTTGAACTCAGATCTCCTGAGCGTGTTGCGCGAGGGCTGGGACGCGGTGTTCATTGGCGGCTACGCGCACCTGAACAATTGGTTCATCGCGATGGCCTGCAGGCAGCTGGATATTCCAGTGCTTTGCTTTGGTGACACCAATCCGCGCACCAATCTGAACAAGAGCCCCGTCAAGCTCGCGCTCAAGCGCGCGGCGTTGTCGGTGTTCTTTCGCAACGTCACAGCCTTCCTCGCGGCCGGGGGTCAGAGCCGGCGCTACTTCGAGCTCTACGGGGCCAAACCGGAGTCGGTCTTCATCTGTCCGTACTCGGTCGACGTGAAGCGCTTTCGCGACAGTGCAGCGCGGCTCGACGACGTAGGGCGCAGGGAGTGGCGGCGCCAGCTCGGGCTGCGCGATCATCAGCGCATCGTCATGTTCTGCGGCAAGCTGGTCGAGTGGAAGCGTCCAGGGGACATCGTGCAGGCTCTGGCGCGTCTCGCCCGCGAGGATCTCGTGGGTGTGTTCGTGGGGGATGGTCCCTTGCGCAAGGAGCTGGAGCGCGAGGGGGGCCAGCGTGTGCGCATGCTCGGCTTCGTGAATCAGTCGGAGATTCCGCAGACCCTCTCCATGGCTGACGTGCTGGTGCTCAGCTCGAGCATCGAACCCTACGGGATGGTCGTCGCCGAAGCCCAGTCGTTGGGGGTACCGGCGATCGTCAGCGATTCCTGTGGCTGCTACGGGCCTGGCAGCGTCGTGGCGGATGGCGTTTCCGGTCTCGTTTATCCGACCGGCGATGTTGCGTCGCTGGCAGCGAGTATCGAACGCGTGCTCGCGGACGACACCCGCTACGCGCACATGCGTCAGGCCGCGCGGGTGCAGGGAGACACGCAGTCCGAGGTCGCGGCGGCCGATGGATTGTTGGATGCCGTGCGTTTCGCCGCGAGTGCGCGTCGCGGCTGAAAGGCCCCCGTAGGCAGGAGTCGCGGCGGTGCGGGCTACCGTGCTCGCGTGTTCCGCGAGACCTCGCGGTAGATGTCCTCGTACATCCGTGCGATCGTGGACGCCTCGAAGCGCTTGGCGTTTTCGTATCCGCGCTCCACGAGCTGCGCCCGATAGGAGCTGTCCTCGATTACGCGTCGGATCCCGGCGCGGATCGAGGCGACGTCGAAGGGGTCGACGACGCAAGCCGCGTCACCGGCGACCTCGGGCATGGAGGTCACGTTGCCGGTTACCACCGGGCGCCCCACGCGATTGCCTTCCACGATGGGCATGCCGAATCCCTCGAATGTGGACGCGAACGCGACGACGTCGCATTGCTCGTACCGCTCCTGCATTTCCGCGTTCGAGAGGTTGGTGTAGTTGCGGAAGTCGATCTGGTGCTCGCGCAGCGCATCCTGTTGCTCGGGCGAGAGCTTGCCGACGATGTCGAGGCGACAGGAAATGCCCGCGAGTGCCTGTGCCAGGCGCGGGATATTCTTGTTGGGGGCCGTTCCGATCTGTAGGAGCACCGGTTTTTGTGCGTTGAACTCGCGCGGACAGGCCTGAAATTGGCTCGGCACCGCGACGGGGACCACCCGCACCTTGTCGGGATTCACACGGACGTGGCTCAGCAAGTTCTGTTTGACGGCGTCGGAAATGACGGTGACCACCGCGCAGCGCTGCACCGGAATCTGGAACCACACCAGCTTGATGATGCGGCTCCGGAAATCGCTCCTGCCGTCGATCCGACCGCAATCGAGGATCGTCAATACCGTGTGATCCTTACGGAGCAGACAACTCAGGAAGTTGACGTCGCCCGTGACGTGGTTGACGTCCCCCTGGCGCAGCGCGGCTTCGAATACGTTGTATAGGCGCGGCAGAACTCCGCTGCTCTCGAACCGCGAGACCTGCACTTGGGCCTGGAATTCAGGTGATATGTTCTGGAGCAAGCTGTCGACGATCATCTCGACGCTGAAATTGCCGTGTGCTCGTGGCTTGCGGGAAAGTAACGAAACGCGCATCGGTCTCTCTCTACCACGCTAACGCGGAATGACATCACTGGCCTTGGTGCGCCCTCCCCACCAATCCAGGATGGCGCCCAGGCTCTCATGCAGTGAGAACTTGGGCTCCCAGCCGAGCTCGCGGCGCATCTTCTCGAGCGAGCCGACGATGACCCGATTGTCGCTCGGCCGGACCAGCGCGGGATCCGTCACGAGCTCGGCGTCGGTCCCCAGCAAGCCTTGCATGGTGGTGATCACCTCATCGATGCTCGTGCCGTGGCCCGTGCACAGATTGTAGATCTCCCCGGCCCGTCCGCGCTGCAGCAGCATGTGGTAGCCACGCACCACATCGCGCACGTCGACGAAGTCGCGCACGACAGCGCGGTCGCCCGTGACGAGGCGTGGTGCCGCATTGCCATAGCGGATCGCACAGAGTTGCTTGGCGAACGAGGGGATGACGAAGGAATCGCGCTGATAGGGACCGATATGGTTGAACGACCGCGTCATCACGATGTCGAGCCCGTAGCCCGACACATAGACCTTCGACAGCATCTCTTGGGCGACGCGCGCCACGGCATAGGGGCTGACCGGGTTGAGCGGACCTTCTTCCCGCAACGGCAGCCAAGCCGGGTCCACGTTGCCGTACTCCTCGGAGGAGCCAACGGAAAGGATGCGGCAGGGCTGCTCGAGGCGGCGCACTTCCTCGACCAGGTTGAGCAACACGTTGGTGTTGTTGGTGAAGCTCTCGACGGGCTTGACCCAGCTAAAGCCCACGCTGCTGTAGGAGGCGAGATGCACGATGGCCGTGGGCCGAAAGCTTGCAATGACCTCGGCGACACCGGGGCGATCGAGCAGGTCGAGCTGACGAAATCGGAAGCGTAGTGAACCGAGTCTTTCGTGCGGAAACTCCGGTATCCCTCTCGAGACACCCAATACTTTGCAATCGACGCCCTCCGCCGCCAGATACTCGAGAAAGTGCCGGCTGACGAACCCTGAGCAGCCGGTCACGAGGATTCGCTCCATCTCCCTGTGCTCCAATCCTGCGCCTCCCCACCGTGTCGGCGCGCACTGCGAGGCTACGCGTGTACCGGTCGCCTCGCCACACGGCCGACCCTATAATCTCGCGCGAGTCATGCCGCATCCAACCAAGAGCCACCCCGTGGGGGGGGAGGCCGGCCGCGTTGACCTAAGCCGGTTCGACAACGCGGACTTCGAACGAGGGGCCTCGAGCGCCCGAGAACTTGCGTGGATAGCGGCGCGATCGGCGTGTTTCGAACGCGGCCCGCTGCCCCTCAGCGGCCTACGCGCGCGGCTCCTGCGCAGCTTCGGAGCAGCGGTTGGCGCGGAGGTCGTGATCCGCCGCGGGCTGAGGGTCACGTTTCCCTGGAAGTTGCGGGTGGGTCATCACGCTTGGCTGGGTGAGGACGCGTGGCTGATGAACCTGGCACCCATCACCTTGGGGGCGAATGTGGTCATCTCCCAGCGTGCTTTCTTGTGCACGGGCAACCACGACTGGTCCGATCCGGCCTTCGGTCTCATCACCAAGCCGATCGTGGTCGGCGATGGGGCCTGGATCGGCGCGAGCGCCTTCATCGCTCCCGGGGTCACCGTGGGCACGCATGCGGTGGTGGCCGCAGGCAGTGTCGTAACCCAGGACTTGGAGCCGTACTCCGTGTACGCAGGGAACCCCTGCATCAAGGTGGCTGAGAGGCGAATTCGCGGCTGATTGTAGGGGGCGGCGGAGCTGTGGCTTCCATCGAGGCTGCCTCGGTTCCGCAACCTTGCGCTTGCGCAGAGGGTGTCGTAAGTCAGCGGGAAGACGTGCCTATCGACCAGTCACCGGGGCCCAAGGGTCACGCATTCCCGATGCCCAGGCGAGAGTGGATACGGCCTGGTCGAGGAGGCTGCGCGTGATCCGGAGCGCTCTCCTCGGCACCTACGCGGCCCTGGCCTTACAGACGTTGATGGGCCTCGCGACGGTGCCGCTGTTCATCAAGGCATTCGGGGCGGAGCGCTACGGCTACTGGGGAGCGTTGCTCGGCGTGGTCCAGTACCTCTGGGTGCTGAACTTCGGCATGGCCCAGACGGTCTCCAGCCGCATCTCGACGCGGGCCCATATGGGACGCGACGAGGTGGCTCGCATCATCGAGCTCGGCTTCTCGCTCTATCTCCGCTCGTGTATCCCCGCGCTCGTGGTCCTCGTCCCTGCGACCTGGCTCGTGCCGTGGGCGTCCATGTTCAAGCTCGATGGCGTCGCCGCGCGCGAGGCCATGTGGACTGCCACGGCCCTGGTGGGCACGTTCCTGGTCGAGCTGCCCTTCACCGTGTTCCGCGCGGCGCTCAGGGGGCTCGGCGGCGTCGGGCCCGAGCGCGCGATCAGCACCGTGGTGTCGTTGCTGCGGCTGCTGTCGGCCGCAGCGTTCGTGTGGCTGCCACCGTCGCTCTGGCTCGCCGTGATCATCCTCAGCGCGGCCAATATGTTCGGCCACCTGTGCTGCTTCCTGTACCTGCGTGTTCACGAGCGCATCCCGGTGGGCTTGGCGGTGCTCCAGCACCAGGAAGGCGAGCGCCGCGAGTTTCGCGCGAGTGGACTCTGGTACCTGTTGATCCAGGTCACGGGGACGGCGCTCTGGGGCAGTGATCCCACGTTGGCCGGCATGCTGCTCGACGTGCGGGCGTCAGGGCGCGCTAGCGTTGCATGGCGGGCCGTGTCCGCCGTGCTCAACATCGCGACGATGACTGGCGCAGCGATCGCGCCAATCATCGCCCGGCAGTGGGCTCAAGGAAACAGCGACCAGGCGCGGGTGCTCGCGCTGAAGTCGACACGCTTGGTGGCGGGCATCGGCACGATCGGGATGCTGTGCCTCGGGGGGGCTTTCATGCCCCTGTTCCATGCTTGGTTGCGCACGGACGCATTGGTGCCCGAAGCGTCCGTGCTCGTGAGCTACTGTGCGGTCGGCGCCGTCCAGAGCTGGGTTGCGATCTTCGAGGCCTTCGTCGTGCAGGCTGGGGAGCCAAGAGGGCTCGCACTGTGTGCGGTGCTGGACGTGACGTGCAAGCTGGCGCTCTCGGTCCTGCTGGGGTCGAAGCTCGGCTTGGTGGGGGTCCCGCTCGGCACCCTTCTTGGCCACCTTTTCACGTCGGTAGCGTACATCTTCTGGGCCTATGCCAAGCAAACGAGCACGCCCCTGCTCGAATGTGTGTCGGCCATCGTGAAGGCTTCGTTGGTGCCTGCGTTGGCGTTTCTGATGGTCTATTTCCTGAGTCTCAAGCTGAGCGCGCGCACGGACGACCTTGCGATCGTCTTGCGGACGCTGGCGTCGGCTGCGCTATTTTGTGCCGTTTACTATTGGAGCGGTTTGACGCCGGACTTGCGGGCCAAATTGAGGTTCTGGCAGGTCCAGAGATGACGACCGGGATGCGCGTCGCCCTCGCCGTGCCAGGCCGCTTTCACGCGTTCGAGACCGCCATGGAGCTCGAGCGCTGCGGGCATCTGCGCACCGTGATTACGCCGCTCCCGTGGTTTCGCATTCGGCGGCACTCGACGTTGCCACGCGAGCGCTTCTCGTCGTTGCACCTCCACGCGGCATTTCGAGTGTTACTGACGCGAACGCCCGCGGCGCTCGCCAGGCAGAGCGATGTGGAGTTCGCGCTCAACACCTTGTTCGACCACTTGGCGAGCTTCGCCTTGCCGTCCGATATCGACCTCTGCGTGGGTTACGCCGGCGCCTTCTTGAGCACGCTCCGTCGGGCCCGCGGCCTTGGTGCCAAAACGGTCGTCGAGCGCCACAGCGCGCACTGCGACGAACAAACGGCATTGCTCGCGGATGAGTACGAGCGCCTTGGAATGCCGTTCGAGTCCAGCAGCCGCGCCAGGCGTCGAGAGCGAGAGGAGTATGCGGAGGCGGACGCAATCCTCATTCCAAGCAAGTTCGTGGAGAGAACCTTCCTCGAGCGGGGATTTGCTGCGAGCAAGTTGATCCGGGCACCGCTCTCTGCCGACTTGTCACAGTTCTCCGCAACGGAGCGCACGAGCTCGAGCTTCAAGGTGATCTTCGTCGGAGGCTTCTCCGTTCGGAAGGGCGTCAAGTACCTGCTGGACGCCTGGAGGAAGCTCGACTTACCCGACGCCGAGCTCTGGTTCGTAGGCAGCGAAGAACCCTCTCTGCGCGAAAAGCTGAACCCCGAGGCCATCCGCGGCGTCTCCCTGAAGGGACACGCCGATCGCGCCACGCTGGTTCAGTACATGAGTCAGTGCGACGTGCTCTGCTTGCCCTCCATCGAAGATGGGTTCGGACTCGTCATGGCACAGGCGATGGCCTGTGGTTTGGCCGTCCTGCACTCGGCGAACACCGGAGGGGCTGACATCGTTCGCCCAGGGGTCGATGGGTTCGAGTTTCCGATTCGCGATAGCGATCGGCTCGCGGCGCTGATCGAGCGTCTCTATCGAGATCGAGGGGCGTGCCGTGACCTTGGCCGCAACGGACTATCGCGGGTGCAAGAGTTGGGGGGGTGGCAGCAGTACGGCGACTCCATCGTCAGTGCGTACCGCGCCCTGACTGGCGATGTCTCGACGTAAATTGCTGAAATTCGTCGATAAGACAGGGGCCTTCCGGCATCTCGTCTGATGCCCACAGGCTTGGCTCGCGCCACCTTCTGCAGCTATCATGGGGGCCATGTTAGAGAGTTCACCCTCCGTCCCGCTCGCCAGCGTGATCATCTGCACGTACCGAAGGGACGACGTCCTCGTTCAAACTGTCGGGCACCTATTGCCGCAGGTTGCAGCCACGGGCGCCGAGTTGCTCGTCATTGATCAGCTGGCAGAGCATCCGCCCGCGATTCAGGCAGCGCTCGAACAATGGGCGAGCGAGGGGAAGATTCGGTACGAGAACCTAGACCGCAGCGGCCTCACGAATGCACGCAACGTCGGGGCCAAGCTGGCCAACGGTTCCCTGCTGCTTTACTTCGACGACGACATCATTCCCGGTGCCGACTTGATTCGCGGGCACGTCGATGCCTACGCCGATCCGCGCGTGGGCGCGGTCGCCGGTCAGGTGTTGAACGTGGGGGAAGGGCCTGTCGATTCTCCCGGGTCGTTCTCGCACTGCAAGCCAATCGAGGAGTTCACGGGTCTCTACGGTGCCAACTTCTCCGTTCGTCGAGACGTGTACTTTGCGATGGGAGGCAGCGACGAAAACCTCTCGTCCGTGCATGCGTACACCGAAGACCAAATCCTCGCGCATCGCGTCCGCACTGCTGGATATCGCATTCGCTATGAATCGGGCGCCTCGGTCATCCACCTGGTCCATTCGACCGGCGGTTGCCGCATCGCCGACGAAACGCAGCCCACGGACGAAAGCGAAAAGAGCTTTTCCAAGCTGTACTGGATGTTCGTAGCGAACCACTTGCCGGTGGCTGAGCGCGGTAGGCTCTTCTGGGACGCGCTTCGACACGGGCCCCTGCGCCGGCAGAACGTGGAAAAGCCATGGCGGCAGCCCATCGCTTGGATCGGTTTCGGTCGAGCGACGGTCAACGCGTACCGCAAGGCTCGCATGGGAGCGAGTGGACAAGATGCCGTCTGACGTCTCGTTCTCGGACGAGCTTGCACGTCAACTCGGCCGTTTGCGAAAGGCGTCGATCCTGATCAGGGGCGCCATGCGGTCGCCAACCGACATCTTCGGTCCCAAGCAATATCTGCTCGTGCTGAGTCACATGCGCAGTCACTCCAGCTTGTTGGCCCACATCCTGGGGAGCCATCCCGGAGTCACGGGCCACGCGGAGATGCACTGTCGGTACTCCACGCCGCTCGACCTCGTCAAACTGCGTTGCCGCGTCATCGTCGACAACGGCGGACAGCTGACGGGGCAGTACGTTTTGGACAAGGTGCTCTGGAGCCACCTCCACATCGACGAACGGATCCTGTGTCGTCCGGATCTGAAGGTCGTCTTCTTGCTTCGTGATGCGCCCAGCACCTTGCGCAGCATCGTCAACCTGGGCGTGGGCTTCGACTTTGGGCACTGGTATCGCGACGCCTCCAAGGTGAGCGATTACTACGTGGAGCGGCTGCGGACTTTGCGAGGCCTCGCGGACACGCTGCACAGCAGCGGGCGCACTTCCTTCTTCCTGCACTCATCCGAGCTCGTCGACGACTCCGATGCCGTTCTCGCCGATCTCGGACGCTGGCTCGGCCTGCAAGAGCCTCTTCGTCCGCAGTACGACGTCTTCGACACGACCGGCCGCCGCAACGCGGGCGATCCGTCGGAGCACATCAAAGCGCGCACGATTGTGAAGTCACGCCCAACGCATGATTTCGACCTGGATCCGGCGCTGGTGCAGGTCGCGAGTCGAGCTCACGATGAATGCCTCGACGCTTTGCGGAGGGTTTGCGTCACCTCCACGTCGGCACGAGCGTCGGGTTGAGGCTTTGCAGCTACCGCCCTCATATTTTATAGAATCCACCCGAGGGGAATCGAGGCACCGTGCTTTCTAGAGAATTCAAAGCTGCCTACTATCTGCTAGCAGATATCCCTATGGCTCTCAGCGGGCGCGCGTATCGTGCGTTTGCGGCGCCTCGCGACGGACTCGTGAAGGTGCATCTGGGGCCCGGCCAGTCGAATCATCTCGCTGGCTGGATCAACGTCGACGCCAACGCCTTCTCCGGAAAGAGCCGGCCCGAGGTCTGGGCGAACCTTCGTCACACGCTGCCGTTCCACGACGGGACGGTCGACATTTTCTACTCTCACCACGTGATCGAGCATCTGCCCGACAGTGATCTGCCGCGCCATCTCGCCGACATGTTCCGCTGCCTGAAGCCCGGTGGGATGATTCGAATCGGCGGTCCCAATGGCGACGAGGCCGCTCGTCAGTTCTTGAATGGCAACGCAGAATGGTTCAGCGACTTTCCCGACCGACGCACCAGTGTCGGGGGCCGCTTTGCGAACTTCATCCTGTGTCGAGGAGAGCACCTGACGATCTTGTCGCGCTCGTACCTCGAAGAGCTCCTGAGCAACGCGGGCTACGTCGATATTCGACCGTGCCAACCGACGTGGGAAACAACCCGCTCCGATTTGGTCGACAGCGCCGTGCTGAAGCTGGAGAGCGAATCTACGCCCGAGGCACCGCACACGCTGATCCTCGAAGCCCGCAAGCCGGGCTAAGAGCGATCAGGCCGCGACGCGGAAGGCGACCATCTGCTGATTGCGCGGATGGTTCCAGTCGCCGATATATTCCATGCTCCAGCCGGCCGAACGTGCGAAGCCTGCGAGCTCGTCGCGCGTGTAGAACCAGCTCCTGTGGTCATGGGCCTGGCTTGCATTCTTGGTCTTCTCCCGTCCGACGAAGAACGTGCTGTAGAAGACGCCGTCCTTCGCCATGCATGGGCGAAGCTTGCGCAAGCACTGGACGACCACCTCGCCAGGCGTGTGCGTGAACAACGACTGGGCAATGGCGAAATCAGGGGCGTTCGAGAGCCGCTCGAACTCAAAGGCACCGTTGACGAGCAATTCGGGCCGCTTGAGGTTCTCGAGGACCATGCCGAGTTCTTCTCGCAGTCCTAGCTCGACGAGCTCGGGTTCCTTCTCCACGCCCAGGTAATGGCCGGCGTCCAGGTACGGGATGAAATGGACCCCCGCGCGCAAGCTGCCGCACGCAATGTCGAGCAGGTAGTGGTTCGGTCGTAAGCCCTGGTTCACGAGAAAGTTGAACTGGAGGCGACCAATCTCGTGCCACATGCCACCCACGTATTCGCGGTGTCCTGCGGACGCAATCCCCGCGGGACCGTGCGCCGTGACGCGTCCCTTGGGGCGCACTGCGAGCAACGTGCTCCGAAACTGGTTGTAGAGCTGAGGGGCCAGCGGAAGTTGTCGTGCAATCTCGCGTAGTGTGACCATGGCCTATGCTAGCCATGGACACTTCGGAATTGCAATGAGCTGTTCCCGAGGCTGGAGTGCCGGCGTGTGGCGCACGGAACGCGTCACGCCCGGGTAAGCACCACGGTCACATTGGGGTCGAGCGGGACGAGCCGGCCGAAGTACACCACCGAGAGCGCCGCACCGATGCTGGACTGCACCCCGTAGCGTACCGTGCGCAGCAGCCGCTTCCTCAATCGACCACTCAACGGCCGCGCCGCATTGCGGACGCTCATCACGTTGAACGAGTGGGCGCGGGAGAGCTGCCCCAGGGCATCTGCGGTGAGCTGGGTCGCGTGCGTTGCGTCACCATGTTGGTAGAGCCCCGAGAAGGGCGAGGCGCCGTTTGGAAAGCGGGCGACGATATGACCACCAACACGCAGCGCCCTGCTCGCCTCCGCGAGTACCGTGGCGATTTCGTGCTTGGCAAGGTGTTCGAGTACGTCTAGCGCGACGATGACGTCGATGGAGCCCGGTGAGAGGGGGCCGATGCTGCCTCCCGGCGCGACGATGGCGGCGTCGTGACCGCGCTCACGCGCAGCCGCCACCAGAGCCGCATCGAGTTCCACACCTGAAGTTTCGGCCCTCTGAGACTTCGCCCAATCGAGGAAGTGCCCGTCGCCGAACCCTAGCTCGTGCACTCGCCTGCCGGACACTTCGATCCCAAGGAGTTCACGGCGGAAGCTATCGTGCGCGTCGGAGAGGTGCGAGTGCTCGCCTTTCAGCCAGCCTTTCCATTCCGCGTAGCCTGCGTAGCCGACCTCGCGTGCGCGTTCGAGATCCATGATCTTCCTTATCGCTTCAGCCCGGGGGAGGTGTCAATTCCTGCGCAGTCTGCAGATTGCCGATTGTCGATTCGGGAGCCGAAATCCCTTGCGTCTTCGGTGGTCGTGCGGGTGCGTGCCATCGGGTCGGGTCGTTGATTCGGCGTTCGAGCTGCGAGCCCGCGACTGCCGATGCTGGTGGACAGAAGGCGTTTCGAGTCGCGATTTCACCTGCGCGGTGGGCTGGCAAACGTCGGCGGACACGAGTTGGGGGAGCTGCTAGCATCGGTACCCATGTCGAGACTCCATAGCTCCGCGCTAGCTCGGGCAAATGTTGGTTGCGGTGCCACTCCCACGGCCGGTTGGCTGAATTTCGACAACTCAGCGACAGTCTGGATTGCCCGTCACCCAGTGCTCTCGCTCGCCACGCGCTTGTTGGGTCGAGCGTCATTCGTGGAATCCATTCGGCGCGGGCAGATCATTTGGGCCCCGGCAGACAAGCTTCCGGTCGAGGACGGCGCGCTAGAGGTCCTCTACAGCTCGCACATGCTGGAACACCTAGACAGACGAGCTGTCCGGGCGTTTCTGCGCGAGGCGTTTCGTGTGCTGGCGCCAGGCGGCGTTCTCCGGCTCGTCGTGCCGGACCTCAGCATGCTGGTGCGCAGCTATCTGGAGGACCGGGACGCGGATAAGTTCATGACGTCGACCTTGATGAGCGTTGAGGCCGATGGCGGCCTTCGTTCGAGGTTGAAGTTGGCCTTGCTCGGACACCGAGGACACCACTGGATGTACGACGGTCAATCCCTTGCGGCTCTGGTTGCGGATAGCGGTTTCGTCGACGTGAGAACCCTGGCGCCAGGGGAGACGCGCATGCCCGAGCCGGGTGGCCTGAACCTGTTGGAGCGCTCCGACGAGAGTGTCTACGTAGAGGCTACGAGGCCCTAGACCTCGCAGCGAGGTTCACTCCCCAGCATCCGATGCGATGGTGCTGCTACGCAGCGCGATTGCGTGACGCGGCGAGGACGTGCTCGAGCGCGACCCGAAGTCGCTCCACGTTGGTGTAGCCGGAGCGGACGCAGCGCTCGTGTCCAGCACAGGCGATCGCGAGGCGGGCTTGATCGTCCCGCAAGAAGCGCTGGCACTTTTCGAGTAGCTCACGGTTCGAGCCGAAGAACTCGGCCTCTTTCCCCTCTTCGAACATGGCGAGATGTTCGTCGGTCCGTTCGGCCAGCATGAAGCCGCCGCACGCAGGGATCTCCACGCTTCGCGTGGTCTGCTGGTCGCGGTTGATCTTGCGCAGGAAACCCAGGTTGATCTTGAACGCCTGGCAGGCCAGGGCGAAATCGTCGCCGCGCAAGGGAACGTGTTCGAGGCGCAAGTTGGGGTGCTGTCGTGGAATCTCCCTCCAGCTTCCTCCCCAGACTCGAACTTTGACGCCTTGTTCTGCCAGGAAGAGCATGCTCTCGGCGCGTTCACGCTCATAGGTTCCGATGAAACCCACGTCGCCCCCAAACCGCGCGAGGTCCTCTGGCGTGGGGCGGAGGGGCCGGAAGATGCCCGGGTCGTAGCCGTTCCCCACGTAGAGGGTCTGGGGGCAACCGCGCGCACGCAGCTCGTCGACGTTGTAGGTCTTGGTGGTGAGGAACCAGTCGTAATGGGGGAGCGCGCCCAGGAACTGCTGGGACTGGTTGTGACGCGCATTCATGTCGTCTGGAGAGAACCCGACGAAGAGAGCATCGGGGCACACACGCCGCAAACGCTGCAGGGTCGTCGCGCCGATGGTGAGCGCCTTTTCCAGCCACACGATGTCCCAGGGACCCTCTGCACCGGCCGCGAGCAGGCGCGATGCGTTGGACCATAGGTCGGGGAGGGTGACCGGAAGCCCGGCTCGGAAGGCCTTGCTGCGGGCGCGCAGGAATAGGCGCTTCAAGCCCTCGGGTCCTCGTGCGCCTTCGCTATCCACCACACGCACGCGGCAGCCAAGCGCCTCGAGCGCGCGAACGCGATCCACGCTGGTATTGACGCCACCAAAGCTGCTGGCGGGTGTCAAAGCCAGCACGCGTAGACCCGCTAAATGCACGTTTCAGGCTCCGGAGACGTTTCGCTTGTGGAGACGAAAGATCATGTCGGAGGTGTAGATGCCTCCTTTGCCCGACGCGGTCTCGGCCATCAGGCGAAGCCAGGTAATGCCGCGAAAGCCCTGCCACAACAGATATCGAAGCGTGCTCACGGCACCGTAGGGGACTGGCCCCCACTCTCGAAACGTCGGCTCGCCGAAGCCGGAAAGCCGAGCGAGTTGCTGCACGCTACTCGGAGTGAACGCGGATACATGCGTGACGTCCCAGTAGCGCGTCATGGAGCCGTGGGACGACGTCGCGTTGGGGACCATCGCCACTAGCGTGCCGCCCGGTGCGAGGGTGCGCTGACATTCTTCCAGCACGGCCAACAAGGTGTCGTGGGGGAGGTGCTCCAAGATGTTCAGAGCGAAAATACGATCGAAGCCGCCCGTGGGAGAGTCGCGCAGAAATGCGAGCGCATCGGCGTGAACGAACTCTGCGTCGACGCCTCGCTTCGCGTAGTCGATTTCCCCTTGGCTAAGATTGACGCCAACCACGCGCGCGGCGCCGAGGTCCTGTGCCAGCCAGCACATCTCGCCAGTTCCGCAGCCCAAATCGAGGACCGACCTCCCGGCGACGTCGAGCCAGTCACCCAAGCCCCGCCGCAGCCCTGCTGTGGCCCTTGCGTAGTCCAAAGGTTCGGAGCGAAGGGCCCCCGACGTGGTCTCGAAGTAGTTCTCGATCACACGGTCGTGAGCGCGAGTGGATTTTCCGCCTGTTTCAGTTGCCACAAATCCTCCTCGTCTCGTTCAGGAGCCCGGCCGCGGTGCGGCGGGTTGCGCCGACCCATGCTGCTCATTGCAGTAGCGGCTCATGCTCACCGGTACGGCGTAGTCGTCGCGGGCGCCCGCTAGGCAGCAAGGATACTCATCTGCGAAAACCCGCAACTAGCTCGACCGCTGCGCGTGCGTCGGCGATGCCGAAGCCGCCACCACCCAGGATGTGCCGGTAGCTCGCGGTGTGCAGGTCGGTGAACCCCTCGCTGAACTCGACCTCTTCGCCTTCCATCTGAAGCGAGCGGTGGGTCCGTTGGCCACGCGCCAGGGCAGCTGGCGGGAGGTCGGCGGCGTCGATGGACAGCTGCCATGTCACGTCGGCGTGTGCGAGCGTCAGCTGGCCGGCCGCGCTGCTGGGCGTGGCGCGCTCGAGTCGGCTCTCCTGCACCGAGCCAAAGATCCAGAGCAGCATGTCGAAGAAGTGGATTCCGATGTTGCTCGTCACGCCCCCGGATTTGGCTGCATCGGCCTTCCACGAGGCGTGATACCAGCTACCGCGGCTCGTGATGTAGGTGAGCGCTACCTGAGGGCGGAAGGATGGCTCCCGCGCGAGGCGCTCCAGCACCTTGTTACGCAGGGCCTGCACGGCTGGGTGCAAACGCAGCTGGAGGATCGTGTAAACGCGGCGACCGTGCTCGCGCTCCAGATCGCCCAGGAGGTCCAAGTCCGAAGAGTCGAGCACCAGCGGCTTTTCGCAGATGGCGTGCGCGCCGTGCCGCAAGGCGCAGTGCATGTGGGCAGCGTGCAAGTAGTTGGGCGAGCAGATGCCGACGTAGTCCACCGCTGAGCCGCGCCGACGCAAGCGCTCCAGGTGAAGATCGAAGCGCTCGAACTCACGGAAGAACGCCGCGTCTGGGAAGTACCGATCGAGGATTCCCACGCTTTCGTTGGGGTCACAGGCTGCAACCAAGCGGTTACCCGTCTCGGAGATCGCTTGCAGGTGACGGGACGCGACGAAGCCGGCCGCGCCAATCAACGCAAAGTCTTTCATCAGGACACCCTGCTCGTAGCCAAGTGCGGTCGCGACGCGGGCAAGGTCTCGGTCTGCTCGGCTCCGGCGCGGCGTGCGGCTCGCTGGAGCACCTCGGCGTAGCGTGCCGTCATGGCTGTCCGTGAATAGTGGACCTTGCAGGCGGTGCGTCCGGCCTCGCCCAGTCGCGTGCGTTCCTTCGGGCTTGTCCCCAGTGCACGCACGATGCCCTCGGCCAAAGCCTCACCGGATTCCGGCGCCACCAGCCAACCGCAACCGTGTGCGCGCAAGACGCGAGCCACCTCCGAGGTCGGTTCGGCGGACGCCAGCACGGGTCGGCCGGCCGCCATGATGCCGTAGAGCTTCGAGGGCACCGAATCGCCTCCGACGCCGCGCTTCATGGGCACGAGTCCGATGTCGCAGGCAGCCAAGCTCTCCGACAGACGCTCGCGCGGCTGCGGGGGCATGAAGACGACGTTCTCCAGCTTTCGCTCTCGTACCTGGGCCTGCAGACCTTCGCGCGCGTTGCCGTCGCCGATGAACACGAAGCGGACGGGGTGTCCCGCCAGCAGCTGAGCGGCATCGACGACCGACTCCAGGCCCTGGCTCAGGCCCAGGTTTCCGGAGTACTGAACCACGAAGTTCCCGACGAGGCCGTGCTCTCGCGCGAAGGCGTTGTCGCGCGGGCTCTCGGTGATTGCCGATGTATCGGCCCAGTTGGGGATCACGTGCAGCTTGCTGCGCGGCAGACCCTTCTGTGCGAGCCGCTCTTCCATGCCTGAGGAGAGCGTGATGAGCTCACTCGCAGCGCGATAGCAAGCGCTCGCCACCCGCTCCACTGCATGGGTTGCCAGGCTGCCCTCTTTGATCACGCCCAGATGGATCGCGATGTCGGGATAAAGGTCTTGCACCGAGTAGACGAAAGGCACGCCGCGCAGGGCGTCCAGCAGCACGCCCGACACCCCCAACAGCAAAGGAGGGGTGGAAAGGACCAGGCAGACGTCCGGACGTTCGCCGCGCATGGCCTCGAGCAGGGAGCCGCCGAAGTAGGAACCGTAGTGGACGAGTCGCCGCGGGATGCTGCGTTTCTGGGGGGCATAGGTCCAAACGCGCTGAATCTCGACCCCGTCATGGTTCTCCCGCAGCGCCGCTCCGCCTGGTGTCGTCCGATAGGACGGCTTGCCACATACCACCGTGACCTGGTGGCCGGCACGAACGAGGTCGGCGCAGAGGTCCGAGAGTAGCTGGGCAGTCGCGGCGATTTCGGGCCAGTAGTGCTGGCTCAGCACCAGGATCTTCAGTGGGCGGTCGGAACTAAAAGACATCGGGATCTCGAACTGGGGCTCGGCCGATCAGGCTCTCGACTGGGCAGCGTCCGCGGGGGGCGGCGATTGCTCTTCGCCGTAGTAAGTACGGTAGTGGGCATAGTAGGTCTCGCCGTCGTTCTGGCGGACGTCATTGACGATGCCACCGAGGACGCGTGCAGAGATGCCACGCAGGCGGCGCAGGGCGCCCTCCAAGCCAGCGCGCGAGGTGGTGCGCGCGCGAACCACCAGCACGGTACCGTCCACTTGCGTCGCGATGATGGCCGGGTCGGTCACGACGCCGATGGGCGGCGTATCGAGCACCACGGTATCGAACTTTGCGCGCGCTTCGGCGAGCAGCTCGGCAAAGCGGCGAGTGTGCAGCAGCTCCGCGGGATTCGGAGGCAGCGGGCCGCATTGCAGGAGTGACAGGTCGGGCACCTGGGAGGCCTGCACGGCCTCGTCCAGGGGCAGCTCGCCCGCGAGCACAGACGTGACGCCGGCCCCGCTGGGCAGGTCGAATGCGCGGTGGATGCGCGGTCGACGCAGGTCGGTGTCGATGAGCAGGACCCGGCGCCCACTCTGGGCCAGCGTGATCGCGAGGCTGATCGCGACCGTCGTCTTGCCGTCGCGCGGAGTGGCGCTCGTCACGGCCAGCGTCTTGGGCGGATCATCCGCAGACTGGAAGGTGATGTTGGTGCGGATGGTTCGGCAGCACTCCGCCATGGTGGAGCGCGGCTGCAAGTGCACGATCAGGTCGCGACCCGAATCCTCGTCGCGTCCACGCTTGCTCCCGCGGCGAACTCTGCGGGCCTGCGTTGCGCTGCCTTCTACCGCCGGTAGCACGCCCAGCACAGCGAGCCCTCGAACCTCGAGGTCGCTGGCTCCGCGCACCTTGTTGTCGAGCTGAGAGAGCGCGAAGGCGAAGCCGATGCCGAGCGCCAGCCCAAGCAACCCACCGAACACCAGGGTGGTGCGGACCCGCGGGCTCACGTGGGACACCGGCCGCACTGCGCGGTCCACGATGCGGGCGTTCGCGACCTTCATGGCGCGCGTGAGGTTGGTCTGCGCCGCGCGCTCCATCACCATCTCGTAGAGCTCGGCCTTGCTGCTGCGCTCGCGATCCAGGCGCGAGTACTGGATCTCTTGCAAGCTGAGGGCGAGACCCTGGCGGTTGACCTCGTCCAGTGCCTGCTGGATGCCGTGCTCGGCGAGCTCGGCCTCCTTGAGCTCGGCCTCCACGCCGCGCTTCATCGAAACAATCTGTTGCTCGAGCTGCTTGCGCAGGGTCTCGAACTCGGCCTTGGCGGTCTGCACCTGAGGGTGGGCCTCACCGTAGGTCACGGAAAACCGCTGCAGCGTCAGCGCCGCATCACGAGCCTTGTCGCGCAGGGCGCTGACCGTGGGGTCGGTGGCCAGCGGCGTGCTGAACAACGAGGAGGGGTCTTCAGCCTCGGCCAGCAGCTCCTTGAGCACGCTCAAGCGGGCACCGGTTTGGATGCGCTTGGAGCGCAACTCGGTGAGGGTGCTGCTATACGCCTGGAGCTGGTTGGCGATGATTTTCTGGCGCTCCTCGAGCGAGGAAGACAGCGCGTGGTTTTCCTCCCGGAACTTGTACAAGGCGAGGTTCGATGACTCGACCTCACCCTTGAGGTTCTGGGTTTGCTCGCTGAGCCATTCCAGAGCCCGCGCCGTCGCGCCGAGGCGATCTTCGAGTGATTTCTCGATGTAGGCTTCGGCGAAGGTGTTGGCGAGTAGCGCGGCACGGTCCGGGTCGCCGTCCTGCACGCTCAGCTGCACCACTCGGGTGTCGCGCACCAGCTCCACATCCAGGGAGCCCTGGAGGTCCGCTGCCACTTCTTCGACGGGAGAGGCCTTGAAGGTCGCGCGTTCCTCCTCGGGAACGCCCAGGTACTCAGGATCCTGGTGGAGGCCCAATTTGCGCACGACGCGCTCGGCGAGCGAGCGGCTGCGCAAGACGAAGTTCTGCGTCTCGTAGAACTCGAGGCTGTCCCACCAACCGGAGTTCTGGCCCTCGATGGCGTCGCCAAGGGGCACCGCCGGATTGGGGTCGTATTCGAGCGTGGCCGCCGCTTCGTAGACCTTCGGCTTACGCAGCGTGACGAAGGCCAGGACGCTGGTCACCAAGACCACGACCGCGGGGATCACCCACTTGTAGCGCCACAGCTCGCCCACGGCGGACTTGAGGCTTTCGGCAACGCCGGGATCCGGGGTCGGAGAAGACGAGGTAGGGCTCATGGGGTCATTCGGCAAGGTGCTTCAGAGGCACGAGTTGGTAACAGAAGCAGTGCTCGTGTCCGAGCGCCAGGCATTCTTGGAGCTAGTTGCACGTTTCTCCCCCTCCGTTCAGCGGCCGGCCTGGCCGGCTACCGTACAGAAGGTCTCCGTTTGGTGTCGAAGTTGACACAGTTCGAGTGCCGTGTGTAGCGCAATCTGGTCGAGCCCGGCGGAACGCGCCGAGCGGTAGACGGTCTC
Organism: Myxococcales bacterium; assembly: GCA_047601445.1. Lineage (GTDB taxonomy): Bacteria > Myxococcota_A > Polyangia > Polyangiales > DASUME01 > DASUME01. The sequence continues at coordinate 2,121,279 of JASGJH010000001.1, read as the reverse complement.
GAGGGCCCTCACGCTGGGAGCAATCCGCTGGGCACTCTGGGCATGGGACAAGGCTTTGCTCGAATCTCCGACGCTCGCGTAGAGCGAGGCCGCGAACAGGTGCTGATTGGCCCGCATGGCGCTGTTGCGACTGTGGCGGGCCAGCAGGAGCTCGAGCGCGTTGCCCAGCGCCACCCGGTCGTTGAGCGCGGCGGCGGCACGTGCGGCGAGCTTCAGGCCTGCCTCGCTCAAGCGGACGGGTGCAGGTGCGTCGGTAAGGAGTGTCTGTGCGTCGAGAGGCTTCCCTGCTCCGAGGTAGGCCTCCACCAGGAGGATGGTCGCTGCATCCTGGTCGCCGTTGCTCTTGCCTGCGAGTGCCAGGCTCAAGGCCTCTTCGGCCTGGCCGACACGCAGCAGGAGCAGCACCAGATCACGGCGCGCACGCGTGGATTCGGGAGCGAGCTCCAGCAAGCGTCGTAGCAGTGCGGTGCGGGTGGTCTCGAACGCCGGATTCGAGGCGAGGCAGCTCTCGACGTGCTCCAGGATACCGCGCGCGTTGGGGTGTTCGGGTGGCGCAAGCTCCCACAGCAAGTCGGGGTCGGGATGACGGCGCGCGAAACCGCACAGCGGCTCGAGGCTGCCACCGATGTCTTGGCCGGCGGCATAGCTCAGCTCGATGGCGGCCTGGTCCAGTCGCCCCAAAGTTTCGAGCAGACGGGCCGCCTGCAAATGCGGCGCGGACCACCCTGGCGCAGCGGCGAACGACAAGTTCAGCCACGCGAAGGCATCGGGATTTCCGGGATGAGCCGCCTGATCGCTCGCGATGACGAGAAACACGGGATCCAGCGGATAGCCGGCGAAAGCCTCTCTCAAGCGGTACGACAGTGAGCCATCACGGCGTTGAACCGCTTGGTTGAGGTCGCTCTGCAGCGCGCCGCGACTCTTCCAGGTGAGCCAGGGCAGGGCGAACAAAAGTCCCACGGCCGCCAGTCCGGCGGCGGGGGCAAGGAGCGGGCGAAGGTTGGGAAGCTTGAGCCAGCTCGCCGCACGTTCTCGCCGCAGTAGGGCCCCGAAGCCAACCGCTGCAACGGTCGCGACGCCCGCCAGCTCTAGACTGAAATCAACCAGGTTCTGCGCGGCCAGGGCGATGAGTCCACAAGCCATCGCAAGCTCGTCTCGACGCGAGCTCCAGGAGCGAACCAGGGAAACAGTGATGCCGACCAGCACCAAGGTGCCCACGACCAGGCCCCATTCCACCCACCATTGGCTGGGCAGGTTCTCCGTGAACAGCACGCGGGCGTTCCAGGGCAGCACGCGCGCGCTCGCATCGCTCAGCGCTCCGCGTCCCACGCCGAGCAAACCGTGCGTGCGAAGCAGCCCCGCGAATTCGAGTGGAATCTTCAGCTTGTCGAGGTCGGGTGCCGTGTGGGCGAACTCGCGCCGCACCAAGTCCATGCCGAAGCTCGCGCCCAGTGCCAGGCAGACGAGGGCGACGCTCATACTCAGCAGCTGCGCCCGGTTGAGCGCGACCTTGCGGCGCGACCAGGCCTGCAACACGAGAAAGCCCACTCCACCGCCCAAGAGCGCGGCACTGCCGGCGCGCGAGAGCGTGAAGAAGCCGGTTCCCACCACCGTGATCACGCCGGCCGCCCAGGCAATTTTGGCATCGAGCCCGCGAGCCTTGAGCATTTGAGCGAGGCAGGCTGGCAAGCCCAGCGCGAGAAGACCCGCGAGGTGGTTGCCGTTGAGCAAGGGCGCCAGGAGCCAGCCCGGCTTCGCGCTCACCGGGCGATAGATGCCGAACACGGTCTTCGCATCCAACACGGTGTGACCGACCGCCACGACGGCCATCACGAGCGCGCTGACGGCCACGCCACGGATCAGGATGTGGTCGTAGCCCGCGCGCGCGACCGCGGCGCTCGCCAGCAGCACCGCGAACAGGCTCGTCGCGAGGCCAAAGGCGGCCCACGTGGAGCCCGGAGCCCAGGAGATGGTGCAGGTGGGCGCCTGCGTGGCACCGAGGCGCAGCAGCTGATCTTGCACCGCCAGGCGCTCTGGATCGAGCCAGCGCACCAGAGCACAGGGCATGGGGAGCGCCTGGATGAAGGTCCAGGTGGCGCCGATCAGCGCAGCGAGGCCGGCCAGCGGCAGCTTGCCGAGTGTGCGCTCCGAACGAGCGAACGTGAGCGCGACCGCCCCAGACACGGCCAGCGACAGGAAGAGAATCGCAAGCTCTGTCTCCGGCGTGGCCCCACCCAGAACTTGCGGTGCGACGATCGCCAGCATGGCCAGCGCGTAGGCGGCCAAGCGACGACTTCGGGTGTCCCCCGTGCTTCGACGGCCAGCGGTCCCCTGTGAGGCAGTGTTCATCGACCCTAGAGGCTCCGTCCTGCACTACCCGCGGAGCGAGCGGGCTCCAGCAGGACGGGTCGACCGACTCGGTTTGCGATGACGCCGCACAGGCGGACCGCCAGGAGGACGAGGCCGACCGCGAAGCACAGCTGTGGCAGGGAGGTCACGTTGGTGATTACGTGAACGGTGGGTTGGGTCGCGCCGAGGAATGTCACGCCCAGGGTCAAGGTGGCCAGCGAGCGACGGCTTGCCAGGGCTTCGAAGAAGCCCGCGAGAAAACCGAGCAAGGCTCCCTCGAACACCACGCCGAGCCATCCTAGCCGCCAGTAGCCGTCTGCTACGGAAGGCAGGTTGATGGTCGTCTGTTCGCGGTAGCTGCCCTTCTGGAGACGGAACGTGCGCGTGTAGGTCTTGTTGAACAGGAGCACGTGCAACGGTTTTTCCGGCCAGAATACGCGCGGGATCAGTTCGAGTGGTGAGGCGAGCCAGAGCTCGGGACCGGCGTAGGGCACGAAACGCGGAACCCACTCGAAGACTTGAGCGACCTGGGTGAGCATCGAGAGCCGGTCCTTGGAGATCTTGGTGCTCTGCTCGACGCTGGCTTTGCTATCGCGGTTGCTGTAGGTGCGATCGAAGGCCTCGACCCAGTTGTCGATGCGTTGCTCCGTCGAGACCTGGTTTTGTTTTTCCCAGGTCAGGGTTCTGTAGATGTGCTTCACCGGCGACAAGACGATGAAGACGACGAGACCCGCCGACGCAAGGAGCATGGGGGCGCGTCCGCGCAGGAACCACAACGCCAGACCGACGGCAAAGATCGGAGCGAGGGCGTTCGAGAGCATGCCGGTCAGGAGCCCGGCGAACACCATCATGCCGGTCGTTCCAACCAGAAGGATGCGCGCCCGCCTGCTCCCGGTCTGCACGACTTCCCAGATAAGCGGGGACAGGCTCGTGGGGGGCGTGGAGAACGCGTAGGCGATGAACGCGATCGGGCGAGGCGTCCCACCGCGCTGAACGAGGATGTAGAGGATCGCGCCCAAGCATCCGACGAGCAACAACGCAGAGCTCACCCAGCCGCGGGCATCTCTGGCGGGCTCCAGATGTCGGATGACGCTGGGGGCGGCTCGCCGGCCCAAGGGTCTACCGAGAAAGCTGAACACGACCATGCTGCCCGCAAAGACCAGGGAACCCAGGGAAGCGGCGGTCAGGCAGCGCGAGGAAAGACGCACTCGTCCGTAGATGCCGAAGAGCTCGGGCTCACTGAAGGTGGGAAAGCCCATGCCCAGGTAGAACTGCGCCAGCAACATCGGGAGCGCCGGAAATTGGCCTGGCTTGAGGTACGCCAGCGACATCACCGTCATCGCTCCGAGCAGCCCCGCGTAGAGTCGTGCTTCGAGATCGAACTGCGGATGGCTCCACGTCAGGTGCGCAAACACCACGCCGATGGCAGCGACCCAGCCGGCGAGCCGAAGCAGGCCACGACTGAGCGGCGCAGCCTGCGCAGGGGCGTTACCCACCGCCAGACTCACCGCGCACCCCTGGCCTTCGAATCCCGCGCCTCGATCAACTTGATGCTCAGCACGAGCTCCGCGATCGCGCGTTGCGCCGCGTAGTCGAGGCCCGCCCAGCCGTCGAAGACGCCGCCTTTGGCGAACAGGTAGTAGGCGGGGACGAGCCAGGGGGCGATCACCACGCTCTTGCGGATGCGGTCGCGCCAAGGAAGCGCGGCCGTGGGCGTGTTGGTGAGCTTCTCGAGCTCCAGGTCGGCGTAGCGATCCTGGGCCCACAGCCAGCGCTTCAGCGCTTTGCGGTCGTCGTGCAGAATCCCGTGCTCGAGCGACTTGGTGCGGCCCTCGAGCGCGAGCTTTTGGGTGTGTCCGTCCTGAAAGTAGCGGCCCAACGAGCGCCGGAACAACACCAGTCGCGGTGGCAGGATGGCATGTCGAAGCGGCTTTCCGCGCACGCAGAAGATCAGGTCGGCCTCGTAGCCATCGGCGTCCTCGGCACGCACCAAGCGCTGCATTTCGAGCGCGGTTTCAGCCGGAACCACGTAGTCCGCATCGAGGGTGAGGACCCATTCGGTGTCGACCTGGTCGAGGCCGTAGTTCCACTGCGAGGTGTGGTTGTCGAACGGACGTTGAAAGAGCTCGACGTTGGGAAAGCCGCGCGCGATGTCGAGCGTTCGATCTCGACTGAAGCTGTCGACGACCACTACCCTGTGGGCCCAGCGCAGGTGCTCGAGCACGCGCGTAAGGTTGGGCTCCTCGTCGTAGGTCAAGACGACGACGGTGATCGCCGGCTCAGCAGACCCTTTGGACGCCGCAGCCGCGATCGGGGTGTGCTCACTCACACCCACCTGCTTGCCTCGCTCTTTTGCCGCCCCACCACGACGATATCCCCCGCCCGACTGTGGGGACGGACGCGTAGCTTCCTCACGCCCCCACCACGTTTCCCCGTCCGCCTCGATACACTCCACGGGTATCCAGGATCAAGCTCGCATTTGCGCCGACCATCTCGTAGTCGACCCCCGCGTGCGCGGTGACCAGGAGCACGACGTCGGCTCGCTTCACTTCCTCTTCGGTGAGCTCCTCGCTCGGCCGGTTCGACAAGTGAGGCCACGCACGCGTCCTGGGCAGGACCTTCACGAATGGGTCGTAGAAGACGACTTCGGCTCCCAGGGCCGCGAGATGATCGATGATCGGGAATGCCGGACTCTCGCGGCAGTCGTCAACGTCGGCCTTGTAGGCCACACCGAGCACGAGGACTCGCGCTCCCTTCACGGCCTTCCCGCGATCGTTGAGTGCAGCCTGGAGTTTGCCGATGACGAACTCGGGCATGCGCACGTTGATCTCGCCCGCCAGCTCGATGAACTTGGTGGCGATCTCGTACTCGCGCGCTTTCCAGGACATGTAGAACGGGTCGACGGGGATGCAGTGGCCGCCCCATCCGGGTCCAGGATTGAAGCGCATGAAGCCAAACGGCTTGGTCTCCGCAGCGTCGAGCACCTGCCAGACATCGATGCCCATGCGGTCGAAGACCAGCTTGAGCTCGTTGACGAGCGCGATGTTGACGCTTCGGAAGATGTTCTCGGTGAGCTTGGCGGCCTCGGCGACACGTGCGTTGGCGACCAGGACCGTCTTGCTCAGCGCAGCGGCGTAGAGCTGATTGGCGATCTCGCCGCTCGCTTTGTCCACTCCGCCGACGAGCTTGGGGATGGTCTGGGTGTTGAACTGCGGATTTCCTGGGTCTTCACGCTCCGGTGAAAACGCGAGCAGGTAGTCCGTGCCCAGCTTGAGCCCGCTCGTGCTCTCGAGGATCTCGCGCACGAGCTCGTCCGTGGTGCCGGGGTAGGTCGTCGACTCGAGCACCACGAGCTGACCTGGGCGCAGCCGCTTGGCCACGCTCTCGGCGGTGTCCCGCACGTAGCGCATATCGGGTTCGCGCTGCTTGGTGAGCGGGGTAGGAACGCAGATCAGGATCGCGTCCTGGCTCGACAGATGGTCGAAGTTGCTGGTGGCCTTGAGCTTCTTGCTGCGAGCCGCCGCCGCGATGGGTTCCGACGGGATGTGCAGGAGATAGCTCTCCCCGGTCCGGAGCGATTCGACCTTGGAGGGGTCGGTATCGAAGCCCGTGACCGAGAAGCCCGCTTTGACGAACGCGAGCGCCAACGGCAGGCCCACGTAACCCATGCCGATGATGCCAATCTTGGCGCTCCTCGAGGCGATAGCCTGCTGCAGGACGCCAACCGACGACACGTCGTCCATCTCTACGCCCCGAGTGCCTGGCGGAAATACGAGACGGTCTTTTCCAGACCCTCTGCCAGGGCGATCTTGGGGCTGTAGCCAAGCAGTTCCATGGCCTTGGTGATGTCGGGCCGGCGCTGCTTGGGATCGTCTGCCGGCAGCGGCTTCTCGATCAGCTTGCTGGAGGAGCCGGTCAGGTCGATGACCCTTTCCGCCAGTTCGCGAATCGTGAACTCACCGGGGTTGCCGATGTTGATGGGGCCGGTCTGGGCACCGTCCATGAGGCGACACAGACCGTCGACGAGATCATCGACGTAGCAGAAGCTGCGCGTCTGAGAGCCCGTGCCGTAGACGGTGAGGTCCTCTCCGCGCAGGGCCTGGACGATAAAGTTCGAGACGACGCGGCCATCGTTGATGGCCATGCGGGGCCCGTAGGTGTTGAAGATGCGCGCGACACGGATGTCGACCGCAGCTTCACGATGATGGTCGAAACACAGGGTTTCGGCGCAGCGCTTGCCCTCGTCGTAACAGGCGCGAGGTCCGATGGGGTTCACGTTGCCGCGGTAGCTCTCGGGCTGCGGATGAACGTCCGGGTCACCGTAGACCTCGCTGGTGGAAGCGAGCAGGAACCGGGCGCCCGTGCGCATCGCGAGGCTCAAGCCATTCAGCGTCCCCACCACGTTCGTGGTGACCGTCTTGATGGGATTGCGCTGGTAGTTGATGGGGCTGGCGGGACAGGCGAGGTGGAAGATGCGCTCGGCCTGGATTTCGAAAGGTGAGGTGACGTCTTGGAGGACGAACCGAAAGTCCTTGCGTCCCAGGAGGTGCTGGATGTTCTCCCGTGATCCCGTCGACAGGTCGTCGAGCGCGATCACCGTGTGTCCGTCGTTGAGCAGGCGTTCGCAAAGATGCGACCCGACGAAGCCAGCTCCACCCGTTACTAAAACATTCATCAGACTCGAACTCCGATGCCTTGGTATTGAAAGCCCTGGGCCGTGAGGCCGTAGGACGACCAGATGTTGCGTCCGTCGATCAAGATGGGGCGCTTGAGCAGGCCCTTCACGCGCTCGAAGTCTGGGCTCTGGTATTCGCGCCACTCCGTGACGAGCACGAGCGCATCGGCGCCCTTGCAGGCGTCGTAGGCGTTGTCGACCAGCGTGATCTTGTCGCCGTACAGGCCGCGCACGATGGGCATGGCCTCGGGGTCATGGGCCGCCACCGTGGCGCCGTCAGCCAACAGGGCGTCGATGAGCGTAAACGCGGGGGACTCGCGGGTATCGTCGGTGCGAGGCTTGAACGCCAGACCCCAAACCGCGATGCGCTTGCCGCGCACGTCCTCGCCGATGGCGGCGCGCAGCTTGCGGCCGAGTACGCCCTTCTGGCGCTGGTTCACGCGATCGGTGGTGGCGGCCATCTCGACCTCGAAGCCGTGGTCGCGCGCAGTGTGCACGAGGGCTTTGACGTCCTTGGGGAAGCAGGAGCCGCCGTAGCCCGGGCCCGCGTACAGGAACTTGGGGCCGATGCGCTCATCGCTACCGACGCCGTGACGCACGTGATGGATGTCCGCGCCGACCTTCTCACACAGCGCCGCGATCTCGTTCATGAACGAGATGCGCACCGCGAGCATGGTGTTGGCCACGTATTTCGTGAGCTCTGCTGACGCGGGATCCATGAAGATGATCTTGTCGGAGTTGAGCGAGACGGGATGGTAGAGCCGTCCCATCAGCTGCTTGGAGAAGTTGTCGCCATCGATGGTGCCGATGACGATGCGATCGGGACGCATGAAGTCGTTGACCGCATCGCCCTCTTTGAGGAACTCGGGGTTCGAGACCACGTGGATGGGGTGCTTCGAGCCCTCGACGATGCGCCGCAGGCGCGCGTTGGTGCCGACGGGGGCCGTGCTCTTCACGACCATCACCACTTCGCGCGTAGCGTGCTGCTTGACGGTGGCTGCCACAGCGTCGACCGCGCTGAGATCGGCGCCGCCGTCCGAGCGCGACGGAGTGCCCACCGCGATGAACACAGCGTCGGCCTGTGCGATGGCCTTCTCGACCTCGGGCGTGAACTGCAAGCGCCCTGCGGCCGTATTGCGCTTCACGAGCTCTTCGAGCCCCGGTTCGAAGATTGGAATTTCACCGGCGCGCAGCCGATCGATCTTGGAGCGATCGATATCCGCGCAAATCACATCGTTGCCGATCTCTGCAAAGCAGGCGCCGCTAACGAGACCAACGTAACCCGTACCGACCACACAAAGGCGCATGTTTCCCCTCGAGTTGGCCCCAACCTTGTGATCTCGGCCGCCCTAACGCAAGGCGCCCCCCAGCCTCTATCGACCCCGCATGTCGCAGGTGATCACATTTCCTTGGTGGCGCGCGAGGGGCCGCGCATTCAAAGCAGGCGGGCGCGCAACCGGGCGATCGCGGCCCAGCTCAAAGCCTTAGCGATCTGGCGGGGATCCGAGTTCAATCCGTGGCCGACCAGGGCGCTCCATGGTGAAAATCGCCCCACACGGTTCACCAGGGTTCGAGCGCTCTCCGCCAGCAGATCTCCCAGGCGATCCGGCCGCATTTCGCGCACGCACGCCTCGACCCAACCCTGGGTATTCGGGCTGTCCAGCTCCCGCAGCGCAAAGCGTGCGGCGCGTGCGAGTCCGTGGCGTTCCAGGTGCTCCGCAGCGGCCAGCGGCAAGAGGCGTTCGTGTGTCAAAAGGCGCTCGAAGTCGGCTCGGTACATGGCATTCCCGGGGCGATGATCGGTGGCCAGGTGTCCCAAGAGATGAGCCAGCTGATCGAGCGGGTGGGGAACCCAAACGGGCACGCCGAACAAGGCCGTGTCGTGGTGGGCACGCTCGAACAGCGCGCGCGTGCTCAGGGAGTAGCGGCCACGGGCGAATACACTGCGGTGCAGGTCCACCAGCAGAGGCAGCTCCGCGCTGCTGAGCTCGCGCTCGCGGGTATAGCCGGTGACGAGCTGTCGCCACAGCTCGGGCAGCGGCAAGGCTCCCTCCCAGCTCGCGAAGTCTTCGTGGGAATCCGCGGAACCCGGCGGGTAGACGAAGCCCGCCGCGAGGAGCGCTGCCGCGGCCGCATCGAAGGCTTCTGCGGGCACCAACAGGTCCACGTCTGCCAATGGGCGCGACTCGTGGGGGCCGTACAGCGTGGCCTGCCACAGCACGCCCTTGAGCGGCATCACGGGGATAGCGAGCGGCGTGAGCGTGCGCACCACGCGCCGCACGAGCTCTGCCGCCAGGAGCTTGAGGGCCGGCTCATGAGCGCCCCTCAGCATGGCAACTCCATGGGCCTCAGGCCGCGAGGACCTTGGCCAGGATCACCGTGATGTTGTCGGGGCCGCCGTTCTTGTTGGCGCGCTCGATCAGGCCCTTGCTCACGCCGTTGAGGTCGTGCCGATTGTTCTGCATGATCTCGGCGATCTCGGCATCGGTAACGGGGCCGCTCAAACCATCGGTGCACAGCACGTAGACGTCGCCTACCTCGGGCTTGTCGAGGAAGCAGTCGACCTTGACGCTCTCCTTCATACCCAGGGCGCGGACGATCACGTTCTTGTGAGGAAAGTTGGCGATCTCCTCGGGGCTCAAGCGCTTCATCTTGATGTAGTCGTTGAGCAGCGAGTGGTCTTCGGTGAGCTGCGTGAGTTTGCCATCTCGCAGCCGATAGACGCGCGAGTCGCCCACGTGTCCGACCAGCACGCCGTCGTCCACCGCGAGCAAGGACACCATGGTGGTGCCCATGCCGCGCTGCCCCGCGTTGCGCTGCGCCGCCTCGAAAATGCGAAGGTTGGCCAACTTGATGCCAGTGATCAGCCGGTTCTCCTGATAGCCACGGCTCTTGTCCATCTTGTAAGGCCAAGTGGCTTCGGGATCCTTGCTGGTCGCGCGGAAGAAGTCCCGCATGGTGTCGATCGCCATTTGGCTCGCCACTTCACCAGACGCGTGGCCACCCATGCCGTCTGCAACGATGAAGAGGTCTTCGTCGTTGAGGATGGCGTAGTTGTCCTCGTTGTGATTGCGTTTCATGCCGACGTTCGTCTCGCCAGCCGTTTCTACACGCACGAGAAAACCTCCAAATTACCCGGGCTTGACGCTAACAGCCACGACTGGTGGAAGTCAAATGCGGAGGATATTGAATCGCGGGCCCACACCCAACGACAGGTGTCCCGGGGCGGTGAGTAGGTCGCCGTCGACGAAGTACCCAAATGCACCATCGGCGCAGGAGAGCTCTGCCCATTCTGTGGTGGTCTCCTCGGCGGTCTCTGGCCGGAAGCCGCGCCCGAGCCAGATCCTCGGCATGTCCTGAGCGACCGCGTGGGCTCGTCCTTTGACGGCGAGCAAGTGGAAGCGCTCGTCGCTCTCGAATGCTCGATAGAAAGGCTGAAATCCGAGCCCCGCCTGCACCACGGTGCCCGCGCCAATCGTCATGTAGTTGCGTGTCTCCCAGTGCCCGGTCGAGAACACCACCTGGAGCTTGCGCGGCTGTAGGATGCGCTCGAAGGTCTTGCCGCCAACCAGGGCGCTGCCCACGGCCTTGGCCAGCACCGTCGCGGCGGTCACTGGAGTCGGTTGGCCGTTTCCGACGGCATAGTATTCGGCCAGGTAGCCGTACATCAGCCCCGTCCCGAACAGGAAGCCCAGACGATCGCCGATGCGCAGCGTGGGGCGGGCTTTCAGTTTTCTGCTCTCACCGTTGCCCCACGCCTGCAGGGTTCGGTCGAGCAGCCAACCAGGGTTGCGTCGGCTGATGCCCAGGGAGTTGGCGATCGTGTTCATGGTCCCGCCGCGCAGGAAGGACACGCTCGGAAGCGGGCGATCGGCGTAGGCCTTCCAGAGGCTGGTGAGGGTCACCGAGGCCGTGCCGTCGCCGCCGACTACGGCCACGCGTTCGACACCGTGGTCCGCGATCGTCTGCACGACTTCCCCCAGATGGGCGTCGTCCTGCGTGACTAGGAGTTCGGCACGCCCGCGGCACGATTCCCTCAAGCGATCTGCCAACTTGGGGTTTCGGCGCAGGGCGCCTGCATTGGGATTGACGATGACGGCGGCGCGCACGTTGGGCCCATCCGTAGCACGCGCCCGTGTCATTGCAGAAGTCGGCAGCCGTCACGAGGGCAGCGCTGCTCGCCACCGCGGGCCGTGTCGAGCGTGCCATTGCATGCGCTCCGGACAACGGGTACGAGGGGGCGGTGACGCGAGCGCTGGACGAACGCACGGCGGTGCTGCGGGAGATTCGGGCCCACTTGGAGTGGGAGGCCCAGACCGGAGGCATCGGAATTCCGCAGGTAACGCGGAGCGCACGCAGCAGCACGGAGCGTGGGCCTGCGGCCGAGCGAGCGACCGGTGCGCCTGCGGCCACGGAGCTCCCGAACACACCGATGGTGGCGTCCGTGAGCGCTCCGCCGCAGCTCGTGCGGGACATTGGGAGCCCGTCGATCGGCGACCGTCGGGTGCGTCTAGCGGCGATCTCCGAAGAGGTGCGGGGCTGCACCCGCTGCGACCTGGCCAAAGGACGGACTCAGACGGTGTTCGCGCGCGGCAACCCGGAGTCGCCCCTCGTATTCGTCGGGGAAGGTCCAGGGCAGGAAGAGGACCTGCAGGGCCTTCCGTTCGTGGGCGCCGCCGGCAAGCTGCTCGACAAGATGGTCGCCGCCATGGGCTACGGCCGCGAAGACGTCTACATCTGCAATGTGGTGAAGTGTCGTCCCCCGGGGAACCGGACGCCCTTGCCCTCGGAAGCGGGCGCTTGCTCTCCGTTCCTGGAGGAGCAGCTGGATTTGGTGGCCCCGCGCGTCATCGTGGCTCTCGGGCGCTGCGCCGCCGAAAACATGGGGCTGGTCCCCGCGGGTGGGGGCTGGCGCGGCCGCTGGGGGATGTTTCGCGGGGTGCCCGTGATGCCGACGTATCACCCGGCATTTCTGCTCCGGAGCCCTGAATTCAAGCGCCCCGTGTGGGAGGACCTGCAGAAAGTGATGGCTCGGCTGCGCGACACCCCGTGAGCGGCCGTCAGCCGTGCGTGCAAGCACGCAACAAGGCTGGTAGCCTCGAAATCGTGGGCAAAGTTCTTCCTGACGAGCTCGTCTTCCCGGATCTGGAAGACGACGAAGACACGCAGCTTGAGGGCGACGAAGAACTCGTGGGAACCCCGGACGCGGACGACATCGTGCTCGCGGACATCGGGGGCGGCCCAGAGGAGATCGGGCTCGATGCGGAGACAGGCGCGGACGAGCGCGGCGAAGGCGCCCTCGGTGCGGAGCTCCTCGATGCGGACGACCTCGACGACGGGGAGTCGCGCTGGAGCCTGGACGAGAAATCGTTGGAGATCGAGGACGAGCTCGATCTCGACGATGAGGACGAGCGCTGGACAGAAGACAGCGAGGGGATGGGGAGCGCCCTCGGTGACGACTTGGACCTGGACGACGACGAATCGTTGACCGATGACGGCGGACTCGAGGGAGTGGACGACCCGATGGTGGACGGACTCGACTTGGACGGCGACGAGGACGGGTTGCTCGAGAAGCGCGCGATCGATGATGAGGACGAAGAGGAGAGCGCCAACGAATTAGGAGATGAGCTGAGCTCCGATCTCCTGCCTTGAAGGTCCTCGTAGCGTCCGCCGCAAAGCTTGCTGAGTTCTTGGAAGGAGTAGCCTACGGATCGCGCAGCCAACACCGAAGTCCTCGTCCGTGGTCTGCGCGCTGGCCTGGGCTGCGATCCAGACGCCAGCTTGCGTGAGTCCTTGTCCGCGGGCGAGGGGGCGGATGACCGGGCGCTTTCGCGGGCTCTCATCGCGGGGGTCGCGGCGGCGGACGTCGCCCGGCTCGAGCGCACGGAGCCTGCGCGGCTCTCGGCTTCCGAGCCGCGTGAGAGTCAGCTACCGGCGCCGGTGGCGGGCCCCGATCGCTCGTTCCTGGGGCGTCTGCAGTCGGAGGGCAGTCGGGCTGGCCAGCAGAGCCTGGCGGAGCTGGGTCACGTGCCGACCTTGCTCGCGGTGCTTCGGGCAGGTTCGCTGTGGCAGCGCCGGGTCGCGGCGCGGCGGTTGGCCGAGCGCTTGAGTGAAGACGATCTCGACACCGAGGATCGCCATCAAATCCAGGAAGTCCTCGAGCACCTGCTCGACGTGGAGATCGCGCCTGAGCTGCGCGCCTGCCAGCAGCTGCTGTCGGGGCCGCGCGCCAAGGACGCGCTGGAGACGGCGCAAGAAGTGAGGTCGTTGGCTGGCAAGCTGGAGACCAACGTGCGCCGCTACTGGGAGGGTGATTCCAGCGAGGACCCACTGCTGGGGCTGTCGGGCGACGCGCGCGCGCTCCTGCTCTTGCACGCCCGGGAACTGAGCGACCTGGTGCTGGCCCACGTGGCTGCCTTGATCGAGGGTAACACCACATCCATCGATGTGGAGCTGCAGAGGTCGGTGCTCTCGGCGGTGCGCTATGCCGGGGACACGCGCCTGGTAGCGTCGCTGGTCTCCCTGCTCGAGGAGCGCGAGAGCAGCATGGTGATCGAAGCGGCGCGGGCGATCAGCCGCATCGACGACCCGCGAGTCTGGCCGGCGCTCTTGCGGGCCTACGAGCGCAGCGTGGTCGACATCGAGCGCATCGCGCTGGGGGCGGCGCTCGGTCGTTTCGGAGATGTGCGCGCCGCGGACTACGTGCGGGCGCAGCTGCGCAGCCAGGACCGTCACGTGCTCGTGCGCGCGATCGAAGCCCTGCGCACGGTCGGCGGTCCCGAGGACGTGCCGGCGGTGCTGCCCTTTCTGCGCGGCGATGACCACGTGCTCTCCAGCAAGGCCGCCCATACGCTGGGGCGCATCGCGGATGGGAGAGCGCTGCTCGAGCTCGTGCGCGTCGCGCGTGAGTCCTCGAGCGGTGCGCTGCGTGCTGCGGCGGAGGAGGCGGCCGATCAGACGCGCGCCCGTCTGGTGCTGCGCGGCGAGGAACCCCCGGGCGAGGGAGGCCTCGTGCTGAGCACCGAGCGCGATCGAGACACCGAGCCCACGCTGCCGTCCTTTGGCGTCCGGCTGCGCTCGTTCCGCCACTATCTGAGCGGACGCATCTGGCTCATCCTGGGGGCGACCGGCCGCGCGCTCGCACGCTTCGAGGCGGCTGCGAGCTGTCGTCCGGACTGGGCATTGCCGATCATCGTCGCGGGCCTGATGCACGCTGCGCGCGACGAGTACGCGCAGGCGCTGGCCCTGTTCCGGCGCGCCATCGAGGTGGAGCGCGCGCGGGTGGAGCGCAATCCGCTGCTGATCCGAGCCGTCGCGCGTTGTTTCCTGCGTCGCTCCGAGCAAGTGGAGCGCGATGGACGCCTGGCCATCGCGCGTGGGTTGCTGGACGAGGTCTTGGCGCTCGACCTGCGGCGCGCGCCGAGCTCTCTGCGCTTCGAGATCGGGCGGCGTCACGAGACCCTGCGCGTCCTGGGGGCTGGATGACCACGGAGTTTGCCGCCCACGAGCCGGCCGTGGCCCGCTTTCTCGTGCACGCTGACGCAGGCCTGCGCCGTGTTTCCTGCGAGGTAAACGGCGAGCAGGTCAGCTTCTTCGTGCGCCACGGCAAGCTGCGCGCGCAGTGCACGTGCAGCGCCGCGGACTCGCGCAGCGTCGCACGCGAGGTCAGTGAGCTACGCGGGGCCGCGGGGCGCGAGTCGCAGGAGCGCCTCGGGACGCGCGAATCGCCCGCTGAGGTCTGCGAGCATCAGAAGATCGCCGCGAGCTTTCTGGGGCTCGAGGGTTCTGCTGTGCCCAACGCCGCTCCCAACTTCGGCGAGGCTCCCGTCCGCTCCTCGTTGCGCCCGCCGCCGCCCTCCATGCTCATGGAGATCACCGGGCTCGCGACCGCGCTGGACGAGCTCTGCCTGGCCATGGCCCGCACCGGGATCGACGCCCCCGATTCGCCCTCGATCCGCCAGGCGTTGGACCAGGTGCTCGAGCGCGCGCCGCGCCCTCTGAGCCTCACGTTGGCTCGTTGGGTCGGTCGCGTCACGGAAGCCCTGGCAGTGGGGGAGGTCGGCAAGGTGGCGCGCCTGCTGGACGGCGCGCAGCGCCTCGCCTTCGACGTGCAGGCCGAGAAACCCGCGCCGAAGTCGGTCGCGCAGTTTCGCAGCTGGCTTGGGCGTCGCGAGGGCGAAGCGCTGGACGCTTTGGCCGACAGCACCTTGGTCGAGGTCGGTCGCGAGTGGCTCGCGGGCACCTCCCGCGCGTCGATCGAGCGTCGCTACCTGCTCGACCTGCACGATGGCGAGGTCTACAGCGAGGAGCGTCGGCGCGGTGAACAAGACGCGTCCGTGGGCCCCTGTCCACGCGCGGTCCAGGTCGCCTACGCCGAGATCGACGACGCGGTCCAGCCGCGCCGCCTGCGTCTCCTGCAGTACACCGTTTCACCCGAGGCCACTCAGGAGCAGTGGAGCCGTGTCAGCGAATTCGCGCGCACCAAGGTCAGCGATCTGGCCAGCTACTACGCGAGCATCGCGCGCCGGGCGCCCGGGACCTCCGAGCCCTTCGTCTTGTTCGAGCCTGCCGGGCGTAAGCTCGGGCTCGAGCCCATCCATGTGCGGGACGCGTCGCACGCGGGGATCGAGTTGGTCGACGACGCGGATGTCCCGATGACCGACACGTTGCGCGCCATGGCCGAAGGAGATGAGGTCGTCTGGATCGGCGGACGTCTCACCGGTCTGGCCCGGGGGCTCGTGTTACGTCCCACCAGCATGCTGCTGAAGCGCGAAGGGCGCTTCTCACTGCGCCGAGTGACATGACGGATTCCTCGCAGGCACCCAAATCGATTCGTGTCCTGGTGGCCAAGCCCGGCCTCGACGGCCACGACCGCGGCGCCAAGGTCGTGGCACGCGCCCTGCGGGACGCGGGCTTCGAGGTCATCTACACGGGGCTTCACCAGACGCCCGAGATGATCGCCGCCACGGCGCTGCAGGAGGACGTGGACTGCGTGGGGCTCTCAATCATGTCCGGAGCCCACAATGTGCTGTTTCCCGCCGTGATGGAGGCCCTGCGCGCACGGGGGGCCGAGGACATCGCGGTATTCGGTGGTGGCATCATTCCGGAGGAAGACGCGGAGCGCCTGCGCGGCCTCGGTGTGAGCGGGATTTTCTCGCCAGGCACACCGCTCGACGTCATCGTGCAGTGGGTGCGCGACAACGTCCAATCGCGCCCTTAGCTCGCCGCGAGCTTCACGGAACGACTTGGGCTTGCACTTGCACGACGCCCGCCCCGAGCATGTCGAGCTGCTCCGCGGCCGCGCGCGAGAGGTCCAGGATGCGGCGTCGGTGCCCGAACGGACCGCGGTCGTTGACCGTAACCACCACGGACTTCCCATTGTCGAGCCGCGTGACGCGCAGGCGGGTGCCGAAGGGAAGGGTGCGATTGGCTGCCGTGAGCTTGCGCGGATCGTAGCGCTCGCCGCTCGCGGTCGGATGACCGCGCAGGGAGTTCGCGTAAAAGCTTGCCTGACCGCGCAGGACCTCACCGCCAGCGGGGTCGACCGGCGGCGGTGGTGTCGTGGTGGTGCTGGCCTGCGTCGCGCGCGAGCTGCGGATTCCCGAGCAGCAGGAGCCAGCGGCGATCAGGACGAAGCCCAGCAGGACGAGGCGGACGATCAGTTCGCCTTGGCCTTGGGCAAGCCATGACCGGGCACGACCAGCAAGGGCTTGAAGGCCTCGTAGACGAAGCGGTCGCTGTGCTCGTGATTGTGACAACCCACGCATACTGCTTCAGGAGCGTCTCGCGCGACAAGCCCCGGTTTGTCGGGCGCCGCATTGTGCAGGCTGCCAGGGCCATGGCAGTTCTCACAACCCACGTCTTTGAGTCCGTCCACGTAGGCAACCGTGCTCCCGCCGGGCTTGTTGTAGCCCGTGACATGACAGCCCACGCAGGTGGTGTTGAACTCCTTGTGAACGTTCTCGAGCGTCGCGTAGGCGCGTCCGTGCTTGGTGTTCTTCCACCACGCGTAGGCTTCGGCATGGCAGCTCTGGCACGACTCGGACCCCGCATAGTGAGCGCTGCCCTCGGGCGCCGGCACAGGTTTGACGTCCGCGAAGACCTTCTTGTTGTGCTCGTTGATGCGCCGATTGTACTCGTCGATCTGCTTACGGATCTCCGCGTTGTCCTTCACGTCGGGCGAGAGCTCGGTCACGTCGGCTGCGAACCAGCGCCCGCTGTAGCTCGGCACGCTGCGCGCTTTGAGCTCGTTCTGCAGGCTCGCCAAGCGCCCGCGTTGCGCGTCGAGATCGGAGGCCTTCACGTGCGTATCCTTCGACCAAGCCGCGATCTTCTGCTCCAGCTCCGACGCGTCGCGCTCCAGATCCTTGCGGCTCTCGCGCAGGGTCCACTCGCTGGCATCGTGCCAGGCGCCCTGGGCGTCCAGCTCGAGGTCGAGCGTGACCATGCGCTGGCCCTGGTAGCCGGCATTGATCACGATGCCCCTGTCTCCCACCAGCACGGGCGCGAGCGGCTTCTCTTGATCGACGCCGCCGAGTACCACCACGTCGGCACCCGCTTCCGCGACTTCGCGCGCGCTCTTGCGGTCCCCCGTGAGCAGGGCCACGACCACGCGTGCGCCCTGGGCGCGTAGGGCGTCGCTGGTCTTGCGCGCGACCTCGCCGAGCTTCGGGTCGAGCGTGACTTCGCTCGGTAGGTGAAGCGCCGGCGAGGGAGCCACGAGCCCGAATAGACCGACCTTGATGCTTCCCGCGTCGATCACGCGCGCGCGGCCGAGCTGATCGGTGCCCGGTCCGGTCAGGTTCTCGGCCAGCCACGGGAACTTGCTGCGCGTCACGAGTCCGGCGAGCGTCTCCGGCTTTTGCCCGAAATCGGCCGGCCCCGGGGTGGCAGCGGCCAAACCCAGCCCACTCCACACGTCGACCAAGGTCTCCGCGCGCCAGTCCTCCTGCGTCTGGGAACGCGCGGCGTCCTCCGCTCGCAGCACGGTGCCGAACGTGAGATCTCCCGCGGCCACCGCCACCACGGGCGCCTTGCCCCGGCGCGCTTGCTCGAGCTCGGTGGCCAGCTTGTCGATGCCGCCGAGGGGGCGCATCTGGCAGCCGCAAGGCTCGAGGTAGCCCTTGGGATCGGTCAGCACCACCAGCCGCAGATCGGCGGGCGGGCGCGGCGGGGCCAGCTTGCTGGGCTGGGTCTTGCCGTCACAGCGGCCCATCCAGGCGCAGGACGAAACAAAGAGGAGCAACCAGAGATGGGGTAGGCTGAACCGCTGCACAGATTGGGGACCATAGCGCATTCAAGAGGCATTCCTGGGACTTCTGGCGCTTAACGCCACCCACTCGGGGATATTCGCGCCTCGCTCCAGCGACCCGGATCGCCTGCCCAGATCCACTGCTCGAGCCGGAACTGCCCCGTAACTGCACCTGTAAGCTCACTTGACCGGCGGGCGACCAGCGGCTAGCTTCCCGCCCCTCGTTCGAGCCCCGTCGCTCGAGCGTGCGAGCGGTCCGGGCACGTGGCCGCACACCCAAGTCAAAGCGCGCTTCGGGCGCGCCAGCGAGAAGAGAGCAGCATGGTCATCGTCCGTTTGGCCCGTCGTGGCACCAAGCAGCGCCCGTTCTATCACATCGTCGCCACCGACAACGCGAGCTGCCGTGACGGCCGCTTCATCGAGCAGCTGGGCACCTACGACCCGCACGAGCCCGATGCTTCCGCGAACATCCAGTTCGACCGTCTCGACTACTGGGTTGGCGTCGGCGCGCAGCTTTCCGAGCGCGTGAGCCACATCGTGCGCGAGAAGAAGAAGGCCGCGAGCGCCTGAGGCGCCCGCGAAGAGGCTTCTGATGGAGCAAATCGAAGAGCTCATCGGGTACATCGCACGCTCTCTCGTGGATGACCCGGACGCGGTCGAAGTCGAAGCCATCGACGGTGACAACACCATCGTGGTGGAGCTGACGGTCGCCAAGAGCGACCTGGGCAAGGTGATCGGTCGCGAAGGTCGCACGGCCCGCGCCATTCGCACCTTGTTGGCTGCAGCGAGCGCCCGGCGTCAGCGCCGCGCGGTGCTCGAGATCCTCGAATAAGGCGGGTTCAAGTGGCCCGTGCGCCTGTCGGCCAAGACGAGCTGGTCGAGCTCGCCGCCGTGGTGCGAGCCCACGGACTGCGCGGAGAGCTCTCGCTCAAGCCGTTCAATCCGGAAAGCGAGCTCTTGCGCGAACTCGAGCAGATCGTGCTCAAGCAGCCGGACGGCACGACGCGTAGCTACGCCGTGCGCGGTGCCCGGGGCCACGCCGATCAGCTCATCCTGGCGCTCGAAGGCGTGACGGACCGCAACACGTCCGAGGCCCTGCGGGGCAGCTTGGTTTGCGTGCCTCGCTCCGCGCTTCCCGAACCCGAAGAGGGCGAGGTGTACCTCGTCGATCTCGTGGGCCTCGAAGCCCGCGACGCGCAGGGCGCGGCGTTCGGGCGCGTGGAGGACATCGTGCAGTACCCGAGCATCGCCTGCCTGCTGGTGAAGGGCGAGGGCGGGGCTTGGGAGGTGCCCGACACCGAGCGCTATCTCGTGGAGATCGACGTCGAGGCGGGATTCGTGGTCGTCGATCACCTCGATGAGCTCGACGTGCTGCACACCAAGGCCGACTGATGCGCTTCGAAGTCATCACGATCTTCCCCGAGCTGTTTGCCTCTTTCCTGCAGAAGGGCCTGGTCGCCAAGGCGCACGAGAACGGCCTTATTCGCGTCGAGTGCACCAACATCCGGGACTTCACCAAGAACAAGCACAAGTCCGTCGATGACGCGCCCTACGGCGGCGGCAGCGGCATGGTGATGATGCCGGGCCCCATCCTCGAGGCCCTGGAGTCCCGCGAGACCACGGGACGCTTGCACCGCGTGTTGCTCACTCCGCAGGGAAAGCCCTTCGATCAGGCCACGGCGCGTCGGCTCGCCACCTACCCTGGCATCGCGCTCGTGTGCGGCCGCTACGAGGGCGTGGACGAGCGTGTCCGCGAGGCGATGGACGAACAGATTTCACTCGGCGACTTCGTGATGACGGGCGGCGAGGTCGCGGCCATGGCGGTCATCGAGGCGACGGCGCGGCTGTTGCCCGGGGTGCTCGGGAACATGGAGAGCACCCACGAGGAGAGCCATTCCCACGGCATGCTGGAGTATCCGCAGTACACGCGTCCGCCCGAGTTTCGTGAACAGCGTGTGCCCGAAGTGCTGCTCTCGGGCGATCACGGCGCCGTGGCTCGCTACCGCCGCAAGGAGGTGCTGCGGCGCACGCGGACCCAGCGCCCGGATCTCTTCGGGCAGGCCTCACTGAGTGCCGAGGACCGCACGCTGCTGAGCGAGCTCGAGCGGGAACGCGGGGCCCCCGAGCGCGCGCCCATCTACGTGGGCCTGGTGCACTATCCGGTGAAGGACCGCGAGGGCAACATCGTGACCACCGCCGTCACGAACCTCGACGTGCACGACATCTCGCGCTCGAGCCGTTCGTTCGGTCTCGCGGGCTACTACGTGATCACGCCCATCGAGGCCCAGCGGGCGCTGGTGGACAAGATCCTCGAGCACTGGGTGGAGGGCAGCGGCAAGCGGCGCGTACCAGAGCGCGGGGTCGCCCTGTCCCTGGCCCGGCCCATCGACTCGATTGCCGCCACCATTGCCGCCATCGAGGCCGCACACGGCCAGCGGCCGCGCCTGGTGGTCACGGCAGCCCGCTTGCCGGGTGGGGTGGCTGCGACCCCCTTCCGCGAAGTGCGGGCCGAGATGGCCCGCGAGAACCGCCCCTGGCTGCTCCTGTTCGGGACTGGCCACGGGTTGGCCCAGGAAGTCCTGGAGCAGGCGGATCTGGCGCTTCCCCCGATTCGCCCCGGCACCTACAACCACCTGTCCGTGCGCGCTGCTTGCGCAATTATTCTCGACCGCCTGTTCGGAGATCTGGGCGCATCCTGAGAAACGCCGGAGTTTTGGCTCTTGGAACCGCTCAAGAGCCTGGAAACTCGCCAAGTTCCGGCGGGCGATTGACGCCCCCCATCGGGCATGTCAAGAAGGCGGCCCTAATGTCGCTCGCGCCGTAGACCCGCGCGCGTCACCTTGATCACTCACGCCGCGACTCGCGCGTGTGTCGGACGGAGAAACCAGGCCATGGCCAGCACCATTCCTCAGATTGCCGCCATCGAGCAGGCACAGGTTCGTACCCTCCCGGATTTCCGCGTCGGTGACACGGTGAAGATCCACTTCCGCATCAGCGAAGGCGAGAAGGACCGCGTTCAGGTCTTCCAGGGCACCGTCATTCGCAAGTCCAAGGGCAGCGTCGGCGCCACCTTCGCGGTGCGCAAGGTGTCCTACGGCGTTGGCGTGGAGCGTATCTTCCCCATCAACTCGCCTCGCATCGAGAAGATCGAAATCGGCTTCCGCGGCCGCGTTCGCCGCTCGCGCCTCTACTACATGCGCGGTCTCGAGGGCAAGAAGGCCCGCCTCCGCGAGAGCAACCGCTCGCACGTGTCTGCTGCGGCGGCCTCCGAGGGCTGAGCGAGCGAGCCCCGAGCGGGCTCGATACGTGTGCAGGAACGGCGGACCCAGTGGGTTCGCCGTTTTGCTTTGGGGCCGTCGCGACCGCCGCGCTACGGGCAGGCCCCGTGTGTGGCCTGCCCGGCGATCGACATCGCCCGCTACAGGCTCGGGTTGAACGGAGCGTTGCCCGTGCTGGGCGTCTCGTAAGCGCGCTCCGTGCCGTCGCGTAGCTTGAGCTTCCAAGTCGTCTTGTGCTTGATGGCGCGGCCCTTGAGCTTGACGCCTCGCACGATCACCGAGCTCGGCAGCTGCATGGCGATGGCCTGAGTCGGACACACTTTCACGCACGCGGCGCAGTCCCAGCAGTCGCGGTTGTCCCGGATGATGGCCTTACGATTCTCTTTGAGGATCATCAGGTCGCCGGGACAGTCGCGCACGCACATGGGCTCCTCGGCGATGCCGCAGCCGTTGCACACGTTCTCGTCTACGAAGATACCCATCTGCTCCTCCTGCGTTCACGCGACGCGGCGCGCGAACCACTACTCCGAAGAACTCGTGCTGTGACGAATGATGGCGCCATCGGCGAGCTCTGGCAGCACGACTTCGACATTCGCGCGCTCTACCGGCCGTTCCACCATCTCGATACGGTCGCCCTTGCGAACCGAGTTTACGAATACGCTCCAACGAGCGTCGTCGCGCTGCGGATAGTCCACACGCTCCTGATAGCAGTGCCAGCGTGTCTCCTGGCGATGCAGCATGTGAGCTACCAGCGTCTGCGCCACGGTCACGCGATCCATCAACTCGTGAGCATGCAACAGCTCGTGCAAGCTACCCGCGGTGATGGCGTTGAACTCCTGCTCGAGACGCTTGAGGTGAATCTCGGCGATTTTCAGCTCGCCCTCCGAGTACATGTACATCTGGCTGATGCCGCCGGCGTACTCGTCCATCACCTTTTGCAGGCGCTCCTCCAGCTCACGCGGTGAAGTGCCGGGCTTGTCCTCGAACGGCGCGAACACGCGGTCACGCTCCTTGAGGATCTGCTCCTCGTCGAGCTCCACAGACTTCCGCGTGCGCACGTCGTCGATCATGTCGCGAATCGCCAGCACGCCTTCGGCCCAGGCTCCCGACGCGTACTTCTTGGGCGAGCCACCGGCCACGTCACCCGCCGCCCACAGACCAGGCAGGGTCGTCTTGCGCGACACGTCGACCCAGTAGCCCGAGAGACCGTGGCCGCCGACGACGTGCGGTTCGCTGCCCGTGATTTCCACCGGCGCCATCGAGCCGCCGCCCCGCCCGTAGTACATCTCGTCCTGCAGCAGCATCGCAGCCGGCGGTGCCATCGAGAGGTACGAGCGCGTGGTGCCCTCCAGCTTGCGCGGGTCCACGTTGCTGATGTCCAGATAGCAAGGTCCACGACCGGCCATCTTCTCTTGCAGCGTCGCGTAGAGGCGATCCTGGGTGGTCATGCGAGAGCCGCCGAGGTGCTGGTAGTACTTGTCCAGGTAGGCCTCGCCGCGCGCGTTGATCTGCTTGGCGCCGAGCCACTGTGCGATCTCGCCGGTCGGAGCGATTGCGTCCTTGATGCGCAGAGGGATGAAGCGGAACTCGAAGCTCGTCATCTCCGCGCCGCTGCGGATGCCCATCGCGAGGCCGGCGCCCGTGTTGAAGGGCGAGTACCACATGCGGTGAGAGGCCATGCCCGGGTTGTTGGGGCGATACAGGCCCGCGGTGCCCCCCGTGCAGAGCAGGGTCGCCTTGGCGCGGATGGAGATGAACTTCCCGGTGCGGATGTTGAATCCGAAGGCGCCGATCACGCGGCCACGATGCGTGGCCAGGCCGGTGATGTTCACGCGGTTCATGATGCGCGCGCCGCTGGCCTCGGTGGCCTTGCCGATGATGGGCTTGATGCGCTCACCCAGGATCTTGATCGAGGCACGGCCGCGCTTGAGCGGGTGGCCATTCTCGTCGCGCGGGATGGGCAGGCCCCACTTCTCCACGCGGTGGGACTGCGCGTTGAGCTCACGCGCCATGCTCAGCACCAGATCGTCGCGCACGATGCCGTGGGTGTCGCGGATGGTGTAGCGCAGGAACGATTCGGCGGTCTCTCCGGGCGTCAGGTACGCGTTGATGGCGCTGATGCCGGCGGCCAGACAGCCACTGCGGTAGATGTGGGCCTTCTCGACCAAGAGGACGTCGAGGTCCGGGGCCTTCTCACGCGCCTCCACGGCGGCGACGCAGCCGGCCGCACCGCCGCCGATGATCAGGAGATCGCAACTAAGCTCTTCGATGTCGTTCATCGGACGGTCAGGGAGGATTCGCGGAAATCGTTGGTACCGGGCACGTGGATCCACAGCTTTCGCTCGGCGAGCTGGCCGTTCTGCACGCTCACCACGATGAAGGCGCAGGGCCACATCAGCTGTTTGTCGGAGGCGAACGTGGCGGCGTCTTCCTGCGAGAAGTAAGCGCCGGCGTCACAGTGCGAATGATAGATGACCTTGATCGGGCGGCCGTTCTTGTCGCCGGCGTCGAAGGCCTTGGCGGCCCTGAGCTCGTTGATCTTGAAGTACGTCCGTGACGTCCGCGGGAACGTCTCCGGGTCGAGCTTGTGATATTTGTCGGCCTCGTTCTCTTCGCGCACGTAGGCGTCGAGCAGCTTGGCCTGGCTCTGGGGCCCGCTCACGAAGCCGCAACACTCGCTCGGATAGGTCGCGAGCGCGTGGGCCTCGATTTCAGCCAGCACTTCGCGCGAGATCTCCAGGTCACCCGCGATCCAGGGACGATCACCACTCATACTGCTTCTCCCAGCGCATCGGAGCGAAGTAGCGGTCGCCGCGGTCGCAGGCGATGGTCACCACGCAGCCTTCTTTGACTCGCTTGGCCACGGTGAGCGCGGCCCACACGTTGGCGCCGGTCGAGTGCCCCACGTGCAGTCCTTCCTCGCGCGCGAGGCGGTCCGCCATGTCCCAGCCGCCCTCGGTGGGCACGGGCAAGAGCTCGTCGGCGAGGTTCGGGTCGTAAATGTTCGGCACGATGGAGCTCGGCATGTGCTTGAGCCCCTCAAGGCCATGCAGCGCCTCCGCGGGCTCGGCGGCGATGCAGGTGATCTTCCGCGAGTGCTCCCGCAGACGACGGGTGGTCCCCATCATGGTGCCGCTGGTGCCGAGTCCGGTCACGAAGTGGGTGATCTCGTCGCCCACCTGCTCGAGGATCTCCCGACCGGTCCCGAGGTAATGTGCCCTGGGGTTGCTCGGGTTCGAGTACTGGTCCGAGTAGAAGTACTTGTCGGGTTCCTCGGCCACCAGCTTGCGCACCAGGCGGATGGCGCCGTCGGAGCCCTCCATGGGATCGCTGTAGATGAGCTGGGTGCCGAAGGCCTGGGTGATGTTCTTGCGGGCTTGCGAGACGTTGGAAGGCATCACCAGCGCGATGCGGTAGCCGAGGCAAGCGCCGAATAAAGAGAGCGCGACGCCCGTGTTGCCGCTGGTGGCGTCCACGAGGATCTTGTCCCTGGTGAAGCGCCCGTCCTTGATCGCATCGGTGAGCATCTGCAGGGCAGGGCGGTCTTTCACCGAGCCACCCGGGTTGGTGTACTCGAGCTTGAGGTAGATCTTCACGCCGGGGGCGTCGCGCTCGATGCTGCGCAGGCGCACCAACGGCGTGTTGCCCACGGCCTCGACGATCGAATCGATGCGCTTGAAGCGGCTCACACGTCCTCCGGTACCAGAGACAGCGGAGCCAGCGACACGTCGCCTTTGGCTCCCAACTGCAACACTTCTTTGATGGCTTCCACGGCGCCGAGCGCGCCCGCTAGTGCCGCTGCCGCTGGCTCGAGCGCGGGGCTTCCCGCCAGGCGGCGGACCGAGTCGGTGTCGGCCACTCGAACGCGCAGCGCAGCGTCGCTCTCCACGCTCACGCCGGCCCGCTCGAGATACAGCTGCGCCACCTTGGCAGCGCGCGGATCGGCGCTCTCGCCCAGCCCCAAACGCGCTTCCACCAGACGCTCCTGCCCCACAAGGCCCACTTCGGGCAGGAGCAGGTGGCGTGCATAGCGAGTGCGCTGGCGAGCGTTGAGCGGCACGACGAGTTCTTCCTTCAGCCGCCCGCGATGGCGGGGACGATGCTCACCGAGTCGCCCTCTTTGAGAGTCGTCGCCAGGTTGTCGAGGAAGCGGATGTCCTCTTCGTTGGCGTAGACGTTGACGAAGCGGCGTACGTTGCCCTTTTCGTCGCAGAGACGCTCCTTGATGCCCGGGTGCTTTTTTTCGAGGTTCTCGATGACCTCTCCGACGTTGCCGCCTTCGATGGTGACTTCGTCGGCTCCGCCGGTGAGGGTGCGCAGGGGGGTTGGGATTCGAACGGTAATAGGCATCGATGGCTCCTTTGCAGAAGGTGTTTGCGCCGCTAGGCAGCGCAGTGGTTGCTGTCGTAGCGCTCGAGGTCGAGCGTGGTGATTTCGCCGCTGCACAGCGCGCAGCCTGCCCTGGGGGACACACGACGCCTGCGCAGGCGCCCGGCCGGCGCATCGTAGCTCCAGAGCACGCCGGCGGCGCGAGTCTGACCGAGCAGGAGCTGAACCGCGAGGGCCGCTTCGAGCGCACCGAGCACGCCCACCACCGGACCGAGCACGCCCGCGACCGCGCAGGTCTCGGGCTGTCCGCGTGGGATGTCTTCGAACACGCAGCGCAGACAGGGACCTGCATCGGGCAGGGCCGCCAGGGCCCACCCCGAGAGTCGTACGGCGCCGGCCTGTACCACCGATAGTCCTTCGAGCTTGGCGGTGTCCGCCGCCAGGAACTTGGTGGCGTAGTTGTCGGCTCCTTCGAGCACCAAGCGATGTCCCGCCACGACGTCCCGGGCGTTTTCGGGGGCAAAACGGCCCTCGATGAGCTCCAGCTGCAGCGGCTCCGGGCTCAGCGAGCGCAGGCGTTCCGCGGCGGCTTCCACCTTGGGGCGGCCAACGTCGGCCTCGGAGAACAGGGTTTGGCGCTGCAAGTTGGTCTCGTCCACGCGGTCCGCGTCGATCAGCGTCAGACGTCGCACGCCGCTTTCCACCAGCACGGACAGCGCGGGTGACGAGAGTCCGCCGACTCCGATCACCAGCACGCCGCGTCCATCCGCGGCGCTCGTGACTGTCTGTGCCGTTGCGTTCACTTGAAGTACTCGTCCAGGCTGAAGTAGCGCTCACCGGTGTCGCACAGCACCGTGACCACCGTTTTTCCGGGGCCCAACTCCTTGGCCAGCTGCGCGGCCACGCGCACGTTGGCGCCGGCGCTGATACCCACCAGCAGGCCTTCTTCCTTGGCTAGCCGGATCTTCATCTCGTAGGCATCTCGATCGGCCACCTGGCGGATCTCGTCCACCACCTGGTGATGGAAGTTGCCCGGGACGAAGCCTGCGCCGATGCCCTGAATCTTGGTGGGACCTGGCTCGCCGCCCGCCAGCACGGGGCTCGCCTCGGGCTCCACAGCGATCACCTTGAGGCTCGGGTGCTTGGCCTTGAGCTCCTCGCCCACGCCGCTTACGGTTCCACCCGTGCCCACCGCGGCCACCAGCGCGTGCAGCGGTTCGCCCTCGAGCGCCGCCAAAATCTCCTGGGCCGTTTGCCGGCGATGGGCGTTCGGATTCTCGGGGTTGTCGAACTGACTCGGCATGAAGGCCTTGCGCTCGGCCAGGATTTCCTGGGCGGCCTCGATGGCCCCTTCCATCACGCGCTCGGCCGCCGTGAGCACGATCTCGACCCCATAGGCCTCCAGCAGCGCGCGGCGCTCGAGCGACATGCTTTCGGGCATGGTCAGCACGAGCTTGTAGCCCTTGCGCGCGCACACCAGGGCCAGACCGATGCCGGTGTTGCCGCTGGTGGGCTCCACCACCGTGTCCCCGGGCTTGAGTCTGCCGTCGCGCTCCGCCGCTTCGATCATCGCAAGCGCGATGCGGTCTTTGACCGATCCGCCGGGATTCAGCTGCTCACACTTCGCCCACACCGCCGCGGCGCCTTCCGGCACGACCCGTCGCAGGCGCACCAGGGGCGTGTTGCCGATGAGAGAGAGGACGTTGTCGACGACCGGAGCTGTCATGGGGTTCGAACTCTACTAGATGACGTAGACATAGCCGCCGGGATTGCCCCGGCGAACACCTTGGCGCTGGGCCTGGTCCGAGAGGTCCTCGAGCGTGACCTGGTCGAAACAGGCGGCCACGCGCGCGGATAGGTCGCGGAACATGTTCTCGGTGACCCCGATGCTCGCGACGTCGCCGCTATCTGCTGCGTCTTCCTCCCCGGCGCACAGGCTCAGGGGCCCTTCCACAGCGCGCACGATTTCGCCCACCGAAATCTCACGGGCAGCTCGGGCGAGGTGGTAGCCGCCGCGGGGGCCGCGCTTGCTCGAGACCAGGCCTGCTCGCCTCAGGTCCTGGAAGATCTGCTCCAGGAACCGCGGCGGGATGCCCTGGCGCTCGGCGATGTCCTTGATCTGCGCCGCGGCGCCTTCGCCGTGGAACGCGATATCGAACATGGCACGGACGCTGTAGCGACCCCGGCTGGAGAGCTTCACGCAGACCTCACGAAAACCGGACAACCCTAGTTCACCCATCGGAAAAGTCAAGAATCTCCTGCTCAGTTGCTCGGGCATTCCCATGAGCGCTATCGTCTTCGCTCGCTCGACGTGTTTGAGGGGGATCCGTTGCAGCACTGCCCGGTCTGCCAATCACGATTCACATCTGAGGCACGGGTTTGTCCGTTCGACGGCACGCAGCTCGAGCCGCTGCCCGATCCCCTTGTCGGTCGCACGATCGGCGGGCGCTACGTGGTGTCCGAGTTAATCGGCACGGGCGGCATGGGGGCGGTCTATCGAGGTCGCCATCAGCTGGTGGGCCGCGATGTCGCGCTCAAGTTCCTGTCACCCCGCTATGCCCGTGATCCGGCTGCACGCGAGCGTTTCTTGCGCGAAGCCAGAGCCGCCAACCGCATCGATCACGAGCACATCATCGACATCACGGACTTTGGCGAGACCTCCGATGGTCTGGTCTTCCTGGTGATGGAGTACCTGGAGGGCGAGCCGCTCGGCAAGGTCATCGGAGCGGGCCCGCTGGAGCCGGTTCGAGCGCTGACCATTGCCCACCAGTTGGCCACGGCGCTGGCACGCGCCCACGAACTCGACGTGATCCACCGCGACGTCAAGCCCGACAACGTCTTCGTACAGCAGCGGCGCGGCGCGGACTTCGTGAAGCTGCTGGATTTCGGTTTGGCAAAGGTGGTCGGCGAACACCGGCTCACCGCCACCGGGAAGGTCTTCGGCACCCCCGAGTACCTGGCGCCGGAGCAGGCGCGAGGCGAGCCGTTGACGGGTCAGGCGGACCAGTACGCCCTCGGCTGCGTGCTCTACGAGATGCTGACGGGCAGTTTGCCGTTCGAGGGGCCGAGCCCGGAGGTGGTGCTCAAGCACCTGCAGGTGCCGCCGAGTCCACCGTCGTCGCTGCGCCCGGATCTGCCGCTGCGAGGCAAGATCGACGCGCTCGTGCTGCGCATGCTCGCCAAGCACCCGGGGGAGCGCTTCTCCGACGCGTACCACTTGGCCGACGAGCTGAGTTCCATCCTGGACGAGCTGCAAGGCAGCCGCCCTTCGCGTCCACCGCGACGCTCCGGGATGATGTCCGTTCCGATGATCGAGCCGCAGGCCACGCAGCCGTGGCTCGACGCCGCCGAGGAGAGCTGGGCTGCGCGCGTGGACCTGTATCAGGACATGTTGCCCCGCGCCTATCCGAGCGGCAGCCCGCCGAACGAGGTGCGGGCCAGCATGACCGAGCTGCAACAGTTGGTGAACCGCGCGCGCGCCATGCGCAAGGAACTCGGGGACAACTTGCTGCGGGCCAAGGAGCACGAGGATCACGTGCGTGCCTCGCGTCTGCGGATGGGCCGCGCGGTCGATGAACTGGGGCAAGATGAGTCGCGCGTGGCACGCCGTATCGCCGACGCCGCCGAGGGCTATGCGCAAGCCGAGTCGCGCTTGAACGAGCTGGCTCAGCCACTGTTCTCCGCGGTGTACGAGCTGGCGCAGCCGCGCGTCGGACGTCTGGCGATGAACACTGCCCTGGCCGAGCGCCTGCGCCAAATCGGAGGACAGGCGGCGCTTTGGCTCGAGGCGGAGGCGCAGCTGCCCGCGCTGCGTGCACGCGTGCATTCGGCCGAGCGGGAGCGGGAAGACCTCAACTTCCAGGTCGCGCAGCTCAAAGGGCGACTCGGTATCGTCACGGCCGAGGCCGAGGCCGAGCTTCAGCAGGTGCGGCAACGGGTCGAGGAGCTCGAGACCGAGCTATCTCGCGTCCTGGGCGGCATCCAGGACGCCGCCGAACCGGTGGTTCGCGCGCTCAGTGCCCTACCTTCGGTGCGAGATGTGTTGTCTACCGCACGTTTGCCGGCTCCCGGTAAGGGCGAGACCTCCACCCGCGCGAAGCCGGGTCGATGAGTCCCCTGAATCATGACGACGGCCTCGCGTCGTGGGAGGGTGCGACCCGGCTCGGTGGGCGCGAGGACGCGCCAGGCCGAGCGGAAGATGGGTCGACGAGGTCGGGGAGCATGGGCTGGGTAATTCGCTTGTCTTTGTGCGGCTGCTTGCTGGGGGCGACGCTGGCTGGTGCGGGTTCGGCGCGGGCGCAGGCTCCGGCACCAGCCCAGGTCCCGGGCGGGCAGAACGAAGAAGCCTTTCGTTCTGCCCTCGAGCGCCTCAAGTCTCCCAACGCCGCCGATCGCGCGTCCGCGGCGGACGAGATGGGGCGTCGCGGCTATCGCGTCCGGCACGAGATCGCCAATGTGCTGCGCCCACTGCTCAAGAGCGATCCCGAGCCGCTGGTGCGCGCTGCGGCGGGCAGAGCCCTGGGCCGGCTTGGCGTGCGAGACGCGGTGCCCGACTTGATTGCGGCCCTCGAAGACAAGAGTCCCGACGTGCGTGTGGTGGCGGCGGCGGCCCTCTGGCGCTTGCCGGACCCCTCGGCCATCGATGCGTTGGTCCGTCACTTGTCCGATTCGGAACCCGCGGTGCGAGAGTGGTCGGTGCAGGCGCTCGGCGTGATCGGTGAGCCTCGCGTGACCCACGACGTGATTCGCCTGCTCTCCGATCCCGTGCGCTCGGTGCGCGTCTCGGCGGTGCTGAGCCTGGGGCGCATCGGCGATCCGGCCGCTCTCGAGCCGCTGGTGCAGTACGTGTCCAAGGGGGAGCGCGACGACGAGGAGAAGGCGGAAGTCACCAATTCCATCGCGGCCATCAAGAGTCCCCAGAAGAGCGATGCGCTGTTCAAGCTGCTGGCCGCCGCGAACCAAGATCAAGCGCAACGGCTGCGACTGATCGCGGCGCTGGGCCAGGTGGGTACGTCCGACGCCACGCCCAAGCTCAGGCCCTATGCCGCGCCGGGGTCGCCGCCCTCGGTGCGCAAGGCCGCCAACGAAGCCATCGCTTCCATCGTGGCGCGCGCGCAGGCCAGTAAGACCAGCGACGGCGCGCAAGCCAAGCCCAAGTGAAATCAACGCGGCGGTTCTCGACCTGGTTGCTCGGCGGTTTGTGCTGGTGGGCGGCCCTGAGTCCCGCCGCAGCCGAGACACGCGGAGGTCAGCGAACCTCACCGGCTCCTGCGGTGCGCCCCGCGACAACGGAGCATCACCTCGACGCGCTGTTGCCAGCCGTGAAACGTCACCTCCTCGAGCATGGGGCCTCGGGCGTATCGGAGGTTGCGCGCGCGTTCCTGTTCGAAAGCGAAGCCTCGGTGCACGAAGTTCGCCTCGAGCGCGACGAATGCGTTGGGTTCTTGGCGCTGGGTACGGGCGAGGTGCGCGACGTGGACCTAGCGGTGCATACGCGGGCGGGCCAACCGCTCGCCGAAGACCTTGCGCAACAGCCGCTGGCCTACGCGCGCGTGTGCGGCGCGGCCGGGCTCGTGATGTACGTCAGCGCCACGCTCTACGCTGGCCGCGGCGAGCTCCTGCTGCTGCGCGTCGATGACGGTCCGCGTGGCGTGGAGCGACTTCCCGAAGCAATCCAGTTCGCCGTCAGCGCCGGCGGCCGTGCCGAGCAGACGCGCGGCGTGGGCGGTGCTCCGGACGAGCTGATGCTGGACCTCAAGCTCGAGCAGGCCGAGAGCGCGCTGCGCGAGCTGGGCTATCGCGCGCAAGGCCGGGCCAACGCGCTCGAGCTGCGCGCTGGAGTGGCGGAAGGGGGGCTCATCCTCGAGGCGCAGCGCTGCTATCGAGTGGTGGCCTACGTGCCGGTCTCGCGCGGCGTGCTGGTGGAGGTCGCTGCGCCCAGCCCCTCCGAGCGCAAGTGGGACGCTCGGGCGGCCCAGGATGACCGGGTGGAGCTTCCCATCTGCACCGAGCTCGCCGGGGTCTACTCCGTGCGCGTGCAGGCGCGTCCCATGCGCGGCGTGGTCATCGTGCGCGCGTTCGAGCACGAGGGGGCCTCCGCGCCGGCCATCCGGGCACTGGGGGCCGCACGCGCGCTGACTTGGGCCGAGGCCAACGTGGTGGCCAAGGCGCGCGGGTTCACGCTGGCGCCGCTTGGGGATGCCTGGGTCGAGGCCAGCATGCCGCACACATGGCCGGTGTCCTTGAAGGCAGGCTTTTGCTACGCCTTCGCTGGTATTGCGGAGGGCGGTGCACCTGCTGTGGACGTCAGACTGATCGACGCCGAGGGGCTGCTCGTGGCGCGCAATGAAGGGCGTCGCAACGTCCCCCTCTTGTTCACCTGTGCGACGCGCGACCAGCGCGCTCGCCTCATCTTGCGCGCGCGCGGCCAAGACGGCGCCGTCTCCGTGTGGGTAGGCACGACGCCCATCGTACCTCCGGCCCACGAGCAGGGCATGGTGACTCCATGAAGGCGAGCTTGCTTGCCGTCTGCGTGCTGGGACTGGGATGCGGGGGCGCGAGTGCGAACCCGGTGCTGAGCACGACGCCGCCGCCCGTGACTGCCCTCGAAGGCACCGAAGACGCGCTCGAACTACGCGTCGAGGCCGCTGCCCGAGCGCTGCGGGATCAGGGCTTCACGCGCGCTCCCTTCCAGGATCGCGGCTTTCTCCCGACCAACGGCCGCGCCACGCGGGCCGTGACCATCGACCCTCACACCTGCGCCCGCTTCGTGGCGGTGGCCACGCCGAGCGTGATCGACCTCGACGCTTCCTTGTATCGCTCGGATGGCACGGCGCTGCTCGAAGACGATGGCTCGGACGCGCGGCCCAGCTTGATGCTGTGCGCGGGGGACACGCGCGTCGACGGCTACTACTCGCTCCACGCCTACCAGGGCGTCGGGGCCTACGCGACAGCGCAGTTCGTGAGACCCGCCATCCAGACCGATGACTTGCTGACCATCTCCGAACCCGCCCGCGAGTCTGCCCTCAACGAGCTCGCCAAGACACTGCACAAGCGCGGCTTCGAGGACGCAGGACCGCGCGTCGAGGCCCAGCTCAACGCCGGGCAGCCGTTGCGTGTGGCCATCTCGGCTCGCGCCGGCGATTGCTACACGGTCGCCACCGAGAGCGCCGCAGGACTCGGCGGAGTCAGTCTGCGCTTGCTCGATGGCGACAACGAACTCGGTCACGGGGTCGCCGCGGAGCGCCTCGCGTCGCTGCAGTACTGTGCAGACCAAGCGCGTGAGTTGGCGCTGGAGGTGAGCGCGAGCACGGGCGAAGGCATGGTGCGCATCGCCCGCTTCAGGGCGGCTCAGGCCGCCGTCGGAGGGCCCCACGCCATGTGGTTGGGCGAACCTTCGCCCTCGCGCGAGGCCTGGCGGGCAGCCAAGCAGACGAGCTCGGCCCAGCAAACAACCCAGGGCGCGGACAAGTCCACGTTCGCCCAGGAATTCCCCCTGTCGCAGGGCGCCGTGGTGGAGCTCGAGCACAAGGTTCCGCTCGGCGCCTGCGAGCGCTGGCGAGCGCTCCTGGAGCCCGGGCTCTCGCGCGCCACCCTGCGCATCGAGGGACTCGATGGTTCCCTGTACGGCCAGGCCGAGAGCTCGGCGATGGTGGCCGAGGTGGCGTTCTGCGGACGGCACGGTGCGCTGCGCGTGAGCGTCACGGGACGCGCCGGTTTTGGGCGGGTGAGCTTGCTAGGTCAGGCCGAAGACCCCAAGGCCGTCGAACCAGACAGCGCCCATCACTGATCGGCCGCTTGCTTCTGCGCAGCCTGACTGGCCGCCCGAGAGTCCTCCGGACGACGCTGGTGCAGGCGGGCTCGCTTGAGAATCTCCTCGCACAGCACCCCGAAGTCCATGCCGGCAGCGCCCTTGGCGATCTTGGGTAGCAGCGACGTCGGCGTCATGCCGGGCAGCGTGTTGAGCTCGAGCACGTACTCGTTCTCTCCCTCGGTGATCAGCAAGTCCACGCGGACCGCTCCATGCACGTCGAGAGCCTCGGCGGCGCGTTCGGCGAGGCTGAGCACGTTCTTGTAACGGGTGGGCGAGAGTCGCGCCGGGAAGTGGTATTCGCTGCTGCCCGCCGTGTACTTGGTCTTGTAGTCGTAGAACGCGCCCTTGGGCACGATCTCGATGGCGCCCAGGGCCTTGCCATCCAGCACGCCTACCGAGACCTCGCGGCCCGCCACGAAGCGCTCCACCAGCGCGTACTCGTCGAAGATCAGCGCCTGCTCGCACAGACGCTTGAGCTCGGCAAAGTCGGTGGCCTTGCCGGCGCCGACACTCGAGCCCTGGCAGCGTGGCTTGACGAACGCAGGAAAGCCGAAGGAGCCGTGGATCTCTTCGAGCTGCCCGAGCTTGTCGGCAGACACGACGTAGTAGGGGGGGGTCGGCACGTTGTAGAGCCGGAACAGCTGCTTGGACTTGAACTTGTCCATTGCGAGCGCGCTCGCCATCACGCTCGAGCCCGTGTACGGAATGCCGCGCATCTCCAGCAGCCCCTGGAGGCAGCCGTCCTCTCCGTACGTCCCGTGCAGCGCGAGGAACGCCACGTCGATCGGCGTGCTGCGTAGCGCGCTGTCGATGTCGCGGTCTACGAGCACCTTCACCACGTCGTGGCCGCGCTCGTGAAGCGCGTTGTAGATCGCTTCGCCCGTGCTCAAGGAGACCTCGCGCTCCGAGCTCACACCGCCCATCAGGATGCCCACTCGCTTGGTCGTCACGCCGCCACTCCATGTCAGGCGCCGATCCGGGCCTGGCCCCGGAAAACAGCGTGCGCCTGGTCTGTCCGTTATCACTGGCGGCCCAGGGGGGGTCAAAGAACTGGCGGCCGGTGCCGGGCGTTTGTGACCCGGTACGGCCTGGGGCGCAACGAATCAGCGTTCATCGGGGCCCGCACCCCTGGTGTCCCGCGCCTCGCCGTGCCATGGCTGAGTCTCGGCCGTGGGCTAGGCTCGGGCGGGCGCGCAGGCAAAACTATGACGAAAGCCAGTCTCGACAGGGAAGCACGCACCCAGAAGGTCTCGGGGTTGAAGGAAGACGCCTTCAACCTTCCCAACCTGCTCACGATGTTCCGCATCGTGATGATTCCGGGGGTGATGGCGCTCCTGTACGACGGGACACCGGTGATGAACTTTTGGGCCGGTTGGGCCTACACCGCGGCCACCATCACCGACGCCCTCGATGGCTATCTGGCACGCAAGCGCGGGCTGGTGAGTGTGGTGGGCAAGTTCCTGGATCCACTGGCCGACAAGCTACTCGTGATGGCCACGCTGGTGCTGATGGTGGGCATGGGCCGCGTGCCCGCCTGGGTGGTCGTGTTAATCCTGGCGCGTGAGCTCTCGATCAGCATGCTGCGCACCATCGCCATCAGTGAAGGCGTGGTCATCGCGGCGGGCGAGGGTGGCAAGGCCAAGACCGCTCTGCAGATGGTCTCGGTGCTGTTCCTCATGCTGCACCACCGTTACCGAATCAATTTCTGGTTCTTCACGGAGTGGGTCGACTTCAACACCGCGGGGCTCTGGCTGCTTTACCTGAGCCTGTTCTTCGCCGTCACCAGCGCTGGCGAATACGTGAAGCTGTTCCTCGAGGCCGTGGAGGCCAAGGACAGGCGAATCAAGGGCGGCGGCGCCGCCTAGCCGGGCTGGTCACGGACGCAGGCGGCTCAACATGCGCGGGAAGGGGATGGTCTCCCGTACATGCTCGAGGCCGCACACCCAGGCCACCGTGCGCTCGATGCCGAGGCCGAAGCCCGCGTGGGGGAAGCTCCCGTAGCGGCGCAGGTCGAGGTACCAGCTGAACGCTTCGGGCGGCAGCTTGTGCTCGTCGATGGACTTCTCGAGGCGCGCCAGGTCGTCCTCACGTTGTCCGCCCCCGATGATCTCGCCGTAGCCCTCGGGCGCTAGCACGTCCATGTTGAGGGCCACGCTCGGGTCGCTCGGGTCGCGCTTGAAGTAGAAGGCCTTCAGGTCGATCGGGTAGTGAGTCACGATCACAGGCCGGTCGAAGCTCTCGCTGATGGCGGTCTCCTCGGGCGCGCCGAAGTCGTCGCCGTAGTTGAACGGGATGTTCTTGGCTCGCAGGATCTCGGCGGCCTCTTTGTAGCGAATGCGCGGGAAAGGCTTGTTCACGCGCTCGAGCGGCGCCAGGTTGCGCTCGAGGATGGCGAGCTCCTTCTTCCGGTTCGCCAGCACCTTCTGCACGATGTGCGAGAGAAAGTCCTCGGCCAGATCCATGTCGCCCGCCAGGTCCATGAAGGCCACCTCGGGCTCCACCATCCAGAACTCCGCCAGGTGCCGGCGCGTCTTGGACTTCTCGGCCCGAAAGGTCGGTCCGAACACGTAGATCTTGCCGAAAGCCGCCGCGGCGGCCTCGCCGTAGAGCTGCCCGGACTGGGTGAGATAGGCGGGCTCGCCGTGGTAGTCCGTCTCGAACAAGGTGGACGTGCCCTCGCAGGCGTTGGGCGTGAAGATAGGCGCGTCCACCAGCGTGAACCCGTTCGAATCGAAGAAACCACGCACCGCGGAGATGATCTCGTGGCGAATACGCGTGATGGCGTGCTGCCTGCGCGAGCGGAGCCACAAGTGGCGGTGGTCCATCAAGAAGTCGGTGCCGTGCTCCTTGGGCGAGATGGGGAAGTCCCCGCTTGGGAGGGCGTAGATCTCCAGGTCCTTCACGCCAACTTCGAACTCGTCGGCCAGCTTCGGATGCTTCTTGACGAGGCCGGTGATGGCCACCGCCGCCTCCTGCTTCAGCGTGCCAGCCTTCTCGAACACCTCGGGCGAGACGTCGCCCTTGAAGACCACGCACTGCACGTCGCCCGAACCGTCGCGCAAGGTGATGAAATGCAGCTTTCCGCTCGAGCGAATGCCGCGCACCCAGCCCTTGAGCGTGACCTCCTGGTCCACAACGTCTGCCAAATTCTCGATGTAGCGATGCATGGGCTCCCGCCGTCCTGTTCGTCGCGCTGCGCGGGCTAGTCCGCCGCGCGCACGCGTGGATCCAAGATTGCCACGCATCCATCGGCCAGCACATTCCCAAGCTGCACAAAGCCACAGGTGACGAACACGATTCCGAGCACCACCGGCAGGTCGAGACCGCTGATGGCCTGCACCGCCAGCAGGCCCATGCCGGGCCAGCCGAACACGGCTTCGGTGATGATGGCTCCCGAGACCAGGATGCGCAGGGAGAGTCCGAGCATGGTGATGACCGGCAACAGTGCGTTGCGAACCCCGTGCACCAGCACCACCCGCGGATACGACAGCCCCTTGGCGCGCGCGGTTCGTACGAAGTCGCTGCCGAGGACCTCGATGAGCTCGCTGCGCATCAGGCGTGCATAGGTGGACGCTCCCGCCAGGGCCAAGGTGAGGGCAGGCAAGCACGCGTGCCTCAGGTGGTCCCAGGTACCGGCCCCGTAACCCCCCACCGGAAACCACCCGAGTCGCACGGCGAAGTAGCTCAAGAACAGCAGCCCCGACACGAAGGTGGGCGTGCTCACGCCGAGGAAGGTCAAGCCCATGATCCCGCTATCGAGCCAGCTATTGCGACGCACGGCCGCCAGTGTCCCGAGCCCGAGGCCAATCGCCAGCTCCAACAGCAGCGTGAGGCCCCCCAGCAGCATGGTGCGCGGCAGACGAGTCGCGATCAGATCCAGCACCTCCCGATCGTCTTGAAACGAGCGTCCCAGATCCAAGCGCAGCAGGCTCGTCATGTACTCCAGGTAGCGCTGCGGAAGCGGCCGCGTCAGCCCGTGTTGTTCGCGAAAGTCCGTGAGCTGTGCGGGCCCCGCGTTCGGCCCCAGGGTGGCCACGGCGGGATCTCCCAGCACGTTCACGAGCAGGAACACGCCGCTCATCACCACCCACAATACGAACACGGCCCATAGCAGTCGCTGCAACAAGTGCTTGGTCATGGTCGTCCCCGAATCGCGAAGGCGCGCTGCATCTCCACGCGGGCGCCGGGTAGGGGCGACAGCGCTTGGGCGAGCTGCTCCAGCTTGCGCTTCGGCAAATCCAGCCACACTTCGTTCACGGGCATCCAGTACACCGCGTGCGGTCGATAGTTCTTCACGTAGGGTTGCCAGGCTTGAGGCACCAGGTTGTTGCCGAAGAACGCCCACGGTGCGTCGTGCGCCACCAGATCGTTGGCGTCTCGGTAGAGCCGTGCACGTTGCGTCGGATCGGGCTCCACGCGCGCTCGGTCGAGCAACCCATCGAGGGTGGGGCTCGAGTAGAACGCGCGGTTGATGGACGAGCGCTCGCCGCGTGACTTCGAGTGCAAGAGCCCCAGAAAGTTCGAGGGATCAGGATAGTCCATCTGCCAGCCCGAGAGCGACAGCTGCACGGTCTTGGGCGTGCCCTGGGACTCGAGGAACACGGGAAACGTCGTGCCTTTGATCTCCGCCCGGATGCCGATGGCAGCGAGGTCGGCCTGGGCCAGTTCGGCGTAAATGCGCGCCGTGGCGCTTTCCGGGATCCACAGGGTCACCGGCTCGGGCCAGCCGTTGGGAAACCCGGCCAAAGCCATTTCGCGATGGGCATTCGCCAAATCCAGAACTTGAAGGTGCGGCAGCTTTGGGTCGTATCCGATGAGCTGTGGCGGCACCATCTGACCGGCAGCCCGCAGATTGCCGCTACGCACCTTGACCCAGCGTTCCCGGTCGATGGCAGAGGCCACGGCGCGCCGTACGTGCACGTTGTCGAAGGGGGGCAGCTCGCAGTTCATCACCAGGCCCCAGATGTCCACGCTCGGCGATGCCTCGAAGTAGGGGCGCCATTTGCGCGAGCCCTGGAGCACCGCGCGGTCGGCCGGCGTGACGCGCGTCATCACGTCCACTTCGGCGTTGCGAAAGCGCAAGAACGCCGTCTCAAGCGCGATGGCTTCTTCGACCACCACGCGGTCCACGTGGGGCAAGCCCGCGCCGTACCGCGGGTTTCGCTCCAGCACCAAGCGCACGCCCGGGTCCCAGCTCGCAAGCCGAAACGGTCCGCTGCCCACCGGACGCCGCGCGAACTCCGCGCCGCGGCTCAGCACCTCCTCGCGCGGTACCGGGGTGGCGAAGCGCATGGCCAACAAAGGGGCGAAAGTCTGGTCCGCCTCCGAGAGCCGAATCTCGAACTGGTAGCGCTCGAGTACGCGTAGTCCTTCGACGTGCGAAGCCTTGCCGGCCCGGTACTCCTCGAAGCCCACGATCAATCGATAGAACAGGGCTCCGGGCGAGTGCGTTCGAGGATGAAGCATGCGCTCGAGGGACCACACCACGTCCTCGGCGGTGATCTCGCGTCCGTTTTGGAAACGTACGCCCTGGCGCAAACGGATGCGCAGCACCTTGCCGTCGTTCGCGTACACGGGCAGCTCCGCCGCGATGTCCGGGGAGAGCTTCATCTGGGCGTCGAACTCATACAGGCCGTCGAACAACATCTCGATCACGGCGCCCGAGATCACGTCGTGGACCAGGTGCGGATCCAGGCTGCGGACTCGCTGCTGCTCGGACAGCATCAAGGTGCCCCCGCGCCGCGGCCCCGGCTTGCCTGCGCCCTCGTAGCGCGGGCCGTCCGGCAGCCCGGGACAGGCTGCAAGGACCCACGAAAGCAGCAACCAACTCCAGCTAGCTCTTGGGATCGAGCGCATCGCGCAAGCCCTCGCCCAGCAGGTTGAACCCGAACACCGCGGCCGCGATCAGCGCTCCCGGCGCGAGCAGGAGGTGAGGCGCGTGCACCAGCATGTCGCGCCCGTCGTGGAGCATGGTGCCCCAACTGGCCCCGGGAGGTTGCACGCCGAGCCCCAGGAAACTCATCGCCGATTCGGCGATGATCATCTCGGCCACGAGGGTCGTTCCCAGCACGATCAGCGGGCCCATTACATTGGGAACCACGTGCCGCCACAGCACGTGCGGCGTGCTCGCGCCGAGCGCCCGGGCGGCTTGCACGAAGTCGCGGGACTTGAGCTCCATCACCTTGGCGCGCATGACACGGGCCAGCGAGGGCCAGGAGAGGGCGCCCAACAGCACGCACAGGCTGCCCAGCCCCGGGTTGCCCAGGGAGCGCTGGATGGCGATCGCGATCAATAGAAAGGGCACCGACAGCAAGACGTCCACGACACGCATGCACAGGTCGTCGAGCCGCCCGCCAAAGTAGCCGCTCGTCACACCGATCACGAGCCCGATGCCCACCGCCAGCAGGGTCGCGAACAGGGCGACCTGTAGCGAGATGGTGCCGCCATGAAGGAGGCGTGAGAGTTCGTCGCGCCCGAGCAGGTCGGTGCCGAGCCAGAAGGCCTTGCTGGGGGCCTGCGGCAAGCCGTAGGCGCCGATGCCCTCGCGAAACTGCTGTTCCGGCGCGTGCGGCGCGAGCAGCGGCCCGAGCAGGGCCCAGAGCCCGATGAAGCCGACCAGGACAGCGCCGACCCGGGCGCCTGGGTTTTGCCTGAAACGCCGGATCGCCCGCGGATCTCCCATGCCTCGTCTGCCGCCAACTATGCCCGAGCCCGCCCGGCGCGTCTGAAAAACGCCCCAAGCCAGGACCTGGCGCCTTGAGCCCTACACGGCGATCGTGCTTCTGTTGATACGATCCAGTTCTAGGATCACTTTGTCCTACATATACGCTTGCCAAACATGCCTGAATAGGCAACTGTGCGGCTACGAGCGTGATCGATCGATCGTGATCGAAAAGCGTCTCGAGCGAGATCTACCAAAAAAAAATCGTTGACCATGCTCTATTCAGTGGAATAGCTTGGGCGCACAGATACGCAGCGGTTTCTTCAACAGAGCCGCCACTGAAACGAATATATTCAAGCGAACTCAGCCGGGTGGGGACCCTTGAGACAGCTCGCAGACGACGGAAAGCACGAGGAAATCGAGCTCACGCATCCGGAAGGGATGAGCGTGCAGCAGATTGTCGACGCGTGCGCCGCGAGCGGGGAAAAGCTCACCGAGGCCACGTTCCGCAAGTACGTCCAGCTCGGTCTGCTGCCGCGCAGTGTGCGCGTGGGCAAGAAGGGCAAGCACCGCGGGTCGCAGGGACTCTACCCGGCGAGCACCGTTCGCCAGGTGCAGCTGATCCGCCGCCTGATGGGGCAGGGCTTCACCATCGAAGAGATTCAGACGCGCTTTTTGTTCGTAC
Organism: Myxococcales bacterium; assembly: GCA_047601445.1. Taxonomy (GTDB): domain Bacteria; phylum Myxococcota_A; class Polyangia; order Polyangiales; family DASUME01; genus DASUME01. The sequence continues at coordinate 2,080,238 of JASGJH010000001.1, read as the reverse complement.
GTGGGGACATCGATGCGCTCGGTCGCGAAGTCGATCGGATGCTGTCCCAACTTGAGCGCGCACCAGAGACGGCAGATGCGCTGATTCGGCGCGAAGTGGAGGAGGCCCGCAGGCTCTCCGCGCTGCTGGTCGAGAAACTTCGCGACATCGAGCGCCGCATGAACGTGCAGGCGCGGTTGGAACGGGCTGCGGTTTGAGCAGCGAGGAATTCTGTTCGGGACTTCGGGGCATCGAAGAACGAAGGAAGTGGGAGGATACGATGGCTGAGCAGGGGGTAATCGGCGGCGGCACCTGGGGGGGCGACGTACGCGGATCCGTGCGCGAGGAAGACTTGGACGTGGCCGAAGCAACGGCGGCGACCGAGGGGTCCTTGGCGCTGGCGTTGCGCGAGGTAGAGGATGACTTCGAGGGCGACGAGAGTGACGAGCGGGGACGCCGTCGTCGTCGCGCTCGGGCTCGCGCGCGTACCATCTCCATCCGTCGGCTGAGCAAGACTGAGCTCAACCTGGGACGCATGATGTACCCCGAAGAGGAGTACTGGCGTCCGCAGAACCGCGGCGAGTGCGCGGACATGGAGCGGCCCTGTCCGTTCGTCTCGTGCCGCTACCATCTCTACATCGACGTCCACCCGGTGCGCGGCTCCATCAAGATCAACTTCCCGGACCTCGAGGTTTGGGAGATGACTGACACCTGCGCCCTCGATATCGCCGACCGCGGCGGCATCACGCTCGAAGAAGTGGGCGAGATCATGAATCTGACGCGCGAGCGCGTGCGGCAGGTGGAGACGCAGGGGCTGGCCCGTCTGCAGGGGCTCGACGAAGTCGACACGCTGCGCGACTACGTCGACGACTGAGCTGGCGCACGGGCGCGGCCGATTTCTGCGACGATACGGGTCTGACGCAGAGCGTTGAAAGTGGAGTGGGGGGCGCTGCTCGCTCGTCCTGACGCCTTTCGAAGCTCGCGACGCTGCCCGAGCCCTGCTACTTTCGCTTTCTTTCCTTCGGGTGTTCGTTGGAACCTGAGGAAACCTCTCGAGCGAAAGGGTGGGCAATGGTCTGGCACTCAGGTATCGAGCCGCGCATCGACAGTATCTCCGCTTCAGACAGTGGCAGTTCCCGTCGTATCGTCAGCTACGCACCTGCGACCGGCGAGGTGCTCGGCGAAGTCCCGATTTACTCGAGTGACCGCGTCCGCGAGGTACTGGCCCGCGCGCGAGCGGCCCAGGCCGTGTGGGCCGACGTGTCGCTCGAGGAGCGCTGCGAGCGCATCCTGGCTCTGCGTGATGCCGTGGTGGACCGCGCCGACGATTTGGTCGAGCTGCTCAGCGCGGAGTGCGGCAAGCCTCGCCTCGAAGCGCTGGTGCAGGAGGTCATGGTCATCGCCGATTTGGCCACCTACTACGGCAAGCGAGCCACCAAGATCCTCGCGCCCCGAGAGATCGACCTCCACCTGTTCAAGCACCGCCGCAGCTACGTACACTACGCGCCGCGCGGCGTGGTGGGCATCATTGCGCCCTGGAACTTCCCGCTGGTCATCCCCATCGGCGACGCCATCACCGCGCTCATCGCGGGCAACGCCGCCGTGCTCAAGCCGAGCGAGGTGACGCCCCTCGTAGCCCTCAAGTTCAAGGAGATCTTCGACGCCAGTGGTCTGCCGAAGGACCTGTTCCAGGTCATCACCGGCGACGGCTCCACGGGCGCCGCACTGATCGACGCCCATCCCGACAAGATCATGTTCACCGGCGCCGTTGCCACGGGACGCCGAGTCGCTGCGGCCTGCGGCGAACGACTCATCCCATGCACGCTCGAGTTGGGGGGCAAGGCTGCCCTCATCGTATGCGACGACGCGGACCTCGAGCGCGCAGCGCGCGCCATCGTATGGGCGGGCTTCGCCAACAGCGGTCAGGTCTGCATCAGCGTGGAGCGGGTGTATGCTCATGCCGCCATTCACGATGCCTTGGTCGAGCGTGTCATCAGGCTGACGCGCGACTTGCGTCAAGGTGACCCCAAGTCAGGCAACGTCGACGTCGGCGCCATGATCTACCCGCGCCAAATTGAGACGCTCGAGGCGTTGTTGCGGGACGCCGTCAGCAAGGGGGCCCACGTGCGCACCGGCGGCAAGCGCAGGCCTGGCAAGGGACACTTCTTCGAGCCCACCATCCTCACGGGCTGCTCCCACGACATGCGCGTGATGCGCGACGAGATCTTTGGGCCCATCGTGCCGATCATGTCGGTGGCCAGTGATGACGAGGCCATCATGCACGCGAACGACTCGAACCTGGGCCTCATGGGCTACGTGTTCACGCGCGACAAGGGGCGCGGCCGAGCCCTGGCTGAGCGCGTCGTCGCCGGCACGGTGATGGTCAACGATGTCTTCACTGCCTATGCAACCCCGGAAGCGCCGTTCGGCGGGCTCAAAGATAGCGGCCATGGGCGCGTGCACGGCGACGAGGGCTTGCGCGAGATGTGCGAGACCCGACACGTGAACTACAACCGCGTGCCGCCCATCAAGCGGGAGCCAGTTTGGTTCCCGTACCGCCGCGCCACCTACGGGACAATGAGCCGAATCATGCGCCTGATCATGCGTAGTGGTTCGCCCGTCAAGAAGATGATCGACTTGCTCTGAAGCCGGTGACGGCTAGCGCACGGTGTTGCGCAGGACGCCGACTCCAGCGACTTCGATCTCCACGACGTCCCCGCGCGCGAGCGGGCCCACGCCCTCGGGCGTTCCGGTGGAGACCAAATCGCCTGGTAGCAGCGTCATCACGCGGCTGATGAAGGACACGAGCTCCAGCACCGGGAAGACCATGTCCCGAGTGTTGCCGTGTTGGCGCTGTGCCCCGTTGACTCGTGCGGACACGCTGAGGTTCGTCAGGTCGAGGCGCTCGCTTTCCACGTGGGGGCCGACGGGGCAGAAGGTGTCGAAGCCCTTGGCGCGGGTGAACTGCACTTCCTTGCGCTGAAGGTCGCGCGCCGTCACGTCGTTTACACAGGTGAGCCCGAAGATGGCCTCGCGTACTTCGTCGATGCTCGCATGCTTGAGGCGCTTTCCAATCACCACACCGAGCTCGGCTTCGTGTTCGACGCGCGCACTCATCTCGGGCAGCTCGATGGCCGTGTCCGGGCCGCACAGCGCCGTCGGGGGCTTGAGGAAGAGCAGGGGCTCGTCGGGCACTTGGTTGCCGAGCTCGCGCGCATGGGCCCCGTAGTTGCGGCCCACACACACGATCTTGCTCGGGTCGACCGGGGTCAGCAGCACGCCTGGCGCCTGGAAGGTCTCGCCCGTGCGTTCGCCGCCCAGCCATGGGGCGGCGCCCAAGAGATCGAAGTCACCATCCGCGCGGGCGTACGCGTAGCGAGGGCCGGCCGAGGTCTGAATGCGCACGAGCTTCATGTGCCAGAGGCTAGCAGAAGCCTGGTGCGCGCTCCCTCACTCGCCTTGTCGGTAGTGTCCCCAGGGCGCCCAGCTGCCGTCGTCGGTCCTACGATAGACTTCGATGTAGCCGCCCACGGGGCCGCGCGATGTCGCCGGCTCATCCGGCACGCCGACCACCAAGTCGAGCATCCCGCTGCCGTCGAAGTCGCCGCGCGTAAATGCCATGGGGCCAGTGCTTTCCGGCGCCGCGCCCCACTGTGCCCGGAAATCGAGCGCCTCCTCGTCGAACGCTGCCTTCGCGAGCTTCACCGCCGCGTGGTCACTGAAGGGCGCGCTGGCGAGGAACTCGTCGAACACCTGGTAACGGCCGGTCGCGAGCAGCGCGCTCCCGAGTTGCCCTCCCTGCGCGTCGCCGTCGAGGGTGTGCAGCAGCGCGGCGTCCGCAGAGGAGGCACGCCACAGATAGACTCGTCCGCTGTCGTCCAGATTGCTCGCGCTTGCGCGTGGCGCGCCGACCAGCAGGGTGCCGGGCCCAGCCGCGCGCCCGAACGCCAACGCCCGCCCGAAGCCTTCTGGCTCTCCGGAGCCGGACTGCAGCGCATAGCTGGGTTCCAACCTTGCGTTTACGACCACGGTGCTCGATTGGAGCGGCAAGAGCACGTAGACCGCACCTCCTCCCGTCGCTTCGGGTGCGCCCACCGCCAGGGCCGCGGGCGTGGCGCTCGCGAGGCTGCCGAAAGCCAGCGCGGCGCCGAAGCGATCGCCTGGGTGTCCGGCGGGTGCCGCTGGTTGCAAGGTCGCCAGGCCGGTGACGAGTGCCTGATCGACGTCCGCTCCTTGCAGGAGATGCACCGTGCCTGCCTGCTTGCCACCTTTCAGACCGGGTGCGCCCACCGCGAGCACCGGCCGAGTGACGTCGAGGAAAGTGCTCGCCGCGAGGGCCTCTCCATAGCGAGAGCCCGCGCCGAACGCAGTCTGCGCCTTGCCGCCGAGCGCCACCTGCGCCGTCAGGCCATCACGGGTTCCACGAAACAGATACACCGCGCCAGTCTGGAGATCTTCGCCAGGCGCTCCGACCACCAAGTCGTCGAGCTGGTCTCGATCGAGGTCGAACGCCACCAGACTCGTCCCGAACTCGTCGCCGGCCTCGTTTTGACCGAGCTCGGATTGGTCGATGACTCGTTCCGCGTACAACCCGAGCACGGACCCGAGGTACACGAACACCTTGCCGCTCGCGCCATCCTCGCCAGGCGCACCCACGGCCAGATCCGCGAAGCCGTCACCGTTGAAGTCGCCCGCGGCGAGCGCGGCGCCGAAGCGATCACCGGGCTCGCTGGTATCCAGGATGGGCGTGGCCGGGAGATCCGTCTTTCCCTGCGAGACGGCATCACGCAGGCACTCGCAGCCCGTGTCGGCCGTCACGGGATAGCTATCGATGATGGCGCGCTCGCCTCCCGTGGCGCAGCCTCCGCGCATGTCGCAGCGATCGACCGACTTCTGGGCCACCTGCTGCAGGCAGTACTGGACCATGTACGGCACGCTCTGAAAGTAGGTTTGGTTCGGGCAATCGTGGCGATAGGCATGGACGTGCATCGCCTCGTGCCACACCAGCGCCGAGCGCGGCGCGATCAAGAAGATGCGCGCACGAAAGTCGAGCTCTTCGCGGGTCGCAGAGCCGGAGCCGCCGCCGGCGCTCAACCAGTCGGCATCGAAGAGCTGATCGAGCGGCGGGTTGGGGATCTCGAACGGCTCGTGGATCTGGGCAGGTAGATCATGTCGACCGGCGACCCGGGTGACTCCGATGTTGCCCGTCGTGCAGGTGATCTTCACCGGGTTCGGCGTGGTCAAGACATCGAGCACGCCCTGGACTTGCTGCTCGATAGAGTCGCGCACGTAAGGGTCGCTCGGGCAGGTATGGTAGGGCCCGAAGGTGCCATCGCCCTGCACCAGGATCATTCGTACGCAGTCACGGATCGCCGAGCCCAGCGCGACGGTCCGACCCAGCGTCATGATCTGTCGGAACATGGCCTTGTCGTCGTCGGAGCAACCGGGCACGGAGGCCCCGTTTTCTTCGACCATGGCGTCGTCGAAGAAGGTCCCGCCGATCAGACCTTGTTCGGTTCCGCGCACGCTGTGTTCGGCGTCATCGGCCTCCGCTCCGCTCGCGCCAGGAGTACGGTTCGCCGCGGCGAACTCCGTGGTCCGGGCTGCGGGAGCGGCAGGCGCGGCAGGCGCGCCGTCGCAGGCGAGGGTCCAAATCGAGAGCAGCGCCAGACACTGCACGCGCGGGCGAGCAAAAGGAGAACGGGCCACTCCTCACAGATTCCGCGCTAATTCGCCCGCAGCAAACCCCTGTTTAAGCCGATTCCCGGCCATGGACGCTCAGCGCTGGGAGATCCTTACGCGCGTGTCCGGCCCCAACTCGATGGCTCCGCCTTCGCCACCGCATCCCCAACAGGTGCTGAACAACACCTCGCGTGGAACATCCGGCTTGTAGGCCACGAGGATCGCGTCGTGTTCGCCGCGCGTCTGATAGCTGGCTCCGAAGCGCAGCTTCCCTGAGGCTTCCTGGTAGTAGACAACCAACAGCGCTCCCGCCGACGTGTCCCCTGCGACAACGCCCAGTTGTTCCCCGTGCAGCGGCGACCAGGCGAGCCCCTTCGGCGCCAGCACCCAAGGCGCGATCGAGGTTTGCGAGCGTCCCGAAGCTGACAGACGTTGGCTTACTTGCTCCCCGGAAAAAGGACGGAAGTCGTCGGCCCAGCGTTGCGTCTCGGGCATGCCCGCGAGTAGCGTCTTCAATTGCTCGCTGGTCAGGGCCTGTTCCCGGAATGGCTCGCTTGTCGATTCTTCGGGGTAAACCAGGTCGGTTTTGGATCCTCGGCAACATCGGAAGAGCAACGACTCGCTCTTGCTGTCGGGCGTCGCGGCGTCGCGCGCGGCACAGCGGTGGGCGCTGGCGGGCGCCTCGCTGCCGGCCCCCCGCACGACGGCATTGCGCAGCGCGTCGCCGACTCCGCGTCCGGCGCGGCTTTCGGTCCATTCGCGGCCGAGCGTTCCCAGCGCGAAGACACCGAAGGGAGAGGCACAGGACGTCCCGTCTTGAGCGCATTTCTTGGCGTCGAATGGGGCTCCCGGATACTCGCGGCCCTCGTCGCCCTTGCAGGCACGCTCCCACTCGAACTCGCTGCACAGCCGCTTGCCTTCGGCCTCGCACAGGGCGCTGGCCTCGCTGCGGGTCACCATTCGACGGGCTGGAAGCTGCGGATCGTTCGGGTAGGGCAGGGCATCGATCTCGAAACGCGGGCACGTCGCGCGGGATGTCGTCGGCTTCGCGGCTGGGGTTGCGGTCGGGGCTGCCAGTGGGGCTGCCGAGGCGCAGCACGCCTGCCGGGATCGAGATCTCCTGCTTGGCCCGTGGCGCCCCCTGAGAAGCGGTCGAAGCCGTCGGGGCCGAGTCGGAACGCGCGGTTTTCGCCGCTTCCGCGCGAGGGGCCGCAGCTTCGGTCGAGCGCGGCAGCACAGGGACTCTCGCGTCGGCGGCCGAGGGCTGAGGGCCCCCATCGCACGCGATCGCCATGGCCCACAAGAGACCTGCGGAACCCAGTCGGAGGCTCGGCGAGGACGTAATCCTGCTCAACACCCGCTGGACGCTAGACAGCGGGGTTCGGCTCGGCAAATTTCCCGACTTGCTGGGCCCGGCTCTGGCATCACACTTGCGCCGCCAAAGCGGCTAAGGCGTTCGCCGGCGTCGCTTGCGCAAGCAAGGGATGCGGGAGGAAAGTCCGGGCTCCACAGGGCAGGATGCTCGCTAACGGCGAGTGGGGGCGACCCCGAGGAAAGTGCCACAGAAAGCAGACCGCCGTGCTCTTCCGCAAGGATCCGCGCGGTAAGGGTGAAACGGTGAGGTAAGAGCTCACCGGGCCTGCGGCGACGCAGGTCGCACGGCAAACCCCATCCGGAGCAAGACGGAATAGGGAAGCGTTCGAGGGCGGCCCGCCCGATGCTTCCGGGTATCGTCGCTCGAGGCGTTCGGCAACGGACGCCCTAGATGAATGATCGCCACCCGTCGTTCGGTGACGAACGGCAGGAACAAAACCCGGCTTATCGGCCCTTTGGCCCGAGTTCCTCGCACCCACCGGTGCGGGGAGCTCGGCTTTTGCACTTTCGCCAAGTCGTAGCGGCCCCTCCTCGAAGGCTCTCGGGGGCGGTGCTCAGCGACGCCTAGCCGGACTGGCCCAGGGAGCTGCAAACGCTGGTTCGGGCAGCGCATCGAGCCGATACACGTGCTCCGCGCGGATGCTCTCGAATTGATAGTAGCGGGCTCGCATGCGCAACAACCCATTCAGGAAGCCCGCCGTGTCGCTGCGACCCTCGCCGATGCCCTGCAGCAGCTCGTCGATGGCACCGTGCGCCGCCCGCGGATGGAACACACGTCCCGGGCTTAGCCAGAGGCTGCCCGAGACGGCGATCAGGCGCCCATCGAAGCGATCGCCTTGCGCAAGCTGCCGGTCCTCGGGCCGGCCGCACACCCGATACGTCCCACCCAACCAAAGGTCACGCACTCGCCCCAGGCGCGACTCCGGCTCCCAGCCCTCGAAGGCGAACAGGCTGCGATGGCTGCGCAGCCAGCCCGCCAACTGGGTGCGATCCTCTTGCGAGAGCTCGGGAGCTTGCTCGGCGAAGCGTCCTAGCGGGGCTCGCTCCCCCTGCGCCGCTCCGCACAAATACTGTTCGAAAAAATGCGCGATCCGGGATTCGTAGTCGGGGGCCCCCTCGAGGATAGGGCCCGTGGCCTCCTCGAATTGACGACGAGCCGAGAGCACTTGGGCCTCGCCGATATGGCCCAAAAGCCAGCGCAGTGCGCGCTCAAGCAAGGAGTCGTTCAACATCCCGGTCGGAGTCCTTCCACGTGGGCCGCCTCGTCATATCGCGCCGCGGCCCCTCGTGCAGCGCCTATCCGAGCGAAGGTCCTGCTTAAAACGGGCGCAAATGGGGCGCCCGGTGCAAACTAGGAATCCCCTTGCGCCGCAGGGAGCGGGGGGTCTACAAACCTGCACTGAGTGACAACGTTGTCCCGTAGGGAGGGCCCTCGTGAGGGAACTAGTTCGGTATCTCTTGGAAAACGCCTACATCGATTTTCGTGGCGACATCGCCATGGACCAGGTGCGGCAATTCCTGCGCGAGGATGACAGTCGTGAGTCGCGGGCTCTGCTCGCCAAGCTCATCGAGGACAAGGGAATCGACGATCTGCTTCTCGCGCTGGCTGACGTGCTGAAGGAATACATCCAGGTGGGGGTGACGGAAGATGTCATCCGTGAACAACTCGTCACATACAGCGAAAGCTGAGTAACCCTTCGCTTTTCGAGTTTTGCGCTCGGATTTACCCGCTGCTAGCATCCGCGCCACCATGCGCTCGCCTACGCTCCCATTTCTGGTCTTGGCCTTGTTGGGCCTGTTCTCGCTGGGAGCGAGTTGCAACGGCGGCAAAGATCCCGGACCCGGCCAAACCAGCGCTAGCGCCGCCAAAATCGAGAAGCTGCCCCAGGTCGAGACCGGCGGACTGACCGATGGCGAGCGTCGCACCTGGGTCGACCTGGTGAACGAGCAGCTCTCGCCGTGCGGAGATCCGGTGAGTGTGGCGCAATGCGTCTCCGAAGCGCGCTCCTGTAGCAGCTGCGTGCCAGCGGCGCGCTACCTCGTGCGCCTGGTGTCGGAAGGCTACGAAAAGCGCGAGATCGAGGAGCTGTTCTCGGCGCGCTTCGACGCCAAGAAGAAGGTCGCGCTCGATCTGTCGGACTCGCCGGTGCGCGGTGCTCCGATGGCCAAGGTGACCATCGTCGAGTTCAGCGACTTCGAGTGTCCCCACTGCGGTGCGGCGCATCCGGTGCTGAGCGGCATCCTCCAAGAGTTCGATGGCAAGGTGAACCTCGTCTTCAAGAACTACCCACTCGACGGACACAAGAACGCGATGCCCGCCGCGCTCGCGGCCGTGGCCGCCGGCAAGCAGGGCAAGTTCTGGGAGCTGGCGGATAAGCTGTTCGAGCACCAGCGCGAGCTGAGCCCCGAGAAGATCCGCGAGCTGGCGCAGAGTGTGGGGCTCGACATGGCCAAGTTCGACGCCGACGTCGCATCCGACGCCGTGCGCGCACGCGTGGCCCAAGACAAGCAGGAAGGGGCCCGCGTCAAGATCGAGGGCACCCCGACGCTGTTCGTGGACGGCCACCAGTACCAGGAGTCGCTACAGAACCTCGGCAAGTATCTGCGCGAGGAACTCGGCGAGTAGCGACGGGCGTGGGCTGCCTCGCGCTGTGATGTAGGGGCGTCTGGGTGCGCGGCGTGCACGAGGTTTGCGCGGCGGGCCCGGTGAATCTGGGCGCCCGAGGGGCGTCGCAGATCGAGTACCCTATGCAGCCGATGAACCTGCGTCGTTTCGTGCTCCCCATGCTCTCCATGCTCATGATCGCGGCCTTTGCGCTGAGCGCCCATGCGCTGGGCCCGGGCAGTAAGGCTCCGCCCATTGCGCTCAAGGATCTGTCGGGCAAGAGCTTTGCTTGGGGCTCGCTCTCCGGGAAGGTCGTGTTGGTGGACTTCTGGGCCTCGTGGTGTGCGCCCTGCAAGCAGGAGCTGCCGGTGCTCCAGGGCCTGTACAAGAAGTACAAAGCACGTGGGTTCGAGGTCGTCGGCATCAACCAGGACGAGGAGCGCGCGAACGCCGAGAAGTTCTTGCGGCGCTCTCCGTTGAGCTTCCCGGTGCTGCACGATGCCGGCCGCAGCGTGGCCTCGGCTTACGCACCTCAGAAGATGCCGTCCTCGTATCTCATCGACCGACGCGGCCTGGTGCGCCACGTTCACGCGGGCTTCAAGGCTTCGGATGCCGAAGCCCTGGAGCGTGAGATCAGCGCACTGCTCGACGCGAAATGAGTCAGCGCCGGCCGCCGCGGCGCGCCTGCAAGAACTCCGCGACCTGCGACGACAGATAGCCCGCCACCGCCATATCGGCGTCGGTGAAGCCAGTGCGGTTCCTGCGGTTGATGAGTTGCAAAATGCCGAGCAGGTTGTCGCCCTTTTGCAGCAGCAGATAGGCGATGGTGTCCACCGTCAGTCCGACGCGGCCATCGACTGCAGGGTCGTAGCGCGGATCGTTCTCGACGTTGCTGGCGACGAAAGTGTCCTTGCCGGCGCGCACGGCGGCTGCGAGGAGGCCCTCGGTGGAGGGCACGGCTTCGGCACGGCGTTCGGAGCCGCCGGGACCCGTGAGGGCCACGAAGCGGAACTCGTCGGTGTTGATGTCGTAGATGCAGGCGCTCACCGCGTCGCACGGCACGAGATCCGACAGGAGCTTCACTGCGAACTCGAGCCCTTCCACAGGGGTCCCGAGGAAGTACAGGTCCTGGCTCGCTTCGAAGGCGATGGCCAAGCGCCGATTCTTGATCGCCGGTGGGCTCGTGTCCGAACTCATTCACGGGCTCGTGGAGTCCCCGCGCGGGCGTCACGATCGGCGAGCTGGGGGCGCGCGCCGCGGGCGGCGGCGCCGGTTGCACGTGCGGCGCTGCGGGCTGCACATGCGGCGCGGAGGGGCCTGCGGGCGCGAATGCGACCGGGGCAACGGGAGGCGCCATGGGCATGGGCACGGACACGGGCGCCACGGGAACCGACGTGACCTGCGGAGCCGGCGCAGCCGGTGGGGCAAACGAGGTCACCACGGGCGCACCAGACGGGGTGGGGCGCCACGACGGAAGCGGTTGGGCTCCTGCCATCGCGAACACCGGGGCACCGCGCCAATCCTTCCACTGCAGCGTGGCAATGGGGGGGCGCTGAGGGCGTCCTTGAAACGCGTGATCGAAGACCGCCAGGTTCACGAACTGGCCCCGGGCGCTGCTCGCGAGTTCGCGCATCATGCTCTCGAGCTCGCTGCGCAGCAGCGCTTCGAGGCGGCCTGGGTCGAGGGGGGTGGGCGCGAAATAGCTGCGCTCGCGATAGGTCAGCGGTGACGAGGCGCTCGGGCCCTCATCACGTGACTGCAGCGTCACGAGCTCTCCGCCGGGCGAGAACGGCGATTGCAGGTAGGCGACCGTGGCCTTCCTCGAGTTGCCGGCCACTGGCGGCTCAGGCAGCTGCATCGGCTGGGGCGGCAGTGCTTGCGCGGTCGGGGGCACAGGCGGAGCAGGCGGAGCCATCACGGGGGCATCGGGCGGCGGCAGGGGAGGTTCGCTGGCCGCGCGCTGTTGGTTGCGCACCTGGGCCGCGGCCTGCAGCTGACGCCTGAAATCGGCAGACTCCTCCGGAGAGTACGCGACGGTTGTCGAACGCTTCGGGGCTGGGGCTGGGGCTGGGACCGGGACCTGGGGACTCACGCTGGGCGCCTGGGGGGCGGGCGCAGCCGACACAGGCTCGGGCCGTGCGAGTTGGAAACCGACGGACGGCTGATTCGTCGGGGGCGGAGCGGATTGCTCCGGCGCCATGCCGGGGCGGGCAGCGAGTAGGAGGCGGCGTGCCTCGGCGGACTCTTCGGGCGAGTACGCGAGCGTCGCAGAGCGCCGAGCAGGGGTGGGAGCCGGACCCACGGAGGGCGCCGGGCTGGGGGCGGGAGCAGACCAAGTCTGCTGATTGTCTGCCGGAGGGTGCGCGGGTTCCGCGCTCGGGCGTACCGAAGCCACCGGTGCGGGTGGCAGGTTGGAGCCCCGGGTGAGCACGTAACGGCGGTGCTGGGCGGCATCGAGGATGGTGACTTCGCCCGTCGCGCTCATCACGCAGCTGGCGCCAGGGGGCATGCCGCCCTCTTCACCGAGCTCCTTGCGCGCCAAACGCAGCGCAGAGAGCCAGTTCTCGGCCTCCACCAGGACTTCGAGCGTTTCGGTGGACCCGTTCAGTGGGGTAACCACCAGTTTCCAAGTACTCCCTGCCAAGCTGCTCCGTGGGGCACTCCCGGGATGGGCTTCCAAAGGGGGGCCTGGTCGTGCCGATTTGGTTCTAGTCATCCCTGACACCTTGGGTCAAGCGAACGCATTGGAAACATGAGCGAAAACTGATGTTCTTTCGCCTTTTGTGCATTTGCGCCATCCCTTGCGGATCGCTAGTCTTTTTCCGTTCCCAACCGGGCGAAACCCGCGAGGCATATAAGGCATGTGGATCTTAGTCGTCGGTGGTGCCGCTGTTCTTGAGCGTCCTGATGGGGGCATGGCAACTTTGGGCGAATTGGGTTGCCGCATGCGATCCGTCGACCTGTGGGACAACCTGGAGGCGCACGATTTCGCCGCGGATCCTCCGAGCGTGATCCTCGTCGAAGCCATCGATCAAGTCGAGGCTGGACGTGCTGCAGTCATGAGATTGCGGGCAGTTCCGGCCCTCGCCGAGGTGCCCGCCCTGATCGCTGTCACGGTCAATGCCACACAGCGATTGGATCCGAACGATGGTTTCGATGATTTCGTGTTGGTGCCCTACGTCCCAGTAGAGCTCTACACCCGAATTCGCCGCGCAGAGTGGAAGCGCAGTGAGTTCGCCGGCAAGGAGCGCATCAAGATCGCCTCGATGTGCATCGACCTGGCGGCCCACGAAGTTACCGTCGATGGACGCTTGATTGAGCTAACGCACCAGGAGTTCGCGTTGCTCGCATTCCTCAGCCAAAACCGCGGACGGGTGTTCAGCCGTGAGCAGCTGTTGGATCGCGTGTGGGGCGTGGACTACTACGGCGGCAGCCGCACCGTGGACATCCACGTGCGCCGTCTGCGCATGAAGCTCGGCTCCTCCGCGGATCCCATCGAGACGGTCCGCGGCGCAGGCTATAAAATGAAGGCTCCGTGAACGCATCGTTTCCCCTCGCCGTGCCGGTGGGTGACCCGGCCGGGGTGGGGCCGATGGTTGCCGTTCAAGCTGCTCTTCAGCTTTTCGAGTCTGTACCGATTGCGCTCTTTGGGGATGCGCAGCAGCTCGCCAGCCTGGCGGACGCGCACGGCCTACCCGCGCAGCGTCTCGATGCGGGTGCGCTGACCAGCCTCGAGCCAGGCCGGGTTGGACTCATACACACGGGCAGCGTCGCAGAGGAGATCATCCAATGCCGGGCCCCATCGGCCGAAGGCGGGCGCCAGCAATTGGCTGCGCTGGCGGCGGCGACGGTCGCCGTGCGCGCCGGGCGGGCGCGCGCGATCGTGACGGGACCCACCAGCAAGGCTGCAATCGTGAGCGCGGGGCAGCCGTTCGTCGGGCAGACCGAATACCTCGCGAAAGCTTCCGGACTCGCGGACGACGCCGTCACCATGATGTTCTTGGGGCCGAAGCTGCGGGTGGCGCTGGTGACGACGCACCTCGCTGTGGCCGACTTGCCCCGCGCCATCACGGGTGCGCGCGTCGCACGTACGGTCCGCCACCTGGGCGAGGCCTTGCTGCGGCTCTACCCGCGTAGTCCGCGGCGCCTGACCGTGGTCGGACTGAACCCCCATGCGGGCGAAGGCGGACTGTTCGGGCGCGAAGAGATCGAGGTCATCGAGCCGGCGCTGAGAAGCAGCGCGATGGAACCAGCCTTCGCCAGCGGAGAGCTCGTGTTGAAGGGGCCGGAGCCGGCCGAGTCCGTGTTTCGAGCGGCCCAGCGGGGAGACATCGAGGGGGTCGTCGCGATGTTCCACGACCAGGCCACGCTCGCCTCGAAGCTCCTGGATTGGGGGGCCGCCGTGAATACCACCTGGGGCTTGCCGTTCGTGCGGACCAGTGTGGACCACGGCGTGGCCTACGACGCAGCGCGCGCCAATCAGGCAGATGCGGACGGTATGCTAGCCGCCATGCACATGGCATTGCGGTTGACCCAGGGCAGCGATGTCGGCTGACCGCGAGGGAGTGGGCGGCCCACGCGAGCAAAGCTTGGTGGTTCGTGGCGCACGGCAGCACAATCTGAAGAACGTCCACGTCACGATTCCACGCAATCGGCTGGTGGTGATCACGGGGCCGAGCGGGTCGGGGAAGTCTTCACTCGCCTTCGACACCATCTACGCGGAAGCGCAGCGCCGCTACGTGGAGTCGCTGAGTGTGTACGCGCGGCAGTTCCTCGGACAGATGCCCAAACCCGACGTCGACGGCATCGACGGCTTGTCGCCCGCCATCAGCGTTCGTCAGCAAGGGAGTCACCGTAGCCCGCGCTCGACCGTGGGAACGTTGACCGAGGCTTACGACTATTTGCGCCTCCTCTTTGCTCGGGTGGGGGTGCCTCACAGCCCGACCAGCGGCAAAGAAATGCGCGCTTTCTCCGTGCAGCAGGCGGTGGACCGCATCCTCGCACTGCCCGAGGACGTGCGCTTGGTGATCGGTGCCCCGCTGGTCAAGGACAGCGTGGGTGGCTTCGAGAAGGAGCTCAGTCGCCTGCGCAAGGATGGTTTCGTGCGCGTCGAAATCGATGGCGTAGTGCGCGACCTCGGTGAGGAAATTACGCTCGAATCCGCGACGCCAGCACAGCATCGAGGTCCAGGTGGATCGGGTGCGCGTCAAGGGGAGTTCGCGGCAGCGCATCGGCGAGGCCACCGAGTTGGCCTACAAGCTGAGCGGCGGGTTCGCCCATTTCACCACGGAGGACGGCTTCGACTGGCTCGCGTCGGAACGCCTCGTGTGCGTGGATACGGGCGAGAGCTTCCCGGAGCTCACGCCGCGGAGCTTTTCGTTCAACAGCCCGGAAGGGGCTTGCCCCACGTGCGGCGGGCTCGGCGTCACGCAGGACTACGTGCCTGAGCTCGTGGTTCCGGAGGCGGAGCTGTCGCTTCAGGACGGGGCCATCGCGGCGTGGGGTAGGGCAGAGGGGGCCTTTTACCAACGCGAGTTGGCGATCCTCGCGGGCTCCCTGAAAGTGAATCTCGAAGCACCGTGGTCCAAGCTCCCGAAGGCCACGCGAGAACGGGTGCTGTTCGGGGATGCACCTGCAAAAACCGGCAAGGGAACCGGCTACGAGGGCGTTATCCCGGGGCTGAAGCGGCGCAGCCACGAGTTCGGACGTCGCAAGCGTGCGGAGGACCTGGCGGAAACCCTCCAATACCTCGAAGAAGAGCTGCAGCGCTACGCGCGCGAAACGGCCTGTCCGGAATGTCACGGGAGCCGCCTCAACGCGCTCGCGCGCCATGTGACGGTGCAAGGCGAGACGCTGCCTTCGCTGTGCTCGCGATCGCTCGCGAGTCTCGGAGCCTACCTGTCAGAGCTCTCTTCTCCCAACCTCAAGAATCCGGTCACCGAGCGCCTCCTGCGCGATATCGGGTCTCGCGTGACGGCCTTGCTCGATCTCGGGCTCGACTACCTCTCGCTCGACCGCAGCGCGTCCACGCTGTCCGGGGGGGAGGTGGAGCGCATCCGGCTCGCCACGCAGATCGGCTCCGGACTGGTGAGCGTGCTCTACGTGCTCGACGAGCCTTCTGCGGGCCTGCACGCGCGGGACAACGAACGACTGGTGGCGAGCCTCGAACGATTGCGGGATCAGGGCAATAGCGTGCTGGTGGTGGAGCACGACGAGGCCACCATTCGCGCGGCGGATCACGTGATCGACCTGGGACCGGGCGCCGGCGTGCAGGGCGGCCGCGTGATCGCGCAGGGGGGCCCCGGCGAGATCGCACGCGTGGCCGAGTCACCCACGGGGGCCTATCTGAGCGGGCGTACACGCATCAAGACGCCAAGTCGAAGGCGGGTCCCTAGCCAGTGGCTCGAGCTGCGCGGCGCGCGGTTGCACAACCTGAAGGACGTCTCGGTGCGCCTGCCCATCGCGGCACTGAGCTGCGTCACGGGTGTGAGCGGCAGCGGCAAGTCCTCGTTGATCGTGGACACGTTGTTGCCAGCGGCCAAGGGTGTGCTGCGCGGCGAAATGCCCCTGGGTGTGGAGCTACGCGGCGCCGAGCGTTTCGACCGGGTGATCGAAGTCGATCAGGCCCCCATCGGGCGCACGCCGCGCTCGAGCCCGGCCTCGTACGTGGGTGCCTTCGACGACATCCGCGAATTGTTCGCGACCTTGCCCGAGGCGCGGGCGCGCGCATACGGTCCCGCGCGTTTCAGTTTCAACGTCAAAGGCGGGCGCTGCGAGGTGTGCAAAGGCGACGGCCTCGTCCGCGTGGACATGCAGTTCCTGCCGGATGTGTTCGTGGTCTGCGAGAGCTGCGGTGGCCAGCGCTACGATCGCGAGACCCTCGAGGTGCGCTACCGCGGTTACAGCGTGGCCGACGTGCTGCGGATGAGCATTCAGGATGCACGCGAGCTCTTCGCGCCCGTGCCCAAGCTAGCTGCCAAGCTGGCGGCGCTCTCGGAGGTAGGGCTCGGCTACCTGGCGCTCGGTCAGCCCGCCAACACCCTTTCGGGGGGCGAGGCCCAGCGCATCAAGCTGGCCCGGGAGCTGGCCCGCAAGGTGACCGGTCGTACGCTGCTGGTGCTCGACGAACCCACCACTGGCCTGCATTTCCAGGACGTCGCGCTGCTGATCGAGCTGCTCGATCGCTTGGTGGCCGCCGGCAACACGGTGATTGTGGTGGAGCACCAGCTCGATTTGATCCGCTGCGCCGACTTCGTGCTCGACATGGGGCCGGAGGGCGGACCGCGCGGTGGTGAGGTCGTGGCGGCTGGCACACCCGAGGAGGTGGCCCGCGAAGCCCGCTCCCACACCGGACACTACCTGGCCCGCGCGCTCGCCGAGGCGAGCTAACCGAGCTCTCGCACGAAGGCGTCGGTCACCTGGATGGCGGCTTCGCGGATCTCCGCGCCTTCACCCACCAACAACGCGAGCGGATGCAGGTCGACGCGCTCGATCTCACGTCCAAAGGCTTCCACGAACGCACCGACGCGGCCGAACAGATCGCTCAAGAGGTGGAGATTGCGCTCCCGTTCTGCCGCGCTCTCTCCGAGCAGCAAGGCGTGGCCGGCGAGCCGCGTGATGGCGCGCTGGATGCCCTCTTCATTGGCCGGAAGCAGCGTCGTCGTCGCATCGCGCACGACCGCTCCGTGTGGATCGGCGAAGCCCACGCGCAACAGACAACGTCCGCCCGCCATCGGTCGCGCCGTGACCCGGACCAGGGCCCGCGCAAGCGTCGTGGCGGTCACGGTGACGCCCAAAACTCGAGCCTTGGGGGCTCGCTCCTCCGCGACGGACATGAGCTGGCGGTACACGTCGCGGACGCGCGCTGCGTTGTCCACGCCGTCGACGGACAGGTCCGGGTGGTCCCACACACGCAGGTCCGGGGAAGCCAGGGCTATGCGCACCGGGAAGCCGATGCGTGCCGCCTCGCCCGCCGCGCGCGACGGACTCGTACACAGTTCTTCCTGGGGCATGGGTAGCCCGAAGGGCAACAGGGCGGCCTTGCTCGCCGGGTCCGAGAGCAGCCTCGGCGGCCCGAAGAGCACATCGCGCGCCGCGCTCAGATCGTGGGGCAGCGCAGGGCGGTTCACGGCACGCACACCCGTCTGTCGGTGGGCCAGCGCCCGCAACGCCGCCGCGGCCGCGCGCGCATGACCGAGCGCGATGGCGGGCGACTCGTCGGTAGCCTGGAAAGCCAGGCCATCCGCCCCCACCGATAGCAGCTTGCCGGCACCGCGTTCGCTGGTGCCGAGAGCACCTTCGAGCCGTAGCTTGTCCACGACCGAGGTCTTGCGGACGCTCGCCTTCCACGGACGGGCCACGCCGCTCTGGAGCAGCGCCGCCGCGGCGAGCGCGGGGCCGACCTCCGTCACGCACGCGAATCCCAGGTCCGCGGCCAGCCCGCGTGCGTGCGCCTCGCGATCGGCGATGGCGGCCAAGACCACCAGATCGGTCGCGGAACAAGCGTCCAGTGCGGAAACCAGCGCTGCTGGCTCCGGAACCGACAGGCAGAGCGCAACCGCGGGCTCACCGGGCCGGGCCGCGCGCGCCGCGGCGTCCAGCGGGTTCGACGAGAGCTGGGTCTGAACGCCGAGAGCGAGCCCCTGCGCGATCGCTGCGGCCTCGACCGCGAGCTCCGCAGTTTCACAAAAGACAGGGCAGCTTCGAGTGGTCATGGAGCAGAGGGCATGGGCGACTTGGGGAGCACACTGGGCCTGCGCGCGAGCAGAATGCCCGGGCCGCGAGCAAAAGTCCGTGCGCAGCATAGACGTGCGCTCTCCGCTTCTGCGAGTTTTGGGGCATCATGTGCGGGGGCTTGGCGAGGGCCGGTGCGACTTTTTGTGCGACGGGGATTGCTCGTTTGTTTCCACGGGCACCGAAGCTCCCTAAACTGTTGAGACTCTTGACCAGAATCGAGCGTCGGTGATACCACCGACCGCGGGGGAGATGCCGATATGCGGCTGAAGATTATCGCGGGGAACCTAGTGGCCGTGCTGCTTCTGGGACTCGTGTCGTATGCGATTGTGGGTTCGGATCTTCGACAGGAGCTCTCAGGCAAGGTCACCGCGCAGATCGGCAATGACCAAGTCTTGATCGATCGCTCGCTGCGACTGACCGCACTCGAGTTCAAGGATCTCGTCAAGCAGCGCGCGAGCGACTCCGACGTGGTCGGTGTGTTCGCCGCGCTCGACGAAGAAGGCCGCCGAACGCGCGCCTTCGACGCTGCTGAACGTAGCGCAGCGTGGTTCGGCGACCCGGCGCGCGGCTCCAGGGGAAATCCCGACATCGTCGTCATCACCGACGACGCGGGCAAGGTGCTGGCGCGCAACGCCGATCGCAACCGCATGTACGGCTCGCGTCTGGACACGGCCCTGCCTGCGGTCCGCGCGGCGGTGAAGGACGGCGGCGCCCATCACGACGTCTGGAAGAAGGACGACGAGGGCAAGCTGCTCGAACTGTCGGTGGCTGCGGTGCGCGGCGACGGCGGCAACATCGTGGGCGCCTTGGTCGTGGGCTACGACCTCTCGAACGGCCTCGCGCGCGCCGAAGGTCAGCGCCTCGGCGGCCGCGACGTGGCCTTCCTCGTCGACGACAAGGTGTACAGCTCCTCGTTCTCGGAGTCGGTGGCCAAGCAGCTGCGCGGCTACCTGTTCGGCGCCGGCAAGGCCGCCACCGAAGCAGCCATGGGCGGCACCGTCAGCCCAACCTTCGAGGCTTCGGTCGACGGCACCAACCTGGTCGGTAAGGTGGCGCCCCTGCCGTTTGCTGCTTCGGCCAAGGTCGCCTACGCGGTCATTGCTGACCGCTCGCGCGAGGCCTCCGAGGTGAGCGGCGTGACGAGCACCATCCTCATGCTGACCCTGGTCTTCGGGCTCGTGGTGCTCGGCTACGGATTCATGGTGGGCAACAGCATCGTGAAGCCCATCGAGCAAATCGAGGAGGGCGTGCTGGCCGCCATCAACGGCAACACCGATGTGCGCCTCGACACAACCAACCCCGATCTCGGCGGTCTCGCGTACCGCATCAACCAGCTGCTCAACGTCTTTACCGGCGTTTCCGAGGGGGAGTCGGAGGACTCCGAGGGCCGCGTTTCCAACGTCCGCCAGCAGGACTGGAAGGACTCGGCGTTCACCGACGCTGGACAGGGGCAGGCTGCCGCGGGCGGTGGTGGCTTCAGCACGGGCACCACGTCCGGCGGCAACGAGCCCATCGACGATCCGGCGCTCGCGCAGCGTCTGAGCGCCGAGCCGGAGGACACCTATTACAAGCGCGTCTTCCAGGAGTACGTGGCGGCCAAGAAGGCCCTCGGCGAGAACATCAACATCCCCGAAGATCGCTTCACCCAGCGCCTGAAGGGCAACGAGCAAGCCCTGGTCAAGAAGCACGGCGTACGCGGCGTGCGCTTCGTGGTCCAGAAGAACGGCGCCCAGGTAAACCTCCAGCCGGTGCTCATCCGCTGAACGCCGCGTGGGCGGGCCTACGGAGCCGCACGGTTCCGATCGAGGCTCCCCACGGCAAACGCGTTGCGGTCGGCTTGGGGGTCGGGTAAGCCATCGCCAATCTCGTGGGACTGTTCGACTTCCTAAATAAGAAAAGCCCTTCCTCTCCGGTCCAGAAGCTGGCCGTCAAGGCCGCCGACAAGCGGGGGATGGCGCCCGATCGCTGGGAGGCCCTGCAGGCCCTCTCGCGCATCGAGAGTGAAGAAGCCATCGAAGCGCTCTTGCACCGCTTCACCTTCTATGTGGATCCGAGCATCACGGACCAGGAGGAGAAGGACAGCGTCTTCGAGTCCATCGTGGCCAAGGGCACCCTGGCTGCGGCTCCGCTGAAGCGCTTCATCCGCAAGTCCGAGTCGCTCTCGTGGCCGCTCAAGATGCTGGACCGCGTACTCCCGGCCGACGATGTGTTGGCCATCCTGCTCGAGCTGATGGGCTCCATGGATACCGAGTACGAGCGCGACCCCACCCGCAAGCTGCAGCTCTTGGCCGAGCTCGAGAGCCGGCGGGGGCCGGGTGTGGTCCAGGTGGTTTTGCCCTTCCTCAAGGACGTGAACGAGACGGCTCGCTTCCACGCCGTGGGGGCGCTGTTCGCACAGGAGGAAGACGCGTCGGAGGCCCGCGAGGCGCTCCTGGAGCTCCTGGGCCGCGAGGACAGCATGCGCACCAAGGCCCGACTGCTCGACGGCTTCACCACGCGCGCCTGGTCCGTGGATCCGGCACGGGCTGGCCGTCTGCCCGATGGCTTTGCGCTCGATCCCAGCGGGCTTCCGCGTCGCCGCTAGCTCTCGGAACCACTCGGAAGGGGCAGCCCCCAAAAGCAAAACGCGCTGGTGAAGAGCTCACCAGCGCGTTCGTGCGTTCGGGGCTTGAGGCCCGGACGCTCGGGCTATTCGGTGATCCGGCCCTGGAAGGGCAGGTAGAAGGCCAAGCCGAGTTTGAACATCTGGTTGAAGTGGAAGATGCGGTCGGCCTCGTTGATCTGGCCATCGGGGAACTGACCGCTGTTGTCGGCCTGGCGGTTCTTGTTCTGACCGCCTTCGTCGGTGCCCGAGGTGTTCCACTTGAAGGGGAACGCGCGGTACTCGAGGGTCAGCGCCAAGTAGTCCGTGAAGTACATGGACAAGCCCACGCCGAAGGTGGGGGCGATGGCCATGCGCGAAGCGCGGGCGCTCTGGGTCTGGACGCACTGTGCAGCGGCGCCGGGCGTGCTGGACGCCGACTCGAACTGCGCGTTGTCACAGGCCGTGTCGCCCATCGCGTTCTTGAGGATGTTCTGGCGCTCTTCGACGCCCGCGAAGGCCACGCCGCCGAACAGGTAGAAGTCCGTATCGACGAACAGCGCCTGGAACAGCGAGAGCTTGCCGCGGAGCGGGATGAAGGTGGCCTGCACACCGGCCAGGTAGTTGATGCGGCCGACCTGATCGGAGAAGCCAGCGGCGCTGGGCAAGCTCAGACGGTTCAGGTTGGTGGTCTGGCCGTGGTCGGTGATCTGGTCGGTGAGGCCGGTGTTACCGATGCCGCCGCCCTGGACCAAGTTGTAGTCGAAGAACGCGCTCAGGCCGATCCAGTCCGTGAAGTGGTAGCCAAGCTGCACGCCCGCCAACATGGCGCGGGCGAAGTCGTCTGCGATGGTCACACCGAAAGACGGCTGAATCTGAAAGCGCCCGTCGCGGTAAATGCGCATGTGACGCACTGCCGGCTGACCTGCCAGAGGACCCGTGACCTGGACCTCCTGGGCTTTGACGTCGGATGCGTCGAGCAAGAAGCCTGCAGCTGCCAGTAGCAGCCCCAGGACAAAGCGCGATGCAGTGTTCATAGACTTCCTCGATTGCGATTGGATGGTAGGCATCGTTGGCGCTTTCAGGGCTTACTTGGGCAGCTTGTAGTCGAACTTGAAGGGGAAGTAGATGGTCATGCCCACTGAAGCGACCACGTTCCATACCAGGGTGTTCGAGCTGTCCTTCCAAGTAGACGGACTCTTGCGGTCCGCTCCGAGCGCGACAGACAAGTTCTCGAGTTTCTCGAGATAGGGATAGGTGCGGCCCTCCATGAACACGGTGAGCCACTTGCTGAGGAAGATGCGCAAGCCGATGCCGGGGTTGCCGATCGACAACTTGTAGGAGTAGTCGAAGCTGCGGTACTCGGGATCCACCACCGGAACCGGGCGCGTGCGCATGACGCCGACGCCGCCGACCACGTAGGCGTCCCACTGGAAGATGTAGCGGTTGAACATCGAGAACTTGCCGTAGAAGGGCACGTACGTGAAGTTCAAGGAAGCGCCGAACTGGAACTCGGTTGGGCGCGTGGCGAGGCGCGTCGAACGACGCACGTGGAAGTTGAGATCCGACTCGTCCTCCAGGCCCTGGTACCAGTTCATGTTCGCGCCAACCGCGAGCACGTTGGTGATCCAGTAGTTGAGACCGACGCCGATGTTCGGGTGGCTCACGTAGGGATCGTTCAAGGTGAAGCCGAACGAGGGCATCAACTCCAGGCGGTTGTTGCGCAGCGCGTAAATCTGCTGCACCGCATAGATCTCCTCGCTGACTTCCTTGAGCTTCGGGCCCGTCGACTGCGCTGCAGCCTTCGGTGTGGACGAGCTGTCATCGCCCGCCAGGTCGCCGATGACATCGCCACCGGCACTACCCTCCGCCTCTCCACTAGTCGCCGCTTCACCCGCGGCGTCACCTTCTGCACCGGCCGATTCCGTCTCTTCGAGGCCGAAGCTCATGTCCTGGGCGGAGGCTAACGCGCTTACTTGGGAGCTAACGATAAGCGCGAGCCACGCCACCAATCGAGACTTAGTCATGCATACCTCTTTGAAACTCCGCACAGCGACCCTATCCGCGGCATCTACATGCATTGACGACACATCTTTGTGCTCAGGCTGATCGGGGCGCAACCTTTTGAAATCGCTCGGGAATCTGCCGTTAAACGCAAAGCGCCGGCGACTATATCACGGTGAATCTCACACAATCAACGGCGTCGAACTGCGTGGTCCCACGCGGGGGCGAAAACTACGCAGCGGACGTCTCGCTGTCGGGTCTCTCGAACAACGCATCCACGAAGCTCTGGGGGTCGAACTCGCGAAGATCCTCCACTCGTTCACCGATGCCAATGAACCGAATGGGCAGTTGTTGCTCGTCTACGATGCCCAGGACCACGCCACCTTTGGCTGTTCCGTCCAACTTGGTGAGAACAATGCCGGTAATCGGTAGAGCCTCGCGGAACATCGCTGCCTGCTGAAGCGCGTTCTGACCATTGGTGGAGTCGAGCACCAACAAGATCTCATCGGCCGGTCGCCCCAGCGCTTTCTCCACCGTGCGCCCCAGCTTCTTGAGCTCCTCCATGAGGGGAGCCTTGGTGTGCAAGCGCCCGGCGGTGTCGACGATCACGAGATCGATCCCCTCGCTTTCGGCGCGCTTGAGCGCATCGAACACCACGGAGGACGGATCGGCGTTCTCTTTGCCCTTCACTACGGGGCAACCTACGCGCTTGCCCCACACTTCGAGCTGCAGCACGGCTGCTGCGCGGAAGGTATCGGCGGCCACGAGCATGATTTTGGCGCCCTGCGCTGAAAGCCGGCTGGCCAACTTGCCGATGGTGGTGGTCTTTCCGACGCCGTTCACGCCGATCACGAGCAGCACGGCAGGACGACCCTTGAAGGCCAGTCGACCGGTGCTCGAGCCGAGGATCGAGCGCGCCTCGTCGCGCAGCGAAGCCCACACGCGCTCTTCGTCGGTGAGTTCCTTGCGTGAGAGGCGATCGCGCAGGCGGTCGAGGATGCGTTGGGTGGTCTTCGTCCCGATGTCAGCAGTGATCAGCACTTCTTCGATCTGCTCGATCAGCTGGGGATCGATCTCGGGCTTGCCGCCGAAGAGCCGCGATAGGCGCGCGATGAAGCCGCCGCGCGTGGATGCCAGGCCCTTCTTGAGGGAGGCGAGATCTTCGGCGGAGGGACGCTTGGGCTCCGGCTCACGGAAGCGGGGCGGAGGCGGGGGAGGGGTGACCAGCTCGTCCCGTGTGAGCTCCATGGTGCCGCGGACCGGCTCGTCGACCGAGATCTCGGGTTCCTTGGCAGCGGGCTTGCCCGGGGCCGCGGGCTTCGCGGCGGGGGCTGCGGCGGGCTTGGCCGGGGCCGCCGGAGTTGCGCGAGGCGCCGCCGTGGGCGGAAGGGCCTCCGGCGGCTGAGCCGGTGGCAGCTTTGGCGTCTTGGAGCGCGCGAATATGAGGACGGCCACCACCACGGCGACGACCACTAGCGCGATGATCAACTCGGAACCCATGTCACCCTCTGCATCGCTCGATGAGCCGAGGCGCGCGAGCGCGCGCGCGAAGCTCTCGATGAGCCCGCATATAAGAACGGGACCTGTGCCGAGTCAACGCACCGCACGCGTTTCTTCAGCGGATTCCCGGCGGTTGTCAGTCGAAATACTGCCTTCGATCAGCGTCGAGGACTGCTCGATCTGTGCGACCTCGGCTTCCGACGGGTCCTCGCGCGCATAGCACGCACGTTCGACGTCTGCGGTCAGCTGCCCGAGCATCGCCTGTTGCGCGGGGGCGCGCTGAGCGAGCCACTCGCGCGCCTCGCGGTTGGTCCAGATGCCCCAGGCGCGAGGGGAGGGGAGCACCCGCATGGTCAGCCGCCGGAAGGGCGACAGCGCGCGGTCCCGCAGGCTCTCGAGCCTGACCACGAAAGACGTCCATTCGCCGCGGTGCGGGATCTCGAGCTCCACCTGGGTGGCCACGTGGCCGGGGGCATCCACCAGCATGCGCGCCCGGCCGGCGGGCAGGACAGGGGAGGCGAAGCGACCGTGAGCATCGGACACCAAGGTGCAGGAGCCCATGGCTTGTTCGTGGACGATCTGGATGCTTGCATGGGCCAGGGGGGCGTCGCTGCGCGCCTGCACCGCGCGACCGTTGATGCGGTGGCGGTCCCGCCGGCCGTGGCGCCGGGCAGGGTGGACGCTCGAGCCCAGGTTCTCCATGTTGGCGGCCGGTTCGAGCTCGCCGCGTTCGCGCCGGGCCCGGCCGAGCAGGAACAACAGGCCCGCCAGCAGTGCGCTTGCGCCAACCAGCCACAGCACGGGCACTGGCTGGGGTGGTTCGATGTGGACCACGAGCTGTGTTTCGGCCGCGGGGTATGCCCCGGTGGCGTCGGCCTCCGTGCGCGCTTGAATCGCGAGCTCACCCGGCGCTGCGTCGATCCATAGCTCCGCCACGAAGTCGCCCTGAGTATTGGTGAGGACGGTCTCCAGGTGGCTCTCGCCCGCATACAGCCCCACCGGCACCCCGTCGCGCGGGCCGACCCGGGTGCGCACGTGGCCTCTCACCCTGAGCAAGCTGCCGGCCTCGAAGTGCTCGCCGTCCGGCCGCATCTCGATGAACACCGCGCGACGCCGAACCACGCGCGCTTCAGTCTGCGCCTCGGCCCGCCGATCGTCCCGCGCCGACTCGAGCCGCAGCAGGCCCGGGCCTGGCGAGCCTGCCGAGTCGGGTGAGATCCGCAGCGACAGCCTCCCGTCCGGACCGGTGACCCCGCTCGCCACGGTGCGTCCCTCTTCGTCGGAGAGTCGCATCGCGATGCCGTCGCCTCCTGCGTCCGACTCGGCGATGGCGTCCACCATCAGGTTCGGCGCATCGAGATCGAGCGTGCTCTCGCTGGGCAGTCGCAGCTCCAGTCGGACGTCGGCGCGGGCGCGCTCGACGCGGCGTTCGACGCGCACGCCGCGGTGAGTGGCATCGCCCGCAAAGGTGGCCAACAGACGGTAATCGTGCTCCGTGTCGGGTAGCTCGAGCGCAAACCGACCCGCATCGTCGGTGGTCAGCTGGTTGCGGAGTGGATGCGCTTCGTCACCGATCGCGAAGGCTTCGATGCCCATCGCCCGCGCGCGCAGAGGGTTGCCGAGCTCGTCCCGTAGAGCGCCGCTGATCGACATACCCACATCCTGGTGGGCGACACCTAACTCAATCCGGCTTTCGGCTCTGACGCGCACCAAAGGCTCCGCGCGCGCGTGGGCTGCCATCCCAAAACTCAGGCCCACCAGCAGTCCCGAGAGCGTTGCCTTGGTGCGCAGTAACACGCCGTCAAGGTAGCCGAATTCCGCGACGTTGTTGCAGCAAACACCGCCCGCACGCACAGCATCCCACCGCCTTGCGATCCAGGGGACAATCATCGTTGCGGCTTCGCACGGCCGACTGCCATACTCGCTGAAGCTTCGCTCGTGGCGGTCCGTTCATACCTTTCGATGCGCACTATCAGCGTCAAGTTCAGCGCTCCGGTTTTGCTCGCGGGCGGAACCGCCCGCTTCGACTCCAGCGTCACCAGGACTTGCCCGCGCGGCGACTCGCGCGGTCCCACTTGCCCGCGGAGCGTCGCGTGAGCCCGGTCCGAAACTCAGTGCGAATGGTGCCTCGTCGCAACTTCCTCCTCGTAGCCGTCTTACTGGCCTGTGGCTCGCTGTTCTCGGGTGTGGCCGCGGCAGACGCCAGGACCGATTTCCTGATCCGGATGTTGGGTACTTCGGCGCAGTTCAGGGTTCGCACGCAGGCTGCGTTGGCCCTCGGCGGACAGCAGCAGGCCGCCGCGGTCACGCAGGCGCTCTCGAAGGCCCTGTCGGACGAGCACCCCGCGGTACGCGCAGCGAGCGCCGCTTCCCTGGGACGCCTGAAAGATCCCACGGCCATCTCGGCCTTGAAGGTCGCCCAAAACGACCGTGACAGCTCGGTGCGTGCCGCCGTGCGCGGCGCCCTCGATTCGCTGGGCGCAGTCGCCTCTGCTGCCGCCAGCAGCGGCGCCACCAAGTCGACCTCCGGTAGCTCCTCGTCGTCCACGAGCTACGCGCCATCGGGACCGGCGACCTACTACGTGGGGGTGGGGGTGCCGGGCAGCCAGGTCGGCCTCTCGCAGCCAGCCTTGCACGCGCTGCGTGAGCACGTGGTCAAGGAGGTCACGCAGATGCAGGGCGTGCGGCTGGCCCCGGAGAACGAGGACCAGAAGGCAGCCCAAAAGGTGATCGGCTCGGCCAAGCTGGTCGGGTACTTCGTGGATAGCTCCGTGACCAAGGTGGAAGCGCGACCCGACGGCTCGGTGCGCGCGCAGGTTTCCGTGGTGATCGGCACCTATCCGGGCCGCGACATCAGGGCCATGCTCTCGGGCGCCGCCACCGTTTCGGGAGGCGGTACCACCGAGGCCGCCAAGGTGCAGGCCGTCCAGGCGGCTTTCACGGGCGCTCTGCGGCGGCTGCCGCAGGCCATGCAGGCCGGTTTGGCGCGTGCTGAATGAAACACGCGCTTTGTTGTGTACATGTGGGCCTTGGCCTAGTCTCGAGAAACGGGAGAGTTAGGTGATGGGCGTCGAAGCCAGGTCGGTGCGTCCCGCTGCAGGTGCACCGAAGCGCAAACTGAGGAACTACCTCCTCGATAAGCGCTTTCAGCTCAAATACACCGGCATGGTGGTCGGCGTGACCCTGATCGTCGCCTCCATCCTGGGCGCGCTCGCCTATCGCGAATCTCAGGGCCAGACCGAAGCCATGCAGGTCCAGCTCGCCATGCAGCCGGACTTGGACCCGCAGGCAGTCGCCAGCCTCGAGGCGTTCGGCAAGCAGCGTGACCAGCAGATCTTGGTGGGCATCGTGGGTGGCATCGCCGCGCTGGTCATCGCACTGGCGCTCACGGGCATCGTGGTGACCCACAAGATGGTCGGACCGGCCTACAAGATGCGCCTGTTGCTCGCTCGGGTCGCGGCCGGACACCTGCGGGTGGACGGTGGGCTGCGCAAGGGCGACGAACTGCAGGACGTGTTCAACGCCTTCAACGACATGGTCAACACCCTGCGCTCACGTCAGGCGGGCGAGATCGCCCTGCTCGACGAGGCGCTGGTGAAGGCGGAAAAAGCAGGCACGCCGCAGGAGGTCCTCACCACCTTCCGGCAGATCCGCGAGCGTATGCAGGCCGAGCTCGACTGAGCTCCTGGCCGCCCCCCGCCGCAGGTCCCCTAAAAAGCCGCTTCGTAGTACTCGATCGCCGGTGGCTCGCGGTCGAAGACGACGGCCGCTGCGTCGAAGCGAATCTGGCGCGTCCCCTGGGGATGTGCGGCCAGCCACTGGGCAGCTGCGCGGCGGATGCGCGCTACCTTCTGGTGGTCGATAGACTCGATGGGGTTCAAGAATGCCCGACTGCGGCGTGCTCTGACTTCGCAAAACACCAGCAGGTCGTCACGCTTTGCGATCACATCGAGCTCCAGCCGTCCGACCCGCGCGTTGCGGGCCACGATCTGGAAGCCGTGACGCTCTAGATGCGCCGCCACGAGCGACTCTCCTAAGTCGCCCGTGACCTGGCGCAGGGTCATGCCGGGCTCAGTTCTGGTCGCCGACGGTCTTCTGCTCGGGCTTCACGCAGTAGCTGCCGCGGATGCCGTCGCCGCCCAGGGTCAGCACTTCCTTGCACTGGAAGCCGTCCGGACACTGGCAGAAGTCCACGCTGGTGGAGGGGCCGTCGCAGCGGCACGTGCAGAAGATGGACTGGCTGATTTCGGGCTCGGTGACGCAGCCGCGATCGGTGCGGTCCTCACCCGTCTTGCAGATCTGCGTCGGGTCCGCCGGGGTCTTGCCGTCGGTGTGGTTGTCGAGGCGGTGCACGATGCACAGGCGACTGCGGCACTGCACCGAGCTGGACTCGATGTAGGACTCTTGAAGGTTAAACCCGCAGCGCTTGGGGGTCGTGTCCGTGGCTTCCGTGCAGGGAATCGTTTCAGGGATACACGGATCTCCCACGCCCTCATCGGTGCAGGCGGTGACCAAGAAGCCAAGTAGCGCGAACGCGCCGAATTTCGATACCGAGAGTTGCATCCTGCCTCTTCCTACCGAGCTCGTCTTTAGCAGCACTTTCTCTGCCGCAGGCGCCGCACGCTAGTTCGCGTGGAGAGGCAGTGTCAAGAGCGGTGTACTGTCTCACTCCATCCCCCAAGTTGGCGCGTGCTCACGCTCGCGCGGTGAGACGTGTACCCCTGTTTCTTCACCCACCTTTTTCGTTGACACGCAACATTGTGCGTCGATATCATCACTCGCACTCTGCGGCCTAAGTGACTGATTTTGCTTGGAAATTTGGGAAGTTCTAGGAGCCCCGTGTAATCCGCTGTTGGCAGCGGAACATCGGGCTCCATAAGTCGCTTGCGGTGACGCAAGGACCTCCGCAGACACCCCCCGCCTGAGAAGAGGATCGGATGAGGCACAGCCAGGTTGTGAAGTCGGCAGCGCACAAGGCGATCGCAGTGATGCTCGCCCTGGGAACGTCCCAGGTCGCAGCTCAGGACATGAGCTTCGACATGGAGGAGACCGAAGAGGCGGCACCGGCAAAGCCGGGGAAGGGCGCGCCTGCCAAGGTTGAGAAGTCCGCGCCGAAGCCGCCTCCCGAAGAAGGCCCTCCCTCCGCCGCCCTCGCCGGCGCGCTCAAGCTCTACCAGGACGATCGCCATCAGGAGGCGTCCGTGCAGCTGCAGCGCATCGTGGAAGGCGAAACGCCCGACACGCCCGGCAACCAGCAGAAGGCGCAGTTCTTCCTGGGCAAGTCGCTCTACCACCTCGGCTACTACCAGTCGGCGCTCGCGATCTTCGACGAGATCAGCCAGCAGGGCACGGGGCACCTCTTCTTCGAGCAGAGCCTGCAGTGGCTGGCGCAGCTCGCCTCGCAGTTGCCCGAGCCGGCAGGCATCATCGAGAAGGTGGGCCGCTACGATCTCGCGCAGATCGAGCAGTTCAACAACGGCGAGGGCAAGGCCATCTACGCCCAGCTGCTTTACCTGCTCGGTCGCTCCAAGTACGCGCAGGGCGAGTTCGAGCAGGCCATCGAGCTGTTCGACAAGGTGCCCTCGAACTCGAAGTGGTACGTCCAGGCCAGCATGTTCAAGGGCATCAGCTACGTGCGCATGCGCCAGGCTCGCCCTGCCATCCAGGCCTTCCGCGCCATCGTCGAAGCCCTCGAGTCGGGCGATCTCGAGACGGACGAGCAGGATCGCGTGCACGACCTCGCCTGGCTCTCGCTGGCGCGCGTGTACTACACGGCTGCCAACAAGGTCGATCAGGAGACCGGTGAGCGCGATGTCGACGGTCGCCTGCTGGGCGCCGCGGTCGACGCCTGGAGCCGCGTGGATCCGGGCAGCGAGTACTGGCTCGACGCGCTCTTCGAGGGATCGTTCGCGTTCTTCCTGGCGGACGAGTTCTCGCGCGCCATGGGCAACATCCACACGGTGTTCTCGCCCTACTTCGAGAACTCCTACTATCCGGAAGCGCTGGTCCTGAAGTCGGTGATCTTCTTCTACAACTGCCAGATGGAGAACGCGTCCGCGATGGTGACGAAGTTCCACGAGCGGTACGATCCCGTCCAGACCGAGCTGCAAGCAAAGCTCTCGGAATTCAAGGACAACGAGTCGTTCTACAAGTTCTTGACCAAGGTCCGCGACGGCGAGGAGACTCGCCTCTCCCCCGCTATCCGCGGCATCGTGTCGACCGCGTTGTCGGACCGCACCGTGCTTCGCCATCTGGAATACGTGAAACAACTCGAAGCCGAAGAGGCGAAGCTGAAGGCTGAGCCAGTCGCGTTCAAGAGCTCCAGCGTGGGTGCGCGCATCCTGCAGGACGCCGCACTGGCGAAGTCGTTCGCGGTGGAACAGACGGGCGATCTCGCGCGCGGTCGCTACACGCGTCTCGTTAGCGAGCTCCAGGATTTCATGAACCAGATCGACGCGGTGGACCTTGAAGTCGCCACCTACGAACGCGGCGAGCTGACCGCATCTCTGCAGGAGCAGGCTCCTCCGGGAAGCTCCGCGGGCGGCAAAGTCGAAGTCGATGAAGAGCACCAAGTCTGGCCTTTTGATGGCGAGTACTGGCGCGATGAGCTGGGCTTCTATCGCCAGCAAGTTACGTCTCAGTGCCGGCGTTGATTTAGGCGGAAGGATCGAAGAATGCGTCACGTCAGGATCGTTGCAGCCACTGCTTTCGCAGTGGTCATCGGGTCGAGTCCGCTTTGGGTCGGCGCTCAGTCGGGCAAAGAATCGGACAGCAAGAAGGCCTCTACGGCTTCTTCTGCAGGTGCAGGTGCGAGCGGCGGGGCTTGTGTATCTCCCTCCATCGTAACCTCGGTCGAAGAGTGTCCCGCGAACGCGCCCCGTTTCGACAAGGGCGGTAGCTTGCTCGGCAAGTCGCAGGCGCCCAAGTCGAACCTCGCCAGCTCGGCCCGCAAGAAGGATGCGGCCAAGGAACAGCAGAAGGGACCGTCGATCACCATCGACGCCGCCACGCTGCGCAACCAGACGGCGACGCAGGCCCGAGCCGATGCGCTACTCGAGAAGGAAATCACCGTTCTCAAGCGCATGATCAAGAACTACCCGGTCGACTCTCCGAAGCGTCCGGACGTTGTCTTGCGTCTCGCCGAGACCTTCTTCGAGCTGCAACAGACCACCAACTCCAAGCTGCGCGCGCTGGACGAGCCGATCTACCAGGCGCAGCAGGCGAAGAATAAGGAGAAGGTCAAGCAGCTCCAGGACCAGCAGAAGAACCTGGGGAAGAAGAACGAGGAGTACCGCAAGGAGGCCATCAAGGCCTACGCGACCCTCGTGCAGGACCACCCGAACTTCAAGCGTATGGACGAAGTGCTCTTCGCGTTGGGCTTCTCGCTCGACGAGATGAAGCAGAACGACAAGGCGCGCGAGGTCTACTACCGCCTGATCAAGAACTTCCCCGAGAGCAAGTTCGTGCCGAACGCCTATCTGTCGTTCGCAGAGCACTACTTCGCCCAGGGCGACATGACCGCTGCCACCAAGTTCTACGGCAAGGTCACCGAGTTCCCGCCGGAACGCAACGCCGTGTACGGCTACGCGCTCTACAAGCAAGCCTGGTGTTTGTACAACTTGGACGACTTCAAGGGCTCTCTGCAGAAGTTCGTCGAGGTCATCGAGTACGGCAAGAGCAACCCCGAAGGTCGCGACGTGACGAACCTCGTCAAGCAGTCGCGCCGCGAGTTGGTGATGCCCTACGCGCGTGCGGGCACGCCCGGCAAGGCCCTCGAGTTCTTCAGCCGCTTCGCCGCGGACGAGGCTCAGGCCTACGAAATGCTCGAGAACCTGGCCGAGCTCTACTACGACACCGGTGAGTGGGAAGCGACCGTCCAGGTCTACCACAAGCTGATGAGCGAACAGCCCAGCAGCGGCAAGCTCTGCTACTGGCAGAGCCGCGTCACCAACGCCGCGCTCGCCAGCGGCGACAAGAAGAAGGGCGTCACGGAAGTGCAGCGCCTGGTCGACGTGTTCGACAGCTTCAAGGCCGCCGACCACAAGGAAGAGGACAAGAAGACCTGCAAGCAGGCTTCTGCCAGCACGCTGGTCGACCTCGCCACCGCGTGGCACCGAGAGGCCATCGGCACCGATACCCAGCCCGGTACCAACGACAAGAAGACGATGGAGCTCGCTGCGACGCTCTATCGCCTCTTGCTCGAGAAGTTCCCCGACATGGGCAGCCTCGAGTTCCCCCAGATCGACAAGCGCGACTGGCCGACCGAGTACCGCGTTGGTTACTTCTACGCGGAGCTCCTGTGGAAGATGGAGCGTTGGGCTGAGTGCGCGCCCGCCTTCGACAAGGTGGTCGATCTCGACCCCAAGGGTCCGTTCACCGCGGACGCCGCGTTGGCAGCAGTGCTCTGTTACAACAACCTGTACCAGCAGCAGTTCTCCGCGGGTGAGAAGGCCACGGCCAAGCACGACTCCGGCGCCAAGAAGGGCAAGAAGGGTCAGGCCGCGGCAGAGGACGAGAGTGCTGCCCTCAAGGCGCGTGAGTTCACGCCCCTCGAAGCCGGCATGCTCAAGGCGTTCCAGCGCTACGTCTGCTTCGTGCCGAACAGCGAAGACCTCGCGACCATGAAGTATCGCCGCGCGCGCATTTACTACGAGGCGAACCGCTACGAAGAGGCGTCCGTCATCTTCAAGGACATCGCCTATCACCACAAGGACAGCGAGCTCGCGGAGTACGCGGCGAACCTGTACCTGGACTCGCTCAACGTCCTCGCCTCCATGCGCAAGGATGACGTGCGGCCCCAGTGCTACGACCAGATGGCCGCCAACGTGCCGGAGATCCACGATCTCTATTGCGCGACGACCGAAGCCAAGAGCGAGCACGACGGTCTGTGCGGACCGCTCGAGCAGCTTCGCTGCGACATCCAGCGCAAGAAGGCGGAAGCTCACCAGCAGAAGAAGGAGTTCCGCGACGCTGCCTACACCTACGTCAACCTGTTCCGCAAGTTCCCCAACTGCGGCAAGGCCGACGAAGTGCTGTACAACGCCGCGCTCAACTTCGAAGCAGCCAAGCTGATCGGTCGCGCCATCAAGGTGCGCGGCGTGCTCACCGACAAGATGCCCGACAGCCCGCTGGCCAAGAAGAGCTTGTACCTCACCGGTGCGAACTTCCAGGCTCTCGCGCTCTACAACAAGGCCGCCGAGTACTACGAGACCTTCGCGACGAAGTTCCCGGGCGAAGACGGCAAGAGCTGCACGGAGCAGGACATCTCCAACGGGACCTGCCCGAAGGCTGCCGAAGCGCTGCAGGACGCGGTGTTCTTCCGCCTCGGTATCGGCGACGACCAGAAGGCCGTCGACGACGCCAAGCTCTACGAGAAGAACTTCTCCAAGAAGTACCCGCGCGAGACCTCGCAGGTCATCTACTCCATGGCCTCGATCTACGAGCGCCAGAACGATTGGGCCAAGGTCGCCGAGCACTATCAGAGCTATCTGAAGAAGTACGGCCGCCAGGCACTCCCGAACGAAGAGATCCGCGCCAACGTCCAGATCGGCGTTGCGATGTGGAACATGAACAAGAAGCCGGATGCCGAGAAGTTCTTCAAGGCAGCCACCAAGCTCTGGCAGAGCGGCGCTCCTGCGGCCATCGAGAAGCTGGCCAATGGCGATGCCGACAAGGCGAGCAAGTGGCAGGCCGAAGGCAGTCAGGCCACCGCACAGGCGCTGTGGTATCTGGCCGAGTATCAGTTCGCGGAATTCGAGAAGATCAAGTTCCCCGAGCTCAAGGGCGCGTCCGACATGGCCAAGGTCAACGCCTGGGCGACCGGACCGTTCGTCAAGTGGATCGAGGAGAAGGGCAAGTCCCTCAAGGCCGCCGAAGACGCCTACGTCAAGGTGCGCGAACTCAAGGCTCCCATGTGGGACATCGCGGCCGCCGCTCGCGTCGGCGTGATGTACCGGACTTTCGTGGACGAGTTCCGCGATGCACCGGTGCCCGATGAGATCAAGAAGGACCCGGAGCTGATGGACATCTACCTGGGTAGCTTGGACGAGAAGTCTCAGCCCTGGGTGATCAAGGCAACCGGCGCCTTCGACTTCTGCATGACCCTCGCCACGCAGGTCCGTTGGTTCAACCAGTTCTCGCAGCAGTGCGAGCTCGAGTTGAACAAGCTCGACCCCCGCAAGTACCCGCTGGCAGCCGAGCTGCGTGGCTCTCCGAGCTACGTGCAGCAGAAGGTTGCTGATCCTGTGACCGCGCAAATCGGTCGCGCCGACGACGAGGAATGACGGGAATGGAAACGCGTATGAAGAAGACCAAGACCCTCTCACTCCTGTTGGCCGCTTCCATGCTCACCGTGGGGGCCTGCGGTGGCTCCAAGGCGGCGAGTGGTGGCGACACCACCACCCCTGCCAACGCCGCGAAGGACGCGGCGGGCAATGTGGTGCGCTCCTCTTCCGGAGCCGCGGTTTCGAAGGAAGCCGAGGCCAACTGGAAGGAAGCCGCTGCTGCGTTCGACGCCGCCGACAAGGCCGGCTGGAACCCCGGCAACTGCGACTCCGTGGCCGAGACGTTCCGCGATGCGAACAAGAAGCAGGGCGGAAGGTTTGCCGAGGCCGTGTACATGCAGGGCCTGGTCGCCGACCGCTGCGGCAAGTCGGACGAGGCGCTCAAGCAGTACAATGCGGCGCTCGCCATCGACTCCAAGCTGTGCGGCGCCCGCGTGGGGCTGGGCATCGACGCCTTCAAGAAGGGCAGTGAGGCGCAGGCCTTCGCCTCCTTCGAGCAGGCGGTGCGCAGTGACGCTCGCTGCACCGAGGGCTACGTCAACCTGGCCATGATGCAGATGGCTCGCAACGGGGCGAGCAGCGAGGACGCGCTGAACAACCTGCGCCGTGCACTCGCTATCGACGCCCAGTTCTTGCCGGCGTTCAACCAGATGGCGCTGTTGTTCCTCGGGCGCGCCCAGGACAACAAGAAGATGCTCGACCTGGCCGGCGTCGTGTGCCGTCAGGCCCAGCTCATCAACGCGAACTACGCGCCCATCTACAACACCTGGGGCCTCATCAACGTGCGCAAGGAGAACGTGTTCGACGCTCTCCGCATGTTCGAGAAGGCTGCCCAGCTCGATCCCAAGAACTTCGAAGCTCACATGAACTTCGGACAGATCACGCTCAGCTTCCGTGGCTACGAGGACGCCCGCAAGGCGTTCACGACGGCGGTCGAGCTGAACCCCAAGAACTACGATGCTCGCGTCGGTCTCGGCGCGGCGCTCCGTGGCCTGAATGACGCCGAGGGAGCCAAGAAGCAGTACGAGGAGGCCAAGGGCATCAGTGCCGGACGCCCCGAGGCCTACTTCAACCTGGGCATCCTCTATCAGGACTTCATGTCCGGCTCCGTGGCCGACATGAAGCAGGCCCTCAGCTACTACGACCAGTTCGTGCAGCGCGCCGGCGGCAACGCCGTGCTCAAGCCCGTGGTGGACGACATCGAGCGTCGCTGTGGGAACGACGACGCCAAGAAGAAGCGCAAGTCTTCCAAGACCTGCCGTCCGGGGCGTCGCCAGAACATCCAGCTCGCGATCGAGGCCATGGCCGCGATGGCGGAGATGGAAAAGCAGGCAGCGGGCGCAACCCCGCCGCAGCAGTGACGGTATAAAGGGGCGCGCGGGGGTCCGCGCGCCCTGGGCGGTTAAAACGAACCGCTCAAGTTTGCTTTTTTTGGGGAACCTTCGGGTGGTTGAGCTGTCGTACACAGCGAGGCAACGGCTGAGCTGAGCGACATGCGGGA
Organism: Myxococcales bacterium; assembly: GCA_047601445.1. Classification (GTDB taxonomy): domain Bacteria; phylum Myxococcota_A; class Polyangia; order Polyangiales; family DASUME01; genus DASUME01. The sequence continues at coordinate 2,043,993 of JASGJH010000001.1, read as the reverse complement.
GAGGCGTATGACAAAACTCTTTGGAATTTCGCTCGTCTTGGGGGTCCTTTCGGTGTCCGGTGCGGTCCTGGCCCAAGACAAGCCCGCTGGCGGCGGTGAGACCACGTACGATTTCGAGGACGACCTGGTTACTGGTGACCTGGTGCGCCCCGATGGTGAGCTGCTGAGCGTCCGCCGCCGCGGCAACCGTGCCTCGCTGATCCAGATTCGTGAGCATTTCATCCCCGAGATGCTCAAGTCGGTCGAAGACCTCTGAGAGGTCCTTCGTTCGACGGGTGACGTCGAGGCTGTAGCTAGAAGTTCCGCAAGTTTGTAGTTTGGCGGCCGCGTTGAATGCGACCGCTAGAGGCTTTTTGTTACCGGGCGACCGGTGAGCGCTGGTTGGAGGCGACGGTGTCTAATCCCAGGATCCCCATCAAGTTCGATATCTATCGTGGGGAGCAGTTTCTCCGGTCGGAGACGTTTGCTGAGCCCATCGTGAAGATTGGCAAGGTCGCGTCGAGCCACCTCCGCCTCGAGGACGACCTCGCATCGCGTATGCATGCGATGATCGAGGTCACTGGGCCCGATGAGATCTACATCATCGACTTGGGCTCCGCGGCGGGCACGTTCGTCAACGGCCAGCGCAGCAACAAGGCGCGGCTCGAGAACGGCGATGAGATCGTGGTCGGTGAGACCCGGTTGATCGTCGAAATCGGTGCCGGCGACGAGGACTCGACCATGGCGGTTGAGCGCTCGAAGATCGGAGTGGACTTCGCGGCTATGGCTGCGGAGCACGCGGACCCCTCGGCTTCGGCGCCGATGCCGCCCCCGGCTGCTCGTCCCGCCGCTCCTCGGCCCGCGCCCAAGCAGGGCACGCTGATCGGCATGCAGGCTCCCGCCGTCGCTGCGCCCGCCGTGGGTTCGGTGCCGCCGCCCGCCGCCGGACTTGGTTCCTTCCCGCCGCCCGCCCGCGGTTCCGTGCCGCCGGTTGGTGGTTTCGCTCCGCCGCCTGCCGCCGCGCGTCCCGGTGGTGCTCCGCCGAATCCGTTCGGCAATCCCTTCGCAGCTCCGGCTGGCCAGGCTCCGGCCCCTGCCTTCGGCGGTGGTGCTCCGGCCGGCTTCGCTCCGCCCGGTTTCGGTGGTGCAGCTCCCGGCTACGCAGCGGCCGCCTACGGCGCCGCACCTGCGGTGGCCGAGGGCCCGCGTCCCGACTACCTCGAGGAGGGCGAGGAAGATCCCGAGCGCGTGCGTTACGGCCTTGTGGCCAGCGCACCCGCGCCGAACCCCGACGAGGTCGAGACCGGCGAGCGCGCGGTCGAGGTCATGGTGATGTGGGGCGACAACGCCGTTCTCCACGTCGACCACCTCAACCCGATTCGCTCCTTCTACGTTGGTGAGGCCACCGACGCGAAGGGCAAGTCGACCACGGACTACCTCATCGGCAGCGAGCTCATCGGCAGCGAGCGCATGCCGGTCGTGGTGGACGCGGGTGGCAGTGCCGCCGTCGTGCTTCCGCAGGGAGCCACCGGCGAGATCTCCATCGGCACCGACCGCATGAGCGTCACCGACCTCATCAGCGGTGGCCGCACCCAGCCCTGCGCCGAGATGGCCGGAGCCCAGCAGTACACGCTGCCCCCGGGCGCCACTGCGCGCGTGAACTACCGTGGCCTCACCTTCGTGGTGCGCCCGGTGAACGCGGGCAAGGTCGTGGGTTACGGCGGACAGGGCGGCTTCGACATCAAGAAGAACGCCTGGACGCTGTTCTCCTTCGCGTTCCACGGCCTGTTCCTGGCGATGATGTACTTCATGCCTCCCAGCGGTTCGGGCCTCTCGCTCGACCTGTTGAACGAGGACTCGCGCCTCGCGAAGTACCTGATGGAGCCCCCGGAAACCCTTGAGGAAGAGCAGCCGGATTGGCTGCAGCCGTCGGACCAGCAGGACGACGAAGGCGGCAAGGGTAAGCGCCACAAGGACGAAGAAGGCGCGATGGGTAAGGAAGAGGCCAAGAAGACCAAGAACAAGTACGCCATCGAAGGTCCGGCCGACAACGAAGACCCCCACATGGCGCGCGAAGCGGCCAAGGAAGAGGCGAAGAACGCCGGTATTCTTGGCGTGCTTTCGCAGTCCACGGGTTCGTGGAACTCACCCACCTCTCCGTACGGCCAGGACACGGCCCTCGGCTACGACCCGATGAGCGCCCTCGGCGCGCTGATGGGTGATGCCATCGGTGAGAACCAGGGCTTCGGCGGTCTCGGTCTGCGCGGCACCGGTCGTGGCGGCGGCGGCACCGGCGAGGGCACCATCGGCCTCGGCAACCTCGGCACCATCGGTCACGGTGGCGGCGGTGGCTCGGGCTCCGGCTACGGCCGTGGCGCAGGCGGCTTCCGCGGTCGCGACGCGAAGGTCCCGCAGATCCGCTCGGGTAACGCCGACGTCCGCGGCTCGCTCTCGAAGGAAGTCATTCGTCGCGTGATTCAGCGCCACATCAACGAGGTGCGCTTCTGCTACGAGCAGGAACTCAACTCTCGCCCGGACATCGCCGGTCGCGTGCAGGTGAAGTTCATCATCTCTCCCTCGGGCGCCGTGCAGGCGGCCAACGTGGAGAGCTCGACCCTGGGTAGCCCCAAGGCCGAGGGCTGCATCGCCACCGCGGTGCGTCGCTGGACCTTCCCGGCTCCCGACGGCGGCGGCATCGTTATCGTCTCCTATCCCTTCGTGCTCGAAGCAGCGGGCGGTTGATCATGCGCAAGCTCGGTTTCCTAACTCTGCTGTTGGCTCTCGGTGCGGGTTGCTCGCGCGCCAACGTGGAGTCGATGAACCACATGAACCAGGGCGTCGTCCTGGCCACGCAGAAGCAGTACGTCGAAGCGGTCGAACAGCTCGAGCGTGCGGCAGCCATCGACTCGAGCAACGACCAGGCCTTCTACAACCTGGCCATCGTGCACATGGAGATGCGCAAGTTCGAGCGCGCCAAGGACGACCTCACGAGGGCCATCGCGGTGGCCCCCGAGAGCGCGGCTTACCAGGAGAAGCTCGGCACCGTGCTGATTGAGCTCAAGGACTGGTCGGGAGCCAAGAAGGCCCTCGAGAAGACCGTGCAGCTCGAGCCCACGCTCTTCAAGGCGTACTACAAGCTTGCGCAGGTGTCCGAGGAGCTGGATGACCAGCAGTCGGCGCTGCAGCGCTACACGGAAGCCATCGAGAAGGGCCCGAGCTTCCTGCCGGCCTACAACGCGCTGGGTTCGCTCTACGCAGACCTCGGCTACCTCGACCACGCGGTCCAGGTGTCGCAAAGCGCGCTCAAGGTGGCGCAGGGTGGTTCGGAAGAAGCCGCCAAGATCCACAACTTGCTCGGCACCATCTACCAGCAGCAGCAGAAGTTCGACCTGGCGACCCAGGAGTTCCGCGCTGCCCTGGAGATCGTCCCCGGCATGCGTGACGCCATCTTCTCGCTCGGCTGGACCTACGCGCTCCAGGGCAACAAGGAGGAGGCCAAGCGCTACCTCAAGAAGTTCCTGGCGGTGGCGGGCGATGCACCCGAGCACTACCAGAAGGCGGCTCGCGACAAGCTCTCGGAGATGTCCGAAGGCTTCTGATTCGCCCGCCGATCTCTGCTAGCGCGCCCGAGGGCGCGCTTTCGACGTCCCGCATGTAAGAGCCGCGCCCGAGAGCGCGGCTTTTCGCGTTTGTGGGGGCGGGTAGGGGGGCGTGGTGCGTTCGACCTTGGTCGCTCGGCCTGCCCGTCTAGCTCGCATGGAGCGACCGCCGGTGTGCGAGTCCGCAAAGCGGCGACCGATCTGAGTGCGACGCCACTCAAGTTACCTGTTTTGGCGGTCACATCTTCCTGGTACACACAAGGTGCGGCGACGCGGCACCAACTTTGGGGCGGATGCGCCAAGTCGCTGTTTTTTCGTGGAAAAGTTCAGCCTGATTCGAGGTACGATGCGTCCTCAAGAGGGCGGCCCAGGTTGCGGGTTGTACCTCGAAGATTTGCGTGGGTGCCCGGTTGGTTTGGACGGGCGGTTACTAAAACATCCCGTCGGTTTCGTTGCCCGTGCACACGGCGTAGCGCTCCGGCGTAGGCGCGGCGTTGGCGGCTGAGTTGGTTTGATGGAGGCTTCGGTGTCAGAGCAGGATCTCTCCCAGAATATCGAGTTGAGCGAAGAAGAGCAGGCACAGCTGAAGGCGCTCGACGAGAACCTCGCGAAGTTCGAGGGCCTCAAGCGTTGGTCGGACGTGATCAAGACGCTGATCAGCAAGGCGGACCTGATCAAGGATCCCGCCGAGAAGGTCGCGAATTACGCGCGTGCTGGCGAGCTCTACATCGAGAAGTCGTCGAACCAAGCGGAAGCCATCAAGTGCTACGCGCGGGTGCTCGAGATCGACCGCAGCAACGTCGAAGCGATCACGCGTCTCAAGGACATGTACGAGAAGCGTCGCGACTGGGAGAAGCTGGTCGAGGTGATGCGCGCCGAGATCGAGCTCCTCGACGAGGCCGATCGTCCGCTGCGCTACGCCGAGGTGGCGGACCTGGCGACGCAGCGTCTGCGCAAGCCCGAGGTGTGCATCGAGCTCTGGCGCAAGGTGCTCGAGTACGATCCTGCCAACGCCAAGGCCGTGGAAGCGCTCGCCGGACTCTACGAAAAGGCCCGTGAATGGGGCCCGCTCGCCGAGGTGCTGGAGCTGCAGGCCAACCAGCTCGGCAACGACAACGAGCTCGTCAACCTGTTGCTCAAGCTGGGCGGTCTGTACGGAGACAAGCTCAACGACGACCGTGGCGCCGTGCGCGCGTTCAAGCGCCTGCTCGACCTGCGCCCCGACGAGCGTCGCGCCCAGGAGCAGCTCAAGAAGCGCTATGCCGCCTTGCGCGACTGGGATGCCCTCGAGGACTTCTACTCGACCCAGGACAAGTGGGACGAGCTGATCCGCGTGTTCGAACGCGAAGGCGACGACGCCAACGTCGCCATCGAGGAGCGCATCTCGCTGATCAAGCGCGTGGCGCGTTTGTGGGCCACCAAGAAGGACAAGGCCGACCGTGCAGCGCGCTCGTACGAGAAGATCCTCGAACTCGACGCGAACAACCTGGACGCTGCCGTCGCGCTGAGCCCGATCTACGAGCAAGGCAAGGACGCCAAGAAGCTGGCGGGTGTCTACGAGGTGCGCCTCAAGCACGTCGAGGACGTGGAGGAGCGCCTGATGCTCCTGCGCGAGACCGGCCTGATCTACGAGGAGCGCCTCAAGGATCCCACCACCGCGTTCGCCAAGTTCTTGGAGGCCTTCTCGCTCGCGCCGACGCGCGAGATCACCCGTGAGGATCCGGCGCGCCTTGCCGGCAACGTGGCGGGCGGCTGGGATAAGCTCACCAAGGCCTACGAAGAGGCCATCGACGGCACCTCCGATCCGCTCGAGATCACCGACCTGCGCCTGAGCGCGGGCACCGTGCTTGCCCAGATCGGGCGCGTGGACGAAGCGATCAAGCAGTTGGCGGACGTCTACGACGCCGAGCCCGACAACATGCGTGCGGCGCAGGCGCTCGAGCCGCTCTATCGGCAGACGGGTCGCTTCGCGGACGTGCTCGAGATCTATCGCAAGCGCCAGGAGCTCGAGGAGAACCCCGAGGTCCGCAAGCAGCTCGCCTACCACATCGCGGCGCTCACCGAAAACGAGCTGAAGAAGCCCGCCGAGGCCATCGACTGCTACACGCAGATCATCGCCGACTGGGGCGATGACGAAGTCGACGCCTACCGAGCCCTGGAACGCTTGAACCAGGACCTTGGCAAGTTCTCCGACTTGGCCGACGTGCTGCAGCGCCGCATCGATCTCGGGCCGAGCTCCGACGAGGAGCTGGCGTCGCTCAAGTTCCGCCTGGCGCGCGTGAAGCAGCAGCACCTGGAAGGCACTGGCGAAGCGGTGGACCTGTACCGCGAGAATCCTCCTGCTCTTGCCGGAGCACGACGGCGCGCGCGGACAGCTCGAGCTCCTGCTCGACGACGAGAAGCATGGCAAGGCTGCGGCCGAGATCCTCGAGCCGATGTATGAGACGTCGGGTCAGTGGGAGAACCTGATCCGGGCCCTCGAAGTGCTCGTGGTGGGCGCCGACGGCCCCGAAGAGAAGCTGCGTCTGCTCACCAAGATCGGGCAGGTCGCTGCGGGGCCGCTCGACAACGCCGGGCGCTCGTTCGACGCCTACATGCGCGCGCTGCGCGAGATGCCCTCGCACGCAGACACGGTGGCTCAGCTCGAAGTGCTGGCCATCGAGCAAGACCGCTTCGCGGAGCTCGTGAAGCTGGTGGTGGAGCTAGCCTCGAACGAGACCGACCCGGTGCTCGCGCGTTCGCTCTACCTCAAGGCTGCGGAGCACTACGCCACCCAGCTCGGCAACATGGACGGCGCCGTCGGTTGCTACAACAAGATCCTCGAGTCCGACCCGGCCGACGAGGAAGTGCTCGCCTCGCTCGAGACCCTGTACCGGGTGCGCGAGCGCTGGAACGAGCTGCTCGGCGTGCTGCGTCGCAAGGCAGAGCTCACGGCCGATCCGGACCGCAAGGAAGCGCTACTGGCCCAGATGGCGGAGGTGCACCGCGAGAAGCTCGGCGAGGCCCAGGAGGCCATCGCGCGCTACCGCGAGATCCTCGAGATCGATCCCGCCAGCGCTCGCTCGCTGTCGGCCCTCGACGAGCTCTACGAAGGCCAGGCCATGTGGGCCGAGCTCGCGGACAACGTGAGCCGTCAGCTCGACCTCGCGGAGGATCCCGGCCAGCAGACCGCCTACATGCTGCGACTCGCCGGCTTGCGCGAGCACCGCATGGGCGCGGTCGAAGCGGCCATCGAGATCTACCGTGAGGTGCTGTCGCGCGATCCTTCGAACCCGGAGGCACTCAGCGCGCTCGAGCGTCTCATGCAGAAGCCCGAGCACGAGCTGGCCATCGCCGAGGTGCTCGAGCCGCTCTATGGGGACACGGCGGAGTACCGCAAGTTGATCGGAGTGCACGAGATCCAGGCGCGCCACGCGGGCGCCGTGGAGCAGCGCGTGTTGCTCCTGCACACCATCGCGGACCTCTACGAGACCCAGCTCGGGGAGCTCACGAGCGCGGTCGACGCTTACGCGCGTGCCCTCGGTGAGGACCCGGCCAACGACTCCACGCAGTCGCAGCTCGAGCGCGTGGCGCTGGCGGCCAACGACGCCTCCAAGCTCGCGCAGATCTACGAGCAGCAGGTCGAGAAGGTGGTGGACCCGCAGGTGGCCTCGCTGCTGCACGTGAAGGCGGCGCAGATTCGCGAGAACATGCTCGGCGACGTGCACGCTGCGGTCAGTCACTACCGCAAGGTGCTCGAGCACGACGCACACCACCTGGAGGCGGCGAGCGCCCTCGAGCGGCTGTATCTGCAGAGCGAGCAGTACGAAGCCCTGGCCGGCATCTGCCTGGCCAAGGCGAAGATGCTGTCGGAGCTCGACGAGCAGAAGCAGTACCTGTACCGCGCGGCGCAGATCCACGAAGAGGTGCTCAACCAGCCCCTCTTGGCCGTGGACGTCTACAAGCAGGTGCTCGAGCTCGACGGCGAGGACCTCCACTCGCTCGACCAGCTCAGCGAGCTGTACCTGAAGCTCGGCCGCTGGGAAGACCTGATGGCCGCCTACGCCAAGAAGGCGGACATCGTCTCCTCGCCCGAGGACAAGAAGGCGATCTACTCGGAAATCGGCGCCGTCTACGAACGTGAGCTCAACGACCCGGCGCGCGCCATCGACACCTACCAGCGCATCCTCGAGGTGGACCCCGACGACCGCGCTGCCATCGGTCGTCTCGACGCGCTGTACCTGGCGACCGAGAACTGGACCGAGTTGATGAGCGTGTTGGAGCGCGAGGTGGACCTCACCGGCGATCCTTACGTCTCCATCGGCTATCGCTATCGCATCGCGGAGCTCTGGGACCAGAAGCTCAGCGACTCCACCCGTGCGGTGGATGGCTTCCGCGAGATCCTGGAGCTGTCACCCGACCACGAGGCCACCCTGATTGCCCTCGAGGGCATGATCGCTGGCAAGCGCGAGCCGCTGGCTGCCGCCGAGGTACTCGATCCGGTCTACCGTCAGCTCGGTGAGTGGGCCAAGCTCGCTGCCGTCCAGGAAGTTCGCGTCACCTACGAGCGCGATGCAGCGCGCAAGGTGGAGCTCCTGCACGGCCTGGCCGAGTTGTCGGAGGTCCAGCTCGAGAACGCGCCGGCGGCCTTCGAAGCCTATGGTCGCAGCCTCGCGTTCGACCCGTCGAATGACAACACACAACAGGCCCTCGAGCGCTTGGCGGAGAATCTCGGCAACTGGACCGAGGTCACGCGCCTGTACGACGCCTGCGTCGAGCAGCTCAAGGAGAGCGGCGGCGACGCCCACGTGCAGCTCGCGCTGCGCTCGGCCCAGATCTACGAGATCCAGGTCGAGAACATCGACGCCGCCATCGCGCGCTACCGCATCGTGGTGGACGCCGACGCCGCTCACGCGGAGGCGCTCAATGCCCTGGACCGTCTCTACGAGGCGACTAGTCGGTGGAGCGAGTTGGCCGATGTCCTGCGCAAGGAGATCGAGATCGCGCCCACGCCCGACGACATGCTCAACACGCAGTACCGACTCGGTCAGGTCCTGCAGGCTCGTCTGAGCCGCGTGAGCGACGCCGTCGGTCAGTACCGCGACATCCTCGCAGCGGCGCCCGAGTACCAGCCGGCAGTGCGCTCGCTCGAGACGCTGTTCGCCGACGGTCAGATGCCGATGGAGATCGGCGAGGTGCTCGAGCCGCTCTACCGCATGCAGGGAGCCTGGAACGCGCTGATCGGGGTGCACGAAGTGCAGCTTTCGCATCAGCCCGATCCCACCGAGCGCGTGGCCATGATGCACCGCGTGGCCGAGATCGCGGAGGACAAGGCGGGGGACTCGCGGCTGGCGTTCCTGTGGATGCAGCGCGCGTTGCTCGAGGAGCCCCAGAACGAACACACGGACAGCGAGGTCGAGCGCCTGGCGCGCGTGACGGGTGGCTGGGACGTCCTGGCCAACACGTACGCGGACGTGGTGTCGAACGGCGTCTCGCAGGACGTCAAGGTCACGCTCGGCCGCAAGCTGGCGCGCATCTACGAGAACGAGCTCAGCGACCTGCACCGTGCCGAAGAGAGCTATCGCTTCGTGCTCGGCGTCAACCGAGCGGACAACGAGACGCTCGAGTCGCTCGACCGCATCTACCAGGTTCACGGCGCGTTCGAGTCGTTGGCCGAGGTGCTGCGCCTGCGCGTCACCGCTGCCGAGTCCGCCTACGACAAGACCGAGCTGAGCTTCCGCCTCGGCCAGGTCCTCGAGGTGGAGCTCAGCCGCCTCGACGAAGCCATCGCGACGTATCAGGTGATCCTGAACGATCTCGACCCGGAGCACGTGGACAGCGTCCATGCGCTGGAGCGCGCATTCACCACCAAGGGCGACTGGGTCAACCTGTTCGGAACCTACGAGCGTGCTCTGCGCGTGATCGTCGGCGACTCCAACCAGGCTGAAATCTACGCCAAGATGGCGCGGCTCTCCTCGGAGCACCTCGGTAGCCCGGCGAAGGCCATCGACCTCTGGAAGCAGGTGCTCGACCTGCGCGGCGAGGATCCCGAGGCGCTCAAGGCCCTGGGACAGCTCTACACCTCGCAGGGCAACTGGCGCGACCTCGTGGACATCCTCGAGCGCGGCGCCAACGTGGCCGAGACCGACGAAGACCGCATCGGCATCTTCATGGAGCTCGGTGGCGTTTGGTACGCGCGGCTCGATCGCGCGCGCAGCGCCCTCGAGAGCTACGAGCGCGTGCTCGACCTCGATCCGGGCCGCACGCCGGCTCTGTTCGAGATCGCGAACATCCATCGCGCGGCGGGCGCCACGCAGGACCTGGTGGACACGCTGCACCGCGTGATCGACGTGGGTTCGGCGACGCTCGCGCCCGAGAAGCGCGAGGCCGTCCACATGGAGCTCGGCAAGCTCTATGAGGAGACGCTGCAGCGCACCTCGGAGGCCGTGGAGGCCTACACCGCGGCAATCGACGTCAACCCCCGCAATTTCGCGGCGATGGACGCTCTCGAGCGCATCCACACGACCGAAGGCGACTGGGAGGCGCGCATCGGCGTCAAGGAGCGGCGCGTCACCGGTCTCAGCGAGGCGGACGACAAGGTCGCGGTCTTGCTCGACATCGCACGCAGCTGGGACGAGGACGGTTCGCAGCGCGACAAGGGCGTCAGCGCGCTCACCCGCGTGATCGAGCTCGATGCCCTGCACGAGGCTGCCTTCAAGCAGCTCGAGCAGATCTACACCGACGGCGAGAAGTGGGAGTCGCTGGTGGAGCTGTACCTGGCTCGCGTGGAGGCCGTGGAAGACGGCGCCTCGCGCATCCAGCTCCTGATGAAGACCGCCAAGGTCTACGAGACCAAGCTCGACGAGGCCCAGCAGGCTTTCGACGCTTTGCTCGTCGCATGGACCGAGGACTACGAGTACGGCCCCTCGGCCGATCAGCTCGAGCGTCTCGCCCAGGCCGTTCAGGGCTGGAATCAGGTGCTGACCACGGCCAACGAGGCCCTGGCGCAGCAGATCCCGCAGTCCACCCGCATCGCGCTCTGCTTGCGTTGCGCCAAGTGGTACGGCCGCTTCCTCGAGCGTCCTGACTACGCCATCCCCTACTACCAGCAGATCCTGCAGCTCGATCCCGCGCATCACCAGGCGATGAGCCAGATGGCGGATCTCTACCGCCAGCTCGGTCAGTGGGACACCGTCTATCAAGTGCTCGCGCGCATGCTCGAGGTGGCGTCGCGCGACGAAGACAAGATGGACGTGTACGTGCAGCTCGGCGAGCTCTGCGAGAAGCAGCTCAGCCGTCCAGAGCAGGCCACCACGTACTACAGCCAGGCCCTCGAACTCGACGGTGCTCACCTGCCGTCCCTCGTGGCCCTCGAGCGCATCTATCGCGAGCGCGGCGAGTGGGACGAGTTGGTCGAGGTCCTCAAGCGCAAGGCGGGCTTCCGCGGCGGCGAGCTCAACACGCTGTCCCAGGAGGACCTGGACATCGTACTGGCAGCCAAGCTCGAGCTCGCGGCCTCTTACCGCGACCACTTCAACGACGTGGACAAGGCGATCCAGCAGTACGAGGAGGTCTTGGCCGTGGAAGGCCAGAACCTCGCGGCCCTGCGTGGCATCGAGCCCCTGTACCAGCAGCGCGAGCGCTGGCCGGACCTGCCCAAGATCCTCGAGGCACAGCTCGAGGCCGTGCGCACCGAGAAGGAGCGCATCGCCATCCTCGGCAAGTTGGCGCGCCTCTTCGAAGAGGAGTTCGTCAAGCCCGAGAAGGCCGCGGAGCGCCTCGAGCAAATCCTCGAGATCGACCCGAACCACCTCGACGCATTGTCTGGCCTGTCGCGCATCTACCGCACGCTGCAGCGCTGGGACGACGTGCTCAACACGTACGAGCGTCACGTTTCGGCCACGCCGGACCGCGCGGAGAAGATCGCGATCTACAAGGCCCTCGGCAGCACCTACGCCAAGGAGCTCAAGGATCCGGCACGCGCAATCGACACCTACCTCAACGTCACCAACCTCGACGAGAACGACGTCGAGGCCCTCGATGCCCTCTCGCGGCTGTACGAGAAGACGGAGGATCACGCCTCGTCTATCGATGCCCTGGAGCGCCTGGCCAAGCTGCAGCGCGATCCGGCGCAGCAGGTGGACCTGCACTTCCGCATCGGTCGCATCCTCGAGGAGAAGCTCGGCGAGCGTAACAGCGCGGTGCGGCACTACGAGCGCGCCATCGACATCGACCCCACGCACCTGCCCTCGCTCGAGGCGCTGCGCAAGGTCTACGTCGACGGCGGCGACTGGCTCGCGGCGGCGCGCACCCTGGAGCAGGAGATCCAGCACCACACCACGCCGCGTGTCCTCACGCGCTTGAACGTGGAGCTCGGTCAGATCTACCGCGAGCGGCTCGACGAGTACACGCGCTCGGTGGCCTGCTTCGAGGCGGCCCTGCGCCACGACGACACCAACGAAGACGCGGCGCTGCCCCTGGTGGACGACTACGTCAAGGAAGAGCGCTTCGCCGAGGCTCTCCCGCTCCTGCAGCTCCTCGTGAAGCAGAGCGCCAAGCGCTCGGCCGACGAGAATCAGCGGCTCTCCTTCCTGCTGGGTCAGGCGGCGGGCAAGCTGGGCGACCACTCGCTGGCGGTGAAGGCCTACGGACAGGCCTATACGCTCGACCAGACGCACCTGCCCACGATCCAGGGCTTGGCCGAGGCTCACTTCGCGCTCAAGGACTGGGAGAAGGCCAGCAAGTTCTACCAAGTGCTGTTGATGCAGCACCGCGACGACTTGTCGCCCGACGAGGTGGTGCAGGCCTTCCATCAGCTCGGTGTGGTCAAGCTCGAGCAGGGTGAGCGCCGCAAGGCCCTCAACATGTTCGACAAGGCCCTCGAGCAGGATCCGGGGCACCGCACGACCCTGCAGCGCGTGATCGAGATCCACGCGGACGACAACGCGTGGGACCAGGTCATCCACTACAAGAAGCAGCTCCTCGACGGTGCGGACAAGGCCACGCGCCTCACGCTCCTGCAGGAGATCGCCGACCACTGGAAGGACAAGCTCGACAACCGCGCCAAGGCCATCGAAGCCATCGCCGAGGCCGTGTCGATCGAGCCCAAGAACCACGTGTTGCTCCACAAGCTGCTGCAGCTCTACCAAGAGACCAAGCAGTGGAAGGAGGCCACGGAGATCATCCAGCGCGTGGCCGATCTCGACGAGCGCACGGCGGCCAAGGCCAAGTACGCCTACACCATCGGCGTCATCATGCGCGACGAGCTCAAGGACATCGAGGGCGCCCTGGCGCGCTTCAACGAGGCCCTCGATCTCGACGTCACGCAGCTCAAGCCCTTCGAAGCGGTCAACAAGCTGCTCACCACGATGAAGGACTGGAAGGGCCTCGAGCGCGCCTTCCGCAAGATGCTGCATCGCTTGATGGCGACGCCGAACCCGGACAAGGAGCTCCAGTTCAGCCTCTGGCACAACCTGGGTCTCATCTATCGCGACCGCTTGAAGCAGATGGAATCGTCTGCCCAGGCGTTCAAGATGGCGAGCGACGTCAAGCCCGAGGACGTGCAGGAGCACCAGATCCTGGCCGAGCTCTACGCCAAGCTGCCGAACAAGTTCGGCGACGCGGTGGCCGAGTTCGAGTACCTCCTGCGGCAGGACCCGCAGAAGGCCGAGACGTACCACTCGCTCTACAAGCTCTATTTCGACAACCGCGAGTACGACAAGGCCTGGTGCGTGGCCCGCACGCTGATGTTCTTGCGCAGCGCGGACGGCGACCAGAGCAACTTCTACGAGCAGTACAAGGTGGCTTCGGGCAACCCGAGCTCGCGCCTGACCGCGCAGCACTGGCTGTCGGACCTCTACCACCCCGATCAGGACCGTGAAGTGTCCATGGTCTTCCGCTCGCTGTGCGGTCCGCTGTTCGATAGCCGCTACTCGGCGGTGACCGACAAGACCACGGGCTTGGCCAAGTTCAAGCCGGTGGACTTCGCCAAGGAAACGGCCTCGGTGGCGCAGGCGTTCGCCATGTCGCTGCAGGTGCTGTCTCCCGACGTGCGTCCGCGCCTGTTCTTGCGCAGCGACATGCCGTACTCGCTCAAGAGCGAGCTCGTCACGCCGCCCGCGAGCATCTGCGGCATGCTGCTCCTGCGCGGCTACAAGCCGAAGGATCTGCAGTTCATCACGGCCCACCACCTCGCGTATCACCGCGCCGAGCACTACATCCGCAAGATGTTGCCCAGCGCGCAGGAGCTGCGTGAGGCGCTCATCATCGCCATGCGTTCGGTGGGCGAGGGCACGCCGGAGGCCGAGAAGGTCTGGGCGACGCTGCGTGCCAAGATGCAGCCTGCTCAGGTCGAGGAGATCGCGAAGGCCTGCAAGATCTTCGCGAAGCGCGGCATGCGCACGGACATCAAGCGCTGGATCCAGACGGTGGAGCTCACGGCTTGCCGCGCGGGCTTCCTGGTGTCCAACGACCTCGACGCTTCCGTGGCGATGCTGAGCCAGCTCGAGTCGGCGGGTCCGGACGACCTGTCGCCCACCGAGAAGACCAAGGAGCTCATCCTGTTCAGCGTCTCGCAGGAGTACTTCCGCCTGCGTGAGGCCATCGGCATCGCGCTGCGCCTTCAGTAAGACGCGGTCCCCGTGTCAGCCTTGCGCAAGCAAGGCGCTCGTGCCCGTGCCCGTCTTTGACGAGCGCGGGCACGCGGCGTTTAAGGCCCAGTCATCGGCGGCTTCAGCCCTCGCCGCGCGGCTTGAAGTTGGGCCCGCGCTTGTCGAAGAACGCGGTGAGAGCCTCGCGGTGGTCCGGACTGGCCTGGCGCACGAGGAACAACGCACGCTCCTCCGGGCTACCGGCCTGTGGACCCGCCCGGTAGGTGAACCACAGAAGGCGCTTCACCTCGGCCACGGTAGTCGGCGAGTTCTGAGCCACGGCGCGCGCCAGCTCGAGCGCGCGCTCACGGGACCCTCCGGTGGCCGCGAGCTCGTCCACCAAGCCCACCCGCAGGGCCTCCTCGGCCCCGACCGGCAGCGCCGTGAACAACAGCTTGGCAGATGTGCTGCGGCCCACGAGGCCTGCCATGCGTGCCAGGCCGCCCCAGCCAGGGGAGATGCCCATGGCTGCGTGCTTCATCATGAGGCTCGTGTGCGGCTCGGCGATGCGCAGGTCGCAGGCCATGGCGATCTCGGTGCCGCCGCCGATCACCGCGCCATTCAGGGCTGCGATCACGGGTACGGGGAGGGCTTCGAGTCGGTCCATCAACCCCAGCATGCGGGTGTCGTTGAGCTCACGTCGCTCGGGCGTGGCAGAGCGCAGGAACTTGAGGTCGGCCCCCGATACGAACACCGAATCTCCGGCGCCCGTGAGCACGACCGCGCGCAGCCCGCGGTCGTGCTCGGCGGCGTCGAGCGCCGCGCTCAGGGCGTCGACCACGCCCTCGTCGATGGCGTTGCGCGCTTCCGGCCGGTCGAAGGTCCACGTTGCGATCCCCTCGTGCTGCTCGGTTCGAAAGCCACTGCCCATGACGACCTCACTCGTACGCTTCGCTTGCTCGTGACCCGGCGCTCGCCTCGGCGCAAGTCAGCGCGTCTGCCAGCCAGCGGCTGCGCAAGAATAGGCGCGCCAGCACCGCCGATTGCAGTGCGAGCACCACCAACGGACGCCCGCCGAGGCGCTCCAGGAGCGGAGCCTGAGCCAGCAGGAACAGCGTCCAGCCCGCAAGGCCAAAGAACAGGGCTCGCAAGATGGTGACGGGCTGCAGCGCCGCCCGCAGGCTGCGCACGGCGCTCGTCCAGGGACCCTCGTGAAGGGCACGCGCGCGCGCCAGGTCGAGCCACGCGAGGCCGGCGAGCAGGACCGGCAGCCCGGGAGCTAGCGCGCACGCGATGCCGAGGTCGTGGACACGATCGTTGAGCTGGGAGGCACTCAGCTGCGAGATCCCCCAAGCGGCCACGCCGAAGGGCACGAGCGACAGTGCCACGCCGATGACGACCGGGATCGCGAGCAGCTGGGCGCGCACATAGAGCCGCGCGCCCTGGACCAGGGATTCACCCACGCTCTCGCGCCGCGAGAGAGCGCTGAGCCAGGCCATTTGGAGCCAGGGAGCGAGTAGCCACAGCGCGATTCCCGCGAACAGGCCCGTGGCGCCGACCAGGCGTCCTGCTTGTCCGAGACCGAGCAAGAACTCGAGCCGCTCGGCGTCGGCCGTCGAATCCGCGCCCTGCGGGGCGGAGCGGGTCAGCTCGAGCGCGGCGGGCAGGCCGAACACGAGCGCCAACGCAGCCTCGGTCAGGTAGATGACGAAGGTCATCGGAAGCGCGCGCATGCTGGACATCCACTCCCTCATGGGCCGAACCATGAGAGCAGCATCTGCGCGCTGGCCACGGCGCGGCCAATCCAGCTCGAGCGCCGCGGCGGCGCGAAGCTCACCACCTGATCGCGCACCGAGGCGTCGACCAAGACGGCGCGGTCGGGATCGAGCACCACGCGGGCCACCGGCGCCTTGGTTTCGAGGGTGGCGTTCAGCGCGTTGAGATGTTCCGGGAAGAGCACGCGGGTGAGTTCGTTGCCCTGTGCGTCGTAGGCCGCGAGCCAGCTCGGCAAGGGCACGTTGCCGGCGCGTCGCGCGCGCACCTCGGTGACGAAACCCTTGCCGCGCGACAGCGTGCGCGCCTGCACGATGCGCAGGGACACCCGCTCACCGGCGATCAGCAAGGGCAGCAAAAAGCGCGTGGAAAAGCCCGGCCCGTAGACGCGGTCGAAGGCTGTCGCCAGGTCGACCGGGGTGGGGTGCCCGAACCAGTTGTCTTGGGCGTAGCGACGCATGGCCTCCTCGAAGCGAGCGCGACCGAACACGCGCCGGATGGTCTCCAGCGCCAGTGCCGCTTCCCCGTAGACACTCGCGCCGTACTCGGAGGGTGTATATGCGGGCGCCGACAGTCCTGGCGCGATGGCGTGATCGAAGGTGAAGGTTCCCACGCGCTCCACTTCGAAGCGTGGGAACGGCAGCCAGCTCGAAAAGGCGCCCACCTCGCCGAAGTGCTTGCGCAACAAGTCCAGTGCTGCCCACTCCGCGAAGCCCTCGTCGAGCACCGGATAGCGCATCTCGTTGCTGGCCAAGACCATGGGGAACCACTGATGGGCGAGCTCGTGGGCGGTCACGAACGCTCCCGAGGCACCCGGCGTTCCCGGGGCCGGCAGCCAGCTTCCGTCCGTCAAGAAAAGGCCCGGGTACTCCATGCCCGCAGCGCCGCGCGCGCGACGCGGCGGCACCACCACGGTGAGGGTAGGGTAGGGATAGGCCCCGAAGCGTCGCCCGAAGTGATCGAGCCCGGCGCGCACCATCTCGATGTGCTCGTCGAGCGCGAGCTCGTAGCCCGGCGCGTACACGTACTTGACCGCCACTTCCCGCCACTGCTCCTCCTGCACCTCGAGCGACTGGCCCGCCACCCAGACCGCGTCGATGGCTCGAGCGATGGCGAAGGTGCGCGCAGTCTGCTGCTGTCCCTTGCTCTCGCGAATAAGCTTGCCGTTCGCCGCCACCACGAGTTCGCGCGGCGCGCGCAGCGTGACCTCGTAGTCCGCGAAGTCCGCGTAGAACTCGGCGAGCGCGTGGTAGGGGAAGCTCGTGAAGGTGCCGTTGGGTTCGAGCTTGGCCAGTTTGGGAAACCACTGCGCCACGCAGAAGAAATCGTGCGCGTAGCCGCTGCGCGCGAAGACTTCGGGCAGGGTGGACACGAACGAGCTTTCGATCACGACCTTGCCCCCGGGCGCGATTGGCTTCTCGAGGGGCAGCGCCAATTGGGTGAAGTCGCCCTTCACCAGCTCTTGGCGCGCGCGCGCCAAGAGCTCCTTTCCGTCCACGCTCAAGCTGGAGAGCTCGATGGAGCCGCGGCCGGTGAAGTGCTGGCCGCGCATGCTGCCGCCGGACTCGCGCATGAACACGCTCTCGCGATCGCGGAAGGCGTTCAGGTAGAGGTGGAAGACCAGCTCGTCCACGGCGCTCGCGCTGGTGTTCGTGAATTCGATGAGCGCACTCCCACGGACCTGGTGCCGCTCGGGCACGAGCGTCGCGTCGAGCTCGTAGCGCTGGGCCACGGGCGAGCGCTGCCCGTCCGTCGCGTCTTCCGCGCGAGCCGGGGCCAGCCAGGCGAGCAGCATGAGCAATGCTCCAGACAAAGATGCGCAGCGGATGAGGCCCATGCGTGAGCGAGTCTACTGCTCGACCCCACCTTCTGGGAAACCGCTGTCTCTTGCCGCCACTGGCGCGGACCGACGCGCTCCATCACCATGCGGCAACCCACGTGCCAGGAGCGTCTCCCGCGACCCTTTCGCTACCCTTGCCCAACCGCCGGGCCACTCGTCGTCTGGGCGCGCGCCTGGGGGCTGCCCTGCGGGCCGGCGATCTGCTGGTCCTCGAGGGCGATCTCGGCGCGGGCAAGACTTTCCTGGTTCGAGCCATCGCCCGCAAGCTCGGTGTGCCCGCCGCGCTGCCCGTCACCAGCCCGACGTTCACGCTGGTGAATGAGCACCGGACCACGCCTCCCTTGGTCCACGCGGACCTCTATCGGCTAGGCGACGCGGACGAACTCGTCGAATTGGGCCTGGTCGAGCGGATTGGTCGCGATGCGATCGTGATCGTGGAGTGGGGGGATCGCTTCTCCGAGGCCCTGGGCGGGCAGGGATTGTGGATCCGCCTGGCGCTCGACGCCCAGGGCCGCACGGCAGTGGTGGAGGCAAGGGGTGAACGGGCGAATTCCTTGCTCGAGGAAATCGCAGCCGGGATCCCGTATTAGAGCGTTCGGGAGCGGTTGCCCGGGACTCCCGGGGGTGATAATCCGCGCGCTCGATGCCCCGCCGCACCGACCTGAAGAAGATCCTACTCGTAGGATCCGGTCCCATCGTCATCGGTCAAGCTTGCGAGTTCGACTACTCTGGCACCCAAGGCGCCAAGGCCCTGAAAGAAGAGGGCTATCAGGTAGTACTGGTGAACTCCAACCCGGCCACGGTGATGACCGATCCCGAGTTTGCCGACCGCACCTACGTGGAGCCGCTCACGCCCCAGGTCTTGGAGGCCATCATCGCCCGCGAGCGTCCAGACGCGATGCTGCCCACCTTGGGCGGCCAGACGGCGCTCAACCTGGCGCTGGCCCTCAACGAACGCGGGGTGCTCGAGAAGTACGGCGTCGAGCTGATCGGCGCGAGCGTCAAGGCCATCAAGAAGGCCGAGGATCGCGAGCTCTTCAAGAACGCGATGGAGAAGATCGGCCTGCGCTGTCCCAAGGCCTTCCTCGCGCGCACGCTCGATGAGGCTTACGCCGCGGTGGAGAAGATCGGCTACCCGGTCATCCTGCGGCCCTCGTTCACGATGGGCGGCTCGGGCGGTGGCATCGCGTACTCCAAGACCGAGTTCGACACGGCGATTCGCTGGGCATTCCAGCAGAGCCCGACCCACGAGTGTCTGGTCGAAGAGAGCGTGCTCGGCTGGAAGGAGTACGAGCTCGAGGTCATCCGCGACCGCGTCGACAACTTCTCGGTGATCTGCACCATCGAGAACTTCGACCCCATGGGCGTGCACACCGGCGACTCCATCACCGTCGCGCCGGCCATGACGCTCACCGACAAAGAATACCAGCGCCTGCGCGACGCAGGTCGCGCCATCATCACCGAGATCGGCGTCGACACGGGCGGCTCGAACATTCAGTTCGGCGTGAACCCCAAGAACGGCGACATCGTGGTCATCGAGATGAACCCGCGCGTGTCCCGCTCGAGCGCGCTGGCGTCCAAGGCCACCGGCTTCCCCATCGCCAAGATCGCCGCCAAACTCGCCGTGGGCTACACGCTCGACGAGCTCCGCAACAGCATCACCGGCACCAGCGCTGCCTTCGAGCCGTCCATCGACTACGTGGTGGCCAAGGTCCCTCGCTTCGCCTTCGAGAAGTTCCAGGGCGCCGACGCTCGCCTGACCACCCAGATGAAGTCGGTGGGCGAGGTGATGTCCATCGGGCGCACCTTCAAGCAGGCCATCCAGAAGGCTGCGCGTTCCCTCGAGATCGGCCGCCCTGGCCTGATCACGCTGACGGACCGCGTGGACTACCGCGCCCTGCGCGATGCCCTGCGCAAGCAGCGCGAGACCGGCGTGCCCATGGGTGCCGTGCCCAAGCTCAGCGAGGGCGTGCCCGTGCCGAGCGACGACGAGCTGCGCGAGGTGTTGCTCGAGGTCATCCGCACGCCGCTCTCCGACCGCCTCTGGTACATCGTCGACGCCATGCGCGTGGGCGCGACGCTGGAAGAGATTCACGGCGCCACCATGGTCGACCCGTGGTTCTTGACCCAGCTCGTCGAGATCGTGGAGGAGGAGCGCAAGCTCAAGGCCTTCGCGGGGGCGCCCATCCCCAGCGACGTGTTCCGCCGCGCCAAGGAGCTCGGCTTCTCCGACGTGATGCTCGGTCAGCTCACGGGCCGCGACCACCTGACCGTGCGCAAGGAGCGCCTGGCGAGCGGCGTGGCGCCGATTTTCGCGCGCGTCGACAGCTGCGCCGCGGAGTTCGAGGCCCTCACTCCGTACATGTACTCCACCTGGGGCGACGAGTCCGAAGCGCGCCCCACGGACAAGAAGAAGATCATGATCCTCGGCGGCGGACCCAACCGCATCGGCCAGGGCATCGAGTTCGACTACTGCTGTGTCCACGCCGCGTTCGCTCTGCGCGAACTCGGCTTCGAGACCATCATGGTCAACTGCAACCCCGAGACGGTCTCCACGGACTACGACACCTCGGATCGCCTGTATTTCGAGCCCCTCACCTTCGAAGACGTGATGTCCATCATCGACGTCGAGAAGCCCGATGGCGTGATCGTGCAGTTCGGTGGTCAGACCCCGCTGCGTTTGGCGGTGGGCCTGGCGCGCGCCGGCGTGAAGATCCTCGGCACCCCTGCCGATGCCATCGACCGCGCCGAAGACCGCGAGCGCTTCGACGAGCTGTTGACCAAGCTGAACCTGCGCCGTCCGCGCAATGGCATCGCCCACGGCGTGCAGCAGGCCTTCGAGGTCGCAGAGCGCATCGGTTATCCGGTGCTGGTTCGCCCGAGCTACGTGCTCGGTGGCCGCGCCATGGAGATCGTACATAGCTCCAGCGACCTGGCCCGCTACATGCGCGAAGCCTTCGAGGCGCTCGACGACGTGGAGAGCACGGCCATCCTGGTCGACGAGTTCCTCAAGGACGCCATCGAAGTCGACGTGGACTGCATCGCCGACGGCGAGAGCGTGGTGATCGGCGGCATCATGCAGCACATCGAGGAGGCCGGTATCCACTCCGGTGACTCCGCCAGCGTGCTGCCGGCCCACGCGCTGCCCCCCGAGGTGCTCGGCACCATTCGCTCCTCCACGCGCGCGTTGGCGCTGGAGCTCGGCGTGATCGGCCTGATGAACGTCCAGTACGCGGTGCGCGGCAGCGCGGTGTACGTCATCGAGGTGAATCCGCGCGCGTCGCGCACGGTGCCCTTCGTGTCCAAGACCATCGGCGTGCCGCTCGCGAAGATCGCCGCCAAGGTGCAGGCCGGCAAGAAGCTCAAGGAGCTCGGCTTCACCAAGGAGGTCATTCCTCCGCACGTGGCCGTCAAGGAGTCGGTGTTCCCGTTCGCCAAGTTCCCCGGCGTGGACACGCTGCTCGGGCCGGAGATGCGCAGCACCGGTGAGGTGATGGGCGTGGCCAAGAACTTCGCCGAGGCCTTCCTGAAGGCCGCTGAAGGGGCCAACACGCGCCTGCCCAAGTCGGGCTTGGTGTTCATCAGCGTTCGCAACGACGACAAGCAGTCCGCCTGCGAGGTCGCACGCAACCTGGTGGAGCTCGGCTTCTCGATCATCGCCACCGCGGGCACGGCCCAGGCGCTGGCGCGTACCGGCGTGCAAGCGCAGGTGGTGCACAAGTTCTACGAAGGACAGCCGAACAGCGTGGACTACCTGCGCGACGGCAAGATCTGCATGGTGATCAACACCACCGAGGGCGCACAGGCCATCCGAGACAGCTACTCGATGCGCCGCCAAGCCCTGGTCAGCGCGGTGCCTTACTTCACCACCGTGGCCGCGGCGACAGCCGCGGTGGCAGCCATCGAAGCCTCGCTCGAAGGACCCGTGGAAGTGCGCTCGCTGCAGGAGTACCACGCGGCCACCCAGCGTCGCGGGACGCCCTCCGTCTTCCCCTCCGCCTGAGAGCCGAGAACGCCATGCGTCTGTCCATGTTGACCGGCTGCGTCGTCGTCATCCTGGGCGCAGCCGTGTTTCTTGGACCGCCGCGCGAGACGCGTGCCGAAGGGCAGCTCCAGACGGTGCGGTTCGCCATCCACGGCCCGAGTGGCGAGCGGCAATCGGCGCTGGCGGTCTGGCCGACCGAGCGTGCCAAGGACGAGCGTTGGCCCATCGTCATCGCCTTCCACGGCATGGGTGAGTCGCGCCAGGGACCCGAGAAGGGGTACCGCGCGTGGCTCGAGCGCTATGGCCTCGGGCCTGCGTTCGAAGCGCTGCTCGGCAACAACCTCACCAAGGACGACTTCGGCGGCCTGGTGCGCGACGAGGAACTGCGCGCGCTCAACGGTGAGCTCAAGGCCCGTCCGTTTCGCGGTGTGTTCGTGGTGGGGATCTACACGCCCGATCTCCTGGCGCAGGTCGATCATCCCGAGAAAATCGAGGCCTTCGCCAGCTGGGTCGCCAAGCGCTTGGTGCCCAAGGTCCGCGACACGTTCCCCGTGGCGAGCCAGACGGAGCGAGAAGTGAGCGTCGATGGCGTTTCTCTCGGCGGCATGGTGGCCCTCGAGGTCGGGCTGCGGCATCCGGAAGTCTTCGGCGCAGTCGGGACCATCCAGCCAGCGATCCGGGGCCGCGAGGCGGAGTTCGCCGACCGGGCGGCCAAGGCCTCGGCGCAGAAATCGCAAGCCCTGCGCTTGCTCTCGAGCGACAAGGACCCGCTGCTCCCGGTGACGCGCAAGTTCTCCGAGGAGCTGCGGGCGCGACATGTGGCACACACCCTGATCGTCACTCCTGGTGAGCACGATTACGCCTTCAATCAAGGCCCAGGGGCTATCGAATTGCTCAGGTTTTCGGACCGTGCGCTGCGCGATCTGAGGAGCCGGTAGGCGCCAGCTCGGCGACCCCCGGCGCTGGCCAAGCAGGGGTTGCGACCAAAACCCCAAGAGTGTACGAATCGCTTCTATGGAACGCGTTCCGATGACCGCTGAGGGGCATACGGCTCTCATGAGTGAGCTCAAGCACTTGAAGCTCGTGGAGCGTCCGCGGATCTCCGAGGAGATTGGCACCGCAGCCGCCCACGGAGACCTCAAGGAGAACGCCGAGTACCACGCGGCCCGCGAGAAGCAGTCTCACATCGAGGGCCGCATCCTCGACATCGAGGATCAGCTTTCGCGCGCCGAGGTCATCGACACCAGCAAGCTCTCCGGCGACAAGGTGAAGTTCGGCGCCTACGTCACGCTGACGGATCTCGAGAGCGATCGCGAGCTCACCTATCGCATCGTGGGGCCCTCCGAGGCGAGCACTGAGAAAGGCACCATCTCGGTCACGTCGCCCATGGCCAAGGCCTTGATCGGCCGCTTGGCTGGCGACGAGGTGCAGGTGCACGCGCCCGGTGGGACGCGCAAGTACGAGATCTCCGAGGTCCGCTGGGCTCCTTGAGAGCGTATGGTCGGTCGCTTGTAGATGGGTCGTCGTACTTCTTCTGGTGTCACCCGAGCGCGCGAGCCCGCGCGCTCTGACGGAGAGCTCCTCGCATTGCTCGTCGCGGGGGCCTGTCTCGCGTCGTTCGAGCTGGTGCGGGTCTTGGGCTGGGGGCGCTCGCTGTTCTTGAGCTCACTCGAGCTCGGCCGCTATGCGTTGGCAGCCTGGACAGCGCTCTCGAGCCTGGTCTTGCTGCTCGGGTTGCCGTTGCGTTGGAGCACGCGCGCCGACTACGTGGGCTTCCGCGCGCGCATCGGTGTGGCGTTGGTCTCGCTTCTTGCGGGTGGCTGGGCGGGCTGGTTGCTCACCGAAGGGCGGCGCGTGCGCGACTTGGCCGCACGGCCGCTCCTGGCGCTGGGCATCGCCGTGCTGATCGCGCTGATGGTGGTGATCGGCATGCGCACTGCGACCTTCGTGCGTACCCAGGGCGCGCTCAGGCCTGCTGTCGCTTGGGCGCTCGCCTGTGCCGTCGTCGCGGCCACCGCGCTGGTCGTCGATGGCGCCGTGTTGCCGCGTGGCTATCCGGCGTTCCACTGGTTGTTGCTTTGGGCTGCCGCGTTGTCGGCCACGCTGGCTGCCGTGGGGTTTCCGCGAGCGCTCCTGCCGAAAGCCGATCGGCGGGTGCGTTGGGGGAGCGCCTTGGTGGCGATCACGGCGCCGCTCTCGATGGTGTCCCTGGCCCATCAGAGCAACGCCAGCTACGCGGTCAGCGAGTCTGCGCCGTTCACGGCCAAGCTCCTCGCGCCGGTGTTGCGCAGCGTGGGCCGGCGGCGACCCAACGCGGATCAGGACGCCCGGGGGATCGCCGTCCGTCCCGAGAAGAACGCGCCCGCTGCGCCCCAGGCTCGCGGCATCAACCTGCAGGACAAGGATGTGCTGCTGATCACCGTCGACGCCCTGCGCGCCGATGTGTTGAAGGCCTATGGTGGGACCGGGGTCACGCCGAAGCTCGATGAGCTCGCCCAGCAGAGCATGGTGTTTCGTCGCGCCTACACGCCGGCGCCCCATACCTCGTACGCGCTCGCCAGCTTGCTCACCGCCAAGTTCATGAAGCCGGTGCTCGAGCTCCCCGGGGCCGAGCGCGATCACCCCACGCTCCCAGATTTGCTGCGTCGCTACGGCTATCGCACGGCCGCGTTCTACCCGCCCGCCATCTTCTTCGTGGACGGCGCCAACTTCGACTTGTTGCGCGGACGTGGCTTCGGCTTCGAGTACCGCAAGGAGATGTTCGCGTCGGCGGCCCAGCGCGTGTCGCAGCTGGAGGCCTATTTGAACGGGGTCGATCGTGGGCATCCGCTCTTCATCTGGGTGCACCTGTTCGAGCCCCACGAGCCCTACGAGCCGGCGCCGGAGTTCGTCACCGGTGATTCTCCACGCGCGCGCTACGACGGCGAAGTGCGCACCTGCGATCGCAGTATCGCCGAGCTGGTGCGGGTCTTCCGCGCGGCGCACCCCGATGGGACCGTGATCGTCACGGCGGACCACGGCGAGGAGTTCGGTGAGCACGGAGGCAGCTACCACGGCACCACGCTCTATGATGAACAGGTGCGTGTGCCGCTCTTGTGGTCGTCCCCGGGCCAGGTGAGCCCAGGTGTGAGTGATGCGCCGGTAGAGCTGGTGGATGTCGGGACCACGCTGCTGAGTGCAGCCGGGGTGCCGCGCGAGGCCCGCATGCGAGGAGACGACCTGGGCGCCGTGCTGAACGGATTCGCCGAGGCAGGCCCGCAGGTGGCTTTCGCGAGCGTCGAGCAGCGCCACATGGCCACGGACGGGCGCTTGAAGGTGGTCTGCATGGGAGAGCAGGAGCACTGTCAGCTGTTCGACCTCGAGACCGATCCTCCCGAGCTCAAGAACGAGGCCCCGGATCGGCCGCTCGACGTGGAGCGCCTGCGCGGCGAGATCGACCGTTTCGTCTCGACGATTCCCCGCACGGAGGCGCTGGCAGTGGCCAACGGGGTGGGTTTCCCCGAGGCACTCGCGCGGGCCAAGTTGGGCGTGACCGGCGTGGGGCCCGAGCTGGTGCCGCTCTTGGCAGACGCTCGTCCAGCCGTGCGCGCTGCGGCAGCCCGCGGACTTGGCGAGCTGCATTTCTTGCCTGCGCTGCCGATGCTCGTGCGGCTGGGCAACGACGACGCGGACCTGGGCGTGCGGGCCGAGGCCGCCATTTCGGCGCTCCAACTCGGCAGCCGTGAGGCGAGCTCCGCCGTGCTCTCACTGCTCGTACCGACGCCTGCCCATGAAGCTTCGGCTGCACAGCGCGATCTCGTGCGCCGCGCCGCGCTCGCGTTGGCCCAGCAAGCCCACCCGGAGGCGCTGCCTGCGCTCGGTGAACTCGCGCTGGATGAGTCCGCGGCCGAGGGCGACCGCGTGCGTGCCATCGCTGCGCTCGGCGACTCGCGCTCGCCGCAGGCCGTGGACTCGCTGTTGCCGTTGCTGGCCGACGTGCGCTTGCGCGAGCCTGTGGCCGACGCGCTGGGCAAGCTCGGCGGCAACGCGGCACGCAGCGGGCTCGCGAAGGCGCTGGGCGAGGAGCGCTACGAACCCGCGCGTCGAGCGGAGGCGCGCGCGCTGCTTGCGTTGCGCGATCGGCGCGTGGTGCCCCTGGTGCTGCGCTACCTCGGGATGGAGAGCTCGATCCCCGACGGCATCCGCATCTTGATGGCCGAAGGAGCCCTCGGGCCGAGCAGTCGCTACGGCAGCGTCCTGAGTGACGGCGCCCGTCGCAAAGGCAGCTGGACATGCGCGGACTATCGCTGCGTGCCCGGTGCGGACGCCGAACTGAGCCTGCCGCCGGTGGCACGTCCAAGCCAGTCCGTGCGCGTGACCTGGCTCGTCGACGCGCAGGCGCCCGGCGCTCGCTTGGAGCTCGATGGAGGAACCCTCTCGCTGCGTGCTGGGGAACAACAGGTCTCGGTGTTGAGGCCCGCCCGCGAGGCGACCCACTTCAAGGTCCGCGTGCAAGGCGAAGCCCGGCTCATCGCGGTGGTCGCCGCGCTCGCCCAGCCGGAGATCCCGGCGCCCGAAGCGGAGCCCTGGGACGCCGGAGCGAGCTCGGATGCCGGTGACGACGCGGGCGTGCCCTCGGTCTCGCTGCATTCGCCGTGACACGAGCGAACCACCTGGTGTAGTGCTGAGCCGTGCCCAACGACATCACCATCGCCCACGAGTTTCCGAACGCCCCCGAAATCGTCTTCGCTGCCCTCGACGATCACGCGAACATGGGCAGTTGGCTCGGCGGAAAGATCACCGTGGCCAAGCGCGTGCCCGACGGCGGCGTCGGCACCGTGCGCCGGATTCATCTTGGACCGATGAACTTCGACGAAGAGGTCATCGAGCGCCAGATTCCCTCGCGCATCGTCTATCGCATCAGCCGCGGCGTACCCTTCTTGCGCCACCATCGCGGCGAGATTCAAGTCGAGCCCAACGGCCGCGGCGGCGCGCGCGTGCGCTGGAACGTGGCCCTGGAGACCACGCTGCCCGGTGTCTCCGGCGCCTTCCGCTCGGGCTTGGGTCTGGTGCTCAAGCAGGGCTTGCGTCGGCTCGAGCGTCGCCTGCCGCGCTGAGCTTCCAGGGCTTCGCCCGGCGGCTCCGGGTCGGCGCTCAGACGAGCTTGCGGCGGTAGCCCTCGCAGAGCGCCGCGACGTGTTCGGGCTCGATTCCCAGAAAGCCCCCGTCGAACAGCACACGTTCGCCATCGAGGGTCGACAGCGACAGGACGCGCACTGGATAGCTCCCGTAGAACGGCGACCAGGTGAGGCGTAGGTCCACGTCGATCTCGGAGAACTGGCCCCAGGGAATCCCGACCACGCCCGCCTTGCCACGCAGCAACAGCTCTTCGCGCGTGAGGGCCATGGCGATGCCGAGGCGGCTCTTGCGCCGACCGTTCATCCATACGAACCACCCGGCCAGAAAGGCCAGCGCGAGCGCGCAGGCGGCGGCCACCCCGGGCCACAACTGCTTGGCCATGGGACCCGCACTGCGCACGGTGTCCACCGCGAACAGGCAACCCAACAGGGCCCCATAGGGCGCCCGCACGCGATACCCGAGACCCTCGGGCACGCAGACCTCGCCCGCCTCGGTGGAGCCGCGGGCGATGCGCGCATACTGCTCCTCGGGGTTGGGCTTGGGCCGCTCGAAGCGACGCTCGGGCTCGCTTTCGGGGCGCGCGAGCCAGCGCGTGAGGCGCGCCGCGAGGATGTCCTGGCTACCTGCGAAGTAGGGGGGAATCTCGAGCGCCCGCGGTCGCCCATCGGGCTTGAGAACCAAGAGCAGTGGCTTGCGCGGGCTGCGGGCGGCGCCGCCCTCGGGTTGCTCGGGCAGGGCGACGGCGAGGACGTCGGCTTTGCTCGCCGACACCTCACCGCGTGGGCCCAGCAAGAGAATGCCTGCCGTGCCAAAGGCCAGCGTGTGTTCGGCGGCGTCGGTCTCGCCGCGCGCGCGCCTCACCAGGACCCCGAGCGCGATCAGTGCGCGCAACACGAAGGCCACGCTGGCCGCTCGCAAAAGCAGCGCGATCAAGTCCAGGGCGCCCGCGCCGCCAACGCGCTCGCGGAAGATGGCGGCCGCCACCACGAAGGCCGCGAACAGCGCACTCGAGAGGGCTCGCGCCACATCGGTGTCGAAGAACGCGGGCCGTGCTCCGCGCATCACTTCGACCTCACCGTGGGCGATCGCCGCGGCGCTGCGGGTGGCCTGGCGGAGGCCGGAAACCCAGTCTGGTTCGGGTGCGGAACTCATGGTGTCGCGGGCGTAGCGCAACCGCCGTGCATGCGCTCGCGCGCACCCGTGCAGGCGTCGCGCGCCCGTCCGCAGCGTGACCGCGCGTCGGGGTCAGCGAGCTCGTCTGCCGTCTGACAGAGGGCCTCGCTTTCTCCGCAGAGGGCTTGCACGAGCTGTCCCGATGCTTGGCAATCCGAGCTGGCTTCCAGGCGTGCCGCGTCTTCGGCCAGCGCAGCCTCGTGGGACTGGATGCGCCGAAAGCCCTCGCTCGGTTCGAGCCCTGGCGATCGACCGCAGGCCCCAACTAGTAAGACAAGCTGCAGATAGGTGAGCCGCTGAGGTGGCCTGCCATACCTTGACGCTTGATGACCCTGAACACACGACGCGTATTTTTTCACCGTGTCCACCCGCCCGTGCTAGCTTCCGCGAGCATCTACCCCCGTCGTCCGGAGCAGGGTATGCCTCGCATTCACCACGCCACTCGAGAGATTCAGTTCAAGGTGGTCTACTACGGGCCCGGGCTCGGCGGTAAGACCACGAACCTCGAGCAGATCCACAAGCGGAGCAATCCCGCCCACCGTGGCAAGTTGGTGTCGCTGAACGCCGAGAGCGAGCGCACGCTCTTCTTCGACCTGCTCCCCATCGACCTGGGACAGTTCCGCGGCTACACGGTCCGCCTCCACCTGTGCACGGTCCCTGGGCAGATTGCCCTCGACCGCACCCGTCGCCTCGTCCTTCGCAACGTGGACGGCATCGTGTTCGTGGTGGACAGCCAGCGCGAGCGCCTCGACGACAACATCGCCAGCATCCGCAACCTGGAGGCGAACCTGCTGCTGCAGGGGGATGACCCGAGTCGCATGCCGTTGGTCGTCCAGTACAACAAGCGCGACCTGCCGAGCTCCATGCCGATCCACGAGCTGCAGGAAGCACTCGCGGTGCCCGACGGGGTGCCAGAGCATCAGGCGTGCGCGCTCAAGGGCGAAGGCGTGTTCGAAACCTTCAAAGCCATCGTGAAGTCGTGCATGAGCCTGGTGGGAGACCCCAGCGACAAGCCCGAGGGCCGCCTCGCTTCCATGCTGCCCGCGCCCTTGCATTCGAGCATGTTCCCGGTGGCGGCCATGGGCGCTGCCGGCAACGACGCGGTGCGGGACTACGCGAACCGCATGGGCATCGAAGTGCCGAAGGCGCCGCGCGTCCCCAGCTTCGGAACCGCGCCCTGACCTCCCCATGAACGAAGCCGTGGTGCCGATGCAGGTGGCCGAGGGCATCTCCATGCTCTCGGTTCGCACGCCCACGCTACCGCCGGCGACCCACACGAATTCCTACTTGGTTGGCACGCGCGAGTGCGTGTTGGTGGAGCCCGCCTCCCCGTTCCCCGACGAGATCGCGCGTTTGAGCGGCTGGGTCGAGGAGCGCGTGCAGAGCGGTCTGCGGCTGCGGGCCATTTTGCTTACCCATCATCATCCTGACCATGTGGGCGGCGCGGTCGCCATGGCACAGCGCCTTGGTGTGCCGCTATGGGCTCACGCCGGCACGCAGCAGCGCCTCGGAGCCGCGGTGCCCATCGCGCGCGTGCTCGAGGGAGGCGAACACATCGAGCTCGACGGGCCCACCGCGCTGTCGCTCGAGGTCATCCACACGCCGGGACATGCGCCAGGTCATTTATGCTTCCTGGCCAAACAATCGGGCGCCTTGATCGCGGGGGACATGGTGGCCTCGGTCGGCACCATCCTGGTGGACGTTCGCGACGGCGACATGCAGCTCTACCTGGACTCGCTCGCGGCCATGCAGCGCCTCGCGCCGAGCCAGCTCTTGCCCGCCCATGGTCTGCCCATCCTCGACCCGCAAGAGCGCTTGAGCTTCTACATCAAGCACCGCCTCGCGCGCGAAGCCAAGGTGCTCGAGGCGCTGCGTGAGTTCGGCAAGGAGGCCCACGTCGAGGAGCTCTTGCCAGTCGCCTACGCCGACACGTCCAAGTTCGCTTGGCCCCTGGCGCGGCTCTCTGCCGAGGCTCACCTGATCAAGCTCGAGCGGGAAGGGTGTGCGGTCAGGCGCGGCGACACCTGGCTCGCCTCCTGATGGGCCCCGCCGCCGGGCTCACAGCCCCGGACGTCGGTAGCGCACGTTGATCGGTTGGCGGCTGCGCAGCAGACGCACGCGGGCATTGGTGTTCGGCGGGTCGCGCAGCATGCCGCGCGCGTGCGCCACCGAGAGCACGTCTTCGCCGTCGATGGCGGCCAGCACGTCGCCCACCCGCATGCCCGCCCGCGCTGCTGCGCCGTTCGGCGCCACCGCCGCCACGACCACGGCATTGGGGCGCTGTTCCATGGTGAAGTCCGCGGGTTTTTCGGGGGCACGGGTCGGCGTGGCCCTGGTTTCCTCGGGGGCTTCGCTGCTGGTTTCGCGCTCGCGTGGCTGGGTCCGAGGCGTCTCGGTCTCCTTATGCGTCTCGGTCTCCTTGCGCGTCTCGCCGCTGTAGTGCTTGGGCAGCACGACGCGCAGGCTGGCCAACGTTTCACCGGCTCGCGCTCGCACCTCCGCGCTGCGTCCTTCGCCCACCTCCGGATGCGCCGCCCACACGGTCAACGCGCCGGGTGCGACCTGCGTCAGGGCGAAGGCACCATGCTCGTCGGTCTCGGTGGTCGCGTCGCCATCGTCGGTGCTGACGAAGGCACCCGGCACGGGATGGCCGATGGCATCGACCACGGTGCCGGCGAGCTTGGCGGACTTGCGCAGCGTGACGCGCACTTCTTGCTCCGCACGATCGACGGGCTCGTCGACCAAAGGCAGGTAGCCGGTGAGCTCCACGCCTAGCAGGTAGGGGGGGGCGGGGAGCTCGCGCAACTGCACGCGGCCGTCGCGCTGGCTTACCTGCGTGAAGGCGCGCTTCGATTCGGCGGATTTGAGGCTCACCACGGCCCCATCGAGGCCGAAACCGTAGTCATCGACCACGCGCACGGGCAGGCGGAATAGCTCGCTCGCGATCGAGACATTGCAGCGTGCCACGCCCCGCGCTGGAACGTTGACTTCGCACACCAGCGGATCGCGTCCTTCGGGTTGCACGCGCACCGTCACGGGTCCCAACAGATCGCGCAGCACGAACTCGCCCCGCTCGTCCGTCAGTCCCGTCTGCTCTGCCTGGTCGCCCTGAAACGCAGCCACGTACACGCCACCTACGCCACGCTCGCGTGCGTCGTAGACGCGTCCTTCCACGCGGCCCGCTTCGCGCAGCACGATGCGCACGTCTCTGCGTTCAGCGTGAGGCGCGAGCGGTTCGGGCGTCAACGTCACCGGTGCATAGCCTGGCCGGCTCGCGCGCAGCACGATGCTACCGGGCTTGAGCCCCTCGATGCGAAACGCGCCGTCCGCGGCGCTCTCTGCGGCCAAGGTCCCGAGCGCGAAGGTGTGTTCCGCCACCAACGGGATGCGCGGTACGGGTCCCTGGGTCACTCCCAGCTCACCGGGCAAATCACCTGCAATGGCCAACGCCGAGGCCCGCACGTCCGAGACCTTCAGCGGCAAGCCCGCAGCGACCGGCAAGCCTTCGCGACTCGATACGCTCAAGAGCACGCCTGCGACGCCGCGCCCGCTCTCGTCGACCACGCTGCCGGAGAGGCTCGCCAATCCATGGAGCGCGAGGGCGAGCTTGTCTTTGCTGGGTAGCCGAAGCTCCACGCTCTCCGGGGCGAACCCCTCGGCGCTCGCTTCCACGCGAACGTTGCCCGGCCAGAGCCCCACGACCGCGAAGACCCCGTCGGGCCCGGTAATCACGCCGATGGGCGCGAGCCCCGGCGTGAGGTCCTGGACGCTGACGCGGGCTCCCGCGATGACGCGGCCTGCTTCCTTGTCAGTGAGCACGCCCTCCACGCGGCTGCCCTCCTGCAGCGTGAGCTCGAGGCGTGCACGCTGGCCCGGCGTCACCTCGAGCGTCGCCGAGGGCAAGCCCACCCGGTCTTCGCGCCGCGCGCGCGCCTGGTACTGCCCGCCTGGCAGTGACTCGAACAGACACTGGCCTTGCTCGTCGGCGGTGCAGGTGGCGGCCGGCCACAGCCCCGTGCCCGTCACCATCACCTCGCTCCCGCTCACCGGCCTCCCTGGGCTGTCCCGCAGCACCACCAGGAGCTCACCCTGACGCGGCAACACGAGCGCCAGCGGGCCCTGATCCTCCGGTCGCACCACGTGTTCCACGGTGTCGTGACCGATGGCGCTCGCCTCGATCGTCAGGGGCTCGGCCGGCAGCCCCTCGATCCGGAACGCGCCCTGTGCATCGCTGCGCGACTCCTTGGGCAAGGTATCCGGGTCGTCCACGGAGCTGACGCGCACGAGCGCTTCCGCCAGCGGCTGGCCGCGATCATCGCGCACGAATCCGGCCAAGCTGCGATCCCCTGATAGCTCTCGCCGGGGAGGTTCCGGGACGGCCGCGTCGAGGGCTGCCGTGCTCGTTGGGAGGGTTCCGGTCGTCGCGTGTTCCGCCGGGGGGGCTTTCGCACCGCCAAAGAGCCCCCAGAGCACCAGTCCCAGCACCCCGAGTACGCCCACCACCACCGCCCAGCGCCAACGCTCCCGTCGGCCCGAAGCCGTCCCGTTTGGGAGAGCAGGCGGTCCGGAGGGGGAAGAGGGAGAGCTCATGGTCGACTTTGCGAGGGTACCCCACGAATGCTAGGGCCCCACTCGGCCTCATTTATGGCATCCGCTGGACTGTTCAAGCTGCCACCAGGCTGCGCCGAGAACTCCATCATCCTGCAATTCCCGGTCGCCCCGGAATTTGCCGGCATGCGCCTCGATCTGTTCATTCAGACCCGAATCCCCCGCCTGTCGCGCACGCGGGCGCAGAAGATCGTGAAGGCCTGCGCCTACAGTGAAGCCGGCCAGCGCAAGCGTGCCAGCGACCTCGTGCGCACGGGGGAAACGGTCTACCTGGTACGTCCCCCCTTCGAGGAGCCCAGCGCACCCCGCGACTTGCCCATCGTCTACCAGGACGAAGCGATGCTCGCGATCAACAAGCCGCCGGGCCTGCCCGTGCATCCCTCTGCCAGCTACCACCGCAACACGGTCTCCTTCATCCTGCGCGAGACCTATGGGGCCGAGCAGGCGCCGCGCATCGCGCACCGCCTCGATCGCGAGACCAGCGGGCTGTTGCTGTGCGCCAAGACGCTCGAGCACGAGCGCATGCTCAAGTACGCCTTCGAAAATCGCCGTATGCAGAAGACGTATCTGGCCATCGTCAGCGGCGAAATGAAGGGCGATCAGGGCACCATCGACCTCGCCATGGAGCGCGCCAGCCAGGGGCTTCACATCCTGATGGAGGTCCGCCGCGGGGGGCTCGCCGCGGTCACGGAGTATCGCGTACGCGCCCGCGTGCCTGGCCACAGCTTGGTTGAGCTCTTCCCGCACACGGGGAGGCAACATCAACTGCGCGTCCATCTCTCCGCCATCGGGCACCCCATCGTGGGAGACAAGCTCTATGGTCCCGAGCGTGAGGCTCCCTTCCTCGAGGTGATCGAGACCGGGTTGACGCCGGAGCTGATCGCACGTTTGGGACACGAGCGACATGCGCTTCATGCGCACAAGCTCTCATTTCAACATCCTTTGAGCGGCGCGCCGATGCAGCTCGAGGCTCCGCTCAGTCCTGACCTTGTGGCGCTTTGGAACAAGCTCGGGCAGGGGGCATCCCGCGCGCACGATGACGCCGCGCCGCCTCCCGCACCGTGACCGCACGCTGGGGCACCGTTGAACTGTTTGTAATCGCCACGTACAGTGGACTTCGATGCAACGGAAATTGCCAACGCCCCACCTGTCCCACCGATCTCACGCAGGGGCCCGTGCGGCGACGCTGCTGCTGAGCATCGCCGCGATGGGCGCGAGCGCGTGCCACAAAACGAGCTCCTCGCCTACCACCCAGGCCGCGCCGCTGTCCTCGGCCGACGCGCACCTGTTCGAGCGCGGCGTGGACTTCATCGCCAAGCCCGAAGGCCTCGAAGGACGCTGGCGCGACGACTGGAGCACCGAGCTCGATCAGCGCGTGCGCGACTCGGACTTGGTGGCACTGATTTCGGTGCGCACGCTGCGCACGGACACCGCACCCGACCAGCGCGTCACGCATCGCATCGCGGCCCACGTCGACCGGGTCATCTCGGGCAAGGGACCTTCCGACGAGCTTGAGCTAGCGACCGACGCGAGCGCCGCCGGGTTCGCCAGCGTGGATCAAGCGATCCAGCGCCTGTCCGAGCACAAATACGTGGCCTTCGTGAAGTGGGCTCCAGACGAACACGGGGAACCCAAGGCATTCTTTCACCTCTCCCCGGCCAGCGAAGAAGTCCTCACGGAGACCGAAGGCGCCGTCACGCGCGTGCGCCCGCGTAGCTCCTCCGGGGGGGAACCCGAAGAGCGCGTGATCGTGCACAACAACTAGTACGAGGCGCACCTGGGTGTGTGGACTAGACTGCCCGCATGAGCACCCTGAGAATCGCCGTCTCCGCCCTGTGTCTCGCCGGCCTTTCGGCCTGCTCTGGACAGGAATCCCAGCCCCCCGCGGCCGCCGCTCCGGAAGTGAGCCCGCCGGCTGCGGCTGCGCCTGCCGAGAAGAAGGCGGAGCCTCCCAAGCCGAGCATCGACGACACCAGCTTTCACCTGGCCCTCGAGAGCCAGCCCACCTACACCGCCGGCCAAGCCGGCAGTGTGCAGCTCGTGCTGGAAGCGCGCGGCGGCTACCACGTGAACGAGGACTATCCCTTGCGGGTGGATCTCAAGGCACCGTCGGCGGTGAAGCTCACCAAGGGCTCTCTCGGCAAGGCCGACGCCGCCCAAATCGGCCAGGAGCGCGCCCGCTTCGATCTCGGCTTCTCGGCCGAGCCCGGCACGCACGAGCTGCTCGCTACGGTGGATTTCGCGGTCTGCACCAAGGAAACCTGCGTGCCGGATCAGCGCACGGTCGCCGTGGCGCTCAAGGTTCAGTAGCGCCTTCCAAACAAGGTCACGCCCGTCTCGCCTTGGAGGTGTAAGCTCAAGGCATGGCTGACCTGAAGCATGAGCTCGAACGCATCGGAGCACGGGTTCGGGAGCGATTCGACGCCGAGAAGCGCGTGCTGTCGTTCAGCGAGTACCTGGATGAGTTCGCGCAACATCCCTATCGGCACTCGCGCGACGCCGCGCGCTACCTGCATGATTGCTTCGAGTACTACGGCACCTACGAGGTGCACCGTCCCTGGGGACAGCTCACCCGTTTCAAGTTGTTCGACCTCGAGTTCGAGCGCGAGGAAGGACTGAGCCCGAGCGACTTCTTGGTGGGTCACGAGTCCATCCAGCTCGCGTTCTTCCGTGCGCTCTCGAACTTCGTGCGCGAGGGCCGCGCCAACCGTCTCTTGCTCTTGCACGGGCCCAACGGCAGCGCGAAGAGCACCTTCGCCGCCTGCATCATGCGCGCCCTGGAGCACTATTCGAAGCAACCCGAGGGCTCGCTCTACCGCTTCTCCTGGATCTTCCCGCGCGGCACCGATGGCAAGACCATCGGCTTCGGTTCACGCGACGACGGACCGCGGCCCGGCGAGACCTATGCGCACCTCCCCGAGGGGCGGGTCGACGTGAAGTTGCGCAGCCCGCTGCGGGAGCACCCGCTCTTGCTCGTGCCGCTCAACGAGCGCACTGCCCTGGTCGACCAGGCGTTCCGCGCCCGCGACCTCGGAGAGGCGCCACCGTTCGGCATCTTGCGCGGCCAGCTCGGCCAAAAGAATCGCCAAATCTTCGAGGCGCTGCTCACGGCCTACCGCGGAGATCTGGCGCGCGTCCTCGCCCACGTGCAGGTGGAGCGTTACACCATCTCGCGCCGCTATCGCACCGGCGCCGTCACCATCGGCCCGCAGATGGCCGTCGACGCCAGTGAACGTCAGCTCACGGCCGACACCTCACTCAACGCGCTCCCCGCCTCGCTCAGCTCACTGACCATGTTCGAACCCTACGGCGAGCTGGTCGACGCCTCCGGAGGCTTGCTCGAGTACAGCGATCTCTTGAAGCGTCCGCTCGACGCCTGGAAGTACCTCCTGTTGGCCATCGAGACCGGTGAGGTGTCGCTCACGTTTTCGACCCTGCCCATCAACGCGGTCATGATGGCGAGCTCCAACGAGCTGCATCTCAATGCGTTCAAGGAGCACCCGGACTACCACTCGTTCCGCGGCCGCATCCAGCTCGTGCGCGTTCCCTACTTGCGCGACTACCGCCAGGAACAGCGCATCTACGAGACTCAGAATCGCCTCGCAGGTTCGCGTCCACGTGGCCCCGCACGCGATGTACATCGGCGCCCTGTGGGCGGTGCTCTCGCGCCTGCGCCGGGCGGACCCGGAGCGCTACGCCGACCGGCAGCTCGGCTCGCTCGCCGCAGACCTCACGCCCATGGAGAAAGCCGAGCTCTACGCGGACGGCATCACCCCCAAGCGCATGGGCGCCGACGAGACGTTGCGCCTCAAGAACGGCATCAAGGAGATCATCACCGAAGCCGAGCAGGCCGCCGTCTACGAGGGACTCACGGGTGCCTCGCCACGCGAAATGCGCACGCTGCTGCTCGATGCCTCACAACACCCCGAGTACAGCTGCCTCTCACCGCTCGCCGTGCTCTCGTGCATCCGCGCGCTGTGCCGGGGCGGAGACTACGGCTTCCTGCGGGAGACTCCCTCGGCGGGCTATCACGACCACGCCGGCTTTATCGAGCAGGTGCGC
Organism: Myxococcales bacterium; assembly: GCA_047601445.1. GTDB lineage: Bacteria > Myxococcota_A > Polyangia > Polyangiales > DASUME01 > DASUME01. The sequence goes on along the minus strand of JASGJH010000001.1, from coordinate 2,007,288 downwards.
GAGCGCTGGCTCGACCGGGTGGACCGCGAATTCCGCGACTCGACGGGCTTGGTAGAGGAGGCTCGCTATGGGGAGCTCTTCGATCGCTACATCACCCACGTATCCCACTACATCAAGGGCGAGCGCGTGTTCAACCGTGTGACGGGCGTCAACGAGGAGCCCGATCGCGAGATGATGGCCAGCGTGGAGAAGACGCTCGGCGCGGGCAGCAACACCGACACGTTCCGGCGCGGCCTCATCAACGCCATCGCCGGCTACGCCATCGATCATCCGGGCGACAAGGTGGAGTACGGCAAGGTCTTCCCACGTCACCTGGAGCGCCTCAAGGAGGCCTACTTCGCGGACCGTCGCAAGCATCTGCAGGAGATCGGCCAGGACATCATGCGGCGGCTGGCGGACGAAGCGCAGGATGGGTTGAGCCACGATCGCGCCGAGTTGGCCAAGGCTGCCAGCGAGCGACTCTACGCGCGATACGGCTACAATCGTGACAGTCTGCGCGACGCGCTGGGCGAGCTGCTCGCGCGCCGCTACAAGCCCTGAGGTCCCGTGAAACCCTTGCTGAGGCGCGATGCCGTGCGTGCGCTCGACCGCGACGCGATCGAGCGGTTGAAGGTGCCCGGTGTGGTGCTGATGGAGAACGCAGGCCTCGGCGCGGCGCAGCTGCTCATGCGGGAGTTCTCCGGGGCCGCGCTCGAACGCGTGCTCATCGTGGGCGGGGTCGGACAAAACGGCGGGGATGCCTGGGTGGTGGCCCGTCAGCTCGCCTTGCGAGGCATTCGGCCGCGCTGCGTGTTGGTGGGCGATCCCGCGAAGGTCCAGGGAGACGCCGCCGTCAATCTACAGGCGCTGCGTGCGTTGGGCCTCGAGCCCGAGATTTGTCAGGGGTCCCTCGACGCATTGCGTGTGCAGCTCGCGCAGGCTTCGCTGGTGGTCGACGGACTGTTCGGCACGGGGCTCGATCGCGATATCACCGGTTTCTACGCCGACGCGATCACCGCCATCAATGACGCGGGCCGACCGGTGTTCGCGCTCGATCTGCCGAGCGGCGTGGATGCCGACACCGGCCAGGTGCGCGGCGTAGCCGTACGCGCCAGCTTCACGGCCACCTTCGCCGCCCACAAGCCAGGCCTGCACCAGTTTCCCGGCGCCGCACTGGCCGGGCGCTCCGAGTGCGTGGCCATCGGCGTGCCGCTGGCGCCCGATCAGCCCTGGGGGATCATCGAACCCGAGGACGTGGCACGTGCGGTGACGCCGCGACCTCTCGACGCCCATAAAGGCACCAACGGACGGGTGCTGATCCTGGCGGGGTCACGGGGCAAGACGGGCGCTGCCTTGCTGTCGGCCATCTCGGCGCTGCGCGCGGGCGCGGGACTCGTCACCATCGCCAGCGACGCGGAGACCCAGCGCGTCCTGGAGCACAAGGTGCTGGAGGTGATGACCGAGGCTCTCTCCGACGACGACGCCCTGGCAGATGCCTTGCGTCTGGCGGAAGCGCGCGACGTCGCGCTGCTCGGGCCCGGCTTCGGTCTGACCCCCGACAAACGCACGCTGGCCATCGAGCTCGCACGTCAGCTCCCCGTACCCTGCGTGCTCGACGCCGACGCGCTGACGGCCCTGGGCACCGACGTGGATCTGCTGCAGTACGCCAAGGGACCACGCGTCTTGACGCCCCACCCGGGAGAAGCTGCCCGCCTGCTGGGCTGCACCGTGCCTGCGGTCGAGGCCGACCGCTGCGGTAGTGCCCAGCGCCTCGCCGAGGCTTCGGGCCAGGTCGTGGTGCTCAAGGGGGCCCGCACGGTCATCGCCTCGCCGAGTGGCCTCCTCCGCGTCTGCACGGCGGGCACGCCTGCGCTCGGCACGGCGGGAACGGGCGATGTGTTGGCCGGGCTCATCGCCACACTGACCGTCTCCTTGCGTCCGTTTCAGGCAGCCTGGGCCGGCGTCGAGCTGCACGCACGGGCGGGCACACTCGCCGTGCAGGGTGATCGCGGGCTCGTGGCTAGCGATGTGACTCGGTTCCTCGCCGCAGCCCTCGAGCAGTGCCGCGGGCGTGACTGACCGATTTCAGTGACGTGAAGCACCCGGGCGATCGTGTGAGTCGCAATACATCTTTTTACATTTATTCCCGAGCCACGCGCGCTGTGTGAAGGATTGGCGTCACCTGTGCCGAACCCTATGGCGCAGATGTCATGGTTCGCGGGCGGCTGCTGCTCTCGATCTCGGGCTAAGTCGGGCGGTCTTCGAGCAAAGCCAAGTTCAATCATAGGCTTACAGGTCTGGGCATAGCCGTTGCACAAGCTCCTCTCGTGACTGCGGAGGGGGGACCCCCGCAAACAGGAGATGCCTGCATGGAGAGCCAGCTCGCCGCGCATCAGGACGACTCTTTCGACGCCGCCGTGGCGCGTCATGCCCCCGCTCTTCGGGAGGCCGCACGACGTCTCACCGGTAGCCTCGATGAGGCCGATGACTTGGTTCAAGAAGCAGTGCTCCGCGCCTGGACGTTCTGGGATCGCTTCGAGCCCGGCTCCAATGCCCGCGCGTGGCTTCACCGCATTCTCGTCAACACGTTCATCAACGCCTACCGCAAGCAGCGTCGCGAGCGCGAGCTGTTCCGCCTGGCGGGTGAAGAAGCTCGCCGCGAAGCCACCACCTGCAGCGTCGTGCGCGCCGCCGAGCGCGACGGCCTCGGGGACGAAGTGGGCGCGGCCCTGGCCTCGCTGCCTTCGGAGTTTCGCGCGGTCGTGGAGTTGGTCGACCTGGGGGACCTGAGCTACCGCGAAGTGGCCAGCGAACTAGGCTGCCCCATCGGCACCGTGATGTCCCGCCTGCACCGGGCTCGCAAGCAGCTGCAGGAACTGCTGTCGGACTACGCGTCGCTCGAGGGCTACATGCCCCTCAGCACGGCCGCCGCCTGACCTGAAACCTCGCCGCTCTCCCCGTCCCAGCGGCGTCTCGCGTCTCCAGCTCGTAACGTCCTGCGCATGGCCCGCGTCCAACTGCCCACGAGGCTAGTGAGTCGTGGGCACATCGCCCGTTAACGCGCGCGTATGGAGCCCCCGCCCATTGCCGAGCGTGCTTGACGCTGCTGCTGGCGGTTTCCATATTGCGGGCCTCGCCAGCGCCCTAGAGCGCTTGGCGGGTCGCGCCAGCGGCGCGTGTGAGGAGTTCGAAGACCATGGCGAAGACCTATTCGGATCTGCTGCAGGACGTGAAGGGCCACATCAAGCAGGTCACGCTCGAGGAAGCCAAGCGCCGACTCGAGGCCAAGGAAGACTACGTGTTCGTGGATGTGCGCGAGAAGGACGAGACCAAGAACGGTTTCATCCCGGGTGCCGTCCTCTTGCCGCGCGGCTTTCTCGAGATGCAGGCCGAGAGCAAGCTGCCCAACAAGAACGCCAAGCTGGTCGTGTATTGCGCCGGCGGCGTCCGCTCGGCTTTCGCGTCCAAGGTGCTCGCGGAGATGGGCTACTCCCAGGTGGAGTCGGCCAACCCAGGTTTCGTGCGCTGGAAGGACATGGGCTATCCGGTGGAGACGCCTGCGCAGCTCACGCCTGCGCAGCTCGAACGCTACTCGCGCCACCTCCTGTTGCCCGAGGTCGGCGACAAGGGACAAGAGAAGCTCTTGAAGAGCCGCGTGCTCCTGCTCGGGGCCGGCGGTCTGGGGTCGCCCTCCGCGCTGTATCTGGCGGCCGCGGGCGTGGGCACGATCGGTCTGGTGGACGCGGACACCGTGGACTCCTCGAACCTACAGCGCCAGGTGCTGCACGGCACCGATCGCATCGGGATCCCCAAGGTAGACAGCGCCGAGAAGACGCTGACCAACCTGAACCCTGACGTGAAAGTCGTGAAGTTCCAGGAGCGCATGAACAGCTCCAACATCGACCGCATCCTCGATCATGGCTGGGACGTGATCGTCGACGGTGTCGACAACTTCCCCACGCGCTACCTACTCAACGACGCCACCGTCTGGCGCAAGATTCCCGTCGTGCACGGCTCGATCTTCCGCTTCGATGGTCAGGTCACCACCTTCTGGGCCGACAAGGGGCCGTGCTACCGCTGCCTGTATCCCGAACCCCCGCCTGCCCACCTGGCGCCTTCGTGCGCGGAGGCCGGCGTGCTCGGCGTGTTGCCCGGCATCATCGGCGTCGTGCAGGCCACCGAGGCCATCAAGATCATCCTCAGCCAGGGCGATCCGCTGGTCGGGCGGCTGTTGACCTACGACTCGCTCAAGATGAGCTTCAGGACGCTCAAGCTACGCAGGGACAAGACCTGCCCCGTGTGCGGCGATAACCCCACCATCAAAGAGTACATCGACTACGAAGGATTCTGCTCGCGCTGAGCCTGCCTTCGCCGAGCCGGTGGCGCAGCGCGGACTTGCCGGGAACACGAGCTCTTGGCTAGTGTCCACGCAGCATGTCGCTGCGCACCGCTCTCATCGTGTCGCTCTCCTTGTGGTCCCTCGCGCTCGCAGCGTGCGGACCCGATGGCGCGCCCAACGCCCGCAAGGTCATCCGAGAGACCCACGCCGCCGAGGTGAAAGGGTTGGTCGTGGACGACATCCAGGATCACCTCGTGGGTGTGAAGGCCGCGGGAGTCCGCATCGCGCCAGGCTTCGCCGTCGAGGATCCCAAGCTGCGTGAGACTCAGATGCGCACCGCTCTGCGTCTGCTGACCAAGCCGCCGCGCGGCATTCCGCAGCTCGTGGCGTCCGCGCGCACCTTCACGGCCGCGGTCGACGCGAACGGGGTGGTCCTCGCCACCGACGCCAAGGGCGAAAGGGACCGCATGACGGGGGTCAACCTCGGTCAGGTCTTCGAGCTGGTGCGCAAGGCCCTGGCAGGCAGCACGGGCTACGCGGTGGACACGTTTCCGGCCATCGAGGAGGGCGGGGAGGGTAGCGTGTCCCTGCTCTTCGCAGCGCCTTCCATCAAGGACGACAAGGTGGTGGGGGCGGTGCTGACGGGCATTCCATTGTGGAGGCTCTCGCAGCGACTCACCAAGCAGCTCCAGCTGGACCACGTGAGCGAGAAGGGCGCCATCCTCTGGGTCTACGTGTACCAGGCCGACAAGCTGCACCACTTCGGCACGCCGCCAGATCTCGACACCATGGTCCCCGACGGAGCGGCTCGCAAGAGCGGGCTCGCCAAGAGCCCCGGCGGCTACACGGGAGACTTCATGCAGTTCGGGCGTTGGTATGCCTTTGGAGTGTTGCCCGTGAAGGTGCTCGGACCGGACCTGGGCGTGGTGATCTTCCGCTCCGATCCGGTGTAGGCGGACTCGGCCGCTCAGGCCGGCAAGAGCTCCAGCACCTGGTCGAGCGAGAGCTCCAGACGCCATGGACCGAGCTTGGTCTCGCCTTCCAGGGCCGAGCGTAGCGCCCCCAGGAAGACCTCCCGCGGCCACTCCTCGGCGCCGAAGCGCTCCAGGTGCTCCGTATGCACCTGACAGTCCACGAGCTGAAAGTCCCAGGCCAAGAGCTGTCCGAGCAAATAGGCGAAGGCGCATTTGGAGGCATCGGGCACCAGCGAGAACATCGACTCGCCGAAGAACACTTTGCCCAGGCCGACCCCGTAGAGCCCGCCGACCAAACGCTCGCCCAGCCAGGCCTCCACGCTGTGGGCGTAGCCGCGCGCGTGCAGGGCCTCGTAACCTTCCACCAGCTCGTGCGTGATCCAGGTGCCGCGCTGGCCGGGTCGGCGCATGGCCGCGCAGCCGCGGATCACGGCGCTGAACGCCGTGTCGAAGCGCACGCTGAAGGGCTGCTTGCGCATGAGCTTGCGCAGCGAGCGCGGGACGTGGGCGTGCTGTGGTTCCAACGCGAAGCGCGGGTCGGGAGAGAACCAGAGCAAGGGCAGGCCCTCGCTCGGCCATGGGAAGATGCCCTGGGCGTATCCGAGGAGTAGGCGCTCCGGACGAAAGTCTCCGCCGATGGCCACGATGCCTTCAGCCGAGGCGCCCTCTGGCGGAGGAAAGCGAAGCTCGTCCGTCAGCATGTGAATGGGCATTTGCGCCCACTAACTGTACTTCAAGACGAGCCCTTCGCTGCCAACGTCGACGTGGACCAAGCCATTCTCGCTCAAGTCGCCGAACAGGATGGCTTCGGCCAGGGGGCGCTTGATGGAGGACTCCACCAGGCGCGCCATGGGGCGCGCGCCGAACTCGGGTTGGTAGCCGTTGTCGGCGAGCCAGTCGCGAGCAGCAGGCGTGAGCTCGATGCGGATCTTCTTGTCCTCGAGGGTCTTGGCCAAGAGGCCCACTTCCTTGTCGACCACCTTGAGGATGACGTCCCGCGAGAGACCCGAGAACATCACCCAGGCGTCTAGGCGGTTGCGGAACTCGGGCGTGAAGGTGCGTTCCACCACCCGCTTGGCGAGCGAGGCATCGCGTCCGTGCTGTTCGGCCTCGAAGCCCACCGATTTGCGGGCCATCTCCTGGGCACCGGCGTTGGTGGTGAGGATGAGGATCACGTTGCGGAAGTCGGCCTTGCGACCGTTGTTGTCGGTGAGCGTGGCGTGGTCCATCACCTGCAGGAGGATGTTGAACAACTCCGGGTGCGCCTTCTCGATTTCGTCGAGTACCAAGACCGAGTGCGGGTGCTTGCGGATGTCGTCCGTGAGCAGGCCGCCCTGATCGAAGCCCACGTAGCCGGGAGGCGCGCCGATGAGACGCGACACCGTGTGGCGCTCCGAGTACTCACTCATGTCGTAGCGCAGGAAGGGCACGCCGAGGGCGTTGGCGAGCTGCTTGGCGAGCTCGGTCTTGCCGACGCCGGTGGGGCCCGAGAACAAGAACGAACCAATAGGCTTGTCGCCTGCGCGCAGGCCGGCCCGCGAGAGCTTGATGGCCGACACGATGTTGTTGACCGCTTCGTCCTGCCCGAAGATGCGCGAGCGCAGCTCGCCCTCGAGGTTGCGCAGGCGGTCCTTGTCCGAGGCCGAGACGCGCTTGATAGGAACACCAGCCATGTGGCTGATCACCTTCTCGATGGCTTCCTCGTCGACGATGTTGGAGCGCTCGCCCGCGGGCTTGAGCCGCTCCCGCGCACCGGCCTCGTCGATCACGTCGATGGCCTTGTCGGGCAACAGCCGCTCGTTGATGTGCACGGCGGCCAGCTTCGCGGAGGCCTCGATGGCGCCATCCGTGTAGCGCACGTGGTGGTGCTCTTCGTAGCGGGCCCTGAGGCCCTTGAGGATCTCGATGGTGTCGGCGACGCTGGGTTCGCCCACGTCGATCTTCTGGAAGCGTCGGGCCAGGGCGCGGTCACGCTCGATGGCGCTGCGGAACTCCTGGTACGTGGTGGAGCCGATGCAGCGCAGCTTCCCTGCGGCCAGCGCCGGCTTGAGGATGTTGGACGCGTCCATGGTGCCACCGCTGGTGGCGCCCGCGCCCACGATGGTGTGGATCTCGTCGATGAACAGGATGGTGTTTTCCTGCTCGGTCAGTGTCTTGATCACGCCCTTGAGGCGCTCCTCGAACTGGCCACGGAACTTGGTCCCGGCCAAGAGTGCCCCCATGTCGAGCGAATAGACCCGCGCGTCGCGTAGCACGTCGGGCACCTGCCCGTGGTGGATGCGTAGCGCGAGGCCTTCGGCGATGGCCGTCTTACCCACGCCCGGATCGCCGACCAGAATCGGATTGTTCTTGCGGCGCCGGCACAGCACCTGGACCGTCCGCTCGACCTCGCGGTCGCGACCGATGAGCGGATCGATGCGGCCCAAGGCGGCCTCGGCCACGAGATCCGTGGTGTAGGCCTCGAGCGGGCTCTTCTGGGGAGCTGGCTCGGCTTCTGTCTCCTCTTCCTCCGAGCGCGCCTCGCGCTCGCCGCGGGTGGGGCGAATTGCAATCTCGTTCACGCCAGGCACGATGCCGTGGGAGACGTACTGCTTGAGGTCGAACTGCGTCACGCCGGCTTTCTTGAGCAGATACACGGCGAAGGACTCGGGTTCCTCGAAGATTTCGATCAGCACGGCGGTGCCGTCGATGGCTTCCTGCTCGCTGCTCATCACGTGGATGGCGGCGCGGCGCAGCACGCGCTCGACGCTCAAGGTCTGCTGCGGCGGCACCTCGACACCCTCGGGCAGCTTCTCCACCTCTTCGGTGAGATACTTCACCAGCGACTTGCGGAGCTTGCGCAGGTCGGCGCCGCACGCGGTCAGGGCGTGCCCGGTGCGTCGATCGTCGGCCAAGGACATCAACAGATGTTCGAGGGTGACGTACTCGTGACGTGAACGCGCCGCCTCTTCGAATGCGTTACGCAGCGAAATCTGCAGGGCTCGCGTAATCAGGGGCGGCTGCGCCATGTCAATCGTCCTCCGGTTCCAATGTGAGTCTGAGCGGAAACTCGTGCTCGCGCGCGAGCTCTTCACTCTTGCGCGCTTTCATCTCGGCTATTTCGAACGAGTAAACGCCCGCGACTCCGACTCCCTGGTGATGCACGTAGAGCATGATGCGCGTGGCGTCCGTCTCATTGTGGTGAAACACGTTCCTCAAAACGTCGACCACGAACTCACGCGTCGTGTAGTTGTCATTATGAATGAGGACTTTGTAGAGCGGAGGACGCTTGACCTCTTCCCGAGTCTTTGACTCGGTGACCACGTCGGAGTCGTGGTCGGTTTTGTGCGCCATACGTCCTCTCCTGGTGGCGCGCGAAGGTGCGCGCTCGACGACGCCTAGTCTACATCGACGGCGAGTTGGTAACAGCTCATGCTGCGTTTCAGGCTTCGGGAAAGTCGTCCGAGCGCTGCCAAGCGTTTCTCAACGTGCGCACGAGTTCGTGGATTTCAACCCCCGGGTAGCGCGGCTCGATGTGTAGCGGTGACGCGCCTTTGAGCGATACCCGGACGTCGAGGTGCTCCTCGTCGACGTCGAGTTCGCTGACCGTGTTCCAGGCAACCCAGATGGGAGCTTTGAACCCGTCGGCCCATTCGAGGCCGTGCGCGTGGACGGCAAGATAGGTGGCCCCGGGGTCGCGGGCCCGTCGTGCGGATCTGCGCGCTTGGACCAGCCACGCAAGAGACAGTGCGAGGCCCAATGCCCCAACGAGGAAAACTGCGACGGGCACTCTGCCGAGCAGCACCGCAAGCGAGCCGACTGCCAGCACGATGGCGCTGGTGCGACGCAGCCGCGCGAAGCTCAGCTCGGCCTCTCGCTCGGCCTCGAAGCGCGCGAGCAAGGGCCCTTTGACGTCGGCTGCCACGCCACTATCGACCATCGGCGCGTGCGTGGGCCGTCAGGGCCGCCAGCAGTCCATCGGCGGTGTATTCGTTGGCCACGACGTGGGCTGGTAGTCCCAGGTTGGCCAGGGTTTCTGCCGTAATGGGGCCGATGGCGGCCCGGAGCGGCTTGGCCAGCAGGGCCGAGGCGTCCAGACCGAGGCCCGCCACCAGCTGTTCAGCGGTGGACGAGGAAGTGAAGGTGACGACGTCGATGGTGCCTTCCTCCAGGCGGCGCCGAATCTGATTCATGCGCTCGGAGTTGGCCCGCTCGGTACGGTAGGCCGGCACCACGTCGAGCGCGGCGCCATGGGCCCGCAAGAGCTCGGGCAAGGCCTCGCGGGCTTGCTCGGCCCGCGCCAGGAGCACGCGCTGCCCTTGCAAGGGACCCGTCGCGAGCATCGCCTCGGCCACCGCCTCGCCGCGGTACTCAGCGGGCACGACGTCGGCGCGGATGCCGTATGCCACCAGCGCATCGCGCGTGGCCGGACCGATGGCGGCGACCTTACAGTTGCCGAGGGCGCGGCTGTCGCGGCCCAGGGCGCGCAGGGTGTCGAACACGGCCCGAACGCCGTTTACGCTGGTGACCACGAGCCACTGGTACGAGCCGAGCTGCCCCAGATGCTGAGCCAACAAAGCCGGATCCCGCGGCGGCACAATCTGGATGCTCGGGAGCTCCACGGGATCTGCACCCGCCTCACGTAGCGCCCGCGCGAGCCCGCTCGACTGCCCGTCCGGCCGCGTGATCAATACGCGCTTGCCGAACAGCGGCTGATTGTCGAACCAGCGCAGGTGTTCGCGCAAACTCACCACGTCACCCACGATGGTGAGGGCGGGCATCTCGAGCTTGGCCTGGTTGGCCTTCTCGGCGATGTCCGCGAGGGTGCCAACCACGGTGCGCTGGCTGGGCAAGGACGCGCAGGACACGACCGCCACCGGCGTCGTAGCGGGCCGCCCGTGGTCGTGCAGACGCTTCATGAGGCTCTCGAGGCGCCTAAGTCCCATGAAGAACACCAGGGTCTGGGTGGCGGTGGCGAGCTTGCTCCAGTCGTGTGCGCTGCCGTCCTTCTCCTCGGATTCGGTGGCCGTGACGTAAGCCACGCTGCTGGCCAGGTCCCGGTGGGTGAGCGAGATACCGGCATAGGCCGCGGCGGCCATGGGCGAGGGCACGCCCGGCACCACCTCGAAGGGGATCCCCGCACCCACCAGGGCCTCGGCCTCCTCCGAGCCGCGCCCGAACAAGTAAGGATCTCCGCCCTTGAGCCGCACCACACGCCGTCCGGCCTGGGCTGCACCGATCAAGCGCGCGTTGATGTTGCTCTGGCGCTCGCTGGCGCGTCCGGCCCGCTTGCCCACGAAGATCAGCTCGGCCGCCGGGTTTGCGTGTCGCAGCAGATCGGGGTGAACCAATGCGTCGTACAGGACCAGATTCCGCCTCGCCGAGGCGGCGCAAGGCGCGTGCGGTGATGAGTTCGGGGTCTCCGGGGCCTGCCCCGAGCAATGATACGAGGCCCACGGGCCCTGGTTTTCGATCCGACATCGGGAGCTAGCATAGCAGCGTCGCCTCGAGCCCAAACCTCGACGGAGCAGGCAGAGAATGGTAGCCAGCGGGCCATGATCGAAGCGCGGACGCTGTGGCTGGTCGTGGCGTTACTGGGGGGTGTCGGCGGGGCAGCTTGCAACGGCGCCGGGACGAGCGGCGGAAGCGCACCCGTGGTCCAGGCGGATGCAGCCAAGGAGGCCGTCCAGGCCCGGCCCCGACCGGCGGGCGATCCTCAGCCCACCTTGCCCACGGGGTACGTGGAGTTCGAGCGGGCGGCCCCGCGCGCACCCTTGACGGTGAAGGTGGAGGTCGCGGCCACGGACCAGCAGCGCCAGATGGGCTTGATGTTCCGCGAGCAGATGGGCGAACTCGAAGGCATGTTGTTCATCTTTCCAACGGAGCGTCACAACAGCTTCTGGATGCGCAACACGTTGCTGCCGCTCGACATGTTCTTCATCGACTCGGACTGGACCGTGGTTGGCGTGGTGGAGAACGCCGAGCCGCTCACCGAGAGCCCCCGCGAGGTGGCCGGGATGTCCCAGTACGTGCTCGAGGTGAATGCAGGCTTTGCGAAGCGACAAGGCTTTGGCGCGGGGGACAAGCTGCGCTTCATTGCGCCAGGTGAGAGACCGTGATCGAGGCGGGTAGGGGGAGACGTATGCAGACAGGAAACGAGAAGCGACGCGCGCTGGGTTCTCTGGCGTTGAGCATGTGTCTGGGCGCAACGCTGGTTGCGTGCGAGGCCGATCCGCCGGAGCCGCGGTTCTATCGCGAGCGTCCCAAGGATGGCGCGAGCGCGGAGCCGCGAGGCACCCGCGACAGCATGCAGAAGGCCGCCGAGGCCGCCGCTCAGCCAGCGCCGCCGCCGCGGCCGGCTCGGCCAGGCACGCCCGACTCCCCTGATCCTGCGGGGGGGAAGTTTACGCTCGAGGACGCCACGCGCGGGCTCCCCGGCAAGGGCACGCTCTACGCCAAAATCGAGACCAGCCTCGGCAACCTCGAGTGCAAGCTGTACGCCGACAAGGCACCGTTGACGGTGGCCAACTTCGTGGGCTTGGCGCGCGGCGAACGGCCGTTTTGGGACGCAAAGCAAGGGGCCTGGGTCAAGCGGCCACTCTACGACGGCACCACGTTTCACCGCGTGATCGAGGGCTTCATGATCCAGGGTGGGGACCACATGGGCACGGGCGCCGGCGACACCGGTTACAACCTGCAAGACGAGATCTGGCCGGGCACCACGCACGATCGCGCGGGGCTTTTGTGCATGGCCAATCGCGGGCCCAACACCAACGGCGGTCAGTTCTTCATCACCGACGCCGCGGCGCCGCACCTCACGCAAATGGGCACGTACACGAACTTCGGCGAGTGCTCGCCCGTGGAGAACGTCCACCGCATCGCGCAGGCGCCGAAGTCCCACCCGGGGAGCGAGCGGCCCGAGCCGGCGATCACCATCAACAAGGTGACCATTACGCGCCGCTGACGCGCCGAGAGCGCGCGCGAACCGTCGCCCTCTTGGATTCGTGGGCGTCGTGCACACTTCGACGCCAGCGCAGCGACGCCAGATTTCGCGTGATAGGCCGCGCATTGGCCGAGTAACCTCGAGCTCATCTCTCGACGCAAGGCTCGCGGTCGTTCGGCGCGATCTCGTGGTCGGCGTTCTCACGTGCAAGAGGCAAACGCGTCATGGAACTGCTCCCACTCGATGTCGATAGGCTTCGCGCTGAGTTCAACGCGGCGCGCCCGTTTCGTTGGATCCGGCTGAGTCCCTTCCTTCGCGACGACTTCGTGCGCGAGGTCGCGCGCGCGTACCCGACGTTCGATGACAGTCGTGCCCAGGGGCGCGAGTTCTCGGGCGTGAACGAGCGCCGCAAGGTGCAAATCACCGACAGCGGCCGCTTCCCCGTGCCCGTCAAGCGCCTGGCAGACGTGCTGAGCGGACCCGAATTTCTCGGCGCACTCGAGGTCATCACCGGTATTCCTCGGTTGGTGGCGGACCCCACCTTCGATGGCGGCGGCATGCACGTGACGGGGGCCGGAGGGCGTCTCGATGTGCACGTGGACTTCAACTACACCGTGGAGAGCAAGCTCCACCGACGGCTCAATATCCTCGTCTACTTGAACCCCGAGTGGCAGGAAGCCTGGGGCGGGCAGATCGAGTTATGGGACCCCGATGTCAAGCAATGCCAGCACGCGTTTCTGCCGCTGCTCAACCAGTGCTTGATCTTCGAGACCACGAACACCAGCTATCACGGCGTCCAGCCCGTGGTCTGTCCTGCCGACGTGAACCGCCGCTCGTTCGCGGCTTACTACTACACGCAGGAGCCGCCGCAGGGATGGAATGGCGAGGTCTGGTCCACCAAGTTCCGAGCCCGACCGCACGAAGTGGTACGCAGCAATATTTTGATGCCGCTCGAGCGCGTGGAGCGACAGCTGCGCGATGGCGTGGAGCTCTTGAAGCGGCGTGTGAAGGACCTGGTGGAGTAGGGCGCGTCTGCGGCCGCCAGAGCGACCAGCCCTGTGGATCAGCTCTCCGGCTCGTCGCCGTCTTCTTCTTCTCGGTCCGGGGGTTGGCTAGCCCGGCCGCGGCGCTTCTCGGAGCGCGGTTCGGTGCGCTTGACCCGCGTGCGCGACTTGACGTCGGGCTTGACCCCGGAGCCCGCGTCGTTGGGGATGAAGCGGATCTCGGTGCGTACCTCGAACGATAGGCTGGTCAGCGCTGCCTTGATCTCCGAGGCCAGGTCGGTGGCGTCCAGGAAGTCACGCACCTCCTTGGCCACGATGCGCAGCACGTCGTTCTTGGTCTCGTCGATCTGATTGAACACCGCGCCCGCGATTTCCCTGGGCAGCTTGGCCTCCTGCAGGGCCTTGCCCACGGCACTCGCTACGTCGCGCGGCATCTTCACCTCGCTGAAAACCTCGCGCATGGCGTCGGTGGTCTCGCGGCCGGTCTCGATGCTCTTCTCGAAGGTGCTGAGCCCCGCCTCGATGCCCTTCTCGATGCCTCGCCGGATCAGCCCCGGCAGCTTGCTCTCGAAGCGCCGGCGCTCCGGCTGGGGCGGTGCTTGCGGGGGGCGCTCGCTCTCCGGGGCGGCGGCGTCAGCCGGGGGCGGCGGCACGCTGCTCAGGGGGTGCGGCACCGGGGTCGGTTCCCTGAGAGGAGGCGGCTGGGACTCGCGCGCGGGCTCCTCGCCATGCTCGTCCTCCGGGGGCTCTGGAAAATGACTCGGCATACGCATCCTTGACCTAGCCTTGTACTACAGCCTGCAACATCGAGAAACGGCGTGCTAGGCCCTGGCGCCCATGGCCGCCGTCCTTTTCGTCTCGAAGCCCATTGCGCCACCCTGGAACGATAGCGGGAAGAACCTGGTGCGCGATCTCGCCCGCGGGCTGCGTCGGCACCGCGCCACCCTGATGGTCCGCGGCGAAAGCGATGCCCAGCTCACGTCGGCGGACCTGGCGCCGATTTACCGCGCACACTCGGGTGGTTTTGCGCCGGGGCTCTCAGACCAGGCGCGGGTGATGGCGCATCTGCTCTCCTCACGCAGCTACCGGCTGTGGCACTTCTTTTTCGCGCCCAACCCCAAGAGCTGCCTGGCTGGTCGCATCGCTACCGGCCTGCGCCGCACGCGCTCGGTCCACACGTTGTCCAGTGCGCCCAAGGATCCGCGCGCCATCGTGCCCCAGCTGTTCGCCGACGTGAGCGTCGCTCTGTCGCGTCACACCCAGGATCGCCTACTGAACGCGGGCCTGGCCCCCGAGCGCCTGGTGCGGATCGCGCCGGCCATCGAACCGCTGCACGCGCCGAGCGCCGAACGCTTTCTGCACCTGCGGGACGAGCTCGGGTTACCCCGCGATGCGTTCGTGGTCGTGTACCCGGGTGATCTCGAATTCGGTGAGGGAGGATCCTTGTGCATCGAGGCCGTCCGGGCATTGGGGCGGTCGGACGTGCGCTTGGTGATGGCGTGCCGCACCAAGACGCCGCGCGCGGTCACCGTCGAGCATGCGCTCAAGGAGCGCGTGGCGCGTGAAGGGTTGAGCCATCAGGTGAGCTTCGTGGGGGAAACGCGCCGCATCCACGACCTGTTGGCGTGCGCGGATGTCGTGTGTCTGCCTTCGGCAGATTTGTACGCCAAGATGGACTATCCGCTGGTGCTGCTCGAGGCCATGTCCTTGGCCCGAACGGTCATCGTCGCCAAGGGCAGCGCTGCCGAAGAACTGTGTGAGGGTGACGCGGCGCTCTCGGTCGAGGTGCAAGCTGACGCGTTGGCGGCCGCGCTCACGCAGCTGGCCGATCAGCCACATCGGCGAGCGCAAGTAGGTCTCACCGCAAGTCGCGCCGTCGGCGAACGCTACACCTATACCGCCATGGCGGCGGCCTACGAAGCTTTGTACGACCGCTTGCTTGTGTGATGGCGAGCGAGTGTGGGCGCTCTCCACTTGCGCGCGCGGTGCCGAGAGCGTACGTCGGCCGTTAATGGCGTTGTCCGAGTCCAACAACCGCACCTATTACGACGACTTCAGCTCGTGGTACGAGCGCGAGCGCGGTGCTGGCTATCATGCCCTCATCGACGAAATCGAAGTCGATGCCGTGCGCGAGTTCGCGGTCGGCAAGCGCGTGCTGGAGGCTGGCTGTGGGACGGGACTCGTCCTTTCTCGCTTGTCCAAGGTCGCCCGTGAAGCGCACGGCTTCGATCTGTCGGTGGGCATGGCGCAGAAGGCGAGGACGCGAGGGTTGTCGGTGGCGCTGGGCAGCGTCACCCAGATCCCTTTCCGCGATGACAGCTTCGACTTCGTCTGCAGCTTCAAAGTACTCGCCCATGTACCCGACATCACTGGGGCGCTCGCGGAGTTGGCGCGGGTTACACGGCCGGGTGGCACGTTGGCGCTCGAGTTCTACAACCCTCTGAGCCTGCGTTTCGTGGCCAAGCGCATCGCCGGGCCAGGGCGTATCAGTGAGGACCGCACCGAGGCGGACGTCTATACGCGTTGGGATGCCCCGCACACGATTCCCAAGTTGCTTCCCCCTAGTCTGAAGCTGGTCGATTACCGGGGCGTGCGAGTTGTCACGCCTGCCGCATTCGTTCACAAGCTGCCGCTGGTGCGTAACGTGTTCGCCAGGGCAGAGCGTGCTTGCGTCACGTCACCTGTCCGATACTTTGGCGGCTTCCTGTTGGCGATCCTCCAGAAACATGCGTAGCATCTGCGGCGAGCACGTTTGTGGTGATTAAAGGTCCGCGATACCGCGGACGAGCTTGGTGTGGCACCGTTCGCGAAAGCGGAGCACAGTTCGGGAGTATCCGAGCATGAAAGCGAAAGATCCCAGCGAGCTCGACAGACTCCGCGCGCGCATCGACGATGCGCTGCGCCGCGAGCGTCCGCGTGCCGAGATCATGCCGCTGCTCGAGCGGCTGCTCGCGAACGCGCCGGATCACGGTGAGCTCTACGTATATGGCCACCGCCACACCGCCGAGCTGCTCCTTCAAGACGAGCCATGGCGCGCGGCGCTGCACCTGCGCAGGGTGATCCGCGCCGGTGCCGGTGAGGACACCGCCCACGCCCTGATGGGCTTGTGTCAGGCGCTACTCGGAAATTTCGACTCTGCTGTCTTCCACTACGAGCGCGCCCTGTCCCTCGATCCCAGCAACGCCTGGTACCATCACAACCTGGGGCACTTGTTGGACGTCGCTCTCAACAAGCCGCAGACGGCGCTCTCGCATCTGCGCTGGGCCCACGAAGCTCACCCCATGGAAGACGAGGTCACGGCTTCGTTGGCCCACTGCCTCGCGCGGCTCGGTCAACTCGAGGAGGCCGAGGCATTGGCCCGCGAGGCGCTCGACCTTTCTCCGGAGCACGACAGCCACGCTTCGTTGGTGGCCTGGATCAAGCGCGGCGCGCCGGGCGGCTACCTCTTCTCCGCCGAGCAGGCGTTCCATGGGCGCGATCCCCGTTCGCGGCGTTCGGACGAGGAAGCCCTGGTGGTGCGCAAGGAGTCCAACGGCGATCGCGAAGTGCTGCGAGCGCTGGAGCGCGGCATGCAGTCCAACGGCGCACCCTCGGTGTTGCTCAGTCGCGCCGAGCAGGTTTGGCGAGACTACCGGGCGCGACGTCCGAACGTTCGCGTGTCGAAGCCGGAAGTCCATGCCGCGGCGCTCGAGTACGCGGTCTCGGTCATGCACGGCATCACGGGCCTGACCCAGGTCGGCATGGCCAAGCGCTACGGCATCTCATCGGCTGCCCTGGCAAGCCGCTATGCCGATATCCGCTCCACCCTGGCACTCGAAGTCGGCGACCCGCGCTACCTCCACTGATGCGGGGCACCGTGCGCTCACGTTCGGGAGCCTGCACAAAAGTTGCGTAGTCGAGCGGTTTCCCGCTACCGCTGGGCGATGGACGCGCTGCGAGCGGCAGTACCGTTGAGCCGACTGTTCCTGGCCTTGGCCGACAGCGAGCGGCAAGCCGAAGTCCGCGTACGCTCGCGCTCGAAGGTCGCGCGCGTGCACGTCGTTCGCGGCGCCGTGGTGGCCATCGAGGGGGTGGACGGCGAGTTGCTGGGTGACTCGTTGTTGCGGCAGGGCCGGTTGGACACGGAGAAGCACCGGGACGCCCTGAGTGGGAGTCCGCCTTCGGGCCAGGTCGGGGCCTGGCTCATCGAAGTGGGCGCCGCTTCTCCCGACTCAGTGGGCGCGGCGCTCGCGGCCCAGCTCGAAGCACGCTTCGCGGCGCTCCTGCGTTGGGCCGATCCCCTTTTCGAGCTGCTGCCTGCGCGTGCTGTCGTGTTGTCGAGCCCACACGTGAGCGTCGCCATCCCGCATGTCGTGTGGCTCGGACTCTCCGCGATCGCGCACGATCTGCCGTTGGCGCAGCTGTCTGCTCTGGCAGGGGACACCGCGCTCAAGCTGACCAGCGCGGGCCGACGCATCGTGGCCACCTGGGAGCCTGCCGAACGAAACGAACTCGAGGGCTGGCTGGCGCGGGCGCCGCAGGGCGCTGCCCGCATTCCGCGCGCCGTGCTGCGCGCACTCGGAGCCGCTGTGGACAGCAGCTTCGACGGCGACGCGTGCAACCTGTTGCTGCGCAAGCAGCGCGAGATCCGGCGCCGGGTAGGGCCACGTGCGTTACTCGACCTCCCGTCTCATGCGCACTCGGAGCACGCGCGCCCCGCGCTGCGCAGGCTCGCGCAGAAGCTCCACCCCGATCGCTTCCAGGCGCTCGAACCGGGTTTGCGCGCCGTTTCGGAGCGCGTCATGAGTGCACTTTCTCAAGCCGAACGAGAGCTACTTGCGTCTCCACTGCGCGGGCGCTGAAGCACCCACACTCGCGCCCCTCCGCGCGCGATTTCTGCCCGCAATTGTTGGGCGAAACAGCGGTTGATGCGCGACACTCGATGAGTCCCGTGAGCAAACCCAACGACTCCGTCGTGGTGAGTCAGGCTGCCGCCAGCCTGCCGCCCCACCGAAGCCCTTTGCAGCAGGCGCTGTGGGCTCGGTTGCGTCTGGTCTCCGTCACGTTGGCTGGCCTGGCGCTGGCGCAGGTGGTGGGCGGAGACGTGTTGTCCTCGGGATATGCACCGCTCTCCGACGTGCTCTCCACGCACGGCCTGGCCGTGACCTCCGCCGAGGCGAAGTCGCTCAAGAAGCAGAGGCGCGGCGCGGACGCGCAGCTGATCGTGTTTCGCGCAGCCGAAGGGCAGGGCGCCGGAGCTGCGCAGTCGGGACTCGGGGACGTGTGGGCCGCGGAGGCGATCCTGGCCGAAGACGGGCGGGTCGCTGAGCTCGACCGCGTACACAACCTGACCCGTACCTCGAGCGCCGACGAGACCACGCCCATCACCAACGGACGCTGGGTCCTCTTCGCGCGCACCATCGAGGGCAAGACGGTGGGCCTCGAGCTACTCGATCTCGACGGAGAACCAGCGACCCAGCAAGGCCCACTCGCGCGCATTCAGCGTGGCATCAGCAACTTGCAGCAGACGGGTCAGTGGGGAGGCGTCGGCAAACGCTCATACACCTTCAAGACGCCCGCCGCGACGCTCAAGATGCGCGCCGAGCGCGCGCGTTTCGTGGTCGAGGCCGACGGGGACCCGCTGGTCATCGACCCGGTCTACGAGCATCCCCTCGAGGGCGATTGGCTCGTGGATGTTCGCGCGCCTGCGCCAGGCGTGACCGAGCTCGTGCCGTGGTTGGTAGACACCGTGCGCGGCATCCCCTGGATCGGCGCCGAGAAGATCGCCTGGCTCGAGAACAAGGTGTTCGCGGTGCGCGACCGCGTGAAGCAGGCCTACCACAGCGTGAATACGGTCGATCACGCGGCGGAAGCCGCCGCGGATCTCGGCATCACCAAGC
The DNA here is from genome assembly GCA_047601445.1 of Myxococcales bacterium. Lineage (GTDB taxonomy): Bacteria > Myxococcota_A > Polyangia > Polyangiales > DASUME01 > DASUME01. The sequence goes on along the minus strand of JASGJH010000001.1, from coordinate 1,988,191 downwards.
AAATGCCCGCCGCCGAGGAGCAGAAGGTGGAGCGGCTCTCGGTGCCCGACCCCGAGAGCGGCTGGCCTCCGCCTGCGCTGACCCCGCTCATCGCGACCCCCGAGGTGCCCGGCGAGGGGAAATGGCGCGCCATCGTCGACGATCCCTACGTGCGTGATTTGCCCGACGGCAATCCCGTGTTCTTCCAGAGCTTCCTGCGCGCCGATCCGCAGCGCGATTGGGCCCGCGTGTATCTGACGCTGTGGGATCCGCGTGTGGTTCAGCTCAACATCGTGGCGGGTACGGAGGAGCCCCTGAGCGCCACCGGTGAGACCGGCACCGGCGCCATCCCGCACACGCCCGACGTGCTCACGCGCTTGGTGGGCGCGTTCAACGGTGGCTTTCAGGCGGTGCACGGCGAGTTCGGCATGATGGCCGATGGCCGCGTGTACCTTCCGCCCAAGCCGTGGGCGGCCACGGTGGCAGTCTTCGACGACGGTCACGTGGGAATGGGGTCCTGGCCAGGTCCCCAGGATCGCCGCGCGGGTTACGACGAAGCCCGCGCGGTCGCCGAGATCCCGGCGGGCATGATCGCCTTTCGACAGAACCTCACTAGCTTGGTCGAGGACGCCCACTTCAACCCGTGGAACCGCTGGTGGTGGGGCGCGGCGCCCAAGCAGCAAAGCGAGCAGACGCTCACCCAGCGCAGCGCCCTCTGCATCACGCAGGAAGGCTTCATGGTCTACGCGTGGGGCGATTCGGCATCTCCGGAAGCGCTCGGCGCGGCGCTCGTGGCGGCCCGTTGCGCCCGGGCGATGCACCTGGACATGAACTCGGGCCACTCGGGCATGGAGTTCTACAACGTGCTCGCGCCCCAGGAGTCGCGCGCTCCCGCCGAGAAGAAGGCGGCCTTTCGCACCGAGTCGGCCATGCCGGAGCTGCCGGGCTATCTGCTGCGCGCGCGCAAGGCGGTGACGTCGATGGGCATGGCCTTGCCTCGCTACATCCACCCCGATCCCCGCGACTACTTCTATCTGACGCTGAAGCCGAGTCTCACCGGGACCAAGCTCGAAGGTCCGCTCGGGTCCAAGTTGAGCAGCCGCGATCTGCCGCACGCCGGCTGGCCTCCCGCCTTCGCGCGCCACGCTGACGACGCCGTGCGCCTGCTGCGTATCGACCCGGCGCGTGCGGTGCCGACTTCGGCGGCACCCGAGGGGGGGCAGCTCGTGTTGGCCGAGCTGCGCGGAGCGCCCGAGGAAGCGCGCCTCGACGACTACGTCCTGCACGCCGAAAAGACGGCCACGGGTCGCAAGTTCGTGGTGGGCGTTCCGCCACAGGGCGCAGACATTCTCATGCGCGCTCCGCAGCTGCGGCCCGACTCGGTGGCCTTTGCCGCGCTCGGGGTCGATGCCTCTGGTTTGCTGCTCTACGCCGAGACCGATGAAGCCAAGCCAGGCGCGCTCCACGAAGTGCTCGCTGCGCACGGCGTGAAGTCCGCCCTGTGGCTGCCCAAGGACACCCGACTCGGCCTTCACTTCCGCGAAGGCGTACTCGGGGTCGATGGTCGCTCGCGGTCGCGGGAGGCGCCGGCCCAGCTGTTTCTGCTGGCGAGCTCGGTGCCGGCCACGGAAGTCCTGTTCCCGAACAATCCGCCCATCCCCTACGCGCGTTGGGCCCATTTGCAGGATCAGCGCGTGCGCTACTTCCGCACCAGCGAACCGACGACCAAGGCGCCGGTCGGCGCGCTCGACGCTCCTAAGTGATGCTCTTGTGACCCGCGGCACCCCTCGCGTGTGACCTTGGGTACCAGCGGCTAAAGCATCGTGCTTGCAGCCAAAAACAGCGATGATGGGGCATCGGGCCAGGCTTGACCCCCAGAGCGGCCCGTGCGTAGATTGCGCCAACCTGAGACCTACCTGGATCCAATTCTGGTCCGAGGTGTGATATCAGGACACGCCAAGGCTTGGCTGGTGGGCGGATCCGCGCGCTTCGTTCTCCGGCTTTTAGAGTGGTCAACACCACGCGTTCGTTGCAGAAAGAACCTCCCACCGTGGACTCGTGGACACGAGGGCGTCCGTGAAGAAGCCCATTCCCTTCGGCAAATATTACCTGCTCGACCGCATCAACGCGGGCGGCATGGCCGAGGTGTTCCGGGCGAAGGCCTTCGGGGTGGAGGGGTTCGAGCGCATCGTGGCGGTGAAGCGCATCCTGCCGAGCATCGCGGCGGACACCGACTTCATCACGATGTTCATCGATGAAGCCAAGATCGCCGTCCAGCTGAACCACGCCAATATCGCGCAGATCTTCGACCTCGGGAAGGTCGGAGAGGCTTACTTCATCGCGCTCGAGTACGTGCACGGCAAGGACCTGCGGGCGATCTACGAAGCCGCCCGCGACACGGGCGAACCGCTGCCCGTCGAGCTCACGTGCTTCGTGATGATGAAGACGTGCGAAGGGCTCGATTACGCGCACAACAAGCGCGACTCCAATGGGCGCGACCTGGAGCTAGTGCATCGCGACGTGTCCCCGCAGAACATCCTGGTCTCCTTCGATGGTGAGACCGAAATTGATCGACTTCGGCATCGCACGTGCGGCCGGCAAGGCGGGCAAGACCCAGGCCGGCGTGCTCAAGGGGAAGTTCGGTTATCTCTCTCCCGAGCAGGTGGAGAGCAGGCGCGTCGATCGGCGCAGTGACGTGTTCGGCGTGGGAATCGTGCTGCACGAGCTGTTGACGGGGCAGCGACTGTTCGCCGGCGATGGCGATTTCTCCTCCATCGAAAAGCTCAAAAGTGCCGAGATTCCACGGCCAAGTTCTCGAAATGAAAAAGTTCCCGAGGAGCTCGAGGCGATTGTCCTGAAGGCTCTCGCGCGTGCCCCTGAAGCTCGCTACCAAACCGCGATGGAGCTGCACGACGATTTGCAGCGCTTCCTGTATGGTCGTGGCGAAGCGTTCGGGCGCCGAGAACTCAGCGCGTGGATGCGCGAACACTTTGCGGCCGAGGCCGCTCATGACCAGGAGGCGGTCGGTGACCTCCGGGACGTGGAGGTCGTGGAGACCTCCGAAAACACCGACTTAGCCCCTACTTTAGAGCCTGTGGAGTCGACAGCCGTGAACCGAGACGCACCCAACTCAGGCAAGAAATCCAGCACCATGCTCGGCATGCCGGCGGTGCTTCCCCAGCAGGGCGCTTCGGGTCGCAGTGTGCCCCCGCCGCCCCCGAAGGGGCAGCCGTCCATCGCTCCGCGCGCTCCAGGAGGTGGCCGCTCCGTTCCGCCTCCGCCGCCGAAGCAGGGCAACACCCTGCCGCCCGGCTCGGGTCGCTCGATGCCGCCGGGCCCACCGACCTCGCCCAGGGTCTCGGTGCCTCCGCCACCTCCGCGCCAGTCGGTGCCCCCGGGCCAGATGCGCGCGCAGCCGGCCTCGGGTCAGGTGCGGGTGCAGACGGTCCCGCCGGGGCAGACGCGCACTCCCTCCGTGCCGCCTGGCCAGCTCTCTGCGACCCCGGTCGTGCCCAATCCGGGCTCTGGTCGCTCACCCTCCGTGCCGCCGGGCTCCATGTCGGCCAGCGGAGCGATCGCGATTCCTTCGATGAACGCGCGGTCAAACTCGATACCTCCAGGCGGGGCCCGCTCGGCGCCGCCGCCGCCGCCCGGCCAGGGCTACGCCTCGTCGCCGCCCCCGAGCAACGGTGCGGCCGCGGTGGCCTATCCCAACGCCGGCGCTCAATCGAGCGCTGTGCTCAGCATGGATTGGGACGACGAGGAGCTCTCCACCCAGATCTACGATCGCCCCGAGGATCAACCCCAGGCAGGCCCGGGGGGGTACCAGAACGTCGACGGGGGCTACGACGACGTCTCCAATATGGGCGGCTACAACCAGTCCGCCGTGGCGACCTACGTGCCTCCCAATGGAGCGCTCAATGGCGTGCCGGGCGTGGGGTTGTCCCCGCGTGGCTTCGCGAACTCCGAGGCCCCTCCTGCCAACAACGCCTTTGCCCAGGCGCCGGCGACCTCGCGTGCTGCGCAGGTCACTCAGCCCATCGTCACCCAGCCGAGCACGCCCGAGAAGAACCGCAGCCTGCTCTACACGGGCCTGGCCGTGGGCGCCGTGGCCGTGCTTTGCATTCTCATCTACGTGTTCCTGGCGAAGACTGAGCCCGGCGTGGTCCAACTGACCACGCACCCGGCCGACGCCCAGGTGATGTTCGACGGCAAGCCGGTGGGGACTGCGAGTCCCTTCGTGGTCACTGGTGTGGCGCCCAATGAGAACCACCTGATCGAGGTGCGCAAAGCCGGCTACAGCAGCTGGTCCCAGGAAGTCCAGGTGCAGCCCGGCCAGACGCTGCAGCTGCCGGTGGGCCTCGAGGTGCAGGGTGCAGGCGGCCCGACCGGTGGCGATGTCGCGGCGGCCACGGGCGGCTTCTCGCTCGAGACCCTGCCGCCCGGTGCCAAGGTCTTCTTGGACGGGCAGGAACTCGGTGGGCTGACCCCGCTGCGCGTCGGCAACCTGGTGCCGCGTCGCTACGACGTGAAGGTGCGCCTCAACGGCTATCGCGAGGCATCCATCCCTGTCGAAGTGCGCGCCGGTGTGGACCAGAGCCTGACCCGCACGGTGCTCGAGGCGCAGCAGATTCGCGTGCGCGTCACATCCGAGCCGCCGAACGCCGATGCGGCCGTGTCGCGCGGGGGCGAGCGCCGACCGCTGGGCAAGACGCCCGTGGACGTGACGCTGGAGAACAACGGCACGCCGTGGGTCCTCGAGGTCTCCAAAAAGGGCTTCGAGAATCACAGCGAGAACCTCACCTCGCCGAGCGGCTCGAACGAGCTCGCGGTGCGCGCGGTGCTCATGAAGAGCACCACCGCCGTCGCGGCTTCCGACGACACCGCCGTGACCACCACCCGCGGGCCGGGAGTGGTGCGCCGGGATCCGGTGGCTCCGCGTCCGCGCGGGGCATCCGGTGGCACCGGTACGGTGCGTTTGAACTCGCGGCCGTGGTCGCAGGTGTTCGTCGATGGAAAGATGATCGGCAACACCCCGCAAATGAACTTGCAGATGGCAGCCGGCGACCACCGCATCACGTTGGTCAACCCCGAGTTCGGCCTGCGCAAGAACATCACCGTGAGCGTGAAGCCCGGTGAGACCGTGACGCAGATCATCTCGCTGCAGTAGGCGCTGGTTTTGCTCGCGGGCGGACCCGCCCGCTTCGGTGCGCGCCCGCAGGCCTACTCGACTCGCTGCTGAATGTGCAGCGGGCTGAGCGCCTCGAGCGCGCGCTGGTCGCTCGAGATGGCTGCCGCGCGCTCGATGTGCGAAGGCACTCCGTCGCCGTCCAGATCGCCGTCGGCCTGGAACAACACGGCCGGTGAGCTCGGTTCGCTGCGAGGACCGCAGCCGGGCTGCGCGACCGACACTCGATAGCTGTAGCGAAGGGACTGGACACCATGCATGCCCAGCGCGCGCCAGGTGGGATCCACCTCGGCCGCATCGAAGTCGACGGCCTGGGGCTCGGGGGTCGGGCTCGCAGGAAGCGGCCCGATGCTGCTCGGCAAGCAACCGCGCGCGGACCGCTGCCCCGCGGCGGAGGCGTGCTCGGCGGCGTAGTAGGCGGCCGTCCCGCGGTAGAGCGCGTCGAGTGTCTCGACGGCCTCGGAGATTCTTGCTCGTGCGCAGATGACGCACGAAAGTCGGCGCGAATGCCGCGACCAGGATGCCCGTCAGCGAGATGAGAGCAGCGGTCTCCACGAGCGAGAGGCCGGCGCGGGAACGATGGGCGCGCGCGAGATGGCGCACGCGGACGTGGGCGTCCACACGCAAATCAGAGCTCACCTGCTGGGGGCCAAACACGGGCCGCGATTGTGGGAGCGCTTGTGCAGGGAGTCAAAAGCGTGGGTTTCACGGCCAGGCTCAGTCGTGGGAACATGCTTCGAAATGGGTCGACTGGTTGACCAGAATGAATACACATCGCAACTTCCTTCCACTCATAGGGCATTAGGGTGAGCGAACAGCGCGATAGCCGCACAACCGTCGAGCGCGATGCGATCCGACTTCTCGACCCGGCTCGGGCCAAGGAGCCTCGCGCCACGGTGGTGATTTACGCCCACGACGACACGCGCCTGGTGGAGTTACGGGAGGGCGACAGCGTGCTGGTGGGGCGTGCCTTGCCGGCGGACATCGTCGTCGACGACATGACCATCTCGCGGCAGCACGCGCGCTTCAGCTATCGAGAAGGCGGTGTCCAGGTCGAGGACCTGGGCTCGCGCAACGGAACCCTGGTGCGCGGCATGCGCGTGACCTCCGCTCGCTTGCGCTCCGGGGACGACGTCCGCCTGGGCGGCGTAGCGGTTTCGATACACTTGCGAGAGGGCACGGAGCCGCCCCTCGGTATCAGCAGCTACGACCAGCTTGCGATGCGGGTCGAGGACGAGGTCATCCGCGCGCGAACCTTTGGGCATACCTTCGCGGTGGTGGCCGTGTTCGCGCCCGAGCGCGGGTTGGCCCTGACCAGCACCTCGGACGGGGAGAGCTCGCGCTCTGGTGAGCGACACGTGAGCCGTTGGGCGCCGCGGGTGCGCGACGAGCTGCGCCCGGTCGACGGTATCGCGGTGCACGGTCCCCACAGCGTGCTGGTGTTGATGCCGGAGGCCAACGGTGCCTCGGCCGAGCGTGTCGCTCGCCGCCTGCTCCGGCTCGGCGAGGGTGGGCCGCTCTACTGCGGTATTTCGGTGTTTCCGGACACGGCCAAGTCCGCTGGAGCCCTGGTGAGCGAGGCCCAGACGGCCGCCCGCTCCGCCTCCGCCAACGCCCCCGTGCAACAGGCGCGCGGCGTGGCTCCGGGCGAAGAAGGGGCGCCGGTCATTCAGGCGCAATCCATGCAGCGCCTCTACGCGTTGGGCGACCGCGTGGCTTCCAACAATGTGCCCGTGTTGATCCTGGGCGAGACGGGTACCGGCAAAGAGGTCATCGCCCGCCACGTGCATCGCGCGAGTCCGCGCTCCCACAAACGCATGGTGGTCATCAACTGCGCGGCCCTGCCCGGGAACCTCATCGAGAGCGCGCTCTTCGGCCATGAGAAGGGCGCCTTCACGGGTGCCGACTCGATCAAGAAGGGCGTCTTCGAGGAGGGCGACGGCAGCACCGTCTTCCTTGACGAGGTGGGCGAACTGTCGCCGGCGGCGCAGGCTGCCCTTTTGCGGGTGCTCGAGAGTAAGCGCTTCTCACGCGTGGGATCGGCCAAGGAAATCGAGGTCGACGTGCGCATCATCGCGGCCACGCATCGGGACCTCGAGGCCATGGTGGAGGCCAACACCTTCCGGGCCGATCTTTACTACCGCCTCAACACCATGACCCTGAAGGTTCCCCCGCTGCGCCATCGCGGCGAGGAAATCGCGCCCCTGGCGCGCGCGTTCCTCGGCCAGACCGTGGAGCGCTGGAACACGTCGGCCCGCGATTTTGCGGCCCAGACCCTGGAAATCCTCTGCGCCTACCACTGGCCTGGCAACGTGCGCGAGCTGCGCAACGTCATCGAGCGCGCTGCGGTGATCGCGACCGGCGAACTGCTGGAGCCCGAGGACCTCCCGGAGCGGCTGCGTTCGAGCGTGATGGCCAAGGTGCCTGGCATGGTCGAGCAGGCGGTACCCAACGAGTCTGGCGTCTCGGCCCCGGTGTCACCCACGCTCCCGGGAGCCACGGAGGATCTGGGAGCCGTGCCGTTCCGGGATCGCATCCGTGACTACGAGGTGAAACTGATTACGGACGCGCTGGATGCCGCCGCGGGCAATCAGAGTCGGGCCGCCGAGATCTTGCAGATGCCGCTGAGAACGCTAGTCCACAAGATCAAGGGCTACGGCCTGAAGAAAACCTGGAAGCGCGAGGACGAATAGGCTGTGAGCAAGAGCCAACAAGACGCCACTGAGCAGCGCATGCTCGAGGGCTTGGACGATGTGCGCGCGCAGGTCGATGAAGTCGACCAGCGTATCGTGACGGCACTGGTCGAACGTGAGCGGCTGGTCATGGAGGTCGCGCGCCGCAAGGCTCAAAAGGGCGACGGCAAGGTGCGGGACCCGGTGCGCGAAGAGGCCTTGCTGGCCAGGCTCGCCCACCAGGGGCAGGGCGCGGGGCTCGACGGCTTCTACGTCACGCGCGTGTTCCGCGAGCTGATCGATCACTCCGTGCGCCTCCAGCAGGAGTTCTTGGCCAAGAACCAGAACCCGGGCCGCGTCAGCGCCGAACTGGTAGTGGCCTATCAAGGCGTGGACGGTGCGTACAGTCACCTGGCAGCCATGCGGCACTTCGGGCCGCGCGGCGGCGAGGTGGTGTTTCGCGGCTATCCGAGCTTCCGCGCGATGATGGAGGCGGTGCGCGACGGACAGGCGCACTACGGCGTGCTGCCGATCGAGAACACCACCGCGGGCTCCATCAACGACGCCTACGATCTGCTGGCGCAGATGGATCTGTCGGTGGTCGGCGAGGAGATCCAGAAGGTGGAGCATTGCCTGGTGGCCCTGGAGGCCATCCCGGTGAACCGCATTCGCCGCGTGTTCTCGCATCCGCAGGCGCTCGCTCAGTGCTCGAATTTCCTGGGGAGCCTGACCGACTGTCACGTGGAGGCCTATATCGACACGGCCCTCAGTGTGCAGCGTGTGGGGCGCGAACAGGACCTCTCGCAGGCAGCCATCGCCAGCGAAGAGGCGGCGCGCCGTTACGGCCTGGTCGTGATCAAGCGCGACATCGCCAACCAGAAGGAAAACTTCACGCGCATGATGATCATCGCGGCCACGCCCGAGAAGGTCGATGCGCGCGTGGCTGCCAAGACCTCGCTGATCTTGGCGACCAAGCACGAGCAGGGGGCCCTGCTGTCCTGCCTCGATTCGCTGGCATCCCGCGGGTGCAATCTGACCAAGATCGAGTCGCGGCCGCGCCCGCACACGCCCTGGGAGTACCTGTTCTACCTGGATTTCGAGGGCAATATCGACGATCCCTCGGTGGCCGAGGCGCTCGAGGAGCTGCGCGAGAAGACGAGCTACCTGCGCCTGCTCGGGTGCTATCCGGGGCGCACCATGCGTGAGTCGCGGCCTCCCGAGGCCAAGTCCTTCCGCCAGCCCGAGCCGCGCGCGAGCCGTCCGAGCCTGGACGCCAACGATCTCGATCCTTCGCGCACCCGACTGAGCTCGCGCCATCGTCGCCCCGAAGACACCGTGATCGAGGTGGGCGGCGTGCGGCTTGGCGGGGCGTCGGCCACCGTGGTGGCCCGCGTGAACAGCTACGCGTCGCGCGAAGGCCTGCTCGACCTGGCCCGTGCGGTGCGCGCTGCCGGGGCGGGTGTGCTGTGGGCGCCGTGCTTTCAGCAGAGCGCACGCGACGTCGCGGAGAAGCTCGGTGCGGATCCGTTGACCCTGCTCGAGGAGGTGGGGCGCATCGCGGGCATCCCGGTGATGGTGGAGGTGCTCCATCCGTCGGACGTGGATCGCGCCGTGTTGCGCGCCGACTTCCTGGTGGTGGGCGGGGCGAACATGGAGAACCCTGCTTTGTTGCGGGAGGTGGGGCGCGTGGATCGGCCGGTGATGCTGGAGCGCGGGGCCATGGCTTCGGTCGAGGAGTGGCTCTCGGCAGCCGATTACGTGCTCGAGCGCGGCAACCACCGTGTCTTCCTGTGTGAACGGGGCATCCGCACCTTCGAGCGCGGGACCCTGGGCACCCTGGACCTCTCTGCGGTGGCGCTGCTGCGCGAACGCTCGCACCTGCCCGTCGCGGTGGACGCATGCCAGGCCACCAGCAGCGCGCGTCTGGCCGCGCTGCTCTCCGAGAGCGCACTGGCCGTGGGAGCCCAGGCGTTCGTGCTCGAGGTGCAGGCCCAGCCGAGCGGTCCCAAGGACACCGCGCTCGGGGTGGACGATCTGGCCAAGTTGGTGACGCGCCTGTCTGGCACCTGAGGGAGCGCGGTGAAACAACAGCTCGGCCGTGTGCTTGCGTGGCTGTCCGCCGTGGCGGCGGTGGTGCTGTTGGGGGTCGCTCTCGACGCGGTGCCGAGCGTGACGCCGGAGCCGCCTGCGCGCGTGGAATTCGCCGCCAGGGATCTAGCCCAGCCTGTCCCTGACCATGCTGCTCCGAAAAAAGCGCCGAGCGACGCTGGGGCACCCAGGCCCGAGCCGCTCAAGGTGTGGAGCTTTCCCGTCTGCGAGGCGCCCGAGAAAGGCGCGCGCGTTTACGGTCTGGCGCTCGGCGCCAGCCAGGCCGCCTTCGTGTGGTGCAAGGGCGGCTACACCCGGCTGGATCTGAGCTCGGTGGGGGAGCTGCCGCAGGCCCAGCGTGGCGCGCGTTTCCCGTCGCGGGCGGAGCTGCCGGGGGGAGTCACGGCCCACGACTTCGACGCCGATGGCGTGCTCGATTTGGTGCTGGCCACGGCGCCGCCGCCGCAGGTGCTGCACCGACCGGGCGCAGGGGCGTTCTTGCTGCGAGGGCGCATGGCGGGCGGCTTCGAGCCTGCGCGCGCTCTGGTGGAAGCGCCGGTCAGCGCGGTGGCGGGACTCGAAGTCGAGGGGACGGGCGCCGCGGCCCTGGCGGTCCTCACCCGAGGGGACCTCACGGCGCAGCGCCCGGGCGAGCTGTGGCTCTTTGCGGGAGGCACGAGCCTCACTCGGGTGGCGCAACAGCCGCTTGGACTAGGGGCTCGGGATTTGGTGACAGCACGCCTCATGGGCAGCGGTCGCTCGCTGTGGGCTGCGCTGCCGCAGGCAGGCAAGCTCGCGGGGGTGGAGTTCCTCGCGGCCTCCGGGAAGCTGGCCTGGGGTCCCCTGCAGAGCGTGGCTTTCCCTGCAGTGCAGGGGCTGATCGGGAAGGGGGCCGGCGAACCGAGCAGCCTGCTGCTGGCTCGCGATACGGCCGACGTCAGGCGCCTCGAGGCGCAAGCCGACGCGCTGGCGCTGACCCCCTGGGCCGAACATGTGAACGTGGGGCCGGGGCTGCTCGTGGACCTCGACGGCGACAGTCAGCCCGAGGTCTTGGCGGTCGTGGATGGCGGCGTGGCGCGCGTGTTCCCTTCGCTGCGCTCGGCGCCCGAAGAGCTCGATTTGCCTGCCCATGCGCTCGATGTGGCCAGCGTGCGCGACCAGACGGCCCGTGAACGCGCGCTCGTGCTGGTGCGCGAGAGCGATACGGGCTGGTTGAGCCTCTTGCTGTTGCCGAGCCCGCCCTGGTCGCAGGGAAGTCAGGTCGAGCTGCAGCGTTTGGAGGTCGCGGACGCGGCTGGTCAGGCCGTGGTGGCGCTCGACTAGGGCAGTCAGGACCGCGGCCGGGTCTTGGGGCGTCGACGCCACGCATAGAGCAGCAGCAGCCCCAAGAGTCCGCTCCCCAGCCAGACGGCCAGCCGAGCGAGCCCGCGATCCGACTCCGGCTCGGCAGGAAGCTCGGAGAGGGCGGTGGCGATGGCGGCGGTCTGTTCGGTGGTGAGCGCGAAGGTGGGCATCACGTGCGGCGCGAACCCTGCGGCGATCTCGGCGTTGGGGTCACTCAGGGCGCGGGCCAAATAGGCTCGATCGAAGGGGACCCGACGTCGTTCACCCCCGACGCGCACGTCCACGAGCGTGCCGAAGCGTCCAGCGAAGCTCGGACCCGCCGAGGGGCTCCCATCGAGAGAGTGGCAGGCCACACAGCCCTGCATTTGGAGCAAGCGCATGCCGCGCGCGGCCTCGGCGTTGGGAGCGGCTTGGCCGCGCCCTGGAAGCAGCGCGAGCCAGAGCAGCAGCAGGCCCGTCCCCAACGACCTCGTCACAGGGCAAGAGCCTAGCCGTCTCCAGGGCTTGCGGCCCGTCCCCTCGGTCGTTGCCCCCCTGGCTCGGCGGTGTTACCGTCCCGGCCTGACTTGGGGCGGGTGTATCGCGACGCGGTACTGGACCCAGGGTTCAGGTTCTAGTTTTGCTCGCGCGCGAAACCGTGCGCTTCGAATCACGAGACATGTCCTGATGACGTTTACTGAAGCAGCGGTAGAGGTGCTGCGCCGAGTGGGCAGACCTCTCCACTACAAGAAGATCACCGAGATTGCGATCGAGCGAAACCTGCTCTCGCATGTCGGCAAGACACCCGAGGTCACCATGAGCTCGCGGCTGGCCACGATGGTCAAGCGCGACCGCGGTGAAGTCCCAATTATCAAGGTCAAACCCGGCGTTTTCGGTCTGCGCGAGTTCAGCGAAGAGCAACTGGCGGATCTGTCCGGCGATATCGATGAGCTTCCGGAGGTCGAAGTGGAGAACGAGGAGAACAAGCCCGAGCCCGCCGCTGCAGGTGAGGGTGAAGCCACGGCCAAGGCCGCTCCCGAGCCGCGCAAGCCTCTGCCCGGAGCCGACGTGTTCCCCGAAGAAGAAGACGACGACGAGCCGATCCTGGGTGGCTCGGACGAAGAAGAAGAGGACGACGACGAGGAAGGCGAGGGCGGCGAGCGCTCCGCGGAGTCGCAGTCCGGCGAGGGACGCTCGTCACGTCGAAAGCGGAAGCGCCGCCGTCGCGGCCGTGGCGACGCGGACGAGCCGGGAACGGAAGAGGCGGGCCAGCCGCGCGAGGCGCGCGACGCGCGCGAGAACCGCGAACCGCGTCGTGACGAGCGCCGCAACGAACGCAACCGCGAGGAGCGCGGCGGACGTGAGCGCGGCGGACGTGAGCGCGACCGCCACGAGCGCGATCGCGACCGCGACCGCAACGAGCGCCGTGAGCGTGATGACCGTCGCGAGCGCGATGACCGCCGCGACGAGGTGTACGCCGACTCGAACCGCGAGGTGGCCGACGGGGATCTGCTTGGCAAGGATCTCGCCGATGCCGTGGCGAGCGTGCTCTCCCAGGCGGGCCCGCGTGGTATGGCGGTCTTCCGCGCCGCCGACATGCTCGTGCGTCGCGGGCGCCTCGCTGGCGACCCGCAGGCGCTGGTCCCCACGGTGATGGCGGCGGTGCGCGCCGACGTGGCCCGCAAGAAGATCGAGCGTGCGCGCCCGCGCTTCCGCGTGGACGGCGCAGGCCTCGTACTCACTGATTTCTTGGTGCCCCAGGACGTTGCACGTGCCGAGCAGGAGGTGCAGCGTGCGGCTGAACGCCAGCGCGAGCGCGCCCGTCGCGCCTACCTGCGCTGCCTGTCGGACCTCTCGAACGCTGGCCTGGCCGAGGTCATCGCGACCTGGCTCAACGCCGAGGGCGTGGTCGGGTTGCGCGCCGTGCGTCGCCCTGGCAGCGGCCCCGGCGAGCTGCACCTCGCAGGCACCCTACGCCGCGGCGTAGAGGAAGTGCGCGTGGCGGTGGTGGTGCTGCTGCGAGGACAGGCCGAGATCGGCCGCGAACGCGTGATCGAAGCGCGCGGGGCGCTCCACTACTACGGCAACGCGAGCACGGCTTGGTTGATCACGTTGGGCCAGGTCACGAGCGGGGCAAAGGAAGAGTCTCAGGCGCCGGCCTCGGCTTCCGTCACGCTGTTCGACGGCATGGCGTTGGCCGCGGCGATGGAGCGCGTGGGCGTGGGTCTTTCGGTGCAGTACGTGCCGGTGTCCGCCATCGACTTCGATTTGCTCGAGAGCCTGCGTGGGCCGCGCAGCGATCGGGACCGCGATCGGGATCGGGACCGTGATCGGGATCGCGATCGCGACCGGGATCGCGACCGTGAGCGCGGGGAGCGTCGCCCCGAGGGGCAGCCCAGGCCGCTGGCGGATGAAGGAGCCGCGGAGGCCGAGGCCTTCGAGGACGAGGAGCTCGACGAAGAAGTCGAGTCCGAGGAGGGCGATCGTGCTGCGGGCGAAGCGGCCGCCGCAGGCGGCGACGCCGAGGGCGCGGCTGCCGAGCAGGGTGAGGCGCGCGAAGGCGGCCGTCGCCGTCGCCGCCGTCGCCGCCGTCGTGGCCGCGACCGTGAGGAGGCTGGCGAGGCCGGTTCGGCCAGCGGGGGCGCCGAAGGTGCGGAGGCCGCGCCCGAGGGCGACTGGGAGCGTGAGGGCGACGAGTCCAGCGAGGAGCCCGCGGAGGGCGAAGGCGACGAGTCACACGCCGAGCACGCGGAGTACGCCGAAGGTTCGGAGGACCACGAAGAGCGGGAGCCCGAGGCCGACGAAGACGACGAAGAGAGCTCCGAGGCCGGCTGGGACGAAAGCTCCGAAGACCGCGAGAGCGCTGAGGATAACGACGAGGACGAGCCCGAGGACGAGGACCGCTGAATGAGCGCTGCCCGCGCTGTTCGGGCAGCGCGCGCCCCTGTCTTGTAGGGATTTCTGTCGCGTCCGAGCCGCGTGGTATCGTCCAGACCGCGTGGCACGAGTACTCCATATCGAAGACGACCCCAAGAGTCGCTTGCTCGTAAAGAAGCTGCTCTTGGCCGCCGGTCACAGCGTGGTCGAAGCCGAGAGCGGGCTCGAGGGCATCCGCTTGGCTGGGGCCGAACGCCCGGACATCGTCCTCGTGGACATCAACGTGCCTGACCTCGACGGCTACGAGGTCACGCTGCGTCTACGCGGCATGCCGAGCTTGATCGGGGTGCCCATCGTCGCCATCACTGCGGAGGGCGACCGCATGACGAGCCTGGCGGTCGGCGCCGATGGCTTCATCGCCAAGCCCATCGACGCGGGACGCTTCGGGCAGCTGGTGGATCGCTACTTGCGCGGTCACCGCGAGCACGCCGACGAGACCGGTGAGATTCGACTGCGCGAGCGCTCGCAGAAGATCGTCGAGCGCCTCGAGAAGAAGGTGGGCGAGCTGATCGAAGCCAATCGCCGCCTGGAAGAAAATTCGCGTTTGCGCCGCGAATTTCTGCGCAACCTCAGCCATGAGCTCGCCACGCCCATGACGCCGGTGGTGGGCTACTTGAAGCTCCTGCTCGGCGGGGAGCTCGGGCCACTCAACGAGACCCAGCGCAAATGCCTGCGCTCCGTGGAGGGCTCCACCCAGCGTTTGCGCTCGCTGGTCGACACCTTGCTCGACGTGAGCCAGCTCGAGACGGGCCGCCTGCATTTCTTCTACGTGCAGTACGACTTCGGCATGATCGCCCAAAAGGCCGTCGCCGAAGTGCGCGCGCGGTTCGAAGAGCAGAGCATCAACTTCAGCGTGGAGCCCGTCCGCGAGCCCGCGTTTCCCGCCATCGGCGACGCCGACAAGCTGCAGCGCGCGATGGTTCACGTGCTCGACAACGCGGCCAAGTTCACGCCCAAGGGCGGCGAGGTCGCGTTGGCCATCCGCAAGGGCTACTTGCCCGGCGGCGGTGAGTGGTACGGGATGTTCGTGGCGGACAGCGGCCCAGGCGTGCTGCCCGAACAGATCCCCAACATCTTGCAGCCCTTCTATCAGGTCGATGGATCGGTGACGCGCAGCCATGGCGGCGTCGGCCTCGGGCTCGCCTTCGCGCGCCGCGTGTGTGAAGCGATGGGTGGCGGCATCGACATCCAGAGCCCGCCGTCCGAGCCAGTGGCAGGGCGCATGCTGATGGGTACCTGCGTGACCTTGCGAGTGCCCCCGGACGGACGTATCGCAGCCCACACGCTGTGATCTATCTCGACCATCACGCCGCCACACCCGTGTGCGAAAGCGCGCGCCAGGCCATGGCGCAAGCGAGCGCCGCGGCCTGGGCCAACCCCTCCAGCGTGCACCGTGCGGGGCGCGCCTCCAAGGCGCTGGTCGAGCGAGCGCGCGGCGCGGTGGCTCAGAGCATCGGCGCCCAGGCGGCCGACGTGGTCTTCACCAGTGGAGGCACCGAGGCCTGCAATTTGGCTTTGTTGGGGCTGCTGGGGTCGCGTGTTGCGGACGGCGAGGTGGTGGCCAGTGACGTCGAGCATCCAGCCATCGAGCAAGCCCTGCAGAGCCTGGTTGCGCGGGGAATGCGCTTGCGGCGTTTGGGGGTTCGCGCCGGGCGCGCGCCGAGCGAGGGCGAACTCGGGGCGCTGCTGAACGAACACACGCGTCTGGTGGTCACGCAATGGGCGAACCATGAGACCGGCAACGTGCTGCCCGTGGAAGCCTATGCGCGCATGTGCGCGACGCGCGGCGTGCCCCTGGCGGTCGACGCCAGCCAAGCTTACGGCAAGCTCCCCATCGACGTGGGTTCCTTGGGCGTCAGTGCACTCGTGCTCACGTCGAGCAAGATCGGGGGCCCCACGGGCGCTGCCGCGCTTTGGCTAGAGCGCTGTCGCGAGCTCACGCCGTTGCTCCAAGGCGGTGCCCAAGAACGCGGTCGGCGTCCAGGGACTCCCGACGTGCTGGCGCTGGTGGGCTTCGGGGCGGCTGCCCAGGAGTTACCCGCGCGGCTCGGGGCCATGTCCGAGCTCGCCGGCCTGCGCGACCGCTTGGAGCAGGCGGCCCAGGCGCTAGGTGGGCTCGTCAATGGTGCGCAGGGCCCGCGCGTGTCCAGCGCGACCAACCTGAGCTTTCGTGGCTGGCGCGGGGAAATCCTGGTGGCCGCCCTCGACCTGGAGGGGCTGTGCGCCTCGTCCGGAGCGGCCTGTTCTTCGGGCTTGGGGGCGCCGTCGCCAGTGCTTACGGCGATGTACCCGGAGGAAACCTGGCGCGCCGAGAGCGCGTTGCGCCTGAGCCTGGGGCCCGGGACCAGCGCGCACGATATCGAGCGAGCTATCGCGATTCTCGGTCGGGTGCTCGCGCGCTCGCCCGCGCGGACTTGACGGCCGGTCGACCAGCTTTCACAAGCAGGCCGATGCGCGTCCTGGTGGCGATGAGTGGAGGAGTCGACTCCTCGGTGGCGGCGGCCCTGCTGGCCGAGCAAGGCCATGAGCTCGTGGGCATCACGTTTCACCTGTGGGACGCCCAAGGCGACGACAAGGTGGGACGCTGTTGTGCGCCCGAAGACCGTGATGACGCGCGCCGGACCGCCGAGCACATCGGGTTTCCTCACTACGTCATCGACGAGCGCGCCGCGTTTCGCAGCCATGTGGTGGAACCCTTCTTGGACAGCTATCTGGGCGGCACCACCCCCGCCCCGTGCGTCGCCTGCAATCAGCACGTCAAAGTCACGCGCCTGATCGAGCTCGCCGACCGCTTCGGTTGCGACGTGGTGGCCACCGGTCACTACGCGCGCATCGAGCCCGCCTCCGATGGGTCCGTGCGCCTCTTGCGCGGTCGCGATCACCACAAGGACCAGAGCTACTTCCTCTACGGCGTGCCCCCGCAGGTGCTCGCGCGACTGCGCTTTCCGCTCGGTGACCTCACCAAGGATCGCACGCGAGCCGAGGGCGTGCGCCTCGGCGTGCCCAATGCCCAGAAGCCCGACTCGCAGGAGCTCTGCTTCGTGCCCGACGGCGACATCGGCGGCTTCGTCGAGCGAGAGCGCAGCGTGAGCCAGCGCGGCGAGATGCGGGACCCCGAAGGCAACCTCGTGGGCGAGCACCAGGGCATCTATCGCTACACGGTGGGGCAGCGCAAAGGTCTCGGCTTGGGTGGTGGCCCCTTGCGCTACGTGCTGCGCGTTTTGCCCGAAGAGAACGCCGTGGTGGTGGGTGACGAAAATCAACTCTTCGCCCAGCGCTGCGAGATCTCCGCGGCGTCCTGGTGCGGCCCGGTGCCAGACGCCCCGTTCGATGCTCAGGTGCGTGTGCGCTATCGCCACGCGCCGGCGCCCGCGCGCGTGATCCCCACCACGCGCGGCTTCCTGGCCGAGTTCAGCGAACCGCAGCGCGCGATCACGCCCGGACAGGCTGCCGTGGTATACCGAGGCGACGAGGTGGTGGGCGGTGGCATTATCGCTTGAGTCGAGCAGGCGTGCCCCGACGAGGGATGGGCGCGCCCATCAGGTGATGTCGCGGCTCGGCCTGCGCTTGCTCGCTGCTTGGCTGTTCACGGCCTGCTCCGTGGGCCATGGCGAGGGCGAGCTCTCGGGCTCCCTCGACGTACCCGGCTGCCACAGCGGACCCTACGAGCTGGGACCCACCGCCTTCTTTGGCCAGGCCATCCAGCAGCTCCTGCGCATCCGCGTCCAACGCGGCAGCGACCTCGAGGTGCGGAGCGACGGGGTGGCGATTTTGGTGAACGATGCGACCACGCTCAAGAAAGACTTCCTGGGCAAGGACATCGACGTCAGTGCCAGTGATCCGCGCGTCGACATCTCTCTCTTCCTCAACGACAGCTGTCCGCCGGGTCGCGACAAGACTCCCGTGGTGTTGCCTGCCGTGAGCGGAACCATTCGCTTCGATGCCATCTATGCTCCCCAGGTGGACAAACACGAGGTCCAAATCAACGCGACCCTGGTGGACATTCACTTCGAGGATCCGCGTCATCCCGAGCGCAAATCCGACCTCAGTGGCGCCTTCGAATTTCTCTACCAGCGTGGGAGTCCCTCCCAGCAGTTTCCCTGACTGGAGCTGTACTTGACTGCCAAACAGCGTGATCGACTCGAGGCCCGGGTCCGAGATTTGGTCCAGAGCGGCGAGGCGGTGCTCGAGACCGAGCGCGGCGTGGTGCTGGCGCGCTTCGGCGTGCCCGGCGAGCAGGTCCTGGTTTCGCTGGACGACAAGCCTGGCAAGGTGCGGCGCGGGCGCATCCTCAGCGTTCTCTCGAGCTCGCCGGAGCGCGTCGAGCCTGCGTGTCCCTACGTGGTGCGTTGCGGCGGTTGCCCCTTCATGCACCTGGGCCTCGCGAGTCAGCGTGAACACAAGCGCCGTTTCCTGCGCGAGGCGCTCAGCAAGGCGGGGGCGCCGGCCGATCTGGAGGTACACTTCACCGGCGACGAGCGTGCGCTCGGCTATCGGCGTCGCGCGCGCCTCGCGTTTCGGGTCGCGGGACGCGCCCGTGAGCTCGGGTACCGCCGCGAGCGCTCCCGGGAGCTGGTCGATGTTGCGAGCTGTGTGGTGCTCGAGCCGGTGCTCGACCAGGCCCTGCTCGAGATCCGAGCCCGCCTCTTGCCGCTGTTGTCGGGGGAGGGCGAGCTCGCCTTGGCGCGCGGACGCAGCGGTGGCGCCGTGGTCGTGCTGCGCAGCGAGAGCGCGCAGGAGCCGACCCTCTACGCCGCCTGCGAGGCCATGGTGACCGAGGGCAAAGTGGAGGGCCTGGCGCTGTGGGTCCAGGGCACGAGCAAGCCGGCGCGCTTCGGCGCGCCCGAGGAGTGGACCGAGGGGCCCGATGGGGAGCCCCTGGAGGGCACACTCGGGGGCTTCTCGCAGGCACAATCCGAGGTAAATCGCGCCCTCGTGGCGCGCGTCAAGGAGCAGGTACGGGCGGAAGGGGCCCGCGTGCTCGAGCTCTACGCCGGGCACGGCAACCTGACGCTGGCCCTCGTGCCCGGTACCGCCAGCTACACCGCCGTCGAGCAGGACGCTGCCGCGGTGGCCTCGCTGCGCAAGAACCTCGCGGCCCGCGCGCTCAGCGCCAAGATCATCGAAGGAGATGCGGCCAAGGCGGCGAGCTCGGGGACCTACGACGTGGTGGTGCTCGACCCGCCGCGCGCCGGGGCGCCGGGCGTGCTGCAGTCGCTGCTGGCACGCAAGCTCAAGCGGGTGGTCTACGTGTCCTGCGACACGGCCACGCTGGGACGCGACGTGGCGCCGCTCCTTGCGGCGGGCTTCCAGGTGGAGTGGGCCGAGGCGTTCGACATGTTCCCGCAGACGGCCGATCTCGAGAGTCTGGTCGTGCTCGCCAGCCCGCGCTGAGCCGTAAACGCGTTTGTGCCCCACTCCGGACGCCGGCGCGGCCAGCGCCGTGACCGCCGTCCGCGAACGATCGACGCGTAAGAACGCCGGCTCCTGTTGCCGGAGCAGCGCGTACTCGCTAGCGTTTCCCCATGAAGTGCCCTTTCTGCGGCCACCTGGACAACAAAGTGATCGATTCGCGCCTCTCGCAGGGCGGCGAGGTCACGCGCCGACGCCGCGAGTGCGATCACTGCACCCGTCGCTACACCACCTACGAGCGTGTCGAGGAGGTCCTGCCCCTGGTCGTGAAGAAGGACGGTCGACGCGAGCCTTTCGATCGCATGAAGGTGATCGGCGGACTCAGGCGCGCCTGCGAAAAGCGCCCGGTCTCGAGCGAAACCATCGATCGCACGGTGGACCGCATCGAGCGTGAGCTGGTGGACTCCGGTGAAAAGGAAGTGGCCTCTTCGATGATCGGCGAGCGCTGCATGGAAGCGCTGCGCGACATGGATCCGGTTGCCTACGTGCGCTTTGCGAGCGTGTATCGCTCCTTCAAGGACATCCACGAATTCATGAGCGCGTTGTCCAATCTGCTGAAGAACCCTTCATGAGCTCCGAGTTCGATCTTTCCATGATGCGCCTGGCGCTCGAGCACGCCACGCGCGGGCGTCCGAGCCCGAATCCCCACGTGGGTTGCGTCATCGTGCGCGACGGGGAAGTGATCGCCACGGGCCATCACGCCCAGGCCGGCAAAGCGCACGCCGAGATCGACGCCTTACGCAAGCTCGACATGCGCGCCGAGGGCGCCACCGTGTACGTCACGCTCGAACCCTGCAACCACCATGGCCGTACCGGGCCCTGCAGCGAGGCGTTGATTCGCGCGGGGGTCTCGCGTGTCGTGGTCGGCTGCGAAGATCGCATTCCAGGTCACGGTCGCGGCATCACGCGCATGCGTGAAGCTGGCATCCAGGTGGAGTGGGGTGTCCTGCAGGAGCGGGCCGAGGCCATGGTGGCCGACTTCTACAAGCACGCCTTGTTGGGGCTGCCCTACGTCACCCTCAAGGCGGCCGTGACGCTCGATGGACGCATGGCCACGCGCAGCGGAGACTCCCGCTGGATCACCGGAAAAGAAGCGCGGACGCACGCCCATCGCCTGCGCGACCGCAGCGACGCCATCATGGTCGGAGCGCGTACGGTCATCGCGGACGACCCTGCGCTCACCGTTCGCCACGTACGTGGCCGGGACCCCGTCCGGGTGGTGCTCGACAGCGCGTTGCTGACCCCGCCCAGCGCCCGCCTGTTCGACCCCTCGTCGTCGGCTCCCGTGTGGATCTTCCATGCCCCCGAGGCGGACTTCGATCGCCGGCGCGAGCTGCGTGAGCGCGGTGCCCTGCTCATCGAGGCGCCGCGCGCCGAGCGTGGCCTCGACCTCGAGTGGGTGCTGCGCGACCTCGCGCGCCGCAACGTGGTGCGCCTCCTGGTCGAGGGCGGGCCCACCCTCCATGGCTCCTTCCTGGCCCAAGGTGCGGTGGACTACGCCGCCGTGTTCGTGGCCCCGCGCATCTTGGGAGACGTCGAGGCACGACCGCTGGCCGACGCGGGTCCGCGCACCGCGATGTCCGAAGCCCTGGCCATCAAGTCCCCTGTAACCCGGCGTTTTGGCGATGATCTGCTGATCGAGGGCCCGCTCGAAGTTCCCGCCGCTAACGCGCTCCCGACACGCTGACGTCTGCAATCCGAATGCTCGCCCCGGCACGCTCTGCGTCCCGGCTCCCTTGTCGGCCAGCATGACGGCCCCCAAGTGCTAAGAAAGGGCCCCAAACGGGAGTACCAAACACGTGGGAACGGAAGCCATCCGCAGAGTCGAGCTAGCCCTGGAAGAGATCCGCCAGGGACGCATGGTCATCGTCGTAGACGACGAAGATCGCGAGAACGAGGGCGACCTGGTGATGGCCGCCGACAAGGTCACGCCCGAGGCCATCAACTTCATGGCCAAGTACGGGCGCGGCTTGATCTGCCTGACGCTCACCGAGGAGCGCGTACGCCGCCTCGGGCTGCCCATGATGGTCGATGAGAACACCTCCAATCGTTCCACCGCCTTCACGGTCTCCATCGAAGCTCGCCACGGAGTCAGCACGGGCATCAGCGCTGCCGATCGCGCCCACACCGTGCTCACGGCGGTCCACGCGGACGCGCGTCCCCACGACATCGTCAGCCCGGGCCACGTGTTTCCGCTGCGCGCCGTGCAAGGCGGCGTGCTGCAGCGCGCAGGCCATACCGAAGGCTCGGTCGATCTCGCGCGCCTCGCGGGCTGCTCGCCCTACGGTGTGATCTGCGAGGTCATGAACGACGACGGCACCATGGCGCGCCGTGGTGACCTCGAGGTGTTCGCCAAGGAGCACAAGCTCCACATCTGCAGCATCGCCGATCTCATTCAGTACCGGCTCCTGCGTGAGCGCCTGGTGCACAGCTCGCTCACCGGTGAGGTCAAGCTGCCCACTGGCAAGACGTGGAAGGCCTACGCCTTCGGCGTCGAGGGCGACGAGCGGGACTTCCTGGCCCTGGTGCTCGGCGAAGTCGACCGCAGCCCCACGCTGGTGCGCGTCCACACGGGCAGCATGCTGGGCGACGTGTTCGGCGTGCATGCGGGGGATCGTGTGGTGGCCAGCGACGCCATCGCCCGCATCGAAAAAGAAGGCAAGGGCGTGCTCCTCTTCTTGCCGGGCCGCGTCAGCATCAAGAACGACCTGGCCTTCCACATGGGCCAGCCCATTCAGGCTCCGATGGACAACGGGGTCATCCTGCGCGAGTTCGGTCTGGGCGCTCAAGTGCTGGTCGAGCTCGGGCTTGGTCAGGTTCGGCTGATCACCAACCGTCCGCGCAAGATCGCCGGTCTCGAGGGCTACGGTCTCGAGGTCGTGGAGGAGATTCCGGTCAGCTCTGCCGCAGGCTGAGGTCACGTGGCGGAAGCGCGCGTCGTCGTGCGCCGGTGGGGCAGAATGTCCCTCGCTAGGAGCGCTCGGATTTGCGATCAATTTCAGCATTTCGCGAATTTGCAGGGCTAAATAGCGATCAGACGCGCTGACGTACAGGGTGCGAAGCTTGGTCCGGCGCTTGCGTTCAGGGCAGCTCCATGCGCCCTGCTTCGATGGTCCCTTCCCCTGCCGCGCACCGTTGTCCGGGTTGCGGCAGCGCTCATATCGCCCGCTCGCGCCGCCAAGGCGTGCTGGGCTGGCCGCTGCTGCGCTGGCTTCCTTGGGGCATGTATCGCTGCACCGACTGCTGGGAGCGCTTCGTCCAGTTCCGCGGGGTCTGGCGCTTCAAGCGGGATGTTCCCCGCCTGCCGCAGCGCCTGGCCTAGGGACGCTCCGACGCTCCCTAGAGCGCCTCTCGAGCCCGCGACCCGCTCGTGGGCAGGATGGTGTCGGTGGACTCGGAGTGAACGTGTTCGCCTTCGACCGCCGCTTCAGCGTCTTCCACCAGGTTGACGTCCACCGCCACGCTCAGCTCGTGCTGCCCTCCACCGAGGATCACGCCGCGGATGGGCGTCACATCGGCGAAGTCGCGCCCGTAGGCGATGGTGATGTGTTCGTCGGAAGGGATCAGGTTGTTGGTCGGGTCGAAGTCGACCCAGCCGTACTCCGGGATGAAGGTGGCGAACCAGGCGTGGGACGCGTCGGCTCCCACCAGCTTCGGCTTGCCAGGCGGCGGGCGCGTGAGCAGGTAGCCGCTCACGTAGCGCGCCGGTAACCCCACCGAGCGCAGACAGCCGATGGCCAGGTGGGCAAAGTCCTGGCACACGCCGCGGCGGTCCTGCAGCAAGGTTACGAGCGGGGTCGAGACCTCGGTGGCGCGCGGATCGTAGGCGAACTCCCGGTAGATTCGGTCCATCAGCTCGCCCACCGCTTCGAGCACGGGGCGACCGCGCTGGAAGCTCGGTGCCGCGTAGGCGGAGACTTCGGGACCCACCTGCACGTGCGGGGAATCGAAGCACATCGCGTAGGCGTCGAGCACATCGCGGCGTCGATCGGCGCGCAGCCGGTCGCGCACGCTCTCCCAGGGCGGGGTGCTGCCGAGGATGGGCGGACGCAGCGGGGTCACGTCCACCACGCTGGAGGCCCGTACTTCGAGCGAACGATGCGGCTCGCTGATGCTGAAATGCACCGTGCGATTGCCGAAGTAGTCGAAGCGACGGCGACGCGCCTCGGGGGCGGGGGTGATCAAGAGCTCGTGGCTCAAGGTGCGCTGGAACTCGCTGTCGCGGGGTGCGAGGCGCGCCTCGTGGTGCGACGTCGTGACGGTATCGCCGTACTGATAGAGGGTGCGGTGGACCACGCTGAGCTTCACGAGTCGCCTCCCTTGACGCCAGCGATGGCGTCAGCGGGCTCGGGAGTGTCCTGCACCTTGAGGTGGCGCGAGACGGTGGCGTGGTTGAGGTAGCGATCGCTGAGCGAATCCGAGAGCGCAGGAATGCGCGCCGCGAAGTCCAACAGCAGATCCGACAGCCCCTGACGTTCGCCGTTGCTGTCGGGCGCGCAGGCATGCTCGATGTCGGTCAACTTGAGGTCGTTGAGCAGCGACAGCGCGATGCGCTCCTGGGGCGTGCGCATGCGACCCGGTGCGCTCGGCAGCGTGACGATCTGCGAGACCACGGCTTCAAGCTGGTAGATGACCGAGCGCGGGTTGGTCTCGTCGGTGAGCAGCAAATCCACCACGGGCGCCACCTGAAGGGTCGCCAGGTAGCGTCGCCGGTAGGTCATGCCGCTGTCCGCCACCTCGAGCACGGCCTCGAGCAGCGGGCCCTCGCGCGGTGTGCTCTGGCCCAGGCTACCGCGCAGCAGGGTCACCAGACTGAGCGCGCGCTCCAGGCGCCGGCCCATATCGAGGAATCGCCAGGCTTGCCCGCGCGTCATGCTCTCCATGACCAACCCGCTGAAGGCCGCCAGTCGCAGCACCACGCGATTGAGCACGTCGTACAGCTTGCCGAGCGTGCCGAACTCCAGATCGAGCTCAGCTCCGTGCAGCTCGTCGTCGAGGGCCGCCAACACGCGCCAGGTGTCGGCGGAGATGCGGTCCCGCACCAAGCGTCCGGCGCGCAGGGTCGAACGCACCACGGCCTTCAGCGTGCCAGCACCGTTCTCGTCGAATACGGCCGCCACCAGCTGCTGTGTGGCTGCGCGCAGGTCCTTGGGGCTGCCGGCCGCCAGCGGCGCCGTGTAGTTGAGGGCCGTCTGCGCGGTCAACGTGCGCATCAAGGGAACGAACTCGATGCTGTTCTCGAGGTCGTCCTCGTTCACGATGTCGCTCAGGCGCTGTGCCACCACGCGGGCCAGGCGGGCCACGCCCTCGGCGCGCTCTGCATAGCGGCCCAACCAGAACAGGTTGTCGGCCGCGCGGCTCGGCAAGTCGCTGCCGCCTCGCGAAAGCTCCACCGGGCGATTGATGGGCGGCAGCAGGCTGAAGTGCGACACTGGCTCGCGCGAGACGATCCAGGTGTCCTTGCTGCCCGCGCCGAGCTGCATGGAGACCTCGGTGCCCGATTTGCCGCTCGCCACTCGGGACAGACCGCCGGGCATCACCACGTACTCGTCGCGTCCTGCCACCGCGAAGCAGCGCATCACCAGCGTGCGCGGCGTGAATGCGTTCTGCGTCATCAACGGCACGGTCGATGGGTGCACGCGCTCCTGCACGACGAACTGTCGAGGTCGAGCGCGCACCTCGGCCAGGAGCTCGGCGCGTCGGTTGCGGTCGAGCTCGGCCGTGAAGATGGCCTGCACGAAGCCCTCCGAGTAGGTCCTGCGCACGACCACGTCGTCGAAGCGGTGGGCGGCCTCGGCGAGCCCCTCGGGATCACCACACCAGAACGTGCGCACGGACGGCAAGCGCAGGTCCTCGCCCAACAGGGCTCGAGACAGGCGCGCCAGGTAGGGCAGGATGGCGTGGGTCTGCAGTAGGCCGGTGCCGAGCGGGCTAGCGATGGCCACATTGCCGGCGCGCGCGGCCTGGACGAGCCCCGGGATGCCGAGCACCGAGTCCGGACGCAGCTCGAGCGGATCGCAGTAGTCGTCGTTGACGCGCCGCAGGATCACATCGACTTGCTGCAGGCCGCCCAGCGTCTTCAGGTACACGCGGTCTTCACGCACCGTGAGGTCGCCGCCGTTGACCAGCGTGTAGCCGAGGTAGTTGGCGAGAAAGGCCTGCTCGAAGTAGGTGGCGTTGTAGGGACCCGGCGTGAGCAGCACGATGCGCGGGTTGTCGCGGTTGTGCGGCGCCAGCGAGTGCAGCGTGTCACGCAGGGCGCGGAAGAACAGTGCCAGGCGCTCCACGTTGCAGTCGCGGAAGGCTTCCGGCAGCACGCTCGAGATGACGATGCGGTTCTCGAGCGCATAGCCCGCACCCGAGGGCGCCTGGGTGCGATCCTCCAGCACCGCGAAGCCGCCCTGCGGCAATCGCACGAGGTCTGCGCCGTAGAGCGGCAACCAGCGATCGCGCGGCACGTTCATGCCGTGGATCGCCCGCAGGAAACAGGGGTTCTCGAAGACGAGCTCCGGAGGCAAATGCCCCTCGGTGAGCACGCGCTGCGGGCCGTAGAGGTCCTTGAGCAGCGCATCGAGCAGGCGCGCGCGCTGGGCCAGACCATTTTCGATCGTGTGCCACTCCTCGGCGGCGATCAGCACCGGAATGGGCGACAAACTCCAGGGCCGCTCCATGCCCTGGGGATCGCCGTACACGTTGTAGCTGACGCCGTTTTCGTGCAGCAGGTGTTGGGCCTTCTGCCAGCGCTGATACAGCTCGCCGGGGCCCATCTTGTCGAGGAGCTCCCAGAAGTGACGCCAGTGGGGGCGGAAGACACCATCTTCCGACTTGGTCTCGTCGAACACCCCTGCCAGCGGCGCATACAAGCGGGCAAGCGCTGAGACGCGCGTCGAACTCGGTTCTCCGAACATGGCCGAACGCTATGTTAGGGATCCGGGCGCCGAAGGTCGAGCGTGAGCGGCAATTCGAGGCTGCGCTCCTGGGCCGGCATCGGGCAGCTGCCCTGGCTATGGCCAAACGGGAAAAAGCGGGCTACCCGCCGACTTTCGGCCTCAAGAGCGTTTCGCGGGAAGTTCTCGTGAGCACGCCCACCCGGATGTGCCACATGGTAGGTACAACCTCCCAAGGAGCGATCCGACCAGCTGTCGAGCACGTCGAAAGTGAGCGGTGCGTGCACGTCGATGGTGGGGTGCAGCGCCGTAGGGGGCTTCCAGGCGCGATACCGGACACCGGCCACGTACTCCCCGGCGGTCCCGGTCGGGTGAAGCGGAACGCGTCGCCCATTGCAGGCCACCACATGGCGTGACTCGGTCATGTTGCGTACCAGCACTTGGACGCGCTCCACGGACGAATCCACGTAGCGCACGGTGCCGCCGCCGCCGGGCTGTTCACCCAACACGTGCCACGGCTCGATAGCCTGACGCAGCTCCAGCTCCACGCCGTCGCTGGCCACGCGGCCCAGGAACGGGAAGCGGAACTCGTACTGCGGGTTGTACCAGGATGCGTCTACCGGGAAGCCTGCGCGCTGCAGGTCCGCGGAGACGTCCTTCATGTCCTGCTGCACGAAGTGCGGCAGCATGAAGCGATCGACGAGCGTCGTGTTCCAACGCACCGGCGGGCGCTCATAGGGCTCACGCCAGAACCACGCCATCAACGTGCGCACCATCAGCTGCGCCGCACAGCTCATGCGCCAATCGGGCGGCATTTCGAAGGCACGCAGTTCCACCAGGCCCTGGCGTCCGCTCGATGCGTCCGGGCTGTACAGCTTGTCGATGCAGATCTCGGTGCGATGGGTGTTGCCCGTCACGTCCACCAGCAAGTGGCGGAACACGCGGTCGACCAACCACGGCGGCGGCGCTCCGTTTTGCGTGGGCAACGCGCCGTAGGCGATATCCAGCTCGTAGATGCTGTCCATGCGCGCTTCGTCCATGCGCGGCGCCTGGCTCGTGGGTCCCACGAACAAGCCCGAGAACAAGTACGAGAGCGAGGGGTGATTCAGCCAGTAGCTCGTGAAGCTGCGCAGCAGATCCGGTCGACGCAGGAACGGACTGTCGGCAGGGGTCGGCCCGCCCAGCGTGATGTGATTGCCGCCGCCCGTGCCCGTATGGCGCCCGTCGACCATGAACTTGTCGGTCATCAGGCGGCACTGCTTGGCGTCTTCGTAGAGGCCCGCGGTGTTGGCCACGGTCTCACGCCACGAGCGCATCGGCTGAATGTTCACCTCGATGACACCCGGGTCGGGCGTGACCTGCAGGCGCTCCAGGCGGTGATCGCTCGGCGGATGATAGCCCTCGAGCTGGATGGGCTGTTGCAGCTCGGCAGCGGTCTCCTCGAGGGTCGCCACCAGATCGAGATACTCCTCGAGTAGCGCCACCGGCGGCATGAACACGTGCACGATGCCCTCGCGGGACTCCACGCACACCGCGGTTCGCGTGAGGTCCCCGCCTGCGGACTCGCCGGGTCCGGGCGCGCGCTTGAGCTCGTGTCCGCGACCCGCGCCCACCATGCCGGGCGTCGGCTCCCCGAGTTGCTTGCGCGTGGGCAGCTGTGGACGCGGGGCAAACGGATCACGCGGGAAGAAGCCGTTGCGATCTTCGGGCGCCGTCCAGGGCAGCGAGTCGAGGGGCAAGCGGTATCCCATCGGCGAGTCGCCGGGGATCAAGTACATGCGCTCGTCGCGCAGGAACCAAGGACCACTCACCCAGCGCAGCTGGTCGCGCTCCCAGGTGGCGGAGAGCGGCAGCACGAAGCCCACCGTGGACTTCAGGCCCTGCTCGAAGATGCGGCGCAGTCGCGCGCGCTCCTCGGGACTCTCGAGCTTGGAGTCGAAGGGGTCCACGTTCACCGGGAGCTTCCGCTCCTTCCACATGTAGTAATAGACGTCCTCGAAGCCCGGGATGATGAACTTCTCGTTGATGCCCAGGCGTCGCGTCAGCGCGCGCACGAAGGCCTCGGCCTCCTTGGTGGTGTGCTGATGACCCGTGCTCTCCTCGGCGATCAGCGAGACGTCGCGCCACACGGGCTCGCCGTCCTTGCGGAAGTAACAGGAGTAGGCCCAGCGGGGTAGGGGCTCGCCCGGGTACCACTTGCCCTGGCCATGGTGCAGAAGCCCGCCCGGCGCGAAGCGCTTGTGCAGCTTGCGCAGGAGCTTGTCGGCGTACTTGTGCTTGGTGGGCCCGAGCGCCGCGGTGTTCCACTCGTCGCCCTCGGGGTCGTCCATGGCCACGAAGGTGGGCTCACCGCCCATCGTCAGGCGCACGTCACCAGCGGCCAGTGCGCGCTCCACGTGATCGCCACAGGCGATCAGGGCCTCCCACTGGGCGTCCGAGTACGGCTTGGTGGGGCGCGGTCGATCCTCGATGCGCCGCACTTCCATGCTGTACGCGAATTGCTCGTCGACCTCGTCTTCTTCGGCCGTCTTGTGCCAGCCGAACGACCCCGTGATCGGGGCGGCTGAGCTCGGGGAGGGGGTGGCGGCCAGGGGGATGTGGCCTTCGCCGCACAGCAAGCCGCTGGTGGCGTCGAGGCCGATCCAGCCGGCGCCCGGCAGGTACGCCTCGACCCAGGCGTGCAGATCCGTGACGTCCTGCAGGACGCCCTCGGGCCCCTCCACGGGCTTCTGATCGGCCTTCAGCTGGATGGAGTACCCCGACACGAAACGGGCCGCGAAGCCCACCTGGCGCAGGACGTTCACCAACAGCCAGGCAAAATCACGACAGGAGCCGTGCCCGCGTTCCAGGGTCTCGTCGGGCGCGAACACGCCCGGCTCCATGCGGATGTCGTAGCGAAGCGAGCGCTGGATGAGCTGGTTGATCTCGACCAGGACGTCGATGCTGCGCCGCTCGGGCCGCATGACGTCGTCTCGCACCCGGCCCACGAGCTGGGCCACCCGGGCCCCGGTGGGCATCGCCTCGAGGTACGGCGCCAGCTCCTGGAGCAGGGTGGGCTCGTAAGCGAACGGGACTTTCTCTGCGTACTCCTCGAGGAAAAAATCGAAGGGATTGATGGTGGTCAGGTCGGCCACCAGGTCCACTTCAACTTTCAGCTCTTTGGCCAGCTTTGGGAACACCAGGCGTGCCTGCCAATTCCCGAAGGGGTCCTGTTGCCAGTTGAGAAAGTGGTCGCTTGGGGTCACCTTCAACGAGTACGCCGTGATAGGCGTTCGCGAGTGGGGGGCGGGTCTGAGACGCACCACGTGTGGCGCGAACTGGACCGGCCGGTCGTACTTGTAATGAGTAACGTGGTGGAGCGAGACGCGTATCCCCATATAGTCCTACCTCACCTGATAGGGTTGCGGCGTGTCCGAGCGGTTTCCTCGGAGTCAAAAGCGCGTAACCCAGCAATTTTCGGCTGTCACATCGTCCCTGGAACGCTTACATGAACAACGTGCTGCAAGTCGTCCCGAACGCGAAGTCCGGTTTGTTCGACAGCTACTCGCCCCTCGCAGGGACCTACGACGAAACGGTCGCTGCGGACGGTTTACCTAGAGGGCACACACGGCGTGTTCACGCCATGCTGAATGCGCTCTCGGCGCGCGAGTTCGGTCGCTATCAATCCCTTGCGGAACTCTCCCTGTTCAACCAAGGCGTAACGTTTTCGGTCTACTCGGACAAGCAGGGGACGGAGAAAATCTTCCCCATCTGCCTTGCCCCGCGCGTCATCGGCGCGGCCGAGTGGGCCAAGGTGGAAGCCGGCCTCGCCCAGCGCATCGCCGCCTTGAATCACTTCCTCGACGACATGTACGGGGAGCAGAAGATCCTCAAGCAGGGCGTCATCCCGGCGGACCTCGTGCTGGCCGCCAAGCAATACGAGTCCAAGCTGCGCGGCATCAGGCCCGCGGGCGGCGTGCGCATCCCCATCGCCGGCATCGATCTCATCCGCAGCCCCGACGGAGTGTTCCGCGTGCTCGAGGACAACGTGCGGACGCCCTCGGGGGTGTCCTACGTGGTGGAGAACCGCCTGGTCACCAAGCGCGTGTTCCGCGACTCGGTCGAGATGACCAACGTCCGGCAGGTCGAGCAATACCCCATGGAGCTCGCCCAAACCCTGCGTGCCATCGCGCCCAGGGACACCGAGGAAGACGAGCTGAGCATGGTGGTGCTCACCCCGGGCATCTACAACTCGGCTTACTTCGAGCACTCCTTCCTGGCGCGTCACATGGGCATTCCCCTGGTGGAACCCTCGGACCTGTTCGTGGAGAACGACACGGTCTACGTGCGCACCATTCACGGGCCCCAGCGCGTGCACGTGATCTATCGCCGCATCGACGACGCTTACCTGGATCCGGAGTTCTTCCGGCCGGACAGCATGCTCGGGGTCCCCGGGCTGATGCGCGCCTACGCCACGGGACGCGTCACGCTGGCCAATGCGCCGGGCAATGGCATCGCGGACGACAAGGCCGTCTATCCCTTCGTCCCCGACATGATCCGCTACTACCTCGGTGAGGAGTGCTCGCTGGCCCAGGTCGACACCTTCGTGTGCGCCAAGGAGCAGGACAAGAAGTACGTGCTCGAACACCTCGATCAGCTGGTGGTGAAGGCGGTCGACGAGGCCGGCGGCTACGGCATGCTGATGGGTCCGCAATCCACGGCCGCGCAGCGTGAGGAGTTCCGCGAGCGCATCGTGGCCGAGCCCCGCAAGTACATCGCTCAGCACCGCATCGAGCTCTCCACTTGTCCCACCTGGATCCCGGGCCAGGACAAGTTGGCGCCGCGGCGGGTGGACTTGAGGCCCTTCATTCTCACGCGGCCGGATGGCTCCTGGGTGCTGCCCGGTGGTCTCACGCGCGTGGCCCTGGTAGAAGGTTCCTACGTGGTTAACTCGAGCCAAGGCGGCGGTTCCAAGGACACTTGGGTGGAGCGGGAGAACGGCACGTGATTTCACGCGTCGCAGACTATTGCTTCTGGTTCGGTCGATATCTTGAGCGCGCAGAGAGTTCGACTCGTCTCTTGAATGCGACGCGCTCACTGGTGTTCGACGCCGACATTCCGGTCACGCACTGCTGGCCGCCGCTGGTGATCGTCTCGGGCGAAGAGAAGGGCTTCGTCGAGCGCTACGACCGGGAGTCCCTGGGCAACGGCGAGTTGGTCCAGGAGTACATGACCTGGAACCGCGACAACCTGGTGAGCATCTCGAGCTCGGTGCGCGCTGCTCGCGAGTGCGCCCGCTCCCTGCGCGACCAGCTCTCGCTCGACACCTGGGAAGAGATCAACGAACTCTACCTGTGGCTCGGCCGAGAGAGCACCACGCAGCTCTACTGGGACCACCGCGAGGAGTTCTACAAGCACATCCGCCGCGGCACCCAGCTCATCTTGGGCCTGGTCCGCAGCACCATGCTGCACGAAGACGCCATGCGCTTCCTGTGGTTCGGGGCGATGATCGAGCGCGTCGGACAAACCGCGCGCATCCTCGACATGCACCACCACACCATGGAGCGCGAGGCCGCCCAACACGACATCGTGCAGACCGCGCTCTGGATGTCGTTGCTTCGGGCCTGCTCGGGCTCCGAGGCCTTCATGAAGAAGAACCAGGGTCGCGTCACCGCCCACAACATGGTGGAGTTCCTGCTTCTCTCGCCGGCGTTTCCACGCTCGCTCAACTACTGCCTGCGCTCGTCGCTCTCCATCTTGAACTGTGTTTGGCCCGATCCATCACCGGCACGGGCCTCCACCAAGTGCCTGGCGGATTTGATCAAGTGGCTCGAGGCCGAGGCCGAGGGGCCGTTCGAGCTGGCCGGCATCCATCGCGTGCTCACACACGTGGTCGATCAGACCGCGCTCGTGTGTTCCTACGTCAGCGAGGAGATCCAGGGACCCAAGTCGTCCCGTGATTCCCTCCTGCCTCCTGCGGCGCCAACGGCAGGCGAGAGCAAGGGCGGAGCCCAGGTCCAGTCGCAGGGGTGAAGAGATACCAGCTGCGGGCGGCCGCGGTGCACTCTAGCGGAGGGGCCTCACTGGCGACCTGCGTTCGGGCGTCCGCGAGGAGGCCGAGCACATCGCTGCGCATCGCGTCTGTGAGAGGCTTCTCCGCCGACATCAGGCTTTGCTCGAACAGCTCGATGGCGGTGAGCCAACGCCGCTGTTGATAGGCAACCAACGCGAGGCTCCGCAGCGTGCGTGCCGTGGGACTCGCAGCATGCAGGCGTTCGAATAGCTCGAGCGCGACTTCGTAGTCACCGCGCTCGTAGGCTTGGACGGCCGCGTTCAAGGTCGCGCCGAGCGACGCAGAGCCTTCCGTTGGAGCAGCCTGGGCGACCGGTGCCGCCTGAGCTTCCAAGGTCGGTGCGACCGACACCGGCAACACGAACAGCAGCGCTCCCCGACCCAACGACATGCGGGGATGGCTGTTAGCACGCCCAGAAAGCGCGACCCAAACAGGAAGGGCAGTGATCCAGCCGCTCACCCCGACACCCGGACCAACCCTCGCCGTCCGCGCGTACTTGGGCGCGGGCCGCGCCTCCGACCCACGTGGGATGGCTCACTTGAGCGACCGTGCGCAGCGCGCCGGCGGACCCTTCTGAGAAGGCGATTCCCGAGCGAATACGCCGGCTCGCGCAACCTGGCGGTCGACAAAGAGGAGTTCGCTCCTACACTGTCGGCCCCATGAGTGACACCCAGGCCGTGCGCCGCATCGAAGGTGGATTTTTGGCTCCGGCCGACGTGCGCGTCGCCATCGTGGCCGCGCGCTTCAACGACTTCATCGTCGACAAGCTCATCGAGGGGGCCATCGACGGCCTGACCCGCCACGGCTTGCCCCAGGGGGCCATCACGCTTGCCCGCACACCGGGCGCCTTCGAGCTGCCGTTGATTACGCAGCGCTTGGCAAAGACCGGCCAGTTCGCCGCGGTGATTGCGCTGGGCGCCGTGATCCGCGGCTCGACGCCGCACTTCGACTACGTGTGCTCGGGCGTGAGCAGCGGTTGCGCGAGCGCCATGGCGGAAACCGGCGTGCCGGTGATTTTCGGCGTGATTACCACGGATAGCATCGAGCAGGCCATCGAGCGCGCCGGCACCAAGGCGGGCAACAAGGGGTTCGACGCGGCCCTGGCCGCACTGGAAATGATCAACCTGGGTCGGGCGCTGAGCGCGCAGGGGTTGTAAGGTTCCTGGGAACCGAGTCGGCCTGAGAGCGCAGCTCGAAGGTGCATGGGTGTGATTGCTTGCGCGCCAGCGTGCGCGCTTCCGACGGAGCTCTTTGTCATGGGTGTGCGTAGAAGGGCCCGCGAGGCCGCCCTGCAAATTTTGTATTGCGTGGATCTCGCGGGGGACACCGTGGAGCGGGCCGAACGCCTGCACTGGGAGCATCTGGCGTCCAGCATCGAAGGCCGCGAGTTCGCGCGCACCATCGTCGAGGGCTACGGCGGTCACGCCGAGGCCATCGACGAGATGATCCGCAAGGTGAGCGAGCACTGGCGACTCGAGCGTATGCCGCGCGTGGACCGCAACATCCTCAGGCTCTCGGCCTACGAGCTGATGTACATGCCGGACGTGCCGCGCAAGGTCACGCTCAACGAGGCCGTGGAGCTCGCCAAGCGCTACGGCAGCGAGGGCAGCCCGGGCTTCGTCAATGGCGTGCTCGATCGCATCGCGAGCGAAGTCGGCAAAGAGTAAGGCCGGCCATGGACGTGCACTTCGCGCTGCATGACTTGCCGAGCCTCGACCAGCTCAAGACCGAAGCGCTGTGCCTTCCTTTCTTCTCCGACGAGCGTCCGCTGCGCGGTGCGCCCGGGCTCATCGATTGGCGTCTGTGCGGGCGCATCTCGGAGCTGTTGGTGCTTGGGCGCATGAGCGGTGAGCTCGGCGAGGCGGTGCTGATGCCGGCGCGCCCGCGGCTGATGGCCGAGCGACTCTTGTGGCTCGGTGCGGGCCCGCAAGCGGGGCTCGCCGAGGCGAGCTTCCGGCGTTTCGTGCGTGATTTGTTCGTGCGCCTGGATGGTCTGCGCGTGCGCACGGCCGCCCTGGTGTTGCCGGGACGCGCAGTGCCCAAGCTCGATCCCGCGCGTGCCCTCGAGTGGTTCCTGGACGAGAGCGAGCCCTACGCCCAACACCTCGACGAGGTGACGGTGCTCGATACCCACGATGCTCAGCGCGCCATGCAGCCACTCATCGACCGCGCCCGCCGGCGCGCATTGACTGACTTTTAGCGCCGAGTTCTAGTCGCCCTCGGGGCCCGCCTGCTCGCGCACGCTCGCAGGCGCCTGCTACACCCAACCGGTGGCACGCTGGCAGTTCTGGATCGACCGCGGGGGTACCTTCACCGATTGCATCGGGCAAAGCCCCGACGGCCGAGTGCACGTCACGAAGGTGCTCTCCAGCGACCGCGCTCCGGTGCTCGGAATCCGGCAGCTGCTCGGGCTCGCCGAGCACGAACCCATTCCCTCGTGCGACGTGCGCATGGGCACCACCATCGGCACCAACGCGCTGCTCGAGCGGCGCGGCGTGAAGACGGCCCTGGTGATCACGGAGGGCTTCGGGGACCTGCTCGAGATCGGGGATCAGACGCGGCCGGAGTTGTTCGCGCTTCGCATCACGCGCCACGCCCTGGTCCACGGCGCGGTGCTCGAGACGGCGGCTCGCTGTGCCGCGGACGGCAGCGTGCTGGCACGCCCGGATCTCGCGCGTTTGCGCGTGGAGCTGAGTGCGCTGGTGGAGGCGGGCTTCACGAGCGCGGCCGTCCTGGTGATGCACGACCATGGGGCCGGGGTGCTCGAACGTCCCATCGCCGAGCTCGCGCGCGAGGTCGGTTTTGCCCACGTGAGCGCGTCCCACGAGGTGTCTCCCCAAGAAGGCTTCTTGGCGCGCGCCGAGACGACTGTGGTGGACGCCTACCTCACGCCGCTCCTGCAGGCTTACCTCGCGGAGATGCAGCGCGAATTGCCAGGCAGCCGCGTGCGCATGCTGCAGTCGAGCGGTGGACTCACCGAATCCGCGCAATTCCGCGGGCGCGACGCGGTGCTCTCGGGACCCGCGGGAGGCGCGGTGGCGCTGCGGGAGATCGGTCGGCTCGCGCGCGAGGCACAGGTGATCGGCTTCGACATGGGCGGCACGTCGACCGACGTCTCGCGTTGCGCGGGCGAGCTCGAGAAGGTCTACGAGACGCAGATCTCGGGCGTCCGCATCCGCACGCCCATCATCGACATTCACACCATCGCGGCTGGCGGCGGGTCCCTGTGCCGCTTCGATGGGCACAAACTGAGCGTGGGGCCCCAGAGTGCCGGCGCGCTGCCTGGACCCCTCTGCTACGGCCACCCGGCCGCGCACGAGCTGGCGCTTACCGACGTGCACCTCGCTCTGGGAAGACTGGCCGGCGACCGCTTTCCGTTCGCGCTCGATGCGGCCCGGGTGCAGGTCGCCCTGGAGGAGCTGGCGGCCCGGATCGAGCCAGAGGGCGATGCGTTGCGCGCGCTACGCGTGGCCGAGGGCTGCTTCGAGATTGCCGTGGAGAGTATGGCGGAGGCGATTCGCCGGGTGACCATCGCGCGCGGACACGACGTGCGCGAGCACGCGCTGGTGGTGTTCGGCGGGGCGGGAGGGCAGGCCGCCTGTTCGGTGGCGCGTCGGCTCGGTGTGCGGCGTCTGTTGTTCCATCCCTTGGCCGGTGTGCTGTCGGCCTGGGGCATGGGGGTGGCCGACGACAGCTGGCACGCGGAGCGCGGGCTGGGTGTGGCGGAGCTTTCGGAGCAGAGCTTGCGTTCGGCACGTGAACAGCTGGACGCACTGTCACAGGCCGGCATCAGCGCGCTGCTCGAGAGCGGCGCCGCCCCGAGCGACGTGCGCTGCGAGCGCTTGCTCGACCTGAGGTATGCCGGCACCGAGACCGCCATCACGTTGGCCGAGGCCGACGTGGCCGAGCTCACACGAGCGTTCCACGAGGCGCACCGGCGCACCTTTGGTTATCAGCGTCTTCAGCACCCCGTCGAGCTCGTGGCCGCGCGTCTCTCGGCCCACGCGCGTCCCGCCCGCGCCGAGCCCACGCCGGCCGCACCCGACAGCGCCGCAGCGGCCGAGCCCACGCGCCTGGGCCGCATGTTCCTCGCCGGTCGCTGGCTCGAGGACGTCCCGGTGTACGAGCGCGAGCAGCTGCCCGCGCAGCGCGAGATCGAAGGCCCGGCGTTGATTCTCGACGCCACCGGTACCATCGCCCTGGAGCCAGGCTTCGTGGCTTGCCGCCGACCGGACGAGCTACTGGCGGTCACCGATCGCACCGGCGCGCCCAAGCAGCGCGCACACACCGAGCGCGACCCGGTGTTGCTCGAAGTGTTCAACCATCTCTTCATGTCGGTTGCCGAGCAGATGGGCAGCGTGCTGCGCCGCACGGCGCTCTCCACCAACATCCGCGAGCGCCTCGACTTTTCGTGCGCCATCTTCGACGCGCACGGCGGTCTGGTGGCCAACGCCCCTCACATTCCGGTGCACCTGGGTGCGATGGCCGAGTCCGTGCGCGCGGTGCTCGAAGCGCACTCGGAGCTGCTTCCTGGCGACGTGTTCGTGACCAACGACCCGGCGCGCGGAGGCTCCCACTTGCCGGACGTGACGGTGGTCTCGCCCGTGCATGACGCACGAGGTGCGCTGCGTTTTCTGTGTGCCAGCCGTGGGCACCACGCGGACATCGGCGGTATCACGCCGGGCAGCATGCCCGCCCATTCGCGCAACCTCTCCGAGGAAGGCGTGGTGTTCAGCGCAGAGCGGGTGGTGCGCGACGGTCAGTTCGCCCGTGAGGAGGTGCGCGCCCTGCTGATGAGCGGCCCCTATCCGGCCCGCAATCCCGCCGAGAACCTGGCCGACCTCGAAGCGCAGATGGCCGCCAACCACACAGGCGCGCGCCTGCTCGGAGAGCTCGACCAGCGCTTTGGTCCCGCGGTGGTCGACGCCTATATGCAGCACATCCAGGACAACGCCGCCGAGGCCGTGGACGCCCTGATCCGCAGCTTGCCCGCGGGCGCGCGGAGCTTCTCGGACGCGCTCGACGACGGCACCAAGATCCAGGTGCGCATCGCCATCTCGGAAGGTCGCATGCTGGTGGACTTCGAGGGCACCGACGCCGAACACGCAGGTAACTTGAATGCTCCCCGTGCCGTCACCGTGGCTGCCTTGCTGTACGTGCTGCGCTGTTTGGTGGGCAAACCCATCCCGCTCAACAGCGGATGCTTGCGCCACGTGGAGCTCAACCTTCCCACGCCGTCCGTGCTCGCGCCGAGCGCCGGCCGTGCGGTCGTGGCGGGCAATGTGGAGACCTCGCAGCGGGTGGTGGACGTATTGCTCGCGGCCTTGGGGGCGGCGGCCGCCAGCCAGGGCACCATGAACAACTTCACCTTCGGGACCGAGCGCTTCGGCTACTACGAGACGGTGGCGGGTGGGGCAGGGGCCACGCGCGACGCAGACGGCGCCTCGGCCGTGCACACCCACATGACGAACACGCGCATCACGGACCCCGAGATCCTGGAGCGACGCTTCCCCGTGCGCCTGTGGCGTTTCGGGGTGCGGCGTGGCTCGGGCGGGGCGGGACGCTTTCGCGGCGGTGACGGGGTGGTGCGCGAGTTCGAGCTCCTCGCCCCCATGCGCGTGAGCTTCTTGTCCGAGCGCCGGACGCGCGCCCCCTTCGGGCTCGAGGGGGGCCTGGCCGGTGCCCCGGGTCGCAACTCGGTCAATGGCCAGCACGTGCCCGGCCGGGCCGAGCTCAGCCTCTCGGCCGGGGACCGCGTGTGCATGGAAACCCCGGGTGGCGGGGCCTTCGGATCCCCCGTGTAGCCCTTGCGTCCGCGATCCCTACGCGGTATCCACGTGGCCATGCGAAAATCCGCAGTTTTATTGGCTTTGCTGGCGTGTTCCGGCGGCCTCCTCGGCTGTCAGGCTTTTACCGCCGGGGAACAGGTCAGCGCGCCGGATCCGGCCCAGGTGCGCGCCAAGACGGCCGCGCTCGCGCGAGCAGCCGAAAAGAAGGACGGAGACGCGCACGCCGCCAAGGAAATCGCTCCTGCGGCCGTGGAGACCGCCACTGCGGCGCACATTCTCATTCGCTATGCCGGCTCCGCACGCGCCCCGGCGGACATCACGCGCAGCAAGGACGACGCGAAGCATCTGGCCGAGTCCATCGACAAGAAGGCCAAGGCACCTGGCGCCGATTTCGCCGAGCTGGCCAATCAGTACACGGAGGATCCTTCCGGCAAGTCCAACGGTGGACGTCTCGGCACGTTCCCGCGCGGCCGCATGGTGCCCGCGTTCGACAAGGCCACCTTCGAGCTTGAGCCCGGCAGCGTCAGCGACGTGATCGAGACCGAGTACGGCTTCCACATCATCTACCGCGAGAAGTGAGAGCTGTGAGCAACTCGAGCTCCTCCCATCCCCTCACGC
Source organism: Myxococcales bacterium (assembly GCA_047601445.1). Lineage (GTDB taxonomy): Bacteria > Myxococcota_A > Polyangia > Polyangiales > DASUME01 > DASUME01. The sequence continues at coordinate 1,949,246 of JASGJH010000001.1, read as the reverse complement.
CTCGCAGCATGCGCGCGCTCACCATCATGCTGGTGAGCCTCCTGCTCTACACGTTCGCGGATTCTCGCCTCCAAGGAGTGGGCGCTCAACACGCTGTCGCGCGCACGCGCCGGCCAGCCGCCGCCCGTCTGCCAGCCCGACGAGCAGGGCTACGTGCGCATGCAGCGCCTGCCCGAGCGCACGGTCACCTTGATCGACAACTACCTAGAGTTTCGCTACGCGGAGAACTGCGGTGCAGCCTTCGGTATGATGCGCACGGCACCGAGCTGGGTGCGCGCGGCCGTCTTCGGCGTCGCGGGCATCGGCGCATGCATCGTGCTCACGCTGATGTTCATGCGGGGCGCCGGTGGAAACATGTTCGGCTGGAGCGTGCCCCTGGTGCTGTCGGGCGCCATCGGCAACCTCACCGACCGCGTGAGACACGGCTTCGTCGTGGACTTCATCCGCTTCCACATCCGGAACAACTGGGAGTATCCCACCTTCAACGTGGCCGACATCGCCATCGCGGTCGGCGTGGGGTTCCTGCTGCTCGACGGCCTCAAGAAGCCCGCGCCGCGCAGCGACGTGATCAGCGGCGAGTCTAGTTCTTCGGCCGATCGCAGCTAAACTCAGGCCGTGCGGCCCACGTTCGGCGAAATCTTCGGGGAGCCCATCCCCGCCTACTTCAGCATGCTCATGCTGGGGTACGCGGTGGCCATCTACAACGTGGTGCGCTGGGCCAAGCGCACCGGGCGAGACCACCAGTCGGTGATCGACGCGGGCCTGGCCTCCATCATCGGCGGCGTGATCGGCGGGCGTCTGTTGCACGTGCTGGCCGACGGCTATTTCTGGGACTACGTGCACCTGTGCACCGATCCCGCCAAGGTCGCCTGGCATATCACCAAGGGCCAATGCGAGTCCGCAGAAGGCCTGTGGGACGCCGCTCAAAGCGTGTGTCGGCCGGCGGCGCGCGACTGCCTGGCGTGGGCCAAGTTCTACAACGGTGGGCTCGCGTACTACGGCGGCCTGGTGGTGGGCACCTGGGCCGCCATCAGCGTGGCGAAGCGCGACGGCTTGCCGCTGCTCAAGCTCACCGACGTGACCTCCATGGGCGTGGCCATGGGCCTCTTCTTCGGGCGCATCGGCTGCTTTCTCGGGGGCTGCTGCTACGGCCTGGTCACCGAGCATCCCTGGGGCGTGAGCTTTCCGCCCTGGTCGCCGGCAAGTGAGGGCCAGTTTCGCGAAGGGGTGCTGGCACAACCGAGTCTGGCCTCGCTGCCCGTGCACGCCACGCAGCTCTACGAGGCGGTTGGGTGCCTCTCCATCTCGGTGTTCCTGAGCATCTGGGGGCCACGCCACAAGCGCTTCGACGGTCAGGTCGCGCTCATGTTCCTCGTGCTGTACGCGGCGCTGCGCTTCGCGCTCGAGTTCCTGCGCGCAGACGACCGCGGGCTCTACGTAGGCCTCAGCACGTCGCAGTGGATCAGCATCGTCATCACGCTGGGCGTGGTCGCCCTGTGGCGCCGCTGGTCGTTGCGCCCGAGCGAGGCCTAGGCGCTCGGCGCCCGCACTCTAAGGGGCGCGGCGTCCTGGGGAGCGTCAGCGCCCGCGTCGTTCCGCGGAGGCCACCGTGTTGCTCATCAACATGGCGATGGTCATCGGACCCACGCCGCCGGGCACGGGCGTGATCCACGAGGCGCGCTCCTTGGCGCTCGCGAACTCCACGTCGCCCACCAAGCGCTTGTCGGCCAGGCGATTCATGCCCACGTCGATCACCACGGCGCCGGGTTTGAGCCAGCTGCCCTTCACGAGCTCGGGCACGCCCACGGCCGCGATCACGATGTCGCTCTCGGCCACCCGCTGGTCGAGGTCCTTGGTCCTCGAGTGAGCCAGCGTCACCGTGCAGTTCTTCTCGAGCAGCATGAACGCGATGGGTTTGCCCACCAAGTTCGAGCGCCCGATCACGATGGCGCGCTTGCCCGCGAGTTCCACACCGGTCTCTGCCAACAGCCGCATGCAGCCGCTCGGCGTGCACGGGCGCAGGCCCTGGCCGCCAGATGCCAACAGGCCCGCGTTCACGGGATGCAGGCCGTCCACATCTTTGCTGGGGTCGATGCTGTGCACCACGGCTTCGCTGTCGAAGCCCTTGGGGAGTGGCAGCTGCACCAGGATGCCGTCCACCGCGGGATCGGCGTTCAGCGAGGCCACCTTGGCCATCAGCTCGCTCTGGGAGACGTCGGCAGGGAGGCGATGCACGAGCCCGCGCATGCCCACCAGGCCGCTCGTCTTCTCTTTGCTGTTCACGTACACGTGGGACGCGGGGTCATCGCCCACGATCACCACTTCGAGCCCAGGCTTGCGCCCAGTCTTCTGCTCGAACGCCGAGACCCGTGCCTTGACCTCTTCGCGCACGCGCTCCGCGACCAACTTGCCATCGATAATCTGCGCTGACATGGCCCTCGCCTCGTGAGATCAACCGAAGAATTTCTCGAGCAACCGATCGAGTTCGTCGTAGCTCGTGAAGTGAATCTGAATGCTGCCCTTGCCATGTCGATCGGCCACTTGCACCTTCGACCCGAGCGAGCGCGACAGGCGCGTCTCAAGGTCGCGCACGTTGGCGCTCTTGGCCTTGTTTTCTTCGCCTTCTTTGGCCTTGGCAGCCTGGCCCACGAAGCGCGCGGCGCGCTCGGTCTCGCGTACGCTCCAGCCCTTCTCGACAGCCGACTTGGCCAGCTTGAGCATCGCGTTGGGCTCATTGGCCACCAGCAGCGCTCGGCCATGGCCCTCGCTGAGCTGGCCTGACTCCATCATCTCGAGCACCGCATCGGGCAGTCGCAACAGGCGCAGTGCGTTGGCCACCGTGGAGCGGTCCTTGCCCACCCGCTGGGCCACGCTCTCCTGGGTGTGCTGGTGCTCTTCGATCAAGCGCTGAAAGGCGCGCGCTGTTTCAATCGGGTTGAGGTCCGCGCGCTGCAGGTTCTCCACCAACGCGGCCTCGAAGGCCTCGGCGTCGGAGAACTCGCGTACCACCACGGGCACCTCGTGCAGCCCCGCGCGCTGGGCCGCGCGCCAGCGACGCTCACCCGCGATGATGTGAAAGCCACCGGTGCCGCGCTTGCGCACCAGGATGGGCTCGAGCACCCCGAGCTCACGGATGGACTGCGCGAGCTCTTCGAGCCGCTCGTCATCGAAAATATGGCGCGGCTGGCCCGCGGTCGGGTGCAGCTCCTCGATACGGGCACTCGTGATCTCGCGCGGTGCGGCCGGTGCTGGAGCGGGGGCCGGGGCGCCACCCGGAAGGAGCGAGTCGAGTCCTCGACCCAGGGCGCGGCGTTTCGAGTTGTCCTGCATGGCGTGATTCTCGCGCTGTATCGAAGCGGGCGCGTGGGCCCGCGTGCAAAGTCCTAGTGCGCCGCACCCGAGATATCGTCAAGGGATCGCGGTCGAGGTGGGTGCAGCCGCAAGGCGCCGCGACGAGGAATATTGGGCGATATTTCGAGGAGCGGCAACGCCGTGGATGCTCCCGCATCGGCCGCGAGGATTGACGATATCTCCGGTGTGGCGCACTACGCAGCTGCGACCGGCAAGCGATCGAGAATTTCACGGGCCAGGCTCAAATAACCCTGGGAACCCTTGGAGCCCGCGTCGTAGAGGATGATGGGTTTGCCGTGGGACGGGGCCTCGGCAAGCCGAACGTTGCGCGGGATCACCGTCTCGTAGACGTGGAAGTGCTCGCGCAGCTCCTCCGCCACCTGGTTGGCCAGGTTGGAGCGTGGATCGTACATGGTGAGCAGCACGCCGTGCACGTAGAGGTGTGGGTTGAGCGAGGCCCTGATGCGCTCGATGGTGCTCATCAGGTGGCTGATCCCCTCGAGCGCGTAGTACTCGCACTGCATGGGCACGAGCACGCTGCTGGCGGCGGTGAGCGCGTTGAGCGTGAGCAAACCGAGCGAGGGCGGGCAATCGATGAGGATGAAGTCGTAGTCGTCCTGCACGGCCTCGATCGCGCTCTTGAGGCGTGTGGCGCGGTCGTCCAGGTCCACGAACTCAATCTCGACGGCGGCCAAGTCGGCGCTGGAGGGCACGATTTTGAGGCAGGGTAGGTCGGTGGCCCGGGCAGCATCACGGATGCCCGCGCGGCCCACCATCACGTCGTAGGTCCCCAGTTGTTGGGCGCGAGGCGCGTGGCCGACACCGCTCGTGGCATTGCCCTGGGGATCGATGTCGATCAGCAGCACACGCTGTTCGGCAACCGCCAGACAGGCGGCCAAATTCACGGCAGTCGTCGTTTTTCCGACGCCGCCCTTCTGGTTCGTGATCGCTACGACGCTGCCCATGGGGGCTGCTCCCTGGTGTGGGCCCGACCTTCGCATACCGGACCTGGAGGTGCCAATCGCGCGCTTTTTTGGTGCGCGGAGACATGGGTGGTAGCGTCTGCGTCGATGTAGGACAACGTGGTTTCGGTGACCGGACGCTGTGGGGGTTCGGGGGGCTGAAACCAACGGTCACAAGAGTGGAATCAGGAGGCGAGTCGGAGATGTCTGCACCCAGAAACTACGGGAGCTTTGCAGAGTTCGAGCGCGAGGAAATTCGCCCGGACCAGAAGCTTGGTTGGTCCATCGACGATCTTTGGAAGGACGCGGATATGCGCATGGAAGGTGCGCAGTTCGAGGAGCGCGACGTCGAGGAACTCGACTTCGGCCGCTGATTTCAGCCATGGCTTTTCGCGCCCCGCCTCCCGGGGCGCTACGCCCGAGCGAGATGCCCCTCGCTCGGGCTTTTCTTTTTCCATGCGTGCTACGTTCGTGAATCGCCCCGGCGCACACCGTGGGCTTTCGATCTAGGGAAAAGGAATCGGGACGTGAGCCGCATTGAGATTATGAGTTCCAGGGACCTCGAGCGCATGCGTGCGGCCTGCAAGCTCGCCGCGGACACGCTGGTGATGGTGGGTGAACACCTCAAGGCCGGCATAACCACCGATGACATCAACAAGCTGGTGCACGACTACACGCTCGCCCACAACGCCATCCCGTCGCCGCTCAACTATCACGGCTTCCCCAAGAGCGTTTGCACCAGCGTCAACGAGGTGGTGTGCCACGGCATCCCGGGGGCTCAGGTGCTCAAGGACGGCGACATCATCAACGTCGACGTCACCTCCTATTTCCCGGCCAAAGACGGCTTCCATGGGGACACCAGCGCCACCTTTTACGTGGGGGAACCGAGTCCTGAGGCCAAGAAGGTGGTGGAGGTCGCGCGCCACTGCCTCGAGCTCGGCATCGCCGAGGTGAAGGACAACGCGCGGCTTGGCGACATCGGAGCGGCCATCCAGGAATACGCCGAGAGTCAGGGCTGCTCGGTGGTGCGTGATTACGTGGGCCACGGCATCGGCCGCGTGTTCCACACCGCACCGCAGGTCGCTCACTACGGCACGCGCGGGGCGGGTAAGCGCATCAAGGCGGGCATGGTTTTCACCATCGAGCCGATGATCAACCTGGGTCGCTTCGAGTGCGAGGTGCAGGCCGACAAGTGGACCGTGCTCACCGCCGACCGCAGCCTCTCCGCGCAGTTCGAGCACACCATCGTGGTGACCCAAAACGGCGCCGAGGTGCTCACGCAGCGCTCCTCTCCGCTCAAGCACAGCGAAGACAAGCCCTGGGCCAAGCTCGGGAAGCTCTCCACGCCTGCCGCGCTCGGCGCACACGGGAGCAGCCTGGAGGGGCAGCTCAGCCGATGACCGTGTCGTCGATGTAGAGCACGCCGTCTTCTTCGATGAGCTTGAGGGCGTCCAGGGCCAGGCTCAGGCAGGGCCCCGTGACGCACACGCCGTCGTCGAGGCGGTACAGGGCGCCGTGAGTGCCGCACAGAAGATGGCGCTTGTCCTGCGTGAGGTAGCGACGCGAACCCAGGTCGATGGGGATGGGCAGATGGCGGCACTCGTTGAGGTAGGCGCGTGGTTCGCCGTCGCTGCCGAGCAGCACCAGGGCTTCGCGCGGGCGTCGATTGGCGCCCCGAGTGAGGGCCACGGGGATCACCATGCCTGGCGAGAGTTCGGCGCGCGTGCAAGCGCGCACGCGGATGCGAGGATGGACGTCGTCGCTCAAGGACCGATTTCCTTGTAGGCGCGCCGGGCTGCCACACTCACCAGGGTGTTTTCGGGCAGCACCAGCGCGGTGAGGGCGCGTCCGTAGACGCAGCCCGTGTCGAGGCCGCTCGCGTAGCTGGTGCGCTGCAGGCCACTGATGGCGTTATGCCCGAACACGACGTGCTCGGGCCCTTTGTAGTGGGCGGCCCACAGATCGCCGTCCTCCAGGCGCGGCGAGGCGGATCCGTCGCTGCGCAGGGTGCGCATGGCCAGCAGGTCGTCGCGGGCCTGGGCCTCGAGTGCTTTGCCCGGCACGACGCCGGCGTGCACCACGGCCACCTCGTGCTCGGGTACCCGCAGATAGAGTGGAAGGTGCTCGAGCCAGAGCCAGTCGGCTTCTTGGAGCGAGCGCGCCACGGCCAGGTGGCCTGGCTTGATGCGGGCTTCTTCTCCACTCTGTTGGGCGCGCCGATAGCGCAGCACGGCATCGTCGTGGTTGCCCAGCACGGAGCTCGCCCCGAGCTCGCGCACCATGGCGACGACCCCCTGCGAATCCGGTCCCTTGGCCACCAGGTCGCCCACGAAAATCACCCGGTCCGCCGTGCTCGCAGCGAGCTTCTTGAGCAACTGCTTGAGCTCATCGAGACAGCCATGCACGTCGCCCACGAACAGAGTGCGTTGTACGGATGCCATCGCGCGGTCGATTCAGCGGCTGCTTGACTCGAGGGGCGCCTTGCGCGGCGCCATCAGCTCGAAGAACGACTTGGGGAGGCTTCGCAGACCCGCGCCGCGGAGGTCACTGCGGCTACGCAGGCTGCGGAGCAGGGTAGCGTTGACGCCTTCCGACGAGACCCGCGCCTTCGCGGAGGGACCGCCGTCCGGGACACCACCATCGGTGGCCGGCTGCACGACGCAGGCGGCTTCGGCTGGGGCCTTGCAGGGACCCTCGCGGGAGCCCGTGTCGCAGGTGTTGAAGGCGTCGTACTCGGTCTTGCAGGCGGACTGCAGGCAGGCGTCGAGCTGGCTCGAGGTGGTGGCCCCGCCGCACTTGGTACGGGCGCAGCAGAACACGGTCTCCCAGGCGCCGCGGCACTCGCCGCCGGCTTGCGTCGTGCACGCAGCGGTCTCTTCAACGATGCACTCGCGATACTCGGGGGCGCCGGGGCACTTGGAGTTCATGCACACGGCCTGGTTCGGCTGGCCCTTACACATCGCGATGCAGGCGTCGTAGTCGTCTGAACTATAGGTCTTGGTCCACGGGCGCGCGTCCTCGTAGCCGGAGATGGGATCGGCGTCGGCGGGAGTACAGGTGCCGCCCGAGTCGGTGCCCAGACAGTTGTCGTAGGCAGCATCACGGCAAGCGACGAAGCCGGGGCTCGTTTGATCGGCCGTGTAGCACTCCTCCACCGTGTTGTTCTCGGTGCTGCAGTTCTGCTGCAGGCACGCGCGCACCTGGGAATCCCCTTGCTGGTCGCCGCAGTTCTCGAAGGCGCAGCAGTTCCACTCGCCATACTCGCGATAGCAGTCGTGACCGGGGCTCGTCTGACAGGCGTAGAGCTCTTCGTCGAGGCACGTGAAGAAGTCGGCCGCGCCGGGGCAGTTGGCCTGGATGCAGTCGGTGGACTGCAGGCCGGGACATGCCGCGTTGCAGGCGGCCAGGTTGGCTTCGCTCCACACCAGTGGATCGGTGTAGCCAGGGTACACGGGGATTTCGATGCCACAGCCGGGCCCATCGCCGTCGCCGCCACCGTCCGCGGAACCGCCGTCGGGGCGCTTCGCCTTGTGGTCGTCGCCGCCGCAACCAGCCGCCAACGCCAAAAGTACGATCCAACCGAGTTTCCGCATGGCACTTCCTTCCCGTCCGGCTGCCGCAACCATCCGCGTTGCGTAACAAGCGGGGTGGCTGCCCGTCAACTCGACTCGGTCGGGCAGGGTGTGCGGAGCTGCAGAACAGGCTGGCTCAGGGCAGGACGACCGTGAGCGTCTGGTGGGCCGGGGCCATCAAAAAGGCGGCTTCGGTCAGCGTGGCCGCGGCGACGTCCGACATGAAGGTGAGCTTGGCGCTCTTGGCCTGTGCGGGTCGGGCCTGAGTCAGCAGCGACTCGAAATCAAACACGAAGCCATTTTCCTGCTTGAGCCGGGGGATGGTCACCGTGGGGCCGGCGCGCTTCACGCTGAAGCCACCGAGGCGCACCACCACCGACACCTCGCGGGGACCCACTTCACTGGCGTGTAGCGCGCCCACCAGCTCGAGCCCGACGCTGCGGAGCTCGCCTTCGGGGTTGGCGCCCAGCAGCGACAGCTCCGAGAACCCGGCAGACTGCGCCGAGAGGAGCGTGCGGGCGATCATGTGACCCTTGATTTCGGGGGCTCCTCCGACCGCCACGCGGGCGCTGGGGAACTTCTCGCGCAGGCTGCGCAGGGCCGTGACCACGCCTTCGATGGGGCGCACGAAGGGGGCGAAGGTGCCCTCGAGCTTGACCTGGGCCAAGGCCGGGAACGCGGGCTGCGCGCTCTGGTCCAGCACCACCTGGCCGTTGTCGTCCACGCGTACACGCGGCAGGAAGGCGTACTCGACGCGATCTTCGGCCACCAGCACCAGCAGGTCGGGGGCCTCATCGGCACCGGCTGGCGACGCGTGCACGCGGCTCTGGGCCTGGGGCAGGCGAACGTTCGGCTGCAGCATGACGCTACTCAGGGCCCGACCTTGGCTCTCGATGGTGCCTTCCATGGCCACCACGAAAGGATCCTGGGCGCCACTCTCCAGCGCCTTGCGGGCGCTCGAGGCCAGGACGAGGGCGTGGATGGCCTGTCGGCCCGTGCGCTCGAAGGTGCGGTAGAGCGGCGCGCAGCTGTCGTTGAGCTGGGGGCAGGGATCGTCGGCCAGCTTGGACAGGCGCGTGACGTTCTCACGGCCGTCGGTGCTGTTGCCGAGGGCGCCGGTCACGCGCGACAGGAAGAGTGCCTGGCTGCGCACGCCGAAGCCGGCGCTCGTGTTGGTGGGCGTGCCCTGGGCCATGCGGACCGCCTGGCGCGCGTCCGCCACCACGTCGCTCACGACTTTGCTGTCGACCGTGGCGAGCTCGGCGTCGAGCGTCTGGGCCACGGCCGCGGGTTCCACACCGAGGCTCGTGGCCACGCGCTTCTCGAGTCCTTCGCGTCCGGTGGCGCGCGCGATGACCCAGAGGTCGCTCAGCGCCACGGCGCGCATGAAGGCCAACTCTTCGCGTCGCTTGCTGCTGGCGACGGTGCGGCCTTCGGCGCGCAACACGGAGAGAGCTTGCGTGGTGCGCTCGCCGTCGAGGTCGTAAGGGATGAGCTCGCGCAAGGCGGCGCTCGTGAGCTCGGGCTCGGCCCGAGTGACGGAGGATGACAACAAACTGCCCGCGAGAACCGCGATCGATAGCGCCCACTTCATGTCAGCGATCCTAACTCGATGATCAGTGGTTTCTGTCGAGCAAACTTCGCACTCGAATTTTGTTTTAGAGGACCACGTGAGCTGGTTCGTAGAGGGGGTTACCTGGCCCTATACTCCGTCGCGAGGTGAGCATGCTCGAAGTCGGTAAGAAGGCGCCCGCGTTCTCTCTGCAAGCCGCAAGCGGCAAGAAGATCGCGCTGAAGGATCTCGCGGGCAAACGCGTCGTTCTCTACTTCTATCCCAAGGACGACACGCCCGGTTGCACCACCGAAGCCATGAACTTTCGTGACGAAGCCCAGCGCTTCAAGAAGTTGAATACCGTGGTGCTCGGCGTCAGCAAGGACTCGGTCGAGTCGCACTGCAAGTTCATCGCCAAGCACGGGTTGAACTTCGACTTGCTGTCGGACACGGACGGCAAGGTGGTCGAGAAGTTCGGTGCCTGGGGCGAGAAGAACATGTACGGCAAGAAGAGCATGGGCATCATCCGCTCCACCGTCGTCATCGACGAGGACGGCGTGGTGCAAAAGATCTTTCCCAAGGTGAAAGTGGCCGGCCACGTCGAGCAAGTGCTCGAAACGTTGGCCGAGCTCTGACAGCGTTCAGCCCGGCTCCATGCCGGGCTGGAGGTAGAGCACCACCAAGCCGAACACCAAGATAGCCAAGAGCAGCAACGCGCCGTTGCGCGCGCCGGCGTGGTCGTAGAGGTCGCGGGCGCGATCCAAGTGATTGATTTCGGTCTTGGCGTCGTCGACGCGCTCCAAGCTCACGCGCGCCTGCGCCGCGGCGCCGCTCTCGCCATCGAGCCCGCGCTCGCGCGCAGCCTCCGCCAGCGCGCGTAAGGCGTGGCGGTGGCCTTCGCCTGCGGCCTCGGTTTGTTTGCCAATCGACGTTTCCTTCGCCCGTGCGCCTGCTTCGAGCTCTTGCCGTTGTCGATCGATGGCATGGACGGCGGCCCGCCGCTGCTCGAGTTCGCGCCGTGCGAGCTCGAGCTTGGACATCACGGGCAGCAACGCGGCCTCGAAGCCGGACACGGCGGCCTGGCGCTGGGCCTTTTGTTGCTCGAGGTTCGCGAGCTTGGCGGGCTCGGCTTCGGTCTCGGTCTCCTGCAAAGCGCGCAGCTCGATCTCGACGCGCTTCAGCCAGGCTTGGCCGCGCTTCAGGTCCTCCTCGGCCTTGCGCACGGCGGTTTGTGCCGCGCTTTCGGCTTCCACGAAGGGCTGCAGCTGTTGTTCGAGCGTGGCACGTGACTTGGCCAAGTCCTCGAGCGCCCCGCGGCTCTCGTCGCGCGCTCGCGACAACGTCTGATCGGCCTGGGATACCTGATGCAGCGCCGCTAACACGGCGTCATGAAAGGACTTGAGCGCCGGGGTAGCGGACGGGGCAGCGGCCAGCACCTGGCCGAGCTCCTCGAGCGCCGTACGGTGGTTGCTCTCGGCGACCTGTTGCGCCTTCACGGCACGTTTGCGTTCCGCGCGTAGCGACAGGAGGCGGATGGCCACGTGAATCGCGTAGCGACCACTGCTCACCCAGCCGGTCGGCGGATCCCCGAAGCCGCCCAGCTCCTGCAGCTCCACCAGCATGTTGGCGTTGGCGTCCCGCGGCACGCTGCTGCCGAGCGCCGCGTTGCCGCGCGGCCCCGAGGCCTGGGGTACCGTCCCGGGTTTGGCCGGGGCATGACCTGCGGCTGCGGGCCGGGGGGCAGGCGCCGGGCGTCGCAGCGCAGGCTCGTCGAGCTCCAGCTCGGTGCCATCCCCGAAGGCATCCTCACCAAAATCGCGGGCGCCGAACGCGTCGAGCTCCGAGCTCGCGCGGGGCGGGGGCGGCACCGGGGCGGGGGCCCTGGCCACGGGCTCGAGGCCCCGCTGGGAGGGCTGGGCCGTCGCGCGCGAACGGGCGGCCGGGATGTCGAGGTCCCCTAGTTGATAGTTCGCGGCCTGGGATGAGCCGTGCTCCCCGCCCGGCCCACCTGCTTGTCGATCGTCTTTTGGCTTCTGCATGCCACGCACGGCTCGCGCGTCGCCCCCTATTCCCGAAAGGGTATCGCGGCGTGTACGCTCGCGTCATCAGGGACGATGGCGCACATGCCCTGAGATCGTGGGCAATTGCCCGTGTTTGACACGGGGCCGCAGGAAACCTAAACGAGTACGCCAGGGCTGGGGCCGGGCAGCAATTTCAGGGGTGGGTGGAGAGCATGGAAGAGACCGATGAGGCCCCCGACGATCCAAACGCGTTCCGCCTCTCGGTCTTGGGCTTCGAGGGTCCGCTCGACCTGCTCCTGCACCTGATCCAGGAGCACGAGCTCGACATCCTCGACCTGCCGATTTCGTTCGTTACCGAGAAGTACCTCGAATACCTCCGCACCATGGAGCAGCTCGCCCTGGACGTGGTGAGCGAGTACCTCGTGATGGCGGCCACCCTCGCCCACATCAAGTCGAAGATGTTGCTGCCGGCGCCGCCGGCCGACCAGGACGACGACAGCCTCGAGGAGCAGGGCGACCCGCGCGAAGAGCTCGTGCGGCGCTTGCTCGAGTACCAGAAGTACAAGGCAGCCGCGGAAGGGTTGGCCGAGCGCGGCCTGGCGGGTCGCGACGTGTTCACCCGTGGCGCGCCAGCGGAGGAGGCCAAGGGCGAAGCGCCGCTCGGCGGCATGACGCTGTTCCAGCTGCTCGATGCGTTCAATCGTGTGCTGAAGCGCGCCAACGCGGAGTTCTCGCGCGAGATCACCGCGGAGCGCGTCACGATCCAGGACCGCATCCACGAGATCCTCGACATGGTGAAGGAGCAGCAGCGGGTGAGCTTCGAGTCGCTGTTCGAGGGCTACGTCACCACCTACGACCTGGTGGTCACCTTCCTGGCCATGTTGGAGATGGGCAAGCAGAAGTTGCTGCGCATCTATCAGTCGGATTCCTACGCGCCCATCTACATCGAGAGCGCGGTTCTCGATGCTTCGACCGTGGTCGTGCAGAATAGCTTCGAGACGGAAGCAAAGGCCCCGGCAGCAGAGGAAGAACGGCAGGCATGAGCGAGTTCGAACAGGAGCCCGAGGGCGAGTCCGAAGCGTCCGAAGGCGCGCAGGAGGCGCAGGAGGCCGACGCGGGCACGGATACGCTGGGGCCCGGCGAGGCCGACCTGTCGCTGTCAGCCGAGGGAGAGGGCGACGAGGACGACGAGGATGGTCTCGGGCGCCCAGGCCTGGCCGGTGCGGTGGCGCTGGCCGATCACGACCTGCGGGCTGCTCTCGAGGCGCTGATTTTGGTGTCGGACAAGCCGGTGGCCGCCGTGCGCCTGGCCCGTCTCACGCGCCAGGACCCGGGCGCCGTGAAGCGCGCGCTCTCCGAGCTAGCCGAGCAATATCGGGGTCGCGGCATCGTGCTCGACGAAATCGCCGGCGGCTTCCAGTTCCGCACCTCGCCGCGCTACGCGCCCTTCGTCCGCACGCTCGTGCAGCAGAAGCCGACCAAGCTCTCGCGCGCGCAGCTCGAGGTGTTGGCCATCATTGCCTATCGGCAGCCCATCACACGTCCCGAGATCGAAGACGTGCGCGGCGTGGACTCGGGCTCGGCCATCAAGGTCTTGCTCGAGCGCAACGTGCTCAAGATCATCGGCAAGAAGGACGAGGCCGGGCGTCCCATGCTCTACGGCACCACGAACGAGTTCCTGGAGCTGTTCGGGCTCAAGAGCCTGCGGGACTTGCCCACGCTCAAGGAATTCACCGAACTCTCCGCGGAGAGCCGCGACATCTTCGAGCGTCGCATCGGCGCGCCCTTGCCCGGCTTTGGACAGGGCATGAACCTCGAGACGCACTACGAGGCCGCTCCTTCGCACGGCGACGAGGACGAGGGCGGCGGCGAGGGCAACGAAGCCCAGGGCGAGGCTGCGCCGGAGGGGCAAGCGAGCGCCGAAGACCACGCGGAAGACGCGGGCGACTCCTCCGAGGCGCCCGCGGACGAAGCGTTCTCCGAGGCCGAACAGGACAACGAGTCCCCCTCCGAGCCGGGCTGAGGACGATCATGGTGCCGTCGTCGGGCGGGCCTTTCTTGGGTGCGGTGGAGCTGGGCGGCAGCAAGGTGCTGTGCGCGGTGGGGAGGGCCCATGACGAGATCGTCGCGGAGCACCGCATCGAGACTCGGGACCCGAGCAGCACACTGGCCGAGGTGGAGGACTTCTTCGAGTCGTACCGCGGGCGCCTGCGGGCCATCGGCATCGCCTCGTTCGGGCCACTCGAGCTGGATCGCGCGCAGGCATCCTGGGGTTCTCTCTTGCGAACTCCCAAGGCCGGCTGGTCCGGGACACCTCTGACCTCGCGTCTGGCTGGGCGCTTCGGTGTGCCGGTGGATATCGACACCGATGTGAATGCGGCGGCCTTGGCGGAGCAGCGCTGGGGCGCAGGACAGGGGGTGGACCCTTGCGTGTACATCACCGTGGGTACAGGCGTCGGCGTCGGTGTGGTCATCGAGGGGCGCAGCTTGCAGGGGCTGATGCATCCCGAACTCGGGCACGTGCGCGCAGCCGATTTGTGCTCGTTTCCAGGCGTGTGCCCGTTCCACGGGCGCTGCATCGAGGGGGTAGCCACCGCGCCGGCGCTGCGAGCTCGCACGGGCATCGCACCGGAAGCACTGCGGGATGACGACCCGGTTTGGATGCTGGAGGCCGCGTATCTGGGCCAGCTCGTGACGCTGTGCGTGCTCGCCTATTCGCCGCGCCGCATCGTGCTCGGGGGAGGCGTGCTCGAGCGCGTCGGGTTGCTCTCTCGGGTGCGCGCGGAGGTCTTGCGCAACCTCGGTGACTACGTGCCGCGTGCGGAGCTTTCGGTCGTCGGGATGGAGAGCTTCGTGGTGGCACCCGCGCTCGGTCCGCGGGCGGGGCTCGCGGGAGCCTTCTTGCTCGCAGGACGGTGCGCGTCGTGATCTCGGGATTGTACGGGCAGCCCGCCAGTGAGCTCGCGGCGCACGCCCTGCGCTACGGACAGAAGGCGGCCTGGCTGAGTCGCGCCCTCGGCTACGCCTGCGCGATCCCGCAGGGCGTGGCCGTGAGTGGCGACGAAGTGCGGGCGGCCCTTTCGGGCGAGCCGGCTGTGCGGGCAGCGCTCGAGGCAGCCCTCGCGGATTTGCGCGCAGAGGGCGCCATGGGCCTGGCAGTTCGCTCGAGCCCGGCGGATTCGCTGCCGGGGGCCCTGCTCACCAGGCTTGGTGTGGCGTCCGACCTCGAGGCCGTGTTGCAGGGCATCACCGAGGTGCTGGCTTCGGACGCCAAGCCCGCCGCGCGCGCCCAGCGCGCCGCGCGGGGAATCGCGGAGGAGTCGCCGGCGCTGCCCATCCTGGTCCAGCGCTACGTGGAGGTGGAGGGGCCGGCGGACTTCGGTGCGGTCGTGTTCACCCGCGATCCGGATCGCGGCACAGCGGGCCTCGTGGGGGAGTACCTGCCAGGCCTCGGCGCGGAGCAGGTGGTCTCGGGCAAGCGGGTCCCCTGGCCGCTCGCGACTTCGGCCCGCGCCCAGCAAGCGCAGCGCGAGTCGAGCCTGAGCGTGCGCGACCCCGCCGCCTACGCCGAGATCGAGGCCCTTGCCGCGCGCCTCGAGCACGGCTTTGGCGAACCTCTGGAGCTGGAATTCGTGCGCGCTCAGGGCGTGCTCTGGCTGCTGCAAGTGAGGCCGCTCGTGATGTCCGCGCGTGCCCTGGTGCACGTGACGCTGGAGGCCATCGAGGCGGACTCTCCGGCCTTCCGCCGGCACGCTGAGCGACTGCTCTCGGCCGACCTCACGGGGCTCATCGAGCGCGAGTTCCCTGCGCCTGTCCCCGACGCGCAGGGTGACTCCGCTCCCCAGTTGCGTGGCCTGGTGGCCAGTAGGGGCGTGGCCAGCGGTGTGCTCGTCACCGACCCCGAACGGGCCCTCGCGCGCGCCCCCCACGAACCCGTGATCCTCTTTCGCAATCAGGCCAGCCCTGAAGATGTCGCGGCCTTCCGCGCGGCGAGCGCCGTGGTGACCACCAGCGGAGGGCTCACCTGCCACGCCGCCGTGATCGCCCGCGGTCTCGCCGTACCCGCCGTGGTCGGCTGCTCCGACGTGCTCGTGGACTCGCGCGCCGGCCTGGTGCACCGACGCCACGATCCCAGCGCCGTGGTGCTGCGCGAGGGGGACCTGGTGAGCGTCGACGCCCAGCGCGGACTGGTGTACCGCGGCGCCCACCAGGTGTTGCCTCGTGTCGTTTCGCCCGAGCTACGTCGCCTGGCCCAGGAGCTGCGCAAGCTGCGCGAGATCGCCCTCTGGGCCTACGGCCCCCCGGATGCCGCGCTACAGGCCAAGGAGGACGCCTGGCTCGACGGCATCGTGTGTCCCGTCACCAGCCCCGAAGGCATCCCGGCCGCCCGCGGCCGCGAGTGTTGGCTCGAGGTCCCTGGTGCCGAGCTCCTGGCATGGCTGCCGCGGCTCCCGGCGGGCTGGGGGGTGGTCGTGAGGGGAGGGCTGCCCGAGCTCCCGCTGTCGGAGCTGCGTCGGATGGCTCGTCTGCGCCCCCTGGGGCTGTGGCTCGATGCGGGGATTGAGGGAACGCACGCGGGCGTGGACGTGGAGGCAGCGCGGCATGGCGCGCCGCGCTTCGATCTGGCCGTCCTGGGACCTGGTGTAGGGCCCTCGGAGGAGCTGTCCGGGTTGGCCCCACGTCTCCTCTCGCGTGCGGATTCTGCGTCGGATTCGGCTCGTTTGAGCCACCCAGCCATCGGCGGAGTCCTGTGCGAAACAGGGCGGGCATCGGAATGGATATTGAGGCTTGCGCTGCGACTACGTGCCCCGACCTCGGCTCACTAAAATGCCGCCGATTTGTACTCGCTGACCCATCCGATTCATGAAAATATCGGCCCGGGCCACATACCAATGTCGAGTGAATAGGGAGCTCGCCTGGGTCGTGTCCGTAAGCCATACGCCGAGGGAATAGATCCGCTTCGGCCCATCATTCGTAGAAGGGGAGACGCTCGCGCCAGCGCGTCTCGAGGTTCAGATGAGCACCGAACATCTCAAGCTAGTGACCAAGCCCGAAAAGCCGGTGGATCCGCTCATCGGCCAGGTGCTCGACGGTCGCTACCAGATTGAGAAGGTTTTGGGCGAGGGCGGCATGGGCCTCGTCTACAAGGCTCGCCACACCACGCTGGGCAAGCCCCTCGCGATCAAGGTGCTCAAGGCCGAGGTCTCCAAGGACCAGGAGATCGTCCAGCGCTTCCGGCAGGAAGCCCAGAGCGCCACGGCCATCGGTAACCACCACATCATCGACATCAGCGACTTCGGCGTGCTGAGCGATGGCTCCACCTACTTCGTGATGGAGTTCCTCGACGGCATCTCCCTCACCAACGCCATCGAGCCCGGCAAGCCTCTCGAGACCCGGCGCACCGTGCACATCGCCAAGCAGCTGTGCCGCGCCCTCGGTGCGGCCCACGACATCGGCATCGTCCACCGCGACCTCAAGCCCGACAACATCTACCTGATCCGCCGCGGCGGCGATAACGACTTCGTGAAGGTGCTCGACTTCGGTATCGCCAAGGTCGGCGGCGCCAAGAGCAAGCTCACGCAGGTGGGCCAGGTGTTCGGAACGCCCCACTACATGTCCCCCGAGCAGTGCGCGGGCACCCAGGTGGACAAGCGCACGGACATCTACGCGCTGGGCGTCATCATGTACGAGATGACCTCGTCGCGCGTGCCGTTCGACGCGGACAACTTGATGGGCATCCTCACCAAGCACCTCTACGAGGAGCCGGTGCGGCCGCACGAGCTGCCCCCGCCCGTCGACGTGCCCGTGGCCATCGAAGCCATCATCATGAAGTGCCTCGCCAAGAAGGCCGACGTCCGTTACCAGTCCATGCAGGAGGTGCTGGCGGACCTCGAGCTCGCCGAGCAGGGACTCACGCCCACGGCGGTGGTCGACAGCGTCAGGCGCGCCTCGGCCACGGGGAGCGCTTTCGCGAGTCCCCGCAGCGGCACCAACCCCGCCATCACCATGGATGTGGGCGATGTTCAGCTGCCCCAGAAGAGTAACAAGGGGCTCATCATCGGCGCGGCCGCGGCGGCCGTGGTGCTCATCGGCGGCATCGTGGCGGCCATGTCCGGCGGCGACGAGAAGCCCGAGGTGAAGCCCGAGCCGCCA
The DNA here is from genome assembly GCA_047601445.1 of Myxococcales bacterium. Lineage (GTDB taxonomy): Bacteria > Myxococcota_A > Polyangia > Polyangiales > DASUME01 > DASUME01. The sequence goes on along the minus strand of JASGJH010000001.1, from coordinate 1,931,635 downwards.
CCACCGGTGGCCGCTCAGCAGAAGCCCGACCCCATCCCGCCCCCGGTCGAGGAGAAGCCGGCGGCCACGCCGCCCCCCTTGCCGCCGGTCGAAGAGATCGTCCAGGTGACCATCGCCAGCACGCCGAGCGGGGCCGATGTGTTCAACGATGGCGCGCTCATCGGTCACACCCCGTTCCAGCTTCCGCGTCCCAAGCGTGGAGAGGCCGCCCTGGATCTCTCGATCAAGCTCGACGGCTACAAGGACCTGCCCCTGCGCGTCAACGCGTTCACCACGCCCCAGCTCACGGTGGAGCTCGAAAAGGAGCGTCGTCGCTCGGGTGGTGGCGGTGGATCGGCCAAGCCCTCGGAAGCGCCCAAGCCGGCCGCCGAGGAAGAAAAGAAGCCGAACAAGCCCAAGCCCAATACGCCGGCGACCGAAGTGCTCGATCCCTGGAGCTGAGGCGTTCCTGCCTCGCCACTCACGCCACCCCTGCTGACCGCGCCACCCCAACGCGTTGCAACCCCTGGAGGTTGCGACGCGTTTGTCGCTTCCGGCGGTTGCCCATACCAAGGGGAACGACTAGCTTGCCGCCCCGATGAAGACGCCCCGTGGCGCCGATTGGCTCAAGTCGAAGCGCGCCGCGCCGCGCGTGGGCAAAGCCCTGTGGAAGTTGTCGTGTTGGACCGTCGCGGCATCGCTGGCTTCGGCCTGCAACCTCGACCAACCCGGCATTTCACCTCCAGCGGCGCAGATCACCTATCCGATGGGCGTCGGGCTCGTCAACGAGGGCGTTAGCGCAGACGGGAAGCCGCTGCCCAAATACCTGGTCGTGGTGAACTCGAACTTCGACCTTCGCTACAACGCCGGCAGTGTCCAGGCCTACGACCTCGATGTCTTGATGTCGTTGATCGGCCAGAGAAACCAGGAGGCCGAGGATAGCTGCTTCGCGCTCTCCACGCGCGCTGCCGGCATGCCCTTCGGCGACGCTAGTGTGCCTGACAATACGGTGTACCCGGAGGCCGGCACCGAGACCAGCGACGCGGGTGACGCGGGCGAAGACGCCTCCGCCGATGCGGGCGTGGCTGACGCCGAGGTCGCGGACGGCGGGACTGACGCTGGCGACGCGGGCGCGAGTCCGGACTCAGGCATGGAGATGGATGCTGGCGCGGACGCGGGAGAGCTCGACGCGAGCTTGTCGGATGCCGCGACGCCGACCGGGCCCATCACGCTGAGCGGGGGCCGCCCCTATGGCAGCCAGCGAGGCATCCTGTGCGATGGTCGCGACGGCTTCTTCAAGGCGAGCGATGGGAGTCAGATCAGCCGCCAGTCAAAGTGCTGCTTCAAGCGCGCCTGCTCTGAGAGCGACCCCGCTGGCTGCGTTGACTTGCTCAAGGTCATCACGGACGTCCCGTTGGAAGACGATACCGGCGCTCCGATCCCGGCGTCTTCGCTGCTCATCAACGAGCTCTTCATCGACAGCTATGGCCAGGGGCTGACGATCCGCGACAAGCGGATCTACGTGCCCACGCGCAGCAAGAATCGCCTGCTCTACATCGACATCGGCGAGAACGGCCGGCTCGACTGCGCCGGCGCGGGCAGCAGCTCCAGCGATCGCTGCACGCGCGGCGACAGCGAGAACAACAAAGACAAGAATCCCGACACCAACTTCCCGGCCACGCCCATCGCGGTCACCTCGGGCAAGCTGAGTGATCTGGGACTCACGCTGGGTGGGCCGCCAGCCAGCGACCTTTCCGGATTGAACTTCACGCCGGACCAAACCTTCGTGGCCACCACGCACGAGGGCGGTCAGCTCGCGCTCTTCGTGGATCCCGGCAACGGGCCGGTGATGCAGGACATGTTGGTGGGCCCGGCCCAGCGCACGACATCGGTCACGCTGGCCGCTGCGCGCAACGTGCAGATGGACGACCCGAGCACCTGGGATCCAGCCGCCAAGCTGCTCTATGTAACCTCGTCGATCACCACCGCGATGGGCGTCGAGCGCATGGGCGTGCGCGTGCGCCAGGCGGTACCTTTCGGCGAGACCGGGCCCGCGACGCAGCCTCAGCTCGAGTTCTACAACTCGACCCCGCTGCTCTTGCCCGGGCTCGCGTCGGCCTACGACCTAAGAGACGTCGTGGTGAACGCCGACGACCCACGCAAGATCGCGGTGCTGATCCGCGGCAGCCAGCAATCGGTGGCCTTCCTGGACCTCGATAGCACCACAACCATCGAGTCCCGCACCCAGAACGCGCTCGTGGTGGGCACTGGCCCGAGCAAGCTCTCGAGCGCCGTGCTCACCAGGAAGAACGGTGCAAAGCGGCAAGTGTTGTTCGCGAGTTGCTACAGCGAGGGCAGCATCTACGTGTTCGACATGGGGAGTCAGCAGCAACTCGATACCGTGGTGCTCGGACTCTCGGGCCCGTTCACGATGGTGGTCGATGAGGTCCGTAACCTGATGTACGTGGCCGATTTCGGGGCCTCCGTCGTGCGCGTGGTCGATCTCCAATCGCTGGTCGATAACTCGCGGGCGCCGCCACGCATCGTGGCAACCCTGGGCGCACTTACCTTCCCGGAGAGGATCCGCTGATGGGACATACTCCCAGCAGGGGCCGCGCCGCGCTGTGCGCACCGTGGTCTTTCCCTGCGAGCCTGCTCGTGTTGAGCGCCTTCGGCGTTGGCTGCAACACCAACAAGGGCTCCAACCTCAATTTCGCCTTCGATCGGCCCGAGTTCGTCGAAACGGTGTGCATCAATCGCGTCGATTCGACTCCGTTGCCGCTCAACTGCTGCTCTCCCAACGTGGACCAGGTGCCTTTGGCCGCCCCCGGTTCGCCATTCGTGTTGCCCGCGCTCGATCTTCCGGACGGCGCGGAAAATCCGGCGCGCATCGCCTGCGGGGAGGGGACCACGCAACCGGCGCTTCACGCACTGGTGACCCAGAGCGTGCGCGGTGAGGTGGCCGCGGTGGATTTGCCGGCAGGCAGGGTCCTGGACAGCGACCAGCAGATTCCTGGCTACACCTTCGTGGACGTGGGTGGGCAGCCCACCACGGTGGTCGTGCCTCCCGAGCAGCCGTCGCCGGGCTACGAGCCGACCACGGCGAACGAGATCCTGGGACCCCGCTGGGTGTACGTGGCGAGCGCGTCTGATCAGGCCGTGCGCGCGGTGGCCACCTGCCGCTTCCGCCTCGGTGTTCCCTGCGGCCCGGAGCGGCCCAATAACGAGCCCATCGCAGCAGACAAGGTCGAGTTGTTCCTGCGCAGCATGCCGCGCGACATGTTCTACGGGCCCGACGAGGCGCTCTGGGTGAGCCTCCCCGAAGCGGGCTCGCTGGCGCGGGTGAAGCTCGCTCCCGAGGGCGTAGCGCCCAACCCTGACCCTAGCGTTCCGCTCGACCCCAACGCTCCTATCGACCCGTTTCTCACCGATGCGAACGGCGTCAATGTCCTGCCCGACTACTTCCGGGTGCCTGCGCCGAGTCCCGAAGAGCTCGCGCTGCCCGTCAATGACGCGCCGTACCTGGCCGTGTGCGGGCTCGGTCACAACTACACCTCGGGCACCACGGAGCTGCCGCTGGCGCCACGCGTGGCAGGCGAGGGGATCCCTTCTCCCACGGTCATGCGTTATGACCCGCTCAGTGGGTTTCTCTTCGTGGCCGACCAGAACCTGCCCGTGTTGCACGTGTTCTCGTTGAGCACGGACGGCGTGCTGACCACGCGCGGCAGCGTGGCCGTGGGCGAGCCCATGAAGGACTTCGTGCTGACGCCGACGCTGCCGGCCGAAGTCTCTCAGCAGGCGTTGTTCACCCACGATCCGCTGTACAGCGAGAGCACCGACAGCAAGCGCTTCCTCTACGGCCTCGATCCGCGCGGCGGTCTGATGGCGTTCGAGCTCAGGACCAGCGCCAGCGGGGCGAGCTTGCTGCCGCTCAAGGCGCCGGTGCCCGAGCGCTACCAGGATCGCTTCCAGATGCTCTCGCGGTCCGCGGTGGGCGTGGCGCTCGAGGTGGTGGACACCCGGCCCGACGACCCGAACAACTGCGGCAATGGCATCGACGTGGTGACCCAGGAGAACGCGGATGGCGAGCTGACGGCCGTGACCGCGGTGCCCAAGTCGTTCTCGCCCGACGGCTCCCGCTCCATCGTGACCCAAATGCAGAGCGAGGCGGCCGAGGGCAACAAGGCCTTCGACCGCGCCAACAAGACGAACAACGCGGCCCTGATCGCCCAGGCCACCGCCGTGCGCAACCAGGCTCAGGGTTATTTCGAGATCGCGCGTGACGCGGGGCCGACCCAGCTGCGCGGCGTGTTCCTGTTCGTGGTGTCGATGGCTGGTGAGGTCAACGTCTTCGATTTGCTCGATCTCGACGTGCAGTGCCGTGCGCAGACTTCATGCGTACCGCCACCGCCGCCCGAGACACCTCCCGCGGACGCCCCGGTCGACGAAACGCCGGTGACGCAGCAGGACGAGACCTCCCCGCTCCTCGTCGGCGCCGCGGTCCAGACGGGAACCAGCCCGCTCTCCCTCGGCGTGCAGCGCAACGCGCCGCGCCTCACGTTCTCGCAGGAACCAGTGGCATCGGTCTCCAACGTCGCGGCGTTCACCAGCCCGCCCGAGTGCGGCGCCGAGTACGTCCCGGCCGATCGCGACACCGCGCAACCCGTGTGCTTGATCGCCGACCCCTGGGTGGAGCGCGACCAGAGCTGGAACGCGCAGGTCGACGCGCCGATCACCGGTCTCACCTTCAGCGGCGCTATCCTGCAGAAGAACGAGAACACGCGCGAGCTGCCGTCGGATCAGCTGGCCATCTACGCACCGGCAGGCATCTCCTTGTGCGGACGCGGAGCCCAGGCGACCCTGGATGACGTCGTGGCGATCCTCGGGGCCACCGCGACGACCAACGACGACACCTGCCCTGTTCCCACGACCGGCAACGAAATCCGGCTCAAGATCCTCGACGCCTTCGATGATCACCTGGTGGTGCGCGCGCTCGGTCTGACGACCCCCGACGGAGACGCCATGCCCAACGCCGTGGCGAACACCGAGGCGGAGGCTGAACTCACCGATCTCGACGACCAGAACACGGACATTGGCAACGAGACCACGCGCAGGCAGAACCGCGAGGCCGAGGTGAACCACCTCCTCCGTTGCTACACCGAGTACGTCACGATCCAGGTCCGTTCGGGGAGCAGCCTGGTGCGCGAGCTGTGTGTCGACGAGGGCAACTGCCCTGCCTATCTGCCGCCCATGCTCACCGACAACAACGTCTCGATCTCCAAGCCGTACTTGGTCTCGGGCACGGTGGCGGGCTACCTGCACCGCACCATCGCCGACGCAAACGGGCGCTGCGTGGACGACCCCGCCAGGGATCCCCGCTATCAGTCGCACGCCAAGGTGGGTGAGCTGTTCGAAAATCCGCAGCTTTCATTCACGCTCACCAGTGAGGCCGGCACGGCCGTGAGCGTCGTCGTCAGTCAGGGCAGCAGCGTGCAGCGCGTGAACATCGCTAGCACCGACCTTCCGAGCGCGCGTCCCACCTCGTTGCGCTGGTTTCCGTTCGCGCAGTCACTCTTCCTGGTGGACAGCGCGACCCAGGGCCTGCGACGGTTGGAGTTGGCACCGTTCCGGAGCTCTCTCAAAGTCTATCGGTGATCGGAGTAAGCCGTGGCAGGCGTGAAGTCCGGCCGACATACGCCCGTGATGCTGCAGTACTTCCGGGCGAAGGAGCAGTACCCGGACTCGCTGCTGTTCTTCCGCATGGGAGACTTCTACGAGTTCTTCTACGAAGACGCGGTGGAGGCCTCGCGCCTGCTCGATCTGACGCTGACCTCGCGTAGCAAGAGCCCCGAGGACGAGCCCATCCCCATGGCCGGCGTGCCGCACCATGCGGCCACGGGCTACATCGGTCGACTGCTCGAGCTCGGCAAGCGGGTGGCGATCTGCGAGCAGATGGCGGACCCCGCCACGGTGAAGGGCATCGTGCCGCGCGAGGTGGTGCGCGTGGTGACGCCGGGCCTGGTGCTCGACCCCGAGGTGCTCGACGCGCGCGCCCACAACTACCTGGCCTCGTTGGTGCAGGAGAAACAGCGCTTCGGTCTGGTCACGTTGGAGCTCTCCACCACGGAGCTGCGTGGCTGCGTGCTGCCCGACGCGGCGAGCGCGCTGGCCGAGCTGTTGCGTCTCGATCCCCGCGAGGTGCTGTTCCGAGGTGACGCGGAGTCGCTCAAGCAATCCCTCGTGCGCCTGTTGCCGCGGGCGGTGCAGAGCGCACCGCGCGCCGCGGTGGACACGCACGGCACCCTGGGAGAAGCTCTGGGGGCTGCGGAGCTCGAGCGTGCCCGCGGTGTCCATGACCGTCTGGTGCTCGAAGCCGCGGCGCAGGCCGTGGCGTATGCGCAGCAAAACCAGCCGGGCACGCCGCTGAAGCTCACCGCCCTGAGCGCCTACAGTCCGTCCGACCAGCTCGCCCTGGACGACGCGGCCGTGCGCAACCTGGAGCTGGTGCGCACGCTGGGCGGGGATCGCAAGGGATCGCTACTCGGTCTGCTGGACGACACGTTGACGCCGATGGGCGCGCGCGCGCTGCGCCGGCGCTTGCTCGCGCCGCTGACCGATGTGCCCGCCATCCGTCGCCGTCATGACGTCGTAGAAGCGCTGCTCAAGGACCCGAGCGTGCGTGAAGCGCTGCGGCGGTCGCTCGGTGGCATCGGGGACATCGAGCGGCTCGCGACGCGGGCGGCCCAGGGCGTGGCCAGCCCGCGTGACCTGGGAGCCATCCGCGGGGCGCTGCGCGAGTGCCGCGAGGTGCACACGCTGCTCGCTTATCACGAGGGGGAGTTGCTCGGTGACGCCCTGCGCGCGCTGGCGCCCCAGGACCTGTGCGAAGAGGTGCTCGAGGATCTCGAGCAGAGCTTGGCCGACGAGCTGCCATTAAGCGCGAGCCAGGGTGGGATCCTGCGCGTGGGCGCGGACGCACGGGTGGACGAGCTGCGCACGCTGGCCTCGTCCAGCAAGGACGTGCTGCTCGCGCTGGAGGAGCGCGAGCGCAAGCGCACCGGCATCAGCTCCCTCAAAATCCGCTACACGCGCGTGTTCGGTTACTACATCGAGATCACGCGCTCGAACCTGGGCAGTGTGCCCGCCGACTATCGCCGCAAGCAGACCATCGCCAACGGCGAACGCTACGTGACGGACGAACTCGAGGAGCTCGAGCGCAAGATCGAGACCGCGGACGTGCAGCTCAAGGCGCTCGAACAGGAGTTCTTCGAGGCCCTGCGCAGGCGTGTGGCGCAGCACGTGAGTCGGCTGTTCTCGCTCGCGGCGGGGCTCTCCGACCTCGACGTGCATGCCAGCTTCGCAGAGGTAGCCCACCGCTATGACTACGTGCGACCGAGCGTCGACGAGTCATTGCAACTCGATTTTCGCGATCTGCGCCATCCCGTGGTGGAGCGCCTCGCGGCTGCCGGTACCTTCGTTCCCAACGACGTCTTACTGGACGCCGACGCGGGCCGCTTGCTCGTGATCACTGGCCCCAACATGGCGGGTAAGTCCACGGTGATGCGCCAGGTGGCGGTCGCCGTGTTGATGGCCCAGGCGGGTGGCTTCGTGGCCGCGGGCGCAGCGCGCATGGGCGTGGTGGATCGTGTGTACACGCGTGTGGGCGCCAGCGACAACCTGGCGCAGGGGCAGAGCACGTTCATGGTCGAGATGCAGGAGGCGGCGAGCATCCTGCGCGGGGCCACCAAGCGTTCCCTGGTGATCCTCGACGAAATCGGGCGCGGCACCAGCACCTACGACGGCCTCGCCATCGCCTGGGCCATCGCGGAGCATCTCCACGATGGCATCGGCTGTCGCGCCATGTTTGCGACCCACTACCACGAGCTCTGTGAGCTCGCGGGCGTACGCAGTGGCGTGCGAAACGTGAATGTCGCGGCGCGCGAGTACCAGGGTGGGGTCGTGTTTCTGCACAAGCTGATCGAGGGCGGAGCCAACCGCAGCTACGGTGTGGCCGTGGCCAAACTCGCGGGCGTGCCCCAAGTGGTGCTGGCTCGCGCGCGACACGTGCTCGCGCAGCTCGAATCAGGGCAGGGCCCCCTGGGCAACGCCGGACAGAGCCTCGACAAGCCCCAGCTCGAGATGTTCGTGGCGCAGCCTCCGAAGTCGGAGGTGGAGGCCACCCTGCGCGAGCTCGACATCGATCGGATGACCCCGATGGAGGCGCTGACCACCCTGGCGCGGCTCAAGACCCTGCTCCCGAGCTGACGCCTCGGTCTGCCGTTGCGCGCCCCTGGCGTCGACCATAGAGTCCGAGGATGCGCGAGCTACCGCTGGTCGTTTCGCCCAACATCGAGCGCCTCTCTCCCTATGTACCCGGCAAGCCCCTCGAGCAGCTCGAGCGCGAGCTGGGCATCCGTGATGCCGTGAAGCTGGCGAGCAACGAAAGTCCGCTCGGACCTTCGCCGCGTGCCGTGGAAGCCGCCGCGCGGACGCTCGGCCAGGCCCATCGTTACCCGGACGGCACGCGACTGCGCGAGGCCCTGGCGGCACACCATGGGGTGCTGCCCAGCGAGGTGATCCTCGGTAACGGCTCCAACGAGCTCATCGATCTCGTGTGTCGCACCTTCGCAGGCTCGGTGCGCCACGCGGTGTATCCAGATCCGTCCTTCGTCTGCTATCGCAGCGGCACGCTGGCCTGCAACATCGCCACCAGCGAAGTGCCGCTGCGGGAGCACGTTCATTACGACGCCGACGCCATCGTGCAGGCGCTGCGCCCCGAGACCGGGCTCGTCTTCCTCGCCAACCCCAACAACCCCACCGGCGCCTATCTCACGCGCAGCGAGCTCGAGCGCATCCTCGAGGCCGCGCCCGCCAACGCGCTGGTGGTGCTCGACGAGGCCTACGTGGAGTTCGTGGATGCGCCCGACTTCGTGAGCGGCACCGAGCTGCGCGGCCGGCACCCGAACCTGATCGTCTTGCGCACCTTCTCCAAGGCCTATGGCCTGGCCGCGCTGCGCGTGGGCTACGGCCTGGCCCGGGCCAAGGTGGTGGACTACCTGGACCGCGTGCGGGCGCCCTTCAACGTGAGCGCAGCCGGCCTCGCAGCGGCCCAGGCGGCACTGGAAGATCGCGAGCACGTGGCGCGCTACGTGGAACTCAACCGGGGCGAGCGCGAGCGTGTGCGCCAGGGCCTCACGAGATTGGGGCTCAAGCCGGCGCCCAGCCAGGCCAATTTCGTGTTAGTGGACATGGGACGTTCGGGCCGCGAAATGTACGAGGCCTTGCTGCGGGAGGGGGTCATCGTGCGCCCGATGGGGCCCCCGATCGGCAGTTTTCTGCGCATCAGCATCGGGCTTCCTGCCGAGAATGATCGCATGCTCGCGAGCCTCGAGCGTCTGTTGCACGGAGTGCCTTGATGAACACGAAGTCGTCGCCCAACCCGCAGCCTTCCTTCCTTCGCGCGGCCACCCTTGCCAGCATGGGCAGCTTCGGGCTCTCGCTCTGGCTGTTCTTGTTCTCGGCTTGCGGAGGGGCCAAGCCCGCGGCCGTGGCGCCGCCACCGCCCACGCCTCCGACGGACGCGATGGCCTGGATGCCCGAGGACTCCATGGTGCTCGGCCACGCGCTGATCGCGCCGTTCAAGGGCACGCCATTCTGGGACCTCTGGGCGAGCATGCAGGCCAAGCAGCGCCGCCTCCAGTTCTGGGTCGACAGCAACTTGGTCGATGAACTCACGCTCAGCGCCAAGAACGTGGAGAGCGCTCAGCCGAGCTTCGTGGCGGTGGTGAAGGGGCGCTTCGGCGAGGGCTATCTCGAAGGCCTGGGCACCCGCGAGCAGCTGGTGGCCCAGCAGCGCGGGCTGTTGAGGCTCTACGTACGGCCCGAGGCCGTGTGGTGTCAGCTCAACGCCGAGCTCATCCTGGCGGCCTCCGCCGATCGCGCCGATTGGCTGGTGGCGCGCGCCAGCCAGGGGCCCGCGACCCCCATCAAGGACGCACCGCTCTACAACGCGCTGGCCGGGCGGCTGGGCTTCGAGACGGCCGAGCTCGCGGTACTGGTGGATGACCCCGAGGGCAAGGGCAAGCAACGGCTCGAAGAGGACAGCGCGCGCTTCGGCGTGGGCATCCCGAGCGGCATGATCGACGAGATGCGGCGGGCAGGCGTAGCCGTGGACATGGGCCCCGAAATCGCGCTGCTCGCCGTGGGCGAGGCGGCCACCCCCGAGGGCGCCCAGTCCATGCGCGAGTCGGCGGAGCATTCGCTCAACTCCCTGACCAACAACATGTTCGTAGGCATGTTCGGCTTGCGACCCTTCGTGAGCGCCATCCAGGCCGAGAACGAGGGCAACCACGTGAAGGTGCACGCCAAGTACTTGGCCACCGACCTCTACGGGTTGCTGAGCAAGCTGCAGTCGGTGCTCGGGATGGCCAGCGGCCGGGGCGCGAGCACGAGCTCACCATGAGGCGTCTGCGCATCGTCCCGGGCCGGCCCCTGCGTGGGCGCGTGCGTGTGCCGGGAGATCTCTTGCTCGGGCAACAGGCCTTGGTGTGGGCTGCGCTGGGGGAGGGCGCGAGCCTCATCTCCGGACTCTCGAGCCGCCCCGACCACCTCCTGTTGTGCGACGCGCTGCGCGCCATGGGGGTGCCCGTCGCCCACACCGATGCGGGCGTGCGGGTGATGGGCGGCGGATTGCGCGGGCTTCGCATGCCGGCCGGCGCGCTGCAGGCGGGAGCCTCGGCGACCACGCTCGAGCTGCTCACGGCGCTGCTCTCGGGCCAGCACTTCGGCACCCGCGTGGAGGCCGCCGGTGCGGCCCTCACGCACTCCTTGCGCACGCTGATCGCTCCGCTGCGGGCGCGCGGTGCCCACGTGGCGGGCAAGTCCACCGACGACGGCGACGTGCGGGCTCCGGTGGCGGTCGCCCCCTTGATCGCCGGCGAACACCTGGCCGAGGCCGAGATCGAAATTCCCGACGGGGATCACGTGACCAAGCTCGGGCTCTTGCTGAGCGGGCTCTACGTCCCGGGCACCACGGCCATCGCGGAGGGCATGCTCTCCATCGACCATGCCGAGCGCGCTCTGATGGCGCTCGGGGCCGGCATTCACACGCAGGGCGCCTTGACGTTGCTGGATCGCGGGGAGCGACAGGGCAGCTGGCCTGGCTTCGAGTGGCACATCCCGGGCGACTTCTCGCTGGCCTGTTGGCTCTTGGCCGCCGCGCTGGCCGTGCCCGGCAGCGACGTGACCCTCGAGGGGGTCGGGCTGAACCGCACGCGCAGTGCGTTCCTGGAGGTGCTGCGGCACGCCGGGGCTCCCATCGAGGTGACGCCCAAGGGAGATACTGCCGGCGACGAGCCGGTGGCCGATCTACGCGTGCGCAGCGGGCGCCTGCGCAGTGCCCACGTGGTCGGCGAGCTCGCCGTTCGCATCAGTCAGGATGCGCCGGCGCTGTTGGCCCTGGCGCCGTGCCTGGGCGGCAAGATCACCGTGCGCGACCTCGCGTCCCTGCGTGCCCGCGTGCCCGACCCGTTGCGCGCTCCGGCCCAGCTTCTGCGCGAGAATGGCTTCGAGTGCACCTCTTTCGCCGACGGCTTCGACCTGCAGCCGAGCGATGCGCGCGCGGCCAGCGTGGTGCACGCCGCGAACCTGTCGCCCGAGTGTCTGCTGCTCGCGTGCGTGTTGTCGCTCAGTGCCCAGGCCGAAACACGGATCGACCACGCTGAGACGCTCGACGCGCTATACCCCGGGCTAGGTGATACGCTCGCCAGGTTGGGAGCCGACGTCGCATGGGAAGAGCTCACATGACTGGATCCAAAACACGTTCTTCGGGTCAGCCTGTGATCGCCATCGACGGCCCCGCAGGGGCGGGCAAGAGCACGGCCGCGCGCCAGCTGGCGCAGCGCCTGGGCTTCGTGCTGGTGGACACGGGCGCCCTCTATCGAGGGGTTGCGCTGGCAGCCTTCGAGCGTGGCGTGGATTGGGAAGACGGCGGTGCCCTCGGCGCTCTGATGCGCACGCTGGCGCTGAGCTTCGCGCGCGGCGAGGACGGCGCAATGCACCTGCTGATCGACGGCGTCGATCGCTCCCAGGACATCCGCACGCCTCACATCTCCACGGGGGCAAGCCGCACCTCGCGTCATCCGGAGGTCCGCAAGGCGCTACTCGACCTGCAGCGGCGGCTCGGCGCAGCGGGCGGCGTGGTGTTGGAGGGGCGTGACATCGGCACGGTGGTCTTCCCCGACGCGGACGTGAAGGTGTTTCTCACCGCCTCCGATGAGTCGCGTGCCGCGCGGCGCCACGCCGAGCTACGCAAGGCCGGCCACGAGATCGACCGCGAGCAGGTGTTGGCCGAGATCCGTGAGCGAGATCGGCTGGACAGCGAGCGCGACATCGCGCCCATGCGTCCCGCGGACGACGCCGTGCTGCTCGACACCAGCGGGCTCACCTTGGACGGCGTGCTCGACCAGCTGGAAGCCCTGGTCAAGCACCGCATGTCGTGACGGCCGAGCCCGAAGTGGGTGGTCGGCGTGGACCGCTGCGCCTGCTGCGCTGGTCCTGGCAGGGCCTGGCTGTGTTGGCGCTCCTGTTGTCGGTGATCGTGGCGCGGTCCCTGCTCAGCGCACGCGCCGAGTGGGAAGGTGGGCAGCGTGCACTGGCAGAGGGCAAGGCCTCCCTCGCCATCACCTTCTTTCGTCGCAGTGCTAGCTGGCACGTGCCCTTGAGTCCGTACACCGGGCGCTCGCTCGAGATGCTCGAACACCTCTCGCGGCGCGAAGCCCAGCGCGGGCGCAACGAAGCTGCGCGCGTGGCGCTGCGCGGACAAACCTCGGCCCAAAACGCCTCCCGTGGCTTCGGCAGTCCGCTAGCGGGCGATCCGAGTCCGCTGTTCAGCTTGCTCGCACTGGGCGGATGGCTGTGCTGGAGCTTGGCTTCCTTCGCGCTGGTCACGCGCGGCCTCGACGGCAGCGGGCAGGTCACGCCGCTCGCTGCCAGGTGCGTGCTGGTGATCGTAGTTGGTATGGTGGTGTTTGCGTTGGGTCTCGCACTCGCATGAGGGATTGGAAAAGGACCCCGTAAACATGCCCGTGCGCGGGGACCTTGGGACTGATCTTTAGAGGTTGAGGGCTCGCCTCATCTCCCCCACATGACTCCGCATCCTGCGCGCAGAGAACGCGGCGAAGCCGAGCAGGAGCCCGCCCTGGGCGCTCTTGCGTAGGCGGTGTTCGCCCAGTGTTTGCACGTAGATCTCGGCCTGCCGCAGCAGCTCCGTGGCGCGCGCCTCCTGCAGTTTCTCGGGCAACCACACGCTGAGCTCGAGCCCGGCCGCGCCGCCCGCCACGCGAACGCTCGGCAGCTCGCTGGCGAGCGCTTCCACCAGCGCCTGGTGCCGCTCCGCGTAGCGCTCGCGCATGCGCCGCAGGTGGCGCCCGAATTCACCGCTCTCCATGAAGTCGAGCAGTGCAGCCTGCGGCAACAAGGCCACGTAGCGGCTCACGATGCTCTTGGCCCGCACGAAGGGTTCGCACAGCGGCTCCGGCAACACCACGTAGGAGAGCCTGAGCGCCGGGAACATGCTCTTGCTGAACGTGCCCGCGTGGATCACCAGGCCCGCTCGAATCGAGCCCCTGCAGCGCAGGTAGCGGCGGCCCCTCGTAACGGTATTCGCTGTCGTAGTCGTCCTCGAACACGTAGGCGCGTGCCTTCTCGGCCCAGGCCAACAGCTGAATCCTGCGCTCCATGCTGAGTGTCACGCCCAACGGCGCCTGGTGGGCCGGCGTCACGTAGACCAGCCGGGCGTGGGGCGCGCGCGCGATGCCCTGGCTCACGTTCAAGCCCTGGGCGTCGACCTCGACGGGTACGAGCTTGGCCGAGGCGGCGCGAAAGGCCGCGTGCGCTCCCTGGTAGCCGGGCTCCTCCATCCAGATGGCCGCGCCGGGGTCCACCACCAGGCGCGCCACCAGATACAGGGTCTGCTGCAGGCTCGGCGTGATCACTACCTGCTCCGGCTTGCAGATCACGCCGCGCGCTCGCTTGAGGTACTCCGCCAGATGTGCCCGCAGCGGCAGCAGACCTCCTGCGTCGGCGCTGGTCAGCAAACTGCTCTCTCCGCGCCGCACTCGGCGCGCGAGCACGCGGCTCCATGCTTCGTGCGGGAAGCTCGCCAGGTCTGGCACGTGCGCCATGAACGGCTTGAGCCGGCTCGGCGTGCCGAGCGGAAACGGAGTGGGCCCCAGGTCGCGCGCCCAGCGCGAGAGCGCGGGCGGGGAGAGCGGGGGGCGCGGCCGTTCGCGCGGGCTCGGCACGGCGAACCAGCTGTCCGGCAGCTGCTCGGAGACACGGGTCCCGGAACCCACTCGGGTCTCCAGGTAGCCCTCACCGTGCAGCTGCTCAAAAGCGAGCACCACGGTGCCACGCGCCACGCCGAGCTGATTCGCTAGCGCGCGTGTCGCAGGCAGGCGCGCGCCCGGTGCCAGGCGGCCTTCGAGGATGGCAGCGCGCAAAGCTTCGTAAAGCGCGCGGTGGTAGGGCGCGCGTCCCGGCGACACGAGCAGGGGAAAATCGAGGCTGGCGCGCGGTGGCATTCGAAGTGGTCCAGTATTGGTTCCGAAAAGTGGACCTTATCGATAGTCCACTTTGGCGCTATCCCGCAAGCAGAAGCAGGAGGACACGATGCAAGCTCGATTGAACCACCGCGAGGTTTACCCCGAAGCCCTCAAGGCGCTGATGTCCATGGAGAATGCGGTCCGCAAGTCGGAGCTCGGGGACGTCCTGATCGATCTCGTGTATCTGCGCGTGTCCCAGCTCAACGGATGCGCCTATTGCGTCGATCTGCACTCCCACGACCTGCGCAAGCGGGGCGAGCGCGAGCAGCGCGTCTACACGGTCGCGGTCTGGCAGGAGACAACCTTCTTCAGCCAGCGCGAGCGCGTGGCCCTGGCCTTCGCGGAGGCGGTGACGCAGCTCGGGCCCGACGGTGTGCCCGACGACATCTATGCTGCCGCGTGCGCGGAGTTCGGCGACAGACAGCTGGTGGAGCTGGTGCTAGCGATTGCGGCCATCAACGCCTGGAATCGCTTCGGCGTGACCTTCCGCAACGTGCCACCCACGCGCAGTGAATGAGTCGGGTCCGAACTGATCGCACATGGAATGTGCGATCGAGACCCGGTGGACGCCGAGGCCATTGCGTGGCCGTGGATGTCGACGTGAGCGCGCCCGTGATGGTGGCCGCGCTCGTGAGCTGGAACGACGCCGGGGCCGTGATCAATACCCGTGAGCGGAGTGCGGCATCGGTCACCTTCACGATTTGGTTCCCGCTCAGCGCGGCCACATCACGCGAGCGACAACGGCCAGGGCCACGCTCACGGATTGGCTCGACGCGACGGTCGAGGATCTCGGCTGGCTGCGAGAAGCAACTTGCCGTATTCATCGCGATTGGTTAGCGAGGGCGACGCCGCAACACCTTGAGCTCGGAACGCAGCTCGTGCACGGCGGGGATGTTGCGGATGGCGCGCGCCAGGGTGGGCAGCTCCGCGATGCTCGGCACTTCTCCCCGCAGCGTTACCACGCCGTTGCCCACCTGGATCGAGAGCAGCCCGATGTCCAGGCTCGGGCGCCGCTGCATCTCCTGCAGTACGCGCCTGCGGATTTCGGCGTCACCGGAACCGACCGGGTGCACCTGACGGATCGAACTGGTGGCGGGCGCTGGCGACAATTCGTTCATTGTGTCGTTCCTGCGAGTCATAGCTGCGTGGTCCCTTTCACCAGATACGGCGTGAAAGAACGTTCGCTTCCCAAGTTTGCAAAGCTCGCACCAGGCACCGCGCACATTCCCGCCCGGCTGCGCCGCGGCCATTCGACCTCGCAGCAGACAGCGATCCCGAGCTCGCGGAAGCGCGTCGTGTAGTCACGCTGGAAGGTCTCTTCGACGCTGGCCACGTAGTCCGAGAGCGGCATCACACCCCAGGCTTGGGCGTTCGCCGAAGTGCGCGCAGCGGAACGCGCCAGGGCTTCCGCTCCCGCCCTGTCGAGCGCCACGCCGCCGTAGTTCTGGCGCACGCGCTCCAGCATCGGCGGCAGCGTGCTCTGCAATCACTCGCGAAAGGCGTCGCCTAACGGCGTTTCGAGCAGCCAGGCCAAGGGCGCCCAGCCGAACTCGCGGTGCCGCACCTCGTCGCGCAGAATCCGGTCGAGGGCGGTGCGCGCGACGGGCACGCTGGCTCGGTTTTTCAGACTTGGTCCTGGCACAGGTCGACACACGCGCGTCGACTCGGGTCTGCTCAGGGGCTCCCGGCGTCGTAGTCGGGCAGGGGGAAGTCCTTGAACATTACCCCGTTCAAGCAACCACCGGCCGTGCTGGCGTCTGCATCGAGCGTCACGCCGGAATCGCCTTCGTCGCCGTTGAGCTCGGCGGTCCAGGTGCCTTTGCCACCGGGCTGGCCCGCCAGCGGCAGCGCCACCTCGGGTTCGCGCATGACGATCACACCTTCCTTGAAGCTGCTGGTCGCGGGATCGAACTTGCCGCTGACCGGGCCTTTGAAGAAGAAGTTGTCCTGCGCGATGCCGAGGCCGCAGAAGCTGGTGGAGCGATAGTAGCCACGGAGCTCGCCCTTGAGCTCGCCGGTGGCGCAATCCACCACGCCCGTGATCTGAGCGCGCATCACCACGCCATTGGCGAACGCCTCGGCCCCTGCCTGCACCACGCCTGCATCGACGTTGTCGGTCTTGCCGATGAGGCAGCCGTTGCCCACCGTGTAGAACTCTTCGCCGTCGCTCTTCTCGATGTCGAAGGACCAGTTGCCGCCGCCCGCGCCGCCGAAGAGCGTGGCCAAACCGCAGATGCCGGCCGGGCCAGGCGTGTAGGTCATCTGGTAACGACCCGCGTAGCGTCCCGGTACGCACTTGCTGCTCGACTTCTCGTCGTCGAAGCAACCGTTGCAGGACGTGTACTCGCCTCCCACGCACGCCTTCTTGCCGGTCTTGGGCCCGTCGTTTCCAGCGGGGCACTTGCAGGTCTCGACGTCCCCTTCCTCGCACTCGGCTTCGACCGCATCGCCGTCGCCATCGCCGTCCCCCTGGGAGGAAGCGCTCGCGTCGAAGTCGGAGGTCCCGGGCAACGTGGGAGGCGTGGTGGTGCAGGCGGCGCTGGCGACGCCGGCGATCAGGCCGAGTCCAGACAGTGCAAGCAGGGGCTTCATGGGCCCGAAGACTACATCGCGGCACAGCGGCGGCGACTGTCTTTTTGCACGCTGGCGAGCCGGCTCACAACGATCGCCGGGCGTACTTCGCGCGGCGCGCTCGACGAGTGGCTTTGGGGGCCTGGCCGCTGTCTTTTCGGACCTGCGGAGCCTCACAGCGGGGGATAAGCATTGTCCATCAGCTGGCGGAACTGGCTCGAAAACCAGGCCCCGGCGAGGGGGGCATTGGGAAGCGCGCCGGTGGCGCTGTTGCCGTTGCGCTCATTGCCGCCATAGGTGGGATCGCACATGCGGTCGAAGCCCTTACCCTCGCTGTTCTGGATGGCGCTGCTGGAGCCGTCAGACTCGCCGGGCGGCTTGATCCAGACATAGGCGTCGATGCCTGCCGCGGGGGCCGCTTTCGGGCGCTCGCCCAAGCCCGCTCCGGATTGATTGCACCAGTTGCCGGCATGCACGCGGCGGTCGATACGGGACTGGTCCACGAAGGTGTTCACATCGGTCGAGGTGCTGGCTTTGCTCGGGCGTGCCGCCCCGCCCCAGCCGTTGCGCGAGGTGTCGATGAGCATGCCGATGGTGTCGTCGAACCCGAGGGAGACGAGCTTCTGGCGAAACGCCTGGGCGAACGACAGCTCGTCCACGTAGAAGTTCCAGTCCACCCACTTGGCTTGACGTACGGATTGCCCATTGAGCTGCGTTTCGGCGCTGAAAAATGGCTCGTGCAGGGCCGAATAGTTCGACGTGTTGGTGATGAATCCCTGCACGGTATGAATGCCCGCCTGCATCGCGACTTGATGGAAGAGCTCGGCCGACGGGTTCATGTTGGTGTCCCAGCCGAGCCAGCCGTGATGCCCGGCGTCCACGTAGTTGTATACGTTGGTGAGGGCGCCCAACTTTTGGAGGGCATAGGCCACTCCCGCGACGTAGGCACCGTTGGTCTTCATCTGCGCGCATTTCGCCACGCTGGTGTTGGTGACCAGGTTCGGCAGCGAGTCCACTTCGATCACGTTCACGATGCGCAGGGCTGCGTACTTGGGTTTGCCCATGATGCTGGCAATCGCGTCGATGTAGTCCGACTTGTAGCGTGGCAGCTCGTCGGGGCCGAGCTCACCGTTCGAGGCGAGCGCCGAACAGTCGCGTCCAGGCAGGTTGTAGATGACGAACTGGGCGTAATCGGCCTTTTGCGCCAGCGCCGCGTCGAGGTGATCGGCTAGGCCCATCGGACCGTTGGATGCGCTGTTCGGGGTGCCCGCGATGGCCGCGATGCGGTCGAGCCAAACCGCGGTGGGCGTGTTGGCCACGCGGTCGCCGCCCGGCTCGCCCATGGCCTTGGCTCGCCACTCCGGGTTCACGTACCCCTTGGCGTTCAGGAACGGATTGTCGACTCGCGGCCCAGCGCTCGGCGCATCGCCGTCTCCGTCGCCGTTGCTCGTGCCGTCGCCGTCGCCGTCGTCGTCCCCATCACCGTCGTCCCCATCACCGTTGTCCCCATCAGCGTTGTCCCCGTCGCCCGCGTTCGAGTCGGAGTCCCCGTCCCCGGCGGTCGCCTCGTCGTCCATCGTGCCCCGCCCCGAAGAGGCGGGGTCGTGGGCGCAGGATGAAAGGGCCAGTGCGGTCAACCCAAGGAACCAGTAGCTGCGGATCATGTCCCTAGAGTGGCGGGGACATCCGGCTCCGGGTCACGACCTCAGCGGCTCTTGCCGTCGAAATGCCGCAGCGGGAGCTTGTCGACCTCCACGCCCTCGAGGCAGCGCGCGTTGATCGCCACCATGGGGCTTCCATCCGGCATCTGGCCACGTGCGAAGGAGCGCACGCCGCAGGTGGCGCAGAACAAGTGGTGGATGATCTTCTTGTTGAACTGGTAGTCGGTCAGCGCGTCCTCGCCCTGCTCGAGCGTGAACTTGTCGGCCGGAACGAAGGTCAAAAGCGTGCCGGTGCGTCCGCAGATCGAACAGTTGCAGGAAATGGCGGGAGCGCTCAGGTCGAGCGACACGCGATAGCGGACCTTGCCGCAGTGACAGCCGCCGACGTACTCCTTCACTTCTCCCATCAGCTACCTCCCTGTCGTCGCCAAGGTTGCAGCCCAGGTACGCGCACCGCTGCCGCGCGCCACCGGGAGCGAGCTCGGTGCGGCCAGCATTCAAGGCCAAAACCTCCAACGCAATGGGAAATTCGGCAGTCCTTTCAGAGCTGATAGACCGTCCCAGAGCAAGCCGTCCGAATGCCTCAATCAACGCTTGTACTTGCGATCGGGCGCCAGCTGGAGTCAGCTTCCGAAGCCTCGTCGAATTTGCTCGGCTGGCCTCGAAAGGGCGGCAGGAAATTGCTCGAAAGTCTGGTTGAGTTCGCGATTCGCCGCAGCGGGTTGGTGCTATTGGTCAGCGCATTGATCTGCGTGGCCGGCGGGCTGCTCTTGCCCACGTTGCCCATCGATGCCGTGCCGGACGTGACCAACGTGCAGGTGGTGGTGCTCACCGAGGCCCCCGGGTTGTCCGCCGAGGAGATGGAGCGCTTCGTCACCTTCCCGGTGGAAATGGGCCTCAACGGTCTTCCGCGCCTCGACGAATTGCGATCCGTGACCCGCAGCGGCCTGAGCGCCGTGACGGTGGTCTTCAAGGAGAGCATGGACATCTGGTTCGCACGCCAGATCGTCTCGGAGCGCCTGCGTGAGATCGAGGCCGATATCCCGCCCGAGTTCGGGAAACCTCAGCTCGCGCCTGTGTCCACGGGACTCGGTGAGATCTATCAGTTCGTGCTGGAGAGCGATCGACACTCGCCGATGGAACTGCGCGGGCTCTTGCAGTGGGAGCTGATCCCCGCGCTGCGCAGCGTCCCCGGGGTCATCGAAGTGAACGCCATGGGCGGGGCCGCCAAGGAGTACCAGGTGGTGCTCGACCCGGCCAAGCTGGCGGCGCACCGTCTGACGCTGAGCCAGGTGCTCGAGGCGCTCGAGCGCAACAACGCCAACGTGGGCGGGGGCTGGATCGAGAGCGGCAGCGAGCAGCTCGTGATCCGCGGTGAGGCGCAGCTCAAGAACCTCGGCGAGATCCTCGACGTGGTCGTGGCCTCCGACGCCGATGGGACCCCCGTGCAGATCAAGCGCTTGGGAGACGCACGTCTGGGAGCGGCGCTGCCGCAGGGCGTGGTCACCCAGGACGGCACGCACGAGGCCGTGACCGGCACGGTGTTGATGCTGGTGGGCGAGAACTCGCGCGACGTGGTGCAGGCCGTGAAGGCGAAGATCGAGAAGCTGCGCAAGAAGCTACCCCAGGGAGCCCGGATCGAGACCGTGTATGATCGCGCGAGCTTCATCGAGCGTACGCTCAAGACCGTGGCCACCAACCTGGTGGAGGGCGCGCTCTTGGTGGGCCTGGTGATTCTGGTCTTCTTGGGCTCCTGGCGCGCCAGCTTGCTGGTGACGCTGGGCATTCCAGTGTCGATGCTGATCGCGCTGATCGGGATGTTGCAGCTCGGCGTGACCGGCAGCTTGATGTCCCTCGGCGCCATCGACTTCGGGCTCTTGGTGGATGGACCCATCGTGATGGCGGAGGCGGTGATCGCCAAGCTCGCGCTGAGCCAGGTGACCTCCCACAACCGACCCGCCTTGATCCGCGACAGTCTCAAGCAGGTGACGCGGCCAGTGGTTTTCTCGGTGCTGATCATCTTGCTGGTCTACGTGCCGCTGCTCACGCTCGAGGGCACCGAAGGCAAGATGTTCCGGCCCATGGCCACCACCATGGCGCTGGCCCTGTTCGGCAGCGTGATCTTCTCGCTGTTCACGTTTCCCGCCGGCGCCGCACGCTTGCTGCGCGAGACGGGCCACCACGGCGGCTGGCTGTCGCGCCTCGATGCCCCTTACGAGCGACTGGTGCGCAGCGCGCTCGAGCGGCGTGGGCTGCTGATCGCGGTGGCCTGCGCGGCGCTCTTGCTCTCCGTGCCGGTGGGGGCGTCGCTCGGTGCGGACTTCGTGCCGCGCATCGACGAGGGCGACATCGTGGTCGCCATGCGGCGCATTCCGAGCGTGGGCTTCGGCGAGGCCAGGAAGCTCGATCTGGCCGTGCAGAAAGTGCTCAAGCGCTTTCCCGAGGTGGAGACCACCCTGTCCATGACGGGACGCGCGGAGGTCGCCGTCGACCCGGTGGGCATGGACAATAGCGACCTGCTGGTAAAGCTGCGGCCCAAGGAGACGTGGACCACCGCCCACGATCTCGACGCCCTGGGCGAGCAGATGAAGAGCGCCATCGAGCGCGAGGTGCCGGCCACCTTCGTCTCCATCTCCCAGCCCATCGAGGACCGTACCAACGAGATGATCTCGGGCTCGCGCGCCGACGTGGCCATCCAGCTGTTCGGGACGGACCTGCACAAGCTTGCCGACCTCGGCCGTCGCATCGGGCGCATTCTTCAGAAAACCCCGGGCGCGGGCGACGTGCGCGTGGAGCGTGCGTTGGGGTTGCCCATGCTGCAGATCCGCGCCGACCGTGGGCGTCTGGCGCGACTCGGCATCCCGGCCGATGAGGTGCTCTCGGCGGTGCAGGCCAGCCGGCAGGGACGCCGGGTAGGCTACGTGTTCGAGGATCAACGCCGCTACGAGCTGCGCGTGATGTTGCCGCCTCTGACGCAGCGCCCCGAGGACTTCGGTCGCCTGCCCATCGGCTCGCGCGACGGAAAGCTGGTGCCGCTCGCGCAGGTGGCGAACATCGCCGAGGAGGACGGACCCGCGCAGATCAGCCGTCACAGCATGTCGCGGCGCCTGCGCATCGACGTGAACATTCGAGGACGCGACCTATTGAGCTTCGTACAGGACGCCAAGGAGCGCGTCGCGGCCGGCGTGCCGTTGCCCGAAGACTACTGGATCACCTGGGGAGGGCAGTTCGAGAACTTCGAGCGTGCCAGTGCGCGCCTGGGCGTGGTGCTGCCGGTGGCCCTCGTGATCATCTTCGTGATGCTGATGATGACCTTCGGCAACGTGCGCTATGCGGGCGCCGTGTTCTCGGGCGTGCCCTTCGCGCTGATCGGCGGCGTGGTCGCGCTCAAGCTACGGGGCATGCCCTTCAGCATTCCCGCGGCGGTCGGGTTCATCGCCCTGTGCGGTATCGCGGTGCTCAACGGCGTAGTGATGGCGAGCGAGATCCGCAGGCGCATGCAGGAAGGCCGTGACGAGGAGCCGCTGGTGCACGGCGCCGTGGCGGTGCTGCGTCCGATGCTGCTCACTGCCACCGTGGCGTCCATCGGATTTCTGCCCATGGCGGTGTCGTCGTCGGCCGGCAGCGAGGTGCAACGTCCGTTGGCCACCGCGGTCATCGGCGGCATGGTCTCGAGCACCCTGCTGGGTCTGGTGTTGCTGCCTGCGCTGCTGCGCGTGTTCTTGGGCGAGCAGCGTAACGACAGTGTGTTTCCGCCGGGCATGGGGCGTTCGCGGGGCTCCCAGACCACCAACTGACTGGCGGCGCGCCGCGCGCGATTACTTCCCTGGAGACGCGGGAGTTCTCGCCCCGAGAGTGTCGTCCAATGAGCATCGATGGCTTCGAGTCCCAGCACAAGCAGGCGTTCCAGGCCTTCCAGCCGGCGCTGGCGGAGCGCTTCTACGACGTGGTCGAGCGCGTGGCCGATCGCCTGGATATCCACGTGGAGGGGCTCGAACACCTGCCCTCGGGCCGCGCGCTGATCGTAGCCAATCATGCCTTCGGTTGGGACGTGGTGTTCGCGATGGCGGCGGTCTGGCGCGCGCGTGGGCGCCCGGTCTGGGTGCTCGGCGAGCATCTCTGGTGGAAGGTGCCGTTCGTACGTCGTTTGGCTTCGGGCGTGGGTACGGTCGATGGCACCAAGGAGAACGTGGATCGCTTGTTGTCCCGCGACGAACTCGTATTGGTTCTTCCCGGTGGCTTGCGCGAAGCCGTGAAGCCCCGCGAGCTGCGCTACCAGCTGTTGTGGGGCCAGCGCTATGGCTTCATCCACGCCGCCATCCGGAACCAGGCGCCCATCGTGCCGCTGGCCTCGGTGGGCACCGACGAGCTGTTCGACTTCGTGGGCGACCCTTATGCAAGAGGGCGCAGGTGGCTGGGTCGCGGCGGATTCCCCATCCCGCTGCCCAAGCGCATCCTGCCCATTCCCCACCGCGTGCAGGTGCATTTCGTGTTCGGCGAGGCCATCGCGCCGCGCGCCACCCCCACGCAGCAGAGCGATTTCAAGTTGGTGCGCGCCATGCGTCGCGAGGTCGAGGGGGCTTTGCACGAACTGATCGAGATGGAGCTGGCGAAGCGCGCGGGAATCGATCTGCAGTAGGGGGTGTCACGAACCGGTCCAGCTACCGCTGCGGCGCGGACCGCGCACGCGCACGCCTACGTCTTTCCAGGACGAGGACACGAGAGTGTAGGGACACCCGCGCGGCGGCCTGCTATCCCGAACCCATGCAAGCAAGACTGAGCGTCGTGACCCTGGGCGTGAGCGACCTTGCCCGCGCCCGCGACTTCTACTGCAATGGACTCGGCTTTCAGGCGTCGAGCGCCGGCAACGAGCACGTGGTGTTCATCCAGGCGGGCGCCGTGGTGCTCGCTCTCTGGAGCCGCGAGGAGCTCGCCAAGGACGCGCACCTGCCGGCTTCACCGCCCGCGCCTTTCTCGGGTGTGTCACTGGCCCAGAACTACGGATCCAAGGCCGAGGTCGACGCCGCACTGCAGGTTGCCGAGCGCGCCGGAGCCAAGATCCTGAAGCCCGCCCAGGAGGTATTCTGGGGCGGCTATTCCGGCTATTTCGCCGATCCGGACGGTCACCTGTGGGAGGTGGCGTTCAACCCGTTCTGGCCACTCGACGCACGCGGCAACGTCACGCTGCCTTGAAAATCGGGGAGGCCACGCGACCTCCCCGCCCGTTGCGGCAAAGCCCGGGACCCACCGCACCGCGAGGTTCGCGTCGCTCACGAAATGCACTCGCGTCTTCTCGAAAGAGGTCACGCGACCTTCCGCGCGCTGCGTCAGCCGCGGTGTTCCTTGGACTTCAGCTCGTCGAGCAGGGCCTCGGTGACGCGCTCCAGGTTGCGCGCCTTGGCCTCTTTCTCGGCCCGGCTCTTGATGAAGGGACGGATGAAGAAGGGGGCCTTCTTGACGCGTGCCTCAGCGGCGGGATCCCATTGCATGGGAGCCTTCCTAGCATGTTTGGCGAGCAGGAGGTCACGTGCTCGGCGCCTCGCGCGAGCGCGCTACTCGAACTCGCGGCAGTCCGCCGGGACGTCGATGCCTCTGAACGGCTGCGGCCGGGCCTGCTTGATCACCAAACGCCGTGTGGCGTGCTCGAGCTTGAACTCGATCTGCATGGCGAACAGACGGTTGGTCTGCTCCGGATCGAGCAAGGGTTGGAAGTGCTGGTGCACGGCCTTGAGCCCGCAGGCCACGTCGCGCAGTTCCTGTGCGCTCAACACGTCGCGCTCCGTGAGGCTGCTGTGTGAGAGGCGCGTGAGCTCCGGGGTGCGGGGCGGCCACTGGTAGATGGTCTGCTCCGTGACCACGCCGGGTGCCGGGTTGGTCACGCTGGCTTCGCCAATTTGGGCGTCCACGAAGTACATGTCTGCGCGCGTCACGTGCATCAGGTTGCGGCTTACGGCCACCCCCTGGGCCGCTTCGCTGCGACTCGCCTCGTGCACCAGGATGGCCATCGCTACCTGACTCTGATCGATATTGGCGTAGGCCCGCTCGTCGAAGGCGCGCGTGTTCCACAGGCTCGCCCAGACCGTGCGCATGGCGTCGGCCACGGGGAGCTCCGGATCGTCGAGCTCGGCGCTCGTGGACGTGTGCAGCCCGGCGCCGTTGAACTCGGGTAAGTCCTCGGTGTTGCTGCTGCTGCGAAAGCGCACGCGTTGCTTGCCGAAGCGCTCGCGCACGGCTTCGGTGACACTCGTCAAGAGTGCGGGCTCCACCGGCTGCCGCATGATGGCGTCGCGCAGCGCTGCCAGGCCCGCCTCGTGGGCATCCGGCAGCGCCATGAAGTTGGGATCGGCCAGGAGGCTTTCCAGCAGGGCCCGCGCGCCGCTCTGCTCGAAGTGCTCCGCATAATGCGCGAAGGGGACGGCGAAGGCCTGCGCGGGGACCCCGAGCGGCACGGTGTCCGTAGGACAACCAAAGGGCCGTTCGCTCACCCGGTAAAGCTCGGCGAACTGAGCGGCCTTGGCGCCGATGGCGGGCACGTCGGTCAGGCCGTGCTCGCTCAGTGGCAGCACGCCGCGGGGCGCGAGATCGCGCGGAGGTGTCACGAGCTCACTTGAACTGGTTCGGGCCGACCAGAACGCAGCCGCTTCCTCGGCGGAGGCTTCCCGGATCGAGAAGTCCGAGGGACCCACCTCGAGTCGCACTAGCTTGTCCAGGAGGGGCGCGAGGCGCGGGTGCTGGCGCGCGCCGGCGAGGCCCATGTTCGGTGTGCCACGCGCGCGGCTCAAGACATTCACGTGCGCCAGCGGCGTTTGGAAGGCCTCCGTGATCAGGCCCTCCACGAAGGCGATATCGTTGGGCACCGCGTCGGTGATCACCAGGCTGTGCAGCGGCACCGGTTCCTGCTCCAGCTGATCTGAAGGCACGAAGCGCAGCACCCCGAAGCCCACGGTTTGAGTGAGCGGCTGGTAGCTCACGTTCTGAAACGGCGCATTGGGGCCCACGATGGGGGCGAGGCCGTCGATCTCTCGCATGCGTGCGAGTTGGCTCTGATCGATGGGACGCAACGACCAGACGGTCGGATCCTCGGTGTGCGTTGCCACCGCGAACAAGGCCCGCTGCATCTGCGCGGGGCTAATCTCGTCGCCCGCTGCGAACTCCACCGTGCGCGCGCCATTCGCGTGCTGCACGAGGGTGCCGAGCAAGAAGCGCCGGCCTTCGGCGCGGAAGTACTCGCTCTGGCTGAACGTGTACCACCCCTGATTGAACGCGTGCTCCTGTACCGGGTCGCAGCGATCGAGCGGCGGGTCGCCGTAGATGCGCTCGCGGATGAAAGTGTAGTGCAGGGCCCAGCGCTCGGTCCCGAGGAAATGCACGGTGTCGCCGGCTGCCATGTCGATGACGAACTTGACCCCCAGCTGCGCGACCTCGGTGCCGCCCTGCGCAAGCTTCACGAAGTCGGCGGGCGTGCGCAGGTGCCGCGTGCGATCCCCGACCTCACGCGCTGCGAGTTGGCGACAGGTCACGTTGGAGGCCCCAGGGCTGCCGCCCTCGCAGAACGTGAAGTGCGAGGAGTCGTCCGGGACGCGGGCCAACACCGCATCCGCAGGCCAGCGCATGAAATCGACGCGGTCGAGTGGGGCGCCCGCGGCGTCGAACAGGGTCACCACGCCCTCGAACTCATTGGGCTCGAGACCACTGGTGTCGACCTGCACCAGCAGGCGCGAACCTGGCGCGAGCTCCTGCGCGGGCAGTGCGATGGCGAGCCCCTCGACGGCGCTGGGCAGGCCCACGCCCGGACCCGAGGCCGCGATACGCAAGGACATCCCCGCGAGCGCGATCGGATCCGCGCCACGATTGTAGAGCTCGATGAAGGAGGCTGGGTTGAGCGCGAGCTCGCTGATCAGCAAGGGGCCGTCGGCATGGGTCAGCACGGGCGACCAGGTGAAGGAGCGGAAGGTCGCATCGTCGGGCAACGATGGCGGGGCTGGCGGCTCGCAGCGGTCTCCATTGCTGCGCCCGGGCGTGGCGTAGCGGCAGACGACGCCCGTGCCGGTGGCATCGGGGAGTCGCGCGAGACTCTGGTTGAGGGGAAGAGCGGGCAGCTCGAGCCGATCGACCTCGCCACATTCATCATGGGTCAGCACCACGCGATCACCCGAGGCGCTCAGCTTGAAGGGTGCGTGATAGGGCCCCTGCGGCTCCTCGTCGGCCCACACCAGCACCGCGGCGCCGGGGGCCAGCGTGTCATGGGGCAGGCGCAGGGCATCTTCGCTGCCGTCGCTGATGCGAAACGCACCGAGGTCGATGGGCTCACTGCCTGCGTTGATGAGCTCGACCCAGTCGTCGGTCTCGCCCGCTTCGTCGACGTTGATGCCGTCGTTGTCGCTGGCGGCTTCGTTGATGCGTAGCCCCAACGCCTCACAGGCGCCCGCATCGAGCGGACGACCGTGATGCTTCGAGCTGGACGAGCAGGCGCCGAGCGTCCCACCCGAGAGAGCGATCAGCGCGCATCCAAGCCAGGGGAGAATGGGTTTCGCGAGCATCGGTGACACCAGGACCCGCTGTGACGCTCGGCCAGGCCGGGCCTCCGCACTTGACGTGCCCACACAACGGGCGAACGGGCGCGGCATCCATCCACAGAGGAGAGCAATGCGTGTACCACGAAAGCGCGCTTAAATTGGCGTGTTTCTCACCGTGGCGCTGTGCCGGAGCGTGCCATCCGGGCAGCTCGATGTGGGACGAAGGTCGCCGAGGTGCGTTCACGCCGTGTGCACGAGCAGCACGGGGGTCCGTTCTCTCGAGACCTCATTTCAAAGGCGCACCAGGAACGGGCTGATGTCGAGCGGCCCCTGGCCCTGCTCGAGTGCCTCCGCCAGCGCCGCGAGCTCACGGGCCTGAGGCTCGAGTGAGAGCCCACGCGCCGCCGCGCGCAGAGCCTGCGCACGCAGTCCACGCTGGGCGAGGAAGAGGGCGTCCGTGTAGTGGATCCAGAGCAGCTGTCGCTTGGTCTCGAGCTCTTCGGCTTCCGCGCCGATCGCTTCGCCCAACCAATCGAGCAGCGCGGCGCGTCGCTGGGCGGCCTGCTCCACCTGTTCGTCGCTCGGAGGCGTGGCGAGGAACTCATAGAACAGACCACTCGGGCTGAGCCACGGGTAGAGCGGCAGCGTCGAGGTCGTGTCGAGCTCGATCAACAGCCGGTGACCATGCGAGAGCTCTGTCAGGGCCTGACGATCCAGCGCTTGGTTGCGGCTGAAGCCGCGGATGACGCGCGCCAGCTCCGGGCGCTTGCGCGCGAGCTGCTCGCCGGCCTGACCGTAGTCGAGAAAGGGCAGCGGCACCATGGCCACGTCCGGACGCAGGTGCTCCACGGCGTCGGCTCCGAAGTGACGAAACACGGTTTGCGGGGTGGTGAGCACGAGACGGCTGCCTTCGGGCAGCGCGCGGTAGCGGATCTCATCGAACAGGTCGGGTGCGTGAAAGCTTGCCAGGCTCGCAGGCGCATAGCCCTGCGCGAGCGCCCAAATCCCCGCCGCCAAGGCCAGCGCGCTGAGGCCATTTTCGAGCAGCTTGGCGCGTGGCGGAAGTCGCTCTGAAAGCTCCACCACCAGCAGCGCGAGTCCGCAGGCTGCGAGCGCCACCACGGCCACGAAGCCGGGCATCATGTATCCAAGCACATCGGGGTTGGCGCGCACGGGATTGAGCCAGGCGCGGCCCGCCAAGTTGACGAAGGCCGTGCTCAGCCACAGCGCCGCTAGCCGCCATGTGCGTTGTCTGCGGGCCAGCAAGTAGCTGCCCACCAGCATCGCGAGCAGCGCCGGCACGCGCAGGTTCTCTACCAGGATTACCGCCAAGTCGGCGAAGCGCTCGCTCAGCGGTTGGATGGCTTCGCTGCCGATCTTCTTGGCATAGACCCGGGCCGTCACCACCCAGGCGAGCGCACCCGGAGTCACCGGGTGGCCGAGGTCCATGGGAGGCAGACGGGCGGCGCGCAGCGGCAGGTACACGTAGGCGCCGAGCCCGAGCAGGCCGGTCACCATGCCCCACGCGAAGACGCGCAGGCCTTGCTTACGGGTCAGCTCCACGAAGGGCCACAGGAAGGCCGGCAGGGCGAGCACGGAGATGAAGTGGTGATTGGCGAGGCCGAGCCCGACGGCGAGCGTGGCGGCGTAGAAGGGACGCGCGTCGAGCTCGCCTTCGGGCGCGCGCGTGGCCAGCACACTCAGGCGTTCGAGCGCGAAGCACACCAGGAAGGCCGCCAGCGCATAGACTTCGGGGCGCACGGCCTGAAACCAGAAGCCGTAGCTACCGGCGAGCAGCCATGCCGAGCCCACGCCGACCCACTGCGCCGCCCGCTGGGAGAGGCCGAGGAAGCGCAGGGAGCGTGCGATGGCGCGCTGCGCGCAAGCGAGCGCGAGGGCACAGGCGGCGGCCTGGCCGAGGGCCACCCGAAAGGGCAGGGGACCGAACGGCAGGAGCGTGAACAGCTTGCCCCACAGGTTCGCGACTGGATGGCCGGGCGGATGGGGGATGTCGAGATCAATGGCCGCCGCCGTGAACTCGGCACTGTCGAGCCAGTAAGTGACCCCGCCCGCGGTAAGCACATACAGAGCAAACGGTACGGCCCCAGCCCAGACGGGCCCGGTCCACGACAGCGGCAGTTCCTCGCGAGACACGCCCGGAGCATAGGGGACGGTTTTCGTTTTTTCGCTTTTTGGCGTCCGGAGAGGGCCGGGGACGGTTCTGGAGCTTTTCGGTTTCGGTGCGGATGCGCCTGCCAGGTTCGACTAAAATTAATCGGCAATTTCAGCTGGTATGACCGAGAAAGCGAGAGCCGTCTCCTCACGACGGCAACTCCCCCGAAAGCGAAAAAGCGAAAACCGTCCCCTCGCGCGGAAAGCGAAAAAGCGAGAACCGTCCCCTGCGCGGGGCCTACCTGGACGCCTGGATCCCTCAATGCTAAGTCTTCGCTCCCGCGCAGCGCCTTTTCCGCCCAATTCTCGAGGGGCCACCCAGGGGCGACCGCGGGTCAACGATGCCGAGCTCTCTTCAGAGCGGGCACCGTGTGTGGCCAGCGTGCGGTGACCCGTGCGCGACGCCAACAGGACTTCCTCCGACCTGGGTGTGATCGAACAAAGAAACACAAGCATGACTGCCACTACCACTGCTCAAGGCGCGGCCTCCGACAGCTTTGCAGCACTCTTCGAAGCCTCCATTGCCCAGGCTGATTCCCTCAAGGACGGCGACATCGTCCAGGGCACCGTGATCAAGCTCAACAAGGACTCCGTAGTCGTCGACATCGGCTACAAGTCCGAGGGCCTGATCCCGATGAACGAGTTCGCCGGCACCGGCGGACAAATCGCAGTGAAGGTCGGCGACACCGTCGACGTCCTGGTCGAGTCCAAGGAGAACGATGACGGTCTCGTCATGCTCTCCAAGGAGAAGGCCGACAAGCTCAAGGTTTGGGATGAGATCAGCGCCGCTTGCGAGCGCGACGAGCTCATCGAGGGCACCATCACCGCGCGCGTCAAGGGCGGCTTGAGCGTCACCATCCGTGGTGGCGTGAAGGCGTTCTTGCCCGGTTCGCAGGTCGATCTGCGCCCCATTCGCAACTTGGACAAGCTGATCGGCCAGACCTATCAGTTCAAGGTCATCAAGTTCAACAAGAAGCGCGGCAACATCGTGCTCAGCCGCCGCGTCCTGCTCGAGAAGGAGCGCGACGAGCTCAAGGCGCGCACGCTGCAGAACCTCGAAGAGGGCATGGTCGTCACCGGCGTCATCAAGAACATCACCGAGTACGGTGCGTTCGTGGACCTCGGCGGCATCGACGGCCTCCTGCACATCACGGACATGTCGTGGGGCCGCGTGAACCACCCGTCCGAGGTGTTCAACGTCGGCGACGAAGTGACCGTGAAGGTCCTCAAGTACAACGCCGAGACCGAGCGCGTCTCCCTGGGTCTCAAGCAGACCATGGAAGACCCGTGGAACCACGCGTCCGAGAGCTACCCCCAGGGCAAGCGCGTCCGCGGCAAGGTCGTGTCCATCACGGACTACGGCGCCTTCATCGAGATGGAGCAGGGCATCGAGGGTCTCATCCACGTCAGCGAGATGTCGTGGAAGAAGCCCAAGCACCCGAGCAAGGTCCTGGAGATCGGCCAAGAGGTCGAGTGCCAGGTGCTCGACGTGGACGTCGCCAACAAGCGCATCAGCCTCGGTCTCAAGCAGCTCGAGCCCGATCCGTGGACGCAGTTCACCACGCAGTACAACCCTGGTGACATCATCCGCGGCAAGGTGCGCAGCGTGACCGACTACGGTGTCTTCATCGGCATCGAAGACGGCGTCGACGGCATGGTCCACAAGTCGGACCTCAGCTGGACCCAGCGCATCAACAACCCGGCCGACGTCTACCGCAAGGGCGACGAAGTCGAAGCCATCATCTTGTCGATCAACCACGACGAGAAGAAGGTCTCGCTCGGCATCAAGCAGCTCTACGAAGATCCGTGGATCCGCATCCCCGACCAGTACCCCACGGGTACCGTGCTCGAGGTGCGCGTGATCTCCATCGCCGACTTCGGCGTGTTCGTGGAGCTCGAGCGCGGCGTGGAAGGTCTCATCCACATCAGCGAGCTCAGCGACTCTTCCGTGGACGACCCGAGCAAGGTCGTGAAGGAAGGCGAGATCGTGAAGGCCGAGATCATCGCCATCGACCCCGAAGAGCGCCGCATCGCGCTCTCGCTCAAGAGCGCTGCTCTGCGCGAGGAGACGGTCGAGGCCATGAAGTACCAGGCCGAGTCCCGTCAGATCGAGGCAGGCAAGGGCTCTGGCCCTGCCGGTCGCGGCGGCGCCACCTTGGGCGACCTGCTCAAGGACAAGCTCTCCGGCATCACGCCCAAGGAGAAGTGATCAAGAGCTGGCTCGAGCCAGCTCTTGATCCCCGTGCCAGCAAAGCGAGCCCGCGCCCGCTCTCGACGGCCGGTTCCAAACGGAACCGGCTGTTTGCTTTTAAGCGCCCGCGAACTCTGGCGAGGCGTCGTCGTTCATCCCACCGGGTCGGCGTCCAGCACGCGCACACCGCGGCGGCGCTTCTCGCTCTCGGTGGCCTTACGCAGGCGCTCGTAGAGCTGCACCACGTCGGTGCCGAGTCCACTCAGGCGCAGGGCAGGCGTGCTGCGATCCTGGGTCGAGAGCAGCAGGTTGCCGGTGCCCATGATGCGCTGTCCCAGCGGCCGCTCCACCACGTAGTCGTGGATGCGATAGAGGTCGATCTGGTCGAGGCGCTTGCCGAGCATCCCGCTCTCCACCACCACGCGCTGGCTGGTGATGCGGTAGCGCACCGCCTGTTGTTTGAACCAGTAGTAAGCCAGAGCCAGGCCCAGCGTCACGATGGTGATCAGCAGCGGCCCCAGGCTCGGCAACAGCGCCGGCCGGCCTTCGAAAAGCAGCTCTTCTTGCTCAGGGGCTTCGCTCATGGGGCGAAGCATGCCACAGCCGAGCTGGGCGCAATCCCCTTTCGCGGAAAGCGCCCACATGCGCGACCCGAGAGCAGACCATCTGACCTCCCGCGCTCGCCAGCTGCGCGTCGCGCTGGCGGCTTCCGTTCGCGCCACGCTGCCATGTCCACGCTTCGCGCGCCGCGCATGCGCTCTCGGTTGGTTGCAGCGCGAGGACGGGGACCACTTGAAGGCGCTGTAAGGCGGCTCGCGATCGAGCGGCCGCGCTGGCGCTCGCGGGTCTGTAGGAGTGACTTACTCGAGTTCGCAAGCCGCGTTGGCAGCCCGCAAAATGCAGCGTCGAACGCAGCGGACCCTTGAGCTGATGACGCGCGCTCACGGACAATCTTCGCCATGTCATTTCGTGATCGTTGGCTACGTCGTGTGTTCGTTGGCTCGTTGTTGTTGTCTGGGGTGGCGCAGAGTGGGTGTGGGGACGATGGAGGGGACGCCGAAGGAGACACGGACTCCGACGCGGGTCAGCCTCCTGCCGATCCGTTCGTGTCGGCTGCGGCGCTCGATGCGACCTGGTGCGTGACCGCCCAGCGCACCGTCACCGGCTTCGACGAAATGGGGCTGCCGGACGCTTCCGTCAAGCAGGTGACCTCGGCCAACGTGAACGACTTCGTGAGCAGCCGTGCCGACGTGGCGAATGGCGTGCTCCAGGTGCAGGCCTTCGTGGAGCTCTACCCGAACCCGGTGGCCCCCGCGAGCGCCTCTCTCTCGCGCGGCATCGCGTGCAAGTTGCGCACCCAGGAGGCCGTCAAAGCCCTGCTCGGAGCCCAGCCGAGCGGCACCCCTCAGAGCTGTCGCTTGGCGAACGAGAAGGCCTGGACCTGGGCCCGCGAGCAGCTGACCCCGGACGAGCTCGCGCACTACGAGCAGATGGGCCACAAGCTCAGCTTCGCCGACGACGTGGCCAATGCCGTGGGCCCCATGTGGGCCGCCAGCAACGCCACGCTCACCAAGAACGGCGACAGCTACGTGCTCGCGAGCTCCGCGCTCGTGAGCCCCGGCACGGGCGACTTCAGCGACGGTACCCAGGGCGCGGTGTACTGCAAGCTGTGGACCCCCGCGCAGATGCTGTACTGGCTGCGCGTGCGCGCGTTCGACGCCGATCCCCTCGCCAGCGAGCCCAAGGCACCCGACCCTGGCCAGATGGACTGCACGCCCGCTGCCACGCACACCGGCAGCTGCACCTTCCTCTTCACCGTGGCGGCGACCCATTTCTGCGAGGACTACACCGGAGCGAACTGGACGGCCGAGACCAGCGCGGCCAAGTGCACGGCGCGCGGCGGCACGTATTCGGCGGAACCCTGCGTCAATCGCAAGGCCGAGACCGATACCTTCGACGGCGACGGCATGTTCAAGGGGCAGTGCGTCCTCAAGTGCGGCACGGGCGATGAGTACGTCTGGAACACGTACAGCGGCTCGGGCGACGGATCGGGCTGCGCGACCGGCAAGTGGATCCCCGCGGGCGGCTGATCTCCGCTCCGCACAGAGCGCGGCTCACAAGGCACGATGCCGTGCGCGTGACGTGAGGGCAACGAACGTGCGGAGTCGGACGCGTCCAGGTGCCATGCGTGGAGACTCGCGGTATGGGTCGGCGCGCGCATGCCCGTCGAAGCCATCCACATCTCGGCCTTTCTCGATTCCTTGGCGCGTTCCGAGGTGCCGCCGTCTTTTCGGCAGGGCCCTTTGCGCGAGCTCGGTCGCCTCGGCTGCCTGGTAATCGACTTCCCCTACTTCGAGCACTTTCCGCTGGGTGTGGCGCGCTATCTGCTCAAGCGCCCCACGGCCACATCCGCCTGGGGAGCCGCGCTGCATCTCACCACGCCCGTGGCGGTGGCCCACGAGCTCCTCGAGCACGTGCGCCGCTTGCGGGCGCGTCCGAGCTCACGCGAGCAAGCCGAGCAGGTGCTGGCGCTGTGCCTTGGCTACGTCTCGCACCTGGCGATCGACCGTGCGCTGCATCCGCTGGTCAATCAGCTGGCCCGTGAGCGCGCGCAAAAGGTCGGCGGCGATCCGGCCCGACATCACACCGACGTCGAGAAGTACCACAGCGTGCTCTTCCACGAAGCGCGCCTGGGCTTCGACTTCATGGGGCGCCGCGAGCTCGGGCAGCACATCGCGGTCGATGCCGACGCCGTGCACCGCGAACCTCACCTGGCGCAGGCGTTCCACGCGGGGCTCGCGCGCGCACTCGGCAAGGCGCCCAGTTGGGACGAGCTGCGCGGTTGGTCCAAAGGCTACCGTCAGTACGTGGCGCTCGTGTCGAGCCCGCTGGGCAAGCTGCTGGCGCCCGAGCCCGACAAGCAGCGCATGCGCGGCGAGGTCTATGGGGGGTCCTGGGGGACCTTCCCGGAGCGCTACGAGGCCTCGCTCGAGGGCTCGCAGCGCGCCATCGAAGCCGCCCTGGGCTGGGCCGAGGACGAGAGCCAAGCGGCCGCGTTCTCGCGAGTCTTACCGGAAGGTCCTATCGACTTGGATTGATGGACGGGAAGACGTCCCCGTAACGTGCCCTTGCCCGTGCCCGCTCTCCCTCTCCCTCTTCTTCAATTCACTGGTGCAGATAGAGACGCGGGTCGATGCGCAGGTGCTGGTTGAGCTTCAGCAGGATCATCTCGTCGTTGTCGATGTCAGGCCCGCGTCCCAGCGAGAAGGGATAGTTGTTGTCGTTGGCCACCAGGATGGTGTCCGAGTCGATCACCAGGACGTCCTCGATGGTCTGGAACGGGAAGGTGAAGACCGTGCTGCCATCCTTGTTCAGGTCCAGCGGGTCTCGCACGTTCAGCAGGTCCACCACTTCTTCCTTGGACACGAAGCCATTGGCATCGACGGACGCGATGTCGATCTTGAAGATCTTTTTGACGACCGCGACCGCACCCTGGTTGTTGTCGCGCTCGATGACCAGGAACTCGTGCGCGTTGATGGGCGTGAAGTCGCCGATGGAGCGGCCCTCGGGGGCCGAATACCAGCCCACGAAGCGCTTGAACGAGGAGCTCTTCACGTCGAACTCGTAGATGCGCAGCGCGTTGGCCGGATCCCCTGCCACCGTGCCCTCGAGCAACGGGTAGAGGGTGCGCCGGTCGGGGCTGTAGGCCATGCCTTCGAAGCCCTTGGAGCTGCCCAGATTCGGCGCCGCGCCCTGCAAATAGGGGTTCTGTGGTGCGCGCACGAAGGCGTTCGCGTCGAGCGTGCGGTCCGCCTTCAGGTTGGGGGTGGGGACGGGTGCCTCGAGCAGCTCGCCCTTGGCGTTGAAGTGCAGGATGAAGGGGCCGAACTCGTCGCCGATCCAGAAGTCGTCGCGGGTCCCCACTACCACGGATTCCACGTCGAAGTCCGCGCCGGTGAGCCAGCGCTCCGGCGTGTTTTCGCGCACGAGCGGGAAGGGCACCAAGTGACCTGGATCCGAGAACTGCACGAACCCCTTTAGCTTCACCCCGCCCTTGCCGAGCAGGATGGTCTTGCCCGGCAGGCGCAACCCGTGCACGAAGTCAGGCTCCGCGTGGTGCAAGCGCAAGAGGAAGTCGGCGCTGTTGGCCTGGCTGCCGAAGCCGTTGTCCGAGAGGAACCAGAAGTTGCCGAAACCGGGTGCGAACTGCACGCCGCTGAAGCCCTGAACCGGCTGGCCTGCGAACGGACCCGTGCGACCATTGGCGCTGATCGGCTTGCCGGTTCCGTCGTTGCCGCCAGCGTTGGGGCCGGGCTGGAAGGTGTCCGCGGGCAGCGAAGCGAAGCCCACCAGGGTGGCTTTGGCTTCGGGCGCGCTGTCTTGCGCGGCCGCCACTTGCGCGCCGAGCACGGCGCAGAGGCCCAAGACTCCGTATCGAGACATGCTGTTCGTCATGTGCTGCTCCTCGCGACCCGTCCAGGGTGGTGTCGCGCTGCTCACCGTCTAGCGAGCCGGAGTGGAGCTCCCTTGACGGCTCGGTAACGTCTGATCACGGCAGATGACGTGTGCGAACCAATCGTGGGGTGAGCCTGCTTTCGCGAAGTTCGCGCACGAACCTCCCGGCGCCGCGAGCTCCGCGAGGACCCTCCACATGGCCGCTTCGAAGACGCTTCCAGAAAGGCTCGCGCCGCACACCGTCGTGTCACAGGACAGGTCTACGAGAGTTCCATCCCAGCGGTTCGAGAGAGCCGAGCAAGGAGCTCCTGTGGTGCGGGTCTTGCGCTTGATGGCGGCAGTGGTCTGTACGTTGGCGGTGGCCTGTAGTTCCTCGCCCGGGGACGAGTTCGCGCGCGGCTCCTCCTCCGACCCCAGCACGCGGACGAACCACCCCCACGGGTCCGGTCAACTCTCCGCGGCGCTCACGCTGCCGGATGACAGCGAGGTCGGCTCGCTGCACTACATCATCACCGGCCCCGCCAACTTCACCCGCACCGGGAGTGTGCCGGTCCAGAACAGCTCCAAGCTCGCCTTCCGCGTGGGCAACCTGCCCGTCCAGGGCGGCTACACGCTCGCCGTGACCGCGACGACCTCCTTCGGAGAGCCGTGCAATGCATCGGTGCCCTTCGCGCTGCTCGACAACAAGGCGACCAGCGTGAGCGTGCTGCTGGTCTGTCAGGCGAGCGACAATCAGGCCGACCTCATCGTCAACGGCGACTTCAAGTCATGCCCCCTGGTCACCTCGCTGCAGGCCCTTCCGTCCCTTGTTGCCTTTGGTGCGACCATGCAGTTCGAGGCCTGGCTCTCGCACGGTGTCAGCTCGATCGCGTGGACGTCTTCCCAAGGTGTCTACCCATCCGCCGGCAGTTTTTCGTCCCCAGTGACCACCGGCCCCTTGCATCAGACAGCCTTCACGTGCTCGATGCACGGCCTTATCACTATTACGGCCAGCGTGACGGGACTCGCCGGATGCACCGATTCGTTCTCGATGCAGGTGGAATGCGAGGACTACCATGGGTGCGGCGACGGCAACGCCACCGGCATCGAGCAGTGTGACACCCCCGGAACGCCCAACGACAAGTGTACCGAGGACTGCAGGTGGAACGTCTGCGGCGACGGCATTGTCTTCACGGGCGTCGAAGAGTGTGACGACGGCAATGCCGTGGAGAACGACGGTTGCACGACCCAATGCAAGGCGGCGACCACCACCTCCACCTGCGGCGACGGCATCGTGCAAGTCGGCGAAGCCTGTGACGACGGCAACCACGTGAACAACGATGCTTGCCCCAACAACTGCATGCCCATCGAGTGCGGCGATGCCGTAGTGCAGAGCGGCGAACAGTGCGACGACGGCAACGCGGTCGCGAACGACGGCTGCACCAACACTTGCAGGCTGCCCGCGTGTGGCGACGGCATCTTGCAAGCGGGCGAAGAGTGCGACGACGGCAACGCCATCGACTACGACGACTGCAGCAACTCGTGCCTGGCGGTGACGGTCATCATGTGCCCCGTGGTCGGCTCCATCGACGCCATCCCGCTCGAGATCCTGCTCGGTCACACGCTGCAGCTCACGGCCTACGTCTTCGGTGACGACCCGAACGCGACCGTGGAATGGTTCGGCGAGGGTGGCACGTTCAGCCCGCAGGTCGGGCTCTCCACGGGCTGGACCTGCACTCAGCGCGGCTTCCACGACGTGACGGCGGTGCTGTCCGGGGTCGTTCCCGAATGCATGTACAGCAGCTCCGAGACCATCACGGTCGAGTGCAACTGAGACCACGCGCGCTCGAGTGCAAGGGCGACCGAGGCCGGGTAGGGTAGAGCGCGCGCTTACCGCGCTAGACCGCCTCTGTTTCGAGGCCCGTGAGGCCGCGTTGGCTCGAGGCCGCCAAAGGCGGTACACCGAACGCATTCGTTCGCGCACCAAGAGGGGGCCCCATGATCAAGCTGTTTGGAAGTCCGGTCAGCACCTGCACGCGCAAGGTCCTGACCACCTTGATTGAGACCGAGACGCCGTACGAGTTTACGCTCGTCGACCTCGGCAAAGGTGAGCACAAGCAGGCGGCTCACCTGACGCGCCAGCCCTTCGGCCAGATTCCCGCCATCGAGGACAAGGGCTTCGAGCTCTACGAGTCGCGCGCCATCTGCCGCTACCTGTGCGCCAAGACCGGCAGCTCCCTCGTCCCCTCGGACCTGCAGCGCCGCGCTTTGATGGACCAGTGGATGAGCGTGGAGCAAAGCAACTTCTCGCCCAGCGCCATGAAGTTCGTCTATCACTACGTCTTCAAGCGCAACCAGGACGAAGCCGTGCTCGAGAGCGCCAACAAGATGCTCGACACGGTCTACGCCACCATCGCCAAGCCGCTGGCGAAGAGCCCTTACCTCACGGGCGACGCGTTCACGCTCGCGGACATCGGCTACATGCCTTACATCGAGTACATGCAGCTCTCGCCCGCCAAGGCCACCCTCGAGAAGTATCCGAGCGTCGTCGCCTGGTGGGAGCGCGTCAGCGGGCGTCCGAGCTGGAAGAAGGCCATCGGCAAGGCCTAGCTGCGGCGCACGCCGGGCCTGCCTGTGGAGCGGACCTGAAGAGGGGTAGAGCGTGACCGAACGCGAGTTGATGCTTTCAGGGGGCCTCTATTTGGCGACCGATCCCGAGCTGGTCTCCCTGCGCCTGCGGGCCCAGACCTTGAGCCACCGCTACAACGCGACCGAGCCACAGCAAGTCCAGGAGCGTCGTCGCATTCTGGACGAGCTGTTCGGCGCGCTCGGCAAAGACGCGCTGATCGAGCCGCCCTTTCGTTGCGACTACGGGGCTCAAATCCGCGCCGGTCGCAAGCTCTTCATCAACTACGACTGCATCATCCTCGACTGCGCGCCGGTGGAGTTCGGGGACGACGTGTTGGTCGGGCCACGTGTCCAGATTCTCACAGCGACGCACCCGATCGATCCCCACGTGCGCCTGCTCGGACGGGAGATGGCCAAGCCGATTCGGATCGGAGACGGGGCCTGGATTGGAGCGGGAGCGATCCTGTGCCCCGGCGTCTCCGTGGGCGCGGGGGCGGTGGTCGGTGCCGGTAGCGTGGTGATCACGGACGTCCCAGAGGGCATGCTGGCCGTGGGGAATCCCGCTCGCCTGGTGCGCAGGGTGAGCTGAGACCGAGGTCCTCGACGGCCTTTGCTCGCTTCGGCTAGTGTCGCCGCCCATGCGTTCGACCCAGCGGCGCGCGTTGCTGCTCGCCCTCGCTCTGCTCCTCGGAACCAGTCGCTCCAGCCAGGCCCAGGAAGCCCCGCCGGTCCCCACCACCGCGCCATCCCCGCCCCCCACGACCGTTCCCACGGCCCCGGAGACGCAGGGGCCCGGAGCCCCAGCGGACCCGGTGCGGATGCTCACCGGGGCTCTGGGGGAAATGGGTTGCGTCACCTCGAGCTTGGTCGCGCGCGAGGGGCGCTACTACGCGGGGTGCGGTGAGCGCTCGATCTGGGTGTTGAGCTTCGACCTGAACCAACAGGTTCGCGTGGAAGCCAGGCATCGCGTCCAGGGCAAGGTGCGCGGGCTCTTCGTGCAAGGCGACCAGGTCTGGGTGGCGACCTTGCAGGAACACGCCCAGCCGCTCTCGGAGACTCCCCTCGAAGTGAGCGCCACCATCGAGTCGACCGGGGCCGTGGTCCCGCAGGTCGCGCATCGCCTGCCAGCACGCGACGAGGGGGTGGTCACCTCGGTCGACAACCAGGACGTCACCATCTCGCTCGGCAAGCAGCATGGTCTCAACCTCGGGGACCGCGTCGAGATCTACGCCAACACCGGAGCTCCTCTCGAGGACGGCCTCGAGAGCGAGGGGGGGCACGACGAGACCGTGTTGGTCGGCACGGTGCGCGCCATCGGTGACAGCCGTGCCCGGATTGCGGCAGGCTTCGGCGAGTTCGCGGCGCCGGGCATGCACGCGCGGCTCACCACGCTGCCGCGCACCGCCAACCGCCTGGCACCCGAGCGCATCGGCGATCAACTCGTGCTCGAGGGCAGCATTCGCCCGTTCTTGCCCGTCGATAAGATCTCGTTTGCTGCCCAGGGAGACTTGGCCGGCACTTGGCTGCCGAAAATGGACGCCTACGCCAAGCTCGAGCTGAAGCCGCTCGGCCTCCTGGTGGGCAAGGACAGCAGTCCGAGCTACGCCGGAGCTTACGCGAGCGCGGGCTACGATCAGACCTTCTTCTCCCTGGGGCTCGGCCTGGGCATGCTGTACTCGCGCCGGGTGATCGATATCAACGCCTACGGCGACGACAGCTATCCGCTCAGCACGGAGAGCCGCGTGCAATTCTCGGTGCTGCAGCAGGTTCGGCTCGGCGCGCGCGACGGGCTTCACTTCGGCGTGAGCACGGCAGTGGTGCTATCGGGGGACAGCTGGAAGTTTGGTTGGATCGAGTGCGACGCCCAGGTCCCGCTCGGCTCGCGCTCGTGGGGTGTGGTGCGCGGCAGCGGTGCGCCGGAGCCCGCCTACTTCTTCACCGAATTCGGGTTCCGCCGTCTGGTCCGTGGCAACGGCGGTCCAGGTAGCCTGTTCCTGCGCCCAAGCGCGGGTGTGGCGGGTATCCAGCAACGCAATCACTACGAGAGCTTCTCCATTGGCCCGCTGATCGGGATCCACGTGGAAGGTCGCTTCGCGCACTGAGTCGTCGTCGCGCCAGGGCCAGGCGGCGCGCCTACTCACTTCGCGCGGGAGCGAAGAGTGCTCCAGCGCATGGCGTGCTCGACCACGAAATCCCGGAACGCGACGCAGCGTCGGGGCATGTAGCGCTCGGCCGGATACACCAGGTGCACATGGCCTCCCGGCCAAAAATAGCGCGGTAAGACGCGACGTATGCGCTCGCCACCGGCTGCCTCGGCCACGAAGGCAGGTAGCAGTCCGATGCCCGCGCCCGCCACCACGGCCTGGGTCGCGAAGCTGAAGTCGTCCACGTTGAGCGCGCCCACCACGTCGACGAACTCGGGTGCGCCCTTTTCGCCGTGGAGCTCCCAACGTGTGCGGCCGCCGGGGCTGCGAAAGACCACGCAGCGGTGCCTGGAGAGCTCGGCGACCCGCTTGGGCACGCCGTGGCGTTCGAGGTAGCTGGACGCCGCGTAGAGCGCGAACTCCGCCGGCGGGAGCCTGCGCGCCACCAGGCTCTCGTCCTGCAGGTTGCCCGCCCGCAGCGCGAAATCGAACCCCTCCTCGAGCAGGTCCACGCGCCGACCGGTGAGCACCACGTCGATCATCACCGCCGGGTGCTGCTCGACGAACGCCGAGACCACGGGTGCAAGGCGCCACACGGCCAGGTCCACTGCGGTGGTCACCCGAATCGGTCCACGCAGCTCGGCGTCGAGCTCCACGACGGCCTCGCGCGCCTCGCCCAGGAGCGCCATGCCGCGCGACGCGCGCTCGTAGAAGGCGGCGCCCGCTTCGGTGGGCGCGACCTTGCGCGTGGTGCGGCGAAGCAGGCGTGCCCGCAGCTCTTGCTCCAGGAGGGCCACGGCACGGCTGACCGAGGATTTGGGGAGCCCCAGCTCCTTGGCCGCCGCGGTGAAGCCGCCGGCCTCCACGACTTTGAGGAAAATGCCGACGCGATTGAGGTCAGGGGCGGTGGATTCGCTCATGATGATTGTTCTATATGGACGAACAGTGCGTTCGAAATGGTCAGTCTAGTCCACTCATTCGCAACGATCTAGATTCCCTTCATCGAGGTTGTTCGAGCGCGCACGGCGCGCCTCATTGCGAAAGGAATCCGATCATGACGCTCTCCAGCACCACCCAGCCCACCACCCAGTCCTCCCCCAGTGTGGCCCCGCGCTTTCAGATCGACGCGTCCCACTCGAGCGTGGGGTTCAGCGTGCGCCACATGATGATCAGCAACGTGAAGGGGCAGTTCGAGAAGTTCTCGGGCGAAGTGCAGTACGATCCCAAGCGTCCCGAGTCCGTCAAGCTGAGCGCCAGCATCGACGTGGCCTCCATCGACACCCGGGAAGAGAAGCGCGATGCGCACCTGCGCAGCGCCGACTTCTTCGACGCCGAGCAGTACCCGACCGTCCAGTTCGAATCGCGCAAGGTCACGCGCAAGGGCGACGCCCTCGAGGTGGCGGGCGAGCTCACCATCCGCGGCACCACGCGCGACGTGGTGTTGAACGTCACCGACATCACGGAGGAGCACACGGACCCGTGGGGCAATCAGCGCATCGGTGCCTCGGCCAAGACCAAGATCAAGCGCTCCGAGTTCGGCATGAAGTGGAACGCGGCGCTCGAAGCAGGCGGCGTGCTCGTGGGCGACGAGATCACCATCAGTATCGACGTCTCGCTGGTGCGCGTGAAGTGATGCTCGGCGCGCCGCGCCGGGATGCGTGATCAGCCCTACGTCTCCGAGGGATCTGGGAAGGGCGGCGGTTGGTCGGAGCGCTCGCGCCCGTAGCGGGCCAGGCGGGCGTGCAGCGTCTTGCGATCGATGCCCAGGATGCGGGCAGCCACGCTCTTGTTGCCGGCGACCGCGTCGAGCACGCGCAGCACATGGCGACGCTCGACCTCGAAGAGGCTGAGAAAGGGGGCCGTCTCGGGTTCACTCGAGGCCACCTTGGGCTGCGCCACGTTGGCCATGTTGCCGCGCACGTAGTCCGGGAGATCGCTGGCCTCGATGCTGCTGTCGCGCGCCAGGGCCACTGCGTGCTCGATGCAGTTGCGCAGCTCGCGCACGTTGCCGGGCCAGTTGTATCCGATCAAACGTCGGCAGGCGTCGTCCGAGATCTCGCTGACCGGCTTCCCGTCGCGCTGGGCGAACTCAGTCAGAAAGTGCTCCGCCAACAGCAGCACGTCGTCGCCGCGGTCGCGCAGCGCGGGCACCTCGATGGAGACCACGTTCAAGCGGAAGAAGAGGTCGGAGCGGAAGCTGCCGCTCGCCACCGCCGCGTTCAAATCCCGGTGCGTGGCCGCGATGATGCGCGTGTCGAAGGGAACCTCGCGG
This sequence comes from Myxococcales bacterium, assembly GCA_047601445.1. Lineage (GTDB taxonomy): Bacteria > Myxococcota_A > Polyangia > Polyangiales > DASUME01 > DASUME01. The sequence continues at coordinate 1,888,464 of JASGJH010000001.1, read as the reverse complement.
TCGCCACCCACGGGGCGCACCCTACGCTCCTGCAGTGCGCGCAGGAGCTTGGGCTGCAGGGCCGGGGACATGTCCCCGATCTCGTCGAGGAACAGCGTGCCCCCGTGGGCCTGGCGCAGGAGGCCGGAGCGATTGCCCTTGGCGTCGGTGAAGGCCCCTTTTTCGTGACCGAACAACTCGCTCTCGAGCAGCTGGTCGGGCACGGCGGCACAGTTCAGGGCCACGAATGGGCCCGCACCGCGACGGCTCAAGCCGTGTAGAGCGCGCGCGATCAACTCCTTGCCGGAGCCGCTCTCTCCGCGTACCAGCACCGAGGCGTGCGAGGGGGCCACGCGCTCGATCAAGTCGTACAGAGCGGCCATCGGCTTCGAGGTGCCGATCAGCCCAGCGAATCCCGGGTGGTCCCCGGTGACCCTGCGCAGGCGCTTGACCTCCTCGTGCAGCGCGTGGTGCTCCACGGCACGCTTGAGCGCCAGGTCGAGCGTCTCGACCTCGAAGGGCTTGGTGATGAAGTCGTAGGCGCCCGCGCGGATGGCTTGCACCGCCGTGTCGATGGTGCCGAATGCGCTCATCAGGATGACGGGCAGGTCCGGGCGCGTCTTGACCACCTCGGAGCAGACCTCGATGCCGGAGCGCCCGGGCATGCGGATGTCCATCACGACGGCGTCGAAGGACTCGCGCACGAGGAAGTCCAGCGCGTCTTGCGAGCGGTTGAAGCAGACGGGTTGATATCCCAGCTCGGACAGCTCGGCGGCCAGCAGATCGCACAGCGCCGCGTCGTCATCGAGCACCAAGACACGGGCTGTCATACGACCTCGGAGGGGAGATAGATTTCGAAGCGAGAACCTCGGCCCACGGAGCTTTCGACGTCGATGAACCCCCCGTGTTCCTGCACGATGCCATAGGCGATGAAGAGGCCGAGACCCGTCCCCTGACCGACTTCCTTGGTGGTGAAGAACGGATTGAACATGCGATCGCGCACGTCCCGTGGGATGCCCGTGCCTTCGTCCTGCACGCCCACGCAGACCCAGCTGGACGGGGGCGTGGACTCGTCTGCGCCGCGCGCGCGCCGCTCGACGCGCGCGGCCGATACCGTGACGGCGCCGCCGCTGGGCATGGCCTGCAAGGCATTGACCACCAGGTTGGTCAGCGCCTGTTCGAAGAGCTCGGCGTGGATCGGCAGCACGAGGTCGTCCGCGCTCAGCTGCAGACGAATCTGTGCATTGTGTCGGTTCGCCATCTCCTCCAGCATGGAGGTGATGCGCTGCACGCTGCTCGTGATTGACACCGAGCTCGGTGAGCCGGAGGGTCGACGCGCATAGTCGAGGAGCTGCTGCACGATGCCCCGCATGCGCTCGCACTGGGCGCGCACCACCTCTGCGTCGCTGCGTGCCTGGGCCGGTACGTCGGCCAGGGCGGCGATACGCCGTGCGCGGCCTGCAGCCACGTGGAGGGGCGTGCCGAGCTCGTGGGCCACGCCTGCCGCCAGCGTGCCCACGGTGGCCAGCCGATCGGACATGCGCAGCTCCTCCACCGCGCGCACTCGCTGCTCGGTCTCGTCGGCGATTTGCACGCGTGCTTCGGCGAGCTGACGCACCATGTTGTTGAGCTCGCCGCCCAGCGCGCCGATTTCGTCGCCCTGAGGTACGTCGAAGGTGACACTCAGGTCCCCCGTGCCCACCGCGCGCGCCTGGGTGATGATGCGCCGCAGGGGACGCGTGATGATGCGGTGACCGATGGCTGCGGCGATGAACACCGCGATCAGTGTCATGGCTCCCGTGGTCTGGGCGAACCCGAGCAAGCTGCGCCGAACATAGGGTTCCTCGTCGATCATGGGGCTCACGATCTCCAGGCCCAGGTCGGGCTCGGCGGCGAGGCCCAAGGACGCGTAGGACAGGATCGTCACCGGGTTGTGGGTGCGGTCGGACCAGAACACGTGCTCACCGCGCCGAGCTGCACGCAGCGCCGACTCCGAGAGCAAGCGACCACCGCGGGCCGACGAGAGTTGGTCCAGTCGCACCAGGGAGAGCTCGTGCTCTGCCTGGAGATTCTGCTGCTTGAGGAAGGCCTCGGCGCCCGCGCGTCCACCGTTTTGCCAGGCCAGGTCGACCCCCGAGCGCAGGGCGATGGCCAGCGACTCGAGATCATGGGAGCGGGCCTGCTCGTACCACTCGACCTCCAGGTCACGCTGAAAGCGGATGCCGGCCATCAGCGCGCACGGGAAGACGATCAGCAGAATCAGGGTCAATTTCAGCGCAAGCTGCACTCGGGAACCGGACCTTTCCGCACAAGACGGTCTCAACCGTCCGTGCGTTCCGTCCTCGAGCGTAATTTAGAACCCTTTTCCGTAAGTAACGCTCGAATTCACGGCCTGCGTCTCGCACGAGAGCGCCCGAGAGCAGACCACGACGATGAGTCGGTTCGCTCAAACGGGAGGCAGCAGCCAGACGGCCAGCTTGCCCAGGCCGTATCCAGCGCCGATGCACGGCAGCGGCAGGAGCTCGCGGCGCAGCCAAAGATGCCCGCGCTCCTTGGCGGCAGGCCAGAGGGCGGGGAAGGCGGTCAAGCGGGCCGCGATGGTGCCCCACAGCAGGCCGTCCACGCCGCCCAGGTAGTGACCGAGCGGGATGGCGACCACCAGGACCGCGGACACGAAGAGGTTGCGACGAAAGCCGAACATACTTTGGCCCTGCACGAACAGGCAGGTCTCACAAAACGTGGCGGCAATGTGGAGAGCGATGCGGATGCAGAGCAAGCGCAACATGGGGGCGGCCCCGCGGTAGCGGTCGTCGTAGAGCACGCCGATCACCCAGTCGGACATGCCCATCAAGCCGCCGATGGTGGTGAAGGTCAACGGATCGAGCCAGGAGCGCACGCGGTAGTAGCGGGCAGCGAACTCGTGGGGCGCGACGTGTCGTGCCTGGGCGAGCGCCGGCATGAGCACGCTGGAGATCACGCGGCCCACCAGGAGCTCCGGCAGGTCGGAGAGCGCGAGCGCCGTCTGATAAATGCCGAGCTGGGCCGCGCCGAGGAGCCTGCCGAGCAGGAGCTGATCGCCCTTGTTGATCACCGCGGTCAGGCACGACGAGAAGAAGATCCAGCGGCCGAAGTGCACGAGCTCCGCCTTGGCCGTGGCGTCGATTAGCAGCCGTGGGCGGGGCAGCTCGAGGGGGAGCAGATAGCTACCGACGATCTGCACCACGTTCTGCGCCAACAGCCCGACGACGGTCGCAGCGATGCCGAAGCCGAGCTTGGCCATCGCGATCATGGTCGCTGCCAGCACCAGGTTGGAGAGCAGCTCCAGCTTGATCAATGGCACCACGCGCATGCGGCGCCGCAGGAGCCATGGCTTGAGCGAGGATAGGCCCTGGAAGATGGAGACTGTGCCGCCCACCGGTAACAGCCACAGCAGCGTGGGCTCGTTCAGGAGCAGCGCGCAGGGCCAGGCGACCGCGACCGCCGCAAGCCACAACCCCAGGCCCCGCACGGCGTGGATGGTCCACACCGTGTCCAGAAACTCCCGGTCTTCGCGCCGGCTCGCGATGACGGCCTGGGTGAGGCCCACGTCCGACAGCAGCGCCAGCACGAACAGGACGCTGTGCAGCAGCGACATCAGGCCAAAGACCTCGGGATACAACAGTCGCGTGAGGATGAGGTTGCTGCCCAGGCGCAGCGCCATCGCCATCAACTGGGATCCGACCTCCCAGCCGGCTGCGTGCGCCACCGAGGGAGTGGCCTGCGGGGTGGACGGCTGGCTGCTCACACGGGCGCTGGCCGCTGGGACTTGCGCCGCCGGGACGGGCGTCGCCGTGGCAGGTGCGTCGACGTCGATCACGTGTCGCTGATCGTACAAGACCCACGGAGGGCCTTGAGAAGTGCGAAATCACGCGTTCGTCGCGTCGCGAAGTGCCGGCGAAAGCAGGCTTGCGGCGGCCTCGTCGATCATGAACTCGAGCTCTCCCTGCGCAGGGCGAATGCCCTTGGCGGGAACCTCGATGATCGACGCGGTGCCTTCGAGCACGGCGTGCAGCGCTTCGCGCTTGTCCGCGCCAGTGACCAGAAACAGGCACAGTCGGGCCGCGTTGAGCACGGGAAACGTGAGGCTGATGCGCTGGCTCTGCTGCGCTTCCACCCAGTGCGAAACGACCCAGGCTTGGCGCTCGCCGAGCGCGCTGGTGTGGGGGAACAAGGAGGCCGTGTGGCCGTCGCTGCCCAGGCCCAATAGCACCAAGTCGAAGCGTGGCAGGTCCTGATCGGGGAACAGTCGGCGCAACACCGACTCGTAGTCAAGGGCGGCTTCTTGGCCAGGCAGTTCACCTGCGATCCGGTGCACGTGCGTCGCGGGTACGAAGGGGAGATGGGTGAGCGCCTCGCGGACCATGCGGGCGTTGCTCTGCTCGTGATCGGGAGGCACGGGCCGCTCGTCCCCAAAACAGAGCTCCACCCGGTTCCACGGCAACTCGGGGTGCGCGGCGAGGCGCGTGTAGAGGGCCTTCGGTGTGGACCCCCCGGAGAGCGCGATCACGCAGCGCCCGCGCGCCGCGACAGCCTGTTCGATGAAGCTCACGACACGGGTGCAGGCGGCGTCGGCCAAGGTGGCTGCGTCGGCAAAGACGTCGATGCGAGGTCGCATGTTCAGCCCGCCGGGAGCGGTCGAAAGCCGCCGTGCCCGCCGAACAAGCGGGCGGCCTCGGCCGGCCCCTCGCTGAGCGGGCGATAGCTGACGAGATCGGAGGGACCACGCTTCTCCCAGCCGGTCTGGATGGAATGAATGAAGCGCCAGGCCGACTCGACCTCATCGGAGCGTGTGAACAACGAGGCGTCCCCACGCAGTGCGTCGAGCAACAAGCGCTCGTAGGCCTCCGGGGAGCGCACGTGAAAGTCGCTGTAGCGGAAGTCCATACGCACTTCGTCGAGCCTGGCTTGCATGCCCGGGTGCTTGGCGGCGAACGTGAGCCCGATGCCTTCGTCCGGTTGGATGCGCAGCAGCAGCACGTTGGTCATCGGGTGCACGTTGCCAGCGTTGCCATCGTCCGTGAGGTTGCGGAACATGCGCAGCGGAGGCTGCTTGAAGGTGACTACGATCTCCGAGAGCCTGTGGGCGAGCCGCTTGCCCGTGCGCAGATAGAAGGGCACGCCAGCCCAGCGCCAGTTGTCCACGGCCAGCTTGATCGCGACGTAGGTCTCGGTGCTCGACTTCGGATCGACCCCGAGTTCCTCGTGATATCCCTTGATCGGCTTGCCCTGATCGCTCCCGGCGACGTACTGGCCGCGCACGGTGTTGTGGGCCACCGCCTCGGCGGAGGCCATGCTCTCGATGGCACGCAGCACCTTCACCTTTTCGCTGCGCAGGGCGTCGGCTTCCATGGAGGACGGCGGCTCCATGGCGATGATGGTGAGCAGCTGCAGCATGTGATTCTGCACCATGTCGCGCAGCGCGCCGGCGTGGTCGTAGTAGGCGCCGCGCTTGCCCTCCATGCCCAGCGTCTCGGCCACCGTGATCTGCACGTGCTCGACGTACTTCTGATTGAATAGCGGCTCGAAGATGGCGTTGCCGAAGCGGAAGCTCGACAGGTTCTGCACCGTCTCTTTGCCGAGGTAGTGATCGATGCGATAGATCTGCGACTCGTCGAGGTGGCGGCGAATCTCGTGGTTCAAGCGCTGCGCGCTCTCGAGGTCCCGTCCGAACGGCTTCTCGATGATCACGCGCGACCAGGACGGTGCGCCGGGTGGATGCAGAATCTGGCTCTCGTCCAGGCGCTCCACCACGGTAGCGAAGAACTGTGGGGCCACCGAGAGGTAGGCGAGTCGGTTCTTGCCCGCCCCACGCGCTTGCTCGATTTCCTCGATGCGCCGGCGCAGGCGCTCGAAGGCGGCCGGGTCATCGTTGTCGCCGGGCGAATAGAAGATGGAAGCGAGCAGTCTGCTCTGCTGGGCCGGGGTGAGTCCGGCCTCCTTGAGCGAGTCGCGCACCGAGTCGCGGTAGGCTGCGTCCGTGAGCGGCGTGCGGGAGAACCCGATCACCGAGAACTGCTCCGGCAAGTAGCCCTCTTCCTCCAGGTGAAACAAGGCCGGCAACAACTTGCGATGGGCCAAGTCTCCGGAAGCGCCGAAGATGATCAGCGTGAAGGGATCGCGCGCGCAGTAGCGTGCTTCGGGAGCCCGGGTTTCCGTGGCTGGCTTGGACTCGGACGAGCGGGCGTGGCAGCGGACGCGCAAGGGGTCGTCGTTCATGGCTTGCTCCATTCCGTGTGGAAGCTGCCGGGACGGTCGATGCGCTCGTAGGTGTGGGCGCCGAAGTAGTCGCGCTGGGCCTGGGTGAGGTTTTGGGGCAGGCGCTCGCGGCGCACGGTGTCGTAGTAGGCGAGGGCGCTGGCGTGGGCTGGCATCGGCAGTCCAGCCGTGACGGCGCGCGCCAACACGCGTCGGTAGGGCGTCTGGCGCTCCCCGAGTTCTCGCTGGAAGCCCTCGGCGAGCAGCAGGTTGGCCAGGTTCGGCTGCGCCAGGAACGATTCCTTGATGCGACCCAGGAACTGAGCGCGGATGATGCAGCCCCCGGTCCAGATGCGCGCGAGCTCGGAGAGATTCAGGTTCCAGCCGTGCACCTGCGAGGCCTTGCTCAAGAGCGCGAAGCCCTGGGCATAGGCGCAGGCCTTGGCGGCGTAGAGGGCAGCACGCACGTCGCTCACCAGCGTGGGATCGCGCTGCACGCTCGGTGTGGGACCCGGCAGCACGCGCGTGAGCTTGCGTTCTTCGCGGTTCGACGAGAGCACGCGGGCGTCCACCGCGCTCGCGATGGTGGGGACCGGTGCCCCGATCTCGGCCGCTTCCTGGACCGTCCACTTGCCGGTGCCCTTCATGGAGGCCGCGTCGGCGATGCTATCGATGAGGTCGCGCCCGGGGAGTTCGGGATCGGCCCTACGCAAGATGTGCGCGCTGATCTCGATCAGGAAGGACTGCAGTTCGCCGCGGTTCCACTCATCGAAGGTGTCGGCGAGCTCGCGATTGTCGAGGCCTCCGATGTGCTTGAGCACGTCGTAGGCCTCCGCGATCAGCTGCATGTCGCCGTACTCGATGCCGTTGTGCACCATCTTCACGTAGTGGCCGCTGCCGCCGGGGCCCACGTACGTCACGCACGAGCCGTCGGCCTTGGCCGCGATCTTGTCGAGGATGGGCGCGAGCGCGTCGTAGGCCGCGCGATCGCCACCTGGCATCAGCGAGGGCCCGTGACGGGCACCTTCCTCACCGCCAGAGACTCCCATGCCGAAGTAGCGCAGGTTCTGCTTGGCGAGCTGACCCGAGCGGCGCTCGGTGTTGCGGTAAAATTCGTTGCCTCCGTCGATTACGATGTCGTCGGGAGACAAGAGCGGCACCAGGCGCGCCAGCGTGGCATCCACCACGTCGCCGGCTTTCACCAGTAAGATGATACGGCGCGGGCGCTCCAGGGCGGTCACGAAGCGCTCGAGCTCCTTGAAGCCCTGCACGTCGAGGGCCGCCGTGGCCAGCGCATTCAGCTTGTCGACGGGCTCGGGCCAGGCGTCGTGACCTGCTACTCGAAATCCCTTCTCGGCCAGGTTGAGGGCCAGGTTTTGCCCCATCACGCCGAGTCCCAGGACGCCGATCTGCGCCATGCCCATGCGAACCTCCGCCTTTAAGTGATGCTCCGTCTCAGCAACGGTTTACCACCGGAGGTTCGCTGGGCGCACGCGCAAGGCGACGTTATTCGACGTAGCCGAACGAAACTCCCTCGAATCCCAGGCCCGAATTCAGGACGGTCGTGAAGTTCACGCCATTGGTGGAGCGCTCCAGGCGGCCGCTGCTGTTGATGCGCACGGTGACCCCTTCGCCGACTGCGCGGTTGCGGGCGGAGAAGGTGCCGCTGCAGTCATCGTAGTTCTTGAAGTCACTGCAGTATGCGACCTGGTTGGTGTGACCGCCGCTGGCCTGCGTCCAAGTTGCACCGTCGGTGGAGGTCCACCAGTTGCCTTGATCGGTGGCCGACGTGAACTTGCCATTGCCGAACGCGAGCGAGCGGCTGGCCTGCGTGTTCAAATCGCCCGCCTTGGTCCAGCTCAAGCCATCGCTCGAGCGCGCCGAGTAGCCGTAGCCGCCGGTCGCCACGAAGCGATCGTTGCCGAACTGAATGCCCGCCAACCACTGCTGCCCGGGGATCGTGTGGTCGGTCCAGGTGCCCTTGCGGCCGTCTTTGGAGGTCATGATCTTCCAGCCCACCGCCACGAACACGCCCTTGGCGTAGGTCACTCCACGCAGCAGGTACTCGTCGTCGCCGCCGCGCTGCGCCGGGTCGAGGAACTCTTCGTCGGTCCAGGTCACGCCCAGGTCCGTGGAGCGCACGCGCCGGCCGGCGTAGCCTACGGCCACGAACACGGGGGTACCCTTCGGCGTTCCGGTGTCGGGCTTGCCCGCGTCGGGGGGGGTCGGAGTGCCCGCGTCATGGGGCGGCTTCGGATTCACGGAAGCGTCGTGGTGAGCGCCCGCGTCGGTGTTGCTGGCGTCATGGTCGGTGCCGGGGCCTACGTCCCCGTCTCCGGAGTCACCGTCGCCCACATCGCCGTCGCCATCGCCTTCGATGGGGTTGATCGACGAGTCGAGCACCGTGCCGCCGTCATCGGAGGGCGACGTATTCGAGTCGTCGCCGCAACCGAGTAAGCAAGCTGCGCCGAGCGCGATGGGGAACCAACGTTGAAAAACGGACACTCGTCATCCTCCAGAAAATGCAGGCTCGTGCGCTCACCCGTGAGGCGACGCAGCGCGCTTGCCGTGAAAGGGGATGGGCACCCTAACTGCCGAGTCGCGGCCCGGCCGTAGCGAAGTTGGGAAGCTCGGTGAAAGCCCGCGGATGGACTACGCGACGCGTGCGCTCATGGGCACGAGCGTGCGCCGAACGGGTCGAGATGGAGTCAGAGGAGAGGTGAGGACTGGGAGCACAGCGAGCCAAGCGAGCCCTTCATTCGCGGGGAGGTCACGCGACCTCCCCGCCCGTCGGGGCAACGCCGCGCCGGGACCCACCCCGCCGCGAGGTTCGCTTCGCTCACGCCGACGGCATCGGTGGGTCGCGCTCGCTCAGCGCCGAGGGGCGCCCGTGTCGAAGCCTGCAGGCGCCGGTCGGGTGCTGAAGACCCGGAAGATGTGCTCCTGGTAGACGAGGATGTAGCCGCGGTCCTGGAGGTACTTCACATCGCGGGGCCGATCACTGAAGGTGACCATGAACGTCGGTGGATGCTTCTCGAGCGTCTCGCGGTACTCGCGCCGCCAATCGGGAAGACCCGTGTTGACGTTCTCCTCCACGATGTGACGCGATGGGCAGCGCAGCCCGGTGAGTGGGTGCAGTGGCGTGAGGAAGCCGCGCGCGCACAGGGTGTCGCCGGGCTTCTTCAGCGCGTTGATCCTGGCCGCCACGTGCTCGACGAAGAGTGGCGAGTCGAGGCTGCGCGGGTTGTTGATGCCGCGCAACATGGCGTCGCGATCGGTCTCGCCAGTGCGGTAGGCGATCAGGGATTTCACGTAGCCGCGATAGCTCTGGCCGAGCCCGCTGGTGGGCGCAAAGTAGAAGACCCCGGCGATGACGAGCGCACTGACACCCAGCGTGGTCCACGACGGTGCGCCGTGGGTGCGCGGGAAGATCCGGATGGCGATCGCACACAAGGCGGCGCAGAAGCTGCCGATGGCCACGAAGTGGTAAGGGAAATAGCGCTTCTGCGCGATCACGGACAGGAGCGCGAGCACGGCGCCCACGGCGACCCACGACAGCCGCCACAGGCCGTCGCGGTCGCGACGTTCGCGCACGGTGACCGCTGCCATGCTGGTGAGCACGAAGGTCAAAAGGAACAACAGACCGCCACGTTCGATACGGAACCAGGCGGGCAGTCCGCGCACCGGCGGCGCCTGCTCGGCGTAGTGAAAGATGTAGACCCCGAGGATCTCCCACATCGGCTTGAGCCCACCGCCGAGGACGAACGGTAACAGGACCAGCAGCACCACGGGCAGCACGCCGCACAGGAAGCGACCGGCCGCCCAGAGCACCGCTTTGGCACCGCCGCGCACTTGGCCCGCGAGGCCCTCACCAGGCTCGCGCTCCGAGTACGCACGCAGCGCGCACAACGCGGAGACCCCGAGTGCTGGCAGGGCCGCTGGGTACTTGAACATGAAGGCCGCGGTGGCCAGCGCGCCGGCCCCGGCGTCGCGCGTCCAGGGTGTGCGTGCGCGCAGCGCCACCACGAAGGCGGCGAGGGCGCAGGTGGACATCCAGAGCTCGGGATGGGCGGTGTCCCAGTAGTCGTAGAACGTGTAGTAAATGCCCGAGAAGAGCATGGCCCCGAGGCCCCACTCGCCGTCCTGCCCGGGTTCGCCGAGGCGGCGGGCGCTCAAGGCCACGAGCCAGCCCACCAAAAGCACCGTGAGGGACTCGGTCACGCGAATGGGCCACATGCCGCTGCCGAACAGCGCTGTCGACAGCGCGTGCACCGCGAACATCCCGATGGGCTTACTGCTGATGGCCGAGACGAAGGGCAGGGTGCCGTCTAGCCAGTTGTCGCCGATGTACCAGTGAAGCGACTGGTCGTTGCCGAAGGGATAGCTCCAGGCAGGCAGGGAATACAGGAATGCAGCGAAGGTGCCGATCGCGTCCTTCACACCCGGGCGACGCATAGGCCCGCATGTTTAGCACGGCTCACTGGGCGACGAAATCGAAGGTCGCCACCACCGGCGGATGATCCGAGAGGGGCCGCCCATCCGCGTCCGTGAAGCGCTGGCTGTCCACCCGGTATCCAGTGGGGGTCAGGGTCACGCTGGCGCTGCTGCGATAGAGGATCTTGTCGATGCGCTCACACATCAGATTGGCCTCGTCGTTCGCGCATTCGGGGGCTTCCCCGCTGGGGGAGGGTGGCAATACCGAGCCCCGCTCGAGCTCGACCCAGACGTCCTTCAGATCCGCCCCGCTGAGCAGGCCGGACACGTGCTGGTCCACGTAGCTGTAGCGCTCGTTGAAGTCACCGGCGACGATCACGGCGTGGTCCTGGGAGTTGGCCAGGATGGCCGCCTGGAGCTGTGCGAAGTTACCCTGTCGTGCGGCCGCGTCCGCCGGCGAGCGACCGGCGTCGGCATGCAGGTTGTAAACGTCGATGATGGCTCCCTCGGCCACCTGCATCTGGACCACGAAAAATCCCTTGGGCGTCAGGCAATCGCTGCCCGCGTCGAGTTGCCCGTTGCAGTCCTTCCAGTGCGCCCGAACCGGGCCGTCGAAGGGGAAGTCGGAGAGGATGTTGAGGCCGTCGCCGAGGGAGTCCTGGGCCTTGTCGGGTGCTGATTGGTAGAGCTGCGTCGCGCTGTGCACGAGCTCCTGGTGGTAGGCGAAGTCCTCCTGCACTAGCACCACCTCGTAGTCGTCGAGCAGCGGACTCATGAGCGCGGTGTTGACCGCGGGGTGGGAGCCCGAGATGCCCTCCGGCAGGCCCGCGACGTTGTAGGTGAGCACGCTGAAGGTGCCGCGAACCGGCGTGGGTGCTTCGTTGTCGTGGGAGCTCGAGCAGGCGGCAAGCCCCAATCCGAGTGCACAGAGCCCCCTCAGCCAACCTCGCGTTGTGTCCGTGCCCATTCACTCCCCTCCCTCCACCAAGCGTCCCAAGATGGCCTTGAGGACATCCGCGGCAGGCGGACCGTAGATCACCATGATCACCACGAAGGGAAGGACGGCGGCGACGAAATGGGCCTTGAGGAACTTCGGGCCCGGCAGCGTGATGCGCATGTCTTCGAGGACGGCGTAGCTGGATCCCGAATCCACGAGCCCGGAGAAGTCTTCGTTGCCCAGCATGCGCTCGTCATCGCGTGCCTCGTCGAGCGGATACCAGCGATCTTCGAAGCGGCGTGTGTAGCGGTCCATCACCGCCGAGCAGGCCAGCAAGCTGCGGTGCTTGCCCTCGGCCAGGACCCTGGTGAACGGCAGATAGGGCAGGACCGCCAGGCCCATCGAGATCGCCACGAAGACGATAATGTCGGCCGCGAAGATGGCGGGCTGTGCCTTGCTGCGGTCGAGCTCGTCGAGCCACACGGACATCAGCGCCCCCGAGGTGGCCAGGGCGAAGAAGCGTAGGGCCAGCAGCGGCTCCGCCAAAAAGAGCAGACCTCCAGCGCGATCCGAGTGCAGCGGTTGAACCGCCGGCGGCATCCGCGCCAGGGACCACATGAAGTTGGTGTACAGGAACCAGCGCGAGATCCAGCGCAAGAGCACGAACAGGAAGAGCGGCTGGCTGATCAACATGTACCACCACCAGGCAGGTGTGGCCTTCTCCCAGTGCACCCCGGCCTCGTGGATGGTGGGCGCGAGCCAGCGCAGGACGTGCGGTTCCAGGTAGCCCATGTACGCGATCAGCGAGATCGCATAGACGCACACGAGCAGCGTGATCTCCGGAGCCCACGAATCGCGGACACGCAGCACCTTGATGATCACCTCACGCCAGCTGGCCTGCTTGGCCTCGGGGATGAAGTCGTGGTCGAGCAAGTGGCGGCTCGTGCTGCGCACTCGTTGCTCGAAGAACCACTCGCCCCACAGCAGCAGCGTCAGCGAGAACAACATGCGCACGTGGAGCTCGGTGCGCGTGAAGAGCGGGTCCCAGCTACCGGTGGTGAAGTGCTCCAGTAGGACCAGCAGCACCACGGGAATCCAGCATAATCCGGCGGCACCAAGCACCAGGCGCGTGCCCAGCTGACCGCTGCGTGGGAGGAGCTTGAAGCGTCCGGCTAGCCGAAAGAACAGCCCGCCTCGCGTGAGCGAGAAATCGGTGAGGCTCTCGAGGATCGGTCGGTTAGGGGGATGCGCGTGCGTGGCCACGCTGCTGCAAAGGCAACCTGCGTGCCCGCGCCGCAAGGGCCGCGCGAGAGCGCACTCGGCGCCACGCAGTTCAGCGGCTTCGCCCGGTCTGGCACAGGCAGATCAGGCGGGAACGCGCGTGCGCTCGGGAATCGCGAGTCCGTAGGGCTCGAGCCAGGCGCGGCAGCGCGACAGGGCTGCTGCCTCGTCGCGCACCACGGCGTAGGGGCAGGAGAGGGGCTCGAGCCACAGGATGGCAGTCAGCGCGCCGCGTACCAGCGGGGCCGTGAGCGCGAACGCAATGCCCACGGTCTCCCTGCGGATCGTGGGCTCCTGCTGGCGCATCCACTCGGCTTGCCGCCTGCGCGCGTAGGAGCTGACGTAACCGCACTCGGTGGCGTCCATCAGTAGGGTGCGCCGGCCGGGCCGGCTGATCGCGCGGCTCAACTCCTCGAGGTAGTTGTCGACGGTGACGTCGTCGGCTTGGCCCACGAAGCGCACCTTGATCAGGGGCCAACGTGCCGAGGAGACTTCGATCGTGCCGCCTGCGATGGGGGGTAAACTGCTCATCGCCCTGGGAAAGGTGGCCGGCTCGCAGGAGAAGGAACGCTGGGACTACCCGGCTCGACCTCGACGACGATGGCCGTGATGTTATCGCGTCCACCGCGCAGATTCGCAGTGTCGATGAAGCGTCGCACCGCAGCCTGCGGGCCAAGCGCGGTGATGGCCGCGATCTCGTCTTCCCGCAGGTAGCCGTGCAGACCGTCCGAGCACACGAGGTACTGATCGTTGGGCTCGGTCTGGAAGAAGGTCGTGTCCACTTGCACGTACTCGCGACTGCCGACGGCGCGCGTGATCACGTTCTTGTGGGGCGACATGGCCGCCTCGCGCTCCGAGATGATGCCCTGCTTCAACTGCCAGGCGATCAGCGTGTGATCTTCGGTCAGCTGGGACACGCGCCCGTCGCGCACCTGGTACACGCGGCTGTCCCCCACCTGCGCCGTGACGCCGAAGGGACCGCACAGCAAGAGCGCGGAGATCGTGGTGCCCATACCGGCTTGCTCCGGATCGTTCTGCGCGATGCCGAAGACCATGTACGTGGCGGCTTGCACGGCGCTCTCCAGCAAGCGACCCATGCGCCACAAGGTCTGCGCCGAATGATCGCCGGCTTCCACCGCGCTCAAGAGTCCTGCACCCTGGCGAACCATGCCGCGCATGGTGTCGATGGCTTCCTGGCTCGCGACTTCGCCTGCAGCGTGGCCGCCCATTCCGTCGGCCACGGCGTACAGACCCATGGCGTCGTCGAAGAAGTAGCTGTCCTCGTTGCTGACGCGGCGTCGGCCCACGTCGGTGAGTCCAGCGCTTCGGCGAAGGAGCACAGGGGTGGGTGGAACGGACACCGTCACGGACTCGGCCAGAGTACGTAAAGAGGCGTACTTGGCGCAAGGCGGGAACGCGCGGGGGCTTGGCTAACCCATAAGTATTTCTTGGGATTCGGCCGCACCCGTGTCCGGTCGAGTAGGTGCGCGCGCACCCGCGACCTGGGCCCAGGAGCTGCTACAACACGCCGCCATGAATTGCGCTGCCGTGTTGAAGGAAGCCCTCGAAAAATTAGCCGCCGGTCGCTCCGACCAGGCATGGAAGGTGGCAGACGCCTTCGTCCCTGCGGTCGGCACCGATCGAGAAGCGGCGCTCGCGTTCGCAGAGCTCCTGGCTCAGGACCCCAACTACAGCGATGCGCTCCCGGTCAGTGAACGCATCGTGTCTGCCTTCGGCAACGACGCCGAGCTGGTGATCCGACTGTCGGCCGCTCTGGTGCGGGTGGCCGAGCAACGCCCTGGCGACGAGCCACCCTTCGTTCAGGGCCCCGCGCACCTCGCCGCGGGAGCCTGCCAGCGTGCCTTCGAGGGGCTCTCTTCGGCCCAGCGCACCGACCCCCGTTTGGGTGGGTACCTCCAGCTCAACATGGCTGACGGGCTACGCATGATGGGCCCCGAGTACGATGAGGATGCGCTCAAGGCTTACAAGCTGGCGCTGACCATCGACGACAAGAACGGCCACTGGTGGTTCCACCTCGGTCTCTTCCACAAGTGGAGGGGGCGCTTTCGGGAGGGGCTGGACGCGAACCAGAAGGCCTACGCCCGGCTCGGGGCGCACAAGCCGGTAGTGTGGAACTTGGCCATCTGCGCCACGGCCCTCGGCGAAGGACGACTCGCGCTCGAAGCCTGGGACAAGCTGGGCATCAAGGGAGAGCTTTCCAGTTCGGGCATGCCCAGCGTGCCTGGCGTGCCGCCCATGCAGGTGCGCGTGGCGACGCTTGGCGAAGACGTCGGCCGCAATGACCCGCTGCCGCCCCACGTGGTGACGTTCGAAGTGCTGTGGGTCGAGCCGCTCTCCCCGTGCCACGGCGTGGTCCACACCCCCACCGTGCGCAAGGCCAACGTGGACTGGGGCGACGTCGTGTTGTGGGACGGCGCGCCGGTGCGTGTGAACACCGTGGAAGGGCGTCCGGTGCCGGTGTTTCCGCTGCTCTCGATCCTGCGCCCGGGGGATGAGCGTCGTCTGCGCTTCGTGGGTATGCAGAAGCAGCGCGGCATGGTGCAGGCCCTGGCGGCCGATCTCGGAAGCGATGTGCACGCCGTGGTGTTCGACGAGCGCTCGAGCAGCGACGGCAGCTCCAACCTGTTCTACGGCAAGCTGATCGTCCCCGCGGCCACGGACCTGCGTCAGGTTCGCGAGCGGCTCGAGCAAGGCCTGCGGACCCGCGCGGGGCTCACGCTGGCCATGCCGAAGCTGTACGAGCTGCTCGGGGATACGCCGGCGGCCGGCAAGGCCCACCAGGCCTGGGGCGGCATCGAGCGCGTCGCGCTGAAGCAGGGCTTGCTCCCTTCCGGCACGCCCTCCCCGTGACAAAACGCACCGTAACGGTGGTAGCCGGACCGGCGACTGGGAGCCAGATGGTCAAAGGCCGTGGCCTCTTCGCGCTGCTCCGGGACCACCTGGGGGCGCTCGCGCTCGGCGGCCTGACGCTGCTTGCCACCAACGCGCTCGAAAAGGCCATTCCCTGGTTCCTCAAGCGCGGCGTCGACGCCTTCAGCGCCGAGGCACTGGACCGCGTCACCTGGTCCGCCGCATGGGTGGTCCTGTGCGCTCTCGCCATGATGGTCACGCGCACCATCTCGCGCATCGCCATCTTCAACGTGGGCCGCGACATCGAGTTCGACCTGCGCACCGCGCTGCTCGACCAGCTGCACCGGCTGGGGGCCGCGTTCCTGACGCGCATGCCGACGGGCGACGTGATGAGCCGCGCCACCAACGACCTCGCGCAAGTACGGCTCCTGTTGGGCTTCGGTTCGCTCAATCTGGTGAACGCGGTGGTGGCCTACCTGAGCGCGCTGGCGTTGATGGTGGCCATCTCCCCCAAGCTCACGCTCTACGCCCTGATTCCCTATCCCCTGTTCGTGCTCGCGGCGCGCGCCTTCGTGCGCAAGCTCTTCCACGTGAGCCAGGAAAACCAGGTAGTGCTCGGCAAGCTCGCCGAGCGCGTGCAGGAGTACCTGAGCGGCGTGCGCGTGGTGCGTGCCTACGCGGCCGACGGGTTCGAGGCCAAGCGCTTCGACGCGACCAACCAGGAGGCCGTTCAGCGCACCATGTCGCTGGTGATGCTGCGCGCGTCGATGACGCCCGTGCTGATGGGCTTGAGCACGGCGGGTACGCTGATCGTGCTCTACGCGGGCGGCGTGATGGTGAACGCAGGGGAGCTGACCAAGGGCGAGCTCCTGGCCTTCTACGCCTATCTGACGCAGCTCGTGTGGCCGACCATGGCGGCGGGCTACATCCTCTCCATCGTGCAGCGCGGCCGTGCATCCTATGCGCGCGTGCGCGAGATCTTGGACGCCGAACCGGTGATCCCGGAGCCCCGCGACGCGCGCGCCATCCCCCGCCGCGAGAACGGGCGGTTTGGCGAGGGGCACGTGACGGTCAGCCACCTGAACTACGCCATCGAAGGTCGCTCCCTGCTGCGCGACGTCTCGTTCGAGGTGCCGGCGGGCTCTTCCCTCGCCATCATGGGTCGCACGGGCAGCGGCAAGAGCGTGTTGGCGGCGCTGTTGGCGCGGCTCTCCCCGACCCCGGCTGGCAGCGTGTTTCTCGATGGCGCCGACGTCACCAGCCTTCGCCTCGGCGAGCTGCGCAAGGCGGTAGGGTATGCACCCCAGGATCCGTTCCTATTCTCCACCACGGTGGCGCGCAACATCGGCTTCAGCCTGCCCGACCCGGACAGCGATGCGGGCATGGCCGCCGTGCGCGGGGCGGCGCAGGAAGCGGCGATCTTGCAGGAGATCGAGCAGCTGAAGGACGGCCTCGACACGGTGGTCGGCGAGCGCGGCGTGCAGCTCTCGGGTGGCCAGAAGCAGCGCATCGCTCTGGCACGCGCGATGTTGAACAATCCCTCGGTGTTGATCCTCGACGACCCGCTGAGCGCAGTCGACGCGCGCACCGAGCGGATCATTCTCGACGCGCTCGACCAAGCCGCGGTCGGACGCACGATGCTCCTGATCACGAATCGCACCGCCGCGGCCGCCCACTGCGATCGCATCCTGGTGCTGGATCACGGCAGCGTCGCGGAGTTCGGCAGTCACGCCGAGCTACTCAAGCGCGGCGGACTCTACGCCCGGCTGTGCGCTCGCCAGACGCTGGAGCAGGAGCTCTCGACGCTATGAGTACGGCGCCCAAATCGTCCTCGCGCGCCGAGCGCTTGCTGGCCGAGTTCCACGAGGAGCGCCCCATCGCTTCGCAGGCACTCGACTGGCAAATGCTGCGCGACCTGTACCCCTACGCGCGCCCCTTCCTCAAGTACTACATCGGATCGCTGCTCTTGATGCCCGTCGGTGTGGCCTGCATGTTGGTGCAGCCGCGGCTGTTGCAACGGGCCGTCGATGCGGTCGGTGTGGGCCAATCGCAGGCCGCTCTGGGCAAGGTGTCGCTCCTGTTCGGTGGCGTGATCGCCCTGCGTTTCCTGGCGGGTTTCAGCGAGACCTATCTCATGCAACTGGCGGGTCAGCGCACCATGGCCAGCCTGCGAGGCGCGGTTTTTGCTCACATCCAGCGGCTCTCCATCCGCTACTTCGACGAGACTCCGGTGGGGCGCATCGTCACCCGCGTCACCAACGACATCGACTCGCTCGGCGAGCTGTTCGCGAGCGGCGCGGTCACGGCGCTGGGGGACCTGCTCTTACTGTTCGGCATCGTGGTGTCGATGTTGGTGCTCGACCACGAGCTGGCCCTGGTGGCCTTCGCGGCCGTGCCGCCGCTGGTGTTCGCGGTGGAGATGTTCCGTCGCAAGCTGCGTCACGTGCAGCGCGTGATCCGCGCGCGCATCGCCCAGCTCAACGCCTACCTCAACGAACAAGTGCAAGGCATACAGGTAGTGCAGGCCTTTTCGCGCGAGGCCGAGTCGGCGGCGGGCTATCGCGAGATCAATCAGGCCTATCGTGAGGCCTTCCGGCGCTCCATCTCGGCGGACGCCATGATGTTCTCGGTGGTGGAGGCCATCGCGGCCATCTGCGTGGGCATGGTGTTGTTCTACGCGGCGCGAAGGCTCGGCATGGCGGGCACCGAGAGCGAGGCTCAGAAGGGCACCTTCATCGCCTTCTACGCCTACATCCAGCTCTTCTTCGTGCCCCTGCGCGAGCTCAGCAGCAAGTACACCATGATCCAGAGCGCCTTTGCTTCGGCCGAACGCGTGTTCGGCTTGCTGTCGGTGCGCGAGTTCGACGCCGCCGCGAGCCTACCCGAGCAGCGCGCCGAGCTGCCCACGGCGCCGTTGCCCAAGACGCCGGTCGAGGTGCTCCCGGTGATCGCGTTCGACCACGTGGACTTCCGCTACCACACGCGCGCGCCGCTGGTGCTCGAGCACGTTTCCTTCGCGGTCGCGCGGGGAGAGACGATCGCCATCGTGGGCGCCACCGGCGCCGGCAAGACCACCGTCACCGCGCTGGCGCAGCGCTTCTACGACGTGTCGGCGGGCGCCGTGCGCGTGGATGGGCGAGACGTGCGCAGCTACGCGCGCGAGGAATTGCGCGAGCGCTTCGCTCTGGTGCAACAGGATGTCTTCCTGTTCGCGGGGGACCTACTGGCGAACGTGGCCCTGGGGGACGAGCGGCCCGACCCTGCGCGCGCAGCGCGCGCGCTCGAGCAGGTGGGGGCGCTGGCGATGTTGGAGCCCCGTGGCGGACTCGCGCTGCGCATTAGCGAACGCGGCACCAACCTGAGCTCGGGCGAGCGTCAGTTGGTCGCCTTCGCGCGGGCCCTTTATCGGGACCCTCAGGTGCTGATCCTCGACGAGGCCACGGCCAGCATCGACAGCGAGACCGAGGCACGCCTGCAGGGCGCTCTCGACGCGCTCCTGGTGGGCCGCACGGCGGTGATCATCGCGCACCGCCTTTCGACCGTGCGGCGCGCCGACCGGATTCTGGTGTTTCATCGCGGCCGCATCGTCGAGCAGGGGAGCCACACTGAGCTCCTGGAGCAAGGCGGGGTCTACGCGCGTCTCTACGAGCTCCAATTCGCCTCGGCGCCCGAGCCGCCCGACGCCGTGGCCACCCAACCGGGTGAGCTTGCCGCCGGATCCCAGAATCCGCTGTAGTCACGCTCACAACGCCGATCCATGTCGGTCCACATGAGCCATCTACCGGGGCAGAAAACCATGTATGATGGCCACCCCTGCCGGGGATGACCCGGTAGCGACGCGTGCTGGCGGCCGGGGCCGTCGGCGCGCACTCGGACGGCTTGGACAGTGGCTTCAGACCCAAATCTCTACGGCAAATACCAGTTGCTCGAGCTGCTCGCCCGCGGCGGCATGGGAGAGGTCTGGAAGGCGCGCTCGCACGGCATCGAGGGCTTCGAGAAGACCCTGGTCATCAAGCGCATCCTCCCCGAGCTCAGCCGCAATCCGAACTTCGTCGAGTTGTTCATCGACGAGGCCAAGACCGCCGTCACGCTGACCCACGCCAACATCGTGCAGGTGTTCGACCTCGGGCGTGCGGAGGGCTGTTACTTCATCGCGATGGAGTACGTGCCGGGCTTCGACCTCGGCAAGGTGCTGGCGTTCTGCGCGGAGCGCGGGCGCGCCATCCCGCAGGAGCTCGCGGTGTACGTGGTGAGCGAGCTGGCCAAGGGGCTCGACTACGCGCACCGGCGCCGCGACGCCGATCTCAAGCCGCTCGGCATCGTGCATCGCGACGTGTCGCCCGAGAACGTCTTGATCAGCTTCGAAGGCGAGGTGAAGCTGACCGACTTCGGCATCGCCCGCTCGCGCGAGCAGCTCGCGCTCCAGGGGGAGGTTCCGCCTGGCAAGTTCGCCTATCTCTCGCCGGAGCAGGCGCGGGGCGAAGAGGTGGACGCGCGTGCCGATTTGTTCTCGGTGGGCATGATCCTCTACGAGGCCCTGACCGGGAAACGTCCGCTGGAGGAGCTCACGGCCGAAGGCACGTTCGAGCGTGCCAAGTCGGGTTCTTTCGCGCCCCTTGGCGAGGTTCTGCCGGGAGTGTCCCCGGAGCTCGCAGCCATCGTGAGCAAGGCCACGGCCAAGGATCGGGATGTTCGCTACGCGAATGCAGGCGACCTCTACGAGGACTTGATCCAGTTCCTCTACGCCAGCGGTCGGCGCATCAGCTCCCACGACCTCTCCGCCTTCATCGAGGAGCTCAGCCACTTCGCGGCCACCGAGAAGACCGAGGTCCAGGAGCTGCCTCCCATCAGTGGACTCGAAGAGATCTTCTCCGAGCCCACCAACACGGGTGTCAGCTCGGCGCGCGGCGTCACACCCGTGCGCGTGCCCTCGCGCAGCACCACCTCCAGCGTGCCCGTCGCAGCGCGTTCGGGCATCCCACCGCGCTCAGAATGGCGCGAGGTCTCGCTCTTGGCGTTCGACGGTCTGCCTCGGTCGGAGGTGATGTCCTTTGCAACTCGCTTCGGCGGTGCGGCTTTCCCGGGCAATTCCGCGAGTGAACCCACGCTCGTCCTGTTCGGACTCACGGAGGCCGACGGTCGCGACGCCCAAGGAGCGGCACGCTGTGCGCTGCGCATCCTGCGCACTCACACGGCCGCGCGCGTGCGCGCCATCGTGCACAGCGGTCGGGTCCTGCTCGACGCCGAGGGCAAGTTGCGTGTGGGCCCGCCGCTGGAGGCGCTGCGGACGGAATCGCGCAAGTGGTTGGCGCGCGTGAGCGAAGGGCAGGTGGCCGCATCGCCCGCCGCCACGAAGCTGCTGCGTGGTCGCTTCGAGCTGGCGCCTGCCCAGGCCGACGGACCGCGCGTCATCGAGCGCGAGCGGCGGGCCGACGAGGGCAACGGCAAGTTCGTGGGCCGACGTCAGGAGCTGCGTCTCTTGGGCGAGTGTTTGGCGCTGGCCAACAAGGGGCGCCTGGTAGTCGTGGGTGTGCGCGGAGAGGCCGGCTCGGGCAAGACCCGCCTCATCACCGAGACCGCGCGCCGGCTGAGCCATGCGGGCCACGATGTGGGCCTGTACGTGGCCACCTGCTCGCCCGAAGGGCGCACCATCCCCTTCCATGCGGTGCAGGAGATCCTGCGCGTGGTGCTCGGCATCGAGGAGATGGAGCCCGAGGGCCGCTTGCGCGAGAAGGTCGACCGCCTGCGTCTGCTCGGGCTCTCGGCGCCTCAGCGCGAGGCCGTGGGGCGCGTGTTGGGCCTTGGTCTGCACACGTCGTCGGTCACCAACACCACCATGTTGATGGGTGCGCTCGTGCGCATCTCGTACAAGTTGGCTCAGGATCGCCTGACCGTCTTCGCCTGGGATGGTGCCGAGCTGATGGACACGCCGAGCCGCGAGCTGCTCGGCAAGATGGTGCTCACGCCGCTCCCCGTGAAGGCGGTGGCGCTCTTCACCTATCGCCCCACCGACGAGACCCCCTGGAACGCGGCGCCTGCCTACACGGAGCTCGTGCTGCGCCCGCTGAGTGCCGAGGACGTGGCGCGTTTCTGCCGCCACCGTTTGGTCGTTCATGAAGTGCCCGAAGAGCTGGTGCGCGAGCTGAGCCAGCGCTCCGGCGGCAACCCGCTGTATCTCGAGGAGCTCGTGGCCGCCATGCGCGAGCTAGGCGCCATCGAGGTGCGCGACGGAGTGGTGGAGTTCGCGCGCCCGGCCGACGTCTCGGAGCTACCTAACACGCTGCGCGGTCTGGTGACCTCGCGCGTGGGCAAGCTGGACGCCGCGCATCGCGTGATCCTGCAGTTGGCCGTGACATGCGGTCCGCGCTTCTCGCCCGAGCTCCTGGCGCGCGCCGCGCAGCAGGACGAAGCCAGTGTGCGCCAGGCGCTCAGCGTCCTGGACGAGCGCGGTATCGTGCGGCCGTTGGGACCCGGTGAGTACACCTTCGCGCATGACCTGGCGCGCGAGATCTTCTACGACTCGATCCCCCACGACGAGCGACCGGCGCTGCACGCGGCGGTGGCCGAGGCCATCGAGGCCCTGCGCCCGAACGAGATCGAGGCCGCCGCCGACCGACTCGCCTATCACCATCGGGAGGCTGGGCAGGCCGAGCGCGCCGCCACGTTCTTGGTGCGCGCTGCCCAGCGCCTGGAGTCCGAGCAGGCCTCGGACGCGGCCGTGGATGCCTATTTGGAGGCGCTGGACTTGCTGACCCGCAGCGGTACCTCCGACGGTGACTTGCTGCTCGACCTCTACACGCGTCTGGGCGAGCTCGCCTACCGCTCGCGCACCGCGGAGGGCGTGGCCGAGCGACTCGCCGGCGCGCTCGAGCTGGCCGACAAGGCAGGGCGGGACGACTTGGTGGCGCGCTTCTCGATGATGCGCGGGCGCCTTTACCTCAAGGTGGCTCGCGCCGAAGAGGGTCGCGCCTGGCTCGAGCGTGCGCAGGGGGTGGCGCGCAAGCGCGGTGACGGCGAGCTCGAGCGCGACGTGGCCTTGGCGGCGGCGGAGGCCCACGCGCGCAGTGGCGAATACAACAGCGTACTGCGTCACGTGGGGCACGCCCTCGAGCTCGCGCGCACCAGCCAGGACGCGGGGGCGCAGCTCCGCTGCCTGTTGGTGGTGGCTCCGGCCTACGCCGCCGTGGGGCGAGAAGCGGACGCGCGGCGAGCGCTGGCCGAGATCGAGCGGCTGTCAGCTTCGCGCCAGGACCAGCGCCTCGAAGTGGAGACCGAACGCGTGCGCGCCTTGGTGGCCTACCAGGCGGGTGATCACGAAGGTCGCATCGAATCGGCCCGCAAGGCGTTCGAGCTCGCCAAGGAGTACGGCTTGCCTCACGAGGCCGCCGTGGCGGCGCACATGCTGGGCGAGTTCTACTTGCGTGGGGACGAAGACAAGCGCGCCTTCGCGGCCCTGCGCTCGAGCTCGGATATCGCCACGGAACACGGCTTCACACGGGTGCACTGGTTGAACGTGTGTTTGCTCGGCTTTCTCGACGTCCTGAGCTTCGGCGCCGAAGAAGGGTTGAAGCGCATGCGGGAGGCCCTGCGCTACGCCGGCGATCACGGCTATGTGTGGGACTCCATCAACGGGCAATACCTGCTGGCCATCGCGGAGCAGCGAGTGGGTAGCGCGCAGGCCGCGAGTCTCGCCCTGAGGCACGTGCGCGAGCTGGCTGAGCGCCATGGTCATCGGCGCATGGGCATCGACGCCGCCCAGGCCGAGCGCGCGCTCGAGCGCGGGCAGCCCATCGCGCTTCCGAGCTAAGGCCAACTCGTCGCTGCGGGCGAGCCACGGTAGCGCCGGGTCTTCGGTTCGCGGGCTGCGCGCCCGACCGGGGAGGGCAGGGCGTCAGCGCGAGCGTCCCCGCGCAGGGCGGAGCAAGCAGGAACAGCGCTCGAAGAGCGCCATCCGTCAGGGGTCAGGGCGCGGCGGGGGCGGGCTCTGCAGGCTTGGGAGCCTCGGCCGGGGCTGCAGCAGGCGCTTCCGCGGGTGCGGGTGTGGTCTCTCCGCTCGGCGCGGCCTCGGCCGGCTTCTTGGCGCGCGGTGCCGGGGCCGGGGCGGCGGGCTTGGCGGCCGGGGCAGCGGGCGTGGGCTTCGCCGCGGGGGCCGGCTGCTCGCTCGGCTCCGGCGCGGCGGCACCGCTGGGCTCAGGGGTAGGCTCGGGCGCGGGTGCCACGGGCGCTTCTTCAATCGGCGCGGGGGGAGCGAGCTCGAGCGCCGGAGCGGCACCCTCGTCGTCTTCCGCCTTGGGCTCGGCCGTCTTCTTCTCGGCTTCGCGCTTGGCCTTCGCCTCCTGCTTGGCCTTCGCTGCTTCCGTCGCGCGCAGCAGGGACTTATCGCTGCTCGAGGACATGTAAGCCAAGGAGGCCGACAGGATCATGAACAGCGCCGCGCTGATGGACGTGAGCCGCGTGAGGAAGTTGCCGGCTCCCGAGCCGCCGAACACGGTCTGGCTCGACCCACCTCCGAACGCGCCGCCCATGCCTCCGCGACCGGGCTGCAGCAGCACCACGAGGATGAGGAACAAACAAACCAGGACGTAGAGGATCGACAAGAACGTGTACATGGCGCTTCTTTCGGCGGAGCCGGGTCAAGCTCGGCGGCCACGCACCTGGTGTGGCCTGCCTTGCTTTTGGGCGCCTAGCTTTAGCGCGCGGCGGCCACAATGGCCATGAACTGCTCGAGCACCAGCGACGCACCCCCCACCAGGGCACCATCGATGTCCGGTTGGGCCATGAGCTGCGCGGCGTTCTCCGCCTTCACACTGCCGCCATACAAGATGCGCACACGGTCCGCGAAAGCGGCCCCACGCTCAGCCTTCAGGTGGGCCCGAATGCCCGCGTGGACCGCCTGGGCGTCCTCGGGGGTGGCCGTCTTCCCCGTGCCGATGGCCCACACCGGCTCGTAGGCGATGACCACCTCTGCCAGGGCCTCGTTGGTGAAGCCTGCGAGCCCGGCCGAGACCTGCCCGACCACCACGCCCAGGGTTGCCCCCTGCTCACGCTGTTCGAGGGACTCGCCCACGCACACGATGGGCTTGAGCTGCGCGTCGAGCAGCGCTCGCACCTTGCGGCGCACGCTCTCGTCGGTCTCTCCGAAGAACTGCCTGCGTTCCGAGTGGCCCACGATGCAATAGGAGCAGCCCACGTCCCGCAGGAGAGGCGCGCTCACTTCGCCCGTGAACGCGCCCTTCTTCTCCCAATAGACGTCCTGGGCCGACAGACCCACCGCGCTCTGTCCGAGGGCTTCGCGCACCGCGCTCAGCGCCGTGAACACCGGGGCCACCACGACTTCGGCTTTGGCTTGCGCAGCGCCGGCCACCACGTTGCGCGCGAGCGCGACGGATTCGGCCAGCGTATTGTGGAGCTTCCAGTTTCCGGCGATGAGTTGGCGGCGGCTCATGCTCGCAACACCTCGACGCCAGGCAGCTTCTTGCCCTCGATCAACTCGAGCGAAGCGCCGCCACCCGTGGACACGTGGCTGTAGCGATCGGCGAGTCCTGCGGCATGCACCGCGGCCACGCTGTCACCGCCGCCCACCACCGTGAAGCCCTGGCAATCGGCCATGGCACGCGCCACGCCGAAGCTACCTTCGGCAAAGCCAGGGTTCTCGAACAGACCCATCGGGCCATTCCACAGCACGCTCTTGGCGCGGCGCAGCCGATCGCCGAAGTTCTGCACCGTGCGCGGACCGATATCGAGCGCCATCTCTTCGGGGCGGATCGCGGCGACGTCGGTCGCCTTGCCGCGCTCGGCCTGCAGCGACTCGGCCACCACGACGTCGACTGGCAACAGCAGCTTGACCTTCTTTTCGTCGGCCTTCTGGATGAGCGTGCGAGCCAGCGCCAACTTGTCCGCTTCGATGCGGCTCTTGCCGACGTTGAGCCCCTGGGCTGCCAGGAAGGTGTTGGCCATGGCGCCGCCGATCAACATCTCGTCGACGCGCTCCATCAGCGCCTCGATGACCTCGATCTTGTCGCTCACCTTGGCGCCGCCGAGCACCGCCACGAAGGGCCGCTCTGCGTCCGTGCGCAGCTTCTCGAGCGCAGCCACTTCCTTCTGCACCAAAAGGCCCGCGGCGCGCTGCGGCATCAACTTGGGCAGCGCGTGCACCGATGCGTGCGCGCGGTGCGAGCAGCCGAAGGCGTCGTTCACGTAGATCTCGGCCAGCTTGGCGAGCTCGCGCGCGAAGCCCTCATCGTCCTGCTCTTCTTCCGGATGGAAGCGCAGGTTCTCGAGCATCGCGATCTGCCCCTCGCGCAGGTCGGTGACCACCTTCTTGGCGCTGTCACCGATGCAGTCGTCGGCCAGCAGCACCTCGGTGTCCATCAGCTCCGCCAGGCGAGCCGCGGCGGGCTCCACGCTGAACTCGGGCTTCGGCTTACCTTTGGGACGGCCGAGGTGCGAGGCCAACAGCACTCGCCCGCCGCGCTCCATGATCTGCTTGATGGTGGGAATGGCGGCGCGGATGCGCGTGTCGTCCGTGACTTTGCTGCCATCGAGCGGCACGTTGAAGTCCACGCGGACGAACACCACGCGGCCCACGACATCGAGATCACCAAGAGTGCGAACGGGCGAGCTCATCGACGATCAGCCTTTCTTCGCGACCAAGCGGGCGAGGTCGACCATGCGGTTCGAGAAGCCCCACTCGTTGTCGTACCAGGCCTGGACCTCGATCAAGTCGCCGCCGACCACGTCGGTCTGCTCGGCGTCCACGATAGAAGAGCGCGGGTCGCCGATGAAATCGCTCGACACCAGCGGGCGCGTCTCGAAACCAAGGACGCCCTTGAGCGGCCCCTCGGCGGCGGCCTTGAGCGCGGCGTTGACCTCTTCCTTCGTGGTGCTCTTGGACACCAGGGCCGTGAGGCAGGTGATGGACACGTCGGCCGTGGGCACGCGGATGGAGGTCCCGTTCAGCTTGCCCTTGAGGGCGGGCAGCACGAGCCCGATGGCCTTGGCGGCGCCGGTGCTCGAGGGAATCATGGAGAGCGCGGCGGCGCGGGCGCGACGCAGGTCCTTGTGGGGCAGGTCGAGCAGGTTCTGGTCGTTGGTGTAGCTGTGCACCGTGACCATGTGACCCTTCACGATGCCGAAGGTGTCCTGGATGACCTTGGCCATGGGCGCCAGGCAGTTGGTGGTGCAGGAGGCGTTGGAGAACACCGTGTGCTTGGCCGGGTCGTATTCGTTGCTGTTGATGCCGACGCAGAACGTGCCGTCGACGTCGTTCTCACCGGGCGCGCTGATGATCACGCGCTTGGCGCCAGCGTTGAGGTGCGCGGTGGCCGCGGCCTTGCTGCGGAAGATGCCGGTGCACTCGAGGACGATCTCTACGCCGAGGTCCTTCCAAGGCAGCTTGCTTGGGTCCTTCTCGGCGAAGATCGGGATCTGCTTGCCGCCGATGACGATGCCCTTGCCCTCGGCTTTGACTTCGCTCTTGAAGGTGCGGTGCACCGAGTCGAACTGGAGGAGGTGCGCCAGGGTCTTGGCGTCGGTGAGGTCGTTGATCGCCACCAGTTCGAGGTCGCTCTGAGTGCCGTCGAAGAGCACGCGTGCCACGCAGCGCCCGATTCGCCCAAAGCCGTTGATCGCAATCTTCGTAGCCATGTGCTCTCCTGTCCTCTTTCACCGCTGAGGCGGAAGAACCGGGAGAGCTGTGCGCTTCACCCGGGTTCGCGCCGCTAAAATTTCTCGACCAGGCGCCTTCGTTGCGCGCTGTGCCCGCGCTGTGCCGTGCTGCTCCTGTGAACGAGCACGGGCAGTGCAGACCCTGCGACCTCGCTCATCAGCTTCCGCGAGCTTTCGGCGCTCGAACTAGGAGCTGAGACGCGGCTGTGGTCTACCCCTGCCTACACGGGTGGTCAAGCGAAACCACCGGCGTTTTCGGCCCGGTTTCCTCTGTTTATGCAGCGTGACTCGAGGTTTCGTAGCGGGCCAGTGGTCGGCGCGCTCTGTCGATCCTCGCGGGCACTCGCGGCGTACCGACCTTCAGACGGTGGTTTCGCGAGTCTCGGCGGTGACGCCGGAAGCCTTGGCGTCGCTCGTGATCTGCTCGAGGATGCAGCTGGCGAACGAGACGATGTCGGCGCGGCAGTAACCGTTCTGCTTGAGGTCGCGGTACACGGTCTTGGCGAAGATGTCGATCGAGCGCTGAGCTTCCTGCTTGGTCATGCGGCCGCGTTAAGCAGCTTCTGTGCCCACTGCTCTAGTTGTAATGCCATATTCACAAGTGCCCGAAAGCTATAGAAAAACTAATTTTACAAAAGGCTTTTCACGAACCGGGTGCAACGTGTCGTACGCACCTGGGGCGAGAACGAGTGCGTAACTCCCTACGCAGCGAACTGCCGGTAGCGTCCTCAGTTCGGCGCCGTCTGGACCGCGAAGGCTCTCATGTTGCGCACCGACTTGTCGTAGTTGGAGGCGCGCTCCTGGGCACGTGCCAGGAAGTAGTACAGCTCCGGATGGGCGCGGGCGTAGGTCTCGTCCTTCCGAATCAGGTCCTCGAACTCCAGCACGGATTCCTTGAGGAGCGCACGGTCGGACCCCGCCGCGCGCAGCAGCACCAACGCATGCAGGAAGCGGAAGCTCGGTCCGCTCAGGGTGCGCAAGAGCGTCGGCAGGCGCTCGAAGATGGCGAGCGCCAACTTGGGGTTCCCATTCTGCAGCGCGCGCTCGATCTCGACGTAACTGAGGTCGAAGGTACGGCGCGCCGCGGGATCGAGCTGCGGACTCGGGAGCGGAGGTTCGATGTCCGGCTGTGGTTCGGGTAGATCCCCGAGCAAGAACTGAGCGGCGCGCACGTCGGCCTCGAGCTCGGGTGGCGGCGCACTGGGGAGGGAACGCACGTAGGTGCGCGCGTCGCGCTTGCGACCGTGGGCCAGGAGCGACAGGGCCATCGCCACCTTGTCCGCGCTCGACTCCGCGCCGCGCAAGCTGCGCTCCAGCTGTGCGTACGGCCAATCCTCGCCGTAGAAGACACTGAGGTAACCTTCGTAACGCGAGAAGCCGATCAGGTCGGAGGGGGCCCGCAGTTCGATCAACATGTTGTCGTCGGTGTTCAGCCGGGCTGGCACGCGGCGGCAGTTCGATGGCTCACAGGGGGCCCCACCGGTGGCGCGCATGACCTCCTGCCAGTGCCCCTTCGAAAGCCGCTCTTCGCGCTGCGTGAACTGCATCAGCTCTTCGCGGCTGGCGAACAGGATGCGGCTCCACACGTCGTAGGCTGAGTGCACGTAGGCGCGCTCGAGCTCGGCGTTCACGCTCGGAATGGCCATCGAGCGGGCCACGTGATCCAAATCGAGTGGGAGCGGGCTGTCGGAGCCGACCAGGATGGTGTCGCTCGAGAGCTCTTCGGCTGCGAAGGCCAGCACGTAACGGAACTGAGATGCGAAGGTGCGATAGATGGTCTTGATGTTCTCGGGGCTCATCTCGTAGAGCTGCACCCACTGGCAGTACACACCGCCGGGCTTGAGTCGACGCTTGGTGAGCTGGAAGTGATCGACCGTGAAGAGGTCGGACACGCCAGTAATCCAGGGGTTGGAGGGCTCGCTGACGATCACGTCGTAGTGCGCCTTGGTGGATGCCAAGAAGTTACGTCCGTCGTCGTTGTGCAGCGTGAGGCGCGGGTGCCGAACATAGGGAAAGCGCGCGCTCTTGCGCGACAAGTGGCTGACGTCCGAGAAGTACTCCACGCCCGCCTCCACCACGGCTTCCTCGAGCTCCATGGCCTCCACGTGGCGCACGGGGAACTCGAGCGCGGCTCCCACGGTGACGCCCGAGCCGAAGCCCACGATGGCCACGTCGAGTCCACGCGGGCCCTTCGGGTGCAGCAGGAGCGGGTAGGCCGACACCATGATCTGCGTGGGCATGTCGTCGCCGTTGGAGGCGTCGACCTTGCCGTTGTTCTTGAGCGAGAGGTGGCGGCCCCAGCGCTCGACCGACACGGTGGTGGAAACTCCGTCGCGATAGTAGACGAGGTCGGGCTGGCCCCACGAGGTGGGATCCAGCACCTCGCGCGCGAGCGAGACGCGAAAGGCCCCGAGCGTCATGTGAGAGAGATCCCAGTCGAGCGGTGTGCGACCCAAGATCAGCAAGGTCATCAAGCCGGCGGCGGCGAGCGCGGCGAGGCCGGAGAGCAAGCGCTTGGCGGTGCCACGCTCGGGCGCGCTCCCCAGCATGACCAGGGCCATCACGGCGTTGAGCAGCATGGCCAATCGCAGTGTCGGCTCCATGCCGAGTCGCGGCAAGAGCACGAAGCCCGGCAACCAGGAGCCCGCGATGGATCCCAGCGTATTGGCGGCGTAGACGTTGCCCACGTCTTGCCCGAGCGCGTTGCGTTGGCCGCGGCGCGCGAGCTCGAGCGTCACGGGGAACATGGCACCCATGCCGAGCGTGGCAGGCAACGTACAGAGGCCCGCCGACAGCAACATGAAGAAGCGAACGGTGCCGACGTGGTCCGATAGGCTTCCCAGCGAACTCACCAGGCGCGCGAACCCGTAAGGGATCTCGTCCTGGAACAGGTAGCTGGCGAAGGTCGAGATGGCGATGGAGAGCTGAATGGAACCGGCCAATAGCCAGCTCGCGTTTCGCAGTCGCAGCAACAACCACAACAGACCCGCGACGCACAGCACCACGCTCCCCGTCACGTGCGGTAGATAGCCGTGCACCGAGACGGCGGGAAGCTGGCTGTGGCGCAAGGTGAAGTAGGCCAAGCTCACGAGTGAGGTGGCGCAGGGCAACAGCAGGACGCGCTCGGCGGCGTCCAGGCGGACGCTCTCGGCTTCACGCTCGAGCTCGTCGTCGGCGGCTTCGAGCTGTGCAGCGCGCCGGAAAGCCAGGGTCAGGTAGATGCCGATGCTCGCGCACAGGCAGAGCCAGATGGTCGATGCGAGCGCGGCGCTGGCGAGGGCGAAGCAGGGCGCCAGCGCGAGCAGGCTCAAGGCGCAGGTGACGAGTCCCCACAACGTGAGCGCGGCCGACGAGAGCGTGGGCAACAGGAGCAGCCGCGAGGCCACCGCGCTGCCCAGGGCGATGCCCACCAGGAACGTGACCAGGATCAGCGCGAAGGCCTGCATCGACGAGCCGATGGCCATCGAGAGCGCGCGCGACCAGACGACTTCGTAGGTCATCGCGCAGGCGCCAGAGATGGCGAAGCCCCACAGCGCGAGCTTCCTCCCCAGCATGCTCGACGGATGCGGGACGCTAGCGGGCTCGCGCGCCGCATCGGGGGCCGCGCCCGCTTCTGCGGCGGCCGCAGGCGCTCCGCGCGCCGCGCCTGCACGCACGGAGAAAACCGTCACGATGCCGACGCCGAGCAAGGCGTTGATTCCTACCGCGAACCAATTGGTCAGCTGGACCCCGAATGCCGGCATCAGCAGGAAACTGCCCGCCACCGTGCCGGCGACGGCGCCGAAGGTGTTCACTGCGTAGAGGGTGCCGACCTCGGCGCTCAGCGAGGCCGAGTCGTCGGAGCCGCGCACGAAGTGCTGCGCCAGCAAGGGCAAGCTACCGCCCATCAAAGTGGTGGGGACGATCAAGATGGGAAAGACGCAACCGAAGCGCGCCAACATGAAGCCGAGGCTACCTTCACCCAGCGTCGCTCGCAGCGAGGAGTTGATGTCCGCCAGAAAGCCGTCGGCGCGCACCAGCTCGGGGATCACCAGCGCACACGCGGCCACGCCCAGCTCGCACAGGGCATAGGCCACCAGAGGACGCTTCATGCGAGCTGCGCGCTTGCCGAATAGATGTGCCCCAAGTCCGAGGCCCGCCATGAAGGCCGTGAGCACTGAGCTCATGGCGACGCTGGTGGCGCCGAACGTGTGGTGCAACATGCGCGTCCACAGCGTCTGGAAGATCAGGCTCGACGCACCCGAGAGGAAGAAGGCGAGATAGGCGAGGCGGCGCACGAAGGTCAGCTCAGGGACAACGCCCGAGCGCGCTCAGCACGGCGGTCGCGGCAGGGCAGGTTTGATGATGCACGCGCTCGCTGCTGCCGAGGATGAGCTCGAGGGCGCGTGTGCGGAGCCGCCATGTGTTCGCGTCGAGCTCGTTCGGACGGGTGACGGCCAGTGCCGCTAGTGTGCGCGTGGCGGCCAGCGCATCGCTCCACAAGCCGAGCTCGGAGGCCAGATCGGCGAGTGCGGTCAGGACACGCACGGAGCTCGGCTGTGCGCTGCGCGCGGCACGTAGCGCGGCGAGCGCGCGCGGGCTCCGGTTCATGTTTCGCTCGGATTCATACAGTCCGAACCATAGCTTTTCGCTGCTCGGCACGGCTCGGACGCCGGCCTCGAACGTCTCCTGCGCGCGACTCCACTCGGAGAGCGCGAGGTAGCCGGCGCCCAGCGCCGCATAGCCCCGTTCGTCGCGCGGGCCCGCAGTCACCGCGTCGCGGAAGAAGCCGAGTGCGCTGCTGGGGTCGCCACGCTGCTCGTACGCTAGCCCGCGTGCCACGAGTTCGCCGACGCGGTCGGCGTGGGCTGGCGCGGGCTGCGCGGAGACGCCACTTGCCAGGACCCCGAGCACCGCGAACGACGCGAGCCAGAGCCAACACACGACACATGCTCGGAACATTCGCACCTCTACAGCGCTTCCAGCTGCTTGCGCATGCGGTCCAGGGCCTTGGCGTGCAGGCGGCTCGCCCACGACTTGGAGAGTCCGAGCCGAGCGCCCGCTTCTTCGATCGTGATCCCCTCGAAGTAGACAGCCTGCAGTAAGGTCCGTTCGCGTTCGGGCAATTGCTCCAGACTCGCGTGGACCAGGCTTTGCTCCTGAGCAGACTCGAGGCGTCTGTCAGGTGCCTCCGGCGCGCGTTCCTCGCCCTGTCCGACGGCGGAGATGAGGAAGGCCGCGGTAATCTTGCCCAACGCTGCGTCGAGGTCTTCGGCGCGCTGTTGCGTCGCGGCCTGACCTGGCAATGTGCCCTCGGAGGTTGGTCGATTGGCCTGTTCTTCGGCGAGTTGTTCGGCGATGGCGTCGGTGGCCTCGAAGGCCTTCAGGCGTGCGTAAGCTCGCCGCCGCAAGAAGCCCTGACTGCGCACGCCGTCGAGGATGGCGCCACGGATGCGATAGTGGGCAAAGGCGGAGAAGCGCACGCCACGACTCGCATCGAAGCGCTGTTTCGCCTCGAGCAGCCCCTGAAATCCCCAGGCTCGGAGGTCATCTGGATCACAAGACAGGTCGAGCTCACGCAGGAGCGCGCGAACGATACGCTCCACCAGCTCTCGGTGTGCCTCAAGCTCGGCGTCGCTCTGCAACATTTCGCTCTCGGTCCCTGTTCGTGGCGCGACCGGCGCGCCCCCGATGATGGCGCGGCCCGCGCGCTTCGGCATCGTCTTCGCGAGGGTGCGTACACGGGGGCGAGGTGGGCCGTCAAGCCCATGCCAGAGTTTGATGCGGGATCGGTTCGAGGCCACTGGCGGTCCGTCAACAGGTCCTGTATGAAGGGCCGTCGTGTCGACTCGGGACGACAGTACTCGGCTCCCAATCAACCTGCGCAAGGGTGGCGGGCGCGTTGGCCCGTTTGGAGCGTTGATCGTCGCGGCGGCCACCGATCCGGCGGCTGCGCGTGGTCTGGCGGGGGCGTACGCCTCGCTTGCCGTGGCTGCACGCAGACGCATCATCGAGGCAGTCCTGTCTGACGCCACTGCCGAGTGCATCAGCGCGTCGCCCGCCCTGATCGCTCTGTTGGCCGTCGAGGACGACCCCGAACTCGCGCGTCTCATCGCTGACTCGCTCAACTCCGCGGGCGGCGATGGCTTGCGTTCCTCCATCGCCCCGCGAGCATTGCTAGCTGGCGACGAGGAGCGGGGCGGCGTGTTGCTGATTCGGCCGCTGCACGGCACCTTCGTGGAGGTCTTGGCGCTGGCGTGGTCGCGCTCGGATGGCGTCACGCACTCGCTGTTCGACCCCTTGGTCGATGACACCGCGGCCGCCTCACACACCGCACGCTTGCCCGATGGCCTGCGCTTCGAGGAAACGCCCACGCAGCTCGCCATCGACGTACTCGCCTCGGTGCTGTGGAGTCACCGTCGAAAGCACGGCAGTTTGCCGCCGGGTGTCGACCGCTTTGCAGACTTGTTCGGCATCCCGTCGAATCCGCTGCTCGGCAATCTCTGAGAGGCTCAGTTCGACGGAGCCTGCGAGGGCGCACGCGAGGGGGGCTTCTCCGCGGCCTGAAATACGACGCGGCTCACACGCCGTCGGCGCACTAGCTCCACCACGATTTCGAACTCGCCGATGCGCACGCGGTCTCCCGGCTTGGGCAATCGGCCGAGCTTTTCGATCACGTAGGAGCCCACCGTCTCGTCGCGGTCGGCCACCAGTTCGCGCAGCTCTTCCACCTCGAGGTCTCCGAATGGCGTGGAGCCGTCCACCACCACCGAGCCGTCCTGGCGGATCACCATGCGCACGGGTTCGTCGTCGGTCTCGTCGCGGATGTCGCCCACGATTTCTTCGACGCAGTCCTCGAGCGTCACCAGACCGCTGGTCCCACCGTACTCATCCACCACGATGGCGATGGGTGTGTTCGAGAGGCGGAAGTCCTCCAGCACTTCGGCCACCGTGCGCGACTCTGGCACGAACAGAATGTCGCGCCGCAAGCTCGAGAGCTTGCCCTTGAAGGGACGCGGCGCCGTCCAAACGTCTTTGGCGTACAGATAGCCGACGATGCGGTCGGGGTCGTTGTTCTCGCTGAGCGGATAGCGGCTGTAGCCCTCGCGCCGCATGCGGGCCTCGGTGGTGTCGAGGTCGGCCTCGATGGAGAGCACGCTCATGTCCACGCGCGGAACCATAATGGCGCGCACGCTGCGACCCGAGCCGCGCAGCACGCGTTCGAGCAGGTCGCGCTGGGTCCCCTCGAGGCTGCCCGCGCGAAACGAGGCCTGCACGATGAGCCTGATTTCCTCCGAGGACGGTGCCCCCGGTACCCCGTGGTCGGCCGGCTTGATGCCAAAGATACGCAGGAACAGGTTGGCCGAACCGTTGAGCACGTAAAGGAAAGGGTAGGTGGCCCAGAAGAACGCCCGCATGGCCGTGGCCGACAGCCGCACCACGCGCTCCGGGAACTGGATGGCCAACGACTTGGGGGCCAGCTCTCCGATCACGATGTGAAACAACGTGATGGTGGCGAACGCGACCGCCAACGAGATGGGGCGCGCTGCCTGCTCCGGGATACGGGTGACCTCGAACACCGGCTCGAGCAGCACCGCCAGGGCCGGCTCGCCGAGCCAGCCCAGCGCGAGCGAAGCCAACGTGATGCCGAGCTGGGTGGCACCCAGGTAGGCGTCGAGGTTCCGGATGGCTTCGAGCGCGCGCTGCGCCTTGAGGTCGCCGTTGGCAGCGCTCGCCTCCAGCGAGGTCGGGCGCACCTTGACCAGGGCGAATTCAGCCGCGACGAAAAAGCCGTTCGCGAGGACGCACAACAGAGCCGCCAAGAGAGCTAGCAATGCGCACCGGCTCCATGCTCGACTTGGGCGCAGGCGCGTGCGCGTCGAAGCGGGCGGAAACGCCCGCAAGCGGTGCTCGAACCGTCTGCCACGGGCCGAAGCTTATAGCTTGTGCGGCGGAATAGGCGAGCGCGCGATTCGAGCGGTATCCGTGACCCCGGTCGGCTCGTCGTCGATTGCCCGGATGGCCGCGGAAAGACGCGCAAACCCGAGTGAGCTCGCGGCGTTGGGAAGGAACGTCTCGTAGATGCGCACGGCGTCCCGGCAGAAGGACTGACCAAGATTGACCTCGCGCTCGATGAAGCTCTCGAGGCTGCTGTAGCCCTTCACCTCGAACAGACGCTCCTCGCGGACGCGGTGCAGAAGGGCCCCGATTTCGTAGAAGTTCTTGTTGCTGGAGCGCTTCAGCTCGCCGAGCTTCTGCTGCACGTTGACCAACGCGGTGAGGCGCTGCTTGATGGCCGCTGCCTCGGCAGGCACGCGCGCCTCCGTGTGCAGGCTGCCGGTGGGCAGGCGACCGCGGCCGATGGGCGTGGGCGCCGCTCGCTTGCTCGCGTTCCGGTCGTTGTCGTTGGCCGCCTGAATCGCTGGCGGAGGCACGCTCTTCTCGCGCTTCTTCGCTGTAGTAGACTCGGGCGGCGTGCTCGGCCGCTTCGCGGCGACCTGTGGCCGCTCCAAAGTCTTCGTCGACGCGCGCGCCTCCCCCTTGGCGCTGCGCGCAACTGCTCGCTTCATCTCCATAACGTGCCTGCCCCCCGTGGGCGCCCATACGCGCCACACTTGAGATGGCCAATACCATCCAACGATCGGGGTGTAAAGTTCGGCGCTCAAAGGAGAACTTGGAGGTAAGCCAGGGCGTTCTCAGGGCCCACATGGTACACCGGGGCGCCCTTCGGAGGTTGTAGGTCCATGGCTACGTTTACCCCCATCAGTCCAGAAGACGGCGCTCGGATCGCTGGCGCCCACGGGCTCGGTGGCTGTCGCGAGATCATCGGTGTGTCCGCGGGCACCGTGAACTCCAACTACTTCCTGGAGACGGATCAGGGACGCGTCTTCGTGCGCCTCTACGAGCAACAGGAGGCCGACGGCGTGGCCTACGAATGGGCCTTGCTCGATCACCTCACGGCGCGCGGCGTGCGCGTGCCCCCGCGGGTCAAGGGCCCCGGGCCGGGTGAGCTTCGCGTCTCTGGACGACCCGTGGCGGTGTTTCACGCCGTGGCGGGTGAGGACCTTTGCCAGGCGCGCGTCGACGCGCAGCGCGCAGAGGCCGTGGGCGCGGCACTCGCGCGCGCCAGCAAGGCGGGCGAGGACTTTCCGATCGTGCGCCAAGGCCGCTTTGGCTTGACCGACGTGGCGCGCCTGCTCGACCGGGCAAGCGCGCAGCAACGTCCTGAGCTGACCGCTCCGGTGGCGCGCCTACGGGCCCTCCACGCGGAGCTATCGGCCCGCTATCCGCAGCTTCCTCAGGGCGTGGTCCACGGCGACCTCTTCCGCGACAACGTGCTCTGGCAAGGCCCCGACATCGCCGCTCTGCTCGATTGGGAGAGCGCGAGCCACGGCACCGTGATCTACGACCTGGCGGTGACGATGCTCGCCTGGTGTTGTGGGGACACGCTGGATTGGGAGCTCGCGCGCGCCATGGTGCGCGGCTACCGCAGTGAGCGCGAGTTCGCCGCGGGCGAGTGGCCGGGGCTCTGGTGGAGCATGCGGCTGGCCTGCCTGCGCTTCGCCACCACACGCATCATCGACGTACACCTCAAGGGCACCTATCCGCCTGGCTACAAGAGCTTTCAGCGCTTCCTGCTGCGCCTGGACGTCGTGGAGCAGCTGAGCTCCGAGCAGCTGGAAGCCAAGCTCGGCTGAGGTCCCGCGAGTCTGCGCGCGCGCGCTAGGTGCGGTCTTCGCGATCGACGATGGCCGCGAGCAGCTCGGCCTCGGCGCACACGGCGTCGTCCACGCTGGCCGCGCCCGCGCATTTCCAGATGTTGGACTTGCGCTGCAGCACCTGCACGTCGAGCACCATGCGGTCTCCCGGCACCACCGGCGCCCTGAACCGAGCCTTGTCGATGCCCATGAAGTACATGATCTTCTGGTTGCTATCGAAGGGCTCGGAGGCGTACGCGAGCACCCCGATGAGCTGAGCCAAGGCCTCCAGCATGAGCACACCCGGGAAGATGGGCTTGCCAGGGAAGTGCCCCGGGAAGAACGGCTCGTTGTAGGTCACGCACTTCAGCGCGCGCGCGCTCTTCCGCGGCTGGATGTCGATCACGCGGTCGAGCAGCACGAAGGGCGCGCGATGCGGGAGGATGCGCAGAATCTGCGGAAGATCGAACGTGAGTGACGTGCTCGTACTCATGGGGAAGTCAGCGTCCAGGTTATCACGGGCGCGCTTGCCACGTCATGGGAGTGCGCGTTCGTCACCGCAGGGGGAGGGCACGCGCCCTCCCGCCCGTCGCGGCTCTGCCTCTTGGGACCACCCGAGGCGAGGTTCGCGCGCTCACGAGGCGCTTTGATTCGAGGGCGCGGGGCGGCTCAGAGCGACTGAGCCTTTGCCTCCGCGCGCTGCGTCACTTGGGCTTGGCGGGCGCGGCGGGCTTGGCAGGAGCCGCCGCCTTGGGCGTGGCCTCGGCGCCTTCGCCGGCGTTGTAGCGCTGGATCACGATGTCCGTGAGGTCGAGATTGGTGGGCACGTAGATGATGCCTGCCTCACTGCGCTCCATGATCAGCGTGTAGCCGTCGGTCTGACCGATGCGGCGCAAGATCTTCTCCATGCGCTCCACGATGGTCTTGGTGAGCTCGCCTTCCTTCTCCGCGAGCTCCCGCTGGTAGTCCACGTAGATCTGCTGCAGGTCCACAAGTTGCTTCTGATAGGACTCGATCTTCTGCTGGCGAACCTCGGGCGTCCACAGGCTCTGCTGCTTCTCGATCTCTTCCTTGAGCTTCTTGAGGTCCTCTTGCTTCTTGTCGAGGCCCGTCTGACGGCTCTCGAAAAGCTTCTTGAGCTTGTCCTTCGACTTGCGGCCGTCTTCGGTCTCGTTGATGGCGCGCTGAAGGTCGACCACGCCAATCTTGGCGGCCTGCGCGAACGCAGCCTTGGGCATGAGCCCCGAGAGCACGAGCACGGCGAGCAGAGACAGGATGGAGCGGGCAAGGCCGAGCTTGAGAGTCATGGAGAAATTCCTTTTCTTCTGGGCGGGTTGCTACCTGCTGGGCATGGTCCGGTCAAGCAGGAAGCAGGCGGCGTGCCTAACTCGAAACATGCTGGCAGGCGCGCACACGAAGGCGCGGACGCCCGAGCTCCTGGCCGGATTCACAGGTCTTTTTACGGCCTGCCAGATTGCCCCAGGCGAGCTGGCGCGGAGCGCACGTGCCCCATGCAGGCCGGCTGGCGGGACTCGTGAGCGCAGCGAACCTCGCGACGGGCGGGGAGGTCGCGTGACCTCGCTCCTGGAAGGAGAGAGCACTCCGTGAGCGCAGCGAACCTCGCGGCGGGGTGGGCCGCGGCGCGGCTTTGCCGCGACGGGCGGGGAGGTCGCGTGACCTCCCCGAAAACTAGAAGAACTGGCCGATGGTGAACTGGAAGTTGACCTTGTCGTCGTAGGAGCGGCGGGCGATGGGGAAGCCCCACTCGAAGCGCAACGGGCCCATCGGAGAGAACCAGCGCACGCCGAAGCCCCAGGAGTATCGGAGCTTGTTGAAGCCGCAGACCTTTCGGGCGTTGTCCTGCATCGGCTCCTCGGGCAGGTCGCACTTCTGCTTCTCGAGGTTCCACACGTTGCCAGCGTCGGTGAAGATGACGCCCTTGATGCCCACCGACGTCAGGATGGGGAACTCGAGCTCCAAGTTGGAGCGCAAGAGTGCGTTGCCGCCGATGCGGGTGGAGACGTTCGGTGCGTTCGGATCTACCGTGGACGGAAAGTAGGCGCGCGGTCCCAGGCCCCAATAGGGGAACCCACGAACGCTGAGAATGCCACCCAGGTAGAAGCGCTCGTAGAGCGGCACGCCTTTGGGGTTGCGTGAGGTGATGAGGCCGGCCTCGGTGTTGAGGCGGAGCACCATGCCCCAGAACAACGGGTAGTAGAAGCGTGCGAAAAACTTGGTGCGGGCGAAGGTTCGCTGCGAGCCGAGCCACGGGTCCGCGACTTCCTGCGAGAGCGAGGAGTAGATGCCCTTGGTCGGGAACATACGGTTGTCGCGCGAGTCCCAGGTGAGGGAGAGGCGCAGCGCGCTCGTGAAGCCGCCGAGCTGGGTGTTGGCCAACGGGGTCCGCTGCTGTGCTGCGGCACCTTGGGCACTTGCGGTGAAAAAGCCACCCGTGGTGGCGCCGACTTCGACGAAGTCCGCGCTGTAGCGCAGGGCCAGACGCAGGTTGCGACTGAACACCGGGTGACCGAGCGTGAGGCCGCCGCCCGTAGTGCGCGTGGTGAAGGCCTGGAAGGCGTTGCTGGTGCGCGTGCCGTCGACCGAGAGCGACCACATGGTGCTCATCAAATAGGGCTCGACGAACTGAATCTGGACCAGCTGGCGAATGCCCGAGATCTGCGCTTGCAAGGACAGCGACTGGCCATGGCCGAACAGGTTCTGCTGGTCGACCTGGGCTGTCAGGATGAACTGCTCGATCGAGGAGAAGCCCGCGCCGACCTGGAACGTACCGGTGGCGCGTTCCTTCACCTCGTAGGTGATGATGAGCCCGTCGGGGGTCGCGCCGTCGGCCTCCGACATGTCCACGCGCTCGAAGTAGCCGAGGGCCGTGATGCGGTCCTTGCTGCGCTCGACCATCGACTGGCTGTACTTCTCGCCCTCGGTGATCAGGATTTCGCGGCGGATCACGCGGTCGCGTGTCTTGTCATTGCCCTGGATTTCGATGCGCTCGACGTGACACTCGGGGCCGCGCCGGATGCCCACCGTGATGTGCACGGTGTTGCGCTCGGGTTCGAGCTGCGTCTCGGGTTCGACCTCGACCTTGGCGAAGCTCTCGTCGCGGTAGTGGCGGGTGATGCCCTCGATGCCCTCGGACAACTTGGTGCGGCTGAACCAGTCCCCGGGTTGCGCGGTGACCTTCTCGCGC
The DNA here is from genome assembly GCA_047601445.1 of Myxococcales bacterium. Lineage (GTDB taxonomy): Bacteria > Myxococcota_A > Polyangia > Polyangiales > DASUME01 > DASUME01. The sequence goes on along the minus strand of JASGJH010000001.1, from coordinate 1,848,179 downwards.
ACTGCGCGGCGTCCGCCCAGCGGCTCGACCTCGTTGCCGTTGTTGTCGTACTCCACCACGCGCAGGCGGCCGATCCTGAAGCGCGGACCTTCCTTGATGGGGATGGTGATGTCGATTTGCTGACGGTCCGGCGTGAGCTCCACGCGCGGCGGCAGCACCTGCACGTTGAGGTAGCCCTTGTCGTAGTAGAGGGCCTGGATGCGCAGCACGTCCTCGTCGAAGAACTCGCGCTTGAAGGTGTCGTTCGAGTTCAAGAACGAGAAGAACCCCGTGGGGTGCGTGCGCATGAACTCGAGGATGTCGTCGTCGCTCAGGTGGTCGTTCCCCACGAACTGGATGCGACGCACCGAGACCTCGGGACCCTCCACGATGTCGAAGCGAACGTTCACCTGGTTGTTGGGCATGGCGATCAGCCGGTAGCTGACCTTGGCCAGGAAAAAGCCCTCCTCGGCGTACACGTCGCGGATCTTGGGGATCTGGTCGCGGACCTCGTTCTCCACCAGGATGGCGCCGACTTCGAGCGTGACCTTCTCGTCGATGTCCTCTTCGTCGATCTCGTCGTCGCCTTCGAAGGTGATCTTGCCGATCGCGGGGCGCTCCTTGACCTCGAGGTTGAGGATCACGAGCTCGCCCTCGAGGCGGGCGCGGAAGATCAAATCGTCGAAATAGCCCAGATCCCAGAGCGCTTTGGCGTCTCGGGCCACCTCGGCATCGCTGCAGTTGAGGCCCGGCTTGAGCTTCATGCTGGCGCGCACGTCGTCCGCCGACACGCGGCCGTTGCCACTGACCTCGACGGCGCCGATGCGACGTCCTTCGCAGATGGTACGCGGCACCATCACGGTGGGTGCTTCGGCGCGCGGGGCGATCTCTTGCTCTTCTTCCGCCGCGGCTTCTTCGGGCGCTCCGGCATCTTCTTCCCAGGCGGGCTGCGTGGCAGCCGGGCCGACAGGCTCTGCCGGCGCGACGGGCGCTTCGGGCTCGAACTGCGCTTCGGGCTCCGGTTCGGGCGGAGGAGGCGGAGGTGCTTTGGGGGCCGGTTTCGGCTCGGGTTTCTTCTGGCCGAACTGCGCATGCGCGTCGCCTGCGAACGCAGCGAGAGCGATCGCGATGAGTGCGAGGAGCGTGACGAGGCGCTTCATGCCGTGGTGCAAGATCAGCCGAGGCGGGCTTGCCCCGAGGCAGGGCCGGTGTAGCCCGTGAGGGTTCTGGGCGCCAGTCCTGAGCGCAGCGAAAGGGCGTGCAGATTCTGGGAAATTTCGAGATTGGGGACCGGGTCGCAGCGAGCGCTGGGCGACTCGAGCCGCCACCAAAAACGGAGGCCGTCCGGCCCCTGCTCAGCTGGCCAAGCCACCCTCGGAGGAAGGTGAGTTCCGGCGTTCGTCGCGCTCGATCCGACCGTCGCGCATGTGCACCACGCGCGGCATGCGCGCCGCGAGATCACGACTGTGGGTGACGATCAGAAAGGTGGTGCCGTGGCTACGGTTCAGCCGGAAAAACAGCTCGTGGATGGCCTCACTGGTGGCCGAATCCAGGTTGCCCGTGGGTTCGTCCGCTAGCACCAGTTTCGGATCCATGACCAGAGCGCGCGCCAGGGCCACGCGCTGTTGCTCGCCCCCCGAGAGCTCCCCGGGGCGATGTGCCAGGCGGTGCGTGAGGCCCACTTCGTTGAGCAATTCGCGGGCCCGGGGCTCCAGCTTGCTGCGCGCGAGCCCGCGGATGAGGCCCGGCATCAGCACGTTCTCCAGGGCAGAGAACTCGGGCAGCAGGTGATGGAACTGGAAGACGAAGCCCAGGGTCGCGTTGCGGAACTGCGCCAGCTGGGAGCTCGAGTAGGCCGTGACGTCCTGACCCTCGAACAGGATGTGCCCCTCGGACGGGAGATCGAGGGTCCCGAGCAGATGCAGCAGCGTGCTCTTCCCGGCGCCTGAAGCTCCCACGATACTCAGCATCTCACCGCGCTCGATGGTGAGCTCGATGGGGTTCAGGATGACCAGCTCGCGCCCCTCGTGAAAGAAGCGCTTGGTGACACCTCGGACTTCTACCAGCGGAAGCGACTTTGCGACAGGCTCGGCCATGGGGCTCACTCGTAGCGGCTCATTCGTAGCGTAAGGCGTCCACGGGTTGCAGGCGTGACGCAAGTTTGGCGGGATAGATGGTGACGATCACGCAGACCAGCATGGCGGCCAGGCCGACCGTGAAGAACTCGCTGCCGTCGGTGTGAACCGGCAGGCGGTCAATGTAATAGACCTCGGGGTTGAGGCGCACGCCGAAGTGCTCCATGGCGAAGCACATGACGTAACCCATGGCCAGGCCCATGAACGAACCGAGCACCGCGATCATGGTGCCTTCGAGCACGAAGATGGACACGATGGCACGATCGGCCGCGCCCATCGCCTTGAGCACGGCGACCTCGCGTCCCTTCTCCTGGACCATCAACGTGAGCGTGCTGAAAATGCAGAAGCTCGCCACGAGGATGGTGAGCCCCAGCGCGATGAACATGGCGAGCTTTTCGAGCGCGAGCGCCCCGAACAGGTTCTTGTTGAGCTCTTCCCAGCCGCGCACCCGTAGGTCGGGCCGGGCCAGGGCCTTCTCGATGCGCGCCGCGGTCTCACGGGCGCGCTCGGGTTCGTTGACGGTGACCTCGATGCCACTGATGGCACTGGGAGCTCCGAGGAACTTTTGGGCGGCCTCCAGGGTCACGTACGCGAACTTCATGTCGTACTCGTACATGCCGCTGTAGAAGATGCCGGCCACGCGAAAGGCGCGCGATTTGGGCATCGGACCGGTCGGTCCCAGATCGCCCAGGGGGGTGACGACGTTGACTTCGTCCCCGAGGTACAGCCTCAAGCTGCGCGCGAGCTCCTGGCCGACGACGATGCCGGGCAGACTGGAACCCGCACTGACCACGCTTGGCTGCGCGCCTTCCACGTGGGGTTGCTCGACCTCCGGAGTACCCGGTTTGGGGGCGAGCAGTGCGGCTGCCTCGGTTTCTTCTTCCTCTTCCTCTTCCTCTTCATCGAGGCCCTCGATGGGGTCGAGACCGGCGTCGGCGCCGAGGATGTCGCGGAGCTCCCTGGTGAGGCGCGCAGCTTTCTGCCGATCGGTCTCGCTCTCACTGTTCGCGCGCGTGACCTTGGGAAGGATGCTCACGCCTAGCTGCGTGGCCGGTAGCCGCAGCAGCTTCTCGGGGTGGGACAGGTAGTCGAGGCTCCCCACCTTCATGTTCTGGGGGAGATCGCTGACCTGTCCGATCTGGGACACGTCGATGCCTCGCAGCACGGCGCCGGCCAAGTTCGACGCGCTCGAGATCATGACCTCGCCCGTGACGTAGGGGGAGACTCCTTTGACGTCCGCGACCCCGCGCGTGGTCTCGACCAGAGGCTCGAAGGTTCCGATCTTGCCGTTGGGCTGATCGACCACGATGTGCGCGTTGTTGCCGAGGATCTTGCGCTTCAGGTCCTGGCGGAAGCCGCCCATCACGGAGAGCGTGGTGGTGAGGGCACAGGAGGACACGCTGACCGCCAGGATGGAGAGGAAGCTGATGGCGGCCAAGAAGCCGCTCTTCTTTGCGCGCAGGTGGCGTGCCGCGACCAAGGAGCGGAAGTCGATGCCTTCGATGCCGTCGAGTGCATAGGGCAACAGGCGCGCCGCCATGCGGACCCCGAACAAGAAGGTCACCAGGAGTCGCGCGCTCGGCCCCACGAGGTCGTTCGGCTGCGTGCTCGTGGGCTGGAAGCTGAACTTCCAGGTGAGCCACGTGGTACCGCCCAGCAGCAGCACGTCGACCAGCGCGAACAGCACGCCCCGCAGCTTGAGTGGCAGCAGGAACCACAAGCCGATCAGCGAGACCAAGCCCACCAGGGCACCCACGCCACCCACCACGCTCGACACCACCAGGGCGATCTGGAGGGGACGCGGGAACATCAAAATGGCGTCTTCGAGGCCGATGGGGGTGCCGGGCGGGAGCTCCGGGGCCGTTCTCAGCAGTACGCTGAACAGACTTGCGCCGCCCAGCCCGAGCGCCAGGAAGGCGTAGGCCAAGACGCCGGTGCGCAGGCGTCCGGGCATCCCCTGCGGCATGCGTTGGCTGCGCACGGCCAACCGCAGCGCGAGCCCCGCAAGCACCACGTAACCCGCGACCACGCCCCAATAGCCCGGCTGAAAAGCCGCGGCGCGCAGGCGATCGAAGGGAGCAGGGTGGGCCAGGACGATGCCCAATATCGCGAGGGCGGAAAGGCCGCCCGCCACCACGGCGCCACGCAATGCGACCGGCGCCGTGGAGGTCCTCACCGAGCCTCCGGGGGCTGCTCACGCGTCGGTGCCTTGGCCTCGGCGCGCATCAGCGGGAACAACAGGACATCTCGGATGGAGGGCTGATTGCAGAGCAGCATCACGAGGCGATCGACGCCGAGCCCGAAGCCAGCCGCCGGGGGCATGCCGTAGGAGAGCGCGCGGATGTAGTCGGCGTCGAAGTCCATGGCTTCGTCATCACCGCGGGCGCGGTTGTCGAGCTGGCTGCGGAAGCGACTGGCCTGATCCTCGGGGTCGTTCAGCTCGCTGAACGCATTGGCCACTTCGCGGCCTTCGACGAAGAGCTCGAAGCGATCGACGAACGCGGGATCTTGGTCGTTGCGGCGCGCCAGCGGGGAGACCTCGAAGGGGTACTCCATGATGAACACGGGCAGAGACTTGGAACCGTCGCGATTGCGGTAGAGCTTGGGCAGGTCGGGTTCGGCCAGGAGCTCGTAGAGCACGTAGATGCGCTCGCCGTGGCTGTGAGCCTTCTTCAGGGGACCGCGCATTTCGGGTGGCAGCTGGTCGAGCTTACTCGCGATCAACGCCTCGAGCTTCTCGGGAGAGCGCAGCACGTCGCCATCGATGAGTCCGTCGAAGGGGGTGGGAGCGAGCTCGCCCTGGCCCGAGCGTGCCACGCGGTCGGCGATGGCCTGGCGCATGGGCACGCGCGCGAACGGTTCGCTTAGGTCGAAAGCGCGTTCCGCCGCGAGGGCAGGGAAGGTGGCTCGTAGGTTCTCGTCGACCGAGCGCAACAGGCTTTCCGTGAGACCGATCAGGTCGTCACAGTTGGCGTAAGCCATGTAGAACTCGAGGATGGTGAACTCGGGGTTATGCCGCGTGCTGACGCCTTCGTTGCGGAAGCAGCGACCGATCTCGTAGACGCGCTCCAGCCCACCGACCAACAGGCGCTTGAGGTAGAGCTCCGGCGCGATGCGCAGGTAGAGGCTCATGTCGAGGGTGTTGTGGTGGGTGTTGAAGGGCTTAGCGGTGGCGCCGCCGCGCAGCGGGTGCAAGAGCGGGGTCTCCACCTCCAAGAAGCCGCGCTCGTCGAAGAAGCTGCGCAAGGAGCGCACCAGCAACGAGCGGGCACGGAACACCTGGGCGACCTCGGGGCTCGCGAACAGATCGACATAGCGCTCGCGGTAGCGCTTCTCGACGTCCGTCAGGCCGTGCCACTTGTCCGGCGGCGGAAGGACTGCCTTGCCCACGTGTTCGTAGCTGTCGGCGCGAACCGCCGCGGCGCCCGTGCCGGTGCGGATCAACGGACCGCGCACGCCCACGAAATCGCTCAGGTCGACCGCGGCCAGCTGGGCGGCGGAGGCCTCGCTCAGCTTGTCCTTGCGGACCAAGGCCTGCATGTCTCCGAAGGGCGTGCGGATGACCAGGAACGGGCCGCGCTTGGCGGCCACGCGACCAAACAAGCTGTAGCTGCGCTCGTCGCCCTTGAGATCGGTCTCGCTGGGTAGCGCAGCGCGGCGTGCCTCGTCGTTGGCCACCGCCAGCGCCTCTTTGCGCTCCGCCTCGTCGCCGCGGAAGGTGTTGGGGTAGGCCCGGGTGCCAGCCTGCTCCAGCTTCTCGAACTTGGCGCGCCTTGCGCGAATCAACTCTTCTTCGGATGCCACCGGGGCTACTCCTCATTGCTCGCGCGCCCCAGGGGCGCGCGCTTTGGCCACTCGTGCAGATCTGGAACTCAGCTAGCCGTGCCCTTTTCGGCGGCGGCCTTGCGGTTGGCCTTCATCAGCAGGAAGGCCTCGATGAACTCGTCGATGTCGCCGTCGAGCACGGCCTCTACCTGCGAGATCTTGTGCTCCGTACGCTCGTCCTTCACCAGGGTGTACGGGGCCATGGTGTAGCTGCGGATCTGCGAGCCGAAGTCGATGTCGTTCTTGTTGGAGCCGCCATAGGCCTTCTCGAAGGCCGCTTCGCGCTCGAGGCGAGCCCGCTCGTACAGGCGTCCGCGCAGCATCTTCATCGCAGTGGCGCGGTTCTTGTGCTGAGAGCGCTCCTGCTGGCACGCCACCACGATGCCCGTGGGGATGTGCGTGAAGCGTACCGCGGACTCGGTCTTGTTCACGTGCTGACCGCCGGCGCCGCCCGCTCGGAAGGTGTCCACCTTAAGGTCCTCGGGCTTGATCACGATGTCCCCGATGTCCTCGTCGAGGTCGGGCACCACGAACACCGCTGCAAACGAGGTCTGTCGGCGCGCGTTAGCGTCGAACGGGCTGATGCGAATCAGCCGGTGCACGCCGTTCTCCGAGCGCAAGAACCCGTAGGCGTTGGGCCCCGAGACCGTGAAGCTCACGTCCTTGATGCCCGCTTCGTCGCCCGGCTGGTGGTCGATGACCTCGGTCTTGAAGCCCTTCTTCTCGCACCAGCGCAGGTACATGCGCATCAAGATCTCGGCCCAGTCTTGGGCATCGATGCCGCCCGCGCCCGGATGGATGGACACGATGGCGTCCGACTTGTCCTCCGCTCCCGACAGCATGCGCATGAGCTCGAGCTTGCGCACGCCCTCGGCCAGGCCCGGCAGCTGTCCGGCCACCTCTTGCAGCATGCCCTCGTCGTTGTCGGCCGCGGCCAACTCGAGTAGCTCGCTGAGATCGGCGGCTTCCTTGCTGAGCTTGTCGAAGCGCTCCACGGTGCCCTCGTAGCCCGCGCGCTCGCGCAAGAGCTTCTGGGCGCTCTCCTGGTTGTCCCAGAAGCCGGGCGCCTGGGTGTCGTGGTTCAGGCTTTCGATTTTGTGGCGAAGACCGTCGACGTCAAAGGTACCTCCCCAGCACCGAGAGGCGCTGGACCAGGTCCGCGAGCTCGGCTCGCTGTTCGCTGATCGTGAGTGTCATGGTGATGGATTCGCTTTCTCAGGACAGTTCGAGCATGCGCTCGATGGGGCGCAGCGCCGACAAGCGCAGTTCTTCGCTCATCTCGATGACCGGGTTCAAGTCGCGCAGCGCAAGGTACAGCTTTTCGAGCGTGTTGAGGCGCATGAATGGGCACTCGTTGCAGGCGCAGTTGCCATTCGGAGGCGCCGGAATGAAGGTCTTTTCCGGGGCGGCCTTCTCCATTTGGTGGATGATTCCGGGTTCGGTGGCCACGATGAACTCCCGTGCCGGGGACTCCGTGGCGAACTTCAGCAAGGCGCTCGTGGAGCCGATGAAATCGGCCATCTTGAGCACCGGCGTTTCGCACTCCGGGTGCGCGATGATCTTGGCCTCGGGGTGCCGGGTCTTGAGGCCGATCAGCTTCTTCTCGCTGAACGTCTCGTGGACCAGGCAGCTGCCCTGCCACAGCACCATGTCGCGCCCGGTCTGCTGGATGAGATAGCGCCCGAGGTTCTTGTCGGGTCCGAACAAGATGCGCGTGTCGGCCGGCACCGAGCGCACGATCTTCTCGGCGTTGGACGAGGTGCAGATGAGGTCGCTCGCGGCCTTCACCTCGGCTGAGCAGTTGATGTAGCTGATGGTCACCGAGCCAGGGTAGCGGGCCTGCCAGGCGCGAAACTTGTCGGCGGGACAGCCCGATGCCAGCGAGCAGCCGGCGTTGAGGTCGGGGATGACCACGGTGCGCGTGGGGTTCAGGATCTTCGCCGTCTCGGCCATGAAGTGCACGCCGCAGAACACGATGACGTCCGCGGAGGTCTTCTTGGCGGCCTGGGCCAGCTGCAGCGAATCACCGATGTAGTCGGCGAGGTCCTGGATCTCGCCGTCCTGGTAGTAGTGGGCGAGGATGACGGCGTTCCGCTCACGCTTGAGGCGCTTGATCTCCTCCTCGAGGTCGAGGTTCGGATCGATGACTGGCGCGTTTCCCGAGCGCTCCAACAACTGCTCCATACCCATACGGTGTAGCCATCAATCCGGGCTCAGTCGAGAGGTGCCCGCCCACCACGTGGGGCGAACGAATCCACCTGCTCGAAGGACGGCTCGGCGGAGCGCGCTCAGCCCTGGTGCCGACGACGTTCCGCGATGAGCTTGTTGTAGAGAGCCTTGCCCAGGCTGCGCACCATCAGGCGCTCGACGATCGCCACCACACGCTGCCGCTCGGCTTCCGACTCGTAGATGAATCCGATGCCCATGCCGGGCTCCTGGGCGCCGTCGGCCTGCTCCGGCTTCACGGTCCACTGGACCCGGCCGTGCAGCTCGAGTGGCTGGTCCAGCTGAGGCACTTGCAGCTTGAAGACGAACTCGGTGCCGATGCCGAGTGGCTTTTGGGTGCGGATGAACATGCCGTCACGGCTGATGTTCCGGGTGTAATCCGCGAAAAAGGAGTTCAAGCGCTTGTACTCGACTTTGAGCTCGATGGGCGCTCGGACGTCCCTTCGGCGCTCACTGCTCGGTGGGGTCGACACAGACGCAAACTTAGTGCGTCTTGTAGTCACAGGTCAAAGGGAGGGCGACCTACAATCACGGCCACGTCCGATGTAATCCTGGGTGAGATACCCAACCGAAATGTTCGTTTGGTCGCAGGAGGGCGTAGAAGGCGGTCCATGGAATTCGTACGCTCGCGTGGCGTTACGCCCGCGCTGGCGGCTGGTGCATCGAGACTGGAGGGGCTGTGACGGATTTTCGGAGAGCTGAGAGCGTGCTGGATGAAGAGGGTGGAGTGGACGAGGTCGAGGCCTTGCTGGCCTCGGAACCCCCCTTGCCCCCGGCGCGCGAGCCGTCCGAGCAGATCTCCGACCTCCTGATCCAGGCTCGGGACAGCATCGTCAACGTGGAGGACAGCGAGCTCCAGGTCATTGCCCGTATCACCGCGGAGGTCGCTCACGCGGGCGAGGTCGGCATGGGCCGGGACAGCGCCGAGGCCCTGCGGGACAGCGAGGTCGATCGACTTGCGGCCGAGGCCGATGCTCCGGCACCCGAGAGCGCGCCGAACAAGCGCGAGCCTTCCGGGAGGGTCAACGTGATGCCGAGGACCCACGCCCTGGCCAACTCGATCGCGCCCACCGCGGCGCCCAAGAGCGTGCCCCCGGCCTCGTCCGAGCGCGGACCGTTCTGGCAGATCGTCGGGGCAGCAGCGGCAGTGGTCGGGCTAGGAATCGGCCTGTCGCAGCTCCAGCGTCAGCCGGTCAGCGAGCAGTCGGCGGTTGACCCGATCGTCCACTCTGCAAGCAGCGCGGTGCAGCAACAGGTAGAAGATGTGGCCCAACCGGCCGTGCCGGAGCAGCCCGCCGTCCCGGAGCCCGTGCCCGGATCGCTGGCATTGGCCAAGGCCGCTCCGCCGGAAGAAGCAGCAGCACCCGAGATCCCCGAGATCCGCGTCGACGAGCGTGACGCTGTCGTGATCGATACCTCCACGCCGATCGCAGCCTCTGAGACCAAGGCCTCCTCCAGTGAGCCGCGTGCCTCACGTGTGAAGCCGGAGAAGCGAAGCGAGAAGCCGCGGCCAGCGGCCAAGGGAGATCTACCGAGTCAGCCCAGCCGCGAGCAGGTGGTCGCCACGATGAAGGCGGCCATGCCGGCGCTGAGCCGCTGTGCCGAGGGACGCCGTGGCGTGGTCTCCGCCCAGCTCACGGTCCGGAGCAACGGGCAGGTGAGCTACGCGTTGATCCAGGGCAGCTTTGCAGGCACCCGTGAGGGCTCCTGCCTGGCCAAGGCCCTGCGAGAAGTCCGCTTCCCAGCCTTCTCGGACCCCACGCTCAAGCTGACCTATCCGCTTCAGTTCTGACCCCGCCGCTGCCGAGAGCGAGCCGGTGTAGACACTGCTCATGGGCACTCGAGTCGACCACAGCCCACTTGGGCCTGCCAAAAACAGGTCTGGGTGGGCGTCAGCGTTGACTTGGAGTTTGGCCCACGGCTATAGTCCCGGCCGCTCGCATAAACCCTCGTAGATACGTGGGAAAAGCGCATCCCCTGACGGAGCGTCTGCGAGCGTGAAGGCAGATGTTGTGCTCGCGCAGGCGTGTGTCCAGCCCGAGCATTGGGGAGGAAGGTTTCCGCTATGGCAAAGCTCGTCGACACGCTGCGGCCCTGGGCATTCGCGCTCGGTCTCTCTATTGGCGCAGTCGGATGTCACGCCGATCCAGACGACGCCGCGGGTCAGGCGCAAGAGCTCGCGGATCCCGTGCGTCGCGAACATGCGCTCGGCAACCTCAAGCGCCTCTACGGCGCGGCGCTCAGCGCTTCCAAGAGCGATCGTGCTTCGCCACAGGTGAAGGCGTTCGATGACGCCACCGTGCCGGCATTGGTGAAGACCTATCTCGATTACCCGGAGGACACGCGCGCCGGTGAGCAGATCATGCTGCTCTTGAACGAGATGCGCGATCCGCGCGCGCTGCCGGCCCTGTTGAAGGCGCTCGAGTGGCGCAGCGAGGTCAACGAGGAGCACGCGATCACCGCCGCGCGCACGCTGGCCGTGATCGAGCTGCCGCCCGGCAGCAAGACCGAAACGGTGAAGAAGATCGCCGGTGCGTTGGACAACGTCACGGGCAAGCGTCCGGTCGACAACCGCATGCGCATCGAGTTCTTGCGGACCCTGGGGGAGCTCAATGATCCGGCCGCGTCCGAGGTGCTAACCAAGGTGATGCTGCGCCAGTCGGAAGAGCAGAACTTCCTGATCAACAACCTGGCCGTGGAGCAGGTGGGACGTCTCGCCGATCCCGCGACGGTGCCCGCGCTGCTCGAGGCGTTGTACCTCTTCGACCCGACCAATCCTGGCAATCGCCTGACCCAGACCGTGCCCGCTGCGCTCGTGCAGATCGGCAAGCCTTCCTTGCCCCCGCTGCTCAAGATCCTGCGCGGGGAGGACGAGAAGGCCCTGGCGCAGACCAAGGCCTGGATCGAGGCCGTACGGCAGCGCGCGCCCCAGGCGGCCGAGCAGATGAAGGCCGAGGCGGAGATGAAGAAGGAAGCCATCTTCGCGATCGGCACGCTCGGCTTCCCCGAAGCCATCGACCCCCTGATCGCCGCCGCCAGCGACGCCGACAAGGGCGTGCAGCTCGGTGCCGCCGTGGCGCTCGCGCAGATCAACCGCAACGACAGCGATTCGGATCGCATCCGCGCCGTGGTCACCAAGGTCTACGACTCGCAGGAGAAGATCCAGCGCATGCAGGCCCTGCGCGCCATGCAGCACCTCTACGATCCCGGCGCCCAGCCCTTCTTCCTCAAGATCGCCAAGACCCCCGAGGACGAGCTGCCGGACCTGCGCGTGATCGCGCTCAACGCCTACGCCATGCTGGCCAACAAGGCCGAAGCCGCGCAGGCCAAGGCCCTCATTGCGGGCGACGACAGCCCCTACAAGCAGACCTTCGAGCAGCAGAACAACGTGCTGCTCGCGGTCGCCGAGGTGTGCGATCAGGATCTCGCCTGCTGGATCCAGAAGCTCGACGACAAGGACGAGAACGTGGCGCGCAAGGCGGCCTACATGCTCGCCCGTCTGGGCCGCGGCAAGCCCGAGGCGCTGGCTGCCCTGATCGCCAAGATCGACCACCCGAAGGAGATGGTGCGCGGCGACGTGCTGAGTGCGCTCGACTTCGTGGCGGTGAAGGGCTCGGCCGAGGGCGTCGCCAAGATCGAGGCGCTGCGCAAGGCCGAAGAGGGCCGTGCCAGCTGGAACCACGTGAAGGAACGCGCCCTGGCCACCCAGGCCAAGTTGGCTGCGCGCGCGCGCGGTTGAAGGCCCGTCGCTAGCCGAGCGATGTCCAAGCATCTCCGAGAGAGCGCCGGGGCAATCCTGATCCTGGCAGCGCTGGCGGTCCTGGGCATCGCCATCCGCCACCTCGGAAACCAGGAGTACGTGGGCGCGGTGCTGCTGGTGAGCAGCGGGCTGGCCCTCGTGCGAGCTGGAGTGGAGCTCCTGCGGCCTTCCATGGGAGAGTAGGGCCGTGCGTGGCGTCGCGCTCGGCCTGGTACTCCTGTGTGGTGCGTGCGGGGAAAGCGCGCGCCAGCCGGCCACTTCCGGCGCACGGCCATCCGGCACGGGCGGACCGGTGGTGGCTCGGGTCAACGGCGAGGTCATCGGACTCGACGAGGTGCGGGCGGTGTGCGTGGCTTCGGGGCTAGCGCCCGAGGTGGCGCTGCAGCGCCTGGTGGATGAGCGCTTACTCGCGCAATACGCGGAGAAGCGAGGTTACGGCGAGCTGGCTGCGACCCAGCAGGAAGTGGCACGGGCGCGCGTTCGGGCGTTGCTCGAGCAGGGCGTGGAGACGCGTGCGCCGGACGACGAAGGGCGGCGCAAGGAGACCGCGCGTCTGCTGGGGGAACTGCGGGACAAGACCAAGGTCGTCTACGACGAAGACGCAGTGCGCCGGACGTTGTCGGATGACGGCACGCCGGATCCCGGTTCGTGAACCCACTGACCCGTCTGCCCAACGGCCTGTTGCGCGATCGTCCGGATACGGCGTTCTCCCGAATCCTCTCGGCTTTTCTGGGGCCCTACGAGCAGCTGCGGGCGGCCGTCTTCTTCGACTCCGAGGGGGAATGCGTGGACTACGCGTCTCGGGTCGACCCCTACGAGGCCATGGTTTTCAGTGCCACCCTGCTCAATCCGACCAAGGCCCTGTCGCAGCTGCGCTCGCTGGGGGCGCCGATGCAGTGGATCTTGGAGGCCGAGCGCCTGGAAGCGCTGGTACGCCTGGTAGGCGACGATCTGTTCCTGGCCCTTTGGACGGATCCGGGAGGCCTGACCAGCCAGGTCTTGGTGGGCATCGATCCGCTGGTGGAGCTCCTGTCTCGTGAGAGCGGCCTCCTGCCCGCCGTTCCCGGCCAGGAGACCCTCGAGGTCGAGACCCGCCAGGCGAAGGGGTGGGGCTACGCGCCGCGTGCGATCCGCCGGCACGGGGTCGCGCTCCGGGATCTCGAGGTGCTGGGCCGCTGGACCGAGCCCGGGCCCTTCTCCGAGCAGGAATCCGTGTGCTTTCGAGTCAGGACCGCTGAACAGGAGTGGACCCTGGTGCACGACCCCGTCCTGCAGCGGTGGTACCGCCGCTAGCTCGGCGAACCGCTCGTGGCTGGGCAGGAACCATCCCACCAGGCCGCACCAAAAGCAGGCTAGACCACCAGTTCCGTTGCTCCCCTTCGCTGCGTCCTTTAGCATTCTGCCTGTGGCACGAATTTGCCCAGATCCAGCGTGCGCAAAGCATTACTCGGACAAGGTCTTCTTCTGCGGAGAATGCGGAAAGATCACCATCCAGGAGCAGTCCCCCGAGGACTTCGATGCTCGGTTAGGGGAGCGTCTCGGTGACTACCTGGTAGTCGCGCGCGTGGCCGACGGGGCCATGGGGCGCGTCTACGAAGGTCGGCACCACGAGAGCAAGGCCCGGGTGGCAGTCAAAGTGCTGCACCCGGACGTGGCTCGCGATGCGGTCGCGGTCGAGCGCTTCAAGCGTGAGTACCAGACCGCTGCCGAGATGAACCACCCGAACATCGTGAAGGTCATCGAGTTCGGCACCACGGCCGACGGCCTCAACTACCTCACGATGGAGTACCTCGAGGGCGAGGAGCTCGGTCACGTGCTGCGCCGGGACGGCAAGCTCGAGACCCCGCGCCTGATCCGCGTGATGTGCCAGGCGGCGCTCGCCATCGATCACGCTCACTCGTTCGGCTTCATCCACCGCGATCTGAAGCCCGACAACATCTTCCTCTGCAAGGGCGACGGCGGCGACAACGTGCGCGTGCTCGACTTCGGCTCCGTGAAGCTCCAGATGGAGACCGGGCCCAAGCTCACGGCATTCGGCACCACGCTCGGGTCGCCCTATTACATGTCGCCCGAGCAGGCCATGGGGAAGCAGGACGTCGACCAGCGCACCGACGTGTTCGCGCTGACGGCGATCGCGTATGAGGCCATCACGGGGAAGATCGCCTTCGAGGCGCCCAACGTTGCCCAGATCCTCATCAAGATCATCAACCAGAGTCCGACCCCCATCTCGCAGCTGAAGCCCGGCCTGCCGCCGCGGCTCGACGACGTCATCGAGAAGGGCCTACGGAAGGACAAGCTGAAGCGCTACTCCGATGCCGCGAGCATGGCCAAGGACCTGTGCGAGGCCTACGGAATCGAGGGCAACGTCCAGCGTTGGGCCCAGGCCAGCGAGGAGGACATCGCGCGCGCGCTCGAGACGGCGCAGCCCCCGGCCGCCAAGGCGTTCGGCGTGGTGAGCGAGGCGCCGCCGGCCATCGGTGGTGGTGGCCCCTCCTCCATGCGCGTCCAGGCCGCTGCTGCGGCTGGCGCTGCCGGGATGAGTGCCAGCATGCCCGCGGCGGAGTTCCCTGCGAAGTACAGCATGGGGACGATGATCGGCGTGGGCGTCGGTGCCCTGGTCTTGATCATCGCGCTCGCGGCGTTCCTGTTCCGCTGAGCGCAGCGAACCTAGTTCGCAGGCACGAAGGTTTCGCCGAGTAGGGTCTCGATACGCGCGGGCACGCGCGGGCCGCGACCTGGAGCGAAGCCGTCGACCGCCGTGGCATTCCCCGGCGCCTGGGCTTTGGCGAGCGCGCTCGTGAGTTCGCTGCGGGTCATGGCACCGCTGGCCAGGCCGCTCTCGACGATGCGATAGGCGTCGTGCGCCGCGGCCGAGAACAGGTTCGGCTCTACGGAGAAGCGGGCGCGATAGCCCTCGCTGAAGGCCGGCGCGGTGTTGGCGTCGAAGGGGACAGCGAACAGGGCCCCCTGGAGGTAGCGACGTGAGCTGCGCGCGAGGCTGGGGTCGAAGCCAGCCGCAGGCACCAGGTAGAGCACGGCCTTGCCTTCTGGGGGCTTGCTGCCGGGCGCCACCGACCACAGCCCTGCCGCAGCGAGCGCGGGTGCGATGAGCGCCACGCGGGCGGGGCCATCGGCCATGATGACCGCGTCGACGTCGAGCTTTTCCAGCTGCTCGGCCTCGTGCATGAAGTTGGTCGTGGTGGGCGGGTACGCGATCGCAGAGAGCGACGCCTGACCGCTTGACACGGCTTTCTCGAACGCCTGGCGCATGGCCTGTCCGAAATTGCTCTCGGGGTAGAGTAGGGCGAGCCGGCTGCGCCCAGCGCGCCGCGCCTCCTGAACGAGCAAGCTGGCCTCCTCGCGCGGGTCGGGCAGCAGGCGATACACCGTGTCGGAGCGCTCGGCGAGGCCCGGATCCGGGTTGAGGGCGAGCACCGGCACGGCGAGCTCTTCGGCACGTTCGGCCACAGCCTGGGCGGGACCCGCGTTGAGGGGCCCGATCACTGCGATCACGCGGTGTACGCTCACGAGATCTTCGAGCGCCGCCACCGCACGCGCCGGGTCCCCGGCGTCGTCGCGATAGACCAGACGAGGTCGAGGTTTGCCCGAGCTCTCGAGGCCCGAAGCGTAGAGCAACCCCTGCAGCGCTGACTCGCCGACCTCACGCCCGCGCCCGCTGAGCGGCAGAATCGCGCCGATCACGCCCGGGTCGGCATCGCTCGGGCGCTCGGCTCGCAGGACCAGGGCGGCCAACGTTTCGTCGAGGGCGATGCCTTCGGCGCTCAAATCATCGGCGATCTTGGAGACGCGCTCGCGGTCACCGCGGTCGTGACTGACGCGCAACGACAGACGCGCCACCTCCGGCCAGGCGTGGCCATCGCGGGGAAGTTGATCGTAGGCCTGGGGTAACTCGACGGTCGGATCGAGCTTCTGCACCAGCTCGCGCATCACGGCCTCGACCTCCGTGCGCTTGGCTTCGCCGAGCTGACCTGCGAGCTCGCGGTCGCGGGTGCCGAGCGCCGCGAGGCGATCGCCGACGGCCTCTTCGGCCGCGCCGAGGGTGTCCAGCACCAGGCTGGTCTCCTCCGGATCGACGGTGCGTCCCAGCAGGGGCTTGAGCACGCTCAGTGCGTGCTGGTTGTCCCCCGAGCGCTGGGCGGCTACTGCCGTGTACATGCGGCCGCGCTCCGCGAGCACCGGATCCTGGGTGCGGGCCACCCCGTCGAACCACAGGCGCGCATCGGCGTTGCGCCCGGCGTCGAGGGCCAGGCGACCCAGCTCGAGGCGGGCCAGCGGCTCGAGCGGGTCCTGCGGCCAAGCCTCCATGAACGCCTTGAAGCGCCGCTCGGCTTCGTCCGTGCGCCCTTCCTTGCGGGCGGCTTGGGCGGCGCGGAAGTCGCCTTCGGCTTTGGGGTTCGGACTCGTCACCGTCTCGAGGGACGGTAGCGTGGAGACGTGCTTGGGCTGCGGGCAGCCGCCGCTCAGCCAACACATCGCCGCGATCAGCACCCAGTCGAAGACCATCTGCATCCGCCCACGAACCCAGTGTTGTGCACGCGCATTCCCGCGCGGCGTTTGCTGTTCGCGCGCGGATTCGCGCGCCTCGATGACCGTCCGTGGCACGACGCCCAGCATACCCCAGGCTCGACCCGCGCACGGTGCTCCGCCATAGTGCAACGGTCATGGCGGTTTCGCGTAGAAAGGCTCAAATAGCCCGGCTGGACCAGCTCTCGCCCTCCGTCAGGGGGATCGCGCTGGAGCTGCACGGGGAGCCACTGCACTTCGAAGCAGGTCAATGGATCAATCTCGAAGCACCCACCTCCAACGGCCTCGACAAGCGCGCCTACTCCATTGCCAGCGCTCCCGATGATGGCCTGGTCGAACTGGCCGTCACGCTGGTTCCCGAGGGGTTGCTCTCGCCCGTGCTGCACCGCGCCGAGGTCGGCGCCGAGGTGACTATCGACGGTCCCCACGGCTTCTTCACGCGCAGCGGCGAGCTAGCGAACGAACCCGCGCTGCTGGTGGCCACAGGTACGGGGCTCGCGCCGTTTCGAAGCATGCTGCGGGCCGAGCGAGCCCGAGCAGCTACGCGCCCACCGGTGACCGTGCTGTTTGGTTGCCGGAGCGAAGCCGACATCCTGTGGCGGCCGGAGCTCGAGGAGCTCGCGCGCGCGGGCGAGATCACTCTCGAGGTCACCCTGTCGCGCCCTGGTCCTGACTGGACCGGACGTCGTGGCTACGTTCAGCAGCACGTGCCCGAGCTGGCGAGCGCGCTCGGCAAGCCCCACGTGTTCATCTGCGGGCTCAACCGAATGGTTTCGGAGGTGCGCAGCGTGTGCAAGCAGGGGCTCGGCTATGCGCGCACGAGCATTCACTCGGAGCGCTACGACTGATTCCCTCAGCGCGGGATGGTCACGCTGAGGGTCTCGCGCGTTCCATACTTGTTGCCCGGGAACGGCACGCTGAGGATTCTGAGGCTGCATGCAGGCCTTGAGGTCGGTGGGCAGGGTTTCCACCGCGAGCACGTCGCCGCTTCCTGCGAGCACGATGGTGAGCCGTGCGCTGTTGGGGCGCTTGGGATGGTTGCGCACGCACTCGCTGAGCTTGGCGGCCACAGGTCTCAGCGCCTGCTCCACGTGTCCGGCGTTGCGGTGCTCCGGGGGGCCCTGCTCGACCTCTTCGGAGGTCTCTTCCGCGCTCTCGTCGCTGGGCTTGGGGCTGGGCTTGGCCCCCGCGCCGTCGCCTTCGTCGGCTTCCTTGGGAGCGAGTTGAGCGAGTGCCTGGGCGGCCGCTGCACGCACCGCGTCCGACGCCATGGAGTCATTTGAGATGGGTTCGAGCACGCCCTGGGCGGCCGTGCCCTGCACCTTCTTGAGGATCTCGATGGCGATCAGCAGCGCCTCCGTCATCCGAGGCTCGTCGGCATCGGCGTGATAGAGGCGCAAGAAGTCGGCGATCTGCGGAGCGGCGCCTTCCGGGGCCAGCTGCTTGAGCGCGAGCATGAGTGCCGGGAGCTCGTCGACCGGGGTCTGCGGGTCCGACAAATGGGCGAGCAGATAGGGCACCACCTGGGCATCGCCGCTGCGCATGGCCGCCTCGGCCAGGGGGCCCACCGGCGGCGCCTTGGTCTGGGTCAGGTAGTTGGCGTGGCGATCGAGGGCGCTCGCGATGGCGGCGGACCCGTTGGTGCGCTTGGCCAGCTCCACACAGGCAACCTTGCGCACACGCTCGGGCGTGGAGCGTTCCTGGCAGATTTCGATCAAGGCCGAGGTGGCGTCTTCGTCTTGGAGCCCGGCCAGCATGGAGACAGCCATCGCGCGCGCCGGGACCAGCCGCGAGTCGGCGTTGAGAGCAGCGTCCACCAGCTGCATCGTCAGCGGAGCGGGGGGCTCGCCCACGGCACCCCGTGGCAGGTCCGTGGCTTGGATCCGCGCCACCACCGGCTGCACGCCCATGTCCCCGCTCCACTGGATGGTTCCGGTACCGTCCAGCGCGCTGACCTTTCCGTTCTCCTCCACTGCGATCACGCCGTTCGGCACCGAGCGCTGGCCCACGACGTCACTGTTGGTCTGGTGGACCCAGTGGGCCCCCGAGCTGCTCGGATCGATGGAGTAAATCTGGCGATAAAAGGCCAGGTAGAGGGCGTTGTCGAGCAGTGCGACCGAGCCGGCGCGCGCCTCGGGCAAGAAGCTGAGACTCACGCGATGCACTGCGCTGTTGAGGGCAGGGGGTGGATCGGCGGTGTTGGGGAGGAAGGCGGGTTGCCCGGGTAGCCGCTCGCGCAGGTTGAGCCGGAAGTAATGGGCTCCGCCGCTCGCGCCCTTCTTGGTCTCGTCGTCGACCAGGTACATGCCGAGCAGGCCGAAGTACACGTTGTTGTCGAAGGCGAGCGCCTGGCTGGCCACGTCTTCGCGCACCTGCACGCGGGCCAGCTCGTTGCCGTGGGAGTCCGCCACCGAGAGGTTTACCCGGTTGTTGGGCACGAAGATGATGCCTCCGAGCACCGCGGGACCTCCGACCTGGCGCGGAATCTCCCGCGTGCCCCAGACGTGCTCGCCTTGCATCGTGATCAGCTTGGAACGCGCTCCCATGGAGCCGCCGGTCGAGAGCGCGATGGCGGTGACCGTGCCGTCGCTGGCCGCTCCCACCAGGTGCATTCCTTCCCCGGGAATCTCGAGGATGCTCTTGCCGGACGACAGCAACCGCACGTTGACGTTTCCGCCTTCGGGCACCACCACGAACGGACCAGCCGGCAGCGGGACTCCGCTCACGTTGGCGGGCACCTTGAACAAGAGTCGCTGCGCGCTCAGGTCGTAGGCGAACACGCTGCGCGGATTCTCGAGGACGCCGACCACGACCTGCGGGTTGGGGCGGTATTCGGCTGCCTTGGCCTGGGTCAGAGCCTTCTCGAGGTCGTCGCCATGGTTCACCGGGAAGGTGGAGCCGAAGGAGTCGCGGCCCGCGCAGGCAGACAGCGCTAGCAGCGCGACCACGAGAAGGCGCGAAACGGAGCGGAGCGAGAGGGATGAGAAGATGGGTTTCACTTGGCGATCCTCATCACTGCGTCGTCGATGGTCTTACGGACGCGCGGCGGAGCGTCGGGCAATTTTTGAGAGAGACCTTCGAGGTAACCGCGTGCCTCGGCGGTGCCGAGCTCCGCGATGCTGTTCACGATCGTGAGTTTGGTGGCTTCGGAGATGTCGCGTCGCGTGAGCAGCGAATCGAACACCGGAGTTAGGCTGCTGAGCGGGGCGCGTCCGATGAACTCCAGCACGCGCGGCACTTGGTTGTCGCTCACCAGCTTGCCGATAGCGCGCCCGGCGCTCACCACGCCGCGATCGAACGCCTGAAAGAGCACGTCGGTGCTGCCGGTGGAGCCCAGGTGACCGAGTCCTTCCGCCGCCGCTTCGCGCACTTCCGGGGCGGAGTCTCCGAGCGCCGCGACCAGCGCGGGCTCCGCGTCCTTGCTGTGGAGCGCCACCAGAGCTTGCACGCTGCGCACGCGCACGCTCGGCCGGCGGTGGCGTGTGAGGCTGACGAACAGCTCGCTCGAGCTCGGTTGATTCAGGAGACTCAACGCATCGAGGGCGGAGTTCAGCAGATCGGGTGGCAAGCCGGCCCTGATGCGCTCGCCGAGCAACGCCGCCACGTCGGGACTCCCGAGCATCGCGCTGGACTCGATGGCCATCTTCACTTCGTCCGCATTGGACGACGAGAGCATCACGGAGATCTCCTCGATGGAGAGTCCCGCGGGCTCCTCGGCCGGCGGTGGAGACGCCTTTTTCTTGGCTGCGGCCGGGTTCGGGAGCGCGGCGGACAGCGAGACCGTCGCCGCGAGCGCGGCGAGGTACGGCGTACGAGCGAGGCTGAGCGTGGAGAGGACGGCGCGCACAACGCGGAGGGCCATGTTTCTCGGCTTTCTTGGGGGTCGGCAACGTGGGCCGACACAACCGCTGTAACTATCGCCTAAGCCTGCGCAAATCAACCGATCTGCGCGACTCCGCAGACTGGCGCGATAGCCGGCGCACCGGCAGACTGGAGCCCCACATGCGTGGCTATCGCACATTCCTGGTCGCCTTCTGTGCCAGCACCGTGGCAGCCAGCGCTGGCGCCGGGAACACGGACCCCTTCCGTGAGAGTGACGGTATCCACGACACCGGCCTCGCGCGCCTGGCCGACGAGGCTGGAGATGCGAGCTTGGGCGCGGCGCTGGTGCCCGACGCCCCCCGCGAACGAGCTTTGCTGGCGGCGCGCGCGGCCCCGTTTGCCGCTGCACCCGAACAGTTAATCCCCGCCCTCGCGGCGCTGGCCTGCGGTCGCGATCCCAACTTGGCCCCCGAGGCCGCCCTGGCCCTCCGCCTGATCGGCGACCACCTGCGCCCCAGCGAAATGTCGGCGCGCGAGGTGCTCCAGGCCGATCTCGTGCGCGCACGAGAGGCCCTCGAGAGCGCGCTCGGGGAAGCCAAAGCGCTGCGCCCCGACATAGCCCGAGACCTCGGCTCGGCTGCCGCGGCGCTGTCGGCGCTCTCCGGCCCCAAGCAAGACTGACGAGCGGCCGACGCCCACCGAGGAAAGGTGGGGGGTGTGTCGGCGAGCCCCAGCTAGCTCGGCTGGGCCGTCCCGCTCAGCAGGTCGAAAGCGGCTCCGAGTTGTTCGAATTCCTCGGGCGACAAGGTCTCGCCTCGGCGCTTTCCATCGATGCTCGCGCGCTCCAGGGCGGCGTCTACCAGCTCGGTCGGGTAGGCCCGCTGGAGCGCGTTGCGCAAGGTCTTGCGGCGGGCCTCGAAGGACGCGCGCACACTGCGCTCGAAGCCCCGACGCTCCACGTCAATCACACGCTTGCGCGGAGCCAGCGCCACCACCGCGCTCTCGACCTTGGGGGGCGGGTGGAAGGCGCCCCCCGGCACGATGCACACCGAACGCGCCTCGAAAACGCCGCGCGTGAACACCGTGAGCGCTCCGTAGGCCTTGGTGCCAGCTTCGGCCAAGAGGCGGTCGCGCACCTCCCGCTGCACCATCAGCACGGCTCGGTCTACATGGCGATACTGGCTCACCAGACGCCTAAAGATGCCGCCCGTCACGGCGTACGGGAGATTGCCCGCCACCGCGATGCTGCCGCCTCCCGCGAGCTCCGCCAGGTTCACTTGGGTGGCGTCCCCTTCGAGTACGCGAAAGCCCGCCACGTGGCCGAGCTCCTGTCCGAGCACGCGCAGCATGTCGTGGTCCATGTCCACCGCGGTGACCTGTGCGCCCGCACGCAGCAGGGCCGCGGTCAGCGTGCCCAGGCCAGGACCGAGCTCCACCACCGGCTCGCCCGGGCGCAACGCCAGCGCGTCCACGATGCGCTCCACGACGCTGCGCGCTGTCAGGAAATTCTGGGAAAAGCCGCGCTTGGGGGCCAGTCCGTGGCGCGCCAAGACGCGCCGGGGGTCTTCCCACTCTGGTACTTCGCTCACGCACTCCTCGTCGCTCTCGTAAACCGCTTCGGCTCGGCCGTCCGGGTGGGTTGGCCTGGCTTGACCACTTGCACCCCCACGCCGAGCTTGAGGAAGCGCTGGGTGGCTTCGCGCAGTCGACGCTGCTCGGCCCGCCCGTAGATCACACGCAGCTCAGGTTCCGCATCTGCATGGATGTCTGGCTGAGCCAGGGCTTGGGCGTCGGGGACCAGCAGGCTCAGCGAATGACCGCGCCGCGACAGCAAGCGTGCTGCGGCACGCAACCCGTCGTAGTCCACGAGTCCGTCGAGGTCGGTGATCAACACGATGGTCTGGGGCACACGCGTATGGCCGCCCGCCAAGCGCAGGGCAGCGCTCAAGCCCTCGGCCTTGTCGCCTCCCGCGGGCGTGGCCCGATGCGCCAAGGACAGCCCGCGTTCCCGGCAAAATCGGCGTAGCTCGACGCCGGCCTGGGTGGCGGCTTGCGGAGCCTCGCCGGAGCGCGCGGCCGGCAGCGCGCCCTTCACGTGCTGCACCAGCGAGCTCACGTCCCAGCCACCCCGACCATGACCGAAGTCGAGGCCGTCCTGGTGCCGAACGTAGCGGGCCACCAGTTCGATGACCGCGCGATCGTCGAGCGCCGTCAGGTCGGAGTCGACCACCTCGGTGGTGGCGAGCAACGCGTCGTAGAGGCGGATGAGTTGCGCGGGGCCTTCGCCGGGGGGTACGTGCCCGAGCACGCGTCCGTCCACCGTGATGAGGCCCACGCGATCACCGCGATCCAACCAGGCTCGGGCCTGAGCCACGCACAGCTCGAGCGCGAAGTCGAGCTTACGTTCCCCCAGCCGTCCGCCGCGCATGGAGCCCGCCACGTCGGCCACCAGCAAGAGCGTCTGCTGCACTTCCTGATCCACCTCGCGCACCAGCAGCTGACCCGCCTTGGCGCTCGCCTTCCAGGCGATGGACTTGAAGGGATCGCCTGGCTGCAACTCACGCAGCTCGTGCAGATCGGTGCCACCGCCGCGACGTCGCATGCGATGCCGACCGGGACGATCGATGGGTTGTCCGGTCATTGCCGGCCGCACCGTGGATCGCAGGGCCACGCTACGCGGCAAGACCTTCACCGCCAGCGCGTTGGGAAAGTAGAGCGGTACGTCGAACAGCCCCAGTGGCCCGCGCAGGTTCACCGCCAATCCGTGCAGCACCACGCGTCCTGCCGCCGCGGCGATGATGGAGAAGGCGAACTCGTTGCGCGCCCGCGGGGACACGTGGATGTGCGCAGGGCTCAGGTCGAGCACACGCGCGCTTGGCGCCAGGATGGGCTCCACCCGCGTGAGTTCGATGGGCGTGGTCCCGCGGTGTCGCACGTAGCAGCGGATCTGGAAGGGCACCTGCGGCACCACGGCACCGCTCAAGCCATCGCGCTGGGCCAGCCACCAGGCAAACTCGAGGCGCTGCGCGCGCACGCGCCGCCCCAGCGGAATCGTGGCCGCCAGGACGGCAGCGAGCAGGATCACGGCCCCCGAGCCGAGCGCGGTGGCGGCCCAGGAGCGCGTCACGAGTCCCACGGTCCACATGCCGATGCACCCGAGGAAGAGCGCGATCGCCCGCGGCGTGGGGATGGGGAGCATTAGCGCGCGGCTTCCCAGCGATGGGGTACCTGGTCGAGCGCGTTCTCGATGATGGTCTCGCGGGCCACGCCCTCCATCTCGGCCTCGGGCGTGAGCACCAGACGATGCGCGAGCACCGGCACCGCGAGGGCCTTGATATCGTCCGGGATCACGAATGGACGCCCACTGGCGAGCGCGCGCGCGCGGGCTGCCTGCGTGAGCGCCAGCGAAGCGCGCGGCGAGGCGCCCAGGTACACGCGCGAGTGCTGGCGCGTGAACTGCGAAAGGCGCACCACGTACTCGAGTACCTCGTTCTCCACGTGCACACCGTGCACGAGCTCCTGCATGGCCAGGATCTCACCCGGCTCGAGCACGCGGGCCGGCAACGCCACCGGGTCCATGTGGCGGAGCAGGATATTGAGCTCGTCCTTCGCGTCGGGATAGCCGATCAACAGGCGCACCAGGAAGCGATCGATCTGCGCCTCCGGCAGCGGATAGGTGCCCGCCTGCTCCACTGGGTTTTGGGTGGCCAGCACGATGAAGGGCTGGGGGAGGGGACGCGTGTCGCCCTCGATGGTGACCTGGGATTCCTGCATCGCCTCGAGCAAGGCGCTCTGGGTCTTGGCGGGCGCGCGGTTAATTTCGTCGCCCAGCACCACGTTGGCGAACAGCGGGCCCTCGCGCAGCTGGAACTCACCGGACCGCGGCGAGAGTACGTAGGTGCCCGTGATATCGGCGGGCAGCAGGTCGGGCGTGAACTGGATGCGCCGAAAGGCACAGCCCAAGGTCGCGGCGAACGCCTTGACCAGGGTGGTTTTGGCCACGCCCGGTACGCCTTCGAGCAGCACGTGCCCGCGCGCCAACAAACAGATGAGCAGCAGTTCGGCCACTTCGCGCGGCCCCACATAGGCGCGTTGGACTTCTTGCACCACCGTGGCCGCACGTTGAGCTGATAGCGCCAGAGAGCGCTCGTCGATTCTCCTCTGCATCATGTCTTGTCGTTCCCGAGCTTCGCGAGCAGCTCTTCGCCCTTGCGTACCACGTTTCTCAGTTCGCTCACCCGAATCCGCCGTTTGGACTCGCCGACGCCGCCCTGGGCCGCTAGTGACTCGAGCTCATCCAGCAGATTCCCGAAGGCCTGCACGTCGCTCGCCGAGAGTCCGCGTCGCTTCGCGCTTTGCAGGGCCTCCGCGCGCTCGAAGCCACCCCCCAAGGACAGTCGATGGGTGAGCTCGGCCTCGAGTTCCCGCCGATAGTCGAGCAGCGGCCACAACAAGCTCACCCCTTCGCGTTCCACGGCGGCGATCCGGCCAGCGAAGCCCGCAAACACCTCGGACTCGGGGAACAGCTCGGGACTCACGTAGGGCGAACGGCGGGGCAGGGCGCCCGCGGCGACGACCAGCGCGATGCCTGCCAGGGCCACCGAGAGCAGCCACAGCACGGCCGGCGGAAAATCGGGACGCGCCAGTCGCTTGAGCCAGTTTTCCAGGCGCGACAGGGCCAACGCGGGACTCCCGTAGCTGCCCTCGAAGGTGGTGTTGGGCCCGACCAGCCAGATGCGACCGTTTGGGCGCGCGAGGTAGGAGACCAGGTTGCTGGCGAAGCGACGGTGTGAGGGGGCCGCCATCAGCTGATTGATGAGCACGCTGCCGTCGCCCACCGCGACGAGGCGCCCACCGCCCACCGCCCCGGCCAGCATGAGCGCGCGGTGGGAGCGGCCGAAAGTGAAGACCGGTCGCAGGTCCGGGTGCCTCAGCTCGCTGGCGCGGTTGGTGAGCAGCAGCGAGACCCCGGCTACCAGGGGATGCTCGCTAGCTGGGTAAGCAATGAGCAGCGAGGGATCGCCGCGTAGCGCGGGGGCGCTGCCAGCGGGTACCGGGACCCGGGACACTTGATATGCCGAGAGCAGCCGATCGCCGGCCCCCACGTCATCGAACAGCGCAACGCGTCCGCCCTCTCGCAAGAAGGTGGTGAGTCCCTGCACGGGCAGACTCTGACGTGGGCTCACGATCAGCACCGCGTCGTCCGGCGTGAGGCGTGAGAGATCCAAGTGATCCGGCGCACTGAAGGGGACTTGGGACTCCGTGAGCACTGTGGTCAGCGCGTCTAGGCCATCCCAGGCAGGTTCTGTGACCTGGGCTAGGGAGTCGCTCGACGACATGAAAATCCAGCACCAGCAGCACCACCAAACAAGGGTACGGGGCAAGTTGGCCCCGCAATCTCGGCGAGACGTCACGGGGAGCAATGGGTGCGTCGAGGTATGCAGAGGTGAAATCCTCGGTCCCAACTGTGGAAGCTGGCGGGCTTGACACGGAACCAAAGCATGGTGAGTTTCTGTTGAGATTGCGTCGCTGAGTAGACTGATTTCAGTGAGTCAGCGTAGAATTCCGATGAGGCTTGGTTAACGCTTGGTGTGAAGACGCTACGATTAGGAACTGGCACTGCGATTGCACTGAGTTGAGCTTAGGCTCAGGGTACCCGCGAGGGTGGTTAGGAGCGAGCGATGCTACCGCCGTTCATCATCGAGCAGATTCGGCAACGAGAAGAGCGCGAGCGCCGCAATGCGCCTCAGCCATACCTCGAGCTGCCGGTGCCCCCCGCCAGGCCACACGATCCGCAGGAAGAGTCCGAGGACAAGAACCGCGGCGTCGTGATCATCGACCTGTTTGGGACCTGAGCGGCCGGGCGCCGCGCCAGCCGTGCTTCGTGAAGGCCAGACCTAGGTCCGTGTAACTTCACGCCATCCGGCTGCCAAATCTCCCCACTCGACGGGCGGGCCTTCACGGAAGAGCCCGCTCGTTTCGCTCATGCGGAAGGCGTAGGTCCGACCACCGGCCACGCCGATAAGCTCGCCATGCACGTCCTGCGCGGCATCGGAGAGCAGGTGCCCTATCACGCTCGCGACATGTTCGGCGCTGAGGGAATCAGCCTTGATGGAGCGAAACAGGGGCAGATGTTCGGTCAATCGCGTGCGCGCGGTGGGGATCACGCAGTTGACGCGGACGCCCTGGCGGCGCAGTTCAGTGGCTGCCGTGCGCGCCAGGCTGGCCACTGCACCAGCCGCTGCGGCCGCTCCGGCCTGGGCCGCGCTGCCGAAGAAGGCGGCGTTGGAGCTGCACAACACGATGCTGCCGCCCTGTCGCTGGTCGACCAGGGCTCGGCCCAGATCGCGCGTAAAACGAAAGGCTCCCCGGACTTGCACGTCGAGCAGGCTGTCGAGGTCCTCGTCGTTCATGCGTAGGAGGGCCCGCTCGCGCGTGAAGCCTGCGCAGTAGAGGCCGCCGTTCACCACGCCGAACGCCTTGGTGCACGCCTCCACGAGCCGCTGCGGGGTATCCCGGGTGCGCGCGTCGAGCGACAGAGCCAGCGCCTCCCCTCCGCGACTCCGGATCTCGGCGGCCACCTCGGCAGCGACATTCGGATCATGGCCCTCGCCATTGGCGTCGCACCCGACGTCGTCGATGACCAGCCGGGCGCCGTGTTGAGCCAGCGCGAGCGCCGTGGCGCGTCCGATGCCACGTCCACCCCCGACCACCACGTAAGCCCTGTCGCTAAACAACCCCATGTCCGTTCCTGGCCCGGGGGGTTCGACGGATCCCGAGCGCCGGACTTTGTAGCCTCGCCGTGGACAGCTGCGTAGTGGAAGCGCGGATCCCGGGGCGGGTCGGTAGCGGAGCCCACATTGTGCGCGCGTTTCTTTGGGGCCAGCAAACCTAAGGAGTATCGCGAATCGGGCCGGCTGCGATTACACTCCCGTGCATGGTGGTCGAAGCAGTCGGCCGTTACGGACTGCAGAGAAAGCTTGCGAACGGCAACATGGGCGAGGTGTTCCTTGCCGAGTACTCCGGCGAGGCAGGGTTCCGTCGTCGCGTGGTTGTTAAGCGCCTGTTCCAGCATCTCGCGCACCACCCCGAGGCCGTGCGGATGTTCCAGGACGAGGCGCACGTACTGTCCGCGCTGAACCACCCGAACATCCCGCAGATTTACGACCTCGGTTACGCCGAGGGGCATTGGTACCTGGTGATCGAGCACGTGCCCGGCTTCACGCTGGCCGAGCTGTGTGCTGCCGGAGCCCGCGAAGGCATCCCGATGCCCTTCGACGCGGTGGTGAGCGCGGTCGAGCAGCTTTGCGATGCGCTCCACCATGCCCACGAGCGCAACGACGACGAAGGTCGCCCGATGCGCATCGTGCACCGCGACGTGACGCCCCACAACGTGATGATCACGCCCGACGGCTTCGCAAAACTGCTGGATTTCGGCGTGGCCCACACGGCGCGCGACGAGGCCCATAGCGGCACCATCAAGGGCACGCTCGCGTACATGGCGCCCGAGCAGGTGCGCGGGCAGCGCATCGACAAGCGCTCCGACGTATTCGCGGTGGGCGTGATGCTCTACGAGCTGACCACCGGCCGCCGTCTGTTTCATGGCGGTGAGATCGAGGTGATGACGGCGATCGTCGAGCGCGACGTGACACCGCCGAGCCACTGGGTGCCGGGCTATCCGCAAGAGCTCGAGTTCATTGTGCTCACGGCGCTGTCCCGCGATCGCGGGCGACGCTATCCGAGCGCGCTCCACCTCGCCCACGCGTTGGAGGACTACGCGTTGTCCACCGGCGTGAGCCCCAACCATCAGGCGCTCGCTCGCTACTATCAGCAGGTCTTCCGTGAGGACGAGCGTCTGGCTCGCGGGCACGGCTCCTATCGGCCGATCCCGATCACGCCGAGCCAGGGCAATGCGGTGCGGCATCCCCCTTCGAATCAGCCGCCGCAGTCTGCAGCGGTCGCCGGCCGCCATGGTCGCGCGCACCTCCATGAGCTCCACGCCCTGCGCGGCGAACCTGCTCTGGAACCGGTCGTGGAAGACATGGTCGAGCTCGAGGAGGCCCCCCAGGCCTTGCTCCTGCCGCTCGAGCTCGACGACGACCTGCTCGTCGAAGAGGCACCGCCGATCGTGCTCGCGCGTCCCAAGCGCTGAGTTCACGGGCATTTGTGGGAGTTCGAGCCTGGCCCTCCGCGGCGCCGGGCGGTCTCGTTTGTCGATTGTTGGCACAATCTGGCGCAGCGAGCTTATTGACGTGTGCTTCTATGTGCCGGATTGCCAATGTGTGCCTGGCTCGGCTAGGGTTGGAGCGTGGCTCAACGACCAGCCCGCTATCGCTACCTGCGCCGCGTCGGCTCCGGCGCAGCCGGGGGCGTGTATCTCGTGGAGGACTGCCTTCACGGCGGGCAACCGATCGCGCTCAAGGGCCTGGACCGCTCGAGCGACCCGGCGTTTCGCAATTCGTTCGTGCGCGAATTCGCGCTGCTGTCATCGCTGAGCCTACCGGGCGTCGCCCAAGTCTATGACCTCGGCGTCATGCCCGAGGGCCAAGAGATTCCTGCGGGGCCCTTCTTCACGCGCGCCTTTGTCGACGGAAAGCCGCTCGACGCGTGGGCGAGCGAGCAGCCTTTGGAGCAAGCGGTAGCCCTGCTCGTGCGCGCCTTGCAAGTGGTCTCGAGCATTCATCGCGCGGGGATCGTGCACGGCGACTTGAAGCCCGCGAACGTGATCGTCGATGCCGCGCATGGGCCGAACCTGATCGACTTCGGGCTCTCATCGCGGGTGGGGGTGGGCGATCGCTTCGAGAGCTCATTGAGCGGCAGCGGCACGCCTCTGTTCATGGCGCCGGAGCTCTTCCACGGCGGCGAGCCGACCGTGGCGAGCGATGTCTATGCACTCGGGGCCACCGTGTGGGCGCTCGCCACGGGACGGCCGCCCTTCGCTGAGCTCGGCGGCGCCGCGTTGCAGGCCAAGCTGCGCGGTGAGTTGCCCCGGCACGAAGCTGCTACGGGCCTGCGGGAGAGCTTGCTTCAAGCCGCACTCAGCGGTCTCGCGCCAGATCGACGTCAGCGCGCAGCCAGTGCAGATGAGCTGGCCGCCATGTTGGAGCGTGCCTTGCGACGCTCGAGCCGTCCTCGCGGCGTGAGCAGCGCGCCGCTCTTCACGCCTCCGCGTCCGCGCGGCCGCGAGGAGTTGCTCGAGGCGCTCGAGGGGGCATCGCCCGAGCCCTCCACGCAGGTGGTGCTCGGCGCACGCGGCATGGGCAAGAGCTGCACGCTGCGGGAGCTCAAGTGGCGCCTGCAGCTCTCGGGACGCAGCGTGTTCGAGCTGCGTTTTGGCGGCGAAGCGAGCCCCGGGCTGGCGCAGCTTGCGTCGCAGACCCTGGGGGGGCAGCTGGCGGGAAGCCTGTCGAGCGATCCGGTAGAGCAGCTGGTGTCGACGCTCGGTGCTGCCGGCGCGACGAGCCGCCCCGTTCTCTTGATCGACGATCTCCAGCTAGCCGATCTCGATTTCGTGCGCGCACTCGGCGTGGCGCTGCGCGAGCTCGGCGCGGACGCTGCAGCCATCGTCGCTACCAGCTCTCTTTCGGACGGATCCCGGTTGCAGGCCTTGCCCGCACCACGCACGTGGGAGCTCACGCCACTCGGTGGCGAAGTGCAGCGAGCCCTGGTGCGGGACTGCCTCGGCTCGGTGGAACCGGCCCTCGCCGAGGCCCTCGTGGATCATGCGGCTGGCAATCCGGGGCTCCTCGTCGAAGCGCTCGCGTTGGTCTTCGCGCGTCCCGAGATCACGGCGCAGGAAGTCTCTCAGCTACCGGCCGGCGAGATCGGCGCTGGCCTGCTGCGGCAGCGCTTCGAGCAGCTCTCGCCGCCGGCGCGCAGCGCGTTCCTGGTGCTCGTCGCGGCGCGCGCCACAGCCGAGTTCGGAATCCCCGAGTCAGTCGTGGCGGGATTGCTGGGAGAGGCGTGGCCTCAGACCCGGGTCGAGCTCGTGGCGGCGCGCCTTCTGCGCGAGAGTGGCGCGGGCATGTGGCCGACCGACAGCGTGCTCGCCGAGTGGGTCCGACGCAGCGGGGGCGAGACGTTGGCGGTGCTGGCCAAGCGAGTCCTCGAAGGTTCGGCAGCGGCAGAGCTCGCCGCGCCATTGGTCGCCGAGCTGTGTGTCGCGGCGGGCGACCGCATGCGCTTCGGCAAGACCGTGAATGCGGCCGTGAATTTGCTGCGGCAAGCGGGGCTCTCCCATCAGGCGCTCGTGCTCGCGCGCGCCGGACTGCCGGCAGCGCGAGGTGCGTTGAGCGGGCAGTTGCAGTTGGCCGCCGCCGAGCTGGAGGAGGGCCTGGGTGAGCTCGAGGCATGCCTCGCCACCGCGCGAACGTTGATGGAGGACGCGGGGCAGGCGCTCGAGCTGCGGACACGTGCTCGGCTCGTCAGCGGGCGGGCGCACGTGGCGCGTGGCGATCTGAATGCTGCGGCCGAAGTGCTCTCCGAGCTCTCCGAGGCCAGCTCGGGCGCGCTGTTTGCTCCTGCTTGCCGTGAGCTCGCGCGCGTCCACCTGCGACGCGGTGATCGCGTGCAGGCCGGCAGGGTGGTGGAGGCCGGTTTGGCAGCCGCGCCGTCCCGCGATGCCGCGCGCGCCGAGCTACTCGCCATCGAGGCCTGGCTCATCAGCATGGGCGGTGATCGCGCGCAGGCCGAGGCTCGCTTCGAGCAGGCGCTCGGGCTGGCCAGCGAGCTCGGTCTGGAGCGCGAACGAGCCCAAGTGCTCGGCTATCAGGCCATGGCCTACGACCGGGCGGGTGAGCTGTCCGCCGCCGTCGCCACCTACCAGCGCGCCCTGGCGGCATCTCGCGTCGCAGGGGACGTCGGTCTGATGGGAACCTTCGCGTCGAACTACGGGGCGATCAGCCATCGACTCGGGCAAACCGACGTGGCCGCCGAGCACTACGCCCTGGCGGGCCGCTGGCTGCGCAGGGCAGGGCGCTTCGCCATGGCGATCATGGCGCAAAACAACCTGGCGTTCTTGCACCTCTACTTGGGCGCGTTCGAGCGGGCGCGGGCCATCGCGGAGACATCGCTGGCGGACGCGGAGCAGTGGCAGATCGAGGCGCAGAAGGCCCAGGCCCTCCAAATCCTGGGTGACGTCGCCGCGCGCCAAGGCCAGACCGAGGGTGCCCTCGTACGCTACGACGCTGCTGCCGGGCACTTCGAGCGCGTGGCGCGCAAGCGCGAGCTCACCGAAGTGTGCCTCGATACCGCCGAGTGTCTCCTCGATCGCTCCGGTGCGAGCGATGCCTCCGCAGCCGCTGCGCGCCTCGCGAGGGCTCGTAGCCTGGTCGAGTCCGAAGGCATCGAAGACATGCGCACGAGACTCAAGCTGCTGCTGGCACGCGCGCGCGCGGCCAACGGTGACATCGAGGGTGCGCTGGGCGACCTCGAGCGTCTGGCCAAGGTGGAGCTCAAAGAGCACGAACGCGAACTGGGGTGGCAGGTGCTCACGGCTCAAGCCCAGCTGCATCGCGCGCTCGGCTCGGAGGTTCTGGCGCGCCGCTGCCTGCTCGACGCGGCCGAGATCATCGAGCGCGAAGCCGCCAGGGTTCCGCGTGAGGCGCGCGACGGGTTCCGTGCCGATCCGCGACGTCGGGCTGTGATCGACGGCGCCACCGCCACGGCTTCTTTGACGGCCTCACGCTTCGAGACCACCGCGAGCGCCAGCCGCTCCGGCCGGGTCGATCCGCGCTTCGAGCGCCTGCTCGAGATCATCAAGAGGCTAGCCCGCGAGCGCGACCTGAGTCGCCTGCTCGAGCGCATCACGGACGCCGCTGTCGAGCTCTCGGGCGCGGAGCGGGGCTTCGTGCTGCTGCTCGACGAACGTGAGCAGCTGATGCCTCACACGGTGCGAGCCAGCGTCG
This sequence comes from Myxococcales bacterium, assembly GCA_047601445.1. GTDB lineage: Bacteria > Myxococcota_A > Polyangia > Polyangiales > DASUME01 > DASUME01. Next base: position 1,815,981 of record JASGJH010000001.1, on the reverse strand, counting down.
GTCGCGAGCAGGACGCCAGCGTCGCGTTCTCGCGCTCCATCGCGGAGGCCGTGTTGATCGACGGCGAGCCCATCGTCACCGTCAATGCTCGCGACGACCGACGCGTCAACGAGTTCATGTCGGTGCACAAGCTGATGCTGAAGTCCGTGGCCTGCGTGCCGATTCGCGGGCCCGAGCGCGTGGAAGGCGTGCTCTATCTGGAGCACCGCATGCGCGCCGGTCGCTTCCAGGACGAAGACGTGGACCTGCTGATGGCCTTCGCCGATCAGTCCGCGATCGCCCTGGAGAACACCCGCCTGTGGGGAGAAAACGAGCGGCGTCGGATCGCCCTCGAGCACAAGAACCGCGAGCTCGAGAGCACCAAGGCCGAAATGGAGCGCCTGCTCGAGGCGCGCACCGAGGAGCTCGAGCACGCGCAGCGCGCGCTGTCTGGGGCTCGCTCGGCCCTCACCGAGAGCGCACTCAAGCACGGCATGATCGGACACGGCCAGGCCATGCAGCGGGTGTTCTCGCTGATCGACCGCGTGCGCGACTCGAGCGTCTCGGTGGTGATCCAGGGCGAGAGCGGTACGGGCAAGGAGCTCGTGGCGCGGGCCATCCACGCCGCCGGCGCCCGCCATCGCGCGCCCTTCGTGGCGGTGAACTGCGGCGCCTTGCCAGAGTCGCTCATCGAGAGCGAGTTGTTCGGGCACGTACGCGGTGCCTTCACCGGTGCCGACCGCGACAAGAAGGGGCTGTTCGCGCTGGCCCAGGGCGGCACGCTGTTCCTCGACGAGTTCGCCGACATCCCACCGCGCATGCAGCTCGACCTCTTGCGCGTGCTCCAGGAGGGCAGGGTGCGCCCGGTCGGCTCGGATCAGGACCTCGCGGTGGACGTGCGCGTGATCGTCGCCAGCAACCGGCCGCTCTCCGAGCTCGTGCGTGAGAAGCGCTTGCGTGAGGACTTGTTCTACCGCTTGAGCGTGGTGGAAGTGCGCCTTCCCCCGTTGCGCGAGCGCGGAGAAGACCTGCCCTTCTTGTGCGAGCACCTGCTCGCCCGCATCGCCGCCAAGCACGGCGGTCGGGCCAAGCGCCTCACCCGCGCCGTGTTCGAGCGCCTCACGCAGGAGAGCTTTCCCGGCAACATCCGCCAGCTCGAGCACATGCTGCTGAGCGCGGCGATGATGACCGAGGGCCCCAGCATCGACGTGCGCGACCTGCCCTGGAGCGACGGGTCCCTGGTTCAGCCCCCCGCGTTGGACGCCCCCGACGCCGACGTGTCCGACGCCACCGAGATGGGCGCCGATGGCCTCGAGCCGAGCGAGCTGGTCGAAGCCTCCCCCAGCGATCGACCCCACGACGTGCGCGGCTTCAAGCAGCGCGAGCGCCAGCGCATCCTGGAAGCGCTGGAGCGCCACGGCTGGAACCGCGTCAAGGCGGCCACCGCGTTGGGCATGCCGCGTCGAACCTTTTACCGCCGGCTTTCCGAGTTCGGTATTCTCTGACGGCTGCTCACGCCGGAGCGGCTACTCGTCGTCCGCCTGGACCTCGTCCGGCTCTCCATGCGGGTCGATGTCTTCGATGGTGGACTCGAGAGACTTCGCCAGGTCTGCGAGGCCCGTGGTCTTGCCCTCGAAACCCTCGCGCTCGTCGCGCGGAACGTAGGCCGCCTTCTGGCCTGGGCTCGAGAGGTCGACCCAGTAAGCGTTCTTGGAGCGCACGTCGAAGTGGATGAAGGTGCTGTTGGGGTAGTAGCCGACTCCGACGTCGTCGAAGTGCCGCAGGTAGTCGCGCAAAATGCGATTCGGCACCCCTTCGACGCGCATGTCGATGGCCGCCGCCGCCACGTGACGGCTCTCTTCATTGGTGCGTCCGCCGGCCATGCGGTAGCCGCTGATGACGTGGATCTTGCGCCCGCCGAAGTGATCCGACACCTGAGCCAGGAGCGCGAGCAGGCGCGCCTGGGGCTTCTTGGTCTTCTTGGAATTGCGCGGCCGGAGGAAACGCGAAAGCTGCTGGGTGGCGTTCGGCGTCACGCGCCCGCGCTTGTCCACGAGCGTCAGCGCCAAGTTTTGTTGCGTCGCCACGCGGTAGAGCGTCACGTGTCCGCGCTTCTTGGGGGTGCCCCAGGAGCGACCCCCGGCCTCGCGCGGTTCCTTGACCCCGCCCGGACTCGGCTTGTGTCCCGGCAACACCAGGCGCATGCCCGGTCGCAGGTTCGACGCGGTCGTCAGTCCGTTGGCGCTCGCGAGTGCCTCGACGGTGCACTCGTGACGGCGCGCCACGCTCCACAGCGTCTGACCAGCGTTTACATAAACGACTCCCTTATCGGGCACATTGAGCACTTGGCCAGTGCGCACGGGCGTCTCAGGCGTGATCGCGTTGGCGGCGGCCAAAGACCAGACCGTGACGTCGTACTTGCGGGCGATGGCCGCGAGGCTCTGGCCTGCCGCGACGGTGTGGCTGCGGTCGGCGCGCACGGTTCCGACCATGAACCAAGACCCGCACACAATCGTTAGGCATTTCAGTAGGATCGCGACGGATCGCGGAAACTTCGGGAGGCTACGACGCACGTGCTTCAGCGTAGGGCCCAAGGGCGGTTGCTTCAACGTTTTGCGCGCTCCAGGTGAGACGCGGGGTGGTGTCAACGGAGCTGCAGTTTTTTGGCTGCAGACGGGCCGCGAATGAGAACATCGAGGGGTTAGTGGTCGCTCGTTGACAACCGAGAAGATGGAACGGCGTGTGAGCTCGCGCTTTGGTCGCGTGCAAACACATCATTTGCCTATAATTATGTGTCATTTGTCTATCAATGATGGGCAAATTATCAAATATTGCTTGACGTTGCGCCCTATTGCTCCATAAGTTGAGTGCTGGCGAAGCACGGGTTTCGCCGTGGATGGTTCTCGGACCATGGAGCAGGACGACAAGGTCTCCGCAGCAGCACTCTCGCTGGGTTCAGCGACGGGTTCCTCTGCGCGCACTGCGCGCACGATGGGCTCGAGCGACCGCGCGGGTGGACCTGCCGAACTTGCGTCGGACGCGGAACCCTCCAGCGCTGTTCGCGGCGCGCGCAATGTGCGCGACGCGGCACGTGAAACAGAAGAAGACGAAGACGAGGCCCCCGAGGACATCAAGTCCGGCGGGACCCCGAGCACGACTCCCAAGAAGTCGAGTAACAACGTACGGCGCATCCGCATCGAGCGGATGATGTCCAAAGCAGAGCTCGCCCGCCGCGCCAACTTGTCGGTTTTGACGATCGACCGCGTGGAGAGGGGCTACGGGTGCCGCATGGATACCAAGCGGAAGATCCTGGAAGCCCTGGGTTTGAGCCTTGCGGACCGCGTGCGCGTGTTCGGCGAGGAGGAGTGATGCTCCCACATGTCCGAGGGCAAAAACCTCATCGGCGTCGACATCGGGTCGAGCTCGATTAAGGTCTGTGAGATCAAGGAAGGCCGGAAGGGCGCGCGCTCGCTCGTCCGCTTCGGGTATCACCCGCTTCCGTCTCAGAGCATCGTCGACGGCCACATCATGAACTCGGCGGCCGTCATCGAAGGCCTCGACAAGCTGTTCCACAAGCAGCGCCGTAAGGACGTCGCGCTGCGCATCAGCGGACACAGCGTGATCATCAAGAAGGTCACCATGCCCTTGATGACTGCGGCCGAGCTACGCGAGCAGGTCGCGTGGGAAGCAGAGCAGCACATCCCCTTCGATGTCTCCGACGTGGAGCTCGACTACCAGGTCCTACGTCGTCGCCAGGAAGAGGGCCAGATGGACGTGCTCCTGGTCGCGGCCAAGAAGGAAGAGATTCAGGATCTCGTCAACTTGGCGAGCGAAGCAAAGCTGAAGGCGAAGGTCATCGATCTCGACGCCTTCACGGTGCAGAACTGTTTCGAGGCCGGCTACGGCGCACCCGTCAAGGGACAGACCACGGTGTTGATGCACGTCGGTGCATCGCTCACCACGATCAACATCCTGGCCGATGGGAACACCGCGTTCACGCGTGACATCGCCAATGGCGGCAACGCCGTGACCGAAGAGATCCAGCGTCAGCTGAGCATCAGCCAGGAAGAGGCCGAGGCGTACAAGTGTGGTTCGGGCGGCGGCATCATTCCTCAGGAAGTTCCGCGCATCATCCAGGAGGTCGTGCTGAGCCTGGCCGGTGAGATTCAGCGTTCTCTCGACTTCTACCTGGCCACCAGCGGTGACCGGGAGATTGCGCGCGTCGTGATGTCCGGCGGTTCGGCGAGACTGGGTGCCCTGCAAGAAGCTATCTCGCAGCGCTGTCGCGCCCCGGTGGAGGTCATCGACCCGCTCAAGGCCGCCCAGCTCGACGGCAAGAGTCTCGGCGCGCCCGAGCTCGATGGACGTGGGCCCGCCGCCGCGGTGGCGTTCGGCCTGGCGCTCCGCAAGGACAAGGAGCGCGCGGCGTCATGATTCGCATCAACCTACTGCCTCAGGCCAAGCGCAAGGAAGCGGCGAGCACCGGCACGCATGTGTGGGGCTACGTGTACTTCGCGGCCGTGTTCGCCTGGTGCATCGCGCTGGCCTTCGTGTACTTCAGCTTGAGCTCCGACCTGGATCAGGCGCTGGCGCAGAACGTGGATCTCGAGCAGCAGATCCAGAAGGTCAAGGGCCAGAGCGGGAATCTCCAGGAACTGCAGAAGCAGCTCGATCAATCCAAGAAGTTGGAAGAGGTCATCAACGGCCTGTTGAGTGCGCGTCAGGGCCCTTCGCGGATGTTGCTGGAGCTGTCAGCCATCCTGTCCCCGGGCCGCGGTCCCACGGTGGATCAGCAGAAGCTGGACGAGCTGCGGAAGACGAACCCCGAGGCGGGGTTCACGCCCGGTTGGGATACGCGACGCCTGTGGATCACGGGCTTCCAGGAGAACGGACGCAGCTGCCAGATCAAGGGGGCAGGGCGGAACAACGAAGACATCGCCGAGTTCCTGCGCCGGCTCACGCTTTCGCGACTGTTCGAGAGCGTGGTGCTGGTGCGCACGGGGTCGGGGTCTGCTGCTCGGGGCGACACCCAGGCCTCGGTGGCTTTCGAGTTGACCTGCAAGGTGAGGTACTAAATGGCGGACTCAGCTGGACAGCAGTTCGCGAAGCTCCCGGCCTCGAGCAAGGTGCTGGTGCTGGCCATCCTGTTGGTGGCGCTCGGTGTCGGCTACTACATGCTCTTCCACGGCCCGTTGACCGAGCAGATCGAGGGGGCGGCGTCACGCAAAGCCCAACTCGACCAGGAGCTGGCGGCGGCCAAGTCGTTGCAGCAACAGTTCGTGAAGCTGCGCGAAGAGGTGGAAGCCCGCAAGGTCGTGGACCTGCAGAACATGCGCATCTTGCCGCGTGACCCCGAGATTGCCTCGATGTTGGCGGAGCTGAACCGCATCGCCGAATTGAGCGGGCTCACCATTCAAGCAGTGGAGCCGCGGCCCGAGACGGCCGCGCAGTTCTACTACAGCATTCCCGTGAACCTCAGGCTCTCCGGGCGCTACCACCAGCTGGCCAAGTTCTTCTACAACGTCAGCCGGCTGCAGCGCGCCATCAACATGGAGAACATCGTGCTCTCGGATCCCCAGGAGCAAGGTGAGGGCCTGGTGCTGAAGGTTGGCGTGCTCGCCACCACCTTCCGCCGGAAGGACGCGTGAGGTCGCCCATGCGCACCAAGCTCACCCGTTCACGGGGGCGCACGCTCGGACCGTGCCTGGTCGCGTGCACGCTCGCGCTCTCGGCCTGCGGCGACAGCGAGGCGCTGCCCACCACCACCACCCTGCCCGAGCTCAAGCCTGCGGCTCCGACCGCCGGTTCGGCGCCTGCGGCTGCGGCGACCGCTGCGGCCCCCGAGGTCCTGCGTCCCTTGCGTGACTCGGACTTCGTGGAGAGCGATGCCAACCGCGATCCGTTCCGTAACTTCGCCATCGAGCTCAAGGGCAAGACGGCCGTGGTGGCACAGCGCACGGTGCTGATGCCGACCACGCCGCTCAAGGCCATGCGCCTCATCGCCATCATCACGGGAATCGACCAGCCGCGCGCCATGATCGTGGACGAGCGGGGGGTCGGCCACGTGACGAGCCGCGGCGACTTCGTCGGGCAGGCCGACGTGGTGCAGACGGGGGGCGCGGAGAACCTACCGGTAGCCCTCAACTGGCGCGTGGACCGCATTCGTGAGAACGAGGTGGTGCTGGCGCGTGAAGACCCCACGGGCCCCAACCGTCCGCCGCTGATCCAGGTGATCCCGCTGCACCCTGCGGACGAAGCCGATCAGAACGCCATCGCCGGCGCGCGGGGCGACGAAGGCTGATCGCACACAGTCGCACGCGCACGGGCGTGTCTCGAGGCTTCGAGATCACCCTGGTGCGTTCTTTTTTTGCGCAAAAACCGGTGGGGATCCGAAAATCTCGACCAGGGCTAGAAGAGGGAGATGGCGTTCATGCGGCAAGGCTTTCGACTGACGACCTTGTTGGCGCTCGCGCTGATGACGACTCAAGGTGCGCACAAGGCGCGCGCCGAGGCGTCCAAGGCGGCGCTGACACAGGTGAAAGTGCGAGGCCAGGGGGGCCGTGCGGAGGTCGTCCTCGACGGCAATTTCGAGGCTCCGAGCTACGCAGTTCGTACGCGTGACGGCGGCAACGTGGTGGTCATCGACGTGGCCGGTGCGTCGCTCGAAAACGAGAGCGTGCTGCTCGGCGCGGGCGCCGACCTCGTCAAGTCCGCCACCGCCAGCACCAGCGCCCAGGGCGTGCGCATCGAGCTTTCGCTGCGGGAGCCTGCCTCCTATCGCGCGCGTGTGAAGGACGGCGACATCATCGTGGCGCTCGAGGAGCTCGACGCGGCCTCGACGGCGGCCGTGCCGGTCGCAGGTGACAAGGCCGAGCTCGCGACCGCGAGCAGTGGGGAGGGGCGCAGCTCCGAAGTCCGCAACGTCTTGCTCGAGCGACGGGATGGTCGCGAACGCGTGGTCGTCGAGTTGAGTCGGCCCGCGGAGTTCCGCGTCTATCCGGGAGCCGTGGGCCCAGCCCGGCTCGAGATCAAGGGCGCCGCCATCGGTGCCTCGGCCCAGCGCAAGATCACGCGCGAGGGGCTCGAGGTGGTGAAGGGCGTGCAAGTGAGCCACGACGGGGACCGCGTGCTGGTCGAGGTCGAGCGCACGCCGGACTCCTCGGGCACCGCGATTCGCGAGGGGAACCGCATCGTGTGGTTGTTCGCGCCGAGCGAGCGCGCCGAAGCAGGCACGCCCAAGCCGCGCACGCTGGTGCCGGCCGCTCCGGTGGAGATCGACTCCGAGGAGGTCGCTTCGTTCGTCAGCGGCCAGGCCATGCAGGCCAAGTCGGGCACGCCTACCAAGTACACCGGGCGTCGCATCGACCTGGACTTCAAGGACGCCGACATCCACAACATCCTGCGCCTGCTGGCCGAGGTCGGCGGCGTGAACGTGGTGACCAGCGACGACGTCAGCGGCTCGGTGACCATTCGCATGCGCGACGTGCCCTGGGATCAAGCGCTCGACGTGATTCTGCAGGCCAAGGGGCTCGGCGCCGAACGCAAGGGCAACCTGATTCGCGTGGCGCCCCAGGAAGTGCTCGAGAAGGAGCGCGAGCTCGCGCTGGCGCGCCAGAAGCAGCAAGTGGCCCTGGCGCCCGTGGAGACGCGGCTCGTGCCGGTGAGCTACGCCACCGCCAAGGACGTGGAGCCGCGCGTGCGCGAGCTCTTGACCGAACGCGGAAACGTCTCGGTGGACGAGCGCACCAACGTGCTCATCGTGCGCGACATCATCGAGAGCCTGGACGACGTGGAAGAGTTGGTGCGTACGCTCGACACGCAGACGGCGCAGGTCCTGGTGGAAGCGCGCATCGTCGAAGCCACCAGCAACTACGTGCGCGACGTCGGCATCCAGTGGGGCGGTGACGTCTCCTTCAACCAGGCTTTCGGCAACCAGACCGGCCTGGTGTTCCCCAGCAACATCGGCATGGCGGGCGGTGCCTACGACGGTCAGACGCCCACCCAGGGCTTGTCTCCGCTGGCGGCGACGACGCCGGTGCCCAACTTCGCGGTCAACTTGCCGGCTGCCACGGGTACCGGGGCGGGTGGCGCGCTGGGCCTCACCTTCGGCAGTGTGGACGGCAACTACAACTTGAACGTGCGCCTGAGCGCCGCCGAGTCCACGGGCGCGGTGAAGATCATCAGCTCGCCGCGCGTGCTCACGCTCGACAACCACGCCGCCAAGATCTCGCAGGGTACCCAGATCCCCTACTCGCAGGTGAGCGCGCAGGGCGTGCAGACGGCGTTCCAGACCGCCGTGCTCGAGCTCAGCGTCACGCCGCACGTGACCGCCGATGGTTCGGTGGCCATGAAGGTGCACGTCACGCGCAACGAGCCGGACTTCACCCGCACGGGCGCCAACGGTCAGCCCACCATCCTCAAGCGCGAGGCCAACACCGAGCTCCTCATCGCCGACGGGCACACCGCGGTGATCGGCGGCATCTACACCCGCAACAGCGGCCGCACGGTGGACCAGGTCCCGTTCTTCGGAGACATCCCGATCCTCGGGCTCCTGTTCCAGCGCCGCCGCATGCTCGACCAGCGCAGCGAGCTCTTGATCTTCATTACACCGCGCATCGTGAATCGCGATCAGGCGCTGATGTCGGCCCAAAAGTGACCTGAAATTGCCGCGGAATCAGGCTTCGTGCCTGATCGGGCATTTCGGGACAGACTTCGGGCCTGATGTCTGAGCGCGTGTTCTTGTCGGGTCCCATGGGCAGCGGAAAGTCGCAGGTCGCGGCAGCCCTGGGTGAGTTGTGGCGCTGTCCGGTGGTCGACCTGGACCAGCGCATCGAGCAGCGAGCGGGGCTTTCCATCCCCCAGATCTTCGAGCGCCGCGGGGAGAGCGTCTTCCGTGAGCTCGAGCGCACGCTGCTGGCCGAGATCCTGAGTGATCCTAGCGCCAAGGTCGTGGCCCTCGGAGGGGGCACGGTGGTGGATCAAGGGTCGCGCCGTCGGTTGCTGCGCGAGGGTACCTTGATCACCTTGCGCGCCTCGCTCGATACGCTGTGCGCTCGCGTCGGCTCGGGCAAGGGGCGGCCTTTGCTCACGGGATCGAACGCCGAGGTGCGCCAGCGCCTGACGAGCGTGCTCGAGCAGCGTGCGGCCGCCTACGCGGAATGCCACGCCGAGCTCGACACGGACCACCTCTCGGTGCGCGACCTGGCCCAGGCGGTCGATCGCATCGTGACCGATGCTTCCATCGTGGTGCCGCTGGGCGAACGCACGTACCGCGTCGAAGTAGGGGCGGGCTCGCGTCATGCGCTGGCGCAGCGCGCGCGCGGCGCCGTATCCGGCAGCCAGGTGGTGTTGGTGACCGACACCGGTGTCGAGGAGCCCTGGGGCAATCGCGCGGGGCAGGAGCTGGCCGAGGCGGGCTTCAAGGTGACCACCGTGTGCTTGCCGGCAGGAGAACAGCACAAGAACATCGCGAGCATCGAGCGCATTTGGGACGCTGCGCTGGGCGCCGGGGTGGACCGGGATACCTTGGTGGTGGCGGTGGGTGGCGGCGTGGTCGGCGACATGGCGGCCTTTGCAGCGTCGACCATCCTGCGCGGGCTCTCTTTCGGGCAGCTGCCCACCACGCTGCTCGCGATGGTGGATAGCGCCGTGGGGGGCAAGACGGGCATCGATCGTCCGGAGGGCAAGAATCTGATCGGAAGCTTCCATCAGCCGCGCTTCGTGCTGTGCGATGTGGAGACGCTCACCACGCTGCCGCTCGCGGAGCGGCGGGCGGGGCTTGCCGAGGTCGTGAAATCGGCGTGGCTCGATGGTGAGCAGAGCGTACGTTTGTTGGAGGAGCGCGCCGAGGACCTGGTGGCGGGTGATTTCGATGCCACCACCGATGCCGTGCGGATGTCGGTGCAGCTGAAGGCGCGCATCGTCACCGAGGACGAGCGTGAGACGGGCGTCCGAGCGCTGCTCAACTTCGGGCACACGGTGGGGCACGCTATCGAGGCGGCCACGGGCTTCGCGGGGCTGCGGCACGGTGAGGCCGTATCGCTGGGCATGGTCGCGGCGTTCCGCCTCTCGAAGGCGCTCGGTGTGGCCAGCGCGGACGACGTGGCGCGCCTGACGAGACTGCTGGAGAAGCTCGGATTGCCCGTGAACTTGGACGCCTATTTGGACGACAAGACACTGGAATTCCTGGGCTCCGACAAGAAGCGTAAGGGCGGCAAGGTGCGCTTTGTGGTGCCCGGCGCACCCGGTGAGACCAAGCTCGAGCCGCTCGCACTCGACGAAGTGAAACGCCTGGTTCGCAGCTGAGCCGTGCGCGTGGCGGCGGCTTTTGTGGGCATGCCGCAAAATTTGTCAGCCTCTCCCGCGACTCGATAGAGTCTAGGAGGCGTGCCTCGTGCGAGGGGTCGCGTTTTGGAGGGGTTGAATGGATCGGAGCAACTCGCTGAGAGTCGCGGCTTTCGCGGGGCTGATGGCTAGCCTGGCGAGCGTCGCGGGCTGCGTGGACGACGGTGGATCGCTCCACGTGGTGTGCTCGATCAGCCCCGACGTCGCCGACGATGGATGCACGTTCAATCCAGAGTCCGATACCTGCGTCTTCAAGGGCGTGATGAACCTGGCCGCGGCGAAGCAGTACGACGCTGCGCTCGGCGTCGAGAGCGGGCTCAAGCCGCGCGCCAGCAATGTGCCGCCGCGACCGGAGCCCAATCGTCTTTCGCTCACCGGGGCCACCATCGAGATTCGCAAGCCCAACGGAGCTCGACTCGACATCCCGGGACTCGACAATCCGTTCCCCTTCGCGGGCTCGGGGACGGTGCCGCCAGGCGGACACGGCGTCATGAGCGTCACGTTGATCCCGTCGAACTACGCCGATCGCTTGCGCGAGAACGTGCTCGGCGGCCAGCCCGAGACGCAGGTCGTGGTCGCCGTGAAGGTCAAGGGTGTGACTGACGGCGGTGAAGAGGTGGAGTCCGGCGAGTGGCTGTGGCCGATCAACCTCGAATACACGAGTCCGGTTCAGGGCGAAGGGTGCACGGTGATGGACTACTGCCAGAGCCTGGGCGGCCTCGACGCCTTCGCCAACGCCTGCCAGTGCACGGCGCCCGATACGAGCTGCAAGCTCTAGACCCGTCTCGGACGCCCCGCTGCGCGTCTCAGTCTTGTCGATTTCCGGGTAGGACTGCCGCGCGCAGGCTCAAGTGGTTCTCCGACAATGCGAAGGCCACCAGGCCGCGCACTGCGGGACGCTCGCGCAGTGCCTGGTCGAGATCCTGAGCCGTGGGCTGAATCGGGCGCGAGTCCGCGTCCCAGTCCTTGCCGAACTGAGCGAGCGCCACGTCCAGCGAGTTGCCCAGCACGAGTCCTACGCGCGCCGCGCGCAGGCTGAGGTGCTGAATGAGTTCGGGCAGCGCGGGTAGGCTGGCGAGCACGCGGAACAGGTTGCTCACCTGGCGCTGCGTGCTCGAGGGCATGGTGCGCCAGAGCTCGGCTGCGAGTGCGGCCGCTTCGCGGGCCACCGGTGGGCCTTTGGAGTCCGCGGGACCGAACGCGGCTCGCACGGCAGACATGAGGTTCTGCGCGGATTCGGGCGCGAGCGTGGCGATCAAGGAGCTCCCGGGCCGGGCGCACTCGAACATGCGCGCGAATCGATACCGCAGCACGGCGGGGTCTTCGGTGGTGCCGTCGCCGATGAGGATGGCGCTTGGGTTGGTGGGCACCAAGGTGAGTCGGTCCTCGCCGGTGTGCCGAAGATAGACGTCGTGTTCGACGCCGAAGCGCGCGGCCACCTCCTGAAGGGGGCGGGCGAAGGAGCTCTCTTCGCTGCGACCGATGAAGTCGCTCGCGGAGACGCCGTAGGAGCTCAGCGTGCGACGGAACAACGGCGCGGCGCCCTGGGCCACGTGGGCGAGCAGGGTAAAGGTGGGGGCGAGCTCGCCGTCATCGCGCGCGGCGAGCAGGGTCTCGGCGAAGCTCGCCTCGTGGTGTTGCGGAGGTGTGGCTTCGGGCGTCGTAGAGGCGGGCGGATCGAAGAACGCGATGGCTTCGCCGCAGACGGCGACGAGGGCAGGGTAGTTGCTACCGAGTAGCCGCAGCGCGCGCAGGACCGGTACGTTGGTGCGGCCGGTGGTCCGGACCTTGGCTAGTAGCGCAGCGCACAGGGCGTCGCTGTGGGTCGGGTTGGCCGGCGGGCTTGCCAGGAGCGACCCGAGCGCGTCGGTGTCCCCTGCCAGCAGGGCCCCGAGCAGGCGATCATCCGCGGAGTTGACCGGGAGCACACTCTCGGCCGGCTCGGGCGGTTGGATGGGTCGTAGCGAGGAACGCGCGGGCTCGCGCGCGCGCGGCGCGGGCTCGTCGCCTTCACGCACGTCCGCCAAGCTGGCACTGCCGGGCAGGGTGCGGAACCCGAGCTGGGTTGAGCGGGCCTCGAAGGTGGAGCTGGTGCGGGCCTGCCGCGCGGGGGCTGCGGGCTGGAGGCCGGGATCGGTATGGCTGCGCCGGCGCGACACCAGGTTGCGCTCGTTGTGGTTGATGGGCTGCGTGCGCGGCGCAGGGGCAGCGCTGCGCTCGCGCGGATCGTAAGGGCGCTCGGAGGGCGGGTGCGCGGGCACGCTACTGGCGAGGCCGGATTCGGCTCCGCTGCGCGCGGCGGCTGCGTCGGCGAGCATGGCAGGCGAGAACTCGAGGGTCTCGCGCGGGCGAGACTCGTCGAGATCCTGAGATGTGGCGGGCTCGGACGCGATCGCGTCCGGGTTCTCGGTGGTCTCGGTGTGCCCTTCCGAGGTCATGTCCTCGATGCTCGGCGCGCCCAACGCAGCGTGGAGCGAGCTGTGCAAGAGCAGGAGCTCGGCGCGATCGGCCTCGGGCAGGTCCTCGTCTTGCTCGATGGCATCGCGCGCGTGACGCAGGTGGCCGTCCGCCTCGCTGGGGCCGCGCCCGTAACCGAGCTCCAGGCGGGCCAGCGAGAGCAGTGCCTGCACGCGCGGTTTGGTCGCCCAGGCATCCTGGGCCTGCTCCGTGAACAGGGCGCGCAAGCGCTGCGCCGCCGACTCCTGGGAGGTCGGTCCGATGCGCGTGAGGCAGGCGAACGCCAAGCCCTCGCTCTCCTGGTCCGGCCAGGCTCGCAGTGCCCGCTCGTAGCAGAGGAGGGCCGTATCCGGGTTGCCCATGTCCTCGTCGCAGACCCGCCCGGCGCGCAGCAGGAGCCGGCTCCTCTCGCGCGCCACGCTTGCGCCCTGGGCCAGCAAATCCAGCGCCCTCACCAGGGCCTCGTGCTCACCTGCGACCCGCGCCAGGCGCTCGAGGGCGGTCAGCATCGCGCCCTCGCTGGGCGCCAACGCGAAGGCATGCTCGACGGCCTCCAGCGCGTCCGACGGAGCGCCTGCGCGCTCGAGCCAGCGTCCCGCGCGGTAGAGCAGGGCACGGCGTCCGTGGATGCCCATCGCTGCGCTCGCCAGGTGGCGATAGACCTCGCGACCCGTGGCCACGTCTCCCAACTCCAGCGCGAGGCGCTCGAAGTGCAGCAAGAACGCCGTGTACTGGGGATGCGACTCGAGGCCGAGCGTGGCGGCCCGCAGGGCCAAATCGCGGTTGCCCAGGTGGTGCTCGGCGATGTTGACGGCTTCGTCGACCAGCTCGCAGGCGCGCGTCACCGACGCCACCTCCGACATCGACAGCAGCAAGTCGAAGGCCAGCTGCGGAGAGCGACTGCCGAGCAGGAGGCCGACGCCGCGACGCACCACGTCGATGGTGGGTTCGCTCTCTTCGGCGAGCTCGGGGAAGCTCGCCAGCGCGGCGCGCACGAGATCCTCGGCGCCCGCCGGATCGTCGGCCAGGTCCAGCGCCGCGCACGCCAACGAGAGCAGCCGCTCGCGGCGTTCGCTCTGGCTCTCGCTCAGTTCCAGACGCAGCGTAAGCACGGCCATCAGGCGCTCGAGTTCGCGCGTCTCTGCGTACAGGAAGGCGAGTCGATCGAGCGCGACCGAGTCGGCGGGCTCGAGCGCCAAAAGCCGCAGGTAGGCCCGGGCCTCTCCGCTGCGAGTGCCTTGCGCCTGGTGAAACAGCGCGAGCTTGCGCAGCGCCGCGCTGCGCGCTTCGCCGGTGGCTCGCACCACCATGCGCTCCAGGACGGCGCGCGTGAGGCGGGCGTCGTCGAGTTCGTCCACGCATTGGGCGGCCCAGTCGAGCAGGCTGTCCGCGTTCTCCCCGAGCTCGTCGACCGCCAGCAGCACCGCAGAGACCGCCTGCTTCCGATGGCCGAGCAGCCAGAGGCGGTCGAGCACGCCACCTGCGAGCAGGATGGTGCCCTCACCGTAGCGCTCGGCGGCCAGGGCGACGCGCAAGGCCCGCTCGATGGCGTCGGCATCGTTGCCACTCGCATGCAAGGTCAGGAGCGCCAGAGCGGGGAGGGCATCGAAGGGAGCGAGCTCGAGGTGGGCTTCGAGGGTCTCGCGCTGACCACGGGCGTCGTTGACGCCGTACTGCGCCTGGGCGAGCAAAGAAAGGAGCTCGGGCGATTCGCCGAGCACATTGCGGGCGGCACGGAAGAGGGGCAGCACGCGCTGCGGCGCGAGTTCGTGGTGATTTTGCAGGATCAGCAGGGCTGCCGCGGCGCAACGGGGGTCGGACGCCAGGGCCGTCTCCGCGTGCTCGAGAGCGGCCGCGAGATCGCCAGCGTCGACGCAGATGCGGGCCAGGGAGCACAACATGATGGCGCGTTCGCGTGGGTCCAGGCTGGCCGCCACGCGCCGCGCGAGCGCGTCGGCGGTGAGCATGGGATCGTCGAGCCGCTTGGAGAGGCGAAGCAGCAGCAGGGCGCCTTCGCGGTGCTTGGGCGCCAGCGACAACAGCGACATGCAGGCCTCGAGCGCGCCGCGCAGGTTCTGGGCGGCGTACTCGGCATGCACCCAGCTCAGCATCGCCGCGATGCGCATGAAGTCGCTGCTGGCGTGCTGCACACGCTGGCTGGCTAGAACGCACAAGCCTTCACTGTCACCCTGGAGCCGCAGCAACCCCTCGAGGCGCGCTCGCGCCATCTGGTGCTGGGGCTCGCCTTCGAGGACCTTCTCGTACAGGCGCTGTGCCGTCGTGCGCTTGCCGGGGTCGTCGCGCAAGTGATCCGCGAGCGCCAGGGCCGCGTGCGTGCGGCGCTCGGGCGTGGCGTTGCGCAACTCGTTGTCGAGCCGTCGAGTCTCCACCTCGTAGCGTCCCTCGCGTGACTCGAGCGCCGAGCGCTCTTCGCCCGAGAGCCCCAGCGGGAGCGCGAGCTTCTTGGCTTGCTCGAGCACCCAGCGTTCGAGTTGTGGAGCCAGGCTGCGCTGGGCGAGCACCGCCAACAGGCGCTCGACGAGGACGCCGACGGCCTCCCCGGGCCGGGCCTGACGGATGGCGCGCTCCAGGGCCTCGCTCACCCGCCGCGGCTCGGCGTCGGCCTCGGCGATTCTGGGTCAGCGCACTGAGCGCACGCGCGTTGCGCGGATCGGCGCACAGCGCTTGCGTGTAGAGCTCCACGGCCAAGGTCGGCTCACCCGGCAGCTCCAGTCGAGCGTCGGCGGCGCGCACCAGGTACTCGGCGCGCGCAGGGCCTTCGGCGCTCTGCGCGAGCTCGGCACCGAGGATGGCCACTTCGACCACCTCGCCGCTGTTGGTGAGATCGTTGAGCAAGGCGCGATTGAGCGCAGGATCGTCGGCGCCGAGCGCGTCGATCGCCTCGGTCAACAGATCCGCTGCCAGATCGGGGCGTGCCGCGAGCTCGGCACGGACCGCTGCGTTGCGGTAGAGCTTGCGTGCGGTCTCGGGGCTGCGTGCGCGCCGTGCAGCGCGTGCGAGAACGGCCACGCCCGCTTCCACGAAGCCTTCCGCGGCCAGGCACGACGCGTAGTCCGCCGCCACCTCGGGATCGTTCGGCGCCAAATTGCTCGCCCAGGCCAGCACCACGCGCGCCGCGCGCGGCGAGCGCTCGCGGTAGCGCTTGGCAGCGTCACGCGCGGCCCGCAACGCACCCTCGACGTCGCCGCGCAAGAGCAACGCCCGCGCGTAGCGCTCGGCGACGGATCCATCGTCCGAGTCGAGCTCGGCCGCCTGCTTGGAGAGGCGCAGCGCGCTGGCCTCCTTCGCGGCGCGTGTCGCGTAGTCCGCGGCCCGCACGAGCGCGCGCGCCTTCTGCGCAGGGTCCTGCAACACCTCTGCCCAGGAGGCCGCGTAGGCATAGGCGAGATCGGGCCGCCCAACGATCGCGCAGCTGTGAGCAGCCGCCTCCAGCGCCGCTGCGCTCTCCGTGGCAGCTGCGGCCGCTTCGCGACATGCACGCGCGGCCTCGTCGGTGGAATCGAAGTGCTCGCGCCAGGCTTGGGCTAGATCGAGCCAAGCACGAGCGCGCTGCTCGGCGGGTGCTCCAGTCTGTTCGAGACGCGTGATGCGCCGCTCGAGCGCGTCGAGGGGGTCATCGAGGGTGCCGGCGGCCGCGGGAAACCACGAGTGCAAGGGACCGATGCGCAGCGGACTGCCGCGCGTGCCTGGCTCGCCAGGGGCGAGCACCGGCAAGGGCGAGAGCGGCGGCGGCTCGATGCTGCCGCGGCCCATGACTTCGGGTTCCGGCGCAGGCGCTGCGATGGACGGAGTGCGCGGAGGCGCTGGCGGAATGGACAGACGCTTCTCGCTCAGGCGCGCAAGGCCTGCACGCGCCAGGGCCGCGATGCGCGACGGCGCCGCAGGATGACGCGCGAACAGGCCTGCGGTCTGCACCGGGCTCTCCAGTTGCCCAAAGTCCGCCCATGCCTCGGCGCGCTCGCGCTGCGGCGTATCGAGCCACTCGAACCATGCGTCCGAAGCGCGTCCGATTTGCTCGGCGTCGCCCACACTCGCGCGCCGCGTGAGTCCATCGAGCACGAAGGGCAAGAGCGGAATCGTCGCGCCCTGCATGGGATGCGGTTCCGGCTGCAGCAGCCCCGGCTGTTTGCCAGCGCGCTCCTCCTCTGCGAGGCCGCGCACAAAGCGGTCGAGCCACAACGCTCGACGCGTCTCGAGCAGCGCTTCCACCGGCACCAGGTCCTTTTGGCGTAGCGCTGCTTCGAGCGGAATGCGGCGCTCCGACGCCAGCAGCTTGCCTTCGCTGAGGTCCTCGCTGCTCAAGCGTCCTGCGGCCACCAAGAACTCGCCTAGCGACGCGTCTTCTGGCGCAGGCCGCACGTCGAACAAGCCGCCCTTGAATAGTACCAAGCGGCGTCCGCCTGCTTCGATGCCCCCCGAAGCGGCGCGCGTCTCGAGCTCCAGCAGCAGCCGCGCGAGCGGGCTTGGAGCGATGGCGTGAATCGACATCGGCGCCGATCCTATCAGTGCGCGGAACCATTACGGAAGCGGCGGTTTCAAGCCGGCGCGCAAAGGCGCCGCGCGAGCTTTCCGCGTCACTCCACCCGCAAGTCTACTGGCAGGGCGAGTACCACCGGTTCGCGCATCTCTCCGAGCACCGTCAGCAGCGGCGACGAGACCAGCGGCCTGGCGGCGCGCACGACCTGCGCCACGGTGGCAGAGAGCGCGGGCTGTGGGTGCTGCGTCGAAATCAGGCTGGTGAGGGCGCGCAAGGCATCCCGGTCGTTCGGCCAGGTCTCGATGGGCGAACGCGGCGTCAGCTTGCCCCGCTCCCGGGCGAGCTGGATGGCGCGGCCCAGGCCCCCCACTTCGTCTACCAGGCCCAGGTCCTTGGCGCGCTGGCCGCCCATCACGCGACCTTCGGCCGCCGGCAGCAGGCTCGCCACGGGTCGCTTGCGACCCAGGGAGATCCGCTCGAGGAAGCGCTGGTAGGTGTCCGCCAACATCTCCTCGAAGCGCGCGCGCTCGCTATCCGTGAAGGGCTCGAAAGGACTGAGCCAGACGGCGTTTTTGGCGCGGCGCAGGGTATCGACCTTCAGTCCGGCGCGATCGGCCAAGCCCTGCACCACCATCTTCCCGCCCACGACACCGATGGAACCGACCACCGAACCCGGGGCCGCCACGATGTACGTGCCCGCGGAGGCGACATAGTAGCCACCGCTGGCGGCGACATCGCCCAGCGAGACGATCACCGGCTTACGCCCAGCCACGCGGTGGACCATGTGCCACATGCGATCGCTCGCCAGGGCCGACCCACCGGGCGACTCGATGCGCAGCACCACGGCGCGCACTTGCCGGTCGTCGCCCCAACGCCTCAGCGCCTGGATGAACGGCTCGCTCGCCGTGCGGTCGAGAGCGCCCTCCTTGCTTTCGATGATCTCACCCGTGAGGTGCGCGATGGCCAAGTACGGCTGCTTGGGACGGGTGTCCTGTTCGCCGCCCGCCAGCGCCTGGAACAGCTCCCGCACGGTCAGGTTCTTCTCCGAGCGTTCGTCGAACACGGGCCGGATGACCCGGGCCGAGGCCGCGGCCTTGGCCTTGGCACGCGCCTCGTCGTCCGCCGCGACCGCGTCCACCAAGTTCTGGGCCAACGCCCCCTTGGCGGTGTACGGGCCTGCGTCGAGGATGGCCTGCCACCCCTCCGGGGTGCGCGCGTTGCGGATCTTGAGGTGGTTGCGGAACGCTGCGTCGAGGTCGTCGAGCAGCTGGTCCATGCTGGCCTTCAGTTCGGGCCCCATGTCCTCGCGCGTGAACGGATCGGCAGCGCCCTTGTATTTGCCCATCTGCATCAGCTCGGCCCGCACGCCGAGCCAGTCGAGCAGCTTGCGTCCGTGCATCACCTGGGCGCCGAGGCCCACCAGGTTCAGCATGCCCGCAGGGCCCGCGCTCAGGCGGTCGCAGTGCGAAGCGAGCGCGTAACCCGCATTGTCGAGCTCCTCGTAGTGACAGTGGACTGGTCGCTTCTGCGCGCGAAACGCGTCGAACGCCGCGGCCAGATCCTCCACGTCGCCGAGGTGTCCTTGGTGGTCGCCGAGCCGCACGAACAGGCCCTTGGCCAGCGGCTCCTCGGACAACTCCTTGAGTCGGCCCAGGGCTTCGCCCAGGCCTGGCTCGCTCTGCCCCAGGAAGCTCGCTCCCTGCTCGGGGAGGGCGTCGCGTAGGTCGAGCTCGTAGAGCGTGTCGGTGATGGGTCGCTTGAGCTGCGATGCGTCCCGGCGCGCCTCGCCACAGCCCGATCCCGCCGCGAGTGACCCCAGCAGCAGGAGCCCGGCCAAGGGGGTACGCTTCACGGAGTGCTCTCGCCGCTCGGCTGCTCGTTCTGGGGCGCTGCGGGAGCTTCCATCTCTCCCGCCGGCTTATAGTCGTCGGCTGCGGCCGGTGGCGGCTCGCGGGCCTCGTTGCTCGAGCCTCCCTTGAGGGTCTCGATTTGCGTGCGCGCGTAGTTCGCCTTGGAGCCGGTGGGCAGGCGCTCGAGGTAGTTCTGATAGGCTTCGATGGCGCTGCTCTTCTGGCCGAGCTTGCGATAGGCGTCGCCCAACCCGATGTTGGCCTCGGCGTAGCCGCTGTCGGCGGCGCGATCGAAGTGGGGAATGGCGTCGCGTGCCTTGCCTTCGGCGAGCAGCGCGAAGCCGAGGCCCGTGTTTGCTTCGGACCCGGTGCCGCGCAGGGCGAGCGCGCTCTCGTAGGCCTTGCGAGCGCCCTCGAGGTCGCCGCGCGAGGTGAGCTGATCGCCTCGGCTCACCCAGCCGCTGTAGTCGGTGGGATCCTTGCCGCTCGTGGCTCCGCCGCTGCTGCCTCGGCTCTCGCGCCCCTTGCCCTTGCGATCGGCGTCGTCGTCTTCGGCGGCCGCGGCCTGGGCTGGCTGTGCGGCTGGAACGCTTGGCGCTTGCGCCGCCTCGGGCTTGCCCGCCGTGTTGGGGGGCGTCGGCGTGGTCGGTGCCTGGGCCGTCGCGCTACCCGGTTGTGCCGCTACCGGCGGCGTAGCGGGCGGCTGCTCGCTGCCCGGCGCAGGGGCAGGCGTTTCCACCCGCGGCGCTGCAGCCGGCGCGGGCTCGGCGCCTGCATCCGACTTGTTCAGCATGGTCACGCCCACGTAACCGGCGCCCCCGAGCAAGACTGCGAGACCGGCGTAAACCCAGATCTTCGAGCTGCCCGCGGTGGCCCGTGCAGGGGGCGCTTCGTCTTCGGACAAATACAGCTTCATGCCGGGAGCGGGCTTGCTCGCCGGGGCGCCTGCTGCGCCGGCGCCGTCCAGGCTGCGCGGCGTGTTGCCGAGCGGCCGCGCGATGGCCGGTGCCTCCGAGGCGAACTGAGTCGCTGCGTAGGGGGCCGCCTGCGGCATGCCGTGCTGGGTGTGAGCTGCCTGCGGCACCGAGCCCTGGGTGGTCGGGGCCTGGCTCACAGGGGCACGACGTGGCTCGTAGCCGCCTGCGGCCGAGGTGGCGCTCGGCTGATGCATCGGTGCTGCTGCGGGCGATGCCGCGACAGGCACACCGGCCGCCGGCGAGCGCGCGTTCGGGTTGGTGGGAACGCTGCTGATGGGGGCAGGCCCGAGGCGCGCCGGTTCGGGCGCAGCGGCTGCAGGTCGTGCGGAGGGCGGCGGCAGCCCGCCCGGGATGTTCGGCACGCGGGGCGGTCCCGGAATGTGCGGGTTCAAGGGACCGACGCCGACCATGGTGCGCTTGGCGACGGCCTTGTCCTGCGCGTTGCCCTGGGAGTTTTCTTTGGATGCGGGTGGCATGGAAGTCTCGCTGACTTGAACGTGTCGGGCAGCCTGATCCGGACGCAGCGTGCCGCTGGGACCGGTGGGGCGGGCGAAGAAGTTCTTGAGTTCGGGAACGTCACCGAGGCGTCGATACTCGAAGCCATCGCGACCGAGCAGATCGTCGGCACTGACCTCGCCGTTGCGCACGCGGAGTTGAAGTTCGCGCAGCGAGCTCAGTGTCTCGACCCGACCCGACTTCGCGAAGCGCAGTTTGAGAGCGGGGCGACCGGGCTCCTTCCGGCCCAACACGCGGAACACGTGTTGGCAGCTTGAGCATTTGACGGTAGCGCCCTTGTCTCCGAGCAGCGTCTCGTCGAACTCGTACTCAGCTCCGCATTTGTCGCAGGTTACGTCCATCCCCGTGGGCGCACTTTACCGAAGGCATTTCGGTGTGTCGAACATGCGAGACCAGCTTGCGCATCGAAACGCCTGCTCCATAGCTGGCTTCACCATGGAACGTCGCCGCCTCAGGCTACACGGTTCGGCTCCGCTCACCCCCGCCGAGCTCGCGGCGGGGGGGCCGGCCGATCGGGTGCTCTTGCCCGGGCGCTGCCTGTCCGTGACCGACACCGAGCAAGGGAACCTTGCCACCCTGTGGGCGCTCGACGCGCTCGAGGCGTGCGCAGAGGAGGGCCCGCGGGTGCCGGTGGTCTTCACCGCTTTCGACGCCGTTCCGGAGCTGCCCAGCGCGCTTTCCCCGAGGATTTCGGCGGCTGCACGTCAGGTCCACCTGCGCGCCGTGAGCAGCGCGCCCGAGCACTACGCCGACGCCCTGCTGGGATTGCCCCCGGAGCTCGCGCAGCAACCCTGCTGGCTGATGGTGGGCACGCCCGCCCTGTTGGCCTTCGCGGCCGCCGCAAGTGTGCTCGTCACCGGCGACCTTGCGCCCGAGCGCTGGCCGACCCCCATCCGGGCGTTGCGCCCGGAAATCTCCCTCCAGGTGGGTACCACGCGCCCGCGCCTGGCTCGCGCCCTGGTCCGCGCACTTCTGACCACACCCTGAGCTGCGCCCTCTTCTGCGGGCGTAGGCTGGTTCTCGTTTACGGAGTCTCGAGCGATTTCGTATCCTCGGTAGGTGCAGATTTCGGGTGCTCAGGGCTTGTTGGCTCGCCTCGAAGCGGGAACGCCCGTCGTACTCGACGGCGGGATCCGCGGGGCCCTCCGTCGCAGCGGGTTCAGTATCGACGAAGGCATGGGGACCGCCGGCGTGCTCCCTGGCCAGAGCCAGCTGCTCGCCACCATCCACGAGAGCTTTTGCGCGGCCGGCGTGCACGTGTTGCGCACCAACACGGTGCAAACCACGCCCGAGGCCCTGCAGCGCGTGGGCTACGGCTATCGCGCGGCCAAGCTGACGTCGCTGGCGGTGGACGTGGCGCGCGAGGTGGCCGAGTCGTCGGGGCGCGCGGTGTGCGTGGCCGGCATGCTGCCACCCATGAAAAATACGGACGCCAGGCTGCGCACCGAGCAGGCGGCCCACGCTCAGCGGCTGGCCGCCTCGGGCTGCGACCTCATCATCGTCGACGCGGCCTGTTCGCTGCGTGAGGCCGTCGCCGCCACCAGCGCGGCGCTGCTCACGGGCCTGCCGGTCCTGGTCTCCATGCGCGTGCTCGAGACCGGTAGCTTGCCCGACGGCGAGGGGCTCGAGGCCGTCTGTGATGCCTTGGCCGGAGCCGGTGCGGGCGGCTTCATCGCCATCCCGAGCGACCCTGCCGGCGAGCTGCGGGCCATCAGTGCGCTCTCGAACCTGGCGCGTCCCTGGGGAGTTTGGCAGGGCGGTCCGACTCCGCTTTCGCCTACGGCTTATGCGGAGCGCGCGGTGGACCTCGTGGGGGAGGGCGCCACGCTGTTGTCCGGCGAGGATGCCGTGACACCCGAGCACGTGCGCACCCTGCTCGAGCAGGTGCCGGAGGCCCAGCGGGAGCTACGACGCGCCAGCGTCTACCCCGGGCCGGTCATGCTGCGCGGCATGACCAACTTGCCGCCGCGGGTCTAGCGCGTAACGTTGTCGCCATGTCGGAACAGACTGTTGTCCCCTACGTGCCTGGGCTCGCAGGGGTGCCCGCGGCGCGCTCGAGCGTGTGTTTCATCGACGGAGAGACGGGGCGGCTGCAGTACCGAGGCTATCCGGTAGAGATCCTGGCGGATCGCTGCACCTTCGAGGAGGTCGCCTATCTGCTCCTGTTCGGCAACCTGCCTTCCGACACGGAGCTGAACACATTCAAGGCCGAGCTCGCCGCCGAGCGCCGCCTGAAGTTCCGCGTCATCGACATGCTCAAGCTGTTCCCGGAGAGCGGGCACCCGATGGACGCGCTCACGGCCACCATCGCCGCGATGGGCATGTTCTACCCGGGCGATCACATCCACGACCAGGATTACCTGCGCTTGAGCGCCGTGCGCCTCGTGGCCAAGGTGCCCACCATCGTGGCCGCTTTCCACCGCATCCGCCGCGGTGACGACCCGATTCCGCCGCGCGCCGACCTCAACCACGCGGCCAACTTCCTCTACATGCTCACCGGCGAGGAGCCCGAGCTTTTGGTCGCCAACGCCCTCAACACCATGCTCGTCTTGCACGCCGAGCACTCGATGGCGCCGTCCACCTTCTGCGCGCGCGTGGCGGCCTCGACGCTCGCCGATCCGTTTGCCGTGGTGTCCTCGGCCGTCACCACGCTCTCGGGCTCCCTGCACGGCGGCGCCAACGAGGCCGTGCTCCGCATGCTGCGCTCGATCCCAGCCACCGGCCCCAGTGCGATCCGCGAGTGGGCGGAAGATCGGCTGGCCCGCAAGGAGAAGATCAGCGGCTTCGGACACCGCGAATACAAGGTGAAGGACCCGCGCGCCACCATCGAGCAGCGCCTCATCGACGAGCTGTTCGAGCGCTTCGGGCGCTCCGCCATCTACGACACCGCGGTGGAACTCGAGAACCAAATGCGAGCCCTGGTGGGCGCGCGCGATCTCTTCCCCAACGTCGACTACTACAGCGGCATCGTCTACGAGATGCTCGGTTTGCCCACCGACCTGTTCACGCCCATGTACGCCGTCGCGCGCGTGGCTGGTTGGCTCGCGCATCTGTTCGAGCAGACGGAGCACAACCGCATGTTCCGCCCGTCGCAGATCTGGGAAGGCAAGATCGACCGGCCTTACGTGGCGCGCGCCGATCGCAAGTAATCTGGGCGCTCACGAGAGTTCGCGTAGCTTGGCCTTCTGAACTTTGCCCATCGCATTGCGCGGAAGCTCGCTCACGTAGCGCACCTCGCGCGGTCGCTTGTGGGGGGCGAGTGACTTCGCCACGTGATCCACTAGCTCCTGCTCGGGCGGCTGGGGCTCGTGATCGTAGAGCACCACGTAGGCCACGATGCGTTCTCCGAGGTCTTCGTCGGCCACGCCGAGCACGGCGGCTTCGCGCACCGCGGCATGTTCGAGCAGCGCCCCTTCCACCTCGCCCGCGCCCACCTTGAAGCCACCCGTCTTGATCAGGTCCGTGCCCTTGCGTCCCACGATGCGCAGGTAGCCGTCCGGGGTCATCGTCCCGAGGTCTCCGGTGTAGAACCAGCCGTGTTCGTCGAGGGCCGCCAGGGTGGCCTCCGGGCGATTCAGATAGCCGATGAAAACGTTGGGTCCGCGCACCGCGACCTCGCCGATGGTCGCGTCGTCGTGGACTTCGATGGGCTGGCGATCGTCGTCGACCAAGCGCACCTCCACCCCTGGAAGCGCTCGGCCCACGTAGCCTGGACGCCGCTCGCCGTCGGCCCGCACCGCGGTGTTGATCAAGGTCTCGCTGAGCCCATAGCGCTCACATACCTGTTGCCCCGTGAGCCGCTCGATGCGCGCGTGTTCGCGGGCGGGCAGCGCCGCGGAGCCCGACACCAACAGGCGCGCCGACGACAGTCCCTTGCGTACCTGGGCGTCCTGCTCGGCCGCCTCGGCCAGACGACGATACATGGTGGGCACGGCGTAAAGCACGCTGTGAGCGTCGAGGGCGGAGGCCAGGGTCGCGGGATCGAACTTGGGGATCCAGTGCAGCGAGGCCCCCACGCGCAGGGCGCCGAACAGCCCGAACACCAGGCCGTGCACGTGGAACAAGGGCAGCGCGTGGACGATGGTGTCCTCTTCAGTCAAACGCCACGCCTCCGTGAGCCCGTCGAGCGTGGATGCCAGGTTGCGATAGCTCAGCACCGCACCTTTGGGGGCACCCGTGGTACCCGACGTGTACACGAGCAGGCTCGGCTCGTCCGGGCTCTCGTTGTCTTCTTTGGGCGCCCGGGGCGTGACCATGGAGTCTTGCGTGAAGGCGAAGCTGTGCACCGCGAAGCCCGGGGAACGCGCGCGGTCTCGCTCGGGGTAGGCCGAGAAGATGGCGCTGGGCTTGGCGTCCTGGAGGATATGCGCGAGCTCTTTGTCTCCGAGGCTGGGATTGAGCGGCACCGTCACCATGTTGTTCGAGACGCAGCCCACGAAGCCGAGCAAGGTCTCGAGTTCGGGGTGGGCCCAGACCGCCACGCGCGCCCCTTTTTCGAGGCGCAAGCTGGCCAGCGAACGCCGAAACGCCGCGCAGGCCGTGGCCAGGGTCGCATAGTCGAGCTCGCGCTCCCCGAAGCGCAGCGCGCGGCGGCTGTCGGGGGCGAGCAAACGAGGAAACAGTGGCCTCGGGCCCATTCTTCAAGCTCCTTGAGCGTCGAGTGTAGAGAACGCTCAGGACGACACAAAGAGCGAAAGTTCGGAGACGCGCGCTCGAGCCACCGCAGGCGGGCCTTTTGCCCGGTTTTTGATAGGCTCTGCGACCGGACTCACGATGTTGCCACCCCTGCGCGCGGAACTCAGCTCACAACCGTCGAGTTTGGCTCGCAGCCAACGCCGCGCGCGCACGGTGCTCGGGGTGGTGCTGGCGTGCCTCGCTGTGCTGGCTGGCGTGGGACCCTGGCCGTCCGAGGTCGCTGCGCTCGGGCCAGGGGAGGGCATCGACGTGCGCCGTGTGCGCGTCGGTGGCTTCGACGAGGACCCCCGGCCCAAGGCCGCCCAGCGCATCGCCTGGGAGGTGCGCAAGCGAACCAGCATCGAGACCGCGCTCGAGCCCTCGGTGACCCGCTTCGACGACCCCAGCGTGTTCCGCACGCCATTCCTGTACTGGGCCTCGGACCGCGCCTTCGAACCCATGAGCGAGAAGGAGATCACCGGCCTGCGTCGTTTCGTGGAGTACGGCGGCTTCATCCTGATCGACAACGCCTCGCCCGAGTCGAGCGGCTTCGACGCCAGCGTGCGGCGTGACCTGGCGCGGGCCTTTCCCGGCGAGCGCCTGACGCGCCTCAACCCGCAGCACACCATCTTCCGCAGCTTCTATCTCATCGATCGTCCCGTGGGCCGCGTCGCGGAGCCAGACTACCTCGAGGTGATCACCCACGCGGGGCGCGCCGCTGTGGTCTACAGCCGCCACGATCTGGGCGGCGCCTGGGCGCGCGACGAGAACGGCGACGCGGCCTACGCCATCACGCCCGGCGGATTGGCTCAACGCGAGCAGGCGATCCGACTCGGCGTCAACCTGGTGATGTACGCGCTGTGCCTCGATTACAAGGACGATCAGGTGCACGCGCCGTTCATCTTGCGTCGGCGCGGGGGACGGCCTTGAAGGGCGAGCGCGGCCGATGAGACCCGAGCTCGCCACGAATTGGCAAGTCGGCTGGGGAGTCCCCGGGGGCGCCACCACGGCGCTCGTGGTGGGCGTCGTGCTGCTGGCGCTCTGTGTGATGGGCTCCTTCGTACGGGTGCGCGGCTTGCGCGCCTTCATCTTGATCGCGCTGCGCTGGCTGAGCGCGCTCGCCATCTTCGCGCTCACCACCCAACCCACCTTTTGGGCCGAGCGCGTGCGCACGGAGCCGGGCTCGCTGGCCGTGGTGGTCGACGTGTCGCGCAGCATGGGCGTGCGCACCGACGACACGACCCGCCTGGCCCGCGCCCAGAAGCTCGTGGAGAAGTGGCTCAAGGGTCCGCGCGGCCAGGAGGCCGAGTGGTTCTTGCTCGGTGACGAAGCTGCCGTGGTGGAGCCCACGCGCGTGCTGAAGGAGCTCAAGCCGCGGGCGCCCGCGACAGCCCTGATCAAGCGCCTTTCGGAGCTCGGCACCCGCGAGGATCTGGGGGCCATCGTGGTGCTGAGCGACGGTGCCGACACCCAGACGCACAACGTGCCCAAGGCCCTCGGTGCGCGTGTGCACGGCGTGTTCACGGGGGACTCGCGGCCCCTGCGCGACGACGCCATCTTGCGCATTCAGCCGGATTCGGTGGCCTTCCTGCACGGGCAAGCGCGGGTCCACGTGACCCTGGCCAGCACGGGCTTGGGGGATCGCGCGCTCGAGGTGGACCTCAAGCGTGAAGGGGCCATCATCGCCAGCGAGATCGTGCAGGTGAAGGACGGCGGCGAAGCCTCGGTGGAGCTCAGCTTCGAGCCGCTCAATCTAGGGCGCGAGGTGTACACGCTGGAGCTCGCCACCGACGATCGCGATGACGTTCCCGAGAACAACGTGCGGCCGTTCGTCGCGCGCGTCACCCGCGACCGCATGCGGGTCTTGCACGTGTCCGGCCGCCCCAGCTGGGATCAGCGCTTCTTGCGCGGCTTTCTCAAGCGTGATCCCTCCATCGACCTGGTGTCGTTCTTCATCTTGCGCAGCGTGCACGACCTCACGATGTCGAGCCCGGCCGAGCTGGCGCTGATTCCGTTCCCCACCGACGAGCTCTTCCGCCAGCACCTCACCAGCTTCGACGTGGTGCTGCTGCAGGACTTCGACTACGCGCCCTACCAGATGGCGCCGTACCTACCGCTGATCCGGGACTACGTGGAGCAGGGTGGTGGACTCGCGATGATCGGTGGTTCGCTGAGTTTCGACGGCGGCGGGTACGCCGACACCCCGCTGGCCGACGCGCTACCCGTCAAGATTCGCCCCGCGAACCCGTCGGGCGCCGTCGTGGTCGAGGGGGCCTTCGCGCCCGAGCCCGTGGCGGGGCTGCTGCACCATCCGTTGCTCGAGCTCTATCCCGAGCCGGCGCAGACGGTGGCCGCCTTTCGCAGCCTCGATCCCCTGGTGGGGGCCAACTCGCTCCTGGGGGTGCAGTCGGGTGGATTGGCTCTGCTGGAGCATCCCTCGGCCCGCACGCCGGACGGCCACAAGCTACCGATTCTCACCGTGGGGCGCTTCGGCCGCGGTCGCACGCTCGCCTTCGCCACCGACACCAGCTGGCACTGGAGCATGCCCACCGCCGGTCGCGGCAAGGATCCCTCGGCCTACGACCGCTTCTGGGACCGCGCGGTGCGTTGGTTGACGCGGGATCCTCTGCTCGAGCCGGCTTCCTTGAGCCTCGATCGCGAGACCTACCTGCCCGGAGCGCGCGTGGAGGTGAACGGGCTCGCCCGCGAGGACACCTACCGCCCGATCCGTCACCAGGAGCTCTCCGTGGCCATCCAGGACCTCGGTGGCAACGTTCACGTGCAGCTTCAGGTACAGACCGACGATCAAGGACGCGTACAGACCATCCTGCAAGCTCCGGAGGAACCTGGGGCCTACGCGGCGTTGCTCTGGCACAACGGCAAGGAGATCGCGCGCATGCCCCTGGTGGTGGAGCTCTCGGGCGTCGAGCTCGCCGATCCTCGCCCGCGACCTGCGCTGCTCAAGGAGCTCGCCACGCGCAGCGGCGGTCGCTACATCGAGGACCCCGACGCGGCGCCCGCGCTCGCGGAGCTCGATGCGAGCCGCACCACGTCCCTCGGCACCGAGCGCCACGCGCCCTTCGGGCAGTCGAGCTGGGCGCTGGGGCTGTTCGTGTTGATCGCGCTCGAGTGGGCGTTGCGGCGACGCTGGGGCGAACGCTGACGCTCTCGCCCTGCGCTGCGTTCAGGGCGAGAGTCCCTTGAGCGCCTCGCGCGCGCGCACCTGATTCGGGGCCAGCTTGAGCACCTCGCTATAGGCGCGCTTGGCCTCCTCGAGGTCGCGCTTCTGGCTCGTGATCTCCCCGAGCAATAGCCACGCGTCCACGTTGCGCGGATCGGCCTGGGTGAGCGCGCGCGCGTGTTCCCGCGCTTCGTCGAGTCGACCGGCTTCGAAGCCCCAGCGTGTCAGCTCGAGCAGGCAACCGGGGGCTTCGCGACAGCGCGCGGCGTCTCCGGCCAGGGCGGCGAAGCCCTCCTGTGCGCGGCCCGCGCTGGCCAGTGCATAGGCCAGGTCGCGGCGCACCTCCAAGCTCTGGGGTTCGGCCTCGAGCGCGGCCTCGAACTCAGGGATGCTGGCGTCCGCACGTCCCTGCGCCAGGAGGACCAGACCGAGCTCACGGGGCAGCTGGTGGTGCTCGGGCATCAGCGCGCGCGCACGCGAGAGCGCCGCGTGGGCATCGTTCAGGCGTTGGTGCGCCACCGCCTGGGCTGCCACCTGGCGCAGGCAATCCACCGATGCGACCTCGCCACGCCGCAGCCCCGGTTCCATCACCTCGAGCGCCTTGGGAGCGGCATCGGATGCGGCCAAGAACACGCCCCAGTGCAAGAGCGTCAGGCGGAGCGCGCGGTTCTCGTCGAGCGACTGACCCTCGAGCAGCGCTGGCAGTTGCTCCCACACGCGTGCCGAGGTCGAGATGTCCGATGCGCTCAGCCGGATGGGCTTGTCGCTCGCGCAGGCCGCGCGTAGTTCGGCGTAGCGCAGCCAGAGTTCGGGCGATGCCCCCTGTTTGCCCGTGATGACCCGCGCGATCTGACGCAGAGCACGCTTCGATTCTCCCCGCGCGAGCTCCTGGTCCACGCGCTCGAGCAGGCGCCGTTCGCTCGCACTGGGCTCGGCCCACGCGGTCACCGTCGAGCTCCACCCCAGAAGCACCCACCACAGCACGCGTCGAACGCGGGTCATGGCCCAAGCGTAGTGCGGGTGGGCCATACGCGGCACCCTGCCTCTGGCGCGCCTCGGCTTCCGCCTTCACAACAGGCCCGTGAACCCGACGCACTCAGCCACGCGTCTGCTCATTCTGTCCTTGCTCCGGCGCCATGGCCGCGAGGCCACTTCCTTCCAAATCCTGGAGCCAGGTCTCCAGTACTACTTCTTCGGAGCCGGAGACGGAGAGGGGGTAGCGGCCTACGCCGATGTCGGCGGCGCATGGGTCACGGTGGGCGAGCCCGTCTGCGCACCCGAACGCATGAACGCCATGGTCGAAGAGTTCGCGCGCGTGGCCCGGGAGCGCGGCAAGCGCCTGCGCTTCTTTCACGTGAGTGAGAGCTTCGCCGAACGCCCCGGGCTGCGCTCGACTCATATCGGCGAACAGCCGATCTGGGATCCCGCGAGCTGGCACGTGACGGTGGCGCAGCACCGGAGCCTGCGCGACCAGCTGAAGCGCGCGCAGAAGAAGGGCGTCGCCGCACGCCTCGTGTCAAGCAGCGAGCTTGCCGATCCCGAGAGCGCCACCCGCAAGGGCTGTGAATCCCTGATCGCGCGCTGGCTATCCTCGCGGCGCATGGGCGAAATGAAGTTCATGGTGCTGGTGCACCCCTGGGAGTTCGCCGAGGAGCGCCGCTTCGCGCTCGCCGAGCAGGACGGCAAGCTGGTGGGATTGGCGGTGGCCATCCCGGTGTACGCGCAGGGCGGCTGGTTCATCGAGGACCTGCTGCGCGATCCGGATGCCCCCAACGGGACGGCCGAGCTCCTGGTGGATGCCCTGTTCAGCGCCTTCGCCAGCGAGGGATCGCACTACGCCACGCTCGGGCTCGCCCCGCTCTCGGGCGAGCTGGGCCGCATGCTGACGCTGACGCGCGACACCACCAACCGCCTCTACAACTTCACCGGCGTGCGTGCCTTCAAGGAGAAGCTGCGCCCCCAGCGCTGGGATCCCGTGCATCTCGCCTTCCCCCGGGGAGAGCTCGGCGTGCTCGCCTTGCGCGACGTGCTCGCGGCCTTCGCCCCGGGGGGCCTCGTGCCCTTCGCCGTGAACACGCTGGTGCACCAACGCCGCCTGGCCACCTTGCTGCTGGCGGCCTTGCTCGTGCCCTGGACGATCGGCCTCTCATTAGTCGACGGACCGCGCTGGTTTCCGACACCCGCGCTGCACTGGGCTTGGGTCATCTTCGACGTGCTGCTGATCGGCCTGATGTTCTCGCTGGTGCGCCGCTGGCGCTCCTGGGTGGCCGGAACCGTGGTGGCTCTCACGTCCCTCGATGCGCTGCTCACAACGCTCCAGACCCTGCTCTGGAATGTCTGGACCACCCGCGGTGCGCTCGAGTGGTTCCTGGTGATCCTGGGCTGCACGGGCCCACTCCTCGCCGCGACATTCTTCTGGGCCACGCGCTTGGTTTCGGTCCGCGGTCTTTTACAGCGTCCTATATCGCCTCCATAGCTTGACACTTCGAGGTTCGTCCTCTAAATATCCGGCCGCTTCGCCGCCGTTCGGGGGACGAGGCATCCTCCTGAAAAAATGGAGGATTCGGGAATCGTCTAATGGTAGGACGCCAGATTCTGGTTCTGGCTATCGGGGTTCGAATCCCTGTTCCCGAACTAGCTCACCAGAGCGAAACCGGCCCCATCGTCTAGCGGTTAGGACATCGGCCTCTCACGCCGGTAACACGAGTTCGAGTCTCGTTGGGGTCACCAGATACGAAACTTCGCGGGGGCGTCGTCAAGCACGGCGCCCCCGCAAGCGTTTGGTCGCGCTGCTAAGCTGGTGCCGTCGTGTCCGAGCGGCTGTTGCCCGAATCGTTCTTCGCGCGCGAGTGCCTCGAGGTCGCCCTCGGCTTGCTCGGCAAGCTAGTGCGCCATGGCTCCGTGACCCTGCGCATCACGGAGCTCGAGGCCTATCGCTTCCCCCACGACACGGCCAGCCACTGCCACCGCGGGCGCACGCCGCGCAACGCCGTGATGTGGGGGCCGCCTGGACGCGCCTACGTGTACCTTTGCTACGGCATGCACCAGATGTTCAACGTGGTGGCCGATGTGGACGGACACGGCTCCGGCGTGTTGATTCGCGCCTGCGAACCCGTCTCGGGCCTCGAGCTCATCACCCAGCGTCGCGGCGGTAAGACGGGGCCTGTGGCGCTCACGGGGCCCGGCAAGGTGGCCTCCGCGCTGAAGCTCGACACGCGCTTCAGCGGGCACCCGCTGTTCGAGGCAGGCGGCGTGGAGCTACTCGATGCACCGCCCGTCGAGCGCTTCCTCGTCGGCCCGCGCGTGGGCATCGACTTCGCGGATCCAGGGCATCGCGCGGCCCCTTGGCGGTTGGCCGTGGCCGACACCCGCTGGGTCTCCGAGCGCGCCACGCTCACGCCCTACGCGCGGGGCGGCGCACACTATCTCGCGCGCGAGCGACATACCGCCAAGTCGAGCACGACCAAAGCCGGCAAGCGCGTGCGTGCGGGCTGAAGGCTAGCCTGCGTTCCAGGCTTCTTTGATCGCGCGGTAGGTGGCGACCGCGTCTTCACTCAGCTCGAGCGCGCCCGACTCCACCAACTTCTGATGAATGGCCTTGGGATCTTTCTCCCAGCCCGCGGGCAGCTCGAGTTTCACGCTGAGCGCATCTCCGAACACTCCCTGGGCATCCAGGGACCACAGGCTCTCGGCGGCCAGGAACTGTCCCGCGGCCTTGCGCACCGCAGGCGCCAGCGTCGGAGAAAGGGGAAAGACGTCGTACACGCCGGCCTGCTCTTCGGGCAAACCCAAATGTTTGCGGAGCGCCGCGTGGGCCGCGCGATCGATGGGCAGCTCCACCAAGTCCAGGTTGGAGATGGCCTTTCCCTTCGTGGCCTTGAGTGCGCGGTCGTAAGCTTCGCCGTGCGAACGCGTGACCGCCGCTGGGCGGGCTTCGGCGTCGAGTACAGCAGTGATGACGATGAAAGGATTCTGTGCCTCGGAACCACCCATGGTGGCGCGCAATCTGACGTGAAGGCTCGCGTCCCGCAAGGTCCGATGCATCCTGTTGAAATGACCTCACAAGGGCAGCGGCACGCGGCGCGCTCCCGTGCTAGCTCTTCGGCCGCGGTTATGGATATCTTCTGGGCTAACGCAGGCGTTCACGCGCTCCCTTCCTCTCAACGCGTCGAAGTTCTGGTGCACGATGGGGCGAGCGACTTGAGGCTCTGGCCCGGTCCCGGCCCGGACCGCAGCTTGCTCGACGCCTATGGCCCCGGCCTTCGCGAGGCGCTCGAGAAGCAGCGCGAGAAGAGCGGGGGGCACCTCCCCATCGGTGAGGTGGTCCGCATTCATCCGGGCAAGTTGCACTGCAACTATCTGCTCTGGGCCGTCACTCGCGGTCCCGAGCAGAACGCTCAGCAGGCCGACGCCCCAGGCCTCGACGTGATCGAGAAGGTGGTGCTGCGCTGCCTCGAGATCGCCGCCGGCAACAACTCGGTGAGCATCGGCTTCGGCGCCCTCGGCGACGGCCCCAAGGCGGTCGCTCCCGAAGAGCGCCTGGCCACCATCGTGCGGGCTGCCCATCGCTATCACGAGTCCAGTCGTGCGGCGCGCATCGAGATCGTTCGCGTCTGTGACGCACGTAGCGGCGTCACCGCCAGCGCACGTCGCTTGGTCGGACGGCTGGCGCAGACCGCCCCCGAGCCGCCGCCGAGCGTGCGCGAGGCCCTCGCGGGCTCGTCCTCTCCGGCCAAGAAGACGCTCACGGGAAGCCGCATGGCGCGTCCGAACATGGCCACGGTCTCGAGTAAGCGGGGAAGGTTGCCCGAGACGCTCGATGCCGCCGAGGTAGCCACCCGGCGCGTCACCGCCACCCCCTACGACCGGGCACACCGCTACAAGGAGGGGGACTGGTTCGTGCATCCCCGCTTCGGCGTCGGGCAGGTCAAGCGCGTCACGCCCGAGGGCGCCATCGACGTGCTGTTCGAAGATGGCACCATCAAGAAGATGCTCCACTCGCACTCGGGGTAACTTCCCGATGTAGTCCTTCAACCCTGGCTCGAGTCATGCGTATCGAAGTCAATCCGCAGTATCCCGAGCCTCGGAAGATTCAGCGGGCTGTCGACGCGCTCAACCAGGGCGAAGTCATCGTTTACCCCACGGACACGGTGTACGGCATCGGCTGTGCTCTCGGTCACAAGCGGGCCGTCGATCGCATCTTCCATCTCACCGGCAAAGACGAGTCGCAGCCGCTCACCTTCGTGTGTACCGACCTGAGCGACATCGCCAAGTACGCAGTGGTGGAGAACACCCATTACCGTCTGGTGAAGCGTCTCCTGCCGGGACCGTACACGTTCATCCTGCCCGCCACGCGCGAGGTGCCGCGCATGCTGCTGAGCAAGCGCAAGACCGTGGGTATCCGCGTGCCGGATCATCCTGTGGCATTGGCGCTCACTAAGGCCCTGGGGACGCCGATTCTGTCCACCAGCGCGAGCTATCGGGGCGAGGAAACGCTCCACGATCCGGCCGAGATCGTGCAACGATTCAAGGGAATCGAGCTCGTGCTCGACGCAGGCGCCTGTGGTGTGGTGTCGTCCACCGTTGTCGATCTGACGGGAAGTGAGCCTGTGATCGTGCGCGAGGGAGCGGGGCCCGTGGATGGAGTCATCTAAGCAGAGCGGCGAGCTGATCGGGGATCGCTTCGGTGCCCACCGGGTGCTCGCGCCCGAGGGGGCGCTGCCTCAGGCGGCCGAGCGGGTGGACAACGATTTTACGCGCGCCTTCGACTGCGAGATCCTGATCGACGTGGATACGCTCAACCTGGACGCTGCGAGCTTCCGGCAAATGCTGGAAGCGTCCGGCGGCGATCCCCGGGGCGTAGCCCAGTTGGTGCAGCAGACGGTGCTCGCCCGCGGCAAGCAGCACAATCCCGTGACCGGCTCCGGGGGCATGTTGCTCGGAACCGTCGCTCGCGTGGGATCGAAGGTGAGCTCGCAGGCCAGGGTAGGGCAGCGCATCGCCAGCCTGGTGTCGCTCACGCTGACGCCGCTCCGCATCGAGGAGGTTCGAGACGTGCGCCCGAGCTCCGCCCAGCTCGACGTGCGCGCTCAGGCGGTCTTGTTCGACTCGGGACCATTCGCCGTGCTGCCCAGTGATATTCCGGAGCGCGTGGCCCTCGCCGCGCTCGACGTCTGCGGTGCCCCGGCCCTGGTCGCCCGCGCCGCCGGCCCTGGACATCACGTGTTGGTGCTCGGAGCCGGGGGCAAGAGCGGCCTCTTGTGCGTCAGTGAAGCGCGCCGCCAGGTCGGCTCGGGCGGGCGCGTGATCGGCATCGAGTCCAACCCCAAGGCCGCGGCCGAGCTCAGAGGGCTCGGAGTCTGCGATAGTGTCATCGAAGCCGACGCACGGGCGCCGCTCGCACTACGCCAGGCCGCGCTGGCGCAGAACGCGGGGCGCGAATTCGAGCTGGTGGTCTCGTGCGTGAACGTGGAGGGCACCGAGATGAGCGCCATCCTGTGCGCGCGCCCGCGCGGGCGCGTCGTGTTCTTCGCCATGACCACCAGTTTTTCTCGCGCGGCCCTGGGCGCCGAGGGCGTGGGCAAGGACATCGAGCTCCTGATCGGCAACGGCTACGCCGAGGGCCACGCGGATCTCACCTTGCAGCTCTTGCGGCACGACCCGAATCTGCGCGCGCTGTTCGAGCAGCGCTATCTCTGAAGCGTCGCTCTGCTAGCCGCGCGAGCCACCACGCTGGCTAGGCGCACTCAGGCACCACGCTGCCTGTCGCGCACCCAGTTCCAGATCCGGTCGGCGAGGGCACGCTTGTCGAGCAGCCCCTGGTCCTCGACGCCACCGGCGTGCACGAAGGTGGCGTGGTTGGTGTCTCCGCCGAGGCCATCGTTGGCGTGATTGGCCACCACCAAGTCGACCTTCTTCTTCTGCAGCTTTTCCTGGGCGTAGCCGATCACGTTTTGGGTCTCGAGCGCGAAGCCCACCAGCACCGGCCGCTTCCCCGCGCGCGCCGCGCCGAGGTCGGCCAGAATGTCCGGGTTTTTTACCAGTTTTAGCGTGAGCTCGTCGGTCTTCTTGAGCTTCTGCCCGCCGATCTCCGCGGCCCGATAGTCCGCCACCGCGGCCGTCATCACCACCGCGTCTACTTGCTCGCGCTCGGCCATCACCGCGGCATGCATCTCGAGCGCCGAGCGCACCTGCACCACGCGACAACCCGCGGGCGGTGTGAGATTCACCGGTCCGCTCACCAGCACCACGTCGGCCCCGCGCTGCACGGCGCGCTCCGCGATGGCGTAGCCCATGCGACCCGAGGAGCGGTTACTCAGGAAACGCACCGGATCGAGGTCCTCCACGGTGGGGCCCGCCGAGACCAGCACGCGCAACCCCACCAGGTCCTGTACGCGGGGCGCGAACAACTGCTCCACCGCGTCCGCGATGGCCTCGGGTTCGCTCATGCGACCGAAGCCCTCTTCGCCGCTCGCGAGCTTGCCGTGCACCGGGCCCACCACCGCGTAGCCGTCGTCCTCGAGCAGACCCAGCGCGCGCTGCGTGGCCTTCGACTTCCACATGCGGTGATGCATGGCGGGCGCCACCAAGAGCGGCACGTCTGCGCAGCGCAGCGTGGCCAGCACCGCGTCGTCGGCCATGCCTGCAGCGGCCCGCGCCAACAGGTTGGCTGTGGCGGGTGCAACCACGATGGCTTCGGCCCAGGCTGCGAGCTCCACGTGGACCTCTCCTGCGTAGCTCGCGTCCCATAGGTCGAGCACCGGTGGAGTGCCAGTGAGCCCCGTGAACGTGACGGGGCCCACGAAGCGCGCCGCACTGGGGGTCATCGCCACGCGGACCTGGGCGCCACGTCGCATCAGCTCGCGCACCAGCTGCACGGCCTTGAAAGCGGCGATTCCACCGCCCACACCCACCGCGATTCGTTTGCCAGACAGCGACGACATCAGGCCTTCACGCTAGCACGCGCTCACGGAGCCTGGGGCATGCCCTCGCGGGCGGTCCAGCCGTGAAACCCGGTCTTTCCCTCGCGCTTCACCGTTTCTTCGAGGCCCTCGATACCGGGGCCCATCGTCAGCACCAGGTACTCATCGGTCTGGTACTCGCTGTGCTGATCGCCTGCTGGGGCCACGTAGCCGGTCGGCGCCGAGGGACCGCTGCCCACGCGCCAAATCTGGGTGGTGGGAGGGTAGGTGTCTTCGCGGCGCTCGCGGCCGATGATCTGGGTCTCCGGCTCGCGCACCAGGCGGAAGGAGGTGACCTTGAAACCCGCCACGCCACGCTGCGCCAGCACCTTGACCCCACGTGGCAGGCTCGGGTCTTCGCGCGTGGTCTCGGTGTAGGGCTTCACCTCGTCGATGCGCCGCACGAAGCTGACCTCGCGCTGCGTGCCCTGCGCCCCGCGGATCTCCGTGCGCACGCGGCCGGCGCCGACGCTGACACCGATGGCCACCGCCTGGGGTAGGTCATTCTTGAAGCGGAAGTTGAGCTTGGGATAGGCCACGGTCGCGTCGAGTCCGAGCTTCAGGTACGAGCTCGGGCGCGTGTGGTGATTGCGCTCCACGAAGGGGAGGCCTGCGAAGAACACCGCGGCGTGCAGCGTCCCGGCGATCTGGCAGGTGCCACCGCCCACACCATCGGTGAGCTCGCCGCCCGCGATCACGGGAGCTGGCCGGAAGCCATTGGCCTCACTGCGTTCACCGACGATGGCGTTGAAGTCGAAGGTCTCGCCGGGAAACAGCACCACGCCGTCCACGTGGCGCGCCGCGACTCGGAGGTTGTAGGAGCGATCCGAGTCCAGCGTGTTGTAGCGGCTCTCGAAGGTCCCCAGCACCTGACCGAAGTCCAAGTTTTCGAGCTCGCGCTTGGTGCGTTTCACGGAGGCGTGCACCACGGCGGCCTTGATCTCGCTCGCGCCAGAGAACACGGCGCTGGCGAGCAGGTCGAGGGTAGCCTGCACGTCCAGCGAGAGACCGCGCTGCTCCTCGATGATCTTGCCGCTCTTGAGGTCCATGCGAGCGTCGCGGGCGCGCTGGAACACTTGATCCTTGAGGCGCAACAGCCAGGTCTCGGCGGCCTTGCCCTCGAGCTGCGCGGGGATCGGCAGATCGAGCGGGCCGTCGCCGCGCTCCTGGGCGTGCACGCGGCGCAAGGCAGAGTGCTCATCGCTGGCGGTGCGGATCAGGGCCGCGAGGGCGGGCAGGTCAACGCGGACCCCCAGCTTCTCGCGCGTGGTCGAGAACTCCCAGGGGCCCACCGTGAGCTTGATGGGGGCGCGCAAGAACTCGCGCGCGAAGGCGAGGGCGGTGGCGGAAGGGCGCGCATCGGCTTGGAGCTCATGCCCAAGGACCCGCGTGCTCACGTGGTTGGCCGCATGAGCTTGGGCATCGGGCACGCAGAGGTAGCCCGCGAGCGCGCCGGCGGCGCACAAGAGGCCGATTCCCGCGTACACCGACGACGGCTTTTCCCCAGGCCGCGGATCCGGCGTAGAACTGCCCGTTTTGACGAGGCTTTTGATGGATTTTTGCCACGCGCCAAGCATCGTTATCCCACACCAAACCACACGGCTTGCTCCGAGGGCAAAAAAAGCGACCCGTATGGAGGTTTGGAGCGGTTTCGAACGGCCCAAAGCGAGTGTTCGGCGGCCTTCTGGCGACCGATGCTTTCTTATTGATTCAAAAAGCAAAACCAAGCTTTGACAGAGCCGGAAACTCGGGCTACAAGCTGCCCCGTCGTTGACGCCGAAAGGCTCTCAACAACGTGCGGTGGTAGTTAAGTCGGTTATAACGCCGGCCTGTCACGCCGGAGGCCGCGGGTTCGAGTCCCGTCCACCGCGCCGAAGTTCACACGTAATAGGTGAACCAGGCGAATTGGCCTGATACGAAATGCGAGCGCCGCAATCCGAATGGGTTGCGGCGTTTCTCGCTTAAGGGGGTTGGGCAGCTATGTGCGGCGCGCTGAGCGGAGCGCGCGACGCCTTGTGCCTGCTACTTGTGCCCAACGTGATCACTGGGCACTCGCCCTCTTGTTGGCCGTGCCTGGGTCGAGCAGGGCGATGGCTGCGCGATGGTCGGGCCGGCGCCAGGTGCATGTAGCCCAGCGTCGTTTTCAGACTTGAAGTTGGTGGGTGCTTCGGGCCGCGCCGGTCAGATGAGTGTCTAGTTGCCCGTTCGAACGCAGCGCGCCGTATAGACAGCGCTCTTGAAGATCCAATCGACGAACCCGCGCGTGTAGTCGACCACATAAGCCAAGGTGTCGTCGTCGGAGGCCGACGAGGACGACCAGTGAAATGAGCACGTTCCCTCGATCTGACTGGGACGATAGCAGCCGCCGTCAGGCCCTTGGTTCGACGTGCACCCATCGCACAGGTCGTTCCTCGCGGTGGAGAATGTGAAGCCGTCCGTGATCAGGCAAACGTTGCTGATAAACGTACCAGTCGGTTGGCAGCTGCGAATCAGCTTACGAAGCTCGCTGATCGTGGGTAGGCGCCAGTCGTTGTGGCCGCAGCGATCGAGTCCGTTGCAGTGATCAACCGCGTCCTTCCAGGTCATGGTGGTGGAGACAGATGGCGTAACCTCCCAGGTCAGGTTGTTGCCTGCATCGAACCAAGTGTCCGGGTTGCTGCAGGAGTCGGAAGGCTCGCTGCAAACGTTGCACGAGCCGCCGCTTGCGCAGGGGTTGCCACTGTGGTTGCCGCACATCCCGCTGCCGTCGCATGTGTCGTCGCCGTTGCACCAAGCGCCGTCGTTGCACGGCGTGCTCGAGCCCGGGTAGCTCACCGTGCAGCTGGAGGTTCCGTTGCAAGAGCGCTTCGCGCCGCAGGTTCCCGGGTCGTTGGTGCAAGTCACGCTCGTGCCGGCACAGTTGCCCGAGCCGTCGCACGCGTCGTTGTAGGTGCAAGGATTGGAGTCATTGCAATTCGTTGTGGAAGCTTGCAGCTCGCATGCGCCGGCGCCGTCACAAGCACCCGTATTGCCGCACGTGGCAGCTGCCTGCGAGAGGCAGTCGTCGTTCCAGTCCTCCCCTTGGGGAACGCTCACGCAATCGTCGTCGCTGCCGTTGCAGCCGCGACAGAGCGGTGAGCTGCATACCTCGGCGGGTGTATCGTTGTAGGTCGCGTCATCGCTGTCGTTGTAATGCGCGCACTTGCCGAGCGATGCGCCGCGGATGTTGCAGGCTTGGCAGGCGCCGTCGCACGACGCGCTCGTGCAGCACACGCCGTCGGTGCAATGACCCGTGGAGCACTGTCGATCATCCACGCAGCTCTCGCCCTGGTTCAGTTTGTTCACGCAGGTCGCGGCGGCTTCCGCGACGTCACACAGAGTGACGTCGTCGCTGCGGCAGCAGAACTGCATGAAGGCTAGGCATTCGCTGTCGTCCGCGCAGGGGGTCACG
This sequence comes from Myxococcales bacterium, assembly GCA_047601445.1. Taxonomy (GTDB): domain Bacteria; phylum Myxococcota_A; class Polyangia; order Polyangiales; family DASUME01; genus DASUME01. The sequence goes on along the minus strand of JASGJH010000001.1, from coordinate 1,776,114 downwards.
CAGTTGGTGCCTGCGGCGTTGCATTCGCCCCCGCCCGAAGCCGGACACGGCTCGGGGCTCCCCATCGTGCAAACGTGGCCGGCGTTGCACGAAGAAGCGGTACGCTGACCGTTCTCACAGGTCGTGCTGCAGAGCGCGTCGACACGCAGCTTGTAGCTACATTTGCCGACGCCGTCGCACTTGCCGTCTTCACCGCACGCATCGGAGCTGGAGCCTCCGCAGAGACCTTTCGGATCGAGCTCGTCTGCTTCGGTTGGACGGCATGAACCGGCGCCGTCACAGACCTGGCACGAGCCACACTCTCCGTCCGGATCGGACCCCTTCGGGATCGGAAAGCAGGTGCCTTGATGGCCAGGCACGTCGCAGGCATGGCAGGGGCTCGTACATGCAGCCACGCAGCCCGAATCCATGGGCGGGCTGCCGCTGTCACCCTCGTCCGCGCCAGCATCCAACGGACCCTTGTTGTTCCAATCGAGCCGGCATCCAGCAAGCCAAGTGATCAGAACGAGACCAAGGACTCCTGAACTGCGAACCTGCGTGTGCATGAATGCCCCGTCGCTCCCTGAGGAAGCTGGGGATACTAGCCGCCTGTCTACTCACGGGAAGCTTGAAAGGTACCGCCCGCTCCAACGATCGCGGGGTTTCACCCCAAACGACCTGGCCATGGCCCCATTTCTCGCCCATCCCAGCGCTGCGGCCGGCTTGTGCCCAACCTGTGCCCAAAACCGTTGAACCACGGGCAAGCCAGGGGAAGCCATGGGAAGCGGCGGCCAACAGCCTGGCTCGCCCCCTAAACCGCGAGAAGCACAGCAAAGCCGAGTGCCGACGGCTACTTGGGTGCGTTGGCGATCTTGGGGTTCGAGTCCCGCCCACCGCGCCGAAGTTCACACGCAATAGGTGAACCAGGCGAATCGGCCTGATACGAAATGCGAGCGCCGCAATCCGAATGGGTTGCGGCGTTTCTCGCTCAAGGGGTTGGGGCGTGAGTGCGCGATACGCAGGCCGCTCGTTCAGTTCGCAAGCTGGTGTTCTCGTCCAGGGCGCGGCTCACCACCCTCGAGCGCGCGCCGTGTCTCGTGCTGGTCACATCTCCTCGCTCGCCCGCCAGAGCGGCCTTTTGTCGAGGCTTCGTTGCGCAGACCGTGACCTGCGCTGGTACGGGTCTTGTTTGCTCCGTGTGCGAATCAAGTAGGGGTGCACGACACGGTGGATGGAAAGTTCGAGCTCTCGAAGCGCTTGCTCCCGGCGCTGGCGGTCTCCGCCTACTTGATCGGCGCGTGGGCGCGCCTGCGCTACGGCCTGTGGGATCATCCTGCCCGCCACTTCGTGGTCAGCGACGCCGCCAACATGCTGGAAGGCATGGGGCGCATGATCTCCGGAGGGCAGACGCGCTGGGACACCATCTGGCCGCCCGGGCAGATAGCCTTCGCGGCGCTGCTGAGCCGCTTCGATGCCACGCTGTCGTTGGCGAGCGAGCTTCAGGTAATGGCGGCCCTGGGCGTGCCTTGGCTGGTCGCGGACATCGCTGGGCAGCTGGCGGGGCGCCGCGGATTTTGGTTCGGGTTGGCCGCGTCTGCTCTGCACGTCGGCCTGATTCACCACGTGGGCTTCTTCCTCTCGGAGTCCTTGTTTCAGGCCACGGTGGTGCTGGCGATCTGGCTCACCACCTGCGCCCTTCAGAGCGTGCGCTCAGCGCAGACTGCGAGCATGCCTGGATGGTTCACGCTGGAAAAACGGCTGGGTGCGGCGGCTGGTGTGGTCTGGGGGCTGGCCACGCTGTTTCGACCCAATGCGCTGCCCGTGCTGCTCGCGGTCAGCTGTGGCCTGGGCGGGCTCGCCGTAGTTCGTCTGCGCGCGGGGCTCCGTGGTGTCGTGATGGGCCTGCTGATCGGCGCAGGCCTCGTGCTCGCTCCTGCGGTCCATCGCTGCAGCACCCTCAACCAGCGCTTGTGCCCCGTGAGCGTCAACTTCGCCATGAATGTGGCGCTCGGTCAGGCCGATCCGCGCGCAGGGCTGGCCTTCGCACCTGCCGATGGCCAGGACTACAGCGAGTGGTACCCGCCGGCCCTGGTCGCCCGCGGCAACACTGGCCGCGACCGGGTACCGGCCAGCATCTTCGATACGCACGGCATACTGAGCTGGGTGTTGGCGCGCGTGGCACAGGATCCCGCGAGCGCCGCGATCCGCGCGCTCAGGAACGCGGCAGATACCTTCAATCTGCGCGCCTGGCCCGAGAACTACGCAGCCTGGTCTCCTGCGCTCTTTCAGCTGGGTGCCTTGCTGTTTGCCGCCTTGGTCCTGCTTCCGGCGACATGGGGTTGCGTGAGGCTGCTGCGTCGGCCACTCGAGAGTGAACCTGCCTCTTGGGGCGCGCTGTTCGGGGTGGCGGCGGTGATCGGGCTGGCCGGGCTGTCGATGGGTGAAGCGCGCTATCGTTATCCGTTCGACGCCTGGTGGATCGCGCTGGCTGCCGGCGGCCTGTTCGAGCCCTCTGCCGCGCCTCTCGGACCCCGGCGTGCTTACGCGGCGGGAGTCCTCGGGCTCGGCGCAGGCTTCGCCGCGCTGTTGCTTGCGCTGGTCTTCCTGCCTCAAACGAAGCTCGCCAGTCGTCTCAGGCAGGCAGATTTGCCGGTGCTGGCTGCCGCGCCCATGTTCAGGCGTGCATGGGAGCTCGAGCGCGTGTTCCCTCCAGGCTCGGCGTGGGACCAAGGGACCACCATCTTGTCCTGTGATCGGACCTGCCAAGAGCTGCGTGTCGCGTTCCCCGAACGGCCTACGGTGACCACTCTCTCGCTGTCGACGGATCACAATGATGCGTATCGGGTCACGTTCTACAAAAACGGCGCGGCGCTCTGGGTTGCTGATTTGCCGCTGCGCCGCGGCGGGGCTGGGCTGTTGCATCGGCGGGTGGCGATCGGTTCGGCCGCGCGGGGCTTCGACACGCTTGGCATCCAGCCGCTCTACGGCGATGGCCGCTACTCCGTCGGCCACGTCCTCGTTCGAGAGGCTGCGCGCGGCAAGCTCTCCGCGCGCAGCGCAGGTGTACGTTAGGTCTGCACAGAACCCAGTCGGGGCGGACGATGAGCGGCGTGCCGGTGGGACGCTCCGGATGCTGGTCGCGACACAGCCCGCGCACAGGTCGTGGCGGAACACCTAACGCGGTCTCACGATGCGGCGTTGCTCCTGGGCGCTGCGAGAGCCCTTGCTGCGCACTGAGGCGGGCCCTCGCTCCGTGAGCCGTCAAGGCCTGCCCTTGAGATTTGCTCCGCGCGCGCACGGTTCCCGTCTTCTAACACCAAAATCGGGTACAACCTGGGCATCCGTGACTGGTCCGACTCTTGCTCGGCTCGGCACCTCTCGTGAGAGGCACCATGCTAGACGAAACCAGCGCCAATGAGGCCGTCCACTCTTCTTGTTCGATTGCACGCCCGGGGGGCTTCGACTCCCGCGCCGCGATGGTTCTCGTCCTCATTGCCTGCTCATCGATAGCTTGCTCGGACTCGGAGCATGAAGTCGCAGACCCCAAGCCCGTTGCCGACGCGGGCGGATCCACGCTCGAGGCCGAGGCCTACGTGTGGGGCTATCCGCTCGTCGTCACGCGGCGCACGCTGCAGACGTTCGCTCCCGTCATCGGAGTCAATCAGCTGTTCAACCAAGCCGCGCCCTCGGGGGCCGCTACGCGCTTCATCGTCTCCCCGAACGTCGACACGCTCTACTCGGTCGCTGTGCTCGACCTGCGAGCGGAGCCCTTGGTGCTTTCGGTGCCCGACGCGACCGATCGTTACTGGACGTACCAGTTTCTCGATGCGTGGACGAACTCCTTCGCGTACCTCGGCACGCGAGCCACGGCCGGCAAGGGGGGCACCTTCGTGATCACGCCACCCGGCTGGACGGGCGCGCTCCCGAGCGGAGCGCAGCGCATCGAATCGCCCACGCCCGTCGGGTTCCTTCTCGGGCGCTTTCTGTTCCGGGACCCCGCCGACACGGCCAACGTCGTCGCGCTGGAGCGGACGCTGAAACCTCTGCATGAGGTCGTTGGAGGCCCGGCCCCCAGCGCGCCACCTGCGCTGGGCGCAGCGCTCGGCACGGCACAGGAGGTCGCCGACTCCGGCGGCAGCTTCTACGACGAGCTGGGTGACTCGCTTGCGCTTGCCGGGACCGCGTCGCCTTTCGACACCGAAGAGTTGGCGCGCTTCGCGTCGCTCGGCATTGGCGCGGGTTTGCATCCCTTCGCGGCGGGCGACGCCACGAAGAAAGCCACGTTGAGTGAGGGAGCCGCAACGGGGAATCTCCTGATCGAAAACGAGGCCTCGGTCGGTGCCCCGCCCGGTCAAGCCTTCACGGTGCGACTGGACGTCGGCACGTACTCAAGCGATTCGTCGCTCCAGCGAGCCGCGATCGCCCAGTTTCTCTGGGGCGCGAACGTGCCCGAGGAGTCCGTCTACGCGCTCTCCGTGCACGACGCGAACGGCGCGCCCTACACTGGCGATCAGCGCTACCGCGTGCACTTTGCCTCCGGCCAGCTTCCGCCCTATGCGACCGAGGGGTTCTGGTCCATGACCATGTACGGCCCCGATCACTTCTTCGTGGCCAACAGTGCCGACGTGTACGCCGTCGGGGACCGAACTCAAGGCCTCACCGAGAACGCTGACGGCTCCCTCGACATCTACGTGCAGAGTACGGCGCCGACTGGACACGAGGCGAACTGGCTGCCTTCGCCAGAGAGTGGTCCGTTCCGCCTGATGCTGCGCATCTACCTGCCAGCGCAGGCTGTCACCGCTGGCCAGTACGTGTATCCGACGGTGACACGCATCCCTTGATCGGCGCGACGTGATCAATCTCTGCCAAGCGCGCCTCCGGCGCGTCTTGCTCGGGACCTAGCGTGTAGCTGCCCTCACTCGCAGGCGGCGAGCGAAGGGGCCGTGCACTTGGCGTCGTGGCAGAGCAAGCCCGGCTGACAGTCGCGCGGTCCTTCGCAGGTCCCACCCGCGGCCTTGAAGGCCACGCACGTCCCCGGGACGTTGATCAGGGTCACCTTCTGTCCGATGCGGTTCGCCAAGAGGTCGAGCCCTGCGGCGCGGTCGAGGCCCAAGACCGGAACCTGCGCGGTGTTGCCCTCGAGGTTTCCCGCGAGGCTGCCATCCACGTTGTTGTAGATGACGACGCCCACGGCACCGGCGGCGAACGTCTTCTGTACCTTGACCCAAAAGTTGATCCCGGGCGTGCGCTCGCAGAGCACGATCTTGCCGTCGTAGGAGCCGTTGGCGACGCTGTCGTTGCAGGTGCCGCCCGACACCAGCGTGGCCTCCATGCCCGAGACGGCCGTGGTGGCCGAGCCGCTCATGGCGAGGCTCGTCTTGCCATCGACCGAGCACCCGATGGTCTTCGGATCGCAGTAGCCCTTCTCGCACCAGTGCGAGGAGCCGCCCGCAGGCACGTAGCAGTCCTCGCCAGCGTTCCCGAACATGCTCGCATATTGCGGGGCCGAGGGGGTCTCGGCCGCCTCGCACCTCTGGACGCCGCCGCCCTTGCTCACACACTGCTGGCCGCGGCCGCAGTCGGCCGAGGTCGCGCAGTCGAGGACGTCGACCGTGGAGCCCGCGCACTTTCCCGCGGAGCACCGTAACCACAGGTAGTTGTCGGGGTCGAAGTCGCAGTCGATATCCGTGGTGCATGCCTCGCCCCTGGCCTTGAGTGCGACACACGTCCCGCAACTCTTCTCGGTATACGCGGAGAAGTACTCGCTCGTCGGCGCCGCAAAGGTCGGTGCCGAGCTGCAACGTGCGTGCGCACCACACTGGGCACTGTCCACGCACGTGGCGCCCAGCGCGAGGTGCTTGCTCGCGTGATAGCTCGCCGGAGAGAACAGCTCCCCGGTCGACGTCGCGTCGTCGAGGCACAAGCGGAAGAAGCCCTCGTCGGGCGTCATGCCCGCCACGTCCATCGACGGATCCGACATCAACGAAATGCAGTAGCTCGCCACCGCGTTTTGGCACGCCGATTGGTCGTCCTGCTTCCAGCCAAAAAGCACCACTGAGTCGCGCGTCTGGCAGTACTCGAACCTGTCGCACCACTGGTGTGCGTGGTCCTCGCACTTCGCCTTGATCGTGCACGCGCTGTCGCAGGGCATGGCATCGCCATCGCCGCCAGCGTCGCCGTCGCCGTCACCAGCAGCGCCACCATCGCCGTCGCCGCTCGTGTCTCCGTCACCGGCCGTGTCGCCGTCACCGCTCGTGTCTCCGTCAGCCGCCGCGTCGCCGCTGGCGTGATCGCCTGCGTCGGCGCTTCCAGCATCGCCGTGCGCACCGCCCTTGTCCGATCCGCCCCCGTCACCGCAAGCGAACACCAGCGCCAGCGCGCTCGATACGACCCAATTCTTGATGGACATCCGACAGCACTCCCTGCGCGCGCGCGCGAACGTTCGGCCATGTATGGGTTCTCTCGGCGATCCGCTATCCACTTTGCGAAGCGTCTGCGTGGGTGCGGGATAATTGCGCTTGCGACCCTTACGCGGTCCGCAAAGAGTGAAGGCCGCACATCTCGCTCCGTTGCTCCGAGCGAGATCACGGGGGCCATCCGAGATGTTGAGTCGTAGGCGCAGGGTTTTCGTATTCCTCACCACCACGCAGCTCCTGCTGAGCGCCGCTTGCGGCGACAACGCGAGCGCCAAGAAGACGGGCGACGCCGGGGCGCCAGATGGCGGCGGCTCATCTCGGTCAGACGCTGGCATGAATGCGGTCGGCGACGGCGGTAGCGCAGGCGATGGCGATGGCGACACAGCCGGTGACGGCGACACGAGCGGCGACGGCGATGGTGACACCAGCGGCGACGGTGATGGCGCTCCTGGTCCGACGGGACCTCAGGATCTCAGTCAGGCCTGCACGCAGAAGAGCGACTGCGAAGACATCTGCATCAGCGAATCCGAGATCGGCTTTCCTGGCGGAGTCTGCTCCAAGGATTGCTCCAGGGACGAGGATTGCGGTTCGAAGGGCAAGTGTGTCGAGTTCAGCAACCGCGAGTATTCGGCTTGCCTCGTCAGCTGTCAGACGCGCGCGAACTGCCGCGACCGCTACGTCTGCCAGCACGATCCGGCCGATGCGTCGTGGGCGATCTGTGTGCCCGGGAGCAGGGTCGGTGGCTATGCCTTCGTGGGCGCGGGGCTCACGGTCGAGATCAAGGATGACGTCGGTGGCTCGCTCAAACTGACCGCGAGTGGTGAGTTCGAGTTGCCCAACATCTTCGAGAAGGGCCAGAACTACAGCCTCACGGCGAGCATCGCGGGGAGTCCTGCCGGCCAGGTGTGCTCGGTCCTCAACGGTGCCGGCCCGATCGACTACAACACCGCCCTCTACAGGGCCCCCTACGTGGTGTGTGGCAAGCAGGCCGTGTTCACGGCGCCGGGCACCACGCAATGGACCGTCCCCGCTGGCGTCACTTCCGTGTCGGTGGTCGCGGTGGGCCCCGGTGGCTTGGCCATGGGCCCCTACGGCGGCGGCGGTGGCCAGCTCTGCTATGCGAACGACATGACCGTCACGCCGGGCGCCAAGATCGCCGTGGTCGTGGGCAACTTCGCGGCGGGCACCAACGATTCCAGTTTCTTCGGCAAGCTCGTGGCCTCGGGTGGCGGCAACCGAAACGACAACGAAGCCTCGGGCGGCAGCCAGGGCTATGGCGGCACCTGCTTCAGCGGGGGCCAAGGAGGCGTCAACGGAGCCGCCGGCGGCGCAGGTGGTTACAGCGGTCCAGGCGGACGCGGCAACGGCTATGCAGCCGTCACGAACGGATCCGGTGGCGGCGGTGGCGGCGGCGTGGGCGGATCGAGCACCCGCGGCGCCGGCGGTGGTGTGGGTCTCGAAGGCAAGGGCGCCGACGGTGTGCAGCCGGGCGGCAATGGCTCGCAGGCCAATCCTTGGGTACCGGTCGCAGGCGGAGGCAGCACGAACTACGACGGCTACTTGAACGGCCAGCACGGCGGCGTGCGCATCATCTGGGGCGAAGGCCGTTCGTATCCCGACAACGCGGCGAACCAGTAGAGACGTACGCCGCGCGGGCTCGCGTGAGCGAGGTCGGCAACACGGAAGCGACGACCGCGCGCCGCACAAGCGCGATCACTGGGCACTCGGCCTGGTGTTCGTCAGCTCGCTCGGTGCTTTACTGAGGGAGCATCTCACGCTTCACGACGGGCTTGCCGGGTGCCCCGACCCACACGGTCGGCGCTGCGCTGCCAGCCGCAACGACCGAACCCTTCGCGCGTTCCTCAGGGACCCACGAGGAGCCGTTCCAGCGGTAAATCTGACCACCGCCTCCAACGACGTACGTTCCGCCAGCTCCGACCGAGACGTCGGAGACGTTCGTGATCGTTTGAACCTCCCACGCGCCGTTGGTCAACAACCTGTGCAGCTGGCCACTCGGCGTGACAATCCAGGGGTATCCGTCCGTGCCGACCGAGATACGCACCGCAGTACCGACCGTCTCCTTGAACGCCCCCGCTCCGTTGTAGAGCAGCGGACGGCCGTCCGATTTTCGGATGACGAAGACGTTGCCATTGGCGCCGACTCCGACGTCGGTGACCGGGTCCCAAGGGATGTTCAGCCAGGCCGATCGAAACCAGGTGTAGATGGCACCATCTGCGTTGACGATCCAAGCATTGCCTTCCGGATCGACCGCAATCCTCGTCGCACCACCAGGAATCAACTGGGGCCCCGACGCGGTCAATTGGTAGATCTTGTCGCCGTCGATGAACCACACCGCGCCGTTCTTCCCCACGGCGATGTCGGTGGCCTGGAACGTCTGCGTCAGCCAGTTGGGGCAGGTGTACGTGACGACTGGAGAGAGCGGGCCCGTACCGATCGCATTGCGGGCCCTGAGCGTCCATTTGTGCACGCCTGCTCCAAAGGGAGCGATGCTGAAGCTGCCGTCTGGCAGCGCGGGCCCGAGGGTCTTGCTGGTTACGCCGCTCTCGTCCAACGTGTACGAGAGCGGACAGTTCGCGGTGGTCGCGGGTTGAGCGAACGTGATGCCGAGTCCGCTGCTACACGACAGCTCGCTCTGCTTCACCGTGAAATTGGCGATCGCAGCAGGGGCCGCTGTGCAAGAACATGTCGTCGCGATCTTGTTGCTCCATGCGCTCACGTTTCCGTTGTTGAGGGCGGCCACCCGAAAGCTGTAGGGAGCGCAGGTCAAGGTCGCGCTGTAGCTCGTGACGAGTCCGACGTTCTTTGGTGCGCCCACTGGACCACCGACGATCTCGAGTAGATAGCTCCTCACCACTTGAGGCGGCGCCTTCCACGCGAGGGCGACGGTGTTTGCAGTCCTGCTGCCTTGCGACAGCACCGGCGCCGCAGTGAAGGCCGGATCCGCCGCGGGGCAGGATTCATGCTTGTTGGTCACCACGATCGCATTGCTGACCGGGCTGGTGCCGACGCTGTTTGCCACCTGGGCGGTGAACGTTGTGGGGAAGTTGCACTTGGCGTTCATGGGCAAGGTGAACGACGCGGCGCCCGCCACAACCGAGAGGGCCTTGGTGACTGTGCCCGAGTAGTCACGAACAAAAATGGTGTAGTTGATCTTCACTTCACCAGCGGCTGGGACGTACCCCGGAGGCGCCTTGATCGACACCTGGACTTGGTCGGCGCCCGAGGGAATCACGGAATCCATGATGGGCGCTGGCGGTGCCGCCGTCTGTGCGTGCGCGATGGCAGGACCCACGATGGCGACGACGAGGCACGCCGCGTATGGCCCTTGCACAAGCAGCGCTGCGAAGGCTCTGGCGAGGCGCCGCCAGCGCGCGGAACGATTGGCTGTCAGTTCTCTTGGCATCGATCTCTTCTCACTTCTGTTTGAGTTTCTTGGCATCGAGGTCGAAGCGCGCCGTCGGGCGCGCGAGCGAAGACACGACAGGTCCTATTTGCCTTTCCAGACCGTTCCATCGTTCCGAAGCAGAAGGACTGTGCCGTCGGAGGCCACGCTCACGTTGACGAAGGCTCCGGTTGGAACGAGGGGCTTTCCCCAGCCGGTGCCTGCCGCGTTGAGCTTGTAGACAGTCCCGCTCGCGGTGACTCCCCACACGTTCGAGGCGCTACCTGCCGAGATCGCGTTGAGCGTGCCCGTAAAGGTGACGAAGGCCGTGCCGTTCCAGCGCAAGATGGACTTGTAATCCTGCGCAAGTCCCCACACCGTGCCGTCCGCCGCCACGCTCACGGCCCCGAGAAGTCCGGGCATCTGCGACCACTTCGTCGTGCTCCGATTCCACTTGTAGATGTTTCCGCCCGCGTTGACGCCCCAGACGTTGTCCGCGCTGCCGACCGAGATCTGCTTCAGTGTGCCGGAGACGGACGTCCAGTTGGGGGCGTAGACCATGCTCCAGATCCTGCCTTGAACGTCGAGGACCCATAGCTCGCCGCCCTTGCCGTACGCGATCTGGCTCAGCGCAACCGTTGACGGATTCTTCCATGTGCTCCAGGCGCTCGAGCCCCACTTCCACGCCTCGCCGGCGGCGATGCCACCGAAGAATGCGCTGTCGCCGACGCTCGCGCTGGTGAACGTCTTTCCCGACGGCGGCGCGACCTGCACGAAACTCGTGGTCGGCGGCGGTGCAAGCGGCACCGCGGTGATGGTGGCGGATGCACCATTCCCCATGGTGTTCCGTGCGAACACGGTGCAAGTGACCTGCACGCCAGCCGCTAGACCTGCCAACGTCCCCGTGTAGCGAATGCCAGTGGGCGCTGCGCTCACGGCCCCGCAAGTCGTGGTGTACGAGGAGATTGGTGCTCCACCGTCGCTCGTTGGAGCCGCCCAGTTGAGAGTGACCGAGTTGCTACCTGCAGTCGCCTTGAGCGCCGTGGGCGCGCCCGGGACACCAGCAGAGAGGAACGTCACCGGCGAGCTGGCGGCTCCCTTCCCCACATCATTGATCGCCGTCACAGTGAACGAGTAGGAGGTAGAGGCCTTGAGAGAGGAGAAGACGCAGACACGGTCTTTGGTGACGTCTTTGGGTGTGCCGTCACTGTTCGTAGGAACGGCGCAATTCCCCAGCGCGGGCGACGAATCCACTTGGTACTGTTTGATCGTGGAGCCACCGTTGCTTGCCGGTTCGCCCCAGGTCAGTAGCACCGCGGCGGCCGAGCCGTTTGGCGCCGCGGAGACCGAGGTCGGAGCTGTGGGAGCTGTGTTGGCGAAACCGACGGTCGCTGTGAAGGCCTTGCTCGGCGCGCTGGTTCCATCTGCGTTCGTCGCCGTCACGGTGAACGAATAGAGCGTTCCGTTGCTGAGTCCCGCGATCGTGCAGGAGAGATCTCCCGTGGTGGTGCATGTGAGCCCTCCGGGGCTCGCGGTCACGCTGTAGCCGGTGACCGCAGGCCCTCCGTTGCTCGTCGATGCGGCCCATGTACAAGACGCCTGCGCGTCCTGCGCTGCTACGTTGAGTCCCTGCGGGGTCGCAGGAGGAGTTGGCGGCGCGACAGGAAGCGCGGTGACGAAGATGGCCTGACCTTGGCCCACCGCGTTCACTGCATTTACCTGACAGTTGTACGATCTCCCATTTTGCATGCCGGTGACCGTCTTCGTGTACTGGTTTCCCTGAAGGACGATCACCGTCCCCGCACCGTTGCACCACACGTAGTATGCGGTGATAGGTGATCCGCCGTCGCTCGTGGGGGGGGCCCACTTGAGAGTGGCCGAGGCGTTGCCCGGCGTCGCCGTGAGCGCCGTGGGCTCCGAGGGGACGGATTGAGCGCGCGCAGGTCGCGCGACCGCGCAGGTCGCCAGGAGCAGAGCTCCGGTCATGCAGAGGAAACGCCTGCGAACAGAGCCAACGTTACTACGCATCTTGGATCCTTCTGAACGTGTGGTGGACGCGTGCGGTACCGCGCGAGTGCCTTGAGCAGCGCGTGACACACCTGACCTTGGGCTGATTCAAGACATTCAGCTATCGCCGCGTCTATGCAGGCCAAGCACGGTGCCGTTTGATCGGCAATCCACCTTTCGTTGGGGGTCTATCCACTTTTTCCCGAACTGGATAGCCGTGTGTTCAAGCTGGATAGCCGTCTGCTGAAACTGGATAGCGCTGGCGTAGCGCCGTCGCTTAGCGCGCTGAACGAGCTCGGGCCGGTGCCGGCGTGACTGCGCTCATGCTGCGCACCAGGACTGGCTCACTCGAGCTTCCAACCCACGCATTCATGTGTCCCTCGCCGGCGGCAACGACGTCGCCGAACACATTGAGCTCCATGGCCCAGTGCTCACTCTGGTCGTCTTTTTGTCCATGCGAGCTGAGCGGGTCCCAGTAGAACAGTCCGCTGTTTCCAACCACGTAGACACCGCCACTGGGCCCAACGGAGAGGTCGTTGCCGGTGATCCCCTGGCGCTCCCAGACACCCGCCTCGTTGCGCCTGATGATGTCGGCGTTGAGGGCCGTGACCAACCAGGGGTTTCCGTCCGGGCCCACCGAAATGCGCACACCGGAAGCGCCGGTGTCTTTGCTCCAGTCTTTCATGGTCCACTTGGCCGGGACGCCGTCCGTACCGAGGATCCAGACCGTACCGTCGGCGCCGATGCCGATGTCCGTTGCGAGTCCCGGCACGCGCTTCCACTTGCTTCCGGTCCACTTGGCGATCGTGTTGTCCTTGTTGATGACCCAGGGCACGCCGACTGGATCAACCGCGATCCGTGTGGCGGCACCAGCGACCTTCTTCGGCCCCTTGGGGGTCAGTTGATAGATGGTCGTCCCGTCGATGAACCACAGCTTGCCGTTCTTGCCGATCGCGATGTCCGTGCTGGCTCGATAGCTTGCAGGGGTCCACACCGGATCCTGGCAGGTGAGCTCGATGCTCGGGGAGGAGCTGCTACCGAGCGAGTTCTTGGCCAGGATGGTGAATCGAAACGGAACGCCCGGGTTCATGGCCGTGCGGATGACGGTTTGGGTGCCCGGGATGCTCGGGAATCCGTGGCCGCCTGTCAGCTCGTATCGGCTCACGCAGAGCGCGGCAGCCGCGGGCGGCACGATGGTGAACTCGAAGCCGCCATCCTTGCACTTGCTGTCGGCCTTCTTCGCGCTTAACGTCGGAACGCCCGGAGCCGAAGTGCACGGGCAGGGCGACCACGAGGGGTCGACGGGGTCGGCAGTGGGGGAAGCCCCGTCTGCGTGAGCAATGGCCGGAGCGGCGATGGCGTCTATACCGGCGGCCTCGCCGGTGAGGAGAACAAAGAAGAGACTCGCCGCCGAACTCCGCCGCATGAGCGTCGGTGCCGTACTTCTGAGAGAGCGCCGTCGCCGCGTACCAGCAAGAGTCAGGTGTGTCGTCATGGTTCCTCGCGCCCTGACCCAAGCACGCGGCCAACAGTGGGTCTATCCACCCTTGGATCGGACGCTATCCACCTTCGGCCGCGACCGGCTGCAGCGCGCTGCGCTCTAAGGACCCTGGAGCTTGCGTGCACGCCTGAGGGTCTCTACCGGGCTCTCTCCGTAGCGTTTCTTGTACTGGACGCTGAACCGTCCCAGGTGCGGGAAGCCCGAGGAGAGTGCGACCTCGGCCACGGTCGCGGCGGAGGAGGACGCGAGGCGTGCACGGGCGAGCGCGAGACGTCGCTCGCGCAGAAAGCCGAAGGGGGGCACGCCGCCGTGGGCTTGAAAGGCGGCGTTCAGCGCCCGGATGGTGAGGCCGGTGGCCTGGGCCACTTCGGCGGCCGTGATCGCCCGATGGGCATTGGCCTCCATGTACTCCTGGGCGAGCTTCACGTGGCGCGACTCGATTGCGCGCGGCTCCGTTCTGAGGAGATGGCTGTGGTTGTGCCGTACCCCGAGCAGTAGGGCCACCACGAAGGCCTCGCTCAGACGAGCCTCGATGATCGGCGTGCGAAGCACGGAGTGCTCGTGTTTGGCCCCGTCGAGGATGAACTGGAGCAAGCGCATGAGTTCGGCGCCTGCGCCCTGTTGGAGATCGACGGATCCTTCGAAGCACAGGGGAGTCACGCGCTGGACGCCAGTGAGCGCGTGCAACGTGCGCTCCATCACGTCGGCAGCGATGCGCACTCCGAAGCCCTGATAGTAGCTGTCCACCTCGACCGTTGCGGGCAAGGACGCGGATACGACTGCCGCCATCCGTCCGGGCCGCAGCAGCGTCGCTTCACGGCCCTGCGTGCTTTGCCCGCCACCGTGCTGCGGAATCAGCAGGGTGTAGATGCGGTCGACGTTGTCAGTCTTTGCGCGCAGCCCACCGCCGTAGCGGCTCGCCGTCACCGCCAGCTCACCCACGACGAGGCGATTGGCTTGCCACTCGAAGGCAAGCTTGGGATCGGTGCGCTCGAGCACCGTGCGCCCATGCATGCCGGACTGGAGCTGCTCGACAAGCTCGAGCGAGCGCGTGTGCAGGAACGGAAACCTCTGCAGCGCCAAGGCGGACGACACGAGTGAGAATACTCCCGGTACTTCAAGCACGCGCGCTGCGCCGTTGTGCTCGATTGTACTTTACGTTTGCTGGGCGAGGCCGCACAGCGCTTTTTTGAGCTCACAGCGCGCGCGTAGCGAGCGAACTTCGCATCGCGCGTCGCGAGAGCACCGCTTCGGGTGCCTGCATCCAGTGCACCGGTGCACCGCCGCGCCCCCTAAACCGCCCGCAGCCGATGGAGGCGAAACGTTCTCGACGCGGTGTGGCGTGATCCAGGGATGCCCCCCTACGCTCGGCGGCGCTTGAGCAGCGCGTCGCCGAGCAAGAGCAGCAGGGCAGCAAGTGCGAGCGCGAACCCATCCGATAGCGCAGGAACCGGAGTCCCTTGCACACCCGTGGCGCAGGCGGTGTGCGAGGCGTTGGCGTGCTGGCCGCCAGTGCAGGCCGCGCAGGCCAGCGCGCCCGCGTTCGCGCTGATGGTGTCGCCGGCACAGGGTGCGCAGGCCTGGCTGCCCGAGCTCGCGACGGCGCTCCCGGGGGCGCACGGCTGGCACGCCTGTTCGCCACTCACATCCGCAAACGTGCCAGGATTGCATGCGACGCATGCGCTCTGACCCGTCTGGCTCTGGGCGGTACCGACTGCACAGGGCAGACAGGCCGTCTGACCCGCTTGGCTTTGGTACTTGCCGGCCGGGCAGGACGTGCAGGGTTCGCGGCCCGAAGCCGAGAACGACCCAGCGGTACACGCCGGCGGCAGGACGCAAGCGGTGTGGGAAGCGTCCGCGTGTTGGCCCGCGGGGCAGGCCTGACAGGTCTCAGCGCCCGCGTTCGCGCTGATGGTGTCGCCGGCACAGGGTGCGCAGGCCTGGCTGCCAGAGCTGGCGATGGCGGTTCCGGGTGCGCACGGCTGGCACGCCTGTTCGCCGCTTACGTCTGCAAATGTGCCGGGATCGCAGGCGATGCACGCGGTCTGACCCGTCTGGCTCTGGTAGAAACCCGTCGCACAGGCCGTACAGGGTTCGAAGCCCGAAGACGAAGACGAGCCCGCTCCACAGGCCAAGGGCAGTGCCACACACGAGGTGTGGGATTCATCCGCGTGCTGGCCCCCCGGGCAGCTCTGGCACATCGGCGCGCCCACGTCGGGGCTCACGGTATCGCCTTCACAAGCCGCGCACGCGATGCTGCCGGAGCTCGGGGCCGCGCTGCCGGCCAGGCAGTGCAGGCACATCGTCGCGCCGCTCGCGTCCGCAAACGAGCCAGGACTACAGTCGACGCACATGGTCTGGCCCGTCATGCCCTGATACTCGCCAGCGGCGCAGAGCTGACAGGCGGTTTGGCCGGACAGGCTCTGATAGGAGCCGGCGGCACAAGGCAGACATGCGGTCTGACCCCACTGGCCCTGGTAGGAGCCGGCCGTGCAGGGCAGACACGCAGTTTGACCGGACAGGTCCTGAGACGTGCCCGCGGCACAGGGCAGACAGGCGGTCTGTCCCGGCTGGCCCTGATAGGAGCCGACGGCGCAAGGGGTACAAGGGGCGAAGCCAGAAGTCGAGAACGACCCCGGCTCGCAAGCAATGATCGCGGGCACGAAGTCGATGCCCTTGAGGATGGTGCCCGTGGGTGCCGTGAACAGCGTGGTCGTCGCGCCGAGGCTGAGCGTCGCGTTGTAGCCGGCCGCGTCGTCGACCCGGAACACCTTGTTCGTGACTGCCGCGCCCTGACCCGTGGTCAGGAACAGCGAAGCGCCGCTGCCGTTTTTCTTGGCGGCGAGACCGAAGCCACCGTAGCTCGTGGTCGCGTTGCCGTTGGCCACCCAGGTGCCAGAGACGCGCGAGTACTTGCGAATGGTGCCGGCGCTATCGGATGTGGCTGCGAGCGTGTAGATCACGTCATACGCGCTGCCGTTCTGCCCGCTTTGCACCAAGTAGAAGTCCTGAAGGTTGTTGTCGAAGACGCTGCCGAACCCGGGGAGTGCGGTGACGGTGGTGCCGCTCGGGGCGCTGACGGTCACGATCGATGGCAGCGATGCCGCGGCCTGGGCCACGTAGACCACGCCCGCGAAGGCCTTGGTGCTACGGAAATTTCCGCCCGGACTCGGGCTCGTGCTGTTGTTCGTGTAGATGCCGTTCTGATCCCCGATGAACCATGCGCTGTCGTTCAGCGACGTCGCCGAGCGGGTCTGTTGGCCGCTGAGACCGGTGTAGCTGGCCTTCACGGCGAACGCGCCGGTAGGATCGAGAGTAAGGACGTTGCGTGGCAACAGCGTGTTGGCATTGCCGGTCGTAGCGCCCGTCGCGCCGTTGAACGTCAGGAGCGTGCGATCGTCGCTGTGAGAGAGGTAGCCGGTGCTGGTCGCCGAACCGCTGAAGCGATAGGTCACGCTGATGGGGATGGTTTGCGTGGCCACCTGGTTGGCGGTCACGGTATCGATCTCGACGATCGACGCGGTGGTGTTGTTCGCCGACGCAGCCGCCTGAAACAAGGCCAGATCCCCTGCTGTGAAGGGCGCCGGGGGAGGCACGTCCGCGATGCTGATGGTGGCGCTCCCGGGCGAGCCGACGTCGTAGCTGCCCGTGTCGCCGAGCGTCAGGAGGAGCGACTCGGTGCCTTCGATCAGAACGTCTGCAACGGGAGTGATGGTGACGTCCATGAACGATTGGCCCGCGGGAATGGTCACCACGCCGCTCAGCGCAGGCGTGTAGTCGCTGCTGCTGGCCTTGCCGGCGCCGGTGCCGAGGATGTAGTTGACGTTCAGGGCGCTGATGGTGCTACCGGTGCGCGAAATGCGGAATGAGCCGGGGTCGTTGGTCTCCGACGCGCTCGCGTCCGTGGCCACGATCGTCACCACCGGTGCGGTCGGAGCACCAACGGTTCCAGGCGAGCCGATCTCCGTAGCGTGGTTGGCCGCCGCGAACGCCCCGTTGATGCCCACGGCGCTCAACGCGGAGATGCTGGCATTGCTGAGCCCGGCCGCGTTATCGAAGGTTCGGAACGGTCCCGTGGGGGACGCACCGAAGGACACGTTGGCTTGGAGCGCGCCGGCGCTGTTGTACACGTTGACGGCATCGTTGGAAGTGCTCAAGCCAACACCCGAGCCGGAATAGGTGCCAACCTGGAGGTTCGCCGGAGGGGTCGCGCCGAACCACAGCGTCTTGAACGTGTTGGCGACGCTGCCGGAAGCGCTCTCGATGAAGATCACCGATTCGCCAGGCGCGATGTTGGTGACACCGTTCAGCGCGACGGCCGAGCCGAACGAGTTGGAGTTGTCATCCATCTTCCAGCCGGTGATGACCGCAGTAGCGGTGCCGGTGTTGGTCAGTTCGAACCAATCGGCACCTAGCGTGCTGTCGCCGCTGGCCCAGGGCGCCACCTCGGAGATGGTGAAGGCGGGCGTGCCACCCGTGGAGCTCGTGATGTTCAGGTTGAAGTTGACCGAGGCATCAGGGCTACTGCCGACCGCCGCATCATCCACGTTCACCGTGACGCTGTAGCTGGGCTTGCCGCTCGCGTTCAGCACGGTGCCGGCCTTCAGGAACAGCGCGACTCCGACTACCTGGAAGGAGCTCGCGTCCCCTCCGCTCAGAGTAATCGCGTTGTTGCCCAGCCCATCGTCGGCGATGGCAATGTCGGCCACCTTGACCGCCGCCGCTGTGCTCGTGTTCTCCGGCAATGAGTTGGTCTGATTGATCAGCGTGACCCCGGTGGGCGCCAGATTCGACGCCGTCGATGGCGCGTAGACCCAGAGCTGCGGATGGTTTGCGTCGCCGCCGCCGTTTTCGTTCGCTACGTAGAGGAAGCCGTCGTCGTCCATCGTGACGCCTTCCATCGTCATGTCCGGCACCGTCAACGGGCTGTTCGGATCGGCCTGAATGGTCAGGCGGCTGTACACCACGCCGGAGCGGTCGACATTGACGACCTGACCCGACTCCTGGCTGATGATGAGCAGATGACTGGAGTCAGGCTGACCGCTCAGCGACGGCACGCCTGAGAGCGCGAATACGTCCGAGAAATCCAGCAAACCGGCCAGCGACGGGTTGAACAGGTCGGTCGAGCTGGTCGCGGTCGGCGAGCCATTGGATGCCGTGAGGGAAGTCCAGTTGATCGTCGTCTGAAAAACCGACTCGGGGTCTTTCTCTTTGACGAAGATGAAACCGGAGGTCGACGGATCCCAGGAAAGACCTTCCAGGCCGGTATTGCCGATGGTCGTGCCCAGCTTCACGGTCTTGGTGGCCGAGCGCTGAAGGGTGCCCCCTGCAACGTAGGTGAACAAGTTCGCCTGGCGGTAGCGCTCCTCCAATAGAACGAATTGGCCGTTCCCGACGTAGGTGAGGCCTTCCGTGTCGTAAAATTCGGTGCCTTGGGGGCTACCGCCCGGCGCCAGACTCATGGAGTCGATCAATTGCCCGGTCTTCGAAACCTGGACCACGGAAGTGCCGCCGTCGCCCGTGATGAACAGGGTGTCGGTGTCCCAGTTGTACGTGACGTTGGAGGCTTCCTGCGCCAGCAGGCTGTTGGCCGGCGCCGCGGTGCGCGTGGGCTCGGGCAGGTCGTAGCGCCCTACGCGAACGTAAGTCGACAGGTCCACCGAGGTGGGTGGGTCGGCTTGCGCGGGAATACTGGACATCGCGAGATACGCGCAGAGCAGCGCTGCGCAACCGAGGCGAAAGCCGCCGAGGGCGTGTTGTCTTGGCACCGAGAACCGTCCTGTCCGACCAAAACTGGGGTGCCGCTGTGTGCTCCCAAAGTCGTCCTTGCGGAAGTGGTCCGACCAAGATGGCACCGAGATGTGACCGATTCCGAATCTGCGCGCCCAAGGTGTCACATGCGTCGCGCACGTTTCCTGCTCGCTCGCGCGCCCTGGGGTGTGCCTCGCTCGTTCGCTCGTCGATGGCGCGGCATGGAGCTGTGCGTGCTGATGTTCGCGTGCGGCGCCTGTGGCAACTCGAACGCGCCTGCTCGCGTGCCGCTGTCCGCGCAGGATGCGGGCGATGGTGATGGCCACGCCCGCCACCGACGGGGCCGACAAGCCCGAGGCCGACGCCGCGGGAGATGCCGGATGCGCTGGTGGAACGAGCAACGCAGCGTCGTGTCCGTGCACGCAACCAGAGCAAGGCTCGGCATGTGAGGACTCGGCTCTCACGTGCACCTACGGTGGTGAGGAAGATCGCGTGCTGTGCACGGGCAAGGACGGCAAGTACCGGTGCTACGCGCCGTTCATCTAGACGCGCGGATCAGTGTCCTGTCCACGGGGCCCAGAGCCTCACTTGACCTCGCTTCGAAGGCCCGCGGCGAACGGGGCGTGGCTCGTCTGGGTTACTCGATCCCGGTGGGAAGCCCTGTACACGGTATCAATCGTCGGGCTGCGACGCGGTCGGATCGAGGCCTTGGGCGACCAGGTTTGGCCCGGGCGGGGTTGCGAGCGGCTTTCTCGACGATGGACGAGTGCGGTGAGCATCGGGAGCTTCGGTGGCGCGCGCGTGGCGGCAGCACCCCGCTCTGCGATCGGCGCTGGCCGAGCGCCGGATTTTTTCGCAAACTTGATCGGTGTTAAAGTTCCAGGACTCGCCGTGAAGGTCGAATGTTGAACGTTCAGGGAGTTCCCACGCGCCCTCGTCTGGCCTTGTCCCGCCATTGCGTCGTCGACGGCGCCTCGATCGAGCAGACGTACGAGATCTACAAGCGCATGACCGCTGAGGTCCGCTTCGAGGAGATCCGTGGCCAGGCGAGCTTTTCGTGGCGGCTCCACTGTCTCCCACTCGGTCCGCTGATGCTGATCGCGACCGAGAACTCGGCCGACCTGCGCGCCGCGTGCGCAGGCACCTCGGACACGTATCTGTTGTCCATTCCACTGAGCGAGCCTTCGGCGCAGCTGAACATCGGCGGGCGCTCGATGCCCGTGGTACGCCGCAAGTCAGGCGTGCTTTGCGCACCCTGGCAAGACTCGGAGGTGCTCTCGGAGCCGAACTTCCAGGTCCTGCAGCTGATCGTACCCCGCCAGTACCTGATCGATGCCATGCGAACGCTCACCGGTCTCACGTCCCGCGAGATCACCTTCGCGACTGGCTTCAAGCTCGACGCCCCGCAGGCCGCGCCCCTGCTGCGACTGCTGAGCTTCATCATGGCGGAGGCAGAGCACGATCCCCCCGAGTTCGACGCGCCCGGCGAGCGCGACCGGCTGGCCGAAACGCTGGTCTTCCGTCTCTTGCTGTCTCAGCCTCACAGCCAGTCGGCACTGTTCTCCAGGGCTGCGCGCTCGGCCGAACCACGACATGTGCGACGCGCCGCGGACTACATCGACGCGAATTTCGAGCGAGCGGTCACCATGGCTGAACTCACCTCCTTGACCGGTGTGACCGCGCGTGCGCTGCAGCTTGGGTTCCGCAAGTATCGCGGCTGCTCACCGCTCGACTTCGTGCGCGCTCGGCGACTCGAGCGTGCACGCGTACTGCTCGTCATGGACGACGCCGTGCAGACGGTGAGTGAGGTGGCTCGGCTGGCCGGGATCGAGCACCTAGGTCGGTTCAGCGTCCGCTACAGGCAGCGCTTTGGC
Source organism: Myxococcales bacterium (assembly GCA_047601445.1). Taxonomy (GTDB): domain Bacteria; phylum Myxococcota_A; class Polyangia; order Polyangiales; family DASUME01; genus DASUME01. The sequence continues at coordinate 1,755,183 of JASGJH010000001.1, read as the reverse complement.
GAGGGGCCCATGCACACGCTCGCGAGGCGCTGGAAACGCACGGGCTAGCCGTCCTCCCGTTGCCCAAAGAGACGAGTCCGCCACCTGCGTCCTACGTGACTTCGCAAACTGGATAGCCGCGCGGGGCAGCGTCCGCTATCGCGTGGTTCCCATGAACGTCGCCGACACTCCAGCCGTCGTTGTGAACCGACCTTTGGCCTCGGTCGAGGATTTGCTCGCAGCGGTGCCGCTCTTCCGCAACCTCAAGGTCGATGCTGGGCTGCGTACGCTCGTCTCCTGTCTGAGCTATCGCGACATCGCAGCCGGCGATGTGGTGATTCGGCAAGCCGACCTGGCCGATGGGGTGTTCTTCTTGCTGGCCGGCCACGTGCGTGTGGAAGTCGACGGGACGCCCGTCGCGAATCTCGGCCCAGGCCAGAGTTTCGGTGAAATGGGACTCTTCGGCGAAGCGCCCCGATCCGCCGAGGTCATCGCGCTCGAGCCGGTGCTCTGCGCCTACCTCGATCGATCAGGTCTGGAGCAGGCCGTATTGAAGATTCCACGCCTCGGCATGAACCTGATGCGCGCCTTGACGGAGCGCATCAGGGCCTTGAACGGGATGCTGCTCAGCCTGCGGCTCGCTCCGCCTCAGATGTCGCCGGCGGCGAGCAACTTCGACGACGCACTGTCGTTGCTGAGCGCGGTGCCGATCTTCGCCGCAGTGACCGACGAGCGCTTCCTGCGCCGGGTTGCTGGTTTTCTGCAGCCGGTGGACGCCGCGGCCGGTGACCGTCTCTTCACCCAGGGGGACGCAGGGGATCGGCTCTATCTGGTGGTCGAGGGCAATCTCCGCGTGCATCTCGACGATTTGGAGCTCGCCCGACTCGGCCCCGGAAGCCACGTCGGCGAGATGGCATTGCTCGACGGAGAACCGCGTTCAGCGGCCGTCACCGCCGAGACGGCTTGCCGCTTTTTGACGCTTACGCAAGCTCAGTTCTTCGCTGCGATCGCGCAGGCGCCTGCCGTGGTGAAAGGCATCCACGCGACCCTCTCGGAGCGCATCAGGCAAATCAATTCTCTCGTAGCGCGGGCCAGCAGCAACCCGCCTCCCGCCGGTCAAGCAACTGAAGGCTCGCTGCGACCGCTCGGGCACTTCTTTCCGGAGACGACGTCTGCGTCGTTGTGGCAACGCGATGTGACCACGGGGCGCTGGCACCTGCCTCTGCCCCAAGCCATCGCAGAGGACTATGCCCGCATCGCCGATGTCGAGGCCGCGACGCCGGCCGATGGTTTCGCCGAGGCCCTGCGCACCGATGCCGCCGCGCTTCGTGAGGCGCTGCTGGAGCGACACGCGAGCCGGCCCGCTCCCGCGCAAGGCCCAGAGGGCGCTGTCAACACACCGGATTTCGATCGGCTCCTGGTGATGACGGCGGCGCTGATGGGTAGCCTCCGATCGCCTCTCTCGCCTCGGCGATCCCACGCGGCGCTTGCCAATGCACTCTATGACAACGTGCTCGAGGGAAAACGGCCCATCGACCTCCGAATGGTCCTCGCGAGTCCAACCGCGCTGACGGAGTTGCCCGATTTTCTCGCCGTCGCGCGGCTCGTGCGCGACGCAGGGTTCGCCGTCACGCTGCATCTGCTCGCGGTGCGCTGGGAAAACTGGGTCGACGTGAGTGGAGAACCGCCCGAGACGCGACAGGCAACCTTTCGAAGCTGCCTCGACGGGCTGCGGGGAGCCGCCGACGCCGCTGGTTTTCCACAAGCCGTCGTGATGCCCGTGGACGTGGAAGCGGCTGCCGCGCTCGAGAGCATCGTGGCGCCCCCGGATTTCGCCGCGATGTTTCAGCGCGTCGCGCAGGCCACCACCAATCTCGCCGAAGCGGATGCCGGACTCGTGCGCAACCTGCTCTGGATCTCCGGGTTCTACGGGCGCCAACGCTCCCTGCAACGGCTGGGCCCCGTGCAGCCGCCGATGGATCTCGCGATCCGAATGGCGGTCGGTCAGCGAGCTTCGAGTATGCCGGCAACTGGCTTCGCCCTGCTCCTGACCTCCGAGCTGAATCAGCGCTTTCTGGAGTGTTACCGGGCGGAATTGCCGATCGCGAATATCGCCTTGGGCCCTCGGCCAGGCGTGCCTGGCGGCACTTCATCTGCCTGAAGTCTAGGTCAGCGAGCCGTCGAGACCGTGGCGCAGCTGGTGCCGGGGTAGATCGCGATGTTGCCGTCGTCGCGCATGCCGAGCGTCGCGCCCGGCCTGTTGTGGGCGCTGGTTGACCAGAGCGCCTTGCCGGCGGAGTCGTAGGAAACGAGGTTGCCATCGGTGTGCATGGTCACGCGCCCGCCCGTGTTGACCTTGCCGGTGTTCCACAGGAACTCACACGCCAGCGGGACCCGTGCACATGATTTCGCAAACTGGATAGCCATGGCGGGCCCGCGAACGTAGACGCTTGGCATGAAGAATTGGTCCATCGTTGGCTTGCTGTCGTGTCTGAGCGTCTCCTCGATCACTGGCTTTAGTGCGGACGCCTCCGCGCAGGTGCACTCCGCGCCAACCGTGGTACTGGGTCAGCCCCAGGAGGACAAAGCCAACAAGGATCTGTTCGGCCTCCCGGTCGCGTGCAGCATGCTCGTCGCTGGTGAGGAGTGCTACGTGCAGTGGGTCGTTCCGGGCGACACCAGGCAATCGTCGATGACGGGCAAGGGCGGGCCCGTGAATGTGTGGGGACTCCAGAAAGGCGTCACCTACAACTTCACGGTCAATGCCAGCTCGGCCACGACTCCCCGCACGTCGGGCGCCAAGTCTCCGGTGGTCAGCTACAAGTACGGGCAAGCCGTGCCCACTCCGCCGCCGCCGGTGGCATGGACGGACATCGGCTCCCAGACGCAGTTCGCGAGCGTGTCGGCAGGCTCTGCCTCGAAGCTGGTGGGCACGAGCACGGCTTGGTCAGACGGGAACAACTACGTGCTCAACTCGTCGGGTGCGAACTTCGAGTACTACAAGCAGCCCAATAGCACCGACAAGCTCGTGTTGGTTCAGACCTCGATCGGTGCGGACGGAACATGGTGGGGCGTGAAGGCCGATGGAACGGTCTGGCGCAACATGACCACGAGCTGGTCCAAGGTACCCACCGGTTCACTGAAGCAGGTGTCGGTCGGCAACGCGACGAACATCTGGGGCGTCAGCGCGACCAATGTCGTCTACAAATGGAGCGGCTCGAGTTGGACCAAGATGGCCGGCGAGCTGACCAACATCGCGGTCGCCAGCGACGGAACGGTCTGGGGCGTCACGCCCGGGTCGGCGATCGTGAAGTGGAATGGCACGACCTGGACCACGATCCCCGGTTCTGCAGTTCAGGTCGCAGTGGGCAGCGCCTCGATCGTCTACGCAGTAAACTCGGCGGGCACCGTCGCCAAGTGGAATGGGACCAACTGGGACGTCGTGAGCGACGCCGGCAACTGCAAGGCGGTCGCTGCCGCCGCAGACGGCACGCTGCTCGTGCTTCGCAGCTCGAGCAGCACCCCCAACACGGTTTTTCGGAAGCCGTGACCCCGGACCTGACGGCGATCGCTTGAAGCCCCCGACTTGCGGCCGGCCTTGCCCACAGTCTACGCCGGTCGGATGGGTCTACTCTTCGCCCTCGTCGCTCTCCGGCGGCGCCTTTCCGAGCGCGTCGAAACGGGTGATGGCTTCCTGTCGCGTCGAGGCTCCGAGCTTGCGCGCGGCGCGGTGGAAGAGCACTCGCACCGTGGCAGCCGAGAGCCCCAGCTCGTAAGCGATGAGCTTCATCGAATGTCCCATGTGGGCTTGCGTGAGCACCTGATGCTCGCGCTCGCTCAGCGTCGTGCGAGGTGGCCGGGTTGGCGGCTCGTTTTCGACCGCCACCACGAAGCGGCGACCGTCGGAGTCGAAGTCATCGATCAGCGACCAGCGAGAGGCCACGAGGGGGCGCCAGCGACGCGTGGCGAGCTCCACGTCTCCGCGCATCTTCTTGGTGCGTGCCCGATCAAACGCGAGAGTTGCCAGGCGAAGGGTCTGGCGGGCATCGACGATGGCCGGATCGGGTTCGGCGTGGAGTAGGGTGCCGTCGGGCTTCATCACCGCGCTCGGCTTGGGCCGCGAGTTGCCGGTATTTCGGCGCAGACGCACAGCCGAAGTGAGGTGTGCCGAAAGCCGAGTGAGGAGTTCGAAATTCTCCGGGGGCTCCCTACGCGTGGTGGGGAGTGGCGCGCCGATCCAGAGTCCGCGGCCGCTGGCGTCGCGACCGTTCACGGCGAAGGCGTCCACCGAGCCGCCGATGTGCGCAAACAGCGGCAGAATGGGCTTCATGGCGGGGATGCGGCTTGCCTGCCCGCAGGTTAGATGGCCCCAGGCCGCGAAGCCGGTGGGGTGCTCAGGGCTACCGATATCGACGGCCGCAGCCTCGATCGCTGCGTAAAACGGGGCCAACCAGCTGGGGTCGAAGCGCGAGGAGGTCGCGAAGTGATCGATGATCGGGTGCGCGGGGTCACGCGCGTCGTAGGTGTAGGACATGACCCCGAGCCCGCGGTCCAGCAACGGCGCGGCTCCCTCTGCCAAGGCTGCCACGTAGGCGGAGCCATCCAGGTCGATTCGATAGCTCGTCTCCAGAAGGTCCAAGACGACTGCTGCTTCCTTGGTCACTGGTCCCCTCGCATTCTCGGGACGTTAGCATTGGTACCGCTGCACCCGCGGGTCCGCGTAAACGTAAACACTTTTGTGGTGGCGAGCGCGCAGGGCCTCTGAGTTAACTCGGGCTGGCACGTACGCTCGCTGAGCTTCCGGGCGAAGCATTCCAACGGGCGTTAGGAGTATGGACACGATGCGCTCGGGCGTTAGGAATATGGACACGATGCGCTTTTCAGGAAACTCGACAGCTTTTGCTGGCCTCCTCCTCACCGTTTTCGTCGCGGCATGTGGCTCGGACGGGCCAGGCTCCGGTTCGCACCGGGCTGATGGCGGCGGCGACCAAACGGAGGGCCCTACCGATGGGGACGCAGGCCTGGGCGAGCTCGATTCAGACGGCGGCCTGGCAGGCGACTGGCTCGCACCGAGCCCCACCTTGAGCGTCCCCGGCGCGGCTCCTGCGCTCGCCAGCACCCTGCTCACCGCGAGCACTTTCGACGGCGCGTACCAAGCCACGCTCGACATCCTGGCCGCAGGCGGCGTGGCCACCAAGTTCGGGGATGACGTGAGGCGAGCCGCGCAGGAGCCGGCGTCTTCTTCCTTCGTGTTCCCGGTGAGCGCGATGAACCTGACGCTCGAGGCGCAGGCGCGCGTCACCACGGCTACCTTCTCGCTCACCGAGTTCGCGCGCATGATGGACGAGCTCGGCTGGCCCACGCCAGAGAACACCCCTCCTCAAGAACACTGGCGGGACTTCTTGGCGGCATGGTACCAGGCCGCTGCGGAACAGCCGGACGCACCCGATAGCTTCGCGGTGCTGTTGATGGCGGAGCTCAACCAGCGGCAGTCCCCGCCGGCCAATCTCGCGAGCGGCACGGAAGATCCGAACCTGATCCGTCTGTCTGGGCTGGAGATCGAGCTCTTGATCGGCGCCTTCGATCGCACGCGGCGTGGGGCACCCAAGGCCAAGAGCCGAGCAGCAGGCTCCGCTATCCCGAAGGCTGGGGGCTCACCGTGCTCGGACTTCGTGGATCAAGCCGGTGGGCTCGGGCAAGCCGGACAGGTGGGCGCCGGCGAGGGCGTGGGGCAAGCGATCGAAGGCGGCCTCAAGAAGCTCTTTGGAGACGGTGCGGCGGCAGGTCTCAGCAATGGGCTCAACGCGCTGGGCACGCTGGCGAAGATCGCCAAGCTCATCCAGGAGTTCCGCTATGGCTACGTGAAGCTCGAGCTCGAGACGGCCAAGCAGGTGCAAAAGCCCCTCTTCGACACGCCCAATACGCCAGGCAAGCTCAAGGCCACCGCGGGCGTCGACCCGATGCAGTACGCCGACAAAGTAGCGGCAGCTGGCGGCGCCGAGAACAGCGACCAAATGCAAGCCATCTCGGACTGCCTGGAGTCGCTGAACCTGCCTACGCCCACGGACGCGCGGGACGTCGCGTCGGACGTGGAGAATTGGCGTGTCTCCTGGAGCATCGTCTCGGGCGGAGGCTCGCAGGTGCTGTGGAGCGAGGGCGAAGAGTGGGACATCGCCTCGCGCTTCGAGAACAAGCTCACGCGCGTGGACGACAGCACCGCGATCAACGAGGTCGACTTCGACATCCTGCCCCAGAAGACCAAGGCCACCGTGGGCAAGCGACGCATGCGCAAGGCCGTGTTCAAGGTCCAGTTGAAGCGCGGCTCCATGCCCGACGCCAACACGCTCTGGGGCAGCGGTAAGGCGGGCGCGGCGGCGGCCATGGCGAATCCCATCGGCGCAGCGTTGGGCATCGCGGATGCAATCGCGGACATCAGCACCAAATGGGCGCTGGAGGGCGCATCTCCTTCGGCCTACGTCCAGCAGGACCTGATCGAGATCATGCCGACCGGCCTCGTGGGCTTCGTCCGCTGGACGCTCGACGGCAAGGCCAACCGCGACGAAGGCAACGTGGAGAACTACGAAAATCACATCGTCGAACGCGGCACACTCCATCAGGACGGCTACGTCGAGATCGTGAGCACCAGGGCCGGCTACACCAAAGCCTACGGCAACGAGCACTGCGCCCAGAGCTACGAGTGGGGCCAAGAGGCCTACGCCGTGGTCGAGGGAGGCGAGGTCGTGGGCAAGCGCGTGGACCGCGAGGTGCGCAAGTTCGACGCACGCTGGCAGGGCGAACCCGACGATAGCTCCGTGGCGGCGGTCCAAGACGGGCGTGCCGCGTGCGAGGACATCCCGTGTTCCCAGTTGCCCGCGTCGATGAAGGACACGTACAGCAAGGTCTCCATCAGCTTGCCGAGCGCCCTGTGCGGGGACTACGAGACCAATGAGCAGTTCGCGAGCCTCACGAACGACTACTACTCGAGCGCCTGGCACGAGCTGCCCGACTACTCGTCCCATACCGAAACCGTTTACCCCAGCCCCCTGAACGTGAACCTTCAGCTTCAGGCCAACCACGGCGAAGACTTCCTGCGCGGCAGCGACACGCAGATGATCGGTACGTACCAACTGGAGGGCCTCTCGGTGCCGATCGTGCGGCGTGTCGAGTGGGATTTGCGCTGGCTCGAGTGATCGTCTGATGGGGCCGACGTTTCTCGCACGGCTCAGAATCGGCCAGAGACGGTGAATCGCAGTCCGTTCACCGCCGGGTCGACGCCGTAGTCGAAGCCGTACATCTCGCGCAGGTCCCTGCGTCGGAGCCTTAGCCGCTGGATCTCAGGCGCGAACGCCCGGCGAGCGCGGCGTCGCTTGACGAGCCAGATGGCACTGCCGACGGAGACCAAGGCACCGACGACGCCGATCCCCAGCAACGGCCCGGCTCCCGTCCCATCGGGACTGTCGTAGGCGAACGGCATCAGGAACAGCGCACCCCCGCAGAGTCCGCCGCCCAACGCCAACAGAACGATCGGACCCACGATGCTCGGCCGCTGACGGCGGATCTCGGCGAGTCGGGCGTCAATCTGCTCGATCTCGGGTTGCTGAGGTCGACGGCCTACCTCCTCCATCACTGGGGTGGGCGTCCCCGACTCGAGCGGCTGCGCTCGGGCCTCGCGCGGGAACGCGAAGAGAGTCAGCAGCGCGACCAACCAGAGGCCGCGCGCGGGCGGTCCAGAGGAGCCTACTGGGAGGACGAAGTAAGCCATCTACCGCCCCATCTTCGAATAAAGTCAGACCCACCCGCAAGTCTTGCCGAACAGGCTACAGTTGGGGACGCCTGCCCTGCACCGGGGGCGTCTCCAGGTAAGGAATGGGCGACCAGGCTTTCATGGATCAAGCGCCTCCGAGCGACGTTTCCGCGGATCCTTGGGTGGGCAATGGCCTGGCCCGGGTTGATCTCAATCCCGACTTCAGCGTGCGCGTGCGGGCGCCCGTGCCGGGGCGCGGGCTGCTCGAGCGTCACTTCTCGTTGGCGGAGCAGCCGCGCGAGCTCAAGTGGCTGCTCAAGCACCGTGCGCTCGAGGGGGTGGTGCTCGACGTGCTGAGCGAGGGGTTGGCCGCCCTGGCGGAGGCCGGCGTGTTGGTGCGGCGCTCGTTCTTGCCGCGCGCGGCGCGCTACGCCTGTCCGGCGAGCGTGGAGCAGGGTGCGGCCAGTGAGGCGCTGGAGTTCGAGTTTCCGCGGGCGGCACGCGTGATCGAGGCGAGCTGGGTCGATCCGGCGCACGCCGAGGCCCGTGGCGGCTGGGTGATGGCGTTTGATCCGGGCCCACCGCTCGAGTTCGGCGTGCAAATGGACGCGGCAGAGTTGGAGTCCTACCGGCAGGCGCTGCTGGAGCCGGAGCGACTCCGCGAACTCGCCCCCGAGCGCCGCCGCTCCTGGATCGCTGCAGGGGTGCTGCTCGATCCGGCAGGAGCGCGCGCCCGGGCGAGCGTTTTTGCCGAGCGCTTGCCTGGCCTGCGGGAGAAGCTAGCCCGCGAGGGCAGTACGTTTGTCGCGGAGCTATTGCAGCCGCACCTCCTGGGCGCACTACGAGCCTACACGCGCGAGCTTGTCGGGCAGGGCCACTTGCCGCGCGGCGACAACCAGTCCGATCGCTACATCGTGCACGACCATCCCGTCTTCGTCCCGCTGCACAACGCGCTAGCGCCGTTCGTATCGCGCTTGTTGGGTCGCACGGTGCTGCCGTCCTATTGCTACTTCACGAGCTACTGCGCCGGCTCCGAGCTTTTGCCACACACCGATCGCGAGCAGTGCGAATACACCCTGTCCGTTTGTCTCGACGTTACGCCTGACGAAGCTCGTGAGGAGGCCTGGCCGCTGTGGGTGGCGCGACCAGGCGGCGTGGGAGCGAGCGCCCTGCGCTTGGCCCCCGGCGATGGCGCGCTGTTCTTCGGGCGCACGCTGCCCCACTATCGCGAGCCCCTCGAGCCTGGCCGCAGCGCCAGCTATCTGTTTTGCCACTTCGTGAACGAAGACTTCGTGGGCGATCTCAAGTAGGCCCGCGCTCTGCTGCCCCTGGACACGAAGATCATCGAGGGACCGGAGCAGTAGGAGCAACGCAGCGCGGCGTTTTCTCGGGTGGGTGGCTAGCGAGCGTGCCGCGCGATGCCGAGTGCGGGGGGCGGTGGGCTGTCGGGGTCGAAGGCCCAAACCTCGTGGATGCGCCACGTGTCTACTTCAAGAGTCAGCACGTAGACGGCGGTGAGCGACTCATAGACCTTGCCTGTGCCGTCGAGCCGATCGAAGCGCACATGCGCGCGGGCCAGGTTCGCGTCGCGCGCTTCGACGTCGAAGATCTCGATCACCGAGCGCGCATAGCCGCGCCTGCGCAGGCCGTACAACATCGCGCGCATCATCAAGCCGAGTGGTAACTTGAAACGGAGCAGTGCCGACGGAAGCTTCCCGTTGAATACGCGTACGGTGCTCGGCGCCGCCTGGTTGCCGCGCGGGAAGCGGTAAAAGGTAACCAAGCCGTTCCGAGCGTAGTGCGGCAAGATCCGCGCAATCTCCTGGCTCGAGAAGGCCGCAGCGTAGGCATGCAGGCGGTCGCGAATCTCTTGTTCCACTTTGCCCATCTCACTCCGTGCGCGTCGCGCACCCGACGTACTATCACCCGGCGCTGCCGAGCCAAGCGCCGCGCGCAAACAAAGCGTCTAAAAGCTTGCCTGGGGCTTGTGTGCGGCACGCCGAGCGGTGCCCGCCGCGTAGCCAACGACCCGTGGGAGGGGCGAACCGTATCACCCCGTCTCCAGGGCTGAAGGAGGTTCGAATCACCGCATAGAGAAGAACGCGGACGCCTGGGAAAACCGTTGTGGGTATCGTGTGGTCAGGCAAGAATCGGCGCGCCGTCGATGCAAGCGCTCGCCTTGACCCCAGACCAACGCCGCTACCTCCTCCTGGAGCACTGCTTGTTGCCCGCGTTGGTCAACCTCGTGTTCAACGCGGCGATCGGTTGGCTCATCTTCCGGCACGCCCTGCCCGTGCGCATGTGGCCCGAGTTGAGCTGGCCGGGGATCCTGCAGCCCAACTTCGCCGGCGACGTGAGCGGGATGTTCTTCTTCCTGCCGCTCGTGACTTGTCTCGCGGTCACCCGCTTCGTCGTGGGGGCGGTGCGCGAAGGCAAGGTGGCTTTGCTCGCGATTCGCCGGGCCGATCATCCAATCTTGCGACACCTGCCGGTATCTGTCTGGCCTAGAGCCATTCTCATGGGGAGCCTGTGCTCTGTGGTGCTCGGTTCGTTGGTCGTTCTCATCCTTACCCTCATGGGCGTGAACTCGTTGTCACTCGGCTTTGCCGTGGGCCTCAAAGGATTGCTTGCGGCCCTGCTGGCCGCTGTGGCGACCCCGGTCATGGCGGTCCACGAGCTCTGTTTGGAGAAATGAGGGCGCCACCTGCTGCGAACACGCCACCGGGATCGACGCTTCTCGATCACGGACAGCGGCGCGAGCTACGTCGGCCCGCTCACCCTCGATGACGCGCCGGTCGATGGATTCGACGAGAGGGCCCAGAGCAGCTCCAATCCCGGCATCGTCCAGGCCAAGGAGCGTGCGGGCGTGTACCTGCCTGGGGACAAGATCGTGCTGCTGCTCGACGACGGAGGCGCGGCTGGTAGTCACGTGGTCAGCTACAGCGAGATTCAGGCGTCGCGCTGAGCGGCACCCATTTTCGGATGCAGCGGAGGCTTCGGGTTAGGCGCGATTGCTGGAAGCCTGCGCCGATGACATAGCCCGGCATGAACAAGCTGACCGAAGTGAGGTTGTTCTTCAGGGCCGTTGCCGTCGTTGGAGCCGTGCCTTGGATCCAGGCAGGCCTGCTTGCCATGTTCGCGGCGCTTCCCGTGTCCGCACGCGCGGACTCGGGCTCGTTCGAGAAGCTCAGGCTGAGCGAGCACATGGAGCACTACTTCGCTGCTGAGAAGGCAGGAGGGCTGGTCTTCGTTGCCAGCGCCATCACCTATCTCGGCACGGGTGCGTATCTCGTCACGAACGACGGCGACCGGGCGCGCGGCGCCAGCTATCCGCTATTCGCAACCGGCGGGCTGCAGCTGCTCGTCGGCGTTTTGGTGGCCGCGACGGCAAAGGGTCAGGTCGAAGACCGTAAGTCTCGTATTGCCGCCGACCCCGAGCGTTTTCGAAGCGAGGAGCTCGCCCGCATGAGAGGCGTCATGAACCGCTTTTCGTGGCTGTTGGGCATCGAACTCGGAGCCGCGGCAGCTGGTGTCGGCTTGAGCATCTACGGTGAGCGCAAGGACAAGGATGTCTTGGCCGGTGCGGGCCTCGGCTTGGCAACCGGCAGCGCCATGCTGTTCTGCCTCGAGGTCCTCGCGCGCCAGCGTGGGGCAAGCTACGTGTCTGCGCTGCGCAGTAGCGTGGACGTCTCGCTCAGTCCCCAGGGCGCCGTGGCGGGATTCAGAGGGCGCTTCTGAGCTTGGCCCCCTGCGACGCACTGCGGATCACTGCGAGCCGTACTGCAGCGCGACGGGGATCGCCTGCTCAGCCACGACGGCCTTCGAGTAGTAGCCGTTGTGCCCGATCAGGTAGTTCCACGGATAGGGAGTCGGCTCGTGATCGGCCGTCATCGCCCGTGCCGAGGTGGTGTTGACGATGGCGTCGTACTCGGAGCTCAGGAGCGTCCAGTCGGTGCCCCCCTGAGTTGATCCGCCTCCCAGCGGCCCGAGTCCCTCGGGCTGCTGCGCATTGGCCGCCAACTCGTTGAGCAGGGCGGAGCCTGGCTGCATCTCTTGGCACTGCGTGTTGGTGGAGCACAGTTGCGCGAGCGGCGTGGACCCCGCGTGTGGAGTGCTGGTGTTCACCACGTCTTCGACCAACAGGTACGGGGGGAAATCCGGGTCCTGTGCGGCCACGCGATAGAGAGCGTAACGCGTGATGAGGCCGCCCATGGAGTGGGCGACGATGTCCACTGCCCGCTCTTTCGACGAATAGATCCGGTAGATGTGCCAGGCGAACAGGCGAGCGATGACGCGGATGCTCGTGTTCGGGGTGATGGTGATGGCAGGCGAGTTTGCCGGCTCTTCGTCTAGGTAGACGTCGCAATTGAAGTCGTTTTCGTAGTAGCCGATCAAATGCAAGTCATCGCTGAAGCCCGCGGATCGGAGCTTGTCCGTAAGGTCGCTCGAGCTGTCCCACTTGAAGGCGTTCTGGCAGTTGGTGCGGGGCCCGGTGGCCTCGACACCGTGGATCATCAGCACGGGCTTGAGCTTGTCGTCGCTCCGCGTGTAGCCGTTGTTGATGACCAGGCCAGACGTCTGCTCTTGCAATTCGCCGTGCTCGGGTGCGGAACCAGCCGTTTCGGCTTCGTGGTCCGCGACCTCGCTGACACACGCCACGACAAACAAAGCCTGGACGCATGTCGCGATGAGGGCCAAAGCACGGCCAAGGGCACTGCCGTGCGCACGAGAATAGACGCGATTCGAGATCATGAGCGGCTTCCTGTTCGTTGATTGCCTACTTTTGTGGGGTGAAAGTAGGGTGGGATTCGGCGGGCACAGAGACCGCGCCGGACAAAATGGAAGCCGCGGCGGACACCAGGGCGAACACCGACTGGAGCTGGATGACCCGCGTATCGTACGGGTTTCTCCGCGTGAACCTCAGCCCGCGTCGAACGGGTCGGGTCCTCCCGCTGAACCGTACTCTAGGTGGGACTCTGTGCTGCCCAGCGCTTGCGTGCTCGCCGCAATGCGCTGGCACTCTCGAACCCCAGGCGGAAAGCCAAGGGCTGCTGATCGCGAACGGGCGTGTCGGCGAACACCTGCGAGAGAGAAAGTCGCACGCCGTCGAGCAGCTCCGCGTAGTTCGTGCCTTCCGCCGCCAGGCGGCGGCGCAGCGTTCGTTCGCCCAGACCAAGTTGACGCGCCACGTCGGCGATCTCGGGCCGCCCCTCGTGCAAGACCTCACCGAGAATCGCGCGCACCTGGGTGGCCACGGTTTGCGGTTCTCGGTGGTGGGCGAGGAGCCGCTCGGCGTGCTCCAGCACGATGGCGTGTAGAAGGGGGGCGCTGCCTTCGAGGGGCTGGTCGGCAAGCTGCTGAGGCACGCGGATGCCGGCCCGTGGTTGGGCGAACTCGAAGGACGCCCGGCCGAAAGCGCGCTCGTAGGGCGCCAGGTCCTTGGGGCGCCGATAGGTGAAGCAGACCTGGGATGGGGTGACCTCCGGGCCGAGCTGACGGCGCGCAAACGTCCACATGCGTGCCAAGCGGAAGTCCTCAATCACGCGATCGAGGGGCGCGTTCGGTAGAGGCACGAGTTCGAGGCAGGCGTAGCCGTGCTCTTCGCGCGCTTCGTGACGCAGGGAGTCGCCAACGAGCGGCCTGAAACGCTCATACAGGACGTGCGCCCTGCGAAAGGAAGGCGCCGTGCACAGGAGGTACTCCACCGCGCCCCCTGCACCTTTTGGCATCGCGCACCCCATGCGCAGTCCCAGGGCCGAGTCGCCCGTGACTTTGGCCAAGAGGGGAGCCTGTGCCTGGAGCGCTCGCTGCCAAAAGCCTGCTCGCTTTGCGCCGGCTGCCTTGAGGGCGACCTGGCGCTGGCCCTCGCTCACTCCGCAGTTCGTCAGAGCTTCTTCGAGAGCATGGATGTGGCTCGTGTCGACCGTCGCGGGATCAGGCTGGGAGGGCATCGGACGGGGTGAAGGGTATGTCGCATGGGCGGGTGGCGCCAGAACGCCTGCTCGGGTCAGTGTTTCCCCGGAAGCTCCAGCTCGAGTGGGCACCGTGATGACAGCGGCCCCGGAGCGAGCCGGTAAGTAAGTAAGGTGGCCTGTTGAGCCGGTTCGGTGCCCACGGGGTACTGATTCGATCTGCCATCGCAGCGCACCAGCCACTCGGCTGGGTTCGGCAGCGCCCACGTCTTCGTTTGGGGTGTGCCTCTCTTGCGCGCGCAGACGTGCCTCGGTAGCGTGAGAGCTTGTTTTCAGGCGGTCTTTCGACCCCCAACACGAAACTCCAATGCAGCGAACCATCCCGCATGTACTTCGCACCGCGGCTTTGTGCTGCGCGGTCCTCGTGGCGCCTTCCGCCTGTGACGGCGTCCTGAGCGCTCCCGCAGGCCCCAGCGAAGGGGCGATTGCCGACGGCGGTAGCCTTGATTCAAGCACTGCCAGTCTCCTGCCCGCCGGTCTGCGCAAACTCACCAATGCAGAGTACGACGCGTCCATCAAAGATCTCCTGGACCTGAACGCGAACGCGGTGACTACCTTTGCCCCGGACGTGCGCAACGCATGGTTCACGTCGTCCATGGCACAGCGCGTAGACGAGACCCGCGGCGATCAGTTGCGGCTGAGTGCAGAGGGCTTGGCGGCTCAGGCGGTGGCCGGGAAGCTAGGCAGGCTTCTGCCATGTTCGGCGACGGCTGGCGACAGCTGTGCCAAGCAGTTCGTGAAGAGTTTTGCCGAGAAGGCGTTCCGTCGTCCCACGAGCAGCGAGGAAGAAGCGGATCTTCTCGCCGTTTTCAACGTGGCAGCGACGGGCGGTACCTTCAACGATGGCGTGCAAGCTGTCATCCAAGCCGTGTTGCAGTCGGCTTCGTTTCTCTACATTCCACAGCTCGGTGGAGCCGACGGATCCACTCGCGACCTCGAGCCCTACGAACTCGCCTCGGCTCTGTCGTACTTCGTGATCGGTGCCCCTCCGGATCAGGAGTTGCTCGCAGCCGCTGCCGCCGATGAGCTCGGCTCGGGCACCGAGCGCCTCGCGCACTTCACGCGCTTGATCCAGTCCGACCCACGGGCGCGCACTCAGATGCAGCGCTTTGTCAAAGAGTGGCTCGGAATCGACCAACTGGCGCAGGCGGTTCCGTTGGTGGAGGGGCTCGACTTCAATCTGCTGAGGTCGGAGTTCGAGCAGGAGACCGCCGAGTTCGTCAGCGCGGTGGTGTTTGGCGACGGGAGCTCCTTCAAGACGTTGCTGTCGGCCAATTTCCACCATGGCCAACGCTGCGCTGGCAGACTTCTACGGCCTCTCAGGGGCGAGCGCGAGCGACTATGTCGAGACATCTCTCGATTCGACTGCGCGGCGCGGCATCTTGATGCAGGGGGCGTTCCTCGCGGGGCACGCGAGTCGAGATCACAGCTCCCCGGTCAAGCGCGGAGCCACCGTCCTGCGACGCCTTCTGTGCCAGGAGATCTCCTTCCCCACCGGAGATCTCGCCAAGACCGCCATGATGATCCCGGAACCCACGCCCAATCAGACCACGCGCGAGCGCTTCGCGAGTCACTCGACCAATGCGGCCTGCAAGGGCTGCCATTCGCAAATTGACCCGCTCGGCTTCGCGTTCGAGAATTTCGACCAGGCAGGCCAGTTTCGCGCGACCGAGAACGGAAAGACGATCGATGCCTCGGGCATGCTGAACAGCACGGACGTGAAGGGGCCCTACACGGACGGGCGTGCGTTCGTGGAGCTACTCAGTGAGAGCGTGGACGTTCGTCGCTGTTTTGCTCGCAACGTGTTCCGTTTTGCAGCAACGACCTCGGCACCAGAGGCGGAGCAAGCGTTCCTGGCCGCATGGGACGCGCTTCCCGTCGAGAAGCATGACGACATCCTCGCCATGTTCGGCGCGTTCGTTCAGAGCGACACATTCGCCACGCGGAGTGCAAAATGAGCGAGCCATCTCGTAGCGCCCTTGCTTCGCGTCGATCGTTCCTGAAGGCGTTGGGTGCGTCGGCCGTGCTCTTGCCGTTCTACAAACTGTTGGAAAACAACTTCGTGCTCGCCCAAACGGGGCAGCTGCCCTTGAAGTTCGTCGGCTTTGGCTTCTTCCATGGCACCGCCCAGCGGTTTTGGGCACGGCAGCCAGGCGATACCTCGACCTCGTTTTCCCTGACTTACCCTGAGTCTCCGTTCACGCCCTTCGACGACGCCACCACCTACGGCCGCTCCTTCAAAGACCGCATCGACATCTTCGAGGGGTTCGACTTTGGAGTCGGTGAGTACGACCAGAGCGGCGCGAGCATGCACGTGCCCATGCATGGCGCCATGGGTTTGCTGATGACCGGCAGCTGCAAGGGAACGAACGGCCTCCTCAACGCCTCCATCGATCAGTACTTGGCGGCCAAGTACGGGAACGACACCCGGTTTCGTTCGCTGCAGATCCGTGGCTTCGATCAGTTTGCCTTCCCCCTCGAGTCGGGCTGGTGTCTTTCCTTCGATACCGGGGGCACGCCGCTAGCGCCGCTGGAGACGCCGCTTCAGCTCTGGGACAAGGTGTTCGCAGGCGCGATCGTGGGCACCGATCCTGCGGCCCAGGCGGCGGCCGCCCGCAAACGCGCCATCGGTGCCAGCGTGCTCGACTTCGTGGTGAAAGATATTCAACGCCTGAACGGGAGACTGGCGGGCGCCGAGAAAGAGAAGCTGGACCAGCATCTGACGGTGGTGCGTGGGCTCGAGAAGCGCTTGAACGATATCCAGGTCAGCGCGCAATGCAGTCCACCTGCGCGTCCGGTGCCGGCCAGCAGCGGCTACATCGAAGACAAGTTCACGCCGGGTAACATCGTTCCGACCTGGCAGCTCCAAATGGACATGCTGGCGGAGGCGGTCGTGTGCGACCTCACCCGGTTCGCCACGTTTCTGATGCCCAATGATCTGGGGCCGGTGCCGGACGGACGGACCGTGACGAGCCGCTGGACCGGACAAAACATTCAGGTGGAAGACGGCACCCAGGACTGGGCTCTCCCGCTCTACCACAACATCCACGATGACGGCGCGCACCGTCTGCAGGATGGGAGCAGCGACGACGCACTGTTCAGCCAGCGCATCGTCGCGGGCATCAATCGTATGTACTTCATGCGCATCGCCAAGTTCATGCAGCGACTGGACGAAGCGGGGATCCTGGACAGCACCGTAGTTTTCGCTGGCAGCGACGGCGGTCAGGGCTCCGCCCACAGCACCGTCCAGGTGCCCATGATCTTGGCCGGTGGTACCAACGGTAAGGTCAAACTAGGAAAGCGCATCGTCGCTCCCGCGCGCACCCCCCAGGTCCAAGACTACTGCGAGGGGGCAACGCTCACCTCGCACAATCCGGTGCTGGTCGCGATCGCCAACCTGTTTGGCGAAAATCTCGAGAGCTATGGCACCTGCGGGCATACGGAATTCACGCAGGGGATTTCTTCCCTGCTCGGCTGAGGGTTGATCGAATGCTGCAGAATCGAGACAACGGAGAGCGCGCTCGCAAGAAGCTGGTGGTCGTCCAGGGTAGGTGGGCAGCGCTGGCCTTCGGTTCTGGGCTGCTCGTCGCGTGCACTGTCCAGCATGCTGATCGCGGGTCGGGCGGGGACGCTGGCTCAGAGCGCGACGGAGGCATGCAGCGCGACGCCGGCTCTGACACGGACCACGATGCAGCCGATGCCGATAGTGGCGCAGGGAACGGACAGGACGGGGGCAGTGGGCCGCGCGCCGGGGATAGGCCCGTCCTCTATCCAGGCGACCTTCGCCACTCGCCCCTGACGCCATCGGTGGCGCAGACGCTGCGAAGCATTCTTGCGAAGGGAAGCGACACCAATCGAAAGAACTTCATTCGCGTGGGCGACAACCTCTCGCATGCGTCGCACCTGCTCGGGTGTTTCGACCCCAAGTCAGGCGAGACTCCTGTGCTGGGTGCCACGGTCTCCGCAGAACCGACGCTCCAGTACTTTCTCGGGGGCAGCATCCAGGGGGTGAGTCCGTTTGCCTACACGGTCGACATGGAGAGCTTCGTACCGCGGTCCGTCATCGACGGCAGCGGCGGTAGCTCGTGGTTGCAGCAGCAGATCGAGCTGGCGCATCCGGCGTTTGCGCTCGTGAGTTTCGGGCCGATTGGGCATGCAGGAGCCGGAGATCCCAACGCCGACGACTACTTGATCGTGGAGAACGTGGGTGCACCCATGCTCGAAATCGTCGATACGCTGATCGCCCATGGCACGATTCCCTTGCTGCGCTCGGCACCGCCGTACTACGGGCGCCCCCAGCCGAACATGCTCTTTTCCCTGGTGAATGCGCTCTCGCGCGCCGTGGCCCAGGGGCGGCAAGTGCCATTTGCGGATCCGTACCCCGAGTATCAGAAGCTCGGCGCTGAGGGCTACTGGAGCGACGGTGCCCATCTCGCGGACTACATGGGCAATCCATGCGACTTCTCGGTTCCGGCCCTCGCGTTCGGCGACAACGTGATGAATCGCAGCGTCGTGGAGCAGATGCACCGTGCAAAGACCGTCCTGCTCGACAGCGCGGCCGTGCCGGATGCGGATGGGTCGACCCTCGAAGGGGAAGGAACGGAAACGACCCCTTACTTCGCGCGGAGTCTCCCTTTTTCGGATCTGCGTGAGTTTGCGGCGAGTGGCAATAGGTCCTCGTACTCGGCGTGCCCGAGCCCCGCTGGGTTCAACGGCGAAGGCCCTGGCAAGAACGAGAGCGCTGGCGAGCGCATCTACAAGTACACCGCGACCAAGGCCACCAAGCTGCGCGCGTTCGTCTTCGACCGCAATGGCAGCTCGGCGAGCAGCTACGTGCACCACTTCATCGGCGGTCTGGATCACTGCGCGAGCTCGCACTTCGCTCTGTTGCAGCTGGAAGTCGCGGCCGGCGATCACTATTTCGTCGTGGACGCCAGCCAGGGCACGGGTGGCACCGCGCCCGCCGAGTTCGGATTCGGCCTGGTGGAGTGCGATCCCGCGGACACCACGTGCGTCACGGACCTGCACTAAACGCTCGTGAAAGTACGTCGGGTGGAGCGGCCTGCTGGTCCGGATCGCGGCAGCAAACGTCTATTCGTCTCGCAGGTTTTGCCGACCCAGAAGAAGTGCAACGGCGACGGGCAACGTGGTGACAGTCGGTGAGCGTCCGGGCCCCTGCACGTCGTAATCGAGAAGCTCGAGTTGCACCTGCTTGCCGGAGGCGTTGGCCCGCGCCATCAGGCAAGCGCGGACCTTTTCCTCGCAGTTGCTGTCGCAGCGGGTCGCCTTCCACTCCGGAGCGAGACCGAGCTCACCGTGGAGCGTGATGATCCCACCTGTGTGATCCTTGATTGTGATCGCGTCGTAGGCGGGCAGCGCGCAGCGCACGAGGTACTCGGCGGTGTCGACCCCCACCAAGTCGCTGCTCGTCGGGCTCGAGGCGTCTCTCAGTTCCTTGAGGCTGCGGGCGAACGGCTGACGGTCCTGTTCGCGCTCTTTCTGACTCGGCTCGGTGCGGGGTGTGCAGGCAACCAAGGCCAGTACGATGAGACTCAGGCCGTGTCTTACAGACCTTCTACCGGCGTGGGATTCACGCTGCGCACGTTCGCCTACATCCTTGAGGAGTTGCCTCACGCTAGGTCTTGGATGGCCGGAGAAGTGGTTTCCCGTGAAAGGCGTCGCCATAGATGCCTGAATTGCGCTCCTTCAGTGCCTCGACGGTCGCGACGCGTGCGGCCGGGCTCCCCGTCGGTGAGCTCTACCGCACAAACAGCATCGCGCGCTACGGCTAGCTGTCGAGAAGACACGCTGGACCGGGGTTGGATGGTCCTCGCCCAGTTCTACACCGCTTCCGATTCTGTGGATGCCTCCACCCAGACTTATGTCCGAATCCGTCGACCGACCGGCGAACCAAGGGAAGGGGGGGCCGCCTTTCTCGCTCATGGCTTCAGCGTTCCTCGGCGACGCGCTCTTCGGCGACGCGCTCCTCGCCAGTCGGCGACCGTTCTCGTACCGGGGGCGGCTGGCTCGGGTTCGCGAGGCGCGCAATGGTCTCGAGCACGATCTCGCCCCGCATCGGCTTGTGCAGCACTTTGCCCGGGTACTGGTGCAGGAGCTCTGCATGCTCGGGCGCGGATCCCATGGAGGTCACCAGCACCGTGCGGCGCGCGAGCTCCGGTCGATGGGTCTGCAGCCAGTCGAGCAGCGAGCCGTCTCCGATGTCGAGTAAGTCGAGCTCCAACAGCGCGATGTCCGCCCCAGAGCCGGACTCGAGCAGATCCACGGCTTCGCGGCCATCGTGGGCGACGATCATGCGGTGGCTCGCGCCCAGGAGTCGTGCATAGGAGCGCAGGAGCTGCACGTCATCCTCGACCACGAGGACGCGCATGCTGGATGAAGCGGAGGTGTCGCGAGCCCTGATGACGGTGCGCTTGAAGGCGCTCCGCAGCATGTCGCGCGTGGGGATGGGCAAGAAGCAAATGAACGTCGCGCCCTCTCCGTATACGGATTCGACGGACAACTCGCCGCCTAGCCTCCGTACGATGGAACGCGAGATGGAGAGCCCGAGACCCGTGCCCATCTCCTTGCGTTTGGTCGTGAAGAATGGGTCGAAGATGCGCTCGAGGGACTTGGGCGGGATGCCCACCCCCGTGTCGCTGATGGCGATGGCTACGAACTCCTCGTCGGCACGCGCGCTGATGCTCACGCGGTGCATCGGGCGCTCGACTTCGCTGATGGCATGGGTCGCGTTCACGAGCACGTTCATGAGCACCTGCGTCACCCGATTGCGGGGAATCACCAGGCTGGGCAGGTTGGATGCGTAGTCGCGCTCGATCAGGCAACGCTTGAAAAGATCGCGGCCGAGTAGCCGAATGGTGTGATCCATCAGGTCGGGCACGGTGACGAGTTCGAGCGCCTCTTCCTCGTCCGTGCGCGCGAAGACGCGCAGGTCGCGCACGATGCCGGCGATGGCGTCGGAGGCGGAGCCAATCTCGTCGAAAATGCGCGTGGGCTCGACGCCATCTCGTGTTGGCTTCAGGCGCGCGCTCAGGCTTCGCACGAGAGACTCGGGTACGCGCTCTCCCTGCTCGAGCAAGCGCACCACTTCCCAGGCCGTTTGCATCGCGGGCAGGATTTCACGGCGTCCAGCCTCGAGTAGCAGGAGCACGGCGGAGAGTGGGTTGTTGATTTCGTGGCCGACGCCTGCGACCAAGGTGCCCAGGGCGGTCAGCTTCTCGGTGTGCGCGAAGCGCTCGTGCAGGCGATGGGTTTCGACCCGCAGGCCCGCGCGAAATTCGGTGCGATCGATAAAGGTCACCACGCTCGCCGTGCTGAGCTCGGGCAGCACGAGGGCCTCGTCGGCGCCCCCGGACAGAGCTGCCAAGGCGGTCGGCTCATCCTCGGCGATCACGCCGATGGGGATGTTCCCCTCTTGCTCGCGGCGCTCGGACATGGCCTGGCTGGGTTCACCCCGCAGGATGTCGAACTCGAAGGCGCGACCGCGCACCCCAGGCAGCTGTTCGACCATTCCGAGCAGGATCTGGAGAGCCTCTTCGCTCCTCACCAGCACGAGTGTCCGATTCGCTCCCATCAGGGGAGTGTCTACGGCCGCGGCGCGTAGTCCAAAGTTTTTTTTAGACCATTTCGAGCAGGGCTGCGGCGCGTGTGAAGCCGGCGCCTTGTCCGTACAGCCCAACCAGGTCGCCCCTGTTGAGTCGGCCCTGGCGTCGACTCTCGAGTAGGTTGAACACCGGACCGCACGAGCCCACGTGAGCGATGCGTTCGTAGGTGGTCACGGCGCACTCGCGCCGAAGACCGGCGTGCTCCGCGATGGCGCCCGGCAGGAACCCGCGAGGCTGCACGCAGGCGAGGACCGAGACGCGCTCCAGGTCGGTGCCGATGGCGTGGGCCGCTTCACGCAGCGTGGCCGACCCGTAGCTCACCGTGTCTCGCATCAGGGCTTTGACGGCCTCTGGCTGGCGGCTCCCGGGGCGAAATTCGCCGCCGGCTTTCCACCACGGAATGTCGGTATCGTCGTCGACACCTCGGACCCAGCACACGGCCTGCCTGTACTCGCCGTGGGTGCGCACGTAGGTGCTGCGCAGGACGAGGCCGGACTCGCCGGCGGTGACGACAATGGCGCTTGCGGCGTCACCGAGACCTGGGCTGGCCGGGTGCGTCATGGGCATGGCGCGCAGCATCAGGTGCGAGTGTACGAGCAGGACCACCTTGGCCATGCCGGTGCCGATGAACGCGCGAGCCATCTCGAGCTGGACGACTCCGCTGGCGCAGGCCGCATCCATGCCGATGCCACGCGCATTGTGCGCCCCCAGACGATCGGCAATTCCGCCCGCGCTCGGCGGCGAAATGCGATCTGGGACGGCTGAAAACGTGAGCACGAGATCAACGTCTTTCGGGTCGACTGCGGCGTCCTCGAGCGCGCGCTGTGCCGCGATGGTCTCGCCGTCGAGCGTCGAGGTCTCAGCGTCGGCCACGTGCCTCAGCTTCGCTCCCAGAAACGGGTCGCTCGCTTCGCGCGCGAGCTCGTGCTCGACCAGTGCGGCACCTCGGGGATCGAGAGAGGCGGGAATATCGTTGAAGGTGCGATCCCCCTTCACGTGATCGCGCTTGGCGAAGCTTTCAGGCCAAGCGTCGTTGGTGCGAATCGCCTCGGGCAGCCAAGTGCCGAGCCCTGTGACCGATGCAACTTTCATGGTCTTCCTATCCTTGCTTGCTTTGCGAGAGCATCGACATGTGTTGTAGGGCTTCGACGCGCCCGCCACCGCGGATCCGTACGCTCGCATCGATGCGCACGTCGAGCAGCGCCGGGCCCCCCGACGCGAGCAGGCGCCAGACGAGCGCTGGCGATAGCTCGGCGGGCTTGGTGATCTTCGCAGCCGGCATCCCGAACGAGCTCGCCCAGGTCGTAAAGTCGATCTGAGGCATATCGTAGGTGTGCGCTGCGCCGAAGATCTGGCGCATGCCGTGATGCACCATGTTGTAGCGAGCGTCGTTGAACACGACGAACAGGATGGGCAAGCGCTCGCGTACCGCGACGAGCGCCTCCATGCCGGACATTTGCATGCCGCCATCGCCCGCGATGCATGCGACCGGGCGCTCGCGATCCGCGAGCGCGAGGCCGATGGCGCCCGCGATGCCCGAGCCCATGCTGCCGAGATTCAGCTGCATGTAGAACGAGTCCGGGGCCGACGCGGTCAAGTAGTGCAGCCCGAACAACATGTGCTCGCCGATGTCGGTCACGTAGCGGGTGCCCGCAGGCATGGCGGCTTCGAGGTCGGCGATGGCTCGGTGCGGACGAATCGGTGCTGCATCGTCGCGCGAGGGGTCGGCTACGTCGAACGGCGGCACACAGCGCGCTTCGTGCAGGGCGGTGCGTGCGCTCATCGTACCGATCGGTGCGCCGTCGACGCGGCGACAAAGTGCGCGCGCGAAGGCAGCCACGTCGGCGGTCACGGCGAGCGCCGTCGGCAAGTTCCGGCCGAAGACGCGCGCGTCGAGGTCCACGTGCACGAGCTTGCCCTCCGCGCCGAGATAGCGCGTGGGGCCTACCGATGTGTCGTCGAGGTCCGTCCCGAGCGCCACGCACACATCGACGGGCTCAGCCGTGTAGCGACGTGCCCAGAGCGAAGCCGCCATGCCGCCGTTGCGTAGAGAGCGAGGATGGCGCTCGCTGACGAGGCCCTTCGCGCGCGGTGTGGTGACGAAGGGTACGTCGAGGGCGTCGACGAGCTCGCGTATCGCTTCTTCGTTGCCCCGGCAGCCAGCGCCGATGACGAGCAAAGGTCGCGTCGCCTCGGACAGCCAAGCCGCCGTCTGCTCCACTGCGGCCTCGGGAGCCGGCACTTCGTAGCGCGCGGCTTTCGGGGTCACCTCGAACATGCCGCACTCGCCCATGCCGCGGTCGAGCGGCAGCACGAACAGGGCGGGCCCTGGAAACAGCGGATCCGACGCAATGTCGAGCGCTGCGAGCGCCTGGCTCACCACGCTGCGTGAATGCGCGGCGCGGATCTGCACGCGGGTGATCGGTGCGAGCATCGTCTCGATAGCGATGCCCTCCGGGCCCGAGTCCTGCGCCGTGCGTGCACCCGTGGTTGCCCAAGCCACGTCACCAGCGATGACCAGCATGGGAGTGCGCTCGAGACTCGCCGAGGCGATGCCCGTCACAGCGTGCGTGACCCCCGGTCCTGCGGTGACCACCAACGCCGGCACGCGTCCACTCGCGCGTGCATAGAGTGATGCTGCGAAGGCGGCGTGACTTTCGTGCCGTGACTCGACGAGGTGCGCGCCTGGCGTCATCCGGATCGCGTCGAATACGGGACATACGGGGCCGCCCGGGATCCCGAAGAAGGTGTCGACACCGCGCGCGAGCAGGGCCGCTACTAGCCGTCGTGCGGCAGCGCCTTCTGCCAGTGTTGACTCAGTGGGGCTCGCGGTACGGGGAGCAGCGTCGGGGGCTTCACGAAGCAAAGGGGTGCGTCGACGGCTTGAAGCCGCGCGCTCGTCTCGCACTGGGTGCATGGAACTTCCTCACGCAGGCCTCTCGCCGGGGGGCAGACGCCTGCGGTTTCGGCGCTAAGCACGTTCGATGCCGAGCGCCGAATTGCCCACACTACACCCCACTTCGGGATGTTACCTTACTGGGACTGTAAGCGTTGATGCCGAACCAGCCGCGGGAGGGGGGCGTACGTTTTCAAACGTGCAATTCTTCCCGACCAAAAGCGCAATAACCCTTGCATTTGACGATAACAAGCTTGCGCTACCAGCGCAGGATGTGACGCCCCACAAAGCGGCTGGTCAGCTCAACCTCGGCTTTCATGGGAATTCCTACTGCCTCGAAGGTACCGACGGCGGCGCCGAGCGCGTTCGATTCAATCCACTGGTACTCTTCCGCCATCTCGACGATCGCTGTGTGCTGGTCGGGAAAGCTGATATCCCAGCGCGCGAAATTGGTGCTTTGGCGCCGTCCGGCGTTGGCCTGCTGCAAGAGCTTCTTCGGGTCGCGCGAGAGGAAGCGGAGCAACGTACGTCCGAGCAAGCTCTCGGTGAACGCCGCGGCGTTGCGCCGGCCGATCTCGTACATGCCTTCGTGCACACGCTCGGGAGACATGAGGAGTGCTCCCCCCACCGCGAGGCGCGTCAGGAACTCGCCCGCCGGATGCCAACTCACTGCGGCGAACCGCTCAGGGAAAAGCCCCTTGTATTTCTGTGCCTTACCCGCGCGCCCAAGCACGGCCTCGATGCTGCCGAAGTAGAGCCCGCGGACCTTGGCGGAAGGCGGGACCAAGGCGAGTCGCTCGCGCAGGTCGCAGTGCTTGGACACGGCCTCGATAAGCCGCAAACGCTCGTCGCTGATCTCGCTAGTCGTGGCGATCACGTTTCCCCCGGCGTTGTCGGTACCCCACTCCGCAAGGGGCGGTCAAGCTGACTACCGTAGGCTGGAGTGGCAGCGTGCACGATATGACTATAGCCACACCAAGCTGGGCGCTGGCCGGGAGTTTGCGCACAGGTTGCAATCTGCCGTCGCTGGCGCCCAGGCTTACGACCCAAAATCTGCCCAAAACCGGCGGTCAGCAGGCAGCGGAAGGGAAAGTGAGGTGGGCGCACGACCGGGCTCGTCCTCGATCCCGTGAGCGGCAGGGAGAATCGAGTTTCGACAACGGCTTGGGGGCTCCCTCTGGCGGGGGCGAATTCGGCTCGGTTGAACCAGGCGAGTTTGGCGCGCGCCACCAGAGCGGATGGCTGCCGCGTCAGGACCCGAGAGAGGACTCCACGCGCTGCTTGCCTTCCTTGGCGGCCTCGTCCGCGCTCTTCCCTCGTTCGCGGGCGATCACGTACGCGGCGTAGAAGTGCGACCAGTGATGCTTGGGGGCCGAGGGCTCGTACTTGCCGTGTTGCTGCTCCGCCTCCCGCAGTAGCTCGGTTAGGGCGCCGATATCCAAACTGAGCCCACGTCCGGGCAGCCGCTCCTTGATCTCCTGCAGCAGCCAGCCGTTGCCGTCGGGATCCTGGAAGGACGCAAACGAGAAGTAAGAGCGGCCCTGTGGATCCGGACCTGGCGCGCGTCCTTGCTCACCGACCACGTGCAGACCGTCAGCGAAGTGAAAGACCTCACTCACCGCGACATCGTGCTTTTGAAGATCGTTGCGGGCGCCTTCGAGATCCGACACCACCAAGAACAACCCTTGAACCGAACCGGGCGTCGCCGTCGTGAGCCCCTTGCCGAAAAGCACCGAGCACGGAGATCCGGGAGGTGTCATCTGCACGACGCGCCAGTTGTCGCCTGCTGCGAAGTCCCCATCCATGCGCCAGCCCAAGCCCTCGTAGAAGCGCTTCGCCCTGTCCACGTCTGAAACGGGAACGACGACGACCTCGAGCTTGCGCTCTTGCGACTCAGTGCTCGCACCGCGGGCCTCGGATGCCTTACTCACCTGTGCACTGCTCATGGTCATCTCCATAGTTGGTTGGGAGCACCTGCGTGCCCGTTTCTACCCTTACCCGCTGATCCCGCCACGGCCACGGCGTTCTCGCGCGAACGGCCGCTCACAGCTTCATGGTCATCAAGAAGCGTTGGTTCCGCGCGAACCCAAGTCGTCCGTACAGCTGCGATGCGCGGAGGTTGGTGTCATCGACCTCCAGATGAAGCCGGCGAACTCCCTGGGCGCGGCAGGCCGCGGCGGCGCTGTCGATCAAGCGTGCGCCCACCCCGGCGCCCCTCAGGTCGGGCCGCAGATAGAGCTCGTCGACGAGCGCGTCGCGGCCCCCGTGCTCGATGCTGTACCCAAAAGTCAGCACGAGGTACCCCACCAGCTCCTGCTCCAGCTCGACCACGAAAACACAGCCCAGGCGCGGATCTGCCAGCAAGTTGCCGAGGACGGCGGCTACGTCGACGGTGTCCCACGAGAGCTGTTCGAACTTCCAGAACTCACGGACGTGCGGCAGCAGGCGTTGCAGATCGGGTGCGCTAGCAAGCCGGACCGAAGCGCGCTCACGGGCGCTCGCGCGAAGGCTGTTGTCCATGAGCCTCAGCATGCCGCGGGGAAGGGGCGCGCGGGGTGCCCTCGGCCCGCTTCGAATGCAGGGACGGGCGCTCACGCCGCTTGGGCCGGACGGAAGGCCTCCGAGATGGAGGTTGGGGTCACCATTCCTAGCTCAAGGACAAAGGAGCCGTGCAGCAACGTTCGCATCCTGCGGGTGAGCCACCCAACGAAACGGGAGGGTGCCAGCCTCGCTCGTCGAGTCGGTGGTCGCGCGCGTGGGCGCTCGGCCCGGTTGCGCCGGGGGCTGCCAAGTGTGGTGGCGCTGCGCCCAGCGAGGATTTCGCCACAGCACGTCGACGCGACGCCGGGCCCCGCCTCGCCGATCGGCGTCCTATTCGGCTTGGCAGGCGAGCCACTCGCCTAGCATCTTGCGCTCGTCGTTCGACGGCTTGGGGCCGTCTCCTTCGGGCATCTTGGTGTTCTTGAAGCCTGGACCAGCCGCCGCTTGCTTGATGATTCCGGTGGTATTCGCGATGATCTCCGCTTCGGTGTCGAAGTTCAGATTGGTCGGTGCCCCGTCGCGCTGGGATTCCGGCACGCTAGCGGAGTGACAGCTGGTGCAGTACTCCGCCATGAAGGGCTGGATGTTCTCTGCGTAGGTGAGCGTGGAGCCCTTTGGACAGTCGGGCTCCTCCACGCCGGTGCCGAGGTCATCGCTGCCGCAGGACGCCAGGGCGGACAAGGCCAGCGCGGCCAGGACGTGCAATTTCATCGTGCCCCTCCAGCCGAGCGCGATGCAGAAAGCACGCCAGAAGGTGCTCCGCGGCCTTGGGTACTGCTGTTTTGTGATAGCTTGCGGGCGACTCGGGAGGTTGGGATGTCGGCAGCAGCAACCGCGGAGACGAGCCCGCCGGGGGCCATAGCTCGGTTGTGGGAACGTCTGGTCACGGTGGTTGCGGCGCCGGGAGATGACGATGCAGCGTTGCGCAAGAAGCGCCTGCTCCTCACCGTCGCGCTAGCCAAGGCGCCGGCCTGTCCGACCCTGGCTTTGACCTACTACAAGCTCGGCGTGCCACTCGCTGCGATGGTGCCCCTCGTTTATCAGGGACTGACGGTCGTGAGTGCGATCGTGTTTCTGATCACGCGCAACTTCCCGCGGTTTCGCTTCCAGCAGGCATTGCTCATCTTCCTGGGACCCCTGGCGTTGCAGTTCTTTCTTGGGGGCTTTGCCAACTCGAGCGGGTTCATCCTGTGGACGTTCCTGGCCCCGCTCGTCGCCATCCTCTTCCACGGTGCGCGCCAATCGCTACCCTGGTTCGTCGCGCTCTTGGTCGCGCTCTTGGCGTTCACGGCCATCGACCCCATGCTGGCGAGCCACGCGCCGTTCTTGCCCGAGAACGCGCGCAGGTTCTTCTTCCTGTTCCACATCGCCGCGGTCGGCACCATCGTGTATTCCGCCATCCGCTACCACGCCTCCCTGCTCGACGCAGAGAAGGCCGCCCAAGTTTCGCTCAACCAGCGCCTGGAGGTGTCGACCAGCGCGTTGTCCGAAGCGCTGAGCCAGCTCGAGCAACGCAACCTCGAGATCGCGGAGGCCAGCCGCCACAAGTCGCGCTTTCTGGCCAACATGTCCCACGAGCTGCGCACCCCGCTCAACGCCATCATCGGCTACAGCGAGATGCTGCACGAAGAGGCCACGGAGCGCGGCGAAGGAGCCTTCACGGAGGACCTGTCGAAGATCAACGCGAGCGGACGACACCTCTTGGCGCTCATCACCGACGTGCTCGACCTGAGCAAGATCGAGGCGGGCCGAATGGCGATCTTTGCCGAGCAAGTCGATGTCACGGCGATGCTGACCGCTGTGGTGTCCGTGGCCGAGCCCTTGTTCAAGAAGAAGGATAACAAGCTCGTCGTGGAGACCCAGGGAGAGCTCGGCGCACTTCATACGGACGTCACCAAGGTTCGGCAGGTGCTCCTCAACTTGATGTCCAACGCGGCGAAGTTCACCGAACGCGGCACGGTCACGCTCTCGGTCTCGGCAGAAGCCGACGGCAAGCTCTTGAAGTTCGCGGTGCGCGACACGGGCATCGGCATCACGCCCGACCAGCTCGGCTCGCTGTTTCAGGAGTTCACGCAGGCCGAAAGCAGCACCAGCAGCAAGTACGGCGGGACGGGGCTCGGGCTCGCGCTCAGCCGCAAGCTCTGTCGCATCCTGGGCGGCGACATCACCGTCGAGAGCACGCAGGGCGTCGGCTCGACCTTCACGGTGACGCTACCTCGGACCGCACCCGAAAGCAGCGAACCCGGCTGACCTCTAGACTAGTTGCGCCGCAACCCGCCTCATCTCGCGGCTGAGCGGATGGTCTGGAAAACGCAGGCTGAACAAGGCGCTGCTGCCAAGCTCCAGCATCTCGCTCGACTCTGGCAAGACGCCGATCACGGGCGCTCCGTACGCACGCTCGACTTCTGCCACGAAGCCGCGCTCGAGAACGCTGGGCAGTACCTTGTTGAGCACCATCACGAGCTGGGTGACCTCGAGCTTGCGTGCGACCTCCACCGTGACCGCCGTGCCCTGAAAATCCTGGCGATCTGGGCGCAGCAAGACGACGAGCTCGTCGGAGATGGCAATCGAGAGCAAGGTCTCCTCGTTCAGCCCTGGGTGCGTGTCGATCAGCAAGTGATCGAGCTCGAGCTCGTCCATCAGGTCACGGAAGCCATCGTTGAGTAGCCCGACGTCGTAGCCCTCGCGCAGCACCTTGGCGATCTCGCCAGCTTTGAGGCTCGAGGGGACTAGCCACACCTTGCCCCCCGTGCCATCGAGGGAGGTAGGGGTGACGTCGACTGCAGTCTCGCGGATGGCGCAGCGTCCCCAGAGGTAGTCGTTGAGCGTCTTGAGCTCGTCCATGTCCGAGAGCCCGAACAACATGTGGATGCCAGGGGATTGAATGTCCGTGTCGACCACGGCCACGCGCTTGCCCAGGCCCGCGAGCGCTGCCGCCAGGTTAGCCGTGAGGTTCGACTTTCCGGTGCCGCCCCGATACGAGTGGATGGAGACGATCTTCGACATGCTACCTCCTGATGCGGGCCTGACGCGGGCTAGCGGGGTCGCGTTGAGTCATGGGCGGTCTTTCCGACGCGCGGCGAGTCCGCGCACCTGCTCGCGCAGGCCACGAAAGTAGTCCGACTCGGTAATCTCGGCGACCTGCGTCGCCTTCTTGTGGTGATCGATCTCGATCTTCAGCTGCTCCACGCGTTCGCGTAGACGGCGCTCGCGCGCGGCGACCTCGACTCCAACTCGCCGAAAGAGTCGGGCCAGGTTGCCCAGGGCGTCGGGCCTCTGCCCGACTTCATCCAAAGAGGCGGGATCGAACGAACCGCTCTCCACGGCCACCGCCGCCGAGGTCACCGCGGCGACACCGCGCAGGTAGTCGAGCTCGAAGCTGCGCGCACGTTTGCGCGCCAGGCAAGACGAGACACGTGCCCGCAGCACGACGGGCTCGAACGGCTTGGCAAGGTAGTCCTCGGCACCCAGTTGGAGGCAGGCGCTGATGCTGGCAGGTTCGTCGAGCGCGGTCGTCATCAGCACCGGGATCTCGCGCAGACGTGCGCTCGCCTTGATGCGCGCGAGCACTTCATAGCCGTTGAGGCCGGGCATCATGATATCGAGCAGGATCACGTCCACCGGGTAACTCTCGGCCAACGTGAGTCCCTCCTCACCACTCGCGGCCAGCAACACGTCGTGCCCTTGTAGGGCCAACCTGCGCTGAAGCAGCGAGCGATTGGGCTCCTCGTCGTCGATCACCAGCAAGAGTCCTGCGCGCGTGGTGTCCTTGGGAAGTTGCTCCAGCGTGCTGGCCACTTGGATGGCCTCGGCCGAGCTCTCGCCCGGTTCGATGTTGGCGCTCGCGCCGGTGCGCAACAGGTACAGCCTCTCCATGGAGTTGGTCAGCTCGACCAGCGTGCCCGCGGCCTGGTGAATCCGCAGCAGGTCTTTGGCAAGGGGAGTGTCCTCGTTTTCCTGCTCGAGGATCATCTCGACGTATCCCTGCACGCTCGTCACCGGGGTGCGTACCGCATGGCGCAGGCGTGCCCCGATCACGGCGACGTCCTGCTCGAGGGACCCCACGGGATCGAGGATCTCGTTGATCACCCGCAGCAGCTGGCGACCGGCGTCCTCGATACGCAAGATGTCGCGGCGCGCCTCGGCATCGAGCGCATCGCCATCAGCCTCCTCGAGCAAGAGCTGGCTGTAGCCCAGGATGGCATTCACCGGGTTGCGCAGCTCGTGGCGCATCTGCACGAGAAATGCCGCAGGGCCCGGCATCGGTCAGCGCTTGCGCGCGAGCAACGCGTCCATCTTGCCCAACAGGCGCTCTAGCTCCACGGGCTTGGTGTCGTAGTCGTCGCAGCCCGCCTCCAGCGACGTCGCGCGATCGGTCTCCAAGGCATGGGCCGTCAGTGCGATCACCGGGATACCCGCCGTCGTGGGATTCGCGCGCAAGCGGCGGGTTGCCTCCCAACCATCGATCTCGGGGAGGCTAATGTCCATCAGAACGAGATCGGGGAGCTCGCGCTGCGCCTTGTCGAGGCCCTGTCGTCCGTCGAATGCCAGCGAGACCTCGTGCCCTCTGCGGACTAGCCGGCGAGAGAGCATATCGCGGTTCATTTCGTTGTCTTCAATCAGAAGGATCTTCGCCATGCCCCTCTCACCTTTCAAGGTCGTCCAGGGTTGCGCTAGGAACGAGCGACTCCCAGGTGCCGGTCTCGGAGGCCGACTTGAGCTGGCGACGCCATGCGCGTAGGTCGATCTTCTTCTGCGCCATCCACACGTCGCTGTAGTAGGTCTGCAAGTAGCGCTCGCCCGAGTCGCAGATCAACGTGACGACGGACCCCTGCTCCCCCGCGGCGGCCATCTCGCACATCAACTCGAAGGCCGCCCACAGGTTCGTTCCCGTGGAAGGCCCCGTGCGTTTGCCGATCAGCTTGGCCAGGAAGAACATTGCCGCGTAGGAGGCCGCATCGGGTACTTTGATCATGCGGTGGATCACGGTGCGCACGAAGGACGGTTCGACTCGTGGGCGCCCGATGCCTTCGATGCCCGAAGAGCGCTCGGATTGCAGCGCGGCGTTTCCCGTGCGGTAGTAGTCGAAGGTGACCGAGTGTTCGGGGTCCACCGCGCACAGCTGCGTGGCGTAATTGCGGTAACGGATGTAGCGCCCTAGCGTGGTCGCCGTGCCGCCCGTCCCCGCGCCCACCACGAGCCAGCGTGGCACGGGATGCTCCTCCTCGGACATCTGCTGGAAAATGCTCTCGGCGATGTTGTTGTTGCCGCGCCAATCGGTGGCTCGCTCGGCGAACGTAAACTGATCCATGTAGTGGCCACGTGCCTCGCCTGCGATCCGCGCGGCCACCGCGTAGACCGTTGTGGGATCATCGACCAGGTGGCAGCGCGCCCCATAGGACTCGATGATGGCCACCTTCTCCTTGGAGGTCGCCGCGGGCATCACCGCCACGAAAGGTAGCTTCAGCAGGCGGGCGAAGTAAGCCTCCGAGATGGCCGTGCTCCCAGACGACGCCTCGACCACCAGGGTGCCCTCACGCAAGTTCCCATTCGCCAGCGCGTAGAGGAAGAGTGCGCGCGCCAGGCGGTGCTTCAGGCTACCCGTGACGTGGGTCGATTCGTCTTTGAGGTAGAGCTTGATGCCCGGGAAGCCCGGCACGTGTACCGGCAACAGATTGGTATCGGCCGACCGTCGGAAGTCGGCCGCGATCAAGCGCATGGCCCAGTCCGCCCAAGCCCGGTCACGGTCGTGCTGCGTCATAGCTCCCGATGAAGGGGCCATCCTGCTCTGTTTTCGGCCTGCCGACCAGCCGGCTGACGCCGGATCGGCCAGCGTCGACCCCCCGCGTCCGTGCCAGCCGACTCAATTCGAGCAGGCTGAGGGGGCTGATAAGGGCCCTCTGGGGACGCCGACGACCAGCCGCAGCCCGGTGAGGTCACCTTGGGTCCGTCACGTTGGCCGGGCTAGGTCGTCATGCGGGCCCGACGGCAGCGTGCTCGTGCGCAGGCACGCGGTCGGATCGCACCGCAGCTAGGGGTGGCCTGCCGCGCCGAGCGGTTCCTTGCGCACGTAGAGATACCGACCGTGACTCGAAGGCAACAGCTGCCAGTCGGGACTGCTCGCGAGGTATGCCCTCACTTCGTCCTGGCGCATCATGAACCGCTTCCTCAAGACAGCATTGACGCCGTATTTGTCGGCATAGGCCACGAATGCATCCACGGAGAGCGACGCGGCGACCCACTCCTCGACCAGCTCGGCGCCATAGATGTCGATGCGCGGGTCCATCACGGGCCGGAGCTTGGGACCGAGCTCGCGAATGATGAGTCCCCCGTCTTCGTAGTCGTTCATGATCGCTCCGCTCAGGTCCATCGCCTTGAGGGACGCGATCTCGTCGTAGGCGAGGTCGCCCTGCATGCCGATTCCGAGGTGGCGCCGGGCGAACATGTTGACGGCGAACCCGTGGCGCAGCGTGGTGGCGAGCATCAATGCGGCCAGCGCGATGTTGAAGCCATGGCGCGGCAGCCAAAACCGCGGCCTCACCTTGGAGTCGAGGGCTCGGTAGATGGAGCGCGCCATGATGGGGAACGTGAGCACGGCGAACTCACCCAAAAAGCGCCGGGCGCGCAACGAAATCCAGGCGAGCGTCAGGGCCAGAAAGACATCGACCACCGGCTTCTCGCGCCGACGAGCGATCAGGCAACAGGCCAGCACCGCCATGTAGGCCAGGTACGGCCAGAACCAATAGTCGAGGCGGTTGGCGAGGTGCAGGGTCGGCCGCCACTCGGTCACCATCTGCGTCACGTATTCAGGCCCGGACCCCAGCCTGATGGCGAACAAGAATATGCCGATCCCGTAGGGATTCACGAGCGTTGCGGCCAGCATCGCCAGCTCGAGCCAGAACAGCTGGCGCACGTGGTCCCAGGTGAACGCTGCGTCGTCTGGATGGCTGCTTTGGAGTCGCGGAAAGACCACGCACAGCGCCACTGCGCCGAACACCACGCCCACCAGCGTCGGCGCGAGGAGCGCGCCTCCATGCAGGTTGATCCAGAGGACCTGCATCGGCACCAGCCACACCAAGCTGCGCCACGAGCGCGTGACGCGCCAGCGTTCGAGGCTGCCCACGAGCAGCGCCTCGAGCACGAGCGAGAACATGTGTGGCCGCATGTACGCGCGCGTCAAGAACATGTACGTGCACAGCATCAACAGCGGGAGCGCGAGCACGTTGTTGCGAAGGCGCTTGGGCAGGGTCGAGAACATCAGCGCCGCGCAGCCGGAGGCGAGCAGCGCCACCAGCCAGCTGAGCCCGGAGGGCCCGAAAAGGTTCAGCGTCCACAGGAAGATCGACCCGGAGAGCCACTCGTGCGCCACGAAGGGACGCCCAGCCGCTGTCGCCGAGTAGCCGTCGAGGGTGGGGAAGGTGAAGGACGCGAAGATGTCTTCGGCGACCTTCATGTGAAAGAAGATGTCGGAGTCCGTCTCGTCGCTCAGACTCGCCGCCACGGTCCAGGCCAGGAAGAGCGTGGCCGTCAGGTAGGGGAGGGCCCGGGTCCATGGGCGCTGGGCGCGGCTGTGTGCCGCGGTCGGGGCGGCTGGCTCCGGCCCCAGCAGCTGCACGAAGGTCAGGCCCAAGAGCGCATAGCGCGCGCCCACCAGCAGTGCCGGGAGCAGCTCGAGGCCTCTCAGCTCGGGCGCATGGAAGCGCAGAGTCACCCAGCCGAGGGCGAAAATAGCAAATGCCTGGGTGGTGAGACGCGGTGCCAGGCGATTCGGCTGCCCGAAAAAGAGCGCGCACAGCGGGGCCACCCAGAGCAGGCGTTCTGATGAAGAGGCTCTGTGCAGAACGAGCAGCGAGAGGAGCTGGGCCAGGGCCGCCTGCGCGAACACGACGTTTCGCGCCTCTGGCCGCGCTCGGCAAACCCGCACGGCGAACCACGCGCCTGCCGCCAGCTGGCCCAGGCCGACCACCCACACGGATGCCGACGCCAGCGAGCTGGCGAGAGGTCCCGTGAGCTCGAGCCCCTTCGCGGAGTACGTGGTGCGCACCGGCTCGGACAGCGAGAACACCTTTTGGGCGAGCATGGCGACGCTCGCGTAGAGGCTTTCGAGGCCGAGGCCGGCATTCGACTCGCCGGGCAAGAACTGCCAGAGGTCCGAGCCAGCCAGCTGGTAGAACGGCCAGAAAAGGGCGACCAGAAACACGGCCAGCGTGGCAGCGCTTTGCGCGAGCCTGCGGGCCGGGCCGCGAGCCCTCTTGACTCGCGGCCCGCTCATCTCCGGGATCGAGCCCTCGTGGGGTCCGCTCGCAGGCCTTCGGGTACGGGCCAGGCGTAGCGCCGCAAATGGCAGCAGGAGAACCAGCGGAACCAGGTCGACCCAGATGCCGAGCGCGAGCAGCAGCTCGGGCAGCCACCGGTTACGCTTGCGACTCAGGGCCGCCGACAGGAAGGCGACCGTGAAGAACGCCGGCACCAGCTCGAAGCTGCTGAGGCCGAACGGCCCCGCCACGGCCGTCAGCCCCAGATAGCCGACGACCGTGACCAGCGATCGATACCGGTTGCGCGCCGCGGCCTGATTCTTCGACCCGACGCTCTCGCCGAACACAGCCGTGGGCAGTCGCCACAGCACGAACACGATCGCCAAGTCGAACAGCAGCATGAGCCCTGCAAACAGGTGCTCGTAGGAGACCTGGTTCGCGAGCAGTTGCGGTACGGTCGACAGCACCAACATGCCGGGTGCGTAGGGGACCGGGAAGTCGAGATAGGGAGCCTGGCCCTGCAGCCACAGATTGGCTGCCTTCGTATAGGTGACCAGCTGCTGGGGGGGGACCAATACCCAAAGCAGATAGGCGCGCGTCAACAGCCAGCTGCCTGCGACGACCCTGAGCGCGTTACGTACGAGCCATTTGAGCGGAGCCCTCCGCAGTAACCTCTCGGGCCTCTTCTGCCGGGGCCTATGCGGTCGCGCGGGAGCGGCTTCGGGCGCCGGTCTCAGTGCATTCTGAATTGCGCCCAACGTGGGTCCTTCCTAGTCACTGTTGGTCAGCTTATTGAGAAAGTGAGCGTCAATCACGCAATTTCGATTGCGGATCCGCGGCGCCAATGTAGGGGGAGATGCAGGCGCGTCCTGGATTCGAGAGCTTCACGGATCCCATTTTGTCGTTATTGAGCGGGAAGTGTTAGCGCGGCTTGGTGATCGCCATCACAGCGATTCGTAAAGTTTTGCGCGCAAGGAACCGGCCCCGCGCGCACCTCGCTAGCGAGTGTGGCCTGCCTCGCCAAAGCAGTGCGACCCGAAGGGCTCTGCCTGTACGCGCAGGGAGCCAAGGGTGTGCGTCGTGCATGATTGCTTCGAGCGGACCGTGAACTCGATCGGGGGAAGCGCAGGTAGAGCTCGTGCCTCCGCGTCCGGGTCAACTCAGGGCACCGCGAACAGCGTGAGAACTTCGAGCGCGGCATCATCACGGCGCTTCGCTGGATCGCGCGCGCCCTGGTTCGTCCCCATTTGGGCACGCGTGTCGATACGGATGGCGTCGAGCGTGGCCGTGGGACCTCACGGTCATACGGGGTGACGCTACGCCCAAGCAGCATGCACTCCTGTTACGCGTGCGGAATGAGCCAAACCCAACGCGCCCGTGAGGGACTCGCTCGAGTCCTATTGGTTGTCGTGCTCGTCGCCGCTGGTAGCTGCGGCCCGGATGAAGAGACGAGCGAGCCCCTCGAAGAAGTCGGCCGTGTCGAGAGCGCGCTCGATCAGGCGAAGGCGTTCAGCCCGTTCGTCTTCAACGTGAAGTATTACCGAACCAGAAATGCGGATCTGGCTTCGATGACGGATGCGCAGCTCCAATCCCACTGGTGGACGACCGGCATTGGCGAGGGGCGACGCGCCTCTTCGACCTTCGACGTCCAGGCCTACGCCCGGCTGAATCCGGATTTGGTCACCGCCTACGGCACTGGCTCAGCGAGCTGGCCGCAGCACGTCAACCACTACGTGGTCGCTGGCGTGAAAGAGGGGCGCGCGTCGGCCGACGATTTCTACGTGAAGGAGTATCTTCGCATCTACGCCGATCTCCAGAAGGCCTTCGGCATCAACTACGTGGCGGCCGCAAACCACTACCTCACGCGCGGCTACCCCATCGAGAGGCGCGTCGGACGAGTCGTCCTCACCTCACCGCTCTTCAATCTGGACGAGTACAAGAAATACAACCCGGACATCGCCGAGAACTACGACGACTACGGCGCCACGATGCACTGGCTCGTTCACGGCGTGGGTGAAGGGCGTCGTGCGAGCTACGCGATCCACTCTGCGTACTACCTCGGCATCAACCCGGAGCTTCGCGCCGCGAATCCGACGAACCTGCTGGGGCTGCATCATTTCTTCGACACCGGCATGGTCGAGGGGCGCCCCTCTGCGCCTGATTTTCACGTCAAGGAGTACTCGCAACTCTATGCGGACGTGGCGGCTCAGTACGGCACCTCCTGGCGCTGGGCCATCCAGCACTACGAGGACGTGGGGCGTCGCCAGAATCGCATCGGGCGCGTGGGCTCTCCGCGGATGTTGAAGCGCCAGCTCCAGGATCTCGTGAACGATGCCGGCCAGAAGACCATGCTGCGCGGCGTCGCCTTCGGGAACAGCGTGTGGGGCTTGCCGACTCAACCGCCGGCTTTTCACCACAACGAGGACGACTTCGCGCGCATCTCTCAGTGGGGAATGAACGCCGTCCGCTTCTACCTGAACTACCAGCTCCTCGAAGACGACCCCGCCCCAGGGACCACGGGGCTGCCACGCCGCTACAAGAAGAGCGGTTGGGACTGGATCGACAAGAACATCGAGTGGGCCCGCGCCCACGGCGTCTATCTAGTCTTGAACGTGCACGTCCCCCAGGGTGGCTATCAATCGACGGGCGGCGGCACCGAGCTCTGGACGAACGTGAACACCCAGCAGCGCCTGATCGATATGTGGGCGGCCATTGCCCGGCGCTACCGGAACGAGCCCACGATCGCTGGCTACGACATCCTGAACGAGGCGACCCCGGCCAACCCCGCGGATTGGCCCAACCTCGCGCAGCGGATCGTGAATGCCATCCGGGTCGAGGATCCGCTGCATGTCATCGTCGTCGAGCGGGCCATCAACGGCGGTAGCTTCTTCATGGTGCAGGATGACAACATCCTCTACCAGTTCCATTTCTATTCGCCCATCGAGTACACGCACCAATTCGCGGACTGGACCTCCTTCGGGGAAGGTCGCGGCTACCCTGCCGATTTTCCCGTGTTGAACGAACAGTCCGGGCTGATCGGCGTCGGAGATAACCCGCCGCCCCCGCAGCTTCCGTCTGGGACCACGGGATGGCAGCTCTACACCTCGGCGAGGTTTGCGTGGGACGCTTCGACTACCACGATGATGCGGCCCGCTCTCACCGCCGAGCGCGCGGGTGGCAAGGTCTACTTCGACGACCTCGTGGTCAAGGAGTTCGCACCGAACGGCGCCTTCGTGCGTAACGTCGTGGTCGATCCGCTCGAGACGATCGCCGGCTTCGATCTGTGGAAGCCGGCCGGAGCGAGCGGGGACAAGAGCGCCGAATCGACGGGGCCCCACGGCGGCTCGACATCCGTCGCGATAGCCAACAGCGATCACTGGGCGGTCCTCACCAACCAGGCCCATTTCTTCACGCCGAAGCCCGGCCATACCTACAGCGTGGAGGTGTGGATGCGCGGCGACGCTGTATGGGGCCAGGACATGTGCCGTCCGCATCCCGAAGAGAATCGCCCGCAGTGCCCGCGAGCCATGGCGCGCCTCGAGTTCTGGAAGGGAGGAGCGGTTGCCCACAGGAACCAGGCCGCCCTCGCTGCGGAGATCGACGACACGCTGAATTGGGCGGCTCTGAACAAGGTGCCGGTGTACCTGGGCGAGTTCGGCGTCATCTACCACTGCTACGAGGACAACCGCGGCGGGATAACCTGGGTGAACGACGTCTTCGATACCTTGCTGGCGCGCAACGTTCACTTCACGTTCCACGCCTACCACGAGCCGAACTTCGCGGTTTACCGCAGCAATCCAAACACGACGTGGCCCACCGATGGGATCATCAATCAGCCGCTAATCGATCTCTTCAAGGCGAAACTCGGCGGTCACTGATTCGCCAAGCGGACCTACTGGGCGCGAGGGGCGGCCCGCTGTCGGCACGTAGCGCGTGTGCTACGAGAGTGAGCGATGCGACTCAAGCGTTGGCTCATCGGTTTGGCTGTGTTCTCGGCGTTCTTGTTGGCTGCCAA
Organism: Myxococcales bacterium; assembly: GCA_047601445.1. Taxonomy (GTDB): domain Bacteria; phylum Myxococcota_A; class Polyangia; order Polyangiales; family DASUME01; genus DASUME01. The sequence continues at coordinate 1,716,159 of JASGJH010000001.1, read as the reverse complement.
GGTTCTGCTGCTCGACACGGCGGCGGACCCGGACGCCCCCTTCGTGATCGATCTGAAGGCCCTTCATCAAGCCGCGACTCAGGGCGGCGGTCCGCTGCCCACGTCGATCGAGGTAGAAAAGATCGCCGACTTCGCGTTTCCGCGCACCATGGTCGTCGCGGGCGACGGCTTCAAGATGCATCCCATGGTGTTGCTCGCCCACCGCGTGATGTGGCCAGACCACTCGTTGATCATCGACACCGCCTTCAGCCCCAAGGACGGTGAAGACATGCCGGGGTCCAAGTTCGATGAGAGTGCCTACGCGCGCCTGCAAAAGGCCATGCTGAAAACGCAGAGCATCGTGTTTACGCACGAGCATCCGGATCACGTGGGTGGCGTCGCCAGTGCGCCCAACTTTCCGGCCATCGTGGGTCACGTGATCATGACGCGCGAGCAGTTCAATGGGCCCAAGCTCGATCGCGAGAAGTTCGCGCCTGGAACCCTCGAGCAACTCAAGTTGCTTGACTACAGCGGTCTGCACGCGGTGGCGCCTGGTGTGGTGCTCCAGAAGGCGCCGGGTCACACGCCGGGTACACAGCTGATCTACGTCGAGCTGGCGGATGGCAAGCGCTACCTGTTCGTGGGCGACATCGCCTGGACCGAGGACAACATCCGCCTCGAGCGCGGTCGTCCCGGCCTCGCGGGCACACCCTTGATGAAGGAGGACCGCGCCGCCGTGGCCGCCGAGCTCCAGGCATTGAACGCGCTGCCCAAGGACGTCCACGTGGTGGTCGCCCACGACGCAACGGCGCTCGAGCGGGACCTGAAAGCGGGATTGTTCAAGCAGGGGTTCTCGGACTAGGCGGTCCGCCAAACCCCGGCACGACGTTGCAAGGCAGGCGCCCCCAAGCAGGCGCCTGCCAGTCGCTCAGTCGATCGTGTTGAGGGCGTCCACGAGGCCGTTGCCAAAGTAGCCGTTGTTGGCGACCGGGCCTTCGCAGGTGGAGGCGGCCGGGCATGCCTTCGGCGTGGCACCCGCCTTCAGGGCGTTGAAGAGCGCCGTGGGCGTGAGCAGCGGGTTCTTGCTCAGGGCGAGCGCCGCGATGCCCGTCACGTGGGGCGTGGCGATCGAGGTGCCCTGGAGCAGCGCGTAGGTCTCCTCGCAGGCGGTCACGTCCGTGGAGTCATTGGGGTCGAGGCCGTCGCTGCAGTTCACGCCCACGCGTCCGTCCCAGCCGGCAGCCCAGTTGTAGATGCTGCTGGTCTTCGGGATAGGCGAGATGATCTGGGGCGACGGGTAGCCGACAGCGTCCACGAACATGTCGCCACCGGGAGCGGCGAAGTCGGTCACGCCGAGGCCGTAGTTGCTGTAGAAGGCGAGGTCGCCGGTGAAGCCGACGGCGCTGACGCCGATCACGTTGCTGGCCTCGACCGGGAGCAGCTTGCAGTCGGGCGTGACGGCCGCACCGGTGTAAGGGTCCATGCTCTTCTTGGTCAGGTCCTCGCCCTCGTTGCTCATCGCTGCCACTACGGTGACGTTCTTGCTGGAAGCGTAGGCAACGGCGCGCTGCGTGGCCGTGATGATCGTCTTCTGCGCCGGGTCGCTGGGGCAGTTGTACAGCCAGGGGTCGAGCGCCAGGCTGGCGTTGACCAGGTTCACACCGCGGTTGGCCGCCCAGTACAGGCCGCACACGAAGGCTTCCGGGTAGATTGCGTAGTAGTCGATGTCCGGGACGTACTGCGCAACCTTGATGGCTGCGAGTGACACACCGGGCGCGATACCGGCGACGCCCTTGCCGTTCTTCTTGGCCGCGATTACGCCCGCCATGGCGGTGCCGTGGCCCGCGTCGTCGGCCCGCCATGACGCGGCGCGATCGTCCGGGATACCACCGACACAGCTCACGCTGCGCTTGGTGTCGACCTGGCCGGCGAGGTCGACGTGCGAGTCGTCGATGCCGCTATCCGCCACGCCCACCACGATCGAGCGCCTACCCGGGGTGATCGCGCGCGCCTGTGCGGCGTGGATCTGATCCATGTTCCACTGATAGCCAGCCAGGGGCTCGGCACCGGGCGTCGGCGCCGGGGCCGCGGGCAGGTTGCCGAGCGGCGGCCAGGCGGGCGGGGAGAAGCTGGCGGGCGACAGCGCGATCCCGGCAGCGCCAGTGGCGGTCACGCCCTCGACGAGCAGGTTCTTGGCGAGCTTCGAAGCGAAGGTCTCGCTGGTGGACTGGGCGACGGCCACGCCGATGTCCGGGAACGAAGACACCAGCTTGCCACCGGCGACACTGATGTCGAAGGAAGCCGTTGCAGGAACGTAAAGGACGGTCGTGAACGGTGCCGGCTTGTAGACGACGAGATAGGTGGTTGGCGCAGTCAACGCCTGGGGCGTCGAAGCCAGCACTCGACGGCCCTCAGCCTGGTCGAGGTTGGTGTGCGCGCCCTGGTCGGCGCAGGCGCCGACGGCGGACAGGCTCAGCGCGAGCGCGCTGATTTTGAAGGACGTAGCGGACATGTTCTCTCCTCTGGACTGAACGTGCGTCGGCGCACGAGCCGGTCGCGGACGGAGGCGCGAGGCGTCGCTCGACGTCGCTTGGCTGCGCCGTGAACGTTCACCTGGAGCTCACCGACGTCGCGTCGCCTTCGCTAGCTCGACGATGGTTGGGGCACCAGTTGGTATCAGAAGTCCTGAAACGACGCTCGCGATCGGCGGGGTGAACCATACTATTTCCTGAGTATCGGGAGACTGGCCGGCCAACGCGACGAGAACCGTCGGAACGGCCCACGCCTCGCGGGCGAAGTGAGGGAACGCAGAGTGCTCCGAGCCTGTACACGACGATGGCTTCGGCCGACGACTAGGACCGTAGGGCTGTCCCGCGAATCACCCGCGCGTTCGTTGCTGCACGCGGATGCCAGTCCGGCGGCATGAACGGAATCTTGATCTTGTCCATCCACCGCGGTGTGGCCCGCATGTCTGCGAGCATGCTCTTCCAGATTCCGAGCTGACTGCTGATCACGCTCTCTGCATTCACGCCTTCGTCGGTGACGCCGAACACGGGTTCCTCGTCCGCCACCTCCAACTGCAGTGTCCCGAACACCCGGTCCCAGAGCGAAAACATGTTGGCGTAGTTGGTGTCGATGTAGACGGGATTCTTCGCGTGATGCACTCGGTGCAACGAGGGAGTGATGAGGAAGCCATCCAGCATCGGCGTGCGCGGTGCGAAGTCCTTGTGTACGTGCGTGAACAGGCCGTAGAGCCTGGCGGTCACGTTGACGATCAGGACCATGAATGGATGGAAGCCCAGTATCGGGAGCCAGACCATCAAGTGCACGTACTGAACGAAATCCAATAGTGAGCCACGGATGGCCACGCTCATGTTCATCTCCGACGGCGTGTGATGCGCACCGTGGATGCACCACAAGAAGCGATTTTTGTGAGCCGCGAAGTGCACCAGCCACCAGGCCAGGTCGTAGAGCACGAACGCCAAGACCCAAACGTACCAGGCGTCCCCGAGCGTCAGCAGCCGGGCGTGGTCGTACATCCAAACCATGAGTTCGTACTGCATTGCCGCAAAGAACAAGTCGTAGGGCACCGTGCCGAGGTTGAATCCGACGAGGCTCGCCCAGCTCTCTTTCTTTGCGCCCCACTTCTTCCGCACCCACAAGACCAACAACTCGAGGGCGATCACCGTGTAGAGAAAATGCAGCGACACCCCTTCGATAGCATCGAGGGTCGATTCCAGTCGCGACGCCATGTCGTCCATCTGGGATTAGCTCGCGACTGGGTTTGCCAGCGTGCCCACGAACTGCAGGTTCTTGGCAGGGTCGGTCAGATCGATCAGCTGGCGATTGTTGCGCAGTTGAAGACGGTTCAAGCACGACCGCTGGAACGTGGCTGCGAATACGTCGTAGCGCTGGAACTTCGCGGCGAGCTCGGGATGGCTTGCCTGGTAGACGCGGATGCAGTCCGCCACGCGTTCCCAGAAGCGATCCTCGGGGTAGCCCGCCTCCTCGAGCAGGATCTGAACGAGGTAGCGAAAGAAGCAGTCGAATACGTCCGTGAAGATGGACAGCACCTTCACGTCCTCGGGAACCGGAGCGCGCAGCCGCGCGACCTCGGGGGGAAGCTCAGCTTCCGGGTCCATCACGACGGCCTCCTCCGCGATGTCCTTCAGCAGAGCCTTGATGGGCAGGTTCTCCTCCAGCAGCAGAATGATGTTTTCTCCGTGCGGCATGAAGGCGAGCTCGTAGCGGTACAGGCAGTGAAGTAGCGGCGCGAGATAGCAGCGTAGGTACGCTGCGAGCCACGCGTCGACGTCCACTCCGGACGCCTTGATGAGCTGGGGCAAGAGCGCCCGCCCGTCGCGATCGCGATGCAGGAGCGCGGCCATCGTCATCAGCCGACGGCCCGGGCCGAGCAGCTGCGTCGGACTCTCCCGCCAAAGCGCAGCGAGCATCTTGCGGTATGGGCTCGCGCTGGGCACGGCCGCTTGCAGCAGCGGACTGCGGTAGCCCACGGCAGCTTCTTCGCGCAGGATGCCAAAGCCGAGCTCGGCGAAACAAGGATCGTTCTCGACGACCTGATGAACCCAGTCGTTGATCGCCGGCGTGGCCCGCATGTAGTCGGCCGACAATCCGCGCATGAACCCCATGTTGAGCACCGACAGCGCCATCTTGACGTAGCGCTTCCGGGGGTGGCTCAGGTTGAACAGGGTGCGGATGGACTGCTGGGCCCGATAGCGATCCTCACCGTAGCCGAGGCACACGAGGTCGCGCTTGGCCAGGTCGGTGGCGAACAAGAACACCAGCTTGTTGAACCACTGCCAAGGGTGAACCGGCACATAGACGTAGTCGCTGGCCACGAGGCCCAGGCCCGTGAGGCGCTGCGCGAAGTCGGCCAGCGTGTCCGGACCGAGCTCCTCCAGGAGGAGCCGTTCATAGGAAAGATCGGACGATGAGGTGAACTGCGTGTGCTGCCGGTGGGCGGCGAGCCAAACGATGCGGATATCGGTGCCCGCTTCCGGTGCAAAGGCGATGTAGTCATCGGCGTCGAAGCCGACGCGTCCGCTGTTGGCGACGAAGCATGGGTGCCCCTCTGCCATGGACGTCTCGATCTCCTGGAAGTCCGCGTGGACCAGGTCGGCCGCGCTCAACACCTGGCGCTCGTGCTTGTAGGCCGCTGCATAGAGCGTGGCGGAGATCTCCTGCAAGTACACCGGTAGCAACGCGGAGGTCATGCCGAGCTGCAGGTTGAACTCCACGAAGAACGCGAGCGCGTCGAGTTCGCTGGGGGCGTGTTCCGCGCGCTTCTCGAGCGAACTACGCTCGAATCCACCAGTGGTCGAGGGCGAGCATGCGTGCGCGAAAGCGATAGCTGACGGTATGCTCGGAGTCTTCCAGTACGTAGACCCCCCACGGTCCGTCCTCGGCGACTCGCACGGGCTCGAGCAACGCCTCGTGTGCAAACTCGGAGATCGCCTTGCAGATCAGTGCGCGGTTGGCGGCCTGCCAGGCTTCTGGCTGGACGTGCCCATGGGGAGCCGTAGGCGCGCGCGGGTAGGCGAGCCGGGTATCCTCTCGCGTTGCCAGGGCTTCCAGATAGTGAGCGCGCGTGCAGAATGCCAAGTGGGCGGTCTTGCTTCCAAGCTCGATCATCTTCTGGTAGCGGAAGCCTGCGCGCCGGTTGAGCGCGTGGATACGGCGATTGCGGATGTCCGGCTCCACCACGATGCGCTTCGTGCCGGGATCGGCGAAAAGAAAGTCCATCACGAGCGAGAAGACCGCCCAGCTGAAGCCCTTCACGCGTCGGTCAGGTGGAGCCATCAATACGTGCATGCCGCGGTCGCCCGGCAGCACCTCGTAGTGACCCCCGACGGGGTCGCGTCTTGGGTCGTAGGATTCGATGAGGAAAATGGGCGTGTCCCCCTGAAAGCCGAGGAAGACGTCTGCGTTGCGAGCGATCTCGCGATAGCCGGCGGCCACCTGCTCGGACGAGTACCCGACCATGCCCCAGAAGCGCGCGTACTCTCGGCCAACCCAGGCGTGAACCGTCGGAATGTCCTCCGGATTGCGCATGCGCCGAATCTGCACGGGTCCGAAAACAGGATGGTGCTGGGCGAATACGACGCCGCCCGTCAGCGCGGCGGACTCGCCTTTTGGCGCGACCAGGGGTTCAGAGTGCATCGTGGGTCTCTCCGGCTCGAACGGGGAGGGCCCGTCGCGTTTTCAAGTGAGTGATCGGGTTCAGCAGGGTGCCAACGAACTGCAGGCTGTCCACCGGCTCGGGTGCGTTGAGGTCGACCATCATCCGGTTGTTGGTGAGCTGCAGGCGATTGAGGCAGTTGCGGAGGAAGGTGGGGGCAAAGAGGTCGTAGCGGCGGAACTTCTCGGCGAGGTGAGGGTGCTCCGACTGGTATTCGTGGATGGAGGCCGCCACGACGCTCCAGAAGGCCTCGTTGGAGAAGTTCTCGTGTTCGAGGAGAATCTGGGCCAGGAAGCGGAACACGCAGTCGAACGCATCCGTGAAGATCGAGAGCGTCATGACATCCTCTGGAACCTTGAGCGCGAGCCCTCGTACCTTCGGTGGAAGTTCGAAGTCCGGGTTGAGCACGCCGATGTCTTCGGCGAGGTCCTTGATGATGAGGCGCACGGGCGCGTGGTGCTCGAGGACCAGGATGACGTTTTCACAGTGTGGAGAGAACGTCAGGTGATGCTGGTAGAAACAGTGCAGGAGGGGCTTCAGGTAGCAGCGCAGGTAGCGGCGCAGCCATTCGGCGACGCCGAGTCCGGAGGCCTCGATCAGCGCCGGGAGCAGGGCCGCACCGTCGCGATCGATGTACATGAGCGCGGCCATCGTCATCAAGCGTTGACCCGTCGCGAGATGGCGCGCCGGGTTCTCGCGGAAGACGGCCCCCATCATCTCCTTGTAAGTGGAGGAGCGCTCACTGACGACGCGCTCGTAGTGACGGTGGCGGTAGGCCATGAAAGCCACTTCGCGGATCACGCGGAAGCCGTGGGCATGGAGGTAGGGATCCCCGCGCACCAACTCTTCGACCCACTCGTTGACGCCCGCGCCCCGCACGATGGAGGCCGGAATGCCGCGCGTGAATCCCATGTTCAGGATGTTTAGCGAGGTCTTTACGTAGCGCTTGTGCGGCTGGCTGATGTTGTAGAGTGTGCGGATCGACTGCTGCGCGAGGTAGTGATCGCTGCCTGAACCCAGGTAGACGAGGTCGGCGCGCGCCAGGTCGGCCGCGAAGAGCTGGGCGACGCAATCGGTCCATTGCCAGGGGTGGACGGGCATCAGGCGATAGTCCACGGTGTCGAGTCCGCGCGCAGCGAGCACACCGTGGAAGGCGTCCCGCGTCTTCGGGTCCAGCTCCTGCTCCATGAGCTCGGTGTAGTCGAGGCGGTGCGGGTCTTGCGCACGGGCAGAATCGCTCGCATCGACACAGGAGAAGGCGAGCAGCTCCTTGCGCACCGCAAGCCAGGTCAGCGAGATGGGTTTCCCCAGCTCTGGCGCGTAGGCAGGGTAGTCTCGAGCGTTGAAGCCGAGGCGAGCGTTGTTGGCCACGAAGATGGGGTGGCCTTCGAGCATGGCGGTCTCGATCTCCTGGAACGTTCCGCGGCACAGGACGGCGGCGCTCGGCCCCGGTCGTGCGTGCTTGTGGGCGGCTCCATAGAGCGTGCAGGCGAGCTCTTCGAGATACTCAGGGAGCACTGCGTCCGAGAGCCCGAGCATGGTTCGGAGCTCGACCATGAACCAGAGGGCGTCGAGGGAGGCGGCGGAGCCGCGCTGGACCTTCTTCAAAGACAGCTTGTCGATCCACCAGTGATCGAGGCTCAGGACGCGGGCGCGGAAGCGATACTCCACGTCGGGCTGGTCCGTGGTGAGCACGTAGTGCCCCCAGTCTCCTTCCATCCGCACCAGGAGCGGCGCGATCAGCAGCTCGTGAGCGAACTCGCTGATCGCCTTGGCGATGACTAGCCGATTGACCTTGGACCACACCTCGGGCTCGAGGTGTTCGGTCACTTGGAGTGGGGACAAAGGTTCGGTCTTCACGCTGCACTGCTCCCTTCGTCGACGGTCACCTGAGAAGTCGAAGCGGGCGGTTCTGCCCGCGAGTCGAGCGAGGCCTCTGCGCCTCCGCGCAGCTCCGAGCGAAAGAGGCTCAGGTACAAGAGGCCGCCGATCACGAAACCGAGGGCGGCCACGCCAAAGGGCAACCGCACCCCGAAGGCCTCGACGAGCGAACCTGCACAGCTCGAGGCGACCAGGACGCCGAGCCCTTGAAAGAGGTTGGCTTGGCTGAAATCGACGGCGTAGGTCTCGGGGGTGCTGTAGCGGAATAGCAGTCCATCGAGCCGCACCATCGATTGGAAGAGTGCCCAACCGTACAGGAAGCGCCCGGCCACCACGGCGAGCGGAAGCCCACTCGCTTGCATCGCCAGCGAGGCCACTCCGAGCGCGATGGCGGGCGCGATTCCGGAGTAGGGGGTGGCCTCCTCGTCGCTTGCGGAAGCGTTCAAGAAGAGCCCGAGCAGTGCGGCCGCACCCGGGATGGCGAACACACTGCCGGCCACGAACTTGTTGTCGAGGGCAGCGACCGTCTCCCAGAACTGTGCAAAAAAAGGCTCGCTGATGTAGGCGCTGAAGTAGAGCACGAACATCACGAGCCCGAGCTTCAGCAAGTAGCGCGTCGGGATCCGGGTTTCGTCCTTGCTCGACGACGGGGCTGGGTGCGATTCGGCCGCACGCAACATGAAGCAGCACAGGGCGATTTGAAGCGCGTCGCCTGCCGCCATGGCAACGAACAGCGAGCGCGGGTCGACGAACTCGAAGAGCGCACCGCTCGCAAGGGCCGCCAAGATGTTCCCGAAGTACACCACGAACGCGAGCAGGCTGATGGTGCTGACATGGTTCTCCTTGGGCTCCAAGCTCATCACGTACGGATAGATCAGGAGATAGCTGGCCTTGCACACCATCATGCACAGGGAGAGGACCCAGAATGCGAGGAGCGAGCGCGTGCCGTAGCAGACGAGGCTCAACAAGCAGGTGCCGAGCTGAGTCCCGATCAGGAGCCGAAGGACGCTCACTCGCTTCGCGATCAGCGCCCAGAGCGGGAACGTAAGCAGCACGGTCAGGCTGCAGCTGGCGATGTAGGCCCCGACGTGACGGGCGTCCGTCACGCCGAACACGCTGGCGAAGTACTGGGGATAGAAGGGGTGCAGCATCGAGTCGCACACCACCGCGATGGCCGTCATGAGCAGCAGAAAAAGCTTGAGGGTCACGATCCCTCCAGTCCGGTCTGTACCGGGCTTGCGGTGTGAGGGGAGACTGCACCACGCAGCTCGCGCGCACGGCCCCTGCGTTGCTTGACCTCGCTCGTGTCGAGTTGCTGGGCGCGCTTGGCCGAGATCCAGCGTGCGAGCTGTGCCTCGAAGGCAGTGCGATCGTGCTCGGACTCGGCGCGCACCAGTGGTTCGAAGTACGCGCGTACGCGTTCGACCCAGCTTTCACGGTCGTACGTGCCCCGCCGTACCTGCCAGTCGAGGTAGCGTGCGAGGGCTTCCCACAGGCCTCCCTCTTGGCGCACGTCGCGCACCAGTTCGAGGGCGACCTGGGCGGCGTGTCCAGCGCTGATCATCGCCTGGCTCTCGGCGCCCGAGAGACAGCCCGCCAAATACAGTCCCTCCACCGCGGTGCGGCCATGGTTCGCTACCGCGCCCGGCCGCAGTTCGCCTTCTGAGTCGACCAACTGGGCTTCGAGCCCGAGCAAGTAAGGGGCGACGAAGCCGCTCGCGGCGATCACGCGATCAGCCAGGGCACACTCTCCGGTATTCGTCGTGACCACGAAGCGCGCTGGCCCGTGCGGCGCCCGCTGCACGGAGACCACGCGTCGGCGCGCGATCTGGCAGCCTGCTTCCAGCACGTGGGCGCGCGCCGATGCCAGGAACTGGTCGGCGTCGATGCCGCCGGGAAAACCGAGGTAGTTGTCCAGGTAGGCGCACTGCTTGAGCACGCTCTTGCCGCAATCGAAGAGGAGCGTTCGCAGGCCGTAGCGCGCTGTGAACAGACCGGCTCCGAGGCCTGCGGGTCCCGCGCCCACGATCACCACGTGGAAATGCTGCTGAGTCATGGTCAACGCTCCAGCTGTGGTAAGTCGAGCCCGGCGTGGCCGACCACGGCGGCACCCTGGCGCCGCACGGCTTGCTCTCGCTCACGCACCGGCTCGGGCGCGGGCAGGGCGAAGCTGCTGAAGGCTGTGCGCCGAGGTAGACGGTGCACCTCGCGTCCCGTGATCGTGTTGAGGATGGTGGCGTTGCGGAACGCGCACATGCCGAGGTCCGGCGTGGCGACGCCGTGGGTATGCAGCTCGGCGTTGGCCACGAAGATGCGTCCGGTGATGGTGGAGTCGAGCTCGATCGAGTAGTCGAGCCGGACCCGGTAGCGGCCCAGGTCGTCGCGCATCAGCAGGGGCTCGAGCGGTTCGAGGAAGGCCGGCGAGCGCTCACGGTATCCCGTGGCCGCCACCACCAAAGACGTCCTGTGCTCGAATGTGGTGTTGGTGTCGCGGTGGCGACAGCGCAGAATCACGTCCCCCGACCCGTCGAGCCGCGCCCCTTCCACGGCCACTCCGCTGCGTAGCTCCACAGGTTCGAGGCCTGTCCTGAGCTCGCGCTGATAGAGCGTGTCGTGGATGGCTTCGAGGGTGTCGACGGAGATCCCTTTGTAGTGCTGCCACTGCTCGCGTACGAGGCGGTCCTTGGTGTCCTGCGGCAATCCGTGGAAGTAGCGGACGTAGGCAGGCGTGGTCATTTCGAGGACGAGCTTCGTGTAATCGAGCGGCGCAAACGCGGGGGTGCGCGTGATCCATGACAGGGGCGCACCGCCATCGAGGTTGCGCCGCAGCGCGTCGAGCGCACACTCCGCGGCCGACTGGCCCGAGCCCACCACCGTGAGATGCCGAGCCCGGGTGATCTGCGGGAGTTCGTGCAGGTAGTGCCCTGAATGCACGCAGCGGTTGCGAGGCAGAGCTGTGAGCGCTTCGGGCAAGCACGGCTCGGTGCCGATGCCGATGACGAGGTCTTTTGCCAGCACGCGCGTGCGGCCGGCGGGGCCGACGACGTGCACCACGAACAGGAAAAGACTCCGGTCCCAGCGCACCTCCTCCACGCGGTGGCCGAAGCGAACGCTGGGCAGCTTTCCGGCCACCCAACGCAGGTAGTCCTCGTACTCGCGTCGGGTAGGGTGGAAGCGCTCGCGGATGAAGAACGGATACATCCGATCGACGTCGCGCAGGTAAGCGAGGAACGAGAGTGGATGGGTGGGATCCACCAGGGTGACGAGATCGGCGAGAAAGCTGAGCTGGAAGGTGGCGTCTTCGAACATCAGCCCCGGGTGCCAGCGCAGCTCGGGCTGCGCCTCGAACGCCACGAGATCGAGTTCGGGTAGCGTCGACGCGAGCGCCGCGAGTCCCAGGTTGAATGGGCCGCAGCCAATGGCGACCGCCTGGTAGGCTTGCTCGCGGGCCGAACCGCCCGCTTCGACTCGGCTGTCTGCCTTGGGACCGTTGAAGCGTGCTTGGGTCATGCGAGGTGGTCTCCCAGGTGGCGCTCGGCTTCGCGGCCCGCCCGCAGAACGGTCTGCACGAGCTCGTCGAGCTCATCGGGCTTGGTGGTGGGATTGAGCAAGGTGAACTTGAGGCAGACGAGCGGACGTGCCTGGGCCCTTGTGGGAGTGACTTCCGTGCGCCCGATCAGCGCGTGGCCACGCTCCAGGAGCCGGCGGCGCAAGGCGCCGTTCACTTGGTTTTCGAAGTGGTCGCGGTCGCCGAGCCAGTGTCGGCAGCGATAGCGAAACACCACGGTAGTGAGCTCCGCGGGAGCGATCAGCTCGAGCTCGGGCTCCGCCGCAATGCGCTCTTCGGCATGGCGCGCGAGCGCGTGGCAGGTGTCCACCATGTCGCCGAGACCCCGTTGGCCCTCCGACAGAAAGGTGGCTGCCACCTTCAGCGCATCGGGCCGGCGGGTGGTCTGCAGACTGCGTCCGAGCAGGCCGTCGAGACCAGCCTCGGCGTCGTCGTTCGGATTCAAATAGGCCACCTCGCGTTCGAGCGCCGTGAAGGTCGCGGTGTCTGCCACCAGGAGCACACTGGTGGCAGCCGGCTGCCATCCGAGCTTGTGCAGGTCGAGCGTGATGGAGTCAGCGCGCTCCAGGCCCGTAAGCTTTTCGGCCAGGCGCTCCGAGAAGAGCGCCCCGAAGCCGTAGGCGGCGTCCACGTGCAGCCACACGCGGTGCGCTCGCGCGAGCTCGGCGATGGCATGCAGCGGGTCGACCGAACCGAAGTCGGTCGTGCCCGCGGTGGCCACGATCGCGATCGGTGTGTGAGACGCGTCGAGGCTGCTCAAGAGCGCCGCCAGCGCGTCCACGCGCATGCACCGACGGTCGTCCGTGGGGACGGGCCGGACCGCGTCCTCACCGAGGCCCAACGCGGCGCATGCACGATGCACGGAGAAGTGCGAGAGCTCCGAGCAGAAGACCACCGGCTTCGACATTGCGCTCACGCCTGAACGGCGGGCATCTACACCGCGCCGCAGTGCGGCCGCATCGCGCGCCAGCAGCAGGGCGAGGAGGTTGGACATCGACCCGCCCGGAGTCATCACGCCGCCTGCACATGCGCCGAGCTTCGCCATTCTGGCGAGCGTCGCGATCAGCCAGCGCTCCACGGCGATGCCCGACGGACCCGAGTCGTAGGTGTCGAGGGAGGCATTGCTAAGACTCGCGAGCGTATCCGCGACCACGGCCACGGCCAGCGGCGCTGGCTGCAAGTGCGCAACCGCGCGTGGGTGCGTCAAATCGAGTCCGTACTCGATGAGCAAGCGTGTGACGCGCTCGAGCGCGGCTTCTGCGCCGATTCCATCGCGCGGCAGCTCGGCCGGCCCTAGTGCGAGTGCGGCGTTGCGCATAACTTCGCCGGGACTTCCCGGAGGCAGCGGCCCGCTCAGTCTGCGTGCCGAAAGGGCCGTGTCCGTGGCCCGTGCGAGCAACCGCGCGAGCTGTGTCAGCCCTTCGCGTGAGCCCGCCAAGACAGGGGCGACGCTTGGTTCGTGGGCGGAGGTACCCGCTTCGACGCCGCGCCCGTGCGCGGCCAGCAGCGATGTGAGTGGATCGTTGGCGACGTCGTGGGGCAGCGACCCGATCTGGATCGATCCTGCAGTCTCGTGGTGCGAATCCATGCGTCCAAGCTCTCCGGAGCCCGTCCAGCGATGCTGGGAGGGCTGCATTGAGGCACTGGGAGCGCGGTCCTCGGGCCTTGAGGTGGTCTGTTGGCGGAAGGCGTGCGATCTCTCGCACGGTTGTTGTCGATATGCAAATTCAATTGTGACATGGAATCGCCGACGGGATGCGGATGTGACTGGAAATAAAATTAATAAAATCAGTTGATGGTCGATTCGGTTGGTAAATGAAGTTGATTCGCGAGTTCATTAATGTCACGAGTGAGTAGGCGTCGGCCTCGGTCCGGCCATGAGCCGGTAGTCGGCTCAACCCGCCCTGCGAGGCAGTCTCATGCAGCGAGTGATCGCCATCGACTTTGGCCGCGGCGCGAGCGTCTTCGTGATGATGCTCGTGCACACGCTCCTCATGTATGGGCGGCCCGACGTCCAGACGAGCGCCACGTTCGGCATGCCGATTCACTTCGCGGGAAGGGGCGCCGCGATGTTCCTTGTCGCCATGGGCTTTTCGTTCGCCCTCTCGGAGAAGACGCCGACGCAGGCGGCACGCCGGGGCGCCACGCTCTTTGCCCTCGGTTACGTCATGAACCTGCTCAGCTTCTTGGTTCCGTACTTCGGTCAGTTCATGCCGGAGTCATTCGTTCGCAGCTACGGCTTCGTGCCGCCGATTCAACCCGCAGGGCTCCTGTACTTGCTCCTCACTGGAGACGTCTTGCAGCTCGCGGGGATCTCCGCTGGCTTGATGGCGCTGCTCCGGGGTCTCCTGGTGCGGCCGTACTTCGTGCTGGCTTCGTCGCTCGCGGTCGCCTTGGTGAGCAGCGGGCTGCGCGGCTATCGACCGCAGATCGCGGGGCTCGACTACCTGTGCGACCTGATGTGGGCCGCCGACTCGAACGTGTTCTTCCCCGTCTTTCCTTGGCTGTCGGTGATTCTCTACGGCGTGTTCTTGGGGCGCCTCTACCAGCACGCCGGGTGCGACGTCGAACGCCTGCTCCGCGTGATGCTGCGACTCGGTCTCGCACTCGCGGTCGTCGGCTACGTCCTTTGTCAGGTCGATCCCGCCACCCACTACGGCGACTTCTTCCACGGCGGCTTCGGCAGCATGCTCGCGTCGATGGGGAGCGCGAGCATGTTGTTCTGCCTGGCCCATTGGCTCACGCCCTTTTTCGTGCGGAGTCGGTTGGCTGACGTGCTGTATCGCGCCAGCGAACGCGTCACCCAGCTGTACGTGATCCAGTGGGTGCTGCTCTGTTGGGGCATGGGACTCGTGGGCTTCCAGCAACACGGCGAGCTCGCCGTACTGGGCTTGACGGGCATCGTGATGGTGCTCGCCCTCGCAAGCGATCGGCTCCTGCAAGAGGCCACCCATTCCCTGCGACCCAGACCTTCTCCCGCTGAATCATCGGCCGCTTAGCAGTCGCTGTCTCCACGGAGTGCTCGCACATGGGACCTATTTTCCACGCCGCGTTTTTCGCCATCGGTCTGGGGCATCAGCTCGTGTCCAAGCTGATCCCATTTCGCCGGCAGTCTGGACCGCGCGAGATTCGGCTCGACGCGATCGCGGTGGTCCTCTTCCTGTTGTTGGGAGCCGGATACGACCGGGCGGTGAGCGGACCACTTTCCGAATGGTGGACGTCCTTGGCAGCGGTCGAGCGCTGGTACGCGATGGTGGAGGAGTGGCCCCCGCTCCTCGTGCTCGCCGTGAGCCTGGTGTGCGCCGACTTCATGGTTTACTGGACCCATCGCGCGCTTCATTCGAACGTGCTCTGGCATGCGCACGCGTTTCATCACTCCTCGAAGCACGTGTGGTGGCTCGCGGGGCTGCGGTCATCGCCCGTGCACGCCGTGCTCACCGCGCTACCAGACACCCTCGCCGTACTCTTGTTTCCCCCCACCAGTGAGCCCTGGCTGACCGCGCTGATCCTGTTTCAGTTCTGCAATCAGCACTGGATCCACTCCAACATCCGGCTGCCCTACCAGGGCATGCTGGAGAAGCTATTCGTCACACCGCGCGTGCACTTCGTGCATCACAGCGCCGACGTCCGCTTTACCAATACCAACTACGCCTTCTTGTTCACGCTGTGGGATCGCGCGTTCGGCACCTTCACTGATCCCGAGCTGGTCCCGCTCGATGAGCAGCTCGGCCTGGATTACGAGAACACGCCCTGGCGCATGATGCTCGGCCTTCCTCCATCGCAGCCCAAGCCCGATCATCGAGCAAGCAGCGACCGCGCGGAGCAGACCATTGGCGGCCGGCACGCTCTGTCCGGAGGACGGGCTTGCAAAGCAGGGAGCGAGGGCACTCACGCTGCTGCGCGGTGTCGGGCTAGCGAGCGCGAAGTCTCCGACCACCTCGATCTCGAAAGCGTGAACGTGTCCCAGAGCAGGGCAACTCGCCCAAGCTGAGGCGTGCGCTGATTCACCCTGCAGGACTGGGCCCTTGCGTTCCGGGGCATCTTTCAATGCCGTCCTCCTCTGGTTCTGGCTCGACTCCGATCCGAAGAAGGAACTTGCAGCGGCGGCTAGGGTCAGCAGGCCCCGCTCTGCTCGCAAACCCTGGTCAAGGTTCGTCCATCGTCCGCACCGCGGTCTTGCCCGGATTTTCCAGAAATGGCAGAGCCGCGAAGCGCTCCTTGAGCCACTTGCGTAGGGTACCCAGGGCGGGCCGAGCCGCGTCTTCGCGGCGGCAAACGAAGTGGTAGCGTGCGTGCGTGCGCACACGGACGTTGAGCGGCGTGATCAATTTTCCTTCGAGCACCGGGCCAGAAGTGACGGGAAAGAGGCCGATCGCGATGCCGAGTCCTTTCTCGGCTGCCCGAATGCTCGCGAAGTAGCTGTCGAAGACCAGTCGCTCGCGCGGCAAAACCACACCCAGAAGCTTGGACATCACCGGCCATGGATCAGGGTAGTCGCGGAAGGCGATGAGCGGGTAACGCGTCCAGTTGCCCCGCGCGGGGAGACGACCTCCGGGAAGGAGGCCTGGTGCGCACACGGGCGTTGCTAGCACCGAGCACAGCGTGCTGCTTGCGAGCCCTGGCCAGGGACCTCGGCCGAAGCGCACTGCAGCGTCGAATCCCTCGCGCTCGAAGTCGACCAATGCGTTGCTCGTCTCGATGCGCAGGTCGACTCCGCGCTGGACCTCGCGAAATGCGTGCAGCTGCGGGATCAGGACTTCGTGCGCGATGAAGGAGTCACTCGACAGGCGCAGGGCGGGTTGTCCGCGTTGCTTGAGTAGTCGCTCGCTGCCCTGTCGATAGGTGTCGAGCGTCTCCTTGACCACGGCGGCGTACTCTGCGCCAAGGGGCGTGAGGTGAAGTGCACGGGTGGCGCGTCGAAACAAGCTGAAGCCAAGGGCACCCTCCAATGCACGGATCTGCTGGCTGACGGCGGAGGGGGTAAGGTGCAGTTCCTCCGCTGCACGTCGGATACTCAAGTGCTGCGCAGCGAGCTCGAAAGCAGGCAAAAAATGCAGTGGAACGGAGATTGGGGTGGCCATCGTGCTCCGGGGTGGGAACCGACATGAATTAGCATGTCTTATCTATGTTCACGATTGATCGTTTGTCACTGCTTCGGCGGAGGCCCAGGGTGAGTCAACCCCCGCGAGACCATCATGCACACCCCCGTCACGGCGCCCATCACCGTTCGTCGTCTCCATCTTCCCATCACCTCTCGAATCGATCCGGTCATCTTCGGTGAGGAGCCGGAGACCTCGAGCATATTCCTCGCCATCTCGCGCATGCTCCCGTACGTGGAGCCCTACCTGATTCGCAGCATGCAGGAGGCCAAGCAGTACGTCACATCGCCGGCGCTGGCCGAGGACCTGCGGCTGTTCTGTGCACAGGAGGGCCAGCACTACCGTCAACACCGGCGCTTCAACGATGCTGTTCGCCTTCCCCCGATGCCAGCGCTGGAGCGCCTCGAAGCCGAGTTCGAAGCAGATTGTCAGCGCTTCACCAGGACCCGTTCGCTGCGCTTCAACTTGGCCTATGCGGAGGGTTTCGAGGCGTTCACGGTGGGTTTCGCGCTATTTTGCCTGGAAGGGGGGTGGCTCGAGCACTTGCGGCCGGGACCCCGCGAGCTCATCGAATGGCACCTGCTCGAAGAGCTGGAGCACCGCACCGTGGCCTTCGACGTTTACGAGCAGGTATGCGGTGACTACGGCTATCGCGTGCGCGTGGCTCTATTTGCACAGTGGCATCTACTGCGATTCGTGTTCCGTGCGACCTGGGCGCTGCTCGCTGCGCAAGATGCCCCGGGCGCTACCAGTGCACGGCCGCGTGGCGGTCTGCTGCGCACGCTCCAACGGAGCTGTGAGTCCTTCTTCTACTTGCTGCCCATGACGCTGCGAACCTACTTGCCCTGGTACACGCCACGCAACTTGGCGATCCCCGCGTTTGCGGAGGAGCGCAGCCGCTACTACGCCGAGCTCGCCGCGGGTCGCTCCGCGGTCGCAGTGCAGGGACCCGCGCGCGAGTTGAACGAGGAGCGGCCATGAGTCGCACGTTCCAGCTCCATCGTGGCGCCTTGACGTTCACTGTCCACGAGTTCGGAAGCGGGCCGCTCGTGCTCTGCCTACACGGGTTTCCCGAGAATCCCCGCTCGTTTCGCCTGCAGGTGCCGGCGCTCGTCGCGGCCGGCTTTCGCGTGGTGGTGCCTACCATGCGCGGCTACGAGCCGAGCTCTCAACCGAGGGACGGCGACTATCACATGCTGCACTTGGCGGAAGACGTGCTGGCCTGGCTTGAGGAACTTCGCGAAGAGCGCTGTCACCTCGTGGGGCACGATTGGGGCGCCGTCGTCGCGTACGTCGCCGCCGGTCTCGCCCCTGAGCGCTTTGCTTCGCTGACCACGCTGGCCATCGCGCACCCGGGCCGCATCGAGCGCGAGCTCCTCACCACGCGTCCGAGCCAGCTCCTGAAGTCCTGGTACATGTTCCTGTTCCAGCTACGTGGCATCGCGGAGTACGTGTTCTCTCGCCGCGACTTCGCGCTGATGGAAACGCTGTGTCGGGACTGGTCGCCAGGTTACGAGCTGCCGGCCGACGAACTCGTCAGGCTCAAACAGACCTTTGCGCAGCCCGGAGTTACCCGCGCCGCCCTGTCTTACTATCGCGCGCTGTTCGCGTTCTTCTCGGAGAACCACCGGCGGATGCGCAAGGTGTTGAGCGCCCCGCTTCCTGTGCCGACGCTAGCGCTCACCGGGGAGTGCGATGGAGCCATGGACACGCGCCTCCACGACGACTTGATGCGTGTGGTCGACTTCCCGGCAGGCCTTCGCGTCGAGCGTGTGCGAGGCGCAGGACACTTTCTTCATCAGGAGCGCCCGCAGGAGGTCAACCGCCTGCTTCTCTCATGGCTGCAGCGATACTCGACGGTGGAGCGCGTGGCCTCGCCTTGAGGACCTTTCCTGGCGAGCATCGGCCACCACGAACGGACGCTCTACTCAGGGGCTCCCGCGGTCTGCCCCTTCGAGTCCTGGCCGCCGCCGCTCAGGGTGGGCCTGTTCACGGTGCTCCTGTCACAGAAGCCTGGCCACCAGATCGTGTAGCCGACGGATCGTGCAGCATGCGGTGGCGCGCGGGAATTTCGTGCAGACAGTGAACGCTCCTGGCGCCTGTCAGGACGCCGCTGGTCCGCGGTACGATGATAGCGTCGACGGTGCGTAGAGGCAGTGCACGCACAGCTCGGGGAAGCCGCTGATGTCGTGTCCGAGGGTCCGCAGCACCTCGCTACCCGGGCGCATCGGTAGCACGCCCGTGAGGGGGAGGGCATAGGCGGTCAGCGTGCCGCGGTGCGGTCCAGACATGAACATGAAGGTATGAACGTGCTCGTGACCAGCGGCGAGTTGGAGATAGGCACGGGCGACCAGGGCACCCCGGGTAGGCGTGCCCGTCGCACATGGGGCAGTCTGCGACCGCGCATGTCGGGCCTGTCGTGATTCGAGTCCACCGCGTTGCGGGCGTCCCGCGGTCTGGGCCCCCAGGGACGCGGCGCCGCAAGCGTCCCGCACACTATAGCGATGTGGCGCTGGGGCCTGCGGCCTCCTGACGATCAGCTGCGGAGGTCGAGTCGCACGGGGGCTCCGCGCTAGCCTGCCAGCGGGCGCTCGCGCGCTGCACTGCGCGCCGCACCGCGCAGGGATCCTCGAGCGGCGACATGTGGCCGACGCCGTCGATCACGACATGGCGAGCACCGCGGATTGCGGCTGCCGTGCGCAGTCCGAACGGCGCCGGAAACGCCTGGTCGTCTCGGCCCACCAGGATCTCCACGGGCAAGCGTAGCTGCTGCAAGCTGAAGAGAAATCCTTGCCGCTCCAGCAGGACCGCACGCACGGCTCGCGCCAAGCCTCTTCGGCTCCAGCCCGAGGTTGTTGCGAACGCTTCGGTCACGACGCTCCTGGGGGTTTGGGGCGAGAACACCGTACGGGCGATGGCGGAGCGCGTCACTCGCCCCATGCCGAGCAGCGTGACCATGGCCAGCAGCATGCGGTTCTTGAGGCGAACCCACCAAGGGTCGGGCTCGGCGATTGGATGCAAGAGCACGAGTCCCGCGATGCGCCGTGGAGCGCGCAGCGCGGCCTTGAGTGCGACCACGGCTCCCCACGATTGACCGACCACCAGACAGCCCTCGTCGCCGTTCTGGTCTGCGATCTGCAGCAGTGCGGTGGCACAGTCGTCGAGGCTGAAGCGGGAGGCCGTGCTTCGACCGTGGCCTGGCGGATCGATCAGCGTGTGCCGAAAGCCGGGCAATTCCCGAACGACCTGTTCGAAGACCGAAGCCTGGCAAAAGAGACCTGGCCACCACAGCAGGGACGGGCCGCCCGTGCCGCGCTGCTCGATCCACAGCGTGCCGGCCGGGGTGTCTACCGACGGCATCACGGCCCTCCAATCGAAGCGATCAGCCGCGGGCGCTGCATCCGCTCTACCAGCCGCGCCACCACGCTGCGCGGAAGAAATCGATTGCCGAACGCGAGCAAGCGATAACGCAGGCGCGTGACCGCCACGACCTGTCCGCGCTCGAGTGCACGGAGGCCCTGGCGGGCGACCTCGCTGGCATCCTCGAAACGGTTGCGATCGAACAAGCTCGACGCCGGGATGGCTGCCGCGTCGACGAAGCTCGAGTGCGTGGGCCCGGGGCAAAGGGCGCACACGTTGACGCCGCTGCCGCGCAGCTCCACCGCGAGCGCTTCGCTGAACCAGAGCACATACGCTTTGCTGGCGTAGTAGCTGGCCATCAGGGGGCCCGGCTGAAAGGCTGCCGACGAGGCAACGTTCAAGATTCCGCCCCGACCCCGCGCGATCATGCCAGGCAAGAGCAAGCGCGTCAGCGCGGTGAGCGTCACGATGTTGACGCGTAACATGTCGAGGGTGCGGTCGACGTCGCTGTCTGCGAAGGGGCCGAACACACCGAAGCCGGCGTTGTTGACCAAGAGATCCACCGTGAGGCCGCGCTGCGAGAGCTCCTCCAGGAGTGCGCGCGGCGTAGCCGTCTCGGAGAGATCGGCGCGGATCACGTGGGTCGCGACACCCGTGCGCGCCAACTCTTGTGCGACGCCCGTGAGCGCCTCCTGATCGCGTGCCACCAGTGCGAGGTCGTGGCCTTGCGCGGCCAGCGCACGCGCCAACTCGAGTCCGATTCCGCGCGACGCGCCTGTCACGAGCGCCGTGCGGCGATGCTTCGCCTTCATGGATGACCTCCTCCTCAAATGGACGATGATAACGTTGTTAACATAGGCCTCATGCTAACGTTGTCAACATCGATCCGGATCGCTATCTTGTGGCGGGCATGGCCAAACCCCGCACCAAGTCCCGCGGCGAACCCGCAAAAACCAGCTATCACCACGGGGACTTGCGGCGTGCCTTGATCGAGGCTGCCGAGCGCATGATCGAAACGGATGGGCCGAGTGAGCTGACCTTGCGGCAGGTGGCGAGCAGAGCGGGCGTCAGCGTGGCGGCCCCCTATCGCCACTTTACCGACAAGGAAGCCCTGCTGGCGGCCGTGCTGGCGAAGGGATTTCGGGAGCTCGCGCGCTGCACCGAAGAGGCTCGCAAGGGCGCAGGCTCGTCGCTGGCGGCGCTGCAGAGCGTGGGGCTCGCGTATGTGCGTTTCGCGGCAGAGCATCCCTCCATCTACCGGCTGATGTTCGGCCCGGAGTGCGACAAGGCGTCCCATCCGGATCTGCAAGCGGCTGGCGAAGAGGCCTTCGGGGTTCTGCTGGCGGCCATCCAGGCGTGCCATGGAGCCGGTGAACTGAGCGGCAATCCGGGCGACATCGCGCTCGCGAGCTGGTCCCTCGTTCACGGGCTCGCGTCGTTGCACGCCGACGGTGCGCTAGCGCCTGTCCTGCCCGATGTGGACGACATCCAGCGCGCAGCGCGCTCGGCGATTCAGTTGCTCCTGCGGGGCATCGCAGCGAGCCCCGCGGGCCGGACTCGCAAGCGCTGAGATCAGCGTCACGTGCGTCGCGGGAGTCTCCGCAGCTCGTTCGCCGCGCGTGTGTTCGGCTGGATTCCGGGGGGCTATTCCAAACGCGCGCAAGACCTCGCCGGCACGAATATCCGACGGTGCTTGCGGCATGGTCGGCACGTCGAACGGAATGGAGAGAAAGCCGCGCTCAAGGGGATTGTAAGCGTGCTCGGGTGGAAAGCCCCTGCGCGGTCTGACCAACGCGACGGGGGCGCTCAGCAGCTGCAAGACCATGTGCAAGAGCGGATAGGTGGGACCGAGCCAGTCGTGCTGGCGCCCATGGGAGAGCTCGTGGGCCAACACCCACGCTTCTCGACCCATTAGAAATCGTGGCTCCACGATGATGACGTGCCCGATGGCGATGGCTCCAAGCCCTGCAGGCGGCTTTTGGGCAGACGATAGAGCCATGCGGGAACTGCTTTGCCGCCCACGCGCTCGCCCTGGCCGCAGCCCACGAGCAGCGCGAGTAGATGCCCGAGCAAACTGGTGGGGTCAGTCCACATCCGCCGCAGCATGCCAAGCGGCCCGCGCGCTCGCGGCCTGGGAATGCAGAGCTGTGTCTCGGTGGGTATGCGGGCCCGCTATCACGGCCTTTGCTCTCGCGCGTGCAGCTCTGCGTTCAGACAGCTGAGCGGCAGCCTCAGTTCCATCAAGCGGCCGGCACCTGCGCGGTAGCGCGCGAGGATGCATCCCATTTGCTCGAGCTGTTCGACGAGGTGCGCCAGGTCGGCCAGCTCTGCGTTCTGCTGGAACTGGCGGCGCTGCCACAGCGAAAGCAGAGGGGCCAGGGTGCCCGACGGCTGCCTCGCGATGCGCTCCTGACGGATGCTCTCCTGGATCTCGTGCGCCAGCTGCAATCCATGACGCGACGCCCGCACCAGGTGCTTGAATAGCGGCCCCAGCGCGTTCGCCTGGCCCATGCTGAAGCGCGCCGCCACCCAGGCGCGCTGTCCCAGCTCCAGCTCGGGCGCCTCGGGCAAGGCCCTCAGCGTCTGGAGGAAAATCGCGACCAACACAGGACAACAGAGCAGCTGGGCGGCCAACAGCAGTTCGAACATGGTGGAGCCTCCGCGTTCAGTCGGACACCGCGGGGCTGTGGAGGTTCCCGAGATCGACTGGGCAACGCGGGGCTGGCCCGTGCCAGGCGGTGGCGGCTCCCAAGAGGTCCCACTGTGTGCTCACCGACACATCCGGGTCCGGCGCAGGCCTTCACCCCGTGAGAACGAGGGCTTGGCCCGCGAATCCCCTGCGGCCCCCCGCTCCGTGACCTACGATGGCGCGTCCCATGCCCGTTTTGCGCAGCTCTTGCACCATGGCCCACACCAGCTCCGTTCGCGGCAGCGGCGGCGCTCGAACGTCGTTCTTCGCGCTAGCGGCGATGTTGTTGGCGGCGGCATGTGGCACCCCGGACCGCGGCGCCGATGGGGCCGAGGTCACGCCTGACGCGGGGGGATACACACCGCCCGGCGACGCTGGCGCAGACGCTTCTGACAGCGGCGCAGGCGGCGAGGCCGACACCGGAGCGGGCGATCACGACGCCGGCG
This sequence comes from Myxococcales bacterium, assembly GCA_047601445.1. GTDB lineage: Bacteria > Myxococcota_A > Polyangia > Polyangiales > DASUME01 > DASUME01. Next base: position 1,692,938 of record JASGJH010000001.1, on the reverse strand, counting down.
ATACGAGCGAGCCGACCTGCGCTTCGGGGACCTTCGATCATGATGGCAATCCCGCGACCGCGTGCGCGCGGTGGACGCCTTGTTCCGAAGGCGAGTTCATCGCCGTGGAAGGGACGCCCGTCGCGAACCGAGTTTGTCAGCCATGTGCGGAGGGTACGTTCTCCGCGGGTGCGCCCACCTGCGAGCCGTGGCGTGATTGCCCGACGGGCACCTTCGTGACCCATGATCCGGGCCCTACCTGGGACCGCGCCTGCGAGCCCTGCCCGGACGGTTACTTCGCTGACGACATCAATCAGGGCAGCTGCGAACTCCAGTTCGTGTGCGCGCCGGGGACCTCGATTCAAAGCGTCGGTTCCGCCAAGGCGCCAACGCTGTGCGCTCAGTGTGCGGCCGGGAATTTCTGCAGCGGTGGAGCGCTGCCGGCTGCTGCTTGTTCGTCCAAGCAGTGGGATCACGACGCGGATCCGAGCACTGCTTGTGTCGCCAAGGCCGAGTGCACTCAAGGCTACGCATCGCGAGGGACGGACACCACCGATGCCACCTGCAGAGCCGCGGTGGCGCAGATCGTCGGCGGCGCCAACCACGGTTGTGCCAGACGCTCGGATGGACGCGTGGAGTGCTGGGGCACGAACTCTTTTGGCGTCCTGGGGAACGGATCGGAAGACCCGACCTTCTCGCACGCGGATGTTCTCGGGATAGACGATGCGAACGAGCTCGCTACGAGCCTGGGCAACACGTGTGCGCGCCGGCAGGATGGGACCGTCTGGTGCTGGGGGTCGAACTACCTCGGGCAGCTGGGCTTTCCCGTCGTGGACGAGCAGAAGCCATGGCTCGCCACTCCCGCAGAGATGGACGGGTTGCCGATGGCCGCGAGGCTAGTCGGTGGGGGCAACCAGTACTGCGTGCTCAGCAGCGAAGGAGAGGTCTGGTGTTGGGGCTACGGCTTTCCGGGCGACGGCACCGCTCCGCAGCAGGCTCCGACCGTGCCGCCCGTGCAAGCCGATCTGGGCCCGGCCATCGATCTCGCCGTGGGCGGTGGGCATGACTGTGCATTACTAGAAGACCGCATGGTGTGGTGCTGGGGGTACAACAACGAGGGGGAGTGCGCTCAGGACCGCCCTCTGGACGTGCCAACGCCGGCATTGGTCAACGACCTGGCGGACGTGGTGCAGATCGCGATCGGCGAGCGTCACACCTGTGCTCTCCGTGAAGACAAGACCGTGTGGTGTTGGGGCTCGAACTATCGTGGCCAGCTTGGTGATGGCACGACCACCAGTAGGGCGACGCCCCAGGCAGTGGAGGGCTTGAGCGACGTCGTCGAAATCGTCTTGGGACAGACCCACAGCTGTGCCCGGAAGGACGACGGGAGTGTGGTTTGCTGGGGTAGCAATGAGTTTGGCCAACTCGGCGACGGAACCACGACGCAGCGGACACAGCCGGTTCAGGTGAACGGACTGGCGGCAGCCGTGTCCCTGTTTCGCGGGGCGTACCACACTTGTGCTCAGGAGGAGGATGAACGCTTCTTCTGCTGGGGAAAGAATCAGGACAATCAGCTCAGCCTGAGGACTCAGCCCGCTGTCACCGTGACGGATCTTGCGGACGCTCGGAAGGTGGACTCTGGTTGGGCCTCGAGCTGCGCGCTGCGGAACGCCGGCTCCATCGCCTGTTGGGGAGACAACGAGGCTGGGCAGCTCGGTACGGGCATCTATGCCTCTTCGCAGAGCCCCATGGAGGTCCTCAACATCGCGGACGCCAAGGACCTCGCGGTGGGGCGTTTGCACGCATGCGCCGTCCGCAGTGATGGCAGCGTCTGGTGCTGGGGCGACACCCACGATGATCAAATTGTCGTCGATGACACGCAGGTACGCCGCGCGCCGGAGGCCATTGCGGGGCTCAGCGGAATCGCATCGCTTGCAGCGGGGGATAACCACACGTGTGCGCTAGGTGAGAACGGCCTCGTGACGTGTTGGGGCTCGAATGAGCATGAAGCGCTAGGCAGCTATGTGGACGTTCGGCTGCACTCGGTCACCGAAATTTCGGATGTGATCGCAGTGGCTGCGGGAACGGTGCACGGCTGCGCCCTCCTGGAGAGCGGAGCCGTATGGTGTTGGGGAGAGAGCACCGGCAGCGACTCGGGCCTGACGGCCCCGGCGGTGGTGAATGGGCTCCCGCTGGCGGTGGCCCTGGCCGCGGGCACCTATGCTAGTTGCGTGATCGCAGCGGATTCCACCGTGTGGTGCTGGGGCAAGTGGGACAACTGGAACCAGCCCCCAGCGCAGGTGCTGGGGCTGGGGGACGTGCGCTCCATCGGCATGGGGCAGGGCTTCGCATGCGCTGTGCGGCGCGATGGGACGGTATGGTGTTGGGGATCCTCTGACTCGGGGCAGCTCGGCAGCACCGCGGTTCCGGGCAGCAACTACCAGCCGATCCAAGTGCAAGGCGTCAGCGACGCCGTCACCGTCGGCGGCGGCGTCCAGCACGCATGCGCCGTACGAGCCGACGGCACGACTGCTTGCTGGGGGCTCATCGATCGCGGCCGCCTTGGTTTCCGTGGACTCCCGTACGCCACTCAGCCCGAGATTGTGGTGTGGGACTAGCGATCCACCGCGCACTTTTCCACGTGAAGCGCGCCCGCCCCGCGTCCATCCTGAGCTTCGCGCTCGCCCTGGCTGTCGTGCTCACGGGGTGCCCGCCGGACCACTGGTCGATCACCGTGCCGTTTCAACTCCAGCCGGGTCAGGCTGCGCCGCACGCGTGCATGCAATCACTTCTTCAAGAACGCTACGAGCAGGTCACTGCGCAGCTGACTCATGACGATGGCTGCGGAAAGAAGCTCGACCTCAGCTCCTTCCATGTCGAATTGCCCGCGAGATTTGGACCGCCGGGCAACTACGTATCGCGCGGAAATTATGGCTTTAGCCTGTACGTCGGTCACGGGCCGGCTTGGTCGCTCGAGGTTTCAGGCGATGCGATGAATGGCTGGAACGCGGCTCGGGCGAAGCAGGTGGAGCCCGAGGTGACATGGATCATTCAACGCTTCATGGACCAGTGTGTGAGCGCTTCGTGGAGCTGGGTCGCCCAGTGTCAACCCTCTCCCAAAGACGTGCCCTGTCCGTTGCCGCCTTCGGCCGCGCCTAGGCCGTCAAGATGACATCAGCCCGCTGCTGCGGGTCGCCGTTGTCCGCTTGGAGGAGCTGGGCGACCAGGTCGTGGACCCGCGGGTCGTGCAGCATGCGGTGGTGGGCCGGGATGTCGTGCAGACAGTGCACGCTGGTGGCGCCTTTCAGGACTCCGCTCGTGGGTGGCACGATCATGGCGTCGAAGGGCGTGTAGAGGCAATGCACGCGCACGTCTGGAAAATGGCCGACGTCGTCGCCGAGGGCTCGCAGCAGCTCGCTCCGCGGGCGCATCTGTCGCACGCCCACGAACGGGAGGGCATGGGCGGTCAGGGTGCCGCGGTGCGGGCCGGAAATGGAGACGAAGGTACGGATGTGCTCGTGGCCCGCGGCGAGCTCCAGGTAGGCTCGGGCCACCAGGGCGCCCATGCTGAAGCCCACGAGGTCCACGCGCGCGCAGCGGTACTCGGCTTTCACATGGGCGACGCGCATCGCGAGCAGCTGGGCCATCACCTCGATCCGCGTGGTGCCGAGCGCGGGTAGGCGGGCTCGCCGTACGCGGGGCATTCCGCGACGACGCAGGGCATGCACCAATGGCATGATGCGCACCGCCGGGTCGAAGATGCCATGGACGACGATTACGGGGCGCATGGCCGAACTGGTACTACGCCGGCCCCGCCAGTCCAAATGCTCGTAAGACCTGACTGGCCTGAACGCCCACTGGCGCCTGCGGCAAGGTCAACACGTCGAAGGGAACGCAGAGAAAACCGCGCTCCAGGGGATTGTAAGCGTGCTGCGGCGGAAAGCCGGAGCGACGCCGACCCAGGGAGGCGAGGGCGCTCACGAGCTGCAGGACGAGGTGCACGAGTAGGTAGGTGGGACCGAGCCAGTCGTGCTGGCGGGCATGGGAGAGCTCATGGGCGAGGACCCACGCCTCTCGTCCCGCCAGGAATCGAGGTTCCACGATGATCACGTGGCCGATCGCGATGGCACCAAGCCCACGCATGCGTCCTTCAGGCAGACGGTAGAGCCAGGCGCAGACGGCTTCACCGCCGACGCGTTCACCACGGCCGCAGCCCAGCAGGCTGGCCAGGAGATAACCGAGCACGCTGGTGGGCGCGGTCCACAGCCGGCGCGCCAGGCCGAGCAGCCCGCGCGCTCGCGGCCTGGGAATGCAGAGTCGGGGCTCGGTGGGCATGGCCCCACGCTACCACGGCACGGCTCGTGGACCGGACGGTCCGCAGCGGTGCCACGGCGTGATGCGGGACGACGAGAGGAGCCTGAGAGACTGATTGCGCTGCCGTTCAGCCCCTGAAGTCTCAGCCCGCGCGTCGCTGCTTGAACTCGACGGCGGTGTGCAGTGCTGCGATGGCGCCCGCAACTTCCGCGACGGATGCCGTGCTCGCCAGGTACGCGACCGCCGCGTCGAGCTCCGCCGAAGGAAAGGCCTTCATCTCGTTGTTGAGCAGCCATGCAAACGCCTGGGCCACGAAACGCGCGGCCGTGGAGTCCGTCACCAACCCAGTGCGCGGCGTCTTGGCCCAGCTCTTCTTCCAGTAGTCCGCGATGCGCCCGCGCTGTTTGGAATTGGGCCCGGCGCCGCGCGCAGCGAACAGCAAGGTCTGGAAGTCCTTGACGTCGAAGCGCTTGATCATCTCGCCGATCTCGTCGTCCGTCAGGTCGCCCTGTCCGATTGCCGTTACCAACACACTGCCCACGCGCGCCATCGCGAAATGGGCCTGCACCACGCGACCTTCCATGTTCCCCCCGAACCTTTTGACTATTACCATGATTGAAATGGGGAACGGAATGGCTTTGCGCAGTGCGCCATCGACGAGGCCGACCGCCACGTGGCGACGAACGCGCCGCTTGCGCGACGCTCGACCGACCAGCCAGTCGGGCGGCGCAGCGGTGTTCCTTCGGACTGTGAGCTGGAACTCAGATGGCTGCGCACGCGGTCGACCTACCTGTCAGAGATCCAGCGAGGGGACCTGTGAGCGGCTACTCGCGGACCATCGCTTGCAGCATCGGGGCGACCTCGTGGCGTAGGCCGCGCTCGGCGAGGATGGCCGGGTCCTTCGCCAGGAGCGCCGCCAGTTCGCCCTCGTCGCGGGCGCAGAGAACGCCCAGTCCGTAAGGGCCGGCTGGGTCGGCGACCGGGCCGAACGCTACGGCGTGACCCCTGCGCAGGAGCTCGGTCCAATACCCGACGTGGGCCATCATGGCGGCGCGCTCTTCCGCGTCCATGTCGGCCATGAAGGAAGGGCGCGGCGTGATGAGCTTGACCACGAAGTAGTGCTTCGGCGGTTCCGCTGCTCGCAGATGTCCCGTGAGCCAGCCGAGCACGCGCTCCCAGCCCGCCGCGTGGCCCGCGCAAGAGTCGGGGCGCCCGGCGAAGCCCTCGTGCCGCACAGTGACGCGCGTACCCGCGGGCGTGGGGTCGAGCAGGTAGGTGAGCCGAGTCGAGTTGCCAGCGTCCCAATCGGGCTCCCAGGTCTGCACGAGGCGCCGTGGCGGATTCGATTTCGAGGTATGTGCCGCCCACCGAGAACGCCTTGCCCTCGTTGCTTACGCCGGTGGAGCGCCAGTGTCCGCCGACGCGCAGCTCCGACTCGAAGCCGGTCGTGCGGTAGGTGTCGTCCGAGCCCCACCAGAGCGTCACCTCGTCGCTGGTGAGGGCCCGGAATACGCGCTCCGGGGGGACCGCGATCTCCACGGTCGCGAGGATGGTGCCGCCGTGCAGGTCAGCGATGGATCGTGCCGAAGTACCTTTTGTCATGTGCCCTCCAGGTGACGCTTCAAGTTGCCGAGGCTGCGTTGCCAGAACGCGCGGTAGCCCTCGAGCCAGCCGGCCACCTTCTGCAGCGCGAGGGGCTCGAGGGCATAAAGGCGCTCGCGTCCATGACGCTGCTCGCTCACGAGATGGGCCTGCTTGAGCACGCGAAGATGCTTGGAAATAGCAGGTCGCGTGTGATCGAAGTCGGCGGCGAGGGCGTTCACCGGTGCTGGGCCGGCACGCAGGCGATCGAGAATCGCTCGCCGCGTGGGGTCGGCGATGGCTCGAAAGACGTCTGCTTCGGCATGGCGTGCTGCGCTCATTGAGTAACCAAATGGTTACCCGATGTGGAGCTCGTGTCAATGCCGCAAGTCAACGACGTGCCGGCTTGATCGAGCCAGTTGCGGGGCCGTCGTTCGGCGGCGGGTGCGTGACCTGGTTTGTGGCCGCGAATTAGACGCGCGGCGGTTGGGCTCAGCGCAGGCGCTCGACCTGCAGGGTCATCCCTGCGGCGCGCAGACGCCGTCCGAGCGGCTCGGCCATCACGGCCGCGGGCGTGACGACGCCGGTGACGGTGCTCAGCTGGTCACGGTCGAAGGCCAAGCACAGGGCGCTCTCACCGAGCATCACGGCCGTGGCTGCGTAGCCTGGGTCGCCCTTGGCAGCGCACGTCGCTTTGTAGCGTGCTCCGCTTTCGGTCTGGGCAAACGTCTCGCTGCGGAACCAGCCGGCGTCGCGGGAAGCTTGGTCGGGGCCATCTCCGGGCTTGGGAGCCAGGCCGTCGAAGATGCGCTTGCCGAGCCCCTTGGTGAGGCTCGGGCCGATGAGATTGAAGCAGGCGAGGCCGCCTGCCATTGCGAGCGCGATGGCGGGCGAGAGCGCGGACTTGCCTGCGCTCATCACCTCTCGATACTTGAGTCTCTTGCCGTAGGCATGGCCGAGCAGCGCGTTGGAACGCCGCACCAACTTGGTGTTGTGCGTCGCCATGACGAAGCTGCCGTACCAACCCTTGAGGCTCGGATCGATCGACGATGCACGCCCCAGTGCAGAGTCCGATTGCTTGCCGAGATCGGGCTCGAGCTCCGGCTGCTGGCTGAGCAAGTACGGGTTCGTCACGTCGGCTCGCAGGGCTTTGTCGGCAGCGATGGCCTCGAACATGGCGCGCCCGGAGTCGATGGTGCCGCCGCTGGCTTCTCCCTTCCAGGCGGCCACGAGCGTCGCGCTCTCGAGGGCACCGGTTCGGTCGGCGGTTGCTTGCCTGGACAACGCGTAGACGCTGAGGTCCGAGGGGATTCGAATCGTAGCCACAGGAGTTGACGATGCGACTGCCCGAGGCGATGGCCGCCAGGTGCCACTGCTCGATCATGTCGCGCACCCAGAGCGGCTCGCCGGTCAGGTCGGCGTAGTCCGTTCCTGCCTCCACGCAGGCCTGGACGAGGAGCGACCCGTAGCGTGCATAGGGACCCACCGTGCTGACCACGACCTGGGCGTCGCGTGCCAGCGCGCGCATGTCTTCGAGGTTCTGCGAGTCGGCACGAACCAGGGTCCAGCTTGCGGGGCATGCGAGTTCGGCTCGCGTAGCCTCGAGCTTGGCGAGCGAACGTCCCACCAACGCGATGCGGGCACCGGCAGGGGCCGTCTTCGCCAGGTATTGCGCCGTCAACTTGCCGACGAAGCCAGTCGCGCCGAACAAGGCGATGTCGAACTCTCGATCCTCTCGTGCCATTGGACTCCCCACGCTCATGCGTGCCCCGATTCTTTTGGAGGAGGCCTGTTCTGGCAAGTCGATGGCGAGGGACGCGTCAGCGGGACGAGGAGACCTCCAACGCGAGATCCATTTGGTAGAACCTAAAGCAGTTGTCTTCGCCTTCTCGCTTCATCGCAACGCTCCGGTATCTCCGCAACACGTCCTCCACGAAGGCGTGGCGCTCGGCGTCCGGCAACCGCTCGGTCCAGGCGGCGAAGGTCACGTCACCGAACGCGCCGAACGCCTCATGCGAACCAAAATCCCAGACCTTGTCCGAGACCTGCTGCTGCAACACGCGAAAGCCGCTGCGCCGGGCCAGTTCGGCATAGTCTTCCGGCGTCTTGTGCAGGTAGGGATTGGAGAAGCCCCCAAAGCTCGATTCCCAGCGCGGGCTGCGACGTGTCTCCTCAATCACTTGCTCGAGGCTCTTGCGCTCTCCTGCGGGCACGAGCCGGAGCTGGGCGCGACCCCGGGGCTTGAGGGCGCGGTGCATGGCGGCGAGTGCGGTCTCCTGGTCGGGGATCCAGTGCAGGGCGTTGCAAGAGAGAGCCAGGTCGAACTCGGCCTCAAAGGGCAGGTCGCGGGCGTCGGCGCGCTGGAAGTGGAGGTTCGGTTGGTCCGTCTCGAGGTGGGCTCGGGCAAAGTCCACCATTCGCTGCGATGCGTCCACCCCCACGACACGCCCTCGAGGAACGCGGCGTGCCACCGCGGCCGTGATCCGGCCATCGCCACAGCCGACATCTAGCACCGACTCATCGCCTTCGAGCGTGAGCAAGGCCAGCACTTCGACCGCCATCCTCTGTTGCAAGCCCGAGCGCTGTACGTAGGCCCCTGCGTCCCATTCGGTCATGGACCAGAGCGTCAGCAAGAACGACGCCAGTGCCTGGTGAGCGTGCGAAGCGAACGAGCTCGCACGCTCAGGGGCAGCTCGTTACGACTCGCCAGTTGCCTGGCGTGCCGCGCAGGGAGGTGGTGGTGCTCGCCTGGCCGAGCGATTCGTTCGAGCCCACGGCGAAGTAGTAGTACGTGAACAACTGGAGCTTGCGCGTGGCACGTCCGGCGCTGTAGTGCGCCGAGTTCGCGGCCGTGAAGCACTGCTCGGGCGTCGGGACGGGGATCGTGAAGGGTACGCTGGCACTCGGGGTACTCATCAAGTTCGTGCTGTCGAAGGCCTGGGCGTAGGCGCTGTAGCTGCCAGGGGCGAGCCCCGAGATGCTGCGACTCCAGGAGCTGGTTCCGGTCGCGGTGGAGCGGGTCTCGGCGGCGCCAGCGACGATGGCCACCTCCACGCGACTCACGTTGTTGTTGATGTCCGAGGCCGTGCCAGACACCGTCACGACGCCGTTGCTCACCGAGGCGCTGATGGAACTTACGGTGGGCGGAGCGGGGAGGGGAGCTGGGCAGCTCGACACGAGATCGAAGGAGCCATTCCCGCCTTGCAGCGACGTGCTGGTGCTAGCCGCGCCGAGTTTTGTCCCGCTTCCGACGGCGTAGTAGGTGTAACTCAAGAAGCCCGTGCGAGTCGCCCGGCCGGCCGTGTAGTGAGCGGAGTTGACGGCCGTGAAGCAGGAGGTCACGCCCGTGGCGCTGCTGCGCGTCGCGGTCAGGTTCGTGTCGTCGGTGACCGTCAGCGTGACGTTGTAGCTGCCAGGTGCCGCGAAGAGGTGCCTGGGGTTTCGTTGCTGGCTGGTGGTGCCGTCGCCGAAGTTCCAGAGGCGGGTCACCACGCTGCCGTCGGGATCCGTGCTCGCGTCCGTGAAGTCGCACTCGAGGCTGGCACAGAGCACGCTGAAGTTTGCGCTGGGAGGCAAGGTCGCGGGTGGGGGACCGTCGAAGCTGAGGTCGTAGTCCGTGAGGAGCTGGTAGGCCTGGGGCCCCTGAGGTACCGCCGAAGCTCGGATCGCGATCCGATAGGTGAGGGCCGCGTTGGTCGTGTTGGTGAGCACCACCTGCTCGACGTTATCCACCACGTTGATGCCGGTGGTGGCCGGCTGCATGGGCTGGTCCTTGTCGAGCACCCAGGGATAGTAGGTCGCGCCGGATCCGACCTCGCTGACACTGAGATCCAGGTCATTCACGAGCGCGCGGCCCGTACCCACGGAAGCAGGCGGATCGGTCCAGGCAAGCGTGACCTTGAGGGGTTGGCCGGCGGGCACCGTGACCTCGTATTCATGGAGCTGGCCGTTGAACAAGCGCTGCGATCCCCTATGCGTGCTCGCACGCAGAAGGTCCACTGCGGCCTGGGCGTTCGCGTAGCCCCAGCCCGTGGTGTAGTCGGGACCAGGAGCTGCGTGGCTGTCGAAGATGCCGTACCACTCGTGGTAGGCGTTCTGCTCGGTCATGTCGTCGGCGCTGTGGATCAGGAGGCCGCGCGCGAGATCAGGGGGCAGTTGAGCCTCGGGCTGGCCGAGTGCGTTGCGGTACGCCTGCATGAGCAGGGCGACGATGCCCGTCACCTGGGCCGCAGCACCCGAGGTCGCTTGCGTGGTGGTGTAGCCACCGTTGAGCTCGGTGGTGTAGACGATGCCGCCATCGACCACCGGGACGGCGACCGCGCACAAATCGGGTTTGACGCGTCCATCACTGGTGGGGCCCTTGGAGGTATCCACGCGGATCGAGTAGGTCTCGCCGGCGTTGGCGATCTTGGAGGCGCCACAGGTGGCGATCACGTTCTTGGCCACGGCGCCGCTGTAGATCGTCTGCCAGTTCTCGTCGGGCCAGTTGTCCGGGTATTGCTTGACCGCGCCGTCGTTGCCGGCCGAGTAGATGGAGATTACGCCTGCTTGCGTGGCCCAGGTGTCCGCATCGGCCGCGTGCTGGATGTAGCTCGCCCAGTGCGGATCACTCTTGCACGGCTCGGTGGACGGGTCCGCGCAGGGATAGCCGCTCCCGTAGGAGTGATTGATGATGCGCCACCCGAGCGCGCTGGACTGCGCCAGGATCGTCGCATTCGGGTTCTGGTAGGTGTACGCCTCGAGGTAGCTGTACAAGACCGCCTGCGGCGCTGCGCCGATGGCGTCCGCGTTTCCAGCGCCGCTCGAGGCGATCACGCCCGCCATATGCGTCGCATGGGCGCCGACGCGATTGAGGCTTCCGACCGGGATGCCGTTGCTGGCGAGCAGGGATTGGTCGGAGGTGATGATCCGCGGAGCCAGGTCGGGATGCGTACCGTCGATCCAGAACGCGTCGAACACGGCCACCTTCACACCGGTTCCGTCGAGTGAGTACGGTGCCGACCTCAGCGGTGTGACCCGGTGCTGCAGATTGCCGGCGGCCGAGTGGAGTCGGGTGTCCTCCACATAGGGCTCCACCCACTGCACGCCTTCGAGCCCGGTGAGCTGCTCGAGGGCGAAGCTCGGCCGCGCGATGACGGCGTAGTCGCTTTCCCAACGCTTGATCGACGCCTTCGCCAAGAGGGCCGACACGCGCGTCATTTCATCCTGGGACGCGTCGGCAAAGAAGTGCACCGCGAGCTGCTGGGAAGCGTCGTCGGCCGTGGACAACGATGCGTCGAGCTTCACGTCGGCGGTCGCAGGTCGAGCCAACACGAGGCCGCCCGCGATGGAGGTCTGACGCACGCGCTCCGGCTCGCCCTCGATGCGCGCCCAGAAGCTGCGGTCAGGGATGTAGCCCAGCAGCGCGACCCCAAGCTCTTCGAGCTCGGCTTTCTCGTCGGCGCTGGGGATGCGGGCGAACTGAATGACATGGTGTCGGCCGCTCTCGATGCGAATGGGCTCCGGAAGCGCCTCGGCGTCGATGCGGCCGCTACGTAGGCGAATCGGGGTCACGGCCCGTGTGCGGGGCATGGCGATGAGGCCGAAATCGAAGCTGCGTCCACCAGACGCGAGCCGTAGCCTGACGGTCCGCGGGTCGTCCCGGTGCAGGGAGCGCCGTTGGCTCTCGGACAGACGAATGCCATCGAGCGCGTGGGTGGCAGCGCCCTCGTAGGTGACCTCGTCGTTCGTGAAGCGACCGTCGTGGTCGACGTCGAGCCAGACGCGGACGCTCTGGTCGTGCGGCAACTTCGCGCGATCCAACAACGCAGCCAGATCGATGGGCTCGCCGCTGCCGAGGGGCCCGAGCACCTGGAGAGGTGGAGCTTCGTGTGCGTCCGCGAGCACCGTACCAGGTTCGCCCGAAGTGCGAGGCGCGCTAGCGGTCGTCCCGCCGCCGCTGCCGCTCGTTGAAGCCTTGGGTTCTGGTTCCTGGTCCGGTGCGGTGCTGCAGCCGAGCGCAAAAATGCAGATCGCCGCCCAATGGCGCGCTGACGCCATGCAAGCTCGTGTCGTCACGGAATCCCCCCGAAAAGGGGTCCATGATTACCGCGACGCCTTCAAAAAAGGAAAGGCGCTTTCACGGCCTCACCCCGGCATGGCGCACGTGCTCGCTGGCTCCGGTCGGCATCACCCTTGGCCGAACCAGCGTGCACGTCGCGTCGCACCGAAGCTCTGCTTGTCTGCGCGCAGGGCCTCGCTCGGGGCATGGAAGGTCCCCGTCGGCTTGGGACCCGAGAAGAAGTCCACGTCGACACGGGCGATCCGGTTGGCGCCGAACTCGATGTAGCAGGAGCCCGCTCCCGGGTTCTTCGCCGTGGGTTCTTGCTCGCGCAGGATGGACGTCAGATTGGCGGCGACGGCTCGCGCAGCGCCTTCCGCGAACACGCCGGCCTTGGGGGCGCCCGTGTTGGCCAGGTCGCCCACGGCGTAGACTCCCTGGAACTTGGTCTCGAGTGTGCGCGGATCCACCGTGACCCAACCATCGACGGTGAGTCCGGCGGCGACCACCACGTCGGGCGCCCGGTTCTTGGGGACGCCCAGGAACAAATCGCACGGCAGCTCGTGCCCGTCCTCCAGCGTCACCATGTTGCGTCCGCGATCCACCGACGCGACGCGGTGATTCGGCAGGTACTCGATGCCGCGCTCCGCGAAGGCTGCGATGAGGGCCTTGGAGGTCTCCGGTGAGGGCGGCACCGGGCTCGGCAGGGGGTTCACCAAGGTGATGTGACACTCCGTGCGCACGCCGCGAGCCACGAGGTAATCATGCAACATCAGGGCGCACTCGCTCGGGGCCGGCGGGCACTTGTACGGCGCGCCGCACACGCCGATCACGGCGTGGCCCTTGGTGAAGCTGGGCAAGACGTCGGCCAGGTGTCTGGCGCCGGGCACCGAATAGAACTCGTTGTCGCCGAGGATGATGCCGGGGGTGCCGGACACGTCGTAGTCCGCGCCGAGCGCGATCACCAGCATGTCCGCTTGGTGGACACCCGCGTCGGTGGTCACGCACCGTGTGGCGGGATCGATGGCCAAAATCGCCTCGCGCTTGAACGTGACCCCCGGCTTGTTCAGCGCCCGATAGGGCAGGCGCACGCTCTCCAGCGGTGCCTTTCCGAACATCACGTCGAGCTTCGCGAAGCCGAAGATGAAGGCGTCCGACTTGTCGAGGATGGTGATCTCGATGCTATCGCCATGGGTCTCCGAGAGGGAGGTTGCGAGCTCGAGACCAGCAAAGCCGGCGCCCAGGATGAGGACCCGCTTCTTCACTTGTTGGCCCCGGGCTGACGCACCAAACGCAGGTAGGGCTTGATTTCCTTCCAGCCGTTCGGGAAGAGCCCCTTGGCGTCGTCGTTCGATACGGCCGGGACGATGATCACGTCTTCGCCCTGCTTCCAGTTCACGGGGGTGGCCACCTTGTGCTTGGCCGTGAGCTGCATCGAATCGATGACGCGCAAGATCTCGTCGAAGTTGCGACCGGTGGTCATCGGATAGGAGATCATCAGCTTGATGCGCTTGTCGGGACCCACGACGTAGACCGTACGTACGGTCTGGTTGTCGGCGGCGGTGCGGCCTGCGGCTTCGCCCGCGACCTCCGCGGGCAACATGTCGTAGAGCTTGGAGACGGCGAGCGTCGGATCCCCGATCATGGGGAAGTTCGGCGCCGTGCCCTGGGTCTCCTCGATGTCCTTGGCCCAGCCCTGGTGCCGGTCGACCGCGTCCACGGACAGACCGATCACCTTGACCCCGCGCTTGTCGAACTCGGGCTTGAGCTTGGCCACGTAGCCGAGCTCGGTGGTGCATACAGGCGTAAAGTCCTTGGGATGCGAGAAGAGGATGCCCCAGCTATTGCCCAGCCAGGCGTGAAACGAGAGGGGGCCCTCGGTGGTATCGGCCTGGAAGTCGGGGGCGATGTCGTTGATGCGGAGTGCCATGGTGGTGTGCCTTTCGGGTTGGTGTTTCGGGCTGCGGACCTGCTCGGGTCGCGTCTGGAGAACACTCTAGAGAGCCGGCGTTCCCCAAGCGTTCCCCGGGTGCTAATTTCGTACCCGCCATGCGGCTGCAGATCGAACTACTTGGCCAATTCCGCGTAACTATTGAGGATCGTGTGATCCCCTCCGAGGCCTGGCGACGTGAGCGCAGTGCCGCGTTGGTGAAGCTCTTGGCCCTGACCCCGGGAAGCCGACTGCACCGTGAGCAGGTGATGGATCGGTTCTGGCCGGACCTGGATCCCGATGCTGCGGGCGCCAACCTGCGCAAGGCAGTGCACTTCGCGCGGCGTACGCTCGGTGAGCACGAGGTGATCGAGTCCAGTGAAGTCATCGCGCTCGCGTCCGACGTCGAGCTCGTCGTGGACGTGAGGGCGTTCGAAGAGGCGGCCAAGCTGGCCCTCGCAGGATCCGACGCCGCAGCCTGCGAGCGGGCTGCGGATCTGTACCGCGGAGAGCTCTTACCGGACGATCGCTACGTCGAGTGGCTCGAAGAGCCGCGCAAGCAATTGCAGCAGCGATATGTGCGGGTGTTGCGGGCTGGCAAGCTGTGGGAGCGGTTGATCGCCATCGATCCGACCGACGAGCAGGCGCAGTGCGCCCTCATGCAAGCCGCCCTCGATGCCGGTCGGCGCGGGGAAGCCATCCGTCTGTTCCAGGCGCTGCGGGAGCGCTTGCGGGTCGACCTTGGGATCGGACCGAGTAAGGCAGCCGTGGCCCTGCATGACCGCGCACTGGCAACACCGGCCCTCCAGCCAGTGGACCTCGTCGATCGCATTCGCGCCTCGCTCGCCTGGGGGCTCGTGCACCTTCACAGCGGAGAGCCCGAGAAGGCCGAGCGCGTGGCGCGCGACACGCGTGAGCTCGCGTTGGGCGCGGGGCTTGGGCGGGAGATGGGGGAGGCCACGGCGCTGCTCGGCATGGTTGCGCACATGCAGGGACGCTGGAGCGCGCTGTTTCGCGAGGAAGTGGTGGAGTGGGTGCGGGCGGCACCGGCTTTTACCTCGAACGTCTTCGACGGCCACATCTGTTTCGCCCAGTTCTGCATGGCCAGCCCGGATGGCCACGACCAGGTGGTGACCGCGGCGCGTGAGTTGCTGGCGCTCGCGGAACAGGCGGGCTCCATCCCGGGGCGCGGTCTCGCCAAGTTCATGCTCGGCGCTCTGGCGCTCTGCGCGGGCCGTCTCGTGGAAGCGGAGCAGCTGCTGTTGGAGGCCGAGCAACACCACGCCGAGACCGGTGCCGTCGCCGGGAGCGTGCTGGTGCTGGAGCAGCTCGCGCAGCTGGCCCTGGCTCGCGGCGATAAGGCGTCCGCGCGGGAACTGATCCGCCAGGCCGCTGCCATCATGAACACCACCTGGCTCGCGCCGCATCTGCGCATCCGCATCAAGGCGCTCGAGGTGATGGCCGCCGAGACCTCGGAGGACGTGCTGCGCGCCATCCAGGAGGGCGATGGCCTGCTCTCCGCGGGCACGTTGTGCCAGCCGTGCTCGATGGGCTTTCGCACGGTGTCGGCGATCGCGCTCGCCGAGGCTGGACAGCTCGAGCAGGTGAGCCGACGCCTCGATGAAGCCGAGCGTCTCGCCGGAATGTGGAATGGAGGGCCCTGGGTCGCTGCGATCTGGGAAGCTCGCGGTGTGCTGCGCCGCGCCCAAGGGAACGACGCGCGCGCCCTGGCCGGCTTGAGCGAGGCCGCCGCGCGCTACGCCGAGCTCGGTCGTCCCCTCGATCACGCTCGCTGTCTGAGCCGCATCGCAGGGCACTGACGCTGAATGTGGTCGGCCATCGAAGCCGCCTGAGCTCCGATGTCAGAACGTCAGGTACGTGAGCATGCCTGCGATGAATGCGTTGTCGGTGGTGTGGGTTCCGCCTGGATTCACGATGTATTGGAAGTCCGGCGTCAGCGTGATCCAGGTGGTCGCGTTGACCGAATAGGCGGCCTCGAGCGTGATTTCGTAGCTCTGGTTGGGCACATCCTTGCTGAAGAACTCATTGGCGAAGCCGAACGCGAGGACGTCCTTGTGCCGACGCGGAATGAGACCCGTCCAGACCAGGCCGCCGCTCCAGAACCACGGCAGCTCGACGATGTTCTGCTTGCCGCTCACCGTGGCTGAGGTCCACCCCACCAGTCCCCTGCTCGAATCGAGCGCTGGTTCCCAGAGCTTTTGGCGCACGATGGCGTAGCCGGTGGCGAGGCCGCGGTCGGTGCCCATCGTGCCGTTCACCAGATCGAAGGGCCCGGTGTCGTAGTAGGCACCCAAGATCAGGCGGCCCGGGAGGCGCCCGGGATTGCGATTGCGTTCCTCGTCCGACGGCACCCATTGATAGCTGCCCTCCACGATGAAGAAGGAGCCCTTTTGCGGCTGAAACTTGAAGTCCAGCCCGTGCTTGTTGGGGGCGGAGAAGTCCTGCGGGTAGCCGTTCATGAACGAGGCTTGTAGGCGCCAGTGCAGGTTGGGGGTGTAGCGCACGCGCATGCCCCAGTTGGAGTAGGGGATTTCGGCGAAGTTCGGGGTGGCCGCGGCAAGTGAGAATACATTCAGACGGAAGACGCCGCTCAGGTACTGCGTGAAGTATTCGTACTCGAGGCCGTATTCCCAGCCGACGGACACTCTGCCCACGCGGATCGAGAGGCGGTCACCGAACATGCGCTGCTCCAGATACGCCTCGAAGAAGCGCATCGATTTCCCGCTGTAGACCGTGTTGACCGGCGCAAAGGTCCCGATGTCCGTGCTGAGGTTCTTGCCGCTCGCCCAGGAGCCCGAGACGTGGATCCAGAGGCCGTGCAAGTTGGCCATGGTCCCCATGTCGAGGTCCAAGCCGAAGTCCCACAGGCCCGTGTAGCGAAAGGCGCGGTCCTGGCCGCCCACGGGATTGCCCTGCGTGGCGATCATGTACCAGCCGAAGAGCTGCACACCGTGCTCCGCAAGCCATTCGATTCCGTGCGGATAGAGCTTGCCCAGGATGCCTTGACCGTCGTCGACCTCGGCGCGCCCGTTGCGCCAGCCGTCCCCGATGATGGTGGGAATGGTCTCTTCCTCGAGCGGGAGGATCGCGCTCGAATCGGCGCTGCTGGGCGCGATTGTCGGGACTTGCTCGTACGCCCACGGGTTGGCCTTTGCGCGCCGTCCCATGTGGGGAGGCTCCTCGGGCGGATACGCGTGTGCGGGGTTGCACTCGAACAGGAGCACGACACTCCAGAGCGCGACGAAGGCTGCTATCGTGAATGGAGCCCTGCGGCGCGCGCCTAGCACACGCGTGCGCACACCCGAGTTCGCAGTCATGAACGAGGTCGAACGAGACGAGCACGCGGGATCGCCCGACACCCTCTTGCGGGTGCGAGGGCCGGGGCCCTTCGTGACCGAGTGGCTCGTCGAGGAGCCCAGTGGAGAGCACCGCGTTCGCGAGTCGCGGCGCAACCGCAAGGGCCTCGATGCGGAGCCCGAGCAGGAAGCCACACGTGCCGCGCCGCAGCGGGCGCTACCCATGGAGCCGCGCAGTTTCAGCTGGTGGATCGCTGTGCTCTTCATGGTGGGTTCTGCGCTCTTTGCGCTCGCTTCGGCGGTGGACCTCTCGCGCCCCCACGCCGGCGCCTACTGCGCCGCGACGTACTTCGTGGGATCGCTGTTCTTCTCGAGCGCCGCCTACCTCCAGCTTGGAGAGGTCATCAACGAGCGCGACCCCGTCACCAAGCGGTACCCGGCGTTTGCATGGTGGCGCTTTCAGCCGCGCAAGCTCGCCTGGTGGGCATGTCTGATCCAGTTCTGTGGCACGCTCCTGTTCAATCGAAACACCTTCGAAGGCATGCGGACGTTGAACCCCGTCGAGGAAGACGTGTTGGTGTGGGCGCCCGATGCGGTGGGGTCGCTGTGCTTCCTGGTGGCCAGCTACATGGCCTTTGCCGAAGTGTGTCACCGCTGGTTTCGGCTCCTGCCCGGCAACATCTCCTGGTGGGTCGTCTTCATCAATCTGTTGGGGTCTGTCGCGTTTGGGCTCTCCGCAGTGGGCTCCTACGTCGCTGCGGGCGGGCACATGCTCAGTCCATTCGAGTCCTCGTTGTGGACACTCGTCGGAGCCGTCTGCTTTCTCGTGGGCGCCTACTTGATGTTGTCGGAGATGGCGGCGCGCTACGCGAGCCCAACCTCGCCAACGGCGCAGCGGAAGCGCTGATCGGCCCGAGCGAAGCAGCGCGTCGAGGCGCCGTCGCACGGCCGCTCCCGCGAGTGAAGAGGGCGTGCCCACAGAGAAAGACAGCACGCCTCACAGCGCGTCGCAAGGCTTGCGACGGGCCGTGCGCGAGCTGCTGAGAGGGATGTCCAGCGCGTGGGCTAGATCCGGAATTGCACGCGTAGGCCCGCACCCATCAGCCGCACCGAGGCGGGCGCCTGGGGATCCATGAGCCGTACCATGCGTGAGCGCAGGAGCCGTTCATGCGAGCGGTGCTTGAGCCAAACCAACCCCCCCACGAGTGTGCCGCCGCCCACGGCGAGAAGGCCGAGGCCAATTAGTGCCGCGTTGCGCTCGCTGGGATCGACTTCGTCGCTGGAGTGTGGACCCACATACGGGAACACGTTGACGAGCACCATGCTGGCTCCGATGGCTGCGCCACAGCCTCCCGTCGCGATCAGCACGATCGGGGGCCACAGGGGGGGCAGTTCCTTGGCCTCCGCGTGGATCGGCTCATCGAGCACCAGGCGTGCTGAACCATTGGCTCGCGCGTTGGGACGCAAGAAGGTGCCCGGAGGGGGACGCTGTGTGGTGGTCGCGCTTGGTTCGACGCCTGCTGCTCCTTCCGAGGTCGCGCTCTGCGCGGCGACCTGCGCGCTCGATAGAGTGCAGCAGAGGAGGGGGAACAACAGGAGGAACCAACGAACCATCCGCCGTTCGTGACGCTAGAGCCCTGTCGGTTCAACCCGTCGTCAGGGGATTCGGGGTGAATCCCTCTCCGACTCAGCGTTTTGGGGCTCGCACAGCGGCAGCCATCGCTCGGAGGCAAGTCGCTGAGGGCGACTGCCAGGCTCGCTCTGTGTGTCGGGGTGATCGCGCATGTTGCAGAAAGTGGCCGACAAACGCGCCTTCGATAGCATCGCTTGCTTCGGAGGTGGGTATGGGTCGGTCGCTGGCAGGTTGGTGTTGGATGCTCGGAATGGTCGCGAGTCTGTCTGGGTGCCCGAGTCCATGGAAGGTTCAAGGCGGCCCTCCGCAGTGCCTGGCCATGTGCAAGGCCTGGGGCATGGAGCTCACCGGCATGGTGGGCGTCGGCGATCAGGGGCGTAGCGGCGGCGGTGCTTCCGCCTGTGTCTGCGAGATGCCGCGCACGGCGGGGTCGTCGGTGGGAGCATCGGGCACGGCGGCGAGCACTTCCGCGGCCATCGTGGCGATGCAGGCGGCGTCGCAGCAAGCAGCGGCGCAGGCTGCCGCCCATCATTGAGGCAGAGGCCAAGCCGACTCCCACGTTGGAGACCGTAGGCGCAAGAAATACTCGATTCCATCGAAGGGGACGCAAGCTCCCGGGACGGTCACCGCGCGTTGGAATGCAGCTGCCGACCACGACTTTGCGTGGTCGATTCGGCGCTGGTGGCGCGCTTCAAGGGCCCCTTACACTGCGGCCATGAGGCCGACACGCAAGAGCCCGCGAGGGTACCGGGGCGTCGATCACGTCACCATCGGCTCGGACATTCTCGCGGTGCTCAAGGTGCTGCGCATGCCGGAGCAGGTGCTCGGCAAGGACGAAGCAGACAAGCTCGCGCGCGTCGACGCCAACGCCTGGTATCCCATCGCGTGGTTGCTCGAGCTGATGGACACCCTCGATCGTGCCGTGGGTCACTACGGACTCGTGCAGATGGGGCGCAAGCTCTTCCAGCTCTCCCACGAGCGACGCGTCAAGGAGGTGGCGCGATCGGCGCGCGATATCGTGTACGGCATCGACGGTATGTATCGCTTCGCCAACCGCGGCGTGGGCATCGGTGGCTGGCGCGTGCTGCAGTTCGAGCAAGGGCAGGCGGTGCTCGAGAAGACGACCCCACACCACTGCGGCATGGAGCAAGGCATCCTCGCCGAGGCCATCGCGGCCATGGGATGCACCGTCAACATCGAACAGACGCAGTGCCTGCGGCATGGTGCCGACTCCTGCGTGTTCGCGCTGAGCTCGACGGTGATCGACGAACGTTGGATGGGGAGCGCTTCGGTCTCGCTACGCCCATGAACCCGCCACCGCTGCCCGTGCGAGAAATCGCGGTTCCTGATGACGGGGTCGGAGGGAAGGGCCCCGCGCGGTGTATAACGCAGCGTGACCTCGTCCACGCTTTCCACATCGGTCGGTGACTTTGCCCTCCACGAGTATCGCCTCGCGCTCGGCGGGCGCAGCTGGTCGTTTCTCCACACCGGCCTGATCGTCACCATGGACCAAGAGCAGGAGTACCTGGCCCGCGAAGAAGGGCGGCTGCCCTACGGCGCCATGCTGTGGCCTTCGTCGATTGCGCTGGCCCATGAGCTCGTCTCCCGCGCCGAGGAGCTGCGCGGCAAGCGCGTGTTGGAGCTGGGGGCCGGCACCGGATTGCCGGGCGTCGTCGCCGCCTCCCTCGGCGCCAAGGTGCTGCAGGTGGACCGCAGTGAGGTGGCGCTGCACCTGTGCACCATGAATGCCGAGCGCAACCGCGTGGCGCAGCTGGAAGCGCGCATCGCGGAGTGGGAGACCTTTCACAGCGACGAGCCCTTCGACTTCATTTTGGGCGCGGACGTGCTGTACGTGACCACGATGCACGACCGGTTGCGCGCGCTCTGTAACAGCTACCTCGCGCCCGCAGGAACCGCCCTGTTCGCCGACCCGTTTCGCGCGCAGAGCTTGCCCATGCTCGAAGCGATGGAGCAGCACGGCTGGCGCGTGTCGCTCGCCAAGTGGTCGGTCGGCGTCGAGAGCGGCCAACGCACGATCGCGGTGTACGAGGCATCGCGCGGGGCCCGCACCAATCCGGCGTAGACGCGGTCTACGGCAGCTCGAGCGTGTAGCTGAAGGGCGAATCGCTCTGCACGCTGACCAAATCGTCGGGCTGCAGGTTCGTGATGGTCAAGGAGATGCCGGGCCCGATGGTACCCAGGGGACGGTGGGATTCCGCGCTCGTGCTGCCTGCGTAGATGCCGGCGCTGCCTTCGACCCCATGCAGGGTAATGCCCTCGGCTGCGGTCGCGCCGAGATAGATGGGGGCCGAGTTGCTGTAGAGCATGCGGGCGTTTTGGGGGTGGAGCTCCGCTGGCCAGGCCACGCCGTAGGCGTTGCCCTCGGTACCCCAGGCGCAGGGGCCGCTCACGCATTGCCAGAAGAACGACGCGGCATCGATCACCTCAGGCACATGCGCGTCCGATCCACCGTCCGGGGGAACGCTGCCGTCGGGCGCAGCCGGCGTCTGCGCTGCATCCGAGCCGGCGTCGCGGTCCGGCGTGACGTTGACCTGACCCGCGTCATCGGAGCCGACGTGATGGGAGCCAGCGTCATCCGAAGGCGTGCTCATTTGGCTCGCGTCGCCGCCCGCGTCGAGCGCGCCGCTCGAATCGCACATGGGCGGCGGGAAGGGCGCAGCCATGTCGTCATCGCTGGGGGCGCGCTCGAGCGGAGCAAGCCGGATTCGGAGCACACACGCCACAGGCGTCGCAGCTATGTTCGCCGGCACAACCGCTGGAACAGTGCGCGCTGAGGTAGACGTACCAGGCCAATTGACGCCCGGACTCGAAGCGTACGTCCGCGCTGCGCTCGGAGAGCACCACATCGCCGCGCAGGGCGCGCACGCTGAGACGCGTCACGGGCTTCTTGTGTTGCCGGAGGGTGAACGAGAGCGGGAAGCGGACGGGCTTACCCGTACGGGCCCGCGCGACCACGCTGCGCTCGTGGTCGGTTTCGGCCTCGACGGCTTGCAGCTCGGACACGAGGCTCGCTTCGGCCTGTACGACCACCACGATTCTCGGTCTCCGCTGGACCACAGGCGGCCGCGGCGCCCATGACGAAAGCGTGGAAGGCCACAGCGAGGAGGAGCTTGGCGAGGATGGAGTAGGGGAGTTTGGACACAACTTCGCGATTCCGGAGGCGACGTCTCGAGTCGCTTGAAGATGGACGATACCACCGGCTTCGAGCCAGTCGGAGCGGGGCGCGTTGGGGGTGATTTGCGCTGTCGCCCACCCGGATCGGTTTCGATAGGTTGCCGACAGGGCGGCCGCCGCCGCGCCGCGCAGGATGCGCGTGCCTCACCCCGAGGGGGCCGCCAATTGGGCCCCGGGTCCCAACTCGGGCTAGCCTTGCGCCCTATGCCGCATCCCATCCAAGCTCAGCGAAACGACCGCCCATCCGAGATGAAGCACCCCGCAGTGCTCGGCCTCCTGTGCGTGCTTGCCAGCCCGCTCTGGACTGGCTGCGACAACACCGAAGCCCTCGCCGCCGTGCAGAAGCAGGCCGACGAGCGCGTCGCCCTGGTGCAGAAGCAGGCCAATGAGAAGCTCGCCGAAGCGCAGCAACAGGTGGAGTCCCTCAAGGCCCAGGTGACCGCGGCCGCCGAACAGGCGCGCGCGGAGGCCCAGAACGCGATTCGCGAAGCCCAGGAGAGCGCGGAACAGGCCGAGAAGGATGCCAACCGGGCCGTAAGCAAAGCTCGCGAGGGCTACAAGGCCGAGGCGAAGGCCAAGCTCAACGCGCTGAATGAAGACGCGCGCGAGTTGCAGGCCAATGCGGCGAAGGCCACGGGCAAGGCCAAGACCGCGGCTCAGGCGAGCTTGAAGGAGGTCACGCGGCTGCAGAAGGAGCTCAGCAAGAGCATCGGTGAATTCGATGACGCCACGCTGGACACCTTCAAGACCGTCAAGGCCGACGTCAACAAGCGCCTCACGGAGCTGAAGGCCGCCATCGCGGCGGCTGCCAAGAAGCTCAAGTAAGAGTCGGGGATCCGCCTGGATCGCGGAGAAGAGCGAGCCCGCGCGTCGCGTTCAGCCGCTGGATGAAAGAGCCTTGGCCCAGCCGAGGCGTTCCCCAAGCGTGTTATTGAAAATGCCTTGCATTATCCCGATGGTGCCGTAGGGTCGCGTGCGTGGCCCCCCTCGTGGTCTGGCCCGCGAAAGAGCGCCCCCATGGAAGACGCACCGGCGATCGCAGGAACTCCGCTCGAACCCAAGGTCTTCCGTCGTCCAGCAGCGCTCGGAATCCGAGGGGTGGCCATTCTCGCCCATCGCTACGTGGGGCTCTGCCTGTCGGTGTTCCTGCTCCTGGCCGGGCTCACCGGCAGCTTGCTCGCGTTCAACGAAGAGCTCGACGGCGCGCTGAGTCCCAAGCTCCACCGCGTTGCGTTGCCGGCTCCGGGCGTCACACGCCTCGATCCCTTCGAGGTGGACGAGCGCGTGAGGCAGCACCTTCCTGCCGATTCGAATCACCACGCCGTGTTCTTCTCGCACGAGCCGGAGCGCGCCCTGAGCATCTGGATCGAGGAGACGCCTGGACGCTGGCGGCAGTGGTTCGCCAATCCTTACACCGGGGAGGTGCTCGGCTCACGCAGCTGGGGCGATCTCTCGGAGGGGCTCGTCAACGTGATGCCGTTCGTCTATCGCTTGCACTACTCGCTCGCGCTCGGCGAGGTGGGCAGCTGGTTGTTCGGCATCGTGGCGTTGCTCTGGACCCTGGACTGCTTCGTGGGGGCCTACCTTACGTTACCGAGGGCGGTGACCCGCGAGCGCGGTTCTTCTCGCAGCTGGTTCGCGCGCTGGCTGCCCGCCTGGCTCCTGAACACGTCGCGACTCTTCAGCCTCATCTTCAGCTGGCACCGCGCGAGCGGCCTCTGGGTTTGGGCCATGCTGCTGGTGTTCGCTTGGTCCGCCGTGGCGCTCAACTTGCAGCCGGTGTACGCGCCCGTGATGAGCGTGCTCGGCTATCGGCCGAGTGTCCACGACAGCTTGCCCGAACTCGAGCCGCCTCATCCCGCGCCGGGGATGGACACGCGTGCGGCGCACGCCGTGGGCAAGCGACTCATGGCGGAGCAGGCGGCGCTACGCAAGTTCGACATCAAGCGCGAGCTCTGGCTGCACTACGCGGCCGATCACGGCGCCTTCGTGTATGGCGTGGAGAGCAGCCTCGACATCACCTTCAAGAACCCGCACACGCAGGTGTACTTCGACGCCAAGGACGGTCACCTAATCGGCTTCGACGCGCCCACCGGCATGAGCGCGGGCAACAGCGTGACCAACTGGCTGTTCGGGCTGCATTTCGCAGCCGTGTTCGGCACCTGGTACCGCGTGTTCGTGCTGCTGATGGGCCTCGTCGTCGCCGCACTCAGCGCGAGCGGCGTGTGGATCTGGTGGCGTAAGCGCGAGAAGCGCGCGACCAAGCAGCCGGACGCGCGACAAAAGGTCCGCGTGGTCGAAGAGCCGGCTGTCGCCGCGTAGCAGACTCCGTGCGTGGGCGCGGATGTCGGGCATTCAGCGTGTTCGCCGCTGCGATCTGAGGTGAGTCCTCGACGCGGCAGGTTCGGAGCGTGATAGCGTTTAAGGAGTCGTCGGGTGGTGAACGTTGTCCTTTCGCTCCCATGTCATGGCTTCGCTGTTTCTGTTGGCGGTCGCACAGCCGGGGTGCGTTCTCATCGGCTACGACGGACGAGACGCGCGCTCAGATGAAGCGCCAGACGCAGGCGACAGCGTGCTGGACGACGGCGCCGCCTTCGACCCCGGCTCCTCGGGCGACTCGGGCGCAGCAGGCGAGGGGGATGGCGCAGCGCAGGGGCTGCAGGATGGGGCCCTCGCGGGCCGCGCGGAGGGAGCAATGCTCACGCCTCCCGCCGACGACAATGGGGACCAGGGAGAAGACACCGATTCCGTCGCCTGCGACACGTCACTCTTGGGCGTGTGTTGGTACCTCGGCGCCTACGGGCAGAGCTGTCGACAGACTTGCGAAGCGCACGGGGGATACGACGCGCGCACCCCGACCTTCGTTGGCTCGAGCGCGCAGGGCGGCAGCGCCGAGAATTGTCACGCGGTCTTGAGTGCGCTCGGATCAACGGGGAACGTCGTCGCGTCGACGCGGCCAGACGAGCTCGGCTTGGGCTGCCACCAATGGTCCACGGGCATCAACTACTGGCTCAATGGGCTCGGCCAAGGATTCGACCCGGACGATAGCGGCGTCAGCGCCCGCATCGCCTGCGGCTGTCTCCAGTAAGCGCGACCCCTCGCGTTGGCTGATGCAGCTCGTCGGCTACATCATGAAATCAATTTTCAACATCGTTTTGCGGCGTCGGTGATCGATTCCGAGAAGGTCCTCCTCAGGCTTGAGAGGTCGGCTTCTCTGCCCCCAAGGTCCGATTCGACGCGGCAAAATTGCTCGCAAATGCTTTGGCTTTGCTTGCCACGACCGGACCGGACGCTCGCGGGTCCGCGCGCACCCGGGCTCGCGATGAGACGCGCTCGGTGAGAAAAATCTCGGCAATTGTTGAATGTGATTGTCAATTGCAGTAGGCTTCGCCAGCCCTGCTGAAGTTGCCGTCCTGTTCGTTCGCTGACGGCGCTCCGCGGTTCGGCGCGAGTCACCCATGCATTCACCCTCCGCGAAATCCAGCGACGTCACGTCGCGATGCATCCGTCTGCCTGCTCGCTCGGGCTGGCCCCAATGGCTCATGGCCACGCTGGTGGTGTTCAGCAGTGCCGCGGGACTCGCTCAAGAGAGTCCCCTCGAGCCAGCGCCAACCGATGCGTCGGCTTCCGACGCCGACGCAGGTGCAGTGCCTGCGCCCGCTCTCGTAGACGATTCTCGCGAAGTCGACGCAGCGGTTCCTGGTGGGGAACCTGCGCCGTCGGAGCCAGTGGCGCCCTTCGAGCCGGCGCTGCCACCGGAGGTTGTGCCGCCAGATCCACCGCTCGCACCACCTGCGCCAGTCGCACCTCCGCAGAGCGACAGTGGGGCTGCGTACCAGGAAACCACCAAGCTCGAAGTGACGGTGCGCGGCCGCTCCAAAGCAGAGACCGCGCGGCGCTCGGCGGAAGCGGTGCACGTGGTGGAGACGGCGCAAGCGCAGCGTCAAAGCGCCGACCTCGGTGAGGTGCTGGCCCGTACGCAGGGCGTGGGCGTGCAGCGCGCGGGCGGGCTCGGCTCCGACACCAGGTTCTCACTCAACGGGCTGACTGACGACCAAGTGCGCTTCTACCTGGACGGCGTGCCGCTGGAGTTCACGGGCTATCCGTTCGGCATCGCCAACGTGCCGGTGAACCTAGTCGAGCGCGTGGAGATCTATCGCGGTGTGGTGCCGATTCGCTTTGGGGCCGACGCGCTGGGCGGCGCGGTCAACCTGGTGAGCGACGAGCGCGTGCGCGGCACTCACGCGTCCGGCTCCTATCAGCTGGGGTCGTTCGGCACCCAGCGCCTGACGGCGAGCGCGCGTCACCTGCACGAGCCTAGCGGCTGGTTCACGCGGGTGAATGGCTTCTTCGACTCGGCCGACAACAACTATCCCATGAACATCGAGATCGCGGACGCCCAGGGCCGCGAGCGGCTCACTCGCGTGTACCGTTTCCATGACGGATACCGCGCGGGAGGCGCGAACCTCGAGACGGGGGTCGTGGGCAAGCCCTGGGCGGAGCGCCTGCTCGTGCGCGGGTTCTTCACCCAGTACGACAAGCAGATTCAGCACAACTTGCTGATGACCTTTAGTCCGTACGGGGACGTGGACCTCAAGGAACTCTCCGGAGGCGCCACGCTGCGCTACGAGAACACCTTCGCGCGCGGCGTCACGCTGAACGCGGTCGCGGGCTACGCGCGCAGGCTCACGCACTATCGTGATTTGGGCGATTGCGTCTACGACTGGTTTGGCCAGTGCCTTCGCATGCGCCCTCAGCCTGGCGAGCGCGTCGGCCGCGCTCAGGACCAGCTGTACGAGGAGAACGGTGTGTACGGTCGCGCCACGCTGGCGTGGAAGCTCTCGACCGTGCACGCGCTGCGGGCATCGCTCTCTCCCACCTTGACCGGACGCGACGGCGACGAGCGCCGGGAGGTCAACCCCGCGGCACGCGATCCGCTCGACGTGGAGCGCCACTTGTACGGCCTGGTGAGCGGGCTCGAGTACCAGTCATCGCTGCTCGGCGGGCGCCTCGAGAACGCGTTGTTCGCCAAGGACTACCTGCAGGTGCTGCGCTCCGAGGATCCGCTCTCGAACGGGCTGATCCGGCGCCAGGACCGCGCGACCCATCGCTTCGGCTGGGGCGACTCCTTGCGCTACGCGTGGGCCGATTGGATCTACGCCAAGTCCTCCTACGAGTGGGCCACGCGCCTGCCACGCGCCGACGAGATCTTCGGCAACGCCTTCCCCGTGGGACCGAACCTGAAGCTCGCGCCCGAAGTGAGTCACAACGTGAATCTCGGGCTCAACGTCGACGCGCGCGACACACGCGCAGGGCAGCTCCGCGCCAACGTGAACGGCTTCTTGCGCAAGGCTGACGACTTGATCGTGCTGGTGGGCGACGAGCAGACCGCGACCTACCAGAACGTGTACAGCGCGCGCTCGCTCGGCGTGGAGGCGGCTGCCGGCTGGACGTCGAAGCGCGAGTACGTGGCGCTCGATGGAAACGTCACCTACGTGGACTTCCGCAATACCTCCACCAAGGGCGCGTTCGCCGAGAATGAGGGCGACCGCATCCCCAACCGGCCTTACCTTTTCGGCAACGGGAGTGCGCGGCTGCAGACCAAGAACGTGGTCGCGACCCGAGACCAACTCTCGCTGGCCTGGACCACGCGCTACGTGCACGGGTTTCTGCGCGGCTGGGAGGGTATCGGCACCAACAAGCTCGGCGTCGACGCGCAGCTCTTGCACTCGCTGGCGCTGATCTACGAGGTCCGGAACGAGGCGCGGGCCCTGAGCTTCACGGGCGAGGTGCAGAACCTCACCGACCAGGCGGCCTACGACTTCTACGGCGTGCTGCGCCCGGGGAGAGCTTTCTATTTCAAGGCGACGGCTTCGCTTTGAGGGGATTCACAGGAGAAACACGATGCAACAGGACATGAACAAGGGAGCGCGCTGCTGGTGGTCGGTGGCGCTGTTGACGGCGGCGCTCGCGCCGATGGTGGCGTGCGGCGACGACACGTCCAAGGGAAAGAACGACGACTCCGAGACGCCCGGCGACGGCGACGCCGGTAGCGGCCATGTCTTCGCGGTGCCCACTGAAGTCTATGGAGCGGATTTCGCGACCTCCACGAGCTACGTCCCGCTCGTGCCTTCGCTGGACGTGCCGGAGATCAGCCTGGCCAGCGCGCGCGAGGTGAACGGTCGCGCCAGCGTGCACGCGGTGGGCAAGTACTTCTTCATCGCCAGCTCCAGTGCGCCGGTGGTCGAGCGCTTCGAGCTCGCGGACGACGGCTTGCTCAAGCCTGCGGGCAGCCTCAACTTCATGAACTACGGCGTGCCCGAGTTCTTCGCGATCGACGACTGGGGCGCCGTCTTCGTCAACGAGCAGAAGGCTTACATCTTCAACGGCAGCGACGGCAGTCACATCGCCTGGAACCCGACCACGCTGCAAATCACCGGCGAGATTGCCGGACCCGACATCGTGCAGGAGGGCTACAAGTTCGAGAGCGTTGCGATCGTGCGCGGCAATCGCATGTACCGCATCTTCACCCTCCTCAACTACGACACCTGGGACTTCTTGGCTGCCCCGCAGTATCTCGCGGTGTACGACGTCGAGAGCGACAAGCTGCTCAGTCTGGTGGAGGACCATCGCTGCCCGCAGCTGTACAGCCGACCGTTCGCCGACGAAAGCGGCGACATCTACTTCAGCGGCTGGGCATGGACCGTTGGGCTGTCCCTCACCAGCGACTACCCCAAGAGCTGTGCGCTCCGCGTGAAGAACGGTGAGGACACCTTCGATGCGAGCTTCCAGCTGAACTTCGCCGCAGATATTACGGGCGGCCGTGAGGCGGCGGTGCTGCGCTACCTCGGGGGCGGCAAAGCCCTGCTCGACGTATTCCACGCCGAGCGCGTGACCATCGACGCCAACACCGACGCCCAGGAACTCGCGAACACCGCGAACTGGCGCCTGTGGGAAATCGACCTGAACACGAAGACGGGGGGTCCACTCGAGGGACTCGATTTCAAGGCTGGCGGCTACACGGACGTCAAAGTCGGTGAACGCACGTTCCTCATGGTGCCGAACGCGGACTACTCGGAGACCACCGCTTACGAGGTCGTGAGTGGGCAGGCCATCAAGGGCTTCAAGATCCAGGGCAGCTCCTACAACATGGTGCAGCTGCGCTGAGCGCGAAGCTCGTCGCGCTTGAGCCAACGCCGGGGGCACGCGTGCGTTTTGCGAGCTTCTACGCGAGAAAAATCCAGGCTTCACGGGATTTGTGAGCAAGAGCGGGCGCCAGGGCCTCTCTCGGGGTCCCTGAGGCCATTGCTTCGCTGGCTCGGGACGTGGTCAAAAGCGAGGCTCCCGACGGAGCCTGCCCCATGATGACCACCACGCGCCGCAGTCAGAACAAGAATCCGCCAGGTTGCGTGGTTGGGACTCTTGCTCTTGGCGGCCTGCGACAGCGGGAAGTCGCCTGGCGCAGGTCGCGGTCTGGACGCAGGGGGCGATTCCACGTCTGCGGGTGACGGGGACGACGACGATGGCGAAGGGCAGGGCGACGGAGATAAGCCGGGCGCTCACCACGGGGATGGCGACGCGACGGGGGCTGGAGACGGCGACGGGGACCTGGCAGGCGACGCGGGGGGGATGGCGACGACGCTCCGGGATACGACGGCGGTGGCCCGGTGGATGGCGGCGGCTCGTGGCAACCGGATGGGGGCGCCGCTTTGCTCGAGGCCAAGCCGTTCGCCAATCCGCCCACCTACTTGGGCAGCGTCAACGGGGGCGCCACATGCTCGCAGAAGTACGCGACCATCGGGCACATGCCGAAGGGCGACAGTAGCGCGCGCTACCCGCTTTTCCTGTACTTCGTGGGCACCTCGGTGACGGCCGACGACGAGGGCTCACGTTACGACTGCAAGGCCGCGCTGGCGGTGACCGAGGCGATGGCGCGCCGTGGCTTCGTGGCGCTCTCCGCTCAGTATGACAACAGCCTGACCTTCGCCTTCGATAACAAGCTCAAGTGCGCGTACAACAACGGCGACGCGGACCTGCTCTCCATCGCCTGCGCGCTGCCCGAGGTCGACTGCGACAAGGGCATCGCGACCTGGGGGCACAGCCAGGGCGCGCTCGCGGCCCACATCGCGGCCAACTTCGACCCGCGGGTGCGCGCCGTGTGGACCACGGGCTACGGGGGCTTCGACGCTGCGGCCCTGCCCAAGAATCGCCTGCGTGTGGTCAACGGTGCGGCCGACGGCATGAACGCGGACGTGGCCACGTTGAACAAGACGGTGGGCTTCAGCGCGGCCCAGTGCCCCAACGACGGTCGTACCGAGTGCTTGCGGGCGGACGGTAGCGGCTGGGTGCTCGTGCAGAAGGCAGACTGCCAGCTCACCGCGGCAGACCACTGTTGGTTCGACAAGATCAACTGTCTGGGTAACACGGAGACCCTGGAGCCCAACTGGGTCGACCCGGACTCGCGCGCGGCGTTCGCGCTCGAGGTCAACGCAGACTGGGTCGCCGCCACCGTGCACCGCCCCTGAGCTACGCTCACTGTCGGCTCGTTGCGCCACCTCCGCATCCTTTTGGGGGGCTCGATCGTCCTTTCCTCGATGAACCAACGTGGTCCATCGCTACAAAGGAAATCGCAGCCATGCAGCTCCGAGGAAAGCGCGTGCTCGTGACGGGCGGAAGCCGAGGTCTGGGCCTGGGACTGGTCGAGTGTTTGCTGGAAGCCGAAGCCGAAGTCACTGTGATCGCTCGCCATCCAGGGCGGCTCGCGGAGCTCGCGCAACGCCTGGGCGTGACCACCATCGCGGGGGACATCGCGGATCCCGAACTCCCCGGCCGGGCCCTGCGTGAGGTTCGACCTGCGGTCTTGGTCCTCAACGCGGGCGTGACGCCGCCGATGCGGGCCATCGACCAGATTTCATGGGAGGACTTCAGCGCAACCTGGAACACCGATACCCGCGCAGCACTGCAGTGGACCCAGGCGGCCATTCGATTGCCGCTCGAGAAGGGCAGCCGCGTGCTGCTGGGATCCAGCGGCGCGGCCGTGTCGGGGTCCCCGCTCTCGGGTGGCCACGGCGGTGCCAAGCGGATGATCTGGATGATGGCGCACTACGCCAATGGCGTTGCCGCGGAACGCGGGCTCGACCTGCGCTTCCAGGCCATTGTGCCGCGTCAGATGATGGGTGCCACCGATCATGGGCGAGCCTGTGCGACGGCCTACGCCACGAAGAAGGGCATCACGGTGGAGGAATTCTTGGCGGGCTTCGGCAAGCCGATGTCTCCGCGGGAGTTCGGCCAACACGTGATCAGCATCCTGACCGAACCTCGCTACGAAAGCATCACGGCCTTTGGCGTGAAAGGCGACACGGGTATCCTCTCGCTCGATGGTTGAACCATGACCGACTTCCGCTCGCTCACCGAGGATCGTCAGCAAGGACGGGAGCGCTTCTTGGAGCTCGTGGCAGAGGTGCGCCCCGAGCTCCATCGCTATTGCGCGCGCATGACGGGCTCCGTGGCGGACGGGGAGGACCTGGTGCAGGAGACGCTTGCGCGCGCCTACTATGGGCTCTCGGAGCTCGAGTCGCTGCCGGCCCTGCGTCCGTGGCTGTTTCGCATCGCCCACAGCCGCGCCATCGATCATCTGCGTCGCTACGACCGGCGCATGGGACGGCCGCTCGAGGTGGTGCACGAGTCGGTGGCCGATGGGGCCGCTGATCCGGAGCAAGCGCTGTCGCAGGACCAGGCCGTGCACGCAGCCATCTCGGTGTTCGTGGAGTTGCCGCCCGCCCAACGCAGCGCGGTGATCCTCAAGGACGTGCTCGGTCACTCGCTCGATGACATCGCGGAGTTGCTCGAGCTGAGTCTGCCTGCGGTCAAGGCCGCCTTACATCGCGGACGCGCACGGCTGCGGCAGGAGCAAGAGGCAGCGGAGTCGAACGGACCGGCCAAACCGTCTGCGCCTTCGCCTGTGGTCGCACGCTACGCGCGCCTGTTCAATGCGCGCGATTGGGAAGGTGTGCGCGCGTTGCTCGCCGAGGATGTCCGGCTCGACTTGGTCTCGAGGGCTCGCCGCAGCGGGCGCGAGGTGGAGAGCTACACCAGCAACTACGCCACCAAGCACGACTGGCACATGGTGCCTGCGATGCTCGAGGGACGCGAAGTCATCGCCGTGTTTCGGCGTGCCGAGGACATGCGGCCCGGCTACTTCGTGGAGCTCACCCTCGTCGACGAGCGCGTGGCCCTGATTCGCGACTTCCGTTACGTGCCCTACATCGCGCGTGAGGCGGTCATCGAGCTGTCGGCCGAGCGGGGGCCGTGGCCGGGCTAGGCGTGCGCCACCGGCGGTAAAGCGGGCAGGAGCCGCGATTTCGGAGCGTCGCCGTCACTGCCGGTGAATGGGGTATGCGTTCCGGACGGACGGCAAGGGACGCGAGGTCGGGGGGCGCGTACATGCTCTCAGCGAGCCGCCCACGTGGGGTGGCGAGGAGAGCCAATGAGCACCTGGGCCCCAGAAAACACCGAGTTCATCCATTGCTGGAACGAGATCCTGACGCCCAAATGGATCCGTTTTCGTCACCTGCTCTCGGGCAACGGCCAACGCCATAGCGAGCTCACCATGCCGTCGCTGCCCGTGAAAGCGGGGGCGCGCGTGCTCGACTTCGGTTGTGGCTTCGGTGAGACCACTCTCGAACTCGGCCAACGGGTCGGGCCTGCCGGCGAGGTCTTGGGCCTGGACTGCACGCAGGCATTCCTCGACATCGCGG
This sequence comes from Myxococcales bacterium, assembly GCA_047601445.1. Taxonomy (GTDB): domain Bacteria; phylum Myxococcota_A; class Polyangia; order Polyangiales; family DASUME01; genus DASUME01. The sequence goes on along the minus strand of JASGJH010000001.1, from coordinate 1,660,192 downwards.
AGCGCGAGCGCCTCGCCTCGGGGGTTGGCCATGTGCGTTACGAACTCGGCGACGCTCAGGTGCATCCGCTGCGGTCGGCGCACTATGACCTCGCCTATGCTCGCTTCGGCGTGATGTTCTTCGACAGCAGCGTGCGAGCGCTGCGCAACATTCACAGGGCCATGGTGCCGGGCGGAACGCTGGCGCTGTTGGTGTGGAGATCCCTGGCGCACAATCCTGCATGGGGTGCGGCGAAGGCCGTGGTGCGCGAGTTTCTGCCGCCTCCGGGCGACGCAGCGCAGACCTGTGGACCGGGGCCCTTCGCGTGGTCCGATGAGGAGACCGACCGCGCGATGCTGAGGGCTGCCGGCTTTCACACCGTGGAGCGCTTCGAGCAGGTGGATGCGGACATCTGCGTGGGTACGACGTTGGAAGAGGCCATCGACTATCAGATCCTCGTGGGGCCTTCCGGGGAGATTGTTCGCGAGGCGGGGGCCGAGGGGCAGCGGCTGCTACCCGAAATTCGAGCGCGCTTGCGGGAACTGTTTCTGCCGCATTTGCGCGAGGAAGGAGTGTTCCTTCCTTCGAGCACCTGGTTCATCGTCGCACGCAAGGAGCGCGAAGCGGCGTGACCGAGACGTCGTCCTAGGGCCTTTTCATTGCGGACCGTTCCTGTCCGCAATGCTTGCTAGCGTCCTCCCATGCAATCGCACCTCAATTCCAGGCGCGGCTCGGCCTCCGGGCGAGGGGAGCCATGAGCGCCCTCGAACGCTGTGCTTTCGGCCTTCGGCTATGGGGCATGCGCCTGCGGCTATGGACCCTGCGTGTGGAGCTCGCCACGTCTTGGATCGGGCGTCCGCTCTTGTTGGTGCCAAGGCGTCGCTCGGGGTGATCTGGCCTTGCGAGGGCCTAGTTTGGTGAGCCAGATCGCGTCCATGTCGATGCGAACCCTTTCACTCATCACGCTCACTCTGGCACTCGCGGCTTGCGGCGACGGCGGCGATTCGCCGACGCGCGGGCCACTCGACGCGGGTCGAACGCAGCATGGCGACGAGGGCCTCGACGCGGGGCCGGATACCGGGGACGCCGAAGTAGAGGACGACGAAGATGCAGGCCGCGGTCCTCAGGATGGCGGCAAGGGTAGGCAGGACGCTGGGGGCGCGCACGACGCCGGAGAGACCCCACGAGACGCGGGACCCGGTGGAGATACGCCCAAGCCGCCCAAGCCGAGCTTTGCCTGCGACAAGGGTGACTACGGTTCTAGCACCGCACAGATCAAGTCCGCCGCCGACGCGCTCAAGCTACGCGGATATACCAAGGCGGCCTGGGTGACCATCACGGCCGACGATCTAAAGAGCTTGGAGGACCTCGGATGCCTGGAGACCATCGACGGCGACCTGGAGGTCTTCGACGCGGCCAAGCTTGAAACGCTGCGCGGGCTCGAGCACCTGCGATCGCTCTCGATGATCCACTTCGACGGCGCGCCGTTGCTCCACGACGTGAGCGCGCTCGGCCACATCACCGAGCTGGATTGGGCGGACATCCAGGACACCGCCGTGTCGGCATGCGACCTCGAGGCGCTGCGTCTGCAGTTGATCGCAAATGGCGTGGCGTCTGGCCCGGTCGAGCCCCTCCGCAACAACTCTGGCAAGGCGTGTCCGTAGGGCCGGCTGGTTCGAGCGCATCGATGGATCGATCGACCGCCAAGCGACGTTTAGGCGACGGTGCCCGTGACCTGGCTGCATGGGCTGGGTAAAGTAGCCGGGTGTCCTCGCTCCAGTGCGTCAGCCTCTACTCCTCTGCGGGCCATGCGCTGGTGGGCGCGGAGCCGACGGGACCGGTGCGTCTGTGCTTCACGCAGCTTGCACCGCAGCGCGGCGTCAGCGCTCCACGACGGGTGCTGCTGATCCACGGCAATCCATCCCATCTCGATCACTGGATCCATAACGTGCCCGCCCTGCGCCGACACGCCCACGTGCTGGCCTACGACCAGCCGGGTCTGGGGCGTAGCGACGACTTTGCCGACTCACGACACAGCCTGGAGCGCAGCGCGGATATCGCGCTCGCGCTGCTCGACCGCGTGGGGTGGGAGGAGCAGGTGGACGTCATCGGCCAGAGCCACGGAGGCATGGTCGCCCTGGCGCTGGCGGCCCGGGCGCCCGAGCGCGTGCGAAGCGTGGTGCTGCTGGGGACCGGCGGTACGCCTGCGCACCTTGCCTATCGTGTGCTCGCCTTGCCCGGGCTCGAACGTGTGTTGGTCTCGCTGGCCAATCTGCTGGCGCCCATTCGAGATCTCGCGACGGCAGGGCTCGATGCGGCGGCCGTTCGCGCCGCGCCGGGCGGCTTGAAGGAGCGCTCGCTAGCCTGGGTGCTCCGAGCGGCCATGCGCACCAGCTTCGCCCCCGATCCCGTGTCGCCGTCTGTCGTGGCGGAGAGCCTGGGCATGCCGCCCCATGTGCTCGGAACCATGGCGCGGCTTGCGGGTGACGATCCATGCCGCAAGGTCGCCGAGTACGCATCCCGCGTGCGGGTACCCGTCTGGTTCATCCACGCGCGTGCGGATGCCTTGGTCGGTCTTGCCTATGCCCGTCGCCTCTTCGAGATCATGCGGCTCGCTGGCGGAGACGTGCGTTTCAGCGAAGTGGAGGGCGGACATATGATGCACTTCACGCGACCGGAGATCATCAATCCCTTGCTCGAGTCGGTGTTCGCCTCGCCTTGAGCGCCGCGCGTCAAACCCACAGGGAAGTCCACCCATGCTCACTCAAGTCGCGCTCCTCGACGAACTCCTGAATGCTCACGCGCATGCGCTCGGCCGCGACTTCACGGCGTACCGCAACCACGCCTATCGGGTGCTCAACCTGTGCGCCGCGCAAGGAGCAGGCAGCGCAGCGCAGCTCGAGAAGGTCGCCATCGCCACCGCGTTCCACGATATTGGCATCTGGACAGCGGGTACCTTCGACTACCTCGGGCCTTCGGTTGCTCTGGCGCGCGGCTACCTGACACCGGGTCAGCGCGCCGATTGGGTGCCGGAGATCGAGGCCATGATCGGCGAACACCACAAGCTGCGTTCCTATCGCGGTCAGCACGCAGGGCTCGTGGAGCCGTTTCGCCGCGCAGACTGGACCGACGTTAGCTTGGGACTCTGGCGCTTTGGCACGCGCTACGGCTTCGTCCGCGAGTTGTTCGCGGCTTTTCCCGATGCGGGGTTTCATGGGCGCCTGGTGCAGCTCTCCATCCGGCAGCTGCTGCGCCACGGCAATCCGTTTCCCATGCTCCGCTGGTGACGCCTTTCTTTCCTCAACGTCCCCTTACTTGGTGGGCTCCTTGGTTGTGGCCGGCGCCGCGGGGCCCAGGGACGCTATGGCTGCGCGAGGGCGCTTTGTCGGTCGTGGGGAGCGGTTGGGTGGGAGTCGGTGGCGGTTTGATGGCCGGCGCATGGGCTTCCCTCGAATCCGTTGACACTTGCTTAGGCGGCCTGAGCCGCAGTGTAATCGTTCTCGAACTCGGCTGGGGTCCGATACCCCAGTGACGAATGTAGCCTCCGCCGATTGTAGAAGACCTCGATGTACTCGAAGACTGCGGACCGGAGCTCAAGGCGTCCGGCCCAACGTCGGCCGTGAATTAGCTCGGCCTTGATGGTCGAAAAGAAGCTCTCCGCGACCGCGTTATCCCAGCAGTTGCCCTTGCGGCTCATGCTGACCGAGAGCCCGTGCTGGGCGAGCGATGAGCGGTATTCCTGACTCGTGTACTGGCAGCCCCGGTCAGAGTGGTGGAGCAGGCCTGCTGCGTCGGGACGACGGCGCCGAAGCGCCATGTCCAGCGCTGCGAGGGGCAGCTGGGTCGAGAGCATGGCGTCCAGAGCCCAGCCCACGACGGTCCTGGAAAACAGGTCGATGATGACAGCGAGGTAGCACCAGCCCTCGTCGGTCCAGACGTACGAGATGTCCGTCACCCAGCGCTGATTGGGACGTTCGGCGCGGAACTCGCGGTTGAGCACGTTAGGCTCGACTGGATGCCGCGGATTTGCAGCGGTGGTCACACGGAACCGGCGACGAGGCCGGGCGCAGAGCCCCAAGCTCCGCATGGCGCGCTCCACCCGGCGTTTGCCGACCCGAATGCCACGACGTCGGAGTTCCTTTCGAACTCGCGGACTTCCGTAGGCGTTGCGGCTCTCCGCGTGCACCTGGCCGACCCGTTCCAAGAGGGCCCGGTCCTGGTCCGCACGGGGACTCGGCGGGCGACTCGCGAACGCGTAGTACCCCTGCCGGGTCACCTGCAGGTTCCGGCACAGCGCTGACACCGGGAAGTTCGCCTTCTCCGCGTGGATGAAGGCGAACCTCATTCGCTTTCCTTCGCGAAGAAGGCTGCCGCTTTTTTTAGGATTTCGCGGTCCATTTCGAGCGACTCCACCTTCTTGCGTAACCGCTCGTTCTCCCGCTCCAGCCGGGCCGCCTTCTCCTCTGCCGTTTCAGCAGCAGGTACCGGAGCGACCGGTACCCCCGGCTTCCGCTTGCTCTTCTTGGCCATCTCGTCTCTGTTGTACCACTCCCGCAAGGTCCAGCTGCTGATGCCTAAATCCACGGACAACTGGGCAAAACTGCGGTCGTCCCGCTTCATCAGCGCGATCGTCTCTGCCTTGAACTCATCGGTGTACTTGTTGTGCTTCCGAACACGCATCAGTTTCTCCTGCGTGTCAACGGAACTGGGGGAGCTTCAGCGCACCTGTGAGGACGCATGTTCGACAAAGCGCTCGCTCCGCCATAGCGTCCCTGGGCCTCCTCGCGCGACCCCAGTTCGCGGGAGCGAACTGGGGCCGGGAACGTTGAGGAGAAGTGAGGGCGTTGGTTCGACGAACGCAAAGAGTGGGGGGCTGCGCGTTGACCGTGAGGTGATCGGGTTCCGTCAGGTGATCGGGTTCGCTGGTTGCTGTTGCGCTCGAAAGGGCTTGGATTGTGCTCGAGTGGACTCGAGTCCACAAATGGTCTGGTACTCACGACCGTTCACTTGGGAAAAACACCAAGCAAAGCGGCCGCCGATTTCATCCAGCGCGCCCTGTGCGCCCTGCTTTGCGTTCGCTAAATCGAACGCCTCCAACTCTCCCAACCGCCCGAGTTCGCTCCTGCGAACTCGGGTCGCGCGAGGAGGCGCAGGGGCGTCGTGGCGAAGAGAGTGCGCGCTTTGTCGAACATGCGTCCCTGAGCTTCCCTCGAATCCGTTGACACCTGCTTAGGCGGCCTGAGCCGCAGTGTAGTCCTTCTCGAACTCGGCTGGGGTTCGATACCCCAGTGACGAATGAAGCCTCCGCCGATTGTAGAAGACCTCGATGTACTCGAAGACCGCCGACCGAAGCTCAAGGCGCCCGGCCCAACGTCGACCATGAATTAGCTCGGCCTTGATGGTTGAAAAGAAGCTCTCGGCGACCGCGTTATCCCAGCAGTTGCCTTTGCGGCTCATGCTGACCGAGAGCCCACGCTGGGCGAGCTCAGAGCGGTATTCCTGACTCGTGTACTGGCAGCCCCGGTCAGAATGGTGGAGCAGGCCTGCTGCGTCGGGACGACGGCGCCGAAGCGCCATGTCCAGCGCTGCGAGGGGCAGCTGGGTCGAGAGCATGGCGTCCAGCGCCCAGCCCACGACGGTCCTGGAAAACAGGTCGATGATGACAGCGAGGTAGCACCAGCCCTCGTCGGTCCAGACGTACGAGATGTCCGTCACCCAGCGCTGATTGGGACGTTCGGCGCGGAACTCGCGGTTGAGCACGTTAGGCTCGACTGGATGCCGCGGATTTGCAGCGGTGGTCACACGGAACCGGCGACGAGGCCGGGCGCAGAGCCCCAAGCTCCGCATGGCGCGCTCCACCCGGCGTTTGCCGACCCGAATGCCACGACGTCGGAGTTCCTTTCGAACTCGCGGACTTCCGTAGGCGTTGCGGCTCTCCGCGTGCACCTGGCCGACCCGTTCCAAGAGGGCCCGGTCCTGGTCCGCACGGGGACTCGGCGGGCGACTCGCGAACGCGTAGTACCCCTGCCGGGTCACCTGCAGGTTCCGGCACAGCGCTGACACCGGGAAGTTCGCCTTCTCCGCGTGGATGAAGGCGAACCTCATTCGCTTTCCTTCGCGAAGAAGGCTGCCGCTTTTTTTAGGATTTCGCGGTCCATCTCGAGGGTTTCGACCTTCTTGCGCAGCCGCTCGTTCTCACGCTCCAGCCGCGCAGCCTTCTCCTCTGCCGTCTCCTGAGAGGGAGCCGGAGCTACAGGTGCTCCCGGCTTTCGCTTGCTCTTCTTGGCCATCTGGTCCCTGTTGTACCACTCCCGCAGGGTCCACTTGTTTATCCCCAAATCCGCGGCCAATTGCGCGAAAGTCCGGTCGTCTCGCTTCATCAGCGCGATCGTCTCTGCCTTGAACTCATCTGTGTAGCGCTGCTGCTTCTGAACACGCATGGGTCTCTCCTGCGTGTCAACGGAACCGGGGGAACTTCATCCCCACAGGTGCGCCGGCCATCGAACCGCCACCGACTCCCATCGAAGCGCTCCCACCGACCGACAAAGCGCCCTCTGGCAGCCACGACGCCCCTGCGCCCCCGCAGCGCCGGCCACAAACAAGGAGCGCACTAGTAGGTCTCAGATGGGGGATTGGAGATTGCGCACCATGCCCAGCAGCGTCTTGCGAGGCACGAAGGGTACGGCTGCGGCCAGGGCTCGGTTGCGCAGTCCCGTGATCTCGACGCGCTTGTTGTGCTTGAAGGCCTGGTAGCCGAGCTCGGCGACTTCGGCGGAGCTCATCGGGGTCGCGGCCTGGCTGAGCTTCTTCTTGTCGGTGCCGGCGCGCTGACGGAACTGGCTGACCGTGGGTCCGGGGCAGAGACAACTCACGTGCACACCCGTGCCACGCGCCTCCTCCCAGAGCGCTTCCGAGAAGGAGAGCACGAAGGCCTTGGAGGCGTAGTAGGTGGCCATGAAGGGGCCGGGCTGGAAGGCGGCCGTGGACGCGACATTCAGCACGCCACCGCGGCCGCTCTTGAGCATGCTGGGCCAGTACAGGTGCGTGAGCTCGAGCAGCGCGCGAATGTTCAGATCCACCATGCCGAGCTGGGTGTCGAGTTCGGACTCGGCGAGAGGGGCTGCGTCGCCGTAGCCCGCGTTGTTCACCAAGACGTCGACCTGCAAGCCCGCGCTCGCCACGGAGCGCGCGAGTTCGCTGCCGCCGCCGATTTTTGCGAGGTCTTGCGCGATGGGCACGGCGCGCACGCCGTGGGCGCTGGCGAGCCGGCTGGCCACCTCGCGCAACGGTCCGTCGCTGCGTGCGACGAGGATCAGATCGTAGCCGTCGCGCGCAAAACACTCGGCGAGGTCGACTCCGATGCCAGTGGAGGCGCCCGTTACGAGCGCCGTTTGACTACGACTGGAGTTGGTCGAGTTCATGGTGAGTGCACCCTACCATAGCTGTGCCTTCTCGACGGCCTCCTTTGCTCAGCGTCCTCCTGTCCCGTGCGTTCCCTTGGTTCTGGCCGGCGCTGCGGGGCGCCAACCAAGGGAGCGCATCGGGGCGGAGGGGAGAAGTTAGTGGGAGGAGGAGAAGAGAGACCGCAAAAAGAGATAGGCAGAGCCGACCCGCGGCAGCGCCGCGAATGCAAACTCGCGCATGTTTCCACTCAAGTCTCGGGTGTAGCGGTTGGGGAGGAAGGTAATGCGCCCGGCGTTGCGTGCGTAGGGATCGGCGAGCTCGCTGCCGCCGTTTTCCCAGGTGAAGGCGAGCATGGGACGGCAGGCGCGGGTGCGGTTGGGCATGCCGCGGTGCCAGAGCGTGGACGGGCGGATGAGCACGTCGCCTGCCTCGAGTTCGATGCGGACGCGGGGCAGGTCGGACAACGCGAGCTGCCAGTACTTATAGGGGCGCAGATGGCTTCCTGGGATCGCCTCCATGGCGCCGTTCTCGAGGGTGGTGTCCACCGTCGCTACGTTGGCCACGATGAACGGGCGGGCGGCGTAGCCGTCGACGTGAACGTTCTGTTCGCAGCTTCCCGGGAGGTTGAAGTTACAGCCGATGTTCGGTAGGCGCGTGGCGTCTGGCCACAGTTCGCGTACTTGCTTGAGCACGCCTCGCTCACGCAAGGCATCGAAGGCGAAGCGCGACGGGGTCCCCGGAAAGCAGTTGAGGTGTCCGCTCAGGAGACCGCCGCCGGAGAACAGTTCGCCGGCGGCGCTGGCGCGTGAGAACTCGGCCACGAGCTCCTCGGTGAGGGATGCCAGGCGCCTGCGATCGACCACACGGCGCAACACCAGGTAGCCGTCGCGCGCGAACGCACCGGCGAGTCCTGCCGTGGATGGGGGAATCGACCAGGGCGGGCGTGTACCTTCGACCGGAGACGGCAGCGACATTCGGTGGGGTCCTTGGGCATGCGCGAACAGGGGCGCGATGCGGAGTTTGCAAGTTTGGCGCCAGCGTGACGTGCTCGGACGGCCGAGGTGAACGGGCCAAGTGCGCGAGTTTCGCGAAAAATCTGCGTGGACGCAGGCAGCCTGGATAAATCGTGCGCGTGCTCGCGGCCTCTACGGGCGACCGGGAAGAGCCGCCTCGCGCCAGGTGTCACGAATGGCCGTAGCGCAAGAGGCCAAAGCGAGCGGAACCCTGGTCGGCATCGTTGCTGCATGGATTGCCTGTCATGTCATCGCCCTCCGAACCCCGTGTGCCCGTGGTCGTGGTCGGTAGCGGGCCGGCTGGCGCAGCGGCGGCCTTGTTCCTGAGTCGCGCCGGCGTGGAGACCTTGGTGCTCGAAGCAGGGGCTGCCGACGCCCCGCTTGGCTTTACCGCCAGACTGCGCGGCATCACGCTGGCCAAGCTTCGCGCTTCGCTTCGACAGCGCGATGACTTCGTGGCGAGCGGCGATCCCTCGCTCGAACTCTACGAGGCGCTCGCTCCGGGTGGGCTCTCCAACCATTGGGCGTGCGCCGTACCGCGCTTTGCCGAAGAAGATTTCCTGGACGCGCGGCGCGCCGGGGAGGCCTACACGTGGCCCATCGACTACGCCGACGTCGCTCCTTGGTACGATCGGGTGGAGCCACTCTTGCGGATCGCGGCCGGCTCACGCGATTCTAGCGCAGCTTCCTGCGGGGAGGGCAAGCACCGCCTGGGAGCTCGGCCGAGAATGGCAGGGCGTGGAGCAGAGCGCCGCGGACTTCGGACGCTCGGTGGTCGTGATGCCCTACGCCAATGGTGCGAGCTCGCTCCTCACGCGCAGCGCGACGGCCTTCAATGCATTCAACCAGCTGCTGCTGCCTGCGTTGCGCGTGGGTAACCTCGCGATTCGCCACGACGCTCAGGTGCTTGGTCTCGAGTGGTCGCGCGAAGAGCGGCGGGTGGTCGCGCTGCGTGTTCGTGACCAGGGGACCGGGCGCACCGAGCGGCTCGCCTGTCGCGCGGTGGTGCTGGCGGCCGGTGCCCTCGGCAGCGCGCAGATCTTGCTCGAGTCGAAGAATGCCGAGTTTCCCGCGGGGCTTGGGAACCAACATGGCGTCGTGGGGCGCTATCTCCACGATCATCCGCTCGCCAAGTTGATCGTCAAACTGGCTCGTCCGGTGTCGATCTATCCGGCCAGCTACATCACGCGGCCTGCGCTCGAACGTGCAGAGCCGCTCTATGCGGCCGCATTCATGCAGTGGTGTGGCACCCCCGCCCTGTTGCGGAGCGCGCTGCGCGGACGGCCTGGTCGTTCGAGCTCGCTCGGCTTCAGTGTGTTTGGGACGATGGCACCCAGTCGCGACGACTTCGTGGAGCTCGCGCCCGGGGTCGGCCGTGGGGGACGCTCGCGCGTGCGGGTACACTTGCGACACCCGACGTTGGCACGCGAGACGCTGGAGCGGGCGCGGGAAGAGCTGCTCGAGGTGCTCGCTCGCGCAGGGTGGGCACCGAAGGTTGAGCTGTGGAAGCTCGAGGCGCCGGGCAACTCCGTGCATTACGGGGGGACGTGTCGCATGCACGCCTCACCTGCGCTGGGGGTGGTCGACGCCTACTCACGCGTGCACGGCGTACGCAACGTGGTGGTCGCGGACTCTGCCGTATTCACCACCGGACCCGAGAAGAACCCCGTACTCACCGCAATGGCGCTCGCGGCCCGCGCTGCCGACAAGCTCGCGCGAGAGCTGCAGCACGGAGAACATTGAGGGCAGAGGACCAACCTCAGCCTCGCGCGCGAACTGGCGACCGGTCGCAGAATAGCGAGCGTCGGGAGAGCGAGCGCTCAGCAGTCGTCGAACAGATAGCCCGCCTGACCCTTCGGAACCAGGTCGAGGTCGCGCAACACGATGGAGTGCGTGCTGCCGTAGGCCTTGCAGCCCTTGTCGAAGTCGGCTTTCCGGTATTCGATCATCAACACGTGGGACCCGTAGGCATCCACGTAGTCTTTGCACTCATCGTAGCGGCTGCACTCCTCGGCCACGGCGAAGTCGGTGCCCATCTCGGCGCGGCGCGCGAGCAGCTCGGTGCTGTTCTTCTGAGCGATGGCGAGGCCGCGCGAGTGCGCGTGCCCGGAGAGCAATGCCATCAGTGCCACCGCGTTGGCTTGCGTGAGCTTGCCCTTGGAGCGCGCATAGCTGTCGAGGTTGTCGATCTCGACCGCATCGAAGCCGGCGTTCGCGCAGCCGTCCATGAAGCCGTTCAGCATGGCCGCGATGCGCGTGCGCTTGTCCGCCGTACTCACGTCGAGCAGGGCTTCGTTCCAGTCCGGATCGATGATGGCGTTGCCGGCTGCGTCACGCAGGATGAGGTCCTGTGCCCAGCGTTGCTCCTCGCCTGGCTGGACCTGAAAACCGTTGACATAGCAGACGTTGAAGAGTCCCTTGGCGGGCTCGTCCGTGCGATCCCGCGACACGATGCCCACGCCACTGGGCGGTGGATAGCCGCCGCCCAACTGGTAGTCGAAGCCGGCGTTGATGGGAGGCAGAGCCAGGTCGACCGCGGCGTCGGTGCCGGCGTCGCCATGCTTGCCTGGCTGCGAAGCATCGCGCTCGTGATCGCTGGCGTCCGCGTGCGTCGCCGCGTCCATTTGTGCCTGCATGCCCGCATCGTCTGGGGCGAGGCCTGCATCCAGGTGGCCTGGATCCGAGCCAGCGTTGCAGGCGGCTCCTAGCGACAAGGCGAGAAGTAGGCTCGGGCTGCGCATGCGCGGGAGCATCCTCGCTTTCTCAGGGGTTGTCTAGCCTGGGCGTCGGCTCCGCGTATGCGGTCGGGTGGCTCCGCAGGAGTTCTGAGTTCGCACACGGGTTGAAGGCTTCAGATTGTCAACCACACTGTCGAGCCCGACGCTTGGCGGCTGCACGGATGGTCTCCAGGTCATTGCTGCCCGAGGTCCAGGTTGCCGTGCTGGCACGATTAAAAGCGACCTTCGCCTGCGCCGTCGCGCCGCGCTTGGCGCACACCTCTCCGAGCAGGAACCACGCGACTCCGTCGTCGTTGCGCGCGAGCAACTCGTGGAGTGCATCTTCGGCGGCTCCCAGGTCGCCGGTCGACAGGTAGTGTTCGACCGTGGCGAGTGAGGGATCGGCCGCCTCCGCGTCGTTCGGCAGCTCGGCGGGTCTGACAGGAGCGGCCACTGCGCGTGGGCGAGGTTCCGCAGGAGCTTGCGAGGGGGCCGCGGTCTCCGACGGTTCGAGCCAGCCGAGCGGACCCCGGCGTCGCAGCGACGTGGGGACCCCGTGCAAGGACTCCACGGGAGCGACCGCCATCACGCCCCAGGGCGAAAGCAACGAGACGAAGCGGCCCCAGGCGCGCCGGAGATACTCTGGCGACACGTAAATCAGCACGTTGCGGCAGAAGATGATGTCGAAGGGGCCGCGAATCCCGGACGGCAGCTCGTCGAGCAGCGTGCCGACCTCGAAGCGCACGTGCTTGCGCAAGTCGGCCGGCGCGGTGAACGCCAGCCCGCCGTCGTGCCCCGGCAGGCCGTGGGTCAGGGCGGCCGCATAGTGCCCGCGCCGAGCCACGCTGACTGCGCGGGAGCAGGCATCCGTGGCGAGCAGGTGGAACGGTGCGCCGTGGGCCGCTAGGGTGAGGGCGATGCTCCAGGTCTCCTCGCCGGTCGAGCAACCCGCCGACCAAACGCGGAGCGGAGCTCTGCGCGTCAGTAGGCGCGGCAAGCTGGCCGCGAGCTGTGTGAAGTGCTCGCGATGCCGGTAGAACGACGTGTGGTTCACCGTGGCCGCGTCCACGAGGGCCGACAGTTCGTCGGGTCGACCTCTCACACGCTCGAGCCATTCGAGCTCCGACAGGCGGGCAGCCTCGGCGCGCTCCCTCACGAAGCGCCGCACGTGGGCCGGCCATGGTCCCATGTGTCCGAGGCGCTCGTGGAGCAAGCCAGTCAGGAGTTGGTCGAGCGACTTAGACATGGCGGCGCGCGCTCAGGCTGCCGGTGACGAAGCGACCGATCTCCCGAGGCCCGAGCTCGTGGCAGCGTGGGCTGGCCGCCAATGCTGCCTCGGGCATTCCGGGGACTGCACAGGTGCTGGGCTGCTGCACCACGAGCTTGCCTCCGGCCGCTACGAATGCAGGCACGGCGGAGGCGCCGTCGCTGCCCATGCCGGAGAGGATGATGAGCGTGGTGCGCGCGGCCAGGCGCACGAGCGAGGACACCATGACGGTGGCCGAAGGCTTGTGTCCCATCACGGGCTCACCATCGTCGAGGGTCGCATGGGAGCCCACCACTCGCAGGTGTCGGTCACCAGGGGCGACCCAGGCCATACCGGGACGCAGCGCACGCGCGCCCGGCAGCGTTTCACTCGGCAGTCCGAGCTCGCAGATCCACTCGGCGAATGCGGGCATGCGCGCAGCAGGGAGGTGCTGGACGATGACGAAGGCGGCCGGACAATCTGCCAGGTCCGGGATGATCTGCTCGAGGGCCGGCATGGCTCCGGTGGAACCTGCGATCGCCACCAGCTGCAGCGGCCGGGGCGCCTGCGCGTGCTGTAGCAGCGCCCTCACCAGCCGCGCTGCTCCTGCGGGGCTGCCGAGCTCGCGCTTGGACACGAACAGCGCAGCTCCTTGCGCGAGCGCCTCCCCCGCCAGGGCCGAGCCGGATTCGATGTCGCTCACGACCACCACTTGCGTGCGCGTCGAGAGCCCGCGGATGGCAGACAAGCCGGGACGCTCCGGCATCAGGATATCCAGGGTCACCGCGTCGGGCTTGAGCTTGTCGACCAGCGCCTCGAGTTCGTCGGCGCTGTTTGCGGTTCCCACCACTACGATGCCGGCCTCCTCGGATAGGAGCTGAGCCAGGCGCGAGACAGCGATGGCGGAGTCGTCCGCGATCACCACGCGCACTGGGGCCGAGATCAGAGTGCCAGGCACGAGTCGACCAACCTCCTGAGCTCGTCCTCAACGAAGCGTTGCTTGGAGAGAAAGCCCACGGCACCCAGGGCGCCGGCTCTGCGGCGCGTGACTTCGCTGGTGTCGGTGGTCAGGAAGATCACGCGCAGATCGGCGAAGCGCGCCTCCTGCCGAAGCGTACTCACCATGTCGAGCCCGCTCAGGAAGGGCATCTCGACGTCACTGAGTACGAGGTTCGGCGCCCGCTCCCGGATCACGGCCAGCCCCTCGCGCCCGTGCGCTGCCTCGAACACCTCGAGCCCGAACGAACGCAAGATGCCGCACAGGAGCTCGCGCGCGACCGGTGCGTCCTCCACCACGACGACGCGCGCCGTGCCGCGCGATTGCTCGGTGCTGACCTTGAGGGTCGAGCCCTGCAGCGCGCGCACCAGGGCGCCCACGTCGAGCAGGAGGCGTACGCCTTCGGGGCTGGGGGCCACGGCGCGCACCACGCGTGAGCGCACGGCGAGCTCCGAGATGGGCTGAAAGGGCAGCGTACGCGGGTTCTCATGCTGGTCCACCACCAGGACGAACCGAAAGCCTTCGTGTACGACCAAAACACCCCGGGCACCCGAGCTGGGAGCGGCGCTATGGCCGAACACGCTGGCGAGGCTGTACACCGGCAACGACACGTCCTGGTCCCCCGAGCGCACGCGCGCGTACAGGCCGCGCGTCGTGTCCTCGATGCGCGCGATGCGCGAGAAGCCCTCGACGCTGCGACAGGGCAGGGCCAGCCGCTTGTCGCCGATTCCGATCGGCACCACGAGGTCGGCGCGGAGCACCGAGGGAAGCGTGAGGATGAGCCGAAATCCAAGGCCTGGCGTGGTCTCGATTTGGGCCGATCCACCCACCGCGGCCACCTCGCGCGCGACCACGTCGAGTCCGACGCCTCGGCCCGAGATGTCGCTCACTTGATCCCGTGTCGATACGCCACTTCGAAAAAGCATGTGGAGCACCTGGGTATCGCTCAGGTCCTCTGCGGCCTGGAGGCGCCGGCGCAAGGCACGCACGTCGACCCCACGTCCATCGTCCTGAACGATGACCTGGACCATGGAGACCAGCTGGGAGATGCGCACCTCGATCATGCCGCTCGCGGCTTTGCCCCGGGCGATCCGCTCCGCCGGCTCTTCGATGCCGTGATCCACGGAATTGCGGACGGCGTGCAGCAGCGCGGGCTCGAGGCGCTGGGCGATCACGGCGTCGATGTACGCGTCGCCCTCGACGCGCATCTGGACTTCCTTCTTGAGCGACTTGCTGGTGCTACGGAGGGTGCGCTCCAAGCTCGTGCGCAGGCGCGCCACGCTCACCACTGCGGCGCGGCGCGTGGTGTCGGAGAGATGGTCGAGCGCGAGGCCGGTCGCGAAAGCGTTGGCGGACCACTCGCTGCGGATGGCCGACAAGCGACGCTCGAGGTCGGCCGTGGCACCCAGGGTCTTGATCACACGCTCGCCGAGCACGGCAGGGGGCAGCGCGGGATCAATCTCGGCCACCACCGCACGCAGGATCCGCTGTACCTCGCGCAGACGTCGTTGGGTCTGCGCTTGCTCTTCGAAGAGGCGTCGCAGATCGTGAATGGTGGGCTGAATCTCATCGACCCGCACCTGATTCACCGAGCGTCTGTCGTCGCTGTCATCGTCGTGGCGGGCGGCTCCCTGGACGCCATCCGGCGGCGAAGCTCCTGCGTCAGCCTCGGGGTGCGCGACGGGGGCCTGCGAAGGGGCCACGACGAGCGCCGCGGCCGAATGGCGTAGGCTGTCTAGCACCGGTCCGAGGTCGAACGTCGCCTCTCCTTGCTCGGGGGTCCCCGACAGCACCGACAGTGCATCGAGTGCTTCGAGCACCGACGACCCCGCGGAGCGGCCTGCGACACCCGCCGCTTGCGCCTTGACCACCAGCCCTTCGAGCTCTTGTAGGAGCCCGCCCGTGGCCGACAGCCCCAGCATGTGGGCTTCGCCCTTCACGGTGTGGAGGACGCGCTTGAGCGCCGTCAGATTCCGGGCGCCGGCCTTCTTCGAAGTCCAGCCACAGGTCGGTGGCCGTGACGATGCGGTCCGGCAGCCCGCGCAGGAAGGTGCGGACGAGCTCGTCGAGGCTGGGCACGCTTCACGCCGCCGCGTTGAGCCGGAAGGCCTTCGCTGCGTCCTTGAGCTCGTGCGAAAGCTGCAGCAATGACTCGGCCGAGCGCGTGATCTGGGCCGTGCCATCGAGCGACGTGTTGACCACGCGCACGATCTCCTCGGCTGCGCCCTTGACCTGCGAGGTGCCCTCCCGCTGTTGTCCCACGGCGCTCGTGATCTTGCCCGCCGAGGTGGCGGCCTCCTTGGCGAGCTTGATGCTCTCCTCGGTGGCCAGCACCGATGCGTGGGACGCCGTGCGCATGTCCGCGACCAGCTTGCGGATGTCGCGCACCGAGTCGACCACGTGCTCGGAGAGACGCCGCATCTCGGCGGCCACCAGCGAGAAACCGCGCCCGATTTCGCCCGCCTTGGTGCCCTCGAGGGCCGCGTTGAGCGCGAGCAGATCCGACTTGTCCGCGATGTCCTGGATCAAGGTGAGGATCTCGCCGATGCGGTCCGAGTGGGTGCTCACGAGCTTGGTCTGGTCGGCGGTCTGCTGCGAGCTGTGCAAGCTGCGCTCGGCCATGTCGCGCACCTGACCGGCGTCGGCATTGACGCGCTCGGCCGAAGACGCCAACGACTCGAGCGTGCGCCGCATCTCCTCCACCGAGGCCGTCTGCTGCGTTGCCGAGGCCTCGTGCTCACGCGTGGCGGAGAACAGCGCGGCGGCGGCTTGGGCCACCGCGTCGGAGCTCGCACCGATGCGGGCCGCCAGGGTGCGCAGGTTGTTCACCATGGTGCGGAACGAGACGTAGAGCTCGCCGTCGCCCGTTTGTCTCACGTCGAGGTCGCCCGCCGCCACGCGGGCCGCGTTCTGCTGCAGCTCGCGCAGCCGGTGCGCCATCCGGACGAACTCGTGGGCCATCTTGCCCAGCTCGTCGTTCGGATGCTCGAGCGCGAAGTCCTCGGTCACGTCTCCGCGCGCGATGCGCTCCGCCGCCGCGGCAATCTTACCGAGTACGCGGGTCATGCGGCCGGACAACCAGATGGAGAGCAGCACGAACACCGCGCTGAGCACGGTGGCCTGCAGCAGGATCGCGCGTCGGGTCTGCTCTTCACGCAGGCCGATGCCGCGGGAGTCGAGGGCCACCACGACAGCGCCCACCACCTTGCCCTGGGAGCGCGAGGGGGCGAGCGTCACGATGCTGGCATTGTCTCCGCTCAGCAGGCGCGCGGAGTCGACCTTTTCGACGCGATCGAGTGCGCCGCGTCCCACGGCCACCGCGAGCTTGCCGCTATCCGAGTAGGCAGCCACCCAGCGCACCAGGCGATCCTCGCGGGCCACCTCCAGGATCTCGCGCGCCGTATCGGGTTGGTCGAACTCCAGGGCCGGCGAGACGGCTCCTGCGAGCATGGCCGCGGCGCCCGCGGCGCGTTGCTCCAGACCTTCGCGCTCGGCGCTCGCCGCGTAGCGCGGCAGTGCGGCGGCTCCCAAACCTGCCAACGCGAAGCCCAGCAAGGCGATCAACGCGGCGATCTTGAATCGAATCGAGATGAACGTACCCATGATTCCTCGTCGAGCCAGCGGCTCAGCGGACCACGCGCGCGAGGCGGAGAATGCGCGCGTCGAGCTGCAATCCCAGCTTGGTCGCGCGGGCCAAGTCGATGACGAGCCGCGAGCTCGTCCCGGAGACTTCGACGCTCAGCACGCAGCCTTTGCCGATGCCCGCGGGATCGCCGCACAGCACGATGATGTGATGGAGCTCGGAGAGCTCCGACAGGGCCCGCTCGTTGCCGCTGGCGACATACACCACCTGGGCCTTGGTCCGCTTCGCCTCGGCCGCACTCGCGTCGGAGCTCGAGGTCTCCACGCGCAGCTGACGGGTGGAGCCGCCGCTGGTCGCCAGCTTCTTCATGGAGGCGGCCGTCTCGTTGCCGTCGCTGGTCCCGTTGGAGCCGCTCAGAACCAGCACCGTGGCGGGGCCGGTGCCGGCAGCGAAGCCCTTTTCGTAGGACAACGAACGGAGCAGAATCGCAGCCCGAATGGCGGCGGGGACCTGCTGAGCCAGTGCGATGCACGGCAGCGCCAGGCATGTAAGCAGCAGGCACGCTCGCGCGGTGCGGCTCCATTGGACTCGAGGGCGCTTCTCCATAGCGACCCGGACGCGAGTACCCATAACCTATTCTACCCGTGCGTTGTTGGCCGTGAGGCGGGTTACGTCGACCAACCAGGTCGGCTTGTGTGCGATCGTGGCGAAGCCCACGACGTGCGGGAGTTTGAGCGCTGCGGCCAGTACGCCGCTGATGGGAATGAGCTCGCGCGAGGGAACCTCGAGTAGCTCGACTTCGCTGCAGCTCAGGCCGAAATGACCGCGCGCAGCGCGCAGGCGCAACCAACGCTCGATGACCTCGGAGCCGCCGCGCCACAACGCGATGCGCTCGAGTCCTGCGTCACTGGCGGCCAGGCCGTCGGCTTGTTGGGCCGGGATGGCAGCCCGAACGCTGCGATGGATGAAGGTCAACACTTGAGTCATTTGCGGGCTCGGCGAGCCGTCATCACGGCTGGATGGAGTCCTTCGCGCACGTCCTGCTTGTTGCACATGGCGTCGGCCTTGCTCTCGTCGGTGAGTCGCTTGAGCTCCTCCGGCTCGACGCCCGAGACCAAGACGACACCGACGTGCTGCATGCGCGGCTGCTTACGGAACAGAGCAGCCAGGCTGTCTCCGCGCATACTGGGCAGATTCACGTCCACCACCACCACGTCGATCTTCTCGTTGAGGATGAGACGCGTGGCCCCAATGGGGGACGACGTGCAGACCACCCGGTGGCCATGGGCCTTCAGGGTCGTCTCCATGGCCTGCAGGGAGAGCTCGCTGTCGTCGATGATGAGGATGTTCATGGGTGCGGCTTTGGACGCCACCAGGTGCGAGTGCTCAGATCTTCTGACGAAGTTGGAGGAAAACAGTGAGCGGCAGGCGGGGATAGTCGACGCCGCCGAAGCCTGGGTCGGGCGAGTTGGCGCCGAACGCGTTGCGAACGAAGAGCGAGATATCGGTGTCGCGACCCTCGAGGGCCTGCAGCTTCATCGTACTCACGCCGCAGTCGAACAAGTAGTACTGGCTCAGGTAGTAGGACGCGCCCTTCTCGAGAATGTTGTCCACGCTGGCCCGACGCTTGCCGATCAAGGTGAACTCACCGAAGACCCGGAAGTAGAGGCTCGGGAACGCCTTGTTCACGCCCGTGTGGAGCTGCATGCGCGGATAGATGACGCCGTCCTTGCCGATTAGCGATGACTGGTAGCTCGAGCCGCCCACGTCACGCTCGGTGTGGTTGAGCTCGTAGCTCGCGTAGGCCTCGATGTTGTCCGGGTAACGTAGGCGTACGGACGATTCCCAGGAGAGGCTGTTCAAGCTGGTGAGGTTCAACGCTTCCTTGAACGCTCCGACCTGAACGAACTCGGCGCCGTGCTGCAGGATGTTGTAGGCGAGGCCGGTCGTGGCCATCAAGTTCGGGGTAAAGCGGTACGAGACCTCTCCCTCGATGGTGTGCACGCGCTGCGGAGCGAGGCCGCGGTTACCGCTGATGTCACCGGGAGCCGCAGGGATGGCGTACAGGAGCTCCGGCGTCGGTGCCCGGAAAGCGGTGCCATACAGGGCCTTGATCGAGAGCCTCTCGACCGGCGACGAGACGGCGCCGATGCGGCCGCTCGGTTGGCCACCGTAGATGTTGTGGTGGTCGTAACGTGCACCACCGGTCAGGGTCAGGTACTGGTCCCACACCTTCCACTGCGCCTGGCTGAAGGCGGCCAAGTTCACGAAGGCCTTTTCGCCCTGCGTGTGGGAGGCGACGGTCTCGCCGGGCTCGATGGTGCCGGCGGGCACCTTCGAGCGCACGGTGACCTGCGGCAGCAGCTCCATGTCGTAGATGGACTCCGCGCCCACGGTGAGCGACACGCGCTCGAGCTTCCACTGTCCCTCGAGCCTGGTCTGGTTGCCACGCGAACGATGGCGCTTCTGGTAGTAGTAGAACTCGTCGCCGTTTTCGGTGCGGTCGCCCTTGAGGGGCTGGCCCTCGAAGAACGTGCTGTCCAGGGACAGGTTCACCTTGTCGGTGGCGGCCCAGTCGGCGCGCGCGGTCACGAAGGCGTTTTGCCGCGCGATTTGGTTGCGAGAAGGGCGCCCATTCTCGTCGGTGATGTTGGCGAACTGGGTCAGGTACGAGAACTCGTCGTCGCGCCGCAGCTGAGCGTAGTAGCCGGCCAGGCTGAGCTTGACGGTGTCGGACGCGTTGTACTCACCGCGCCCGTAGAACGAGGCGGAGTCCTGATGCTGTTGTGAGCGCAGGCTGTGCGCGTCGCGCTCGCCGGTGTTGGGAGCCGGGGAACTCGAAGGCAGCTTGAGGCCGGAGCGGTCGTCGCGGTCGTAGTTGCCGGAGAACATGAAGCGATAGCGCTCCTCGTTCCGGCCTACCGCGAACGAGCCGTCACCACCGTTGTTGTCCGTCGCGAAGCGGTGCCGGCCACCCACGGTGAGCTCGCCGACAT
Source organism: Myxococcales bacterium (assembly GCA_047601445.1). Taxonomy (GTDB): domain Bacteria; phylum Myxococcota_A; class Polyangia; order Polyangiales; family DASUME01; genus DASUME01. The sequence goes on along the minus strand of JASGJH010000001.1, from coordinate 1,640,257 downwards.
CGGTGCTGCTGAAGGACTGCCGCGTCACGATGTTGACGACGCCCAGGAACGCGTCGGCGCCGTAGAGCGCTGAGGCCGGTCCCCGGATGATCTCGATGCGCTCGATGGCAGCCACCGGCAGGTTGGCCGAGTCGAGCCACTGGCCACCCGTGCTGCGATAGGTGGCAGCGGTGCCGTTGATCAAGACCTTGATGCCACCGCTCTCGGCATGCAGGCTTCCGCCCATGCCGCGCGTGGAGACGTTGGGGATGGTGCCGTCGTCGACCACATAGAAGCCGGGCACGTGCTTGAGCGCGTCGACCACCGTGCGATAGCCCCACTTGCGCATGTCGTCCTGCGTGAGGACGGTCATGATGGCGGGGGCTTCTTCGAGACGCTGCTTGTCCTTGGTGGCGGAGACGATCTCCAGGCTGAGGAGCTGCTCGAGGCTCAGCTCCGCGAGCTCCGCTTCGTCGGTCGATCCGTCTGCTGGCACCGCGTCCTCGGACGCTGGCTCTACGGGTGCCTCGGAACCAGCCTCGTCGGCTGGCGGTGCCGCTGGGGCCGCTGCCGCGGGCTGCTCGGGCGCCGGCTGACCGGCTGTCGCATCGACAAGGACAGGCTCGGGTGCTGCCACGGGGGCAGTCTCACCGACTTGCTCGGGGACCTGCGCAGGCGGCTCGACGGGAGCCTGAGGCAACGTGGCTGGCTCGGACGGCGGCAAGGCCGCGTCTTGTGCGTGCACCGCGCTCGCACACATGGCCAAGGAGCCGGCCAACAGAAGAAGACTTCGAGAGCGCACCGACTTAGCGCGTGAAGGACGCATACTTCCCTCCTTCGATTCGCCACAACGATGCGTCGACCACTTCACGCTGAAGCTCGCCTCCCATCAGCTGCAGATTTCCAGTGAGTCCGAGATAGGTAACCGGCTTGCCCGCGCGCACCGCCTCGAGGCCCGCGTCGAGCTGGTTCCAGCGCACTTCTTGCCCGCCCGCCTGCGCGAGCTTGCGGATGTTGTCGCTCAGCGTGGCGGCCGCGACCTCGCTGGGGTCGTCGGCGCCCGTCGCCTCCGTGGCCAGCGCGAGCAGGTTGAGCGCGTCGACGTAGTAGTAGGCCTCCTCGGTGGGCTCATCGCCGAACCAGCGCTCGCGGAAGAGCTCACGGAATGCCGCGGCATCCTGGCCGACGGCCAAGGCCACGCCGGTGCCACCCTCGATGTACTCGGTCAGCACGTGCTCGAGGAACTCGGGGCTCCGCACGGTATGCGAGAAGTACCAGCCGATGGCCTTGCGGCGCGCGGGTGCATAGGAGAGCACCACGTCGTTCACGATGCTCGCGGCGCGGTTGGGATAGGCCAGGACGACGACGGCGTCGTAGGTGTCTCCGGCATGCGCAAGCGCCTCGATCACCGCGGTATTGTCGGGAAAACGATCGGGCGTGATCGCCACGGCGGCCGGCACGCGCGTCTGCGTGTCGCGGACCAGCCGGCTGGTGATCTGATCCTTCAACGCCACCATCAGCGAATCCACCACGTGTACGATGAGCACGTGCCTGCGGTCGTCGGCGATGATCTGCTCGGCGAGCTTGTCGGCCAGCAGGGACACCGATGGGTTGAGGCGAAGCCAGTGGTCGCGCTCGTCTTTGGACACGGCCACGCTGCGCGGCGTCGCGCTGGGCGTCACCAGGAGCTTGTCCGAGCTGTGGGCAACCGGGGCCAGACTCAGGGCGAGGTCATTGCTGTCGGGCCCGAGCACCGCCACGGCGTCGCCGTCCGAAAACAGCGGAGTCGCTGCACGCATCCCCTCGTACGTGGTGGAGTGCGTGTCCACGGCACGGAAATGCACCTCACGTCCGAGCACACCTCCGGCGCGATTGATCTCGTCGCCAGCGGTGATCATGGCCCGCTCGATGTTCACGCCGCGCTGGGCGCTCGCGCCCGTAAAGGGCAACGCCAGACCGAACGAGACCGTATCGGCAGGGGCGGGGTCCGAGCAGCCATGCAACAAACACAGGAGCAGGCTAGAGCGGAGGATCGTCACAGAGAAATTGCGCATCGTCTTCGCCGGCGTATCCAATCTCGGGCTCACGGGGGCTCGCACCGGCCCGTGAGCCGTCTCGCGCACCTAAATCAGTTGGCGGACCCGAAGCCGTCGCAGGGCTCGTGGGCGTCGTCGGTGTTCCCGAACGCCTGCATCACCGCGGCGAGGTCACAGGCGACGTCGCTGGTGACGATGTGCGTGGGCAGGCTCTGACCGGCCAGGAACGCCTCGAGCTTGTCGAAGGCCGAGGGGCCGAAGCTCGGGTTACAGGTCACCGTCAGGTTCATCTTGCCGTCGAAGATCGCCTGGGTGGCCATCTTGGCGCCGTCGATGGAGACGATCATGAAGTCGGACGGCTTGAGGCCGGCGGCTTCGATGGCGCTGATGGCGCCCATCGCCATGCCGTCGTTGTGCGTGTAGATGATCTTGAGGTCCGGGTGAGCGGCCAGCTGGGCGGTGGTGACTTCCTTGGCCTTGGCGTCGTCGAAGTTCGCCGTGATCGAGGCGACGATATTGACCTTGCCGCCACCGTTGGCGGCAATCTCGGCGTCGAAGCCTTGCTTGCGCTTGATGGCCGGGTCCGCACCCATGCTGCCCTCGAGCTCGAGCGCGGGCCAGCCACCCGCCGGCATCGCGCCCCACTTGGCCTCGAACTCGCCCAAGTGGTCGTTGACCCACTCGGCGACCATCTTACCTTCGAGCGCAAAGTCAGAGGACATGAGTGTCAGGTAGTCCTGTCCGGGCTTGGCCACGCTTTCGTCCACGCCGCGGTCGAGCAGGATGATCGGCACGCCGGCCTTGCTCGCACTCACGACGGAGGAAGCGAGCGACACGACCTTCGGAGCGAGGAAGATGCCGTCGAGGCCCATCGCGGCCAGCTCCTCGATGTCGTCCGCCTGGCGCGACTCGTCGACGGAGTTGCGATACACGAGCTCGTAGCCGCGCTTCTCGGCCTCGGCCTGCACGCTGCGGTTCTCCTCGTCGCGCCAAACGCTGATTTCCTGGAAATTGACGAAGCCAACGCGGAGCTTGCCGGTGTTCTCGCGCACGGTTTTGTCACCGTCATCGCCACCGCAAGCCGAACCTACCAACCCAAGCATTAGAGAGCGCTCGTGACCTTCTTCATGTTTTCCCCTGCCCGCCGTTCGTTCACACGGCAAACCCATGCCATCCACGCAGCTCGTTGGAGCTCGCGATGTCTCCCCCGATGTAGAGACTTCTCGATCCAGTGATTCCCGCAGAGCCTCCCCAGGCGCTGTGGGCGATTCGGATCGAATGTTGCTGAATCGTAAAGGGGTGATGCGTTCGCAGGCAACAGTTTTGGCGTTGTCTGCAGGCAGACAAAAGCGCCTCAAAAATACGTGTAATGTCAGCGATGCTTCGCGCGTGGCGCAGCTCGCAAAACGGTAAGATCGCGGGCTCGGAGGTAGTGCGAGTGAGTGACGAGCTTTCTGCGTTCGCCGAGCTGGCGGAGCAAGTCGGTGCGGTGGATGCGGCGCATGGCGAACGAGAACTGCTGGTGCTGACGCAGGGACCCATCCTGCTCGGCATCGCGCCGACCGCCGTCGATTCAATCGTGCCCTGGACGGAACCCAACGGAGATCCCGGAAACGGCCGGCGAGGTGCTCGGGGTGGTTCAAGACCGCGGACGACTCGTCGCGGTCGCGCGCCCACTGCATGCCGCCACCGCAACGCGCAGGTTGGTGGTGTGCAAGTCGAGTCTTGGGTTGTTGGGCGTCCCGGCGGAGAGCACGCGCTCGGTGGGCAGTGTGGCATTCCGCGCAGCCCTCACGCCGGGCGAGCCGGTATTGACGGACGATGGGCCGCTGACGCTGCTCGATATGGAAGAGCTGGCGCTGCGAATGACGGGGAGCGCCGACGGCGCGTGAAGTCTGGCCGCGATCAGGCAGCGTGAGCGGCCAGGGATGTCACGGCAGAACGCCCCAAGATCCGCAACGCTTGCAGCATGAGCTTCTCCCTGTCTTCGCGAATCCTCCGGCGCGGCCTGGTCGCGCTCTTCGTTGGCCTGCTGATCATCGCCTGCGGCGACGACCCGGCGCCCGCACCGAAGTACGTCAACGACGCCGGTGGTGACGGCGATGGAGATGGTGACGGCGACGGGGATGGAGACGGCGACGGGGATGGCGACGGAGACGGGGATGGCGACGGAGACGGGGATGGCGACGGAGACGCCGGTCGCGATCTCGACGCGGGCGATGGCGACGGCGACGGCGATAAGGATGCCGGGGGCGACAAGGACGCGGGCTCTGATGGCGGCATGTGCGCACGGACCTGCAGTGATTACGTGAAGGACTGCAGCTTTTTCGGTTGCGGTCACACCTCGTGTACCAACGGCAGGTGCATGTAGCCTCCCATTCAGGGAGCTCCGCGGGTTCGGCGAGCCCGTGTACCGCTGCGCTCGAGCTCTGCGCGCAGCGCCAGCGCTTGGTGGCGAACCCAACGCGACCCAGGGTCATGCTCGTCGCGCTGGTGCCAGTAGAGCGTGGTCTGAAAGCGTGGCAACGCGAGCGGTGGCGCGAAGAGCTTCACCGGTAAGAAGCCAGCGAACACACGGGCCACCCGCTCGGCCATCGTGAGCACCAGGTCGGTATGGGCGATCTGAAAGGGCATCGCCAGGAAATGGGGCAGCATCAGCGAGACGTGGCGCTCGTGCCCCAGCTCTCGTAGCGCCCGGTCGACAAAGCCGCCGCGCTCTCCCGAGGGAGCGATCAGCGCGTGTCGGGCCGCGACGAACTGCTTCAGGGTAGGGCGCTTGCGAGCGAAGGGATGCCGCGTCGACACCATGCCGACGAAGCCGTCCTCGGAGAGCACGTCGCCCATGACGCCGGTCGGTAGGTGCTCCATGAGGGGAGCCAAGGCCAAGTCGGCTTCACCGCGCGCTAGCTGCTGCAGCACGTCGCCGCGGTTGGGCAGCACCTCCACGTCGATGCCAGGAGAGCGGCGCGCGAGACGCCTGAACAGCGGCGTCAGCACCACGAACTCGGAGTAGTCGTCGCAGGCGATGCGGAGTCGGCGTCGCTCGAGCTCCGGACGAAAGGCCCCAGGCGGAGCCAGCGTCTCCTCGACCAAGGCCAGGCTACGCCGCACGGGCCCGCGCAAGGCCTCCGCGCGCGGCGTGAGGATCCAGTGGGGGCCGCTACGCACGAGCAGTGGGTCGGCGAGCAAGGTCCGCAGGCGCCCGAGGGCACGGCTCGCGGCGGGCTGCGAGAGGCCCACGCGGCGGGCGGCGCGCGTGAGGTGACGCTCGGCGAGGATTGCGTCGAGCAACGGGAGCAAGTTGAGGTCGACTCCGGCAAGATGCGTCATGGGTATGAGCATAGATGACGAACATGCATTGGCGATATGACCTGGGGACGGCCCACATTGGGTTCATCCAGAAGAGGAGCGGATCGCCATGAGTGTCGACGTGCAAAGGCTGGGAACTCGGGAGCAAACTCGACTCGACGCAAGGGGCATCCAGGGCCGACTCGACGCGGTCATCGAGGAGGCGCTCGAGGCGCAGCGCATCGTGGGCACCGTGGTGGTGGTGCTGGAGCATGGGAGGCCGTTGTACGTGCACGCGGCGGGCTGGGCCGACCGCGAGTCGCGCGTGCCTATGCGGGAAGACACGGTGTTTCGCCTGGCCTCGGTGACCAAGCCCATCGTGAGCGTGGCGGCGTTGCGCCTCGTCGAGCAAGGCAAGCTCTCGCTCGACGCCGAGGTCGCGCGCTATCTGCCGCAGTTTCGGCCCCGGCTCGCAGACGGGAGCGCGCCCGCCGTCTCCGTGCGGCAGCTGCTGACCCACACCGCGGGGCTGTCGTACGGGCATTTTCAAGCCGCGGGCGGCTCCTATCTGCGCGCACAGGTCTCGGATGGACTCGACCAACCGGGCCTCGGCATGGAGGAGGAGCTCCGGCGCATCAGTCAGGCGGGGCTCGACCATGCGCCCGGCACGCACTGGGGCTACTCGGTGGCCATCGACGTGCTCGGGGCGGTGATCGAGCGCGTCAGTGGGCAGGGGCTGGCAGGGGCCGTGCGAGCGCTCGTCACGGGACCGCTCGGCATGTTGGACACGGGGTTCGAGGTGCCCGCGGCGGGTCTCGCGGTTCCCTACGCGGATGGAGCGCCGCCCGTCAGGATCGAGGGACGTCAGGTGCTGCCGTTCATGGGCCTGTCCGGCATCAGCGTGTCCCCGCTGCGCGCGTTCGACGATCACTCCTTTGCCTCGGGAGGCGCCGGGATGAACGGCACGGCACGCGACGTGGCGCGCATGCTGGAGGCGGTGCGCGCAGGTGGGGGCGGCGTGCTCAGCGCGGCGACCGCCCGCACGATGCTCGAGAATCAGGTCGGCGACCTGCCGGTGGTGTTCGGGCCGGGCTGGGGCTTCGGCTACGGTGGCGCAGTCCTCGTCGACCCGTCGCTCGCGGGCACGCCGCAGAGCGCGGGGACCTGGAGCTGGGGCGGAGTCTGGGGACACAGTTGGTTCGTGGACCCGCTTCGTGCGCTGGTGGTGGTGGGCCTGACCAATACGGCCATCGAGGGAATGATGGGGCAGTTTCCTCAGCGCGTGCGAGATGCGCTTTATGTCGCGTGAATAGCCGTCACTGGCACAACGCCTGCACATCCCATCCCCGTAAGCATCAGGATCTCACTCCTGATTGCGCACCGGGCGGATCCGCGGATTTGCCCCATCGACCATGGGGGATGAATGCTGCAATCACCGTATCGTTGGGTTCCCGTCCTGAGTGACGTGTACCGCACCGGCTTTCGGCACGCTGCCAAGCTGCGCTACGCCGGCTCTCGCGTGGAATGCCCCATCTGTGAGCGAACGTTCTCGCGCTTCCTGGGCAACCACAGCGTGGGCAACTGTCCTTTTTGCGGCTCGGCGTCGCGCCACAGGTTGCTGAAGCTCAGCCTCGCCAACGAATGGAGTCGTTTTCCTCCCTTCGTCGACGTGCTTCACTTCGCGCCCGAGTGGGGCGCCGAGCGCCGCTTTCGCAAGGACGCGCGAGTGCGCCGGTACGTCACCGCCGATCTGGGGGCCCCCAAGGTCGACGTACGCTGCGACATCACGGCCATCGACCTGCCCGACGCATCGTTCGACGTGGTGATCTGTTGCCATGTGCTCGAGCACGTGCCCGATGACCAGCGTGCGGTCCGGGAGCTGCACCGTGTGCTGCGGCCCGGGGGCATTGCGTACATCCAGGTGCCCTACGCATCCGACCAGCGCACGGACGAGGACCTCAGTGTCACGGACCCTCGCGAGCGAGCGCGGCGCTTCGGCCAATTCGACCACGTCCGAAGCTACGGTCACGACCTGCTGGCGAGACTGCGTGCGCCAGGCTTCCGGGTGGACGAGCTGCGGCCCCAGCGCTCCATGGACGCGGAGGACGCGCGCCGCTGGGGGCTGTGGGACGATTGCATCTTCCGCTGCGTGAAGGCGCGACCGGATCACGAGCGTCCGCGGAAGCCCGTCTGAGCAGTCGCGGCGCGCAGTTCCGCGCACGCTCGCTAGGTGGCGTAGGCAAGCCTGGACAGAGGGTGAGCCGCGTCGCTTAGTAGCCGCGTGCGTGCGCCCTGTCCCATCACGCCACGGTGTCCGAGCGCCACGAAATGATGGCGTGCGCGCGATACGGCCACGTTGAGCAGGTTGGGGCGGGCGTTCAAGAAGCCAAGGGACTGAGCGCGCGTGACCACGCTGGTGAAGAGCACGATGCTGCGCTCGCCCCCCTGAAAGCGATGCACGGTGCCGAGCGCGAGGCCCGAACTCGCCCGCGCGCTACCCGCGTCGTGGCCTTCGACGAGCTCAGGTGAGTATTCGAGCGGCACGCGTTCGTGGGCGAATGCGCGCCGCAAGAGCTCGAGCTGACCTCGGTAGGGCGTGATCACGGCGACGTCACAGGCCGAGATGCCACACGTGAGCAGGCGCCGCACGAGCGCGACGACCTCGCGCAGCTCGACCTGGTTGCACAGGCTCCCACCCAGGGACTCTTGCTGGCCCTCGAGATCCACCCAGGAGAGAGGGGCAGCGAGGAAGGGCGCTTCGTGCGCTCGGGTCGCGCGCGGCGTGTGGACGCGCAGACCGTACCCGCACAGCGCGTCCGAGACCTCGATGATCTCGGGCTGGCACCGGAAGTGATCGATCAGTGTATGGCGCGCTTGCACGGCGCGCTCGGCCAGGCTCTGCGTGGAGACCCAGGCCTGCGTGTGCAGGCGATAGGGCTCGAGCCAGGGCTCCGGCCGAAGCCCACAGCTCTGCAGCAAGCGCGCCTCTTCGTCTGCGCTTAGCTCGATCACGGGCGTTAGCTGCTTGGTGTCGCCGATCACCAGCGCTGCGTCGCAACGCATCAAGGCGGAGATGGCGTGGGCGGGATGGCACTGGCCGGCTTCGTCGATGACGACGCGGGCGATGCTGCCCGCCGCGCTGGGGAAGCAGTTGGCCAGGGACAATAGCGTGGAGCCCCACACCCCGAACAAGCGCTGCAGGGTGCGGGCGTGCTGGGGCTGGTCGCGGTAGAGCGGTCTGAGCGAGCGGTCTGACTCGAGGGTGTCGAGCGCGGCGACCACGGCCTCCCGCAAGCTACCGGCTTCGGCCTTCGCCCAGGCCTCGCGTACGCTTACCGCGTCCGCGAACAGCGTGCAGGAGAGCGCCGCGTCGTGCACGACCTCGGGCAGGTCGCCGGCCTCCTGCTCGAGCTTCGCGAGGCGTTCGCGCAGGCCTTCGATGGTTCGCGCGCGCTCCGCTCGCTGTTGGCTGCGCTGGGCATGTGCGCGCGTGGCATCGAGTCGCTCGCGCAGCTCGCCGAGCAGGGTCAAGCTGCGCTCGGTGGCGTCCTCCCAGGCGTCCATCAGCTCGCGCGGCGCGAGCGGGGCGACGAGCGGCGGGAGCGGCAAATCGAGCGCGAGCCGAGCCGCCGAGAGGGCCGCTTCGAAGACGGGAAGGTCGCCGTCGGCGGTGCGGCCGTAGTGACGCGCCACCGCGTTGAGCTGGGCGAGTCCCGGGCTCGCTTCGCACAGCTTGCTCAGCGCAACGAGGCGCTGCTCCAGCTTGAGGAGCGCGTTGCGCAGCGGCTGCGCCAGTCCGTCGGGCAACTCGAGCGCGTCGCCTGGGAGGACCAGCGCTTGGCCGTCTTCTGCCGCGCGCTGTACGGCTTCCGCGAGCTCCTCACGCACTCGGTCGCGCTCCGCACGGCGGCCCAGTGCGCGTAGGCGCGGTGCATAGAGGGGCTCCATTCGCGCGCGCAGCTGCCGGAAGCGCTCCACTGCGTGGGCCAGCGCCGCCTGTCGTTGCTCGCGCGACTCCGCCTCCGCCTGCTCGAGCCAGCGCTTCACCTGGCGCAGCTGATGGACGAGCACCTGCTCGCAGATTTGTCGGCTTCCCGCGCGCAGCGCGAGTGGCAGGCCGGCGCCGCCGCCGAGCCCCTCGAGGACGTTATCGACTGCGCGGTTGTTGCTGCTGGTGATCAGGAGCAAGGCGTCGTCCATCACACCTTGCTCCACGAAGCGCGCGATCTTGCCGAGCAAGGCCTCCGCACACAGATGCAGGATCAGCGTGGTCTTTCCAGTGCCTGGCGGCCCCTCCACCGAGGTGAAGCGCGAACCCCAGAAGTGCTCGGCCGCGCGCCGTTGATGGGCCGTCAGCACGGGACCCGGGAACAACGCTTGCTGTGGCAGCTCCGTGCCTTCGAGCGGGCGGCCCGCGAGATAGGCGCCCAAGCAACGGTCGTTACGCAGACGTTCCGGGGGCTCACTCTCCAGGAGTTCGCGCAGGTCGCGCTGCAGGTGCCAGGTGGTCTTGGCCTGGGTTCCGTCCAGCACGATGCCGACCGCGTACACCTGCGCGCGCGAGTTGGCACGCTCGAGCAACGTGCGCATGCAGCCGGTGATGCCCTCGAGCAGCGCCTCCGCGTCCTCGTGCGCCGACGGGGCCGGACTCGCTGGTGCGCGCGCTGATGCATCCGCGGGGAGGGCGCCTTCCAGCGTGCGGAGCACGAGTGCCAGCATCTGGGTTTCGGAGGGACCGTCGAGCGCACGCAGGCCGTCGAAGAGGGCATCGATGGCCTCACTCGGAACACCGAGCGTCTGGTTGAGCAGGCGAGTATCCACGAAGAAGGGCCAGGCGCCGTCTTGGCGCGCTGACTGACTTACCAACACCTCCTGGGGCGGTGCTGGATATTGCCCTCGCTGCCGCTCCGCGAAGCTCGGCACCCGGAAGGCTTCTCCCGTCGTGCGTCCGAAGCGAAGGCGCACGCCGCAGCGCAACAGGCCGGCCAGCTCGCCGCGCGGCATGTGCACCACCGGGAAGCACAACAGCTGCGAGAGGTCACCCTGCTCCTCGGCGCGGCGGTATTGCGCGTGGAGCCAGGTCTCGAAGAACGCGGAAAGCTCGCCGTCCAGGGGGCGCCGCACGCTCTCTCGCTGTCCCAACAGGCCCGCGAGGGCGCTGTCCAAGGGCAGCTTGAAGTAGTCCTGGCCTGGCGTGGGCAGGTCGAGCCTCGGAGCAGGCGCGGTCGCGGGGGCGCGGCGCGCTTGGGGGCGAAGCTCCAGCGCGGCCTCGAGCTTCAGCGAAGAGAGCCAATAGCGGAGCACGTCGGCAGTTTGCTCGCGTCTCAGGTACGGCTGCCCCATGCGGGCGCCTCGTAGCACGGGAGCTGGCGATGCGGCGTGATCCTCGGTCTTGGCCTCCCTTCCGTGGTCGCTGCGCCTCCATCGAACGAGGATTCTCCGCTCAATGCTCGAATCGCTCGCTGCAGAAACGTCCGTGGACAGCGCCGCTCACATGTAGGTCAGTGGCCCTATGAAATACGAGGCACCCGTCGAGCACGCTGGAAATGGAGCGCGTGCCTGCGATTTAATTTCCGATGCCTCCCCGAAGGTCACCGCCGGTGGCCCCGTGGCGGGAGGCGGGAGTGCTCGAGAATGCGGTTTGTGCGCGGTGTGAACGCTCGGTTTGTGTTGGCATTGTTGATGGGATTGTTCGGCTCGACGCTCGCCGGCATGGCGCCTGCCTCGGCCCGAGCGCAGGAAGCGCCTGCGCCGACCCGTAGCGTGGGCGGCCATTTGGGCTTCGCCTTGCCCATCCTCACGGTGGCCTCTCCGGAGAACACGCTGATCGGCAGGGACTTCGTGACCGTTGGCATCACGCCCGGCATCACCGTGCACCTCGATGAGCACTGGTCGGTGGACTTCGAGTTCATCGCCTTCAACAAGTGGAAGAACGGCACCACCGCCACGACCTTCATCGTCGACCCCGGAGTGGTCTACTCCTTCGGCTCGCTCGCCGCGGGCCTGCGCGTGGCCACCGAGGTCGGCGCGGCGCGCAACATCGGCCTCGTCCCGATTATCGTGAAGCCTTTCGCGCTCGGCAATGGCGTGAGCTACTTCGTGGAGCTCGATCTGCCCATGTTCTTGCGCGACAACGGCACCGAGATGAAGCCCAGCTTGACCGTGCTGTTCCAGTCCGGCTTCGGCTTCTGAGCAAGCGGGCCGTTCCGGGCATCTGGCTGGGCTGCGTTGGCGCGCTCACTCGCCCTGCGTGGGACGCGAACGTGCCTTGGGCTTGCGGGTGGACGCCGCGTGGGCTTCTGCCCAATCTTCGGGCGAGAGCACGGTGTGGAGGCGCTCCATGGCGGTCGCGAGCCCCTGTGGGTGGTGGTGCAGGTCACTCCAGAGGTCGCCGCGCTGTTGGAGGCGAGCCGGCAGGTCGCGCAGGGTGAAGCTCGTGGGAGATACCTGCCCCGCTTCGAGCTCGGCCCAAGCACAGGGGGCCGATACGGGTGCCCCGGCCCGCGCCCGGACCGCGTAGGCGGCGGCGAACGTGGCACCGTATCCGTTTCGTCCGGTGTCGATCAGGATGCGCCCGTGGCGGTCGGCCTTGATGAACTCCTGGGTCAGGTGATCAGGGTCGCGCTTGACCAACCACGCTCCGACGCCCTGGGCAAAGCGCCAGGTCAGCTCGTAGCCGACCTGCACCTCGAGCGGCACCACGATATGAAAGCCCTTGGAGCCGGAGGTCTTCAGCCAGCTCGTGAGTCCAAGTTCCGCCAGCACGTCGCGCACCAGGAGCGCGGCACGCCGCAGCACCTCGGGTTCTTCATGGGAGGGATCCAGGTCGAATACGCACAGATCCGGGGCCTCCAGGGCAGGCGCGCGCGCAGACCAGACGTGGGGTGTGATGCAGTTCTGATTGGCGAGCCAAAGCAGGGACTCTCGATCGTCGATGAGCGGATAGTGGACGGTGCCGTTTCGCTTCGGGACCTCCACGCGCTTCAACCAGGACGGGAAGCCCTTGGAGACGTCCTTTTGCATGAAGCCCTTTTGCTCGATCCCCGCGGGGAAGCGCTCCATGGTCACCGGTCGCCCGCGCAGGTGCGGCAGCATCACCGCCGCCACGCTCGCGTAGTAGGCGGCGAGCTCGCCCTTGGAGATCCCGTCGGCGGGGAACAGGAGTTTGTCAGGGTGGGTAATGGTCATCGGGCCGCCTGCCGAAGCGTACCCCGGGAAGGCCGCCGGGGGGCATAGGTCCGGCATGACGGGTGAGCCACCGTCGAAGCGTCAGCGCTTGGGGATGCGCAGCGGTGTGGTCACGCCGTAGCGCTCGTGGACCGAGGCTGCTTTGAGCGCCTCGGCCGCGCTGATCTCACCGCCCAGCAGCCTGCGGTAGGCCGCGAGCGTGCGCGTGACTTCGTCGCCGCGCTCCCACACGAGTTCGACACGGAAGCGCCGAACTCCAAGCTCGAGCAGTTTGGGTACCAGCGGCGCGGCGCTCTGCGCGAACGCGTTGAACACGGTGTTGCGGCAGCTCACGTCCACCACGACTGGGTGCTCGTGGCCCGCGAAATCGCGCAGCGCCACGCGGTGCGCTTCGCAGGGTCGCCCGCAGCTGCGGTAGTCGGTGCCACTGCTCAAGAGGTGCGCGTACACGCAATGCGAGTTGTGGAAGGTCGGGATGTGATGGTGGAGCGTGAGCGCGACGCGACCGCGCGGGACCTGCGCGAGCAAGTCCAGGAGCTGGTTCTGGTTCAGGTCGTGGGAGGCCGTGACGGTGCGTAGTCCCAGGCCCAGCAAGTGGTGAGCCGTGAGCGAGTTCGTGACGTTGAGGGAGAAGTCCCCGTGAATCACGGGTGCGGCCTGGGCCCCTTGCGCGTTCGCGAAATGCATCAGCGCGCCCCAGTGGCGCACCAGCACGGCGTCCGGCTTGAGGTTGGCAATGCGGCGGTCGTAGGTCTCCTCACCGGGCTTCTGTACGCGCACGGTGGCCAAGGTGACGCGCAGGCCGGCGCTGCGCGCGCGCTGCACCGCGCGACCCAGGCCCACCATCTCCATCCAGTCGAGCTCCACCTCGGCGTCGGCACCGAGTCCGCTCGCGATCACCGCCTCGAGCTGTTCTTCGGTGCGACACAGGGGGACGAGCGCAGGAGGACCCAGGTCATCAGGTTGGCTGCGGGCAAGCTCGCTCCGCAGCTCGCGCACGACCGGCGCTTCGGGCAGCGGCGCGTGTCTGTGCTCGAGGAGGTCGGCTTCGAGCTGACCCGCGAGCTCACGGCGCAGGCGCTTGAGTTCGGACACGGGGGCATGGAGACCCGACTCGAGGTCGCCGATGTCGAGCTCGTGCAGGTGGAAGGGCGTGCCGCCGAACGCACCGAGCTTCTCGCCGAGCAGCGCGCGGTCGAGCCCTGATCCGGCGCGTGCCGGCGCGAGCAGCTGGGGGGCCTCGCCAGTCGCGTGCAGCGCTCGCGCGCCGAAGCTCGCGTGAGCCTCCACACCGAGCTTCTCGCCCTGACGTCCCTGCACGCGTAGGGTCACTGGGATGCGGCCCTCCACCGACTGGTGGACGCGTCGCTCGGCCTCGCGCGCAAGCTCCGGATCGCCGGTGAGACGTACGGCGTCGCCCACGCGCACGCGCGCGAGATCCGGCCCAGGCTGACCGAAGCTCAGCTCCACGCACGCGTCGTCGATCCAGCGCAGCCCGAACAGGGGGCCACCCGGGGCATGCTCGGGATCGTGTTCCTGCGCGCTACGCCCCATCAGCTCGAACTTCACGCCCATGCCCGCGCGCAGCCGCTCGCGCAGCTCCGGCTCGCCCGCGAAGGCCACGCGCACGCTGCGCGCGCGCATTTCGACGACCTCACCGAGCGCGAGCCCGCGATGCTTGGGCGTGGTCCCCACCACCAGGGCTTGGTGGTTCTCTCCGCGCAGAAAACCGATGGATCCGCCGCGCGAGAAGGCGAGCTGGGTGCGCTCCACATCGCGTGCCAGGCGCTCGCGATCGGCCTCGGTGGCTCCGCGCAGCAAGGCATCGCGCCAGTTGCGCCAGGAGTCCACCGCGGTGCTCACGTAGGCGGGGCCCTTGTAGCGTCCCTCGATCTTCAAGCTGTGCACGCCCGCCTGCAGCAGGTCGGGTAGCGCCTCGTGGGCGGCCAAATCCTGCGGGCTTAACAGGTAGCGCTTGTCGCCGAGCTCGCGGCGCTGGCCGTCGACGATGGCCTCGTAGGGCATGCGACAGGCCTGGGAACACTGGCCTCGGTTTGCCGAGCGCTCGGAGAAGGCTTCGCTGGTGAGGCACTGCCCGCTCCAGGCCATGCACAGGGCCCCGTGCACGAAGACCTCGCACTCCATCCCGCTCTCGCGCGTGAAGCGCGCAATCTCCTCGCTGCTCAGCTCACGGGGAAGCACCACTCGCTGCATGCCCAGGCTAGCCGCGAAGAGCGCGCCCTCGGCGCTCGAGATGGTCATCTGGGTGCTGGCGTGCAGGCGAATCTCGGCGGAGAGCCGGCGCGCGATGAAGGCCGTGGCAGGGTCCTGGATGATCAGGGCGTCGACGCCGCTCGCGACCACCGCCCGCAGGAGCTGCTCGAGGCTGGCCAGTTCGCTCTCGAACACCAGCGTGTTGAGCGTGAGGTAGAGCTTCACGTTGGCCGCGTGAGCGCGTCGGACCAGGCCCGGCAGGAGCTCCAGATTGAACGCCGTGGATCGGCCGCGTGCGTTGAAGCCCTCCGAAAGGCCCAGGTACACCGCGTCCGCGCCGCTCGCCAAGGCGGCCGCAAAGGACTCCTCGGTGCCTGCGGGGGCGAGGATTTCGGGGCGATGCAGAGGAGTCGCGCTCATCGCGCCAGCAGTGCTCCCAGACCTGAGAGCGAGTCGAGTTGGTAGGTGGGACGTGCTGCTTGCAGGCGCGCCCCGTCGTGGCTGCCGTATGTCACCGCACAGGTTGCAGCGCCAGCCGCGTGGCCCATCTCGATGTCATAGGTGGTGTCCCCCACCACCAGCATGCGAGCCGGAGCGATCTGCAAGCGGGTACCCAGCATGTGCACGAGATCTGGTTCGGGCTTCTTACGCAGCACGTCTTCGTCGCCGAGAACCTGCCGGAAATGTGCGCGAATTTGCAGGCGATCGAGCAGCTCGAGCAGGGAGGCACGGCCGCGGCTCGAGACGATCCCGAGTCGTCTTCCCTGACGCGTGAGCTCCTCCAGGCACTCGCGCACCGCGGGAAACAACGTCACTGCCCGGGCGTTCGCCGGGAAGCAGGCGCGATAGTGCACCACGCAGGCGTCGGCGGCCTCGGGCGCGACCCCGGCCCCGATGAAGGCTTGCCTGAGCGGCAACCCGATCATCGCCACGAAGGTCTCAGGCGGGACGCTGGGAAGCTCGAGCTCGCGCAGCGTTTGGAGCGCCGTATTCACGATGGCCCCGGTGGTGTCCGCGAGCGTGCCGTCGAAGTCGAAGGCCACGGCCTCCACGTGCAGGGCAACGCCGTTCGAGGGGATGCACGGTTCGAGAGTTGGGCTCATCGGAAGGGTCACCTGGGGCCCCAAGCGTGGCAGGAACGCCGACCATTTTCCACGTCAGGGCGATTGGCCGAAGCGGCCGTCTCGCTGCATCCTCGGGTCCATGAAGCTCTTGATCGCGACGACCAATCCCCACAAAGTCCGCGAAATTGGCGAGGTGCTGCGGCCGCTCGGCATCGACGTGTGCGGCCTCGCGGACGTGGCGCCCGACCTGCCCGAGCCGGTGGAGGACGCCGAGACCTTCGAGGGGAACGCCCGCATCAAGGCCATGGCCTACGCCCGCGCGCTCCAGGTGCCTTGCTTGGCCGACGACAGCGGGCTCGAGGTCGACGCCCTCGGCGGCGCACCGGGGGTGCACTCCGCGCGCTACGCCGGGGTGGGCAAGACACGCGAAGAGCGTGATCGCGCCAACAACCAAAAATTGATCGGCGAGCTGCACAGGCTCGGTGACGTCGACCGCGGCGCGCGCTTCGTCTGCGCACTGTGTTTAGTGGATGCCAAGGGCGGAGTGTTATTCGAGGCGCGCGGAACCTTCCCGGGCCAAATCACCGACGAAGCGCGCGGCGAGAACGGCTTCGGCTACGATCCACACTTGTTCTTGCCGGACGTGGGCAAGACCAGCGCCGAGCTCTCGTCCGAGGCCAAGAATGCGCGCTCCCACCGCGGCGCGGCCACACGCGCGCTGCATGCCTGGTTGGCGAAGAACCCGCTCTGAGACTCTGCCAACCCTCCCGACCTCTTGCGCGCTCCCTCTACCCAAGTTTGTCCTTTGGTCTAGGTCGGCGCTGCGGGGGCGCATGGAGTTGATGGCTGCGAGAGGGCGCTTTGTCGGCCCCGCGCCTCCGCAGCGCCGGCCGAGGCCGAGTGAGCACACTGGGCGAGTTGCACCGAGCCAAGTTGAGCGAATTCGTTGGTCGGACAGGAGGAGAGAGGGACATCACTTTGCACCTGGTCGTCACGTGACTACTTCCGCTGGGTTTCCAGGAGCGCCTGGAACCGGAGGTAAGCATGAACATCATGAAGCACGTGCAACTGCTGGCTGTCTGCGGCGGCCTTCTCACAGGTTCACACGTTCTGGCACAGGACCGGCCGGCTGCGCCCGCGGTTCCCGGCCAGGCGCAGCCCCGGCAACTCAGTGGTAAGGCGCAGCAAGCCGTCGCCGAGCTTCACGCGCTCAACCAGGCGCGGTCCGCGTACTCTGGCGCTGCCGCCGAGGTCGCCGACCTCCCGGAGGTTCGCTCGTTCTTCAAGGAGCGCCACATCGAGTACGAGAAGAGCGATGCCCGTCTCGGCGCCTTCGCGCTGACCTACGGCGTGGACGTGAACTCTCCACAGATGCAGCAGAAGACGAAGAAGGTCGAGGAGGCCTGGGCGAAGGAGAACAAGAAGATCAAGCAGGCCGAGGGCCTCAAGGCCTCCAAGCTCGCCCTCAGTACCTTCATCCAGCGCAACGACCAGTCCATCAGCAGCCTGCGAACCCTGCGCGGTGAGGTGCAGGAGGAGAAGGTCGCCCAGCTGATCAACGACCGCATCGGCTCGCTCGAAGAGGAGTCCACGCGCGCGCAGCAGCTCTCGCGCATGGTGGACGATGCCGCCAAGGGCTCGAAGTAGTTCGGGCACGGCCAGCCTTGCTGGCGCAAGGTTGGCACGGGAGCAGGGCGCTGACTTGGTCAGCGCCCTGCTACAAGCGGTCCATTACGATCCGCCACGAGCCATCGTCGCCCCGCCGCAGGACCACTGCGCTGCGCCCCGAGCGCGCGACCGCGCGTCCGTCGGGTGTGGTGCCTTCCAGGGTCCAGTCGTTGGCGAGGAGCACCAGGTCCGTGGCCTGATGCTCTTCGGCGATGTGCACGGTTAGCACCGGCTCGATCGCGAACAGCTCCTCGAAGCCCTCGCGCAGGGCGGCGTGCCCGCGGACGTGCACGTGGGGCTTGGGGACGAACAGAGCATCCGGCTCGTAGAGCGAGAGCAGCGCCTCGAGCTCGCGCTGCTGTACGCGCGCCACATAGCTTTGGACCAGAGCGGCAGGGGTCTTGGGTTGCATGCATCCAAGACAGCATCGGGTCGCGCAGGTTCCACGCGATTTGCTAGGCGCTGCGCGAGCGTCGTCGTGAGCTCGCGCGCGTGGCGCTCAGGTCGTCGATCAGCTTGCGCACCATGGCGGGTTCCACCGGCTTCAATAGATGGTGGTCGAAGCCGGCCTCGAACGCTTTGCCCTTCTGCTCGGGTGAGCCGTAACCGGTGAGCGCCACCAGCAAGAGCTCCGAGCTCCTCGGGTTGGCCCGCAAGCGTCGTGCGACCTCGTAGCCGTCCAACTCCGGCAAGCCGATGTCGACGAAGGCGATGTCTGGTTCGTCCGCCAGCGCGCGTTCGATGGCCTCCGCACCGTCGCCCGCCGGAATCACCTCGTGACCCCACAGCTGCCACAGGTCCATCAGCCCCTGGCGGGCATCGTCGTTGTCCTCCACGAGCAGCACGCGACGCCGGCGCGCCACGCCCTTGTGCACGCCAGACGGCTCTTGGTCGCACTTCGAGTTCGCTGTGCTGGCGGGTGACGCGCAGGGCAGCTCGACTTCGAAGACGGCACCCATGCCGGGCCCCTCGCTGCTGGCGCTGACTCGCCCGCCGTGAAGACCCACCAGGGTGCGCACGAGCGTGAGACCGATGCCGAGCCCGCCGCGCGATCGATCGATGGCCACAGCCACCTGGGAGAACAGCTCGAAGATCTGAGACAGCCCGTCCGCCGCGATGCCCATGCCCGTGTCGCAGACTTTCACGTTCAGGCGCTCCCGGCCGTCACTCGGGCGCTTGCTCACCGAGATCGTGACGGACCCGCCCTCGGGTGTGTACTTGCAAGCGTTGTCAATCAAGTTTGCGAAGATTTGCTCGAGGCGCATGGGGTCGCCGTCCACCCACAGCGGGCCGTCAGGCAAGGACAGCGTCATGGTCTGCCGGCGCGGGCGAGCCTTGGTGTCGCGCAGCGCGCAAACCGTGCGCACGAGCAGCTCGGCGAGATCGATCGTGCTTCGGTGCAGCTCGATCTTACCCTGCGTCACCCGCGCCACATCCAGCAGGTCGTCCACCAGTCCGCTCAGCTGGCGCACCTGGCGCTGGACAATCTCGCGAGCGCGCTCTTCCGTCCCGTCGTGGGCCGCGTGTCGCGACAGCAGCGGTAGCGACGCGCTGATAGCCGAGAGGGGATTGCGCAGCTCGTGGGCGAGCATGGCCAAAAACTCGTCCTTTCTGCGGCCGGCTGCCTGCAGCTCCTCCGCGCGTGTGCGCAGGTCCTGCTCCGCTCGACTCAAGCGCACCAGCGCGTGCACGGTGGCCACCAGCTCCTGGCCCTCGAAGGGTTGGGCGAGGTAGCCGTCGGCGCCCAGCTCAAGCCCCTGCACGCGCTTCTCCAGCGTGACGAAAGTGGCGGAGGTGTGCAGGATTCTTGATCGAGGCCGTCCTGGGATTGGCGCGAATCCGTCGACAGACCTCGAACCCATCGATGTCGGGTAGCCTCACGTCCAGCACGATGACCTCGGGCAGCTCTTCGGCGAGCTCGAGGGCGGCTGCGCCGCTGGCCGCTTCGAGCACGGCAAAACCCGCCTTTCGCAGCATGAGGCTCGTCGTGTAGCGGGCGCCTTCGGCGTCGTTGACGTTGAGCACCATCGCAGGACGACGGGCGGCTGTCTTGAGTTCTGAGCCCTTCAGCGCTTCGTTATCCATGGACAGCCTGTCCTACCCCCGCCTTGCGCAAGGCGTCTCGAATGCGGTTGATTGCGAGCTCCCTGGAGAGGCTCTCTTCAGTGCAATTCCGATGCCCGTATCCTTCACCCGCAGCAGGGCTTGGTTGCCCACCACGTATGCGCTCGCCTGCACTTCTCCCCGTTCGGTGAACTTGAGCGCGTTCGAGATCAGGTTGCGCAGGACCTCAGCGACCTTTCCCTGGTCGGTGTCGAGCCATAGGTCGGCAGGCGGGTCGTCGAATACCAGCTCCACGCCTTCGCTGGCAGACAGGAGAGGGCGCATTTGTCCGCGTATGGCGGCCAACAGGTTGGTTTCTTGAAGCTCGTGCTGCTGGCGTTCGAGCTCACGCTTCTGGTGCGACACTTCTTCTGCGCGCGACGGTCAGCCCATACGATGGCGCCCGTGCTGTCGCAGGCCAGCGTGAGCTCGTGGCAGTCTTCGTCCCATGCATCGGCGACGTCCTGCGTCATCACAGGGCCTCGCGACGTTGTCCGCTCGGCTGAGCGCGCAAGTAGGACGCGAGCAGACCCGGCTCGATTGAAACGACGTTCGCTTGAGAGAGAGGGGGCATTCGGCTCTCGCAATGCGTGAACGGGAGGGGCGACTGGGCGCGCCCGCGGCCAGTCCTAAAGGTTGGAAGCTTGCGTGCTTTTCGCGCCCGAAGCAATCACGAGAATGGCTTGAAAACACGGCTTTTGAAGTGCTCTTTTGCCCCACTAGCGCGTTTTGCCGCAGCGTGATTCGGGCCTGGCCAACGCTCGTTTGAGCTGGCGCGAGAGACTTCTGGCCAAGGTTGCCTACCTTACTTAGTCAGCTTCGCTGGCCACCTGTCACGCCGAGCGCTGCCCGAACGTTTCACCCCGCCTCCAAGGTTACAGCGGCTCGGTGGATCCGAGCGCGAGCCCATGAGAGGAGACGCACTCGGGAACGCGCGGGTGCTTGGCCGGCAACTCCGCGTCGTGCGGGTCGTCCGTGCCAATCCTGGTTGCGGCATTTTGTCTCGCCGCTGCAAAACGCCACGAAGGTGACCTGGCGGGCAAGAGACGCGGGCGACACCTCCGCCTGCCCAATGCGAGGAAACGGCGAGCTACTGGGCCCGGCCGAGCGCCTCACGAAAGAAGCGCTCGTACTCGAGGCGCATGGCCTGGCCCGCAATCTCGATGGCTGTCTGGTTCTCGATCCATCCGCGCACCAGTGTGAAGCCGCCGCCGGGCGGCCCGTTGCGCACCTTGAAAGCGCGCCACCCTTCGCGCTCGAATGTGGCGACCACACGGTCCGGGTCGCACGCGTCGCTGCTGATGTACGCGTGGTGGGGCCAGGCCTCGGGCAGCGGCAAGTCGCGCGGCTCGAGCTCGGCTGCTCCCACCTCCCCACGCAGCGCTGCGGGCCACACCTCGACGGCGGTTCCATCGCTGTCGCCCGCGTAGACGAGGAGGTTGCCTTGCGGATGGGGGAGGGGAATCACACGCGCGCCGAACAGCTCGGCGAGCACGCCCGCAACGCGCTGCGGATCACGGGCTGGGATGGTGACGTGGTGGATTCGCATGGTTCATTGCCTTCAGGGGTTGGTGGGCATGGGCTGAACACTGGCTAGGTAGGTCCACAGAGCCTTGCGCTCCGTGGCTGTCATCGCGCGTGTCGCCGGCACCACCTCGCTCATGGGCGGGCGCAAGGCGCGGCCATCCTTGCTCTTGCCGTGCACCAGCGCGCGCTCGAAGTCGTCGAAGCTCCAGCTCGAAAGCCCGGCCTCGTGGTGCGTGAGGTTGGCCGCCGCGGGCCAGTCAGGCGGACCGAACAGCATGGGACCACCCGCCAAGTTTTCGCGATGGCAACCGGTGCAGATGGCCGCCAGGTGCGCGCCGAACTCCGGCGTATTCGCTGCGTCCGGAGCTTGCTTCGCGTGGGGGCGCTGATGATCGCCCAGCTTGTACGCGGCCAAGGGAAACTTGCCCACGGCGAGCAGCACCGTACCAACTGGGCCGAACGTGGGCTTCGGCACTTCGGCGTCCACGGATGGCTGCGAGCGCAAGTAGGCGATCACATCCGAGAGTTCCTGGTCCGTCATGGCAAAGAAGTCCTCGGAGGGCATGACGGCGGGCGACCCATCGGGCTTGATTCCGTGACGCACGATGCGGTCCCAGT
Organism: Myxococcales bacterium; assembly: GCA_047601445.1. Lineage (GTDB taxonomy): Bacteria > Myxococcota_A > Polyangia > Polyangiales > DASUME01 > DASUME01. The sequence continues at coordinate 1,618,572 of JASGJH010000001.1, read as the reverse complement.
CGGCTACTGCGTAGTTCGCGGGCAGGCCGCCCTTGCCGGACGTGAGGTTGGCGCCACGAATGGTGCCGATGGCGCCGTTGTCTATCATGACTCCGCCAGCGAAGTTGGCTCCGTGGCACGCACCGCAGGCATAGCGCGCCTCCACCAGGTGCTTGCCGCGCGCGATGGCGCGCTCGAGCGCGATGCCAGGGAGGTCGACGCCCGCCAGCGGATCCGCGGCAGCCTCGCCGTCGACTGCGGGCGGCAAGGTCTTGGCCCGCTCGGCGCGCAGCTCGTCGAGCTCCTGCTGCGTGAGCGGATTGGGCACTGCAAAGTCCACCGTGTGAGCTTCGAAGTGACGCTCGAGCTTTGCGCGCGCCTGCGAGGAGGCCAGCCAGAAGCCAGTCCCTGCCGCAACGACCAGCACTCCCAGCGCGACACCGACGATGCGCGCGATCTTCCGTCCCTTACTCATGCTCTCTTCTTGGCCTTTCCGTTGGCTCTTCCAGTGTTGGCTTGGGGCGCGGTTCGGATCTTGCCCTTGCTCTTTGCCTTGGTGTTCTCCGGCTTGCCCCGGCGCAGGGCGTCGCGCAGCGTGGCCATGGCCCAGCTCGCCGCCTCGGCGGCTTCCTCGTTGTCGAGGCCCCAGGTGTCGCGCATCCAGCGCCAGACATGCGGAGACTGCAGGACCCAGATGGCGCCTGCGCGTGCTTCGCGCTCCGCGTCGGACCAGCCGTCGCTCTCCGCCTTCAGTCGCGCAGCCGCCTTGCGGGCGCGGTCGCGCATGCTGGCCACCCGCACGCGATTGAACTCGCGTGACTCCATCAGCGGACGCAGTACGCCGGACTCGGCCTCGTAGCGCGGAAAGTTCTCGCCGGGGACCGCCGGGAGTTGCTCGGGCGTGACGCTCATCAGGCGCTCTTCGGTGAGACCGAGCCTCGGACGGAGCCACTCGAGGAACGCGCGGAACAGGTCGTCCAGGCTGGGGAAGTGTCGATACACCGTGGGCACCGAGACACCGGCCACCTGCGCGAGCCTGGGCAGGGTCAGCGCGTCGATGCCACCCTCTGCCAACATGGTTCGGGCGGTTTCCAAGAGGAGAGCGCGCGTCTGCTCGACCTGGGCATCGCGGATGGCGCTCGAGTAGCTGCGGGGAGCCATGACCAGGTTCTACATATTGATGTTATGAGCGTCAAGTTAATTGAATAACGCCAAATGAGGCGGTCCTCGCCGGCCCTGGGAAAGGCGCGCCGACCTCGGCCTCTTCGGCTCACTTGCTGACGGCGATGGACTTGCGGAAGAGGGCCAGGCTGTACACGAAGAAACCGAGCCCCACCGAGCCGACCATCACGAACTGCGGCCACACCGCGCGAAGGCCGCCGCCGCGATAGATGATCACCTGCGAAAAGGACACGAAGTGCCGCGCCGGCAAGAGATAGGTGAGCCACTGCAGCCAGCGCGGCTGACTCTCGACCGGCGTGCTACCGCCGGAGAGCAACATCAGCACCACGTTCACCAGGATGATCAGCAGCGCGAACTGGGCCATGGAGCGCGAGATCGTCCCGAGGAAGATGCCCAACGCCGTGGCGAAGAAGAGATACAGCACCACGCCCACGAACCACAGCGTCATCGAGCCGGCGAAGGGCACCTTCAAGGCCAGCTGCACCACCAGGAACAGCGACGCCGCCGTCGCGAGCAGGATCACCAGGCCGTTCGACCACACCTTGGCCATGGCGATCTCGAAGGCGCTCAAGGGCATCACCAACAGGTGCTCGAGCGTGCCGTGCTCGCGCTCGCGGATCACCGCGGCCCCGGTGAGGACCACCGTGAGCAGCGTGATTTGGTTGATGATGGCCACCACGCTCTTGAACCAAGACGAGAGCCCGTTGGGGTTGAAGAGCTTGCGCACCACGAGCTCGATGGCGGGTTGAGGCAGCTCCTCCGAGCGTTTCAGGAACGAGGAGATGCGGCTCTGGACGATGTTCTTGATGTAGCCCGATCCGATGCCGGCCTGCTGCATGGCGGTGGCGTCGATATTCAACTGGATACTCGGGCGGCGCCCGGCCCGCAGGTCCTCCTCGAAGCGTGGCGGGATCACCACCACGAACATGTAGCGTCCTTCGTCCATCGTGCGCTGCACGTCGACGGCCGTGATCCACTCGGGGACCTTGAAGCGAGGCGGATAGAAGGCGTTGAACAGCTCCTTGGAGAGGGCCGAGCCGTCTTCGTCGACGAAGGCGATGGAGGCATTGTTGACTTCGCTCGAGGTGCCCGTGGCCTGGACGTAGATGGCGAAGGTGAACGCATAGACCACGAACGCGACCATCACCATGTCGCTCATCAAACTGCGGAGCTCCTTGAGTCCGAGCCAGACGATGTTGAGGAGCGAGGTCATTTCTCCTGCTTTTTCAGCCCGGCGAGGCTCACGGCCAACAACACGGGGATGCAGGCCGCCAGGAACCAGACGTCCGTCAGCATGAGGCTCGGCGTGAGGCCCTTGGTATAGGCGCCCAAACTCGCGTGCATGTAGTAGGAAGCCGGCCAGAGCTTGCCCACCACGGCCGCGCTGCCCTCGAGCGTGGAGATGGGCTGCAACAGGCCCGAGAACTGGATGGTCGGCACGATGGTCACGATGGAGGTCACGAACACCGCGGCGACCTGGCTGCTCGTAAAGGTGGACATGACCATGCCGATGCCGGTGGTGGCGGTGACATAGAGCAAGCTGCACAGCGCCAGCATCAGGAAGCTCCCCTTCAAGGGGACCCGGAAGATGAGCAGCGCGATGGCGGTGAGGGCCAACAGGTTGAGGGTCCCGATGGCCACGTAGGGCAGCTGCTTCCCCAGCAGATATTCGAGCTTGCCGGTGGGGGTGACGTAGAAGTTGATCATCGAGCCGAGCTCCTTCTCGCGCACGATGCTCACCGCCATCAGGATGGCCGGGATGAGCAGCAGCAGGAGGGCGGGCACGCTCGGGACGATGGAGTAGACGCTCTCGAAGGTCGGGTTGTACATGTAGCGCTCTTCCACGTCGGCCACGTACTTCGTGGGGCCCTCCGACCCGAGTCCGCTCGCGGGGTCCGCGAGCGTGCTCGCATGCACGCCCTGGGCGTACTGCGCCACCGTGTCGCCTCGGAAGGTCATGGCGCCGTCGACCTGGGCCATCACCTCGGGCTCCGATCCGCGCCGATAGTCCGCTCCGAAGCTCGGCGGCACCTCGACCACGAGCGAGACGTCGTCGGACTGCAGCCTGCGTAGCGCCTCGTCGGACGACGAGGTCGGCGCGGTCCTGGTGAAGTAGCGCGGTGAAGCGGCGAACTGTTCCAGGTACATGCGGCTCTCCGGGGAGCGATCCAGGTCCAGCTCCGCGTAGCGGATGTGCTCGACGTCGGTGGTGATGCCGAAGCCGAACACCAGCATGAGCAGCGCCGAGCCCACGAACGCGAAGGCCAAGCGCACGGGGTCTCGCAAGATTTGCTTGGTCTCGTTGACGGTATAGGCGAGCAGCCGGCGCAGCCGCAGGGCCGTAGCGCTCGGCTGGCCAGGCTGCTTGGCTGGCGTGGGCTCCGGCGCCAGCGGGGCCCCGGACTTGGCCGCGGCCGCGGGAGGTGCGGCCTCGGCGATGGCGTCCTCCATGTACCCGATGAAGGCTTCCTCGAGGCTGTCGGCTCCGCGCTGGGCGATCAGCGCATTCGGCGCGTCGGCCGCCAGCACCTTGCCCGCGTGCATCAGGGAGATGCGGTCGCAGCGCATGCCCTCGTTCATGAAGTGGGTGGTCACGAAGATGGTGACACCCTGACTGCGCGATAGGTCCACCAAGAGCTCCCAGAAGCTGTCGCGCGCCACCGGATCTACGCCCGAGGTGGGCTCGTCGAGGATCAGGATCTGCGGCCCGTGCAGTACCGCCACCGCCAGGGAGAGCCGCTGGCGCAGGCCCATGGGCAAAGAATCGGAGAGGGCGTCGAGGTGCGGATCGAGCCCAAAGCGCTGCACGAGCTCCTGAATGCGCGCCTTGGCCTCGTCGGGCGGCAGGTGATAGAGGCGCGCGTGCAGCACGAGGTTCTGGCGCACGCTGAGCTCGCCGTAGAGGGAGAACGCCTGCGTCATGTAGCCGATGTTGCGGCGCACCTCCATGCTGCCCGCCTCCACCGCGCTTCCGAACAGGTGCGCGCTGCCCTCGGTGGGCGGCAACAGGCCAGTGAGCATCTTCATGGTCGTGGACTTCCCACACCCGTTGGACCCCAAGAAGCCGAAGATCTCGCCGCGCTTGATGGACAGCGTGACGTGGTCGACCGCCGTGAAGTCCCCGAAGCGCTTCGTGAGTCCGTCCGCTTCGATCACCACCTCGGCGTCCTGCGACGAAAGCGGCGGGATGCTGACCTCGCGGTGCCCCTTGCGCTTCTCTTCAGGCAAGAGGGCGATGAAGCACTGCTCCAGGTCGCGCGTGCCCGTGCGCTGCATCAATTCGGGGGGGCTACCGGTGGCGAGCACGTGCCCCGCGTCCATGGCGACGATCCAGTCCCAGGCCTGGGCTTCGTCCATGTAGGCCGTGGAGATCACCACGCTCATGCCCGGGCGCTGCGCGCGGATATCGTCGATCAGGGTCCAGAACTGGCGGCGCGACAACGGATCGACGCCCGTGGTGGGCTCATCCAGGATCAGCAGGTCCGGGTCATGCACGAGCGCTCCGCAAAGGCCGACCTTCTGCTTCATGCCACCCGAGAGCTTGCCCGCCGGACGCCCGGCGAAGCGTCCGAGCCCCGTGGCATCGAGCAGGCCGTCGATGCGGGCACGGCGCTCGCTTTCATCGAGCCCGAACAAGCGCGCCATGAAGTCCACGTTGTCGTAGACGCTCAAGTCGAGATAGAGGTTCTTGCCGAGCCCCTGAGGCATATAGGCGATGCGCGGCCCCACCTGTCTGCGATGGGCGGGGTCACCGATGTCGCCGTCGAGCACCTGCAGCGCGCCGTGCTGGAGCTTCTTGGCCCCTGCCATCAAGCCCAGCAATGTGGACTTTCCCACGCCATCCGGCCCCACCACGCCCACCATGATGCCGCTGGGGATGCTGAGGGAGAGGTTCTCGAGGGCCGTGACTTTGCCATAGCGATGGGTCAGTCCGCGCGTGATCACGACGGGACCACGCTCGCGACCACTCGGCAGGTCTTCTGCTGGAGAGACCAAGCAAGCACCTCACGCCGCGGCTAGCGGGCCGCTTGTGGTTGGAAGGTGACCAGCTTCTGAAGGTTCGCCGGCCACGGTTGATTCGGATTCGTCCGCACGTAGCCCACGCCGCGCACGCCCGTCTTGAGCTCGAGCGCATACCGGCTTGCGAGCTCCTTCGGGAGCTGGATCTTCACGCGGAACATCAGGCGTTCGCGTTCGCTGCGCGTCTCCACCTGCTTGGGCGTGAACTGAGCTTCAGGCGACACGAAGCTCACGTGTCCGACGATGGCTTGGTCGGGCGCATAGTCGAGCACGATGCGGCCTTCGGAGCCGATCTTGAGCTTGGAGGCCTGCTCGGACGGCAGGAAGATCTCCATGTACACGTCCTCGAGGTTCACCAACGTGAGGGCTTTGCCGCCCGCTGCGAGCACTTCGCCTGCCTCGGCGAGTCGATAGAGCACGCGACCGGTCACCGGGGAGGTGAGGGTCGCGTCGTCGATGCGCGTCTGCACCGTGTTGGCGTTGGCTTGCGCGACCTCCACCTGCTTGTTGGCGGTGCGGAGCATGGCGTCGGCCTGGGTGAGGCTGGCCTGGGTGGTGGCGAGCTTGGTCTTGCGTACGTCCAAGTCCTGCTGCGAGCCCGCGCTCTCCTGCACCAGGCGACCTGAGCGGTCCATCTCGATTTGCGCCAGATCGATCTCCTGCTCCTGCTTCACGATGGATGCCTTGGCCACCGCGAGGCGCTCCTGGGCCGCCGCCACACCGGCGTTGGCCTCGGCGAGCTGAGCGTCGAGGGTGACCGTGTCCAGGTGTGCGAGTATCTGACCGGGCTTCACCAGAGCGCCTTCGTCCACCAGGATATCCTTCACGCGCAGCGGTTCCTTGGCAGCCACGTCGACGAGCTTGGCCTCGAGTCGACCATTGCCCGACATGATTCCCTCCGGGAGCGCGTCGCGCTTGGAGCGCCAGTACAGGAACGCAGCCAAGCTCGCGCCGAGGACGGCGACCGTGATCAAGATGTGTCGGAGTGTGGACTTGGAGAGCTTTGCTGGCACGACTCATTTCCCCCGCGGCGCAGTGGCCGCCGTGCTGCCTGCTGGTTGCACCTGATTCCGCGGCGCGGGCGGACGCTCGGAGAGGAGATCACCCCAGTTGGTGCGGTCCTCCATCTCCTTCTTCATGCGCTCGGGCACCACCGGCTGATCGATCCGCGACTCCCATCCACCGCCGAGCGCCTTGTACAGAGCGATCAGGTTCGTCGCGACCGAGGAGCGCAGCTCGGTCAGGCGATTCTGTTGCTGTAGGAGGAAGCGCTGTGCATCCAGCACTCGTTGGAAGTCCACGGCTCCCTCCCGGTACTGCACGGACGCAATCTCCTGGGAGCGCTGCGCTGCGCTCACGGATTGTTCGAGGGCGCCCAGCGCGTCTTGCGAGAGGACGAAGCCGCTGAGCGCGTCTTCCACCTCCTGCGCCGCACGGATCACCGTGTCCCGATAGTGGACCAGGGCTTGCTGGAAGCGGGCGTCCTCCACGCGCACGTTGTTGGTCAGGCGACCGTAGTTCAGGACCGGCCAGTTGAACCGTGGTCCCACGAAGTAGAAGATGCTGTCCGCGGAGAACAGGTTGTGCGATCCGATGCCGGTGGTGTTGCCCCACAAGCCGAAGGCCCCCGCCAGCGAGAAACTCGGATAGAGCTCGGACTTGGCGACGCCGATGCGTGCGCACTGAGCCTCGGCCATCAGCTCCGCGCTGCGGATGTCCGGCCGCCTGCGCAGCATCTCGGTGGGCACGCTGACCGACACCGTCGAGGGGGCTTGGGGGATCTCGTGCGCGTCGCCGAGCAAGCCGTCCACGCTACCCGTCGGCTGCCCGAGCAGGGTGCTCAAGGCGTTCTCGGTCTGCTGCAGGCTGGCCCGCAACTGCGGGATGGAGGCTCGCGTGCTCTCGAGCAGGCTCGACGCCTGGGTCACATCGAGTTCGGAGGTAGCGCCATTTCGGAACCTGGACTCGGCGATGCGCAGGGAGTCCTCTTGAATGCCCACGTTCTGCTCGGCGAGTTCGATGAGCGTCTGGTAGGTGCGCACCTCGGCGTAGGTGCGTGCGACCTCGGCGTTCAGGGAGACCAGGGCTCCGTAGTAGTCCGCCATGGTCGCCATCAGATTGGCCAGCTCCGACTGCACGCCGCGCCGGTACTTTCCCCACAGATCGAATTCCCAGGCGGCGTCGAAGCCGAGCTGATAGGCCGCGAGGTTGCGATTGAAACCGACTGCGCTGGCCACGGAGTCCGGGATGCCGACCGCGCTCACACCGGCGAAGATCTCCTGCGCCTGCGGGAACTGTTTCCCCTTGGCGATGCCCAGTCGAGCGCGCGCCTCCATGATGCGGAGACCGGCGATCTGTAGCGGCAGGTTCTGTCGATAGGCGAGCTCGATGAGGTGATCGAGGACCGGGTCGTGGAAGGTTTGCCACCAACGACCGTCGCTCTTGGCCTGGGCGGAGAGGCGCGTGTCGCCACTCTTACTCCAGGCGGGATTCAGCGCGACTTCGGGCTTCTTGAAGTTGGGTCCGACCGGACAGGCTCCCAGCGAAAGCAGCAAGGCGGCGAGCGCTACGCGGGCCAGTAAGGCGCCCGAGGAACCGAAATGGTGGACGTCTCCGCGCATGCGGTCTGTACCCCTGGAGGGACAACGAGATAGTCAGAACAGGCAGATTCGGGGGCAGCTTGGGAAGCTGGCGCTGCACCTCGAGCGCGACTCGTGCCGCAATCGAGGTCCCCCCCCCGCGTGTCGTCTGCAGAACGACACGTCTGCGCACTATAACACGCACTGTTGCACGGCCAGCTGCGACGCAATGCGTACGCAGCAAGCGCGCGACGAGGGATCTGGCAGCGTATTCGACGACCTTTCGACGAGGCGCTGTTCCAGCTTCGGTGCGTTGATGTTCTCTGCTCGGGACGGCTCGGAACTTCGCGCAAGCGCTCGCTCGAGCACGCATGGAACACGCCGGTTGGCTGCAACAAAGGCTCGACAAAGGACGAATGCGGGTTTGAAGCTTCAGGCGGACTAAACCACATTCAGGGTATGCAACTCGCGGCCAACGCACGCGCACGAGTCCCCTGGCGTAGCTACTCCAAAGGGGAACGCACCGCGGAGCAGCGTCGCGACGATTTGAGCCGCCAGTGGCAACGTTCGAAGCGCCTGCACATCAACAAGGAACTGACGGGCGCCAAGCACCTTTCGGTCCACGATGCAGAGCGCGTGCTGCGCGACCACTACGCCTTCGCGTCCGCTGCTCGACCTTACTTGGAGGCACTGTCATCCGCCGCGGGCCTGCGCGAGCACACCGTGATGGTGACGTCGCCCGATGGTGTGGTGGTGGACTCCCGCGAGAGCGTGCTGGGGCACGAAGACCCCGGCAGCCACTTCGCCTGCGGGACGCTCTTGGGCGAGGCGTACGTCGGATCCAACGGTGTGGGCACGGCCCTCGCGGAGGCGCGCTACGTCGAGGTCTCTGGCAGGGAGCACTTCATCCGCGGGTTCCACCGGAACACGTGCCACGGAGTTCCCTTGCTGTCTCCGGAGCTCGATGTGGCGGGCGCGCTGTGCCTGGCCGTGCAAGAAGCCGCGCTGGCCGATCGCCTGCAGCCGCTGTTCGCGCTGACCGCCATCGGTATCGAGGCGGAGCTTCACGCGGTCTCGCTGATGGAGCGTTTCGGCAGGTTGCGCGCGGAGCGGGACCCGCAGGCGCAGACCATCGCCTTGCTCCACCAAGACCTCGTGCAGTCCCAGACCGCAGCGCGGCTGCAGGTGGAGCTGGGCGCCAAGCGCATCTTCACCAGCCAAGGGGAGCTCCTGTTGCGCGCTGCCTCGGACTCGCTGGCCGCGTATCTGAGCGGCGCAGCTGCCTTCAGTCTGGCCAGTGACGTGCTCCAAAAGAACTCGATGAGCGCGCGCGACTTCATTGTCAGCACGGTGAACCTCTTGCAGGTGGAAGCTCGCTCGGCACGCGTGCCGTTGACTGCTGCCTGGGAGGTGGGCCCCCGGGCAGCTCAGGGCATGGTGACCATGCCGGTGGCACGCTGGCTCATCGTGGACACTCAAGAGGCGATTCGGCGTGCGGCCGAGATGCATTTTGGCCGGGTGGTGCTGCGCGTGGAGAGGGATTTGGGTATCGCCGTGGACGTGTTTGCCGATGGTCAGCGTCAGTCTTCGCGTACCGTCCCGTTTCGCGCGCGCCCGCGCGCTGCCTGAGCCGCTCGGCTGCCAGGCTCCGCGCGAGCCCTCAGCTCGAGCGACCGCCCTTGCGAGGACGCTTCACGCGCGCGTAGCGTTCGGGGTCCACGTTGCCGCCCTGGGCCCAGGTGCGCAGCATCGGCTTCACCGACTCGTCCCAGCTCCCGCTCAAGCGCAGATCGAGAAAATCGCGGTAGAGGGCCTCGATGAGTCCCTCGAAGGCTTGAGTCATGTGCATCCGCTCGTAGAAGGCTTCGCGCGACTCGTCGATCTCGTCGGGCGCCTCGCGGCCGCGGCGCTGCTTGGGCTTCGCCTTGGGCTTGAGGTCCTCCACCAAGGTGTTCTGGATGCTCTCTTCCTTGCCGAGCACGGTCTGTAGCTTCAGCCCCGAGAGGGCCATCTGCTCCGCCTTGAACGTCACGCTGGTCTCGTCGCCGTTCCAGGCCACGCGCAGGCCGGCGCTCTCCGGCAGTTGTCCGGCGAGCAGCGCCTCCTTGGCCTCGCGGCCCAAGCCCGGGGAGGGCGCGCTGATCTTGGTGCTTACCTTGCCGGCCGATAGGACGAGCCGCTTCTCGAGCCACAGCCCGAAGGGGCCATGTTCGGTCGTGCTCAGGGTCGCCTCCAGAATCTCGGACTCGAACCAGAGCCAAAGCAAGAACTCTCGGCCCACGAAGCGACGCTTCTCGATGCGATCGACGAGCTGCACGTCAGACCTCCCGCGTGAGGAGCTGGGTCTCCTCGAGGCTGTCCCAGGCCTTTTCTTCGCCCTTGGAGAGCCCGAGTCGGTCGGCCAGGGTGTAGGGCGCATCCGGGATCAGCTTGAGCCCGAAGGTCTTCTGAAAGAGGTCCCCCATGGCGAGCCCGGGTTTGGCGGATTGACTGAAGAAACGGACCACGCCTTCCTCCAGTGACCATGAGAAGTCGGTCACGCGCATGGCTGGCACGAACTGCTTACGCAGCTTGCGTGCGACCACCTCCTTGAGCTCGGTCCGCTCGCGCTTGGACAGCTTTTCGCGCCCCTTCTTCTCCAGAAAGGCCTGCTCCGCCTCGCGGGTCTTGGTCTTCAGCAACGTATTGGGGATGGCCCAGCGGTCCGTGCGCAGGCCGAGGTTGATGAAGTTGTTGTAGAAGCAGTTGTCGTGTCGGAGTTCGAGCTCGAATGGGTCGCCCATGGCGCACCAGCCCGAGCGCTCGAGGGCGTCTTCGTCGGCTACGAGCGGCTTCATCACGCGCAGGCGGATGGCCTTCATGTAGCGTTCGCGAAAGTCCTTGGGCGGCTCGCCTTCGACGAAGAAGCGCGCGTAAGTCAGGGAACCTTTGAGTGCCGACATCGGGGCCGCCGGTGTAGCACGCCGGGGCCAGCGGGGCGCCAACGAGGACCCGCGGTCCGGCCGCTCAGCCTGGCATGCCGTGAGGCTCGGCCGCCGCGGTCGGGTTGGGGCCGCACCACGCGCGCAGAGCATCGCGCTCGGCCTTGTCGATCACGCGCACGGGGTGGCTCGGCTCGTTCGAGCCAGGCGCGAAGAACGGATGGGGCCACGCCTTCCCGCGCAGACGCCAGCCGAGCACCTTGAGCACGGCGCCGATCAAGAGACCCACCGGCGTCTTGTTGGCGCTTGCGGGCAGTGCGCCGATGGCAAACTTGCCTTGCACCGCGCCAGTGGGCTTTCCGAAGTGCCGGTCCGGATCTTCGAAGCTGTTCGCCACGATGCCCACGAAGGGGATCTTCGGCGTCAGCGAGTTGCCCACGGGCGTGTTGCAGCAGCTCGCATACCAACGGAAGAGACCCTTGGGAGACAGGCGCATGCCGACGATGAGCTCGGCGCCGCGGTCGAATCGCAGGGCCGCCGGCGCGACCTGGACGATGTCCGTGCCGCCGTGCTCGTCGAGCAAGTCGGAGCGCTTCAAGTAGTGCAGATAGGCTTGGCAATCATCGCAATAGCAGACCATGCGATTGACCTGGTCAGGCGCGGCGTCGGCCACATGGCCGCGCACCTTGCCGCAACGACATCCGAGAACTGCGGTGGTGTTCATGGGAGCCTCCGCCCGGGTGCATAGCGCACCCGGCCATCGCGTGCGCGGCGCCGACGTGTCCGTCGGGAGGCATGGGGGAGTCGTCGGGAGGCTTCGAGGGGAGCCCGGTCGCACCAGGTCGAGTAGAGTAGGGGCCATGTCGAAGCTGAGAATGTTGGCGTTGGCGATGCTCCTGGTTCCGAGCATCCTCGCCTGTGATCCACCGGCCCCTTCCAATCCGCTGCTGGCTGCCGAGGGCATCGGGTCGGGACATCCCGCAGCGGCCAAGCCCGCACCCACACCAGGCGTCGACGCGTCCGCGCAGGAAGCGCCGCGCCCTGCTCCGGCCGGCAAACTGCGCGCAGACTCTCCCTGCGCCGCCATCTGCACGCGCTCCACCGAGCTCGCGTGCGCCAAGGCATCCACCTGCGAGGCCGTCTGTAAGGCATCGATGACCGAGGGACTGTGTGACGCGGAGATGCGGGCGGCTACGGCCTGCATGCTGCGTGAACCCGCCGCGAACTGGGAGTGCACCGAGCAGGGACTCGCAGCGATCAAGTCCGGCTTCTGCGAAGCCGAGCAGGCCAAGGTCGTGCACTGCGTCATGGCGCCCCCGCCCGTCCACTGACGAGACGTGGGCGTCTTGCGCTACGCGTGAGGTCCCGCGTCGGTGGCTGAGCGCGGGACGGAGCGTTCCGAGATGCGTACGCCGAAGTCGACCAGCCAGCGCACGCTGCACAGCGTGAAGCAGCCCGTGAGCAGGCAAGCGCAGAAGGCGAGCGCGCTCAGCTTGGGACCGCCGAGCGTGGCGAGCAGCGCCGTGGCACCGCCCGGTGGATGAATGCTGCGGCTCAGGACCATCCAGATGCCGGCACCAGACACGGCCAGCGCCGCCTGCACGGCGACGGGCGAATTCGGGATCAGCGTCATGGCCGAGATGGCGACGAGCGCCGAGCCGAGATGACCTGCCGTGACGTTCCAGGGACGACCTGCGGGACTCTCCGGGGAGAAGAACACGATCACCGTGCTCGCTCCGAAAGGAGGGATCAGGGCGGACAGCGGAACGGCACCGCGCAGCACCAGGTCCACCGCGGCCAGGCTCAAAATGAAGAGTCCGGCGCCGACCGAGGACAACAGGACGCGACGGGAAGGGGCGTCTACGCGGGCGAGGCTCACGGCGCAAAGTTGTAGCGGACGCAGGAGGCCGCCGCCACTAAATAGGAAACGTACGAGAAACACATCGGACTCAATGGGCGCCCGGTCGGCCTGGCTTGTTTCGTGGGCGAACAGCTTCCTGAATGTTGTGCTGTTTCAGCTGGTTGGGCGCCAATTGGGGAGGGGAGTCTGGCTTTTGCGGCGTCTTTCGGTCGGCACGAGGAGTTGGGGGGCGCTCCTCTTTCGACGCCCGATGGGACCGCGCGCGGGATCGCTTTGAGGCGATGCGCGGAGCGGTGCCTGGCCTCGCTTGGTACGCGCGTGGCGAACGCAAGTGGGAGGAGCCAGCGCGTGCTGGTTCGATGCGCGCGTCGAAGCGGAGCGACGGTGGAGGACTTTCTTCAACGTGCTTCAAGCGAATGCTGGAGTGCTCTCGTCGCGCGTACGCCGGACGCCGCGCGATCGTCAGAGCTCCGTGAAGAGAACCCGAACGCGTGAAGAAGGTTCTCTGTGGAGCTCGTTCGGCGCCGCATGCGCGTCTGGCCGAGAGCCGAGACAGAGTAGAACGTCGCCGTGCGTTCGCGATGCGTGCCGAACGAAAAAGTCAGAACGGTCTTGTGCAGTTGCGACCAACGAACGAGCGAGAACTGATCGCAGTAGTGCAACTGCGGCGTAAAATTCAGTATCCCGTGCGTCTTGGCGGCAAGAACAAATGGTCGTTCGGGTCAACGACCTGCCCACATTGGTCGGGTTAACCGTCGCTTCGTGGGGGACGGCGAAACTCGCGGGCCAGTCATATCCTTGGCCTTCACGCGCGGCTTGATCGAAGCGCTCGAGGCGAGCGGCGTCGCCCGCGCCGACCTGTTGCGCGGCAGTTCGCTGTCCGACGCGCAGCTCGCTTCCTCCGAGCGCAACCAGCCGCTCATCCAACTCGACCAGCTCGTGGAGCGCGCGCTCGACCTCACCGGTGATCCCGCACTCGGCTTGCACTGGTGGCAGCGCGCCACCTTCGGTGCCTTCGGCGCCGTCGCCCACGCCCTCACGGTGGTGCAGCACTTTCGATCCGGCGTCGACCTGATGGCCCGTTATTGGCCCCTGTTTTCGAGCCTACCGCTCTTCTACGTGTACGACGAGCCCGAGCTCTGCCGCATCTCCATGGTGCGCCACTCGCCATCGCTGCGCGCGCACCGCGCGTACATGGAATCGGTGGCCTTCTCGTTGCGTCGCTTGCTGCGACAGCACGCGGGCATCGCAGGCGTGCCTCGCCTGATCGCGTTCGACTATCCGGCTCCGGACCACGTCGAGGTGTACGAGCAGGTGCTCGGTTGTCCGCTGCGCTTCAACGCGCCTGCCACCGAGGTGGTGGTCGACCGCGAGCACGCCCTGCAACCGCAGCCCAACTACGTGGCCGATCTCGAGGCGCGTTTGACGGAGTATGCGGACGGTCTGTTGGCGCAGCACGGCTTCGACGGACTCTCCGCGCGCGTGCTGAACCTGCTGCGCGCGAGTCCGGACAACCATCGGCTCACCATGGACGAGATCGCTTCCCAACTCGGCACGAGCGGACGCACGCTGCGGCGACGCCTGCAGTCCGAAGGCACGCCGTTTCCCGCCCTCGTGCAGCGTGTGCAGCGTGAGCAGGCCGAGGCAATGTTGCTGGATCCGACGCGCTCGGTGAAGCAAGTGGCCCATGCCCTGGGCTTCGCGGACGCCAGCGCATTCCACCGCGCGGTGCGGCGCTGGACCGGCAAGTCGCCCGCGGCGTTGCGGCCCAGCAGCAGCGCACCTCCACCCCCCAAAGCATCGCGTTGAGCGTTCGCTTCGCGTGCGCAATCTCGCATGCGCAAGCCCATGTCTGCTGGCGGACAAAACATGTCCTGGCGCGGCAGGGCATTGAAATGGCCAGAAATGCAAAGCTAACTAGCGACTCATGAACATTTCCTTATCTTGGTCAAACTTGCCCAACCTCCGTTCGGCCCCTCGCTCGGCCTCCCTGTGCGCGCTCTTGTTGCTCTCCGCGTGCTCGGGTCGCATGCGCGGCGCAGGCGATGGCGGTGATGGGGACGGAAATCAGGGTGACGGGGATCTCGATGGCCAGGGCCTCGATTGCACCGAGACGCCCGCTGGCGACGGCGACGGCAACACGCCCACGACGCCAGGCTGCGAGGACTACACGGTCGAGTTCGACAACGCGATCGCCAACGTGCTGGTGGTGCTCGACCGCTCGGGCAGCATGCACGACCTGAACGCCAACCGGTGGGATCCTTCGGTGTCGGCCGTCGAGGATCTCACGCACAGCGTACCCGAGACACTCCGCCTGGGATTGATGACCTTTCCCGGGGACTGCTCGGCATTCAAGACCGCGGCAGAGCAGCAGGACTGCTTGCTCCGTCAGAGTGGTAGCGTGCTCGGCGAGTACACCTGCGAACCCGGCCAAGTGCGCGTGATGCCTGGCATGGGCACCGGCACCGCGATCAGTCAGCAGCTGCATTCGATGGCGCCCTCGGGGGCCACGCCCACGGCTTCCACACTCCGCAACGCCCACGAGACGCTCAAGGCGATGGCGTCGCCCACGAGCTCCCAGGCGGTGCTCTTGGTGACGGACGGTGCGCCCAACTGCGCGTCGGGCGACTCGGGTGGACTCGGTTCGGTCGGGTTGGGACTCGGTACCGCGGGGACTGGCCAGCCCGAAGCAATTCCGCAGACGGTGGCGCGCATTCAAGCGATGACCCAGGACGGCATCAAGACCTACGTGCTCGGCTACGACACCCAGCAGGATAAGGACCTGCGCAGCGCTCTCGACATGATGGCCCAGGCGGGCGGCACGGGTGACACGCAGCATCACGCCGTGGGAGACCACGACACGCTGTTCAAGACCCTCGAAGCTCTGGCGGGTCGCGCGGCCAGCTGCGAACTCGCACTCAAGTCGAAGGTGGTCGATCCCTGGAAGGTCGAAGTCACGCTCGACGGCCAAGTTCTCACGGTGGGCGACGCCAACGGCTATGCCCTCGATGCCGCAGGCGACAACCTCACATTGCTGGGGACTTCCTGTGATGCCGCCCATGGTGGCAGCGGTCACGCGCTGCGAGTGAAGGCTGTGTGTCCGCCGCCGCCACCTGCGCCGCCTGCGCCTCCGGCTCCGCCTGCACCGCCTGCCACGAACGGGGATGGCGACGGCGATGGCGACGATGGCCAGTACGAGCTGAAGAGCCGCAAGTGCGTGCCGGTGGATCCTCCCGACGAGGAACCGCCCCTCCTGATCGATCTCATCTGAGCCCCACTCGGGGAGCCTAGCGACGCGCGCTCACGGGCGTGGTGCGACCGCCACGCGTGTGCGGGGCCGTGAGCCGCGTCGCGCCGCTGCGTAACGTTGTGGCCGCGGCCAGCGACCCCAGCAGGTCTTTCCGCTGTGGCGTCGATGCTGGGCTAGATTCGGGAGACCGCGCGGCCTAGTTTGGATCCCTCAGCACGAGGTGATCCATGACGACATTGAGCGAAACAGCAAGCGAGGTGCGTGCACTCGGTGCCACTGGTCCCAGGGTGTTCCCGCTGGCGCTCGGCTGCATGGGGATGTCTGGTGCCTATGGTGCGAGCAGCGACGACGAGGGCGTCGCCACCATCCACGAAGCGCTCGAACGCGGCGTGAACTTGATCGATACGGGCGACTTCTATGGCATGGGCCACAACGAGCTGCTGGTGGGACGTGCCCTGGCAGACCGACGCGACAAGGCGCTCGTCTCGGTGAAGTTCGGTGCCATGCGTGGTCCCGACGGGGCGTGGCTTGGCCTCGATACGCGGCCCGCGGCCGTGAAACCTGGGTGGCCTACAGCCTCAAGCGCCTCCGCGTCGACGTCATCGATATCTATCGACCTTGTCGGCTCGATCCCAATGTGCCCATCGAAGACACCGTCGGTGCCATCGCGGATCTGGTCAAGCAGGGTTACGTACGGCACGTCGGCTTGTCCGAGGTGGGCGTCGACACCATCCGGCGCGCCCAACGCGTGCATCCCATCGCCGATCTCCAGATCGAGTACTCGGTCGTGACGCGTGGGCCCGAGCAGCGCATCTTCCCCGCCTTGGAGGAGCTCGGTATCGGCGCGACCCTCTATGGAGTGCTCTCGCGCGGCCTCTTGAGCGGCCGCAAACCGGGCGTAAACGCCGCTGATTTTAGGCGCTTCTTGCCGCGTTTCGCCGAGCAGAACCGGGCCCAGAACGAGCGCGTGGTGCAGTCCATCGAGGGCTTCGCGCGAGCGCGTGGTCAGAGCGCGGCGCAGCTGTGCATCGCGTGGGTCCTGCACAAGCAGCCGCGCCTGGTACCGCTGGTGGGGGCACGAACGCGGGAACAGTTGAAGGACACGTTGTCGGCGCTCGAGCGCCCCTTGAGCGCCGCCGAAGCGCGCGAGTTCGAGGCGTTGGTGCCGGCCGATGCCGTCGCAGGATCGCGCTACGCGGACGCTCAAATGGCACACCTCGACAGCGAGCGTTGAGGCGAGTACGCGAGCTCCTCCGCGTTGGGAGCAGCGCCGGCGTCGAGGACGGTGCAGAGCGCCCGACGCGCGGTGTGGTGGGACGTCACGCCTGAGCATCGCTGACACTGACGCGCGAGATCGAACAGCGAGGGCACCAGCAAAACTCCGGCAAATTCGCTGCGGCACACGGTATGCACTGCTAGCGGGCAGCTCTTGAGCGGCCCCGTCCGCATGCGAAGGAGAGGGAGCAGATGTTTCGCACCTCCGTTTTGTTGAGCGCCATCGCAGTCATCGGGTGTGCCCACCAGCACGCCCAGGATCACACGACTTCGCAACAGGCCGTGCAGTCCCTGGGCCGCATGGCAGACAGTCAGGCACAGCTGGGCCTGGCGGATGCCCCGCGGCACGCCGCGGACGAGCACAACGCGGCACTCGGAACCTACGTGATGCCCGCCAACGACTCGCAAGCGCAAGCGAGGGACGCCGAAGCGCCGCCCGCGCCAGCGCGAGTCAGCCACAAGGATCCGAACGCCTCCACCACCGATCCTGACTTTGGAGCCTTCGACTCCATGAAGCGCAATCTCGACGCGAGCGACGTGCTGACCACGACGGGTGAGCAAGGCACGAGCGAGACGGACCGTGCGCTCACCCAGAGCATTCGCAAGGTCGTCCTCGCGGACAAGCGGCTCTCTTACAACGCCAAGAACGTGAGCATCGTGACCAAGGATGGTCACGTCACTTTGCGCGGTGTGGTGAACAGCGGAAAGGAGCGCGCAGCGCTCGACGACATCGTGCGTGGCATCGCGGGCCAAGCTCACGTGGACAACGAGCTGCGCCTGAAATAGCGCTACGACGCTGCTTCGAGACAGACGCGCAGCAACGGCTCGAGCTTGTGCGAGTAGGTCAGATGTCCCCTGACGAGACGCGTCAGGTCGACGTCCACGACCCCCGTGCGGTGCAGGGGCACGAGACCGATGGCGCGCTCATGTTGCCGTGCCCGGTAGAGATAGCCGAGCACCCAGTCGTTCTCGGCGTAGCCGTTGATCACGCGTCCCGAGCAGACGCGGGGCAGGGCATAGAGGCCGGGGTGGCGCACGCCTGCCGCTCCACCCAGCAGCACGACGTCCTGGATCCGATGATGGCAACCGTAAAGGTCGAGGTGGGCGAGCGCCTCCAGGATCACGCGCGCCCCAAGCGAGAAGCCGCACAGCGAGATGGGGGCGCGGCTGAAGGTGCCCTGCATGATCTCCTGCGCCAGGATGCGGCCCGATTTCTCGGCGCGTTGTCGCACCACGTCCCAGGGGAGATCGAACAGATTGAGCAGCGAGAAGCCAGCGTCGGGCCAGGCAGGCAGGCGGGCATCGGTGTCCGCGCGGCGCAGCGTGGTCTGGTGCGTCGCGGCCGCCGTGACCTTACGCAAGAGTCCCTGCGAAGTGAGCTCGGTGGCCGCGGAGTGCAGTGACGCGCCTAGCCAGGCCAGCGCCTGCGACTCCCAGGAGACGGCGAGCACGAGCGCGGACTCCGAGAGCAAGTTGAGTGCAGACCAGGTGCGTGGAAAGCCGTCGGCGATGCCGAGGAAGCCCGGCACGCCGAGCACCACGTGCAGACGTTCGCCGCCATGGACTTGCACGAACTCGAGCTCGCGCGGGGGGAAGCGAAGTGGGGGCGGCCCGAGGCGTGGATAGCCGAGCAGGCCCATGCGGGCGGCCACGTCGTTCTCGATGCGCTCGAACTCCGATTTGTTCACGCCGAGCGCCTCGGCGTCACGCATCAGGCCCTGTCGATGGGTTGCGTCGTAGGTCGGCGCCGCGGTCGCGAGGAGCAAATGAGTGAGCAGAATCTGCTCTGCCGCGGGCGTGTTCCGCAACAGCCAGCACAGGTCCTCGAGGGGGCCTGCGGCCGCCAGCTGGTGGGCCTCTCCCATCGAGGCAGCAGTGCGACCGAGCATCAGGGCCACCCGCGCCAATAGCTGTTCGCCCGAGAAATAGAGGCTCAAGTAGCGAAGCGAGAAGGCGAGCACCGTGGCGTCGAAGTACAGCGCGCGATCGTAGGACGGTTCCGCGTTTACCATGTCCCCCGCAGGTTCCTGGATGGGAGCACGCAACGGCTGGAAGTGGCCGCGAGCGCTCGTCAGAGAGATGGTAAGGCGGAGCCGGCCAACGCGCTGTCATGGTGTTCAACGACACCAGCCGGGGCTAGCTCGCCTCAGCCCGAGTTGCGCAGCAGCTCTTCGCGGTAGGCGCTCGGCGTCATGCCGGTCCAGCGCTTGAACGCGCGATGGAAGGTGCTCGGGTCGGAGAACCCCATCTCGTAGGCGATCTCCTGGATCGTGCGCCGGTGATCTTGCAGCAGCTGCCTGGCCACGGCTGCCTGTGCCTCGCCGAGGATCTCGTTGTAGGGCTTGGATTCTTCCTCGAGCCGCCTGCGTAACGAGCGCACGCTGATATCGAGCGCGCGGGCCACGCTCTGCATGTCCGTCCGGTGCGGCAGTCCCTCGCGCACCAGGAACTCGCGGACGCGCGTGGAGTACGGCGTGCTGTGGGTCACGCGCAGGAGGCGCCGTTCGGCGAGCGCTTGCAGGGCCTCGCGTACGTCGTCGTCTTTCTGGGGCGACGGGGCGTTCAGTAGCGCGCTGTCGAAGACGAGGCCGGTGAAGGGTTCGTCGAAGCGCTGCAGGCCCTCGAAGAGGCGCGTGTATTCGGCGTGATAGGGAGGCGCGGGGTAGCTGAAGCTGACCTGCTCCGGGCGCGCATTCATGTTGAAGCTGCGAACCAGCTTCCAGAATCCCCCCATCAGCATCTCGGCCTCGAAGCGGCGCGTGCGCACGCTCGGATGATCCGTGCTGAAGCACTGGATGGTCACGCGGTCGCCGTCCTCGAGCACCCGATAGGGCGCGTCGTCACCGAGCAGGCGGAAAAACCGCGCCAGCAGCGCGAGCCCGTCGCGCAGGCTCGGGCAGTGGGCAATCAGATGTGAGACGGGCGCGAACATGCGCTCACTGAGGCGCTCGACCCAGTGGAGTCCGAACGCGGGATCATCGGTGAGATCGAGCGCCAACTCACACACCCGGAACCCCTCGGCGCGCGGGATGCGCAGGTCGGCGGCCTGCAGGCTCTCCAGTTCGATGCCGGCGCGACTCAGGAAGATGGCGCGCTCTACGCCCGCCTGCTCCACGGCCTCGACCAGCCCACGCACCACCGCCATGGAGATGGTAGAAACCGCCAGGTTGCTCGGTGAATCAGGGCCGGGGTTCATGCTTTGCGGAGGTTTGGACGCGACGCTCTGCCCGTCGACAGGCCGCTCCGAGGCGGACCTAGGCGAGTCATCCATGCCGGGTGCATAGGACCGAAGGGTGCTCATCGCAGGCCACTACCTCCACCGGTGCAACCTGCCTTAGTCGCGCCGGCGCTGGCCGATTATGAAACCGTCGGGCCCTGGTGTCACCTCTGAAACGTGTGGCGTGGCCTACCAGGATGCGCGCGTTGGCTCACGGTTGGAGCTGCAACACGCTCGGCGTGTTCGATGGATCGTTGAGCAAGCTGCGGACCCAGTCGTAGCCCGTCCAGGCCTTCCCGTCGTCGTCCTTCCCGGTCTCCTTCATGCCGCCCATGGCCCAGGTCGAAAGCGCTTCGCTGTTGACGTCCGGGCCGATGAAGCCGAAGCCCAGGCCGCCTGCGAAACCGAGCACCGAGCCCTGGAGTCCGTCGGGAAGGTCGTCGAGGCCCATCGTGAGCGTGTGGCGGTTGGTGGGAATGACGAAGCGATAGGCGCGGTCGGGGAACTTGGCGAGCATGCGATCGGTCTCGCCCACCACGGCGGCCTGAAACTGATCCGCCGTGGTCTTCATGAAAAACTCACCGATCACGTGATCGCGCGCGTGGGTCATGTAGGCGACCGTGAGCTGGGGGTCGAGATCGAGGGCCCACTCGAGCATGCCCGTGGCGTGCCCGTTGGCGAGGCAGTCCGGACATGACTTCGGGATCAGGCTGATGGCGTTGAACTCGGTGAGCGCGCGCGTGATGAAGCCCTTGTCGATGCCGTTCACGATGGGGGCGCCCGAATCGGAGATCACGAGCAGCGGCGTGTCCGGATAGAAGTAGCGCGTGAGCACCGTCCCCGCGACGACGCCGTAAGCTCCTCCGCTCGAGCCGATCAGCACGATGCGCGGCGGGGACGGGAACAGGCGGTGGGCGGTCTCCAGCGTGGCGGTGAGGTTCTGCAGCCCGCGTTGGTAGGCTTGATCGTCTTTCCCGTTGCTGTCGTTGCCGTCGGAGAGGATGCGGTCCACGTCTCCTGCGAACAGAGATCCGTCGCAGTAGGGCGCATTGACGACGTCGAAGTCCTTGGTGGGGTTGTTGGCGTTACGCGGGTCGAGAAGGCCGCCGATGCCGATGGAGCTAGCGACGTCGAATAGCTGGAGCGAGAGGATGGGCGAGGGCGTGGCCGCGCAGATCTCGGTCAAGCACACGCCGCCACCCTGCAGGAAGATCATCAGTGTGTCCGAGGAACCCTGGCGGGTTTCCACGAAGTACTCGTCGCCGTACATGCACGCGGGACCGCGGTTGTCGCTGGAGAAGTGGTGGATTTGCAGCTGGGTGTCGCCGCTTCCGGAGGTGGTGACCTCCGTCTCTTTCACTTGTGGGGTCCCGACGTAGCGCGTGAGGCCCTGATCGAAGACCTCCTGATACGAGCCTCGGAATCCGGCGTCGGTGCCGGCATCTCCATGACCGTCTCCGTCTCCGTCTCCATCGCCAACTCCGGGGCGGTCGCCGTCCCCCTCGTCGGTATCATCTCCATCGCCGTCCCCATCCCCATCGCCATCCCCGTCGCCATCGCCGGCCGAGGAGTTGGGCGGGGCCCCCTGGGCTCGGCCGCCATCCGAACAGGCGGTGAGGCTCGCAGCGAGCAAGCAGAAGCGGACGATCAAGGAGTGGTGAGCAACATGGCGAGGCGCTGTCATAAGTGAGCCGAAGCTAGTCAGTCGGTGGGCTATCCAGCAATTGCTGGCCGCGGCCATTGATTGGCTATCCGCGCCGGGCGAACTCCGTGCGCGTGCACCCAAACCGTGAGCACCGCGAATCTCTGCGATGGGACGGGCGGCGAGGGGGCGTGCCCTCCCATCCACGCTTGCTGCCGACAGCAAGTGATTGGCCGCGCGCGGCCATGGAGTGCTCGGTGTCGCCATGACTAGGTTTCAGGCCCATGAATCGACGCGACTTTGGTCGGCAGGCCTTTCGGGTTGCCGCCAGCCTGGGCATGACGAGCTTTTCCCTCGGGCGCGTGGCGAGTTTCGGGTTGCTCGGTGCCTGCGGCGGTAGCCCTGCAGCGGGGCATGCGCGGGACGATCATGATCTTTCGGAGGACGACGCCGGCGCGGGAGATGCCGCCACGGGCGGAGGCCAGCCGGGGACCACGGACGCCGGGCACGACGCGGCAACGCTGAACGACTCGGGTGTGCGCGTGGATCGCAACGGAGTTTCGGTGTTGATCATCGGCAGCGGCTACGGATCCGCGGTGACGGCCCTGCGCCTGACGGAGGCAGGCATTCCGGTGACGATGCTGGAGGCGGGGCGGCTTTGGAACACCCCTGGCGACGACGGCAAGATCTTCTGCAAGCCCTTCACGCCCGACGGTCGGGCGATGTGGTTCCAGAGCAAGACCGAGGCCCAGGTGAAGACCTTCCTCGGCGTGTCCACCGAGATGGAGACTCCGGTGGAGGCAGGTGTGCTCGAGGCGCGCGGGCCGCGCGAGATGCGTGTTTATCAGGGACGAGGGGTCGGTGGCGGTTCGCTGGTCAACATGGCGCTTTACCTCGCGCCGGATCGCTCGATGTTCGAGCGCACCCTGCCGGCGGTGGACGCCGACGCGTTCTACGGGACCTATCTGCCGCGCGCGAAGATGATGCTCCACGCAGGTTCCGCCTCACAGCGCATGATCGACTCGGAGTTCTATCGCTACTCTCGCGTGGGCATCGAACTCGCGCGCAACGCGGGCTTCAAGTGGGCCCAGCTCCAGTCTGGCTACGACTTCGACTACATGGAGCGCGAGCTCGACAACCAGGTGCCGCGCTCGGCACTGGGCGGCGAGGCGGGCTTCGGCAACAACTACGGCAAGCGCAGTCTCGATAAGACCTACCTGGCTGAGGCCCTCGGGACGGGCTTGTTGACCCTCCACGCTCTGCACATCGTGAAGCGCATCAAACCCAATGGGGCAGGCGGCTACGTGGTGGAGGTCGAGAACATCGATCTCAAGGGCAGCGTGCTCGGGCGCAAGGAGTTCAGCTGCACTCACCTGTTCGTCGGTGCGGGCAGCATGGCCACGAGCGAGCTTTTGGTGGCGGCCCGTGAACGCGGCGATCTGCCGAACCTCAACGAGAAGGTCGGCACCAAGTGGGGCCCGAACGGCGATCTGTTCGTGGCTCTCGATACCCCGCTCTCCCTGCCGACGGGCGCGGATCAGTGCACCATTCCTTCCCACTGCCTCATCACGCGCGATGGCAAGGGCCGGCGCACCGTGGCGGAGTTTGCCCCCTTTCCGGTGGGCGTCCCCTCGTGGCAATCCTTCATTATCCTGATCGCGGATAACCCCGAAGCCGGCTACTTCAAGTACGACGCGGGCAGCGACAGCGTAAACCTCCAGTGGACTCGCTCACAAAACGAGCCTTCGGTGGCGGCCGCCAAGTACATCTTCGATCAGGTCAACGCGGCGAACGGCACCGCGTACTCGACCCAGCTCACCTTTCAGGACAACGGGCAATTCGGGGACCAGTGCACCTATCATCCCCTCGGCGGCGTGCCGCTTGGTGAGGCGACCGACGAATACGGGCGGATTCGCGAGTACCCCGGGCTGTACGTGACCGATGGCTCCCTGATTCCCATCGGCCTGGGGGCGAACCCGAGCCTCTCGATCACGGCGCTGGCGGAGCGCAATATCGAGCATGTGATCGCCGCCGACTTCGCGAGCTGACGTTGGGCGCGGCGGCGCAGGGCGCCGGTGGGGCGGGATGCCGGGGAGGCTTCAAAAAAGTTCACCTGGTGGTCATAACTTCGTGCCTTCCCGGACATGAATACACGGGCATCGCCGCGCACGGGCGGCGCGTGCCCTTCGTCCGTGGCGGATGGGTTGGCGCGGGATTCGCGCCTGGAGGCATGGTGAGGATGGCGTTCGTAGACCGCGCTTGCGCGACGCCGCCGCTGGCACGCAACGCAGTACTCGTAGCAGCGCTTTGTCACGGAGGGTGCTTCGTGACCGAGGTGCCGCCCGATCGCTATGCAGACGCGTCTTCCTACGATGAGCCCCGCGATGGCGCGGCATCCGCGCCCGATGCAGCAGGGGATGCGGAGAGCGACGAGGGACCCGCGCCGGAACCCGATGCCGGTGACTTCGACGCGGGCATGGGCGGCGACGCGGGCGCCATCCCTGCCAACCCGGACTGCGACTTCAGCGGGCGCTGGTTGATCACCGAGCGCCTCGTGGCGAGTGGTCTCGGCATCAAGCAGGCCACGCTGTGGTGGGTGTATCTGGAGGTCGAGCAGAGTGGGGAGAACCTGCGCGTGAAAAAGGGCCTGGTCTGTGGGACCGGGGCCAATCGGGTCGGATCGTTGGGCGTCAGTATCGACATGCACGAAGCGTGGCCAGCCATGCAAGCCAAGAACGATCCGCATCGCCGGACCGGCAAAGCCAAGCTGATGGGAAGCCGTTGCAGCGTCCAGTGGGGCCGCGACTACCGCGTGTTAGGCGCCACCATGCCGTACTACGGCGATACGAGTCGACCGTTGCCGTCGCTCGAACAGCCGGCCCAGGGCGATACGGTAGGTTGGGAAGATTGGGACCGCGACGGCCAGCCGGGCATCTCCATCCACATCAGCGGTGTGTTGAACGGCACGCGCTACAGCGCATCGCGCTCCTGGACCAGCTACAGCGGGCAAGTCGACAAGCGCGCCACGACGTTTCGCCTGCCGCTCGACTGGGGCCAGGAAGAGTCGGTGCTCGGGGTCACCACCGATGCCCTCAAGGCAGCCGGCGCCAAGGACGGCGACGCCTCGCTGCACTACGCCGTGTTCGCCAAGCTCTCTGCGGCCCAGGCCGTGGGCACCGACAGCGAGGTCTGTGCCAGCGTGCGCAGCCTCGCGCCCGAGTTGACGGCCGATGCGTATTGAGCGGTGCTGGTTGGCGGTGTGCCTCTTGGCCTGGAGCATGTGGCTCGCAGGGCCCGTCCATGCTTCTCCGCTGCTCGAGCTCGGCGGCTCGATCGGCGATCAGGGCGGACAGCAGGGACGCACCCTGGCCAACGGTGCCTCGGCTGCCTACTTCAATCCCGCACTCTTGGGCGACGGAAGCACTGGAGTCAGCCTGGGTGTTCTGATCCTACACAGCGCGATCGATGTACAGGTCGCGGCCCGTGGCGACCCGCGCGCCGACGTGCCCAACGACTTCGAGAACGCCGCCCATGCCGACGGTACGCGCTTCGATGGCTATCCCCTCGGCACGGACATCCTCGAGCACGGTCGGGAGGAGTCCAGCATTCACAGCGCCACCAGTGCGCGTCCGAGGCAAGCTGCGGGGACCGGGAAGGGCACCCAGAGCTACGAGGCCATTGGCATCGTGGCGCAGTTCTTCGAGCGGCGGCTCTCGATCGGCCTCTACGGACTCATTCCCAACCAGCCGTTCCTGCGCATGCGCAGCTTCTACGTGGACGAGCGTGAACAATACCTCTCGAACAGCTTGCACCCGGAGCTGTACGGGGATCGTACCTCGCCCCTGGCCATGTCGACGGGGATTGGCTATCGCTTCAACAAAGCCTTCTCGCTCGGGCTCGGCAGCAGCTTCGTCGTGCGCGCCGCGGCCACTACGCCAGTGTTCGTGGCCGACGCAGCTCGACTGCAGGACCTGGTGCTCAACGTGGACGCCCAGGGCAACGTGGGCTTCGCGCCGCATGGTGGCTTCGCCTGGAACCCGTTGCCGCGCTGGCGCATCACGGGCACGTTGCACGCTCCGCAGCGGCAGCAGGTGGACGCCCACGTCCGGTTCTTGCTCGCGAGCGGCCTGGAACAGACCTCCAGCATGCACTTCGTGTTCGACTGGATGCCCTGGCAGGCCTCGCTAGGCACCAGCGTCGACGTGCTGCAGCAGGCTTCGCGCACCCTGACACTGTCCGCCTCGGCGTTGTTCGGTCGCTGGTCTCGCTACGTCGATCGTCATGGCGAGCGACCTCTACCTGGGCTCGCCTGGCAGGATACCATCACGCCCGCGGTGGGGCTGCGAGGCACGTTCCACGACTTGCGAGTCGGCCTCGATCTCCAGTACAAGCCGACCCCGGTGCCACTCCAGTTCGGACGCTCGAACTACGTGGACAACGACCGGGTGGGCACCAACCTCAACCTCGACTACGCATTTCGTGTCCTCGATACGACGTTGAGGCTGGGCGTGTCATTGCAGAGCTTCTGGCTGCTGCATCGGTCGGTTCGCAAGCTCACGCCGCCGAGTTTTGCCGACGGTCGCGACCGCACTCCTTCGCTCGTCAAAGACGAAGTACCAGATGACGCCCAGTTGAGCGGCGTGCCCATTGCCGGTGCCGCGGGCCTGCAGACCAACAATCCTGGCTGGCCCGGCTTCTCCAGCGGAGGCTGGCTGACCACGGCAGGCTTGTACTTGGCGGTGAATCTATGAGGGCGCTGCGCAGGATGCTGTGGCTGGTCCTCGCGGGTTGTCGCTTCGGCGGGTCCGGCGGCGACGCTCTGGCGCTGGTGGAGCCTCAGCAGGACGCGGGCCGCGATGGGGCTGTGCTCGAGCCGAGCGAGCCAGAAGCCGACGGCGATGACGACCCCGACCCTGAGGATCCGGTCCACGATGCCTCCAAGCCCGAGCCGCGCTCCGATGGGGCCGTGGCCGATGCGAGCTCGCGGGACGACGCAGGTCAGCCGGAGCAATGCGTGCCAGCCGCGGTGACTGGCTGCGATCCAGTCCGCAATACCGGCTGCACCGCAGGGGTCACCCAGTGCACGCTGGATCCGCAGGCCAGCCCGCTCACCGGACGCTGTGTCTTCAGTGGGCTGCCGGCGACTCCGTGCGGAGAGTCGGCGCTCTCGACCACCTGTCCGCCGCAGCAGACCTGCGTGGCGGGCGCGTGCCGCACGTACTGCTTTTGTGACTCCGACTGCGCCGCGGGCGAACGTTGCAATGAAGGCATTGCGGGAGCCGCTGCGCGTGGCGTCAGCCTGTGCGCGCCCGCCGATTACTGAGACCACCAGCGAGACGACGTGACCTGCCAATCGAGCCATCGCCCGCCCATCCGGGCCTGAAACCGAAGGACGAGGGAAGCCCATGCAAGAGACGCAGACGATCGAGAGCGTAAAACGCGTGGCCCCTGGCCCGCGGGCTTGGCCGGTGGTCGGCAACCTCGGGGTGTTCCGCGGACTCTTGCCGTTCTTCGAGCAGCAGTGGGCGGTGCACGGCGACGTGTTTCGTATCCGCACCGCCAGCATGCGCGCCACCGTGGCGGCCCACCCCGACGACCTTCAACGTGTGCTGCTGGGACAGCGTCAGAACTACGTGAAGGGGCCCGTCTACGACCACTTGCGGACCTTGGTGGGCGATGGGCTCGTGACCTTGGAAGGGGAAGCCTGGCGCGCTCGGCGTACGCTCGCGCAACCGGCATTCCATCGGCAATCTTTGGAGCGGCTCGCGCAGATCATGATCGATCGTGGCGCCCGCTACTTCGACGACCTCTCCGCGCGCATCGGCACTACCTCGAAAACCCTGGATATCCATCGCGAGATGGTCGCGGTCACCATGGACGTGGTGGTCAACGCGCTGTTCGGACCCGGTACGTTGGCGAGCGGTGCAATCTCCTACCACACCATGAGCGAGGCCCTGGAGGTGCTCAGCAACGGCGTCAACGGTGTGCCGCTGCCGAGCTGGCTGCCCACGCCCCACAACTTCAAATTCAGACGCACGTTGCGTGAGCTCAACCAAAACGTCTACGACATCATCCGAGTGGGGCGCGAGCGGGGCGCCGACTCGGGCACGCTGCTCTCCATGTTGCTCGATGCCCGCGACGAACAGGGCCAGCCCCTCTCCGACCAGGCCGTGCGCTCCGAGGTGCTGACGCTCTTCCTCGCCGGACACGAGACCACCGCGCTCACGTTGACCTGGTTGTTCGCGCTGCTCTCCGAAGAACGCGAGGTGCTGCGCCGCATGGTCGAAGAAGTGGATGGCGTACTCGGTGGTCGCGATCCTGGGTTCGCCGACGTGCCGAAACTCCAGTACGTCCGGCAGGTCATCGATGAAACGCTGCGCCTGCGCCCTCCCGCGGCCATCGTGGGGCGCAACGCCGTGGCCGCCGACGAGCTCGGGGGCTATCGCGTGGAAGCAGGGGAGGTCGTCTTGCCCTTCATCTGGGCGGCGCATCGGCACCGCGATCACCTGGGAACGACCCGAGCGCTTCGATCCAGAGCGCTTCGAGCCGGCTCGCAACAAGGGGCGGCACCCGGGGAGCTATCTGCCGTTCTCCATCGGCCCCCGCATCTGCATCGGCAACACATTCTCGCTCATCGAGACCACCATCCTGGTGGCTCAGATGCTGCTCCGCTACGAGTTCAACCTGCGGCCCTGTCATGACGTGAGGCCCGTGGCCATCGGCACCGTGCGGCCGTCGAAGCCGGTGATGGTGGAGCTACTCGTAAGGCGCCGCGGGACCTGATCCGCGGGCGTTCGGTAGCGGATGGCATGCCGTCCACAATTGACTTCCGTTTTCATCTTCGCGTGAGTTTGACCCGCGCTATTCGACCCGATCCGTGGCTTGACGCGGCTCGGTCGGCTTTCGCTTCACTCGATTGCTGCGCGAAAATTCCAGAATGGTGTCCTGCGCGTAGGGGGGCGCGGCTTGACAGGTCGGCCAGGCTCGCTATTTAGAATAGGATTTTCATTATCAATAACGCCCGATCAGAACGGCTCGGGCGCAGCTGTCGAAACCGTGTCTCCTCCGTGCCTTGCCTGCCTGCTGCTCCGTGATCGTCGGCTCTGCGCTCGGGCGGCGCTGGCGCTCCTTCTCCTCCTCCTTTGGAGCCTGCCCTCGGCGCTGACTCCGACTGCGCGCGCCCAGGGGCCGGCTGCCGTGCCGCGCGTGTTCTTGTCTTGTCAGGGCGAGTGCTTCGACTCGTACCTGCGCCAGGAGCTCAGCTACTTCGACCTCGTGCGTGATCCCCACCTGGCAGATTTCACGCTGCTCCTGGTGCGGCAGCCCGCTGGCAACGGTGGTGAGCGCTGGACGGTGACCTTGAGCCGACGCCTGCGTGACGGCGCGTTCCAGCGTGAGGGCTCGGAGTCCACTGCGCTGCCACCCTACGCGCCCGCCCACTCCGTGCGTGAGCGCGTGCTCCAGCTCAGCCTGCGTGTGCTCTACCTGGCCCTCGAGGACACACCACATCGAGCCGCCTTCGAACTCGGTATCCCCAAGCGCGAGAACACCACGCTCAGCAAGCTCACCGACCCCTGGCACTACTGGGTCTTCACTCCCGAACTCGGCGGGAGTGGCGAGGCCGGTAGCGGCTACTACTTCGTCGAGGCCACCTCCGCGCTCACCGTGCGGCGCATCACGGACAGCTCCAAGTTTCGGCTGCGCGGCGGGTACGAGCGGCACTTCACCGGCTATCGCCTCGAAGACGGCCGCCGCATCAGCGGTGACGTGTTCGGCTGGAACGGCCGCGGGGTCTACGCGCACTCGGTGCGCCATCACATGGCCCTCGGCGCCATCGCCACCGCCGAAGCGAGCGAGTTCGAGAACGTACGCTGGCACCTGAACGGTGGACCCATCGTGGAGATCAACGCGTTCCCCTACACGGAGAACGCGACGCGGCAGCTGCGCACGGCCTATCAGGTGGGCGTTTGGGCCAACCGCTACTTCGAGCGCAACACCGAGCAAATCCTGCAGGAGGTTCGCCCCTACCACGCGCTCTCGTTGATCGCCGACGTGAACCAGCCCTGGGGCAGCGTGCAGTGGATCGGACAGGTCAACATGTTCCTCGATGATCCGCGTCTGTACCGGGTGAGCATGGGCGTAGTGCTGAGTTTGCGGCTGTTCGAGGGCCTGGCCATGACCCTCGAGGGAGAGTCCGCCTACGTGAAGGACCTGATCAACCTGCGGGGTAGACCGGTCACCGATCACGAGCTGCTGCTGTGGACCGTGCAACAACCGACGGATTTCATGCTCGTCGGCGAGTTCGCGCTGACCTACACCTTCGGCAGCGTCCACAACACCATCGTGAACCCGCGCTTCGGGCGCGTGGACCTCGACGAGGAGTAAGGCCTTTCGAGCCGGCGCGACGGAGGCGTCAGCGCTCGAACTTCACCCGCACGAGGGCCGCCGAGCGCGTGGGCAGGCCTGCGCGGTCGAGCCCTGCGACCCAGCGCTTGCGCAGCGCGCAGCGCTTGGCTTCGCGGCCGAAGCCGTAGCCCGGATCGGATTGCACCTGCACCTCGAGCACGCTGCCGTCGGCACCAACCTCGACCCGCAGTGTCACGTGGCCGTCGTCGATGCCTTCGTCTTCTGCTTCCTCGGGGAAGGGGCAATCCCACTCGAAGCCGCCGGCCAGCGCCGGCTGACGCGAGCGATCTGCCGCGAGGTCTCGCCCCGTGCCAGCTTCGACGCCGCCCGCGCGCGCAGCGAGGTCGTGCACGGCGTGCGTGGCAGTGCCTCCGGCCTCGCTGGTTCCCCCCGCGTGCACGGCCGCGTTACCGACCACGATGGCCTCGCCGACGTCCGCCACGGGAGACTCCTGCGTGAGTACCTGAGCAGCTTCAGCCGCGGCGGGCGGCGGGGCAGCCTGCGTGGGAGGCTTTGGCGCTTCGAGCTTGGGCTCGCGCATGCGCGGTACGGGCGCCTTGGCGCTTGGCTCGGTTAGGCGATCGGGCGAGTGCTCTTCGGGCACAACGGGCTTGGGGGGTGGAGGCGTCAGGTCGACCTCCATCATCTGGGTCACCGGTACCGATTCGACGCGCGGACGGGGCTGACGCAGCCCAAGCCACGTCGCTAGCAGTACGAGCGCACCGTGGGCGCACAGCGTGCCTGCCGCAGCCATCAGAGGCGCGTTCCATGAGCTGACCGGAAACTCATCGAGCGCGCGACAACGCGGCCTGTCCTTTGCGAGCCGCGTGAGCTGCGAGAGGTCGCCGCCCGCGTCGAGTTCGGCGAGCTCCCAGGGCGAACTCACTGGGAAGGCTCCATCTCCAGGGCCTCGACCGGCGCGCCCAGGGACACCCCGAAGGCGACCCGCGACAGTCCCGCCTGGCGCAACACGTCGAGCGCATGCATCACGCGGCGGTGCTCGACCGAGCCGTCGGCCTGCACCACCGCGCGCAGCTCGGGGTGTTGCGCGAGGGCGCTGCGAGCTCGGTTCAAGAGCTCGCGGTCCGAGTCGACCTGCATGCCGTCGACGAAGCTCACGCCGTCGGTGCGCAGCGAGACGCTGAAAATCTGCTGCACCTCACCGCCGGTGGCTGCCTTGGGCAGGTCCAGCGGCACCGCGCGCGAGACCACGAGCTTGGCGGTGACCATGAAGATGATCAGCAGCACCAGGGTGATGTCCACGAGCGGCGTGACGTTGATGCCGGTGATCGGTGCGCTCGGTTTGTTGGAAGAAAAACCAGCCATGGCTCACTCCGCGGGACTCTCGATGACGCGGCCTTCGCTCGCGCTTGGTTGGTGTTGCTGCTGGGCGAGCTGCTTGCTCTGAGCGTGCCGTAACGCAGGATCGTGCTCCGCTCGCAGGTGCGCCAACAGCACGTGGCCCAGCGTCTCCGCGTCGGCGATGGCAGCCGTCACGCGCCCCTGGAAATAGTTGAAGACTGCCACCGCAGGGATCGCCACCACCAGGCCCACCGCGGTCGCAACCAACGCTTCGGCGATGGTGCCCATCACGCGCTCTGGGGCCAGGGCCGCCGCCGTGCCCATCGCGCTGGTCATGGCCTGGGGTTTACCGAGCTCTTCGAAGGCTCCCACCACGCCGATCACGGTTCCCAGGAGGCCGATGAAGGGCGCGTTGTTGCCCACCGTCCCGAGGAACAACAAGCGCTTCTCCAGGCGCTTGCGCTCGAGGCCCATCGCGGCAGCCATGGCTTCTTCGGCGGCAGCGGAGCCGAGGTCGCTCTCGGACAGGCCGGCGGCCACCACGCGTGCCTCGACGCTGTCGTCCTGATCGAGCAGCTGTTTCGCGCGGTCATGGGCGTCGATGCGAAGCAGCTTGCGTAGCTCGGGCACCAGCACGGTGAGGTTGCCGCCGGTGCGGCGAAACGCGAGCGCCCGCTCCACGGCCACCGCGACGGAGACGAAGCTCAAGCTGAACAAGAGCCAGAGGACCCAGGCCGCCCCCGAGCTGACCATGACGTGAGTAAGATGTTCGATCACCAGACGTCTCCCGTGAGTTTGAAGTCGCCTTCGCTGCCGCAACCCGCGAGCCACAGTGCAGCCCCAGCGCCTTGACAACGGGCACCAGTTATGAAAATGAAAACCACGTTCAATTTGCACGCGGCGCTGCCGAGGGCAACTGTGAATGCGGGAAAAGTGTCTTTAAACGGCTGGTTGCGCAGGTCGCGTCCGGCGAGGCCGGTCACGTTCGAAGGCTTGCGCCCGAACTAGAATGAAAGTGGAAACCACTAGGGGACACTCGCGGCCGCCGCCCGCCGTCCAAGCCCGCGTCACCGCCAAGTCGAGGTCAACCTGCGGGTTCTCGAAGGGCTCCGGAACGTCGGAAGGCCTGTGGAGTAAGCCCGGTCCAGCGCCGAAAGGCGCGGTGGAAGGCGCTCGGCTCCGAGTAGCCGAGCAAGAAGGCCACCTCGTGCAAGCTGACGTCCGGGCTGGCCAGGTAGAGCTGCGCGAGCTCGCGGCGCAGGTCGTCGAGGATCGCGGCGAAGGTAGTGTCCTCGTCACGCAGCCGGCGCTGCAGAGTGCGCTCGCTTAGGCCGAGCTTGCGGCCGACGTCCGCTTGAATGGGCTCGCCCTGGCGCAACGATTCGACCAGCGCGCGTCGCACCAAATCACGCGTCGGCGCGGTCTGGGGTACGCGGGCGGCGATGGCCTCGGTGTGGCGTGAGAGGTAGCGGAACAGCTCCGGGTCGTGACGTGGCAGCGCGGCTTCGAGGGGCTCCCTGCGTAGCACGAGCCGCATCTCGGGGGCGCCGTAGCGCACCTTGCAGCCGAGGGCTTGCGCACGGTCCATGCCGGCTGGGCGCGGACCCTGATACCAAGCCTCGAGTGCCAGAGGCACGCTCTCGGGCAGCTTGGTGAGAGCTCGCATCACGTGGATGGGACCGGCGAGGGCCTGGTCGGCCAGCGCCGTGATGCGAGCGAAGCGCGCAGGCCAGACCAGGTGGAAGACTACCTGGGAGTCGTCGACGTCGATTTCAGGGGCCAGGGAGTCGCTCATCAAGCGGCGATGACGACGAAACAACAGGAGTGCGGCCAGGGCGCTCTCGGCGTGCACCATGGCGTAGCCCAGCGCACCGAGCGCATGCAGGGAGGCTGCGCCAACGAGCGCCAGCCCGAGCTCTTCGTGACCGGCCTGGGCATCGAGGAACTCCCAGGCGCGCGCGTAGGCCTCGAGCGGGACGAAGCCGTCTTGATCCTCCAGGTCGGAGGGCTCGAGGCCAATCCGCGACAGGAAGTCCGCGCGCACGACGCCGCGGCTCTCTGCGAAGTCCAACAGGCCTCGCACGATGCTGTTCATCACGAGGTCCGCGCGCTTGGCGCCCGAAACCGATCTCTTGGCGTCCGAGGTCACAAGGGACGCCCCGGCCAGGGCGTAGAGAAGCGCGAGGAATTTCATGAAGCTGCGCAAAGTATTTCGGATTGTAGCCAGCGTGCTCGGCCTCGTCTGCCTGGCATTGGCGGGGGTGTTCGTGGCGGCCGCTTACCAGGCTGGGCGCACCCACGACCTGCCATTCCCCGATATCCGGGCCGACGCGTCGCCGGAGGGCATCGCTCGGGGAGCGGCCATCTTCCACGCGAGCTGCGAGGTGTGTCATCGGCCTGCGTTCGCCACCCGGGCCTCCGGGGCGCTGATGGCGGAGGTACCGGCGTGGCTCGGCAGGTTCTACGCCGCCAACCTGACCTCGGATCCACAGGCGGGGATTGGTAAGCTCGACGATGGGGCCATCGCGCGCATGGTGCGCTTCGGCGTCAATCGTGACGGGCATCTCGGGCCCATGCCGACCTATGGCATGAGCGACGCCGACCTTGCCGCCGTGATCGGGTTCTTGCGCACGGACGACGCGCTGTTCGCCCCGGACCCGCGGCCTGCTCCACGCTCCGAACTCAGCTTGGCCGGCAAGGCCGCGCTATTCGCTGCGGGCATGCTGAGCCCGGCGGAGCGACCGAGCTCGGGCATCCAGGCACCGGCGCCCGCCGCCAGCGTGGCCTACGGTCGCTACCTCGCGGACTCGGTCTACCAGTGCGGCGACTGTCACACCGCAGGCATGGACCCTGACAAGCTGAGCGGCCCCGATGCCTATGCGGGCGGCGCCGACATGGTGGATGCCGAGGGCCACGCGGTGTACTCGCCCAACCTCACCAAGGATCCGAGCACGGGCATCGGTCGCTGGACGCGCGACGAGTTCGTTCGCGCGCTGCGCGAGGGCATCCGTCCCGACGGCACCGCGGTGGGCTATCCGATGCCGCGCTTCCGGGGTGCGCGGGAGGAGGAGCTCGATGCGCTGTTCCTCTATCTCCGTTCATTGCCTGCGAAGGTCAACGAGGTGCCGGGCCGCGTCGCCAAGGCGGCGTCTCGGGCGAAGGGCACCGCGCGAGGGCCGGCCGCGAAGTTCCAGGAGCTCGGCTGTAGCGGCTGCCACGGCGCGGGCGCCCGCTACCACGAGAAGCTCGCCCAAGCCGCTGGCAAGGATGTGGCCGAGGTCGCCCGCTGGATCCGAAATCCCGAGGCCTTCTTGCCCGGCACCCCCATGCCCACGTACGCCAACGTGCTGGACGATGCTGGCGCCCTCGAGTTAGCGGGCTGGATCGTGAGCGCTCAAGGGCCAGCCCATGCATCGGCCAAGGTCAGCGCACCCTAGTCGAACTACGGACGCATCAACCACGCAGCGCGAAAGCGGCCCCCTGCGGATCGTCACACACCGCGACACGCTCGCCGTCGTGCCACACATAGGGGCCGAGCACGAGGCCGCCTTCGGCGCGCACCAGGTCCATGGCGCGCGCGAGATCGGGCACGCGGAACTGGAACAGCCAGTGCGGATGCCGCCCAGCCTTGCCGGTGACGTCGGTGATGGCCCCGCAGTCATGATCGGAGTGAGGCCAGCGGAAGTGCTGGAACGCACCGTGCTGGGGGTGCTCCTTGAGCACGGTCATGCGCCACCCGAACAACTCCGCGTAGCTCGTGCTCACCTTCGCGAAGGCGTGCGTGTTGAGCTGGTGCCAGACGACCTGGTTGGGCTCGCGATAGTTGCTCGCAGACACCAGGCCCACGATGGCGCCACCGGGATCGCGCAGCACCGTGAAGCGGTGTCCATCGGGGAAGCTGGCCACGGGCCCCATGCGGGTGGCACCGCGCTCGACGAAGGCGTCGGCAGCGCGCTCGATGTCTTCAACCTCGATCTGACCGAGCCAGTGGGGACGCGCTCCGCGGGCCACCGCCTGCTCGTGGAGGGGGAAAATCTCGCTCTGGTCGTGGCCGAGCAATGCGGCATAGAAGCGGCGCGCAGCGTCCGGGCTGGACGTGCGCAGGGTGTAGCGAGTGAAGCGCGAGCGCGACATGGCCTGCAGATAACCACGACGCGTGCGAACGAGCTAGCCCTTGCTCGTGCAGCGCAGACCGTGTGCCCTTGAACGGACTCGCACTGGCGGATAAGCGCTCGCGGAGAGCGAGGAACATCGCTATCGCACCCGCGCAAGCCTCGGCAGACGCCGGCGCTTTGCCCGCGAAAAACATGCGTTCTGACACGAGCCGTCACGGGGGTGCGAGCTGCCTGCACAAAACGAGCAGACCGAGCTGGTGCTTTCGAAGAATGGTGGAAGACTTTCCAGTGCACTGAGCATGGAGGTGCCCGATGGGAGACAAGTCGCCGAAGTCGAAGGACAAGCTCAAGAAGCACACCCGCACCCAGAAAGACAAGAAGCACGCCGCCCACGAGGCATTGATGGCGAGCAAGCAAAAGGGCCGCTGAGGATCGAGAGGTCGCGCGCGCCGTGCCCCCACGAGGCGAGTGTTGCGGCCGCGCGGCGCCGTCTCCCAGGCGACGCGACGCACTCCGACTGCAGGGTCGAAAGCGCCCAAAAACAGGGCCGAAACACTGCGGTCGCCGCGCGAAAAAAAAGGCGGGGTTCGCTGCCGTGGCCGGTTGACGAAGCTTCCGTCTGCGCGCACAGAAGAGATATCTGAGCGTTGCTGCGGAGGCATGCATGACGGACCGAGTTGCGACGGCAACAACGGAGTTGAGCGCGCCCGAGGAGACCTGGGCACGGATCAGCTCTGTCCTCGCAGGTAGCCTGCGTCCACCGGTCGAGGTGGCAGCGGTCAAGCTGGCCGCGCAGATTGCGGCGACGCCGTGCGACGTGGAGATTCGAGCTGGGAGCTTCGAGCTGTGGCACGCAGCGCGCTCGCACCACGAACGCCATGACTTCAGCTCGGCCGGACAAGTGCTTCAGCAGCTGATGCGGCTCGCGGGGTTGAGCCGTGTCACCGAGCCCTGCGTCGCTGTGATCGAGCGCGCGGGCCTGGGCATGCCGTTTCCCGAGCTCAGCTGGCGGGCACTGTGGATCGTCCCGGCGAGCGATCGCGTAGACGTGATCGTGCGAGAGGTGACGCGCTTGCATGGCGCTCAGGCTGGCGTGCCGATGCCGGCCGTTGGCGTCTGGCAGGTCCCGGAGGCGTGCCCGCGCAACGAGCGCAAGTACGTGGCGGCCGCTTTCCCGTGTCCGCTCTGCCATGTGCAGCCACTCCAGTTTTTGCAGTTGCCCGAGGACGGCGCGTTTCAGTGTCCGGCCTGCGGTGAGGCGTTCGTGCCGCGCATCTCGCGCTTTTGAGCGTGGGAGACGAAGGCTCCGTGCTCCCACATCCAGCGCAGCAAGGGCGCGGGCACCTCCTTTGGGTCAAGAGCATGCCTTCGCGAAGTCGTTGTGCGGAGGCGGGCGCGCCTGTCCTTTGACCCGCTTTTGCGTCGCTCGGTAGAGTCGCAGTCATCATGTCCGCGCCGACGTTCTTTCAGAAGTACGACGCCCAAGAAAACGTCATCCACGTCACCTTTCCCAAAGTCCACCTCGATAGCCAGACGCAGATTCGAGAGCACTTCGATCGCGTGCTCGCCTTCTGGCGCGAACACTGCGGCGGACGGAAGGTCTACTACGTGGTGAACTACGATGGCTTCTCGGTGAACCTGCGAGAGAACGAGTTCTACGCCGAGCAGATGCGTCGCGTAGTGGACACCTGCGCCATCACGGTGGTGCGCTACGGTGGCGACTCGTTCCAGCGCACCGCCGCGCGCCTCTACAACATGAAGCTGCACTCGCCGACGCGCCTGTACGACAGTCGCGAGGAAGCGCTCAAGGTGGTGCGCGCGCTCCAGGCCGGCGAGATGAAGATCGAAGTGCGCTCCTAGAGGGCGCTCAGGGCCAGAGCACGAGCTGGGGGGTCGAGGCGTTGGTTGCACTGCTGCCCGTGCCGAGCTCACCACTCAGGTTGCCTCCCCAGCAGTAGACGAGACCGTTGCTCAAAAGGGCGCACGCGTAGCCGTAGCCGAGTCCAAAGGACGACACGCTTACGAGCGGACCGTTGATGTACGTCGGCTGCGGCGAAAACGTGACCTGACCGATCCCGAGTAGTCCGCTTGCTCCGTAACCCCAACACGCCAGGGTTGGATTCGCGCCGGACGGCAGAGCGCAGGCACTCTCGAGGCCCGTGCCGCTGGAGGCGAACCCGGGCTTCGACGCCGCGAGGAAGGGCCGATTGAGGTTGGCTCCCAGGCGCTGAGGCCGCGACACGGTCGGTCCCGGGTTGGCGCCCGCGATGCCGTACGTGTTGTCGCCCCAGCAATAGATCTCGCCATTGGCGAGACGGGCACAGCTCGTAGAATCACCCACGGCGATGGCAGCCACGTTGGCGAGCGCGGTGCCCGCGATGGTCTCCACGCGCACAGGGCGGTTGGCCTGGGAAGTGCTGCCGTTGCCGAGCTCGCCATTGACGTTGTTGCCCCAGCAGTAGACCTCGTTGGTATTCAGCCGTGCACATGCATGAAGGCTGCCGACGGCCACTTCCGCCACGCCAGCGAGCGGCACGCCCACATCGGTCTCGACGCGCACGGGACGCATGCGGGTGGTGGTGCTGCCGTCGCCGACGGTGCCGTAGGAGTTTTCGCCCCAGCAATACAGCTGCCCGCTCTGGAGTACCGCGCAGCCATTTCTGGGGCCCATGAAGACCCTGTTGATGCCGGCGAGTGCGACGTTCGCATCCGTCTCCACTCGCACGGGCCGGCTCTGGGGAGTGTTGCTGCCGTTGCCCGGCCAGTAGTAACCCCAGCAGTAGGCCTCGCCCGAGCTGAGCCGCGCGCAGGTGACGTCGTCGCCCGCCGCGAGCTCCGCTACATTGGATAGCGCCTTGCCAGCGCTGATTTCTACATGTTGGGCGCTCTCCGCACTCGTGGTCGATCCATTTCCGAGCTCACCGTAGTCGTTGAAGCCCCAGCAATAGGCCTCATTCCCGCTCGTGCGTGCGCACGCGTGGGCCCAGCCAAAGACCACATCCACCACGTTCGAGAGCGCGCTGCCATTGGGAAGGTCGATGCGTGTGGGCCGCGGGTGCACGGTGGAGAAACCACCCCAGCAATAGAGCTCTCCATTGCTCATCAGAGCGCAGCTTCCCCCGAAGCCCACGAAGAGCTTGGATGCTCCGATGCACTGGTCGACTCCGCAGATAGCGCAGGCCGTGTCGCACGCGCCGCAGCTCAGCGGGTGATCCGAGCTCACGCACTTGTCGCCGCATAACAGGTCACTCTGATGCGGACACTGGCAGACTCCACCCGCGCAGCCCACGGCGCTCGCATCGCAGGGCTCGCCGCAGCCACCACAGTGATGGATGTCGGTCGAGGTGTTGGTGCAGACCCCGTTGCACATCGTTAGGCCGCCGGGACAGGCACACGCACCGGCCTGACAGGTCTGCCCGCCGGAGCATGCATGGGCGCAGTCGCCGCAGTGCAACGCGTTGCTCGCGAACCAATCCGGAAGCTGGCAAGCGCCGTCGCAGAGCTCGCCGCCAGCGGGACATACGCAGTTCCCCGCGTCACAGGAGGCGCCCGCGGGACAGCCGTGGCCGCAGGTGCCGCAGTGTTGGGGATCAGTGTCGAGGTCGCTGCAGGCGCCCGCCGTGCACTCCACAAGACCAGGCAAACACTCGCACGTGCCGTCGGAGCACTGGTGGCCTTCTCCGCAGTCGACACTGGCGAGGAAGCCATCGATCGTGTTGTCACAGTCGTTGTCGATGCCGTCGCACATCTCGAGGCGCGTGCGTCCGGCGATCCCGTTGCTGTCGTCGCAGTCGGTGCCGCCGCAGATCAGCGGCGCTTCGCCGTCGTGGTCGCCGTCGAGGGTGGTCCATACGCATACGCGCAGGGCAGGGTCGCAGCGCTCGTTGGCCGTGCAGGCGTTGCGGTCCCCGCAGTCGGCGTCCTTGAAGCAAGCCGAGCCCAGTTCGCAGCGTCCCGTGACCAGGTCGCAGCTCTCGCCGGCCTCACAGGGGTTGAAGGCGAGCGTGTGTTGGCAGCTTCCGGCCACACAGCGGTCGCGCGTGCAGTCGTTGCGGTCGTAGCAGTGACCGTCGTTTTCACACTCCGGCGTGTCCGCGCTGGTGCAGCTGTTGGGGGGCGAGCCGTCTTCGCACAAGCACTGGCCGGCCTTGCAGCTCGTGCCAACCTTGCACGTGTTGCCGCACTCACCACAGTGCTCGCGGTTGTTGGGCGGGAACTGGCGACCATCGCACAGCAAGCAATCGTCGGTCTTGCCGTTGCAGTCGTTGTCGATGCCGTCGCCGCACCGTTCGGGCCCATCGGCCAGGCAGAGGCAGAGCGAGTCGTCGAGCTCGCGGGTGGTGCCGCACACCCAGTTTTCGCCGGAAGGACAGTCGCGCCGTTCGTCGCAGCCCTTGGTGCACACGCGTCGGTCGTCGCCCACCTCGAGGCAGTATCCGGACTCACACTGGTCGGAGCGCTTGCACGAGGCGTAATTCTCGTTGGATCCGGGAGCGTCGCCGTCGCCTGCCACGGAGGCCTTGGAGGGCGGATTGCTGCACGCCGAGAGGCAGGCAGCGAGCGCGAGGCCGAGCCACGCGAGGGAGGGCCATCGGTTCGTCGGCATGATCAATCTCGCTCCCAGCTGCAGCCGGGCTGATTGAGACAGGTGAGCTGGGTTGGCAGGCCGGAGCAGAGCGTCGAGACGCCGGAGCAGCCCTCGTCCCAGGTGCAACCGTGGTCGGTGCAGCCGTAGGAGTCCGAATAGAGAGAGCAACTGCGCGAGGAGCCCGCGCAATAGCCGGAGGAGGTCGAGCCGGACCAATAGCAACCGTCGATGTCGCCGCAGGTGTACGTGGAGATCTGGTTGAAGCAGGACTTGCCGACGCCCGTGCAGTCTTCGTTGTAAGTACAGCCGCTGGCTGTGCCGCACTGGTATTTGCTCAGCAGGCTACAAGGCGTGGAGATGCCCTGGCAGCTGTAGGTCGCGACGGGCAGGCCCGCGTCGCCATCGCCATCGCCATCGCCGTCCCCATCGCCGTCGCCCGGATTCGGAGCTTGGTCGCCGTCGCCTGGGGTCGGCGTGCCCTGGTGGGGCTGCGTGACCATGCGAGGGTCGAAGGTGAGGACGGCCGGAACCTTCTCGGCCCCCATGTCGTCATCGGGGGTCGCGGCCGGATCGGGATCGTCACCGCAGGCGCACACGAGGGCAAGCGCGCTCAGGGTCACGTAGCGCAACGAGGCTTTGGGCATTGCGCGCGATCATGCGGGGCGCTTTTTGCGCCAGCAACCGCCAGTCCAAGGCTTCACCCCGCGAATTGGCGCAGGTACGGCGCCCATGTGGGCCGCTCGAACTCGACCGTTGCACGGCTCACCCTCGGAGCGAGCGCCGCGGCGCCTCGTTCGTGGTTGGGGGCGTTACAGCTCCGGGTGCACCGGAAAAGCCGACCAACGAAATGGTGACCAAACGCAGCGCGTGGGCCGCAGGAAGCTTTGCGGCGGGGTGAGAACCCTGTAAGAGGAGAACCCGTAGCGGGCTCCGAGAGCCTTCGGGAAAGCCCGCGCGGAGGCAGCATGGAGAAGCGACCTGGGCCCGACCCGGTTTACGTGATTGAGTCCATTCCGGGCGGTGGCGACCACAAGATTGGCCCCGCCGAGATCGCGGCCGAGGCGATCCCCACTCCGGCGCACCTGCGGCTCTATCCCGAGCTCGGCCGCGGGGGCATGGGCCGCATCCACCCCGCCACCGACCGCAACCTGCTGCGTCACGTGGCGCTCAAGCGCCTCGACAAGGACCTGGCTCGCCAGTCGTTCTATCGCGATGGCTTCATCGCGGAGGCCCAGATCACCGGGCAACTCGAGCATCCCAACATCGTACCGGTGCACGAGCTCGCGGTGACCGAGGCAGGCGTCCCCTACTTCACCATGAAGCTGGTACAGGGCATGTCGTTCGCGGCTTGGCTAGCGCAGCCCGAGCACGCCGTGGGCACCGCCGAGCGCCTCGAAGAGGGATTGTCCATCTTCGTCACGGTCTGCGACGCCGTCGCCTACGCGCATCATCGCGGTGTTGTGCACCGGGACCTCAAGCCCGAGAACATCATGGTGGGCGAGTTCGGTCAGGTGTACTTGATGGACTGGGGCCTCGCGCGCCTGACCAAGACGCGACCGGCCTCCGGCTCGCGCGCCCAGATGGAGGCGGTGGGACCGGTGGGCACGCCTGGCTTCATGGCGCCCGAGCAAGCGCGAGGAAACCCGGCGGAGATGGGGGAGGGCTGCGACATCTTCGGCCTGGGCGCCGTGCTCTACGAGATCGTCAGCGGTCAGCTGCCGTTCGGAGACGCGGCTACCACCGAGGAGCTGATGGCGCGTTCGCGGGCCGGGGCGGTGATCCCGGTCGAGCAAGCCCTGGGCGGGCTCGGTGTCTCGAAGACCCTGCGCAACATCATCGACCGCGCCATCCGGCCTCGGCCCGAAGATCGCTTCGCCAGCGTGGTGGAGCTGCAGCAGGCGGTGCGCAGCTTCCTGCGCGGTGGTCTGCATTTGCCGCGCAAGGTGTTTCGGCCCGGTGAGCTCATCATCCGCGAAGGCGACGTGGGCGACACGGCCTATATGATCATCAACGGGCGCTGCCGCGCCTTCACGCTCGCCGAGGGACGCGACGAGACCCTGAACTTCATGGAGCCCGGCGAGGTGTTCGGCGAGATGGCGTTGCTCCTCGACGAGCCGCGGGCGGCGAGCGTGGAGGCCGTCGGACCGGTGGCTGTGCTGGTGCTCGACAAGCAGACCATGACCGAAGGGCTCGGCGTGGACGGCTGGAGCGGCGCCCTGGTGCGCGCGCTGGCTCAGCGCTTCCGCAAGCTGGAGCAGCAGGTGCGTATGTCCGGCATTCGCCGCGAGAGCATCAAGCCGTAGAGGGGGTCCTGGCGTGTGCCGGAACTGGGGCCGCCCCAGGATTTCTGGGGACGGAGCCTGGTCCCTCACGGGTTGGGGGCGCGCCGAGCGAGTGCTTGCACGCGGCATCCTCGTGCACCCAGAGTGTCGGATGTCAGTCCAGCGCTTCTTGCTCGCTATCGGTGCCGCCGTGCTGTGCGCGGCCGCCATTCGACTCGCGGCTCCCGCCCAGGCGGCTGCCCCGAACCATGCGCAACGTTGGGAGTACATGTGCAAGAGCGACATGTCTGCCACACCGCGTGGGCTCGCCTCGGACATCCAGACCGCGGCCAACCAGGCGGGTCAAGAGGGCTGGGAGATGGTCGCGAGCGTCGGCGCCAACGTGTTCTGTTTCAAGCGGCCGTTGCCGTGAAGCGGAGAGCGGCGCCTGCCCTCCCTGCCCGCCGAGCCGCTTTTCGTCCGTGTTTCGCATTTTCCGGCCACGCAGATAGCTGATTCTTTGCGCCGGTCCCGCTAGCCTTCGTCTAGTCCTCGCTCGCGCGCCGAGCGTGGGGGAGACTAGGCCCAAGCCGGGGATATCAGCGTGCCGTGGGATCAAGAATACGACGTCGTGGTGTTGGGGAGCGGGCCCGGGGGTGAGGGCGCGTCGATGCTGGCCGCCAAGGAGGGGGCGCGCGCGTTGGTCGTCGAGCGCTATCACCTGGTGGGCGGCGGCTGCACGCACTGGGGCACCATCCCCAGCAAGGCGCTGCGTCACTCGGTGAGCGAGGTGCTCAAGCTGCGCAGCAACGCGCAGTTCGCCAAGATGATCAACCACGTGCCCAGCTCCCTGCCCGAGCTCCTCAAGGGCGTGAGCAGCGTGATCAGCAGTCAGGTGATGCTGCGGCGCGACTTCTACCAGCGCAACGAGGTACCCGTGGTGCACGGGGTCGCGTCGTTCGTGGACGCCCACACCATCGGCGTGGAGGCCGGCGGCATCAAGCGCACGCTGCGCGCCAAGAAGGTCATCGTGGCCACCGGCTCGCGTCCCTATCGCCCCGAGGACGTCGACTTCAACCACCCGCGTGTGCGCGACAGCGACACCATCCTCGACATCGATCGCACTCCGCACACCATCACCATCTACGGCGCGGGCATCATCGGCTGCGAGTACGCGTCGATCTTCCGCCAGCTCGGCGTGAAGGTGAACCTGATCAACAGCCGCGATCGACTGCTCAGCTTCCTGGACGACGAGATCGTCGATGCCCTGGCGTACCATCTGCGCGATCAAGGCGTGTTGATCCGTCACAACGAGGAGTACGAGCGGGTGGAGACCGCGGGCGACGGCGTGACCATGCACCTCAAGAGCGGCAAGAAGATCAAGAGCGACTTCTTGCTCTGGGCTCAGGGGCGCACGGGCAACACGCAGGACCTGGCGCT
Organism: Myxococcales bacterium; assembly: GCA_047601445.1. Classification (GTDB taxonomy): domain Bacteria; phylum Myxococcota_A; class Polyangia; order Polyangiales; family DASUME01; genus DASUME01. The sequence continues at coordinate 1,574,534 of JASGJH010000001.1, read as the reverse complement.
CGATCGCATCGGGATCAAGGCCGACCCGCGCGGGCTGTTGAAGGTGGACGAGTTCTATCGCACCGAGCTCCCGCACATCTACGCCGTGGGCGACGTCGTGGGCCCGCCGAGCCTGGCCAGCGCCAGCTACGATCAGGGACGCTTCGCGGCGCAGCACGCGGTCACGGGACAGACCGAGGCCCGCCTGGTGCAGGACATCCCTTCGGGCATCTACACCTCACCCGAGATCAGCAGCGTGGGTCGCACCGAGCGCGAGCTCACCAAGGACTTGGTTCCCTACGAGGTGGGCCACGCCATGTTCCGCTCGCTGGCGCGCGCGCAGATCACGGGGCAGCGCGTGGGCATGCTCAAGATCCTGTTCCACCGCGACACCCTGGAAATCCTGGGCGTGCATTGCTTTGGGGACCAGGCCGCCGAGATCATCCACATCGGACAGGCGATCATGTCCCAGGAGGGCACGGCGAATAACCTGATGTACTTCGTCAACACCACCTTCAACTACCCGACCATGGCCGAGGCGTATCGGGTGGCGGCCCTCAACGGCTACAACCGCCTGCGCTGAGTGTGGGGCGTGCTCGAGCAGGAGTAGCTCCTGGTCGTGGGTCGTGGGTCGTGGTCGCCTCTGCAGATCGACCACGACCACGACCACAAGGTTGATGGGATGGAGGCGGCTGTCAGAGCACGGTCTCGGCCACCAGTCGCAGGGCTTCGGGCTGGCTCGAGCCGAGGATCATGGTGCCCACGTGATGGGTCTTGCCGGCTGCGATCCAGGCCTGCAAGCGATCCCTGATGCGATCGGCCGATCCACATAGCGCCACGTCGTCCACCAGCTGATCCGGCACGCACGCCGCGGCTTCGTCCTTCTTGCCGTCGAGATACAGGTCCTGGATCTTGCGGGCCGCGTCGGGATAGCCGAGGCGACTGGCGTAGTCCGTATAGAAGTTCTTGCCGCGCGCGCCCATGCCGCCGATGTAGAGGGCCATCGCGGGCTTGACCTGTGCTCGACAAGCGTCGACGTCGTTGCCCATGACGACGGTGACAAAGGGCGCGATGTCGAAGTCCTCTCGCTTCTTGCCCGCGCCAGCCTTGGCCAGCCCTTCGGCCACGGGCGCCTCGAAGAGGTCGGTGCGCTCGGGATTCAGCCAGATGGGGAAGAAGCCGTCGGTCAGCTCGGCGCTGAGCGCCACGGCCTTGTGTTGCAGGCTGGCGGTGTAGATGGGGATCTTCCGTTCGCAGTGCAGGATGCTCTTGAGGGGCTTGCCGAGTCCGGTCGCATCCTCGCCCTTGTAGGGAAGCTGATAGTGATAACCCTGGTAAGCCACGGGTTCCTGCCGCGCGAACACCAGCTGCATGACCTCGATGTACTCGCGCAGGCGGCTCAGCGGCTTGGCGTAGGTGGCGCCGTACCAGCCTTCCACCACCTGCGGCCCAGAGGGTCCGAGCCCCACGATGAAGCGCCCATTCGAGAGCTGATCCAGCGACATCGCCGTCATGGCGGTCATGGTGGGGGTGCGCGCCGGGAGCTGCAGAATGGCGGTGCCCACCTTGATGCGCGAAGTGTTCGCCAGGATCCAGGCGGAGACGCTGACGGCATCGGACCCGTACGCCTCGGAGGTCCAACACGAGTCGTAGCCGAGTCGCTCTGCTTCGCGAACCAAGTCCATGGGGAGCGCGAGCTTGCGCCCCGAATATCCGACGACGATTCCGAGCTTCATGTGATCCGCCTGGTGAGGCCCGCGGGGCGGGGCCTTGTTGCGCTTTTGCTGTCTAGGATGTCACGGGAACGCCTCACTGGGCAGGAGCTTCCCGCGCGGGAGCGCACGAAACACCGCGTCCCAAGCGCGAGATGCCTGGCGGATCCAGGGGCCGAGGCGCCGGCCGAAGAATTGCAAAGCTCGGCCCGGTAAGCGCTCCGCGAAGCCCCTGCCGGGCGAGCGATGTGCGCGCGCAGGAGGTGGAGCAATGCAGGTGATCAAGGCAGGTGAGAAGGGCACGCAGGTAACGACACTCCAGACCAAGCTCGTTCAACTGGGCTTTCCCCTCAAGGCCGACGGCATCTTCGGGCCGACCACCAAGTCCAGCGTGGAAGAGCTGCAGGCCATGTTCGGCTACGACACCGACGGCATGGTAGGCGACGCGACCTCGAAGCTCATCGACTCGCAGATCGGCTACGGCTTCCACATCGACAAGTCCGACAGCATCAAGAAGGCGCTGGAGGCGCAGGGCAAGAAGACCGACAAGGGAGCGCTGGCGGGCGCGGAGCTCACGCATACGCTCAAGCAAGGCGCGCACGGAGCGCAGGTCAGTTACCTGCAACGTCGCCTGAACGCCCTGGGCTTCAAGGTCGCGGTCGACGGACAGTACGGAAGTCAGACGGATCTGAGCGTGAGGAAGCTGCAGGAGGCTTTCGGCTATGACGTGGACGGCATGGTGGGCCCGGCGACCCACAAGCTGATCAACGCGCAGATCGGCTACGGTTGGAACGTGAACCAACCGAGACCCCAGAGCTGAGTGCCTCGACCGCACTTGCTCGATCCGCCGATCCGTTCCATGTCTGGGTCGTGATTATTCTGGTTCGACACGGTGAGACGGCCGGCAATCAGCAGCGCGTCCTGCAGGTCGCGGAGACACCGTTGAACGCGACGGGACTGGCGCAGGCGCGACGCCTCGCCGAACGGCTGCGCGAGTACGCCCCGACCGCCGTGTTGTGCAGTGATTTGCCGCGGGCCCGCATGACGGCGGAGCCCTTCGTGGGCCTCACCAGCTTGCCTGTCGAGTACACGGAGCTGCTCCAGGAGCGCAATTTCGGCGATATCCGCGGCACACCCTATGCCGAGCTCGGCTTCGATCCCTTCATGCCCGGCTATGACCCTCCCGGCGGTGAGAGCTGGGAGCTCTTCTACCAGCGCGTGGCGCAGGCCTTCGCGTTGATGATCCAGCGGCGCGGTGCTCAGTCGGGCAACCTGGTGGTGGTGACCCATGGCCTGGTCTGTGGTGCCATCCTGGCGCGCCATGCTCGACTCGCCGACGGGATGCTTGCGCCCTTACGCGTCGACAATACCAGTGTCACGTTGCTCGACCCTGAAGAGCCGCACCTGGTGCGTCTGCTCAACTGCACGCGCCACCTCGACACGCTGACCGACGGCGCCGGCGCAGCCTGATAGCGGTCGGCTCCGTTACGCGAGAAAATTCGGCCGTAGGACCACGCGAATCGGTGCTTGCGGGCGGGCTCGGGGTGCCTACTTCGAGCTTCACATGCTCCGCAGCGTAGCGACATGGGCAGCCTCGCTGCTCGGCGTGACCCTCCTGCTCGTGCTCGCCAGCCATGCTGCGTTGGTCCACACGGCCTGGGGACGCGAGCGCGTTCGACGCGCAGCCAATCGCTACGTCAGCGAGGCGATGGCTGGTGAGCTCGAGATCGAGCATCTCGACGAGATCGACCTGCCGCACCTGCGGGCGCGCGGCGTGACGATCACCACAGCCGACCGCAAACCGTGCATCCGGGTCGAAGCGCTGGAGACCTGGCTGGATCTGGCGGCCATCTGGGCCGGGACCTTCGCCTGGGAGCGCGCCGAGATTCGCGGCGGTATCGTGTACGTGACGGAGGATGGCCAAGGTCGTGTGAACATGGAGCAGACCTTCGCCGCTCCGAGTCCGGACCCGCAGCAGCTCGAGGAGTCGAGCGAGCCCCAGCGTGTGACGGACTTGCTCGACCTGCGCACCATGATGACCTCGGACATGACCTTGGTGATCGGGGGAGGCAGCCTGCCTGCGCTGCGTCTGAGGGACCTGCACGGCACCATGCGTGTGCACGTGCTGCCGAGCGGAGATACGGAGCTGCGCTTCGACGACTACCGTGGAGACTTCGCGCAGGGCTTGCCCACGGGACGGCTGCAATTTCGCGACGTCAAAGGCCACGTGCAGACGGCGGGCAAGCGCTTGTTGCGCTTTCGAGGACGGGGCGAGAGCGAAGGGGCTCCGGTGCAGTTCGCCCTCGACATCCACACCGAACCCAAGCGTCAGGTGGCCATCGACGCCCACTTCGAAGAACGAGGCGCAGAATGGCTCTCCACGGGCGCGTTCGCGCTGTGGACCAAGCTGGTGCCGGGGCTCGACTTGCGCATGCATCGCAAGCCCCTGTAGCAGTGCGCTGACAACCCAGCGCATTGCTACCCTATGCCAGCCTTGCGCAGCAAGGCGAGCCCGAGCCCGAGCCCGCTCTGTCGCCTTTTGACGGCGCCAATTTTGTCAGCGCGCTGCCGGCACTACGCCCTCGAACACATAGTTGACCCCGAGCGCGTTGGCCTTGGCCAGGTCGGCTTGGGTGCGTACCGTCCACGCCAAGAGCGGCAGCCCCGCGCTGCGCGCCACCAGCTGCACCCAGGGATCGGGCAACCCGCGTAGGTCGAAGTTGACGAAGTCGGGCCGCGAGAGTGCCAGCGTGAGCAAGCTACGGGACGCGAAGCGTTCGAAGGGGGCCACGGGATCGTCGTGCAGTGGGCCGCCTAGCTGACCCAGGCAGTATTGCGGGGCGTGTTTACGCAGCCAGCGCAGCACGTAGGGATTGAAGGACTGGATCGCGAGCGGGCCGTCGTAGCCTGCGAGCGCGCCGCGCAGGGCCTCGGCGATGGCGGTGTTCGAGCCGTGGTGCTTGAGCTCGAGCAAGATGGGGACGCGTCCAGCCACGAGCGCGAGGACCTCGCTCAGGAACGGTACGTGTTGGTCGGTGCCGAACAGGCGTAGGGGCGCCATATCGTCCACGGTCGAGCGGCGGAGAGTGCGCGCAATCCCCGTGGCTCGCTCGAGGCCGTCGTCATGGAACACGACCAGCGTCCCGTCGCCCAAGCTCTGCACGTCGAGTTCGATGGGGTAGCCCGCACGCACGGCCGCCTCGAACGCAGCCAGCGAATTTTCGGGAATGCCCCGGGCGAGGTCGTGCCATCCGCGGTGGGCGCAGGGGCGCTCTCGGATCCAGTCGGGGAGTTGCTTCGAACGCTGCTTGGCCGCCATGCTCCGCGCTGCAGAGTCTACGTCGGGAGGGGGCCCCAGCGCGAGAAGCCAGCCGACCTCGCTCGCCGAGGCCTCAACGCGTTTGCTCGTACCACAACACCAGGTTGCCGTTCTTGAAGGCGCGAGAGCTCGAGAGTGTCAGGCACAGCCGCTCCTCGATGCCTTGGAACAGGGTACGGCCCGCGCCCAGCACCGTGGGATGGACCACGAGCTGGTAGGTGTCGATCAAACGCGCCTGGGCCAGCTGGGCCACGATGCTCCCGCTCCCCATCAAGACGAGATCTGGACCCGGTTCAGCCTTGAGGGCCTGCACGGCTTCGAGCAGGTCGCCCTTGATCAGGCGCGTGTTCTGCCAGCTGGCCTTGCTCAGGCTGCGCGAGAACACCACCTTGGACGCGCTATTCATGCCCTTGGCCACGGTGGGGAGCGTCTCCATCGCCATGGGCGTGGGCCAGAAGCTCGCCATCATTTCGTAGGTGACGCGCCCGAACAGCAGCTGACTCGCGCCGCTGGCATTGCTGGACACCCAGTCGCCAAACTCGGCGTCCTGGCGTTCGTGGGCCCAGTTCATGTCGCCATGGCGGTCGCAAAAGTAGCCGTCGAGCGAGACGTTGTTGAACACCTTGAGCTTGCGCATGGTCGGGGCCTCCTGGTTGTAAGTCCTTGTGTAGGACCAATTAGTCCTAAATTAGGATTCGTGGTAGAGTCTTTTTTGCATGAGTGAACGAAGCTACGGAGATCCTTGCGGGATCGCGCGTGCCCTCGACCTGGTGGGGGAGCGCTGGGCCCTGCTGGTGGTGCGGGAGCTCGTCCACGGTCCGCGTCGCTTCAAGGACCTCCGGACGGGGCTCGCAGGAGCGAGCCCGAACGTGCTCTCGCAGCGGCTCGACGAGCTCGAAGCGGGCGGCGTGGTGCAGCGCGTGGAGGGCAGCTACGAGCTCACCGCGTGGGGCAAGGAGCTACATCCGGTGCTGCTGTCGCTGGGGAGCTGGGGGGCGCGTTCGCCGGTCAAGCCGGCGGGGAAGCTGAGCTTGAATGCCTTCTTGGTGGCTCTCGAGTCCACCTTCGATGCCAGCGCCGCTCAGGGGCTGAGCGCGCGCTACGAGCTCAAGCTCTCGGGGGTGCGCTGCAGCGTGGAAGTGGAGCGGGAGCGCGTTCACGTGGCGCTGGGCGCGCCGTCACGCGCGGACGCACTGATCGAGGGCGAGGTGAACGAGCTGCGCGCCGTGGTGTTCGGCGACCGCAAGCTCGCGGACTCGAGCCTCACGCTCCAGGGCGACCGCGCGCTCGGCAAGGCCTTCGTTCGCCTGTTCAAGCGCCCGCCGCGGGCGTCCTCGCCGTAGTGTCCCCGCAGCTCTCGTTGGCCGGTGTGGGGGGAATCGTTCGCCGCGTAACGGCCATCCCATCGTCCGGGGAACGGCGATCAGCGCTGCATGATGCGCAGCAGAAACAGCGCGTTGAGTACTTGTTCGCGAGTCAACTCCGCCCGCGCGGCGATTTCCTTGAGCGTGGGCCGCAGCTCGCGCTCGGCGCGGATAGCGCGGGCCGCTTCGACCACGCGCTTGAGGTGAAGCTCCGTGCCACCGCCGCCCGGCGCGCGGACCGAACCACCCGCCGCCTCCAGCGCTGCAAATACGGCCTCGATCTCGAGCGTGGACACCGACAGCGTGCCCAGCGCCTCGCCCACCTCGTCGACGCTCAGCTCGGCGCGCTCGGCGCTGGCGATCAAGCGGGCGACGACGTCTTGAAGTTCTGGTCGAAGCGTGGTCATGGCGAGTGCACGTCTTACCACGAGGGCGATGCGAGGTCGCCTCGGGGGAAGCCCGCCGGGACGTCCCGAGCCCTTGCCACGGGTAGCTGCGCGCGGCGCACTCAACGGCGTACGCTGAAGGCGAAATAGGGCGAGAGCCACCACTCTGTTTCGCGGAAGGGACCGCCCTTGAGCGTGAGCGAGGGCATGACACCCGCGCCCAGCGTGAAGCGGTCGTTGCGTTTGAAGCCGAAGTCAGCGCCGGCCCTGAAGGTGAAGCCGGTGGTGTAGTCGTAGTTGTTGACCTGGTAGCAAGCCCAGTAGTAGTAGCCGCCGCAGCCCACGCTGACGTCGCCCGACACGTGCCACCAGTTGAGATCGAGCATCGCGCCGAGCACGGGGGTCACCACGCTGCGGTTCTCGAACTCGGCCATCAAGCCGATGCCCATGTGAAAGCGGGTAAGCGAGCGATTGTCCCCGTACGTGCTCGGCAGGTTGAGCCCGTTCCACGCCCAGCCGACATTGGCGGTCGGCAGCAGGAAGCCTAGATCCCAGCCGAACATGCCGCTCAGCCCGAAGCCCACGTCGGCCGAGTTGTGCTCGTCCGTCAAGGGCACGGGAACCTCGAAGTTCACGTCGGCCTTGAATGGATACTTCTGCTGCATGCTCAGGTGGTAGGGATTCTCCTTGGGTGCCGTCTGGGCTCGGTAGGCGCTCGCACCATAGCCGCCGGGCTCCTCCGGATAGTACGCACCCTCCGGCGTCGTGACGCCGCCCGCCGTGTCTTGCGCTTCGGCAGAGCTTCCCGCGAGCGCAAGGCACACCACGGCACCGAGCCAACATCGCTTGCCCATCGCTTCCCCCTTCAGTCGCTTTGACACGGGCGGACGATCGATTGCAAACGGCAGCTGGGGAGCCTTTCCTGCTCGGTGCTATGCGCCCATCCATCCACGACCGCGGGGCAAGCCACACGAGTTCGGTGCGGATTCTCGCTGCACTCACAGGGCGGGTGGCGGCTGCGTGGTGCGGATGGGCACTGCCTCCAGAGTCGGCCTCGAGAGCTCGATCAGCGAGATCGCATGCGCGCGCTCCACCCGGTTCACGCACAGGCGGTAGTAGCCATGGGAGGCCGCGAGCACGAGCAGCGCGCCCGTCACGGCGCCGAGCACCACGAGCAGGTCGATCTCCATCACGCTCAGCTCACCTGCTGCGCCCACCAGGAAGCTTCCCATCAGCGCCCCGCCCGCGCCGATGCCGATCATCGCCAGCAGTGGCATACGCGGTTCATGGGAGGACGGGAGGCGCAGGATGAGTCCAATCAGGCAGCCGCAGGCGGCAAGGTAGACGAGGCTCACGGGCGCTCTCCCTCCAGTCGAGCGACCCCAATCGGGGGGCTCCTTCGTGTCCTTTCGCGGTCCAGAGCACGATTTGTTCCAGCGCCATGAACCGCGCAAATACGCGCACGAAGGGCCAACGTTTGTGAAGGGAAGTACAGGAGGCGGGGCAATTTGAGACAGCCTGTGGCGCACACTTCGAGGGGTTCCGCACGGTCCTTCGCGTGCAGCTCTCGAGCTCGCCAAACCGTGCACGCTTCCACACGGGTTGCGCGCGGCACCGCCTTGGCCGCAACCAGGACAAACCTTGGTTAAACTGACCAAGGGGGCGGGATGCACGGCTGGTTGTTGCTGCTGTTGGCTTCATCCTCCGCCACGCTGACCCTGGCCTGCGCAGCTTTCGCGTGGCGGCTTAGGCCGCACCCGGCCGCGCGGGCATTCTCCCTGTACATGCTCACGCAGAGCGTCTGCGGCATGGGCTACGTGGCCGAGCTGCTCTCCGACGGGGTTCAGGCGAAGTTACTCTGGGACAACATCCAATACGTGGCCTGGCTGGGCTTCAGCCCCACCATGCTCTGGTTCGCGTGGGAGTACGCGCAGTGCGTGCCGCCGCGTCTGTCCCGCCTGCTCGGCTACGTGATGGTGATCCCGGTGGCCACGGTGATCTGGGTGCTGACGGACCCGCTGCACGGGCATGCGCGGGCCAGCGCCCATGTCGTTCCGTCGCCCCCCTTCGACATGCTCATCTACGACTTCGGGTTCCTGGATCTGCTCTTCAGCGTCCAGATGTACCTGATTGCGCTCTACGTGGTGGTGATCGTGGGACGCGCTGCCGTCGAGCATCCTCGTGGCCTGCGCGCGCAGGCGCTGCTCGTGATGTTCGGCTTGGCCTTGCCCATGGCCGGAAACTTGATCGGGCTTCTCGACCCGGAGCTGTTTGGGCAGCGCGATGTCTCGCCCATCTGCTTCGGGATCGGTGCCGTGCCGATCACCTGGGCACTGCAGCGTGGACGGTTTTTGAACCTGGTGCCCATCGCGCGGCACGTGGTGTTCGAGCAGGTACCCGACCCCGTGCTGGTGATCGATGCGCATGAACGTGTGGTCGACCTGAACCCCGCGGCCAAGGCGCTGTTCGGCAGCCATGTCCAGCTCGGCACACAGGCCTCGAGCGTGCTGCCGACCTGGTCCGCCAAGTCCATCGCAGTGGGGAGCTCGAACACCGAGTACTCCGTCGACGTGCGCGGCCGCGCGTTCGATGTCAGCGTGCGCCGGCTCGCCTCGGGCGGGCGCGTGGCGCTGCTGCGCGACGTGACCGAGCGGAGGCGAGCCGAGCGTGAGCTGCTGGAAGCTCAAGAAGTACTGGAACAGCGGGTGCGTGAGCGTACCAGCGAGCTGCACGCGCGGATCGCCGAGAAGGAGGAGGCGGAGCGCGCCACCTTGGCGAGCGAGCGGCGCTTCAAGCTGTTGGTGGACGGTGCGACCCAGTTGATGGCCACGCTGTCGGCCGACGGTACCCTCACCGGTGTCAATCGCTCGGCGCTGGAGTTCGCCGGCACGACCGAGGTGTCGGTGCTGGGGAAGCCACTGTGGGAGACGCCCTGGTGGAGCCACTCCAGCGAGCTGCAGGGGCGCCTGCAGGAGGCCATTCGGCGCGCGGCGCGCGGTGAGCACGTGCAGATGGAGGTGACGCAGTTGGACCGGGCCGGTCAACCGCATCCATTCGACTTCTCGCTCAAGCCGTTGTGGTTCGAAGACCAAGACGTGCTGCTGCTGGCCGAGGCCCGCGATATGACGGAGCACGAGCGCGCCGAGCGCGAACGCGCCATGCTGCGAGAGCAGCTGCATCACAGCCAGCGCGTGGACTCCATCGGACGCCTGGCCGGCGGCATCGCGCACGACTTCAACAACCTGCTCACGGTCATCCTCGGACACATCGAGCTCGCTCGCATGGACATGGCGCGCGGCAAGAGCAATCCGCAACACCTGGAACACGCCACTGTCGCCGGCGAGAGCGCGGCGGGACTCACGCGCCAACTCCTGATGTTCGCGCGCAGACAGCCGACTGACCCGCGCGTGCTGGACCTCAACGAAGTGGTACGGCAGACCCACAGCATGCTGCGCCGCCTGATTCGCGAGGACATTCAGCTGCGCCTGGAGCTGATTCCAACGCCCTTGCACGTGTTCGCGGACGTCACCCAGCTGGAGCAAGTGCTGATCAACCTGGCGGTCAACGCGCGGGACGCCATGGAGGCGGGCGGTGTTCTCACCATCAGCACAGGCCAGGTGGCCTCGGGCGAGCCTCTGCCGGAGGTTCCGGGCGCGCGCCAGACTCCCTACGGCCACGTCAAGCTGTCGATCCGCGATACCGGCGTGGGGATGAGTCCGACTGTGATGCAGCACATGTTCGAGCCCTTCTTCACCACCAAGGGCTCCGGCAAGGGAACCGGTATCGGTCTGGCGACCGTGGACAACGTGGTGCGGGAGAGCGGCGGCTTCATCACGGTACACAGCGCGCCGGGCGCGGGCACACAGTTCGAGATCTATCTGCCGGCCAGCTCCGAACCCCTGGGCAGCTTGCGCCGGCGGGAGACGGACATCCCGGTTGGGACCGAGCGCGTGGCGCTGGTCGAAGACCAGCCGGCGGTGCGGGAGTTGGCCGAGGAGCAGCTGCACCAACTCGGCTACCAGGTTCGGACGTACGCGAGCGCCGAGGAAGCCTTTCGGGCCCTGCGCCAGGACCTCTCGCGCGTGGACCTATTGATCACGGACATCGTGCTGCAGGGCGAGAGTGGGGGCGCGCTGGTAGAACGGCTGCGCGCGGTGCGGCCCAGTTTGCCGGTGCTCTACATGTCTGGGTACGCGGACGAGATGGTGTTCGGGCGCGGCGTCGACGTGCGCAACGCGCCGCTGCTGCACAAGCCGTTCTCGTTGAAAGCGTTGGCCCAATCCGTACGGCGCGCGCTGGCGAGCTGAAAGTCCGTAAAATCAGCCCGTGCGAGGCTCATCCCAGGATGGGAGCGGCGTGAGGAAAGCTAGGAGCGGGCGCTGCGAGATGCCTTATGCTTGGCCTCCATCGCCCGGACCTGTTCGTCATTCGACGCGTGTCAGGAGCCGGAGAGAAGGACCCCATGAGAGGGCTCGCTGGCGTCGTTTGCCTCGCTACGTGGCTTTCACTGTGGACCGCGAGTGGTCATGCGCAGCTCCGCTCGGACCCGCGCGACTACGATGGGAGCCGCTATCCGACGCGAAGCACCTTCTTCTCGAACTACCTGCGTCACGAGTCGAGTTCGTATCGAGAGAGCGCGACCATCTCCTACGCGGTGTTCGGCGCGACCTACGTGCTGAAGGTCGGCAACCTGGGCATCGCTCCCTTCAACTTCTTTTTGCCGGTGGTCGACGTGACGGCCTACGTGCCCAGTGGCATGCCGAACCTCAACTACGCGAGTCACTCATCGGGAATTGGCGACCTGCTCTATATTCCGGCGGTCGGCTACACCTTCCGCCATTCCAAAGAGAGCTACACGTACACGGCGTTCTCGCTCTACATGAATGCGCCCACCGGTAGCTACAAGGCCTCCAAGCTCGTCAACATCGGTGAGAACCGCTGGGTCTTCAGGCCGCAGGGAATGGTCGGACATCGCTACAAGATCGTGTCTTTGGAGGGCGTGACCGGCGTGGCCTGCTACACGGACAACCCGGACTACGTGGTGCCGATGCTAGGCAAGCAGAGGCTGGAACAGAAGCCCTCGTATGGTGCCGACTTCCACCTGGCCGTGGATCTCTCGGAGCGGATGTTCGTGGCCGTGTCTTACTATGTCACCAGCTACGGGCGGCGCTTCGTGAACGTGAAGACAGACGGTACGAGCATGCAGCAGACGATTGACCCGCGGCAGCACGTGAACGCCATGCGCTTCACCTGGGCCATTAGCGTCTTGCCCGAGCTCCTGCTGCTGCTGCAGTACAACCAGGACCTGACCACCTCGGGCGGCGCGGCCGCCTATCGCTTCTACGGCGCGCGCATCAGCTACGCGCTGCTCTCGCCCTGGGCCAAACACCACTGACCGGGCTGTGGCCGATGCGGCGGCCACTCGGTGTCGATTAAATAGTTTCCATTTGCGTGAACTAATTGCGGGAGGTACAAAGCACTGGCACCCATCGAGATGGAGGCCGCCATGGATCGAGCTCCGGAAAAGCAGCGTATCGTGCCCTACCTGATGTACGCGGACGCGCCCTCGGCCATCGCGTTCTTGTGCGACGCGTTCGGCTTTCGCGAGACCATGCGTTACCCAATGCCCGATGGCCGGGTAGGGCATGCCGAGCTCGAGTGCCAGGGCAACACGCTGATGCTGGCGTCGGTGTTCGAGGGCTTCGGAGACACGCCGCTGCACCTCGGCAACACTACCTGCACGCTGTATTTCTACGTGGACGATGTCGACGCGCACTACGCGCGGGCGCTCCAGGGGGGCGCGACGATTACCTCGGAGCCGCTCGAGGAACATGGCATGCGGCGCTACCGTGCGAGCGATCCGGAGGGCCATCGCTGGGTGTTCGCGACGCTGTCGTCCGGGGCACCGGCATGAGAGCCGCCGCGGTTCAGGAGACCTTTGCAGCGCTCTCGGATCCCACGCGCAGGGGCGTGGTCGAACTGCTGCGGAGTGGGCCGCGTCGGGTGGGTGAGCTCACCGAGGCGCTCGAGATGAACAAGCCGGCCATGACGCGCCACCTGAGGCTGTTGCGTGAAGCAGGTTTGGTACAGGAGGAATCACTGGCCGAGGACGCGCGCGTGCGGGTCTATCGGCTGCGCAAGGCGCCCTTCGAGGAGCTACGCAGTTGGCTCGACGAGATCGAAGCTGGCTGGAGCCTGCAGCTCGACAGCTTCAAGCGGCACGCCGAGCGCACGCGCGGGCGGGCTAGCAAGCGAGAGAGGGAGCCATGACACGGCCAGAGAGTGCGCGGGTCACGACCTACGTCGACGTCTCACCGGCGGACGCCTTCCAGGTGTTCACCGAGGAAGTAGACCTCTGGTGGCGGCGCGAGCCGAGATTCCGTGGGGGTGGGGCAGACAGTCAGATCCACTTCGAGCAGGATCAGCGCGGGCGCCGTTTGGTGGAGACCTCGGGGGGCGATTCGTTCGAGCTGGGAAGGGTGCTGACTTGGGAGCCGGGCAAGCGGCTCGTGCTGACCTATCGCCTGCGTAATTTTGCACCCGAGGAGTTCACCGAACTCGAGGTCCGTTTCGAGCCGCAGCATCAGGGTACACGCGTGATCCTCGAGCACCGCGGCTGGGAGCGACTCGGCAAGCATCATCCCGCGCGCAAGGGACTCTCCGGCGAAGCGCTGTCGAGCATGCTCGGGCTTCAGTGGGGTGATCTAGCCACGTCCTATCGCGTCCGTTGTCGCGTTCTCCGCCGCACCTGAGGTCGGTGTCCACATTTGTAGACCTGGCTGACTGCGGACAGGTTCGTAAAGTTGCCCTCCAGTCTGTTAGGAGGAGCGCGGGCGAACACAGAGCCGCGTGCGGGTGGTTGTCTTTCATGAGCGATGAGTGGAGCGAACTTTCGGGCTTGCTCGATGGGACCCTCGCTGCGTTCGAGCGCGGTGAGATTGAGACGAGCCTTCAGGAGCTGGTGAGCGGATTGATGCGGATCCGCGGCAACCTCGGGGCGCAGGCGTTCCGTGAGAAGGCCGTGGCGATCTGCCGAGTGCATCCGCTTTACGCGCGTCTCGGAGCCGATCCAATGACCCGCATGGCACGCGGCCATGCCGATGGATACACGAACCGGGCCGCCATTCTGGACGCGTTCTATCACGGCGGCTGGGACCGCCGGCTCGGCTCGGTCAGCGCGGAGGGCGTCAGGCTTTTCCAGTGCACGGCGGTTCACAGCGGGACCGCGATGGCGCTGCGAGAGCGACGCAATTTCATCGGGGCGCAGATGGACGAGGCGTGCGTACAGCGCCCGAGCTGCCGAATCCTCTCGGTCGGATCGGGATTCTTGCGCGAGACCAGCCGCTCGGTGGCGGTGATCGGTGAGCAGTTCCAGGAGCTCGTGGCGGTGGATCCCGATCCGGCTTGTCTGGAGGAGATCCAGCGCAGCTCACCGAGCCTCAAGATCAAGACCATCCATGCGGGGGTCGACGCGTTGCTCGCGGGCACGGTCGCGCTCGCGGGCTTCGACTTCATCTACGTGGCTACGCTGTACGACTACCTGGACTCAGCGCGGGCGAGACAGCTCACGGGGGTCCTCACGAATGCACTCGCCAGCCGGGGGCGGCTCTTGATCGCGAACCACCGACCGGACTTCGGCACCGTGGCGTTCGTGGAGGCTTTCATGCACTGGTACTTAGCCACGCGAGACGCCGAGGCGCTGTGTGCGCTGGCGGCGGACGTGCCGACGGATTGCGTCGCCGACCTGCGGTCGTTCCAGGACTCCCTTGGGTATATCGGGTATTTGTCGATCGAACGGACCTAGGCCGCACGGGCTTCGCGACCCCCCGTGCGCAGGGAGCTAGCGCTGCTTGCAGCCCTGCTCAGCGCCGCATCAGCTCACGCCGGTTGTTGATGCCCAGGCGCTTCATGGTGCGTGCGACGTAGGTGCGCGCGGAGGCCAGGGAGAGGCCCATGCTGATCGCGATCTCCTTGTCGGTGCGACCTAGGGCCAGCTGCTCTGCGACCTCACGCAGCGCCTTCGGCAACTTCCCGAATGGGTCGTCCTCGGGCGTCGCGCGGCCGGACCACAGCGGAGGCATGATCACCAAGGCGGCGCGCTCGTGCCCCAGCGGAGAGATCCACGGGCCGGGAGCGAAGCCCACGAGGGCGCGCTGTTCGCCGACCTCGAAGCTGAGCACCGACTGCTTGCCGAGGGTGGCTTGCTGGACGGCATGGAGCAGACGCGGCTGGTCGTGGGCGTCCCGCGCGCGTAGGCGCTGCTGCTCGATGTGGAGCGGCACGAGTGTACGGGTGCCTTCGGCGCGGTCGCGTGCCTGGTCACGTTGCCAGCGTTCGTGACCGGAGAGCAGGCGTAGTTCACGGTCGACTTCCAGCGCGTGCACGAGTCCCATCCGCGTGGCGATTTGAAGTCCCGAGTCAGAATCCGAGCCCACCGTCTCGAAGCGCCGGCCAAGTCGAAGTGCCTGGTGCAGATGATGCCCCACCACCTCGAGGCGGTGACGTGTGCGCTCGTCGAAGCGCCGGCCGCGGCGTCCGAAGGTGCCCAGGCTGACGCGCCAGTTTGCGTCCCGGTGCAGCACGATGCCCTGCAGATCCGTCAGCTGGTGCTTGCGCGCGAGCTCTCCGCGCGGCGATCGAAGAGAACTTTGCAGCGCGTCCCGAAGCAGCACGGCGCGTCCAACGGGCAGGCGCGCGAGGCGCGCAGCGTAGGACGGGCGCCGCTGTTGATGTCGCGGGTGGGCCGGATGATCCTCGGGCGCGATCCCGCTCACCACGAGGTTGGTGTCCGCTCCCTTGTCTGCTGGTCGCGTCGCCAGCAAGGATCCCACGTCGCCGCCGACCCAGCTCGTGATGCGGGCCAAGGCCTCGGGCCACGCGCGCGGATCCGCCGCGGCCTCGTGGATCGCGAGCAAGAGCCCCGGAGGGATCTTGACGGGCTTGCGTGGACTCATGGGGAGCGGGCAAGTTAGCGCGGTAGGTCACGCGGCGACATGGGTAAGAGTGCCTAACGCGTTGATTACTCAGTTGCGTTCCGACCCTCTGCGGAAGGTCTTGTGGTGCAAG
Source organism: Myxococcales bacterium (assembly GCA_047601445.1). Taxonomy (GTDB): domain Bacteria; phylum Myxococcota_A; class Polyangia; order Polyangiales; family DASUME01; genus DASUME01. The sequence continues at coordinate 1,558,708 of JASGJH010000001.1, read as the reverse complement.
ATACTCGTCGATGTCTCGTGGCGCGCGCCGAGGCAGAACAAAACGCTACGCGATCACTGAAACGCAGGAACGATCCTCACCACGCGGTCGCGCTGATCGTAGCCGACGTCGATCGGGTGGCCCCACATGGAGTAGCGCTCGAACTCGACGGTGTGGGGGAGGCGCAGGTACCAATAGGACTCCGCGTTGCCCAGCCGTGTGTGCGAGCAAAGGGCGAGGATGTTCTCGACCTCGGCGCGTGACCTGGGCGCTTGGGTCAGGAGCCGGCCGTACTGCCACGAGGCCAGGTAGTAGGGAGCGAAGATGGTGCCGTAGAGGGCGCCGAGGGCGAGCAGGCTCAGCAAACCGCCGAGGGCCGTCCAGCGCACAAGCTTCCGCAGGCTCGCCATGGCCGAAGCTGACGTGGGCGTCGACCGTTGCTTCAAAGCCCGCGAAAAAAAAGCGGTGCAGTGACCGGAAAGCGTGAACAGGGTGAAGGGGCCGACGGAAAACGAGCGCTGAATTTCCGGCGATCTTTCAACGGAAGCTGGGACGCTCGGCTTTGCGCACATGGGCAGACAGCGAATCGGCGCAGCGCGCGTTGGGAGGCGCACCAAGCTACAGCATGAGCGACTATACTCGTGGGCCTGTGGCGCTGGTTCCGCTCGGGGGGTCTCCAACGTGTCTGCTCACACTGCTTCGTCGCCGCTAGCCTCGTCGGAGACAGCGGAGCGACCCTCGAGCCATGGCAGCGCCTTCGCCTACGTGTCGGATGGGGCGCTGTTTTTGGCGCGGCCGGGCCTTGCGCCAGTGCGTGTCGAGAGCGCCTTCGCGCGGCAAGTCGGCGAGCGGGCCGCAGCCATCGAGCGCAAGCATGCCTGGAAGGGCAAGGGCCGTACGGGGCCTTACCGCTCCATGGTCTGGGGCCTCGGGGAGCAGGGCGCGGGGTCCTATCAGGCGGTCGCGATCTCGGGGATGTGCGTGGACGGCGCACGCGTGATCTACGCGCAGCAGTCGGGCAGCGTCTCGGGGGTCTTTCGCATCGAGGCCAGTGACGACAAGCCCGGACACAACGAGCGCCGCCTCTTCCACACGACCGACCTTGCAGTGCAAGACCTCGGCGGCGTGGAGGAACATGGTTACGTGGTGTGCAGCCTGCGCGGGGACAACTTCGCGAGCCACATCGCGGTGCTGCACGAGGACGGCTCGGAGGTCACCGAGCTCACGGCGGGCGACTCCCTGGATTGCGCGCCGAGCTGGGTGCCTGGGCGCGATCGGGTGCTGGTCTATCAGACGACCGGCATCCAGCGCGACGCCGAGGGGCGCCTCGCCGGCTTTGCGCCGAGCGTGATCCAGCTGCTCGACATCGCAGGCGGCGAGCTCAGGCTGGCCCTGGAGCAGCCGGGCTACGACCTCTACGCGCCACGCGTCGACGCACACGGAACGCTGTACTGTCTGCGCAAGAAGCATCGCCCGCCGAACCAGCGCAATCTGCCCGCCATGCTGATGCGTGCCGTGACGGCGCCGTTTTGGCTCCTGTACGCCACCATCGTCTGGCTCGGGCTCTTCATCACCAGCTACACGGGCCGCCGCATGTTGCGGCCGGGTCAGCACGAGGAGGGGGCCGACATTGCGAACGGCGCGGCGCGCGCCCGCGTGCGCCCCGTTGCGCCAGAGGACGCCGAGCAGGCCGAGAGCGAGGAGCCCAAGGAACACGCGGAGTGGGTTCTCAGCCACGAGCTCATCGCTTGCAAGCAGGGTGGAAAGCCCGAAGTCGTTGCGCGCGGCGTGCTCGCCTTCGATCTCATGGAGCAGGGAATCTTGTGCAGCAGCGGGCGCGTGGTCTTCGTGTTGAGCGAGCGGGGAGAGCGCAAGGAGCTACTGCGCGCGAAGCAAGTAACTGCACTGCGGGCCCTGGACTCTCCCCCCAAGGACCTAGCGCGCCCGGGGGCGCCGTAGCCCTTCGCCTCTTGGCTGTGTCATTCGACGGTGTGCTCCGTGCGCACGTTGGCGAAGGTAGACATCAGCCATTCCTCTTCGAGCGGAGATAGATCGAAGAGTCGCGCCGCCTCGTCGACGAGCTTCAGTGCAGGGATGGGGACCTGCTCGCGCCGTTGATCCGAGATCCAGCGAACCGCTCTTCGTACGTGCTCGCCTTCCGGCAAAATCGCGTGTTGCATGAGCTTGCCTCCGCAAGGTTCCGGCGCGGGGCTGCGCCTGCCAAAAACTTACCCCCGTTCGCGAGGCGCCGCCGCAGGTGTCGCTCGTTGCCAGAACACACGCGGCGGCGGCGGCGCCGTGCCCAAGCGGGCGGAGGCGCGCGCGCTGGGGCCAGCAGAGCAAACTCGAAACCTGGACGCGTTTATTCGGAGGCAGCCTTGAAGCGCTTGGTCACGGCGAGGGCGCAGATTTCCCAGAGCTGCTGTTGTCGAAAGGGCTTTTGCAGGAAGTCGATGGCGGGATCGGCGGCAGCGCGGGAGCGCACGTCGTCTTCCGCGTAGCCGCTCATCAACACCACGGGCAGTCGTGCGTCCCGCGCACGCAGTTCCGTCAGCGTCTGGAAGCCGTCGAGGCCTGGCATGGTCAGATCCAGGAGCACCATGTCGCTCTGCTCGGGGTCGCTGTCATAGAGGCTGAGGGCCTCGCTGCCATTGCTCGCCAGGGTCACTTCGTAGCCCGCGTCGCGCAGCATTTCGGCGGTGGCTTCGCGGACGCCTGGCTCGTCGTCCACCAGAAGAATGCGGCCGTCGCCCGAGCGGGCCACGTCCCCGGCTGGCAGGCCGCTCGTGTCGGCGCCGGCCTGGCTGAGATAGAGCGTGAACACGGAGCCCCGGCCCACCTCGGTGCGCACCGTGAGGCCACCGCCGTGGGCTTGCACGATGCCCAAGGTGGCCGAGAGGCCGAGCCCTCGCCCGGTGAACTTGGTGGTGAAGAAAGGCTCGAAAATGCGCTCCACCGTCGTCGCATCCATCCCGACGCCCGTGTCGGAAATGCGGATGGCCCACAGCGGACCTTGAGGATCGGTGGGGACCACCACGGCGTCGCGGAACTCGAGCTCGTGGGCGCTCGGGCGGGACACTTGCACCAGGATCTGCCCGTTCTGTCCCTCGATGGCCTCCACCGCGTTCAGCAAGAGGTTGAGGAGCACCTGCTGGATTTGGCTGCGATCGGCCTGGATGTGCGCGGGCTCCACCAGATCGAAGGTGAGCGTGATGTTCTTGGGCATACTAACCCGCAGCAGCTCCGAGGTAAGCTCGAGGAGCTCGCGAATGCCCACGCGCTCCTTGCTCACCTGCTGCAGCTGCGCGTAAGCGAGCATCTGCGTGCACAGGCTGGAGGCTCGCTCGCAGGAGAGCAGAATCTTGGACAGCAGCGGGTGCATGGCGTGTTCGGTACCCAGCCGGTGCTGCACCACCGAGGTCATCCCCATGATGGCCGTGAGCAAGTTGTTGAAGTCGTGGGCGGCTCCACCCGCGAGCAGGCCCAGGCTCTCCAGGCGCTGCGTCTCCTGCAGCTTGCGCTCGATGGCGAGCCGCTCGGCTTCTTCGCGCTTGCGTTCCGTCACGTCGCGGGCGCAGCTGAGCAGTGAATCGAAGCTGCCATCGGGTCCGATCAGTGGGACGACGCGCGAGGAGTAGGAGAGCAGCTCTCCGTTGGCCGACATGAACTCGAAGTCCTTGCGACCCTCCTGACCGGTCTCGAACACGCGACGGTAGACGTCCTGGAAATGACGCACCATGTCCTCGGGCAAGCCGAGCTGGCGGTGATCCTTGCCCTCGAAGTCCGCGGGCGTCATGCCCGAGGCCGGCCGGATGGCCTCGTTCACGAAGGCGTGGCGAAACTGACGATCGATGATCGCGATGACGTCGGGGGACTTCTGGACGATCTGCTCGAAGCGCCAGTCGTTTTCACGGGCACTCCAGACCCCCACGAAGCGGGCCGGCGCCACCCGTCGCAGCGCCAGTTGTCCGCGCATGGCACGTGTCGCGCCCACCGCTGCCACCGGCACGAGAACCTCGTCGGCCCCTTCGTCGAAGCGCGCGAGCATGTGGGCAAGAGGCTCGTAGGTCGGCTCGAATCCGAGCGGCGCGTCGTTTTCGAGGCGTGCGACACCGGCCTGCACCAGGAGTGCCTTCGAGGCCGCGCGGACCCAGAGCCGGCCATCCGCCTCCTCCAGCAGGGCCACGGGAAGGGCCACCGACTCGATGGGGATGGAGTTCCGATCACTGCGCTCGTACATCACGCTCGATTTTGCCAAGCCCGACGGTGCTTTGTCGACGCCCTGTGCGCGCCAAATCTCGGCCTAAAACGGCGAATTTCGAGGGGAGCTTGCGTGACGTCACAGACGCGCTCGATCCCTGCCTCGAATGCGTCACCTTCGTGGGCACTTCGTCCTTGCCCGCATGCCATTTGGGGCGCTCGAGACGATGGAGTGCCGCTCGCATCCGGATGCTGGGCGAGGAAGGAGGAGGTGTCGAGGTTGGGGTGAGCGGAGCCGCGTGCCGGTTCGGTGTGACCATGCGTACGTAGTTCGAGCCTCGAGATGGGCGGTCGTGTCCCCATGCGGGCGGGGGGGGGAGCGGGTCTAAACGATGCGAATTCCCGTGGGGCCCGCGTCGGACGGATGCCAACCGTCACTCTCGGTGCTGGTGATTTGCTCGTGCCGGCTGGCGAAGTGAGCGTCCGGCCGGTGCTCGCCGGGACGGTAGGGCGCGTCGGGTCGAGGGGTCTTGGGGCAGCCCGCGTAGTTCTTCCGCCTCATCACCAGGACCGGGCAGCGGGCACGCCGCACCAACAGCTCGGCCACGGAGCCCAGCAGCAGCCGCTCCATCCCTCGTCGTCCGTGCGTGCCTACCAGCAGCAGGTCGGCTTCGTAGTCCACGCTCGCTTGCAGCAGGGCTTCGACCGGCTGACCGATCCGCGCGTGCGTTCGCAGGCGAAGACCGTCGCGCGCCAGCTGGAGATCGAGGCCCGCCATCTGACACAGGACCTTGGCCCGCTCGCGCATGGTGATGGGCGCCTGGGCCAGAGCGTCGGCCTCGGTTTCCAGCGCCGGCTTGTCAGGGTCCTCGATCACCAGTCGAGGGTCGACCACGTGGACGAGATGCAAGGTCCTCGTGGCCTCTGCTGCGAGCCACTCGAGTCCCCGGATCAGTGCCTCGTCGCCACACTCGGAAAAGTCGATGCCGACGATGGCCACGCGCTCGAGATTGTACTTGGACATGGCTTCCACCCTCCGTGAGCCGCGAGGCGGCCGCTTCCCATCAAGTAGGCGCGGGCGCGTAGGCCGAACGTAAGGTAGCTAGCGAATGCGTTTGATTGGGGCGGGACCGGAGCCGGGGTGAGGCCAGCGCGAAAGCGCGCTTCGACCTAGCCCAGGCGGCGCCGCTGCCGTAGTTTCTCCTCCAACTCCAGCGCCGGAAAGGGCCTCCGCATGCACTCCTCCGTGGCTTCGTCGGTCGTGCCGTTGGTGCTCGCGCGGTTGCGGGAGCTGGGCTTGGACCCCGCAGGGCTTGTCGGTGTGCACCGGCTCGGCGAGCGCGCGTCCGGGGAACTCATGTTCGAGGCCATGCTCTCGTTCGTCAATGGCGCAGCGGCGCTCTCGGGAGATCCCTACTTCGGTCTGCATCTGGGCGCGGCCTACAAGCCCGGGCTGCTCGGGGCCCTCGAGCTGTACTGCTCCACGGTGCCGACCTTGGGCGCGGCCTGCGAGCGGATGGTGCGTTCGGCGCGATTGCTCCATCCGGAGCTCGAGTTGAGCCTGGTGGTCGAGGGCGAGTCGGCTTACTTCGGTCGCGACCTGCCCGGCCAGCACAGCCGACACGAGGGCCGGCACTTGCAGGAGTTCTTCATGGCGACGCTGGTGCAGATCGCTCGCGCGCTGACGCACACGGGCATCCGGTTGAAGCAGGTGGGCCTGTCGCGCCGGGCCCCCTCGGACCCAGGCGAGCTCGTGCGTTTCTTCGGTACCAGCGAGCTCGAGTTCGAGGCCGAACGTGTGGGCTTCGCCTTTCCGCGCGAGTATCTGGTCTTGCCGTGTGGGCCCGCTGGGCGCGCAGCAGCCGCACAAATCTAGGCAGGGCTCGGGGATGCTCGCGAGGTGCAGTGAAGGCTTCGACAGCGAACCCGCTTTCGTGCTCAAGTGAGCCCATGAAGAGACGCGCCGCGCCGCGAGGAGAGCTCGCCACGTTTGCTCGCGAGCACTTCGAGCACCACGGCCTGGGCTACGACGTGTTCCGTAAGGGCCAGGGACCTGCCGTGCTCGTCCTGACGGAAATGCCCGGCATCTCTCCGCAGGTGCTCGGCTTCGCCGATCGCTTGGTGGCGCTCGGCCTCACCGCTGTGTTGCCCGATTTGTTCGGCATTGCAGGCAGGAATCCCGTCGTGGGCGGTGTCGCCGCCAATGGGCTCTATTACGCGCGCTCGATGGTCTCGGTGTGCATTCGTCGCGAGTTCAATATCCTGGCTGCGGGTGAGCGTTCCCCCGTGGTGGACCTCCTGCGCCGCCTCGCCGTGCAGGAGCACCAGCGCTGTGGTGGCCCCGGTGTCGGCGTGATCGGCATGTGCTTCACCGGTGGCTTCGCCCTGGCGGTGGCGGCCGAGCCCTGCGTACTCGCTCCCGTTTTGTCGCAACCTTCGCTGCCCTTCGCGATGACAAGCGGGCGGCGGGGTAGCATCGACTGCGAGCCCGAGGCCCTGGATGCGCTCGCCAAGCGCTGCGCACGCGAGGACCTCTCGGTGTTGGGGTTGCGCTTTCGCGGCGATCCGATGGTGCCCAAGGAGCGCTTTGCGTACCTGCGCGAGAAGCTGGGCGATGCATTCGTGGCCGTGGAGCTCGAGCAGGCCGACGGGCATCCCCGCAACCCGCTCCCACGCCATCATTCGGTGCTTACCTTGAGCCTCATCGACGAGCCTGGTCAACCCACCCGGGCGGCCCTGGATCGCGTGCTCGCGCTGTTCACGGATAAGCTGCTGGGCGGCGCACAGGCTGCGTCCGTGAAGACCCAGCTCTGAGCCACCGGCACTGCCCGTGAGGGCGGCGTTCAGGAAGGTCGCAAGGCGCGGAGCTCGTCGGGCGAAGTGCCCAGCGTGGCCGCATCGACCTCATCCAGCTCGCGCTCAATCTCCTGCTCGTTGACCTTCACGGTGAGCAGCGCGATTTGTCGGGCCCGCCGTAGGGCTTGAATGCGATAGATGGCCGTATCGGTTTCCAGAGGGCTTGGCTCGATCATGACTCACCTCCAGAGCTCGGTTGCTGATTAACTCTGGGCTCAGTCGACACGTTCTGCACTCGCGAGAGGCTGTAACGCGCGCGGCCGCGGCGAGCGACGGACGGAGGCCACAAGGCCGCCCGCCTTCGAGCGAGCTCAACCAGGAGTTTCATCGTGCGCACAATTTCGTGGATTTTCGGGCTGATCGCCCTGGCGACGCTGCCGTTCGCATTCTCTCCGCTCGGCGCTGCGAGCGACGAGCCGTCCCAGCCTCGTCTGTACGCGCTGAATGGAGGCGTTATCGATTTCAAAGACGCCGCCATGTTCTGCGACACCGGCGAGCTCGACGGGAAGCTGGGTAAGTTCGTGGCGGGCGCCTATCTGGTGCGGCACCCCAAGGGAACGTCGGGCGCATCGTGAAGAACAACCGCGCACGCTTCATCGTTCAGCACTCGCTCGAAGATTTCGGCAAGCTGCCCAAGTTTCCCGGCTACCTCGAGTAGGGGGCGCGGGCCTGGCACCCGGGCCTGTTCGCACGCGCCTGGCGGTCGCCCAGCATGGACGAGCGTGCTCTACTGGGGCGTGCCCAGAATCGAGTCCACGCACGATGTGCTCGAGACCCTGTGCTTGCTCGACGAAGCAAGCGACGCTCGAGCAACCCTGGCGCCTGCACGAGGCGGGCTGTTGACGCGCTTCAGCGTGGCCGGGGTTCCGGTGCTCTACATGGACGACGCCACGCTCCGTGACCCGGCCCAGAGCGTGCGCGGCGGCATTCCCGTCCTCTTTCCCATCGCGGGGAAGCTGCCGAACGGGAGCTACTCCTGGCAGGGGCAGACCTACGCCATGAAGCAGCACGGGTTCGCTCGCAATCTGCCCTGGCAGATCCTCGAGACCTCGGCTGACGCGCAGGCAGCGCAGGTAACGCTGGGCCTGGAGGCGTCCGACGCAACCCGCGCGCAGTATCCCTTCGAGTTCGCGCTGCGCTTCCGCTATCGCCTGAGCGGCGGCCGCCTGAGCTTGGAGCAGCGCTTCGAGAATCGCGGCGCGACGCCGATGCCGATCCAACCCGGGCTACACCCCTACTTCTATGTGCGCGACGCGGACAAGGCGCAGACCCGCCTGAGCAGCGACGCCACGCGGGCCCACGACAACGTGACCGGGCGAGAGATTCCCCTGAGCGCACCCATCGAGTTCGAAGGGCGGGAGGTCGATCTGCACCTGCTCGATCAGCGCGCGCGAGAGGTCGTGCTGACACGCCCGGGGCTGCCCGCGATCCAGGTCGCGTTCGACGACGATCAGGGCGTGCTGGTCGTGTGGTCGTTGCCTGGGCGCGACTTCGTGTGCGTGGAGCCCTGGAGCGCGAAGTTCGGCGCCCTGGCAGACGGCTCGGCGCGCCTGCTCGCGCCCGGTGAGAGCACGGAGACCAAGTTGGTGATCTCGTTGGTCGGCTGATTCGTCAGCCGGGTGCGTCAGCGCTGTGCGCGCTTGGTGGGCGCATTGACGCTGCTGCCGCCGAGCAGCGAGTTCAACCAGGCCGCCGCCGTGGGGACATCGGCGAAGGCGCGCAGCGGGGAGGATGAGCTCTTGAGCCAGGAGATCACCGAGAACACGCTGCGGTGGAGCACGGACGACAGCACCACGGCGGTGCCCACGAGCCGCGTGGGGTCCTGCTTGAACTGGGCGTCCTTCTGCTCCGCCACCAGACGCCGGTTGTCCGCGGACATGCCCGGAGAAAGGCGCGCGTCGACCAACATGCCGAAGGGTTTGCCGCGGTCGAAGACGCCCTGCACGTAGTTCAAGTGCTGCTCGAACTCCTGGCGATTGAGTTCCTCGGCGGGCATGACCGCGATCAAGACTTGGCCCTGGTGTTCGTAGGTGACTGGCATTGGAGATCACTGCGCCCGCGCGAAGTTTGCGCGCGAACACCGCCGATTTTTCCACGAGCGCGCCGGACGGAGCAAGAGACCCTCGTCCCCGTCGCGGGACGTCTGCGCCATCCAGTGCGGACATGTGCGCGGTTGGCTAGGCCTAACCCTGCAAGCTCTGATGCGGGGGTGCGGAGTCGCGGGCCCGAGGAAGGCGCAGCACGAAGCAGGTATGGAGCGAGGCTTCGTCGAGCAGCAACGTGCCGCCGTGGGCTTCGGCCAGTCCGAGCGAGACGCTCAAGCCCATGCCCGTGCCACGGCCGATGGGTTTGGTGGTGAAGAAGGGCTCGAAGATGCGCGAACGATGGTGGTGCTCGATGACGGGCCCGCTGTTGGTCACGCGGACCTCGATGACGGGCGGAACCTCGACGACCGCGACGTCAATCCAGCGTACGCCGTGCTCCTGTTTCTCGGCGGCCTCGCGGGCATTGTGGAGCAGGTTGAGCAAGATCTGGGTCACCTCGATCGAGCGACAGTCGATGGCGAGCGTTCGACTTACGGACATGACCCTGAGTACGATGCCGGCGCTCGTGCAGCGTGCTTTGCAGAACCCGACCGCGTCCTTGATCACGTCCGCAAGGGCGATGCGCGCGACCGGATCGCGCGAACCATCGCGCGCGAACGCGCGCAGATTGCGCACGACGGTCGCCACCCGGCCGAGGTTCGTCTCGATGTCGGCGCTCAGTTTGCGGGCCAGGGCCGGGTCCAGGCGTTCTTGTTTGGCGAGCAGCGTGAGGCGCGCCGAGAGCAGCGTAAGGATGCCCAGCGGGTTGTTGATCTCGTGGGCCACGCCACCGGCCATCTCGCCGAGCGCGTTGAGCTTGGCGCTGGCGAGCACCTGGCCTTGTTGCTCGCGCAGTTCGCGCTCGGCGCGCCGCTCGCCCACGAGAAAGTAGAACGTGGTGGCCAGCGAGAAGACGAAGGCCGACGCCACGCTGTCGAGGAAAATGACGCGCGAGGTGGGCAGGCGCATGGCCTCGGGGATCAGGTCTCGGTAGTGGGTGGCCTCGAGGGCGAAGAAACCGAGCACGCTCATCAGGACACAGGCGAACAGCGCGCAGAGCTCGCGGCGGCGGTCCAACGTGAACAGGACGAGCGGGACCGGGGCGAGGGGTAACAACAGGTACTGCAGGCCGCTGTCGGGGCCCTCGGCTGCGGCGGCCAGGCACGTCACGCCGTTGGTCAGCAGCAGAAACAAGCAGCGCGCCGTGAGAAAGCGTCCGACCCGGTTGAGCAAGGGAAGGAAGAGGTGGGAGAGCAGCGCGAACACGTCGAGATGGAGCATCCAGCTCGGCGGCATGAGGAGATCGGAAATCAATCCGAAGACGTAGAGCGCCGAGGCGACCAAGGTCAGGGTATTGACCAGCAGGATTTGCTTGCCGAGGCCAAGAGCGCCCGCGCGGTCCACGCCGCACATCTGGAGCCAACGCGCTACCGCGAGCCCGCGCGCGGCGATGGAACGGGGGGCCGCAAGGAAGCCGGCACCGCGCGGGAAGCCGCCCACATGCGTCGCTCGCTCGCCGGTCGACGTGCTCATTTCGAAGGCCGCCCGCCTATACACTGGCCCGTTTGACCTCGGGGGCAACACGTTTCTGTCGCGCGAAAGCGTGCGCAATGCACGCGCACCCATCGTCGGTTTTCTGCCTTTTCGCGCCTGGTGCAGCGCGCCATGGGTCCCGACGCGTACATCCGAGTGAGCATGTTGCGGCGCTGCGCCAGCGATTGCAGCGCGACGCAGTTGCATGGCGGCGTAAGGTCTGCAGTAAGAATCGCTGCTGAGGCGGTCGCGACGGCTGCTGGGGGGCCGTCTCAAGCGGCGACGGAGAACGATTGGTGGAAGTTCGAACGGGCGCGCGACCAGGGACCAACGGAGCGGCCGAAGTGCTGGTGCATCTCTCCGCGCCTCCCGAGCGGGTGCCTCTGGCGACCGCCATCCGCAGCACGACCCTGATTTCCTCGCAGTCCGCCGTCGAGCGCGCCGGCAAGCTGCGGCTCTATCAGCAGGCTTTGCCGCGCGAATACGCCGAAACCTTGGGGAGCCTGGTGGCTGCTACCTGGCTGCCGATGGACGTGGGCATGGTCCACTATGCGACCGTGTCGCAACTGGGCTTCTCGGACAGCGAGGCACGTGAAAATGGTCGGCACGTCGCCCAGCGCGTGCAGAACAGTCACTTTGCGGTCCTGGTGCGGGCGCTCGGTCAAACGGTGACGCCGTGGTCGGTCTTGCCGCGCCTGCCGGCGTTCCTCGGGCGCCTGGTCCAGGGTGGCGAGTGCAGCGTGGTGAAGTTGGGACCCAAGGACGCTCGGGTCGAGTTGCATGGCATCGACATCGCCCGCTTCAAGTACGTGCGAGAGGGTTGGGCGGGCATGCTGGAGGGCACCCTGGAGCTCCTGGTGCGCAAGGTGTACGCCCGGGACCTGTCGCCCGCGGATACCCAAAGCGTGGCCGTGTTCTCGCTCGCCTGGGTCTAGCTCACCCCAAAACCCCTAGACCGAATGCCCGTTTGAGGCGTCTATACGGTGGTTTCCATGGTTCCGTGATGGATCACCAGGCGTTCGGAGTCAGCGATTCATGAAGCATCGAAGCTGGTTGGGGCTGGGGGTCGCGAGCCTGGTCTTGGGCGTGTTGTGGTTCAGCCGGTCGGGTTGGCCGGATCACGAAGGGGCGTTGCGGCAGGTGGTGAGCATGTCCGCGTGGGAGCTGCGGCGAGGCGGCGTCGGTCACGTGGAGCTCCTGTCGGTCGCCATGTACACGCCGAGCGGTTCCGACGAGCTGATGCAACATGCCTTCTCGGACTGGAAGTCGAGCCAGCTCAGCCTGGTGGCCGCCGACGGCAAGGCCACTCCGGTGGGCCTGGCCAAGGACAGCCGTTGGAGTGACGACGACGGTCCACGTCGCGCGAGGGTGCAGCTGCCCGAGGTGCCCGACGGCGATTACAAGCTGCACCTCGTGTACGAGACCACGCTGGGGAAGGGCGAGCTCGACCTGCCGCTCGCGCTCTACGCGCCGGCGCGCATCCACGTGATCACCGACCGCCCGCTCTACGAGCCGGGCAACCTGGTGAAGTTCCGTGCCGTGGTGGTGCGCGCGCGGGATCTGACGCCCATCGACGGGCGGCCCGGGCGGTGGATCGTGACGAACCCGGCAGGCGAGGTCTTGCTGGAGGAAGCCGCACCGGCGGGCGAGTTCGGGGTCGTGGCGGGCTCGTTCCCGCTCGACTCGCGTGCCGACGTGGGGACCTGGAAGGTGAAGTGGGAGTCGGGGCAGGCCAGCGCGGAGGCGGACGTGCGCGTGGAGCCTTTCACGCTGCCGCGCTTCCGGGTCGACGCCGAGACGGCCCGACCATTCTATCGGGCCGGTGAGCGGCCCGTGATCACCGGGGCCGTGCACTACAGCTCGGGTGCGCCGGTGGCGCGCGCCGAACTCGCGGTGAGCTGGGCCCTCGAGGGCGAATGGCAACCGCCCACCGAGTGGCTCGAGGATGCCTTGCCCGAGCACGGCAGCACGGGGCTCGACGGGCGCTTCGAGTTGACGCTACCCAAGATCCCCGACGACCTGCGCGGGCAAGTGCGCGCCACGGCCCGCATCGTGGCCACCGATGCCACCAAAGATCGCGTGCAGACGTCCACGACGGTGCTCATGAGTGAAGACGCCATCCAGGCCTCGGTGGTGACCGAGCTCGGCGACCGACTGGCACAGGGCTTTAACAATCGGCTCTACGTGCGCGTGAGCACGGCGGACGGGCGTGTGCTGCCGAACGCGGCGATCCGCGTGATGCGCAGCTGGCAGCCCTCGGATCCGGGCATCGAAGCACAGCTCGACGAAGACGGCGTGGCCAGTCTGCAGATCGATCCGGGGCCGCCCTCGAACATCGTCATCCCACCGATGCCGTGGCGAGCTCCGGCGCGGCAGCCTCAGGTCCGGCGCGGCGTTCCCCAGGAGCTGTTCCGCGGCGCGGGCGCGCCCCTGGTCGACCAGGTGGAGATCGATCGTTGGCTCGAGCCGCTCGCTGCCTGTGCCAAGTGGGCGGGTATTTCTTCGACGGCTCGGGTAGGGCTGCGGGTGGCCGCGAGCGGTAGTTTCACTGCGGTCACGGCGGGCGCAGGTCCCCTCGAGCGTTGCGTCTCGGGCATCTTGCGGTCGCGGCGTCTGCCCGCCGGGGAAGAGCGCATGTACGCGCTGACGTTCGAGCTGGAGGGCAGCGAGCTGTCCAGCCTGGCCGCGTCCATCGAGAGCGTGGCGTCGGCTCCACCGGGGCTCCAGGAGGCACTCGACGAGCTGGCCGCGGGCGCACGCGACTGCTTGCCTCGCGACGTGGAAGGCGCCCTGCCGCGCATGCTCACCTGGCGGAGCACGGCAGGCCAGCGCGCCGTGCAGCTCGCCTGGAGCGACGACCCGCTGGCCGGCCAGGCGGGTGGGGCAGAGCAATGCGTCACGTCGCGCATCGGTGCGCCGATCCAGCTCGCGGAAAAAGCCTCCGACGACGTCCTCGGCGTGGTGCGCTTCCGCGTCGCATTGCCTGCCCACGTTCAAGCGGCGCGGCCGCAAGCCACCACGCGACTCGCCTATCAGTTCACCATCCGCGCGGACGTCGAGGGCAAGCCCACCACCAAGGTCATCGTCGAACCAGGCACCATTCCCGACTTGCGCCTTCGCGTGAGCCCCGTGTTGGCCGACGGCCGGTGAGAAAGTGAGCGCGCAGCTCCTGCGCGGCCCGGAATTCCGCGGTGAATTGCCCGAGGAGCTCGCACTCGAGTGCTTGAAGCACCAGAGCACGGTCAAGCTCGACCAGGAACATCGCGCGGCGCTCGTGCTGCCTCGCGGCGTGGACGGCTGGTGTCAGGTCTCCGGGGCAGGCACGCGGGCTTTGATCTACGTGAAGCCCGCGGCCGAGCTGAAGGTGAAGTTGGCGGCCGAGCATCCGCGCTATGCGCCTGGGCAGTGGGCCAAGCTCGAGGTGCAAACGTTGGTGAGTGGGCATGGTGGGCGCGCGGCGGTAGGGCTCTTCGGTGTCGACCAGAGTCTGGGCCAGCTCGCGAGGTTGCCAGCGCCGGATGACATGTCGGGCCTCGCACCGCGAGTCGAGACCAGTGAGCCTGCCTTCGGAAGCCTGGACGGCCAAGCGCTCGCGTTGGGACGCATCGTGGGGGCCAACGCCGCCGCCGCCACCGTGCTGCGGGTGAACGGGATTCCCTCGACGCCGGAGCTCGAAGCGTCGGTGGGCGGACAGACTGCCACGCACTTCGACCCAGTGGAGGAGCTGACGGATCGCTTCTACGCCATCCTGCCGGAGTTGTACGCGCAGGCACGGGCCTGGGAGCGTGCCGCGAAGCCCGGGGACAAGATGCGACCTGCCACCATGGCGTCGCTCTGGAACCGTGCCCTGTCCGCGCTCGAGGCGCGCAAACAGCGGGTGGACGACGCCTATGGTCGACGCCTGAGGCTTCGTCAGCTGCCCGCCGATCTGCTGGCGCTGACGGCTCCGCACGTGGTGGTAGGGGGCGCGTACTTGCCCGAGGACGTCGAGAATTGGGCTGCCTGGGTCCAGAAGGAGAAGCCATGAGTGCGCGCCGTCGCAGGTTGATCACGCTAGCGGTCGCGCTATCTGCCGCGTGCGCGAAGGAGAGTCCCAGCGTCAATCTCGAGGCCCAGCGAGCGAGCGCGCCCGCGCGTGACCTGGGGCTCGCCGAGGAGCCCGAAGAGGTGCCGGCGCCCATGGAGCCCCAGGTTGGCGGCGGCAAGTTCCCGGAGGCCGACCGCGGCTACGACCCTGCCGCAGGAGGAGGAGCGCTCGCCGATGCGTTGGGCGTGAGCGTCGCCAGGTCTCCAGGGGCGAACAAAGCCTCGCCGACGAGCGAGGTCGAACAGGCCGCGCAGACGCGTAGCTGGTTCCCAGAGAGCTTCTTGTTCGAGCCCTTGCTGGTGACGAATGACCAGGGACTGGCCTCGCTGTCGGTGCGCGTGCCTGATCGGCTGACCAGCTGGCGCGTGCTCGCCCTGGCCCACGCACGCAATGGCGCCCAGGGCGGCGCAGTCACGAGCTTCCTCGGTACGCTGCCCGTGTACGTGGACCCCGTGGTCCCGGAGACCCTCGTGGTGGGCGACGAGATCACCATTCCAATCCAGCTCGTGAACACCACCAATCAAGCGGTGACCACCTCGTTCGCCGTGGAAATTAGCGGTGCATCCATCGACGCTCGCAGTGGCACGCGGACGCTGCCCGCGGGTGGTTCCCAGGTCGAGTACGCGCGTCTGCGCGTGGAGCGGCCAGGGGAGGTGCGCCTGCGCGTGCTGCTCGGGCAGAACGACGCAGTCTCGCGGTCCCTCAAGGTGGTGCCCTCTGGGCGGCCGGTCTTCACCACCCGCAGTGGCACGTTGGCCGCACCGCGCACGCTGCAACTGCCCGCGACGGCTGGCGCGGATCCGGCGACCGACCACGTTCGCCTCTCCGTGTTTCCGGGCGCGCTGGCGTTGTTGCGCTCGGAGATGAAGAGCGCGCTTTCGCGGGCCGGTGAGGTGGACGACGCCTATGCCTTGCTGCTCGCTGCGCGCGCGCAACGGCTTTTCGGCGCGCTCGGCGCCAAGGTGGATCCGGATGCGCTGCGGGAGCTTTCGCTGGTCGCCACGCAGCGCGCGGTGCGCGCGGGACGCCAGCTCGACGTGGCCAAGGCGGTTTCCCTGTGCGAGGCGGCGCTGGGTCCATCCGAGCAGGCGGTGCTCCAGCGGCTGGGCCAGCGAGCCGCCGAATTCCTGGCTCAGAAGCAGCTTCCGGATGGGACCTTCGCCGGCCCCAACGGACGCACCCTCCAGCAGGTGCTGGTCGAGGCCGCCGACGCCGTTCGCGCGGTCGCAGCGGCGTCAGGCACACCAGAAGACGAGCGACGCACGAGGGCCATGTCGGCGCGTGCTCTGTCCGCCTTTGGACGCCATCTGGATCACGTGGAGGACGGCTACACGGCGGCCGCCATGCTCGCGGCAGGCCGAGCGAGCGGCCAAGTGAGCGGGGAGCTGGCGGAGACCTTGCGCACGCGGCTCGTGGCGTCGATCAAGCGTGCCGACGACGGCTCTCAATACCTCGATGTTGCCGAAGGCGTGACGCGCGCCGACGGTGTCCGACCGTCGCGCGTCGAGGCCACCGCGCTGGCCGTGTTGGCGCTCACCGAGCAAGACAAGCCGCTACTCGCCGACCTCGGGGCGACCTTGCTCGGCAGCTATGGACTCGAGCGCGGCTGGGGCGATGGCCGCGCCAACATGCTCGCGTTGCAGGCCGTGTTGATGCTGTTCAAGGAGCCCATGGCGAGCGACGTGCGCATCACGCTCTCGATGGACGGAAAGCCCGTGCTCGAAGGCCTGCTCAATCGCGACAAGCTGCAGGAGGTGCTCACGCTCGAAGCCCCCGCGCCCGGGCTAGCCGCCGCGCACGAGTGGACCTTGGTGGCCGAACCAGCCGTGCCAGGCCTCGGCTACGGGCTCACGCTCGGGAGCTACGTGCCCTGGCAGAGCGCCGCCTCTGCGTCTGGCCTCGAGCTCTCGGTGCCCGACGTCGTGCGCACCAGCGTGGGCGCGGTGACGCCCATCACCCTTCGCGCGGCGGTGCCCGCGGGCTTTCCCGTCCACGTGCGCCACGCCCTGCCCGTCGGCGTGCAGGCGGACCCGCTGAGCTTGGAGGAGCTCGTGGCCGCGGGCAGCATCGAGCGGTTCAGCGTGATGGACGGTGCCGTGGATTTGGTGGCGGGTGCGCTGCAGCCTGGCCAGGTCTTCAACATCACCTATCGCGCCGTAGCGACCTTCGCCGGCAGCTTGCGAAGCGGTGCGTCCACGTTGGAGGTGGCGGAGGCCCATGTGCTCGTGCCCCCGAGCACATGGAGCGTGCGTGCGGCGGGGGCCGCGTCGCGCTGAGGACTCGGATGTTGCTTGCGCGGCGCTCGGGCCGTGGTTGAGTAGTCGTGACATGCGTTTTCGGGCCCTCGCGTCGGACTACGATGGAACGCTTGCGGAGGATGCGCGCACGGCCCCCGAAACGGTCGCAGCCATCGAGCGCTTGCGGGCTAGCGGTCGACGTTTCTTGTTGGTCACTGGACGTCGGCTGCCTGACCTGCGCCAGATCTTTCCCGAGTACAGCCTGTGCGCACGCATCGTTGCCGAGAACGGTGCGCTGCTGTTCGACCCGCAGACCCGTGAAGAGCGCTTGCTCGCCCCCGAGCCTCCCGACCCCTTTCTTCGCGTGCTGCGCGAGCGTGGCGTCCGCTTCGAGCGCGGCCGCTGTATCGTGGCGTGCGACGAAGCCGAGTCGAACGTCGCGCTGGCGGTGATCCAGGAACTCGGGCTCACGCTGCGCGTGATCTTGAACAAAGGGTCCGCGATGATCCTCCCGAGCGGTGTCGATAAGGCGAGCGGTCTGACCGCTGCGCTCACCGAACTCGGGCTCACGTCGGGCCAAACGGTGGCCGTGGGGGATGCCGAAAACGATCACGTGCTCCTCGCGGCGGCCGGCTTTGGGGTCGCGGTCGCCGATGCGCTGCCGCAGCTCAAGACGTGCGCCGATCGGGTCACGCAAGGGGGCGCAGGTCAGGGCGTGGTCGAGCTGATCGACGCCATGATCGCGGACGATCTGGGCGCTCGGACGCGCGGCCCACGCTGACGACATTTCGAGTCCTTCTGTGGTGCGCCCAACGGACGCGCAGATTTTGCGCGTGGCGCATTGTGGTTCCCGGAAGACTCTCACCTACCGAACCGCGCGCTGCGATTTGGGGGCGAACTTGCTCCTCGTTTGGGGCATCCACGAGCACGCATGCATGTGCACCGGCTCGGATCAGCGACGCCAGATTCCTGTGTGCTGCGTGAGGTCACCGCAAAATGGGAGCCGCTGCATTCCCCGGCTCGGCATGCCCGGCCACGCACGTCACCAATTGCCGCTAGAAAGCCGCGCGCCGGGCGGGCGCCACGTTGCCTGCTCCGACGCTTGCTCGGAGTGCTCACGATCAAAACCGCATCCCCAAGGAGGAGTTCGCTGCGGGTCTTCGCTGCGCGCTCGGGAGCGTGAGCAAGCTTCCCCACAGGTGGCGGGAGTCGCGGGAAGCGTGGGTTTATTTCGACGGCGCTCGAGGAGTAGTCTGAACCCACCGTGCGCTTCCATGAGCTTCCGCACGGCGCGGCAAACGCAGCGGATAGGAAGAGACGAGCGATGAGGGCGACATGGTTAGCGGTCGTGGGTTTGATGTCGGCCAGTGCGTGGGGATGCGGCAGCGATGGCGGCTCGTCCGAGCTGATGAACGTGAAGCCGGGAATGGACGGCGGCGGGGATGGCGACGGTCCCCACGATGCGGGGGCGGACGCGGCGTTCGATCCGCTCGACGTCCCTGACGGCTCGGACACCGTGTTCGTGGACGAGCGCTGTCGACTCGGCAGCGCGCAGAACAGCGCCACCACGGGCACGCTCGATGTGTTCGGGCACATCACCTACTTTGCAGACGGCGCCGACCTGAACGCCGGGACCTATCGTGTGGTCTACGAAGATGGCTGCATGAAATACAGTGGCAATCAGGGCTGGACCGTCAACGCCTACGCCTCGCCCAACGACGACTACGCCTGGTTCGTGGGCGCCACCACCGGCTCGCGGCTGGTGCGGGCTCCGGGCACGGTCGGACATCTCGTCACCGACGGTGCGTTCGAGGACTTCGAAGCCTGCGTGCAGGCCAACCTGGCGCTCAAGCCCACGGCCTTCAAGCACCAGGGCGGCAAACTCGGTGTTTGGTTGGCGGACACGGCCTACGTCGACAACATGGTCGGCGTCGACAACCGCAACCCGCGCTGGCGCCTCGAGCGCGTCGACTGCGACGCCGACGCCGGTCCGCGCTGAGTCCACGCGCACGTCGCGGCACCTCGCGCGCCCTCGGTGCGCAGGGCGGAGGATGAAACTCCGCGCGCACCAGGGCGTGGGGCTCTCAGAGCTGGCAGTTGGGGAAGCACATGCCCTGGAAGAAGAGCTTGGCGCCGTTCGTGTAGTTTGCCTCCATGTACGCCGTGAACTCGGGCGTGTAGCTCAGCGGGCCCAGGCACAGCGAGTTGCTCGGGCACTCGGGGAGCGCGGGGTCGGCGCCGTCGCAGGGACCCCAGACCTTGCCGGGTTCGATGGCGAGCGGGTTGCCCTCGGGCCAGCTGGGGTACGCGCACACGCCCATGCCGGTGAGCTGCATGTTGTTGTCGGTGGTGTCGCTGCAGATGGGCGTCACCACGGTGCTCGACACGCTCATGGGTGCGCACTTGGGGGTCCGCACCGCGCAGTCACGGTCGTTGGCCGTGGCGGGTTGAGGCGCAGGGCAGGTGCCGTTCTCGGCCGCCCCCACGCGGGGGTCGCGGTCGTCGCAATCGATGCTGACGACCTTGTCCGGCGTGTCCAGGGTCACGTCGCCGGTCGCGGTGAGTCCGTCGCCGTCCATGTCCGTGCGGAAGCCGTCGCAGTTGAGATCACCCACCACGTCGTAGAACTGTCCAGTGGGCTGCCCGTCTCCGTCGAACAGGAAGCAGAAGTTCGCGCTACGTCGGGTCTCGCCGTTGGTGGTCCGATAGTAATAGGTCCCGAGCGAGCCGGCCTCGTCCATCGGGTTCGCACCGGGGTTGGTGGCCGAGTCGTAGTCGTTGCAGTCGCGGAACTGCGTGGAGTCGAGCTGCAGTTCCTCCGCCCGGGGCTTGTCGCTCGCCGCGTACCAACCGTCGTCGTCGGCATCGGCCACGAAGGCGTCGCAATTCTCGTCGGCGTAGTTGCCGGCCACTTCGGGCAGGTTCGGATTCGCGCCAGGGTCGAGGTCGTCGCAGTCCGCGGGAGCCTCCACGCCGTCACCGTCGCGGTCGCTGAGGCCGCCCATGCAGTCTTCGTCAAAGTCGTTGCCGGCCACCTCGGGGCTCGTCTGAATGGGGCCAGCGTTGGCCTGACACCAGGCGCACCAGGAGTTCCAGCTGCTGGCGTCCACGCCCGCTTGGCTCTTGGCACCCGCGCCCATGACGCCGTCACAGTTCGCGTCCCCGGTGGTGCAGAAGACCTCCACCTGTCCTGGGTGCACGGCGGGGTCGGCGTCGTTGCAGTCCGTGAGCAGCCCGTAGACCGAGCCCGCATTGTCGTAGATCTTGAAGGATCCGTCGTCGTCCTGGTCGGTCCAGCTGCCGTCGTCGCCCGAGAGCGTGATCGACACCTGCGTACACAGCTCGTCGCAATCGCGCTGCTGATTGTAGACGAAGCCCAGCATGAACTTCGAGGCGAGCGTGCTCTGGAAGGACGCCAGGCTGAACGGGTCGCTGACCTTGATCTTGTGGCCGGTGTTCTTCGTCGTCACCTTCTTCGTGCTGCAGGTGCCGTCGGACTTGATCTGGTGATCGTAAAGAACGGTCAGGCGATAGGTCGGGTAAATGGGAGTCACTGCGCAGAACTCCGGCTGGCCCGCGCCGCGTACGAACGGGAACGCGTAGTCCACCGAGACGCATGCCTGGCCCTGAGCATCGCAGCCGCCCAAGATCCACCCCTCGATCTCGTAGTGATCACAGCCCGTGTCCGTCAGGCTCGAGGTCATCTTGAAGCAGCCCATCTGGTTGGGTTGCTCGATGTCGACCGCGTCCGCGATGGCCCAGTAGGAGAAGTGAGCAACCAAGCCCTCGCAGAAGCGCACGGCTTGGCCGTTCAGCATGCGCTGGGAGACCTTGCACGAGCCCTGCTCCTGCCATTGCACCTTCTCCTCATCCAGGTACCAGAGCGGCATCGTGTCGCCGACCTTGGCGCTGGCCTGACTCGGCAGCCGCAGCGCGAGCTGCGCGGGCTGGCCCGCCACCAGGTTCAGCTCTTGGCCCGCCAGGTCCGTGAAGCGCACGTAGGCGAGGGTGAAGATCTGCTTGAGGAAGCTGGGAGTGCCCAGGCGCGTGAACGCTTCAGGCGAGCCGACGCGGGCGGACTCGGGAAGGTCTGCGGGGTGCTGCGAGGCGATTTCGAGCTTGGCCTTGTCGGGACGCGTGCCGTCCTTGCGGGTCAGCGCATTGGCCTTCACGTCGACGCGAGCCTTGTCGTCGGTGACCACGATGGCCTGCTGGGCGTCGACCTCCTTGCTCGTGCTCAGCGGGAGCAAGGTGATCTGCTGGTTCTTTTGTCCAGATTTGGACACGTCGGTCTTGCCGACGTGGGGCACTTTGCCGTCGGAGGAGGCCTTGATCTTGGCGGAGGATCCAGCGTCGATGGGGCCTATCACAGCGCGGCCGTCGGCGTTCGTCGTGGTGGCCAGGTTCTCCACCTCGACGTGGGCGTTGGCGATGGCCTTGCCACCCTCGTCGACGAGCTTGAGCTGCGCGGAATAGACCGGCTGCTGCGCGCTCCAGTCGGTCGCGGGCTGGTTGGCGGCGCAGGTCCCCGCGTCGCAATCCGGGGCAGCTTCCTCACCCGTTAGCTCAGCGGTCTTGTCATCGGACTTGGAGCACCCGACCAGCCAAAGGATTGCGCAACACTGGACCAGACAAACCTGACGAAACCACAGACTGCTCTGCATAGATGGATGGGCCCGCCCCCCGAAGAAAAACGCCCTCGAGGCTATCACGGTTGCGCGCGCGTTCGCGTGCATCGGTGTAACGCTGACCATGACGTCGCCACGGAGCGAGCCGCCCACCGGCGCTCCGGCGAGGCCGGTTACACAGCGCTTCCGATAGGGACCTACAGCGTCCGCCATGTGGAAGACGAGCTCACGCTTTCCGGGCCGGAGCTCGCCGTGCCTTCTGCTCTCCGCGCTGGGATTGTATGAGGTAGGCGAGGAACATGTCGGCCGCTGCCTCGGCCCAGGCTTCCACCTGTTGGGGGCTGCGGTCGCTCTCGGACACCTGCTTGCCAAGCGACGTCATCAAGGCCACCAAAAGCTCACTCGCAAAGGCCCGCTTGCGCGGCGGGAGCCGTGGGGCGAGCTCCTCGACGAAGCGCACCAGCACCGGCATGCCGCGACGGCGCTTCTCGCGCGCCTGGGGCGAGTCGCGATAGAGGGGGGCAGCATCGCCCAGCGCGCGGCGCAACGGCGCCTCGTCCACCTCGGAACGAAAGAACGCCAGGACCGCGGCGTGCAGGCGCGCCCGTGGCTTCTGGCGGGTGTCGAGCAGGATGGCGTCGAGCATGCTGCCGGTCGCTTCCCACTCGTCGGTCTGCAAGCGAAACAGAATCGCCTGCTTGTTGGGAAAGTACTGGTACAGCGAGCCCACGCTGACGCCGGCTCGCTCGGCCACCCGGCTGGTGGTGAATGCGGCCGCGCCCTCGTGCGAGAGAACGCGAACGGCAGCCTCGAGAATGGCCTCCACGAGCCGATTCGAGCGCGCCTGTCGTGGGGCTTTTCGCGCGGCGACGCTGGGTTTTTTGCGTTGAACCATGGGGGCTTCTCCGAACGCGAATGGTGAACGCGAAGGATCATTCGTATTCTGTCCCTATCGGCGCCGAACGCAAAAGCCAAGGAGATTCCCGTGAACACTCTGCTCAATCCGCCTGTCGCCCCCTTGATCCAAACCCTGTTCGCCGACGCCGCTCGCAGCGGCGCCAAGCTGCGTGAGATGTTCGGGCACCTCTCACCGGAAGAGCGTCGCGCGCGCATGAGCGACCCGAACGCCGACTACCGGGGCTTCTACGCGCAGGCCAAGGACATCCACATGCCCATCTCGCCGGAGACCGGGCAGCTCCTGTACATGCTCGCGCGCAGCAACGGAGCGCGCGCGTTGGTCGAGTACGGCACCTCGTTCGGTATCTCGACGCTGCACCTGGTCGCCGCGCTGCGCGACAACGGTGGGGGCCTGCTGGTCGGCAGTGAGTTCGAGCCCTCGAAGCTTGCCCACGCACGGCGCAACCTGGAAGCGGCGGGCCTTGCGGACTTGGTGGATATCCGCGAGGGCGACGCGCTCGAGACGCTGGCCCGGGATCTCCCGGACCGCATCGACGGAGTGCTGCTCGACGGGCACAAGGCGCTCTACGGGCAGATCCTGGACCTGGTCTCGGCGCGGTTGCGTCCGGGCTCGTTCTTGGTGGCCGACAACGCCGACGCTTGCCCCGCCTATCTCGCGCGGGTACGGGCGGCCGGGTCGGGCTTCCTGTCGTTGCCCTTCGGTGAGGACGTGGAGCTCACCGTGAAGGTTTAGTCGCGCGTCGTGAGGCCCCGCCCGGCGCGCAGCCCTCGCGCCGATGGGGTCAATCCGCGTCGCGTTGACGCCGCCCCCAATTTCAAACACTTCATGACTTGATTTGTCCGCTTGGGTCGGTGGTAACGTTAGGGCTACGAAATGGCTGTGCGTGGGGGGAAATTCGAGCCGCGGCTGATCCCGCAAGAGGCGACAGCCGTGCGATCTCAAGCATTTGGCGAAGAGCAGCCCTCGGGAGTTCGGCACAGCGTGCTGGCCGAGGAGCCGCCCGCCGAGCCCGCGTCGAGCCCGGTTGCGCCCCAAACGGAGAGCCCGGCCGAAGACCCCTGGTGTGAGCCACGTTACGTACAGCTGGCCATGGATGGCCAAGCGCTGTGCGCCTCGGAGGGTTTTCCGCTCCAGGCCGAGGGGCAGCGCATCACGGTGGCCCTGGCCGGCGTCGTGCGCATGGCCAACGGCGCCCAGCGCGCCCAGGCGCGCATCGAAGACTTGGACGTGCAGCTGGTCCGCATGGTCCACCGCAGCGGGAGCTACTACCTGGCGGTGCTCAAACGCATCGAGCACGCGCCCAAGGGCGTGAAGCTCTCGGAGATGCAGGAACGCGTGGCGAGGCTGGCGGCGCAAGGCAATACCTCGCAGCAGATCGGGTCCCAGCTCGGCGTCTCGAGCAACACCGTCAAGTTCCACCTCAAGCGCGTGTACGAGTTGCTGAGCGTGAGCAATCGCGTGGAGCTGAGCCGCGCACTCAGCATGCGCTAGCAGGCGCGGACGAAGTCAGCCTCGGCTAGGGCGTGATCCTCACGATCCCCGTGGCGGTCCCCTGGTAAAGGGTCCGATCCGGTCCCAGCGTGCCCGCGAGCTGCATGGTGTCCGTGACCCCCGACAGCGTTTGTTGGTACACCGGGTCGCCAGTGTCCGCCGCGATCACGCTGTACACGTAGGCGTCGAAGAGCCCGCTGCTGCCATCCTTGGCCACCGTCTGACGCTCGATGGTGTAGATAAGGTCGTCGGCACGCGAGAGCTTGGGCACGGCGCTCGAGCGCATTTCGTTGGTCCACACCACGTCACAACCCGACTCGTCCTCGCGCACGTCGATGCGCACCATGCCTCCGCTGAGGGGAGCGGAGGTGGGGACGCTTTCGGCCTGGCCATCCGGGACCGCAGGGTAGGGGTAGCCGTAGGTGCCTGCGATGATCACGGAACGGCCGCTGCCGATGGGTGAGTTCTCGCTGCCCATGCCGGCCGGCGCGGGCACGCTCGTGGTGCAGATGGGCTCGCCGGCGCCGTCGCTGCGGTACACGAGCAGGTTCATCAGCGGTTGAGCGTTGTCCGTGATGGTGAGGTACTCGGCGCCCGTGCGCGGGCCGAAGAACGTAGGGGACGATCCGCTGCCCTGGCTCAGCTGACCGGGCTTGCGTGCGCTGCCGCGGTCGTAGGGGGCACGAAACGCCGCGGTGGGCGCCCCGCTCGCGTCGGCGGTGAACAGGTAGAGCGCGTGGTCGCTGAGCACGGCGGTGCCGGCCGGGGCGGTGGAAATGCTGTTCAGTACGCGCTCGCCAGGCTCGAGGCTCACGGTCTTCACCGAGGGCTGGTCTGCGAACGAGCTCACCACACCCACTAGGCCGTGATCAGTGGCGAACCAGATGCGGCCGTCGTAGTCCGGCGCGAGTCCCACGATGCCGTCGCAGCTGCTCGACCCGCAGTGCGCCTCCACGCTCGGTGCGAGCGAGAAGCTGCGCTCGACGAAGAGCTCCCAGCTCGCGTTGGAGGCCTTGCGATGGCCCACGCGCAAGAGCTGCTGCGCACCGTCCACTACCAGCAGGAAATCCTGGCGATCGAGGTAAGGGTACACACCGCCGAAGAGCATGCCCTTGGTGAGCTCGCGCGAGGCCAGGCTGCTGCCCGACGCGGGATCGAGCAGATAGATGGCCGGCGTTTGATTGGCGAGCTGGGTGCACACCGCGATGGGCATGTCGTCGGAGGCCACCAGCACGGAGGGACACACCGCGAGGAGCCCGAGCATCTTGGCGTCGACCTGCTGCGCCCCAGGGCCCGGCAGCGGGCTCGTGTCGGAGGCGCAGGTGTCGCCGTGCTGCGTGGCGAACCCGCGCTCTGCAGCATAGGGGTTGGGGGGCGGGTCGGAGCTGCCCGGAAGGTCTGGCATGCGGCCGGCCTCGGGCTCGTCGACGGAGGCGTCGGGGGCAGGCTCCTGCTGCGCGTCGAACGCGGGCTCCGAAGCGTCGAGATCGGGGGTGGCGCTGGCGTCGTGCAGCATCCCTTGGGGCGGTTCGAGGGCCGTCGCGGGTGCACAGTGCGCGCTCTGCGCCGAGGCCAACACGAGTGCCAGGAGCTCGAGCCGGGCACGCCTTGCGGAGCCGATGGAGAGCCCTATGCGTGCGAAAGCGAAGAAGCGAAACTGCATACCGCGACGGCCACCCTACCTCAGGGCGCCGGCGCGGATCTATGACGGTGGCTTGGAGTAGCCGGCGAGATCCTGTTGCATCTCACGCAAAGTCGCCTCCAGGTGTCTTCGATGACTCACTTCGGCGTGCACGGTGCCCGCGAGCTGCTCGAGTTCGGCGATGCGCAAGGCCATACGATCACGGTCGGCCAGGATGCTTGCCGGGGTGGCGGGCTGAATGCGCCCGTGGGCGCAGCAGACCTGCCGGAAGGGGTGGCGGTCCGCCTCGCGCGGGAAGTCCGCCAAGCGATAGGCGCAGAACAGGGAGAACGAGAGCTCCGACATCAACTCGTCCCAAAGCGCCTCCAGTTCCAGCGCACCTTCGAAATGCCCCGCGCGCGCGAGCAGGCTCACGAGCTCCCCGAACACGCACAGGCGCCCGTTGCGGCTACCTTGGAGCAGCCGACCGAGATGAGGCTCGAGCCATGCGCGCATGAGCTCGCGGTCCGGGCGACCGTTCCGTGTCACCGCCGCGACACCCGCGTAGGCATCCAACACGAGCAGGCGGTCGCGCTCGAAGGCCGCCGTCAGGTCGCCGCCCAGACTCTCGATGGCGAGCACGAATGCTTGCGCGTGCTCGGGCGTGGACGCGATGACGAGGGACTCTCCGGCCTTGAGACCCGCGAACAAAAACTTCGCCGCCGGCACCACCAGTTCCCACTCGTAGTCGTAGAACTGAACGATATGTTGGTTCTGGCCGGGCGGCAGTGATCCCTCGCTCCCAGCTGCGTGAGTCCTCATCGGTCCCCCCGCAGGCGAGTATGCCCCAAAACTCCACACCTCGGAGAGCCCTGCCAAATCATGTCCCCAAGCCAGCGCGCTGAAAGCTCAACTTGTGGCCACCGCATTCGGGGACGGAAGGCGACTCAGGCGGCGCTAGTTTCCACGTGCTCCGGCAGGAATCCCATGCCCATCAGGCGCGCGGGCAGGCGCCGCAGCAGCGGCGAGCGATTCAAGAGCCGCAAGGCCGAGGGCACCCGGACGGTCTCGCCCTCGAGCGTTGGTTGGATCAGTCGGTTTTGGATGGCCACCTGCATCAGTTGGGTGAGTCGCGCGGGACGTTCGCGTCGGCGTTGTACCCGTCGTAGCTCCCCCGCCGTGGGCGCGCGCTGCGACAGAATCTGTGCGAGCAGGTTGGAGGCGGCCACCGCATCTTGAATCGCCAGGTTGATGCCGACGCCTCCGATGGGTGACATGGCGTGTGCCGCATCGCCGATGCACAGCAAGCCGGGGATGGCCCACTCGCGCAGCCGGTCGACCTTCACCGTGAGCAGCTTCAGGTGCTCCCAGCTGGAGAGCTCGGCCACCCGCGTGCGCAGAAAGGGCGCCACGGCCACCAACTGCTGGCGCAGTAGATCGATGCCGAGCTGGTGCAGTTCGGCGTAGCCGCCCTTGGGGATGACGTAGCCGCACTGCCAGTAGTTCTCGCGCTCGATGGTGATCAAGATGTGCCCTTGGCCGATGTGGGCGAGCGTGTCGCGGGCGTCGTTCTCGCGCTTCGACAGGCGAAACCACAGCACGTCCATGGGAGCTCCGATGTCTTCGACGTCGAGGTTGGCCTGGTCGCGTACGATGGAGTGACGACCGTCGGCCCCCACCACCAGGTCTGCGCGTACCTCCTCGGGGCCATCGCGGGTGCCCACCACCACGCCCACCACGTGCTCGCGCTCGCGCACGAGATCCAGGACCTCGGTCTCCATGCGCAAATGGAAGTTCGAGAACAGGCGAGCCTTCTCCGCCAGGAACTCGAGGAAGTGCCACTGGGGCATGAAGGCCACGAAGCGCGCCTGCGTGGGCAAGTGGCTGAAGTCCGCCAGCTGGAAGTGCTCACCGGTGAGGTTGCCGCTCAATTCGCGCGCCTCCGTGTGTGGGCGTGCGAGCAGTTCTTCCAAAAAGCCGAGCTCGTGCATCACCTGCAATGTCGAGGGGTGGATGGTGTCGCCGCGGAAATCTCGGAGGAAATCGGCATGCTTCTCGAGCACGCTCACTTCGACGCCGGCCCGCGCCAAGAGATAGCCCAGCATCATCCCTGCGGGCCCGCCTCCTGCAATGCAGCAATGTCCCATGCGGACACGATGGATCCCGGATCTCACCGTGCAAGCCGGTTCCCGGTGAACGCGCGTCCGCTGCGGTCGCTCAATGAGCGAAGGTCAGTTGAGCCGCCAAGAGATGCAGCGCCGGGGACTCGAGGTTGGTGCGGCGCAGCCAGGCCAGGGCGGGCTGCGCAGCGCGCGCGTCGCCGAGGTGGACCGCGGCCTCGAGTAGCAGGCGTGCGTCCCAGGGACTCTGCCCCTGCGCGAAGGAAGCACGGGAAAGCTCGAGTGCGCGTCGCTCGTGGCCAGGCATGTTCACGTAGAAGCGGGCTTCGTCGCGCAGAGGCGCAGGCGTGCCGCGCATGGCGGCTTCGTCGTAGCGCCGCTGCAAGCGTTGGGCGGACGCGCGCGCCGCCTGGACCAGACCGAGTTGCTGATAGGCCAGGGTCTCGCGCAGCAGCATGCCGTCATCGGTGTCCTGACCTGCCAGCACACTGAGCGCCTGACGCGCGCGGCCGGTGTCGAGCAAGAGGTCCACGTGGAGTCCGAGCAGTCGCCGCTGCGTGGGCGCCAGCGCGAGCGCCGATCCGAGTGCCTGCTCTGCGCGCTGCAGATCACCGTTCCAGTAGGCGAGCTCCCCAAGCAGGGTATAAAGCCACACTTGCTGCTCCAGGCTGCCCGCCGTATCCAGCGCTCGCTCCAGACTGTGGCGCGCGACCTCGTAGCGCCCCGTGAGTCCGTCGATGGGGGCGACGCAGGCCGAAATGACCGCCGGAGATACCTGGGACATCACGGCGCGACAGCTGGCGCGCGCCTGGTCGAACCGGCCCTGGGCCGTGAGCTCGATGGAGCGCGTGAGGTGGCGGCGCGCTTCGGGTGAGAGATCGATCGCGGGCAACTCGGGCAACGCACTGCGCATGGCGACGCTCGGCGCGGGCGCGCCGGCGGGAGTCGGTTTCGACAGCGCGCCGCGCGCGGGTGCCCGTGCTTGCAGAATGGATCCCGCTCCCAGGCTGGCTGCGACGCCCAGCGCGCACAACGCCAGGACGCCGCGGGCCGTGCGCCGCTCTTTGCCCATAGGACACGTTGACACGCCAAATTCGCACACGACGCCAAAAAAGTTCGACGCCGCGCCCTGCCATGCCGCTGCCCATTCGCTTGCATGCGGTCCGCGATCCCCGCTGCGCGGTCCATGATTGAGGGTGTACCGCGACCTCAACCATCCGTCCGGTCGTCGACCACGACGCGGTTCTTTCCGTGCTTCTTGACGCTGTACATGAGCTGGTCCGCCATCGCGATCACACTGTCTGCATTCGACGGGACGACGTTGAGGCTCAGGGCGCCGATACTGGCCGTGACGTTGCACCCGCACTCGTGCATCTCGCGCTCGAGGGTCTGGCGGATGTGCTCGAGGATCACGTGGGCGCCCTCCGCATCGGTCTCGGGTAGCAAGATGGCGAACTCATCGCCGCCGAGCCGCGCCAGCAGATCGGTCTCGCGCAGGGAGGCCCGAATCAGACGCACGGCCAGGCGGAGAACGTCGTCGCCCGCGCGGTGGCCCTGCGAATCGTTCACGGCCTTGAAGTTGTCGAGGTCGAGGTAAGCCAGCGTCAGCGTGCGCCCGAAGCGGCCCACGTACTTGATGTCGAGCTCCAGGCGCTGACGAAAGCCAGCCGTGTTGTAAGCGCCCGTCAACGCGTCGTGCTGCAGGGTCCACAAGTCCCGCAGGTTCTTGCGACGCACCATCTCGGTCAGGGAACCCACCAGCGTGAACGCCACCAGCTGGGTCGCCAGGTTCAGGTAGATATTCGCGTAGCTCGAGAAGCGCGTGCCGAGCTCGGGGTAGGTCAACGACGCGGCCAGGGCCGCGGCCACCACGGCCGTGATCCACAGGAGGCGGCTCCCAAACCAAGCCGCCACGAACACGGGGGCGAAATAGAGTGCGGAAACGTGGTGCTCTGCGCCGGTCGCAAGATCGAACAAGGCCATGAGGCAGATCAGCCCGCCGCAAACCAGGGGGACCGACCAGCGCGGGAAGGGGACGTGCGCCTCGTAATGGAGGTCGGCGCGCCCGCCTTGGGGACGATGGTGGCGGTCATGAAGCTTGCCGTCACCCAGATGCTTCCACGGACTGGAGCGCATGCCTCCACGTAAGCATGGTATGTGCCTTTCTTCGTGCGGATGCGTGCTTCGCTCGAGGAATCTGAGCGTCGGGCGCTGACTTCTTCGGCTCGAAATTGAGAGCTGCGGCGCTGCGCCATACGACCAGAAATCGTGAGGCTCGCTTGGGGCATTTTCGAGGCAGCGTCAGGTTCGGGATTGGGCCCGCGGCGTGCGGACGAGTGCCGCTTCTGGCCTAGCAGGTTCAATCGAGCGCGCTGCGACGCGAGGAGCGCTCTCGACGTTCCAGGAGGCACGGACCAGAGTGGGGAGCCACCGAGCAACCGTCAGGTAAGGCATCCATGGGTAGCGCGCAAGCACGTGAGGAACCCCTGAGTAAAGCAGACGCATTTCTAGAGGCCCAGAGCCGAGTGCTGGAGATGATCGTGCGGGGCTGCCCGCTTTCGGAGCTGCTCGCAGAGCTATGTCTGTTGGTGGAGTCTCAGGGCGAGTCGGTCCGCTGCGGCGTGCTGCTCGTCGACGACACGGGTGCGCATCTGACGGTCGGCGCTGCGCCCAACCTTCCGCCTGCCTACCACGCGGCTGTGGAGGGCATCGTGATCGCGCCCGATCTGGGGACTTGCAGTGCGGCGGCGTCGCGCGGGGAGGTGGTGAGCACCGTCGATATCGAGACGGATCCTGCCTGGGCCAACTTCAAGCACATTCCGCTCGAAATAGGGCTCATGGCGGCCTGGTCGCAGCCCATTCTCTCTTCGACTGGCACCGTGCTCGGGACCTTCGGGACGTACTTCTCCGAGAGGCGTGCGCCGAGCGAGCAGGAGCGCCGCCTCGTCAAGATGCTGGCTCGCACGGCGGCGCTGGCCATCGAGCGTCAGCGTGCCGAGGAGCTCGGTCGCCACAACGCCGAGCGGCATCGTTTCTTGGCCGATCTTACGCGTGCCACCGAGCCGCTTAGCGAGGCGGCGGAAGTGATGCAGACCGCGTCGCGCATGTTGGCGGAGCACGTGGGGGCCGATCGCTGCGCTTACGCGGAGGTCCACGAGGAGACCACGGTCTGCGTCACCGGAGACTACGCGCGCGGTGTGCCCAGCATCGTGGGGCGCTGGCCGGCCACGAGCTTCGGACCGGCCTGCCTGGAGAGCATGCTGGCTGGCCGTCCTTTCGTGGCGTGCGACACCTGGGACGCACGCGAGGTCGATCCCGATCACCGATCGATCTACGAAGCGCTCCAGATCCGTGCCGTGGTCGTCGTTCCCCTCCACAAGGAGGGCAAGTTGATCGCGGCGATGGCCATTCATCAAGCCGAGCCCCGGCGCTGGACCTCCTACGAGGTCGAGATCACACGGACGGTGGCCGGGCGTTGCTGGGAGGCACTCGAGCGTTCGCGCATGACGCGGAATCTCTGCGAGAGCGAGGCGCGCTACCGGGCCATCGTGGAGGCCTCTCCGGAGTGGGTGAAGCTGGTGTCCGCGGACGGCTCGCTGCTGCAGTTGAACCCAGCGGGGCTGAGCATGATCGAGGCGCCCACCGCGGAGAGCGTGATCGGACGCTCCGTATACGACTTCGTGGTGCCCGAGCATCGCGAGCGCTTTCGCGCGTTCAACGAGCGCGTCTGCGCCGGGCACGGTGGCACCCTCGAGTTTCAGATCCGCGGCCTGCGCGGCACCCTGCGCAGCCTGGAGACCACCGCCGTGCCCTTGGCCTGCGCCGACGGACAGCTGGCGCACCTGGGGATGACCCGCGACGTCACCGCGCGCTTCGAGGCCGAGCGAGCCTTGCTCGAGAGTAGAGCGCGCCTCGACTTCGCGGCGAGGGTCGCCAAGGTGGGCTTCTGGTATTGCGACCTGCCACTCCGGTGGGTGAACTGGGACGACCTCGCGCGCGAGCAGTTCTTCATCGCGCCCGGCGAGACGACACACATCGAGGACTTCTACGCGAGTTTGCACCCCGACGATCGCGAGGCGACGCGCAGTGCCGTGGAGGCCTCCATCGCCAACCGCACGCGCTACGACGCGACCTATCGGGTCATCGACCGACGCACGGGAACCACGAAGTGGATCCGTGCCCAGGGCGCTGCGACCTACGACGAGGACGGCACGCCCATTCGCTTCGACGGCGTGAGTCTCGACGTGACCGCCCAGCGCCGCGACCGCGAACGGCTGAGCACGGCCCTCGAGCGGGAGCGGGGTGAGGCCCGGCACATCGCCGCCATCGCGGAGGAGAACGCGCGCCTCAACGAACAGTTGCGGGACCAAGACCGTCGCAAAGACGAGTTTCTGGCCACCCTGGCCCATGAACTGCGCAATCCGCTGGCGCCGATCCGCACCGGCCTTGGCGTGCTGCGGCTGGCCGGTGATACTCCCCAGGCCGAGCGCACCCGTGCGATGATGGAGCGTCAGCTCGGACACATGGTGCGCATGATCGACGACTTGCTCGACATCTCGCGCATCACGCTGGGCAAGGTGAAGCTCAAGCGCGAGCGCATCGACTTCCGCGACGCCGTGCACAGCGCGCTCGAGACGGCCTTGCCCCTGGTGGAGTCGGGGCGCCATCAGCTCGAGGTCATGCTGCCGAAGACCCCCCTGATGATGGAAGCCGATATCACACGCATGGCCCAGATCGTGGCCAACCTGGTGAACAACGCGGCCAAGTACACGCCCCAGGGCGGCACCATCGCGCTCGAAGCACGCCTCGAAGGCTCCACGCTGGTGGTGAGCGTCAGCGACAGCGGCATCGGGATCCCGGCGGAGATGTTGCCGCGCGTGTTCGACATGTTCACGCAAGTGGGGCGCTCGATCGAACGCTCGCAGGGAGGGCTAGGCATCGGGCTCACGCTGGTTCGGCGTCTGGTGGAGCTGCATGGCGGCACGGTAGCGGCCAAGAGTGACGGCGTCGGGCTGGGCAGCTCATTCACGATCCGGCTGCCAGCGTTGGCCAGTGCCGGATACACGAGTCGGCTCGGTGAGGGTCGACGCAAGCACGTCGGGCGGGATTCGCACTTGAAGGTGCTGGTGGTGGACGACAACGTCGACGGTGCCGAAGCGCTGGCGATGCTGCTGGATCTGCGAGGCCACGAGACGCGCGTCGAGCACAGCGGCCTATCGGCGGTGAGTGCGTGCGACGAATTCGCTCCGGACCTGGTGATCCTCGACATCGGATTGCCTGGCATCGACGGCTACGAGGTGGCGCGGCGTATTCGTGCCGATCGGACGAGTCGGAGCCAACCGCTGCTGGTGGCGCTTACGGGCTGGGGGAGCGAAGAGGATCTGCGTCAAGCGCAGGAGGCTGGCTTCGACCGCCACTGCGTGAAGCCGCTCGATACCGACAAGCTCGCGGACGTACTGTCGGCAGCCGCGCGCTGACGCATGCAGAGACCGCGGCTCAGTCGATGACCTGCTCGGGGGCCCTGAACACGAGTCGGACACGTGTGCCCTTGCCCAACTGACTCTCGATGGTGAGCGAGCCTTGATGGCCTTCGACGATGCGCTTGGCCATCGAAAGACCGAGCCCCAGGCCAGCGCTGCGGCGTCCGCGGGTACGGTCGCTGCGGAAGAAGGGCGTGGCGATATGGGGTAAGTCCTCGGGAGCGATGCCCACGCCCTGATCTTCCACCAAGATCTCGAGGTTGCCCGGCGTTGCACGCGCTTCGAGGCGCATCGTGGTCCCACTTTCCGAGTAGGTGCGGGCGTTCTGCAACAGGTTGTCGATGACCCTGCGCAACAGCACTTCGTCGCCGATTAGCGTGGGAAGGGCAGGGTCGCGAATCATGTCGAGGCGCCGCTCCGGATGAGCCGCCTGGAAGCGCGCCGCCGCTCGCTGGAGCAACTGGGCCACGTGGACGGGCTCGCTGCGCAGATTGGGCAAGCCGTGACCCGCACGTCCTGCGGCCAGATCCACGCGCGCGGTCTGAAGCACGTCCGTCACCAGTCGCTCGAGCTCTGCGAGGTCTTCGTTGATCTCCGAGAGCGCTTCGCGTGCCACGCTGGCGTCTCCTTCTGCGGCCAGGTCGAGCGCCACACGGATACGGGCCAGCGGTGTTCGCAGTTCGTGGGACACGTTGGCCAGCAGCTCTTGCTGGGAGCGCACGACGCGCGCCACCCGCTCGGCCATCTCGTCGAAAGCGTCGGCCACGGCGCCGAACTCGTCGCGTCGCTTGAGACGTGCACGGGCGTTGAGGTCCCCGGTTCCGAAGCGACGCGTGGCATCTCCCAGGGCGTTCAGCGGCTTGGCGAAGGAGCGCGCGAGCAACACCGAGGCCACCGCGGCTGCGACCAGCGCGATCGCTAGACCCCACAACATGTGTCGAGGAGGCGGAGGCGGCCGGCCCGGTTGATACACGGCATAGCCGCGAAACGTGGGTCCTCGCCCCAGCGCCATGGCGAGCAGCGGCGGCCGACCGTGCACGAAGAAGTAGGGATCGCGCTGGACCTGGTGGACCTGGACGGCAGTCAGCGCCTGGACCGCGGGCTTCACATTGGAGGCGAGCAAATGGCCACCGGCGTCGTAGATGCTCAGGCGTCCATCGAGGCTCTTGCGGATCCGACGCAGCTCGCGCTGAAGGCTCGGCGGGTCATCGAGGTTGTCGAGGGCGAGCTGCATCGCGAAGCGAGACTCTCGACCCATGCCCCCGTGGGCATTGGGCTGAAAGGACAGGAAGCCGACCAACATGACCAGACCAGCCACTGCCAGCAGCTGCGCGAGGCTCACCAAGTAGATGCGGAGCGTGAGAGGACGCAGGATTCGCTTCAGCTTCACCGCGAGGTCTCCTTTGTAGACGGCGGCGCTTCGGGGGCCAGCATGTAGCCGGCGCCTCGGATCGTCTTCAGCAGCGTCGGTTGGCGCGAATCGTCACCGAGCTTCTGGCGCAGACGCGAGATCTGCACGTCGATGGAGCGGTCGAAGGCCTCTTCTGCGCTGCCTTTGGCCAGCACCAGCAGTTGTTCCCGCCCGAGGACGCGCCCTGCGTGCTCGGCCAACGCACGCAGCAGCGCGAACTCGTAGGCCGTGAGGGACAGGGGACGGCCGTCCAAGGTGGCCGCGAGCGTGCGCGGGTCGAGCGTCAGGCGTCCGACCTGCAGCAGTTTCTGAGCAGGCCCCACGCGGCCTCGCGCGCGCCGCGCGTGGGCGCGCAGTCGCGCCAGGAGCTCGCGCGAGGAGAACGGCTTGGCCATGTAGTCGTCGGCACCGAGCTCCAGCCCCGCCACCCGATCGTCCTCTTCGTCGCGCGCCGTCAGCATCACCAGCGGCACGTCGCTGCGCGCGCGTAGTTCGCGGCACACGGAGAGGCCGTCCATGCCTGGCAGTGAGATGTCGAGCAACACCACATCAGGACGATTCGAGAGCGCTTCCGTCAATCCTTGCAGGCCGTCGGCCACCCAGGTCACCACGATGGCGTGGCTCTCGAGATAGCGCTGCGTAAGGCGTGCCAGACGTTCGTCGTCCTCCACGAGGAGGACGCGAATGGGAGCATCATCGCTGGCCGCTGCATCCGCTGTCATGCGCAGGAAACCTTCAACACACTATGCGCGGAAATGGCACTCGGGAACAGCGACTCCCTTCTTCCGCTCGAGTTCACACTTCGACACATTGGAATGTGGCGCGAGGACCGTATCTTGAAGGCATGACCGTCGTACGCGTGGATCCTTTGACGAACCTTGCGATCTCGGCCGAGGAGCCGGATTGGACTCGCGAGGCTTGCCGTCCCCTGACGTGGCAGCCGTCACGTCAGCTCCTGCGCGCGCTGCGAGAGTATCAGGAGGCCCATCAGACACGCGCGCCGGGCTGGCGTATGCGCGCACGCTGGGCCGTCCTGCGTCATCGCTTCTGGTCGCTGATCGCTGGCGCCGATATCCCGCTCAACTCGAGCCTCGGCGGCGGGCTCCTGATGCCGCATCCGAACGGCATCGTGGTGCATCCGGACGCGCGCGTGGGGCCCAACTGCTTGCTGTTCCAGCAAGTCACCATCGGCACAGGATCGGTTCCCGGCTTGCCGCGCATCGGCGGCAACGTGGAGGTCGGGAGCGGCGCCAAGATCTTGGGCGGCGTGCAGATCGGAGACCGGGCGATCATCGGTGCCAACGCCGTCGTGCTCACGGACGTGCCGGCCGGCGCATTCGTTGCGGGAGTGCCGGCGCAGGTGAAGCGCAGGGATCAAGGCGACGAGCTCAGCGCAGAAGGCGCGGATTAGCCCCACGCGCGGAGGTTCTCGCGACATTCCCTGGCTCGCGTGCGCGAGCGCCAAGCCGCAACGCCCGACGGTCTAGCCAGTGTTCGCAGCCCACGGCGAGCAGGGCGCCGAGCGCGTAGGCGACGAGATCTCCGGGGTGGAAGCTGGTGCCTATCACGGTGCGCGCCAGGCGATGCTGCGCGAGCCCGAGCCGATCGACCACGTGCAGGTACTGGGCGAACTCGACGCCACAGGCCAGCGCGAAGGAGCCGAGCGCCGTGCCCCGCACGGGCAGCGGCCACAGGCCGCGCGCGAGCATGTGAAGGAACGCGACCGCCAAGGTATCGCCGCCGAAGGGACGCACCCAGGCGTCGTGCCAGTGCAGGGCGATGTGGATCTCGAGTAACAGGATGGCCAAGGCGAGTCCGAGCCGGCTGCGCCAGGGCGCGAGCCTGGGGAGCGTCGGTAGCTTCATGGGGCGCGCTTCGGGTGCTTCGAGAGGGGCATACCCGAACCCTAGCGGCGGCGTGTTCAGGGGCCGTGCGGCCATTGCGACAAACGCGTGGCTGCCTCGTGCAAGACTTGCGCAACCTCCTCACGCCCGTATGGAGCAGGGCGCTGATCGTGGCCTTACTCACGCAGTCCCGCGGTCGGGGCGTCCTCGGGTCCAGGGAAGTCCGCTGCGGAAGGGCCGGCAGACCGCTCCGCGGGCGCAGCGTCGAGCAGGTTTCGCAGGCGCGTAAACGTAGTGATCGTGCGGCCCAGTGCGCGCGAAGAAGGCCCGAATCCAGAGGCTGGTCCAACAGCGGCCCGCTCTCCCAGCGTGGTCTCCCCGCCGCGTGCCAGTGTGTGCGACGTTGTTTCGGCTGCGTCCTGCGGTAGGGTCAGTGTTCGAATGGAGAGGGGCGAGAGAGGCACTCGTCCCCAAGGCAGCGACTCGTGGTTCCAACGTCCCCGTCCGAACGTCAACGACTCGAGGTGCTGGCTGGCTACGGCATCCTCGATACAACGCCCGAGCCCGCCTTCGACGACCTGACGTCGCTGGCCCTGGAGATCTGTGCAGCCGACGCCGCGTTGTTCGTACTGGCCGACGCGCACGGACTGCGCACCAAGTCCGCGGCGGGGGCGCTCCAGGGCGAGCTGGGTAGCCACGGAGAGCTGCGCAGCTTCCTGCTGCAACAGCAAGACGTGTTCGTGTGCCAAGAGCAGTTCCTCAAGGAGGCCTTCAGGCCCGGTGCTCACCGAGCCTGCGCGGGGGTGCCCGTGGTGAGCGCGGAAGGATTCACACTGGGGGCGTTGTTGCTGCTTGCGCCGCAGCCGATCCGACTCGCACCGCGACAGGTGAGCGCCCTGAGGGTGATCGGCCGCCAGTTCACGGCCCAGCTCGAGCTGCGTCGAGTGCGTCGCGCCTGGGACCAGGAGCGACGGGAGAATGCCGAGCGCACCCGCGAGTTGCTCCACGAGCGCAATCTCTCGGAGACCATCATCAACAGCGCACCCGGCGTGTTCTACTTGTTCGACACGTCGGGACGCTTCCTGCGCTGGAACGAGAACTTCGAGAAGATTTCGGGCTATTCCCACGAAGAGTTCGCCAAGCTGCATCCGCTCGACCTGTTCCGCGGCAGCGACAAGGACCTGATCGCAGAGCGCATCGCCGAGACCTTCACCGCCGGAGTCTCCGACGCCGAAGCTCCCATGGTGACCAAGGATGGCCGCAGCATCGACTACTACTTCACGGGGCGCCTCGTGGAGGTGGACGGGCAACCAGGCCTAATCGGTATGGGGATCGACGTCACGGCGCGCAAGCAGCTCGAGGAGCGCCTGCGGGAAATCCAGCGCACGGAGAGTATCGGTCAACTCGCAGCGGGCCTGGCCCATGACTTCAACAACATCCTCACGGTGATCCAGGGGCAGACTGGACGCTTGCTCGGCCTGCCCGAGGTCTCGCCCAAGGGCCGCGAAGCGCTCGAGCAGATCGGCCTGGCCGCGGATCGCGCGGCGCGCCTCACGGGGCAGCTCCTGATGATGACGCGCCAGCAAGTCATGCAGATGACGACCCTCGACGTCAACGAGGTGTTGTCCAGGCTGGTCCCGCTACTCGAGCGTCTGGTAGGAGAGGCCATCGAGCTCGACCTGCAGATGGCGCGTGCGCTGCCCTCGGTGCGGGCCGATTTGGGCATGCTCGAGCAGGTCTTGATGAA
The DNA here is from genome assembly GCA_047601445.1 of Myxococcales bacterium. GTDB lineage: Bacteria > Myxococcota_A > Polyangia > Polyangiales > DASUME01 > DASUME01. The sequence goes on along the minus strand of JASGJH010000001.1, from coordinate 1,520,471 downwards.
CCTGGTGATCAACGCACGCGACGCCACGCCCAGTGGCGGGTGCATCCAGGTGCGTACCGCGCTGGTGCACGTCGGAACCGACTACGTCGCGCAGCATCCCGGTAGCCATATCGGCGATTTCGTGTGCCTGGCGGTGGCGGACAGCGGTACGGGCATCTCCTCGCAGGTCTTGCCGCGGATCTTCGAGCCGTTCTTCACCACCAAGGACGTAGGGAAGGGGACCGGCCTCGGTCTCGCCACCGTCTACAGCATTCTCAAACAGCACCAGGGCTTCGTCGATGTGCACACCGAACTCGGCAAGGGCACCACGTTCCGCCTATATTTCCCGAACACGACCTTACCCGCTGCTCCGATGGCCACACACGAGACAAGCTCCCAGGTACGTTACGGCGGCTCTGAGACCATCCTGGTGGTGGAGGATGAAGCCACCGTGGCCATGATGCTCGAGGCCGTGCTCCAGGAACACGGTTACCGCACCCTCACCGCATGCGACGGTCGCCGGGCGCTCGAGGTCTGGCAGACACACGCCGGCAAGATCAATCTCTTGGTCACCGACCTGGTGATGCCGCGCGGCGTGAGTGGTCGCGAGCTGACCCACCGATTGTGGTCCGATGCGCCCGAGCTTCCCGTGATCTACGTGAGCGGATACACTGCAGAGTCCATTCGCAGCGATCTCCTCGAACATTCGCGCCTGCGCTACCTCCAGAAGCCCTATCGCCCCGAGGCGCTGGTGGCCCTGGCCCGCGAGCTGCTCGACGCGCTGTAGTGCGAAGGGAAGGCTGCCCCGCTTGCTTAGCCCGACAGCTCGGCGCGGGCCTTGGGGTGCAGCAGGATGATCCCTGATTTGAGCTCCGGCAGCGGATTGCGCTGCGACCGCCCGCTGTCGCCGGCCAGCAGCTTGGTCAGCGTGGTGATCAGCTGGCTACTCTCGACGGGCTTGGTCATGTGGTCGTCGAAACCTGCCTGGAAGGCACGGCGGCGATCGTCCTCGCTGCCCCAGCCCGTGACCGCGACCAGAGAAACCTGAGACCCCAGCTGCGAACGGAGACGCCCGGCCACTTCGTATCCGCTCATGCCTGGCAGACCGATGTCCAGGAGGACCACTTGTGGCTTGAAGGTCTCGGCCAGCACCAACGCCGCGTCACCCGACCATGCGAGCTGGCAGTCATAGCCCAACCGATCGAGCAGGAGCTGGAGCATCTCGGCGGCATCTTCGTTGTCGTCCACGATCAGCACGCGCGCGCGCGTGGCGCTCTCGCCGTCGACGCGCACTGCTTGCTGGATCCCCGAGACCGCCGGCATGGCGAGCGGAAAGACCACCACGAAGCTCGAGCCAGCCCCCGGGCCCTTGCTCTCTGCGCGGATGGTGCCGCCGTGCATCTCCACCAGGCGCTGGGCCAACGTGAGGCCCAGGCCGAGTCCGCCCTGGGTGCGATGCAGCGTGCCGGCTTGTTGGGAGAACAGATCGAACACACGGGGCAAGAAGGCGGGCTCGATGCCGACGCCGTTGTCTTCCACGCGGATCACCACGTTTCGATCGACGCGCTCGGCATGCAGGCGAATGCGGCCGCGCTCGGGTGTGTACTTGGCGGCGTTGTCGAGCAGGTTGGCGAAGATCTGACTGAGTCGGGTGGCGTCGCCACGCACGTAGATGGGCTGGTTGGGCAGCGAGACGCTGAGGTGATGGTGGGCCGCATCCATTGCGGGCTTGCTGGTCTCGAGGGCGCTCTTCAGCACGCTCTCAAGGGGTAGCTCCTCCAGTCGCAGCGCGACCTTGCCAACTCTGATGCGCGACACGTCTAGTAGGTCGTCCACTAGCTTCACCAAGTTGGTCAGCTGCCGCTCCATGACCCACAACGTTTTGTAGAACTCGGGCTCGGCTGTGCCGCCCTTCAGGACCTCGAGGCCGCTGCGCAGAGGCGCGAGTGGGTTGCGCAGCTCGTGGGCCAACATGGCCAAAAACTCGTTCGTCCGCTGTTCCTCGTTGTTCACCTCGGAAAGGACCATTTCAGAGGTGATAGTGGGCTGACGATAGGCCGAATCAGACATGAGCACGCACCTGCTGTGGGGGAGGCTGCACCGGCTACGCGAAGGGGCATGGCTTGCGAGCCTGATGAGAAGGGTAAGACAGACCTGTCAGCAAACACCACTGCAACACTCGCTGCACGGGTGGTGCAAAGCACTGCCTGTTCACCTGTCAGCTCGCCGCATGGGGACGGCGCCGCTGCACTCCGCGAGTCGCAATCAGGAGCGCCTCATCAAGGGGATGGGGGCTTCGGCGGGCGCGCGTGGTGGACTGTCTGCAGCAGCACGTTCTCCACGGCGGCGGCGTCCACGGGCTTGGTCAGATGGAAATCGAAGCCCGCGTCTTGGGAACGGCGTTTGTCGTCTTCGCTCCCCCAGCCGGTGAGGGCCACCAGCACGGCGTCCCGGAGTTGGGGGTCCAAGCGGATCTTGCGCGCGACGTCGTAGCCGCTGAGCTGGGGCAGGCCGATATCGAGGAAGACCACGTCGGGGACGTAGCGGCGTGCCGTCTCCAGGGCGCGTAATCCGTCGAAGGCCAGCTCCGTCTGGTGTCCCGAGAGCTCCAGCATCAGGGCCAGGGCCTCGGCTCCGTCTTGATTGTCGTCGACGACCAGGATGCGGCGCTGCTCGCCGGTTTCCTCCCGGGGAGCGGCCTCGCCGGGGCGAACGTCGACCACGTGACGCGCGATCATGGGCAAACGCAGCGTGAACGTGCTGCCCTGGCCCACGCCGGGACTGTCGGCGCGGATGGTCCCGCCGTGCATTTCCACCAGCCGTTTGGCCAGCGCGAGACCGATTCCGAGGCCGCCCTGCGCGCGGTCGAGAGTCTTGTTGACCTGCGCGAACATCTCGAACACCTGCCCAAGCATTTCGCGGGGCAGTCCGACCCCGCTATCGGACACCGACACGACGGCCCACTCGGCGCTCTCGTTCGGCCCCGCGGTTGCGCCGCGCTCGACGCGCGCGTCCAGCGTGATGGAGCCCGCTTCCGGGGTGTATTTGGCGGCGTTGGTGAGGATGTTGCTCAAGACCTGGGCCAGGCGCGTGAGGTCCGCGTCCAGCCAGATGGGTTCAGTGGGCGTGGTCACAGCGAAGACGTGGTGCGCGGCGTCGATGGCCGGACGGCTGGTCTCGATGGCGTTCTCTATCACGTCCTGCAACTTGACTCGCTCCCTGCGCAACGCGACCTTGCCACGGCTCACGCGCGAGATGTCGAGCAGGTCGTCGATGAGCCGGACCATGTGCGAGAGCTGACGATCCATCATCTGCAGCGCGCGGGCGCAGCTGTGTGGACTCGCCTGGGGCATCTGCAAGACGTGGAGGCCGGTGCGCACGGGGGCCAGCGGATTGCGGAGCTCGTGGGCCAACGTGGCCAGAAACTCGTCCTTGCGGCGATCGGACTCCTGCATTGCCTGATAGAGGCGCGCGTTCTCGAGGGCCACCGAGATGCGTGCGGCGAGGTCCTCGGCGGCCCGCAGGTCGTGCAGGTTGTAGTGGCGGCCCGAGCCGTCGGACAGGAAGGAGATGCTGCCGAGGACCTGACCACGCGCCAGGAAGGGTGCACAGATGTAGGAGACCACGCCGTGGGCTTCCAGGGCGCCCAGATACTCGGCATGGAACGCGCTGGTGGTCTGCTTGGCGTGCGCCACATTGGGCACGAGCTCCGACCGGCCGGTGTGCAAAACCTGGGACAGACGCGCGACGTCGTGCTCGCTCGCCGGCCAGTCCTCGTCGTGTCGTTTGCCCGAGCCGCGCTCCTCGGTGGGCCGCGCACCGGCGATCCTGCGCTGGCCTTCGGCGTCCACGATGTCCACGAGGCACCAATCGGCGAAGCCCCCCACCGCCAGGTTGGCGATGCGCTGCAACGTGCTGCGATAGTCCACCAGCTCCACCAGCGCAGCGCTGGCGTCCGCCAGAAAGCGCGTGGTGTTGGCGCTGTTGTGGGCTTCGGTCTGATCGCGCAGCACCTTGGTGAAGCCGATCAACGTGCCGTCTTCGTCGCGCAGGGCGGTGGTGGCGCCCACCGCCCAGAAGCGGCGCCCGTCTTTTTTGCGCATCCAGCGTCCGTTGTCGGCGGCGTCGTTCAACACCGCATCATGGAGCTCCTGCCGGTGCACCTCGTTCTCGAAGTCGGCGGGCATGTAGATCCGGGCAGCTACGTCGACGCCCAGGAACTCTTGCTCTTCGAAGCCCAAGACGCGCCGCACGCCTTCGTTCCAGCTGGTCGCCCGACCTTCGCAATCGGTACGGAAGATGGCGTAGTCTTTGACCTGACCCACGAGCGTGCGAAAGCGCTCCTCGCTCACGCGCAGCTCGCGCTCAGCGTGCTTGCGTGCGCTGATGTCCTTGAAAATCACGCCCACGCGGCGTCGCGATTCGTCTTGTACACGGAATGCGTAGACCTCGAGCACGCGGTCCAGGCCTGACAGTTCCCGCTCGAAGCGCACGGAGGTGCCCGTGGTCAGCACCGCGTCGTAGGTGGGCGACCAGTTGTCGGTGTCGTCCCCGAACACCTCGCGCAGTGTCTTCCCGAGCACGTTGCCGAGTCCAGAGTGGGAGGCCAACGCGGGGTTGGCCTCCACATAGCGGAAGTCCAGCGGGGCGCCCGCAGGAGCCTCCACCTTCTCGAGCACGCAGAAGCCCTCGTCGATGGTGTTGAACAGGTTGCGGTAGCGCTGCTCGCTGGCCTGCAGCTGCGCCTCCACGTTCTCCTGGCGCGTGACGTCGAGGATGACCCCGGGCAGCAACGCGGGGGTGCCGTCCGGAGCGCATTCCACGCGTCCGCGCGCCACCACCGAGCGGTATTGGTGGTCCGCGTTGCGAACGCGGTAGGCTTCCTCGAAGTACAGGCCCTGGGCGGCGGCCGCATGAACACTGGCGCGCACGCGTTCCCGATCGGCGGGATGGACCGCGCGCATGTAGGCTTCGAGGGGCCCACCGGAGGCTTCTTCCGGGGTCACGTCGAAGAGATGGGCCAGGTTGCGGTCTGCATACACGCGATCGCCTGGGATGTCCCAGGTCCAGGTGGCGACCTCGCCGGCCTCCAGGGTGGCCTCGAGACGCGTCTGGGCGTCACGCAGGGCGCGCTCGGCCAGCGTGCGCTCGGTGACGTCGAGCACCAGTCCCACATAGCCGATGTAGTCTCCGGAGGCGCTGTAGCGCGGCCGTCCGCGGGCGATGCACCAGCGGTAGCTGCCGTCCTTCCTGCGGCGTAGCCGGTACTCCATTTCGAGCGGTCGCTCTTGCGCGTTGGCCTCCGTAAAGGCCCTGGCGGATGGCTCCTTGTCCTCGGGGTGCAGCGCGGACAGCCAGCCCTCGCCCAGACTTTCGTTGCGGCTCAGGCCCGTGAACTCGGACCACACGCGCGAGACGAACGTGCAGCGCGCTGCGCGGTCGGTGATCCAGATCATGGCGGGCGAGGCATCGGCCAGGGCTCGAAAGGACTCCTCGCGCTCGCGCATCGCGACCTCGGAGCGCTTGCGCAGCGAGATGTCGGTGAACAGCACGGCCACCTGCGCGGTCCGGTCGTCGCCCACCCGAAACGCGAACACATCGAACCAGCGCGCCAGCGCGGCCGAGTGTTGCACGAAGCGCTCGGGAATCCCGCTGTCGGCCACGCGTCCGATCACCTCGAAGACGTTCTGCTCCTGGTCGGGCACCAGCTCGCGCATGGTGCGCCCGACGGCGCCGCTCAGCCCCGATTGCTTCTCGAAGGCGGGGTTGACCTCCAGGAAGCGAAAGTCCACCGCCGAGTGGTCGCCGTCGAACAGCACGTGCACGATGCAAAAGCCCTCGTCGATGGCGTTGTAGAGCGTGCGATAGCGGTGGCCGTCGGTATCGAGCAAAGCCAACGAGGTCGCACGCTGCCGAGCGCCTCGAAAGCTGTCCGGGCCAGGGTGGTGGGCGCGCTGATTCATGGCCGCAATCCATGGCCTGCCACGGTCAAGGTCGTGGGGCACGTCTTTAGCCAGTGCTTACGGCAGGCCGGAAGAGCGACCGCATGGCAGTCGTCCTGGGTGCTTTGGGCCGGAGATCGCTCGCAGCCTTTCTCATACCTTGCTGCGGACCGTGGCTGCGGACCAGTCGACGTGAGTAGAAACGTCCGGTCCTCTCGAAGGCTCAGTGCTCGCAATCAGTCAGAAACGAAGCGAGGGTTCTACCGGACCGCTCTCGATAATGCAGCGGTGTGCACCGATCTTATCACTGGTCAGCGTGCGACTTTGTCCGCAGATTCCGTTCATGAGTGTTCGCGCGCGGCGCGAACCCCAGCCCCATCGAGTGAGGAACGGCCATGCGGAGAAGCTTCGAATCGTCCCCGAGTCCAACTCTTGCCGAGCGCGCAGGCGCGGCCTGGTCCAGGCAAGTGGGCAAGCTCGGCCGGGCGGGGACCTTGTTCGTGCTGGCTTCGCTGGCCTTCGTGCTGATCGGCTGTGACAGCAAGCCTGCCCCCGCATCGGCGTCCGCGTCGACGCAGAAAAAGCCCGACGAAGCGTTGACCATCGGCTTCATCTACGTCGGTCCGCGCGACGACTTCGGCTACAACCAGGCGCATTCCGAGGGAGCCAAGTCGCTTTCGAGCATGCCCGGCGTGAAGGTGCTCGAGGAGGAGAAGGTCGCCGAGACCCTCGACGTGCAGCGAACGATGGAGAGCATGGTGGGCCTCGATGGGGCCAACGTCCTGTTCCCCACCTCCTTCGGATACTTCGATCCGCACGTGTTGGAGGTGGCCAAAAAGAAACCCGAGATCAAGTTCTTCCACTGTGGTGGACTCTACGACGCCGCCAAGCACCCCAAGAACGTGGGTAGCTACTTCGGCTACATCGACGAGGCCGAGTACCTGAACGGCATCGTGGCGGGTCACGCCAGCAAGACCAAAAAGCTCGGCTTCATCGCGGCGAAGCCCATCCCGCAGGTGCTGCGGAACATCAATGCGTTCACGCTCGGCGCGCGTTCGGTGGACCCCACTATCACCACCACCGTGGTGTTCACCGGCGACTGGTCCTTGCCGCTCAAGGAGGCCGAGGCGGCCAACAGCCTCATCGATCAGGGCGTCGACGTGCTCACGGCGCACGTGGACAGCCCGAAGGTCGTGGTGCAGACCGCCGAGAAGCGGGGCGTGTACTCCTGCGGCTATCACACGAGCCAGGCCAGCTTGGCACCCAAGGGGTACCTCACAGGCGCGGAGTGGAACTGGTCCAAGGTCTACCAGGACTACGTGAAGAAGCTGCAGTCGGGCGCGGAGTGGGACCACCTCGTGCGCGGCGGACTCAAGGACGGCTTCGTCAAGAGCTCCGCCTATGGTCCGGCCGTGTCGCCCGAGGCCAAGGCCGCTGCAGAGGCCGTGCGATCCAAAATGATGACGGGCTCGTTCGTGATCTTCCAGGGCGAGCTCAAGGACAACACGGGCAAGGTCATCGTGCCGGCCGGCACCGCACTGGCTCAGACGGATCCCACGCTCGAGCAAATGACGTACTTGGTGGAGGGGGTGATCGGCTCGACGGGCATCAAACCATGAACGCGAGCGTCGGCGTCGTGAGAGGTCTGCGCGCGCCCGTCACGCTGCTGGGCATCCAGTTTTCCGCGGTGCTCGGCGCGATGGGTCTGTTCGCGATCTTTCTGCTGGTTGCGGGCGTGAGTCCGCTCGCGGTGTTCGGCGATATGGCCGTGGGCGCCTTCGGCTCGCGCTTCTCCGTCGAGAACGCGCTCTCGCGCGGCGCGCCCCTGATGCTGACGGCGCTCTGCACCGCGCTGCCTGCGCGACTCGGACTGGTGGTGATCGGGAACGAGGGGGCTCTGCTGGTGGGCGGCCTCGCAGCGGCCGGCTTCGCGATGCTGTTGGGGGAGGGCGTGTCGGGCTGGTTCGGCCTGCCGATGCTGCTACTCGGGTCGGCCCTCGCGGGTGCGCTCTGGATCGGCATCGTGGCGGGCCTGCGCCACTACCGCGGAGTCAACGAGACGATCAGCAGCTTGCTCCTGTTCTACATCGGGCTCTCCCTTTTCCTCTACCTGGTGGAGGGTCCACTGCGGGATCCGAGTAGCCTCAACAAGCCGTCGACCTATCCGGTGGCCGAACCCCTTCGCCTCGGCACCATCCCGGGCACCGACGTGCACTACGGGCTCGTCTTCGGCATCGCCCTGTGCCTCGTTTGCCACGTGTTGATGGCGCACACGAGCTTCGGCTTCTCGGCGCGCATCGTGGGTGGCAACCTGCGCGCGGCGCGCTTGCTCGGCTTGGGTGTGCCGCGCTTGATCCTGCTCACCTGTGCCCTCGGCGGGGCTGCGGCCGGTGTCGCGGGCGCTTGCGAGGTGCTGGCCGTGCACGGTGCAGCCAACGCGAGCCTCTACGCCGGACTTGGTTTTTCGGGCATTTTGGTGGCCTTCGTGGCGCGCCACAGTCCGCTGGCGATCATCCCCGTGGCCATCCTGCTCGGGGGGGTTCAGGCGAGCGGTGGACTCTTGCAGCGGCGCCACGGACTGCCGGATGCGGCCGTGGAGGTCTTCAAAGGGCTCTTGTTTGTGGTGATCCTGGCCAGTGAGACCCATTTGGCGCGCGCGCGTGCGCGACTCAGGCGTGGGTCCGCGGCCAGCCTCGTTCCGAGCGTGGCGAAGAGCGTGGACGCGCCCGATTCGGCGACTGGCGAGACCGAGCTCGAACCCAAGCTGGAGGAGGCGTCGTGAGCGGCGAGAGCATGGGCCTGTGGGGCATCGGGGTGGCGCTGCTGGGCGGCATGATCCGAGCGAGCACCCCGTATCTATTCGTCAGCCTCGGTGAGACGCTCACGGAGAAGGCCGGGCGCATCAATCTCGGCCTGGAGGGCACCTTGATGTTGGGGGCGGTGGGCGCCTACGGCGTATCCCTGCACACGGGCTCGCCCTGGCTTGGGGTGCTCGCCGCGGGCCTGTGCGGCGTGCTCAGCGGGGCGCTGCATGCCTGGCTTTGCAGCCGCGAGCACGTCAGCGACATCGCAGTGGGCATCGCCATGATGCTGTTTGGGACGGGTCTAGCATTCTACCTGGGCAAGCCTCTGATCCAGCCTCAAGCACCGGCGCTGCCAGCCGTGCAGCTCGCGGGTTCCGGCGTGGCGCCCGCGCTGCGCGAAGCACTCAGCATCAATCCACTGTTCCTGCTGGGGCTGGTGTTGGCTCCGTGTCTCGCCTGGCTGCTGCGCAGTACACGCCTGGGCCTGGTGTTGCGCGTGGCCGGCGAGAGCGTGGACGCCGCGAATGCCCTTGGCTACGACGTACGTCGGGTGCGCCTGTGGGCCACGAGTGCCGGCGGCTTTCTCTCGGGCGTGGGCGGCGCGTCGCTCTCGCTGTTTTATCCGGGCGTCTGGAACGAAGGGCTCTCGAGCGGTCAGGGGTTGATCGCCGTCGCGCTGGTGATCTTCGCGCGCTGGAACCCCGTGTACTGCCTCTACGCCTCGTTGCTTTACGGGGCGGCCGGCTCGCTCGGGCCCGCGCTGCAGGCTGCGGGCATCACGGTGAGCCATCACCTCTTCGCGGCGGCGCCGGCGTTGCTCACGCTGCTGATCATGATCCTCACCTGCTCGCCGGAGCGCAGATTGGCAGGCGCACCGCGCGAACTGAGCCTCAACGAATGAAGGAAGCCATGACGCCACCGCATCTCGAGTTACGCCGGCTCACCAAGAGCTTCGGCGACTTCAGGGCGCTCGACGACGTGTCGATGCAGGTGCGGGTGGGTTCGTTCCACGCGCTCCTCGGGGAAAACGGCGCCGGCAAGAGCACGCTGGTCAAGTGCGTCATCGGCTACCAGGGGGCGAGCTCCGGTAGCATCGCCCTGCATGGGCAGGAGGTGTCGTTCCGCAACACGCGCGAGGCCCATCGGCGCGGTCTCGGCATGGTGTACCAGCGCTTCACGCTGGTGGAGAACATGAGCGTGGCCGAGAACCTGGTGCTGGTGCGCGACGAGGTCCCCGCCGTCGTGGATTGGAAACGCGAGCACAGCGAGCTCGCGTCGTTCATGGAGCGCATGCCGTTCCGGGTCCCGCTCAAGGTGCCTGTGCACAGCCTGTCGGCAGGGGAAAAGCAGAAGCTCGAGATCCTCAAGCAGCTCTACCTGAAGCGCAGCTTGCTGTTTCTGGACGAACCCACCTCGGTGCTCACGCCGAGCGAGTCCGACGAAGTGCTGTCGCTGCTGCATGGTCTGACCCAGCAAGGGGCTCTGACGGTGGTCATGATCACGCACAAGTTCCGTGAAGTGACGGGTTATGCCGACCACGTATCGATCCTGCGCCGCGGAGCCCTGGTCGCGAGTCGCCCCATCGCCGAGCTCGACGTGCCCGAAATGTCGCGCTTGATGGTGGGCAACGCCACGTTGCGCAGTCCGGCGCCGCGCGCGCTGAGCACGCACAGCGAGCCGCGGCTCGAGCTCGAGAAGCTCACGGCGCTGGACGACACCGGCACGCCGGCCCTGCGTGGGCTCTCGCTCTCGGTGAACGCTGGCGAGATCGTGGGCATCGCGGGCGTGTCGGGCAACGGACAACGCGAGCTCGTGGAGGTGATCTGCGGCCAGCGCCGACTGCGGGCGGGAGAGGTCCGCGTAAATGGTCGGTCCTTCTCGGCCACGCGGGAGGAGTTCCGCGGTCAGCGTGTCTTCGTGGTACCCGAGGTGCCGCTCGACAACGGCGCGGTCCCTGCCATGAGCGTGAGCGAGAACCTGGTGCTGCGCGACTACGACGTGCCGCCCATCCTGCGCGGGCGCTGGTTCGTGTCCCGGGCACGCATCGCTCAGCAGGCGGCCCGCGCCATCGAGGCCTTCAATGTGAAGGCTCCCTCGGCGGAGTCACCGATCCGCGATCTCTCGGGGGGCAATATCCAGCGCGCGGTGCTGGCACGCGAGCTCGCATCGGACGCCAAGCTACTCATCGTGGCCAATCCGTGCTTCGGCCTCGACTTCGCGACCTCGGCCGAGATCCGCGCGCGCCTCGTGGACGCGCGCAATCGTGGGGCCGCCGTGCTGTTGATCAGCGAGGATCTCGATGAGCTCCTGGAGCTCTCCGATCGCCTGTGCGTGATCTTCGACGGCGACATCGTGTTCGAACGGGCGCCCCGGGACACCCACCCGGGAGAGATTGGCGGGTACATGGCAGGGCATCTGGCCCACGAAGGAGGCCGGCAAGGAACGCCATCCGAGGCCGCCCAGGCGTGAGCTTGCGCAGTAAGAGTCTGTTTTTGGACCCTGGAGCGATCGGACTCATCACCTGAGTCTTGGGTGGGACGGCGGCTGGGGTTACCATGGCGTCCGCATGAAGCTCCTGTCGAACTCCACCACCAAGCACGCAATCGGCCTGGTGCGGGCGGGCGTCCAGCTCTGGGCGATCTTCCTGTTTGCGTCTGCGGGCTGTGATGGCGGTCAGACCATCGTGCGCGAGCATACGGTGATCGTGGTGGTGGTCGAGAAGGAGGTTGGCGTGGGCGGCGGCACCATCGCGACCCCGAAGGGCGAGCTGTCGGTGGCCGTCCCCGCGGGCGCGCTCGACAGCGACGTGAAGATCACGGTGGGCAAGGCTGAACCGAGCGTGAATGGCTCGGTCGGGCAAGTCTGGGAAATCGGACCGAGCGGGACGCAGTTCAAGAAGCCGGTCACCATCGCCCTCAAGGTGGACTCGGACAAGGAGAGCGCGACCAAGGACCCGAAGACCCTGGCGGTGGCCACGGTGGTGGACGACAAATGGGTGCCCATCGCCGACCGCAAGCTCGACCCTCAGACCAAGGGACTGTCGGGGACCACCAAGCATCTGTCTCCCTACGCGCTCATCGAAGTGACGGGGCCCGTGGCCAGCACGGACGCAGGGCTCGATGCTGGCGCCAGGCCCGACGCGGGCACGGGGAACGACGCAGGCCCGTCGGTGATTCGCTGCGGCACGCTGAGCTGCGGGCCGCGCAGCATCCCGGGCGGGAGCCTGAGGGCCTGTTGCACGGCGGATAGCGTGTGCGGCCTCGACGGCGAGAGCCTTCCGGGGTCGCCGGGCTGCGTGGTGGCCGCCGCCCCCGGCGTGGCTTCGGACAGCTGCGGTGCGCGTTGGGACCAGACGGACGATGGATTTGATCAGGGAGCTGTCGACGGCCTCTTCACCACCCAACTGAATGGCGTTGACGGGCTAGCGACGCTGCACGGTTGCTGCACCTACGCGGGCCGTTGCAGCGCGGACTTCACCCGCGTTCGGGTGGGCACCTCCGAGTTCGACTTCGGCTACGGCTGCCCTGATCCAATCCAGGCAGGCCTCGACCCCAACGCCGGCACCCTCGGGTACACGGACGGTATCCCGTGCGATCCTGCGACCGGCGAAGTCATGGCCATGTCCGACGCGGGCGTGACGCGTGATGGCGGCGTCGACAGCGGGATCCCGACCTGCGTACCGAAGACCTGCAACGAACTCAATGCTCAGTGCGGTCTCGTTCCCGACGGCTGCGGCGGGCAGCTGAATTGCGGCGCGTGCGTGAACCCGCAGACGTGCGGCGGCGGTGGCGTACCGAATGTGTGTGGCGGCTTTTGAGCCGTCGTTGCGTCACTTCACCTGGCTGACGTCGCGTCGCGGTGCATCGAGCGAGAAGGTCTTCATGGCGCGTGCGAAAGCCTGGTCGCGCTTGGTCGTCAGGATGGCGCCCACCACGATGCTCGCGAGCATGGTGACCGAGCCGATGATGAGCTGAGGGCGTCCCTGGGAGTTGTCGCGCTCGCAGGTCTGGCCGTAGGGACACTGATAGTCGTTGAGCTGCCCCTTCAAATAGATCCCCTCGCCAAGGAAGCCGCTTCCGACGGCGACTAGGAGCCGTCCTTCACCCTGGCCCGGCGCGGCGTAGCGCGCGGGGGGCTTCGGGCCATGCTTGGGAGATGGCACGTGGACACGCCTATCCACCCGACCTGGCTCGTTACGTGGAAGCCAATTGGCCCACCCAGGAAGGTTTTCCACTCGAAAGCAAGCTCTTCGACGAGGCCCTCTCCGCCGCGTTTCAGGCTTCGCTCACGTCGGAGGAGGGGAGGCCCACGCGCTTTCGTCTGCTGCTCACGCCGCTCAGCGCGTTGCCCGAAGGCGGTGTGCCCAACGAGGGCGTCTTGCGTCTGCGCTTCGATCGCAGCCGTGCCTTGGTGCCCGATGAGCTGCGCCGGTTGAGCCCGGCCGCGCAATTCGAGACCTCCTTGATCGGCGCTCACGTGGAGGACAAGCGCCTGCGCATCTGGGGTATCGCCCACTCGGGTCCGGCCTGGCTCGCCCCGACCTGGGGCGGCCGCAGCGTGGTGCCCAACTGGACTTTCGATCCCATCGTGCACGTCACGGGGCCGGGGCAGCTCGCCGTGCGTTGCGCGGGCAAGCTCGTCGGCGCCCTCGAGCGTGGCTTGGTGGTGGACGCGATGATCGACGTGTTCGACGCCGAGTGGCTGTCGGCGATGTTCGCGCGGGAGCGGGAGCACATCCAGGCCGAGCACGCCGCGCTGCAGGCGCAGGCGGTGTCACCCACCCTGGCGGAGCATTCGCTGGTTGGGCGCGTGAGCCAGCACATGTTGCGCCGTGTGATCCAGCTCGTGCGTGGGGCGCGTCACGGCGGGTTGATCCTGGTGGTCGATCGGGCGGATTCAGGGGCGGCGGAGCTGGGCGGGTTGCGCTTGAAGTATCGCTTTGGGCCGGACGAACCGGCCTATCGCTACCGCACGCTGCTCTTTCAGATCCTCGAGTACGTGGCCGCGGCCAGCACCAAGAGCTCGGTGGGGTGGGCGGACTTTGCGCTCGATCAGAGCCCAGGTCTGGAGCGCCTCGAACAGCGGGTGTTCGAGCTGAGTCGGCTGGTGGCCAACCTCACGGCGATCGACGGAGCCGTGGTGCTCGACAAACGCTTCGGGCTGATCGGGTTCGGCGCCGAAGTCTCGGCCGAGCTGCCCGCGCCCACGCAGGTCTTCCGAGCGCTCGACACCGAGGGCGGGTCCTTGGTACCAGACGACATCGAGAACGTCGGCACCCGTCACCGCGCGGCCTATCGCTTCGTGAAGGATCATCCCAACGGTTTGGCCATCGTGATCTCCCACGACGGCGGCGTGTCCTTCGTTGCCAACCGCAACTCGGAAGTCGTATTTTGGCAGCAGTCGGTCAGCCCTTGAGGCCAGTGGCCGCCGGCGTACCCTGTTCGTGCTGATCCTTCAGGCTCGCCCGCTACAACCCCTTTAGCGTCACCGGCTCCGCCTCCCGCAAGTCCCTCCGCGCCATCAGGATCGCTTTCTCTCCGCGCACGTCGCGGTTCCAGCGTGAGCTGGGGCAGGCCTCCAGCATGGCCCGATGCCCTCGCTCGGAGTGGGTCTCCACCAGGATGCACTGCACACGATCGAGCCAGGGGCTCGCGTCGTTGAACAAGAACTCTTCGGCGCCCTCCACGTCGAGCTTGAGCAAATCACAGGTGGTGAAGCCCGCATGACGGATCAGGTCCGCGATGGCATAGGCAGGGAAGGTGTCTGGCGAGCCTGGTTCGGCGAGCTCGCAACGGAATGTCGAGGGCTCATCGTGAGGATTGGCGATCCGCAGCGCGCCACTCACGGGCCACAGTCCGCCCTCGACCACGCTCACATTGGTGTAGCCCCGGCAATTGCGCCGTAGGAGCTGCAGCTTGGTCCGGTCGGGCTCCACGGCGATGATGTGCGAGGTCGGGTAGCGCTGCGCGAAAAAGGCGGTGGACAGTCCCACGTTGGCTCCGCCATCGATGATCAAGCGTGGCGCACGGGGCAGCTCGAGCGCCAGCTCCTGCTCCACGAATACCGTCTCGAAGACGGCCAAATCGGAGCCCCTACGGCGCAGCGTGAAGGGCTCGTGGTGCCCGGGCACGCGCACATCCACGCGCGGAATTGGGGTCGACCACAGCAGCTCGAGACGCGTCGCCTCGCGGAGTCCCAACCTGCCGCTGTAACGACGGATACGGTCCAACTTGAATCGCAGGCTCATGGCACCCCCGATCGATTCTAACGGTGGCATCGAGTCGCGCTCGACGAAAGAATGAGCGGAGCAGCGACGTCTTGCGAGCGCGGTGCCAGTCACCTTGCGTGGGCCCTGTCAGCGCTTCCGAACCATGGAGCGCACATCTCTTGTCCCAGTGATGGGGAGAGATCCGCAGCACGAACCCGCGTTCTTCGCGCGCTTGAGCCAGTGAGTGAAGCATGGTCGAAGCCACGGAGACGGATGTCGTGATCATCGGTGCGGGTGCCGCGGGGCTCGCCTGTGCGGCCTGTCTGAAGCGCGCTGGGCTGCGAACCGAGCTGCTCGAGGGCGCCGACCAGGTGGGGGATGCCTGGCGTGGCCGCTACGACCGCTTGCACCTGCACACCAGCAAGTCGCTCTCGACGCTACCAGACCTGGACTTTGCAGCCGACGTT
Organism: Myxococcales bacterium; assembly: GCA_047601445.1. Lineage (GTDB taxonomy): Bacteria > Myxococcota_A > Polyangia > Polyangiales > DASUME01 > DASUME01. Next base: position 1,505,071 of record JASGJH010000001.1, on the reverse strand, counting down.
CCGCGCTACCCGTCGCGCGACCAGGTCGTGAGCTATCTCCAGGCCTACTCGGATGCGCACGGTCTGAGCCCGCGCTTTGGACGTAAGGTGACCGCACTCGCCTCCGAGCCTGACGGTCGCTGGTCCATCCGCTGCGACAACGGCGAGCAGTTTCGTGCGGCCCAGGTGGTGGTGGCTACCGGCTATGCGCGTGTTCCCGTGCTGCCCCGCTGGCCGGGACTCGACGCCTTCGGTGGACCGGTGCTGCACAGCGCGAGCTATCGGAATGGGCGCAGCTTCGCGGGGCGCTCGGTGTTGGTGGTGGGCATCGGCAACTCGGGCGGCGAAATCGCGCTGGACCTGATGGAGCACGGTGCACACCCGGCCATCTCCGTGCGCAGCCCCGTCAACGTGGTGCCCCGTGACTTCATGGGCATCCCGATCCTGGCCTGGTCCATCGTGCTAGGGCTCTTGCCGCTCTGGCTCGCGGACGGCATCGGCAAGCTGGTCTCCTGGCTCTCGTTCGGCTCCCTCAAGCGCCTCGGTCTGCGCCGTTTGCCCTACGGACCGCTGGGCCAGATCCGCAGCACGGGACGCATTCCGCTGCTCGACGTGGGCACCATGCGTGGCATCCGTGAGGGACGCATCGGCGTGGTGCCGGGCGTGGTGTCGCTGGCGCCGGGGCACCTGCGCTTCAGCGACGGATCCACGCGTGCATTCGACGCGCTGGTGTTGGCGACTGGCTTCAAGCCAGGGCTCGACGAGTTCTTGCCGCGTTCGGCTCCGCTCGATCAGGGGGCGCCCCGGCAGAGCGGGGCGGAGATCATGCCCGGCTTATACGTCTGCGGCTTCTATGTCTCCCCTACCGGCATGTTGCGTGAGATTGGCCGTGAGGCGCGACGCATCGCCGAGGCCATCGCGCGCCGTCATGGGACCGTCGGCGGGGCGCGTAAGGCCGACATAGGAAAGTCTTAGGAAGAGAGAGCGCGCGCGACGTCCGTACCAAGCAGCCAAGGAGACTTGGTGAAGATGCGTGCGCTGTGGCTCGATAAGGCTGGTTTGAATCTGGGGCTCGCGGCATGGGCCTGGCTCGCCGTGGCGTGCGGTGATGGAGGCGCCGGTGGCCCCCTCCACGACGTCGACAACGGCATGGGGCAAGGGCCGTCCGCGGGGCCTGTCGCGCACGGCGATCCGCTCGGTGAAGCGCTGCAGCAGATGGTCGGCCCCGAAGGAGGCGAGCTGCACTCGGGTGACGGTCGCTTGAGTCTCGTCATTCCGGCGGGCGCGCTGAGCGAGCCGCAGCTGATCGGGGTGCAGGAGGTGGCGGCGACGTCCCCACAGCACACGGGCAAGAGCTTTCGCCTCAGCCCTGCGGGGATTCACTTCGTGAAGCCTGTGAGCATCGGCTTCCAGTACGACGACGCCGACGTACTGGGATCGTCCGCCGAGCTCTTGCGTGTGGCCTACCAGGACGAGGCGGGGATCTGGCGAGCCTACCGCAAGGTGGAGCTCGACGCGGCCGCCCACAGCGTGCGCGTGACGTCGGACCATTTCAGCGACTGGTCGCTGATCAAGGGCGCCACGTTGCTGCCGGTCTCGGGCGAAGTGAAGATCGGTGAAGCCATCGAGCTGCGCGTCATGAGCTGCCTGGAACCCAGCGAGGAGAGCGAGGACGGCGTCAGCGTGAGCTTCGGCTACGACTGCGAGTCCGAGGAGTCCCTCAGCGCCATCGCCTACGGTTGGACGGTGAACGGCGTGCTTGGCGGCGACGAAAGCGTGGGTACCATCCGCGAGTCGCAGCAGCGCGGCAGGGCCATCTACACGCCGCCTCGCAGCGCGCCCGCGAGCAATCCCGTCGCCATCTCGGTCACCGTGCGCGACACCGTCACCGAACTCTTCGGGACGCAGATCCTGGTCTCCAACGTGCGCGTGCAGGACGACTCGGCCAAGTGGACCGGAACGATTGCCTACGAAGTCGGGGGCAGCCACACCGTCCAGGGCCAGAGCGGCTACGTGGGCTCCGAGACCCATACTTACAGCCACAAAACCGTGTTCACGGTGACCGGCGTGACCAAGCGCGATGGCAACCGCACCGAGCTCACGTTCCAGCAGATCTCGGACGTCTCCTACGAGAAGGACGGCAGCATGCGCAAGGAGGTCCACGAGATCTGTCAGGCAGGCGGACCCGTGATCCTGCGCCACCTGTTCGAGTACTCCATCGCGAGCTGGGACATCGGTCACTACGAGGGCAGCGTGGCGGGCGACGTGTACGTCGGCGACGACGGTGAGTACAGCATCGGCGTGGATGCGGCGTACATCCCGCTGGCCGGCCAGGAGGTGAAGGTGGACAAGTACACCCACTTCTGCAGCGGCGAGGTGCTGGATGACTCTGGTACCAGGGAGCTGGAGTCGAGTGAGTCCGTGAGCGAGACCTACTACGAAGGCACGCTCGATCCGGAGCACCCGGATACGCTCAGCGGCACGCTCGAGAAAGTCCTGTACGACGAGTACATGAGCAAGCTGCGCGTGAGCTGGAACCTCCAGCGCAACGCGCAGTGAACCCGATGGTGCTCAGCGCGAGAGCACCCATAGATAGGCCGCGAGTCCGCTGATGCACGCGAAGACTACGGCGAGTGCCCACCACAGGCTGCTCCGGCGCAAGCGCAGTTCCGGGAACTCGAAGTCCTCTGGCCGCGGCGGCGCATCGTGGAAGCTCCACACGGAGAAGCGCTCCGTCGGATCGTTGGGACCCACCGGCGCCGGCATCGCCAGCGCGGCGGCAAGCTGGGGCTGATTGAGCACGGTGGGCGCCAGCGCGAGCTCGCTTCCGGTGTCCATGACGGGTTGCTTCCGGCGCGTGAGCGGGATGGCGAGCTCGTGCTCGAGTCGTCGGCTGGCGACGGCGCGGCTCGACAGCGCCACCAACCACAAGAGCAAGCCGAACAGCGCGGTCAGGCCCATGAAGGTGCGGTCCGCGTGATGCATGGCGCTCAGCAGGCTCTGGAAGCTGCCTGTTTGCTCGGAGGTAGCCCAGAACTGCAAGGCCAGGAGCGGGGCGGGAGCCAGCGCGATTACCCCCCCCATTGCGCCCGCCGCGAAGCCAGGCCGTAGGGAGAGCGCGCCGCCCGTCACGGACACCAGCAGGCACAGGACCGCGCAGACGCCCGAGTTCAAGCTGCCCAGCTGAAAGGGCGCACGCAGCGCGATCAGGGCACTGCCCATGAGCACGCCGAAGGCGGCGGCCACGCCCGCGTAGGGGTGAAACTCGAGCTCGCTCACGAGGCGCTTGAGCACCGTGACCATGGCGGCACCGCCCGACAGCGAGAGGCCGATGGCCAGGGCCACCGGGACCCAGTGCGGCATGCCGGCTCCACCGAGCTCCAGCCCGGGCTGTGCCACGCCGCCTGCCGCCAATCGCAGTGACTGAAAGGCCACTGGGGCGAGCAACACGAGCCCGTAACTTGTCAGCAACAAGAAGAGGGCTCCCCACGGACCTGAGGAGCGAGAAAGAGGCGAGACCTGTGGATGGGTCTGATTCACGGTGTGTTCTCCAGGGGGTTGCTCGCACAAAGAGCAAGACACGCGCCAGCACCTAGCCTGGGCTTCAAAAAGGACACGTTCTCAGCGGCGAATCGCAGCGAGACTGCACGCTTTCGGATCTGGCTGGACGGGACGACGGATCGAAATCGACACGACTCACGATCCACTGAGGAGATCTGCCACGCTTGAGGCCTGCGCGTAACTCCATCTACGAAAATCGCGGTGCAGATCTGCAGGCCACGGGAGGATCTGGGTGAGCAGAATCGAAGCCAGATCGGTCGCCCGGTCGACGAAGAACGTGTTTCCACAGACGCCGTCCCAGCCGAACGTTCCGCGGGCGCCATAGTCACTCTCGCCGGCTTCCACGATCACGCGACCGAGCAAGCCGAAGCTGGCCCCCAGCCCGAGGTCGCGGTGGTTGCGCATGCCGGGCAGATCACGCAGGCCACCGAGCTGACACTCCGCGCTGACCCGCAGCATGGCCTCCGTCACCACGCGCGTCCCGTCGAGCACGCCGCCATGGAGCAGCATGCGGCAGAAGCGCGCGTAGTCATGTCCCGTGGAGTAGATGCGTCCACCGCCCGACAGGAAGCGCGGCTCTTCCACCGACTCGGGCACGTGCTTGAACTCGCCCGGCCCCACGCAATGATACACACGCGAAAGACGCGCGCTCTGCGCTGGCGACAACGCGAACCCCGTGTCGAGCATGCCCAGCGGATCGAACACGCGCGTTCGCAGGGTCTCGTCGAGGGGCGCGTTGGCCAGGACCTCGACGATGCGACCTGCGACATCGATGGAGATGCCGTAGGTGAAGCCCGCGCCTGGCGCGTGGGCTAGCTCGCTCCGGGCCACGCGCTCGGTCCACTCGGCCAGGGAGAGCCCGTGAGGTTCCGTCATCATGTCGCCGATGGCCCGGGCCAGGCTGCGTTCCGCGGGTGACCCGGTGGGATCCGGGTAGGGCAGGCCCGAGGTATGCGTGAGCAGGTGGTGCAGCGTGATCGGCGGGGCTGCCGCGCCGGCGCGTGCGTCGAAGGCGCGCAGCTCCCGCAGCGCAGGCACGAATTCGCTGGCCGGGGTGGAAAGCGGGATGCCCCGTTCATCGCACAGCACGAGGAGCGCGAGCGCGGTCAGGGGCTTCGACATCGAGTGCAAACGGAAGACCGTGTCGGGGCCCACCGGCTCACGGGTGTCGAGGTCGCGTACGCCGTGGCAGCCGATGTTCACGATGCCTGAGCGCCGCAGCGTGACCGAGAGGGCGCCGACGAGTCGGCCCGCGGTGAGATGCGTTTCGAGGAAGGGAGCCCTGAGTCGATGGGGAGACATCGCGGTCAAGCCTAGATGAGCTCTCGGAGTTTGCCCAACCTCGGCCAGCCGCCCTGGCGTAACGCCGGATAGCGGGCTCGCGACCAGTGCCCATGGTTCCCTTGTCCGTGCTCGACCTGTCGCCCATCGTGGAAGGGGCCACGGCATCGCAGGCGCTGCGCAATTCGCTCGAACTCGCCCAGCACGCCGAGCGTCTCGGGTTCACGCGCTTCTGGCTCGCCGAACACCACAACTTTCCTGGCGTCGCCAGCGCCGCCACCGCCGTGGTCATCGCGCACCTGGCCGGCGGGACCTCGCGTATTCGCCTGGGCGCGGGCGGCATCATGTTGCCCAACCACGCGCCCTACGTGATCGCGGAGCAGTTCGGAACCCTCGAGGCGCTGTTTCCCGGGCGCATCGATCTCGGGCTCGGGCGAGCGCCCGGCTCGGATCTGTTGGCGCAGCACGCGCTACGCCGGGACCCACGCAGCGCCGACCGCTTCGCCGAGGACGTGGGGGAGCTCATGCACTGGTTTCGCGACGACCCGGGGGCCCAGGTGCAGGCTGTGCCCGGCGCGGGGGCCCAGGTGCCGCTGTGGATTCTGGGCTCGAGCCTGTTCGGGGCACAGCTCGCGGCACGCTTCGGTTTGCCCTTCTCGTTCGCTTCCCACTTCGCACCGGCGCAGCTCGACGAGGCCGTACGGCTCTATCGCGCCCAGTTCCGACCGTCGGCCCAGCAGCCCGAGCCGCGCGTGATGCTGGGGCTCAACGTGATCGCGGCGGACAGCGACGACGAAGCTCGCTATCTTTTTTCGTCCATCGAACAGGCCTTCGTGGCCCTGCGTCGCGGCCGCCCGCGCAAGTTGCCTGCGCCGGTGCGCGACCTGGAGCCCAGGCTCAGCGCGGAGGAGCGCGCGCTCTTGCGGCATGCGCTGCAGTGTTCGGTGGTCGGCTCCCGCGAGACCGTGCAGCGCGGCCTGAGTGACTTCGTCGCGCGCACAGGCGCCGACGAGGTGATCCTCACTTGCCAGCTGTTCGAGCACGAGAAGCGCTTGCGCTCACTCACGCTGACGCAGGAGGCCGCAGGCGCCTGTTGAGCGCGGGCGCGGTCACTCGAGCGCGGCGCACACCGCCAGCTCCTGCGCGACGCGCAGCTGGGACACCATGTTGTCGCTGATTTGAGTCGTAACGGCGAATGCCACCGAGCGCTCGCCGTCACCGGTGGCCGCCATGAACAAGGTGTAGCCCAGGACCGATCCCGTGTGTCCGTACACCATGCCGCAGCGGGTCTGATAGGTGAACAGCCCGGCGCCCGCGCTGTTTCGTCCGGGCCCCTCGGGATCCGAGTTGCCCGGCTGCATCGAGTCGTGTTGGGTCTCCTGAATGGTCTCACCGAACAGCTCACCGCCCACGTAGCCCCGCACGAACTTGGTCAGGTCCGCAGGCGTCGAGACGACGCCGCCCGAAGACCAGCCCCAGCCGCCGAAGGCGACCAGCTCCGTGACGTCTTCGCGCTGGCCGTCGTCGACCTGGTAACCTCGCGTGACCGGAGCGGGTACCTTGGGATCGTTGAACGCAGGTAGATAGGTGTCCTTCATGCCGAGCGGTTCGAGTACTTCCGCGCGCAGCACATCCTCGTACTGCTTTCCTGTGGCCGCCTGAATGATCAGGCCCGTGATGAAGGGGTTGGAGTTGGAGTACTCGTAGCGCGCTCCGGCAGGGAAATCGGTGGTGTTGCCGGCATAGGCCAAAATCTCCGAGGGCGTGGGGGCCACCGTGGGGGATTCGCTGATCGCCTTGGCAACGGCTGGGTTCTTGGCGAAGTCCGGCACGCCGCTCGTATGATTCAGCAGCTGCAGCAAGCTGACGTCGTGCCAAGCGGCGGGCAGCTCCGGTAGCCAATCTCCCACCGTGTCTCCCAGGCGAAGCGTCCCTTCCTCCACCAAGCGCAGCGCGACCGCGGCGGTCATCGCCTTGGTCAGGCTCGCCACGCGCAGGTGTCCGTCCGCGGTGGGAGGGGGCTTGGTCCCCGTACTGGCGACGCCAGCGGTCTGGACGCGGGTCGAGCTCCCGTTGTCGATCACCACGATGACGCCCGCAGGCCCCTCGGGGGCCCTCACGAGCGCGTCGATGGCTGCCTGGAGCGAAGTGCTGTCTTGTGGTGGCGTTGCCGGGGCGGCGTGAGCTGGGTTCTCTAGGATGAGCAGGGGGCTCGTCAGCAGCGCCGCGAGCACGCACGAACCAAACACGCACGCACACGAGCATTTGCGCATCTTGTACCTTTCGGAGCTGAGCTCGGTGCGCCGTTTGGCCGACACCGAGGACTCGTAGGTAGTCGCTTTTGCCGTGCCGGCTCGTGAGCGGCGAGCTGCGGCTGCCTCAGCTATCCGAAGGTTCGATCCACTTGGTGACGGGCTCGGGGCGGTACGCGCGCATGCGCTCGAGCAGACGCTCGGGATCGGACTCCACGATCAGGGCCGTCCGGTGCACGGGCTTGAGGAAGCCCTCGGCGACCACGTGATCCATGAAGCTGGCCAGGCCGCCGTAGAAGCCGTGCACGTCGAGCAACGCGCAGGGCTTGCGATGCAGTCCGAGCTGCGACCAGGTCCAGACCTCGAACAGCTCTTCGAGCGTGCCGATTCCACCTGGTAGAGCGACGAAGCCGTCCGACAGCTCCGCCATCAACGCCTTGCGCTCGTGCATGGAGCCCACCACCCGCAAGTCGGGCAAGCCGCGGTGCACCACCTCCTTGGAGGTAAGCGCCTGGGGGATGACGCCGATCACATGACCACCGCTCGCGAGCGCGCCGTCGGCCACGCTGCCCATCAATCCGATCGCGGCGCCGCCGTACACCAACTCGACGCCATGCCGGGCGAGCAGTGCGCCGAAGGCCTCGGCCGCCGCCCGATACGCGGGTCGCGCGCCCGGGTTTGCACCGCAGAAAACGCACAGTCGCATCTCGAGAGCTTGGCGGAACCCCGTCCCCGACACAACTCGACGCCGGGCTAGACTCGAACTCTGCGCCCGTGCTTGGGTGGGCGCGAAGCGAGTGGGAGAGGGCCATGAAATACAAGCAGCTAGGTCGTACCGGTCTGTTCGTCTCCGAGATTTGCCTCGGCACCATGACCTTCGGCGGCAAGGAAGGCGGCTTTTGGCGGGTGGTCGGCGAGCTCGAGCAGCACGAGGTGGACCAAATCGTGGGTCGAGCGCTGGCGGCGGGCGTGAACTTCATCGACACCGCCGACGTGTACTCGTTCGGCCTCAGCGAGAAGCTGCTTGGGCAGGCGCTCAAGAACGTCGGCACGCGCCGTGAAGACGTGGTGATCGCCACCAAGGTTTTCAGCGAGATGGGGCCCCAACCCAACAACCGCGGGGCTTCGCGCGGCCACATCATGGACTCGGTGAAGAAGAGCCTCGAGCGTCTGCAGACCGATCACATCGACCTCTATCAAATCCACGCCAACGATTCCGTGACGCCCATCGACGAGACCCTGCGCGCCCTGGACGACCTCGTGAGCCAGGGTCTGGTGCGCTACGTCGGTGTATCGAATTGGGCCGCCTGGAAGATCGCGAAGGCCCTCGGTAGCGCGGAGCGTCACGGCTGGGCGCGCTTCGAGACCCTGCAGGCCTACTACTCCATCGCCGGTCGCGACCTCGAGCGCGAGCTGGTGCCCATGCTCAGCGAGGAGAAGCTGGGCCTCCTGGTGTGGTCGCCTTTGGCAGGCGGCTTGCTGTCGGGCAAGTTCGGACCGGATGCCAAGGGACCCGAGGGCGCGCGCCGTGTGAGCTTCGACTTCCCGCCCGTGAACAAGGAACGGGCCTGGGCCTGCGTGGCGGCGATGCGGGAGATCGGGACGCGCCGAAACGTCTCCGTGGCCCGCGTGGCGCTGGCCTACGTGCTGGCCAAGCCCTTCGTCACCAGCGTCATCATCGGTGCCAAGAGCCTCTCGCAGCTCGAGGACAATTTGGCGGCCACGGGCCTGAGCCTCAGCGCCGACGAGCTCGCCACGCTGGACGCGGTGAGTGCGCTGCCGGCGGAGTATCCGGGTTGGATGTTCGAGCGCCAGGGGGCGAGTCGGGTGCCCAAGCCGTTCGAAGGGAAGTAGCATCCGCCCCGTCCTAGCTAGGGGGCGTCCGGGCGTCCCTAATTCCGGCGCACGCCAGCATCGCGCCTTTCCCCGCATCGCGGCTTTCGTCCTCGGCCCGACCTTCAGGTCGAGCCTGCGGGCGCGCTCGCGATGCGACGGAAATCCGCGCCCTGACGCGCACCGGAACTAGGGATACCCCCTAGGGGAAAATCGCCTCACGCCGCGAAACGCCGTGAAAAACTGCCGCATTTGAGGCCTCGTGCCGGGTTCTTTACCTGTCCTTCACATTCAGCGGCTCGGCCTGCGCGCCCCAGTTGTGTAGGCTTAGGGGGCTTTGGGAGAGACGCGAGGAAAGCAGGCCACGCGCGCGGCGAGGTTCGCGCTGCTGTTGGCCCTGATCGGTGCTGCAGCTTGTGAACCCGGCGCGAGCGCCGACGGGAAGCCGGCCAGCCCCGACGCCAAGGGAGCGGCGCAGAAGCGACCCACCGTGGTGGCCACCGCGCTGGTGGAGCGGCGGGATGTGCCCATCGACCTCGAGGGACTGGGGAGCGTCACGGCGTACAAGACCGTGACCGTGCGCTCCCAGGTCGACGGCGTGCTGCAGAAGGTGTTCTACACCGAAGGCCAGCGCGTGAAGGCCGGCGAGGTCCTGGCGCAGATCGATCCGCGCCCCTACTTGATTCAACTCCAGCAGGCCGAAGGCAACCTCAAGCGCGACGAAGCCCTGCTCACCAGCACCAGCTTGGACGTGGCGCGCTACGAGAAGCTGACGGGCCAAAAGTACCTGGCTCGGCAACAGCTCGACGAGACCCGCGGCTTGCTCGGACAGTACGAGGGCAACGTGCAGGTGGACCGCGCCCAGGTGGCTTCGGCTCGCCTCAACCTGAGCTACGCCCGCATCGCCTCGCCCATCGACGGCGTGACCGGCGTACGCATCGTGGACCCGGGTAACTTCGTGCGGGCCACCGACACCGGCGGCATCGTGGTGCTGACCCAGCTCGATCCCATCGCGGTGCTCTTCACGCTGCCCCAGGACGACCTGCCGCGCATCGCCCAGGAGATGGGCGGCAAGGAACCGCTGCAGGTGGACGCCCTCGACCGCGATGGCAAGACCGTGCTGGCCACGGGCAAGCTGCTCGTGATCGACAACCAGATCAACCAGACCACCGCCACCATCCGCCTCAAGGCGCTGTTCGACAACGCGCAGCAGAAGCTTTGGCCGAACCAGTTCGTGAAGGCGCGCTTGCACGTGAGCGTGGAGCCTCAGGCGTTGCTGGTGCCCACGGTGGCGGTGCAACGGGGCCCGCAAGGGTTGTTCGTGTACGTCGTGCGGCCCGATCACACCGTGGAAGCTCGGCCGCTCGAGGTGGGGCTCGCGCTGGGCGCGGTGACCCTCGTGAAGAGCGGTGTCAGGGAGGGCGAGGAAGTCGTCATCGAGGGGCAGAACCAGCTGCGCCCGGACGCCAAGGTCGAGCCACGCCAGGCCTCGGACAAGCCGAGCCCGCCAACCCGCTCCGACGCGGGGCCGCCGCCGGACAGGCAGCCCCCTGGTCCAGATGCGGGACCTGCCAGGAAGTCCCCGTGAGCATCTCCGAGCCGTTCATCCGGCGGCCGGTCGCCACCACGCTACTCACCATCGGACTCCTGCTGGCGGGGTTGGTCGCCTATCGCGAGCTGCCCGTGGCCGCGCTGCCGCAGGTGGACTATCCGACCGTCCTGGTCTCCACCACGCTGCCCGGCGCCAGCGCCGAGACCATGTCGTCGGCGGTCACGGTGGTGCTCGAGCGCAACTTCGGGCAGATGCCGTCGCTGACGCAGATGACCAGTGTGTCGAGCTTCGGATCGTCTCAGATTACCCTGCAGTTCGCCCTGGATCGCTCCATCGACGCGGCCGAGCAGGACGTGCAGGCCGCCATCAACGCCAGCTCGAACTTGCTGCCGAGTACGTTGCCCGCACCACCGACGTACTCGAAGAGCAACCCCGCCGATGCGCCCATTCTCACCTTGGCCGTCAGCTCGGACACGCTGTCGTTGAACCAGGTGGACGACTACGCGGACTCGATCTTGGCCCAGAAGCTCTCTCAGGTGCCGGGCGTGGGCCTGGTGACCATCAACGGTGGCCAGAAGCCGGCCGTGCGCGTGCGCGTGGATCCGCTGGCCTTGGCAGGATCGGGCCTCAGCCTCGAGGACGTGCGCCAGGCTTTGGTGGCCGCCAACATCAACCAGCCCAAGGGCAACATCGACGGTCCGCGTCAGGACTACACGCTGGCCACCAACGATCAGCTCTACGACGCCGACTCCTTCAAGCCCCTCATCCTGGCCTACAGCAATGGCTCGGCGCTGCGCTTGATGGACGTGGCCGAAGTGGTCGACGGCGTGGAGAACGCGCAGCTCGCCGGTTGGAACAAGCACCAGCGCGCCATCATTCTGAACGTGAACCGCCAGCCGGGCGCCAACGTGATCGCGGTGGCCGACGGAGTGCGCAAGCTGTTGCCGCAGCTCGGGGCCTCGTTGCCGCCGGCCATCAACGTCTCCATCGTGAGTGACCGCACCGAGACCGTGCGGGCCTCGGTGGAGGACGTGCAGTTCACCATGGTGCTCACGGTGTTCCTGGTGGTGGCGGTGATCTACCTGTTTTTGCGCAGTCTACGCGCCACCATCATCCCGGGGGTGGCCGTGCCGCTCTCCATCGTGGGCACCTTCGGCGTGATGTACTTGTGCGGCTACAGCCTCAACAACCTGACGCTGATGGCCCTCACCATCTCCACCGGCTTCGTGGTGGACGATGCCATCGTGATGGTGGAGAACATCTCGCGCTTCATCGAGGAAGGCGAACGTCCCTTCGAGGCGGCGCTCAAGGGCGCCAAGCAGATCGGCTTCACGATCGTTTCGCTCACGGTGTCGCTGATTGCGGTGTTGATCCCGTTGCTGTTCATGGGCGGCATCATCGGGCGGCTGTTCCGCGAGTTCGCCGTGACCCTGAGCATCGCGGTGGCGGTTTCGGCAGTGCTGTCGCTGAGTTTGACCGCCATGATGTGCGGCCAGCTGCTGCGGCCAGAGGGAGAGGCGCCCGTGGGGCGCCTGGGTCGCTGGTCCGAGGGGGCGATCGCCTGGATGCTGCGCACCTACGAGAGCGGGCTCAAGTGGGTGCTCGACCATCGCGGTCTCACCTTGGCGGTGACCATCGCGACCGCAGTGCTCACCGGGCTGCTGGCCGTGCTGGTGCCGAAGGGCTTTTTTCCCGTGCAGGACACGGGCCTCTTGGCGGGCGTTTCGGAGGCTGCTCCCGACGTCTCCTTCCAGCGCATGTTGGAGCTGCAGCGCCAGCTGGTGGACGTGGTGTTGGCGGACCCCGCGGTGGAAGACGTGGCCTCGTTCATCGGGGCCGACGGCACCAACCCGACCACCAACAGCGGTCGCATGTCGATCACGCTCAAGCCCCGCGAGCAGCGGGCGGCCAGCGCCAGCGAGGTGATCGCGAGGTTGTCGGACAAGCTCGAGTCCGTGAAGGGCATCCGCCTGTACCTACAGCCCGTGCAGGACCTCCAGATCGAGAGCCGCACCAGTCGTACTCAGTACCAGTACACGCTCGAGGACGCCGACAGTGCCGAGCTCCTCACCTGGGCCCCGCGCATGCTGGAGAAGCTTCGCACGCTGCCGCAGCTCTCCGATGTGGCCAGCGATCAGCAGAGCGGTGGTCTCGGGGTCAGCATCAAGATCGATCGAGATACCGCGGCCCGCCTGGGCGTGACCCCCCAAGCCATCGACGACACCCTGTACGACGCCTTCGGGCAGCGCATCGTCTCCACCATCTTCACCCAGCTCAACCAGTACCGCGTGATCCTCGAGGTGAAGCCCGAGTTCCAGTTCGATCCCGAGGCACTCCGGCACATCTACGTGCACTCGAGCGATGGCGGCCAGATTCCGCTCTCCGCCTTCACGCGCTTCGTGAGCGAACCGGTGCCACTCTCGTTAACTCACCAGGGCCAGTTCCCCGCCGTCACGTTGTCCTTCAACTTGGCGCCGGGCGTGGCGCTCGGCGATGCGGTGCAAGTCGTGGAGCAGGCGGGCCAAGAGGTCGGTCTTCCCTCCAGCATCCACGCGGACTTCTCCGGCAGCGCCCAGGAGTTCCGCAGCTCGCTCGCCAGCGAACCCGTGTTGATCCTGGCCGCTCTGATCACGGTCTACATCGTGCTCGGCGTGCTCTACGAGAGCTACATCCATCCGATCACCATCCTCTCGACCTTGCCCTCGGCGGGTGTGGGCGCGCTGCTGGCGTTGATGATCTGTCGGGAGGACTTCGGCATCATCGCGCTGATCGGCATCATCTTGCTGATCGGCATCGTGAAGAAGAACGCCATCATGATGATCGACTTCGCCTTGGAGGCGGAGCGCGAGCGGGGTATGTCGCCGCGGGACGCCATCTATGAAGCGTGCTTGCTGCGCTTCCGGCCCATCATGATGACGACCATGGCCGCACTGTTCGGCGGCTTGCCGCTGGCCCTGGGCACGGGCACCGGCTCGGAGCTGCGCCGACCGCTCGGCATCTCCATCGTGGGCGGGCTGCTCATCTCGCAGCTGCTCACGCTCTACACGACGCCCGTCATCTATCTCTACATGACCCGCGTGCAGGCCTGGGCTGCACGAATGCGCGGCGGCAAGTCAGACCCGCTGGTCGAGGGTGCGCCTCACACCGAAGGGCGCGGCGAAGCATGAACATCTCGGCCCCGTTCATTCGCCGCCCGGTGGCCACCACGCTGCTCGCGGCGGCGCTGTTCCTGGCCGGCGCAGCGGGCTACACGCAGCTCCCGGTGGCGCCCCTCCCGCGTGTGGATTTTCCCACCATTTCCGTGAGCGGAGCGCTGCCCGGCGCCAGCCCCGAGACGATGGCGGCCGCCGTGGCTACGCCGCTCGAGCGGCGCTTCGGGCGCATTGCGGGCATCACCGAGATGACCTCCCAGAGCGTGCTGGGTAGCACCAACGTGAACCTGCAGTTCACCCTCGATCGCGACGTGGACGCGGCTGCGCGCGATGTCCAGGCGGCCATCAATAGCGCTGCGGGCGACCTTCCGCTCAACCTCCCGACCCGGCCCAACTACCGCAAGGTCAACCCGGCCGACGCGCCCATCCTGATCCTCTCGCTCACCTCCGACACCTTGCCGCTGGGGCAAATCTTCGACGCCGCCAACACGGTGCTGGCCCAGAAAATCTCTCAGGTCCCGGGCGTGGGCCAGGTGATGGTGGGAGGCGGTCAGCAGCCGGCCGTGCGCGTGCAGGTCGATCCGGAGACCCTGGCGGGACTCGGCCTCGGGCTCGAGGACGTGCGCCGCGCACTCGCCAGCGCCAACGTCAATCAACCCAAGGGGGGCCTCGACGGTCCGAGTCACCGCTTCACGATCGGCGTGGACGATCAGCTCTACCAGCCGGCGGACTATCGCAAGCTGATCGTGGCCTACCGCGACAACGCAGCCGTGCGCCTGGAGAACATCGCGTTGGTGCAAGACGGGGTGGAGAACAACCGCATTGCGGCCTGGGCTGACGCCCGGCGCGCCGTGTTGATTATCGTGCGGCGCCAGCCCGGAGCCAACATCCTCGAGGTCATCGATCGTGTGCGGGCCATGCTGCCGCGGCTCGCCGAGTCCATCTCGCCGGCCATCAACATGCAGGTGGCCATCGACCGCGCCCAGACCATCCGCGCTTCAGTGAAGGACGTGGAGTTCACGTTGCTACTGAGCGTGGGCCTGGTGGTGGTGGTGGTGTTCGCCTTCCTGCGCAGTCTGCGTGCCACGGTGATCCCGAGCGTGGCCGTGCCGCTCTCGCTGGTGGGGACGTTCGGCGCCATGTACCTGTGGGGCTATAGCCTCGACAATCTGTCGCTGATGGCGCTCACTATCTCCACCGGCTTCGTGGTGGACGACGCCATCGTGGTCACCGAGAACGTCACCCGCTACATCGAGGCCGGCGAGACGCCGCTTTCGGCCGCGCTCAAGGGTGCCCGCCAGATCGGCTTCACCATCGTCTCGATCACGGTCTCGCTGATCGCCGTGTTCATCCCGATCTTGCTGATGGGGGGCATCATCGGTCGCTTGTTTCGCGAGTTCGCAGTGACCCTGAGCATCGCCATCGTGCTCTCGGCGCTGATCTCCCTGACGCTCACGCCGATGATGTGCGCCAAGCTCCTGCGGCAGCGCCCGGCCCACGAGTCACGGGCCGAGCACGAGGTCGAGGAGGCCTACGGCTTCATCAGTCGCGGGTACGCGCGCAGTCTTCGCGTGGTGTTGCGCTGGCGGCGCTTGACCTTGCTGGTGGCGCTGACCACGGTGGCTGCCACCGTCTACCTCTACCAGGCCATCCCCAAGGGCCTCTTTCCGCAGCAGGACACGGGGCAGCTGATGGGCTTCTCCGAGGCGCCGCAAGACGTCTCGTTTCCGGCCATGCGCGCCCTGCAGGAGCAGGTGAGCCACGTGGTGCGCGCGGACCCGGACGTGGACCACATGGTGTCGTTCATCGGCGGTGGCCCAGGAGGATCGGCGGGCAACACCGGCACCGTGTTCGCGGCGCTCAAGCCACTCGGGGTGCGCCAATCGAGTGCCGACGAGATCATCGAGCGACTGCGCCCCAAGCTCGCCAAGATCAGCGGCATCAATCTGTTCATGCAGGCCGTGCAGGACATGCGCATGGGCGGACGTGCGAGCCGCACTCAGTATCAGTACACCTTGCAGGACGCGGACCTGAACGAGCTCAAGCAGTGGGCTCCCAAGGTGCTCGAGCGCTTCCGTGCGCTCCCCCAGCTCAAGGACGTGGCCACCGACCAACAGACCAAGGGCCTGCTCTTGAACGTCAACGTGGACCGCGACACCGCCTCGCGCCTGGGCGTGTCCCTGAGCGCGGTGGACGCCGCCCTCTACGACGCATTTGGGCAGCGCCAGGTGAGCACCATTTTTACCGAGCGCAATCAGTACCGCGTGATCCTGGAGCTCAAGCCCGAGCTGGCCCAGACGCCCGAGGCCCTGCAGCGCTTCTACGTGAGCGCCCTCGATGGCTCCCAGGTGCCGCTCAAGTCGATCGCCTCGTTCTCGCCTGCCGCGACGCCACTCTCGGTGAGCCATCAAGGGCAGTTCCCTGCGGTGACCCTGTCGTTCAACCTCGCCCCCGGCATCGCCCTGGGACAGGCCGTGGACGCCATCAACCGTGCGCTCACCGATCTCGGCTTACCTCCGAGTGTGCGCGCGGACTTCGCCGGGACCGCGCAGGCGTTCCAGGCTTCGCTCACCAGCATGGGGCTCTTGATCCTGGCTGCGCTGGTCACGGTCTACATCGTGCTCGGCGTGCTCTACGAGAGCCTGATCCATCCCATCACCATCCTCTCCACGCTGCCGTCTGCAGGCGTCGGCGCCCTGGTGGCGCTGATGGTGACCAAAACCGAGCTCAGCATCATCGCGGTGATAGGTATCATTCTGTTGATCGGCATCGTGAAGAAGAACGCCATCATGATGATCGACTTCGCCATCGAGGCCGAGCGCGAGCAGGGGCTCAGCTCGGAGGAGTCCATCTTCCGCGCCTGCGTGATGCGCTTTCGGCCGATCACGATGACCACGCTGGCTGCGTTGCTCGGTGGGCTCCCGCTGGCGCTCGGCCACGGTGTGGGCTCGGAGTTGCGTCGACCGCTCGGCATCGCCATCGTGGGCGGCCTGATCTTCTCGCAGCTGCTGACGCTCTACACCACGCCGGTGATCTACCTGGCCCTCGATCGCTTCTCGCGCCGCAAGCCCCAGCTTCCGGCTTACAACGAGCGAATGAGATCCGTGGAGTGAGAGGTGCGATGCCAGGACATCGCTGACACAATTTGCGCCAGGACATCCTAGGGCCGACCCAGCGCGTTGAGCAGCTGGGCGCGGGCGATGGCCAGGTCGTACTCGGCCTGCACCTTCTGGGCTTGGGCCGTCGTCAGGGCGACTTGCGCGTCCTCGAGCTCGATCACTTCGCCCACCCCCTCGCGATAGCGCCCATCCGCATAGCCGTAGCGCAGGGTGGCGTTCTCGAGCACCTCCTCGGAGGCTGCGAGCACGGCCTTGCCTGCGCGTACGGCGAGGCGCGCCTGCTCGAGCTGCACCAACACCTGTTGGCGCAGGATGTCGACCTGAGCCTGGATGTCGGCCATGTTCGCCCGCACTTGCTTGAGCTGCCCACGGATGATGCCGCCGGCCCAGGGCGTCCACGTGAGGTTGGCGCCCACGTTCCAGTTCCACGTCAGGTTGTCGATGTCCTTGCCGGCATCGGTGAAGTTGGCCTGGGCGTTGATCACGGGGCCGTAGCGTCCCTTGGTGGCGCGCTCGGTGAGCTGTTGAGCGCTCGCCTGGTAGGCGAGGGCGCGCAGCTCTGGGCGGCGCTCCGACGCCAATTTCAGGAGGTCGATGGCTGCGCTCTCTTCTTCGCGGATGGGCGGTAGCGTCTCGTCGGCGACTTCGTAGTCGATGCTGCCTTCGACGCCCATGGCCTGGTTCAGCGTGGCGCGCGCCACATCATAGGCGTTCTGAGCCTGGATCAGCTGCACGCGCGCGTTCGCGAGGTCTGCCTTCACCTGTGCGAGGTCGATCTCCGGCCGTGTCTCCGCCTCCACGAAGGCCTGGATTTGGTCCCTGTGGCGTTCCTGGTTGCGCACCGTCTGGCGCGCCACGGCCACGTCGGCGCGGCTGGCCCGCGCGGTGAAATACGCGTTGCGCACGTTGTACTCCACGGAGAGCAGCACGGACTGCTCGTTGGCGTTCTGCGCGCGCACCAGTTCCTTGGAGGCTCGGTAGCTGTCGATGCTGTTGCCGAAGTCGTAGAGCTGCTGTGTGAGCGTGATGCCGAAGTTGTAAAAGTTGAACAGCTGGTTGGTGCGCTTGAATGCCGCCGGGTTGTTGGCCAATTGGCCCAACGAGTTGGGGTTGTTGCTCGGGCGGAACACGAAGTTCGAGGTGGTCCGGACGTAGCTCGCGTTGCCCGAGAGCTGCGGCAAGAGCGGCGCCCGTGAGACCTCCACCGTGCCCTCGGCGTACTCGGTCTGCGCCTTGGCCTGTCGCACTTGAGGATGGTTCGCGCGCGCCGCGTCCATGGCTTCCTTCAAGCCAATGGTGCGACCCGCAGGCTTGTCCTCCGGTGGGACGACGAGCTCCTGCGCCTCCGCCGCTGTATCGCGGTCATCCGCGCGGGCGGCGGAAGGGAGACAAACCAGCCACAAGAGAACCCACCTCGAACGCATCGCGCAGCCCACCTTCCGGAGGCCTACTGTGGCGAGGCTCGTGCAGCGGATCTACTGAAAAAGGCAGCGCGAGTGCGAGGTCGCGCGAGCCGTGTGCAATTGGAAGGCGTCCCCAACCAAGGAGAAACAGTTCTTCACATCTTCACAAAGAAGCAACCTGCGGGAGCGCGGCGGGCGTTTTGAGCGCTGCCACGAGGTGCGAGATGGGAGCCGTGCGACGCATGGCGTTCCAGCGCTCGAGCTCCTTGCGCATTTCGCTCGCGGTCTCGTAGCGGCACTCGGGCTCCCTAGCGAGTGCCTTCAAGATGATGCGCTCGAGCACCACCGGACAATCCGGGCGCAGCGAGCGGATGGACGCGATGGGAGCGTACCAGGTAGCGAGCGCGATCTCCTCCAACGTATCGCCCGAGTGCGGGGTGCGGCCGGTCAGGAGTTCGTACAGCATGGCTCCGAGGGAGTAGAGGTCGGAGCGCGGGTCCACGTGTTCGCAGCGCATCTGCTCGGGGGACATGTAGCGCGGGGTTCCCACCAACTCGTCGAGCGCATCGCCGTCCTCGCGGCGCATGGTGTCCGCGTCCTTGGCCACGCCGAAGTCCACCAGCTTCAACACCGAATGCCCGTCCGGGCTGCGGTCGAACATCACGTTCTCGGGCTTCACGTCGCGGTGCGTGATGCCCACGCGTGCGAGCGCCGAGAGCGCCGCGAGCATCTCGAGCGCCACGTCCACCACGTCATCGACGTGCAGGGGGCCGCGGTCGAGGCGGGTGGCCAGGGTCTCGCCGCGCAGGCGCTGCACCACCAGGTAGGGAGAGCCGTCGTCCAGAAAGCCATCATCGTAGACGGCGATCACGTTCTCGTGGTGGACGCGCGCCAAGAAGCTCGCCTCCTGCTGGAAGCGTTGGACGAAGCTTGGGTCGGTGCCGGGCCGGATGGGGTAGACCTTCAAGGCCACGCGCTTCTTGAGGCGCGTGTGCTGTGCGCCGTAGACGACTGCCGAGCCGCCAGTTCCGAGGACCTCCTCGAGCACGTAGGTTCCCGCGATACACGTTCCGGGGACCAGGATGGGGAGATTGGCAAACGGTTCGACCATGGCTTCCTCGTAGGGGTGAGGGGGTAGCTCGGTGGCTTGCGCAGCGCGCAATCGCCCGAATAAGCACGGCTTGTGCCGACGCAATTGCTGGCTCTGTCGCGTCAGGCACCGGCGCGGGGGTTCAGGGAAATTCACGGCATTTGAGCGGGCGATCGCCGGAAACCGTGGGTCGCAAAAATGGGCTAGTCCGGCTGCGCGCGCTACGTGCCGTCTTTCCACACTGAGGCAAAACTCGACACAGTCCCGCTGTGCGTTCTCCTGCTCGACACCTGCGCGCTGTTCTTTCGTTCGTTCTACGGGCTGCCGGCGATGAATACCCGCGACGGCAAGGCCACGGATGCTCGCTGCGGCTTCTGTTCGCTGTGGCGTCCGTGAGCTCGTGGCTCGAACACGCGGAGCAGCTGCGGGCCAGCGAGCGCCTGGCGCGCCCATAGATCGCTGTCCCGCTCGCTCCCGGGCCCCCATCTGCCGTTTAAACGCGAAGCGCTCGAACGCACGCTGGAGCTGTTCGAGCGCTGGGAATTCAAGAGCCTCGTCGAGAGGCTGCTAGAGCTGGGCGCGGTTTAGCGCTCAGAACTTCACGCCGGCGAGCCAGGCGAGCAGCGGGTTCACTGCCACCGTTACCCAGTCGCGATTGAAGTAGCGGTCGCTCTCGCCGAACTCCGCGTGGTAGTCGATGGTGACGTCCGCCTTGGTCAAGAGGCTCGCGGTGTCGAACATCATCTGGTTGAAGCCGTGTCCTTCCACGAACACGAGCGCGTCGCCGTGGAACTTGTCCAGCCGGTCTGCCCAGCGGTCCGCATAGCCCGTCACGTTGCCCATGGCGCAGTGGCTATCGCGGATGAAGGGCACGGGCGCGTAGGTGGGGATCAGGCTGCCGAAGCCGAACACGCGGTCGATGTCTGCATAGGCCAGCGTGGTGGTGAAGGGATCGCCGATCATGCGCACGAAGTCGTCCGTGAAGTTGAGCGGGTTGTTGGGGTCCGGCATCGTGAACGCGAAGAGCAGCGCCTGCAGGTTCGTGGTGCCGGGCGGGAAAACCGGGATCGGTGAGGGACCGTTCGGATCGGCCTCGGCCAGCTGGAAGAGCGTCTTGAAGCCCTGCACCGACGGATCGGCGAAGTTACCCGCCGCCATGCGCGCCTCGTCCTGGGCGCAGAAGTTGGCGTTGCGCGTGTGGATGGCCGGCACCTCGGTGAAGATGGTGCCCTCCCACATGAAGAGGCCGGAGAACTTGCTCGGGTACTTGTTGATGGTGGCGATGGCCGTGGTGGAGCCGCCCGAGAGACCGCCGATCACAGGCTTCTTGTTCGGCGTGAAGGACTTCACCAGACGCTGCACGAACATGGCGTCTTCCACCGACAGGTCGATGCCCCACTGGCCCATCGGCGAGCAGTCCACCGCTCCGCTCTCGCAGCTGCCCGGCGCGATGCTGGAGCCGCGACTGTCGACCAGCCACACGTCGTAGCCCGCGCTGGCGACGCGCGCCGCGTAGGTGTCGGCGTAGGCTCCCACGCTGGTGATCTCCCAGAACTCCGCCGGGAACGAGAAGGGCGAGATCAGGATCACGGGCGGGTCGCCGTGGTGGGAGGTCGAAGCCTGGCGCACGCGGACCACGTGGAAGGTCTCGAGCGCGGAGGGCCCGGCGGACACGGTGAACGTGGTGCGGTTCAGGCCCGGGGTCGGAACCTCGGTCCCGACTTGGGTGATTTGGTAGTTGTCCGATGCTTGGGCCGGAGCAGCCTCAATCACCATGGTAGTTGCGAGTGCGAAGCTGGCAGCGAGTAGCGATTTGTGCAGAAAGACCTCCATCTAACTCAGTTGAGTCTCTTCCCAATTTCGGTCGGAGAGAACTCACGAAAGGAAGTGAACACCTATCGCACGGTTAGTCAGCTCGCCGAAATAGGGGGGTTAACCCGTTCGGGAGCGTGACGTTGGTCACGTTCGAATGCAGTTGAAGCGAGGTTGTCTCCCCGCCGCGCAGGGGACTGGCTAGCTCTCCACCAGCACCCGACTCAGGAGACCCACCAGGGAATCCTCGAGTTGCGCCAGCGTTAGGTGAGCCGGCCTACCAGCCACGCTCTCGACCACCGCCGCGCCGACCATCACGGTGAGCAAGTAGGTGGCCGCCTCCGGATCGCGTTTGAGCCAGCTGGTGGTGGCGCCGGGGATGCCCTGCCGAGCGATCGCCAACATCATGTTCGGGAGCTCCCGTACTTCGTCGATCTCGTTGAGGAAGGGCACGCTCGTGGAGAGCACGCGCACGAGCCGCCCGCGCGTCTCGATGGCTGCGAACATCGCGCGGATCAGCGGGCGCAAGCCGCGCTCCATGCCGACCGCCAGGGACGCTTGGAAGCTCTCGGCGATCTCGCTCGCCACGCTGCGCACGGTGCGGCGCACCACCTCGGCCACGATGGCGTCCTTGGTGGCGAAATACTCGTAGAGCGAGCCGATGGCTACACCGGCCGCCTTGGCCACGTGGTTGGTGGTGAGCTCCGCGTAGCCGTGCTTCTCGAGAAGCCGAGCAGCCGCGTCGAGGATGCTCTCGTAGGTGGCGCGCGAGCGCCCCTGAGAGGGCTGCTTCTTCGCGGAAAGTCGCGACTTCTTCGGTCGTTTGCGGGGTGTAGTGGGCATTTCTCGAATCCGAGTAGATCCGAGCATTTGCTCGGTTTAGCCTGAGTGCAAGCCCCAAGGAGCCACCATGATCGCTTCGAGCCCGAGCCCACAGCGTTCCCTCCGACGTCAGCGCGCGCCGGGCAGCCTGCTCTCCGAGCGTCTCGGCGTGGCCCTGCGGCTGCTCGACGTCCGCATCGCCCCGAGCGACCCGCGCATCACGCGCCTCGAGCGCGCGTGCATGGAGAGTGACCCCTTGGCAGACGCCCTGGTGGAGGCGTTCCACCGATACGGCATGCGCGAGGGCAGGGCGCTCTTCGAGCGCGCGCTCGAGCAGGGCATCGCGAGCGTCCCGGATGCGCCGCCCGAACTCGTCGCGCTCTTCGAGCAGCTCGACGCGGAGCCCGCATGGCTCGACCGCCGTCAGGTGGAGCTCGGCACGCGCGCTGTCCTGCGCCACGGCACCGACGCGATGTGCGCCCTCAGCGCCGTCTTGATGAGCGGTTACCTGACGAAGTACGCCACCAAGCCGCTGGTCGCTACCGGGGCCCTCACGGAGCTCGCCGCCAAGCGCCTCGATGCCACGGCCCGCTTCACCCTGGACGTGTACACGTCGGGCGACATGGGCCGCGGGAGCGCGGGCTTCAAGACCAGCGTGCGTGTGCGCGTGATGCACGCGATGGTGCGCCGCTCGCTGCTGCGCTCGCCGGACTGGCGCGTGGATCCGTGGGGCATTCCGATCAACCAACGGGACCTGATCGCCACCCATCTCCAGTTCAGCGTGAGCTATCTGGGCGCCAGCTGCGCGCTCGGTCGCATCGACACGGCCGAGGAACGCGAGGCCGTGATGCACCTTTGGCGCTACGTGAGCTACCTGCTCGGGGTGGACGACGCGCTCGTGCCCAAATCGTTCCGTGAGGGCCTCGAGCTGCTCGGGATCTTCAACGTCACGGAAGACGGCCCTGATGCGGACGGTGTGGCCCTGGCCAGCGCGCTGACCCAGCACTGGCTCGAGAGCCCCGTGGCACGCGGCCCGTTCGGCGACCACATCGGGGACTTTTTGATCGGATTTTGTCGCTATTTTCTGGGCAAACGCGCCTCGGATTCCCTGGGCATCGCGGACACGCGCTGGAAGCACGCCGCGCCCACCATCGCGGCCGTCGCCTTGCCGTTCGAGTTGGCGCAGCAGCTGTCTCCGTCGCTGCGCGGCTGGGCCCAGCGGCGCGGGCGTGCCCGGCTCATCCGAGAGTTCAGCGCGCCGACGCCGCATGGGGTGCCGGTGTACCAGCCGTACGCCCTGGCCGGGCGCTGACGTCTGCGGGAGGCTCGCCAGCCGTTGGGAATCTACCCGTTGACCCTGGACTTGGTCGGCGCCGTCCACTTTGACAGCGACCGCGACGGCGTGCGTGCGCGACCCACGTTGAGGGCATAGCAACGGCGGCGATTCCAACCGTCCATCGCAGCGATCACGCACACCGTCGCCGCGGCCGTCAAAGTCGATGTCCACCACGACGCTCACGACCGACAAAAGGCCGGCGGATTGCTTCGCAGAGCACGACTCCCCTGCGGATTCGAACGACTCGGCACGCTACCGCGCGTTGAAAGCTCGCGCCGCTGCCGTCTGCGTGCTGCGCAGGGCTTTCTCGCGCGGCGTCTGGACCCACTTTGCCTACCAGTCGGGGCCGTGGGGGCCACCACGCAAGGGAGGGGCGTCATGATGCGAGAAGAAGGACCGATCCGGGTCAAGCAGGAGTTTGTCGAAGCGTTCATGCACAAGGCCTGGTGGGCCATCGCGCTGCGAGGTTTGCTCGGCATCGCAGTGGGCTTGCTCGCGCTCACGCGGCCGGCTCTCACGATGGCGGCCTTCTTGGCGGCGGCAGGCGCGTACTTCTTGGTCGACGGTGTGTTCAGCGTGGTGGCCGGCTTCCGCGCGGCGCGCGCTGGAGAGCGCTATTGGCCGTTCCTCCTCGAGGGAGCGCTGAGCATCCTGGTGGGCATGCTGGCCTACCGGCGGCCACTGCAGTTCGCGCTCGGCGTGCTGATCATGGTGGCCGTGCGCTTCATCGTCACGGGCGGCGCCGAAATCGCCGCCGGCAACACCGTGCGGCGCGAGACGGGGATCAAAGAGTGGTCGCTGTGGATTGCGGGCGGGGCGTC
Organism: Myxococcales bacterium; assembly: GCA_047601445.1. Lineage (GTDB taxonomy): Bacteria > Myxococcota_A > Polyangia > Polyangiales > DASUME01 > DASUME01. The sequence continues at coordinate 1,481,058 of JASGJH010000001.1, read as the reverse complement.
GGTGCTGTTCGGGATTCTGCTCCTGGCGGCGCCCGGGATCGGGATCGCGACGCTGGTGTGGATGGCGGGCATCTACGCGCTGATCTTCGGCGCGGCTCTCACGGGATCGGCGCTGCGCCTCAAGTCGTTCGAGCACCACCACCACCATCACCTGGCGACCTAGCGCCCGCTCGCGTGCGGTATAACGCGGCGCAGGTGGTGGCATGACGGCGCAGCTCGAGATCGTGCTGGGGGACATCACGCAGCTCGCGGTGGATGCCATCGTGAACGCCGCCAACGAGCGCATGCTCGGTGGTGGTGGGGTAGACGGGGCAATCCATCGTGCTGCGGGGCCGCAACTCCTCGAGGCCTGCCGTCTGCTACCCGAAGCGTCCCCCGGTGTGCGCTGTCCCACGGGTGAGGCCCGCCTGACCCAGGGTTTCGCGCTCCCGGCGCGCCACGTCATCCACACGGTGGGACCCATTTGGGAAGGGGGCAGCCGAGGAGAACCCGAGCTGCTCGCGAGCTGCTATCGCAGCTGTCTAGCGCTGGTGCGAGAGCACGGCTTTCGTAGCGTGGCTTTTCCGGCCATCAGTTGCGGGGTCTACGGTTATCCGCACGAAGCAGCGTGTCGCGTGGCGGTGCAGGAGATCCAGCGTTGCAGCGAGCTCTCACCCGAGCTCGAGCAGGTCATGCTGGTGGCCTTCGATCGAGGGATCGAAGAGGCATTTCTGCGCGCGCTCCGTGCGTAGTCAAAGCTGCGACTCGCGGTAGAAATAGCCTAAATTCAGCACGAAATGCCGCGCCTCTGCCGCGCGCGCCGGTGCTCTCCCACCTCTGCACACCTGGGACGATTTTGCTCAGCGTCCGCTCTTCTTACGCTTTAACGCCAGGGAAATGGCGCGGTTCGCGCGCGCTGTATGTACTATCGCAGATGGGGCTTACGCATTGGGGCGCGCGGCCGAGGGAGAAGCAGGATGCTGGAGCGAAGGAAGCAGTGGATCGCCGCCGCCGCGCTCCCCCTCTTCAGCATGTTTGCGAGCTGCGACGAGACGACTCCCGAGGGGGGCTCTACGGACTCTGATGGCGGGCAGGACGCAGGTCGCGACGGCGCCGTGGGCGGGCACGAGGCGGGCCCGGGTGATGACGGCGGTCACGGGCAGGGCGATGGCGATGGGGACGGCGACGACCCCGTACCGGACATCTGCGATAGCTGTGGCCCCGGACTGTGTTTGCCCGACAAGACCTGCGCGGAGTGTCTCTCCGACGAGCACTGCACCGGCGCCAAGGGGCATTGCGACACGAGCATTCATCTGTGTGTCGAGTGCTTGAAGGAAGCCCACTGCAGCGGCGAAGAGCCACGCTGTGATCTCGAGAGCCAGACCTGCGTGAAGTGCTTGCCGGGGCCCCAGGACAATTGTCCGGTTGGGCAGTACTGCGACGGCAGCGACTTCAGCTGCAAGGTCGGCTGCAACATGTATCGCTGCGCGAGCGGCATCTGCGAGCCCGACGGAGACTGCTCCCTGTGCGTGGCCGACGACGAGTGCGCTCCAGGGCGTGTGTGCTCGACGCGTCAATGCATCGCCACCTGTGGAGACCGCGGCGAGGTTTGCCCCGAGGGCTACGACTGCTGCGATACGCGCTGCGCGGTGCTCGAGCGCGATCCGGATAACTGCAAGGGCTGTAACGTCGTATGCGACGCGTCCCAGTTCTGCGGCGCGCTGAGCTGCACCGAGAACACCGTGGCGCACGTGTGCGACGCCGTGAAGTTCTCCTTCTTGCTGGATGGTCACGCCACGGACGACGCGCGCGCCCAGGACCTCTACATTGCGTTCGGCGATCTGTGCTCGGACGAGACGCCGTCGCAGACCATCGAGCAGACCAACTCCAACGCCTTGAACCAGGAGACCGGACAGCCGGTCGTGGGCGCGGGCGAGCTTGTGGTGGTGCTTGGCGGCCCCTTCGGACAGCACATCGTGGGCTACCTGGAAGGCAACAAGCTGACCAAGTCCTACAACAAGTTCGACGGCGCCACGGCTTGGTTCTACGGGCGCGGCGCGGCCGGGGAAGCCGACCCGGCCATCGTGACGGCGCCCTACTCGATCCTCGATGAGCACCACGACTTCTTCGTGATCGAGACGGTGACCGACCCCATCTCGCGCGCCCGTGTGCTCAAGCTCTACGGCCTCGACTCGCCGGGCACCAACGCGGCGGCCTGGTTCTTCACCCACGAAGTGCTGGCCGATCCGGCGAGCTTTGGCGGCACGCACTACATCTACGAGTGGACCGACGCCACCATGGATGGCCCGAGCGCGGACGACACGTACAGCCAGCTTCTCGCGGAGTAGATCTCAGGCGGCGCGCAGGCTGGGCCACATGCCGCGCTCCAGGGCCCTGCGTCGGAAGCTGCCCGGCGCCAGGGCATGGTAGCGCTTGAAGGCTCGGTTGAAGGCGAACTCCGAGACGTAGCCCACGTGCTCGGCGACGGCAGACAGACCGAGCTCCGACTGCACGAGCAACTCGGCCGCTCGCTCCATGCGGCGCTGCGTGAGGTAGCGCAGCGGAGAGAGGCCCGTGGCCTCGCGAAACTTGCGGGCGAACACGGGGCGAGACATGCCCACCTGGCGCGCCAGTTGGTTGACCGTCCAGCGCTGCTCGAGGCGAGCTCGCATGAGCTGCTCGGCGCGCGTGATGGGATCGGGGACGGGTTGGGTGCGGACCAGGTACAGCGCGGGAGCCTCGGAGGAACGCGGTGGGTGGGCCATGCCTGAGACCATGCGCCGCGCCGCGTGGCGCGTCCAGGGTGAGTTCGCCACGGCCTCGAGAACGAGAGCTTCGGACAAAAGCCCGAGAGTCCCGGACATGGTCAGGCAGGGCGTGGAGCGCCAGCCTGGATCGCATGAGCGAGCAGGCAGAGCACTTGGCAGAGGCCCTGGCACGGGCAGGTGGGATGATCGCGGACACGTTGTTCGCGGCGCGCAGCGTGTTGATCGTGGGGGAGGTCACGCCGGCCTTGGCCGAGCGGGTCGCGGCGCAACTCATGGCGCTCGCGGCGCGGGGGTCGGAGCCCATCCGCCTCGTGCTGCATTCACCCGGTGGACACGTGGAGTCGGGGGACACCATCCACGACATGATCCGCTTCATCCAGCCCGAGGTGCACATCGTGGGCACCGGTTGGGTGGCCAGCGCGGGGGCCTTGATCTACTGCGCCGTGCCGCGTGAGCGACGACTGTGCTTGCCGAACACGCGCTTTCTTTTGCACGAACCTAGCGGCGGCTATCAGGGGCAGGCGGCCGACATCGCCATCGAGGCGGAGCAGATGCTGGCGATGCGCACGCGCTTGCAGAGCATCTTCGCGCGGGCCACGGGGCAGACGCCGGAGCGCATCGCCCGTGACAGCGCGCGCAACCACTGGCTCGGCGCGCAGGAGGCCATGGAGTACGGGCTGGTGGGCCGCATCGTCGAGCACGTCGGGGAACTGTCCCGCCCTCGCTGAAGGCCCTCAGTGAAGCGCAGCGCCCCGTGGCGCGTGGGGACCTGCGGCCCGGACGTCGGCGCGCGCCCCGGCTTCGTACTTCTTGAAGTTCTCCACGAACAGGCCTGCCAGCTTCAGCGCCGTCGCGTCGTAGGCCGCCTTGTCCTGCCAGGTGTTGCGCGGATTCAGGATCTCGGCGGGGACATCCGGGCACGTCTTGGGCACCGCGAAGCCGAAGATGGGGTCCTCGTAGGTGTCGGCGCGGGCCAAGCTGCCGTCATGAATGGCGTCGATGATGGCGCGCGTGTGGGCCAGCTTGATGCGGCGGCCGACCCCGTAGGAGCCGCCTGACCAACCCGTGTTCACGAGCCAGGTCTGCGCGCCGTGCTTCTTGAGTCGCTCGGCCAAGAGCTCGGCGTACTTGGCGGGATGCCAGACCATGAACGGGCCGCCGAAGCAGGGCGAGAAGGTTGCCTCGGGTTCGTTCACGCCGACCTCGGTGCCAGCCACCTTGGCCGTGTAGCCGCTCATGAAGTGGTACATGGCCTGGGCCGCGCTCAGGTTGCTCACCGGCGGCAACACGCCGAAGGCGTCGGCGGTCAAGAAGATCACGTTCTTGGGGATGCCTCCGATGGCGGGGATCTTGACGTTCTCGATGAACTCCAGGGGATAGGACGCGCGCGTGTTCTTGGTGATGCTCGCATTGGCGTAGTCGACGTGGTGGTTGTCGGGGTCATAGACCACGTTTTCCAGCACGGTGCCGAAGCGGATGGCCCGATAGATGTCTGGCTCCTGCGCTTCGCTTAGATCGATGGCCTTGGCGTAGCAGCCTCCTTCGATGTTGAACACGCCGTGGTCCGTCCAGACATGCTCGTCGTCGCCGATGAGGCGGCGCTTGGGGTCGGCGGAGAGCGTGGTCTTGCCCGTGCCCGAGAGACCGAACATCACCGAGGTATCGCCGTCTTTGCCTTCGGTGGCCGAACAGTGCATCGAAAGATGCCCGCGCTTGGGCATCAGGTAGTTCATCACGGTGAAGACGCCCTTCTTCATCTCGCCCGCGTATTCCGTGCCCAGGATCACCAGAGTTCGCTGCTCCAGGCTCAAATCGACGCTGGTGCGCGAGGTCATACCGGGCGTGAGCCGGTTGGCAGGGAAGGCGCCGCCGTTGATCACGTGGTAGTCGGGCTCGCCGAAGTCCGCGAGCTCCTGGGGCGTGGGGCGGATCAGCATGTTGTGCATGAACAGCGCGTGGTAGGCGCGCGCGCAGACCACGCGCACCTTGATGCGGTACTTGGGATCCCAGCCCGCGAATCCATCGACGATGTACAGGCGGTCGCGCGTGTTGAGGTAGTCGATGGCGCGCTCGCGGTTGATCTCGAAGCTCTGTCGCTCGAGCCTGATGTTCACCGGTCCCCACCAGATGTCGGCGCTGCTGCCGGGCTCGTCGACCACGCGCTTGTCGCCCGGGCTGCGACCGGTCTTCTCTCCGGACATCGCCACCAGCGCGCCGTTGGACGCGATGACCGAGCCCTTCTCGCGCTTGAGGGCCTCACCGTAGAGCACGGCGGGCGGCACGTTGCGCAAGACGTCGGCGACTTGAATGCCCAGGTAAACGAGCTTGCTCATGACGGATCTCCCATGCTGCGGAACAATCGTTCGGTGTCGGCGCGTGTGCAGAGGCGCGTGCCCGGAGTCATCACGCAAGCGGAGCCGGCGGCGACTCCGAAGCGTGCGGCCTGCGAGAGGTCCATCCCGCGCGTGAGCGCCGCCACCATGCCGCCCACGCTGCTGTCGCCCGCGCCGACGCGACTCGCGGGCTTCACCGGAGGCGCCATGATGGCGTCGTGGCGATCCCGGGTCACGAGCAGCGCGCCGCGGCCTCCCATGGAGACGAACACGGCCTCCGATGTCCCCTCGTACACCAGCGAGCGCGCGGCCTGCACCACCTCGGCCAGGGTCTCGAGCTCACGCTTCACCAATAGGCTCAGCTCGCGCAGGTTCGGCTTGATCAAGAACACGCGGCTGCCCTTGAGCGCGCCCAGCGCGGCCCCGCTGGTGTCGACGATCACCCGGGTCCGACCGCCGGCGCGGCGCGCGAGTCGCACGTAGAAATCATCAGGTAGGCCCGGGGGCAAGCTGCCGCTCAACACCAGGTAGTCTGGCGTGGGCGCGAGCTCGGCGACGTAGCGCTCCATGCGCTCGGCCTCGGCTGCCGACAGCGTGGGGCCCTCGAGCACGAAGCGATACTGCGCGTTGGTGCTCGCCTCGGTGACGGTCACGCTCTCGCGCGTGGGCTGGGCGATGGACAAGGGCGCGTGGCGTAGCTTCTCGGCGTCGAGCAGGGCGTGCAACATCTCGCCGGTCGGACCGCCGCGCGTCCAGGCGGCGATCGCCTCACCGCCAAGCGCTTGGACCACGCGCGCCACGTTGAGACCGCCGCCGCCCGGATCGTACTGCGAGTCGCGGCAGCGCAGCTTGTGCTCGGGCAACATGGCGTCGACGGTGGTGTTCAGGTCGACGGCTGGATTCAAGGTCAGCGTGACGACGGTTTCCATGGTCCCCCTCCTTCGAGGTGCCACGGAGGAGGGCGCTTCTCAACGCTGACTTCCCGGCTCGCGGTCCGCGCGAACGCGGGCGAAATAGAGCCGGAACGCTCGCAAGGTTCCCGCCTGCGGCAGTCAGGACTCCTGATTCGATGCGCGATCCAGGGCGTGCTTGAGCTGTTCGAGGGAGAAGGGCTTTTCGAGCACACGCTCCGCGTGCTCACTCGCGAAAGTGCGCGCGCGCGAGGTGCAGGCACCGCCCGTCATGAACACGAAGCGCTCGCGGTATTGGGGCAGCTCATGCTCGACGATGTCGAACAAATCCATGCCGGTGTAGCCGCTCATCATGAGGTCGCACAGGACGACCTGGAGCTGCTCGCCCGAGCGCAGGATGTGCAGGGCCTCCTGGGCGTCGTGCACCACGCGCACCTCGAAGGTGTCGTTCAGGAGCGCGGCTACCAGGGTGCCGATCTCGGCCTCGTCGTCGATCACGAGCAGGCGACGCGCAGCGCTGTGCGGTGCGATGGACGTGACGCTGGCGCTGTGGCCCACCAGACCTGGACCAGGCAAGAGACCGCTCTCACGGCCGAACACCGGCAAGAAGATGCTGACCTCGGTGCCCTTGTTCGGCTCGCTTTGAAGGCTGATGCTGCCGCCGAAGCCTTCGACGATCTTGCGGCACAGGGAGAGCCCGAGTCCGGTACCGCCTGTGCGGCCGAATTTGCCGGCTTTCGTGGTGTAGAAGAGGTCGAAGGCATGGGCGAGCGAGTGGGGATCCATGCCGATGCCGTTGTCCTTGAGGCGGACCTCCACCATGCGCCCGTCGGGCGTGACGCGGCTCGCGATGTGCAGGTTGTTGGTCGCGGGCGTCCCCTGGTCCATGGCTTGCGCCGCGTTGGCCACCACGTTGAGGAGCACCTGGCTCAGTCGACCTGCGTTGCCGAGGACCGGGGGCACCGCCGCCTGGTCACGCGTCACGCTGGCGCGATGCTTGAGCTCGTGCCCCGCCAGGCGCAGCACCGAGTCGATGACTTCGCCCAAGTTGACGCGCTCGAGCTCCTCGCTGTCGGGGCGCGAGAATGTCTTCAGGTCGCGCACGATGATGCGCACGCGTTCGGCGCCCTCGCGGGCCTGCTCGGCCATCCTGGCCAGGCGCGCGCGGTCGAGGGGGGCGCTGGCCGGGCTGCTGTCGAGCCGGCTGCAAAGCAGCTCCAGGTTGCCGATCAGATAGGTGAGCGGGTTGTTGATCTCGTGGGCCACGCCGGCCGCCACCACGCCCACCGAGGACATGCGGCTCGCCATCACCAGCTGGGCTTCGGCCCTGCGACGCTCCGCGATTTCGTTCTCGAGCTCGCGCGTGCGCTCGTTGAGGCGCTCCACGGTGTCTGCCAGCTGCAGCTCGCGCTCCCGCAGCCGCACGTAGGTGCGAACGCGCGCGAGGAGTTCTTCGGGCTGCCAGGGCTTGGTGAGGTAGTCCACGGCGCCCGCCTTGAGCGCGCGCACCACCTCGTTGTTGCTCGCCGAGAGCACCAGGACCGGTAGAAAGCGCTTGGTCTCACTGGCCGAAAGGCGCTTCAGGACTTCGAAGCCCGAAATCCCTGGCATCACCAGGTCCAGCAGCAGCACGTCGACCGGCTCGGTCTCGAGCAGGCGCAGACACTCGGCACCCGAGTCGGCCGTCAGCAGCCGATAGTTCTCGGACTCCAGGTCCTCGCGCAGCGCCTCCATGACCACGGGATCATCATCGGCCAGCAGCACCGTGGGTGTGCCGTCGTAGGCGCCCCGCCTGTCACCCTTGCTTGGAGTCGTGCCTGCCAGGGTGGCTTGCAGCGGAGTCGGGCCGACAGGTGACGTGGTGGCCGAGTTCATTCAAACCCTCGCATCAGAAGCTACTCCTCACTGCGCGCACGCGGCAGCGCCAAACCCGAGTTCGACACGAACTGACCGTTCGAGCACGTGCGAGGCCGTATCGAAGCGAGCGCGGTACGACCCACGGTGGCCGGTCGCATCAGTTTCCGGTCGCCGTCGGCCCAAGCGATTCTCCCAGAAAGGGGCGCTCCGACGCAAAGAGGAGCTCGTTCGCCGTGCTGAGCCAGGGGCCGGGCACGCGGTAATCGAGCAGCACGCTCGCCATCACCAGAGCATGCGCGCGAAGATCGAAGGGCAGTCCTGGCAGCAGGGACTCGACCTCACCATGGGCGTGACGGGGCTCCATGCCTTCGAGGCCCGCCGTCAAAATGCGGCGCATGGTGGCCGCGTGCGGGCCGGCAAAGCTGTCGATCTTGTCCTGATATGGAGTGAGATCGCGACGCTGGCGTACGTGCAGGGCCAAGGTGGACCAGAGCGAATCGGCGACCAATCCGCGATCGGGTGGCAGCGCCAGCGCGCGCTGCACGAGCCCATCGCTCGCGCCGCGGGACGCCGCTGCCAGGCGCAGCACGTAGTCCGCGAGCTGGGCGTCGCCCTGTGCGCTCGTCAGCGCTCCTTCGAGGTCTCCGCGCGCGAGCTGTGAGAACGCTCGCAGGCGGCTCGTCGCGAGCTCCGGGCTCCCCCGTTCCCATGTGAGTTCGCGCTCGAGTTCTGGCGCCCGCGCGGCGAGCGCCGGCAGGTCGCCTTGTCGGCCCGTGACGCGGGCGAGGCGAGCCACCATGCTCACGCTGTCGGGTGTCACGCTAGGCATGTTCGCGAGCGCCGGGGCCAGCGCCGCATACGCCTCCTTCCACTGCCCGCGGTCCGCGAAGAAGGAACCCGCAGCCCAGGCCAACCACGGGTGCTGGGGCGCCGCAGCGTGGGCGGCTAGAAATGCGCGCTCGCGCTCCGGGGAGTCGGGCAAGCAGCGAATCGCCAGGTACTGCCAGTCGTGATTGGCCGGCTCGGCGCCGGCGCGAGCTTGCTGCTGCGTACAGAGGGCCTGGAGCGCGTCTTTGGGCAACACGTTTTGGAGGCAGCGCTGGGCGAGCATATCGTCCGGGTGCTCCTGCACGCGTGCACGCAGGATGTCGCCCGCCTTGGGCGACATCGGAGCGAGCTCGAGCCAGGACGCCAGCATGGGGGACGAGACCGAATCGAAGCGCATGTGGGCCTCGACGAGCGCGTTCTTTTGCGCTTGATCGCTGATGCTCTCCACCTGCTTGGCAGGGCTCGCTGCCAGTGCCTGCAGCACGAGTCGCGTTCCCTTACCCTTGGTCGGGGGCTCTTCGAACAGCACGCCGGCCTGCGTGGTGCCCCAGCGGGGACTGCCGAGGTAGCGCTCGGGCGGCTGCGCATCGGTGGCCGAGTACACGGCCGTCCACTCTACCAGGGAGGCTGCGCTGGCGACGTTGTAGAAGTAGTCACCGCCCACGCCACCCGTGGTGATCTCGAATCGCTCGATGCTCTGGCCGCTCGGCAAGCGCGCCTCCACGCGGAGTGTCTGCTCCTCAGGGACCTCGATCTCGGCGTGCCCTTGCGGCGCGAGCAGCACGGTCCGCTCTCCGATCCTGACTTCGACATGGGTCTGCAGGCCGTTGTAGATCCCCACGTTGAACGAACCGACGCCGCGCGTGAGCCCGAGCACCGCCGCCATGATGCTGAAGGCCACCACGAAGCGCGCGCTCGAGGGCAATAGGCCATCGCCGAGCTGAAACCGATCCCACCAGTGCAGCATGCGCTCTCGCGCGCGCTGAGCCCCGAGCGGAATGATGCGATAGCTCGAGGGGATCGCGGCGGGTGCCGGAGCTACGCCTGGATCCGCGCCGCTGCGTGTGCATTCGGCCACGTGGTCCTCGACCGTGAGCAAGGCGTCGAGGGTCGCCCGCTTGAGGCCAACCAGGCTCGACAATACGCCCGAGGTCCAGCCATCCACGACGTTCAGGAAGTTCCCGATATTTTCCTTCTCGGGCGCCGGCAACCCGAACTGTTTGGGCCAAGCCGCGCTCCAGCCTTCGAGCTCGAGCTTCTCGCGTACGTCGGCGGGCAATTGGACGGCCTCACGCTGTTCGAACAGCTCCCAGAGCGCGACGTGCACCTCGCTGGCGGCCGCGACCAGTTTCTTGAGCTCCCGCCCGCTGACACTGCCGTCGGCGGTGACCCAGGCGAACGTGTTCGAGAAGTGACCACGGGCATCGCGCAGGTTGGCCTCGCCGTGCTCGGCGTAGTGCAACAGCGAGAGCAGACCCCGCAGATGGGCCTCCCAGCCCTGGCCCAGCGCGCGCGCTGCGGCGAGGTGCAGCGAGCGGCACTGCTTGTCGTGGTCCCACAGACGCGACAGCGCGGCTTGCTCTTCGCGCTTCACGGCGGCGACCACGCTGGCGAGCTCTCGCTTCGGAACCACGCGCCCGCGGTGGCGTATGATGCCGTCGGGCGGACTCAGAATCGCCACGCGACAGGGCCTCCAACATCGCGGTCTCTTCCTGGAGATTGCGCCAGGTCTTCAGCTCTCCGGCCAGGCTGCGCGGGTAGAGCGCGGCGAGCTGCGCGAGATCGGCCTGAGATTGAGGTTCATAGAGTTCGTCCGCGTGCTGGGCTTCGCGGGTCAGCGGGCGTCCCAGGTAGACGCCTCGATAGCGCGGGTCGACGCCCTTGCGCGTGTACTCGGCGTCCAATCGCTGCAGCGACTCCTGGATTTGACTGGCGGCCGGTAGTTCCTTGGCCTCCGGCGAGAGCAACAGACGATCGGTGAGCTTGTGTCGCAGCGACTCCGGATCGGCGAACACCGACCAGGCACTCCGTTGATCGACGGGTGCCGACACGTAGCGGCGCTTGGCGTTTTCCTCGCGCTCGCGGCCCGGCGGATGCGTCATCCACATGCGCGGTGGTTGGGCGATGCTGTCCTCGAACACGCGATGGGATTCGGGACGCTCGGGCAGGGCAGGGGGGCTGCCGAAGTCCGGGTCGTCGAGCACCACGCGCATCTGCTCGGTGACGCGCGTCTGTAGGCTGAACACGTCGGCCACGCGGTGCCCAGAAGAGAGCTCGCCAAAGGCGAAGGGGACGGCGATGCTCCAGGCCTCATCGGCGGCGCGCAGGCGGTGCAGGGCGTGCACGATGGCGTCGCTGCCCGTGAGCGAGACCGCGACCAGGTCGGCCTGCAGCTCCATCTCGCGCGACAGCGCACGCTGCGCCATGACCACCAGGGAGAACACGGTGTCGAGCAGACTGCGCATGGACCACACGATGAGCCGCAGGATCCAGCCCACCCAGGCGACACGGATGTCGAAGCGCGAGAGGCCTCGCAACATGCGGTCGAAGATCCCACGCGAATGGACCAGGTGATTCGCGATTTGTTGAGCGGTGTAGACCCAGCGTCCCACGGCCATCGAGCGCTGCGCGAAGTGGCCGAACTCGTGGGCCAGCACGGCCTTGAACTCGCCGAGCGTCAACGCATTCACCAGGCCGAGCCCGATCACCAGGTTCTTGTGCGAAGGCACCAGCAGGTTCTTGAACGACACGTCATAGAAGACCGCGGCGTTCACGTCGGGGGAGAGGAATACGTGATGGGGCCGGGGGGCCCCCACCTCGTCGGCCACGCGCCACAGGAACTCGAACAGCAACGGTTGCTCCTGAGCCGTGACCTCGAGGTCCTCGGAGGGCGCGCCACGCTTTACGGCGAGCAGGGCTCGGCTCATGAACAGGAGCAGCAAGCTCGACACCAGGCAGCCCGCCATGATGGACACGTTGATGTGTCGGCGCGAGAGCTCGAGCCCGAGCCGGTAGGCGGTCCAGCCGAACCATCCCCACAAGGTCAGGTACACGAGCGCGAAGCCGACCAGCACGGCCATCGCGATCCAGGCGCGGCGCTTGTACGCCTCGGTGACGGCGGTGAGGTCGCCCGGCGTGGTGGCAGGACCCGCGGGATACAAGCTGTTGAGCATGGGGCAGGGCTCCGAAGCACGCGCCCAGCGCGCGTTAGCAAGGGCCTCCACTATCTCCGGAAGGCTGCACGCGCAGCAAGGAAATCCCGGGATTCAGCGGGAGTTTTCGCCCCTTTCGGGCCCGGTCGGGGTGGTCGGCCCGGCCGGTACGGCGGGCCGCTCGTCGCGTGCGCGGGCCTCACACTCGGGGCAGATACCATGCGTGAAGGTGGCGTCGGTGTGGGCCGTGATGAACGACTCGATCTGCTCGTAGTAGCCCTGGTCCGTGCGGACCTTCTTGCACCAGGCGCAGATGGGTAACAGCCCGGACAGCGTGCGCACGCTGGAGAGCGCGGTCTGGAGCTCCCCCACCGTGCGTTGCAGCTCGAGTTCGAGATTCTTGCGCCGGCTGACATCCTGCACGAGCACCACGAATCCCTTCACCGCGCCATCGGTCACCACGGGCACGTAGTCGACCTGGCTGAAGCGGGAAGGACCGCCCTGAGGGTCCGCGAACTCGCGCTCGAAGTGCTGCCGCTCTCCACGCAGAGCGCCCTCGATGTAGGGAATGTTGAGCGAGTAGATTTCAGGCCCCAGGAGCTCGGCCAGGGTCGTGCCCGGTAGCCTCTCCGGGGCCACGCCGAACCAAGCCCGGTAAGCCTCGTTCGCGAACAAGCAGCGTTCCCTGGTATCCCAGAACGCGAGCATGGCGGGCACCAGCTGCGCGATTTGGCGCAGCACCCAGAGCTCGCGCTCGAGGCCATCGCTCGGGTTCGCAGCCATGCCCTTAAGCTAGTGCGCGCCCCGCATCGAAACCAGTCGCTCGCACGTTGTGCGCTTTGTTGCGCAGGTTGCGCAAAGGGCGGTGGGCCCCTCGGGGGAGGGCTTTCTGCTGGCCGGACGCGACCCCACTTTGGTTAGGATCCTGGGTCATGAAGTTTGGCCGGCGCGTGGTGTGGTGGGCTCTCGCGAGTGTCGTCGGTTGTGGTGACTCGGCCAGCTCGGGCTCGCTCGATCCCGATGGGTCCATGGGGTCGCAGGCCGATGCTGGGATGCAGCACGGAGAACATGACAGCGGGACGCAACACCCCGACGCGGACGGCGGGCTCGACGGGCTCGACGGGGGCGGAACGGGCGACGCGGGTCCCGGCTCCGACGGCGGCCCCGGCGACGCAGGCTCGGACGGAGGTCACCAAGATGCCGGCCCCGACGCAAACGATGGGCCGCCGGTGTCCGACCCGAGCCACACGGGCTTCGTGGCGTACGGGCAGCTCAAGCTGGCCTTCGATCGCGCGGTCGATGCTGCGGCGCTCGAGGTCTCGCTGAGTCCGGCGCGGCCCCAGGATCTCGCGGTGCTCTCGGTGGCCCAGGCGGGGCCCACGGCCGTTCTCGTATCGCTCAACCAGGTTCATCTGCCCATCGACTACGTCGCCAAGGTCAGCGGGCCCGACTTCGAGCTCGATGTTTCGCTCAATGGGCTCGGCAACGGCAGTCGTGTCCTGTTCGCGAGCCAGCACACGGGCAACGGCGATCTGCGCACCTGGATCCCAGCAGCTGCGAACGCTGCGTCGGGGCCAGCCGCGGGTGACATCATCTGCCAGGCGGAGGCCGATGCGGCCGGACTCGAAGGAACCTTCCGCGCCTTCATCAGCTCCGGCACGAACGGAGCGAAGTTCGACGCGGCCTGTCGTGCGCTCGGCTTGAACGCGCGCTGGGCCGATCACTGCGGACTGGCTTCAGCGCCGGTCGATGAGGCCCCGATTCTCGACCTCGGCGGACTCCCCGTGGTGAATGGAGCTTCGGGCATCGCCAAGGCGCAGTGGCTGAGCACGGTGCACTACAAGGCCGACGGCACGCCGCACGCCGGGAACACGATCTGGACCGGTGGCGACGCGAACGGGCAAGCCGGAGGCAGCGATTGTCTGGGCTTCACCAGCAGCGCGTCGTCCGGGCAGTACTCCTGGGCCACTGCGTCGCTCAGCGACTATCTGCCGGACGACTACTACAGCTTCGGATGCAGCACCACGCGCGGCTTGTTGTGCGTGCAGAGCGGCTCTGGCTTCTTCCCCAAGAGCACCCTGCATGAGCGCACGGGCAAGGCGCTCTTCCTCACCAGCACTCCGTTCCCGTATCCGTCCTCCGGCTCCCTGCTCGACAAGGCCGACGCGTTTTGCCAGGACGCTGCGCAGGACGCCGGCTACGCCAACCACGCGAACTTCGTGGCGTGGCTGAGCGACACCGGTCACGAGGCCCCGTGCCGCCTCGTCTCGACGGGCGGCGTGCGCGGTACCGATAAATGTGGCCTCGGCAATTGGCCAAGCACGGGCCCCTGGGTGCGGGCGGACGGCTTCGTGGTCGCCAACAACATCGCGGACCTGATCTCGGGGAGCATCCGCGTGCCGCTCCTGCTCGACGCCGCCGGCAACTACTTGAGCAGTCAAAGCGACAACTGGGTCCTCACCAAGACCAATTTGGTATGGGGATGCCATGAGCTCCTGCACCGTGGGACTAGCGGCGAGCGTGCCCGCCTGGACCTACTTCGCGAGTCCTGCCACTTGCACGAACTACACCTTGCGCCTGTTGTGCATGGAGCGCTGAGCCAGCGTTGCTCCGGTGAGCGGCCCGGGTAAAGCTTCCGCTCCATGGCATCCCGCGTACGTCACCTGAGAGCGCGCGTACTCAAGGCGCTCTTCAAGCTGCACACCCGTGTTTACGAAGCCACCGACGGGCGGCTCGGGGCGCACCTCAAGCTGCCGATGCTGCTCCTCACGGTGACCGGTCGCAAGACGCGTCAACCGCGCACCACGCCACTGGCGTATTTCGAGGACGCGGGCGGCTACGTGGTCGTCGGCTCCGACGGCGGCGCGCGGCGCGATCCGCAGTGGTGGCTGAATCTGCGCGTGGATCCGAGTGCCACGGTGCGCGTAGGGCGTCGCGTGTTCCAGGCCAAGGCCCGGCTGGCCGAAGGGACCGAGCGAGCCCGCCTGTGGGAGCGCGGCAAGCAGGTGAACCCGGCCTGGTCGCAGTACCAAAAGCATACGCAGCGTGAGTTGCCGGTGGTGGTGCTCGAGCCGATTGGCTAGCTGGACCCACGAGGACTCAGCGCTGGACGCAGTCCAGGCTGCCGTCTGGATAGCCGCCACACAGACGGGTCGCGTTGGCGCTCCGCCAGAGCGCGCCAGGTCGCACGCTGAGCTCGGTCGCGGCGTTGCTCGCGACACCGTGACACTGCACCGAGCCGTCCGCCTCGAGGCCGCAGACGCTGGCGGCGGTGCACGCCAGCTGGACCGAGTGCTCGAAGCCGGCCACGAGGACGGGGGCTTCCTCGGGCAGATGGGGCGCCTTGCAGGCGAGTCGCTTCGAGGCGGTCTGGGCACAGAAGAAGTTCCACCCGGTCACGATGTTGACCACGGGCTCGCGAAGAGGCCCACGAACAGCTGGAAATCGTGCCTGGTTCGATGAATGGCTCCGCTTCACCCCCCATTCGGGTTCACCCGCGTTTTGTGTACAGCGCCTGGGTTCTTGGCTAAGCAAGTGGGATGTCGATCGAGCTGCGCAGCCACGTGCCCGGAGAGGACGTCGAGGATTTCATCGAGGCGGGCAAGGTCGTGTTCGCCGGTGACGCCGCCTGGGTCCAGCCGCTGCACATGATGATCGCCGAGCGTTTGAACCCCAAGAAAGAACCCTTCCACCAACATGCCGAGGTGGCGCTCTTCACTGCCTGGCAAGAGGGCAAGCTCGTGGGTCGCATCTCGGCCACGGTGGACAAGGCCTGGCTCGACACCTGGAACGACGCGACGGGGCACTTCGGCTACTTCGACACCATCGACGACGTCGAGGTGGCGCGCGCCCTGCTGGAGCGCGCCGCCGCGTGGCTGCGCGAGCGCGGCATGCGGCGCATGAACGGGCCGATGTCACTCGGAGCGAGTCAGGAGGCCGGCATCTTGATCGAAGGCTTCGAGCACCCGCCCATGCTCGACATGTCCCACTCCCGCGATTACCAGGCGCGACTCGCGGAGGCCTGTGGCCTGATCAAGGAAAAGGACCTGTTCGCTTGGCGCTACGACGTGGCGAGCGGCTTCAACGCGCGCACGCAGAGGGCCTGGGAACACGTGCAAGGGCTCGAGGAGGTGCGCTTGCGCTCGCTGAACCTCAAGCGCTTGCGCGACGAGATCGGCATCGTGATGGAGATCTACAACGAGACCTGGGCGGGCAAGTGGGGCTATGTGCCCGTGAGCAACGCCGAGCTCGACAAGATGGCCAGCGACATGTCCATGGTGCTCGATCCGGACCTGGCCTTCGTGGCTGAGGTAAACGGCAAGCCTGGCGCCATGTGCATCGCCATCCCGAATCTCTACGAAGTCATCGCCGACCTCGAGGGCAAGCTGTTCCCCTTCGGTTGGGCGAAGCTGCTCTGGCGCACCAAGGTGAAGCATCCCAAGTCTGCTCGTCTCATCGTGCTCGGCGTGCGGGCCGAGCTGCGCAAGAACGTGAAGCGCTACGGCGCGCTCTCTGCGGCCATGTACGTGGAGGTCGCGAAGCGCGGCAAGGCCAAGGGCTACGAATGGGCGGAGCTCTCGTGGACCCGCGAGGACGACGCCCCGATCAACCTCGGCATCCGTTCCATGGGCGCTTCCATTTACAAGAAATACCGCGTGTATCAGCGCGATTTGTGAGCCGAGCCCGACGCGCGCGCGGCCTTGCTCGTGTGCTTGAGTAGCTTGATCAGGGCGCGTAGGCCCGCCGAGACGTAGGTGCGCTCCGGGTAGTAGAGGAAGAGCTCCGTGAAGGGCGGGCAATAGTCCGCCAGGCAGCGCACGAGGCGACCCGCTTGCAGCTGGGAGGCCACGCGCTCGGTGAACACGTAGGCGAGGCCCACGCCGCTGAGGGCGGCTTCGATCATGAGTTGCTGATCATCGAGCACCAGCGGCCCCTGCACGTCCACCTCGAGGGTCTTGCCAGCCTTCTCGAATTCCCAGGGAAAGTTGGCGCCACTCGGGAAGCGATAGCGAATGCAGCGGTGCTCGCCGAGGTCGGCCGGGTGCTTCGGCAGCGCTCGTCCCTTGAAGTACGCGGGAGACCCCACCACCGCAAAGCTCAGCGGCAGCGCCACGCGCACCGCCACCATGTCCTTGGCGAGCTTTTCGCCGAAACGGATGCCCGCGTCGAAGCCGCCCGCCACGATGTCCACTAGGCGGTCGTCGGCCACGACCTCCAGCGTAAGCCCCGGGTTCTCACTCACGAGCTGCGCGAACACGCCCATGAGCTCGGCTCCCGCCGCGCGCGGTACGTTCAGACGCAAGCGTCCGTAGGGCGTCTCGCGAAAGCTGTTCACCGCTTCCACCGCGTGATCGATCTCGCCGAAGGCCGGCTTGAGTCGCGCGAAGAGCAGGGCTCCGGCTTCGGTGAGCGAGACGCTGCGTGTGGTGCGCTGGAGTAGGCGTACGCCGAGCTCTTCTTCGAGGCTCCTGAGCGCATGGCTCACGGCGGAGGGCGTGATCCCGCGTTCACGGGCCGCGGCGCGGAAATTGAGGTGGGTGGCCACGGACAGGAAGGCAGAGAGCTCGCTCAGCTTGGCGGACATAGATGAACGCAGCTCACCATTGAATGCAGAATTGTCAACCTTCACAGGGAGCCAGGCGCGGCTTAGATCGAAGGCCATCAATCAACGAGAGGTGGCCATGAATCAGAACATCCAGGGGAAAGTCGTGCTGGTCACGGGGGCGAGCAGCGGGATCGGCGAGGCCATGGCGCGGCACTTGGCGGCGCGCGGCGCGAGCGTGGCGTTGGCCGCAAGGCGCGAGGACAAGCTGCGCAAGATCGTCGGCGAAATCGAGGGGGCCAAGGGGCGAGCCAAGGGCTTCGTGGCGGATGTGAGCAAGCAGCGTGAGGTGGAGAAGCTGGTGGGGGACGTGGTCTCTGCCTTCGGCCGGCTCGACGTGCTGGTGAACAATGCAGGGCTGATGGCGATTGCCCCGCTCCAACAACGTCGCGTGGAGGAATGGGAGCGCATGATCGACATCAACGTGAAGGGCGTGCTCTACGGCATCGCGGCGGCCCTGCCGGTGTTCGAGAAGCAGGGAGGCGGTCACTTCATCAACGTGGCTTCGGTGGGGGGCCTCAAGGTGTTCGCCCCCGGTGGCACCGTGTACTCGAGCACCAAGTTCGCAGTGCGTGCCATCTCCGAGGGGCTGCGGGTGGAAGTGGGCCGGCAGATTCGAACCACCATCATCTCCCCTGGCGCCGTGGAGTCGGAGCTCAAGCTCGGGAGTGGGGATACGGCGAGCCGCAAGCAGCTGGACGAGTTCTACAAGCAGCAAATTCCTGCGGATTCCGTCGCGCGGGCGGTGGCCTATGCGATCGAGCAGCCCGCCGATGTGGACGTCAACGAGAATCGTCATCCGCCCGACCGTGCAGGAGTTCTGAGGACGCGGCGGCCCAGCCAAACCTTCCTTAATTTGTTCCTAAACGCCCGAGCGCCCCGGAAGGCAGGTCGAAAGCTCCCCGTAGGTTCATCGCGAGTACGAAAGGTCGACGATGAAGCCCACGATTTCCGAACCCCAGGCGGTCTCCCTGCTCGAGACCATGATGCGCTCGCGCGCTTTCGAGGAGGGGCTGGTGTCGCTCCAGGCCGCCGGCAAGGCCGCTGGCACCTGCACCGCCATTGGCCAGGAGGCGAGCGCGGCGGGCGTGATCGCCGCGCTCGCCTCCCACGACCGCATCCTCACCAACCACCGCAGCGCGAGTCACCTGATCGCGCGCGGCGCCGACACGGGACGGCTATTCGCCGAGGTACTCGGTCGCAGTGGTGGGTACTGTCGCGGCAAGAGCGGCACCCTACACATCTCGGCGCGCGAGCTCGGCGTGATCCTGACCTCCACCATCGTGGGCGGGGAGCTCTCGCTGGCCACGGGCGTCGGCCTGTCGCAGAGCATGGTGGGCACGGACGACGGCATCGTGGTGTGCTTCTTCGGGGATGGTGCGGCCTGCGAGGGCATCTTCCACGAGTCGCTCAACCTGGCCACGGTGTGGAACCTGCCGATCCTCTACGTGTGCGAGAACAATCAGTGGCAAGCGTACGTGCAGCGTCGCGAGACGATGCCCATGGAGCACATCAGCGTCTGGGCGCGGGCCCATGCCATGCCTGCGACCACCGTCGACGGCAACGATGTGGAGACCGTGTATCGAGCCGCCTCCGAAGCGGTTGCCTTCGTGCGCGAGCAGCGCAAGCCGTACTTCCTCGAGACCTATACCTACCGCATGCGCGGGCACTTCGAGCCCGACGACATGGCCTATGTGCCCAAGCCGGAGCTGGAGAGCTGGCGTGCGCGCGACC
Source organism: Myxococcales bacterium (assembly GCA_047601445.1). Taxonomy (GTDB): domain Bacteria; phylum Myxococcota_A; class Polyangia; order Polyangiales; family DASUME01; genus DASUME01. The sequence goes on along the minus strand of JASGJH010000001.1, from coordinate 1,461,894 downwards.
CCATCACCCAGCAGCGCGAGCGTTTGCTGGCGCGGGGCCAGCTCGACGCCGAGCGCCTGCGGGCCATCGAGGAGCGCGTGGCGCAGGACGTCCGGCGCGGTCTCGAGTTCGCCCAGAGCTCGCCGCCCCCCGATGTCACCGAACTCACCACCGACGTGTACGCCTGAAGGAGCCCGAGAGTCCATGCAACAAGTCATCGTCAACGACGCAATCAGCCAAGCCATTGCCGAAGAGATGCGGCGCGACGGCCGCGTGATGATGTTCGGTGAGGGCGTCGCCACCAAGCGTCACGACCTGGTCCAGGAGTTCGGCCAGAGCCGCGTGCGCAACACGCCGCTCGCCGAGGGCATCATCGCGGGTACCGCGGCCGGTGCCGCTGCCACGGGCCTGCGGCCCATCGTGGATTTGCTGTTCGCTCCCTTCCTCACGCTGTCGATGGACGCCATCGTGAACAGCGCGGGTAAGCTGCGTTACCTGTCGGGCGGCCAGTTCGCGTTCCCGATGGTGGTGATGACGCTCTCGGGCGCGGGCTGGGGCGTGGGCGGCCAGCACAACCACAACCTGGAAGCGTGGTTCGTGCACGCGCCTGGGTTGAAGGTGGTGATGCCCTCCAACGCTGCCGACTTCAAGGGCTTGCTCAAGGCGGCCATCCGCGACGACAACCCGGTGCTGTTCTTTACCGACCTCGCGCTGTGTCACGCGCCGGGCGCGCTGCCCGAGGGCGATCACATCGTGCCGCTGGGCCAGGCGGCGGTGGTTCGACCCGGGCGCGACGTGACGTTGATCTCGTACGCCAAGACGGTGAACACCTGCGTGGAGGCGGCTGCGCGCCTGTCGGATCAGGGCATCAGCGCCGAGGTGATCGATTTGCGCACGCTCAAGCCGCTCGACGAAGCGACCATCCTGGCTTCGGTGCGCAAGACTGGGCGCGCGGTGATCGTGCACGAGGCCAACGGCCTGTGCGGCGTGGGGGCCGAGGTGGCCGCGCGAATCTCCGAGAAGGCGTTCGAGTCCCTGCGTGCGCCGGTGGTGCGACTCACGGGCCCGGACGCACCCGCACCCGCCTCCTGGATGCTCGAGCAGGCCAGCGTGCCGCAGCTCGAGGCTGTGTGCACTGCGGTCAAGAAGTCGATGGGCCGTTGAGCGCTCGCGCGCGCTGGCTCAGCGCCGCAGGTTGGCAGCGCGGTGCTGAATTTCCAGGGCGCTCGCGCGATCCTTGCCGGTGATCTCCACCACGTAGAGCTCGCCGTCGGCGCGCACGCGGAAGCTCGAGCCCTTCACGCACAGCGGCGAGGTTGCGTTGGCTTGCTTGGCGCAGCCGCGTAGCGCGTTGTGGAGGTCGCTCTCGGTGGTGTGCTCGGGGGCGCGCAGCACCAGGGCTGCCCCTGTGGGGATCTGCGCCCACGGGCGGGCCTGGGTGCGGTAGAGGTTGTAGCTGCGCACGAAGGCGAAGCCGGTGGCGGTGGCGGGCGGCTCCGAGGCGCCCGCGCTGCTGGCCGCGAGTGCCGAGCAGATCAGGCCGTCGGCGTGTGCGCTCGCGGCATTCATGGCGCAGCCCAGGGCGAGCAGCGCCCCCACAAGTACCCCGCGGCCTGCTCGGGCCCATTGCTGCGTCACCATCCTGTCGTCCTCCGGGGGCGACTTTGAGGGGCGGCAGGGCGATCAGGAATAGGAACAATTGCCCAAGGTCGCACGAGGGAGGAATTCCCAGGCGGCTTCGAAAATTCCCTCAAGCCCGTTCGCGCCCCGCGGTCCGCTGCAGGGCCTCGACCAGCAGCAGGCCAGGGCCTGCGTAGAGCAGCACATTGATCATGTAGTCGGGCAGATAGCGCTGACTGCGCACCACGAACTCGGCGAACGCGGGCTGCGGGAACTTCCCCGAGAGGTAGTAGTAGCCGCCGCTGGTCAGCGCGAAGGCCACCACTCCGGTGAGCAGCACAGCAGCGGCTTTCCAGCTGAGCTTGGCGGACTGACAGAGCGCGCCCGTGCCCCAGCTCACGGCGTAGGCCACGAACAGGAGCGGATAGCCCGGCGAGACGCACGCCGTGCTGGCGCCGAGTGCGAACTGCACCAGGTCGACCCCCACGGCGGCCAACAGCAGAACGGCCAGCGAGCGAGAGCCCAGCCCCAGGCATCCCGCCAAGAAGAAGGTAGGCACGGCGGCATCCGGCAAGTGCACCCCGAGGACCTCTCGCGCGAGGCGCGTGACCAGCAGCAGCGCCACCAACGAAGCCAACATCCAGCGCGCGCTTGTTTGCTCTTCCTTCATGCTGTCCTCACTTTTTCACCATCACGAGTTTTCCCGTCTTGGAGTCGCGGTAGACCGTCCCCACCGACTCGTAGCCAGCCACCTGACCGCCTTCGCCCTGGGGCAGGTCGGGCACCTCACGGCCCTGTTCCACAGGCACGCGTGCTCCGCCGCCTTCACGCGCCGGGCTCGCGCGCAGGTCGCCCATCACGAGCGCAGTGATCAGGCCGCAGGCGAACACCAGCATCACGTCGGCCAGGTTGGCCATACCGGTGAGCGGGTCGGCATCGGAGTCGTCGAAGCGGCTCTGAAAGCGGCGGCGGTCACGCATGCTGTGCCTCCAGTCCGTCGAGCAGTCGGTCGTACCAACGGCGCCGCAGGCGTCCGAGCACGAACCCCGACATGCCCACGAGCAAGCCCAGCACCGTCGTGTCGAAGGCCACCGTCACCGCGCGCGCGAGCTCGCTCAGCTCCCCGCGCCCGAGCGCGGCCAGCCCGGGCCCGAGGGGGATCAGCGTGCCCACCAGGCCGAGCATGGGACCCACGCGCGCCAACATGTCTGCCCGCTCGATGCGCACGCGGCCCATGTCGCGCACGCGCTCGAGGTCGTTGCCCTCGCGCAGCTTACGCAGCCCCGACAGACGCTCGCCCAGGCCGAGGCCCGCCTCCCACAGCGCCCAGGCGCATACCACCAGCAAGCAGCTCAAGGCCGGCGCCTCCAGCCCGCGCACCATGCTGCGCAACAACATGCCCAAGCTATCGCCCATCACTCACGTCCTTCCGCGCCAAAGACCCGCCAAAAACAGGCCCACACAACCCGTCAGCAGCCCGTAAGCCAGGGCTTGCGCTGCGCGCCCGGACATGGAGCGCCCCGACTCGGTGTCCGCTGAGACCTCGGCGTGCTCGCGCGGATCCGGGTGCAGCTCGGCCACTGCGCTCGGACCTGGCTGTCCGCGCGAGGAGGGCTGCTGCGCCCGCTGCAACACCTGGTCGAACATCGCGCGGGCCTGGGCGTCGAGTCGCTCTCGCACGAAACCCATGACCGGATGATCGGGGCGCGTGTGGCCGCTGCCCGGCAGGCCGTTTTCGCTCACCAGGCGCGCAAAGTCCTGGGCCAGCTCACGCAGTACGGCCTCGTCGGGCGACCAGAAGCCCTTGTGGGCAGCCACCAGCAGCACGGCCTCGATGTTGGCCTTCACGTGGGCGTTGGGTGCGGACTTCCAGAGCTCGGCGAGCCCGAGCTTCTGGCTGTCCTTCAGGTAGACCGAATGCACTTCGTCCCACACCCAGGGCTTCACCAGGTCCGGGCTCGTCACCTGCCAGCCCCAGAGGTTCTCCACGAAGCCGAAGCTGAGCGTGCGCGCGCCCGCGTAGCCGTGGCGGATCAACGCGCGCAAATAGGTCGGGTTGAGGTGGCGCCCGCGTAGCTCGCTGAACAACGCGCGCTCGAGGGGCTCCACGCGCGCATGCTGGGCGTCGGCGTACTGCACCACGCTCGACTCGGGCGGCTTGCCGCGGCGCTGCTCCACGGCGAGTCGCAGCCCGCCCACGTAGTCGAAGCTGTCGTTGTTATCGAGCAAGCCATAGAGGCGGCTGGCCCGCCCCAGGTAGGTGTGCTCGGTGCGCGTCAGGGCCTGCTCGAAGCCAGCCTGCATTGGAGCCCCGCGCAGTCCTGCGCCGTAGCCGTGACCCATGCGAAGCGCGAAGGACTTCCCAATCTGCGCACGGTCCTGCCAGGATCCGGAGCGCTCCACCAGGTTGTTCACGCCGGCCCCGTAGCCGCCTGGTGCGTTGCCGAAGAGGCGCACGCTGGCCTCACGCCCGGCAGCTGCGAGCGGCATCCCCTTGAGGCTCAGCGCCCGTGCTTGCTCGGCCCAGTGTGCCGCGAGCTGATTCTCGCGCAGGCTCTCCGTCCCCGGAGCGCGCAGTTCCCCGAGCGGCGCGAGGGCCGCGTCCAGGGCCGGTGCGAGCTCCGGATGCTCCGCGCGCAGCGTCAAGCTCGCGCCATCGAGGGCCAGCAGCACGGCGCGGTCGAGCCAAACGATCAGGTTCTCGTACAGGTCTCGAAACAGGCCGCTGGTGATGAAGTTCACGTCGCGCCGCGTCCGGCCCTCGGCGAGCGGCAGCCGTTCGAGCGAGCGCAGGATGCCCCGACTGTTCCACACCGGTCGCACGCCGAGCATGTCGAGTCCGAAGGCCACCATCACGCCTTCGTCGCGCGCCGTGTCCGAGGCCCAAAGCACCACCGACTCGCTGCCTTCGGCGCTGCCCGGCTTTTGCGCGCGCGCCGACGTGGCGAGCTCGGAGCCGAGCGCGTAGGCCACCTGGCTCGGCAATAGGCCGCCGTCGAGCGCGTGGAAATTGCGGCCCGTGGGCAGCACCTCCGGGCGTCGCACGGGGTCGTTGCCGTGACCGGGCTCCACGAAGTGTCCCGCGAGCGCGCCGAGCAAAGCCTTGAGCTCGAGCCCGGGCGAGCGCGTGAGGGCCGCCGCCGAGGCGGATCGAGCCGGTGCTGCTTCGCTCGTGCCCTCGATGGATCCGAGCATCTTTTGCAGGGCAGGGCGCTGCCAGGGACGACCGAACACGTGCAAGCCGTGGGGCATGAAGCGCTCTTGCAGCTCGGTCAGATAGTGTCCGACCTCGTGCACCAGGAGCTCGTCGCTGACCTCGTTGAAGCTCACGCCGCGCAGCTTGAGCTCGCTGTCCATGTTGGCGCGCAGGGCATCTTCCATGTGCAGCTTCTGGATCTTCTCTTTGATGGCGAGCACGGCGCGCGCGCGGGCGGCCTGCGTGTCCGGTGAGGAGCCCATGGCTTCATGACTCTCCACCAGCTGTCGCAGCGCGAGCAGGTCGTCGTAGAGCGGGGTGGTGCTCAGCGGTGGCGTCAGGTGATCGATGATCACGGCGCCGCCACGCCGCTTGGCGGCGAGGCCTTCGCCCACGCCGTCCACGATGTACAGGTAGAGACTCGGCAAGTCCTCGGTCACCAGGGACGAAAAGTCCTCGCGCGAGAGCCCCACGCTCGGTCCCGGCAGCCATTCGTAGGTCGAATGGCGGCCCACGTGGATCAGCACGTCCGCGCGAAACTCTTCACGTAGCCAGCGGTAGTAGGCGAGGTACTGATGGGGCGGAGCAAAGCTCAGGTTGGCGTGGAGCAGCTCCTCGTCGAGCTCCCAGCCGCGCGGTGGTTGAGGGCCGATGAACACGTTGCCGAAGGTGATCCCCGGCACGAGGAGCTTTCCGTCGAGCACCATGCCGCGCCCGGGCGCTGGGCCCCAACCCGTCAGGCCTTCGATGCGCGTGGCGATCAGGCTCTGCGTGAGCGCCTGCACCTCGCGCTCGCTCCCGCGGGTGTCTACGCCGGTCTCCATGCCATCGAGCCAGGCGTCGTACTGATCCGTGAGCTGAGCCAACAGCGCGAGCGCGCGCGGGCGTGCCGGGTGGTCGCTGCCCTCGAGCACGTGGCGGATGTCCTTGAGACAGAAGCTCACGCGTTCGCGGGCACTGGCCGGCTCCGCTGCGCGCTGGGCCAGCGCGACGTCGTGGGCGAGCCGCGCGAGGGGACCCTGTTCCACCGAGAGTCGCGCGGAAGCCGGCAAACTCTGGAAGTAGTGTGCGTAGGTCGCCTCGGGGACGTGCGCGATGCGCGGGGCCATGTCCGAGAGTGCGCCGCGGTCTTCGGGCAAATTCACGCCATCGCGTTGCAGGCGCTCGAGCAGCGCGGAGGCCGACGTGGGCAGGTCGTCCACGTCATAGCCAGCGCGCCTGAGCGCCCGCAGGAGCTCCCACAGCGAGGCCGGGACGTCGAGGTTGTCGGCGCCGATGTTGTGGCGTCCCGGTGGGTGGTTGTAATAAATGATGGCCACGCGCTTCGCTGCGTTGGGCTTGCGCGCCAGCTGCTCGCTGCGCGCGAGCTTGTGTGCGAGGTGCTCGATCTCGCGCTCGAGGGGCAGGGCAGGGCGAAAGGCGAGGCCGGTGGCCGCATCGGTGCGCACGCGCTCCGCCGCCTCGAGCACCACGGGCTGTCCCACGCCCTGCAACTCGGGCATGGCCAGGCGATAGTGCACGGTGTCCCAGGGCAGACCATCGGTGGAGAGCCGCCACTGGGCCTCGCTGCGATCCACCAGGCGGAGCGCCTTGTACACAGGCACGTCCAGCCTGGCCAGCGCGCGACTGGCGCGTTCGCGCGCCTCTGCGCTTCCGAGCACGAAGTCCTGGAGCACTACCAGGCCCGTTAAGCGTCCCGGTGCCAGGCGCTGCGGGAGCTCTTCGAGTGCGCGCGCCGTCGCGTGGCCCCAGCGCGCGAGCACGCTCACACAAGCGAGGCCCTGCTGCGAGAATCGCTCGGCAGAGGGCGCGATGCAGTGCCAGGGAGGCGCTGCCCTCGGCTTCGTCGTAGTCGAGCAGCGCCACCACAGGCGCAGCCTGGGGCAACGTCAGGCGCGCTTGCTCGCCGTCTTGCAGCAGACGCAGCGGCTCGGCTGGGCGCGGCCCAGGGACCGTCTCGGCCGCCCCTGCGCGACGCAATAGCCACCCAAACAACGCGCTCACGTTGGCAGGCGAGCGCGCGCGCCAGTAGGCGGCCCCCTCGATCCACTCCGCCTGACGCGGGTTCTCCTCGGCCAGAACCCGCCAGGGCTTGGCCTCGGGGTCGCTCGACGAAAGGGCCGCCGCCAGCGCGCGCTGCGCGTCCGTGCTCATGTTCTCGAACACCCGCTGTCCGCCGAGACGCGATGCCGCGCTGAGCTCTGGGTCTCCCGACAGGCACAGCACGGGGATCGCCGGGTTCACGGCGCCTTCGCGCAAGAGGCGCGTCAGGCGCGTGGCCTGCTCTCCGAACACGTTGGCGAACAGCAGCGCGTCGGCCTCTCGCCAGAGCGCGACGAGCTCACGGTCACTCAGGCTCGCTACCTGCTCGGGTGTCCGCAATAGAACCCGATGGCGTCCAAGGAACGGCTGCGCGGCGCTGAGCGCGACCTGTGCGGTTCGCTCGGACACCACGCCGAACAACGTCTCCGCGCGCGCCGTGCGCGGAGCGAAGCCGCACCAAAGCGCGGCCACCAAACCGAGCCAAGCCCAGCCCAGTCGTCGCATCTTTCGACTCGCGAGCCCCATGACGCGCGCGTTTAGTGGCAGTAGTTCTGTCCACCCGGGATCGTCACGCTCCACGGGTACTTGCCGACGTTCTCGAAGATCTTCTTGATCTTGCGCGTGCGCGCGTCGATCACCACGACGCGGTTGGCCCCGCTCACCGCGGCCACGATGTAGCGCCCATCGGGCGTGGTCGAAGCGGTCTCGGTGTTGCCGCCCACCGCGATGCGCTCGAGCAGCTGTCCCTGCTCGATGTCCACCACGGCGATGTCCTCGCGCATACGGTTCATCACGTAGGCGATGTTCGGATTCAGCGACGAGTAGTTGACCCCGTAGGACTCCTGGTCGCCGGCCACGGTGCCCACCACCTTGCGGCTCTTGGCGATCATCGACACTGTCTGGTCGCCGAAATTGGGCACCAGATGCGTCATGGGCACGTTGTCGAAGGGATGCTCGGCGTACACGATCCAGGGCGCCCGTCCCACCGTGGTCTCGGCGAGTTTTTGCCCGCTGGCCGCGTCTACCATCATCACGCGCCCCGTATCCGCGTGCGCTGCGTGCAGCACGCCGTCGCGGTCGATTTGCACGTCCGCGAAGCCGCCCTCGCCGCCGGTGGGCATGTTGGCGGCAAAGCCATCGAGCGGGATCTGGTCGACTACCTCGAGTGTCTCCATGTCGAGGCGCGAGATGTGATGGGCGCCGATATTGGCCACGTAGCCCCACTTGCCGTCGGCTGAATAACGGGCGAAATGGGGGGTCATGAAGCCCGGCAGTGTCTTGATGATCTCATCGGTCGCCGTATCCAGGAACGAGACGGCGTTGTCGCCCTCGAGCATGATGGTGAACAGCCCTGAAGGCTGGTGCAGCGAGAGGTGCGACGGGTGCTTGCCCGTGGGGATGCGCTTGATCACCTCGAGGCGCGCCAGGTCCACGACCACGGTCTCGTCGCTGTGGGACGAGTCGATGTAGAGCTTGGTGTAGTCCGCGTTGAGATCCCCCATGTGGTTCTCCACGCCGCCGGTGGGCACGCGTCCGACGATCTCGAGCGCGTCGAGGTCGATCACCGTGAGCTCCTCCGACTCGAGGCTCACGATATAGGCGCGATTCATCAGCACTTCGGCCATGCTGCGGCCATCGCCGGCGGCCTTTTCGTGATCACCGTCTCCGGCGCAGCCGGTGGCCAACAGGCCACTGAACGCGAACGCGCGCAACAAACCAACCTGGGGAAGTTTCGGGTGCCTCATGCATCGTCTCCTCGGACCATGTCCGCGCGGTACGAGGAGCGATCGACCCACCCACCAAGGGTACCGTACGATCAAAAAGCACTGAGCCAGTGACTGCCCAAGGCCTCGCTCCGTTTCCTCGCGGAGTTGCCACGCACGGGGTAGGTCTCCTGGCTCGCAGGTACAGGGCTCGCACCCAGCGCTTTCGCCGCCTTCCCCGGGGGACCCGAGTGACCTTGACGAAAAGCTTCCTGCTTACAGTGGCGGGACCGCGCCGGTGTTGCACCGGACTTCCCTATTAAGCCCCAAAGGGCACCCTACGTACGGTCACCAAGCTGGTGACTGGCGGAAGATGTGCGAAGGAACCCGGGCGGTCAAGTGCCGAAGCGGCTCCCGCTGGCTACGCTCGTGGGGTGCAGTTCGCGGATCACCATTCAGGTCGAGCGCCAAGAGGGAACGGACGTTGAGCGCCAAGCTCCGCATCGACCCCTATCTGCTCGCGCTGTTCGGCTGCGTCCTGTTGGCTTCGCTCGTGCCAGCCCGCGGAAGGGTCGGGACCGCCCTCGACTACGTCACCGACGGCGTCATCGCGCTGCTGTTCTTTCTCTACGGCACGCGACTGTCGCCGCGTGAGGCCTGGGAAGGCGCGCGTCATCTGCGTCTGCAAGGGACCGTGCTGGCCTTCACGTTCGTGCTGTTCCCGGTGCTCGGCCTGATCTTGCGGGCGCTCTTGCCAGGACTCTTGAGCGAAGAACTCTATGTGGGCTTCCTGGTGCTGTGCGCCCTGCCGTCCACGGTGCAGTCCTCCATTGCGTTCACCTCCATCGCACGCGGGAACGTGGCCGCGGCGCTCACGGCGGCCTCCCTCTCGAACCTGCTCGGGGTCGTGGTGACCCCGATGTTGCTGGCGTTGATGCTGCGGCGTGCAGGCACGACCATGTCGGGGGAAGCCATCCCGAAGCTCGCCATGCAGCTCTTGCTGCCGTTCTTCCTGGGCCAGCTCTCGCGTCCATGGCTCTCCGCCTGGGTGACACGCCACAAGCAGGCCCTGGGCTACGTCGACCGCGGCTCGATTCTGTTGGTCGTCTACTCGGCGTTCAGCGAAGGGGTCGTAGCGGGCGTGTGGCAACGAATCTCGTTGGCCCAACTGGGTCGGTTGTTGGCGCTCGATGCGGTCTTGCTGGCCCTCGTGCTGATCCTCACCACCGCCATCAGCCGCGCGCTGCGCTTCCGCAAAGAGGACGAGATTGCGGCGGTTTTCTGCGGCTCCAAGAAGAGCCTGGCGAGCGGTCTCCCGATGGCCAGCGTGCTGTTCAGCCAAGCCAGCGTGGGCCTGCTGGTGGTCCCGTTGATGCTCTTCCATCAGCTGCAATTGATGGCGTGTGCCTGGCTATCGCAGCGCTATGCTCGACGCCATGCAGCTCCTTCGTAACAAGCAGAAATCTCCGCGCTCGTCGCTCCCGCCGTCGCTCGCGTTGGCCCTCGCCGTCGTGCTGGCCGTGCTCAGCAGCGCCTGTCACGCGACCCTCGCGCCCGTGCTCAGCGTCAACAACGCGCAGCTGGTGTCCGTGAGTGGCCAGCCGCTCAGCGAAGCGGATGCCCGCGCCATCATCATGCGCGCCCTGCTGGCCAAGCACTGGACGGTGCTCAGCGAGAGCCCCGGCGTGATCGGTGCCCAGGCCACGTCGCGAGGTCACAGCGCCACCATCCGCGTGGACTACACGCCCTCCACCTACTCCATTTCCTACGTGAACTCGACACCTGGCCTCAAGTACGACGGAACGAACATCCATCGTCTCTACAACAACTGGGTGAAGTGGCTCGCGGAGCAAATTCAAAAGGAGTCTGCCGCGGGTCCAGGCCTCGCGCCGGCGGCAGCACCTGCGGTGGTCGCACCGGTTGCCCCGGCCGCACCTGGCGCCGACCCGAACCTGGCGCCCGCACAGCCCGCTCCCACGCCGTGAGCACGCACGGTCACTTGAGCAGCGCGTGTACCTGCTCGACCAATGTGCTGGCCGAAAAGGGCTTCTGCAGGAAGCTCGTGCCTGGTTCCTCGAGCAACTTCCCGAGCACCACGGGTTCGCTGTAGCCGCTGGTCAACAGGACGCGCACGCCGGGTAGGGCGCTGCGCAATGCGCGGTGCACTTCATCCACACTCGGGCCGGGCATCGTCATGTCGAGCAGCACCAGGTCCACGGAACCGGCGCTCTGCGCCACCTCGATGGCCGCCGTGCCATCGGCCGCGCTCAGCACCGTGAAGCCGCGCGCCTCGAGCACCGCCACGGCGATTTCGCGCACCACCGACTCATCATCCACCACCAGCACGCGGTGCCCACTGGCCGCCCGACTCGCGTGCACGCGCGCGGGGCGCAGCGACTTGATGCGGGCCCGTTCCTGGGCGAGCGGGAGCCACACGCGCATGCGCGTGCCCTCGTGCAGCACCGAGTCGACCTGCAGCGCCCCCTGGTGTGCACGCACGATGCCGATCACCGAAGCCAGGCCGAGCCCGCGACCGCGCTTGCCCTTGGTACTGAAGAACGGATCGAAGATGCGCTCGCGGGTCGCTTCGTCCATGCCGGGGCCGTCGTCGCTCACCTCGAGGCACAGGAAGTCGGCCGCCCCGCGCAAGGAGCGCACGCTCAGGCTGGCCGTGAGATTGCTGTCCAGGTACTCGCGGCGCGCCGACACGCGGATCACGCCCGGCACATCGGCGCCGATGGCCTCGGCGGCGTTCACCACCAGGTTCACCAGCACTTGGCCGAGCTGGGCGTGGTCTCCGGCAACCGCGGGCAGGTCCTCGGGCAAGTCGACCAGCACGCGAACCGTGGGGGGGATCGACGACGCCACCAGCTCCATCATCTCGCGCGCCAGGCTCGCCACGTCGATGGGCTGGAGGTTGGCCGGACCGCGACCGGAATAGGTGAGCATCTGGCGCGCCAGGCCTGCCAGGCGGTTGGCCGCCGAGGCGATGCGCTGCAGAAAGCCACGCGTGCGCTCGTTGAGCGACGTGTCCACCAGGGCCATGTCGGCGCTAGCGAGTACACCCACCAGGAGATTGTTGAAGTCGTGCGCGATGGCCCCCGCCATCAGGCCGAGCCCCTCGAGGCGCTGTGACTCCGCGAGGCGACGCTCGATCTGTCGGCGCTCTGCGTTAGCGGAGCTGGCGGACGTGACATCCATCGCGGTGACCATCACTGCGGGCACACCCCCGAAGCGCACGGGCTCGCGGATCATGTGCAAGACCATGTGCCGGCCTTCGAAGGTGCGGAAGCGCTGTCCCGGGACCGTCAGCGCGCGCCCGCTCTCGAGCACTTCGCGGTCCTTGGCGAGCACGTCGAGCGGATCGTTGCCGGGGGGCAGCAACTCGTGATCCGCGCGGCCGATCATCTCCGCAGGTGAGAGCCCGTAACCAGCGGCTGCCGCTGCGTTGATGTACAGGATGAGACCCTCGGCGTCCTTCACGGCCGTGGCTAACGGAAGGGCGTCGAGCAGTCCGCGCAGGTCGGCTGCTCGCTCTCGCAAGTGCTCGAGGCCGTGCTCCCTTTCGCGGTCTTCGGGCGCCACTAGAATGACTATACCACCGGCCGAATTCCCTTCGGTGGTCGCTGCTTACTTCGTCCCGTGTTGGCGAATGCTCGGCGCTCTGGTGCACAATGGTCGAGTGAGTTCGAAGTCGTTGCCTTTCGCCGTTGGCGAGAGCCCGTTCCGCGTCAAAGGGTCCATCTGCCGGGGCTGCGTCGAGTACCTCTCCGAGCACGCCCGCGGCGGCCTCGCGTCGGTGCTCGCGGCCCTGCCCGATCCAGCCCTGCGGCGCTACTTCGAGCAATCCTTCCTGGCATCCGCCTGGTACGACTCGGCCTGCCTCGATCCGCTGCTGGCGACCGCCGCGCGCCTGGAGGGACAGCGCTACGAGAGCTACTTGAACCAGGTTTTCGACACCCAGGCTGCGCGCAATCAACGGGGCGTTTACAAGCTCCTACTGAGCGCCATCTCACCCGAGATGCTGGTGAAGCGCTTGCCTGGCATCGGCTCGCAGCTGTTCAGCTTCACGCGCTCCGAAGTGCGTGAGATTGCGCCCGGACACTGGGAGAACGCCATTACAGGCGTGCCGGCGCTGCTCCAGACCATCTATTGCGAGAGCTCCGGCGCCTTCGTCAGCCGCGCTCTGCGCACGACGGGAGCCCGTGAGCTGCAACACCGGTGGCTCGAGCCGCGCCCGGCCCCGAGTGTCCACGGCGTGGCCATCCTCACGGTGGTGCGCGAGCTGCGCTGGCGCGTCGGTTAGTGTTCGGCGGCTCCGCTTCCCATCTTCTTAAATCTTCCTAAGTGGGCGCTTTTTCGGGGCTTGGCGCGCGGCCAGGTGCCGCTCCTCTAAGAGTTTCCTAAGCGACACGCCCGGCCCAGCGGGGCGGGGAGCTCCGTTTGTGGGGTCCGTAGATGGCAGGGAATCCCCCGCAGGAACCCCCCATGAAGAAGCTCGGAAAACTTTTGCTCGGTCTGATCTCGTTGGTGGCCACCATCGCCGCCGCATTCCTCGTCTGGATCCAGTGCAGCTGGGACCGGGACCACGACGCCCACCCCACGCCGCAGCTGAAGGCCAGCACGGACCCGGCGGTCATCAAGCAGGGCGAGTATGTGGTACGCGCGCTCGCCCATTGTGGCGACTGTCACAGCCCCAAGGGGTCTGAAGGTCAGGCGAGCGATGCCGCGCCGCAGATGGTGGGCGGACGCGTGTTCGACGTGCCGGTATTCGGCAAGTTCATCTCTCCGAACATCACGCCCGAGCACGCTACGGGAGTCGGTGCCTGGACCGATGAGGAACTCGCCCGTGTGCTGCGCACCGGCGTATCCCGTGACGGTCACATGCGTCCCTTCATGGCCACCATCGCCCCGATGGCCGACGAAGATCTGGTCGCGGTGATCTCCTATCTACGCACGCTGCCTGGTGCGCGCGGCGCCACAGTGGACGACCAGCCCACGCTGATCGGCAAGTTCGTGATCAAGGGGATGGAGCCCGACCGCAGGGCTGCGCCGCCCTACGTTCCCGCCGGTGGCGTCAGCGTGGAGCGCGGTCGCTACCTCGCGTTGGGCCCCGCCAACTGTGCGGGTTGTCACTCGGCATCGAGCCCGCAAAGCGGGCTGCTGCCCGAGGCACCGTACTTGGCCGGTGCGCTCGAGCCGATGCTCGACGAGACCGATCCGAGCATGGAATTCGCGCCGCCGAACCTCACGCCCGACAAGGACACCGGCCACATCTACAACTGGGATGAAGACGGCTTCGTGGCGCGCTTCAAGGCCGGCCGTGTGTACAAGGGTTCGCACATGCCCTGGGAGTCCTTCGGGCGAATGACCGAGGAAGACGTGCGCAGCATCTATCGCTTCTTGCGTGCGCTGCCGCCTACGCACCGCGAGCTCGGGCCCACGCGTAGGCCGCGCGGCTACGCCAAGCCGAGCTGAGCTAGCTCGCGCTTCGAGATGACAGGAGCCGCAGGGCTCACACGGCTGGTGCGCGTCGCGCACCGCACGGGATGTTCGTGCCTTTTTTCGGAGGAGACGGTTCAACATGAAACGGTTGGCATTCGGTTTGGTGATGGCGACGTCGTTGAGTGCGCTGACGGCTTGTACGGAGTCCGACGCAGAGGGCGAAGTGGACGCGGGCGAGACTCCCGACGCAGCCATGCCCATGGATCAGGAGGAAGAGAGCTTCGAGCTCGTGGTGTCGCGCGACAAGCTGCCCGTGCTCCAGGGCACGAGCGAGACCGTCGAGGTCAGCGTGATCCGCAAGAACGGCTTCAGCGGAGCCGTGCTCATCCAGGCGACCAATCTACCCGAAGGTTGCGAGATGGAGACCAACTCCATCCCCGCGGGGCAGGACAAGATCACGCTTACGCTGAGCGCCGCCGCGGGCAGCCCGCACTCGCTGCCCACCACGGTGGTGCTGCGCGGCACCGCCCCCACCGCGATGGCGGAGAAGTCGGTCACCGTGACGGTCTACGGCCCTCCCGGCTCGCTCGACCAGAGCTTCCTCGGCGGCAAGGTGGTGGTGAAGGCAGGCAGCTCCGACGAGTACGTCAATGGTGTGGCCGTGCAGCCCGACGGCAAGATCGTGGTGGTGGGGCAGAGCTACGAGAACCTCGGCGACTTCATGGTGGTGCGCCTCATGCGCGACGGTGCGCTGGACTCCGGCTTTGGCGCGGGGGGCATCGTGAAGACTCAGATCGGCAGCGGTCAGGATACGGCCCACGCGGTCGCCATCCAGGCCGATGGCAAGATCGTCGTGGTCGGCACCACCGACAGTGACGCCACGGGCCTCGACTTCGCGGTCGTTCGCTATGCGGCCGATGGCAGTCTCGACACGAGCTTCGGCAATGGCGGCAAGCAGGTGACCTCCTTCGCCGACGACTCCGACACGGCCTACGCGCTCGCCATCGACGCCCAGGGGCGGCTGGTGGTGGCCGGTGAATCCAACCAGGGCGCCAGCACGACCGGCACCGACTTCGCGCTGGCCCGCTATCTGTCCGACGGCTCGCTCGACGCCAGCTTCGACGGCGATGGCAAGCTCACCACCGCCATTGCCTCCAACTCCGGGCGTGACAGCGCCTACGCGCTGCAGCTCGAGCAGATTGGGGGAGAGCAGCGCATCCTGGCCGCGGGTGGCGAAGGAGACTTCATGCTCGCGCGGTATCTGCCGAGCGGCGCGCTCGACACGTCCTTCGGTGAACAGGGCAAGTTGAAGGCCATCTTCGGGTCCACCATCGGCGCAGCGCGCGGGATCGGTCTCACCAAGGAAGGTCAAATCGTGGTTGCGGGACACATCAGCCACGACTTCGCGCTGGTGCGCTTCTCCGAGAGCGGCGCGCTCGACACGAGCTTTGGTGGCGGCGCTCCCGTGATCACCAAGGTCAGCGAGAGCAACTGGGACGAGGCGATGGGCCTGGTGGTGCAGGACAGCGGCGAGATCTTGTTGGGCGGCTGGGTCTACGAGGGTAACGGCAGCAACGGCAACTTCGCGCTCGCGCGCTACACGGCCCAGGGCGTGCTCGATACGCGCTTCGGCAACGCGGGCCTGGTCATCGAGACGGTGGCCGCCGCGGGCAAGCGCGATGAGGGCCACGCCATCGTGCTCCAGGCCGACGAGCGCGTGCCCGCGGTGCGCGCCATCACGGCCGGCTTCGCCAGCGACGCCAACTACGACGTCGCCGTGACCCGACACTGGCTCTGAGCTCCACTCAGGCGGAGTCGCGCTCGGAGAGCTCGATGGGCCGGTCGAGCTCCAGCGCGAAATGACCTCGGCGTACGGGCACCAGCCGTATGTCGGGGCACTTCTCCTGCAGGCGCTTGCGCAGCAAGATCAGGCGGCTCTCGAGATTGTCCTTAACGGCCGGCAAACCTAGCCACGGATCGAGCCGGAGCTCGCGGTTCGAGAACTCCTGACGAGCCTGCTCCTGGTAGGCCTTGAGCAGCTTCCAGAGGAGCTTTCCGGGTACGTTGCGGATCAAGTACTCGCCGTCCACGAACACACAGTCGTCGTTGCGATAGAAGGTGAAGCGTCGCGGCGGTGCCTTGCTGAACCCGAGCATGGAAGGCCGCATGGGCTCGGTTTCTTCTTCCTCGTCTTCTTCCTCGAGCAGGCGGTCGATGCCCACGGCGAGCTGGGTCGCCACCACCTCGAGCATGGCCTCCTGCCAGTCGGCCAATCCGAGCACCCGCTTGCTCTCCGCGGCCAACACGCCGAGCAGCTGATCCTGGACGATCAAGGGGAGGGCGATTTGGGAGCCCGCATCCGGAAGTCCTGGCAGTGGGATCTCCGGGCGCAGCTGGCTCGTACCGCCTTGCTCGACCACGCGGTCGCGGATGGCACGCCCGTAGCGCAAACCCTCGCGCATGCCGGAGACGCGTAAGCTGCGCCGCTCACGGGCCACCGTGCCGATCAAGCCTTCGCCGAGCGCGACCTCGGCGCCGATGCCGGCTTCGCCGTAGCCGTGGCTGGCGATGGTGACTAGCCTGTCGTCGTCGTCCGTCAGGAGCACGAGAGAGTTCTGGATGCCGAGCAGCTCGTCGAGGGACTCCAGCGTACGGTCGAGCAGCGTTTCGAGATCCGGGGCGCGACACACGCGCTCGCCGATGACCTGGAGCGCACGCAGCTCGTTGCGCAGCGCGGCCTGGTCGTTCTCTACCGCGTCGGGTGCGGCCTGGTTGGGCTCCAAAAAGCCTTCGATGCGTTCCACCGAGAGCACTTCGCAGACGTCGGCTGAGAGCAGCTTGAACACGCCCGCCATGCCCGAGTGCGAGGCGATGGCGTCGATGCGCAGCGACATCTGATCGAACAGCGGCCCGGAGGTCTCGGAGCGCACGAACTTGAGGTGAATCTCGTAGGCCTCGAAGCAGGTAGGGTCATAGACCTGGACCGCCGCATAGGGGTGCTCATCGAGGTTGCGTCGCGTCTTGTTGAAGAACTGGCAAGACATCGCCAGGTGCTTCGCGTCCACGTAGAAGAGCTGGCTCAGGTAGGTCACGTTCGGGACCCCGTCGCGCGAGCAGGTGGCGACGCTGCAGGGAGTGACACCTTGAAAGCAGTGCATCAGGGAGCTCAGGCTCAGATTGCTCATGGATGCACCGGCTTCTTGGCGCCCTCGAAGCTACCCGGGTCGAGCGGCGCGCCGGCCTTGGGGCCTGGCGTCTGGTCGAACAGATCCGTCGCTTCCACGTCGATGGCGCGGGCCGGCCAAACGTGAAGGCGCATCACCGTGGCGCGCGCGAGCCCGGCATAGGCCACCACGTTCGCGAAGCGATCCGGATAGCTCAGTACCCAGGCCTGTTCTTCTGCATTGGGCGCCCGTAGGGCCACGACCTTGCCCTTTACCTGCACGGTGCGGTGCGTGGGTGGCTCCGAGCACGTGACCGCCAACAACGGCACTTGGGCCAGGGCCGCCAGCGAGCGGGCCGCCGTGCGTTCGGGCAGGAACAGGGTGAAGCGACTGCGGTCGGTGGCCACCTTCAAGCCGACGGCGCGCGCCACTTGGGGCATGCGGTTCGAGTCGCAGGTGCCCACGAGCAGGGAGTTGCCGCCTTCGAGGAAGGGCACGAGTACTTGGGGAAGGACGACCATGACTCCCTGAGGGCTAAGAAAAACTTTAGCAACGCCATCGCGACGGAGCCAGCGCTGCACCCGTGCCGCACCCGGCTCCAACGCCATTCAGGACAGGAGCCGACGCAGCGCCGCGGGTTGGGTTAGACAGTGACGTTCGACGAGCCAGTAAAAAGCGTAGGCAAACAGCAGCGACGCCGGCATGCCGAAGGCCACCATCAGCAGCGAATGAACGTGGGGCGAGAGCGCCCAGCGATCGAGCAGGTGGAAGCAGAGCGCGAGTACAGGCAGGTGCGTGAGATAGAGACTGTAGGAGAAATGACCGAGCTGGAGCGCCGGCCGCGTGTTGAACCAGGCGAGTAGGCGACTCGGCTCGCCCCGGTCGGCGGCGCGCGTGATGTGGACCAGCATGCTGGCGCTGGCGATGCCCACGAGGAGGTCCGTCAGGGGCTTGAACTGAAACCAGAGGGCCCCGAAGGGAATGCCACCGATGGCGACGGCGACCCACAAGCCGGTGGTCAGGCGATCCCATGCAATGCGGTCCAGTAGGGCGCGCTCGCGGGGATGGGGAGAGCGGTTGATGGCGGCGGCGAACATGCCGAACGCGAACAGTCCGAGGTACCACGGGATGGCCACGTTGGCCGCCTCACGCAGGAACAGCCAAGGTGCGTAACCGACCAAGGTCGCGATGGCCAAGGTGGGCAAGGGCCCCAGGCGACGCCAGAGCGGAAGCAAGAGCAAGGGGAAGAAGAAGTAGATCTGCCACTCGGTGGCCACGCTCCAGAGCGGGCCGTTGATCTGCACCGCGAGATCCGGAAGCCAGTTGTGCACGAGCAGCAGGTGAGCGAGCACGGGCGGCCAGGCGAGGCCTGGCAACGAATCATCCCAGCTGGTCCCGGTGCGCTCCCGCAGCAAGGGGAGGCTCCACAGGAGCAGCAGCGAGATGCCGAGCGTGGCGTAGTAGGGAGGTAGGATCCGAAATGCGCGGCGCCCGACGAAGCTGCCCAGGCTGCGGGGGAGGCGATAGGTCCCATCGCGCAGGGCTGGCAGCATCAGGCAATAGCCCGAGAGCACGATGAACACCGCGACGGCTTCGTGTCCGAACGCACTCAAGCGCCTGAGCAGGCGCCAGGCCCCGCTGAGCTCCCCGCGGGGGAAGCCGATCACCGCGTGGAACACCACCACGTAGAGAGAGGCCATGGCACGCAGGCCGTCGAGATAGGCCAGCCGGTCCGGCTGCACCTCCTTCAGCGGCGTCGCACGTCCCGCCGGTTCGACTCTAAGGCTTTCAGCGATCGTCACAAAGGCTCTACCCCGCGGCCGACAGCCACCCCGCGGCAGCCGCCCATCTTACGCGAGTGAAGGCGTCACCGGAACCTGCGCCGATGCCCTTCTTGCGGTGGCCGTGACGGTGGCCGTGGCCGTGGCAGAGACGGTGTTGGTGGCCGGAGACCGTGGCTGTGATCGGGACCGTGCCCGCCCCGGGGTCGTGCCCGAAGCCACGGCCACGGTCTCCCGTCACCAGCACTGTTCCGGCCACAACCGCTACGGCCACCCCCACCGCCACGGCCACCGGCACCGTGACCGCCTCGGTTTCCGGCTCGGTGGCTGTCTCTCCATGCCCGTCCGACCTGCCGCCCGCCGTCTCTTCGGCTACACTCGGTCCCGTTGCGCGACTGGCGATGAAGGGCTCTCCTCCGGGGGCCCGAGGTGGGCTACCACCGGGAAGCGCGACCACTGTAGGACGTCCCTGCAGCCGTCTTGTGTCGTTCGCCTGGGCCATCCGCGTGTTCGCCGTCTCCAGGCGAAGCGCCCGATTCACCCGTCCGAGTCATTCGGCGCGGGGGCTCGCGGTGCAGCGGGACACAAGCTTTTCAAGAGGCGAGGTCACACCCATGTTCGATCGTTCCAAGTACGCTCTGTCCGCCATCGATCCCGAGATCGCCGCTGCCATCGAGGCGGAGAACCGCCGCCAGGAAGAGCACATCGAGCTGATCGCGTCCGAGAACTACACCTCGCCCGCGGTTCTCGCGGCGCAGGGTTCTCAGCTCACCAACAAGTACGCCGAGGGCTACCCTGGTAAGCGCTACTACGGCGGCTGCGAGCACGTCGACGTGGTGGAGCAGCTGGCCATCGACCGCCTCAAGAAGCTGTTCGGCGCCGAGCACGCCAACGTCCAGCCCAACTCGGGTTCCCAGGCCAACCAGGGCGTGTTCTTCGCGCTGCTGCAGCCGGGCGACACCATCATGGGCATGAGCCTGGCCGAGGGCGGTCACCTCACCCACGGCATGCCCCTCAACATGAGCGGCAAGTGGTTCAAGGTGGTGAGCTACGGCCTCGATGCCCAGGAAGCCATCGACTACGAGGCCATGGAGCGCCTGGCCCGTGAGCACAAGCCCAAGCTCATCATCGCGGGCGCCTCGGCCTACGCGCTGCGTATCGACTTCGAGCGCTTCGCCCGCGTGGCCAAGGAGGTCGGCGCGCACTTCATGGTGGACATCGCGCACTACGCGGGTCTGGTCGCCGCCGGCGTGTACCCGAACCCGGTGCCTCACGCGGACGTGGTCACCTCCACCACCCACAAGAGCCTGCGCGGCCCGCGCGGCGGCATCATCATGATGAAGGAGCACCTGGCCAAGGCCATCAACAGCGCCGTTTTCCCCGGCCTGCAGGGCGGCCCGCTGATGCACGTCATCGCCGGCAAGGCGGTGGCCTTTCAGGAAGCACTGCAGCCCGAGTTCAAGACCTACCAGCAGCAGGTGGTGAAGAACGCGGCCGCTCTGGCGACCCAGCTCACCGCGCGCGGACTTCGTATCGTGTCGGGGCGCACGGAGAGCCACGTCATGTTGGTGGACCTGCGCCCCAAGGGCATCACCGGCAAGGAAGCCGAGGCCGTGCTCGGCCAGGCCCACATTACGTGCAACAAGAACGCGATCCCCAAGGATCCCGAGAAGCCCATGGTCACGAGCGGCATCCGCCTCGGCACCCCCGCCATGACCACCCGCGGCTTCCGCGAGGAAGAGGCCGTGCTCACGGCGAACCTCATCGCCGACGTGCTCGACGCCCCGCGCGACGAGCAGAACATCGCCCGCGTGCGCGAGCGCGTGTCGGCGCTGACGCGCGCTTTCCCCGTCTACGGCTGAGCCCAGCGGCTCCGCGCGCGAGCTAACGCAGGCTCTCGCGCAACTCGACCAGATTCCCCAGGTCGACCGTGATGAGGCCTCGAGCGGGCCGGTGCAGATCGAAGATCAGCATGATGACCGCCGTAATCAGCACCGATACGACCACCGTGAGCGTCATGTTCTCGCGGTGGCTCGTGCCGGAGGCGTAGCCGGTCAAGCCGAGCGAAGCCACGGCTACGCTCACGAGCAGCAGGAAGATGGAGACCGGCACGCGGTTGCGCAGGGCTGCCATCTGCATGCCGTGCAGGTCGATCATGGTGTTCAAGGAGTCGACCAACAAGGCCATCATCTCGGACTCGGGCGCAGCGCGCGCTGCCTGCATGGCTTCGGACCAAATCTGATCCTGGAGCTTCAAGGCCGCTCGATGCGTCACGGCGACCCGCTCGGGCCGATAGCCGTCGGTCTGTAGCTCGACACAGGTCTCGAGATAGGGACGCATCAGCTTCGAGATCTTGGCGCGACTCGCCTCGGGCAAGAGCTGGGTACGAAGCGAGAAAGTGCCGATGGCGTTGGCCTCGTCGCGGATCAACTCCTTGCGTGCCTCGAAGCGCGACATGGCGAGCGAGAACGTGAAGCCGAGCAGCAGGGCGAGCAGGCCCAGCACGGCCCCCTGCATGGACGAGACTTCCTGGGCCGGTTGCTCCCCCGGGCCGCGCACCCGCCGCGAAAGCCGAAAGCCGGCCTCGGCAGCCCCCAGCAGCAAGCAGAGCAGGGCCACGCCCACGAGCACTTCGTCGACCTCGCGCCACCAAGCCATCCCCACCTCGCCCTACATTCTAGCGGGAGGAGTCGTTCGAAACGGCCACGGCAGGTCCGCACCGGCCAGCCCTCCCGGGACCCGGGGACGTGCTCGATTGGGCGAAAGCATCCAAGGCGTGGGTGAGGGACAGTACCAAATGGGTGTCTCACGCCGCACTTGGTCATAGATGTCAACGCGCGGGGTCACCGCAGCCGTTGTGTTGTGGCAGCAATTTCCTTACTCAGAAATAATGCGCATCCCTTCTTATCTTTTGGCTTTTGCGGCTGCTTCCAGCGCCGCCCTCCTGTCGGCTTGCGGCGACTCCCCTGCCACCGTCGTCGGCGGCTCCCAGGGCTCGACCGGCGACGGCGACGACGGCTCCGGTGGCGGCGGCGAGTGCGAGGGTGACGGCGAAGAAGAGTGCAGCTGCGACGGTGGTGACGGCGAAGCAGGCACCGGCATGCGCTACTGCACCGGTGGCTACTGGACGAGCTGCAGCTGCGAGAGCAGCGGAGCCATCGTGGGCGACTGCAAGCCTGGCTATTACGAGGGCGAGTTCTTCGGCTACTACTTCTCCTCGTACACCGGCGCCACGTCGCCGATCCCGGTCTGGGCGCTGGGCGGCCTAGAGGGCAAGCCTGGCCTCTACTTCACGCTCAACTCCGACGGCGAGGAGCCGGTGCCGGGACAGGAGTTCTACGACGAGCTCACCATCCAGGACGGCTACGTGAAGGGCACGGCGGACGGCCTGTTCCCCTTCGAAGGGAAGCTCACGGGCAAGCTCGACTGCCGCACGCTGGAGTTCAAGGCCACCATGACCGGCGGCTACGCGGTGCTGCTAAATATCCCCGGCGTGTCCACGGCAGACTTCGAAGGACCTGTGTTCGGCAAGTACGATGTCGACACGAGCTCGTTCCCTTGCCAGAAGGGCGCCAAGAAGTTCCCCAAGTGCGACGACGACGCGCCGGTGCTCGCCACCGCTGCCGTGGGCGATGCCGTGGCTGGGACCAAGTTCCCGAAGCCCAACTGGCCCAGCACCTGGGAGCTCAAGGAAAAGACCACGCTGATGTCGCCCTATCCGAACATCCCGCTCGGTGGCAAGGGCTACTGGTGGGCGATCTGGAAGAGCGAGGGCAAGGTCGACACCAGCACGGGCGGCATGACGATGACGCCCTGAGCGCCCCACGCCGCGCGGCTACACGAGCACGCGGTGGCGCTCTTCACGGAACATGCGCAACGCATGGGCCCCCGCACGCGTCGTACGCATTTCCTCGGTGAGCTCGCGGGCGAAGCGGGGGAGCCTCTCGAGCGGCGGCATCCACGCGCTGTACTCGGGCGGAAAAATCACCGGCGCGGCCATGCAGGCGAAGGCCAGGTCAGCTGCAGTGAAGCGCTCACCGACCAGGTAACGGCGTCCATCCGCTAGCACGCTCGAGACCGTATCGAACTCGCGCTTGATGCGTTCGACGGAGCGGGCGACGGCGCGATCGTCGATGTTGAGGGCTTTGCGCAGACCGCCGATGCCGAGCGGCAACGCAGCCACGAACAGGCCGCTCTGGATGGGCCCGACGTTATGCCGCGCGAGGTCGCGCAGAATGCTGGGGTCCGCGAAGCACGCGCCATAGGCCGCACGCCGTGTGTGGGGGCCGAGGTCGTCGTGGAGCTTGCGCTCGACGGCGGCGACCTCGGGGGTGGGATAGAGGTCGAAGCCCGGCGGAGCGAAGCGCTCGGAGACGTAATGAAGGATGTCCGCTGAGTCGCACACCAGCTGGCCCTCGGGGGTCTTCAGTACGGGCGTGGAGAAGCGCGTGGACGCCTTGTCGACGCGGCCGTGTTTGCCGCCGTGCAAGCGGTACACGGCCGCGAAATGGACAAAAGGGAGGTAGCGATGGTCGGTGTAGGAGACGCCGAAACGCTCCAGGGCCCAGCGCGCCTTCTCGACGTAGTGGGAAAACGCGATCGAGGTGAGCTCGTGCATGGACCCCGAGCGTAGTACTGCGCTGTCAGGCGTCGACCAGTGGCGCGAACCCGCCCCAGAACATGCGCAGGCCGTCGAAGGGCAAGCTCTTGGGGTCCATGTCTTTCATGCGTGGGTCCGCCATCACCTTGGCGTTCACTTCATCGCGATGGGCTCGCGACTGATAGGTGATCCACGCGAAGACGACGGTCTCGTCGTCCTTGAGTTGAACGCTTTGGGGGAACGAGGTGAGCTTGCCCGGCTGCACGTCGTCCGCCACGCACTCGTGGTATTCGAGCGCGCCGTGCTCGCGCCAGAGCGCGCCTGATTTCTTCGCGAGTTCCTTGTACTCAGCGAGCTTCTGCTTGGGCACGGGAACCACGAAACCGTCTACATAGGCCATGTTCGAATCCTCCTCTCTCGTGAGCCGGCGAAACCGTGCTCGCCCACTTGGGTAGACCCCTCGACCTCGGCGTCAAGTGTGCGCACCTGCCCACTGATTTCGCGGCTGCGCGGTGTCCAGGTGCACAGTTGAGAACAGGCTGCGTGGTAGCCTTGTTGGTACTTGGTAAGGGCATCTCGGCTCCGGGGGGAGCCGCGCCCAAGGAGAGCCTTTTGGCGCGCAGCGTTGGGAAAGTTCTCGGGACTTGTTGTTCTCTCCTGTGGTTGGCCTCGTTGGGGCAGGCGCAGGAAGGACCGACAGCCTCGGCGGTGACGTCTCCTCAGGTCGTGGTTTCATCGGCGACCCGGATGGAAGCGAGCAGCGGCAAAACGTCTGCCACGCAGGCGTCAGCCGCGCCGCCGAACGCGCCCAAAACACCCGTGATCGGGCCCGAGGAGCACGCGCGTGGCCTCAAGGAGGCGCAGGCCAAGCTCCAGGGCTCCGACCTCGTGGCGATTCAGGAGTCGCTCGTGACGTTCGGTGAGTTGGGCGGACGCGCGGCCGCGGAGGCGGTGGTCGCGCGTGTGCGCGGTGGCTTGCCGCCACAGCTGGCGGAGCAGGCCATCGAGCTGTTGGGCGCGCTGAATCAGCCAGTGGCAACGCCGGTGCTGATGGAGCTCACGCAGCATCGGCGCTGGCAGATTCGACAGAAGGCGGTGGCGGCGCTGGGCGAGCTACGCGTGCGCAGCACGGTGTCCGCACTGCTCTTCGCGCTGGACGATCCGAGCCCCGAGGTGCGCTCGCAGGCGGCCGAGGCGCTCGGTAACGTGGGTGATCCGCGCGCGTTGGCTGCGCTCACCACGGCCCTCGAGCGTGGGGTCGATGGAGCGCTGACCGCGATCGCGAAGGTGGGCACCAGCAAGCAGCTGGACTTCTTGCTCACGCGCGCGAAAGGCGATGTGAAGGCCACCGAGCCCGCGCTGTGGGCATGGCTGCAGCGCAGCAACGTGCCGGCTGCCACGAAAGTGAAGATCATTCGCGGCCTCGACGCCTTGAACACCGAGGACGCGCTGCGCGCGCTGGCCGGGTGGCAGGAACGCTTGCGGGCCGGGGAGGGCGACGCGCGCTTGCTCGCGGCCTTCCCGAAGAAGGCAGAGGCCAAGGCCCAAGCGACCGCCCAGGCGGTGAAGCCATGAGCCGGTCCTTGAAGCTCCCTGTGAACTCGCTGTGCGCGGGCTCGCTCGTGCTGGCACTGTCGGCCTGCGGTGGCAGCCAACTGGCGCCCAAGTTCGCGCCGCCCGAGACGCCCACCGAGGCCAAGGTGGCGGAGAACATCGTGAAGGCGTCGCCGCGCCAGGAGCGCGCTGTGCTCGTGGGCGTGCTCGCCGATGCGCCCAAGCTCGCGGCCTGGGACTTCAACGGCAGCCTACTGTGGGAGATCCCGGTGGAAGCCAAGAGCGCGCCGCTGGTCGTAGGTGACGCGGTGGTGTTGCGTGAGGCGGCCGGGGTCGTCGTGCGCGACCTTGCCACGGGCGCCGAGCGCGTGACCCTCGATGACGGCGGTGAACTCGTGGGCGCCGACGGTGTCGGCAATGCGCTGGTGGTGAGCCTGGCGTTCAAGGACGAAGCCGGGTCCCACGGCTCGCTGGTGTTCGTGGTCGGCGACAGCGTGCGCTGGGAAAAGGAGCTCGCTCAAGCGGTGGGCACGCCGGCCCTGGTGGAGAACCAAGTGCTCGTGCCGTGGGGCACGCAGCACCTCAGCGTGCTCTCGGCGGACAACGGCGCCGAATTGGCGCGCTGGACCTTCCACAACCTGATGGTCGGTCAGGCCCTGGTGGATCGCGAGCGCGTGTTCGTGGGGCAACTCGGTTGGCTCAAGGTGGAGAAGGATCTGCCCGCGCATCAGGACGGGCCGCTCACGTTGTTGGCGCCGACCAAGCGCGTGCTGCCCGGGCAGCCACCGCTCTTGCGCGACGGCTACGCAGTCGTGCCCGAGCCCGATCACGCGACCCACAAGGTGAAGCTCGAATGGCGTCCGGGGGCGACGCCGGGTGTCGTGGAAGGGGACCTCGCGGTGTTCCGCTTCTATCGCATGGCTTTCGGTGTCGCCGGGCAGGAAGACCGCGTGCGCTGGGTGCGAACCTTCGAGCACGACCTGGTGGGCTCAGCGACGCAGCCAGGCGGCGTCTTCCTGGCGGACGATCAAGGCGTGGTGCGCTTCGTGGATGGGCAAGGTGCCACGCGTTCCAAGCTCGAGCTCAAGCGGCCGCTGCGCGCGGTCAGCCTGCGCCCTGGTAGTTTCGTGCCGGCCCTGGCGGGCCAGGCGCTCGAGAACCTGGAGCCGTCGCTGCACGATCAGCTGCTCTCGGCCGCTCGGCTCGACGATGATCGCTTGTTCCCCGGGCGCGCCTTCGCGGTGCAACACCTGGCCCACACCGACGACGCGCGCCTGACCGCGGAGCTCATCGGGCTGTGCACCAAGCAGAACGGCCTGGGCAACGCCGCGCAGCTCGCGGCCTGTGACGAACTCGCCAAGCGCGACGGGAACAGCAAGGAGATCCTGGAGGCGCTACGTCAGCGGGCATCGTTCCTGGAAGGTACCAGCGCGCCCCCCGTGGGTGCGCTCGCGCAAGCGGCCGCGCGCAGCAAGCTCAAGGCCGCGGCGCCCTTGCTGCTCG
Organism: Myxococcales bacterium; assembly: GCA_047601445.1. GTDB lineage: Bacteria > Myxococcota_A > Polyangia > Polyangiales > DASUME01 > DASUME01. Next base: position 1,435,306 of record JASGJH010000001.1, on the reverse strand, counting down.
CCCGAGCCGAGGACCCGAACACGCCGGCCAGCGAGCTCGTGCCGGTGTTCCAGGCGCTCGAGGGCCTCGAGTACGCACCCGCCATCGCATGGCTCGATCGCTTCGTACGTCTGCACCACGCCGAGCCGGCCGGCTCCGATCTGGCGGCCCCACTGCAGACAGCATTGGACGTGCTCGGCAAGCTGCGCGCCAAGAACGCGCGCGGGACGCTGGAGGCGGTCGCCAACGACGAGCTCACGCTCGAGCCCATTCGTCAGAAGGCCAAGGACGCCCTGGCGGTGCTCGACGCGCCGCCGCCCAAGCACGAGGAGCCCAAGGCCGAGCCCGTGAAGGCCAAGCAGGTCGCCCCGGAGCCCGAGCCGGCCCTCACCGATCCGCGCCCCTACGCCCTCGACAGCGCGGCGGTGCAGAAGGCCTTTCGTCCGTTGCAGGCGGCCATCGAGCGCTGCCTCGAGGCCGATGCCAGCAAACCCAAATCGGTGCGTCTGGCCATGATCGTCACGGGCGGTGGACAGCTCGAAGGTTTCTTCGCCACGCCTACCAGTGTGCAGGGCTGCGCCGACGCCATCTTGCGCAACGCCAAGTTCCCGGAGACCCGCCTTGCCCGTCAGCATGTGACGCAGACGGTGTACGCCGAGGGCGCGAGTCTAGCGCCAGCGGCACCCACCGCAGCGCCGACGAACGCGGCACCAGGTAGCGCGGAGTCGAGCAAGGCCAAGCCATAGGATTGAGACAAGGGGGGGACATGAAGTTGGTTCTAGGTCGCAGCGGGGTGTTGTGGACGGCGCTCGTGGTGCTTGGCTGTGGAGACGACTCGGACGGAGGCGCGGCCGACGCGGGTCCGGAGGAAGCGGCCTGTCCGCAACTGGCGGGTACCTGGAAAATCAGTGACCACTGCGGCGGCGCAGCCCTGATCGGGATGGACGTGACCGTGACGCAGAGCGGCTGCGACCTGACGGTGAACAGCTTGGGGACCTACACGGGGAAGGTCGGCGAAGACGGCAAGTTCACGCTGGCGGGCAAGTCGGCCAACGACATGCCCGTCTCGTGCACGGGGACGGCCACGACCACCGAGATCGACGAGACCTGCTCCGAGAGCTGTCACGTCGTGCTCTCGAGGCCCGAGTAGCTAGAGCGCCTGCACCAGCTCGGCGAGGCTCGCGAACTGGCGTTCTGCCAGCGCGAACGAAGAAGCCCGCGTCAGCGATGAAGGCAAGGCCCAGGCCCGGATCCCCGCGGCGTGGGCCGCGCTCAGGCCGCGCTCGGAGTCCTCGATCACCAGGCACTCGCCGGCGGCGACGTTCAGCCGCGACAGCGCCGTGAGATAGGGCTCCGGGTCGGGCTTCGAGTTTTCGTAGTCCTCGCGCGCCAAGATCAACTCGAAGCGGGCCGGCAAGCCGCTCGTACGATGGATGGCATCGAAGTGCACGCGGCGGCTGCTGGTGACGATGGCCATCCGATAGTGCGCGCGCAGGCGGTCGAGCATGCCGAGCACACCGGGAACGAGCACGTCGTGGCTCAGCAGGAGCTCGGTATAGCGCTCGTTGCGGGCGTGCTTGAGCTGCTCGAGCACGGCGGCGTCCACTCCGGCTGCTTCGGCGAGGTGCCAGGCGCCTCGTGCCTGGACCAGGAAGAGCTCCCGGTACAGAGCTTCGTCGAGCTCCACGCCCACGCGCGCGAGGATTCTCACGGGTGGCCTGGAAGTAGAGGCCCTCGGTGTCCACGAGCACGCCGTCGTGGTCCCAGAGTAGTGTCGTCGGCATGCCGGCTTCCTAACACGCCGAACGGGCGCCGGCCGGCGCAGCACGAGGCTTCGGGTCAGCCGGTCGCGTCGTGCGGCTCGTCGCCCAGTTGGCACGGGGCGAGCCCGCCTCTCGTGATCGCAAAGCGGCCCGGGCCCAGTCGTTTGGCTTCGTACATGCTCGAGTCCGCGCTGCGCAGCAGGCTCTCCGGGGTGTCGCCTGCGCCGGAGTAGAGTGCGATCCCGGCGCTGGCGGACACGCTGCATTCGTCCTGCTTCCACGGCACCGGTTCTGCAATCACCTTGAGCAAACGTGCTGCGACAGCGGTCACCGCCTCCGCTGACTCCACGCCCTCCAGCAGCACGGCGAACTCATCGCCGCCGATTCGCGCCAGGGTGTCCACACCGCGCAACTCCTGATCGAGCCGGCGCGCCACGGTCTGCAGAACGAAGTCACCGGCTGCATGTCCAAACGCGTCGTTCACTGGCTTGAAGCCGTCCAGGTCGACGAAGATCAAGGCGCACGGGCTGCCCGTGCGGCGACTGCCCGAGACCGCGAGCGCGAGGCGGTCGCGCAGGTAGCGGGCGTTGGAGAGCCCGGTGAGCGCGTCGCGAAAGGCCAGTTCCTCCAGCTGCCGCCGTGCCTCGGCGCGCAAAAGCGAGTGCTCCAGGATGCGCTTCAACGTCCTCGGACTCAGCTCGTCCTTGGGCAAGAAGTCGCTCGCGCCGAGCTCGAGCGCTTGCGCGCCGATCAGCGGATCGATGGACTCGCTCATCGCCACGATGGGAAGCCCGGAGGAGGCGAACAGACGCCGCACGGCGTCGAGTCCGCGTGCGTCCGGCAGGTTGAGGTCGGTGAGGATGAGATCGAAGCGCTCGCGCCGCAGTAGCTCGAGGGCTTCACGCAACGTCGGCGTGCAGGTGAGCGAGTAGTGAGGCGCCCCGCGCAAGAGGTAGGCTCGGATGAGGTCGGTCTGCGAAAGGCGGTCTTCCAGCAAGAGGAGGGAGCGTGACGGCGCGCTGATGTGCCCGCGGTGAGCGCTGACGCGAACGGCTCGCTCGACCATGTCCAGCAAGTCGGGCGCGGTCCAGGGCTTGTTCAATACCCCGACCACGCAGCGTTCCGGCAGGCGCGTCAGGTAGCCCTCGGGATCCTCGTGGGTGGTGACCGCCACGAACACTGCAGAGGGGTGTAGGGCGTGCCCGCGGGAGATGAACTGGGCGCCATCGATCTCGGACATGGTGAGTTCAGTCAACACCGCGTCGTAGTGCTGCTTGGCCATCTGATCGAGCGCGAAGTTGGCACTGCGTACCACATCCACGAGATAGCCGGCGCGCTCGAGCACGCGTGCGGCGCTACGGGCCGACAGCACGTCCTCGTCGACGTACAGCACGCGGCCGTGTGGCCCCTCTGTTCCACGCTGACCACTTCCCGAAGCTCGAGCAGGTGGCATTCCCATCCCCGACACGTGGCCTGAGCCCGCGCGTTGACCCCCACGGAGACGCTACGCCATATGACAGCGGCTCGGCCACCGAAAGTGTTGCTAAACGCCTCAATGACGCACGTCGCCTCGTTCGAGCGCGAGACCTGACGTCGCCGTCCCGTCCCTCGGCTAGGAGCGCAAGGTGCAGTGCGGGGAATTTATGCTCACGCAACGCGCCGGGTGCTTCGACTACCATCTGGCTGCATGTCGAACGCAGAAGGCGAGATCCAGACCTTGCGAGCGACACTCGAGGCGCGCGAGCGGGAGCTTTCGCAGCTGCTCCATGTCATCGGCCACGATATGCGCGCTCCGCTGCGCGCGGTGGTCGGTTTTGCCGAACTCTTGCTGCAGAGTTCGCCGCACGAGCTGTCCGAGGAGTCGCGGACTTACCTCGATCACGTGAGTGAGGGCGCGCGCGAGATGCAGGGCATGCTGGCTGATCTCGAGCGCTACGCGCGAGCAGCCAGGCGCCCCGCTCAGCCGCAGCTGATCGACCCCGCGTTGAGCCTCGACGAAGCACGCAGGAGGCTTGCGCCGGAGCTCACGTGCGCTGGCGCCGGGCTGGTCTTTTCGACGCCGCTACCGCGGGTCCTGGCCGATGCCGAGTCGCTGCTCGAGATCTGGCTGCAGGTCCTTTCCAACGCCGTCAAGTTTTGCCCTCGGCCCGCCGAGGTGCGGGTGACGGCGGAGCAGCGAGCACGCGAGGTTGTGTTCAGCGTGCAGGATGACGGTCCCGGCATCCCTGCCGTCGACCGTGAGCGAGTTTTCGGACTCTTCGTGCGGCTGGTTCCGTCTGGCTCTCACCCGGGGCGCGGAGTGGGCCTCGCTCTGGTACGCCGCTGCGTGGAGCGTCTGGGAGGCCGGGCTTGGATCGAGGCGGGCTCACCGCACGGCACGCGCATCGTGTTCGCGCTGCCTACGCTCGCGGAGGACGCTCATTGATCAAGAGCCAGAATAGCCCGAGGGTCGCCACCGCTCTGGTGAAGTGCTCGAAGTCCACTGGCTTGCGCACGTAGGCGTTGGCCCCCAGCGCGTATCCCTGAAGCACGTCCTCGTCTTCCTTGGACGACGTGAGGATCACCACCGGCAAGAGGCGAGTGCGCGCGTCCGCGCGGATGCGGCGTAGGACCTCGAGACCATCCACCTTGGGCAGGTTGATGTCGAGCAGCATGACGGAGGGCAAGGTCGGATCTCGCCCAGCATGCGCGCCTTCCGCGAACAGGTAGTCGAGCGCCTCCGAGCCATCCCGTGCCACCACGATCTCGTTGGCGATGCCACTACGCCGGAACGCTATCAGCGTGAGCTTCTCGTCGCTCGGGTTGTCCTCTACCAAGAAGATTGGGCCCACTGAATTCTCCGTCCGCACCTAGGGTGAAGTAAAAGGTTGCTCCCGCGCCGACCTTGCCGGACGCCCACACGCGGCCTCCGAGGCGCAGCACGATGCGCTTCACGGTCGCCAGGCCGATGCCCGTGCCCGGGAATTCCGTTAGCCCGTGAAAGCGCTGAAACGCTGCGAACATGCGCTTGGCGGCGCCCTCCTCGAAGCCGGCGCCGTTGTCGCGCACGTAGAACACACGCTCGCCGTGTTCGCTGCGTGCGCCGAACTCGATGCGAGGTTTGGCCGCTTTGCTGCTGAACTTCCAGGCGTTGTTGAGCAGGTTTTCGATCAGCACGGCGGCGAGCTCCGGGTCCGCGTCGACTCGCAACCCCTCCTCGATCACGAGCTCCACGTCGCGTTGGGGGGCGGACGCCTGCAGGCGCATCAGCGAGGCACGTGCGAGCTCCGACAAGTTCACGCTCCGGATGCTCAGATCACTGCGCGTTACGCGCGACAACTCGAGCAAGCTGTCGATGAGCACGGCCATGCGGGTGGCGCTCGCGCGGATTTCTTGCAGGCAATCCTGTCCCTGCTCGTCGATCTCTTGGGAGTAATCCGCCAGCAGGATGTGTGCGAAGCCATCCATATGGCGCAGCGGTGCTCGCAGATCGTGCGCAACCGAGTAGCTGAAGGCCTCGAGCTCGGAGTTGGCCGCCGCCAACCCGGCGTTGCTCCTACGCAGGGCCGCCTCCGTGGTGGCGAGCTCGGCGTTCAGCCGTCGCAACTCCGCGGGACTGGGAATGGCCAGCGCCTTCGGCACGAGGCGCACGAGGAGGAACGCGGTCGGCAGCGAGACCAACGCGGTAAACGCCTTGATCACACCGGAGAGTCGGTAAGCCGGATTCCAGAGGGTCCAGATCTCCATGTAGTGCGTGGCGCCGCACGCGATGATGAAGGCGGCGAAGCACAGGAACATCCAGGTGAACGGTAGATCCCGTCGCTTGCGCACGAAGTAGCCGAGCGTGAACGGAATGGTCGTGTAAGAGAGCGCCACGATGGCGTCCGAGGTGACGTGGAGCCAGACGATTTCGGGCCGCCAGAAGTAGCAGTGTCCGTGCGGCATGAAGTCGTCGGTCAAGAACAACCGACGCAGGAAGTCGAGCATGAGACCCTCGGGGGAGCGGCCGGACGACTTCCCGGACTGTAAGACGAGCAGAGTATAGTTCTGCCGCCGCGAGGTCGAAAAGGAGGCTTGCGCCGGCGCACTTGGATCGCGTTGGAAGCATGCGCGAAACGTGGTTCCAGGGCTGGGACGCAGGAAGCAACAAGACAGGCTCGAGTCAGAGTGCAGTGCGGGCGTTGTGCGGCCCAGTCAAGTCGTCGACGTCCGCCCCGTTCATGGGCTAGCTTGTCGGAAGGCGACACGGGATTGACCGGGAGGGACGATGGACAGCACGCTAGGGACCTCCAGCTCCGAGACACCGACCCTGAGCAAGTCCCTGGGCACGCTGCAGCTGTGGGGCATCGCGGTGGGCCTCGTGATCTCGGGCGAGTACTTCGGTTGGAGCTACGGCTGGGCCTCCGCTGGAACGCTCGGCTTCTTGGTGACCTCGACGTTCGTCGCGCTCATGTACACCACCTTCATCTTCAGCTTCACGGAGCTGACCACGGCGATTCCCCACGCGGGAGGACCCTTCGAGTACAGCCGGCGCGCGTTCGGTGAACTGGGAGGCTACGTGGCCGGGTTCGCCACGCTGATCGAGTTCGTGTTCGCTCCACCAGCCATCGCCCTCGCCATCGGCGCCTATCTCAACGTGCAGTTTCCCGGGCTGGATCCCAAGACTGCCGCGGTGAGCGCCTACCTCGTGTTCATGGGGCTGAATCTGGTGGGTGTGCAGATCGCCGCCACCTTCGAGCTCTTCGTCACGCTACTGGCCATCTTCGAGCTGCTCGTCTTCATGGCCGTGGTGGCTCCAGGCTTCTCGCTCGCGAACTTCGTGCGCGCGGGCTGGGCAGGCCAGGACACGTTCTCCGACGCCGCCTTGCCGGGCATGTTCGCGGCCATTCCGTTCGCGATCTGGTTCTTCCTCGCCATCGAAGGCGTGGCCATGGCGGCCGAGGAAGCGCGCACTCCCAAGCGCTCCATCCCCATCGCGTACATCACGGGCATCTTGACCTTGGTCGTGTTGGCCATCGGCGTGATGGTGTTCGCCGGGGCCGCGGGCGACTGGCGCAAGCTCGCCAACATCAACGATCCGCTGCCGCAAGCCATGAAGATGATCGTCGGAGAGCAGAGCGGCTGGCTACACATGTTGGTGTGGCTCGGCTTGTTCGGGCTCATCGCATCGTTCCACGGGATCATCCTCGGTTACTCCCGACAGATTTATGCGCTCGCGCGCGCGGGCTACTTGCCGTCTCGCTTGGGGCGCGTGCACGCCCGCTTTCGCACGCCTCACTGGGCCATCCTGGCAGGCGGTTTGGTGGGGGTGGCGGCCATCTACAGCGACGAGCTGATCTCCTTCGGCGGACAGACGCTGACCGCCAACATCGTGACCATGTCCGTGTTCGGGGCGATCACGATGTACGTGTTGAGCATGGCGAGCTTGTTCAAGCTGCGCGTGAGCGCGCCGGCCATGGAGCGCTCTTTTCTGGCGCCTGCCTATCCCTGGTTTCCGGGCTTTGCCCTGCTCGGGGCCTTGGTGTGTCTGGTCGCCATGCTCTACAGCAACCCGCTGGTGGGCGCTCTGTTCGTGGCCTTGATGACGCTCGGTTTCGCGTACTTCCGGCTCTCGGCCAAGCGTCGCTCGGCGCAAGCCCAGAACCCACTGGCCGAACCGGCCTGAGGTCGCTGCCGCGCTCGTTGTACCGAAGCAGGGATGCACACCGGACAGGCCGTGCGCCGTACAGAAGAACGAGGCCGCGGCCACGGAGGTCGAGAGCAGAACCGCCTGGTTCTCGGCGGCCCGTGAGGCGAGCTAGACTCGCGGCCATGACCTTACCCAGCACTCCACGCGCCGTCGTCACCGGGGCAGGCGGCGGACTCGGCCGCGCCCTGTGCCTCGAACTCGCCCGTCGAAAGGCGCGGATCCTGGTCTCGGACTTGGACCTGGGCGCAGCGGTGGACACGGCGCGCCAAGTGGTGGCGCTCGGTGCCCAGGCCGAGACCGAACGCTGCGACGTGACCGATGCGGCCCAGGTCGAAGCCCTGGCCGTGCGGGCCGAGCAGGCCTTCGGCGGCGTGGATCTGTTGGTCAACAACGCGGGCGTGGCGGTGTCCGGCGACATCGGGGACATACCGCTCGCGGACTGGAAGTGGATCTTCTCGATCAACCTGTGGGGGGTGGTGCACGGCTGCCATGCCTTCGTTCCACGCATGAAGAAGCAACGCTCTGGGCACATCCTGAACGTTGCCTCCGCCGCGGGTCTGCTCAGCAGCGCCAACATGGGGCCCTACAACGTGACCAAGGCGGGCGTGATCGCGCTGTCGGAGACCCTCGCGAGTGAGCTGGCCCCATTCGGCGTAGGCATCACGGCGCTCTGCCCCACGTTCTTCCAGACCAACATCGTCGACGCCGCTCGCTCCTCGGGTGGGCCCGAGCTCGAGGCGCTGGCCAAGAAGCTAATGGCCAAGTCCAAGCTGCAGGCTCCGGACGTTGCGCGCGTGGCGCTCGGGGCCTGTGACGCAGGTCAGCTCTACTGCGTGCCGATGGCGGACGGCCAGTGGGCCTGGCGCACGAAGCGCCTGGCACCCGAGACCTTCTACAAGCGGATTTTGCCCGGCGTCCTGCAGCGCCTGCGCGAGCGCTAGGCGCGGCGAACGGGGCGCCGCGGGCTCACTTGAAGTCGCTGCTGCACACGACGCCCGCGCGACCGCTGCCGCAGGGCGAAGCTGCCGGAGCGGCTGCAGGTGCGGCCACGGCGGGGGCGGCGGCAGCCTCGGCGTCCTTGCGGGCCTTGCGCTCGCGGCGCTTCTCCGAAGCGGCGTCGACCGCGTGGGGCGCGGCGGCCCCAGTCTTGCCGAGCTGAGCCGTCTGAACGTCCGCAGCGGTCACCGGAGCCGGCGTGGGCTCGGGGGCCAGCGCGGTGGTGTCGAGCTTCGGTTCGGGCGCCGCGACCTGGGCCTTGGGCTGGGCCGACAGCGGCTGCTGATTGGCAGTCGGGTTGGGCGTGCTGGGCAGGCTAGGCGGCGCCGCGGCCACGGGGGGCGGGTCACTGGGCCCCGACAGCGCGATCCAGGCTCCGAGTCCGATCACCACGGCAGCCGCCGCGGCGATGAGCAGCTTGGTGCGCTGTCCACCCTGGTCCGAGCTGGAGCCCGGCATGGTCGGAGCCACCTGCATGCTCACGCGCCCCATGCTGTCGCGCTCGAGCTTGTTGCGCTCGGTCTGACGGCTCGGCGCATTGGCGATGGGCGTCTCGGCCTCGGGGTTCGTCGCCACCGGAACCAGCGGCACGGGCGCCGCGCCGTCCGTCATGCGCTCGCGGAAGCCGCGCTCGGTGGAGAAGGGTTCGAGCTCGTCGATGAAGGCCTGCAGGTTCGGGATGCGCGCGTCACGCTGCTTGGCCATGGCCTTCTGCACGAGCTTCTCGAGCGACGGCGGGATGCCGTCACGCACCTGCCGCGGCGGCGTGGGCTCCTGGGTCGCGATCTGGATGGCCAGCTGAGGGAAGGTCTCGGCCTGGAAGGGCGCCTGACCCGTGATGGCCTCATAGAGGATGACGCCGAACGCATACACGTCGGTGCGATGGTCGAGGTCCTTCACGCCCGTGAGCTGCTCGTAGGACATGTACATGGGCGTACCCATGGCCGCGCCGGTCTTGGTCAGGCTCAGGCTCTTGGGATCGCTGATCTTGGAGATGCCGAAGTCGAGCACCTTCGGGACCGGCCGGGGCATGTCGTCCTCGTTCGTGAGGAAGATGTTGGCCGGCTTGATGTCGCGGTGGATGATGCCCACCTTGTGCGCCGCGTGCACACCGCGCATGGCCGGGATGATCATGGCGATCAGCTCGTACATGGGCACGTTGCCGCGCTGCAAGAGCGCTTCCAGGGTCTCGCCCTCGAGGAACTCCATGACGATGAACATGGAATCGCCGTCCTTGGCGATGTCGTACACGTCGACCACGTTCGGATGGCGAACCTTGGAGGACGCCTGAGCTTCACGAATCAGGCGCTGTCCGCCCTCGGGGTGTTCGCCCAGCTCAGGATGCAACCATTTGACGGCGACTCGCTTGCCGGTGATCTCGTTCTCCGCTTCGAGCACCACACCCATGCCACCTTCGCCGAGCAGACGAACGACACGGTATTTGCCGCCTAGAACGGTCCCTGGCGACGGAATCTTCGAAGACATGGTTTGCCCCTAGCAGCAGGTTCGTCGGAGCGCGCGAACGACGCGCGCGAACAGTCAGGATGGTATACGCGCGCCGCGCGTACGATCTGGATCCCCATATGAGAGGACGGTTACACCCATCCAATCATCAGAATTAAACCGTACTGCGCGTCGCACCTCAAGCACCTTGCATGGCGCGTAGGACGCACGAGCTTTGAAAACGTTCTAGCGGCGCTCAGGCGTTTTAGTACAGGATCGTACTGCGGACGGGGGGGAACCGGTCCGCCTGACAAGGGCTAGTGATGAAGATTCGTGCTGGCGTTATCGCCGTTTTCTTCCTGTTTTTCAGCCTCAACTCGGTCCAAGCGCAAGCGGCTCCAAAGAAGGCGGCTCCCAAGCCAGCCCCGGCAGCTGCGGCGCCCCAGGCCACGACGCCTGCTCCTGCGCCTGCCGCAGTGCAGCCTGCCGCGCCTGCGAGTGCACCGCCTCCCGGGTACGACGAAGCCGTCGATCGTGCGGTCGCCGAGTATATGGCGAAGAACTACGCCGAAGCCCGCGCCGAGTTCAGTCGGGCCAACGACCTCTACTCCAACGCACGCACATTGCGCGGTCTCGGCATGGTCGAGTTCGAGATGCGCCACTATGCGGACACCATTCAGCATCTCGAGCAGGCCCTGGCATCGCCGGTGCGTTCCCTCGAGGGCGCCATGCGCAGCGACACCGAAGCGTTGCTCGCGCGCGCCAAGGGCTACGTGGCGCGCGTGAAGGTGGACGTCACACCTCGGGAAGCCACGCTGGTGGTGGACGGCGAGTCTTTCCAGGGCGACTTCTCCAACCTCGTCCTCGAGGTCGGCGACCATGTGCTCGAGTTCAAGGCCAATGGACGCCAGAGCGAAAAACGCCGCGTCAAAGCCTCGGGCGGCGAGGAAGTCACGCTGGTGGTGGTGCTGCCGGAGATTCCGGTCGCCAAGCAGCAGGAGAAGAAGCCGCTCTACAAGAACCCGTGGCTGTGGACGGCTGTAGGCGTGGTGGTCGTCGGTGCAGCCGTGGGCACCGCAGTGGGCGTGGCCGGCGGCGGTTCGAGCACCGACTCGCCCTATGGCGGCAGCACGGGCGCCATCCTCACGAGTCCGGGGAAGTGAACATGGATAGGTCGATGTCGATTCGAAACGTCCAGACGGTCCTGAGCTTTCTCTTCCTGGTCTGCGGACTCCTGTCCGGCTGCACCACGGAGAACGTACCGGCCACCCAACTCCTCGTGGTGGTCAACAGCGACCTTGCCGTCGGTAGTCAGCTGACGGCCGTCGAGGTCGAGATTCAGAGTGCAGACGGAGCGGCCGAGAAGCCAGACACGCGCCGCTTCGAGCTCTCGCAGGCGATGGAAGACGGACACTACCGCTTGCCGCTCTCGTTCGGCGTCGTGCGCGGCTCCGGTGGCTCCAACAACATCCGCGTCATCGTGCGCGGCTTCGGCCCGAGCCTCGGTGGCGTGGAGGCGCTGGTGGTGGAGCAGAAGTCGCTGGTGGCCTTCGAGAACAAGGCCTCGCAGCGACTCACGGTATTCCTCGGCGGCACTTGCTACCAGGTGTTGTGTACGAACACTGAACAAAGCTGCTACTCGACCGGCCTCGGGGCCATCGGCGTGTGCACCGACCTCACGGAAGGCCAGCTCGAAGACGTGAAGCCGGGCGACGAGTTCGACGGCATCGTGCTGCCCAACGACGACGGCGGCACCACTGACTCCGGGCAGAAGAACGATGGGGGATCCATCCCGGTCGTCCCGCAGGCCGCACTGTCGGTCATGCTCGCGGGCGACGGTACGGGCACGGTGACCTCGAGCGCCGGCGGCATCGACTGCGGCAGCACCTGCACCGGCTCGGTGGACCAGGGCAGCATGGTCACGCTCACGGCCACGGCCGCTGAGGACTCTGCCTTCATGGGCTGGAGCGGCGGCGGTTGCACGGGGACGGATCCCTGCACGCTCACGGTGGCGTCGGCGACCACGGTCACCGCGAGCTTCGCGAAGACGCACTATCTGCTCCACGTGAACATGGGCGGTACGGGCGTCGGCGTGGTGGCCTCCAGCGACGCCGAGATCTCCTGCGGCACCGAGTGCGAGGCCCTGTTCATGCGCGGGTCCGTCGTGGAACTCACGCCTTCGGCCACCACCGGAACTACCTTCCTGGGCTGGAGCGGCGGCGGCTGCGAAGGTCTCACGGTCTGCAAGGTGACCGTGAACGGTCCCGTCAACGTGCTCGCGAACTTCGCCTGCACGGCTGGAACGGGGTCCCAGACCTTCTACTTCAGCGATCCGGGTGGGCCTCAGGCGGTGAACATGAAGCCGCCCTGTGTGCGCACGGTCACCATCGAAGCGCAGGGCGCTGCGGGCGGTTACGGCCGAGAGAAAGAGAGCAACGCCTGGGTGACGGCGGGCTACTACGGCTACGGCGGTCGCGCCCTGGCGACCGTGACCCTGAACGCTGGGGATACGCTGACCGTGTTCGTCGGCAGCCGCGGCGGCGACGGCAACGAAACCACGCTGACGGCTGGCGCGGGCGGTTACAACGGTGGCGGCGCTGGCAGCACCGCCTATGGCGATCGCTATGCGGGTGGCGGTGGCGGCGCGTCCGACGTGCGCGTCAACTGGAACGCGGACATGACCGAAGAAGAACAGCTCGCCACGCGCATCGTGGTCGGCGGCGGTGGCGGCGGCGGCTCGCCCTGCAATCAGGTCGCGGGCGGCGTCAACGGTGGCTACGGCGGCGGAGCCAACGGCGGCGGCGCTCCGCCGAGCTCTTGCTACGCCACCTACGGTTCGGTCGTGCCCCAGGGAGGCACGTCGGCAGCGGGCGGCGCGGGAGGCACGTGGCTGCCCAACTACGGTACGGCTGCCAGCGGCTCGCTCGGCAAGGGCGGAAACGCCGGCCCCGCGCTCAACGGGGATAGCGCGAGCGGCGGCGGCGGCGGCGGCTACTACGGCGGCGGCGCGGGCATGTGGGAAGCCGGCGCGGGCGGCAGCAGCTGGGCCACCAGCACGGCCACCAATGTCACGCTCAGCGAGAACTGGAGCTACGGCGGCTACGTGCAGGTCAGCTGGTGAGTCGCCGCGTTCAGCGCTAGCGAGCTCGAGGTAGAGCGCGTGCCGCCATCAAGACCTCGCGCAGTGGTCTTTCGCGGCACGTCGGGCCACAGTCCGCGGGGACCATGAGCTCTGTCATCCGCGTACGCCCGTACGAGTCTCGAGATCGCGAGGTCGTGCGCGACATCTGCTGGCAGACCGCGCAGAGCGGCGAGCAGGTCGAACGCGAGTACCCGGATCGCGAGAGCTGGGTCGACATGTACACGAGCTACTACACGGACGAGGAACCGCAGAGCTGCTTCGTGGCCGTCTCGGACTCGGATCGTGTGCTCGGATACTTGCTCGGTTGCGTGGACACGCGCGCTGCTCGCAGCGAGTTCTCGGTCGGTCTACGCCACAATCTCGTGCGGTTTTTGTGGGCTCGCCCAGGAACGGCCGGCTTCTGGTGGCGCGCCGGCTGGGACGTCGTGAGCAATGTGTCGGGGCCCCACCGCCCACGGGTGGATCCCGACCGCTATCCCGCCCACATGCATTGCAATCTCCTGCCCGAGGCGCACGGCCGTGGGGTCGCGGGCGAGCTCTTTCGGGAGTTCCACGGCTACCTGCGTGCCCAGCGCGTCGCGGGCGCCTTTGGGGAGGCGTACGCGTCGAACCTCGCGGTGCACGGCCTGTTGGCCAAGCTCGGATACGAGAAGCTCGGAGAGCCCTATCTCGTGCCGGGCGTACGCACCCCGCAGGGCGGCCGCCAGCTCGGCCAGGTGATGGTCATCTCGCTCTAGGGACGCCGCGAGAACGCTCAGCTGGCGCGGGCCAGGCCGCTCACGCCCTGGGCGCGGTAGCGGGCCGGCGTGAGACCGGTCCAGCGCTTGAAGGCGCGGTGGAAGGCGCTGACCTCCGAGAAGCCCACGCGGTCCGCGATGCGCTTGATGGGCATCTCGGGGTTGCCGAGCTCGGTGAGCGCGACCTCACGGCGCACCTCGTCGACCAGAGCCGACAACGAGTGACCTTCGTCGCTGAGCCGCCGGCGCAAGCTGCGCGGGCTCATGCCGAGGCGACGCGCGATGCCCACCGGGTGAACGCTGCTCAAGTCCACCTCGTGGTGAAGGACCTGCTTCACACGTTCGTGCAGGTGCTCACGGGCCTGCTCCTGCACCAGCATCTCCTCGGCGCGGTGCTTGAGCACGCGCCAGAGCGGCTCGTCGCTGAAGGGCTGCGGCACATCAAGCAGGGCTCGATTGAAGACGATCTCGTTGCGTGCTGCGCCGAAGCGCACCGGACAGCCGAACAGCTCGCCGTACACGCCGGCGTAGCTCGGCGCCTGATGGCACACACGCACCTCGATCGGCGTCGCGCGCTGCGTGGTGAAGTGGCGACCGATGCGGACCACGAAGGCCAGCGCGAGCTCGGTCCCGAAGCGGTAGGCACGGGCATCCGCGAAGGGAGGCTCGTAGATCAAGTGAGCCCGATCGCCTTCTTCGAGCATGCGCAGGCGGCTCATGGGCTGAAGCAGGGGCAGGTAGCGGTCCACCTCGCCGATCACCGCGCGAATCGTCGGACAATGTAGGAAAACTTGTCCGGCGACACCCAAGGACTGGAACGGAGCCGACATGCCGATGCGCAGGGCGATGGCAGGGTCCTCGGTCAACCGATAGGCCGAGCGGACCGCCTGGGCAGTGACCGCCATGTCCACGTTCGCGGGACCCTCGAAGACGTCTCGGTCGATGCCTGCGTCACGGAGGAAAGTCTCGGTCGAGATTCCGCGATCTCTCAAAACAGCGGATATTCCACGTAGAATGCTGATTGCGACGTGCATGCGACACCTCAAGCCAAGTAGGGCTAGGGGACACGCGCTGTCGTTTCCGGTCAAGACTTTATTCCGTCCGGTATGTTCCGTTCGGACAATTTCAAGGTCGCTTCGGTCACAAAGTCTCGGTCGGACAGTCATACGGCCTACACCGCCATACGGCTAAGTTCGCGCCCATGGTTGGCAAGGTTAGGGCGTCTTCGGCGGCCGTTTTGGCTGCCGGTTTGCTTATTGCTTCGGGCTGCGCCGAGGGGACACAACCCTCGTTCGAGCGCGAAGAACTCTCCACGGGCGGCGAGGTCTTTCACATCCTCTGCAAGCGCGTGGCCGCTGCGGCTTATCCGTCGGAACTCACGGGCCTACGCTTCAACGCGCCCTGCGATGGCGGTGGCGATGCGCCGGCGGACGCGGATCCGCGTTTCAAGGCGATGGTCGAACATCGGGAGGAGTTGGTCGCCGCCCTCGATCAGGTCTTCGGGGACAAGGACGCCATGGGCTCCGCCATGTTCCAGAGTGGCGAACTCGACACCTTTTTGCAGAACCTGATCCCTTTCTACGATCTCCCCGACGAGTGGATCCCCGATTCCACCCGGGCGCTCGAAAAGATCATGGGCGAGCTGCTGGCGGACAAGCCGGCCTCCAAGAAGGTCATCGCCACCTTGGCCCGTGTGGCCCCGCGCGTCGGCTATCGCCCCCTCAAGCAAGTGCTCGGCGTGGTGCGCCCCTCGCTCACGTACCCGCGCCTCGATGAGCTCACGCGACAATTCCTCAAGCTCGTCACCAAGGACGGCAGCGCCTATCCAGCGTTTACCGATCTGATGAAGGCCGGGGCCCTCGAGCTCGCCGAGCCCAAGGCCGCCGATGCGCCGGCCCCCGCCGACAGCACGCTGCGCGCCGCCATGGACCTGCTGCTGACCAGCGACCCGGCCTTCGCGCCCGAGGACGACCCCTCCCTCTGGGTGGTGAAGCGCGACGACACCGGCTTCGCCCTGGCTGCCGACGGGGTGAGTCTGGACAAGAAGTCGCCGAGTCCCTTCGCCCGCGTCAGCTCGGACAAGAAGAACCGCGACGACGACGGCCGCGCGCTCCAGGACGACGCCCTGGTCTATCAGTACGTGGACGCCAACCGCACGCTGCTGGCGGGGCTCCTGCGCGAGCAGTACCCGCTGCTCACCCGCGACGGCGACAAGAGCGTGGTGGAGAAGCTGGCCTACGGCATTCGGCCCATGCTCGGCGCCAGCGCCGACCGCACCGAGACCTTCGGCGAGAAGGGCACCGCCCTCAAGTTCAAGGGCGCCGACGTCGACAACGGCCCCATGTTCGATCTGGTCCACGCGCTGGGCGCCATGGCTCGCTACCCGGAGACCGACGAGCTCCTCGCGGTACTCGACGAGCTGATGCGCAACCACGAGAGCGACGGCGCCGCGCCGGTGTTCGCCGGCCTGGCCATCGACAAGCTCTCGGACGACTATCCCGAGGCCAAGCTCATCGGCTTGATGGGGGAGGGCATGCCCCACGAGTTCTGGGACGACCTGATCCAGGTCGGCCTACGCATGATGGAGCGCACCGGTCAGCTCGACGCGGTGATCAAGTCTTTCGCCGATCCGCAGTCGGTGGCGAGCACGCACCTGATCGCCAAGTTCATGAAGTACAAGGATCAGGTCAGCTACAACGGCGCCCCGATCACCATCACCGACGGTCGCTACAGCGACGCCGACGCGACCAAGATGAACTCGGAGATCGTCCACGACTTCAAGACCGAGGTCGCGCGCGGCTCCATGGGCGGCGATCTGGGTATGAACACCGACGTAGGCATGAACCGCAGCCTGTTCCAGCGGCTCATCTCCACCATCCACGCGACCAACCTGGTGCCCAACTGCAACAAGGACAAGGCCTTGTTGTCGGCCAACGACCCGCTTACGGGAACGCCGCTGGTGTTCCCGGATCCCGTCAATCAGCCCGGCGCCAACGCCCTCATCGCTGGCATCGCGACGGCCGCGTGCGCAGCGACACCGGGCATGACCGGCTCCTACGACCAGTGCGAGTTCGTCAAGCAGCCCAACGGCGCTGAAGCCCACATGCGCTCGATCCTGGACCTACGCAGTGAGGTGGTCATCAAGGACACGCAGCTGCTTTGCCTCGAGAAAGCTGGCTTGGCCAACGACCTCGGTCAAACGCAGGAGAAGTCTGCGCAGTTCACGGGCTTCACTCTGAAGCCCTCGCCCACGTCCATCGCGCGCTTCATCCACGTACCGCGCAACAAGTTCGTGTCGGACCTGTTCGATCCGTTCCCCACCAAGCACGGGGTGGCGCTGGCGGAGTTCGAGCCCGACATCCTGTTCTCCCTCGAGATGAAGCAGAGCGACGTGAAGTTCAACGGCGCTTCCCAGTCGTTTCTCACGGCGAGCCGCCCGCTCGGCTTCGCCTTCGACGACCACGAGTTGTTCACAGACTCGCCGGACGGCAAGGTGGCCAGCAAGGGCTACATGTTCGCGGAGCTGCTCTCCACGCTGCACTTGCACTGGCCTTCGCGGCGTCCCACGGACTTCCGCTGTCCGGCCAAGGTCAAGAAGGGCGACGAGGGCTGCTCGCAGAACGGTGACCCCAAGGGCAAGTTCTACTCTCCGCAGTCGAACCTGGTGAGCTACGAACCCATCCTGATTCGCGCGCTCGAGGACGAGAAGCTGGGCGACATCCTGCAGAAGGCGCAGACCACGCTCGGCACCATCAAGATCACGGGCGTCGACGGCAAGCAGCGCGACGGCATCACCGTGCTCACCAACTTCTTCAAGCGCATGCTCACCGTGGACGAGGCGCTCACCTACCGCGACGGGCGGGCCTACTCCGTGACCAACACCTGCGTGCCCGTGGAGTCCACCGGGATGGACGGCTCCGTGCAGGTGGAGTGCATGGACGGTCTGGGCCGTGTCGTGACGGGTACCAAGGGCAAGGGCGTACTGCCGCTCTACTTGCTGCTCGACGCGCTCAAGAGCATCGACAAGGCCTTCGAGGGCGACAACGTCGACCGCCACGAGCAGTGGCTCGCCGCCCGCAGCGCCCTGGTGGACCAGTTCCTCACGGTCGACAAGGACGAGACCAACCCGACCGCTCCCGTGTACGCGCTGCACAACCGCCGCGCCTACGCGACGACCCTCCAGCTCATTCCGTGGATCCGCGCGCGCATCAAGGCGCATCGGGACGCGGGGGATCTCGAAGACTGGGGAACTGGACTCTCGGGGCGTCTGGCGGGCGTGCTCGGCCATCCGGCCACGGCAGCAGGTCTCGATCTGCTCGACGTGCTCTGGAAGGAAGACAAGGCGGGCGAAGAGTTCTCCAAGCTCAACGCCTACTTGATGGACGAGGAGAACAACCCCACGGCATTCCAGGGCCTGGTCGTGGCTGCGCTCGACACCTTGATGCTGGTGGATCGCGATCCGGATCTCACGCCGCTCGTGCAGTTCGCAGCACTGGGCCTCGCGCCCAACACTCTCGAGCTGATGGACAAGGGCAACGGCAACGGCAAGGACTTGCCCAACGTCGACGAGAGCGCGGCCATGACCTCGCTCGAGCTCGCCAAGCGCATCACCGATCTCTACCAGGGGCCGGATGCCACGCCCCTGGCCAGGCTGCTCAAGAACGGTGCACTCGCCGACGATGCGGGTCAGTCCCCGCTCGAAGAGTTCATCGACTCCTCTGCCGAAGTGAATCGCGAGGATCCCACCGATCCACGCGACAAGCCCATGACTGCCGATGACTACCGGGCAACGTTCGAGCAAGTGCGCGCGTTCCTCAACGACCAGGACCGCGGTCTCGAGCGTCTCTACAAAGTCATTCAGGGTCGCGACCTTAGTAAGAAGGCCAACTGATGAGTACGCGAAATCTTTGGGTGGGACGCCTGCTGTTGGCGCTCTTGATCCTCGTTCCTTGCGCCAAGGTCCAGGCGGGCGGTCTCTATCTCTTCGATCGCGGCGCACGCGCCCTGTCGCGCGGCGGTGCGTTCGTGGCGGGCGCCGACGACCCGAGCTCCCTCTGGTACAACCCGGCGGGCCTCAAATACTCGGGCAATCAGGTGTTGATGGACGCCACGATGACCATCTTCATGGGCAGCTTTACGCGCTACGACGCGGCAGGCATGCCTCAGGCGAAGGTGGACGCGGAGCCGATGCCACTGCCCATTCCCAGCTTGAGCATGAGCCACAACTTCGGGCTCGAGGACTGGACGTTCGCGGCCGGCATCTTCGCGCCCAACACCATCCTGATGGGCTGGCCCGAGAGCGTCACGGCGGGAGGACTGCGGCAGCCGGCGCCCTCGCGTTACTCGCTGATCAACATGCGCGGCAGCCTCCTGTCGGCGATCAGTCTCGGCCTGGCCTACCACGGCATCGAGGGCCTTTCCCTGGGCGCGGACGTGCAGATCTGGACCGGCCGCTTCAAGGCCAAGACCGCGCTCAGCGGCTGCGACGCCTTCGCCTGTTCGTTCCCCGAGGACCCCGAGTTCGACTCCACGGTCACGCTCGACTTGTTCCCCGCGGTTGGCATCTCCGGAGCGGTGGGCTTCACCTGGGACATGGAGATCGCGCGCCTGGGTGCGTCTTTCACCTTCCCCTACAGCCTGCACGGCGCGGCGGATCTGCAGATCTCGCTGCCGACCTCGCCGCTGTTCGACAACGCGACGGTCAAGGGCAACAAGGCGGACATCGAGATCAAGTTCCCTTGGATCGGGCGCGTTGGCGGCGAGATCCACCCGGCCGACTGGCTGCGCATGGAGGGCACCTTCGTGTACGAGGCCTGGTCGACGCAGAAGGACATCCCCGTGAAGCCTCACGGCGTGCAGATGCAGAACATCCGCGGCATCGGCGACTACGACGTAGGCAACATGAAGATCCAGCGCAACATGAAGGACACCTGGAGCATTCGTGGCGGCTACGAGGCGATCCTTCCGGAGGATTGGCTCCCCATCAAGACCATCTTCCGCGGCGGCTTGGCCTACGAAAAGGGTGCCTTCTCCAACCCCCACCTTACGCCCATGACGCTCGACACCAACAAGGTGGTGCTCACCGGCGGCTTCGGCCTCAACTTCACTGACACCGTTCGCTTCGATACCGTGGCCGGCTGGATCTTCATGGTCGACCCCAAGGTTCGCGACGGCGTCATCAAGGCACCGGCGGCGATTCGTCCGGAGTCCGCCATCCAGCAGCCCATCAACAACGGCAATTACAAGGCCGAAGCCTTCTACCTGGGCGGCGGCTTCTCGTTCATGCTCGACTGAGCCCACTCAGATGTCGAAGCGCAGACGGCTCAACTTCCCCGAGGCCACGGTGGTGTTGAGCCAGCGCACGTGACCCTGTCGATCGAGCACCAGCGCGATGACGGCGCGCGGGGCCATGCCGTCGACGTGGCGGAAGAACTCGCAGACCACCGCGGGCAAGCCGTTGATCTGACGGATGGCGAACGCTGGCGAGCCACGCTTGGCGCCGACCTTGATGTGGAACTTGATCACCCGCTCGCGGCCGAGCAGCGGCACCCGGGCCGCGAAATACTCGCCGTTGCCGTCGTTGATCGCCATCACGTCCTGGGCAAGCATGGACTCGAGTGAGGCCACGTCGCCCGCTAGCAGGCTCATGAAGAGCTTCACCAGGGCCTCGCGCGTGCGCCCCTGGAGCTCGCGCGTGAGCGGCACCCGCTGTGCGTCGTACTCGGAGAGCTTGGCTCGTGCGCGGTGGTGCATGGTCTTGAGGTTGCTTTCCGAGACCCGCAGCAGCGTGGCCGCCTCGCTCACCGAGTGTCCGAGCACGTCGCGCAGGATCACGCAGGCGCGCTGGGCGGGCGTAAGGGCTTCGAGGGCGACCAGGAACGCGTGGGAGACGCTCTCGAGTTCACCGTAGCGAGCCTCCGGGTGGCTCGGCGTGGCGTCGTCGGCGCCCTCCGTCTCGAGCGGCGCCGGGAGCCACGGACCGGTGTAGCCCAGACGTTTGCGGCGACGCAGGTGATCGCGGCCGAGATTGAGTGCCACTTGCACCAGCCAGGGCTTGAGGTCGCGGTCGTCTTCGATGGGAGGACGTTCGAGGGCCCGAGCGAAGGTGTCCTGCACGATGTCTTCGGCGTCGGCGGTGCTGCCCGTCATCCGATAGCTGAGTCGGAAGAGCAGCTCACGATGCGACTCGAACGCGGCGTTGAGGGACAAAATTGCGCGCCTTTCCGGAGGGTTGTGGCCGAGTGCCGAGAATTTTAGGGCAACCCGTAACCTTTGCCCCGGTGAGAGCGTGTTGTGGGTGGAGGAACCAACATGGTCCTGAACAACACTGCCACGCCGAGCACGGTCAGCGTCCCAGAAATGTCCCAAGTCGAGCCGGGCAGCTCGCTACGCCTCGCGCCCATCGACCGACCCAAGAGCCTGCTGGTGCGGCTCTTCAACTGGTTCGTCCGGCGCACCTTCGGTAAGGCCATGATGCCTGCCCGCGTGATCTACGCGCGCCTGCCCACGCTGCTGTGGCGCTCGCTGCCCTTCTACCACTTGATGGATCGCGGTCTGAGCCTGGAGAAGGAGCTCTGCAATCTGATCGAGGTGCACGTGGCCGGGGTCAACGGCTGTTCGTTCTGCCATGACATGCACCTGGCGCAGGCCATGCGGACGAAGACCAACCGCGAGAAGCTCAAGGCGCTGGGCGGGTCCATCGCCGACAGCAAGGTGCTGAATGCGCGCGAGCGCGCCGCGCTGGTCTACGTGGAGGAAATCGCCCACGCCGGCGTGGCCACGGACGCGACCTTCGCCGCCCTCAAGGCGTGCTTCACCGATCGCGAGATCGTGGAGATCACCTGGCTCCAGGCGTTCGCCACGTACCTCCTGCGCATGGCCAAACCGCTCGGCATCGACTCCGACGGCTACTGCGCCCTGATGAACGAGGGCTAGGCACTTCGTGAGCGAAGCGAACCCCGCGGGGGGGTCCCGGCGCGGCTTTACCGCGAAGGGCGGGGAGGTCGCGTGACCTCCCGGTGAAAAGAACGAGGGCTGAGTTCTACTTCTTGTCGCCGTCGGGCTTCACGCCCGCGAGCTTCTCGGCCAGCTTCTTCTTGCCGGGCAGGTCCGAGAGGCGCGCGATCTGAATGCGCTGGGCCTGCGGCGAGCCGGCTCCATGCATCGACTCGGTCAGATAGCCGACGGCGTTGCGCCCCATGGTCATGTTCTCGATCAGGCGCAGCACGCGCCGCCGGTTGTCGACCGACACGCCGGGCCGGGTTTTCAAGTATTTCTCGAGGATCGGCTTGGTCGCGGGGTTCTTGAAGTCTTGGTCGGAGGGCAGCGTCACCATCAGGCCGCCGGCCATGTCCTGGGCGAGGCGCGCGATCTCGTAGGGGAAGCGCGTGACGTTGTGCTTGCACACGTTGGCGAGCATTTCGTCGTTTTGGAAGTTGCCGGCCTGGGTGCGCTTGGACTCGTGCGACGACGCGATGCCGGCGCTGTAGATGGTCTCGTTGAGGTGGGTCATTTCCACCAGCTTGTCCTTGATGTGCGAGGCCTTGTCGGCGCCGTTGTAGTCGGCGATGGCAGCCGCCGCGCCAATCAGCACGTCGCCCAGGCCCGTCTTGCACACGTAGCTGCGCCGGTGGTAGGCGGTGAAGCGCTCCACCAAGCTCGCCGCGAAGCTCCATTCGCCGTTCATGAAGACGTGGCTGTTGGGTACGAACACGTCCTCGAACACGATCATCACTTCTTGGCCGCCGAACTGCGCGTTACCGGCATCGATCTCACCGCCCAGCGCGCGCTCGTCGCAGCTCTGGCGCCCATAGATGTAAGCGATGTTCGGGTGGTCCACCGGGATGCCCGCGCAGATGGCGTAGTCCTTGTCTTGCTCGCCGAGGCGCATGGTCGGCATCACCACCAGCCAGTGCGAGTTCAAGCTGCCCGTCTGGTGCATCTTGGCACCGCGGATCACCACGCCGTCGGGCCGGCGCTCCACCACACGCAAGAACAGGTCCGGATCTTCCTGCTCGTGGGGAGCCTTGCTGCGGTCGCCCTTGGGGTCGGTCATCGCGCCGCCCACCACGAAGTTTTCGCGCTGCATGTGCTTCACGAACTCGACGAAGCGCGCGTGGTACTCGGTGCCGTGCTTCTGGTCGATCTCGTAGGTGACCGAGAACATCGAGTTGATGGCGTCCATGCCGACGCAGCGCTGAAAGCAGGTGCCAGTGCGCTGGCCGAGCCTGCGCTGCATGCGGTTCTGCATGACCACGTCATCGACGCTCTCGGTGACCTGGAGGAAGCGGTTGACTCGCTGGCCAGTCAACTTGGAGCTGGCGGTGGCGAGCTCCGGGTCTTCCTCGGCCAGCGCGTAGGTGTCGGCCACGGCGTTGATGGACGGGCGAATGACGGGGTGCTCGACCGGGTCCTCGACCAGTTCTCCGAACAAATACACACGGAGTTTTCGGTTGCGCAGGCTGTCGATGTACTCGTTGGCGGTCCGGATCGGCATGGGCCCCTTCGTACCATGTCTGGCAGGGGCTGCGCAGGGCGCTGAGCCCCCGGGACATAGCCGGGATCCCTCAGGAAGATCGCCTCGGAATTGGAGGGCTCTTCACGCTTTCGTCTGCTCACCACGAAACGGCCAGGAGATCGGGTCCCGTCTGCCCACATGTGGGGTCGTTGACCGGGCAAAATCGTGAAATACTGAGCGGAAACATGCGTTCGGGTTCCCGACCTGACTCGCCCCAAGGGCCGACCGAGGCCCTCATCGCGGGGCGTTATGAGCTGCTCCGTCCCCTCGCCAAAGGCGGCATGGGCGAGGTGTTCCTG
This sequence comes from Myxococcales bacterium, assembly GCA_047601445.1. Lineage (GTDB taxonomy): Bacteria > Myxococcota_A > Polyangia > Polyangiales > DASUME01 > DASUME01. The sequence goes on along the minus strand of JASGJH010000001.1, from coordinate 1,411,762 downwards.
GCGCGGGACCTGGCCACCGGCGACAGCGTGGCGCTCAAGCGGGTCAAGGATGGGCAGCTGAAGCGCCCCAAGGCCCTGGCGCACTTTCGGGCCGAGTACCACGCCCTGTCGCGACTCAAGCACCCCCGCATCATCCAGGTGCGTGACTTCGGCATCTTCGACGGCGTGCCGTACTACACGATGGAGCTGCTCGACGGGAAGGACCTGCGCGACGTGGGCCCCGTGCACTACCGGGAAGCCTGCAGCTACCTGCGCGACGTGGCCTCCTCGCTGGCGCTCCTGCATGCCCAGCGCTTGCTTCACCGCGACCTCAGCCCGCGCAACGTGCGCCGCACCGAAGATGGCCGCTGCAAGCTGCTCGACTTCGGCGCGATGGCACCCTTCGGTGTGCCTCCCAACGTGGCGGGCACGGCCCCCTTCGTGCCGCCGGAAGCCGCGGAGTGCGCCTTCCTGGATCAGCGCGCCGATCTGTATTCCCTGGGAGCGCTCGCATATTGGCTGCTCAGCGGAGAGCACGCCTATCCGGCAAGCAAGCTCGATGACCTGCCCAAGCTGTGGCCCATCCCCATCGAGCGCCTGCGTTCGCGCGTGCCGGATGTGCCGGAGTCGCTCGATGCGCTGGTAATGTCTTTGCTCGAGCTCGATGCGTTGAAGCGTCCTCCGAACGCAGCCGATGTGATCGAGCAGCTCAACGCCATCGCCGAGCTCGAACCCGAGAGCTCGGTGGAGGTGGCTCAGAGCTACCTGACGAGCGCCGAGCTGCACGGCCGCGACAACGAGCTCACCACGCTGCGTGCTTTGCTCGAGCGCAGTATCCGCGGGCTCGGCGGTGCGGTGCTCGTCGAGGGCGCGACAGGCATCGGGCGCAGCCGTTTGCTGAATGAAGTGTCGGTGCTGGCCCAGACGCGCGGGGTGCTCACGCTGCGCGGCTTCGGCGCAAGCGAGCAGGGCGGGCAGCTCCTGGCCCGTGAGCTGCGGCGCGCCCTGGAGCGTTCGGTGCCGGGCACGGAAGGCGGCCTGAGGGTGCAGCCGCCTTCTTCGGAGCTCGAGGTCTCGCTCTCGGGCCAGGGCGGCGGCGCCGAGAACATGAGCGGCTTCGAGGAGCGCGCGCGCGAGCAGGTGCGCTTGGCCGAGAGCTTCTTGCGGGTGGCGCGCGAGCGGCCGCTCTTGCTGGTCGTCGACGACCTGGACTTGGCGGATGAGTTCTCGGCCTCGCTGGTGGCGAGCCTGGCGCACCAGACGAGCGCGCTGAACATGTTGGTGGTGGCGTCGGTCAACACCGACCGCAAGCCGGCCGCTGAGCGCGCGCTGGCCTCGTTCCGCGAGCAGTCCGAGCTGCTGCGCCTGGGGCCCCTGGACGCGGCAGCGGTGCGCGAGATGGTGTCGGGCTTGCTCGGCGAGGTACCCAACCTCGAGCGTTTGGTGGATTGGCTCGACCGAGGAGCGCGCGGCAATCCGGGCCTGACCATGGAGCTCACGCAGCTGCTCGTGAACCGTGGACAGTTGCGTTACCTCGAGGGGACCTGGGTGTTGCCCGAGGGCGAGATCACCGAGCGCATGCCGCAGGGCCTGGCCGAGACCTTGGCGCTGCGCCTCGAGGGGTTGAGCCCGATGGCGCGCTCGCTGGCCGAGATCGTGGCGTTGATGGCGCGCGACGTGCCGCTCGACCTATGCATGCAGATCAGCGGGTCCGCCAGCGAAGAGACCTTGTCGGCGCTCGACGAGCTGGTGGCGGCAGGCGTCTTCGTGGGCGCCAGCGCCGGCTTTGCGTTCGCGCAGGGCGCCCTGCGCGATGCTGTGCAGCAGACGATGAGCGAGGCGCGCAAGAAGGCCATCCATCGACAGCTCTCCACGGTGTTGTTGTCGCTGCCGCCCACGCTCGAGCGCCGCCTTGAGGCGGGCGCCCATCTGGTGCGCACCGACGATGAGTTGCGCGGTGCCGACCTCCTGGCCGAGGTGGGCCCGGAGCTGGCGCGTCAGGGTAAGGCCTGGGGTACGGTCATCCCTGCCATGGAGCGCGCGCTCGAGGTGTACGAGCGGCTTGGGGCGCCGAGCAAGAAGAGCCTCCCGTTGCGCCAGGTGTTGGTGCTGGCGGGCTACCTCTTCGACTATCGGCTCGCTCTCAAGTACGGCGAGGACACCATCACCAAGCTGGCCTCGCTCTCCGGCCTGCACTGGGCGCGCAAGGTGCGGCGCTTCCTGGGCACACGCATCGCAGTGTGGTTGTGTCTGCTGCTGGCCATCGTGCGCAGGCCGTTCACGTCGGAGACCCGTCGCGCGCCGAGCCCCTACCAGTCACTGGTCCTGTTCGGACGCTGTGTGATGGGCTTGATGGGGGTGCGCGCCACCGCTCTCGACCGCGCCGGCGCCCAGTGGGTGCTGGATCAAATCGCGCCAGGCGAGGGCATGAACGGCACCGCGTTGCCCGCGGCTCACCTGGCTTGCAAGGCGTTCGCCATGCAGCCGCTGGGCCGCGAGGGTGAGCTGAGCCTGGCATTCGAGGAGGCGCTCCGCGCGCTGCGTGCGCCGCTGGTGGGCGTGACCGAACCCGATCGACTCGACCTGCGCGTGGGGCTGATGCTCGCTTCCGCGATCAATGAGTCCTTCCGGATCGGCTCCGAGGCACTGAAGCGCGCCGACGAGATCGAAGCGCTCGGTACCCGCCTGGCTCACGCCTCGGCCCAGCGCATCCGCATGACTTACTACCTGGTACGGGGCGATCGGGAACGCACGGAGCACTACCGTCGGCTAATCGATCTGCATGGCATCCAGGGCGGAACGACCTGGCAGATCGAGTGGTTCGCGGTGCCCATCGAAGGCATGGCCGACACCCGCTACGGCGATCTCGTGGGCACGCGGCGCGCGCTCTCACGGCTCGAGGTGCTGGCCGCGGAGCTCCCGTCGCTGTCGCCGCTGCGCGACATGGTGCGCATCGGCTACCACGCGCGGCGCGGTGATCACGACGTGGCGATCAATCTCGGTGAGCGCTTCCTGGAGGCTTATCCTCCGCGCAGCGTGATCGGCTGGGGCAACGCCTACGCCGATATCGCCGGGGCGTACAACAACGCGGGGCAGTACGCGCGCGCCAAGGAGATTTGCGACCGTGCGCTGGCCGCCACCTCCGAAGCAGACCGCGAATACATCGTGATGTACGCGCCGCTGCAGTACGAGCTGGCCATCGCATTGGCCGGGCTCGGGCGTGAGCAAGACGCCAAGGATCTCTTCCGCTACTGGCGCGCGCGCATGGACGAAGCGGGCGAGCTCGCGCCGCTGGTCTTGCTGGAGGCCGGCCAAGTGCAGATGGCCTCCCTGCTCAGCGACAAGCGCTGGCTGCGCAATGCGCTGCTGGAGCTGCGCGAGTCCGCCGAGCGTTCGCGCTGCGCCTCGTTGATCGCCTTCGCGGCCCGCGTGGCCCAGGCCCACATCCGTAAGACGCGCACGTCGTATCCCGCGCCGAGCATCGACTCCATCGGTGAGCTCGAGGGCAACGACGTCTCCACGGCGCTCGAAGGTGGCGGCAATCCTCGACTACGGCTGCGGTCCATGCTGTCGGAGCTGCGCGTGATCTCCGGGGCCACCTGTGCCTATGTGTTCGTAGAGGGCAACGAGTCGCCGGAGGCCGTCTCGGGCGATGGCGCCTTGCCCGAGGATCTTCGGCGTGCCGTGCATCAGTTCATGACTGCCCGTCCCGCCTCCGGCATCGCTCCGGTGGGGACGCAGGCGGCCCCGACCCTGCAGACCCTGGAAACGCAGGTGGAGGAACACGGCTTCGTGCTCAAGTTGCTGTCTGCAGACAACGACGGGCCGCGTGCGCTGGTGGTGCTGGAGCGGCCCATGGTGGCCGTGACCGAGTACGAAGGGCTGTTCACCGAGCTGGCCGAAGTGTTGCCGGTGGAACGCGACCTTACACTGGTGGATTGATGCCCGTGGCTCTCCTCGAGGGCCTTCGCGTGGTAGCTTCCCGCCCATGCAAGAGCACTACGACTGGATCGTGATCGGCTCGGGCTTCGGCGGCAGCGTCTCGGCTCTGCGCCTCGCCGAGAAGGGCTTTCGTGTGCTGGTCATCGAGAAGGGTCGCCGCTTCGGGCTGCGCGACTTTCCGGCCAACAACACCGAGTTTCGCAACTGGATGTGGGCGCCAGCGCTGGGCGCGCGCGGCATCTTCCAGATGACTTTCCTCCAGCACGTTACCATTCTGCACGGCGTGGGCGTGGGCGGTGGTTCGCTGGTCTATGCCAACACCTTGCCCTTGCCCAAGCGATCCTTCTTTCAGGCTTCCTCGTGGTCTCATCTGGCCGACTGGGAGCGCGAGTTGGGGCCGCACTACCAGACGGCCCGCCGCATGTTGGGGGCCGTGCCGTATCCCGGTAAGACCCCGGGCGACCGTGTGCTGGCCCAGATTGCCCAGGAAATTGGGCGTCCCGAGGAGCACCATCCCACCGACGTCGCGGTCTTCTTCGGCAAACCCGGGGTGGAGGTCGCGGATCCCTACTTCGGCGGCAAGGGGCCCGCGCGCGTGGGTTGTACGGAGTGCGGTGCGTGCATGACCGGCTGTCGCGTCGGCGCCAAGAACACCCTCGATCGGAACTACCTCTATCTGGCGGAGCGGCTCGGCACCGAGATCCTCGCCGAGACCGAGGTGCTCGCGGTGCGGCCGAAGGCCGAGGGCCAAGGCTACCGCGTGGAGACGCGCGGTTCGGGGGCGCAGGCGGACACGCGCACCTTCTCGGCCGATCAGGTGGTCTTCGCGGGCGGTGTCATGGGGACGTTGCCGCTCCTGCTCGCGATGCAGAAGGACCCACAGGGCTTGCCCAAGCTGTCGAAGCAGCTCGGCGCGCGCGTGCGCACCAACAACGAGTCGCTGATCGGCGTGATGGCACCAGACAGTCCCGAGGACTTCAGCCGCGGCGTCGCCATCACATCCATCTTGCACACGGACGAGCACAGCCACCTGGAGCCCGTGCGCTATGGCGCGGGCTCCAGCTTCTTCCGGAACCTGATGGCCCCGCATGCGCCGGCCAAGAATGCCTTCGTGCGCGTCGGCAAGGCGATCGGCCAGCTGATGGCCCACCCGGTCCGCTGGACGCGCGCCTTCACCATCAAGCAATACGCCGAAAAGACGCAGGTGCTGCTCTACATGAGGACCCTCGAGGAGACCCTCACGCTGAAGCTCGGACGCGGCATCTACACGGGCTTTCGTGAGGGCCTGATGTCCAAGCTCGACGACCCCAAGAGTGCGCCCTCGGCCAACCTCCCGGAGGCCTCGGCGTTGGCCAAGCGTTTCGCCGAAAAGGTCAACGGTGTGCTCGGCAGCTTGTTCGCAGAGACCGTCGTGGGGGCGCCGACCACCGCGCACATCCTCGGGGGTTGCGCCATGGGCCGCGACGCCGAGGAGGGCGTCATCGACACCCAGCACCGCGTGTTCGGCTACCCGGGGCTGTTCGTGATCGACGGCGCCGCGGTGTCGGCCAATCCGGGGGTCAATCCATCGCTCACCATCACCGCCCTCGCCGAGCGAGCCATGGGCCTCATCCAGGCGAAATCGTGAGCTAAATCAAGCGGGGTCGGGTGGGGCACCGGCCCCCCCGACGCGGCGGCCTCGAAGGCTGTTCGTCGAAACCCACCCCCAACCCCATTTTCCTTCAAAAGTCTCCACCACGGCGCGACTCATGGACACGGGTGCTGCCGTGAACTTGTCCATCTTCCTTGTGCGAGGCGTACTTTCGGAGCTGCGTGGCCGCGGCATCGACGAGCGTTTGGCCCTGGCGGGCACTCAAGTCAATGAGGCACGTCTCGCGGACCTGCGCGCTTCGGTGACCATCGCCGAGTGGGAGCAAATCGTTCGCAACGCGCACCAGCTGAGCGGCGAGCGCGCCCTGGCCTTGAGCGTCGGCGAGCACTTCCCGCTGATGGCGCTGCATTGGCTCAATCACCTGCTGCGCTCCGCGGGGACCTTGCGCGCCGCCATCACCATCTTCTGTCGCTACCAATCGCTGATCGCCGAGCCGCTCACCTTCAGCCTGCAGGAGCAGGGCGACGAAGCGCGCTTCGTGTGTCACGCGATGATTCACGGCGAGTACGCGCGCTTTGCGATCGAAGCGGTGCTCGGCATCGCGCTGCGCATGGGGGAGCGCCTGTCACCGCGCAACGTGGGCTCGAAGGTGCGTCTCACGCTCACGGCGGAGGCCCCCTCCAGCTCCCCCGATCACGTGTCTTACTGCGGTTGCGCCGTGCACTACGACGCGCGCGAGGATGGCATCGTGTTCCCGCGGGCCCTGCTCGACGAACCCCGGCAGGCCTACGCGGACAATCCGTTGCTCGAACCCTCGCGCGACCACGCGGAGATTCTGCTGGCGGCGCACGCTCAGCGCTCGCTCTCCGAGCGCGTCCGCACGCTGCTGAACCACGAGCAGGACCTGAGCCAGTTCGAGGCCGCCCGGCTGGCCTCGTCGCTAGGGCTCTCCGAGCGCATCTTGCGCCGCCGTCTGGCCGAAGAAGGCGTCCCACTGGCCGAGCTACTCGGTGAGGTGCGCCGCACGCTCGCCATCCGCGAGATGCAGCTGCCCACGGTCGCCATCAAGGAGCTCTCGGAGCGCCTGGGCTTCTCCGAACCCAGTGCCTTCCACCGCGCCTTCAAGCGCTGGACGGGTCGCACGCCCAGCGAGTACATCCGCGCCCAGGCGGCGCGACATTCACGGGTGCACTTGCAGCCAGGAGACGATGCGCGCGGCGATCCGAGCGGGATCTTCCAGGTGCATGAAATGCCCCAGCCCCAGCAGCTGCTCAACGACCACGCTTGAGAAGCGCTCGGGTCCCATCGCGAGCCCGAACATGCGCGTGTCGATGCAGCCGTCCTCGCTGCCCGAAATCGCGAGCACGGGGGGCTGGATGACCCCCTTGAGCAGCGCCATCGCCGTGCGCGCCGGCTTGCCCGTGAGCGCGAACATGTTGCGGTAGTAAGCCAGGCTGGCGGGCACGACGCCGGGCTGTCGAAAGGCTTGCTTGAGCTGAGCCAGCTCGGCGGGCTCGGCGCGGTAGCTGGGCGACCAGGTGCGCCAGAGCTGCTCGATGAGCGCGAAGTCGCGCGCCGCTACGGCGCGCTCGGCGATAGCCGGAAGCTGGAAGAACAGCATGTACCAGCTGTGGCGGGCCTGGCGGGGGAGGCGGTGCAGGTTCTCCACGATGCCGAGTGGGTGCGGAATGGCCAGCGTCGTCACGGAGGACCATGGTTCCGGGGCCAGTGCGGCGGCCAGGTAGCTCGCCACGGCGCCCCAGTCGTGACCGATCAAGTGTGCCCGCGATTCGCCGAGCGCTTCCACGATCGCGAGTGCATCCCGCGCGACCTCGACGGCATGGGCGTCACCCAGGCTCGGGGGCATGCAGGCCGGATCGTAGCCGCGCAGGGCAGGCGCCACCGCGCGGTACCCGGCGGCCGCCAGAGCGGGGAGCAGATGACGAAATGTGAACGACGTGTCGGGGAACCCATGGAGGCAAAGCACCAGCGGACCCGTGCCGCAGGCGAGCGCGGGGAACATGAGCCCGCGCGCGCGGATGGAGAGGTGCTCGAGGGGCAAGTTCGCGGATGTGAGTTCGGCTAGGACCTGCACGCGGCCAGCTTGGCCAATGCCCCCGACTTCGGCAAACCGGCACGCTGGCGTCCCAAATGCGACAAGAACAGGCTTGATCCCGGGGGGTTCCGCTAAAGTGCCGCGCCCCGCGAAAAAGCTCTCCCCGCGGGTAACACCGTCGGGGCCTTGCACAGCACGGGCTCTACCGCGGCGGGAGCACAGCACGCGGCCTACGACATGCAGCTCGCCGGCACCGGGGACTTCGTGTTGACCGACCTGAGGACGGCCGAGTCGGAGCTGCGCGTGCTTGGTGGCCTGGCTGGGCGTCTCTTCGTCTGGGATGGGCGCGGTGGCCTCGTGGCGGAGGTCGCGACGACGCCCGAACGCGCGCTCGCGCTGGCGGTGCCTAGCGGGAGCTACGTGTTGTCGCTCTCCGACGGCGCTCACCGGCGCGTGGCCAAGGTCCAGGTTCGAGCGGGGCAGCCGGTGCAGGTGAGTCCGGCCGATTTCTCCGAGCAACCCGTCGAGAAAACTCGGCTGCGCGGCACGGGGGCACACGACGTCCCATTCGTCCCCTTCGCCGCCGCTCTGATCCCGCCGTACTCGACCTTGAGCCGCGCGGCGCACACGCCCATGGGCACGCACTTCGATCTCGCGCTGCTGTACGACGACCCCGATGTGCTCGAAGGTCTCGCGCTCAGCTTGGGCGGGACAAGGGCTCGCGCCCACGCGCGTGGTCTGCAGCTCGGGCTGGCCTTCACGGACGCCGAGCGCTTGTCCGGCTTGAGCATCGCAGGCTTTGCCAACGTGGCGCGATCGCTCGGTCAGGGGGCACAGGTCTCAGGATTGATCGCCATCGCAGGGCTAGACCTGGTGGGCTTGCAAGCAGCGAGCGTGACTTTTGCTCGTGAGCTCGAGGGGGGCTCAGCTGGCCCTCGCCATGAACCTGGTGGCCCGGCACGCGCTCGGAGTGCAGCTCGGCTGCATCAACTTCGCCCGTCACATGCGGGGCGCTCAGCTCGGGGCGGTTAACCTGGCGCGTCATGTTCGCGGCTTGCAGGTGGGCGGCATGAACGTCGCGGCCTCCGAGGTGCGCGGTCTCCAGCTCGGCCTGGTGAACTACGCCGACGACGCCGACGTTTCTCTCGGTGTGCTCGGCATTACACGCAAGGGCGGTGTTCATCCCCAGCTCAGTATGGGGGACAACGCGCTCGTGACCACGGCCGTGCGCTTCGACGCTCGCTACAACTACAGCTTCGTGGCCTTCGGCGTGCACCCCGTGGGCGGCGACCACAGCTATTCGCTGGGGGCAGGCCTCGGCGCCAAAGCCAACCTGAAGAGCGAGTGGCTCGACTTCGATGTCGACCTGGCTGCGCACGCGGTGCAACCCTGGTCGGGCTGGCGCAGCGGCGTGCCGAACGCGTTGTTCCAACTGCGCGCCATGCTGCGCCTGAATCTGCATCGCCACTTCAGTGTGCTCGCTGGTCCGGCCTTGAGCCTGCTCGTGGAGCGCGATCTCGAGCGTGCGGTGCGCCCTGGCTTCGCGCTGCCCGCGCGCGAGCTAACGCGGGCTGGTGCAAACACCCGCGTCCTCCTTTGGCCTGGATTCGTGATCGGCGTGCGGCTGTGAGATCAACCCGCAGGTGACACGCATCCCCTCGTGCGGTGTTCAACTCACGTGCCTGTCGCGCCCATTGCCGCAGTGCACGGAGGAACGATGTCGCGTGCATGGTGTTGGCTTTCGACGTTTGCGATGGTTTGGTGGATCTCTTGCGTGGCCCTGGCGCACGACCCAGTCGTGGTGGTTCAGCAACCGCCCGTGCCCGTCGGGAGCACCACGATCGTGCTCACTCCCGGCGAGCCGGTCGCGCCGAGTCTACTCAGCCAGGGTGCCCGTGGCTTCTTCGCGGGAAGCCTCACGGGCCTCGCGATCGGCTATCTCAGCGTGCGGGGCGATGGAGTGCAGCGCGACGACTGGCGGCCCTTGCTGACGGGAAGCATCATCGGCGCCTTGGTGGGCACGGGATTGGGCGTCGCCGTGGGTGCGCTCGACTACGATGGACGTGGCTGGGGCCAGTACGTGATGCGCGACCTGTTGCTCGGGGTTACCCTGGGAGCCGCACTCGGGGCCAGCTGTGGAGGACTCGCTGCGCTCAACACGGAGAGTCCCGAGGCCGCGCTGATCGGCACCGCGGTAGGGACCATCGCGGGTGCCGGCGTGGGCATCGTCACTGGCGTCCTCCAGGGCCAACTCCGACGGCCCGCTCGCGGCGTGCAGGCCAACCTCGGCGTAGCTCGAGATGTGAGCGGTTCACCTGTGTGGACCCCCGGAGTGCACGGAAGATTCTAGACGCATGGGCAACCTCGGCCACGAGGGCACGCGGTGGCAAGAGCGCGCCGAGAGCCGCTCGAGGTTGTCACGGGTTCGCACGCCAGGTGGCATGCATCCAGGCCGAGCACTGCTCGGCCGTGCGCCAGCGCCGAAGGTACACTGAACTTGTGACTCTGGAGAGGGTGCAGTCGGGGCTGCGTTCCTTCGCGTGGCGAGTGCGCGCTCATGGCGAGCGGCATGCCCTCCTATGGCTAATCAGCTTCCTCGGCACGCTCGGTTCCGCGAGCTTTCTCGGGCCCGGCACTCAGGTCCCTCCGGCGCTCCTGCTGTTGCCGCTGTGTTCGCCGATGCAGAGTGTGTTGGGGGACCGCCGCAAGACGCACCTCGCGTTCTTCCTGGCCTTCGGTCTCTTGTTGTTCTTCTTCGGCACCCATCCTGTGGTGGGGCCGCGTGAGCTCGCGCTGCGCTTCAACCTGGCCGGTGTGATCTGCGTGAGCGAGCTGTTCACGCTGGGTCACGGCAGCATCCAGCGCGCGCTCGAGCGCCGGCTCGCCACGCAGCAAGCGCGCATCGAGGCGCGCCTCACCGAGCGAGCTCAACTCACATCCGCGCTGCAGAGCGCCGTGGGCCGCGCCGTGCAGTCTATGCAGCGCGCGGCGGAACCTGCGGCGGGTTCGCTGCCCACCCTGCGGGAGCAACAGCAGCAGCTCGAGCAAGTCCTGACCTCGGCACGGGTCGCGCTGCAGCCCGACTCTTCGGCCGAGGATGTCCGACGCGACACGTTGCCCAACTTCAACCTGCGCCTCGCTCACTGGCTTACCTGGATCTCGGTAGGGCACACCACCTATATCCTCTTGCGCGTCCTGTTCACGGCACGCGGCGCGCTGGTGCCTACACTGGTGGTGCTCGTTTGCGACGTGGTCGCAGGGGCCTTCCTGGTCATGCGCCCGCGCGACTACGTTCCCGTCATCGTCGCGGTCTGGCTCGTGGCGGCGTTGAGCATCTGCGCCGCCTTCGGCTACTGGGGCTTCTCGCAGCCACCACCGAACCTGATCTTGGTGCCGACCTTGGCCTACGCACCGGCCTTGATCGGTGGCCTCTGGATGCACGGTGGGTTTGCCTTGATCAACTTCAGCACCATCACTTTCATCGGCTGGATGGGGGCGGCCGACCGGCTCGACGGCGCGCTGCACCTGGCAGCGGTGGGCCTCTGTGGAGCGGGGCTCCAGCTCGCGTGGTACCTGTTCGAAGACCGCGTGCGCGCGAGCTTGCTCGCGGTCGAGGAGCGAGCCAGGGAGCTGCGACGCCTGGACGTGTTTCGCGGGCGCGTGTGCGGAACGCTGTTTCACGATGTCGCCAACCTCGTGCAGGCCCAGGGTATGGTGGTGACCCTGTGCGAGAAGAAGGGTTCCGTGGCTCTCACCGACGTGCAGCTGTTGCGCGGACTCCAGGAGCGCTTGGTGGCCCTGGTGAGCGCGGTGTTGCACGTTCTGGAGCGCAGCGAGCCCGTCCCCACGGACCGCGTGGTGGCGACCTCGGTGCAGCAAGCCCTGTGGGATATCGAGCAGGTCTTCGGTCACCGACTGCAACAGAAGTCCCTGCTGCTCAAGGTGCTGGCGCCCGAGCTTCAGGTCCTCGCTGCCCCGGAGTTGTTGCGCGACTCGGTGCTCGCGAACCTGATCTCCAACGCCATCAAATTCTCCCCGCCGGGAGCCACCATCGAGGTCGAGGCACGGCGCGAGGGACCGGACGTGGAGATCTCGGTGCGAGACGAGGGGCCGGGTTTTCCAAGCGAGCTGCTGCAGCGTATCCGTGCGGGGGAGCGTGTGCACAGCACGCCTGGGACCGCCAATGAACTGGGCCTGGGGCTAGGGCTTACCCTGGTCGCGGAACACTTGCGGCGCATGGGTGGAAGGCTCGCTCTGCGGGCGCGCGACGAGGGCGGAAGCGAGGTCGCGGTGCTGCTACGTGCGGCCTGAATTCGGGGCGCGGCGCCTGCTATGTCTTGGCATCATGTCCCACACCACCTCGGAGCACGAAGTCCTGGCCACGCTCTTTCGAGAGCTCGATGCTTACTCGCCAATCCTGGTGGGAACGTTTCCCCTGGGAGTCCAGGTGGCCAGCAGCGATCTCGACGTGCTCTGCTGCGCCCACGATCTCGTGGCCTTCGAGCGCCAACTCGAGCGCCTGCTCGACGGCTTCTGGAGCGTCCCGTTCCAGTGCTCGCGCCTCCACACGCAGCCGGAGGCCAGCGTGACGCGCTTTCAGTGGCAAGGCTTTGCGGTGGAAGTGTTCGCTCAAGGCGTGCCCGTGCACCAACAGGCCGGCTTTCGACACATGATCGTGGAAGGCAGGCTGCTTGCGTTGGGGGGCGATGCGCTCAGGGACCGCGTGCGCGCGGAGAAGCGCGCTGGTCACAAGACCGAGCCCGCGTTTGCCCGCGTGCTCGGCCTCGAGGGGGACCCCTATCAGACGCTGCTCACGCTGGAAGGCGCTGCGCAGGATGAGCTGGAGCGCCTGGTGCGTCAGGCCATGCAGAGCCCTGCGCGATGACGCAAGCGCATCACTTCACGAAAGACACGTGGACGCTGTGCAGCACGCCGTCTCCGAGCACCGCGCTGAGCGCCCAGGTGCCCTTGGTGAGCGCCTTGGTCGACAGGTTGAAGATGTACTGCTTGGCCCCGCAGTCGTAGCGGAAGGTATTGCCGTCGTCGGCCGCGCTGGTGGAGTCGGCTTCCACGAACGTGCCCTCCACACCGTCGCTCACCTTGGCCACGAACAAGCGCGCGACCAAGTCGGAGACCCCGGCGCTCGGGCCGGTGAGCCTGAACTTGACCGGCACGGTGCGCCCGAGCTTGAAGACCGAGGTGCCATCGGCGTTGATGGGCTGCTCGAACAGGCTGCTGCCCGGCGCCGTCGAGAAGGTGACGACAACCGGGAACTGAGCGCTGGATGAGTTGCCGGCTGCGTCCAGGGCGCTGCAGGAGACCAGCGTCGTTCCGGGCGCGAAGCGGCTGCCCGAAGCCGGCGCGCAGGGTACGGGAACGTTGCCGTCGACCAGGTCGCTCGCGCTCGGCGGCCCGTAGGAAACGACAGCGCCGTTGCCCTTGGTGGCGAAGGCTGTGATGGGATCGGGCACGTTGAGTAGCAGCGGGGCCGTGGTGTCATGAACCGAGACCGTGAAGCTGGTGTGACCCACGTTGCCGGCAGTGTCTGCGGCACTGCAATTCACGCTGGTGGTACCGAAGCCGAAGACCGAGCCCGATGCCGGCGTGCAGCTCACCGGGACGTCGCCTTCCACATCGTCGTTGGCCGTGACCACGAACGCCACAGGGGCGCCAGCGGGGCCCGTGGCCTCCACGCTCAGATTGCCGGGTCCCATCAGCACGGGCGCCATGGCGTTGGGCCGCAAGCGGGCGACGCCCGGGTCGTGATCGCTCGCCTGGCTGGCGAACTCGGCGTTCACATGGACGACGTCGAAGCCGGCCGTGCGGGAGAGCGCGTGGTTGCTGACCAGGACATGGTCGAGGACCTGGGAGTTGCCTTCGTACACGTACGTGTAGCGCTCCTGCGCAGGCAGGGTCTCCACGAGCGTGGTCAACCCGGCGCTCTTCAGCACGTTCACCGGAGCGGAGAACTCGAAGTCGTTGAGGTCGCCCAGCACCACCACGTTGGCGTCGGCATCGAGCGCGAGGATCTGCTCGACAAAGTCCGCGACCACGTTGGCTTGGGCGAGGCGCTGCACCTCGGAGCTCAACGCGGGCGGCTGGAAGCGTCCGAAGAGCGGCTGATCGCCACCCTTGGAGTTGAAGTGGTTCGCGATCACGAACAGCGTGGCACCCTGGAACACGAACTCGGCTGCGAGCGGCTTGCGGCTGTTTGCGAAGGCGCTGTTGGTGGGATCGATGCGGCCGGGGCTGTAGACCAGCTTCGGCGCACCGGCCTCGCTCACCACCGCGTTGGCCGTCAGGGAGTCCGCGCCGCCGCGGTCCACGAAGCTGACCCCGCGGTCGGTACGGAACAGGAAGCCCACACGGATGTTGCCGCCAGGCTCGCCGCCGTCCTGCCCATCGACCGGGTTGATGCTGCGATACTGGTAGGCGGGCCCGCCTGCGTCGGCCACGGCCTGGATCAGGCGCGTGAAGGTGACGCTTGCGTCGACCACGCCGTTGTTCGTGGCGCCGTTGTTGTCCTGGATCTCCTCCAGAGCCACGATGTCCGGACTCTGCAGCGAGTTCACCAGGATGCTGGCCAGCTCGGCGAACTTGGAGGCGGGATCGTTGGGATCCAGATTCTCGACGTTGAAGGCGGCAATGTTCAGGTCTGTAGCCGTGGCGACCGGCAGGGACAACGTCTCGCGCGCGAGGCCGCCCGTCGACAGCGCCGGAAGCGCTTGCGAGTACATCAAGTGATAGTTGGCGAAGTCGTAGTCGAGCACGCCCACGATGGCACCGGGGAAGCTATCGCCCACGTTCGCGTCGGGCATGGCGGAGACCACGCCGTTGTCGAGCACCAGGCGCTCCGGGTTCTTGTCGGCGTCCGTGATCACCACGCCGCCGCGGGCGGTGCGCAAGCCGGCGTTGGCGCCGTTGTCACCGACCACGTAGGTCTCCTTGGAGGCCGCGCTGAAGGTGTGGGTCGGACCGACCACCACGGCGTCGTTGAGCTGGACGCGCATCCCCTCGAGGGTCTCGTAGAAGTCGATGCCGTCTTGGGCGGGGTCGAAGGTGTTGGCGGCGCTCTCCACGTTTCCGCTCACGTCGTTTTCGATCACCACGCTGGGCGGGACTCGGCCGCCGGCACCGATGACCACCGGCGCGGGGAGGGGGTTGCCGCTGGAGATTACGTGGGTGGTGGGGGAGGTGAGCTCCGTGATGGTCAGGTTGCTGTAGCCACTGCTGCTGGCATCGCACGTCCCGGAGCAGCCGGGGCGGAACTCGCTCACGCGGCCAGAGACCTCGACGCCGTCACCCACCTGCACGCTGGGGCTGGAGCTCGTGAACACGAAGATGCCCTCGGAGGTCGCGTCATCCTGATCGGGGCTCGGATCCTGCAGCCAGTAGCCGTTCGAGCCACGCGCCGTGACGATGCCGCTCGTCCGCACGTTCTGTCCGTTGAGCGGCGACAGGTGCGTGCTGCCCTGGATCTCCCGGATGGCCGTGAGCGGCAGCGCGATGCTGAAGAAAAACTGGTAGTCGCTCTGCATGTTGGCGCCCGCGTCCTGGTCCTGGACCGAGGCAGCGAAGATGGTCACTGTGCAGCTCTCGCCCGTAGCGAACGCAGCAGCCGGGGTCAGCGTGTAACTATCGAGCGTCCCGCTCGCGGTGGCGGTCACGCTTCCGCTCTGCGAGCACTGGATGGCGAACCAGCTGCCGGAGACCGACACGGGCTCGCTGAAGTTGACGGTCAATGCGGCGCCCTGCGCCACGCCTGAGGCGCCATTGGAGGGCAGGGTGCTGGCCACGCCGGGGCGCGTATTGCTCGAGCAGGTTGCGGGTGTCGAAGCCGAATTGTGGGGAACGGGCGGATTCACCAGCGTGAAATCGGCGCCGTTGTTGTTGGTATCCACGCAGCCGCCCCCGTTGCGCTGGACCGCCGACGGGTTGGTGGTCGCGGGCGCCGCCGAGCCCTCGAAGTAGTTGGCTCCGTCCCAGCCCACCAGGTCCACGATGTTGCTTTCGAGCGCGCCGCATGGGTTGTTGGCTCCGTTGCAGGCGAGGCCGACCCGCGTGTTCGCCAGGATGACCTTGCCGCCGGTGCCGCTCAGGTTCGTCGTGCCCGTGGCGTCCGCAGCGGGCAGGGCCGCGCCGTTGGCGCCGCCGGCCAGCTGCACCAGGTAGTACTGGCCAGGCTGGAGCGTGGCATTGATGACGGTGATGCCGTTGGCGGAGAAGTTTCCAGTGCCCGTGCTGCTGGCGTATTGCACCGACCAGTCAGTCAGCGTGACCGCGCTCTGGCTGCGGTTGAACAGCTCCACGAAGTCGTTGCGGAAGGTCGCTCCGGAGTTGCCGCCGCCGCCATAAACCTGGCTGATGACAATGCTCGCGTTGGCCTGGCCGAGACCCTGCTCGAGACCGGCCACTTCGAGGTCCGCTTCATCTTCGCCGCTGCAGCCCGCTGCACTGAGCAGCAGTCCCGAGGTCACGGACAGGACACTTGCGCGCGCAACAATCGCGACGGCACGCCGAACGCTTGAGGTCATGGGGACTCGTCTCCGGTGTTTTGGGGACGCAGTCTTCGTTCGACCTCAAACCGAGATCAAACAAGCTTTCCGCGACAGCCCCGTGACGTGTGCGAGTGGGAGGTGCACAAGACGGCTCAGGCACATTGGCAGGGGGTATAAGCGGCTTTCGCGGGATCTGGAGCGCATCCAGGCGACGTTCATCGGGACCATCGTCCGCAGGGCCCGCACTATGGGGCTCAATCCGTGGATCGTGGCGCCTCAGTCCGATCGACTGCGTGAGCGCCTGCTGCTCGGCGGTGCGATGGAGGTGCTCAAGGTGGGCCCCAAGGACTGCACTGTAGACATGCGGGTGCTACCCCTTTGCGGCTTCGTCTATTTCCGCACGGCGTTCTGCGGCCTTCTCTCCTCGGTGCTCAAGCTCGGCGCCAGGCAAGTCGGTCACCGTGCGTGTCGCCAGCAATCACAGCTTCGCTCGGCGTTGCGTGTTCCGCTGTGCCTGGGTGTAGTGAGCGCCAGCGCCCGCTCACGCGGCGTCATCAAGACCGCATGCACACCGGCCAGCCCGAGCTTGGGCAGCATCTCGATGCCATGCGCGACGCGAAGCAGGATGGTTGAACGGTGCGCCTGTTCCATGACGACCTCCTCATGCGATTGCACTGATAGGCCTCTGCATTGCCCATGCCGTCCGGCACCCGACGGACGGGCCCGCGAAAGCGCGGAATTTCGCCTCACGGATACGGAACGCACCTTCGAGACGTCCACTGTGGTGGCAGGTTGACCACACGCTGTGAGCGAGCATTCACACTTTGGCGCCCTGCGCGCCGGTTCCCGAACGGATCAGAACGTGTGATCCATGTCCAACGTGGTGCTCACGTTGTTGCGACCATCCACACCAGCCCCGGGCGCAAAACCGACGTCGAAGCGGAGCACGAGACCGCGGCCCCATACCACGCGCGGGCCTCCGCCCACCGAAATGCGCATCACGGGTCCGCCGTCGAGGCTGCGCACGGCGGGCAGTTTTGCCCAGACACGGCTTGCATCGAGGAACGTGGCAGCACCGAGCGCTAGCTGCTGACCGAACAGCGAGAAGTGATAGAACGTCGAGCGCAGCTCCGCCGTGTTCAGGAGCTTGACCTGCCCGAGCTGGCGTCCGTAGGGCAGACCGCGGTTGGCTTCGAGTCCAGCCGGTCCTGCGTGACTGAAGTATCCGCCGACGGTTCCCAGCTCGATGAGTGGCATGGCGCCGAAGCCAATATCAGCCATGGCGCGTGCGCCAAACACGAGGCGTTCGCCCGCGAGCGGCCAGAACCAGCGCGTGTGGACGGTGACCGAGCCGTAGTGAATCGGCCGGTCGCTGGCAGGGCCGACACCGCCGCGCACGGAGAGCTCGTGATAGCTGCCGCTCGATGGATTGATCTCATCGTCCCGGGTGTCCACCAGGATGCCGAGCAGCGCGTCGTAAATCTGCATGGTGCCGGTGCCGTAGAGCAGAGCCCGTGCGGCCGGCACGTCGCGCAGGTCGCGCGCGAGGCGAGAGTCTGGCAGCACGCCGGTCTTCACCAGGCGCGCGCCCGGACCCGCCACGAGATCGAGATGCGGACGCATCTTGTAGCGCATGAACAAGCGCCCTTCGCCGAGCCACTTCTCGTACTGGAAGAAGCGCTCGCGTGGCCCTTCGTAGTCTGCGGGGATGTTGCCCGGCGCCTCGTTGCCTAGTCCCCAGTAGCCCATGTCCAGAATGCGCTGGTAACGCACGAGCGTATAAAGGCGCACCCGCCCGCCGCGCAGTCCCGGAAAATCGAGGCGCAAATCGATATTCTGCAGAGGGAACTGCACGCCATCGTCGGAACCTTGAATGGACGTCACGGCCGTGAGCTGACCGCGAAAGCGAAACGGCCGGTAGTCCGGCGCGAAGTGCGTGTAAGTGCCGGTCACGCCGACCAGGAACCCAAACGTGTCGTTGCCCGCGATCACAGGCAGACCCGCGAGCTCGCCCTTCTTGCCCTGCGGCGACTCAACGGGGGGAGGCGGGGTTTCTAGTTCTTCCTGGGGCGCGCCGCTCTCGTCCTCCGATAGCTCTTCCGCTGGACCTTGCTGCGGAGGGCTGCTTTGGGGCCCCTCTGATTGCGCGCGCACGCCGACGCTCGTCAGCATCAAGGCCAACAGAACCAACGGCTGGTACAGGGAGGCGAAGCACGAGCCTGCTCGCCAAGCCGAGAAACGACGAGATCGCATGGAGCGGATGGCGTTGCAGTCACCGCCGAGCATGCGTCATACCAGGAGATCTCCGAGGGGCGAGCCTTTTGCGGCGCAAAAGCCGTATCGAATTCTCCCCGGAACGGGGGGCAAAGTGCCACACGGCCTCTTTGGGGGCCCAGCGAGGCTCGGTCGGACCACAGCGGCGTCCATGCAGTTCGCTCTGACCCTGCTCGCAGGACGAACACGTCCCGACGCTAGCTCATGCATGCGTGGCGAGTTCGTACGTCGCGAGCTCCTTGGGGTGAATACCCCAAGTGGATCAAACACAAAGTTGCCAGCCTATCAAGACGCGACGTGGCCCGACGGCGCCCTGCGCAGCAGCGTCCACGACGTGGGCCGCTTCTTGTCCACCATCCTGCATGGCGGCGCAATTCCTGGTTCGCACGGCGGCAAAGAGCGCCGCATTCTGCGTGAAGACAGCGTGAGCAAGATGCTGGCACCCCTCGCCACCGACTCAGATGGCGTCGGCACCGGCGTGTTCTGGGAGACTGGCTTCACGGACACGGGGCGTACCGTCACAGGACACAGCGGAAGCGACTTCGGCTTTACCTCCCTGATGTACTTCGACCCGGCGACCGCGGTCGGCATCGTTCTGCTCGTGAACGCAGATACCGAGCGCTTCGCCGAGGTGTTCGAGCCAGCGCTGATCGAACAGTGGTTCCAGCACGCGGAGTATCTGCATTCGAAACGCTAGTCTGAATCGGCGCCCTCAGTTCCCCGCCATCTCGGCGACGAGGTCCCGGGCGACCAGGTTCGATGCATCGGTAAAGGCCTGCCGCAGCCGTTCGGGGTCTTCGAGATACTCTTTGAGCGTACTGCCATGCGTCTCGCCGCTCATGTTGGTGACATAGGCGCTGTCCTTCCAGAGCACCGTGCCATCGGGCCGAACCAACGTCCCGGTGATGTTGAGCATGGGGCGTAGCTCGGACGCAAAGGCGCCCTTCTGCGCGAGACCATAGAGGTTGACGGTGAGCACGAACTCGGCGTCGCTCGACTCGCTCGTGACCGCCGCAAACAAGCGCGACCCGTCGAGTGCGCTCTGGAACTGCTCGCGCGCGAGCTGGCCGACGTCGATGCCGGACTCGTGCATCACGCGCAACAAGGCAGTTTCGGCCTTGTCCGCAATCTTGGAACCCACCACTCCGCCGACCACGGGGCCCAGCATGCCCTGCACCAGGGCGTCCTTCTGCCCGGAATAGAACATCCCCGCGGGCATCTTGACCTCGGTCCGCACGCTCACCGAGCGCAGCGTGCTCCGCTGGTCACGCGTCAGGCGAACGCTGTGCGCGCAGGCACTCAGCATCGAAGCCGCGATGCAGCAGAGAGTCAAGAGCAACCGAGCCGACAGCGGGCGCCGGTACAGGGTGGACAGACGCGGACGAGCCATAAACGAGATCACGGGAAAGCCTCCTCGCTGGGTGAGCTCGTTGCGCGAGCTACTCCGCAGCCGAAAGGCCGCACAGCAAAAGGCGATCCATCACGTGAGACCGCAGAAATGCGGGGTTTACTGCGCGTCCCCGCGAGGCGCGAACTGTTCACTGTGTAACGGCGAACGTTCGGTTGTTCGCCGCGAACACCTTGAGCGGGCGCTGGTTCGCTGGGAAGGAGGCCAGCGGAGTTTTGCCGAGCGAGCTGCGAGCCTCGACCGGACCGGTGTTGCGCCTCGAACCCTTCGAGTCCCGCGACTACGGGGCGTACATCGAGCCGTAACCGTGTCCACTAAAATAGAATCTTGAGGCAGCGCCATCTTGACATGCAAGTGCCAAGTGTCTATTCAGGGCTAACGTGGTCTTCTAAAGAAGACATGAATCACGCATCCGAGGAGAGCTCCGATGGCAAAGCCGCAAGCCGACGAACTGCACGAATACATTGATCAGGCCAAGCGCGACGCAATTTTTGCGTACGGCTTCCTGCGCGAGACGGGAACCCTCACCGCGAGCCACATCGGCTTCGGTTTTCAGCACAAGGTCGCCGGTCACGAAAAGCTCCTCTCGATCAGCTTTCCGCCGCCGTGGTCGAGAGATCGCGAGGCCAAGGCGACTCTGACGGACTTCCCCGCCGACCACATCTTGTCGGAAAAGCGCCTCGATGCCGACACCGTGGTCCACGCGCACACGCCAAACCTCGCGGCGTGGTCGCTCGCGCAAAAGGCATTTCCCATCCGCTACGTCGCACCGCAGCGCTTCCTGCTGGCTCGCGAGATTCCCAATCATCTCGAGCGGCGACGTAGCCAGCTCGACATCATTCGCGAGCGCCTGGACACGTATCCGGACCTCGCTCCACCCCCCGGACTCCTCGAGTCGAATGGCGGTGCCAACTTTTGGGGGCGCGGGATCCTGAAGACTGCCGAGCTCATCCTGCTCATCGAGGAGGGCGCGAAGATCCAAGCGATTGCCGAGCAGATTGGTGGCGCGAAGGAGTACACGGAAGGCGCGCTCGAGGTGCAGTGGTCGCGGACTGGATTGGTGGAGAAGGGCAAGTCCTACGCTCGCGCGTTCGCCCCCACGGCCGACGCCGCCGAATGAGTGCCCTTGGTTGCCCGCGGGCGGCACAGCCCGCCGGGTGACATTGTGTCTATCGAAAGAGACTCGTACGCGGTGAGAGGCCCAGCAAGCCTCGACGTTTTGTCAGGAGAGGGAGCTCCCATGGCCTCAATCGATACGCTTTGGTTCACGCGTTGCCCCGTTCCCACCGCCACCGGTCTCGCCTATCGGCTCGGCTGGCTCGAGGAAGAGTTCAAGCCGGATGGGATTCGCGTCAAAACGTTGCAAGAGGTCGGCGGTGATCTCGCGCGACATCACTATGATCACCAACTCCCGACCCTCGTGCGCGAGGGCGGCAATTTGCTCGCGTTGCCCGCGCGAGCACAGGGGGCTCCGACCCGCCTCGTCGGCCTCACATGGATCGACGAAGCACAGTCCATCATCGTCCGTCCGGACTCCGATCTCCGCACGCCAGGCCAACTCAAGGGCAGGCGGCTCGCTCTGCCAGCATTTCGTCAGGAAGACCTTGCCGCCAATACCCGCGGACGGAGCATCGCGCGAGGAATGAGCCTTGCGGGCTACCACGGGGCCCTGCGCTCGGTCGGGCTGACCCTCGATGACGTCAAGCTCGTGGAGGTCCATGACGCCGAGGAGCCGAGTCGAGGCTTGGGCCGTCAGCGCGCAGGGAGCAACTGGTTTGGGGCCTTCGACGCCCTCGAGCGCGGCGAGGTGGAGGGTCTCTACGTGAAAGGCGCAGCCGCAGCCGAGACCGCTCTCCAGCGCGGCCTTCACGTGGGGATCGATCTCGATCAGCTGCCCGAGCGCCGCTTCCGCGTGAACAACGGCACGCCACGCCCCATCACCGTGCACGAAGAGCTCCTCGAGAATCACTTCGAGCTTTTGGTGCGGTTCTTGACGCAGACGCTGCGCGCCGCCGAGTGGGCAAAGGAAAACCTCGAGGGCGTGCGCAACGTCCTCGAGGGCGAGACGCGCGCCAACAGTGCAGGTGTCGAGGCGGCCTACCGGGCGAGCTTCCATCTCGCACTGGCACCAGACCTCTCATCCGAACGAGTCGAGCTGTTTCGTCAGCAGAAAGACTTCCAGCTCGTGCACGGCTTCCTCGATCGCGACTTCGACTACGACGGCTGGATTGACCGTCGTCCGCTCGAGGAGGCGCAGCGCCGCCTGGCCGCAGCAAGCGGCAACTCTGTTGCCGCTTGAGCGCTGTTGGGGCAGCTTGTCATGGTCCAGCGCTGGTTCGCGGTCTTGGTGGCATCGGCGTGGTTCACGGGGTGTGTCCGCAGCGCCGCGCCAGGGGCTGTACAGCGGGTGCACCCTCGGATCGCACAGGACTTCGACGCGCCGCATGTGGCGGAAGCGGATGCCGAGTCGCACGAGTACCAGACGTACCGGTACATCGAGCGCGCTGGGACCGCGCTCAGGCTCTACGTCTTTCGGCCGTCCCCCGGAGTGCGACCTAGCGCAGCCGTGCTGCTCTTCCACAGCGGAGGCTGGACTCGTGGCAGACCCGAGTGGTTGTTCGGGCTGGCAAAGCAGTTTTCCGGGCTTGGATTGGTGGCGATTCCCGTTCAGTATCGGCTCTCCAAGGACGGCCTGACACCGCTCGACGCGTTGGCAGATGCGTGCGCGGCTTTCCGTTGGGTACGGCAGCACGCCGCCGAGCTGAAGGTTGATCCCAATCAGGTCGCTGGCTGGGGTGCTTCTGCAGGGGGGCATCTAGTCGCGACGGCGGCTACGGCCGGGTGTCCAGAGACGGGCGAGGAAGAGTTCAGTGGGGCCCCTAATGCGCTGCTGCTGGTCTCTGGCGGCATCGATCCGGAGCGGTCGATCCAATTTCGCAAGCTCATCGGCGAGACCGTCGACGTTTCACGTTACTCGCCGCTCCGCAACGTCAAACCCGAAGGCCCGCCAACGCTCTTGATCACAGGCGTCGAAGACTCGGTCACCCGGCAGGCGAGTGCAGAAGCCTTCTGCGAGGCCGTTCGGTCCACGGGCACTCTTTGCGTGCTGGTCTCCTTTCCCAGACTCGGCCATCTGCTCACGCGCCGGCTCGACGACCAACGCAGCAGCCTCGACCCGGATCCGCAGGCCGAGCAGGAGGCTTACGTCGTGCAGGAGCACTTTCTACGCAGCATCGGCTTCGTCTCGGCGGCCGCACCTGCCGAGCCATAGTCGGATCGGGCGAGGGAGCGCCCGCCCAGGTCGCGGTGCTGGGGGATCGGCGCGGCGAGGGGCTTGATGCTGGGGGGCGCCTTTTTCGCGTGCTCGGTTTGAAGACGAGTGTCTAGTATGCGAGACCTGTGTTCTTTCATGCGGCCGTGCCCAGCGGCGGGAGCCGACGTGCAGAGCCGAGAACGGAGAATGGACGCATGACACTCGAGATCCTTTGGCGCCTGCCCACCCAAGGGGATGGGCGTGCGATCGACTCCGAGCACTGGCAACGTGGGGACTACTCGCGGACGCGTAGGGAACCACATCCTTTCGCTCGCACCGGGGCTCCGCGCGATGGCTACAACTACTACGACTTGTTGCTCCAGATCGCTCGTGGGGCGGAGCTCAACGGCTTCGATGGCCTGTGGATCCCCGACAGCGCCGGTGGAGAGGACCCGCTGATCGTTGCGGGCTCGCTGGCGCGTGAGGCGCGCAACCTGCGCTTCGTCACCAGCCTACGAGCCCCGCTGCTGTCGGCCGTCTACGCCACCAAAATCGCGAACAGCTTTCAGCGCCTCTCCGGCAACCGCCTCGCGTGGCACTTGAACACACGCGCGGACCATGAGTCGCAGCCGTGGCATGGTCGCAAGTTCTCGGAGTCCGAGTACGTCGCCCGGAGCGCGGAATTCCTGGACGTGGCCAAGGGCTTCTGGAACGCGGCGCCGTTCAGCTATGCAGGCAAGTACTACGAGGTCGAGAATGGTGGCTTTGCCCCCGCTTTGCAGGGGCAGACGTTGCCGAGAGTCTATCTCTCTGGGACCAGCGAGGAGGCACTCGCTCTCTCGGCACGGCACGCTGATGTTCACGTCTTTCCGCTGGCGTCGGTGCACGAGATCCGAGCGCTGAGTCAGCGCTTGCAGCAACTGGCCTCCGAGCATGGTCGCCGCGTGGCGGTCGGAATCGATGGGAACGTGCTCGCGCGGCATTCGAGCGAGGAAGCCTGGGCGGAAGCCGAACGCGCATGGGAAGGGCGTAACGCGAAGACGATTGCGATCGCCGAAGGCGTGACCGGAATCCCAACCTCGTTCGCGCAGACGAAGGTCGGAAAGCCGCTGTGGTCTGGGTTCGGGGCACTCCAGTCTGGGGCCACCAACGGTCTTGTTGGTTCATTCTCGGAGGTGGCGACGGCCATCGACGACTACCTGGCGCTCGGCGTCAGGAGCCTCGTGCTCGGCGCCAATCCTTACATCGAGGAAGCATACCGACTGGGAGAGCACCTCGTGCCGGTCATCCACCGGCGACACGCTGCCACCAAGTTGGCGGGCTAAGGAGCATCGTATGGTCCAGTTTCATTGGCGCATCCCGATCCATGGATGCAAGGGCGACCTTTCGAAGGGCGGCTACACGCGCGGCAGCTGGGGCCCAGCGCGTGAAGGGAACCTCACGCCTGGTTATGCTCGCGGAGAGTCCGACGGCGTGCCCTACCACGACTACATGTTGGAGGTGGCTCGCGCTGCCGAGGTCAGCGGCTTTGACGGCGCCCTGATCCCCTCGTTCCCGGACTCCGAGGACCCCTGGGTCATCGCGTCGGCGATCGCGCGCTACACGAAGACCTTGCGCTTCATGATCGCGTACCAACCGATGTGGTTTGATCCGCTGCATGCTGCGCGGGCTTCGGCCAGTCTGCAGCGACTCTCGAATGGACGCTTGCTGTTCAACATCATCACCGGTGGCGGTGGGCCGCAGCAGCTCTGGTGGGGTGACCGCATCGCACACGACGACCGCTACCTACGCACCACCGAGTTCCTGGATGTGTTCAAGGGCGTCTGGAATGGGGGACGCTTCAGCTATCACGGCAAGTTCTATCAGGTAGAGAATGCGGAGCTCTTGCCGCCTCTGGCGGGACAAGTCTGGCCCGAGCTCTACTTCGTCGGATCCTCGGACGCCGCACTCGCGGCTCAGGGCAAGCACGCCGACTTCGACTTGAGTCATCTCGAACCGCGCGAGAAGCTGCGCATCAAGTTCGCCCGGGTGAAGGAGCTGGCGTCGAAGGACGGTCGGGACGTGAAGCCAGCCGTCCGCTTCAACATCATCGCCAGACGGACCCCCGAAGAAGCGTGGAACGTCGTGCGCCGCGCCTGGGCTGCGGTGGACTGGGATGCCCAGGAAGCGCGTGAACGGGCCGGCAGGGGCGGGGACGCCGTCGGGTCGTTCCGCGCGCCGCCAAAGCGCGGGCAAAGCGTCGACGACCTGATCGTAGAGGGCCTTTGGGCCGGCTTCGGTACCCTCGGTAGCCAGGGATCGCCGCTCGGCTTCGTGGGCAGCTACGAGCAAGCTGCCGAGGTGATCGACGGCTTCCTTCAAATGGGCGTGCGCGGCTTCATCCTATCGAGCACGCCTGCCCTCGAGGAAGCGTTTCACGTGGGCGAAGAAGTGGTGCCGCTGGTGCGTGGGAGCCGGGCCGTGCCAGCTGCGCGGACCGGTTGATGGCTCGAGGCGAATTCAGCGCTCCAGCCGTGACTGTCGACTCTCAAGGCACCAACAGCGCGCTCTCAGGCCCCGCACCTTGCAACGTGCGCAGGAATGCAGCCAGGTCACTTTGCTCACCCTCACTCAGCCCGAGCGGCTTCAACTCGTTCTGTCCCGGATAGTTTCCCATGCCGTCGCCACCGCGGTCATGAAACGCGACGACCTGCTCCAGTGTCTTGAGTTGCCCGGTATGCATAAAGCTCGGTTGCTCTGCGATGCAGCGCAAGGTGGGGGTTCGAAAGCCCCCCTCGAGGTTGGGCCCGAGCGTCGCAGGCAGTACGGCGCGCTCGCCGTCACTATAGGCGCCCCGCGTGTTGAGTGGATCGGCGAGGAGCTGAGCCAGGCCTTCGGCAGCACCCCGATCGTCCGCGTCCACGAACGCCACGGCAACCAGCGCGGGTGCGAGCCCGGCGTTGTGGAATTGGCCGTCCGTGAACCGAGGGCCAGAGTGACAACTCACGCACTGTCCGCGACCGACGAAGAGTGCGGCCCCTCGCTGTTCGCTCGCGTCGAGCGCGTCGTCCGCACCGGCAAGCCAGCTGTCGAAGCGCCCCGGTCCGCAGCGTAGCTGGCGTACATAGGCTGCCATGGCCTTGGCTACGTTGACGGCTACGCGCGTAACCAGGTCTCGATCCCCTGCACTCATGCCGTCGTACTCGTCACCATCGCCGGGTCGGCCGTGACAAATGTGAACGGAACCCGATGAGGTCAGCTTCTCCGCGCATCCGGCCTGCTCGCTCGCCAGCGCGGGGAAACGCTCGCTGTCATCGAGAGGTGGCAAGGGACCAAACAGCGCCTCGTAGCTGGCGCGATGCAGGCGAAAGATTTGCTGTGCGACGAACAAGCGCCCGGAGTTGAACTCATTCTCGCTCTCCATTACGCCCAAGGCCTGGCCCCAGATGGAGTCACGACGACCATCCCAGTTGTACAGAGGTGCGAAGGCGATCTCGAGCAACGTCGGCGTGCGACGACGGGTCCACTGGGCAGCGAGCGAAATCGAGCGGTGGGGGCTCCGCGTATCCACGAAGTGTGCACTCGGAACGTGACAGCCTGCGCAGCTGACGCGGCCGGCCTCGCCTTGCTTGCCGAGCGTGGCGGGGCCGCCATCGTTGTCCGCTTCGATCAAGGGACCCGACAGGCTGGGATCGAAGAACAGGGTCCGACCGAAGCGCGCGGCCGCAGGGTCGTCGGCGAAGCGATTGCTAGGGTCGGGCGGGGGAGCGCCGTCGTCGTAGCGAAGGGTTTGCAGGGTCGCCCACTGCTCGGTCGTGATCAGCGGGAGCGCTGCATCGGTTGCGCTCGCGTCGTCCGCGCCGGCCTCTACCGTTTGGTTCGCGTCGAGGAGCTCCCCGTGCGAAGCGCCCTCGCAGGCAGCCAACACGAGAAGCAGCAGGACGATGCGACGTAGCAGCATGGCCGCGGGCCCCTACGGTCCACCGTACCAGCGTGTGCCGCATGGCAGGAGCTGCTCGTTCCAGGCCGGCGCATCCACGCCCATGTCGATGCCGAGGTCGTCCATCGGGCGGTCGATATGAGAGAGGCTGTAGCGACGCAGGTACTGATGAGGTGAGTCCTCACCGACGACCGATTCATCGATGCCCGAGTGGTAGAGCACGCCCCGGAACGCGACATTCACGTCGCCGGCAGGCATGCGTCCGGCCGGAAGCACCGCGCAGCCGGCGGGCTTGTCGTCCATGAAAACATAGACGCGGTCGGTGGAGGCGTAGACATCGAACTGCACGGGCCGATCGAAACCGGCGAGGTCACCCACGACCGGGACGGGCAGCCACGGACTCTCCCAGGTCTCCGTGTAGTCGCCAGCGTGATGGCCGTAGATGTTGGCGCGCGGACACTGCTGAGATACGCCCCACCCGGTGCCGTCGCAGAACTCGATCTCCAGCTCGTGATAGCCGCCAAACGGCTGCACGACGATCGTGCGTTCGTCTCCCGGCGGCTTCATGTCGAAGGAAAACGGTCCGAGGCGGGCATGCAGCGGTACGCTGTCGAGTGGCTGCACATCGCCCGGATTGAGCACGTCCGTGGTGGTGATCATGAGCTGCGGGTAGCGACGGCCCGTGGAGGGAACCGTGGTCGACATGCGCACGTGCATGAACTTGTCGTTGGCGATCTTCGGCGCGACGTCGAGCGGGATGATGCTCATGTTGCAGCTCGAGCCGAAGTCGGTGAAGCCGGACCAGAGCTGACCCAAGAAGGGGCCGAAGGTGAGGTTGTTGCTGCACCCGGAAAAGTCGGCGGCCCACTTGCTGTTGCGGTAGATGAACACGCCGTTGTTGCCGGATGCGATTTCGAAGGGCTCCCAGGGCGCCCCGGGATCGAAGCCCTCGAACCAGTCCATGTCCGGGTCGGGCTTGGGCGTGACTTCGACGTAGGCACGGGCCACGGGCTTCGGACGGTTGGCGGGGTCGAACTGTCCGTTGATGAACACCTCGCCGCTCGCCAGGCGCGCCTTGTCGAGGGACAGCGAGGGGAAATTGAAGTCGTCCTTGGGAGCGTCGTGGGAAGCGATGTAGCCGTTGGGAAAGGGGCAGCCCTGATCGAGGGCCTCGACGACCAACACGGTCTTCTCCGTGAGCCCTGGCCAGGTGAGGGACCAAAGTGGTTGATTGCCCTGATTCAAGACGCGCTGGTAGCGCGGCTCGCCCGCTGCCAATACGTCGAAGGAGTTGTTGCCGCTGTACAGCACGCGACGCAGCGGAACGGTTCCGGGCTGCGCGTCGGGGAAGATGCGGAAGCGCTCGCCGAAGCCCGTCACGATCGCGGGATCTTCCATGCCGCGATAGGTGAACTCCGCACCTTCGGTGAAGTAGAGCGTCACGTGGGGACCGTTCCAGAGGTCCTTGTACTCCTTGCGATAGACCGGCTTGGTCCCGGCAGTGGGCGCGTAGAACGCGATGCCGTCATCGCGCCAGCCCTTGGCGACGAGTGCGTCCTTGGCGTCGCTACCGATCACATACTCCGCGCTGAAGCACTCGGAGGTGAGTGGCACCACCCAGTCGGCATTCTGAAAGCCGCCGTGGCCTGCGGGATCCGACACCCGATAAACGGGTTCGCGGTCGGCACCCGGGGTGAGGTAGACGTAGCCGAGGAGCGAGTCGGCTTCCTGACGCTCGTAGTTGTTCACGAGATTGGCGCCACCCTTCAAGGAGGCGTCGAAGGCCGTGGCCGGGTCGTCCTTGCGCCACTTGAACGGTCGATCGCCAGCGCAACGATAGATGGCGTTCTTCACTACCAGCTCACCCTGCGTGCCGGTCAGCACTTCATCGCCCGTCTTGGGGAGTGGGTAGATACGGTAGTCGCGCGCACCGGCCACGGGCTCGAATTCGATGATGGCGGTATCTCCGCGCTGCGTGATGCGCACGTTGTCGATGCGCGGCAGCTCGGGCAGACCGTCGCTCGGGTGAAGACAAGCCCCTGCGGTGCAGGTCAGGTCGTCCGCGCCGCAGCTCACGCCATCGCAGTCGGTGTCGAGGCAGTCGCTGAAGCCGTCGCAGTCGTCGTCGAGACCGTCGGTGCATGCAGTCTCGGTCTCCATGGTCGAGGTGCAAACGACGGGTGGCTGAGTGCTTGCGTCTCCACCAGGGCCGGTGGGGGCGTGGTCTCCCGCGTCGACATCGCCTCGACTCGCGAGCAAGTGATCGCCACTGCACGCAGCGGCAGATAGTGCCCACAGGAAACAGACGGGTCTGACGAATCGAGCCATAGCTCCTTCAGTGTCCTGTGCTCGGAAAGCAGACCAGTCGTGCGCGTGATTTTCTATCGTGAGTGCCAGCCGAGCGTGAAAGCCAGACCGGGCGTGACACGCCAGGGTGAGGCCACTTGTCGCACCTTGCCTCCATCCCGGACCTGGTAGGAGTTGGCGATCAAGGAGGTGTCGCCGTACGCCGAGAAAGCGAGCAAGAAGCGCGCGGCAGTTCGTTCGAAGCGCAGCTCGCAGCGCAGGATGGGCACGCTGTCGAGCCCGGCCTTGGCGAGCGACCAGCCCCCATCGCGCGCGTGGTCTGGCGCGATGTGCATCAGGTCCGCGCCAGTCGAGAGACCGAGCAAGAACGCGCGCTGGCCCGCCACGATGCCCAGGTCCACACCCAGCAGAATCGAGCTGGTGCGCACCTGGGCCGTCAGTTCCGAAGTGTGCAAGTTCTGGCGCAAGAACTGCTCGAATACGACGCGCTCACGCAAGAGGAAACGCGCGCTTACAAGCTCGCTCAGCCCGAACTCGATCCCGAGGCCAAGGCGTGGTCCGAGGTCGTCGCCGCTGAAGCCTGCGTTGGCGCGCAAGCCGAACTCGACGCCCAGAAGCGTCGGCTTGTGGGCAGGCGCGTGGGTCGGAGTTGGAACTGCAGTCAGCTCGGGTTCGACCTTGCTGGGCCCCGTCTGGGGATCGCGCGCGAGATTCGCCCGGGCGGTCTCGCGGTCCACGCCTTCAGTCGAGTGCAGGAGGGCGCGCGAGGAGGTGGCCACCACCTGGGCAATGGATTCACAACCGAGCTCATCCGTGCCGCTACGCAGCGCGAGCTCACGCAGGATGAAGCGCTTCCCGTGGGGGCCACGCAGATAGAGCTTGGCCAGGAGCGGCGTGGGCAAGGTGATGAACACGTGTACGCGCCCATCGCCGTCGGGCTCGGCGAGCAGAGCTTCCGGTGCGAATCGGTCGGCCGATGTGAAGGCCGGGGTGACACCCTCACGCTGTAGGAGCTCCGCAATAGCCTGCTCGAGTGCCACGGAGTTCTGCGTGTCGCCCACCAGGACCACTGCGGCAGCGTCCGCCTGTGCGTGGGCGTGACTGGGCAAGCACGCGAGCCACGTGAGCAAGGCCAGAATGAGGACGTGATTCTGCACGCAGAATGAGCGGTTCAGGGCTGGGGAAGATCGGAGCTCGCAGCGGGATCGGATGCCAGGCGTTGTTTGGCCCGTGCTGCGTAGAGGCTCTCGGGATATGCACCGAGAAGTGCTCGCCACGCCAGCTTTTCTTCGGCATCGCGTCCCAGACGTTGTAGACACTCAGCCCGATTGAACAGCGCTTCCTCGCTCAGGGGGCCACCGCCCGCTTCCAGATAGCGTCGGAACTCACGTTCGGCGCGGCCGACCTGGCCCTGACTCAGGAGCAGCTTACCGAGCGACACATGGGCGAGTTGAGCTTCGTCAGCCCAAGGCGCCTTCCTGAGCAGTTCGCTGTACAGGTGCTTGGCTCGCCCAAACGCACCTGCTCGACGCGCGGCGTTGGCTGCACGGAACAGCTCGGCAGCATCCACTGTGCGGGCGGCGTGGGGCCTGGGGTGAGACTCCGGCTCTTCCAGAACGACGGGAGCCGGGATGACTGCCACGGGTGACTCTGCGGGTGCCAGAGCCTCAGCCTGCACCCGCGGCCTCTGTGCAGGCTTGTGAGCTTGAGGCTTGGCAGGCCCGCTGCCTGCCACGATCGTGCGCCCGGGCATTTGCCACGGGGTCATGCCAGCTACCCACAGGGCGGCGCCGATACCACTGCCCGAGAGGATCACCACCAGGAAGGCAGCGGCTGCAACATGCCAGATGCGGCGTCCACGCTTCGAGCCCGCCCGTGAGCTACCAAGGGCCGCATCAGCAGCGCGCAGGATCAGCTCTTCATCACCCGAGTGCACGGAGGTTTCGTGATCGAGATCGAGCCCGACCTGGTGCGCGATCCGCAAGGTGGCGTCGCGTGCGAGCCCTTCCTGTAGGGCGTCTTCATCGCAATGCGAAGCGTGTCCGCGACGCACGAGAACACTCAGGTCCTCGAGCTCGGGACGAGGTGAAACCGGGTTACTCATGTTTCATCCTCGATGTGCTGCAGGGCCGCTAGCAGATTGGCGTCGCGTGCCACGCGGGAGCGCAGCTTGCTGAGTCCGTTGCGGAGTCGACTGCGCACCGTGTCGATGGGCACGCCGAGTGCGCTGGCGGTTTCTTCGACCGTGTAGCCAAGCACGGAATGGAATGCGAGCACCTCGGCCTGCGCTTCCGGGAGCTCACACAACAGCTGACGCAACACTTCGCGCCGACGCTGGGCGGCGACTCGCTCGGGCGGAGAGACCTCATCACCTGCGAAGGCGTGGAGTGCTTCGGGTGGGACGCTCGGCGTGTGGCGTCGTCGATAGCCAGCGCGGCGACGAGCGTTCATCGCGGTTTGCACGGCGATGCGACAAGCGAAGTGTTGTGTGCTGCAGTCGCCGCGGAAGTCTCCGATGGCGAGGTGCAGTGCGACCATGGCTTCCTGAAGCGTGTCTTCGACGTCGTGCGGGGCGCTGCCGAGCACGCCGCGAATGGCCCGCAGGAGAGCAGGGCCCACGGCCACCAGCAGCGTGCGCTGGGCATCCCGCTGCCCTTGGGCCGCCGCGAGTGCCACCTGGCGCAGCGGGTCCTCCGCTCGTGCTCTCGCACGCTCGGGCTTTTCGCCCTCCTGGGGGGACCGGATCAGTCGCAGCATTCCCCTCACCAGTACCTTCGGCTCCGAAAACGGACCAAGTTTCCTAGGGAGTGCTGAGAATTAGGTCCAAGGCGGCAATTCCAGCGCGGTAACTGCCGGTCCAGGTACCGGCGGTCACGAACTCGATCCGGTTGTCCCCGTCCTTCAGCTCGTTGGGGTCGAGCTCGATGATTTGATTGAGCAATCCCGCCCCGTGTCCGGCGCCGCCCAGGTCTGGGCTGAAGTCCGTGAAAGCGTTGGCTTCCGCGCTGTTGATCGGACGGTCGTGCCAGGTGCCCCCGTTCAGGCGGTAGCGCAAGGTGATGGCCGTAGGGGGCTTGTCGACGCCGCTCCATTCGAACCATGGATAGGTGGCCGCCAGTGCCAGCCGGGCGCCGGTCGCACCCCCTTTGACTACACCCGGGATCGTGATGCTTACGGGTGGCTCGTCGTCGCGCGGGACCACATAGCCGACGTAGCGCGCCTCACCGTCGAACTTGCAGTCAGCAGGGCAGAACGAGTTGTCCGTGGACATCGGATGCGCGGCGATCACGTCTCCGCGATAGCGGCACGTGCCGTCCACCATGCAGCCTTCGAGTCCCTTGAGGGGCACGTTCGAGTCGAGCGCACTGAACTCGCGCCACCCGCCCACGACGGGGCCATCGAAGCCCACGTTGTCCCAGCGCACAGCCCACGCCGCACCGACCCAATACTTGAGCGTCGCGTGATTGCGGACCATGAGCTGCACGTAGCCACGCCCGAACTCAAGATCGACGTCGCTCGCATAGAGCAGGGTGAAGTTCGGGAAGTTCACTCCATCGGGCGAGGGATCGGAAGCCCATACCTCGAGGTGTTCTTGACTGAGGTAGATCTCCACGTGGTTGAGGGCATCGCGCTGGGTGTTCACATGTGGAGTCGCGCAGTCGAACGAAGGACGCTGGGCCGTCTGCACGTAGTCGCGGAAGGTGAACAGGCCGACCTCGAGCGTATGCGGCGTGTTGCACCAACCGCCCCAGAACTCGATCGATGCACCGTTGCGCGGACCCGATCCCCGTTCTTCCCAGTCGAAGCTCGGCGCGGGCGATGGATCCTGCGAGATCACGACTGCGGGCCAACCACCCAGGCCGTTGTTCGAAGATCCGCGTCGAATTTGATGGTTCCCGTGCGTCCCGAAAAGTCGAAGGGCTGGCGAATGCGATAGCCGTTGAGGCCGTAGTTTTGGGCGGCCGTCGCCGTCATCAGGTGACGCGTGGGCACGGTCGAGATGGGGTCGCAGATCACGATGTCGTCATTGGGCAAGGCTCGTGCAGGGAGATCCGGGCGGCAAGCGGGCAAGAGGGCGGGACCCACCCGGAAGGCCTGTTCGAGATCGGGATGGTCCGACGGATTGCCTCGCGTGGCACTCCAGTGCGCCGCGTCGAGCTCACCGGTGCGACCGCTCTTCCCAGCGATGGTCTCGAAGGTGTCGCAAAACGCGGGCTGCTCGAAGCCGCATGAGCCCATGTGCGGGACGTACTCGGGGCGCTCGAAGGGAGGTTGCATGACCTGAGCGTCGCCGTCTGCTTGAGTCTGAGCGTCGGACCCGGCATCGAGCTCACCTTGGTGGGTGATGTCGCCGCTGGAGCCGCTACAGCCCACGCCGATCAACGACGCCAAGACGTGCTGCCAAGCCACGAGCTGTCCGAGTCGGTTGCGCATGCGCCTCCTGGGGTAGTGAAGTCGCACGCAAGCCAAACACGACTCCGCGCAGACCGCGCTCAGAAAATCGCAGGTGTTTGAAACTTTGGTGGGATAGGCCGGGGTGTCCGTCTCAGCACGTCTCCGAGCCCAACGCATTCACCGCCGCCGAAAACTGTAGCGAGGTCCAGAGCCTGCAGGGCTGGAATGACTGCGTGTGCAAGGGGGCACGCGCACCCCGCGCCACCTGCGGCAACGGCGTGGTCGAGCCCGGTGAAGTCTGTGATTGGCACCGGCCAAACCTCACGCTGCGACAGCGACTGTGCTCACCAACGGTCAGTGGCAGGAACGCGATTGCGCCACGCAGATGGCCTACGCGTGCGAGCGGCTGTGAGGGCCAGCCACCTCGCGCTGATGTTGGTCATGCAAGAGCAGGCCTCCCGCGGGCGGGAGCCGCGGCGCTCGGAGCTGCCTGAATCTATTTGGTGGGCGGGACAGGGATTGAACCTGCGACGTCCGCCTTGTAAGGGCGGCGCTCTGCCACTGAGCTACCCGCCCCAGTGAAGCTCGGCGTCTTTACCTCCGGAATGCCTCGACCGCAAAGGGGAGGCGTCCCGAAAGTGAAAGTGCCTGGATTGCGGCTGATTACTGCCGGGCGCCCGGGGGCTCCACGGTGGGAGCGGGCACCAGGGGAGCCTCGTCGCTCGCGGCGTCGGGCTGGTTCGGGTCGACGAGCACACCGCCCACGTACTCGAGCGGGCGCTCGCGGTGGCCGAAGAACTCGTCGGCGTCGTTGAGGGCCAGGGCTTCGCGCAGCACTTGGTCCATGTGCTCCACCATCACCACGCGCGTGGTCTTGAGCACGCGGCGCGGGATGTCGCGCAGGTCCTTGCGGTTTTCCTTGGGGATCAACACGGTGTCGATGCCCGCGCGGTGCGCACCGAGCATCTTCTCCTTGAGTCCACCGATGGGCTTCACGCGACCACGCAGGGTGATCTCGCCCGTCATCGCCACGTTCTTGCGCACCGGGATCTTCATCAGCGCGCTGGCGATGCTGGTGGCCATGGTGATGCCCGCGCTCGGGCCGTCCTTCGGCACGAACTCTGGGAAGTGAATGTGGATGTCGACCTTCTGGTAGAAGTCCTCTTCGAGCCCCAGGAGCTTCTGGCGCGACCGGATGTAGCTCACCGCCGCCTGCGCCGACTCCTGCATCCCCTTCTCGAGCAGACCCGTGATCACGAGCTTGCCCTTGCCGGCCACCACCGTGACCTCGCACTCGAGGATGGCTCCTCCGTAGGTCATGTACGCGAGACCGTTGGTGAGGCCGATCTCGTCCTTCTCGCCCGCCTTGTTGGCGGTGAACTTGGGGACGCCGAGGTACTTGGGGATGGCTTTGGCCGCGATGCGGATCTTCTCGTGCTTGGCAGCGTCGCCCAGCTTCACCACGTCGCGCGCGATCTTGCGGCACACGCTGCCGATCTCGCGCTCGAGGTTACGCACGCCGCTTTCCTGCGTGTAGTGATGCACGATAGTGCGGATGGCGTTCTCGGTGATCTCGATGTCGTAGCCCTTGAGGCCCGCCTCCTCGAGCTGACGCGGCACCAGGTACTTCACGGCGATGTTGAGCTTCTCGAACTCGGTGTAACCGCTGAGCTGGATGATCTCCATGCGGTCCCGCAAGGGCAGCGGGATGCCCGAGAGCGAGTTCGCGGTGGTCACGAACATCACGTCGCTCAGGTCGTAGTCGAGGTCGAGGTAGTGGTCGTTGAAGGTGCCGTTCTGCTCCGGGTCGAGTACCTCGAGCAGCGCCGCCGCAGGATCACCACGGAAGTCGCTCGACATCTTGTCGATCTCGTCGAGCAGGAAGACCGGGTTGTTCGAGCCCGCCTTGCGCAGCGACTGGATGATGCGGCCGGGCAGGGCACCGATATAGGTGCGGCGATGGCCACGAATCTCGGCCTCGTCGCGCACGCCGCCCAGGGACAGGCGCACGAACTTGCGACCCGTGGAGCGCGCGATGCTCTTGGCCAGCGACGTCTTACCGACGCCGGGCGGACCTACCAGGCACAGCACCGGACCCTTGAGCTTCTTCACCAGCGCCTGCACGGCGAGGTACTCGAGGATGCGCTCTTTGATCTTGTTCAGACCGTAGTGGTCTTCGTTGAGGATTTGCTCGGCCTCGTGGAGGTCGTAGTTCTCCTCGGTCTTGTCGTACCAAGGCAGCCCGAGCACCCAGTCGATGTAGTTGCGGACCACCGTGGCTTCCGCGCTCATCGGCTGCATCATCTTGAGCTTCTTGAGCTCCTTCTTGACCTTGAGCCCGGCTTCCTTGCTGAGCTTCTTGGTCTTGATCTTCTCCTCGAGCTCCTGGATCTCATTCTTGAACTCGTCGCGTTCGCCGAGCTCCTTCTGGATCGCCTGCATCTGCTCGTTGAGGTAGTACTCCTTCTGAGTCTTCTCCATTTGCTTCTTCACGCGCGAGCGGATCTTCTTCTCCACTTGGAGGATCTCGATCTCGGCGTTCATCAGCTCGTAGAGGCGCTCGAGGCGCTTCACCGGGTCGGTGGTCTCGAGGATTTCTTGGCGGTCGTTGAGCTTGATCGACGACAGGTGCACCACGATGGTGTCGGCCAGACGCGCGGCGTCGTCGATGGTCTGCACCGTCATCAGCATCTCGGGCGGGATGCGCTTGTTGAGCTTGACGTAGCTCTCGAAGGTGGACTGCACCGAGCGCATGAGCGCTTCGACTTCGATGGACGACTGCGAGACCTCGTCGACGGTGTCGATCTCACACAGGAAGAACTCTTCGTTGGGCACGAAGCGATCGATGCGCGCGCGATGCTTGCCTTCGACCAACACCTTCACCGTGCCGTCGGGCAAACGCAGCAGCTGAATGATGGTGCCGACGGTGCCCATCTCGAAGATGTCTTGCGGCGTCGGATCGTTGGTCTTGGCCTTGCGTTGTGCTGCGAGCAGGACCTCTTTGTCTCCGCTCATCGCTTCTTCGAGTGCGTTGATCGACTTCTCGCGACCCACGAAAAGCGGCACGACCATGTGAGGAAACACGATGATGTCGCGCAGCGGAAGCAGCGGAAGAACGCGCTTCTCACGACCGCTTGGCCCGTCGTTCCTATTGAAGAACATACAGGCTCCAGACTAGCAGCGTGGCCCCTCTTTCGCCAAAGATGGGTAGGACTCTAGCCCACATGAGCCTGCATGTGCCGGCCCGCTCGGGCCGTTCAGTCGCGCTTGCGCGAACGGCCCAAAGCGGGTGCCGAGCTCAAGCTTCGCGGAGCGCGGCGACCAGGCGATCCAGCGTGTCGCGCGTATGCCGCTCGGTGACGGCCACCAGGAACTGGTTGTCTCGAGCACGGTCGAAGCGCCCCAGCCAAACGCCACCGAGGATGCCGCGTCCCTCGAGGTCCTTGAGCAGCGGGGCGGCCGAGCCGCGCTCCAGCTGGACCACGAACTCGTTGAACGTGGGGGCGGAGTAGGGGATGGAGAAGCCCGGGATCTGGCGGATTTGCTGCTTCAAGTACTCGGCGCGCCGCAGGCACAGCTCGCCGGCCGCCCGGAAGCCGCTGCGCCCGAGCATGCTGACGCGGATGGCGAAGGCGAGGGCGATGAGCCCGTGGTTCGTGCAGATGTTGCTGGTGGCTCGCTCGCGTCGGATGTGCTGCTCGCGCGTGCTCAGCGTGAGCACGAAGCCGCGCAGACCCTTCTGATCCACGGTCTCGCCGCACAGGCGCCCGGGCATCTTGTTCACTGCCGCGGAGCGACACGCGAACAGGCCCACGCCGGGACCACCGAGCTGCGGGGGCACAGCGAGGCTCTGGCCTTCGCCCACCGAGATGTCCGCGCCAAAGTCGCCCGGCGGCTTGAGCACGCTGAGCGCGTAGGCCTCGGCCGTGGCGGTGACGAGCTGGACACCCTTCGCGGCGGTGAGCTCGCGCAGCTTGCCGAGGTCCTCCACCACGCCGAAGAAGTTCGGGTAACCCACGATGAGGCAGGCGGTGTCGTCGCCGAGCGCCGCACTCAGGCTGGCCACATCGGTGCGGCCATCGCTGCCCACGGGGATGCGCACGATGGCCTGCTCGTCGCCCATGCCGGCGAGATAGGT
Source organism: Myxococcales bacterium (assembly GCA_047601445.1). GTDB lineage: Bacteria > Myxococcota_A > Polyangia > Polyangiales > DASUME01 > DASUME01. Next base: position 1,374,002 of record JASGJH010000001.1, on the reverse strand, counting down.
GTGGATGGTCTCGGCGTACTCCGGGTGGAGTCCCTCGGAGACCAGCACCTTGGTGCGGCGTGAGCCGCGGCGCGCCATCAGCACGGCCTCTGCCGCGGCGCTGGCGCCGTCGTACATGGACGCGTTGGCGACCTCGAGGCCGAACAGCTGGCAGACCAGGGTCTGGAACTCGAAGATGGCCTGCAGGGTACCCTGGGAGTACTCGGGCTGATAGGGCGTGTAGGCTGTGTAGAACTCGCTGCGCAGGAGCAGCTGGTCTACCGCGGGCGGGATGTGGTGGTCGTAAATGCCGGCGCCCAGGAAGGAGACCTTGCTGGCGGCGTCGTTCTTGCCGGCCAGGGCCTCCATGTGTCCCATGAGCTGCGCCTCGTCGAGGGCGGGCTCCAGGGCCAGCGGGCGGTTGAGGCGGTAGGCCTCGGGGATGGGCGCGAACAGGGCGTCGACGTCGGGGATGCCGATGCGTTCGAGCATCCCGCGGATCTCTTGTTCGGTGTGCGGCAGGTAGCGCATGGAGTTCCTGAAGATCAGTGATCGAGGGTGCCGAGATAGGCGGTGTAAGCGTCGGCGTCCATCAGGGCGTCCAGCTCGCTCGAGTTTGCTACCTTGAGGCGCACCATCCAGCCCTTTTCGTAGGCGCTGTCGTTGACGAGCTCGGGCTGGTCCTTGAGGGCTTCGTTCACCTCGACCACCTCGCCGGCGATGGGGGCGAACAGCTCGCTCACCGTCTTCACGGACTCGATGTCGCCGAAGCGCTTGTGCGCCACCAGCTTGGTCCCGGGCTCCGGCAGGTCCACCAGGGTGACGTCACCCAGCTGCTCCACCGCGTAGCCGGTGATGCCGACCTCGACGATGTCGCCGGTCAGGCGCGCCCACTCGTGGTCTTTGGTGTACCGGAGGTTCTTCGGGATCTCGCTCATGGGGATGCTCTTTCTGGCGTGCGGACGGGAAGCGTTGGGACGCGAACACAAATCAGGCGCACGGTCGTGCGCAAAATACTCTTCAGCTAAGCCGCTTGTAGAAAGGAAGCGGGACCACCTTGGCTTCGATGGCCTTGCCGCGGATGTCGATGGCCACCGTGCTGCCCACGGCGGAGCGCTCGGTAGGCACGAAGGCGAGCCCGACGTTGCGGCCGAGAGAGGGGCCGGGTGAGCCACTGGTGACCTGGCCGATGACGTTGCCAGTGGCCGTTGGATCGACCACCGGATAGCCGTGGCGAGCGATGCCTCGACCGACCATCTCGATGCCGACCAGCTTCTTGCCGGTTCCGCGCTGCTTGCGCTCCACCAGGGCGCTTCGTCCCAGGAACTCCCGGCCTTCTAGTTTCACGGTCCAGCCGAGCCCGGTCTCCCAGGGATCGGTGGTCTCGTCCATGTCGTTGCCGTAGAGCCGCAGGGCCGCCTCGAGGCGGAGTGTGTCGCGGGCGCCGAGGCCGACCGGGTGGATTTCCACCTTCTTGCCTGCGGCGAGCAGACGTTCCCAAACCTCCACGCCCTGGGCGTTGGGCACGAACAGCTCGAAGCCGTCTTCGCCGGTGTAGCCGGTGCGGGCCACCAGCAACTCGTGGGGGCCGACTTTGCCGCGCGCTACGCCAAAGCGAGGCAGCGCCAGCAGCTCGGGGCTGCCCCCCGCCTCGGCCAGGACCTCGGGGGCACGCGGGCCCTGCAGCGCGATCAGCACCGTGTCGGCGCTTTCGTCGCGGAACTCACAGCGGCCCTGGGCGTGCTTGGCGAAGTGAGCCGACATCTTCTCGAGATTGCCCGCGTTGCACACCACCAGGATTTCCTCGCTGGCGACGCGATAGACGATCAGGTCATCCAGGATGGTGCCCTGCTCGTTGCAACCGCAGGTGTAGACGGCCTTGCCCACCGGCAGCTTGCCAACGTCGTTAGTGACGAGACTATCGACAAGGCCCTGGGCGCCGCTGCCACGCAGGAAGAGCTCTCCCATGTGGGAAACGTCGAACAACCCTGCTCGCTCGCGGACGGCGCGGTGTTCTTCGACGACGCCCGCGTATTGAACGGGCAGCTCCCAACCTGCGAAGGGAACGATACGCCCACCTAGGGCGCGATGGGCTTCGAAGAGGGGCGTGCGCTTGAGCGGTGCATTCACGCGGCGGAACTTAGTGGGGCGTATTCACGCTTTCAAGCTGTGTTGCTTGCTGTCACAGCGACCGTGGGCGAAAGGACACGGATGTCATGCCTATTCGGACGCACTCTCGCTGCAAGGTCGTGGGTTTCGGCGATCTGCGACGCGTTCTACGGCAATTCGCGCGGCCCCTCGTAGCGCAGCACACGGGTCGGCCGACAGAACGGTGTTGGTTCAAAACTTGCTTTTGGAAATAAGCCGTGACTGCCAGAGAAGAAACCCTGAAGCGCATCCTGACCACGACTCTGTGGGTGCTCGCGATGATCCTGCCAGGCGGGCTCCCCATGTTGGCCCTTTGGGTCGCCTACAAGGCTGCCCGTCAGCGCCAGCAAAACCAGGTCGCTCGTAAGAGCACCGTCACCTGGGTGGCACCGAAGCAGCTGCCGGCGGAGACCGTGACGGTTACGGCGGCGGGCACCTGCTCCGTCACCATGAGCTGAGGCCTCTCGCCGAGCCCCCGGGCTCCCAGGCGATCGAGGCGCGATTTGAGTCACCTTTCCAGGCAACCCGAGGAGTCCGCGGCCGATACAGGTGGCCGTGGACACAAACAAGCTCCTTCTATTTCGGGATGATGTGCTGATCCGTGAGCTGCCCCTGCGGGCGGAGGCGGTCGAAGTCGGCAGTGCTCTCAACTGCGACCTGGTGGTCGATGACCCCCGAGTTCCCCCACGGGCGCTGCTGGTGCATGCCCGGGGCGGCACCGTCTGGGTGTTCGATTTGGAGCGCGCCAAGCTCGAGCCGCGCGTGTTCGCTTACGACACACCCTTGCCGCTCGGCGCACGCCACACCCTGGTGCGTGTGCTGGCAGGGGCACAGGTTGGCGCAACGACCTGCCGCGCGGATCCGGGCGAGCGAGCCACGCTGTCGATCGGACAGGAAGAGGGCGGCTGCCGCTTCACGGTGCTGGTCGGGCGCGGGGCCGACGCGCGGCGTGTGGTGGTCTCCGAGCGTCCGCTCCGCATCGGGTCGGCGCGCAGCAACGACCTGGTGTTGGTGGATCCCACCGTGAGTGCCCACCACTGCCGGCTCGAGCCCGACGGGCGCGGACTGGTCCTGCGCGACCTGGCGAGTACGAACGGCACCTTCGTGCAGGGGGTGCGGGTGACGCGCGCCCACGTGGGGGCGGGCAGCCAGCTGCGCGTGGGGCGCACGGATCTGCGCGTCGTAGGAGCCACCGAGGACCAACCGCGCCAGGGGTTGCCCAGGCCCATCGCGGTTTCGCCGGTCATGCAAGAGGCGCTCGCCGAGGCCGAGCACTTCGCGAAGCTGCCCTGGCCGGTGCTGGTGTTGGGACCGAGCGGTGCGGGCAAGGAGGAGCTGGCCTCCCTGGTGCACCGGCAGAGCGGACGGGTCGGGCCCTTCGTGGCACTCAACGCCGGGGGCCTGCCGCGCGAGCTCATCGAGAGCGAACTGTTCGGTCACGAGCGGGGGGCCTTCACGGGCGCAGTGGGGATGCGGCGCGGGGTCTTCGAGCAGGCGGACGGCGGGACGCTGTTGCTCGATGAGATCGGGGAGCTGCCCCTCGATCTCCAAGCTCGGCTCCTGCGGGTGCTGGAGACCTGGCAAATCCGCCGGGTCGGCTCCGAGCAGGGAATCGAGGTCAGGGTTCGCTTGGTCTGCGCCACCCATCGCAACCTGGCCGAGATGGTACAGGCCGGGACCTTCCGCCAGGACCTCTACTACCGCCTGGCGCGCCTGGTGTTGCGGCTCTCGCCCCTGCGCGAGCGTCAGCAGGACATCGTGCCGCTGGCCGAACATTTCCTGCATGGCACCGAGGGCGAGCTGGGGGTGCGGCGTCTAGGCGCGGAGGCCAAGGCGCGTCTCTTGGCGTACAGCTGGCCGGGGAATGCCCGCGAGCTTCGCAACGTGGTGTGCGGGGCGGCGGCCTTGAGCGCGGCGCCTGAGCTGGGTGCCCAGGACATCGAGCGCGCCATCGAGCGCATCAGCGGCAACCTGGCTGCCACGCTCGAGCTCGACGCCGAGGCCATCGAGCACGCCGTCCAGCACTACAAGGGCAACCTGTCCGCGGTATCGCGGGCGCTATCCATCCCGAGGTCTACCCTGCGAGATCGGCTCAAGCGCGGCAGGGAGCCTTGAGCGACTGCGGCCTCAGTCGAGCCCGAGGCGCACCATGTCGTCTTCGTCGAGGCCGAAGTAATGGCCTACCTCGTGGAGGACGGTGATCTCCACCTGCTCCTCGAGGTCGTCGTCGGCGAAGCTCGCTAGCAGGTTGCTCGTGAAGAGCACCACGCGGGTGGGAGCGGGTACGTCGTCGCGGCCGTGTTCGGGCCCTTCGAAGAGGCCGAAGGCGCGCGGGTCGAAGCCGCTCTCCACGATGCTGCGGCTCGGGCGGTGCTCGAGGATGATGGGCACGTTCTTGAGGCGCTCCCCGAACTCCTCGGGCAGCGATTCGATGGTCTCGCGGGCTACGCGCTCGATGAGCGCGAGCTCGTCCGGGGTGCCCACGTTGCGGTCCTTGTCGAGCTTGGCGTCGAGCACGCGGGTGCGCATGAAGTGGTCGATCATGCCTTGCTCGTCACCGAGCTCCTCCAGCGCGAGCCCCAGGGTGTGGTGGGCGTCCGCGAAGTCGGGATCGGTCTCGAGGACGCGCTTGAGCTCCGAGACGGCATTCTCCACGTCGCCCGTCTCGAGCATGATCAGGGCCCGTCCATAGCCGACGTCCGGATCGTCCGGGCCGGCCATTTCCTCGGCGGCCTCGAGCGCCGCACGGGCCCCCTCGACGTCCCCTTCGGAGAGGCACTGCTCGACCTCGGACAACAGGGCCTCGAGCTCGTCGAGATCTTCGTCGCTCATGGCTTCTTCGCGGTCCATGACAGGAGAGAACCGCAAAAGGCGTCCGCGCGCAACCAACCGACAGGCACGCCCGTCTCGACTAGAGCCCCCGCGCGCGCCGCACGCGCAGCTCGAGCAGGTCACGGGCCACGCCCGCCACGCGCTTTAGGCCGGTCGACTTGGAGAACCCGGCGCGGCGTGGGCGGCACCGAATGGGTACGGTGCGCTGGGGCAGGCCGGCCGCGCGAACCCGGATGGGAAACTCGAAGTTCAAAAAGAAAGTGTCGGGTTTCAGCTGCTCGGCGTCGAACAGCTCGCGGCGGAACAGGTAGGGGCCGTCGCTGCGCACCCGCACGCCATGGATCAGGGTGATGAGGGCCCGTACCCCGAACGAGAGCAGCTTGCGGTCGAGTCCGTCGTTGCGGTCGTCGTAGACGGAAAACACCACGTCCACGTCGCCCGGGGCGGCCGCGGTGCGCAGGGTGGCGATCGCCTCGGGCTCGATTTGCCCGTCGGCGGGCAAGAAGGTGACCCAGTCGGCGGTGCAGGCGGCCACGCCGGTCTTGAGCGCGGCGCCGATGCCGCGGTTGGTCGGGTGGCGCAGGCATACCGCGCGGCGGGTCTTGCCCGATTCGAGCAGCACGTTGCGCGCGACGGCGAGGGTGTCGTCCTTGGAGCCGTCGTCCACGAATACGATCTCGCTGTCGGGCTCATGGACATCGAGCCAGCGCGAGAGCTCCTCGAGGATGGGCCGCACGTTCTCGCTCTCGTTGAAGGCGAAGATGATGATGGCCAGGCTGGGCTGTTTGTTCGTGCTCATGGACGGGCCCTCATGACCTTGGCGGGGGAACCCGCAGCAATGGTGAAAGCCGGGATGTCGCGCGTCACCACGGCGCCTGCGCCGACCTGGGCACCGCGTCCGATGCGCACCCCGGGCAGGATCACGGCGCCCGCACCGATGTCCGCGCCGTCTTCGATGACCACCTGTCGAAACTCCACCGGGGCGTTGTAAATGGGGATGTCGCGTCCGGCCTCGGTGTGTTGGGAGGTCAGCACCTTCACGCCGGGCCCGATGCCAACCTGGCTCCCGATCACGAGCCCCCCGGCAGCGTGCAGGAAGCACTGCTGGCCGATCCAGGTCTCGTCGCCGATCTCGAGCTGGTTCTTGTAGTAGCCCTTGAGGATGGCGTAATGCCCCACGTAGACGTTCTTGCCCAAGTACACGTTCTCGGGGTGGAAGACGAGAACGCCGGTCTCGAACACACAGTCGGGTCCGAGGCGGGCTAGCTGGTCGGGCCGAAACTCCCCGCTGCCGTGGCTGCGATTGCGCATGCGCGCAGCATAACCCGGCTTCAGCTCTTGTCGGTCACGGCCCCTTCGCTCGCGCTCGAGACGCAGGCGGCGTACTTGGCGAGCACCCCGCGCACGTAGCGCGGCTTGGGCGCCTTCCACTTCTTGAGACGCGCAGCGATCTCTTTTTGCGGAACGCCGAGGGTCAGCGTGCGTTTCTCGGCGTCGATGGTGATGGGATCACCGTTCTTGACGATGGCGAGCGGCCCGCCCACGTGGGCCTCGGGGGTGATGTGTCCGACCACGAAGCCGTGGGTACCGCCCGAAAAGCGCCCGTCCGTGATGAACGCCACATCCTTGCCCAGGCCCTTGCCCATGACGGCACTGGTGGGTCCGAGCATCTCGCGCATCCCCGGGCCGCCCTTGGGGCCCTCGTAGCGGATCACGATCACGTCGCCCTTCTTCACCGTGCCATCGAGGATGCGGGCGAGACCCTCCTCCTCGGACCCGAACACGCGTGCCTTGCCCGAGAAGCGCAGGCCCTCTTTGCCGCTGATCTTGGCCACGGCTCCCTCGGGAGCGAGGTTTCCGTAGAGCACTACCAGGTGGCTGTCCTTCTTGATGGGGTCTTTCAAGCTGTGGACGATTTCCTGGTGCTTCGGGTAGCTGCCCTCGCTCTTGAGATTCTCCTTCAAGGTCTTGCCACTGACGGTCATGACCCCGCCGTGGAGCAGGCCCGCGTCGAGCAAGGTCTTCATGAGCGGCGTGATGCCGCCGATTTTCACCAGATCGGCCATGGAGAAGCGCCCGCTCGGCTTGAGGTCAGCCAGCACGGGGACGCGCTTGCCGATGCGGGTGAAGTCATCGATGGAGAGCTTCACGCCGGCCGAATGGGCGATGGCGAGCATGTGCAGCACGGCGTTGGTGGAGCCGCCCAGTGCAATAGTCACCGTGATGGCGTTCTCGAAGGCCTCGCGCACCATGATGTCGCTCGGCAGGATGCCCCTCTTGAGCAGATGCAGGACGGCCTGTCCCGCTCGAAAGCAGTCGCTCACCTTGTCCTTGCCCTCAGCCATCTGCGAGGAGCTGTTGGGCAGGCTCATGCCGAGGGCTTCCACGGCGGAGGCCATCGTGTTGGCAGTGTACATGCCGCCACAGGAGCCCGGCCCGGGAATGGCTTCGGACTCGATCTGGATCAGCTTCTTGTCGCTGATCTTGCCGCCCGCGTGGGCGCCCACCGCCTCGAACACCGAGACCACGTCGAGGCTCTGACCGTCGAGCTTGCCGGGCTTGATGCTGCCGCCATACACGAAGACACTCGGGCGATTCAGGCGCGCCAGGCCCATCAAGCAGCCGGGCATGTTCTTGTCGCAGCCGCCGATGGCGATCACCCCGTCGAAACCCTGGCAACCCGCCACCGTCTCGATGGAATCTGCGATCACCTCGCGCGACACGAGCGAGTACTTCATGCCCTCGGTGCCCATCGAAATGCCGTCGGAGATGGTAATGGTCCCGAACTCCACGGCCTTGCCGCCCGCATCGTCCACGCCGCGAGCGGCTTCCTTGGCCAAGCCGTCGATGTGCATGTTGCAGGGCGTCACCATCGACCAAGTGGAAGCGATGCCGATTTGAGGGCGCTTGAAGTCCTTGCTGGAGAAGCCGACGGCGCGCAGCATGGCGCGGCTCGGTGCGCGCTCGACACCGTCGACCACCTGGGAGGAGTACTTGCGACGCTCTTTATTTGGCTCGCGGGCGGACCCGCCCGCTTCGACGTCGGAGGATTTCTTCTTGGCCATGCGGGAAGAATACGCGGGTCGCCAAAGTCCAGCCAAGGCCCGACGCGCGTTAGCTCGGCCCGGCCCAGAACGCGCGCAACCGCGCGAGCCCTTCTTGGGACAGGACGCGCTCGCGGGTGGTCAGCCAGAGTTCACCGGGTTCGTTGTTGAGCCAGGTGCGTTGGCGGCGGGCGTAGATGCGTGTGACTTGGTTGATCTTACGCTGCGTTTCCTCGAGCGAGACGCCGTCACAGAGGTGCTCCACGACCTCGCGATAGCCCACGGAACCGAGCGCACGCGTGTCACGTGGATAGGACGTGAGCAGCCCACGCACCTCCTCGATCAGGCCCTGTGCCAACATCTGCTCGGTGCGCGCCTCGATGCGCCGCGTAAGCTCGTCCGGCGTCACCTCGAGCACGATGCGAAGCGCGCGATAGCGCGGGCTGCCGAGGGCGTGGGCCGCGCGCAGGGAGCCGAGCGGTCGGCCGGTTTGCTCGAAGACCTCGAGGGCGCGCACCACGCGCACGCGGTCGTTGGGATGGATGTCCTTGGCGGCCAGGGGGTCGATGGTCTGCAGACGCTGGTGCAGCGCTTCCGTGCCGAGTGCGCGCGCTTCCTCGTCGAGACGCTCACGCAGGGCCGCATCCACCGGTGGCAACTCGACCAGGCCCCGTAACAGCGCGCGGAGCCAGAGCCCCGAGCCCCCCACCACGATGGGGACGTGGCCCCGAGCGCGAGTACCCTCGATGGCGGCGTCCGCCATGGCCGCGAAGTCCACCGCGTCCAGAGGCTGATCTGCAGGGCGCACGTCGAGCAGATGATGGGGGATGCCCCCGAGCTCGGCGGCGGTCGGCTTGGAGGACCCGATGTCGAAGCCGCGGTAGACCTGTACGCTGTCGGCACCGATCAACTCGCCCCCGAAGATGCGCGCGAGCTCGAGGCCGAGCGCCGTCTTGCCGCTTGCCGTGGGCCCCGTGATCACCAGCAGGGGCTGCTGAGGACGCGCTGAGTCGCTCATCGACCGACCTTGCGCGCGAGCTCGTCGAACGGGATTTCGAACACGATGGGGCGACCGTGCGGGCAGTGACCGCCGAAGTCGTCGATGCGGACGAGCGCGTCGAGCAGGGCCTGGCACTCCGGCAACGACAGCGGATCGCCCGCGCGGATCGCTCCGTGACAGGCCATGGTAGCCAACGCCATGTCGATGGCGTCGCCGAAGTTGCGCTCTCCAGTGCGGGTTAGCTCCGACAACAAATCGCGCAGCAGGCGCTCGGGGGATGAACGACGAAGCAGGGCTGGCACGCTGTGAATGGCCACAGTACTCGGGCCGATCGGGCTCGCCTCGATGCCGGCCCGGGCGATGCTCTCGGCGTGGCTCTCCACCAGCTGGGTCTCGCGCTCGCTGAGCTCCACCTTCTCGGGCAGCAGCAGCCGCTGCTGCTTGACCTCCCCGGCAGCGAACTGACGGCGCAGTCGGTCGTAGTGGATGCGCTCGTCGGCCGCGTGTTGGTCGATCACGCACAGGCCACGCTCGCTCTCGCACAGGATGTACAGACGCTTCGATTGGGCCAGCGCGCGCAGCGCCGGAGGTCCGTCGAGCATGGGCAACGGCGAGGCAGGCGCTGCCGCGAGGTCGCGAGCGAGGGCCGCCTGAGAAGCGCCGAGATCGTAGGGCAGGGGGGCTGGCCGATGATCGTGGGGGGCCAGGTCTGCGAGTCCCCATGGATCGGCCTCGGGTGGAGCCGCCGGCGAGTTACCCGTGGAAGTCGCGCCGCTCAGCGGGCCCACAGGCAAACGCTCGCTCCAGAAGGCCGGGCCGCGCGCGGCAGGTCCCTTGAAGGCGGAGGTTCCGAGGCCCTGGGCGAGCACGTGGGTGAGCGCGTCCATGATCTCGCGCCCGCGCTGAAAGCGCACCTCGGCTTTCTGGGGATGCACGTTCACGTCGACTTCGTGCGGGTCCAGCTCGAGGTGGACCACACCCACGGGATAGCGCCCGGGCGGCATCACGCTGCCGTAGGCGAAGGCCACGCTGCGCGAGAGTTGACGCTCTCGCACCGGCCGGCCGTTGACGAACACATGGAGCGCCCCCGCACCCGAGCGAGCCTCTTCCGGCGCTCCCAAGAGAGCGCGCACCCGGAGTCCCCGTCGCTCGCCTTCCACGCGCACCTGCTTGCCGCTCATCACCAGCGCGGCGCGGGCAGCCCAGTCGGCAACGGGCAGGTACTCCTTCACCCGCTTGCCGTCGCGCACCAAGACCAACCGCAATTCCGGCAGGGTCAGCACGGCGCGTAGGCAGACTTCCCCGATCTGGGCGCTCTCCGCCGCGGGCGCCTTCAGGAACTTCTTGCGCGCGGGCACGTTGAAGAAGAGGTCCCGGATCTCGACGCTAGTGCCCACCGCACAGCCTGCGGGGCTCACCCGTGGGGGCGCGCCAGCCTCCACCAGCACCTCGGATCCCTCCACCTGGCCCCGGGTGCGCGTCAGCAGCTTGAGCCGAGACACCGAAGCGATGGAGGGCAGGGCTTCGCCCCGAAAACCCAGGGTCAAAATGGCCTCGAGATCGGTTTGCACCCGGATCTTGCTGGTGGCGTGTCGCAGCACGCAGCGCGAGGCGTCCTCGCGATCCATGCCGATGCCGTCGTCGGTGACCCGCATCAGTTGCGAGCCCCCTTCCTCGATGTCGACCTGCACACTGCGTGCGCCTGCATCGAGGGCGTTCTCGAGCAGTTCCTTGATCACGCTGGCGGGTCGCTCGACGACCTCACCTGCAGCGATTTGGTCTGCGAGCGCACCCTCGAGGATATGAATGCGCGGCATGTCGGGCGACGCTAGCAAGCCGCTGAGCGGCCTTCAACGAAGGGGAGGGCTCAGGGATTGGCTGGAGCAGGCGCGGTCTCGGGCTGGGGCATGGCTTCGGGGGCCAACGGAACCTGGGCCGCCTCGTTCTGCTCCACGTCGGAGGCCGGCGTGGCCTCTCCTCCGCTGACGGGCGGCTGCGCGGCGAGGGCGCAGGTGGTCTCGCCGTTCATGGAGAGTCCCCGCCCGACCTCACCCAGCACAGTCTGCTTGAGCAGACGCTCGAAATCCTCCTCGAGGCCTGCGAAATCCTGGGGCCGGGCCGACATGCCGATCGCCATCACGACCGGGTAGAACGTCTTCGTATTCTGCATGGTGGTACCGGCGAGGTGCTGGTACTTGGTGCGCACGAAGACCACCGCGCCGCGCTGCCAGCGCGCCTGGTCCGAGAGCTGCAGCTGGTCCACGTTGGCCACCTCGAAGTCCACCCGATAGGCCTCGTGCTTGGACACGGTGCACGGGCTCGACTGGAGCACGCGCGAGGCGAAGCGCCGCTCGATGCCGCCCAGGGCTCCCTCCGCACCGAAGCGCACCACCACGCTGCCCGAACCGGCCACGGAGTCCACGTAGCGCTCCGCGAACACCGAGAGATTCTTTCTCGTTGTCCGAGGGGGAAATCGGCACGGTTCGCACCCACATCTCGGCGTCTTTCTGCACGTGGTCGAGCAGGAGATCGTAGAAGGGCTCCTTGCGAACGGTCTCGGCCTCCCCGTTGCCATCGTTGTCGTAGCGGCGCACGGTGACGTACTCGGGGCCCTTCTTGGGCTCGTACTTCTTGTAGGTCGCCTGGTAGGTGAAGTTGTCCACGCGCCAGTTGGGGCCCATGGGCTTCATGGGATCGCCTTCGGAGGTGTAGAAGACGGCATAGGGATACTCGTCGTGTTGATAGCGGTTGGTCTCCAGCCGCCCGCCCTGATGGGCGCACGCACCCGCCAACAACCCCAGTCCGATCGCCGAAACCCTACGAAGCATCGCTTGCCTACCTCATCCCGCGCGCCGTCACGCCGACCGGGTCCGGGCGCGCTATGCGCGGAAGCCCACACCTGCCCCGGCACAGCGGGCGCTTGGCGCGGGGTCTACACGGGGTCCTCATTCGTGTCACGGGTAGGGGCCTCAATTGACCCTGACTGGACACTGGTGATACCTTCCGCACACCGGTGGCGGCTCAGACTACAGTTTGTCCTCAGTGCGCGCTCGAGTACGAAGGGGGCGAGGTTTTTTGCCCGAACGACGGAGCACGTCTCGGACCGAAGGCTGAGTCTCGACCTGGCGGCCGTTCCACGGATCCGCTGCTGGGGCAGATCCTGGGCGGACGCTACCGCATCATTCGCAAGATCGGCGAAGGCGGCATGGGCATCGTCTACGAGGCGGAGCACATCGTCATCGAGAAGCGCGTTGGGTTGAAGGTCCTGCGCGAGGACTTCTCCAGTCGCCAGGACGTCGTGGAGCGCTTCCGTCAGGAGGCCAAGAGCGCCTCCCGCATCGGCCACGAGCACATCATCGACATCTCCGACTTCGGCGAGACCCCGAACGGCGCCAGCTACTTCGTGATGGAGCTGCTCAACGGTCAGGACCTGGCCCACGAGCTCGAGAAGAAGGGCCCGCTTTCACCGCGCCGCACCATCACCCTGTGCCTGCAGTGCGCTCGCGCGCTCGGTGCCGCCCACGCCAAGGGCATCGTCCATCGCGACATGAAGCCCGAGAACATCTTCATGGTGAACCGGGACACCGGCGAAGACTTCGTGAAGATCGTGGACTTCGGCATCGCCAAGATGAGCGACATCGAGACCGACGGACAGCCCGGTCGCAAGCTCACCAAGACCGGCATGATCTTCGGCACCCCCGAGTACATGTCCCCCGAGCAGGCGAGCGGAAAGAAGCTCGATCACCGCGTCGACGTCTACGCGATGGGCGTGATCATGTACGAGTTGCTCACGGGACGCGTGCCCTTCGTGGGCGACACGTTCATGGGCATCCTCACGCAGCACATGTTCGAGCAGCCGCAGCCGCTCAAGGTGCAGAACCCGAACTGCAACGTGCCGCCGGACCTCGAGCGCATCGTCTTCAAGGCGCTCGCCAAGGATGCCGACCAGCGTTACCAGAACATGGAGGAGCTGATCGTCGATCTGACGAACGCCCTCAATCGTGCGCCGAACTCCGCCGCCTCCATCGCGCCGCCGCCCGGGACCGTCACTCACCACGGCTACCAGGAGAAAGCCTCGGGCGAGAAGCCTGCGGCGCGCTTGATGATGCCCTCGGAAGCGTCCGAGTTCCCCGGCCGCGAGGCGAGCAGGAACAACGGCCCCAAGTTCATGATCCTCGGCGCCGTGGCCGCGGTGCTCGTGGGCGGCGCGGGCGCCGTGCTGATGCGTGGCAAGTCCGAGGAGGCACCGGCCGTGGCGCAGCAACCGCCGGCTATCCCTGCTACCGGCAGTGTGGCCGTCCCGGTCTTGCCCAGCACACCCAGCTCCGCCCCTCCGAGCGCGCCGGTGCCGAGCCCCGAGCCGGTCAACGCGGTGCCGGCCAAGGTGCTGGTCAGCGTGCAGACCGACCCACCCGGAGCCACCATCAGCGTGGACGGCAAGGCTGGCTGTGACCCGACGCCGTGCAGTTTCAGCGTCGTGCGCGACAGTCTCGTGACGGTCGAGGCCAGTAAGTCGGGCTTTCGTACCGCCAAGACCGAGCTGAAGGCGGAGCACGATCCCACGGCGGTGCAGTTGGTGCTACGTAAGCGCGCTGCGGCCTCCTCTTCGGGAGGCTCCAACAGCGGCGGCGATGACGAGCTCAAACTGCCAGACGCATTCGCGCCTTCCCGTCGCGGCCGCTGAGCGAGTCCGTTCTCAACCTACGCTTGGGGTAAGTCTCAACGCGCGCTCGCCGCTCGGCGACGCGTGCTCACACCTCAGGCAGCGAGTGTAGCCATGGTCGATGAGTTGCTCGACAAGACCCTCGCGGATCTCGAGTGGTTCCGCGTGGAAGAAGCCGTGGCGCACGAGCGTCGCGCGATATTTGGCGGCGCCGGCCGGCTGAGCTTGGCGAGTACCCGCCAGGCCACCGCGAGCGGCCTCGCGGAGACCGGCGAAGCCATCGGTCTCTTGAGGTTGAACGAGCCCCTGCCGCTCGACGGCATCCGAGACATCGGACAGGCCCTGCTGCGGCTCGAGCGCAACGGAGACCTCGAGGTCTCCGTGCTGAACGACGTGCGGCTGACCCTGGCCTCCGCCCGCGTGCTGCGGAAGTTCCTGGCGGCCCGTCGCGTCTCGTTGCCCGCGCTGAGTACCGCCTGCCCCATCGATCCCAGCCTCGATCGTTTGACTGCCACGCTCGACGAGGCCTTCGACATCGACGGCACCCTCGCGGATCACGCGAGCGCCGACCTGCGCCGGCTGCGTACGGAGACGCGCAACCTGCGCGGGCATCTGGTCGCGAGGCTCGAGGAGCTCATCCACAAGCACGCCGAACTGTTGTCGGACCGGTTCTATACGCTGCGCGATGGCCGTTACGTGCTGCCGGTTCGAAGCGACGCCCACGAGCGCGTGCACGGCATCGTGCACGGCACGAGCTCGAGTGGGTCGACCATCTTCGTGGAGCCGCGCTCGCTGGTATTGTCGGGCAACCGCCTGAAGCTCGCCGAGGCCGAGCAAGAGCGCGAGGAAGCCCGCGTGCTGGGCATCCTGTCGGCCGAGGTGCGCGACGAAATCGCCAGCGTGCGCACGGCCTATGAAGCGCTGCTGCACGCCGATCTGCGCGCGGCTTGCGCGCGGCTCTCCCACAAGCTGGGATTGACCAAGCCGGTGCTCGCGGAGACCTCCCGGATCGCCCTGCGCGAGGCGCGCCATCCGGTGCTTGCGCTGGACGGAGTCGAGGTGGTCCCGAACGACGTCGCCGCGCAAGGGGGCCACGCGCTCGTGATCTCGGGCCCCAACGCCGGCGGCAAGACCGTGGCGCTCAAGCTGCTCGGCCTGTCGGCGCTGATGGTCCGCGCGGGCCTGTTCTTGCCCGCGGACGAGGGCAGCGAGTGCGGCTTCTTCGACACCATCTTGAGCGACATCGGCGACGAGCAGAGCCTGAGCAAGAACCTCAGTACCTTCTCGGCTCACATCCATCACATGCGGGCCATTCTCGAGGTCGCCGGCACGAGCAGCTTGGTGCTGCTCGATGAGCTCGCCGGAAGCACTGACCCGGAAGAGGGGGCCGCGCTCGCCTGCGCCATCGTCGAACGCCTGTGCGTGCAGGGGGCGGCCGTGGCGGTCACCACCCACTACGAGCCGCTCAAGGCCATAGCCACCTCGGATGCGCGCATGCGCAACGCGTCGGTGGGCTTCGACGTCGCGCGCATGGCCCCGACGTTCAGGCTGCGACTCGACGCGCCGGGCGCATCGAGCGCGCTGCGCGTGGCCGAGCGCTTCGGCCTGCCCAAGTCGGTGGTCGAGCGTGCGGTGCAGATCGTTCCCGAACAGAGCAAACACTTCGATCAGTTGGTGACGCGCTTGAACACGCGGCTCGCGGAAGTCGACGCCAGGGTGGGCGAGCTGCAGGAGGAGGTCCGCAGGGCAGAGCAAGCCCGACGCAGCCTCGAAAGCGAGCTCGAAAAGCAGAAAGCCCGAGACAAGCGGGCGCTCGCGCAGGAGGCTCAAAAGGTCTTCGAGCAGCTGCGTGAAGCCCGCCACGACCTCGAGCGCGTGAAGAAGGAGCTCAAGCAGCAGCGTCTTCAGCCTGACCAGCTGCGCGAACTCGGGCAGCGCTTGAACGAGCTCTCCAGCAAGGTCCAGGAGCCCGGGCAAGCCGCTCTGGCCGGTTCCGCGCCCGCCGAGCCGATCACCTCGCAGCTATCACCCAACGCCCTCGCGCCGGGCAAGCGGGTCTACGTCCCGCGTTTGCGCAACGAGGTGGAGATCGTCGAAGGGCCGCAAAAGGGGCGCGTTCGCGTGGCCGCGGGGGCGATGCGGTTGTGGGTGGACGTGGATGAGTTGCGCGAGATCGTGGACAAGCAGGCGGCAGACAAGCCCGCCGAGCGCGCCAAACTCGGCCCGAGCCCCGTGCGCCTGGCACCGCGCAGCTCCGACAACAGCCTCGACCTGCGCGGCATGCGCGTGGACGACGCCCTGTCCCTCCTCGAAGGGTTCCTCGACCGCCTCTACGGCAGCGACGAGCACCTGGCTTTCATCGAGCACGGGCTCGGCACCGGCGCGCTCAAAGACGCGGTCCGGGACTACCTGGCGCGTCCCTCTCCGTACGTGGAGAGCGTGCGTGCCGGCACCCACGAAGAGGGCGGCGAGCGCATCACCGTGGTGACGCTGCGCTGACCCGTCCTACTCGAAGCGCTCGTAGGGCCCCGCGCTCGGCTTGGTCACCGGGGTCGCGACGGGGCTCGCCGTGGGGCTCTTGACGGGCTCGGGCTTGCTGGCCACGGGCTGGCGGGCGTTCGAGGGCCGGCGATTGGCTGTGGGACGCGGACTGGCGCGAACCGGCGCGGGAACAGGGCTCGCGACCTTCATCAACTTGAGCAGACGCTCGCCGTCACGGGCGGTCAGTTCAGCCGCTAGCGGCTGAAAGCCGGGCTTGCGCAGCTCCACGCGCACGAGCTCCTGGTCCGGCTGCACGAGCAGGTCGAGCGGGGTCTCGCCGAGGCGTTGCCCGTTGCGGAAGACCGTGGCTCCCTCTGGATCGCTGCGGATGGCGACGTTGGCCGGACCAGGACCTTCGACCAAGACCTCCTCGTCGTCGTTCTCGGTGACCACGGGGTTGATCACGATGGGCTTGAGCGTCGTGCCCGGGACCACCAAGGCATTCGCCTCGTGCCCGCGTGCCTTGCTCGTGAGCTCGTAGCCCACGTACCCGAGCACCACCACAGAGGCCGCAGCCACTGCTGCCCAGCGCGGGGAAATGCGCTCGGCCCTGCGTGCGGCGCGCGTGCGCCCGGCGATCACGTCGGCCACGCAAGCTTCGAGGGCCGCATCGAACTCGAAGGCGTCCGCGAAGCGTAGGCTCGGGTCCTTCTGCAGGCTGCGCATCACCACGTCGTCGAGGGACTTGGGGATGGGACGGTCCGGCGCCGCAGCGCGCGGCGTATCGGGCACCTCGCGGATGTGCTTGGCCATCACCACCACCGCGTCTTCGTCCACGAACGGGGCCCGGCCGGTGAGCATCAAGTAGAGCAGGGTGCCCACGCTGTAGAGGTCGCTGCGGTTGTCCAGAGCCGCGCCCTGGGCCTGCTCCGGGGACATGTAGCGCGGCGTGCCGAACACCGTGCCCGCCTGGGTCTCGAACTGATCGATGGGCCGATCCGTGGTCGCGATCTTGGCAATGCCGAAGTCGAGCACCTTCACCAGCGCCTCGGATTGGCCCACGGCGCGCGTCAGCAGGATGTTGTCGGGCTTGAGGTCGCGGTGGACGATGTTGTGCTCGTGGGCCTCGCGCAGAGAACGCAGGATTTGCTGCGTCACCCGCAGGCTCTCCAGCACGTCCATCACGCCTTCGCGGTTCAGCTTGTTGGAGATGAGCTCGCCCTCGAGCAGCTCCATCACCAGGAACAACAGACCGTCTTCGGTCTGCCCGAAGTCGTAGACGCGCACCGTGTTCGCGTGGGTCAACAGGCTGAGCGCGTTGGCCTCGCGCTGAAAGCGCGCCACCGTGTCCGGGTCGAAGGCCAGCTCGCGCTTGAGGATCTTCACCGCCACGTTGCGGTTGAGGCCCGTTTGCACCGCGCGATAGACGGTGCCCATCCCGCCCTGGCCCACGCGGTCGGCCATCCGATACTTGTCCGCCACGAGCCGGCCGCGCATCGGGTCCGACTCGGTGACCACGAACTCGTCGTGGTTCACCAATTTCTCGCCGTCGCGGTAGCAGACCCCTACCAACGATGACGAGTAGGTGGTCCGGCACTTTGGACAAATGAGCATGCCGACGGCCGAGTGTAGCAGTGCCTCGGTGTCAGGGGTGATGTCTTCGGTGACCGACGTGCGCTTCCACCCTGGCCGTAGGCCCCATCCGACCTCAGGGCATGCAGCGCATCTCGAAGTGCTCACCAAACGCCACCGGCCGACACTTGGTGGGGCCCGTAGTCAGGCCAGGGCAGTCGCTGTCTCGACAGCAAGCTATCGAACACATACCGGGGGTCTCCCCGGCCGCACCCACGCAGGCGCCCTCCAGGCAGTTGCTTCCGTTCGCGCAGCGCGAGCCAAACCCCCCGGCCCCCATGGTGTTCTGGGGCAACACGCAGATCGGTAGGTAGTCCTGGCCGGGGCCCTTGGTCACGAAGCGGCAATAGCTGCGGGGTCGGGAGGCGAACAGGCCGTCCGCCGCCATCTCGAGATCCTTGCAGTCGGCCGACGTGCCGCACGGGCGCGAGCAGACGTTGGGCGGGAACAGGCCAGGGCTCGGCACGCAGGCCTTCGAGGCGCAGACCGAGTCCGAATTGCAGGCGTCGCCCAGCGAAAAGCCGAAGCTGACGGCCTCGCAGCTGGAGGCGACCAAATCGTGGCGCTCCGGCTCAGCGGGCGACGACAGGGTTTGGTCGGACACCAGGGTGCAGGTCTGGCGGGGACACTGGTCGTCGGCAGTGCACGGCGCCGGCGCGTTGGAGGGCCTCGGGGTCAGCGCCGACGGCAGGCACGAGCGTGCTCCGCTGCCCGAGACGTGGCAACGCTCGCCCGTGGCGCAATCGGAGTCTGCGCAGCAGGCCTGCACGCAGAGGCGGCTCGCTTCGGCCTTCAAGCGGAGCGCGACGCGGTCCGCGCACGAACCGGAAACGCAGTCCCCATCGGCCACGCACGGATCCCCGTTGGGACGTCGCGTGGTGCGGCACTGGCCGCTCGTCTGGTCGCAGTACTGCGGGCTGGGGCAGCTGCCTGGTGTGCAGCCGAGGGCCACACAGTGGAGCGTCATGGGGTCGCAGCGTTGATCGGCCGGGCACTCGTTGCCGTCCGGGGTGCAATCGGGTGCGGTGCAGCGCTGTCCGATGCAAGAGAGCCCCGGATCACAGAGCGGCTTGTTGGTGGTCTCGTCTACGCGGGTATCGCAGTCGTTGTCGCGCCCGTCGCAGAATCTCGTCGAGACCGGGATGCACCGAGGGGTCGAAGTCATCGCAATCCGCGGTGTCTCCGCCGCCCGCAGCGCTCGCATTGCCGCACCAGGGGGTGCCGTCGGAGTCCTGATCATGGCCCTCGTCGAAGCGTGAGTCGCAGTCGTCATCGAGGCCGTTGCCGCAGATTTCCCCGATGTTGGTGTCTTCGCGTTCGTCGACCTTGCCGTCGCAATCGTTGTCCTTGCGGTCGCCGCAGACCTCTTCGGCGTCGTCGATGCGCTCGTCGATCTTGCCGTCACAGTCGTCGTCCACGCCGTCGCCGCAGTTCTCGACGCTGCCGCAGCCGAGGGGCTCGCAACGGCCGCTGCGGCACACGCGTCCCGCAGGGCAGGGATCCGGCACGCCCTCGGTGAGCACGCAGCGCGGCGCCTTGCGCTCAGGGTCCACCAGCAACGAGCAAGCGATGCTCGCACAGGTGAACCACAGCAGGAGCAATGCGCGCGCGAGCTTCATAGGCTGCCCCGCAGCCCCAGCATCACGCCCGTGGGCGAAGCCTGCACGTTCCAGGCGAAGCGCTCCATGGGCGGGCCGGGTTCGCGCACCGTTTGCTCGCGCAGGGTGTACATGAGAATGGCGGTCACGCCGAGCGCCGCGCCCCCGAGCAGGAGGATGTCACTGCTCAAGGCATAGCGGTCGGCGCGATCCACCAGCGCCTCACGTCCCTTTACGCCGCCGTCCTTACCCAGCACGAATTCGTCACTGTCGTGCTGCGTGGTCAAGGCCAGGGCTCCAGTGACCCCCGCCCCGATCAAAGCCAAGCCACCGATACTCGCCACGGTCCAAAACGCGCCGTCGGCCACGCCGCGCTTGCGCTCGATGATGGTGGCGGGCGGCGCCGTGGTGTCGACGTGTTCGCGCGCCCCCTCGAGGCGCTGCAGCGTGAGCTCGGTGCGGTCGCGCTCGGCCTGCTCGTTGGCGGGCAACATGTCGCGATAGCGGCGGTAGAAAGCGATCGCCTGGTCGATGTCGCCCAGCAACTCGTACACGCGGGCCACGTTGTAGACCAGGTTGGGGGACGACGATCCAGGTTCACCGCCACCTCGAGCTCTTGTAGTGCATCGCGGTAGCGACCTGCCTGGTAGTGCTCTCGACCGCGGTTGTAGTGCTGGATGGCGGCACTGGGTGGAGACTTGGCGGTCGACGCCTCGGAGCGCGCTTGCGCCGAGGCACACGGAGGCGCGGCCTGGCACACGAGCCCCAGCAACAAGCCCCACGACAGCAACAGCACACCCACTGGGCGCGACGACGAACCACGCGCGCCTCGACGGGCACCACTCCCCGTGGTCACACGACGACAGAAGAAGAGGAGCGCACGATAGGCGAGGCGGGGCGACACGGAAGATGCCAAGGCGATAGGCCTCGGAGAATGCCACGAAGTCGGGGGTTTCGTCCCGTTCCCACGCACTCTCCGTGATATGGCTTAGGCGCCCATGAAACGTCTCGCATGCTCCGTGGTTGCCGTAGTCGTGTGGTGCTCTGCGACAGTGTCGGCTCAGGTACGAACTCCACTTACCTCCGCGACTGCGTTTCCTGTATCCATCGTGAGCCCTGACAACGCCTCGGCCACCTCGGTCAACCCGTCGGCCCTGGGCGCGCTTCACGGGCTCTCGTTCACCTACAGCCACGTGTCCGCCGTCGGCAATACGGCCTATCCGGATCAACTCGATGCGGCCTGGTTGGCGGGGTCGGTGGGGCGGCGACTCTCCCTGGGAGGCGGCCTCGATTTCATGCGCGCGAGCACGCCGGGCCTGGCATCCACCAATGGCTTCGTGCTCGGTGCGGCCTTCAACATGGGGACCTATTTCTCGTTGGGAGCCAACTGGCGCTTCCGCTCCCCGCGCGACGGCGGCCCGAACGTGAACACGACCGATCTCGCGCTCACGTTCCGGCCGTCGACCACCCTCGGAGTGAGCCTGATTGGGCGTGACTTGTCCGCAGGGCACCCGCGACTCGGCGAACTCGCCTTGAGGCGCTCGGCGTTGTTGGCGATGGCCGTTCGCCCGCTCGGAGACGATCGGTTGATGGTGGAGCTGGCGGGGCTGGTGGATCAAGAGCGCGACATGGGGGTGCGCGCGGCCGCACAGGTCCCCGTGCCCCACGTGGGTCGCCTCGGCGCTGCAGGCGAGCTGACCGAAATCGGATCGCGCCAGGTCTGGACCATCACCGCGGGGCTCGACGTGCGCTGGGAGGAGCTCTCCGTGGCGCCCGCGATTCACACCTCCAAGCAAGCCGACAAGGTGGGCTGGTCGTTGCTGGCAGACGTGCACACGCAGCCGCGCAGGGGGCTTCCGGGCACACGCTATGTGGCGCGCATCCGCATCGAGAGTCTCGCCCCGCGTGCGTTGCTCGGCACCGTCCTGGCACTCGACTCGGCGCTGCACGATCCGCGCATTCAAGGGGTGGTGATTTCGCCCTCCGATACGGGCGCGGGGCTGGCCTCGGCGCAGGAGGTGCGCCTGATGCTGCAGGCCCTGGAGCAGGCCGGCAAGCCCACCTACTGTCACCTCGAGTTGGCCTCTGGCAGCGAGTACTACCTGTGCGCCGGCGCCAAGCGCATCAGCATCGATCCCGCGGGCATGGTGCGCCTGATGGGTGTCTCCGGTGAGTCCCTGTACTTCGGGGAGCTCCTGCAGAACATCGGAGTCCGAGCGGATTTCGTGCGCATCGGGCGGTACAAGAGCGCTCCCGAGCAGTACACGAATGCGGGGGCCTCCGAGCCGGCGCGTGAGGAGCGCAAGGCCATCGTCGACGACGCCTACCGGCGACTGGTTCACGACTTGGCTGGGGACCTCGGCCGCGGCGAGAGCGACGTGCGGGCCGTGATCGACCGCGGGCCCTTCCTCGCGACCGAAGCACTGAGCGAGAAGCTGGTGGCCGCAGAAGTCGATCGTCGTGACGTCGATCGCGAGGCCAAGGACCTTTTCGGGCCGCACACCCACGTGATCGACCAGGGCGCACGTGAGATTGACCCAGCATTTGGTCCCACGGGCCAAATCGGCGTCGTGGTCATCGACGGCACCATCGTCGACGGGGAGAACGTGGACGTGCCGTTCGTCGATGTCCACCTGAGCGGTGGCCGCACCATCGTCGACACCATCGACAAGTTCACCAACGACCCGCGCATCCGGGCCATCGTCCTGCGCATCGACAGCCCTGGTGGAGCCGTGATGGCCTCCGACCAGATCTGGCGCGCGGTCAAGCGCGCTCGCGCCAAGAAGCCGGTCATCGCGTCCATGGGCGACGTGGCCGCGAGCGGCGGTTACTACGTGGCGGCGGGGGCGGACGAGATCTGGGCTTCGCCCTCCACCATCACGGGCTCCATCGGCATCTTCTACGGCAAGGTCGACGTGGCTCCCATCGCGGCGCGCTTCGGGGTTGGCATCGAGTCCGAGCGACGCGGGGCCCATGCTGGAGCCGACAGCGTGTTTCGTCCGTTCACCGACGAGGAGCGCGCGGTGCTCGCGGAGAAGCTGCGCATCTGGTACCGGCAGTTCCTTTCGCGGGTGTCCGATGGCCGCAAGATGCCCATCGAACGAGTCGACGCACTGGCCCGCGGCCGGGTCTACAGCGGCGACGCCGCGCGCGAGGTGGGCCTCGTCGATCAACTCGGGGGCTTCGGCTCGGCGCTGGCCCGCGCACGGGAGCTCGCCAACCTCGACCAGGATGCGGGCATCGTCATGTTGCCCAAGCGCCCCTCGCGCCTGCTCGACTACGTGTTCGCGTCGCGCGATCAGGCCCAGGCGGGCGTGGCGGCGGCCTTGCCCGAGGCCCTCAAGCCCTTCCTGGCCCGCATGTTCCTGCTCAAGCACATGAACGGCGTGGATCCGGTCGCGATTTACGAGGGCCCGTCGGTCCTGCGCTGAGACTATTGCACCATCGGGTTGTCGAACTGCACCGGGATCACGACGGAGAGCTCCTCTTGATCGGGGGCGAGCGCGGCGGGGAGCTCTTCGAACGGCGCGGCCTGCTCGATGGCGAGGCGCGCGGAGGCATCGAAGTCGGCGTAGCCGCTCGATCGCAGGAGCAGCGGCGGCGAAAGTAGGCGACCGCTGCGCGCAAGGCTCACGCGATACAGGCTCACGCCCTGGTCCTTCGACAGGGCCCGCGCCTCCGGAAAGACCAGCCGATCCTGGACCCGCGCACGTTGGTTGGTGAACCAGCGCAGGTAGCGCGCGTCGCTGGTGTCGAGCACGCCCGCCGTACCCGCACCGGGCGCAAAGGGGGACGCCTTCGCGCCGCGGCCGGCGCCCCGCGGAGCAAAGCCCACGCCGTCGCGCTCTGCGCCGCCCAAGCCGGGGCCGCGAAGGGTGGCGTGCTGCAAACTCGCGTCCACCAACGAGCGCTCGAGCCGCGCGGCCAGCAACTCTGCGTCTTGATCGTCCTTCACACGCGGGTCTTCCATCACCGACAGCGTCGCCGCCGGGCCGCGGTCGACGTTCGGGCGTGCGTGGAGCACGCGAGCCGCGTCGGATGCGCGCGCGCCACGACCCTGGAAGATCCCTTGGTCTGCCTGATCGTGGAGTGCGCTGTCGCTGGGGCGCTCGCCGCGCGTCGTCGGTGAAATGCCCGCCTGGAGGCGCGCGGGCATTTCAGCAGGACTCCCGGTGCTCGTCGTCCGCTCGCTCGCCTGGGTTGCGTCACGGGCTCCCCAGCGAGCGTCGCTGGGCGCGGGAGGACGCCGCTCGGCGTGTCCCAGTACACCGCCCGAGGCCAGGAAGACCGCGTCTGCAGAGTTCGGGGTGGCCCGACGCTGCTCGAGCGTGGCGCGCTCGGTGGAGGTGCGAATGCGCTGGGTCTGGCTGAGCTCGAGGTGGTTGAAGTCCGTGTCCTGGAGCTCGACCGTGGCCAGGAACGGGAACAGCAGCATGGCCTCCTCGGGCGCAGCCCCATCTCCACCCTGAGCTTCGCTCTCCGCGGTATCCAGACTGCTCGCGCTGCGTGGGCCTCCCGGCGGCGGTGGCCGCGGGTACAACAGCTCAGGGGGCAGGGGGGCGCGGAGCTCCGTCACGGCCTCGAAGGGAACCTCGACGGCCTGCTCGCGCGACTTCGCGGATGCTTCGGTAGTGTTCCCCGAGGACTCGGGAATCAGCCATGCCGCGCCCGCATGCGCCAGGAGGGACGCGGCGACGGCCCAAAGCACGCGTTGCAGGGGACCCACATTCGCCAGTGTACGGCAGTTCAGGCTCGGGCCGCGCCACGATTGGCCTGATGGTTGGGCAGCCGCCAATCCACGCGCTCGAGCGAGTGCCCCTGAAACAATCGGAGTCCGCGTCATGCTCGCGACGGGCAAGCGTCGCGGCAGCCGCGCGTCCCCTCGCGCCCAAAGCGAGGGGCATCCCACGCAGACGCCTCGTAAAAAGGGGCGCGGCCACGATTTCGCAGCACCCGAGACGTTGCGCTTTTGCAGCTCGAGAATCAGCCTGCTACATCGCGCGCGCCGTCCCGCGCACAAGGGCTAGGAGAGAGCAGCAATGACCGAGATCGTTGGCGTATTTGGTCGAGAAATCCTGGATTCTCGAGGCAACCCCACCGTGGAGGTCGAGGTCCAGCTCGCCGACGGCGCAACGGGCCGGGCCGCGGTTCCCTCGGGCGCGTCCACTGGGGAGTACGAGGCCTACGAGCTGCGCGATGGCGACAAGGCCCGCTACCTCGGCAAGGGCGTGC
Organism: Myxococcales bacterium; assembly: GCA_047601445.1. GTDB lineage: Bacteria > Myxococcota_A > Polyangia > Polyangiales > DASUME01 > DASUME01. The sequence continues at coordinate 1,349,393 of JASGJH010000001.1, read as the reverse complement.
TCAAGGCCGTCGACAACGTCAGCAAGGAGATTGCCCCCGCGCTGCTCGGCCTCGACGCGCTCGACCAGGGTGCCGCGGACCGTGCGCTCCTCGAGCTGGACGGCACCGAGAACAAGCAGCGCCTCGGCGCCAACGCCATCCTCGGTTGCTCCATGGCCGTGGCTCGCGCCGCGGCCGAGGCGGTGGGGCTGCCCCTGTGGCGCTACCTCGGCGGTGCCCAGGCTCGCGTGCTGCCGACCCCCTTCATGAACATCATCAACGGCGGCGCCCACGCGGATAGCGGCCTCGAGGTGCAGGAGTTCATGATCGTCCCGGCGGGTCTGCCCACGTTCCGCGACGCGCTGCGCGCGGGCGCCGAGACGTTCCACCAGCTCAAGAAGCTGCTGGCCGCCGAGAACCTCTCTACCGGGGTCGGCGACGAGGGCGGCTTCGCGCCCCGCCTCAAGAGCAACGAGGACGCGATCGCCATCATCATGAAGGCCATCGAAGCGGCTGGATACAAGCCCGGTAAGGACGTGTATTTGGCCCTCGACTGCGCTGCCAGCGAGTTCTTCGACGAGAAGACCGGCAAGTACACCTTCGACAAGAAGGAGCACACCAAGGCCGAGCTGGTGGAGACCTACAAGAAGCTGGTCTCGAAGTACCCCATCATCTCCATCGAAGACGGCTGCGACGAAAACGACTGGGAGGGCTGGGGCCTGCTCACGGCCGCCATCGGCCAGAAGACGCAGTTGGTGGGCGACGACCTCTTCGTCACCAACGTGAAGCGCGTCGAAATGGGCATCGAGAAGAAGGTGGCCAACGCCATCCTCATCAAGGTCAACCAGAATCGGCTCCATCACCGAGACGCTGCAGACCATCCGTCTCGGCGCCCTCAATGGCTACGCCTCCATGATGAGCCACCGCAGCGGTGAGACCGAAGACACCTTCATCGCCGACTTGGCCGTTTCGACGGGCGTGGGTCAGATCAAGACTGGCTCCGCGTCGCGCTCCGAGCGCATCGCCAAATACAACCAACTCCTGCGCATCGAAGAGCAACTCGGCAAGGGCGCCGAGTACGCCGGCCTCAGCACCCTCCGCCGCTGAGCCTCTCGGTTCGTGCGAGTGCTGTCGCTGCTCAGCTACTTTCCGGGTGCTGAACCACGCTGTCGTACGAGCGAGCTCGTGCGAGCCCCGTGGAACAGCTACTTCCTAAGTAGCTGTTCCACGAACGTGATGTCGTACTGACCGGCTCGGAAGCTCTCGTGGCCGAGGATGCGCCGCAAGAAGCTACTGTTGGTCGGCAGCGGCACGATGGCGGACTCGGCCAGCACCCGATCGAGCAGGAGCAGGGCCGCGTGTCGCGTGGGAGCGAACGTGATCACCTTGGCGACCATGGTGTCGTAGTCCGTGGTCACCTTCGAGCCGGGCTGGATGCTCGCCTCGATACGCAGGCGCCCGGGTGACGCGTTGGGCCAGCGGACCTCGGAGACGACTCCAGTGGCAGGCGCGAAACCGCGGTTCACTTGCTCCGCCGTGATGCGAACTTCCATGGCGTGCCCCGAAGGAATGGCCTTCTTGATCTCTGCCGGGACAGGGCCACCGTGGGCGATCACCATCTGGGCCTCGACGAGATCCACGTTCGCGCACATTTCGCTGATGCCGTGTGCCACCTGCAAGCGTGGGCGCATCTCGAGGAAATAGGCCTCTCCGCGCGAGTCAATCAAGAACTCCACCGCGCCAGCTCCGACGAATCCGGCTTCCCGGGCAAAGCGCTGCGCCCCGTCGAAAACCGACTCGCGGATGCGCTCAGCGCGCTCGCTCCCAAGCAGCGCCGGCGCCGGTGACTCATCCAGGAGCCGCAGTCCATTGCGCTGGATGCTGCACTCGCGATCTCCCACGATCACGATGTCTCCGTGGGAGTCCGCCACCACTTGCACTTCCACGTGGCGCGGCCGGCTCAAGGTCTTCTCGAGGTACACCCGGCCATCGCCGAACAACTCTTGCGCTCGCTTCTGCACGCGCTCGATGGCCCCAGCGAGCTCGCTGTCCTCGCGCACCATCGTCGGCCCGAGTCCGCCGCCTCCGCGCACCGCCTTCACCGCCAGCGGATAGCCCAACTGCTCCGCGAACGGAGCGGCGTCCGCCGCGTTTTCCACCGCACGCTCGCTGCCATCGATCACGCGGACGCCGGCATTGATGGCAATCTCACGCGACTGCACACGGTCGAGCAGCTTGAGCATCAGCTCCGGCGACAACCCGACGAAGCTCACCCCTGCGTCTCGCACGGCTTGCGCGAATTCGGGGCTCTCGCTGAGCATTCCATAACCGGGATGGATCACGTCCGCGCCGGTGGCGTCCGCGGCCGCCAAGATGGCCGCCACATTCAAATAGGAGCTCCGCGCATCCGCGGGTCCGATCAGCACCGATTCGTCGCAGGCCTGGCAGTGCACGCCGTCGGCGTCGACTTCGCTATAGATGGCCACGGTGTCGAGCCCCAGCCGCTTGCAGGTGCGGGCCACACGGGCGGCGATCTCGCCGCGATTCGCGATCAAGACTTTCTTGAACATCCGGCTGCGAGCTTGCCCGATGCCCGCCTGCCTGGCTACCGATAGCAGCGCCTGTATGCAGACGAGGAACATTGACGCGCGCGGATCCGTGCTCAAACTCCCGCCCGTGCCGGTCTTGATCAGTCGCGTCCACGTCCCATCAAGGGTGATCCCCTCTGCGGCCCTCAAGCGGCGCGCCGAGCGCATGCTTCAGGCGCTCAAGCTCGAGAGCGCCGAGCTCTCCATCTTGCTCTGCGACGACCCCACCATCCACACGCTCAACCGCGACCACCGGCGCAAGGACAAGCCCACCGACGTGCTCGCCTTTGCCTTGCGGGAAGGTAAGCCCGTGCCCGGCTCCAAGGCACTCGGCGACGTGGTGATCTCGCTCGACACAGCAGCCCGCCAGGCCGAGGAATTGGGGCGTACTCTGTGGGACGAAGTCACCTGGCTCCTGGCCCACGGCCTTCTGCACTTGCTGGGCTACGACCACCGGACCGTCGCCGAAGAGCGACGTATGAATGCCCGGGCCGACATGCTGATCGCTGCCACCAAACAGCGGAGCCGTACGTGACACCTAGAGCTGTGGACAAGCTGCGCTGAGGACTCGAACTTGCTCTCCGCCCCGCGCGCGAGGGCCCATTCAATCCGAGATCTTTTTGGCGTAATTGCTGCGGTTTGACGGGGTTGTGAAGCAAACTTGCGGGTCCTTCCACAGGGCCACAATCGCGGTTGTGGGCAACCTGTGAATTGCTGTGGACGACCGCGCGGGCTTTTCACCCGGCAGATCTGCCTGAAAAGCCCGCGCGGCGATCTGAGGCGATCGCAGAAATCCGGGGCAAAACTGGCTTGATTGGACCCTGGCAGGCATTTCTTGCGGTTTTTTGAGGGGTCTTTGCCGAAAACCTATTGCGATGCTGCACAGCGGATGCATAGATGCAGTCGAACCGCGTGACGCGGAGACGTCGAAATGCCCCCAAAAACCAGGGGCAAAGGACGAGTTCAGGGGCCCATGACCAAGCGTGGTGATGGCCTCCCTAGGAGGAAGCAATGGCGAGCAAGAAGGCAGCACCGGCGGGAGCGGGCGGCAAGAAGTTGAGCAAGAGCCAGGTCATCGGCTCTTTGGCGGAGAAGACCGGCCTTTCCAAGAAGGAAGTGGCGGGCGTGTTTGGCGCGCTGAGCGAGCTGATCAAGCGCGAGCTCGGCAAGAAGGGTCCCGGCGAGTTCGTGGTGCCGGATCTCCTCAAGCTCAAGATCCGCAACATCCCCGCCAAGGCCAAGCGCAAGGGCATCAACCCCTTCACGGGCCAGGAAGTGACCTTCCCGGCCAAGCCCGCTTCGCGCAAGATCCGCGCGACCGCGCTCAAGAAGCTGAAGGACATGGTCTGAGCCCAAGGGCTCGAGCTACGGCCGGTCACCCGGCCAGCGGACGCCGCCTCCGGGCGGCGTTTCGCGTTTAACCCGCCGGTTCCCGCCCCTCAGCAGGTCGATCGAAAGTACGCCAGGGCTCGGGATCGCAGGATCCGGTGGCCTCAGGGCGCTGCGGGGATAGGGCTCGGCGAGGCGTTGGAGCTGGGCGTCGGGGGCGGTCTCACCAGTTCCCGAAGATACCCAAGGATCAATCGTGTTTGTTCGAGAGACAAACCCACAGTCAGAGTAACCTCGGCGCCCTCCTGGCGGATGGTCCCTTGCTGTAGCGGCTCGGCCAGTCCCAGCATGGCCACCAGGGCATTGCGACTATAGACGTTGCGCAGGTTGTCCCAGAAGGCCGCACCGATGGCAGCCTTGTCGGGGTCCGCGAACACCAGGCGTCCACGTAACTCCACCCGAGGTCCAGGCAGCTCGACCGCCGAAAGCCGTAGCTTCGAGGGCACACCCTTGGCGGCCCGGCGCACGAACTGCTCGGCTCCTTCGACCTCCACCGACAGTCCTTCACTGTCCTCCATCGAGAGAAGCGCGTCGGCCGGGTGGGGGGGCAGCGGCTCCGCGGGCTCCGGTGGTCGACGCTTCTTCTGTTGCGTTTGAGCGCGCGTCGCCGCGAAGGCCAGCACGCGGGCCAGGTCTTCTTCCCGGGAGATGGTGAAATGACTCGGCCCGACCAGGGCAATCACGCGAGGGGTCTCGTCGAGGTTGGCCCAGGTGGCCACGCGAACCCCGAGCTGGGCGTGCCAGCCGGGGCTGGCGCCGTGGGCCGCGGCCAGCTTCTCCACCGCGTCGAGAACCGTCTGTTCCCCGCCTTCGTAGCGACCCGCGACCACGATCTTGGAGCGCTGTAGATTGGGGGTAGCGATCATGAAGCGGTCGAGCTGTTCGATCGGATCGATCCCCGAACCGTCGAGCAGCGCTCTCCAGTCGGGGATCGCTGCCAGCAGCTGTCGCACGTCGTCTGCCAGCGGGGATTTGCGGATGCGGGCCATGTCGACGCGCACCGCGATCTGAGCACCCGCAGGGATCCGCGTCTCGGAGCCATTGCCCGCAGCGCCGGGTGGCGCCTCTCCATTCGATTCGAGGCCAGCGTCGCTCTCTAGCTTGGGCTTCGGCTTGGGCTTCGGTTTGGGTTCGGGCGGCGCACCGGCGTCGGTCGCCTCGGCTTCTCCTGTTTCGGGCTTCGGTGATGCTTCACCTGGAGGCGGCGTGGTCTGGCTTCCGGCCGCGCTCGGAGCCAGGGCCATCTGCTCGCTGGCGCCGAACTCCACGTCCATGGGCAGCTGAAACTCGATGTCGAGCGAGGGTGCTGTGAGCACCGTCGAGGCGACGAATCCAAATGTAGCGTGCAGCAGCAGCGACAGCGCCAGAGCGATGCCGAGCGGCCAACGTGGCGCCAAATTCGGAAGCGGGTGGGAGCGCGTCACCGGGGGCCTTGTCTATCACTCGCTCGGGGACAACGCCGCTGTCCCGGAATCAAAGAAGTAATGGAACACGCCAATCTTAGGCCCATGACTTGCATCGCAGATTTGCAGCGTCATGGCGCGTACGACATTGGCCATCCGAGAAAACCTTCCAGGCTTCCCTCCATTCGCTCAGCTCCTCAAATCCCGCGACGTGGAGGACCCGGTGAACTTGTGGGTTCACCGGCCACTTGCCTACAGCTTCTGCTGGTTGATCCATCGCACCCCCATCACGCCTAACCAGGTCACGCTGCTGGCGATTTCCCTCGGGTTCGCGGCGGCGGCCTGTTGGGTCGACGGCTCACCCATCGCGATGATCTGGGGCGGCGCGCTGCTGTGGTCGTCCTCCATCATGGATGGCGCCGACGGCATCCTGGCCCGCGCCAAGAACATGCACTCGGCTTTTGGGCGCGCACTCGACGGCAGCGCAGACATGCTGGTGGCTCTGGCCACGGTCGCGGCCTGCTTGCATCACTTGGTGGTCTCGGGCACGCCGCGCTGGGTCCTCGGGCTCGCGCTGCCCGCGCTCCTCATGACCGTCTTGCAGCTCAATCTCTATGACTTCTACAAGGAGCTGCATTTGCGGATGACCCGGCTCGACCGGGGCGGGGAGGGCGATAGCGCCGACGAAGCTGCGCGGTTGCGGGCCAGCTCGGTGGTGCAGCGAGGGCCGTGGTATCGCCGTGTTTCGATGAAGATCTACGCGGACTACCTGCGCTTTCAGGAGCGTCTCATCGCATGGTCCAACCCGGGCGCGGCTCAGCTCCTGGCGAACTCCACGCGTCGTACGCCGAGCGGTGCGGCCGTCTACCGTGAGCAAAACCGACTGCCGATGCGGCTTTGGATGGCGGTGTCCCTGGCACCTCACTCCTATCTCTTCGCGATCTTCGGGATGCTCGACCGCCTGGATCTGTATCTGCTGCTGCGTGTGAGCCTGATGAGCGTCATCAGCGTGGTGGCACTGGTCACCCAGCGGCGAGCCACTGCCCGCACGTTGCTGGCGCTGCGCTCTCAGGGCCTGGCCTAACGCCGCCTCCCACGGCCGCGGAGCTAAGCCCCCCTCCAAGCCCGCTTGGTGGCGCAGGAGACGAATTGCGCGCGCTCTCAGGATGTGGGAAACAGCACCGTTTTTTGCGGCCTGCAGGCGCTCGAACGCGGTGGCGCACGCCTTGCAACAAGCCTATCCGAAAACGTGTTCGGAGCGTCTAACACCCGGTAAGCATTGGTCTAGAGCCACAGTGTGATGCATCGCAGCAACACTGTGCGTGACGGGATTTCACAGGTGTGTGACGAACTGACCACCGTGTGGGAAGATGTACGGTCAGGGGAGTGTCATGAGAAGAGCGATCATCTTGGCGGCAGGCAAGGGCGAGCGGCTGGTCAGCGGGCTCAGCTTTCCGAAGCCGCTTAAGCGCGTGGCTGGCTTTCCTCTGATTGTGCGGGCCATCCGCAACCTGGAACGCGCCGGCATCGACGAGGTCGTCGTCATCGTCGGCTACATGGGCGACGTGCTCGAGCGCGGCCTGTCTCGCTACAAGTTCAATCTCGACATCCGGTTCGTCCGGAACGACGAGTTCGACAAGCCCAACGGCACGTCGCTGCTCAAGGCGAAGCAGTTCGTCCAGGGGCCGACCTTCGTGTTGATGAGCGACCATCTGTGGGCGCCCGAGCTCATCACGCCCATCGATGCCTACGCGCTCAAGGCCGGCGAAGCGGTTCTCGGAATCGACTTCGATATCGAGCGCTGCGTAGATATCCCTGACGCCACGAAGGTGTATCTCGATGGCGACAAGATCGTGAAAATCTCGAAGGAGCTGCCCCAGTACCACGCGCTGGACACGGGCGTCTTCAAGATCACCGAAGGACTGATCGAGGAGCTGGAGCGGGCGGATGGCCCCAACGGTTGCTCGCTCTCCCAGGGAGTTCAGGCCCTGGCGGCCCGCGGTGCCATGAAGGCCGTGTCGGTCGGCAACGCGATGTGGATCGACGTGGACACGCCGATGGCCCACGCGTTCGCGGAGCGCAGCCTGGCCCGCTACGGCATCACGCTGACGCCTGCTCCCGCAGCGGCTGTCCAGGCGCGTCGGATCGCCATCTGATCCACGCTCTGGACCCGCGTCGCTGAGACGCCGGTTCAGCGTGCCGGGGCCCGCGTCGCGAGGACGCGGGCGAGGCGGGTTTCGCCCGCCACCCCGAGGACTTGGCCTCCCAACGGGGGGCCCCCTCGGTTGCGATGGGAAAAGCGCTGTGCTAACCCTTCGCCCGACAGTTTAGGGAATGCCAACTGGCGGACCCATCAGGGTTCCGCCTTTTTTCGTTCTTGGCTGTTTTTCTGGGTTTTTTGTCTCGCTGGGCTGTCTGTCATCGGGGGACGGGCATTTCTGGGCCGGCCTCCACACATCCAGCGAGCCGATGGTGCTGTTTAGCTGCGATGCCGAAGACCAACGTCGATCTCGAAATGCTCGAAAAGCTCGTTGCGCCCGTGTGCGTGGCCGAGTCCGTCGAGCTCGTCGATGTGCGGCTCGTGCCGGAAGGTGGTCTCGTGTTGCGCGTGCTGATCGACGTGCCGAACGCCGAAACTCTTTCGCCTGGCGTGGGAGGCGTCACGCTCGACGACTGCACGCGCGTGAGTCGCGCGCTCTCCAAGGTGCTCGACGACGACGCTTACAGCGATCTTTTGCCGAGTCATTACCGCCTCGAAGTGAGCTCACCGGGGATCGAGCGACCCCTGGTGAAGCCGAGCGACTTTGAGCGCTTTGCCGGCCGCATGGCCCGCGTTCAAACCAAGCATCATGTCGCCGAACGCAAGAACTTCACCGGTACCCTGGTGGGCTTGCGAGATGGCTTAGTGGTCCTGCGCGACGATCGCGGGACCGATCTCGACATTCCGTTTTCTGAGATCGCGAAGGCTCATCTGATTCACGTCTTTTGAGCTTCACGACTGCTAGTGGGCACGCTTTGGTGTCCCAGAGGTGAACATCCCATGCAACAGGGCACGCTCTCGCTGCAAAGCATCATCGACCAGGTCAGCAAAGAAAAAGGGATCGATCCGGCCATTCTGATCGAGACCATGGAGCAGGCGATCCTGACCGCCGCCAAGCGCACGTTCGGCATCAGTCGAGAGCTTGAAGCGCGCTACAACAACGACACCGGCGCGGTCGATCTCTACCAGTACATGACCGTGGTGGAGAAGGTCGATAACCCGGAGCGTGAGATCGGTGCGGTGGAGGCCAAGCGCTACGGCTTGGATGCGAACCTCGGCGAAGAGCTCGGTTTCCAGATCTTCTATCTGAAGGAAGACTCCGAGCGCGCGCGCCAGCAGGACCGCGAGTTCGGCGACCTCTTGAAGCTCAGCCAGCAGCGTCAGGGCTTCGGCCGCATCGCCGCCCAGACCGCCAAGCAGGTGATCATCCAGCGCGTCCGCGACGCCGAGCGCGACATCATCTTCAACGAGTTCAAGGATCGCCGCGGCGAGATCGTCACCGGCATCGTGCGGCGCTTCGAGCGCGGCAACAACATCATCGTGGACCTCGGCCGTACCGAGGCCGTGCTGCCAGCGCGTCAGCAGACGCCCCGCGAGAGCTATCGTCCAGGCGATCGCATCGTCGCGCTCCTGCTCGACATCGATCGTGAGGCCCGCGGCCCGCAGATCATCCTGTCGCGCACCGACACGGGCCTGCTCGTGAAGCTGTTCGAGATGGAAGTGCCCGAGATCTACGAGGGCATCGTGCGCATCGTGGCGGCGGCTCGTGAGCCGGGCGCGCGTTCCAAGATCGCCGTGTCGAGCCGTGACTCGGACGTCGATCCGGTGGGCGCCTGCGTGGGCATGAAGGGCTCGCGCGTGCAGGCCGTGGTCCAGGAACTGCGCGGCGAGAAGATCGACATCGTGCCGTGGGATCGCGATCCGGCACGCTTCGTGTGCAACGCCATCGCGCCTGCCGAAGTCATGCGCGTCATCATCGACGAAGCCAACAACGGCATGGAGCTGGTGGTCCCCGACGACAAGCTGTCCCTGGCCATCGGCCGACGCGGTCAGAACGTGCGCCTTGCTTCTCAGCTCTCGGGCTGGAAGCTCGACATCATCAGCGAGTCCAAGTTCCGCCAGATCGAGGAGGACGCCATCAGCGCGCTCCTGCGCATCCAGGGTGTGGATGCGAACCTGGCCAACACCATGTACAAGCTCGGCTTCCGTACCCTCGACGAGGTGTCCGAGGCGAGCGACCAGGAGCTTGGTGGCATCCCGGGCCTGGGTGGCGTGGGCAACGCCGAGCGCATCAAGAACGCGGCCCTCGATGCCATCGAGGTCATGCGGCAGGAACAGTTGGCCAACGCACGCGAGCGGCTGCCCCAGCTCACGGATCACGAGCGTCTCCTCTTGGTGCGGGGCGTCTCGGAGCGTATCGCGGACTTGCTCGAGCGCGCTGGCTACAAGTCCATCGACCAGCTCTATGGGGAGTCCGACGTCGACCGCTTGGCAATTCGAACCGGGCTCGACCAGCGCCGCGCTGCCGCCGTGCGCGAGGGCGTGACCCTGTTCGTGGAACAAGAATCCAGGGCCTGAGGGAGCGAAGAGGTAGGAGCACGTGCTGTCCGTGGCAACAACGAAGCGAAGCGAAGGCGAGAGCGTGGCCGAGCGCACCTGTGCGGGGTGTCGCGAGGTGGCGTCGCGCGCGGATTTGTTTCGCTTCGTGCACGTGCCGGGTCACACGCCGAGCCTGGTCCCCGACCTGGGAGCCAGCTTGGGTGGGCATGGCGCCTGGATTCACCCCCGCAAGGATTGTTTCGTCCGTGCGGCCCGGGGCGGGTTCGCCAGGGTGTTCAAGACCCAGGTCAGCGTGGATCGCGATGTCGTGCTCCAGCTCGCCGAACTCCAGGTCGAGAAACGAATCCAGGGCCTGTTGCTCTCGGCGCTCCGGCGGCGACAGACCGTGCTGGGCACCGACGCGGTACGCGAGGCCCTTCTGGCTGGCGCACCACGGCTTCTTCTGGTAGCGAAGGACGCGGCGGGCCGCCGCGACGAGTTGATTCCATTGGCTAATGCGAAGAGCGTGGCCGTGATCGAGCTGTCGAAGAAGGCTGAGCTCGGTCGCCTGACTGGAAAAGAAACACTAGGTTTTGTAGCGATTTTAGACGCGCACATCGCGCGTGAAATAGCGGTTTGTGCTCGGTGGCTCGCCGGGCTTTCGGAGGATGGATGATCAAGGTTCGGGTATACGAGGTTGCCCGGGAGCTGGGCCTCGACAACCGAGAGCTGGTCAACAAGATCGCCTCGTTGGGAATCCAGGTGCGCAATCACATGAGTGCCTTGGAGCCCGCGGAGGTCGATCGGATTAAGCGCGCGCTCGATAAGGACAAGCAGTCCAACACTGTGGAGGAGCGCATCCGTCCTACAGTGGTGCGGCGGCGTGCGGTCGCCACGCCCACGAGCCGTCACGACGAGCGTGACGACATCGCTGGGACCGCCACTTACGAGCCGGCCCACGAGGCAGCACCTGCCCCTGTGGTGCGTCCGGCTGCGCGTGTCGAGGAGCGTTCTGCTTTGCCGCCCGCTGCGCCGGTCGCCGAGCCGCCGCGGGCAGCACCTGCGCCGACGCCCGCGCCCGCCGCAGTGCGTCCCGCCGCGCCGCCCGCGCAGCAGGAGCCCGTGGCACCCGCTGCGGTGGAGGAGCCCGCGCCCGTCAGGGAGGCTGAGCCCCGCCCCGCACCCGTGGTGGCGCGGCCCGCTCCCGTGGTCGAGGCGCCTGTGGCTCGTCCCGTGCAGCCGCCACCAGCGCCGGCGTTCGAGGCCCAGCACGAAGGGGACGACCGGGACTACCGTGAAGAGGAGCCCCCGGTTCAGCAGCCCCCGGTGGTCGCTGCCCGGCCGTCCGCACTGGTCCATCGAGGCAGTGACCAGCGCGGTCACGTTCCCGTGGTGACCCGCCAGGCTTCCTCGCTGCCCCCGGCATCCGAACGCCTCGGGCACACGCACCTTCCGCCGGGCGTGGTGGCTCGCGGCAACACCGTGGGTCCGAGCGCGCCGCGCCTCTCCTCCGAGGCCGTCTCGCGCATCGTTGCTCAGCACAACGCCCCGCTGCCCGGACCGGGCGGCGGTCCCGCGGGTGCGATTCCTCCGCGCCGCCGCGAACTCGGTCGGGCAGCCCTGGGCGCTCCCGGTCGTCCGCAGCCGCGTGGCCAGGCTGGCCGCCCCGGTCGTGCCCGCAAGTTGGCTCCAGGCCGCAAGGCGGGCTCCACGCTCATCACCACCCCCAGCGCCGCCAAGCGCCTGATCCGCATCGAGGACCAGGTCAGCTTGCAGCAGCTCGCTCAGCGCATGAGCCTCAAGGCCACCGAAGTGCTGATGAAGCTGGTGCAGCTCGGCATGACGGGCGTGAACATCAACTCCAAGCTCGACGCCGACACCGCCAAGATCTTGGCGAGTGAGTTCGGCTACGAAGTGGAGAACGTGGCCGTCAGCACCGACGCCATGATCGCCGCCGCACGCGGTGACGTGACGGACGAGCAAGAGGACTACGAGCACCGCGCCCCCATCGTCACGGTGATGGGTCACGTCGACCACGGCAAGACCTCGCTGCTCGACAAGATCCGCTCCACGCGCGTCGCGGCGCGCGAGGCCGGCGGCATCACCCAGCACATCGGCGCCTACCGCGTCGATACCGAGAAGGGCACCATCGTGTTCCTCGATACCCCCGGCCACGAGGCGTTCACCGCCATGCGTGCCCGCGGCGCCGAGGCCACGGACCTCGTCATTCTGGTGGTCGCGGCCGACGACGGCGTGATGCCGCAGACCCGCGAAGCCGTGGCGCACGCCAAGGCAGCCAACGTTCCGATCGTGGTGGCCGTCAACAAGATCGACAAGGAAGGCGCACGTCCCGACGTGATCATGCGCGACCTTGCCGGCTTGGGGCTCCAGTCTGAAGACTGGGGTGGCGAGACCATGTTCCAGAACGTGTCGGCCCACACCGGCGAGGGCATCCCCGAGCTTCTCGAGAAGCTGCTCCTGCAGGCCGAGATGCTCGAGCTCAAGTCGAACTCCAAGGTGCCCGCCGAAGGCGTGGTGCTCGAGGCCTATCTCGACAAGGGGCGCGGTCCCGTTGCCAACGTCCTCGTGCGCAACGGTTCGCTGCGCATCGGCGAACTGGTGGTGGCTGGACAGGCGTGGGGCAAGGTCAAGGCCATGACCGACGACCGTGGTCGTCAGCTGCGTGAGGCCGGCCCCGCTACACCCGTGGAAATCCTCGGCTTGTCCGAGGTGCCGGGGGCTGGCGAGAAGTTCTACGTGGTCACCGACGCCAAGAAGGCGCAGGAGATCGCGGAGACCAAGAAGCGCGCCGAGTCGCAGGCGATGCCCACCCAGGCCCGCATGGGTCTGGACCAGATCCACCAGATGATGCAGAGCGGTGAGGTCCACGAGCTCAAGCTCATCATCAAGGCGGACGTGCAGGGCTCCATCGAGGCCCTCGTCAAGGCGCTCACCGACCTGTCTACCGACAAGGTCAAGGTGACCATCATCCACACGGGCGTCGGCGGCATCACGGAGAGCGACGTCTCGCTTGCCACGGCCTCCAACTGCATCGTGGTGGGCTTCAACGTGCGCCCTGCGGGTAAGGCTGCCGAAGTGGCCAAGTCCGAGCGCGTCGACATCCGCCTCTACCGCGTCATCTACGAGGCGGTCGAGGAGGTCAAGAAGGCCATGGCGGGCATGCTTGCCCCGAGCTTCATCGAGAAGGCGCTCGGCAAGGCAGAGGTTCGCCAGGTGTTCACCATCCCGAAGATCGGCGCCATCGCTGGCAGCTACGTCCAAGACGGCAAGATCGTCCGCAACGGCAAGGCCCGCATCATTCGCGACGCCGTGCAGGTCTGGCAGGGCAACATCAAGGCCCTCAAGCGCTTCAAGGATGACGTTCGCGATGTCGCGGCGGGCTACGAGTGCGGTATCTCGCTCGAGGGCTTCAACGACCTCAAGGAAGGCGACATCATCGAGTGCTTCGAGATGGAGCAGGTGGCCGCCCAGCTCTGACTCGCCTGAGCGAGCAGGGGAGGGACACAGATGGTCGTGGGTCTGTGCCGAATCGTGCTCGCGCTGCCATGGAACGACTCCCTCAAGGGAAAGCGCTCCGTGGTCAAGAGCATCCTCGAGCGCGCCCGCGGCCGCTTCCATGTGGCGGCGGCCGAGGTGGCTGACCACGACGCGCACCGGCGGGCTACGCTCGGGTTCGCGTTGGTCAGCAACGACGTCCGGCATGCGCGCTCGGTGCTCGACAAGCTGGTGAGCTTCGCCGCGTCGGCCACGCAGGCGCAGCTGATCGAGCAGTCCACTACTGTGGAACATGTGGAGCTCGGCAAGGGCCTCGGAGGACTCCCGGGAGCGGCGCTCGACGAGGAGCTCGAAGACTGGGAAGACGAAGATTGGGAAGACGACGATGGCGGCGAAGAAAAAGAGTGACGGCAAGCGCAGCCAGAAGGTCGGCGACGCCCTGCGCGGCGAGCTGATGACCATGCTGCTCGCGGGCGAAGTGCACGACCCGGGCGCGCAGAACGCAGTGGTGTCTGCGGTCGCGCTCACCGACGACCTCCGCCTCGCCAAGGTCTACGTGCGACTGCTCGACATCGAGGCACCCGAGGCAGCGCGCAAGTCGCTGCTAGGCGCCCTGGAGCGGGCCAAGGGATTTTTGCGGCGCGAGCTCGCTCAGCGCCTCCAGCTTCGCTACGCGCCCGATCTCCGGTTCTACTGGGACGAGTCCATCGATCGCGGACGCGACATGGAAGCCCTGCTGCGCGAGATCAAGCGTGACGACGACGCCCACTGAGTTGCACGGGGTCCTGGTGGTGGACAAATCCCGCGGGCCCACCTCCCACGACGTGGTCTCGAACGCCCGCCGCGCTCTGCGGACCCGGGCCATCGGGCACTCCGGAACGCTCGACCCCATGGCCACTGGCGTGCTGGTGCTGGCCATTGGCGAGGGCACCAAGCTGGTGAACTACCTGATGGCGAGCCGCAAGGTCTACGAGACCACGGTGCTGCTCGGGCGCACCACGAGCAGCCTCGATGCGGACGGTGACGTGGTGGCCGAGGCGCCCGTCCCGGAGCTCAGCCGGGAGCAGGTGGAAGCCTGCGCGCGCGCATTCGTGGGCGAGATCGATCAGCGCGTGCCCGACGTGAGCGCGATCAAGGTGGACGGTGTGCCGCTCTATCAGCGCGCTCGCAAAGGGCAGGAGGTCGATGCGCCGACCCGCCGCGTCTCGCTGCACTCGCTGGAGATCCTGGCGGTGCGCGAGCGGGAAATCGATCTCCGCTTGAGCTGCAGCAAGGGCTTCTACGTGCGCTCCTTGGCGCGCGACCTCGCGGAAGCACTCGGTACGGTCGGGCACCTCAGTGCGTTGCGCCGCTTGCAGAACGGTGCATTCTCGGTGACACAGGCGGTGGATCAAGTTCAGCTACGGGCCGCCGCCCAGGGCGACGAAGAGCTGCGGGCACGCATGCGCGCCGCGGTCCTGCCGCTGCACCAGGTGGCTCGCGGCTTGAGCCACGTGGTCCTCAGTGAGACGGGAGCTCAGCACGCGTTCCATGGCCGCTTGGTGCCCGTGTCCGAAGTGCGCAGCGAGGTTTCCACTGACGACGGCGGTGGCGTCGTCAAAGTCGCCTTCGACGAGCAGGGCAGCGTGCTCGGTTTGGTCGAACGCGTGGAGTCAGGGGACAGCTGGCGCGTGGTGCGCGGCATTCGGTGTGCCTAGCTCAGGGCTAGCACTCAGGCGTTCGCTACGTGGCACCAGGAGGGCGTGGTCGACCTCGGTGTAAGGCGCGTCCCCGGTCCATTCGAGGGACAAGCGCGCGCTCGAGCCCGTGAGAAGCTCGGCGGGCACGTCGATGCGATGCTCGCGCCACGACCCGTCCACCTCGAGCGTGGCGAGCGGTTTGCCGCCCATGCTGAGCGCGAGCGAACCCGACAGCGGTACCGCGTCGCGCTTGAGGCGGATGATGAGCTGAGCGCCGGCTGCCCAGTTCGCGTGTTCCCGCGGCAAGCTGAGTTTGAGCTCGGCATGTGGCGCGAGCTGCTGGCAGGTGGTGCGGTCGAGGTAATCCCAGTCGTGAAGCAACGGACCCGCGCGGCACGCGCCAAAGCCCCGCATGTCGCGCGTGTCGGGGCCCAGGTCGGTCCCGCCGAGGTAGCCCTTTTGCACGGCATCGAGCCGCACCAGGGTCTCAGGCGTGTTCTTGAGGCCTGGCTCCTGGGCCAGCACGTCGGTGACGATCGGGAGTGCGCGGGGATCGCCCAACAAGCCGAGACCCCGGATCAACTCATCGCGAATGTTGGTGTGGGTTTCCCAACGCAGCATCTCGGCGAGCGCGTCATAGGCGCGCGGGTCCCCCAATTGTCCGAGGGCCACCGTGACCAGGTAACGCAGGCCGAACTCTGGTAGCAGGCTTAGCAACGGCTCGAGCGCCCTCGGATCACGCAAGCGACCGAGCCAGCGCACGGCCTCCTCACGTTCGTATTGAGTGGGGGCCACCCACAGCGCGTCAATCAGCGCCGGCACCGCTTCTGGGTCGCGCAGGCGCCCGAGCGACACCGCGGCGCGCGCGCGCACGAAGGGGTCCTCCACGTGGATCAAGCGCCGCAGGGCATCACGGGCGCGTGGATCGTACATGCGCCCCAGTGCGATGGCGGCCTCCGTGGAGACCTCGAAGGGCTCGGTGTGGAGCGCCTCCACCAGCGCGGGGGCGCAGCTCTCGTCCGCCAGCTTGGCCAGGACCTGGCCGGCCTCGACCCGGATCGCTACCGGGGCCTTGGTGTCGAGGATCAACTTCGACATCGGCTCGACCGCGCGCCGGTCACCCAGGCGGCCCCACAAGAGCGCCTTGTCCCAGCCTTCGCCCGGCGTCTTGGCACCGACAGCAGGCTGCTTGTCGTGCTCGAGCGAGTCGAGCCAGGCGTAGACCAGGTCGCGCATCTCGCCGAGCTTCTCGGGCTCGGTCGAAGCCAGGTTACGCCGCTCGTGCGGGTCCTGGCTCAGGTCGTACAGCTCGTAGAGCCCGAAGCGCAGGTCAGCGATCACCTTGTGGGGCCAGCGCATCGCCATGCGCTTGGTGAGCACGGCGGAGAAGGCGGCCGTTTCGTTCGTCCCCGCCTTGCCCGAGAGGGCCCGCAGGTCCTTGCCTCGCATGCTCGCGGGCACGGGCACCCCGACGGCACCGAGCAGCGTCGGCGCGACGTCCACGACCTCCACGGGCGCATCGACCTTGGCGCCCGCGAGACCAGGCACGCGCAGCAAGAGCGGCACCCGCACTTGCTCATCGTAGAGCGTGGAGCCGTGGTAGACGCCGCCGTGCTCACGGAACTCTTCTCCATGATCCGCCGTGATAGCGACCACCAACTCGCGCTCGAGACGCTCCTCCATGAGCTTCAAGAGGCGCGCAAGTTCGCGGTCCACATGCTTGATTTCGCTGTCGTATCGATCGAGCTCGCCTGAGCCGAAGGTGGTCTCCTGGTAGGGCTCATGCACGTCGAAGTAATGAACCCAGAAGAAGCTCGGCGGCTCCCCTTGCTGCTTGATGCGATCCACCTCCGCGAGCACACGGTCGGTCTGCTCCTCGCTTTCGCGGTTGGTGTTGTCGAACAGCGCGAAGCCGAAGGCCGTGTCGCGGTACTGGGCGAGTCGTTGACCTTCGGTATGGAAGATGCCGTCCGTAAAGAAGGCCGCCGTGTGATAGCCGTTGGCCGCCAGCGTCGTGGCTAGCGTGGCCTTGGGCAGGGGGCGTCCCAGTTCCACCACCTCGTGTAGATATTCGGACGTGTGCAGCGAGCTCAGCGAGTAGCTCGAGTGCGGAGCCTGGGCGTAGGCGCGCTGAAACTGCACGGCGCCCTGCGCGAAGCGGTCGAGCTCCGGCGAAGTCGGACGCGTGTACCCATAGCCCGAGAGGTGATCGGCGCGCAGGGCATCGATCGTGATCAGCACCACGTGGGCGCCTGGTTCGGTGGGCAAGGACCCGTGGGCGCCTTCGCGCGCCAGTAGTGCACCGAACGAGTTCCCGCTGCGCCGGTTGCGCTGCGTCCACACGCGCAGCACGGGGTCGAGCCCAGACAGCATGGCGCGGCTGGCCGCCGAGCGCGCGTCGAACATGGCGACCCGCACGTTCAAGTTCTCGTCCAGCGTGAACACATCGAGCACGAACACCATGACCAGGATCAACGCTGAGGCCGCGCTCATGCGCGTACCCGAGATCCGTTGCGATGTAGGCGCGACGCGCGAATCACCTGCGATGCTCAGGAACCCGAACGCTGCGCACGCGAACGTAAGCGTTGCGAGCCCCGCGTGGAGGTAGTCGTAGAGGTTGGGGAGGAAGGTCTGATTGAGCTTCCCCAACCCGAAGGCCAGCGCCAACAGCCCGAGGCCGAAACGGAAGGCCATGCGACGGTGCGACGCGAGCCAACGGGCCAGGCGCAGTCCGAGGTAGAGCGCCATTCCCAACGAGGCCGGCAGGACCAGCGTCAGCGTCCATTCGATGAGCGTGCGTTGCGCGAGCCGGGACATCATCCCGCCAGAGCACAGCTTGAGCGCCAGCCAGCGAGCCCCCGGCAGACTCAAGGCCGCCAACGCTCCCGCCCAGGCCACGGAGCTACGCGAGGGCGAAACCCGCGTTGCGCCCCGATACGCGAGCCAACCCAAGCAGCCCGCCAAGGTCGCGAGCAGGGCCCCTGCGGGACCCAGGGCGGCCAGCATACGCCATAGGTAGCTTCCGCGATCCCGCCAGACCGGCAGCCACAGCCAGGTGGCTCCGAAGTCTCCCATAGCCACGAACAGACCCGCGCCCAGGCCGCACCATAAGCTCGCTCGCATCACGGTCGATGCCGTCGCCATGGGCTCGGCAGCGGCCTGGGAGTTCGGCCGCGAAGTACTGCTCTCATCGGGGCGCATCAGCCGGCGCACTCTACTCGAGGTTCGGGCGCGGGGCTGCCTTGAAGCTGAAGGGGAACAACGGCGATTCAACAGGCGGTCGGGAGCTGCCCGCGTCGCGTTTTCTCAGGGCGAGCGGTCCTGGCGGGCTTGGCGGGTCCGCGCGCTGAAAGCGACCAGCCAGACCAGGGCTGCCAGGGGCACCGAGAGGACCCCCACGATGCCGAAGTTCATGGTCGCGGAGATGGTACGCGCCAAGGCCTCGTCCCGTGAGGCGGCGGCCTCAGCCGGACCCCAGTGGAGCTGCGCGTAGAACAGCGCGGTGGTGATCAGGGGGTAGGCGACTAGGGCGGTCAGGAGCGCGTAACGCGAGAGGCGCTCGGCGTCGGCCCAGCGACGGCCAAACAACCCGAACAGCGCCCGCACCGTCCCTACCAGCTGGATAAAGCCGATGGCCATCAGGACCAGCAAGAGCAGAGAGATGATCAGCAAAGGGCTCCTCCGCGTGGACGTTCGAGCGTGACCTGCAGGCGGGTCCCGCACGAACGGCGCGTCCTTATGCCACGAAAAGCGCGCGCGGGCGCAGGGCCCGGGGCTCCGACGGCGAAGACATGGCGGATACGGAACGCTTTCCATCGTGGCACGCGTCCTTCGACGGACGACCAAGCCCTAGCGAGCTCGAGGCTGCTCGCGTCACGGAGGAAGAGGAACCGTTGCGCGCCACCAGTCTTTCCGCTTGAAGAAGACCACGATCGCCAACACCAGCGTCTTGCCAACGGAAGCCAGGCGGATGGGATCGCGCAGCGCTGTCAGTCGCCTGTTCGCGGGCTCCGGGACTGGCTCACAGGGCGCCGGGCCGGCTCCCAGGCAAGCTGGGCGAACTGCACGCCAGCGAAGATCCAAGAGGCCAGAGCGCACAGCAGGCAGCCCACGCGCCAAGCGGCCTTCCAGCGTGTGAGCGTTGCGGGGACCGTGCGCGCGTTCAGCGCCATGGCCGCCCCGGAAAAGGACAGACAGAGCGCTACGCCCAGCGTCGGGTACGTGAAGTCCGCGACCAGAGCCAGCACAGCGAGCAGGACGACAAACCACCAGCTGACGTCGAGCAGGATCGGAAGCCGGCGTCGCGGTGTCCGCTGAGGGAGCGACATGGAGTTCTACTTTCACGGACTGCGAGATTGAGAAGGGTCTAGCGCTTTCGGCCCAGCGCGGCTCGAGAGCCTGTTGAGCCCGCTAGGGCCGGCGAAGCGACCTTGGCCCCGACAACCTCGAGGTCGCCTCAGTTCCGCCGCTTCTTGCGACTGACCGTGAACCACACGATGCCGACGATGGCCATGTGCTTGATGATCGTCGCTGCGAAGATGGCGAGCGTCCCGAGCAGCCCGGCTAGCATCCATTCCCAACGCGTAGACCACGCGCTTTCTTCTCCGCTCCCAGAAACGACAAAACCCCAGCGAGCTCGAGGCTGCTGGGGTCTTGGAAATCTCGGGAGGCGCGAACCGGATTCGAACCGGTGTGTGACGGTTTTGCAAACCGTTGCCTAACCACTTGGCTACCGCGCCGAAGTCGAAGCGGGCGGTTCCGCCCGCGAGCCAACAAAGGCGACCGGGATGTAGCGCTTCCGGGTGTTTGTGTCCAGTTTGGAGGTTCGCTGCGGGCGCTGGTCTAGGCGCCAGTGTAGGTGGGCGGGCGCCTCAGGCGTGGGCCTTGCGCTTTCGGCGGGTCGCGGGAGCTTTGCTGTTCTCGGCGCTCTCGAGCTCGGCAAGGTCGATGCCGAGCAGCTTCCATACTTCGGGACGAAAGCCGTAGGCCTCCTGGGCTCGGAGCACGGTCTCGGCTTTCTCGCTGCTGTCCACCAGGTCGATGCGCGAGGCCTTGAGGCCGTTCTTGCGAATGCTGGTGAGGGTCTCGCCGAGTGAGAGCAGTTCGTTCGCATGACAGACGATTTCGATGGGCTTGAGGGCCTGGCCTGCGCGGCCTTCCTTGAGCTCCTTCAACAGGCGCTGTCTGCGCTTCTCGGTGCGGCCGTCGAGCTTTCCGGCCGGATTGCCGGGTCCTCCGAACAGTGTGTTGAGTTGACGCGCAACACGACGTTTCTCGATGGCCTCCGCGCTGCCGCGGCCCCCCGATTCTTTCCGGGCAACCTTCACCATCCCGCCTGCCTCCGCGTCTGCGCGCGCGGCTCCATGCAACGCGCAGAACATCCCTAAATGGTCTCGCGAAACAACCTGACGAACGAGTGCACGAGCGCGGACGAAACTAGCACAGGCAAGATGTCCAACAACGGTGTTACCCCTATTTCCAAAGGAGAATTGACCATTGAGTTGGGCGGGAAGCGGGTCAGATACGCGCGAAGTTTCTTGTCGGAAACAAGCCTGGAACACTGCTCTGGATCGTATCGAAATCCGGGTTGCAAGAGCGGCGCTGACGGGCCTGGCGGAGGCCCCGCTTGTGGTGCCAATCGGCCGTGGTAAACGGCCCTGTTATGACGACCACGATCGACAGCTTCAAGAGTCGCGCGACCCTGAGCATCGAGGGGCGCTCCGTAGTCATTTATCGGCTGGACGCGCTGACCAATGCGAAGGTCGGCCAGGTTGCCACGCTGCCCTATTCCATCCGCGTCCTGCTGGAGAACCTGCTGCGTAACGAGGACGGAAAGACCGTCACGCGGGCCGACATCGAGGCCGTCGCGAACTGGGAACCCAAGGCCGAGCCGAGCCTGGAAATCGCGTATCGCCCGGCGCGGGTGCTGCTGCAGGATTTCACCGGAGTTCCGTGTGTGGTCGACCTCGCCACCATGCGCGAGGCCTTCGCGGCCCTCGGCGGCGATCCCCAGCGGATCAACCCGCTGCAGCCTGTGGACCTCGTGATCGACCACAGCGTGCAGGTGGACAGCTACGGCAACCTGCGCAGTTTCGCGGACAACGTGAAGCTCGAGTTCGAGCGCAACCAGGAGCGCTATCAATTCCTGCGTTGGGGACAGACGGCGTTCAAAGACTTCCGCGCCGTGCCGCCCGGCACGGGCATCGTGCACCAGGTGAACCTCGAGTATCTGGCACCCGTGGTCTTCGCACGTGAGGTCGACGGCCAAACGGTCGCCTATCCCGACACCCTGGTGGGTACGGACTCGCACACCACCATGATCAACGGTCTCGGTGTGCTCGGCTGGGGCGTGGGCGGCATCGAGGCCGAGGCCGCCATGCTAGGGCAGCCGGTCGCCATGCTCTTGCCCCAGGTCGTCGGCTTCAAACTCAAGGGCAAGCTGCCCGAAGGCGCGACTGCCACCGACCTCGTGCTGATGGTCACGCAGCAACTGCGCAAGCACGGGGTAGTGGAAAAGATCGTGGAGTTCTTCGGCGACGGGCTCGATCAGCTGAGTCTCGCCGATCGCGCCACCATCGCGAACATGGCTCCCGAGTACGGCGCCACCATGGGCTTCTTCCCCATCGACGAAGAGACCCTCAACTACCTGCGCGCCAGCGGCCGCTCCGAGACTCAGGTGAAACTGGTGGAGCTCTACGCCAAGGAGCAGGGCCTGTTCCGCAGCAAGGAATCGCCCGAGCCGCGCTTTACCGACGTGCTCGAGCTGGATCTAGCGAGCGTGGTGCCATCGCTCGCGGGCCCGGCTCGCCCTCAGGACCGCGTGGAGCTCACGGCTTCCAAGCGCTCGTTCCGCAAGGCTCTCGTGGGCATGATCGGCAAGGACGTGCCCGCGTCCGAGGCCGACGCGTACATCGCGGGCAAGGCCGCCGCCCCGGGCAAGCTGGGCACCAAGAGCAAGATCCCCGGCACCGACCACGAGCTCAGCCATGGCGACGTGGTGATTGCGGCGATCACGAGCTGCACCAACACCTCGAATCCGTCCGTGCTCATGGCGGCGGGGCTCTTGGCGAAGAAGGCCGTCGAAAAAGGCCTGAGCCGCAAGCCCTGGGTCAAGACCAGCCTGGCCCCTGGCTCTCAGGTGGTCACCGACTACCTCGCCAAGGCGGGCCTACAGAG
Source organism: Myxococcales bacterium (assembly GCA_047601445.1). Classification (GTDB taxonomy): domain Bacteria; phylum Myxococcota_A; class Polyangia; order Polyangiales; family DASUME01; genus DASUME01. Next base: position 1,327,084 of record JASGJH010000001.1, on the reverse strand, counting down.
CTACCTCGACAAGCTCGGCTTCTTCCTGGCGGGATACGGCTGCACCACGTGCATCGGCAACTCCGGCCCGCTCGATGACGAGATCACCGAAGCCATCAAGTCGGGGGACCTGGTCGCGAGCGCCGTGCTCAGCGGGAACCGCAACTTCGAGGGCCGCGTGAACCCGATGGTGCGCGCCAACTACCTCGCCTCTCCTCCGCTGGTCGTGGCGTACGCGCTGGCTGGCAGCATGGACGTCGACCTCTATCACGAGCCACTCGGTACCGGGTCGGACGGCAAGCCGGTCTTCCTCAAGGACATCTGGCCAAGCGAGAAGGAGATCTCGGAGATGATCGCCAAGAGCCTCTCGCGCGAGATGTTCGTGGAGCGCTACGCGGACGTGTTCAAGGGTCCCGAGCAGTGGCAGAAGCTCGACGTGCCCAAGGGCGACACCTTCAAATGGGACGAAAAGTCCACCTACGTGCGCAAGGCGCCGTTCTTCGAGGGACTCACCAAGGAAGCCCCCAAGCGCGCGAGCGACGTGAAGGGCGCGCGCGTGCTGGTGAAGGTAGGCGACTCCATCACGACCGATCACATCTCGCCGGCCGGCAATATCGCCAAGGGCAGCCCAGCGGCGCGCTACCTCGAAGAGAACGGCGTGCACGTGCGGGACTACAACCAGTACGGCGCCCGCCGCGGCAATCACGAGGTGATGATGCGCGGCACCTTCGCCAACATCCGCCTCAAGAATCAGCTCTGCGGTGGCAAGGAGGGCGGCATCACGCGCTATTTGCCCAGCAACGAGGAGATGAGCATCTTCGACGCCTCCATGAAGTATCAGGCCGAGAGGACGCCCCTGATCATCCTCGCCGGCAAGGAGTACGGCACGGGCTCGAGCCGCGACTGGGCGGCCAAGGGCACGCTGCTGCTCGGCGTGAAGGCGGTCATCGCGGAGAGCTACGAGCGCATCCACCGCTCGAACTTGGTGGGCATGGGCGTGCTGCCGCTGCAGTTCATGGCGGGCGAGTCGCAGGTCAGCCTGGGGCTCACGGGCGAAGAGGTCTACGACATCACCGGTCTCGCCAGCGGGCTCAAGCCCGGGATGACGGTCGACGTGAAGGCGGGCGACAAGAGCTTCAAGGCGCGCGTGCGCTTGGATGGCGCGCAAGAGGTCGAGTACTACCTCAACGGCGGCATCCTCCAGTACGTGCTGCGCTCGTTGGCATAGGCCCTCCGCCCAACGATTGCCGACAAACGTCTGCCGCTAGTCGTGCGCGTGGTCTTGGTCGTGAACTTTGACCGCGACGGCGACGGTGTGCGTGACCGCCCTCGCCGCCGACTTGCCCGCGCGCCGCGCGCAGGCGCGCCCCTCACTGCTCGCGCAGCAACACGTCGCAGTAGTACTTGACCTTCTTGAGCAGCTTGCCGTGGGGACGCGTGGCGATGTCCTTCTTGAGCGCGAGCATCACGCGGCGTTGGAACACGTACTTGTTCCACACGGGGGGCTTGGGCAGCTTGCTGGCGCTGCCCTGCTCGAGCGCCTCGAACACGCTCGCGCGCGGGTAGCCCCAGGTCTCGAGATCGACGTCCTCGAGCCGGTCGATGATCTCGCGGGCCAGCTTGAGCTTCTTGGGATCCGAGAGCAGCTCCGGGATCCACTTCTCGACGCTCTCGGTGGTGGGCCGGTCGTGCTTCTTCACGCCGATGGGGTCGCCCATGCCCTCCTTCGCTTCGAAGCGCTTGCCGTAGTTCACGGCGCCCGGATCGTGCTCGAGGCCGAGGAACTCGAAGATGCGCTGGAGTGCGGCTTCGGGGTCGGCCACCAACTGCTCGTAGTTCACCTGCAAGAGCGGCACCTGGGCGTCGCGGATTACCTTGGCCATCGCCGGCACGTAGCGCTCGAGCACCGGGTTGAAGGCGTGGGCGGCGTGCCAGTCGCCGACGAAGAAGCTGTTGGCGTAGCTGCTCATCACGGCCAACGGATGACGCGTGAGGACCACGTACTTGGCGCGCGGATAGAGCCGAGTGAGGAACGGCAAGACGGTGGCGTAGGCGGGGGTCTTGTCGAGGAAGTAGCGGCGGCCGCTGGGGGCCAGCATGCGTCCGTACATGGTGTCGCTGTAGGCCCTCAGCGCGTCGAGGTAGTCGGCCTCGCCGCCGGGCAAGCGGCCCACGTAGGCTCGAATCGCCTCCGCGCCGTTGATGTGATCGAAGGGCGCCTTATCGACGTTGCCGTGGTACCCGAGGTAGGCGAGCGGCGTGATCAGGTGCGGTTCCGGATGGGTGAAGATCTCCGCGTGGGAGCCGAGCATCTGCTGCAGCAGAGTGGACCCGGCGCGCGGCGGTGAGATGACGAACAACAGGCGATCTTCCACACGAGCCCCTTGGCGAAGCGCGACCATCTGCGCGCGGGCGAAAACGGCGGCAAAGCTGTGGCCTTCCGCACGGAGCCGAGCATGGCACGCCGCTGTGCCTCAGCCCAGTTCGACCGCGTTCCCCGAGGCTGCGCTAGCATGGAAGAAGAGCCTGCGCGCGCCGTGCGAACCAGGCCGCGCGCAAGCCTCTGAAACGAGACGGAGGCAAACGTGGTCCTGCGTGTGATCCAAGATGCGCTGCCCAGTCCTGAGCACGCCGAGTCGCAGCAAGATGTGCGTCACCGCGATCTGCGCGGCGGCGAGTTTTGGCGGGTTATCCCGGCCTTCCGTCAGGTTTCGGAACAAGAGTTTCTCGATCACCAGTGGCAGGCGAGACAGTCGGTCACCAAGCCGAAGGCGCTGCTCGATGCGCTCACGGGATTGGTCAGCGAGACGTTCGTCGAGGACGCCGCGCGCGGCTTCTTGCGCGCGCCGATGAGCGTACGAGTCTCTCCGTATCTGCTCAGCTTGGTGGACTGGAGCGCACCCGAGGACGATCCCATCCGGCGACAGTTCATTCCCCTCGAGTCCGAGATGCTCCCCGACCACCCGAAGTTGGGGCTCGACTCGCTCGCCGAGCAGGCGGATTCCCCGGTTCCGGGCTTGACCCACCGCTATCCCGACAAGGTGCTCTTCTTGCCGCTCAACACCTGCCCCGTGTACTGCCGCTTCTGCACGCGCTCCTACGCCGTGGGACCGGATACCGAGGTGGAGAAGCTGAGCCTCAAGGTGAACATGCAGCGCTGGGAGCACGCCTTCGAGTACCTCAAGCTGCGCAGCGAGGTAGAAGACGTGGTGGTGAGCGGCGGCGACTCCTACACGCTCAAGCCCGAGCAGCTGCGCTTCATCGGCGACGCCTTGCTCGATATCCCGAACATCCGGCGTATCCGCATCGCGAGCAAGGGGCCCGCCGTGATGCCCCAGAAAATCCTGAGCGACGACGCCTGGTTCGGAGCGCTGGTCGGCCTCGTCGAGCGCGGGCGCAAGCTGCACAAGCAAGTGGTATTGCACACGCATTTCAATCATCCCAACGAGATCACGCGCATCACCGAGCAGGCCATGAATCGCTTGTTCGAGCACGGGGTCACCGTGCGCAACCAGAGCGTGATGCAGGCCAGGGTCAACGACAGCGTCGAGACCATGATCACGTTGGTGCGGCGCCTGAGCTACGTGAACGTGCAGCCGTACTACGTGTACCAGCACGACCTGGTGCGGGGCGTGGAAGATCTGCGCACCAGTGTCCACTCATCGATGCAAATCGAGAAGGCGGTCCGCGGCGCAACGGCCGGCTTCAACACGCCCACCTTCGTGGTCGACGCGCCGGGGGGCGGCGGCAAGCGTCAGGTCCACTCGGCGGAGTATTACGACCGCGTTACGGGCGTGTCCGTGTACAGCGCGCCGAGCGTCAAGCCCGGGCGCCTGTTCTGCTACTTCGATCCCATCCGCAGCCTGCCCGAGGAAGGTCGGCGCCGATGGGCCGATCCCAAGGAGCACGATCGCATCGTGGAAGAAGCGTTGCGCGCAGCCCGGTAGGGAGTCCCTTAGCGCGCCCGGGCCACCACGATTTGGCTCTCGCTCTCGGCGCACAGCGGTGCGCGGGAGAAGTCTCCCCACACGTGCTCGACGGTGAAGCCGTTGTAATGCAAGAGCGCCTCGAGCTCCTGGGGGAAGAACTGGCGCTGACTCAGGGGAACGATCTTGAGGTCGCCGAGCTCCGACAGATTTTGGAAGACCATTGACACCAGCTGGACCTGGCGCTCGTGCTGGTACTCGAAGGCCTCGAAGTATTCGTAGCGCCGGCCTGTGTTGGGCTCGGTGAGGGCAGGGCCCTTGTAGAGCTTGCCCGGCCTGCGGACCATCGCGTGTAGATCGGGCATCAGCACATCGAACACGAAGCGACCGCGCGGCGCGAGGTGCGCGCGCACGCTGGCGAAGGCCTGTTCGAGCTCTCGTCGCGTGTACAGGTGCATGAACACATTGAAGGGCGCGATGACCCAGGGGAAGCGCCGCTTCAGGCGCAGCGTGCGGGCGTCGCCCGCCCGTAGCTCGAGGCAGCTCTGGGCGGCCGCGGGCAGAGCCTCCCGCTTGATCCGCGCGTGCTGGAGCATGGCCGGCACCGGCTCGATACCCACCGTCTCGACGCCGGCGCGCGCCAGGGCCAACGCCACGCGTCCAGTCCCCACTCCGAGCTCGAGCACCGCGCCCGGGCGCTCCTTCACGAGGTCCACGTAGAAGCGCACGTCGTTGCGGCGCCGCTTGTAGGTGTGGTCGTAATAGTGGGGGTCCTCGTAGTGGGCCACCGCGCCGCGTTGAATACGCTGGCTCAGCGCGCTGCCGGCATCTCGTTTGGGCGCGGTGCCGCGGCTTTTGGTGGGCTTGGTCGCGTTGCGCGTCATGGCACCGCTCGGCGTGCGCTCAGGATGTGCGCAGCGATCTCGGCGAAACCCTGGCCGCACTCGCGCTGCGCCACGAAGCGGGGAGGGCGCGGCAGGCGGTCGAGATGACGCACCACATTGGCCACTCCAGCCGTGCATTCGAACCACGCGAAGGCCGCCGCGTCGTTGCCGCTATCTCCCACGAACAGGAACTCGCGCCCCACCTGCTCCGGTTCCAAGCCCCACAGCTCGTGGAGTGCCCGCGCCACACCGCGCGCTTTGTCGTGGTCCCCAAACTGCGCGTGCGCGTGCACCGAGGACACGCTCGAGTGTGCCCCTTCGGCCTCGATGAGGCTCACCAAGGCCTGGATTTGCTCGCGCGTCAGCTGCGCCCGTTCTCCCACGTCGAATGCGAGGTCACAGCGCCGGGCCCACACATCGTCGGCCTCTTGCACGAAGGGCAGCTCGCGCGTTACCCGCGCGCGGATCCTGGCCAGGCTCAGCTGCTGCTCCGCTCGCGTCGCCGCGTCGTCCCAGTATCCAAAGCGCAGCCCCTTGCCCTCGCGTGCCACGTAGCCCGCGCCGTTCTCGCCGATCGCCGCGTCCACGCACCACATGCGTGCGATCACTTCGGCGAACCCTAGCGGCCGCCCCGTCACGGCGATCAACTTCAGTCCGGCGTCCTTCAGGTCCGCGAGTGCGGCATAGGCTGCCGGCTCGAGCTGGCCGTGACGCGTCACGGTGTCGTCCACATCGAAGCACACGCCGGTCAGCGCGCGGGCCGTGGAGGGGGGAAAGAAGGCGATGGGCAACACGACGTCGGCTCCTCAGCGCACGATGGCGAACACGGTCTTCAGATAGCTCCCCTCGGAGAAGCCCGGCAAGAGCGGGTGGTCCGGGGACTGGCGCCCCACGCGCAACACACAGAGCTCGCGCCCGGCGTCGCTCGAGGCGAAGGCCAGCATGCGTAGGAACTCGGTCTCGTTCATGGCGGCAGAGCACGAACAGGTGACCAACGTGCCACCCGGCCGGACCAGCGAGATCGCGTGGGCGTTGAGCTTGCGGTAGGCGCGACGCCCCTTTTCCAGGTGCTTCGCAGTGGGCACGAGCTTCGGCGGGTCGAACACCACCAGGTCGAACGCAGCCTTGTCGTTGCGCAGGCGTTCGAGCTCGCTTCTCACGTCGGCGCGTTCGAAGCGCACCTGGGAGAGGCCGAGCTTGCGGGCGAATTCGGCCCCCTGGTCCACCGCTGCCTGGGAGGAATCCAGGGCGAGCACCGACTTGGCACCGCCGCGACCCGCTGCGAGCGAGAACCCGCCCACGTAAGAGCAAGCATCGAGCACCTCGCGTCCCTTGGCCAGGCGCTCCACCTCCGCGCGATGCTCGCGCTGGTCGAAGTAGTAGCCGGTCTTCTGCGCACTCCCGTAGGGGATCTCGAACTCCAGGCCACGCTCCTTGAAGCGCAGTGCATCTGGAAGCTCTCCGAACAAGGGTCCCGTCTCCTCGGCTACGCCTTCGCGCGCCTGGGAGGGATTGCTACTGGCCGTCACGATGGCTCTGGGCGAAAGCAGCTCGCGCAGGGCGCCCACGATCGCGTCCCGTCGCCGAGCGACACCCCGGGTCAAAAACTGCACCACGAGGACATCGCCGTAGACGTCGACGATGAGACCCGCGAGCCCATCTCCTTCGGCGTGCACCAGGCGATAGCCGGTCGTGTCTGCGTTCGGGAGGTCGAGCTGTCTGCGCGTGGCGACCGCGTCGCGGACGCGCGCGTGGAAGAACGCGTCATCGAGCGCGCGCTCGGGATCGCGCGTCAGGAGGCGCACGACGATGGCTGAATCTGGCGACCAGAAACCACGCCCCAGCGCCTTGCCTTGAGGGTCCACCACCAGCACCTCATCGCCCGCTTGTGGCTTGCCTCCCACCACCCGATGCACGGCCTGTGCGAACACCCACGGATGGCCCGAAGCGACCGGTGTGGCGTGGGCGCGATGCAGCTCTACGGTGAACATTGTGTGCGCTTCTTAGCAGGTTCTGGACCTGTCCTTGCTCGGACCGGGGACGGGGCGTACGCTCCCCTTCTGTAGTGACGGTTTGCCAGGAGAACGGAACGTGAGAATGCCCGGAATGGGAGAGCTACTCATCATCCTCGTGATCGTGCTCTTGGTGTTCGGCGCCAACAAACTGCCGCAGCTGGGCGACGGTATTGGGAAGGCGATCAAGAACTTCAAGCGCGGCCTGAACCACGATGACGACATCGACGTGACCCCCACGAACCGTCGCGTCGAGTCCGAGTCGAGCGCTCAGAAGTTGGACGACAAGCTGCACGACGCGGATGTGGTCGAGCGCAAGAGCTGAGCGAGGCGCGTGAGTCCTCGGCCGCCCCTCAGTGCAGTGGGCGGTCGCTGCGCTCGCTGCAGGCTTCCCGCACGCGTTCGGATAGCTGACCCGATTGAGCGACCTCGCGCAGGTCTGCCGGACCCAGGTGCGGCAGGAGCTGCAAGGCCACCTCCTCCGGCGTGTGCGGATTGAGCGCGAGCGCAAGTCGCACGCGGTAGCGCAGGACCCAGCGCGGGTGCTGAAAGACCTGAACCAAGACCTGCGCCGGGACGGGTCGGCGGGCGCACAGCCGAACCACGTCGTCCTCCACCAGCGCCGGGTTGTCGAGCAGGATACGGATCACGTCCGGATGGGGATCGCGAAGTACGCGAGCTAACAAATTGCGGTCGCGTTTGCGAGCGATGCTCTTGCGCTCCCCCAGCGTGAGCGGCCGGCCGCCGCCGAAATCCGGCTGCTTGCCGGCGGGTTTGCTGGCGTCGGTCTGGCTCGGCTCGAGCCGGGAGCCGCTCTCCGTGTCGTCGAAGTCCGGCCGCTCCAGGTTCGCTCCGAGGAAGCGGGCCAGCGCGAGCTGCCCCCGCACTTCCGCCACTCCGGCGATGGCGCGTTTGAGAGCCTGCGTGTTCTCCGCGCTCAGGGCGAGGGACACCCGGAGCAGCAGCGTGCTGTAGACCTCGCCCCGTTCCTGCGCCCGGGCCAGCACGACGGTCAAGACGTCGGCCGCACGCGCGGCGCCGAGCTCCTGGAGCTGGGTGCGTACCCAGCCCACTTGCACCGACGGATCGCGCAGGCCCGCCAAAGTGCGCGCCAAAGAGGCGGCAAGATCGGCAGCCGGAGTGTCGGAACCAGGGCCGTTCATCGGGCTTTTTGTAGGATAGCCAAAAACTTCAGCGAGCGAATGATGGCGAGCACCTTGACCATCGGTTCTCGAACGCGCTACTTGGTCCGAAGCTCGCCTATGGCTGATTCAGAGGTCCAGAGCACGAATCCGCGCGTCATCAAGCGCTACGCGAACCGTAAGCTCTACGATACGCGTGACAGTCGCTACGTCACGCTGCCGCAGATCGCCGAGTTGGTCCGCAACGGCGAAGACGTGCAGATTATCGATAATCGCACCAAGGAGAACCTGACCAGCGTCACCTTGGCTCAGATCATCTACGGAGCCGAGAAGAACGCGGAGGAGTCCTCCAAGCACGGCACCAAGACCCTGCGAGATTTGATCCAGGCCGGCGGCGAAAGGCTGATGGCGCAGTTCCGGGCCGGCCCCGTCGGGCGGCTCATCCCGCGCACGTCCGAGGATCTACGGGATCCCAAGCGCGTCATCGCGCCCGCCCTCGAAGCCCTCGAAGACCTGCAGCGGCGGGCCGATGAGCGGTTGCGTGCGGTCATTGGGAACGTGGTCGCTCCGCTTCGGGAGCTCTCGAGTGAGATATCTCGGCTCCAGGCCCGCATCGAAGAGCTGGAATCGCGTTTGATTCCTAGCAAGCGTGATAAGGGTCCGAAAGAGGGCGCGAACTCGCCTGTCGGCGGTGAGTCGGAGTCGGGCGGAGAAGGCGGCCCAACCCCGCCTCCCAGCCCCTAAAACATCCGGATTTCACGGGTCCAAAAGTGCTTTGCCAGGGTGACGCGTTGGAATAAGCGCGGCACAGTCATGGTTGGGCACACGGAGCCTCACCGCATGATCTTTGGACTTCGCCCCAAGCGCAAAGAGCCGCAGTCTTTCGAAGAGAGCGCCCTCGAACACGTGGATGCTCTGTATGGCGCCGCGCTACGCCTGACCCGAGACGCCAATGAGGCGCAGGATCTGGTGCAGGATGCCCTGGTCCGCGCCTACCGCTTCCAGGAGCACTTCCAGCCCGGGACCAATCTCAAGGCCTGGCTACTGCGAATCCTCACCAACAACTTCATCAACCATTACCGCCGCCATGCGCGCGAGCGCCGGGCCCTCGACCACGAAGAGGGCTCGCCGGTGGGTGAAGGGGTGATGAGTCGGGAGTCCCTTCGCGGGTTGAACGACGCGGTCTCCCTCGCCCAAGAGGGGCTCCTACGCCAAGAAATTCTGGAGGCGCTCGATTCTTTGCCCGAAGATTACCGGGTGATCATCGTGCTCGCCGACGTGGAAGAGCTCTCCTACAAGGAGATCGCCGAGACCCTCGGGGTACCGATTGGCACCGTGATGTCGCGCCTGCACCGCGCCCGCAAGCTGCTCCAGAAGCAGCTCTACGAGCAGGCGGTGCAGATGGGCATCGTGGCACCAACCAGCGCGGCCCCAGCCGAGGAGGCACCAGCTAGCGAGACCGTGGAGAGCTCCGAGCCGGTGAATTTCGAGGCGTATCGCCAGAAGAAGTTGGGGGCGCGTCGATGAACTGCGCGTGCGTAGAGAGCTGCCTGGACGCCTTCGTGGACCGTGAGTTCGAGGGCTTGGCGGTGGCCGAGATCGAGACCCACCTCGACGCGTGCCGCGAGTGCAGCGAACGCGTGAAGGTGGCGCGCTGGCTGAAAGCCAGCTTGAAGAGCGAAGCCAAGGTGAAGGCACCCGCAGAGCTCCGCATGCGCGTGCAGGGCGCCATCCGCGAGGAGGCCCAATCGACGGGGTTCCGGCAGCTCGACGGTAGCTGGCGGCAAACGGCAGCCGCTGCGGCCATGGCGCTGTGCGTGTTCGGGGTAGGGGGCGCGTTGGAGATGAAGGGGCGCACCGTGCAAGCGGGCATGGTGTCCTCCCTGTTCGAAGACGTGGTGCGGGCCCACTCACGCTCCTATCCTGCCGAGGTGGCCCAAGGCGATCAGGTGCCTGCGTACTTCCAGGATCGCGTGGGATTTCCAGTGCGACCCGTGCAGTTCGCCGATCCGTCACTGCACTTCGTGGGCGCGCGCCACGCGGAGGTTGGCGGGCGCAAGGCGGTCACCCTGCGCTACGAGGCGCCCTCGGGGCGGCGGGTCACGGTGGTGGCGTTTCGCTTGCCACCCCAGGCCGAGCCGGTGGGGGAGCAAGCCCAGGCCGCGGGTCGGACCCTGCGTTACGTGCGTGTGGCAGGGCACCTGGTCCCGCTCGTGGAGCACGAGGGCGTCGTGTATGCGGTAGTAGGCGATTCGAACTCGGAAGATCCGCTGCGGATGGCCGCCCGCGCGTCACTCCGCTGAGGTCTGAGCGCCGCTCCTGAGCGGCCGCCGAGTCTCCCGCCGTAAAGCTCCGAAAACGCGCGCGGTTTCGCCGTGTGTACGCGTTGACACCGAAGACCCGAGACCACTATCCTCCCAAATCGAGTCTCGCGGTGGTGGCGCGTCGTGGCGGAACGACGCCCAGAGGATCTACGACCGGCCGATTTACGGCAGGCCGCGGGGCAGTAGCCGAACGAACGGTTCGGCCAGGAGCAGGCATGGCCCAGCGCATTCTCGTGTTGGAGAAAGACACGAATTTTCTTCGGGAGCTCGAAAGTGGATTCAGCCAATACGGAGCTGCGGTCGAGGTAGTGCAGGATGGCGACGCGAGTTTTGCGCGCGCAAAAGCGCAGCCGACCGCATTGGTGTTGCTGTCTGCGGACGCGATGAACGCGCCTGGCGAAGCTTTCCTGGTCTGCAAGCGCTTCAAGAGCGACGACGATCTGTCGAAGATCCCGTTCGTCATCATGGGCGGCTCCCAACTCTCGGAGCAGTTCGAGGCTCACAAGAAGCTGAAGCGTCGCGCGGACGAGTACGTGAAGTTGCCGGTGGCGTTCGACGACCTGGTCTCGAAGCTCACTCCCCTTGTTCCACTCGAAAGGCAAAGCGCCGTGCCCTCAACCGACTCCATCGACGTGGATGCAGACATCGACGCGTTCGCCGACAGCGCCTTCGACGATCTCGTGCAGAGTGAGCCCAAGCCCGTCGCGGCGAAGGCACCGCCTGCGCCGGCTCCCGCACCGGCCGCTCCGCCCGCGCCCGCAGCGGTGGCTGCCCCGGCGAACAGTGAGGAGCTCAGCAAGCTCAAGAGTCAGCTGGAGCAGCTGACGGCGCGCGCCGAGAGCGCCGAGAAGCGAGCGGAGAGCGCCGAAAAGAAGGCTGCCGAGAGCGAGAAGCGGCCTGTGCGCAACAGCGTGGCGCCGCCTGGTGCAGGCGTGTCGAGCCGCGATTACCTCGAGATGCGCGAGCAGCTCAACCGCAAGGACAAGGAGATCCTGGCGCTGCGCGACGAGGTCACCACACGCGACCGCCAGCTCCTCGATGGCAGCGACAAGGCTCTCGAGCTCGAGCGTGCCCAGGCCAACCTGCACGACGAACTGTCTGGCACGCAGCGTCAGCTCGACGAGGCGCACGCCAAGATCAAGGCCTACGAAACCGATCGCGAAGCCGTCAACAAGCGCCTCGAAGATCTCAAGGGGCGCCTCGGGCGCGCCGAGGAGAAGGGCAAGAAGCTCGAGGACGAGCTCGACACGGCCCGCACCTCGCACGCCAGCGAGACCAGCGAGCTCAAGGCGGCCCACGAGCGCAAGGTGAGCGACCTCGAAGGCTCTGCCGCGGCCGAGACGGCGCGTCTGCGTGCGTCCCACGCGATGCAGGTTTCCGACCTGGAGACCAAGCACGGTGACGCCGTGTCGGCGCTCGAGGCGAAGAACAAGCAGGAGCTCTCCGACGAGCGCGCCGCCCGCGCCGACGAGATCACCGGCCTCAACGCGAACCACGCGCGAGCCACGGAAGAGCTCAAGACGCAGCACGCCAACACCCTCAGCGAGACCCGGGCCGCGGCCGACGCGGCCCTCGCGCGCGCTTTGGCTGACGCCGCCGCCGAGAAGGCTGGCGCCCTGGACGAGGCTGCTGCACAGCACGCGACGGATCTCGCGCGCAAGCTCGGCGACGCCGAGACCGCCAAGAACGCGGCGCTCGAGGGGCTGCGCAAGGAGCTCGAGGCACGTCAGGCCGCTGCGCTCAAGGACGTCGAAGACAAGCACGGCAAGGAGCTGGCGATCCTCGGACGCAAGCTCAGCGAGGCCGAGTCCAAGGGAGCTCTGCTCGGGGAGCGCCTCGAGGAGACGGAGCAGGCCAAGCAGGAGATGGAAGCCACTCTGCGCGGCAAGATCGCGGGTCTCGAGGGCGATCTGCAGGGGCGCACCGAAGAGCGCGACCGGGCCCAGAACGAGCTCTCGGCGGCGCGCGCCAGCATCGCGTCCCACGAGCGCACCGAAGCGCAGCAGACCGCGCGCATCGTGGAACTCGAGGGGGCGTTGGCCGATTCGCAGGGCCAGGTGAAGCGTCAGAGCGACAAGCTGGCGTCCGACAGCGAGTTGCTCGAGCGCGTGCGCAAGGCGCTGGCCATCAGCGTGGGGCTGCTGGAGCAGCAGCGCGAGACGGCACTCGAAGAGACCTGAGCTCGCCTGGCTGCTGTTCGAGCGCGCTGAGCGGAGGAGCTCCTCTCCTCAGCGCGCGTCTATTTCGCGGCGAAAGACCAGGTTTTCGTGCTGGCCAGCGTGCAGCACCAGGGAGCGACGCTGATCGGGGCGGCCGTCGCCGACGCCTATCTCGTGGGGACCCGCGGGCAACTTGATGGACACTGGCGCGTGTCCGAGTGACTTGCCATCGACCCACACGTCGCCGAATGGAAAGACCACCACGCGGAGCTCGGCCGGAGCGCGCGCTGTGCGCTCCGCCTCAGGAGCGGGCGTGGCCGGAGCCGACACGAGCTGCCGCGCGGTAGGCGGCGTGGCCGCCAGAGTGATCGTGCTGGGGCCGAGGGTAGGCGAGCTGGGGCTTGCTTGCGCGGGCGACGAGTCGGGGCTTGCGGCTGGGCTTCGCGCACGGCGGGTTTCGGGCTCAGCGGCGTGGGCACCGGCGATTGCATCGGTCCCCTTGAAGGCCATCGCCACCAACAAGGCCAGCAGCGCGGCCCCTGCGCCCCCGAGCGCCACCAGCGGCCCCTTACGACCGCGACTTGGCTGCTTGCGCGGCGGCTTGTGCGTGCGCGTGGCGGGAGTGGGCACTGCGATCCGGGTTGGCCCCTGGGGAGGCGGTGCGGTGAGCGTCGGGGCCTGGCCCGGGTCTTCAGCGGCAACCTGGACTGGCGGTACCGACTTCGCGGGCAGCCGCCCGCTCGCCCGCTGTGCGCGCACCCGCTCGTCGACGAGCGCCCCCAACTCGCGGCGCGCGGCATGGGTGCTCGAGGCCGGGAGCGCATCCACGAACTCACTGGCCGAGGCGAAACGCTCTGCGGAGGCATGGGCCAACAAGCGCTCTACGCAGTCGACCAGCGCGGCGGGCGCTTCGGGCGCGAGTTCGGCCAGGGTCGAACGCTCGCCGTCCACGATGCGGCGGACCGTGTCCAAATCGGATTCACCGTCGAAGGGCCGCACCCCGGCCAAGAGCTCGAATAGCAACACACCGAGCGAGAACAGATCGCCACGTTGATCGAACTCGCCGCGCTCGATGTACTCGGGAGGCAGGTAGGGGATCTTGCCCTTGATGACGCCGGTCCTGGTGAGGTGCGTGCCGCCGAGCGCGCGGGCGATGCCGAAGTCCGTGAGCTTGACCTCGCCGGCGGGGCTCACCAGCACGTTCGAAGGGGACACGTCACGGTGCACCACGGAGCCGCGCTCGTCGTCGCTGGCATGGGCGTGTTCGAGCGCGGCGCCAAGCTCTCCGGCCACCAAGCTGACCACGTCTGCGCTGAGCCGGCGGCGCCCCGCGTCGCCCTGCGCTTGCAGCAAAGCGCGCAAATCGAGGCCGTCGATGAGCTCGAGCGCCAGGTAGTAGGAGCCCTCGGCCAGACCGAAGTCCAGGACCTGTACGATGTTGGCGTGTCGCAGCGTGGCAGAGGTCCTGGCCTCCCGGAGGAAGGCCTCGACGAATTCCTGGTCCTCGGCATAGGCGGGGAGCACGCGCTTGATGCAGACCTTCTGCTCGAACCCGCCCGGCCCGCGGCGCACGGCGACGAAGGTCTCGGCCATGCCGCCTGCTCCGAGCCGACGCACGGCCTCGTAGGAGCCGAATTGTGGGAGTGCCTTCGACATGTCTGGCACGTGTAGGCTGGGCGAACGACGCGATTGGTTCAACCCCAAAAAAGTGCAAGGTGGGGTGGGTTACACTCGCGGTTTTTCGATGTGAATCCAGCTGACTTGCAGCAAGATTCCGGCCCATCCCAGCCCCGGCGGCCGCGCGAACAAGTGCGGCCCCCGCGCGTCATAGGCTCCGATGTCCACCACCAAGCACCTCCGCCCTTCCTTCGTTTCGCCGCTTCCCCTGCGTGGGGCGCGGCCTTTCACGTCCCTGGCCGCGCTCATCCTCGGGCTCGGTGGTTGGGCCGGGACCGCTTCGGCCGCGCCCGACGCGCTGGGCCGCGCCGAGCAGCTCGCCCAGGGCAAGGGCGCATCGGCCGAGCGCCTGGTCGAGAAGCACGGCAAGCTCGCCAAGAACGCGGGGCAGACCGTCAGCCTCAAGCTCGCCTCGAAACAGTGCGTCGTCGCGGCGGCGAGCGTCGACGAAGCGGTGCCCGACGTGACGCTGAGCCTGGAGGTCAAGGGGGGCCCCACGCTGGCGGACGATGCGAGCGGGCCCAACGCGGCCATCCGCTACTGCAGCGGCACGGCCGACGAGAAGCTGACGGTTCGTCTCCACAGCGAGCAGGCCGCGCACTTTGCGCTCGGCGTGTGGGGGGTGGTCAGCACGGAGACTGCGGTTGCTCCTGCTACTCAGGCTGCCGGAGTTGCACAAGACTCGACGAAGGCGTCCCCCGCCGACGCAGCGAAACCCGTCCCACCGCAGCCCAGCCCGAGCAAGCGCGTGCAGAACGCCGCGGCCAAGCGGGCCGCGGGCCTCGCCGCGATGACGCCGGTGCGCGAAGAGGACGTGTCGGCCGACTCGCCGCGTAAGCGCGAGGTCGTGCTTGCTGCGGACCAGTGTTACCGCGTGCTGTCGGCGACGGACTCGGCAGACAGCGAGCTCGAACTAACCCTGATCGATCCGAAGGGCAGCGTAGTCGCGACCGCGCGCGGTAAGTCCGAGGTCGCGCTGCCCGATGCCCAGAACTTCTGCCCGAAGCAGGGTGGTGCCCATGCGCTCACGTTGCGCACCAGCGTCGGGACCGCACGCGCGGCCTGGCAGCTCTTCGGCGGACCCAACCCCGAGCTCGAAGCGCGCTGGCCCGTGGGAGGCAAGGGCGATGCGTTGGTGGCCACGCGCATGCGCGACATCCACCGCAATCAAGGGGCCAAGGCGGCTGCCATGGCCTTCGAGAACGGGCAGCTTGCCACCAACGACGTTCACACGAGCCACTTCGAGGTCGTGGGCGGGCGCTGCTATCTGGCGGTGGCGGCGGGAGTTCCATCGCTCCGCGCGTTGGAGCTCGAGGTGCTCGACCAACGCGGCAACACGGTCGCCCGCGCCCAGGAGCAAAACAGCATCAACATGCAGCGCGTGTGCGCGGACGTCAGCGGAACCTGGACCCTGCGCGCCAAGGCCTTCAAAGGCTACGGGGCGTTCGGCGTTCAGGTGTTCGTGGCGCCTTCGCCGTAGCTCGCCTGGGCGGCCGCAAGCGCATCTCGCGGCGCGCGATGGCCCTGCTGTCCCAGCACGTCGCCGAGGGCCGCAAGGCACAGCATGACGTGGCGACGCGTCGAACTCGCACCCATCAACCCGATGCGCCAGGCATTGCCCTTGAAGGCTCCGAGTCCGCCACCGATCTCGATGCCGTATTGCTCCAGGAGCTGACGCCGGGTGCGGGCGTCGTCGATGCTCGGTGGGATGCTCACCAAGGTCAGCGGCGGCAGGCGCTCCGCCGCCGGCACAGGCAGCGTGAGCCCGAGCGCCTCCAGGCCGGCTGCCAGCGCGCGACTGTGAAGCGCATGCCGCGCGTAACGCGCTTCGAGGCCCTCCGCGAGACAGAGCCGCAGCGCCTCGTGCAAGCCGTACAGCATGTTGATGGGCGCGGTGTGATGATAGAGCCGCTCGCCGCCCCAGTAGCGGGCGATCAGGCTCAGATCCAGGTACCAGCTCTGCACCGCGATCTTGCGCCGCTGGAGAACCTCCTGGGCCCGCTGTGAGAGACTGATCGGCGAGAGACCGGGCGGGCAGCTCAGGCACTTTTGCGTACCCGAGTAGATCAGATCCACGCCTGCGCGATCGACTTCCACCGGGAGGCCGCCGAGCGATGTCACGGCGTCCACCAACAGCAGCGCGCCCAGCTCGTCTGCCAGCTCCCGAAACGGCGCGAGCGGCGTCAGCGCGCCGGTCGAGGTCTCCGCGTGCACCACGCATACCAGCTTGAAGCTGCGTCCCTGGGCAGCCTTGCGGAGGGCCTCGACGTCCAGTGCGCGCCCCCAGGGGCAGTCCACCGCGACCACCTCGGCGCCCGCGCGCCTGGCTACCTCGGCGAGCCGTTGCCCGAACACGCCGTGGACGCCGACCAACACCCGATCCCCCGGTTCGACCACGTTGATCACGCAGGTCTCCATGCCTGCCGAGCCGGTGCCGCTCATCGGCATGGTGAGTTCGTTCGTGGTCCCGAATAACACGCGCAACATGCTGCGGGTCTCGTCCAGCAAGCCGAGGAAGCGCGGATCGAGATGTCCGATGGTGGGCCTGCCCAGCGCCTCCAGCACGCTGGCGGGGACGTCGCTAGGCCCGGGGCCCATGAGGACGCGGGAAGGCGGCTCGAATGCTGAAAAAATGGGCATGGTCAGACTCTTTTGCCCGACCACGCCCTCAAAGGCGAGTGCGAAAACGCGCGCTGCGCTTCAGCTGAGCAGCTTGCGGTAGACGCCGACCACCACGCCGAGCAGTTGCGTATCCCGCCAGTCGGTCTTGGGGATGATGATGGAGGTCATGGTGCTGTTGGCAGGCTCGAGGCGAATGTGATCGCGCTCGGGGAAGAAGTACTTGCAGGTGGCTTCGTCGCCTACCAACGCGATGACGACCTGACCGCGCGTGGCTTCGAGCTGCTTGCGCACGAACACGTAGTCACCGTCGTGGATGCCCGCCTCGATCATCGACTCGCCCTTGATGCGCAGGCCGAACACGTCGCGCTGGCCCCCGATCAACATGCGGTCGATGCGTACGTGGTCGCTCGGCTGTTCGATGGCTTCTTGCAGAGCGCCCGCGGCGACTCGGCCGAGGATCGGGATCTCGATCAGGTTGTCGTCCTCGGTCTCGTCTTCGAGGTCCGTCTCGAACGCCACCGTGGTGCCCTTGAGCAGTCGCTCCACGGCGCGCGTGGGGCGCAGCGTGCGAGACTTCATGTCCTTGCGCGTGAGGTAGCCCTTGCGCTCGAGGGCGCGCAGGTGATCATTGACGCCGTTGGTGCTGCGGATCCCCATGAAGTTGCCGATCTCTCGCAACGTGGGGGGATAGCCATCGGTGTCGATGGTGGTCTGGATGAACTCGAGCACCATCTTTTGACGCTGAGTGAGTTTCTGCATCTCCGCCTCGCCTCGTCGTTCCGCTCACGCGCCTGGTTTTTGGCGCTTTGACCTCTTCAGCGAGCTGGCTGCCCACGTGATTAGGTGAGACATAGGATTACTGAACGTGCGGAGAGCTGTCAAAAAAGTCTGAAGAAAGTTTGTTGTCTCGCGAAATTACTCGGGTTTTCGGAGCGGTTTAAACACGCCTTCGCGCCAAAGTGAGCGGTCCAACGAAGCATTTTTGTGAACACGGTACCAACGCCACATGCGCAACAGGGTCTGGGTACTCGCTCCGGGGGCCATGGCGCGTGACAGATCGATGGCGCCTGCGCGCCAGCCATCACCGCCTTCATGGGCAGCGGCATGGGCGGCGGCCTCGAGGGCGCGCCAGTCGTTAATTCCCACCAGATCGCGGCGACCCATGACCACGTCGAACAAGGCCGGCAGCAGGTCGACCACGCCGAAGCCGGAATCGCCCGTGTGAAGGCGGCCTCGTCGTGTCTTGATGGAGCGGATCGCGGGCCTTCGCAGGGCCTTTTGGACGGCCAATCCCAACAACCACGGGGTGGCCAAGAGCACCAACAAGAACAGCGCGAACAAGCGCGAAACGAGGGCCGTGCCGGTATCGGTGCGGGCCGCGAGCACCAGGGATTCTCCGATCGGGGTGCGGCCGCCCGTCTCGAAGCTCACGATGCCCTGCGCATCTGCGTAGGCGCTGCGGATGCGTGTGCCTTCCCCCAGGATGGTGTTGGCGCCGACGGACGCTTCGCTGACCGCGGCGCCACGCTCCACCACCACGCCTTCTCCGAGCACGGCACGTGGGCCGATCTTCGCGTCGCCGAGCACACGCGCGTTGGCGCCGATCAACACCGGTCCGGAGACCTGCGCCTCGGGCGAAACGCGCGCGCCGCGGGCGACCCACACGCCCGGCTTGATCTCGGCAGCGTGCACGAGCAGGCCGGGGGCGCGTCCCTC
Source organism: Myxococcales bacterium (assembly GCA_047601445.1). Taxonomy (GTDB): domain Bacteria; phylum Myxococcota_A; class Polyangia; order Polyangiales; family DASUME01; genus DASUME01. Next base: position 1,308,643 of record JASGJH010000001.1, on the reverse strand, counting down.
CAGGGCTGCGCAGGCCAGGCTGTGGGCCTGATCGAGGTTCTGCACCTGGAAAGCCCAACCGCTGGCGTCCACGGATGCGGGCGCGGAAACGCCTTCGCGGCGCGAACGAAGCTCGAGTGCCGACTGCGGCGCGCGGGCCTCGGAGGGGGCAGGCAGGTGATAGCGGGTGGGGCCTTGCAGCTGGAGATCGGGCTTTCCATGCACGGCGAGATCCGCGGGCAAGCTCAGGAATAGCTCGTTCTCCACGCAGCCTGCGCGCCGCGCCAGCTCGCGCGGCCCCATGGGACGCGCGCTAGGAATCACCTGGGTGCGAGCGGTGAGTGGATCGTCGCCGAGCACGAGCTGTGCGCGTTCGATGGCGTGGGGCCCCTCCACAATCTCGACGATCACGTCCTCGATACCGATATCCCGCAGAAACTGGAGTTGGCGAACGAGCAGCGCCCTGCCAGCGACGTCCAGCGCTCCCACGCCGATGCAGTCGGGGAGCTCATGGATGACGGCGCACATACCCTTGCGAGGGAACTCGTGGCCCCGGTTTTCGAGGGCCGAGCGCGACGCGTAGAAGTCGAAGTGCTCGGCCAGGCCGACCTGCACGGCGAGTAGGGTCGAGCGGCGCCCGAGACCCACCAGCGCGAGCATTTTTTCGCCCTCTTCACGAGTCGCGAGCGTGGGCTGCGAAGCAGGAAACTCCAGCAGGGCGGCGAGTGCGCGAGGCGTGATGTCCTGGGTCCGAGTGAGGTCGATCGCCACAGTCGAGCGCGCGGTTGCCTCAGGTTGGCCGTGAAGCGCCTGTCGAACCGAAGTGGTAACGCTGGCGATGCAGGCTTCGTCGACCAGGGCCTGCTCCACAGACAGCACGCGGACGTCGTGTTGTTCGGGCATGCGTCTGGTCAGTCTAACCTGCACTCGGCTCTTTGCAGGCCGCAGCGTGCGTGCCAAAGTCAGCCCGCGGAACCTTCAACCTTGGCGCTTGTGTTCTCGCACGGCGCTCCCATCGTGGGTCTCATGCACTCAAGGTACAGCGCATTTATTTGGGGCTTCGTTGTGCTTTCCCTGGTCAGTGGGCTCACCGGATGCTCTTCGTACAAGCCCCCGCCTACCTACCCGATGGAGGACAAGGGGTACACGCCGGGCGGCGTCATGCGCAACGGCGTCGAGAACGACCCGCCGATTCCGCTCTCGCTGCTGCCGGGCGACACCATCGACATCATCGCGACCAGTACCGAATCGACCACGTATTCGGGCCTCGTCGTCGACGGCGAAGGCAAGGTGCACGTGCCGATCGCGGGCGCCATCCAGGTCAGCGGTCTTTCGCCCCAGCAGTCGGAGCGCAAGATCGAAGAGGCGATGCAGAAGTTCGATCGCTTCGTGCGGGTCAGCGTGCTGGTCACGGGGCAGGGTGGTCATTACGCCACCGTCATCGGCGCGGTGGTCAACGAAGGTCAGATTCCGCTGACGCCGGGCATGCGCGTCGCCGAGCTGATTGCCGCCGCGGGCGGGCCGCTGCGCAGCGAGGTCGAAGGTGAAATCAACTACATCGCCGATCTCGACGAGGCTCGCCTGGTGCGCAATTCGGTGCCGCTGCCGGTCAGCATCCGCTTGGCCTTGGCGGGTGACCCCAAGCACAACGTGATCGTGCACCCGACCGACCAGCTCTTCATGCCGGCAGGGCTCGGCTCGCGCATCGCGGTGCTCGGCATCGGCACCATCGGTGGCACGATGATCCCCTATCGTCACGGGATTCGCCTATCCGAGGCGCTGGCCACGGCAGGGTCGTTCACCATCCTTGCCGACCTGGAAGACATTCGTCTGCTGCGCGGTCCCATCAAGACGCCGCTGCTCTATCAGTACGACTTCAAGGATTTCATCAACGGTGAGACCGGCGACGTGGAGCTTGCCCCCGGCGACGTCGTGTTCGTGAGCACGCACTGGTCCGCCAAGATGGGCGAGGTCCTGAGCCGAGTGACGCCGCTCTTGAATGTCCTGATTACCGCGACCAACACGTACTTCCTGGTCGAGAACCTGAACAATTCGAACAAGAAGTAGCGCCGGCACCCGGCGGGCTCAAGTCCTGCGCTTGCGTCCAAGCCAGGTCACGAGTGCCGTGTGAGATGCCGCCCAGACCGAGCTGATGCTGAGCAGGACGGCCCCCAGGGCCGTGTGGCCTTGGCCGACCAAGTAGGCCCCGGATGCCAGGCACATGCTCACCACGAGGCCGCTGAAGACGCGACGTCCGAGGCGATCCAGGGCTCCCGGTAGGCCCTGATCGTTCATCGTGAGGGCCAGCTCCCCGCGCCGCAGGTCCTCGAGGATCTCTGAGACCTGGAGGGGCATGTCCGCAGCCGCGCCGCCCAGACGCGACATGCTCCGGATCAGCTCCTGGCTGAGCTTCTCCGGCGAGTAGCGCATCCACATCAGGCGCAGGAAGTAGGGCTTCACCTCCTGGAACACGTCGAGCTGGGGGCAGATCTGGCGCGCGATGCCCTCCACCGTCATCACGGCCTTGCCCACCAATACGAAATCGGGCGGCACCTCGAAGCCGTACTTCACGGCTCCGTTGATCAGGTCGCGCAACAGTCCCGAGAGCTCGAGCTCTCTTAGCTGCTTGCCGATATAGCGGTCGGCCAGCACGGTAACCTCCGACTCGAACTCGCGGCGGTCGAACTTCTTGGTGGGCGTTCCGATGGCGCATAACGCGTCCGCGATGGCGCGGTGATCTTCGCCGGCGGCGGCCACCATCAGGTCCACGGTCTTGTCGCGCAGTTGGGGCGTTAGCCGGCCGACCAAGCCCAGATCGATGAACGCGATGAGCGGGTTCTCGTTGGTCCCCTGGATGATGATGTTGCCCGGGTGAGGATCGGCATGAAAGAAGCCGTCCTCGAACACCATCTTGATCATGATGGCCACGGCGTGTTTCGCGATTTTCTCGCCGTCGGCGCCGGCCGCGACCGCCTCGAGCACCTTCTTGCCCGGCAAGAACTCGAGCGTCAGCACGCGCTTGCTGGAGGCCTGCTTGTAGACCTTGGGGAAGTGCACCACGCCGGGGTCGAAATCCCGAAAATTGCGGGCGAAGCGCTCGGCGTTCTCCGACTCGAGGGTGAAGTCGAGCTCGGCGGTGATGGCGCGGTCGAACTCGGCGACCAGCCGCGAGGGCGCGTAGGGGCGGCTCTCGGGGATCGAGCGCTCGATGGCCTTGGCCATCCAGTAGAGCAGGTCGATGTCGCGCTCGATGGTGTCCTTGAGGTTCGGGCGCTGCAGCTTCACCACCACGTCGAGGGCCGTCCCGCCAGGTACCTTGAGCTTGGCGCGGTGGACCTGGCCGATGGACGCCGAGGCCATCGGCTTCTCGTCGAAATCGTCGTAGATGTCCTCGAGGTTGGCGCCGAGCTCCAGCTCGAGCAGCGGCTTGAGTTGCTCGAACGGAACCGGGGGAACGTCGTCCTGGAGCTTCTTGAGCTCCTCCACCACGTCCTGGGGCACCAAATCGGGTCGGGTCGAGATGATCTGACCCAGCTTGACGAAGGATGGGCCTAGGTCGGTCAGCGTGAGCCGGATGCGCTCGGCCGGGCTAATCGCCCGTTCGTCGCTGTCGGCGTCCTTCTTGCCAATCCCCAGCTGGGCACCCCAGCCGGTGCGTTGGACCATTTCCCCAAAACCGTGCCGAACGAGGACTCCAACGATCTGACGAAGGCGTTCAAGATCGCGTACGGCGGTCATGATGGAAGCCATGGGGGGCCGAGCATAAGCGATTGCTGAGGCCTTGCCATTCTGGGCCCTCTACGGCATCAAGTAGGACCGTTGGATGACCGCTGCCTTCCCCGAATTCACGGATGCGAAACGCGTCGGAAAAAATGGGGCGGTAGCGTGTGGTAGATTGCCTGCACGGCAAGAGGAGCACGCAGATGAAGAAGGTCGAAGCGATCATCAAGCCTTTCAAGCTAGACGAGGTGAAGGACGCGCTCGGCGAGGTCGGCATCCAGGGCATGACCGTGACCGAGGTGAAGGGCTTTGGACGCACCGGTGGCAAGAAGGAGGTCTACCGGGGCTCCGCGTATGTGGTCGACTTCGTACCCAAGGTCAAAGTCGAGGTCGTCGTGCCCGACAACATGGTTGTCCCGGTCATTGAAGCCATTGAAAAGGCTGGCAAGACCGGCCGAATTGGCGACGGCAAGATCTTCGTCTACGGCCTCGAGGAAGCCATCCGTATCCGTACGGGTGAGCGCGGCGAAGACGCGATCTGAACTCGTTTATCCTGCCGTAAACATTTAGGGTTTGACGCTGAAAAAGGGCGTCGGTAGCATGCGGGTTACGTACCGGAAAGACTGCTTGGAAGGGTCTTTCCGGAGATAACCGAAAACCTTGCGAAGCTTGCCCTGATGTCCACCGCCTCCCGCGTCGCAGCCGAACTGCTGCGCGTCCTCCCGCGAAAGCAACTCAGCAGTGTGATGGGCCGTCTGGCCGACATCACCGCTCCCCCTCCACTCGTGCGAGGGGCCATCCAAACCTTTGCTCGGGTCTACGACGTGGACATGGGCGAGGCGGTGGTCCCGCCGGACGGCTATCGCTCGTTCGACGCCTTCTTCACCCGCGCCTTGCGTCCTGGCATGCGGTCGGTGGACATGCGCGACGACGTGGTGGTCTCCCCGGCCGACGGTCGTATCGAAGATCTCGGCACCATTGAGCCCAATGCGCGGTTCATGGTGAAGGGCTTCGAGTACGAGGTCGGCGAGCTGCTGGGAGCACCGGAGGAGGCCGCGCGCTTCCAGGGCGGGACCTTCTTCATCGTGTATCTCTCGCCCCGCGACTATCACCGCGTGCACGCGCCGGTCGATGGTCGGGTGCGGCGCGCACGCCACGTGGACGGCACCCTGTACCCGGTCAACAGCATCGGGCTTACATATGTGCCCAAGCTGTTCGCGCGCAACGAGCGCGTGGTCACGGTGCAGGCGTCGCGTTTTGGCGAGACCGCCACCATCATGGTGGGGGCGATCGGCGTAGGGCGCATCAGCGTCAGCTTCGACCCGCGCATCGTCACGAATCGCGGGCAAGCCGCGCAGACGCTCGAATTCGGCGAGAACGGCACCACGCTCTCGCGCGGTGGAGAAATCGGTCGCTTTCACCTCGGCTCGACCGCCATCGTCCTGCTCGGACCTGAGCATCGCTTCCGGTTTGCCGTGAAAGCCGGGGCGACCGTGCGGATGGGACAAGCGGTGGCGCTTCGGGAGGCCAAGTGAGCGAACACGAGACTCGACCAGCGCCCTTGCGTGTGCCGGTTTCGGACGTGACGCAGCGCGCGAGTCTCGTGTCTGGCATTCCGGCCGCCCTGACGGCCAATCCCGATGTAGGCGGGACCCTCAAGGGCATGTTCTCCGAACCACCCCCTCCGCCAGGCGGCGTGGTGGTCGCGCGGCCCGTGCGCGTGATTTCTGATCCGCCGCCACCTCCGCCCGAGGTACGCGAGTCGTCGGAACCGCCGGCGATCGTCAGCGTGCCTCCGCCCGTGGCGGCACCGGTGTCTTCGGTCCCCGTGGAGCTCGAGGAATCTGGGCAGCGCGATTCGGACCCATTCCCGACGGAGCACTCGGGTAACGGCTACGCCGCGCTGGAGGTGGAGCCGCTCGATCCGCTCGAGCTGGCCGATGACGGCGGATACGAAGTCCACGCGGAGGAGCCTGGGGAAGAAGACGACGAGGACGACGAAGACAGCGACCTCTCCGATCCCGAACTCAGCATGGGTGACGAGGAGGAGGCCGACCACGTCCTCGAGCGTTCGACGCCTCCGCCCCCGGCCTTGCTGCGCGGCACCGAAGACGCGCCCGCGAGCATCGAGCCCCCCGAGCTCGAAATCATGGTTTCCCATGAGCCAGAGGTGCGCGGGCCCCAGGAGGACGATCTCGAGGTGGACGCGGAGCTCGGCAACGACTCCGGGGCGCCCACCCAGAACGATCTGACTGAGGAGCTCGAGGGAACCGAGGAGGAACTCGAGGGCGACGACAGGCGTCCCTCCGGCGAATTCGAAGAGCTCGAGGAGATGGAGGCCGAGCCCAGTGGCGACGACGCGAGCGTCCGCCGTTCGATGGGGCCGCCGCCGCCGCCACCGCCCATGGGCCGCATTTCGATGCCCGAGCCACCCGACCTCAAGGCGCTGACGCGCAGCGCGCGGGTTCAGGAGCTCAGGCCTTCCAAGCCACGTGCCCATCCGTGGTGGGAAGTGTTCTTCGACGACGACTACCTGCGCACCGTGCGCCCGCCCACGCCCGCTCAAGTGGCTCGGCAGTGCGACTTCCTCGAGCGACGCCTGCGGCTCAAGCCAGGCGCGACCTTGCTCGACGTGGGATGCGGCCTGGGCCTACCGGTCATCGAGTTGACGGCGCGCGGGTACCTCGGAGTCGGCCTCGACCTTTCCCTGGCCATGCTGTCGCGTGCCTCCGAAGAGGCGCAGAGCCGCGGGATGCGCATCAACTTCCTGCACGCTGACATGCGCGAGATGAACTTCGAGGGCAGCTTCGACGCGGTCACGTGCCTCGGGACCACGCTCGGCTACTTCGAGGACGACGCCAACCGCAAGGTCATCGAGCGGTTCCATCGCGCGCTCAAGCCGGGCGGCACGCTACTGCTCGACGTGGTCAACCGCGACCACGTGATTCGCTCGCAGCCGAACCTGGTTTGGTTCGAGGGCGACGGCTGCATCTGCATGGAGGAGAGCGAGTTCAACTTCTTCACCTCGCGCCTCCACGTGAAGCGCACGGTGATCATCGACAGCGGGAAGCAGCTCGAGCACGAGTACTCGTTGCGGCTCTATTCGCTGCACGAGATCGGGGCCATGCTGCATGCGGCCGGCTTCCGGGTGATCGAAGTGACGGGCCGTGACGCGGTGCCAGGAGTGTTCTTCGGCCAGGAGTCGCCCAACCTGATGGTGGTGGCGGAGCGTCGCGTGGGTGCCGACAGCGGCCCGAAGGCCGAGGCGACCGGTAAGTTCACCGCGATCAGCGAGTAGCCCGCGGGCCCGAAAGAGCCCAAAAAATGCGGCTCGGGGCGACGATCAGAAGGACTTGGTGTCCGTGCCCTTGAGGTCGTAGCGCACGCTGCAAGGCAGGCGATCGAAGGCTCCTTCGGGCGCGAGCGCGGCAGCGCAATCGGTGCCGGCGGCGGCCTTGATGGTGAAGATGTGGCGACCCACGAGTCCCGACTCGGGGGCCTCGATGGCGTCGTCACTGTCGTCTGTGTCGTCGTCCGTGGATGCACTCTTGGCGGTGGCCCCGCCATCGATCCCAGCGTCGTCGTCCTGCGTGAGGGCGACGGCCCCCTCCAGCACTTCGTCCTGCATCAGCTGACAGAAGGTGCCCGCGTCCGGGGCCGACTTGGCCACTGCCGACGAATAGGCGAAGCTGAAGTGACCTTCGTCGTAGGTGCCGCCCATTGGCTTTTGGCCGGGCAGGCGCCAATAGGCCTGGTCGCCGTCTACGCGTAGTTGGGCTGTGTAGCTGTGCCCATCTTGCAAGTTGACGGCGGCCGCCCCGCAGGAGTTCGACACCAGCGACATCGTGACGCGGTAGGTGCCCACCTCATCGCCGATGGGATCGGTGACGCACGCACCCAGCGCCAAGAGCGATGAGAACATGAGCCGCTGGGGCAGCCGGTACAGCGTGGACTTCGTGAACGGCACCCGATGGCCTTACCGCCGGGCTCCCTGCAGCGTCCAGAAAGCGACTACGGGGTCGCTGGAGCCGCGGGCGGCTCGCTCGGGGCCGCCTTGGGCTTGGCCTTGGGGGCCGGCTTGGGCGCCGCGGCGCCGCCCTTGGGGGCGTCAGCAGCGGGTTTGACTGGCTCCGCCGGCGTGGGTGCTGCGGGCGCTGCCGGGACAGCCTTGGGGGCTTCCCCGGGTTGCGGTGTAGTAGCGGGCGCCGCGGGCTGCCCCTGAGACGCGGGTGGGGTCGCCGGAGCGGCCGCTGGCGGCGGGGCCGCACGTGGCAGGGCATTCAAGCCCGGCGGGACCAACTCGATCTCGAAGCGCACGGGGGATCCCGGGTAGTGGAGACTGGTCACCGTGCGTCCGGAGCGCTTGTGCAACGCATTGGCGAGCTCCTGAGCGCGCGCCGCTGCGTGCGGGTCGTTGGCGGGCGCAATCAGCACGACGTTCACCGAGCCACGCTTGTGGTTGCGCTTGACGTAGTCGGTGACCGCTTCCACCAAGAACGACTGGCCGCGCAGCACGTTGCCGTCGAACGCCGGGGTCGCGGTCGGCAAGAGCTTCTGACCCTGCAGCACCATGGTCATGGGGCCGTCAGGGCAGCCGTCCTGGTCGTTCTTGCCGTTCAGGGTTTCGCCCTGGTCCGGGCACTGGTCGAGCTGATCGGGGACGCCATCGGCGTCTTCGTCGTCCTCGGGGCAGCCGTCGCCGTCGAGGATGTCGTTCCAGACCTCCGAGGTGTCGGCGCAGGCGTCCTCTTCGTCCTTCACGCCATCGCCGTCGAAATCGACCTCGGGGCAGCCGTCTTCGTCGCCCAGGTTGTCGCTGTCCTCCGGCGAGTTCGGGCACTTGTCGATGGCGTCGCGCACACCGTCGCGATCTTCGTCGAGGTCGGCGCAGCCATCGTCATCGTGGTCGCCGTCCAGGTCTTCCTTCTCGCCCTCGCAGGAATCGTAGCCGTCGGGTACGCCGTCGCCGTCATTGTCCGGGTCGGGGCAGCCGTCGTCGTCCGCGAAGCCGTCCATGTCTTCGCGTTCATCGTCACAGCCGTCCTTCTCGTCGGGGATGCCGTCGCCGTCGTTGTCCGGATCGACACAGCCGTCGGAGTCCATGAATCCGTCCTGGTCCTCAGCTTCGCTGGGGCAGGCGTCTACGCGATCGTCGAGGCCGTCGCGGTCGCGGTCACGGTGCACGGGCGTCCACTGCGCCCCCGCGAAGATGCGGTAGCTGGGGCTGCCGACCTCACCCACCAAGCCCGCGCCGGCTCCCAGGTTGAACACCAGGTCGTCGCCGATGCCCACCATGGCGCGCGCCTCGAGAGGGTAGTCGCGACCCTTCATGCTGGCTGCGCCGACTAGCTCGGCCTTGCCCGTCACGAGCGGTGTGAACGTGTAGGCACCGGCGACGCCGTAGAGGATCTCCGGGCCGGTCTCGGCCGTGAGGAAGGTGCGGTGGGGGCGGAAGTCGCCGCCGAAATTCACGGCGCCGCGGAAGTCACCGCGCGCGAACTCGGCGATGCCGTAGGCACCTGCCTGCACACCGCGCTCGCCCAGGTACATGCACTTGTCGGGATCCTGGCAGTTGCCGTGGCTGGTGATCATGCCCGTGGGCAGCGTGGTGAACACGGTGGCCGCGAAGCGGATCTCGTCGTTGGGGGTGGCCCAGATGCGCGTCTTGGCGGCCAGTCGTGCGTCCGCGAAGCCGAAGCCTTGCTTGGGCTGAATGGTCAGCGTGGGGTTGGCGGTGCCGGCCGAAATGCGGGTGGAGAATAGGTCCGTGTCGGTGCCACCGAGCGGAAGGTCGAAGGAGATTCTGGGTGCGACGCTTGAGCGTGATGCTGCCCGTCAGGTGCGCCAGGACCGTGCGGTGCACGAAGGAGGTGGAGTTGTTCTCGCAGCGGCCCACCTTGTTGGGAATGCCGTCGCAGGGGTCGTCCACCTTGAGCGTGTCGGCCGAGTAGTCCAGCCAGACGCCGTACGACGTGTGGCGATGGCCTCCGACCGTCGCGCCGTCGAGGCCGATGTAGTTGCCTACGCCGATGGACGGATAGAAACGGACGGTGGAGAAGTCTTGCTTGCTGACCTGCGCGGAGGCCGAACCGGCTACGAACAAGACGGCTGCGCAGAGGACGAGGAAGAAGCGTCGCATGGTCATGATGGGCTCGGGCGAGTCGGCGCGCGCGCGGATTGCACGCGAGGCGAGGGAGCCAGCGCTACCCGCTCAACCCCCGGCTCGTTCCGAGCGGAATATTGCATGACGCACGTGAGCGCGCGCAACCGCGCAGGCGGCTATCCCAGCGGATTGCCGGCCCTTACAGGACCGTGAAGTCGCATTTGAAGCGGATCTCGGTCGCGGCCGGCTGGCCCTGGCGATCGAGGGGCTGCACTTCCACACGATGCTGCTGGGCCACTTCCTTCACCGCCTTCATGCAGGCATCCCCGAAGCCCCAGGTATCGGCCGAGGCCAGGCCCTCCTTGCGCAGCGGCTCCATTTTGCCGTTGGCCAGGATTCGCAGCTTGATAAACGCCACTCCTTCGATGCCTTGCTGGCGGGCGGCCTTCGGGTAGTAGCGCTCGAGGGCTTCGTTTAAGCGATCGTTCGGCAGCTCGGGGCGCCGCGAAAGATCCGACTCGCCCACCAGCCTTACTCCGCCTTGCCCGTCGATGACGCCGCCGGCCGCCACCCCGTCGCGGTTGCGACCGGTGACGAGAGCCCCGGGGCGGCCGATGGGGGCGTTCATGGCGCCGCCGTTACCCACGGCGCTCAGCCATCCCCCCTGGCCTTCGCCCGTGAGGGTGGTGCCGCTGAAGTCCGCGATGGTCTCCTGCTGCGCGGCGGCGGGCGGGGGTGTCGCCTGCTCCGGTGGCGGCACCTCGACGGGCTTGGGCGCGTGCTCCCGCACTTTGGGCGGGGGCGGCGGCTTCACGGGTTCTGGCTCTGGCTCGGGCAGCGCCGGCGCTACCTCGGGCTCGGGGGCCGGAGGCGGGGGAGGGGGCGTCTCCATGACGCTGATCTCCACCGGGACCGCCGCCTCCGCGCGCGGATCGAGACGAAAGGTTCCGAGCGCAGCAAAGATTGCAGCGTGCACGCCCAGGCTCAGCAGAAGGCCTGCCGAACCTACCCAGGGTGCGCGCTGTCCAACATCATTTGCCACTGCTCGCAAGGTCCTCCGGGCGCACGTTGATGGCGAACTTGGTCACCTTCTCCTGACGCAGGAGATCGATGGCCTTCACAACCATGGCATGGTTCACGCGGCCGTCCGCCGCGATCACCGCGCGAGTATCGTGATCTTTCGCGTAAGCGGCCCGTACACGCTCGCGCATCTGCTCCAAAGTGAGCTCTTGAGCGTCGAGGTAGAACCGACCGTCTTTGTCGATCGAAACCGACAGCGTCGAGGGTTGTCCCGCGCTCTCACCGCTGGCCGCCTTGGGAAGCTCCATCGGGATCGAGTCTTTGTCGGCCACGTACTGCGCCGTGACCATCAGGATGATCAAGAGCACCAGCACCACGTCGACCAACGGGGTCACGTTGATGCCGGCAATCATCTCGTCGTCGCCACCGCCGCTCGAGCTACCAGCCATGGCCGTTCACTCCGCCGCGCTGGGGCTTGCAGTGCCCTCTTTTGAGCGCAAGTAAGCCAGCAGTTCGCGGCTCAAGGTTTCTGCCTGTCCGAGGCGCGCGCGAATCACGCGCTGGAAGAAGTTGAAGAAAGCCACGCAGGGAATGGCCACCAAGATGCCGATGGCCGTGGCGACCAGCGCCTCACCGACCTCCGACATCAGCGTGTCGCTCAGCTTGCCCTGGGTCGCGTTGAGCTCGTGGAAGGAGCGGATGATGCCGATGACGGTGCCGAGCAGTCCCACGAACGGCGCGTTGTTACCCACGGTGCCGAGGAACGCGAGGTTGCGTTCCATGTTCAAGCGCGCGAGTTGGGTTGCGCCCGCCATGCTCTCGGCGGCAGCCTCGGCACCCTTGTCCGACCAATCGAGACCCGCCGACAGCACCTTGGCTTCGAGCGAGCGCGACTTCTCGAGGCGCTGCCCCACTGCGCTGAGGTCGCCCTTGCGGATGAGCGGGAAGAGGTCGTCACGCAGGCGCCGATAGTCGTCGCTCGAGGCCAGGTAGTAGTAAGCGCGCTCGAGGATAATCCCCAGACCGATCACGGAGAGCCCGATGAGAAGCCACATCACCCAGGCGGCTCCAAGCATCGAAAACGCGGTCAAACGCTCTTGAATATCCATTTGCTCTCCAACAGTTGAGACTCGACGGCCCAGCGGGGCCCTGAAAGTACGGGAGGCACCCGGAGCCGGCAAGCGCTCAAGATTCTTCGCTCAGGCTCAATTCGCGAGTTTTAACAGCTCCGAGACAAGTTCGGTGGCGTAAGCACCGCGGGGTAACCCGAAATTCGAGGACCAGGTCCGCGCCCGCACGCTCTGTGCTGACTTGGTCCGGTCTCACTCTCGCGGGACGCCGCGTCCCTTCGCCGAAGCGCTCAACGCGCGAAAGGTGCTCCATGGTGACCCCGTAGCGAGCCAACTGTTCGTTCTCGCGCGCCAGGGCGTCGCCGGTGGGAGCTTTCATGCGTGCCCCGAACATCGGACCTGTGGGAGATATTTCCCAGCGTTCGATACGCGCGCCGTCGGTCGCGGGATCCTCGCAAAGGAAGATGCCGCCCGTATCTTCCTTGCGCATCAGGTCGCCCAAGAGGGCACTGCCGAACGTCTTGTTCTCGATACGATCCCCAAGCCAGGCGTTGAAGAGCGCGCCCTGCAGGGCCGACACGAAGAGCTTGCGCAGGAACGGCTTCTGGGGGGCCCGCTCGCCGCCCACGATCCAGGCGTAGGCGTTGGTCAGGTTCTTGCCGCCGAAGCCGAAGCGCTGCGTTCCAAAATACGCAGGCAACCCGACCTGTTGCAGGTGGGCCAAGGCCTCCTCCACGTGGCGCTCCTGGCCGTCGGGCACGCCCGCCAGGCGCAAGCGAAAGCGATTTCCACGCAGGTGGCCCGTGCGCAGCTTGTTGGCGTGGCGGGAGACCGAGAGGACCCGCACGCCGGGCACGTCGAGGCTCTCCGGGGTCGGGGTGGTCGGACACTGGAAGCTGATCCACTGCCGGGTGACCGCGCGCCGGTCCTTCAGCCCCGCCCAGCCGGCGTTTTCGGGCCGGGTCTGGAGCGCCCGGGCCAGGTGCCGCGCCGCATCGGGTGTATTTAGCTCGCGCTTCTCGATCCAGAGGTAGAGGTGCTCGCCTTCACCCGAGGGCAAATAGGCGGGGATCTCCTCGACTTCGAAGTCCTCGGGCGTCTGCTTGAGTACGCCTGTGACTGCCGGCACGTGGGCGGTGACGAAGGGCAGCGTGGTCTGACGTTGACGCAATTGCTCCAAGGAAGACTCGACGGTGTTCACGAGGCGTTATGTAGACCCGCTCGTTGGGCTCCGGTAGACGGAAAGGGATGGATACGCGGGTCAGTGAGCTCGAACTGTTGTTGCACGAGGGGGTGCATGAGGGGGTGTTTCCTGGGGCGGTGGCCGCGCTTGGCTGGCGTGAAGGCAGCACCGTGCAGCGCCTGTCTGCTTGCGCCGGGGTACTCACCAAAGAGGGGGCCTTCGCGGAGCTCGACACGATCTACGACTTGGCGTCCCTGACCAAGCCATTCGTGGCGGTGAGTGCGCTGCGGCTCTCGCAAGCGGGGCGTGTGGACCTCCATGGGCCAGTCGCGGATGTGTTGCCGGAGCTGGCCGAAACCGTGGGCGGAGAAGCGTCCGTGGCGAGCCTTTTGTCCCACCGCGCCGGGCTCTCACCGTGGGGCGGGCTGTTTCGAGAAACGCGGGCGCCTTTCGGGAGCGCAGAGGCCAAGCGTTTCATCCTCCGGGAGGCCGCGACGCGGGGATATACCGGTGAACCCGCGCAGGGCAGCGTATACAGCGATCTCGGTTACATCGTGGCCGGGGAAGCGTTGGCGCGGGCGGCCGGGGTGCCGCTCGACCGCCTCGTGCGGGAGCAGGTCACGGACCCGTTGGGGATCTCGCAGGAGGTCTTCTATGCGGCGGCCTTGCCGGCCGACCGGCGCGACGAGTTGCTCGAGCGAGTAGCGCCCACGGAGCAATGCGAGTTTCGCGGGCGTGTGGTGCTCGGAGAAGTCCACGACGAGAACTGCGCGGTGTTCGGCGGCATCGCGGGGCACGCAGGGCTATTCGGGCAGGCGGATGCGGTGCTGGACTTCGGGCTCGCGCTGCTGGATGCACTGGAGGGCCGCTCACGCTGGCTGGACCAGGGGATCTTGCGCTGGGCGCTGAAGCCGCGGCCGGGGGGCGGTCACGTCATTGGTTGGGACACCAAGAGCGCGGAGGGGTCGAGCGCGGGCGGGCTGTTTTCGTCGCGCGCCTTCGGGCACCTCGGGTTCACCGGGACCTCGATCTGGTGCGATCCTGCGCGTGCCCTGTGCGTGGTGCTGTTGAGCAATCGAGTGCACACGACACGCGAGAACATCAAGATCCGCACCTATAGACCGCATTTCCACGACGCCGTGGTGCGCCTGATCTTCGGCGACGACTAGCGCTTCAGTTGCTAGAGCCCGGCTGCCTTGAGGGCGCTCGACACGAGCCCCTCGGCGTCTTGCTGGATGCGGCGCAGGTGGGCGTCGTCCACGAAGCTTTCCGCGTAGACCTTGTAGACGTTCTCCGTGCCCGAGGGGCGGGCCGCGAACCAGCCGCGCGCGGTGGTGACTTTGATGCCGCCGATGCTGGCGCCATTGCCGGGAGCCTTGGTGAGGACGTTCTCGATGGGATCCCCCGCCAGCTGCTTGAGGGTGACCTGCTCGGGCGAGAGCTTGCCGAGCGCGGCCTTGTGGGCGGGACTCGTGGGGACGTCCTTGCGGGCGTAGACGGGAGCGCCATAGCGCGCGGTGAGGCTTTGGTAGTAGTCGGCGAGATCCTTGCCCGTGACTGCGCGAATCTCTGCGGCCAGGAGGTCCATGACGATGCCGTCTTTGTCCGTGGTCCAGACGCGGCCGTCGCGGCGCAGGAACGAGGCTCCCGCGCTCTCTTCGCCGCCGAAGAACAGGCTGCCATCGGACAAACCCGGAACGAACCACTTGAACCCGACGGGGACTTCCACGAGCGGCCGCTTGACCCCGTGCGCCACGCGGTCGATGAGGCTGCTCGAGACCAGGGTCTTGCCGATGCCAGCCGACGGCGCGAAGCCCGGGCGATGTTGGGCGAGGTAGTCGATGGCGATGGCCAGATAATGGTTCGGATTCAGGAGACCGCCCTTGGGCGTGACGATGCCGTGGCGATCCACGTCGGCGTCGTTGCCGAAGGCCAGGTCGAAGCGGTCGCGCATCTCCACGAGGCCGGCCATGGCCGAAGGCGAGGAGCAATCCATACGGATCTTGCCGTCGTGATCCACACGTACGAACGAGAAGGTCGGGTCGACGCCGTCGTTGACGATGTTCAGATCGAGCTTGTAGCGCTCGGCGATGGGGGCCCAGTAGCCGACTGCGGCTCCGCCGAGGGGATCGACGCCGATGCGCAGCTTGGCTGAACGCAGCTTGTCCATGTCGATGACGTGCTCGAGGTCGCCCACGTAGCTCGCGATGTAGTCGTGCTTGTGGGTGGCGCTCCAGGCCTCGGAGGCGGCCACGCGCTTGACGCCGCTCAAGCCCGCTTCGAGGTAGGCGTTGGCGCCGGCCTCGATGACCTTGGTGACGTCGGTGTCGGCCGGACCGCCGTGGGGCGGGTTGTACTTGAACCCGCCATCGTCCGGAGGATTGTGGGAAGGCGTGACCACGATGCCGTCCGCCAGCTGCTGCTTGCGCCCGTGGTTGTAGGTGAGGATGGCGTGGGACACCGCGGGCGTGGGGGTGTAGCCGCGCGCGCTGTCGACCATGGTGGTGACGCCGTTGGCGATCAGCACCGAGACGGCGGTTTCGAGCGCTGGTTCGCTCAGCGCGTGGGTGTCGATGCCGAGGAACAGGGGACCGTCGATGCCGGCTTGCTTGCGGTAGTCGCAGACGGCCTGGGTGACCGCTGCGATGTGCGCCTCATTGAAGCTACGGGTGAAGGAGGAGCCGCGATGGCCCGAGGTGCCGAAGGCCACGCGCTCGGCGGCGACCTTGGGATCGGGCGTCTGCGCATAGTACGCGGTGACCAGCCGCGGAATCGATACCAGGAGGGAACGTGGTGCGGGGCGGCCGGCCAAGGGATGCATGGCAGGAGCCTAGCAGGCCCCTATGTTGTGGGAAAAGCGGCGCGCAGGCGTTCGGTGAGTTTGCTTTGGGATTGCTGACTCTCGACGTTGCGGACCGCGCGCAGAAGCGCCCGTTCGTCGCCGAGGACGATGGCCAAGCGCTTGGCGCGGGTCACCGCCGTGTAGAGCAACGCGCGCGACAGAAGCACATGATGCGAAGCGTGCAGCACCACGATGACCGCGGGAAACTCGCTGCCCTGCACCTTGTGCACCGTGGAGGCGTAGGCCAGCGTGAGGTCGTCGAGCTCGTCGTGCTTGTAGCGCACCTCGCGCCCGTCCATGGACACGTAGGTTACGCCGCCGGCCACGTTTCGAATTTCGCCCAGATCACCGTTGAAGGCTTCCTTGTCGTAGTCGTTGCGCAGTTGCATCACGCGGTCGCCAGGGCGCAGCGCCAGGGACTTCTCCGAGCCGCTCAAGCTCGGGTTGAACTCGCGCTGGAGGAACTCGTTGAGTCGCTCGGTGCCGAGCGGTCCACGCCGCATCGGCGAGAGCACCATCACGTCACGCTTGAGGTCGAAGCCGTAGGCCGTGGGCAGGCGCTTGAGCATCTCCTGGAGCTTGCCGAGCGCCGCCTCGGGCTCCTTGGCTTTCACCACGAACAGCTCTCCCGAGCCTTGCTGGCCCGCTGGACTCGAGGGCGGCGGTTCTCCATGGAGGATGGCGTGGGCTCCGCGCACGATATGGCTCTCCTGGGCCTGGCGAAACACCGTGGCGAGGCGCTCGACCGGCACCACGCCGCTGTCGATGACCGCGCGCAGCACTTGACCCGCGCCGACCGGGGGGAGCTGATCGACATCTCCGACCAACACCAGCGGGACCTGCGGCGGGATGGCCTCGAACAGGCGGTGCGCCAGCTGCAGGTTGAGCATGGAGGCTTCGTCTACCAACACCACGTCGGCCTCCACGGGGTTGTCACGGTCACGCTGGAAGCGCGCGGTGGCCGGGTTCCACTCGAGCAGGCGGTGGATGGTTTTGGCCTCGGCTCCCGAGGCTTCGCTCAGGCGCTTGGCGGCGCGACCGGTGGGCGCGCACAACACGACTTGGCGACCGAGCTCGCGGTGAGCGGCCACGATGCCCCGCACGGTGGTGGTCTTGCCTGTGCCGGGACCACCGGTGATGATGAGCACCCGTGAGGCGAACGTGGCGGCTACCGCCCGTGACTGTGCTTCGGAGAGGCCATGACTCGCGGTCAACTCGTCGGCTGGTCGTGACCCCGAAGAGCTCAGCACGCGTTCGCGCAGGAGCCGCGCCACTTCGACCTCGGCATGATAGAGCGGTGCTGCGTACACCGCGTTGCCTTCGCGTGCGATGAGTTCGCGCGAGGCGAGGCTCTCGATGGCTTCCTGCATGCGCGCTGCGGGCACGTCGAGCTCTTCGCCATCTTCGACGAGTTGATCGGCCGTGAGATAGACGTGACCTTCCTCGGCTCCGGCGCCGAGCAAGTGCAGCGCTGCCGCGGCGGCCCGGCGGGGGTCGTCCAGTGCGAGACCGGAGGCGCGTCCCATGGCATCTGCGGTTTTGAAGCCGATGCCCGGTACATGCTCAGCGACCAGGTAGGGATCTTCGCGGATCACCTGCACCGCGCGTTCGCCGTAGCGCTTGCGGATCCGCTTGGCGAGCGCCGGCCCCAGCCCGAGGCTGTGCAGGTAGCTCATCAGCTCGGTCTCATCGCGGCGCTCCCGTACGGCCTGCGCGATGGCCTGGGCGCGCTGGCGCCCGATCCCGGGAACTTCGCGCAGTCGTCCCGACTGGGTGGCGATGACGTCGAGAGCGCGATCGCCGAACTGCTGCACCAGTCGCTCGGCGAGCCCCTTGCCGATGCCCGGGATCAAGCCCGAGCCCAGGTATCGCGTGATGCCTTGGGTCGACTGTGGGAGCACGGGTGTGAAGCTCGACACCTGAAAGCGCCTGCCGTGTACGGGGTGTTCGGTGAAGCGCCCGCGAAAGCGTAGGGACTCTCCCGGGCTCACGCTGCCCAGGTCGCCGATCACGGTGGCTTCACTGCTGTCCCGCTCGACCAGTACGCGCACGACGGAGAAGAAGCCATCGGCGCTTTGATAGACGACGGACTCCACCGTGCCCTGCAGGGTCTCTTCGCGCGGACCAGAGGGGAACAGGGTCATGGAGGGACCGTAGAGACAGCCGTCGAAGGCGTGCTAGCGGAACCAGGCGTGCAGATCGTGGTCTCGTCGTGCACGAAGGCCTCGCTGTGTCCGCTGCGCGGCCGGGATCCCGCCGCTCGCGCCACACACAGCCCAGGCGCCGCGGGCGCGAGGCGGGGGATCTCGGCGAGCCTGCGGCCCTGGGCGTCGCGGAGGAAAAGCGAGCTCCCGTCGTTGGCCAGGGAGAGCGAAGCATCGAGCCGCAAGAGGCGCACGGCATCGGGCACAGGTGCATCGTTCGGTTCGCGACGTTCGAAGTCGGGGCCCACGACCAACACGCGTTCACCGGGCAGCAGCGGACTGGGCATGCTCAAGGCACGGCCCTCGCTGAATGGATCGTCGGTGAGGAAGAAACCCGCCATGACCAGAGGTAGTGTCCCGAAGTTTAGCAACTCCACGTACTCCTGTGCTGGCTCGGGTCCCAGCGGGTCGGCACGGACCTCGTCGATGGTGAGCGTGGCAAGGTCCCGGGGCAGCGGGGTGCAGAGCGGGATTTCGAGGCGATTTTCCGCGAGATCGGTGAGCCGTAGGAACCGACACGGGCCCTCCGAAGTCAGGCCGGCGAGTTCGAGCTCGACCGGATCTTGGGCGGCCAAGTCGGCGGTACGCGCGGGCAAGGCGAGCATCTCCACCAGGGCGGGCTCCTCGCTCTGGACACGCACGCCGAACGAGTCCTCCATGCCCAAGACGCACGCACCCGATACTTGCTCTTCGTCCTTTGCGCAGGGCGAGGCGATTGGCGTGGGGGGGCTGTAGTCCGCCTGCGTCGCCGTTTCGAAGCTGAGCGGGGGAAACGTCACGGCGGCCCCGGTGGCGTCATGCAGGTCGCCCGAGAGTGACAGCGTGTACAACGTTTGCGGCGCGAGTTCCCGCGACCAGGTTAGCCAAATGCAGTCGCCCGGGCCCAATCCGAGCGTCGGACATGTTATCCGCCGCGCCTCCACCGCGGAGGACCCGCTCGGGTCGTGCAGCTCCCAGGCGACTTCGAAGTCGGCCAGATCGCCATCGAAGCGCAGCAGCGCGCGCCGCATGTTGAGCGGAATGTCGCGCGCCTGGGAGATGGGGAGGGTTTGCAGCAGAGCCGCGCCGGCCGCCGGGCTGTTCGAGACCTTGAGTGGATAGCTCTGCGGCGACTCCTCCCCCAGCCAGACCAGCGTGTACGAGGCGCCAGGGAGCAAGGACTCGAGCGGGGTCACCACGAGCTGCGCGTCCGCGCCGAGCACCTGACTCGAATCGAGGAGTCGCGACGCGGTGGCATCCCGCAGCGGGGGATGCGCCAAGTCGGCCAGAAAGTCATCGTCGGCGAGCCCGCGCACCAGGTAGATGGGCCACGGCGAGCGCCGTTCGGTGGGCGTTGCTTCGAAGCGGAGTTCCACCTGAATGCGTCGTGGAACAGCCTCGGTGGGCCAGGGAGTGCCCGCCGTATCGCGCACTGTAACGCTCACCACACGCGGCAGGCCCAAGCTGCCCCTCAGGCTCGTGGAGTCGTGGAAACAAGCTGCGTGCGCGAGCAAGCAGAGCATCACCCAAGGCCATACGTTGGCGTTCATCGGTAGGCGTTATCGGTCATCCCGCGGACAAGTTGCGCCGGCTCGCTGACGAACCGTGGCCGATGCGGTTATCCTGGAACTCTGATGGACAGCGAACGGCCAGGGGGTGCTTCCGGAAAGGTCCCAGGCAGGGAGTCTGGCTGGCCGATCGGCGCCGAGGTGGCGGGCAAGTACCGGCTGCTGCGGGCCGTGGGACACGGCGGCATGGGCACTGTCTTCAAGGCCGAGAACACCGCCATCGGCAAAATCGTCGCCGTGAAGCTCCTGCACGCGAACCTCACCGACGACGGCGTGGTGCTGCAGCGCTTCCAGCGCGAGGCGCGCACCACCGTGTCCATCGGGCACCCCAACATCGTCGAGGTACTCGACATGGGCCAGGAGCCGAGTGGCGCGCCTTTCCTGGTCATGGAGTACGTGCGCGGCAAAAGCCTCAAGAAGGTGCTCAAGGAGCAGGGTGTCTTCCCGGTGGCGCGCGCGGCTCGCGTGGCGGGCCAGGTGCTCGAGGCGCTCGGCGCCACGCATCAGCGCGGCGTGGTGCACCGCGATTTGAAGCCCGAAAACATCCTCATCACGCCGCGCTACGGGGAGCCGGACTTCGTCAAGGTGTTCGACTTCGGGATCAGTACGTTCATCGAGTCGATGGTGGAGCTGCGTGTGGACCTCACGCCGACGGGCTTCACCATGGCCACGCCCTTCTACGCCAGCCCCGAGCAGATCCGCGGTGGCAAGGGTCGAGACCCGCGCGTGGACATCTACGCGGTGGGGGTGGTGCTCTACGAGATGCTCACCGGCCACCGTCCCTTCGAGGGCAGCAATCTCCCGGATCTGTGCGACCGCATTCTGTCGGGCGAGATCACACCGCTGCGCGCGTTTCGCAAGGACGTGCCTCCGGGGGTCGAGGCCATCATCGAGCGCGCCTTGGCGCTGCGTCCGGCGGATCGTTTCCAGACCGCCGCGGAGATGCTGTGGGCTTTGGTGCCGTTTGGGGCCAACCCGCCGCGCTCGCTGGATCCCGAACCCACCGACACGTTCACGGTGGAGCTGCGCGAGCTGACGGCGCGGGACCGCGAGGGCGCGGCGCTGGCGGAGCGCCGGGTAGCGACGCAGGAAGCCGGCAGCAAGCCGGCCAACGCGGTGCGCGCCGAGCTGGCGCGGGGCCTTCTCGACTACTTCGAGCAGTCTTTCGGCACGGATCCGGTGCGCGCCGTGGAGCGCACCTTGGATGAAGGCGTGCAGCGAAAGCTCGCCGGCAGGCACGGCACGGGCGCCTGGTGCGATGCCCGCGCGTTGGCCACCGCCCTGGACCGCTTCGACAAGGTGTTCGGCGAAGGGGACCGCGCGCACGTCGCGGAGGCAGGGCGCCACTTCGCGCGGGCCCACTACTACGCCGGTGAGCGCGTCGAGATGTTCAAGAGCATCACGCCCGAGCTGTTCTTCTCCATGTCTTCGGACTTGTGGAATCGCTACGTGGCGGCCGGGGATGCCCGCGTGATCAAGGTGGGCCGAGGCTACGGTCGCATGGAAGTCCGCGGCCAGGAGGTCCCGCTGTTGCCGAACTCGATCGCCATCCTGGGGCTACTCGACGAAGGGCTACGCCTCTCGGGGGCGGTGGGCGTTTCCGTGCGCCTTGCGGAGTCGGCCGCCGTGGGGGATCGCCGCGACCTGTTCGAAGCGGCCTGGACGGCTTGAGCCAAGGCAGTGTTTGTGACAGTGGTGGGCTCGCCATGAGCGTCGATGAGTCATCGGCTGAGCCCCCGTCAGGATCCGGCGTCGCCAGCAGTCGTTTTAGCGGCTCCGTTCCCAAGCGCACGGGGCAGCGGCCCAAGCGCGTGATCGCGGTGTCGGGAGCCAAGGGAGGCGCCGGCAAGACCGTGTTGGCCTCGAATCTCTCGATCTATTTGGCGAGCCTTGGCCGCACCACGGTGGTGGTTGACGCGGACCGTTCGGGCGCTCACTTGCACACGTTGTTGGGGGTTCCGCCGGTCCTGCCCAGTCAGGTGACCTACAAGCCCGAGCTGCCCAACCCCTGCGTGGAGAATACCTCGGTGCCGGGCCTGCTGTTCCTCAACGGAGGCGTGGCCGAGGGCAACGCAGGCTTGATTCGCCCGCGCACGCGCGCCGAGCTTTTCGCGGCCTTGCCGGAGCTCGATTGCGACTATCTCGTGCTCGATTTGGGCGCGGGTATCGAGCCCGAGTTGCTCGATGCTTTCGCCGCAGCGGATATCACGCTGTACGTCACGGTACCGGAGCCTGCCGCGGTGGAGGGCACCTACCGCTTCGTGCGGGCGCTGTTCTTGCGAAAGCTATGGCAGCTGGCGGCCAATGAGGGCGAGCGCAGCTTGTTGCTGTCCCTGGCCGACGAGCTCGGTGGCTTGCCCGTGCCGCGCGAGTTGGTGGAGGCCCTGGAGGCCGACGAGCACCCCCTGGCCGAGGCCGCGCGCAGCTTCTTGGAGACCTACAGCGTTCATTTCGTGGTCAACCAGACGCGCGTGCGAGCGGACCTGGAGCTTGGCGAGAGCATGAAGAGCGCGGCTTGGCAGCGCTTGGGCGTGAACCTCGATTACCTCGGGTACATCGACTACGACGACACCGTCTGGGCCTGCGTTCGCGACCGTCAGCCCTTGCTCGTTAAGAGCCCAGGGACCAAGGCCAGCAAGAACATCGAAAAGCTCGCCCGTCGGCTGATCTCGCTCGACGCGGGGAAGGGTGGACGGCGCACGCTGCGCACGGTGCCGCCCGGCACGCACCACGACTTGTTGGAGGTCGACCGCGGCGCCACGGACGAGGAGATTCGCCGGGCCTATCGGCGCGTGCGCGACGTCTACGGCGAGGATGCGCTCTGTTGTTACGGGCTGTTCTCGGCGGATGAACTCAAGGCCATCCGGGCGCGCTTGGAGGAGGCCTTCGACGTGCTGCTCGACCGCGCCCGCCGCCGTCCCTACGAACTCTCCATGTTCCCGGTGGAGCCCGAGCCGGTGCCGGAGGAGGCGTTGCCCGACGCGCGCGACCGCGACCTGCCGCCGGCGCCAGCCATCACGCCCGACACGGAATTCGACGGAACCCTGCTGCGCGCCGTGCGCGAGTCGCGCGGTGTGGACCTGAAGCACATCAGCAAGCGGACGCGCATCAGCTTGAACTATTTGGAGGCCATCGAAGACGACGACTTCGGCGCGCTGCCCGCGTTAGTCTACGTGCGTGGGTTCGTGACGGAGCTGGCCAAATGTCTCGAGCTCGATCCGGTTCAGGTCGCGCACACCTACGTGCGGCGCGTGCGCCGCAACCTGGGTGAGGAGCGCACGTGAAACTCACGCGGGCGCTGATCTTGGCGTCGGCCTCGCCGCGACGGCGTGAGATCCTGGGCCGCCTCGGACTTCCCTTCGACGTGCTGCCGAGCGACATCGACGAGTCGCGCATCGCGGGCGAAGAGCCGCGTGCCTATGTGGCTCGCCTGGCGGAGGGCAAGGCTCGCGCGGTCGCCAGTCGTGGCGAACCTTGCGCCGTGCTCGGATCGGACACCACCGTAGTGCTGCACGGTGAAGTGCTGAACAAGCCGGTGGATCTCGCGGACAGCGAGCGCATGCTGCGGGCCCTTTCGGGGCGCGAGCACGAGGTTCACACCGGGGTGGCGTTGGTGCTGTTACCCGAGCTGCAGAGCCGCGTGATCACGGTCACCACACGCGTTCGTTTCCGCGAGCTGAGCGAGACCACGTTGCGAGGCTACGTCGCTAGCCGCGAGGGCATGGATAAGGCGGGGTCCTACGGGATCCAGGACCTCGGTGCGGCCCTGGTGAGCGAGGTTCACGGATCCTACAGCAGCGTGGTGGGGTTGCCGGCGGCAGAGACCGTCGAACTCTTGCAGGCACTCGGCGTGCTGGAGAGCTGGCCGTGAGCGAGGTCGCCGCGCGGCTTTCGGAGGTACGCGCGCGTATCGAGGCAGCCTGTCGGAGTTGCGGCCGAAGGTCGGATACGGTGCGTCTGGTGGCCGTATCCAAGTTCCACTCGGTGGAGGCCATCCGCGCAGCCTACGCCGCTGGACAGCGCGACTTCGGCGAGAACTACGCGCAAGAGCTGATCGAGAAGGCCAAGGCCCTGAGCGACCTGCCGGAGTTGCGATGGCACTTCATCGGCGGGCTGCAGAGTAACAAGGCCAAGTTGCTCGCGCCGCATTGTCATGTGGTGGAGACCCTCGCGAGCGCCTCCGCGGCTCAGGCGCTGAGCGAGCGTGCGGTCGCCGCAGGACGCAGCGTCCAGGTGATGTTGCAGGTCAACGTGGCGGGCGAGCAACAGAAGAGCGGCCTCGGGCCCGCTGCCGTGGCCGAGCTGATCGCGCGTGTACGGGAACTCCCGGCGCTGGAATTGCGAGGCCTGATGACGATTCCCAAAGCCGGCGACCCAGACGCAGCACGCACCGCCTATCGCGCGCTTGCGCAGCTCGCCCGGGCCCATGCGCTGCCCGAACTCTCGATGGGCATGAGCGACGATCTCGAGCTCGCGATCGAAGAAGGCTCCACCAACGTGCGTGTGGGCACCGCCATCTTCGGACTGCGCCCCAGCTCCCAGACCACGCCGCGTTAGGACCCAAGCTCCTTGGAGCGCGCCGTCGCGGCTTCCACGGCAGCGATCAGTGCGGCCCTCAGCCCCCCACGCTCCAACGCGGCCACGCCGGCGATGGTGGTGCCGCCGGGGCTCGTCACCATGTCTTTGAGCTTGCCCGGATGTTCCCCCGTCTCGAGCAGAAGCTTGGCCGCACCCAGCATGGTCTGCGCCGCCAGCTTGGTGGCTACATCGCGCGGCAGGCCCACGCGCACGCCGGCATCCGAGAGCGCTTCCATGGCCACGAACGCGAAGCCCGGTCCCGAGCCGCTCAGGCCAGTCACCGCGTCCATCAGGCGCTCCTCCACGCTCACGACGCTTCCCGTCATCGCGAACAGGCGCTGGGCGTGCTCGAACTCGCTATCGCTCACGCCGCGCCCGCGTGCCACCGCCGTGGCCCCTTCGCCCACCAGGGATGGCGTATTCGGCATGGCGCGCACGAGCTTGGTGTGGCCGTTCAGGCCCTTCTCGAGGCGCTCGAGCGTGACGCCGGCTGCGATGGAGATCACCAGGGTATTCGGCTGCAGGGAACCGCTGATCTCGGTCAGCACGGCGGGCAGAACCTGGGGTTTGACCGCCAGCACCACGTCGTCGGCCCAGGCGCAGGCCTCCGCATTGGAGGCGAACTCGAGTACCCCGAGCTCGGCCTTCAGGCTCGCGCGCGCCTCGCTCCGCACGTCGGTGAGCCCGAGCGAAGCTGGTTCGCGGCCGCCGCGCCGCACGGCCCCCCTCAAGAGGGCACCGGCCATGTTTCCTGCGCCAAGAAAGACGGTTTTTCTCTGGGTCGTCATGCTGCTCGGGCGCGAGTATACACCTACCTCCGATGTCTTCCGCGGGTACCGATCTCAGGCGCGCAGTCGAGGCGTTTCGACGAGGGCAGGGTGTGGCCTATCTGGAGCAGCTCGGCGGCGCAGCTGTCGAGCGTGTGCCAGGCCGACGTTGGCTGGGCTCGGAGCAGGGGCTCGCCCGCTTCGAGGAGGCGCGCCAGGGCGGTGAGCTCTCGGACGCCGAAGCGGCGGCGCTCGCGGCGCACGTGGGCCGCGCGGTGCTCGAGCTGCACTACGAGCGTGCGCGCCGGGCCGCGCTGGAGCTCAGCGGGCGTTCGGTGAGCTACGAGGGCGAAACCAGGCGCGTCGGACTCCTGCTGGGCCAGTGGGTCCATGGGCGCGGACCGGCGCAGCGTCATGCCCTGGCGCGCTCGCTCGACCGCGAGTTTCAAGACCACGCTCGCGTGCTGCTCTCGGCCCGCCACGAAGCTGACGGCGAAGCCGGGGATGTCTTGCGTAGGATGTCTGCGGGGCGGCATCCGGACGCGGGTCCCGAGGCCGGCAATGTTGCCACGGCGGAGCGTTGGTTGACGCTCACGGAGGACCTGGCGCAAGAGTCGTTTGCCTTTGCGCGGCGCGAGTTCCGGGTGGAGGGCGAAGATGGCCTCGAGACGCTGTGGAGCCTCTTGGGCAGCCCCCTGAGCGGGCTCTTTCCGCGGCCAGGTCGCCTGCGGCGCCTGGCCGCGGAGTGGGAGCCCCTGGGCTTGCGCCGCCTGCTGCGCGCCCACGTGCGCGCCGCCGCCGAGCACCCCGGCCTGTTCCCGGGCGCTCACGTCGTGCCCCTGGCGGCCCCGCATGACATCCGGCTCAGCCCTACCAGCCTCGAGTTCGGCTTGGCCAGCGAGCTCGCCACCGCCGACGCGCTGGCGCGGGCCATGGCACAGGCCCACGCCTCGCGCGCCCTCCCGTTGCCCCTGCGCCACGCCGCCGTGGGCAGCGTCGCCCGTGCCCTGGGACAGCTCGGCGTGCTGTTGTTCGCGGACCCACTTTTCCTGCGCAAGGTGCGCGGCATGAGCGCCCGCGAGAGCCAGATCGTGGCCCGTCTCGCGACCGCCTACGCGCTGCTCGACTCGCGCTTGAGCGCGGCCGCCGTGTTGGCGCGCGGTATCGCCAATGGCCAGGATCTCGAGCGTGCCAGCGCCCACGCCGCGCGCGCCCTGACAGGCACGCTTCCCACCGGTTGGGGAGCCTTGCTCGTGCTTCGCGTGTCTCCCGGCGGACCGTTGCGTGCCAAGTCTCTGGCCCCGGGCCTGGCCTATTGCCTACGCGAGCGCTTCGACGCCGACTGGTTCCTCAACCCGCGGGCGGCCGACCCCATCCGGGGTGCCCTGGCGCGCGCTGGCGAGTTCGCCGTGGAGCAGTGGGCCGAGGAGCTGGGCGCCACGCTTGAGCAGGGACCTGGGCGCCTGGCGGAGTTATTCTAGGAGTCTGGCCGCCGGGTCGCCCGGCCGAGTCATCACAGGAGCACGGATGTACGACGCACGACGCAAAGCGCTGCTCGAGAGCATGGGCCCTGGGGTCATGGTGATCCCCGCGCCGCCCACGTTCATTCGCAACAACGACGTCGAACACGAGTATCGCCAGGGCAGCGACCTTTACTACCTCACCGGCTTCGACGAGCCCGAGAGCGTGCTCGTGCTCTCGAACCGCGACGGTCGACTCTCGAGCGCCCTGTTCCTGCGCGACCGCGACCCGGAGCGCGAGACCTGGGATGGTCCTCGACTCGGTGTGGAACGCGCGGTCGCTGGCCTGGGTGTCGACGAGGCTTTCTCGATCCGAGTCTTCGACGAGAAGTTGCCCGATTTCATGGAGAACCAGCGCCGCGTGCACTACCGCATCGGCTTCGATCGCCGCTTCGACGAGCGCTTCTTGCGCGCGCTCGACGTGGTCCGCGGCCGCTCGCGTCGCGGCGTGGAGTGTCCGACCGAGATCGTCGATCCGGGCGTGAGCCTGCACGAGATGCGTCTACGCAAGACCGACGCGGAGATCGACATCATGCGCCGCGCGGGGTCCATCACGCGCGAAGCCCATCTGGCCGCCATGCGCGTGGCCACCCCCGGGCGCTACGAGTACGAGGTCGAGGCCGAGCTCCTACGGGTCTTCCGCGCCCATGGCAGCGAACGCCCCGCCTACGGCAGCATCGTGGGGTCCGGGCCCAATGCCACCATCTTGCACTACCGCAAGAACGATCGGCGTCTCGCGGAGGGCGACTTGCTGCTCATCGATGCCGGTGCCGAATACGGCTACTACGCCAGCGACGTCACGCGCACTTTTCCCGTGAGCGGCACGTTCTCGAGCGCGCAGCGTGAGGTCTACGAGGTGGTGCTCGATAGCCAGCTCGCCGCCATCGAAGCGGTGCGTCCCGGTGCCACGCTGGACGCGATCCACGACGTCGCGGTTTCCGTGTTGGTCGACGGGCTCCTGAAGCTCGGTCTGGTCAAGGGCGACAAGCAGGAGATCCTTGCGAAGGGCGACTACAAGCAGTTCTACATGCATCGCACCTCGCACTGGCTCGGCATGGACGTGCACGACGTGGGCCGCTACCACCAGGCAGGCTCGCCGCGTCCGCTCGAGCCAGGCTTCGTGCTCACCATCGAACCCGGCCTGTATATCCCCGTGCAGGCTGAGGTGGACGAGCGCTATCGCGGCATCGGCGTGCGCATCGAGGACGACATCCTGGTGCGCGCTTCGGGCCCCGAGAACCTCACTCGAGACATTCCAAAAACGGTCGCCGACCTCGAGGCACACCTGGCGCAACGCTAGGTCGAGCACGCGCCCGACCCACATCGAAAACCGCGGGCCATTTCCACAAACGGTCTGTGATCTCGGCTCATGGTCATTCTGTAGGTGCCGTGAGCCTAGATGCTTCTTTCGTGATGCGAGTGCTGTTCGCGGAGCCTCGGGTTATAGTCCCAACCCATGGCCGGAAGCCATCCCTACGCCATCCTCACCTGCAACGTCTGCGGTGAGATCACGCCGCCCGATGCGACCACGGGACTCTTGGTGTTCGTGCGGGGCGGTGAGACCGTCTACGAAGAGCCCCCGCTGTGCGGCTCGTGCAGCTTGGCCATCGGCGTGACGGCCATCACGCGCTGGGCCGAGGAAGAAGAAGAAGGCTAAGCAGCCACGAAGGCGGGTCCGCCCGCGAGCAAACCCGGAGCCAACCAGGGCATATGGCGAGCACGAAACCCGGAGCCGGATTGGTCAGCGGCGGCAGCGCCTACCGCGGCGGCTTCACGCGCATCGTGCTCTCCCTGGTGGGGTTGATCATCGCCCCCAGCGTCATCCTGCTCGTCCTGGGCATCCTGATGCTGGTCTTCAGCAAGGCGAACCTCAACGTCTTGTTCGGCATCTTGGTGGTCACCTTGGTGGCGTTGCTCGTCACGGGCACCGTGCTCGCGCTGGTGTTCGTGAACCGCGAGGCCAACCTCTCCAAGCTGCAGTCCGACTTCGTGTCCAAGGTCAGCCACGAGCTGCGCACTCCGCTCACCTCCATCCGTATGTTCGTCGAGACGCTGCAGATGAAGCGCGTGTCGAGCCCCCAGGAGGTGGATGCCTGTCTGGACGTCCTCAACCGCGAGACCGCACGCCTCACGGCACGCATCGAGCGCCTGCTCGACTGGGGGCGCATGGAGTCGGGCAAGCGCGTGTACGAGAGCCAGCTCGAGCGCGTGGAGGACATCGTCACGGGCGCGCTGGAGGCCTTCGACGCCAGCCATGTGGGCCGCCGCGAAGAGGTGAGCAGCGAGATCGCCGCGGATCTTCCGCCCATCCGCGTGGACCGCGGCGCCCTGATCGACGCCCTCGTAAACCTGCTCTCGAACGCCTACAAATACTCGCGCGAGCGCGGCAAGATCCGCTTGATCGCCAGCGCCGACGACAAGCACGTGCGTATCTCCGTGGTCGACCACGGCATCGGCATTGCGCGCCGCGAGCATCGCCGCATCTTCGAGAAGTTCTATCGCTCCAACGAATTGCTCTCCAGCGACGTCGAAGGTTCCGGCTTGGGCCTCGCCATCGTGCGCCATGTGGTCCACGCTCATGGTGGTCGGGTCGAGCTCGAGAGCGAGCTCGGTAAGGGCAGCACGTTCACCATCGTGCTCCCGGTTCCCGGCGGAGAACGCAACAGATCGATCAAACCGGCACCCGCCATCACGCAGATATGATCGGTGAACCCGCCACCGCCCCTGGTCCAAAACGCATCCTGGTGATCGAGGACGACCCCTCGATCTCTCTGGGACTGCGCATCAACTTGGGCGCAGAGGGCTACGATGTCGGTGTGGCCGAAGACGGCAGGGAAGGGCTCGATCGAGCTCTCGCCGAGTTTTGGGACGTCATCATCCTCGACGTAATGCTGCCCAAACTCAACGGCTACGAAGTGGTGAAGCACTTGCGCTCGCTGGGCCATGAGACACCCGTGCTGATGCTCAGCGCCAAGAGCTCCGAAACCGACAAGGTGATGGGGCTCGAGCTCGGGGCCGAGGATTACATCACCAAGCCCTTTGGCATCGCCGAGGTCCTCGCTCGTATCAAGGTCGCCCTAAGGCGCCGCGCCAATCAGAAGCCGCGCGACCCGGAGCAACGTCCCCCCGCGCCGCCTCCCGACATCTACCGCTTCGGTGCCATCCACGTCGATCCCCGCACCCGCGAGGTGCGCAGGGCGGGCGAGCTCGTGGAGATGACCGCCACCGAGTTCGACATCCTCGAGTCCCTGGTGTTGGCCGGTGGCTCCGTGCTCTCGCGACGGCAAATCTTCGAGCGCGTGTGGGGCCCGAATCATCACGGCACCCCGCGCACCATCGATAATTTCGTGGCTCAGCTGCGCCAAAAGCTGGAGCCGGACAGCGAGCGGCCCCAGCACATCGTCACGGTGCGCGGCATCGGCTACCGCCTGGTTCCCTAGTCCTTCCTAGGGCGTCCACTCGATGCCAGGACCCTCGCCGAGCCAGCCGCCATAGACGACGCCCTCGCGGTAGTGGGCCCAACCAGCCACGCCGTTTTCCTGCATCGCCACCACCAGGGTGTCGCCATCGCTCGGGGGCTCCTGCTCGGAGACCACCTGGGTATGCTCCCCCAGCGTCCCGCCCGCGATCTGCACCGGCGTCACTCCCTGCCCCGTTCCCTGCACCGCGTAGTGCGACCAAATCAGGCCGTTGCGGACGCTCACGCCCGTGCCGACCGCTTCCCCGGTGATCGTCGTGGTCGCCCGTTCGAACAGCCGCGCCAGTCGGTCCTGGGCCTCCGGGTGGGTGCGCTCGATGCGCGCCAGGGGAGGCGCGCTGTGTAGCCGCGCCAGACTCTCGCGCCCGATGCGCCGCACTTCGGGATGGGAGTCCTGGGCCAGCTTGGCCGCGATCGCACGATCTTCCCGCGTTCCAGCGCGCTCGAGCACGGCCGCCGCCGCCATGCGCACCTGGACGCTGGTAGAGCCCGCCGCCTGGGCCAAGCCGGCCTGCCGCTGTAGCGGGTCGAGACGTCTCAGGGCAAGCGTGCGCACCACTTCGACGCGTTCGTTTTCCTCGCTGGAACCCGTGCTCGCCTGGTACGGCGAGGCGAACAACAGCGCGAACGCACAGGCCACGGCACCCTGGGCACCACGTGGCCGGCGCTCTCGCAGGAGGTGCCAAAGCAGCGCCAGCACGACCAGGCTGGTCACGAACACGGGCCAGCCGATCCGGCCCGCACCACGTTGCACCACCACGCTCGAGCCGCTGCAGCCACCAGGCGCTTCGGTCTCGCTCAGGGCGGCGCCTGCATAGGCCTCTTCGACGCCCGATTCGTCGTCCACATCGATATCCCGCTGGTGGGTTTCGCCACGCGAGATGTTGGGCCACATCGTGGCCATGCGTTCGTCGTAGGACTCGCCGAGGCCGAGCACGTGGCCCATCTCATGGGTCAGGACGCCGCGCAGATCGTAGATTTTGCCCTTGGAGTCGGGCCCGTCGGGCATTTCCCCGAACGGGTGGTTCGCGTTCACCAGGATGTCCGTGTCCACCATCTTGCCGCTACGGGACTCGTAGGTAGCGACGGTGACCGCCAGGGAGCTCTGGGCCAGCTCCCAGTTTTCGATGAGATACACGCCGTTGCTGGCCGGGTCCTTGGAGTCGAAGCCGGACGGGCCTGGCTCACCATCATTGATGAGCAGCTCGGGGACACCTTCGATGTCATGCCAGGCGCGGGCGGCGTCGTGGATGGTGGCCTTGACGGGAACGTCCGTAAAATAGCGTTCCATACTGGCGTCGATCCGGAGCACCACCGATGGACGGTGCCAGCGCACGACCGAGCCGTTTTCGGTCTCCTTCACCGTGTAGGCCCGGGCTGTCGACGACCCAGCCAGGCCCCCCACTATGCAGAGCGCCGCGGCCGTGGACGCCGCGACTCGTCGAACAGTCATGCTCAATTTGTACGTTTTCAATAAAATCTTGGGAAGGGGGACTTTCCGGGGCTCCCTGAAACGCACCGTAAGCCGACGAACCCATTCCGGAAAGGCTTGACGCGGGAGGTTGCCCGGGTACCCTCGGCAAGAAGGGCGTAGTCCGGAGGACCGGCTGCGCCCCCAAGCCGGCGTGATGCGTCACGTCGCGAGGGGTTCGTGCCGAGCCCCTTTGTTTGAGGAGCATTCAGAGACATGGGGACGGAAGAGGACGCCCGGAAGTTGTTCGTCGCGGGTTTGCCCGACACAGTGACGGACGAGGGGCTGCGCGCCCTGTTCACGAGCACCGGGTCAGGGATCGACGAATTGAGCCTTCCGCGGGACCGCGCCACTGGGCGGCCGCGTGGATTTGCCTTTGTTACGCTGTCGTCGGCGGACGAGGCCCAGCGTGCTCGCGAGCAGCTCGACGGCTCGTTGATGGAAGGGCGCAGCATCAGCGTGCGTCCTTTCACCTCCGGACCACCGCGCGGCCCCGGCGGCCCTGGCATGGGCAGCGGACCGGGCATGGGCGGCGGGCCAGGCATGGGCGGCGGCGGTGGCGGTTTCGAACGTCGCCCGCCTCCGCGCGACGACTCGAATCGCACGCTTTACGTCGGCAACTTGCCCTACGACATCGAAGAAGCCGATCTCCGCGGCATCTTCAATCAGCTCGGGGCCAAGGATCTCGACCGCATCCATTTGCCGATGGATCACGCCACGGGTCGCAAGCGCGGCTTCGCGTTCGTGTCGTTCATCTCCGAAGATGCGGCCAAGGCTTCCCTCGATGTGCTCGGAAATCTGAGCGTTCGGGGACGTCCCTGCACCGTTCACCTTGCTCACCCGCGTGGTGAGCGTCCCCCGCCCCGTGAGCGTTCGTTCGGGGGGCCGGGAGGCGGAGGCGGCTTCGGCGGTGGCGGCGGTCCCGGAGGGGGCGGCGGCTTCGGCGGTGGTGGTGGCGGAGGCGGCTTTGGAGGCCCCCCCGCAGCGGCGGTTTCGGTGGCCCGCGATCCCCCAACTTCGGTCCTCCGGCGAGCGGCGATCGTGGTGGCCGGCCGCCGCCCCGTCGTACCGACGACGTCGAGGGAGCGGCGCGCGCTGCCAAGGGCGCGACCCGCAAGCAGCGTCTGGAGCAGGAAAAGAAGCGCGGCGGCGGCAATGCGCGTCGCTACTTCGACGAAGTCGAAGACGACGACGAATGAGATCTGGCGCGGTGCCCCCTGGCATCAGGAGGGCACGCGCTTTCTCGGCCCGTTCCTAAGCACCAGGGAAGTGTCGACATCATTGACACCCCCAAACGCTAGGACTAGAACAGCCACGCGTATTTAGCGCTCTTCGTGCGGCGCGGGATCGAGTTGCAGAATCGCTCCCGTGCCCAGTTGTGTCACGAGCGTCGCGCACGCCCAACGCTGGCGTGCGCGCACCGAAGGGAAGCCGATGGTCTCCACCTATCTGCCAGTCTTCCTGCTGATAGCAGTCGCGTTCATTCTGGCTCTGGTGATCTTCGTTGGGACCTCGCTCGCAGGTCCCAAGAACATGACGCCCGAGAAGGCCATTCCGTACGAAAGCGGATCGGCCACCACCGGCGCCAGTCACCTCAAGCTCAGCATCAAGTTCTACCTCACCGCGATCTTGTTCGTCGTGTTCGACATCGAGGCGGTGTTTCTCTACCCGTGGGCGGCGCTGTTCCGCGAACTCGGGTGGTTCGGTCTCATGGAGATGATGAGCTTTCTCGTCATTCTCGCGGTTACGTTGATCTATGCCTGGAGGAAGGGGGCCCTCGAATGGGAGAAATGAAGGTCCTTCAAACGGGCGAGTCTGGCTTTGCGACCACGCGCTTCGACGCGCTGCTCGCTTGGGCACGTAAGTACTCGCTCTTTCAGTATCCTTTCGCGACTGCATGCTGCGGCATGGAGTTCTTTTCGGTCGCATCGTCGCGCTACGATATCGCCCGCTTCGGCGCAGAAGCGCCGCGCTTCAGCCCGCGTCAGGCGGACCTGCTCTGGGTGGTGGGCACCATCAGCCAGCGTCAGGCACCGGTACTCAAGCGCATCTACGACCAGATGGCCGATCCCAAGTGGGTCATCGCTTTCGGCACCTGCGCGTCGTGCGGCGGCTTCTACGACAACTACACCACGGTGCCCGGCGTCGATAAGCTCGTGCCGGTCGACATCTACATCCCTGGCTGTCCGCCCCGTCCGGAGGCCGTGTTCGACGGCCTGATGCTGTTGCAGGAGAAGATCTCCAACGGCAACCGCGAGCCGGCGACGGTGCCGCCACGCGAGTTGCCTGGCCTCACGCAGCTGCGGAAGAAGGAGACCGCATGAGCAAGCTCGTGATCGAGCGCCTCGCGGCCCAGTTCGGCGAGCGCATCCTCGAGACCTCCGACTTTCGTGGCGACGACGTGGCGCGCGTGGGTGTGGACTCGTGGCTCGAGGTTGCCAAGTTCCTCAAGAACGAGTGCGGCATGAATCAGTTCACGGACATGACGGCCGTGGACTACCCGGAGCGAGAGCCCGAGGAGCCGCGCTTCGACATCGTGCTGTGCGTGCGCTCCCTGAGCACCGGACAGCGCGTGCGCCTCAAGACGCGCGTGGAAGACGGCAAGGCCGTGCCGAGTCTGTTCGGCGTGTGGGCGGGAACCGACTGGGGCGAGCGTGAGATCTTCGACATGTTCGGGATCCGCTTCGAGGGCCACCCGGATCTGCGCCGCATCCTCCTTTACGAGGAATTCGAGGGCTATCCGCTGCGCAAGGATTATCCCATCGAGAAGACCCAACCCCTGATCCCGTACCGCGACACCACGGCCCACGTGGCCAAGCTGCCGCCGTTCGGTGCCGACGAAGGGCAGCCCTTCGGGCGCATTCAGTGGCAGGAGCGCCTTCACGGGCGCGATCAACAAGTGTCGCCCGCCATCGCGGTGCAGACCGGACAACGTCAATCTCTGAGCCAGTCGAGCGCAGGTGAGTCTGCCTCGGGCACGGAGGAGTAACGGTGGAACCCATCGAAGACGAGCTCTCCGAAGAGGGCGCCCTCGAACTGCCCAGCGAGCCGATGCGGCTCAACATGGGCCCGTCTCATCCGGCCATGCACGGCACCATCCGAATGGTGCTCGATCTGGACGGCGAGACCATTCAGAACCTCGACATTCAGCCGGGCTACTTGCATCGCGGCTTCGAGAAGAGCTGCGAGCGCGGCACCTGGCAGCAGGTGTTCCCCTACGCAGACCGTCTCAACTACGTCTCGCCGATGTTGAACAACAACGGATTCGCGTGGGCGGTCGAGAAGCTGCTCGGCATCAAGGTGCCCGAGCGTGGCGAGTACTACCGCGTGATCTTGGGCGAGCTGGCGCGTATCTGCGACCACCTCACCTGCAACGGCGCGAGCGCGATGGAGCTCGGGGCCTTCACGCCCTTCCTGTGGATGCTCAAGTTGCGCGACTTCATCTGGGACATCCTCGAAGAGGAGACCGGCGCGCGCATGACCCACAGCTTCGCCCGCATCGGCGGCATGGCGAAGCCCCCCACGGCCAACCTCGAGAAGAACATCCTCGAGTTGATCCCCAAGTTCGAGGCTCAGCTCGTCGAATGTGAGAAGACGGTGCTGCGCAACCGCATCTTCCTCGACCGCATGGAGAAGGTCGGCATCCTCACCCAGGCCCGCGCCATCGAGCTCGGCGTGACGGGCGTGATGCTGCGCTCCACCGGCGTGGACTACGACGTGCGCAAGGCCAACCCTTACAGCGTGTACGATCGCCTGGATTTCGAGGTCCCGGTGGGCCACGACGGCGACAACTACGACCGCTTCCTGTGTCGCATGGAGGAGATGCGTCAGTCCCTGCGCATCATCAAGCAGGCGCTGAAGCAGATGCCCACCGACGGCCCCGTCAGCGTCGACGACGTGCGCGTCGTGCTGCCCGAGAAGCCCGCGGTGTACAGCACCATCGAAGGCACCATCGCCCATTTCAAGTTGGTGATGGAGGGCATCAAGGTGCCTGCCGGCGAGGTCTACAGCTTCAGCGAGGCTGGCAACGGCGAACTCGGCTTCTTCATCGTGTCCGACGGCAGCGGGACGCCCTACCGGGTGCGTTGCCGCCCGCCCTGTTGGTACAACCTGAACGCAGCCCACGAGATGATCCGCGGCGGCATGATCGCCGACATCATCCCCACATTCGGTTCCGTGAACATGATCGGCGGCGAGTGCGACCGCTAGACAAGCTCGCGCGCGTCGCGCGCTTCGACTGAGGTTTTGAGATGCCCAGCTTCAAGTTGGATGGCAAAGAGATTCCGTTCGAGCCTGGCGACACCATCATCCGTGCTGCCTGGCGTCAGGGCATTGAGATTCCCCATTACTGCTGGCATCCCGGACTGAGCGTCGCGGCCAACTGCCGCATGTGTCTGGTGGAGGTCAAGAGCGACCGGCCGATGATGATGCCGATCGTGCAGTGGGACGAGGCCAAGCAGGAGTACGTACCTGCCAACAAGCCCAAGCTGCAGCCCGCCTGTCAGATGCCCGCGGTTGAGAATCAAGAAGTCTTCGCCCAGTCGACCGAGGTCAAGAAGGCCCAGGGCGCGGTCCAGGAGTTCCTGCTCCTGAACCACCCGGTGGATTGCCCCATCTGCGACCAGGCCGGTGAGTGCAAGCTTCAGGACTACTACGAAGAGCACCAGGCCACGCCCAAGCGCAAGGACACCGAGCCCGTTCACAAGGTGAAGGGCGAGCGCTTCGGCGACACCATCGTGTACGACGGCGAGCGCTGCGTGATGTGCACGCGCTGCATCCGCTTCTGCGACGAGGTGGTGGGCGACCACGTGCTCGACATGCGCGAGCGCGGCAACAAGAACGAGATCACGCTCTCGCCCGGGCGCCAGCTCGACCATAAGTACACGTTGATGACCGAGCACGTGTGCCCGGTGGGCGCGCTGACCAGTCGCGATTTCCGCTTCAAGGCACGGGTTTGGTTCCTCAAGAGCCAGCCCAGTGTGTGCGGCGGCTGCGCCACGGGCTGCAATATGTCGGTCGACTACGACCCGCGTTCCAACCAGGTCCAGCGCCTGCGTCCGCGCGACAATCCGGGCGTGAACCAGTACTGGATGTGCGACGACGGCATGATGAGCTACCACCGCTTCGTGCAGAATCGCGTGACCTTCGGGCGCGTGCGCACGGGCGCTGGGGTCCAGGTGCCGAGCGAAGTATCCGATGCGCGCGCCGCGGCCGCGAAGCTGCTCAAGCGTGTCTCCGCCGAGAAGCTCGGCGTGGTCCTGAGCGCGCAGCACTCCAACGAGGACAATCTCGCGTTGGTGAAGCTGGCCCGCGAACTGGGCGCACAGAAGCTCTACCTGGCAGCCCTGGGCGGCTGGGAGGGCGACAAGATCCTGCGCAGCAGCGACAACAATCCCAACCGCGCCGGCGCGAACCTGGTGGCGGGTGCGGTCCTTCCGGACCTCAAGGCACTGCTGTCGGATGTGGCTGCGGGCAGCGTCGAGGGCGTCATCGCGCTCGGCTGGGCAAGCGCCGAGACCCCCGAGGAACTCGCGCCGCTGGCCGCGCTCAAGGCCATGGTCTCGCTGACCAGCAACGAGGGCGCGCTGCCGAGCGTGGCGCAGGTGGTGATCCCCGTGGCGGTGCACGCCGAGACGGCCGGCACCTTCGTGAACGGGAAGGGCGTCGCGCAGCAGTTCAAGCGCGCGGTGTTCCCCCCCGATGGAGTGAAGCCGGCCTGGGAGGCCGTGGCGGCGCTCGCCAAGGAGCTGGACCGGGATATCCGGCTCTCGTCGCTCAGTGAGGTTCGCGCAGCGCTGCCCGCGGTGCGTGCGCAGGAGGCGCAGGTCTGATGGACGCCGTCGCTTGGATTGCCGCGATCCTCAAGATCGTGTTCGTGTTGATCATCATCCTGACCTTCGCCCCGGTGCTGATTTGGGCCGAGCGTCGACAGAGCGCGATGATCCAGGACCGCGTCGGTCCTCATCGTGCCGGCGTGACGCTGTTCGGCAAGAACATCACGCTCTTGGGCCTGCTGCATCCGCTGGCTGACGCGCTGAAGTTCGTCTGGAAAGAGGACTTCATCCCGCCGAAGGCCGACAAGCTGCTCCACTCGCTGGCGCCCATCATCGCCCTGGTGCCCGCCATCAGCGTGTTCGCGGTGATCCCGTTCGGCGGCACGCTCTACCTGGACCACCTGACGTCGGTGCTCGAGCCCGGTTCCATGTTCGATGGCCGCTCGATCAACCTTCAGATCGCCAACGTGAACGTGGGCATCCTCTACGTGTTCGCCATCGCGGGCACCGGAGTCGTGGGTGCTGCCATCGCCGGCTACTCTTCGGATAGCAAGTACGCCCTGCTCGGCGGCGTGCGCGCCGCGGGCCAGATGGTGAGCTACGAGGTGACCCTGGGCCTCGCGCTAGTCGGCTGCTTTATGGTCTACGACACGCTTCAGCTGTCGGACATGATCGACTGGCAGCGCAGCCACTCGCTGTTCGGCATCAAGGGCCTGCACCTGTGGGGCATCTTCGTGCAGCCGTTGGCCTTCTTCTTGTTCTTCACGGCAGCCATCGCAGAGACCAAGCGCATTCCCTTCGACGTTCCCGAGGGCGAGAGCGAGCTCGCGGCCGGCTACTTCACCGAGTACTCGGGCATGAAGTTCGGCATGTTCTTCATGGGCGAGTTCGTGGAAGTCATCACCAGCTCGGCCTTGATCGCAGTGCTGTTCCTGGGCGGCTACGACGTGCCGTTCCTGCAGGACTACGGCTTCGATTTCAGCCTCTGGAGCTACCTCAGCAACGCCGTGATTCCGGTGCCGCACGTGGCCGTGATCGGGATCCAGGTTTTGGTGTTCATCCTCAAGCTCGTGGTCTTGATCTGGCTGCAGCTGATGATTCGCTGGTCTCTGCCGCGCTTCCGCTACGACCAGATCATGCAGTTGTGCTGGAAGCTGCTGCTGCCGCTTTCGCTGCTCAACATCGCGATTACCGGTTTCATCATTCTCGGCCTCCAGGAGCGGTTCAATGGGTAAGCCAGTCAACAAGCCCGGCCGCACGTTCGCGGAACAGGCCTACATCCCCGAGATCTTCAAGGGTCTCGGCGTGACGATGGCGCACTTCTTCAAGAACACCTTCTCGAAGCGCGAGAACACGGACATCGTCACCATCATGTATCCCGAGGAGAAGCGCGTGTATCCCGAGCGCTTCCGCGGGGTCCATCGCCTCACTCACCGTGCCGACGGCTCTCCGCGCTGCGTGGCCTGCCTGTGCTGCAGCACGGCGTGTCCCGCTCAGTGCATCCACATCGAGGCGGGCGAGTATCAGCCCGGCGATCCCGGCTACGGCTACGAGCGCTTCCCCAAGGTGTTCGTCATCGACGAACTGCGCTGCATCTTCTGCGGCTTCTGCGTGGAGGCCTGCCCGTGCGACGCGATCCGCATGGACACGGGCGTGCACATGCCGGCGAGCACCCAGCGTGAGCACTTCATCTTCGACAAGGAGATGTTGATGTCCCTGCCGGGTCAAGACGGGACGTTCCTCACGGCCAACCCGCGTCACGAGCCGGGCGATCCTTCGCATCCCGGCCTCGACCGCGAGCACAAGCACTGAAGGCAGTCGTCGCAGGCTTCCCAAGGCCCCACGGGGCGCCAGGAGGCCACGCGCAGGGCTCGTGGTCCAGTCTAGTCGCCCCCCTGGGACGCCTGAGGCCTGGGCCCGTGCTAGAAAGCCGCCCGTGGATAAGAAGTTCGACTCCTTGCTGACACGCGCAGTTCACGGTGGTGAGCCACGCGTCCATCCGTACGACGCACTGACCCCACCTATCGCGCAGACGGCGACGTATACGTTCGCCGATACGGCCGAGCTGGTCCGGTACATGTCGGGGGAGTTCGAGCGCGAGGAGTACGGGCGCTACGGCAACCCCTCGGTCCGCGGCATGGAGCAGAAGGTCGCTTCCCTCGAAGGTGTCGAGGACGCGGTGGCCTTCTCGAGCGGCATGGCGGCCGTGACCTCGAGCATCCTGGCGCTCGTGAAGGCCGACTCTCACGTGGTGTTGTTTGCGGACTGTTACCGACGCACACGCCAGTTCGTGACGGGCTTTCTTTCGAAGTTCGGCGTGACCCACAGCCTGGTGCCGCCGGGCGACCTGGCGGCCCTGGAGCGCGTGATCACGGACAAGACGCGGCTCGTGATCAGTGAGATGCCGACCAATCCCTACTTGACCTGTCTCGACCTCGACCGGCTGAGCAGCATCGTGAAGAAGTCCAAGGCCAAGACGCTGATCGACTCCACCTTCGCCACGCCCATCAACCTGCGCCCGGCGGAGCACGGCATCGACTTGGTGGTGCACAGCGCGACCAAATACCTGTCGGGGCACAACGACGTGCTGGCCGGTGTGGTCAGCGGCAACGCTGGGTTGATCGGCCTGGTCCGTGAGCTGCGCCATGTGTTCGGCGCGGTGCTCGATCCTCACGCGGCCTATCTGGTGTCGCGTGGCATCAAGACGCTGGGGCTGCGCGTGGCCCAACAGAACAAGAACGCCCAGGCGCTGGCGGAGCTGCTGGAAAAGCACCCCAAGGTGAAGCGCGTCTGGTATCCGGGACTCGAATCCCACCCGCAGCACGCCGTGGCCAAGCGCATGATGACGGGCTTCGGGGGCGTGGTGACGTTCGAGCTCGACACGGACCTGGCGACCTGCGGCAAGTTCGTCGATAGCCTGAAGATCCCGCGCATCGGCCCGAGCCTGGGCGGCGTGGAGTCCCTCGTAGAGCAGCCTGCCTTGATGAGCTACTTCGAGTTGTCCACGGAGGAGCGCGAGGCCGTAGGCATCAAGGACTGCCTGGTGCGCTACGCGGTGGGCATCGAGGACACGGCCGATCTGCTCAACGACGTCGAGCAGGCTCTGGCCTCGCTCTGACCCAGCGGACGCTGTCAGCGCTCGCCGGCGAGGTCGCGGATACGCGCCATGGCGTCGGTGGTCTGGCGGTCGAGGTAGGTCTGGATGGTGCGCTCGATCTCGGGCAGCGCGGTGCGCAGCCCTTCGCGTGTCAACGAGGTCGGCTGGACCCCAGCACGCGTACAGGCGCGCTCGAGGGCGGCGCGAGCGAACAACGACGAGAGGCCACTGATCTCAACCAGGCGGTTGAAGAGGGCGCTCATCGTCGCTCCCAGACGGTCAGCATGTGCGTGGTGTACTCGCCCAGAAAGTTTGCGATCCACGGGGCGTGCTCACGTCCCAGCACCGTGCCCAGCGCGACAGCCAGGCGAGGCATGGCAGACATCACGTAAGCCAGACTGATTCCACCGTCCCGCACGGCGGGGATCACCGTCTCCAGATACTCGTCGCGCGGGTTCATGTTGCCGGCGGCGGCGGCCTCGAGGAGCGTGACGAAGCCCACCATGAACTGCCTTACCTCTGACTCTGGTGTCGGCAGACTGCGGTCTGCAGTCGCCACCATGATGTCGATGAGTTCCGTACGTCTGTCTGCGATCGCTTTGACGATGTCCATTCCCCGCCCCCGATCTGGGATTTTATCCAGACCGCTCGCGCAGTTTCCAGTTGGGAAGTTGCGGGCTCGACAAGGAGAGTTGCCCAGCCCCGAATCGCGTAAGCGAGCTCTCGGTTGGGCCGTCGTAGACGGTGCGCATTAAGCGCGAACGGCGCGCCACCAGGGCGCGCCGTCTGCGC
This sequence comes from Myxococcales bacterium, assembly GCA_047601445.1. Taxonomy (GTDB): domain Bacteria; phylum Myxococcota_A; class Polyangia; order Polyangiales; family DASUME01; genus DASUME01. The sequence goes on along the minus strand of JASGJH010000001.1, from coordinate 1,267,498 downwards.
AGTGACCGAACTGCAGAGAAGCTCAGGGAGCCTTGCTGCGGTTCTGCTTGAGGATGATCTCGCGAGCTTCGGCTTGACCGGGACCCGCCTCGTCACGCGAGGCGAGCAGGAGGCCCATCTCGCCCATCGCGCCGAGGGTCTCGGCGACCAGCTTGCGTCGGGCCTCGTCGGGCCCACGCAGCGCCTCGTAGAGCTTCGCGCGCACTTCTCGTGCGGCAAGCCCACCAGGGCCGTTCCAGCCCGCCTTGAGGCGAGCGATGACCTGCTGCCAGGGGAAGCTGAAGGTGATCTCGCCCGCGCCGTTCTTGAGCGAACGAGCGACCTCGAGGCGACGGAAGATCTCCCCGCTCTCGAAGTGCTGAGCGGTGATCATGTTGAAGAAATCGACGTCGTCGGCCATCAAGAAATCCTGAAGGATTTCACGCAGCTCGCGGTCGCTGTTAATCTGGCGATAAAGTTCTTCGGCGGCCGCCTGGTTGCCTCCGAGCAGCACCGCGAACGCCGCCTCGCGCTTGACCTCGGGGTTGCGCAAGAGGTCGAACAGGAGCTGGTCGTTGGCAGGGTCGGCCGTGTAGCCGAGCGCGAGCGCGGCGCTGCGGCGCACTTCGGCCGGGATGGAAGGCTGCAGGAGCTCGGTGAGCTGACTGCTCGACTGAACCTTGGCCTGCCACAGGCCCTGCACGTAGTACGTGCGCGTGGCCTCATCGAGGGCGCTGTTCTTGGCCTTGGCGATGATGGTGGCCAGGTCCTCGGCGTCGGCCAGCTGCCCCGCCACGGCACCCGCGATCGCCCGCAGCTTGGCGCTGTCGGCCTGGTCCTCGATCAGCGTCATCAGCGCCGGCACCGCGGCCGGGTCGCCATAGCGACCGAGCGCGCGAATCGCGATCTCACGATTGCGAACGATCTCTTCGGTGGGGACGCTGGGCTTCGAGAAGTCCACGTCCTTGGGGCGCTTGAGCAGGGCAACCTGGATCTTGTAGGCCGGCTCGTACTTGAGATCGGCTAACGCGAACGAGGCCGCTTCACGATCGTCGCTCTCGACTTCCTTGACCAGGACGGCGCCGGCCGTCTTGGAGCCGGACTTGCCGATGGCCTTCATGATGCTGGCCTTCTTGCCGGGGTTGTCCTTGAGCAAGGGGATCAGGGCGTCGGCCACTTCGGGCTTGGCCACCAGGGCCAGCGCGTCGAGCGCGTTGAGCGAGGTGGTGCGATCTTCGGCCTTCACCAGCTCCAGCAGCGCGGGCACGGCGCGCGCGTCCCCGAGCTCGGCCAGGGCCAAGGAGGAGGTCTCCTTGATGTCCGTGTCCGCGTCGGCCACGTACTTGGCGAAGGTGTTCGCCACGCGTGGATCGTGGCTGTCGCGCAGGATGCTGAGCAGCGAGCGCTTGAGGTCTTGGCTGTCGGTCTGATCGAGCAGCGCGGCGACACCGGGGGCGCTGGTGGAGCGGCCGATGGCATCGAGCACGCTCTGGCGCATCGAGGGCGTCTTCTGCAGCAAGGCGAACAACGGGCCTGCGCCGCGTGGATCACCAGCGCGGCCGAGACCGGCGGCGGCGGCCTTCACGACCTCGCCATCCGAGTCGTTGAGCAGCTTGATCAAGGGGTCCACGGCTTCGGGCGTGGCCGACTCGGACAGTGCCGCAGCCACCAAGGTGCGCACGGACTTGTCCGCGTGGGTCAGGAGCTCGTTGCTCGCGATCTTCTGGGGGCCCACCACGTCGATGATGACCTTGGGATCGAAGCTCGGAGACTTGTCGAGGTTCTCGAGGTTCTGCAGGTGACCCGCGGAGAACTCGGCGAGGATGTCCGGCACCGCGGCCTGCTCCTTGAGCACGGCGAGCGCCCAGACCACCTGGGCCTTGTCGCGGGCGTCAGTGAGGGGCAGCACCTGCAGCAGCTTGGGCTTGGCCGAATCCGCGGCGGGCGAGCCGATGTACGCAAGCGCGCGTGCGGCTGCGCGGCGCACGATGCCTTCTTGATCGAGGGCTTCGATCATCAGCGGCACCGATTTGTCGTCCTTGAAGAAGCCGAGGTTCAGCAGGGCACGCTCGCGGACGTCTTCATGCTTGGACGTCTGGAACGCGTTGCGTAGGGCAGCCAGTCGCGCTTCGCCCTCGAGCTTGCCCGCTTCGTCGAGCACGACATTGCGGGACTCGTACGAGACATTTTGCTCGTACGCCCAGTATCCGAGTCCCAGGGCGCCCGCCACGACGACCACGCCCAAGATGCGGCCCACCGGAGAAGTGCGCCGATTCATCCTGCGAATCGTCTCGTCGTCCGTACTTCCCGTATCGGGCAACGGCTCTTCGAACTGGCTCAGGTCCGTCAACGGGGCCTGCTTGCGCGAAAAGGGGTCTTGTTCGGTCTCGTAGGGATCCATCTCGGGGCCTTGCATTGCGGGTCCTCGTAAAACTCGCGAATTGGTGCGCGACCATAACCAGAGTTCCACCGATACCGCAACGCCCACTGTGGTCCCCCCTGCAATGCCCGGCTCGGACGGCTGCGTTTCGACACAATTGTGGGTTCCCCCATGTGGGGTGGGGTAGGAGCTTGGGAGCCATCCAGAAAGATCATTGACTGTCGTGGTTTACGGGCGTTACAACCAGACTGTCGGAGGTTTCGATGACCAAATCTGAGCTCATCGACGCAGTCGCGCGACGAACTCAAATCACCAAGAGCCGAGCCGAGCTCGTCGTGAACTGCGTATTCGACTCGATGACCGCGGCACTGGAACGCGGCGAAGGCATCGAGATTCGTGGTTTCGGCAGCTTCACGGTCCGCGAGTACAAGCCCTACAACGGACGCAATCCACGGACCGGTCGAGCCGTTCCGGTTCCGGAAAAGCGCTTGCCCTTCTTCAAGGTGGGCAAAGAGCTCAAGGAACTGGTGAACGCTGGTCAGGGCGCCATCGAGACCGACGACGACGACGACGATGACGATGAGGACGAGAACCTGGAAGACGACGAGGGCTGATTCCTCGTCGTGCTTGGGTTCCGGCTTCAGCCACCGCCGTCAGAGCTTCGCCAACTCCATGACCTGAGGTGCTAGATCGCGGCTCGCATCGAGGCCTGCGATCAGGACGTCGGCGGGCGATTCCGCGCGCTGGACCATCCGCGCCAAGGGCTCGAGGTATTCCGCCTCGCTGCTCGAGGGCCCCTTCTGCGAGACGCCGTTCGGCCGGGCAATTCGGTTGAGTCCATCGCGTGCCAGGCTGATGACCTGGGTCGCCCACTCGGCGATCTCGCGGCCTGCGAGCTTGGCCTTGAGCCCGAGGCGCCCGTACTCGGGGCGGGAAGCCTCGGCGGCCTCGTAGGTGATGGGCGACACCAGGTTCTCCAGCTTGTCGCGCGTCTGCGCGTCGTAGAGCAGGCCCTTCCAGAGCGCCGGTAGCGCGGGCAAGAGGTGCGACGGCAAGCTGTCGGCGCCGCGCAATTCGAGCGTCTTCTTGAGGCGAACCTCCGGGAACAGCGTGCCCAGGTGGACGACCCAGTCGTTGTAGGTGGCCTGGGTGCCTCCGAAGCCTTCGTCCATGAACGAGCGGAAGGTCTGGCCGGTGTTGCGCACCACCTTGCCCTCGCGCTTGACCATGAACATGGGCACGTCGAGCGCCCACTCCACGTAGCGCGCGAACGACATGTCATTGCGCCATGCAAAGGGCAAAAGGCCAGAGCGATCGGGGTCCATGTGGACCCAAACCAGCGCCCGGTGGCTACGCTCCCCGGTGAGTCTGCCTTCGACCAGAGGACTGTTGGCGAATAGGGCAGACACGATGGGCGAGAGCGCGAGGCCCAGCCGAAGCTTCTGCATGGCGTCAGTTTCGGAGGAGTAATCGAGGTTTGCTTGGACGGTGCAGGTTCGGCGCATCATGTCGAGGCCGCCGCTGCCCCGCGTGGGCAGGTACTCGCGCATGATTCCGTAGCGAAGCTTGGGGACCCAGGGCAGGTCGCTCTGACTGGCGAACGGATGAAAGCCCAGGCCCAACCAGGTGATGCCGAGCTCGGCTCCGACCCAATGCAGCTCGTCCATGTGCTGACGCCATTCGGCGGCCGTGTCGTGGATGCTCACGAAGGGGGCGCCCGAAAGCTCCACCTGACCACCAGGCTCGAGGGTGATGGAGGCGCCGCCGCGCTCGAGCGCGATTACCGGACCTGCTTCGTATTCACGCTGGGGGAACCAACCGAACTGGCGCTCCAACAACTCCAGCACGCGGCTCACGCTGCGCTCGCCCTCGTAGGGCAATGCCGCATGCGAGTCGCTGAGGATGCCGAATTTCTCGGCCTCGGTGCCCACGCGCCAATGACTCTCGGGAGTGAGCGCCTGCTGGAACGGGGCCAACAGATCGTCCCTCGTCAGTCGGGCGCCGGGAGTCGAGCCGGGCGTAGTCGGATTCAGAGCTGCCTCCATTCGGGTGAGTCGCCGCGATTTCTACGCCGTTACGGCGACCTGCGGGGTGGGCACATAGCCGACCCCGCCCACGCGGACAACCGGCGAGCCCCGTGCTCAGCCCTGAACCAGGAACATGAGCACACAGCCACGCACGGGTTGGACATTTGGGCGCGACCCCGATAAGTCTTCTCGCGGTGCTTCGTTTTTCGACTCTGGCGCGCGTGGTTGCTCTGGCCGGCCTGGTTGCTTGCGCGGCCCCCGTCGTCTCTCTCAGTCCGCCACCGAAAAGTTTCACGCCGGACGAGTACCCGGATGTGTACGAGCGCTGGACGCGGACCCTGCATCCCTTCGACTTCGGGGAGATGCGCTCCGTGCTGCACGCCGCGGCGACCTTCGAGTCGCGCGAGTTTCGCTGGGCCTACGTGGTGCGCTACGCGGACGACTTCGAGCTGCCGACCGACGCCCGCAACGCGATGCTGGCGGCCAGCATGGCGGACGCGGATGAGCACCATCGCTTCTTCGTCACCATCGGCGGCGGCAAGCCGCGCGAGATGGACCTGACCGATGCGGAAGGGGCCTGGCGTGTGCTTTTGATGGACGACCGTGGACGCATGGTGCGGCCCCTCGAGATCCAACCACTGGGTGGCGGAACTGCCTCGGAAAAAGCCTACTTCCCAGCCGTGTCCCCGTTTCGGCGCGCGTTTCGCGTGGTATTTCCGGCGTTCCACGAGGACGGGCAGCCCACGATTCCGCCCGAAGCGCTGTTCGCCGTGCTGCGATTCACGGGACCCGAGGGACAGCTCGATCTCAAATGGGAGTTCACGCGCCCGTAACGTGCGCGTTCATCGCCTGGTGCGTGTGACGTGTGCGTGGGTGCATCCCGCGCTGGGAACAGCGAAATCCCCAGTGTGGGGGGCCGTGTGCGCCTTGACGAACCGCGGGATCGAGAAGTAGTGTCCGTGCCCCGCACGCCCTAGATAGAAGGCTGCGGTCAGGTACTTATGACCGAGCAGAACAACGCACCCGAGGCTCCCGCGTCGGCGGTTGAAGCCTCTCAGGGAGCGCAACCGGGCGAGAGCCCCACGAACGCAAACACCGACAACACCCCCTCGGGCGCAGCTGCGCCTGAAGCAGCGACCGCTGCTGAGTCTCACGCGTCCGAAGAGGGCGGAGACGAAGGGGATGACAGCGAGGCTTCCGGCGAAGAGGGTGGCGAAGCCGCTGCTTCCGGCGGAGACCCAGCCAAAAAGAAGCGTCGCCGACGTCGCCGCAAGAAGGGCGGTCAGCCTGGCGCCGAAGGGGCACAGGCCAAGGCAGGCGAAGGCCAGGCCTCCGAGCCGCGCCCTGAGCGTGCTCCGAAGGAGGGGCAGGGCGGCGTCTTTGCGCGCTTCTTCGAGGGCGGTGCGGCAGGCAAGCGGCACGCGTTCTCGGCCGGCGAAGTCGTCGCCGGCCGTGTGGCCAAGCTGAATGAAGGTACCTTCACGGTCGACCTTTTCGGCAAGGCGCAGGCGTTCGTCGACTTCTTCGAGCCACACGAGGTTCCGGTTCTACCCGAACCTCCTCCGGCGGCTGAGGAAGGCGCGGTCGCGGCAGCCGATGCTGCATCGCCCGAAGCCTCGATGATCGCCGAGGGGGCACCCGACGCTTCGGCTGCAGTCGTCGCGCCCGAGGCGACTCTCGAAGGTGCAGAGGCGCCGGTAGCGGCGCTGTCCACCGAGGCCGAGCTGGCGACCGAGCCGGTGGCCGAGCTGGCGCACGCCGAGAGCGCAGCGGCAGCAGCACCCGCGGAGTCCATCGCTTCTCACCACGAAGAAGCCCACGAAGAAGCCCACGAAGAGGCCGAACCCGAGCCCGAGCCGCCTCCGGCGCCCGAGCTGGGCTCCATCTTCCGCGGACGCGTGGGATCGGTGTCCGAGAGCGGTCACATCGCCATCGTGAACCGCATCATCGACGTCCAGGCTGCGAAGCAGAAGATCGCCCAGGCGCGCGAGCAGCGTAAGCGCGTGCGCGGCATCGTGTTCGGCTTCAATCGCGGCGGCTTCGACGTGCTCGTCGAGGGCATCCGAGTGTTCTGCCCGGCGAGCGGCATGTCGCTCGGTCCGGTGGACAATCCGGAGGAGCTGCTGGGGCAGCGCCTCGAGTTCACCGTGCCGCCGTCCAAGGCGGGAACCCACGGGTTCGTGGTGAGCCGACGCGGCATCCTCGAACGCATGCAGCGCAAGGCGGCCAAGCAGCTGTTCCGCTCGCTGCAACCCGGACAGCGCCTCAAGGGGCGGGTCACCCAGGTGCGCGAGTTCGGCATCTTCGTCGATCTCGGCGGCATCGAGGGGTTGGTGCACCAGAGCGAGCTCTCGTTCTCGCGCGGTGTGCGCCCGCAGGATGCGGCCAAGCCCGGCGACGAAGTCGAGGTGCAGGTGCTGCGCGTCGGCGAGGGGCAAACGCGTCGTGAGCGCGAGCGCGTCTCGCTCTCCATGAAGGCGCTGCAGGACGATCCGTGGGGCGCCCAGGCCGATCTGCTCGAGCCCGGAAACGTGGTCAACGGCAAGGTCGTGCGCACCACCGACTTCGGCGCGTTCATCGAGCTCTCGCCGCAGATCGAAGGTCTGCTGCACATCTCGGAGCTGGGCCGCGAGCTGAAGCACGCGAACCAGGTGCTCACGGATGGGCAGGACATCAAGGTCGTCATCGAGCGTGTGGACCGCAAGGCGCGCCGCATCTCGCTGTCGAAGCTGTCGCAGGCCGAGGAGAAGGCGCTGGAGACCGGGACGGATCCGAACGCCAAGGGCGCGCGTCCCCCCAAGATGGGTGCGCACCTCACCGTGGTGGTCGACAAGATCGATCCGGGCGGCTTGGTGGTGCAGATCCCGGGCGTCTTCGGACGTCGCGGTCGCGGCTTCATCCCGAACTCGGAGATGGGCACCGAGCGCGGCACCGACCACCGCAAGGGCTTCCCGCCTGGGACTCAGATCCCGGTCAAGGCCATCGGTGTGGACCGCGACGGCGGGCACCGCTTCTCCCGCAAGGCGCTGTTGGCCGAGGAGGAGAGGCGGTCCGTGCAGGACTACCGCAGGGAGGTGGCTCGCCAGGGCCTCGGCACCTTCGGAGACCTGCTGCGTGCCAAGCTCGAGGGCAACAAGTAACCTTTCGCGCTTTTTCCTCCACGTACTTGTTGCGAAAATGAGTCGTGGTGCTACGAAGGGTGTCCGCCGCGCGGACCAGCTTCGGTTGGTTGACTCGGCGACCGGGCGATTAACTCAGTGGTAGAGTGCCTTCTTCACACGGAGGAAGTCGCTGGTTCAATCCCAGCATCGCCCACAAAGTCCGAAGCAAGAACGGGCCGTTCGCAGACTGCGAGCGGCTCGTTTGCTTTTGGGGCGCTTCTTTCGCGGAAAAACAGTGGCACGATGACGAGAGCATGGCGAGTCCAGGCCCGGCCGATCTCGTGCAGCGCGTCCTCGCGGGAGAGCCGCGCGCCGTGGCGCGCATGTTGCGGCGGGTGGACGACCGGACGCCGGGCTATTTGGCAGAACTAGAGCAGCTGTATCCGCACACGGGCCGCGCCTATCTGATCGGCATTACGGGTACGCCGGGTGCCGGCAAGAGCACGCTGGTGGATGCACTGGTGGGGCTGTTGCGCGAACGCGACCTGCGCGTCGGAGTGCTGGCGGTGGACCCGTCGAGTCCATTCAGCGGCGGCGCCATTCTCGGAGATCGCATACGCATGCAGCGGCACTGCCTCGACGAGAAGGTGTTCATACGCTCGCTCTCGACGCGCGGACAACTCGGTGGGTTGTCGCGCTCTGCGCTCGACTCTGCGCGTGTACTCGATGCCAGCGGGTGCGACGTGATCCTGGTGGAGAGCGTGGGCGTCGGGCAGGACGAACTCGAGATCGCTCAGGTGGTACACTCGACCGTGGTGTTGCTCGCGCCGGGAGGCGGCGACGACATCCAGGCGATCAAGGCTGGAATTTTGGAGATCGCCGACGTGCTGGCGGTGAACAAGGCCGACCGCGAGGGTGCGGACGACACGGCGCGGGACCTCGAAGGCATGCTGAGTCTTGCGCCCATACAGGCAGCTTCGGGACCGCGTGGCCACGCTGCTCATGGGCCTGTGCGCAACGTCCAGACGGCCGGGGAGGGGCGCTGGTGCGTGCCGGTGCTGAAGGTGTCGGCCCTGCGCAACCAGGGCGTCTCCGGCTTGCTGGAAGCGTGTGAGAAGCATCGCGCCTATTTGGAAGGGAGCGAGGCCGGCCGCGAACGCATGCGTTCGAAGCGCCAAGCCGAGCTGCGACGTACGCTGCGCGAGCTGGTGATCGAGCACGCCGAGCGTGAGTTGGCCCCCGAGCTCACACAGGCCATGGAGCGCGCTGGCTCGGGTGAAGACCCCTACGTGCTCGCACAAACGCTTGTGTCGCTGCTCTCGAATCGCGGCGCGTGAGGCGGCCAGCGTCACCGAGTCAGGCGCGACCGCGCAGGGGGCCGCGGGCGGACGCCGGCGAAGCGAGTGGTAAGGTAGAAGTAGGGAGTTCTTTAGAATGCTCGAGCCAGAGGTGTTCATCGTCGCTGCCGCACGCACCCCGATTGGGTCCTTCCAGGGCGTGCTCGGTTCGGTCAGCGCGCCACGGCTCGGGGCCACGGCCATCCAGGGCGCGTTGAAGCGCGCGGGGGCCACGCCCGACCAAATCACGCACACGTTCATGGGCAACGTCCTGTCTGCGGGACTCGGCCAGGCGCCGGCACGGCAGGCCGCCATCTACGCCGGTATCCCGCATCGCACGCCCGCGACCACCGTGAGTAAGGTGTGTGGCTCGGGCCTGGAGGCGGTGTTGCTCGGGACCCGCGCCATCTTGGTGGGCGATCACGAGATTGTGGTGGCCGGAGGCATGGAGTCGATGACCAACGCGCCGTACCTGTTGCCCAAGGCGCGCCAGGGTTATCGCATGGGCCACGGGCAGTTGGTGGATGCGCTGATCCACGACGGGCTTTGGGATCCCTACGGCCAGTTTCACATGGGACGTGGCGGAGAGCTGTGCGCGAGCAAGTTCGAACTGACGCGCGAGGCCCAGGATGCCTTCGCGAAGGAGAGCTACCGTAGGGCGCGCAGTGCGCAGGAGAAGGGTGAGTTCGCGGCGGAGATCGAGGCGGTCGAGATCCCGGGGAAACGCGGAAAATCCACGCGTGTCGAGGTCGATGAAGAACCTACGCGCGTGAACCTGGAGCGCATCGGCGAGCTCGAGGCGGCGTTTCAGGAGGGCGGCTCCATCACGGTCGGAAACTCCTCCAAGATCAACGACGGGGCGTCCGCGCTGGTGCTGGCGAGCCGGTCGGCGGTGGCGCGTCACGGATGGAAGCCGTTGGCTCGCATCATCGGCTATGGCGGCTGCGCGCAGGCTCCGGAGTGGTTCTCCACGGCTCCCATCGAGGCCACTCGCGAGGCTTTGAAGCGTGCTCGTCTGACGGCGACCGACGTGGACCTCTACGAGATCAACGAAGCCTTCGCCGTGGTCACCATGGCCTGCGCCCAGCAGCTCGGGGTGCCCCTCGAGCGCGTGAACGTGCGCGGCGGTGCGGTTGCGCTGGGACATCCGATCGGCGCATCGGGCGCGCGCATCCTCACCACCTTGCTTCACGCGCTGCGGGATCGCGGGCAAAAGCGCGGTGTCGCGACCCTGTGCATCGGTGGCGGTGAAGCCTTGGCCGTGGTGGTCGAGCGCACCGACTGAGCCGGCCCGGCGTGTGAAACGCTGTCGACAGGGGGCCCCCGCAAGGTCCATGATCGGGGGCTCCCGGGGGGGACGCTTTCGATGTCAGCGCAGGAGCAAGCGACGGGCGGCGAGGGCCTGTGGCTGAACGCGATGCGGGATATGGCGCGCGAACGCGCGTTCATCCTGGAGCTGACCGAGCAGGGCCTGTTTCGAGAGCCCAACGGTGCGGCTCGGGCTCGCGGGCTCGTGGCGAGCATCGAGCCCAGCGCCGGCGACCCGCAGACCTTGGCCGTGTTTCCGGAAGGCGACCCCGAGCCCACCTGGGTCGACCGCCGCACCATGCGACTCGTGGAGGTGCCGCGGACCTCGCTCGCGGTCGAGGGCGACGTGGTGCGCGTGGCCGATTCTCGCGGACCGCGTGCAGCTCTTGCTCGGCGAGCCGGTGCTGCTTCGCTATGAGCTCCACCAGGAGCGCGCCTGTGTGGTCGGGGTGCGCAAGCTGAGGCCGCGCATCCGCTTCACGAACGAGAGCTACCGCGAGACGGCGGCCTTGGTGGCCACCAGCAGTACCCTGGCACCGCTTTCCGTGGACGCGCTGTCGCGTGCCTTGCGTCTCGAAGGTGACGATGGCGAGGAGCCGCGCGTGCGCCGACTGTTCGGCCGCGCCTATCGCGTCGTGGACGAGCACCACACGCCCTGGAAGCTCGAGCAGCGTGAGGCGTTGCGAAGGCTCAATCGGCTCTCCCGGCTGGGGCGGCACGTGGCGTCGTCACTCGCCGACGCGCGTAGGTTTCGCGCCAGCGCCGCGGGTGCCGTCACGCTGTTCGATGCGGTGCGGCTGGGCGATCTCGACAGGCGGGACCTGGTGGAGACCCTCGAGACCCGAATGCGCTTGGTGACCGACGCGATGGGACTCTTGGAGCGAAGCCGGCTCGCGACGCTGGGACTCTTGCCCGCCCTGGAAGCCGCTTGCGGCAGCGTACCGCGCGACCTGTTCGATGCGCTGGCGGCCCCGGAGCGCGCCGAGGAGCGTGCGCGGCTCGATGCACGCTTGTCGGCTTTGGCGCGGCGCTGCCTCGACGAGCAAGGAGAAGTGCAGGTGCCGGCGGCAGCGAGCCATTTGCACCAGGAGTGGCTGGAGCTACGCGATGAGCTCTCTCGTGTCCGCATCCTGGGGATGGATGTGCGGCCTCAAGCCATGGGTTTCGCGGACGAGGACCTGAAGCAAGCGCTCGCCGAAGCGTACTCGCTGCTGCGCTCCGATCCCGACGGGGCGCGCGCGGGCGCCAAGTCAGCCTTGCTCAAGCTTTCATTGCGGGGACCGCTGGGAGCGCTCGGCGTGGCACCTGCGGGAGCGCTGCTCCTCCTGTTCGAACGACTGGCGTTGGCCAAGGGTGATCTCGCGGAAGCGCTTGCCGCTGCGCTGCTGCGCTTGCGCACGGCCGCCGTGGAAGCGGGCCAACGTTTGATGCTGGACGGAATTCTCGAGCGTGGCGAGGACGCTTTGTACATGCCCCTGTCGGAGATTGAAGAGGCACTGGAAGGCGAGCTCGGTGCCTACGCTGCGCGTGTGCGCTTGCGTCGCGAAGATGATCGCCGCTGGCGGAACTTTTCGGCACCACGCTGGCTCGCTGCGCGCGGACCCTAAGGACACCCCTTGGAGCCGAGAACCCATTCCGTTCTGGATGAAGGTCTTTGCGCGCTTGACGCCTCCGAGGCTGCGCTGTACGAGCCAGGTTACTCCGCGCCACTGCGATTGGCCTACGAGCTCAGGTTTTGCCCATGAATATGGGTGATCTTCGAGGGGGAAACGATGTCCGAAGAACAGGTTGTATTGCTCGCTCACGAGGGGCCGGTTTCGACCATCACCATCAACCGCCCAGCCGTGCTGAACGCGCTCAGCGGCGAAGTGTTGATCGCACTCAAGCGCGCCGTGGACGAGGTGCGGGCACGACCTGAGGTGCGTTGCGCGATCATCACCGGAGCGGGCGAGAAGGCCTTCGTGGCCGGCGCGGACATCGCGGCCATGCGCACCATGGGCGCGGAGGAAGCGAAAACGTTCGCTCAGAAGGGGCACGCGGCGTTCGACGCCATCGCAGCGCTGCCGCTCCCAGTGATCGCGGCGGTGAATGGCTTTGCCCTGGGTGGAGGCTGTGAGCTCGCTCTGGCCTGCGACTTCATCTATGCGTCCGAGCGCGCCAAGTTCGGTCAGCCCGAGGTCAACCTGGGCATCATCCCCGGCTTCGGTGGGACGCAGCGACTGGCTCGACGCGTGAGCGTGGGGGTCGCGCGGGAGCTCATCTATTCCGCTGCGATCATTGATGCCCAGGAGGCCTTGCGCATCGGACTGGTCAACAAGGTGTTCCCGGTCGATCAGCTGCTCGTCGAGGCCAAGAAGACGGCGCTGTTGATCGCGCAGAAGGGGCCCATGGCGGTGCGCTACGCCAAGCGCGTGATCGGCGAAGGCCTCGACAACGTGCTCAGCGACGGCAACGAAATCGAGATCGACGCCTTCGCAGCCTGCTTCCGCACCGAAGATCGCCAGGAAGGCGTGAGCGCGTTCCTCGACAAGCGCGCGCCCAACTTCAAGGGGCAGTGAGCGACGGCTCGGTAGCTCGGGGGCGCTGGCGACCTACCGGCGAGCGATGGTCGTTGGGTTTCAATGAGCGCCGCGGCCCTCAGGGCCAGCGGAATTCGGCGAACACCGGCGCGTGGTCGGAAGGGAGCTTCCCCTTGCGCTCGTTGCGATCGATCCCCACGGCGTCGCAGCGCTCGGCGAGAGCTCGGGTGACCAGCACGAAGTCGATGCGCATGCCCACGCCCTTGGGGAATGACAGCATCCGATAGTCCCACCAGGAGAGCTTGTTGGCCTCCTGATTGTGGATGCGGAAGCTGTCCACCAAGCCCCAGCCCAAAAGAGCCTGAAACTGGGCGCGCACCTCCGCGGAGAAGAGCACGCTATCGGCCCATGCTGCGGGGTCGTTGGTGTCGCGATCCTCGGGGGCGATATTGAAGTCTCCACACAGCGCGAGGGGCTCGCTGGCCTGGTGATGCCTGGAGAGGTAGGCGCCGAGGCGGTCGAGCCAGCGTTGCTTGTATTGGTACTTGGGCGAGTCGAGCGCTTGGCCGTTGGGCACGTAGCAGGAGATCACGCGCAAACCGTTGGTGTGCGCAGAGATCAGGCGCGCTTCATCATCGTCCACGCCGTCGTCGAGCCCCACGCGTACGTCGTCGAGGGGCTGTCGCGAGAGGATGGCGACGCCGTTGTAGCTGCGTTGGCCCAGCGCCACGCTGTGGTATCCGAGCGCTTCGAGTTCGGCCCGGGGAAAGCCGTCGAGCTCGGTCTTGAGCTCCTGGAGGCAAAGCACGTCCGGGGCATTCTTCTGCACCCAATTGAGCAAGCGCTCCTTGCGTGCCTTGATCGAGTTCACGTTCCAGCTGGCGACCTTCATGGGCGCTTGAATCTGTTACTCTGGGGCCCCGGAGGCAACCCATGGAACGAAGCATCGTGTCCACCCCGCAGGCGCCCGCCGCGATCGGTCCCTATTCGCAGGCCGTCCGTGCCGGCCAGTTCGTGTTTCTCTCAGGCCAAATTCCGCTCGATCCCGCCTCGGGCGAGATGGTGGGCGGCGCCGACGTCGAGGCGCAGACCGTGCAGGTCATGAATAACCTCAAGGCCGTGCTCGCGGCGTCCGGGGCGAGCTTCGCCAAGGTCGTGAAGACCACCATCTTCCTTACCGACCTCGGGGACTTCGCCAAGGTCAACAAGGTTTACGGCAGTTACTTCGAGGGTGTAGAGCCCCCGGCGCGCGCCACGGTGCAGGTGGCAGCCCTGCCGCGCGGCGCCAAGGTGGAGATCGAAGCCACCGCGTTCGTGGGCTAGTTCGCCGGGGACGGCGCTCGGTCGGCCCGGCGCGCGGCCAGGCCGAGTAGCTTCAGCCCGCGAAGGGGTTCTCGAGCGTGATGGTGTGCTCGCGGTCGGCGCCCACGCTGATGAGCTTGATCGCGCAGCGCGTCTCCTTTTCCACGCGCTCGATGTACGTGAGCACGCTCTTGGGCAGGTCATCGGCGGCCTTCGCGTGCGCGAGATCCCCGGACCAACTCTCGAGGGTCTCGTAGATGGGCTTGATGCGCGCCACGTCCTCCGCGTCGGGCGGCGGCTCGTCGAGACGCTGACCATCGAGCTCGTAGGCAACGCAGAGCTGGATGCTGTCCATGCCGCTCAGCACGTCGAGCTTGGTCATGGCCAGCGTGTCGAGGCCGTTCACGCGCACGGCGTAGCGGAGTGCAGGCAGGTCGAGCCAGCCACAGCGACGAGGGCGACCCGTGACCGCACCGAACTCGTTGCCCGCCTTGCGCAGGGCTTCTCCGGCGTCGCCGTGGAGCTCGGTGGGGAAGGGGCCCTCACCGACGCGCGTGGTGTAGGCCTTGGTGATGCCGATGACGCGATCGATGGCCGTGGGACCGATGCCCGCGCCGATGGCCGCGCCGCCGGCGACCGCGCTCGAGCTGGTGACGAAGGGATAGGTACCGTGGTCGACGTCGAGCAGGGTACCCTGGGCGCCCTCCATCAACACGTTCTTGCGGGCGCGTACGGCTTCGTCCACGGCGCGGCCTGCGTTGCCCACGAAGGGTGCCAGAATCTCGCCCAGGGGAAGGTAGGTCTTGGCGATCTCGTCCACGCTGGGCAGGCTCTCGCCGAAGGCCTTGGCCACGGGTTCCCAGGCTTCGAGGTTCTCCGACACCTTGCGACGGAACACGTCGGGCCGCACCAGATCGCAGATACGCACGCCGCGTCGCGCGGCCTTGTCCTGGTACGTCGGGCCGATACCACGCTTGGTGGTGCCGATGGCGCTCTTGCCCTTCTCTCGCATGGCGTCGATCTGCATGTGGTGCGGCAGCACGACGTGCGCGCGGTCCGACACGAGCAGGCGCTTGGGCGTCACGCCGCAGGAGTCGCGCAGCAACGTGATCTCCTGCACCAGCACTTCAGGATCAATCACGGTACCCTGACCGAGAATGATACGCGGAGCCGGATGCAGCACGCCCGATGGGATCAAGCGCAGCACCGTCTTCTTGCCATTGACCACCAGTGTATGACCGGCGTTGGCCCCGCCGGCGTAGCGCACCACGACGTCCGCGTGCTGCGTGTAGATGTCGACGATCTTGCCTTTGCCTTCGTCGCCCCACTGGGCACCGACCACCACCACGACCGCCATACGTCACTCCTTGTGTTGAGCGGCCCGCGCCCACTGGGCGAGGGCTTGAATGTTGGAGGCGGACCACTCACCGCCCAGATCATGTGTTGCCAGATCGCGCGCACGCACCGCCTGCGCCCGCGCCGGGCTCAGGTCGATGCACACGTCGTAATTCCAAGCCTTGGCGTAGCCGAGAGCGGCGTCGCGGTCGGCATTCGGCAGACTGGCGGCGATAAGGCCAGCCTCGCGCAGGGCCATTGCGGCGCGGTTGCGCGCGTCGTTGTCCTGGCTGCACACCACGAAGCGCAGCTCGGGTCGCTCGCGCCAGGAGTGTCCTGCGTGATCCAGGGCCCACAGCAGGTTTTCCAGGTCGATACCTGCGCCCGTGGCCGGTTGGGCGCGTCCATAGCGCTCGAGCAGCTGATCGTAGCGACCGCCGCTCGCCACGGCTTCGCCTGGGCCCGGGGCAAACACCGCGAAGCTCACGCCGGTGTAATAGGCAGCGCCGCGGATCTCGCCGAGGTCCACACCGAGCCGGTCGCCAAGGCCGTGGGCGATGAGCAGCTCGGAAACACGTTCCAGTTGAGCCAAGTGAGGGGCGGCGGCGGTGTTGCCGAGCAGGGCGCGGGCTTCCTTCAGTACGTCGAGTCGACCATGCAGGTGGGCGAGCCCGGCGATGCGCTTGCGCTCCGCGTCGGGGACGCGGGCCCGGCGCAGGATGTCGTCGAGCAATGCTTCGTCCTTGCGCGCGAGGGCTTCGGCGGATTGCGCGAGTAGTGCTTCCCCGTGCGCGCTGAGCAGCGCTCTCCCGACGCCCACTTCGGACAGCTCGATGCGGTAGTCGGACAGGCCCACGGCCTCCACGGCCTCCGCGATCAAGCGCACCAGCTCCAGATCCGCATCGGGTCCATCCAGCCCGATGAGCTCCACGCCGACCTGCGCGATCTGGCGTTGCCGGCGCGCCCGCCCGCGACGCCGCCGGATGACTGTACCCTCGTAGCGAAGACGGTAGGGCGGCGGATAGTCGGTCATGCGCGTGGCGACCACGCGGGCGATCTGGGGCGTGATATCCGGCCGCAGCGCTGCCACTTCGCCGCTATCGGGCTCCACGAAGCGCACCAGGTCTCGATGATCGAGGGAGAGCCCGCGTTCGAACACTTCCACGTGCTCGAACAGGGGCGTCGTGACCAGTTCGTAGCCGTAGCGCTCGAAGACACCCTGCAGGAGCTCGCTCACGCGTCGGCGCGCGCGACTCTCGGGAGGCAGCAGGTCGCGCATGCCCGGCGGCGGCGTGAGGGCGGTCCCCGAAAGGGCGGGCGACGCCGGACCCTCCGCGTGCGACTCGACCGCCACGCGTGAAGGCGGCGCAGCAACGAGTTCGGAGTTTGGTTCCGCTTTCTTGGTCACGTCTTGCGATCGCTGATTTTGGGGTGCGGCGAGCACGGCGAACGACCGCAATGCTCAGCTCGCGCAGGGGTCCGTTGGATCACGCAGCAGTTGCAGCGCACACAGCAAACCTTGCCCTGTGCCGGAGCGGGGTAGCACTGTGGCTTGGCCCGGGCAACCGCTCGGGATCATTCGGGGGGCGAGTCGGCGAGCCCTTCGGGTGCCGATTCTGGGGCGGCCTCGGGGATCAGCGCGGGCGCTTCTGCCGGGATTTCATGGTTCCTCGGCTGCTCGTGGTGGACCTGCGCGGGAACGGGCTCCCCGTGGGCGTCGGAGGCATCTTCCGAGGCGCCCGACTCTCCCACGCGATCGAGGATGACCTTGAACAGCACAGGGCCGACGACCTCATTGATGGCCACGCTGGCGATCACGAGCGAACGGAAGTCCTCGCCGAAGGACGGGAAACTGCGAGCGATGACCACCGACAACCCCAGCGTCAGGCCGGCCTGGGAGACCAGCGACGCCCAACCCCAGCGCTGCAGCACCAGGGGATCTCCGGCCCATTTGGTTCCGATCCGATGCGAGATCACCGTCCCCGCGAGGCGTCCTGCGCAGAGCGAGAGCGCGATGGGCCACATGGTGGTGAGCAGGGGCAGATCGAGGTGCGCCCCCGCGGTGGCGAAGAACACCACGAACACCACGCCCGAGGTCTCCTCGATGGCGTGCAGGAGCTTCTCGCCCTGGCCGGACATGTTCTGCACCACGAAGCCCGCTGTGAGGAACGTGAGCAGCGGTTCGAAGTGCAGGTAGCGCACGCCCTCCGAGAGCACGAAGCCGAAGGTCACCAGAAGCACGAGCACGTGGCGCCCCACCAGCCTCAGGTAGGCCACCAATAGCAGCCCGAGTGTGGTCCCGATGGACACGCTGCCGAGCAGCTCGTGCCCCACGCTCTGCAAGCTCGCGAGCGAGATCTGCGCTCCAGGCTCGAGCAACGGACGCGCCAGCGTGATGGTGAGCGCCATCAACACCACCACGACCACGTCGGAGGTCATCACGAAAGCGAGCGAGAAGCGCGCGATGGGGCCCTTGGCGCGCGTCTGGGCGAGGATGGCGAGGGTGGCCGAGGGACTGCGGCTGACCGCGATGACGCCCCACATCATGGCGACGCCGATCAACATCGTGAGCGTCATGGCGCTGGCGAAGGGGATGAAGCGGGCCAGGCCCACGAACAGCGCAGCCTGCGTGGCAAACACCAGCACAGTCTGGGCGACCGTCGTACTCAGCACGCTGCGCGCCACCTTGCGTACGTCGACCACGCGCAGCTCGAGGCCGCCGGCGAGGGCGATCAGAGAGAGCGCCAGCGTGTTCACGAGTTCGAGCTGCTTGACCGTCTGGTGCGAGAAGAAGTGCAGCACGTGCGGTCCCGCGACCGCGCCTGCCAGCAAGTAGCCGGTGAGGTGAGGCAGCTGGAACAGCTCGAGCACCTCGCTAGTGAGCATGCCGGCCAGCAGTAGGTAGCCGGTGGCGGCGAGCACGCCTCCGCTGGCCTCGGGCGCGACTTCGGCATGGCTGACCAGCCAGTACAAGCCCATGACCACGGCCAGGCAGAAAGCCTGCATCAGCGTGGTGCTGAAGCTCTTCGGGGCAACTCCGGCACTACTCACGAAATGACCTCGACCGCTTCGACCTCAGGAGTCGCGCTCGGCTTGCTGACCGCTGGGCTCACCTCACCCGCGCGCTCCAGGGCGCGCAGCATGGCAAACGGGCCCATCAACTCCCCGACCAGGGTGCCCAGGGCGGCACAGGTGAGAACGAACGGCCCTACGTCTTCACCGAGGCGCAGGCTAAAGGCCAGGCCGACCATCATGGTGAGCGTTCCCGAAGAGGTCATGGCGAACCCGAGCCAGCGCGCCGATTGACGCCAGGCTTTGCGCGAGAGGGCCAGGCCCGTCCCGACCACGTAGCTCGCCGCGACGCGGGTCCCGAGGGCAGAGGCGAGCAAGAGCACTTCGGTCTCGGACTGCGGGAGCTGCAGGCGGGCGCCGGCCAAGAGCAGCGCGGGCAGCAAGAGAGAGCCCTCGGTACGCATCACGTTGCTGCGGATCTCGGCGCTGAGGGGGCTCGCCATGCTCAGCGTGAGGCCCATCGTGAAGGTGGCGCCCATGGCGGAGAGCCCCAGGGCGGTGGTGAAGCCGGTCGCCAGGCAGGCACAGCCAATCAAGCTGCTCCAGGCGGCCACCACCGAGCGGTCCCGGTAGGTCAGGTAGGCGCAGACCAAGCCCAAGATGGCGCCGATTCCGAGTGTGCTCAGCGTGCTCGCCCAGACCGGGAGATCGAAGCCAGGCACCTTGATCACGCCCGTGTGGCGCGCGAAGACAGCGGCCAGGCCGATCATGACGGGTGCGTCGTCCGCTGCAGCCACGTCGCCGAGCAGGGTCGAGAGCGAGCCCGAGACGGTGCGTCTCTCCGACACCCAGCGCACCGCATGGCGCGTGGTCTCGGCCGAGACCAGGGCCGCGGCGATGCTTGCCAGCTCGAGCCGCTCACCTTCCAGCCAGCGCAACCAGCGGATCAGCGAGAAGACCGCGACGCCGACGGCGGCCGCCACGATGCACGACAGGATGCAACCCAGCAGGATCCGCCAGAAGGGTGCGCGACGTTCGCCGTTCATGCCCCATTCGACCCCATAGCCGAGGCCGATCCAGCCGAGCGCCATCAGCGCGATGGGATCGAACGCGTGGATGGCCTGGCGATTGAGGGCGCCGAGGGCATGGGGACCGAGCAGCGCGCCCAACATCACGAATTCCACGCCCGACGCCGACCCGAACGAGCGCTTGCGCTCGGCCGAGGTGTAGAGGCTCCCGATGTACGCCACCACGAGTAGCGCCAGGAGCAGGGGCATCGGGTTCATCGCTGCCTCCGCTCGACGACGCGCGTGGCATGCCACAACGAGCGCGCATGGGGCACACGGATGGCGATCCCATGGTCGCCCTCCAGGGTCAGCGACACGAGCCCGATTTCTTTGACGTGTCCGCGCTCACCGCCGTACTCGACCAGGTCTCCGAGACCCAAGCTGCGCGAGAACACGGTGGAGATACCGGCGATGATCGAGGCCAACGAGGGCACGGCGGCGATCGCGATGGCCACCAGCAGCACCATGCCGATGCGCGACAGCGATCCGTCGGCATCGCCCGTGATCACGGGTCCCACGATGATCAGCGCGAACAGCGTGATACCGAGCCGCACCACGAGCCCCGCCGAAAGCGCCGTCTCCCGCGCCAGCCAGCCGACGTGGGTTTCGCCACGGTCGACGCTCTGGAAGAAGAGGTCGGCGATGCGCATCATGACGCCGAGCAAGGCTGCCGCCGCCAAGACGATGGCGAACAACGGCAAGGCGGAGGCCACGCGCCCCACCAGGGCGGTCAGCGGCGAGAGCACGATGCCCGTGAGCTTCTCCGTGTACGGGCGCGTGCTCTCGAACAACGACAGCGAGAGCACGAGCCAGGCGTAGGCCAGGCCGAACATGGCTGCCCAGCGCCCGAGCCCCAGGAACACCAGGAAGCCGTTGCGCACGGAGGCCGCGCCGATGACGTCGAGCCGCTGCAGGCGCAGCGCGGGGATCTTCTCGGGGTGCTCGCTCACGTAGCGCCGGGCACGCACGCCCAGCTCCGACACGCGACCGACCAGATACACGGTGATCAGGCCGAAGAACACCACCAGCGAGATCGAGAACACCGTGTTGGCCAGCGACACGCGACGGCGTTCGCCTTCGATGGCCTTGGTCACGCGCGAAGCGACGGAAGCCACGTGTACCTTGAGCGAGGAGTCGCCGGCGAGATGGGCGTCTTCTTCGCGTAGCTCCACGATGGGCGTTGGGCCTGCCAGCACGGTGGCCACCTCGCCCTTTTCTTCGACGTGTACCTCGGGCTCCGTGGCCGAACCCGCCGCCAGGCTCAGGGCCTGCGAGGCATGTTGTGCGCGCTCGTCGAGCGAGAGGGCGCCCTCGCCGCGATAGAGGTAGAACACGTGCGCTTCATGCAGGGTCACCGCCTTCTTGCTCGGCGCCTCGGGAGCATGATCATCGGCCAGCGCGCTCGGGGTGAGCCAAAGCAGGATGGACGCGCAGAGCGCGAGGAAGGGTAGGAGGGGAGGTCGCTGCAACATGGTGACCTGACGAGGGTCGCCAGTCGGCGCTCAGAAAGCAACCCTTTCGGGGGATAGTCAGTCCGTGAGGCGCAGGGCACCCAAATGCAGCAGGAGCACGGCGTCGCGTACGATTTGATCGGGTTCTTGCTCCTGCGAGAGACGCACGATCAAATCGGGCATGCTCCGCGGCCGGTCGAGTTCGGTCAAGAAGCGCCGCATCCGCTGGGGAAGGGCGGTTCGCATGGCCGAGAGGCTCGCGCCGGTGGCCGGCAACAGGCGCTTGGTGCGTAGCCGTTGCATACGAGTTTCCTCGAGCCCGCGCTCGATGCGCAGCTTGAGGCCCTGATCCAGCACCTCCCACGCGTCGATGTTGAGGGGGAAGCCGCTCGGAGGCGGAGGGACGCCGTGATAGTGGGTGCAGGTCCCACTGGTCCAAAGGAACAGGTCGATCAGCTTGTCGCGGACCTGGCCCGCGATGTGCTGGAAGAGCATCACCGGCTCCACCAGGCCAAGCGCACTCAGCGTGTCGCCAAGGCGCCCTTCGAAGCGCGGCATCACCGCCAACGCCATGTCGAGCTCGCCGCGGCTGATGATCTTGTGGGCCACCAGGTATTCGCCGAGCAGCTCTTCGGCGACGTTCGAGGTCACGAAGGCGGGGGCGCCGTCTTTCACGTAGACCTCCTTGCGCACTCCCGCGAGCTCGCACAGCAACAGGGCCGTGCTGCGCTCCACGGCAGCTCGCCCCAGGGCGATCACGATGCCCCCATCGTCCAGGGGAAGCAGTTCGCCCGATAGGCGCAGTCGCCCCGTCTCCATGTCGTTCGTGGCAGTCGACGACGGCAGATGCCGCGCGAGCTCCACGATCTCGCACAACACGCGTGGTGGACCTTCGTCGATCGACACGTGATCGAGCGGGTTGAGCCGACCCGTGGAGATGGCCTGTACGATCTCGGCGAAGGTCCACGGGCCGAGTTGTTCGTGGGAAGTGGTATCGACGCGATAGACCGCCCCCACCTTGAGCGTGCCCGACTCGAGGGGCTCGCCGAGGGGCGTGAGCAGCGACTCTGGGAACAGCGGCGTGGCCGCGTCGAAAGATGCGTCATGGCCCTCGAAGAACCCGCGCGGGTCGGTCTGGGTGCGGGTCGGCGTGAGCTGGGCGGGCAGGTTGGTGGGGCCGGCCTCCTGGGCTTCGATGACCAAGCGCGCCAAGTTCGCGCGCACGCGGGCCACCGGCTCGGTGAGGTAGGGCAATAGTAGATCCGCGAAGATCTCGGCTGTGCCATGGCGACGCGTGGGCTTTTGTGCCAGCGCGTCCACCACCACCTCGCCCAGGCCTGGTGGGAGCTGCCGGGAGAACTCGATGAAGGGATGCACCTTGGAGTCTCGGATCGCGAGCAGCACCGCCAGCTCACTGCCACCCGCGAACAAGGGGCGGCCCATCAGCAGCTCCGCGCAGACCACGCCAGCCGAGAACACGTCGGCGCGCCGGTCGGCGTCACCGCTACCGCCTACCTGTTCGGGCGCCAGGTAGCCGAGTTTCCCCTTGGCCCGCTCGTGCATGGAGGTGTCCGGGAATTTCTCGCGCAGCCGGGAACGTGCGATGCCGAGGTCGCCGAGCTTCACCTCACCATGCACCGAGAGCAGTACGTTCGAGGGGCTGACGTCCCTGTGCACCACACTGAGACGGCGTCCCTCCTCGTCCGTGGCCTCGTGCACCGCGTGCAATCCCAGCAGCATCTCACGCGCGATGAACACCGCTTCGGACACCGTGAGAGGGCGTCCTGTGCGCGTCAGGAAGCGCATCAGTCGCCACAGGTCCACGCCCTGCACGAACTCGAGCACGATATAGGGGTTCTGCTCGGAGCCCCCGTGGTCGATGACCTGCACCACGTTGGGATGGCGAATCTGGCGACCCAATCGGGCCTCCTCACCGAACATCGCTCGCGCGCTGGGGTCGGTCGCGATGCGCGGCAGCATGCGCTTGACCACGACCATGCGGTCTGCGCCCGCACCTTGGGGTAACGCCGCCGAGAACACTTCTGCCATCCCGCCCACCGCGATGCGCTGCGCAAGCCGATAGGGGCCGAGCTGATCGGGGGCGAGTGGGTCCACCACCGCGGTAGTCTACCTGCTGGAGGTCAGGACCATGGCAGACAATCAGTCTCGCGCCGGCGCACGTTACACCACACGCGAGCTACTCGCGTACGTCGAGAAACTCCACGCTCCGCATGACGCCTCCCTGGCCAAGGCCTTCGGCACCCCGGCCGAGAGCGGCATCCCTGCCATCCAGGTGGCCCCCTCGGAGGGCAAATTGCTCGGGATGCTCATCGGGCTGGCCGGCGCCCGCAAGGTGGTGGAAGTCGGAACACTGGCAGGCTACTCGGCCATCCGGATGGCGCAGCGTCTCGCGCCTGGCGGACACCTCTGGACCTTCGAGAGCGAGCCGAAGCACCACGCGCTGGCCCAGGCCAACGTGGCGACCGCGGGCCTGTCGGACCGGATCACGTGCTTACTCGGGAAGGCTCTCGACGGCGGCCTCGACGAGCTCGCCCGGCGGGAGGGCCCCTTCGACGTCGTCTTCATCGACGCCGACAAGGGCAACTACAATCGCTATGGCCGCTGGGCCGCTGAACATTTGAGGAGCGGCGGCGTGCTGCTCGGGGACAACGCCTTCTTCTTCGGCAGGCTCCTGGAGGAGAGCGCCGAGGCCGAGGCGATGCGCCGGTTCCACGAAGAGGCGGCACGCGCCTTCGACACGGTCTGCATCCCCACGCCAGACGGACTCCTGCTTGGGCTAAAGCGCTGAGCGACTGAGCTATGCGAGCAAGCCTGGAAAGGGGGCGCCCTTAGCCCGCTCCAATCAGGCTACTCGCAATCGAATTCCCAACGCGATCGCGAGCTCCCGCCCCGACACCGCCCCGCAAGGGTCGCAGCGTGGCCAATTGCGCGTCGATGTTCGCAAAGTCTCTTGACGTGGCTCCCTCCCAAGGGGATAAACCGCGCGCTTTTTGACGACCGAAAACGTGAGGTGCCCAGTGCCCCTTGACGCGCTCGGTTACCCGACCCTAAAGGCATCACGCCTTTGCGGACATGTGTTGGATGTCCGCGTCGGGAAGTCCAAAGGCATCCCTCCGGGAAGAGGCTGTTACCTCTTTTCCGGTCTGTACCTCACCCACCCGAGAAGAACGCGCAGATGCAAATCTTTCCTCGGTCGCTCAATTTCCTGCCCCTGATCGGCGCTTTGGCGGCGGTCCTCGGTGGTGCAGGGCTGACGTTTGCGATCTGGTACTACGGCTCGCCCAAAAATACCCAAGTGGGTTTCGCGCCAGTCCAGCCGGTTCCCTACAGCCACAAGCTGCATGCGGGTGAACTCGGCATCGACTGTCGCTACTGCCACGCGAACATCGAACGCTCTCAAGAGGCGATGATTCCCGCGACGCAGACCTGCATGGGATGCCACGCAGTGGTGAAGCCCGATTCCATCAAGCTCACCGCCATCCGCGAGAGCTGGAAGTCCGGCAACCCCGTGGAGTGGACGCGCATCCACCGCCTGCCTGACCACGCTTACTTCGATCACAGCGTGCACCTGGCCAACGGCGTGGGCTGCACGAGCTGCCACGGCCGCGTGGACCAGATGGAAGTGGTTCGGCAGGACCAGCCGCTCAGCATGAGCTGGTGCTTGGACTGTCACCGTGATCCGGGCCCCGCGCTGCGGCCGAAGGACCAGATTACCAACATGGCTTGGGAGCCTCCGACCGACAAAGACGAGCTGCTCGCCCGCGCCGCCGAAGTCAATCCCCCACAACACTGCTCGGGGTGTCACCGATGAGCAAGCGTAAGCCGTATCAGTTCTCCAAGCCTTCCGACGGCAAGGTCTTCTGGACCAGCCTCGAAGCCAAGGCCGATCCCGAGACGTTCCAGGAGCGCGCCTCAGCCGAGTTCGTCGATGGAGTGGACGGCTCCGATGGCAAGGCCGCTGCGTTGCAGGTCGACCGTCGTACCTTCATGAGCGTCGCCGGTGCTGCCGGTGCGTTGCTCGGTCTCGAGGGGTGCGTGCGTCGCCCGGAGGAAAAGATCCTCCCCTTCACCAAGCAGCCTGAGTACGTGGTGCCCGGCGTGGCCCTTCGCTACGCCACCGTCGTGCGCAGCGCGGGCGAGCCGCTCGGCCTGCTCGTGACCACCCACGAAGGTCGTCCGACCAAGGTCGAAGGCAACCCCCAGCATCCGAGCAGCCTCGGCGGCACGGACGGCTACGCCCAGGCGTCCATCCTCGACCTCTACGACGCGAGCCGTTCGCCGGCTCCCGCGCAGAAGAGCGGGGAGGGCTTCAAGGAGTCCACGTTCGCCGACTTCGACGCGGCGTTCGCCGAGCTCGCCAAGAAGGCTGAGGCCACCAAGGGGGCCAAGCTCCGCGTGCTCGCAGAGCCGAGCCAGTCGCCCACCTTCGTGCGCGTGCAGAAGGAGTTCCTGGCCAAGTTCCCCGAAGCCAAGGTCTACACCTACGAGCCCGTGAGCTCCGCCGAGCGCAAGGCCGGCGCCAGCGCCGCTTTCGGTGCGCCGCTCGACGTGAGCTTCAACTACCGTCGCGCCCGCACCATCGTGTCGGTGGACGCGGACTTCCTCGGCACCGAGCCTGGTTCGCCCCGCGCTTCGCGCGAGTTCTCGGACGGTCGCCGTCTGACCTCGCCCGGCGACGGCATGAACCGTCTCTACGCGATCGAGCCCGGCTATACGCTGACCGGCGCGTCGGCCGATAACCGCGTGCGCCTGCCTGCCCGTGACATGGGCGCCTTCCTCAAGGCGCTCGCCGCCGAGCTCGTCACGCAAGGTGCCATCAAGGACGGCGAAGCCGCTCCGGCTCCTGTCGAAGGCGCAGCCCCGGCTGCTGAAGCAGCGGCTCCGACCAGCTACGCGGCGCTCCGCAATGCCGTGCAGGGAGCCAAGGCTCCGGCCGGCACAGAGAAGGCTGTCGTCGCCATCGCCAAGGAAATCGGCGCTGCCCAGGCCCGCGGTCGCTCGCTCATCGTGGTGGGCACCCGTCAGCCAGCCGCGGTTCACGCCCTGGCATTCGCCCTCAACCACGCGCTCGGCAACGTCGGTCGCTCGGTGCAACTCGTGCCCGCGCTCGACGCCAACGTCGAAGGCGCCACGGCCGGCATCGCCGCCCTCGCCAAGGACGTGGCCGGTGGCAACGTCGATACGCTGTTGATCCTCGGCGGCAACCCCGTCCTCGAGGCGCCTGCGGACCTCAAGTTTGCCGAGCTGGTCTCGAAGGCCGGCACCAGCATCCACCTCTCCGAGCACCGCAACCAGACCTCGCAGCTGACCACGTGGACCGTTCCGCGCGCGCACGCCTTCGAGAGCTGGGGCGACCTACGCGCCAGCGACGGCACGTACAGCGTTCAGCAGCCGCTCATCGCGCCCATGCGCGGCGGTCGCACGGACGCCGAAGTGCTCGCCCTCGCCAGCGGGGTTTCCTATTGGCGCGCCCACAACATCACGCGCACTACGGTCCGCGAGGGCATGGGTGGTGCATCCTTCGAGCAGCAGTGGAAGGCGTCGCTTCACCTGGGCCTCGTGCGCGAGCTCAGCGTGCAGCCCGTCACCGACGCCAAGCTCGCCGACGCCTCGCTCACGCAGGCTCTGGCCGCGATTCCGGAGAGCAAAAACGCTCTCGGCGCCAACAACCTCGAAGTGAACTTCGCGGCGGACCCGGCGCTCTACGACGGTCGCCACGCGAACAATCCTTGGATGCTCGAGCTGCCCGATCCGCTCAGCTGCATCAGCTGGGACAACGCGGCTTACGTCTCGGCCGGCACGGCCAAGGCGCTGGGCATCGCGAATCTCGACCTGGTGCGCATCAAGGGCGCCAACGGGGCCGCCATCGAGGTGGTGACCTGGGTGCTGCCCGGCCAGACCGACAACACCATCACGCTGCACCTCGGTTGGGGACGTCCGCTCCCGAGCCCCCAGCGCGATACGGTGGGCGTCAAGGACGGTGCGACCGTCGGCGTCGATGTCTACCCGCTGCGCACCACGCAGGCCTTTGGCTTCGGCGACGGCTACACCGTCGAGAAGGTTGGCCGTCAGTACAAGGTTTCCCAGACCCAGGAGACCCACAGCATGCAGGGCCGTCCCATCGCTCTGGATGCCACGCTGGAGGAGTACAAGGAGAAGGCGAACTTCGCGAAGTTCAAGTCTCCGACCCTCAGCACACTGCCGCTCTGGACCGAGGTGAAGTACGAGGGCCACAAGTGGTCGCTCGTGATCGACCTCAACTCCTGCTCGGGTTGCAACGCCTGCCTCGTCGCCTGCCAGGCCGAGAACAACGTCTCAACCGTCGGCAAGGAGCAGGTCGCTCGCGGTCGCGACATGTACTGGCTGCGTCTGGACCGCTACTTCGTGGGCGCCGATGAGGCTGACCCCCAGGTGGCATTCCAGCCGGTCGGCTGTCAGCACTGCGAGGAAGCTCCCTGCGAGAACGTGTGCCCGGTCAACGCGACCGCCCACAGCCCTGAAGGCCTCAATGACATGGCCTACAACCGCTGCATCGGCACCCGCTACTGCATGAACAACTGCCCCTACAAGGTGCGTCGGTTCAACTTCCTCGACTTCACCGGCCAGGTCGCTGAGACCACGCGCATGCAGTTCAATCCCAACGTGTCCGTGCGTATGCGCGGCGTGATGGAGAAGTGCTCCTACTGCGTGCAGCGCATCCAGGAGGCCAAGATCTCCGCCCGCCGCGACGGCCGCAAGCTCCGCGACGGCGACATCAAGACCGCCTGCCAGCAGGCATGCCCCTCGGGCTGCATCAGCTTCGGCGACCTGAACGATCCCTCGAGCCGCGTGGCCAAGCTCACCAAGCTCGACCGCCAGTACAAGCTGCTGCCCGAGATCGGCACCCAGCCGCGTACCAGCTACCTAGCCAAGATTCGCAATCCGAACCCGGAGATGCAGGGATGAGCGACGGACCTATCACCGCCATCGGCGAGAGTCTGCTTCTGCCCGAGGGTACGACGTGCAAGTCGATCACCGACTCCGTGAGTCGCGTGAACGAGACGCCGGCGCCCCGGGGATGGTGGATTCTCTTCCTTATCGCCGCCACCTTCACGGGTGTGCTCGGCCTGGCCATCGGCTACCTGGCGTGGACCGGCATCGGCAGCTGGGGCAACAACAGCCCCGTCGCTTGGGCCTGGGACATCACCAACTTCGTTTGGTGGATCGGTATCGGTCACGCGGGCACGCTGATCTCCGCCGTTCTGTTCCTGTTCCGGCAGAAGTGGCGCACGTCGATCAACCGCTTCGCGGAAGCGATGACGATCTTCGCAGTTATCTGCGCCTTGATCTTCCCCGGCATCCACGTAGGTCGCCTCTGGCACGCCTACTATATGCTGCCCATCCCCAACCAGATGGGCATCTGGCCGAACTTCAAGAGCCCGCTCATCTGGGACGTGTTCGCGGTGAACACCTACTTCCTGGTGTCCTTGCTCTTCTGGTTCACGGGTCTCATCCCCGACTTCGCGACGCTGCGCGACCGCTCCTCGAGCCGGATCCGCCAGATGGTGTACGGCTTCTTCGCCTTCGGCTGGCGCGGTTCGAACCGCCACTGGCGCAACTACGAGCGCGCGTACCT
The DNA here is from genome assembly GCA_047601445.1 of Myxococcales bacterium. GTDB lineage: Bacteria > Myxococcota_A > Polyangia > Polyangiales > DASUME01 > DASUME01. The sequence goes on along the minus strand of JASGJH010000001.1, from coordinate 1,239,044 downwards.
CATCCTGGCCGCCATCTCGACCCCCCTCGTTCTCTCCGTGCACTCGGTGGTTAGCTTCGACTTCGCTACCTCCGTGATGCCTGGCTGGCACACCACCATCTTCCCGCCGTACTTCGTCGCTGGCGCCGTGTTCTCCGGCTTCGCGATGGTGATGACCCTCCTGCTGATCTGCCGCTCGGTGTTCGGTCTGCAGGAGCTGGTCACGATGAAGCACCTCGAGCTGATGAACAAGATCATGCTCGTGACGGGCACCTTGGTCGGTTACGCGTACGCGATGGAGTTCTTCATCGCGTGGTACTCGGGCAACCCCTACGAGCGCTACGTGTTCATCAACCGCGCCACGGGTCCGCTCTGGTGGGCGTACTGGTCGATGGTCACCTGCAACGTCATCTCGCCCCAGCTCTTCTGGTCGAAGAAGCTCCGCACCAGCATCCCCGTGATGTTCGTGGTCAGTATCTTCATCAACATCGGCATGTGGTTCGAGCGCTTCGTCATCATCGTGACCTCGCTGCACCGTGACTTCCTGCCGTCGTCCTGGGGCAACTTCAGCCCGACCATCATCGACATCTGCATCTACGCCGGTTCGCTGGGCCTGTTCTTCACGCTCTTCCTGCTGTTCATCCGGTGGATCCCGATGATCGCCATGGCCGAAGTGAAGGGCGTGCTCCCGGAATCCCAGCCCCATCATCACGAAGAAGAAGACGAACACGCGGCTCCCCACGGGGCGCCGGTCGTGGCGGAGTGAGGGGAACAGAACGTCATGTCAGCCGCTCAAACCATCCCCCAGAAGAAAGTCCGCCCGGCGATTATCCTCGCCGAGTTCGACAAGCCCGACGACGTCCTGCACGCAGCCGAGAAGGTGCGCGATGCCGGCTACCAGAAGTGGGACGTGCACACCCCGTATCCCATCCACGGCATGGACGCCGCGATGGGCATGGGCGACTCACGCCTCGGCTGGATCGTGTTGGTGATGGCGCTCTCGGGTCTCGCGACCGCGGCGGGCCTCATCATCTGGGCCAACGGCATCGAGTACCCCATCATCATCGGCGGTAAGCCACCGATCTCAATCCCCTCGATGATTCCCATCTGCTTCGAGCTCACGATTCTGTTCTCGGCGCTCGGTTGCTTCTTCGGCATGTTGGGCCTCAACGCCCTGCCGCGGCACAACCATCCGGTGTTCGAGTCGGAGCGCTTCAAGGCCTTCTCCACGGACAAGTTCTTCATCTCCGTGGAAGCCGCAGATCCCCAGTTCGATGTGGCGCACACGCGCCGCTTTCTCGAGACGCTGCATCCCGCCAACGTGGAGCTGCTCTCTGAAGAGGTGGAAGAGGTATGAAGCCCGCACGTCTAATCGCGGTGCTCGCTCTGAGTGCCCTCTCCCTCGGCTGCCGCGGCGGCCAGAGCAAGGAAGAGCCCCTCGCCATCCTGCGCAACATGTACCAGCAACCCCGGTACAATCCGCAGGCTTACAGCGCGTTCTTCGCCGACGGTCGCACCATGCGCGCCCCGGTGGAGGGCACGGTGGCGCGTGAAATGGAGCTCAACCCGGCGGTGGCCGAAGGTCGCACGGCCGATGGCCAGGGCTTCGTGGACACCATCCCCGCGGTGGTGATTCAGCGCGCAGGAGATATGGAGAAGCTGGTTGAGCGCGGCCAGGGGCGCTACGGCATCTACTGCGTGCCCTGCCACGACGGCACGGGCAACGGCAAGGGCCTCGTGATCCAGCGCGCAGCCAACCAGGCCTTCCAGCCGCCCACGTTCCATCAGGATCGCATCCGCACGATGCCCGATGGACAGCTCTATCAAGTCATCTCCTACGGCTACAACAACATGCCCGCCTACGTGCAGGTGCCCGCGGACGACCGCTGGGCCATCGTCGCCTACGTGCGCGCGCTTCAGTTGAGCCAGGCCAACAGCACAGGGGCCGCACAGTGAGTAATCAGAGCAAAGCGCAAGATGCAGCGGGCCAAGCGTACGTCCTGCCCGCGGACAGCTCCTGGGCCGGTGCGTGGAAGGTGGCCGCTGCGGTGGGTGCCGTCGGTCTGGCAGGCGTGTTGTTCACGGCCTTCAGCGACCACGAGCGCTTCGCGTTCTCGTACCTGTTCGCCTATATCGCCTTCCTGACCATCGCGCTGGGAGGCGTGTTCTTCGGCATCCTTCAGTGGCTCACGAACGCCGGCTGGAGCGTCACCATTCGACGCCTCACCGAGTTCCTGCACTGGCCGCTCTGGGTGTTCCTGATCCTGTTCATTCCGGTGTTCGGGTTCCGCGAGCAGCTTTACCCGTGGCTCAACCACGCCGGACACGGCGAGCACGGCGCGGAGCACGCAGACGAAGCCGCTGGTCACGACGAGCACGGCGAGGCCAAGGGTGGCGAGCACTCCGGCGGCGAGCACGACGCCCCCGCCATCGAGGGTGTGCTCCCCGAAGCAGAGCACGCGGCCCACGCCAAGGTGCTGGCTGAGAAGGAGCCGTACCTCAACCTCACGTTCTTCATCATCCGCGCGGTGATCTACTTCGCTGCCTGGATCCTCATCTCGCGGAAGTTCTTCCAGAACTCCACCAAGCAAGACATCGACGGCGACCCGGCCCACACCGTGAGCTCACAGCGCTTCGCGCCCGTCGCCATCATCTTCTTCGCGCTCACCACCACGTTCGCGGCTTTCGACTGGCTGATGTCGCTCGAGCCGTCGTGGATCTCCACCATCTTCGGCGTGAACTTCTTCGCCCAGTGCATCGTGTCGCTGTTCGCGACCACGATCCTGATCGGCCTCTCGCTGCGCGGTCAGGGGCACTTCAAGAAGGCCGTCAACGTCGAGCACTTCCACGACCTCGGCAAGCTGCAGTTCGGCTTCCTGGTGTTCTGGGCGTACGTGAACTTCTCCCAGTACATGCTCATCTGGTACGCGAGCATTCCGGAAGAGACCACGTACTACCACAAGCGCTGGGACGAGGGCGGCGCCGGTTGGAAGGCCTGGAGCATCGCGCTCATCTTCGGCCACTTCATCGTGCCCTTCTTCATCATCCTCTCGCGCAACGCCAAGCGTGCCCTCACGCCACTCGGTCTCGGCGCGGCCATCATCCTCTGCTTCCACTTCGCCATGGTGTACTGGCTCGTGCTGCCCTACTACGGTCACGGCCTGAGCCCCAGCCTGGTGGACCTGGCGTGCCTGATGTTCGTCGGCGGGACCTACTTCGCGCTGGTGTTCTGGCGCATGACCAAGCACCCCATCATCCCGGTGAAGGACCCGCGTCTCTCGCGCTCCCTCCACTTCTTGAACGCCTGATTACCAGGCTCGTTCGCCCGCTTATCAGATTCGCTCGCGGGCTCGCCCGCCCGCCTCGACCCTCGCGGATTCAATAGGAGCTTCGGCCATGGCTGCCAAAGGTTTCGACGACAGTCCTCCACGTAACGGCATCATCTTCTTCTACACCGTGCTCACGGTCTTCATGCTCATCGGCGTGAAGTTCCTGCTCGACTCCTACTTCGCGAGCATGATGAACGCGGAGTACCAGGAGAAGGTGTGGAGCCGCGGTATGGCCGAAGTGGCCGCCGTGCGCGCCAAGGAAGCGGAGACCCTGCAGAAGGGCAGCATGCCCATCGACCAGGCCATGAAGCTGCTCGGTCAGCGCGGTCGCAGCGCTTCGCCGGTCATCGCTCCCGCGAGCGGGCAGGGTGCTCCCGGCGTCGCAGGCTGGAGCCAGCTCCCGCGCGCTGCGGCCGAGGCCCCCAAGGCTGTCGCGCCCGCCCCCGAAGCGGCTCCCGCTGCCGCTCCTGAAGCTGCCCCGGCCCCCGGAGCCGCTCACTGATCATGTCGAGCCGCCTGTCCTCATCCGCGTTTGCGATGCTGCTGAGCCTGAGCGTGCTGCTCACGGCGGGCGTCGTGCGTGCTCAGCCGGCCATCATGCCGGCCGAGCTCGAGGCGGTGGACGTGACCGAGCGGCTCGACCACAAGCTGCCCATGGACGCGGTCTTCCGCGACCACACGGGCAAGCTGGTGCGTCTGGGGGACTACTTCGACGGGAAGCGTCCGGTGGCCCTCACGCTCGCCTATCACGGCTGCAAGGTCGTGTGCAGCATGGTGCTGGGCGCCGAGGTGGAAGTCCTCAAGCAGCAGCCCTGGACCCTGGGTAAGGAGTTCCGCGCGGTCACCATCAGCATCGACTCGCGCGACACCCCGGCCACCGCCGCCAAGAAGCGCAAGCAGATGCTGGCTTTGTACGGCAAGTCCGCGGAGGGATGGGACTTCTTGGTCGGTGACGACGCGAACATCAAGAAGGTCGCGGAGGCCACTGGCTTCAAGTACCGCTACGACGAGCGCAACGATCAGTTCGCTCACCCCGCGGTGCTCATGCTCACCAAGCCCAACGGCGAGATGGCCCGCTATCTGTACGGGCTCGAGTTTCCCCAACAGGACGTCCGACTCGGTCTGCTCGAGGCCTCCCAGGGCCGCAGCATCTCCACCATCGAGAAGGCCATCCTGTACTGCTACATGTACGATCCCATCGGGGCCAAGTACGTGCTCGTCGCTCGAAACGTCATGCGTCTCGGCGGCGTGATCACGGTCTTCGTGCTCGGTTTTTTCCTGCTGGTCATGTGGCGACGTGAGGCGCGTTCCAAGCGACTCGCCACCACGCTGCCGAACAAGCCATCCGTCTCCAGCGAGCCTCAAGTTCGCGAGGTCTGAAGGTCATGAAAGAAGCAACCGTTCAGCTCCCACGCCAGATGTCCACGCTCGCCGCGGACATCGACAACATGTACTACTTCATCTTCTGGGTGAGCGTGGTGTTCTTCGTGGCGATCATCGGAGCCGCCATCTGGTTCCTGATCAAGTATCGCCGCGACAAGAACCCCCATTCCACGCCGCCCGGTCACCACGACGTGCTGGAGTTGTTCTGGACGTTCGCCCCGCTCATCCTGCTCATCCCGATGTTCCACTACGGGTTCAAGGGCTACGTGCAGGCCATGGTGGCGCCGGACAAGGCCATCGAGATCCGCGCCCGCGGCAAGCAGTGGGTCTGGGACTTCTACTACCCTGGCGACACCGAGCCCACGCCTGGCGAGCTCGTGGTGCCCGTGGGGCTGCCCGTGAAGATGCAGATGTCGTCGCTCGACGTGCTGCACTCGTTCTACATCCCCGAGTTCCGCGTCAAGCGCGACGTGGTCCCCGGCATGTACAGCTCGGTGTGGTTCGAGGCCACGGCCACGACGTCGACCTACAACAAGGCTGCGAACAAGGTGGAGGGTGAGCCCCTCGACCTGTTCTGCACCGAGTACTGCGGCACCAGCCACTCGCAGATGTTGGCGAAGGTGCACGTGGTGTCGCCCGAGGATTACCAGGCCTTCATCGCTGGCAAGGACGTGCCCCCCGAGGGCAAGCCGCTCGCCGAGGTGGGAGCCGAGCTGTACAAGAAGAACGCCTGCAACACCTGTCACACGGTGGACGGTTCGAAGCTGGTGGGCCCCTCTTTCAAGGGTCTCTTCGGCAAGACGGAGTCGTTCGAGGACGGCAGCACCAACGTCGTCGACGAGAACTACATCCGCCAGTCGATCCTGCAGCCGCAAGCCAAGATCACCAAGGGCTTCGGGGGCGCCACGATGCCGGTCTTCGTCATGAAGGACTGGAAGATCGACGCCCTCATCGAATACATCAAGTCGCTCAAGTAGTGGGAGCACCAACATGGCAACCGCAGTCGCTACGACCGAAGAACATCCCAACTACCTGACGCACGAGACCGGCTGGAAGAGCTGGGCCCTCACGCTGGATCACAAGCGTATCGGGCTGATGTACCTCGTGGCCATCCTGCTCGCCTTCCTGGCAGGCGGCATCTTCGCGCTCCTCGTGCGCACGGAGCTCGCGTTCCGCGGCGAGACCATCATGGGGCCGGACTGGTACAACAAGAGCTTCACGCTCCACGGCGCCATCATGGTGTTCCTGTTCATCATCCCGTCCATCCCGGGCGCGTTGGGGAACTTCTTCCTGCCGCTGATGCTGGGCGCCAAGGACGTGGCGTTTCCGCGCCTCAACCTGGCTAGCTTCTACATCTACTGCCTCGGCGCGATCTTCCTGCTGTACAGCATCCTCACCAACGCCGTGGACACGGGCTGGACGTTCTACACGCCCTACAGCGCGAACTCCTCCACCTCGGTGATGTCGACCACGCTCGGCGTGTTCATCCTGGGCTTCTCGTCGATTCTGACCGGCGTGAACTTCGTGACGACCATCCACACGATGCGCGCTCCGGGCCTGCACTGGCGCCGCCTGCCGCTCTTCGTCTGGGGCCAGTACGCCACGAGCGTCATCCAGGTGCTCGCGACGCCGGTGCTCGCGGTCACGGTGCTCCTGCTCACCATCGAGCACGGCTTCCACCTCGGCATCTTCGATCCCAAGCTCGGCGGCGACCCGGTGCTGTTCCAGCACTTCTTCTGGTTCTACTCGCACCCCGCCGTGTACATCATGATTCTGCCCGGCATGGCCATCGTGAACGAGCTCATCGCTACGTTCAGCCGCCGCGCCATCTTCGGCTACATGTTCGTGGCCATGAGCTCGGTGTCGCTGGCACTGCTCGGCTTCCTCGTCTGGGGTCACCACATGTTCGTGGCGGGCATGAGCGAGTACTCCACCATGGTGTTCTCGGCGCTGACCTTCCTGGTCGCCATCCCCTCGGGCGTGAAGGTCTTCAACTGGACCGCCACCCTCTACAAGGGCTCCATCTCCTTCGCCTCGCCGATGCTGTGGGCGCTCTCCTTCCTCTTCCTGTTCACCATCGGCGGCCTCACGGGTCTGTTCCTCGGCACCCTGAACGTCGACGTGCACCTGCACGACACCTACTTCGTCGTGGCGCACTTCCACTACGTGATGGTGGGCGGCACCGTGATGGGCTTCGTGGGCGGCCTCCACTACTGGTGGCCCAAGATGACCGGCAAGATGTACAACGAGACCCTCGCGCGCATCGCCTGGTTCCTGGTGTTCGTTGGCTTCAACGTCACCTTCATGAGCCAGTTCGTGATGGGCTCGCAGGGCATGCCGCGTCGCTACTGGGACTACCTCGAGCGCTTCCGCATGATGCACGGCTTCAGCTCCATCGGCGCGCTCATCCTCGGCGTCGGCTTCTTCATCATGCTGGTGATGTTCATCTCGTCGCTGAAGAGCGGCAAGAAGGCTCCCCGCAATCCGTGGGGCTCGGCGGGCTTCGAGTGGAACACCACCACGCCTCCGCATCCCCATAACTTCGAGGCGACGCCGGTCATCCGCCGCGGTCCCTACGACTACCACTTGGCGACCGAAGAAGAGCTCGCCAGCACCTGACCTGAGTGACCGAACCCGGAGCATCTACCCATGAGTGAAGCAGCACACGGTCACGGAGACGCCCACGGCCACCACGGCCCGGCCTATCTCGCGCACCACTTCGAAACCCCCGCGCAGCAGTTCGACGCGGCCAAGTTGGGCATGTGGCTCTTCCTGGCACAGGAGCTCCTGTTCTTCTCGGGTCTCTTCGTCGCCTATCTCGTCTTCCGTATGTGGTACCCGGAAGCCTGGTCGGTCTGTTCGCACGAGCTCGACTGGAAGATGGGCGGTCTCAACACGCTCGTGCTGCTTTTCAGCAGCTTGACCGCGGTGCTCGCGGTGCGCTCCGCGCAGCTCGGTGAGAAGGGCAAGACCAGCGCGTTCCTACTCATCACCGTGGCGTGTGCCTGCATCTTCTTGGTGGTCAAGTACTTCGAGTACAGCCACAAGTTCCACGCGGGTCTTCTGCCTGGGCAGTTCTTCGCCCCGGTGGCCGGACACACCGTCGCCAGCGTGTTCCCGCCCGGCTCGGCTTCGTTCTTCTCCATCTACTTCATGGCCACCGGCGTCCACGGCGTCCACGTCATCGTGGGCATCGGCGTGCTGCTGTGGATCTGGCGTCGCAACGAGAGCGGCGAGTTCACCAAGGACTTCTGGACCCCGGTCGACCTCTCTGCCCTTTACTGGCATTTGGTGGACTTGATCTGGATCTACCTGTTCCCCTTCCTGTACCTGATCGACTGAGGCAGCCATGAGCGGACACAACGACCATCTCAGCCACGACCACGTCAACGCTCCGGACGACGGCCTGGTGCACGTGCATGTACACCCCGCCTCGACCTACTACAAGATCTTCGCCGCCCTGGTGTTCTTCACGCTGCTCACCATCGGTGTGGCGCAGGTTCACCTGGGGGAGTGGAACTTCTTCGTGGCGGTTGCCATCGCCACCATCAAGGCCAGCCTGGTGGCCATGTTCTTCATGCATTTGAAGGACGATAACCGCTTCAACGTGCTCATCTTCGTGGGCGCACTGCTCTTCATGGGCGTGTTCTTCGTGTACACGATGAACGACACGCAGCACCGCGGTCAGTGGGACAAGGCCTACGGCACTGAGGTCTCGGACGACGGCGTGGAAGCGCCCGGTCGTGGCCTGTTCCAGGAGATCCACGTCCAGGGTGGACACGGCGAAGGACACGGCGCGGAGCACGGCGAAGGACACGGCGCAGAGCACCACTGAGCGCTCGCGTGATGTTCAAGCATGCACACAGGGGCCACCTCGTTCTCGGGGTGGCTTTTTGTTTTGGGCTGAGCGGGTCGCTGGCGGGCTGCAAGCGCTTCGAGCGCAAGCATGTCCCCGTGGAGAAGGTGGAGGAGCTCGGCTATCCGACTTGCCCCGGCAGCACCGGCGCGGCCTCGGATGAGCTGGTGGCGGAGCAACACCTGCGCTCGGGACCCGCCCACACCGACAAGGGCATCGTCGAGCGCTACAGCATCCAGCGGCGGGACTGCCTGTTCGCGGTGAGCGTGCGCCAGGAGTGGCCCATGGGCACGGCGGACGTCGAGGTGCTCTACGACAAGGACATGATGCCGCTCCGGATCTGGAAGCGCATGACGCTGCCCGGACTGCCCGACGCGGGCGAGAAGGCCGACATCCGGCGCTACGACCTGCGCACGGATCCGGTGAGCATGAAGCGCCGGCAGATGTCGGGTGCGATCGACTTCGAGCTGCTCAAGGGCGGACACCCGGTGGTCGTCATCGGTCCAGGTCGTGGCTTGATCTCCATGTGGATCAAGCGCGCCAAGCTCAAGGTGGGCGAGAAGGTCCGCGAGCTGGCCATCGACGTGCGCGGGCTGGAGAAGATTGGGCTGGTGACCCTACGCCGTGAGGACGACATGGTGCACGACGTGCTCGGGCCCGTGCGCGTGTACACCTTCTACGGTCGCGAAGCCGTGTTCACGGACGAGCACGACGTCGTCATCGGCGACTTGGCGGGGCTGTTACCCGACAAGCTGGTCAAGGAGCCCGCCCCGCCTGCCATTCCGCTCTACGGCGTGGTCGATCCGGTGGGAACGCCCTGAAAGGGCACGTCCGCTCCCAGCTTCAGAGCTGGGAAGCCTGCTGCTCCAGGCGCACGAACTTTGGCAAATCGGGGAACAGCCGCTGCCCGCGCTTGGCGATGGCGAAGGCATCCTTGCCGCGTCCCAAACGCAGATAGGCAATCCCGAGATTGTTGAGGTAACGCGAGTCGCCAGCGTTGAGCTCAACCGCGCGTTGCAGCGGCTCGAGCGCGAGGTCAGGACGCCCCTGCTCGACCAGTAGCTTGCCGAGACCGCCGTAGCCATGGGAGGCCTGTGGCTGCTCGGCGATGATCTGGCTGTAGAAGGGGATCGACCCGTTCCAGTGGTTCACGCTGTCGAGCAGGCGAACGCCAAACATCAGCAGATAGAGCCCCACGCTGACCTGGCACATGCGGACCACGGTCGGTGAAGTGCGTGCGCGCAGGCCCTCGAACGCGAAGCCGAGGGCGTCGGCCAGGGCGATGGAAAGCAAGGTGAGTGGCAAGTACAGGTACCGATTGAAGCCGTACCACTGCAGCGTGGCGATCAAACAGGCCGGGCCCAGGACCGCCGTGAACCAGGTGGCGGCGAAGGCGCCGAGCGGCCAGTGCTGGCGTCGAAGCCAGACCAGGGCGCCGAATGCAGCCAGCGCGGCGGCACAGGCGAACAGTTGAGGCGGGGATAGTCGTGCGTACTCCTCGGCGAGATAGCGAGGCATCACCATGGTGGGCGCGAGCGCGCTGACCAGGCCGTCCAAGATGAGCACCGGCAAGCGTTCGAGTGCCAACCCCAGCTGGGTCCCGCCGGCGCTCACGTGCATGCCCTGCAGCGCGCGGCCGCGCAGCGCCAAATACAGGCCAACCGGCAACCAGATGGCGAGCGTGCGCAGCAGCACCGTTCGCGAACGCTCGAGCTCCTTGAGCGGGCGCACGAACACGCCGAGATCCCACAGCCAGAAGACCGCGAGCGCAGGCAGCAACGTCTCCTTGCTCAACAAGCCGAGCAAGAACAAGAGCGCGCTGACGCCATGCAGGAGTGCACTGCGCCCGCCCGGGGAGGTTCCGCGGGCGCGGAGCCACACGAGGATGCCGCTCAAGCCGAACAACGTGCACCAGAGATCGCTGCGGCCGTTGATCCAGACGTGCGCCTCACCGAGCAATGGATGGAGGCCGAACCACAGGGCCGCCCACACAGCGGCCGTGCGACGGGTCTCAGGCAAGAGGCGCAGCGCCAGGAAATACACCAGCGCGACGCAGATCAGGTGCGCCAGCATGTTGTTCAGGTGAAAGAAAAACGGCTCCTTGCCCGCCATCGATGCGTCCAGGAAGAACGTCGCGATGGTCACGGGCCGATAGGTGTCGAGCTGCGCCTGCGCCTGGAACTTACCGCCGTCGGCTGCGAACATGGTGTCCACGCCGAACACGTGCCCGAGGTTCGCAGGGTCGTAGATGAAGTCGCTCTCGACGATCAACGCCAGGTCATCCCAGACGAACTCGTTGTGCAGAGCGGGTAGGGTAGCGAGAGTCACCGCGAGCAGCACCAACGGCAGACGCAACCAGCGCCAGACCATGGCTTGCTTCGATGAAGGCGCCCCGGCGGCTCGGCCCTCCTCGCTCACATATCCTCGCCGGAGGCCGGGCTCCGCATGTCGGGCGGCGCGAAGTGTTCCGCGATGGCGGCCGGGTACCCGGGGCTCACCTTGGGGCCCAGCAGGAGGAACAAGTCCGGGGACATATAGGGGAAGCTCGCCTCGCGTTCACGCTCGAACTGCTCGACGGCTACCTGGACGGCCTCCGCATAGCTCTCGGAGCGCAGCTGCGTGAGCTTGGCCATGATGTCCGAGCGGGTCTCTTCGTCGCTCACAGTGGCGTAGACCTCCTCGAGCTGACGGATGGCTTGCTCCTTCTTACCGAGCCGCGAGAGCAGGGTGGCGTTGTTGAGCGCGAGCCAAGGTGGGCCGGCGCCCTTGATGCCCGCCACGTGAAGGTGGGGCGCGGCCTCGAGCAGTAGCCGGTCCTTGCGGGCCGGGTCGTTCTTCACCATGGGTGCGAGCTCGAAGCGCAAATAGGAGCCGAGATCCCAGCGCAGTTCGCCGTCGTTGGGCCAGCGCTCCACCGCTCGACGCAGGTAGTCGGCGCCGCGAGTGACTTCGTCGATGGTGGGCGGAACGGGTCGGTAGATGATGCCCGTGGCCGCCCAGCGGTAGGCGGCACGGAACGTGGGATCGAGGGCGATCACCGCGTCCATGTACTGAAATAGGTGGCGCACGTTGCCGCGCTGGCCGATCTCTTCGCCGAAGTACACCAGGGACCGGCACCACAGGAGGTCCGCCGCCGCGCTCGTGTAGCCGAGGCTCACGGCAGGCAGCCAGTTCGCCGGCGGCAGGTAGTAGACGTCCTCGTAGCGCTCGTGGGCCTGGTGTTCCTCGAAAGCCGCAAGCCGCGTGGTGCGCGCCAACAGCGCGATTCCACCTAGCGCCAACACCACGGCTGCCCGCTTCAGCATGAGGTGCTCAGTTTAACCCATCACCCCAGGCAAATGGGCAATTCGACGCAGGAAAGTGCGCCTCTCGCCCGGGCGCCTCACTCCGTCTCTTGGGTGCTCGCGACGCCGGCGGAATGGTAGAGCTCGTTCTCCTCGTTGGCTCCCACCGCCAGCTGGAAGAGCGAGTTGGTGTCGTCGTCGTCGAGGTCGCCAACAGCCGTGAACAAGTAGGCACCGCTGGCGCTGCCGGCGGTCTTCGCGGTGTGACCGCAGTTGCCCCCGCTGGCGGAGGCACCGGCCGTATTCGTGATGCCGTAGTTGAAGTACGTGGTAGGCGTGGACATGCCGAGCGCCTGGAAGCTGTCGTCGTAGGAGCCCGTCTGTTTGCTCGCCTTCGGGTCGCCTCCCGTGCCGAACGAAGGGATGGCCGTGGGCACGAGGCAGTTGAGGATGGGCGAGCCGTGGAGCACCGCCTCGTGGCGTTCCTTCACGTAGTAGCTGCTGGCGCCGTTGAAGAGCCCCTTGAGGAGCTCGCCAGCCTCGGCTGTCTTCGAACGTCGCAAGTACGATCCGAAGGCCGGGATGGCGATGGCCGCCAAGATGCCGAGGATCGCCACCACGATCATGAGCTCGATGAGCGTGAAGCCAGCTTCTCTTTTCGACGCGTCCTGCATGCGTGCGCTTGCCCTAAGTAAGAGTTGCCGCCGTCAGATCGGGAGTCCCATTTTTAGGGAGTCTGCAGACTCTGTGCCAGGACCATTCTGCAGACTGCCAATCTATTGTGGGCAGGGTTAAAAGCGAAAGGCGCTGCGACCCCCCGGTTGCAGCGCCCCTCAATCCCCCCAGTAGACTCAGCTCAAATCACTCGGTTTCCTTCTCGATGGCCACGCCAGCGCTGTGGTACAGCTCGTTGTCGCTGTTGGCACCCACGAGCAGGGTGAAGGTCGAGTAGGTGGTGTCGCCGTCGAGGTCGCCGATCGCGTTGAGCGTGTAGGCATCCTTCGCGGTGGTGGGCGTGTTGCTGCAGCCCGTGGACGACGTGGCGGTGGGCTTGACCAGGTACTGGTAGTACGCGCTGTCGATGCGGAAGCCGAGCATGTAGTAGGGGTTCGTGTTGACCTGTTCGATGGCGCTGTCGAGCGGCTTCTGCTTCTCGGCGGCGGGCAGCGTGATCTGGCCCTTACCTTCCGTGGTCACGCAGTGCACCAGGGTGCTGCCGTCGCCGAGCGTCGCGGAGGGGCGCTCCTTCGTGTAGTAGACGCTGGCGCCGTTGAACAACGCCTTGAGCTGCTCGCTCGCCTCGGCCGTCTTGGAGCGACGCACGTAGGTGACGAAGGCGGGGATGGCGATGGCGGCCAGGATGCCGAGGATCGCGACTACGATCATGAGCTCGATGAGCGTGAAACCAGACTTCTTGTTGATTGCTTTGCGCATGTCCATTCCCCTTTTCGGCGGATGCCCGCCATACGTACCAACCAGCCACCTCAAGATGACCGAGTGAACTTTCGTTGCTGCGTTCTTCGTGATTGGGTCTATTGCAGCGGTCGTGCCAGGCGGGTTTGAGCAGCAGGGCCTGGAGTTTCTGTGAAGCAGCGCCCAATCCAACGAGCTTCAAGGCGCTTTTGGTCACCCCGAGCTGCCGAGGGGTGCCGAGAATTGTCAGTCGCTACTCCCAGCCCCGGTCCTGGTCGATGTAGAGCGCCGCGCGGTGGCTGTAGCTCTCGAACGTCACAAAGGTGCCATCGGCGTCGAGGTCGGCCTTGGCGCGAGAGATGAACCAGAAGTCGGTCCCGTCGTATCCCAGATCGCCCGCGGGCTTGGTGCCCGGAGCCCCGGCGATGGATTGATAGACGAAGCGCACCGCGCCTCCGGGCGGCGAGAGGCCTAGCGACCGCCAGCCTGCTGTGCCGTTGCCCCAGGAGCGCGGTGTCGCGATGGGATTACCCGTGGGGTAGTAGTCATCGTCGTCCTTGGAGACATTGCAGTACTGATAGTACTCGCTCTTGTAGGCCTCCTGCCGCCCCTTGATGTCGGCCAGGAACCCCACCGCTTCGGTGGTCTTCGCGCGGTACAAGTAGCCGATGTACTTGGGGATGGCGATGCCGGCCAAGATGCCGATGATGGCCACCACCACCATCATCTCGATCAACGTGAAGCCTTCCGCGCGGCGCCGCGCGTCGGCCTGGGAGATGTTCGAACTCAGCTGTCGATGATGCATTGCAGGCCCCGTCCATCGCCCACGGCGAGGAGGCCGCGCGCGGGTTGTCTTAAGTTTCGCCCGGTTCCTCTCCGAGCGGCGAATTTGGATCCTCTCCCAGGCCGTACTTGGCGAGCCGGTAGCGTAGGGAGCGGAATGTGGTGCCGAGTAGTTTGGCCGCGCTGGTGCGGTTGCCCCCGGTGCGTTCGAGGGCCTGCACGAGCAAACTTTTTTCCAGGTTTCCCAGCACTTGATCGAGGTCTAGCCCCTCGGGCGGCAGCACCTGCAGCGGCTCCGGCTCCATCGCCACGGGCTGAAAATAGGCGCTGCTCTGAACATCGCGACGCACCACGAATGGCTCGCTTGCCAGCGCCACGGCGCGCTCGACCACGTTTTCGAGCTCGCGCACGTTGCCCGGATACTGCTGCTGGACGATCCACTGCAATGCCTCTGGCGAGAAACTGAGCCTCTTGCCCTCGAACGCCGAATGCTTTTGCAAGAAATGGGCTGCCAACATCGGTACGTCCTCCAGGCGCTCGCGCAAGGGGGGCAGCTTGATGCGGATCACGTTCAGTCGATAGAAGAGGTCCTGGCGAAAGGTGCCGTCCTGAACGGCCTGCTCGACGTCGCGATTGGTGGCGGCCACCACGCGCACATCCACCTCGAGTTCCTGGTGTGCGCCCACTGGACGCACTTTGCGCTCCTGGAGCACCCGCAGAAGCTTCACCTGCAGGGGTAGGGGGAGTTCGCCGACCTCGTCGAGGAACAGCGTGCCCCCCTGGGCGGCCCGGAACAGGCCGTCCTTCTTGGTGTTGGCCCCGGTGAAAGCGCCTTTCTCATGGCCGAACAGCTCGCTCTCCATCAGGGACTCGGGAAGGGCGCCGCAGTTCACAGTGATGAAGGGGTGCTTGGCGCGGTCCCCCGCGTCGTGCACGGCGCGTGCGATGACTTCCTTGCCCGTGCCGCTCTCGCCCGTGATCAACACGCTGGAGCGGCCGCTCGCCACGCGTCGCACGAGCTCCATCACGCCCTGCATCTTCTGGCCCTTGCCAATGAGACTCCCGAAGCGAAAGGTGCCCGAGACCTGGGCCCTGAGGGCGCGGTTCTCGTGCACGATGGAGCGCTTCTCGAGGGCCTTCTCGATCTGCGCCAGGAGCTCCGAGTTCTTGAAGGGCTTCTGAATGTAGTCGTAGGCCCCCAGGCGCATCGCCTCCACGGCCTGCTCCGTGGTAGCGAACGCGGTGACCATGATCACCTGCAGTGCATCGTCGCGCTTCTTGACGGCCTCCAGGAGCTCCATACCCGAGCCGTCGGGCATCGCGAGATCGGTGATCACCAGATCGAACGCAGGTGTCTCCTGCAGGCGCGCGAGCGCTGCGCGGCAGCCTTCGAACAGCTCCACTTCGTATCCCGCACGACGCAGCAAGACCCCGAGCATCTCGCGCAAACCGGCCTCATCGTCCGCGACGAGGATCCGTGCTGGCATCAGGCGAAGCCCGCCTTCTTGGGCGCATTGGGCTTGGGCGGCTTGATCGACACTGCGTAGACGGCGGCGTACGGTGTGAACACCTGGCCGGGCTCGGGTGCAGTGAGCTGAAGGTAGTCGTCGGCCAGCTTGATCTCCTCGACCTCGTTCACAACGATGCCTCGGCCCTCGTTTCCGAGGTAGAACGTCACTCGATGTTCGCTCGGGACGCGGAATGCACCGGCCTTGTCAGTCAGTCCCTCGGCCGCGCGCAGGATGGATTGCAACGTTTCGCGTGTCATGGCCCGGATCGTCCGCGCGATGCCCCAACTCGTCAAGCTCCCGCGCACATGGGACCAGGCCGGGGTCGGTTGCGCGTGTTTCTGGTGGCGTCGTGCGCGCTCGCGTGGGGCCTGTGGACAACTGGCTGCGTCCACCCGGCGGCAGCGCGTGGGCGGCGTGCCCTCGATGACCGAGCCTTCGGCACCGCCAGCGCAGCGCTCGAGCAAGCCGTGCGCGAGGAGCCCGAGGAACTCTCCTATTGGGTAGATCTGGGACGTGCCTATGTGGGGGAGGGCAGGGGACCCGAGGCGGTACGAGCCTTCGAGCACGCCTGCACGCTGGGCCCCGAGCAAGCCCGCCTGAAGGTGTACCTTGGCCACGCCCTGGAGCTGTCGCGTCAGTACGACCTGGCCGAAGCCGCCTATCGCGCCGCAGTCAGCCTCGAGCCCCAACGAGCGTGGACCCACCGTGTGCTCGGCACACGCCTCCTGCGCTGGGGACGTCCGCAGGACGCCGTGGAGCCGCTGCGCGCTGCGGTCGCGCTCGAACCCGACCACGCTGAGACCCGTCACGCCTTGGCCATCGCGCTCACCCAGTCCGGCGATCCCCAAGCCGCCGAGCGCACTCTGCGCGATGCGCTGCAACGTTTTCCGGAGGAGCGCAGCCTCCAGCTGGGGCTGGCCGCGCTGGTGATCAACCGCGCGGGCTACGAGGAGGCGCTGACCATCTACGGCGAGATCCTCGCGCGTTCGCCGGAGTTCGCGCCGGCCTGGGTAGGCCGAGCGCTCCTCTTGGCGCAGCTCGGGCGCACCTCGCAGGCCGCCGTCGAGCTAGAGCGGGCCGTGCAGCTCGATCCGAGAAACCGCGTCTACCGCGAACGACTCGGCCTTTCGGCGCAGGCTCGGCCGGGGTCGCAACCCGAGGAGAACCCATGACGAACGCGTCGGACGTCGGCATCTTGGTGGAACAGCGCGACGGCATCGCCATCTGGACCCTGGCACGTCCGGATCGCATGAACTCCCTCACCACAGAGATGCTGCGCGCCTTCGAGCAGCTGGTGCACGAGACGCGTGCCTCCAAGGAAGTGCGCGCGGTGGTGATCACGGGGCAGGGCACGCGCGCGTTTTGTGCGGGGGCGGACCTGAAGGAGCGGCGCAGCATGAGCGACGCCCAGGTACGCGAGTTCTTGAACGCGGCCGAGCGCACGTTGCTGGCCATCGATCGGCTGGACCGCCCGGTGATCGCGGCACTCAACGGCGCCGCCTTGGGGGGCGGGCTGGAGCTCGCGTTGGCCTGCGACCTGCGCGTGGCCGCCCCGGGCGTCGCGCTGGGATTGCCCGAGGTGTCGATCGGCATCATCCCAGGCGCGGGCGGAACCCAGCGCCTGCCGCGCGTGGTGGGCCTTTCACGTGCGACGCAGATGGTGCTGCTGAGCGAGCGCGTCAGCGCCGAGGAGGCATGGCAGATCGGCCTCGTGCATCGTGTGGCTCCAGCCGACCAGGACGTGCTCGCGTTCGCTCTCGAGCTGGCGCGTCCCTTCCGCGAAGGTGCGCCCTTGGCCCTGGCGGCGGCCCTGGAGGCGCTACGTGCCGCCGATGAGCTCCCACTCGAGGCCGGGCTCAACCGCGAGCGCGCCTGCTACGAGCGTGTGCTGACCTCGGAAGACCGCAAGGAAGCCCTCGAAGCGTTTGCTGCCAAGCGCAAGCCTGAGTTCAAGGGGCGCTAGGCTTCGCACTCACTGCAACGTCACTGGGTATTTGAAGAGCATCTCGGGGCCGTCGAACGTCGCGAAGCGGATGCCCTGCGCGGCCTCACGCAGACAGCTCCCGCTCTCCCCACTGATGACCACCGAAGGCCCCGTGAGCTGCACCGCGCGCGGCTTGCCATCGCCGCCCACACGCATGCCGAACAACAGCTGACCTTTGATTTCCCCATCGGCCGGCACCAGGATCAGACAGCGACGAATCCGGTTCATCACGCTGTCGAACCCGCTCTCGATCTCCTTGCCCGAGAGCTGCTCTTCGCCGGCGCCCATATCGACCTGGCGCGTCCCATCCCAATCGAGATCGTCGCCGACCTGCCCCTCGGTCTGATCGCCGCTGCGGTCCCGGCCACCGGCAGTGCTGCCCGCGGCCCTCGCTCGACGCGGCTTGCGGCGCTTGCCCTTCCCGCTGGGGTCAACCTCCTCGACGCCGGGTTCGACCGCAGCCACCACCTCTTCTTCGGGGGGCTCTGCGGACGGAAAGGGGAGCACGCCCAGGTAGGCAAGCGTCGCGAGGGCACCCCAGATCACCGAGGCAGTGAGGAAACCAAGGAAAAAACGCACGTAGGTTCGTCTCCGGTGGCGCCTTCATACCTCAGATAGCCGCGGTTTTGCGTGATCTCTCGCATTTTTGCCCCGGAGCTGGGAAGCGCCCGCCAAGGTTGACGTGTCCCCTGGCCGGGCCCATAGTTCAACGTTTTTTGAAACTTCTGCACGGACGATGAAGCTCGCGCGCGAGACAGCGCGCTTCGGACGGAGACAGCGATGATCCCAGCGGCCCAACAGGAAGCACTCAAGGACGCTGCACGTCTCCACCCGTCTTCGGCGGCGGCGGCGCAGCACCTGGACGCCGTGAGCGCCCTGCTCTCGGACGCGCTCCCCATTCTCGAAGACCGCGTGATTTCGGCAGTTCACGGCCCGGTGCCGTTGGCCGAAGCCGGGCTGCACTTGGTGGAGGCCGGGGGGAAGCGGGTGCGCCCGCTGACCTGTCTCCTGACCACCGCAGCTTGCGGCGGAGATCCCCGTGACGCCGTGGCCATCGCAGCGGCCGCCGAGCTCATCCACTCGGCGACCTTGCTCCACGATGACGTGATCGATGAGGGCGAAGAGCGGCGCAATCGCCCCGCGACCCGCGTGCTGTGGGGAAACCTGGTCAGCGTGCTGTCGGGGGACCTGCTGTTGACGCGTGCGCTGCAGCTGGTGGAAGGCGCCGGCGTCCCGGGCGCCATGCACGACATGCTCGGTACCCTGGAGCGCTTGATTGCGGGCGAAGTGGCGCAGCTCAAGGCCCGCGGCCGCGAGGACCTGGGCGTCGAAGGCTACCTGGACATCGTGCGCGGCAAGACGGCGTCCCTTTTTGGCTTCGCCTGTCGCAGCGGTGCACGCGTGGCCAAACGGGAAGATCTCATCGAGCCGGCTGGACGCTTCGGCGAGCAGGTCGGTGTGGCCTTTCAAATCATCGACGACGTGCTCGACCTTGCGGGAGACCCGCGCGAAGTGGGCAAGCGACTCGGTGCCGACTTGGCCGAAGGCAAGACCACGTTGCCGCTCGCGCTAGCCCTCGAACGGGACGGCGCCGGCGATTTGCTGGAGCATTTGGCGGCTGCTCGCCAGGGGAAGGCCGAAGCAGCTCGGCTGGTCAGTCTCCATCCGCTCGTGCAGAGTGCCTGCGAAGAAGCCCGCGCCTATGCTCTCGAACAGAGCTCCCAAGCGCTGGCTGCACTCGAGCTACTCCCCGAAGCTCGTCCGCGGGAACTCCTGCGAAACCTCGCCCTGGTGTTGACTCGCCGTAAGACCTGACTCGGCTTTCGATTCACGCGCAAACACGGAGCGCACATGACCACGCCAACCGAAGAAGCACCCACAGGTCGTGCCGATCTTTGGCAGAGCGAACAATTGCTGAGCGACGCCGTCGGGCGTCTGATCGAGTTCTGGGGCTTCAAGCGCCACATGGGCCGCATCTGGAGCTTGCTCTACCTCTCGGACGAGCCGCTCGGCGCCAACGAGCTACGCGACAGGCTCGAGCTCTCGGCCGGCTCCGTGTCGATGGCGCTCAACGACCTCTTGCGTTGGGGCGTGGTGAAGCGCGTCTGGATCCACGGTCAACGGCGCGACTTCTTCGTGGCCGAGAGCAACCTCTGGAAGATGATCTCGCGCGTCTTCCGGGAGCGTGAGCTGGTCGAGGTCCTCGAGGCCATCGCGGCGATGGAGCAGGCGCTGGCCTCGCTGGACGAGCACCTCAAATCGGACGACGCCGAGGTACGCGCGCGCGCCCAGGCGCAGCAAGCCCGCATCCAACGCTTGCTCGATTTGGCCCGGCTCGGACGCCGTTTGATCGAGGGCCTGCTCGAGACCGCGCGCCTCGACGCGATGCCGCTCGCGAAGTTCCTACTCGGCCGAAACAGCGCCTGAGCTCGCGCGCGTCAGCGTGGCTTCCACGGCCTGCAGCAGGTCGGCACCGTTGGCCGGCTTGTGCAGGAGCATCCCCCGGTAGTCCCGCAAGAACTCCGCGTACTCCGGCTTGCCCGAAGCGGCCGTCACGAGCAGCACGGACTCCCGCAGGTGCGGCCGGTGCTCCTCCAACCAGCTCAGAAGCTTTCGCCCGTCGGACCCCTGCAGGTCGAGCTCCATCAACACCGCGTCGGGGCTCGAGCCCGACTCGAGGAGCCCGATGGCATCCGTGGCGTCCTGCGCGATGATCACGCGGTAGTCCGGGTGCAGGAGGCGCACGTAGCCGCGCAAGACGCGCTCGTCGTCTTCCACGAGCAGCACCGACGACAGGCGCTTGGGCGCCGTCTTCTCGCGCGGCACCACGCTGGTGCGCTGGTAGGCGTTCTTCAGCATCTCGCGACTGGGGAGGGGCAGGAAGCACAGGAAGGTGGCCCCCGAGCCATGCACCGATTCCACCGCCAGGTCACCGCCGATGCGCCGCAGGATCGAGCGTGAGATGGCGAGCCCCAGGCCCGTGCCGAGCTCGTTGCGGCGGGTCGTGAAGAAGGGATCGAAGATGCGACCCAGGCAGTCCGGGGAGATGCCGGGTCCGGTGTCACTCACCGCGATGGCCACGTAGTCCTCGTCAGCGCGCGTGGAGATGCGCACGCGATGCACGGGGCGCTCCACTTCGCGGATGGCGTGACAGGCGTTGATGAGCACGTTCATGATCACCTGCGTCACGCGGTTGCGAGGCAACACCAGCTTGGGCAACTCGGGCGTGAAGTCGCGCTCGAGTAGGCCGTGCTGGAACACCTCGCGTCCCACGAGACGAATGGCATGATCGATCAGCGCATCGATCTCCACTAGCTCCGCCGGCTCTTCGGCGTCCGAGCGCGCGAAGATGCGCAGGTCGCGCACGATGGAGGTGATGGCGTCGGCCGCGCTGTTCATGTCCTCGAACATGCGCGTTGCGTCGCGTCCGAGGCGCTCGTTCGAGAACGACGCCTGGACGCGCGAGAGATCGGGCTCCGGCAACGCGCGTCCTTCGCGCGTGGCTGTGACGAGCTGCTGCGCTGCCTCGAGCTGTGGGAGGACCAAGCGACGCGCGGCCTCGATGGAGAGCAGCAGGGCGGACAGCGGGTTGTTGATCTCGTGCCCGACGCCGGCCACGAGCGTGCCGAGCGCCGCGAGCTTCTCGGCATGAGCGAAGCGCTCGTGGGTACGCTGGGTCTCCGCCCGCAGCCGGGCACGGAGCTCTAGGCGCTCGACGAAGAACGCGAGGGCCTCGGCTTCCGCAGGGATGACGGAGGCTTCGTCAGCACCGCTCGCCAGGGCCAAGAGGGCGCTGGACTCGTCCGCGGCGATGAACCCGAGCGGCACCCCCACGTCGCGGCTCCGCCACAGGTCGATGGCCTCGCGGGGATCGCCCTCGGCCACATGGAAGCTCAATCCGCGGTTCGCGGCCCATGGCAAACTGGAAGCCAGGGCACAGAGCTCGGCCTGCAGCTCAGGACGCTGAACCAGGATCAGTGAGCCTGCCTGTGACACTGGTACCAACTCCGAAACTGAGGGCTGTTAGAAAACTGTGGGATGGGCCGCAATTGGGGGGAGCGCAGGACCTAAAATCTGCTGTGGTTATGAGGGGCTATCCTCACATGAAGGTCCCCAGCGCAGGGTGTGGGTTCCTGTAAACCTGTCCACCAAAGAGGCCTTGACCGAAACCGGGACGCCGACCGCTTCGAACGTACCCTGGGCCGCGCCCAACATGTAGGACTCAATATAGAGGTACTCCTCGGTCATGGAGACCTGCGCCGTGTGCTCCTCCGGGAAGCTGAGATCCCAGCGCCCAAAGTTGCTGGTCTGACGTTTTCCGGCGACCCCCTGTTGCAAGAGCAAGCGTGGATCGATCGCCAGAAACCTCAGCATCATTTTGCCGAGCAGACTCCCCATCACCGCGGACACGTTGTTACGTCCGATCTCGAACATGCCTGCGTGCACCTGTTCCGGACCACGGAGCAGCGCCGCGCCCACCGTCAGTCGAATGAGGAGCTCCGAAACGGGGTAGTAACGCAGACCGGAGATCCGCTCGGGGAAGATCCGCTCGAAGCGGTCCATTTTACCCGCGCGCTCAAGCACGTTGTCGATGCTGCGGAAAAAGAACCCACGTGAAGAAGCGGAAGGGGGCAGCAACTTGAGCCGCTCACTCAGATCGCAGTGCTCGGCCACTTGATCGATCGCGTAACGACGGGCGTCCACGGCGCCGAGCATACACAACTGGCAGCGACCTGGTGAGGGATCGTGTTCCCGCATCTGGGTGTGTCGTGCGGGCCCGCTGGTCGAACATGGGCGTTGCGGCCCATGCTGTCGCCATGGCTGCAGCGAAGCGAGCAGTGCACGGGGGGCGCGTGCGCGCGCCAACAGTTTTGCTTTGGGCGTGGATCCTGCTCATGGGCCTCGGCGGGGCGACTCCGCAGCGCGCGCAGGCACAGGCCATGCTGATGCTGTTGGTCGGTGACAAAATCGTCACCAAGAACTTTCAGCCCGGCATCTCCGCGAGCTTCGTGGGCACCGGTTTCTGGGGCATATCGAACAAGATGAGGCTCAGCTGGAGCCTCGGGATCTACGGCGAGATCCGGCTCACCCGGAGCCTGACGCTGCAGCCAGAGCTGATGCTGAAGAACCCGAACGGAGCCAGGGGCTTGAGCCCGAGCGTGCCCGGCTATCCGTTCGTGCCACCCGAGGGCGAGCCGACGCTCGACACGCTCATCACGCAGGGCGAAGACACACGTGAGCTGCGCGCGGTGGCGCTGCCGGTGATCCTCAAGTGGGTCGTTGGACCGATCGGTCTCGGCCTGGGTCCACAGCTGAACGTGCTGACCAACGCGAGCGACACCGTGAAGAAAAAGATCTCCGGCCAGACCTACGAGCTCTCGCAAGGCATCCGGAAGGAGCTCACGCCCTATGACATCGGTGTGGTGGGCAGCGTGGAGTACGCGTTCTCCAAGGGAGAGCACATGCGGAGCTTTCGCGTGCGGGTGAAGAGCGTGCTGGGGCTGGTGGATACGGTGAAGGACAACCCGCAGAAGGCCATCCGCAACTGGAGCGTGTCCTTCGGGGTAGACATCCCGATCGGCAAATACAAACCCAACGATCACAAGCCCGAGCCGGAACAGGAGCAGTCCCAGCCCGGGAGACCCGAGAGCCCGAGCTCGGAGCCCGAGAACACCATGGCTCTTGCGGTCTCGAGCCAACCGCTAGCCGCGCTGCGCCAGGGACCCCATGCAGCGGAGTCAGCGCAATACGGGGAGTAGGGCTCGAGTTGCGTCGTGAGGGCCACTCCCTACGCAGCGCTGCTCACGCCAAGACTCAGGCAGCTCGCCACGGACTTTCGTAGGCCCGCGCCGTTCCCACCATCTAGCTGGAGGACCCAAGCGATGACGGTCTATACGCAACTTTTGGATCACTTGCAGCGAAGCGCCCCATGGCCCCGGGCCGAAGCCGAGCGCGCGTTGCTGACGACGCTCGATGCGCTGGGCCGGCGCCTGCCGAAACATCTGAAGGAGACGCTGAGCGATGAGCTTCCAAACGAGCTTTCACAACGGCTGTGCCGACCCGCAAGCGGTGCGCATGACGCGACGCTGGACGGCTTGATCGCCGACGTGGCCCGCGCGGCCCACGTGGAGCGCGCCCGAGCCCAGGAGCACGCCGAGCTGGCATGGCGGGCCGTCATGGGTCTTTGCAGCGACGAGACCCGGAGCCGCGTCGAGCGGGAGCTGCCGAACCTCGCGAGCTGGTCAGCAGGCGACAGCGCGTCGAAGCCGCCGGTTCATTTGGGCTCGGGACACACGTTGGCAGATGGACGGCCCGGGAGCGCCAAGCCGCTCGCCGAGGCACAAGCCACGGGTCGCGCGCTCAGTGACGCGGACCCGACCGGAAGCCAGGCCGACTCGGTGGCAGAGCCCAATCCGCACGGGGACGCCAAACTCTCCAGCTCTCGCGGTCTCACCCAGGAGCGCGAACACGAGAGCCTGGCCGACGGCCGGGCCAAGTGATTGAAACTATGTGCAACTGGTTCGCGGTTGGTCTCGACGGTCATGGTCCCCAGACGCAGCGAGCCTCGCAATCAGCGTACCAGTTCGAATAGACGTACCAACCGTCGTCTTCGAGTGACACGTAGCAACGCGAGTCTGGCTGACTCAGGTTTCTCGCGTAGACGAGCGCGCAAAATGAGCTCTTGTCGCCTGTGAGCTTCAGCCGGATCTGGTCTGCTACATGCAGGCCATTCGTCCTTACGGGCTCGCCTATTTTCAGGCCCCCGTTCAGCCGGCCCCAGAGTCCACCCACGGAGCTCTCAAGCGTGCCTGTTCGAGCTCCGATTCCAGCCAGGCTGCCGCCGAGCGAGCTCACGGCGTTGTTCGTATCAGCCAGCGCTGCGCTGAGACCATCGATCCTGTTTGCGAGCTCCTCGAAGTTGCTGTTGACATGAATGGCCACCGCCGGGCTACCAGCGTTGAAGTAGTAGAGCCAGCCATGGCCGCGATTGGCGTTGGGCGCGTTGGGCTCCGAGAGCGCGCGATCTGCCCAGAGTCCCGCGCACAGGAGTGCCGCTATCCCCGCGAGCGTCCACGCGCGCTTGCGACGTCTGCGCTCCCTCCGTTCGAGGTGCGCAAGCCGCGTCGTGAGGGTTTCAAGATCACGGTTTGTGGGTTGTTCCGAGTTTGCCATGTTCTCTGCCGACCATGGATCGGCGACATGACTCGCCGCAACGGGACGGAAGTCCGATGCCGCATGCACGATGGACTAGGTCGAATAGCGTAGGCTCGCGCTTCGTGCGCCCGGCGTGGCTTTCCTTTACCGACCCCGTCGGTTTACATAATCTATCTTCTGCGAAGTGACTGGTTAAGACATGTTTGCCTAGGAGGTGGGACTCCTCCCCGGGAAGCCCGTAGCCGGGAGCCCGGTATCCAGCCTTGCGTGCGCCCGGGTAACAGAGAATCGGCTGGGTCGTCGAAGCCGACATCAAAGGCTTCTTCAATGAGGTCAACCATGATCACATGCTGCGATTTCTCGAGCACCGGATTGCGGACCCGCACTTTGTGCGGACGCTGCGACGGTTTCTCAAAGCTGGCGTCATGCACGATGGTGCGTTCGAGATCACGAACACGGGAACGCCGCAAGGCGGACTCGTGTCGCCCGTGCTCGCGAACATCTACCTTCACTACGTGCTCGACTGGTGGTTCGAGGGACGCTTTCGAAAGACCTGCACCGGAGACGCCGAGCTCATCCGCTACGCGGACGACTTCGTGGCGTGCTTCGAGAAGCAGGAAGACGCGACGCGGTTCCACTCGGAGCTTGTGGCGCGACTCGGTCAGTTCGCCCTGGAGGCTGAACCCTCCAAGACGAAGATGCTGCGCTTTGGGCGCTTCGCCCAACAGCACTGCCACCGAGAAAATCGAACACGACCAGAGACCTTCACCTTCCTCGGGTTCACTCACTACGCAGCCAAGAGCCAAGCCGGCCAGTTCGTGGTCGGCCGGCGCACGGACGCGAAGCGAATGCGGCGGCAGCTGCAGGGGCTCAAGGAGCGGTTGAAGAGTCTGCGAACCGATGGTGGGCGCGCCATGCTCGACTACGCTCGGCAACACCTACGCGGCTACGAGCAGTACTACGGCGTCAGCGGGAACTCCGGATCGCTCCGGGCCTACTTCCGACAGGCGGCGAAACTGCTGTTTAAGTGGCTGAATCGGCGGAGTCAGCGCAAGTCGTTCTCATGGGCGCGCTTCCTGCAGCTTTGGAAAGAGGGATACATCATCCCTAAGCCTCGAGTCGTCCATCACCTGTACCCTTCCCCGACGCGGATGCGCTGAGCTGGGAGCCGTATGCGGGAAAGCCGCACGTACGGTTCTGCGAGGGGCCCCGGGAGCGATCCCGGCGTCTACTCTCCGAAGTGGTTGTGTTGGCGTTTTATAGAGATGTCGGGATCGCGGTTTTTAGAAATGTCGGGTCGCCCGGCTCTCCCGGGAGGCACGAGGGCACGTGCGTCGTCGCGTGCCAACTCAAACCACTGAGCGGCTTGGCGCACATGCGCATATGCCGGGGCAACGAGCTCAACAGTATTGAGCTCTGATCGCGTGGACGGCAGCCAGGTAACACTCGTCTCCCACGCCTACCCGTGCCCAGACACGCCGTGTTTCGCCCCGGGGCGAAGGCGACATTGCGAACTGCGGCGTACCCGGGGAGAACTCGCTTCTTGGAGAAATCCAGCCTGCTGAAGTCAACCGACACAACACCTGCTGAAATGCCTGGTGCGTTTTCCTCTTCGGGCATAAAGGTAGAGCGCTTCGCAGGTTGCGAAGCGCTCTCGGCGATCAGTGCGACAAAGGCATCGTAAGCACCAAGTTGGCGCGCTTGTGTTGGCTTTCCACCAACGCGTGGGCACGAGCGATCTCCTCGAAGGTCAAGGTTGCGCCGATCCGCGGATGAAAGACTCCCCGCGCACAAAGTTCGGCCAAAGTCGCCATGTCATCCACTGATTCGGGCCCGCCACCCGTGATGACTTGCCTCCGCGTCAAAGCGGCCAGCGTCTGGCCCATGGTCGCCACCACCAAGAGCAGCCGTCCTCCAGGCGTCAGCGAATCGCGGCAGCGTGCGAAGGACGCGGTGCCGGTGCAGTCCATGATCACGTCGTAGCGCTGGCCGTCCTGCGTGAAGTCCTGCACCTGATAGTCGATGACGTGGTCCGCTCCCAGGTCGCGCACGAACTCCAGGTTGGCAGCGCTGCACACGCCCGTGACCGCGGCGCCGAAGTGCTTGGCGAGCTCAACTGCGGCGCTACCCACGCTGCCTGACGCTCCGACGATCAGCACCTTCTCCCCCGCCTGAACCTTGGCTTTGTCGCGCAAGAAGTAGAGCGCCGTGGTGCCACCGAAGCAGATCGCGGCCGCCTCCGCCATGCTGAGACCGGCCGGAATGGGCAGCACCTTACCGTCTTCAGGCATCGCGAGGTACTCCGCGTGGGCGCCCATTTTGACGCCTGGGAACGCAAAGACCCGGTCGCCCGGACGGAAGCGGCTGACGCGCGCGCCGACGGATTCCACGACGCCCGAAAGCTCCGAGCCTAGCACGGGCTGACGCGGTCCGCGGAAGCCGAACACGAAGCGAATCAAAAGGCCGAAGCCGCGGGGCACGGAAGCGCTGCGTATGCGCCAATCAGCGGCACTTACCGTGCTGGCGTGCACACGGATCAAGACTTCGTCAGCCTTGGGAACCGGGGTGGGCCGTTCGCCGAGGCGAACGGCGTCTGCGCTCCCATAACGGGTGACGAGCGCGGCTTTCATCATGGTTGGCATAGTTCGTGGGCCTGAGAATAGTTTGCAGCGGGGACACAGGCCCGAGGCCCGTGGGCAAGGCGGAAGCCCTCGCTCGTGCCAACGGCCGAGGGCGCCGGCGCTATCCAGGAAACGAAATCACGTTTGCTCATAGTCTGAACAAACGCCCGGAGCACCCGAGCTGGTTGTCGAAACTCCCCATCCACGATCCCAGCTTTGTAGAGCCAATGTCATTTGGAGAGCGGGGAGCCCCTTCCCCCGACATTTTGTCCATTTTGGAGACCCCCTCACAAACCAAGCTCCGCTGGAACGGCGTATTGCGTCCGAGCCTCACTAAATGTCGCCTGCGTCATCGGGCCGAGCACGTTCGAGAACTTGTAGTGCGACGGCGGGATGCACGCGCTGGCCCACGCAGGCCCACTCGGAAAGCCGACCTTGACGATGGCTTGCTGCGTCGACGGCTCCGTCTTCAAAATCAGCCAGTACACGACGGCCCCGCTGCAAGAATCCTTCGACGAAACGAGCGCAAATTTGTCGTCGTAGGCGTACGCGATCACCTTCGGCGGCACGGCGATCGTGCCAGCCCCCTCGTAGTGATCCGTCTGAATATGCACAATCAGGTCAGTGCCGTCGAACACGTATCCAGCGCCCAGCTCCTCGACGCCCTCAATCCAGTGCCACATGCGCATGCAGCCAGTCACAACTGCTGCGAGCGCGGCCAGACCTATCACTCTTCGCACTTGGCCGCCTCTGGTCACCATGGGAACCGCGAACCTATCGCGCACCAGTCGGGTCGGAAACAAAAAAGGCAACCCGCCCCTAGGATCCCGCACCACGCGAACTTCGTCTCTGAACAGGGGAAACAGCACATGAATCCGGTCTCGATCGGTATCGGCGCCCTCGCGCTCTTCGTCACGAGCTGCACGGAGTCCGGGCCATCCCACGATGTCTACCTGACGTTTCCTCAGGGCACCGCCCTGAGCACCCAGGCCCTGGCCCAGGCAGAACAGATCTGCCCGCAGGGTCGTGAGTTGATCACCACCTACACTCTGGCCCCTCCGCTCGATGATCACAAATACCCTCACCTGCTCTTCTGGAACCGCAATCTGCGCCTTTCGTCGGCCCACTACTTCCCGTCACAACACATCGAGCGCATCGAGGCCGGGACGATCCACGGCCTCCTCCTCAACACCAAGCGCGCTCCGCGAAGCGACGCGTTTCGCCACGAGCTCGCCAGTGGCTATCGCCTGGAGCTGACGCCCCACGAGAACAGCGGGTACTGGCGCATGGACAACGCATTGGTGGACCAAATGACGCTGTCAGACGATGGGAAGTCCGTGACTCTGGCGCTTCGGGAAGGTTCCGACAAGTACGGCTATCCACCCGACACGGCAGCGCCGGGTCCCGGCGTCGCCACCAAGACGCGCACGGTCTCGCTGTGCGAGCTGCATTTCGCGCGCCGCGAACAGCTCATCCGCATCCGCAACGTGCTCCGGACTGCCTTCGAATGGAATGAGCTCCGAGTGCCCAGACCGGAAATCCTGGACACCTTCTATCGAGCTCTCTTGCGTCGTCTCGAAGCGTGCCGAGCGAACGAAGCGGGTGTTACATGCCCATGACGCGAGAAGATCGCCGCAGCACCCAGCCCATCAGCGCAGCCAGCGTGCGTCATTGCGGTGTGTGAGTGGCCTGCCCGGGATTGCGTGGCCTTTTTCAATCTTCGCGAGTCGCATGCTCATTGAAGACGACAAGCGCTCGGCGAACGAGCGACATTCATCCATGAACGCGCCCGTGCTTAGGACATGCCTTCCGCGAGTTGCTGTCCAGACCTGGATACCGTTTTCGAGACGGCTCGAGTGCGCGGGTTCTCGAGCGCTACCGGGAGCTGAAAGTGCGCAGCATGTTGATTCGCGTCGAGCCCCTCCCACGTGGGACCTCGAAAGGGGTCCGCCTAGCGAAAGATCCCCGCCCCCGCCCTCTTCTCTCTCAGCCGCCGCGCGGGCGCGCTGACGCACCCTAACCAGCCCAAGTGCTGTGTTCGCGGTCGCGTACACGCGCCTCCGCAATCGCATCCGCCGCGGTGGCTAGCCCTGAGGTCTGTCGCAGCTCATGGAGTCAACTTCCGCTTCGCATCGTCCAGAATGCGCTGCAAGCGCGCCGCAAAGGCGGGATCCTGGTCGAGCGCTCGAAAGCGTCGCGCCTCGTGCTCGGCTTCGCTCCGCCGCTCGAGCGCAAGAAGAGCCCGCAGAATCACGTAGCATCGCTCCTGTCGCAGGAAGCCGGGGGCGAAGTGTGCGTCGCTCGTGCGCGCGAGACGTAGGGCGAGGCTCGGATCCGCGGCGAGCACACGTTCCGCATCGGCGAGCTCTCGCACTTCCCGCGCGGTCGGGTCCTCGGGAGACGCGGAGGCGAGTGATGGCTGTGCGAGAGACGGTTCGGGGGCGTTGGCCGCGGGCTGGTCGCCCTCGTTGGGCACGGGTTTGACTCGATGGGCATGCACCGTTGTGCGCGATGGCCGCCTCCTCGCAGCTTGCGCGGGGGCTGGAGGGGCGGTTCGCGGAGGCACAGGGCTCTCCGCTGTCGCGAGAGAAACGGCGATGGGCTGGGCGAGCACGGGCCTCGGATTTGGAGGCGCCCTCTCCGCTGGTCGCTCCTCAGGTGCCCATCGCAGCACGACGAATGCGCTGACCAGCATGCTTAGGCTCAGAAAGCCAAGGCCAAGTTTGCTGGTGCTCCAGCGGAGCATGCGTTGGCCGAGGGTGAGCGGACCTGCAACGAGGGTGAGGTCCACGAGGCGGCGGTGTCGCGCGAGACCGATTTCGACATCGTACTGGACGACGTTCGACGCCCGGCCAGCCTCGATGAGGTCGTGCGCGAGGTCACGCCGATGCTGTGTTGGGTCGGTGCTCATTGGCCCTCCCGCGTCTGCATTCGCATGTACCGTGCCGTGCGCTGGTTCTTCTCGGCCGCACGAGCAAAGCGCTCGCGCGCTTGATGGAGGCGCCAATACACCGTGCCTACAGGTAGCGAAAGCACTTGGGCGATCTCAGGGCAGGCGATTTCCTCCAGGTCTGCGAGTACCAGGATCGTGCGAAGGGGAGGCGGTAGCATCTCCAGGGTTTGCTGCAGGAGGCGCTGCGCCTCCGTTGCTTCGAGCACGAGGAGCGGGGAAGCGCAGGAGGTGGCCGAGGGCTTTCGCGCCCAGAGACTTTGTAGCAACAGGTTGCGCGCGCGTTGCCGTCGTCGATGATTCGCGGCGATCCGGACCGCAATGGTCGCAAGGTAGGTGCTCGGCTTTGCTGGTCCCGGCTGGTACCCGCCATCTCGATGGACGACAAGGAAGACCTCTTGAACGAGATCCTCCACTGCGCTCCGCTGTATCCCGAGTCGATACAAAAAGCGTGCGACGAAGGGGGCATAGCCTCGAAAGAGGGCCTCCGTGTCGATTGGCCCTTCGGGCCGCAACTCCGCCATCGTGCGACATATATGTCGCCGGCGGGCGCGGCCTTGGAGAAAAAGCGGGGTGACCGGTTAGAGGTCCACGCGCAGGCCGGCGGTGACTGCGCTACCCAAGCCGTCCACCCGGGAATGGTGCGCGATTCCGCCTCGTTGGTCGCGGACCACGGCGCGCGGAGCCATCAGCGGAACCCCCATCAAGACCCCGAGGGCAATCCCCAGGCGGGGGCCAATGCGCAGCACAACTTCGGCGTTGGCCAGCCAGCGCGCCCACAGCATGGAGGCCGAGCTGTTCGTGGTGAAGCCTTCGCCTTCGGTAAACAGCGCACCAAGCGCGGGTCCAGTGCACGTCGCAACCTCAAGCCAGGCGGCGCCGCGCCCCTGGAAGCAGAGTTCGAGCAGGCTGGCGACCAGGTCGGCGCTGTAGCCGCCGGAAGTACCCGAAATTTGTCCATGATGTCCGAATGAGGCGAGCCCGCCGAAGCGCGCTCCGAACCACCGTCGCGGCGCATACGAGGCGTGCGCCGAGAGCCCTGCGCCCAGGCCCGGAGCCAGCCCACTACCCAAGAGCGCGTCCACGCCTATCGCGACTCGAGGGTGGGCTGGTGCAGGTACTGCCGGTGGGAGCGGCGGCGGGATAACGGCGAGATCGTGGAGCAGTGTGGTGCGCAGGGCTATGGCGATCGCCAGCGCAACCACGGCATGGAGCTGTGCGCAATCGGTTGGACCAGGAGCAAAGCGGCGCTCGGTCAGCCTCTCGAGATCACGCCAGAGCACGAAGTGCACCCCTTGCGGATCGTCAGGGGATCCGATGACTTCTGCGCGCAAGCCAGGGGCCATGGGCCGCCCGGTCATCCATTCTGTGAGCCGCTCCATGAGCCTCGTGCGCATCAAGCAGGTTGCTCCTGGTGTGACCTCCAAAGCGAGAGTTTCAGCAGTCCCAGTGCCCCCACCGTGATCTTGCGCCGTCGCGCGTGCGGCATCGCCGCCGCCGAAGCACGCGAGGAAGAGGATGAACATGAGTCCGTTCGCGCGCGCGTTTTCTCCAAGGCCGGTCATGCTCGAGACATTCACGGCGAGAGGATGACATGAAGCGAATCTCGCGGTTGACACGAACCTGGCAACTCTTGCTCGCGACCACTGCCGGCATGGCATGTACCCAAGGCACGGTCGGCCGCGTCGAGGGGCCAGACGCCTCTTTGCAGGGCGACGGTGACGGTGACGGTGACGGTAGCGTCGGTGACGGCGACGGAGATGGCGACGGAGATGGCGACCAAGAAGCGACCGACGCGTGTGCCGACGACCGCTGTGAGCCCGTGCCGCTGCTTTGTGTGCCCGGGACCTATCAGGGAAACGCAACAGGCACGTATCGCTCCGCGGCAGCAACCTTTGGCGGCCTCCTGATCTTCCCGGTGGAGATGAAGAGCGCCTACACCTTGACGTTGCAAGATCCGGAGCCGGGCGAGTTCAGCACGGTCGGCACCGGCTGTGTGCATGTCGTGAACCCAGAGACCAACGTCGACGACGGCAAAGCTCGGTCCTTTATCGAAGGAGTCGTGGACTGTCTGTCCGGCGAGTTCGAGGGGGAATCGCGCGGCTTCTATCACGCAACGAGCCTGGTCGGCGAACGGAAGTACTTCTACAAGGGACGCATCAAGGGTAAGTACGATCCCGCGATGAAGGCCTTTCCAAACATCAAGTTCGCTGTGCGAGAGCCAACCGCGCTTGGGGAAGACCTGGGCGGCAGCGCGACGCTTACGCTGCGCAAGGTGGAAGACATGCCGCCCACCGAACCGACGCGCGAAGCATGTCTAGGCTCGGACTTCCCGGAGGACAGCATGTTTCCCGACGTGACTCTCTAAGACGCATCCTGGTCGTCGGCACACGTGCACGAACCTAGATGGTCAGGATGTCTATCGATGCGTCGGCCGTGCAGTACGTTGTGTCAGCCGTTCCCTCCCCCGTGTCACCGGGCTTCCACAGTTCGCGGTTCCTCGTCGCTCACGCAGTGCAGTTGCGTCGCGGTCATCCCCCGGCCTCGACGGTGCACGGTCCACCTGCCGGCGCGGACTTGGCTCGAACCACTTGGCGACTCGCGCGGCGCGAGTACGTCTCAGTGCAAAGCTGGCGACTTCGGGTCGTGCGTCTGTGTTCGACAAAGTCGTCGCTGCCGGGAGGGCGAAATGCCGAACGAGGACGCAGTGGCACATTCCGCGTACGCCAGGACGGTCGCGAGGGCTGCGTACATTTGGGGTTGGCCGATGGTCAACATGCTCAACCGCAGGGCCAAGATTACGCGCGCGCCTCGCCCCGGCCTGCTGGGCGGGGTCCTGCCTGTCGCGCCGCGCGGGCACCTGTGCATGCTCCACGATTACATCGAGCCGAGTGAGCGCTTCGTAGTGTGCCCAAACCAGGACGTGGTCTATGGCCTGGGCTTCTTCGATCTCGATAGCGAGCCCGTCGTCATTCAGGTGCCCGACTTTGGCGAACGGTTCTGGGTATACGCGCTGTACGATCAGCGGACTGATCAGTTTGGTGAACTCGGTCAGCCCTACGGCACCAAGCCGGGCTTCTACTTGTTGGTGGGACCAAGCTGGCAGGGCGATGTGCCCAACGGGATTGCGAGCGTGATCCGATCCTCAACGACGCTGGCCAATGCCATCCCTCGCGTTTTCATGAAGAGTAGCGACAGCGACCGCGCCGCGATCCAGCCCGTCATCGACCAGATCGCCGCCTACCCGCTCGGGGAGTTCGACGGGAAGATGAAGTACATTGATTGGAGCGAAGCGCCAAGTCTTCCGAGCCCCGAGCCGCAGGGAAAGAGGGAAACCGGATGGGTGGTTCCAGACAAGTTCTTCGACGATTTGCCGCAGGTGCTAGAGATGGTTCCCCCGCTCGCCGGAGAGGAGGCGCAGTACGCGCAGTTCCGCTGGCTCCTGCAGGTCGCGGCCCGAGATCCAGAGCTAAAGCGCGCGATCGCGGCAGAGGCGGTCGCGGCAGAGCAGGACGTCATCGCGCCCTTCTTCGCATGGAGGCACAACGGCCGGCCAGCGGGCAACGGCTGGAACCGTTCCGTGAACAACGCGCAGTGGGGCCTCGACTACTTCGATCGCACTGGCACTGCCAAGTCGAACATGTTCGACAACCGGCCCAGTGAGACGCAGTACTTCTACACCGATGTCGATTCGTCGGGAGCGAAGCTCCATGGCGGCAACGCCTACGAGGTCGTGTTCGCGCCTGGTCAAGAACCGCCGGTGCATGGCTTCTGGTCGCTGACACTCTACAACGAAGAGCACTTCTTCTTTCCAAACAGTCTGGGTCGCTATTCAATCGGTACCAAGAACGAGGACTTGAAGCGAATGGACGACGGCTCCTTGACTCTATACGTCGGCGCGCAACCGGCGCGCCCCGACAGGGAGTCCAATTGGCTACCGGCCCCCGAAGGCCCCTTTTCGCTCTACATCCGGGCGTACTGGGGCAAGGCCCCCATCCTCGATGGATCCTGGCGACCGCCGGTCATTCGGCGTGCCGCGCCCAACTCAGCGGCCCGCAACTAGCCGGCACGTTTCTTTTGGAGGTGCACGGTTCAGCACAAAAGCTGGCACCGCGATTGCAGCCTGGTGTGCATGACTCGGAGCGCATCGAAGTTTGCCAGCCGCTCGTTAGCTCTACTGCTGTGCAGTTGTAGTTCGCAGCAACGCCCCGCAATGGGAGCGGCTGCGCCCGAGTGTGCGGATCCCGAAAGCGCGACGACAAAGGAGCCCCAGAGCTCGTCGGTGGCGACCTCTGCAGCAGCACAGCCCATTCCAGGGGTTCCCGACGGCACCGTGATGACGCCCGAGTTCGCAGAGATGACGGCGCGCGACCTGTACGTTTGGGGTTGGGCCCTCGTCAACGCGTTCAACCGACGTGAGTCTTTTGCGAAGGCGCCGGAACCTGGCCTCAAGGGCGGAATCCTGCCGGTTGCACCAACCGGCTACGTGTCGATGCTGACCGACTACGTGTCCCCGGAGCAGCGCTGGGTCGCGCATCCAAATCAAGACGTGGTCTACGGATTCGGGTTCGGCGCTGTGGACAGAGAACCGGTCGTGCTTCAAATCCCAGACTTCGGGGACCGCTTCTGGGTGTACTCGCTTTATGACGCACGGAGCGACGAGTTCTCAGCGCTTGGACAACAGTACGGCACCAAGCCTGGAAACTACCTGGTGGTCGGCCCGAACTGGGACGGCGAAAGGCCTGATGGCTTTGCTGGGGTCGTACGCGCGCCAACCGATTTGGTAGCGATGGGGCCACGTGTCTTCATGGACGACAGCCCCGAAGATCGGGAAGCGATTCAAGGCCTGCTGAGCAAGGTGGTGGTCTACCCGTTGAGCCAGTACACGGGCAAGCAGGTCACCAAGGACTGGAAGAACACACCGCACTTTTCCGCAGGAGAGAAGACCTCCTCGGAGACCAAGTGGGTGGACCCGAAGACGTTCTTCGACCAGCTGCCCCAGGTGCTCGAACAGGTGCCGCCGCTGCCTGGCGAGAAGAGTCGCTACGCCATGGCTCGCGCGGTGTTGAAGGCCGCTCAGGAGAATCCGGAGGTCAAAGCGAAGATAACCAAGGCGGCTGTGGAGACGGAGCGAGAGGTCGTTGCACCGCTGCTCGACTTCCGCACGAATGGTATCGCGCTGCCTGGAGGCTGGAATACGCCGCCGAACGGAGCACGCTTTGGTCTCGATTACCTCACGCGTACAGCCACCGCCAAATCGAATATGTATGTCAACAAGCCCGAAGAAACCCGCTACTTCTTCGTGGAAGTCGACAGTCAAGGGAAGCGATTGAACGGCGAGAAGAAGTACACGATTACGTTCGCCAAGGGCCGAATCCCGCCAGTCGACGGCTTTTGGTCGCTGAGCATGTACGACCCGCGCCACTTCTTCGTGCCCAATGCCATGAACCGTTATTCGGTGGGGACGAAGAACCTGAAAAGCATGAAGCTCAACTCCGACGGTTCACTCACGCTCTACATCCAGCACGCTTCGCCTGGAAAGGACCAGGAACCCAACTGGCTGCCGGCGCCTATGAGCGACTTCGAGATGACCATTCGCACATACTGGCCGAAACCCGAAGTGCTCAGCGGAGCCTGGACCCCGCCCGCCGTCGAGCAAGGCCGGTAAGCCGTCGTCGCGCCGCGAAGGTCCGTGGGGCCGAGTCCTGTCCGACGTCAGTGCGGCTCCGCTGGCGCGCCGACTGGCGCGGGTGCGGCCATCGGACCGGCCCCCATTGGGACCTTCGGAAAGAGAAACGCAACAACGATGCGCAGCTGGTTTGCACCGGACCCGTCCGGGTACGCCACGTTGCGGTAGTACTGCAGCGACAGATTGACCGGCTGCTTGCCGATCGCATGAACCTTGGACACGCCCGCACCGAGCGGCACGGTCCAAGTGTTGCGTGATGGAGCGGTCCAGTTCGCGGTGATGAGAGGGGCAAACGAGAGGGCCCAGCCGTGACCGAAGTTGAAGTTGATGAAGGGCTGCAGGGTAAAGGCATTGAGCTTGGGTTCTCGCCTTGAACCGGCGACGCGCCACACGTTGTTGCTCAACAGGCCCACGACCCAGTGCCCCGTGGAGATGACCAGAACGCCGGCCGGCCCCGCTCCCCACTGTCCCGTCCTGAGGGCGTCATTGGTGGCGGTCGGGAAGGAGAGCACGGGTCCGAGTCCCCATACAATCTTGCCCGCGTCTGCAGGCGTGAAGAACAGTTGGGGTTGAATGTCCGCCAGGCCTAGCTTGCGCCCTCCCCCGGCCGTCGGGGTATTCACGATGGGGATCACGGGTCGTACGATCACGTTCCAACGATCGGTCACTGGCAAGGGCACGACAGGCTGGAAGTTCACGACCGATTGGGTTCGATCTTTGAGGTCGCCGCCGGAGTTGAAGTTGAACTGAAACGGCACAGAGGCTAGGTCCGCGACCGGGTTCTGCGTCTTCTTTTGAAGGTCGGTGGCGTCCTCCGCGGACGCTCTGGCACTGGCCACCAAGCACGTGAATAGGAGCGCCAGCAGCCCATGCTGACGCCGGGCGCTTGGTCGTCGAAGGGATCCCCGCATGAAGCAAGCTGGGCCGTCTTGTGCGCGGGCGCCACTAGCTTCAGCCTCGCCGCGGTCATCGTGATGCTCGAGCATCTCCACGGTGGGGAGCGTTCGGAGAAGCGGTTCGTGATCCTGCGGTCGGTCCTCCCCCTCCGCTGGCCGGGATGGCTCGGGCAGAGGATTCCGACGGGCAGCAAGACGAGATAGCGACGCCACTCTCGCCGTGGTGCATCTTGGCCCGCAACGCGGCCAACGGGATCGAGTAGCGGAGGCGGTGGATGGTCCATGCCCGGCGGCGTAGAAGCGGCTTGATTGCGTTTCCGCCGGAAACCAGGCGCGACGGTGCCAGCGCTCGTGGCTCACTCGCGCGCCTTGAGCTGCTCGAGTCCAAAGTTCCTCATCAAGAGCCGGTCCCGCAACGGTGCCGGCACCCTGCTCAGCGCAGGGTACAGCCGTGCGCCGCGGCCGGCCCGCACGACACGTGGCGCTCTTACGGCGAGGATGGCTGCGGCGATCTCGCGTGCAAAGGCACTGCTCTCCATGGGGCGATCCTGGGAGGCGCGCGCCCGTTTCTCGATTCCCGCGTAGGCGCGGTGATAGCGCGAGCTAGGTGCGGCGTAGCGCGCCAAGTCCTGGGCGGCGGCATCCGCGAGACCGGAGCGCACACCACCGGGTTGGACTACCACCACCTCGATGCCGAAGGGGGTGAGTTCCATTCGCAGCACTTCGGAGAGCATGTGTACGGCGGCCTTCGTGGCGCAGTAAGGTCCCGCGAACGGAGTGGGCAAGAGTCCAACCACGCTGCCCACGTTCACGATGCGACCCGAGCGCCGCTCCGCCATGTGCGGAAAGACCATCTGGATGAGGGCCAAAGGGCCCGTCACGTTGGTCTCGAACAGGCGCCGTACACCGTCGAGTGGAACCTCGGCCAAGGGCCCAATCAAGTTGAAGCCTGCGTTGTTCACCAACACGTCGACGCGCCCCGCGCGCTTCACAACCTCGGCCACTGCCCGCTCCATCGACGCCAGGTCAGTCACATCCAGCTGCACAATTTCGATGTTGGGTTCGCCCTCGAGGTCCTTCAAACCATCGAGCTTGCGGGCACTGGCAAAGACGCGGTTTCCCCGCTGTGCGAGCTCGAGCGCGAGCGCATGTCCGATGCCCGCGGAACAGCCTGTGAGGAGGATGACTTGATCGTTGAGCATGTTGCACTCCGGTAACGAGGACCCGCTCTGGCGAGGAAACCCGCAAAACAGGGGCGCCTGCCGCGACGGCAGAAGGCTGATCCTGCGTCGCATAATTAAACTAACTAACGTGTTAGCACAATTCTGCGAGAGGCAGTTGCATTAACAGTCGTGTTAGCGTAATTCGTGTGAGATGCCTTCGCCCCGCAAGAAGCCCAAACGCGCGACCGTTCACGCGGCGACCGGCCGAAGCACTCGGCGCTCGCCGCCGCGCGGTCGCCCGCTCAAGAGTGCCGACGAACAAGCACTCATGCAGCGGGCGCTGGTCGACGCGACGCGCACGGTGTTCACACGGGTCGGCTATCACGGTATGAGCGTGGAGCTGGTGATCGCCGAGGCCCGTCTGTCGCGGCCCACCTTCTACAAGTATTTCACCTCGGTAGACGAGCCCATCGAGCTGGTCCTGGCCGAGGTCAACCAGGCGCTCATCGACGGAATACTCAGCGCGATCGCACAAGCGCGTGCACCCTACGAGAAGGTCGAAGCCGGCCTCTTGGCCTGGCGGCGCTGGGGCGAGCAACTCGGACCTATGCTGCGCCCGCTGTTCTCGGAGCTCCACGACGAGTACTCGCCGGTATCGCACTATCGCCGCGAGAGCATTCAAGTGTTGAAGCGGAGCTGGGTCGACGCGACCGCGGCCCTTGGTCGCCCACCCACGCAGGAGCACGTGCTCGACGCGCTGATTCACGGGATCGAGTTTCTCGGCTATCGCTATCAGCTCGAGTCGGATGGGAGCGACGCGAGCTGGAAGGGCACGCGCGACACCATGCTACGGCTCGCATTCGGCGTGCTCGCCAGCGAAACCGAGCTCGCACAAGCAAATGTCTTGCTGAAGGTGCTCAACGTCGACCTGAGTCCAACGGGGTGAGTTTCGGCGAGCGCCGACTTCCATGTACTGCTCCTGAGCTCGGGGCGGGCGCACTTGATCAGACGGAAGGTCGCTTTCCCGCCTCATAAAAAATTCATGAAAACGCCCCGATTCTCTCGTCGGCAGTACATATGTCGTCACGACACGTCCTACCCGGGCGCTAGCGAGCCCCCGGAGGGTCGAACGACTCGATGAGCCTCTTCGTCGCTTCATCGGCCCCCCGCGCCAAGGATCCGGCGCGTGGGCTCATGAAGAGATATGACGCGGACCGCCCTTCCCCTGATGCTCGTGGCCCTCTTGTTCGCCTGTTCCGGCCAGAACACCGACAGCAACCGAGGGCCTGAGCGCGGTCAGCCGGATGATGGTGGCGACGACGAGCGAGCTGACGACCCGGGCGACCAGGGGGCCGGGGACGATAAGGCGCTCCGTGTGCGTGTTCAAGACCAGGACAAGATGACCATTGAGGTCATCACCCTGGCCTGTACCGGTGACTGCGCTGACATTGAAGCCGTCGCGAAAGGGGGCAATGCCCCCTATACGTTCCTATGGGAGGACGGCTCGACGAGCGCGAAGCGCCATGTCTGTCTGGATGCCAGCGCCAAGCTCTCGGTGAGCGCCACCGACACCGCTATCGAAGGTATCGAGTTGGGGCGTCCTGCTGAAACCGCGAGCACGGAGGTGGCCGCGGAGGTTCTCAGGTGTGGCGGCCCAGCAGCCGAACTCTGCCTGTCGAATCCGTCGTTCGAAGGGGTGCCGGGCGTGAACACGTCCGCGGGCGCCGTGGCTCCTGGCACGCCCGGTGCGTCCGCAGGCGTCACGTTCGACGCAGCGGCGTGGCAAGAGTGCTCGTTCAGCCCCGACATCTGGGACGAGCACCAGAGTTGGAGTGGGTCTCAAGGGGCTCCTGCGGCGAGCGACGGAGCCACCTACCTCGTCGTCTACAACGTCCTGGGGAATCGCGAATCCGTCGGGGCCAAGTTGTGTAGCCCTTTGATGCCTGGCAAGAGCTACAGCTTCCAGTTCGACCTGGCGTTCCGAACCCAGGGGGCTTTCTTTGGAGCAAGCGCTGGCGCCGCCGAGATTTGGGTCGGAGGCCAAGCTTGCGGACAAGACCAGCTAGTGGCCACGTCGGCGGTTGCGACCAGTGATTGGCAAACAAGTTGCGTCACGTTCACAGCCAAGGAGGCTTTTGACCACATTCGATTTGCTGCGGCTCCTGGCGGCGGAATCGCGGGCGTGTTCGTCGACAATATCCAGCCAGTCGAGGGATGCCCCTGAGAAGGCACCGCGTCGAAGAGAGGGCTCCAGGGAGACAAGATTTGGGTCCCGGAGGTCACACGCGCAGAGGGCGGTTGGCAGGGAGCGGCCCTTTCGTTGATAGAGAGGTCCCACCCGCTCAGGCCGGAGCAGGCTGCGTGATAGGTCACGGGCTGGGGTGCATTTCCATGAAGCTCGACTCGCTTGGCCTAAGGTGTTCTCGCTTGCTGTTCCTGACGGTCTTGGCCTCTACCGCGTGCGGAGGGGACAGTCACAAGAGTACCCACGAGGAGCCCGATGATGGTGGTCCAGCCGACGCCGCCGCGCTGCCCCGTCAGAACGAGGATGCAGGCGAACCCGCCAAGGACGCCGGGCGGGCCTGGTATTTCGACAAGCCAGACGCATCCGAAGAGATGCCCACCGAGAACCTCGACACCATGCCCTGGGAGCTCGTGCCTGAAGACCAGGTGCGCGA
Source organism: Myxococcales bacterium (assembly GCA_047601445.1). Taxonomy (GTDB): domain Bacteria; phylum Myxococcota_A; class Polyangia; order Polyangiales; family DASUME01; genus DASUME01. The sequence goes on along the minus strand of JASGJH010000001.1, from coordinate 1,198,370 downwards.
AGCCTGCAAGCTCGATCCTGAAGCGCTCAAGGCAGCCGACGCCATCCTCAATACGCCTTGGGCCGTGGTTCGCTACGGCAAGCTCTGCCATCAATACAAGGTGGAAGGTATGCCGCTGGTCGGTGCGTGGTCCGCGACCAAGACGCTTGGCGCCCTCGTGACCGGCATGGTGGCCTATCAGACCCGCGAGATCCCGGCGACCGCGGAGCTGAAGAAAGGCCCCCTGAGCGACGCCGATCGCATCGATCACTGGCTCGACGCGGACAACGAGAAGTTCACCTACAACAAAGACGCCAAGATCGCTCACGTGCTCGCCATGATCGCGCACAATACCGACCTCAGCTACGACCCGAGCGGCTTGCGCAAGCGCTCCATGCAGTACGACACACTGGGCACGGTGCAGATCAATAGCTTGAGCGACGTCCTGAACACTGCGATTGCGCAAGACCCAGCACGGCTGGGCGCGAACCTCGAGGAGTTCACGCAGCGCTTCCTCTTCAAGAAGCTGGGCCTCGCACACTCCTCATGGAACAACGGCTCGCCGGATAAGGTCCTCGCCTTCAGTTGGATCACCGACGTCTATGACATGGCCAAAGTCGGCCTTCTCATGCTGCGCGGAGGTGTGTGGAAGGGCGAGCGCCTTCTCGATGCCGAGTGGATCTATCGCATGACGCACCCATCCTTCGAGGACGCGAACACGGGGTACGGGTACCTGACTTGGCTCAATTCCGCTTCAGGATATGGACTCGGCATCGCCGATCTCGCGACAGGCCCCCTGCCCGTCGGGCCCTTGCTTCCAGGCTCCTGCGCGCCTGTGGCACTGCACAAGAGCTATCCCCACCCGCCGCTCATGGAATCACCGAACTGCGGCTACACCCTTCCGTACACGTGCTCGCAGCAGTATGACGTGGGCGTGTGGCAAGCGATTGGCGTGGGAGGTCAGGTGATCCAGGGCCATCCGGGCCTCGATCTCGTGGTCGTCGGCGTCAACCTCACGCCCGTGAACACCTTCGACCCCGCCATGCTCTCACTGGAAGATCTCGCGCAGCAGAACTCCCCTGCCAAGCTGTGGGACGCTCTTCGGCCCGCCGTCGTGAACGCCGACCCCACCTACGCCGACGATAACACTGCCTTCTGCATGGCCTACGGCGGCAACAATTATGCGCCGGATTGGAAGGCAAGCGCGCCCTGAGACATGAGGGGCCAGCGCCGCGCGGCATCTTGCGCTTCGCTGCGACGGGGTGATTGGCGAGCGCGTCGAAGCGGACCGAGATCGGTGCGGTACACTGCGCGCCATGGGCATCGGTCATCTCGCTGTGGGTTTCGCGTCGAAGCGTTGGGCCAGAGACGCTTCGTTGGGCTGGCTTCTCTTCGCGCCGGTCTTCCTCGACCTGCTGTGGGGCGTGTTCATCGTGACGGGCATCGAGCAGGCTCGCATCGTTCCGGGCATCACCGAGGCCATGCCCCTCGACCTCCAGTACACGGGGGTGAGCCATAGCTTCGTGATGTCGATCGTCTGGGGACTCCTGGTCGGCGCGGGATATCTCGCACTGCATCGCGGTGCCTTCCGCATCGCTGTGGTGCTGTTCCTCGGCGTCGTCAGCCACTTCGTTCTCGACTGGATCTCCCACGGACCGGACATGCCGCTGGTTCCACACGGTCCGCGCTTCGGGCTAGGCCTCTGGAACTATCCGGTAACCGCTCTCTCCGTGGAACTGGTGCTGTTCGCGGTTGGAATGTCGCTCTACCTGAGAAGCACTTCGCCTCGCGGACGCGGTAGCGTCATCGCGCTTGCGGTGCTCAGCGCGTTCCTGGTTGCGGTGAACGTCGGGGCCTACTTCGGACCACCACCGCCTGGAGTCGAAGCTATGGCGGCGACCAATTTGCTCTTGCTTGTGGTGCTGTGGATTGGCGCCCGAATCGACCGGAGTCGAGACGCATTGCCACGGTTCGATCCCCAACCAGTCCGCTCGTAGCGAGGCAAGAAATGAGAGCGCCAAAGCCTGCGCTCACCGAGGACCGCTTCAGCCGCTCGAGGCCCGCGGCCACACCAGCTGCCGCGCGGCAGGTCTCAGGGCGAGGTAGCCCGTCGCACTGCCAAGGATGAGCAGCAAGGAACCCGCTAGCCAGGTGACGCGGGGGCTTTCGGGCAGTGGCACGTAGACCAACGTGACACCAAGCGCCGCCAGCGACAGCCACGCGGCACCGTGAAGCGTCGCCAACGCCTTGAGACGCACGAGCCGTTCGCGGTCGTGACCAGGCAGCAGCTCCCAGAGCAGCTGCTCCTGCCGCCAGTACGTGTAGATCACCGGGATGATTTCGAGCGTCAGGAAAGCCGAAGTCAGTAGGCCGCCGACCATGGGAGCAGCGATGCGTTTCATCACGTCGGAGCCCGAACCGCTCGCCCAGAGGAGCGGGACCAGCCCGATCAGCATCGTGGAGACGGTCATGAGCTTGGGTCGAACGCGCAGCACCGTGCCCTCCATGTGCGCCCAGATGATGTCGTTGAGGTCGCGAATCTTGCCTGCGCGCTTGCGGCGCTCGTAGGCATGGTCGATGTAGACGATCATCACGATCCCGGTCTGGGCTGCGAGGCCGACCAGGGCGATGATGCCCACCCAGACGGCGGTCGAGACGCGGTAGTCGAGGAGCCACAGCAACCATACGCTGCCCACCAAGGCGAAGGGGATCGAGAGCAGGACGATCAAGACCTCGATGAGGTTCTTGAAGTGCAAGAACAGCAAAAGCACGACGATCATGAGGGTCACCGGGATGACGACCTTCATGCGTGCAGCGGTCTCTTGGAGCAGCTCGTACTGTCCTGTCCAGCGCAGGCTGTAGCCGGGCGGAAGGACGAGCTCTCCCTGGGCGATCGCCTCCTGGACGACTCTCTTGGCGTCGTCGACGTAGCCGCCAATGTCGCGAGCGACCTGGTCGATGTCCACATAGACGTAACCGACCAGCATGCCGTCCTCGTCGCGCACCATGGGAGGACCGCCGACTATGCGGATCGACGCGAGCTCTCCGAGCGGGATGTAGGTCTTGCCCGCGGTTCGGCCGGTGCCCGGCTCGAGTGGAACGGCGCCCTGCGCGCCAGTGGCCGGCTGTGAAGGTCCCATGCCCCCTCCCCCCAAGTCCATGGCCGGAGCATCGGACTGCGTCATGGGAGCGGGAAGTCCCGACGTTGCCGTTGCCGGGCGGCTTGCGACGTTCTCCATTCCCGGCATCGCTTGCGCGAGGTACACGCGGGACTCCACGTCGGGGGCCAGCTGCGCCCCTTTCTCGGGTGTCATCGGCGCAGGCCCTTGCATTCCGGCCGGCACGGGCACGAGCACCTGTCGCAGCCGTTCGATGTCACTGCGAAGGTCCTGGGGATAGCGCACGTTCACGGTGAAGCGGCTACGGCCTTCAACCGTCATCGTGATCGGCGTTCCGCCGATGGCCGTTTCGATCACCCGCTGCACGTCGCCAACACGCAGGCCATAGCGCGCGAGCGCTTCCCGGTTTGGCTCGATATCGAGGTAGAGCCCCCCGAGACTGCGTTCATAGAGCACACTGCGCGTACCGCGCACCGGCGCGAGGAGCTCCTCCAGCTTGACGCCGACAGCCTCGACCTTCGCCAGGTCGCTACCGAATACCTTGATCCCGATGGGCGTGCGAATGCCTGTCGTCAACATATCCACGCGCGTTTTGATCGGCATGGTCCACGCATTCGTCCAACCCGGGAATCGCATCTGCCGGTTCATCTCGCTCGTGAGCGCATCCCAGCTGATCGGTTCGAGCTCGGGCCACAGAGGTTGCAGCGCGGGCTTGAGCCACTCTGGACACCACGACGAGTACCAGCGCTGCACCATGACCTTGCGCCAATGTTCGCGGGGGCGCAGGCGCACCGTGGTCTCGACCATCGTAATCGGTGCCGGGTCGGTGGGCGTCTCCGCGCGGCCCACCTTGCCGAAGACGCTCTCGACCTCCGGGAACGTCTTCAAGATGCGGTCCTGCTGCTGCAGCTGCTGCTTGGCCTGTTCAATCGAGATGTTCGGAAACGTGATCGGCATGTACAGGATGTCGCCCTCATTGAGCGGCGGCATGAACTCGTGTCCGAGCTTGCTTGCCAGCGGGACGGCCGAAGCCAGGGCGAGCACACCGATTGCGATGGTCGAGAGTGGGTTGCGCAGCGCCACGAACACGAATGGCTTGTAGAGCGCGACCATGAAGCGAGAGATCGGGTGCTTCTTCTCGGGAAAAATGCGCCCGCGAATCAAGACGTCCCGAAGCGCCGGAGCGAAGGTGATGGACAGGAGCGCCGAGAACAGCATGACGAAGGTCTTGGTGTAGGCGAGTGGTTTGAATAGCCGACCGGCTTGTCCCGTGAGCGTGAATACTGGCAAGAACGCCACCGCGATGATGAGCAGCGAGAAGAAGATCGCCGGCGTCACCTCCTTGGCAGCCTCGGCGAGAAGTTTGCGTCGGTCCGCGTTCGGCCCGGCTTCCTCGAGCTTCTTGTGGGACGCTTCGATCATCACGATCTCGGCGTCGACGGTGGCTCCAATTGCGATCGCGATGCCACCCAGGCTCATGATCGTGGACGGGATATCCAGCAGGTACATCGGGATGAACGAGAGCGCCACGCTGATCGGCAGCGAGAGAATGGGTAACAGCGAGCTCCGCACGTGCAGCAGGAACAGCACGATGACGAGACTCACCACCACGGCTTCTTCGATCAGGGCGGTTTTCAACGTGTCGACCGAGCGCTGGATCAAGCCCGACCGATCGTATGCAATCTCCAGCTCCACTCCCTCCGGAATGCTCGACTTGATCTCCACGAGCTTTTGCTTGATCCGCTCGATGACTTCCAGCGCGTTCTCGCCATACCGCATCACGACGATCGCCCCGACCGCCTCCCCTTCCCCATTCCACTCCAGAAGCCCGCGCCGGATCTCGGGCCCGAAGCGCACCTGGGCCACGTCCCGCACCAACACCGGAGTCCCCGTGGGGGGTGCAGCCTTCAGGGCAATCCTCTCGATACTGGCCAGGTCCTGGATATAGCCGCGACCCCGGATGTAGTACTCGCGGCCGGACATCTCGAGGATGCGCCCGCCGACGTCGCTGTTCGAATCACGAATCGCTGCGATCACGTCATCCAGCGTCACGCCGAAGGCGCGCAGCCGGTTCGGGTCCACGGTAACCTGGTACTGCTTTTCGTACCCTCCGACGCTCGCCACTTCGGCAACCCCTTGAACGCTCCCCAGCGCGTAGCGCAGGTTGAAGTCCTGAAAGGTGCGCAGCTCGTCCAGGCCGTGCTTGCCGCTCTTGTCGACCAGGGCGTACTGAAACACCCAGCCGATGCCGCTGGCGTCTGGCCCTATTACCGGGTCGACCGCGGGCGGGAGCCGACTCCGGATCCCGTTCATGTACTCGAGCACGCGACTGCGCGCCCAGTACACGTCGGTGCCCTCATCGAAAATCACATAGACGAACGACATGCCGAACATCGAGTAGCCGCGCACGTCGGTCACGTGAGGAGCGCCAAGCAGGGACGAGACGATCGGATACGTCACCTGGTCCTCGACGAGCGTGGGGCTGCGCCCCATCCACTCCGTGAAGACGATCACCTGCGGATCCGAGAGGTCGGGGATCGCATCGAGCTTGACGCGCTCGACGGACCAGAGGGCAGCGAGGGTGGCGAACCCTACCCCCAGGAGCACGAGGAAGCGATTCCTGGCGCAGAACTCGATGATGTGCTCGACCATGACGCCTCCCTCAGTGCGTGCCAGCGGGCTTATGTGAAGCCCCTTCGATCGCGGAGCGGAGCCGACTCTCCGAGTCCAGCAGAAAGTTACCGGTGGTCACCACGGACTCGCCCTCGGAGAGCCCCGCGAGCACCTGCACGCGCTCGTCGGAACGCATGCCCAGGCGCACAGCGCGCGGCGCAAACCGGCCCTCTCCCTGGGTGACGAACACGTACTGGTAGTCGCCGGTGTCGATGACCGCCTCTCGCGGCACGACCAGCGAATCTGTGCTGGGCATGCGCATGAGCAGCTCGCCGAACATGCCGGGTCGTAGCCGGAAGCGAGGATTCGGAAACTCGATGCGCGCGCGCTGGGTTCGGGTTTCCGGATCGATCATGGGATAGAGGAATTGAACCGTCCCCACGAACTCCTCTCCGGGATAGGCGGTGAGGTGGAGGCTGACCCGCTGGCCCACGCTTACCCGTCCGGCGTCTCGCTCGAAGAGTTCGACGATGACCCAGGCCTTCGAGAGGTCGGCGATGTCGAAGAGGCGCGTACCGGGTTGGATGTAGAGCCCCTCGATGGCGTTCTTCTGGGCCACGTAGCCGCGCGTGGGGGATCGGAGCTCGACCAACTTGTGGGGCGTACCTGCACGCTCGACTTGGGTGATCTCTTCGGGATGCATCCCGAGCAGCTCGAGTCGGTCGCGGGCACTCTGGGCGAGGCCACTCACCGCCGGTGTGCCGGCCCCTTCGCCGGTGGCACTGGCGCTCCAGCGTCTTGCGTTCAGCAGCTCTTGTTGGGCGGCCAGGAGCTCTGGGCTATAGACCCGGGCGAGGAGCTGACCGCGCTGCACGAGCTGTCCGGTCTGCGCCACGTGCAGCTCCTGAATCCAACCGGAAAACCGCGTCTGCACCACGGCCAGACCGGATTCGGGAGCGGTCACGTAGCCAACGGCGCGGACATCGGCGGAGAGGCCTTCCCGTGTGACTTGGGCCGTCTTCATCCCGATCAGCTGCACGCGGTCCTGCGTGAGCTCGAGGGGCGAAAGGGGCTCGGCGAGAGCTGGAGCGTCGCCGCTCGCAGGCTTGGAGGCGGCTTGGGCCGACGGTCTCGTTCCCGTCGGCGGCGGCGCCGTCGACGTGCGCTGCTCCAGCTTCATGCTGCACAAGGGGCACCGGTCCGACGCCTCGTCACCCGTCTCCTCGGGATGCATTGGGCAGAAGTAGGGATCGCTTGGCTCGTGCCGGTGTCCTTCATGACCTGGCTTCGTCGCTTCTGCCTGGTGCTCGTCGGGGCCTTCGCGCTGAACCAGCGTCATGCTGCAGATCGGACACTCGCCCGGATGGTCTTGCACCACCGACGGGTGCATCGGGCAGTAGTACTGCACCGGGCCGCCGCCCTCGGCGTGACTGGTGTCTCCGAAAGCATAGACGAACGACAGGACGGCGGCGCCAGCCATCAGGGCCACCAGTGCCCAGCGGAGGACAGCCATCACGCGCGTGCCCGGAGGTGCTGCCTCCACGCCTTCTTCGAAGTGCTCGAGCTCCGCGCCTACACCAGGTTCGTTCGGGGAATCTCGGTCAGTCACGGCTTGTCCTCCACGATGCTCGGGGTCGGAATCACGCGTCCACCCGAGGCGAAATCGACATTGGCAAGCTCGGTCATCACGCGTGACCACGCCCGGCTGTGCTCGAGCCGCACCTCGAAGTACGCGCGCAGGGAGTCCAGCAGGGAGAGGAGCGAGGATTGCCCGACAGCGAAGGCCGAGCGGGTCGCCACCATGCTCTTCTCCGCTTGCGGTAGCACGGAGCGGTCGATGGCTTCGAACGAAGTTCTCGCAGCGTCGAGCCGGGCCACGGCGTCGTGAAGCTGGAAGGCCGTTGTATTGTGGGTCGCTTCGGCCGCGTGGCGATCGGCGGCCAAGAGTCGTTCGGCCTCTCGTACGTCGGCGCGGCGAGCTCCGTTGAGCCAAGGCAGCGACATCATCACCATGGCGCCGTAGGCGTGCGGCATGTTCTCGGTCGGCATGAGCCAGTAGTCCGCCCCCACCACGAAGCTCGGTCGGCGCGCAGCGCTTCGCGCCAGCGATAACGTCTCTTCAGAACGTCTGATGGCGCGGCGCGCGAGCTCGAGTTCGGGCCTACCGGTAGCCTGTTCCTTTTCGAGCTCGGCAACCGACGGAGCCGCGCCGGAAAGACTCGGTTCGGAAGGGGGACCGAGGGGGGCCTGCGGCGTTCTCGCCATCAGTGCGTTCAGCAGCAGGCGACTGGACTCACGCTGTTGACGAATCTCCGCGAGGTCGTTGTGCAGGCGCGAAAGCTCCACCAGGACTTTCAGCACGTCCTGCTGATCGCCGCGGCCCACCTCGTAGTTGGCTCGGACCTGGGCGACGATTTGCTCTGCCACGCCGACGTGCTCGAGGTGTAGGCGCAGGACGCGGTCCGCGACGTAGTACTCGAAGAACGCTCTCCGAACGCGAACCATCAGATCCCGGGTGGCGACGCGCGTCTGGCCCGAGAACATGTGAGCTTCTTCGTTGGCGATTCGTTCTCGCGCCTGTCGCGTGCCCGGTGCGGGGAAGGCCTGCCTGAGGCCGAACATCACGGTGTCGGCCCGGTTCAGCGCGTAGGGGCGATTGAGCGGCACCGCCCACTGCTCGTACTTGAACTCGAGATCAGGCAGACGAGCGGCGCCCGTGGCCCGTTCCTCCGCTGCCAGCGCCCGCGCTCTGGATTCTGCCAGGGACGGTTGCCCCGCCAACGCCACGCGCTCGATCCACTCGAGCCGCGCCTCCTGCGCGAGCCTCGCATCCAGCTCATTCATCGACACCGGCGCGATCGTCTGGGCGTACGTCAGCGTCGACGCTAGCCAGAACGACAGCCCGGCGAACACCCCTCGGGTTCGCACACAGACCTCCAACTCAGAATTTCGGTTCGCCCGCGCGCAAGCGCGGTCCCCAGCGATTCAGAGCAAGGTCGGATCTCAAATCAGAAGGCGACAGTGGGCGATGGTTAGCGGCGGTCCCGCACGGGAGCGGAGCGCCGTAGGTCGTGCCAGGTCGCGTTTTCGAGGCGCGCCACGCGCGGGCACAGCGAGTGCGAGAGTCGCCGTCGGCTGCCGCGATGGCAGCACACACGGCGGCGTGGTTGGCGCGGGCGCCGCCTGGGACATCGTCGCGCTCGGGGCGGGCGCCGCTTCAACGTGCAGGTGTTCACAGCAGCACGCTTGCGAGAGCGTTGCTACAGGGGCTGGCTGCTTGGCCGGGCAGCAGCACTCCGTAAGAACCGCGCCCGTGAACGAGCACTGAAAGAGATCGAGGGGCCCTTGAGCTCGCGCGGTACCGGTCAGCGCGATGGCGAGGAGAGCCCATGCCCGCAGGATCGCCAGCCACGGGGGGCGGCCGATGTCGGAATTGCGCGGGGGGACGTGGGGGCCTCGGGTCATCGGAGTGGGCGGTGCTGCGCCGGGGGCAGTCTTTTGCCCTACCCGAGCTCCTAGCAGCTACTCCCCCAAGTGTGACCGAATCCGAGCCTTTTTGCGCTCGGGGCGGCGCTGTGGTCGAGTTCTTCAATAATTATCAACAGCTGGGGCCGGCGGGGCCTGGACTTGCCGATCGACGCGGCGGAGGCTCGCCTTCACGTCGGAGACGTTCATCCTCGGCACCACCGGTTGCTCCCTTCCAACGGCAGACGAGTCGACCTTACTGCAGCCTGCGAGCTGTACCTCCATGGACGATGGCCGCGTCACGCGTTCACCCTGACGCACGGTGCAGCGAGATTTCATGCACCGCCTTCACGCGTTCGCGTTCACCCCTGAATTCTAGTGGTGGTTGGCGCCGATGCGTAAGCGGGCTGTTTCAGGAACTTCGCAGCAACGCTTCATCCGATGGGCATGGTTGGGCGCTGAGGTGGAAGATGGTTCAAAAGGTATCTCTCAGACGAACTTCCGTTGATTGTGGCGGTAAGGTCCGACGGTCTTGGCAGCTTCTGACCTGCGTGCTGGCGCTTGCTGCAGGATGCGGTGTAGAGGAGGAGTCCCCGACAAGCGAGTCGACGATCGCAAACGAGTCGACCGTCGCGTCGAGCGAACAGGCGCTCGTGGCTCCAGTCGTTACGTGGCCATCGGCCCTCTGTATGCTCGATGTATCGAGCGGCTTCGATGCCCCCGGAGACGGCTGGATCAACGTGACGCGCCCGCAGGGGACGGCATTTCTGGGCGGGACGGGTGTGGGCTGGACGCAATGGGCCGCGCAGACCGACCTCGAGTTTCAGGTTACGAGCAGCGCGACGCAGTACAACACAGTGGCGAACGGCCCGCGTCGCCAGGTCTGCGCGCAGCTCGCGGCACGAAGCGCTTGTAAGCTCGTCGAGGCGTGTTGGCATGGCGACGGTGGCTGGACCATCGAACGATTGGAGTCCCCCGGGCGCCCCGAACAGGACCATGAAGAACTCTGCGAGATCCTCTCTCGCTTTGGGGAAAACAGCGTATTCCTCGCGCAGGACAACGGCCTGAACGTCTTGCCGCCGCTCGTCAACGATGGGACGACGTATCGCATCCTGGCGAAAGCTTGGGCCGGCGACAGTCCGAACCTGACGGTTGAGTTTTATAAGAACAACGCCCTCGTGAAGTCAGTCGTTGTGCCGAACCAGCCACTCGGCACCGACGTAGGCTTTGCCGGGCTCCACACGGACCGAGTCACGATCCACACCAAACTCAAGGGCACCGCACCGTTTCAGCCGCCGGCCGTTTCGGGCAACTGGCTCACGGCGTCCGGGCTCATCTGGGAGTACCAGGGGCCGTTCAGTTGCAGCTACCTGCCGTATGCCTCACGTGCGGCCGCGCCCACGAACCTGCGCTTGACCACCAACGAGGCGTGCAACGACCTCGTCATGAGGGTCGATTGGAATCCGCCCGCCGGCGTTGCATCGCCCGATTACCAGGTCTTCCGCGACGGTCAGCCGCTAGGCATCACGAAGAACCCCTTCGCCATTTCGTATAACGTAGTGCCGAACACCACCTATACGTTCCAGGTCGGCTACTCGTCCAACGGCGGGCCCATGAGTCATCTGGCCTCGCTCACCGCGACTTCGCCGGCACCGTGTTTGAATCCTGAATACGCGAACGTGCAGACCTCCACGGACCAGCCGAGCAAGGCTGATCTCGGCGTGATTCTGGTGCGCTACGAGGACGCCCCCGGCGGAAACCGCCCGCACACCATTCAGGAGGTCCGGGATCTGATTTTCGGGCAGGGATACACGGTGGGGCAGTACGTGAGCACCGTGTCGCGCGGAAAGGCGGGGATTATCGGAGACGTGCACGGCGACGCCAATGGCGATTGGATCACGCTTGCGGGTGAGACCATCGCCAAGAACTGCCAGTGCACGCCCGAGAACTGGGCGACGTGCAGCGCGCCTCCCTCAGCTCCCATCGGCCGCGTCGGAAATCAATGTGCCTTGCCTGCCGACATCTTGGCGCGCGTCCGCGCGGCGGGCGTTCCCGTCGACAACTACGAGCGTCTGATCTACTTCCTCCAGGGCAGCGCCGACGCGGGTGTCACCGCGGGCTCGGCCGTCATGAGAGGCAAGCTGAGCCCCGATGCGCTCGCCTACGAGACGATCGACCGCTCGACCTTCGTTCACGAGATGATCGGACACGGCATCGGCAACCTGATGCACTCGGGGTCTTGGAGCTGCCCCAATGGCGACACCGGACCGTGGCTCGCGGACCTGTCCGCCGGCGGCTGCCAAGCACTGAAGTACGGCTACTTCGAACCCATGGGCGGTGTGAGGCAGACGATTTCGCTCTTCAGCACGCATCACCTCTGGAACATGAATTGGCTCCAGCCGGCCGAGATCGTGAGCGACACGAACATGCTGGGAGGGACGTGGACCCTTTCCGAGCTGTTTACCGCGGATCCAAGCAGCTCCGCATTCCGCTCGACAAGAACGCCTTCTACTTCGTTGAGTACCGCACCGACGAAGGCTTCAACCAGCCTCCGCCCGGTGTCACGAACGAGGAGATCGACGCGAGGGGGGTCTACGTGGGGCTGTACGACAACACGGTCGTCAACAGCGATGCCGACACCCGTTTCGTTCGCCCGGCTGGATTCGGCCGCGCGATGCAGGTTGGGGATACGTTCTGCGACAAATACCGGCGCCTCGCGGTGCGCGTGAACGGTTTCTCGTCGGACGGCCGGCAGGCCACTGTCGAGGTGCTGCACGGCGCGTGTCCGAATACCTGTGGCGACGGCGTCATGCGGAGCTCCGAGGCATGCGATGACGGCAACATGGCGACCGGCGACGGGTGCTCCGGTATTTGTGCTGTGGAGACCGGGTGGAGCTGCGCGGTCGACGCCGATGCGCGGAGCACTTGCACGAAGAATTGCGGCAATGGCGTCGTGCAAGTCGGCGAGAACTGTGATGACGGCAATGCGATCGTCGGCGATGGATGCGATGCGACCTGTCGCATCGACAGTGGCTGGACTTGTACGAGCGACGCCAGCGGGAAGAGTCATTGTTACCGCTGCGGCGACGGGATCGTCGACCCCGGACAGATGTGCGACGACGGGAACGGGGTGAACGGTGACGGATGCACCCTCTCGTGCTTCGTGGAAGCCACCTGGACCTGTGTGACCAACGCGAGCGGGAGGAGCGTGTGCACCACGCTTTGTGGCAACGGCTCGCTCGACGCTGGAGAGGCCTGCGACGATGGCAACCGTACGCCAGCGGACGGCTGCTCGAGCCTGTGCAAGCTGGAGCTTGGCTACACCTGCACGACGCCCAGCGGTGGCCGGACCACGTGCATTCACACTTGTGGCAACGGCATCGTAGAAGGCACCGAGCAATGCGACGACGCCAACAACGTGAGCGGTGATGGTTGTGTGATGTCGAGCAGTTTGCTCGCCCCCTGTCGTATCGAGAGCGGATGGACCTGCATGGGAAGTCCGAGCGTGTGCGTCAGGCCGTAGCCGACAGCGGGTAAGCAGAAGCGCATGGCGAGGCGGTAAGGCTGAACGATGCCCCGCCTCGCGGCGCTACCGCCTGTCACGGCGGGGGTGGCGGATCGTCCGCGAATGCCTTGCGGAGCTTGGCTTCGTCGTAGTCCTTGGCGAACTGGACGTATGCTGGCGTCCATTCATCGCGCACGATGTTCAACACGGGCACCTTGGCTTGTTCGAGGTCCTTCAGGTTGTTCGGCGCGAATGTTGCCGCTCGCTCTCTAGCTAGGCGGACGTGCTCGGTCGTTCTTTTGCGCCTTCGCCAGGCGAAGGTGGCTGATGAGGACGATTGCAGGGCGCTGGTCGGGTTTGCCGACGCGCTGGCGCAGTTGTTCGAGCCACGCACTGCCCAACTGATTGGCGATCTCGGACTCGAACTCCGCATGTGCGAAGCGTTGATAGGCGGCCTCGATGGTCTCCACGAGCGCCGGATCGATGGCCTGCCAGACGGGCGTCCTTGCCGGCTTCTCGCGGTGGCCCAGCAGCCACTGTCGTCGGCCTTTGCGTCGGACGGGCCCCGTCACCAGGACGCCGCCTCCGCCGAGGGACCAGTTCGCCCACGTCATCGAGGGGAAATGCACGGCAAGCTTTAGCTGGGCGGATTCAAACACCGCCGTTTCTTGCTGTTTTTGTAAGCGAAGTCTGCGTCTGGAGTGGATCAAGCACCACAGGCAGGAGAGGCCAGTGACGGCCAAGAGCGCTCCCATGAGCCAAGCGTCCCTCTTCACTCCACGGTTTCGCAAGAAGCTTGCTTGGCGTACACCGGCGGTCGCGGTTCCATCGTTGTCGGCCTCACGCGAAGGATTTTTGCGTCAACCAGGGCAGTGCTTCCTTACACCATGTCCATGGTCGTCGCTGACTCCGAGAAAGGGCGACAGTCGTATTCATGCCCACCTTCGGCGGGCCGCGATGCCGAAGGGGCTAGCGCAGCGACCTAGGGGCGCCAGCCAGCGGCGGGTTCGCGCCTTACTTCCGCACCAAGGCCAGCGGTTCGCCTTCCCACGCGGGGCCGATGTCGGCAAGGCAGCCACAGGACTCGCCATCGTTGCGCGCTTGGTTGACCGTTCGGCTCACCAACCAGCCACCGCTCTCGAAGCTTGCGCTGATGTACACGCTGTCCGCCGCTGGATGTTGCGGATCCTCGGGGACGACGAAGGTGCCGTGCAAATCAGCCAGCGGAATAGACCCGCCGCCCCGGAGGCTGAACACGTTGTCGCCCGTATCGGGTCCGTAGGAATGGAGCGCGAGCTTGGTGTCGAATCGTTCGTCCCAGCCGCCGTCGGCCGTGCGCAGCGTGAGTACGGCCGGGAGCTCGAACTCCACGTAGGGCATGGGGCCCGGGGGGGCCGGCGTGTTTTGGTCGTCGTAGCAAATCCATTCGCGACGTTTGCCAGCGCCGGGGATCTCGACCAGCAAGGAATCTCCAAGGGAGTTGCCCCAACTGCCGCGCGCGGTCTCGATGCTTACCGCAGGACTCTGTGCGAAAGCGGCGTCACTAGCAGGCACGGATGCGAAGTCTTCGACCCGCCAACAGTCGGCTTCTGGATCACCGGGGTCACCATTCCCGTGGGGCTCTCCGCTCTTGTCGCCCTCCCCGACCAGAGCGTCCTCGCCACAGGCCAGGAGCGTCGGAGCACAAGCGAGCGCGAAGCACAACACGAGGCGAGTCACGTCGGTGGAAACATGGAGGGTCATGGCTGGCTCCCGCTCTCCTTGATGAACACCGAGCCCGCGGACCAGGCGACTCCGGGGAGCCCCTCCTCACCCGCGGGGACACTGGCGTGCTCGTAAATGATGCGGTCGAGGAACCAACCGCCGTCGATGAAGCTGAGGGTGAGATTCACGTTCGCCCCATCTGTCGTCCCCGGGTCCTCGCCCGGCAGCGTGAACGTGCCTGCGAGAATCGGCCAGCGCGAGCTCGGTGCTGCCGGAGAGACCGAGCGCCCCGTTGTTGCCCTCACGGTGCGGTGTCAACAGCAAGGTCGTATCGAAGTGTTCGTCCCAAGCGCCGTCGGCAGTGTGGAACGCGATTTGCGCTTGAAGGTCGAACGTCACGTAAGGGAGCTCGGCGCCATCTGGAATGGCGCTGGGCGGATTGGGCGACAGGTCCGACGCTGCAGGAAGGGAAGGATCGTCGACGCAGCTATCCTCGACGCGCTTCGTGGCATACGCGATCTGCGCGCTGAACGTGTCACCGTTCGCGTTGCTGAAGACCCCGCGGGCGGTCTCGACGAACAGCGCGGGACTCGTCGCATAGTAAATCTCTTGGGTGGGCACGGCGCTGAGGTCTTCGGTGGCGACGCAGCTTTCAGGGCCGGACTCATTCACCCCTTGGCCACCATCGTGGACCGGGTAGTTGCTGCCGACGCGCACGTCGTCTCCGCAGCCCGCGGCGAGACCAAACAGCGTCCATGCGAGGGCCGAGCCCATGCGACCGAGCGAACCAAGCAGAGGCACGTCATTCATGGTTGGGGTGTCGTCTCCTTCTCCTGCGATGAGTGACCGGTCGCGGAGGGAAGCTCAGATTTTTCTTCAGGGGCCATCAGCCTCCGCAGGCGCTGGGCATGGATCGAGCGCGGATACTGGCCTTCGAACGCTGCGGCCCGCGTCGCGCCCTCGCCTCGGCGGCCGAGCGCGAGCAAAGCTTCGATGGCCAGGAGCTCACGTTCTTCTGCAAATAGGCCGCGGGGAAACGCGGCGCGGTGCTCTTCGGCCAGCTCCAGGGCACGTGTAGGGCTGGCCCCAAGGACGCGACGGGCACGCTGTAGGAGCTCGAGCTCGCTCGTGGAGTTTCGCGGCTCGGCCGCGGGCAGGACGTTCTCTTCGGTCGCCTCTTGGGACACCGTCCGCGCGGGCAGAACGCGGGTTTTGCGCGCTACCTTGGCGGGCGGAGCCTCTTCGCGCGGAACGGCCGCATGTTCGAGCGACGCCGCATGGGCTTCGGCCGTGGGGCTCGCTTGCTCCGGCGCGGCTCGCGCGGGCACAGGCGTGGCAGCCTCACTCGGCCAAAACCAGAGAGCTCCAAGTCCCGTGAGCAGCGCAAGGCTGGTGACCCCGAGCCACTTGACGGTCATGGGCAGGTTTTCGGGCGCAAGCTTCACTTGCGGTACGGGCTCCGGCACAGCGAAGCGTTGCAGCATGCGATCCAGCTGGGCTTGGCTCGGGGCATCGCGCTGGAAGCTGACGGCCGCCTCCGCGAAATCGGGGTCGAGTGACGCGCGGTCCTCCAACCAACGCTGGGGCTCATGTGTCATCGCACACCTTCCCTGAGATTCGTCGGGGCCGAATACGTTCGCGCCAGTGCCCGCCGCTTCAGCGCGCGACGCAGCTTGTCCCGTGCGGCCTCGAGCCGATAGAGCGCGGTGGTTTCGTTGCAGCCGACCGCCTCGGCCACTTCAGCCATGGTCAGGTACTCGAGCTCGTAGAGCACGAACACCTCGCGCTGGTCCTCGTCGATTTCGCCCAGGGCCGTGTTGAGCCAGAGGAGGGTTCGGTTGCGGTCCAGGTCGGCCTCGGGATCGCTCTCCGAGACTGGCAGGTTCGATTCGAACTCCAGCGCCTCGGCCGAGGCCGTGGGGCGCATGGTGCGCCGTGACCCGGAGGCCACCTTGCGTGCGATGCCGTAGAGCCAAGTGCGCAGGCTCGAGCGGCCTTCGAAGTCTCCCTGGCGGCGGTGCACCACCAGAAACACCTCCTGACAGGCGTCCTCGAGGTCCTGCTCGCGCACGCCGTAGCGCCGCAGCACACGCCACACGAACGGCGCGTGAGTGCGAAACAGCTGGGGGAAATGCTCGGTCACGTGGAGGTGGGTGCGGGGCGGAGAGGAAAACTCAGTTTAAAATTCGAAGTAGGGTCCGAGCGTGAGGCCGAGGCCATACCGACCAGGGGTGAAAGTCGCCGGCGCGGCCCCCTGATCGGCAAAAAAGGCCGGCGACCTGAACCCCACCCTACCCGCCACGTCGACCAGGAAACCGAAGCGCGGGTTCAGCGAGACCCGCGCCGTGACGCTCGCCGTCAGCGCCGGCAGCCACAGGGATCGGGCGTGGTTTCTCACGAATTGCTCGCCGCTTCCGCGGGCATAGCTGAGCTCCGCGCCACCACACAGGGCGAAGGTCAGGTTGCCCACCGGGACCACCTGCAGGCAGCCCAGCAGGGCGGACTGATAGACCTGGACCGCGAGCGAACCATTGCCAAGCGCGGTGCGAGGGCCCCACGGAAAAGCTCGTACCGCGAGGCGCACGCCGAAGCGCTTGGAGAACTCGAGGTCACCGAGTACTCCTAGCCCCCAGCGGGTCTTGGGCAGCATCAAGCCCAGTAGATTGGCGCTCGCAGCGACCACGCCATGGAGCTGCGTGGGCTTCACCTCAGCTCTCTGCGAAGGGAGCGAGGCGCTCGGCCCGGCGGGAGTGGAGACGTCCTGTGGCGGCGGCGCAGGTACGGGTGGCTGCTGCTCGAGCTCGACGAGCAAACTCTGCTCGGGCGGTACTTCCTGCGCGAAGCTGCCGAGGTTCGCGCCGATGGCCGCCTCGGACAGGCTGGGATCGATGGCCACGGCCAAGACGAAGACGAGCGCCTCATCGAGGGCATGACAGTCCGAGCTCGGTGCCTCCAGCACCCGTTCTCCCGCTTCGGCCGAGGTCGAGCGGCGTGGAGGGGTCACGACGTGGGCTTCAAACCCGTGGTCGGTGGGCGCGACCCGGGCTTCGATCACGAAATCGGCTTCCGAGGAGAGGGCGAAAACGGCCCCCGTGAGGGCCTCGACGCGTCGGCCGAGGTTCTTGGGATCGATGCACGACTCCGCTCCCGGCATGCGCACCCAGTTGAGCGCGGGCCGCTCGGGTGGACTAGCCTGTGCAGTCGATGAGCTCGCGGCCCACAGGATGCCGGCGGCGAGAACCCCTACGACGCGGGGGGCGCGGGCGTGCGCGCTGCTTCTTTCGAGGTCCATCCTGCTGCCGGCCGGGCGGACGCTATCACGATCCCCGGGGGGAAGCTCTCTTCGGCACCCTGCTACTTGGGGCACGCTGTCGAGAACCCACCCGGCCCATGCGTGAGCCAGGCGCCGTCCAGGCACGCAACCATCCATGGCTCTACGCAGCGCGGTTCCGCCGTGGCCGGGTCGCACATCTCGCCGATGGCGGAGCAATGCGCTTCGAGCAGTCCCACGACGCAGTGGGCGGTCTCGCCGCTGCACTCTTGGATTGCCTCGGGATGTTTCCGGCCGTCAGCGCACGAGGCGGCCCAGTTGCCGACGCACAAGGGGCGCCCATCCAGACAGCGAACCTTCGCGAAACCGCAGGCGGGCTCGGCGTTGTGCTCGATGCACGCCAGCCCCTCCTCGGCGCAGTCTTCCTCGACCTCGATCACGTGGCCGCTGCGCGAACCCGGGCCGAACGTGTCGGAGCCATCATCTTCTTCGCATGTCACGACTTGGTCGCCGCGGCACCAGCGGCTGCCCACCTCGGAGCACTCGTCCTTGGCGCAGCCGGCTGCCCCGAGCACGATGCCAAAGACGAGGAGCCTGACCCAGGCGCGGCCGTTGTTCGCTCGCGCTCGTGAGGCCAATAGGTGCTGGCAAGGTCTGGTGACTTCTATCGTGATAGTGCTCGAGGATATCTCACCGCGTCGCGAAATCCACGGTGCCGCTGAGCCCCTCGACCCGTCCCTGCGGTTCGAAGTCCAGCGTGAAGGAGCGGGTCTCGCGATGGAGTTTGGTCTCCATGCTCGTCGCGAAGGGGGCCTGTGGGGTGATCGTGACCCGATGGGGCCCCTCGAGGTCGCGATAGACGACGTCCAGCGTGCCCTTGGCGACCCGCAGGCTGATCTGGACTTGGGCCACGAAATTGCGCGATTCCGAGTCGAAGTGGATGGCTGACTTCTGGGTGACGAAGTCTGCGTACACCTTGCAGTGCTCGGGGTCTCCCGTCGCCAGCATCTCGCTCTCGCATGTGGCGCGTGCGATGCCGTCCGGGACACAGCCTGCGAGCATGAGGACCACTCCCAACCATCGCCGCATGGGCTCCTCCCGCATCGATGCGAGCCTAGCAGACGGCGGCGCGAAATCGTTGGCTCCAACGCGCTGGTGGCGGCGACGCATGACTGATCGGTGACAGAGGTCTCGCCGAGCCGGTGGTACGAAGCTGTCATGCCAGCGAACCTCAGCAAGAAGGCGCGAGTTTTCGCGGTGCTTTTGGTCATGAATATCGCGGCCAGCATCGCCCACTACGCAGACAACATCATTCGCTTCGCGGAATACCAGGATCCGTCTTGGCTCAGTCCGATGCGCATCGACGCGTTTTGGTTTCTGATGACTCCTTTTGGAATTGCGGGATACCGCCTGTACAAGAAGGGGAAAGAGCGCGCGGCCTTTGCGGCGAACTACGTGTACGGAGCGATGGGCATGCTCGTGCTCGCGCACTATCTCGTCTTGCCGCCCTGGCGCTGGTCCGCGTCAATCAACGCCTTGATCATGCTCGAGGCGGTCTGCGCCCTCGCGCTGATCGCCTACACACTGCGAGTGCAGTTGCGCCCCACGGACCTAGACCCGACGTAACGTGCGTCGGTCGTGCTCGATGTTCTCAGCGCGAGGTGGGCACACGACCTTCACCCCGGAATCGACGTATTCCAGGAATAGGCCGCGCCCGGTGGCTGGTTCCTGCGCGTTCGGACTCCCCCCAACCCGTCCCGAGGTTCTCATGGACCAGCGTCGTCGCAGGCTTGTGTCTCTCGTTGCGGGAAGCTCCCGCACTCGTACTCGACGTCGTACGCTCCTGGCCATGTGCGGAGCCTTGGGACTGTCCGGCTGCACCACCGATCACGCTGGTGAGCCGGACGCCGGGATGATGCTGCCGGAATGCTCAAACCCGGACGTAACCCGACCGGACACGCTCGTGTTCGACGTGCGCAACGGCGTGGTGCTCGAAGATATGGAGAGCGGTCTTACGCAGGTCAGTTTGAGCGGCACGGTGACTGAAATCGGCGCCGGTAGCATCCCGGCGGAGGCGCAACAGGCGGAGAGGCGCGTTCCCGGCGGCGGAGACGCATTGGCTTCGCATCGATGGCGCCGCCGCTGGCGAATGGATTGTGCTGGTTATGGGTACCGAGGCGGGATTCGCCGTCGAGCAAGGCACCGGGGTCGTCGCATCGTGGCTTTGGAATGCGTTCAGCGGGGGCGCGCACAGCGCGTTCGAGCTCCGAACGGACTATGCGCTGGCCTTCTACCTCGAGCAGGATGCCTTCCCGGACAAGTTGCCGCAGGGGGTCACGACAACTCGGGGGGACGCCATTTGTGCAGTGCACGACGAGTGCGGTGACTACGCGCTCTACAATCTCGACGTCAGCATCGACGGGCAAGAGGCATCTCTGGGTACGCGTGAGCGCAAGCAAATCGGCGACTACGACGTCTACCACGCGCGCACGGCGGAACATTCTCACTGGCCTTCCAAGGCTTGCTTTGACTGGTTCGTCTCCGACACGACGCTGGTGATCACGCACCACACGGTGTTGGGGCCGACACAGGATGGGAACTGAGGACCAGTAGCTCGGTTCCACGATCTGGGCGTGACCGCTTGATACGCCGCGCAGCCGTCCGGTGCGCGCGCGACCCGGCACACTTTCGCGTGCTAGCGTTGCTGAGGCCGTCTGCAGTCTGACCATTGCGGTCGAACGCTGGCCTGGTCTGCTTTGCTCGCGCCGTGGACCGCGCGCGTGGATGGGGAGGCTTGTCATGCGCGGGGTGGCCGCTTCGAGCGCCGTCTTGGGTTTCGCGTTTTTGACGGCATGCACGCCCAGCGTGACCTGGACGCGGCGCGCGGCGAGCAAGCCCCGCCAGGCAGGTTGCAGCTTCGACGTGATCGACCTGGGCCCGCGCCCGCCGCTCCGAGAAATCGGCGTGATTGAGATCGACGCCTTCTCACCGCGCGCCATCCCGCGCCGCGAGGCGGACTTCCGCGAGCTGATAGCCAAGGAGGTCTGCAAAGTAGGCGGCGAAGCCGTGGTCCCCGGCATCGACGGCTTCGGGCGCTACGTGCTCGCCACGGTCGTGACCTACGTCAAGGACTGCTCGTTCCCGCCGGTGGTGCCCGGCGCTCCGGCGGTGAACCAATCCTGCAGCTGCACGTTGCCCCCGAACCAAGGACGGGCCTCATGGTAATGGGGTTCCTGGTCTGGTTTCTCGGCATGTTCGGCGTGCAGCCCACGCCCGAGGACTTCGTGCGCATGCAGCGCCAGTTCAGCGAACGGCGCCATCACGTGACGCTGGACTTTGCGGGACAGCGCTTCGATGGGACGCGCTGGACCGGCGACGACTTCCGCAAGGTGGTTTCGTACAGCGTAGGCTACAACTACCTGGTCGATCGCAAGTACAATGGCGTGGGTTTCGAGGTGCTGGGCCAGTCGGTGGGGCCGTTGAGGCACCCGGGGCGCAAGACCCACGAGTACTTCCTGGGGGCGGGGCTTGCGTGGTACCCGATCCAGCATCTGCGCATCTTCATGCAGGCCGGACCGCGCATCAAGCAGGGCGGACATGCGGAGGCGCTGGGCCGCATCGGAGTCGGCTACCAGATCATGTTCTTCGCCGTCGCCGCGCAGCCCTTTGTGTACGTGCAGACCACGGCATCGGGCGTGACCTCGTGGGCCCTGGGCGGCCGCATCGAGTACTAGGCCGAGTGCGCTCAGAGATGTCGAGCAACCATCAATTCCACCGTCGCGAGCGGCGCTTACGCTGGAGCTTCGAACTGTCTGATGTTTTGATTGACCCGACCCCGAGGCGGACGCGCTCCATCCGTGTGGAGGCCTATGCGTTACGTCGCCATCGCTACCTGCGCGCTCGTGTTTGGATCGGCTTGCCTGGCTCCGACAGGTTACCCCGGGCAAGGCGACTTCCCAGCGCCGTCGGCGACCGCGGACGCAGGCATGCTGGCACCGCCCGATGGCGCGAACGACGACGCGTCTCATTCGGCGCCGGCTTCTGTCGATCCGAATACCCAAAATCAGGGCGACCAAGGCGGGATCGGAGCCGACGACGCTGGAGCTCGGGCAGCACAGGATGCCAGTGTCGTTGACGGCTCGCAGCTTTCCACCGAGCCGAGTGCTGACGCCGATTCCAGTACGCCCAAGAACGACGAACCGGCGCCGCCGGACCCCCAAGCCGGGGTCGACGCAGGACCTGTTGAACCCAACGCCAAACTCGCGGACTTGCTACCGCAGGCGCTCTTCGAACAGATGTTTCCGCAGCGCGCCGCGCTCTACTCCTACTCGGCATTCCTGGCTGCGGCAGCCTACTACCCGGCGTTTGCAGCCCACGGAACCGACACCCAGCGCAAACAGGAGGTGGCAGCTTTCCTGGCCAACATCGCGCACGAGACCACGGGTGGCTGGGATACGGCTCCGGGCGGCCGCTTCGCGTGGGGTCTCTACTTCACTCAAGAGGTCGGCTGCGAAGGCGGGGCCTGCACCCAATACTGCGACGCCTCCAACGCGACTTATCCCTGCCAACCGGGGAAGACCTACCAGGGTCGCGGGCCTTTGCAGTTGAGCTGGAACTACAACTACGGACAACTCGGGGTCGTGCTCGGGGTCGATTCCCTGAGCAACCCCGACCTAGTCACGTCGAACGGAACGCTTGCCTTCCGCACGGCCTTCTGGTTTTGGATGACCGCTCAGTCGCCCAAACCTTCTTGCCATGCTGTGATGACCGGCGCCTTCGTCCCGAGTTCGAGCGACGAGGCCGCGGGCCGGCACCCCGGCATGGGCCTCACCATAGACATCATCAACGGCGGCATCGAGTGCGGTTACGCGCGCTCGCCCAGTGTCACCGATCGCCTGGGCTTCTACGCTCGCTTCACGGGGATGCTCGGGGTCGCGCCCGGTTCGAACCTCGACTGCGACACCATGCAGCCTTTCTGAACGCATGTCGCTGGCGCGTGAGCAGGGTACGAGTCGGCCACCAAGCGCATCAGCGGTGCGACAGGATGTCAGCAGTTCCTCGGCGCTCACGCGTGCGCCCGTTTGACGAGCAGCGCTTGACGGGACCACCCTGAGCAGATGGGGAGGAGGAGCATCAGTCGGCGCGTCTGGCACGACCGCGAACGGCGACGCGTGCTCTGGGATCTCTTCATGGTGGCTGTCGCCCTGGTCGACCTGGCTTTGATCGGGTTCGACCTGACTTACCTGTGGCTGCGGCCGACGTATCTGCGCGTCGCCCCCGGCCTCGTGGCGCTCTACGACCCGGTCAAGGGGATGCGTCCGCACCCCGCAAGCCAAGGCCTCCTGCGAGAAATGGACGCCACGCGAGACTACCTACGATCGCTTGGCGATAGCCCCGCCGACCCAGAGGTGCTGGCTACCCATGTGGCCGCGCTGCGTGGATTGACCCTCCGCGTCATGCGCGAGAACGCCTTCCGGCACAGCGAAGCTGCCGGAGCCAATGACATGCTGCTCGAAGCGGTGGCAGACCGAGTGGCGATGGACCCTGCGGGGATGGACCATCCACCCAACCAAGAGAAGGGGGTCGCCAAGCTTTGGCCGACGATGAACCAGGCCGAGCTCATGGACCTGCTGGGGCGCGATGGACCGGTGAAGGACGCCCTCAAGGCGAACTACTACCGAGCCGTGGATCGTAGCGGCTGGCCAGTCGATCATTTTGGACGCCTGGAGCTACCGCTTCTGTCGCTGTTTTGGCTCGACTTCTGGATCGGCTGGGCCATCGCGCTACGACGGTCGGAGCGTTGGTATCGCTACCCGCTCGTGCACTGGTACGACGTCCTCGGGCTTCTGCCCGGGCGGTTGCGTGTCTTTCGCCTGTTTCGACTGGTATCAATTTACTCGCGAATCTACCGAGGGGAGCTGCAGAACGTCCGCGACAACGCGATCAAGCGCATGTCGAGCCGTGCCGCGCGCGCAATCACCGATGAGGTGACCAATCAAGTCCAGTTGCGCGTCGTCGAACGTCTCAAGACGGAGTTCGAGGAAAAGACGTTTCACCATTCGCTGGAAGCAAGTCTGTCGCGGCACCGAGGCGAGTTGATCGATGCAGTGGTCGCTCAGCTTCAATCCATGCTGGCTGCCCCCCACGCCCAACAGCAAGCGCTCGAGCTGGCCGCGCTCACAACGAACGAAGCCCTCGCGGGAACACGTTCCTGGCCCTTGGCGCGCGGGCTCACACACACGCTATTCGAACACGCCTTCCTGGCCGCGCTCGCGGCGTTCGCTCGAGTCTTGGAGTCGGAGGACGGTCGACGCACGGCTCGCCAGCTCTTGACCACGGCGCTGGCTTCCCCTGAGTGCCAGTCCAGCCGCGAACAACTCGTTTCGATCGTGTCGGAGGTCGCGAGCGAATTGGTGCGCGACATTGGAGCCGCTGCGGAACGGCGAAGCCTGATGAGCCATGCCGCGGAACCTGAAGAGCCGGGAACCGACCAGGGAAGCTGGCCCTTTGCCGCACGAGAGAGCGCTACGCGCGAAACTCGGCACTAGGCGCGGGGCGGGCCTTGGAGCCGGTGCACGGGTCCGCACCCCAGTTTGTCGGCCCGGTACATGGCTTGCTTTGCCTTCGTGCGGGGGAGTCGAGCAATGCGAGCGCTGTTGGACGGCATGGGGGTTCTTACGGTGTTCGCGCTGACAGTTCTGCTGCTGGCCGTAGGAGCAGAGCTCGGATTCCGCGTTGCCCGGATCCCGCGCCAGGTGCAAAGCGCCCACACGCGCGAGCCGCATGTGGGGGTCGTGCTCGGAGCGATGCTCGCGCTATTGGGGCTCCTCCTGGCCTTTAGCTTTGGAATTGCCGAATCGCGTTACTCGGAGCGGAAGACTCTGGTGATTGAGGAGGCCAACGCCATCGGTACCGCTTACTTACGGGCGACCGCCGTCGCGGCACCAGAGGGGGCGGAAATCCAGGCGCAGCTCAGAGCTTACGTCGACGTTCTGGTCACCAAGCTCGACCCGCAAAGCTTGCCCGATGCGCTCGCGCGATCCGAACAGATTCATCACCTCATCTGGAGCCAGGCGCGAAGGCTCGCGCTGGCGCAGCCCGACTCGGAAGTCGTCGCGCTCCTGCTCGAATCGCTGAACGAGGTGATCAACATTCAGGAGGAGCGGATCAACAAGGCGATTTATCAGCGCCTGCCGCTGGTGCTGCTGGCGACCTTGTACACCATCGCCTTTCTGTGCCTGATCGCGCTCGGGTACAGCGCAGGGCTATCCGGACTTCGTGCGCCCTTCTCGACCATGGCGGTCAACTTGGCCGTCGCGCTGGTGTTGTTGCTCATCATCGACATGGATCGGCCGTGGCAACACCTGTTCGACGTTAGCAAGAACTCGCTGCTCGACGTCCAGCGTGCGCTGTCGCAGACATTCTAAATCTGGAGATAGCCATGCCGAACGAAGATGCACTGCACCATTCCGCCTATCTCCAAACGCTCGCGCGCTCGGGCGACTGACGGACGCCGTGATTTCAGCGGTCGGTCGCCCTCGCTCTCCGACGCGGCGAGCCTTGCATCACGGCCTGGAGCTGCAGGCCGTCTTGACGGTTCTCGCGCTGACCGGTTGCCTCGTGACCATGCTCGGCCTCGGGCCGCTGCGGGGCAACGAGTACGATGTGTTGCCGGTCGCCAAGCAGTACATGGACCCGCACTGGCTGCCGCGCGACTGGTATCTGAATCGTCCAGCTGGCTATCGCTGGGCGTTCAACGTGCTGGCCGGCACCGCGCTGAAGGCCTGGTCGTTTCCTCAGGTGGTGCTGCTGGGGCGGAGTCTCATTTTCCTGGCGTTCTCGAGCGCGGCGGTCGCGCTGTGTCGCGCCTGCCGGGTTTCGTTGTGGCTCTGTCTCCCTTGGATCTATGCCTACCTACCCACGCAATCCCTGGCCGCCGGCGAATGGGTCCTCAAGTCCCTCGAGACCAAGCCCTTCGCGTACATCGCCGTGGTGGCTTCGCTGGCGGCGCTGGTCCGTCATCGGTACCGGGCGATGGCCGCCTGGCTTGGGCTTGCCGTCACGTTCCACGCTTTGATCGGGAGCTACGCCTGCCTGTGCACGCTCGGCTGCCTTGCGCTCAAGGAGCATCGCGCCCAGTGGCGACGGATTGCGAAGAGCGCGTGGCCTGGGCCGTTGACGGGGCTGCCTGGGCTTTGGGTTCTGGTCGGTTACCAGGTCGAACGCGGACATGACCGCAACCTCGTCGCGAACGGCGCCCAGATTTATGTGGAGCTACGCGTCTCCCATCACGTCTTGCCGTCGGCGTGGTCGTCGCGACTGTGGCCCCTGTGGCTGGGAGTTTGCGTGGCCACGGCCTTGCTCCTGCGCCGGCGCGAAGCGCGCTATCGGGTCGTGTCGCAGTACGTGCTGGTCGCTGCCGCGATCTTCTGCGCCGGCCTCGTCATCTGGGGGCTCGGATGGCATACATTGCTGCGCTTCTATTGGTTTCGCTTCGGCGATACGATGATCCCGCTGCTGACCTGGTTTCTGCTCACCATGCGACTGAGCGACCGCTATCTCGCCTCGGCTTCTATCGAGCTGGGCGGGTCCCGTCGGTTCTCCCTCGCTTGGATCGCAAGCGCGGCGCTCGGCGCGGCGACGCTGTCGCTCTACTTCCTACGGGGGCCCGCCGAGCTGTTCGGAGAGGACGTCCGGAGGAGTTGGGTACTCCCCGGTCGACGACCGACGGCGGTGGGCAGCTGGATTCAACGACACACGGATCCAGAGGCGAGCTTCCTCATCGATCCGATCTTGGACAGCTTCTACGTCGATGCCGAGCGGGCGGCGTTCGTGACGTTCAAGCACGCGCCTCAGGCCGAGCAGGATCTCATCGAATGGGAGACGCGCCTCGAGCGCCTGGCGGGGGGCGCGATGCCCAGCGCACAGGGACTCGCCGCGCGAGCGGAGCTGGACGCCGCCTATCGCGGCATGGCAGGCGACGAAGCGCGGCAAATCGCCCTCGATTATGGCCTCGATTACATGCTCACCGAGAACCCGTGGCTGCCCTTTCCGCGCGCCTACCAATCGGACGGCTGGACGCTCTATCGGATGCCGAGGAGGTGAGCCTGCTTCGAAATCCTCGTCGCAGCCGGCCTGCCCCCTGGCCGACAGGCCCCTACCCCGCTTTGGCGCGTGCGGCCGGCCCGGGGCGCGCGCTCAATCCGGCGTATATTCTACGCCTATGCCCCGCCCCCACAGGATTCGCGCAGTAACGGCTATCGACGTGGTCGAGGCAGCTTACCAGCTCGGAGGCTCGGAGACTGCCTGGCTGGCGTCGCTCCTCGAGCACGCTGGAGGCGACCTCGACACCGGAAGCGGGGTCTACGGGTTCACCGGTGACGACTCCGCTCCAGACCTCGCGACGAGCCCCGCTTTCGCCGAGCGCCGCTTGAGTCCGGCCTTTCTCGAGCGGGTCGCGGCGCTCAACGCCGAGGCGCCGAACGCCATCTTCGAGCTACTGAAGAAGCGCCTGGTCACGTGCGGGGGGCTCGAGCAGGTCTTGGGCCCGGAGTCTCCGGTGGTGTCGCACTTTCGAGGACTCATGGCGAGCGCCGGTATCGTCGATGGCTTCTGCATGTTTGCGCAGGACACGCGCGGCGGGAGCGTGACCATCTCCGCGCCCTCGAGCGCCGTGGTCTCGCCCGCGCCGCGCGTGCGCGGCATGTGGCAACGGGTGGGCCTCCACGTCGTCGCGGGTCTGCGCTTGCGGCGCCGGCTGGCTGCCTCGGCCACCCAACGCGATGCGCTGCTCTCACCGACGGGGGCCCTCGAGGACGCGAGTACCGCGATTGCCGACGACGGTGCGGCGCGCCGCTCGCTCGCCGAGGCCGTCAGGTCCATGGAGCAGGCGAGACGCGCCAACGTCCGCTCGTCACCGGCCGAAGCGCTCCAGTTGTGGCAAGGCCTCGTGGCAGGGCAATGGTCGCTGGTCGATCACTGGGAGAGCGGTGGCCGTCGCTACATCGCGGCCTACGAGAACCGGCCCGGCCAGCGTGATCCGCGCGCCCTCACGCCCACCGAACAGAGCGTGCTGCGCTGTCTTTCGCTGGGCGCCACCAACGGCGAGGCGAGCTACGCGCTCGGGCTGCCCGAGAAGACCGTCTCGGCGTGCGTCACCCAAATCCTGAAGAAGCTCGGGTTGCGCTCACGCGTGGAGCTGGCCGCGGTATTCGACGCTTCGCGCTCGTCCCGCTTCGACCTGCCGCTCAGCGAGGAAAAAGTCTCCGTGGTGGCGGTCGACCTCACCGCCAGCGGTTCCGTGCGCGAACGGCTCACCAGCGCCGAGCGTGAGATCGCCGAGTGTGTCGCCCGCGGCTGGAGCAACGCACGCATCGCAGCCTCCCGCGGCGTCGCGCCGAGCACCGTCGCCAAGCAGCTCCAGGCGATCTACGACAAGCTCGGGGTCGAGAATCGTAGCCGCCTCGCGCGCGTCATCGCGGAAGGCAGCTGACCCGCACGGGTTGCATCATGGTGACGAGGTGCACGGCCCGGCGAGCCGCCCGGTCCGCCCGCCGCTCAAACTTGTCGCGCTTGACAAGTTTGGTTCGCGCCAATATTGTCGCACAAGACAAGATTGGAGCTGGCCGTGGTTCGCGCCAAAGTCGAAGATCAACGACGTGAAGAGATTCTGGCTGCCTTCGAGACCTGCGTCGTTCGCAAAGGCTTGCTGGACACCACCCTCCAAGACGTCGCCACGGAGGCCGGTCTCCCGAGATCCCTCGTGCGCTACTTCATGGGCAACCGAGACGACATGGTCGGCCTGCTCATCGAGCGCATGGTGGCGCGGGCCGAGTCCGGCCTCCTCCTCTTCCAGCAGCAGCGGGGCACCCTCGACGCGCCCAAGATGGTGGAGTTCCTGTTCGAGGCAGTCTTCGCGGACGAGACGTCCAATGTCGTTGTCGGAGAGCTCTGGTACCTCGCCCAGCGCGACGAAGAAACCCGCCAACGCTTGAAGGCCCTCTACGCACGCCTCGCCCAGAGACTGACGGCGACGCTGGGGGAGGACCCCGCCGTGCAAGCCCCGAGCAAGGATGTCCAGGGCGTCGCCTTTTCCCTGCTTTCACTGGCTTACGGCGAAGCCAGCTTCCGCACCCTCGGCATGACCACGGTGTCGCGCGCGAGGATCAAGGAGATGGCACTGCGCCTGGTTTCCACCCTTACGCACGGTAAAGACCGATGAATACGTTGCGCTCCAAGAAGGGCCTCCTGGCCATCGCGCTGATCAGCGGCTTCGTCGCCATGGCAGGCGTGGTCCTGTACCGTCGGGGCCCGGGTCGCATCGCCATGGGGGTAACGCTCTTCCATGGCGCCGAGCAAGCGGAGAACTTCAGCCGCGCCGCGCAGCTGTTTCCCGCCTCGACCATGCCGCGGTCGCGTGCACCCTTTCAGTTTCCCCGAGGCGAGCCGACGCAGTTGCCCGTTGCCTTCGCCTACAAGGGGAAGACAACCACCGTCGAAGACTTTCTCGCCGAGACCGATACCAGCGCGCTCCTGGTCCTCAAAGATGGGAAGGTCCGTTACGAGCGCTATGACCTGACCGGCGGCCCCGACGTGCACTGGCTCTCGTGGTCGGTTGCCAAGAGCTTCGTTTCTGCGCTGGTCGGCATTGCCGTCGGCGAGGGACACATCGCGAGCATCGAGGAACCCATCAGCAAGTATGTGCCTGCCCTGCGAAGCTCGGGGTACGACGGCGTGCGCATCAAGGACGTGCTCCAGATGTCCTCGGGCGTGAGCTGGGACGAGACCTATGCCAACCCGTTTAGCGACGTCAATCGCTTCGGCACCGTGATGTTCCTCGGGGGGTCACTCGACGCATTTACCGCCTCCCTGCAGCGCGCGCGGAAGCCCGGAACGCTCAATCACTACAGCTCGGCCGACACGCACGCGCTGGGCATGCTGCTTGCGAAGGCCACGGGCCGCTCGGTCACCGACTACATGCGAGAGAAGCTCTGGGAACCGCTCGGCATGGAGAGTACCGGGTACTGGTTGACCGACGATGCAGGCATGGAGATGGTCTTCGGCGGTCTCAACGCGACCGCGCGGGACTACGCCAAGATCGGTGAGCTGTATCGTCAGCGCGGTACCTGGCGCGGCAAACAGCTCGTCCCGCAGGCCTGGGTCGACGCGTCCATCACGCCCGACGCGCCTCACCTCACGCCAGAAGCGAAGGCGAACGACCCGTTCCCCGTCGGCTACGGCTTTCAGTGGTGGATCCCGGCCGGCAGCGAGCGCGAGTTCTCCGCCATCGGCATCTACAACCAGTTCGTCTACGTGAACCCGACGCGCAATGTCGTCATCGTCAAGTTGTCGGCCTTCAGCGGATATGCGCTGGGTTGGGACGAGAGCGCCTACCGCGAGATCCAGACTATCGAGCTCTTCCGGACTATCGCGAGAGTTCTCTAAGGGCCGTCGCGACAGCTGCGACGTCGAGCCTCAGGGCAGTTCCTTGATGCCCAAAGCCAGGCAGGTCTTGCGTATCAGGTCCGCCATGGCGTGATCGTCCTCGGCGGTCTTGAACCGGTCCGGAACCTCACGTCCAAGCTTCAAGAACACCCGCGCCACCAGGAACGGCGAGTGCTTGGCACGCAGGAACGTGAGAAGTGACTCCGTTTCTCCTGGCATGGGCTTCAGGTCTTACCAAAGGCGACCAGTGTCAGGGTTTGTTCGACGGCGAGCCCCCGAAAGTACTCTCCGAACGAGATGAGCCCCGCCATTGGACCGAGCTTGAGCGCCTGGAAGAGCTCGTTTTGCGTGCCCAAGATGTCGGCCTCGAGCTCTCGATAGGCGCAGCTGAAGAGCAGCGCTCCAGAAAGCGCGCCGAGCTCCGCGTGCGTCTGCTCGATGACTTTGCGTGTCTCGGTCACCAGATCGCCGGGTTCCATCAACCGAAGGACCTGCCCGGGTGCCATGTCGCCGACGACGACGCGCAGGTCGTCTCCAGAGCGCGCGCTGATGCCGCGCAGATAGGGCTGCCCATCCACCACCAGACCGACCGGATTGCGCAGAAAGAGCCGGAAGTTGGGCAAGCGCGAGTAGCCGAGTTTCCAGGCCGGCACACCGAGCGCCCGCGCGTACTCGCGTGCTGCAGGGTTTCCGTTCAGCTCCGACACGACCTTGCCCGAGGCTTTGGTGACCTCGAACTGCTTCGCCGTGGGGCGGTAGCTGGTCACCATCTTGGTCACGAAGGGCCCGGCGACTCGGATCAGAGCGAGCGCCGCGCCGCGGTGGTGGCAGCCCCCCGCGGTGTGAACGGAGCCTGAGCGTGGTTGTCCGGTGGCGAAGCTGAAGGTGCCCGCGGTTCCACCGCCCACGATCTGCAGCCCGGGGGCGGCCATGAACAGCCCGTCGAGGATCGCGTCTGCGTGCCCGGAAGGTCCGTCGCACAGGACCAGCAGAAAGTGGCCCTCGATTTCGGGCTGGTCCAGCTGCAAGCCAGCGCGGGAGGCGAGACGTTGTAGAGCGGCGACGGCGGCTTCGACGGCTCCCGGCTGTGCGACGTCCTGGACGAGATCGACGTCCGCCATCACCCCGGACGATCCGAGGCTAAGCGCGCAGAGGCCGTCGCAGAATCCATCGCTCGCGATGTTGTGTCTCATCGTGAGTAAGGGAACCGTCATGTGCAACGAGGAACCACCGATGAACGGCGTGCCGCCCAGGGCCTTCGCGAACGCTTGCTGCACGCGCGCTTGATCGAGTGAAGCGGGTGCAAAGTAGACGACCAGGCCAGCGTCTTTGGGGGCGATTTGCTCGAGTACTTCGAGAACTGCCCGCTCCGGATTCGAGCTGGTGCTGCGACCTGTCTTGATTTGAGTCAACGGTTCGAACTCCCCAGAACAGGATATCTCTGCGCGCGTGCGAGCGGCAATCTGAATTGGTTATTCGAGCGTCCGCAGCTTCGAGCAAAGTGAGACTCGATTCGAGTCGCGTGGCTCGGGCGAGCCAGAGCAGCCCTTCCCTGTGTAGTGTCTTTTCCTTACTTCACTCGCTCTCACACGCGACCGTATGCTTACTTCTGCTCGACCTGAAAGACCCGGGAAGCACCCCTTGATTGCCCGATTTTTCCCGTAGGACAATCGCAGGCGGGGGACGGATGCAGTTCGTAGTATGGGTTCTCGTCGGCTGCCTTTGCAGCTGCTGGGCCACGGTTGTCAGGGCGCAAGCGATAACGGAACAGAAGACAGCGGCGAAAGCGCCCGAGCCGGCGGCCGCACCGCCGCCGAGCAAGCTGGGACCTTACGAGTTCGTGGCGAAGGATGGTTCGAAGCTCGGCCTCGGGTTTGCCGGGCAACTTCGACTGAATGTCGCGAACCAGGGCCGTGACGAGGGAACGCGGGTCGGAGATGGCCCGCGTGAGACCGAGACCACCGTGGAGCTGCGGCGCGTGCGGCTGTATCTGCGGGGTTCCTTCCTGGACGACCGCATCCGAACCCTGGTTCAGTTCAGTCTGTCGCCCAGCTCACCGGAACTCGTGGACCTGTGGGGAGAGTACGCACTCAATCCTGCAGCTCGCCTCCGCATCGGACAGCAAAAACTTCCCTTCACGCGTCACCGCGGGCAGTCGTTTACGCTGCTTCCGATGGTCGAGTGGGACATCGCGGCGGTGGCATTCGGCGCGGAGCGCCAGATCGGGTTCCAGCTCCACGACGGAATGCGTGGCGATGGTCACGTCAACTACTCCCTGGGCATCTTCTCCGGTGTGAACGCGCGGAGCGCCTTCGCCAAAGGGATGGCGGACACCTACGGCGAGTCGCTCCCCAACCGTTCGAGCTTCCGCAGCTCCCCACTCCCCACGACGCTACACCCGGAGCTCGCCGGCCTTCTCGGCTATTCGAGCCGAGGCATGGACGCCACCGCGGTGACGGACCTGGAAGGAGGAGGACTTCGAAGCTTCGTGGCGATCAGTGGAACCTGGGACGCCAAGCCGGAGCTCGGCCAGGACTTCTTGGCGCGGCTCTCCCCCGAGGTCCTGCTCAAGTACCGTCATCTCTCCTGCAACCTGGTCGGATTCGGCAGCATGTTCGAGGCGACCGATGGCCGCGATCGTGTGGGTCTCCTGGGCGCGACCCTCGAAGCCACCTATCGCTTCGATGCGCGGTTCGAGCTTGCGGCGCGCTACAGCCGCGTCGACACGCCCCGAAGGCTACGCGCGGACGCCCGCACGCGGGCCGCCCGCGCCATCGCGGCGGCAGCCCCCGCGGAGCAGGCAGACCTGCAGGATCAGTACGCGAACGCGGGGATGATCTTGGCGCGCGAGGAGATCGGCATCGGCTTCAACGTCTACATCATCGGGCGCAGCTTGGCCTGGCAGTCCGACGTCGAACTCATCCGCACGGGCAAGGTGGCCAGCGCGGACGTGCGTCAGGACGACCTGGTGCGCGCGCGCAGTCAGCTCCAGCTGGCGTTCTGACGATTGATCAAGCCCAGGAGGTGGCCCGTGATTTGTTGCGGGTTCCCGACCAGGTCGGCGGCCCCGAGCGCGATGGCCTCGCGTGGCATCCCGAACACGGCGCTCGACGCCTCGTCCTGTGCGATGGTGAGCGCACCGGCGCGCTGCATGGCGAGAAGCCCCTGAGCGCCGTCGCGGCCGATACCGGTGAGCAAGCACCCCACGGCCTGGCGGCCACATTGCCCGGCGACGGATTCGAACAGAACGTCGACCGAGGGGCGGCAGGAATGGCGCTCCGGATCGGACGTAAGAAAGAGGCGCTCGTCACGCAGGATCAGGTGCCGATCCGGCGGGCAGACGTGCACGCGGCCGACCGCGAGTCGTTCTCCGTCCTGGACCTGCTGCACCTTGAGCTTGCTCATCCCGTCGAGCCACTCGGAGAGTGCGAAACCGAAGGCCGGGCCGATGTGCATGACCAACAGGATGGGCAGAGGATAGTCGCGGGGCAGACCGGTCAGGATCTGAGCCAGCACCGCTGGGCCCCCCGTCGACGCCCCGATGGCGACCAGGCGCGCCGAACCGGACCAGGCTGGCGCCGGGGCGGCGAAGGCGCGCGGTTGCAGCCAGCCGCGCGGACGCGTGATGACGGGGATTCGCGCCACCAGGCGGACCGTGCGCCGCAGCGCCTCCTCGAAGCTCGCCAGTTTGCCGGACTCACGGGGCTTCTCGAGGACCTCCACGGCGCCTGCCGCGAGCGCGCTCAGGGTCGTGAAGTTCTCCCCTCGGTTCTCGGCAGCGGACACCACCAGGATCGGAGTTGGCACACGGGCCATAATCTCTTCGGTCGCGTGGACGCCATCCATACCAGGCATCACGACGTCCATCGTGATCACGTCGGGCCGCAGTCGGGTGCAAAGGTCGACGAGCTGCCGACCGTCGGCGGCCTCCGCGATCACCTCGATGTCCGAAGCCTGAGCAAGGGCTCGGATCAGGCTCTTTCGGACCGTGATTGAGTCGTCGGCGACAATGACACGGAGCGGCTTGGGCGTGGTCATGGCAGGTACTCTGCGACCCTTCCGAGGAAGCGTCCCTGGTCGAACTCTCCCTTGACGATATAGGCCGACACGCCCGCCTCGCGCGCGTTGCGACGGCTTTCCTCGCTGAACAATGAGGTAACCATGATGATGGGAAGGTCCTTGAGCTTGGGCGTACCCCGAGCGGCGCGCGTGAACTGATAGCCGTTCATTCCGGGCATCTCGACGTCGACGATGATCAGACCGAAATCGAGCGCGAGTGCCTTGTCGAGCCCTTCCTCGGCGGAGGACGCGAGTTCGACCTCGTAGCCGGCGGCATCCAGGATGCTCTGCTCGAGCATGCGCGTGGTGAGCGAATCGTCGATGACCAGGACGGGTTTGCGTCGGGGGCGCACCACATTCGCGGAGGTACCGTGCTCGGGCAAGCTGCCCAACGCATCGGTGGACAGCACCAGCTCTGGGTGACCGGATTCGTCGAACGCGGCGCCGAGAAACAGCGAGGATTGTCCCGCCGCCTTCGGCAGGCTCCGAACGATGACGTCACGGGTGCTGCGGATGGCGCCGACTCCCAGCGCCAGTCTTTGCCCACGTGCCTCGACGACGACCACCGCCCGCAGGCTGCCCTTCTCCGTTCCCGATTCGGTCAGCGTCGACGTCAGCCGCCGCAACGGGATGGCTTCGCCCTGATGCATGACGAACGAACGGTCGCCGTCGCGAACGACATCGGCTTCACCGAGGAGGCAGGCGGCCCGGACGCTGTGCAACGGCACCAGATAGGTCGCGCCGGAAACCTCGATGGAGAGCGTGGTCAGCGCGGTCACCGAAACGGGAACGATGAGCTCGAACCGCGTCCCAATGCGTGAGGTGCTCTCCACGCGCACGCTCCCCTTGCAACGCTCGATGGCGTCGCGCACCGCGTCGAGGCCCACGCCACGCCCGGCGTGATCGGTGAGCCGACTCGCCGTGCTGAGCCCCGGTGCGAAGATCCAGGCCTCGACTTCCCTGGGATCGGCTTTCGGATCCACCGGCAGGCCCATGCGCTCCGCGGCCCGTGTGACGGCATCGCGGTCGATGCCACGCCCGTCGTCGCTGAGTGTGACGCGCAAGCGATTGCCTTCTCGCTGCACCGCGAGGTGAACGCTGCCCGCGCTGGGCTTCCCAAGCTCGCGCCTGAGCTCCGGGGCTTCGATTCCATGCGCGACCGCGTTGCGTGCGAGGTGTCCCAGGGCGACGCGCAGCAGGCCGTAGATGGGACCATCGACACGAACATCGAGCCCGCTGTGAGTAAAGGCGACGCTGCGCTCGAAGGTCTGGGCCGTGTCGTGGACGCTCCGCTCGAGCTCCGCCAGCAGACCACTCAGTTCAAGAAGGCGTAGACTCGAGGAACGGTCGGTGAGTTGCCTCAGGTCGAGCTCGAGCTGGTCGGACAGGGCGCGCAGCGAGTCGTGCCGCTCGTTCATTCCCGAGATCAGATCTTCGAGCCCTGCCCGCACGCGAGCCGTCAGGCTTTCGATGCCGCTCGCCTGTCGTACGAGCGCCACGGTCGCCGTCCGCAACTCCTGCAGGCGCTTGAGCTCCTTGCGCAAGCTCGTGGCATGCACCTGCGTGTCCAGGACTTGCGCCGCGAGCTCGTCCATCTCGGCGGACGGGATGCGGAGGAGCTCGTCGCCCGGGCGCGCGGCGGGTGCCGCCACCGAACCTTCCCCTTGGGCGACAGAACCTCGCGAGAGAAGCCCTTTCACGGCGTCGACGAGACGCAGCAGCTCCGAGATTTCCCGGTGTCCGAGGGGTTCTCGCCGCTCGCGGTGGTGCGCCAGCACGTCCTCCAGGGTGTGGGAGAGGTCCGCGATGGCGTCTTCACCGACGACGCGCGCCGCGCCTTTCAGCGTGTGGGCCTGGCGGAAGAGCTCGTTGAGATTGCCGGAGCCCTGCGCTTGAGCCAGCAGACCACGCTCGAGCGCATCGACGAGCTCGGAGGATTCGAGCCGGAAATAGTGGCTGGCGTCATGCATGCTCGCCTCCGGCCGCACTCAAGATCTTGCGTACGAGGTCGTCCACGCTGACGAGCGGCACCGGACCACTCGCGAGCTTGGCGATGGCCCGCGAAGGCTCGTCGGGACCGGCCGGGAGGACGGAGATCCGATCGCTCTCGACGCGGGAATAGCGCTCCACTGCATCCACGAAGAAAGCAAGACTGGGATCCAGGCGAGTCAGCAACAGGACCCCGGAGGGAGTCTGGCCTGGGCGACATGACGACAGCAGCGGATACACCGCGACCAGCTTGCCCCTGACGCCAGCGACCCCCGAGCAGCTTGCGGGTGCGCCCGGCACCGCGATCACACGCCGAGCGGGTTCCACCAGGAGAAGGCGCCCCGTTTCGAGCGCCAGCCGCTCGCTCGCACAGCGGACCTCGAGCAGGTCCACGACAGCCTGGGACGGCGATTGCTGGGGGGCCGCGAAGCGCTCATCGAAGGCACGGGCCAGGGACTCCAGTTGGGACGCCAGGTCGGTCACGGCTCGCCTCCACAGGCCTGCAGCTCCGCGCGTGCGAGGGCGACCAGAGCTTCCGCCGAGAACCCACCCGCAAAGAGCACGAGGTGCTCCGCGGTCTGGAAGGGCAGCAGCCGAATCGCCTCGCGCAGCAGGCGGCGAGCCAGCGGGCGGTCGCCCAGGCGCCGGGCCAGGATGCCCGCACGCAAACTGGGTAGCGCAAAGTCCGGATCCAGCGCGACGGCCCTGAGATGATGCCGGCACGCCTCTCGGGTCTCACCGCGTTGTTCCGACATCAGACCGAGCAGATGGTGTGCGCTCGCCCAGGCAGGTTCGAACGCCAACATGGCGACGCAACACTCGTGTGCCTCGGTCAGCTTGCCCTCTTGCATGGACAGGGAAGCCATGAGCGGCATCAGCTCCGTACCCGGTGATGGGATGAGGCGCAGTTTCGCGCGCAACTCCGTGAAGCGCTCCTCGCGCCACAGATGCCAGAGCTCCCCGGGGAGGCCCGTCGAGCGAGGAGTGCGGGCGAGAGACGGCCGCTCGTGCTGCGGCGCAACGGCGCTGACGGGCGAGGCCTGCGACGGCTGCGCGACCAACGCCTCCCCGGTCGGCGCAGGGCGTGTGGGGGCTCGAGCGGCCGGCGCAGATGCGGAACCGAGCGGCGCGGCATCCGACTTGCGCACGAAGTAGAAGGCGCCGTGGGCAGACTGCACCGAGAAATGGCGCCCGGCGTGACCCGTTTCGCTGTGGGCAAGGAACAAGTAGCCGCCCGCGTGGAGAACCTGGGCGCAACGTTCAATCACGGTGCGGGCCGCGCGTGGCGTCAGGTAGATGAGGAGGTTTCGGCAGAAGACCACGTCGAACGACGGCCGGTCCCAGAAACGGTTGTCGTCCTCGAGGGCATTTCTCGCCTCGAAGCGCACGTAGCGCCGAATCTTCTCGCTCAAAGTGAACTGGCCGCCGCGGTGGGTAAAGTGGCGGTCACGCAGGTGCTCCGGAAGGTTTCTGAGCGACCAAGCGCTGTAGACGCCGCGCTCGGCACGCGCGACCACGGAGGGACTGGCATCGACGGCGTGGATGCGCGCGGCCTCGTGATCCAGGCCTGCCTCGGACAGGACCAACGCCACCGTGTACGGTTCCTCACCCGTCGAGCAGCCGAGAGACAGGACTCGCAGCGGTTGTCGCTCGCTCGCCGTGCGCCCAGGCATCACCGCCAAGGCGCGCAGAATCGCCTGATGCTCTGGCTCGCGATAAAAATACGTTTCGTTGACCGTCGCCAGGTCCGCCAAGGCCCTGGCCTCGATCAGCCGCTGTTGGGGATCGACCAGGAGCTCCGCGTACGCGTCCAGGCTCCCGAGCTGCCTGCGCGCGATACGCTCACGCACCGCCTCCTCGACGTCGTCGGCCCGAGTCGGCTCTGGCCGAAATCCCAGGAGATCCTCGAGGACCTCCGCGCCGCGTGCGTACGCTCGCCTGGCTGCCGTCATCTGCCCTCGGCGAGCAAAGCTTGCGCGAGCTCCTCCGGAACCAGGTTCGCCGTACTCAAGACGGCCAAGAGCTCGCCGTCGAGATGGGTCAGGGACTCCACGTGATAGCTCGGCAATTGCGACAGCACGCCGACCCATGGTGCGCTGCTCTCGCGACCGAGCTGGCGAACGCCTACCACCGCAGCGACGCCCAGTGCCACCCTTCCCTGCGCACTGCGCACCGTAACCAGACGCGTACACGGCTCCGCCACGCCGCCTTCGAGCAGCGCACCAAGGGCCACGATGGGCGTGGGCTCTCCGCGAATCGAGCCAACCCCCAGCACGTAGCTCGGCACTCCGAGCAACTTCCGGTGCGGCAGCACGCGCATGGTCTCGAGCACGGACCCCAGCGGCAAGGCACACAGCCAGGCGCCGGCGCGCACGAGGAGGAAGGGCTGACTCGCCACGACTAGGCCACATGACCGTGAGAGACTTCGCGGATCATCGAGCTCAAGCCGCGAGAGACATTGGCCAGCTCCGAGCAGGTGGCGAGCGTTTGCGAGGAACTCGTCTGCGTCTCGCGCGCAGCCTGGGCCACGCCGCCGATGGCCACGTTGAGCTGCTCGACCGCGGTGCTCAGCTGCTTCGTCGAGAGCTCGATCTCGCGGGCTGCGTCCGTGGTCCCCGCGACGCGGTCGGTGATGCCCTTGAAGGTCGAGAGTACCTCGCTGAACTGCCGTGCCCCCACTTCGACCGACTTCGACCCGTCTTCGGTCGCCATCACCGTCGCGTTGGCCGCCGCCCGAATCTCGTCGATCAAGGCGCGGATCTCGCGAGCGGAGCCGCTGACCCGATCGGCGAGCCGCCGGATCTCGTCTGCGACCACCGCGAAGCGCTTGCCCGCCTCGCCTGCCCCAGCGGCCTCGATGGTCGCGTTGATCGAAAGGATGTTCGTTTGTTCCGCGAGCTCGTTGATCAGCTCGAGGATGCCCCCGATCTGCTGAGACTTGCGCCCGAGGTCGATCATGCGATTCACGATCTGGTCGACCTGGCCCTTGATGCGGCCGATGGCCTCCTGGGTGCGCTGCACGGTCGCATCGCCCACGCGGGCGCTGTCCCCGGTCTCCTCGGCGATGTGCACAACGCGCTGCGCGCTCTCGGCGATTTGTCGCGCCGTGGCGAGCAGCTCACGGATGGTGACCGTGATCTCGTTGGTGGTGCTGGTGAGCTCCTGGGTGCTGCTCACTTGCTGGTGAGCGGCGGCCTCGAGCTCGGTCGAGGAGCTCTGCACTCCCTGCACGGCGGCGCCGATCCTCCTGCGCAGCGCCCCCGAGAGCCACAGCGCGAGGCCGAGCGCCAACCCTGCGGTCGCAATCCCGCTCAAGACCAGCGTCTCCACGACCTTCTCCGCGTTGCGAGACGCCGCTGCCTGGGCTTCCGCGAGGCGCTCGCGCTCGTACTCGCTGAGCGTCACGAAGGCCTTGTCGAGGTTCGCGACGGCCCCCTTGGACTGCTGCTCGAAGTAGGTCACCACGGTTTCCTGGGACGCGTGAGATCGAACCATATCGATGAGCTTGTCCCAGGCGACCTGCATTTCCTGGTTCCCCAGCTCGACCTGACGGACCAACGCGCGTTCTTTGTCGGTCTCCGCGCGCGCCGTGAGCTGCTCGATGCTCGCCAGGAGCTCGTCGCGCGCATCAGCCATCTGCTTGGCGAACTTGTCGTTCCCGGTAATCACGAAGCTGCGCACGTGCTTGGCGCGACGCTCGCGGGCCACGCGACCGGTCTCGATGGCGATCAGGGTCTCGGCGTTCTGCGTGATGACCTGATCCTTGGCGTCGACCACGGACCGAAGCGCGAACACCGCGATGACGTTGCTCACCACGCCGAGGAGCGCGATCACAGCCAACGCCAGGGCGATCTGCTGACCGAAGCTGGCGTTTTTCGACAACATCTTCATTCGCTCGACTAGCCTTCCCGTGCGATCGCGGAGATCGCCATTACCCGCTTGCGGATCTCCGACTGCGGCAGAAACGTGTTCAATGCTTGCTCGATGTGAGGCATGGCGGCGCGAAGTCCGTCGGGATTGAGGCCGGCGACATCGACTCCGGCCCGCTTCAGCGCAAGCTCCAGGGTCGAGCGTCCCAGAACCTCCGAAAGCCCCGAAGCGGCGACCACGCGCGCAAACAGCACCGGCCCGCCGGTGGTCGTGGCGGGAGTCGGGGCACGGCCGGCGCTGGCCTTCGGGGGGGGCGCCAGGCCACCCTGCGCGAGGTTCTGGACCTGGGCGCAGATCTCACCGAGCGGCGTGTTCTTGGACGCGAAGCCTGACACCCCGGCTTCGCTCGCGCGCTGCTTGATCAGCGTGTTCTCGCGACCGGTCAGCATCATGATGGGCAGCTGACTCGTTGGGTCGGCTCGGCGCAGCGTCCGAGCGAGGTCGATGCCGTCGGTGTCGGGCAAGAAGACGTCGAGCAAGATCAGATCAGGCAGATCGACGCTGAGATACTCACGCGCTTCCTGTGCCGAAACCGCGAGGACCACATCGTGCCCGTCGTTCGAGAGGGCTTCGGCGAGGGCGTGTCCGTAAGTGACGCTGTCATCGACCACCAGCACTCTACGGGGGGCTGCCCACGGCATGACACGGGTGCCCGAGCTCACATTCCGGAGCAGCAGGCTCGCCGAGGCTGGCTTGACCACGAAATTGGAAGCGCCAGCACGGAGTGCGCTGAGGCGTACGGCAAGCGCACGCTGGCCCGAGACGACGACCAGAGGAACCTGCGCCACCGGCAGGCGCGCGTCCCACCTCTCCACCAATTGAGCGCAGTCATCCCCCGTGAGATTGGCGTCGCAGACCGCGACGGTGACGTCCCGCCGCACGAGAGCCGAAGCTTCTTCGAAGGTGCGCGCTTCGAGAACGTCGAAGCCGGACTCCGTGAGGGCAGTCTTGAGTTGTCGCCGCCCGGCTGGGCCAGCGTCGGCGAGAATCGCCCTGGATCGCGACACGTTCCTCCACAAGAAGCCGCGCGCGCTCAACTTCCAGGCGCGCCCGTACTGTACACAGAACGCGATCCCCATCGCGCGTCGCGAGGGAGGTCCTCGCCTGCGTCCTCAAGAGACTATCGAACCGTGGCAAAAGTCCGCAACCACGTTCGCTCGCAAATCTCCTGGGGAGACGAGTTATGAGACGCGCGCGTGCTCTCGCATACGCAACGATGGAGCGTTCGGAGACGTCTGCATTCTATCCCGATCAATCGTCGCGATATCGCCGCAGCTCAACGGTGAGACCGTCCAGCGCGCGAGCCGGCTCACAGAGGCGCCTGCTGGCAATCACTGCGGCGGTGTCGAGCGCGCCCCTGCTTCTTCTACTCCATTCCGTCGCATACGCGCGGAACGGGCGCGTAGCCGTCACGCATCAAGCTGTTCGTCAGGGCCTCGTCGTCCGTGGAGATGCCGTACAGCTCGAGGAGCGTCGCGAAGAGCTGATCCGTTTGGAACGGCAGCGCAGCATGGTGCGCGAGCAGCGTGCGCTGCTCCATGGTCACGTCGGCCTCCGGGCTGAGCCAGAAGAAGACCGGGACCATGTAACCTTGGCGCGGACCCGTCTCACCGCTGTGCCCGAGGTGGACGCTCTTTTCGCCGAGGTTTTGCCCGTGGTCGGAGAAGAACGTCACGCTGTCTACCGCGTAGCGCTCCGCGATCTCGAGCACCTTGCCGACCACGTGGTCCGTGTAGAGCACCGAGTTGTCATACTCGTTGTAGGGCGCGCGCAGAAATTCGGGGTCGCCGCGCCGTGGCACCGAGGAGGGCACCGCGGCGTCCGCGCTCCAGCGCGAGAAGGTCGGCGGGTAGCGCATCGCGTAGGCCGGATGGGAGCCCGCCATGTGGAGGACCACCACCTTGCGGTCGCCCCGCGCGACCAGCGCCTTTTCCACGCGCGGCAGCATCACTCCGTCGTATTGGTATCCCTCGAGGTTGGTGAACCAGCGCGTACCCGCAAAGCCGGACCAGATGGACGCCATCGACTCGAGCGGGTCATAGCGGAGGGTTTGGTTGGAGATCCAGTAGACCTGGTAGGCACTGCGCTGCAGCGTGGAGATCAAGTTCGGGCGCGAGAGGAAGGGCGACTCGGCGTAGCGTCCACGCGGCGTCATGACGTCACGCAGCGCCAGCGCCGTGTTGTTTTGCGAAGAGCATGCGTCGCACAGGACGACGCGTTCGAACCGCCGCGTCCGGTCGATCTCGGGCGTGGTCTCGCGGCTGTAGCCACACGTGCGCAGGTGCGTCGACGTGAGCGACTCGCCCAAGATCAGAATGTGTCGGGTCGGACGCCGCGGAGATCTCACCGTGGTCTCGAGCCGCGCCGGTGAGTCCGGGGTCGCCGCCATCAAATCCGCGCGGTAGCTGAGGACGTCCTTGCCGGTCGCGATCGCGAAGGTGATCGGATGGCTGAGCACGAAGCTCGGGTGGCTCCAGAGTGCCCACGGAAGCCCGAGCATCAGCCCCAGGGCCGTGAGCGCCACCGCGGGCCGAGGCGGAGGAACTCCCGGTGCCTCCAGGGCCCGCTGACAGCGCCAGCCCAGTGCCGCCACGAGCGCAGCGCCGCTGAGACTTACCACCCAAGCCCAAGGTCTCGAGATGAGCCCGACGAACTGAGTGGCTTCCGAGGGATGGGAGTCGGCGATCGCATAGACCACCGAGATGCCTGGCAACTGATCGTAGACGACCAGATGGAACGACGCGATCAGCACGAACGCCGTCATCAAGATCCCCGCAAGCGCCAGCAGCGTGCGGGCCACGAGGAGGTGCATGCGCAACAGCACGGGCCCCCAACTCAGGGACCACAGTCCGGTGACAGCGAGCAGTCCCAGCCACCTCGCGACCTGTTTCAGCGGGGCATGGCTCAGTAACGCGCACCCGAGCGCCGGCAGGAGCGCCGCCGCATGCCAGACCACGAGCCGCTGGCTGATGGACCACCACCCTCGTGCCATGTGCATCCTCTCGCCCAGGGAGCGGGCTCGCAAGGGATCAAGGTCGCGCCTAGGCGCTAGAACCAACGGCCAACGAACGAAATGCGGTTACTTCGTGTACTCCTTGTACTGACGCGCCGACTCGGGTGTGCGCCACAGGAAAGAATTCCTGCGGGTGCGAGAACGCAAAGCGGGCACGAGGGGGCGCCCCCGAACGTGGGATGCTTGGTCGCGGCGTCGCGTGCGTCGCGCGCTCAGCGGATGTGCGCGGCGATGCCGTCGAGCACCATCTCGAGCCCGAGTTGGAACAGAGCCTCGGCGGGCGGATGGCTGGCTTCACTGACCACTCTCGCCAACGCGGGATAACGCCCCGTGGCGATGGTTCGTCGCATGTAGGGCCACATCGCGGCCTGCCACTCGCTTTCCGCGAGGCCGCTCTCGCGCTCGGCGCGCAGCTCGTGATCCTCGCTTTGCAACGCGCCGATCACGTAGGAGAGCAGCGTCCGATAGGCCTGAAGCACGAGGTCGATATCCGCGAAGCCGGGCGACTCGGAGAGCGCAGCGAAGGCCGCCTCCCGGTGTGCGAGCACATGGGGTCCGAAGGAAGGACGGCCGCCAAGCAAGCTGACGAACCAGGGATGCTTGCGGTGGGTCGCGCGCAAGCGCTCCGCGATCTCGCTTAGCACCTCGCGCCAGCCGCCTCGGAATGCGCCGTCGAGCTCGCCCCATACGGCATCGACCATCAACTCGAGCAGCTCTTCCTTCGTGGCCACGTAGCCGTACAGGCGCATCGGCCCCGCTTGAAGCGCCGCGGCCACGTTGCGGAGTGAAACCGCGCTCAGACCTTGCTGGTCCGCCAGGCGCATGGCGGCAGTCACGATGCTCTCGCGGCTTAGCGGTGTGGGAGCCGGGCGGCTCGGGGGCTCGGGTCGCTCCCAAATAGGGAGCGGTGCTTCCAGAGTGCTGGTGCGCTTCTTCGCTGGCGGGCGGCCCATGGCTCATGGTTGTAACGCTCTTGCGCCCTTCGACAACAACCGTATTGATGCAATACAGTGTATTTGTTGATGAGGTGTATCCCGTGGCCCAGGCTAAAATTCTGTGTGATCCCGTGCTGGTGGTGGGTGGCGGGCCAGTAGGGCTCTCCACTGCGATCTTCCTCACCTCCCAGGGGGTTCCGGTGGTGCTGGTCGAGAAACATCCGGGGAGCGCGCCCCATCCGCGCGCGGTCGGCTGGACGCCGCGCACCATGGAGCTGTTCGCGTCCGTCGGGCTGGGTGACCAGATCCCGC
Source organism: Myxococcales bacterium (assembly GCA_047601445.1). Lineage (GTDB taxonomy): Bacteria > Myxococcota_A > Polyangia > Polyangiales > DASUME01 > DASUME01. The sequence continues at coordinate 1,154,032 of JASGJH010000001.1, read as the reverse complement.
AGGCGGAGGTGAGTGCGAGCAAGCCGCGTCGCGTGCGCGTACAGACCTTGGCCGCTGAGTGGACCGAGGAGATGGCATGGACGCCAGGCGCCGCGCCGCCGAGCAAGCGCTTCTCGCCGCATACGAATGCGCGCATGGCGCAGGACGAACTCGAGCCCTTGCTGCGTCAACGGGCGCGCGAGCTCGGAGCGGACCTTCGCATGAGCACGCAGCTCCTTCATCTCGAGCAAGACACGTCGGGAGTCACGGCGGAGATCCGCGGCGCGGACGGTACGACGAGCCAGCTACGCGCGTCGTATGTGGTGGCCGCCGATGGGAGCCGCAGCCCCGTGCGCGAAGCGCTGGGCATCCGCCGCAGTGGACGCGGTACCGTGGCGCCCGTGCGCAGTGTGCTGTTCCGAGCTGCCCTCCCGCCGCAGCTGCGTACTCGGGTCGACGAAGCGCGTCGCCAGGCCATCGTGCAGTTTGCGGTGGAACAGCCGGACTTGCGCGGACTCCTGGGTGAGTACCCGGATGGTCGCTTCATCTTCATGTTCCAGGACGACGAAGAGCGCGATGAGGTCACGCTTCAGAGGGGGGTGCGCCAGGCGATTGGCATCGCGGATCTGAGCGTGGAGATCGTGGCCACCGGGCGCTGGGAAGTGAGCGGTCTGATCGCCGATCGCTTCTCGGAAGGGCGCGTGTTCCTGGCGGGTGACGCCGCCCACACCCTGCCGCCCAATCGCGGGGGGTTCGGTGCGAATACCGGCATCGACGACGCTAACAATCTGGCCTGGAAACTCGCCGCGGTGCTTTCGGGAAGATCCGCGCCCGAGTTGCTCGACAGCTACGACGCCGAGCGGCGTCCCATCGCGTGGCTGCGTCACGACCAGATCTTTGCGCGCCCGGATCATGCCTACGCGGGCGGCGGCACGAGCATCATCTTCGACGACGATGCGATGGAGTTCGGCCAGCTCTACCGCTCGAGCATCGTGCTTGCTGCGGGGCCCGAGCTGCCAGCTGCTCAGCGCCCAGACCAGTGGCGTGGGCAGCCAGGCACGCGCGCACCGCACCTGTGGCTCCTGCGCGGCGAGGAGCGCATCTCCAGCTTGGATCTCTATCAGCGGGGGTGGCTGGTGTTGAGTGAGGACGAACGCTGGTTTGCAGCCGCGGCCGCACTCGGCATCGATCACGTGCGGATCGGTATCGACGTGACCGCCAGCGAAGCAGGCTCCTTCGCAGGGGCCTTTGGCCTGAGCGCGAGCGGTGCCGTGTTGGTGCGCCCCGACGGCTACATTGCTTGGCGCTCAGCGGAGCTCGCCGACCATCCCGAGGAAGAGCTGCACGCGGCGCTTCGGCAGGCTGCCGTGCTCGCGAGCAACGCAGCCGTCGCGCCCAACGCTTAGCGGACATTCACTCCGCGGACCGGTTGCTCGCCTGCGCGACGCGCTCGCGTGCCGGTCAATGGAAGATCTGTCGGTCGGCCGGCAACCCGACGCGGGTCGCCCATTCGTTCCAGGCGTTTACAAGCCTGGTAACGCGGGCGGGCTGCGCCGCGGAGAGATCGACGAGCTCGCTGGGATCGCTGTCCAGGTCGAAGAGCTCGATCAGGTCCCCTGACCGCTGGCGCACCACGAGTTTGTAATTGCCGTGGATCCACGCGCGATTGCCCTCGTGTTCGAAGGCGAGCGTGCGCGTGTGCGTGGCGGTGGGCCGATTCAGGGACGGCATCAGCGAGCGCCCTTCGAACGGCAGGATGGTGTGCCCCTCGAAGGTCTCGGGGAGCTCTACTTCGGCAGCCTCGAGGATGGTTGGCGCAATGTCGATGACGTGGGCGACCTGATTCGTCCAGCCTCCGCGATTCTTGAACTTGGCGGGCCAAGACACCACGAGCGGCGAGCGCACGCCGCCACCATGGGTGTAGCGCTTGAACAGTCGGAAGGGCGTGTTCTGAAGACTGCCCCAGCCGCCACCGACCTGGATATTGTCAGCGACGTTCGGCTGCCCCATGTCGAGAAGCCGTTGCCCCGTGAGAGGATCCGGCAATCCGAAGGCAGTGCCGACAACGCCGCCCTCGTTGGTTCCGCCGTTGTCGGACTGCACCAAGATCAGCGTGTTCCTGAACTGGCCCATCGCTTTGAGGCGGGCGACCACACGACCGACCGCCTCGTCCACGGCCTCCACGGATGCCGCATAGAGCGCCATCTTGCGCGCCAGATTCCGCCTGTTGGTCCACCGAGAGCGTGCTCCAATTCGGGATGGTCTGTACGGGCCACTCGAAGGGCTCGGTGGGCGAGAGCGCAAAGCTCGAATCGATCACCCCTTGGTCCAGCATGCGTTGATAGCGCTGGCTGCGGGCTTCCTGCCAGCCCTTGGCGTAGAAGTCGATGTACGATTGCCCACCCGCTGGCACACGCTCGGCCATGGCCCTGTCCGCTTGAATCGGAAAGTGGGGGTCGTTGAAGGACAGGTACATGAAGAAGGGCGCGCCGTCGTTCTTGGCCGCGTGATGGCTCAGGTAGTCGAGCGCGTAGTCTGCGATGGCCCGGGACTGGTAGAAATCCTTGGGAGCGTTGCCGTAGATGCGCGCGGGGATTTCGTTGTCCTTGGAGACGAAACCATATTGGTTCTTGTCCCACTTGCTGCCGTCGACGCCGGCCGCTCGCGGTCCGAAGCCGAATGCGTGATCGAAGCCACGCATCCGCGGTACCTGATCGTCGGCGCTCCCGAGGTGCCACTTGCCGGCCATGTACGTGCGGTAGCCCGCCGCGGAAAGTAGCTCGGGCACGGTCGCGTTGTTGTCGCTGCGCAAGGGCGGCAGCGAGCCACCTGGGTCCGTGGTCACCTGCTGCGCGTACTGGCCAGTGAGCAACGAGGCGCGTGTGGGGCTGCAGCGCGGCGTCACGTAGTAGTTGCGGAAGCGCGTGCCCTTCAGTGCCAGCCCGTCGATGTTGGGGGTGCGAATCTCGCCGCCGTAGGTTCCGAAATCGGAGTACCCGAGGTCGTCGAGCAGCACCACGAGCACGTTGGGTCGGCCATCGGTCGCGACGTCCACGTCGTCGGGGTCAACCGGAGGCACGTCTGGCTTGGGAGTCTTCGCCTTTGCAAAGGACTCCGACTCCGACTCCGACTCCGACTCGGACGGCTGGAGCTCGCCTTCCTCGATCACTGGCTGGTGGTATTGACAGGCGGGCGCGAAGAGGGCTGTCAGCAGGCAAACGACAAGTGGAATTCGATTTGATACTTCGATCATTTGGTTTGGACTTCGGTCCTCGGCAAGCGCTCGAGCGATGCTCCATGCGTACCCTTGGTAGCGCTTCAAAGCCACCGCTAACTCGGCGATGTATGAGCCAACTCCGGGCGATTCAGGCCCCGAAATGTTGGGTGCCTCTCACTAATGGCGTTCAGATTTTGGTGGCGACCGTCGCGCTCGACGCTCGGCAGGCGTTCACTCCGAGGAACGGTTGCGTGCCTTCGCCACGCGCTCGCGCGCCTCGCGGATCGCTGGGGTCTCCGGGGTGGGGTCTTTGTAGCGCGTCCACGCCGCTTGACGGCTGACGCCGAGCAGCGATCCGACCTCCTCCCACGAAGATCCGTCCGCGACGCCCTTGCGAGCCAACACGCCCTCCCACTCATACAGCAGGAGGCGTAGGTCGCGTGCGGCGGCCAACGCCGTGAGCGCGTCTTGGTCTTCCAGCGTGCGCGTGAGCAGCTCGCGCATGCGTTGTCGTGGCTTATCGAGCTTCGACGTCACGCTGTCAATCTTAACTTGACGAGCCGCGGCGTCAAGCTTAGGTTGACCGCCATGATCCCTTCCACCCTCGTCGTCGAAGCCAGTTCCATGAGCATTTGGATCTTTCTCGCCATCGTCGCGACCGCGCTTCTGCTGGGCTACGGGCTCGGGGTTGCGAGCGGCGCCGCGTTCGGTCGCAGCGCCGGTGGCAAGCCCTGGTGGTACGACGTGGCCTTCCCTTCGCCCGACGAAACCACGCTCGGCGCCATGAAGGTGCTCGCCGATCGCTACGCTTTGGGGGAAATCGGTGCCGACGAATTCAGCGAGCGTGTCGCAGCGCTCCGCAAGGTGTCGGAGACGCCCGAGCAGCGCAAGCTGCGCCTGGAACGCGAAGCGCGTCAGGCTAGAAAGGGTGCGACGTGATCTCGAACCGTGGAGGAACTGCGATGAAGCTCTACTACCACAATGCATCGCCCAATGGGCGCCGCGCCATTGTCACCCTGCGTCAACTCGGTCTCAGTGCAGAGGAGATTGTGATCGACTTCAAGCGAGGCGACTTGACGACGGCCGAGTACGGCACGCTCAACCCCAATCGCAAGATCCCCACGCTGGTCGACGGGGACTTCACGCTCTGGGAATCGAACGCGATCATGCAGTACCTGGCGACCAAAAAGCCCGATGCGGGACTCTTGCCCCGCGACGAACGCGGTCGCGCCGACGTCCTGCGCTGGCAGTGTTGGAACCTGGCCCACTTCGCGCCGGCGGTCGGCACGTTCAACTGGGAAAACCTGCTGAAGAAGGTGTTCACGGGTAATGGCACGCCCGACGAACAGAAGCTCGCGCACGCTCGCACGGAGCTCACGCGCTTCGGCGCTGTGCTTGACGAGCAACTCGCGGAGCGTCCCTTCGTGACCGGTGAGCGCCTCACGGTGGCCGACCTGTCGCTGGCCTGCACACTCATGTATCGCATTCCGGCACAGGTGCCGCTGGCGCCTTTCGCGCACGTGATGCGCTGGCTGCAGTCCATCGAGGCCCTCGAGTCCTGGCAGAGCACGCAGCCGAAGTTCGGCTGAGGGGCGAACCCTGCTCGCGCCGAACCGAGCCCCTACTCCAGCGCGATGAGTCGCCACGTGGGGCTCACGCCGCACGCGCCTTGGCCTTCGCCCCCGAGGTTGCCTGCTGGATTCACATCGTAGACCCATGCGCCGAGCTTGCCTCCGGCGAAGTCGAACTCCAGCGGCGCGATGCCTCGATTGGCGGCGACGCATGCGTCGTAGGTGGCATAGCCGGGGCTCTGGTTGACTCCGGGCAGAGTCGCGATGACGTCGTCGTGGGTGGCGCCGACGAGCTGACAAACGCCACCGGGCTCGCCGTGATTCGCGTTGGCGTGAATGGTCCATCCGAAGCCCAGTACGTCGGGGCCCCATCTCATGCAGCCGTCGACATACTCGACGCGATATTTGCCCGCCGGCAGCGTGGCGCCCCCGCGAAAGTAGCTCACGGTGCCCCCCTCCGGGTCGACTGTCGCAAGGTCGTTCGCTGTACTCTGGCCGGCTAGAGTTATTGCGCAGGCTGACGGACCCGCGTCGGAGACCTCCTGGGTGCATGAACGAACCTCCACGGAGAAGGCCGCGCGAACGGTCTGCGGAGCGCTGTCGAGCTCGGGGGCGTCGACGCCATGATCCGTGACGGCCACCTGATACGCGGCCGACGCACCGGGGCAGATGCGACGCTTGGCGCTGGTCGAACCATCTTCCCAGCGGAAGGTATAGGGTGGGTAGCCGCCCTCAGGAATGGCTTGGACGTCGACGCAGTCCCCTGCGCAGCGCGAGCTCTCAGCTTCGATCTCGCGTCCCTGTCGGTCTTCGAGGTGGATCTCCAGCGCCTCGGCGCTACCGCCGTCCTGCATCGGCGGTTCGTGCGTCGGCGCTGGCGCCTCCTGGGGTTCTTCGCCGACGTTGAGGATGAAGGGACCGGCCGAGCAGCCCGCGACCAGCAGCAGGATGACGGCGCGCAGGACGAGGCGACCTCGGGTCATCGGTTCGCCGTGGCTGAACGGACGCGGTCGGCGAACGCACTGTGGGGATAAGCTCGCAGGAAGCTGGCCGCTCGCTCCTGGGCCTGCTTCGGTTCGCCCTGGGCTGCGAGGGCAAACACCATCAGCGCCCTGCGCTCTTCCAGGAAGTACCCCTCGGGATGGCTACGCTCGAGACTCCGAAGCAGTGTCAAGGCGGCCTGCGGCTGGCTACGAACCAGCTGTCGCGCCCGCACGACGCCGAGCATCTCGTCGCTCGGGTTGGCGGTGGGCGATGGCGCAGCCGTGCCGGGATCCATGGAGTGCTCTGCAGCTAGTGCGGCGTCGGGGGGCTCCGCGGACGAGCTTGTCATCGGAGTCGCGCTGCGTGACCTCGACGTGTCCACGGCCGTAGACGCGGATTGGGCAGATCCCGGAGCAACCCGGTTCTCATCTGGCAGCGTCGAGGCTCTCGGAAGCGTCCGCACACGCACGGCACGGCTGGTTTCTCGCGCCCGAGTCGGTGAACCGACATGGAGCGGTGTCGGGCCCTCGGCCGACTGCGGCGCCATGGACTCGGTGGTCGGCTCGAACGAAGGACCTGGCTCGGTCGTCCTCCCCTCATCTGCAGCCGCTCGCATGGGCTCGGGGCTGGAGCGCGGTGGTGGGGTGACGCTGAACCAGACGACCGCGCCGAGGCCCGCCACGGACAACACCACCGACACGAGCTTCGCAAGCGACATCACGGACGTGGCCTGAGGCACGCTACCTGCCGCACCGGCTGCGGTGTCGAGATGCCGGAGCGTGGCTGACAAGCGCACGGCGCCGGCACCGACATCGTACTGAACCGGAGCCGTGATGCGCGCGGCTTCGAGCAATGCGCGCTCCTCTGGAGCGAGACCCGCGTCCTCGATCAACCGAGTGGGTGGACGGCTCATGGCGTTTTGCTCCCGCTGAGTGAGGGCGCTTCCTGCGCTTCTCGCGTGAAGGCGAAGAACGTCTTGCGTGCGCCGTGCAAGCGCGAGTAGACGGTGCCGACCTTGAGCTCGAGCGCCGCAGCAATCGACTCACAGCTCTGCCCCTCGATCTCGAAGAGCACGAAGATGGCCCGCGTGCGGGGATCCATGGTGTCGAGGGCTTGCTGCATGCGAAGGGCCGCCTGGCGCGTTTGGAGATCGTACTCGGGCGTCGATGCGCTGCTAGCCACCAACTGCTGTGGCGCGAGGTCGTCGTGGTGAGTTCGTTGCCAGCGGGAGTGGCTTCGCCTGTCTGCGAGGCGGGCTTCCAGGGCCAGTCGAGCGAGCCAGGAAGTGGGGCTGGCGGCACCCGGCAGGTAGCCGCCGCGGCGATGGGCGGCCACGAAGACCTCTTGCACGAGGTCGTCCAAATCTTGCTGGCGGGCACCGAGCCGAAAGAGAAACGTGGCGACGAAGGTCGCGTAGCGAACGAAGAGAGTCTCCGTGTCGATGGCCGGGCTCGGCTCCGACGATGCCTGAGTCACCTTAGGTTCCTGGAACGAGCTACGGGATCCTTCGCCCCTGCGTCGAAGAAAGTGCATTAGAACGAGAAACTGGGCCCAGTGTGGACCAGCACTCCCAGGGGACTCTCGGCTTCACGGCGTCGCTCAGCGCCAGCCCCCGCCTCGAAAGCGTGTGAAATCACTGGCGCAATCGCGGAGACCTCGAGCACCCACGGGAGCGCGGATCGAAGCTCCGCACGGAGCCCAACGCGCAAGGCCAGCCAGGGGGCGGTGGCCGTCCGGCTCGGCGCGTAGCCGCGTCCTCGGGCATGCACGGCTCCCACGGCCAGGCCGCCGCCCAAGCTCAGGTGTGCCTTGGTGCCCGCGCTTCCGCCGGCGAGGAGCTGGAGCGAACCGGCGAAGAGCATGGCGTCGAAGGTCCCATGGCTGTCCGTGAGCGAGTTGCGGGGCCAGAACTGCGCGAGAGCGTCCATGCGCACGCTCAGCCAGGAACTGAGCCCGAACACCGTGCCGACCTGAGGCCCGACGGAGAGCGTAGGCAAGACGCCGTAGCCCAGGCCAACCTGGAGCTCGAGGTTTCGTCTGACAGGCGACACTCGGTGCTCCGGCGCGTCGCCGAGACCCGTTGCGAGCTCCGCATCGATGGCCATCGCGACGGCAAGTCCAATGACCGCGTGGCGATCCGCGCACCGCTCCGGGGTCGACTCGAAGTCGCGGCGGTAGCTGCGCTCTCCCCGCTGCATGAGCACACTGACGCGCTGCGGTCGCTCGGCATCACCCCGCACCACCACATGGAGCTCGGCGCCGGGTGAGCGAGCCCCGAGCCAGGTCGCGACGTGATCCACCAGCTGCGCGTGCACCAGACAGCTCGCGCCCGGCTCCACCGCCAGGGCGCGCGCCCATGCTGAACGCGAAGGCGCCCCTGGAGGGGCCTCCTGCGCACGCGCGTGCGGGAGCCAGGCCAGGGTGACCACGGCGATGCCGCAGAACACCACGAGGGGCCAGAGCTGAATTCGACGGGCGCTACTCAAGGAAAGGTTCGCTGGTTGCAGAGATTGGAGGTGACGGCGCTTCAGAACCCACCCCAGCCGCGCTTGGCTTGGGACGGCTTCGCGATGCGTCCGAGTCCGCGTGCCGTTCCGAGGCCCGGAGGAGGCTTATCATGGTTGGCCTGAGGTGGATGCCGGTGGTGGTGCTCGCAGCTCTCCTGTTCTCCTGTGGTGCGAGCGATGCAGGCGGTGGCCGCGACGTGGAGACGCCTGCCGGCGACGGCGATGATACCGATGCGGAGGACGGGACGAATCAGGAATCCTCCACCAACGGAGACGGAGACGCCTCGGCGGGGCTGGTCGTGAGGTTCGAGAAAGTGGGTTGCGACGGGGAGTGCGCGACGATCACGGCCATCGCAAGCGGAGGTGCGGCACCCTACACGTTTCGCTGGGGTGATGGCGCTACCGAGGCGACGCACACGGTTTGCGAGTCAGGCGGAATGTCCGTCTCGGTTACAGACTCGGGTGAACCAGGCATCGAGCTCGCCAGACCACCCTGGACTGCACGAGCTTCCGTGCCGGCTGATCTGCTCGACTGCGGCATGGCCACCCCCGCCAGCTGCAAGGCCCCGTCTCGAATCGTGCAGGCCGTGCCCTCGCAAGTGACCAGTCTCAACAAGAGTCCTCTTCCTGAGTACGCGGGAAGTTCCAACTATGCAGGAGGCAACCGATCGGTCTACGTGGTCGCGGAGGGGCTGGTGCCAGACAACGGTGACTGCGCGCAGCTCTTGCTCGCGGGCAGCGCCGATGGGGCCAAGGCTCTGGGCTGGGATGATCACCTCTTGGTGGAATACCGAGAAGCGCCGGGGGCCCCCGTCACCAAGCGCTGGCAGTACAGTGCCTTCGAGCTGAGTCACATGGGGAGCTCTGTGCCTACCGTGCTGATGCCATCGGTGGCCGGTGCCTCGCTCGAACCACCCGTGCCCAATCCTGCTGCCTACGGGTATCCCGCGCTTTCGATCGATCTGATGACGCAGGTGCCGGCAGGCGCCGCGAACTTCGAGCTCAGCTTGAAGGTTCTCGATGAGGATTTCGTGGGAAGCACGACGGAAATCTGGGTAATCCCGCGCTGAATTTCAGGGTGATGCGCTCGGGTGCCGTCGGTGCGTACCTGAATGCCACCATGGGCACCGATGCAAACCAAGCGACGCTCACTCGCCGCAGAGAGCTCTTGCAAGGCGCCGCGGCCTCGGCGGGCTTGGTGCTAGCCGGTTGCGCCCCTAAAGGGACGAGCCACGCGGCGAGCGCTCCCACGGGCCACGACGACGGCGATGAGGCAGAGGTCACTCCAGCAGAGGACCTCATGCAGGAGCACGGTGTTCTCGAGCGCGTGCTCTTGATCTACGACGAATCGGCACGCCGCCTCGAGCAGGGCGAACCCCTGGATCCGGCCGTGCTCGTGAGCACCGCGGGCATCGTCCGGCGCTTCGTCGAGGACTACCATGAGAAGCTCGAGGAGCAGTTCGTGTTTCCACGGCTCCAGAAAGCCCAGCGGGAGACGGACCTGGTGGCGATCCTTCTTCAGCAACATCGCCGCGGCCGAGAAGTCACGGACGAGATCCTGCGACGGGCTCCTTCGTCGGTGACGCCCGAGCTGGCTCCAGTGCTCCGCGCGTTCGCTCGCATGTACCGACCTCACATGGCGCGCGAGGACACGGTCGCTTTCAGGGCGTTCCGGGACCTCCTGGGTCGCGCCGAGTACCACGAACTCGGTGAACAGTTCGAAGACAAGGAGCACGCGCTCTTCGGCGAGGACGGTTTCGAGCAGACGCTGGGCGAGATCGCGACGCTGGAGTCCGCCCTGGGCATCCATGATCTCGCGAGATTCACGCCGTGACCGCCCTCAGGGGCCGCTATCCTTGCGCCCATGGCACACGCGCCAGATCGAACCACGACGCCCGCGCCCGGCGCACCCACGCGGTTGGCGCGTCGGCTAGGGGCGTTCGACGCGGTCGTGCTCGGACTGGGTTCCATGATCGGCGCCGGCGTGTTCGCAGCCTTCGCCCCGGCCGCGCGCGCGGCAGGTAACGGGCTCCTGCTCGGGCTCGCGGTTGCGGCGTTCGTCGCCTATTGCAACGCTACGTCCTCCGCGCAGCTCGCGGTGGTCTATCCCGAGTCGGGCGGCACATACATCTACGGGCGCCGGCAGCTCGGGCCATTCTGGGGGTTCTTGGCGGGTTGGGGCTTTGTCATCGGGAAGCTCGCCAGCTGTGCGGCCATGGCGATGACGTTCGCGAGCTACGCCGCGCCAGGCTGGGCTCGCCCGCTCGCCTCTGCCGCCGTGGTCGGTCTCACTGCGGTGAACTACCGTGGGATACACAAGACCGCCATCGTCACGCGAATCATCGTCGCCACCGTGCTCACCTGCCTGGCGGTCGTGGTCGGAGGGATTTGGGCTGGTGGCGCGACGGACCCGAGCCGCTTGTGGCCGCTCTCGCAGGTCACTCCCTGGAGCATCTTTCAGTCGGCTGCCTTTCTCTTCTTCGCGTTCGCGGGCTACGCGCGGCTCGCGACTTTGGGCGAGGAGGTCATCGAACCTTCGCGGACCATCCCCCGTGCGATTCCGTTGGCGCTCGGCATTGCGCTCGCCGTTTACACTGTGGTGGCGGTAAGCGTACTCGCCGGCGCGGAAGCCCCTACCCTTGCCTCGACCTCGGCGCCGCTGGTGGCGGCTGTCGAAGCAGGCTCGCTCGCAAAGCTCTCTCCGGTCGTGCGCGTGGGGGCTGCGGTCGCGTCCCTCGGGGTCCTCTTGTCCCTCATCGCTGGGGTCAGTCGGACCCTCTTTGCGATGGCTTCGAACCATGACCTCCCGCACGTGCTCGCAGCCGTCCATCCTCGCTTTCACGTGCCGCATCGAGCGGAGCTGGTGGTCGGAGGCGTCGTTGCCATCGTCGCCGCGAGCGCAGACATTCGCTCGGCGATCGGATTCAGCTCCTTCGCAGTGCTCACCTACTACGGCGTCACGAACGCGGCTGCCTGGACGCTTCCAGCGGAGCAACGGCGCTGGCCCAGGGCGTTGGCCGCGCTCGGCCTGCTCGGCTGCGCGTTGCTCGCTTTGGCCTTGCCCCCGCAGTCGCTGTTCGCTGGAGCGGGCGTGCTGAGCCTGGGATCGCTGGCGTACTTCTCGCGCGGCGGCCGACCACGCTAACGGCGAGATGCCGGCGCGGCCTGGGAACGCGGCAGCGCCTGCAAGCTTCCATGCGGACGCGTTTCGCGGTTCCGTAGAATCGTCCTGACAAAGCACGACAAGCGCTGCTAGCTTGTATTCTGTCGTCGTCGCCAGTGAGCGGGCCGCGAGCAGTCGAAGCGCGACAAGCCCGCTAGACGAAACAGAAAGAGAACGAGTGATGAAGCCTGCCGTGAGCGTGGGGCGCCGAGCGCTGCCGCGAGTGTCGAAGTTTGTCCTCAGCAGCGCGGTCGCCACCGGGGTCGCCATGGCGTGTCCGCTCAGCCTGGCCGACCCGGCATCGGCGAAAGGAAAGGCCTCACTTCCCACGGCGCTCCTCTACGGTTCCGTGGAGAACGAGCTGCTGGACCCCATTCACCAGCAGATGAGAGTGCGGCACTACAAGCGTCACGGTGCCGGACTCGAGCAGCAGCTGCGAGACGTCGACCTGGTGATCGTCGATGGCGATCACTTCACGCCGCAACAGTTACAGCGCGACCCCATCGCGGGCGCGGCGTTGCGCGCGGGCAAGTGGGTGCTCGCCCTGGACGTGACCGCCGAGCACAAGCGGGTTGGTTTGGGTCAGTACCTCTTGGGCTCTTCCCATGACGATGACCAAGCTTTCCTTGCCCATATCGGGCTCAACGCCAAAGGTCGCCCACGGGTGCACATGATCGGCCTGAAGACCCGCACCGTGCTACCGGGGACGGAGTCGGAAGGTCCGTGCCACGAGCAGCAAACGGAGTGGTGGAACACGGGCAAGCCCAATCCCAAGCTCAAGGCCGGTCGAGACTGGGTCACGCGCATGGTCGAGCACGTCGGCGGGACCGCGGCGCCGGGCCCCGACGACCAGAACATCCCGCCCGACCTCCTGCACGCAGAGTTCCAGGTCGAACGCACCTATCCCGAGCAGACGGGACCCAACATCCGGTATGTGCAGAGCGACGGCAGCCTGCAACCTCCCTATGAGGTCTACCAATATCCGAGCATCCAGGTGCGCGGCATGATGCGCGTGTTCTACGCCAATGCCGACACGCCGCCCTTCCAGGTCATCATCTCCGAGCTCAACTACGTCGTCGACCCCGACCACGCCAACTTCACCGCGTACCGATTCGACGGCTACACGCGGGAAGGTGAGTGGACCGAGTTGAGCTGGTTCCAGACCAAGTTCACGACCTCCCTCGCAGGGCCCGCTGGCTTCGCACTGCAGGCGGCCTCGCCCGCCACGGTCAACGGCAGCACCGACGTTACGTCCGGCGTGAACTACTCGATTAGCTTTAGTCCCGAAGAGGGACCGAACGCGCAGTTTGGTTACAGCAGTTCGACGACCAACCATATTCAAGACTGGAAGGAGACGAACGACGTCGCGGGCAACCAGAGCAACTGGCACTTCCGGACGGCCTCCCCCCTCGACGCCGACGCCCAGGACTACTATTGCGAGGAGCAGTCGAACTTCTACGGGTACGGTTGCTTCCCAGGCATGCTGCCGAATGACCTCTCGCTGGACACCATGCAGCAGCACACGAGTGTGGTCTGGAGCAACCAGGCCATCGTCGACGACGTCGTGCATGTGACGGGAGCACTCTCGCACGAGATGCTGCAGCTGTACTGTCCCGAAGACGAGCTCAGCGGCCTCTACACATGCATTCATCCACATGCCTTTGCGCAAGCCTATAACCACACCTTCGACTATGCGCTCGACGTCGGTGCGGTGTTGCCGATCCCGATCACTGGGATGTCTTTCCTTCCGGATGTCACTCCGCCAAACCAGCCAACGTCGCTGACGGGTACCGTGGTCCTGCAGAGTCCTGCCCGGGCGGACATCACAGTCAAGCTCCAGTCGAACAGCCCGAACGCCACCGTCCTTCCGACGATGACGATCAAGCAGGGACAGACGTCAGGCACGTTCCAGGTCCTCACCAACTACAACGGCCTGGCCTGCGGCCAGAGCACCACGGCGACCTTGATGGCCTCGTATGGAGCGGACTTTCAGGCCCAGCTCCAGGTGCAGAACGAGACCTGCGCGCCCTAGGTTCGCGCAGCAGCCGTTTCATCGCGTGCATCACGTGAGCGCACGCCGCTAGCAGGTCATCCGACGGCCTCGCGCACCGCGAGCGCCTCCGCGATCACGAACGCGAAGAAGGCGTTGACGTGAGGCTCGATCCGCAGGTCGGGCCGCGTGAGCAAATACCAACCGCGCGTGAGTTCGGGTACCACGGGGAGGATTTCAGCGAGGGACTCCTCGGCGCTCGCGATGCCGACCGGCAACGCGCCGACGCCGACACCCGCCTTCACCGTGGCGAGCACGCCGAGCACGCTGGCATTGCGCGCGACGATGCGCGCTTGTGGCAAGACGTCCTTGAGCCAGACGTTGGCGCGATGGTTCTCCATGGGCCCCTCGAAGGCGACCCAGGCGTGTTGCGCGAGGTCAGCAAGCCCAACGGGCCGAGCGTGTTGCTCGAGGTAACTGCGGCTCGCGTAGACGGCCCAGTAGGAGTCCGCCACCCTGCGGCCGACGAGTCTCGCGTCTCCCGGATCCCCCGAGCGCAGCGCCACGTCGGCCTCGCCGCGCCATAGATCGAGGTAGCGGTCGGCCGTCTGCAGGTCGAGCGTCAATCCCGGGTGCAACGCGCGGAAGCGCTCGAATACCCCCGTGGCGGCGAGTCGCCCGAGCACCGGCTCAGGGCAGGTGAAGCGAATGATGCCCGAGGGACGCGCGTCGAACGCTCGCGCTGCGATGTGCGCTGCGAGGACGGCGTCTTCGACCGACACCGCATAGGGCAAGAAGCGTGCGCCGAATTCCGTCAACCGGTAGCCCGTGGGATGACGAACGGCGAGCGGCTTGCCGAGCGCAGCCTCCAAAGCCCCGAGGCGGCGCTGCACGGTCGATTGGTTCACGCCGAGCAACTTGGCGGCCGCGAGCGTGCTGCCCTCGCGCGCCACCGCGAGGAAGTACTTGAGGTCACTCCACTCGAACATGGGCCGATGTTATGCATTTTTGCGGAGGGGCACCGCAATCTTGCGGGTGCCGCGCGCGCTGGCCGGGGCGTATCAAGGATGCGCAATGAGGAACCACCCACAGCGATTTCCGAGGCTTTCGCGGTTGTTCCTGCTGGGCCTGATGGCCTGCGGGGACAACGCGGTCGATCCGCAACCGTCCCAGGAGTGCGCGAGTTGCTCGCCGAGCGAGGCCGGTGTCCAAGCGCCCGCGCCGTCCCCCTGCGATGCCGGCGATGCTTGCTTTCCTCTCGACGGCGGGCTTCAGCTGCCGCCGCCGAGCTGTGACTCCGGCAGTGGGTGCGTTCCAACAGACGGCGGATCCATCGTGCTACCGACTCCGGGTTGCGACACCGCTGCGGACCCGCGCGACACGCCGAGCTGCGTGACCGAACAAGCTGGTGTCTTCGTCGACAGTACGGGAAATGACGCGAACCCAGGCACCAGAGACGCCCCGCTGAAGACCATCGGCGCGGCCCTCGCGAAGAGGAACGGGCGGTCCCGAATCTATCTCTGCCAGGGCATCTACGCAGAGAGCGTGGAGCTCACGAGCGCGGTGAGCCTGCACGGGGGCTTCGCGTGCGGGTCGTGGAGCCACATCGGGAAGTTGGTCTACCTGCTGCCGCCGCCGGGCGCCTACGCGATCCACGTCGACGGAGTTCAGGGCGTAGCGCTCAGCGACCTGGCCTTCGTCGCTGCCGCTGGGACGTCCCAGGCGCGCTCGAGTGTGGCGGCCTTCGTCTCTCGCTCGTCCGAGGTGGTGTTTCGACGCGTGCTGCTGCAAGCGCAGACCGCAGCGAGCGGGACCCCAGGAAGCGGGGGATTCCCAGGGACGCACGACATTTACCCCGGTGGCAACGGCTCCAACTCCAACGAGCACGGAGGAGACACGAGGATTTGCACCTGCAGCAGCGGCGACATCACCATCGGAGGCGCCGGAGGAGATGCTACCGCGGGGACCACCACCGGTGGGAATGGTGGCCCCGTCGGGGGCGTCGCAGTTCCGCCTAACGCGGTGGGCGGAGGCCAGACCGCCGAGCAATGCGCGAAAGGCGACTCGCATCAGATGGCCGGCTCCCAAGGGGCGACCGGTAACCATGCCCCTCCACTGCCAGTCATCGGCTACGTCGACGCCGAGCATGGCTTCGTGCCTGCGGACGGGACGGCAGGTGGACCGGGATCGGTGGGTCAGGGCGGTGGGGGCGGTGGTGCAAGCGCACCGAACGACCCCGGCGGTGGTGGCAGCGGCGGCTGCGGCGGCTGCGGAGCTTCGGGATCGTTCGGGGGCCAGGGCGGTGGCGCGAGTATCGGATTGCTGATGATCGAGGCGAGCATCCGACTCGAGAACTCCTTCGTCACGACAGCGAAGGCAGGCGATGGCGGTCAAGGGGGGCGCAGCGCAAGCGGCGGCGCCGGAGGTCAGGGTGGGACCGGTTTTGGCGGCGGCTGCACAGGTGGCAGCGGTGGCCAGGGCGGTGCCAGCGGTGCGGGCGGAGGGGGAGCGGGTGGCATCTCCATCGGTATCGCGTTTCGAGGCAGCGCTCCGGAGCTCGACGGCTTCACGCGCGACAACGTCAAGGTCGGGGCAGCGGGCGCCGCTGGCGGAGGCGGTGCACCGGGCGTGAACGACGGGCCGTCCGGCATCGCGATCGCGGTAGGGCCCATCTGACTGGGCGCACCGAGGAGCCAACTCCTCGCGGGTGCCCCCAGCGCGTTTCATATTGACCACAGCATATAGAACATGTTCTGTATGCCTGGTGCGGTATCGGTGCAGTTTGCAGCCACCGTCGCGCGCTCAGGCAAGAGGGATGGACCATGTTCAGCACGTCGCATGCCGACCTCAGGGGAGTGACCCTTCACTACGCCTCCGCGGGTCCCGAGCAAGGCACCCCGGTGCTGCTCCTGCACGGTTGGCCGGACCTGTGGTTCACATGGGAAGCGCAGATGGCGACGCTCGCCCAGCGCGGCTTTCGTGTGGTCGCGCCCGATCAGCGCGGCTACGGGGCGTCGAGCAAGCCTCCACGAGTGCGCGACTATCGCGTGGAGACGCTCAGCGAGGACATCGCGCTCTTGATCGAACATCTCGAGCTCGGGCCCGTGCACCTGGTGGGCCACGATTGGGGAGGAGCCGTGTCTGCTTGGCTCACAATCCGCCGACCGGACCTAGTGCGTTCGTTGACCCTCGTGAATGCGCCCCACCCGCTCGTCTTCGCCAAAGCACTGCTGCTGCGTCCCTCTCAGATCCTGCGCAGCTGGTACATGTTCTTCTTCCAGATCCCATGGCTCGCCGATCGCCTGTTCGAACTGGGTGATTCGGCGCTGCTGGCGTTCATGCTCCGTTACGGAGCCCACATCGACGATCCGAGCTTGCTGGCGCGCTATCGGGAGCACTGGAGGCGAAATCCGGGCTCGGCACGCATGCCGCTGTACTGGTATCGGGCGCTCTTTCGCAACATGCTAGCCGCGGACGTGGGTTTGCTGCGGCGCACCATCGAGGTGCCGGCGCTCATTCTGTGGGGCACGCGAGACGGCGCGTTCGCGACAGGCACCGCCGAACACAGCGCGCGCTACTTCCGCCGCGCGCGCGTCCAGAACTTCGCCGCGGGACACTGGCCCTTTCGCGAACAGCCACGGGAGTTCTCGCAGAGCTTGCTGACATGGTTCGCGGAACACGCCGAGCCCGCGCTCGAGGGCCCGCAGTTGCCCCCTTCCCTGCTTCTCGGTGCGCCGTGACGGCCCACGGGAGCGCGCTACTTGCGCCTGGGACTCGGGGGCTTGTCAGCCTTGGTCTGGCGTTGCTTCTGGTAGTCCTGGAGGCGCGCGATCGTCTCGTCGATCCACACGATCCAGGCCTGCGTCATCAGCTCACCAGCACGGCGCGTGGCGTCCCACAGCAGCGGCTCGAGATCGGTGTGGGGAAAGGTCGATTTGGCCTGCTCGATGCCGGCGGACACATCCTGGGCCAGCTCCTCTTCGTGCTTCACGTAGAGGCCGCGCAGAATGCGCAACTGCGTGATGATATCGTCGGGCGAGCGGATGCCAGACATGAAGAAGCGCACCAAGAACGGAACGCGAATGGCGTCGATCTCGGTGACGAACGGCGTGATCCACTTGGCGAAATCCGTGAGCCCGCTCGGCGTCGCCGAGTACACGCGACGATCGGGTCGGCTCTCCTGGGGCGCGATCTCGGAGGCCACCAGCCCCTCGTCCTCGAGCTGCTTCAGGGTGCGGTAGACCTGACTGAGCTGCGCAGGCCAAAAGTAGCTCAGCGAAGAACGGATCCAGCGCTCGAGGTCATAGCCCGTCATGGGCTGCTTCAGCAGGAAACCGAGGAGCGCGTACTTCAGCATGCGGGAAACCGACTCGCGTCGAGCACGGCGCAGCCTACCTTGACTGGCTTTTCCCGTCGAGAATGGCGGCGCTCCCCGCAGCTCCCAGCGGGCTGGAGCGCGCGCCAGCCTGCTCCGGCTTAGCGCCACCGTGCGGCTCTTTGCCCCCGTCTCGCCGGGGCTTCTCACGCTTTCCTATCGCAGTTTCTGGCGCGCCAGCTCCGCTCGCCGGATCGGCGTTTAACCCAGGGAGTTTGCATGCATTTCCTTAGACTAACTCGTCCAGGATCCCCTCCTCGTTCTCGTTGTGATCGCCCTGTCGGCCGCGACTTCGCAGGCGTCGCTCGCCGGCACCTCCCTGGATGCGACCTGGGAGCCATGGATTCAGCTGTTTGGGCGCGGCGACCCGCGACTCGCCGTGAGCCATATGGAGCGCATGCTGCGAGCGGCCGAGCTCGTGCTCGAGCACCGTGAGGTGGAGCAGGAGGTCCAGCTGATTCTGGATCGCGGCGTGGCGGCCCTGCGGGACTTCGACCTGTCGCGGTTCTATCGGCTCCTTCCCGAGGCGGGCCACGAACAGCACGAACTGGCACTACGCGGAGAGCTCACGGGTTCGGCCTTCGTGGTTCGGCGCGTGCGGGCCGGAGAAGCCTTTGGCGTGAGCCTCGCTGGACCTCGCCGCGCACTTGGAGATGCCTCGCAGGTGGTGCGCGCCAGCCCACCCAAAGACGAAGCGCACGGCTATCTCCTCGCCACGGAGCTCGGGCTCGGCATCGGCCCGGTGGACTTCGGCGACATCAGCGCAGGCCTTTCCACGTTCCTCACGCGTAGCTTGCCACCACGGAACGACGCGCCGTCCGGAGACCCCATCCCCGAAGAGCTACGCAGGCTGCACCCAGCACTGAAGTCCGAGGACCTGGCCGTCATGGCACCGTTGTTCCGCGCCTATCCGCACATGAGTCAGATGCTGTCTCAGATGGGGCGCATCGACGACGTGCGCTCATGGGACACGGGAAACGACATCCAGCACATCCAGCTCCGCCTGCGCGGCGTGATGGACCGCTTCGCGCGGACCCACCCTGAGTTCGCCCGTTACATGCACAAGCTCGACAAGGTTGGCCGCATGTCCTTCACCTGGCTCGACGCGCGTGGGCGAACGTTGCTCAAGGCACGCATCGACAGCGAAACGCTGGCCATCGACGTGGACTGCTTCCTGAAGGAGGGCGCGCTCTGGCCCTCCGTGGACGGCAAGGTCGCGCAGGACGCGGAGCCCTCGCGGCTCACACAAACGACGCCGCATACCGGCCGCTTGATCATCGACGGCACGGTGGACCTGATGGGCTTCAGCATGACCTTTGCGGGATTCTCCATCGATCTAAAGTTCGAGCCCCGCGAGGCACACGCGGAGCTTCACCTGCGGGCGACGCAGATGCCCAAGTCCCTCGACGTCACGGGGGCAGCCTTCGGCTTCATGCCGCTGGGCCTGGTTGACGTCTTCATCCCCGGCGACGTCCGCAGCGTCACGCTCGAGTTCTTCCGCGTGGCCCTCGAAGGCAATGCGGGGCGGGGAATCGCGCTCGACGCCAAGCTCGGAGCGCAAGCCCGCGGCGGCGACGGCGTGCTCGAGATCAAGGGCGAGATCGAGGCCGCCGACAATCGGCTCGTGAAGATGGCGATGGCCACCGTCAACCACAAGCTTGTCGCAACACCGAAGGCGGAAGCGGATATGCGCGCCTTCATGGCGGACTTGAGGCGCGGCCTCGCACAGGACCTGGGCGCGTACCGCGCGCAGCTGCACTAGGGCGCGAGCGCGCCTGCCACCGCCCCCCTTCCAACACCAAGCCTTGACGGATTCCGTATGTCGATGGACATCGTGGAGCGCACCCATCCACGGAATGACCTGCGCGAAGTCGAACCTGACCCGACGCCCACCGTTGCGCCGCCCGCGTGGTTTCAACGAGAGTGCCTGGAGCGTGACCCCGAGGCCTTCCTCGCCGCCGTGGAGCACTTTCGGCACGCGGGCGACCCACAGGCAGACGCCTTCTTCGCAGAGCTGCGCGCGCGGCGCATCGCGCTGAAGGACGCGTATCCGGCGCTGCTCGAGCAAGCCGACGACGAGGGCTCCGCCGCCTCGGCGCTGCTGGGTCAGATGCGAAGCGTACCCGAATGGGTCGACTTCGCGCTGATGCGGCGCGGCGGCGCGATGGCGCAGCGTAACTTCCCCATGATGATCTTGGCGCTGTCCTATGGGGCGTTGCCGCTGGTGTTCGTGCATCCCGACTCCGCGGCGGTGTTCGGTGGCACCGGACATTTCGCGGCCAGCGTTCCCCGTCGGCTCCAGGAGTCTGCCCTGCTGTTCTTTGGCGTGACGGACACCGACGCGCTGCGTCCCGACGCGCGCATGTGGCAAGTGTGCCTACGCGTACGGCTGATCCATGCCGCCGTGCGTCACCACCTGCGGCGACGGCCCGACTGGGACGCGCGCCTGCGCGGCGTCCCCATTAGCGCGCTCCAGACCGCGACGGGCCCGGCATTCTTCGGGACGCGACTGCTTGCAGGCATGGCTGGGCTCGGGGCGGTCGTCGAAGAAGACGAAGCGCTCGGCCATCGGATGGCGTGGCGCTACGTCACCTACCTGCTGGGCGTGCCTCCTCAGTTGCTCGGGCAGACTCAAGAAGACCAGGACGCCTTCGACGAGGCGGTGTTGCCCTTTGCTTTCGCGCCCGACGATCGCTCACGTGCGCTGGTGGCCGAGGTCATCGCAGGCTTGCGCAGTGCGCCTCAGACGCGTGGCATCCCGCCGACCATGCAGGTCGCCATGATGCGCCGGATGCTAGGAGAATCATGGGCCGACGCGCTCGCCATTCCTGCCAGCTCCGAGGACAGGCTGCGGTCGCTCGTTCGGGTGCTCCGCGCCTACAGCCGAGCAGCCAGCCTGCCCGGGATCGCGCTTGTTACCCAGTTCGCGGGGCGACTCGCGCTGCGCTCGCTGATGGGCACACCGCTGGTGGAGCCGCGAGGCTCGTGAGTCCGGCCCTCCGCTCGATACCTGACCCGCGCCGCTTCACGGCCACAGATAGGCCCGCTGCAAGAGTTCGCCCAGGAGCTCGAGCCGCGCTTGGGCGTTCACGGGCCGCCGCTGGGCCTCGCGGCCCACGCGCAGGGTCCGGTTGGGCATGAGCTCCAGGATGCCGACCATGTGCGGAGCCTTGGCGAGCGCACGTCGGCTGATCTCGGGGGTCACGGCCAGCCACATGAAATCCGTGCCAGCCCTGGCCTTGAACTCGAAGTCGGCGAGCTCGGGCTCGACCACGCAAGTCCATAGGCCGTGGATCTCGATGCGTTCTGGGTCGCGCGCATCGCGACGTACGGTGAGCACGGCCGCCTGGCGGCCGCCCGCGCTGCTCAGACGGGTCTCCGCCCGGGCCTGGTCGAAGGGGCCGAGCCAGGTCCCCTCACGGAAGCTCGCCAGCATCTCTCCGCGACGCACCTCGGAGCGGTTCTCTGGCTGGCGCTTGCGCGCTTGCCAGGTCGCTTGGCGGGCCGCTAGGGCCTCGTCGCGCTCCTCCGGATCCGTTGGAAGCCTGCCCCGTGCGGTGGCACCGCCAGCGGCGGGCTTATAGGTCGCCCAGACGTCACGCAGCTCGGTCCGACTGAGCTCCCCCTCGAGGGTCCGCGCCAGGACCTGGTCCGTAACTGCTTTGGGCGCGTGCCGACGAATCTTGTCGGCGAGCTCGAGCGATTCGGCCGACAACGCTTCGCTCGCGTCGAGGGCGTCGCTGCCCGTGAGCTCGAGATAGAGACGGCCGGCCTTGAGGCAGCGCCAAAACATGGATTCCTGCAGATCGCTGCGCCTGGCCATGCCCTGGATCCACGCCGTGAACGACGCTGCGTGTCCCTCCCAGAGCCGCTCCTGCTCCACGTCCATCAGCAACTTGGCGATGTGCTGCCAGCGCCGCTTCTCTGCTTGAGCGTGCCTCAGGAGCTCGGCTTCGACGTCGGCCAGTCGCATCACGCAGATAGTCTAGCTGGCTAGAGTAGTTGTGCTCGAGACGCCGCCCAGGGCGCCATGAGTGACGAGCACGTCAGGTCAGCTCGACCGGCAGCGCCGACCGAATGAGACCCCCCAGGTCGCACCTGAGGTGGCCGAGTTCGCGCTCCGCCTTGGCGGAGGAGAACAGCAGGCGCCCGCACAGGATTTGCGCAAGGTCTGGCCCCACCTCCGGCGTCGGGCCGCCCATCCGGAAGCGCCATTGCTCGAGTCGCGCCGAGCTGCGGACCAACCAGGCCGGCGCAGCGCTCGGCTCCGATACCGCCAGGGCCGCGGCGGCCTCACGGGTAAACTCCAGGTAGCTCGCGTCGCAGCCGCCAATCAAGTAGTTGGTACCGCTCTCTCCGCGCAGGGCTGCGGCCAGGTGTGCTCGCGCCAATGCGTCCACGGCGCACCATGAGGCCACGCCCGGCGGCGCGAAGGGCATCTTGCGGGCTTGGAGTTGCACGAACAGCCGCTGCCAGCCTTGTCCGGCCGAGCGGCCCACCACGTGACCGGGGTTGAGGATGACGGCATGAAGGCCGCGGCAAACCGCCTGCTGCACACGCTCCTCTGCAGCCAACTTGCTCGCGATGTAGGCGATCCCGGTCTGCTGCCCGCGCCGCTCGCTCGTCTCGTCGAAGTGCTCGTGATCGAGCCCCCAGACCGCCGAGGTGGAGGTGAACACGAAGCGCTTGGCTCGGCGCGCTAGGGCCGCCTCCAGCATGTGCTCGGTGCCCACCACGTTGTCGAGCCACTGCTCGTGGGTTGCGCTGAAATTGATGTTGGCCGCCACGTGGAAGACCGCGTCCAGGTCGGTAGGCATGGCCGCCATGACGCTGCGCGCGTCTCTCAGGTCTCCTTGCGCGATCTCCACGTGGCCCGGCGCGCGCACCCGCTCTGGCGAGCGCGCCAGGACCGTGACGCGCCAGCCCGCGTTCAACAAGAGGCGCACGAGGTGCTGCCCCACGAAGCCAGTCGCTCCCGTGACGAATGCAGAGGGGGTGGTCAGGTTCATGGATTGAGCTTGGCGCTCGGCGGCGCCGGAGGGCGGCGTGCTAAACCGCTTTGCATCCATGCAAAGCGCCAACACGAGCAACGCCGGGCACGTCAGCTGGGATGACTATCGGATCCTGGAGGCGACCGCGCGCACCCGGTCCTTCCAGTCCGCCGCTCAGTCGCTCGGGATCGCCACCAGCACGGTGTCCCGACGCGTCGCTGCACTGGAGCGACGTCTTGGCGTGCGCTTGGTGGAGCGCAGACCGCACGGGGTCGTCTTGACCTCCTCGGGTCGCCTGCTCGCCGGCGCAGCCAGCTCCATGGAAGCGATGATGCAGCGGGCCGAACACGGTGTGGCCAACCTGGACAGCCGGCTGAGCGGCCGGGTCCGACTCACCGCAGGTGAAGGCTTCGGGGATGCCCTGGTGCCCGTGGTGGCCGAGTTCAGAGCGCTGTACCCCCAAATCGACTTGGAACTCGCGATCGACACGCGCATCTACGACCTTTCGCGCGGTGAGGCCGATCTGGCCATTCGCGTGCCCCGGCCTCGAGAGCGCGGTCTGCGTGTGAGCAAGCTCGGTTCGCTGCGCTTCGGCTTGTTCGCCTCGGCCGACTACGTGAAGCGCCGCGGTCTGCCCAGGAACGTCGGCGACCTGGATGCCCACGACTTCGTCGGGTTCGCTGGCAGCCTCGTAGACATGCTCCCCGCGCGCTTCCTTGCGGACTTGGCGGTGGAGCGCTTCGCGGTGCGGGTCAACAGTACGCCGCTCGTGCGTCAGTCCGTGGCCCTCCACCTGGGGATTGGCGTGCTGGTCACCACCACGTCCGGGCTCGTGCGCGTCTTGCCCGACCGCGCCACGGCGCCGCTGGATGTGTGGTTGGTTCGGCATGCTAGCACCCAGGGAGTGCGCCGCGTCGATTGCCTGGCCGCGTTCCTGAGAAGCCGCCTGGCCCAGCTGGCACGAGACTGATGGACGGGTTGCTGTCCCGTCCGCAAGTCGTGCGGCTCCGCTGCGGGTCAGCGCTGGCCGGTCGCCCTAGCGGCCGCAGCGCGCAGCAGGAGGCGCGTCGCGGTATAGCTGGAGACACAGTACGGCACGCAGTACGTGAACAGCAGCTTGCCGATGGCGAGCTGCGCTGGACCGATCAGCGCATCTCCCTGGTTGATGAGATTGAGCAAGGTCCCCACGAAAAGAGCCGTGCGCAGCGCCGGCTGCACCACCTCGCGCGAACTGGCGATGCGGAGCGCTTGGAGCGGGAAGGCTCGCTCGGTGCGTAGGCGCGGGCGTTCGAGCGAGGTGTCCACGATGTCGAGAGCATACGGGACGCCGGTGAGTTAGGCGGCTCCTGCATCGGCTGTTCGAACGTCGTGGCTGCGCTTTTTACGCCCACGAAACCTAGCCCCCTGCGTCGCCCTGTCCCTCAGGCGGTCTGGGCGCGCAACGCCCGCCGAATCCGGTCCTCTTCGCAGGAACGATACTCGGCCACCCGCGTCCGCTCAGCTTCGGCAAGCGCACGGCGAAGCTCCTCGGAGCCGAGGTCCTTGCAATAGGCCGGTGTCCCCGTCCCTTGCCGCCATGAATCACCCAGGGCCCCGCCATCGATGGCATCGAATCCGAGTTCGTTGACCAGGCCGAGTACCGTTCCCCTCGCTGCCCACGAGTCGCCCGCGACCGGAAGCGCAATCCGGCCCGGGCTTCCCTGGGGGACGCCCCTCTCCAGCAAGCTCTTGGCCAAGATATTGTTGAAGGCTTTGACCACGGGCTGCCCGATCTGTTGTGCGACCCATTCGCTGTCCAACATTCCGTGCTCGATGGCATCGATGCGCCCATCACGGAGCTGCGGATGATAGTTGCCGAGATCGACGACCACGGCACTCTCAGGAATGGCCTTGAAGAGTCCGCGCGGAAGCTCCGCCACCGCCTTCGTCGGGATCGCGAGCAGGACCAAGTCCCGGACGTTGACGGCGTCGGCGACCGAAGCCGCCCTGGCCCCCAGCGCGGTCGCCACGGCAGCAAGGCTGCGCGGCCCGCGCGAGTTCGCCAACAAGACATCATGTTCGAGCCGCGCCAGGTGACGCGCCAGGGTCGTTCCCATCCCGCCAGCGCCGATGATTCCGATCTGCATGTCGTCAGACTACGTGGCTCGCTGGGCAGCGCAGAGTAACAAGCTCGTCGCGAAGTTCATTGACCCTTGCTGAAGAGAACGAACGGTCAGGCTCGTGTGCCTGGGGCCGCCGACGGGGGCTGACTCGGGCTTAGATGGCCAGCTCCTGAGCGAGCTGCTCTGCGCGCATGGCGCCCGAAACGCGGTTACTCTCCCGGCCGCGGTCGAAGCGCACGAGCGTCGGGATGCATCCTGGTAACGCTGGGCCAGAGCCGGCAGTTTCACGCAGGAGATTCTCGAACTCGAGGGCGCCACGGTCTGCCTGGAGCGCGCTCTGCCGGCAGCGGTCGCGGGCCGTCAGACTCCGTCGGCAAGATCGAACTTGAATTGAAGCGACGTAAGAAGCGCGTGACTGAGCTCGTTGGGGCTGCCGCCATAGCTGTGCGTGTACTGGTTCAGGTAGCCAAGCTCGGCGAGGATGGTCTCGTCGGGAGTGTATCCAATGCCGAGGAACGCGCGGTTCTGGCTGAAACCCGGCTCGGTCTCGTAGTTGGTTCGATTGCAGTTGACGAGGACCTCGTCCCAGGCTGCGAGCAACCAGGGCTTGCCTTCGCGAAGAGTGAAGGTTGCCTGCGCCTGCTGACGAAACCGAATGGCCCAGGAGGTCTCGCCATCGCTTTGACCAGGCGAGCCGGGACCGTGACTGCGATAACGCTGTTCGAGTCGGGTGCGCAGCTTGAAGGTCCACGCGCCGCGCGAAACACTCACGACGGCCTGCTGGAAGATGCGATCCTCCGCGACGTTCTTGGTGCTGCGCATGGACGGTTCGTTGTAGAGCACAGCGTTGAACGCATAGCCGAGCCAGACCGAGAACCACGAGAGGGCCTGGTAGCCCACGATGGGACGGACGATCAACCAGGTATTCGGCGCAGGTCCTTGGTTGGTGCCGGAGTCGCCAGCGGTGTCGGCCAGGAGCTGGTCGGTGCGACGCACCTGGAGATCGACGTCCAATAGCACCCGCTTGGGCAGCTTCATGGCGACGTAGGTCTGATGCCAAAGCTGGAAATCGGAGTTGGTGTCGTGGGCGGCCGAGCGAGCGGGTTGCGCCAGCATTGCCGTGATGCAGCCGAGCATCCAGCACAGCCGGCCCACGTGTCTTCGCCATGACCCGCGCGCGGCGCCGTGCTCCACGTTCACGCAGTCCTCCCCCGAATGGCCCTCGAGTCGCCGTAGATTGTACGGCGCTCAAATGCGCGTCGTCTCAATCGCTGCGCAATCCGACGAGCTTGTTCGAGCATCTTCCGATCGCATCAGCTAGTTTGCCACGAGGCCTGTCGTCCTTCTCGCGACGTCGTGCGCAAGCAGACGGGCAGCGAGCCAGATTGCGGTCCTGTCACGAGATCGGGGGCGAGGCTTTAGGCCTCGTGCCCGCGTTCGCCTGGAGCGGAGCATGAGCAATACAACGTACCGACGCGTCGGTGAACCTCGGGTCGCGGGGATGGCTTGCCTGCTGAGCGTGGTCACCGCCTGCGCGTCGCATCCAACACCCGTCGCTAGCCCGGCCCAGGCTCAGGCTCAGGTTCTGCCTGCTGCGACCTCGTCGACCGACGCGCCCCCAGCCGTGTCCGCACCGGCCACCGCGAGCGAGGACGCCTCGAAGGGCACGCCTCAAGGCGCCAGCGAGGCGACCCGAGCCGCGCATGCCGCTTTGCTCGAAGCGTATCCGTTCAAGGATACGCGCGACTTCGAAGACGCCAGGCACGGTCTGATCGCACCCCTTCCCAACGCGGGAGAGATCAAGGACGCCGAAGGCAAGGTCGTGTGGAGTCTGAAGCCATTCTTGGACTACATACGCCAGGGTGAGCGGGCGCCGGAGACGGTGAACCCGAGTTTGTGGCGGCAGGCGCAGCTCCTGATGTTCAACGGGCTCTTCGAGGTCGTGGCCGGGGTCTACCAGGTTCGAGGCGCGGACCTGTCGAACATGACCATCGTCGAGGGGACACGCGGCATCACCATCTACGACCCGCTGATCTCCGCCGAGACAGCCAAAGCCGCGCTCGAGCTCTACTACGCGCACCGCCCCAAAAGGCCGGTGGTGGCCGTGGTGTACAGCCACTCGCACGTGGACCACTTCGGCGGCGTACGCGGCGTGGTCGACGAGGCCGACGTGAAGGCCGGTAAGGTGAAGATCTACGCGCCCGCTGGCTTCATCGAGAATGCTATCTCCGAGAACGTCTACGCCGGCACCGCGATGGGCCGACGCGCCAGCTACATGTACGGGAACCTTCTGCCGGTGAGCGCGCAGGGCCAGAACACGGCCGGCCTCGGCATCACGACGTCGTCGGGGCAGTTGACGCTGATCGCGCCCACCGATCTGATCACGCAACCCGAGGAGGTCCGCACCATCGACGGCATCCGCTACGAGTTCCTCAACGCGCCTGGCTCCGAGGCCCCGTCCGAGATGATGTGGTACCTGCCGAAGTACAAGGTGCTCAACACCGCCGAGGACTCGACGCACACGATGCACAATCTCTACACGTTGCGGGGGGCCAAGACACGCGACGCCGCCAAGTGGCCAGAGTACCTGAATCGCGCGATCCGCAAGTGGGGCGACGTGGCGGAGGTGGAGCTGGGCATGCACCACTGGCCGACGCGGGGAACTCAGGCCGTGGTGGCGCACGTGAAGGGCCAGCGCGACATCTACAAGTTCCTGCACGACCAGACCCTGCACTTCGCCAATCAGGGCTACACCATCAACGAACTCGCCCCCAAGGTGGCGCTCCCCGACGACCTGGTCGCGCAGTGGTCGACCCACGGCTACTACGGCTCACAGAGCCACAACGTGCGGGCCGTCTACAATTTCTACCTCGGGTACTTCGACGGAAATCCAGCGAACCTCGACCCGCTTCCGCCCAGCGAGTTGGCGCACCGGTACGTGGCCGTCCTGGGGGGGCCTGCCGCGGTGCTCATCCTCGGCAAGAAGGCGCTCGCGGAGGGCCAGTACCGCTGGGGCGCCGAGCTCATGAAGCATTTGGTGTTCGCGCACCCCGAGCACCAAGACGCGAAGAATGTGCTGGCGGACCTGCTGGAACAGATGGGCTACCAGGCCGAAAGCGGACCCTGGCGGAACTTCTACCTGTCGGGCGCCAAGGAGCTGCGCGAGGGGATCGCGAAGGCCGCGACGCCGAGCACTAGCAGTCCTGACATCCTGGCCAACATGCCCCTCGATCTGATCTTCGGCTACATGGGCATTCAGCTGGACGCGCAGAAAGCCGGCGGCAAGAAGCTCGCGCTCAACTTCGTGCTGCCCGACGTGAAGCAGAAGTACGCCCTGTTCCTCGAGCACTCCGTGTTGAACCACTGGAGCGACTTCCAGGCCAAGGACGCCGACGCCACCATCACGTTGGACCGCGCCGTGCTCAATCAGATCCTGGGCAAGCAGCTTTCGCTTCAGGACGCCGTCGCTCAGGGCAAGCTCAAGGTCACTGGGGATGCCAGCAAGTTCAGCGAGCTGCTCGTGATGCTGGTGGACCTGAACCAGTCGTTCTGGTTTGGCATCGTGACCCCGTAATAGGGGGGGCACGACGGCCGTTCGCTTCGGTCAGCGTTTTTTCGCCGCGGTGCGAATGCGCAGGTCCCCTACCCAGCGAACCAGGGCGGGAGCATGGCGAAGCGCCATCGCGGTGAGGCGCGCCGGAGCTCCGGGGATCAAGAGAAAGCGCTCGCTCTCGAGCCCCGCGAGCGTGTCGCGCACGATGACTGGGACCGGCGTCTTGGGGATGGCCAAGGTGTGGGCGCGATTCTCCGGGGTGCGGTAGCGATCGAGTTCTTCGATCATGGGTGAGTCGAACTCGCCGGGACACAGCACCTGAACGCGTACGCCTTGGGGAGCTAGCTCGGCGCGCAGCGCTTCGGAGGCGCCGAGCAGGGCGTGCTTTGACCCGCAATATGCCGTGTAGCCGTATACGCCGGTGAGCGCAGCCATCGAGGCGATGTTGAGGATGCGCCCGCGGGTGCGGCGCAGCTGCGGCAGCGCGGCGCGAATGGCGTTGAGGGCGCCGAAGTAATTGACCTCCATCAGCGCCCGGGCATCCTGGTCCGATAGCTCCTCGAACGGGCCCTCACGGAGCGCGCCCGCCGAGTTGATCAGCAAGGCGACCTGTCCGTGCTTCTGCGGCAGCTCCGCGAAGGCCGCATGGACTTGCTGCACGTTCGTGACGTCGAGGGCGAGCGCGTGCACGTTCGCCGCTGGGACTCGGCTCTGGAGGGTCGCGACGGCGCGCTCCAGGCGGTTCCTGTCGCGGGCCACGAGGACTAGCCGCTGCCCACGCAAGGCAAGGGCCTCGGCCAGGGCAAGTCCCAATCCGGACGAGCCTCCAGTGATGACGGTACAGCTTTCAGCGCGCATGGGGAGCCTCCGCTTCGCGCGCCAAGAAGCGCGCAGCAAAGCGCTCGGCGAGCGCCGCGATGGTCAGACTGGGATTGACACCGACGTTCACGGGCAGCGCGCTGCCATCGACCACATAGAGGCCCGCGTAGCCGAATACCTGATGGTCGCGGTCGATCACGCCTTGCTCGGGGTTGGGCGCCATCACGGCCCCGCCCAGGATGTGTGCGGTGACCGAGAGGTTGCCCACGCTCTCGAGGACGCTGTTGAGGGGCGTGCCTCCGCTGGCCTCCGCGAACGCCCGAGCCGCCTCGTTCGCCTCCCGGATGTAGGCGAGCTGCGCGCCACGCACGGCCTGGGACGTGAGGCCACGCCGCAGCCCGCGAAAGGGCGTGCGTCCATAGCCGAACGCCAGCTCCGTGTCGGTGTCTTGCATCACCGTGAGCATGGTCATGCGACGGTGCCAATCGCTCACGATTTGGGTCCGCGCGGTGGCGACCGGACGACCTGCCATGCCGGAGAGAACCCGGAGAGCGCGCCGCCTCGCGTCCGGACCGTCGACGAGGGGACCCATGCCGAAGCGCATCAAATCGAAGCTCGGCGGCAGGCGATTCTGGGTGATGTGCGTTTTTTCGTTGGGGTAGAAGTGCGAGGAGATGGTCGCGCCGTGCGTGAGGTTCTGTTCCCGATCGCGCGCCAAGATGCCGACCAGGGCCTCACTGTTGGTGCGTACCACACGGCCGAGCGAAGGCGGCAGCGCCGGCAGGGAACGGTAGCGGTCACGCGAAGCGAACAGCACCTCGAGCGTGCCGAGCACCCCCGCAGCCAGCACGACCTGCCGGGCGGATATCGGCGCGTGGCGGACGCTGCGGTCCCAGGCGTGCCTCTGATGAACGCGGTACCCACCCCCTGGGAGCGGCTCCACATGAGTCACCTGACGCTCGCTGAGAATTCGCGCACCGTGGCGTTCGGCGAGATGGAGGTAGTTCAAATCGAGCGAGTTCTTGGCCCCGTAAGCGCACCCGCTCAGGCAACGGCCACACTGAGTGCAGCCACGTCGAGCCGGTCCGGCACCGCCGAAAAAAGGATCTGGCGTCTCGCGCTCGCTGTCCCCGAAGAAGATGCCTTGCGGCACCGTGCCGTAGGTGTCGCCCTTCCCCATGCGCGCAGCCGCCCGGGCCAGCCACTCGTCTTGCAGGCCCTTGTAAGGATTGTCCGCGACGCCGAGCATGCGGCGCACACTGGCGAAATGGGGAGCGAGCTCTGTCGCGAAGTCCGCTGAGAGGTGCGACCATGCCGGCGAGCGGAAGAAGCTGGCGCGTGGTTCGAGCAGCACACCCGCGTAGATGAGACTCCCGCCACCGACGCCCACGCCGCGCAGCACGGCCAGGTGGCGGAACACGTCGAGAGAGAGCACGCCTGTGAGCTTGAGATCCGGGGCCCAGGCGAGGGCACGCGGATCGTCGCCGGCACGCTCGAGGTCACGGGACGAGGGGCGACGCCCCTGCTCGAGTACGCAGACACGCTTCCCACGCTCGGCGAGCCGCAGGGCGGTGACGCTGCCGCCGAAGCCCGAGCCCACGATCACCACGTCGAAGTCGAAGCTCATGGCGTGCGCTCCTCGTGCGAGAGGCGCACGTTGGCTGCGCGCAGAAGCGGTACCGCGTGAGCCAGCTCAGGCTCCGTCGCCAACATGCCGAAGGCTAGCCGCAACATGGCTTCCCGGGTGATGCGCCAGCTTTCGGCGTCGCGCTTGGTCTCGAAGTGGTAGCGATAGCCGAGGAACTCCATGCCCTGGATCAGCGTCTCGAGCATCAAAGGAGCGGGGGCCGGCCGCCCGATCGCCTCGCTCGCGGACAAGAAGTGCTTCGCCAGGAGGCGCTGGGTACGCTTTCGATGCCGCGATGCAGGCGAGTGCGGGTCATGTAGCTCCGCGAAGAGCGGCCGCAGCATGGGTCCCAGCCGCTCCCCCCAGGAGCGCCACGCCAGCAGTGCGGCCTCGAGCTTGTCGTAGGGCGCACTGGCACTTGAGATGGCGGAGAGCAGGCTCTCGATGAGGTCATCGTTGACTTCGCGCAGCACCACGTCGATGGCAGCGTCGACGGACTCGAAGTACTTGTAGAAGGTGGGCCGCGATAGCCCGGCTTCGCGCAGGACGAGTTCGACGCTCAAGGCGTGGTAGCCCTCGCGTGCAAACACGCGGCGGGTGGCCTCGAGGAAGGTGCGTCGCATCTCTGCGTGTCCTTCGGCGGTCTTGGGCGGTCGGCCCCGCGCACGCGTGCGCGTCTGCGCCCGTGAGGGAGAACGCTTGCGCGCACCCGGGTTGCGAGCTTCGTCCTTGTCGGTTCGTCTGATCATGCCAGCAGGTGCTTGCGCAGGAAGACCATCTCGTCCGCGAAGACCCGGTCGAACTCGGCGCCAGCTTTCGAGCTGGGCTCCGGATAGTAGTCGAAGTGCCCGAGGGGATAGCGCTTGAGCTCTACCTGGGGATTCTGCTCGGCGGCACGAATGGTCGGGCCGGCGGGGGCAATCGAGTCTTGCTCGGCCACCGCCACGAACACGGGAATCCGAGCGCGCGCGAGCTTCGTCCCTGGCGCGTAAAGCGGGATGGCGAGGCCGATTCGCGCACACACTCGGTTCCGCCAGCGGCCCGCGGGTTCCGCGTCCGGCGGCACGAGCCTCAGGTAGCCCGGGCGGCAGTCTGGCGCGGACATCAGCGCGACTTCGCCCGGCGCACCGAGGAGTTGAATGTACGCCGGCGAGAGCCCCACGGCCGTGCGCGCGAGGTCCCACAACGCCATGGCCGTGATGCGCAACGCCGTGAACAAGGGGAGGCAAAGCGTGCTGGCGAGCCCGCTCGAGAACGGCACCTGCGAGACGGCGGCCCTGAGGCCGAGCTCCTCTGCAGCCAAGCTCATCACGTGTCCGCCGCCGAACGAAGAGCCCCAGATCGCGACCCGCGTCGAGTCCACCCCCGGCAAAGCGCGCGCGAACGCCACCGCAGCACGGAAATCCGCGAGTTGGCGGGGGATCGACAGCAGCTCCCGAGGCTCTGCCGAGCTCGCTCCGTAGTGACGGTAGTCGAACACCAAGGCCGACATGCCGGCTTCCTGAAAGCGCCTCGCATACGGGTCGAGCCCCAGCTCGCGCGTGGCGCCGAGCCCATGAGCCATCACCACGATGGGGTGCGGTCCGCGCCCTTTCGCGCGGTACAACCATGCGGCGCAAGTCTCGCCTCGGATCGCGAAGCGGACCTCTTCACGCGAAGGCCCGGGAACGTTTTCGGCGCTTTCCTGTTGCACTGGTCCCTCCCTGCCGAAGGCAAGCAGGGGCATATTTGAATTAATAGGTGTGTTAGTGCAAATAAAATTGAGATAACATGTTTGTTAACAAAAATAGCGGGCGCCTCGGATCGAAGCCGCGTTCGCGAGGCGGCCAACAACCGCGCTCAAGGTCGATCCAAGCGGCGCCAGTGGGCGAGCACGCTGCGCGCGCACCAGTAGCCACACATCCCGTGGACGCCGCCGCCGGGCGGGGTCGACGCAGAGCACAGAAAGATGTTCGGCGCCGGAGTGCGGTAGGGATCGACGCGCGCCACGGGACGAAAGAACAGTTGGGCCAAGTCGGGGCTGCCACCGCTGATATCGCCGCCGATGCAGTTCGGATTGTAACGCTCCAGGTCTCGCGGACTGCGCACGTGACGGGCGCGGATCCGCCCGCGAAAGCCTGGCGCAAAGCGCTCCACGTGGGCTTCGATGGCCGCGCTCTGGTCCACCTCGGAGCCTGCGGGCACGTGGCAGTAGGCCCAGCCGGTATGCTCGCCAGGGGGCGCGCGGCTTGCGTCGAACAGACTGGCCTGGACCAACAGTACGAAGGGGTCGGCCTCGTGCCGACCTGCGTGGACCGCGCGCTCCGACGCGCCAACCTTCGAGAGCGTTCCCGATAGGTGGACGGTCGCCGCCCTCGCGCACAGGGGATTCCGCCAGGGGATCGGACCGTCGAGTGCCCAGTCCACCTTGCACACGCCAGGCCCGTGCCGAAACTGCCTCAAGCGCGCCCTATAGAACGCGGGCAGCGCGTCACCGGCGATGTCGAGCAAGTGGCGCGGAGGCAGGTCGTACACGTAACAACGCGCAGCGGGCAGCTGGGACGCATGGCGGATCGCCCGCCCCGTGCACAGTTCACCGCCGAGCTCTCGGTAACAAGCGAGCAGCGCGTCGCTGATGGCTTGTGAGCCTCCGACCGCGACCGGCCACCCCACCGCGTGCGCGGCGGCGCCGAGCACCAGCGCAAAGGAAGCCGTCGCAGCCCGCTCGAGCGGCACCATGGCGTGCGCGGCAATCCCTGCGAGCAACGCAGCGGCCCTGGATTCCGAAAACCAGGAGCCCGCCAAGCCATGCAGCGAGCGTATGGCTTGCAGGCCGAAGCGCGCCATGAACAGCGGCGAGGTGGGCCAACGCAGGGGACCGAGCACCATCGGCGCGAGTTCATGAAAGTGCTCCACGAAAGGTCCCATCAACGCTTCGTAGGCAATCCGGTCCGCACCCAGCCCGTGCGCCGTCACGCTCACGGAACGCTCCATGCTCACCACTTCGTCTTCATTCAGCGCATGGACCAGCGGCGCGCTCGGATGGACCCACTGAAGGCCGTACCTCTCCAGGCCAAGGTCGCGAAAGAAAGGTGATGCCAACGCGAGCGGATGCACCGAAGAGCAGTCGTCGTGGCGAAAGCCGGGCAAGGTCAGCTCGCTGGTGCGGGCCCCGCCCCCGGGACGGTCGGCTTGTTCGAGTACGAGCGTTTCGAGTCCCGCTCGTTGCAGCGCGATCCCCGCGGTCAGGCCGTTGGGGCCGGCCCCAACGATGACGACATCGAGGCGTCGCACCCGGCTGCCCTCCGTCGTGCCCTGAGAGCACGTTGATGTGGCTGCCCTGGCAGCCCACCCCCGTAGTGCGTGCAAGAGCCAGTCCCGACCGCGCGGCCGTCGGACGAGCGCGAGGCTCATTCGAAATGTCGCGCCGGGTTCCACGACGAGCGGGGCGAGTTTGCGCACACGCAGCGCTCCCGCTCTCCTGAGATTTTCCTATTCCGTAACCCCCGCGCGGACGGACCGCGCACTCTGCGAGCCAGCGCACCAAATTCCCACGCGGCGACGTGGCGGCCCAGGCTGGTCTGTGCGTGACTGCTTTGGGTTCGCAGCCGAGTATTCCGCCACACACCGAGGCGCCCGGGGCGAAAGGTGAGCAGGACTCAGGCGCACTGGGATGACCACCGCGCTTCAGCATCATTTCCAGCAGTTGGCAAGGGGCAAGACGCCCCCCAAGGCGCACAAATTCTCCTCTCAAAAGTCGCCTGGACCCCTCTTTTCGGGAAACCTTGTACAGGGTGCTTCCGTCTTGAGAGGCAGTTCGGCATCCCTGGTCGCCACAAGTGTGTTTAGGGACGTCAGGAGGAACGGGTGAACCCGGCGCGGTTCTCAGTTTTGTTTTCGCAGCTCGCACTCGTCGTGTGGCTGGGCATCGCCCAGTTCGGCAGCGCCGTGCCTTCGCACCGCGCGGACGCCACGAGCCTTGCGGATGCGGGCGCGCGCCTCCTGTTTCGTTCCACGCCCGGTCGCTTGCGGTTCCAAGAGCAGCACCACGCCGCGCCCTCTGGTTGCGAGCTCAAGGCCTTGTGGCCCTCCCAGACCGAGCGCGCCGAAGGTGTGGCCGCGTCATCCCCCGCCCACCAGTTGGTTGTTGCGGCCGCCCCCGAGCGCTTCTCGCTCGAGCACGAGCCATCCGTTGCCGAACCACGAACCCTGAGGGCGCTGTGCCTCGTTGCATCGATATGGGCCACCGGCCCACCGCAGCCCGCGTGCTGACGCGCGTGCCAAGTTGCGCTGAGCGCCTTGGCGCATCTGCCCACTTCATGGGAGAGAGCCGTGGCACGGCTCGCTTGGTTCCCGGGCACATGCAGCGTGGACAGGCAGCAACCGAGTTCTTTCCCGCGCACGGCCCACGCGTGCCCGGTTCCTCTCAGGTCAGCTCCGCAGTTCCTCCGAGCTCGGGCGCCCTTTCAAGTAACCCGATGAAGCAACAGTTTTTGCGCGGAGAACCCGCGCGCGAGAACGGGAACGACCGATGAAGCGCTTGCAAACCTTGAAGACCCTTCCGTTGATGGCTGCGTTGTGCGCGGCCCCGCTGCTCCACGGCTGCAGCAAGACCGAGGCCGAGGAGAAGCACGAGGAGCAGCAGCGCCGCATCGTGGTCACCACGCCCATCGTGAAGGACGTCGTCACCACCCAGCAGTTCGTCTGCCAGATCCACTCGCGCGCCCACATCGAGATCCGCGCCCTCGAGCGCGGCTATCTCGAAGAGATCAACGTGAAGGAAGGGCAGTCGGTCAAGAAGAACGAGGTGATGTTCAAGATCGTCCCCGTTCTCTACCAAGCCACCCTCGACACGGAGATGGCCGAGGCGGAACTCGCGCAGATCCGGTTCAACAACACGCAGAACCTGACCAACCAAGCCATCGTGTCGAAGCAGGAGTTGGCGATGGCCAACGCCGAGCTCGCGCGGGCCCACGCCAAGGTCAAGCGCGCCCAGGCCGAGCTGAACTTCACCGCGATCAAGGCGCCCTTCGACGGCATGGTCGACCGCCAGCACGAACAGAAGGGCAGCTTGGTCGAAGAGGGAGACATCCTCTCCACCCTCTCTGACAACCAGCTGATGTGGGTCTACTTCAACGTCCCCGAGGCCCAGTACCTCGAGTACAAGTCCCAGCTGAACAAGGGCGACGACAGCCTGGAGGTCGAGCTCCAGCTAGCCAACGGCCAGATCTTCCCCTACCCGGGCAAGATCGGCGCGATCGAAGCCGACTTCAACAACGAGACCGGCAACATCGCCTTCCGCGCGGACTTCCCGAACCCGGAAGGCCTGCTGCGTCACGGTCAGACCGGTACCATCTTGCTGCATCGCAAGGTGAAGAACGCCATCGTCATTCCCCAGCGTGCGACCTACGAGATCCTCGCCAAGCAGTACGTGTACGTGATCGAGCAGGGCGCCGCCTCCGACGGCAAGCCGAACACCGGGCACGAGACCCCCGCCCCCAAGGGCGAGGGCCACGAAGCTTCGGCGGATCACGGGGCGAAGCATGCTGCCGCCCCCGAAGGTGCGCAGGGTCATGGCGTCGTGCGCCAGCGTGAGATCGTCGTCCAGGAAGAAATGGAAGACATCTACGTGATCAAGAAGGGCCTCGAGGCGAACGACAAGATCATCTTCGAAGGCGTGCGAGAAGCGAAGGACGGCGACCACGTGGCCTATGAGGTCCAGTCCCCCAGCGAGATTCTCAGCCATCTGAAGTTCCACGCCGAATAGGAATCCCTCCCATGTTCGCAAGCTTCCTACGCCGCCCTGCGCTGGCGATCGTCATCTCTTTGCTCATTCTCTTGATGGGTGGGCTATCTATCAAAATGCTGCCCATCTCCCAGTTCCCGGAGGTGGCGCCGCCGACCGTGTTGGTCCAGGTGTCCTATCCGGGCGCCAGCGCCAAGATCCTCGTCGACTCGACGATGGTCATCCTGGAGCAGGCCATCAACGGCGTGCCGGGCATGCGCTACATGATCAGTAGCGCGACCAGCGCGGGCGAAGGTGCGATCACCATCGTGTTCGAGCCGGGCACCGACCCCAACGCGAACGTGATGCAGGTAAACAACCGCGTGCTCGCGGTCAAAAACCGCGTGCCCGACATCGTGCAGCGCGAAGGCGTCATCGTCATCCAGAACATGACCAGCATGTTGATGTACGTGAACGTCTTCGCGACGGATCCGAACCTCGACCAGAACTTCCTGTACAACTTCGTCAGCGTCAACCTTCAGCGCGAAATCCAGCGCATCCGCGGCGTCGGTCAGGCCAACATCCTCGGCAACCGCGCATATGCGATGCGCGTCGAGCTGGATATGGACCGCATGCGCGCCTACCGGATCTCTGCCGAAGAGGTCATGAAGGCGCTCAACGATCAGAGCATGATCGGCTCGCCCGGCCGCCTCGGCCAAGCCACGGGCACTACCTCGCAGACGCGCGAGTACGTGTTGACCTGGATCGGTCGCTATACGACCCCGGAGCAGTACGAGGGCATCATCCTCAGAGCGAACCCCGACGGCGAGGTCCTGCGCCTACGCGACGTCGCCAAGGTTCGCCTCGGTTCCTCCTTCTACGATCTCTACTCGGACCTCGACGGCCAGGCCTCAGCGGCCATCGTGCTCAAGCAGACACCGGGATCCAACGCCGCAGACGTCATCGCGGAGGTCAAGGCGAAGCTCGAGGAGATCAAGAAGGAACGCTTCCCCCCGGGGATGGACTACAAGATCACCTACGACGTCTCGGCCTTCCTCGACGCCTCCATCGAGAAGGTGCTCCACACACTGTTCGAAGCGTTCGTGCTGGTGTCGTTGGTGGTCTTCCTCTTCCTGGGGGACTTCCGCAGCACGTTGATCCCGACGCTGGCGGTTCCCGTCTCGCTCATAGGCAGCTTCTTCTTCATGAAGTCGCTAGGCCTATCGATTAACTTGATCACGCTCTTCGCGTTGGTGCTCGCCATCGGCGTCGTCGTCGACGACGCCATCGTGGTGGTCGAGGCCGTGCACGAGAAGATGCACACAAAACACCTTTCGCCATACAGAGCGACGCTGGAGGTCGTCCACGAGATCAGCGGCGCCATCATCGCGATCACGCTGGTGATGACGGCCGTGTTCATCCCTGTGACGTTCGTGCCGGGGCCGGTGGGCGTGTTCTACCGCCAGTTCGGCCTGACGATGGCCTCGTCCATCGTGCTCTCCGGCGTCGTCGCGCTGACCCTCACGCCGGTTCTCTGCGCGATGATTCTGAAGCCCCATGGCCAGGTCAAACCGCAAGGCGGCCTGGTCGGCGTCCTCAACCGTCGCATCAGTCAGTCGGGCGACAGGGCGCCTGCCCTACGCACCGCGGTCACCGCGGTGCTCGGCCTGCTGGTCGGCGTCGCGACCTACTTCGTGCTCCACAACGAAATCGTCCACGAGCTATTGAGCGAGCAGCTCGAGCTTACGCCGACGAAGATCTACGTCATCGCGGCCCTCGTCGCGGGCCTCGCCTTCGCCTCGTTCCGAGCCGCCTTCTCCGGGACCGACGGAACCGAGAAGAAGCGCGGACCCATCGGCGTGTTCGTGAAGGCGTTCGACCGTGCCGTCGAGAAGGTGACAGGGGTATACGCCGCCATCGTGAGCCGCATCATCTCCCGTCGCCTGCTCACCATGCTCATGATCGGCGGCTTCTGCTTCGGCATCGTGGCGGTGAGCAAGGTCCTCCCGAGCGGCTTCATCCCGATGGAAGACCAGGGCATGATCTATGGAATTATCCAGACTCCCCCTGGCTCGACCCTCGAGTACACGAACGCCAAGAGCCACGAGCTACAGGTCATCTGCAAGGAGCTCGAAGAAGTTGCCGCGGTGGCCTCGGTGGCTGGCTACGAGGTGTTGACCGAAGGCCGTGGCTCCAACGCGGGTACGGTTCTCATCAACTTGAAGCCATGGAACGAGCGCACGCGAACCTCCAAGGAGATCATCGAGGAGCTCGAGGAAAGAGCCCACAAGATCGCCGACGTGAAGCTCGAGTTCTTCGAGCCGCCCGCGGTGCCCGGCTTCGGTATGGCGGGCGGCGTGTCGCTCAACCTGCTCGATAAGACGAACAGTGGCGACTACAAGCAGCTCGGCGAAGTGACGGACAAGTTCATGGCCGCCTTGCGCAAGCGCAAGGAGCTCGCCGGTCTCTTCACGTTCTTCGCCGCCAACTATCCTCAGTACGAGGTCGTCATCGACAACCAGGCGGCCATGCAGAAGGGCGTGTCGATCCGCGACGCCATGGACAACCTCTCCATCGTCGTGGGCAGCACCTGGGAGCAGGGCTTCGTCCGCTTCGGCCAGTTCTACAAGGTCTACGTCCAGGCCAAGCCCGAGTTCCGGCGCTTTCCCAAGGACTTCGACAACATGTTCCTCAAGAACGACAAGGGCGAGATGGTGCCCTACTCGGCGTTCATGCACCTCCGCAAGGATCAGGGGTTGAACGAAATCAACCGCTACAACCTGTACCCCACCGCTCCCATCCAGGCGTCTCCAGCCAAGGGCTACAGCAGTGGTCAGGCCATCGAGGCGATCAAAGAGGTCGCGAAACAGACGCTGCCTCGCGGGTTCGACATCGACTGGGCAGGTTTGGCCTATGACGAGGCGAAGGCCGGCAACGAGGCACTGTACATCTTCTTGATCGTCGTCTTGTTCGTGTACCTGGTGCTGGTCGGGCAGTACGAGAGCTTCATCATCCCGCTCGGCGTCATCATCTCGCTGCCTATCGGCGTCTTCGGTTCGTTCGCACTCCTCAGAGCGCTGGGGTTGGCCAATGACGTCTACGCCCAGATAGGTCTCGTCATGCTGGTCGGTCTCTTGGGCAAGAACGCGATCTTGATCATCGAGTTCGCGGTGCAGCGCCGCCGAGAAGGCTTGAGCATCGTCGATGCGGGTATCGAAGGCGCCCGCTTGCGATTCCGGCCGATCATGATGACGTCATTTGCCTTCATCGTGGGTCTCGTCCCCCTGGTCCGCGCCACCGGCGCAGGCGCGATTGGAAATCGGACCATCGGCTCCACCGGCGTCGGCGGCATGTTGATGGGCACACTCGTCGGTGTCTTCGTGATTCCCGGCCTGTACTACCTGGTCGCGAAGCTGGCTGACGGGCGCGCGCTGATCAGGGACGAAGCCGACGAGCCCCTCTCCGAGCTCCTCGAACACAAGCCGATTCCACCGGATTCGGACGCAGAACACGGCCACGCCTAGAAACTCGGTCGGGGCGCCAGCTCTTAGACTCGCGAAGTGACGCACCATGAAGAGGCAATGCACCATGCTGAATAGGACAGGCCGCACTAGCGCCTGCGCACTCCTCTGTATCTCGATGCTGACGACGAGCTGCGCACCGTCCCTCGAGAGCAACCCGCCGCGCGACGCGAGCAAGGCCGTACCCAACACCTTCGCGGGTGCTCAAGTGAGCTCGGCCGCAGCCTCGGGTGCCCCGAACGCGGCGCAGAAGACCTGGAACGAGTTCTTCGATGATCCCGACCTGCAATCCCTGATCGCCGCAGCCCTCAAGAACAACCAGGAGCTCAACATACGGCTCCAGGAGATCATGATCGCCAAGGCCGAGGTGCTCGGTCGCACGGGCGAATACCTCCCCCACGTGGATGCTCAGGTGGGTGCCGGCATCGAGCGGGTCGGCGAGCACACGCGTTTCGGCGTGCTCGATTCGAAGAACGGCGTGCCCCAGCACTTGCAAGGCTACGGATTCGGCTTCCGCGCCTCCTGGGAAGTCGACATCTGGAAGAAGCTGCGCAACGCGGCAAAGGCGGCCAACCTCCGCTACCTCGCCACCGTCGAGGGCAGAAACTTCATGATCACCCAGCTCGTGGCTGAGGTGGCTGCCTCCTACTACGAGTTGATGGCGCTCGATAACCAGCTGGACGTGTTGAAGAGCAACATCGAGATCCAGCAACACGCCCTCGAGATGGTGAAGTTCCAAAAGGAGGCCGCGCGCGCGACCGAGCTGGCCGTGCAGCGCTTCGAGGCCGAAGTGCTCAAGAACCAGAGCCGCCAATACAAGCTCGAGCAGGAGCGCATCGAGGCGGAAAACCGCATCAACTTCCTGCTGGCTCGCCCGCCGCAGCCCGTGAAGCGCAACTCCGAGAAGTTCAACCAGCCGCTGCCCGAGGTGGTGGGGGCCGGTATCCCGTCGGAGCTCCTGGACAACCGTCCGGACGTGCGCGCGGCGGAGCTGGAGCTCGAGGCGTCCAAGCTCGACGTGAAGTCGGCCAAGGCGTCGTTCTATCCCTCGCTGAAGCTCGATGCGGGCGTGGGCTACGAGTCCTTCAACATCAAGCACCTGGTCGCGACCCCGGCGTCGATCGCCTACAACATCGCGGGCAACCTGGTGGCGCCGTTGCTGAATCGACGCGGCATCAAGGCGCAGTACTACGCGGCCAATGCGCAGCAGCTGCAGGCCGTCTTCCACTATGAACAGACGGTGTTGAAGGCCTTCACCGAGGTCGTCAACACGCTGGCCCGGGCCGACAACCTGAAGAAGGGTTACGACTTGCAGTCCCAACAGGTCGACAAGCTCGTGCAGTCCATCGAGATCTCGACCATCCTGTTCCAGTCCGCGCGCGCAGACTACATGGAAGTCTTGCTGACGCGGCGTGACTCGCTGGAAGCTCAGATGGAGCTGATCGAGACCAAGAACCGTCAGCTGCAGGCGATCGTGAGCATCTACCAGTCCCTGGGCGGCGGCTGGAAGCTCTG
The DNA here is from genome assembly GCA_047601445.1 of Myxococcales bacterium. Classification (GTDB taxonomy): domain Bacteria; phylum Myxococcota_A; class Polyangia; order Polyangiales; family DASUME01; genus DASUME01. Next base: position 1,112,414 of record JASGJH010000001.1, on the reverse strand, counting down.
AGCGCAGCGGACTCGCGGTTCGTTCGAGCCCCCCGCGCCCGCGTTTCAGAAACCTCTTCGGCCCGCGCTCTCTGAGGCGGGCCGCGCCCTTTACGGCATGTAGTCCCGCAAGATGCGGCTCAGGAATGCCGAGGCGTGGTGCCTGGCCGTGGAGGCGCTCAAGCCGCTATTGCGAGCCTCCAGCGCGAGCTCTCGGATCAGACAGGCGCGGGCAAGCTGCTCGGTGAGCAGCGCCAGACAACACAGGCCGAAGGCGACCAGCAGTGGGTGTTCGCCCTGAGGGATGCTGACCTGCGTGGCCGCCAACGCGCCGAACAGGAGGCACACCAGGACGAAGGAGCGCGCCCGACTGAAGCGTGCGAGCGCGAGTTGGCTCCCCGGCGTGCGCGCAAAGGCCAGGCCGTCGTGGGCGAAGCGGGAACCGGATGCAGGAGGCACGCTCGAAGGGATCACAGACAACTCCGGACGATATTGCGCCTTAAAGCATCCCAATGGGAGGGGCTGACGTCGTTGGGAGGAAGTTCTCAAAGCGTGTGGAATTTCTCCCCGCTCGGACCGTCCACGAATGCTCCAGTGGGTGCCTCGCGCAGTCGCGGTCACATCGCGCTGGCCTCGTCTTGCGCGTCGCCGGCAGCGCGCACTCGCCAGAGTGTAGCTTTGCCACGGCGGAGCAGTTTGGATAGTGCGGCCTCGACCCAAGCGTTCAAGAAGGGCGCTCTTCGACCGATGGCCCAGACCTCCATGCGTGTCGAAGGACCGCTGCTCGTCCCGCGTGCGTGGAAGCCGAAGGTGTCGGCCACCACCAGCGTGTTGGCGCTCACAGCCAACGTGCGCGGCTGTCCGTAGTGAAGCCCCGGCAACTCGTGCGCTCCGATGCGAAATGCCCCAGCCTTGTTGCCGGCGATGGAAGACAGGCTCTGCTGCTTCTCCCAGGCCAGACGCGCTTCGTTGAGATGATGGGAGCCCGGTACGTAGACCAGCGGACCTGCCTCCGCCGGGACGTCGGTCAGGTACAGCCAGGCCTTCACGGTGGGATGAAAGGTGTCGCGGTGGAGGGCGCATTGAGGATCCGCGCGACCTTGCAGATGCCCTTGTTTCACGGTCTGCAGGTAGTAAGCAGGAGCGCTCGCCGTGCCCTCACCGTACGACATCAATGCCGTGAAGCGGTGGTCTTCGAACAAGCGCCTCAGGGCCGGAGCTGACGACAGCACGGTGCGACCGACAGGAACCTTGCGCAAGAGGGTGCTGCCTTCCGCGCGCTCCTTGACGTCCACCCGCAACGCCCTCACCTGCGCGACCAGAGCATCGAACGCAGCCTGGGGCAGGAAGTTCGGAAGCATCACGAAGCCATCGCGATCGAAAGCTTCTCGGTCGCGCGGATCCAGGCGGTGTGCCAGCCGCTTGCGGCGCCTGCGGTTGACGGCGTAGGCGAGCCGAACCCGCAGGCGATGGAGTCCCCAGCGATTTAGGCGCGGACTGCCCAACAACACGGGATCTTGGAAAGACTTCGCGCGGGTCAAGGGCAACAGCAAAGGCGTCGGATCGAGCCAAGCGAGCATGGGTGGATGCTTTCGGGAGGAGCGCGCACCGTGTTGGCGTCGCAAGTCGCATGCAACTCGTTGCGCGGGCAAAGCTATTCCGGGAAGGTCGGCGGTGGGAGCGCGATTTCAGGGTGATTGGTCGATCGCAGGCACCTAAGGGAATCGCGGCACAGAATCGAATCGGCGAAGTGTTGAACGTTCGATGTCCGTGTGGGCACGAACAACCGAGGGAGACTGATCGGCCATGCTCAGTACTGCGCGACGTGGATTGTTACCGTCTTGGGAATGGCGACGCGGACACGCTTGGGCGTTGGTCGGAGGTCTGCTCGTGGTGGTCGCAAGCGGGCCCACTGCACACGCACAGCAGAAGGCCTTCAAGCGGCAGCGCAAGTACGTCACCGAACACACCATCCCTGCCACCGCGGAGATTCCGGTCGCTCCGGAGGGCCTGCCCCAACCCGAGGCCGTTCCACCCGCGCAGGCGGCTCCCTACCCCGACGTCGCCGCGGGCGCGCAGCCCTACGCGCCGCCGGCCCCGGTCGCGTCCCCACCTCCCGGCTACTACTACGTGCAGCCCCCTGTCGTGTCGCCGGCGCCAGCCACCGCGCCGGCTCCGTACACGCAGCCCGCCTACCCCGGGGTCTTCGTCGCGCCTGCCCCGGGGAGCGCGTCCGTGGTCACCCCGACGCCGAGTTCCGGTCCGCTCCCAGCGCCCCCTCCTTTGATGTTGGTCCCCCAACAGCCCCCCACGGCGCCTCCCGGCTACGTGCTGGTCCCACTCGGCTCAGAGGCGGCGCGGCAGGAAGCCGAGCGGCGCGCCGCGCTGACGGTCGCGCTCGGAAACGTGGAGCGCGAGCTGATTGCCCTGCGCTACGGCCGTGCTCACATCGCAGGGCCCATCGTGCAGATGGTGATCGGCTACGGAAGCGCGCTGGCCTTCTCCACGGTCGCGCTGAGTTGCTTCGGGGCGGCCGAGGGCCTGCAGCACCAGCGCGAGCCCGACCGCAACTACGACGTCAACGGGGACGGGTCTGCGGACCGCTCAGACGAAACGACCTTGCGACGCACCAGCTACGCTTTCACGGGCCTCGCTGCAGCGGGCCTCATCGTCGGCGTCGCCGGCGGCATGCGCCTGTCGCGCAACCGCGAGATCAACCGCGCGGTGAAGAACCAACGCCGGGCATTGCTCACGCGTCGCGAGAGCCTGCGTAAGGCGCTCGACTACGGAGCCAACGCGGGGCCGGGGCAGCTGCAGGTCTCGGTGCGCGGCCGCTTTTGACGGCCTCTGCCAACGCCTCCCTCGGCCCACGCGCGTTCACTGGAGGATGAAGACTTCCTTGCAGTGCGATTGCTCGCAGGTGTACCCGGAGCCGCAACCGCCGCAGTCGAGCACGCCGCCACAGCCGTCGCTGGCAGCGCCGCACTCGATGCCGCGCATCTCACAGGTGACCTTGTTGCAGCCGCCAGTGCCCATGCTGCACTGATTGGGCACCCCGGCGCCGCCGCAGGTCTCGCCCGCTTCCGTGCAGGGGCCGCAGTCGAGCACGCCACCGCAGCCGTCGCCGACGAGCCCGCACTCCGCCATCGCATCGGTGCAGCTGCGCGGCGCGCAGGTTGGGCCGGAGCCGCACTTGTTGGGACCACCAGCGCCGCAGGTCTGACCCGAGGGGCACTTGCCGCACTGCAGGATACCGCCGCAATCGTCGCCGACGGCACCGCACTGCGCGCCCTCGGCGACACAGGTGGTCGGTTCGCAGCTCGCGCCGCACAGGTTCGGGCCCGCGCCGCCGCACACGCCGCCGTTGGCGCAGGTGCCGCACTGGATCGCGCCACCGCAGCCGTTGCTGACCCAGCCGCACTCGAGACCAGCACAGGCTTGGCCCTGAGTGTACGGCGTGCAGGCCGGGTGACCGCACACGTTGGGATGACCGGAACCGCCGCAGTTGTCCGGCAGCGTGCACGTGCCGCATTCGTAGGTTCCACCGCAGCCGTCACTCACGACACCGCAGTTCTTGGACGCGCAGGCCACGTCCTTGGAGGTCGCGGTGCACGAGCCAGCGCCGCACAAGCCAGCGCCGCCGCCGCCGCAGACTTGTCCGCCGGTGCAGTTGCCGCAGTCGTAGGTGCCGCCACAACCGTCGCTGACCAGACCGCACGAGTTGGCCGGACAGGCCGTGGCCTTCGCGATCTGCTTGCAAGCTGCGCTGCCGCACAACCCGGGGCCGCCCACGCCGCAGACCTGACCCTCGCTACAGCTGCCGCAGCCCTCCACGCCCTGAGCATTGCGCGCGATGCCGCCGCAGCCGTCCGCGTGCTGACCACAGGTGAAGCCGAGCGCTGCACACGAGGTGGGCGTGCACTCCTGGAGTTTGCAAGCGTTGCCATCGCAGTAGAAGCCCGCGCCGCAGCCTGCGCAGTCGACCACGCCACCGCATCCGTCGGACACGTAGCCACAGGCATCGTTCACGTTCGGACACACGTCGACGACCGTGCGCGACGTACACGACGGGGGCTGCGGGGGATCGCCTGCCGACACGCAGGTCGCCAAGTCGAACAGCATGAAGGCCAGGATCTTCTCCTGCGCGCTGAGCTCCTTGTCCTCGCAGATGGCCGGGAAGTACTTGCCGCTATTGTCGCTGGCATTGGCCACGTGGAAGCCGCTGTAGGCGACGCGACCGCAGATCTCGCTCTCGCCAGCGCCGTAGGGCGTGTTGAAGGAGAGCTGCTGCACGCGCGGGTTGAGCGTGGCCTTGCAGGTGGGCACCACGCACTTGGAGGTGGCGCTCGTGCCACAGTCCTTGTCCACACTGCACAGCTTGGAGCCAGAGTTGGCGCACACCTTGGTAGGCGTGGGTCCGCAGGTGCCGGGGCTATCACAGTCCGTGTCGGCCGTGCAGAACTTGCCCGCATTGTTCGAGCACACCTGGCAGCCGGCGTCCTCGGTGCACTGGCGGCCGCTGCTGTTGGAGCAGAAGCGCACGTCGCGGTATACCCATTCATCGGTGGACGGGCCGACCTTGGCCCCCGCGCGGTCGCGCGGATCCGTGATAGGGAACTGGGGAACGAGCGGCGTGGTGAGCGTGCCGGCGGTGGTGCCGGTGAGAGCGCCCTGCCAGTCGAGCCAGTCGCGGAACAACGGACTCTTGATGGGGTTGGCGCCCACGCGCGCGGTGCTGCCGCTCGGCATGGAGATCAGCCCCGTGCCCGTGGCCACGCTGCCGCCCATGCCCCAGTCGGCGGAGTCGTCGAGGGTGCCGTTCTTCTCGATCCACACGTAGCTGAAGTGACTGGCGAACATGCGTCCACCTGCGTCGACGTAGGCCTCCACGTTGGCCGGCGCCGGGGCCGCCTCGAAGGTCTCGCCGCCCTCGCAGTCCCAGACCACCAGGTCGTAGTCTTCGAGCGTCTCGAGGCTGCCGTACAGGTTGGAGTCCGCCACGGAGATGTCCGTGGTCGTGGTCTTCCACTTGCAGCCGCTCTTGGCGTTGGCGCAGCCGTAGTTGTCCGTGCCACCGTTGCTGTCGGAGCACGCGATCACGGGTGGCTTGTAGGTGCCGCTGCACACGCCCTTGCTGCTCACCTTGCAGCCGGATTGAGTGTTGGCGCAGCCCCAGTTCGGCGTGCCGTCCTTGGTGTCCGTACACGCGATGCTTGGCGGCTGGTAGTTGCCCGTGCACGTGGTCACGACATTGGCCATCTTGGCGCCATTGGCGCGGTACATGTGGAGGCGCCCGGTCCCGCTCGGCACCGTGAACTCCGCGTCGGCGATGCCGATGTTGCGGAATACGCACTCCATCTCGTCCACCTTGCCGGTGGAGATGGCGACCTTGGGCAGGTGCGTGCCGCTCGAGCCGTCCGTGCTGTGGGCGGCAAGCCTCGTGTAGTCGAAACCCAGCGGCTGACTGGTGCAGGCCTGGGCCACGCCGGCAGGCACCTCCACCACGCGACGCCACTTGCCCACCTTGACGACGAGCTTGAACGCCTTGCCCACGGGGATGCGTCCCTCGAGCGTGAACTCGCCGCGGTAGTCGCTCACGGCCGCGGCCAGCACGGACTCGCCGTCGGCCACCAACTTCTCGTCCGCACAGCGGCCGCACGAGAGTTCGTTGTCGGGGTCCACGCCTTCGAACACGCCGGGCAGCGCCGTGTTGGGCTCAGCGGGGATGTAGACGATGGCATTGGGCACGGGCAGCTGGTTGGTCCAGGTGCCCGCCACTTGGCGACCCGGCGTGCGCACGGTGCCGGTGAGGCGCGTGGGCGCGCTCGCGCTGCAGTTGTTGGGCAAAGCCGAGCACAACGAGCCGGTGCAGGTGGGGGCACCCGCCACGCAGCGCTGAGCGCCGCCATTGTTTTCATCGCCCAGGCAGGCTGCGTTGTCGCCGCAGCTACCGGCGCAGTTCTTGTCGGCGGGATCACACGACGACCAGCAGTTGATCACATGTCCGCAGCCGTCGGAGGCCAAGCCGCAGCTGTGTTGGAGGTCCCCGCAACTCTTGGCGGTGCAGGTGCTGGCTGGGACGCCGCACTCGTTCGGCGACAACGCGCCGCAGAACTCGTTGCCTTGGCACACCACGCCGTCGTTGGAGCTATCGCAGTCGTAGGTGCCGCCGCAGCCGTCGGCCACCGTGCCACACTTGCCCTTGCACGCGGTCTTGGCCGGCGTGGCCTGACAGGTCGGGTTCGGCCCGCACAGGCTGGGGCCCGCGAGACCGCAGGTCTCGTCCGCGGCGCAGCCACCGCAGTTGACCTGGCTGTTGCAACCGTCGGGCTGCACACCGCAGCTCTTGTGTCCCGCGTTGTCGCCGGGACACAGCTCGAGCGCCGTCTTGGGGTCACAGGGAGGAGCCGTGCAGACGCCCTGGACGCAGGTCTCGCCCGCATTCGGATCGCAGACGGCACCGCCGTTGGCCAGGGTGCACGCGTAGGCGCCGCCGCAGCCGTCCTCGGCAAAGCCACACTTACCGGCGCACGCCGTGGCCTCGTCGAGCTTGGGACACACCGCTCCCTTGCCGCACTTGTTGGCCTCACCGCCGCCGCCACAGGTTGTGCCGCTCGGACAAGCTGTATCCGGGCTGGCTTCGCAGTCGATGGTGCCGCCGCAATCGTCGCCGACGACACCGCAGGAGAGCGCGCACTTCACCGCAGGCGACGCGGCGACGCAATGGGTCGGCTCTACGCATTTGCCGCTGTTGGCGCCCGTGCCGCAGATCTTGCCGTCCGTGCAGCCGCCGACTTCCGCAGTGCAGTCGAGGATGTTGCCGCAGCCGTCACCGGCTACGCCGCACACGATCCCCTGACTCGCACAGGTCTGGGGCTGGCAGAGCGAGGAGGAGGCGACGCAGGCATTGTGGGTCGCACTGTCCATCTTTTCGTCGCAGCGTTGCCCGTCGGCGCACGTCACGCCGCCGTTCTCGCTCCCGCACACGATGACCCCGCTGCAGCCGTCGCTGACGACGCCGCACTTGCCGGCGCAAACGGCGGAGGCAGCCATGGGTTCGCAGTGCGCCATCACCGGGTCGCATTTGTCGGCGCGCTTGAGGCCGCAAACCTGTCCCTCGGGGCATTGCGTATTGCAGACCAGGTGGCCGCCGCAGTAGTCCGCCACGAACTCGCCGCAGTCGTCCGCATCGCACTGGGTCTTGCAGTTGCCGAGCGACGCATCCGGCTGATCATCGCTTATGGATCCATCGGGTTGCAGCTCGACGCCGCCGTCGGGCTTCCCTTGGTGCTTGATGACTCCGCCGTCGGCGCCCCCGCCGCATGCGCTCGAGACGAGCGTCAATGAGGCAACCAGGAAGCGGATGGAGGAGGAGAACTGGAGCGACAGAGACCGCGAATACGACCCGGACATACAGCGCCTTGCTGTCCTGCGACAGCGTAAAGTTTTGTTAATACGGTACGTGACGCGACCTGATCTCCGTAAGGAGGGCGGTGTGTGCAGACGCGTTTTTCTGGCGTATTCCTGCGGGAATTGGCGTCGTTTCGAGACCCACGTGGGGTCGTGCAAAGTACGGGTAGGTGCCGTGTGGCCGCGTAGAGAAAAGCACGGCCAAGGTGCGGCCCTTCCGCCCAACGCCCACCGCTGAGGCCGGCGGTGCTGACGTGCTTGAACTCCTGGCCGAGCCCGCGAATAACCCCGCACCCGGAGGCAGCAGGCGTATGGCGGAGAACCAATTCCGCGTGGTCTACGACGTCACCCAACAAGCACCCTTCGAGCCCGAGGTGGCCTATCTCGCCGCGGGTCTGTTCGCGCTCGGACTGGTCTGGATGCTGGTGCGCGCGCGGCAACGCAAGCCCAGGACCACGGGCTTCGTGCTCATGGGATTCGCAAGCGCGGTCGCGCTAATCGGCGTGGGATTGATGAGCTGGGACCACGCTCGGCTGTGCTCCTTGATGGAATCCGGACAAGTGAGCGTGGTGGAAGGGCCCGTCTTGAGCCACGGCACCGAGCGCATACGGACCGCGCGTACGGACCGCCGCGAGTACCACACCTACGAGCGCTTCTTCGTCGGGCCACGTGTCTGGTTCGGGTACTACTGGGAGGTGGGACAAGCCGGCTTCCACAACGGCGGCGCCGAGCACATCGAGCTTCACGACGGCTTGCAGGTGCGGGCCACCTATGCGTTCGCCGATGGCACCGACGACCCCCCGCGCATCCTCAAGCTCGAGCTCGCTCGGTGAGCCGCCCGGGGCACCCGCTTTGACGAGCCCTCCGACAGCCTCCTGCGTCGGCTCTCCTATGCGCCGCTCGACTCCGCCTGAAGCTCGCTCGACCTCACGCCTCCCACGTCGCGGCTGAGGCCGGAAAGCTGCTGCACGAGCCGCTCGATGTCCTCGAACGAGTTATGGCGATTCACGGTGAAGCGAATGCTCGGCTTGTTCATGGGCACCGCCGGGAAGGCGCTCACACAGGTGTAGAAGCCGCGCTCACGTAGCCCGCGCACCACGGCTGCAGCGCGTGGGGCCGAGTCGTAGTGCACCATGAAGATGGGCGTGTCGTCTGCGGTCGCGGTCTTGAGCTGGTGGCGGTCGAGCGCGTTGCGCGTGCAGGCGATGCGCTCCGTTAGCGCACGCTGCATCGCGTCGAACTCGGGGAGCAGATGGAGCCTGGCCGAGCCAACACACGCCCCCAGCACCGCGGGCGATAGCGGGCCGGAGAACACCAACGTGCCCCCGGTGTTGCGGATGCGCTCCCGTATCGCCACGGTGGGCAGCGCGAGCAGCCCTCCCCCGGCGCCGAAGGCCTTGGAAAGCGACATTGCGACCACCACGCGATCCCCGTCGAGCTCCGACAGAGCGGCGCCCCGACCGTGCCTCCCAATCCAGCTCATGGCGTGGGCATCGTCCACGTACAGATGCAAGCGCGGGTAGCGCTGCAGGAGCTCGCGCAAGGCCGCGAAGGGAGCGAAGTCACCCAGCATCGAGTAGAGCCCGTCGCACAGGTACCAGATGCGCTCGAAGCGATCTCCAGCCTCGGCCAGGCGCTGCTCGAGCAGATCCATGCGGCTGTGCCGGACTAGCTCCACGGGCACGTCGGCCACCAAGTCCGTGGTCATGTGGATGCTCGCGTGGGCGAACTGGTCCACGATCACCAGGTCGTCGTCGCCGATCAACACCGGCAATGCAGCCAGGTGGGCCATGGTGGTGGACGGCGTGACGAGCACGGGCCTGCCCACGGCCTGTTCGAGCCTCTCTTCGAGCGAGGCGTACAGCGGGCACTCGAGGTAGATGCGCGAGATGGAGAAGTTGGCACCGAACTCCAGCAGCGCCTCCATGGCGCCGTCGATCAGCATCGGGTGCCGCTCGAGGCCCATGTAGCTGCAGGAACCGAAGTTGCGCATGCTGCGCCCCTCCACGACCCACTCGTCCAACATGCACGACGCGGCGCGCTGCTTCAGGATGCCCTCGCGTTGCAGCTCGCTGACGATGCGGTCCACCGTCTGCACCTTGCGCCCGCGCGAATAGAATGACTTAGCCTTGGCCATGCTCTCCCCCTTCCGAGAATAGTGAGCTCCGGTCGAGCTGCGGATGCGCGTGGGTTTCGTCCCACAACAGCCCGAGCACTTGCCAGCCGTCGCGCTCGCGGATCAGCTGGATCGAGTTCAGGCCGCGGTTCAGGGCGCCGGCGGCCGTGCGATGACTACGCGTCTCGTACATGCTCCAGACTTGCGCCATGTGACCAAAGCGCTCGGTGCGGCGCGCGATTTCGACCTCGTAGAAGCTCGTGTAGGCGCCGAATTCGTGCATGTTCCTGGTGAATGAGATGAAGCTCGACGGGTCCAGGTAGTCGGTGCCCTCGGGCGTGATCCGCGTGATCCTGGCGTGTCGAGAGAAGACGGCCTCGAGTTCGCTCCAGTCGGGCTCGCTGCCTTCTTCGAACGAGATGGCCGCGTACAAGCGCCTCAACAGCGATTCGATCGAGGGGTCGGCGATGTCTATGACGGGTTCTTGTAACGCGAACATGGAACCTCCTGACGAGCACAAAGGACGACGCCCAGACCGCTGGTCCGACGCCCCCGCGCAGAGCCCAGTCCACCTTACGACCCGTGAGACGCGCTCCCTCGTCGTGCGGTGATCGGGGCTTTGGCGCGATCACTCCCGGAAGGTTCGGGTCAGAAGGCCGCTTGGTCCATGGTCAATTCCAGGCCGAACCTGCAAAAACCTTCACTACGACGACACGCACGAGCGCTCGCGCGAGGATGCACTGAGCGCGAGCGCGAATCGGCAGTCGAGTCTTTGCGCGAACTGCGTCGAGCGCTGCGCGAACTGCGTCGAGCCTTGCGCAAGACCATGCCTCGGACACGGCCTCGCGCGCTCATCGACCGCTGCTACGAAGGCTCGCCGACTGCGCGCGCCATCACGATATGCCCAGACTCAGGGCGCAGGAGCCGCGGTGCGCGTGGGACCGAGCGCGATGATGCTGCCCTCGTCGTCGCTACCGAGTGCGTCGATCGCGCGATTCCCAGTGACCACGTAGACGTGCCCCTTGGACACCACCGGCCCCGAGACGGCGCGACCTGGCAAGGCCTTGCGAGTCAACACGCTGCCCGTGTCGGCGTTCAGCGCGTAAATGGCAAACTGGAAGGGATCGACGCCCGGCTGGGCCTCTTCCACCGGCGACACGAAGTACAGCACGTCGCGAGCCAGCGCCAGCGGGGCCACGAACACGCCGAAGGGCCGCGCGAAGCTCCAGCGTTCCTGGGCGCCGTCAGGCGACAGCGCCATCACGCGCCCCTCGAAGGGGCCTGTGGAGGACGTGGGATCGAAGCCGTTCAAGCCATGCACGAACACATTGCCGCGCCCGTAGGCGCTGCCGTTCTGCAGACCTCCGAGCTGATTGGCCTGCTGCACGTGCGGCGTCGTCGCCACGAGCTCGCCCGTGCGCGCATCCAGCACCGTATAGGCGCCGCTCTTTTGACCCGCGCCGATGACCTTGCGCCCGTTGGGCAGCCAGTAGATCTTGGGAGCATCGCCGAAGTCCTGATCCGTCCAGCGACCGTTCGCATCCGGGCTCGGGAGTCCTGCCACCCAGATGTCGTTGGCGGTAATCTGCCGGCTCCACTTGAGCTTGCCGTTGCGCGCGTCGAGCGCGATCAGCGAGTCACTCAGGGACGTGCCGGTGCCCTGTGCGGTGGGCGAATAGTTCTGACCCGTGCCGACGTAGATGGTCTGCGTCAGGGGATCAAAGGCGGGCTGCGCCCAGATGTCGGCGCCCGAAGGCCCCAGCTTGAAGGGCGCGAAGGCCTCAGGCAGCGCCGCGACGGCTGCGGGCGCAACCGTATCGAAGCGCCAGGCCTGGTTGCCCGTGGCGATGTCGAAGGAGGCCACGAAGCCCGTGTGGCTGCAGCACTTGTAGGGAATGCCCATCGTGGGCAGCACGAGGCCAGCGTCCTCGATCGCGGCGAAGCCCACCACCACGCGATCGCCCGCGCGTACCAAGGAATTGCCGACGACGCCGCCGAGCAAGTGCGCGTCCACCTGGTCCTTGACCCAAAGCTCCTCGCCGGTGTCCGCGTCGAGGCCGTAGATGTTGCCGTCGAGGTCTCCGAACACCACGATGTTGTGCTCGGCGGAGTAGACGGCGCCGCCCACCACGGGGGTACCCACGAAGTCGGGAATCTGCCCGCCCACGGGCGCCGGCTTGGCGATCAACGCCAGCAGAGGGTTGGGAGCGCGCGTCACGTAATCCCAACGCAGGGTGCCATCCAGATTCACCGCCAAGAAGCGGCCGCTGTTGGTGCCAACGTAGATCGCCGTGTCGGTGACCACCGGCGTGGCGTGGATGGCGCCGAGCTGCTTGCCGAAGTCCTCTCCGTTGAACACCCACTCGATGGCGAGCGAGTCCACGTTGCGTGAGTGCACGCGGAATTCCACGGAGTTGTTGTGATGACCAAAGGCGTCGTGCCCGGCCATGTCCCAGCTCGATGCGAGCAGGTCGAGGCCCGAAGGCAGGCTCAGCGGAGCGCTGGCTTCTTGGGGACGTTCGGAGGGGGCATCCGCGGCTGGCGCGCAGGCCGCGGCCACCAGCAATAGGGCCGAGAAGGAATATCTCATGCGACTAGTACCTTTCGAGTACGACGGGGAGTACGGCGCGGCACTCGTAGATCGGTCCGACGGCTTTTCGCAAGCCACACTTGCGGAACCCAAACTTCTGACCAGTGCGTCTAGTCCGAAGCGATCATTTCAGAGGCATTGCACGGATCATCCTGAGAGCTCGAAAGGTCTTTACTTCACCCCGAGCCATCGCGTAGCGAACGTGGAGCGACGCTTAGCTTTTGGGGGATGGATGAAACGCTTTCGATTGCCCTGGATCCGTGACCGCAAACGTACGGCGCCGGAGATTCAGGCCAAGGTTCCGCTGCAAATCGGTGCGCTCAGCAACGGCGAGATTTTCCGCGGCGAGACCAGGCAAAGCCGCATGGCGCAGCGCATCATCTTCGAGCTCGCCGAGCGCGGGGCGAAGCGGCTCGACCTCGACCGGCGCGAGTTCCTGGCGAGCAGCATGGGCATGGCCAGCTCCCTGTACGCGCTCAACATGATGAGTGCCTGCGCGAGCGACGATGGGCAGCCTCGCCCGGACGGTGGTTTCCCCGGGGACGGCGGCGGAGGTGGCTCCGGCGAGCCCGGAGGGCCCGGCAGCGGTGGCCGCGATGGCGGGCGGCAAGACGCGGGCATGCGCTCGGACGGTGGCTACTTCGAGGTGCCGGACGATCCGACCGACCCCGAGGTCGTGTGCGAGGTCATGTTGGACGCCAGCAAGGAGTTCATCTTCGACATTCAGACCCACCACGTCAACCGCGCCAACTCGCTCTACAACACCTTCCTCACGGGCCTCGACGAGTACACGCAGTATTGCGGGCCGCGCCTCACCTCGGCCGTCGATTGCTTCGACCGCAGCGAATACATCCGCTTGATGTTCCTGGAGAGCGACACCACCGTGGCCGTGCTCTCAGGTCTTCCCGCGGTCGACGACCCCAACAATCCGATCACCAACGCCGAGATCGCCGAGTCGCGCGACATCATCAACATGCTGGCCGACGGCACCAACCGTCTGATCAACCATCACATGGTGCTGCCCAACCAAATGGGCCCCACCAAGGACAAGGTGGACCTGCAGCTTGCGGCGATGGAGCGCACTCTCCACACCTACGGCAAGGTTGGCGCCTGGAAGTGCTACCCCGCCTGGGCGCCGGAGAACAACGAGCTCGTGGCCAACGGCGGCTACTTCTTGGACGACGAAGCCACCGGAGCGCGCTTCATCGCCAAGGGACTCGAACTCGGCGTGAACACCTTCTGCGTCCACAAGGGGCTGCCCATCCCAGGTTTCTCGGCCAAGTACAACGACCCCGAGGACATCGGCCGCGTCGCGAAGATGTTCCCGAAGGCCAAGTTCATCATCTATCACTCCGGCTTCGGCAACCAACGCTACGAAGAAGGGCCTTACACCGAGGGCTCCCGCGTGGGCACGAACAGCCTCATCACGTCGCTGCTCGCGAACGGTATCAAGCCCAACGGCAACGTGTTCGCCGAGCTGGGAACGACCTGGCAAGTCATCAGCACCAACGTTGGTCTCGGCTTCATGAACGCCGCGGCCCACGTGATCGGCAAGCTGCTCAAGTACGTCGGACAGGACAACGTGGTGTGGGGGACCGACTCCATCTGGTACGGCTCCCCGCAGAGCCAAATCGAGTCCTTCTTGCAGTTCCAGATCTCCAAGTCGTTCCAGGACCAGTACGGCTACCCTGCCCTCACCATGGAACTCAAGCGCAAGATCCTCGGCCTCAACGCGGCCAAAGCCTATGGCATCGATGTCTCGGCCATGCGCTGCGGGGTCAACGCTAGCGAGCTCGCCGAGGCAAAGCGCTTGCTGGACGCCGAGCGCGGAGGCCGGCGCTGGGCCTTCGTGGAGCCCAAACTCACCTCGCGAAGGGAGTTCTTCGCCATGAAGCGCGCGCAGAACTTCCGGCCGGGCTGAGGCCCCGGGCTGCCCCCCTCCTCGGGGGCGTGCTCAGCTCTCTTTCTCCTTCTCCTTGGTCAACAGCGCGCGCACCTTGGCGCCCAGAGCCTTGCTGGTGAAGGGCTTGCGCAGCAGCGGGGGCCCCGCTTCGTCCGGTCTCACTTGCCGCACCTCGTCGGAGTAGCCCGAGATGAACAGCGCACGCAGGCTCGGGTTCTCCGCCGCGAGCACCGCGAACAGCTGACGGCCGTTCATCCCGGGCATCACGATGTCGCTTACCAACAGGTCGAGCTTCGCCCCGAGGTCGTGGGCGATCACGATGGCCTCGGCGGGGTTGCTGGCGGAGGCTACCCGATATCCCTGGCGCTCCAAGACGTCGCGCACCACCTCGCGCACCGCGTCTTCGTCCTCCACCACCAGGATGGTCTCCCCCGCGCCGCGCAGCACACTGGCGCGCGGACCCTCTTCGGGCGCTTTGGCGTCGGGCGAGGGCTCGCGCGAGGCCGGCAGGAACACCTCGAAGGTGGTCCCGTGGTCCGGTGCGCTGCGGACGGCCATGCGCCCGCCGTGTTGCGTCACGATGCCGTAGACCGTCGGCAGGCCGAGGCCGGACCCGTGCCCGAAAGGCTTGGTCGTGAAGAAGGGATCGAAGGCCTTTTCGAGCGTCTCCTGCTCCATGCCGTGGCCCGTATCGCTCACCCGCAGGACCACACAGGCCCCAGAGAGCGGCGTTTCCCCGGCGGAGCGTGCGTTGTCCCGTTCGCCCCAGGTCACGTTCTCGGTCTCGAAGGTGAGGCAGCCGCCTTGCGGCATAGCGTCGGCCGCGTTGAGCGCGAGATTCATCAGCACCCGTTGCATCTCGGAGGGATCGGCGCGGACGAGATCGAGCTCGGTGCCGAGCTGCATGCGGATCTCGATGTCCTCGCGCACCAGGCGACGCACGATGCTGCCGAAGCGCTGGATCTCGTCGTTGAGGTTCACGATCTTGCGCTCGAGCATCTGCCTGCGACCGAACGCGAGGAGCTGCTTGGTGAGCTCGGCCGCGCGCTCCGCGGCGTGGTGGACCTCGCTGATCTGCTTGTGCACGGGCGAGCCCGGCGGCAGGTTTTGCCTCGCCATCTCGGTGTACAAGAGCATCGGCGTCAGCAGATTGTTGAAGTCGTGGGCGACACCGCCGGCGAGACGTCCAATCGACTCGAGGCGTTCCTTCTGGTGGAGCTGGGCCTCGAGCCGGACTCGCTCCGCCTCGGCCTCGCGCTGAAAGCTGATGTCCTGAAAAGCCACCAGGGCGTAGCGTACCTGACCGTCGGCGTTGCGGATGGGGGTGCCCCAGGCAGCGATGGGAATTCGGCGTTCGCCGTTCTTGATCTCCGCGTCGTCGATCATGGAACTCTCGCCCTGCAGCGCTCGCACGAGTGGTCCGCCAGCCACCGGGTATGGCGTGTCGGTGCCGGACACGAAGAGCTGGTAGCGCTGCGCAAGGTCCCAGATGGTCGCGGTCGACTCGAACTCGAAGCCCGAGATTTCAGTCGCCCGACGGTTCGCGAACACGGCCTTGCCCTGGTTGTCCACCACGTACACACCCACCGGCATGCCGTCGAAGAAGTCGCGCAACAAGGCCTCGCTGGAGCGAAGCTCCAGGTTGAGCTTTTGCGTGGAGTCGAACAGTCGTGCGTTCTCGAAAGAGATGGCGGCCTGGGCCACGAGCAGGCGCAGGAGCTCCATGCGGTTGGGCGTGAAGGCGTCGCTCGACAGGTCGTTCTCGAGGAAGAGCACGCCCGAAACGCGGTCGCGGTGGCGCACGGCCATGCACAAGATGGACTTCGACGCGTGCCGGAGCACATAGGGGTCCCGCGTGAATGCCCCCGAGCGCCGGGCGTCGCCGAGCAGGACTTCTTCGCCGGTGCGCAGCACGTAGCGGACGATGGTCTCCGAGACCACAGCGGGCTCGACGGCGGTGCCATTGGACGCGATGCGGAGCTCGCCCGCCTCCGAGTCGAGATGTCCCTCGATGTGGTAGCCCCCGTCGCGCTCGACCAACAGGCTGGCGCGCTGAGCCCCCGAGGCCTGCACCATCACACGCAGTAGATGTTCGAGGAGGGCCTGCGGCGAGGTCTCGGAGGAGAGCGCCTGGGAAGCGCGCACCGCGCTCAGCATGTCGATCGACGTGGGTGCGACCGAATCGTGCGAGCGTTGCAGGGGCTCGAAGTCGAACTCGCGCTCGAGGGCTCGCACCTTGGTCTCCGCGCCCAGGTGTGCATAGGCATCCCGGGCGGCCTCGAAATGTCGCCGCGCGACCTGGACATTGCGCGCCGCCGTCAAGATGCGGCCGGCCAGCTCCGAACCGAGGGCCACGTGCTGCAGGAAGCCGTTCAAGGTGGCCTCGCGGATGCCGTCCTGGCACAGCGCGAGCGCCTCCTCGTGGCGACCTCGCACGAGCGCCAGCCGGGCCCGCGCCAGAAGGTCCATGTGCAAGAAGTTCACGGGCGCACTGCGGGCCAAGCCCGCCAGCCGTTTCAGTTTCTGTGCCAGCAGCCGCTCCACCTGCTCCTGGTCGAAGGCCGGATCACCCAGTACCCCGGCCATCACGAAGGCCACGTAGAACGCGTGTGAGGCCAGGATCACGTGGGCTGGTAGCCCCGCCTCCACCACGTGATCTTCGGCGAGAATCAGGCGGGCCGCCGCGGCAGTCTCCCCCACCAAGGCGAGGGCCATGATCTTCCATCCGAAGTAAGCGCTCGAAGCCGGGATTCTGATGGGCGGCGTCCGCCAGAGTCGACTCCGATACGCCCGCGCTGGACAAGCTGGTGGTGCTCTCCGTCTTGCCCTGGATCAACAGCATGCACTGACGCATCGTGCGCACGACCAAGTTCAGCTCGTCGTAGCGGAAGGCCGCAGTGGAGCGCTCGGCGCGATCAATCCGCTGCAGCACATGGTCGATCGAATCCCCTGCCATCGAGCTCAGCATGGGAGAAGTGGTCAGCGCGTAGCAGGCGTACAGCAGGTCGCCGCTCGCCATCCCGGCGTGCACGGCGCGGTCCAGATACGGCAACGAGCTGCGCACGTGATAACGCGAGTGCGGCTTCAAAAAGCCACCCACCAGCAAGTACAACCGGCAACTGAAGCCCGCGGCGTGGAAGCGCTCGCAGAGCTTGAGCGACAACTCTCCGTACTGCCTCGCCTGGGCGTAGTCTCGATCGTGGGAGACCAGCAGCATCCCGTAGTGGGCACAGCCATCGGCGGTCTCCGGGCTGACGCCTTGCTCGACCGCCCAGAGGATTTGCTTGTGGGCCGCCCAGAAGAACAGATGGGGGCCGACGAACAGGCCCGCCGCCATCAGCGCGTTGAGGATCTTGCGGGGCGCCAGGAGCCCGGGGTCGCTGGCCTCTTTTTCGCGCGCCAAGTCCTCGATCTTGCGGCCAGCCATGGTCCAGCGCAGACGCAGGCGCAGGGCCAGGAGCGGCAGCAGCGAGCGCATGGACGGCACCGGATGCCCAAGCAGGGCGAGGCCCTCCCTGGCCAACGCCAGCGCGCGCTCGTAGCGCCCACGGCTGGTCTCGATGCGGATACGCAGCGCGTACAGCTCGCCCTTCTCCCCCGGCGTGGAGAGCTTGGGCAAGACCTCAGTGGAGCGTGCATCGGCCTCTTCGAAGCGCCCGGCAAGGTACGCGCACTCCACGGCGCCCAGCTGAAGCGCCGCGCACAACTTGTAGTGGTCTCGCCAGCCTTCGCCTTGCAACGCCGCGATGCCGAACGTGAAGTAGCGCAGTCCCTCGCGGTAGGCGGTGGTGCCGCGCGCGCGCTTACCCGCCTCGAGGTTGAGCCTGGCGAGTTCCCGTCGCTCCTCCGGGCTCGCGATCAGGGACGTGGCGCGGTTGAGCTGATCGAGCACGTCGAACGTCCAACTGCCTCGGGTCTGGTCGCGGCGCTCGCGGCGCAAGCAGCGGCCCAGAGCCAGGTGGAGGCTCGGGCGTGCGGCCTGCGGGATGCTCTCGTAGACCGCTTTCTGCACCCGGTCGTGCAGAAAGCGGTAGTCGTAGTCATCTAGCTCGGAGGCACTTTCGCTCGCACCCCTGCCGCCTGCCGCGCTCGGCGCACTGCCGGCCACGGTCTGTCGCCCCACGGGCAAGATGAGCCGCTCTCGAATCGCGGGGGCCAACCGGCGCAGCATCTCGCTCGACGAGACGCCCGCCGCGTCGGCGATCAGCCCCAAGTCGAAGCGACTGCCCAGGCTCGCGCCGAGGCGCAGCGCGTCTTGAGTGGCCCTCGGCTGGCGCTCGAGGTTGCGCACCATCAGGTCGACCACGTTCTCGGTGATCTGTAGCGCCCGGATCTCCTCCAGGTCCCAGCTCCAGCGCTGTTCTTGCGGCAGAAAGCGCAGTAGGCGCTCGGCGTGCAGCGTGCGCAGGAACTCGTCCACGAAGAACGGGTTGCCCGAGGTCTTCTCGAGGATGAGGCAGGCCAGCTCGTCCACTTCGGCGTCCGCGCGATGCAACGTGTCCTGTAGGAGCAGCTTGACGTCTTCGTGCTGTAAGCCCCCCAACTGCAGCGCGCGTAGCTCGACGCCGCTGCCACGCAGATTCTCCAAGGCCACCGACAACGGGTGCTCCGGGTTCACCTCGTTGTCGCGATAGGACCCGATCATCAGAAAGTGGGCAGGCTCCTCCAGACGCAGGAGCATCGACAGCGCCTCGAACGTCGCTGGGTCGCCCCACTGCAGGTCATCGAGAAACAGGACCAGCGGGGCTCCCTCGCACGCGAACAACTCGAAGAAGCGCGCCAGCGTCAGGCTGAAGCGCTGCGGCCCCTCGAGTGGCCCGGCCGCCGGCACCGGAGGCTGCCGCCCGATCACGCGTTCCAGGTCCGGCGCCAGGTCCGCGATCAGGCCTGCGTTGCCAGCCAGGTGCTCCACGATACGTTGCCGCCACACCTGAAGCTCCGCTTCGGGCAAGCCGAGCAGCTGGCGGCAGGCCTGATTGAGCGCCTGAGACAGCGCGGAATAGGGCGCGTGCCGGTGGAGCTGGTCGAACTTGCCGGCGACGAACGTGCCGCCCCGCTCCACCACCTTCTTGGCGAGCTCGTTGACCAGGGACGACTTTCCGATCCCCGAGTAACCGGCCACAGTGAGCACCAGCCTGTGCCCCGCTGCTGCCTCGCCGAAGGCGTCGAGCAGCTGGGCGCGTTCGCGGCTGCGTCCGTAGAGCTTGGCGGGGATCTCGAAGCGCTGCAGGCGGTCCGAACTGCCGAGCGTGAAGGTGCTCACCGAGCCGACACCGCGCAGTTGTCGCAAGCACTCGTCCAGGTCCTCCGCGACCCCGCGGGCGCTCTGGTAGCGCTCGTCCGGACTCTTCGCGAGCAAGCGCTCCACGATGCGCGAGATTTGCTTCGGCACGCGCGGCGCAGCCTCCCAGAGCGGCGTCGGCAGCAGCGCCATGTGGGCATGGGCCAGCGCCAGCGGGTCATCGGTCTCGAACGGTGGGTGTCCGGCAAACAGCTCGTAGAGCGTGGCGCCCAAGGAATACAGGTCGCTCCGATAGTCGACCTCGCGGTTCGTGCGACCGATCTGCTCGGGAGAAGCGTAGGCGAGCGGCATCCCGAGCTGGTCGAGCTCGGGCTCGGTCGTCGTGCCCTTGCGCGCGAAGGACGCCGCCGAAAAGTCGACGATCTTGGCGACCCACGTGCGTTCGTCCACCACCACGTTGGAAGGATGGATCGCGCGGTGGATGATTTGATGGATGTGGATGTCGTCGAGCCCGCGACTCACCTGCACGCAGAGCCGCAACGCGAGTTCCACGTCGAGCCCGCGTGCGGCGAGCTCCGCCAGTGTCTTGTCACCCGCCGCCTCTTCCAACAGCGCGACGCGATTGCGGTCTTGTTCGAGCCCCAAGTAGTGCACCACGTGCGCGGAGTCGATGGCCGAACCCATGCGAAACTCGTGCTGCGTGCGCGCGGCGGCGACGGATGCGCTCGGGCTCGCGAGGTGCTCCTTGACGATCACCGGCTCGCCCGTCGGAACGCGTGTGGCGAGCCACACTCTCGAGCGCGATCCATGATGGACCTGGTGGTGGAGCTTCAAGTCAGAACGCATCTTTGCCCTTCGATCCGCGGACAAATGGACAAGCTACCGCCGCCGCCGCGACTTCGCTCGCGAATCCCCGCGCACACGGGCGCGCCGGTGAGCGGCGGACGAGCCGTCCGTTGTGCGGGAGCGCGCGCTCACCGGCGCTGGGCCAAGCGTGGCGCTTCGAGCGCTACGGTTTGCGCCACAACAGGAGGCTGGCGACGAGCGTGAGCGCAGCGAGAGCCCCGGCAAAGAGGCGCATCCCCGTCGTGCCTGCGAGGCCTGCATCACAGCCTTGCACCACCGAGAGCGTCAGTCCGAGTGTAAGCACGCCGCCGCGCGCTCTGGCGAGGGACGCGGTCAGCGCACCGAACACTAGCGCCAGGTCACGTGTCGCCACCTGCATGGCGCGAGCGTGGTGGAGTCCCGTACCGTCCAGGCTGGTGTTCACGACGTCCGCGAGCGCTGGCAGTGCCCCCGCGGCGGCGGCGAGCGACACTGCGATGGCCGCGCCCCAGAAACGCGCGCGGTGGAGACCAGGCGCGGCGGAGCTCGGGGGCGACTCGGACATACGCGAGCCTTAGCACGCGCGGCGCTGCAGCCGAGCGCGCGGTCGGCCTCAGCGCCGCAGCCCCATGCGAGCGAACACCTCCTCCACGGTGTTACTCACGTTGGTACGCGGAGCCTGACGGGCCATGCCGTCGAGCCGTGCGCACGCGTCCATCCACTGCCCACGCACGCCCTCCACGTCGGACACGCCCTGTTTCTGCAGGGCAGGAGCGAGCAGGTTGCGGCCCACGGCAGCGAGCTGCAGCGACGACACCTCATCGGAGGACAAGCCGGCCTCCTTCAGCAGACGCCGCACCAGGCCACGCGATTGCAGCTCGTTGAGGTTGGTGGCGCGTTCGAGCACCTGCGCCACCACGACGAACGCGTCCGAATCAGCCATGGCTGGACTCCGCGTCGGCGCCTCGCTCGATCCATGCTTGGTAGGACCGAGGAGGGAAAACGCGAGCCAGAGGGTCGTAGCGGCAAGCGCCGCGAGCACCCCGTACACGCCGCCGGCCGCGTTCTGACGTGCGGCGACCTCGGCGCGGTCCGCAGCGGTCACATAGAGGCCGATCGCGACCACGGAGACGCCGAGGCTCGGCACCGCCGAGAGTCCCCAAAGCAGCAGGCGATTGGCGACCATGGGATTGCCCAAACCGATGCGAGCGCGCTTCCGAAATGCCAGGTACCCACCGAAGGCCTCGCAGGCCATCCACGCGAAGACGGCGCCGCGGATCCCCGCAGCCGCCAGCGTGGTCAAGCTGCCAGGGGGCGCCCCGAAGGTCACGCCTGCCAACCACGTGTCGCGCACCAGCGACGTGACCATGATCACCAGCGCGAGGCTGATTCCGCCCTTGGCCAGCCAGTTGTCGCGGCGGAAGACGTACCAGACGAAGAGATAGAAGAAGAGCGTCCCGATATCCCCAGCGAGCACGGAGAACGCGCCGTAAGCCTCGGGCACGGCCTGTCCCTTCGGCGTGTTGAGCATGCCCACCAGCAGGGCTCCGAAGCCGATCGTGCCCGCCCACAGATAGCCGAGCCCCAAGAAGAGCTCCGGCGGCTGGCGCAGGCTCCGATGCAAGAGCAGCAAGCGAATCCCGACAACGGCCGATGCCAGGATGAACAGAATGACGCCCATCGACGACGAGTATAGGCGTTCACCCCAATCCCCCCGCAAGCAGCCCGTAACGACCGCTCGACACCTGCTTACTCTGAGGTCGCAACATGGAATACACCGACGGCACGCTGGACGTGCCCAGTCCGATCGACTTCCGCGACCCGGCGCATGCCCAGGCCTGGGTGGATGCCTGCGAAACAGCCGTGCCGGGACGCACTTCCATACGCGAGGCCATCGGGGCCCTGCTGCGCTCCCTACCGCCAGGAGCACGCGTGCTCGAACTCGGCGCTGGCCCGGGCTTGTTGGCTCACCACGTGCTCGAACACTGCTCCAATGTCGGCTCCTACACCTTGCTCGACTTCTCGCCGACCATGCTCGAGATCAGTCGCCAGCGACTCGCCGCCTTCCACCGCGCGCACTACATGCTCGGCAACTTCAAATCCGCGGACTGGGCGCGCGCACTTCCAGGTCCCTATGACGCGATCGTCGCCATGCAGGCCGTCCACGAAATCCGCCACAAGCGACATGTCCCCGGGCTCTACGCCACGCTGCGCAGCTTGCTGCTTGACGGTGGGCTGCTGGCGGTGGCGGATCACACCCCCAAGGACGATTCCCTACGCTGGACCTGCCTGCACATGAGCCAGGCCGAACAGCTGGACGCTTTCTACGGCGCAGGCTTTCCCGACGCGCATCCGGTGGCGCAGATCGGGCGACTCATTCTGGTCGCAGGCCAACGCGGCTAGGCGGCTCGCGAGAGGGCCCCTGCAGCCTCGATCAGCGTGCGCGCTACGAGCGCCGGATCGTCGATCATCGGCACGTGCCCTACGTTGGGCAGCACCCGGAACTCCGCCCCTGGCACGCATGCGCGCGCGATGGGGAGATGTCGGTGAAGCGGGAAGATGCGATCCTGCTCCGACCACGCCACCGTGATCGGACATGGCGCCCGCAGCTCATCCAGGCGCTCTCCGGTGGCCAACAGGTCATCGGCCGCCGAGCAAGCCAAGAGATCCTCGATGAACACCATGAACTGCTCGCGCGACAGGCGCTCCCCGTGCACCGCATTGTCGCGCAGGGCTCGCCGTCGGAAGCCCGAGGAGAGCGCGAGCCACGGGATCACCCCGCGCGTGCGACGCGTGAGCTCCACCAGAAGCTTGAGCCGCTTGCGGGTCTCGGCCACGTCCTCCCAGGCCCCGGCGGGCGACAAGGCGCACACCGTGCGGGCGCGACCGCGGCGTGCCAACTCGAGCGCCACCCAACCGCCCATCGAATTGCCGGCCAGGTGGGCCTGGTCGAGTCCGAGGCGATCCAGGGTGCGCTCGGCGTCGTCCACGACGTCCCGGATGCGCACGGGAAAGGTTCGCGGCGTTTCGCCACCGTGATGCCCGAGCGCGGTGGGCATGATGACCTCGTGGTGCTCCACCAGGTAGGGCAACACACTCCGCCAAACGCGTCCACTGCACGTGATGCCGTGGAACAGCACGAGCGGACTACCGCTTCCGGCGCGTAGCAGGTGCTTGGGCTCGGTCACGTATTCCTCCGACAAAGCGCGCATCAGCTCGCGCCGCGACTCACCCCGCGACTCACCCCGCAGTGTGCGGTCTGGCGAGCGCCGTGTCCCCTACCCCGACGCGCCCTCCTCTTGTCTCAACGCGTCACTCTTCTTTCGACCCGCCTACCGACGTGCGACGCGCCAGGCCTGTCCGAGTCCGCGCAGTGTGGTGTCTCGCAAGACCTCGAAGCGCTCCGCATAATGCGGCATCGACTCGAGGGGACCCGCGACCCAGAGCGTGGAGAAGCCGTGCACCAGACTCCACGCCGCGAGCGCCAGATCCCAGGGGTCGCCCTCCGGAGCCACGCCGGCTTCTTGGCAAGCGACGACGGCATCGAAGAGCTGCATGAACACCCGTGCCCCGTGCGTCTCCGCGTCTTCTTCGCTCGGCGGCCCAGGGTGGCGCCGGAACATCACCTGTAGGCGCTCCGGGTGCGCCTTGGCCTCGTCGATGTAGACGCGCCCCAGCACGAACAAACGCTCCGTGGGATCCGAGATGCCCTGTGTGGCCCCTGACATCGCCTTTCCAAGCGCCTCGAAGCCCTCTTCGGCCAAGGCGTCGAGCAGCGCTTCGCGGCTCGCGAAGTGGTGATAAGGCGCCGCGTGCGTCACGCCTACTTTGCGAGCGACCTCGCGCAGGGTGAGCGCCTCGACGCCTTCCTTCCGTACCAGACGCCAAGCCGCCTCGATCAGCGCGCGGCGTAAGTCTCCGTGATGGTAGCCATGTTTCGCGGGGCGTTGGCTGGTCGCGCGGGCCATTCTCTCGACTCATCTTGACACGCGAAAGATTCTAGCGCACAATCTTTCTGGTAGAAAGATGGTCGGCTGCGGTTTCGGCCCCCTCGCAAAGGAACGCGCCATGATCGACAATGTCTCGAGATTTCAAGGAATTAACCCCGAGTCCGGGAGCGGTACCCTAGGATCCGCGCCGCTCTCCGGTCGGCTCGCGCGGGCGCCCTTCCGCTGGACCCGGCGCGACCAAACGAGCCTGCCGGTCACGCTCGAAGGCAAGCTTCCCGAGTGGCTCAAGGGCGATCTGGTACGCACCGCACCGGCCGTGTTCGAGCTCGGCGGCTGGCGCGCTCAGCATTGGTTCGACGGACTGGGAATCCTCTTCGGCTTCTCCTTCGGCGAAGGCGTGTCCTTCAAGCAGCGTCTGCTCGCGTCGGAAGCCCTGCGCGATGCCCAGGGCGAGCGCTTCCAGGTGGCGAGCTTCAGCACGCCCACCCGGCGCTCATGGTGGCAGCGCGTGATCAAGCCGATCGCCCAGATCACCGACAATGCCAACGTGAACGTGGTGCCCTGGCAGGGCGCCTGGCTCGCCATGACCGAGAGTCCTCACCAGCACCTCATCGATGGTCAATCGTTGGCCACGCGCGGGCTCTATCGCTACGAGGACAAGTTGCCGGTGGCCACGCTCTCGGCGCACCCGCACTTCGACTTCGGGCGCAAGGCTCTGGTCAACGTCGCGAGCAGTTTCGGCCCGAAGAACGTCCTGCGCGTGTACAGCCAGGCGAGCGACAGTCGTACGCGCAAGGTCGAAGGGGAGCTGGTGTTCAAGCGCGTGCCCTACCTGCACTCGTTCGGGCTCTCACCGCGTCACGCGGTCATCATCGATCATCCGTACAAGGTGAACCCGCTGAAGCTCCTGTTCAGCAACCGGGCCTTCATCGATCCGTTCGAATGGGAGCCCTCCCGCGGCACCAAGCTGTGGAAGCTGGACCGCGCGAGCGGGCGCTGGTCCGCGTACCACACTGAACCGCTCTTCTGCTTCCATACCGCCAACTGCTTCGACGACGGCGACGACGTGGTGCTCGACTTCGTGGCCTACGACAATCCGGACATCGTGCAGCTGCTGAAGACCGAGTCGCTGGACCGGTCCGTCCCCGCCATCGCGCCGCGCTTCGTGCGCGCCCGTCTCAAGCCCGGGCGCCGCGACGTGGAGCTCGAGCCGTTGTCGCAGCAGGGCTTCGAGTTTCCGAGCATCGCGTATCGAACGGACAATGGCCACGCCTACTCGTCCATCTGGGGCACGCGCCTGGCACAGGGAGCGCAGAGCGACGTCGACAGCGAAGTGGTGCGCGTAGAGATCGGTCGCGGCGAGGTCGCGACCTTCACCGAGCCTCACGTCACCTACGGGGAGCCGCTGTTCGTGGCGCGCCCCGGCGCCACACGCAGCGATGACGGAGTCATCCTGTGTCTGGGAAGCCATGCTGAACAGGAGCGCGCAACCTTGGCCGTGCTCGACGCGACCACGCTCGAGCCCGTGGCGCGGGCCCACGTCGATGCGTGCTTGCCGCTCGGGTTCCACGGAAACTTCCTGGCCGCGCGCAGTTGACGCGGAGGTCACGGAACCTCCGCAGCGCGCCGCGCCCATCGCCTCATGGTGTGCTCGCCCGCCCACCTTTATTTCGAAGCCGATTTGCGCGCCGCAACCTGGGACGCAGCAGCGCTTGCCGGGGCGTGTGTTTTCGCGCATCGCCCCAGCGCATACGCCGCTCGATTCGTGAGAACGCCTCGCGTTCACAACGGCGACGGGCCTCCGCGGGGGCTCCCGGCTTGGAATGTGCGCGGTGCCACGTGGATAACGAGGTTGACGGGGACGCTCGCCAGCGCGTGAACTAGCTCGGCAGTGCCTCCGAAAGGACGCCCGTGAGCTCACCCGCACGTCGCTTCTCGCACGCCAACCCGGAACGCGAGAGGCCCCGGATCTTGAACTACTCCGAGGAACCCAACGAGGGTTGGCACTGGTATCGGGACGAGCTCGCACCCGACGCGCTCGACTGGACGTTCTTCTACACGCGACCTCGGGGATGGCTCGGCCGGCTCGCGAAGCCTCGCGTGCGCCGCTACGTGGAGGCCTCGCGTGTCGCCTGGCACGCCGCCCGTCAGCGCGCCGATCTCGTGGTCACCCACGGCCCGCTTCTGACTTGGTGGTTCGAAGAGGCTGCGCGCGTCACGCGCCCGAGCGCGCGGCATCTTGCGTTCGCGTTCAACCTCGTCAGCTTGCCCCGTGGCCCGCGCGCCCTGGCCATGCGCCGCGCCTTCCGACACGTCGACAGGTTCGTGGTCCACTCGACGGTCGAACGCGCGCTCTACTCCGAGTATTTCGAGATTCCCCTCGAGCGCATCGACATGGTGCACTGGGCGGTGCGGGCTCCGACGCCCTCGCCCGAGGCCGTGGCGCGCGGCGAGCAAGCCTACGTCTGCGCTATCGGAGGCAACGGCCGGGACTACGCCACGCTGATGCGCGCTGCAGCGATGACGCCGCACGTGCCCTACGTCTGCGTGGTGCGGCCAGAAAACATGCTCGGGCTCAAGCCCCCTCCAAACGTGCACATCGAATGCAATGTCGGTGGCCAGCGTGCCCTGGACATCCTGTTCGGCTCCAGGTTCATGGTGTGTCCGCTCGCTTCCGCCGAGGTGCCCTGCGGACACGTGAGCCTGGTCAACGCCATGCATCTCAAGAAGCCGCTCATCATCACGGACTCCACCGGCATCCATGACTACACCGTGCACGGCGAGACCGCGCTGCGCGTGGCACCCCGCGATCCCGTGAGCATGGCGAACGCGGTGCTGCAGCTATGGGAGGACGCCATCTTCTGCGCGGTGCTCAGCCGAAAAGCCTTCGCCTTCGCGCGTGAGTATTGCTCCGAAGAACGCATGGTGGGCTACGTCAGGCGCTACCTCGAGGAGCACGGGCTTTTGCCCACTGCAGCGAGCGCCGATCCCTGCGAGCGCACGCCCACGCTGCTCGCTGCGCGGCGCTGAGTTGCAGCGCGGACAAGTCTTCGACACGCCGGCGAAAACCAGGGTTTCGTGCGACGAAGCAACGCGCCGCCACGCGCTCTTCGAGTCTCGCGACGAGTTGACTCCGAAAGCGCACGGGCGCACAACCTGATGGTTCTCGGTCCAAGCGTCGGAGGCTCGCGGTGTCGACTCGGCTCTCTAACGTCGTCGGCGACACGATTGACGCGGCAGCTCCCGAGCAGGCCTGGCCCCAGCTGCAAGCGGTCCTGAACGGCGGCATGCGCCCCCCTCACGACGCCCGCGCCGCCAAGCTCGTGGCGCACATCGCGCTTCAGCCCTGCGACGTACGACTGAGACCGGGGCGGTTCGAGCTCTGGCACCTCGCGCGCTGTCGTCACCACGAATACCCATTCGGCTTGGCGGCGCCGGTCGTGCACCACCTCATGCGGCTGATGGGTGCCACCCGTGCAGTCGGCGCCCAAGTCGGCCTGATTCAGCGTGCAGGCCTCGGCTCTCCGTTTCCCGAGCACGAGGAGCGCGCCATCTGGATCGTCCCGAATGAACGCGAAGTGGAGCTCTACGTGCGCGAGGCGCCGCCGGTGCGCGGCCCCCACGTGGCGATGCCAGCCCCGAGCTACGGGGTCTGGGCGGTTCCACCCGCCTGCACGCGCAACGAGCCGTGTTTCATCCCTGCTCAGTCCGCCTGTCCACACTGCAAGGCCAAGCCGGACTTCTTCCGCGAGCTCGAGAGTCAGGCCGCGCTCGTATGTCCAACCTGCGGGCGTTCGTTTCCGCTGCGCAACTCGCGCTTCTAGCTCGCTAGTCCGGCACGGACGAGGCGACCGGGTCCGGCACGGGCGTGCCGATCGGGTTCACCACGCGCATCCCGAGCAGCACGCCACCGTTGGTCACCACGAACCCACGACCGTCTTCCTGCAAGTTCGCGCGCGCCACGAAGCCGTGCCCCGAGTCGATGCGCCCCAATTCGTCTCCCGTGAGTGTGTCGAGGGCTACCAGAGAGCCGCGACTGTCGCCGATCAGCACCATGCCCTGGAACAGCTCTGGCACGCCAAAGGAGCCGCGCTCCAAGGACTTCTGCCAGACAGCCGCGCGCTGATTCACGTCGAAGCGCACGACGCCGCGATCGGCCGAGACGAGGATCAGCGCGTCGTCGGGAGTGGCGACCAAGCTCGTGATGCCCGTCCAATCGGGCTCACGCCACAGCACGCTGCCGTTGTTGAGGTCGAGCGCGTATAGGCCGCCGCCGAAGGACGCCACGAATACTTGCTCGCCGATAATGGCAGGAGTGGTGTCCACATCGATGTAGCGCGGACGACCCGGCTCGGTCTCTGGGACCTCGAGCGAGGTATTGCGCTCCCATTTCACCGTGCCATCGAGCGCGTCGAGCGACACCACCAGGCCGTCGTTGAACCCTGCCAACAGACGATTGTCTTCGGTGAGGGTCATCCCTGAATGCCCCGCCACCAAGAAGCCCTCCTGGGGCTCACGGGCGTAGCGCCACAGCATCTTCCCGTCGGCCCGCGCATAGGCCTCGATGGCGTCTTCCTCGGTGATCACGATCACCGCGTCGGGCAGCAATACGGGCCGCTGACGGATGGCTGCGTCGCCCTCCTTCTTCCAGAGGATCCCGCCCTTCTCCGCAGCGATGGCGTAGAACTCGCCGCGCTCGGTGCCG
Organism: Myxococcales bacterium; assembly: GCA_047601445.1. Classification (GTDB taxonomy): domain Bacteria; phylum Myxococcota_A; class Polyangia; order Polyangiales; family DASUME01; genus DASUME01. The sequence continues at coordinate 1,083,694 of JASGJH010000001.1, read as the reverse complement.
ACGTAGAGCTCCTGCTTCACGGGATCGAGCGCAGGCTCGCACTCGATGGGCTCGTGCAGCTCGAAGCGGTAGAGGGCTCGTCCGTCGAAGCCCATCGCATGCAAGTTGCCCGACTCGGCGCCCACGTAGATGCGTGCATGCTGGTTGTCGATGGCCGCGACCGCGTTCTCCACCGGGCGGTACGCGCCGCGCGCTGGCTGGGTGAGCTGGCGCGTCCAGTGGACCCGCAGGGCTCCCTTACCCTCCGGCACGGAACCCTGGTTGCCGACGCCGACCCAGCCGTAGTTGCCCTTGCCGATGCTGGCACCCGACCCACAGGCGCAAAGCCCCGCCAGGTGTGCGGCTGCCAGCAAACCAAGGGCCTGCCGCCTCATTCGGCGCCGCCGGCTCCGCCTTGCTGGCGAAGTTGCTCGAGCAGGCGCTGCAACTCTTCCGGCGAGAACTGCTGCCCGCCCTCTCCGCTCGTGCCCTTGTCCACCAGCGAGCTGTCGAGCTCGGCCAGGCGAACCTCCACCTCTCCCTTGAGGAAGCGACTCGGCGGTGCCCCATCGGTGCGATCGCTCAGGCGATCGTAGACGCCCTTGAGCAAGGTCTTGGCGCCCTCACGGTCCCCCTTCTCGAGCTTGAGGCGGGCGATGTGATACTCGGCAAAGTCCTTGTCGGCCGCCTTGAGCTCCTCGTAGCGCTTGAGCGCTTCATCGGGCTTGCCCTGAGCCTCGGCAGTCAGCGCGAGGCCTTCGAGCGCGCGGGCCTTCAGCAGCGGCTGATCGGCGTGGTTCTGATAGACGTTCTTGTAGAGCGGCTCCGCCTTGGCGGCTTCACCGCCCGCCACTTGCTGCGCTGCCTCTCCAAGCTGCGCCCAGGCCGCAGCCAGGCTGTCCGGGCTGTTCTTGGCGGCCACGGCGAAGGCTTCGGCAGCCTTCTTCTCGCGGTCCTCGCGCGACTTGAAGACGGGCTTGCCATCGTCGGTCTTGCCGTCGGTGTCTTCGGCGTCGATCTGGGCGCTACCGGTCTCGAGCGCCGCGGCCAAGAGGCCCGCCTGTTCGGCAGATCCCGTACGCAGCTGCGCGCGGATGCCGATGAACGCCAGGGCGCCGATGACCACGGCGGCGATGCCACCCGTGATGCGCCCGCGGTTGTGCTGCACGAAGTCAGTGAAGTCGCCAGCGACCTTCTGGACCTCATCAGGCAGCGCGGGTTCGCGCGGCGGAGCCAGGAAGCGTTCTGCTTCGGCCTGCTCCTCGGCCCGCGTCTCCTCTTCCTTGCGCTTGAGCTCGTCCTTGAACTCGCGCTTCTCGACGGCCTTCTGGGCCTTCTTCGCCGCCAAACGCTGTCCCGGCGTCATGCCCTTCGCGCTCCCACTCGACGCGGGTGCGGCCGGACTCGGCGCGCCCGATTCGCCGGCGCTCGCAGAGGCTTCTTCGGGTTCCGGCTCCGGGGTATTGCGCTCGGGCTCGGTACGCTCGGGCTCCAGGTTGTTGTCTTCGCCCATGCTGCTGCTCGCTACCAGGTGTTAGGGGCGCTCTGAAATGCGCCGGGAAAAGGGGGTCGAATATACCTTCGCGGCCCCCCGAGTCAACGCCGGTTGGCGCGCCGAAACGAGCGTGTTATCGAGCTCCAATGGCCCGCCATTGCAAGGCTTTCCGAATCGGCTCCGCGCTCGTAGTGGCGCTTTGGTGCTGTGCCTGGTCAGGCTCCGCGCGCGCCTACGAGGACCAGGCGAGTCTCGACTTGGCCGTGGGAGGAGCGCTCACGGCCGGCGCGGAGACCCTGGCCAGGGGCGGTCCCGAGGTGAGCGCGGGGGGTGCGCTGGGACTGTCGGATCTCTTCTTCTTGCGGGCCCAGGGCGGCTATCTCCCCTTGTTCGGGGACGGAAAAGCCCAGCAGGTCGGTCGCGTGCGGCTAGAAGCTGCTTACCTGCTCGACGTGCTGCGAGTGGTGCCCTTCTTCGGCGTCGGCGCGAACCTGTGGCTGTACCGCAGCAAGCTCGACGATGCCTTCGAGGCCCGCCCCGGCGCCCACATTTTGCTGGGCCTGGACTATCTATGGTCGCGCTCATGGAGCGTGGGCCTCGACGTCCGCATTGGGATCATCCTCGAGCCCGGGAACGTGGCCAGCGCCAACGAGGCCCAGCTGCGGTGCAGTCGGATGTTCGACCTGTTCTGATCCGAAGCGCAGAAAACGCTCGAAGCGGGCCAAGGTCTTCACGCCGACGCCCTTCACCCGCCGCAGATCCTGGGCCGAGCGGAAGGGCCCCTGGGCCGTACGTGCCTCGACCAAACGTCGCGCGAGGCTCGGGCCCACCCCTGGCAAAAGCTCGAACTCTGCCGCGGTGGCGCGATTGGGGTCGATGCCCTGTCCGTCGCGGAGCGCTGCCGCTTGCGCGCCCGGAAGCACAGCCACCTTCGGCGGCGCAGCCCGTTCACGGGCCAAGGTGGGCTCGCGTCGAGCCAGGGTCACCGCAGCGATCAGGGCCACCCATGCCACCAGCGCGTTTTTTGCCCGAGCACTCAGCTGCACCCGTGCTCTATCGGCCAGCGCTCGCGGAGGTTGCGTCAGTTGCCCGAAAAATCGGTACTCGGCTCGGCGGGAGCCTCATCACCGGTGCCCGGCTCCTTGGCCGGAGGCTTCTCCGCCGGGGGCTTCTCGTCCGGCTTGGTCGGCTGCAGCGGCTCGCCGTATTCCTCGCGCAGCTTGCGACCTAGGCGCTCGAGCAGCATTTGCTCCACGTAAGCGGGCATGCCCTGCACCTGCACCACGGCCTTCGTGGCGGGACGCCGATCTCGCTCGGCACGCACCAGCTCGATACTGCCAGCGTAGCGCTTGCCGTGGTCGACATAGTCGAACAGCAGATAGCCCGCGTCCTGGTCGCGGTCGGTCACCGGCAACCGTAGGTCCACGCGGACCATGCGCAGCGCTGCGTTCCAGACCTGATCGAAGCCGTAGATGAGCTCGCCCTGCTTGCGCGCCTGGGCGCCCACGGGGAACACGAGGAGTGCGCACACCAGCGCTCCGAGCCAACGCTTCTGCACAGCCGGACCCTATCCAAGCAGCCCGCGCGAATCCAGAAACCGACGTCCCTTAGAGGACCTCTAGAGGTCCTCGCCCTGCCGGATGAGGTCGGCGAACCGCAGTTTCATGCGCAAAAGAGGCACCACGCCGATGGCCACCATCATGAGAGCGTTGAGCACATACAGCAGGAACACGAACACCGAGCCCTGACGGCTCACCAGCTCCGCCGGGAAATAAAGCTTCAGCGCCGCGGATACCGCCACCTGAAAGCTTCCGAACAGGCCTGGACCGCTCGGCAGCAGGATGCCCAGAGCCAGCACCCCCATCACCGCGACCGCGTGGCCCAGCTGCATGGGCAAGCCCGAGGCGATCCCGAGCACCCACATGAAACAGGCGTTGATACCCCAGTAGGCCAGGCTCTCGGCCGTAAACGCCGCCGTCAGGCGCGCGTCTCCCAACGAGCGGATGCCGTGCGCAACGCCGTCCACCTTGGCCGCCAGCAGCTGTCCGAGCCGAGGCGAGACCAGCCCCACCATGCGCTCGGTCAGGCGCACGGCCAGATCGCGCTGCCACAGGAACGCCAGCAAGGCCGTCATCGCGCACGCGAACACCGCGAGGACGGCTCCCGTGTAGTAGGGAACGGCGCGGGCGACGGGATCCGTGGTGGGAATCCTCGGCAGCGCCCACAGCGCCCAGGCAACGCACAAGCTCGTGATGGTGCCATCGAGCACGCGTTCGACCGCCACCGTCCCGAGACCCACGGAGACGGGAATCCCGCTGCGCAGCTTGCTCAAGCCCGGTCGCACGAACTCTCCGAGCCGCAACGGCAGCGCGAAGATCGCGAAGAACCCCACCCAGTTCACCAGGATGACTTCCCGCAAGGGCAGTCGCTTCACCGGGGCGATCAAGAAGCGCCAGCGTGTGGCCCGCAGCAGCGTCAGCACGAACAACAAGAGCGTCGCCCCCGCCACGAGCCCCCAGTCGACCCCGCGAAAGCTCTCGGCATGGGGAACGATCGGGACACCGCCACGCTCGGCGATCCAAGCGAACACGCCGCCCAGCAGCAACGACACGAGCAGTTTGGGCAGCACGCTCGGAGCGCGAGGAGCTGCGGAATTCGTGGCGCTCACTGCACAGCCTTGCCTGCCAACAAGCGGGCCGGGTTGTCGGCCAACAGAAGCTGCGCCTCGTTCTTCCCCACCAGCTGCACCAGGCGCTCGAGGGCCTCTTGAGTCCGGGCTAGATCGTCCGGGCGATGGCAGTCGCTCGCTGCGATCGCGTAGACGCCCTCTTCCAACATGCGCTCGGCCGCGTTTCGCGCGTGCCGACCATACTTCCCCACCAGGGCCATCAGGTCGAGCTGAAAGGCCACGTCTTGCTCGAGCAAAGCGTCGATGGGATCCGTGCGTTTGAACAGGGGCACGTAGCGCTCGGGATGGGCCACCACCGGAGTGAGCCCCTTGAGACGCAGCTTGAAGGCCAAGTCCTGGATCCCGAGCGGAAGTGACTCGTTGGCGAACTCCAGCAGCAGCGCGCGTCCTCCGGGGTAAGGCAGGAGCTCGCCACGCTGAAAAAGCTCGAGAAAGAGCGCGTCGCAGTGGTGTTCGGCCGAGAGGCTCAGGGCCGGCATGCCGGGTTGCCCGGCCGCATGCGCGAGGAACTCCTGAAAGGCCTGGGTGAGGCTCGCCTTGCGGTTCTCGAACATGCCGCTGCGAATGTGCGGGGTGGTCACCAGATGATCGAAACCGAGCTGCTTGAGCCCGCGACAAACCGCGAGCGACTCGTCGAGCGAGCGGACGCCGTCGTCGACGCTGGGCACGATGTGCAGGTGCAGATCGATAAAGCCGCTCACGTCACGCCCCCGCCTGCTGCGCCGCGTAGCTGCGCGCCCGCTCCAACAGGCACGCCTTGGTGTTGGCGCTCGGGTCCTCCAGCACCAGCTCCATCAGATGCTCGATGATGCGGCCGATCTGGGGGCCGGGCGCGAGTCCCAGGCCCTGCATCAGATCGCGGCCGCCCAGCGCCAGCTCCTTGGCCAGCAACGGCGTCTCATCGGTGATCAGTGTGCGAAGTCGCTCCTGCAACCTGCCGGCGGCCGCGGCGGACCCGGAATGCTCGCCGTCGCGGGCGGCCGTTACCACCCCGTGTAGCGCGGTTACCTCGTGCAGGGCTTCGCGGCCAATACTGCGCGCCAGTCGTCGCACATCGGCGTCGCTCAGGTGATCGGTGTCCATGAACGCAAAGGACAGCATGCGCAGCACACGCTCGCGCTCCTGGTTCGAGAAGCGGTAGGCGAGCAGCCATTCCGAGACCAGCTCACGCCGCTCCCACAACGGCGCCAGCAGTGCGGCCAGGCGCATCATGGGCTCAGGTGGGGCAGCATCCAGCGCGTGCAGCGCCCAGCCCCAGCTCGCTGCGGGCAGCGCAGCCAGCGCCGGAAACGTGATCGCCAGGATCCCCGTGCGCTCCATGATCGCAAACGCCCGCGAGGGCGCTTGGGCCTTGAACGCCTTGAGCCACTCCTCGCGCACGCGCTCCGGGGAGACCTTGCGAAACGTCTCGAGGGTGGGACGAATCGCGGACTCGGTGTCGGGCGCCAGCTCGAACTCCAGGCTCGCCGCAAAGCGCGCCGCGCGCAGCACCCGCAACCCGTCTTCCGAAAAGCGCTCTTCGGCACGGCCCACGGCGCGAATGGTGCCCGCGCGGAGATCGACCAGCCCCCCGAACGGATCGGCCAGGCTGTCTGTCACCGGGTCGTAGGCCATGGCGTTGATGGTGAAGTCCCGGCGCGCGAGGTCGGCCTCGATACTCTCCACGAACTCTACCGAATCCGGACGTCGCCCGTCGCTATAGGCGCCCTCCCCGCGCAGGGTCGTGACCTCGTAGTTCTGCCCGCGGTGCCGCACCGTCACGGTGCCATGCTGAATGCCCGTGGGAAACACGCGTGGGAATGTGGCCTGGACCTGCTCCGGGCGCGCGCTGGTCGCGAGGTCCCAGTCGGCGGCGGGCCTGCCGCGCAAGAGGTCGCGCAGACATCCACCTACGATCCAGGCCTTGTGTCCTCGCTTCTCCAGCTCACGACACAGCTCGGATACGGCATTCGGAATATCGCTGGGGCGCAGGCGTTCGATCACTCAAGCCTCGGGACAGGGAGCGCTCCTGATGAACGCTTCAAGGTTGGTCGTGCTGGGGGCCGCCCGCCCATATGTGGTGCGGGTCGAGCCAACCGCGTCGGCCGGGTGCCGAGCGTAGCATCGTGTCGGGAGCTCTCATCCCAATGCTATACTCCCGGAATCGCGGCGGCCTCACGGCATAGACCCGCAGAAGCCCTAGTTCATGCGCCGATTCTTCCGCTCTTACAGGCCCCTGCTCGCACTCGCCGCCGTGCTCGTTGCCTTTGGGGTCACCTTCGTTTGGCCCCGTGACAACGCCCTCGATTTCAATATCGATGGCTCCCCGCGTGCCCAGGCCGCCAAAGAGCAGGAGTCCTACGACCTGCGCCGCCTGCGTGTGCTGAGTCGTGTGGTGCTCAAGGTCAAAGAGTCCTACGTCGAACCCGACCGCGTGGACTCGCGGCGCATGCTGCTCGGTGGCCTCAACGCCATCCAGCGCGCCGTGGCCCCGGTGCTCGTCCACTACCACGAGGGCGACCCCAAGGTTCAAATCAAGCTCTACGACAAGACGGCCGAGTTCCGCGTCGACGACGTGACGGCCCCCTGGAAGCTCACCGAACGCTTTCGCGAGATCTTCGGGTTCCTGCAGGACAACTTGCGCGAAGAGGACCTCGAGCTGCGCGACGTCGAGTACGCGGCCGCCAACGGCATGCTGCGCACCCTGGACCCACACTCGGTGCTGCTCACCCCGGACGTCTACAACGAGATGCGCACGAGTACGCGCGGCCAGTTCGGAGGCCTCGGCATCGTCATCGCCCTGCGGGAGGGCCTCCTCACCATCATCCGCCCGCTGCCCGGCACCCCGGCCGAGCGGGCCGGCCTGCTCAAGAACGATCGCATCGTGAAGATCGACGAAGAGTCGACCCTCAACATGCCCCTGGACGAGGCGGTCAAGCGCCTGCGTGGCACCCCGGGTTCGAGCGTGGACGTGTGGGTGCGCAGGGAGTCCGCCGGCGGCGCCAACGCCAAGCCCAAGAAGTACAAGCTGACCCGCGCCATCATCCACCTCGACTCGGTGGAGTCCAAGATGCTCTCGGGCGGCATCGGCTACATCAAGATCAGCTCCTTCCAGGGCAACACCCACGAAGACATGGAGCGCGCGCTCGCAGAGCTGCACCGCCAGCCCATGAAGGGCCTGGTGCTCGACCTGCGCGACAACCCGGGCGGTCTGCTCGAACAGGCCGTGCGCATCGCGGACGCCTTCCTCACCAGCGGCACCATCGTCACCACCTCGTCCAACGACCCGAGTCAGCGCGACGAGAAGTTCGCCACCCGTGAAGGCACGGAGCCGAACTACCCCATGGTGGTGCTCGTGAACGGCGGCAGCGCCTCGGCCAGTGAGAATCGTGGCCGGCGCCCTCCAGAACCACGACCGTGCCCTCGTGGTGGGGCAGACCACCTTCGGCAAGGGATCCGTCCAGCTGCTCTACGACTTCCCGGACGACGGCTCAGCCTTGAAACTCACGATCGCCCAGTACCTGACCCCTGGCGATGTCTCCATCCAGGGCGTCGGTATCGTCCCCGATATCGCGATCGACCCCATGACCGTTGATAGCGAGGACATGGACCTGGCCGTCGACGACGTGTACACGCGGGAGAGCGACCTGCGTCGCCACCTGACGAACGACCGCGCGGCCGAGGAGCGCAAATCCACGGTGGTGATGCGCTACTACCTGCCGCCCGCCACGCGCGAGGCCATCCGGTCGGCCGCCCCCGAGGACAATCCGGAGAACGCGCAGGAGGACGAGTTCCTGACCAGCTTCTCGCGCGACCTTCTCGCCCGCGCCACCCATGCCAGCCGCAAGGAGCTGCTCGCGGACGCCACGCCCGTCATTAACGAGGCCAGTGAGAAGGAACTCAATCGCGCCATCGCCGAGCTCAAGCGACTCGGGGTGGACTGGTCCGTGGGCACCGACTCGGGCCCCGCGGAGCTCGAGATCGTGCCCAGCACCTCGGCCGCCTCGGGCGTGGCCGGGCAGCCGTTCGACCTCAAGGTGCGCGTGACCAACAAGGGCAAGAGCACGCTCTATCGTCTGCGCGCGGAGACCAAGAGCGACTACCAGCTGTTTTCGGGGCGCGAGCTCGTGTTCGGCAAGCTGGCTCCCGGCGAGACCCGTGAGTGGTCCACCACCCTCGGCCTGTGCACCACGGAGCCCGACAAGAAGCGCAAGTGCATCCTGCCGGAAGACGCCAGTGACCGCGCCGATGGCATCCGCATCAAATTCGACGAGGCACACGGTCACCCGCCTGCCGCCGCGGAGATCCGCACCAAGGTCAGCTCGTTGCCGCGCCCCCAGTTCTCCTACGAGTACCAGGTGGCCGATCCAGCGGGTGACGGCGACGGTCGCATCGAGCGCGGTGAGAGCGCGACGGTGTTCTTCGACGTCGAAAACACCGGCCGCGGCAAGGCTCTCAAGGTCACGGCGAACCTGCGTAACCTGGGCGGACCGGGTGTCCTGCTGCGCGATGGTCGCTTCGAGCTCAAGGAGCTGCCCGCGGGCGAGTCGCGTCGGGTCGCCTTCACGTTCGACGTCCTGCCCGACTTCGAGGGCGACCACGCCGAGATCGAGATCTCCGTGGCCGATACCTCGCTGCGTGAGTACGCCTCCGAGAAGCTCCGCATCCCGATCGAGGCCAAGTCCGCCGATGCCCTCACCGCCAAGACCGGACCGGTGCTCATCAAGGACGGCACCTCGATCTACGCCGCCCCTGCGCAGGGATCGCGTGCCATCGCCAAGGCCTCCGGAGGGAACCTCAGCCTGCCCTCGGAAGCAACGCTCAACGACTACGTCCGAGTCGCTCTAGGCGACGGTCGCCCGGGCTGGGTCCCCGCCAGCGCAGTGGTGGCAGCAGGCGGCGCCGCGGGGGGCAAGCTGGTGTTCGAGCGCTCGAAGATGCCGCCGCGGCTCACGGTCGACTACGGCCAGAATCCGGTGACGCGATCCAAGACGCTCAAGCTCACCGGCAAGGCCAACGACGACGCGCGCATCCGCGACCTCTACATCTTCGTGGGGGCCCGCAAGGTCTTCTACCAGAGCAACCCCGGAGCCGACACGAAGTCCCTCGAGTTCGCCACCGAGGTGCCGCTCGAGCCTGGTATCAACTATGTCAGCGTGTTCGCCCGCGAAAACCAGGACGTGGTGACCCGGCAGACCTTCGTGGTTCGCCGTGACGCCGAAGATGGCGCCCTGCTCGAGACGCCCGAGCACGATACCGACGCCTTCGACGAGTTCGCGGCGGAGTAGTTTCGGGGCCGCTGGGCCGCGATCAGCTCTGCGATGCTGACCTGGTCGTCGGTTTCGCGCGAGGCATGAAGCGGCGGGCAGCTCGAGCTAGCCAGGGCCACAACGCAAAAAGCCCACCGGACGACCTTCCGGTGGGCTTCCCTCGTTCTCAGTTGGGGGTGCGAACGTATCAGATCACGCGAGCTTCCGAAGTGCCTCCTCATCCTGGACCACCACACGACGGTGATCGAAGAGGATCAAGCCGCGGCGCTTCATGTCGCCAAGGGTCAGGGTCACGGTCTCACGCGTGGAACCCACGTAGTTCGCAATCTCCTGGTGCGTGAACTTCACACCGATCAACCGACCGCGACTCTCGGGGATACCGTGGGACTCGGCCGCGCGGAGCAGGAAGTCCGCCACGCGCGACTCGACGGTGCGCGAGAGCAGGGCCTCGATGCGACGCTCGGCTTCCATCCGGCGCTCGCCCATCATGCGCATCATGGAGAAGCTGAGGCGCGGGTGACGCTCCATCAGGTCCGTGATGAGGCGCATGGGCAAGCGCAACACCTCGAGCTGGTCGATGGCGATGGCTCCGTCGCGGTGGGCTCCACCCACGGCAAGCGGGGTCTCGCCCACGACGTCGCCCACGCCGCGGTAGGCCACCGTGAACTCACGTTCACCGTCGGCGCGCCGCACCACGAGTGCTCGACCACTTCCCACGATGTACAGGAAGTTACCAGCCTCACCCTGGGAGTGGATCGGCCGGCGGCGTGCGACCTTTACAACCGCACTCTGGCGGACGGCCTCATCGACGGCGTCCGCATCCAGTCCATTGAACAAAGAACAGCGGCCGATGATGTGCCGCTTGCGCATCTCCTGATCGGATGCAGCGCGCGCCGCGCCCAGATAGTCGCGGTACACAGGTTGATCGCGATGGTCCATACAGCCCCCAACTTCTGAATTTACAACTACACAGTTATGGTGCGGTTTTATGAGAACGAAGGTCAAGGATGTTTCGTGATCGTTAGCGCAAATGCTGCGCCCTTCTGCGCCCGACATACTCCAAAGAATTCCGTAAGGTACAGAGCACCATACATTGACGCCCTGGAACCAGGCGGGTACCTTCCCCGCCAGCATGGGGCTGGGGCATTTCGCATCGGTCCGTGCTGGTAAAGACTCGGAAAGAGCCTTGAAAGAGCGACATTCGAAGGGCGCATTCACGCGTACCGGAAGAACCAGGATGAGCGGCCATGCGTCTTTTTAGCGGCAAGATCCCCACGATTTCAGAGGAGATCGTTCGCGTCCTGACCTCCGAGGGGGACGTCGAGACAGAGCAGCCCAACGAGGTCGTGCTGGATGTGGAATCGGTGCTCAAGGAGTACCTCCGGTTCGAGCGGACCATCGCCGATGAGGCCAAGAACCGGCTCGAAGCACGTGGCCTGCCCTACGCCCAGCTCAGCAAGCTGCGCAACCAAGTCGCCAAGGAGAAGGCCGCCCCCCAGAGCGACGACATCCTGCCCTACTTGCTGGAACAGATCATGAACATCCTCTTTCACAGCAAGAATGTCGACGAAATCTACGCTGACGACACCGAACTACGGAAAAAGATCGCGCCGATCTTGAAGAAGCACATGGAAGTCGGCGGAGAACTCGACGAAGAAGTGCGCTCGAAGATCAAAAACCTCGAGGAAGGCACGGCCACATTCGAGATTGAGTACCAGCGCATCATGGGTGATTTGAAGCGCAAGAAGGGGCTCACCTGAGAATCTGCAAGGCACCTTGCCGGCGGCCTCGAGAGACGTTGTAAAAATGAAAAGTGACGCAACGACCAGCTCGGTGCTGAGCATGACTGGCTTCGGCGCGGCCGAAGGCAAGCTGGCTGAAGGCGCGTTGCGTGTGGAACTGCGCGCGGTGAATCACCGCCATCTCGACGTTCGTGTCCGCACACCCACCGAGCTGCTCGACTACGCGGGCGTGGTGGAAGAGACCATTCGTGCCCACGCGAGTCGCGGGCGGGTCGAGGCCGTGGTGCGCTGGGATACGCCTACCCTCGCCCCCGCCAGCATCGACACCAAGCGCGTTGCCGCGGTGTACGCACAGCTCGCGGCGCTGCGAGATGAGGTCGCGCCCGGAGAGCCGCTGGCGTTCGGTAGTTTACTCTCGATGCCGGGCATCTTCGCGACGCGGGCCCGCCTCGACCTCAGCGAGGCAGAGTCCGTATTGCGTGCCACCACGCTGCGGGCATGTAGCGAGCTGCACGGCATGCGTGCTCGCGAGGGCAAGGCGTTGGTCGCCGACCTGCGCAGTCGTCTGAGCTTACTCGGGAGCCTGGCAACCGAAATCGCGACGCAGCGCGCGGCGCTGTTGGACGGCGCACGGCAGCGCATGTTGAAGCGCATCGAGAAGCTGCTCGAAGGGAGTGGTCTCGAGCCTGACCCTGGCAAGCTCGCCCAAGAAGTAGCCTGGTTCGCCGAACGCTCCGACATCGCCGAGGAGCTCACGCGGCTGCACAGCCATCTGGCCGAGTTCGAGCGCAGCTTGAGCGGGGGCTCGGACGGCGTGGGAAAGAAGCTGGATTTCCTGGTGCAGGAGCTGGGGCGCGAGGTGAACACCATCGGCTCCAAGGCCAACGACGCCGGGATCGCCCATCGGGTGGTCGAGATGAAGGCCGAGCTCGAGCGTATTCGGGAGCAGGTCCAAAACCTCCTGTGACCTAGCCTGCGAACCGGCGGCCTGTTGGCTCGCGGGCGGTCCCTGCCGCTTCGACCGACGGCGCCTATTGAAGTGCGCTACGCTGGGCGGCTATCGTTTGCGCCACAACTGGAGCACGCGGCGGCCCGCCGCTGGAGATGTAGTTGCGATGGATGATCCAGGTTCAGACTTGCTCTTGCTGATCATCTGCTCGCCCTCCGGGGCCGGCAAGACCACGCTCACGCGCGATCTGCTGCGACACTTCAAGGACTTCACGTTCTCGGTGTCTTGCACCACGCGCAAGCCGCGCTCCACGGAGGTCGACGGTCGCGACTACTTCTTCATCGACCGCGAGGAGTTCCAGCGCCGCGTGGAGCTGGGGAAGTTCGTGGAGTGGGCCGAGGTGCACGGCAACTACTACGGCACCAGCGTTGCAGAGCTCGATCGCGCCCGTGCCGAGGGCAAGGTGGGCGTGGTGTTCGATGTGGACTACCAGGGAGCTCGCCAGATCAAGAGCAAGCTCCCGCAAGCCGTCGGGGTCTTCATCCTGCCTCCGTCGCTCGACGAACTCGCTCGGCGCCTGCGTGGCCGCGCGACGGATGACGAGGCCACCATCCAGCGTCGCTTCGCCAAGGCACGCGTGGAGATCGAGCACTATCGATTGGCTGACTACGTCATCGTGAACGATGATTACGCCAAGGCCAGCGACCGCCTACGCAGCGTGGTGTACGCCGAAGCTTCGCGCACATCGCGTGTGGCGCCCTCGGCCGAACGCCTGCTGCGTGACGGCTCCGTGGGGGCCTGGCCCTTCAAGGTGTTGTGAAGCGGCGCGCTGAGTCTTGGCTGGGACTCGGTGCGCTCTGGGTGGGAGCTGTGTGCTCTGCCCTGCCCGCTCATGCGCAGAGCGCGCCTGCTGCCGCGCCCACCTCGTCGGCGAGCGTGCAGATGCTCGATGCGCACAACCGGGTCTTCGCTCCCAAGCAGGCCCTGGGCATCTCGCGACACATCACCCATGACAGCACGCTGTCGCGCTCGGCGCGTGCGGAGGAGCAGAGCGCCGATCCGGAGAACTTCCGCCTCGAGCTCCTCGACGCCGACGAGCGCGCCCGCGTCGTCTACGCGCGCATCGAATCGCTGGGTCCCGACGGAAGCATCGACGGCGTACTGCGCCACGTACCGCTCGTGCGTGTGGGGGACCAGCCGCGCTTCCGCTCGCCCTTCATCCGTCTCGTCACGGACGCGACCGACGCCTCGGCTCCCGACATCGGGGGCCAGCTCCTGCGCGCGCGACTGCGTGGAACCATCCGTGCCGTGGTCGAGCGTGGAAACCATACGTTGAGCGCGGCGCTGCCGGTGGGTGTCTCGGACAGCAGCGACAGCTCGCGGCAGGTGCTCAAGGGCACCCTGCGCGTCACGGTGCTGCGACTGCACCGTGGGGGACCTCCGGTGGTCGGGGACCGCGAGAGCGAGGCCGCCGAACTGGCGCGCAGCCAAGTGGAGATCGCGAACGAGATCTGGGCTCAGTGCTTCATCGAGTTCGGTGACCCCATGCAGGCAGAGGTGCGGGTGGTCGATCCGCCTCCGCCCGCGCTGCTCTCGGTGGGAGAGCTCGATGGCCTGCCGGCCCAGGGCGGCGGAACCGTGAGCTTCCGCGTGAACGGCACCCGCATCGCGCCGGTGACCACGCGCCCGGGCGCGAATCCCGAGCAGACTGCGCTGGCCATTGCGCGCGCAGTGCGCGCAGCGGGCTTCCGCGCCGAGGTCACCGTGAACCCGCGCGCCGAGCTCGGCGCCGGCTCCAGCGCCGACATCGTGATGCGCGACCGTCATGGCTTGCTCGCGCGCGTGAGCGAGGAGCCCGGTGTGCCCTTGAGCAGCGACCCGCAGCAGCGAGTGGCCGTGGGTCACGTGGATCTGGCCGATGGCATCGATGAATTCGACAACACCCTGGCGGCCACGGGCACCCTCGAAGAGCGCACGCTGATCAAACTGCTCGGAGACTCCGACCCGACCACCATCGACGTCTTCCTGATCAATCGCTTCGTGAACCGGGACCGCCAAGGCGAGGCCTTCATCGAGGCGGATGGCAGCAGCCTGGCCAACACCTTGATCTTCGATCGCAACGCGGTGCGCTACGAGCGCCAGGCCTGGGTTCAAGCCCACGAACTCGGTCACGTGCTGCTCGACGAAGCGTTCCATCCGGACAACCTCGGGGTCGATCGGCCGTGGCTGTTGATGGATGCCGATGCACGTCAGGGACGCGTCACGGGGCCCAAACGACTGAGCGACGAAGAGTGCGCCAAGGCGCGTCGGCGTAGCGGCCCGGGTGCCTACCCCGTGCTCCTCAAGCCGCGTGAATAGCGCCCTCGGTCAGCGCGCTCCGAACACGGCTTGCAAGGCCTCCGCGAGCGTCCGCACACCCACCAGATCGAGCCCGGTGCGCTCTTCCGCGCGTAGGCGCTCGAGCGAGCTCTCGGGCAAAATAGCCCGCGAAAAGCCCAGTTTCCGCGCCTCGGCGAGGCGCTGGCCCGCACGCGGTACGGAGCGGACCTCCCCCGTGAGTCCCACTTCCCCGAACAACACGGTGTCATGACGCACCGGGCGGTCGCGCAAGCTCGAAGCAATCGCGGCGGCGAGCGCGAGGTCGACTGCGGGCTCATCCACGCGCGCTCCACCCACCACGCTCACGAACACGTCCTGATCCAGCACCTGCACATGCGCCTTGCGCTCGAGCACCGCGAGCAGGATGGCCAGGCGATTGCCATCGAGGCCGGTGGCCACTCTGCGCGACGCGCCGTACGCGGCCGGAGCCACCAGCGCTTGGACCTCCACCAGCAGGGGACGCTGCCCTTGCGCGGTTGGAACCACCACTGACCCCGCGGCGTGCTGAGGGCGCTCCGAGAGAAACAGGCGACTCGGGTCCTGTACCTCGCGCAATCCCTCGCGCACCATCTCGAACACGCCGAGTTCCTGGGCGGCACCGAAGCGGTTCTTGGTGGTGCGTACGATGCGGTAGCTCAAGGTGGCATCGCCCTCGAAGGCCAGCACCGTGTCCACGAGGTGCTCCAGCACCTTGGGGCCGGCGATGGCGCCCTCCTTGGTCACGTGTCCGATCAAGAACACGCCGATGCCGTGGGCCTTGGCGTTGTCCACCAAGCGCGCGGTGACCTCACGCAGCTGGCTCACAGTGCCCGCGCTCGACTCGAGCTGGGCGCAGCGCATGGTCTGGATGCTGTCCACCACCATGGCCGACGGGCGCGCCTTCGCCATGGCGTCCTCGATTTGCTCGAGCTCGGTGGTCGCTAGCACCTCCACGCTGTGCACGCCCTCGCACTCGAGGCGCGCAGCGCGCAGCGCCACCTGGGCCCCGGACTCTTCACCGGTGACGTAGAGCGCACGCTGACCGTTGGCCGCGAGCCCGGCGAGAGCCTGCAAGAGCAGCGTGGACTTGCCAATGCCCGGGTCGCCCCCCACCAGCACCACGCCTCCCCCGACCAGGCCGCCCCCCAACACACGGTCGAGCTCCGCGATGCCCGTGGGCATGCGCCGGGCGCCGTCGGGCTGGACCTCGGAGAGCTTCACAGGCTTGCCCCGGCTGGCGTCGACGTCGGCGCCTCCCGCCCCTCCGCTGTGACCGCTCAGGCGTGTGGCCGTGGCAGGACTGCGTTCGCGCTCCTCTGCCAGGCTGCCCCAGGCGTTGCAGCTGGGACACCGCCCCAGCCAGCGCGGGGCGCTCTGGCCGCACTCAGCGCAGACATAGACCGTCTTCAACTTGGCCATGGTGCGTTCAGTATCGGCCCAACTGCCGCCGCGGTTGCGCGCAAAACGCCGCGCGGTTCAGAACGCGATGCCGGCCACCATGCGCATCATGAACGCCGTCTCGGTGCTCGGGGCGCCCTGGATGCCCTTGACGTAGTCGAGGCCCTGGAAGGGGAACAGCACGCCGGCCTGCAGCATGCCGTAGAAGCCGTCGAAGGGGTCGGGGCCGTCCTGGCTGCGGTAGTAGAGCGAGAGGTCCGCTTCGAGGCCGAGGTTGCCGCTCGCGCCGTAAGCCTGCTGGGGGTTGGTCGCGCGGCTGTAGATGATGTCCAACCGGCCACCCGCACGCTGCCCATAGGAGTCGTGGATGAAGTCGTAGCTGATGCCGGGCTTGAAGTAGTAGCCACCTGCGACGCGACGCATGATCGTGCGCCAGAGGATCAAGTCCACGCGGTAGTCCGGGTGGAACTGGTACGTCGAGATGGTGCGGTTACCGACGTCCTGGGAGTCGGTCACGCGCTGCAGCGATGGGTCGTTGGTTTGGGCCAAGCCGTAGGACTGACTGTCACCGGTGGCCAGACCGGACATGAAGTAGATGCCCAGGCGATCATCGAACAACCGGTACTCGCTCTCGAGCGCGACGCCGAGCTGCCGGAACTTGCACTGCCCGCCGGTGGCACGCTTGAGGGTCGCCGAACCGTAGGCCTCGGTGGCCTCCTGGGCGTTTCGGAACGGCCCCTGGGTGCCCGAGGACTCGATGAGCTTGGGGCAGCCGCCCTCGAGGGAGCCGGCGACGAACGCCGCTTCGAGCTCGATGCGCAAACCTTCCCACAAGAACTGCAACCAGAGGTCGGGGATGTACGTCTTCTGGTTGAAGCGCGAGAACAGGTGATTGTCGTTCGCGCCCTGCATGACCGTATGAGACTGCTCATCGGCGTAGGGCTTGTTGAACTTGAGGAACTGATCGCGCCAGACGAAGTAGGCGCCATAGTTGAACACGCTCTCACCGCGCAGAAGAGCGCTCTGCTGCAGCTCGGGCTCGAGCTTGTGCGCGGCCGACAGGGTCACGACGCGATAGTCGTCCTTCTGCGCGCGATCGACGGGAACCCCCGACGGCGTGGCGCTGCCTGGAGACACGTAGTTCTGGCTCGCGAAGTCGTAGGCCGCGAACATGTAGAACCCGGCCAGATTCGTGATCGCCATAATACGATCCACGTCGGACGAGAAGTCCGAGTCGATGCCGTTGCGATCACCGCCGTTGTCGAGAATGCCGAGACCCCAGTCGGCGCCCATGCGACCGAAGCGGAGCTCACCGATGTCGCGGTTGCGCGCCTCGCCCCACACGCGGCGCACCCGGATCACGTTCTTCTCGTCGAAGTTGTTGGGCCCGTAGCCCATGGTGCCGAGGCCGACGTTGTCGAGCACGTCGATCCAGGCCTTCACGCGCACGTCGTCGCTCAGGTGGACTTCGGGCTTCAAGCGCAGGCGCATGTCGCCGGACACCTGCGTCTTCTTGTCGCAGAGGCCCTCCCCCGCGGCCGAGGGGGAATCGCCGCAGCCACCCCCCACGGGGGCCGGCGCCAGGGCGCCAGTGCCCCCACCATTGCCCGTCGACATATTCTGGTTGTCGACCGAGTACACGCGGGTGGAGTCCGCCGGAGCGAAGTAGATGAAGGGGTCGTAATTCTGGCGCGGGGCGTCGGAGACGACGCCTGGCAGGCGGTCGTAGGCTCCCGAGTGGCCAAGGTCGCCGCTCTTGAGCAGGTTGGCGCGTAGGCGGAAGTAGCCGTGCAGGTGGAACATGGTCTCGGGCGCCCGCCACCATTTCCTCTCCACGGGGGCCGGAGGCGCAGCCTGTTCCAACTTGGCAGCGGCGTCGTTCGGGTCGGGCAGGGCCGGGCCCACACTGGGCAGCTCCACCGCGGGGAGCGGGGCCGGCGCAGGCGCGGGTTCGGCGCTCGGTTCGGCGGCCGCAGGTTCCTCGATGGGTTCTGGCGCAGGCTCACCCGGGGCAGACTGCGGAGGCTCACTCGGAGCGGGCTCGGCCGGCGGCGGTTCCTGTGCGACGGCGCCGCGAGGAGAGAGGCCAAAGGGCGCGGCCAGCGCGATTAGGCTGGTGATGAGCAGGCGTCTGCGCATAGGCGTGGGCCGCTCGTAGCACGCCCGCAAACGCACGGTCAATCTCGGGTCCGCCTCAAACTACCAGTGATACCCGCAGCTTGAAACCGCTCCCCGCGTGACGCCCCGAGGTCCCCGACTAAGATTCAGCCGGCGGGGTGCTGTGACAGAGCGTGTTCGACTGGTTCCTTTGGGTGGGCTCGGCGAAATCGGCATGAACTGCATGTCGGTCGAATGCGGTGATCAGCGTCTGCTGATCGACTGCGGCGTGACCTTTCCCGATCATCCCTTCGGCACCGACGTGATTCGGCCCGACTTCTCCTTCCTCAAGGAAGAACCGCGTGCGCGCACGGCCCTCTGGGTCACCCACGGCCACGAAGACCACATCGGCGCGATTCCGTATTTGCTGCGCGAACACCCGATGCCCGTCTACGGCCCGCCCTATGCGCTGGCCCTGATCAAAGAGCGCCTGTCCGAGCACGCCCTGCGGCGCAGCCCGGAGCTCTTTCCCATCGCGCCCGGTCAGCGCTTCCAATTTGGCCCTTTCGACGCCGAGCCGGTGCGGGTCACCCACTCCATCGCCGATGCCACGGCGCTGGCACTGAGCACGCCCGTGGGCACCATCATCCACACGGGCGACTTCAAGATCGATCCCACGCCGCCTGATCACGAGCGTTTCGACGCGGAGCGTTTCCGCGCCCTCGGCGATGCGGGCGTGCGTCTGCTCTTGAGCGACTCCACCAACGTGGACACCGAAGGCAGCGCAGGCAGCGAGCAACCGGTGGCCAGCATGCTGGAGGAGCTGGTCGAAGCCGCCACGGGCCGCGTGCTCATCACGCTGTTCGCCTCCAATACCCACCGCCTGCGCGCCGCCCTCGACATCGCGCGCCGCACCCGCCGCAAGCTTTGCTGGCTCGGACGCTCGGTGCAGACCCACTCGCGCGTGGCCCAGAGCACGGGCTACCTCGATCGCTCCGACGACATCCTCATCACGCCCCAGCAGGCCATGGAGCTGCCCAGACAGCGCGTGCTGTTCGCGGCCACAGGTTCTCAGGCCGAGCCGGCCAGCGCCCTGGCCCGTATCGCACGCCGGGTGCATCCGCAGATTGCGCTCGAACCTGGGGACACCGTGATCCTCTCGTCGCGCATCATTCCGGGCAACGATCGCCCCGTCATCGACGTCATCGACCGCCTCCTACTCCAAGGCGTCGAAGTGGTGGAGCGGCGCACCAATCGCGCCGTTCACGTGAGCGGGCACGCGCATCGACAGGAGCAGCGCACCATGCTCGAGCTCACGCGGCCCGAGTTTTTCATGCCGGTGCACGGCACCTTTCATCACTTGAGTCGACACGCGGAACTCGCGCGTGAAATGGGCGTCCGCCACACCACGCTGGCCCAAAACGGCGACGTGGTCGAGCTCGACGCGCGGTCGCTGCGGGTGGTCGACCGGGTCACGAGCGGGCGAGTCCATGTCATGCGGGGACAGGACGTGCCCGACGAGGTGCTGGCCGACCGCTCGCGCCTGGCCGAGCTGGGAACCATCGCGGTCTCCTTCGTGGTGGACGTGCGCGGCAACTTCGTGACCCAACCCGACCTCAGCACCCGTGGCGTGCTGCTGGGGCCCGAGCCGCGCGAGTTCGTGAGCCAGGCCCGTTTGGCGGCCAAGCGCGCGTTTCGGCAGGCGGTCGACGACTCCCTGTTGAACGACCTGGACGCATTGAGGGAACATGTCCGTCGGCGCATGACGCGTTTCTTCCTCGAGAGCATCGGACAGCGAGCGGTCTGCATGGTCCTTGTGCACGTCGTGAAACATTGAGTTCGGTCCCCACGAAGTGCCCTGGTCGTTCGGTGGCGAACCAACTCTTCGCCGCCCTGCTCGTCGCCTACGCACTCGTGCAATCGGGCTGCGGCTCCAGCCTCCCCGCACCGACTCCGCCCCCTCGGTCGGCGTCACCGGCCGCGCCGCCTCCTCCACCTGCCGCGCAAATGCCGGCCCCCAGCGCGGGACTGTCGCGGCTCCCCACGCCCAACGAAGCGCACTTGATCTCCGAGCTCGTCGGAGAAACCGAACGCATTCGCAAGCTGCGCTTCAAGGAGCCGGTCCAGGTGCGGATCCAGAATCGCACCGCGATGCGCGGGTACGTGAGCCGCGCCATCGAACAGGAGGATCTGGTGCGCGGTCGGCGCCGCTACGTGGCCCTCGGTCTGCTGGACCCGAAGCTCGACGTGCGAGACCTCCTGGAAAGCCTCATGGAAGAGGAACTGATCGGCTACTACGACCCCAAGGAGCGCCTGCTCGCGGTCCGCGACGACGTGGCGCGGGCCCTCGGCAAGGTGAGCTCGGCCAACGATCTCGAGTGGCGCGCCACCGTGGTTCATGAGCTCGTGCACGCCCTCCAAGATCAACACCTCGGTCTGGGAGCAGCCATGGACGTGGAGCGCACCACCGACGGCGACAACGCCTTCGGAGCCCTGGTCGAGGGCGATGCCACCCTGGCCATGCTGGGATACGTGGCTGGCAAAGCGGGGGTCACGCTGCAGGAAGTGGTGCGCGACCGCTTGCAGCTCCAGAACAGTCTCGGCGCCTCCCCCGACCGCATCACGGGCGCGCTCAAGGCGGCCCCAGCCATCGTGCGCGAGCCCTTGCTCTTCCGCTATCGCAGCGGCGCCCTCTTCGCTGCCAGCCTGTTTCTGCGAGGCGAGTGGGAGGCGGTGAATCAAGCCCACGCCAACGTCCCCGGGGCGACGCTCTCCGTGATCGAACCGCGCTACTTTCAGCCCGCCCAGAGCCCTGCCCGCGAGCCCAGAGTCGAGCTCCCGGACCTCTCCTGGCTCGAGGCCCACGGCTATCGCCAGGTGGACCAGGACGTGCTCGGCAGCCTCGAGTTTGGCGTGGCACTCGGCCTCCCCGAGCCGGCCGTCGCGGCGCTCACGCGAGCCTGGCGAGGCGACCGCTACGCCGTGCTGGAACCCCTCCAGGGAGACGGTCTCGGAGGGGACGCCAGCGTATGGTGCCTCCGCTTCGGCTCCGCCAAGGACGCTCGCGGCGCGCACTCCCGTCTCGGTCAGCTTCGCGACACCTACGGCCTGGACCGCCGCGCGCTCCAGGTTGGCGCCACCCTGATCGTCGCGCGCGGTCTGCCCGCTGCGGCCACCGAAGAGCTCTTCGCCCGCTTCGCCAAAGAGCGCGCCGCCGACGTCCCCTGAGCCCAACCGGGCGCCCCGCGGCGGCCCTGCCCCTCGTGGACGCAATCGGCGTGCGCGTCTATATCGCCGCCCATGAGCCAGGCCCGCGTCTCTTGGGATCAGTACTTCATGAACATCGCCCGTGAAGTCGCCACCCGCTCAACCTGCAGCCGTAAGCACGTCGGCGCGCTCATCGTACGCGACAAGGTCATCCTCTCGACCGGCTACAACGGGAGCATCCGCGGCATGCCGCACTGCGACGAGTCCGACCACATGATGGAGGACGGCCACTGCGTGCGCACCATCCACGCCGAGGCCAACGCCGTGATCCAGGCCGCCACCCATGGCACCCGCATCGAGGGCGCGTCCATCTACGTGACCGCCTCCCCCTGCTGGAGCTGCTTCAAGATGATCGCCAACGCGGGCCTGCAGCGGGTGGTCTACGGGGAGTTCTACCGTGACGCGCGCATCTTCGAGGTGGCCGCCGAGCTGAACATGGAACTCGTGCACTTACAGTAGCCGACCTGGCTCACCCGCCGCGCCTCCATCCCGCTCACGCGCGTCCCCGCACGCTTCGGCCGATCAAGGCCCAAATGGGCGCGCCCTCTCCAGACGCCGGCTTGCCATGCGGGGGTCCGGACACTATTCAACCGCCCTCTTTTCTCCGAAAAAGTAGAGGCGTCGCGCGATGCAATCGCAAATCAGCGAAATCAGCTCGGTCATGGTCCAGGTCAGCGTGGAAGTTCCGTGGACCGATGTAGAGAAAGCCATGGAAGGCAGCTATTCCGAGCTCGGTCGGACTGCCAAGGTCAAGGGCTTCCGCCCTGGCAAGGTGCCGCGCAACGTCCTGAAGCAACTGTTCGGGCCGCGCGTGAAGCGCGAGGTCGTGAACAACCTGATCGAGGCCGGACTCGGCAAGGCCGTGGAGCAGCACCAGCTCACCGTGGTGGCGGTGCCCCCCATGGAGAGCCTGCCCGAGCTCAAGGCCGGCGAGCCCCTGAACTTCACGGCCAAGATCGAGGTGCGCCCCAAGATCGACAAGGTCGACATCGATGGCCTGGCCCTGGTGCGCGAGAAGAGCGACGTCAGCGAAGCGCAGGTCGACGAAGCCATCGAGCGCCTGCGTCAGCAGAACTCCGAGCTCAAGGCGCCCGAGCCCGCGCGTGCGAGCCAAGAGGGCGACATCCTCACCTGCAGCTACCGCGTGTCCATCGAAGGCAACGATCGGCCCGAGCTGGCGGCCAACGATCGCCCCATCGACCTGGCAGGCGGCCTCCTGCCCGAGCTGAAGACCGCGCTCATCGGCAAGAACGTCGGCGACAAGGCGCGCGCCGAAGTCACGTTCCCGGCTGATCAGGGCGGTGAGTTCGCCGGCAAGGCCGGCGCCTTCGATCTCGAGATCAAGGAGATCAAGGAGAAGGTTCTGCCCGCGCTCGACGACGAGTTCGCCAAGGATCTGGAACACGCCTCGCTGGATGAGCTCAAGCAGAAGACTCGCGGCCGCCTCGAGGACAGCGCCAAGCAGAACGCCGAGAACGCGCTGCGCGAGCAGGTCGTGGACAAGGTGCTCGAAAAGAACCCCATCGATGTGCCCCCTTCCCTCGTGGCGCAGCAGCAACAGGCCATGCTTCAGGAGTACGTGCGGATGATCCGCATGACCGGTCAGCGCATGGACCTCGGTGAAGATCTCATGAGCACCACCAAGGAGAACGCCGAGCGTCGTGTGCGCGCGGCCCTCTTGTTGGGAGCCATCGCGCGCCTCAACGGCATCAAGGTCGAAGGCGCGGACGTCGACAAGAAGCTGGCCGAGATGGCCGAACGCAGCGGCAAGCACGTCGCCAAGCTGCGCGCCGAAATGCAGGGCGAACAGCGCGAGATGATGGAGTCACAGATCCTCGAAGAGAAGCTGCTTGAGTATCTCCTCGGTCGGGCTACCATCACTGAATCTGCAACCTGATCGCGCGCGCACGTCGCTTGTAGAGGGGGTGCGCCGCCGGGTTCCAAGGGGGAAGCGCGTGGCCGACGAGAAGATTGCTCCCAGTCTCTATATTCCGAATCCGGTTGTGGTCGAGACCACCCACCGAGGTGAGCGCACCTGGGATGTTTACAGCCGGCTCCTCAAGGACCGCATCGTATTCCTCGGCACCGAGGTCAACGACACCGTCGCGAATCTCATCATTGCCCAGCTGCTGTTCTTGGAGAGTGAAGACCCCGACAAGGAAATCACGCTCTACATCAACAGCCCTGGCGGTGTGATCACGGCGGGCATGGCCATCTACGACACCATGCAGTACGTGCGGTGCCCGGTGGCCACGGTCGTGCTCGGCCAGGCAGCCTCCATGGGCGCCGTGCTGCTTGCAGCAGGTGCTGCGGGTCGCCGCCGCGCACTCCCGAACAGCCGCGTCATGATCCACCAGCCCCTGGGTGGGTTCCGTGGTCAGGCCACAGACATCGAGATTCACGCCAAGGAAATCCTGGCTGTGCGCCAACGCCTGAATGAGATTATGGCGTCCCACACCGGCCAAAGCGTGGAGCGCATTAAGGACGACACGGAGCGTGATCGATACCTGTCCGCCCCCGAGGCCAAGGAATACGGGCTTATCGACGACGTTATCTATCCCCGAGCCTCGAAGTCCGGGAAGTAACTTCGGGATATTTGGGGGATAGCTACCCGTTATTGCGACAGCAGATCGCGGACGGTAGACTGATTGCTGGTTTCTGATTTTTGGTGTCTGTCGAACGGTGAGGTCGAACCGAGTGGATCGTCGGCGCGAAGATGGGCACGGCAACCTTCAATGCTCCTTCTGCGGGAAATCGCAGAAAGAGGTCAAGAAGCTTATTGCCGGGCCAACGGTTTATATCTGCGACGAGTGCATCGGGCTGTGCAACGACATCATCGCGGAAGAGGTCGACCGTGAAGAGTCGTTCTCGTCCGGCACCCCGCTGCCCAAGCCGTCCGAGATCAAGACGATCTTGGACGAGTACGTAATAGGTCAAGAGCGCGCCAAGAAGATCCTGTCAGTAGCGGTGCACAACCACTACAAGCGAATCGACTCAAGGGTCGGTTCCGACGACGTGGAACTGCAGAAGTCGAACATCTTGCTCCTGGGTCCCACGGGCTCCGGCAAGACGCTCCTGGCTCAAACGTTGGCGCGCATTCTCAATGTTCCATTCGCCATCGCGGATGCCACCACCCTCACGGAGGCTGGCTACGTCGGCGAAGACGTCGAGAACATCATCGTTCAGCTCCTGCAGAACGCCGATCACGACGTGGAACGAGCCCAGCGCGGCATCGTGTACATCGACGAGATCGACAAGGTTGCCCGCAAGGGTGACAACCCGTCCATCACCCGCGACGTCAGCGGTGAGGGCGTGCAGCAGGCCCTGCTGAAGATCATCGAGGGTACCATCGCGAACGTTCCGCCGAAGGGCGGGCGCAAGCACCCTCAACAGGACTTCTTGCAGGTCGACACCACGAACATTCTCTTCATCTGCGGCGGTGCTTTCGTCGGTCTCGATCAGAATCGTCGAACGTCGCACGGGTGAAAAGACCCTCGGCTTTGGAGCCGACATTCCTTCGCGCCGCGACAAGCGCATCGGCGAGCTGCTCGAGCAAGTGCAGCCCGAGGATTTGCTGAAGTTCGGCCTCATTCCTGAGTTCGTCGGCCGCTTGCCGGTGGCCGCCACGCTTCATGAGCTCAATGAGGACGCCCTGATCGACATCCTCACCAAGCCAAAAAACGCCATCGTGAAGCAGTTTGCGCGCTTGCTCGACATGGACGGCGTCAAGCTCACCTTCACGGAGAAGGCCCTCAAGGCCGTGGCCACGCAGGCGCTCAAGCGCAACGCCGGTGCCCGTGGTCTGCGCGCCATCCTCGAGAACGCGATGCTGGACATCATGTACGAGGTGCCGTCGCAGCGTGGCGTCAAGGAAGTCGTGGTCAGCGAGGAGACCATCCTCAAGGGTGACAAGCCCTTGGTGGTCTACGAGAAGGAAGAGAAGCTCGCCTGAGGCGGCGTTCGTCTCGGAGCAGCATTCACGCGCTGGCAGGCCGTCCCACGGGGCGGCCTGTCGCCGTTAAGGCCGCAGGGGTGACTGCAGACTGCCGAGACGTTTGGGTCGGTGTACCAAATCGGCTCCAGCGGCATATAGTCGCCGCTCAGCTTGGTTGTAGGGGCAGAGGGTGGGCCGATGGCTCAGTGTGCAAACTGCGCGAGTGACAATCCCGAAGGGGCGAGCTTTTGCCGTCAATGTGGCGGTGAGCTTCCCCATCAGGATCCTCTACTCGGCCAGGAAGTGCTCGGTCGCTATCGGGTCTCCCGGCTGATCGGCGAAGGCGGCATGGGTCGCGTCTACGAAGCCGAGCAGCGCGTGGGGACCACCACGCGCAGGGTGGCGGTCAAGACCTTGCGCCCGCAGCTCTCCGCGGATCCGCAGTTGGCGCGCCGCTTCTTCCGCGAGGCCGAGACGCTGGTCCGCTTGAGCCATCCGAACCTGATCCAGTTCTTCGATTTCGGCGAGGTCCAAAACGGGATGCTCGCGATGGTCATGGAGTACATCGAGGGCCAGTCGCTCGCCCAACTGCTCACCGGAGGGGCCCTAGAGCCCGAGCGGGTCGATCGCATTTTCGCGCAAATCTGCGGCGCACTCAGCGAAGCCCACGGGATTGGCATCGTCCACAGAGACCTCAAGCCCGACAACATCCTGCTCACCCAACGCGGCGGTCAGGACGACTTCGTGAAGGTGCTCGACTTCGGCATCGCCAAGATCTCGGCCTCGGAGGACGACCGGAGCACCAAGCTCACGCAGCAAGGGATGATGGTGGGCACGCCTCCCTATATGAGCCCCGAGCAGTTCAGCGGGGATGGCATCGACGCGCGCTCCGACATCTACAGCCTCGGCGTGATCGCTTACGAGATGCTGACCGGCAGGCTGCCCTTCGACGCCCGCACGCCCTGGGAATGGGCCAGCAAGCACCTCACCGCGGAGCCTGCGCCGCTGCGCTCCCCCACCAGCGCGGGGATCACGGGAAAGCGCTCTCAAGCCATTCAGCGCGCCCTCGCGAAACGCCCCGACCAGCGCCAACAAGACGTGCGCGAGCTGCTCACCGACTTCGTGGAGAACCCTGCCCTCGTGCCCGGACTCGGCACCGGGTCGAGCCCACGGCCGCGCACCGATGCCAACGCGCGTCCCGTGCAGCCACAAGGCACCCCGCCCCACGCCGAATCGCTCCACATTCCTGGTCTATCTTCGCGCAAGAAGCCCCTGTGGATCGCCGCTGCGGCAGCGGGCCTGGTGCTCCTCGGGGGACTGGGTGGCGCCATGCTGCTCTCGCATGGCTCGCAGGCGACCCCCTCCAGCATACCGAGCCCGCCCCCTCCCCCGGCTGTGGCCACCCCCCAAGATCTACCCGCGCGCGCCGACCCCGTGGCCCCGACTCCTGTGGCGCCCGTGCAGCGTGCCTCGGCGGCCTCCCACGACGTGGACCCGGCCCGGCCATCCCGCCGGGGCCACGAGCGCGGCGTGCTCAAGTCCTCCGGCGATCGCCCCTCGGGGAGCGTGGCACCAATTGTTCTCCAGCCCACTCAGGCTGCTCCGGTTCCGCCACGCGAGGCAACCAGGCCTGCCGTGCCCAGTACTGGCACCCCCATCGGCGCGGCGCCGGTACCCGTTGCGCCGGCACGGGCATCGGCGATCTCCTCCGACCCGGCCGCGGCCGATCTGCAGGCACGGGTGGACAAGGCGATGGCGCTGGCTCCCCAGCGCGTCGAGACGGCGCTCGGCCTCTATCAAGCCGCCGCAGCCCGCTACGGGGATACCCAGCCAGCTCTGGCGCCTCTGAGGCGTGCATTGGGTCAGTACGGTGACGCCCGCATCCGCGAGCTACTTGGCGCGGGACGCTGCGCCCAGGCCCAAGCTTTCTACCGTGCTCTGTCCCGCATCGGCACCGCGACTGCTTCACGGGGCCTCTTTGGTTCGAGCTGCCCCGCCCCCTAGCCGTCCTAAGCTACGTACACGTACAGGGTCCCACAGCTAGGAGCGTTTTCGCTTGCCTATCGCACGAACGCGGGGGAAATTGACGGTCGTTGCGGTACCCGAAGCGTTACGGAGTTCCGCAAGAGGTGACGGGTCCTGAGCCTTCCTGATCGTGTTGCCAGCCAGGTGAGTAGCTCCCGCCCCGCCCCGGGTCGGCAAGCCCACGAGCCGGCTCTCCAGCCCAGTGTGATGTCTCTTGTAGTTAGCGTGCCGAAGGGCGCGCTCCAGCCAACGGAACGTGCCAGAAGTGGCGCCGAGCGCGCAGCTCGGTTACACCAATGCCATGACGCCCGGAGGCGGGGACCACGTGACTGCAGTGCGATTCTTAGTAGGGCTCGCGGGCGAACCCGCGCGCTTCGACGCATTCCAGGACGAGAACCCTGACGGCCGATTCAAGGCCCCACGGCGAGATTCCAGCAATGCCAGTACGTTCTGAATCCATACCGCCACAGCGGCGGGCGCGCTCGACGACCTCCGCGGGCGCGCCGCTAGGCGAGAGGATGTCTTG
Organism: Myxococcales bacterium; assembly: GCA_047601445.1. Taxonomy (GTDB): domain Bacteria; phylum Myxococcota_A; class Polyangia; order Polyangiales; family DASUME01; genus DASUME01. Next base: position 1,055,986 of record JASGJH010000001.1, on the reverse strand, counting down.
GGAGCAGATTCGGTGCGTGGATGAGTTCCGCGGCCGATGGGTTGCCCTCGACGCCTGCAAGTATGACGAAGCCACCGGACGCGCCACCGAAGGCGAGGTGGTGGACGTCGACGACGACCTTGCCGAGCTGTGTCAGCGGGTGCGCTCCTCCCAGCGCCGCAACTGTGCGATCGTGTTCTGCGACTACGACTCCTGAGTTCGTCCCCGAGCCAGTCCCGCAAACACGTAGAGAACGACTTTTTCCGGGCTCAAGTGCGAGGGCCGCTCGAAGCCGAAGCGCTGCCCCAAGTGCTGTGCCAGGCGCTCGAAGAGCTCGATGCGCACCGTCAGGGGCAACCTGTCTCGCTGGGCCGCCAGGGCGAGCACGGCCTCCCGCTCGTACGGGTTCAGGCGCTGGGAGATTTCTGCCAGCTCGGGGTAGAGACGTAGGTCCGGCAACAGTAGGTCGAGCAGACGTTGGGCAGGCAAACGCAGCCGGCGCTCGCGGACCACGACCGTACCCGCGGCGAGGTCTCCAAGTCGTCGCCCCTGGGGGTCGACGAGGGTAGCCAATGCACCGACACCGTAGAGGCCCGGCAACAGGTCCACGATTCTGAGCAGGTTGCGCACCAGGCTCTGGAGGAAGGTGATGCGGAGCCCCGTTTGATCTCGGGTGGCGATGCCGACCAGCCACTTACCGCAGGTGCGGCCGGCAAACTTCCACTCGCAGACCGCGCTGTACCACCATTGCACGAGGAAGCTCGCCACGAGGATCAGGGCGGAGGCCGCGTTGCCGGAGAACCACTGGAGTGGCGCGAGCAACATCGAGGACACCTGGAGCAAGCCCGCCATCATCGCCACGTCGATGACCCAGGCCAACGCGCGCGAGGCGAGCCCGGCGCGCTCCACGCGGAAGCGAACGTTCTCGGGCGTCTCAATCTCGTAGACTGCGGCTGAGCCCACGTCCTCTCTTACCACGTGAACCGATGCGCCCCCCCTCCTCTTTCCCATCATCCGCGCAGTCCATGCCTCCCGCCGCAGGCAGCGGCTCGTTGGGATCCAGTGACGTCGACCGCTTCGTGGAGAAGCGCAGCGAGGACTGGAAGCGACTCGGCGAACTGCTCTCCCGCAATGAGGCCCATGGTCCCCGTGAGCTGAAGCTCCACGAAGTGCGTGAGCTCGGCAGACTCTACCGCGCGACGTGCGCGGACTTGTTGGTGGCGCGCGGGGAGCTGATGGACGCTGCGCTAGCAGACTACCTCGACACCCTCGTCGCCCGCGCGTACAGCCAGGTATACGCCGAGCGCTCCCAGTCTCTGCGGCGGGCCTGGCACTTCGTGTGGGACGAGTTCCCCGCGCTGGTCCGCAGAGAGTGGCGATTCGTGGCGTTGGCGGCGGCCCTGATGACGCTCGGAGCCCTCGTTGGCGCTCTGGTGGTGGCCACCGACAACGACGCGCTGGCCGTGGTGGTTCCGGACATGCACCTGGACCAGACCCCGACGGAACGCATCGAAGGGGAGCGCATCGCAGGCGAGCACGATGCGGGGCGTTCCGCAGTGTTCTCGAGCTTTCTGTTCACCCACAACATCCAGGTGACGTTCCTCGTGTTCGCGCTCGGGGTCACGTTCGGCCTGGGTACGGCAGGGGTGTTGTTCTGGAACGGCATCCCCATCGGTGCCCTCGCCGCGCAATATCACCGTAGCCACGAGGCGCTCTTCTTCTGGGCCTGGATCCTCCCGCACGGGGTGGTCGAGCTGACCGTGGTGATGATCGCAGGCGCCGCGGGATTCGTGCTCTCGCGCGGCCTTTGGTTGCCGGGACCATGGTCGCGGCAGGCTGCACTCACGCGGGAGGCTCGCACGGCCGTGCGTCTGGTCCTGGGAGGGATGCCGATGCTGGTGGTGGCAGGGCTCGTCGAGGGGACCCTCAGCCAAATGCACGCTCCCTTGATCCCCTACTGGGTCAAGCTCACGTTCGCCGCGGCGCTGTTCCTGGCCATGCTGGCCTACCTCCAGCGCAAGGAACGCCCCTTCCCCGAAGACGAGCCGTGACCTTCGGGCTCAATCCAGCGACGGACTCGCGCTTCGGTGCAGGCGATTGATCTCGATCAGGGTCGTGTAAGCTTCGAGCGCTTCGAGTTCGCTCAGCTCGGCCCCCTGACGTGCGCGCTGCACCACCGCTCTCAACGAACGCCAGCGCTCAGCGGGCAGACCCAAACTGAGGGCGACGAGCAGCGGCTTGCGCTCCTCCTGCTCGAGCCCGTGCAGCTCTGCGGCGTCCGCCAGGATCTCGGCGGCGAGCGCGTCGCAGCGCATGATGGCCGAGCGAAAATCCCCGATTTCGAGGTCCGACTCGAGCTGGGCAACCTGCGGGCCCTGGTGGCGCGCGAAGAGCAACGACCAGGTAAGACCCGTCGACTTGGGTGGCACGTGGGAGACCGCATCGAACTGCGGCGGACGCGGGGGTTCGAGGCTCTGCAAACGCGCGGGCGCCGGGGTGCGAAGCGTGGGAAGCGGCACCGGAGCGGGTGCGGGAATGGTGTGGGAAGCGATGGGACGTGGAAGCGCGGAGTTGCGCGGGGGCATCAGGCTGCGTTCGACCACGTGGGTCTCGCGTGCGCGCTCCTGGACGTTGTGGACGAGGTCCACCTCGGTGACTCGCTCGTGCTCGGGTTCACGCATGCGCACGGGGGGCAGACTGGGCAGGCCGCTCGCCGCGCGCAGGGGCTGCTGCTCCGCCGACGACATGTGCCACTCTTCGCTGGCGCGAGAGACCGACTCGCTCAGTACGTCCTGCGCTTGTTCGAAGCGCGGAGTCTCCGAACCGCTCGAATCGCCGCCGAATACGGCACGCTTTTCGAGGTCGAGCAGGACCAGGCGCACCAGCTCGTCGAGCGGGTCGAGCACGCCCAAGCCACGCGCCGCGGAGCTCTCGAAGGAGGGCACGCGGAACTCGTTGAGCCCCTCGTCGAGCTCGGCCACGCTGAGGATGTTGGAGAGGTCGCGCTTGTTGTACTGGAGGACGTGCGGAACGGCGTCGAGCGAACGCTCCTGCTCGGCCAGGTTGGCCGCCAGGTTCTGCAGGCTCTCCAGGTTCGCGTCCTGGCGCTCCCGCTGGCTGTCGGCCACGAACACGACGCCGTCGGCGTTGGTGAGCACCAACTTGCGGGTCGCGTTGAAGTAGACCTGCCCGGGCACGGTGAAAAGCTGGAGCCGCACAGGGTACCCATGCACCGGCCCCACGCGCAGCGGCATGAAGTCGAAGTACAGGGTGCGATCCACCGGCGTCGCCAGCGAGACGATCTTGCCGCGCGTCTCCGGCGGTGAAGCTGCGTGGATCTTCTGCAGCGACGTTGTTTTTCCACACAGACCAGGGCCGTAATAAACGAGCTTGATCAGGACTTCGCGAGTGAGCGGGTTAACCTGCGCCACGCAGCGAGCCTATCATGGGTGTCTGCGCGCCAAGCATTCCAGGTTGGCGATGTCACATGGGGAGCTGCTGGTCTGGAAGGCGTCATTGAAGGGCATCGAGGGTGCCCTCCGTACAACGTCGTCCTCTTCAGGAGCATTGCTGCCTTGGGCCCCGTTCGTTTATGGTCCCGGCCGGAGGAATGATCAGGATGCGAGCTCGTCTCAGTGTTTCGCTCGTCGGTCTGTTGTACGCCGTGCTCTTGGCGGCCTGCGGTGGCGGCGCCCCTGGGCTGCGCGCCGGGCCGATGCCGGAGGGCGGCAGCTTCTCGGGCGTGTGGTTCTCGCCCCAGTACGGCGAGATGCACATGGTTCAGAACGGGGCCACGGTCATTGGCAAGTACGCCAAGGAAGAGAAGACCGGGCGCGTTCAGGGCACCGTGGATGGCGACCTGATGCGCTTCGAATGGACCCAGAAGCGCGAGTTGATCGTCGGCCGCCCGACCGAGTCCAAGGGCCACGGCTACTTCCGCGTCAGCTACGACGAGGCTGAAAAGGCCTGGAAGATCGACGGGCGCTGGGGCTCCGACGACTCGGAGACCAATGGCGGTCCCTGGACGGCGATTCGCGCCCGCAACCGCAAGCCCGACCTCGATGGCGACGACGGGTCCAGCGGTAGCAGCGGTGGTTCGAGCGACGAGAGCTCGGACGACTCCGACAACAGCGGCGGCGGCGGAACCGACGACCTCGGCGACCTCTGAGGCGTTTCCGGGGCGCCACCCAGCCGCCGCTCAGGAAATGTCGAGCGGCGGAGTCCAGGCGAGCACGCGCTCCCCGTCTTCAAGCAGCGCCCTCAGTGAGAGCAGGTTGGGCGCAGCCCCATGCGCGGCTCCGAGCAGGCGCTCCACTTCAATGGCAATCTGGTCGGAGCCCGTGGGTTGCACCTGGGGCTCGTAAAACTCGGGCTGCTCCGGCAGCTGCTTGGCCTGTTCTCCCAGCAGCTCGTCGAGCTTGGCGCGGGCTTCGGCATAACCACCTAGCTGGTCGACCAAGCCGTTGGCCAAGGCGTCCGCCCCGGACCAAATGCGCCCTCCCGCCAGGCCCTCGATCTCCGCGAGCGGGCGCTTTCGCCCCTCCGCCACCACGGCCAGGAAGCGCTCGTAGTAGCGTCGGGTCTCCGCCTGGATCATGGCGGTCTCGCGCTCGTCCGCCGCGCGTAGACTGTGTAGGTCGGCGTGTGGGGCCAGCTTGACGACCTCACTGCGAACGCCCCAGCGCGCCATCAGCTCGCTGGCCACCGGGCGCGCCGAGATGACGCCGATGGAGCCTGTAATGGTGGTTGGCCGCGCCACGATGAAGCGCGCGGCTGCCGCCAAGTAGTAGCCCCCGCTGGCTGCGACGTCGCCCATCCAGGCCACCACGGGCTTGCGCGCGTCGAGCCGCACGATTTCCCGGTGCAACAGATCACTCACCACGGCCGACCCACCAGGTGAGTCGATATGGAGCACGACGCCGACCACGCGTGGATCCTCGCTCAGCTTGCGCAGCAAGCCCCGGGTCGCGGCCAGGGAGATCCCGCGCGGATTCGGGGTCGCACCGATGGCCCCGTGCAGCCGCACCAGCGCCACCAGCTTGCGCGGGCGGGTCAGCGGCACGAAGAGCGTGCGTGCCTGGGCGCGCAGGTAAGGCCGGAAAGCCCGGGCGGGAACCTTGTCGAGCTCGAGTTCGGCCTCGAGTTCGTCCGCGTAACAGACCCGGTCCACCAGGCCGAAGCGCAGTGCCTCATGGGGACCGAACATGGCCTGCTGCAGGACTTGCTCCGCCCGCTCGGCCCCCGTCCGCGACCCGATGTCCCGCAGCCAGCGCCCCTGAATCGTCGCCAAGAGCGCCCCGAGCTGCTCACGCTCGGGCGCGCTCATCGTCTCGCGGGCCAGGGACTCGGCCGCCGTCTTGTAGTCACCCTGCGCGAACACCTGGACCTGCACGCCCAGCTTGGAGAGCAGACCGGCCAAGTAAGGACGCTGCGCCACCGGTCCCAGCGCGCTGAACGCGGCCGGCTCGCTGGCGCACACATGATCACCCGCGCTAGCCAACCAGAGCTCCCGCTGATCGGCCCCCTGGGGCAACGCCACCACAAGCCGTTTGCCAGCCCGCGGCACCTCGACCAGCACCTGGCGCAGCGACTCCAGTGTCGCCCAACCGCCCCGGACCGACGTCAACGTCAGGATCAAGCCCCGGGCGTTTGGGTCCTCGACGATCGCGCGGGCTAGCTTCCGGACCTCGAAGACGCTGAGGTGGGCGGGCCGCAGGCGACTGGTCAGACGCTCCAGCAGGCGTCCCCGGGAATGGGGGAGTTCCTGGATCTCCCCCTGGATGCGCAGGCTCACCCAGGCGCTCGTCTTGCGGCGAAACCGTGGAAACAAGCCCCAGACGGGCCAGGTGATCAGACGCAGGAGGTTGTATGCGAGGCGGAGCAGAAAGCGCACGCCCGCGAGGCTATCGCGAAACCGCCTCCTTCGCCCGGCGCGACCTTCTGAAGCGAAAAGTACAGATCCCCGTTCACGGACCCAACGCGTCGCGCTATCGTTCGATGTGTGGGGCGTTCTGACGATTCACTCGTAAGTGCTCGAACCGTCAATCACTTTACGGCGCACGCGAGCTTTGATAGCAAAGCTAGAATGCGCGCTGCCTTCGCAGAGGGTGCGAAGAGCAGCCCAAGGTATGTGTGCCGAGTGCATTCGATGGACCTTGGCAGTAGAGCGCGGCCCGCGCGCGACGCGCATATGACAGGTGCGCGCCGCACGCGAAATGAGCTCGGCAGACGACCCGCCCGGAGGAGGCGATGAGCAATCCGCAGATGGTGATGTACGAAGAGGAGTTCAACCAGATCCAGGGCATCGTCGACGCTCTGGTTCAGGCGGCGAACTCCAAAGTGGTGTTCATCATCGACAAGAATGGGCAGCTGATCGCTGCCTCAGGTGAAACCGAGCACATCGACACGACCTCGCTCGCATCGCTCACGGCCGGCAACATCGCCGCCACCGGTGGCATCGCGAAGCTGCTGCGCGAGAACGAATTCGCGACGCAGTTCCACGAGGGCGAAAAGGCGAACATTCACATCCAGCTGGTCGGCAATCGCGTGATCCTGGTGGTGATCTTCGACAACAAGACGAGCCTTGGCCTGGTGCGCTTGCGCGTGAAGAAGGCCTGCGAGCAGCTCAACGGTATTTTCGAAGCGTTGATCAAGAAGGCCGATGATCCGGCTCGACAGACGCCCTTCGCCGAAATCACCGACGACGACATCGACAACCTTTTCAACGACTGATCGCGGGACTTTAAGGAGCCAGGGCAGCGATGTCTTTCATCAACTATCTCTCCCGCGAGATCAACTGCAAGATCGTGTACTACGGTCCCGGCTTGTGCGGGAAAACCACGAACTTGCAGTACATCTACAACAAGACGAATCCGGACGCGAAGGGCAAGATGATCTCCCTCGCGACCGAGACCGAGCGCACGCTGTTCTTCGATTTCCTGCCGCTCGCGCTGGGCGAAATCCGGGGTTTCAAGACGCGCTTCCATCTCTATACCGTCCCCGGCCAGGTGTTCTACGACGCTAGCCGCAAGCTCATCCTCAAGGGCGTGGACGGCGTGGTCTTCGTGGCGGACTCGCAGATTGCCCGCATGGAAGCCAACGTGGAGTCCCTCGAGAACCTGCGCACCAACCTGGCCGAGCAGGGCTACTCGCTCGACAAGCTCCCCTACGTCATCCAGTACAACAAGCGCGACATGCCCGGCATCGCTCCGGTGGAGGAGCTTCGGTCGCTCCTGAACCCCACCAACGTGCCCGAGTTCGAGGGCGTGGCGTCCACGGGCGTCGGCGTATTCGACACGCTGAAGTCGGTGGCCAAGCTTGTGCTCTCCGCCCTGAAGAAGGGCACCACCTGATGGGCCGCGCCAGGCTGGAGGCGGCACGCTCTCTCGCGCGCCCGAGCCCCACCTGGATGCTCCTCACGCGCGGGCCACTCGGCGCCGGCCTGCGCTTCGGCGCGCTGGCGGGGCTCCTGCTCACGAGCTCGTGCGGCGCAGACAATGAAGACGTTGGGGAAGCCGGCAAGATCAGCGGAATCGTCCGAGACGAGGCCACGGGTGCCCGGCTCAAGAATGCCCATGTGATTTTCACGTCCGACACGCTCGAGACGGCCGATGGTCACACGGACGACGACGGCGAGTACGACATCACGGTGACCTCCCGCTCGGTGAACGGCCGCATCGAGGCCACCAAGCAAGGCTACCTGGCACGCACGGTGAGCGTCTTTCTGGACGACAAGACCGTGCAAATTGATGTCGACTTGCCGCGCGCGCAGTAAACCTGCGGCCATGCAGTTGGGTCTGAGGTTCGCTGGCGTCGCGCTCTGGCTGGCTTTCCTGCTGGGCGCCTCCCACGCGTCCGCCTGGCACACCTTGCCGCCGGGTACGGAGGGCTGGCGAGCCAGTGGACGAAGCGGCATTCGAGGCATCACCGTGGGGCCCATCGAGAGCTCCCAGTGGCCGGGTCGCGGCTATGGCAGCGCCTCGAGCGAAGCGCTGCTCGACGAGCTTCAACGCATGGGCTCGACCTGGGTCAGCGTGACGCCCTTCGGGCGCGTGTGGAGCCTGACCAGCACGGACATTCTGATGGACTTCGAAGCGCCCTACCTGGAGAACCGCGCTGCGGTCGCACGCATGATCCGCCAGGCCAAGGCCCGCGGCATGGGCGTGCTCTTGATCCCTCATCTGTGGGTCGAGACCGGGGGCTGGCGCGGCGAGATGGACCCGGGCTCCGAGGAGGGCTGGCGCGCATATCAGGCTTCCTACCGGGCCTTCGTGCTGAGTTGGGCGGAGCTCGCCGCCGAGGCCGGGGCGGATGGCTTCTCCATCGGAGTCGAGTGCAAGTCGTGGAGCGGCCGCTTCGCCGAGTACTGGAGCCGGCTCATCCGCGACGTGCGCCAGCGCTTTCCGGGCTTTCTCACCTACAGCGCCAACTGGGACGAAGTCGACAACGTGGTGTTCTGGGATCAGCTGGACTTGATCGGAGTCAACGCCTTCTATCCCCTCGCCTATCACGACAACGCCACCTACACGGACTACCTGGCCGGCGCCGCGCGTGCCCGCGAGGAGATCCACGGCTTCGCAGAGCGTCTGCAGATGCCCGTGCTGTTCGTGGAGATTGGGTACACCACGCGCCAGAACGCGGCCGTTCAGCCCTGGATCTGGCCCGACGTGATGACCAACGTCGTCATCGACGAACACGAGCAGGCGCGCGCCCTCTCGGCGCTGTTCGAGACGTTCTTGCCCGAGCCCTGGTTCGCCGGCTTTTTCCTGTGGCGCTACTACGCGGACCTCGATGACGTGTCCCAGGAGGACATCTGGGGCTTTTCCCCGCACGGCAAACTCGCCGAACCCATGCTCTCCCAGGTGTTCCGCTGGAGCTGGGCGGCCGACTCCACCCCCCACCTGGGACTGTCTCGACCTTAGCTTCAGGGCATCCTGGCCCGTAAAAGGGCCGAATTCTCGATCTGGACACGGGTTCACTGCCACCGTGGGCGCCATGGCTCCTAGGAGTAGAAGCGATGACAGCGGGGCGCGGCGCGTCGTACGTCCTTTCGCCTTCTTCCGGGCTGGCGCGCGTCCAGACCCGAGCTCGGTCGACAAGCCGATCCTCGTGCTGGAGGACGTCTACAAGTACTTCCAGCGCGAGACGCCCACTTTGCGCGGCATCGACCTCACCATCGAGCGCGGCGAGTTCGTGTTCATCACGGGTCCCAGCGGCTCGGGCAAGAGCACGCTGCTACAGCTGATTTTCCGCAAGATCTCCGTGGATGAGGGCCACATCTACTTCTGCGGGCGCGACATCGCGCGCCTGACCAAGGACTCCATCCCCTACCTGCGCCGCAACATGGGCGTGGTGTTCCAGGACTTCAAGATCATCGCGCACTGGTCGGTGTTCGAGAACGTCGCGATCGCCCTGGAGATCCTCGAGCTGCCGACCCGCCTGGTGCGTTCGCGCGTGGCGGAGGCCCTCGAGCGCGTGGGCCTGGCCGGGCGCGGGGAAGAGCGCGCAGGCAACCTGTCGGGCGGAGAGCAACAGCGCGTGGCCATCGCTCGCGCCATCGTGAGCGAGCCGGCGCTGCTCATCGCGGATGAACCGACGGGCAACCTGGACCCTACCCTGGCCCTCGACATCCTCACGCTGTTCGAAGAGATCAACCGCAGCGGCACGACGGTGTTGTTCGCGACCCACGATCACACTTTGCTCGCCACCCGCCCCCATCGCCTCCTGGTGCTGGAGGACGGTCGCCTGACCGAGGCGCGCGAGGGCTTGAATGGCTGGTCTGCGCGCGTGAAGCGCGTGAGTGCCTGAGCGGGAGACGACGCGAGATGGAATTCAAGTCGTTGCTTCGACGCGCAAAGCGCGGGCTGCGCGAGGACGCCAAGCTCTACGGAGTGGCCATCTCGAGTTTGACGGTGGCGTTTCTCTGCTTGTCGACGTTGCTCCTCGCGGTGGTGAACCTGGGTAGCTTCGCGGAGCGCTGGGGACGTACGCACCGCATGAGCGTGTACCTCCGAGACGACGCCCAGAACGCCGACGTCGATCGCCTGCGCCTCGTGCTCTCGGCGCTGCCGGGGGTGGCCCAGGTCGAGCACCTCTCCGCCGCTGCCGCACGCGAGAGCTTCTTGCGTGAGAGCTTGAACGCCGCGGACCTCACAGGACTCCCGGCCGACGTGTTTCCAGCCTCGCTCGAGGTGGAGTTCGCGACCGACGCCAGCGACGCCCGCATCCAGGAGGTCGCTGCGCAAGTCTCGGCGTTCAAGACGGCCGTGGCCGACGTGGACACCTATCGCAGCTGGTTCGAGCGGCTGAGCAGCTTGCTCACCACGGGTCGCGCGGCCGCCCTGGTCGTGGGGCTCCTGGTGCTGATCTGCGTGTTCGCGGTGGTCTCCAACACCATCCGCCTGGCCTTGGCCAGCCGACGCGACGAGATCGAGATGCTCAAGATGTGCGGAGCGACCGACAGCTTCGTGCGCGGTCCCTTCGTGGTGGAGGGTGCCCTGCAAGGCTTCCTCTCGGCCCTCGTCTCGGTGGTGCTCCTGCTGACCGCTTACCTGCTGTTGCGCGGGCAAATCAACGCGGCCCTGGTGCCCATGCTGGGGATGCGCCTGAGCTTCCTGTCGCCCGTCGTGGTGGTGAGCGTATTGGTGTCGGGGGCCCTGACGGGAGCCCTCGGAAGTGCCCTCTCCATCCGCAGGTACATGTCGGTGTGACCCAGACGCGCGCCAAACATATTCCCGGCTCGACCCTCTCGATGTTGGCCCTGGTGACGGTGAGCTCGCTGGCGGTTGCAGACAGTGCGCCGTTGATCACGGGCGACCGCCTGAGCACGGCACGAACCCGGGCCGACATGGCTCGCTCGCGCGCCGAAGAGGTCGACACACGACTCACGCAGTTCGAAGCCAAGGAACCCGCCCTCAAGGCGCGGCTCACGGCCGACGGGCGCGCACTGTACCGACTCGGACGCAACGGGATGCTGCCCATCACCGGGGGACTCGAAGGGCTGTTGGGGCATGCCTCGCGCATGCAGCGCCTCGAGCGCATGGTGCACGCGGACCTCGAGGGGGTGGCGAGCCTTCAGCATGAACTGACCCGCCTACGTGGCGAGAAGCAGGCCCTGGCCCTCGAAGTAGCCCAGCGTGACGGCGACGTGGCGAGCCTCGAGCGTGCTCAAGCAGCCGCCATCCAGCAGCAGATCGAGCAGAACCTGCTCGGCGCGGCCGCCCCCGCACGGCGCGCACCCGAGCCGCCACAGGGAGACCACATGAACTACGGACTCTCGGTGGTAGGTACCAGGGAGGCCGAGCGCCCTCGGTTTGCGGACCAGCGCGGTGCGCTCGCGCTCCCGGTCTCGGGCCCATCCGCCATCCAGGAGGCTACGCGCGCCGAGAGCGGGGGTCCTGGCCTCGAGTTCTCGACCCAACGCGGGGCCGCAGTCCGGGCCGCAGCCGGAGGTCGGGTGGCCTTCTCGGATCGTTACGGTTCCTATGGCCAGCTCGTGATCCTGGACCACGGGGACCGCTACTACACGGTGTACGGGGGCTTCGCCGGCGTCGATGTGCAAGTTGGGGACGAGGTCTCCAAGAGTGCTCGGCTTGGGACTTCCGGTACGGGGTCGATCTACTTCGAGGTCCGGCGCGGCACCAAGACCGAGGACGCGCGTCCCTGGCTAGGGCTCTAAGTCCCCCTTTTTGGCCCAGATCTGTGTTGTTTGAGCATCACCGGTGTGCGCATTGCGCTCGCTTAGTGTGGCTCTTGAGCACAGACTAATTAAAGCGCGAATCGTTGTTTTGCCCTGCTGGCAACGGTTTGCTACGCCGCGGCCATCAAAGGACTTCGCCAATGCAACAGCCCAAGCAGATCAAAGAAGCAAAAGGCAAACTAGGCATTCTCTTGCCGGGCATGGGAGCCGTTGGCACCACGTTCATCGCCGGTTGCTTGCTCGCGCGTCGTGGTCTCGCCGCCCCGGTCGGCTCCATCACCCAGATGGGCACGATTCGTCTCGGCAAGCGCACGGACGGCAAATCTCCGCTGATCAAGGACTTCGTCTCGCTTGCCTCGCTCGACGACCTGGTGTTCGGCGGCTGGGACTTGTTCCCCGACAACGCCTATCAGGCGGCCAAGACCGCCGAGGTGCTCACCAACGATCATCTCGACCTGGTCAAGGACGAGCTCGAGAAGATCAAGCCCATGAAGGCCGTGTTCTTCCCGGAATTCGTCAAGCGTCTGCGCGGCGAGAACGTGAAGGAAGGCAACAACAAGTGGGAGCTCGCCGAAGCGGTACGCGAGGACATTCGCCGCTTCAAGAAGGACAACAACCTCGACCGCGCGGTGGCCGTGTGGTGCGGCTCCACCGAGGTGCACTCCGAGCCGGGCGACGTACACAGCACGTTGGCCAAGTTCGAGGAGGGCCTCAAGAAGAGTGATCCAGGCATCAGCCCCTCGATGATCTACGCCTACGCCTGTCTCATGGAAGACGTGGGGTACTGCAACGGCGCGCCCAACCTCACGGTGGACATCGGCGCCATCCGCGAGCTCGCCCAGAAGCGCAAGCTGCCCATCTCGGGCAAGGACTTCAAGACCGGCCAGACGCTGATGAAGACCGTCATCGCGCCCGGCCTGCGTCAGCGCATGCTCGGAATCCGCGGTTGGTTCTCCACGAACATCCTGGGCAACCGAGATGGTGAAGTGCTCGACGATCCCGACAGCTTCAAGACCAAGGAGGTCAGCAAGCTCGGGGTGCTCGAGACCATCCTCCAGCCGGAGCTACATCCCACGCTCTACGGCAACATGTACCACAAGGTCCGCATCGAATATTACCCGCCACGCGGCGACCAGAAGGAAGGCTGGGACAACCTCGATATCTTCGGTTGGCTGGGCTACCCGATGCAGATCAAGATCGACTTCCTGTGTCGTGACTCCATCCTGGCCGCGCCCATCGTGCTCGACCTTGCGTTGTTCACGGACCTGGCGGGACGCGCCGGGCTCTCGGGCGTGCAGGAGTGGCTCAGCTTCTTCTACAAGAGCCCCATGACCGCGCCCGGCCTCTACCCCGAGAACGACCTGTTCGTTCAGGGCATGAAGCTCAAGAACATGCTGCGCTGGATGAAGGGCGAGAGCCTCATTACGCACCTCGGGCACGAGTACTACGACTGAGCCGCGGCTGCGGGCCCGCGGTTCACGCGGGTTCCGCGCGCAGGCTCACTCTGTTCGGTTCCGGTAGTAGGCTCACTCTGTTCGGTTCCGGTGGTAGGCTCACTCTGTTCGGTTCCGGTAGTAGGCTCACTCTGTTCGCCATGGCCGGCCCACGGCTCGCTACAATAGCCGCCGCCCATGGCTCGCCCTGCCCCACTCCCGCTTCCAGCCGACCAGCTGCCTCCGTCTATCAAGCGCTTCTGCGACCCGGGGGCGCCTGGCCCGGCGCGCATGATGGCAGCGCGCGGCATGGTGCCCGTGAAGGGCGAAGACCAGGTGATGCTGCTGCTTCAGCTCTCGGTCGATCCGGACGAAGCCCTGGCCAAGAGCGCGCGCGGTACGCTCGACGGGCTGCCCGACAACGTGCTCTTGCCGGCCAGCGAAGCAGCCCTGCCCGAGTCGTTCTTGGACCGCATGGCCGAGCACTTTCGTGAACGCGAGAGCGTGGCCGAGCGCGTGGCTGCCAACACGGCGACGAGCGTGGGCACGGTGGAGTGGTTGGCCCTGCGTTGCTCCGAGAAGGTGAGCGAGCGCATCGCGGTGAACGAGCAGCGCCTGCTGGCGGCGCCCAAGATCATCGAAGCCCTGTATCGTAACAAGAACACGCGCATGTCGACGGCCGACCGCTTGATCGAGCTGGCGGCGCGCAACCATGTGGTGCTCGATATTCCGACGTATCAGGCCCATGTGGAGGCCATCAAGGGACAGCTGATCCCGGAGGCCACCGAGGAGCCCCTGCCCTCCGATCTCGATTTCGCCCAGGCTCTCGCGGAGGACGACGACAACCCCGAGGCCGTGCAGGCCGGCGAGGACGAAGAGGCGGAAAACGACGAGGTCAGCGAACGCTACCTGCCGCTCATGATGAAGATCCGCGGCATGAGCAGTGCCGAGAAGCTGCGCCTTGCCATGGTCGGCAACGCCTCGGCGCGTGCGTTCCTGGTACGCGACAAGGACAAAGCCGTCGCCTACGCCGCCATCTCTTCGCCTGCGATCCAGGAGACCGAGGTCGTCCCCATCGTGCGCAGCAAGGAGGTCGGTGAGGACATCCTTCGCTACGCCGGAAACAAGCGTGAGTGGACCAAGAACCACGAGATCAAGAACGGCTTGGTGTTCAACCCCAAGACCCCCGTCGGGATCTCGTTGCGCTTCATCGGTCATTTGCGCGACGACGAGCTCAGGACACTCTCGCGCAGCCGCAACGTGTCGCAGCCGCTCAAGTCCGCGGCGCTGCAACGCTTGGCGGCGAAAGAGAAGAAAGAAAAGGGCAACTGACCTTATGTTCGGAATGTTCCGCAAAAAGGAGGCACGCGAACTGTTGGCCGACGCCGAGGCCCTGTTCGCCGCCGGAGATTTTGGAGAAGCCAAGCTGGCCTTCGATCGCGCCGAGGAACGTGCCCGCAAGGATGGCCAGGGGGAACTGGCCGAGCAGGCCGCCGCCAAAGCCAGCACGAGCTGCGACCGCATCGCTGAGAAGCGCATCAAGGAGGCCGAGAACCTCGCCAACGGCGGTCACCTCGAGCTGGCCGAGGAGGAGCTGCGACATGCCCTCGACACCGCCCGCTCGCCCCAGGTGCGAGAGCGCGTGGCGGCGGCCCAGCGCTTGCTCGAGCAGCTGGACGCTCAGGAACAAGCCCGCCCGGCCGCTGCCCTGAGCGAAGAGGAGCGGCTCACGTTGATCACGGGCAGCTGGGAGGCCTTGCAAGCCAAGGAACTCGAGTCCTACGGTGAGCCCTTGTTGCAAGCCGCGCTGGCCCTCGAGGATGACCGCGCGGCGCAAGCCCTACCGCTGCTGGAGCGCCTGCTCCAGACCGCCAAGGAGCCGAGTTACCTATGGCTCGAGCTCGGCCGAGCACGTCTGGCCCTTAACGATGATCCGGGCGCGCGCGAGGCCCTGCGCACCTTCCTGGCCCGCATCGGTCCCGAAGAAGGCGGCGCCGCCCGCCTCGTGGCCCACCGCGAACTGGCCCGCATCGCCCACGAAGCCGGAGATCATGAGGCCGCCATCGCGGAACTCGAGGCGTCCGCCGCGGCGCTCGAAGACGATCCCCGTCCGCTGCTCGACCTCGGGAACTATCTGAGGCTCATCAAGCGCCCGCGCGACGCCATCGAGGTGCTCGAAATGTGCGCCGGAACCTTCGAGGACAAGGCGGTGGAGTGGCCGGTGACGATGGAGCTGGGCCTGGCCTGTGCGGACGCGGGCGAGAGCGAGCGCGGCATCGCGGCGCTGGAGGCCGTGTTGGATCAGCTAGGGGCGCGGGGACACACGGACTTCCCGCCGCAGGCTGTAACAGCCCTCGCAAAACTCCACGAGGAGGCGGCCAACCTGACCCGCGCGGCCGACCTGTACCGTGCGCTGTGTCAGGGCTCGGACAACGCCAATCACGCCTCCTATCACCGCGAAGCAGCACGCCTTTTAGACGCCCTCGGACTCGCCGACGAGGCCCAGCGCATGCGCACCCGCGCGGAGGGCCTGACGCCGCGAGAATGAGCCGTTCGAGCTAGCGCAAAGCTTGGGCGGCGCGCTGTTCGCGGGCCTTCGAGTGCGCTAGATTGTCCCGTGCGTGGAAGCGTGGACCGGGAGTTGCCCCGGCCGCGACGGAAGCAGCCGAGATCAACATGGCCCACGAGCAGAGCGGCGAGCCGCCTCGCCCCAGCAAGCCGACCCGCGTCACCGTGCCCGTCATTCGCGCGATGAAGACGCGGGGTGAACGCATCGCCATGATCACCGCCTACGACGCCACCTTCGCCCAGATGCTGGACGAGGGCGGGGCTGACGTGCTCCTGGTGGGCGACTCCCTGGGCATGGTGGTACAGGGCCTGGATTCGACCTTGCCGGTCACGCTCGACGAGATGGTCTATCACTGTCGATCGGTCGCCCGCGGAGCGCGGCGCGCCATGGTGGTCGGCGACCTGCCGTTCATGAGCTGGCAGCCGTCACTCGAGCAGGCCATGCGCAGCGCCGGGCGCTTCTTGAGCGAAGGCGGCGCGCAGGCGGTGAAGCTCGAAGGTGGCGTCGAAGCCGCAGAGACCATCCGCAAGCTGGTGAGCATCGGCATTCCCGTGATGGGCCACGTGGGCCTGTTGCCCCAGAGCGTTCACGCGATGGGTGGCTTCAGGGTGCAGGGCAAGACGCTCGAGGATGCGCAGCGCGTGCTCGACGATGCGCGCGCCGTGGCCGACGCGGGAGCCTTCGCTCTGGTGCTGGAGGGCATTCCTTCGGACCTCGCGGCCCGCATCACGGCGGAACTCGAGATTCCCACCATCGGCATCGGCGCCGGCATCAACTGTGATGGCCAGGTCTTGGTTTGCTACGATCTGCTGGGCCTCACGCCCAACCTGCGGCCCAAGTTCGTGAAGCGCTACGCCGAGTTTTATGCTCAGGGCAAAGCCGCTGCACAGACCTTCTGCGAAGAGGTCAAGAGCAGCGCGTTCCCCGCCGAAGAGCACAGTTTCGGCACCGTGCAGCGCCACCCGGAGGCCGCGCGCCCCAGCGCCGTGAACGCTCCCACCGGCTACGGGCCGACGCACTGATCGAGCGACTGCCCCTATGACCGACATCATTCGTGATCCGCGTGCACTGTTCGCGCGTTGCGAGACCGAGCGCAAGCGCGGTGCCACGGTTGGGTTCGTGCCCACCATGGGCGCGCTCCACGACGGTCATATGTCCCTCGTCGACGAGTGCACACGTCGTGGCGCGAACCTGCGCGTGATGAGCATCTTCGTGAACCCGCTGCAGTTCGGGCCGACCGAAGACTTGGCTCGTTACCCACGCACCTTCGACGCCGACCTCGAACGCTGCCAGGCCCGCGGGGTCGACATCGTGTACGCGCCCACGCCCGAGGCGATGTACCCCAAGGGATTTCAGACTCAGGTCGAGGTTCCGGAGCTGAGTGCCCGTTTCGACGGCGTGTTTCGGCCCACCCACTTTCGCGGCGTGGCCACCGTGGTCACCAAGTTGTTCACGGCCGTCGGGCCCTGCGTGGCCGTGTTCGGTCGCAAGGACTACCAGCAATGGAAACTGCTGGTGCGCCTGGCCAATGATCTGAACTTGCCGGTGGACGTGGTCGGCGCGCCCATCGTGCGTGAACCCGACGGGCTCGCGATGTCCTCGCGCAACCGCTACCTGGAGCCGGCGCTGCGCACCCGCGCGGCGGCGATCGCGGTAGGACTGCGTGCCGCCCACGATGCCTACGCCAGCGGAGAGCGCTCCCCGCACACGCTGGCCGGCCTGGTACGTGACCAGGTAGCCAAGGCCTTCGACTCCATCGACTATATCGAGGCCGCCGACCCCGACACCCTCGAGCCGCTCGAGACAGGCCGCGACCAGCAGGTGATCCTGGTGGCGGCGCGACTAGGCGCCACGCGGCTCATCGACAACCTCGAGCTCGGTCACGACCCGCGCCCGTGAGTGACCGACCGTCGTGACTTTTCGCGGCCCGCGATCCGAGCCCCGCTCAGCGACGTGGGTGGAGCGGCTGGGTCAGCGTGAAGCGCTCCACGAGCTTGAGCTGTGCCTCCGTGACGGAGACCTCGCGCTTGGCTTCCGCGTAACCCGGGTGTGCCACTCGCAGGCGCACCCGGCGCCCCACGGCCAAGGAGGAGATCGTGAGCGGCGTCTTTCCGATGACCGCGTCATCCAGGTACACGGTGGCCCCTTGCGGGGTGGACAGGACGTGCAGCTCCCCCGTGATCGGCTGCAGGACCGCGATATGCTGCACCGCCCCGGGCGTGGCCTGGTAGCTGGCTTCCCAGGGGAGGTATCCAGGTAGCTCCACGCGCAGCGCGTAGTGCCGCCCCTCTTCGAGCCCGGTGATACGTAGCGGCGTGAACCCGGTCTGCACGGCGCCGTCGACCCGCACGCGCGCGCCCTGGGGCACCGATACCACCTCGAGCTGCGGAGGCCGAGGGGCTCCGCCGGCCAGCTTGAAAGCCAGCAAACAGCACAACATCACCGCCACGCCGACCACCACCTGAAAGGTGCGGCGGCCGAAGCGGTTGGGCTGAAAGCCGTGGTCGGCGCTGAAGTCCGGGATGGGCGGCGACGGCGGGATGGGCGTGATGGGCTGCTCTTCGTCGCCGGGAGGCGGCATGAGGGCAGGCATCGGAGGCGGTGGGCCGACGCGATTGAACGTGGAAGGCCCGGTCGACGAACGCCCCGGAAGCACCGCCCCAGGCAGAGCATCGACGCTCGGCGCGGCCTGCACCGAGGCCATTGCGACCAGGTGGCGCGGGCGATACTGCCCCGTGGGTTCGGCGGCCTCCTCCATGCGCGGCGGAGGCGGCAGCGGCAACCGCGGCGCAGCGCTCAGCGAGGGCACCGGAGGACGCAACGAAGGCACCGCCGGAGCAGCTGGACGCAGCGACAGGCCCGCAGCACCCGGCACGGGTGGCGGCGGGATCGAGATCCCCGGCCGCGGTGGAGGCACCGAAAACGACGGGAGCTTCCCGACGGCTGGCGGCGACATGCTGGACGCGGCAGGTGGCGGCGGGATTCGACTTACGACCGCGGCGGGAACCTGAGGCGCCGCCGACACGTGGGCCGCAGCCCGTGCGATCAGGGGGCCCCGCACGCGCTCCGTGAGCGGCTCGCTGCCACCGTCGGTGTCCTCCAGGGGCCAGGCTGAGATGCGCGGTGGCGGTGCCGGGACCCGCCCGTTGGCGGCGCGGCCGTTGGCGCTCGCTTTCCCGTCTCGGGAGCTGCCCACCTGAGTATCGCCCCCAGGCTGCTGGAGCGCGAAGATGACGCTGTTCTCGGTGCGCACCTCCTCGCGCGTCAGGGCACGCAGCTTACCGGTCGCATCAGCCTTCCCTGCTCCGGCTCCTTCGATGCGGCTCGCCTTCTCCACCAACCCGGTCATGTACTGGGCGAGGCGACTCGCGTTGAAGGCCGGCGCGGTCTCGTAGAGGTAGTCGCGCAGCGCCTCGGAGAAATCGATCGCGTTCTGGTAGCGAGCGTTGGCGTCCCGCTCGAGGGCCTTCATCACGATCTTGGAGAGGGCCTCCGGGATGTCCGGCCGCAGGCTGGTGGGAGGCGCGATCTCCGCCGTACGCACCTTGCCGATGAGCTCGGGGATGGAGCGCGCGTTGTACAACATGCGTCCGGTCAGCATCTCGTAGAGCACGATGCCGGTGGAGAACACGTCGCTGCGCCGGTCGATGGAGTCGGCCCACGCCTGCTCCGGGGACATGTAGTAGTACTTCCCCTTGATCACGCCGACTTCGGTGCCCTCGACGCGCAGGCTGGTCTTAGCGATACCGAAATCGACCAGCTTCACCTCACCGGCGTTGCTGATCAGAACGTTCTGGGGCGAGACGTCGCGATGGACGATGTTGAGCGGCCGACCCGAGGCGTCGCGCTTGCGGTGGGCGTAGTCCAGGCCGTTGAGCATCTCCGCCACCAGGAAGCAGCAGACGGGGATGGGCAGCTCCTCGGCCGCCTTGGCAGCCGCCTTCTGCAGACCGTGGACATCCAGACCCTCCACGTACTCCATCGAGATGAAGTACGTGCCCTCGATGCAGCCGAGGTCGAACACCTGCGCCACGTTGGCGTGGGTGAGCAGAACGAGGATCTTCGCCTCGTCGACGAGCATGCGAACGAAGTGCGGATCCGCCGAGAGATGGGGGTGCACTAGCTTGAGCGCGACCAGCTTCTCGAAGCCTCCGAGTCCCGCCGTTTTGGCCACGTAGATCTCGGCCATGCCTCCGACTGCGAGGCGCTTCAACAGCGTGTATGGACCGAATGCGCGAGGGAGCTCCATTCCTACCTGACGTGCCTGCGCATGCCTGTTGGGATAGTAGCCCGTCTCTCACAATCTGGTAAGACCCAACCCGTGCCGTTGTCCCCTGCTTGCGGGGTGTTGCACACGGTTGTCCCGAGCCTCTTCTTTGTGTTCCTGACGCGCAGCTTTTGTCATGCTTGCGCCAACACCCACGCCTGCATCGTGCTCGTGTGAGTGCCGCCGCCTCTGTTCAGCGCAGCGATCACCGCGAGGTCTTATGGCAGACACTGTCCGACCTTCCATCACTCCAGCCACCCTCCGCGACATCGGGCTCTTCGGCGGCGTGTCCGATGCCGGACTCGAAGTGCTCGCCAAAGAGCTGCCGCATCTACGCGTGGAACCCGGAGCGCTGATCGTCCGGGAGGGCGAGACCTCCACCGAGATGTTCGTCGTGATTCACGGCGAGCTCGAGGTCATCAAGCACGCCGAAGACGAGACCCACGTGCGCGTGGCTATGCTCGGCCCGGGCGACTGGTTTGGTGAGATGGCCATCCTCAACGTCCATCCTCGCTCGGCCAGCGTGCGTTCCCTGGCGCCCAGCCTGCTGCTCAGCATGGGCGCCGAGCAGGTCGAACGACTGCTCTACCGGCGCGACCTCAAGGACTACGCCCTACTGCTGATGAACATCTCGCGGGAGCTCGGGCGACGCTTGCGTGTGGCAGATGGCATCCTCGCCCAGTTCTACGTCGCGATGCACGAGCAGTACGGCAAGAACGCACCCCGCCCCTAACGCTCCCGGATGGGACCGCGAGCCTCAGGCTCGCAGCAAGGCGTTGGCCCCTGCGCGCACCTCGTCGAGCTCCTTGTAATGCTCGAGGATGATGGTGGCCGTCTCCTCGATGGCGCGCCCGCTCACGTCCACCTCGAACCAGCCGCGTTCGTCGTAGATCTTCTGGGCAAAATCCAGCTCTTCCTGGATGTGGGCACGCGCCCCGTAGTTGGTGTCCGTGGGCATCCCTAGCTGGCGTAGCCGGGCCATCCGGATCTCCATCAACTGTTCGATCTCGATGGTAAGACCGACGACCCGGTCCCTGTGCACCTCGAGTAGCTCTTCGGGCGGCGGCACGCCCAGCACGAGCGGCACGTTGGCCACCTTGAGTCCGCGCCCGGCCAGGTAGGTGGAGAGGGGCGTCTTGCTGGTGCGACTCACGCCGACCAACACCAGGTCGCACTTCCGCAGGTTGCGGGGCTCCTTGCCATCGTCGCTTTTGACGGCGAACTCGATGGCCTCCACGCGCCGGAAGTACTCCTCCGAGAGCGGTTGCGTGAGCGTGGGGGCGCCCAGTGGCAGCTCACCCAGGAAGGTGCTCACCTTGCCGATCAAAGCCCCAATGACGTCCACCGCCTCGACATCATGCTGCAACGCCAGGTCGTAGCAGTACTGACGGAGCTCGCTGCCCACCAAGGTGTACACCACCATGGCCTTGGCCTCGGCGGCCCGCTTCACCACGTCGGTGACCGCCTCACGGTCGCGAATCCGCGTGAACAGCCGCACACGGGCGCGGTGACTCGGAAACTGCACCAAGGCAGCGCGCACGACTCGCTCGGCAGTCTCACCGGTCGAGTCGCTGACGACGAAGATGGATTTCTCGCTCACCCCACTGACTCTACCGCCATGGACTCGAGGGCCCAAGGATTGCGGGATGTCAGCCCGTACTTAGGGGAGCTAAACCACGAAAACCTCGCGCATTTGCGAGGAGCGTTGCTCAGGCCTTGGAGAGGCGGCGGCCCTGCATACGGTTGACCCGGCGGCGGTTCTTCGCCTTGAGCTTGGCGCTGTAACGGTTGGAGACCTTGCGGTCACGCTTCTGGCTGCGGGGCATATGCAGGTACATGTTGCGGGTTCCTCGTGTTGCTCACGCGCCGGAGCGCGTGCTTCGAACTTCAAAAGACTGGCGGGCGGTACAAGATTCGAACCTGTGACCCTCGGCTCCGGAGGCCGATGCTCTATCCAGCTGAGCTAACCGCCCTTGGGCGGCGGAAGTTACGGGATGGACTCGGAAAGTTCAAGTCGTCGTCGCGCTTATCGAGCGGACTGGCCGTAGGTTCCAGCCCGGCCGGGTTAGATCTCTGAAAATCCTCGTCATTCTCGACAGCCCCGTGGGGCCCGGGGAGCGCTGCAGCGGCAGCCCGGAGCCGAAACCGTCCCGCCGCCAGCCCTCAGTCCCGGGACGTTCGGGGCTCGGCGTGCGCGCCGCGAGTCCCCGCTAGGTGCCCAACGCTCACTTGGGGGGCCGCATGGCCAGAGCGCGGGCCTTCTGGTCCGGGTGCTCGTCCACGAAGGCCTGGAAACTCTCGCCGCTGATTTCCACCTCGATGTCCCCGTCGCCCTCCACCTTGGCCTGACAGCCGAGGCGGCTCGTGCTGCGAACATCGAAGGCCTTGTCGAGGATGTCGAACTCTTCGTCTTCGATCTCCGAGAGCGAGTCGAAGCCCTTGGTCACGTAGACGTGGCAGGTGGAGCAAGCGCAAACACCACCGCAGCGGTCGCCCTCGGGTGCGCCGGCCTTCTTGGCGGCTTCGAGGATGGTTTGGCCAGGTTCGATCTCGACCTCGAGATTCTCCCGCAGGAAACGTACTTTCGGCATCAGTGCTTCTCCGAACTGGGCCCGTCGTCGGAAGACGGACTGTGCCCCAGGTGGGGCTCGATCCCGCGCGCGGTCTTGGTTTCGTCTTCAAGTTGCGAGGCCGCGCGCCCGGCCAGCGCCTGGGCGATGCTGCGGTCCATGCGGCGCCCGGCGAAGGCCTTCGAGGCTTGGTCGAGGTCTTCGATGCGATTGTGGATCTCGTCGTAGTCCTGGCCGGCCAACGCGCGCTTGAGCCGCCGAATGGCGCCCTCGATATCCGCTCGCTCCTCCTCGTCCGTGAGTAACTCGCGGTCGCGTTCGATGGCCTGCTCGAGCGACGCCAGGATGCGCTGCGCGTCGACCTGCTCCTCGCGCAAGCGCCGAAGCTTCACATCTTCTTCACCGTGCTCGTAGGCATCGAGCAACATGCGCTCGACCTCGTCGTCGGTGAGCCCGTAGCTCGGCTTCACTTCGACTTCCTGGCGCGTGCCCGTGGTCTTCTCTTCGGCTTCCACCTTGAGCAGGCCGTCCGCGTCCACGCGAAACGTCACGCGCAGCCGCGGCAGACCTGCGGGCATGGGCGGGATGCCCTTGAGCGTGAAGCGCGCCAGCGAACGACAGTCCTGGGCCAGCTCGCGCTCGCCCTGCACCACGTGGAGCTCGAAACCGGTTTGGTTGTCGGCGTAGGTGGTGAATTCCTGGGCCTGGGCCGCGGGGATGGGGGAGTTGCGCGGTAGGATTTTCTCCGCCACGCCGCCCATGGTCTCGATGCCGAGGGAGAGCGGGATCACGTCGAGCAGGAGGACCTCATGCTTGGGTCCCGTACCCGCCAACAAATCCGCTTGGATGGCGGCCCCCAGGGCGACCACCTGATCCGGATCGAGCGAGTCGAGCGGCTCCTTGCCGAACAGCTCCTTGACGTAGTTGCGAATGAACGGGACCCGCGTGGACCCGCCCACCAGGATCACACCGTCGAGGTCCTTGGCCTCGAACCCAGCGTCCCTGAGGGCACGCCGGCAGGCGGTACCCGTGCGCTGCGCCAGGGGCTTCACCAGCGCGTCGAGCTCTGCGCGGGTCACGCCACGCACGAAGGTCGAGCCGTCCGGGCGCTCGATCTCGGCCTCCACGCTGTCCGCGTGGGTGAGCGCGTGCTTCACCGCCTTGGCGGACTGGATCAGGTGTCGCACCAAGCTGGCCGGCAGGGCTGCCTCGCTGTCGTAACCCATCTGCTCGAGGAACACGTGGGCCAAAGCGCGGTCGATGTCGTCGCCGCCGAGCTGACTATCGCCGCCCGTGGAGCGCACCTGAAAGACGCCGTCCTCGAGCGACAGGATGGTCACGTCGAAGGTCCCGCCTCCGAGATCGTACACGGCGAAGGTGCCGTTCTGCTTCTCCTGGAGGCCGTACGCGAGCGCGGCGGCCGTGGGCTCGTTGAGCAGGCGCAGCACGTCGAGACCGGCCAGGCGTCCGGCGTCCTTGGTGGCCTGGCGTTGAGCATCGTCGAAGTACGCGGGCACCGTGATCACCGCGCCCCCTACCCCGCCCAGCGAGTCCTCGGCCTGCTCGCGCAGAAACGCGAGGATCTCCGCGCTCACCTCCACCGGGGTCACCACGCGTGACTTGGCTACGTCGAGCTTCACCACGGGACCTTCGTTGGTCGCGAAGCGATACGGGCCGAGCTTGCGCGTCTCCGGATCACCCGCGCCGCGCCCCATGAAGCGCTTCACGCTGATGATGGTGTCCTCGGGGAAGCTCTCGGCCAGCGCGAGCGCGTCCTTGCCCACCAACACCCGGCCATCCTTCCCGTAGTGCACCACCGACGGCACCAGGGCCTCGTTGTCGCAGTCGAGGATGGTCGCTGGCGTGCCGGTGGCGGTCACGTGGGCGATCAAGCTATTGGTGGTGCCCAGATCGATCCCGATCGGCGTCTTCTGTGCCTGAGGGTCGTGTATCTGAAGCAGGGCCATGACTTACTCCGCTGTCTCCTCTTCGAAGCGCGCGACTTCTTCCTGGAAGCGCCGGTAATAGCGCAGTCGTGACAGCGCGCGATGGGCTTCTGCGCGCGCCGCACCGTCCGGGCCTCGCTCGAGCACCTGGAAGGCTTGCTTCAGTGAGCCGAGTGCGCCGTCTTCCCGTGTGAGCACGTCGGCCTTGAGCGCACTCACGGCAGCCGCGTTGCGCTCGCCCTTGGCCTCCGCCAGGCCTTCGCGCAGCTCCATGATCTCCATCAAGAGCCCCGGATCCGTGGTCTCCGCGCCGGCTTGAACGCCCGACAGACGAGTCAGCAAGATCTCACCGCGCTTGAGCGCGTCACGCAGGGATCGGTAGGCCTGGTTGACGTCGACCGCCCGACTCAAGCTGACGCGCTTCTCGCTCGCGGACGCTTGCACGAACTTGTCCGGATGGAGTTGCTTCTGCAGGTCGCGATAGCGCTGCTCGAGCTCGCTTGGGTCGAGATCAAAGGCAGGCTTGAGCGCCAGCACATCGAAGGCATCCATGCTGTCCCCTGGTTTCAGCGGGGAGGTCACGCGGGCCCCACCCCCTCCGCGAGGTTCGCTGCGCTCACGAAGGATCATGATTGCAGCCTTTGTGCCGCCCTCGACGGGCTATACGGTGAAGGACTCGCCGCAGCCGCAGCCGGCCTTCTCGTTGGGGTTCCGGAACTTGAAGCCGTGCTGCATGAGCTTGACTTCGTAGTCGAGGATGGAACCGCGCAGATAGATGAGGCTCTTGGGGTCGACCACCACCTTGAGCCCCAGAAACTCGAACACGTGGTCGCGCCCGCGAATCTTGTCCGCGAACTCGATGGCATAGGAAACGCCCGAACAGCCGCCGCCCTTCACGCCCAGCCGCAGCCCCTCCGTGGGCACACCACGGCGCTCGATGGACTTCTTGGCCATCTCCACCGCCTTCTTGGTGAGGCGGATGTCAGGCGTGCCCTCGACGTTCTCGGGCACCAAGGCCTCGATGCCCGCGAGCGGATCCTGGGCCTCGACCCGCGCGGGCGCGCGCGCTTCGACCTTCTGTGGCTCTGGCTGAGACATGACCTCACTCACTTTGATTCGGAGGCGGCTCTACGCTCCGCTTGCTTCTTGCGGAAGTCGGCGATGGCGCTCTTGATGGCGTCCTCGGCCAACACGGAGCAATGGATCTTCACGGGAGGCAGGTTGAGCTCCTCCACGATCTGGGTGTTCTTCAGCTTCATGGCCTCGTCCACCGTCTTGCCCTTGACCCACTCAGTGACGAGCGAGGAAGAGGCGATGGCGCTGCCGCAACCGAAAGTCTTGAACTTGGCGTCCTCGATAACGTCGGTTTCGGGGTTGATGCGCAGCTGCAGGCGCATCACGTCGCCGCACGCCGGTGCTCCCACCAAGCCGGTGCCGACCGATTCGTCGCTCTTGTCGAGGGTGCCGACGTTGCGGGGATTTTCGTAGTGGTCGATGACCTTGTCTGAGTAAGCCATGGCGGTCTTCCTTTGCGGCTCTCTCGCGGCTGCGAGCGAGGGTGTTCTGCTACGTGTTCTGGGCTCGAGGGGGGTAGCTCAGTGGGCGGCCCACTGGATGGATTTGATATCGATGCCTTCCTTGTGCATCTCGTAGAGCGGAGACATCTCGCGCAGTCGGCGCACGGAGCTGATCACGAGATCGGCCACGTAATCGATCTCCTCGTCCGTGTTGAACTTGCCGATGCCGAAGCGGATGGACGAGTGCGCGAGCTCTTCGTCGACGCCCATGGCGCGCAGCACGTAGCTCGGCTCGAGGCTGGCGCTGGTGCAGGCGCTGCCCGAGGACACCGCGACGTCGCGGATCGCCATCATCATCGCCTCGCCCTCCACGAAGGAGAAGGAGACGTTCAGGTTGCCCGGCAGGCGGTGTGGATCGTCCGCGCCGTTGAGGTGGATCAGGTCGAGGCTGGAGAACAGCTTCTGACGCAGGCGCTGGCGCATCCCGAAGATGCGCGTGGCATCGTCGCGCCACTCCTTCACAGCGATGTCCGCGGCCCTGCCGAAGCCCACGATGCCCGGCACGTTGAGCGTGCCCGAGCGCATCCCGCGCTCGTGTCCGCCACCGTCCATTTGTCCCACGATGCGCACGCGAGGTTTTTGGCGCCGCACGTAGAGCGCGCCCACGCCCTTGGGCCCGTACATCTTGTGCGCCGACAGGCTCGCCAGGTCGACGTTCATCTTCTCGACGTCGAACTCCACCTTGCCCACACCCTGCACGGCGTCGGTGTGGAGGAGGACGCCCTTCTTGCGCGTGATCTGCCCGATTTCCGCGATGGGCAGCACCGAGCCGACTTCGTTGTTCGCGAGCATCACCGAGACCAGGATGGTCTTGGGCGTGATCGCCGCTTCCACCTGCTCGGGCTTGATCAGACCGTCTTCACCCACGTCGAGGTAGGTGATCTCGTAGCCCTGCTTCTCGAGCTTCTTGCAGGTGTCGAGCACGGCCTTGTGCTCGGTGCGCGTGGTGATGATGTGGTTGCCCTTGTCCTTGTAGAACTCGGCCACGCCCTTGATCGCCAGGTTGTCGCTCTCGGTGGCGCCCGAGGTGAGCACGATTTCTTTGTCGCTGCTCGCGTTGATGAGCTTGGCGATCTGCTCGCGGGCGTAGTCCACCGCCTCCTCGGCCTTCCAGCCGAATGCGTGGTTGCGGCTGGCTGCGTTGCCGAAATCGAGCGTGAAATACGGGATCATGGCCTCGAGCACGCGCGGATCGACCGGCGTGGTCGCGTGGTTGTCCATGTAGATGGGTAGCTTCAGGGCCATGACGGAGAGCCTTTCGGAGGGTGGGTGCGAGGTGGCGCTTCGCGGTTCTCAGTGAACGCGGAAGCCAGCCACGAGATCGGGGGCCTTGTGCTCGCAGGCGTGGCGAGCACAGTCGGTGCAGGCGCCGAGGAGCTCCTCGGTGTCGCAGGAGTCGCATGCCTCGAGGTAGTCGAGGCTGGACTTGAGCTCGGATTCCAGAGCAGACAGTCGGCGCAGCTGCTCGCGCGTTTCAGTCAGCTTTTCACGAAACAGGTCCTGCACCCGCTGCATGGCGTCGGGCGCGTTCTTGCTGCGGTCGACGTCGCTGACGATCTGCTTGATGTCGCTGAGGGAGAAGCCCATTTGCTGGAGCTTGTCGATCCAGCGCACGCGCAATTCAGAGGCGCGGTTGTAGAGGCGATAGCCGCCGTTGGAGCGCTGTGCGGGGGAGAGCAGACCGTGCTCTTCGTAGAGGTGCAGTGCGCGTACGGTTTTCCCCGTGCGCTTGGCCAAGTCTCCCACTCGCAAGGTCGAGAGCGACGTATTCAGCCGCTCCGAACGATCCGAGGCTGCCTCGGGATCGGGGTGGAACTGCTTATTGAGTGGAAGGGTGATGGCCATGTTCTCAACCCTAACCCTAACGCGTGCGTAAGGGTCATGCCGCTCCCCAGATGTATGGCGTTTTTATGGCGTGTCAAATGCGGGTCGCCGGCGGGGTGTGACGGTCACCACCGGACACGTGTCACAAGTAGCTGAAATCACGCAAAAACAACCGGGAACCAACGTTGCCTAAAAAGGCTTCGTGCCGGTGATCTTGGTCATGCTGTGTTCCTTCCTCGGGTTGGTCTGGGGGGAGTCCCACGGCCTGGAACTCGCATGGGGTGCAGGCGTCGGGGCGGCGGCGGTGCTTGCCGCTTATGGGGCTCAGGGACCATGGCTTCCGCCTCTCCTGCTCGGACTCGCCACCAGCGCCTGGATGGCGCTCCTTGGAGCACAAGGTGCGATAGTGGTCGAGCCCGCGGTGGCTACCGGAGTGGCGCGGCTGAGTGTCGAGGTGCTGCGCACCGGTTGCGGCGAGGGCTGCTGGTCCGAGGCTCGACTCCTGGCGTGTAAACCTCTCGATCCAGACACCTGCCCCGAAGGCCAGCCGCGGCTCGCGCTCACCACGGACAACGAGCTCCCGGTGGGGGCCCACGTCACGCTGCTCGCCAAAGTCTCGAGCCAACCGAGGTTCCGTAACCCCCTGCCCTCTGCCTCCTGGCCCGATGCCCGCGTATCCCTGCGCGCACGCGCGGTGTCCTCGGCCGCCGTCCGCATCGACCAGGCATCGTGGCTCGCAGACCACGTCATGCGGCTGCGCGGCGCGATTCGTCGGGCCTTCGTGGCGAGCCTCTCGGAGCCCCACGCGGGCATCGCGAGGGCCCTCCTGCTGGGCGAAGGCATGGCCGTCTCGAGCGAGCTGAACGACGCCATCCGCAACGCGGGCGTGTCCCACGTGCTGGCCGTGTCAGGCATGCACGTGACAGTGCTGGCCGGCGCCCTGGTCAGCTTACTGCGGCTCTGCTGGTTGTGGTCGCCGCTCGGTTTGTGGTTCGAGGCGCGGCGGGCAGCCTCGGCCCTGGGGGTCGCGCTCTCGCCGCTCGTGGCCATGGCGTGCGGCGGGGCGCCGAGCGCTTGGCGCTCTGCATTCACGAGCTCGTTGCTCTACGGCCTGGTCGCACTCGGCTATCGACCGAATGCGCTCCACGTGTCGGCGTTCGCGGTGGTGCTCCACGCGCTCTACGAGCCGCGCGACGCGTTGCATCCAGGCTTCGTGCTGTCGGTGTTGGCCACCGGTGCCTTGCTCACGGCCGCCCACGGCTCGGGCGGCATCCGTGGTGCGTTCAAGGAGAGCGTACGGGCCTGGCTGGCCACCGCACCCTTTCTCGGTCTGTGCTTTGGGACCACCTCCGTCATCGCCCTCGTGGCGAACGTGGTGCTCTTGCCGCTCGGCGGTGTGCTGATTCCGCTGGTGGTGGCGCAGCTGTTTGCTGCGGCCGGCGGTGCGTCCGATGCGCTGGGCACACGCTGGGCGTTCGAGACGGCAAGCGGAGCGTTCCTGCACGCGTCGCGCGTGTGTTCGAACCTCGACCCTGGCCTGACCATTCCTCCGCTCACGTTGACTCAGGGGCTCCTGGCCGCGGGACTGTCGTTCGTGTGGCTCACGGGCCTCTCGCTGCGCCCCAAGCTGCTGGCAAGCGTCTTGGCCTGCCTAGGCTTCGTCGCCTGCGAATGGCACTTGCGACACGAGCTCTCGTCGGACGAGCTCCGTGTGACGTTCGTCGATGTGGGCCAGGGCGATGCCGTCCTCATCGAGAGCGGCAGCGGCAGCGCGGCCCTGGTGGACGCCGGAGGTGCCGTGCAAGGCGGCCCCGACCCTGGCAGCGAGTCGGTGGTGCCCCTGCTCAGGGCCCGGCGCATTGGCCGCTTGGACGCCGTGATCCTGAGCCACCCTCACCCGGATCACTATGGCGGGCTGTTCGCGGTGCTCGATGCGGTGGAGGTGGGCGAGCTCTGGGACACGGGCCAAGCAGAGGCCGAAGGCGGCAGCGGGGCGGCGACGCAACTCCTCAAGCGAGCCTTGGAGCGCGGCGTGCGCATCGTGAGACCGGCCGAGCGCTGTGGCCAGGCATTCCCGCTCGGCGGCGCGGCGCTCAGGGTGCTTTCGCCGTGCCCTGGCTTCGACGAGGCGCTCGATGCCAATGACAACTCGTGGGTCATTCGGCTGACCCACGGCGAGCGCTCGTTTCTCTTGATGGGCGATGCAGAGCACGCCACCGAAACGTCACTCGTTGAACGCACCCCGGAAGCGCTCGCGAGTGACGTCCTGAAGGTAGGCCACCACGGCTCGCGGACATCGAGTACGCCCGCCTTTCTCGCGCGGGTTTCGCCCTGGCTCAGCGTGATCAGCGCCGGGCGAGCCAACCGCTTCGGTCATCCCCACGCGGACGTGATGGAGCGACTGCAGAGTGCATCGCAGCACGTGCTGCGTACCGATGTCGTCGGAGGCGTTCGCGTCACGAGTGACGGCAGGAAGCTCTCGGTGGACGCCTGGGATCCAGCCGTGCTGCCGGATGGGTCAACCAAGCCATGATCAAAACCGCTTCGAGCCTTGACGCCATGACTGACTTGAATCAGGACACGCCTCAACAACGGACCTCACTGCTGCGCTCCCCCGCGCGGCCAGCGTTCGTCCATCTCTGAACCGCTTGCCCTGGGCTTGGTGGGTTATGCATTCGTCGGCTCGAAGTGCTTCGTCGTTGGCGCTGTTGTGGATGGTCGCATGCGCTCCAGAGGCGGCTTGTCCGTCTGGGACGGTGAAGCATGGAACGACGTGTGAGCCTACGGAGCAATCGCGGGGCGCCGCGGATGCGGGTCCCGCAAACGCGATTTCAGAGGACGGCGGTCCTGAGGGAATGGACTCGGGTCCCGCACCGAACTGTGCAGACGAGGACGGCGACGGTTTCGCGCCTGCCACGGCCCCTGCGGTCTGTGCGGGCCTGGGCGTCGGAGATTGCGATGACCACGACCACCAGGTCCGTCCAGGCGCCCCCGACAGCTGTGGCAACGATATGGACGACGACTGCGACGGGGAGGTCGACGAAGGCACCGCAGAGCTCTGCAATTCGCACGATGACGACTGCGACCAAGGAGTCGACGAGGGGACCGAGGTCGGGTTCTATCTCGATCAGGATGGGGACGGCGTTGGCGCGGGCGCGCTGCAGTCGGGTTGCATACCCCTCGCGAGCTCGGACGCTGGGAGCCTGGACGCGTCGTCCCCCACCGCGGTGTCCACCCGCGGCGACGACTGCGACGACGCCAATCCGGCACGTTCCCCCACTCACGCAGAGCTATGCGACGGCGTGGACAATGACTGCGACGGCCAGCTCGACAACGGCGCCACCAACGTCTGCGGGGGCAGCTGTACTGAGGCGGCTCGCGCGCTGAATCTCGGCGACGCCTGCAACAACGGGCTCAAGGGAGCCTGCAGGCGGGAGGGGCAGATCGCGTGCCAGACGGACGGTAGCCTCGGGTGCAATGCGCCGCAGATCGTTCCCGGGGCGGAACACTGCAACGATCACGTCGACAACGACTGCGACGGCGAGGTCGACGAGCCGGACGCCGTGGATGCGACCGTTTGGTACATGGACTGCGACGGCGATGGTTACGCCTTGGCCAACGGCAGCAGCCAGCGGGCGTGCACTCTACCTGCCAAGGACCCTTGCGGCTGGACTGCCCACAAGCCCGATGCAACCAGCCCGAAGGACACCGACTGCAATGATACCTCTCCTGCGTATGCGCCTCCTCAAAGCTACGGCTTTCCGCCGATTGGATTCTTGAGCTTCGATCTTAACTGCGACGGACAAGCAAGTCCGGACCCCTTCTTTCAGCCCGTAGTGAAGCTGTGCGATGTCGCCACCATCCAGTGGGCGAACAATGATCGCTTTGCCTCCTGCCAGTCCGCAGGCAGCGGCGGGTGCGTTCTCTTCAAGGGAAGCAACAGCACCTTCACGGAAAAACCGACCGCCGCTCGAATCTGTCCGGACGACCCTTGGGTTGTCTCCTACGAAAACGGTTCCTGCTTCTTGAACCGATACAAGTCCGCAATCTGGCCATGTCGCTGACGGATCACGGAGCGAGCGTTCCACACCGCCAGGCCGTTCGCTGTCGTGACACGGATGTCCGTGTCCTGGACCTCAGCTCACGAACTTCCTCTCTCGCGCGGCCCGCAGGAGCTCGTCACGAAAGCTCGGATGGGCGATTCGCACCAGGCTTTGAGCGCGCTCGCGTACGGAGCGTCCCCAGAGGTCGGCGACCCCATATTCCGTGACCACGAAGTGCACGTCGCCGCGGCTGGTCACCACCCCGGCGCCCTCCTCGAACGCGGCTTGAATGCGGCTCACGGAGCCCTGCTTGGCCGTGGAGGGCAGCGCGATGATCGACTTGCCTCCTCGACTCCTGCCGGCGCCGCGCACGAAGTCCACCTGACCGCCGATGCCCGAGAAGAACTTGCCTCGTACCGTATCGGAGGCGACCTGGCCCGTGAGGTCGACGGCGAGCGCCGAGTTCACTGATACCATGTTGTCGTTGCGTGCGATGACCGAGGGGTCGTTCGTGAAGTCCGAAGGACGAAAGTAGAGCGCGGGGTTGTCGTTGACCCATTCGTAGAGCGCGCGGCTGCCGATCACGAAGGAGGTGACGATCTTGCGCGGCAGCAGGCTCTTCTCGTTGCCGTTGATGACGCCCGACTTGGCCAGGCGCATGACACCGTCGGACAACATCTCGGTGTGGATCCCGAGGTCCTGGTGGTTCGAAAGGGCGCCCATGACTGCGTCCGGGATCTTGCCGATGCCGGTCTGCAGGGTGGCTCCGTTCGGCACCAGGCCCGCCACGTACCCCGCGATGGCGCGCTCGATCTCGCCAGGCGGTTCCCCTACTTGCTCGAGCAGCGGGCGGTTCACGGGCACCAGCGCATGGATGCGATCGACGTGGATGAACGAGTCGCCATGGGTACGCGGCATCTGAGGGTTGACCTCGGCGATCACGGTCGTGGCGTGATCGGCGGCGGCGCGCACGATGTCGACCGATACCCCGAGACTGACGTAGCCGTTGCGGTCCGGCGGGCTCACCTGGATCAACGCCACGTCGATGGGCACACGTCCCGAGCGCATCAACTCCGGAATCTCCGACAAGAACACCGGGATGAAGTCCGCCCTGCCCTCCTGTACCGCCGCCCGCACGTTCGCGCCCACGAAGAAGGCCTTGTGGCGAAAGCGCTCGCTGAACTCGGGCTGCACGTAGCGCGCCTCGCCCAGCGTAAGCAGATGCACGACTTCGACCCCGCGCAAGGCCGTGCCGTACTCGACCAGGCCATCCATCAACGAGCAGGGCTGGGCGGCACCGGAACCGATGAAGATTCGGCTATGGGAGCGCAGCTTGGCGATGGCTTCCCGCACATCCACCAGCTTGTGTGCGTAGCGCGCGGTCCAATGCGAGGGTTCCAGGCGATCGGCTTCCATGCCGTCGTGGACTGCAAGCGCTGGACCAGCGCGCACCCACGCAGCGAGCGCTGCTCTGCTGCCCTTCCGGTCTCCGACGTTTGCCCGGCAGCCCCAGCGGGACCGGCGCTCGCAGAAGCTCAGCGACCGCCGAAGCGCGTGAACACCAGCACCACGCCCGCGACAGCGCTCAAAAGCAGCACCCAGCCTGCAGTGCGCATGGAGCTGCCCGTGATTTCGGCCCCGTCGGCAGCCCGCCGCAGCTTGCCCGACAGCACGCCCGAGAAGCCGGCAGCCACCAGGCCGACCGTGAGCTTCATGTGCATCCAGGGCGCCTTCGCGTAGATCTCGCTCCAGTAGCTGAGCAGCATGTAGAGCCCGCCGGCAAAGCTCAGCAGCATCCCCGGCGTGACCACCGAGAGCACCAGCTTGCGCACCACCTGGGCGGCGCCTACGCGGCTCTCCTTGGAACCGAGCGCAAAATTGGCCATGGCAAAGGCGGCCACCGCGCCACCGCCGAGCCACAGGATGTTGCCGAGTACGTGGATGATTCGTGCGATCTGCATGGGAACCTCAGGCCAGCGACTTCTCGTACAGGCGATAGCGCTTGTAGGGTACGCCGCCCATCATCTTGATTCCTAGGTTCACCGGACGGTTGTCTTCAAGGGTCCAGCCGAGCTCTCCCCAGGTGTAGCCCACGCGCTCGCCGCGTTTCGCGATCTCCACGTAGAGCGCCGCCGACAGCCCGCCGTAGCGCTTTTTGTGGCGCAGCTCGCGGCGGATGCCGAGCAGGATCAGGCGTGCGCTGCGCGTGCGCTGCACCTTGAGGCGATAGACCAGCTTGGCGATGCCCAGCGGCGTGAGCTTGCCCCGGATGTCGCGGGCAGCCTCGTTCACGTTCGGCAGCGCCAGCGCCACTGCCACAGGGCGCCCGTGGATTTCCGCGATCAGCGCGATGTTCTGGTCGAGGATGAGCTTGAGGTCGGCCGCCATCTTCTCGACCTCTCGACCGGTCATGGGCACGAAGCCCCAGTTGTCGGCCCAGGCGTCGTTGAAGACATCCTGCATGATGCGGGTGTCCTCGAGCAGATGACTCCAGCGCACCGAGCGCAGGAGCACCTCTGGCATGGCCTTGACCTCGGCGTGAGCCTCCAGGGCACGCCTCGGGATCTCCCCGACCACGTACTTCCAGCTCAGCACGTCCTTACACTTGACGAGCCCGCTCGCCATCGTGATCTCGTCCTGATACGGACGGTGGTAGGGCATCATCAGCATCGACGGCTCGGCCTGGCCCTCGATCAACGTCCCCATTTCCTCGTTGATGGAGAGCGAGAATGGGCCGCGCAGCGTGTTCATGCCGCGCGCGCGCACCCAGGAACCCGCCGCGTCCATCAGGGCCTTGCCTACGCGGACGTCATTGATGGTATCGAAGTAGCCGTAGAACCCTGCGCCGTCGTGGTGACGCGCCAGGTGCTCGCGGTCGATCTGGGCGCTGATGCGTCCCACCAGCTTGCCATCCTGGTAGGCCGTAAACAGCGTCGCATCCGCGTGCTCGAAGAACGGGTTCTTCGCCGGCGAAAGCCGGTCACGCTGCTCCATGTACAGGGGCATCACGAAGCCGGGATCGCCTTGGTACAGGATCTCGGGGACCCGCATGAAGGCGTCGATGTCACGCCCAGGCCGGTGCTCGCGGATGCGAATCGACACGCGTCAACCCTCCGCGCTTGGACCGACCATGCGCTCGGGGCGCACCTCGGCGTCGAACTCCTCGGCGGTGAGCAGCTTGAGCTCGATGGCCGCGGCCTTGAGCGTGCTGCCCTTCTTGTGGGCGTGCTTGGCGATCTTCGCGGCGTTGTCGTAGCCAATCTTGCGATTGAGGGCGGTCACCAGCATCAGCGAGTTCTCGAGGTTGCGCTGGATGACGTCGCGGTTGGGCTCGATGCCGTAGGCGCAGTTGTCGTTGAAGCTCTCGGCGGCGTCAGCCAAGAGCCGCACGGACTGGATCAAGTTGTAGGCCAACACGGGCTTGAACACGTTGAGCTCGAAGTTGCCCTGGCTGCCGGCGAAGCTGATGGCCGCGTTGTTTCCGAACACCTGCACACAGACCATGGTCATGGCCTCGGACTGCGTGGGGTTGACCTTGCCGGGCATGATGGAGCTGCCGGGCTCGTTCTCGGGGATGGAGATCTCGCCGATGCCGCAGCGCGGACCCGAGGCCAGCCAGCGCACGTCGTTGGCCATCTTCATCAGTGCGGCCGCCAGCTGGCTGAGCGCGCCGCTGGTGCCCACGAAGCTATCGTGACCGCCGAGGGCTGCGAACTTGTTGGGGGCGCTGATGAAGGTACGGCCGCTAATCTCGCTGATCTTCTTGGCCGCCAAATCGGCGTACTTGGGGTGACTATTGAGGCCGGTGCCCACGGCCGTGCCGCCCACCGCCAGCTCCTTGAGCTGCGGGAGCGTGAGCTCGATGGCCTTGAGCGCGTTGTCGATCTGGGCAACCCAGCCGCTGACTTCCTGGCCGAGCGTCACGGGCGTGGCGTCCTGCAGG
Source organism: Myxococcales bacterium (assembly GCA_047601445.1). Lineage (GTDB taxonomy): Bacteria > Myxococcota_A > Polyangia > Polyangiales > DASUME01 > DASUME01. Next base: position 1,020,137 of record JASGJH010000001.1, on the reverse strand, counting down.
TGCGTGCGGCCGATCTTGATGATGTCCGCGAAGGCCTTGGCCTTGCCGTCGAGGGTGTCGCGTAGCTTCTTCACGCGCGGCACCAGGTAGTCCTCGATCTGCTCCACCGCCGCGATGTGCATGGCCGTGGGATAGGTGTCGTTCGAGGACTGGGACATGTTCACGTGGTCATTGGGGTGCACGGGCTTCTTCGAGCCGAGCTGCCCACCCGCGATCTCGATGCCGCGGTTACTGATGACCTCGTTGACGTTCATGTTGCTCTGGGTGCCGGAGCCGGTCTGCCAGACCACGAGCGGGAAGTGGTCCATCAGCTTGCCCGCGATCACCTCGTCGGCGGCCTGGACGATGAGGTCCTTGACCTTGGCGTCGAGGAAGCCGAGCTCGTGGTTGGCCAGGGCCGCCGCCTTCTTGAGCGTGCCGAAGGCCTTGATGACTTCGCGCGGCATCTTTTCGGTGCCGATCTTGAAGTTCATCAGCGAGCGCTGAGTCTGGCAGCCCCAGTAGCGGTCGCTCTCCACCTCAAGCTGCCCCATCGAGTCGGTTTCGATTCGGCGGCCTTCCTTCGTCGTAACCATCTGACTGCTCTCCTCGCCAAAGTGCCCGTGCGCGGCCTGCGATAGCACACGCCCCAGGCTCCCGAAACCTCCGTTCGCACGGGGCCTTGGTGTAGGCTGCCGGGCCATGTGGCGGGCATCGATTCGAGGCGTTCTTCTGGCGACCACGCTGTCTCTGACAGCTCTGTTTTCGGCCTTCAACAGCCTCCGCGCAGAGGATTCGGGCCCCCCCGCGGACCCGCTGCGCGCGCGCCTTCAGGAGCTCCAGAAGAGCCAGCCCGCGATTTCCCCCGGCGTGTTCACCAGCATCGCCCACCTGCTGGACGTCAGCGACCGCATCGAGGACAGCTACAAGACGCAGTCGGCCGAGTGGCGCGCGCGCGCTCAGAGCTATCTGGATATGGTGGCCAAGGGGGAGGACCCCTACCCCAAGGAGCGCGGGCGCATCGTGAGTCGGGGCTATCGCTCGCCCATCTCCACGCGAATCCAGGGCTATACGGTGTACGTCCCGCCGGACTACACGCCGGACAAGAGCTGGCCCTTGATGATCGTGCTTCACGGGGGCTCCTCCAACGGCAACCTGTTCCTGGGCGTGGTGCTCGGGAACAACATGAATTGGAAGGAGTACGACTTTCACCTGTGGGACCGCTACGAGCCCAAGTGGTCGCCGCCCTGGATCGTGGCTGCGCCGGATGGCTACGGGCAGCTGCTCTGGCGTTGGATGGGCGAGCAGGACGTGCTCGACGTGATCGACGACATCTCGCGGCACTACAACGTGGACGCCGATCGTGTGGTGCTGAGCGGGCTCTCCAACGGCGGGGTCGGCGCCTACGCCGTCGGCACGCGGCACGCGTCGCGCTTCAGCGTGGTTCAGGCCATCGCGGGCGCGCCGAGCTGGGCGCAGTACACCGGTGAAGGCAACGTGAAGGGCGTGGAAGCCGAGCTGATGCGGCCCTGGAACGCCATGGATCTCGCCGAGAACTGGTACAACACCGACTTCCGCTACTACCACGGCGACCACGACCCGGGGCCGATGAAGCCGGCCTACGTGCACACGCTGGACGAGCGCCTCGCAGCCACCACGATTCCCCACAAGAGCAAGTGGTTCGAGGCCGGCCACGACTTGCTCTACCTGGTGCACCGCCACGGCAACATCTACAAGGACCTGGCGCCCATCAAGCGTCAGAAATCACCGGCCGAGGTCCACCTGGTGAGCGGCGACTATCGTGCCGCCAGGCAGCACTGGCTCGAGGTCACCCGCATCGCGGACTATCCCCAGCTGGCGCGCCTCGTGGGCAAGGCGAGCCCGGGCAAGCTCGAGATCACCACGAGCAACACGCGCGCCTTCGCGATCGACCTGCGGGATGCGCCGGTGGGCACGGGAGAGCTCAGCATCGACGTCGACGGCACGCGCGCGTTCAAGGGCAATCCGAGCGGGCTCGGGCACCGGGTACACCTGGTGAAGCTGGAGACGGCGTGGGCTCTCGGGGTGCCGGAGGACAAGGGCCTGGTGAAGCGACCTGGCCTGAGCGGACCGCTGACCGACGCCTACTACGGGCGCATGATCCACGTGTACGGCACCCAGCGGCCGGAGAACGCGAAGGCGCTGCAAGAGCTGGCCAAGAAGGGGTCCAAAGGCTGGCCGATGTGGCCATGGACGATCGAGCAGGAGGTGGTGGCCGATAGCGCGCTGACGCCGGAGATGGTGCGCGATGCGCACCTCGTGCTCTACGGGACGCCGGGTGACAACAGCGTGTTGGATCGGCTGTTGCCAAAGCTGCCCATCCAGGTGGACGCGACGGGCGTCGTGGCGGGCGCCAAGCGCTACGAGGGCAAGGGCGTGGGCACGCGCTTCATCTACCCGAATCCGGAGTCGCCCGAGCGCTACGTCACGGTGATCGCGGGCCCCACCGTGGAGGGGGTACGACGCGGCCACAACCTGCCGGACTTCGTGCCCGACTATGTGATCTACGACGCGACGAGCACCGCCGAGCGTCCGCGCCTGGTGCCCACCAAGCCACCCCTCGCGCGCGGGTTCTTCGGGGCGAACTGGGAGCTCAAGTGAGCGCTCGCCGCTTTCTGGACGCCGCAGGCTCGAGTATGCGACCGGCTAAGGGTGCGCTCGTTGCTCGCTCTGCTGGTCGTCATCACCTGTCTGTCCTGCGTGGAGCTGGAGTCCGATCCGGTCGTCGATGAGGCGGCGGAAGCGGCCAGCGAAGACGGCGAGGCGCTCCCCGAGGTACCCGAGCTCGAGCCTCCGACGCCTCCCAGCTCGGCGCAAGCGCCGGCGCGACGCGCGCGGGGTCCCTGGTTGGGCGAGGCCGACGATGTGGCCAAGCGCTATCCGGCCTTTGGCGTCACGACGTATCACATGGCTCACGTGTTCGACGCGCCCAAGCGCGGCGCGCGCGCCGTGGGCTACTTGCGACGCGGGGCTCGCTTCCGGGCCAGCGAAGAGATCTCGCGCCGCGATTGCGCGCGAGGTTGGTTCGAGGTCTCGGGCGGCGGCTTCGTGTGCAACGGGGACGGCGTGGCCATCGACAGCCGGGCGCCGGCCTATGAAGACAGCCCGCTCCTCCCAGCGCTCTCGGACCCGCTGCCCTATCCCTATCGCAAGGTCGTGGCGGGTCAGCCTGCGCAGTTCCTGCGCCTGCCGACGGTGCAGGAAGAGCAAGCCGTCAACGCGACCCTGGCCAACCTGCCGAGCGACGCGGGCGTGGACGCCGACGCCGGCGTACCACTGTTTCCGTCTCTGCTCCGCATGCGCATGCAGCCGGGCTTCTACGTAAGTGTCGATCGCGAACTCGAAGACACGCTGGACGCACGCCGCTTCTTCCGCACGGTGCGCGGCGGGCTCGTGCGGGCCGAGCAGCTGGTGGAGGCCAAGCAGCCGCAGGGGCTCGGGGTCACGCTGGGCGAGCGCTTCAGCTTGCCCATGGCTTTCGTGTACCGCGGCGGAGCTCCCATCCTGCGCAAGGACCCCGTCACTGGGGAGCTGGTTAAGGTCGGGGGCGACTGGCCCGTACACAGCGCTCACTCCCTGACCGGAGAGTCCCTAGTCAAAGCCGGGCGACGCTACTTCGTGACCAAAGATGGCCTCTTGCTGCGGGACACGGCCATTCGCATCGTCGACAAGCTGGCGCGGCCGAAGCTCGTGCCGCGCAACGAGCGCTGGATCCGGGTCGATCTCGATCGCCAGACCCTGACCGCTTACGAAGGTGAAGTGCCGGTGTTCGCCACGTTGGTCTCGTCGGGCCTCCCGGACCATGCGACCCCGACTGGACTTTTTCGTCTCCACGCCAAGCACGTGACCACGACGATGGCCGACGATCTCGCCACCGACGGGCCCTACAGCATCGAAGACGTCCCGTGGACCATGTACTTTCTCGGTAGCTATGCGCTGCACGCGGCCTTCTGGCACGAGCGCTTTGGGCACCCGCGCAGCCATGGTTGCGTGAACCTCGCTCCGCGAGACGCGCGCTGGCTGTTCTTCTGGACCCTGCCCGAGCTGCCCAGCGCCTGGCACGGGGTGTTGGCCGGTGTAGGTGAAGGAACCAGCGTGCTGCTGGACACGGGCGTGCCCTACGCCATCGAACAGGGGTCGTGAGCTGGAGACAGCCGGGATCACCTGCTAGTGCAGGACCGGTGTCGGAGCCCGAGGTCCGAAGCGCGCCAGAGCGCATGCCGTACGAACCGTCGGTGAGCTGTGCAGCTTGCTCGGCTGGCGTTGATCCGTTGCGTGCCCCTGCCGTCATCATGCTGGACCGTGGGCTGCGCTACTTCTGCAGCTTCGAATGCCAGGAGAACTATCGCCGAGCCGACGCGTCGCGCCCGCTTTCCGTGCGCCCGATGATGCTCGACCACGCGCTGGGTGAGCGCGGTGAGGAACTGGTGCAGATCCTGGTGCGGGAGCCGACGCCGGAGCGCGCGCCTCCACCGCCGCTTGCGCCTCTCTCCGCCTGGCCGCTGGTGCTCACCGGTTTGGCGGTCGGCTGTGCCTTCTTGCCCGGCACCGCCGCGGGTGCGAGCGGAGCGCTGTTGTTGGTGGCCTGCGGAGCATGGGTGACCCTGGCCTCCAGCGTTCAACGCAGCGAAGTCGGGGTGGTCGCTTGGTCCGCGGCACCGCTCGGTGTCGCGCTGGTCAGCCTGGCTGGGCTGCTGGCGCCCTCGCGTGGGCCATGGTTCGCTGCCGCAGCTCTGGGCGTGCTCACGATCTGGGCGCGCGAGTACATGGCGCGGCGCGCCCAGGAGCCCATCGATCGCTTGGTCACCGAGCTGCGCAGCCGCGTGCCCTTGGCAGCGCGCCTGGCCACCAGTGATCTGCTCGGCGATCCGCTGGCCTCCACCGCCGCGCTCACCGCCACGTTGCGTGCGGGCGACGAGGTCGTGGTCGGTGCAGACGACGTGGTGCCCGTCGACGGCGTGATCTCCTTCGGTGAGGCGCAGGTGCTGCCTCACCCGGGCGCCAGCGACAAGGTCGTACGGCGCGCGGGCGATGCATTGCTCGCAGGCGCTCGCGTGGTCGAGGGCGCCCTGCGCGTGAGTGCCACCCGCGTGGGCGATGCGCGAGCCCTGTTTCGCCCGGTAAGCTTCGGCCTCGGCGGAGCGCCAGGTTCGGCTCAGGTCACGCGCATCGCGGCCTGGGCGCGTTCTCGCACGGCGGGCATCGCCTACGCCGCCCTCGCCACCTTGTTCGCGCTGGCCTTCGCCCGCGACCTCGCGGTGGCGCTCGGCGGCCTCGGCGCGGCACTGCTGGCCTTTCCCGCGCTATCCCTGGTGCGCGGGGTCACCTTGCCGTTCGTCTCGGCGAGCGCCCGTGCCGCCTCGCGCGGCATGGTCTTTCGCGACGCGGTGACCATGGAACGCAGCGGTCGCGTCACGGCCGCCGCCCTCTGCACCGACGGCACCGTGACCCAGGGCGTGTGTACCTTGCTGGAGGTGAGCCCGCTCAACCGCGATCAGGATCACCGTGAGCTGGCTGCGCTCGCATTGGGGGCCGAGCAAGTGGCCGAGCCCCACCCACTGGCCGACGCGGTGCGTCGCTTCGGCGAGGAGCGCGGCATCGAGCCCAAGCCCCTGCGGCGCGCGGTATACACGCGCGGACGCGGCGTGACAGGCTTGGTGGATGGCGGGGGGGCCCTGGCGCTGGGCAATCGACAGTCCTTGCTGAACTCGGGCGTGAGCGTGGCGGTGGCCGACCGCGAAGCGCAGCGCGCCGAGGCCGAAGGGCGCACGGTGTTGTTCTTGTCTCTTGGGGGCCGTGCCCAGGGACTGCTGATCTTCGAAGATCCGGTGCGTCCCGAGGCGCGCGGCGCAGTCCAGCGGTTGATCGACCTGGACGTGGAGGTGGTGCTGCTCTCGGGCGACCACCGCACCAGCGTCGAAGCGCTCGCGCGTACGCTCGATATCACCCACGTGAAGGCCGAACTCACCAGCGAGGAGCGCGCGGTGGAAGTGGGCCGCTTGCGTGAAGCCGGCGGCGTGGTCGCGGTGATCGGGCGTGCGCCGGCGGACGAGCTCACCTTGTCGGCCGCCGACATCGCGCTGGCCCTCGAAGGCGCAGGCAGCGCGCTCGAGGGTGACGTGGCGGTGGCCTCCGGCGACCTGCGAGACGCGGCCGAAGCCCTGGTGGTGGCGCAGCAAGCAAGGCGGGCCGCCCAGGTGACGTTGACGGTGGCGTTGGGCGGCGGCGGCTTGCTGGGCGCGGCGGCGGCTCTCTGCGTGATGCATCCGGTGTTCGTGCTGGCGATTTCGCTGCTCCTGGACGCCTGGGCGCTGCCCGGAGCGGCGCGCATCTTGCGCAATACCCCGAGCCGCCCCAGGGTTGTCGGGCGCGGCCCCCTGTCGGGTCTGTTCCGGCGCAATTGAAAACGGCCAAACGCCGCTATTTTTCGAGGAGTCGAGACGGCTCCCGGTGACGAGGATCGCGATGTCAGACAAGGCTTGGGGAGGACGGTTCGAGCAGGAGCCCGCCGAAGTGGCGGCCAAGTTCAGCGCCAGCGTGGCGGTGGACAAGCGTCTTGCAGATCAGGACATTCGGGGTTCCAAGGCGCACGCGGCCATGCTCGCGGCCCGCGGCGTGATCTCGCCTGAGGACGCCGCCCAAATCAGCGCCGGCCTCGAGGTGATTCGCGGGGAGATCGAGCGCGGCGAGATGCGCTGGGACGACGCGCGCGAAGACGTGCACATGAACATCGAAGCCTTGCTCACCGAGCGCATCGGTGCCGCAGGCGGCCGTCTGCATACGGGCCGCAGCCGCAACGACCAGGTCGCCACCGACATGCGCTTGTGGACGCGCGAGGCCTGTCACGCGACCATGGGCCGCATCGACGCCCTGCAGCGTGTGCTGGCGGTCCAGGCGCGCGCCAATGTGGACGTCCTGATGCCCGGCTACACGCACCTTCAGCGCGCGCAGCCTGTGCGGCTCGCCCACCACATCCTGGCCTGGAGCGAGATGCTCGAGCGCGACCGGGGTCGCCTCGAAGACGCTGCCCGCCGCATGAACGAGTGCCCACTCGGCTCGGGTGCGCTGGCTGCCACCACGTTCCCTCTCGATCGCGACATGACGGCGCGCGCGCTCGGCTTCGCGCGTCCCACGCGCAACTCGCTCGACGCCACTGCCGACCGCGACTTCCTGGTCGAGGCCCTGAGCGCTCTGGCCAACTGCGCGGTGCACCTCTCGCGCATCTCCGAGGAGCTCGTGCTCTGGAGCACCCAGGAGTTCGGCTTCATGCAGATGAGCGACGCCTTCACGACCGGCTCCTCAATGATGCCGCAGAAGAAGAACCCGGATATGGCGGAGCTCGTGCGCGGCAAGACCGGCCGCGTGGTGGGCGACCTGGTGACCATGCTGGTGCTGCTCAAGGGTCTGCCGCTCGCCTACAACCGCGACCTCCAGGAAGACAAGCCTCCGGTGTTCGATGCCTTCGACACGGTCGATGCCTGCCTCGAGGTCTTGGCGGGCGCCCTGGAAGGAGCCCGCTTCCGCCCGGACGCGCTGCGCCGGGCACTGCGCGAGGGCTTCCTCGACGCCACGGAAATCGCCGACTACCTGGCCGCCAAGGGCGTGCCCTTCCGCGAGGCCCATCACGTGGCCGGCCGGCTCGTGGCCAAGGCGGTGCGCGAGGGCAAGGTGCTCGCCGAGCTCAGCCTGGCCCAGCTGCGCGAGGAGAATCCCTCCTTCGAGCAAGACATCTTTGCGGCCCTCGATCCCGAGACCATCGTGGAACGCCGCGACGTCTACGGCGGCCCAGCGCGCGCCCAGGTTCTTTCGCAGCTCTCTGAACTCGATGCGCGCCTCAGTGCGCGGCGCCCAGCTTGAGGAGTGAGTCCGTGTCCAAGATTCCGGAGTCCAGTTTCTTCGTCTATCGCAACGGCGCGCTGCACTGCGAGGCAGTCGACCTGGCGAGCATCGCCAAGGAAGTCGGCTCGCCCACCTACGTGTACAGCTGGAACGCGATTCGTCAGGCCTACAACACGGTCGATCAGGCGCTCGCCCACACGCCTCACCAGATTTGCTACGCCGTCAAGGCCAACAGCAACCTCGCCATCTTGAAGCGCCTGGGGAAGCTCGGCTGCGGCGCGGACATCGTGTCGGGCGGCGAGCTCGCGCGCGCGCTCGAAGCGGGCATCCCGGCCGAACGCATCGTGTTCAGCGGCGTCGGCAAGACGGACGCAGAGATCGAGAGCGCCCTGGCCGTGGGCGTGCGTTCGCTGCACGTGGAGAGCGCGCCCGAGCTCGACGCCGTGGAGGCCATCGCGGCTCGCATGGGTCGCCCCGCCCCCATCGCGCTGCGCGTCAATCCCAACGTGGATCCCAAGACCCACGCCTACATCGCGACCGGCCTCAAGAAGAGCAAGTTCGGCATCGCGGTCGAGAGCGCGCGCGAGCTGCTGCCGCGCATCCTCAAGAGCCCGCACCTACACCTCGAAGGCCTCGCCTCGCACATCGGTTCGCTGATCGGCGGCTCGGTCGCCATGCGCGACGCGGTGGAGGCCGTGGCGCGTCTCGCCGTCGAGTTCAAGGCCGCGGGCGCTCCGCTCACCACCATCGACGCTGGCGGCGGCTGGCCCATCTCCTACGGCGACGAGGAGCAGGCGCCGGAGCCCTACAGCGCCTTCGGCGCGGCCATCCGCGAGGGACTCGTGCGCGGCGGCGCGGCGGAGCTCGGCCTCCAGCTCATCGTCGAACCCGGTCGCTGCATCGTCGGAGATGCCGGCGTGCTCCTCACGCAGGTGATCTTCGTGAAGGAACAGGCGGAGAAACGCTTCGTCATCGTGGACGCCGCCATGACCGAGCTCATCCGGCCCGCATTGTACGACGCCTACCACGCGATCGTGCCCGTGCGCGCGGCCGCCCACGACGCCCCGCACACGCCCGCCGACGTGGTGGGCCCCGTCTGCGAGAGCGGCGACTTCTTGGCCCTCGACCGCGCCCTGCCGAGCTTGAACCGCGGCGACCTCCTCGTCTTGCGCGGCGCGGGCGCCTACGGAGCCAGCATGGGCAGCAACTACAACAGTCGACCGCGCGCCTGCGAGGTGCTGGTCGATGGCCCGCAGTTCCACGTCATCCGCAAGCGTGAGCGCCCAGAAGATCAGTGGCGCAACGAACAGATGAAGTGACGTCGGGGGTGTGACGAGCGCGACACGTGCACGCGCCATGTAGTCATTGGCAACTTGCGCGTACGCTCGTCAACTTCGACTTCCGCCGAACCCACTGCTAGTTTCTTCGCTCAGATCGGCGAACGAAACGGGGTTCCTGCATGCCCGGCATCACGATCATCGGCTCGGGGCGCCATACGCCCGAAAAAGCTGTGACCAACGCAGCGCTCGCGCGCGTGATGGACACCAACCACGACTGGATCAAGCAACGCTCCGGCATCGAGCAACGCCACTACGCCCCCGAGGGCGTAGGTGCCAGCGATCTCGCGGTCCCGGCAGCGCAGCGCGCCATCGAGTCCGCCGGCATCGCGCCCGAAGACATCGACTACATCGTCTTCAACACCATGACCCCCGACTACGTCTTTCCAGGCTCGGGGGCGTTGCTGGGTGCCAAGCTCGGCATCCCGGGGGTGCCCGCACTGGACGTGCGTCAGCAGTGCGCCGCCATGCCCTTCAGCTTCCAGGTGGCGGACGGGCTGGTGAACACGGGTGCTGCGCACAACGTCCTGGTGATCGGTGCCGAAGCCCATGCGGGCTTCATGCCCTGGCGCGATTGGGAGCTGCTGGAGGGCGACGTGGAAGGCCGCGCGGAAGAGGCCGACTACGAGATGGCCACCCGTCATCGCGGGCTCTCGGTGTTGTTCGGTGACGGTGCAGGCGCCCTCGTCATGCGCAAGTCCGAGGTCCCTGGCGGTGGCTTGCTCGGCTGCATGGTGCACTCGGACGGCCGCGCCCATGGTGCGCTGCGTGTCGAGGCGGGTGGCTTTCGGCGTCGCCCTGCCCTCACGGTCGAGATGGTGAAGAACGAGGACTACATTCCACGCATGAGCGGCAAGGACCTCTTCAAGGGCGCCGTGCAAAAGCTCCCCCAAGTGGTGCGGGCGCTCTGCGCTCGCCACGAGGTCCCGCTCGGATCCGTCGACTGGTTCCTGGCGCACCAAGCCAACGACCGCATCAATCAGGCCGTGGTCGATGCGCTGAAGGTCGAGCCCTCACGCGTTCCCTCGAACATCGCCCGCTATGGCAACACCTCGGGTGCCACCATCCCCATCCTGTTCGACGAGCTCTCCCGCTCCGGTCAGCTCAAGCAGGGTCAGCTGCTGTGTTTCCTGGCCCTCGGCGCCGGCTTGAACTGGGGCGCGGCCCTGATGCGGCTCTAGGCTTTCTTCACCGCTCAGGGCGATCGCGGAAGGAGGCGCTCCGGCGTCTCCCCGGCTTTCGGCCGGAACACGCCGCGCTCCGTGAACACCGCATCCACCAGTCCGGCAGGGGTCACGTCGAAGGCGGGATGGCGCACGCCGATGCCTTCGCTTACCAACAATGCCCCTCCGACACGCACGACCTCCTCGCGCGAGCGCTCCTCAATGGGAATCGCCGCGCCATCGGGCGTGCGCAGGTCGACCGTGCTCCAGGGTGCCGCCACCGTGAAGGGCACACCGTGGGCGCGCGCCAACACCGCGACCCCGTAGGTGCCGATCTTGTTGGCGACGTCCCCGTTCTTCGCGATGCGGTCGCTACCCACCACCACGAACTGAATCTCGCCCCGCTGGAAGAAGTGCCCGGCCATGCTGTCGGTGATGACCTCGACCTCGATGCCATCGCGGTGCAGTTCCCAGGCCGTGAGCCGTGCGCCCTGCAAATAGGGCCGCGTCTCGTCCGCCAGCACGCGCACGCGCTTGCCCGCCTCGCGCGCCGCCCGGATCACGCCGAGCGCCGTGCCATAGCCGCCGGTGGCAAGCGCCCCCGCATTGCAATGCGTGAGGATAGTGGCCCCGTCGGGCACCTCGCTCGCGCCGAGTCGCCCCATCTCGCGACAGGCCAGGACGTCTTCCCGGTGGATCGCCTCGGCCTCCGCCAGCATGCGCTGGGCGCGCGCTTCGGGGTCCAGCTGCGCCGCCTCGCCCGCTGCGCGCGCCATGCGTCCGATGGCCCAGGCCAAGTTCACCGCGGTCGGGCGCGTCTGCCCGAGCACTCGGCCCGCCACGCCGTTCGCCATCAAGAACACTTGAGGCGCCCCGCGCTCGAGGTGCGCTTGAAGCGCCAGGGCGTAGGCCGCGGCGATTCCGATGGCAGGCGCCCCCCGCACCACCATGTCCCGGATGGCGACGGCGACCTCATCGGGCTTGCGATAGCGGTGGTACACCACCTCGGTCGGCAAGCGACGCTGGTCAAGCATCACGACCTCGTGACTCCGCGGGTCGTACTCGACAGCAAAGTAGTCCGCGCCCGACAGGGGCTCGCGCGAGAGGATGCTCATTCGGACAACAACCGCTTGAGCACGTCGTTGACCAAGGTGGGGTTGGCGGAGCCCTTGGTGGCTTTCATCACCTGCCCTACGAAGAACCCGAAGAGCTTCTCGTTGCCGCCCTTGAACTGCGCCACCTGCTTCTCGTTCTTGGCGAGCACCTCGCGCACCGCGCCCTCGATGGCACCCGTATCCGAGACCTGAGCCAAGCCCTGCTCCGACACGATGAGCTCGGGATCCTTGCCGCTCTCGCGCATCGTCTCGAACACGTCCTTGGCCATCTTGCCGCTGATGCTGCCCTTGTGGACGAGCGCGCAGAGTGAGCCGATCTGCGAGGCCGTGGCCGGGAAGGTGGCGTGCAAGCCCTCGGTGTTCGTGTAGCGCAGCGCCTCGGCCTGAATGAAGTTGGCCACGCGCTTGGCGGCCCCCTGCTTGGTGTCGCCGCTCCTCTCCCGGCACACCTCGGCGGCCTGCTCGAAGAAACGCGCGAGCTCGGGGTGCGCGCTGAGCACCGTGGCATCGTAGGCGGTGAGCGCGAGCTCGGCCTGCCAGCGATCGCGCACCTGCCTCGGCAGCTCGGGCACGCTGTCCTTGGCGGCCGCGAACATCGCGTCGCTGATCACCAGCGGGGGCAAGTCGGGGTCCGGGAAGTAGCGGTAGTCGTGCGCGTCCTCTTTGCTGCGCATGCTCAGGGTCTTGCCCTGGTTATCGTTCCAGGTGCGCGTCTCCTGCACGATGCTGCCGCCGCCCGAGATCACGATCTCTTGGCGCTCGATCTCGTAGTCGATGGCCTTACGCACGAAGCGGAACGAGTTGATGTTCTTGATCTCCGTACGCGTGCCCAACTTGTCCGAGCCGCGCGGACGGATGGAGACGTTGGCGTCGCAGCGGAACGATCCTTCCTCGAGGTTGCCGTCGTTCACACCCGCGAACAGCAGCACCTCGCGCAGGCGCCGCAGGTACGACTCCGCTTCCGCCGAACTACGCAGATCCGGACCGCCCACGATCTCGATCAGCGCCACGCCCGCACGGTTGAAATCCACCAGCGTCTCGTTGGAGCCGCCCGCACCGTGGATGTTCTTGGCAGCGTCTTCCTCGACGTGGATGCGCGTGATGCTCACCTCGCGCTCCACGCCGTCGCTCTCGATGACGAGCTTGCCGTGACCGTTGAGCGGGAGCTCGAACTGCGAGATTTGATAGCCCTTGGCCAGATCCGGATAGAAGTAATTTTTGCGCGCGAAGCGGCTCTTGCGCTCGATCTCGCAGCCGAGCGACAGCCCCGCCCGCATGGCCAGGTGGATGGCCTGCGCGTTGGGCACAGGGAGAGCTCCGGGCAACCCGAGACACACCGGACAGACCTGCGTGTTGGGCTCCGCGCCGAAGGACGTGTCGCAACCACAGAACAGCTTGGACTTGGTGAGCAGCTGGGCGTGGACCTCGAGTCCGATCACCGCTTCATATGCGCTGGGCATGCGGCCTTTATAGCGCCCCGTGTCCGCTTCCGCAGCCCGCTCGAACCCGCCCCTCAGGCGAATGCGGGCGGGCTTTTCTTCACGAATCCGCTGGCCTCTTCGAGCGCGTGCGCGAGCGCGATCAAGCGCCCCTCCTCGAACACCGGGGCGGCCAGCTGCAAGCCGAGCGGGAGTCCCTCACTGGTGAACCCCGCAGGTGTGGCAAGCGCAGGGATCCCCGCCAGGCTCGGCGGCAACGTGTAGATGTCGGCCAGATACATCGCCAGCGGGTCGTTGACCTTCTCGCCCAGCTTGAAGGCCGGCACCGGGGAGGTGGGCGTCGCGATCACGTCGCAGAGCTCGAACGCGCGCGCATAGTCCTGGCTGATCAACGTCCGCAGCTTCTGTGCCTTGAGATAGAAGGCCTCGTAGTAGCCAGCAGAAAGCGCGTAGGTTCCCAGCATGATGCGGCGCTTCACCTCGGCACCGAAGCCTGCCGTGCGCGTGGCCCCGTAGGTGGCGGTGAGATCCTTGCCGTTGACGCGCAGGCCGTATCGCATGCCATCGAAGCGAGCGAGGTTGGAGGATGCCTCCGCGGTCGCCACCAGATAGTAAGTCGCGACGGCGCGTTGCAGGTGCGGGAGTTCGACTTCCACCACCTGGGCCCCGAGTGCCTGATACTGCGCGATGGATGCCTCGAAGGCGGCGTTGACCGATGCGTCGTTGCCCTGCTGCGCGAGGCCCTTCAGGACGCCGATGCGCATGCCGCGCACGGGCTTGCCGCAGTGCACCTCGTAGTCCTCGGGAGGCCGTGCCACGCAGGTCGCGTCACGCCCGTCGGGACCCGCGATCACGGACAGCAGCCGCGCGCAGTCCCGGACGTCGCGCGTGATGGGCCCGACCTGGTCGAGCGACGAGGCGAATGCCACCAAGCCAAAGCGGGACACGCGCCCGTAGGTGGGCTTGATGGCCGTGACGCCACAGAAGGCCGCGGGCTGTCGCACCGAGCCCCCCGTGTCGCTGCCCAAGGTCAACGGCGCCAGGCGCGCCGCCGCCGCCGCTGCGCTGCCGCCCGACGATCCACCGGGGGCGCGCAGCACGTCCCAGGGGTTCTTCACGGGCCCGAAGGCGGAGTTCTCGTTGGACGAGCCCATCGCGAACTCGTCCATGTTGGCCTTGCCGATCACCACCGCGTCCTCGGCATGCAAGCGCTCGGTGACGTGGGCGTCGTAGGGCGGCACGTAGCCGGCCAAGATCTTCGAGGCGCAGGTGTTGGGCATCCCGCGCACGCAGATGTTGTCCTTGACGATCACGGGCACACCCGCGAGGCGGCCCAGGGACTCGCCGCGGGCGCGCTTTTGATCCACTCGAGCGGCGGCGGCCAACGCCGACTCGCGCGCCACGTGCAACAGCGCGTTGAGGTCGGGGTTGAAGCGCTCGGTTCGCTCGAGGAAGGCGCCTGCGATCTCCACAGCGGAAGCGGCGCCCCCGCGGACCTGGTCGGCGATTTGGCTGGCCGTCAGCACGGTCGGGTCGCTCACGACTCCACCTCCAGCACCTTCGGCACCGAAAAACCGCCCTGATTGGCCCGCGGGGCCTGGCTGAGGGCGAGCTCGCGATCGAGGCTTGGCGTGAGTTGGTCAGGGCGCAGCGCCGCGGCCTCCGTCACGGCGTTGGCGGTGGGTTCCACCTGGCTCGTATCCACGGCGTCCAAGAGAGCGACATAGTTGAGGATTGCACTCAGGTCCTGACATAGGGCCTGGGCCTCCTCGGGGCTCGGTGAGAGCCGGGCTAGCCGGGCAACGCGATAAACCTCGTCGAGTGTGATCTTAGGCGCGGACATGTGGGCGTCCTTGTAGCAGACTGATATGACTGCTCACACGCGCGGTTTTGCCGGGCTCCAGCACGCGTGAACCCGCTGCGTCGTCATTGTAATTGTGTAGTCGCATGGAACATGATTCCCGCATGGAGCGCGAAGCGTCCCCAGGCGGCGTGGAGGAGCAGTCGCAGGAGCGGCTCTCCGAGACCACGCCCATCGTCGATGTCGCCGCGGCGGTAGCCCACGAGGTTGCCAACGCCGTGGCTGCCATCGCCGGCTGGGCGGACCTCGGTCTCGCGGGGGGCAGCGACCCCTTCCAGGCGTTGTCCTTGATCGCCAGCTGCGCGCGCACCGCCGAGCAGGCGGCCCGTCGCATGCTGCGTCTGGCTCGCGGCGACATCCCCGACGACGATCTCGGCGTGCTCGACGTGAGTCAGCTGACCACCGAGCTCGTGCAGCTGCTGTCCATCACCGCCCGACAAGCCCGCGTCGATCTCGTGACGGCCATCGAGCCCGGCCTGAACCTGGTGGGCGCGCGCGGACACTGGTTCAGCTTGCTGTGGAACCTGGTCAAGAACGCCATCGAGGCGAGTCCCCCCAACACCACCGTCAGCGTCACCCTGAGCGGCGACGACGTGGGGATGGAGCTGGAAATTACGGATCAAGGCCCGGGTCTCGACGACGTAGCCCAGGCCCGCATCTTCACTCCTTACGTGACCACCAAGGAGAACGGCACCGGCATCGGGCTGCACCTGGTGCGCGAGGCGGTGGAGGCGCTCGGTGGGCACCTCTTGCTGCGCTCCAGGGTCGGCCAGGGCGCAACCTTCCGGGTGCGTCTGCCGCGCGCGGCGCGCAACAGCGAGGTCGTGGGAGCGATCCCGCTGCTCGAAGGCCCCGCGCCAGGGGATACCTCCGGCTCGGACGCAGCGCCGCGCGGCTCGCAGATCCTCGACGTGACCCTGCTGGTGGTGGACGACGACGACGCGCTGCGCGAGATGATGGCCACTGCCCTCAGCCTGCGTGGGGCCAAGGTCGTCACGGCCCGCAACGCCGAGGAGGCCCGAACCCATGCCGGCCCCTTCGACGTCGCTCTCATCGACATGACCCTGGGAGACATCCGAGGCGACGAGCTCCTGGCCCAACTGCGCCGACGCGGCAGTGTGCATGCCGCGATGCTGGTCACCGGCACCGCCCAGGCTCCCCGCTTGGTCCCCGGCGGCGAGCCCGACGACTGGGTCCGCAAGCCCTTCGAAGTCTCCGACCTGGTGGACCGTCTCAAGCGAACTTTGGAGCGCCATCGGATGCTCCAGGCGGCCACGGCGAGCAGACGTCGCTGACCCGGAGCCACACCTCCTGCCCCACCCCTCTCCCCGAAGCGTGGCAATAGAGATGTTCTGCGGTAGTCTTCGGCCCACCTTGGCAACCCGAGTTCGTCGATGAACAACACGACCCGCGGGCGCACGACCACCTCCGTCGAAGGCATTCCGAGCTTCGATGCGGTGTCCGATCCCACCGCGGGTCTGGCCCTGGTGTACTCGCGTCTTCACGCGCACTTGCCCTCGGCGGTGCCCTTCGCCGTGCCCACGGTGACCCTGGGTCGCGAGTCCGACAACACCCTCTCCATTCCGGAGGCCGCGGTGTCTCGCTACCACGCGCGTTTCGAGCGACGTTCGGATCGACGGGTCTGGGTAGTAGACAATCAGTCGACCAACGGCACCTTCGTGAACGGCCGCAGGGTCAAGGAACAGCCGCTGGTCATGCACGACATGGTGCGTATCGGCGACACCCTGCTGCGCTTCGTGGAGCACGGCATCTACGGCTATGGCGCCTATCGCCTCGACGGCACGGTGGTGCAGCAGGCACGCCCCTTCAGCCATGGCGTGGAGCGTCCCCTGTTGGTGGGCGGCTATCAGATCGACGCCATCATCGACCGCATCGGCAAGGTGGCCCAGTCGAACATCTCTGTCGTGGTGCACGGCGAGAGCGGCACGGGCAAGGAGCTGGTAGCACGAGAGATTCATCGACTGAGCAGCCGCAAGGGTCCCTTTCAGGCCATCAACTGCGCTGCCCTCCCCGCGAACCTCATCGAGAGTGAGCTCTTCGGTTACCGGCGTGGCGCCTTCAGCGGAGCCAACACCGACAAGCCCGGGCTCGTGCGGGCCGCCCATGGCGGGACGCTGTTCCTGGACGAAGTCGGCGACATGCCCCTCGAGGCCCAGGCCAAGCTGCTGCGTGTACTGCAGGAGAAGGAAGTCCTGCCGCTCGGTGCGACCACGGCCGAGCGCGTCGACGTGCGGGTCGTGTGCGCGACGCACCGGGATCTCGAGGCTAGCGTGGCCCAGGGACAATTCCGCGGCGACCTCCTGGCACGCCTGCGCGAGCTCTCGGTGACCTTACCTCCGCTGCGCGAGCGACGCGAAGACCTCTACTTGCTCGTGCTGCACTTCTTGGCGCGCCTGAGTAAGACCGGCACGGAGGTAAGCTTCCCGTTCATGCTGGCCATCGCGCACTACGACTGGCCCTACAACGTACGTGAGCTCGAGAGCGCGGTTCGCGTAGCCATCACGCTGAGCGCAGGGCAGGCCCTCGACCTGGTGCACCTGCCCGAGACGGTGCGCCGCGCGCTCGACGGACACGGCACGCCCGCGGACGCGGGACTCCTCGGCCCGAGCACCACGGCCGCCACCGCCCAGACCTATCGCGACCCCTCGTCGGCTCCGAGCCTGAGCAAACCGGCACCGGCGCCCGCAGCGCCGCCCAAGCCACGCGGGGAGACGCCCAGCGAGGAAGAGCTGCGCGAGCTCTTGACGCGTCACCAAGGCAATATCGCTGCGGTAGGCCGGGAACTCGGCAAGGAGCGGATGCAGGTCCATCGCTGGCTGCGTCGCTACAACCTCGATATCGAGGACTTCCGGCGTTGAAGGCTCGGAGCGCGCTGCGGGCCACGCGCCCTTCGCGATGCGCGGGCCCGCGCTGGTAGAATCCCGCCGTGGAGCTGCGCGTCCAGACTTCGTTGCTGGCCGGACTGATCGCCATCGCGATCGGCATCACGGTGCTTTTGCGCCCCCGCCCAAGCCGCGTGCAGTGGGGCTTTGGCGCCTTCTGCTTCTCGGTGGCGGCGTGGTACCTGAGCACCTCTGCGGCCAACGTCTTTGGCAGTGAGCTCGCATGGCGTCGCGTGAACCTCGCGTGCGCGATTCTGCTGCCGGTCACGGCCGCTGGCTTCTTGCGTCTGTTCGTGGATCGCGGGGAAGGCGCGAATACGTTCCTGTGGCGCGGCGTGCTCTCGATGGGCCTCTTGCTGGTAATCGCGGTCTTCGTCAGCGAACAACCCGACGTCATCCTGGCCGCGGCCATCTTCGCCTACCTCTTCAGCGTGCTCGGGGCGACCTTGCTCATGCTCTGGCAACGGGCCACGCGCGCGCCGTCGCGCTTCGAGCGAGCACGCCTGCGGTTCTTGGTGTTGATGGGGGCGCTCGCGGCGACCTTCACGGCGGCGGACTACCTGCCCCTGGTGGGCCTCGATATCCCGCCCGTGGGCACGGCTCTCACGCTGGTGTTCCTGTACATCCTCTCCCAGTCCATCCTGCGCTATCGCCTGCTCGACCTGTACGAGCTCGCGGGGCGCTTGGGCGTGCTCACCGCCCTCTCCTTCACGCTCGCCGCGGCGTTCTGGCTCCTGCGCTCCTTCTCGGGTGGCGAGTTCTTCATGCACGCGGTGGCGGCCGCGGTGGTGGTGCTCCTGGTCTACGACCCACTGCGGCTCAAGGTGGAGCAGAAAATCTCCCAGTTTTTGTTCCGCGAGCGCTTCGATCTGGACCAGGAAATTCACACGTTGCGGCGGCGCCTCGCCCACGTACTCGAGATCGAGCACCTGCCTGGGCTCGTGATGGACGAGCTCGAGCGCTCGCGGCGCGTCACGCACGCGGCCCTCTACCTGGTGGACACGGACATGCGGGGCTACCGTTTGGCGGGACACCTCGGCCCCACGCCGCTCCTGCGTCTCGAGCTCGCCGCCGCGCGCCCGCTGCTCGACGCCCTGCGCGAGCACCCTGCCCTCGTCATCGAGGCCCTCGAGCGCGACGCCAAGGACCTGCGCGACTCCGGCAAGGATCGCGAGGCCGAGACCCAACACGAGGTGGTCCAGACCCTGGACGCCATGCAGGCCTCGGTCTGCGTGGGCATCGTGGGCGAGCGCGAGGTCTATGGCTTTCTGTGCGTGCGCGACGAGCGCTTGCGCGACGCCTTCGCCCCTGAAGAGGTGCAACTGCTGGCGGGACTCGCCAACCAGATGGTCACGGCCATCGAGAACTCCCGTCTGTACCAGCGCATGAAGGAGCGCGACCGTCTGGCCGCCATGGGCGAGATGGCCGCGGGACTAGCGCACGAGATCCGCAATCCGCTCGGCGCCATCAAGGCGAGCGCCCAGTATCTCAACGAGGCGCCCCAAATCGAAGAGAGCGGCCGCGAGTTCCTGGACATCATCGTTGAGGAGGCCGATCGCCTCAATCGCGTGGTGACCTCCTTCCTGGACTACGCCAACCCAACGCACGACGAGCTCTCGTCCCTTTGCCAGGTGAACGCCGTGGTGGAGCGCACTGCCCAGGTGCTGGCCGCCGACGTGAGCAAGTTCGATCTCATGCGCTCGTTGGTGCTCGCGCGCTCCCTGCCAGCGGTGCACATCGACCCCGAACGTCTGCGCCAGGTGCTCATCAACCTGATCCAAAACGCGCTCCAGGCCATCGAACACGGCGGCACCCTGCGCGTGGAGACCAGCCTTTCCGAGGGCCCCGACTTCGAAGGCACGCAGCGCTCGTGGGTCGAGGTGCAGGTCACCGACACCGGCCCAGGCGTGCCGCAGCAAGTGCTGGCCAACCTGTTTCAGCCCTTCGTGACCACGCGGCAAAAGGGCACGGGCCTGGGCCTCGCCATCTCGCGCCGCATCGTGCGCGCGGCGGGCGGCGAAATCTTGGTGCGCACGCGCGAGAACCACGGCAGCACGTTCACCGTCCGGCTGCCCGCGGCGCTCCCGTCGGGTGCGGAGGCCGAAGGCAGCGACGCTCGAGCCCCGGATCAGTCTCCAGCCGTGGCGCCCCCGAGCGGTGCCTTCGAGACGCCCAGCATCAGCGGCACGAAGCGGTAGACCCGCAGGTTGGGATCCTTGAGCGTGGTAGGGGGAAGTCCCTGGTCTGCAAGCAACGCCTGAAGCGCAGCAAAAGGCTTCCCCTTGCCGCGTACCGCCACGTCCGCCGGCGACAGATAGTGCCAGCCATTACGGTAGTCGAAGCCGATGCCGTGTCCGGGCGTGATGACCTGATCGATGAAGCTTGGTGACAGACTCGCCAGCGTGCCGTCTTCCGACAGGATGCCCACCTCCACATCGAGCGATGGCAAGCGCTTCTCGAGGGGCCCGCCCTTGCTCTGAGAGCTCTCGTGCCAGCGATCGCGAGCCACGCGGGTCGCAGTGAGCAGCGCGCGCGCGATGGAGGTCCCCCGCGTGGAGCGCCAGAGCAGAGGTCGCCCGTTCTCACTCAAGGTCACGATGACCTCGACCCGCTCGACCTTGCGCAGGCTCACTGGGAACGACGACACGCTGGGCTCGCGCGCGCCGCGGAACAGCGCCCGGGCCACGTAGGCCACCGCGTCCGCTTCGCGGGCGCTCAGGGTGAGCTCCCGGAAGGGAGCGTAGACCGCCAACTCGGGCGACAGGACGATGCCCCGCAGGCCAGGTACATGCTGGAAGCTAGCGAGCTTCCCGAGCACCCCTCGCCCGCCGCGCCCCGGCACCAGACCGATGGCCGCGGCCTTCTCGGCGGCGAGGAGCTGCGCGACCTGCATCTCAGGGGAACCTTGGAGCGCAGCCCCAAGCGGGAGCCCCGCCACCTCCGCGGTGGCCACGCCCTCGCAGCTCAAGCGAGCCTGAGGCGCGAGCCACACCTTCGCGACGCGCGCCCCGCGCAGTGCCTCACACAAGGTCGGCGACGTAGCCCGTGCGCTCCAGAACCAGGCTAACGCGATCGCCGCACCCACTAGCGCCACCACAGCGACGACGATGAGCACGTAGTTTCGCGTGCGGTCCTTGGGGACGAGGGTCACCGCGCGCGGTGTAGCACACGGGGCGCACCTATTTTGGCGGGCGTCGCGTGCGCGAGTCTTCGAGACCGGCTGGCGCGCCAGTTCGAGGCCGTGAGAGACTAAGAGGAGGAGGACAATCCATGATCGTCGGCGTTCCTACCGAGATCAAAACCCGCGAGTACCGCGTGGGCATCAACCCGGGCGGTGTGCAGGCGTTGGTTCGAGCCGGGCACGAGGTCCGGATCCAGCGCGGCGCGGGCTTGGGATCCGGTATCTCGGACGAGGAGTTCTTGCGCTCGGGCGCGAAGCTGGTCGAGACCGCTGCGGAAGCCTGGGCCGCGCAAATGGTGATGAAGGTCAAGGAGCCACTGCCGGATGAATACGGCTTCTTCCGACCCGGGCTCGTGCTGTTCACCTACCTGCACTTGGCGGCCGTGCCTCAGCTCACTCAGGCCCTGCTCAAGTCCGACGTACGCTCGGTGGCCTATGAGACCATTCAGCGGCCCGACGGCACGTTGCCCCTTCTCAAACCCATGAGCGAAGTGGCAGGCCGAATGGCCGTGCAGGTCGGGGCCACCTACCTGGAGCGCGAGCGCGGGGGCAAGGGACTCCTGCTCGGCGGGGTGCCCGGCACCCGCCGCGGCCACGTAGTCATCCTCGGGGGAGGGATCGTCGGTGCGAGTGCCGCGCGTATCGCCGTCGGCATGGGCGCGCAGGTCACCGTGCTCGACGTCAGCCACGAACGCATGGCGTACCTCGAGGACGTGTTCGGAGCCGCCATCGAGACGCTCTACTCCAACCCTGCCAATATCGAGCAGTCCGTGACGCAGGCCGATCTCATCATCGGCGCCGTCTTGGTCCCCGGCGCCAAGGCCCCCACGCTCATCGACGAGAGCCTGCTCGCTGACATCGAAGACGGCTCCGTGGTCGTCGATGTGGCCGTCGATCAGGGCGG
The DNA here is from genome assembly GCA_047601445.1 of Myxococcales bacterium. Classification (GTDB taxonomy): domain Bacteria; phylum Myxococcota_A; class Polyangia; order Polyangiales; family DASUME01; genus DASUME01. The sequence goes on along the minus strand of JASGJH010000001.1, from coordinate 998,377 downwards.
CTGCATCTCCACCTGCCGTCCTACCGATCATGACCACCCAACCTACGTCGTCGACGGTGTGGTCCACTACTGTGTTCCCAACATGCCCGGCGCCGTGCCCTACACCAGCACGTTCGCCCTCACGAACGTGACCTCACGCGTGGCCGAAGTCATCTGTGGTCTGGGGGTGGAGGAAGCCGTGCGGCGCAACCCGGCCATCGCCAAGGGAGTGAACACCTGGGATGGCAAATGCACCTACGCTCCCGTCGCCCATACGGCCGACGTGCCCTATGTGCCGCTCGAGTCGCTGCTGGGTTGAGTTCGCAAGGCCCCACAGGGGCCCGCGAGCGCGGCTCAGAACGTGAGGCCCGGGGCCACGTTGAACGTCCACTGACGTGGCGTGCCCTTCCCATTGGTCTTGTCGGCGTCGGGCGGCGGCACCAGATCGAAGATGAACTCGGCAGCCAGCGTGAACAGCTCGTAGCGCATCGCCAGGCCCGCGAAGCCGCGGTAGCGCTTGAGCTTGAGATCCTTGAACGGGCGATCGTGTCCGATGTCGTCCGCCGAGGCCCCGAGCCCCTGGCTGTTGCACACCGGATCGGTGCCCGCCGCGCACTTCACGGCGTCGACGTTGGGCGTCAGATCCACCAGCTCGCTCGACGCGAACGAGAACACCATGCCCGCGCCTGCGTAGGGCGAGATTTGCATCACCCGGGCGGTCACGATGTTCTTGGAGAGGATGACGTCGGCCGCCACGGAGGTGAGCGTGTACTGCGCGCTGCCCACCGTGGTGTTTACCGCCGCGCGCACCGCCACATCGGGCATGGGCCAGCGCCGTAGGCCCTCGATGAGCGCCAGCTTGATGTCGCCACCGACCAACCAGAGCCCCGTGTTGTACACGCGCCCTACCGTGGCACCGAGCGTAAAGCCGAGCGGCAGCGCCTTGGTGAAGTGCAGGCGATTCGAGGTCAGGCGCGGGCTCACGTCCGTGTTGCGACCGTCGCAGGTCTCGTACGACTCGGGCCCGTGTCCCTGGCTGCCGCGCGCCCAGTAGGAAGCGTTGTCGCTGATCTTGGTGACGTTGGTCTCGAAGGACACGTCGAAGCCCTTGGGACCGCTGGTGGTCACGGGTGCCAGCACAGCGGGCGTAATCACCGGCGTGAGCTGAGTCATGATCTGCGCCCAGGCAGCGTTGTCCTCGGTCAGCGTCTGGACGTCACCGGTACGCAGCACGAAGGGATTGCTATTGCTCAGCGTGTTCTGACAGGCGCCTCGGCTCAATCGCGAAAGGGCGAGCTGCATGTCCTCGGCTCGCGCGCTGCGAAGCGGGATGAGGCCCAGGAGCGGCAGAGCGAGAGCAAACCAGAAAAACCTTGTGGACACGCGGCGAAGGCTATCGGAGCGCCCTTGAATGCGTCAAGCACAGGTGCCAAGAACGGCGGTGCCCCAAGGTGACAAACTTCGTTCGAAAGGCGTCGACGAGCCTTTCCAGGTCTGCCTGGTCGAGCCCGAGATCCCGCCCAACACCGGCAGCGTGGCCCGCACCTGCGCCGCCACCCGCAGCATCCTCCACCTGGTCGAGCCGCTTGGCTTCTCGCTCGACGAGCGCGCCGTTCGACGGGCGGGCCTCGACTACTGGCACCTGGTCGATGTGAGGGTCCACAAGACCTTCGCGGCCTTCGAGGGAGCGCGCCCCGGTGGCAGGCTCCACTTCTTCAGCGCCAACGCCACCCGCAGCTACCTGGATGCCCCCCTCGTCCCCGGCGACTGCTTGGTGTTCGGTCGCGAATCGGTGGGGCTGCCGAACGAGCTACTGGAGCAGCACCCTGCCTCGGTGTGGGGTATCCCCACCATGGGCGCCGTGCGGAGCCTCAATCTCAGCAACGCCGTCTCCATCGTGCTGTACGACGCAATTCGGCGCGCCGGTGGGCTCTCACCTACCTTCGTGGAGCGCGATCCTTAGGACGCCCTGCCCGGCCACGGAAACACGTAATTCCCGGAGATTGCCCGTCAAAGCTCGAGAAGACTCGGGTGTCTCATGGCCTCGCACACGTCCGCACGCCCCCAACAACGGACGTACAGCAGGCCATGAATTTTCCATAACAAACGCCGGTTTTGCTTTTCTTCCCGACACCGCACGTGCAAGCCTCGATGGGTTCTCCGTTGTCTGGGAGGGTTCATGAACCGCACGGTAGTAGGCCGCTTCCTCATCGCATGTGCAGCGATCCTAGGTGTGGGCGTACTAACCGATGTCGGTGTCTCGGCGAGCGACCGCGAGCCGACCCTGAAGACCCCGCTGCCAACCGCATGGGCTCCCAACACCCGTGAGACCAACAAGTGCCGGAACTTCCACGGCACGAAATGGAAGATGTGCGACGGCCCTCGTCGCACCCCCGAGCCCTACGGCGAAGAAGCCTACGTGGCCACGGACCTCGGCCTCGGCGACCAGCGCACGGCCCAGCACCTGCTCGGCCAGGCCCCCAAGCCCGAGTGGATCGACGCCGTCTCCGGTCAGGCCAAGCCCACGCTGCTCTGGCCCGTGGAGAACGGCCACTTTGGCCGCGGCTTCGGCTACGTGCGCAAGCAGCGCCGCAACAAGCGCCACGACGGCGTGGACATCGGCGCCCCCGTGGGCGAGCTGGTCCGCGCGGTGAACGACGCAATCGTCGCCTACTCCGACAACGGCGTGAACGGCTACGGCAACATGGTCATGCTGGTGCACAAGGACGGCTCGATGAGCACGTACTGCCACCAGCGCTCGAACTACGTGTTCGCCGGTCAGCAGGTCCGGCGTGGACAGGTCATCGGCGAGGTCGGGGTCACCGGCATCACGCGCGGGCCCCATCTCCACTTCGAGTGGCACGTGCGGGGCCGCCCCAAGGATCCGATGCCGCGCATGGTGGGCCGTCCGACCCGCCACGACCATACTCCGCTCGAAGGCGCCGAATACTGGCTCTGAGGCTGAGCCTCACCACTCTTCGAACACGGCCTCCAGCGTCTGCTGGATATCGTATTGGTGCGCGTAGTCCAGGCCGCTGCGGGCGCGGCTGTCGTCGACCATGCACACGTAGCGAACGTGGTCGAGCTCGGGGGCCGGGAAGTTGGTGATGCCCGAGCGCCACAGCCCGTTGAGCGCCCGCTTGGCCACGCTGGCGGGCCAGAACACGGGCTGCTTGCCGATCATCTGAAAGGCCCGCGAGAGCGGCAGCTCGCCTGGGCCGCGGATGTTGTAGATGCCGCGTCGGTTTGGCTCGAGGGCCAGCTCGATGGCGCGCAGGACGTCGCGCTCGTGCACCACCTGCACCATCGGGTCGAAGCCGAGGATCATGATGGGATGCTCGGAGCGGAGATAGTTGCTGGGGGCATTACGGACGCGCCCCAGGATGTGGCACGGGCGGAGCACCACAGTGTCGATCTCCGGATGCCGCCACAGGAAGTTCTGCGCCAGCATATCGACCTCCATCAGATCGCGGATGGCGCTGAAGCGCTGGGCCCCCAGGAGCGGGGCGTCTTCGCTGAGGAACTGCGGGTTGTCCGGGTTCGGTCCGTAGACGTTGGCGCTGGAGAGCACCACCACCTTCTTGATGCCGTACTTGGCCGCGTACTCGAGCAGATGCTGGAAGCCCGCCACGTTCCACGAGTGTCGCTCCTCGTCGCTCTCGCGGGGATCGTGCATGGTGCCCAGGTGGATCAAGGTGTCCACACCGCCGGCGCGGATGACGTCGCGCGTCTTCTTGCGGCGAATGTCCACGCGGTGATGGATGACGTCCTTGGGTCGCCCGACGAACTCGCGGCGATCGATGCCGATGACCTCTCGGTGGCGATGGAGTGAGCGCGCCACCAGGCGCCCGAGCCTGCCGCAAATCCCCGTGATCAAGACCGCCATGCCCGCCATGGTGAAAGCACATCTCGCGCAGGGCAAGTGCGCTCTCGTGCACGCCTGGTGTTTCCTTGCGGTCGTGGGGGCAACGCTGGCCTGGAGGGGGGCCGACGTTTCGATCTGCGCACGCGCCGGCACGTGGTCCGAGTCTTGCTGTCCCCTACGCAGACTCGCTCACAAGCATTCAACTCCAGGAGGGATCGCAATGAGTCTCATTCTATTTTTGCTGTTTGGCTTGGGCGTCGGCGCCCTCGCTCGCCTGATCGTCCCGGGCCGCGAGCCCGGGGGCTGGGTGGTGTCGATGATCATCGGCGTCCTCGGCTCCTTCGTCGGAGCGATGGTCGGGCGTGCTCTCGGCATGTACCGCGAAGGAGAGTCGGCTGGGTTCTTGATGGCCCTCGCTGGCGCCATCCTCTTGACCTTCGGCTATCAAGCCATCGCGCACCGACGCGGCCTCATGCGCCACTGACACGCACGCGCTGGATCCGAGCACGGCGGCTGCGCCCGCGGGGTGATGCTGATTGCCCCGTTGAGGCGCAGTCGCCGTTTTGTGCCCTAAAAACCCGCTGGATCGTGCGGAAAACTTCGCTCGAAGTGCGTCCTCGTTACGGCATGTGCGTTGCAGTGCTCCTCTCCAAATGCGGTCGGTTCAGCTGACCGCCCAAGGAGAGGACCCATGAGCTATTTGTCTCGCACTAGCCTCTGCGCGCTCACCTTCGCGCTCGCCGCTACCGCCTTTGGTTGTGATGACGGCGCGGTCGACCGCGTGGACAACCGCCTCGATTGCCGCGGCATCTGCGACGCCTACCACACCTGCATCGACGACGACACCGACCTCGACGACTGCCGCGACAGCTGCGTGGACAAAGCGCTCGAAGACGACAAGTGGGAGAGCAAAGTCGATCACTGCGCCGATTGCGTGAGCGACGACGACTCCTGTACCGAGAAGACCTTTCACTGCCTCGACGAGTGCGTGGGCATCGTTCCTTGAGCGGCGGCCTCAGGCATCCACGGACCAGGTGAAGTAGAACGTGGAGCCCTGGCCGGGCTTGGAGTCCACCCAGGCTCGGCCGCCGCGGGCTTCCACGGTCTTGCGCACCACCGCCAGACCGATGCCGCTACTCTGACTATCGGCCGAGCGCGCCTGGAACAACTCCCAGATGTGCGGTTGGTCGTCGGGCTCGATGCCAGGACCGTTGTCGCGCACGGAGAATTCGAGCTTGCCGTCCACTTCGCGACAGCCGACCTCCACCACGACGTCGGGACGCTTGGCGTACTTGAGAGCGTTGCCGATCAAGTTCATGAACACCTGCTGCAGTGGCACGCGCTCGGTGTGCAAAATCGGCAGCTCACCTGCCACCTTCACCGTGGCCTGCTCGTGCGGCGCCAGCAGCGTGACCACCTCGTTCACGAGCTCGCCCACGGGCACGCGCTCGCGCGCCACCTCTCGGCGTCCCGCGCGCGAATAGCGCAAGATACCCCCGATCATGTTCTCGAGGCGCGAGACGCGGTTGCGCAGCAGCAACAGGTGCTCGCGCGAGCGCTTGGGCAAGGCCTCGCCGAGATCCTCCTCGAGCCAGTTGGCGATGTTCGCGATGCCGCGCAGGGGAGCCTTCAAGTCGTGACTCGCTACGTAAGCGAACTGGTCGAGCTCACGGTTACTCTGGGCCAGCGCGCGGATCAGCCCCTCGGCTTCGCCGTAGAGACGCGCATTCTCGAGGGCGATGGCGGCCTGCGTGGAGAGGCCGGCCAGGACGCTCTGATCGCGCTCGGTGAAGATGGCGGGCTGACGGTGCCCGACCAGCAGCGCGGCATTGGTGGCGCCGCGCAGGTGCACGATGGGGAGCGCGATCAAGCTCTTGAACTTCACACTGCTGGCGAGGGCCTCCGCTAGCTGGGTGGCGAACTCGGGGCGCTCGGCGGGGCGTAATCCGGTGAGCCGGACAGGGCTGGTAACGCTGGCCAACACTTTTAGCAACGCTTCGGCGTTCAGCCCGGTGAGCGTTTTGGCTTCGCTGCCTGCGAGCGCGCAGTCGGCCGGGGCGGCGCCGGCCTGCGACGCGTACACGAAGATGGAGACCTCGGCGCTGCTCAGTTGGGCAGCTGCGTCGGCCAGCGCTTGCGCCAAGCGCCCCACGTTGAGCTCCGCGGCCAGGCGCTGGCCCACGCGGTGAACCACGTCGAACACCTCACGCTCCGCCCGCAGCGCCTCCACGAGCTTGCGGGTCTCGTGCTCGGCCTGCTTGCGCTCCGTGATGTCCATCACGACCTCGGCCACGCCGACCACGTCCGTGTCGGCGTCTCGAACCGGCGCGCAGTTCACGAGCCAGGTACGCGTCGTGCCCGACGATGCCGTGCGTCCGGAGAGCTCGATGGTGCGAGCCTCGCCCGAACTCAGCACGTCCTGCAGTGTCTTCTCCACGCCGGGCGCCAGTCCGGGCAGGAGCTCGCGCAGGCGCTTGCCCAGGTGGGCCCCCGCGGGCAGGCCGTGAATATCCGAGAGGCCCTGGTTGACGCGCACGTAGTTCAGCTCGCGATCGAACAGCGCAAGCCCGGCGGGGGTAGCCCGGAAGAGTGCGTCGATCAGCGCCAGGCGCTCCTGCGCTTCCTTGCGGGCCGTCCTGCCCTGCTGTTCGAGCTGCGCCCGCAGGGCCTCCCCACGCTGCAGCGCCAGGACGCCATCGCGCCGCTCCTTGCGCACGTTGATTTGGGTCCGCGTCAGGGCCACGACCAGGCCGCCCGTCACCAATCCGAGCGCGGCGATCAGGGGCGCCAGCACGGACATGCCGGTGGCGCTGGCCGTCTCGCCGAAGCGGATCAAGAGCAAGCTCGCGGTGGCCAGGGACACGACCAGCGCCAAGCCGAGCACGGCCCACGGGACGACTCTGCGAACGCGCAGCGACTGACGGGCCCTCACCGACATGGCAATGCACCCACGGGGTACCGCGGGTGCACTGCAAAACCGAAGCGAGGCAGCGGCTTATTTACCGGCGCTCTTCTTGGCTCGTTCGGCGGCGCGCTCTTGGCGCTCGCGCTCGGCCTCATTGATGGCGTCATCCGCTTGCTTCTCCACATCGTCGAGTTGTTTCTCTGCGCGCTCGGCGGACTCTTCGATTTTCTTCTCGCCTTCGGCGGCACTCTCTTCGATCTTCTTCTTGGCCGCCTCGGCGCGCGCCTTGGTGTCGGCCGCGGCCCGCTCGGCGTCTTCACCGGCCTGGTCTAGCTTGGCCTTGGCGCTTTCGGCACCCTGTTCCATCTTCTGGCCGGTTTTGTCGAGCTTGTCCTCGGCGCCCTCCACGGCATCGTCCGCCTTATTTTCGGCGGACTTGGCGGCTTCCTTGATGTCGCCCTTGGCCTCGTCCACCACCTGCCCCGCCTTGTGCGCGGCCTTGTCGGCCTCTTCGCGGGCGCGGGCCGCCTGCTCCTCGGCTTCCTTGCTGAGGCTATCGGCCTTGTTCTCCAGGGTCTCGGCGGCCGACTTCATGGAGTCTTTGGTGGATTCGTAGATGCTCGGCTCGTCTTTGCGGTCCTTGCAGCCGAGTAGCCCCGCGCAGAGAGCGCCGACGATCAGAAGGGGGCGCGTGATCTTGGTCGTCATCCTGAGACTCCTTTTTAGGCTCGCGCGCGTGTGACGCGCTTCGCGGCAGCGCAGACCAGGTCAACCGGCTGCGCCATGGAACCTCGATGAACTGCAGTGCGCGTGCCAACCCCCAAGTATGGGACGCTTACTGTCTCGCCACGCTTCGCACGGCATTCACCAGCGAAGCGCCGTCGACAGGCTTGAACAGAACCAAGTCGGCTCCGGCCGAGCGTGCCGACTGCAAAGTTTCTGCGTCCTCGAACGCCGTGATCAACACAATTGGCACCAAGGAGTTGCTTCGCAGCACCTGCGTGGCGGAAATGCCGTCACATCCAGGCATGCCGATGTCGGAGACCACCACCGCCGGCTCCTCGGCTCGCTCCGCCCGAAGCGCCGAGTAGCGGTCGATCAGCTCCTGTCCATCGCTCGCTTCGATGACTTCGAAGCCCGCCCGTCGGAGGATTCCTGCAATCAATCTGCGCGAGTCCTCGTCGTCGTCCGCCAGCAGGGCGCTGGTGACATTGGTTGCTGACGATGATCCACCCAGGGGGTTCGGCGCTCGGTCGCGGGTCTTGATCATGGCGGTTAAGGCCCTGCTGACTCAAGAACCGTGCCTGCATCGAGAGCGTTGAAATCCGCCGGCAGTGTGAACGAAAACGTCGTGCCCTTGCCGGGCTCACTGCAGAACCAGATGGAGCCGCCATGGGCGTCCACGACGGCCTTCGCGATGTAGAGGCCCAGGCCCAGGCCTCCCTTGCGCGCACTGGGCGCCCGAAAGAAACGCGCGAATACGTGGGGCGCCTCGGCCTCCGAAATGCCGCGTCCGGAGTCCTCCACGTGGAAGCAGACCTCCCCGGGGCGCTCCTCCACGAACAGACGCACCCGCCCGCCGCGCGGCGTGAACTTGATGGCATTACCCAACAGGTTGCTCAGCACCTGCAGCGTCCGATGGCGATCGGCCCGCACGCGCAGCCCGAGCGGCGAGCCTTCGCTCACCAGCTCGACCTGCCCCACGTCGGCCGCTGGGTGGGCCAACGCGCAGGCCGCCTGCAGGATGTCCTGGACGGACTCGCCGTGCGCGTTCACGTCGAGCTTGCTGCCCTCGATGCGCGCCAGGTCCACCAAGTCGTCCACCAGATGCGTCATGTGATGCACGTTGCGCTCGATTCGCTCGAACAACGTGGCGTCACGCTCGACCATGTGTTGGCGCAGTAGGGCGACGCCGAGCTTCACGTTGCTCAAGGGAGTGCGCAGGTCGTGGCTCACCACGGCGAGCACCTCGTCGCGCGCTCTCACGGCAGCCTGTGTCTCGCGCAAGAGGCGCGCATTCTCGAGCGCCACCAGGACGATTTGCGCGAGCTGGGCCAGGACCTGCTCGCAGGCCTCGATCTCGGTCTCCTCGTGGGGTGCCAGCGCCACGATGGCCCCCACCGACGTGCCGTCCCGGGTGATCAGTCCGATGCCGATGACGTTCATGGGGCCGCCCGCCACGGTCACCAGGCGTGGCTCGCGGTCGAACCCCTCGGCGCGACAGAGCTTGGCCCACGCGGGCGCTTCCTGGAGCGGGATGCGTCGCCCGGAGGTGGACAAGCTCATGGCCTCCGCTTCGCGCTCCCTCAGCATGACGAAGCAGTCGGCCACGCCGAGCACATCGCGCGCCTTCTCGGCCGAGACCCGCGCCAGCTCCTCGAGCGAGAGCACGCCCGAAATGGAAGGAGCCGCCTCCACCAGCGCCCGCTGCTGCGCCGCCTGCCGGCGACGCGCGTTCTCGAAATGCGCGGTGTCGCGGCGAACCTTGGCCAGCGCGACCGCGTACTTGACGGCGGTCCACAGCCGTTCGGGATCCAGACCGTCTTTCGGCAAATAGTCCGAGACGCCCGCCTTCATGAGCTCCACGGCGATGGTCTCGTCACCCTGCCCGGTCAGCACCACGATGGCCGCCGAAGGCTGCAACCCGATCAGCGCCGGCAGGATATCCGTGGCGCGCGCCCCCGGCAGTAGATAGTCGAGCAAGATGCAGTCGAACACGCCCGCGCGCGCTGCGATGCCCGCCTGCTGCGGGTTCTCGGCCTCCTCGACCACGAACTCGATCTGCGGAGCGGCCTTACGCAGGCTGCGTCGTACCTGTGCGCGATCGATCTCGTCGTCGTCGATCAACAAGAGTCTCAGCGCTGTAGCCGTCTGAACAGGCAACGACACTCGGTGCCTCCTTGGCCTCCGCGAGGGAGGCACGCCGCGTAGCGACAGTGGTCTCTCGAACACGTCGCGTCAGCGTAACCCCCGGCACGCAGCGCGGCTCTACGGCACTACCATACTGCGGTTCAGGCGGCTTTTAAACTCAAGACAGCGAGGGCACCCGTGCTGGCGCCGCCAGCACCGCTGCTCTGTGCCGAAATGGCGAGTTCGCCACCGTGCGCGCGCGCGACGTCGAGAGCGAGCGGCCAACCGAGTCCGCAATCTCGCCTATCCCTAAGCGGGATGAAGCGAGCATCAGGAAGCTCAACATTGTTCGCGCGATCGTCACGTGCGCTGATGCGAACGAAGCCCGCGTCGTTCTGCACCTGAATTTGGACATGGGAGCGCGCGCAACGGATGGACTGCGAGAAGAGCTCTCCCAGCGCGGCGCCGAGCCAGTTCGAGTCCACATGTGCGACACAGGGCTGTGCCGCCGTAACCAGCTCTACACGCACGGCACTTCGCCCCTCGAGCTGCTCGGTGTCCCGGGCCACCCGCGCAACAATTTCTCGCACATCGAGCAGGATGGAAGCCATGTGCGGGAGCCCGGCCTCGAGCTGCGCCGTCCGCGTGAGGCGTTCGGCGGTCCGAAGCACGCGCCGCGCACCGCGGCGGGCCATCGAGAGGAGAGCGCGGGCGTCCTCCTCACCCTCGGTGCGCGCCAGCAGGCGCTCGATTTCGTCGAGCGCCCCCAGGGTGACGCCAGCCGGGCCGCGCAGCTCGTGCGCAATCCGTTCCAGGAGCTCCGTCCTCAAGTACAAGTCGGCGCCGCCGTCGGCCTCCGGCTTGGACGGAGCGCTCATGTGGTCCCTTCCCACGCACGCGGAGGTTCACTGCCACCCGCGGCAGCGCCCCCGCCTCCGGCGCCCCCGGCGGCAGCGGCGTTGGCTTGCTGCTCGTAGCGCTCCAGCTTGCGATAGAGAGTGCGCCGGTCGAGCCCGAGGAGCTGAGCCGCACGCGACTTGTTGCCGTCCACGAGGGTGATCACGCGCGCGATGTAGCGACGCTCGATCTCCTCCAGGGTGACGATTTCGTCGGCTTGGTCGGCCGAGAGCACGAAGCGATCTGCGCGATAGGCCCGCACGCGCTGTGGCAGGTCGTCCAGCGTGACCTGGTCGAAGCGCGCGAGCGCGACTGCGCGCTCCATGCAGTTCTCGAGCTCACGCACGTTGCCCGGCCAATCGTAGGCCAGAAGCCTCTCGGCCACCGGCGCGGAAAGACCGACCGACTCGCGGTTCGCTCGCTTGCTGAACTTGTCGAGGAAGTGCGCCGCAAGGTTGAGCACGTCGCTGCCGCGCTCGCGCAGCGGCGGCACGTCGATGCGCACCACGTTGATGCGGTAGTAGAGGTCTTGACGGAAGCGACGGTCGTGAGCCTCGGTCTCGAGATCACGGTGGGTCGCCGCCACCACGCGCGCATCGAAGGGCAGCTCCTGGTTGCTACCCACGGGGCGCACGGTGCGCTCCTGCAGTGCGCGCAGGAGCTTCGGCTGCACCTCGAGCGGCAGCTCGCCGATTTCGTCGAGGAACAGCGTTCCGCCCGAGGCTTCCACGAAGAGGCCCGCGCGCGCGGACTTGGCGTCCGTGAAGGCGCCGCGGGCGTGACCGAACAGCTCGCTCTCGAGCAGCGGCGCCGGCACGGCCGCGCAGTTGATGGCCACGAACGGACCATTCTTGCGCGGGCTCAGCCGATGGATGGCGCGCGCGACCAGCTCCTTGCCGGTACCGGTCTCACCTTGGATCAAGACCGAGGCATCGCTCTCGGCGACGCGCGCGACCAGGTCGTGCACGCGCTTCATGGAGCTGCTCTCACCCACCAGGGTGCCGAGTGACGCCTTGTCGACGACCACTTCGCGCAGGCGCTTGACCTCGGACTGCAACTGCCCGTGTTTCACTGCACGCGCGACGGCCAAGCCGAGCAGCTTGGGATCCACCGGTTTGGTCAGAAAGTCGTGAGCCCCCACGCGCATGGCGGCAATCGCCGTTTCCATGCTGCCGTAGCCAGTGACCACCACCACCGGCACGTCGGGCCGCACGCCCAGCAGGCGTTCGCACAGATCGATGCCAGACATCTCGGTCATGCCGAGATCCGTGATGATCGCGTCAAAGCTCTCTTGCGCCGCCAGCTCGAGAGCCGTCTGGGGCGAAGTCGTGGTGTTCACGGCGTAACCAAGACGGTCGAGAGAGGCCTCGAACAGCGCGCACTGATCTTGGTCGTCATCGACCACAAGCACTCGATGCTTCATTTAAACCACCCGTTTGCGAGACAGTTGGATGTGCGGACTGCAACCATCATGCCGCGTCACACTGCTGCAAATTGACACGAATTGCAGGGGTCCGGGGAACCATGTTTTTGCTCGAGCCCGAGGCATAGGGCCTCGCTGTGGCAATCTGCCTCGACCACGAGCGTCGCAACACTGATTCTTGCAATGCCCCAGAGCTAGGGACAGCGAGCTAACAGACACCTACCAAAACACGTGCTGCCGCGCCGCCAACCCCTTGCGAAGCAACTGATCCACGGCGCCACGAACTTGACTCACGCGGTTCTGAATCTCGGAATCGTCTTCATCGGGATCGCCCTCGAAGTGGAGCGGTTCCCCAAAATGCAGGCGATAGCGCGTGGGCAACGGCAATGGAACGCCAAGCAACAATTGGGGAAGCACGGGGAATGCCGGCATGCCCAGCAGACGCGCCAGTCCCTTGAGATTGCCGATGGCCGGATACTGCTCTTCGCCACCGATCACTGCGACGGGCACGATGGGCGCACGCGCCTCGAGCGCCAAGCGCATGAAGCCGAGCCCGAACTCCTCCAGCTGATAGCGGCGCTGGAAGGGCTTGGAGATACCGCGCGCACCTTCGGGGAAGACGAGCAGAGGATGTTCGGATGCGAGTAGTCGCCGTGCGTTCTCGGGCGCGCCGAGCACCTGACCGAGCCGTGGGAAGAGCACCGAGAAGAAGGGCAGCTTCTGAGCCCACTTCTCCACCATGCTGCGCGGGAAGACCGGGGGGTCGATGTCGAGCAGCAGCGCAGCGGCGATCAACACGCCGTCGAGCGGCACCTGGCCCGAGTGGTTCGCGACGAACAAGGCCCGGCCGCGGGGAATGTTCTCGAGCCCGAAGCACTGGGTGCGGAAGTACGTGCGGTGCAGGAAGGTGATCAGCGCGAGGACGGTGCGCGCGGTCTCGGGGTCGAAGCCGAAGGGATCGAACCCAGCGTCGTTCTTGCGGGTGCTGATGGCCCGGATGCGCGTGTCGATTTCGTCCCCGTAGGTCCGCTCGACCAGCTTCACCACCCCGTCGATGACCGTTCGCTCGCGGCTCCCCCGCCGCGGCAGGCCGCCGTAACGGGAGGCGGAGTGAGCACTGGATTCCAACTCCATAGCGGCAGGTCACCACGGAAGCTCTGCCCGGTCAACGCGGGCATGGAGGCTTCGCACGGGTTCGATTTCGGAAATCGGGACAGCTGCGAGCGCACTGGGGGGCCCGCCCCTATACTTGCGCCCGCCATGGCCTATTCCGCTGCGTTTCGTTGTGTTGCTGGCTGCCCAGGGCGCTGGCCGGTTACCCAGGTGATTTACCATTGTCCCCAATGTGGGGGCTTACTCGAGGTGAGCCACGACGTGGAAGCGCTGCGCGACCGCAGCGCGGCCGCGTGGATGAAGCTCTTCGAGCAGCGCTACAAGACCACGCAGTGGCCCTACGGGAGCGGCGTCTGGGGAAAGAAAGAATGGGTCATGCCCGAGCTGCGGGACGAGAACATCGTCTCCATGGACGAGGGTGGATCCAACCTCTTCTGGGCGGAGCGCTACGGCAAGAGCCTCGGCCTGGAGGAGCTCTGGATCAAGCTCTGCGGCAATAGCCACACGGGATCCTTCAAGGATCTCGGGATGACCGTCCTGGTCAGTGTGGTGCGTCAGATGATCCGTGACGGCCAGCCCATCCGGGCCATCGCCTGCGCCTCGACCGGCGATACCTCGGCCGCCCTGGCGGCCTACTGCGCCGCCGCGGGCATCCGCTCGGTGGTGTTGCTTCCCAAGGGCAAGATCTCCACGGCCCAGCTGGTCCAGCCACTCGCCAACGGCTCCCTCGTGTGCGCGCTCGATACGGATTTCGACGGCTGCATGGCGATCGTCCAGAAGCTGGCCATGGAGCCCGGCATCTACCTCGCGAACTCGCTCAACTCGCTGCGCCTCGAGGGCCAGAAGACGGTTGGTATCGAGATCGCGCAGCAGTTCGACTGGCAAGTGCCGGACTGGATCGTCATTCCCGGCGGCAATCTGGGCAACGTGAGCGCGCTCGGAGCGGGCTTCGACCTGATGCTTTCGCTCGGGCTCGTCACCAAGAAGCCGCGCATCGTGGTGGCTCAGGCGCAAGCGGCCAACCCGCTCTATCTCGCCTACAAGAACGGCTGGGAGACCTTCAAGCCGATCACGGCGGTGGAGACCGAAGCTTCGGCCATCCGGATCGGAAATCCCGTGAGCGTGCACCGCGCCATCAAGATCCTGCAGAGCTACGACGGCGTGGTGGAGCAGGCGAGCGAGCAGGAGCTGGCGGAGGCGGCCGCGGCGGCAGACCGCTCGGGTGCCTATACGTGCCCGCACACCGGCGTGGCGCTGGCGGCGCTGGAGAAGCTCGTGGCGCGCAAGGAAATCAAGCCTGGCCAGCGCGTGGTGGTCATCTCCACGGCGAGCGGCCTCAAGTTCACCGACTTCAAGGTGCGCTACCACGAAGGACGCTTGCCCGGCGCCGACTCCAAGAACCGCAACCAGCCGGTGGAGCTCCCGAACGACTTCGAGGCCGTGAAGAAGGTCGTACTCGGGGATCTCGACGGCCGCGCCTGAGCGCAACGAGCTTCGACGACACGCGGAGGCGTGACCCGCGCCTTCGACGACCGCGTCGAGCCACCAAGTCTGTCGGGTGCCTAGCCTTTGGCCTGAGCGAAGGCCTGGTCCAGCGCCTCGCGCGCGCCCTTGGCGAGCGTGGTGGCGCGGGCGCGGATGTCGAAGCGCCCGTCGGACCGCTTCCTGGAGCCGGTGCTCTTGAGCTCGAGCCGGTAGCCAGGGCCGAGCGGCATCTCGAGCACCAGCGGCTGCCCAGGGGCGAACGCGCGCGGGCCGATCAGGTCGAACTGCTTTCCGTCGAACCCTACGAGCGCCAGCGTATCGCCGTGGCGGTCTCTCACGAGGACGCTCATCGTGCCTTCCTCGGGCTCATCGCCGCCCTGGCCTCGCGCATGTCGGCCTTGCGCTTGAGATCCTCGCGGCGGTCGGCCATGTCCTTGGACTTGGCGAGGCCCAGCTCCACCTTGGCGCGCCCTTCCTTGAAATACACCGCGAGCGGGATGAGCGTGTAGCCGCGGGTGGCGAGCTTGCCGGTGAGCTTCTCGATCTCGTGTCGGTGCGCGAGCAGCTTGCGAGCCTGCTTCGGCTCGTGGGCGAACGCGGTGGCCTGGGCGTAGGGGCCTATGTACATCTTGTAGAGGAAGAGCTCGCCGTTATCGATGCGGGCATAGGCGCCGTCGAGGTCGGCCTTCTTGTCGCGCAGGCTCTTCACCTCGCTGCCGCGAAGCACCATGCCGGCTTCGAGCCGCTCGTCGATGACGAAGCGCGCGGCCGCCTTGGTGTTGCGGCAAACCATCAGTTCTCCAGGATCCTTGGCGGGCCTCTTGGCCATGGCGTGGCGTTGTAGTGAAACGCGCTGCACGTGCAACGCTCGCGGGGTCACGGTCACGGTGTCGGGGGCTCGATGATCAGGGCGTCTTCGTGCGCCGGCGCCTGCGCAGGCCCGCCCGCATCGGCCCCCTGCCCCGGCTCGATGACCAGGCTGTCTTCGTTTCGGGGGGCGTCGGGGGCGGCCTCGCCGGCCGGAGGAGGCTCGGCTTCGGACCAGCCATCCTCGAGGTAGTCGAGCGTCTCGGCCACCAGCATGGCACCCGCGCTACCCGGCATGACGCGCCCAATGCTGCTGCGGTAGGCGGCCACCTGAGCCTCCGTATCGAGCCCCGCCAACAAGGCCACGGCCGCGCGGGCGACCCCTAGGGCATGGCGCTCCTCGAGGCTGGCGGAAGGACGAAGCAGCGCCTCGAGACGGGTGCGCTCCGCCTCGAGCCAGGGGCCTCCGGAGGCGATTTTGGCGACCGGGACCAGCGGGGGTTCGCGACCCAGGGGCACCTTTTGAAAGCTCATCTGCACCATCAAGCTCGGCGTCTGCCCTGCGTAGAGCCCAGGAAAGGCGAGGCGTGCTGACATCTGACCGTCCCCGGCACGCGTCAGCTCGGCGATGCAGGCGCGCGGGCCCACGGTGCTCACGTCGAGGACGGCCGCCACGGCGCTCAGGTCCGGGAGAATCCGGTAGAGCGAGGCGCAGCCCAGATCGCGCCCGTAGGGAATCCGGGTCCAGGCCACGAAGGCATAATCGTCTACCATGGTGGGGAAGCGATCGAACAGCTGCAGCTCGGCAGGCGCGAAGAGATCGTCGTGCGCAGCGTCCTCGGCCACGATGACGCCGCGCGGGGAAATCACGCGAATGGCCGACAGCCGAGTGTCGAGCGTGGACGCGCCCAGAGCAATGAAGGCAGGACCTCGCACCTCGGCGGCCACCAAGAGCTTGCGCTGGGCCAGGACGTGGCGAACCGCCTGCTCTTCCTTGTCGAGCTCGACGCCGAGGCGCAGAAAGCTGCGTTCGTTGGCCAAATGGGCCTCGGGACGGAACGAGGGTCCGCAGGCGTAGGAGATCATGCACGCACCCGTGACCAGGGCGGAGCAGCCCAGTCTGCGTACGATCCCGGTTCGCTGTGGGGCCTTCCGCCTCGACATGGCGCGCCAGTATAGGCAGGGGCGCGCCCGGCTCAGTTCCTTTCGACCGCAGCCAGCGTGAGCGTGTACACCCTCCCCGCCTGTTGCTCCGAAAGCGCGCGACGCGCTTCGTGGAGCGTGGCACCGGTGGTGCGCACGTCGTCCACCACGAGCACGTTCGCCCCCCGGGCCCTTGGGCGCGCCAGAAAGCTGCCTCGGAGCTGCTGCCGACGCGCCACGGGATTGGCCCCCACCTGGGTCTTGGTCTCGTGGGTACGGCACAGGAGCCATGGATCGAAGCGTGCGCCCAACGCGCGCGCCACGGGCGCGGCGAGCAAGGCACTCTGGTTAAACCCGCGCTCCCGCAAGCGTCGCCCGTGGAGAGGCACGACACAGACCCGCTCGATGCGGCCCTGCCAGCCGTCCGCGGTGTCGACCAACAAGCTCGAAAGCACCCTCGCATGGTGGCTGTGACCGCGATACTTGAGCTGCGTAATGGCTTCGGCCACGGGACCGCCGTACGCGTACGCCGCACGGTCGTCGCTGCTCTCCACGTTGGGAAACTCATCGAGCAAGAGCGCGCAGCCCTCGCAAAAGCCGTCCTCGCGCGCCTCGAGCGGGGCGCCACAGGCCGCACAGGTGGGCGGCGCCAGCAACTCGAGCAATCCATGCCAAAGGTCACGCAACATGCCCCCAGGTATCGTCCTGAGGCGAACCAGGTTGCGCGGTTCGAAAGGAACTGATGATTAGAAGCGGACGACAGCCATGATGCGCATGTAAGGCGCGCTGCGGGTCAGGGTGCCGAGTCGCACGGCGCCGCGCTCGAGGTCGGTGGCTCCGCTTGGTACGCCGGAGAAATTGGCCGCGCTGGCCAGGGTGTAGCCGCCTTCGACCAGGATGCCCAAGGAGAGCGACGCCGCCCGGCCCCCTGCGGTCTCCAGGGCCCGCGTGGGTGTACGCAGCGTGATGCCACCGCCGAAGCTGCTGGCCAGGCCGAGGTCGCGTTCGTCGATGCTGCCGCCGCGCCCTTGGTCGTCGAGCTTGACCCGAGTCCAGGCGCCGCCGACACTCGCGCGGCCGTGGGGCCAAAGCCAGGAGCGCATGGCGAAGCGAGCGATGAGCTCTGCCTGCAACGTGTTGTCAGTGATCTCGAGCCCTTCGCTGTTCGCGCGCGCATGGCGGATGCTCGCGCCGAGCGACACCACCAAGCGCTTACCCGGCTGCAAGATGTCGTAGCTCGCGAACGCATCGAACTGAGGCTCCCGCTTGGCTCCGACCAGCCGATAGCCCACGTCGTCGTTCCACACCAAGCCGCCACCGACGGCCAGGGCGAACGGTGCGCCTGCGCTGCGGCGCACGTAGGGCGGCGGGGTCGGCGGAGCGCGCCGCACGGGCCGGCGTGTGGCCGTAGCGCGAGC
Organism: Myxococcales bacterium; assembly: GCA_047601445.1. Taxonomy (GTDB): domain Bacteria; phylum Myxococcota_A; class Polyangia; order Polyangiales; family DASUME01; genus DASUME01. The sequence goes on along the minus strand of JASGJH010000001.1, from coordinate 980,492 downwards.
TTCCGGGGTCCAGGCCGGCAACGGCGGCAGCGTGGTCGGGGCGGGCTGGCCGTTCGGGGCCGCACTCGCGGGAGCCTCGGGTGCCGCCGCAGGCGCGACGGGCGCGACGGATGCAGCAGGCACAGGCACAGCGAGCGGCACCGGGGCGGCTGGGACAGCCGCGGGCACCGCTTGGGCGGGCGGCGGGAGCTCGGCCGGCGCGACGGGAGCCAGTGGAGCGGGGGCGGGCACGCCGGGCACACTCGCAGGGGGCCCTCCCACGCCGCCCGGGGGAGCGGGCGGCGTGGCCGGTTGGGCGACTGCGACGGGAACTGCGACGGCCAGAGAAAGCGCGATGCTGAGGAAGGTCCGCACGTCAGGCCTCAATCCAAGATGTCGGTGTAGAAGAAAGAAACCAGCTCGCGCGCCGTGGCACGCGACGGCTCGGCCGGGTCGAGCAGCGTGACGAAGCCGGCGTCGGAGTCGTGCACCGCCGCGATCTTGCGCGGGCTGCCTTCGATCAGGAGCAGCTGATCCGCTTGGGCGGCCAGCGCGATCTCGCGCGCATCGAGCCCCAGCAGGTTGACCCGCGCAACGTGCTCGTTGGTCAAGCTCAACCACAGGTTGGCTTCCTGCGGCGACTCGTCGATGAGCATGCTTTGCACGGTCGACCCCGTGCTGATCGGCGTCACCTTGCGGGCGTCGAGATCGACCAGCCCGAGGCCGCCGGAGGAGTACAGCAGCACGACCAATCGATGATCGTTCAGCGGAATCACCGACTGGAGCTGATCGGGCAAGTCCAGCGTCTCCACCTGCTCGTCCGACCACGCCGTGCCGTTCGCAAAGTCCACGAACGCGATTCGTGAGCCCTGATGCGGCACGAGCAGGCCGCGCTCGCGTAGCTCGTCATCCACCGGGGAACGCCCCACGAAGCGGATCAAGTCGTCATAGCTGGCATCCGTGTTTGACGTCGTCGCGTCTCCCGTGACGGGATCCACCACGCTGACCTTGCCCTGCCCCAGTGCGACCAAGCGCCGGTCGGGCCCGCCCTCTCGGACCAGCTCGATGTCCTGCACGTTGGCGCTGGTCGCCAAATACAGCGGCACCAACTTGAAGGCTTCTGGACCGGCAGCGTCGAGCGGCACCAACTGGAGAAGCAACACGTCACTGCTCCCCTCGATCTGTACGAAGATCTCGTCGGCCCGGAAGATCAGCTTGCCCGCCTGCAGCGCACGCCCGTCCGAAGGCAGCTTGAGGGGCACTTCCTTGGGCTTGCGATCGAGGTAGTCGAGCTCGAGGATGGTCAGGTTGTCGACCCCGCGCGCCACCAGCAGCCTGCGGGAACCGTCGGCGGGATCAGGAAAGGCGAACGACTGCGCCGGGCGCCCTGTGCTGTCGCTGAGCGCCACCGTCCGCACATCGAGGCTCGGATCCGAGAGGTCCACGATGGCCACCGTATTGCCCACGTCCACGCCCGCGCCGGCGCCGTGGCCATGCGCGAGGGCGACGCGTCCATCCGGGGACAGCGTGAGGTCGCTAAAACGACCGTCCAACGTCTTGCGGAAGCGCTCTCCATGGCGATCGAACACGAGCACCGCGGACCCGATCGACTCGCGCTGCCCCGCCGCAGGATCCGAGGCCAGTCCTCCGGTCAGCACCACCACCTCGTGGCCGGCGCTGCCCGGCCTCGGATAGCTCTTGAGGTCGCCCGCAGGCAGTCGGTGCGACGCGATGCGCGGTTTGGCTCCGCTCACGTCGACGATCAAGGCGTCGCCCGCGCCGTCCACGCGATGCGCGTAGAGCAGCGAGCCCTCCAGCGGCACCGGCGCCACGCTGACGTGGAACTCGGCGAGCGAACCGTCGTCCTGACACCCGAGCGACGCGAGGCAGCTCAGGGCGAAGCCCAGTGAAAGTCTCAGCGTTCTCATTGACGAATCCTGCTGGCGAGTTCGAAACCGGAGACCGCCCGCGCGACCTCGCCGGTGTTGCTATCCACGAACGTGATCATGCCGCCCGAGTTCTCCTGCCCGATGAAGATGCGGCTGAGTCCGGGCAAGAGTCCGATCGACGAAGGCGGGCGAGCCAGCGTCAGACTGGTGACCTGGAACGAGTTGAGGTCCGCCATCTCCATCGACCGCACGCCCTGGGCATCGTCACGCAGCAGCGCGAAGAACTTGCCCGGACCATCGAGCACCAGGATGTCGCGCTGACGAACGGCCGCGGGCGTCAGCTGCAGCTTGGCGAAGCCGGTGGCGGTATCGATCAGGCTGTAACCCTCGGAGGCATCGATGCGGTCGTCTTCACTCGCTGTGGCCCCCGCCTTGCCGACCGCGCTGTGGAGCACCAAGGCCCGGGTACCGTTGTCCGAAAAGGCGACCGCACGGACGGCCTTGCGCAGACGCACGCCGCGCGGAGCTGTCCCCTTGGCCAAGTCCACGAGCACGACCCCCTCGGTGTCGTTCACGGTGGTGTACATGATCGCGACGTCGCCGCTCTTGGCGATGCTGACCTGCCCCACCAGCTGATCGCGAACCTGGGAAATCTCGATCTGCGTGGGGTCGACGAAGCCTGCCGGCAGCGGGATTCGCAAGAGCGCACCGCGATAACGCTCCACGGCCAGCACGAGCGAGCCATCTGGCGACAAGTCCATGTCCGACAAGTCCAGCGCGCCCGCCGAGAGCATGTTGCCGACGACGCCTGGCAGCCCTCCGTCCGCGCCGTTCGCGGGGCCGGCGTCTCCACTCGCCTTGGGTGGCGGAGCCAGCTGCAGCGACTTGAGATCGAGGACCGTGATCTCCCCACTGACCAAATCCACCAGGCGCATCGAGCTGGTGCCCTCGCGCCGAGCGACGGCGTAGCGACCGTCGGGGGCCACCTGCACGTCCTGGGACAACTGCTCGGAAAGCGCATCGCCGACCGGCACCAGGCGCGCGATGGTCGGCCCGTCCACGGCGGCGGCCAGATCGATCACCGAGATGCCGTCCTCGGTATTGACGAAAGCACACGTGGTATTGCGCACGTTCGGGTCGTTCGCGCCGTTCACGTAGGCGCACGTCCCGTCGCCGGAGAACTGCACGCTGCGCGGTCTGAAGCCCACGCTCACGCCGCGCGCATGCTCCATGCCTTCGGTGAGGTCCACGACGGTGACGTCCTGGAAGCTCGAGGCCGTCCCCTTGCTCGCCGAGGCGTCGAAGTACAGCACCGCGTGCTTGCCGCTCGGCGACACCGCCACCGCGTTGGCGTCGTGGTTGAGTGGCAGCGGGATCACGGTGGTGTGGCCGTCCACGGTGCGCAGCAGGGAAGCGTCCTTGGAGCCCACGTTGATGACGACGGCCACGTCCTGTCCGGGCACCGTTGCGGCGTAGGTAGGTCCCGTGCCCGATGGGACGGTTTCGATGGCGAAGGTCTCGGCGTTCACCACGGCGACCCGATTGGTCACCGGGTTCGGCACATAGACGGAAGTACGGCCGGCTTGAGGCGTATCGAAGCTCAAGGTCTCTTCCACTTCGGGGGGCAGAACCGGCGGGCTTTCGGCGCCGCCGTTGTCACGGTCACCATCGCCATCGCCGTCGTCACCGCTGAGGCCGCCGTCGAACTCGGCGTCCCCGTCGCCTGCGGACGCACTAGCGCTGGTGGGCGCGTCGGCGTCAGAGCAGGCCGCAAGGCAGATCCCGCCCATCAGAAGCCCGCAGGCCCCCACGTGCTTAAGCCAATCCATGGGCGAGGCACCTCAGCAGGATCCAAGCCAACGCTCGCGTGCTGGGAAAAACCACCCATGTCGATCGCATTTTTCGACGGCTTTCACGTCGATCGGCCCCTCATCACGCAAGACGACGCCCACTCCGGAGGCACTGGCATCCGTGTCATGGAGCTTCGCGCGCTGTGCCAGATCGGGCCATCACCCCGACTATGATTCGCTGCGCTCAGTGCGAGTAAGGTTCACCGCGAAGAATGGTGAAGCCGCGATAGATCTGTTCGAACAACAGCAGACGCGCCAGACGATGCGGCAACGTGAGTGCGGACAACGACAATTTGAGATGAGCTGCCGTGGATGTGCTCTCGGGTAGTCCGTACGCTCCGCCGATCAAGAAGGCCAGGTCCTGCCCCGCGGTCTCCATGCTCTGACCGATGATCTTCGCGAGGCCCTCGCTGGACAGCGACTTCCCCAGCACCTCGAGCGCGACCACCTTCGCCCGCGCTGGAATGGCTTTGCGAAAGCGCTCCTCGACCTCGGCCGTGGAGCCGTCCTTGAGCTCGACCTCGTGGAAGCTGGCGTAGCGCTGGATGCGGCCGGCGTAGTCGTCGAGCAACTCGCGAAGGCCGCGCTCCTTGATCTTGCCGACCGAGATAACGTGGATCTTCACGACGGAACTCCTCTACCCTCGGCTCGGCGCAGCACCGGCCGTACGCTCCTCACGGAGCGCGCGGCTTGTCGCTCACCGGCACGCGCGCGGCGTCGTACCAGAGCGCCTCGAGGTCGTAGTACCCCCGGGTGTCTTCGTGGAAGATGTGCACTACCACGTCTCCGAAATCCATCAGCACCCAGGCGCCCTGAGGCAAGCCTTCGATGCTGTTGGCGTGGATGCCCTTGCGCGCCATCTCGGCGTCGACGTTCTTGGCGAGGGCGTTGGCGTGACGATCGCTGGTGGCACTCATCACGACCACGTAGTCCGCGTAGTCCACCTTGTCGGAGACCTCGATGATCTCGACCTGCAGCGCCTTCTTGTCGAGGGCGGCCTCCGCGATTGCCAACGCCAGATCGCGCGCCGGGTTCTTCTTCGCCTTCGGCGCGGCCTTTTTCTTGGTCGCTGCGGCCGACGGCCTCGTGCTCTTCTTTGCTGCCAAGTCGATGCTCCAATCCCACGGTCGAAAAAAATCGATCGGCGCCCTAGGCGCGTACCTGGCCGTCTCCGTAGACGACCCACTTCTTGGTGCACAGCTCGTTCAGCCCCATCGGGCCATAGGCGTGCAGCTTGGTGGTGGAGATGCCGATCTCCGCGCCGAGCCCGAGCTGTCCGCCGTCGTTGAAGCGTGTGCTGGCGTTGATCATCACCGCGCTCGCGTCGACCTCGCGCAAAAAGCGCTCGGCCTTGGAGTAGTCCTCGGTGATGATGGTCTCGCTGTGTAGCGAGCCGTGCTTCGCGATGTGCTCGAGGGCTCCTTCGAAGCCTCCCACTACGCGCACGTTGAGGATGTAGTCGTTGTACTCCGTGTCGAAGTCGGCGTCGGTGGCGGGCTTGATCCCGGGCACCAAGCTCCGGGTCTCCTCGCAGCCGCGCAGCTCCACCTTGCGCTCCACCATGGCCGCGCACAGGCGCGGTAGGTGCTGCGCCGCCACGGCCCGATCCACGAGCAAGGTCTCGGCGGCGTTGCACGTGCTGGGGCGCTGAACCTTGGCGTTGATCAGGATGCGTTCTGCCTTCGCGTAGTCTGCCGATGCGTCCACGTAGACGTGGTTCACGCCCTTGTAGTGCTTGATGACAGGCACGCGAGCGTTCTCCGCCACGAAGCGAATCAGCCCTTCCCCGCCGCGCGGGATGGCGAGATCGATGATGCCATCGAGGCCCAGGAGCGCGAGGGTCGCCTCCCGCTGGGTCGTGGGCAGCAGCACCACGCTGCGCTTGGGCAGGCCGTTCTCGAGCAGAGCCTGCTCGAAGATCTCCGCGATGGCCTGCGACGAGTGGAAGGCCTCCTTGCCACCGCGCAGCACGCACGCATTGCCGCTCTTGATGCACAGCGCAGCCGCATCCGCCGTCACGTTGGGACGACTCTCGTAGATCATCGCGATCACGCCGAGCGGCACCGACATGCGGCCCGCGCGAATGCCACTCTCGAGCTCACGCAGGGACTCGATTTGCCCCACCGGATCCGGCAGGCGGGCCACCGATTCCACATCGGCAGCGATCCCATCGAGGCGCTTGCGATCGAGCAACAGCCGCTCGAGCATGGCCGCGCTGAGGCCGAGCTCGCGCCCGACCTCCATGTCCTTTTGATTGGCCACGAGCACGGCTTCCCCGGCTGGTCCGCGCAAGCCCACCGCGGCGCGCCGCAGCACGGCGTTCTTCTGCTCGGTCTTGGCCGTGGCCAGGGCACGGGAGGCTTGCTTCGCCTCCAGCGCCAGGTTCTTCACCAACGAAACGATGTCCACTGCTTCCGCCATCTTCTTGCTCACGCGCGCGCCGGCGCGGTTTCCCAGGAACCTAGCATTTCGGCCGCGTTCAGAGCACCACGAGGTCGTCGCGGTGGACCACGGCGTCCCCCACGTAGTGGCCGATTCTGGCTTCAATTTCGCTGGCCTTGGCGCCGGCCAGGCGGGCCACGTCGAGCATCGCGTAGCGCGCGAGCCCCCGTCCGAGCTCCTTCCCGTCGGGTCCCAGGATGCTCACTGGGTCGCCCTGGGCGAAGTCGCCCCGCACCCCCACGACCCCGGCCGGCAGCAAGCTGCTCTGCTTCGTGCGCAGGGCGTGCGCGCACCCCTCGTCCACCAGCACGGCCCCGCGCGCCTTGAGGGCATAGGCGATCCAGTGCTTGCGACTGGCCAGGCGTGAGCCCTGGGGCAACACCAACGTCCCCACGTTCTCGCCGCGCAAAATCTTCGAGACCACCTGGGGATCCCGAGCGTCCGCAATCACCACCGGCAGACCTCGCAGGCTGGCACGCCGGGCGGCCTCCAGCTTGCTCTCCATGCCGCCCAAGCTCAGGCCGCCCGCTTCATGGGGGCGCACCAGGCTCTTCACTTCTTCCACGCTGCGCACCGTCTCGATGCGCTTGCCGTCGCCGTCCAGCAGGCCCTCCACGTCGGTCAGGAGCACCAGCAAGTCGGCGCCTACCAGGGTGGCCACCATGGCGGCGAGTTGGTCGTTGTCTCCGAAGCGGATCTCTTCGACGGCGACCGTGTCGTTCTCGTTGATGATGGGAACGCAGCCGTACTGCAGGAGCGCGTCGATGGCCGCCCGCGCGTTCAGATAGAGGTCGCGGTTGCTGATGCCGTCGTGGGTCAACAGGATCTGCGCCACCTCGATGCCGTACGGGGCGAAGGCCACTTCATAGGCGTGCATCAAACGCGACTGGCCGGCCGCCGCGCTGGCCTGCAGCTCCGCCATCTGGGTCGGCCGAGTCTTCAAACCGAGACGCGGAAAGCCCAGCGCGATGGCGCCCGAGGACACCAGCACCAGCTGCCGCCCGCCCGCGCGCAGCTCGGCAGCCTGCGCCGCGACCTCACCAAAACGACCTGTCTGGCCCGCCGTGATCGACTTGGTGCCGATCTTCACGACCACACGTCGTACGTCGGTCAGCTCTTCTCTGGGTTGGATCTCGCTCATGGTGCCTCGCTCCGACCGGGCGGATGCGGGCCCTTCCTAGCATTCTGAGCATTCCTGCGCGATCGCGCGGTGTTCGGCTAGACTCGCGGCGTGCTCCCTGGCCCCGAAGTCATCGCCGCCGCCGAGTTGCCCGCCTGGCTCATTCGACTCGCCGCCTTCGTGGGCGGGGCCCTGTGGGGCAGCTTCTTCAACGTCGCGATCTATCGCTGGCCACGCGGCATGTCGGTGGTGAAGCCCCCCAGCCACTGCCCGGCCTGTGGCGCCCCCGTGCGCTGGTACCTGAATGTGCCGATCGTCGGTTACATCGCGCTGCGCGGACGGGCGGCCTGTTGCGGCGCCCCGATGACCCCCCGCTACGTCCTGGTCGAGCTGCTTACCGGAGTCCTCGGGATGGCGGTGGCGGAGCGTTTCTTCGTGTCTGCTCCGGAGGGGACCAGCGCGCTGTTCGCCACGCTCGAGAGCGTCCTCTACTTCATCTTTGTCGGCGGCCTGGTGATCGCGACCTTCGTCGACCTCGAATGGATGGAGATCCCGGACGAGGTCTCCCTGCCCGGGGCCGCCCTGGGTCTCGCCACCGCGGGCTTCCGCAATCACCCCGGGGCGCTCGAAGCGGCGGTCGGGGCCGGGGTCGGCTTTCTCATCGTTCAGCTCGCCTTCGTGTGGGGCTACGAACTGATCACCGGACGTCGCGGCATGGGCGAAGGCGACGCCAAGCTCCTCCTCATGATCGGAGCCTTTCTGGGCTGGCAGTCGGTGCTGTTCGTCCTGGTCGCCGGCAGCTTTCAGGGGCTCTTGGCGGCGGGTGTCGCCATGATACTCGGTGTTCCACTGATACCTCAGCGGCCCGACGAGCAGGATCAGCCGGCCAACCAGGCCTCCGAGGCGAGCTCCGAGGAGCCCAACCAGGCCACGGAAGAGGCCCCCCAGAGCGGCCCACCGATGATGGTGTTCGGACCCATGCTGGCGCTGTCGGCCATCGAGTACCTCTTCTTTGGGGAGCAAATTGCGAGTTGGATCGCGGAACGGGTGGCCTTTTAGGTCACTGCTCCAGGAGCTGGGCATATCCTCCGCGCTCAGGCGGGGCGCCTGGCCTGAACCCACCGGACACGGCTCACACATTTCTAGTGAAAATCTGAGAACCTGACGGCAGCGAGGTTGTCAGAAGTACGGTGAGCCACGCAGGTCGAACAGCGCCAGCGGATCTCGGTTCTACCCCCTCCGAAGGCGGGGGGGCGGAGCTCGATCAGGAGTTGGTCGCGCTGAATGCGCCGCCGCAGACCCAACGCGTGGTGACCGTGACCGTGATGGCAGCGGCCGTGGTAGCCGCCTTGGCCCTGGTGGTCTCGCTGTTCGGCGACATGAGCTACGCGCTGGCTCGCACCCAGCCGCGCGATCTCGGGGATGCCCGGCAGCTCGATCTGAGCAGCCTCGAGTCCAATAGCTACGTGCACTTGGAAGGCATTCCAACCGTGGCGCGAGCGGTGCGCTTCTCGCGTGGGCTCGGCACGCAGTACCGAGTGTTTCCGCTGTCCGGTCAGCGCCAGGTCTACGTGCAGATCGAGGAGCACGGGGGCGAGAGCTTCGTGCGTTCGGAGTTCAGCGGGCGCCTGGTGAGCTTCGAAGATCTCGGGGGTCGCTACGCCGATCTCGCCAAGAGCATGCAGGAAGATGCGGGTCTCCCCGTCACGGGCGAGTCCTTCATGCTGCTGGTGGACGAACAGCCGAGCGCCTATCTATGGACGTGGCTGGTGGGCCTGTTCTGCTTGGGCTTCGTGCTGCTCGATGCTTACTTCATCGTGCGCTGGTTCAAGCCGGTGAAGTGGGCCCAAGAGGAGTGAGCCTTCGGGGCTCGCGGCGCCCCCCTGGGTGCCGGCGTCCCTGGAACACTTTCGCGCCTCTCCTCACGAGCCCTAAATGAAGAAACGCCGCCGGCCGCGAGGTCGGCAGCGCTGCTCACTGCAGAAAGGCAGCGGCGCTCAGTTGGCGGCGCGCTTCTTTCCGGCCTTGTATTCGTCGAACAGGCGGGGCGTGCTGAAGCGAGCGAGGCGGGCCTTGTAGCCCTCGTCCTTGGTGCGCTTCTCCTGGGTCGCGATGGCGTCGATGAGCTTGGCGCGGCTGCCGAAGCTCTTCTTTACCTCGCTGAGCACGCTGTGGAGGCGCAGCAGCTTCTTGTTCGAGACGCAGTCGAGGCCCTTGTCCCCGTCGACGCGGTCGGCCCACAGGTCTTCCGTGGCCAGTTCCTTCACGGCCTTCAGGAGGCCTTCCTTGTCCTGAAAGCGCTCTTTGACGAGGGCGAGCGGCGACTTCGTGGTCATGACGTTCTCCAAACCTGTGTCCAAGCGCGCTGTAGGCGCGCGAGCCTTCTCTGAGCAGCGCGCCGTGAGCGCGCGAGAACCGTGTGTGCCCCACGGACTGGTGGTCCGCGTTTGGGCCGCGGTAGTTAGCATGGGCCCCTACCCCTAGCAACTAAGCTCGATTTGCAGGGCCCGCTCGCTCCGTGAAGCGCCTGCTCACCCCCTTGGCCGCGAACCTTCCCGCCGGCACCGACGTCCCTGGCCGGTGCTGTAGCTTCGCATTGAAGCCGGGGGGACGCCGGTGCACCATGGGCCTCCGCGCGGGAGACCTCTGAACCGATGTCCGGTGAGTTCGTCCACCTCCACGTTCATAGCCAGTACTCGATGCTCGATGGCGCCATCCGCATCGAGCGCCTCGTCCAGAGCGTCAAAGACGACGGCATGGGAGCCGTGGCCCTCACGGATCACGGCAACATGTACGGTGCCGTGCAGCTCTACAAGGCCTGCAAGGGCGCTGGAATCAAGCCGATCCTGGGCTGCGAGGTCTACTTCACGCCCGATCGCACGAAGGACCTCAAGAATCCGCATCACATGGTGCTGCTGGCCTCCGGCCAGGACGGCTACAAGAACCTCGTCCGCATCGTGAGCCTCGGCTGGGTGCGCGGCATGATCCGCGACCAGCCGGTGATCGACCTGGAGATGCTCTCCCAGCACCGCAAGGGCGTGGTGGCCCTGACCGGCTGCATGGGTGGCTGGATTGCGCAGGAAGTCTTGATGCGTGGCCCCGAGGCCGGGCGCCGCTCGCTCGGCGTGCTCAAGGACGCGCTCGAGCCGGGCAATCTGTTCGTGGAGCTGCAGGATCACGGCTTCCCGGAGCAGAAGCCCCTCAACGAGATCCTGCACAAGCTGGCCCGCGACAACGGCCTCGAAACGGTGGCCTCGAACGACTGCCACTACCACGAGCAGAACGACGCGCAGGCCCAGCTCGCGCTCACCTGCATCGCTGCCGGTCGCACCTTCGAGGAGATGAAGCGGATCCACCACGGCTCCGATCAGATTTACCTGAAGACCACCCAGGAGATGCTGCAGCGCTTCCGCCACGTGCCCGAAGCCGCGCGCAACACGCTCAAGGTCTCGGAGATGACCGCGGGCACCGCCAGCCCGACGAAGAACCCGATGTTGCCCTCGTTCCCGCTGCCTTCCGGCGTGAGCGAGGCCGAGCACTTCACGCGTCTGGCGCAGGAAGGCCTCGAGAAGCGCCTGACGGAGTTCCAGGCGCGCGGCCTGACCGTGAACCGCCCCGAGTACGACGCCCGTCTCGATCTCGAGTGCAAGATGATCGCGAAGATGGGGTTCTCCGGCTACTTCCTCATCGTCCAGGACTTCATCAACTGGGGCAAAAGCAACGGCGTGCCCGTCGGTCCCGGCCGCGGCTCGGGCGCAGGCTCGCTGGCCGCCTACGCCCTCGGCATCACCGATCTCGATCCGCTGCCCTACAACTTGCTGTTCGAGCGCTTCCTCAATCCCGAGCGCGTCTCCATGCCCGACTTCGACGTCGACTTCTGCATGGCCGGCCGCGACCGCGTGATCGACTACGTGCGCAACATGTACGGCTCCGAGAGCGTGGGCCAGATCGCCACCTTCCACCTGCTCAAGAGCCGCAGCGTGGTGCGCGACGTGGGCCGAGTGATGGGCTTCTCGCCCCAGGATGCCGGGCGCGTCGCGACCTTGGTTCCGGAGCCCGTGGCGGGCAAGAGCGTGCCCATCCCGGAGGCGCTGGAGCAGGAGCCGCGCCTCAAGGCGCTCTACAAGGAGGACCCCAAGGTCCATTACCTGCTCGACACGGCGACCACGCTCGAGGGGCTCACGCGCCACGCCGGTATGCACGCAGCGGGCGTGGTGATCAGCCAGGGTCCGCTCTGGGATCACGTACCCGTGTTCTGCCCGGAAGAGGGCGTCTACGTCACGCAGTACTACAAGGACGACGTCGAGGCGGCGGGTCTCGTCAAGTTCGACTTCCTGGGCCTCAAGACCCTCACCGTGGTGGACATCGCGTGCCGCCTGATCGGCAGGCGCCCCGACAAGGACGGCCAACCGTTCCGCATCGATCGCATCCCGCTCGACGACGCCGCCACCTACGCGCTCCTGCAATCGGGTGAAACCACGAACGTGTTCCAGCTCGAGTCGAGCGGCATGCAGGGCCTGTTCAAGAAGCTCAAGCCCGACTGCTTCGAAGACATCGTGGCCGCCGTGGCGCTCTACCGACCCGGTCCGCTCGGCACCGGCATGGTGGACGACTTCGTGGAGTGCAAGCATGGGCGCAAGAAGGTGGAGTACCCGCATGCGTGCCTCGAGGAGATCCTCGCGCCCACCTACGGCGTGATCGTGTATCAGGAGCAGGTGATGCAGGCCGCCCAGAAGATGGCGGGCTACACGCTCGGCGGCGCCGATTTGTTGCGCCGCGCGATGGGCAAGAAGAAGCCCGAGGAGATGGAGAAGCAGAAGGGCATCTTCATCGAGGGCTCACTCAAGAACGGTCACGCGGAGGCCGACGCGGCGCGCGTGTTCGACCTGATGGCGTACTTCGCGGGCTACGGCTTCAACAAGTCGCACTCGGCGGCCTACGCGCTCATCACCTATCAGACCGCCTATCTCAAGACCCACTATCCGGTCGAGTTCATGTGCGCCACGCTGAGTGCCGACAAGGACAAGATCGAGAAGGTGGTGCGCACGGTGGCCGAGGCCCGCACCATGGGCATCACGGTGCTCCCGCCGGACATCAACGAGAGTCAGATCGACTTCAGCGTGGTGTATGAGCCGACCCCCAACATCAAGCCTCGCAAGGAGGGCCGCCCGGTGTGTAGTGGCGGCGTGGTGGCTGACGTCGAGGGCCCCAAGGTCCGCTTCGGCTTGGGCGGCGTGAAGGGCATCGGCGACGCTGCGCTCGAGGCCATCTTCGAGGCGCGCAAGTCCGAGGACGGCAGCCCTGCCCCCTTCGTGGATCAGTACGACTTCACGGCCCGCGTGGACCTGCGCAAGCTCAACAAGGGCGTGCTCGAAGCGCTCGTGCAGTGCGGCGCCTTCGATCGCCTGCACCAGCCGCGCAAGGTGCACCGCGCCCAAGCCTTTGCCAGCATCGACACGTCCATCGAGCGCGGCAAGAAGCTGCAAGCCGAGAAGGCGAGCGGGCAACAGGACCTGTTCGGACTGCTGTCCGAGGCCGACAAGAAGGAGATGAAGGTCGAGCGCGGCGAATTCGTGGTGGTCGAGCCGTGGAATACCCGTGATCTGCTCTCTCGGGAGCGCAATGCCCTCGGTTTCTATGTCTCGGGACACCCGCTCGATGCCTACCTTTCCGAGGTGAAACGCTTCTGTACCTCCAACGTGGCTGGGCTCTCCAGCTTGCCGGCGGAAGCCCGGGTGGAGATCGGCGGCTTGGTGGAGGGGTTCCGCGAGCGGCCCACCAAAGCCGGTGGAAAGATGGCCTTCTTCACCCTCGAGGACGCCAGCGACCGCGTCGAGGTCATCGTGCGACCGAAGTTCCTCGAGTCCTCGCGCGACGTCCTCACCTCGGGTGAGCCCGTGCTCATCAGCGGACAGGTGCAGTTCGAGGGTGATCGCAACGCGAGCGCAGGAGACGACGACACCGAAGTACAACTCACCACCAAGCTCCTGCTTACGGACGTGAAGCCGCTGGCGTCATATTTCTCTCAAAAAGCCAAGGCCGTGCGTGTGACACTAGAGCTCGACTCCCTGGCCGATCAAGCTCTGCTCACGCTCAAGCGCACCTTGCTCGGCCACCCCGGCTCCTGCCCAGTGCAACTCGAACTCAGAACTACGGAGTTCAGGGTCCACTTGAAGGGAGAGGGTCTTTACGTGGCCCCGAGTGATCTCTTGATGACGCAACTCGAACGACTCTTCGGACGCAAGGTGGCTGAACTCGTATGAAAGCGTTGGCTCGCGCGCGTCGGCGCGCGCTCTCCCGGACCCACGCGGGGTTCGTGACCTCGCTGTTGTCCTGCTCGGCCTTGGTGGCCCCGGCTAGCTCGCACGCTCAGGAGCCGGAGCCAACGGTCGAGGAAACACCCGCCGAGCGTCCGCTGCCCAAGGGCCGCCCGGTGACGTTGGCCGAGGTGATCGCGCGCGCACGGACCAATCCGCCCGCGGTGCTGGCCGCGCTGGCCACGCTGCAACGCTTCCAGGCGCAGGAGCATATGGCCAAGGCGGCCTACCTGCCGCGCGTGAGCGTCGGCGCGCAGGCTGGCTACCTGTACAACAACTATCCGTACTTGATCACCGAGCAGACCTCCACGTTGATGGCGCCGTCGTTCATCGAGGCCCCCACAGGCGGCAGCCTGACGCTCCAGGATCGAGTTCAAAACCTCGAGACCTTCGCCAACTACCTGAATCAGTCCGGCGATCCGAAGAACATCCAGGAGAGCACGCGCAACATCCGCGTCAAAAACTCCTCGCTGAACGCCGTGGGCAACGCGACCGTCGATTGGACGCTGGTCGACTTCTCGCGCGGTGGCGCGATCGACTCCGCCAGTGCTCAGAAGCAGCAGCAGGCTTTTGCCGCCGCCAGTGCGCAACGCACCGCCATTCAGGCCGCCGTCCAACTCTACGTCCGTGGACTCTCGGCGCAGCTCCTGATCGACGACGCACGGCTCTCCTCCGAGCGACGCACCGACCAGCTGAAGTCCATCGCAGCTCTCGTGCGCGCGGGCGTGCGGCCTGCAGTGGACGCGCAGCGAGCCGAGATCGAGGCGGTGGCCGCCCGGCACATGCTGGACATCCGCACCATCGAACACCAGGCGGCGATGGCCTCGCTGGCCTCCGCGTTGGGTGAAGATCCAGCCTCCCCGATGCAACCCGTGGTGCTCGAGCATGATCCGTTCGTGGCGCCCAATACGCTCAGAGATGCCACCGAGCTCGCGGTCGGCCATCGACCCGAGGTGAAGCAGGCGGAGTCCGCGGTTGCCGCGAGCCAAGCCAACCATCGCTCCGCGGTGGGCATGCGCTTGCCCGTGTTCGGTGCGAGCGGCACCGGGTCGCTCTCGTACACCGACGTGAAAGAGGGCAAAGGCATCGACGGCGGTCAGATCAACGGCAGTGCCTTCTTGTACATGCGCTGGTCGGCCCTCGATGTCGGCGTGTGGCGACGCGCCAAGGTCACGAGCGCCGCGGTGATCGAGGCCCAGAAGGTCTTCGAGACCACCTTACTGCAGCTCAAGGCCCAGGTCGCCGAGGCTCTCTATGGAGCCCAAATCGCCAAGGCGCAGCTCGACCGGGCCACCGAGACATTGGCCGCCGCCACCACCACGCGTCAGGCGCAAAACGAGCGCTACCGCGCGGGCGTGAGCACCTTGCTCGAGTTGCTCGACGCCGAGGAGCTCGAGCAGAACGCGCGGCGCAGCCGCATCGAAGCCTCACGCGACTACGACATCGCGCGGGCCCAGCTGCTTTCGGTGTGCGGCACCATCGAGCAGCTCAGGTAAGCCTCATCGGATTGAGCGGCCCCTGACGGCGAGCTGCTTCAGTGCGGGAGCTGCCCGTCCTGGCAGAACATCTTGATGCAGCCCTTTCCCGGGTCGGTGCAGATACCGCAGCTCGCGTTGCAGCAGGTCTGCCCGGGCGCACACGTGTTCTTGCCGCAGCTTACGCCCGCGCCGCCCTGCGTTGGCGCCGTGTCCGGCCGACACTGGGGCTGCGGATCACAGGGAGCGCGGACGCACTGCACCTGCACCATCTCGCAATGGGTGCCCGCCGCGCAGCGCACGTTGGCACAACTCGGCTTGCTCTCGTCCACCGGCTCGCCGTTCACGGCACCGCTGGCGGGTGGCGTTTCCCCGGGGGCTGGCGAGTTGCCACCCTGGCCACCCGGTACCGCGCTCGGCGCGTCCTCCTCACAGATCTGCTGCGTGCACATGCCATCGGGCGGCGTGCAGATGCTGCAGCTCGCGTTGCAGCAGACCTCCCCCGGCGCACAGTTGAGCTTGCCGCAGGCCGGTCCCTCGGGCGGGCCCGCATCCTCGACTCCTTGCGTCGCTTCGCCCGCGGGCGTGGCGGCCGGCGCCGTCGACTTGTGACAGCCCGTGAGAGCACCCATCACCGCGCACAGCCCAAACGCCAGCTTTCCCGGAATGTGAGTCATGTTCGCCCCGCTGTACCAGCAACGCGGCAAAAGTCAGTTCTGCCGGCTGCAAATCTGCTGCGTGCAGGCACCGCCGATGGGCGCGCACGTGCCGCAGCTCTCGTTGCAGCAATAGGTACCCGCGGAACACGTGTTGTCACCGCAAGCCTTGCTCGGCCCGGTGTTGGATACGCACGCGGCCACGGGGCAGCAGGGAGCCTTGATGCACTGAACCTCCTTGGCCTCGCAGTGCGTGCTCTTGTTGCACTTGGCGGTGAGGCACGGGTTCTGACACTCGGACTGGCAGACGGCCTTGCCGTCGACCACCGTGCAGGCGCTTCCACTCGCGCAGTCCGCGAGGGCGCAGGGGTCCTCATCGACCACGCAGGTGGGCTGCGGCGGACAGGGCGCGCGGATGCACGTCACCTGGTTGAGCTCGCAGTGCGTGCCCTTCTCGCAGCTCGTCCCCTCGCAGCTCGGCAACGGGATGCACTTGGCCTGGCCAGCGATGTCATCGCAGTAGGTGTTCGGCGCGCAGAGCACCGTGGCGCAGCTCGTGGCCTCGGGCTTCTTGCACTCGGCCCCGTTCGGCCCCTCCACGCAGTCGGTGCCGGTGGGACAGGTCGTGGCCGCGCAGGTGGGCTTGGCAGGCTCGTCACCACACGCCACTTGCGTACAGACCTGACCGGGCTTCGTGCAGATGCCGCAGCTGGCGTTGCAACAGACGGTCCCTTCGGCACAGGTGGCCTTACCGCAGGCTTGCCCGCTCGCGCTGGCGTCGTCTTGATCGCCATCCCCGACCGGCTTCGGTCCGAGGTCGTCCGAAATGCACTGAGCCACGGGGTCGCACGGCTCCTTGACGCACTGCACCTGAGTCAGCGCGCAGTGCGTGCCCTCTTTGCACGTGAGGTCCTTGCACGCGTCGGCGACCGCGCCCGTTTGCCCGATCTCCTTCGGGTCGGGGTCCACCAGGAGCTGACATCCAGCCGTGAGCCAGAGGCCGAGGAAAAGGGCTTTGAGCGTGGCGTTTCGCATGAGCTGTCCTCCGAGAGCCGATCCTGCCGACTCTTGCGTGGCTGGCCCCAGCCTAGCCCGTCGTCAAAAGCGGCGAAACGTGCGTCATGGGCAGGACACGCACTCTTGCCGCGCCGCGTCAGACGGCCTCAGCCGCCGCCAGCACGAATCGGCGCGGTCTCGTTGAAGGTCCAGCTCGTGTTGTCCCGCATGGCCACGTTGAGCTCCCACTCGTTGCGCATCAGGGCCACCGGCCGCCCGTCCACGTCGAGCACCGCCATCGGAATGCGCTTGGCCGTCAGCTCCTCGGGCCCCTTCGGTCCGTCGACCCAGCGCGCGTACTGGTAGGGCAGCATCTCGATGGCCGCCTTGGCCCCGTACTCGTGCTCGAGCCGGTAGGTGAGCACCTCGAACTGCAGTCGGCCCACCACGCCGAGGATGGGGTCCTTCTCGCGGCCCTTCTCGGTGAAGATCTGGACCGTGCCCTCCTCCGCCAGCTGCTCGATGCCCTTCTGCAGCTGCTTGCGTTTCATGGGATTCGAGCAGGCGCAGGCGCGCGAAGTGCTCCGGCGAGAAGCGCGGCACCGTCTCGAAGCACAGCGGGCCCTTGGTCGACAGGGTGTCTCCGATGCGGAAGATGCCCGGGTCGAACAGCCCGATCACGTCGCCCGCCCAGGCCTCGTCGATGGCCTCGCGCTCCTGCCCGAAGAAGCCCTGGGGCCGCTTCAAGCGGATGTCCTTGCCCAAGCGATAGTGGTGCACTTCGATGTCGCTCTCGAACTTGCCCGAGCACACCCGCAAGAACGCGATGCGATCGCGGTGAGCGGGATCCATGTTGGCCTGCACCTTGAAGATGAAGCCGCTGAAGCGGTCGTCGGTGGGCTGAACGATGACGTCGCCAGCGAGCTGCGGTCCGGGCGCCGGGCACAGATCCACGAACGAATCGAGGAACGGCTCGATGCCGAAGTTGGTGAGCGCGCTTCCGCAGTACACGGGCGTCTGCTGACCGCGCAGGAACTTGGTGCGTTCGTAGGGTTCACCGGCGCCCTCGAGCAGCTCCACCTCGGCGCGTAGCGTCTCCGCGGCCTCCTCGCCGATGAGGTCCGCCAGCGAGGGGTCCTGAAGGCTCTTCACGGCCACTGGCGCGCGGAACGTGCCGCGGCTGGTGTTCTCGAACAGCAAGACGGCCTTGTTCGCCAGATCGTACACGCCCTTGAACAGATCACCGCTGCCGATGGGCCAAGTGCGCGGCGTGGTGTGGATGCCCAGCACCTCCTCGACTTCGCTCATCAAGTTGAACTGGTCGCGCGCCGGACGATCGAGCTTGTTCACGAAGGTGACGATGGGCGTGCCGCGCTTGCGGCACACGTCGAACAACTTGCGCGTTTGAGCTTCCACGCCCTTGGCCGCGTCGATCAGCATGATGGCGCAGTCGGCCGCCGTGAGCGTGCGGTAGGTGTCCTCGCTGAAGTCCTGGTGACCGGGCGTATCGAGCAGGTTGTAGTGAACGCCGTTGCGCTGGAACATCAGCACGCTCGAGGTCACCGAGATGCCGCGCTTCTTCTCGATCTCCATCCAGTCGCTGGTGGCGGCGCGCTGGGACTTGCGCGACTTCACCGCGCCGGCCTGATGCACCGCTCCTCCGTACAGGAGCAGCTTCTCCGTGAGCGTGGTCTTGCCCGCGTCGGGATGGGAAATGATGGCGAAGGTACGTCGCTGTTCGCTGGGATGAGACATGGGTTCGTCGGGCCGCAAAGGGCCGGGGGCTGCTTGTAGCACGCAGGGCACGGCCCCGAAGGCGGGCCTTTGTCTCGTTTGCCGTGCGTGCGCAGAACGGGACGCCAGGGGGCCCAAGGATCCGTCCTGGTTCAGGACGGCAAGGGCATCGCGCAGCGCGGGCTCGAGCGACCGAGCATCGCGCAGTGAGCGTTCAGGCGACGGCGGCTTCGGAGAGCGCCGGCGGCACTTCGCTCGCCATGGGGGGACGCACCGAAGGGCGGCTACCAGCCCGGCTGACGATCTCGATGCCCGTCCCCCGCACCTGGTCGCTCAGCGCGTCCGCGAGGGCCCGCAAGGCCACGTGAGCATGGGGGTCGTAGGTCTCGGGCTGCAGGCACACCTGACCCGCTCCCAGGGCGAGCATGCTGCTGATGAGCACGCGCAGCAGATCCGCGGTGGCCAACACGTCGCCCAGCCCGAAGCCTCGCTGGGCGAGGAACGTGGCGCTGTGCAGGCGGAAGTTCTGGTTGGCGAGCTGGGCGATACGACCGCGCACGCGCTGTCCCAGGGCGGAGACGCTCTCTCCCACCTGCTGCTGGATGACCACCGTGTTGGGAACGTCGAGGCGCAGCTGGTCCACGCAAGCGGCTGCGTCTACATCGACTCCGGCTTGCGCCAGGATGATTGCGACTTGTGCGCTGGTGGCCATGGGTTGGTGCCTCATTTCCGAGCCCGGGATCGCAACGCTGCGAGCCTGATTAAGTTCCAAACTAAGTAGAGGTTCGTGCCGATTGTCGGGAAGCTTCAGCAAGGTGCGTGCCGCTTGAACTGCTGAATACCCCTACCGACATGTGGACGTCTATTGGTTTTCCAAATACCGGAGTTTGACGCGCGGCGTCAAGCCCAGAAAACACGTGGAACGAAGGCTTCTCGCTCCTAGTTTGTAAGAGTGATCGCCAATCAGGAGCTGGCGACTCCTCCGAGCTTGGGACGCTGTCCGATCGCAACCCTGACGCGCGTCAAACACAGGTGCGTGTGCCTACGGCAACACCTTCAGGACATTTGGGCACGGGTGTCGAAGGGTTGCGTCGCCAGGGGATTTCTTGACGCCCCCGCTCGGAATGCTAGGAACGGCGGGCCTTAAGCGGGCCAAACAGGGGCCGTTAGCTCAGCCGGTAGAGCAGCTGGCTTTTAACCAGACGGTCACAGGTTCGATCCCTGTACGGCCCACTTAAACGCAAAGTCCTGAAGGTCCCCATCGTCTAGAGGCCCAGGACATCGCCCTTTCACGGCGACGACGAGGGTTCGAATCCCTCTGGGGACGCTACTAAAGCACTCGGAAGTCTGGGCCTAATCCGAATGCACCAAGAGCTCTTGCCATCCCTCGCGGCGGCAGGAGCTTTCGGCTTTTAAGCCTCCGCGGTCCACGGCGACCGAAACGAGGGCGAGGACGGGAACCAGGGCGTCGTCCTCGTCGTCGTGCGCGTCCGCGATCTCTGCTCAGCACCGGCTGCGCGATCGCGCAGACCGTCACGCCTTCACACCTCCGACCTCAGAGATCGCCGAAGACCCGCGCACGCAGCCAGTCCGTCCGCAGGGCCCCCTGGGCCTCTGGCCCGGACATCGTCGACCCGAGCACCAGGTTCTTCGCAAACAGCGCCCTCCAGAGCCGCGCTCGCAAGCCAGGGCGTTCGACCAATCCCCACTGGCCACCCTGCCTCGGCGAGCCGCCACCCGGAGCTGTGGTCACAAGGCGCTGGCAAGCCAGTCGCGTTGAAAGTGCCCGGAGCGGTCGCGTGGTCATGGGCAGTGACTCGTACAACGCCCTGCCGGCCTCCCCGCGCCTGCCCTGGGCCCACCGCGCCTCGGCGTCCCCGACAGCCCTCTGGCGCTCGCTGGCCCGGCTCACAGCACCGCCTCGAGATCGCCCGCTACCACCAGACAACCCTCTCGGGACGACGCCCCCAGCTGCTCCAGCCGCGGCACGACGTCCTCGCTGAGCCCTTTGCGCGCCGCGTCCGTGTCGCCCTGCTCCACGGCCGCCGCCAGCGCATCGATGGCGTCGAGGAGCTCACCCGCATCCCCCGCAGCTGCAAACGCCGCCGCCGGAAGGTGCGCCACGCTGTCTCGCAGGCTGATTGTGCTGGGTGCGATCGAACTGGCGCCAGATGGTCAGGTCCACCTTGTTGTCGACGTAAGGATTGCGCCACTCGTGGGAACGGTCGCGGCCGTCGATGCCTGCGTTGACGCCCGCATGCTCAGGCATGGTTTGGCGATCGACGTGTCCGAATTGGCCGTCACGTCTTCGCCGAGATCTCCCCAGGTGAGTCGTCCGCGAAAGTCCGGGTCCATCGTCGATGCGCCCCTCCAACACGTCGCGGAGGTCCGCGAAGCGGCCCTCAATCGCCCCACACCCGTCCGCGACGCGGCGTGTCGATGTGATAGTCGGAGTAGGTTCGCTCGAATAGCTCGCGCCCCATGCGCTCGGCGGCCTCGAGAGGCGCTCCCGGATCGTCCGCGACCTCGCCTCGACGATTGCCAACCCCGCGCACGATCCCCGCGAACTTGGAGCGCGTGTAGCGCGCGAACTCCTGGACTTGATGCACGATGCCTAGGCTCGCGCCGGGATAGGTCTCCTCCGACGAAAGCAAGAGACCGATGCGCTTGTTCGACATGCGCTCCACGACTTCGGCCGAGCGCGGGTGGGATGCCGCGTAGTAGCAGAACGTGCGATCGAGGAAGGTCTTGAGCTGCCCCGAAAGGCCATACCAGTACACGGGCGACGCAAACACCACGGCCTTCGCCGGCAGGTAGTGCTCGAAAAACAGGGACGCGAAGCCATCCTCGATGCGGCAGGCGCCATCCTCGCGCCGACAGCTGCGACAGTCGCGCAGGAAGCTCGTCACGTAATCGTCCACGAAGGCAAGCGTCACGCTGTGGCCGGCTGCCCGTGCGCCCCGCTCGAGAGCGCCGGCCAGCGCCGCCGAGTTTCCGTTGCGCCGGGGACTGCCCACCAGGACCAAGAGCGCATTCGCTTCGTCCATCTCGCCGATGCTCTTTCCACCCCCGCGTCTGCAGCGCGCTTCATCCTGCGGGGAATGGATGGGACTTAAGCGGGAGGGCCTCGATTTTCAATGTAAACGCGGACCGATGCCGCACTCGAAACATCCTCGGTCCGATCCCGACATGGATTCGACGCGCATGGGGGCTGGGCACTACCATTGGGGCCCTGTGTCCCCTCGTCTGCTTGGCCTTTTGCTCTGGCTCACCGCCCTCACTTCGTCGTCGCTGCCGGCTCTCACTGCCCGCGCCCAGGAAGTGACCATCCGCCACGAGCGCGACGAAGTCCCCGTGGACCTGAGGATCAAGCGCGACCCCAACGCCACCTGGAGCGACGTGCACGATGGGCGCTCGTTCGGCTGGTTCGCGGCCGGCGCGATTTCGGGCTTCTTCTTGCACGAGGCCGGGCACGTGTTCGCCAATCTTGTGCAGGGAAACGTGCCGCAGTTTCAGGGCATCCTGGGCTTCGGGTTCATCCCCTTCTTCACGATCGCGCCGCGCATCTACTGCGAGGACGCCCGCTGCTACAAGCACGACGGATCGGAGTTCTGGTCAGGCCCGCGAGGCAAGTTCGCGATCACGTCCGCGGGCTACAACGTGCAGCATCTCACCGACGAGATCCTGCTCACGCGCACGCCCGACCTGCGCTATCGCGTGGCGCCGTTCCGCAAGGGCTTGCTGGCGTTCAACGTGCTGCTCTCGGTGGGCTATGCGACGGCCGCGCTTACGGGCATCGAGAATCCGCAGGGCGACCTCTCGAGCAGCGCACGCCTGATCGGCTTCCATCCCGCCTACTACGCGTCGATGCTGCTGGTCCCGGCAGTGATGGACACCTACCGCTACTTCCGCCCCGACTCGCGCTGGGCGCCGTGGGTCAGTCGCACCGGCAAAGCGGCCGTGATCGGCCTCTTGTTCGCGCTGCCTTGAGCGTTCACCACTCGCCGCTGTCGGGCGGTGAGCTCTCGAAGGTCATCGGATCGAGCAGCACGTAGTAGCTGTGCACGAAACCGTCTTCGATGGTGTACGCGCCGCGACCGTCGAGCAACAAGGTGGCGATGGAGACCATCTGCCAGGCCTCGTCACGACGCGCAGTCCAGCTGTCGCGGGTGAGCTGATGAAAGCCCCGCGATTCGCCGACGGCGCGCACGTCCTCGAGGGCGTGCGCGAGTTCGGTGCCGGTCTCGCGGTCCGTCCATCCCCAACGCCACAGCGAGCGCTCGTGGTCGTAGCGACCGGCGAGCACCACCGCGGAGGAAAGGATCGGGAAGCCTCGCATCTGCAAGGTAAGGGCTCGTCCGCAGCGCCGCAGAACGTGACGATCGCGATCACGCAGCGCACGGCGGATGCGGTGCTGCTGCTGTTCGAGATGTTCCATGGCGTGGCGAACGAAGCGTGAATACTCGTCGTAAGTCGTGATGTCGTCGGAACTCATGTGCGCGCGGAATTTCTCTGGGCGCAATATCGTCTTTTTTTCGCGCTTTGCGCAATGCATCGAATGCGTCGAAAAGCGCTATTTTTGAGAGACATCACCGACTAGTAAGCAGAACACACATTTGCGTTTCGAACTGCTGTCACCGTGACGTCCAGCGCGCACGAATCACGGAGGACAGTAGGCGGAGGGTGGTCCGTACTTGATCGACTCGGGTCCGTGGTCGACGTGGGTGGCGTAGAAGCCCGCGAACTGCTTGGTGTTGAAGCAGTTCGTGAGCAAACGATAGCCCCAAGAAACAGCAGCGAACTTGGTGGGCAGCGCGGCGTAGGGTGTGAGCAACACCTGTTCCTTGCCGACCGTGAGTTTCTTCAATTCGGCGAGCTCTGCCGGGCATCCCTTGGGGCAGTGGTAAAGGAAAACCACGCCTCCGTGCTCGAGGTTGTGAACCCAGCGTTCATCAGGCCTTTCCTGATCATAGACGCCAAAGTTCAACCAACACGGGTTGTGATCTCCACCTGCGGGAGGCGGGTCGGTGTAATCGATATTGCCCTCGATGTGATTCGCCGTGGCCGGCAACGGCACCGCATGTTCGCAGGTCGTGCAGACGCTGCACGGTGACAGCCGCGCTTCCTCTCCCGCATCTTCGTCGCCCGCGTCTTCAGAGGCGGCGGCGTCTTCAACATCACCACCGGCGTCGGCGCCGCTCGGCGCGGCATCGACCTCCGCCGGCTCTTCGCCCGCATCGCTGCCTATGCCTGCTTCGTCACTCGAGTCATTATCGTGCGGGCTCTCGTGGGCGTGCTTACCATCTCCTGCGCAGGCACTGCCCATCACGACCCATGCGATCAGCGAGCTAGCGGAACATGCACGACCAACAGCCAAATACATCTCCACGATCGTGGCGCGGTCGCGCGGATGGTTCAAGCCTTGGCGCCGAGATGCAACGGCTCGTGCTCGCGAATGGCGCTCATTTTGAGCTGGATCCGCGCTGGATCGAGAGAGAGCGTGCGCAGGCGTTGTTCGACGCGCTGCTCACGGAGGTGCCCTGGGCTCAGCGCGAAATCGAACTCTACGGGCGCAAGGTGATGCAACCACGGCTCGTGGCTTGGGTCGGCGATCCGGAAGCGGTGTACACGTACTCGCGCACGCGCCACGTGCCGCTGCCGTGGACCCCGACGCTCGCAGCGCTGCGGCGTGAGATCGAGCTCGCCGTGGATAGGCCCTTCAACAGCGTGCTCTGCAACCTGTACCGCGACGGCCATGACAGCATGGGCATGCACGCCGATCGCGAACCCGAGCTCGGCCCGGACCCGCTCGTGGCATCGCTCTCGCTGGGTGCCACGCGCCGCTTCGTGCTGCGACATCGCGACTACGGCAAGCAGCGCGCAGCCGCCGCCGACGGCGAGCTCGCGGTGGACCTGGAGCTCGAGTCAGGCAGCCTGCTGGTGATGAACGGCGCGACGCAGCATGTCTACAAGCACGGCGTCCCCAAGCAGCCGAGCATCCAAGCCGCTCGCATCAACCTCACGTTCCGATGGGTCCAGGGCGTCCAGGCCGCGAACGTCCCCTGAGCTGGTCGCTGGAGGGCGCTGGAATGCGGGCTCTCGCCGCGGACGGAAACACCAAAAGCCGCGAAGCATGCGCCCCGCGGCCCTGGAGAAGAAGCGAAACATCCAGAGGGCTTCAGCCCTTGGAGATCTTGCCTTCAGTGAACTCCACGTGCTTCTTGGCGCGCGGATCGTACTTCTTGATCTTCATCTTCTCCGGCATCGTGCGCTTGTTCTTGGTGGTGTAGTACTCGTAACCGGTGCCGGCGGTGGAGATGAGGCGGATCTTGTCGCGCATGGGACGTCCTCTACGTAGTCGTTGGTCAGGTGAAGCATCGGGGCGAAGAAGCCCCCAAAACTAGCTCCCGCGCGGGTAGCGCGTCGGGGGCAGAGGTTTGACAGGACTCCAGGGTTTGGTCAAGCCGAGGGGATTCCTCGGCACAAAGCACTCCGGGTTCGGAGCACCGCGGGCCGTTCACTCACGGCACCGCAGTTCGAGAAGCGCCGCAGGTTCTGAGAACCGCGCGTCCACGTCGGCGGTCAGAGCACCGCCGCGACCGCCGAGCACAGGCAATCCATGGTGGACTCGCTCATGCCCGCAACGTTGATACGTCCCGAGCGCACGGCGTAGATGGCGAACTCATTCTTGAGCCGGTCCACCTGCTCCGGGCTGATGCCGGCGAAGGAGAACATGCCCTTCTGGTGCGTGATGAAGCTGAAGTCCTGCTTCACGCCCTTCTGCTTGAGCGTGTCCACAAACAGCCGGCGCATGCCCGCGATGCGGTCGCGCATGCCATTCACTTCGCGCAGCCAGAGCGCGGAAAGCTCCGGGTCGGACAGCACCGTGGTCACCACGGCGCCGCCGTGGAACGGCGGGTTCGAGTAGTTGCTGCGCACCGTGACCTTGAGCTGGCTCAGGGCCTTGTCGCCGGCGTCCTTATTCGGGGCCAGCAGCGTGAGGGCGCCCACGCGCTCGTTGTAGAGGCCGAAGTTCTTGGAGAAGGAGCTGCAGATCATGAGCTCGAGGCCCTGCTCCGCGAACAGCCGCACTGGCAGCGCATCCTCTTCCACGCCATCGCCGAAGCCCTGATAGGCGAAGTCGAATAGGGTCATGAAGCCCTGCTTCTTGGCCAGGGCCGCAATCTCCCGCCACTGCACGGGCGTGGGGTCCACGCCCGTGGGGTTGTGGCAGCAAGCGTGCAGGAGCACGAGGTCGGTGGGGCCGGCCTTGGACAGCGACGCGAGCAGCTTATCGAAGGCGAGACCGCGCGTGGCAGCGTCGTAGTAAGCGTAGTTGAGGGGCTCGATGCCCGCGGACTGGAAGATGGCCTGGTGGTTGGCCCAGGTGGGATCGCTGACGAACACCCGCTTCATGCCGAGCTTGGTCCGAGCCAGATCACCCGCCACACGCAGGGCGCCGGTGCCGCCGGGAGCCTGCGCGGTGACGGCGCGACCGTCGCTGACGAGGCTGGACTGGGCGCCGAACAGGAGCGTGCGCACGGCCCGGCCGTAGTCCGCGCTGCCTTCGATGGGCAGGTAGGTCTTGGCTGCGCCCTGGGCCAGCAGCTTGGCCTCGGCCTTCTTGACGCACTCGAGGGTCGGGGTCTTGCCGCTCTCGTCCTGGAAGACGCCCACGCCGAGGTTGATCTTGTTGGGGTTTGCGTCCTTCTTGAACGCATCCGTGAGCCCGAGGATTGGGTCGGGCGGGGCCATCTCAAGTGTCTCGAACATACGCCTAGCTCCAGGTGCTGAAACCGCCGGGGTTCATACTGCTTTTGAGCGCAGTGGGCACGGGCTAAACGCGCGTTACGAGGAGTGAGCGAGCGTTTGGGGTGACGCGGGTGGGCCTCAGGCCTCGCCTGTGATCCGCAGTGCGAGGGCCAAGGCTGCTCGGTCGGTCAAACCGCTCAGGAAATCAGTGATGCCGAGCAGGGCCTCGTAAGACGTACGCGGCTCGTAGTGCTCCCCCAAGAGGTGCGCCACAAGGCGTGCCCGGCCCGCCAATGCCGAACGCTCGAAGCCGACCTGGCGCAAGGCCTCCGCCACAGGCACCAGGTTGTCGAGCAAAGTGGCCAGCACGCGCTGGCCCCCGAGTAAGCGCTCCACCACGCTCGGCGCCGAAAAGATGCGTTCCCGGGCGAGCTCCTTGGCACGCAACACCCCCGGCCCGAGCTTGGTCAGCAGGCAGAGCTCCCCCACGGACTCCCCCGCGAGCAGATTGGGCTCCACATCGAGGAAGACCTCGCTCACCGCGTCCACCATGCGGCCGATGGCCAGGGCACGCAGCTTGTGAAGCTGCTCGGCTCTCCCCAGCCGGCTCGGCGGCGGGCAGTCGGCCAGCTCGGAGAGCACCTCCAGCGCCGCGGCGTGCTCCAGCAGACCCGCGTCGAAGCCGTCTTCCAGATCCACGATGGCGTAGCAAATGTCGTCGGCTGCCTCGGTGAGATACACCAGTGGATGGCGGCGGCCTGCGGGCAACCCCAGGCCCCCGGCAAGCTCCTCGGCATAGGCGCGTTCCGACTCGAAGAAGCCAGCCTTTCGAAGGGCCAGGGTGCTGCTCCCAGGCTCCCGCTCCAGCGGGCCCACGCGGTATTTCATGAAGGCGCCGAGCGTCGCCTCGGTGAGGCGGAGGCCGCCGTCGAAGCGGTAGTTCTCGAGCGCGGTGAGAATGCGGAACCCTTGGGCGTTGCCGTCGAAGGCCAGGAGCCCCGCCGCCTCGGCCTCCGAGAGCCCGGCGAGAACCGCCGGATGGGCCAGAAACCAGCCCTGGATCGCGTCCTCGCCGCCATGCCCGAACGGCGGATTGCCAATATCGTGGGCCAGGCATGCCGCGTGGACCGCGCTGGCCATGGCGTGCACTTGTTCCCAATTGAGGCCCCTGCGATCTGCCAGAACGCTGGCCACCGACGAGCCGAGTGAGCGTCCCACCGAGGCCACTTCGATGCTGTGCGTGAGCCGCGTTCGCACCCGGCCCGTCTCGCTCAAGGGCTGCACCTGGGTCTTGTCCTGCAAACGTCGGAATGCCGCGCTGAACACGATGAGGTCCGCGTCCTGCTGGAATGGGCTGCGCGTACGGGCGCGCGCGGCCTCTTCCTCGCCGGACGCGGAGACACGGCGGAGCCGTCTCGCTGAAAGCAGTTGTGACCAGTCCATCGAGTCTCTTCCGGTTACGCTCCCACGCGATTCCAAGCAGGGCATTTTGACCGCAAAAACCGCACTTGATGCGGGGCCCCGGCGGGCGCGAATTCGCGGCATCAAATCTTGACGCTGCCGCGCCCCGATTGTAACGAACACATTGGGGGGAAGCGGAATATGAGCCCAGATTTCTGGTGGGGCGTCGCAACTGCGACGGGGGCATGGATGGCGCTGGGGGGCGTCACCGTGGTGACGTTTGCCTGGGTGGTGAGCCGCGACGATCGCGCGGAGCGGGCGCGCTGAAACCGTCGCTTTCGGACCTGGGGTAGTAGGCTTTGCAGGTGAAGCGTCGCAAGGGCGAAGTCATTACGTTGTACTGCTCGAGCTGCACCTGGAGCACCGAGCTGCCGATGGCGGACACCGATGAGAGCCGCGTGGTGCCCTGCGCCCACTGCGGCAAGCCGCTCTATTGGCATTGCTGCGAGCACTGCGGACTGAAGTACGTGGGGACCGCCCTGCCCAAGTGCCCCATCTGCGATGACAGCACGCTCGATTCCTTGGAGAGCGACGATTCCGAGCCCGCGTGAGGCGCGCGCACGGACCGCGTGGTAGAGCCGGCGACAGAAGATGTCTGCAGCGAGCGTGCCCGCGTCGGTGATCGAGGAAGTCGCGAAGTTCGGCGTGGATCTCGGAGGTCCGCTCGGAGTGCGCCTGGCGAGCTATCTGGAGCTGTTGCTGGCCGCCAACCAGGCCTTCAATCTCACCGCCATCACCAGCGTCGGTGAAGCCTGGGTCAAGCACGTCGGTGACAGCCTCAGCTTGTTTGGCGATCTGTCGGCCTTGCCCGCAGGGGCGCGCGTGGTGGATCTCGGTTCCGGCGGCGGACTGCCCGCCATTCCGCTGGCGCTCGCCCTGCCCTCCCTGTCGTTCACACTCGTGGAGTCCACCGGCAAGAAGGCGCGCTTTTTGGAGCAGACGGCGGCCACGCTGGGCCTCGCGAACCTACGCGTGGTGAGCGAGCGGGCCGAAACCTTCGGACAGGGCCCCGAGCGCGAGCGCTTCGACGCAGCCACCTCGCGCGCCCTGTCGAGATTGCCCGTGTTGCTCGAGCTCTCGTTGCCGCTCGTCCGCGTGGGCGGAGTGAAGCTGGCGATCAAGGGAGAGCAGGCCGAGCAGGAAGTGCAGGAGGCGCAGCGCGCGCTCGGCGTCCTCGGAGGCCGCTTCGAATCCGCGAGACGCACCAGTACGGGGACCGTCGTCTGCATCCGAAAGCACGCGCACACCCCCGCGCGCTACCCGCGGCTACCCGGCGAGCCAAAGCGCCGCCCAATCGTTTGAGGCACCACCGCTAAGTCCGTGTGTTCGCGCGCGAACGGCGCGATACTTGGAACATGAAGGACAGCACGCCCGTCGTCATTCACCGCGAGGATTACCGCCCCTCTCCTTACACCATCGAGCGCGTCGACCTGGTGTTCGAGCTCGACGAAGAGAGCACGGTGGTCAGGGCCAAGAGTTCGGTCGTACGCACGCCGGGCGCCACGGCCGATGCCCCGCTGGTGCTCGACGGCCAGGACATGACGCTCGTCTCCGTCTCCATCGACGGCAGGCTCCTCGCGCCGGGGGACTACACGCTGGCCGCCGAGACCCTGACGCTTCCCAGCGTTCCTGCGCGCTTCACGTTGGAGATCGCCGGCAAGTTGTCGCCGGTGCGCAACAAGGCGCTCGAAGGTCTCTACGTGTCGGGCGGGAACTTCTGCACGCAGTGCGAGGCGGAGGGTTTTCGTCGCATCACGTGGTTCCTGGATCGTCCGGACGTGATGGCGCGCTACACGACGCGCATCGAGGCCGACAAGCGGCGCTACCCGCAGCTCTTGTCCAACGGCAACCTGGTCGAGTCCGGCGAACTCGCCGGTGGACGTCACTTCGCACTGTGGGAGGACCCCTTTCCCAAGCCTTGTTACTTGTTCGCGCTGGTGGCGGGCAACCTGGTGGCACGCACCGACCACTTCACGACGCGCTCGGGCCGCGTGGTCACGCTCAAGGTCTTCGTGGCCGAAGAGCACCTCGACCAAACGGAGCACTGCATGGCCTCGCTCAAGCGCGCCATGAAGTGGGACGAGGAGGTGTTCGGGCGCGAGTACGATCTGGACATCTACATGATCGTGGCGGTGCGCGACTTCAACATGGGCGCCATGGAGAACAAGGGGCTCAACGTGTTCAACACGAAGTACGTGCTGGCGCGCCCCGACACCGCGACCGACCTCGATTTCTCCAACGTAGAAGCCGTGGTGGCACACGAGTACTTCCACAACTGGAGCGGCAATCGCGTGACCTGCCGAGATTGGTTCCAGCTGAGCCTGAAAGAAGGCTTCACCGTGTTCAGGGACCAGGAGTTCTCGAGCGACGTGGGGTCGCGGGCGCTCAAGCGCATCCAGGACGTGCAGCGCCTGTTCGCCACGCAGTTTCCCGAGGACGCCGGTCCCACTGCGCACCCGATTCGGCCGGACTCCTACGTGGAGATCAACAACTTCTACACGCCGACCGTGTACGAGAAGGGCGCCGAGGTCGTGCGCATGCTGAAGACCCTGCTGGGGCCCGAGAAGTTCCGCAAGGGCACGGACCTGTACTTCGAGCGACACGATGGACAGGCAGCCACTTGCGACGACTTCGTGAACGCACTGGAGGACGCCAGCGCCGAGGACCTGAGCCAGTTTCGTCGCTGGTACAGCCAGGCAGGGACGCCCACGGTGAGCGCGCGCGGGCAGTACGATGGGCTGCGCAAGGAATACCGCTTGGAGCTGAGTCAGCGCCATGCGCCGACGCCCGGCCAGGACACCAAGCACGCCCTGCAGATCCCCATCGTGATGGGCTTGCTCGGACCCGACGGCAAGGACCTGCCCCTCAAGATCCGCGGCGACCAGGCTGCTCCCGCGACCACGCGCCTCGTGCAGCTCCGCGAGGCGAGCACCGAAGTCGTGTTCACGGACGTGCCAGCGCAACCCACCCCTTCCCTGCTACGAGGCTTCTCGGCGCCGGTCCGGCTCGAAGACGAGAGCAGCGACGACGATCTGCTGCTGCGCATGGCCCACGACAGCGACGCGTTCTGCCGCTGGGATGCGGCCCAGGCCCTGGCCCACCGACGCATCGCTGCCGTCTTGGAGGCGCTGGCCGCAGGTCGCGCTCCGAGCCTCGACGAGCCGTTCGTGGCCGCCTTCGGGAGAGCCCTCAGCAGCCAGGCTGACCCTCAGCTGCTCGCGCAGGCTCTGGCCCTACCGGCCGAGGGCGTGCTCGCCGATCGCCTCGACAGCGTGGATCCGGGCCTGGTGCACGATGCCCGCGCCTACGTGGAACGCACGCTCGGCATGGCCCACCGCGAGCTCTTCCTCGCGCGCTACCAGGCGCTCGCCGATCGTGGCCCCTTCAGCCTCACTCCCGCCGCGATGGGCGCGCGCAGCCTGCGCAACCTGTGCCTGCGCTATCTGTTCGCAGCCTCCGAGATGCGCGACGGTAGCTTGCCGGTGGCTCAGTTCGACGCCGCCACCAACATGACGGACATGGTGGCCGCGCTCGGCTGCGTGGTGCACCTCGAGACGGACGGTCGCCGTACCGTGCTCGAGCGCTTCTACCAGCGCTTCCAGCACGAGGCACTGGTGGTCGACAAATGGTTCTTCTTGCAGTCGACCTCACAGCGCGCGGCGCTGCTACACGAAGAGCTGCCCCAGCTGCTGGCGCACCCAGCCTTCTCCCTCGAGAATCCGAATCGGGCGCGCTCCCTGATCGATGGTTTCGCGACCGCCAACCCCTACCGCTTCCACGATCCGAGCGGCGCCGGCTATCGATTCCTACGCGAACGCGTCTTACAGATCGACCCGTTCAATCCGCAGGTCGCCGCGCGCATGGTCGCGCCGCTCACTCGCTTCGCGCGCTTCGAGCCCAAGCGGCGCGAGCTGATGGTTGCAGAACTCACGCAAATGCTCGACGCAGGCAAGCTCTCGCGCGACTTGTACGAGCAGGTTTCGAAGGCGTTGCGCGCGGCCGGACGCAACGTTTGAGTGATTTCCCTCGCTTGGGCACGCAACAATTCATGTGTTGTACCCAACTCTGCGCTATGGTGCGTGGCGTCGTACACGCCCCCATTGTCGTGCAGCCCCCTAAATTGCTTGCGCCCCCGGCGAGGGGTAGCGAGAATTCGTCCTACGGCGGATCTGGGGGCGATCCCCAGCCGTCTGTCATTGCCCTATGAGCAACCACGCCCCGAAGCACAATCAGCCTGACGAACTGATCGGCAAGGTCGTCAACGATCGGTTCCGCATTCTTGGGGTCATTGCCCGTGGTGGCATGGGGCGCGTGTACCGCGCCGAGCAGGTACCCCTGGGCCGCTTGGTGGCGGTCAAGACGCTGGACCCGCGGCAGGCCGGTGGGGATCAAGATCCCTCCTTCCAGCAGCGCTTCTTTCTCGAGGCCTCGGTGGCCTCGAAGCTCCAGCACCCGAACACGGTGACCGTGTTCGACTACGGTCGGACTGCCGAGGGCGTGTACTTCATCGCCATGGAGCTCGTGGAGGGTCGTTCCCTCTTCAGCGTGATCCGGGAGGAAGCTCCGCTGCCGGCCGCCCGCGTGGTGCACATCGCACTGCAGATCGCGCGCTCGCTGCGAGAAGCCCACCGGCTGGACGTGATCCACCGCGACCTCAAGCCCGGCAACGTGCTGCTCACGCGCCACGGCGACGAGGACGACTTCGTGAAGGTGCTCGACTTCGGCCTGGTGAAGCACGTCGAGAGCGAGGCCGAGCAGGAGCTTACCCAGGCGGGGCTCTTCATGGGCTCGCCCAAATACATGTCGCCGGAGCAAATCCGCGGCGAACGCGTGGACCCTCGCAGCGACATCTACGCCCTCGGCGTCGTGATGTACGAGATGCTCACGGGGAAGGCCCCCTTCGAACGCGAGAACACGGTGAAGCTGTTGATGGCGCACATGCACGAGATGGTGCCGCCCATCGATCAGCCCGGGGTGCCACCCGCCCTGATCGAGTTGGTGCAGCGCTGCCTGGCTAAACAGCCGGACAACCGCCCTGCCTCGATGGACGAGATGATCGTGCTGCTCAAGCAGGCCATGGGCGGCGGCCCCATGCTCAGCGGCCAGTACCAGCTCTCGCAGGAGATCCGACTCTCGGGCACGCCCACGGGCGCGCTCTCGCACCACACCATCAGCGGCCACACGCTCTCGGGCCAGACCCTGAGCGGACAAACGCTGAGCGGGCAGACCATGGTCAACCGGGTTGGGCCGGCGTTTCCGCCGGGCGCGCCGGCGCAGACCATGACCCCCTCGCAAGGATTCTCGGCGAGCTGGGGCCAGGCCGCTGCCACCACTTCCGGGGCCTCTTCTGCGCCCGCTCCCGTCGAGCAGGGACAAGCAGGCTGGTTGCCCAAGGTGGCCGTCATCGGAGCGCTCGCCATCGCGGGCGGCTTTCTGGCGCTGCGCTTCAGCGAACGCGGCGCCAGCACGCAGACCCCTGGAACCAGTGTCGACCCGCCAGCCGCGACGGCTCCTGCGCAAGACCTGGCGGTGGCCAACGCGGCGGCACCCTCGCAGCCTGTGGAGCAAAGACCGGCGGCCCCCGTGCCCGCCGAGGCTCCGTCGCAGTTCCATACCATCGTCACCATCAACTCCACGCCGCCGGGCGCGAAGATCACGGCCGACGGCAAGGCCTACGGTGAGACCCCCGCGAACATCGAGTGGTGGGGCGAGCTGGCAGAGCCGGGTCGTGAGGTGACGTTCACGCTCGAGAAGGACGGCTTCGACAAGGTCACGCTCGTGCGCAGCATCAAGGGCGAGAAGCTCGTGGTGGACGCCAGCCTGCCCAAGACGGCCTCCGCGGCGAGCGGTCCGAGCGCACCGCGACGGCGCGCCGAGGGCGCCCAGCGTGGCGGCCAGGCGAAGCCCGGGCGGAGCCCGGCCGTGCTCACCGACGACTTCAAGAACGACCCGTACTGAGCTCGGTTCGGGCCCGAAAAGCGATCGCCTCAGGCGACGATCGGCGGGCAATTCCGGGCTGAATCAGGGGTCTCTTGGGCGGATTTCATTGAGAAATCCGGCTGCGCGGGAAAAACCCCTCTTGCCCTTCGTGAAACAGGCCGTTACTCGCATGGCCTGACGATGAACGAGGATAGGCTCGCTCCGCGGGGTTCCTTCGGGACCGCGCTCATTCAGGCGCCCACGGTCTCGACCGGCATCGAACTCGAGGACCGCCCGGTCTCTCAAAACCCAGCCGAGGTCCTCGCGTCGTTGATGGACTTCCCGGGTAGCGTGGCGCTGGCTGAACTGCTGGCCGAGCCGCTGCCGCAAGGCGAGCCCCATCCCCAGAGCACGGCGCTCGGTGAGCGCCTGCTGGAAGACGTACGGGCGCGCCTCGACGCGCTCGAACCGATGGCCCTCAAGCCACTGTCGGGCCGGCGCGCCCCCACGCTGCTCGCGCCCCACGAGTATCTGGACGCCCTGCGTCGGCACGGGTTCGTGTCGGCCCCGGCGACGGCGGAGCGCAGCGCGGAGCCTCGTGGCGAGCCGGGCGATGACAGCGCCGCCACGATGGCGAGCGCGGGCAGCGAAGGAACAGCAGGGCCAAGCCCGTGCCTGGAACCCGGCGCACGCCCCCAGGCGTTCAAGGCGCTGGTCGACGAGCTCGGCCTGCCCTTCGCATCGGCCCTCGGCACCAGCCTGCGCCAGGCCCAGTCGCACATCGCCACGCTGCGCTGGGAGATCGCCCATGACATCCGCGCCCTGGGCCCCACGGCCGATCGCCTGGAGCGCATCGACGCCGCGCTCACGCGCGCCATGCAAGGCAAGATGGGCGAGCTGCTCGACCGCATGGAGTACGCGGCGCAGCTCACCTTCGAGCGTGCCTGCACCCACGCTTTGATGGAGCTGCCAGCAGAGTTCGGGGAGACCGAGCTGGCGGAGTGGTCCGAGGAAAACGGCTGGCTCGGACGCTATCGAGAACGCTGCATTCGCATGACCAAGGCGCTGTTCGGCCACATGAGGCGCGGCCTCGAGGGGCTCTTGCGCGCGGCGACACACGGGGAGGACACATGAACACGAAGCAACCCATGAGCGAGCGCTTGAGCCAGGTGGCGTTGCTGCTGCCAGCCGCCGTCGGAGCAGGCGTGATCCTGCGCGCGCTCGGTGTTTACCTGGCGCAGGACCCGGTGGCTTCGCTGATCGTGGGCATCATGGGGGTCGGCTTCGGAGCTGGCGTCGCGGAACTATGGCTGCGCCATCGCCGCGCGTTCGCCCTCGGGCGCGAGGTGGACGCCCTTCCCCGCAAGGCCAGCGAGTCCGTGCTCGACAAGGCCAGCGCTCCGCTGCGTGCCTTCCTGCGCGCGCGCATCGAGCACGCGCCGGCGCCCGCGCTGGGCGAGAACCTGACGCCGTACTTGGTGGGCTTCATGGTGATGCTCGGATTGCTGGGCACCTTGCTCGGTCTGTTCGAGACGCTCCACGGGGCGGGCCAGGCGCTCACGGCGAGCGCGGACGTGAACGCTCTGCGCAGCGGGCTGTCGGGTCCCATGCGCGGCCTGACGCGCAGCTTCGGCTGCTCGGCGGCGGGCGTAAGCGCTTCGGCGATGTTGGGGTTGGCAGCCGTCTTCGTGCGGCGCGCCGAGGCAGCGGCCTGGGCCCGGGCTCAGAGCTACGCCACAGGTCCGCTGCGCGAGCTGTCGCCCATGCGTCGCCAGCTCGATTCCTTCCAGCAGCTGGCGCAACAGGGCGAGTCCCTGCCGAAGGCCGCGGTCTCGTTGGAGCAAGCGAGCGTGCATCTCGGCCAGCTGGCCGAGCGTTGGGAGAGTGCGCACCGGGCCACGCTCGAGGCTCAACAGAAGTCTGCCCAGGAGCTGATGGAGCGCATGCGCACGGAGCTCGCGCGCAGCTCGGCTGACGCCGGACGTGTGCTCTCCGAGAGTGTCACGCCGATGCTCAAGCAGGTGGTGGCCCAGACCGGCGACGCCCTGACGAAGCAGATGGCCTCGACCCGAGAGGCCCTGGATCGCGACCTCGCCGCCCGTCGCGATGCCGACGCCGGCATGCGCACGCAGCTACGCGAAGAGCTCGCGACCACCCGCGAGCAGGCACAGGCCCAGCTCGCGACCCTGGCGGGCGCCGCACAGAGCCTGGCCAGCCAGCTCGATCACGAAGCCCAGGAGCGTCGCCGCGAGGCAGGGCGCCTGCTGAGCGACCTGACCGGCAAGCTCGATGCCGCGGCCAGCGAACGCTCGCTGCAGGGCCAGCGAGAGCTGGACGCGCTGTCGATCCTGGGCGAGCGCTTGTCCGAGCGCAGCGAACAGCGCGAGGAGGCGCTGGCAAGCCGTTGGAGCGAGCTGGTGGACCGCATCCAGGCGGACCTCGCGCAGCTCGTAGAGAGCATCGGAAGCGACGTGAGCACGCGCGCCGAGCGCGACCGCGCGCTGGCAGAGGGCGTGGAGCGCTCCCTGGACACGCTGCGTCGCGGCGCCCAGGGATTGCAGGAGCTCGTCGACAAGCAGGACCACACGGTGCAGGAGCTGCTGAGCCGCAGCACGCAGCAAATGGAAGCGCTCGGCAAGAGCGCCCAGGACGGCGCCCGCGAGGCCCTGACGGCCCTGGTGGAGCTCGGCGAACAGCAGACCCAGCGCGCCGTGGAGAGCGAAGCCTCTGCGCGCGAGGCAGCCCGCGAGGCGCTTTCGGCCCTGGTCAAGCTGGGCGAGGCACAGGCGCAGCGCGCCGTGGAGGGCGAGACCTCCGCGCGTGAAGCGGCTCGCGAGGCCCTGGCGACGCTGGTGAAGCTGGGCGAGGAACAAGCTCAGCGCGCGGCGACCGCCGACAGCACGGTCCAGGCAAACACCCAAAAGATCCTCGAGCAGCTGGTGCGCGAGGGCGAGGAGCACGCGCTGCGCGTGATGCAGCTGGGGGAGGACCATGCGTCCCGCTTCGTGCAACTCGAGACCCTCTTGCAGGGCACGCAGACCCAACACGCGAACTCACTGGCCGGCGAGCTCACGGGCCACGCCGAGAAGCTCAGCAAGGGCCTCGAGGCCACCACCGCCCTGGTGCAGGAAGCGGCCACCGTGCTGCGGGCATCGAGCGTCGAAATGGGCGCCGTCGCGGGGCTGTTCCACCAGAGCGTGGAGCGCCAGCGCGAGGCGGCCCAAGCCTGGATGGAGAGCCTGGGCGAGCTCGAAGGCGCCGTCGAGCGCGCGGGTCGCGGCGCGGCCGCCGACGCCCTGGGAGATCAGCTGGCCTCCACGCAGGAGGTGTTTGCGCGCCAGCTCCAGTTCCAGCGCGAGCTGTTCGAGCAGCTGAGGACGCTGCGCGGTGCGAGCATCCCGCCCGCGGCCCCCAAGGGAGAGCACGATGTATCCGCCTGACGAAGAGCAAGCGGGCGCGCTCCCGGTGTGGGCAGCCTTCGGCGATCTGATGGCCTGCTTGCTCGGGGTCTTCGTGCTGTTCTTCGTCTGGATCGTGAGCTTCGAGGTCAGCATGGCCAGCGACCTCCAGGCTGAACGCTCGGAGCGCGAAGCGGCCACGGCGCGCCTTACCGTGCTCGAGAGCGCCCTCGCGGGCCCGCTGCGGGCCGGACTCATCACCTTCGTGGATGGTCGCATCGGGATTCGGGGCAGCGTGCTGTTCGACCTGAATTCGGCTGAGCTACGCAGCAGCGGACGCGCCCTGCTCACCGAAATGGCTGGCCCCCTCGGCGCCTACCTCGCCACGCGCGACGAGTCGTTGATGGTCAGTGGCTTCACCGACGACCTACCCATGCGAGGGGTGCTGCGCACCTATCGCGACAACTGGGAGCTCAGCGCGCAGCGTTCGCTCACCGTGGTGCGCGCCTTGGCCGAGGCCGGCGTGCCCGAAGATGCCTTGTTCGCGGCGGGCTTTGGCCAGAATCATCCCGTGGCCACCAACGACAGCGACGAGAACCGTGCTCGCAACCGTCGCGTGGAGATGGCTCCCGTCCCGCGTCCGCGCCCCTTCGCCTTCCGCCACGCCGAGACCGCTCAAGGCGAACCCGCCTCCGCACCTGCCTCGACCCCTGGAGTAAGGAGCGCCCCCTGAGCGAGCCGGTCCCCACCGCGCCCACCAACGGCGAAGACGTCGAGCGCGCCCTGGATGCCCTCGAGGCCAAGGGAGCCCGAGGCTACGACGCGCCCGCCTGCGATTGCGTGCGCGCCTTGCTGACCCGGGCCGAGGAGCTCGGAGGTGGGGTCGGTGCGATCCTGGTGGCACGCGCGGAGTCCCACCTGAGCTCCCTGAGCGCGCGCTTCGATCGCGACACCGCCCGCGTGCGCGAGCGTCTCGAGCATGTGCAGACCGATCCTGACACCGCTGAGCGTCTGCAAAACTTGTTGCAACGAGGAGATGTGGTGCGAGTCGCACGCACGCTCCGAAGAATCGCGGTGCAGCCCGTGTCTCGCCCGCAGGCGACCTCCTACGAGACGGTAGCCTCGCCCGCGCCCAAGCCAGACTCGCTACCGCCTCCGCGCGGCCGAAACAGCCAACTTCCCCCGCGAAGCCTGCGAAAGCAGCGCGCCGTCGTGTACGAAGACTCCGTGGCCGCGCTGGTGGCCTCCTTCGCGTTGGCGCGAGCCACCGACGTGGTGCCGGAGGATGCCGGTCCATACAATCCGCTGCGCATCGCCAGTAATACACTGGACCGTATGCGTGAGGTGTCTCCCTTCTTCCTGACGGTGCAGCTCAATCGGCTGGAGGAGCTAGCCAGCCTGCTCGCACTGCCCGAACTTCCTGCACCTCCGGAAGAAAAAGCGCTCCCACGCAAGAAAACCAAGGCCCTCAAGGGCGGCCGTACTTCCTGAAACCGATTGGAATCACGGCAAACTTGTGAGCAACCGGACTTGCAGCGCCGGCGCACACCAGCTAGTTTGGCCCAGACCGTTCGGTCTTCCCTATGCTGGATGCCACCCCGCTCAACACTCCGAAGATCGATGGCGACCGCACGCGCAGCGCCATTCTGCGCGCGGCTCAGGCGCTGTTCGTGGAACATGGTTTCGCGACCACATCGATGGCTACGGTCGCCAAGCAAGCAGGCGTCACCAAAAGTCTGATCCACCATCACTTCGGCAGTAAGCGCGAGTTGTGGGACGCAGTCCGCGACGTTGTGATGGAAGACTATCAGCGCCAGCAGCAGGAAATGCTGAGCCAGCGCGCTCCGGATCTCTCGCTGGTGGAAGACTCCTTCGTCGTGTACTTCCGCTTTTTGCAGTCGAATCCGGACGTGATGCGGCTGTGGAACTGGATGGTCATCGAGAATGACGCCCAGTGCGCCTCCATGAGCCAGGCACTCTCCTGTGCCGGCGTGGATACGCTGCGGCGCGCGCAGGAACAGGGCAGCATGCGCAAGGACGTCGAGCCCGAGTACGTACTCGCTCAGTTCTTCGCGCTGGTACGCGGTTGGTTCAGCGAGCGTGCCATCATGCAGGCGAGTGTCCTCCATGATTTGCCCGACAACACCTGCGACGAGCGCTACCTGCGGGCCACCGTCAAGGTCTTCATCGATGGTCTGCGTCCGCGCTGATCACGCAGGCGGCAAGCGAGTCTGCAGACTACGCAGGACCTGACTTAGATCTGGCGGCAGCGGCGACTCCACTTCGCACGACGTCCCGTCCAGCTCGAACCGCACAACCTGGCAATGCAGGAACGGTCGGTCGAGACCGTGGCGCATCTCGAAGTGTCGGCTGGTGGCCCTATCAGCGCGCCGGGTGTCGCCGATGACCGGATGGCCAATCATGGCCAAGTGCTCGCGCACCT
Organism: Myxococcales bacterium; assembly: GCA_047601445.1. Taxonomy (GTDB): domain Bacteria; phylum Myxococcota_A; class Polyangia; order Polyangiales; family DASUME01; genus DASUME01. The sequence goes on along the minus strand of JASGJH010000001.1, from coordinate 941,061 downwards.
GGGCCGAGCGCGGTCCCGACGCGTGCCACTCGCCCGACGAGCCCACCCACTCGCGCTCGGCTCGCACCAGGCTATGGCCGCTTCGAACTTCGAGGCGCTCGTAGCGGGTGCACACCGCGTTCGCGCGCTTGCGCCCCGCGAGCGGGCGCTCGATCTTGCCGCGCTTGTGCACCACGCCCTTGGCCAGCGCCCAATAGACCTCCTCCACTCGGCGCAGACGCGGACGGATCGCCTCGGCTGCCCGGGCCGAGGTCGCGAACAGGCACACACCGCTAAGGTTGGGGTCGATGTCGAACATCGGCACCGCCTCGGCATAGCCGGCCAGGCGACGCACTCGGCTCCAGAGCGAACCTACGCCCGCCTCCGAGGCCGACTCGTGGGCGGCCTGATCCACAGCGAACAGCTCCCCCTCGGCCCACAGCACGCGGGGCGGCGGCGCGGGAGCCCTCGACATCCAGGCGAACGTCTCGACCTGGTCGGTGAGCGGCATCATGTCGAAGGGCTCGAGTCGCGTTGCCGACAGGCCCGCCCGCGCGAGCTGCGCCAGGTCGCGCGCCAGCGTGAGCGGATTGCAGGAGACGTAGGCGAGATGGTGCGGCGCGAGGGCAGCCAACGCCGTGCGCACGTCCAGATCCAAACCACGGCGCGGAGGATTGACCACCACCAGGTCGAAGCGTTCGGCCTGCTCGGCCAATGCCCGCGTGACCGCTCCGGCATCACCCGCGACCACGCTCACGTCCAGCGCCTGCTCCCGCGCAGCACGCGTCAGACGCTCACAGGCAGGTGCGAAGCTCTCTACCGCCTTGACGCTCGCTCCTTGCGCCGCCAGGGCCAGCGACAGTGCCCCCGAACCAGCGTACAGCTCGAGTACCCGCGGCGTCGTCGCCTGCGCGTCGGCGCGCACCCGCTCGAGAACCCGGGCGTAGATGCTCGTGGCGGTCTCGGCGTGGACTTGCTGGAACGCTCCATGGGCCGCGTAATGATAAACGTGGGCCCCGGGGCTGCTGGCCTGTAACTCTGGCGGCCCTGACACGACTTCATGTTGCGTGCCCAGAAGCTGCACCGCGCCCGGCTTGCGGCGACTGATGGCGACACTGGCTAGCTGTGGTACGCGTGCGCGCAGCCGGGCGGCCAACTCCAGCAAGGGTCCGCGCTCGGCGTCGTGGGCTGCAATCAGGGTGATCATCACTTGGCCGCCCACCAGCGACATGTCGACCCCCTCGAGAGGCTGCCCCGCGATCGACGCACGCAGCGCGGCGGCCACGCCCGACAGCACGGGATGCAGCACGCGACACTCCGGTAGGTCCACCAGGTCGTGGGTGCCCCGGGCATACAGTCCCAGCTGTCCGCGCGCATTGGCCACCAGTTTGGCCCGCGTGCGGTAGCCTTCCGCGCGCTCGGCCGGCCTGGTATCGGCCACCTCGAGCGAACCGAGATCTGCGTACGCAGCCATCGCGTCCTTCACCCAGCGCGATTTCTTCGCCAGCTGCTCTCCGTAACTGTCACGGATCAGAGGGCAGCCCGGACACAGAGCTGCGTGGACACACGCCGCAACGAAACCTGGTTCGACCTGGTTCGTCGGAATCGTCATGGGGTCACCTGTGGCGTTCGCTGCTGACGAGTTGCGTGCACGATGCACACGCCCCACCCGCTCAGGAGTGCTAATTCGGCTTGACCGCCCATCCCATGCAGCTCCAATTCCGCACTGGCCGCCCGGCCAACCGAGCTCAACTTTGCCTGCCCTTCACGTGAGCCCATGAAACCTAGTTTCTCCTTCAAGCATCACGCGCACGCCGTCGCGAGCGCGACCGTCGCATCGGCCCTGGCCTTGTTGTCTAGCACCGCGGGGGCGCAACAAAGCCCGCCGCGCGGCACGCCGCCCGTCAACTTGCCCGCCCCGGATCGCCCACCGGACAACCCAGCACCCGGACCTGCGGCCCAGGAAGTCGCGGATGTAACCGCGCAGGATGCCCCGATTACGGAGTTCGATTTTCGCGGTGCAGTGATCTCGAGCTCGGGACTCACCTCCGACGAAGCCGCCGCCAAGGCGCGTGCGCGCGCCCCGCAGATCGCCGTTTCCGAAGCCATCGCGGACCAAGCGTACTGGGACTCGCGGGTGGTCTGGTCGGGCTTCATGCCGCAGCTCAACGGGTACTTTCAGTACAAGCGCATCAACGTCATCAACAACGTCCCGTTCCAGCTGCCACCCGATACCCCGGACAGCATCAAGATGTTGTTCTCGGGCACGGACTCCGGTGCCTTCACGTACCCGGCCAACAACTATGCGCTCGGCGCGACGTTGAAGGTGCCCGTCATCGACATGCTGTTGCGCGTCTGGCCCGCCTACGAGGCGTCCAAAAACATCGTGCAGGCCCGCAAGTTCCAGGTGGAAGGCCAGGCAGACGGAGTGGAGCTCAACGCCCGTGAAGCCTACTACGCCTACGTACTGGCCCTGGCCAACCGCGCGGTGTTCGAGCAGTCGCTCAAGCAAGCCCAGGCGCAGCGCGATCAGATTCAGTTGTTCGTCGACGCGGGCACGGCGGCCCCCGTGGACTTGATGACCGCAGTGTCTCGTTACGAAGCCGCCCGCTCGGCGCTGGCGCGCGCGGACGGAGTCGTGGCCACATCCCGCAGCCGTCTCGCCACCCTGATGGGTGTACCCGCCGAGAGCGTCACCACCATCAGCGAGCCCGTCGCGGACTTGCCGCCCGCGCCCACGGCCACGTCGGACGACCTCGTGAGGCGCGGCCTCGCCGAACGCCCCGAGCTCAAGGCTCTGCGCGAGTTGGTCGACGCTGGCAAGCTCCAAAAGAAGGCCGAGCGCGGCAGCGCGATGCCTCAAATCTCCATCGATGGCAGCGTCCTCGATGCACAGCCCAACCCTCGCTACATCCCGCTCAACAAGACCGACTTCAGGAGCAGCTATGAGATCGGCGGCACGCTGTCCTGGTCGCCCAACGCATCGCTCACGGGCTACCAGCGCAGCCAGCGCGCCAGCGCCGAGATCGCGCGCGCTCGTGCCGACGTGATGTCGCTCGAGGACGCCGTGCGCATCGAGGTCGTGCAGGCCTACGAGGACTACAAGGCAGCCGACGCCGCCGCCAAAGCGTCGCAGGCTCAGTTGCAAGCGGCCGAGGAGGCCTACCGCGTGCGCCTCGCGATGTACCGAGTGGGCGCCGGCGTGGTGATCGACCTCTTGCAGGAAGATCTCCGCGTCACCGAAGCCCGCTTGGCCCTCGCCAACGCCGCCATCAATGCGCGCGTGGCGATGGCCCGCCTGAAGCGCGCCGCCGTGCTCGACTGACCATTCGCACGGGCCCTTGCCGGCTTTCTGCTGTACGGTTCGGCCAACGCCTGCTCAGCCGGGAGACCGAGCCATGTGGAAAGACTTTCGGGACTTCGCTTTCAAGGGCAACGTCGTGGATCTCGCCATCGGCGTGATCATCGGCGGCGTCTTCGGCAAGATCGTCACCGCTTCAGTCAACGACCTCATCATGCCTCTGGTCTCGCTGATCCTGCCGAGCGGCGAGTGGCGACAGGCGGCCATCACGCTGCGCGAACTTCCGCCCGAAGGCCCCACCAATGACGTCCGCCTGTTGGTGGGTGATCTGGCCTCGGTGATCGTGGACTTCTTGATCGTGGCCTTCGTGCTGTTTTGGGCGGTGCGCGCCATCAAGAAGATCCAGAGCCCTTCGGGCAGCCAGCCACCGGCTCCCGCGCCTACCACCCGCGAGTGCCCGATGTGCCTCGAGCAGGTGCCGCTCAAGGCCAAGCGCTGCAAGTTCTGCACGAGTGATCTCGCCGCGACTTGAGCGGCGTGCTCGGCTGACTTGAATGGCGTTTAGAAGCGCCCTTCTGCCCCCACCATCAGCACGCGCCGGTGCTGCGCGTCCGCCACCATCGCCCAGCTGGGTCCGATGCTCGGCCTGCGCGCGTGCTCGTTCTGGCGCGCGGCCTTCTTGGCGGCGAAGCTGCCCTGAACCACACCGACCACCAAGCCGGTGCCCACACCACCCAGGGTGCCGATCGCTGCACCGAACAGGATGTGCTCGGGCTCACGGCTCCCGATCGCGACCAACCCACCTACGATGGCACCCGTCAACGTGCCCAGCGCACCGGCGCAAACCATCTCGCGTAAGGTCAGATTGGCGATCTTTCGCGATGGGTCTCGAATCTCGAAGGCTCCGAGCGTGAGGCCGACGGCCAGGCCACCCAGCGCGCCGAAGCCCAGGCCGTAGACCATGGGCTTCCAGTCGCTGCTGTCGAAGCCATGGCGCCGCGCCGCAACGTAGCCGCCGCTCAGGCCCACCAGCGAGCCTGCCAACAATCCTCGATAGCCATCGCCGGAGAGCGAGGGGGCGTCGTCGCTCCGCAACCCGAAGAAGTCTCCTGCCTGAGCCCGCGTCGCCACGCCGAGCGTGATGCAGAAAACCAGAGCGACCCAGCCAGCGCGCATGCCCCTCTCCCGCCCGTCCCCGAGACCGGTTCCGCAACGCCGCTTGCATGTGCGGCGCTCCCGCGGAGAAACGCCGACTGCCGCCCCGAGCTCCAGCGGAAGCCTCCTCTATACGGCCTCGTCCCTCGCGCTCCGAGGGAGCTCCCATTCACTCGGCGAAACTTCTGCAAGCTGCGATCCAGGGCGTTCGCCCCAATCCCGTCAGACCGATCCAGATCGCGTCAGCGCTGCGATCGCAGAAGCGCACACACCGACGGGGAACCGAATACGGCCAAGCACTTGCACGGTGCTGCACAGAGTCTTCCCGCGGACGTTCGGGCGATCTAACCTTGGGGACAAGGCTGCGCGCAGGCGCGGCTGCGCTTTCGACCTGCTCCAAGCAGGATGGGGACAAGATGAGCGGAAGGGATCAGCGCCGCGATCCACGAGTCGATACCAGGCAATCCGTCTGGGTGGAGGGCCAGGACTCGCGCATCGAGGCCCAAGCGCGGAACATGAGCAAGACGGGCATGTTCGTGGTCGCGGAGAGCGGCGCGCCCGCCATCGGCACCACCCTGGAGATCAAGTTCGAGGACCCCAAAGAGGGGCAAATCGCTCTCAAAATGGAGGTGGTCTGGCGCGACGAGCAGACCGAAAACTCCAAGCTGGGCCTGCGCGCCTTGGACTCCGAGGGCATGGCCGCCTTCGAGCGCGTGGTGTCGCGCTATCTGGGCGAAGGCGAGGAAAAGAAGGACGACGAGGGCAACACCTCCGGCGGCGACAAGTAGCCGCACTCGGTCAAAGCCGACGGGTCCGCCGCCTATCGCGGACATATCCTGTCCGCGATCTCGCCTAGAACTGCTCGTGCGTACAGGGGCTTCGGTGCTAGAGCGTCGGCCATGGCCCGCAGCGAACTGTCCCGTCCCGCCCCCAAAAACGGACGCAGCAAGCGCCCGAAGTCCGATCCGTTCGAGGAAGAGACGATCGAGGTCTTCGGTGCTCGAGAGCACAATCTGAAGATCGACCACCTGGCCATCCCCAAGCGGAAGTTGGTGGTGTTCACAGGCGTCAGCGGTTCCGGCAAGTCGAGCATGGCTTTCGACACGCTCTACGCGGAAGGTCAGCGTCGCTACATCGAGAGCTTGAGCTCCTACGCGCGCCAGTTCCTGGGACAGCTCGAGCGCCCGCACGTGGAGAAGCTGCGGGGGCTCTCGCCCACCATCGCCATCGAACAGAAGAGCGCCTCCACCAACCCGCGCTCTACGGTCGGCACCATCACCGAGATCTACGACTACCTGCGCGTGCTCTACGCGCGCGTGGGCGTGCAGTACTGCCACAGCTGTGGGAAGCGCGTGCAGGGACAGAGCGCCGAGGAAATCGTGCGCGAGATCTCTGCCTTGCCGTCGGGCAAGCGCCTGCTGATTCTGGCACCGCTGGTGAGCCATCGAAAAGGCGAGTTCAAAGACCTGTTCCAGTCGTTGGCCGAGCGCGGCTTCACGCGCGTGCGTGTGAATGGCAGCGTGCACCGGGTGGAGGCCGTGCCGCCGCTCGACAAGAAGCTCAAGCACAACATCGAGCTGGTGGTCGATCGCATCGCGCTGAGCGACGAAGAGCGGCCGCGTCTCGCCGAGAGCGTGGAGAGCGCGCTGCGCGAGGGCCAGGGTGAGGTCCGGGTCGAGGACGACGGCGGCAAGGGCGAGCCCCTCACGTTCAGCGAGAAGCGCGCGTGCTGCGGGCACAGTTTCCCGGCCCTGAGTCCACAGTCTTTCTCGTTCAACAGTCCGCTCGGCATGTGCAGCAACTGCAACGGCCTCGGCACGCGCATGGAGGTCGATCCAGAGCTGGTGATCCCCGAGCCGCACCTCTCCATCCGAGATGGCGCCATCGCGCCCTGGCGCACCTCCGTGGAGCGCGGCGAAGGCTGGACCTTCCGCATCATCGACGCCATGGCCAAGGCCTGCGATGTGAACCTCGATACACCGTTCGAGAAACTGCCGAAAAAGAAGCGCGACCAGGTGCTCTACGGCCTCGGCGACAAGAAGATCAAGGTCACCTGGGGACAGGAAGGTAGCGAGACCCAGGGCAGCTGGGGCATGAAGTTCGAGGGTGTCCTCAACAGCTTGATGCGCCGGTACCGGGAGACCAGCTCCGAGGCCATGCGCGAGCACTACGCCAAGTTCATGAGCGAGCGTGAGTGCGATGGCTGCGGGGGCAAGCGCTTGCGCGCGGAATCCCTGTGCGTCCGCGTGGGGAGCTTGAACATCGAGGCGCTCACGGCGCTCACGGTGCGGGGCGCCCACGAGCACGTCAGTGCCCTGAACCTGCGTGAGCACGAGCGGCGCATCGCCGAGGGGGCCCTGCGCGAGATCGAGCGGCGGCTCTCGTTCCTGCTCAACGTGGGCCTCGACTACCTCACCTTGAACCGCACGGGTCCCACCTTGAGTGGCGGCGAGGCCCAGCGTGTGCGCCTGGCGACGCAGCTCGGCAGTGAGCTGAGCGGCGTGATGTACGTGCTCGACGAGCCCAGCATCGGGCTACATCAGCGCGACAACCGGCGGCTGATCCAAACCCTCGAGCGCTTGCGCGACCTCGGTAACACCGTGGTGGTGGTGGAGCACGACGAAGACACCATTCGTGCCGCCGATCACGTGGTGGATTTCGGACCGGGCGCGGGACATCTGGGCGGCGCGGTGCTCTTCAGCGGCCCCCCCGAAGCGCTCAACCGAAGTCCCCACAGCATCACCGGCAAGTACATGAGCGGCAAGCTGCGCATCGAAGTGCCCAAGCAGCGACGCCCCCGCAAGGCGGAGCTCAAGGTGCTCGGCGCGAGCGAGCACAACCTCAAGCAGGTCGACGTCCGCATCCCGCTCGGGAACTTCGTGGCGGTCACGGGCGTCAGCGGCGCCGGCAAGAGCTCACTCATCAACGGCATCCTGCTGCCCGCGCTCGAGAAGAAGCTACACGGGGCCAACCAACGCGTGGGCAAGCACAAGGGCTTGAGCGGCCTCGACGCGCTCGACAAGGTGATCGCCATCGATCAACGCCCCATCGGTCGCACGCCGCGCAGCAACCCGGGCACGTACACCAAGGCCTTCGACGAAATTCGCGAGATTTTCGCGCAGCTTCCGGACGCGCGCACGCGCGGCTTCGGACCCGGCCGCTTCTCGTTCAACGTCAAGGGCGGACGCTGCGAAGCCTGCGCGGGCGACGGCGTGGTCAAGGTGGAGATGCACTTCTTGGCCGACGTCTACGTGCCGTGCGAGGTGTGCGCCGGCAAGCGCTACAACGCGCAGACCCTGGGCATCCGCTACAAGGGCAAGTCCATCGCGGACGTGCTCGAGACCAGCGTCGAGGATTGTCTCGAGCTGTTCTCGGCCCACCCCAGCCTCAAGCGCATCCTGGAGACGTTGGTGGAGGTCGGGCTCGGCTACGTGAACATCGGACAGCCGGCAACCACGCTGAGCGGCGGCGAGGCACAGCGGGTCAAGCTCAGTCGCGAGCTCGGCAAGCGCCACACCGGTAAGACCCTCTACCTGCTCGACGAGCCCACCACGGGCCTGCACTTCGCGGACATCCAGAAGCTTCTGCACGTGCTGCAAAAGCTGGTCGACGCCGGCAACACGGTGCTGGTCATCGAGCACAACCTGGACGTCATCAAATGTGCCGATTGGGTGATCGATTTGGGACCGGAAGGAGGCGAGGGAGGCGGCCGTGTAGTCGCAGAGGGCACACCCGAGCAGGTAGCGAAAGTACGCGGGTCCCACACCGGGAGTTTTTTGCGCGAGATGCTGAAGCCGGATTGAGCCTGCCTGCTATCTTGCGGCCAACATGACGATTCCCGCAGGACTCTACCGCACCACGCAAGCCCACCCGTTCGCTCAAAGCGCAATCCCCGAAGGCGCCCTGGTCTACGTGGGCGAGGACCGCAACGGCGGGATGTTCGTGGTGCGTCCCGGGCGCAACGTGCACAACCGTTGGTACTGGGGTGACCCCACCACGCCGCTCACGGATCCGCTCTGGGAGCGCACCCTGAAGCGCCTGCCGGCCGAGGGCTTCTACACGTTGCCCGACGACCTGCGCGTCGGCGATTCGGGCGTCTGGCGCAAGAACGCCATCGTGCAGCTGGGATACAACCCCCAGGGCGAGGGCATCCTGTTCGTGGGCGAGCGCCACGAGGGACTCGAAGTCAACGCGCTGTTCTTCAGCGACCGCGGCGTGCGCATCCCGGACGAGCTGCTGTTCCGCCTCGTGTGGGCGCCCATCCTGCCGGTGAGCCCTCCTCAAAACGCCTGAGCTATCAGGCGATAGAACGCCTGATAGCTCAGGCGATAGAACGCCTGAGCGGTCAATCGAGCCAGCGCGCCACGATGTCTCCCACGTGCTGGCCCACCAAGTTGAACACCCCGGTGTACTCGCTCGGAACCGCCGCGGGCAGCGCCTCGGGCACGAAGCGCTCGAGCAGCGATAGTGCCGCCTGAGGTCGGACCGCGTCACTCCCCGAACGCGCGCGCAGGGCGAGGCCGAGACCTTGTTTGGGCAGCGCGACGCACAGCAGCCCCTGAGCGCCCACCTTGGCCACGACCCCGGTCTGCTCGGCCAGGAAGCCGTCGAAGGCATGAGTGCCGCTCATGAGCCGCGGATGCTCCAGCATGGCCCTACCGATGGCGCCCAGCCCATGGGGCTCGGGGTCGTCGCGCATGGCATGTGCGACGCGTGCCCAGGCCAACGCCATGGCGGACAACGGGAGCACGAAGCACGGGATACCGCAGCCATCCACCACGCTGCCGGCCACGGCCCCATCCGTGCGCGCCTGCAGGGTCTCCAGCACCTGCTGCTGCAGCGGATGCTCCGGCCCGCGATAGTCCTGTGCAAACCCGTGGGCCGCGCAGGCTGCCGCCATGAACGAGTGCTTCCCGGAGCAGTTGTTGTGCAGCACGCTCGGCTCGGCACCGCTGGCGAACAGGGCGCGGGCGCTCGCCTGGTCGCTCGGCGCGTGGACGCCGCAGTAGAGATGCTCGGGCGTGCGACCGAGGCGCGACAAAAGGTCGCGCACCTGGGCCACGTGAAAAGGCTCGCCGTGGTGACTGGCCGCACCCAGCGCGAGGTCCCGACTCGTGAGCATGACGCGCTGCGCCGGGGTCAGGAGCGCCAGCGATGTTTCGAGTTGGAACGGTTTGGCCGCACTGCGAAAGGTCGTGAGACGGTCCTCGCCCACTTGAACCACCAAGCCATGGCCGTCCGAAAGACACGCGTCGACCGGGTGTTCACCCTCTACGGCGAAACCGCGCCGTTGCTCGATTGTGAGCCGCAACATTTCTTCGCTGCCCTCTCCCACGGGTTCCTTCGGGGATTGTTTCCATCCGGTGGCCGTGCAAGCCTGTGCTGGCCAATGTGCCGGGCTTTCTTGTCCTTTACCAGTCTAGCGCTCGGGCTCAGCGCGCTGCTCTTGAGCGCCAGTTGCGCCTGGCATCCGGAAGCGAAGCCGGTGCAGCCGCAGCTCTTGCTCAAGGGTCCGGTCAAGATCGACCGCATCCTCGATCAGCTCACCACCCAGCGCTTCGTATTGCTCACGCGCGACCCGGTCGGAACGCCCACGCGCGCCATCTTCGAACGCGCCACCAAGAAGGTCTGCGACCTACCGCCGAACACGGTGCAAATCGACGCCACGTTGTTCGACCCGACCTCGAAAGCCAAGAGTCCGGCATTCCTCATCCCGGTGATCATGAAGGAGGACACCGAGGACCGCGCGCTCTACTACTCCGATGAGCACTGCGTGCTGCGCGGGCCCTTCGGGCGAGCCCGCAGCACCACCATGTTGGAGCTCGACGGCGGGCAACAGGTTTCGCTGGTAGGGAACGGCCGCGGCACCCTGACCATGGTGAACCCTTGGACCCAGGAGGTCACCTTGATCGCGGAGGGCGTGTCGGCCCTGTCGGCGGTGCGACGTCCGACCAATGGTTCCACCCCCATCGGTCCGCAAACCCTGTGGTTGATCGAGAACAGCACGTTGACCCAGCGCACGCTCCAAGGAGAGCTGCTGTTCTCGCGCGGGCAAGACGTACGCGACTTCTCGCAGGCGCTCTTCGATACGCTGCGCGTGGCTTATGTGGACGGCAACGATCTCTATGAAGCAGCGGGTCCCGACTTCCAGCCCGTGCGCATCGCGCAGGACGCCTGCGAACCTGTGTATTCAGGGCTCAACCTCGACCTCTACTCGCCCTGCGCCGCCGAACAGCTGGTGCGCATCGACCTGACCACCGGGGAGTCCCAGAGCTTCGAGCCAGGCACCTTCGCGAACTACCAGCAGAGCGGCTACCTGTTCGAGTACATCCACGGTCCCGACGCCGACCAGTTCTACGCGACGCCACCAGGCCAGACCGAACGCATGCTGGTCGAGCCCATGCTCGAACTCAATACGGTCCAGGTGGTGAACGGCCACCAAATCGTGGGCTTCACGGAGGACGATTCGTTCGTGTTGTGGGACGCGCAGGCCAAAGCGGCTGTCTTCACACTCGCCAAGGTCGGCCGACCGATTCCCTTCCTGGACATGCGCGACAACGAGGTGATTCGGGTCTTCCCCCACGACATCGCCGATCGCCGAGGTACGCTCTCGCTCTTCAATCAAACGACCTTCGAGCCCGAGACCCTGGGCTCCGGAGTGCCCACCAACGCCTTCAGCGTGGAACTGCTTGCGCAGGTGTCGGAGGCGGCCATCGTGTACATCGAAGACGCCACCCAGGTGAGCGATACGGACACGCGGCTGCGGGGCAAGCTGCACGCGCGCTTGGTATCGGGCGAGCTAGGCGCCGTCGTCGACAATAACGTCACTACCTACACTTCCGTGTACACGCCGCTCGAAGGCCTGGTCTACAGCGTCGAGGACGGCGAACGCAGCGGTCTTTGGTTCGCAGCCCTGTGACCTTCCACGCCACGCGTCGCACGGAGCTCGCAGTCTCGCGTCCCCCGACGACGAGCGCGCACGCCTGTGCCTTGTTTCTCGGGATCGCCCTGGTCTGTGCCGTGAGCACGCGCGCACGCGCCCAGGACGACGGCTTGCTGCACTACGAGCCACCCAACGTCGAGTACATCTATCCCGAGGAAGGCGAAATCCTCGCGCCCGTGGCCACGCCCGAGCCGAGTCCAGCTCCCGCGTCTCCCGTCAGCTCGCCCGCCACCAAGTCCCCGCAGGCGGCACCGCCGCTCCCGGCCGTCACCAACCTGCCAGGTGCCCCCCCCGCCTACGGCGCCCAGGCGCGCGTACGCCCACCCGAAGTTCCGGGCAGTCACGAGATCCCCCTCGAGAACGCACGCGATTTGCCCGGCGCTTTCGGGGATCCCCTGCGCATCCTGGACTCCCTGCCAGGCACCACGCCGATCGCCAACGCCGTCCCTTACGTGTACATCCGCGGCGCGCCGCCCGCGGCCATCGGCTACGTCTACGACAACATCCCGCTACCCCTGCTCTTTCACGGCGTGTTCGTGCGCTCCGTGATCCATCCGCGGGCGGTGGGTCCCGTCACGCTCTACGCGGGCGTGCCGCCGGCCCGCTATGGTCGGCGCGCGGGCGGTCTGGTGCTCGCCAACGGCGTGCCGCAAAAGCACGTGTTCGACGCTGAGGTCGACCTCAGCTGGATCGACGCGCGTGGCTGGGTCGAAGGTCCGGTCGGCAAGGGCATCATCACGGTCAGCGGCCAAATCGGGTATCCGAACCTGGCGCTCTCGCTGATGCAGGCCGCCCACGTGGTGAACCCGGGCACGTCGTTCAGCTATTACGACGGACAGGTTCGCTACAAGGTCCCGCTCAACGCGCGCGACTCCTTCGAGCTCGTGTGGATCGGCTCCTTCGACAACGCCAACCTGCCGGGACTCAGCAACGATCCTCGCGCCGGCGCGTCGCAGATCATGTTCCAGCGCGTGGAGACGCGCTTCGTGCACCAGGTGCCACGCGGCGAGCTCGGCATGGCGCTGCGCTTCTCCTACGACAACTCGCGGATGGGCGACGCGCTCGAGGTCAAGGCCACCGGCGTGGGCCCGCGCTTCTGGACGGACTTGAAGCTGGGGCGCCACAACCTGCGCATCGGCGGCGACCTCTACTCCACCACGGGCAACGTCTACGACGGGCCCGGTTCGCTGGCCACGCCCCAGGGCGACATCCAGATCAGCTTGCCACTCTACGCGGACTCACCGGGTCGCAATCAGGGTGGCGTGTACGCGCAGACCATCATGCGCATGAGCGACAAGACTCGCCTGGATCTCGGCGGACGCTTCGACTACTGGAGCTCCAACAATCGCGTGGATTTGGCCTTCGACCCGCGCATTCGACTGACCTACACGCCGACGCAGCGGTGGGAAGTACACGGCGCGTTCGGCACCGCCCATCAGCCCGCCGTGTTCATGCTGCCGTTGCCGGGTCTGACCGAGGTCGCCGTCAGCCAGGGCCTCACCAGCTCCATTCAGAGCGAGCTCGGCGGCGCACTCAACATGCCGTATGGGCTGCGCCTCGAGATCCAGGGCTTCTTCCATCACTACAACAACCTGCTTTTGCCGGAGCTAGTCACCGACGGCATCGTCCCCGAGAACCCGCCGCTCGTGAGCGCCAACGCCTATGGCGTGGAGTTTTTCTTGAAGCGCAATCTCGACAAGGACCTGACGGGCTGGATCAGCTACACGCTGGGCTGGGCGGAAGCCGACAGCGGGCCCGAGGTGATCGGCAAGTTCAAGCCGGACTTCGACGTGCGCCACGTGTTGAATACGGTGCTGCAATGGCGCATCTGGCGTCACCTCGAGCTCGGGGGACGCTTCTCGGCGCGCTCCGGACGTCTGATCGAGCAGCTCAACCCGAGCTATGCACAGCGCTTGCCCTGGTTCGTGCGCCTCGACATGCGCATCGGATATCGCTGGCCGGGTCGCTTTGCCAACATGCTCGCTTACTTCGAGTGGCTGAACATGCTGGTGCGTAAGGAGTACCTCGACGCGGACTGCTTGCTCGGACGCTGCATCGCCACGGCAGTCACGCCGATCTCCATCCCCAACCTCGGCGTGCGCGCCGAGTTCTGAGCGGCGACTGCGGACAAGGCGACCCCGAGAGCCCCATATCCGCCACGGGCGAGACTCGCTATGATGCGCGGCGGATGCGGACCAGGTGGCGGCTCGTATACGCGCTCTCGACGCTCGTGTGCGCTTGCGCAGGCAGCGTGGCGCTCGTCCCGCGCAAGGACGATGGCTGCGGCGTCATCCAGGCCGACCACGGACACGCGCTGCACGTGTATTTGGCGGCGGATCGCACCGGCGACAAGAATCCGTTGTGTCCCGGACAGGTGCTCACCGGGGCCGATACGCTGTGGGCCAGCGTAGAGGTCTCGGTGGACTGCTACGTGCGCATGATTTTCGTGACCCCAGACGGGCAGACCGGGGAGGTGCTGCGCACGGACTCCGGGCGCCCGGTGAGACAGGCGATCTTTCAGGCGCCTCGGGGCCTGTTGACGCGCGCTTCGGGCGAAGCGCAGCTGGTGGTGGTCGCCTCGCGCAAGTCGTTGTCGGCGTCGGACCCCGCGATGGCTTCGATGCTCGAAGTGATCCGTGAGACCGGCGTGTTGGTCGACGAGCACGGCAGGCTGACACCTCCGCTACGTGCCGACGAAGGAACCCCAGAGGATCAGTTGCTCAACCTGGGCACGCGCGCGCTGTATGCCGACTTCGACGAGCACGGCGTCGCGGTACTGACGCTCTCGCTCCACACCTCGCCCTGAGGGTTGTTGGCCCGGGTCAGGTGGCGCGTCAGGGCGTGCCGGTGGCGTCGTCGCTTCCGTACGGATTGCCCGGGATCTGCGGCATCGGTGCGCTCGGCTCGCGCGGCGCTGCCGGAGCGGGCCCAGCGACCTCCGCGGGGGCCGGTGCTGGTGCGGGTGCCGCGGCGGCCTCAGGCGGCGCGGACGTCTTCTCAGGCGTCTTCTCCGCAGGTTTGGGCTCGGTGGTTTCGAATGCCTTCTCGGAGGGACTCGGCGGCGGCGGCCTGGTCGCCAAAGTGGCACTCACCTTGGAGGCGTCGGCGACCACGGCCGCGGCGGCTGCCTCCGCTGCCGCGAGCTCCGCGGCCTCACGACGCGCAGCGCGCCGCGCCTTGGCTCGCCCCTCCGGCGAATCGGGGTCGGGTTCAGCCTCGCTCTCGGCGGTTGCCGGAAGCGCCGGCGGCGTGGCCGCGGGCGCGCTCACGCCCGGAACCACGGGCGCGACGGCGGTAACCCCCGTGCTGCCAGCAGTGCCGACGACCGGCGAAACGACTTGAGATGGCCCCGCATTCGGTGCCGCCGGCACGCTCGGACTCAGCTCGGCCGCCGGCTCCGACGACGACGGTCGCGCGCCTTGCTCTCGCAGCGCGACGATACCGGCCGCAGCGATGATGCTCAGCATCGCCGCCACCCAGGCCTTGAGCGCCCAGGAGTTCTGCTTAGGCGGCGACACGCTCTCCGTCATCGACGCCGGCGCATCGAGCACGGAGGCGGACTCCAGGCGTTGCGTGTGCTCGCGGCTTCCGCGCGAGACCTCCGGCGAATCGCCGCTGGGCAATGCCAGTGGAGGCGGCGCGTACAACACCATGTCGGCGCGGTGGTTCGAGTTCGCGGAGTCGTCGGGCAGCTGGGTCGGAGCGGCCTCGAGCATCTCGAGGGGCGGCGCTTCCACCACCCGCTCCAGCACCGCAGTGCTGCTGCGCCCTTGCCCCTCGTACCCCTTGGAACCCACTGCTTCTACTTCCTCGATCTCACTGCGCTCGATGGTGCCCGACTTCGACCCCTGGCGCGTGCCTTCGGCCCGCCGGTCCGCCTTGGACCGCGAGCCCCGCGACCTACCCTCGCCCTTCGGAACACCCATCGACCGTTGTCCGCCTCAACGGCGATCGTACCGCGCTTATGCCTTACATTGCGCAGTCGTTTTGTATTGCGGCTTGTTGTTTTTTCTGCATCGACCTACGCGCGCTTGCACTGTGGTGGCGCGTGGGACAGCCGCAGGGCCGCCATCGTGAGTTCCCGCAGCCTCGAGCGCGCGGTCCACACGACCGACGGGCGCCCGGCGCGAGCCCCTCTTCACTTGGCGCGGAAGACGATCATCCCGTGGCTAAGGTCGTAGGGCGAAAGGGCCACCGTCACCCTGTCGCCAAGGATCACGCGGATGCGGTACTTGCGCATGCGACCGCAAAGGCGCGCGCGAACGACGGCGCCTGCATCCGTGTTGACCTCGAACTGACCGCCCGCGAACACCTGCGTGACCACGCCATCGAGCTTGACGTGGTCGTCGCGTACGTCCTCGTCTTCGCCATCAGCGGCGAACGCGTCCTCGTTGAATCTTCCGCGTTTCTTCTTGGCCACTTCTTGTCCTCTCACGCCGTCTGGGCCCGTCGGCCCCTGCCTGCCGGTCCAGTAAAGGGTGTGTTTTCTGACTATCCGAACGAATCGGCGGCGAAGCCTACCCCTGCACCCTCGAGCAGGCAACCGTCGGCAATGCTCTCGGAATACTCTTCGCTTCAGCGCTGCTCACGTCGCAGCAGCACGAACTTGATGCGGTGACGGTCCCCGGCCGCCTCGCCGAACCAGGCCTCGGCCCGCGCCCCGTCCACGCTGGCCACCCGAAACGAGTTTGGCACCTTGATCCAGACCTCGCGATAGCCGGAGAGATCCTGGGCCAAGAGCTGGTCCAGCAGCGGGAAGGTCGTGCGGTCCGAGTAGCGCTTATCGTAGGTTTCACCCCCCCAGGGGGGATCCACGAACAGGATCTCGGCCCGCTCGCCGGGCACGGCGCTGAGGGCATCTGCCTGGACCAGCTCCACGCGCTGGGCCACCCCATAGACCTGGGTGTTGTGGCGGGCCTCCGCCAGGCGCTCCGCATCCACGTCGAAGCCCCGCACCCGGCAGCCCGCCCTCGCGAATCCAACGCTGTTGCCGCCACTTCCGACGCAGGCCTCGACCACGCTGCGACCTGCAGCCAGCTCGCCCAACCGAAGGGCCAGCGCCTCCGGCGTCAGCGAATAGCGCCCTTCCCCGGTGGCGCGCGCGCCCGCACGCAAGAAGCCTGGTGTGGTGACCCTGCGCTCACGCGCCTCGGCCAGCCGACCCGCTCGCACCGCGCTGCGCCCGAGGGCTGGCTTCGCCATCACTTCCAGAGGCTTGCCGTCGAGCCCCAGCGCACGCAGCCGAGCTGCAATCAGGGCGGCCTCGGAACTCGGCAGGACCAGTGTCGCCGAGAACTCGCCTTCCCCGAGCGGCGCGAGTTCCTCGGGCTCACGCCCAAGCAGCCGGCTCACGTCGAGCCAGCTCGGGAGAGGTCGTATCGATAACCGGACGAAACCAGGTGCGAGCGTCACGCGGTGCCAGCTTAGCCTACCCTCGAGTGGGCCACTTGCAGCGCTTCTCCCACCCCGGAGCAATGCCCGATGAACACCGGCGGTGCCTGTTCAAATGCCCAGAAAACGTGCATGCTTCTCATTGGTTTCCGGGGAAGTGGAGCGCCAATGCCGGTCTGTCGTAGCTGTGGGGATGAGGTCGACGAGTTGGTCAGCGTCAAGGTCGACGGGCGCGCCAAGAAGCTCTGCGAAGACTGCGCCGACCGTGCCCGCGAAGAGCACGAAGTCGCCAAACAGAGTGAATCCGTGGTTCAAGGCATGATGGGCTTCAAGGGCCGCCGCTAATCCGCGCGTGTCGCGGGAGTGAGCCGGCTCGGAGCACCCACGCCCGGCGTCACGCAACAAAATCTCGAGTAGCTCGCCTGGTGAAACGCGGGCTCCTGAACGGAAAATCGATGGAATCACAGCGCGACGACAGCGAGCCAAACGATACGCCGGTCCCCGATCCGGCGATCACCACGCATGCTGGCCCCACCACGGTCGAGCGCCTGTGGGACCTGGCCAAGACCCTGGTGGTCTCGCTGAGCCTTGCGGTGGCGGTGCGCGTGGGTATCGCCCAGGCCTACGAAGTCGACGGGCCCTCCATGGAGCCGACGTTGCTCACGGGTGAGAAGCTCTTCGTCGCGCGCTGTGCCTACGGTCTGGCGTTGCCCTGGCTCGCCGACGCCATCGTGAGCTGGGCGCTCCCCGACGTGGGCGACGTGGTGATCCTGGCAAGCCCACAGGACCCTTCGGAAGATCTCGTGAAGCGCGTGATCGGCCTGCCCGGTGACGTGATCGAAGTGCGCAACGACGCCATCTACCGCAACGGCGCTCTGCTCACCAACGATGGGCCGCACGCCTGCCCGCCCGGCCGCTTCCGTAGCCGCTACGCCATCTGTGAGACCTACACGGAGTCCTCCGACGCCCACCACTGGCGCATCAGCCGCTCGCTCGAGTGGGGTCAGACGCTGCCGCCGGTGCGCGTCCCCGACGATCACATCTACGTGCTGGGCGATCACCGCACCCGCTCGAACGACAGCCGTGCTTTCGGCCCCGTGAGGGCCTCGCTACTGCGCGGCAAAGTCCTGTTCATGGATTGAGATGGCCGTCCTTCGCAGTGCCATGGTGTTCGCGGCCGGCCTCGGTACGCGGATGGGCGAGCTCACGCGCAGCACGCCCAAGCCCTTGGTCCAGGTCGGCGGCCGGGCACTGCTCGACTACGCGCTGACACACTTCGAACAGGCCGGCTGCGAGCGCATCGTCGTGAACTGCCACTACCTGGGCGAGCAAATCGCGGCCCACGTGGCGGCACGTCGGGGCCCGAGCGCGATCGCGCTTTCACGGGAGGAAGTGCTGCTCGAGACCGGAGGCGGTGTGATGCAGGCCCTGCCGCTGCTCGGTGAGGGGCCCTTCTTCAGCGCCAACAGCGACACGATCTGGCTCGACCACGCAGGCGACTCCTCGGCGCTCGGCCGCCTGAGCGAGGCCTTCGACCCGGCCCGCTTCGATGCCCTGCTCCTGCTGCATCCGCGCGAGCGCGCGATCGGCTATCGGGGGCCTGGCGACTTCGACCTCAACGAGCAGGGGGAGCTCGTGCGAAGCCCTTCCCCTCGCTACGTGTTCTCGGGCCTGCAAATCCTCACTCCCGCGTTGTTCGCAGGCCGTACGGTCGCCCCGTTCTCGCTGCGCGAGCTCTATCGCGCCGCCGAGCGACCCGACGGCAGCCTGGCGCGCATGGGCGGTCTGGTGCACCGAGGTGACTGGATCCACGTGGGAACCCCCGGGGAGCTGCGCGAAGCCGAGCGCTTCTTCGCGGGTCGGCCAGCCGGTTCCGCGGCGCCAGCAACGCCCGCGTGAAAGCGGCGAGCCCCTAGAAGCGCACCACGAACCCACTCGAAGTGGGCGCCAGCGCGAACCCCCTGCTGCGCGCACTGCGGTAGCTGACGAAGGCATCGAAGGCATGGGGCAGGAAGGCCATCAGGCTGATCACGCCGAGGCCCACGGTGAAACCCGCGCTCGGCCTGGAGTCGTTCAGCACCAGGTAGAACTGAGCCGCGCCATTGGTGACCGCCCCGGCGTAGGCCGTCCAGCCTAGCCCACGCAGCGGCTTGAGACCGTCGACCCTCGCGCGCTTGCGGGTGGTGAAGCTGCCCAGGGCCACCACCGGCAGCGCCAGCGCGGTGTAGCCCATCCAGACGCCCCGGGTGATGGGCTCGGAGGCTTGGTCGTGCACGCTGGCGATCGTCACCGAACCGGCCAGCGTGAGGGCTCCGCTCAGCAGGCCGAACCAGGCCGCACCACGGGCGAATCCACGGGGCGGGCTGACCTCCTGCTGCGCGTCCTGCTGGGGCAAGGCGGGCGAACCGACCTGACAATTGCCGCCGAGGCAGGTGCCCACCGCGGGCTGACTCTGGGCCTGCACTCCGCCGGCGAGCAGCCAGAGCAAGGTGGTGAGGCAGAGCCAGCGCGATGCGTGCACGGAGTAGCGGTTAGAGCGCAGGCGGCGAGAAGTCAACGCCGCGTTGCCAGGGGCCGACAAGTTCCGTAGAGCACAGCCGTTGCCCATGCCGAAGTCCACCAAGCGCACCCCGCAGTTCTGGTTGATGAAATCCGAGCCGGATGTCTATTCCATCGACGACCTCAAGAAGGCCGACCGCGGCACCTGGGAAGGCGTGCGCAACTACCAGGCCCGCAATCACATGCGCAACATGCAGCTCGGGGACCTCGCCTTCTTCTACCACTCGAGCGTGATTCCGCCGGGCGTGGTGGGGCTCATGCGCATCGGCCGCGAGGCCTACGTCGACGAGACCCAGTTCGACCCCAAGAGCCCTTACTACGACGACAAGTCCAAGCCCGAAGCGCCGCGCTGGGATCGCGTGGACGTGGAGTTCGTGGAGAAGTTCCCCGAGTTCGTCACCCTCGACCAGCTCAAGAGCGACCCCAAGTGCCAGGAGATGCTCGTGATCAAGCGCGGCATGCGCCTGAGTGTGCAACCCGTGCAGGCTGGCGAGTTCAACCACGTGCTGCGCCTCGCCGGCAGCAAGACCAAGCTCAAGTAGCGTTCACCGCGGCTCGAACGTCAGGGCACAGGTGCAGTGGGCGCGCTCCACGCTCGCCCCGTGGGGCGCCATCAAGGCTCGCACGAGCAGCGTCGTGTCGCGCTGGAAGACACGGGACGCGCTACGCATGCGATCTCCAGCGAAGCACGGCTTGCGGTAGGTGAGCTCGATCTCCCGCAGTTGAAACTGCTCCGTCGCCCGCCCGTGATCGGCGAGGCGCCGCAGCGCCGTGGCCTCGAATAGCGGGATATAGGCCAGCGAATTGATGTGTTGGTTGGAGTCGGTCTGACCGAGTCCGAATACGGTGTCCGCCGGGTCGGCCACGAAGTCTGCGTCGAGCGCACGGCTCGCGTCTGGCGGTGCCAGCGATCCGCGCCCGTCGGGCGTGGGCAGCTCGGCTCCGATGTCGAGTCCCTCGAAATCCGCCCCGCTCACGCGTCGCGCTTCGGGCGCCGCGAATGGACGCGTGAAGACGTGTTCGGCGAACACACGACCCACCTGGATGCGCTCACCGCCAGCGAGCGGCTGCGGATCGTGGGTGCGACCGCGCGAGCCGTATAGATCGGCGCCCAGGTTGAGCAGCACGCGCTGCACCTCGCCGTTGGATCCGCGCAGATGGCAGAGCTCGTACCAGGCTTGCACCTCCACCGGCTGCAGCACG
Organism: Myxococcales bacterium; assembly: GCA_047601445.1. Classification (GTDB taxonomy): domain Bacteria; phylum Myxococcota_A; class Polyangia; order Polyangiales; family DASUME01; genus DASUME01. The sequence continues at coordinate 920,530 of JASGJH010000001.1, read as the reverse complement.
CTCACGGGTCCACCCAGGCTCTCCATCTTGAGTCGGCTCAAGATCGGTAGAATGCCGCGCTCACGCAACGCGCTCGCGAGGGGCGTGGGGTTCCACAGCTTGCGATAGGCCACCACGCCCATCCCGTGCGGCATGGCGATCGGCTTGAGTCGTCCGTCTTGGGCGACGTCTTCATAGCGCAGAGACAGCGTGCCCTGACCACGGCTCGCATCGCCGCGGCGCCCGCCGGGAACAACAGATGTCATCGCGCCCTCAGGTAGCAGCCGGCGCGAAACACAGCGAGCTGATTTGGGCGCTGCCCCCCTGCTCCCAGCGCTCGCTCGGTGTCAGTCCTTACCGAACGTGATCGCCAGCTCGAGTTCGGCCGGGCGCAGGCGGCTGGAATCGGCGCGACCGAGCCACTCCATCACGCAACCCGGAGCTTTGTAGCCCACCGAGCGATCCGCCTTGGAGCGCATCTTGGCGACCTTACCGTTCTCGATGGATAGCTTGAGCGTGATGGTGCCGGTCGCAGGGTGATTCTTGCGCGAGCTCTTGCGGCGGCAGTCGAGCAAACCCGCGAAACGCTGCGACACGTCGTTGTGCAGGTTTTCGATGGCCGTGCGGTTTTCGGCTGCACCGGAGATGCGGAACTGAACCTCGCCCTGCTGCGTGCCGCCCTCGCTCTCGGCGCGACCACCCGGCAAGACCTTCACTGGACTGGGCGCCGCGTCCTGAGTCTTGGCGGTGAGCTGGTTCTGCGCAGACGGGTTGGTGAGATCCAGCGTGATCAGCGATCGGACACCGCGAGGAATGCCCTGGAAGCCGACTTGCGAGAGGCTGGCGCGCATGCACTCCACCATCTCTTGATCGCCCGTGCGGTTCGAGGTCACGCGCGTGCGCGAACGTCCCTGCGACAGCGCCTCGATCTCGAACACCGCGCGCCCCTGGACGCTTGCGCTGCGCCCCATGGCCTGCCCGAAGCAGGTGCGGATGCTGCCCATCTGCTGGCGCACAGGCTCGCTCATGCGCACCGCGAAGTCCGGCGACCCCGGCGCCACGGCCACGGCCAACCTTACGTTCGCCTGAGCGCGTACGGTGCCGTCTGCCCCGGAAAGGCCGAGAGCAGCGAGGCCCCCGGGCGCTTCTGCGTTAGCTCCAGTGACGCCACTCAGGGCACACACGAGCGCAAGGGCGTAAGGGGTAAACCGCTGCACCAGGTCATCATGGGCGGACGCCGTAAGCGCCCGCAACGCCTACCCGCCTGTTCATGGTTTTTTGATGCGACTCATGCGCACAGCTTCGCCAGCCGCCTACTTTGCTACCAAACACGGTCGGACAGTCCCGTGCGAAAATTCTAATCGTCCTGCTTTCGCTCGGTTGCCCGCAGCACGAGTAGCGCGAGCCCCCCGAGTGCGACCCCGAACCACAGGGTCGAGAGGCGTACCAAGATCGTGATCGCCGAAGCGCCCGCCAAGGACAGCTCGGGCGACGCGGCACGGAAAAGCCCGGACATCCCCACTTCCGCCACGCCGAGTCCGCCGGGCAACATCGCGAGCGCTCCTGCCAGCGTGCCCGCCGCATAGGCGAAGGTAGCTCCGCTGAACGGCATGGAGATCCCGAAGCCGCCAGCCAACACCCAGGTCGCGACGCACTCGAGCGCCCAGCCGAGCACCGCCAGGCCGCCTCCGACCACGAAGGCGCGCGGACGGGTCAGGGTGTTGAGTGCGTCGTACGTCTCGCGCAGCTTGGGTGTGATGCGCGCCGTGGGCCCGAAGCTCGCTAGCCGATCGAGCAGGAAGTGCCCCACCGGGCGAGCCACGCACACCAGCACGATGGCCGCCACCACGCTGCCTCCCGCGAAGGCGACCGCGCGGCCGTGGGGGAAGGCCGTGCTGCCGAGGCTCACCAACAGGACCAGGGCCACCAGAATCGAGGAGCCGCTCGGCCACCACGATGGAGGCCGTGCGCGCGATGCTGATGCCGCGATACTCGTGGAGGAGCACCGACTTGAACAGCTCTCCCATCTTGCCCGGGGTCACGCTCATCACGAAGCCTGACAGAAACACGAGCCCGCTCAGCCGCACCGGCACCTGCGCCCCCAGCACACCCAGGTAGTACTGCCAGCGCAGAAAACGCAGCACGTAATTCCCGAGCACGAGGGCGAGCGCCATGCCGAGCGCAGGCCAGTGAAAACTCGCCAGGCTCTCACCGAGCGAGCCGAGGTCGCTGGCGAGGCCGAGCCCGGCGAACACCACGATCGCGAGCAACACGGCGTACAGCGCCCTGCGACCGAGACGGGTCGGCGCCTGCGTCTTGACCGCTTCCATTGTCACACCGCGAAGTTGGCATAATTGTTCACACAATGCCAAGCTCCGGCCCTATGGCGGCGCAGGAACGACGGGATTTTCGACACACCAAGATTGTCTGCACGATCGGCCCCGCGACCGATAGTTCGCGCATGATTCAGAAGCTGGCGCAGTCCGGCATGAACATCGCGCGTCTGAACATGTCGCACGGCTCGCACAAGTCGGCGCTGATGATCGTGCGGCGCATTCAGAGCCTCAACCGCTCGCTCAACCATCCGGTCTCCATCTTGCTCGACACGATGGGCCCGGAGATCCGCACGGGCGAGCTCAAGACGAACATCGATCTCAAGGTCGGCGAGATCTTCTCCTTCACGGTGCTCACCAACGAGAACCCGGAAGAGAAGAGCGTGCACGTGAACTACCAGGACATGGTCAAGGACCTGAAGGTCGGCAGTAAGGTCACTGTCGACAACGGCTTGATCAACCTGGAGGTGCTCGACATCACCGAGGGACGCCTGCGCTGCAAGGTGCTCGATGGCGGCACGCTCGGCTCACGCAAGCACATCAACTTGCCCGGCGTGCGCGTGAACCTGCCCTCCATCACGGAGAAGGACAAGAAGGACATCGAGTTCGCGGTCGACAACGACCTCGACTTCATCGCGCTCTCCTTCGTGCGCTCCCCTCAGGACGTGCTCGACGCACGCGAGATCGTCCAGTCCAAGGGCGGCCACGCGCGCATCATCGCCAAGATCGAGAACCAGGAAGGCGTCGACAACTTCGAGCAGATCCTCGAGGTGGCCGACGGCATCATGGTGGCGCGCGGCGACCTCGGCGTCGAGGTGCCCATCGAGGAGCTCCCGCGCATTCAGCGCATGATCGTCCGCAAGTGTGCCCTGGCCGGTAAGCCCGTCATCGTGGCCACCCACTTGCTCGAATCCATGATCGACAGCCCCACGCCCACGCGCGCCGAGGTCACCGACGTGGCCAACGCCGTGTACGAGCAGGCCGACGCCATCATGTTGAGCGGCGAAACCGCCACCGGAAAATTCCCCGACCGCTGCGTGCAAATGCTCGACAAGATCGCGCGCCGTGTGGAGAAGGAACCCGGCTACAACGTCATCGCGGACAAGAAGCCCCAGACCATCCGTGACGAGCTCGCACGTAGCGCTTGTCGCCTGGCGGACTCGTTGAATGCCCCGGCCATCGTGGTGATGACCCGCCGCGGCATGCTGGGCCAGATGGTCGCGAGCTATCGCCCGCAGCGCGCCATCATCTACGCCTTTACCAACATGAGCACCACGCGCCGCAAGCTCTGGCTGACGCGCTCGGTGGTGCCCTTCAAGATGGACTTCTCGAGCGATCCCGAGAAGACCATCCGCGCCGCCTTCGAGCGCCTGCGTCAGCGCAACCGCGTGTTGCCCGGGGATCCCATCGTGGTGGTGACCGACGTGGCGGCCGGTGGCGAGAACGTCTCGAGCATCCAGATTCGCGTCTTTCACTGACAGCAGGCGGCACCGGCGCAGCGCCAAGAGGGCATGCATTCCCAGCTGGGATGAGGCGTTTTTTTCGCGCTCTTCCTGGGCAGAATTGCCTGAGCTCGACGTCCATCACACCGTCCGCGTGAGCCTCGAAACAGCGCTCGCGATTGTGCGACGTGGCTCACCCACAAAGCGCAAGCGCAGCCGTGCCAGTCCGTGCAGCGCGATGTCGTCGGTGTCTAGATGAAGTGCGATGAGAACGCAGCTCGCACTCGTGATTCTGCTCGTCGGCTGTTCCAGCGAACATGCCGAAGAGCCCACCTCGGAACTCGCTTCGGCGCGCCCCGCGTCGCCGCCGAGCGAGGACGCGAGCGACGCAAACTCACCTGCCCTGCCCGCTCGGACGGATGCTGCATCCGACGCCCAAGCGCCCGACGACTCGTTCTCTGCAGACGCCCAGGTGCCTTCGGACGCGAGCCTGGTGGCAACGTCCGAAGCCTCGCACGAGAAGGATGACACGGGTCAGGATGCGGGGAGAGACTTGGCGGCCGCCGCGGGACGCGTGGGCGCGGGCTGCACGAGCGACGAGGACTGCGCGGACCTTGGGGCCGGTCATCGTTGCCTGACAGAAGGGGATCTCGGCTCGCCGCACGGCTACTGCACGCGCGACTGCGATCCACTGCACGCGACGCAGTGCGGAGCGGGCGCGGCGTGCGTGACCTACAACGAGGAGACGCAGTGCCAGCGCCTGTGTGCGAGCGACAGCGATTGTCGCGCGGAGGACGGCTACGTGTGCGCGCCCTTCCTCGTGTTCGGACTTTGTTTGCACCCGGAGTCACCGTGACACCGGGGTGAGCGACGGCCGAGCACCGGCCCTCACAGGACCTGAGCACGCGAACGCGACGCGTTGGTGTGTTGAGGCCTGGGGGGCCGGTGCTCGCGCCCGCGCAGGGCTACTTCGGCGGACGGGTCTGCTGTGCGCTCGGGCGAGCCTCGATGCGGGCGATCCAGCGGGCCACGTTGGGCGGCGCCGTGAGCTCCAGCAGTGGCAAGAACTGCACGAAGGGCGTGTAGGCCAGGTCCGCCAGCGTGTAGCGATCATCGACCAGGTACGACTTCCCGGTCAGCTGCGCCTCCAGAATGCCGAGGTGCTTGGCGATACCGTCGATGGCCTTCTCCTGGCTGGGCACGTCCCAGCGCTCGCGCGGGAAGAAGCGGCGCGGGAAGATCACGCTGCGCGTCTGGGAGCCGAACTCCACGTCGCACAGCTTGATGTGCATGGCCACCAGCGCGCGACTCTGGGCGCTCTGCGGCAACAGCGGAGGCTCGGGGAAGACCGTCTCCAGATAGTCCATGATGGCACTCGACTCGTAGAGTACGAAGCTTCCGTCCACCAAGAGCGGCACGCGACCGTAGGGATTGAGGGTCTTGTAGGCTGGTCCCTTGTGCTCCGCCTTGGTCATATCGATCAGCACTTCGTCGATGGAGACGCCCTTCTCGATGAGCTGCATGCGGATACGCCGCGAGAACGTGGAGAGCGGGTGGTGGTAGAGCTTCATGGCAGCAGCGTAGCCCACTTGGCCACGAACGCGCGATGGACCTCGGGGGCCTGCGCGGGCTCGGAGAACAGCTGACTCGGGCGGTACCCGCTGTGCAGCGAGACCACCGTGATCTGCTCGCCCTGGGCGCTGAAGCGCACGCGCCAGTCCTTGAGCGCGAGCACGTAGCCGGCCCCCTCGGGGCCGTCGGGCTCACGGCGGATGCGTCGATAGGCGTGGGGCGTGGGGCCGAGCCTCAAGACCTCTTCGACCCGAGGCCCCAACTCGAGCCCCTGCTCGTCTCGTAGGAACGCCAGCTGCTGCTCGGCCAGCGGAGCGAACGTGACGGCATAGGCAGGCAGTGGATCTCGCGGGCGCTCGCCCTGCCCCGTCGGAAGCTCGAGCCAGCCGTGACTGGCCTGTGGGATGGCGTCGCTGTAGGGCACATAAGGTTTGAGATCGAGGACCGGAGTGCCGTCGAGCAAGTCCACGCCGCGCACGTGAACCGTGAGCCCCTCGATGCCCACCAGCTCCACCGCGCTGAGGCCGATGGGGTTGGGGCGATAGGGAGCACGGGTGGCAAACACACCGCGCTTCACGGCGCTCCGTGGGGGCAGCACCTTGGGCCGAAAGCCCACGTTGCGGTCGAACCAGAAGACCAGCCAGAGGTGGTCGAACCGATCCAGGTCGGACAGCGCGTCCTCGTAGCCTTGCCCCTCGAAGAGCTCCACGCGCCCCTCGGTCTCGGCGGCCACCCGCGCCTGGCGCGGTGCGTCCATGCGCTCCCGAAACGGGGAGCGGAAGATTCCGATGGGCGAAACCGAAATCGCCTGTCCGTTCCAACGAGCGCTCTTGTGGGCCACCTTGCACGCTCTCCATTCTCTGCTTGCGCGCCCGAGGGCGCATCGACCCCTTAGAACTCGACCCACGCCCGAGTGACCACTCCGACGCCCGCGTTACCACCGAGAAAATCTGGCGGCAAGGGGCCGCTCGTACTACCCATGAGGGCGGGGCACGCACCCGCAGGCGAGGAACGATGGGAGACGAGGGAGAGCGCAAGAGCGGGCTGAGTTCGCTCTGGGAAAACCTCACCAAGGGCGCGCAGAACGCTCTCGAGCTGGCGCGCGTGGGGCGGCTGTCACCCGAGGTGCACGCGCCCTACACGGTGGCGCGGCACGAGCGTGTCTTCAAGCTCCGCCGCTACGAGCGCAAGAGCACCGCGCCCAAGGTCAGCCCCGAGGTGGACCTCCCGCTCCTGCTGGTGCCGCCCCTGATGGTCACAGCCGAAGTCTACGACATCGATCCGGAGATCAGCACGGTGACCATGCTGGCCGAGGCCGGTGTCGACGTGTGGATGGTGGACTTCGGCATCCCCGAGCAAGAGGAGGGCGGGCTCGAGCGCACGCTCGACGACCACGTGCAGGCGGTGAGCCACGCCATCGATCACGTGCGCGCCGCCACGGGCAACGACGTGCACCTGGCCGGCTACAGCCAAGGGGGCATGTTCTGTTACCAGACCGCGGCCTACCGTCGAAGTCAGGGCATCAAGAGCCTGATCACCTTCGGCAGCCCGGTCGACGTGCACCAGAACCTCGTGCTCGGCGGCGAAGTCGCGAGCCGAGTCATCGACTCGCTCAGCGGCCTGGTACGCAGCGGGCTCTCGGCCATGGACGCCCTGCCCGGCACCTTCTCCAGCCGCGGCTTCCGCATCCTGAGCGCGGGCAAGGAGCTCAAGCACATGCTGAGCTTCATCGGCAACCTGCACGACCGCGAGGCGCTGATGCGCGGCGAGTCGAGCCGCAAGTTCCTGCACGGCGAGGGCTTCGTGGCGTGGCCCGGGCCGGCGCTGCGCAATTTCTACGAGCAGTTCGTGGTGCAAAACCGCATGAGCCAGGGCGGCTTCGTGATCGACGGGCGCACCCTCACACTGGCCGACATCACCTGTCCCATCTTGTACTTCTACGGGGAACGCGACGAGTTCGCGCGCGCGCCCTCGGTGCGCTCGATCCGCGAAGCCGCTCCGCTCGCAGAGAGCTACGAGGTCAAGCTGCGCACGGGCCACTTCGGGCTCGTGGTGGGGTCGATGGCGCTCAAACAGACCTGGCCCACGGTCATCGACTGGATGCGCTGGCACGAGGGCAAGGGGCTGCGCCCGACGAACATGCGCATGGCGGGCGAGGTCGAGGTCAAGCCGGACGCACTCGAAGACGTGATCGAGGCCAACTTCGAGGACGTCGAGTACAACGCACGACTGATCTTCGACACCGCCAAGGACACGGCTAGTTTCGTGCGCCGGCGTGTGGGCGACATCTCGAGCACCCTAGGCGCGATGTTCGACAACCTGCGCTACCAAGTGCCGCGCCTGGCGCGCCTGGAACGCATCGACGCCGACAGCCGCGTCAGCGCAGGCCTCGCCCTGGCCGAGCAAGCCGAGCGCATGGGCGAGCAGACGTTCTTCCTCTGGAAGGGACGCGCACACAGCTACGCGGACTCCGATCGCCGCGTGAATGCCATCGTGCGAGGCCTGATCGCCTGCGGCGTGAAGCCCGGTTCGCGCGTCGGTGTGTTGATGCAGGCGCGCCCGAGCTATCTCTCGTTGGTCACGGCCATCAGCCGTCTGGGCGCGGTGGCGGTGCTGATCAGCCCCGAGGGCAAGCGCGTCTCACTCGAGCACGCGCTGCAGCTCGGGCAGGTCGAGATCTTGATTACGGATCCGGAGCGCGCCGAAGGCGGACGCTTTACGTTCCAGGGACCGGTCCTGTGCCTGGGCGGCGGCGGCCCACAAGGCGAAGGTCGCAAGCACGTCGAGGGCGTGCTCGACATGGAGTCCATCGATCCGGAGCAGGTGGAGCTGCCCGAGTGGTACGAGCCCAACCCCGGTCGCGCGAGCGATCTGGCCATGGTGATCTTCACGGCCGGCAAGGACGAGCGTCCGCGTGCCGCGCGCATCACCAACCGTCGCTGGGCCGTGGCGGCCTACGGCGCCGCGGCAGCCAGCACGCTCACGCCGAAGGACACGGTGTACTGCTGCATGCCGCTCGATCACGCGGCGGGCCTCCTGGTGTCGGTGGGCGGAGCCCTCGTGGGCGGCGCTCGCCTGGCGCTCGCGCAGGGGTTCGAGCCGGAGACCTTCTGGACCGAGGTGCGCCGCTACGGAGCCAGCGTGGTGTACTACGCGGGCGAGATGTGCCGCCCGCTGGTCGATGCGCCTAGCCTCACGAGCGACGACAACAACCCGGTGCGCCTGTTCGCCGGCTCCGGCATGCGAGCCGACGTCTGGCGGCGCCTGGTGGAGCGCTTCGACACAGGCGTGCTCGAGTTCTACGCCACCACCGAGGGTAACGCGGTGCTCGCCAACGTGTCGGGACAACCGGTGGGCTCGCTCGGTCGCCCGCTGCCAGGTACGGCGGACGTGGCGCTCGTGGCCTACGACTTCGACACCAACAGCTTCGTGCGCGACGCCGAGGGCAAGCTCGTGCGCTGCTTCGCGGACCAACCCGGCATGCTCATCGCCCGCATCGACTCGGCGCACCCCATGGCCAGCTTCGATGGCTACCTCGACTCCAAGGAATCCTTGGCGCGCGTCATGCGCGACGCGTTCGAGCCCCACGACGCCTGGTTCATCACGGGCGACGTCGTGCGCGTGGATCCCAGCGGTAACCACTGGTTCGTGGATCGCGCCGCGGACATGATCCGCACTCACAAGGGCCCCGTCTCGACCCTGCACGTGGAAGATACGCTCTACGAATTGCCCGAGATCAAGCACGCGGTGGTCTACGGACTGCCTGTGCCCGGGTCGAACCACGAGATGCCCGTGGCCACCATCGTGGTGCGGCCTGGCTATCTGCTGGACCCGCTCGCGATCGCACGCCAGGTCGAGCGTCGCCTGGATGCCAACGCCCGCCCGCGCTTCGTGCGCGTACGCGACGACGTGCCCATGAGCGTGGGCTATCGCCCGATGAAGCAGCCGCTGCGCGACCAGGGCGTACAGCCCACGGACCTCGACACCTTGGCCTACGATCAAGATCTGCGGCTCTACCAGCCCGTGCAGCCTGCGGTCTACGCGGTGAGTGTGGCCCAGGCCGGCGGCACGTTGGCGAGCGCGGCGCCGATGGAGACCAAGCCCGAGAAGCGCAAGAAGAACGGCCGCAAATCCGAGAAGAAGCGGGCGGACGATCCAGCGTGAGCGCCGTGTCGGCTAGAGGATGCCGTGCAGCGGACCGCCACGCTTGGCGAGCTCGTCGACGCGCCTGGTCACGGCGGGATCTTCGATCAGCGGAGGCGCGTGCTGTAGCTTGCGGCGCGCGTCGATGACCAGCGGCCCGCGGCAGCCCCAGTGTTTGTGTTCGCTGAAGGCCCCCACGCCGTCGATGTCCACCGCCGGGTTCATGCGCGTGAAGGTGACCCACAAGAAGTTGTTCAAGCTGCGAGCCGTGAAGTCCGCGTCGTCCACCAGCACGATCCACGCGATGCCTTCGAGCGTGCTCGACGAAGGTTCGAGCGCACCACAGAACCTTCGCAGCGCTCCCTGGGGGCCCGCGTCGCCGTCCGCGTAGGCCGGACCACGCACCGCGAGCACGCCGGGCAAGCATAGCTTCGCGTCGCCGAAGCCGTGCGGCAGCGCGAGGTCGGCGGGTACCTGCTCGCTCAAGCGGCGCACCGGGGTCCCCACCGCAGCCAGTACCAGTTTGGAGCCCTGGTTGAAGCCGTGGCCCGAGTAGTCGAGCGTGTCGATGGTGGTGCGCGTGTGGAAGTGCAAATCGCGGCGAAAATCCGCGCGTTCGAGCACGTGCCGAAAGAAGCCCGGGATGTCGTGCAGGTCGAGCCCTCGGGTGTCGCCCTCCGCGGCGATCATCAGCACCTTCGCCAACGACATCTGTCCCTGGCCCAGGATCGCATTGGCCTGCGTGAGGAGCTCCTGGGGCTCCGTGCGCGCGCGGTACGGCACGTAGCGTTCGCTTCCGACAGCGAGCAACAGGGGATGCACACCACTCGCGTCGACTGCATGCACGGCGCGCACGCCCGGCAACACGGTGGGGATCACGGGCCCTGTGAGCTCGTGGATCAACTCGCCGAACACGGTGTCTTCCTGGGGCGGGCGCCCCACCACCGTGAACGGCCAGATGGCGTCGGCGCGGCAATACACCTGCTCCACCTGCAACACCGGGAAGTCGTGAGCGAGACTGTAGTAGCCCAAGTGATCCCCGAAGGGCCCTTCGGGCTTGGTCGCGCTCGGGTCGACCGTACCCACGATGCAGAAGTCGGCATCCACGTGCACGCGCGCGGCGCCCACGTGGGCCATGCGCACGCGACGTCGCTGCAGCGCACCCGCGAAGGCGAGCTCGGTGAGGCCCTCTGGCAGGGGCATCACGGCGGCCAGGGTCATGGCCGGTGGGCCTCCCACGAAGATGCTCACGCGGAGCTTCTCACCGCGTCGAATAGCGGCCTGATGATGCACCCCGATGCCACGGTGGATCTGGTAATGCAGCCCCACCTCGCGATCGGGCACGTATTGGTTGCCGCCGAGTTGAACGCGGTACATGCCCAGGTTCGACCGCATGAAGCTCGGTTGATCCGGATCCTCCGTGTACACCTGCGGCAAAGTGATGAAGGCGCCGCCGTCATCGGGCCAGCTCTTGAGCTGGGGCAGCTCGGATACGCGACAGGTTTGCGCCAGCACGGGCCCCGAGGAGACCTTGCGCGGCAGGGTGTGAAGCGCGGTGAAGGGCACGCCGAGGTAGCGCAAGGGCTGGCGGAAAGCGCGGGTCGGATCGACCTTGAGCTCCACGATGCGCCGCACGGGCTCGAGCGCATCGGCGAACAGAAGCTCGGCGCGCTTGAGCGTGCCGAACAAGTTGGAGGCCATGGGGAAGCGCGAGCCCTTCACGCGGTTGAAGAGGATCGCGGGCCCTCCGGCTTGATACACCCGGCGCTGGATCTCAGCTGCCTCCAGGTGCGGATCGATCTCGGCGTCGATGCGCACGAGCTCTCCCGCCTTCGCCAACGCCTCCACGCTCTCGCGCGTACTGTGAAAACCCATCGCTGCTGTCTATCAGCGGTGGCTAACCCGGCAAGCTGCGTCCTACAACGCGCCCAGCTCCTGCAGAGCGCGGCGCAGCCGCTCGGTGTCCTCCGCGCTGCGCACGGCCACCCGGACGTGCGCGGGCAAGCCGAATGACGTGCAGTCGCGAACCAACACCCCACGGCGCAACAGCCGCTCGCGAAAGGGCTTGGCAGCGCCCACGCTGACCAGCTGGAACACCGACTCGGACGCGGAAACCTCGAGCCCCGCCTGGCGCAGGAGCTGTCCCATGCGATCTCGCTCCACGCGCAGGGCGCGATAGCTCTGGGCCACGAAGTCCTGGGCCGCGGCGGTGGCCTCGATGGCAGCCAGGGCGGGCGCGCTGGTGGCCCAGGACGGGCGCGCCTGCTCCACGCGCTGCACGACCTCGGGGGCGCCGATCAAGAGCCCCAGGCGCAGGCCGGGCAACGCGAAGTCCTTGGTGAGAGAGCGTACACAGATCACGTTGTCGGGCAGGCGACGCTGAAGATCGCGGGCCCGTTCGCTGAGGGACAGAAAGGACTGGTCGAGGACCAACCAGGTGGCCCCCAGCGCGCGCGCCAGACCTTCGAGCTCGTCGACGGCAAAGCCCTGCCCCGTGGGGTTGTTGGGACTGCACAGGTACACGAGCTGCGCACCGCGGGCCGCGCGCGCGAGTGCCCCGAGGTCGATGCGATGTCCGGCGTCGGGGCCTGGAAGGAAGCGCTCCACGTGTGCAGCGGCCTGCGCTGCGGCCAACCTCAGCTCCGAGAACGTCGGCTCCGCGATCACCACGCGGTCGCCCGCCCGCACGAGCGCGCGCGCCAGGGTCCACAAGAGATCCGCGGCACCCGGGCCCACGGCCAGCCGGTTGGGCGCCACGTCGAGGCTGCGCGCCCAGGCCAGACATGCCGCCCGCCCTGATGGATCCGGGTAACGCGCGAGCACCGCTCGCTGGGCCGCCTCGAGCACGGGCGCGCAGGGACCGTAGGGGTTGAGGTTGACGCTCAGGTCGAGCACGCTCTCCGGCGCCACTCCGAGCGCACGCGCCTCTTCGGGATCCAACCCGCCGTGCACCGCGATTTCGGGCTCAGACGCCATACTTCCCTCTCCAGAGCAACAGCCCGATGCTGGCCAGCGCGACAATCCAGCCCGTGAGACGTATCAGACGTTGAGCCTGCCCCAAAGCTGCCGCGTCGGGCGCCGCCAGGCCCGCTCCGAGCACGTAGGCATCGCGCTTGTCGAGCTGAACCCCCAACAGCCCGGCCCCCATGGCCATCGGATGCCCCGCGTTGGGACTCTCGGTAGCAGCGCGATCGCGTCGCCACACCCGCAGCCCACGCCCCACGTCGAGGCGCAGTAGCAGCCCCGCCAGGGCCAACGCGCAGGCGGTCAGGCGCGCCGGCACCAGGTTCAGCACGTCGTCCAGGCGCGCCGCGAACTTGCCGAGGTACTCGAAGCGACCGTGGTAGCCCACCATGGCATCCAGCGTATTGGCGGCGCGGTACAAGACCGCCCCGGGCAAGCCAAAGAGCACGTAATAGAAGAGCGGCGCCACCAGGCTGTCGCTGGTGTTCTCGGTGAGCGACTCGATAGCGGCCCCGGCGAGCTCGCGTTCACTGAGGTCCGAGGCATCGCGGCTGCACAGGCTACCGAGCCCGTAGCGCGCTGCGGCCAGATCGGCCCCGTTCAGCGCACGGCGCACGCCGTCCCCGGCCGCCACCAATCCCTTGAGGGCGAAGCAACCCAGCAGCACGTAGACCTCGAACGAGAGCGCGAGCCACGGGCGAGCGTTCAACCACGACTGCAGCAGCCAACTGCCGCCAGCGAAGCTGCCCACCACCGCAAGCGCGTAGGCGCAGCCGATCATCCACTCGGTCGCCGGCGCGCGCATCGGCTGCCTCCCAAGGCGCTTGAGCGGCGCGATCATCCGGCCCATCCAGACCACAGGGTGGAGCGGCGTCCAGGGCTCCCCCACGCTCGCATCGAGCAGGAAGGCCACGCCCAAGGCGAGCGCACTCGCGCCCGGCAGGAGCATCAGAAACCAGCCCCCACGAGCTCCACGGGAGCTGGCTTGAGCCGCAGCAGCTGTCCCATCACGCCGAAGTAGAGCTCGCTCGCCACGTGCGCGAGCGTCTGGTGAGCGCGCCCCGTGATGTCTCGGAAGGCACGGGCCATGGCGTTGTCGGGTACGATACCGAGCCCCACTTCATTGCTCACGATGACACTCGCGAAGCTCGCAGCGCGCAGACACTCGGCCAGCTCCACCACGCGCCCGTCGATCTCCTGGCTCGCCAGGCCGTCCACCATCAAGTTCGAGATCCACAGGGTCAGGCAGTCGATGACCACACCGTCGGCGGAGCGGGCGCTGTCGAGTTCGCGTAGACACGCGACCAGCGCACGCGGGCACTCGACGGTGCGGAATGCCTCGCCGCGCTCGGCCTGATGTCGCTGAGCGCGCTCGCGCATCTCGTCGTCGAGTGGCTCGGCGGTGGCCACGAACACCAGGCGCTCGCCGAAGCGCCGCGCACGCGAAAGGGCGAAGGCGCTCTTGCCCGAGCGCACGCCGCCTCCAATCAACACGAGCTCCTGCTTGGCCATTGGCGGGCTCGCGTCTACGGCGTGGCCTCCCTCAGCGCAAGGGGAAGGCACAGAGCCCAATCAGCATGCCGATCTCGCACACCTCGATGGCGGCACCATGGACGTCCCCGGTGAGCCCCCCCAGCCGTTGGCGCACCCGGAACGCGAGCAACAAGGCGCATCCCAACCCGGCGCAGGCCCCCAGCGCGTAGCCCGTGCTGGCCGGCCCCAGCAACACCACGGGAAGCCCCAGCGCGAGCGCCCCGACCCCCACCTCGAGCGCCCCGACCCGTCCCGCGAAGGCGCTGCCGAGCCCCTGCGCGCGCGCATAGGGAAAGCTCGCCAACAGCAGCGTGCAGCCGAAGCGTGCCACCGCCGGCGCGCACCACACGGCGTCCAGCCCGAGCTCGCGTGCCCGCACCAGGGCCGCCGCCTTGATCCCCAGCCCCAACACCAGGGCCACCGCCCCGTGCGACCCGATGCGGCTGTCCCGCATGATCTCGAGGGTACGCGCCCGGTCGCCGCGGCCACCGCTCAGGCCGTCGACGGTATCGGCCAGGCCGTCCAGGTGCAGACCGCCCGTAAGCCAGGCCCAGGCCGCCACCAGCAGGAGGGAACCCAGCGGCCCTCCGAGGCTCCCGAACAAGCGCGACAGCCCCCACAGTGCGGCCCCCAGGGCAAGGCCCACCCAGGCGAAATAGGCGGCGCTGCGCGCCACATCGCGCTCCTCGAGCTCGGTATGAGGCACCGGGAGGCGAGTTAGGAAGCCCACCGCGCAGAACAGGGGACGCAACACGCCCGCGAGCCTGGCGTCGGGCACGCGCCGAGGCAACCAAAGACGAAGGCCGGCTTCCCTCTCGGGTCGCCGGCCTCGCTGGTTGCCTTGGGCGCCTAGGAGCGCCCGCTGCTCAGATCTTGCTGGGGGCTGCGCCCGCGTCGACGGCCGCGCCCGCGGTGGGAGCTCCCGGGTCCGTCGCGCCACCCGAACCGACGTTGGTGGGCGGCACCGGATTGATACCCCCGACACCGCCGTACCAGGAGTCGCTGCCCCAAGCGGGCGTGGGGAACGGGACCTCCGCCAGGTTGTCGGTCAGGTTCGACAGGTCGTTCACGATCACGCCTGCGTAGCTGAAGGAGTACACGAAGGTGGACCCTTCGCCGGTCACGAAGTGACCGCGGCGTACCTCGGGCGAGTAGTTGTTGTAGCAAACGTACTGGCAGAAGCCGTTGTAGCACTTCACGCAATCCGCCGATTGCTCCTGATAGAGCGCGCTGTGATCCACCTCGCCCACCTTGGTGAAGCCGTTGACCGCATCGACCTTGAGCAGCTGCAGCGTGGAGCTGAAGTTCGAGGAGTAGCCGTCACCGTAGCTGTAGAGCGGCAGCGCCACCAGGTTCTGCTCGGGGAAGAAGGTGAGCGCCTTGTGGTTGTACTGCGCCTCCGAGGAGCTGCTCGAGCCGTAGTCGAGCACCTTGGGCGCGGGGATGCCCTGCGCTGGGTTGGTCACGTCGAACAGCTGCAGCTGGAAGCCGAAGGTACCGCTGGTGCCGAACGTGATCAGGTGATTGTCATCGAGCGGGTGCATGTACTGGCTGAAGCCGGGGATCTCGATCTGCCCGAGCACGCTGAGCTGCGCGGGGTTCTTGAGGTCCAGCACGACTAGCGGATCCGTCTGGCGGAAGGTCACCACATAAGCGCGATCCCCGACGAAGCGCGCCGACTGCAAGCTCTCGCCCTCGTGGCCGAGGTTTTCGCTCTTGCCCACCACCTTGAGCAGCCCACCTGCTTGCTGGAGCGCGAATACGTGGTTGGTGGTGCCGAAGTTCCAGAAGTCCAGGCTCTCGGGCTCCGCCTCGGGGTTGGTGCGCACGCGGCCCGTGGTAGCCAGCCGCAGCACGTCGCCCTTCACGTCGATGCCGAACTGTGCGTTGTTGGGGGGCAGCACGCCGGAGACCGAACCCGAAGCGTCGTAGATGGTGTCGGCACCCTTGATGCTGAACTTGTGCACGTTGAGCAGCTGCTCGTCGACGAAGCCGAAGTCCACCGCCGGGCCCCAGCGATAGTCAGGCTGCGCGAGCACGAGAGTATCGAGGTTCGAGTACACGGTCTGCGCCGAGCCCATCACCGTCACACCGCCGACGTCACCGCCCTTGGTGAGATCGAGCGAGAGCACGTGAGTGAGGCCGTAGCCGCTCAAGCCGGGCACGGGTACGAAGAAGTTCTCGCAGGTGGGCTCGATGGTCTCGAGCTGGCCGAGCTTGGCCTCCTGCACGCTGGGCAGCCAATCCTTGAGGGTCTGCTTGCGGATCTGCGCCTCGGCCGCCGCCACGCTCTTGGCGACCGCGCGCTCGAACTGCGAGCGCGAGAGCATGTTCCCCTGGTTGTCGTAGTAGGGAAAGCCCTGGATGAAGTTGAAGGCGCCCTCGGCCTGCAGCACCACGCGCACCACATCTCCGTAGCGGCGCGAGGAGAGGTAGTTGCCTTCGTAATAGATCTCGCGCTCGGCCCGGAAGTCGCTGCCCGAGACGTCGACCACCGTGATCTTGGTGACGGGCAAGTAGTACCCGCCGCAACCGCCGCCATAGTAAGCGGCCTTCGGGGTGGCGCCAGAGGCCATCGTGGCGCCGCCGGAGCCAGCGCTGGCGGCGCCGGCATCGCGCGCGCTGTCGGGAGCAGACGTGGCATTGGGAGCAGTGTCCGTCACGCCGACGCCTACCGGCGCGTCGACAGGCACCGGCGCGCAGAGCGCCACGTCGGCCTGCGCCAGCCCCACGCTAGGCGGAGGGCTCGCTTCAGTCGCGGGGTTCTTGACGCCACCGTCCACACCACCACCGTTCCCGTAGCCGTACACCGTGGAGAACACGACGGCCTTGCCCGCATCGGTCACGAACATCTCGGTGGGCGAGCCCTCGATCAGGAGCTTGCTCGAGCTCAGCGACGTATCGGCCGCGGGCCACGTGTCGAGCTTGTACAGCGTGTTGCCGTTGAGCACGAACATGGATTCGCCCATGCGCACGACCTTCACGAAGTCGGCCTCGTCCACGCCCTTGACCTGATTGTTGGTCTCGGAGGCGCCATCCGGCCCCTTCGCTTCCTCGCCAGCGCTGTCGCCGACCGCGCCACCACTCGGAGTGGGCGCGCCCGCATTGCTGCCGACATCGGAGGGCGGCGCGGCCGAGGGGCTCTGCGGAGAGGCCAGGTCACTGTCGGGGAGCGAACCGCTCAGACCATCGTCGACTGCCTCCCCCGGTGCAATGAAGCCACCACCATGACGTGCGTACTCACCAAACTGCGCGATGGCCCGCGCCGCCTCCAGCTTGACCTTGATGATCGCGTCCGCCTGCAGCTTGCTCAGCAGGTCGTCACAATCCTGGGCCCGCAACAGGGCCGCCTTGGTGTTGGAGCCTCGGAGGGCGTCGACGTCGTTGTCGCCATGCTCATCGGCCGTGGATGAGCCGCAGCCGGTCCCCAGCAGGCCCAGTAGAAGGCCGGTCCCAATCAGGGTCGGCAGGCGGTTTGTCGCGCGGTACGCCATGGAACTCTCCTTCGAGGAAACTACAGGCTGCCCGAAAGCAAGCCATATGCCCAGGGGAATCCCGAGTGATTTCCGGGGAAAGGCGCTGTGTCACGCTGTGCCAGCCGGCGAGCACCGATGTAGGTCTCGGCAACGCGTGTCGCGATCCTATTCCTTGCTGGGAAGAGCCGCTCATGTCTTGATCGCTCATCATGAAAGGGGTCCCGGTGTTCGCTCGACTGGCAGCTGCCACGCTCGCCGCATCTTCGCTGTTCTCTGCCAATGCCCAGGCCGACGAAGCCGAGGGAGCCGAGTACGAAGACCTCTCGGAGGAGCCCCTCCTGCCCGTGCGCTTGGACGGCCACGCCTCCATTACCTGGGACGGCTACTTCGGCCTCGGAGCGCGCGTCGACATCCCGCTGATCAAGGACGGACTCTCCTACAACAGCAAGGACGAGCTCGCGATCAGCGTCGGCGTCGACGTTGCGTTCGTGTCCTTTAGCGAGGGCGACGATCCCCTGCAGGTGTGGCCCACCGCCGCCGTCCAGTGGAGCCTCGGTGTCACGCCCAAGTTCGCGTTCTATCCGGAGCTCGGTCTGGCCGCGAAGATCGAGCGCGATGGTTGGGACGGCGTGTACCCGAACGTCGGTTTCGGCGGACGCTATTCGCTCTGGCGCTCGGTGGCCCTCCTCGGTCGCGTCGGCTGGCCGATGGCGATCTCGCTCGGCGGGACCTTCTGAACTCGCGCGCGCTGAATCAAAGCGCAAAGACCGCGATTTAAAGCAGCGAAGGGAGCCGCTCGTGTGCAGGCTCCCTTCGACATGGTGCGGCATGCCGCTCGTTCACTCGATGTACTTCACCGTGGCCTTGACCGTGGTGCTAGGGGCAGCGACCGTGAACTTCGCCTGGTCGAACTTGGGCGGACCCGCCTTGGAATCAGGATCGTTCGAGGCGCCCGCGCCTTCCTTGGGCTTGGGCCAGGGCAACCAGCGCATGTCGAGTTCGTTGTTCTTGTTGGCGTCGTGCACCACCTGCACCGCGTAGGTGCCAGGCTTCACGCCCTTGAACTCCACGGTCAGGTTGGGACCGGTGATCTTGGTCTTCACGACCTGCAATGCCTTGGGGATATTGAGCCAGGTGTCGGCGCCAGCATAGAGCGTCACCAGCGCCACGCCGTCGGTGCCCTTGAAGCCCGTGATCTGCACGGTGACCGTAGCCGTGTCGTCCTGGGCCCGGCCCGCCGGGGCGACGACCAGGGTACAGGCAGCGATGAACGCGGCCATCAACGCAGAAATCCAACGCTTCATGATCGGGTTCTCCTTGTGAGTGCGGACGGGGTGGCCGGGGGAATATTTAGGCCCCGGCGAACGTGCGGTGTGGGACAGGCCACACCCGTGGGCTGCCTCGCCCTCCCCCCTCCAGCGATCCGCTCTGACATGTGTACCTAGAAACGGCTCTGTCGGGAAAGCTTTCATCGAAATCACTCGCCGGAGGTGCAGCGCGTGGCTGCGCGACGGCGACCCAGGCGCCAGGTTCGGGCTGGACCCCCCACTTTGCCTTTCACCGAAGCCTTTGGAGACCATACTCGGGGGCATGTTGCTGCACGTGGGAACAAGTGGATTCAGCTATGCCGAATGGAAGGGCAAGTTCTACCCTGCTGGGACGAAAGAAGCAGCATTTTTGAGCTATTACGCCTCGAAATTCGACACGGTCGAGATCAACAACACGTTCTACAGGATGCCCAAACCCGATCTCCTCACAGGCTGGGCCGGCAAGGTGCCGCCCGAGTTCGTCTTCGTCCTGAAGGCTTCCCAGCGCATCACGCACCACGCCAAGCTCGAGAACACCGAAGACAACGTCGGCTATTTCTGGAACACCGCACAACTCCTCGGACCACGCCTCGGCCCGGTGCTTTTCCAGCTGCCGCCCTACCTGCGCAAGGACAGCGAGAAGCTCAAGCGCTTCCTCGGCAGCCTGCCCACCGGCATGCGCGCGGTGATGGAGTTCCGCCATCGCTCGTGGTTCGCGCCGGAGACGCTGGAGGAGACCCTGGGGCCGCTGCGCGACCATGGCGCCACGCTGGTGTTCTCGGACATGGACCCCACCGACGAAGATGATCCCGGGCTCGAGCAGCCGTTCGAGGCCACCACGGACTACGGCTACGTGCGCCTGCGTCGCGGGTTCTACGAGGAAGCACAGCTGCGCGAGTGGATGGAGCGCATCAAGGTCCACGCGTGGAAGGAAGTCTTCGTGTTCTTCAAGCACGAGACCACGGGCCCCGAGCTCGCGCTCTCGCTGAAGGCCATGTGGGGCTGAATTAGCCGCGCTTCGAAGGTCAACCGGCCGTCGATAGCGGCGGCTCGAGCACGCTGCGGAAGCGCGACCTGGTGATGGCGAGCGAGAGGGCCACCGCCGCGCACCAGGCTACGCCGGCAGAGGCGATGGAGAGCGTGCTCCCGAGCTTCCACACGCACAACAGGAGGGCCACCGTGAGCAGCGCGAAGAGCTCCAGGCTTGCGCGCAGCGCAAGCTTGGGGCGCCCGATGGCCACTGCCAACGGCGTATAGAGCCCGAGCAGCACGCGCAACACCGCCGCGATCACCAGCCAGCGTGTGGCCGAGGAGGCCTCCGCGAACTCACTGTCGCGGGCCAGCTCGAGCAGGCGCGGCGCGAATAGGAACGTAGCGGCGGCCAGCGGCAGGGCCAGGGCCAGACTCAGCTTCATGGCGTAGTCGAAGGCAGAGCGCAGGCGGTCCTGGGAGCGCGCGAGCTTTCGCAGGGTGGGCGTGGCGCTCCTGGCCACCACCTCGCCAGTGGCGACCACGGGCTCCATCGCGAGATCGAACGCCACACGATAGAGGCCGAGCGGAGCGACCCCGAGGAACGCACCCACGAAGAGATAGTCGATGTTGCGCGCCCACTGCACCAGCGCCTGACTCAGAGTCGAGGGCATCCCGGCGCGCCACAGCTCGCGGACCCAGCGCCAGTCCACGCGGAGCTGCACGTGATAGGGAGCGAACAGCCAGAGGGCCACCAACAAGAATAGAGAGTAGGAGGTGTGGGCGATGACGAAGGACCACGCCCCTGCCCCCTTGAGCGCGAGCACCACCCGCACCAGGGCCGACAGCAAGGTGGCCGCCGCACTCGCGCTGGCGATCTCGCGGTGTCGAAGCACGCGAGCCAAACGCTGCTGAGGCACGCTGGCGAGCGCGACTGGCAACAGCTTGAGCGATCCCACCGCGATCAACGGAGTGACCTCGGGTGCGTGCGCAATCCAGGCGAACACGGGGGCCAGCCCCGCTACCAGCGCGGCCGTCGCGACGCCACCGGCCAGACTCATCCAGAAGGCGCTGTCGATGCCACGTCGGTCGAGCTTCTGCACCGTCAGCATGGCCCATTGCACGCCGGCGCTGGCGAACGGCTCGCATAGCGTGATCACCGTCCAGGCCAGGGCGGCCTCGCCCACCTGACTCGGGCTCACGACCCCGATCACCACCGCGATGGCGGCCAAGTCGACGAGACGCGCGAAGGCGCTCGCCGAGCCCAACCAGAGGAAGCTCCGGAGCAGCGTGTGTTTGCCTGCGCTCATATCAGGCGCTCACGCGCAGGGAGGCCACGCCGCCGACTTCTCGCGCTGCCAAGCCTGGCGGGAGTACGACGCGCACCTGGGTCGACGCGCTCGGAATCGACGATGTCGTCGTAGTCGAAGCGGGCGCAGCGCCCGCGAGCGCTGGGTCCGACCAGGCCAAATGCTGCTCTTCGAGATAGCGAAGCAATCGCAACGGGTTCATGCCGGTGAGGCGCGCGAAGGTGTCGCTGGGCGCGGACCAGCCCCCTTGCAACAGTGCGCTGTCGGCATCGCGTGCGGCGCGTGCCTCGGCCGCGCTCATGCCTCGTTCGATCAAGCCGCGCTCCAGGTCGTCGAGCGCGACGTCTTCGAGCGCGATGGGTTGCGTCCAGACCTCGCTCGCCAGACGAACGACGTGGCGGTGGGAGAGCGATTCGGATCCGTGAATCACGTGGAAACCTGCTGGTATTTCGTCGGAGGCCAGGCTTGCTGCCACGGCCAACGCCACGTCGTCTTCGGACACGTAGGCCGCAGCGAGTTCACTCGCGGAGGAGAGAAAACGCCCCGTCTTGAGCGCGAGGCGCAGCCGTGCGTTCAAGCTGGCCATGCTGGGACCGTGGGCTAGCCACGCGACGCGGCTCGAGTTGCTCGAATTGGGCTCGAGCGCGCGCAAACTTGGCTGCGCACTGCTCGCGGACGGCGTGAGAACGCAAACGAGATCGGCATCCATAGCGGGCAATGCACTCGGATTCACGAGCAGCACGCGCGCGTAGGGCAGCCCCAATTTCCGTTCGTACACATGCGGTACGTGGGCACGCGTCAACAAGGCGAAAACTCTTTGTCCCAGCGGATGCGACGGATCGATCCCCAGGCCCAGTGCCGGTCTCATGGGCAGCACTCCCCCCAACGCACTTCGTGGGGCGTTTTGAGCTTCGTCGCCGCGTAACGCGCGAGCGTGTCAGGTTTTTTTGGCGAGCTCGTGCATTTGGATGCACGTACGAGCGGTTAGACCAGAGCGTTGTAACGCGCCTGGGCACGTCCCCGACTCAACGCGAACGTAGTCGCCGCGATGCGCTAGTGAAAGTCGCGCGAGTGGTGTTGGTGAGGCCCAATCGAGAGTTCGGGCACATAGAGCTCTTCCGCGATCACGTGCGTCACGCCGTCGGCGGTCTGAACCCTGCCACGTACGCCCAACAAGCTCGCGGTGCGGAGCACGCGTTGATAGCGCTCGAACACGTTGCTCCAAACCACCACATTCACGAAGCCAAATTCGTCCTCGAGCGTCAAAAACACCACCCCCGTGGCGGTCCCAGGACGCTGTCGACAGATCACGAGCCCCATGCAGTCCACCCGCTTGCCCTGGCCCAAGTCACGCACTTCGTGCGCGCTCAGGATGCCCCGCTTGGCCAGCCATTCGCGCAACGGCGCCATGGGATGCCCGCGTGGGCTGTGACTCGCGGTGCGGTAGTCCCACAACACCTGCTCCGGCACGCTCAGCGCACGCAGGACCGGCATATTCGAGCCTGGCTCCGACCGCAGCGGGTCACGCGCCCCCGGGCACGCCGCGCGCACTCGCCACAGCGCCTCCCGCCGCGTCATGCCCAGGCTGTCGAAGGCCCCGGCCTCGGCGAGCGACACCAGGGGCGTGAGTCCGAGCTGGCTCTTACGGGCAAAGTCCTCGATGGAGCGCACCGGACGCGGAATGTTCGCGAGCCGCTCCCGCTCGCGCGTCCCGAGCCCCTTCACGTAGCGATAGCCCATGCGCACCGCGAGCACCCGACCGATCCCGCCGCGCTCGTCGGGCACTTCGGTGGTCTCCAGCGTGCAGTCCCAATCGCTGTGGTTCACGTCGATGGGCAAGGTGACCACCGTGTGGCGCGCACCGTCTTCGATCAAGGTGCCTGGCGCGTAGAACCCCATGGGCTGCGCGTTCAACATGGCACACAAAAAGACCTCCGGATGGTGGCACTTGAGCCACGACGTGATGTACGCGAGCAGCGCGAAGGAGGCCGCGTGGCTCTCGGGGAAGCCGTACTCACCGAAGCCTCGAATCTGGGAGAACACACGCTCCGCGAACTCCTCGGGGATGCCGCGCGCCACCATGCGACTCACCAGGCGATCATGATGGACCTCGATGCGCCCCGAGCTCTTCCAGGCTGCCATGTCGCGGCGTAGCTGATCGGCCTCGCCCGGTGTGTAGTCCGCCGCTAGCACGGCCAGCTTCATCACCTGCTCCTGGAAGATGGGAATGCCCATGGTCTTCTTGAGCACGCGCTCCAGGCTCGGATGGGGATAATGCACGGGTTCGCCGCCCGTCCGGCGGCGCAGATAGGGATGCACCATATCGCCTTGGATGGGACCGGGACGCACGATGGCGACCTCGATCACCAGGTCGTAGAACTTGCGCGGCTGAAGCCGCGGCAGCATGGCCATCTGGGCTCGGCTCTCGATCTGGAACACGCCCACCGTGTCACCGCGCGAGATCATCTCGTAGGTCGTGGGGTCCTCCGCCGGGATGGTCGCCATCTCGTAGTCGAGAGCCTTGTGCTTGCGGAGCAGACTGAAGCACTGACGGATGGCCGTGAGCGCGCCCAATCCGAGCAAGTCGACCTTGAACAAGCCGAGCGCCTCGATATCGTACTTGTCCCATTGGATGACCGTGCGGTTCTCCATGCTGGCGGGCTCGATGGGCACGATGCTGTCCACCGCCTCGTGTCCGAGCAAAAAGCCTCCTGGGTGAATCGACAAGTGACGCGGGAACTCCTTGATCTCGCGGCACAGCGCGAGCAGCTGCGCCAGCGCCTGGCTATTCGGGTCGAGCCCGGATTCACGCAGCGTAGCCTCCTCGATGGTGTCGTCGTAATGCCCGAGCAGACGCGCGATTCCGTCGAGCTCGGTGCTGGGGATGCCCAGTGCCTTGCCCACGTCGCGCACCGCGGATCGCGCGCGATAGCGGATCAAATTCGCCACCATCGCCGCGCGCTTCCGGCCGTACTTCTGGTACATCCATTGGATCACTTCCTCGCGACGCTCGTGTTCGATGTCGAGATCGATGTCCGGCGGCTCGGCGCGCTCGCGGCTCAAAAAGCGCTCGAATAGGAGATCCATCAACACGGGGTCCACCGCCGTGATGCCCAGGCAGTAACACACGATGCTGTTGGCCGCGCTGCCGCGGCCCTGACACAGGATGCCCTGCTGATGGCAGAACTCCACGAGCTCGTGCATGGTGAGAAAGTAGCCGCCGTAGTCGAGATCCCGGATCAACCCGAGCTCGCTCTCGATTTGCGCACGTGCGCTCTCGGGGATGCCGTCCGGATAGCGGCGCTCGGCCCCCTGGTAGGTGAGCTGCTTGAGCCACTCGCTCTCGCTGACCCCGCTGGGCAGGGCCTCCCCGGGGTAACGATAGCGAATCTCGTCGTAGCTGAAGCTGCAGGCCTCGACGATGGCGCGGATGTTGGCGATGGACTCCGGCACGTCGTGGAAGCGCTCGCCCATGAACGTCGCGGAGCGCAGCGCGTGCTCGGTGTTGGGCTTGATGCGAGTGCCCGCCTCGCGCAGGGAGACACCGTGACGAATGCAGGTGAGCACGTCCTGGAGCGGGCGGCGAGCGGCGTCGTGGTAAAGCACCTCGGTGGTGCCCACCACGGGCACCTGGAGCGCGCGCGCACGCTCGCGTAGCTGGGCTTCGCGCAGGCTATCGCCCTCGGCCTCGTGCCGCACGCAGAGCGCGTAGAGATCGCCCTGAAAAGCCGGCTTGAGCGAGGCCAGGAGCGTGGGCTCGAGGCACAGCGCGATCAGCTGGCCCGCGGCCTCCCGCACCTCGTCGAGCGTCACCAGAGAGCGCCCCTTCTCGGAGCGCTGGCGGCCCTTGGAGATGAGGGCGCATAGATTGCCGTAGCCCGCTCGGTCCTTGGCCAACAGGATCACGTGTTGCACCAGCTCGCTATCGAGGTTGGGCGTGAGCGTGATCTCGGCGCCGATCAGGAGCTTGATGCCGAGCTCCTTGGCCTTCACGTGCGCCTTCACGGCACCGTACACACCGTCGCGATCGGTGATGGCCATGGCTGAAAGCCCCAGCTCGTGGGCGCGCATGACGAGCTCCTCCGGATGACTCGCCCCCTCGAGGAAGCTGTGATTGCTCTTGACCCACAACGGCACGTACTCCACGGAATCCCCCTGCCCTGTCCTTCTCACCGCGTGCTCGTACACGTGCTCAAAATGCCGCTCAATCCACCACACCGTGCAAAAACCAAGACGCCCTCGGCCCGTCGTAGAACACCCACAGGAGCTCTCCGCGTGGCGAGCGCGCGTAGTAGTAATCACGCGTGACCTCGCGGGCCCACCAACCTCCGCTCAGGCGATAGGGTCCCACCAACGCATAGGGCTCTCCCGCGTGCACCAGGGTCTTCGCTCGGCTCATCGCGTCGACCTCGACGCTGCCCGACATCGGCTCGGGCTTGAGCAGCAACCTGCGCACCAGGGGCAGCGCGGCATGCTCCGGGGCGTCTTGCGGCTTGGGCTTTTCGAGCCGTGAAAACTGGGAGAATCGGAACTTGGCCTCGGGCAGGTGGGCATCTTCGAGCTCGGCCCTGCACACCACGTCGGGTCCGTAGCTCGCCTTGATGCGCGCCAGGGCACGGTCTCCCGCGGCCAGGTCACGCTTGGGGATGAACATGTTGAGCTGCCCCGGCGCCGCGTCGCTCATCTCTGCCTCGAGCACCACCCGCTCCACCCGGGACGCGAGGTTCAAGGCCGTGAGCCGCAACCGCAACAGCTCCAGTAGCAAGGCCGCGTCGCGCGTGGAAGACGATGGTTCCAGACGCTGCACATTCTCGGGACCTCGCTCGAGCACGAGTCGCATCCACAGCGCGCGCACGCTCTGGCCGCGCTGACGCACGTTCTCCAGCAGCGAATCGAGGCCACGCTTGAGCGCGAAGCACAGGCGCGCCACGTCGTCGTCCGGGGGATCCACCTCCACCTCGGTGCGCGGCGTATCCACGTGCGGCTCGGCACACAGCGGCAGCACCTCCTCGGCCTGCGCCACGCGACACCAACGGGCAGCCTCGGCACCGAAGCGCGTACCCAGTTGATCGGCCCCGAAGCCGCACAGATCACCCAGCGTGGTGAGCCCCAGGCGCTCCAGCGAGTCGCGCAGCTTGGGCGTCACGTGCAGGCGCTCGAGCGGAACCTCACGGGCCAGCTCCAGAGCCTCCGGCTCTCGCTCCACGACCTTCACGCCGCGTGTGGTGCGCGCCAACGCATAGGAGAGCGTGCGGCCGAAGCCCACCACCACGGCCGCGAAGAAGCGCCTCCCCGTGAGATAGCGATACACGCAGCGCGCCCAGTTGAGCTCTCCGCCATAGAGATGCGAGAGGCCGCTCGGATCCACGTAGAACACGCCGGCGCTTACCGGATCGCGCTCCACGTGGGGCGAGAAGGTCTGCAGGTCGTGCACGAGCTGGCTCACCGTTTGCTCCACGTCCACCGCAGACACCGAGCCCACGCGCAGCTCGGGCACCAAGCTCTTGGCGGCCCCGAAGCGCATGCCCGTGCGCAGCCGCATGTCCCGGGCGTGGCGGTTGACGAGCAAGAGCGGCGACTCAGGTCGCTCCTCCGCCACTACCGCGGCGGGAAAGTCGCGATACTCCGGATGGCTGCGCAGCAGGATCTGCAGCGGCAGGTCAGGGATGTCGACGCAGGTGATGCGACGCAGCGAGCTCATGCATGCCTCACGGCTCCCAGCGGGGGCTCCCGCACGTCCGGAGAGATGGAGAGCGCCCCTCCCAGCTTGCACTTGAGCACCCGCTGGCCGAGGGACATGCGTGTGGCGCCCCGGGCGTCAGCGCTCCCAGCGCCGCCAGGAAGGCCGCTCGAGGCCGCCGAGACGCTCACCTGGGGCTCGAGCCGCAATCCCACCATGGGTCCCAACGAAGGCTGATGGGCTTCGCTCTTGGTGAGCAGCACGACGCGCGCATCGTGCATACGCAGGAGCCCGGAGAGCCGCGACTGCCAGCTGAGCTCGCCGCGCGGGACACCGTGCGAGAAATCCACCACCAACATGCCGAAGGCTCCCGAGCGCAGCAGGAGTTCACTCGCCCGCACGACGCCGTGGGAGCCCGCTTCGGGCGGCACACGCACCAACACGAGGGCCGAGAGATCGATACCCACCTGGGCAAAATCGGGCGGATAAAAGCTCGACTCGTCGCGCGGCGAAACCCAGGCGCAGGGCTCTCCTTCGACCTGGGCCCGGAGCAGCAAGCGAGCGACCGTACTGAGCTTTCCCGGAGCACTTCCGGAGAGCTCCAGGATTTGCCCGGGCCCCCAGTGCTCCCAGAGCGGAGCCCGGCTGTTCAGGGGGGCCGGGTCGCTCCGGAGGCCCCTGGGAGAGATCGCACTAAGCGCTTGAATCGACTCGGTTTTGCCCATTTTCTCGAGACCCCCGCAGAAGCGCTCCCTTGCCCTGAGGAGCGCTGAGATCTTCCAGGCTACTGAACGCGATGACAGTGGTCAAGTGTGCAGGCTCGATGGCACGGGTGAGTCCCTGCGCGAACTCACGAAGCGCGTATGAGCGGGTAGATCAGGCTGCGTGAGCGCCGTTACCCATGTCTCCGGTTGCTCAGTTGAGTCTCCGTGAGCAACCGAAGACTTATCGTGCTGGCCGCCGGTAACGTCAGGCCTGGGTGCTGGCGTAGGAGGTGGGGTGCTTGTGGCGCAGCGCCACGACGAGCTCAGCCCGAAGTCCACGACCAGGACCACGCGCGACAGCGAAGCTGGCGGAAACCCGCCCCCGCCCCGAGGGAAGTCACTCCGCGGGGCTGGCCGAGAGTTCGTTGAAGCGGTTGCCGGCGTAGCGGGCCAGCCACAGCCACACGAACGAGAGCCCCACCACCACCAGGCTCAAGTAACGCACGGCGGTGAGGTCGTCGCGGATCCACAGGCTCATGGCGAAGCTCAGCACCACGCCCACGGCCTTGGCCGAGCGCTGCACGAAGATGTCGATGAAGGCCTTCGCCTGGTACTTCTCGAGCGCGCTGGCGGGCACGTACAGCGACTCACGCGCCGACTGGTTCACCGAGTAGTTCAGCGCGTTGTCCGCGATGCTCAGGGAGCTTCCCACCCACAGCAGCGGCATGATGGCGAAACCGCCGGCCACCACCAGCACCACGAAGGGCAACACGCTCAGGGCCGCGCGGATGCCGAGCTCTTGCATCACGAAGCGCGTGAACAGGAGCTGCACCAGGAGCGACACCACGTTCGTCACCAGGAACACCGAGGCCAACTGCTCCTTGATGGCCGCGCCCTCCAGGTAGTGGCTGACGGTGGCGCTGAACTGGAAGTCCATCACCGTGGAGACAATCTCGTAGATGGCCACGATGCAGGCGATGGCCTGCAAATAGCGCGACCCCAGCACGACCCGCGCGCCGGCCGCGCCCGTGCGCATGCCGGCCGTCACGACGACCTCCGCCTCCTCGGGCTTGTGCTGCGTCACAGGCAGCTTCAAGCGCGAGACCCACAGGGCGAACCCCATGATGCAGAACGTGGCCGCGCAGCAAATCCAGAGCCACATCGAGGTGGAGAACACCGAGATGCGGGCCTTCACGACGGTGGAACCGAACACGCCGCCGATCACGCCGCCCAACACCACGAAGGCGTAGATACGGCGCGCCACCGAGGACGACACGATGTCGTTCAAGTAGGCGAAGAACGACGCCACCATCAGCATGTTGAAGAGGTCGCCGAACAGATAGAACGACCAGACCGAGGCCGCCGAGGGCGCATCGATGAAGCGCGTAAACAGGAAGAAGGCACCCAGCGAAGAGGCGCCGAACACGTAGGTCAGCTGTTCGCGACGACAGCGTCGGGCGATGCCCACGAACACCAGGGCCGCCAGGGCCGCCACGATCATGTTGACGACTTTGGCGCCGAGCTCCAGCTCCGCCGCCGTCAGCGCGAGCTGCCCCGCGCTACCCAATCCGAACCCGGGCAGCGCCAACGTGAGGCCGGGTCGATAGAACTCCAAGAAGAGCGACTTCTTGATCGGCTTCAGGATCCAAAAGCACGTGATGACCAGGAAGAAGTACCCCGACATGAGCAGCGTGGGAGCGAGCTCGGAACGGCGGACGTCGAACAGGGCCTTCAGTGGCTTGGGCATGGAAATAAAGCTCTTTTGGTAGCGTGGCACAGGTCACCGGCGCGGGTCTCCAAAAGTGCACGCACGCCACGCTGCGCGCCCCTCTATGTGGGCCAGCCCCCCACCACCGGCCCCCTAGCCCGCCCCCAAGTCCAGGACGCAAGCCGGCGATTGGTGTGCAAGCTCTCGCCCTGGGCGGGTGATCTGGTCCGCCCGGCGCCCCGTAGAGAGGCCATGACCGTCCGCCCTCCGGCTCGCCCTGCTGCCCCCCGAAGCTCGCGCTGGCTGACCTGGCTGCTGCTCGGCTGGCTCGCCGCCTGCGTGCGCGCGCCGGTCATCCCTCAACCTCCGCACGGGTCGCCCCCCCGCATCGCGTGGCGGCCCTTCGGACCCGAGGCGCTCGAAGAGGCCCGGCGCGAACACAAACTCATCCTGCTCAGCGTGCAGGCCGGCTTCTGCCACTGGTGCCACGTGATGAATGCCACCACGTACCAGGACCCGCGCGTCGCCGCGGCTGTGTCCCGAGGCTTCGTGGCCATGCGCGTGGATCAGGATGAAAACCCGGAGCTGCGCCAGCGCTACCTGGCGTGGGGTTGGCCAGCCACCGCCATCCTCACCTCCGAAGCGCAGGCCATCGTCACGTTGCGCGGTCACCAATCCGCGCCCTCGTTCGCAAGGCTACTCGACGAGCTCCTCTCGCACGTGCATGAGGGCCGGGCACCACGCGTCCCCGAGCCCAACTCCGACGCCGATTCGCACCTGGTCGGCGACCTCGAGCCCATCCGAACCTTCGCGTTGGCGCAGCTGGACCAGTACTACGACCGTACTCAAGGTGGCTGGGGCGGGCCCCAAAAGTACCCGCTATCCGCGCCTGTGCAGCACGCACTCTTTCGCTTCGCCGTGCAGCGCGAGCCCGAGCGCCTGGAGCAGGCGCTCACCAGCCTGCGAGGCCACGTGGCGCTGATCGATCCCATCGACGGCGGCATGTTCCAGTACTCACTACGCGGGGTGTGGACGCGGCCCCACTTCGAGAAGCTCGCGCGAATCCAGGCGGATGCGCTGCTCGACTTCAGCGCTGCCTATGCGGCCACGGGCGACACCCGCTGGCGCGAGGCCGCCGAGCGCGTGGCCAACTACGTGGTGAGCACACTGCAGAGCCCTTCGGGAGCGTTCTACGCGAGCCAAGCGGCTGACGTGGGCACGCCCGGCGAGCCCCATCACATGGCGGGAGAGCGCTTTCACGCGCTGACCGCGGCCGAGCGTCGCGGCGTGCCTGCGCCGGATCTCGGATCGGCACGCGTACGCGGACCTCAACGGCATGCTGATCCGCGGGTTGTGTGAGCTCTCTCAAGTGACCGGCCAAGCACGCTGGCGCGAAGCGTCAGAGGCCGCGCTCGCAGACGTCGACCGTGCGCTCCGACGTGGGCCGCTGTTCGCCCACCAGGCGCAGGCAGGCGCGCGCGAACCCGAAGGCTTCTTCCTGAGCGACCAAGTGGAGATGATTGCGGCGCTCGACGCGCTCGCGGCGCTGAATA
The DNA here is from genome assembly GCA_047601445.1 of Myxococcales bacterium. GTDB lineage: Bacteria > Myxococcota_A > Polyangia > Polyangiales > DASUME01 > DASUME01. The sequence goes on along the minus strand of JASGJH010000001.1, from coordinate 889,857 downwards.
CGGAGCACGCTGTCGAATGGACCCAGGCCGCCGACCAAACCCTGGAGGCCACGCGCGCGCTCCTCGAAGACCGTGAGCGTGGTGGCTTCCACGCGCGCAGCGCTCAATTCGGAGCCAGAGGCGTCTTCGGCGATCCGCTGAAGCCCGTGCGAGAGAACGCTTCGATGGCGCGCCTCCTCCTGAGGCGGGGACAGCGAAACGACGATGCTGCATTGCGTGAGGCCGCCCTGCGAACACTGCGCTCGCTCGCGCAGGAACGCGTGATTGCCGCCGAGGGACGCAACATCGGTGACTACCTGCTCGCCCTGGAACAGGCGAGCGCTCCCCATGTGATGCTATCCGTGGTCGGACCCGCCGCAGATCTACGGACAAAAGCCCTATTGGAGCGGGCACGAGCGCTGTTTCTTCCGCAGGGAATCGTGGCCCACTTCGAACCAGGAACGGGGCACTATCCGTATCCCGAGCGTCCCGCCGTGTACCTCTGCTCGGACGCAGCTTGCTCCGGCCCCATCTTCGAGTCGGAAGCCCTGAAGAGCAGCGTCCAATCCTTCGTTGCGGACGCCTCGTAAGCGCATCTGACGCGTCGCTCTCGCAGGGCCTCCGCTACCATCTCAGAGAAAAAGCCACTTCCTACGCTGCGAGCGTGGTTACGTTTGCGCTGTGGGAACTCGGCATTTCATGACGCCGCACGTGGTGCGCGGCGAGTTTTGGCACACCCTCGAGGGCGGCAAGGTCCAGTGCGACCTGTGTCCGCGGCACTGTCGACTGAGTGAAGGCCAGCGCGGTTTCTGTTTCGTGCGTGAAGCGCGGGACGGTGGCGTGGTGTTGACGAGCTACGGCAAGGCCTCCGGCTTCTGCATCGATCCGATCGAGAAGAAGCCGCTCAACCATTTTCTCCCTGGAACGAGCGTGTTGTCGTTCGGCACCGCGGGCTGCAATCTCGGCTGTCGCTTCTGTCAGAATTGGGACATCTCGAAAGCGCGCGAGCAGGATCGCCTGACCGACTCGGCGAGCCCCGAGAGCATCGCGCGTCATGCCAAAGCCGCGGACTGTCGCAGCATCGCGTTTACCTACAACGATCCCACGATTTTCGCGGAGTACGCCATCGACTGCGCCGAGGCAGCGCGCGAACAGGGCGTACGCACCGTGGCGGTCACGGCGGGCTATATCGGGGACAAAGCGCGCGAAGCGTTCTATCGACCGATGGACGCCGCGAACGTGGATCTCAAGGCGTTCACCGAGGGCTTCTACAAAAAACTTTGCTTCGCCGAACTGCAACCTGTGCTGGACACGCTGGTGTGGTTGAAGCAAGAAACGCGGGTCTGGTTCGAAGTCACCACCTTACTCATCCCCGAACACAACGACTCCGAAGCCGAGGTCGAGCGTTTGTGCTCCTGGTTCCTCGAGAACTTGGGCGCCGAGACGCCGCTCCACTTCACTGCTTTCCACCCGGATTTCAAGCTCACATCCGTCCCCCCCACGCCCGCGAGCACCCTCACTCGCGCCCGTAACCAAGCGCTCGCTATCGGCCTCAAACACGTGTACACCGGCAACGTCCACGACGTCGACGGTCAGTCCACCTACTGCGCGGCTTGCGGCGAACGCTTGATTCAGCGCGATTGGTACCTGCTGTCCAACTACGAACTCACCGGCGCCGGCGCGTGTCGGTTCTGCGGTCACCAACTTGCGGGGCACTTCGCGGCCAAGCCCGGTTCATGGGGGCCTCGCCGCGTCCGGCTACCGATTCACGAAAGGGTCTGAAGTCATGTCGATCTCCTGCGCCGTACTCATGTGCCACGCTCCGATCGTCGTCCCCCCCATCGGAGGCCTGCGTGAATCGGACTGCGCGGAGACCACGCGCGCGATGCGTGAAGCCGCGCGTGCGCTCGTCGCCCACGAGCCGCAGCTGATCGTGCTGGTCAGCCCTCACGCACCCCGTCACGAGCAGAGCTGGGGCATCGTCGGCGCCCACGAGCTGCGCGGCAGCTTCGCTCGCTTCGGCTTTCCGGAGCTCGACCTGCGCGTGCGTGGATCACGTCTGGCCGCAGAAGCCATCGTCACGGCGGCACGCGGCTATGGACTGTCCACCCGCGAGCTGCCCGGTGACGCGCTCGATCACGGGACGCTCGTGCCGCTCTACTTCGTGCACGAGGCCGGCTACCGCGGTCCAGTCGTGGTGGTAGCGCCACCGCTGCCCGGACTGCAGACCGAGGTGCTGTTCGGAGAGGTGCTACGCGAGGCCGCGCTCTCGCTGGGAGAACGCTGGGCGGTGCTGGCGTCGGGTGACATGAGCCACCGACTCACGCTGGACGCTCCGCTCGGTTACGACCCTCGAGCCACGCACTTCGACGAGACTTTCGTGGAATTCGTGCGCGCAGGGGATCTACGTAGCGCCATCGGCATCGATCCCGCGCTAGCCGACACCGCGGCCGAGGACGTGATCCAATCCACCGCGGTAGCCGCGGGTGCGATCGCCTTTCGAGCGCGCGGACTCAAGGTGTTCTCCTACGAGAGCCCCTTCGGCGTGGGTTACCTGGAAGCCCTCCTCTACTCCGATCGCGCCGAGATCAGACACCGCACGCCGCCTTCCACCTTGCTCGACGTGGCCCGGCAAGCCATCGAGAAAGAACTCGTCGGCGACCTCTACGTTCCCCCCCACCTCGACGCGCCATGGCACGACGCGCGCGCCGTCTTCGTGTGCCTGCGCGATGCCGCAGGTGAACTGCGCGGCTGTATCGGACGCACCGAGCCGATTCACGCGACCCTCGCCGAGGAGGTCGCCGACTGTGCAACGGCCGCCGCCACGCGTGACTATCGCGTACCCGCGGTCGAGCCTGAGGAGCTTTCCGAGCTCACCATCGACGTGAGCATCCTGGACGATCCGGAGGCCGTGGCGAGCCACGACGATCTGGACCCGCACCGCTACGGTGTCATCGTGACCCGTGGGCTACGCCGCGGTGTCCTGTTGCCCAATATCGAGGGCATCGATACCGTGGCCGACCAGCTGCGCGTGGCACTGCAAAAGGGCGGGATTTCTCCGAGTGAACCCTACCGGGTGGAACGCTTCACCGTGAGTAAGGTCCTGCCGCGCTCGCGCACGGCCAACTGACCCGCTCGCGTTCGCAGTGCTTCACTCCAGTCAGGGGACGTCTCTTGCGCCAGGCTTTGCGCGGGTGAGGGCCGGCGGGGGCCCACGGAACGAGCTATGCTGGAGGCCCGAAGAAACGCCCGAACGGAGACCTCTTGTCCACGGAATCCAAGGCCTCGGATTTTTCGAGCCAGGCCGAAGCGGACCCTGCTCACGGGGTCGATAGCAATCTGTCGCTCAAGTCTCTCTCGGCCCTCGCCCTCGGCGCCATCGGCGTCGTCTACGGCGACATCGGCACGTCGCCCCTGTACGCCGTCCGCGAGTCCCTGGTGCACGTTGGCCCGAATCAGGAGCACGTGCTCGGCGTGGTCTCGCTGATCTTCTGGTCGCTGATCCTGGTGGTCGTGGTCAAGTACCTCACGTTCATCCTGCGCGCCGACAACCACGGCGAAGGCGGCGTGCTGGCCTTGCTCACCCTGGCGCGACGCAAGGGCCGCTCCGTGTCCGCGCGCCGCGGCGTGCTGTTGTGGTTCGGATTGGCCGGGGCTGCATTGCTCATGGCCGACGGCATGATCACCCCTGCCATCTCGGTGCTCTCGGCGGTGGAAGGTCTGGAGGTGGCCACGCCCCGGATCCGACCGCTGGTGATCCCAATCTCGGTGCTGATCCTGGTGGGCCTGTTCGCGGTGCAAAAGCGCGGCACCGGCCGTATCGGAGCCCTATTCGGGCCCATGGTCACCCTTTGGTTCGCCATGATCGCGGCGCTCGGCGCCCCATGGATCATGCGTGAGCCCCGCGTCTTGATGGCCATCGACCCGCGCCACGCGGTGCACCTGTTGATCGAGAGCGCCCACGGCTTCACGGTGCTCGGCAGTGTCGTGCTTTGCGTGACAGGCGGCGAAGCGCTCTACGCCGACTTGGGACATTTCGGACGTCGCCCCATCCGCTGGGCCTGGTACGTGGTGGTCTTCCCGGCTCTCTTGATGAGCTACTTCGGCCAAGGGGCCTACGTGCTGGCGCATCCGAACAGCGCCATCGGCAACATCTTCTTCGAGATGGTGCCCGATATGCTGCTCTACCCTGCCGTCGTGATCGCCACTTGCGCCGCGGCGGTCGCGGCCCAGGCATTGATCAGTGGTGTCTATTCCCTGACGCAGCAGGCGGTCCAGCTCGGCTACCTGCCGCGCATGACCATCGTACACACCTCCAAGGACATGGAGGGGCGCATCTACGTGCCCCAGATCAATGCCTTGTTGATGATCTCGTGCATCGGCCTGGTGTTGGGTTTCCGCTCGTCGTCCGCGCTAGCAGCTGCCTACGGCATCGCGGTGACGGGCACCATGGGGGTCACCAGCATCCTCTTCTTCGCGGCCATGCGACGCGGCTGGGGCACGCCGAAGACGGTCCTTCTGGTCGGCACGTTCCTCACCATCGACTTGGGCTTCCTGGCGGCCAATCTGATCAAGATCGCCCACGGCGGCTGGTTCCCCATCTTGATGGGCGCCTTCTTCGTGGCGATCATGACCAGCTGGCACGCGGGCGCCGAGGCCGTGCGTCGTCACCACGTGTCCCTCAACGTGCCGCTAGCGGAGTTTCTCCAGAGCTTGTCCTTGGCCCACATCGCGCGCGTCCCGGGCACTTCGGTGTTTTTGGCCCGCGATGACCACGGTGCGCCTCCCACGCTGGTGCACTACGTGAAGCACTCCCATGCGCTGCACGAGCGCGTGATTCTCCTGACCATCCAGACCGAGCGTGTGCCGCGCGTAGCCGACGCCCTGCGCATCGAGGTGGAGGAGCTCGGCGACGGCTTCATCCGGGTGGCCGCCCGCTACGGCTTCATGGAGTCGCCCAGCGTGCAACGCGTGCTCGAGCACTGCCGCGACAACGGCCTGCCCGTGGAGCCCAAGGACGCGACGGTGTTCGTGGGCCACAGCAGCGTCCAGCCCACCGGCAAGGCCAAGATGGCCCACTGGAGAAAGCGTCTGTTCGCGTTCATGAACCGCAACGCCCGCTCCGCCGCGCTCTACTACGGGTTGCATCCCGAGCAGGTCGTGGAAATCGGCGTTCGCCTGGACATCTGAGCCGAAAGTCCCCAGGCCAGCTCCTTTTCGGGAGCGTGTCCGATCCACCTCGCTGACCGGAGACGTCTGCTCGGCTCCGGCACGGCGCAGGCGTCAGCCGCGCTTTCTCTGCGAACTCACGGCGAAAAGATGGCCTAGTTGGCTTGCGCTGGAGTACACCGATAGGCACGTTGTGAGCGGGGGTTGCAGCGAGGTGCAACTGCCCGCGCTTCGACGTGATCCGGGCTTTTCAGCCGTCCTTTCTTTGGGTGGGGCCCACGGGGGCTTCGCGGGGGCGGATCGAGTGGGTGACTCGAGAGAAATAACTGGAGAGAAACGGCCGCGAAACAGGGGCGTACCAGACTTCCGCGAGGACCAAGGCGCATGAAGAACGGGCAGCGAATTCAGGTTCTGATGCTCGGCTGGGAATACCCGCCTCAAATCAGCGGAGGTCTGGGAACGGCATGCGAGGGACTCACCACGGCGCTGGCCCCGCTGGCCGTGGACATCGACTTCGTGGTGCCCCACCTGTACGGCACCGAGCGCGCACCGCACATGGCGCTGATGAGCTCGGAGTCGTTTCCTCCGCGCGCGGGTAGTCCGAGCAGCGGCGAGTCACCGTTTCGTGCCCTCAGCGTGACCTCTGGAGGAGAGGACGACGAGCGACCCGGCGGCCTGCGCACCACCGCCATTCCCGCGCTGCTCTCGCCCTATCTCTCCACCGCGGAGTACCAGGGCCTCGTGGCCATGATGGAGCGCCGCGGCGACCGCGCCACGCTCGAGTATTTCGACGGCTTCGATCCCCTGCCGCTGCTCCTGGGCGAGAACGACCTCGCGAGCCCGCCCGCACAGCGCCGGCAGGCGAGCCCGCAGGCCGACACCGCGCGCGGCATCCACTATGGAGAGGACCTCTTCCAGGAGGTCGCCCGCTACGCAGCCCGTGTGGCCCAGTCCACGCGCGAGCGCCGCCCCGACGTGGTCCACGCCCACGACTGGATGACCTTCCCGGCCGCGACGCAGGTGGCGCGCTTTCACGGCGTGCCCCTGGTGCTGCACGTACACAGCCTCGAGCAGGACCGCAGCGGCGGCAACTCCAACCCCACCATCGCCGCCATCGAAGGTGCCGGACTGCGCGCCGCGACGCGCGTGATCGCGGTCAGCCACTACACGGCGCGGATGATTCACGAAGTGCACGGCGTGCCGCTCGAGCGCATCGACGTGGTGCACAACGGAGTCTACGCGCGGCGCACGGTGAACGCCTATGAGGAGGCGCATCCGAACCGCGGGCCCCTGGTGTTGTTCCTGGGTCGCATCACCTATCAGAAGGGCCCGGAGTACTTCGTCGAGGCGGCGGCCAAGGTGCTCGAAAAGGTGCCCGATGCGCGCTTCGTGATGGCGGGCAGCGGAGACATGTTGCCGCGGATGCAGGCCCGGGTGCGTGAGCTCGGCATCGAGGCAGCCTTCGAGTTCCCTGGCTTCGTGCGCGGAGCCGAAGTCGAGCACCTGTTCTCCACCGCCGATGCCTACGTCATGCCGAGTGTGTCGGAGCCCTTTGGCATCTCGGCGCTCGAGGCCATGAGCTACGAGACGCCCGTCATCTTGTCACGCCAGTCGGGCGCCTCGGAAATCCTGCGGCACGCGCTCAAGGTGGACTTCTGGGACATCAACAAGCTGGCCAGTCAGATCATCGCCATCCTGAGTTACCCCGAGCTCCGGCGCAGCATCGTCGACATGGCGCGCGAGGAGGTTCGCCGGGTCCACTGGGAGGCCTCCGCCGCCAAGGTTCGCCACGTGTACCAGCGCGCGCTGGGGGAGACCTGAGATGTCCTCGGTTTGCTTCTACTTCGAAGTGCACCAGCCCTATCGCGTGCGTCCGTACGACGTGTTCCAGGTGGGCGCGCACCACGACTACTTCGACGAGAGACTCAACCGGGAGATCCTGCAGAAGGTGGCCACCAAGTGCTACCTGCCGGCCAACGAGACCATCCTCGAGCTCATCGAGCGCACGGAGGGGCGTTTCCGGGTGTCCTACGCCATCACGGGCGTCGCGCTCGAGCAGATGGAGGCCTACGCGCCCGAGGTCGTGGAGAGCTTTCAGCGCCTGGTCGAGACGGGCGCCGTGGAGCTATTGGGAGAGACCTACCACCATTCGTTGGCCTCGCTCTACGACCCGCTCGAGTTTCGCGCCCAGGTGGAGCTCCACACACGACTCATGCAAACCATCTTCGGTGTGACGCCGCGGGTGCTGGCCAACACCGAGCTCATCTACGACGACGCCATCGGGCGCGAGGTCGCCGCGCTCGGTTTCCAGGGCATGCTGGCGGAGGGCGCCGACGATATCCTCGCGGGCGGCCTGAGCCCCAACCTGGTCTACCGTGCCGCAGGGGATCCGACGCTGGCGCTGCTGCTCAAGAACTACCGCCTGTCCGACGACATCGCGTTCCGATTCTCCGATCGCAGTTGGGACCACTACCCGCTCGCGCCCGAGACGTTCGCAGGCTGGCTGCACCGAGCTGGTGCGGGCGCCGACAGCGTGAACCTCTTCATGGACTACGAGACCTTCGGTGAGCACCAGGCGTCGGAGAGCGGCATCTTTCAGTTCCTGCAGCAGCTGCCCGAAGCCGTGTTGAGTGAGCCCGGCTTTGGCTTCAAGACTCCGTCCGAGGTGATCGCCACGTCGGTGGCTCGCTCCAGCTTGAGCTTTCCTCGCACGGTCTCCTGGGCTGACAACGAGCGCGACCTCTCTGCCTGGTGCGGCAACGAGATGCAAACGCGGGCCCTCGAGCGCGTGCACGGGCTCAGGGAGCGCATCGCGCAGCACAATCAGCCAGGCCTGCTCGCGCTGTGGCGCAAGCTCACGACGTCCGATCATTACTACTACATGTGCACCAAGTGGTTCGGCGACGCCGACGTGCACGCGTACTTCAGCCCCTACGAAAGCCCCTACGAGGCCTTCATCAACTTCTCGAATATCGTGAGCGACCTCGAGGAGTCACTGCTCAAACTCGAGCGCACGGACAAGAGCGTCATCGATCGGAGCAGCGGCGACAAGGCCGAAAGCCCTCAGCGCGCGCGGCCCCTGGCCACCGCCTAGAAAGCACGACTAGCCCCCGTTCTTGCCGAGCAGCATGTTGAGGCCGAGCGCCACGAACAGAATGCCGGCGCCGCGCCGGATCCAAATCGGCGGGATGTAGCGAGCCACCAGGTCGCCAGCGAGCACCGCGATCAAAGTGGAGGTGACCAGCGCGCAGGCTGCCGCCCCGAACACGGTCCAGCGCGCCTTTTGCCCAGCCGCCAGGCTCATGGTGGCCAGTTGGGTCTTGTCCCCCATTTCGGCCAGCAAGATCGCGAAGTAGGTCGAGCTCAGCAGCTTCCAGTCCATCCCCTATCCTGCAGTGAGGGCCCGGGATGCTCAACCCCATGGCGCCGCCTGCCGCCCGAGCATCCCAGTTCCTGGCCAGGCAGGCTCCGAGGCACTAGCTTGCGGGCCGTGCTGGATTCCGCCGCGTTGATACGTCGCTATGGTACGTGGGCCCTGGTGGCGGGAGCGTCCGAAGGCATCGGTCGAGCCTTCGCGGAGGAGCTCGCCAAGCACGGCTTCTCGCTCGTGCTCGCGGCGCGCCGACGTGGACCGCTCGATGCCCTGGCCCAGACCTTGCGGAGTCGCCACGCCGTGGAGGTGCGCTGCCTGGAGGTGGATTCTGAGCGCGGCCTCGGCCCTGGAGAGCATCGCGAGCGCGACCGCCGGTCTCGAGATCGGCCTGATGGTCTACAACGCAGCGCACTCGATCCAGGGAGAATTCCTCGACCACGCGCTCGAGGATCATCTGCGAGCCATCGACCTGAACTGTCGCGGGCCCTTGGCGCTGGCCTATCACTTCGGCAAGAGCATGCGCGCGCGCAAGCGCGGCGGGCTGATCTTGATGTCGTCGATGAGCGGTTTGCAGGGCACGGCCATGGTCGTGAGCTATGCGGCCACCAAGGCCTTCAACACGGTGCTGGCCGAAGGGCTCTGGGAAGAGCTGCGCGGGCACGGGGTCGATGTACTCGCATGCGTGGCGGGGGCCACGCGCACGCCGACCTTCGAGAGCAGCCAGCCCGCCGACGGTGGTGCATTGGCGCGCCCCATGGAGGCCCAGCAAGTCGCGCGCGAGGCATTGGCCAAGTTGGGCGCGACGCCGAGCATGATCCCGGGCAGTGTGAATCGGGCGGCGGCCTACGTGATGCGCTTCTTACCGCGTGCGCAGGCGGTTAGCTTCATCAGTCGGGCCACGCGCAAGATGTATGGGCGCAAGCATGCCTAGGTGGATCTATCTGCTGTGGGCTCCAGGCGACCAACACCGCGATGGCTTCTGTGAACGCCTGCTCGACGAGCTTCCCAAGCTCGCGCGCAACCTCGGAGCACACCGCCTGACGTTGCAATGCCGCGACAGCGACGCCCGGGTGCGTTCTCCTTCCACGGGGTGCACCGGACGTGCCCCCTTCGATGCCCTGCTCTCGCTCACGCTCGACGATCCCCGCAAGCAGAGCCAGCTCGAGCTCGCCCTCGAGGCGCGCGCCGACCGTGTCCACGGCTACGCGGTCGACGAGATGCTCTACACCGACTACGGCGGAAACCGACACGCACGTGCACGCGACTGGCCCGACGGCGAACGCTCACCGGGCGTGGTCTCGGTGACGCTGCTCGAGCGCCCGCGCCATGTTCTCTACGCCGACTGGATCGCGCACTGGCACGGTCGTCAGTCACCGCTGTCGGAGCTCATGCAACCGCGCACGCGCTACGTGCGCAGCGTGGTCACGCGCTGCCTGACACCTGGTGCGCCCATCTATGGCGGCATCGTGGAGGAGGCCTGGCCTTCAGCGCGGCACGTGGAGGACCCCTACCTGTTCTACTGCGCACACAGCCTCGAGGGCCTGGCGGAGAACATGGGCGCCATGCTGCGGAGCGTGACTTCGTTCCTGGAGTTACCGCGTATTCAAACCGTGATGACGAGCGAATATTTCCTACTCAGCGACGATTCCTGAGCACACGAGAGAGACGCCGTTTGGGAGCGATATTTCTGCCGCTCGCGCGCACGAGGGCGCGCGTCGCGCTGGCACGTACCCACGACGGGGATGCAAAAGGAGCCTGCGTCGTTTCGATTCTCTGATCCATAGTTACGCGATGCAAAACAGCTCTCCGATGCGTTGGGCCGTCCCCATCCAGCTCTGGCTCGCGGCATTCATCGCGCTCGCCGCCAGCACAGGCTGCGGTTACAACGACGTGATCGATCGCGACGAAGACGTGAAGGCGGCGTGGTCCGAGGTCGAGAACCAGTACAAGCGGCGCGCAGACTTGGTGCCCAACCTGGTGAAGACGGTACAGGGAGCGGCCAACTTCGAGAAGGAGACCTTGCAGAAGGTGGTCGAGGCCCGCAGCAGCGTGGGCAAGATGACGGTGGACCAGTCCATCATCGACGACCCCGAGAAGCTGCAGAAGTTCGAGGCTGCCCAGGCGCAGCTCTCGGGCGCCCTCTCGCGCCTCTTGGTGGTGTCCGAGAACTATCCGGACCTCAAGGCGAGCGCACAGTTTCGTGATCTGCAGGCCCAGCTCGAGGGCACCGAGAACCGCATCACGGTGGCACGCAAGCGCTACATCGAGTCGGTCGCGGAGTACAACAAGACCGTGTTGCGTTTCCCGAGCAGCATCGGTGCCTCCATGCGCGGCAAGAAGGAGCGCGCCACCTTCAAGGGCGACCCTGGCAGCGAGAAGCCGCCGGAGGTCGCGTTTTGAGGATTTCGATGGGCTCTCTTTGGCGAGGGCTCACGCTGGCTGTGCTCTGTTGGTGCAGCCTGGCGGTGTCCGCGCGGGCGCTCGACGTGCCTCCCCTGCGGGGCCCGGTGAACGACCTGGCAGGCGTGCTCTCGCCGGAGCAGCGGCAGACGCTGGAAACCAAGCTGCTGGCGCACAAGCAGGCGACCAGCCAGGAGTTCGCCCTGCTCACGGTGCCCACGCTCGGCGACGAGCCCATCGAGGACTATTCCATCGCGGTGGCCGAGGCCTGGAAGCTCGGTAGTGCCAAGCAAGACGACGGCCTCGTGATGTTGGTGGTCCCGCAGGACCGCAAGATGCGCATCGAGGTAGGCTACGGACTCGAGGGCACCATTCCCGACGCGCTCGCGGCACGTGTGGTGCGCGAAGTGATGGCGCCTGCCTTTCGCGCCGGCGACATGCCTGGCGGCATCAATCAGGCGTTCGATGTGCTCATGGCGCAGGGGCGCGGGGATCCCAACGCCCTGCCTCAGGCTCGCGGGCAACACCAGCAGGGAGCGCCCCCGCTCTTGCTCATCTTCGTGGTGCTGTTCGTGTTCCTGCTGCTGAGCGGTCGCTTTGGTCGGCGACGTCGCGGATTTGGTGGTTACTACGGTGGCTTCGGCGGCGGTGGCTTCGGCGGCGGTGGCTTCGGTGGGGGCGGCTTCGGTGGGGGCGGTGGTGGGGGCGGCTTCGGCGGAGGCGGCGGATTTGGTGGCGGCGGCGCCTCCGGGGATTGGTGAGCCATGGGCGTGCTGACGACCGAAGAAACCGCGCGCGTGGAGCAGACCATCGACGAGGTGGAGCGCTACACGGCTGCCGAGATCGTGGTCACCACCATCGGGCAGAGCGAGCCCTACACGGACGTGCGTTTGTGGACGGTGCTCGGCATGTCCGCTCTGAGCGCGGCGCTGGCCCACTTCGTGCGGCCCGAGTGGAGCGCCACCTACGTGCTCGCGCTCCAATTCGCGGCGGCCATCGTGAGTTGGTTCGTGAGCGGCGTGCCAGCGGTGCTGCGCTCCCTGACGCCCCAGCATCGCAGTCAGGGCGCGGTGGAGCGCGCAGCCGAGATGGCGTTCCTCGAGCACTCGGTGTTCGATACGCGCGGACGCACGGGAGTCCTGATCTTGCTCTCGGAGCTCGAGCACAAGGTGGTCATCCTCGGGGACGAGGGCATCCATGCGCGCGTGCAGACGGCGGGCTGGAACCAGTATGCGCAACACCTGGGCACACGCATCCGCGAGGGGCAATCGGGGAACGGCTTGTGCGAAGTGATCAAACAGCTGGGGGAGACGCTCGCCACGACGGTCCCAGCGGAACGTGAGAATCCCAACGAGCTCGACAACCGTGTGCGCACGCAGGACCTGCCGTCGCGCAAGACCATCCGCTCCAAGCCGGGCGGAGAGAAGCCCAGTACCTGAGCGAGGTTCGGCGTATCGAGCGCCGCTCCGGTGAAGGTGCGCGAGCAGAGCTCGAAGTAGACGGAACCGCGACCTCTATCGCGTCGTCTTGTTAACCGAGGCAAGCTTCTGGGGAGGCCCCGATGTCCGTAGCCAACGTGTCTTCTAGCCGGCGCTCCAAGCTTGGGCTCGCCGTTCTCTTGAGCTGTCTCGCTGCGTTACCCGGCTGTGCCAAACGCGGAACGACGCCGGTGCAGGCTCCGCTCTACTCGCGCACCAACCCCGTGACGCCGCCTCCCTTCGTCCCAGTCGTCACCGTGCCGGCACAGCCCCGCGTCATCCTCGCCGCGCCCCCGCTCGCGTCTGCCCCGGTCGCAGCACCCGCTGCGAACAGCGTTGCCGGCGCGCCCCAAGCGGCCCCCGTGGCACCTCCGCTGCCCGCGTTCACGCCGCGTGATTCGCCCTTGCTTGCAGCCTTCGACAGCAAGCCCCACGGCGAGTCGCCCAAGATCGAGCCCGAGTTTGCCCCTCGCGCGCGCAACTCCGGTTGGCAAATCGCCTCGTATCCCTCCCCCTATTACTACGGTGCCTACGGCTATCCCGGTTGGGGCAGCTACTACGGATATACGCCCTACTGGGGCTATCCGCGCGTGGGTCTCGGCGTGGGGTTGGGCCTCGGTTACGGGCTCGGAGTGGGCTTCGGCAGGCCCTACTACGGTGGCTATTACGGCCGCGGCTACTATGGCGGGGGCTACGGTGGCTACCACGGTCATCACGGCATGGGCTACGGCGGCGGCCATGCCCACGTCACCGGCGGACACGCGGGTCGGCATCACTGAGCGCAGCCCCTCCAAGGATGGCAACGCCACGCGCGCGACCGCAGGCAGGTCCGTAGTTTTTCGATTGGAAGGCCCCCTCTCCCAGGGCAAAACAGGGCTGGCAGTTGTTCCTCCCGAGGGAGACCGACCATGCTCCAGATCATCAAACGCGGACCGCCGTCCGCCGTCCTAGCGCGCGAGCACGAAGAGGCCACCAGGCAGGCCACCCGACTCGACCATCCCGTCGAGCGTAGTCTCAACCTGGCGTTCATCGTGGGACGCGCGCTTTCGCAGCCAAGGGGCCGCGTCCTCAAGTCCATCTTCGGCGAGCGCGGCTCGCTGCGTACGCGCAACACGCTCCAAAACGCCAGCATGGGCCAACCCGTGGTGTGCGAGGGCGACCTGCTGGTGCCCTGGTCGAGGGGCGTGAAGATCGTGGCGCGCGCGGTGCTCCCTCAGTGGGCCCTGGTGCTGCCGTACTTTCGCGACGACGTGTGGACCGCGCCGCCCCGACTCGGCGGCCCCGATCTCTACCCGTCCGAGGCTTGGTTCTTCGTCAATGGCATCTGCACCAATCAGGCCGTCGCGCGCGCCAACGCACAGCAGCTGAGCGATCTCTTCAAGCGGCCCATCCGCCTGCTCTACAACCGCACCGACGGCCTGGTGCTGGATCTGCTCGAGTGCGCCGTGGGCAAGGCCTTCGACAAGGTCACGGACGGCGCGCGCAACTGCTTGATCTCTCTGCTCGACGCGCTGTGCGATCCCAAGGTCAAGCGCGTGGTGTTGGTGAGCCACTCCCAGGGCACCATCTTGTCGGCGGTAATCTTGAAGACGCTCGAAGAGGCGCTGCTCAAGAAAGAAGGCCGCTATTCCTTCACCATGCCGCGCCGCGCGGGCAAACGCGTCAGCCCCGAGCGACGCGCGGCACGCAAGCTCATGAAGCGCCGTGAGCAAGACCCGGCACTGCACGAGGCGCTGAGCAAGCTGCAGCGGGACGACATCGGCAAGCTCGAGCTTTACTGCTTTGCCAACTGCGCCACCTCCATGGAGCCCTTCGTGGCGATGACCGACAGCCACTGCCCGCCGCGCCACGCGCCCTGGATCGAGAGCTATGGCAACGAGTGTGACCTGGTGGCCCAGCTCGGCATGTTGAGCCCTGCCCACGGCCTCGGTAGCACGCGCATTTTGGGCGACCGCTACGAGCGCAAAGGAGCCTGGGGACATCTGCTCAACGCGCACTATCTGGTGCCGCTCAAGAAGGAGTTGCAGACCGACCAGGGCACGCTGCTCGAGCCGTTCCACGACAACCTGCGGACCACGCCGCGCCTACACGAGTATCTCGACGGAAAGAGTCCCGACTCCTACTGGATGTGCACCCCGGACTACAAGCGCTCGCCCTTCGTCGAGCGCGGGAATGTAGCTCCGCTGGCTTGATGGCCTGCGCGCTGCGACGACCTCGCGCGTCGGTCAGTCGACGGTGAGTCGCTCGCCCGATTTTTGGCGCGCGAGCTCCGCGTTCAAGAGCGCGATCAGCCGCTCCACTCCCGGCCTTCGCTCGGGATCCGGCGACAGGCACGCGTCGAACGCCGCCGACAACTCCGGCGAGAGGTCGTCGCGCACCGACGCCACCGGCGCAATGCTGGGGATTCTGCGTCCAGCCAAGCGCACCAAGAGCGGCGCCTCCACGTGGGGCAGGCGGCCCATCAGCAGGCGGTAGCCGACGACGCCGAGCGAGAACACGTCGACGGCCGGCGTGAGCTGGGCACCGCGCTCCGAGAGCTCCGGCGCCACGTAGAGCGGCGTCCCGGTGATGGCGCCGGTGCGCGTGAGCTGCGGAGAGCTGTGTGACTCGTGCGGACGTTTGGCGTCGGCGGACTGCTCGCGCAGATCGCGCACCCCGGAGGCCGCGGCACCACTGCGCAACGAGACCGTCTGGTTGCTCCCGCGATCCCCGTCCTGCGCGGCCAATCGAGCGGGCTCGTCGGCCAGCCAGCGACTGATGCCGAAATCGGTGATCTTCACGTGTGGGTCCTCGCGCCGATAGTCCGAGACCAGGATGTTGTTCGGCTTGAGGTCGCGGTGCACGATGCCGTGCGCGTGGAGCGCTCGCACTCCTTCGAGCGTTTGGAGCAGCACCCGCAGACACCAACCGAGCGAGCGCCCAGCTTCACACTCGGCGAGCGAGCGGCCCTCCACCAGCTCCATCACCAGGAACGCATAGCCATCCTGCGCGACATCGGCGTCCACGATGGAGACCACGTTCGGGTGGTGCACGCTGGCTGCGATCTGGGCTTCCCGGGCGAGGCGCGCCAGGGCGAGTCCGCGCACCTCCTGGGACACCTTGGCGGCCAGCTGCTTGCCGTCGCTCACGCGCTCTACGCGGTACACCGTGCCCATGCCCCCGCGGCCCAGCGTGCCAAGCACGCGATAGCGGCCCTCGATCACCTCGCCGATCGCCATGTCGTGGGGTGTCTTGGCGCCGCTCTGCGTGAGCGCGGTGAGGATGTCCTGCGTGCGGCGGCCGATCTGCCTGCGTAGCTCGTCGTTGAGGTTGGCCACCTCGGTCTGCCGCGCCTCCAGGGCCTGCACCTGACTGCGCAGGGTCTCGTTCAAGCGATCGGCTTCGGCCAGCGAGCGGAAGTGGCTGCGTCCCAGGAGCAACGACTGGAAGATCGCGAACAGCCCGAGTCCGGCGCAGGCGGGTCGCGCTCCTGCCAGAAGATCCACGCCCAGCCAGGCCAACAGGTCGACCCAGCTCGAGCTGCCCAGGGCGATCCAACAGCACAGAAAGAAGATGACCGTGCCGCGATCGGCCTTGCCCGAGCGCAGTAGGCGGATACTCATCGCGAGCTGATAGAGCACCGCGCTCAGCACGCAGATCACCACGATGGGCGAGGCGTACGAGAGGTCGTGGTACTGGTAGTCACGCACCGCCACGGTGACAGGCGAGAGCAGCGCGATACCGAGCAGCACCAGCCAGACGTTGTGCGGTCGCCGCCAGCCGAAGAAGGCGTGGCTGAAGTACACCGAGATGATGGGCGCCACCGCCAGCGACTGTGCCAGCACTACATTCTGCATGGCCCAGCCCAACCACACCGCAGGCAGCCCGAGGATGTACGCCGGGTAATACGACGCCGTGAGGGCCTGAATGGCAAACCACAAATAGGCGCGGCGACGCCGATCCCAGAAGTAGACCACCAGGAAGGTCAGGCCCACCTGAGACAGCGCAATCAACCCGAACCAGCCGCCCTGCTCGTTGAGGATTCGGTTGCTGTCGGCGCGCGGCGTGGGCACGCCAACCCGGACGAGCATCGGCGCCGCCTCCCACCACGCACTGTGGGTCCAGGCATGTCGCACTGAGAGCTCGATCCGAAGTGGTCCTTCGCGCTGGCTCGCCAGCACGGGCAACAGGAAGCGACGGGGCATGCTGCCGCCGTACACCGCGCTGGCTCCTGCCTGGCTCACCATGCGTGCCTCGGCGCCGTCAACGCGCACCTGCACCACGGCGGGCAAGTAGAGCAGGAGCAGCTCGATCTCCCTACCGACCAACTCCGGGTCCAACCTCACCTCGCTGGTCAGGCGGTAGGTGACGGTCTCGTTGGGCAGCTCGCTGTCGAGGTGCTTAGGGAGGACGACGTCGAGCGCTGCTCGCCCGGGAACCTCGAGGCGCCAGTACGTGAGCTCCTGTCCGGAATCGCGCGCGCAGCCGCCCGCGAACGCCAGGAAGAGCGCCATCCACCAGCAGCGCACTCGCCTGCTCCGCACGTCTCGGGCATCCTGCCCCATCCGGGGGATCATAACGTGATCGAAGGCACGCCGAATCTCCGGCCTTAACCCTACCAGTGAGCCAAATCACCGGAATATTAGGGTGGTCCGAGGGTTGGGAGGCGATCCAGCATGTAAGTGCATGTACTCGACGAGGCGGCCTGGCCGTGACTCACTAGCGTCATGGGCGGCAAGCCCTGGAGGTGACCCGTGCTCTTTCGCCAGCTCTTCGATCACGTTTCGAGCACCTATACCTATGTGCTCGCCGACGAGCAGTCGCGCGAAGCGATCGTGATCGATCCGGTCTTCGAGCAGCACACGCGCGATGCGGCCCTGCTGCGCGAGCTCGGTCTCAAGCTCCTCTACAGCGTCGATACGCACTGTCATGCGGACCATGTCACGGGTGCCTGGCTCATGAAGGTGGAGCTGGGGGCCCAGGTGGCGCTCTCGGGCGTCTACGACGCGGCCCACGTGGATCGTCCGCTGCGCGACGGAGACACGTTGCAGTTTGGCGCGCACACACTCGAAGTGCGGGCGACCCCCGGGCACACCAGCGGGTGCTTGTCCTTCGTCGGTCACGACCAACGCATGGTGTTCACGGGCGACGCCCTGCTCGTGCGCGGCGCGGGACGCACGGACTTTCAGGGCGGTAGTCCGCAGCAGCTCTATCGCTCCATCGAGGAGCGCCTCTTCAGCCTCCCGGACGACTACCTGGTGTATCCGGCGCACGATTACGAGGGGCGCACCGCGAGTACCATCGGCGAGGAGAAGAGGTACAACCCGCGCATCGGCGGCGAGGCACGCGAAGAGGACTTCGTGGGCTACATGATGAACCTGGGCTTACCGCATCCGAAGCAGATCAATCATGCCCTCCCCGCCAACATGCGTTCGGGACGCCCTGAGGTAGAAGACAGGCTCCCGGTGCACGAGTGGGCTCCCGTGATCACGACCTACGCGGGACTCACCGAGATTGCCGCGGAGTGGGTAGCTCGGCATCGCGACGATGTGCACATCCTCGACGTGCGCAGCGCGGCGGAGTTCGACGGCCAGCTCGGACATTTGAACGGCGCACAGCTCATCCCCATCGACGAGCTGCGGGCGCGCAGCGGAGAGATCAGCCGGGAGAAGCCAGTGGTGGTGGTGTGCCAGACGGGCAAGCGCGCCGGCATGGGCACGTTGATCTTGAAGAAGGCGGGCTTTAGCAAGGTAGCGAACCTCGCAGGTGGCATGGTGAGGTGGCACGACCTGGGGCTCCCGGATTGACGCACGCGGGCTGGCCCCCAAGGTCACACGGGTTGTACGGCCCGGGCTTGCAAGGACATCGAACCGCACGCTAGCTTGCCGAGCCGGACCGCTCGCACCCGAGCGCCCGGACTTCGACCGCAGGTGCGCATGCCGGATGTTCGTACGAGTTGGGCAAGCTCGCTGTGGCCCCGCGTCGGTGCTGCCACGCTGGCGATGGTGCTGACGTCGGGCTGCGACATGGGCTCGAGCTCTCCCAGTCCCAGGCGCGATGCAGCGCCGGACGACGACGGGTCGAACGCCGAGTCAGGAGACGGCGATGGCGATGACGACCGCGCTCCACCGCTACCCCACGGCGATGCCGGCCCCCCGCTCGGCGGGGCGGATGCGGGTGCTGACGCAGGCCCTGACGCGCTACCCGACGCCGCCGCTCCCTGCGGAGAAGATCTCGACTTCGTCGGTGGCCACGTGCGCGCGGACGTGGGCGCGACCCAACAGCTCGATGTCAGCGGACGCGACCTCGGCCAACCAGGCCCCTACCCGCTGTTCGCTCAGGACCTCTCCGTTCCCATCCAGCCCGAGATGCGCACGGCGGCCGGACAAACCATCGTCGAGCCCGACGCCCTGACCTTGAACGCGACCCTCTACGGACCCGCCGCCGAAGGCTCTTCGACGACGCTCGCGCCGGGCGTGTACCCGCTACTGTTCGTGCTGCCGGGCTTCCAGGCCAACTACGCTCTCTATGCCGAGCTCTCGAACCACTTCGCCAGCCATGGCTTCATCGTGCTCGGCGTGGACACCCAGGGCAGCAGCACCAGCGCCCAACACGATCGCGAAGCGCTCCAGCTGCAAGAGGTGCTCGACTGGATCCTCGCCCATCCGAGCTTCGGACCCAGCATCGACGCCAGCAAATCGCTGCCAGTGGGCACTCCAAGGGCGGCAAGCTCGCGTTCTATCTGGCGGCCCTCGACCCGCGCGTGGACCTGGTGTTCGGCTGGGATCCTTCGAACGCGGGCGGCCCACCGTGCTTCGTGGATGCCAACATCTGCGACTCGTTGCCGGTCGCTCCGAACTGCGGCGCCCTGACCAGCATGATCATGCATCCCGAGGGAGTTCTGCAATTCATGCACGCGGAGTCCCTGATCTTCGGCGTGCCTCCTGACTCGGTCAATCCAGAGGCCAAGCACAACGCGCTGAATTTCTACCGCGGAGCGCCCTCGCCCAGCGCGCTGGTGTACTTCGCTGGCGGCCACGTCTCGTTCTTGCCGCAGCCGCTGTTCCGCGACGACGACATCATCCACAGTGTCAAAGTGGTACAGACCGCGAAGTTGCTGCAGGTCTTCTACGGTGCGCCTGCCATGGAGCAATTTCTGCCAGGCGGCAGCTTCTTGATGGGAGCGGCCAAGGTCACCATGGTCCGCAGCAAATAGGGCGAGCGCTGGGGCGAATTGAGACCGTCATGGCGCTCCTGTCGCCCTGGCTCGTGAACCCAGAATTTCCCGCAGGATGCGTGCAAATCAGCGCGCGCGTCCAATACTTCGCCCCAATGGCTGGCCGTTGTACGCCAGCATCAGAAAGGACTGACAAGAAGCATGCGAGGCTTTCTTCTCGGCGCGCTGGTCGCCATCTCGATGCTCGTGGGGATCACCCGAGTGGCCGAAGCCCAGGTGCCCACGCCCTCGACCTCCACGCCCACCGTGCACGGCGGTACACCCGTCGTGGGCAACGTCGTGCTGGGCGAAGTGGGCTACGCGGCGCTCAAGGCGTCGCTCTACCTGGGCGGCGGCGGCAATCGCGACGTGGGCATCGAAGCGGCCATCCCCACCTTCGGGAACGACCCCTTGCCGGGCTGGGGTCAGAACGTGGGCCTCGACCTGCGCGCTCCGTTCCGCTTCTTGGTGTCGCACTGGTCCAAGGCCAATGGCGCCTTCAAGATCGGCCCCTACTTCCACGTCGGCAACGCCTGCCGTGACTGTGAGGCGCGCGCGATTGGTCTCGGCGTAGTAGGCGGCTTCGTCACGGACATCGCGCTGCCCAAGCTCTTCAAGATCGACCTCGGCATCGAGCAGCAGCTCGGCATGTGGAACGGCAAGGGGCGACACGCGAGCGAGGGCGACACGCGCTTCGCCGGTGCCACCTGGGTCGTGCTGGGTCTCGAAGCCTTCTGGCGCGAAGCCATCTTCTTTACGTTGGTCTTCAACGTGGGTGCCCAGTACGGCTCCGACAGCTTCTACTACCGGGATCACGCCCTGTTCCGCCAGATGGTGGGCTGCGGCTACAAGTGGCGCTGACCCCGCCCGGCTAGGACCGCGCTCGTCAACGAGCCGTTGCCGGGGCTTCGCTGGGAGGCCACGCGCTCGTTGCTCGAGGACGGTAGTGAGGGCGGGTGCACGTCACGCCGCAGGACGCCGCCCTCCTTGTTCACGCCCAGAGCACGTTCGAGCAAGCCCAGACTCAGGGCCCGACGTATCAGCACAACTGGGACCGCCTGCGCGTGATCGCAAGCCTCGACATCGTGGGCTCTCATCTCGCGGGCGAGCACCTGTTCTGGGGCGCGGGTACGCCGCTCTTCATGTTGCTGGCCGTGGCCTTCGGGGTGCAGCGGCGGGAAGCGGCCGACACCTGGGCGGTGATCGATAAGCGGCTCCGACGCGTGATCGTGCCCTGGCTGTTCTGGTCCGCTGTGATCGCGCTGGTGTCGAGCGCGCTCGCGATGGCAAAAGGCGCGCCTGCGCTCGGCTGGTTTCGCCAAGAGATGTGGCTCTATGGCCCGCAAATTCACCTGTGGTTCTTGCCGGTGGCCGCATTCGCGGGGGTACTGGCCCACTTCGCGCAACGCGCGACCTGGGACCTGGAACCCTGGTGGATAGCCGCCGCCGCGTTCGCGCTGGGTTTGCTCGCGCTCGCGTGGTGTCCGTACGCGCCGCACGGCTGGCCCTATGAACAATGGAGCTTCAGTGTGCCGGCCGTGTGCTTCGGCTTCGCCACGGGGCGATTGCTCTCGCGGGAAGGACGCGGCTCGAGCGCGGCGACATGGCTTTGGGGGCTCGCCTGCCTGATCGCGCTCATGGGCCTGCTGCTCTCCCCGCTTGCACCCTGTGCGCGACGCTATGCGGTGGCCCTTGCGCTGCTCGCGCTGGCGGCTCAGCTGCCCAATCAAGCAGAATCCCGTGACGACGCGGCTCGCGCCGCTGATGTTGGGTGGCTACGTGCTGCACCCGCTGCTCTTTCAGTGCCTGGTGGAGCCCGCGCTGTTCGCAGTCGGCCTCGGCGGGTCAGCCTGGGCACGCATCGGGTTCGGCTTCGGCGCGACCCTGTTCACCGTGTGGTGCGCGCGCCGGACCCGTCTGCACGCCGTGCTGTGACCGTCAGACGCCCAGCCCGGGCAGGGACCCTCGCTCCTGGTCGGTGGTGCCGAACGTGTCCACGTTGCTGCCCATGAAGCGCATGGCGCTAACGAGCAGGCGGTTGTGGTACGTGCCCTTCGGGACCTTGAGGTAGCGCCCGGTCTGCACGCCGTGAGCCCCACCGCCAGCCACCACGAAGGGTACGTTCCCGAAATCGTGGGTATAGCCCGTGCCGATCTCACTGCCCCAGATCACCAGCGTGTTGTCGAGCATGGTGCCGTCGCCCTCGGGCACGCTGTCGAGCAGGTCGAGCAGGTGCGCAAACCGATCCGCATACCAGGTGTAGATGGTGGCGAGCTTCTCGAGGGACTCCACCGTGGTCTCGTGGCTGATCCCGTGGTGCTCCACGTCGACGCCCACGAAGCGATAGGGATAGCCGTCGTTCTCGCCCACACGCAGCTGCAGCGACGCGATGCGCGTGAGATCACAGCGCAGGGCCGCCACCAGCAGTTCGGTCTGACGGTCCAGGATCCACGGGACCGAGTCTGCGGCGTCGCTGGGCCGGTCGGCCACGTTGGGCTTGGCCGGGAGCGTACACGCGGGAACCGGGCGGAAGAGCTGGGTCTGCAGATCCGACAGTGCCGAGCGATGGGCTTGCACCTTGAGTCGGTCGGCGCTTGGCACGCGCGCTTCGATGGCGCTGAGCTCTGCCCCCACCACCTTCATCATGGCCTCGCGGCGGCGGCGCAAGCGCGCAGCCTCGCCCTCCGGCAAGTTGAGGTTGGCAAACAGCTCGTTGAAGGCTGCCACGGGATCCTGCCGCGGCGGCATCGGGGTCTTGGGTCCAGCGTAGGAGATATGAGCGCCCGGAAAGCCTCCTCCCGAGCGCACGCCGAACTCGAGGGACTTGTAGGGTGTGATCCCCTCCATGCCCTTCGCGAGGATCTGGTCCATGGAGGCCGCGCTGTTCCAGCCGAACGTGCACCCTCCCGAGCAGTCCTCGCGCACGAAGGCGCCGTCGTCGAGCAGCGGCGAGGCCGTGTAGAGCAAGGCCGGGCCCTTGGTGTGAGGCGCTCCGGGGCCGTCATCGCGCACGCCAAGTCCATCGAGGACCACGATCTTCCGTTGGTGCGCTGCCAGCGGCTGCAGGATGCGCGAAAGCTTGAAGTCCGTCTCGGTGCCGGTGGGTCGAAACTGATCCCACACCGTGCCGTGCGGCGTGAAGAACAGCACGAGCCGACGCGGCGCCTCTTCTTGGCCGCTCACGTTGAGCAAGGGCAACCAAGGGGCAGCGAACGCGCTCGCGCCGAGGGCGCCCAGAAGCTGACGCCGAGAGAGCATACCGCCGCGCGGAGAAGCGCCTTGGCTGCGGGACTTCCCGCTCATGGTTCCTCCACGACCTGGTACAAGAACGAATCGCTCACCACCATGCTCAGCAACATGTCGCGAATGGCGCCGTCGTCCTGGAGCGCCTCGCTCGCTCGCTGAACGCTGCAGGCATCGGCTTTCTGCTCGACACGACCAAACCCGAAGCGAAACCACTGCGTCGCATAGCAGCTGCGTGCCTGGGCGCTCTGGGCGACCTGCTCCGAGAGTGCGAGGGCGCCGTCGTAGTCCCCATCCACGTCCGTGGAGGTGAGCGAAAAGTGCGCGTCGATGGGCTTGCCGTTTTCGTTGGCGCGGAAGCGCCCGAGTGCATCGTAGTGCTCGAGCGAGAAGCCGATGCCGTCGATCAACTGGTGGCAATTGGCGCAGGCAGAGCCGGAAGTCTGGTGCAGCGCGAAGCGCTCGCGGGTGGTGAGCATCGCGTCGAGAGGTGGGGGATTGGCGGCCACGTTCGGAGGGGGATCCGGCAGAGGCTGGCAAAAGAGTCGCTCCCGAATGGCGCGCCCGCGCTGCACGGGTGCGCTCTGGTTCATGTGGGAGTGGGCGGCCAAAAAGCCCGGTTGGGTGAGCAGCCCAGCGCGGCGGGCCGGATCCAAAGAGAGCGCTCCATCCGCCTGTGGAGTCGCCTCGCCGGCTCCGAACAAGGCCAGGCTCGCCCCTTGTGCGAAAGAGAGCGACGTCGAGATCAACTCGCGAAAACTCGCCTGGCGTCCACGCACCAGCTCGTCCGCATAGCGCTCGACGTCGGCGCGCAGCGCGTTCGCCAAGTCAGCGTTCCACTCGGGATAGATGGCCGGGTCACGCGTGGCCCCTTCGAGGCGCTCGAGCCCCAGCCACTCCGCGTGAAACTCTCCGAGAGCGTCCCTGGCGCGAGGGTCGTCCAGCATGCGCTGGGCCTGGGCGCGCACGCCATCCGTCGCGTCGAGCTCGCCGCGTCCAGCCGCGTCGAGGAGCGCGTCGTCCGGCACGCTCGCCCACAGCAGGAAGGCCATGCGAGATGCGCGCGCGAAGGCCGGCAGGCTCGCGAGCCCGTTGATGGGGCGGGGAGCCGCCGAATTGTCGAGCTCGAGGTGGTAGAGGAAGTGGGGCGATTGGAGCAGCGTCTGCACCAGCACCCGCATGCTGCTCTCGAAATCGTCGTTCGTGCGCAAGCTGGTGAACAGCGAGAGCAGGCGCTCACGCTCGTCGTCCGCGAGTGGCCGGCGGTACGCACGTCGGCCCACCGAATCGAGGAAGTGAGTCACGCAAGCCAGCTCATCGGCGCTCGCGGCAGGACACGCCATGAGGGCGCCCACGTCGACCTGGGTGCTGATGGCCTCCGCCGCCTCCATGTACTGGCGTAGCTGGATGGTGGCCACGTTGGCGTCCGCATTGCTGGCGAACGTCCCCCCTACGCGCTCGTCCGCCGCAAAGGCATCGGCCGCGCTGGTGGTGACCCCGAACACATCGCGCACCGCGCGGGTGTACTCCTTGCGCGTCAGGCGCCTCAGCGGCGCAGCGGCCGCACTCGGCTGATTGGTGCACGCGGACAGCGGGGCGTCCGCGCTGTCGCCGATATCGCCCGGACGCGCGGAACCGTTGAGAGGACCCGAAGGCTCTCCCAGTGCGCCCACGCAGCCCGCCAGGCACGAGGCGACCAGCATGTGTGAGAGGCGCGCTGGCACAACCGGGCGAGTATGCCCAGCCAGGTGCCGATCCGATACCCAGTTTCGCCCGAGCGCGGACCCACGCGTGCTTTTGGTAGGACAGTGTGCCGACGGAACAGGGGTGAAGATTGAATGAATAACCGGGAATTTAGGGCGATTGCTAGAGCCCGCGTGATCTCGCGCACGCATCACGGCGAGGCTCGCGCGGGATCCGTCGAGCTCTTCGAGGTTTCATGAGCACGGACAGATCGTGCATTCATGGAATTTCGCCCTGCGTTCCCCGCCGGTTGCCCGAGGCTTTACTCGCTCTTCACGCATACCTTGTTCGTGCATTGATCGCCCGATGGACAATCGCAGTCGGTCTCACAGCTCATCGTCACGGGCGGGGGGCTCACGCACAGTCCTTCCTCGCACACATCGCCCAGGCGACACTGGCACGAGGCGACGCACTTGGCGTGACAGGCACCGTCGCGACAGCCCTCGCTGTCGGCACAGTCCCCATCGAGTTGGCAGGCTCCGCTACCCGCGTCGGGATGCGGGTCGCTACCCGCGTCATGGGAAGGCTCCTTGCCGGCATCGCTCACGGGGGGAGGCGTTCCGCTGTCATGGGGCTCCGGCGACCCGGCGTCGCACTCAAAGATCGGCGCGTCTCCATCTCCGTCTCCATCGCCATGACCTGGCACGGGGATCGCGAACGGCGGCTGACCGCACACGCGCACGAGCCGGCCGCAGGAGGTCTCGTCCACGCACTCACCGAAGTCCTCGCTGCGCGAGTCGTCGCCCTGATCGTCGCAAGCGTCGATGCAGCCCGCACGCTGGTAGGCGTCGAGCTCACCGCAGTCCTCGAGCCGCTCGCACGTGGCGCGGCAGCGCGCGCGCACGTCGTCGTCTCCGAGGCAGATCGCGCCCTCGTCGCAATTCGTGATGGTGCAGCCCCCCGAAGCGACCGCGAGCCACGCCATGACACCAAGCAGACCAAGAACCCGTATCGACATGAGGCCTCCTGTTGGGCCTCAGTGCCCGCCCATGCGAGCCCCGTTCACGTCGCGCCTCGAATGGGCCGATTTTTCCTGGATTGGTGTGATCCGCGCCATCCCATTGAACACTCGTCGCCGCTCCGGGCACTCACGCAGCTCACGCAGTTGGCGCACTCACGGGCCAGGGATTGCGCCAGGCAGGCAACTCCATGAGCCCAGCGTGCCAACGCCGAATATTCCCGAATTCGACGAGCGGGAGCTGGATTTCTTCCGCCATCGGCAACAGCACCGCGACACAGACGTCCGCCAAACTCAGGCGCTCCCCGACCAGATACTTGCGGCCCTCGAGATGCCCGTCGAGTACCCGCGCGCTCCGCCGCAGCAAGGGCTCGCGCTCCTCCAGCTTGTCGCGGCTCGGATTGCCCAGCCCGAGCAAGGGCTTGATGTAGAGCTCGAAGTAGAAGGTGCCCGCGTGCGGTGCGAAGTGGAAGGCGTCCCAGGAGATCCAGCGCAGCACCTCGGTGAGGGAGTCGGCGTCATGGAGCGGCCACAGCTCGCTCTCGGCCTTGCGCGCCAGGTGCGCCATGATGGCGACGCTCTCCCAGAGCGTGCGCTCACCGTCGACGAGCGTGGGGGCCCTCCCGTTGGGGTTGAGGGCCAGGTACTCGGGGCGCCGTTGCTCGCCCTTGGTGAAGTCCACCCGCACGTAGTCGATGGGGAGGCTCAGATGCTTGGCGACGAAGCATGCCTTCCGGGGGTTCATGGTCTCGAAATAGTAGAGCTGCATGGCGATGTCTCCTCGCCACACAGGGTGCCTCCGAGCATATTATGTTCAAGAACATATTCTAGAATCTGACAGATTCGAGCGAGCGTCGGAGGATTCACGCGTGCCCTACCCTGCGGACCACAAAGCCAAGACCCGCGCCCGCATCATCGAGAGCGCGCGGGTGATGTTCAATCGGCACGGCTTCGACCAGGTCTCCATCGATGACATCATGGAGCACGCCGGGCTCACCCGCGGCGGCTTCTACCATCACTTCGAGAGCAAGGACGCGCTCTACGCAGAGGCCGTGCGTAGCTTCACCACGTGCAGTCCGTTCTCACGCCGCGTCGCGGACCATGAGGGTGCGCCGCTCTCCGCGCCCGAGCTGGCCAAGCTTCTGGTGGAGCTCTATCTCAGCGACGAGGTGCTCGATGATCCCGATCAGCATTGCCCGCTGGTGGCCCTGCCCTCCGACGTGGCGCGCGCCGGAAAGCGGCCCCGCGACGCCTATACCCAGCTGGTCTCGGGGATGCTCAAGATTCTATCGCGGCGCCTTCGCCCACGATGACACCGAGGCCACCCGCAAGGCCCAGCTCGTGCTCAGCCTGTGCGTCGGCTGCATGGTGCTCGCCCGCACGACCACCGACGCCACGCTGAGGGACGAGCTACGCGCGACGGCCAAAGCCCAGGCGCTCGCGCTCCTGGAAAGCCCCCGTGCGGACGAGTACGCTGGCGCCCCACCCGCATTTACACGCGCGTCTCGGTATCAGCAAACGACGCGCCGCAGCGCGGGCCGACGCGCGAAGACCCGGTGAACACTGTTACCGTTAGGGCCTCGAAAGAGGTCTCCATGCGCGCCCATGTCTGCCAACGTTCGCTGCCGTTCGTGCTCCTAACCGCCCTCGGTTGCGGCACCGGAGCTGCTGCTCATCCTCAGCCTGAAAGCGCGGTGACGGCCAGCGCGCCGGCGCCGACCCAGGCAGCCGCCCCGAGCAGCCCCGTCAGCACCAGCAGCGAGCCCTGGACCACCGTGGAGAACCCGCGCGCCCGCTACATCGTGGCGCTCGCATTGCCTGTGGCCCATGACGACTCGGTGCGGCCCGAGCACCTCGAACACGCCCGCTCTCACGCAGCCCAGGCCCTGCAGTCCATCGCGGATCTCGAGCTCGCGCCGCCGCACTTCGACCGTCCGACCCTGCTCGCCGAGGGCACGCGTCGCAACCTGCCCAGCGTGTTTCTGGAGTGCGGCGTGACGCTGCACCACGTGGACGAGCTCGGCACCCACTTCGCGGTCAACGTCACCGTGGTGGATTTGCGTACCGAAGACATCGTGGCGAGCCTCGGTGGCAAAGCCACCGCGCCCGGTCCCACCAGCACCGAGAGCGAGCAGCTGGCGCTCGAAGGCGCACTCAACACAGCCCTGCGCGGCGTGCCCGAGCTGCTCGCTGCGCTCGAGGGCTCACTCGTCGCTTCCGGACGTTGAGCAGCCACAAGCAGCAGCGCGCTCTGGGCGTTGATTCTCGCATCCCATGTGGAAGGGTTGTGAGAGCGACCGCTGGCTTCGCGCAGCGCGGGCGACAGCGGGCGCACAACCGCCCGGAGTGGAACACGTGCTGTCGTCCATGCTCAGGTTCCTGGTCCAGAATGCCATGACGCTGCTGGTCCTCGCGGTCGGCCTGAGCACGCCTCCGAGCGTGCTCAGGGCAGCCTGGGAGGACCGCCTGGTGCTCGCGCGCACCCTGCTCGTACTCCTGCTCGGCGTTCCCCTGGTGACCCTGCTACTGGTGAAGCTGCTGCCGCTGCACGTGCCGTCGGCCGAGGTCATCGCGCTGACGGCCGTCTGCCCGGGCGCCGCCATGATCCTGCGCAAGCGCGGGGCCAACCCGGTCGTGCTGGTGAGCCTGTTGCTCGTGGCCGCGCTGATCCCACTGAGTGTCCCCTTTTGGTTGCGGATCATTCGTTCCTTCCTCGGCTTCGACTTCGAGGTGCGCTCCTCCACGCTGCTCCAGATCACCTGGCTCAAGCAGCTCGTCCCCCTCCTGCTCGGTCTGAGCTTGGCGGCACTGAAACCCACCCTCTCGGTGAGGCTCGCCCGGGTCGCATGGATCCTGTTTTACGTGGCGTTCGGCGTGGCGCTGGTGGCGGTGCTCGCCAAGGGAGGCTCTCTCCTGTGGTCCCACATCGCGACCTGGGAAGCGCTCGCAGTCCTGCTGGTGGCCGTGGCGGCGGCGCTGCTGGGACGCTGGGCGGGAGGCCAGGACCCCGAAGCCCAGGAGGCGCTCGCCAATGAGGCCATCCTGGGCAATCCCGCGCTCGCCATCGCGGTGCTGACCGCGGGACGCGGTGTCCACGGAGCGCTCACCGCGCTGCTCGCCGCCTACGTGTTGGCGCGCGCCGTGGCAGCCTTCCTGGTGCTCTTGGCGATGCACCAGGGACGCCGTCTGCATCCGCATCATTGATCGAGCGTCGGCGTACCGCGCACGGGACATGGCGACGATCGAATGCGTCCCCTCTTTGGAATTTGGCCATTTTTGCGGGGCTCCTTCGGCGCGAGCGCGTCACTCAAATCTCACTTTTGCGCGTAGCGAGCGTCACGCTCGTGGCTCAAGCCAGTTAATATCGAGACGCGTCACGCAACGTGACGGCCCTCGGGGGAGAGCCAACGTGCATCATCGTCGTGCATCGTGGGCCGCGTGCCGTGGCGCGCTGTCCGTCCTCTTGTTTCTCGGCAGCGGGTTCGCAGCGCGACACGCCTCGGCCCAACCTGCCAACGTCCAGCTCGTCGTACCGGCTCCAGAGGCGCCGATTCTCGAGGCGCCGGTTCCTGACGCGCCGCCACCTCCTGCCACGTCGCCGGGTCCTCTCGCGGAGCCGCCTCCCGTTGCGCCGCCACCTCCACTCGCACCGCCCGCACCGCCGGCAGAGCCGCCCCATGCGCGGCTCGATTACTCGGACGGCACGTTCTACCTGCGCTCGGTCAACGACAACATCGTGTTCGTGCCCTCCGGGCGCATGCACATCGACACCTACGCCTTCTCCGGCCCGGGCGTCTCCGACTATCACCGATCCAACGGGACTGGCCTCAAGCTCAACCTGTTTTTCCGGCGCTTCATCATCGAGTTCGGCGGCCTGATCCGGAAGAAGTGGTTTTACTGGATGGGCGGCAACTTCGCGCCCACGCAGGTCGACCAGAACCAGGCGCCGCTCAGCTCGGCCAATGTCTACGACGGCTTCGTCGGCTACAAGGTGATCCCAGAGCTCAAGGTCTTCTTCGGGCAGTACAACGCGCCGTTCACGATGGAGAACGTGACGAGCTCGCGCTGGCTCGACATGATGGAGCGCGCCCTGTGCATTCGCACCCTGGCCACACCCTACAACAAGGCCGACGGACTCACCGCCTGGGGAAAGACGCCCAAGGAAACCGTCGAGTTCCAAATCGGGGTCTTCGGCGGCGATGGCATGAACCGTCCCAACGTGGACAACCGCGTGGATGGCATGGGTCGCATCGTCTATCGGCCGCTCATGGGCGTGGTCCACGGCGCGCTCGAGCGCTTCCACCTGGGCATCGGTGGCCGCTACGGCTCGCGCGACTCCAAGTTCGTGCAGTACGATGCTCCCACCTTGAGTACACCGGGCGGCTACGCGTTCTGGTCGCCGAACTACACGGCCGCCAACGGGGAGAAGATCCACGTCACGCCCACCGCCACGCAGGCCGCGGCTGGCTTCGAATTCTATCTCCCCTTCGAGCGCTTCGACCTGCGCTCGGAGGTCATCTACGTCAACGAGGACCGGCGCGAGGTCACCGACACCAACAGGATCAATGGCATACGCAGCGGCAACCTGTGGGGTTGGAGCGGCTACGGTCAGTTCTCCTGGTGGATCTGGGGCACGCCTCGCATCAACGGCAACCCGGCCACGCCCTACGGCTTCGTCAAGGTCCCCGACACCCTGGGCCTCGAGGCTCCTTTCGCGCTCCAGCTCGTGTTGCGCGGCGAGCTCGTGCGCGTGCACTACGACGGCAACTCGCACAGCGGGCTCACGCCGAGCGGCCTCTCGGCCCTGACCACGAACATCTTCGTCAACGCCTTCCAGGCGGGCATCAACTACTGGGCCACCAAGCACATCCGTCTGACCGCGGAGTACTCGCTATATCAGTTCCCGGGCGGACCGGACGACAACCAGGCCGTGTCCCCAGGCGTGAAGGCGGGCACCGCCAAGGGGTCTCACGTGTTGGATGAGTACTCGTTCCGAGTGGGGTTGGCGCTGTAGCTAGAGGCTAGAAGCGCACCGCTCCGTGCCCGCATGGAAGCCGCGCACGCGCACGACTACGTTTCACGAGGACGGGGACGACACCGGGACGTCCAAGAACACGACAGCGAGCGCCTGCGGCACTGCCCACGTGGTCGTACTGTTACTCGTGTGCGTCAGACGTGCGCGTGCGCGTGCGCGTGCGCGACTCTCACGGCCGGCAGCGCCGGGACGGGGCGGGCGCAGGGCCCTCTCTACCTCAGATCGCCCCGCGCTCCCAGGGCCCCGTAATCGCCAGCGTCAGCCCGGGGTACTGCACGTTGAGGAACATCCACTTGCCGTCGGGGCTAAAGCAGACGCCCGAGAACTCACTGGCGCCGAAGGACGCGCCGGGCTCCGGGAAGTCCTCGTCATCGATCTCGTGCAGATCGATGGGCTTGATGTTCTGGGCGAAGTCGAAGACCTGACCACGCTGGGTGAGCACGCGCAGCCAGTTGTCACCGCCGTCGATGTCTTCGCCGTCTCCGTCCTCGCACATCATGATCGCGCCCTTGGGGGAAATCGTGATGTTGTCCGGCTGATCCAGCACCGAGCCGTCGCGCGACTCGTACAGCAGCTTGAGCTTGCCGCCCTCGCCGTGCGGCGTGAAGCTCCAGACCTGCCCCTTCTCGGCGTCGCCGGCCTCGGAGGCCACGAAGTACGCCACTCCGTCCTGCAGGGCCAAGCCCTCGAGTCCCATGAACTGAGCGGCCCCGAGCGCGAGCCCCTGCTTGAACACCGCGCCCGGATCGTCCTCTGCGCTCTCGGGGTCCGGATCGGCGATGTCGACCCATTCGGTGCTGTACTCGACGCCCACGGTCTGCCCCTCGTAGGTCACGTGCTGGGGCTTGCCTTGAATGGCCAGCACCTGCAGCACGCCGCCCTGGGCGAGGTCGAACTTGTCGTGGGGCACGAAGCGATAGAAGCCGTCAGCCGGGTCGCCGTTGTCTTCGGTCATGTACACCACACCTGTCTTGGGATCCTGACGCGCGGCCTCGTGCTCGAAGCGGCCCATGGCCTTGAGCGCAACCGGCGTCTCGATGAGCCCCTGACTGGTCGCCGGCACCTCGAAGACGTAGCCGTGCGGCTTGCTGTAGCCCGCGGCCAGGCCCTCGGTGGTCTCTTCGCAGGTGAGCCAGCCGCCGCGCAGGCTGTTGCCGCCGTTGCAGTTCTCGATGGTCCCGAGCAAGGCTGCAAAGCTCCGCACTTCGCGACCGGTCTTGGTGTCGAACACGCTGATGGTGACCCCACCGCCGCCCAGCTCGTCGTAGAAGCGGGCATCTCCGCTGGGCACGTCGTTTTGTGAGAGCTCGTGATTCCGCACCAGGAACACCAGCGAGCCCTTGCCCGCGAAGCACGCCATGCCGTCGTGGGCGCCGGGCATGGAGCGGCCGTCGCTCATGCTGGAGCCAGCGGCCGCGAAGGCCACGTATCGAAAGCCCTTGGGCAACGAGATCACACCGTCCTGCGCCACCAGCTTGCCGTAGCTGCCCCACACGTCGCCGTGTCCGCCTTCGTGTCCCGTGTGTCCGTGGGACAGCTGCTCGAGCAGCCACTCCTCCTGGTCACACGCGCCCAGGATCTGCGCCAAGCTGACCAGGGCCGTGCCCTTGAGCGCACTGCGACGTGAAAAAGACTTGTTATGAGGGGACATCACGACTCCGAACAGATGGGGGTGTTCCGGCGATCTATCGCCGCACGATGGCCCCTCCGTGACGTCGCTGTTCCAAGTCTCGAACGTGTTAGAACCCGGCCCATGGCTTTCACGAAGTCCTTGGCTTGGCTCTCGCTGCTGGGCGCCGCCAGCGCCTGCTCCGACGCGCCGGCCTCTTCGGGTACGGTGCAGTGCGCTTGCCTACCGCCCGCAGATGCCTCCATGGATCCCGACGGCGGCCCGACCCCGGCCATGGACGCGGGGCCAGATTGCGGCTCGGCGGTGCGCCTCGTGCACAGCTGGTCCAGCGAGACCTTTCAAGGTTGCTTGCTGGCGTCGTTGTTGCCAGGCGGGGACCCGGCTGCACCGCGCGTCATCGCCAGCAGCGGCGACGGCCGTGTGAGCGCACTCGATCCCTCGAGCGGCGCGCTGCTGTGGAACGTGGAGCTGCCTGAAACCGAGGGCGAAATCGCCTACGTGGTGGCGACCCCGGTGACCGTGGGAGACCGCCTGGTGCTCACCTGGCAAGACATCGCGATCACCGGCACCGACCCCGCTACGGCGCCCCGCAGCGCCCACCGCGTGGCGGTGATCGACTTGAGCGCGGGCAGGCTCGATCCGGACTATCCCATCCTCACGTTGAGCGGGCAGCGCCCTTCGTTCGATGGCTCCGAGAGCGTGGTCTTCGAAGCCAACAACGCGCTCTCGCGCTCGCGCCTGGTTCACCTGCCTGCAGCGGACGGCGGCCCTGGTTTCGTGTATCTCTCCTTCGGCAACGCGCGCGACATCCAGCCCTGGCACGGCTGGCTCTTCGAGATCGATCTGCAGGCCTGGAAGCAGCGGGGCACCGCGGCCGCCATCAGCTCGCTGCTGCTGACCTCGCCCGAAACCCACTGCGAGCCCGATGGCGAATCGGGTTCACGCGAGATGAACTGCGGCGCCGGTATCTGGGCGCCGGCAGGACCGGAGCTGATATCGAGTCCGAGCGGCGAGCACCACCTGCTGGTGCCCACGGGCAACGGTGCCCTCGACATGAACCGACACGACTACGCCCACACCATCATGCGGGTCGCGCTGCCCGGGCTGAGCTTCGACGACGGCTGCGACCCGAGCGCGTGCGCCAGCTGGGATGCACTCTCGCCTTCTTCCGCTTGCATGGAGTCCTGTCGCGACCTCTTCATTCCGCGCCTTTTGCCCGGCGATCCACCGCTCGATCAGCCCAACTGCGAAGGCCTGTCGTTCTTCGCTTGCTATGCCGCCCACGACCTCGACCTCGGCGCCAATGCGCCGGCCGTGGTGGAGCTCCCGGGCGGCCCGCGCGCGCTGCTGCTGCCAGCCAAGGACGGGCATCTCTACCTGTTCGACCACGATCACATGGGCACGCTCTACGATCGGCTCGAGCTCGTGGCCGGCTGTGGCACGGACGGCGCGCGCTGCACGGCCGACTGGGCAGGCTCCATGGTCACGCGCCCCGAGATCACGAGCGTGGCAGGCCAACCCTTCGCGGTGGTCGGCAGCTTCGAGTTCGACGACGTGCATCCCGCCGGACTGTTTGGCGTGCGCATCGTCATGCGCGACGGTCGACCGAAGCTCGAGAAGGCGTGGCAAACACCCGCTCCCGAGGACGCAGCGGCGCGCAGCAGCTTTCGGGCCCACGCCAGCCGCGTGCGCCTCGTGCAGTTCGCGGGCACCGAATACGCCCTGGTGGTGGACCAAAAGGACGCCGAAAAGCGCGGGCACCTCTGGCTCGTGCGGGTGAGCGACGGTGCGCTGGCCGCCAAGGTTGCGCTGGAGGGACCGGGGCAACGCTTCGCGCAGCCGCTCTTGATCGACGACCAGGTGTTCGTGGCGAGCTGCGTCGATGGCAACAAGGGCCCGGGCCACGTGGAGGCATTCGCGCTCGATGACGGGTGTGAGTGAGCCGCGAGAGCGCACGAGCGCCAAGGTCCTATCGCTAGCCCAGCGGGGTGAAGTCCACGCGAGCCGTCTCACGGAGCGGGGTTCGACTGCTAGATTTCGGCCATGCGGCAGCGTCGCTTCGTTCCGTCCCCCTTGGTCCGCTCGGCCCCGCGGCGTGGCTATTGGTTCGCGTTTCGCGGCCAGGAGCTCTTGCTCGACACCGGGCTTCAGGTGCTCGAGTGCGAGGCACTCGAGGTGGTCGGCCTGGCTCCGCTGCGCAGCCAGTATCTCGGTGAGCTCGACGGGGTCGCTTGCTTCTCGGCGGAGCTCGCGCCGGGCACCGAGCCACCGCGCGAGACGCAATTTCACACGATCCGCTCGCTGTTCGGGCGTCTGGCCGACGACTGGATGATGCTGGTCGGGCGCGCCTCCCAGATCGTCGAATGGGATCGCACGCATCAGTTCTGCGGCGCCTGCGGGGAGCCCACCGTCCCCCATGCCAAGCAGCGAGCCCGCAGCTGCGTGCGCTGCAAGCTCGAGTTCTTTCCGCGCATCTCGCCCGCCATGATTGTGGCAGTCGAGCGCGGTCCCGAGATCTTACTCGCACGTTCGCCACACTTTCCCCCGGGCATCTTCAGCGCCCTGGCCGGCTTCGTGGATCCCGGCGAGAGCGTGGAAGAGGCCGTGGCCCGTGAGGTCCGCGAAGAGGTCGGCATCGAGATCGATGAAATCCGCTATTTCGGCAGCCAGCCCTGGCCCTTCCCCAACTCTTTGATGCTCGGCTTCCACGCCCGTTATCGCGCAGGCGACATCGTCATCGACGGCGAAGAGATCGAGCAGGCAGCGTTCTTCCGCGTGCAAGACTTGCCCAAGATGTTCCCTGGGCGGCTGAGCATCTCGCAGTGGCTCATCCACGACTTCATCGCACGGCACGGAGGCTGACTCAGGCCGGCCTCGTCCCCAGCATAGGGCCCTATTGGCCTAAGCCCCCATCCGTGGCACGACTGGACATGGCCTCCGGTTTCCCGGCTCGCGTGCGAATTCATCCTCGCTCGTGGCCCTGGTCCTGCGCTGGCCTGTTCTTGCTGCTGCTGAGCGCGGCCTGCGCCTCGGTGCCCAAGCAGCGCTACGGCATCGAGAAGGTCACCATCAGCGGGACCCAGCAGCTTGTCCCCGAGGCCATCTTGCCCTGCATGGTCACGCGGGAGCGTGAGAAGCTCGAGCTCGGTCTCGGCGCGCTCGGCCAACCCCAGTGCGGCCAACCCCCATTCGACAAGCGACGTTTCTCCTGGCGCATGTTCGCGTGGTTCTGGACCACGTGGCCGGTCTACGACGAGGCGGTACTGCGGCTCGACCTCAAGCGCGTGGAGCGCTGGTACCAGGCCCGCGGCTACTACGGAGCCCGCGTGCTCGAGGTGGACCTCAGGCCCCAGGCAGCCGAGGATACCGACGTATGCAGTGGCGATGACTGCAAGCTCTCAGTGGACATCAAGGTCGAAGAGGGCTCTCCGGTGCGCATCCAGAGCATCGACCTCGACGGCGACCAGAACCTCGCCCCCACACTGCGCGCCAACCTGCGTGAGGCGCTGGGCGAGAAGCTCACGGTGGGGGCCGTCTTCGACGAGGCCCAGTACGCAGCTGCCCGCGACGCGATGGCGCTCGCGCTGCGCGAGGAGGGCTACGCCAAGGCCAAGATCGAGGGCAAAGTACGCATCCACCGCGGCTTGCTCAGCGCCAAGGTGCACTTCGACGTCACGCCTGGACCGGTCTGCGAAATCGGCGAGATCCGGATCACCAGCAGCTCCCCGGTGCCCATGCCGGTGATCGAAGCGGTGCACGGCCTCAAGCGCGGCCAGCGCTACCACGAGAGCGACATCGAGGACGCTCAGCGCGCAATCTATGCGCTCGGCGCCTTCAGCGCGGTGGTGGTGAGCGGCGACGTCGAGGCCCCGTCGGATCAGGTGGACGTGAAGATCCAGCTCGAGCCGCGCCGCACCCAGGAGGTGCTCCTGGGAGGCGGCATCATGTCGGGTGTGCTGGCGGGTCCGGCGCTCGAGACCATCAGTGTGCCGCAGTGGGATCTTCACCTGTCGGCCACCTACGAGCACCGCAACTTCTTCGGGGGACTCCGGCGACTGCGGCTCGAGGAGCGTCCGCGCTTGTTGTTCCTGGGCCAGTTCCCGCAGGTGCCCTCCAATAGCCCGCGCTTCGGCAACCTGATCACGGGCAACTTCTCGCAGCCGGGCGTGATCGAAGCGCGCACCACGCTCTTCGTGGAGACCTCGTGGGATCATGGGCCCGATCCGTTCATGCTCTTCTTCCGCGACAACGTCGGGCTCGCCGTGGGCCTCACACGCGGCTTCTTCGAGCAGCGCCTCAACATCCGTCTGGCCGTGCACCAGGACATCCTGCACGTGGACAAGCTCAAGAAGCAGTACGTGCTCAAGCAAGAGATCCAGCAGGCCACGCCCGAGGAGCTGATGGACGGCTCGATCATTCCCAAGAGCTACTTGCTGTCGTTCTTCGAGGAGCAGCTCACGCTCGACTTGCGCGATGATCCCGTCAACCCCAGCAAGGGGGCTTACTTCGGCTTCAACATGCAAGAGGCGGTCAAGATCTTCGATCGCTCCTGGAACTACGTGCGCCTGTACCCGGACGCGCGGGGCTACGCGCCGCTCGGTCTGGGCATCGTGCTAGCCGGACGTTTTGCACTCGGGTCTACCCATATCTTCAGCTTCTCGCCCCAGCTGGACACGCAGTCCCAACAGCGCGGCCCCGTCCCCTATCGCCTGCGCGGCGGCGGCGCCAATAGCAACCGCGGCTTCAACCCCGGCCAGCTGGGCGCCGGCATCGACGGCGGCATCCGGCGCTGGGAGGCCTCGCTCGAGCTACGCGTGCCATTGGCCAAGAGCTTCTCCATCGTGTTCTTCAGCGACATGGGCGACGTGAACGCTGCGCCGCGCTTTCGCTTCGACAACATGAACACCGCCGTCGGCGCCGGCTTGCGCTACCGCACCTTGATCGGCCCGCTGCGACTCGACGTGGGCGTCCGCCCCAAGAACTTACAGGGACACGTGCCCGCCGACGAGGTGCCGCCACCGACCAACCTCGGCTTCATGAAGTTCAACGGCGCCATCGCGCTCACCATCGGGGAGGCCTTCTGATGGTGCGCGGAACCTCGCGTGGGCGCGTCGTGCGGGTCCTGAGCTGGCTGCTCGGGGTGCCGCTGGCGCTCGTCGCGGTGGTGTTGATAGTGGCGTTCATCGCGTTAGCGGTGCCGCCCGCGCGCACGGCCGTGGTGGACCATGCGCTCGGCTACGTGCAGCGCAGCTTCGGCTACAAGGTGGAGATCGCGCGAGTGGACCGGCTCGACCCGTGGGCCATCGAGCTCCACGGCGTCCACGTGACCGATCCACAGCAGAAGGATCTCGGATCCATCGCGGAGCTCTCGCTGCGCCTGTCTCCCCTGGAGCTGCTGCATCAGACGCTCCATGTCACGAGCGCTCGCCTCGCCCACGTCCGCGCTCGTTACGATCTCGAAGCCCTACTCGCGCAACCGTCGGAACCCGAGGAACCGGACCAGGGGCCAAGCAGCTTCGTGGTGCACGTGGATCTCCTGCGCGTCCTCGACACGCAGCTCGAGACGCCCTGGTCGGGTCGGCGTATCGCCGCCAGCATCGACGTCTTGGAGGGCGGCGGCACCTGGAGCGCCCATCCGCGCGCCGTACTCAACCAGGCCAAGCTCCACGTAACGGCAAACGACGCCGAGCTCCTGCGTCTGCATGCGCCCAAGGGTACGTGGACTGCCGCGCACGGGGGTGCGGTCTCCTTGGGTGGAGCCGTGGCCGGCGCGCCGCTTTCGCTGGAGGGCAGGTTTGGTCCGCTCGAAGGGTCGCCATGGCCCATCGAAGAGCTCGACGTGAACCTGAGCGGCGTGGGTCACCAGGCGCTCGAGCGGCTCGGCGTGAGTGAGGGCTTCGACCTGCGGACCCCGTTCACGCTCCATGCGCACGCCAAGAGCCTCGGCGAGGACGTGCAGCTCGAGGCACGGCTGTCCACTCGCGAAGGCAGCGTCACGCTACGCACCACAGCGAGCCTCACGGGAGCCGAGGCCGAGCTCCAGATCGAGCCTCTGCAACTGTCTGCGGTGAGCCCCTCCCTGCCTGACCTGCACGTCCAGGGGACCTTGCGTGCCCAGGCCGACTACTCCAAATCGGCCGTCCCGATCACGCTCGCTTGGGAAGCCGTGGAGGTCGACGCACGAACCGTCCCGAATGGCTCCACCCAGGTGGTGCTCGAGCTGCCGGCGGTGCGCGTGGAGTCCCTGTCGCTAGCTGGACTCGAGTCGAAACTCTCGTTGCGCGGACGCTACGACACCGACAGCAATCGAGCCCAGGGCAAGCTGGTGCTCGTTGGATTCCAGCTCGACTCCATCGCCGCGCTGCGCGCGCAGCAGCTCACCGGCCACCTCAACGGCACCATCGAGGCCGCGCTCGAAGCCGACGAGCGTTTGCGCGGACAGGTTCAGCTGCGGGGCACGGAGCTTGGGTTCGCCGACAAGAAGCTCAGTACGTTGGCCCTCGACAGCAGCGTCGGTGGCACCACGCGGCGCCCGCAAGGCACGCTCACGCTCGCGCTCGGCGGCGTCACGGCCGGCGACATCCGGCTCGACTC
This sequence comes from Myxococcales bacterium, assembly GCA_047601445.1. Taxonomy (GTDB): domain Bacteria; phylum Myxococcota_A; class Polyangia; order Polyangiales; family DASUME01; genus DASUME01. The sequence goes on along the minus strand of JASGJH010000001.1, from coordinate 851,060 downwards.
CCTGCGAGCGCAAGCCGAGCTCACGCCCGAGACGCTTCGGGGCACGCTCGACGGCTCTGGCATGCAGGCCTCGGTCCACAGTGAGATTCAGGGCGCCCGCGAGCACAACGGCGACTTCACGCTGGCGGCCCGTGGACAAGCTCACGCCCTCGAGCGCGACCTGACCTTCGAGCTCCGCAACCTGCGCCTCGGTCGCCAGGAGACCAGGCTCGAGCAGCTCGCCATCCAAACGCGCGAGCAGAGCGTGCTGGCGCGGGGCAGTTATCGCGCCGCCGGGAGCTTCGAGGCCGATGCGGAGCTGCATGCGGTGGATCTGGCAACCTGGGGTAGCTTGCTCGGCAAGCCCCAGTTGCGCGGCAAGCTCGACGGCACGCTGAAGGCCAGCGGTAGCGTGGCGAAGCCGGAGGGGACGTTGCACCTGGCCGTCGCCAAGCTCAGCGTCATGGGCGAGCCCGAGGCCGATGCGGCGCTCGATGCACGCGCGGACCTCGCGCACGGGCAGGTCGGGGCCAGCGTCAGTCTGCGCTCCGCGAGCGACGGCTCCAACGTGCGCCTCGCGGCCGAGCTCAACTCCGCAAGCAAATCGCGCGAGCTCGTCCAAGCTTTCAAACAGGGGAGCTTTCAAGTCGACGGCAACGCGCACCTGCCGGCGGGACGCCTCTTGATGTTGGGAGACGAGCGCATCAGCGCCCTTTCGGGCAACATCGACGTGGACCTGCACGGCCAGGGCACGCTCAAGGAGCCCCACGTCGCGCTGCGCGTGGCGGCCAACCTGAAGCTCCCCGCCAAACCCACCAGCAAGCCCGAGCGGCTCGAGGCGCGCCTGCAGCTCGAGCCAAGCCAGGCCAACCTGGTGCTCGAGCTCGACGATGATCAGGGGCGCCTCGCCCAGGCGCGGCTTGCCACCAACTTCGCGGGCGGCAGCCTGGAGGCAGCCCTGGCCCAACCCGAGAGCTTCAAGACGCCCCAGTTCGACCTCGACGTGCAGCTCGAGGAACGCCGGCTCGACACCATGCAGGGCGTGTACGGCTACTTGGCCTCGGCCTACAAGCTGAACGTGCCGGTGCGCTTGGGCGCCAAGCTCGCGCTCAAAAGCGACGGCCAAAACTTCGATGGTGACGCTGCGGTGCGCCTGGTGGTCTTCGGGGACAAGATCGACCAGTCGTGCGTGGCTGGCTCCTCGTCGCGCATCGATCTGGATGCCCAGCTCAGGCAAGGCCAAGTGCAGCTCGGCGTTCAGAGCCAGGGCGACGCCGCCGGCCAGCTCCGCGCGGAGGTCAAGGCCCACGTGGACGTCGGGGCGCTGCTGCAGGGCAAATCCGAGGAGTTCGAACGGGTGAACGCCACGCTCCAGGCGAAGCAGCTCGATCTCTCCAAGCTGCCCGGTCTGTGCGCCCTCAAGAGCGGCAAGGCCGACGTGAATCTCGCGCTCGCCCTGTTCGGAGCTCACCCCCTCGAGCTCAGCTCGAGCATCGATGTCACGCAGCTTCGTGGACAGCGCGGCGCCGCTTTCGGGAGCCACCTCGAGCTGCGCACGTTGTCCCAGGGAACGGGCCTGCAGGCGGCACTTAACGGCGACCTGCGCGTGGACGGCAAACCCAACGGCCAGCTCGAAGCCAGCCTCCCGCTCAGCGGGGACCTGCACGCCATTCCCACCGTCGCGAAAGATGCCCCGGTGCGGGCGCGCATTCGCTTCAGCCAGCTCCCGCTCGGCGGTCCCATGTCGTCGGTGCAGGCGCTCGGCCAGGTTGCCGGCACGGCCTCCGCCGACCTCACGGTCACTGGCCGGCTCGACGACCCACAGCCCAAGGGCTTCCTCGAGCTACACGAAGTCGGCTTCTCGATCGCTTCGTTGGCTCAGCCGGTTCGGCACCTCAACGGACGCATCGAGGTCGATGGCCGCGAGCTCACCATCAAACAGATCACCGCCAAGGACGGCGAAGGCGACATCCGGCTGACCGGCGGAGCGAAGCTCGACGAGAAGGGCTCGGGCAATGGTCGAATCCACATCACCGCAGAGCGCTTTCCGATGCGTCAGGAGGGCACCGTGGTGGGCGAGCTGACGCTGGACACCGAGGTCGGCGCCCAGATCAAGGAGCTCGCGGAGCTCTCCGTGGAGGTGGACATCAACCGCGGTCGCCTCTGGCTCACGGGCGAGCAAGGGCGCGACGTGCAGCAGCTCGACCCTAACCCGGACATCGTCTTCGAGGACGCGCCGCCTGAAATTCAGGCCGAAGCCGCGGGCGGCGAACCCGGTAGCTCCTCGCTCGTGCTCAAGTCGCTCACCATCAAGAGCCACCGCGACATGTGGGTCATGCACACGGACTTCTCGGTGCAGGTGGCGCTCGACCTCGCGCTCCTCGAGGAGAAGGAAGGCGCCGTGATGCGGGGCGATGCCCAGATCACCCGTGGCGAGCTGCAGATCTTGGGCAAGACGTTCAAGATTCAGAAGGGCACCATCCACTTCACCGGGGACGTCCCGCCGGACCCGGACTTGAACCTCAAGGCCACCTACCAGCCGCCTTCGTCGCAACCCCTCAACGTGCAGGTGACGGGCTTGGCGAGTGCCCCGGTGCTCACCTTCACGGGCGCCGCCACGAACATGGGTGAAGCCGTCTCGATCCTCAGTGGCGTGGGACGCGCCAAGGCCAGCAACAGCAGCAGCGCGCAGCAAGACGTCTCGAACTTCGCCACCACGCTCACCGCGGGCCTACTCAGTGTGGCGGCGCGTCGCAAGTTCGGAGACTGGGTGCCCACGCTCGGCGTCGAGACCAATGCCTCGGGTCAGGTCAACGGTGCACGCGCCGGCTTCGATGCCTCGGACGTGATCCCCAAGTTCATGCGTGGCTTCGCGCGCGGCGCCTACGTGGAGGGCATCGTCGGGGGCAGCTCGCAGAGCCAGGGCGGGAGCGTGGGCGTCGGCGTGCGCCTCGACTTGTCGCTACCCAACGACTTCGTCACGAGCATGGGCTACGGCCCAGGCACCCGCTGGTCAGCCGACTTGTTGTGGGCGCCTTAGGTGCACGGCCCCAAGGCACTTCGTCAAGGCCCCTTCCCCCCGAACGCGCCTCGCCAGGCAGTCCGTGCTTCACCCTCACCCCGTCACTGCCATTCCTGACACTTACCCGGCCTGGGTCCCGGTGTCAGTGTTCGGCCCGTGAACGCCCATCTGCTCATCGACGCCGTGGTTCAGCAGACCATGGTCTTCATCGCCGAGCTGGCCACCGCGGGCGGTGTGCGGGCCCCGCTGGCCGGGGTTGCCGAGCAGGTCTTCCTCGACCTCACGCGCGAACTCGCTCAGCGCGGCGTGAAGAAGAAAGTCATCGCCGACATGTTCGGGATGGCGCTGCGCACGTATCACCGGCGCCTCCGGGAGCTAAGCGAGAGCCGCACCGTGGTGGGCAAGACGGTCTGGGAAGCCGTGCTCGAGTTCGTACGCGAGCGTGAACCCGTCAGCGGGCGGGCGGTGCTGGACCGCTTTGCAGGCGATGATCCGGAGGTGGTGTCCGGAGTTCTGAGCGACCTCTCGCATTCGGGCCTCATCTACCGCGCAGGACGCGGTGACGACGCGCGCTATCGCATCGCCAACGAGGCGGACTTCGGATCGGACTCACCGGGCCGCAGCAGCGTCCATGAGCACCTGGTGTGGCTCACGGTGTACCGCAACGGGCCCTGCGACGAGTCCACCGTGCAGTCTGTGGCGCGCCTCGGCGAGGGCATCGCGCGAGCTTGTCTGGAGCGCCTGGCCCAGGACGGTCGCGTTCGTGTCGTGCACAAGCCCGAGGGCACGCTCTACGCGGCCGAGCGCTTCGAGGTCCCCGTGGGGGCCGCGGTGGGCTGGGAGGCGGCGGTCTTCGACCACTATCAGGCCCTCGTCACCGCCGTGATCACGAAGCTCAAGCGCGGCTCGGCACGCGGCGAGGCCAGCGATCACACGGGCGGCTCCACCTGGACACTCGAGGTATGGCCCGGACATCCGCTCGAGCTGGAGGCCAAGACCACTCTGCGCGGCGTGCGCGCTCAGGTCGACGCGTTGCGGGCGCGCGTGGACGCCTACCGCCACCAGCCTCCCCAGGGGGCGCCCGTCGATCGTGTCGTGTTTTACGCCGGCCAGTACGTGCGTGCGGCGGACCCCCTATTGGACCCAACAGAGGTATCGGATGAAGACCATCGAGAGTAGCGTCGCCACCGCGCGCGGTGGGCTGGGCGCCCTGGGCCTGATCGGCGGCCTGGCCCTGATCTGCGCCGCGGGCTGCAACGACAGCAACGGTCCCCAAAGCACGAGCGCGAGCAACTGGCTCGCGTGCCAGGAGCTCGCCGACTGCGCAGCTTTCACGGACGCGGTGGCGTGCGTCGATGGCTACTGCGTGGATGCCACTGGGCAGCGCATCGAGCGCGAGGACGGCAAGGGTTCGGCCAACGACGGCTCCACCGCGCGCGGAGGCGACGGCGGTGATGAGGACGACAGCTCGAGCTCCGACGCCGGCCAGGACAGCGGCGCCACGTCTGACGACGCCAGCGTGTCCGAGATCAGCCAGGCCCTGAAGGTCACAGTTACGCGCGCGGACGGCACGCCGCTGCCAGGCCTCAAACTGTATCTCCACGCGGCTGACGGCAGCACGCTGAGCACGCTGACCACCGACGCCGCCGGTAAGGCCGCGAGCGATCAGACCGCGCCGGTCGTGACGCTCGACCTGACCGGACTGCAGGAGCCCGCGAATTTCTGGTCCCGGCGCTTGATCAGCTGGTTTGGCGTCAAGCAGGGCGACCATCTGCAGGTGCTGGCCGGCACCAACGAGTACGTAGGACCCCAGACCGTTTACACGGCGACCTTCGCCGAGCCCACCAGCGAGTACTACATCAACGGCGGACCGACGGGCTGCGACATGCGCAACATCAACTACGACCAGAACGTGACGGACTGGGAGCTCGACTGCGTGCCCGCGCCCACCAACTCGTTGCTCGCCTACCGCGAGGACCGCATGGGCGACGACGATCCGAGCAACAACCTCAGCTACTACTCGTGGGTCAACGACGCGCCGCTCGGAAGCAACGGCCAGCCCACGCACGTGATGTTCCCGGCCTGGACCCTGGCCACCAGCACCCAGGTGCGCTTCGTGAACCTGCCGCTCGACCTCGAGGACCAACACGTGTGGAGCAACCTCGCCATGTGGCGGGGCACCAGCCAGGCCTGGGGTTCCGCCGACTGGACCGACAACCTGCCGTATACGCCCCTGATCTGGGAAGAGTTCTTCTACGCGCCTGGCTTCGCCGACGACATCGAGACCGAGAGCACCGTCGACTACAAGAACGTGCAGCACACGTTCTATCGCCGCGAAGCGCCTGGCCCCACGCAGATCACATTCGACTATGGCAAGCGTCTCCGTCCGCCGAGCAACCCCAAGACCGTGATCAGCGGCAGTCCACAGCGCGCACGTTTGAGCTGGGACGCGAGCCCCGACGCTGCCAAGTTGGACTTCGCCATGACGAACCTGACCATCGCCCTCGTGATGCCCGACCCCGCCACTTACGCCTATGGCGGCACCTGGACTATCATCGCACCTGGCGCCGACACCTCGTTCGTGTTGCCTGATCTGCTGCAGAGCCACGGTCTCGACCTGAGCCAAGTCATGGCCTTCGAGATCGACGGCGTGAACCATGTGGCGAGCGATGGTCTGGCTGACTACCAGGCGTTCAAAGTTCGCCCCCTCCGCACCGACGAGCTGCAGAACCCCAAGCTCGATGCCCACGTCGGCAAGCGCGGCGAGTCCCAGCTCATCTCCTGGAACCGCCCCCCGGCCAACTGAAGGCCTGGCTGAGGGCCACGTCGGCTCCCGTTGTTTTGGCGAGTCAGCTCACCGATACGCTGGGCGGTGGCCGGACGCTGACGCGAGTGACCGCTCCAACTATCGCAACGGAAAGCATCCGTATGCGTGGAACGAGAGCCTGTGAGAGGGGCTGTTCTGCATGTAGTTGGGTACGTCCGGTCAAGACCGTGGCCAGGCCTGTCACTTTGGCCCCGTGATAGCGTCGGCCTCCTATGTCTCACCTTGACCGCTCTCGTAGGCTTCTTCTGCTGCTTACCCTCTCCTCCGTCGTCGTCGGAAACACCGGCTGCGGTGAGGACCCTGCCAACCCCACGTCGGGCTACGTCGACCCAGCCAACGGCGATGGAGACGGCGATGGAGACGGTGATGGTGATGGTGATGGTGATGGCGACGGGGACGGCGATGGCGACGACACCACCGGCGATGGAGACAGCACGGGAGACGGCGACACCACGGGCGATGGAGACAGCACGGGAGACGGGGACGGCGATGATGTCGATGCCGGCACGAACCCCGGCCACTCGGATGCGGGCACCAAGCCCTCGACGAACCCGCTCGACAAGTACGGCCTCACGCCCTTCCCCACCAACGGCCAGCCCCTGAAGGCCGACGATCTCAAGTGGACCTGGGTGGACTTCCCCGGCACCAAGTGCCGCGACGGATCTACGGCGGGCATCGGCATCAGCCTGAACTCCAAGTCCAAGGACCTGATGATCTTCCTCGAAGGCGGCGGAGCCTGCTTCGACAACGTCACCTGTGCCGCCAACCCCGCCTCCATCGCCTCCAAGGGCGAGCAGACGGGCGGCATCTTCAACCGTAAGTGGACGGACAATCCCCTCAAGGACTGGAACTTCGTCTACGTGCCCTACTGCACCGGCGACATCCACGCAGGCACCAAGGCCAACTCCAAGGTCACCGACCTGTACCCGAAGGAACAGTTCGTCGGGTACCTCAACCTGCAGGCCTATCTGCAGCGCATCGTGCCTACCTTCCCCAGCCTCGACCGCGTGCTGCTCACGGGCATCAGCGCTGGCGGCTTCGGTTCGGCCGCCACGGCCGTGCTCTTCCAGCGCGCCTTCCCCAACAACAAGATCATCCTCATCGACGACTCGGGTCCGCCCCAGACCAGCGCTGTGGTGCCGCCCTGCCTGCAGAAGCGCATGGTGGATTACTGGGGGCTCGATCAGTCGGTGCTCAAGGACTGCGGTAGCCACTGCCCCAAGAAGGACGACTTCATGTTCGACTACGGCGTGTACCTGGTGTCCACGTTCAGCGACCGCCTCTCGGGCCTCATCGAGGCCAACCACGACGGCATCATCTCGGGCTTCTTTGGGGCCGGAAACAACAACTGCGCCGGCACCGCCATCGTCGACAAGGTGCCGCCCGACGTCTTCGAAAAGGGCCTGCTCGACTTCCGGACGGCGGTGAAGAGCTACAAGAACTTCGGCACCTACTATCCCGCCACCGACCAGCACACCTGGCTCACCAACGTATTGCCGGGCAACGTGAAGATCGAGGATGCCACGTTCAACAACGTGAAGATGATCACCTGGGTGTCGAATATCGTGAACGGCGTGAAGGTGGAGAACGTCGGGCCCTGACACCCCGGCTGCAGATCTAGTCCCCAACCTCAACGTGCGCGTGCGCGTGCCCGTTCGCGAATCTCCCAGCCGTTGAGCGAACGCTCGTCCGGTTCGACCTGCACACTGATCGAGCGTAGGAGCCGAAGAGATCGTTTACGGGCACGGGCACGCGTACGACCCAGACCCAGAGCCCCTGAGACAGCCCTCAATCGTTCCGCTGCGCGGGCTGCGCCTTGATGCGGATGGCCTCGGCCAACAAGCGTGCGTCGGCTGCGCCGGTGTCCACGCTTCCGAGGGACGCTTCCGCGCCATCGAGTCCCACCTGGGTCTTGGCCTCTTCGCGCTCCCACAGAGCCAGGATTTCATCGTGGTGCGCGGGCTTGGCTTTGAAGCGCTCGTCGTCGCTCAAGTAGGGCGCGAACAGCCATGACGGAGCGAGCTCCGCGAAGAACCGCGTAGCGTAGGCGCTCACCTTCTCGGACCTCACATTGGTGGGGCCCTCGCCGGTGAGCTCTTCCTCGGCCGTACGCAGCCCGGAATCGAGCCCGAAGATGGGATAGGGATTGCCCCCCAGCACGCCCTTCATGGACTCGAGCGCATGGAACACGAACTCGAAGCGATTGGGACGCACCAACGCCAGCACCAGCGCCAGGTCCACCGAGAGCGCGATCATCGACAGCGACGAGAACTTGGCTACGCGAAAGCCGGCGTCGATGGAGGGACCGATGAAGTCGACCGCCCCATTGGGCAGCCGCACCTCGGCGTTGTTGATCGGAAACCCAGCCAGCCACGCCGTGCCCTTGAGCCCGAGCCTCGTACCCACCAGGTGCTGGCGATAGTAGGCACACAGGGCGTCACGGAAGGCCTCCATGAGCAGCGCGATGTGCTCCCCGCTCTTCACCAACGCCGAGAACACCAGTTCGTCGCCGATGGCCTTGAACAAGATGGGCTCGGCCCCCTCTTGCTTGAGCAGCGGGTTGGCGCCGCGCACCAGGAAGTTCGAGAACGAGGCGTAGAAGCGGGCGAACTCGCCGATCCAAGGATGGCCGCCCGCGTACTCGTCGGCCGCTCCGATGCGGTTCTTGAAGGCAGTGGATCCGATCAGGTCCACGGACATGAAGAGGCGAACGCAGGACCTACGCGACCGGGAGTCGGCGCTGCCCAGGGTCATCGCAACCCGAGAGACTTGAGCCGCACCTCGGCCGCCGCGGAAGAAACGAAGAAGCGGGTGGCGATTCGCTCCGCATCACCTTGGTTTCGCTCGGCTTCCTCAGTGAAGAGCTCGGACGGCATCAAGAACGCCGCCGCGAACCAGTTGGCCTCCCACTCCACGCGTCCGGAACCATAGCGCTCGGCGCGGATGCGCTGCTTGCCCCCCTGACTGTGCAGGAAGTAGTGGCCGAGCTCGTGCGCGATGGTGAACTGATCCCGCACGGCACCAGTCACGGCCGAGAGGCTGATTTCGAAGTCGCCTGGGCCGTGCACCACCAGCGAGCCATCGGCCTCATGCTGGCGAGACTCGTCGAGGCTCAGGTACTTGAGCCGACCTCCCAGCTGCGCGACCACGCTCTCCACCCCGGTACCCGGTGTGTAGCCGACACTCTCGGCGACAGCCTCGGCGTACTCCTGCACGGCCTGACGCGATGCGTTGCACGGTTGGGGAATGGGCAGGGCAGACACGGGAAATCCTTCGCACGAGAACAGCGACCGCTACGGGCGCACATGTTCAGTGCCAGAGAACCGCCGCGGACGCAAGTGATCCGCCGGCTCCGAGCCCTCGCGGAGCCCGGTTTTCACCGCACGGCGTAACACCTGCGAGCACCCAGAGCATGGCAGCGTCCCGGCGACCGCGAGGCGCGCGCTACCAATTCACCGCGTCCACATAGGTCGCGAAATTGCCCGTCGACTGGTTGGAGATCTCCACCCCGAGCTCGGCCAACGCCGCGGCCCCCGCGGGCACCACCACGCTGATGGCGTTCCACTGGCCCGCACTCAGCGAACCGATCGCCCGCCAGTTGCCAGTCCAGGCCCAGCCGCCCGCCGCACCCTGCAGCACGTAGGGTTGCACCAATCCCAGCGTGGACCCTGCCGGCACGTACACGTTGAAGGTTACCGTGGCGCCCGCCGGCACTGCTGGATTGGGTACGAACACCCGCTGGCTGCCTGCGCCGCCGCTGACGCTGACCTTGAGGGAACGCAGACCACGGTAGGCGCGATCGCTCGAGCTGACCGCCGAGGTCAAGAAGCCGCCGGTCGTGGTCCAGCCCTGGGCATCGCTCTCGAAGGCGAAGCGCGCGGTGTCGCTGGGAACGCTCGGCGTACTCGGCACGCTCGCACTGGCATAGAGCTGAGTGGTCGGGATCACCTGCTTGGCATCGCAAGCGTTGGACCACATCAGGCGCGCCACCGCGCCGCCCGTGCGCTCGTAGTACTCGAGCTTCACGTCGTAGCGTTGGCCCGCCGTGAGCGTGAGGGTGGCGCCGTTCTCGGTGGTGCCATGGTCCGTCCAGTTGTCGATCACCAGCTGCCCATTGATCCAGAGCCGCACACCGTCGTCGGTCTGGGTGTAGAACGTCGTGGGCCCGCTCGAGCGAGGACTCAGCTGACCGCTCCAGCGCACCGAGAAGTTGTCCTTCGCCACAACGCTCGCCGGTGCCGCCGTGCCCCAGCTGAAATCCACCGTCGCGTCGGTGCGGCTGAGCACCAGGCTCGCGAGCGTCGTGCCGCTGAAGTAGTCGCCACGCAGCCCGTTGCCGGTGCCCGTGCTCGCGCAGGTGAACGGCGGAGTCGTGCCGCCCGACCCCAGTGGGACGCCGCCTGCGCTGAGAATGGCGCCAGCTCGGCTCTTCATGAACAACTGACCGTCGCTGTACGTGTCGTTGGTGTAGGTGCTCATGCCGCCCGCGCCGGCGCCGAACAGCAGCGCAATCACGCCCGCGTCGGCGAACTTGGTGATGTGGGCGGTGCCATTGGCGAAGAAGTACTCGGGTCGGTTGTCCTTGTAGCCCTCGGCGCTGCCACCGTTGTTGTAGACGTTCTTGTGGTTCGAGTTGCCGAGCGGGATTTGCCACAAGACCCAGCGCTTGCCGGCCTTTTGATTCCACAGGCGCAGCCACTCCGCATAGCGGTTGAAGCTCTTGGATGAGATGGAGGCGCTATCGCTGGCGTCCCACCAGCGATCCTGCCCATAGCTAAGGCGATAGTAGTCCGAGTCCCGATCGAGCGGGTCGCCCACCAGCACGTCGTAGGTCGCACCGGTAAGGTTCGCCGCCAGGCCGAGCGGCGACAGGAATGCGTACACCTTGTCGACCTCGGGCCCGAGCGCGTCGGTGGCGCTCGAATAGGCGATGTCCTTGCCGCTGGCCCAGGCCGAGACGTGCACACCGAGGATGGCGTTGCTGGCCCCCACCGCCTGCTTGAGCTGCAAGAACGCGAGCCCCCAGCCGGCCACCGTGTTGGGCAGGCTCGCGAGCTCGGGCATCCCGGACGCGGCGATGGCCGCATAGGCGCTCGGATTGTTGGCCGCTTGCTGCTGGAGGAAGCCATACGCATCGGCCTCGATCAGCACCATCACCGGCTTTCCGAAGTCCTTCACGCGCTGCATGAGGATCTTGAAGTCACCGAAGTAGGAACGCATGGTGGTCGCGTTTTGCACCTTGGCCAGCGTCTGAGCCTCCCCACCGCCGGTCTCGCCGAACAGCTGGTAGTACTGCAATGCAGGCACATAGCCCTGAGTGTCGCATTCGCGCAGATAGTTGAGTCCCCACGATCCGTCGTAGGCGCTCCAGCCCCAGTTGTTGACCCAGCCCTTGGTGAAGTAGCGATAGCGCGCGTCCCAGCGCACGTTGCTCGACTTCATCCAGGTTTGGCCCGTGTCCTCGAACAGCCCCACGAGCACGCGCGACGGCAAACCCGCGGGAATCGTGCCGGCCGCACTCGCGCCAGCCAGCGCCTGTTCCGCCGTTCCCACATCGTCGTCGTAGGGCGCCTCGGTCTGGTCATCGAGCGCCTCAGCACAGCCTACAAGCAAGATTAAGAGACAAGTCAGCCATCGGCGCGAGATCCGCGTCATGCGTGTTTCCCCTTCTTTTGTGGTGTGTGCCGCGCCGCGTTGATCACACCGCGCGGGCCCCGCGCATTCGCAAAGCGAGCAGGGGGAACGCATGGTTGCCAGATCTCACATGCGATTGCGAACGTTTTCGCCCTCGCGGAAAGCAATGATTCTGTCACAGCGAAACACGGTTTTCTCAAACGCAGACGAGATGCATCAGCCACTCAGCTGTAATGGTGCGAAACGCTTCGAGTCTGCCTAGCGACAGCGGCCCTCGATGCAGCGCGCAGGACCTTCGGGCAATGCACAGCGGTCGCGACGGGCATTGCAGGAGCGCTTGTAGGACTCGATGGCCTCGAGGAGCGCGGCCCTGGGCGCCCTGCGATGCTGGCCCCGGATGCAACCGAAGGGGCACGGCGCATGAAACCAGGTGCAATCGGCCTCCGCCTGACAGCGCGCCGGCAAGCTCGAGCGGGCAGCGATGTCTCGCCTCGAGGTCTCGCATGCGAGCTCGCTCGGTTTCGCCGCGGAGGCATGCGAAGCCGCGTCGACGGGCATCGCGCGAGCTGCATCGGGCAGAGCGGAGCCAGGCGCTTCGCCAGCCGCGCAAGCGGCCCCAAGGAGCGCCCATATCTCGTCCGCCGCGTCGGTTCGCTTTGGTGCGCTGGATCACCCCGATTGGCCTGTCCCGCGTGGGGCGATCGAAGCCCGCGGCGGTTCACGCTTCGAGGCAGTACACGGGGAACTGACGTGTACGCGGACGACACAGCCATGGCGGCGAACTCCGATGCGGGTCCTCGAGGCAACTCGCCGAACAACGTTCGCCCCTACCCCCGATAAGCCGCAAAGAACGCCGCGCGACGACTGCGCGCGAGCGGCACCCGGGTCCCGTCGCGCAACGTGAGCTCCGCATCGCCGTATCCCGCGGACGTGACCCGCACCACGGCATCCACGTTGACCACTTCGCTGCGATGGGCGCACACGAAGCGAGCATCGAGGCTCTGCTCCAGGTCGCGCAGGGCCTTGCGCACGAGGTGCTCGCCGTCGAGCGTGTAAATGCAGGTGTGCTTGTTGGCAGCCGACAGGCGCAGGACGCGCTCGAGCTCGAGGCTGATCCAGGGGCCGTCGACGGATTTGAGTGCGAGCCGCCGTGGAGCGCGCAGGCTGACGGCATCGAGCAGGGGGCGATGCAGGACTTCCCGGGCCGCGCAGGCGTGGGCCGCGCGCGCCAGGGCAAGGCGGAAGCGCTTCTCGTCATAGGGTTTGAGCAGATAGTCGACGGCGTGAGCCTCGAATGCGCGCAGCGCGTAGCTGTCGTAGGCGGTGGAGAACACCACGGCGGGCTGCGTGTCGCCCAGGGCGGACAACAGTTCGAAGCCGTCTAGCTCGGGCATCTGCACGTCCAGAATGAGCAGGTCCGGCGCGAGCGCCTCCATCGCGGTCAGCGCTTCGAGGCCATCGCTCGCTTCTCCGACGATCACGAAGCGCGCATCGGCCGCCAGCAGGCGAGCCACCTTGGCACGCGCCGGAGCTTCATCGTCGACGTTTAGCACTCTCAGCATGCGATCTGAGGGATCCGAGGAATGGACATCTCGATGCGAGCGCCTTGCCCCTCACTCATCCCGGTTACGAGCGCAGCCCCAGAGCCGTACAGCAGCTGGAGCGTGTGGCGAAGACGCTCAAGGCCTCCGCGCGCATGAGCATGCGGGCGTGTGAGCGAGAATCCCTTGCCGTCGTCATTCACCGTAAGAACGGTGGCGTTCGCCGTGGCTCGGGCGCTGAGTTGCACGTGCAATGGCTTGCGACGGTCCTGATTGTGCTTCACGGCGTTCTCGACCAAGGTCTGCAGCGACATCCGCGGCACGCGCACCTCGAGCAGCGCCTCCGGCAACATTAGCTCCACGCACACGCGGGTGCCAAAGCGGGCGCCCAAGAATTCAATGAAGCGCTGCGTGTAGCGCTGCTCGTCGCTCAGGGGCCAATCGGGCTCATGCGACGACAGCGCAACCTCGAGCAGCTCGCGTAGCGCGTCGATCAGGTGGGCAGTGCGTTCGGGGTCGTTGCTAGCGAGGGAGCTGAGCGTATTCAGGGCATTGAACAGAAAATGCGGATCCACGCGCGCGTTCAGCGCTGCGAGCCGACTTTCAGCCAGCGCGCCGCGAAGCTGTTCGCGCCAGCGCTCGCGGGCATGACCATCGCGCACCGCGCGCCAAGCGGCCCCTGCGCCGCAGAACGCCGCATACGCGAAGCTAAGGCGCTGCGCCTCCAGCAGGAGCCCCTCGCGCCACGAGAGCTTGGGCAGCGCGAGCCCGAACCCATCGCACAGCCAGCTGCGCGTGCAGGCCGCGGCGCTGACCCACACCACCGAAAACGCGAGGAAGCCGCTCGCGTAAACCGCGAGTTGCGTCCCCTTCGAGCGGCCGTGGGCCAGCCGTGCGGCTGCATACGCGACAGGCAGCGCCAACCACGCGCCGACCGCTCGACCCAGCGAGCCCACGTAGAACAGGTCGGACTGCGCCGGCAGCGCGAATGCCATGGCGCGCCCGAGCAGCAGTGCACCGCCCGCGATCACCGGGAACGCAAGCAAGTAGCGCGGCCAGGCGGCGCCATGGACGGTGGGCTCCCGCGCCGACGGTGCATCGCCCGCAAGGACATCCAGGGCAGGCAAAGCCGCCTGCTCGTGCGGATGCCGGGGCGAACGCAGGGCGTCGGCCAGTGCCTGGATGTGCGCGTCACACTCGGCGGCGCGGTGGGGCAAAGCCTCGCGTGCCGCATGCAGCGCAGCGTACACGCGCGCGGGCTGCAGGCGAGCGCTCGCGGCCCGCACCTGCTCGTCGATGAGCTGCTCACGGAGTGAGGCCGCGTCGCGCTCTGCGGCACGCCGACGCTGCAGTGCAGCGTACGTGGCGTAGGCGAAAGCGAGCCCCGCGTAGAGCGGCAGCGTGTTCTGGAGCTCGAACATCACCAACTCGAGCAGCGGAGGGACCTGCGATGCTGGCGCGCCCATCAGGATGGCGAGTGCGCGTGCGATGGCGATGCCGATGACCGAGAACAGCGAAGCAGCCGCAGCATGCAGAAGGACCGCCTTCATCCGCGACAGACCGTGTGCTCTCCGAACGGTCCAAGTCACGACGGGCAGGCAAAGAAATGCACCCGTGGCACCCGCCGCGAACATCCAGACGAGCCCCGGCGGAGCCTTGGAGCCGAGGGCATGCTGCACGGCCAGCCCCTGCAGCATGCCCACCGCCAACAACCCCAACCACGCACCTACAATGCGCTGCGCTCGAGAGAGCCGGTCTATCGCCAGCAAGGTCTGCACTCGTGTCGTGTGTACCACCTTCCGCGCAGGCGTTGAGGGCGTTTTGGTGCGAGCTGCACCCTTCGCGGCGCGAGTTGCATCGGCCTCCCTCGACCGCGCCCCCCGCGACGTGGAACGACTGAGTGCGTCGTCTCTGGAAAGGGGTTCTTGCGATGCACTTGGCTTATCTGAAGGGCGCGCTGCCCAGCCTCACCTTGCTCTATCTGATCACCGCTTGCACGGAAGGCAGCTCGGCTGAAAGACCTGACACTCACCCCTCGTCGAGGGACGCGGCACCGGCCGATGGCGGTCCCGACAGCGGGCAGACCGATCCCCGCGATGCCGCCGCGGACGGCGGTTCACCCGGCCCCGACGCGGCCACTGGCAATGGCGATTGGATCCAAACCTTGTTCGACGTGCGAGGCAGCGCTCACAACGTGTCCGAGCACACACTCAGCCCCGACAACGTGGCGCAGCTCCGGCTGCTGTGGCGCTTCGACGACGCGGCCGCCGGTCACACAATCGGTGCGGTGCACGCGACGCCGGCGGTGCAGGACGGTCGGGTGTACATCGGCGCGATGGGGGGGCGCTTCTATGCGCTCGAGCGCGACGGTACCCTGCGCTGGCAGTACGACACGCGGCGCGCCAAAAACCCCTTCGCGTCGCCGCGGGGCTCGCTCGGTCTCTCCACGACATCACCCGTCATAGGCGGAGCGGTGATCGCGCCTGAAGAGGCGCTGGTGATCTTCGGTGACCAGGACGGCAACGTGTACGCCCTCGAGTGCGACACGGGCGCGGAGCGTTGGGTGAAGGAGGACATCGACGCCAACCTGTTCAGCGGACTGATCGGCAACTCGATCACCCTGGTGGGCGACACCCTGTACATCGGCTTTTCGTCCGTGGAGGCGGTGGGGGTCGCCATCAGCATCATCACCGGCTACCAGTGCTGCGATTTCCGTGGGCTGCTCGTCGCGCTCGACGTGCGCACGGGACAGGAGAAGTGGCGCCACTACACCGTGCCCGCCGCCGAGGCGCTGCCCATCCAGGGGCTGCCCTATGTGCGAGGTCCCTCGGGCGGTGCCATCTGGGGACCGCCGACCTACGACGCGGAGACCAACACCGTGTTCGTGGGTACGGGCCAAAACTTTTCCCCGACCACGGCTGGCACCGGCAGCCCGGGCAGCGACTCGATCCTGGCGCTCGACGCGGACACGGGCGAGCTCAAGTGGGCCTATCAAGCCAGCCCGAACGACGTCTGGGACATCACGCGCGACAACCCGGATGCCCAGGGCAACTACCGAGACCTCGACTTCGGCGACTCACCCAAACTGTACGATTTGCCCGGGGTCGGCCGCGTGGTCGGCGCGGGCCGCAAGAGCGGCGAGTACCACGTGCTGCGTGCGAGCGATGGGAGCGAAGTGAGCCGCACCCAACACGTGCAGATGGCGCTCGAGCTCGGGGGACTCCAGACCCTGGGCGGCTACGCGGACGGCATCGTCTATCAGCATGGCGTCGATCGCATTGGACCTCCCATCAAGGATGCGCCCTACACAGGCACGTTGCTCGCGCTCGCGCCACAAGGCACGAAGGTCCTGTGGCGCTTCGACCGAATGCAATCGCCGCTGGCCGCAGGCATCGCGATCGCCAATGGCGTCGTGTACGTGCAATCCCCCGTGGAAGAGCTCCCAGACGCCGCTCCCGAATCCGCGGTCTATGCGCTCAACGCACGGACCGGCGCGCAGTTGGCGCGGCTGCCCACCGCGGGACGCACCCTCGCGAGCGTGGTGATCTCCAATGGCCGCCTCTACGTGGGTGGCGGCAACCGCGCGGTCCCGGACATCGGGCTCGACGACAAGGGAAGCGTCTCCTGCTACGGCCTGCCTGCCGATTGAGCGTCGCCCTGCCCCGGCGTCTCGTGACGACAACGGGACTCAGATATCCGCGTAGATCTCCAATAGGTTGCCGTCGGGATCACGGAAGAACAAGGTGCGATGTGCCCACGGCTGGTCGGTTGCCCCGGACACGATGGTGACACCTTGCTCTCGCAGAGTCGCCTCGCAGGCATCGACCTCTTCGCGCCTGACCCGGAAAGCGAGGTGCACCGCGGCGAGGCCGGCTTGCGGAGTGGCGTCGGGGATCACGGTCCCTGGCTTGCACAGCGCGAGCAGATTGGCTCCCACGCGAAACTCGTACCAGAAGCCGCCCGGCAGCTCGAAGTAGGGTTCGAAACGCATCACCTTCTCGTAGAACGCGCGCATCGCCTGCATGTCGCGTGCGAACAGGATGGTGTAGTCTAGTGAGCGAATGGCCTCGAGCGGGTGGCCCTCAAAGGCTGGGCGCGAATGGCTGGAAACTGGGGTCGACATGACGGAACGTGCCTCCTTTTCGATGCCTTCGCATGCTAGCGACCGCCCAGCGGCCAACCAGATGAGGCTCGAACCTAGTAGTGGGACCACTAGCTTCGAGGACCCCGATACCATCGCGATGGAGCGCCGGGCCGAGCTCGCTCGCTTCCTGCGACACAAGCGCGCCGCGATTCAGCCGGAGCAGGTCGGTCTTCGCTCCTCCGCGCGTCGGCGGAGCGCTGGCCTGCTGCGCGAAGAGGTCGCGCAGCGCGCCGGCGTCAGCGCGAGCTGGTACATGTGGCTCGAGCAGGGGCGCCCCATTCGTCCCTCACGCGACGTCCTGCTGCACATCGCTGACGCGCTCTTGCTGAGTGCGATGGAGCGCTCGCATTTGATGGCCCTGGCCCTGTCACGCGAAGACGGCGCCGGAGACTCCGAGCCGCTCACGCAAGTGGCACCGCCCGATCTGGCTGCTTGGGTCGAAGCGCTGAGCTACCCGGCCTATGCGCTCAACGGCCGCTGGGACGTGCTGGCGTGGAACAGCGCCGCGACCGAACTCGTGGCCGACTTCGGCCTACTACCGGCCGAGGAGCGCAACATCCTGCGCATGATCTTCCTGTGGCCCAGCTGGCGCGAGCTATTTCTGGACTGGGGCTGCCTGGCCTCGTCGGCCGTCGCGCAGTTTCGCACCAACAGCGCGCGCATCGCCGGCCGGCCGGAGGTCCGCGCACTGATCAACGACCTCGCGCGCCAAAGCCCCGAGTTCGTTACGCTGTGGTCCGGCGACCAGCTCGACGAGCCGCGACTCAAGGTCAAACGCATGCAGCATCCGACCCACGGCCTGGTCGAGCTCGCATACGCGCCTCTCGCCCCACGTGGTGCCCCCGCTGACGTCTCGGTGATCGTCTATTCACCCACCAAACACGGCCCTGGACGGCTGCCGAAGTAGCGCTGGTTCTGGCGGCGCACTCGGGCTCCAGTCACCGCTAGCGAGCCAAGGACACCTCTTCCGAGCGATAGGCCTGCACCGTCGCGTACTCGGGCGCCACGAGCGGGAGCGGCTCACCATCCAGGCTAACGTCGATGCTCACGTCCGCCGTCTTGCGCCAAGCCTCCAGATTCGCGCGAATCACGTTTCCGCCGTAGCGATAGGTGCCGACGCTCGTCCCACCCTGCACCACCTGGTTGCCTTCGAAGAGCACCTCGGCGGTGAGCTGCACGCTCACCTCTTCGCAGCCGCCACCATCCTGCGTGTACAGACAGCGCGTGGCGGTCACCGGCACATCGAGCAACACCGACAACGACTCGAGCGGGTTGGTGAAGGCCACGCTGTCGTTGACCGTGGCCCAGAAGTAGAGCTCCTCATAGATCCCGGGCTCACACTCATCGCGCATGGAGAACTGAAGCCAGGTCGAGTTCTCATGGCTGTCGGGGCCCGTTGGCACGTACGTGTTGTCGACCTGGCCGGCCGTCATGAACAGGGTGACGTTCTGACAGCTCGCGGTCCGGTCCACGATGTCCAACTGCGCCCCTCCCTGCTCCATGATGTGCGTGGACGCGTTTGGCCCGCCCGGCACGCCGTAGTGGTCCCGCAGCGCCACGGGATTGAAGGTCGGGTCTTGCGCGGAGATCACATCGGCCTTGCGGAACCAGGACAAGGTGGTCGGCTGCGGCGCAAAGGCCAGCCGGTGGCCATCGAGCCCCACGTCGAAGGACGCCGTCGCAGAGCGTTGCTTGCCGCTCTGCACGATGATCTCGGTGACGCCGTCGCCGAGGTAAAGCGCGCGCTGCTTGGTGTTCTCGATGGGCCCCTCGCCTGCGAAGGTGATCGAGCCGCTCAAAGTACCGAGCGGGAGCGCGTCACCCGCAGTCCAGCCGCCGTAGCCATCGCTCAGGTACTGCAGCTTCTCGACCGGGACCGAAAACGAAAGCGCGGCCTCCTTCATGTCGATCTTGCCCTTGAAGGGGACCTCCGCGTTGACGTGGCCGCCGACGCCCGTGCAGTAGGAGAAGCTGTCGTACCAAATGGTGCCGTAGTTCTCGCGCTCTGGTGCGCCGGGCTGATCGCGCGTCACCCGCTCGGAGACCCACACCGTCATGCCCGCCCAACCGCAGTCGTCACTCACGTAGGTCGACGCAAACGCGCCACCCTCCCGCAGTCTGTAGCGGCTAACGGGGCCGTCCGCCCGGGCACTGGAGACGGCAGCAAGCGCCGCCAGCGACACCCACAAAGCAAGCTTCCTCATCTTTCGTGCTCCTCCTGAAGAGGGCATGGAGCCCGATTGGCGCAGGCCGCGGGGCGGAAGTTATCGTGAGAATTTTGGGAGCCGCGCTTCCTGCTATCCTGCCGCCGATGGAAGACACCTTCCGCTCGCTGCCGCTCGCCCCCGCCATCCTGGAGGCCGCGGCCAGCCTCGGCTACGAGCGCATGACCCCCATTCAGGCCAAGGCCATCCCCGCGCTGCTCGCGGGGCAGGACCTCATCGGCCAGTCGCAAACCGGGAGTGGCAAGACGGTCGCGTTCGGCGTGCCCCTCCTCCAGCGGGTGGACCTCGACACACGCGCAATGCAGGCCCTGGTGCTGTGCCCCACGCGCGAGCTGAGCGCCCAGGTCGCACGCGAGCTGCGCAAACTCGGCGGTGGCCTCAAGGGCCTGCACGTTCTCGTGGTGGCTGGTGGCGAACCGCTGCGGGGTCAGGCGGCGGCCCTCGAGCGCGGCGTACACATCGTGGTGGGCACCCCCGGCCGCGTGGGCGACCATCTGCAGCGCGGCAACCTCGAGCTTTCGAGGCTGCGGAGCGTGGTGCTCGACGAGGCGGATCGCATGCTCGACATGGGCTTTGCCGACGAGATGCAGTTCATCCTCGACGAGCTCCCCAGGGCACGCCAAACCGTGCTCTTCTCCGCGACTTTCCCCGACAACATCGAGGCCCTCAGCCGCCGATACCAGCGCAAGCCGGAGCGCATCACCATCGAAGCGGCGCCCGCAGAGCGCCTGAACATCGTCGAGCAAGTGATCACGGTGGAGCAAGCCGACAAGCCGGCGGCGTTGCGCGCCACCCTCGCCGATCACCCACACGAATCGGCCCTGATCTTCGCGAACATGAAGGCCAGCGTGGCCGCCATCGAGCAAGCCCTCTCGTCCGCGGGTGTCAGCGTGGCCTGCCTGCATGGCGACCTCGAGCAGCGCGACCGGGATGCGGTGCTCGCCAAGTTCCGCAATGCGAGCGTGCGTGTGCTCATCGCCACGGATGTGGCCGCCCGCGGCATCGACGTCGAGAGTCTCGAGTTGGTCGTGAACTACGACTTGCCGCCCAAGCCCGAAAACTACGTGCATCGCATCGGTCGGACGGGGCGCGCTGGGAAGCAGGGCAGCGCCGTGTCCTTTGCCAGCCCCCGTGAGTCGGCGAAGCTGGCCGCCATCGAAGAGCTCACCGGCCGCCCGCTGTCCCGGGTCCCCTTCAAGCCGGGTGCTCGACTCGAGGCGAATGCCTCGGGCCAGGGGCTGGCGCGCGAAGCCAAGATGACCACGCTCAAGATCGGCGGCGGCCGCAAGCAGAAGGTGCGGCCCGGCGACATCCTCGGCGCGCTCACGGGCGAAGCGGGGGGCTTGGCCGGCAGCGACGTCGGCAAGATCGAGATCCACGACAACTTCTCGTACGTGGCGGTCGCCACGAGCGCGAGCCGCGCGGCACTCAAGAGCCTCGGCTCGGGGCGCATCAAGGGCAAGCGCTTCGTGGTCACGCTGGTCAAGTAAGGTATCGAGGGAACCGCGATGGACGACGGATTGCCGAGCGAAGCGCAGCACGTGGTGTGGCCCAACCTGGTCCGCATCGAGCACGAACAAGAGGACGTCCTTACGCTCTACAACCCGGGTCACGGGACCTCGCTGGACATCGACGCGGAGTCCCGCGAGCTGGTGGAGGAGGTACTCGCGGGATTCGCCACCCCCATCACACCTGCGACCTTCGCGCGTGCACACCGCCACGTGCCGCGTGATCTGCTGGTGCTGATGGCGCGCTCCGGCATCCTCGTGCAGCCCAACGAGCTGCCGTTCCTCGAACACGGCTTCTTGAAACCCACGCCGAATCCCGTCGGTGCGCCATGGTCCTGGTCCGACCTACCCGAGGCCGCGCAACCCGGAGCCTGGGTCACGCTGGGGGTGCCCATCGATTTCGCCGCGGGCGGTGCAGGAGGCGCACGCCAGGGCCCCGCCGAGATCCGCAAGGTCGTCAATGGTTCGCTGCTAGGCGGACACGGGGACATCGTGGACTACGAGTTCGGGCGCCTGTACCCGGCCTCCGCACCCGCGCTCGCGGACCTCGGCGACGTCGAGCCCGACGGAGGTCGCCTCGACCACGTGGGAGCGCGCCTGCAGAAGGCCGTGAGCGACGTGCTAGCCCGCGACATGCGACCGTTGGTGCTCGGTGGAGACCACTCGATCACCCACTACGTTCTTCAGGCACTCATCGCCCGCGGGGAGCCCTTTGGCCTGTTGCACTTCGATGCCCACGCCGACATGGGCCCGAGCCGCACCCTGTCCCATGCCAACGTCTTCGAGGCGGCCATCGAGAGCCCGTGCGTCCAGTCCATCGTGCAGATCGGACTGCGCGGCATCGAACGCATGTCTCCCTTCTCGCGACGCGTGCCGTGCCCCAAACGCACCGTCGTCACCGCGCGCGAAGCCCTGAGTGGACGCGCCCAGCAGGTGCTCGAAGCGCTGCCCAAGGACCTTCCCTACTATCTCAGCTTCGACATCGACTGCATCGACGGCGCGGTCGCGCGGGAGACCGGCACTCCTCTCTTCGCGGGCCTGAGCGTGTCCCTCGCGACCGAGCTGGTCGACTACGCCGCGCGCCATCTGCGCCTGCTAGGCGCGGACTTCGTCGAAGTCAGCGGGCCGCCGTCCGCCCTCAATGCGTCCGCCGTCATCGCAGCCAGTCTCCTGGCGCGCTGCGTTCTCGCGGACAGTGAGTTCACGCCACTCCAGGCGTCGGATCGCTACGTGTTTTGAACCTCCGCTGCGATCCTCCGCACGCGCGCACGCCGAGCTCACTGGACCTTTTCGCTCCGTTGCTGTCCACTCCGAGTCATGAGTGATGAAGACCTCACCTGTGGCGAAGAGCTGGCGGCGAGCGCCGAGGTTCCGGAGCGCATATCCGCCCTGTTTGCCCATGTTTCCCTGAATCTGGAGGCCCATGCCAAGTGGGTGGGCCAAGCCAGCCCGGAGGCGCGAGTCGAACATGACGCGCTGCGCAAGGTTGCGGACGCCTGCCGCGCGCTGGCGCAGGTCTCCGGAGAGACGGCCGAGCTGATGCGCTCGCTACGGGACCTCGCGCCGGTGCCCCACGACCCGGCCGGCTTCGACCGGCAGGAATTTCTGCCCTGGATGGAGCACAAAATCGCCCTTCAGCGCGGCCTGAGCCAATTGTTGCTCGAGCACGCGTCGGTCAATGCCATGGCGCTCGAGTTCATGCGCAGCGACGGGTCGGCCGAGCGCGACTGAGGCATCGCCTCGACGAGCGCCCGACGGCGACTCACGCGAGCCGCCGCTTCATCGCTTCGCCTGGATCTCGGGGCCCGCTCAGAACGGGATGTCGTCGTCGTCCGTGTAGGGCGGCGTATCATCGAATGGGTCAGACCCCTGTGCTGCTGGGCCCCTGCCCCTTCCACCGCCGCCACCGCCCCGCTGACGCTCCAGTTCGGCTTCCATGGCCGCGAGCAAGACCCGCTCCTTCTCGTGCCAACGCGCCTTCGACGGATCGTCCAGTGAGCGTCGACTACCGTTGATATAGAACTCGAGGTCCTGAACGGACGCCCCCGCGATGGGCGCCCCCTTGCTGCGCCCGTACGGCGGAAACGTGAGTCCCTCGCCCCCTGCGGGGGCCTGCGACCGACGGGGTGCCCGCGACGCCGCTGGCACGTCCGGCAGGCCTCCGATTCGAGAGTTCGCCCAGGCTCAGCCGAAAGCCGTCCCCCGTGCGCACCGCAGTGCCTACTCGAACTGACTCGGAGGTGCCATCGGGGCGCCTTACCAAAACCGTGACCGGATAGCTTTGATCGTCCACGGGGCCAGCCATGACACCGGATGCGGGTGTCCGCAATGGCTCCCGAAGCTCCCCTCGTTCTCTCGAAATTTCCTCGGCCCGGCGCGGGGGACAGCGACCTCACGGACAGAACACGATGGCCCAATCCTCGCCGGCACACGCGCGCACGGGGCTCGGGTCCTTGCCGTTCTGGTCATCACCAGACCAGGCGTAGGCGTCGTCGCAGCTCTCGAAATGCAGCGCGACCACGCTGTTGCCATTGTCCCGATCTGGACTGACGCAGCTGATGAGCTCTCCCTGCGCGTTGGTGTCGCGTCCGACGGCGGGGCAATCGGTCAGCAGCTTGGGGTCCGAGCAGGTCAGCGTCTTGCAGTTCGACCGGTCGAGCGGGACGATCTGCATGGTGAGGTTGTGCGCGTCAACGTGGCTGATGTTGTACCAGTCGAAGTCGTGGAAGTCCGTGTTGAACGTGAACTCGGCAAGGGTGTAGTGCTCCGCCCCTGGGTCGTCCGCCAGAAAGCCCCAGTAGCGCTTCGCCGAGAGCGTCTCCTTTGCGGTGCCGAGATCGCGACACGCATAGGACTGGGGTGCCACGGTCGCGCCCGCGATATCGCTGCCCCGCACGTGGAGTGCCGACGAACAGCGATTGATGAAAACCGCCGTCGTCGTCCCGTCGCCGTCCCTTCGGCATGCGTATTGTCCGTCGCCTGTCAGGAAATGCGTGTCACCTGCGCCCCCTGCGTCTGGCGCGGTCGCTGCGTCGATCGAGCCGCCCGCGTCGTTGACACGCTGGTCGCCTGCGTCGCGCTGCGCATTCTCGCCCGCTTCGCTGGCCGCACCATCGCCGCCCATCTGCAGCGAAGCGTCGCCCGTATGACCTGGCTCGCCAGAGCAGCCGGCGAGGCACAGACAAAGCGCAACGGACATGACAGGACGAGGGGCGACCATCCCGCACAACTAACACGACGCGCCCGCGGCGTCGCTCACCAGCGGATCTTCGGGGGCCTCACTCGCTGCCGCTGCGGGCCCCCGAAGCCCCTCACGGCGACTGGGAGAAGTCGAAGTAAGCCAGCACACCTTGCCCGATTTTGGGCGTGTCTCCCGTGACCCCGACCACGAGCATGTTGCCATCGATCCCCATCGGCGCCGCCAGCGACGCGCCGTTGGACGGGCTATTCAAGCCCACACTCTGCAGTGAGGCAGTGTTGAACGTGGAGCGTTCAACCCAGGCCCCGTTCACGCGCTCCCACACCTTGACCCGCGAGTCCGGCGTCGGTCCCCACTTCTCGCTGAAGGCGAGCACTTCGCTGCCGAGCGCCACACCGCGTCCGGCTGCATTGCCCTTGAATGCACTGTCGGTGATGACGGTCTGCTGCATCCAAGTACTGGCGTTGCGAACGAACACGTGGACCCTTCCCGTGTCCGCCGTCTCGCCGCCGGTGACCTCGGCCGGCATTCCGACGATCGCTGTCGTACCACGCACCGCCACGCTCTCGCCGAAGCGGGGCTTGGAGACCGTCGTCGTGCCTCCCACCAGCGTGGTCAGGCGCGTCCAGGTGGTGCCGCTACGTTGATAGGGATAGACGACGCCCTGGGTGGGCTTGGAGTTGGCCGAGTGCGACGGCGCCGAGACGAGCAGCGAGTCGACGTCCAGCGCGCACGTGTAGCCGAAGCCATCGTTGGTCTCGGGACTCGGGTTGGCCAGGCGCTGCTGCTCCGCCCAGACGCCGTTCGTACGCTTGAAGACGACGACGTAGTTCACGCCTCCAATGCTGACCGGCCCGAGCGCGGCCGTGTCCAAGGAAACCGCCGTACAACTCACGTTGCTCGGAACCCCGAAGCCGTTGACCGACAGCGTGCCCTGCTGCGCCCAGGTGCTGCCGGTTCGGAGATAAGCAGTCGGCCCAATGAGCGCCGTGTCCCCGGAGAGCGCGAGGCCGCTCGTGTTGATCGTGTAGGTGAGCTCTTGCTGTTGCACCCAGTTCGCTCCGGAGCGCACGAATGCCACAACGCCCTTGCTGAGCTGAGCGAGGACGGTGCTGCCGGAGACCGCAATTTTGGTCCCCAGTGCGTCGCCCTTGGAGGCGGCGCTCGCCATCTGCCAGGCTCCCGTGGTGAACCCGTTGCCGAAGTCATAGGCGAGCACGGCGCCCTGTGAGCTGAGCGGGAAGCCGTAGCCGGCCGCTCCCAACAGCACGGAGTTCGCGTCGGCCGCCACGCCGATGCCGAGCTGGTTGGTCGTCTGCATGGGCGCCGTGATGGGCTCCGTCAGCACGTTCGTGCGCGTCCACGTCTCGCCGCTGCGCGTGAAGATGTGACCCGTCCCTTGGCCCGAAAACGAGATCCCTCCCTGGACCACGGGTCGCATCGGCTCGCCGATCACGAGCTTGGTCACGGTCGGGGCGTGTGCGAACGCGACGCTGTTGCCGAAGTAGTAGCCCGCTGCGCCGTCGGCGAGCACCAGCTTCTGCTGTTGGATCCAGTTCCCTCCACCGCCAGAGAAGACGTACACCGCGCCGCGATAACCTCCGTTGCCACTGGCGGTCACGGCCAGATAGCCGTCGGTGAGGTCGAGCGTGCCGCCGAAGTAGTCACTCGCAGCCATGTCCGAGGCATTCGTGATGGCCACCTGGTGGTAGATGCCCGCAGACTGGCGCGTGAAGGTGATGACCGAGCCGACGTCAACCAGAGCCCCCAGGTCCTGGTACGGAGCGCCCGCCACGATGCTGCCGTTTCGCTGCGACACACTGAAGCCGAAGTTGTCGCTCGCGGCCGCGTTGCTCGCGACCAGTTCGGCTTGCTGCACCCAAGTGCCGCCGGGGTTCTCGAACATGAAGACCGAGCCACGGTCCACCATGCTCGGTCCGTCGCGCAGCGGCGCGCCGACGGCGATGACATCGAGCGCCCCTGCCACGCCACCCACGCTAATCGACACGGAGCTTCCGAAGCCATCCGACGCGGCGGGGTTGCTCGGGACTAGCTTCGAATGCAATACACCGACGTTGTTGAGACTGTCGAACTTGTACACGTAGGCCGCGCCGCATTTGACACCGTTCACCACGGCGTTGGGCGCTCCGACGATGAACCAAGTGCCGCCATTTCCCTGGCTGATCGATACCGCGCGCCCGAACTGGTCCCCCGCGGCGCCGTCGGGAGCAGTCACCTTGGCGATGACCTTCCACTCCGGGGGCTGACCGTGGTTCGTCGCCTTCGTCATCATGTACACGGCGCCCTGATCGATCTTGGTGCCCACGTCGGCGAGCCGCGCGCCCGCCACCGCATAGATATCGATGAGATCGATGACGCCTCCGAGCCGCTCGCCCTGTTGCCCCTGAAGCGGACCGCCTGCACCGCGCGAGACGAGCCCGCTCAGTGTGGTGACCAGCGGATCGATGACCACCGGCCAGCTGGCGTTGGTGGTGTCCACGTGGAGACGTACGGTCGCTCCTTCAGGCTCCATCCACGCAGCGAGCAGGTTGCCTTGCGCATCGCGCGCGAATAGATCCTTGTACTCGAGGGCCACGGGCCCCACGCCGTGCACCTCCACGCCTCGCTCCGAATTGGCCAGCCGTGCACCGACCAGCTCGACCTCCACCGACAGGGCCTGAGTGTCGGTGCATGGATTCTCTGCGAGCGTGAACCCGTGTTCGAGACCGAGCGGGCCGTTGCGCCACCATTCCGAGAACGTATGCGCGCTCGTGTGGTGCTCGATGGCCTGCTCGTGCGACGCATCCGGGCTCGCTTCGAGCTCGCTGTTCGTGACGGCATAGGACGTCTCCCCACAGCGTAGGCCCAGCGTGCGGATCGGCAGCACACTCGAGCCTGCGCCGTCGACGAGGCTGAGTGCTCGCTTCGAGAGGCGTGCGCGAAGACCGGCGATTCTGCGTCGACGCTTCGAACCCGGCCCCAACCTGACGGAAATGGAACCGCGGATGCTTGGCCGCGACCGCGTGCGCATGCTCCTGCAACGCGAGCATGTCAACGGAGTCGGCACCCCAGCCGCGACCTACAGCTTTGGCCTCGAGTACGGGTTGTGCTTCGACGGCCTTTGGCGCGACAGGCTCAGTGGCGGACTCGTCGCTCGCGCAAGCGACGGCGACCGAGCAGCCCATAGACAACAGCAAGACGCGTGCGCCAGCGCGCATCGGAAGAAGCGAAACGCTCATCTTTTGAATCTCCTGGGAGAGGGCCCCAGGCTGGACGTCTGCATCTTTACCGTCAAGAACGCTCATCGACGCTCACCCCGGCCTCTGAACTTGGGGTGAAGAAGAACGGCTTGTTGCGGACCTCGTGTACCACGAGCGCGCCTGTTGTCTGGCTTTGCCTGTCAGTGAGTCGCTCCGAGCGCAGCGCGTGTGGCCGCATCCAGGACCATGGGCTCGACCACTGGCTGACGCGTCCGCTCGTCCAGGAAGGGCGTCGGCTGCGCGCGCCCTATCAGGCTGTCCCGCAGTAGGACCGCGAGGAAGCTTGCTTTGGCCGCGAAGGGAGTACCCTGGTGAGCGCCTGCAGGCGGCGTGCTCCGCGCCGAGCCTGCCTCGAAGCGCCGTGTGAGTGGTCCGAGCACGCTGTCGCGAGGTTGGCCCAGCGCAGCGCAGTCGAGCGCCAGATGGGGCAAGGCGACGAAGGCGATGCGGCGCGCGGGCAGCGTATTGGCGATCGGGGTCCGGCAACAACCAGCGTACCAACGTAGCAGCCCCTCGGCGCTGAGCCGTACACAGCGCAGTTGCTCGATGCCCGTATGCAGCTTGACCTGACGCGGCGTCGCGTAAGAAATGTCGGTGCCTCCATACGCATCCAGCAGGCTATCGGCGCAGCCCAGGTAATGCGCGAAGGCCTGGCAGTCGCGACACATGCACGACAGGCGTCGGGCGTTGCTCGGGGTCACGCCGTCGACTTGTCCGCGGATCGCGCCGCACGCGCAACGGAGCGGGATATCTAGAGCCATCAGCGAGCTAAAGCATCGGGGCTTTGTGCTGTCCACGCGCGTAACCCCGCTCGAAGGGATGGGATGAAGGAGGAACCACACGTTGGAGAACTGTCAGAAACAGCGCGCAGAACGCTGAGGCAGACCCGAGCGGTCGCGGCCGAGCCATTTCCCGACGAAATTCATAGCGCCGGCCGAGCCGTAGCAGAACGTAGGAGCGCCTGATACGTGACGGTGCGTTCGGCACGCCTCCGCCGCGGCCTCGTCGCTCCCCCGCAACGTCGCCCGAACGATGAGTGCTGGCCCTCACCATGAGACCGCGAGTGCTCGGGGCGCGCGCCAGGCCTCGTTGGGGGCGCGATGGAGCAGGTTGCGCGAGCTCGTGCCTTTCTTTGAGATTCGATTTAGCGTGAACCCCTCGAAAATCTTGAGTCGCCCAATCGCTTTCCTGAAGGGGTTAGCGTCTTCCTCTTTGGAGCAGGGGCGAGTGCGTACAGCGATGTCGCAAATTGCCCACCGATCGGCGTAGCATTATTCGCGGAGCTTCAAAAGCTTGGAGGCGCCTGGTCGGCAATCGAGCCCTCCTTTTCGCCGCTATTCGAACGAAGCTTCGAAGAAGGCATGGCCGAGTACATCAAGCGAGTGGGTGATCTCGCTCCGCTGGCTCGCCTGACCAATGAGATGGCTTACTACCTGGCAACTTTCCGGGCAGGGCCCCAAAACTCCTATAGGGCTCTATTTTCTGTGTTGAAGAAGAGCCAGAAGCCCTTTGTTGTGGCCACGTTGAACTACGACATGTTGATTGAGGACGCGCTGATCGGCCTCTACCCTGAATTTTGCTACACGGTAGAGGACTGGATCCCTCCCGAACCACTAGTTCTCAAGCTGCATGGATCGGTGAATCTTCTGCCTGCGGCACAGATCTCGATAACCGGTGGAAGCTACCGAGCCTGCGAGGATCTTTACGACGGCCCAGTTCAATTTGTTCCGAGGAGGGATGCCCTCGCGTTCTGCCGGTCCGGACAAGATTTGACGCCGGTCTTTGCAATGTATGAGCCTTCGAAGAAGACACTTGTCGCTCCAGGAGCTCTCAAGCTCTTCCAAGTGCATTGGTCTCAGGCTGTGCAAGCCTCCTCCGCGATCTTCGTCGTAGGCGCCAGAGTCGTTGAACACGATGATCACGTTTGGGGCCCGCTCGTTGACAGCAACGCGCCGATTCACATCATCGATCCTCGGCATGAGCCGTTCGAAGAGTGGTCTAGAAAACACAATCGCGCGAACGTAACCCGACTTTGCGGCTCCTTTGGTGAGTGCATCGACCTCGTCGCTCAAGACCGAGATGACCAAGGCGAGCGTGCTCGAGAGTTCGTGCCGGCTCGCGCCGAGCCGCAACGCGAAGCGCCTGTTCTTCACGGACCAAGAGCTGCGGATGGTCGACGGTCCGTTCGCGGAATCGAAGGAGCTCATCGGCGGCTTCCTGTTGATGGAGCTCGCGAACGTCGACGCGGCCGTCGAGGCGTGCCAGCGGTACCTGACCCTCCACGGCGGCATCGGCGAACTCGACCTGCGCGAAGTGGAGGAGTGGAACCTGGAAGTCGCGCCGTGATGTCGCCGGATCGTCGCTGAAACTTTGCGTTGGCTCGCTGCCCTCTTTCGTATGCTGGCGCGCCAAAGGGGGATTCATGCGACGTTTTTCGACGTTTTGGTGGGCCGTGCTGCTGTCGATGGTGCTGCCGTGCTTCGCGGCGCAGTCAGCATCCGCGCAGGTCACCAGTCTGAAGTTGATGTCCTTCAATGTCTGGGTGGGCGCCAGCAACGTCACCAACGGTGAAGCCAAGGCACGCGCGGCGATTACCCAAGCTGGCGCGGACATCGTGGCGATCCAGGAGTCCAACGGTCTCGCTGCGCGCCTGGCCAGCCAGCTCGGTTGGTACTCGGTGCAGCCGGCGAACAGCGTGGCCGTGTTGAGCCGCTACCCGATCACGCAGACGCTCGGCGTCGCGCTGAACAGCGCCGGCGTGGGTGTGCGCGTGCAGCTGAGCAGCAACCCTCCGCAGGACGTGATCGTGTGGAGCGCGCACCTGACATCGAGTCCGTACGCCCCCTACGACGCATGCCTCAAGCGACTCAGCGCCGCCAAGGTGATCCGCAATCAGGAGCAGACTCAACTCCCGGAGATCCGCAGCATCCTCTCGCAGATGGCCCCCTACGTCGCCAACGCGGACAACGTCCCCGTCTTCCTGCTGGGTGACTTCAACACGCCGTCCCATCTCGACTGGACGTCCGCCACCGCCGATCGCCACTGCGGCTACACACTGGCTCTGCCCGTGACGCAGGAGATCCAGAACGCAGGCCTCAGCGATGCCTACCGCGAGGTCTATCCCGACCCGCGACAGAATCCCGGCATCACCTGGTCGCCCATCTACCAAACCTACGTCTACGCCGACGGCAAGCCCGAGCCCCTCGACCGCATCGACATGGCACACTACGCGGGCGCCGGCGTTACGCTCGCGAGCACCTCGGTGTTCGTGGTGGGAACCCCGCAGCAGGTCCCCAACTACGCCAACAACCAATGGCCCAGCGATCATGCAAGCCTCGTCGTCGACGTGCGCCTGGACCCCGGCGGCGGCGAGAATCCCCCGCCAGCCAGCACACTCACGCTCAACAAGACCAGCTACGCCGCAGGCGAAGCCATCACCGCCACCTTCGCCAACGGCGCTGGCAACGCCAAGGATTGGGTCGGCATCTACAAGAGCGGCCAGACGCCCGGACAAACCGGATCCACCGCGTGGCTCTACACCAACGGCAAACAATCCGTGACCGGCACCACGGGCCCGCGCTCCGGCACCCTCACCTTCAGCACCGGAGCGAAGCCCACCTGGCCCCTTCCCACTGGCAGTTACACGGCCTACTTCCTGGAGAACGACGGCTATGGCGTGCTCGCGGGACCCGTGGTGTTCACGGTTCGCTGAGCCGCCAGAGTGCCGAGCGCCCCGCGAGCTGCCCAGGAGATCGATCGCGCGAGGGTGCGCTACGCGTTGGCGGGCAACGCGCTGTTCTGGTTCTCAACGCCGGCGAGCAGCTCCGCGTCCAGCCAGAAGCGCGTCTGCACCTGAGTCACGGCGTCGATGGAGCAGCATCGGGTGGCCAGCTCGCCGAGCTCTTCCTGGCGCGCAACGTCCCCGAACAGCGTGATCTGACCGCGCTCCACGTGAACGGCCACGGGGGCGTGCTGCGTGCCAATCAGCTGCGCGATCTCTCGACGAATCTGGGCGTCCATCTTTTCGCTCGCCAGCGCGGCCAGGCTCATCGTCGAACTCATTCGGGCATTCAAGCGCGCGCTGCTCCGGAGGTCGATGGGAAGAACCTCCCAAGCCAAGTGACGAGCGCGGCACAGCACGGCGTCAGGACGCGCTCGGACCGCACACAATCGCGCCATGCCTCCAGCCCACGCCGGTCCATGCGCCCGGCGCCCTCAGCGCGCGTGCGTGCACCCGCTCGTCCTGGACCTCCAAACATCACGGCCACCCCCTTCAGAGACCTCACGCCACGCCGTTCTCTTCGCGAGCTCGGTTGTTGACCTCGTCCGCGCGCCTCGCGGCGGGGCGCGCGCTGATGCGCTCCACGTAGGCCTCGAAGGCAGGGCGCGCTTCGATGGTCTTGAACCGCAGCATGTAGCGCAGCGTTCCTCCGAAGATCACGTCGGCCATGGAGAACATCTCGCCGAGCAGGTACTCCTTCCCGGAGACCGCCTTCTCCATGGTGTCGAGCATGGCCTCATAGGAGCCCCAACCCGCGTTGCTGTCGCGGTAGGCCCAACCGGATAGCTTCGCGAGCGCACCGGGCTCGATGACCGAAGGAGCGAAGAAGGCCCAGCGGTAGTAGGCGGCGCGCAGCGGGTCATCCACCTTCGGCGCCAGACGTCCGTACGCGTAGCGATCCGCCAGGTACAGCCCGATGGCCGCCGCCTCGGTGACCACCGTGTCGCCATCCTGCAGCGTGGGCAGCTTGCCCATGGCGTTCAGCGCGAGAAACTCCGGCTTCTTTTGGTCGCCCTTGGTGATGTCCGTGAAGCGCAGCTCGTAGGGTGCGCCTACTTCTTCGAGCATCCAAACGACGCCCGAGGCGCGACTGTACGGGTGGTGATAGAGCACGATGGACATGGGGATTGCCTGCCTTTCGCTGGAGAGCATAGTCAGAATAGAGGACAGGTTCTGTCCGCATTGAATCGCCCCCCATACACCTATTGTCGAACACGTCAGCTGGCTTGGCCAATCAGCCCGGTTGCCGGCGAGGTGGCGTTCTGCACGAGCGATGCTCTTGAGTTGATAAATCCGCCAGGCGCGCGCGACTCCCGTTCAGGCAACGGGCGTCGGCTGCGACGGGCGTCGGGCGTGGGCTGGAAACCAGCCTCTCCTGGCGGCCCGGCGGCTGTCCTGCGTCCGCAGCCGGGACCGAGGAGAAGGCGAGATGTCTAGCAAAGTTGCCGCACGGGTTCTCTGCACTGCGATTTTGGTTCTCGCGGGCTGTTCCAGCCACCACACCGCCGAAGAGTTTTCCCCGCCGGGCGCGGAGGGCGAGGTCCCGGACGGCGACGGCGATCTCGACGGCGCTGGCGAAGGCGCAGGCGACGACGAGGGAGCGGAGGACGCAGGCACGTCGGATCAGCCCGCCATTCCTGGCCTCGATTGCGAGAACGCGACCGACCAAATCTCGCAGCTCCTGTGCAGCCTGGTGGGAGGCGCTGGGGGCACCGCTGCGGGCGGAGGTGGACTCTTCGGCGGCGGTGGCGACACCACGGGTGGAACGGGCGGTCTCTTCAGCGGCGGTGGCTTCGGAGGCGCGGACGGCGGACTGGGCGGCCTCTTCGGCGGCGCGGGTGGCTTCGGCAACCGGGACGGCGGCGTCGGCGGGTTCTTCGGCGGCGGTGGCTTCGGCAACCGGGACGGCGGTGCGGGCGGCTTCTTCGGCGGCGGAGGCTTCGGTAACCGGGACGGCGGCCCCGGCGGGTTCTTCGGCGGCGGTGGAGGTGCAGGAGGTGCGGCCGACCTCGCCGAGCAACTCGGCATCGATTGCAATGATCCAGATCCGCAAGATCCGCTGGCGCGCTTCCTCTGCGCTCAACGCGCCAACACACGCTGAACCTCGAGCGCTTTTCGACGGACGGTGAGATGCAGCGCTTCTTCCGAACCTCCCTGGCTGCGGCGTCCATGCTCTTCCAGGGATGCATGCTCATCGGCTACGGCACCGCGAGCCAAGCCGCGCTCGGCGACGATAACCCGACCGTCGATCCGGCCGATGAAGCGGACGACGACGAGGACGCCGGCCGCGAGGACGACGATTCAGCCGATCAAATGGCCACCGACGACGAGCGCGATGCCGGTCAGGATACGAGCCACGTCGACGCGGATTCAGCCGTACCCGACGCAGGAATCAGCGCACCGCCCACGAGTCTGTGGAGTCCGACCATCGCAAACGGCGGCACGTTTCCAGCGCTGAACACCTGCGGTGGAGCCGACATCTCTCCGAGTCTGTCCTGGCCCCCGGGCCCCGCGGGCACGCTCAGCTACGCGGTGGTGCTGCGCAATCTCGATGCCGTCTCGTACGACCCGGATCGCGTGCTCTGGGCCATCTGGGACATCCCCAGCACGGTCACCTCCCTGCCCGCGGATCTCGGCGCAGATCCCATGCCCAGCGCCGTACCGGGAGCGAAGCAAGTGAGCGGCAGCGCGGCCGCCGCGAAGCGCTACTACCGAGGCCCCTGTGCCAACGGCATGCACCCGTACCAGATCTCGCGCTACGCGCTGGCTGGAAGCCTCAGCGCGTCGGTCTTGCGATCTCCGGCCGAAATCGAGGCTTATATCCAGGCCTCCGGCCCTCTGGAATCGCTCTCGCTGATCGCGAGCTACACGGGCCCGTAGCGCGCGCGCTTCAGTCGAGCTCAGCACGCCAGTAGAGCGGCCCACCTGAGGAAGGCAGAGAAGCCACAGCAGCGCGCGGCGCAGGAACGGCATCGAGGACTGCGATGCGATCCAGCACTGGTCGGTTTGCTGCCAACCACCTCGCGCTCCGGTCGAATCAACAACCGTGGATGTTGCAGGCGCCCGTGCACGACTCGAGCTTTCCGGTGGACTCGCAGGTCACGTCACAGGGCTCATCCTTGGAGCACTTCACATTGCAGCGCGTGCCGCGATCGCAAACGACCTCGCATCCGCCGCCCGAGCAGTCGACATTGCACGTCGCGTTGCCATCACAGTCGAACGCACAGCCACCCCCGGTGCACCTGTAATCGCAGGTGCCACCGCGGTCGCAGTCCAGATCGCAGCCACCCGCGCTGCAATCCGCGCTGCAGGTCCCGCCTAGGCACTCGATTCTTGTCGCAGTTCGCCCCGCAGCTGAAATCGCAGGTCGCGCCCCTGTTGCACTGGCAGGTGCCCGAACACGCCATGGCCGAGGTATCCCCACCGCCCGCGGCATCCCCATCGCCCGCGGCATCCCCGTCGCCCGCGGCATCCCCATCGCCATCGCCGGTTGCATCGCCATCGCCGGTTGCATCGCCATCGCCGGCGCCGGAGTCGACCTTGCCGGATTGGCTCCGCTCATCGGCGGTCTTGTGCCCGCAGCCCAAGAGCATCGCTGCGAGCAAGACGCTCTGGAGCGCCGGGTGGGAAGCGCTTGGCACCAAATAGGTTGAGCGGAGGGGCATACCCCATCATGGCCGCACAGCCGCCAATCCGTGGGTTTTGCCAGGCAGGCGGCTGCGAAGACTCACGCTGGACGATCGGTGGACGGTTTCGGTCTCGGAGCCGGCCGGCCCAAGCTGCGTCTTGTGGTGACCAGCTGATTCCTCTGTGCTTAGCTCTCCACTCAACGCTGGCACTTGAGCCGCCAGGAGGGTCCCTTGGGCGCGCGCGATCACATTTGCAGGACTTTTGCCGGCGGTCATCGACGCGTTGCCCTGGCGAGCATCGTGGTCGTTGCGGTCGCATGCGGCGACTCGCCGGCTGATGGGCCACACCACACGAGTGATGCAGGCACCGGCATGGACGCCGCAGGGATCGGCGATGGGGATGGGGATGGGGATGGGGATGCCAGCGTGAGCCCCCCTCACGACGCGGGCAACCACGGTGGCCTCGATGCGGGCAGCGCGACGGACGCCGCGACCGATGCAAGCCTGGGCGGTTCGTCTGCGGCCGACGCCGGCAAGCTCCAATGCGGCGTGAGGCGAACCTTCAGCATCGAGTACAGCGCCGAGGTGTCGCAGATCACCGCAGACTCCTCGCACATCTACGATCCGAATCTCTTCAAAGACGGCGTGCTCGACACGACCTGCGTGCCGGCGATGATGTTCGATCACGTAGCCGGTTACGGCAGCGTGGAGATCACCGGGTGTGTGGACAAATGCGGAGCGTACGTGACCACCGAGGCCTCGCTCGCCAGCGTCGTCTTCGGAGAGAACGCGTGCGACCACTTCCAGACGGCTCCGGAGCCCTACGGCGTCGCCGGCAACGCAGGCGCCTTCCACCCGCCTTGCGAAGATGACTGAGCAGAGGCCCGGCTAGCCAGCGCTTCAGCCGACCCTGACCGTGGTGAATGCCGACGTGGACAACCCACCTTACGGCGACGTGATCTCCGTGTCGCCATGGAGGTCACTTTTGGACGGGCACGAGCGACACCGCACAGACCGGCCCCACCGGCTGGCAGTACGCCAGCGCTCTGGACTTCTTCGATAGCTTGAAGCTCCCTGTCGACTTCACCAGCTACAGAGGGCCAGGATTCCTCCGTCCGGCGGCCCACGCCGAGCCTGCAGCGCACCACCGGCTGGTGCGCGAACGAGTGAGCAGCGACGACTGAGCCACGGCCACCTTCCTCGCTGTCCCAAGGCAGAAATTCGCGCGCAGACGGCTCACCTCAACGTTGTCCCACCGTCCCCGTGCTTGATCTGGCCGATCGGGCAAACTTGTGGGGGGACCAGCACGGCGCGCAACGCCAAGCCCGTCCGCCGAACCACAAGGGGACGACAGGTGTCGATTCGTGAGAGACAACCCCGCGAGCAACTCGAAGCCGCGATCCATCATCTGGGCGACATCGCCCCCGAGGATCTCCCCCCATCCACCGAAGCCAGCGCAGCTCGAGCCAAGACTTTCCATGGCGCCAACGCTGCGGACCCTGAAGCGCGCATCGCCGTGGCCGCCGTGGACCTCATCACATCCATGGGAGAAGATCCTCGCGCGCTGCGAGCGCTGAGCTTCATCGAGTGGGCCTGGGCCTCCCGCGACAACCGACGCCTGCTGTTGACCCGTCAGCTAGCCCGCAGCGCCTCGGTGGTCGCCGCAGGTTCCCAGGATGGTCACGATGCGGCCGAGGATCTACGCGGGGTTCTGGCGATCCTGTGCTCGGCCCGCCTCTCCTTGCTCGGCCGCACCGAACTGGCCAACGAGCTCAGAGCACTCGCCGACAAGCGCTCGGTAGACGTCGCGGTGGCGGCGGGCCTTGCGGCGCAGGTGATGGCGTTCCGGGCGGCTGACAAGAGGAAGGCACGCTAGCGGACGACGGAACGCAATCGTCCAACGCGCTCCAACACACTCCCCCGCCTGGCCCCCCGTCACCCCGACGCTTGTGCGCGACGTGATGGCGCCTGGTTCCTTCGCGGGAAGGAGCGTTCGCGCCGCGACGGCGCCAAGCTGGTTTACGGCAAGGCCGAAGATGCCATCCATGGCAGGTTGGGCCTTGCGGGTAAGGGCTCATGAGCGCCCTTGGCGGCTCGCGACGAAGAACGGACGACTTCGGCGCTAGCGCCGCTTGGGTGAATCCTCGTCCACCAAGTTCGTGCGCCGCACCGCATCGAGAAGCGCCGCCAGCGTGATCGGCTTCTTCAGTACGCTGCGCACGTTTGGAGGCAAGCTGCTCGAACCCGCGACGTCGGCGTAGCCGCTGATCAAGATCACGGGCAAATCCGGGCGCAGCTCCAGGAGGAGGCGCGCAAACTCCAGGCCGTTGAGCTGCGGCATGGTGTAGTCGGTCACGATTAAATCAAACTCTGCAGCATCGTCGCGCAGTCTGGCGAGCGCCTCATGAGGGGAGCCGACGCTCGTCACCCGGTGCCCGACATGCGTCAGCATCGCGTCGAGCGCCATCAGCACCGTAGCGTCGTCGTCGATGCACATGATGCGCAGAAAATGCTCAGCGCCCTTCTGCGGCGCGGGAGGCTCGCGGTGTGGCTGATGTTCCCCGTGATCGCCCACGTGAAAATACAGCTCGAACAGCGCCCCCCGCCCAGGCTCGCTGTGCAGGACGACCGATCCACCGTGGGACTTCATGATCGAGTGCACCAAGGAGAGTCCTAGCCCCGTCCCTTCGCCCACGCCCTTGGTCGTGAAAAAAGGCTCGAAGATCCGCTCTTGCAGCTCGAGGGGAATCCCGGGCCCATCGTCTTGGACCGTGACCTTGACCGCCCTCCCCAGCGACACGCCGTGAACTTCGTGCAGCGGCTCGTCGACACTCGTTTGCGTCACGCGCAGCGTCAGGTGACCACCGGTGCTGCGCAGGGCCTGGTAGGCATTCGTGCCCACGTTCAGGATCGCCTGATGGACTTGTCCCGGTGAGGCCCAGACCGAAGGACAGCTGTCGTCGATTTCGGTGATGAGCTCCACCGACGAAGGCAGCGAAGTGGCGACCAGCCGCAAAGCTTCGCGCGCCAGGTCCTGGATGCGCACCCAGCTCTTTTGCTCGTCGCCAGGCCTTCCAAAGACGAGAATTCGACCGACCAGTTCCTGAGCTCGCAGCGCCGCCTGCACGATGGCCTCGGCGCGCGTGGCGAGCTGACTACTGGGCTCGAGGTGCGCGAGCAGCAGCTCCGCGTTGCCGAGGATGGGCATCAAGATGTTGTTGAAGTCGTGGGCGATGCCGCCTGCCAGGGTGCCGAGTGTGTCCATCTTTTGCGCGTGCCTCAGCTGGCTCGCGATGCGCGCATGGTCTGCCTCCGCCTTCTTTCTTCCGGAGATATCAGCGAGTACGCCGTAGAGGTGCACGGACCCGTCAGGCTCCGTGAAACAGCGCACGCGCGCCTCGATCCAAAGCCACTCGCCGGAAGCGCGCCGAATCCGATACTCCAAGCGCACTGGGGCTCGCGATTGAATCGCCTCGCCCACCGAGTCGCGCAGCACGGCCACGTCGTCCGGATGCACGCGCGAGAAGAAATCGTCCAGGTCCGTGGGCATATCGAGGCTGCCCTGCGGGTACCCCCACAGGTCGTACACGCGCGGAGAAAAGATCCAGCGGCCGGTCGTCAGGTCGCCCTCGATGGTGCCCATGTCGCCCGCCCACAGCGCCAACTGAAGGCGGCGCTCGTCCGCACGCTGCGCGTCGAACATGCGCTTTTGTTCGGTGATGTCACGGGTGAGCACCGAGATAGCGCGGATGCTCCCCTCTTCCTTGAGCGGCGACACCACGTTCGAATACCAGCGCCCTACGGCCGGGACATAGCAGTCGTAGGTGGTCACGGCGCCGGCGAAGCTCCGCTCGAAGGCCTCGCGCATCTCGGCGTGGTGGCGTGCATCCACGTAGTCGAAGGGAGTCAGCTTCCCGATCAAGCCCTCGGCCTCGATGCCAGGCTCCGTGCGGTTCATGTATTGATAGCGATAGTCCGCGCCGAGGATGGCGACGAAGTCGTAGGGATTGTGGGCAATCGAGCGCCAGCGCTCCTCGGAGCGCACCAGCGCACGCTCGAGCCGCGCGTGCTCGGAAGCATCCTTGACCGAAGCAACGAAATAGAGCGGTGCGCCCGCTCGGTCGCGGATCGCTGCCGGATGCACGAAGGCCCGAAAGCGCTCACCGCTCTTTTGCACAAGGTGAACTGCAGGTCGGCATGGCTACCCTCCAGCGCCGCCCGAAATGCAGGCAGGATGGTGGTTAGCTCCTCGGAGGGCCAGAACGGATAAGGTGCTCCCAGGCCGAGCAGTTCCGTGCGCTCGAAGCCAACCATCCGGCAGAAAGCGTCATTGGCTTCGACGCAGCGGGATTGAGCATCGATGACCACGATGCCATCGGCGACAGCAGAGAAAACCTCTCTGTAGAACTCGAAAGTTCCGGGATTGTGCGCCAGCCGCAGAAGTTTGGTCGTATGCCACATGCGCTTGGCCCTGGACTGCTTGAACGATACGCCTCACGCGCCAGGCCCACTACGTGAGCGGTGTGAGGGCAAACGGCCGTGGTGTCCGACGTCCCCGGCGTGCGAACCGTGGGTAGGGTTCCCGCTGAAGCACCTACGTGAGCAAGCATCGTGGAGTCGTGCTCGGCCCCGCGCTCGACGCTGGCAGCGGTGCAGGTCGCATCAATCAATCCTTCGCCAACACGACGAGCCCGTTCGAGAGCGGAGGCTTCGTGGTTCGTCGACGATTGATCGGGCCGCAACACATCGCACTCGGATCCAGGCTGAGCTCCAAGGCTCCTTCGCACGCCGAGCTTCGTCCAACCCGTCTTCACACTCGATGCACGCCGCGACGCGCCTCCCGAAGGGCGCGCGCGATCAGCTACGCGCCATCGCCGAAGGATGGACGGGTGACAGCCCAACAACGATGGAGCCATCGCGCCACGCTGGCGGGGTCCTGCCGCGCGTAACAAAGATGGCGGCCAGTTAAAAGCGAGAAGCCGCTCCAGGGCTCGTCGTCCCTGAGCGGCTTCACACTGTTGGTTGCGGGGGCTGGATTTGAACCAACGACCTTCGGGTTATGAGCCCGACGAGCTACCAGGCTGCTCCACCCCGCGACATCTATATGGCTTGGAAGTTTCGGAGAGTCAAACTCGGCGAGGCGGTTTTCCTACCGGTCTCACAGGTTTTTTGGGCGGCTTGGGCGCGCTCGTGTGCACCGCTCTCGCACTCGTGGGCAAGTACTCGCGGCGCAAGCGCTCGAGCTCTTCGTTTGTCAGCGGTCGTAGTTCACCGGGGCGCAGGCCTTCGGTGCTCAGGCCGGCGAAGCTCAGCCGTGAGAGGCGCATCACCAGGGGTCCCACGGCCTCCACCATGCGGTGGATTTGGCGGTTTTTGCCCTCGGTGATGGTGATCTCGAGCCAGCTCTTCTGCTCCTCTTGGCGCACTTCGAGGACGCGCGCGGGCTGGGTGCGGTAGCCGTCGTCCAGGGTCACACCTTGGCGCAGCTCGGAGATCATGCGCTGGTCGGCCTGCCGGTTGAGCTTGGCGATGTAGGTCTTGGGGACCTCGCGCGACGGATGCAACAGGGCCTGCGCCAGGTCGCCGTCGTTGGTGAGGAGGAGTGCACCACTGGTATGGAAGTCGAGTCGACCCACCGGGTATACGCGCTCGCTGATGCCGCCGAGCAACTCCGAGAGCGACGGGCGGCCTTCTGGGTCCTTCAGCGTGGTGACCATGCCGCGCGGCTTGTGCAGCAGGAAGTATACGGGCTCTTCGCGCTGGGCGAGCGGCTTGCCGTCGACCTCCACTTTGTCGCGCGAGAGGTCAGCGCGGGAGCCGAGCTCGGTGACCACGGTGCCGTTCACGCGCACGCGTCCGCCGGTGATCAATTGCTCGGCGGCGCGCCGGGAAGCCACACCGGCACGCGCCAGGATTTTCTGGAGTCTTTCTTCAGCCACAGTGCACCGTTCGCGGGAAAACGTCAGAGGATCGCGCTTGCGACGGGTCCAGCCGCAAGGCGCCGCGACGAGGAATACCGGAAGTATTTTGAGGAGCGGCAACGCGGCGGATGGGCCCGCCGCGGGCGCGAGGACTGACGTTTTCTCGCGAACGGTGCACCGCTTGCGCCGAACCCCTTGAGCGTTTCAGCTCGGCTCGGAAGACGCCGGCGAGGACTCGTTGACGTCCACCCCACGGCGGATGCTCGAGTCGCGATCCCAGCGGTCGACGGTGCCATCGCCGTCGACGTCCGTGCCCATGCGCACTACGCGGCCTTCCTCGAAGTACTCCCAGCGATCCGGGGTCCACTTTTCTGGGGTGCTGCGCGCCTTGAGGTCGCGCTCGGCGCGCAAAGGCTTGCCGTCGTCGAAGAAGATCTTGGTGTCGACCTTGCCATCGCCCTGGGAGTCGAACTCCTGGCGCTGGATCATGCCTTCCTGGAAGATGGTGATCTCGTCCATCACGCCGTCGAAGTTGCGGTCGGCCTCTTCGCGCAGCGGGCGACCTTCGTCGGTGTAGTAACGGATCACGTCCTTGGCGCCGTCCGAGTTCAGATCGGACTCGCGGCACACGAGCACGAGGCGCGCCAGCGTGCCGTCGCCCACGCGCAGGAACACCTTGCGCACGTCAGGCAAATCGTCGCCCGAGGTGTCGTACTCGCTGACCTCGTGCCGAGCGTCGCCGCCCTCGCACTTCTTCACGAGTGCGGAGAGGTCACCCTCGCCTCCGCTCACCATGGGCTTGCTGCGGCCAGCCGTGCGTGCGTCCTTGAGACCTGGCGACGCAGGGCTGTTGGCGCCCAGCTGCACGGACTTGCTGCAGGCCCCGAGGCCCAGCGCCAACACGCATGCGACGAGTGTCTTGGTCGAAGCGCGCCCTCGGGCGCGCGAGCGGAGAAGCGCGGTGCTCATTTGGCCTCCTGCCACTCCCCCGACGCGGTCTTCTGACCGCTGGCGGGAGTCTTGGTGTTCGTGCTGTTCGAAGAAGATGCAGCGGCGGGCGTGCCGGAGCTCGGTGCGCTCGAACTGGATGCGTTCTCGGGTGCCTCACCACCGGACGACGCGGGCGGTGCAGCAGGCGGAGGTGCCGACGCGGGCACCGGCATCTGCGTGCCGTCGCAAGTAACGGGCTTGTCGGGCTCGTCACCGCTGTCGGCCGTGGCCGTGTCTGTGCGGTCGGGCTTGCCGTCGGCGTCGTTGTCGATGCGGGTCTCGAAGAGCGCGCCGTTGCGGAAAACTTCCCACTTCTCGATACGGTCGTCGCTGTTTTCGTCGTACTGAATCTCGGAGATCTGCCCGTCGGTGTAGGTCTCCCAGGTGTCCACGTGACCAGGCTTGCGACGCGCGCGCTCGGTGCGCTCGGTGAGCGGGCCCGCGCACCACATCCAGGTATCGACCAGGCCGTCGAAGTTGGTGTCGAGTTCCTTGCGCTTGAGGGCGCCGTTCTCGAAGTAGATTTGCTGGTCGAGCTTGCCGTCGAAGTCGTAGTCGAACTGCTCGAAGGCCACCGTCTTGCCGTCGTCCGCGTAGAAGCGGTGCACGTCGACCTTGCCGTCGAAGTTCATATCGATTTCGGTGCAGATGCGCTTGCCGCCGCTCACCTGGTGGCGGATGTCCGGCTTGCCATCGTTGTTCACATCCACGGTCTGGGAGTCGCCGCCGCTGCAGGACTTCACGACCAGTGGCTCGGGGTCGCGGCGCTTCATGGCCGACTCGCCAGCCTTGTCACCCCCACGGTGGCAACCAGCGCCGGCTGCAAGCAGCAGCAACACGGAGGCACCGCGACCACAGGTGTTTGCAAGGTGTCGAAGCGCGCCCTCGGGCGCGCGAGCGGAGAGACGAAGCGAGCGGCTCCGCCCGCGAGCGTGTTCGTGCATCACAGAACTAGGCCCCTTCCTAGAACAACCAGGACGTGAGCTTACGTTTCCCCCCGTACCTGCGGCAAGGGAACGCTTGAAAATCGCTGTCGATTCCGCCCGGTCCCCGGGGAATACCCAGGCCCCCTGGAGGGGCCCGTCGAGGGGGCCTGGAGGCCCCGCGGTGGCCCCCGGAGACACAGGGTTTTCGGCCCCCCCTAGACACCGAAAGCTCGGCTCATCCCGCGGATTTGGCCGCGGCCACAGCTCACCCGCCATTGGTTTGACAGTATGTATGTGGGCACGTAGCTTCACCGCTGGATGTGGTCGCGAGGTCCGCGACGCCACTCGAGAGGCCTGGCGCGGCGCCAGGCACGGGGCCCAGCAGCATGGCGCGCAAGAAGATCTCCACCACCATCTACATCACGCCGGAGCAGAACGAGCAGCTCAAGGTTCTGCACGAGCGCACCAAGGTGCCGGTCGCCGTGTACATCCGCGAGGGCATCGACCTCGTGCTCAGCCAGCATCGTGACCAGCTGCCGGGACAGCTCACCTTGGACGTCGCGCCCGAGGCCCCGGCCCGCAAGCGCTAGTCGCACGGCCCCCTTTTCGGTCGTTTCGTGTACGAGCACGGGCACGGGCACGCGTACGACCCAGAATACAAAGGGCCCCGGGGATTCGCCGAAGGACTGCGAGACCCCCAGGGCATAACCTGCTAAGTACGAGGCCTTTTTCGGGACCCGCATGCCGACCGACCCTTCTCACATCCGCAATTTCTCAATCATTGCGCACATCGATCACGGGAAGAGCACGCTCGCCGATCGGCTGTTGGGCTTCACCGGCACGCTGTCCGATCGCGAGAGCAAGGCTCAGTTCCTGGACAACATGGAGCTGGAGCGCGAGCGCGGGATCACGATCAAGGCCCAGACCGTGCGCCTCACCTACAAGGCGAAGGACGGCGAGACCTACCAGCTCAACCTGATCGACACGCCCGGGCACGTGGACTTCTCCTACGAGGTCTCGCGCTCGCTGGCCGCCTGCGAGGGCGCGCTGTTGGTGGTCGATGCGAGCCAGGGCGTGGAGGCGCAGACGCTGGCCAACGTGTACCTGGCGCTGGAGAACAACCTGGAGATCATCCCGGTGTTCAACAAGATCGACCTGCCTGGTGCCGACATCGATCGCGCGCGCCACGAAGTCGAAGAGGTGATCGGCCTGGACTGCAGCGAGGCGATCCCGGCCAGCGCCAAGGCGGGCATCGGCATCGAGGACATCCTCGAGGCCGTGGTGAAGCGCGTGCCGCCACCCAAGGGCAAGGGCGAAGAGTCCCTGCGCGCGTTGGTGTTCGACAGCTGGTACGACCCCTACCGCGGCGCCGTCGTGATGGTGCGCGTGGTCGATGGCGGCATCAAGGTCGGCCAGAGGATCCGGATGATGTCCACCAAGGCCGACTACGAGGTCAACGAGCTCGGAGTGTTCGCGCCCTTCGCGCGCGCGGTGACCGAGCTCGGACCGGGTGAGGTAGGCTTCGTGGCCTGCAGCATCAAGTCGGTCCACGACACCAAGGTGGGCGACACGCTGACCGACATGCGCAAGCCGGCCACCGAGCCTCTGTCGGGCTTCAAGGACGTGAAGCCGATGGTGTTCGCGGGCATCTACCCGACCGAGACCGACAAATACACCGAGCTGCGCGACGCGCTCGAGAAGCTGCACTTGAACGATGCTGCGTTCGTGTTCGAGCCGGACACCTCGGCTGCGCTCGGCTTCGGCTACCGCTGCGGGTTCTTGGGTCTGCTTCACATGGACGTGGTGCAGGAGCGCCTTGAGCGCGAGTACAACCTGGACCTGATCACCACGGCGCCGAGCGTGGTGTATCGCGTGGTCACCAACAAGGGCGAGGAGCTGTGGGTGGAGAACCCGTCCAAGCTACCCGACCCCGTGTACATCGACTCCATCGAGGAGCCCTACTTCAAGGTCTCGGTCCACACGCCCTCCGCGTACGTGGGCGCGGTGATCAAGCTGTGCGAGGAGCGTCGCGGCAGTCAGGTGGGCATCCAGTACGCCTCGCAGGATCGCGTCATCGTCACCTACGAGCTGCCGCTCGGCGAGGTGTTGTTCGACTTCTACGACAAGCTCAAGAGCTCCACCAAGGGCTACGCCTCCATGGACTACGAGCTGATCGGCTACCGCGAGAACCCGCTGGTCAAGCTCGACATGCTGGTCAATGGCGAGCCCATCGACGCG
This sequence comes from Myxococcales bacterium, assembly GCA_047601445.1. Lineage (GTDB taxonomy): Bacteria > Myxococcota_A > Polyangia > Polyangiales > DASUME01 > DASUME01. The sequence goes on along the minus strand of JASGJH010000001.1, from coordinate 806,236 downwards.
CTCAGCGCCATCGTACACAAAGAGAAGGCGCAGCACGTGGGGCGTCAGCTGGCGGAGAAGCTGCGCGAGATCGTGCCGCGTCAGCAGTACGAGGTGGCCATTCAGGCGGCCATCGGCGGCAAAATCGTGGCGCGCGAGACGGTGCGCGCCATGCGCAAGGACGTGACGGCCAAGTGCTATGGCGGCGACATCACGCGTAAGCGCAAGCTCCTCGAGAAGCAGAAAGAGGGCAAAAAGCGCATGAAGAACGTGGGCTCCGTGGAGATTCCGCAGGAAGCCTTCCACGCCATCCTCAAGGTGGACTGACTCTTCATGCGACTCTCTCGCGCGCTCGCCGTGCTCGTCGCGGCGTTGGCCGCGAGCTGTGCGCACAAGCCGCCGGCGCCGCTCGCCCAGAGCGCCGATGGGCTGCTCGGCGTGCCGAAGACGCGCTTCGGTCTGAGCAGCTATTTTCTGGTGCCCGAGCCCCGTTGTTCGCAGATCACGCCGGGCTCCGAGCTGTGCGATTTCCGGCTGGGCAAGAACAACCCTGGCTATCGCGAGCTCGCGGAGGCCGTGGGCACACGTCAGAAGGTCAGCGTGCTGTGCCTGCTTCCGCTCCCACGCGGCGAGCAGGCGGCCGGGTCGTGCAGCGTGCATCGCCACGACGGCGACGAGCTCAAGCTCAAGTATCAGAACGATTCGCGCTGGTGGACGCGGCGTGCACCGCGGACGCCCGAGCAACAGCAGGTTTTCGACGAGCTACGCGCGAGTGCCCACAGCGCCTTCGACCTCTCGCGCTACTTCGGACAGGCGCCGGACCAGTGTGTGCTCACGACGGCGAGCACCCAGTGCTATTGGACCCTGACCACGAGCACGCCGGGCTACGAGCGCAGCCTGTTGGCGACCCGACTCACCGAGCCGTTTCATCCACCGCGCGCAAAGCTCCACGTCACGTGCAGCATGCCGAGCGAGCCGAGCGGGGCCGACGCCAGCGAGCGTTGCCTGGCCCGTATCGGCGACGATCCCGAGCTGGTCGAGAAGTTCTGAACGGTCAGTCGTGCGCGTGCGCGCGACCGCGCCAGCGCCGCACACCATAGTAGGCCAGCGCGAACACCATGGCGCCCAGCAGATCCGCAAGCAAATCCAGACCATCCGAGGAGCGCGATGGCACGAACGCCTGATGGAGCTCGTCGAGCAGGCCGAGACCTACGGTGATCAGCACGGCAGCGAGGGCCGCGCGCACGCCCCTACCTGGCCAGGTGCGAAACACGGCAAAGCAGATGGTGAGGCAGAGCGTGCCGTACTCCACAAAGTGCACGCCCTTGTCCTGGAAGGGAAAGTGCTCGATGCCGTCGAGCTTGATGGGCTGCGAGGAGAGCCACCAGATGAAGCCCGTGTAGAGGATGGCGGGCAACCAGGCGAGCGCCACGTTGTCTGCCCGCGAGCGAGGCGCCGAACCGGCCGCAGGTGCGGCTTCGGGGCCCTCCAGGCTCATGCAGAGGCCAGCGGCAAGCGCACCGGCGTGCGCTGGGCTGGCGCTGGCAGCTCGCGACGGGGCACAGCGCCCAGGGCTACGCCATGGAGCGAGTGCTTGAAGGCTTCGATGACCTCGGCCTGCACCAGCTCACCGCGCGGGTCGGCACCGGCGGGCACATCCACGTGGACCAGCTCGTTGCGCTCGGAGCGACCGCTGAAACGCTCCGGGCGAGACTCGTCGCGGGATTCGATGAGTACCTCCACGCGCTGACCGACCAAGGCGTTGAGGTGGGCACGCTGCTGGGTCTCGACCAGCTGGAACAGGCGCTGCAAACGCTCGTCCTTCAGCGACTCGGGCACGTCGTCTTCGAGCTTGAGCGCGGGTGTGTAGGGGCGCTGGCTGTACTTGAACCCGAACAGGGAAATGAAGCCGGCGTCGCGCACCAGGGTGAGCGTGGCCTCGAAGTCCTCGTCGGTCTCGCCGGGGAAGCCCACGATCACATCCGTGGAGAGCGTGAGTCCGGGGACGCGCGCCTTGAGATCCTGCACGCGGGCCAGGTAATCGGCTGCGGTGTAGCGGCGCAGCATGCGCTTCAGCATGCGGTCGGAGCCGGACTGCACGGGCAAGTGCAAGTGCTTGGGCAAGATGGAGAGCTCGGCATGGGCTGCCGTGAGCGCGGGCGTGAGGTGGCGCGGATGGGGCGACGTGTAGCGCAGCCGAGCGAGCTCGGGGACCTCGCGGGCGATCCGCGCGAGCAAGCTGGGGAACTCGCTCTCGCCCTCACCAGACCCCTGGGAATGCCAGGAATTCACGGTCTGGCCCAGCAGCGTGATCTCGCGGACGCCGCCAGCCACCAGGCGCGCGATCTCGGACACGATGTCTTCGGCCGGGCGATAGCGCTCTGGGCCGCGCGTGTAGGGCACGATGCAGTAGGTGCAGCGTTCGTCACAGCCCTTCATCACGGTGACGAAGCTCGTGACCTCGCGGGCGTGGGTGCGCGGCTTGGCGGTGAGGAAGCGCGGCGCGTCCATGTCGAACACGGTGCGGGCCACGGGCGGGCCGCCGTCGCGCAGGTGCTCCACCAACGCGGGCAGCTCCTGAATGTTGTCGGGACCGACCACCACGTCGAGGTGCGGAATCTGGCGCAGCAGCTTGTCGCCCTCCTGTTGGGCGACGCAGCCTGCCACGACGATCACGAGGTCGGGGTTCTCGGCCTTGAGCGTGCGGTAGGTGCCTACGGCGCTGCGCAGCTTCTGCTCGGCCTTCTCGCGGACGCTGCACGTGTTGAACACGATGACGTCGGCCTGGGCCGCCTCCTCGGTGGGGAGATAGCCGTGATCGCCGAGAACTTCCTCGATCCGACGGGAGTCGTGGACGTTCATCTGGCAGCCGAAAGTCTGGACCAGGTACCGCTTCATCGAACGCGCGAGGCTAGCAGCCCGCAAGGAGCCCAGCCAGGGGCCGGATGGGTCGGTGAAACGGCTGTGATTCAAGGCATGTGAGCAGGCGAACCGACGAACCGACTCAGAAACGGACCAGGGCCCGGGCCGCCCGCTCGAGGCCCCGCAGGTCGCGCACGGAGAAGACCTGGTCGATTTCGGGCGCGTAGAGGGGGAGCGCGCTGTCACCGTGCTGGTAGTCGGCCGGCTCGTCGGGCGTGAACCAGAGCACGCGTTGTACGCGGGTGCTGAGCGCCCGGAAGGACGCTAGGCCAGGGTCGAGGTGGTTGGTGCGGGCGTCCCCCAGGATCAGGAGCGTGGTTCGACGATCGAGGGCACCAGGGTGCTCGTCGAGCAACTGGGAGAAGGCCCGCGCGTAGTGGGAGTTGTCGGCCACGCTGACGATGGCCCCACGATAGGCGAGCTCGATGGCGCGCTCGGCGGAGGCCGCGCGGAACACGGCGCTGGCGTCGGCCACGTCGCTCACGAAGACGAAGCTACGCGCGTCGGCGAACAGGCGCTGCACCGCGTGCACGAAGAGCAGCATGAAGCGGGCGCTCTCGTGCATGGAGTCGGAGACGTCGCACAACATCACGAGCTTGGGGCGCTTGGGAGAGCGACGGCGGAAGGCGAGTTCGATGGGCGTGCCCGCGGTGTGGAGCGCTTTGCGCAGGGTACGACGGGCGTCGATGCGTCCGCGGCGCAGATGGCGGGCCCGCACGGCGGCGCGCCCGAGCAGACGCTGGGCCAGCTCGCGCACGGCCTGTTGGACGGCGGCCACTTCCGTGGGCGTGAGCTCGCCGAAGGGGCGCTCTTCGAGGCGCTCGAGCGGCTCCCCCGCAAAGGCGCGGTCCACACGCTGCCGAGCGCGACGCTTGAGCACGCGCAGTTCTTCCGCCAAGGCGTCGGCCAGAGCTTCGCCCCGCGCGCCGAGGGCCCCGCGCAGGGCGCCGCGGATGCCAGCGAGATCGGTCTCGGCGCGCGGCACCCGCGCGGCCTCGAGCAGGCGCATGGTCACGAAGCCCGCCCGTTGTGGATCGCGCGCCGGCCCGAGCTGAACCCGCCGTGCCGCGCGCTCGATGAGGTGATCGATCGCAGGCTCGCCCTGCACGAGGGTCGCGAGCACCTCACCGGCAGGGCTGAGCTTGGCTTGCGCCTCGAGCACCACGCGCAGGCTCGAGAGCTCACTCGCGCTGAAACCAGCTGTACTCAGGCGCTCGAACAGATCGGCGTGGGTCGCGCCCGATGCGCTGAAGTAGCGCTCGAAGCTGGCCCGCACGCGCGCCCGATCGGACTCGGTTTTGCCCAGCGTGCAGAGCAGGGCATCGCGGACGTCCTCGCGGGACTCTAGCCCCAGCAGGCTCAAGGCCTGGGCAGCGTCGAGGACTTCGGCGCTCGAGACGGTGCCGCCCGCGCGCCGCACCGCAGCCACGAACTCGTGGAGCGCTCGCTGCATCCCCCAAGGTTACCATCTTCACGGGACGCTCGCGCGCCCTCCCCTCGGGCGCCCCTCCCACCGCGAGGTTCGCTTCGCTCACTGTGTTCCCTCTTCCCGTCCCGCTTCCTCGCGATAAGCTGCGGGCCATGCGGGCCAGGGTGCGGATGGCGGTGTGCTCGGTGTCCATGCTGTGGGGCGGGCTCGCCGTGGGCTTCGATTGGCCGCGCGAAACCGCCCGCATCATCGAGAGCTTGGAGCAAACCCAGGACCTCACCGTGCGCTGCGACCTGGTGCGCCTGTTGGGCGAGCGCGCGGACCCGAGCGCGGAGCAGGCACTCGTGGGCCTGCTGGGTGCGCCGCGCGCGGAGCTGCGGCGTGAGGTGGTGCGAGCGCTGCCCCTACACCCCACCGAAGCCGCACGAGCGGGGTTGGTCGGCGCGCTCACGGATGCGGACGCCACGGTGCGGGCCGCGGCCGCGCAGGGCCTGGGCCGGATTCGGAGCCCGTGAGAGCGTGCCGGCGCTGATCCGAGTGCTCGGTGACGCCCAGCCGCAGACCCGCGCCGAGGCCGCGCGGGCACTCGGAGCGCTGGGCGATCGCGCCGCCGCGGGGCCGCTCGCCGCGGCGCTCGATGACGAGGCCGCCGAGGTACGGCTGACCGCCGCGCGGGCGCTGTTCACGTTGGTCGGCCAGGAGTCGCTTCCGCCGCTGGTCGGCAGGCTGCACGATCCTGCGCCCGAGGTACGCGGCGCCCTGCTGACGCTGCTGGTGGAGGCGGAACCGACACGCGCCGAAGCGTTGTTGATCCAGGCGCTCGACGATGCCCAGGAGGGGGTGCGGCTCGAGGCGCTGCGCGGCCTGTTGCGTGTGCCGCGGCCACTCAGCGACGAGGCGCGGGCGCGGCTGCTCGCGCTCGAAGGCCAAGCACGCCCGCAAGAAGCTGCGGCGGCGCATTTGGCGCTCGCGCCGCGGCCTGCGCGCCCGAGCACCGACTGGGTGGCGCTGCTCGAGCGCACCGACGGCGCGCAGGCCGCGGCCGCGCCCGCCCTGCTGACGGAGCTCGAACGAGCGTTGCCTGCCGCCGAAAACCTGGCGGTCGACCCGCTGCTCTTGTGGCTGCCGCGCGCCCCGCGCGCGCTGCGGGGACGCATCGCATGGCTGATCGCACGGGCTGGTCCCACGCAAACGAGCAAGCTATTGCCGCTGCTCGAGGACGCTGATCCGGAGGTGCGACGCGCTGCGATCGCCGCGCTCGCTACGCGCCCCGACGCCACGGTCCGCGCGGCCTTGTTGGCGGCGCTCGCCGACCGCGAGCCCCAGGTGAGCCGGAGCGCGGCGCACGCGCTGGGCCGGGGTTGCGACCCGGCGACGTTGGGCAAGCTCCAGGGCTCTCTCCATGCAGCCCTCCATCCTCAGCGTCCGCCCGCGCGCGAACGCATCACCCTGGCGCTGGCAGGCTGCCTCGCCAAGCTGCCCTCGGCTGCGCTCGACGAGGCGGCACGCGGTGAGCTGGAGCGCGATTTGCTGGAGCAGCTCGAGCGCAGTCGCGGGGACTCCGAACTCGCCTCCCTCTCGGTGCGCGGGCTCGCGGCCTTCCTCACGCCGCGCGTGCTCGAGGCGCTGCAGCAGGCCTATCACATGGCGCCCACCCCGTTGCGGGTGGCCATCCTGCGGGCCACCGTCCGCGATGGCTCGCCGACCGGGCAGCACCTACGAGCTGCGGCCGCCGAAAGCGGCTCGGAAGTGGGTCTACGGGCGACCGCCTGGGTAGCCCAATGGCTCGCCCACGACCACCGCGTGACCGCCCTTAGCCAGGAGCCCGCGACCCGCCTGCTGCCCTGGCCGCTCGGGCCCGTGAGCGCCTTCGTGCTCGCCAGCGGGGCGGCCACCGCCTCCCCCGTCTCACCCGCCACCTGCGCCGCATTGTGCGAAGCACTGAGCTCCCCCGAGCCCATCACACGCGCCAATGCGCGCGCCGCGCTACGCCCACTCGCGGCTCCCCAGGCCCGCCCCCAGACGCCGCTCGACCCGCACTGCGTGGAACGTCTCCAGGCGAGCGCCGGCGAACCCGGAGACCGCTTGTCCACCCCGCTGGCCTCCCCTGCCCCTTCCGAGCCTGGTTCGATGCACGCCCTGGTGTTTCCAGATGGGCGCGTCTTGGTCTCGGTGGCCGATGGATCGGGAGACGCGGAGTGGCCTGGGCTCCAACAGATTGTCACCGAAAATCCTTGGCAATGGACCTACCGCACAGAGTAAATGAGGGGCCGGCGTGGGGGCCCCACGGTTCACCACACGCCAGCTGACAGGCCCGCGCAAAACCGGCGCGATTCGACTAGTGCGGCACTCGCTGCCCACGGAGGACACATGATGATTCGTATGAACTGGCTGCCCACCATCTGCGCCTCGAGCCTCTTGCTGCTCGCAGCGTGCGGCGGCGGCGGCGGAGCAGCCACCACGAGCGAGCCCGCGGCGGCGACCTCGGGCGGCGAACCTGCGATCGTGGTCACGGACAGCGCGGAATGGCAGAGCCTCTCGGCCTCCGGCAAGACCAGCTTCGATACTGCCTGCGGCAGCTGCCACCCCGGTGGCGACGCCGACTTGGGCCCTTCGCTCAAGGAGGAGTCCCACAGCGTCGCGGCCATGACCAAGCAGATCCGCGAGGGCTCGGGGCGCATGAAGCCCGTCGACACCGCCACGCTGCCCGAGGACCAGATGAAGGGCCTGATGGTCTACCTCTCGAGCCTGGGCGCGGTCAGCGACGTTAAGGGGCCCTGAGGTCCGCTCCGTAGTAGATCCCTAGCCGATGGGATGTAGCGGGTTCGCTCGATACGCGACTCGCACGCGAAAACGCGTGCTTCGAGTCGGCGCTCGCATGCGGACCCGCTTTTTTCCGTCTCTGGCGCTGCTCGCCGCCTTCGTCCTGGGGGCCTGCGCCCACATCCCCGAGGGCCGCTATGGCGTCGACAAGCTCGAGATCCTCGGGGTCGACGATCTCGACCGCTTCGCGCTGCAAGCCTGCCTGGCCACCCAGGAGCGCCAGTGGCTCTCCATCGACCTGAGCAAGGAGCCCGCGCCCACCTGCGGCAAGCCGCCCTTCGATGCCCGACGGCTGCACTTGCCCCTGTGGCGCTGGGCCTGGACGGACTGGCCGCTCTACGAGCCCAGCGTGTTCGAGCGCGATTTGGCCCGCATCGAGCGCTGGTACCGCGCGCGCGGCTACTACGGCGCCAGCGTGCTCAAGACCACCTCCGAGCCAGAGGAGGCCCTCTACGGCACGCGCACCGACAAGAACAAGATCCGGCTGCAGGTCACCGTCTCCGAGGGTGAACCCGTGCGCGTCTTCAGCGCCTCCCTGCAGGGCACGAACGGCCTGGACGAGTCCCTCAGCCAGGAGCTGATGGCGGTGGCCAACGAAATCCAGGTGGACGACCGTTTCGACGAGGCCATCTTCGATCAAACCGAGCTCAAGCTCGAGCGCTTGCTGCGCGATGGCGGCTACGCCTCGGCGGAGGTCGAGGGCCGCGTCGACATCGATCCCAAGCAGCGCTCCGCGGTGATCGCCTTCAACGTCAAACCAGGCCCCTTCAGTGAGTTCGGCGAGGTCTGCGTCGAAGGCTTCGGCAAGCTGCCACCGCGCCTCATCTTGCAGGCGAGCGACCTGCGCCCGGGTCGGCCCTTCAGCGAGACCGACCTCGAAGACGCCCGCACACGCATCTACCAAATGCGCGTGTTCTCGGAGGTGGAGCTGGTGGTGGGTCGACAGGATCCGCGGACCGGGGCCAACCAGTTTCCCGGCGAGAACGGCAAGGAAGGCGAGTGGCTCGCGTGGCAGAACAACCAGGCCACACCCGTGGCCGGTGGCGAGCCCGAAGTCACCACGGATTGCGTGTGCCGTCTGCCCAAGAAGGCCTCCAAGAACGCGCGGGTGCCCATCGAGATCCGCGTCAAGCCCGCCAAGCTCTACCGACTCGGCTTCGGCGCGGGCTTGCAAATCGGCGTCGAGGATGGCCAGCGCGCCATCAACGCGACCCAGCAGTGGGACGTGCATCTGTTCACCTACGCGGAGGTGAAAAACTTCCTCGGCGGCTTGCGGCGTCTGCGCATCGAAGAGCGCCCGCGCCTGGTCTTTCTGGCACCCTTCCCGCGCCTGGAGGATGCCCAGGGTCAGCGCGAGCCTCCACGCTTCGGTAACACGCTGAGCACCATCCTCGAATGGCCGGCGTTCCTCGAGGCGCGCACCATGCTGCGCTTCAACGCCAACTGGGATCGCGGCCCCGACCCCTACGGCGCCAAGTTCATCCGCGACGACATCGACATTGGCCTCGGGCCCTCGCGCAGCTTCTTCAAGAATCGGCTCAACACCTCGTTCGCGATCCACTTCAACCCGTACATCCCCAAGGACTTGTTCGGCGACCTGACCACGATCGAGGCCATCGCCGTGACTCAGTTGAAGCGCACCGAGGGGTACCACTTGTTGTTCTTGCAGCAGGTGCTCGAGTGGGACACCCGCGATGATCGCGCGAGCACGCACCGCGGTACGTTGGCTCGCTTCGAGATCCACGAAACCTTGCCGCCCTCGGAGTGGTTCTATCTGCGCGTCACGCCCGAGCTACGCCAGTTCTTCCCCCTGCCCTACGGCCTCGTTTTGGGTGCGCGCGCGGGCATCGGCTGGATCAAGGTCTACACCGCGGACACCGGCCTCTCCGACCAGCTGCAGCACCTCGGTCCGCGCCCGTATCGCTTGCGCGGTGGTGGCCCCTACTCGGTGCGCGGCGTGCAAGCGGGCGCCCTCGGACAAACCAATCTGGACACGGTGCTCGGCTTTCCCGGCGGCACCCGCAGCTGGATCGCGAGCGTCGAGCTGCGAGTACCACTCGGCGATAGCTTTGGCATCGCGAGCTTCGTCGACGTGGGCGATGTGGACGGCGGCACCGCGAGCCAACCCGCGCGTTTCCGCTTCGATCGACCGAACACCACCCTGGGCGGCGGCCTGCGCTACAAGACCATCGTGGGACCGATCCGCCTGGACGTAGGCTGGCTGGTCCCGGGACTGCAAGGCGACCCCAAGGGACGCAGCAAGGTAAACCGCGAAGATCCGCTGTTCAGGTTCAACGGAGCGGTCCATCTCACCATCGGCGAGGCCTTTTGAGCACCGAACCCACGCGATCGCGCTGGCGCACACGACTCCTGTGGGTCGCGGGCGCGCTCGCGCTCGTGGCGGGTGTCGTGGCGTTCATGTGGGATCGCTTCGGACCTGACGTACGGGGCTTCGCGCGCCGCACGCTGGAGACGCAGCTGGCGAACCTGCTGCAGGGTGAGGTGCACATCGACCGCGTGGACGCCCTGGATCTCGGCGGCATCGTCGCGGTGGGCGTCACCGTGCTCGACCCCCAGAAGCGTCCGGTGCTGCACGCGGAGCGCCTCGAGCTCGACATGAACCTGTACGAGCTCGCGCAAAACCGCCTGCGCTTCACGCGCGGACACATGGTGGGCGCACGCATTCGCTCCTACGCCTCGCCCGAGGGCGCTGCCATCACGCTGTTCGACGCCTTGATGCCCAAGGGTGCCAACGAGCCCACGCCTCCCGATGCCGAACCCTCGACCTTCCAGGTGTTCTTCGAGAACATCCACATCGAGCGCGGCCAGCTCTACGGCGACGTGCCGGGGCTCTCGGGTCTGCGCGCCGAGAACCTCGAGGTCAAGGGACACATCCGCGTCAAAGGCATCTTCGAGGCCGATGTCACCAAGGTCACGGGCACGCTGGTGGCGCCCTTCGCGCTGCCCTTCGAGCTCGCGCAGGCCACCACCCAGGTGCTCACCGAGCCCTTACGCATCCGCACGCTGGCCCGCCTCAACGTCAACCAGGACAAGCTGCGCGTCACGCTCAGCTACAGCGCGCCTGCGCACGGTCCCGATCACCTGGCGCTCCTGGCGGTCACCGAGCCCGCCTCGTCCGATTTGCTGCGCGCCTTCGACATCAGCATCGCGAGCTCGTTGATCAGCCCGTTCGAAGGCGCCGTGCGACTCGACGGTCCGCTCGATCATCTCACCTTCGGCGCGGCCCTCCGCACCGACGCAGGTCCGCTGGTGGTGCGCGGAGACATGCCCGACGCCGGTGACTTGCGGGTTCACGTGGAAACCCAGGGCCTCGAGCTCAATCGCCTGCTCGCTTACTTCCCGCCGGTGAAGGTCCAGGTCAGCGTGGACTCCACGGCGCCCAAGGACGGCCCCGTCACCATCAACGCTCGCGCGCCCCTGCTCGATGTGCTCGGCGTCGCCATCCAGGACACGGAGCTGGTGGGCCGCTACGCCCACGGTCGCTTCGACATCGACCACGTGCTCGCCTTCTACGCAGGCGGGCGCTTCTCGGCCAACGGCTGGGTCGATGAGAACGCCGACGGCAGCCTGCACATCCGCTCGGTGGTGCCCGACGTGAGCCGCGACCCCACCCTGCGCAGCACGGGCGTGCGAGTGGGCCTGCGCACGGACGCGTTGGTGCAGAAGCGAGGCGACACGTTCTCTTTCGACGGCGACCTGGGGCTCGAGAAATTCTCGTATCAAGGTGCCGCCTTCAAGGCGCTGCAAATCCAGGGTGCGATCCGGGTCGATCAGGACTTCCTCAGGCCGCGGGTGAAGCTCAAGGGTCACGCCGCAGGGCTCGCGTTCGAGGGCTACGCCGCCGACACCTTTAGCTTCGCGGTGCATGGCGATCACGGACGCTACGGCTCGGACTTCTCCTTCAAAGACGCGACCGGCCGCGCGCTCACGGGCCACGTGCAGCTCGAGCAGCAGGGCGAGAACTTCCACGTGCTGGCCTTCCCCTTCGAGCTCAGCGTCGGCGACCGCGAACCCTGGCGCGCCCAGGCAGACCTTCTGCTGCAGCCGGATGGCATCGAGTTTCACAAGGTGTTCTTGGCCAACGGTGCGCAACGCCTGGATCTCAAGGGCCGCTACTCGTACTCGCGGGCCTATCGCGTGGAGGGCACCATCCAGAGCTTCGATCTCGGCGGTCTGCGCGAGCTCTCGGGCCTTGACTTGGCCGACCTCGACGGAACCCTCGACGGCACCCTGACGCTCTCGGGGGTGCCGCACCAGCCCCGCATCGATGCCCAGGGCTCGGTGCGCAACGGCGTCTTCCTGGGCATGACCAACCTGAATCTGCTGCTCTCGATGGTGTTCGTCGAAGATCGCTTCGACATCGACAGCGAGCTCGGATTGCCCGACGGGAGCCGCATCAGCATCTATGCGGGTGGCGCGCCCGGGCCGGGCCACGGCTTCAGTCAGCAGGTCCTGAGCGGCAACTACCAATTCGGCATGGACTTCGAGAACGTGCCCTTCAGCGTGAGCAAGCCCTGGCTCGAATGGATCGGCCTCGAGCCCCCTCCGGGCACCATCAGCGCCACCGTACGCGGCGCCGGCACATTCAAGGACCCCATCATCGACGTGAAGAGCCAGGTGCGTGGCTTCGTGTATCGCGACTGGCCCCCGGTGCAGATCGACCTCGACGTGGAGCACGACGGCAAGCAGCTGAACTTGCGCGAGCTCGCGCTGGCCGACGACCGCGGTCCCGTCGCCAAGCTCACCGCCAAGCTCAGCGCCACGCCACTCGAGCTCGCCGACATGAACGCGGTACGTGCGAGCCTGGGCACGCGCCCCTTCGAGCTGACCCTGAGCGTCAGCGAGCGGCGCCTCGACGAACTGCCCGGTGCGCTGGCGCTCGACGTTCCCTTGCTGGCAGGCGGCAGCGCCAGCCTCGCGCAAGGTCCGCAAGGCCCCCACGGCGAGCTGAAGGTGCACGCCACGTGGCCCAACGGCGAGGCGGGCATCGGAGCCTGCTCCATCGTGCGCCGTCCCGATCTGTCACTCAGCGCCAACGCCCACGACAAGGGCACCACCGGGACGCTCAGCATCTCCCTCGATCGGGAGAAGATGGCCAACGGTACGCTGCTGGCGGACACGCCGCTCACGGGCTGGCTCACCGGCAGCGTCCCGTTCACGCCGCCGCGCATGGATCTCACGCTCCACGCCACCACGGACACGGCCGAGGAATTGCCGGTTCTGTGCGAGTACGTCGCGGGCCCACTCAAGGTGGACCTCGAAGGCAAGGACTTGTTCGCAGATCCCCCGGACCTGAGCTTCGTGGCGGAATCGGCGGCGCTCCAACTCGTGCCTAACGCAAGCCAGGGCCAACACTTCGGCAACCTGCGCGACGCGCGGGCCATCGGACGCCCGTTCTCGGTGCGCATCAAGGGCGGCCTCGAGAATCACCGCGTCGGCTATTCCATCTCCATCGATCAAGGCAACGGATCACGCGCGGACATTTCGGGGTCCATGCCGCAGGCCACGTTCTCCGACCCCACGCCCGCGAACATCGATCCCATCCAGGCCAACATGAAGTTCACGCGCTTCGAGCTGGCCCCGGTGCTGGTGGCGTTCCCCATCGACGCACGCGTGAGTGGAACCCTCGACGGCGCCACACGGGTCCAGTACCAGGTGGCGCACGACGTGTTGACCTTCGACGGACGCTTGAACCTCACGCGCGGCCGCATCGGAGTCACCGCACTTGGCCAGGAGTTCGACGACGTCACGGCCAAGCTCACCCTCAAGGGCAACTGGCTGCGCATCGAGGACTTCGAAGGCCATGACTTCAAGGGCACGCTCAAGACGGTCGGCAACGTGGTGTTCGACAAGGCGACCAGCGTGCGCACCGACTTGATCCTCAAGCTGGCGGACTTCCCCGTGCGTCAGGAAGGCGCGTTGGTGTCATCGCTGTCGGGCCGGCTGCGCCTGCGGGCGGAGATCGACCCCCAGCGCACACGAAGCGAACTGCAAGTGCTCGAGCTACGCGTCAATTTGCCCAACGACCTGGCCAGCAGCCTGCAAGATCTGGATCCGCACCCGAACGTATTCGTGGTGGGCGAAGCACCCGAGCCGCCCGGGGAGAACCCGTATGTGTTCGAGCTGCGATTCCTGTCGCAGAAGCCGCCGTTCCGCGTGATGCGCACAGGCTTGAACGCGGAGGTCATGGCCGACCTCCTGGTGAGATATCGGAATCCCGCGCTCACCATCGAGGGCAACGCGGAGCTGAAGCGCGGCGACATCGAGCTCTACGGCAAGCGCTTCGAGCTGCGCGAGAGCCGTATGGCGTTCGACGGCAGCGACCAGCTCGATCCCCTGGTCAACCTGTACGCGGTGCACAAGGTGGGTGGAGACGAAATCGGTGTGCGTGTGGACGGGCGCCTGAGTGACCCGAAGGTATCGTTCACCCACAGCGACCCGAGCATCACCGATACCGGCGAAATCATCGCTCAACTGCTGGGCGCGCGCAGCGACGACGTAGCCCGTCAGAACCAGGACGCCACGGGCGCGGCGGCGGGCATCCTGGCAGGCGCCACTGCGGGCTTGCTCACGGAGGAGGTACGCAAGGAGTTCGGCGGGGCGATCCCGGTGCTCTCCATCGAGCAACGCAGCAACCAGTCCATGCGGACCACCCGCATCCGCGCCGGCGTTCAGCTCGACCAGCTGATCGAGAAACGTCTGGGTCCGCTGCGCCACGTGGTGCGCGGAGCCTACGTGGAGGGCTTCGTCACGCCGGGCGCGAGCGGCACCACGAACACCGACACGGTCAGCAACAACCCGATTCCCCCACAGAGCCGCAGCGGTGGCCTGCTCGAGCTACGCTTTCCTGCCGACATGGTGGGCACTGTAGAGTACCGCCCCGTGCAGAATTGGCGCCTGGATGTGGCCTGGGAGCCCTGAAAAAGGCCCTCCCGTTATGCTGAAGGCAGAGGGCCGATGTGGTAACAAAAGCCTTCCGCATGTCACGTAAGCTTTTCGGTACCGACGGTATTCGCGGCCCAGCCAACCAGGGCAGCATGACCCCCGAAATCGCCTTTCGCATCGGGGCCGCCATCACCTATCAGGCGCGTCGCCGCGTGAAGCACCCGCCCCGCGTGGTGATCGGCAAGGACACGCGCGTATCGGGCTACCTGCTGGAGACGGCATTGGCCTCGGGCGTGTGCGCGCTGGGCGGTCGCGTCATGTTGTCGGGCCCGCTGCCCACGCCGGCCATCGCTCACCTCACCACCAGCATGCGCGCCGACGCGGGTGTGGTGATCAGCGCGTCGCACAACCCCTTCGAGGACAACGGCATCAAGATCTTCGCCGCCGACGGCTTCAAGTTGCCCGACGAGGTCGAGCACGAGATCGAGAAGCTTATCGAGACGGACGCCATCGATCGCAACCGCCCGCGCGGCAAGAACGTGGGGCGCGCGGAGCGCCTCGACGACGCCCCGGGTCGCTACGTGGCCTTCGTGAAGCAAACCTTCCCGCAGGACCTCACGCTCGAGGGCCTACGCATCGTGGTGGACGCGGCCCACGGCGCGGCCTACCGCGTGGCGCCTAGCGTGTTCCACGAACTGGGCGCCGAGGTCATCGCCATCGGCGTGCGCCCCGACGGCTACAACATCAACCGTCAGGTCGGTGCCACGCACCCCGAGACCTGCGCCAAGGAAGTGCTGCGCAAGAAGGCCCACCTCGGCGTGTGCCTCGACGGCGACGCTGACCGCCTGATCCTCATCGACGAGCGCGGCCAAGTGGTCGACGGCGACGCCCTGATGGCCCTGTGCGCGACCCGGATGCTGCGCATGGGCAAGCTCAAGAAGCGCACCCTGGCGGCCACGGTGATGAGTAACCTGGGCCTCGAGCGGGCCTTGGCCGCCGAGAAGGGCAAGCTCGTGCGCTGCGCCGTGGGTGACCGCTACGTGGTCGACGCCATGCGCAAGAACGGCTTGAGCTTTGGCGGCGAACAGAGCGGACATCTTGTGTTTTTGGACCACGCCACCACGGGCGACGGCCTGGTGGCCGCGCTGCAGGTGCTGGCCGTGGCGACCCGCGAGCAGCGCGGCATCGGCGACCTCACCGACAAAGCCATCGAACGGGTGCCCCAGGTGCTCATCAACGCCAAGTTCAGTGCGCGCAAGCCCCTGGAAGACATGCCCCACACCCAAAAGGCCATCCGCGACGCGGAGCGCCGCCTGGGGGCCGACGGCCGCGTGCTGGTGCGCTGGAGCGGCACGGAGCCCAAGCTACGCGTGATGATCGAGGGACCGAACTCGAGCACCATCAAGCGCATGGCCGACCAAATCGCCGAAGAAGCCAAGCGCGACATCGGCTAGCAGGCAGGCCCTCCACGGGTTCCGGGTCTACTTGCTGCGGACGAGCACGTCGGCGGGCTCGGTGCGCACCACGCGCGCGCCCTCCGCGAGTCCCCGCACGGCCACGGGCACGCTCACCGCGCCTCCGCCGAGGTTCACGCCCGCCAGGTCCACTACCGGCACCAGGTGCTCGGGATTGAGCTCGTCGAGCACGCCCTGCGGCGCCGCCACCACGACGTCCACGAACGCCGGCCGCATGACGATCTCATTGTTCACGCCGAGAGCGGCCACCTCGAGGTGACGCAGCCTGCGCTGCTCCTTCTTGGTGTCGATGGTGATCTCGACGTTGATCTCGTTGCCCTCGGTGACCGCGATATTCTCCGGTAGCGGCAGCAGCGGCACGTGGCGACGATGGGTACCAGGCCCGAGGTCGGACAGCGAGACCGGCTCGGTGACCAGGTCCTTGAGCTGCTCGACGCTCGAGCGCGGACCCGACACCGAGATCCGCGCAGGGGTCACCACTGGCTTACTCACCAGCTCGAGGTTCGGGTTGGCCAGTCCCGCAAGCTGCACGCGCACGGGCAACTTGCGCTCCAGCCGCGCCTCCCAGTCGAGGGTCAAGCTCGGCGGCGTCACCTGGACATCGAGGCCCGCAGGGAGACCGAACAGGGAGGGCTCGAAATAGTAGTACTCGTGGGCGCCCGTGAGATCGATCTGCACAGACTCGAGCGAGCGAATGGAGTTGATCACCGACTGGCTGCCGCTGAGCTTCACGCTCACCTTGTCGGGGATCTTGTTGACCAGCACCTTGCCCTTGGACGCAGGCGGCAGGATGGCCACCACCTGCACCTGAAAGGAACGCTGGCCCGACTCGGCACCATGCACCACGGTGAAGAGCCCGATGGACACCGCCAACGAGAATACCTTGAGGCCGAGGTTCTCCTGGAACATGCGCTTGATGCGCTGACGCAGGGTGGCTTCCGCCGTCATGGCTCGCTCTCGCCGGCCGAACGGATGGTGGGCGCGTTGGTCTGGGCTGCGTCGTCACGCGGAGCGGGCGCCGTGCCCACGTCCGAGGCGCGCAGGGAACCCGAGGCCAAGGAGCCCGAGGTGCGCGCGGGGGCCATGCTGTGGCGCGACGTGACGCCGCCGGCGCTCTTCTTCTTCTTGCGGCGTGGACGCCGGAACAACAGCCCGGGCAGGGCATCGCGCAAAGACGACGCATCCACGTCGCGCACCATGTTGCCGTTGAACACCAGGCTGATGGCGCCGCGCTCCTCCGAGACCACCAGCACCACGGCATCGGTCTCCTCGCTGATGCCGAGGGCCGCACGGTGACGGCTGCCAAGGGTGCGGTCGATATCCGGATTGCTGGTCAAGGGCAGGAATGCCCCCGCTTGCCAGACGCGACCGTCGCGGATGACCACGGCGCCGTCGTGCAGCGGGTTCTCGAAGCTCGGGATGAACAGGCCGTACAGGAGCTCCTTGGAGGCCACGGCGTCGAGCTGGGTACCGCGCTGGATGAACTCGTCGAGCATGGCATCGCGTTCGAACACCATCAGGCCGCCGATGCGCTTCTGGGCCAGCATGGTGGCAGCTTTGATCACCTCTTCGATGGCCGAGGTGGCCTTGGCACTCGATCCAGGCACCCACCAGGTGCGCCCACCGAACCGCATCAACGCGCGCCGAATGTCGGACTGGAAGATCACCACGATGATGAGCACCATCGAGGCGAGTAGCCCGTCGAGCAAGGAGTACAGCGTGAGCAGGCCGATGCGGCGCGAGGCCTCGTAGGCCAAGAACACGAGCACCAAGCCGACGCCCATCTGCAGCGCCCGTGTGCCGCGCAGCAGCAGGAGCACGCGATACACCAGCACCGCCACCACGATCACGTCGAGAATGGCGATGGCCAGCTTCTGGGGGCTGTGTGCGAAGTAGTCCGCCACGATCATGTAGAGCTGATGGATCATCGGGCGACCCCGGCCGACTTAGGGCGGGCTCGCGCAATTCCCTGCGTCAACTCCACCGCCTGGCGCATCTCCGCTACGTCGTGGACGCGTACGGCCTGGGCCCCCGCCCACACGGCGAGGGTCACCGCGGCCGCCGTGCCACCTAGACGACGCACGGGGGGCGGCAGCTCTCCGGACGCATCCTTGGCGAGCTCCGCGATGAACGACTTTCGTGACGGCCCCACCAGCACCCGCAAGTGAGTGGCCAGAAGCAGGTCAATCCGGCTCACGAGCTGCGCCGATTGCTGGGCCGTCTTGGCGAAGCCCAGGCCGGGGTCGAGCCAAATGCACTCGGAGGGGACCCCACAGCGCCGCGCACGTTCCACCGCCGAGAGGAGTTCGTCCCGCACCTCGGCCGCCACGTCGCCATAGGCCACGTTGTCGCCATGGCATTCGCCGCGACCCCGCGTGTGCATCAGTACTAGCTCGGCGCCGCGGCGCGCCCCCACCGCCTCGAGGAGCGCCTCGCTGCGTCCTCCGGAAACGTCGTTGATAATGGCAGCCCCAGCCTCGAGCACACGCCGGGCCACCTCGGGCTTCACCGTATCCACCGAGACGCGGACGCCGCGGGCCACCAGGGCTTCAACCACCGGCAGCACGCGGCGCAACTCTTCCTGGGCGTCCACGGGCTCGAAGCCGGCACCGTAGGTCTTGCCTGGAGGCCGCGAGGACTCGCCCCCGACGTCGATCACGTCCGCCCCCTCGCGGAGCATGCGCTCAGCGTGGGAGAGAGCGGGCGCCGGGTCGAAGAACGAGCCGCCGTCGCTGAAAGAGTCGGGTGTGACGTTGAGCACACCCCAGATGGCGCAACTGAGGACATTGCCCTCGAAAGCAGACGGAGCGGACCCTTGATGCGCGTGGCCTTCAGCCTCCAGTGCGCCAGGTACGCCCCGCCCCCTTTCAATCAATGCGCCCCCCTGAGAATCAGCCGCCCGACGGAACCTCGCGGGGCCGCGGCTGGAAGATGCTGCCCTTACGCTTCTCCCGAGCCTCGTTGCGCTTGTCGGCGTAGGTCGGGATCACCACACGCTCACGCGGCGGCATCGGCCGCCCATCCATCAAGGCATCGAGCTCTTCGGAGTCCAAGGTCTCGCGCTCGAGCAACGCTTCGGCGATGGCATCGAGCTTGTCCATGTTCTCCTTGCAGAGGCCCTTGGCCCGCGCGTACTGCTCGGTGATGATGCGACGCACTTCGGCGTCAATCTCCTGGGCCGTCATCTCGGAGTAATCCTGATGACGCACGCCGGGTCCGAACGGAAGCATGGGGTTGTCCTCACGCTCGCCGTAGGCCATGGGCCCCAGCTTGTCGCTCATGCCCCACTCCGTGACCATCGCCTTGGCAAGCTGCGTCGCCTGCTTGAAGTCGTTGGACGCACCCGTCGTGAGCTGACCGAACTTGAGCTCCTCGGCGATGCGGCCGCCGAGAGCCATGGCGATGCGGTCGAGGGCCCAGTCACGGGAGTACCCGAGACGGTCTTCCTTGGGCAGCGACATCGTCACGCCGAGGGCCGGACCGCGCGGGATGATCGAGACCTTGTGGACAGGGTCGTGGTTGGGCAGCTTGCGAGCGACCAGCGTGTGGCCGGCCTCGTGCCAAGCCGTGGTCTTCTTCTCGTGCTCGCTGATGATCATGGAGCGGCGCTCGGCGCCCATCATCACCTTGTCCTTGGCCAACTCGAAGTCGGCCATGGCCACGCTGTCCTTGTCCTGACGGGCGGCCAACAAGGCCGCTTCGTTCACGAGGTTCTCCAGGTCGGCACCCGAGAAGCCGGGCGTGCCGCGGCTGATGATCTCGAGGTCGACGTCCGGAGAGAGCGGCGTGCGCTTGGTGTGGACGCGCAGGATGCCTTCGCGACCGCGAAGATCCGGACGCGGCACGTGGATGCGGCGGTCGAAGCGACCGGGGCGCAGGATGGCCGGGTCGAGCACGTCGGGACGGTTGGTGGCCGCGATGATGATCACGCCCTCACTCGACTCGAAGCCGTCCATCTCGACAAGAAGCTGGTTGAGGGTCTGCTCGCGCTCGTCGTGACCACCGCCGAGGCCCGAGCCGCGGTGGCGACCGACAGCGTCGATCTCGTCGATGAAGATGATGCAGGGCGCGTGCTTCTTGCCCTGCTCGAACAGGTCGCGGACGCGCGAGGCGCCCACGCCCACGAACATTTCCACGAAGTCGGAGCCCGAGATGCTGAAGAAGGGCACGCCGGCTTCGCCCGCGATAGCGCGCGCCAGCAGGGTCTTACCGGTGCCGGGGGCGCCCATCAGCAGCACGCCCTTGGGGATGCGGCCGCCGAGGCGCTGGAACTTCTTGGGGTCCTTGAGGAACGCGATGATCTCTTCGCAGTCGTCCTTGGCCTCGTCGATCCCCGCGACATCGGCGAAGGTGACCTTGTTCTGCGACTCGTTGAGCAGCCGCGCGCGCGATTTGCCGAAGCTCATCGCCTTGCCGCCGGACGCCTGCAGCTGTCGCATGAAGAAGAAGAAGATCACCAGCAGGAAGACCATCGGCAGCCACGTGACGAGCAAGCTCGTCCAGAGGCCGTTCTGGTCGTCGGCCGTGTATTCGACCTTCACGTTGTTGGCGATCAACTCCTGGTTGATCGACTCCCCGACGATACCGACCGACACCTTCTTCTTGGGCGCCTCGTCGGTGACCGCGACGTAGCGGTACTCCGCGCTGTTCTCGCGTGGGCGAATCGAGACTTGCTCGACCTTGCCGTTGCGCACGTCGGTCATGAAATCGCTGAAGGCCACGCTCTGCGGTTGATCCGGGTCCGACACCAGGTTGTAGATGGCGACGAACATCAGGATCAGCAGGACCCACAGCAAAAGGGTCTTGTGGCTTTGCTTCACGGAAACCTCATGGGCGCGCGCGCGGGTTAAAGCCTGCGGTCGAGGGCCTTCTTGGGGGCAGTGCTCGACCTACGTAAGGGGCGCTTTCGTGATAACACAGGCCCCCCTCCCCATCAATAAGAGCTGCTGACGCGCTAGCCGCTCTTTCGTGGCGGATTTCGTTATCTCGATGTGTCCAATCTCGTTCGCCTGGTGGCTCGCTCGACGCGGGCACGCTGGCCCGATCACGTGGTTTCATTTCGGGGGCGCTTCCGCCCGAGTACCGTTCAGTGGTTTGGTCGCCGCATACCCCGCCCCCGTTTCTCGACGCGGGAAAAGCACAACTGCCCCCCTGTGCCGATGGAGGCGACGATGTCCCCAGGCAACCTCACTTGCCCGCCATCTCTCAGCATACGCTCGAGCGCGACCAAATGGGTGCGTTGAATTGCGCTGCCTGTCTTCTCTTCCACTAGCAACTTCAAGGCCGAACGCCTGACATAACCCGTTTCTTCCCGGGCGCCTTCGACATCCGCTCCATTCATGCCGAGCTCGAGCGCCCGCTTCGCACGCTGCACCTCGCCTGCGAGCAACTGCGAAACCTCTCGCACATCATCCGCGAGCGCAGCCAAATGCTCAGTGAGGCGAGGATTCTCGGCCTCCAACTCGGGCAATAGGCGGTTTCGCACACGCACGCGCATAAATTTCCGGTCCTGATTGCTGGGATCTCGCGCGAACCGAAGTTGATGCTCCGCGGCATGGGCGTGCACCTCCGCGCGGCGCGCGTCGAGCAACGGCCGCACCACGCCGTCCGCGCGCCTGGGCACCACCCCGCGCAGCCCTTCGAGTCCAGCCCCGCGCAGCAGCCTGCCGAGCACGGTTTCGGCCTGATCGTCCAGGGTGTGTCCGACGGCGACCCGTTCGGCCCCATGCTCCTGCGCGCACGCGAGCAGCGCCTGGTAGCGCGCTGAGCGCGCCTGGGCCTGCAGCGAGGGCCCGGTCGCCACGCGCACCTGAAGCCGCATGAATGGCACCTCGAGCTGCTGGGCCAGCTCTTCGGCGAGTGCGAGCTCCGAGGCGGCCTCCGGACGCAGTCCGTGGTCGACGCCAGCCGCCACCAGAGTGCAGCCGTGGCGGGCTCGTAGTCCGGCAAGAACATGCAGCAGAACCTGCGAGTCCGGTCCGCCCGAGCAAGCCACCAGCACGGTGCGGGCTCCGCGAAACAAGCTGCGCTGCTGGAGCGTGAGCTGCACTCGAGCGGCCAACATGGACATCGTGCGGCTCCGGGACGGCGGGCTTGAACGGCCTTCGAAACCGCGAAGCCCTCTGGCCGTACTCTCGCAGCCCGCGGACGCTGGCCGCACCTTTCGTGCGCGGACCTAGCT
The DNA here is from genome assembly GCA_047601445.1 of Myxococcales bacterium. Lineage (GTDB taxonomy): Bacteria > Myxococcota_A > Polyangia > Polyangiales > DASUME01 > DASUME01. The sequence goes on along the minus strand of JASGJH010000001.1, from coordinate 784,521 downwards.
GGTCGCGCGGCTCAGAAGCGGCCAGAAACCAGCGAAATCTGGTAGGCGCTGCGCTGGGTCACGCCAAAACGCTGCTGCTCGGCCGCGGTGTACACGGGCGTGGCACCCACATCGGGCACGCCGAAGCGTGTGCCCTTCTTGCTGAGGCGGATTGCCCCACCTCCCTCGAGCCGATTCTCGAGAGCGCGGTTGTTCTTGCGGTCCTTGAGGGCCATGGCTCCCACGATGGCGGGGACGACCAGGGCCATGCCCACGCCCATCAACGTGAGCGTGACCTTGGGGCCAGGGTCATGCGGATCGAACGCCAGGGCGCCTGCGACCGCACCGCCCGCCGCTCCCACGGTGGGGAACAGCACCCACGCCCACCAGTGATCCTGGAGGCCGAAGGTGGGGGTCAGGATCAGGCCGACTTCCGCACCCAGCAGGCCAAGCCCAATGGTTCCGGCGACATTGCCGTTGAGGCGGTGCCCCGGCGTGGTGATGACCTCGCTCGAATCCGTGGGCTGAGCCTGAGCCGAGGCCTCGCTCGCCTGGAACGTGACCGCCAATACCAGAAGCGCCGTTGCGAAAGACTTGAGCATGAGCGACCGCACCCACCCCTCCCGTGACTGTGCCGGGCAGAGTACGTTGAAAGGCGAGACACATCAAGGAACGCTGGCCCAAGCCCGTCAGTTTCCTGTCGAAATCCCCGCCCGCGAAAGTGGAGTTAAGACTCATGGCCCTCGCCCATCGCCCCGAATACCAGAAGCTCCAGGTTCAACGGAGCGACCACGTCGCCACGCTGACCCTGCACAATCCGGAGCGGAAAAACGCGCTCAGCCCGCAGATGGTCAACGAGCTGTTGTGGGCCCTGGACGACGCCAAAGAGGATCCCGACGTGCGCGTGGTCGTCCTCACGGGTAGCGGGGCGGCCTTCTGTGCTGGCGCGGATCTCAGCCAGATGGGGAGCGCGGGCAAGGAGCCCGCCCTCGCGGTACGTGGTGACTTTGCGGACCTGCTGCTGCGGTTCTCCGCGCTGGGCAAGCCCGTCGTGGCCCGCGTCCTCGGCCCCGCCCTGGGGGGAGGTCTAGGGCTCGTGGCGAGCGCGGATTTCGCGATCGCCGCCGAGAGCGCGGTGCTCGGTACCCCCGAGATCCACCGCGGACTATTTCCGATGCAGATCATGGCCGTGCTGGCGCCCCTGATGCCCCGCCGCAAGCTGATCGAGCTGATGTTGGTGGGCGAGAAATGGAGCGCCCACGCCGCCTTCGAAGCGGGCCTGCTGACGCGGGTCGTGGCAGACGGCGAGCTGGACGCAGAAGTAAACAAGCTCAGCCAAGCGCTCTCTAGCCGTTCTCCCACTGCCATGGCGCACGGCCTGCGCGCGTTCCATCAGCAGCATGGGGTGCCGCTGGCCGAGAGCCTACCGACACTCAAGGCCCAGTTCCTGGCGCTACTCGGCACCCAGGATGCCGCGGAAGGGCTGGCAGCATTTCTTCAGAAGCGGGAGCCCAAGTGGACCGGCAAGTAGCGCCCTGGCAGCGGCGCGCGAGGTAGGAAAGTCGCGCCAACACTCGGCGCCAGGGCAAGCCCACCCCGTGCGCCGCGCTCAGGGAGTTTCGAGCTCGAGATCGAGGAGCCGCAATTCCACGCATTGCCCCCCTCGATAGGTGTCGGGGCGGAGGTGCCCGAAGGCACGCACGCGCGTGGCGAGCGCTGGACGGCGTGCGGCCAGCTCGTAACCGAATGCGGGGAGCTCGCGTGCGCCGATGCGAAGCGTGAGCTTGAGGTGCCCCTCACCCACTTCGTCGGCGCGCACCACCTCGCCGCGAGCTTCGAACACCGGCTCGGGGTTGCACTCTCCGAGTGGCTCGAGGAGCACCAACTCCGGGGCCACAGGGAGGCGATAACCCTCACCGTCGATGCGCGCATCGACCGCGATCTCCTCGACTTCGATGCGCTGCGTGGCGAGCTCGGCACAGGCGCTCTCGAATTGAGCGCGCAACAGCTCCACGCGATCGGCGCGGATTGTGAGGCCCGCTGCCGCGTCGTGACCGCCAAACTTCTCGAGCAGCTCCCGACTACGGGCGATGGCGGCGTAGAGCGGAAAGCCGTCGGGGGCGCGACCGCTGCCGTGCCCGAACTCGCCGTCCAGGCCAATCACCAGGGTGGGCCGCTGATAGCGCTCCACGAGGCGGGCCGCGCTGATACCGACCACGCCGCGGTGCCAGCCCTGCCCTGCCGCCACGATGCCGTGGCGCTCGTGGGCATCGAGATCGACTTGCTCGATGGCGGCCGCGGTCACCTGGCGCTCGAGCTCCTTGCGCTCGTTGTTCAGACGCTCGATTTGCAGCGCGAGTCCGCGTGCCTCCTCGAGGGTCTTGGCGCGCAGGAGCGCCAAAGTCACGGCCGGATCGCCGAGCCGACCTGCCGCGTTCAACCGCGGCGCTAGCCGGAAGGCCACGTCGATACCCGACACGTGGGTACCCGTCCGAATCTTGGCGGCTTCGCGCAACGCCATCACACCCGGGCGCGCTTGATCGGAGGCCAGGCGATCGAGGCCGACGCGCACCAGGGCCCGGTTGTCCGTGTGCAATGGGGCGATGTCCGCGATGGTCCCGAGCGCCACCAAGTCGAGCCACTGGCGCAGGTCGAGGTTGGACTTGAGCCGCGCGCGAACGGCGGCCGACAGCGACAGCGCCAGCCCGGCGCTGCACAGGCCTTTGAAGGGAAAGCCGCACTCGGGCCGATGCGGATTGAGGAACGCCACCGCCTCGAGCGGGTCGGGAGGAACCAGGTGGTGATCCACCACGATCACGTCCACACCCGCGGCGCGCGCACGTGCCACGCGCGGGCCGTCGCTCGAGCCGCAGTCACAGGTGACGAGAACGCGCGGCGAAAGGGCGAGAATGCGATCGAGCGCGCGATCGCTCAGCCCGTAGCCTCCCTCGAAACGATTCGCGACCAGGGCTTGAACGCGCCCGCCGAGCGCCTCGAGTACGTCGGCCAGGATCGCCGTGCTGGTGGTGCCATCGACGTCGTAGTCCCCGAACACCACGATTTGCTCGCGTCGGTCAACCGCATCTGCCAGGCGCTCGGCCGCGCGGGCCCGGTCGAGCATGCCGTCCGGCTGCGTGAGGTTCGCGAGCTTGGGCTGCAAGAACGCCTGGGCCTCGGCTCCCTCGAAGAGCCCGCGGTTCAACAGCACCTGGGCTATGACGGGAGAGACACCGCAGGTTCGCGCGAGTTCCTCGGCCCGCGCAGGGTCCTGCTGCCGCAGCACGTAGCGGCGGCTTAGCCTGGCCGGTGCAGGAGCGGGTGCGACCGAGGGGAGCGCCGGCACGAGGCCGACTCCTGCGGGTTCGCTGGCGCGACCGCCCGCGTCGATCTCGGTGACTTCTTCGAGCGTGGCCAGCACGGGGCCGAGTAGAGCACAACTTGCGCCCCACGGCCCCGCAGAACGGCTCACGCTTTGGAGAAGAGCTTCCTGTCCATCCACTCCGTGAACGGAGCGGCGATGTAGATCGTGGAGTAGGAGCCGACGACCATACCGATGACCAACGCGAGGGCGAAGTCCTTGATGACGGGGGTTCCCCAGATCAAGAAGGGCAAGATCGAGAGCAAGGTCACGAACGACGTCAGGATCGAGCGCGACAGCGTCTGCGTCGTGCTGATGTTGATGAGGTCGTACATCGAGTGCTCGCGCATGCGCGTCATGTTCTCGCGGATGCGATCGAAGATCACGATGGTGTCGTTGATGGAGTAACCGAGAATGGTGAGCAGCGCTGCCACCGTCGCCAGGTTGATCTCGCGGCGCATCACCACGAACACGAGCACGGTGATCAGGGCGTCGTGCATCAGCGCGATGATGCCGCCGGGTGCGAAGCGCAGATCGAAGCGCATCGCCACGTAGCCCATGATGAAGAGGATCGCCCACATCAGCGACTTCACCGCCGCAACGCGCAGCTGCTTACCAGCCTTGGGACCCACCCATTCCACGCGCAGCGGAGCCTCGGGGGCCGCCTCGCCCAGCTTGGCCTGCAGGCCCTGAATGACCTCGTCGGCGACGCCCACCAGCTGCGCCTCGTAGCGATGCTGGTCGCGCGAACCGAAGGGCGCGACCGCGCGCACGTCCGCGCCGGCCGCCTTGAGGGCCTGCTCGATGGCATCGGGATCGGTCTCCTCGCGCATGCGCAGCGCGATCTTGTCGCCACCGGGGGAGACCCGGAGCTCCTCGACCTTCACGCCGGCGATGTTCCAGTTGATGGCCTTCTTGATCTCCTCGATTTTGCCGGAGGGCAGCGAGCTGACCTCGCCGACGCGCACCAGGTACTCACCCGGACGGCCTTCGACGTTCACGACTTCGGCGTCGTATCCGATCTCGGCCAAGGTGGAGCGCACCTGGTTGGAGGTGACCTTCTCACCGAACTTCAGCTGGATCTCGGTGCCGCCCTTGAAGTCGATGCCGTAGTTCGGACCCGGCCACGCCACGGACACGATGCCGAGGAACGCCAAGAACAGCGAGATCGGGATGATGACCCCGCGGTACTTCATGAAGTTGATGGTGCCTTTCGGCTTGAAGAACTCCATGACCTCACCCGACCTTGAGCGACTTCACGCGCAGACCGCGCACGAGCCAATCGAAGAAAACCCGCGAACAGAACACGCCCGTGAAGAGCGAGGTGACGATGCCGATCATCAGCGTGACGGCGAAGCCCTTGATGGGACCGCTGCCGTACTGGAAGAGCACCACGCCCGCGATGAAGGTGGTGATCTGACCGTCGAAGATCGACCAGAAAGCGCGGTCGAAGCCCTGGTCCACCGCGACGCGAGCCGACTTACCCGCCCGCAGCTCCTCGCGGATGCGCTCGTTGATGAGCACGTTGGCGTCCACCGCCATACCGACGGTGAGCGCAATGCCAGCGACGCCGGGGAGCGTGAGCGTGGCCTCGAACAGCGCCATCAGCGCGAACAGGAACAGGAGGTTCAAGAGCACGGACAGGTCCGCGACCAAGCCAGCCATCTGGTAGTAGATCAGCATGAAGATGACCACGAGGGCGATGCCGAGGAGCGCTCCCAAGCCGCCCTTCTGGATGGCGTCTTGCCCGAGCGACGGACCAATCATCTGCTCGTTGGCCGGACGGATGGGCGCAGGCAATGCGCCCGCGCGCAGCACCACCACGAGGTCCTTGGCTTCCTGCAGCGTCTCGTTGTAGTTGCGCGATCCGCCGAGCGTGATCTGGCAGCGACCGCCGCCGATCTGGGTCTGAATCACGGGCGCGCTCTCGACGCGCTCGTCGAGCACGATGGCCATACGGCGCTTGATGTTCCGGCCCGTGAGCTCACCGAACTTGTCGGCGCCCTTCTGGTTGAAGTTCAGCGCGACGTACGGCGCGTTGTTCTCCTGGTCGAAGGCCGTGAAGGCTTCCTTCACGTCTTCACCGCTCACGTCGGCGCGCGAGTTGAGCAGGTACGTACGCCAGGCCCGGTTCTTGGAAGCCGCAGGCCCCTCTTCCATGGAATCGAGCTCCCCGAGCGCGATCTCGCGGCCGTCTGGGACCTTGTCCCTCACGGAGTCCACGTAGGCCTGCAGGGTCTGGCGGGCGTTCTCGCCCTGAGCCAGCAGGTAGCTCACTACCTTCTGGGGCGTCTGGACGCCGGCCGAGACCACTTCGCTCTGACGCTCCACGCCCTCGGGCAAATCGGTCAGCGTGTCCATGAAGTTGCTGTCGTCGTCGACGACCTTGAACTCCAGGCGCGCCGTACGGCTGATGATCTCGCGGATGCGCGCGAAGCTCGCCTCGTCTGCGCCCGGGATCTCGATGGCGATGTCCGTGCCGCGCGCCGTGACGCTCGTCTCGCGCACACCGAGCTTGTCGATGCGGTCGGCGATGGTCTCGCGGGCCTGGCCCACGGCGGTCTCGCGCAGCTGGTCGACCATGTCCGGGCGGATGCCCATCATGACCACCGCGCCCTTGCGGGACTCTTCCTTGAGGTCACCGAACTTGCGGATCAGGTCGAGGTTGAGCTTCTCGGCGTCCGCGGCACTCTTGAAGGTCGCGCGGATCTGGCGCTCACCGACAGTCTCGACGGTCACGCGCGCGCGCACCTGGTCGAGTTGCTCACGGGTCGGCCGCTCTTCCGCCTTGAAGATGCCGAAAGCCACGCCCAGGCGGTCGAGGATGTCCTCGGCCAACCGATCGCGACGGTCGCGAATCGCTTCGTCCACCTCGACCTCGTAGGTCAGCCGCAGGCCTCCCTTGACGTCGAGTCCAGGCGCGATGCGCGAGGAAACCTTGTCCTTGAGCCAAGCGGGCGCCGGATACACTGCGTCCAAGCTCGGCCACACCACGAGTACAGAGCCGACCAGCAACAAGGCCACCAGGCTCACGCGTGCGTACCAACCCCTGTCCATATCTCTCTCAGCCTTCTGGCTTGAGACTCGAAGCGCGCTCGCGCGGCTCCGAACCCCTCAGCTCTTCTGCTCTTGCTCGCCCTGCTCCACGAGCCCGGCGACGTGAGAACGAAGAATGTTGATCTTCACGCGGTCGGCGATCATCAGCACCACCTCGTCGCCGGCTTCAGTTTTGAAGTCGACGATCTCGCCGCGAATGCCCCCGCTGGTGCGAACCTTTTGGCCCTTCTTGAGCTGCTTGAGCAGCGCGTCGAGCTCTTTCTGCTTCTTCTGTTGGGGCCGGATCAGCACCAACCAGAAGACCACCATCATCAGCGCCATCAGGCCGATGTTCGTGAGCCCCCCGTCGAGACCACCCGGCGCGCGCGCCGGGCTGCTGCTCACTGGCGCCGCACCCGAGCTCGCATCGGGCTGTAACCAGGTCGTCAAAATGTGCAAAAGGCCGTACAAAGGGAAACTCCTGCGCTAACCTGCAACGGGCTTCATCCGAGCTCTCCACCGCCGAGAGCCGCCACCCCACCCCAACGACCCGGCGAGCGAGTCGCTTAGGCTGCCCTAGCATGATGCCGACCAAGCTCTGAACGAGACACTGGCGCACCGGGATCTGAGGCCGCGCGGTTGTACTAGACGGGGGTTTCAGCGTCAACCGAGCGGCCCGGGCGCCCACCCTTCGGAAATGGGCGGCTGCGTGCGCCAGCAAATCGTGGACGGGCCCGCGCGGCCATGCGATCACTGCCTTCCGTTTGGAGGCGCTCGATGGTCGATAAAGTGGAGAAAATCTGGCTCGATGGTGCGCTCGTCAACTGGGACGACGCCAAGGTGCACGTGCTCACGCACACCCTGCACTACGGGCTCGGGGTCTTCGAGGGTATCCGCTGCTACAAGCTGGCCAACGGGCAGAGCGCGATCTTCCGACTTCAGGAGCACGTCGACCGTCTCTTCGAATCCGCCCACATCTGTACGATGAAGCTGGAGCAGAGCCGCGAGGAGGTCGTGGCTGCGTGCCTGGAGACCGTGCGGGTGAACAAGCTCGCCGAGTGCTACCTGCGGCCGCTGGCGTTCCTGGGATCGGGGGCCATGGGGCTCGGTGCCACCGAGAACCGGACCCATCTCACGGTGGTGGTCTGGAAATGGGGTGCCTACCTGGGGGACGAGGGCCTCAAGAAGGGCATTCGTGCCAAGGTGAGCTCCTTCACACGCCCCGGTATCAACTCGGTGATGGCCAAGGGCAAGATCGTCGGGCACTACGTGAACTCGATCCTCGCCAAGCGCGAGGTGATGGCGGCCGGCTATCAGGAAGCCATCATGCTCGACACCCAGGGCTGCGTGGCCGAGGCGTCGGGTGAGAACATCTTCATGGTGAAGAAGGGCGTCATCTACACGCCGCCGCTAGGTGCCTCGATTCTCGGGGGAATTACCCGCGACACCGTCATTCAGCTGTGCGACGAGCTGGGGCTCAAGCTGGTGGAGCGCACCATCACCCGCGACGAGCTGTACATCGCAGACGAGGTCTTCATGTGCGGCACCGCGGCGGAGATCACGCCCGTGCGCGAAATCGACGACCGGCAAATCGGTATCGGCGCACGCGGTCCAGTTACCGAAAAGGTACAAAAGCGGTACTTTGAGGTCGTCCGCGGTGAGGGGAAGCCCCATCCCGAGTGGTTGTCGTTGGTGGGAGGCTGAGGGGGACCTCTGCGCCGGCGGGCTCTGGTCGAAGCGCGCCCTCGGGCGCGCGAGCAAAGAACCGAGGAGCTCCCTTGAAACGCGCAATCCTGTCCCTGCTTGTCGGTGCCGGCGCGCTCGCACACGCCCAGTCGGCCCACGCGAATCACCACTTGATGAGCATCAGCGAGGTCTTCGCTGGCACCGCGCTCAAGCCCAACGCCTCGTACATCGAGCTTCAGATGTACGCGATGGGCCAAAACGTCCTCAGCCAGCACACCGTGCAGGTGTTCGACGCGGCGGGCGTGTCGGTGCTGACGGCGAAATTCCCGGGCAACGTGGGCTCCGGTGCCAACCAGGCCACGGTGCTCCTGGCCACCGCGGACGCGCAGACGCTCTTCAACGTGACCCCGGACCTGGTACTCACAGCCCCGATCAGCGCAGCCGGCGGCAAGGTCTGCTTCGAGAGCATCGACTGCGTCGCCTGGGGCAACTACACCGGCAGCGCGACGGGCGTCGGCAAGCCCGCGCTACCTGCCTCGGGAATCCCTGCGGGTAAGGCACTCCAACGCAACCTCAAGGGCAACGGCCTGCTCGAGGCGGGCGACGACACCGACGACAGCGCCACCGACTTTCAGGCCGGGACGCCCACCCCGCGCAACAACGCGGGCACGACCGGAACCATCCCGACGTCCACCTGCGGCAACGACGTGGTGGAGGGGCTCGAGGCCTGCGACGACGACGCGGGTTGCAAGGCCGACTGTTCGGCTGCCTATTGCGGCGACGCCGCGACCGCAGCGAACGAGGAATGCGACGACGGAAACAGCCTGAACACGGACGCATGCAAGAACGACTGCAGCGCTCCCGAGTGCGGCGACGGGGTCAAGTCCACGGGCGAGGCCTGCGACGACGGGAACGCGGTCAACGTCGACGCGTGCAAGAACGACTGCAGCGCGCCGGTATGCGGCGACAGCATCGTGAGCAGCGGAGAGCAATGCGACGACGGAAACACCGACGAGAGCGACGCTTGCAGCAGCGCCTGCACGCTCAAGGACTGCGGTGACGGCACCACGCAGACCGGCGAGGAATGCGACGACGGAAACGTGGTGGCGGGCGACGGCTGCGCCGCGAGCTGCGAGCTGGAGTTCTGCGGCGACGGCATGGTGAACAACGCCGGCAAGGAAGCCTGTGACGATGCCAATCAGGTCGACGGTGACGCATGCTGGAGTGACTGCACGCTGACGCCGGGCTCTCAGAGCGACGCTGGGACCGGCGGCGGAGACGGCGACGACCTCCAGCCCATCGATCCGTGCCAGGAATCGGCCTGCGACGGGGGCACCGGAACGACCCCCAAGTCCTCCAAGGACTCCGGTTGCAGCGCCCTGCTCAGCCGGTCACCCCGGGCACGCGGGTGGTGGCTCCTGGCGCTCGTCGCGCTCGCGATGGCCGCGCGCAGGGCGTCGGCGCGTCGCGCCCGTCGGTGAGACCCGAGCGCCCGTCATCGCCGCTTGGCGGGCACCGGAACGTCGCGACCACGACGATTCGAGTGCTCGGCATGGAGCTCGCGCGGCCTTGGGCCGCGCGGTTCACTCCTTGGGCTCGCCCTGCTCGCCTGCGTCGAGGACCTTGTTGTCCTCCGCCAGCCAGCGCCCCCAGTACAGGTAACGCTGACAGTGGGCGCAGCGCTCGATGCCTTCCTCGCGCTGAATCACGATGTATTGCATCGGGCGCACCGACATACGGCAGCCCTGACAAATACCGTCGCGTACCTCGGCTACGCCGCTGCCCCTGCGGTGACGTAGGGCGTCGTAGCGAGGCAACACGTCGCGCGGCACCAAGCTGGCCAGTTCGTCGCGGCCGTGGAGTGCGACCTGGCGCTTGGCCTCGAGTTCGGCGATGCGGACCTGAGCTTCGGCGTCCTTCTGCGCCAGATGCTCCTTCAGCCCCGTGAACTCGGTCTGGTGCTGGTCCAGGGAGCCCTTGACCTGCGCGATGGCCGCGTTCAGGCGGTCGCGCTCGACCTCGCGCTCCTTTTGTGTGCGCCGCAGCACTTCGAGCTCACGCTCGACCGCCTCCGCCTCGCGGGCGTTCTTGGCCTTGGCGCTCTTGGCCTTGGCCCGCGCGATGCCATCGGCTGCCTCCTTGACCCCGCTGTCCTGCTGTTCGCACAGCCGCTGGGCCTCTTCGAGCTCCCGACGCTCCTTGGCCAGCAGCCCCTCGAGGAGCGAGACGCTCTCCCGCAGTTGGTCGACTTCTTTCGGGATTTGCTTGAGTTCCTGATCGAACTCGTGGGTGGACGCATCGATGCGTCCGAGCTTGGCGAGTGCCACCAGCTGTTCCCGTACGCTCACGCAGCCTCCTCGTGGGCACAACGGCCCGGTTGGCGCGTGCGTACCGCCGAACTGTCATAAGCGCAAGAAGCCGACATGCGGACAGCGTGATTTTGCGTGCTAGAAACACCCGGAGGCCGAGCCGGTGACGGCTCGGTCCCGGGCCCATAGCTCAATGGTTAGAGCCCCCCGCTCATAACGGGAACGTTCTGGGTTCAAGTCCCGGTGGGCCCACCATGGTGGGCGTTTGCAGGCGCCCGGGGCGGCCGATTCGCGGCTTACGTCCTCTGCGCCCCCCTGCGGCATACAGGAAGTACGCATCAGTCGGCACCTGCGGGCGCGCTCGCGACTCGACCGCCCCGGACGCCGGCAAACGCCTGCCATGTTGAACTGGGTGCCTCACTCGCTTGCGCCGAGGTATCGGCGCCTAGGGCGCGCAGAACAGCTCCGAGGGCTTTCTGGGACCCAAAGCAGCGAAGCCCAGCTCCTCGGTGGGGGGCTGGGCTTGGCGGTAGGCGCGCGGGCGGCCCGACGGGCCGCGCTAGGCCAGCTCAGGTTTCGATGAAGGACTTCAGCTGCTTGCTCCGGCTGGGGTGCCGAAGCTTCCGCAGAGCCTTGGCTTCGATCTGGCGAATGCGTTCGCGCGTGACCTCGAAGTCCTGGCCAACCTCTTCGAGGGTGTGGTCGCTCTTCTCGCCGATGCCGAAGCGCATGCGGAGCACCTTCTCCTCGCGCGGCGTGAGCGTCTTGAGGACCCGACGCGTGCTGTCCTCGAGGTTATTCGAGATGACCACTTCCACCGGGGACGACACCGACTTGTCCTCGATGAAGTCGCCAAGATGGCTGTCTTCCTCCTCGCCGATGGGTGTCTCCAGCGAGATGGGTTCCTTGGCGATCTTGAGGACCTTGCGGACCTTGTCGAGCGGCATCTCCATGCGCTCGGCGATCTCCTCGGGCGACGGCTCCCGGCCGAGCTCCTGCACCAAGTAGCGCGACGTGCGCACCAGCTTGTTGATGGTCTCGATCATGTGCACGGGGATGCGGATGGTGCGCGCCTGGTCGGCGATGGCACGCGTGATGGCCTGGCGAATCCACCACGTTGCGTAGGTGGAGAACTTGTAGCCACGGCGGTACTCGAACTTGTCGACCGCCTTCATCAAGCCGATGTTGCCCTCCTGGATCAGATCCAGGAACTGCAGGCCGCGGTTGGTGTACTTCTTCGCGATGGACACCACGAGGCGCAGGTTGGCCTCGACGAGCTCGGCCTTCGCGCGCTCCGCAGAACGCTCGCCCTCGTGAAGCTCCTTGTAGGTCTCGCGAAGCTTCTGGACCGACTGGCCCATCTCCTCTTCGACCTTGATGATGTCGGCGCGCGACTCCTCGCAGCGCTGGAGCTGAACCTGCAGCGCCTCGAGGTTGATGCCGTGCTTTTTCTCGAGCTTCTTCTCGAGCGTGGGGTTGAGCTCGATCTCCTGCACCCACTTGGGCATCTGGGCGACCGGGATCTGGCCCGTGCGTTCCTCGGCATCGCGGATGGCGGCTTCGGACTCGTCGATGCGACGGACGTAGCTCTTGAGCTTGCCGACGATGGCGTCGACCTGCTTCTTGGCGAAGCGCACCTCGCGCAGGGTATCCAGCAGCTCGAGCCGGTTCTTGTCGAGCGTGGCGCGAAGGGTCTTCTTCTGCTTCTCGGTGAGCTTCTTGCCCTGCTCGAGCTCCTCGCGGACCTTCTGATTGTGGCCCTCGACGCGGCGTACCTTGTCGAGCAAGCGGATCACGCGCTTGGTGACCTCGACCTCGTCGAACTCCTGGCCCTCTTCGACGTCACCGTCCTTGACGACGTCCTTGACGCGAATCTTGCCCTTCTTGAGCTTCTCGCCGAGCTCGAGGATCTCCTCGAGACCCACCTTGCTCTTGAGGATGACCTCGAAGACCTTGAGCTCGCCGTCCTCGATGCGCTTGGCGATCTCGACCTCGCCCTCGCGGGTGAGCAACGAGACCGAGCCCATCTTGCGCAGGTACATGCGGACGGGGTCGTTGGACTTGCCGGAGTAGCTGTCGTCGCCGCCGCCGCTGCTGGTCGGCGCGCGCTCTACGAAGGGCGGAGGCGCAATGGAGGACAGCTTGTCCTCATCGACCGGGGGACGATCGGAGAGCGTGGTGGCGCGACGGAAGGCCTTGGCCTTGCGCTCCTCTGCGGCGGCCGAGCGCGGCTTCGCGGCCTTGGTGGTGATCTGCACGGGCGCCATCGGGGCACTCGCGTCAACCACCGAGATCTTTTGCTCGGCCAGCGTGGACATCAGGTCGTCGATGTCGTCGGCGGAGGACATGTCGTCGGGTAGTGAGTCGTTGACATCGTCGTAGGTGACGAAGCCCTTCTCCTTGCCCTTGGCGATCAGCTTCAGGACCTCGGGGCGGTCCTTCATCTTCTTCTTGTTCTTGCTCGCGGTGGGAGGCGGCGGCGCGTCGCTCTCGGACTCGTCCGCGTCGAACTCGGCCTCTTCGCGCTCCGAGTCGCCCTCGGAGTCGGAGTCTTCCACTTCGGGGAAGTCGGAGTCGAAGTCGTCACCCTCGTCGTCGTCGTCCTCGTCGACCTCGCGCGCGGCCGCCTTGGCCTTCTTCGCAGGCTTCGCCGGCGCAGCAGCTTTGGCCTTGGCGGTGGCCTTGCCCTTGGCAGCCTTGGTGCCGGTGGCCGCCTTGGCGGGAGCCGGGGGAGCCTTGCTCTTCGCGGCGCCCTTTGCGGGCGGAACGCTCTTGGTCGGTGCCGGCGGGCGCATCGAGGACCGATGCCCTGAGGCGGACGCCTTGGCCGAAGCTTTGCTCTTGCCCGTCTTCGACTTTTCTTTGCGTCCGGTGCGCTCTTCGTTCTCCGCCATGCTCACCTCTCGGCCACTCGTTCTCACGACTTGGCCAGCTCATCTCGTTGGCGCGTCAGTTCCTGCGCGCGTTGTGTGTCACCACTCTGAAGTGCGATCTGGATTTCTCGTTTGAGCCTTGCGCGCTGCTCATCCCTTCGATCGCGATCAAGTAAAGGCAGTCCCTTAATCCACACTTGCTCTGCGCGCTCTGCATCGAGTTCAGGGGTACTCGATAGACGTTTTGCCAACCATGTCCGCGCCGGGTTCTGCGCCAGATGTTCGAGCAGCGACCGCGCGTCTACGTCCCCTCGCTCCTCGACCATTCGCGCTGTGACCAGAAAGATGGCCCGAAGATCGGAATCCGTCAAAAGCTCGGCCAATTGATGCGCTTCCTGTTTCCGGAACAACGCGGGGCAGTCGAGCATCGCTCCGAGTACCTGGCACTGTCGCTCGGGTAAGTCGGTGATTCTGCGCGGGGGTGCGACAGGCGCGGACACCGGCTGATTGGGCGCCTGCGGTGCGGTGCTGTTGGGTGCGCGTCGGGCCTCCCCGGAGCGGCCTTCGGTGGCCTTGCGCGAAGCCAGCACGCCGAGCCTAAGTTCGTGCCTGATCACGTTGAGATCGCGGATCTCGAAGCGCTGGGCGACGCGCTCCAGGCGCAGGTGGAGCTCGGCCGGCGGCAGCTTCGCGAGCACCGGACCGAGACTTCGGATGGCCTGGGAGCGCGTGGCCGCGTCGACGTCCTGGGGCTGGTTGGCGGCAGCGTCGATGAGGAAGTCGACCATCGGAACGGCATGCTGCACTGCGGCATGAAAGCGCTCGACCCCGTGCTCACGCAAGAAGGTGTCCGGATCGTGCCCCGGTGGGAGCACCACCACTTTGCCGCGCAGCCCCGCCCCCTCGAGCAGATCGTAGGCCGCCCGCGTCGCCTTGCGACCCGCGCCGTCGCCGTCGAACACCACCACGACCTCCTCGGCGAAGCGGCGAATCAAGCGCGCTTGCTCCAGCGTGAATGCGGTGCCGAGCGGCGCCAACACGTGCTCGAAGCCGGCCTGATAGATGCCGAGCAGGTCGAAGTTGCCCTCGCACAGGATCACCTGGTTGTGCTTGCGCATGGCCACGCGAGCGGTCTCGAGGCCGAACAGGACCTGGCCCTTCTTGTACAGCGGCCCCTCGGGGCTGTTGATGTACTTGGCGGGCGGCGCGTTGTCGGGCGGTGCCCCCGGCGGCGGCTCGAGCATGCGCCCGCTGAAGGCGATGATGCGACCGTGCTGGTCGGCCACCGGGAACATCAGGCGATGGCGAAAGCGATCGTAGTAGCCGCTGCCCTGGCGACGCGGGGCGATCAGGCCCACGTCGGTGGCGTCGCGCAGGTCGATGCGGAGCTGGGTCAGGTGCTGGGCGAGGCCGTCCCAGCCCGACGGCGCGTAACCCAGATGAAAGCGCTCCGCGATCTCGGGCCGGATGCCGCGCTTCTGGATCTGAGCGCGCGCGGCCTCAGCGTGGGGGTGCCGCGAGAGCTCGGCCTCGAAGAAGGTCTGCGCCGCGAGCATGACCTCGGCCAACCGCTCGCGCTGGGCGCGCACGCGCTGCATGGCGGCCTGCCCTGGATCGTCGGCCTTCGGCAGCTCGATGCCGGCACGCTCGGCCAGCTTTTGGGCCGCCTCCACGAAGCTGAGCCCCTCCACGTGACGCAGGAACGTGAAGGCGTCGCCCGTGGCCTGGCAACCGAAGCAGTAGTAGAAGTCCTTGCCGCGCGAGACGCCGAACGAAGGAGTCTTCTCCTGATGAAAGGGACACAGCCCCACGAAGCGCGCTCCTTGGCGCCGCAGGGGCACGTATTCGTTGATGAGCGCGACCAGGTCCACGCTCCCACGGATCTCGTCGATTTTCCCTTCGGCGAGCATCGTCAAGCCACACGATGTAGAGAGATCGCCCTGCATGGTCAAGGCAGCGCCTTACACTGAGTCGAGAGGAGCCATCGCGAGGGAGCTGGGGATCTCCTACCTGGCCGTCACCTTGGTCACGTGGGTGATTACCCACACACCGAGCGGGCACGCCGATTCCATCGGGACCTTGCTGCTCTCGGCGACCTTCCTGTTCGGCGCCCTGGCGCGCGCCCGCCGCGATCCGCGTGGTGCAGCGCACTACGGCATCGACCTCGACGGGGTGCTCGAGCCACGCCAGGACGAGCGGGACCCGGGGCTGTTCGCCGCCCTCCGCGCTGGCCTCCCCTCCATGGCGCGTGAGCTCGGGTTCGCGCTCAAGCTGGCCGCCCTGGTGTTTCCGCCCTTTGTCTTGGCCTTCGCGCTCTACCACCGGGTGCACCAGCCCTTCACTTTCCAGCCACCGGCGGAGCCGCTCGACTTCGTGCTGGGTCAACTGCTGGTGGTCGCCCTGCCCGAGGAAGCGCTTTTCCGTGGCTACTTCCAAACTCGCCTGGCCGACCTGTTCCCCCCCAAGGGCTCACTGTGGGGCACGCCGCTCTCCTGGCCCGCGTGGATCGGCCAGGCGGCCTTGTTCGCCGTATTGCACTTCATCGTGGGGTTCTCGCCGGCGCGGCTCGCGGTGTTCTTCCCGGGGCTCTTGTTCGGCTACATCCGGGCGCGCCGCGGTGGTATCGGAGCGGCGATTTGGTTTCATGCCCTGAGCAATGGGCTGTCCGAGCTGCTGACGCGGGGATGGTTGTGAAGAGAGCGGCGCTGTTCGACGTGGATAAGACCCTGGTCTCCGTAAACACCGCTCGCCTGTACGCCAGGTGGCGGATGCGGCGGCAAGAGGTGGGAGTCTTCGACTACCTGCGTCTCAGCAAGACCCTGTTCGAGTACAAGCTGGGCACGCTGGACCCGGAGAGCGCCGCCCGCGAGGCGTTTGCGAGCATCGCCGGCCAGTGCGAGGCCACCCTGCGCAACGAGTGCCGCGAGTGGTATGGGCGGGCGGTCCGTAAGCACATCAGCGATCGCGGCCGGCGCGAGGTCGAGCGTTGTCTCGCCGCGGGCATCACCTGCGCCATCCTGAGCGCGTCCACGCCCTACATCACCGAGCCCCTCGCGGAAGAGCTCGGCATCGAGCATCTCATCTGCACGCGCCTGGAGGTCCGGGATGGCGCCTTTACCGGGGGTTGGGAGCCCCCACTCTGTTACGGTGCCGGCAAGGTTACCCATGCCGTGGCGTGGGCCCAGCGGCACGGAGTCGACCTGAGCCAGAGTACCTTTTATACCGACAGCATCAGCGACCTTCCTATGCTCGAGCGGGTGGGCTCGCCGCGGATCGTGAACCCCGATCCGCGCTTGTTGATGGTCGCGCGTTGGCGCGGATACCCCGTGGAGAAGTGGAAGTGAACCTGAAGTCCCCGATTCATCTTGCCCGTGTCGTGGCGCTCGCCCTGGAAGAGGACGTGGGGCGCGGTGACATCACCACGGAATCCTGCGTGCCAGCCGACGTGCTCGGTCGCTGCGTCTTTCGGGCGCGCTGCCCCCTGGTCGTGAGCGGCGGCGAGATCATTCGCGAGGTGTTCGCCCAGCTCGACCCGAGCGTGGTGGTGAGCGAGCTGGTGCCCGACGGAACGGCCCTCGAGAAGGGCCAGGCCATCGCGTTCGTCACGGGCCCCGCGGCGTCGCTGCTCAAGGGCGAGCGCGTGGCGCTGAACTTCATCCAGCGTTTGAGCGGCATCGCCACCTTGACCCGCCGCTACGTCAAAGCGCTGCCCGACGGGTCGCGCACGCGCATTGCCGACACGCGTAAGACCACACCCGGGCTGCGCGCGCTGGAGCGCCAGGCGGTGCGAGCAGGTGGCGGCCACAATCATCGCGAAGACCTGAGCTCCGCCGTGCTGATCAAGGACAACCACGTGGCCGCCGCAGGCGGTGTGGCCCAGGCCATCACGCGTTGCCGTGAGCACGCGCCGCACACCTCGCGCATTGAGTGCGAAGTGGATTCGATGGCACAGCTCGCGGTCGCCCTCGACGCTGGCGCGGACATCGTGCTGCTCGACAACTTCGACGACGCCATGGTGCAAGACGCCGTGGCGCTGAACCGAGCGCGCAGCGGGCGCGCCATCCTCGAAGCCTCGGGGGGCATCACGCTGGAGCGGATCGCACGGCTCGCGAGCTACGGGGTGGACGTGATCAGCGTGGGCGCGCTGACGCATTCGGCGCCCTCGGTGGACATCGGCCTCGACTGGGATGAGAGTGACGCGGTGTCCGAGGCAAGCCATCCACGAGACGGAGGCTGAGAATGGCCGAACTCACGCTGGAGCGCATTCATCAGCAACTCAAGAGCAGCCGCTACGGGCGCTCACTGGCCCTGGTCGGCGAGACCGGCTCCACCAACGACGACGCGCGGGCCGCGGCCCTGGCGGGGGCCGTGGACGGCCACACCATCGTGGCGGAAACCCAGACCAAGGGCCGAGGCTCGCGCGGACGCTACTGGGTGTCGCCCGCGGGGCAGGACCTCTATCTGTCCATCGTCGCCCACGTGCCGCTGACGTTGGGCCAGCTCCCTCCCCTCACCTTGGCCGTGGGCCTGGCGGTCGCCGAGACGGCCGACGTGTTCCTCGCGACGGGACGACGAGCCGCCGTGAAGTGGCCCAACGACGTGTGGATCGATCGCCGCAAGTGCGCCGGCATCCTGATCGAGAGCGTGTCCTTCGGGCAGAGCACGCAGCCCGTGGTGATCGGCATCGGCGTCAACGTGAACCGCCGGACCTTCCCGACTGGACTCGACACCGAGCCCACCTCGCTCGCCCTGGCGGGCAGCCTGGCGGACGATCTCGACCGCGCCTCGGTGTTGGCGACCTTGCTGGAGCACGTGGAGCACTGGGTCGACCGCTACGTCACCTACGGGGCGGCGCCGGTGGTGCGGGCGCTGGAGGAGCGGCTGGCGCTGCGCGGGGAGAGTGCGCGTTGCGATGAATTCGCGGGCGTGGTGTCGGGTGTCTCGCCCGAAGGCGCCTTGCTCCTGCGCACCCCCGAGGGCATGCGCACGGTCGTCTCGGGGACCCTGCGGCCGCTGCCCTGAGCGGGTCGCGTGTAACCTCCCCGCGAGGCAACGACTTGCGCAATGCCCGTGGCCGACCCAGCTTGTCTCCACCATGGGCCAGACCTTCGCTGCACTGTTTCCCTTCGGACCCTTTCGGCACGCCGCGGTCTACGCGATCTCCGACCGCGTGCTGCATGTGCGTGGCGACGACGCCCAGAGCTGGCTCAGCGGTCAGGTGACCAACGACCTGCGGGAGCTCGACAAGGGCAAGGCCGTGTACGTGCTCGCGGTGAACGTGAAGGGTCGGGTGCTCACGGACGGTTGGGTCTGTCGGCGTGGGGACGACCTCGCCTTGGTCCTGCCGGGCGCCCGCGTGGAGCTGGCCACGACCTCCTTCGACAAGCACATCATCATGGAAGACGTAGAGCTCGACCTGGACGCCGGGCAGCGCGTCCTCACGGTGCAGGGCCCGGAGGCGGAACGCGTGGTGGCCGCAGCGGGCTTCTCGGAGAGCGCCCTGCCGGTGAGTCGTCTGGAAAGCGCGGGCTTCGATATCTGGGTGGCGGAGTCCGAGTCGCCTGCAGCCCTCGAGCGTCTGGTGAGCGCTGCGCGCGCGGTCGGTGGTGACGTGGTAGACGACGCGAGCTGGGCACAGGCCCACGTGCTCGCAGGCGTACCCCGCTGCGGCGTGGACTTCGGCGAGGACAACTACCCACAGGAGGCGGGGCTCAAGAGCCGGGCAGTCTCGTTCAACAAGGGCTGCTACCTCGGACAAGAGGTCATTTGCATGCTCGAGAACCGCGGCCAGCTCAATCGACGCCTGGTGCAGCTCGAGACAGCCGGTAGCTTCGAGCTGGTGACGGAGACGGTGGCGTACGACCCGGAGGGCAAGCGCGTGGGCGACCTGACGAGCAGCGCCGTAACGCCTCAGGGGACGGCTGCGACTGTGGGCAACAAGACCGTGGCGCTGGCCTACGTGAAGCGCCCCCTGGCCGAGACGGGCAAGCTACTCCGCGCGGGTGAGCGGGAGTGGGTGGTGCGCTCTATTGTGGGGTCCGCTACGGAGGAGTGCCCTATCGTTGCTCGCTGAGCAGAACGGGCCCATAGTTCGCAGCGAGGTCCAGTTTTAGGAGAGACCCGACCATGATCACGTTGACTGAGAAAGCCGCCGCCAAGGTGAAAGAGATCCGAGATACCGAGAGCCTCGGGGAGCAGGGCCTGCGCCTGCGCGTTATCGGAGGCGGCTGTTCCGGGTTCCAGTACGACCTCTACTTCGAGGACGAGGTCAACGACATGGACGAGCAGTATGAATCCGAGGGGATCAAGCTGTTCGTGGACATGATCAGCCACCAGTACCTCGAGGGCGTCCAAATCGACTACGTCGAGGGCCTGCACGGCGCGGGCTTCAAGTTCCTGAATCCGCAGGCGAAGTCCACCTGCGGCTGCGGCTCCAGCTTCAGCGCCTGACCGCGAACCAGGCTCCACCTGCAAGGCGTCCGCTCGGCACATTCGTGACCCGGCCGGCGCCTTTTTCGTCTCGGGTCCCGGCGAACCGATTCGGGACTGCAATCACGGGTTTCAATCACTGGCGGACCCCCGGTACACTCGGGTCACCATGACGCCCGATGGACGCCCCGTGGACCCCGTGAGCACCAAGCCTCACGACGCAACCGAGGGCGACGACGAAATTGGCTCGAACGATATCCTCGTGACCTTCACGGAGCCGCCGTCGGCCGAGCACTCGGTCAGCTCCGCCAGCCCCGAGCGTCCATCGTCTCGCCCGCCGCCCCTGCCGCCCAAGAATCGGCCGAGCCTGCCCGGGGGAGCGCTGCCGCCCCCGCGCTTGCCGAGCTTCCCGCGTCAGAGCGCGGCCGCCGTGGTGATCAGCAACAAGTCGGTCGCGCCGTCCAACAACGTCAGCCCGGAGCGCGAGTCGAGCCCGCGGGCCATCGACCCACGCAAGCTCGCGTCGGCCGAGGCCGTGACGTGTCCCCCACCCGCGGCGGAGGAACCCGACGCCACGATGGAGCTCTTGCTCCCGGACGAACCTCCGGCGGCCGCCCAGGCACCCGCGAGCTCCCCCGAAGACCAGGCTCGGGCGCTGATCGCACGCTGCGAAGCGCTCCTCGGAGAGCAGCCCACGCCTCAGCGCGCAGCCCGCCTCCACTACGAGCTGGCGCGGCTCTGGGAGCATCCACTGGGCGACGCCAAGAAGGCCGTCTCGCACTATCAGCAGGCGCTCGAGCGGGCGCCCGACCACCTGCCGACCATCCGAGGTCTGCGGCGTGGCCTGATCGCGCGCCGAAGCCTGCGGCAGGCCGCCGATCTCTACGACGCCGAGGCGCGGCTCACGCCTGATCCGCAGCACAAGGCGCGACTGCTCTACGCCAAGGGGCGCTTGCTCGAGGACGGTCTCGCGCTGCGACAGGAGGCCCATCGCGTGTACAGCACCGCGCTGGCACTGGCGCCCTCCGACACGGTGGTCTTGAAGGCGCTCGAGCAGTGCGAGTTCCTGAGCGAAGCCTGGCCCGACCTCGCGCAAACCCTGGCGCGCCAGGCCAATGCGCTCGAGGCAGATACCAAGCAACGCGCCGCGCTGCTGGTCCAGCGCGCACAGCTCCTCGAGACGCGCCTCAAGGACGTCGAGGGATCCATCGCGCAGTACGAGACCGCCCTCGAGATCGACCCGGACTCCCAGGATGCGCTCGAGGCGCTCAAGCGTCTCTACTACGGCCGTGGTCGTCATCGGGATCTGATCCGGATGCTCGAACTGGAGGCCGCGCGCAGCTCGGACCAGACGCTTCGCTTGGCGGCGCTCCACGGGGTGGCGCGGCTGCAGGCGGACAAGCTCGGCAATCGGCCCGACGCCATCCAGGCGCTGGAGGCGGCGCTGGCGTTCGCGCCGCGTGACCGACTGTTGCTCGAGGAACTGGTCCAGCTCAAGGAGGCCGCGCGCGACTACACTGGGCTCGCGCTCGTACTCTCGGAGCTGGCCGAGGCCCTGGGCGCGGTGCCGGACCGTGCGGGCTTGTTGCATCGGATCGGCCAGATCCACGACGAGCACCTGAACGACCCGGACACGGCGCAGCGCTGGTTCGCCCGCTCGCTCCACGTAGACCCCTGCTACGTGCCCGCGCTGCAGGCGCTCGGGAACTACTACGCCGCGCGCGGGCGCTGGGACGAACTGATGGCCATGCACCTGGCCGAAGGCGCGGCGACCACGGACGTGGCGCGGCGCGCCGCGAGCCACGCGCGGGTGGCGGAGATTCTCGAGAAGCGGCTCGATGATGTCGACGGCGCGCTCGAGCATCACACGCGAGCGCTCTCGGCTGTGGCCATCTATGCCCCCTCGTTTAAGGCGCTGACTCGCCTGTTCTCGCAGACCAAGCGCTACCGCGAGCTCATCGAGCTGTACGAGCGCGCGGTAGAGCGGGTCGAGGGCGAGCTGGCCATCACGTACCTGATCAAAGTGGGAAGTCTCTACGAAGATCAGCTGGAAGATCCCACCCAGGCCATGCACGCCTACCGGCGTGTGCTCAAGCGCGATCCCAAGCACCTCGGCTCGCTCCACGCCCTGCAGCGTGCCGCCGAGGCCGCCGAGCGCTACTCTGACTTGTCCGATGCCTTGGTGCGCGAGGCCGAGCTCACGGCCGACCGCTCGCAGCGCGTAGCGCTCCTGCACCGAGCCGCCGAGGTGCTCGACGAGCATCTGAACGAGCGCGACGCAGCGATGGCGATGCTCAAGAAGGTCGTCGCCCTCGACTCCTGCTACGTGCCCGCGCTGACCACCCTCGGCCGCATCTACTATCAGGCGGGGCGCTGGGAGGATTTGCTGGCGCTCTACCAGGCGGAGCTCACGGTGCTCGGCGACACGCCGCGCGCCGCGCAGCTGCTCTTCAAGATGGCCGAACTGGCCGAGAATCGCCTCGGCTCGCACCAGGAAGCCACCGAGCTCTATCGCCGTGCCGTCACGCTGGACCCGACCTCCAGCACCGCGTTGCGCGCCCTGGCCCGCAAACTGCGCGAACACAGCCGCTGGGAGGAGCTCATCGAGGTCCTGCTGCGCGATCTCAAGAACCACGCGACGCGCGAGGAGCGGGCCACCATCCACCTGCGGGTCGGTGAGGTCTACGAATACCGCCTCTTGAAGCCCGAGGCGGCCATTGACTCCTACGACAAGGCCCTCCAAGAGGACGAAAATCAGCTCCTGGCGCTCACGGGGCGCATCCGCCTGCGGTCCGCCCGCGGAGAACACAGCAAACTCGGAGAAGACCTGGCCCGTGCGGTCGACCTGGCGAGCGATCCCGCCCATCGCATCGCGCTCTTGATGCAGCTCGGGGAGGTCCTGCGCGACCACCAGCGCGACCTGCGTCGTGCCATCGCGTGCTTCGAAGAGGTGCGCACCATCGAGGCTTCGCACCACGGCGCGCTGCTGGCGCTCGAGTCGCTGTATCGCAAGACCAACCAGTGGCAGGAGCTGGCGGGCGTGCTCGCGACCTCGGCGCGCGTGCTCACGGATCCGAACTCGCGCACCGCCGCGCTGCGCGAGCTAGCGCGCCTCGGAGGACGCGCAGAAGGCACCTTTACGCCCCTGCGTGCCTACCAGGAAATCCTGGTGCTCTCCCCGCACGACCTCGAGGCCCTCGGGGCGCTCGAACTGCTCGCCCTGGAGCAGCGTGAGGCTTCACTGCTCAGCCTGGTCGATCAGCGCATCGCCAACGTCTCCCGCGATCGCGCGCTGCGCGCCTCGCATCTCACGCGCCTCGGCGAGTCCCTCGAGGCGAGCGATCCCGAGAGCGCCCTGCCCCTCTATCGCAACGCCCTCGACATCGATCCCGAGAACTTGGCCGCGGCACGTGGGTTGTCGCGCCTCGCGCTGCACAACAACGAGTACGAAGTCTTGCTCGAGGCCGCGGAGCGCGAAGCCACCGTGCTGAACGACCGCAAGACAGCGGCGGCCCTCTACGTGCGCGCCGCGCGCGCCACCCAGGACGACGACAACGCAGCCCATGCGCTCGAGCAGGCCCTCGAGCTCGACCCTGAGAGCACCGCCGCTGCGCGCGAGCTCCGCGCGTGCCTGGCGCGCACGGGCGACATCGACCGACTCACGGAGCTCCTGGCACGCGCGGCCAACTCCTCCGGCGACAAGCAGCGCGCCTCGGCCATCTGGCGCCAAGTCGCCGCGCTCTACGGAGACACCCAGAACAACCTTGCGGGCGCCATCGGGGCGCTCGAGCGCGCGATGCGCCTGGCCCCCGACGATGCCCATGTGATGAGCGACCTCGCTCGCGTGCTCAAGCGTGACGGCCAGTTCAGCCAGGCCGCCGCGCTGCTCGCACGCATCACGGAATTCTGCGCGCGCCCCTCTGCACGCGGCGTGGACTCCTCGCTTGCCTTGCACGCCCACACCGAGCTCGCGCTGCTCTACGAAGAACAGCTCAACAAACCCGCGCTGGCCATCGCCCAGCTGCGCGCTGCGGTCAAGCTCAGTGCGAACGACACCAACTTGCTGCATCGGCTGTCGGACCTGCTGTCGCGGGAGTCCCAACACGCCGAAGCGCTCACCGTGGCCCATCGGCTGGTGGAACTGGCCGATCGCCCTGAAAACCGGGTGGCTGCGCTTCTTCACCTGGCGCGCGTGGAGCAGCGGCGTGGCGACCACGCCGGCCTGGTGCGCGCCATGTCCGAAGCCGTCGCGCTCGACGGTCCATTGGGGGGCGCAGGCGCAGCCATGCGCGAGGCCATCGGCGCGCAAGCTGGTGTGAGCCACGCCGACTACGAGCGCGCCCTGCGCAAGCACGTGCAGAGCTTCGCCGACGGGCGGGCCGTATCGAGTGAGATCTACCTCGAGCTCGCGCGGGTTCAGGCGCGCGAAATCGGTGCCCCAAGCCAGGCCATCGAGACCTTACGCGACGCCATCACCAAGCAACCAAACAGCCTCACCCTGCGCACGCAGTACGCCGCTTTGCTGCGTGAGACCGGCGCCGCCGAAGCTTGCGTCAAGGAGCTACGCGGGTTGCTCTTGCTCGATTCCGAGCGCGCCTCCACCTGGCGCGACCTGGCCGACACGTTCGGCAGCCTGGGGCAGGAGGACGCCAAGGCCCGCGCCAAGGAAGTCCTGCGTTTGATGGGCTACGGCCCGCGCGGCGTCGACGGCCCGAGGCCCGGCCCGCTGCCCAGCGAGCCCGGTTCGTGGGCAGGTAACACGGTCGACGAACTCGCCACCGATCTGATGCCCATGGGCATCGCAGCCGAGTACCTCGCCTATCTCGGGGAGGGCCTCGACAAGCTCTACCCGCCCGATCTCTCCGGCTACGGCGTGTCGTCGCGCGATCGCTTGAGCGCGCGGGCGGGACACGCGCTGCGCATCCTCTCCGACCGCATCGCAGCGCTGGTCGGCGTCCAGGAGTACGAGCTCTACGTCCACCGCACCCGCGGGCGTGGGCCTGGCATCGAGCTAGACGGAGTACCGCTGCTCCTGGTGCCCGCCTGGATCCTCGAGCAAGGCGAGTCGCAGCAGGTGTTCATGCTGGCGCGCATGCTCATCCTTTGCGCACGCAAGTGTCATCCCATCCTCAAGCTCACGCCGCGGGAGCTCGACGTCGTGTTCGCCGCCTACACTCGCAACCAAGTGCCGAGCTTTGGCACCGGCTTGACCAGCGAGGAGATCCTCGATGATCAGGGCAAGCGCCTCTACAAGGCGCTGTCGCGCCGCACGCGCAAGCTCGTGGAGGACACGGCCCAGCGCTATGCGGCGATGGGCGGCATGGACCTGGTGCCCTGGGTTGAAAGTCGCGAGCGCGAAGCCACGCGCGCCGCGGCGTTGCTTTGCGACGACCTGAGCGCAGCCCTGGATTGCCTGGCCCGCAGCCGCGACACCGGAGCCACCGATCGCAGCGAGGAGACCACGGGCGACTTGTATCGCTTCTGGGTTGGCGAAGCCGCCCTGCGCGTACGGCGCCGCACGAGCTGAAGTCGCGTCCGAGGGCGAGGGCGAGGGCGCGCCCGCGTCGCACGCGTAGCGGGCGAGCCCACCAAGCGGGAAGCGCGGGCACGAGCTCGCCCGCGCCTACGCGGTTCAGAACGCGATGCGCAGGTTGCCGGTGAGGTCGAGCGCGAACAGGAAGTCGCCGAACATCAGGTCCGCCACCGGCGTGACCATGAAGCCCACGTTGCGCGCGAACTGGTAGCCGAGGCGCATACCGAGCTGCAGACCGAACGGTCCCGAAGTTGCGTAGGGTCCCTTCACCGTGGCCGCCTTGGCGGCCGGCGCCTGAGCAGACACGGTGCCGATCAAGACACCGCCGAGCAGACCGGCATGGAAGCCCGTCTCCTGCAGTTCAGTGAGCAAAATCTCCGCGCGCGCGCCGATGCCGAACGCGCTCATCGAGCGCGAGCCGTGCTTGAGCGGGATGCGCAGCTGCCCCTCCAGCGCGAAGCGGTCGCTGATGATGTACCCGACGTTGCCGTTCAGGACAGGCACGCCGACGAAGCCCGCTGCCGCCACCGTGGTCTTGCAGTTCGAGAAGGACAGGCTGCCGCCCGACACCTCTTGCACCTTGCAGTTCCAGCCCTGCGCCGACGCGTAGTCGGTGGCCGTCTGGATCTTCTGCTCGCCGCTCTGGGCGCCGGCGGCGTTGCTGGCGTCGCGCGCCACGCCTTCGGGCGGGTTCGTGTCGGCAGCGGAATTGTTGCTCACCATCACGAGCGCCACGCCGGCGCCGAGGTCGATGTAGAAGCGGGCAGCGTCGCCGTCGCTCTCATCGTCATCGTCATCGTCGTCCTTCTTGCGCTCGCCCATCGCGCAGAAGTTGTCGAAGCAGACCAGGCCCTCGCCGCACTGACTATCGCTCGTGCAGGTATCGCCCAGGGAACCTTCGTGCCCCATGGCCGCCACGCTGGTCGTCGACACCGCGGCGGCTTCCTCACCGCCGCCGCACTGACTCGGCGGAACCTCGCCGGGCAGGGACGGCGCCGGCTGACTACGCACGGCCACCACCGGCACGGACACCGGATTCTCGGGGCTGCCCGCGGTGCCGATCTTCTCGCCTGCTGCGTCGAACGCCACGATGAAGTACTCGACGTTCGGCTCGAACACGTCGGCGCACGGGATCAGATAGGTGAAACCGTCGGTCGCCTGGACCATCGCAGCCGACTTGGGCTTGGGCATGCCCACCGAGCGGTAGAAGATCTTCATGCTGGCGATCTCGGGGTTCGAGGCCGCCACATACACGGGCAGATCGGTGTTCTTGAGCTGTTCGCCCGCCGGCACGTGCTCGAGGTCTCCCTCGACGGCCACGGGTGCAGGCGCTGGGGCCGGCGTGGGCTTGCTGCGCTTGCCGCCACCCTGCCCCGCCTTGCGCTTGGCCTGCGCGAACACCTGCAGCACCTCGGGCGTCGACACCAGCGGATCCGGCTCGACCGAGCCGTCTTCCTGGAGCGCGCGGATGAAGGCATCGAGCGCCGCCGCAGAATCACTCAGACCGCCGACCAACACGACGCCGAGGTTCGCGTAGGTGCGCGCCAACCCGCTGCCGGTGAGCCCGTTGCTCTCGGCCCCCGCGATAGCCTTCTCCAAGGTCTCCTTGGCGACCTCGATCTCGAGGTTGTTGTAGGCATCCATCGCCGCGCGATTGGCGTCGGCGAGCTGTCGTGGGTTGGCCTGAGCCTCGGCCACGACGCTGGAGGAGGTGAGTAAAACAAGGGCGAAGATAAGCTTCAGTCGACGCATAGGTGTCTCGTACTCCGGTGGCGCGCCGTTCGCCGCGCACCGCGTTGGGTTAACTCACGGTGCTTGAGCGGGGGAATTTCGTGAGCCCTCATCCGTGCGCCGGAACTCGACGCGGCGGTTGGCCGCGCGACCCGAGGCCGTCGTGTTGGGTTCGATGGGACGCGACTCACCGTACCCCATCGCTGTCATGCGGTAGGGCTCGATGCCGCGGCCGATCAAGTACTCTCGCACCGAATCTGCGCGTTGCTGCGAGAGCTTGAGGTTCTTCTTGTCGGGGCCCACCGAATCGGTGTGTCCCTGCACTTCCACGCGGATGGCGGGGAAGTCGCGCAGCGCCTGGGCCACGGTGTCGAGCAAGTCGAAGGACTCGGGCTTGATCTTGGCCTTGTTGGTCTCGAAGTGGACCTGCTGCTTGATCACCACCTGGCTGTCGGTGACGACCACGTCCTTGTAGACCTTCGGGCAGCCGCGCTCGCTCTCCGGACCCACCTCGTTTGGGCACTGGTCGGCCTTGTCGGCGAAGCCGTCGAGATCGTTGTCCTCGTCGGGGCAACCGTCGGTGTCCTCGAAGCCGTCGGGATCCTCGGGTGCGAGCGGGCACTTGTCGTTCCCGTCCAGCACCAAGTCGGCGTCGTTGTCGTGATCCGGGCAGCCATCGGTATCCAAATAGCCGTCGATATCCTCGGGCTCGGCCACGCACAGGTCGATCGAGTCAGCGAAGTTGTCGCCGTCAGTGTCCTGGTCCTCGGGGCAGCCGTCGAGGTCCTCGATGCCGTCGCGGTCCTCGGGAACATCCGGGCACTTGTCCTCGGGATCGAGGATGCCGTCGCGGTCGCGATCATCTGCCACCGGTTGACCGGTGCAGCGGTCCTTCGGGCTCAAACGCAGCGCGGCGTTGGCATTGGTCTCCGCCAGTACCAGGTGCTCCTTGGCACGCCCCTGATCGCCCTGCGCGAGCTCCAGGTCCGCGAACTCGAGGTTGGCCTCGGCCAGCGCGAGCTCCTGCGGCGCGCAGTTCATGGCGCCGTTCTGCGCCGCCTGCTGCGCGATCTCGCGTAGGCCGTCGATATGGCCCTGCAGCACGTTTGCCTCGGTGCATGCAGTGAGGCTCGCGCTGAAAACCAGAGACGCGGCCGGCCCGAGCAGCCGAGCCCGCTTGAGAGCGAGTCGAAGCGCGCCCTCGGGCGCGCGAGCGGGGTAACGAAGCGAGGCCATCTCGGTTACTGTCCCCCCGTGGTACGCACTTGCCTGGAACGCTCGATGGCCTTGGCTGCGTTGTCCTGAGACTGCCGCGCGAGCCGATTGGCGTCTTGGTACGCCGCCTCGGCGGTCTCTTCGCGCGCCTTGTTCAAGTAGGCTTCAGCCAGGGTGAACTCGTAGGGCGCCTGGTCTCCCGCATGGGAGCGCCGCGCATGCTCCACCGCGCGTGCAGCCCTGGTGGATTGAACCGCTGCCGAAGAGGCCACACAGCCCGATGCGCTCAGGCAGGCCGTGATCATGGCCAGCAGACCGATGCACGCTTTATGCATTCCCAAATCCCGGCCTTTGCTCACGCGCCACTCCAAAAAACCTAGCGAAACTCGCTGACAAGCCGGCCGGACGCTAACAACAAGCCGATACCCCGTCAACAGGGGTGTGGCCGGGTGTAAGTAAGGTCTCCCGCTCGGGTCAAAACACCCGGACTCTCGCGGGCCTGGCCCGCCGCGCGGCGGTCTAACCGCGACGCGCTCCGGGCCCCAGCCGGTACACCAAGAAAGCAAGCCCGAGCACCATCCAGAGGGACATCACCAGGGTTCCCTGCAAGAGTGCACCTCCATAGGAACTCAGCCCGAAGTCCCCGTGGTACTGGCGGTAGCTCCCCACCACCAGGAGCCGATTTCGCACTACTGGAAGCATGCCCAGGGCCAACGAGAGGGTTGCCCCGATCGCCGCCCCCGCCCACTGGTCGCGCTGCGTGCGCACCATGGAGGCCCCGATCAGAAAACCGACCGCCCCGAGGCCCACCTCGAGCAGGCCTCCCACCAGGGCCAAGGCGCTTGGGACGCGCTCCGTGTCCGCCAGGTAGAGCAGGAACCAGTCCCCGTGAAACACGTAGAAGTACGCCGAGACCGGCACCATCACGAGCGCCACGTAGAGCAGGTAGGCGTAAAACGCGCGCGACACGAACGCCGGCTTGGGGCTGCCGCGTAGGTCGGTGCGCGCTGCGAGCGCAGCGAGGACGCCGGAGGCAAACGTCAGCAAGAGTTGCGTTGGAAGCGGCAAAGACGGCCCTGGCGACTCAGAAGGACGGACCGAACCGTAGCATAAGCTTTGCTCGGCAACTGAAGCAGATCACTAGCGAACCAAGTCGACAGCGGGGTCCGGTTTGGCAATCGTCTGGGAGGCCTGGGTGAGCACGTCGATGTCGACCGCCACGTCGAGTTCGTAGCCCGTGAGGGACCCGTGGCAGCCACCGCACATGCCATTGAAGAGCTCGCGGCGGAAGCCCTGGTTGCTGCGTTCGCCCGGGTAGTACTGCATCTCCTCGCGCTGAATCATGTCGCCCGTGAAGGGCCCCCCCTCGGCTTCGAAGGGCAGGACGCGTCCCTTGCCATCCGTGGCCGCGTAGAGGATCGGGTGCCCGCCCGCCACGCGGAACTTGGTGGAGCCATCGTCGTTCAGCGCGATCGGCCCCAGCGACTCGTAGTTCGTGAAGACCGGACCGAAGCTGTCCTGGGTGACCTGGCTCGCGTTCAGCGCGCTGAAGTCGGTGGCCTCGGGCGGCGGCGGCAGGGACTCCAAGATCTCGACGCCCTCGACGCGCGGGTCGAGCGGCCGACCCGTGCGGGTGTTCGAGAACAAGAGCGTGGCGAGCAGCGGGAAATCGGCCAAGTGCACCTCGGCATCGGTCTGAGCGACGTCCACACTGGTGTTGGCGTTGGCCTCATCGGGACGCGACTGGAAGACACCGTGCTGAGGCCGCGCATACACGGCCACGGCTTCGACCTCGGCGCGACCGGCCTGCCCGATCAGGTGCTCGACGGCCCCGGTGCGCGGATCGAAGGCGCACAGGTCGAAGTCGAAGTTGCCCTGGGTGAGGTCCGTAGCGTCCGGGTCACAGGAGACCACCATCCAACCCGACGGCAAGCTCGCCGGCGAGCGGAACGCGCCCGCTTGGCCGGCCAGCGCCCCCGGCGCGGGGAAGCGGATGGCGTGCAAGAAGTAGCGGTCGTTGGGATCGCGATCGTTCTGATCGGGCCCGAGCGAGCGGTTGACGATGGCGATACTGCCCGCACCATCGCGGTTGCCCGCGTTCGACGCCACGAGCGCCAGGTTGCGATCCGGGAGCTCCACGAACTCGGTGGCCTGGGCGAAGCCCACGCTGCCCCGCTGGGCGATCAACGGATGATAGTCACCGCCGTCGAGGTTCATGCGGCGGCCGGCGAGCTGGAAGAACTCGGGCGCACGCTTTTCGGCGGTGAAGATCACGCGACCATCCGCCATGAAGTTCGGCATCATCTCCTGATTGAGCAGGAAGGTCAGCTGCCGCACCGCGCCCTCGGCGGGGGCGAACACGTACAGGTTGGCGTTGGGTGCGAGCTGCGAGGGCGTGCGCTGCGGTCCCTGGTAGGCGTAGCCGCCCTGGAGATTGCCGCGGGTGCTGGCGAACACCAATCGACCGTCGGGCGCGTAGGCCGGATTCGAAGTCGTGCATCTTGATGCCGTTGCCATCCGCCGCGGGCGACGCAGTCCCCGTCAAAGGTGCACAGGTGGAGCCGTCGGCGTTGGCCTCATAGAGACGCAGCGGCGCAGCCGCCGAGGCGCGCGCGGAGAACGCGATTCTTCTTGCCGTCCCAGGACACCGTTGGCCCACGCACGTCGGCGGTCTTGGAATCGAGCCCGCAGCCGGCCAGCAAACTGCTGCCTCCGCTCACGCTGGGCTTGCCGTTCGCGTCGAGCGTGAGCTCTCCGAGCAATAGATCCGCACCCGGACGATAGGTGTCGAAGTCACGCGGATCGCCGACCCCGAGCGGACGGGAGACCCACACCAGGCCGTAGCTCGGCCCTTGCTGGAGCTCCCCCTTGCCGATGGCGAGATCACGCTCCAGCGCATGCCAGGCCGCGAACACACAGTAGGCGGGCGCCTTGTTCAGATCGGTGCTGGCGTTGATTTCGATGCCCTCGCAGGAACTCTTGCGCGCCGGCTCGGCGAAGTCCTCGAACAGCGCGCCGCCGCGATGGGTCAGCCCCTTGCCGCCTTTGTCGGGGGCGAACAGGTTCTTGGCGATGATGCGGCTGTCGTTGGGATCCGCGGAATCCGTGGCCAGCAGCAGCTTCGCGGCCTCGTAGTTCCGATCGATGGCGATGCGCGAGAACGTGCCCTGCGAGCCGGTGCGCAGGCGTAGGTCGTGGAACATCGACGGCGAGTGGCAGTTGCCGAACATGCACCCCTTGCGCACCATCGTCGGCTGCACGTAGTTGCCGAAGAAGCGCAGGCCGATGTCGGTGGGCTGGTAGTTCACCACTTCGGGGGCCCGCCCGGCGAGCTCCTCGGCCCATGCGCGCAAGGTCTTGTAGTCCGCGTCGTCGGTGTCCGCGAAGATGGTACCTCCCTCGTGGAAGGTTCCGCCGCGCACCTTGGAGAGCGGGCGCCGCAGGATCTCCGAGAGCGACACCGTGGAATCCACGTGCGAGACCGCCACGAAGTAGTTCCAGCGCTTCTCCGCTTCGCTCTCACCGCAGCTCACGTAGAGGTCAGCGATGCGCGAGCCGTGGCAGGAAGACCCCGCGCAGCGGTTGAGGAGCACGGGCTGCACCTTGGCCACGAAGGAGGCGTAGCTCGGGTCGGTGGGCGCCACGTTGGGATCGAAGCCAGTGTGCTGCCCGGGGCCCGAGGTGCAGAACCCCTTGCTCATGTTGAGCGTCTCGACGACGGCACCGTCGCGCCGGTAGCCCTGGTTAATCCAGCTCTTGAGCTGCGCGTAACCGTCGGAGCCGATGCGCAAGAGGCTACCGCCCGCGTGCCGGATGTCGGTGGTGATCGGCACGAAGCGATCGTTCGGGTGCGCCGGGTCCGGCGCGTCGAAGGTCTGCACCGGGATGTCCACCGGGTCGCCGCCCTTGAGCAGCAGCTGCCCCACGGGATAGGGGCCCGAAGCCGGCAGCACATCCGAGCGGCGCATCAGCGCGTCGTAGCTCGAGAGGTCGAGATTTCCGACGGCGGTCTGCGCTGGGCTCGCCAGATGGCAGCCCGTGGTTTGCTGCACGCAGCCCACACCGATGACCGGCGCCACGCGATCGTCGTAGTAGGTGAACGCCGGTGGCGACGCCTCTTCGCAAGCACCGGCGTACAGCAGACTGACGAGCAGCGCGGCCAGGCGGCCTCGAGCGCTAACGATGCGGGCTCTTCCGCCCGCGGGCGCGCTCGAGCGAAGCCTGGAAGACCGTTGGTTCATGGAACTCGGATGCACCCGGGGATTGTATCGGGATTCGGAGTGCGATCAGAGTCTTAGCGGCATGCGCTGGGCGATTCTGATGGCGTCGAGCACACCCTGTTCCTGCTCCCGACCCGAGGCCTCGGCGAGCGCGGATTGTCCTTCCGCGGCCCCTACCCGGCCCAGCGCCCAGGCCGCCGCCTTGCGTGCCTGAGAGGCCGAATCGCCCTCCAACATCGCGATCAGCGTGGTTTGAGCCTCGGCCACACGGTACTCGCCGCACAGCCGGGCAGCCCGTGTGCGCACCTCGGCGTTCGTGTCGCCCAGCAGCGCAATCAGTGCTCCGTGGTCGCGGAAGGCTCCGATGTTGACCAGCTCGTCGAGCGTGGCGATCTTCACGGTGGTGTCGGCATCGCTCAGGGTGTCCGTCAGCACGGCGAAGCCCGCGTCGTTGTTCAGCCGAGCAATCGCGTGCACGGCGGCCACACGCACCTTGGGATCGGTGTCGGCCATGGCGGCGTCGGACAGCTCGCCCACCGCGAACGGATCCATGAACTCGCCGAGCGCCTCGGCCGCCCTCGCCCGCCTGACCGGGTCGGCGTCGGTGCGCACCAGCTTGCGCAGGCGCATCACCAGCGCGGGCGCCGCGAAGGGCTGGCGCCGCAGCCACCAGGCGCTCATCTCGCGCACACGCGGCACGCCGCTATCGAGCAACTTCTTCTCGAGCAGCGGCACGCACTCCTGGCACACCACCCGCTCGCCGTACTCCAGCGTGGCCTTGAGGCTCTCGGGTGAACCGCTCTGAATGGTGGCGATCATCTGCGCGATGCTGGGAGCCGTGGTGTTGGGGCTGATCTCGCCGCGACGGCTGTATTCGCGCGTATCGGGGATCTGCTGGGCCTCGGCCTCGGCGCCCTGCGAAAGGGCCAGAGCCAGGACGGCGAACGACAACGATGCTTGGAGCTTGTTCATGGTCTTCCTCCCTTCCTTCACGGTTCGTAGATCATTTCGCCTGCGCCCTGGACGTTGCGCCGCGAGTAGTACTGACCACCCAAGTCGATCGAGCGAATCAGGGTCAGGCGCTCCTCACGCGTCAGCGTCACGCCCTTGTCCTCGGGGTGCCCCTTGCCAGGGAACGCCCACTCATCGGTCTCGGTCAGCACCGGCTTGCCATCGGCGCCGTCCTGATACTGCACCGCGTTGACGTTGAGCTTGGCGATGAAGCGGCTGGCGCGCGCGTTGCCCGGGACCACCCATTCCACGGGCGCTCCCTCCACGCGAATCTCACCCATCATCGCCGACGGGAACAGCAAGCTGATGTACGAGGCCGGATAGGTCACCGCTTCCTTCTCGTAGTACGCGGTGAGGGGTCTGGACGACAGGTCGAGGATCGGGATGTCGTAGGTCAGCATTTCGCCTTCCATCGGCCCCTCTTCGACCGTCACGATCACGCGATAGGTCTGGCCAGCAAAGGGATCGTTCGCGCCACCCGCGTGGCAGCTCACGCACTTGGCGTCGAGCACGTCCTGCACGTTCTTTCCGGTGGTGGCTGCGTACCAGGGCAGCTCCAGACGCTCGGCCGCGGGCTTCACCAGGTTTTCCGTGAAGCGCTCGGCCACGGTGGTCATACCCTGCACGGCGCCCGTGCGGTTCTCGTGGCAGCCGCCACATACGCGGCTCTCGCCAGGCATGGCTTGGATCCACAGGAGCTGATTCCGAATCGCCAGATCGAAGCGGTCGATCGGCTGCAGGTGCATCGGAATGTACGGCGGCACCTGCGCGCGCCAGGAACCGTCTGGGTACACGCGCGGCTCGCCCAGGATGGCGGCACCTTCGTGCATCGTGAGACCAAACTGACCCACGCTGCCGATCTCGGAGGAGAAGCCCTCGATCACGCGCACACGCTGGGCTTGCTTGAGGGCTTCACCGAGGTCCACGTTGTCGAGCTGGCCACCCGATACGGTCTCCGAGAGCGACGTGTTGCGCACGTCGATGGAGCCGATGGTCGCCGGCATGCTGAGGTCGTAGGTTCCCTCGTTGACCGCAGGCAGCGGGTTGGGCTCCGCGCGCGCGACCACCGGGATGGCATACAAGTCCCACAGCAACGGGTCGTCGTACACGAGCTCGCGCTTGCCCTTGCCCGGGTCGTACAGATAGAGCCCGAAGTTGGGCGCAGTGCCCGCCAGCTCGTTGCGCTCGTTCACGTCGCCATCGGCCCAGGAGACCAGCACCTTCTCGGTGCCAGTCAGCATGTGCGGCGAGCGATAGCGGCCCACGCCCGAGGGTGGCGAGGTCATGTCCATCGGCACGTTGAGCGTGAGGTTCTGGAAGCGCGCGCGCTGCTCGTCGAAGAAGTTGATGCCCGCGCCGTCGCCGGTGTTCGGGTGCGGCACGCTCACGTGCATGAGAGCACCCGACTGGATGGTGCCCTCGCGCGTGGTGGCGATGCCCAGGAACTCGCCGGGCGCCGTCTCGCGCACCTGGACCAGGCTGTTGAAGGGCTTGTCGTGCTGGCCCGCAATGGCGCGCATCTGCGTGCAATCGGGGCGCATGGCGAACAACTTGAGGTCGTTGGTCGGCCCCAAGTGCTCCCAGCGCGAGTACCCCACCAGGCCGTTCGACATGGCGAAAGGGCCCGTGGTGTGGGAGAGGTTCTGCGAACACAGACGTCGATCTGCGTCGCCGCCGGCCTCCGAGATGGTGGCGAGCTGGGTCACGCGGCGGCCGTGGTTGTACTCGTCCGCGCGAGTGCCGCTCTCGGTGAAGGGCTGGTTCGTCACGAAGGCGACGCGTCCACCGGCCAGGAAGATGGGCTGCACGTCGTCGGCGTCGTGCATGGTGAGCTGGCGGACCGCACCCGTGCCGTCCACGTTGGCCACGTAGATGTGGTAGCGGTTGTCATCCGCCGTGCGCATCGAGAACACGACCTTCTTCGCGTCGAACGAGAGGTCGAGACCGTTGATGTCCACGCCCTTGAAGTTCTCGGTCAGGTTGCGCAGCTTGCCGTTCGGCGACGGTGGAGTGAGCACGAACAGGCCCGCTCCCTCACCGGGGTTGTAGCGGTCGTAGTCGAAGACCTGCCCCATGCCACCCGTGACCTCGTGACTGCCGTCCTCTTTGAGGTAGGCACGCTTCACGAACACCACCGAATTGACGCCAGGCAACACGCTCTGGTCCTTCGGTTCCGTCGTACAGCCCGTAGCGCCCGCACCCAACAACAGGGAGCCAAGCAATAGACCGGTTAGTTCTCGTCGCACCGTTTGGAATCGACCCATGCTTAGCCTCCGAGCCCAAGCCACCACTGCCCCAAGACAGCAATGCTCGGGCCAACGCGATGGTGCCCGAAACCCTCCTGGTTTCGCGACGTAGGTGCGAGTGAGATGGGGTCGCCGTCCCCCAGCCGCCGATCCAAGTGGGGGCGCGGGCCCCTACCCGCGAAGGCACACGTGCTGCCTCGGGTTCAGGCTATAAACGGCAAGTGATGCGTCTCTTCGTCTCCCTCTTCAGCTCGCTCGCCTACGCCTTGGGTGCCCTCGGCGTACTCGCCCCGAGCCTCGCCCACGCCGACGACGGCATGGCGGCGGCCTTCCGCAGCGCCCTCGAGGGCGGCAGCACCGGTAGCGCGCTCGCGCTCTCGTTCGTCGCCGGCGTCGCCACCTCGCTCACCCCGTGCGTCTACCCGATGATCGCCATCACGGTCAGCGTCTTCGGCGCACGCAAGGTCCAGAGCCGCGCGGAGGGTGCGCTGCTCTCCACGGCGTTCGTGGCGGGCATGACGGTGCTCTTCAGCGTGCTCGGAGTGGGCGCCGCCCTGACCGGCGGCGTGTTCGGCGATGAACTGGGGAATCCGGTGATCGCCTTCGGGCTCGCGGCCGTGTTCGTGGCGATGGCACTCTCGATGTTTGGGGCCTTCGAACTGGCCCTCCCCCACAGCCTGACCACCAAGCTGAGCGATATGGGCGGCATTGGCTACCGCGGGGCGTTCGTGCTCGGCATGGCCAGCTCGGTGATCGCCGCGCCCTGCGTGGGCCCCGTGCTCGGGCTGCTGCTGCCGTGGATCGGAACCACCGGCAACATCGGTTTCGGCGCGGCGTGCATGATCAGCTACTCGCTCGGCATGGGCCTGCTGTTCTGGATCGTGGGCACCTTCGCGGTGGCCCTGCCCAAGAGCGGACGCTGGATGGAGTGGGTCAAGAGCACCTTTGGCCTGGTGATGATCGCGTCGGCGCTCTACTTCGTGCGCGCGTGGTTGCCCGGCTACACGGCCATCACCGCGAGCGCTGGCTTCCTCTATGTGGCCGCGGGCTGCATCATCGCGGGCCTCGCGCTGGGCGCCATTCACCTGAGCTTCTCGAGCGGCAGCCTCGACCGCACGCGCAAGACCCTCGGCATCGCGGCGGTGAGCCTCGGTGCACTGCTGATGCTCGGACGCCTGGAAGCCAAGCCCACGCACTCGGGCTGGGAGGCCGACCTGGTGAGCGCACGCGCCAAGGCCAAGGCGGCGGCTTCTCCCATGCTCATCGATTTTGGTGCCAGCTGGTGTCAGGCCTGCGGCGAGCTCGAGCGCCACACCTTCAGCGACCCACGCGTGATCAGCGAGATCTCGCGCTTCGTGAAGGTCAAGGTCGACCTCAGCCCCGGCCACGACGTGGCGCGCGGTCGCGAGTGGCTCAGCGGCTATGGCGCGCGCGGTCTGCCCCTGGTGGTTTTGCACGACAGCGCTGGAAACGAACATGCCCGCGTCACCGAATTCGTGGAAGCCGACAAGATGCTCGAGCTGCTGCGCAGCGTGAACTAGTCGGTAACGAGCAGCTCCTACATAGGCATTCCTGTGGTCCTGCTCCGGGCGCGCTATTCGGCCCCGGCCAAATCGCCTACCATTCCTGCTGATTCCATGGCGTTGCTGCTGGCCGAGCGCTTCGAAATTGCCGAGCAAGTAGGGTCCGGAGGCTTTGGAGCGGTCTACCGTGCGTGCGACCTCTTCGACGGCAAGCCCGTGGCCGTCAAGATCCTCCACGGCAAAGGTGGCGTCGACGAAGGACGCTTTCAGCGTGAGGTCGCCCCTCCTAGCGGAGCTGCAGCACCCGAGCATTGTGCGCTACATCGCCCACGGCAGCGCGGTCACCGGTCAGCCCTACCTGGTCATGGAGTGGCTGGAGGGCCAGACCCTGGCGGCCCGGCTGCGCAAAGGTTGGCTGCGGCTCGATGACCTCGTCACCCTCGCCATGCGCATCGTCGATGGTCTGGCGTCGGCTGCACAGCGCGGCGTGATCCACCGGGACGTCAAGCCCGAGAACATTTTCTTGCCGGCCGGTCGCATCGCGGACGCCAAGCTGCTCGACTTCGGCCTGGCACGACGGGTCGACGAAGCCGACGCGCTCACACGCAGCGGAGTCGTGCTCGGAACCCCGCTCTATATGTCCCCGGAGCAGGCGCGCGGCCTGCGAACGCTCGAGGTGAGCTCCGACGTGTTCTCCCTCGGCAGCGTGCTCTTCGAGTGCATGTGTGGCGTCTCCCCCTTCGAGAGCGATACGGCGCTCGCGACCCTGGCCAAGATCTGTTTCGAGCAGCCCCCGGCCATCGGCTCCCTGCGCACCAAGGTGCCGGACGCGCTCGGACACCTGCTCGGAACCATGCTCCAGAAGGTCGCAGCGAACCGTCCCTCCTATGCGGCGATCGGGGCCGAGCTGCGCCGCATCGACGCGGCGGGCCCGGAGGCCGCCATCTCCATCGACCTGCTGAGCGAGGAGCTGAGGGCGGGCGGTAGCGACGTGCCCTCGCTGCGGCCGCGTGTCCAGCAACGGGTCCTGAGCGCGGTGTTCGCGGCGCAGACGGACGAGTACTCCGACGAACGTCTCGCGCAAATTCTCGACGTCCTCCTCGACCGCCACGGCGCACGCTACGAGCGGCTCGTTGATGGCAGCATCGTGCTGTTGCTCGACCGTTACCAGGCGCTGCACGAGCAGACGATCGCGGCAGCGCACTGCGCGTTGGCCCTGCGTGAGCTCTTGCCGGACTCTCCTCTGGTCGTGACGACCGCGCGGGCCGTGATCGAGGGTAGACTGCCCATGGGGAGCCTGCTCGAGAACGGTGCCCGGCTGCTCGTTGAAACCGGCCAGGGCGTGATCCGGCTCGATGAAGCCAGCGTATCCTTGCTCGAGGCGCGCTTCGAGCTGCGGTCCGTCGGAAATCGCCATTTCCTCGAGCGCATTCGCTTCGGCGGTGAGGCACCGCGCACCCTGCTCGGCCGACTGACTCCTTTCGTGGGCCGCGACCGAGAGCTAGGGCAAATCGAGCTGCTGTTCCGGGAATGCGTGGACGAGTACGTCACGCGCGCCGTGCTAGTGACCGCCCCCGCGGGCGCGGGCAAGTCGCGACTGCGCTTCGAGCTCATGCAGCGCCTGCGAAAGACGGGAACCGACTTCACCTTGCTCACGGGTGCAGGCGATGCGCTGCGAAGCGGCGCCCCCTTCTCCGCGCTCGCGCCCGCCCTAACGAGCCTGGCGGGCATCGTCGCCGGCGACTCACTGGCGACCAAGTGCACCCGCCTGAACGAACGGGTCGCGTCCGTGCTACCCGCCGCACGGGCCCAGCAAGTCAGCGAGTACTTCGGAGAGATGCTCGGCTTGTCCTTTCCCTGTGCCGCGGGCTCCGATCTCGAGATGGCGCGCAGCGACCCCCAGCTCCTGGCCAAGCGCATGCTTACGAGCTGGCTCAACTTTCTCTCCGCAGAGTGCCAAAAGCGTCCCGTGGTGATCATGATGGACGACTTGCACTGGTCCGATCAGGCGAGCTTGCAATTTCTCGAAGCCAACCTGCGGCAGTCCGAACAGCCGCTGCTGCTGGTCGCCTTCGCTCGGCCCGAGATTCACGACAAATTCCCCCGCTTGTGGACCGAGCGCGAAGTTCTGGCGCTCCGTCTCCCCAAGCTCAATCCCCGCGCCTGCGAGCGGCTTCTGGCGGCCATTCCGGAGGCCGAGCTGGGCCTCGAACAACGCAAGGGACTGATCGAGCGCGCGGACGGGAACCCCTTCTACCTCGAAGAGTTGATCCGCAGTGGCGGCGCGGGTCAGTCAGGCGACTCCTTGCCCGACAGCATTTTGGCCGCGATTCAAGCGCGCCTCGACGCCCTTGGCGAAGACGCCAAGCTCGTGCTGCGTATTGCCAGTGTGTTTGGTGCCGAGTTCCGAGCGGACGGCGTGACTGCACTACTCGGACCGCAAGCGAAGCGCTTCGATCTCAGGGGCTGGCTGACCGTCCTGGTGGAACGCGAGCTGGTGTTCGTGCGCGGAGACGGTGATGCCAACGAATACGGCTTTCGCCACGCTCTGGTGCGCGACGCGGCCTATGCCCTCCTCACCGAAAGCGAGCGCAGCCTGGCCCATCGTTTGGGAGGCGACTGGCTCGAGTCCCTGGGCGTAACCGAACCAGCCGTACTGGCGGAGCATTTCGAATCGAGGTGGGGCCCGTGAACGGGCCGCACAGGCCTACGCCAGGGCCGTCGCTCGCGCGTTCGAAACGAACTTATGGGCCGACCTGGAAGAGCTCGGCAAGCGAGCCGTGGCATGTGGCCTCGACGGGCGAGCACTCGGTGAGGTCAGCGCGATGGTCGCGCACGCGTTCGCCTGGCAGTTGAAGGACGACAAGGCCCACTCATGGGCGGTGAGAGCCCGCGAACTGCTGCCCGTAGGGGCAGAGGGTTGGTGGCGCGCGTCCCTCGCATTGGCAGAGGCCATGCTCGCACGTGAAGATTTGCCGGGCATGGAGAGTGTCTGTGCGGAAATGTTGAATGTCCTCGATCCGGCAGACGCAATCTACGAAGCAGCCATCGCTTTTGGCGCCTTGACCCGCACGATGTTCATCCTTGGCAACAAGGAGCTAGCGAAGCGCCTGTTGGCGGCAACACTATCCGTGCACGTTCCGGAAAACTCGCTGCGCGCGCGCGGATATGCCCTAAGCGCGTGCATGATGGCAGCAGGATTTGCGGGTGACCTCGGCAGCGCGATAGCGCACGGGCAGAGGGCCCTGACGCTGTTTCAGGATGCAGGAGCGGCATACGAGCTCAGTCTTGCCTTTGTCGACCTAGGCTACTGGCTCCTCTTGGTCGGAGCGTATTTCGAGGCCGAAGACGTCCTGGCCCAGGCACTGGAGGCCCCGAGCTCGACCGCTGTGCATCGGGTCATGTACCAGCAGAATCTTGGCTTATGTGCATTGCACACAGGACGCTTGACCGAAGCCATGGACTACCTACGAGCCTCCGCCGATGGCCTTGCCATCTGGCCAAGCATGCACCGAGAGCACGCGTTCTCCCTCGCTCATCTCGCCGAAGCGCAGCTAGCGCAAGGAAAGCTCGAGGAAGCCGATCGCTCGTGCCAACGCGCGCTTGCTGTTGTTCTGCCCGAGACTGCGCCCGACGCCGACGCCTACACCTCGAGCGTGCACTCTCGAGTGCTGCTCGCACTCGGCCGCATCTCGGAAGCCGACCTCGCGTCAGCGAAAGGCAGCGCAGCCCTTGAAGGTGACGCCTACCCGGATCTGCGAATGACGATCTGCAATGCGCGCATCGAGTGCTTGCTCGCCGCAGCCAAGACCGAAGCTGCCGACCAGCTCGTAGCATCGAGCCACGCCTGGCTGTCCGAGCGCGCCGCCAAGATCAGCGACCCCGCCATGCGACGCAGATTCCTCAACGATGTACCCGAAAATCGGCGCGCGTTGAGTCTCGCGAAGTCCAGGGTGGGCCTGCTCGAGCAATTGTAACGAGCAGCAGCTCGAACACTGCTCGTGATTGGCGCTCCCGCCGGGATTCGAACCTGGGACCTTTCGCTTAGGAAGCGACTGCTCTATCCAGCTGAGCTACGGGAGCGGCGGCGGCACCTATAACATCTGCTTCTCGGAACGACCAGGACGCGCACGTTGGGAACGCCCACGACGGACATCCCAGGGACGCACTCAGTAGCGCAGCAGTGCGCTCATGGGGACATCCCCCAGCCGGGCCCTGCCCTCCAAGAATGCGAGCTCCATCAAGAAAGTAGCCCCGAGCACGTGGGCTCCCGCCAGGGTGGCCAGCTGCGCCGCCGCGGCTGCTGTGCCCCCCGTCGCGATCACGTCATCCACGATCAAGACGCGGGCGCCTCGCTCCAGCGCGTCGAGGTGGATCTCCAGAGCATCGCTGCCGTATTCCAGCGCGTACTGCACGCGATTGGCGGCGCGGGGCAACTTGCCAGGCTTGCGCACGGGGACGAAGGCCGCCCCGAGCTGCAGTGCCAGCGGCGCCCCAAACATGAAGCCGCGCGATTCGATGCCCAGCACCGCGTCGACGTCCGACTGCAAGTAAGGCTCCGCCATCAGCTCGATCACGTCTCGAAAAGCGGCCGGCGCGGCGAGCACGGGGGTGATGTCCTTGAACACGACGCCAGGCTTGGGGAAGTCCGGGACATCGCGGATCAGCATTTTCAGGCGTTCCAGGCGGAGATCGGTCACGACACATGCCTCGCTTGCGCGCGCACCGCGAGCGCGCTCCCGCAAGACTTGCTCCGACTAGCGCTGCCCTGCAATCCAAAGCGCCAAGGGAGCGTGGGCGGCTTGGGTCATCTCGAGCGACAGCGGCGTGACCGACACGTAGCCCAGGTCGACCGCGGTGGTGTCGGCGCCTTCGCTGCCGTCGTGAACGACCGCTGGGCCACCGACCCAGTAATAGCGGCGCCCGCGCGGATCGCTGCGAACCTCCACGCGATCTTCGTAGTCGCGCTTGCCCAGGCGCGTCGCGAGTACGCCGCGCGGAGAGCCGGCAGGGAAGTTCACGTTAAGCAGCGGAGCGGCCCCCTCGGGCCGAGGCGCCTCGAGCAAGCGCTGCACGAGCGGCACGCTGTGGGTCGCGGCCACAGACATGTCTGCCTGGGGATCGGCAGAGATCGCAAGCGCCGGAATGCCGCGCAGCGCCCCCTCGCGAGCCGCCGCCACGGTGCCCGAGTAAATCACGTCCATGCCCAGGTTGAACCCGTGGTTGATGCCGCTCACAACGAGGTTCGGACGACGCGGCAACAGTCCACCCAGATTCAGCGCCACGTAGATGCAATCGGCGGGGCTGCCATCCACCATGTGCACATCATGTCCGAGGTCCCGATGCCGCAGCGGCTCGGCCAGGGTAATGCGGTGGCTCGTGGCGCTCTGCTCGGAGGCCGGCGCCACCACGAACACGTCGGCGATCTCGCGCAGTGCCAGGCGCAGCTTGTGCAGCCCCTCCGCGTGCACTCCGTCGTCGTTCGACAGCAGGATTAGCGGTCTGCCCTGGGCGCCTTGCTCCGGCCCTGCGCCGACTGCAGACGTCGACGAACCTGACTCGACCATCGGGTTCTCTCCTGGCACCGCTGCGAACAGCGGTCACTGCGAGTCCGAATTGGGAAAACCCGCAGGTCTGGGGGACCTGCGGGCTTCTCTTG
This sequence comes from Myxococcales bacterium, assembly GCA_047601445.1. GTDB lineage: Bacteria > Myxococcota_A > Polyangia > Polyangiales > DASUME01 > DASUME01. The sequence continues at coordinate 741,713 of JASGJH010000001.1, read as the reverse complement.
TACTGGTCGGGGCGACTGGATTCGAACCAGCGACCCCCAGACCCCCAGTCTGGTGCGCTAACCAGGCTGCGCTACGCCCCGAACGTTTCCGCGAACCTCTCGGCTCGAAGAGGTGCGGAGGATAGTCGAATCGTCCCTGCCCGCAACTCCGAACAACGCATTCTGAAACGATTCCGGATGGGAACGCCTCGCGCCTCCCAGTTGGGCGAATTCCGGGCGTTTTCAGCGCGTGCGCTGGGTGATGAGCGCCGTTTTGGCGACCACGGCAGTAACCGTAGCCCGTGCCGGCTCCTCGCCCGCCGCCGCGTCCTTGGCAGCGACCTGGCGATCGAGCGACGAAAGCAGCGCCGACAGCTCGTTGCGCACGTGGATGAGCTCCGCTCGCAGGCCGAGCTCACGCGCAGCCTGTGGATCCACGCTCGTCTTCGCCTTGGGCCCCGTGGCCCGATTGGCTTCGCCGTCACTCGGAACGCCGCCCTGCGCGCGCATAGCGACGAGCTCGCGCACACGCTTTTTGGCGCCCGGGATCGTGTAGCCCTCCTGGTGCAAAAGCCGCCTGATCAAGCAGGCGAGCTCCACATCGGCCCGGCGGTACATGCGATGCGCGCCGCGCGTCTTCATGGGGCGCAAGCTCGGAAACTCGCTCTCCCAGTAGCGCAACACGTGGGTCTTCACGCCGACGATGTCTGCTGCTTCGCCGATCTTGAAGAACTGCTTGTCTGGGAGCGCGGTCTTGCCTGGACGCAGATCGAGCAACAGCGTCTCGGTGTCGTCACCAGAGGCGCTGCCATGCGGGACTTGGCGCTGATCGTCAGGGGGCACGGACGGCATGGAGAGACTGCCCTGCTGCGGAAGGAAGTTTTAGCCTTCGGTCTGCGCCTGGCGCAGCTGTGCTTGAGCCTCCGCCTTGTGCGGATTGAGCACGCCCTTCAGAACCTGGCTCGGTTTGAAGGTGAGCACGCGACGCGCGCTGATCGGAATCGGTGCTCCCGTCTGCGGGTTGCGACCGATGCGCTGCTTCTTGGCTCGCACCACGAAGTTCCCAAAGCCGGAGATCTTGATCTTTTTCCCGTCGGCCAGGACTTCCTTCATGGTGTCGAACACCGCCTCCACGATTTCGGCGGACTCCTTCTTTGAGAATCCGCCGACTTTCTCGTAAACGGCGTCGATGATCTCAGCCTTGGTCATGAAGGCCTCCTGAACGCGTCCCCTAGCGACCCTCTATTGTGACCACGTTCGATCGCGAGGCACAAGCGCAAATAGCCGGTTTCGTTGGCAAAGATGAAACGCACCCGGCCTTTCTACGCCTCCACCAGGGTGATTTCTGTCCGCCGACCTGCACTTTTTGCGATCTGGCTAACGAGAAACGTGCTGATTCGGGCCAAGGACGAGATCCCCAACCAGATCGTGCACATATCCTACATGGGCCATGCCAAGCCCCGTGTCTGGCGCACTCAGGCCCGGCGCCTCACGCGATCAGGTTCGCAGCGACCCGCCAAAGCCCTTGCTTGCCTCGGCCACCACCTTGGCGTGAGCCTCGTCGACACGCTGATCGGTCAGCGTCGCTTCCGCGTCTCGGTAGGTTAGCCGGAACGCCAGGCTCTTCTTCCCCGCCTTCAGCTGACCGCCTCGATAAAGGTCGAACAGGCGCACCTGTTCGAGCAGCTTGCCCCCGGCACGACGCAGGAGCTCGGCCACGCTGCCAGCCGAGACAGCCTCGTCGACCTCGATAGCGATGTCTCGGCTGGAGGCCGGGAAGCGCGGCAAGCCACGCACCTGCGGTGCACCCGCTTCACGCGCCGCGAGCAGCTCGGCCACCACGATCTCCGCATACACGACGGGCCCGCTCAGCTCGAGGGACTCCACCACATCCGGGTGCAGCTCCCCCAGCAGCCCCACCGAGCGCGAACCCACCACGAGGCGCGCGGCGCGCCGTGGATGCAGAAACGCTTGAGCAGCAACGAACTCCGCGTCGGGCAACGTGTCGACACTCTGGCGCGTCAACGGGCGCACGATGCTCTCGAGCACACCCTTGCCATCGAAGAAGTCGAGCGTTCCCTCTTCCCCGATCCAGTCCGCCCGGCTGCCCGCCAAGATCACGCCGAACATGTGGCGTTCCTGAGGTAGGTCGCCCTGGCTGGGTTCGAAGGTGCGTGCGAGTTCGAAGATGGTGGTGCTCGCAACCTGGTGGCGCTGTGCGCGCAGCAGGTTGGCAGCCAGACCAGGCAGGAGGCTCGTGCGCATCACAGAGCGCTCCTCGGAGAGTGGATTGGCCACGCGCACGGCATTCGTGGACACACGCGCGCGCTCGAGCTGCTTGGGTGCAACGAAGGCGTAGTTCACCGCTTCGGTCAGTCCCACGGCGGCTGCGCGCTCCTTCAGCGCACGCACGAAGCGCGTGAGCGGCTGCGTGCCGTCGTGGGAAGCCTTGATGCTCGGGACCTCGGTGGGGATCTTGTCGTAGCCCCAAACGCGCGCGATCTCCTCGATGAGGTCTTCCTCGCGCGTGAGGTCTGGGCGATGCGAAGGCGCCACCACCTTGAACTGGCCGGCGGCCCCTTCGCTCACCTGGCACCCCAAAGCCGAGAGCACGGCCTGCGCCTTGCCCGCCGGAAGCTTCACGCCCAGCAACGCCTCGGTACGCGCGCTGCGCAGCGTGATCTCGGGCTGCGCGATCGACTTGGGATACACCTCGAAGCCCGAAGCGGCCGGTACCCCGCCGCATAGCTCCGAGAGGAGCGCCGCGACCCGAGCCAGGACACGCGGAACCGCCTGCGGATCCACACCGCGCTCGAAACGGTGCGACGAGTCCGTGTGCAGCCCCAGCCGCCGCGACGTGCGTCGCACGCCACGGGGATCGAAGTAGGCGCACTCGACCAGCACGTTCTGGGTCGTCTCGCGAATACCGCTATCGGCACCACCCATCACGCCTGCTACGGCCAGCGGCCCCTCGGCGTCGCAAATCACGAGATCGTCCGAGCCGACTTGGCGCTCCACGCCATCGAGGGATCGCAGCGACTCGCCTGCCCTCCCCGTGCGCACCTCGATGCGTCCGCCGCGCACGAGCCCCAGATCGAAGGCGTGGGTCGGATAGCCGTACTCGAGCAGCACGAGATTGGTGATGTCGACGGCGTTGTTGATGGAGCGCAGCCCCATCACGTGCAGGCGGTAGCGCAGCCAGAACGGCGAAGGCCCCACCTTGACTCCCTGCACCACGCAAGCGGCGTAGCGGGGACAGCGCTCGGGATCGGCGACCGTGAGCGCGACCGGAGTCGCCATCGCGTCCGACATTTGGCCCGCGAACAGCTCGACGGGCTTGGTGCCCGCAGGGATCTCGGAGCGCAGGGTGCGGCTCGGCTCGGCCCCCCTGGGCAACTTCAGGGTGCCCCCGGGCAGCGCGGCGCACAGCTCGCGGGCCAGGCCCACGTGCCCGAGACAATCCGGGCGATTGGGCGTGAGACCGATCTCGAGCACATGGTCCTCGAGGTCGAGAGCCTGACTCGCACTGGTGCCGGGCTTGGCGACCGCATCGTCCGCGAGCACCAGAATGCCGTCTCCGTCAGCCCCGATGTCGAGCTCCACCTCGGAACAGATCATCCCGCGTGACACCACGCCGGCCAGCTTGCGCTCGCTGATCTCCATGCCGTTCGGCAGCTTGGCGCCCAGCTGCGCAAACAACACGCGCTTGCCAGCCACCGGGACGTTGGGCGCGCCGCAGACGACCTCGATCTCCTGGCTGCCGTCGAACAGCGTGACCAACGAGAGGTTCTCGCGCTGCGGATGGGCGCGCTTACCGCGCACCTCGGCCACCACGACGCCGGGTAGCTGACCGTAGGCCTTGATGCCCTCGACCTCGAGCCCGAGCTCGGTGAAGCGCGCCGAGAGCTGCTCGACGCTCGCCCCGAGTCCCGTGAGTTCATTCAACCATTTGGTGGAAGCCAACATGAGCGCACCCGCTTAGAACTGAGACAGGAGCCTTACGTCGTTCTCGTAAAGCTGTTTGATGTTGTCGATCCCGTAGAGGAGCATCGCCATGCGATCGACGCCCATGCCGAAGGCGAAGCCGCTCACGCGCTCGGGGTCGTAGCCCACGTTCTCGAGCACCACGGGGTGGATCATCCCGCAGCCTAGGACCTCCAGCCACTTGCCGTTGCGGCCCACGTCGACCTCGCCGCCAGGCTCCACGAAGGGGAAGTAGCTGGGGCGAAAGCGCACCGGCGCGTCGGCGCCGAACAAGGCCTGCAAGAAGCGCGTGAGGACGCCCTTCAGGTGCGCGAAGGTGATGCCCTCGTCGACGATGAAGCCCTCGATCTGGAAGAACATCGGCGAATGAGTGGCGTCGTCGTCGCGCCGGAAGACCGCGCCAGGGGCCACCACGGCGAGCGGCGGCTTGCGCGTCAGCATCTCGCGAATCTGGATGGTGGACGTGTGCGTGCGCAGCAGGGACTTCTGACTCACGGTGCCGTCCCGCGAGATGTAGAAGCTGTCCTGCATGTCCGTCGCAGGGTGGTCCTTGGGGAAGCCGAGCTTGTCGAAGTTGTGCTCGTGCAAATCGATCTCGGGGCCGTCGGCCACGTCGAAGCCCATGGACGTGAACACGTCGAGCAGACGATAAGTCACCTGGGTGATCGGATGCAGGCGCCCCACCCGCGCGGTGCGTCCCGGCAGGCTCACATCGAGCATCGGCCCCGACAACTCCGCCTCGCGCACCGCGCGCGCCAGGTTCGCCAGGCGTTCGGCAAAGGCCTGCTCGATCTCCGCCTTGAGCGTGTTGGAGCGTTGCCCGAGTTCCTTCTTCTTGTCCCCGGGCACGTCGCGCATGCGCTTCATCAGCTGGGTGAGCTCGCCCGCCGGGCCCAAGAAGCGCGCGTTCTGCTCGCGCAACTCATGCTCACTCTTGGCGCCCTCGAAGGCCCCCTTGTACGCCTCGCGCATGCGAGCGAAGCCTGCTTCGAACTCTTGGACGATGTCTGGCTGACTCATGGCCGTTCCCGGTTCTGTTCGGCAAAACAAAAACCCCAGCGAGACCGTTTGCACGGTCAGCCGGGGCATGGAGTAAGCGTGTGTCGAAGCGGGCGGCCCGCCCGCGAGCACAGTAGGAAGCGGTGTCTTTAGCCCTGGCTGGCCTGAACAACCGCCTTAAAGCCCGCGGGATCCTGCAGCGCGATGTCGGCGAGGACCTTGCGGTCGAGCTCGATCTTGGAGCTCTTGAGCTTGCCCATCAGCTTGGAGTAGCTGACGCCCACGAGACGCGCACCCGCGTTGATACGGGCGATCCAGAGCGCGCGGTAGTCGCGACGACGCTGGCGGCGGCTGCGGTAGGAGGCGGACCAGGCGTGGCGCACCTGCTCGACGGCATCGCCGAACTGGGTGCGGCGGGCGCCATAGAAGCCCTTGGCGTGCTTCAAGACTCGGTTACGACGGCGGCGGGCTTTGAACCCGCGTTTTGCGCGCGGCATGAGATCTAGTTCCTTTTACCAGGGCCGCTGTCCTGCGAAGACAGACGGCAGAACATGGGGTTCGTGAGTTTGAATCAACCGTAGGGCAAGAGGCGCTTGATGCGCTTCTGGTCGGCGTCGTCCACCATCTCATGCTTGCGGAGCTTGCGACGGCGATTGGCAGACTTGCCGATCATCATGTGGCTAAGGCCTGCCGAACCGCGACGCACGCGGCCGCTGCCCGTCACCTTGAAGCGCTTCTTCGCGCTGCTGTTGGTCTTCATCTTCGGCATGGCAAATCCTGGGTCGTAACTGCTTTCCGAAACTCGGGGCCGCCGAACGGACGGGCGAGGCCGGAGAGCAAGGCGTACACGGGCGTTCACCCATGCTACGCGGGTCGCGCTATGTAGAAGTCCGGGGGACTTCTGTCAAGTTGACTCGAACGGGAAGTGAGCAGTTGCCGGGGGTTCCGCCGAACCGGGACGTCTGTCCCTCAGTTCAGGGAGTTGTCCTCGGCCCCCTCGTCCTCCCAATCCTCGTCTTCCTCGTTCTCGGCTGCGGCCGCCTCGGCCTCGCTGCCGCCGGCAGCAAGCACCTTCTCACGACGTGCGCGCTGCTCTTCCTGGCGCTTCTTGGCCATCATCTGGGCCTTGGACACCTTGGGTGCCAACACGAGGGTCATGGTGCGTCCCTCCATGCGGGCCGTGGTCTCCACGCTGCCGATGTCCTGGATGCGCTCGGCCATGATGTCGAGCTGCTTCTGCGCCGTCTCGGGGTGCGTGATCTCGCGACCGCGGAAGCGACAGGTAATCTTCACCTTGTCGCCCTCTTCGAGGAAACGACGGATGTGCTTGAGCTTGAACTCCATGTCGTGATCGTCCGTCTTGGGACGGATCTTGATCTCTTTGAGTTCGACGATGGTCTGGCGCTTGCGCGCGTCAGCCTGCTTCTTCTTTTCCTCGTACTTGTACTTTCCGAAGTCCATCACCTTGCAAACCGGGGGATGGGCCTTGGGATTGACTTCTACGAGGTCGAGTTCGCGGTCGCGGGCGTAGAGGAAGGCCTCACGCGTCTGCATGATTCCCAGCATCTCGCCCTCGGGTCCAATCACGCGCACTTCGGGAACGCGGATGCGTTCGTTGACTCGTGGACCGGAAAATACGCGCGCTCGAGGATCGAAGTTGGGCTTATTGATGGCAGAACCTCCGGTAGGAAGGGAGCACCCTTCTCGACAATGTGTCCGCTCGCCGGATTACCCCTGGAGCCCGCCCGCCGCAAGCTGACGCTTGCGCTAGCCGCCCGAACAGATGCGGCTAGAACACGGGCAGAACCTGGCAAGCGTTCCGCTTGCACCCCCGCAAGAACGCGAGAGATCAGGCTTGAACACCGCGCGCTCTGGGAGCGCCGCAGTAGGCACGGACGGGATTGAACCGTCGACCCCTACCGTGTCAAGGTAGTGCTCTACCACTGAGCTACGTGCCTGTAGCTGCTGTCCAATTCGGATCGGCGTAGGGCCGACCGGCTCGGGCAGAAGCGTGCGAACGAGTAGCGCCCGTGCGCCGAAGTGTCAAGAACGGCCGGCACACTTCGCCTGCGAAGTCCCCATCTTGGCGGGTCCGACGCCGCCCTCCAAACAGTGCTCAATGAGCCGGGCCTTCGCTGCTATCCTCGCGTCCACCCATGACCGTGACGATGCGCGACATCCTCAGCGCGCGAAGCGTTTTGAAGCGTTACCTCGCCCCGACGGCGCTGTATCGCCATCCTCTTTTGAGCACACGGCTGGGCTTCGATGCCTACGTGAAGCACGAAAATCACCTGCCGATCGGCGCCTTCAAGGTGCGCGGCGGGCTGAACCTGTTCGCCAACCTGGGCGAGCGCGAGCTCAAGTACGGGGTCATCGCGGCCACCCGCGGCAACCACGGCCTATCGCTGGCCTACGCGGCGCGGTTGTTCGGATCGCGCTGCGTCATCTACGTGCCGCGCGGGAACAACCCCGAGAAGAACACCCTGATGCAGGCCCTGGGCGCGGAGATCGTGGAGTTCGGCCGCGATTTCGATGACGCGCGGCTGGAGGCCGAGGCCCGCGCCCACAGCGAGCACCTGCGCTACGTGCACCCTGCCAATGAGCCTTTGCTGATCGCCGGCGTGGGAACGATGGCGCTGGAGGTCGCCGAGAAGCTGCCGGAGCTCGACGCCATCATCGTGCCCATGGGCTCGGGAAGTTGCGCTTCGGGCACTGTAATCGCGCTGCGTTCGCTCTTGCCCCACGTGAAGATCATCGGAGTCCAGGCCGAGCGCGCGCCGGCACTGGCGCAGTCGCTCGAGGCCGGCCAGCTCGTGAGCACGGGTCACGCCGACACCTTCGCCGGCGGGTTGGCCACGCGCTTCGCCTACGACCTACCGTTCCAACTCCTGCGCGGCCAGCTCGATCAAGTGGTGCTGGTGAGCGAGGAGGAGATGCGTGAAGCGGTGCGCGAAGCCCTGGAGACCACGCACAACGTGGCCGAAGGTGCCGCTGCAGCCGCCTACGCAGCTGCCCGCAAGATCCGTGGCGAGCTCGCAGGGTCTCGCGTCGTGATCGTGCACACGGGACAGAACACCGATCGGAACACGCTGCGTTGGGCGCTCGGGATGTTCGACGCCTGACCCAAACGGGGGATCTTGAGAGGATTGCTTTTAGGGCCCCCCCCTGATATGCCAGCCGCCGCCATGACGTCGGAGCAGCCCCCGAAGGACGCGATGCGTCCCCTCCGACCCCTGCCTTCCATCAATATCCCGCTCTTGCGCGAAGAGCGCTCCGCCCTTCGGAGCCGGCGCGCGCTGCGCTTGCTGCTGATTGCGGCAGCGTTGTTGGGCGGCGCGGCGCTGGCGGCCATCGCGTTCATCTCAGGACCTTCGGAGCAGGAAAGCGACGATCACGGCCTGGACGCTGAAGCGAGCGAGCAGGCCGGAGTGGTGCCCGCAGACACTGCCCCCGTGCTCGACTCTGCGCCCAGCGCCTCTCCGAGCGAGCCGAGCGCGCCCGCGGCCGTGCTGGCGGCCACGCCGAAGCCCGAGGCGCCCCAGCCCAACCTCCCCCCGGCTGACCCGCGCGCATCGAGCCGCAGCCAGCGCAGCTTCGGGCAAGCCGTCTCGTTCAAGGACGCACTCGAAAAGAATGGTCTGTCCCGCGACGAGGCCAACCAGGTGATCACTGGTCTCACGCCCGTGATGGATTTCCGGCGCTCGCAACCGGACGACACGCTGATCATGGAGCGAGACAGCAGCGGAGGTCTGGTGCGTTTCGAGTACCGCTCGGGCCTGACGCAGCGCTACGAGGCGCGCCGCGCCGACGGCGGGAGCTTCGAGGGACGACAGATCCAGGTGCCCATCCGCCACGAGCGCGTGGCCAAGGGTGGCACCGTGGACGGCTCCCTGGGCGATGCCCTCGAGGGCCTCAAGCTCGGTCGTTCGTTGGCCGGCGTGTTCGCCGAAGTCTTCGAGGGCAAGGTGAACTTCTCCACCGATACCCGCGCTGGTGACACCTTCCGGATCATCTTCGACGAGGACTACGTCGAGGACACGTTCCTGCGCTACGGGACCATCCACGCCATCGAGTTTCGCGGCGCCAAGGCCGGTCACCTCACCGCGTTCTGGCACTCGGCCAAGGGTGAGGACGGCGATTTCTACGACGCCACGGGCCGCGCTCTGCACGGAGGCTGGCTGCGTACGCCGCTGCGCTACGACCACATCTCGTCGGGCTTCGGCATGCGCCTGCACCCCGTGCTCAAGCGCAAGAAGCTCCACAACGGCATCGACTACGCAGCCGGCAGTGGAACCCCGGTGCGCGCAGCGGCGTCCGGGACCATCACCTTCATCGGCCCCAAGGGTCCCAACGGCAACCTGCTCGCGATCTCCCACGCCCAGGGTTACGAGACGTTTTACGCCCACCTGTCGCGCTTCTCGCCAGGCCTCAAGAAGGGCAGCAAGGTCGAGCAGCGCCAGGTGATCGCGTACGTCGGCTCCACCGGTCGCTCGACCGGACCGCACCTGCATTTCTCACTCAAGCGCTCCGGCAATTTCCTGGATCCCGCGACCCAGCTGAATGGCCCTGGTCTGCCCATGGCCTCCAAGGATTTGCCCGAGTTCAAGCGCCAAGTTCGCGAGTTCACCTCGGCCCTCGAGCGGGTGGCCATCGAACGTCCCGCGCCGGTCACCAGCAACGCATCCCACGACGACCCGCTCGATCTGGGCGAGGAAGAGCTCTAGACCGCTGCTTTGGCGGCCCAGGTGTGGTATCCGCGTCGCGGACCCATGACGTCGGACGCTCGCTCCCCGCACTCTCTTCGGTTCGGCCAGCCACTCGCCTTGCTCGCGTTGGTCGCGTTGATGGGTGCCACGCTGCTCGGACTCGCCAACTTCGGGATTCTGGGATCCATGGGAGCTCGGCAGCGCCGACAAGGCGCGTCAGCTGGTAGCTGGCAATCTCCCGAGCAGCGAGCCTCGTACGCTCGCGCTGCGGTTGGTGGCCCTCGGGTTCTCGAGCTTCGGGGTCCGTGAGTGGGCCGGCCGCGCGCCCATCGCCTTGGCCGGTCTGGCGCTGTTGCTCGCATGCGGCCTGTGTGTGCGTCGCTTGGCTGGCACACGCAGCGCACTCTACGCGGTGGTGATCCTCGGTACCACGCCCTACTTCTTGCTTCACTCGCGCCTGCTGCTCGGAGGCAGCCCTGGCTTTCTGGCCGCTGCCCTCGTCTTCTGGGGAGCGGCAGCCGCCGTGTTTCCTGCTGCCCGCGAGGGCGTATCCGACGAGCAGCCATGGGCCCCCTATGCCTGGCTGACGCTCGCGCTCCTGGGTGCCGTGCTGGGCGCCTTCTCCACGGGCGTGATGTTGACAGTCTTGCCCGCGCTGGGTGCAGTCGCGCTGGTGTCTCTGCTGCGCGGCCCGGTGGACGACTCGGTCGCCCGTCAGCGGGCGCGTTGGCTGGTCATCGCGGCGGCCTCGTTCGTCTCGATCGCGGTGGTGCGCGCCGTGCTTCGGCGGGAAGCCGAGTACAGCCTGTGGCTCGGCGGAGCGCCCAACGACGGTTCCGTGCCCAGCTACGATCGCGTGGTCGAGCAACTCTTCCATTCCTTCGCCCCCTGGAGCGCCTTGCTGCCCGTGGCCCTGGGAGCCCTCCTACGGCTCGATGCGCGTGCAGATCAACCGCTGCGCCTGCTGTGCATCGCGTGGGCGAGCCTGGCCTACGCCGCTCAAACACTGTTCATGAGCTCCTACGGCAGCACGCCGTTCCCGGCTCCAGCTGCGCTTGCCATCGCCGCAGCGTTGTGGCTGAGCGATCGCGACGATCGCACGCGTAGCTTCTGGCCGGAGGCGGTGATCGCGCTCCTGCTAGTGGGCCTCATCATCCGCGACTTCGCGCTCTACCCCGCGAGCCCGCTCGGTGGGCTGGTACTGGGCGACACCAAGCTTCCGCCCGCCTTCAATCCCAAGCGCGCCTGGTCGGCGCTGCTGGGGGCGTTCGCGCTCGCGCTCGCGCTCTCATCCATGGCCAGCGAACGCTCGAGCGCGCTTGATCTGCGAGCGCCCTATCGCGGCGCGGTGCGCCTGTTTCGCCAAAGCCGCGGACACAAGGCGTGGTTGATCCTGGCGGCGCTACTGCTCTTGGGTCTGCTCCTCTTCGGCGTGCTCAGCTTCGTGCCGAGCGTGCCCCTGACCTCCCTCGCCCGTCGCATCGGCAAGGTCGCGGGTGTGCTGCCACTTGCGCTGCCTCTCGGCGTCGCGCTCGGACAACTGGTGTTCCACTACAGCTCGCGTCTCGCTGCGCTGCGTCATGTGCCAATGTTCGCCGTCGCACTGGGCCTCGCTATGTACACGAGTGTGTCGTTCGTCCCGGAACTCAGCGCGCAGTTCTCGCCCGCGAAGCTCTTCGATGCCTACAACCGCCTCGCAGCGCCCGGAGAACCGCTCGTGCAGCACCAGGTGGAAAGTGGTGCAGCGCACTACTACGCCAAGGGCGACATCCGCGAGATCAAGACGCGCCCCGAGCTCATCGACTACCTGAGCGCCGGCAGCGAGCGCCGCTGGGCCGCGATCCCGAGCGATCAGCTGGCCGACATCGACGTGGCCTTTCGCCGCAAGACGCACAGGCATTTGTTCGTGCCGAGCGCCGAAAACGCGCGGGTTACGCTGGTGGTTTCGCAGCCCATCAAGGGCCAACACGATCTCAATCCCATCGCGCGCTTCGTGCGCACCAGCGAGCCGACCGTCCAGCACCCGGTTCACGCCCGCTTCGAGGACAAAATAGAGCTGGTCGGTTACACCCTCGACCTCGGCGGCAAGGACTACGTGGGAGCGGGCCAAGTGGCTCATGTCACTTGGTTTTGGCGCGCCCTCCAGGGCAATTTGGGGACGTACAAAATCTTTCTCCACGTTGACGCACCGAATCAACGCATCAACGGCGACCACGAACCTGTAGACGGGAAGTACCCAGTGAGGCTATGGGACGAAGGAGACGTGATCGTGGACCGACAGGACATCCCCGTGCCGGCCACCTCACGCCCCGGACGCTACACGTTGAACATTGGCTTCTTCAGGGGAGAAACCAGGCTCAAGGTCGTAGAGGGCCCCCAGGACGGACAGGACCGGTTGCGGGCCGGCGAGTTCGAAGTGCGATGAAGCTGATGGGAGGGTCGCGTGGAGACGCAAACTGAACACGGCATCCAGGAAGCCGAAAAGAGCGAGCCGGCCAAGAGCGGGATCGAGCGGCGCCAGTACGAGCGCTATGAGACCTCGATCTCGGTCGACTACTCGAGTGGCGACACCTTTCTCTTCTCGTACATCCAGAACATCAGCGAGATGGGCATCTTCATCCGCTCGGATCAGCCACTGCCGATCGGGACCCTGCTGCACCTGCGCTTCACGCCGGACGGCCAGGAGCCCATCGAGCTGAGAGGCGAGGTCACCTGGATCAACCCATGGCGTCCCTTCGACGAGAACCTCAATCCCGGCATGGGCGTGAGCTTTCGCGATCTGAACTCGGAGATGCGCGAGCGCATCGTCTCCCTGGTGCGCACGGTCGCCTATCTGCGCGACGGCGAGAACTAGCTCGCTGACCGACGCTGGCGCCGCGACTGGCGCTGGCGTGCCCGGGAAGGGCACGCTGGTCAGAGGAGCTTGAGGCGTTCGCTCGAAGCGCGCATCGGCGTGTCGAGAAAGGTGACGTCGACCAAGCTCAGCACCGTGGCGTGCGTGCGCCGCTCGTCGCCGCCGTAGTGGCCGCGCGTTCCCGGCAGCGGAGGCGGCCCACGGCGGCGCGGAAGCCGCGGCGGATACCCCACCAGGGAGCGCGCCAGGAAGTGGCGGTCAACGTTGCTCAGGTAGCGAAACGTGAGGCCCATGCCCGCTGGCCAGGGGTCCAACCTGCGGCGCCATATCCCCACTCTCGCAACCTCGGCCACGGCCCACACCTCTTCGCCTTGGCGCGCTCCTGGCGGAAGAAAAGAAAGCACCAGCTCTTCGCCGGGGTCGAGCGTGTACGGGGTGTCGATCCAAACACCTTCGTTGGACACGTTCGTCGCGGCCAGGGAAACCATGCCGTCCCACAAATCGCTCTGCAGAGCGCATTCGAGCTCTACTGCGCGTCGGAGGCTGCGTCGTTTCCTGGAGCCAGTTCGCATGTAAGCACTCCCGTGGTCGAAGCGAGCAGTTCTGCCCGCGAGCTGCTTGCCGGTCCCGATTTCCCGACAATCAACCACCACAACGTACATGCTACGCCCACTTCGACCGAGGGCCAACGAAAGCGCAAATCAGGGCCCTTCGGCGCTCAAGATCACGCTTCGAGAGTGTTCGAGTTTGTAGCGATCTCGATCCCATTGGCCCGGGATCGCACGCACACGAGCGCCCTCGAACTCGTAGATCCACAGCCCTTCCCTGCCTCTGTGGGTCGCACTGCCGGCACAAAACAGCCAGGGATGCTCCGCCGTAGGCGCGTGCGAAAAGTTGTGATGAATGTGGCCGTGCAGCAGCGCGACGCGCGGACGCGTGCAGAGTTGGAGCACTTCGTTCGCGTTGTCGAGGCCGTGCTTGGGTTTGTCGGGCGTGCCGTCTTCGCGGAGGAACCCGTAGTGCGTGATCACGAAGGTCCAGCGGTCGGCGAGCTTCGGATGCCGGAGAATATGCTCGAGCGCCGTGAGCTGGGCGGCCGACACGTAGCCCGACGAGGCAAACGGATTGGGGTTCGGCTTGGCGCTGTTGATGCCCACCACGGCCAGCTGATCGCCCACGAAGCGCACGTAAGGAAACAGCCCGTCCACGGCGAGCTCGGGCAGTTCTGTCTGCAGCAAATCGCCGAAATGCCGCTCGAAGCGTCGTTCGCGGAGCGTGTCGGACAGGTAGAGATCGTGGTTGCCCGGGACGGTGCAGAAGCCTAGCGGAGCCTTCAGGAACGGCTCCATGGCGCGCCGGGCCGCGGCGTACTCGGCCTCGCTGCCCACCGCGGTGTAGTCCCCGGTGCAGATCACCAGGTCCGGTTGCTCGCTGCGGGCGAACTCGGCGAGGGCCTGCAATTTTTGCGGCACGTCCTTGAACAGGCGACCGCGCACGAGGAACAGGTTACCAGCCGCGAGCAGGCGCTTCCCCATCAGCTCCCCCACGGGCATGGCGCTGAAGGCCTCTTGCACGTGGACATCACTGAAGTGAAGGACTCGCATCATGGGAACGTGCCCACGCCCTCGAGCCCCGTCCCTTCCGGGAACCCGAAACGCAGGTTGAAGCACTGGATGGCCTGTCCCGAGGCGCCCTTCACCAGGTTGTCGATTACGGACTGCGCGATGACGCGGCCCGTGCGCTTGTCCACGGTGTACGAGAGGAAGCAGCGGTTGGAGCTCTTGACCCAGGCCGTATCGGGGTTTTCGCCGGGCTCGAGCACGGTGACCGAAGGCGACCCCTGGTACATGGCGCGCGCCAGCTCGGTGCACTCTTCGCGGTTCGCGTCCCGGGTGAGCTTGGCGTAGCAGGTCGAGAGGATGCCTCGGATCATGGGCACCAGGTGCGGCGTGAAGGTGATACGCACCGAACGCCCTGCGTACTTACCCAGCGCTTGCTCGATCTCGGGGGTATGGCGGTGCAGCCCGCCGACCTTGTAAGCCCGGAAGCCCTCTGCCAGCTGAGAGAAATGGAAGCTCTCCGCGAGTCCGCGCCCGCCGCCGGAGGCGCCGCTCTTGGCGTCCACTACGATGCTGTCGAGGTCGATGATGCCGGCCTTGACCAGCGGCGCGAGCGCCAGCGACGTGGCCGTGGGGTAGCAGCCGGGGACCGCCACGAGGTCGGCCTTGGCGATGGCTTCCCGCTCGAACTCGCACAGGCCGTAGACCGCCTGGGGGTTGAGCTCGGGCGCGCCGTGCTCGCCGTACCACTCGCGATAGACCGCGAGAATCCTTGAGCCGGAAGTCGGCCGAAAGATCGAACACGATCACGCCCTTCGCGCGCAGCTCCCGCACGATGGGGGCGCTAGCTCCGTGGGGCAAGCCACAGAAAGCAGCCTGACACTGCGCCGCGATGGCGGCTGGATCCGCAGCCACGACCTCGCCCGCGTAGACACCGTGGAGGTTGGGCAAGACGTTTGCGATCTTCTGACCGGCCTTGCCGTGCCCCGCCACCACCGACACCTCGGCTCGCGGGTGCACGTGAATCAGTCGCAGCAGCTCGGACCCGGTATATCCGGTGGCCCCCACGACAGCGACGCGGACCTTGCCTGTGCTCTGCTCCAGCTGCATTGCGAACTCCAATGGCTATCAAGTGCACGCCCAAAACGACGAACGCGCCACCAGATCCCTGATGGCGCGCGCGGTGTGAAACCAGAAGCTTGGGATCAGCGCTTCGAGTACTGGAAGCGCTTGCGTGCGCCGGGACGACCGGGCTTCTTGCGCTCGACCTTACGCGAGTCACGCGTGAGGTAGCCGGCACGCTTGAGGGGCGTGCGGTACTCGGGGCTCACGCTGAGCAGGGCGCGCGAGATGCCATGACGAACGGCCTCAGCCTGCGCTGCGATGCCGCCGCCGTGAACGTTGACCACCACGTCGAACTGGCCCTGCTTCTCGAGCACGTCGAAGGGCTGGCCCATGATCATGCGGAGCGTCTCGCGGGGGAAGTAATCCTCCGGCGTGCGGCCGTTGATCGAGATCTTGCCCTCGCCGGACTTGAGGAAAACGCGCGCGACCGCGGTCTTGCGGCGGCCCGTGCCGTAGTTCTTGCCGTGAATGATCGCCTGAGGCATCTGGGGTCCTATCTCTCTTGCTTAATCTTCAAACCGCGAGGTTTTCGGGCTGCTGCGCGGCGTGCGGGTGAGCCGCACCGGCGTAGACCTTGAGCTTGGTGGCCATCTTACGGCCGAGCGGGTTCTTGGGCAGCATGCCCTTGACGGCGTGCTCGATGGCCAAAGTGGGACGCTTGTCGAGCGCGTCGCGGTAGGTGAACTCCAGCATGCCGCCGGGACGACCGAGGTGCCGGTGATAGAAGGTGTGGTCGAGCTTCGCGCCCGTGACCTTGACCTTCTCGGCGTTGATGACGATCACGAAGTCACCGGTGTCCACGTGGGGCGTGTACTCGGGCTTGGTCTTGCCGCGAAGCACCGCAGCGATCTGGGTGGCGATACGGCCGAGGGTCTTGCCTTCGGCGTTCACCACGAACCAACGGCGGTTTACTTCTTCGGCCTTGGCGCTGAGCGTGCGCATCGATACCTTCCGTCTCTCTTGCAGTCGGCACCTCTTACGAGGAACCGAAGCCTTGAACCTGACCCGGAGGCCAACCTTTTTACCTAAAGGCAATTGCCGACCCGAACGGGAGGCGAAGTGTTAGCTTGGCCGAGTGCCCTGTCAAGCTCAGGCGCACACGCTGCTTTCGGAGCCCGGTTCGGCTTGCTATGGGGCTCCGCACGCAGCGGAACGGCGGCCAGCCGAGTTCCGGGCTCGGGACCTGGCGCAGGCCCTCCCAGAAAGTCGATTACATGCGCAAGTCCTTCGTATTTTTCGCCATTTCAGCGCTCCTGGGCGTGTCGTCGGCGACCTCGGTGGCCGCTGCCCCGAGCGCCCGCGTCGACTGCGAGGTGCAGGAGAATGGCCAGCCGGCCCTGGGTTCTTTCCGCGTGATGTCCGGGGAAACCCAGATCGCCAAGGGCAGCTGCGGCCGCGCTCAGGAGGTTCCGCCGGGCGGCTACGACCTGCAGATCACCCTCGACGGCGCCATCGACGCCCCGACCTCCAAGCAGCGCGTCGAAGCGCGCGTGGGTGAGCTCACGAAGGCCCGGGCCAGCTTCGAGACCGGCGAGATCCTGGTGGAGCTGACCCGGGACGGCCGACGCACGGTGGGCACCATCAGGCTGCTGCGAGGCAAGGACGTCATCGCCACGCTGACTGCCGGTGTGACCAGTCGAGTCAGCGCCGGGACCTACAGCGTCGAGATCGAATCGCGCGGAACGCGTCGCGTGCTCGATGCGATCACGATCTCCCGCGCCGAGCGGCGCAGCTTGAGCGCGGACTTTTCGGCCAGCGGCGCACAAGCCTCTCCCTGAACGGCGGGGCGACCGCTAGAGCCGCACTGCCGGCGCGCATGGCACCCCGGCTGACGCGCCGCGGCAGCCCTGTGCAAAAAGCCAGATTACATCGGCTCAGTGGCGGTTTCGGGCCAGCCGCACCGGCGCGCCTTTGCTAGGTTTGGGCGTCCGATGACCGCTGCCATCACTGAAGCCAGCCGCGAAGAAAGTACCCCCGTCTACCGACCGAACGGCTTCTTGCGCTGGCTCACCGCCCGCTTCTTCCGGCACATCCACGTGGATCCGCAGTGGGTCGAGGCGGTCCGCAGCGCGGCCATGCGCGGGACCGTCGTCTACATGATGCGATCGCTGTCGGTGGTCGACTTCCTGTGCCTCGACTACCTGACCAAGCGCTTCGAGCTCCCTCTGCTGCGCTTCGTGAACGATCTCGGCCTGTGGTTGTGGGGGCCGTTCGGCCGTCTGCGTCCCAAGCGCGGCGAGACCAAGGCAGCCTCCGAACAGGCCGCGCTCGCCAAGAAGCTGCGTCAGCACCAGAGCGCGCTCTTGTTTCTGCGCAGACCGCCCGGCATCGGCACCACCTCGCGCAAAGGAGAAGATCCGGCGACCGACCTGGTGGTCACGCTGATCGCGGCGCAGCGCGAGAGCGAGCGCCCTATCCTGCTCGTGCCGCAGACGTTCATCTGGGGAAAGATCGCTGGACAACAGCAGCGGCGCCCCTGGGATTTCTTGCTCGGTCCCATGGAGTGGCCGGGCCGCGTGCGCTCCATCTTCCGCTTCCTCATCCACTATCGCGACGCCGTATTGCGCACCGGCGAGCCCTTCGATTTGAAGGCCTTCCTCACGGCCAACCCTGGACTCTCCGACACGGAAGCCGCCGAGAAGGTTCGCTACGCGGTCACACGGCGCATGGAGCGCGAGCGCACCTTGGTGGTGGGTCCCACCAAGAAGACCCCGCATCGTCTGCGCGAGGAGATCATCAAGAGCCCGCGCCTGCGCAAGGACATCCAGGAGGCCATGCGCAGCTCGAACCGCAGCGAGACCCAGGTGGTGGCCGAGGTCGACAAGGAGCTGCGCAAACTGTGCGGCACGCCCGACATCTACACCCTCGCCATCCTGCACCGGCTGTTGGATCGCGTGTGGCACAAGATCTACGACGGCATCGACGTGGACGAGGCGGGGCTGGCCCGCGTGCGCGAGGCGGCTCGGCACGGCCCGTTGATCCTGCTGCCCAGCCACAAGAGCCACGTGGACTATCTGGTGCTCAGCGATGTGTTTTACGCGCACCAGCTCTCGCCACCACTCATCGCGGCCGGCGACAACCTCAGCTTTTGGCCGCTCGGGCCGATCCTGCGCCGCGGCGGCGCCTTCTTCATCCGGCGTAGCTTCAAGGGCAAGAAGCTCTATTCGTCCGTCGTCGACACCTACATGCGCAAGCTGTTGCTCGACGGGCACCACATCGAGCTCTTCATCGAGGGCGGTCGCTCGCGTACCGGTAAGCTATTGCCGCCCAAGTTCGGTCTGCTCTCGATGCTGGTCGACGCCTGCCTGGCGCTCAAGGGCCGCCGGGTGCACTTCGTACCCATCTCTGTAGGCTACGAGCTCATCGTCGAACAGCAGAGCTACGTGGACGAGCTGGCGGGTGGCGACAAGCAAAAGGAGAACATCGGGGGGCTGCTCAAGACGCCGGATGTCCTGCGCTCGCGCTACGGTCGCCTGTACATCCAGTTCGGCGATGTCATGCCCTTCGAGAAGCTGCTCGAAGACTCGCTGCAGGCAGGTGGCAGCGCGCACCGCGAGCCCGGGGAGCTCGACGAGAACGAGCGCAAGAACCTGGTGCAGCGCATCGGCCACCGCGCCACCTACGAGATCAACCGCGTCACCGTGGTGACCCCCGTAGCCCTGATCGCCAGCTGCCTGATGGCCCACCGGCGACGCGGCCTCGGGCGTGTGCAGCTCGACGAGATGGCCAACATGGTGCGCGACGTGTTGCGCCGCTTCGACGCGCGGCTAGCGCCCACCATCGACGACCCGGGCCCCATCAACGCCCGCGCCATCGACGAAGCCGTAGCACTGCTGCGCGACGGCAAGCTGGTGGTGCAGCACGGCGACGGTCGCGACGCCGTGTACACGGTGCCCGAAGAGCGCCGGCTCGCCCTCGAGTACTACAAGAACAACATCGTGCACTTCTTCGTGCCGAGCGCTCTCATCTCCACCGCCCTGTTGGTGAGCGACGACGAGAACGCCGTCTCCGAGCACACGCTGCGCGAGCGCGTGCGCAAAATCTCGCGCCTGTTCAAGTACGAGTTCATGTACCGCGCGGACACGGACTTCGAGAAGATCTTCGACGACGCACTGGAGGGCATGCTGCGCTCCGGAGAGGTCGAGCGCTTCGTCGACCGCATCCGCACCGCCGAGGGGCGCCCGGGGCAGCGCGTGCGCGTGTACGCGGCCATGATCCGCAGTTATTTCGAGGCCTACTGGCTCGGCGCCAAGGCCCTGGGAGAGCTGCCGGCCGGCGGGCTCTCGCGTAAGGACTTTATGAAGAAGGCGCTGGCGGTCGGCCAACGCCTGTACTTGGCTGGAGAGATCCAGGACCGCGAGTCCATTTCCAAGCCCAAGCTCGAGAATGCTCTGCTCGCCCTCAAGGATCACGGGCTGCTCAAGTTCTCGGAGAAGGGCAACGTGGAGGCCGACGCAGCCGCCGAGCAGCGTGACGCCTTCATCAGCCAGCTACGTCGCTACCTGCTCGACTAGGCACGCGGCCCATCGAGCCGTTTGCGACGCGAGCACAGCGCCCTGCCCTGGTCGGCGCGGGCTCCTCCCTGCCTACGCCGCGAAGCCGAAAACGCGCGCGAACTCGGGCGGTACCCGCTTGGGCTTGGCCGAGGTCAGATCAATCATGATCCAGGTGGTCTCGGCGCGGGCCAGGACCTTGCCCGCGTGCTGAAACAGGGTGCGCCGCATGGAGGTCACGCCCTTGAGCGTGACGGGCCACGTGAACGCTTCGATCTCCTGGTCCGCCAGCGCAGGCAGCAGGTACTCGATGTCGTGACGCCGCACCACCCAGGCGAGCGCAAGGTCCGTGAGCGCCTTGGGACCGAACCCCACGGCCTCGCAGTGAGCCAAAGCCGCCTCGTTGATCCAGCGCACCCAAACGACGTTGTTGGCGTGCCCGAGCTCGTCGATATCCGAAACCGCCACGCGGAAGCGATGATTGAACGCGTGATCCGGTGCCGCAAACTCATGAACCTTCATGGATTAGCCCCTGCTCCTCCCAGAGCTCCCGCAAGTCGGTCCGAAAATACCGCATGACCAGCTCACGCACTTCTTCCGCCGTGCCACATTCGAGCGCGTAGGCGGCGACTTCTCGCGCCATCTTCATGTCGACCCGCTCGATGCAGGCACGCGTCAGGGGCAGGTAGCCGATGTCCACCGAGAGGTGCTCGTAACCCAGCCCGAGCACGATGGGCAAGGCGATCAGGTCCGCCGCCATGCCGCCGCACATGGCCACGTCGATGTTGTGTTGCTTGCCGGCCTTGGTGGTCATCTCGAGCAGGCGCAACACCGCGGGGTGCAGAGGATTGCCCAGGTGAGCCACCTGCGGGTTCGAGCGGTCGACGGCCATGGCGTACTGCACGAGATCGTTGGTGCCGACCGAGAAGAAGTCGCACTCCCGGGCCAGCGCGCCCGCCGTGAGCGCGGCCGAGGGCACCTCGATCATGCAGCCCACCTTCACCTCTCCCAGGGCCACTCCTTCGGCCTCGAGCTCCTGCGTCACCTGGGCCAAGAGAGCGCGCGCGCAGCGCAGCTCCTGCACGCTGGTTACGAGCGGGAACATGATGTGGACATTACCGAGCTCGCTGGCGCGCAGGATGGCGCGCAGCTGGGTCTTCAGCAGCGAGGGATGCGAGAGGCCGAGTCGCAACGCGCGCAGGCCGAGCGCGGGGTTGAACGAGTCGGCCTCGCGCTCGAAGCCGTGCAAGCGATCGCCTCCCATATCGAAGGTGCGAAAGACCACCGGGCGCGGCGCGAGCACCTGCGCCACGTCGCGGTAGATGGTGGCTTGCTCTTCTTCGTTCGGCGTGGAGGTGCGATCGAGGTACAGAAACTCGGTTCGGTAGAGCCCGATACCCGAAGCCCCGGCCGCCAGCGCCAGCGCGGCCTCGGGCGGCACCTCGACGTTGGCGTCGAGCACGATTTGGGTTCCCTCGCGGGTCTGCACGCTCGGACCCACGCGCTCACGTAGGCCCTGGGTGAACGTGCGATAGCGCTGCCCGCGCGAGCGCGCGAGCTCCAGCTCGGATTCACTCGGCGACAGCACCACCTCACCCCGGAACGCGTCGACGATCACGAGGTCGTCGTCGGCCACCAGCCGCGACAAGTTGCGGACCCCCACCACCGCGGGGATATGCAGGGCGCGCGCGAGAATGGCCGTGTGGCTGGAGGCGCTGCCCAGATCGATCGCGATGCCACCGGCCATGGAGCGCAGCAGCTGTGCGGCGTCGGCGGGTCCGAGGTCGTCCGCCACGATCACCGAGTCGGGCCCAACTTGAGGCAACATCATGTCGCCCCCCACCAGCTTGTGCTGGATGCGCTGGCCCACGTGCTCGATGTCCACCGCGCGCTCGCGGAAGTACTCCTCGTTGGCCTGGCGCATGCGCTCCGCGATGCGCGCGATGACCTGGGCGAGCGCCCATTCGGCGTTGATGGAGCGCTCCCGCAAGAGCTCGATCGCACCATCGATCAAGAGCTCGTCCCGGTGCATCAAGAGCTGAGCGTCGAGCAGCAAGCGGTTCTCCGCCACCGAGCCGATGCGCGCGCGGATGCTCTCCAGCTCCATGCGCGACGCTTCGATGGCCTGGTGCAGGCGCTTCTCTTCGGCCGCAAGCTCATCGCGCGCCACGTAACGCCTGGGCACGTAGACATGGGAGCGATCGACGATGCAGACTCGACCGACCGCAACGCCAGGGGATGCGGCGATACCGCTCAAGACCCGGCGCTCCGTGGACATCAGCTCGACTCCCCGAAGCGGTTGTCGATCAGCTCACCGATCGTCCTCACGGCCTCTTCGGCGTCCTCTCCCTGCGCCGAGACCTCCACGCTGGAACCCTGATGACCACACAGGAGCAGCACGCCCATCACACTCTTGGCGTTGGCGGAGTGACCGTCTTTCTGGACCTGGATGTCGGCCTTGAAACGGCTGGCGGTCTGGACGAGCTTGGTGGCGGCCCGCGCGTGCATGCCGAGCTTGTTGACGATCAGGAACTTGCCGCGCGCCTCCGACATCACTTCGCCCTCTCGACGTCACGGTGCACGACCACCACCTCGCCGTGTGAGAGCTTGGCGCCGAGAGCCTCCGCCATGGCCACCGAGCGGTGCCGCCCACCGGTGCAGCCGATGGCCACCGTGAGATAGGCCTTGCCCTCGGCCGCGTAGCGCGGCAGCAGCTTCTGCAACAGGCGCGACAAATCCTCGAGTAGATCTTGCGCCTCTGCGGTCTGCAGCACGTAGTTGCGCACCGGCTCGGTGAGCCCGCTCAAGGCGCTCAGTTCCGGCACGAAATAGGGGTTCGGCAGGTAACGCAGATCGAACACCAAGTCGGCATCCTGCGGCAGGCCGTACTTGAAGCCGAACGAGACGACGCGGGTGACCAGGCGAATGCCGTCGGGTCGGCCCGAGACGATGGCCACCAACTGGCGACGCAGGTCGTGCACGTTGAGATGCGTGGTGTCGATGACGCGGCTGGCACGGCGGCGCAGGGGCGCCAGGCGCTCGCGCTCGGCTCGGATCGCCGACAGCAGATCCCCGCTCGGGGCCAGGCGATGAGGCCGCCGCGTCTCGCTGAAGCGCCGGGTCAACGCCTCGTCCGAGGCATCCAGGAACAGCACCTCCGGCGGAAACCCGCGCGCGGCTAGCTCGTCGAGCGCGTCGCCGGCGCCCTCCAAGAAGACGCCGCTGCGCACGTCGACCCCGAGCCCCACCGGTACCTCCTCGTTGCCGCTCTCGAGCAGCTCGAGCAGCCCCGGTGCGAGCCGCGGAGGCAGATTGTCGACGCAATAGAAGCCGAGATCCTCGAGCACTCTGAGGGCCGTGGTGCGACCGGCCCCCGACAGCCCCGTGACGATGACGAGCTGTGCGCTCATGACACAAGCATACTCAATTTTGCGACGTGCAACGTCGTCGTCCGGCGTCTGGAGCCCGCGTCACTTGTCACGATGGAAGAGCTCTCGGTCGAGCCGCTCGGCGAACCGGCGCGCCCCGTGTAGGCCCTCACGTTTGAGCAGATGGTTGCGCGCGGAGATCTCGAGGATGACCGCCATATCTCGCCCGGGCCGCACGGGTACCCGCAGCTTGGAGACGCTGGTTTCCAGCAGCTCGATGCTCTGGTCGTCGAGCCCCAGCCGTTCGTAAGACTCGTCGTCACGGAAGGGACACAGCTCGACCACCAGGTCCACCCGGGCCGCTTCACGCACCGCCGTAGCGCCAAATAGGTCGCGGATGTTCAGGATGCCAAGTCCCCGAATCTCCAAATGATGCTTCAGCAGTGGGATCGGGGCCCCGAGCAGGGTCGAGTTGGGCAAGCGCGTGAGCTCGACCTGGTCGTCCGCCACCAGCCGGTGCCCGCGCTCCACCAAGAAGAGCGCGCACTCGCTCTTGCCGATGCCGCTGGCTCCCGTGAGCAGAATACCTACGCCGTGGACCACCACGAACACGCCGTGCACGCGAGTGCGTGCCGCGAGCACGTGATCGAGCACATGGTGCAGGCGATTGATGGTGGCGCTCGAGCGCAGGCTCGAGATCACGAGCGGTGTTCCCGTGCGGTCGGCGTGCTCCACCAGGGCCCGCGGCGGCTCCACGCCGCGCGTGACCACCACCAGGGACATGCCCAGCGAGAGCATGAACACGACGCGTTCTTCCCGCACCGACGCGGGCAAGCTCTCCAGATAACTGATCTCGGTTTCGCCGAGCACCTGGATCCGCTGCGGCAACACGCCTTGGGAGTGCATGGCCAGCACCAGGCCAGACTTCTGCACCCGCTGGTGGTCGATGAAGCGGTCCACCCCGGGAGCCCCGGCCCGCAACGTGAAGCCCTCGCGCAGATCCGGATGCTCGAGGAGCTCCCGCACGGAAACCCGCTGGACCTCTCTTGACGCCTCGCGGTCTGCGACTGCGCCCTGCGCACGCTGGTCCCGCGCGGATT
The DNA here is from genome assembly GCA_047601445.1 of Myxococcales bacterium. Taxonomy (GTDB): domain Bacteria; phylum Myxococcota_A; class Polyangia; order Polyangiales; family DASUME01; genus DASUME01. The sequence goes on along the minus strand of JASGJH010000001.1, from coordinate 717,546 downwards.
CCTCAGGCTTGTCGGTCGGCACGGGCGATCACCTCGTAGGCAGCGTGGGCGTCCTCCGCCCCCAGCAAGCCCTCTCGGACCTCGCTGTTCCGCAACAGGCGCGAAACCCGCGCCAAGACCCTCAAGTGATCGCCGGTGTGATGCTGTGGCGCCAGCACGCCGATGATGATGCGCACCGGCGCGCCATCGATGGCCTCGAACGGGATACCGTCTCGGCTGATCGCCATGGCCGCACGCAGGTCATCGATAGCCGATATGCGTCCATGGGGAATGGCCACGCTGCTGCCCACGCCGGTGCTGGCCAGGCGCTCGCGCTCGGACAGCACCTCATGGACGACGTTCACATCGAGCGCGGGGTCGCGTTCGGCAAATAGCTGCGACAGCGCCCTCAGGGCCTCGTCTTTGCTCGAGACCGAGAGTCGCGTCGTAACCCGCTCTTCGCTGAGAATGTCGATGAGCCGCATAACCAGCGCTCGCCGATTACCCTAGGATTTCACCGCACGCAATCGCGCGCGGTTCACTTTTCTGAGTTGGCCTGGCGCCGCCGGTCCTGTTCGGCCCCTTTGGTGCGACGAATCTGGGACTCCACCGTGTCGGACACGATGTCGATGGACTTGTACATGTCGTCGGATTGCTCGGTGGCCACGAAGGTATGGCCATCGGAGCGGAGCACGACTTCGACCTGGTGATAGTGGCGCTCCACCGACACCGTGACGTCGGCGTCGAGGGGGGCCCTCAAGTATTTCTGTACTTTGGCGAGCTTTTCGGAGGCGTAGTTCTTGATCGCATCAGATGAATCGAGATTGCGGAACGTGAATGCGATTCTCATAGCTAACCCTCCGATTTGCCGGCACCGCGCCGGCGGGACGTCTTAAAAGTACTTCTTGCGCTTCGACGAACTCAAGATGCCAAGCATCTCCCGATACTTTGCCACCGTTCGCCGCGCGATGACGATGTCCTGTTGCGCGAGGATCTCCACAATCTTCTGATCGCTGTGCGGTTCCTTGGCTTCTTCCTCGGAAATGATCTTCTTGATCGCCTGCTTCACGCTCTCGGACGCGATGTCATCATCGTGTTCGCGGCGGATGGCGCTGTTGAAGAAGAACTTGAGCTCGTACAGCCCCTGAGGTGTGTTTACATACTTATTGCTGGTCACGCGCGAGATCGTGCTCTCGTGCATGCCCACGGTTTCGGCCACGTCGCGCAGGATCATCGGCTTCAGGTAGTCGATGCCGCGGTCGAAGAATTCGCGCTGCTTCTCCACGATGCATTCGGTCACGCGCACGATGGTCTTGCGGCGCTGGTCGATGCTGCGGATGAGCCACTGCGCGCTGCGCAGCTTGCCCTGGATGTACTCCTTGGCCTTCGGGTCCCCCTGCATGGCGGCCCGGTAGAAGTTGCTGATCTTCAGGCGCGGCATGCCGTCGTCGTTGGCGCGCACGAAGTATTCGTCCCCGACCTTGATCACCTCGACGTCCGGGGTGATGTAGCGGGGCTCCTCGCTGACGAAGTTGCGCCCTGGGCGTGGCTCCAGCTCGGAGATGACCTGGGCAACGTCGTAGACCTCTTCGACGGTAACCTTGAGCGCCTTGGCGATGGCCTGGTAGTTACGCTTCTCCAGGTTGTGCAGGTGTTCTCCCAGCACCTGGATGGCGAGCTGGTCGAGCCCGAAGTGCTCGGCTTGCATCAACAAGCACTCGCGCAGGCTGCGTGAGCCCACGCCCACGGGATCGAAGCGCTGGATGATCTTGAGCACCTCTTCGGCGTCTTCAGGATCGAGACCCGCTTCGGCCGCGAGCCTGGGGACGATTTCCTCTTCGGCCACACCTTCCACGCGCAAATAGCCGTGATCGTCGAGGTTTCCGATCACGAGCAGGGCGAACCCCTTCTCGTCGTCGAGCAGGTCGCTCATGCGCACCTGCCAGGTGAGGTGATCGGTGAGGTCCTCGGCGCGCGTGGCCGTGGCCTCGTAGCTGGGCATCTCGTCTTCGAGACCGCCGCGGAACGAGGGCAGTGGCGCCTGCAACGCGTGGTTCTCGAGATAGCGCTCCCAGTCGATCTCGTCGGCCTTCTTTTCGCTGGCCTTGTTCTCGAGCCCCACCGCCCGGTCGTCGGCGTTGATCTGCTGATCGATGGTGCTGATCTCGGCCCGCTCGGCGGCCTGTTCACTCCGGTCGGCCCGGATGCCGTCCGCCTGATCCTGGGTGTCCTCCAGGACCGGGTTCTCCATGAGCTCCTCGCGAACCATGTCGACGAGCTCCATCCGAGACATCTGGAGCAGTTTGATGGCCTGCTGCAGCTGTGGCGTCATCACGAGCTGTTGTGAGAGCCGTAGCTGCTGCTTAATCTCCATCCCGTTCTCCTTACCGCGGTCGAAGTGCGCCCGCTCTCGCGGCGGGCAGATTCAGTTCCGTACTTCTGCGCGGGGAACCCGACCGTGCCGGGCTCGTCCAATCTCTGGGCTTGGCCTCGAGCACCGGCGGTCGCTGACATGAACCGACGGCGGTCGAGCCTTGTTGAAGTATAGGCCCCCGGGGCCGTGCTGAGAAGCCGCTTACGGCTTTTGGCATAATCCGTGTAGCGCGATGAAAGCCCTCGTGCACACGAGGCTTTCCCGGATCTCACCTGTCCATAGACAGGCGCGGGGGAAGGACGTACCCTGAAACGAATGCAGGCTGGATTCGGAGCCCCCGCAGCGGCAGGAAATTCCCCTGGTACTGGTCGCCGAAGACGACCGCATCGCCCGCCAGATGGTAACCAAGGTGTTGCAGGACCATGGCCTGCGCGTGGAGGCCGTCGAGGACGGCCAAGCCGCCCTCGATCGCGCCAAGAAAGGCGGCGTAGACCTGGCGATTTTGGACATCGTCATGCCGCGCCTGAGCGGGATCGAATGCTGTCGGCTGCTCAAAGGGATGTCGGACGAGCGCTTCCTACCGATCGTACTGCTCACCTCGCGCAGCGACACGGAGAGCCGCATCGAGGGACTGCGCATCGGTGCAGATGACTATCTGGGCAAGCCCTTCGACGAGCGCGAGCTGCTGGCGCGCGTGGACAATTTGCTGCGTCTCAAGCGGGCCCACGACGAGGTACTCGAGAGCAAGAAGCGTCTCGAGCGTCTGGCCATCCAGGACGAACTGACCGGCACCTACAACTATCGGTACCTGCAGACGCGGCTGGGAGAAGAGTTCAAGCGCGCCCAGCGCTACCGCTACCCGCTGGCCTGCGCGATGATCGACATCGATCGCTTCAAGAACGTCAACGACGAGCACGGTCACGACGTGGGAGATCAGGTGTTGCGCGAGGTGGCCCAACGCATCTCGGGGGCCGTGCGCGAAGTCGACGTGGTGGCGCGCTATGGGGGCGAGGAGTTCTTGCTCGTCCTGCCGAACACGCATTTCGCCGGCGCGCTCACGGTGGCCGATCGCGTGTGGCGGACGGTCGGACAGAAGAGCGTGACGGTCGGCGCGGACAAGCGCTTGAAGGTGACCATTTCGGTAGGCATCTCGCTCTATCCGAGCCGCGACATCAAGAGCAAGGATCAGCTGCTCAAGGCCGCCGACGAGGCCCTCTACCGTGCGAAGCACGATGGTCGCGACCGCATCTGCGTGTTCCAACAGCAGGGCTACCTCTACCGACCGGACCTGCCCAATTCGCCCCCCTCACAATCCTCGCCGCCTGGAGCGTCCGAAGGCTGAAGGACGGGAGCTCTCGTGAGCCGCGACGACGACGCCATCGTCTGTGATCGCCTTTCGGTTCGCTTTGGCGACTTCGTCGCAGTCGATGGGGTCAGCTTTCGGGTACCGCGTTGTTCGTTGTTCGGCTTTCTCGGGCCCAACGGCGCCGGCAAATCGACCACGGTGTCGGTGCTCTGCACCCTGCGTTCACCCAGCGCCGGCAGCGCGCGCGTGGCGGGCTTCGACGTGGCCCGCACACCCGACCGGGTACGCGCCAAGATCGGCGTGTTGTTCCAGGATCCCTGCGTCGACGACCGCCTGACGGGCCTCGAAAACCTGGAGCTGCATGCGCTGGTCTACGGCGTGCCGCGCGGCGAGCGCAAGCGCCGCATGGATCAAGCCGTGCAACTGACGGGCCTGGGGGCGAGCATTGGCAACATCGTGCGCGGCTACAGCGGAGGCATGCGCCGCAGGCTGGAATTGGCGCGGGTGCTGCTGCACGAGCCCGAGGTGTTGTTCCTGGACGAGCCGACCGCAGGGCTCGACCCACAGACCCGGCGCAGCTTTTGGCAACACCTGTCGGAATTGCGGCAGCAGCGCGGCATGACGGTGTTCTTGACCACGCACTACCTCGAGGAGGTCGAGAGCGCCGACGCCGTGACCATCGTGGACCGCGGGCAGGTGGTGGCGCAGGGCAGCCCCAGCGAGCTGAAAGCGCGCCTGCCGCCCGAGCTCGCCCATGGCAAAGCCGCGTTGGAGGACGTGTTCGTGTACCTCACGGGCTCGGCCATCCGTGAAGAGGAAGCCTCGAGCCGCGACCACGCACGCCGCGAAGTCCAGCGCCGCGGGAGATTTCGCTGATGATGCGAAGTCTCGAGACCATCTACGCCCTGTGCAAGCGGGAGCTGCTCCGCTTCTCGCGCGAGCGCAGCGCGCTGTACGCGTCGTTGGCGCGCCCCGTGCTGTGGCTGATCTTCCTGGGCAGCGGCATGCACAACGCGTTTCGGGCCCAAACGGGGGTCTCCTACGCGGCGTATCTGCTGCCGGGCATCGTGGCCATGACCGTGCTGTTCAGCGGCTTGTTTGCGGGCGTCTCCACCGTCTGGGATCGCGAGTTCGGCTTCCTCAAGGAGGTCCTGATCGCTCCCGTGTCGCGGCTCTCCATCGTGCTGGGAAAGGTGCTGGCAGGCACCTTGACGACGGGCCTCCAGGCCCTGTTGACCCTGCTCTTTTCTCCGCTCGTGGGCGTGCCGGTGCGCTGGGCCGGCCTGTTGCCGACGTTGGCGATCGTGTTCGTGACGAGCGCCTCGGTGGTGGGCCTCGCGCTGTGCATCGCGGCGCGCTTGAAGACGTTCGAGGGCTTCTCGAACCTGGCCAACCTGGTGGCCCTCCCCTTGTTCTTCCTGTCTGGCTCCATGTATCCGGTGAACGACGCGCCGAGCTGGCTCCAGGCCTTGATCCGCCTCAACCCCATCACCTACGCGGTGGACGCGCTGAGACAGGTGTTGATCGGCGTGGGGCAGCACGGAATGGCGCTGAACCTGGCGGTGATCTGCGGCTTCGCCTGCTTGACGGTGGGCACGGCGGCCTGGTCCTTCAAGCGCGCCTACTGACCTCGACTAGACACGCAGTTCCTTGCGCTTGGGAAGCACACCGAGGCGCAGGCCGCCGAAGAAGATGAGCGCGGACGCCAGGACAATGAGATAGAGGGCGAGACCGGGCACTGGATGGAGCGCGCGTTCGCCCGTGGACCACACGAGCACGCCTTCGCTCAAGCGATGGAACGCCCAGGCCGCCGTGAGCGGAGAAACGAACGCCAGCACGGGCACCAACACGCGCACGCTACGCAGCGCGCGCGGCGTGCGGCGGCGCTGCAGGATGAAGAGCAACGTGAAGCTCACCAGGCCCAGCGTCCACAGGCTCGGCAACGTTACGGCGAGATCCCGCGTGCTCACGCCCGGAGAGGCGCTCGAGCCGCGCACGAAGTTGCAGGCCAGTGCGAGCGCGTTGAGGAATGCGCCGGCCGCCACGTAGCCGCGGCCGAACGTGGGCTCCACGAGCGCCAACGGCGTTTCGTCGATGACCTCCGGCATGTTGTCCGGCTCGAGCGGATCGGGCCCCAATTTCGCGAAGTCCACGAGGGTCAGATCATGTTCCGGGCAGGTGGTTCGTCCCTCGAAGCTCTCGCGGCAGAAGGGACAGAAAAGTACCTGGTTATCAGTCATCGATCGCTGCTATCTTGCGCGCGATTCCGCCGCGCAGAGGGTGGTTTGATGTGGGAGCGCATGTGGCCCAGCGGAAAGACATGATCGTCCGAGGCATCACCAAACAGGACTTCGACTATATCGTGTCCGTCTTCGACGCATGGTGGGGCGGCCCCTCCACCGAGCGCGCAAGTCCGTTTTTCTTCCACGAGCTCGGTGAGCATGCGCTGATCGCCGAGGTCGACGGGCGCGTGGTGGGTTTCCTGCTCGGCCTGGCGGTGCCCGCTTCGGGCGTCGGGTACGTTCACCTCGTGGGCATCGATCCCAACGCTCGTCGTCACGGCGTGGGGAAAAGCCTCTACCAGCACTTCGAGGCGGCCTGTAGGCGGGCCGGCTTCAGGACCATCAAGGCGATCGGCATGGTGGGTCACGAGGCCTCGTGGAAGTTCCACACCGCCCTGGGCTTCGAGGCGCGCGAGGTCCCCGACTACGCCGGCCCCGGGCGCGCCCGAATGGTCTTTACGAAGTCGCTCTGATTTCGCCCCAAAGGACGGACCGGTCGAAGGGCCCTGGGAGCGACCCTTTGCAGGCCGCCCGTTTATCCCTGGCTCCCGGGGGGAACGGATGGTCAGCGAGCAAGAATGCCCCGCGGACCCATCCCGGGATAGAGAGAGACTGGAATGCAGCCCACGGGAACGTTATGCTGGGCCGGTGTTTTGTGCGCGTGTGCTGGAGCCGGCGCGCGACTCGGTCAGTCGAGCCACAGCGGTCACGGCGCAGCTTGAGGGATGAGGAAGATCGATGAGTTACTCTGGAGCGGACGTTGCGCGCGGGGCGCGCGAAGAGCTGGGCAAGGCACTGGCTGGTCTGCAAGAAGATCCGAACACTCCCCCTGACGTGATGAGTGTGGCCCAGAACATCGCCCAGGCGGTGGGAGCGCTGTTCGACGCGGAGAAGGCGAGCGACGAGCGCGCGGGCAAAGTGTCCATCCGAAACGCCCTGGGTTCGCTGAGCCAGACCATGGCCCTGCTCCAGGACGTCAAGACCAACCACCGCGGCGTCGGTGTGGCCACGGCAACGATCGCGGGAGCCATGAGCCGACTGCACCCGCTCACGGTGGTGCCGAGCATGTTCCCGGCGCCGGCCCGCGTCTCCATCGCGCCCAAGGGTGCCGCGCCCAAGGGTGCGTCGGTCCCGCCCGTCATCGCGCCCGGTCCGCGCCAGGAAGTGGAGGCGAACCTGGGAGCGAGCTCCGAGACCAACTTCTACGTGGGTTTCTCCGGTGAGATCGCCGAGGGCGGCGTATTCGTGGCCACCTACAACACCCTGGACGTCGACACCCTGGTGTACGTGCTGGTCAATCTGCCGGGCGGCTACGAGTTCAAGCTGCCGGGCCGCGTGCACTTCGTGCGCGATCCGATGGACCTGTCCGCCGAGGCGGAGCCCGGTATGGGCGTGAAGTTCGAGGCGCTGCCGGCCGACAATCGCGAGCTGATCCTGCGCTTCATCCGCAAGCGCGCACCGATGTTCTACGACGACTGATCCTGCTTGGGGGGTGGCGAGCGTCGGCGAATGGCGCGGGTACGGCGCGCCTCCCCGAAGCGGAACTCGGAGACGGCGTGGCCTTGCCCGTAGGCGACGGCGCGCTCCTGACGGGCCAACTCCTCCAGGGTCAAACGAGCCTCGACCAGCGAGATGCGCAGCCGCGTGGAGACCTCCTGCTCACGCAGCACACCGTCCGTTTGATACGCGAGACCGATGATGCGTTGTTCGATCTCGAACGCGCGGCGACGTTCCTGAAGGCGCCGGGAGCGCTGTCGATAGGCGAACACACAGAGCAGCACGAAGCCGCCCGCGAGAGCGAGCAGCCAGCGCATCTCCGGAAGCACCGAACGCAGCGCCAGGCTGGCGATCAGGAACGGTAACGCCGCGAGCGCAGCCCACAGGGCATGGCGTTGCGGAGGACGTGGCTCCAGGGCCTGCAGGAGCTCGGCGTCGGACAGACACTGGGTCTGGGCCATGCGTTCACGCGGGGCGCCGCAAGCACCGCAGTGATAGCCGCTCGAACGCTCGATGACCGCCGCGTAGGCGTGACAGCGTGGACAGCGATTTTCTTCCCCGACCGCCGCGGTACAGCGCCGACAGCGCGCGGATGCCTTCGCGAGCTCTCCGTGACAGCAGGGACAGACGTCAGGGGCAGACAAGCCGCTTCAGCGTATCACAACGCCCGAGGCCGATAGCGAGAGTGGTCCAATGGCTTTGAGCCCCTCGCCCTCCAGATGCGCGCGTTCCCCCGCGCCGAGCTCACGTGCACTCAGCTCCCCCTCGACGATGGCCGGGCGACCCACGGCGTCCTGAGGGATGAAGAACGCGTGGCGCGCCATGGGCACGCGCAAGCCCTCGCTGGCCGGGCTTCCTTCTGCGCGCAGCTCGAGCCAGCAACCCGCACGCTCGCACACGCGTGCGACCACGCCGCTGCACTGCACCACCTTGCCGAGCAAGGGCTCCGGGTTCGCCAACACCTCGGAGACGGGCACGGCCGTTTGCTGCGTCAGGGGTGCGCCAAAGGTTCGTTCGGCGGCCGCAGGCGCAGCGGGCTCCGCAGGCCTCTCGGCGACCGGCGTCGACGCCGACTCATGGGTTGCCGACTTGCTGGCCTCGGACTTGCTCGCAACAGGTGCGGCTTCACACGCACTCAGCGCGCACAGCAGGAGGCAGGGCACAAGACGCGGCGCGCTCATGTAGCCACCCCCAAGAGCTTGGTCATGGACGCTTCGTCGGCTGGCGTGAACTCGTAGAGGTCGAACTCTTCGGAGCGCACCCAGCGGAGATCGTTCACGTTCCGTGCCGAGAGCGTCTCGCTCGTGAGCTTGCACTCGTAGAGGTAGAGCTCGACGGTGTAGTGCTCGTAGCGGTGACTGACGTAGGAGATGAGCTGGCCCACGGATACGTCCGTGTCGAGTCGCTCCTTGAGCTCGCGCTGGAGCGCCCCTTGGTCGTCTTCGCCGACCTCGACCCGGCCCCCCGGGAACTCCCACAGCAGCGGCAGGACTGCGCTCGGGCGTCGCTGCGTGATCAGGTAGCGACCTCCCCTCTCGACCATGGCGGCCACGACTCGGATCGTCGGGGTTTGTAAAGACACCGGGCAAGCGGCATAACGCAGCTGCCTGGCCATGTCGAGCCTTCCCTTGCGCGTCGCCTACTTCGGTTTGCCTCTGGGCGCGCTCGCCCTGCACCAAGCCGGGGTCTCCCCCTGCGTCATCGCGCTCGGTCATCCGGACGCCCCGGGTGCACGACGCGTGCGCCGGACGTTTGCGCACGGAACCTTGGTGCTGGCGCGCCCGGACCTCACTTCGACCGAGGTTTTACGGGCGATTTCGAGCGCACGACCAGACGTGATCCTGAGCTGGTTTTGGCCCTTCCTCATCCCGCAGGACGTACTTGATTTGGCCCCGCGCGGCGCGTTCGGCGTGCACCCCTCACTGCTGCCCCGTTGGCGTGGACCGGATCCGTACTTCTGGGCGCTGTTTCGTGGCGACGCATACAGTGGCGTGACGCTGCATCGACTGGCCCGCGAGTACGACACGGGGGACATCGTCGCGCAGCATCGGATCGCCATCGCCCCCGCACTCAACGCTTGGACGCTCGCAAAACGTCTGGACTCGCCCAGCTTGCGCTTGTTCGTGGAGGCGGCCCAGCAGCTGGGACGCGGAGAGCCCCTCGCGGGAGTTGCCCAGGAGGAGGGCACGGCGAGCGCGGCCCCCAGCCCCGACGACGAGCTGCAAACGCTGCGCTGGCAGGCCGAGGCGAGCGAGATCGTGAACCTGGTGCGCGCGCTGGCGCCCCACCCCGGCGCCGCGACCACGCTCGGCAGCGAGCCCGTGGAGGTGCTCTCCGCGGTGGTCTACGACGGAAGAGTGCCGCGTGTGCTGGAAGTGGGCGACGCGGTGATGGCGACGCAGGGCGTGGTGATTCGCGCTGGTGAGGGAGCAGTGCTGATCCGGCGGGTGCGACGCGAGAACGGTCAGCAGCTGTCGGGTGTGGAAGTTGGTCAGCTGTTCGCCGGGGGCTTGTTCAAGCTGCCCTGGTGACGACGTGATAGATTCGCGGGCGTGACGTCCGCCATCGAGCCAGTCCTCCTGCGCGCCGACAATTTCACGCCGCCTTCGCGCACACCATGGGGCGGGCGGAGGCTGGCGCGGGACTACAAGCAGCACTGGTTACATGGGGCGCGCGACCTGGTGGTGGGTGAGTCCTGGGAAGTCTCGGTGGAGCCGGATTTCCCGGCCCGACTCGAGGATGGCAGCCTGCTGACCGAGTTCATCGGGCACGACCCGGCCGCCGTGCTGGGCGAAGAGCACCGGCGTGGTCGCGTGGGCACCGCACTTCTGGTGAAGCTGATCGACACCGCGGAGCCGCTCAGCGTCCAGATTCACCCGAGCGACGACTACGCGGGCCTGGCCACGGGCGAATGCGGCAAGCCGGAGAGCTGGTACGTGGTGGCGCGGGAGCCCGGTGCGGGCCTCTACCTCGGATTCGAGCCGGGGACGTCGGAAGCGGACGTGCGCGCTGCGCTCGAGCGGGGCCAGGGAGCGCTGCGCGAGCTGCTGCGTTTCGTGCCGGTGGAGCCCGGTGATTTCTTCGTGATCGATGCGGGGACCCCGCACGCCATCGGCGAGGGGCTGACCCTGGTGGAGCCCCAGCACGTGATGCCGGGCTTGCGTGGGGTCACCTACCGCTACTGGGATTGGGACCGCCGCTACGACGCCCAGGGCCGGGCGGCGCCTGACGGCAGCCTGCGCCCCCTTCACGTGGACCACGCGCTGGCCGTGACGGCTTGGCAGCGGGTTCAGGAGCCGGCGTTCGTCGGGGAAATCCGGCGTCAGGCGGGGCCCGCCGAGGTGCACGGCAAAGCCAGCCTCACTCCCCTTGCTGGCGACGGGGGACTGAACAGCCAGTGGCTGCGTGTGGGGCGCCTGGCCGGGACCGGCGTGCTCAACCTGCCGGCCAGCGAGCGGCTGCTGGGCATCACGGTCCTCGAGGGGAAGGTTCGGCTCGGTAGTACCACCGCGGAGCGCGGGCGCTCGATGGTGGTGCCGGCATGCCTGGGTGACGCCCTCGTCGAGTTGAGCCAGGCCCACGCCATCGTCAGCTCCGTGGAGTAAGATAGCGGCCACTTTTGGAGCTTTGGATGCCCGCCAGCGTTTCGCCGCAAGTCTCGATCGTCATTCCCGTCTACAACGAAGAGGCGATCCTCGAAGCCGCCGTCAAAGACCTGGTCGACAGGCTGCAGGTCTTCGGCTTCGAATACGAGCTGATCTTGGCCGAGAACGGCTCGAAGGATGCCACGGTCAAGCTCGGCCAGGAGCTCTCCCAGCGCTTCCCGCAGGTGCGCATCTTCAGCCTGGGCGAGCCCAACTACGGCAAGGCCCTCAAACGCGGCATCGAAGAGGCACGCGGCGAGATCGTGATCTGCGACGAGATCGACCTGTGCGACACGGACTTCTACAAGCGGGCGCTGCCCCTCTTGCACAGCGGAAAGGCCGACCTGGTGGTGGGCTCCAAGGTGCTCGATAGTTCGAGCGACGAGCGGCCCTTCATGCGCCACTTCGCGACCCTGGTGATCAACGGAATGCTGCGGGTGAGCCTTGGCTTCAAGGGCACCGACACGCATGGCCTGAAGGCGTTTCGCCGCGCTTCCCTGGTGAGGGTGGTGGCGTCCTGCATCGTCGACAAGGACCTGTTCGCGAGCGAGCTCGTAATCCGCGCGGAGCGTAGTAACCAGGTGCGCATCCAGGAGATCCCCGTGCGCGTGCTCGAGAAGCGGCCCCCGTCGATCCACTTGTTCCGTCGGGTGCCGAACGTCCTGAAGGGCATCGCGCGCCTGGTGGTGGCGATCCGCATCAAGGGTTGAGCTCGATGTCGAAGCTGGCGGCAATCTCGGTCGATCTCGACGAAATCGATTGCTACGCAGCCATCCACGGCCTGACGTCCGGGGAGCTGCGCATGGACGCCATCTATGTGCGCGCCCTCCCCCGGCTGGTGGGTTTGTTCGACGAGCTCGGCGTCAAGGCCACCTTCTTCGCCATCGGGACGAGTCTGGCGAAGGCGGAGAACGCCGGGCGGCTGCGCCTGTTGCACGAGGCTGGGCACGAAATCGCCAATCACTCGCTCAGTCACCACTACGATCTCACGCGTCGTTCCGCTGCGGTTCAGCGGCGCGAGGTCGAAGGCGGAGCGGAGGCCATCGAACGCGCCGTGGGCGCTCGCCCCGTGGGCTTTCGGGCCCCCGGATACACGATGACGGACGGTCTGCTCCGTGTGCTCGACCAGGCCGGCGTAGCCTACGACTCGAGCGTGTTCCCTTGCCCTAGCTACTATGCCCTCAAAACCAGCGTGATCGGTGCGATGCGCTTGATGGGACGCAGGAGCAGCAGCTTGGTCGATGATCCGCGCGTGCTGTTGGCCCCCGCCGACCCTTATCGCATCGCCGATCGCTACTACCGGCGGGGCGCGGGCCTGCTCGAGCTGCCCATCGGCGTGACCGCGGGTTGGAGCGGCCGCTTGCCCTTCATCGGCACCAACGTGGTCAGCGCCGGAGAACTTGGCGCGGCGCTCCTGGCGAAGCTGGCCAGCGCACGTCCGTTCGTGAATCTGGAGCTGCACGGCATCGACCTGGCCGACGCGGCGCTCGACGGTCTGCTGCCGCTGACACGCTATCAGCCCGACCTTCGCTTCGGACACGAGCAGAAGCGCGCCTCCCTGCGTAGCGCGCTGGTGAAGCTGAAGACGCTCGGGTATCGCTTCGTGACCTTGCGAGAGGCTGCCGCGGCCCACGCTGCGCGCCCTCAGGCGTGAGCGATGCGCGCGATCACCCGGCCCATCGCGCCCGTGATGCGGGCGAGCTCGTCCGGAGCGATGACATAGGGCGGCATGCAATACACGAGCTTGCCGAAGGGGCGCAGCCAGACGCCCTCGTCGACGAAAGCCGGCTGAACCTCGGCCATCACCACGGGGCGCTCGAGTTCGACGACGCCGATGGCCCCGAGCACGCGCACGTCCGCCACTTGCGGCAGGTCGCGAAGGGGGGCGAGCTCGCGCTGCAGCTGAGCTTCGATGGCCTTCACGCGCTCGCGCCAGGGGCTGTTCGAGAGGAGCTCGAGGCTGGTCAGCGAGATGGCGCAGGCCAAGGGGTTCGCCATGAATGTGGGCCCGTGCATGAAGACGCCGGGCGATGCGCGCCCGATGGCAGCGGCCACGCGCTCCGTACACAGGGTGGCGGCCAAGCTGAGCATGCCGCCCGTGAGGGCCTTGCCAACGCACATGATGTCAGGCGCGACCTGCGCGTGGTGGCAGCCGAACAGCTCACCGGTACGGCCAAAGCCCGTGGCAATCTCGTCGAGGATCAACAGCACTTCGTGGCGGTCGCAGAGCGCGCGCACGCGGCGTAGGTACTCGGGATGGTAGAAGCGCATGCCGCCTGCGCCTTGCACGATGGGCTCGAGGATCACGGCAGCCAGGCTCGCGGCGTGCTGCGTGATGAGCTGCTCGAAGGAGCTCCACGAGCGCTCGTCCCAGGGGGCGTCGTAGGCAGGGCCTGGGCGCTCCGCGAACAAGTGCTCGGGCAACACCGAGGCGAACAGGCTGTGCATGCCGTTGTGGGGATCGGACACCGCCATCGCCCCGAAGGTGTCGCCGTGATAGCCGCCGCGCACCGTCAGCAGCCTGCGCTTCTCGCCGCGGCCCTCGGCCTGCCAAACCTGCAGGGCGAGCTTGAGGGCGACCTCCACCGAGACCGAGCCCGAATCGCACAGAAACACCCGCTGCAGGGGCTCCGGGGTCATCGCTACCAGCTGCGTGCAGAGCTCCACCGCTGGCTCGTGGGTGAGGCCGCCGAACATGACGTGGCTCAGCCGCGCGGCCTGCTGTTGCGCAGCCCGCACCAACGCCGGGTGCGAATAGCCATGGATGGCCGTCCACCACGAAGACATGCCGTCGATGAGCTCCCGACCGTCGGCCAGGGTCAGCCGGCAGCCCTCGGCGCGCTCGACCACGAACGGAGACGGCACTGGGTTGGGGCCGGCGTACGGATGCCAGACGTGGCGTAGATCGCGCTCGAGGAGCTCGAGACTAGGCCTCCGCTCGCTCACGGCCTACCTGCGTTTCTCGCCAAGGGGAGTTGGAACGGGAACTCACGGCCATGCGCGCGAGCTGGTCGGCGCGCTCATTGAGGGGCACGCCGGCGTGGCCGGGCACGTACACGAGGCGCAGCGCCTTGAAGACCTTCATGCGGGTCTTGATGGCCGCAATGAGCTCCTGGTTCACCTTCGGCTTCCAGCCTTTTTGGAGCACGCCGATGGCGTACTGGCTGTCAGTGTGCACGAGCACGCTGTCCTCGACCGCCTCGATGACCTCCAGGGCCCGCAGGATTGCCGTGAGCTCGGCGACGTTGTTGGTGGCGGTGCCCAGGTACTCACTGAGCTCGCGTCGACTATTGCCTTCGAGCAGGACCACCCCGAGTCCGGCTGGCCCGGGGTTGCCACTACAGGCACCGTCGGTGTAGGCGACGTAGCGGGCGTCACTGGGGCCGGCCTCGACTGCCTTGCCCGCGCTCGCCGACGCCGTTGTCTTGCGCGCGCCACCCGTAGCCTTGGTCTTGGCGGCCGCAGCGTCCGGCGCCTCCGGGGCGGCGGGCACGCAGTGGTCATCGGGCAGGATCTCGCCCTCGACGGGGCTCAGGTTCCGGACGCCCGCACGGTAGGCGCGGGGATCGGTGGGCCGATAGCGCACCTCGACCCTGCCGCCCTCGTCGAGAAACGCCCCTGCCTCGTCACAACGGGCCAAAACGCGGTTTCCTTTGAGCAGTGCGGGGCGCCAGGGCATGGGCGACGCTCGTAGCCCGAAACAACGCTCGCGACCAGGGAACGCGCTTAACGTGCGCTCTCAGCGTGGGAACGAGGCGCTTACACTGCTAGGCTGGGGCGCGTGAAACGCTCGTCCTTGGTAGTACTCGTACTCGCTCTGGCCGCTGTCGGTGCAGGCGCCTTCTTCTTCCTCCGGCCTCAGGTCCATCTGCCGCTCGATCCGCTCGCAGCAGTGCCCTCCGACGCTTACGGCGCGGTGCGCATCAAGGTCGATCGCGTGCTCGGCTCGGATGCCTGGAAGCGCCTGGTCGTCGAACAAGGACAGGCCCAGGGCATCGAGCGCATCACCAAGCTGTGCGGCTTCAACCCGCTCGAGGGCATCACCGAACTCGTGGTCTTTGCGCGCCCCACCCCCGGCGGCGGCATGCCGCGCTTCGCCTTCACTGCGCGCGGCGACCTGGATCATGACGCGCTGGTCGACTGCGTGAAGAAGTTCGGCGAGGCCAGCGGCAACGCAGGCGGCCTCAAGCGCGATGACGTGGAAGGGATTCCCTCGGTGGTGAGCAGCCGCGGCGGCTCGCGCGCTGCCTTCCTTGGCTCGGATGGAATCGTGGGCGGCGACGCCGAGAGCGTGGTGGCCACCATCAACACGGTGCTCGGCAAGGGCCCCAGCCTGGCCAGCGACACGGCGATCAAGGCGCTCTACAACCAGTTCGACACCGGCACCGACGTGGCGGGCGTGGCGCGCATGCCTGACGAGGCACGCGCCATCCTGCAAGCCTTCGCTCAGAGCGTGCTGGGCGGACAGCTGAGCGTGCTGACGGGTGCGCGCGCGGGCGCCGGCAGCTTGAGCTTCGCCGATTCGCGCATCGTGGGTGGCGGCCTGCTTGTCGCAGCGAGCCCCGAGCACGCAGTGGCGACTATCATGCTGGTGCGCAACGGGATCAGTCGCCTGCTCGACATTCCGGGCATCGGACTCACCCCTGCGGCCTCCGTGTTGCGCGGAATTCAGACCGACGTCGAGGGCGACCGCGCGACCATCACGGGGCAGATCAAGGTCAGCACTGCGACCGCTCTGCTCGAACTCCTGCCCGCACTCGACGATCTGCGCGGCATCTTGAACCAGCCCGAAGGCGGAGGCGGCGAACCCGCTCCGCAGGCTCCCGGAGGCACGGAGCCCACCCAGGCGCCTAGCGCCACCGGCAGCGTCCCCACGCCGACCGTCGAGCCGCTGCACCCCAAGTAGCCCGCGCCCCAGCGAGCCCGGGCCCGCTACCTTCGGACGAAGCCTGGACTCCCGGACAGCTCAGGCGCGGCGGGCGGCGATCTGCTGGACCATGCGCTGCGCACGCTGCGGGTCCACGCGCCGCAAGGCGACCACCCGCTCGTTGTCCACGAACATCTCGAAGCCGGCGCGCTCGTGGCGCAAGCTGCCCCAGCCCGCGAAGAACAGATCCAGCCCCGCCCCGGCCAGCAGCGCGAACACGCCCGTGAGCATCAGCTCATGGTCGGCCCGCGCCAGACCATCGCTGATCCATATGGTGCCGAGGACGACACCGAGCACGAGCGCCAACGCCCCGAACAATACCTGGAACGTGGGCATGCTGACCTCGCGCGTGGCGCACTCGACGTCCTTGAGCGCATAGGAAGCGTCGCTAGCCCGCAAGGTTCGGCCGAAGAGCCGCGTCTCGCGGTGCACATGCACGGCGTTGGTCTCGAGCCGCACCCGCGCCGAGCTCTCCAGGCCGAAGCCGTAGGCCACGAAGCGCCATACCGCTGCCAGCAGAGCGATGCCCGTGAAGTATTGGACTACCCGCCACACGGATAGGCGCGGCAGGCGCCCCCAAGCGCCCAGGAGCTCCGGGTTCTCGGCGGGCACCGGCGGCTGGCCTCCCAGAGCGTGGCGCGCGAGGGCCAGGATCCAGGGGTCTTGCGTATTCTCGATCACATGTTCGAAGACCGACTGCGTGCTCGGGCGCCCCAGCGTAGAAAGCACGTGGAGCCGCAACGTGGCGCGCGCGCGATGGGCGGCCGTGGAGGGACCGTCGGCCGGAGCGAGCACGAAGGTCTCGAGCGCCTCCCCGAGCACGTCGCGATTGCTCTCGGAGAGCAGCTCGGGTGCGAAGCGATAGGGCGCGTAGGGCGTGGAGAGCTCGAGCCAGTCGGCGTGTCGGGCGAAGCGCTCCACCACCTCCCGACGTTCGGCAGCGCTGCTCTCGGTCAGCTTGTCGTCCAGCCCGCGCACGGCGAAGGCGGAAATCATGGCCCACTCGGCGGATCGTTCGGGACCGCGCTCCAAAATCGCGAGCACGTTCCCCAGAGAGCATTCGGCGTCAGGGCGCGAGAGCCGGTGGTTGCCGGCGCGCACCCGCATCAAGCGACGTCCCGCGTAAAGCGCCCTTCCTTCGGCCTGCCCGGAGAGCACATCGAGACAAAACGCTGCCAGGCGTTGTCCGTTGGGATGGGAGCGCACCTCGGCAACGAGTTTGTCCGTCGTTTCGACGGTCGGCAGGCTCACGGACGACATCGGCCGCCACCTTATCACACGACCTGACAACCCACGGCAAACACGCTCTGACGGCTGCGCGGGCACGTGCGGCTACCCCCGCCCAGGAACGCATGGCGATTCCAATGCCTTTCGGGTCGCCGGCGAGGCGATAATCGAGGCCGGGCGAGTTTCGGAGGGGCCGTAGCGACACGATGCGACGTCTGGATTTCTATGTGCAGCACATGCTCAAGCAGAACGCGCACGGCGTCGTGATGCGTTCGGGCGAGCCGGTCGAGTTTCGCTTCGCGCAGGGCGACATCCGGCGTAGCAATCAGTCCATCAGCCACGGTCAAGTGCTGCAGCTGGTGCGCGAAGTCTCGCCGCCCGATGGCCTCGAACAACTGCGCCGTAGCGGCCACCTGCGCTTCACCACGCGCGGTCAGGCCGGAGCCGGCATCATCTACGTCGCCATCGACGTCAACGCGCCCGAGCAATGGCGCGTGATCCTGAGCACCCACGAGATCGACTCGTCTTACGACACGCCCGCACCCCCGGAGAGCGGGGGGGAAGAATGGGGCGGCTTCGCCAGTCCGCGCGAGCCCATGCTCGACCTGCCCCGCGCGCCGGACAACGCCGCAGCGAGCCAGATGCGACGCGCACCCTCGCCTCCTTCGATCGCGCTACCCACCAACCAGGCAGCGGGCGCGGCACAGCCGCCCGCGACACCGCCCGCTCCGCGCCAGTCGGCGAGTCCGGCCCCCGCGCCCCGCTCACCGGCGCGCGTGGTGGTGCGCGACTCACAGGCGGAGGCGCGCCTGCAGCGCTTCCTGCGCCACGCCGTCTCGCTGAAGGCGAGCGACCTGCACATGAGCACCGGCTCCGAGCCCATGGTCCGCATCGACGGCGAGATGCGCGTTCTGCAAAACACGGGCGGCGAACTGCGCGCCGAAGACATGCTCGACATGATGATGGCGATCGCTCCGCCCGACGTGCGGCAGTCCTTCGAGCAGACCCACGACTCCGACTTCGCCTACGAGCTCGAGGGGGCCGGGCGCTTCCGCTTCAACTTCTTCCTCGATCGACGCGGACCCGGGCTCGTGGCGCGCCAGATCCCAATGGAAATTTTGACGCCGGAGCAGATCGGTCTGCCGCAGGCAGTGGTGGACCTCTGCTGGCTCTCGCGCGGGTTGGTGCTGGTCACCGGCCCGACTGGCTCGGGTAAGTCGACCACACTGGCCGCCCTGATCGACTTCATCAACCGCAATCGCAGCGACCACATCATCACGATCGAAGACCCCATCGAGTACGTGCATCCGAACAAGCGCTGCCTCGTGAATCAGCGCCAGGTCGGCCTGCATACGCCCTCCTTCAACCAGGCCTTGCGCGCCGCCCTACGCGAGGACCCTGACGTCATCGTGGTCGGTGAGATGCGCGACTTGGAGACCATCTCGATCGCCATCGAGACGGCAGAGACGGGCCACCTGGTGTTCGGCACGCTGCACACCACCACCGCTGCTTCCACCGTGGATCGCATCATCGATCAGTTCCCCGCCGACGAGCAGGGCCACATCCGCTCGATGTTGTCCGAGTCGTTGCGCGGCGTGGTCTCCCAGGTGCTGTGCAAGAAGAACGGCGGTGGCCGCGCGGCCGCCTACGAGATCCTGCTGATGAACGCCGCGGCGCAAAACATGGTGCGCGAGGGCAAGACCTTCCAGATCAAGAGCATGATGCAGACCGCGCGCGCGCAGGGCATGCAGACCATGAACGACCACTTGTTCGAGCTCGTGAAGGGCAACGTGATCGACGTCAAAGACGCCTATCTCAAGGCCACGGACAAGGCCGGTTTCCGCGAGCTCCTGCAGAAAGCCCATATCCGCCTCGATCCAGCCATGCTGCTACGCACCGATTGAGCCACGACGCGCGCACGCCCCGAAGCGTCACTCGGCGGGCGCCCGCGCGGAGACCTGCGCCAGGTTGCGGCGCTCGAAGCACTCCTCGTCGATGCCGAGCCGCAACCGCAACTTCTTGCTCTCCTTCACGAACCGACGCGTCACCGGATCGTGATAGCCGCTCACATCGGCCAGCTCCGGCTGGTGGCCACGATAGAAGCGGTTTTGCCGCTCCATCCAGAGCTCGCGCACGTACTTGCCGAGCATGGAAGCCAAGGCGACCGGCAAGTGACGCGCATCGGCATCGATCTCGAAGCGCACGTGACCGACCCCCGTGACGTCGAAGGCGAGCGTGCCGCCCTGGGCGCGCCGTGGATTCACGTGCTCGCTCGGGAAGTGCCGCATCTTCTCGCGATAGCTGCGGATGCCGCCCACCATCCCGCAGATGGCCCGCAGCTCTGATCCGAGCTTGCCGCGCGCATCGAGGACCAGGCGCTCCATCAACTCGAGATCGACCTCCACACGGCTCTGACCGGCGCGCAGCAGGCGATTGAGCGTACCCGTGCAGGCGACCGCACTGCGCGCATGGACCAGGTGGATGCCGCGCTTGGTCAGCTGCGTCAGGATCTCGCGGCCTCGGGCGACATCTCCACCCAGGCAGGGCAAGTCAGGTTGCACCGACCAACACTGCGCCTGAGAGCGCTGCGGGCAGTGAGCGCGCAGCGCGCCCGGACGATCGAGAAGTAAGCCCTCGAACAGCGCGTCTACATCACGCGGAGTGTGCCCCCACAAGCGCTCGAACACGGCCAGTGCGAGTCCCTCTGCCATGCCCATCTGGCCGAAACCCGCGGTGTTCTTGCTGTCGTCGATGCCGAGCTCGCGCCCGATGCTGCCGTGTCGCTCTGGCTGATAACGCGCTACTTCCAGCGTGACGGCGGTGGTGACGAGCGGTCCGAGCAGCGGCCCAAGTCCGTTCTCATCGACGCCAACTACGAACACACGACCACCTCGTCCTGGAGTGGCCCGATGTCTATCACACTTGCGCCCGTGGGTGCGCCGATGCGCACAGCACATCGTCACGCGCTCGGGATGATTGGCCTGGCGGCCGACTCGCGATAGGATCGAACAGCCAACACAGGGGTAGGTTCGGCGCTTTGTCTTCTACTTCAAAGGGAAACGGTCTCATCTCCCGGGCCGTACGCGAGGCGCTCAGTACCCTGGTGGCGCCCCCGATCTGCGAGCAGCTGATCCGGCGCTCGCTCAAGGCGCACGGGCTGAGCGACGTTCCCGAGCAAGGGCCCCTGGTGGCCGAATGGCTGGAATCTTCTCTGAAGGTCGAGCTCGAAGAGACCGTCGGCAGCGACGCCGCGGAGCTCCTGATGGCCCAGCTCTCGCCGATGGCGGCCTACGCAGCGCTGCAGCAGCCCCGCGCCGCCATCGCACGCGGCGGGACACCCACGCCGGCCCGGGGTCAGGCCGCGCTCAACGCACGGGCGCCAGCAGTCGGTGGTCCCGGCGATCGCTACGAGCCCCGCTCCAGCACCACGGCGGTGGGCTTCAGCCCCGAGTTCGAACAACGCCCCGTGACCGACAAGGATCCGACCCGCCCGTTCCGCATCTTCGAGGCTCCGCCCGACACCGGTGTGTTCGGCGGCATGGGCCCGCACGCGACGCTTGGCGTGGAGCGCGTCACGCTGGCTTCCGAGCCCGACAACGCCAACGAGCTGCGCGACATGATGGTGCGCACGCTGCCGCCTACGAATCACCCGTCGCCGTTCGAGGCGGCGTTCCCGAAGACGCCCTTCCGCATCGAGGCCAACTTCCGCCGCGAGAGTGAGTTCGTGTGCCTGCCGCTGGTGCTCGCAGCGACCCTCGACCAGGATCACCTGAGCGCGCTCGAGCTGTATCTCGAGGGGACGGCGGCCGTGACCATGGTGGGCGACCTGGCGAGCTTGCTGGACGTGCTGTCGCAGCCCACGCGCAGCGAGCGCCTGCTGCTGCTCGACTGCATGCATCCGAGCGTGCACGTGAACTCCGTGGCCGCCATCCGTCAGGATCTCCCGCCCGGCACCACGGTGGTGGTGTGGGGCATCGACGAGGCGAGCTGGGCGGCGCTGGAGCGAGACAAGAGCGGTAGCTCGCGCTGGGTGCGCTGCTCGCAAGAGGCCAGCACCGATGACGTGGGCTCGCTGTGCGCGATGTTGCTAGGTTGAACGCTGCGCCTCCAGGGCGCTGACCTCGCCCCATACCGAAGAGAGGAGAGCATGCTGTCGAAGTTCGCGAACGTCGACGCCGCGCTGCAAGGCCTCGCCGAGACTGGTTACGTCGCCAACCGCGAGATCGCCGTGGCGGGGTATCTGATGGACGCGCTGGAGCGCCCACTGTTGGTCGAGGGGCCGTCGGGGGTCGGCAAGACCGAGCTGGCGCGGGCCTTGAGCCAAGCGCTCGGCCGTCCCCTGCTGCGACTGCAATGCTACGAGGGACTCGACGAGAGCCGGGCCCTCTACGAGTGGGAGTACGGCAAGCAATTGCTGGTAGCCGATCTAATCCGGCCCCAGATCCAGAACATTCTTTCGGGCACGCAGGGTCTGCACGAGGCGGTGGATCGGCTGGCCGATCAGGCATCGGCCCTGTTCGACCCGCGCTTCTTGCTGGAGCGCCCGCTGCTCGCGGCACTGCGCTCGGAGCAACCTACACTCTTGCTGATCGACGAAGTGGATCGCGCGGACCCCGAGTTTGAAGCGCTGCTGCTCGAGGTTTTGGCTGACTTCCAGGTCTCCATTCCCGAGCTCGGTACGCTATCCGCGAAGCACAAACCTCGCGTGGTCCTCACCAGCAACCGTAGTCGCGAGATGAGCGACGCGCTGCGCCGACGATGCCTGTACTTGCACGTCGACTACCCCGAGCCTTCCCGTGAGCTGGCCATCCTGCGGGCACGAGTTCCCGGCGTCGAGCAGCTCTTGAGCGAGCAGATTGTGCGCTTCGTTCAGCGCGTGCGCAGGCTCGACCTCAAGCAGCGTCCGAGCGTGGCCGAGACGGTCGATTGGGCGCGCACCCTCGTGCTCTTGTCGGCCGATTCGCTCGCGCACGAGTTCGTGCGCGAGAGCCTGGTGGCGCTCGCAAAGCAGCCCGAAGACCGCGAACAGGTGGCGTCACTCCTGGGCGAGGCTGACCTGGTCTGAATGATCCTCGAGCAGCTCGCGGAGCAACGTCGCGTCATCGACGCCGCGCCCTTCCCAGCTCGGCTTCTCGTGGTCGTCACGGATCCACGGCCAGACCGGCCCCGGATCGATGCAGCCGAGCGCCCGCTCGCGTGCGGTGCAGGCGACACGCACGTGGAAATGGTCGCGGTGGGGATTGCCGCGGCTCGGCTGGTGCACGACGTACGTGGCCCGTACGAGCAGCTCCGCGTCGGGTTCGTGCGCGCGGGCGTAGGCGAGCAGGCGCGCCTTGATGCCGTCGGCGCAGAAGATCCATTGTACGGGCGCCTGCTCGTCCGAAAGCAGAGCCCGCACCAGGGCCCAATTGCGGGCCGCGTCGAAGAACGCGAGCCCCGACACCGGAGCGCCCGCCTCGCCGCCCACGAAGCCGACCCCGCGCTCGTCGAACGCATAGAAGCCGCTGCCACGCACTGAGCGTCCGAGACCATCGACCAAGTAGAACAACAGGTCCACGTCGCGTCCGGTGCGGTGGCTGCCGTGCCTGCCGTGTTTGCCGCCATGGGGCGCGGACAGATCGCCCACGTAGAGGGGGGCAGTGCCTGGATACGCCTGCTGAACGTAGCGCGCGCTGCGGGCCAAAAGCTCGACCAAGGCCTCGCTGCCGAAGCGTGTGTCATCGCCGGGCTTGGCTCGCACGAAGCCCGGTCCGTGGGCTGGAAAGCCGCTCCCAGCGAGCAGAACGCCGTCGTTGGTGGAGCCGTAGCTTTGGCCACCTTTCGGCAAAGGTGCGAGTCCGCACGCCCCCCCGAGCGGCAACACGGCCAACAGAATTGCCAGGCCCCCAGCGAGGCTAGGACTTGACCGGCACACGTTGGGACGTACCCTGCCAATGATCATGGGTAGCCGAGGACCTATGGACCAGTTTACCGCCCATTTGGATCGCGGGTGGGATCTGGTTAATCGGGGAGACCTCCCTGGTGCACTGCTATCCGCTCAAAAGGGCCTCGAGCTCGATCCGGACAGCCCTGAGGCGCACAACCTGATCGGGTACATCCACCAGGCCGAGGGACGGTCCGAGGACGCCCTGGAGCACTTCAAGCAGGCGATCGCCATCGACGAGACCTACGTCGAAGCGATGCTCAACGCGGCCGAGGTGTTGATCCACTCCATGCGGGATTACGAGACCGGACTGAGCATGGTGGACGACGCCCTGGATTTTGCCGAGGGTGACGACGAAGTGGCCGACGCCCAGCTTCTGCGCTTCGACGCGCTGATGCAGCAAGGGGATCGGGATGGAGCGGTAAAGCTCGCGCGCGACCTGCCCGAGGGCCCCTTCGAGGGCGGACATCTCGACTTCATGATCGGGCGCGCCAAGTTCGAGACGGGCGATCTCGATGGCGCCGAACGCCACCTGGCGCGCGCTGTCCATAGCGGACAGGCCGACGGACAGCCGGGCGATGCCCACTACTATCAGGGCCTGGTTCGCGAGGCGCGCGGGGACGTGCGCGGGGCGACCATCTGTTTTCTGCACGCGCGCGAGGCGGACTTGAACGCACCGCGCCCCGCCTGGTCGATTCTCACAATCCCATTTCGAGCGCCGGGTCCAGGCCGCGGTGAAGCGGCTGCCCGCGTCGCTCTCGTCGCGCATCGACGGGGCCCTGGTAGTCGTCAGCGATATGCCGGGCCCCGAGGTGGTGGCGGAGGGCGTCGACCCCCACGTGGGCGTGCTGGTGGACGATCTGCTCGACGGGCAGGGCGTCGCCGTGCCCACCGAAGATGGCGCGCAGCGTGCCGGGCGGGTGTTCGTCTATCAGCGCAATATCGAGCGTTGGGCAGAGAGCGCCGAGCAGCTCGAGGACGAGGTGCTGCGCGCCCTGGAGCACGAGCTCTCGCTCACGTTTCCGGACTCCGTACCGCGTTGAGGTCGAGCGGCTCTCCGCCCGCGCTGCGCCACAGCTGCTGCATGTCGGCGGGTGGCGCGAGCTGAAGCTCGAGTAGCTCGCCTGGTGTCCCACCGCGCCCGGGCTTGAGCATCCGAAAATAGGCGCAATGAAGCATCACGCGGCCTGCCGTGAGGATGCGGCCGTTGGGCAGCGTGAGCCGCTTCGCGCCGCCGTACGCGACATCGCCTGCCAGGGGACAACCGGCGGCGCTGGCATGCACGCGCAGTTGATGCGTGCGCCCGGTCTGCGGGTAGAAGTCCACGGCGCACAGCGGGCCGGCTTCGGCGTGAACCCGATAGCGCGTGCAAGCTTCCTTCAAGTACGGGCTCTTGGCTCCCGGCCGGTGCGCCGTGCGCTTCTTGGGGTCACGCGGATCGATGCCGATGCTAAAGCGATACTCACCGCGCTCGGGCTCGGGCCGGCGGGTGGTGATGCCCAAATAGCGACGCCACAGCTCGCCGCGACGCCGGGCCTCCATGGCCCAGCGATTGGCCTGCTCGGTGCGGGCGAAGGTGACGAGCCCGGTCACCTGCGTGTCGAGGCGGGACAGCGGATGCAGCTGGGGCGCGTCTGGATCGATCTCGTGGGCCAGCGCGAACAAGCAGGGACCGCCGTCAGGTGCCGTCGTGGCGAGACCGACCGGCTTGTCGAGCACGAGGAGCTGCTCGTCGCGGTAGACGACAGGCACTTCGGACGCGTTGATCACGCTGGTGCCCCGAGCACGTCCACCTTGCAACGCTCGGCGTCTACCCTTACCCGCATCCCATCGCGGAGCCGTGCGAACACGTTGGGCACGCCCACCACCACCGGCACGCCGAGCGCGCTCGCCAGCATCGCTCCGTGGGACACCATGCCGCCGTTCTCGCTGATCACTGCGCGCACCGCCGGCAGCACCGGGCACAACCCGACGTCGCAGGCCGAGACCACCAGCACGGCTCCATGCGGCAGGCGAGCGAGCTCGCTACCGTCGCGCACCACGAACACGCGCCCTTCGGCGGCTCCTCCGCTGCCGGCCACACCGCGCAGCGGCACACCATCGGCGAGTTCGCCACGCGGGCTCCCCTGAAAGCGTGGCTGGGGCTCGGGCATGTTCTGCATGAGGTCGTACTCGAGTCGCCGTGCGCGGATGCGCTCCTGGACGTCCCAGCGCCCCTTGCCGAGGGCCTGATGCAGCTCGTCCAGCTCCAGGAAGAACGCCGAGTCGCTGCCGAGATCGCGATAGCGCATCGAGAGCCGCCGCGAAGCGTCGACCGTGATGTCGCGGATCACGTTGATGGCCTGCGCCGTGTCCGCCAGCAAGCTCTCGCGCAGCCGGGTCAGCTCGCGCATGCGCGTGATGAGAAGGCCCGCCAAGGGCCAACGCGTGAGCGGCAACCTGCGCTTCCACTCGCGCTCGGCGCGTTCGCGTCGGCCGCGCGCCACCTCTTGACGCTCCGCCGCGAAGGCCAGGCCCAGTGGGTCCGAGAGCAGCGCACGCATGGCGCCCGTGAGCCGCTCGGGCGTCTCCCGCCAGCGTGGCCGCATGGGGTCGAGCAGCAGCATGCCGTCGTGGCGATATTTGAGCGCGAACTCGTGCAGGCCCTGCCGCAGCGCGAACGGCGGCTCGCCACCCTGATCCACCCAGGCGAGCACGCCCGGATCGCGCGCCAGCGAGCGCCCGAGGTGCAGGAAGCCGTAGCCGGCCTGGGCCGAGAGCAGCTCCTCGGGTCCCCACAGCAGATCGCGTTCGAGCCGCAGCGCCTCGTCGCCCATGTGCGCCACGAACAACGAACGGAAGCCGATCAAGGTGGCCAACCAGAGCCCATAGGCGCGCATCAGCGCGGTGCCCGCGTCCTGCAGGAAGACCTCCACGTCGCACAGCACGCGCTCGACCGCGTCGGGCGGCAAGAGGCGCGCATCCAGTCCGGCAAAGTGGCTGCGTTCGGCGGCCATCTTGCCGCTGAGGGCGCCGAAGCGCACCGCGACCTTGGCGTGGGAGTCGTAGAGGCGTAGCGCAGCGCGCGTCAGATCGACCGGCCCAGCGAGCTCCACCGGTCCGAGGTCGGTGCCGAGATCGACGCCGATGCGCGCCAACGCCGACGGCGACAGCCCCGGCAAGCGACAGACCGCGGCCGTGAGCGCGCTCAGGTTGAGGTAGGGCCTGCCGCGAACGTCCGTGAGCAGCTCCGGAGACGCGCCTAGCGTGACACCAGCGGCGGTGAGGATGGAGGCGAGACCGAGCCGATTGAAGCGGTACAGCAGCGACCATGCCAGCGGCGAGAGCACATTCGGCAGGGCCTCACCCAGCTCTGCGTGGGACCAGAGCTCGCGCGCGCGAACCTCGGGCTTGGTGGAGCGGGCCTTGGCGAGCTTGGTGGGCCCGGACAAAGGATCCGCGCGCAGCAGGTAAATTTTGCCGTTCAGCAGCGCCCAATCCATGCGCAGCGGAGCCCCGACGTGCTTCTCGGCTCGCTCCGCCAGTCTGGACACCTCGCGCAACGACGCGTCACTGAGGCTGGGCGCAGAGACCAGGGCCTCGGGCACCATGCGCAGCTCGCGTGAGCCGTCGGGGGTAGCCCAGAGCATGCGCTGCTTGTCCGCGATGACGCTGTCGCGCAGGTAGCCGTCGCGCGTGAGTCGGAACATGTCACTGGGCACCGATGCGGAGCGTACGGCGCTGGCGAGGCCGTAGCCGGCACGCACCAGCCATTCGCGGCCGTCGCCAGTGAGCGGATGCCGGGTGTAGACCACGCCGGAGACCATGCCGTCGACCATGCGCTGGACCGTCAGCACCACCCCCGCATCGCGCACGTCGGCGGCCCGCAAGGAGCGCAGCACCTTGGCGTCGAAGGGTGATGCGAGGGCGCTGATCACGGCCGCGAGCAAGCGCGCTTCGGTGTCGACGCCGAGCTGGACGTCGCCCAACACGCGCTCTTCACGCGGCTTGTCGCAGACCAGAAAGGCCGTGACCACCACGGCCGGCGCGCCCTGCGCGCGCAGGGAGCCGAACACCTGGCTCAGCTCACCCGCGAGATCCTCACCCAGCCCCTGCTCCTGGATGCGCGCGCGCACGCTGGCCAGCGCTTCCTCCGAAGGAAACTCGCGCTGTGGGTTCAGCAGACCGCGCAGCCCGTCGGCCTCGGTCAGGCAGCGAGCATAGAGCGCGTCGGCCTCCACCCGCGGCAAGGCGTAGCCCCCGGGCACCGGCAATCCCGCCCGCGCAAGCGCTGCGGTGCGGCGAACGAAGTCCCCGTATCCGTGCGCACGCCGCGGAAGGATCTCCTCGATGGGCTCGAGCAGTAGCACTGAGACCAGCTTACACTGCGAAGGGCCCCTGTGAACCCGGGACCCGCCCAGAAAAGCTAACGGATTCTCAGATCACGAGCGAGAGCTGACGGCGCGAGGAAGGCTTCTCGAAAGCCACCGGGTAATTCCCGGTGAAGCACGCATCGCAGTAGCCGCTGCCCCCGACGGCCCGGTGCAACGCCTCCACGCTCAGGTAGCCCACGGTGTCGGCCGTGACGTACTTGGCGATCTCTTCGTTGCTGTGGCTCGAGGCGATGAGCTCACTGCGCGACGGCGTGTCGATGCCGTAGAAACAGGGCCAACGCGTGGGCGGAGAGCTAATGCGCAGATGCACCTCGCGGGCGCCGGCGTCGCGCAACATCTTGACGATCTTGCGGCTGGTGGTGCCGCGCACGATGGAGTCGTCGATCACCACCACGCGCTTGCCCTGGATCAACGCGCGGTTGGGGCTGAGCTTGAGGCGCACGCCGAAGTGCCGAATCGAGGACTGTGGCTCGATGAAGGTACGCCCAATGTAGTGACTGCGAACCAAGCCCAGCTCGAACGGCAGCTTGGCCTGCTCGGCGTAGCCGAGGGCCGCGGGCACGCCGCTGTCGGGCACCGGGATGACGACGTCGGCCTCGACCGGCCCTTCCTGGGCGAGCACGCGACCCATGCGCTTGCGGGCCTCGTACACGTTGATGTTACCCAAGGTGGCATCGGGACGCGCGAAGTAGACGTACTCGAAGATGCACATCTTCGAGGGCTCGCGCTCGAACGGACGCAGGCTCGTCATGCCGTTCTTGTCGATCAGCACCATCTCGCCAGGTTCCACGTCGCGGATGTACTCGGCGGCGATCAATTCGAAGGCCACCGGCTCCGATGCGAACACGTAGGCCCCCTTGAGGCGGCCCAACGCCAGCGGACGGAAGCCCCACGGGTCGCGCACGGCGATCATCTCGCTGGGCGTGAGCACCATCAGCGAGTAGGCCCCGCGGGTCTGGCGCAGGGCGTCTGCGACCCTGTCGGCCGTGCTGCGCTCCTGGGAGCGTGCGATGAGGTGCACCACCACTTCCGTATCGGAGGTGGTCTGGAAAATCGAGCCCTGGCCCTCGAGACGCCGCCGGATCTCTTCGGCGTTGGTCAGGTTGCCGTTGTGAGCGACGGCGATGGAGCCATGCGAGTAGTCGATGGCGATGGGCTGCGCGTTCTTGACGTGCGACCCGCCAGCCGTGGAGTACCGCACGTGGCCGATGGCGCGGTCTCCGGGCAGCTTCTCGAGCGTCTCGGTGCTGAACACGTCCTGCACGAGCCCGAGCGCGCGATGGGCGAAGAGCTGGGTACCGTCGGAGCTGACGATGCCCGCGCTCTCTTGGCCGCGGTGCTGGAGCGCGTGGAGGCCGAGATAGGCGTGGTTCGCCGCCTCTCCGGAGCCCCACACTCCGAACACACCGCATTCATCGTGGAAGTGATCGTCCCAGTCGTCTTCGGGTTGGGATTGCACGGCCCTCATGTAGCGCCATCCGGGGTCCGCGTCTACGGGCACACATCGACGCTCGATCGCTCAACGCTCAGCTCGGCGAGCGAAATCACAGCTCGCTAGCTCACTCTGCCCAGTTAGCCCCTGCGAACGGGCCAATCGCACACTCGCCGGCGACAAGGTGCCAGATCGTCGCCCCTGGTTGGGGACGGGTGGACACAATGGACACAATGCCTCGGGAAACGCTCCCGCGGCCCTGCCGGGTCCCTGCCCTCTCTGCTCAGTTCCGCAGTGTCCCGTCCGGGCGGCTCGGGCGGACCCGTGAACGGGCTCACCGTTCCCCGGGGCCTGGCGGTGCTCACGACCGGCTCTCAAAACTCCGGCCGATCCTCATGGGTCCCGAGGACCTCCCTGAGCACGTCGCAGATCTCCTGCTCGGTGCAGAGCGCCTTGGCCGCCGCGATCACCGGCGGTACCAGGTTCTCGTGGCCCGAGGCCGCGCTCTTCACGCTGGTCAGCGCCTCGGCGACCCGGCGCGGATCGCGCGCGCGCTTCACCTCGGCGAGGCGGGCCCGCTGCTCGCGCTCGCTGCTCTCATCGACCCTCAGGATGGGAATCCGGTCGGGCTCGTTGGCTGCATGGACATTGATGCCCACGATCGCGCGCTCGCCGTTCTCCAGCTGACGCTGGAACCGATAGGCACTCGAGGCGATTTCGCGCTGGGGATAGCCCTTCTCGATGGCCGACACCATGCCGCCCATGCGGTCGATCTTGCTGATCAACTCGAGCGCCTCGGCCTCCAACTTGTCGGTCAGCCCCTCCACGAAGTAGCTGCCCGCGAGCGGGTCGATGGTGTTGGCCACGCCGCTCTCCTCGGCGATGATCTGCTGGGTGCGCAAGGCGATGCGCACGGCTTCCTCGGTGGGCAGCGCGTAGGTCTCGTCGAGCGAGTTGGTATGCAACGACTGCGTGCCTCCCAACACCGCCGACAGTGCCTGCAGCGCCACGCGCACGACGTTGTTGTAGGGCTGCTGCGCGGTCAGCGACACGCCTGCCGTCTGGGCGTGGGTGCGCAGCATCATGGACTCCGCCTTCTTGGCTCCGAAGCGCTCGCGCATGAAGCGAGCCCACATGCGTCGCGCGGCGCGGAACTTGGCGATCTCCTCGAAGAAGTCGCTATGCACATCGAAGAAGAAGCTCAAACGAGGCGCGAACGCGTCCACGTCGAGCCCGCGCTGCACCGCAGAGTCCACGTAGGCGAGGCCGTCGGCCAGCGTGAAGGCCAGCTCCTGGGTCGCGGTCGCGCCGGCTTCACGGATGTGGTAGCCGCTGATGCTCACGCTGTTCCAGCGCGGCATTTCCGCGGTGCAGAACGCGATCATGTCGGTGACGATTCGCATGGCAGGACGCGGCCCGACCACCCAGGCATGTTGGGCGATGAACTCCTTGAGACAGTCGTTCTGGATCGTCCCGCCGAGCGCACTGCGGGCGATGCCACGCTCATCTGCGAGCGCCACGTAGAATGCCAACAAGACCAGCGCCGGTCCGTTGATGGTCATGGAGGTGGTGATCTGGTCGAGCGCGATACCGTCGAACAGCGTGTCCATGTCGCGCAACGTGTCGATGGCCACGCCGCACATGCCCACCTCACCGAGCGCGCGCGGCGAGTCGCTGTCGTACCCCATCAAGGTTGGAAAATCGAAGGCCGTGCTGAGCCCCGTCTGGCCCTGAGCGAGCAGGTACTTGAAGCGCTGGTTGGTCTGCGCCGCGGTGCCGAAGCCCGCAAACTGTCGCATGGTCCATAGCCTGCCCCGGTAGCCGGTGGGCTGGACGCCGCGGGTGAAGGGAAATGCCCCGGGGAAACCGTGGTGCTCGAGATAGTGGTCGTCGATCTCGCGCGGCGTGGCCACTGCGGGCACCTCGAGTTCGCTCACCGTGGTGAAACGCGCCTTGCGCAGCGGCACCCGCTCCGTGCTCTTTTGGGCGGCCTGCTCCCAGGCGGCCTGAGCGGCTTGACCCGATGAGGGCTTCTGCTGGTTCTCGGGCTCGCGCGTGGGAACGCTCTGCTCGCGGGCATGCGGCGGCGCCGACGGTCGCTCGCTTCGACTCTTCGCCATGGGAACCTCCTTGGCCCGCCCGAAACCACTGGGTGAGCCGGCTAAGGAACCAAGCTACCTGTCGCTAATCATCGTCCTGCTCGTCCTCTTCGGGCAATGCTTGCACTTCGCCCCGCAGGACTTTGATCAATCCTTCGACTTCCAGCGCGACTTCGATCTCGGGCTGGGTGGCCAAAAAGCGAGTCAGATAACCAAGTGCGGCGGCCGCGTCTCCCATCGAGTAGTGGCATAGCCCCATCAAGTGCAGGGCATCCGGGTCGTCCTTCGATTTGAGAAGCACCTGGCGTCCCACCCGCAGCGCGTCGCGATAGCGCCCGAGTGAGTGCAAGGACCAGCCCGCTCCCATCAAGGCCCCCACATAGTCGGGCTTGAGCTCCACCGCGGACAGATAGGCCTTGAGCGCCTTGGCGAACTCCTTGGACTCGAAGAACGCCGAGCCGAGGAAATGGAACCCATAGGGATTCTTTGGGTCGCGCTGGATCAACTCGGAAAGCTCGTGGATGGCTGCGTTGAGCTCCCCTTCTCGGATCAGCTCCGCGCCCTCTTCGGCGGCTTCCCAGTGGGCGGTATCGAGCGCCTCGTCGGTCATCTTCCCAAGCTTAGCGCAAGGCGTGGCGTGCGAGCACCGTCCGCTGAATCTCGCTGGTGCCCTCGTAGATGCGCGTGACCCGAACGTCGCGCAGGTGACGCTCGGCCGGGAAATCGCGTACGTAGCCCGCGCCGCCATGGATCTGCAGGTTGCGGTCGCAGATGCGGAAGGCGTGTTCGCTGGCGGTCAGCTTGGCCATCGCGGCCTCGCGGCCGAAGGGCGCACCGCTTTCCTTGAGAAAAGCCGCCCGCAATGTGAGCAGGTGCGCCGCCGCGAGCTCGGTCTCGTTGTCCGCCAACATCCACTGAATGGCCTGGAAATCCGCGATCGGACTCCCGAACTGCTTGCGCTCACGGGCGTAGGCCAGGCTCTCCTCGCAGGCCGCCTGGGCGATGCCGAGGGCCTGGGAAGCGATGCCGATGCGGCCCCCGTCGAGCGCCATCATGGCGACCTTGAAGCCTTCGTTCTCGGCGCCCAACAGGGCATCGGCGGGCAGGCGGCAACCCTCGAAGCCGAGTGTCACGGTGGACGACGCCCGCAACCCCAGCTTGTCCTCCTTACGCAGCACCGAGAGTCCCGGCGTGCCCGCCTCCACCAGAAAGCAGCTGATCCCGCGCGTGCCCGCGCCACCCGTGCGCGCCCAGACGATGATCACGCCCGCGTGGTCGCCGCTCGTGATCCACTGCTTCTGCCCCTCGAGGATCCAGCCCTCGCCGTCGCGCAGGGCCCGCGTCTGCATGCTGCCCGGGTCGCTACCGGCTGCGACCTCGCTCAATGCGAACGAGCCCGCCTGGTATTCGCCGCTGCAGATCCTGGGCACATAGCGCTGCCGCTGGGCCTCGCTGCCGAAGTGCGTGATGACCTCGGCCACCATGTTCGTGACGCTCATGGTGACGGCGGTCGATGCGCAGGCGCGCGCCACCTCTTGCATGGCCAAGCTGTAGGCCACCACGCCGGCGGCCGAGCCACCGTAGGCCTCCGGGACATTGACCCCCATCAAACCGAGCTCGGCCAAGCCCTTGAGCTGGCGCGCGGGAAAGGTCTCCGTGCGGTCGAGCTCTGCCGCGAAGGGCAAAATCTCGCGCTGAGCAAACTCGCGCGCCGCGCTTTGCACCATGCGTTGGGTCTCGCTCGGTGCAAAGTCCACGGTCAGTCCACCTGGAAATTGAGCTTGGCGGCGTAGGAGCCAGGGCTCGGGAACACCCAGCCCTGCACGGCCTGGGTCACGCAGTCGAGCTGCTCCGCGCTGGTCTCGCTCTGCACCGCGCCACCCACGGCCACCACCTTGCCCTCGACGTCCACGTAGGCCGTCAGGTCATAGGGACCGGCCCCGCACTGCGTGCCGAGCTCGGGGGCGCGCGCGCTGATCACCGCGCCGGCCTCGGCCGCGGTCCACGGCACCGGGCTGCGCACTTCGGGGTCGAGCGGCACCTCGAGCGACCAGCCGAACTCGGCGTCACCGCCGTGGGGCGCGGGGAAGCGAGTGCCCTTGGCTACGTCGAGCATGCAGCGCTCGGTCTCGCGGTCGCCCATGCTGCTCTGCTTGGGATACACCGACGTCACCGAACCATTGACCGCCACCTTGAACTCGAAGGCCATGCCACCCGAGACCCACTCCACGTCGCCCGAGCGCTTCTGCACGCAGCGGCTGAACTTGAGCATGCGGGGCTCCAGCGCGTTCTGGATCTCTTGCTGAGAGAGGGTGCCGTGCAGACCGCTCACGTTGAGCGAATCGGCGCTGCCGTCGCGCTCCTCGGAGCCGCTGCTGGCCTCTTCCTGTGGCGCCTCACTCACGGGCGCCTTGGCGCCGCAGGCCGCCGACACCAGACACGCCGCCACCATCCATCCATTGTTCGCAACCCGCCCCGCACTTCCCAACCGCATCGACCGTTCTCCTGGTTTCCCGTTCGCGCCCGCACCTAATCGCGCTCTGGAGCACTCAACGCTTGAGTGCTTGAGCAGCGATCACCAGCCGCATGATCTCGCTGGTGCCCTCGTAGATCTCGGTGATGCGCGAGTCTCGGTAGTGTCGCTCCAGATCGTACTCCGTCGTGTACCCGTAGCCGCCGAAGATCTGCAGGGCTCGGTGACATACCCGATGCGACATCTCGGACGCGTAGAGCTTGGCCATGGCGCTCTCCTGCGTGAAGCGTGCTTGCCCCTGATCCTTGAGCCAGGCCGCCCGCAGGATCAGGAGGCGCGCGGCCTCGAGCTCCGTGGACATGTCGGCCAGCATGAACTGGATGGCCTGCTTGTTGGCGATGGGCTCACCGAAGGCATGGCGCTCCTTGGCGTAGGCCACCGCCTTCTCGTGAGCCGCGCGCGCAATTCCGAGGGCCTGGGCCGCGATGCCAATGCGTCCGCCATCGAGCGTGGCCATCGCGATCCTGAAGCCTGTTCCCAGCTCGCCGAGTCGCTGGGCGTCCGAGATGCGGCAGTCTTCGAAGAACACAGTGCAGGAGTGAGCCGCGTGGATACCGAGCTTCTCGTCGTGCTTTTGCGGGACGTAACCCGGCGTGCCCCGTGGCACCAGGAAGGCCGTGACGCCACGCGCCCCGAGCCCACGGTCGGTGACGCAGAACACCAGCATCACGTCGGCATGGGGGCCGTTGGTGATGAAGTTCTTCGAGCCACGCAGGATCCACGCGTCGCCTTCGCGCTCGGCCACCGTGGCCATGCGGCTGGCGTCGGATCCGCTCATGGGCTCGGTGAGGCCGAAGCAGCCCAACGCTTGGCCGGAAGCCAGGGGCCTGAGGAAGGTCTCTTTCTGACTGGGGGTTCCGTGCTGGTGAAGCGGGTCGCAGACCAGGGAGTTGTTGACGCTCATGATGGCGCCGAGCGAGGCACACGCCGCGCTGATCTCTTCCACCGCGAGCGCGTAGGATACGGTGTCGAGTCCGGCACCGCCTTCTGCCTCCGGGATGGCCACGCCGAGCAGGCCGAGCTCCCCCAGGCGCTTCACCAACTCGCTCGGGAAGCGCGCCGTACGGTCGAGCTCGCGGGCGAGCGGTGCCACTTCGGCCTGCGCGAACTCGCGGGCCAAACTTTGCACCATGCGCTGTTCCGACGAGAGGTCGAGGTCCACTAGGTGACGCGTCCGGGTTTGAGCTTGGCGGCGTAGATGCTGCGTCGACCGCTGAAGAAATAGGTTAGTACGCAGACCAAGACGGCGTGGGGAAACACGTTCGCCCCGAGCAGCTCGAGCGCCATCACGGACAGCGCCAGCGGCGCCTTGGCCGCTCCTGCGAACACCGCCGACAATCCCACACCGGCTGCAAGTTCGAGCGGTAACCCAAGGACACGACCCAGCAAATTGCCGAGCGTCGCCCCCACGAAGAAGAGCGGTGTCACCTCGCCGCCGAGGAAGCCCGCCCCCAAGGTGACGGCTGTGAACACGAGCTTGAGCGGTGCCTCCGCGGCAGGCAGCGAGGGATCGGAAAACGCGCGCAAGATGGTCGGCACGCCGAGACCCAGGTAGTCGTCCGAAGTCGCGAGCCACATCAGGACCACCACGGTTCCACCGAGCGCCATTCGCCAGGGCAGTCTCGGGATGAAGCGCGTCGCCTGCCGCTTGAGTGCATGCGTGAGCTCGATGAAGGCAGCGGCCAAAAGCGCGCAGCACAGCGCGAACGCGAACCACTTGAGGAGCACCGACGGAGACAACGGGAGCGCCGCGACCTGCGGATACGGCGTGTGTTCGATGCCCAGGGCCCGCGTGGTGTAGTCGCCCACGAGCGAGGCCACCAGCGCCGGCACCAAGGCGCCGTACTCGAGGCGACCGAGCACCACGAACTCCAAGCCGAAGATCATGCCCGCCACCGGGGTACCGAACACTGATCCGAAGCCGCCCGCGACGCCTGCCGTGAGCAACTTGCGCCGCAAGCCGAGCGGTAGTCGCAAGCGGTGGGCGAGCGTGTCCGCCAAGCTCGCCCCCATCTGCACCGCCGTGCCCTCGCGCCCAGCGCTGCCTCCGAACAGATGCGTCAGCAGTGTACCTGCCAGCACCATCGGGGCCATGCGCAGGGGGATCTCGGGACCGTCGTCGTGGATGGTATCGATGATGAGGTTGCTGCCGGCCTCGATGGGACGACCGAAACGCTCGTAAAACAGGCCTATCAGCACGCCTGCCAGGGGCAACGCGAAGACCAACGAGCGGTGCTCCGTGCGCAGCTCGGTGACTTCCTCGAGCCCCCACAGGAACAGCGCCGAGGCGACCCCGCAGACGGCGCCGACCGCCGCCCCGAGGGTCACCCAGCCAGCGAACTCGGACACGAAGGGCGCGCTGCTCTCGCCTGACTGGCTCACGGGATCAACGAGGCGCGAGGGCTCGCTTGGCGCGGGCCGCGTAGGCGCCGTTGGGATCGAGCTCCAGGTAGCGCGCGTAGCTCTCGCTAGCGCCCTGCGACTTGGTCTTGCTCAGGCTCTCGGCCAGCCAAAAGTGAGTCTCGGAGGGAGCACCGGGCAGCGCCACGGCTTCGAGCAGCTTCTGCTTGGCCTGGTCGAAGTCCTTGTCGATCAGGTTCGCCTTCGCCCACGTAACGAGCAACAGCGCCTTCATGCGCGGCGGACGAACGCGGGTGGCGAGCGCCTTCTGCGCGCTCTCGAGGAAGCCCTTGGCGTCCTTGGTCTTCTCGGCGCGCACGGCGGTCATGGCGCGACCGATCAAAGCGTCCGGCAAGGTGGCGTCGAGCTCGAGGGCGGCCTCGAATGCACCCGCCGCGGGATCGACCCGGTCGCTCGCGTAGAGTGCCTCGCCGTAGGCCGACAACATCTCGGCCGTGCGCGTCTCCGAGTCCTTGGCGACCAGCGGCTCGAGCAGCTCGAGCGCCTGCGCAGGCTTGCCCTTGGCAATCGCCGTGCGCGCCATCAGCAGCTTGGCTGCGGGCAGCGCCTTCTGCTCGTCGTCGAGGCGGTCGAGCCGGGCCTCTGCCGCCGCGATGTCGCCATTACCGAGCAGCGCCTCGACGGCGCCGAAGGACGCGCTTACGCCCGAGCCGTCACGCTCGAGCTTGCCGAATACCTCGTTAGCCTCGGTGTAGTCACCGGAGTCGAGCAAGAGTCCGCCGAGCGCCTCGCGGGCCTGTTCGTGGCCGGGCGCAAGCTTGAGTGCTTCGTTGAACTCGGCCTTGGCCTGCTCCGGCTTGCCCAGCAAGCGTTGGGTCCGTCCGAGCAGATAGTGCGCGTCGGCATCGGTGGGAAAGCTCTTGCTGGCGCGCGTGAGCGTGCTCTGTGCGAGCTCGCCCTGCCCTGCCAGCAAGGCGGCCTCGCCCAACGCGAGCAGGGCCCCGACGCTGTCGGGCTTTTGCTGCACGAGCGTACGCGCCGTGGGCAACAGCGACTCGGCGTTGGCGCCGAGCTTGAGATCCGCGCGCAACAGGAGCGCTGCCGCTTCGGTGTCTTCGCGTCCCGCCGCCGTGCCGCGATAGGCCGCCAGCGCTTTCTTGGTGTCGGCGAGGGCTTCACGGGAGCCCATCAGGAGACCCGCGCGCGCCTTGCTGAGCATCAGCCAGGTGTCGCCCTCGGTCCCTTCGATGCCTTCGAGCGCGCGCATCGCGGCGCGCCCGTCGCCCCGGCCCAGAAGCGCGCTGATCAGGGTCTCGCGATAGCGAGCGACGTCGGGCGCGGCCGTGACCGCCGCATTGGCAGCGCGAAAGGCGAGATCGTTGAGCCCCAGCGCAAAGGCTTCCTGCCCCAACAAGGACATCAGCTCGGGATCGAGCACGGTGAGCTTCTGTGCGCCATCGAGCGCGGCGCGCGCGGCGTCGGCTTGGCCGAGCTCGCGCTCCACGCGTGCCTGGGCGATCATTGCCAAGAGTTGATCGGAAGCCGAGCCCGCCTTCACGCGCTCCGCCAGGGCGGCGAGCTTCGGCTTGATGCCGGCGGCGCTCTCCGCGCTGGTGTCGAGCACGATGCGCCACAGCTCTGCGCGCAGGAACTTCTTGTCCGCTCCCAGGGCCTTCTCGAGCAAGGCGCGGCTCTCCTCGAGCTGCGCCGCAGCCAGTGCGATCTCCGCCTCGGCCGACCAGGCCAACGCCAGGCTCGCATCCTTGCTGGAGGCTTGCTGCAGGAGTTCGCGCGCTTCAGGGCTACCCGATCGCTGATACAAACGGCCTACCAGGTAGAGCACACGCGCGTCCTGGGCTCCGTCTTTGAGCGCCAGGGCGGCCTGCTCCTTGGCCTTGCCTCCGTCGCGATCCACCGCGCTCACCAACGCCTTGGACGCCGCGATCAGCGCGGGCGAGCTCTTGGCCGCCTCGGCGCGCACCAGGGTATTGCGCAGGTAGCCCACGTCTCCGCTCGCGTCCTCGAGCGCGCGCGTGGCGTGGACGAATAGCAGTTGCTCGACCGCTTCCGAGGACTTGGGATCCAGCGAACGCGCTTCGATCAAGTGGCGCTCCGCCGACATCAGCGAGGCGTGCTCACCGTCGTGGGACTCGGCC
Organism: Myxococcales bacterium; assembly: GCA_047601445.1. GTDB lineage: Bacteria > Myxococcota_A > Polyangia > Polyangiales > DASUME01 > DASUME01. Next base: position 679,433 of record JASGJH010000001.1, on the reverse strand, counting down.
ACGGCTTGCTGGATCAACGCGCGGGCGTCGGCCCGACGCGCACCTAGCCACTGGGTCCAGCCGTAGTAGCCGCCGCCCGCGGCCGCCAACGCGAGCACCCAGGTCACGGCCAGGGTGGTGCCCACGCGATTGCCGGCGCGTGGCGCTTCGCCCTTGGAGGCCCAACCCACGCCGGTGCCCGCCCGCTTGTTCTCGAACACGCCCTGTTGGGCCAGCATCTCGAGCACCTGCTCCGGAGGCTCGGCCTCGGCCGGAGGCGCGGCGGGTCCGACATTCGGCAGCGCCTCGCCGTCGCGGGCCATCGCCGCGTCGAAGTCGTTGGAGAAGTCGGGCACGCCGCCTTCCGAGCCGCGCGGCTTGGAGAGCTCGAACACGGGCGAGGGAATGGGCTCGCTCGGCGCGGGCGGCATGGTGACCATCTCGCTGGCGCGCTCGGCCTGGATCCAGTTGCGGATCTCGGCGGGCATCTCGAAGGCCGCGGTGGGCTGATCATCGACCGAGTCGGGCGTGACCACGGCGGGCAGCTGCGGCTGCGAGGGCGGACGGTTGCGCGGGGCAGGCGTGTTGTCTGGCTCGCGGTCGAGCACGAAGCGCACGTCGTCGGGGATCTGCTTGGGCGCTGACTTGGGCCGCGCCAACACGACCTGCGGTGCGGCGACCGGGCGGGCGGACTCCTGTGGACGCACGGTGGGGCTCCCCAGGCCAGGCGCGGGTCGCGCCGAAGCCGCCGGTGCGGGAGGCTTGGACGCAACGGGAGGCTTGGACGCAACGGGAGGCTTGGACGCGACGGGAGGCTTGGACGCCGCGGCCGCGGGCACCACTGGCGAATCGCCCGACAGCTCGGTGTCGCTGGCAATGCGAGCCAGACGCTGCGCACGCATGTGAGCTTGTTGCAGCGCCTTATCCGTGGCGTCGATCTGCAGCGCGCGCTCGAGCACCTGCACGGCGCGCCCGGGCTCCCCACGCTTCATCAACACCTGCGCCAACCAGCGGTAAGGTTCTTTGTCGCGCGGATCGGCCTTGGCAGCGCGCATCAGCGCGTCCTGTGCTTCGGGCAACGAAGACTGGTCGAACCAGGCCCTTCCCTCGATCACGAGCAAGCGTGCATCGGGCGCGCGGTCCGCGGCCGAGAGCCGGATGACTTCGAGCGCTTCTTGCGCCCGCCCAGCTTCCAAAAGTGCACTCGCCAACGCGTGCGGAGATTCGTCCCGACGCGACCGGTAACGAAGTAGCCGGATGTCGAGATTGTCCGCGTTCATAGGGGCCTCGCCTGACACTGAGGCATCGTACCAAAGGAGAGTCCCAGGGGAAGTTTTGTGCCAGAATGCGCAGAATGCGTGGCCAGCTCCGACATGTGGCGCCCCTGGGCACATTGCTGGCAGTGCTGGCCTGCTCTGCGTGCCATCGGACACCCCGGACCCAGGGACCCGAGGCCGTGCTAGCCGGCTTCCGGACGGCGCTCTCGAAGGGCGACACCAAGGCGGCCTATGCCCTCCTTTCTCCCGAAGCCCAAGCACGGCTTACGCCGGCCGCGTTCGAGGCTCAGCTGCGGGACAACCCCAAAGAGGCGGCCGCGCTGCAGGCGAGCCTGACCAAGTTGGGCCCGGTGCGGGTCCTCGCCGAGGTGCCCAAGGCGTCCGATGGCCAACCCGTCGAGCTCGTCCAGGACCCGAGGACGGGCCAGTTCCGGATCGAGAGCCCCCTGACCGACTTCTACCCTCAGGACACGCCCAGGGCCGCACTCGCGAGCTTCGTCCGGGCGGTCGAGGGCTCCCGCTGGGACGTCGTACTCAGGTTGATGCCCGAGGCCGACCGGGCCGGGCTCGACGCGGCGACGCTGGGCAAGAACCTGTCCGAGCAGATCGAGGAGCTCACCCGAATCGTGGCGCTCCTCAAGGCAAGCGGCGATGCGCCCATCGAGATCGTCGGCGAGCGCGCCACCATGCCCTACGGAGAGAGCTTTACGGCCCGCTTCCTACGCGAAGACGACGGCTGGAAAGTCGAGGATCCGGAGTAGGTCGGCAGCTCCGGACCGCAACGAACTGGGCCCCCTCGCGCCGCCAGTATCAGCGGAGGTTCCACAAAGTGTGCCTTTCACGGATGAGCCCGACTATACTCCCGCGGCGATGGCAGTGGTCGCATGCTCAGGGTTCCCGGTCCCCGTTAGTCGATACTTCCGGGAGTTCGAGGGCGTCGAGATCTCCGAAACGGAGCTAGGCATTCCCGGGGCGGGCACCGTGCGTCGTTGGCTGCGCGAGGCCCCCGAGGGCTTCTCCTTCTCGCTGCTCGCCCCCAAGGACATCGCGGGGGCCGGCTTCGTCATCACGCCCGCGACCGACAAGCTCATCAAAGAAGTCGGCCAGCTCAGCAAGAGCATGAAGGCAGAGGCCGTGGTGTTCGCGGCCCAACCCGAGTTCGGCCCCACGCGACCGAACAAGGCCCAGCTCAAGAAGTTCGTCGAGGCGTTCCCTGCTCGCTATCCACGCGCGGTGCTCTCCATGGTGGGTTGGAAGCACGCCGATGTCTTGGCCGCCATCGACGGCAAGAAGAACGTGGTAGCCGCCTACGATCCGCTCCAGGACGATCCGCCCGCAGGCAAGGTGGACTTCGCCTACCTCCGGCTGTCCGGTCCTGCCGGCCATCGCTCGCGCTACGACGAAGCCTCCCTCGAGCGCATCGTGGCCCACGTAAAACAGAGCAAGGCCAAGCAGGTCATCTGCGTGTTCCACAACATCGACATGCACGCCAACGCCACCCGCGCGCGCGAGCTGTTGGGCCAAAAGTAGAGTCCGTCAGTCGCTGAGCGCGGTCAGGGCACGCTGAAAGTCGGCTGGCGGCTCCACCTCGAAACGCATCGCTGCACCCGTGATGGGATGTTCGAAGCCGAGCACGCGCGCGTGCAGGGCCTGTCGGGCGAGCTCCTCGCTGGCGTGCTGCACCCGCGGATCGCGCGACCTCTTGCCGTACACGGGATCGCCCAGCAGCGGGAAGCCGTGGTCGGCGAGGTGGACGCGGATCTGGTGCGTACGTCCGGTCTCCAACTGGCAACGAATCAGCGCGGCGCCGTGCAGATCGCGCACCTTGTTGACGTGCGTAATGGCGTGCTTGCCGGTGCGCACCCGCGAGGAGAAGCGCTTGCGTTCGCTGGGATGCCGGCCGATCAGCGTGTGATAGGTGACCTGGGTCGGCGGCGTCCCCTGGCAGATGGCCTCATAAACGCGTTCGATGCGGTGCTCCGAGAACAGGCGGGACATGGCCTCCCGCGCGACCTCGGTGCGCGTCACTACCATCACGCCGCTGGTGTCCTTGTCGAGCCGATGCACCACGCCGGGCCGGCGCGGGTCTTCGCCGGCTTCGACCTCGGTGTGATGCAGCAGGGCGTTGACCAGGGTGCCGCTCGCATGGCCTGCGGCCGGGTGAACCACGAGGCCCGCCGGCTTGTGCAGCACGATGAGATGCTCGTCCTCGAACAGCACCTCCAGGGGGATGTCCTCCGGAAGTGCGTCGGATGCGGGCGGTGGTGCGGGCTCGATGCGCACCGTGAGGCCGGCGCGCGCTTTGTCCTTGGCTTGCACGGGCGTGCCCGCGATGCTGACGCGCCCCTCGTCCATCCAGCGCTGCAGCGTGGCCCGGGAAAAGCCTAGGTCAGCGCGCGCGGACAGCACCTTGTCGAGCCGCTCCCCGGCTTCGGCAGGAGTGAGCGTGAGCTCGATGGGCGGAAGGGTCGGCACGGCGCTGGAGACTACGGGGACTTGAGCAGGACGGCACGTGCCAGGCGAAGCGAAACGCAGCCAAGGACTCGGCGCGGAGCGCTCACCACATGCGGGAGGTGACGTGGCCCTTGGAGCGAACCAGGATGTCGATCACCGCACGGTCGTAGAAGTTCTTGGCGAACAGCTCGGGGGACACGCGACTCTTGAAGAGCGCCCTGCCCTCTTCGAGTTCTTCGGCGAGCACGCTGAACAGGTTGTCGTTCTGAATGCCTTCCATGATCTTCTCTTCGTTGTAGAGCGAGAGATCACTGGCGATGGCGCGCGCCAGGCGTCGCGCCGCTTCTTCGGTCTCAATCAAGGCCATGCCCTATCGTATCAGAGCCCGTGGCCGCCATGAAAGAAGCGCCGACTTCTCCGGTCAGGGGTACGAAGCGCACACCGGTGACTCGCTCCCAACTCACCCCCGAGCCGGTCCGCGCGCGCGTCAGCCGCAATAGCTCCTGATCTCCGGGACCACCCACCGGGACCACGAGGCGGCCGCCGGGAGCGAGCTGCGCCACCAGGGCCGCTGGCACCTCCCTGGGGGCGGCTGTGACCAGAATGCCGTCGAAGGGCCCCTCCTCAGGCCAGCCCTGACGTCCGTCCCCCAGTCGGGTGTGCACTCGGTAGCCGAGGCGTGCGAAGCGCTCGGCAGCCCGCCTGGCGAGCGCTTCGATGATCTCCACGCTGAAGACCTCCGCCCCCGCGGCGGCCAACACCGCGGCCTGGTAGCCCGAGCCCGTACCAATCTCGAGGATGCGCCGGCCCGGGCGGGCCTCCACGAGCTGCGTCATCAACGCCACCACGTAGGGCTGACTTATCGTCTGATCGCACTCGATGGGCAGGGCCGCGTCGCAGTAGGCCGCAGGCCGCATGGACTCCGACACGAACAGCTCGCGCGGCACCTCGCCGATCGCCTTCAGCACCAGCGGATCCCGGATGTCGGAGCGCCCCGAGAGCAGAGACACCAGAGCCTGCCTCTCGGCGTTGTGCCCGAGGCCGCGCTGTCCCTGGCCGGCATCCGTTCCCGCCATGACCAGAGCGTAGCGCCAGGACGCGTGCTCAGCCGCCCAGCACGCGCCGCTCTTCCAAAAAGCGAATCACGCGCGCTGCACTGGCGGCCACATCTTCCTGATCCGTGCGCAGCGCTATCTCGGGTCGCTCGGGGGCCTCGTAGGGGGCGGAAATCCCCGTGAATTCTGCAATTTCACCGGCGCGGGCCTTGCGGTAGAGGCCTTTGGGGTCGCGGCTTTCGCAGACGCTCAAGTCCGCCGCCACGTAGACCTCCACGAAGTCCCCGTCGGTCAGGATCGCACGCACACGATCGCGATCGGCTCGGTAGGGAGAGACGAAGGCCGCCAACGTGATGGTGCCAGCGTCCGTGAAGAGCTTGCAGACCTCGCCGATCCTGCGGATGTTTTCCGCGCGGTCCTCGGGGCTGAAACCGAGGTCCGAGCACAAGCCGTAGCGAACGTTGTCGCCGTCGAGCGTGTAGACGTGGCGTCCCCGTTCGGCCAACACGCGCTCCACCTCGCGCGCGACCGTGCTCTTGCCGGAGCCGCTCAGCCCCGTGAACCAGAGCGTGACGCCGCGTTGACCGAGGATACGCTCGCGCTCGTCGCGCGGATGGCTGCCGCCGTGCCAGGTGATGTTCTCGGACTTCGGTTGACCCATAGGCTCTCGACCATAGCAGTCGGTGTGCCTCGAGCCGCTGTTACCACTCCCGCAGGACGCGCGGCGGGCTGCCCGCTTCGGTGCCCTTCGCCGACGCTTTCGCGGGCTCGGCGCTCGAGGCCGCGGGGACACTCCCAGCCGGACCTTCGCTGCCACCCGCTCCACGCGGGCCCTTGCGTCCCTTGGCCGGGCGCGCGCCACGATCGGCACCTTGGCGGGGCTCGACCTGCGTGGTCGCATCCGTCGGTGTGGCTTCGCCCACGACGCCGGCCTTGGGCTCGGTCGAAGCAGTGCTCGCGTCGGGTTGCGGTGCGAGGGCCGGCGTTTGTGGTCCTGGAGCTGCCGCGGCCGCGGTGGGCGGAGCCGCCGGCGCTTCGTCCTTGATGGCGGCCATCTCCGGAGCTTTGGCACTCGCCTGGGCGGCAGCAGCGCCGCGCGGATCGCTCGCCACCTGCGTGGCGGGAGCATCGCCCGAGAGCCACCAGACTCCGCCAGCGAGAATCCCTACGGCCGCGGTGGCAGCCGCGAGCAGGCGGACACGTCCCGGACGCGGAGCGTGCAAACGCCCCGTGGCGCTCGGGCCTGTCCAGTGCCGCTTGTCTTCTCGCTTCTCGCCCGCATCGGCCGACGCCGCCTCCAGCGTGGGCGCCAACGGAGCGGGCAGGCCTGCCTTGGGCGTTGCCGCGACGGTGGGCGCGTCCACGGACACGGCGGGCACCATCATGGAGTCGCTCGAGAGCTGGATCGTCTCGGCCCCTGGTGGAGCGAGCGTCGCAGGGGAAGTGAGGGGCTGGGGCACACTGCCGACCGAGCCAACCGACTCTGGCAGCGGTCCCGTGTTGCCCGTGAGTTCGACGCCGGTGGCTTTGCACAGGGCTTCGGCCATCTCGGCTGCGCTCTTGAAGCGCGCGGCAGGGTCCTTGGTGAGCGCGCGATCCACCACAGCGCACAAAGCGGCGTCGAGATCGGGCCGCTTGCTGGCGAGCGACGGGGCTTCCTTCGTCATCACGGCCACCAGCATCAGCGACGGAGTGGGCGCCACGAACGGCAGCTCCCCCACCAGACACTGATAAAGGACCGCCCCGACGGCCCAGAGATCGGTCCAAGGCCCGACGTCGCCGTTGCCCGCAGCCTGCTCGGGCGCCATGTAGGCCGGCGTACCCACGACGATACCCGTGGTGGTTGCCGTACCTGCGCTCTCGTCGAGGACCTTGGCCACCCCAAAATCGAGCAGCTTCGGTACCACCTGACCGCGTGAGTTACGCGCCAGGAAGATGTTCGCGGGCTTGAAGTCGCGATGCACGACGCCGGCACGGTGGAGCTCTTCGAGTGCCTCGAGAACGGGCGCGATCAAGCGCGCGAGGGTCGCGGGCGCGAGCTTCTTCTCGGCCGACAGGCGCTCCCCCAGCGTGGACCCCTCCAGGAACTCCAGCACCAGGTAGGCCGACCCGTCGGTGTCCTGACCCATATCGAGCACGTCGACGGCGTTCGGGTGCCGCACACTGGCCGCCGCCCGGGCCTCGCGCAGGAAGCGTCCCACCGACCCTGCGTCCTGGGCGTGGTCTGGATGCAGGTACTTCACCGCCACGGCGCGCCCCGTCCAGGTGTGCGTCGCACGGTAGACCGTGCCCATACCGCCACGCCCAAGCACTAGCTCGAGGCGGTACTTGCCCGCGATGAGCTTGCCGATGCGATCGAGCTCGAGGAGACCTTCCATCCCGTATCCAGGCTAGAATACGTGTCCCGGAGGTCCTTGTCCTGCGGAGCACTGCGGGGTCAATTCTTCGGCACACTCGGGGACCTAGGGGAGCGCGATGGCTCCCACTCGTATCACCCTGAGTACGCCCTCGCCCACGTCTACCACAGTGCTCGGCAGACCACCCGGTGCGTCACCCCAAACCTGCCCGGCTAGGCCCTCCGGGAAGTAGGCTTTCACCTCGTTCGCCGTGCGCGCCGCGGGCTGCCCGGACAGGTTGGCGCTGGTGGCGGTCAGTGCACCGCCAAACCGACGCACCAGCTCGAGGGCGGGACTCGGTCCTGGGACCCGCACCCCCACTTTGCCGTCACGGATCAGCGCCGCTGGCAGTCCAGGGCGAGCCTTCACCAGCAGAGTCAGTGGGCCCGGCCAGTGGCGGCGCGCCAGCTCCCGCGCGGGCTCTGGACAGACATCGGTGATCTGCGAGAGCGCCTCGAGCGAGGGCAGGATCAGGGCGATGGGGTCGGGTCCGCGCCGCTTGAGCGTCACCACCGCCTGGACGGCCGCCTCCGACCAAGCGTCAGCCAGCAGCCCCTGCAGCGTATCGGTGGGACAGGCCACCACGCCACCTGCCCGTAGCAGCGGTACGAAGAGCTCGAGATCGCGCTCGTCCATGCGTCCCCCTACTCTTCGCTCGGCCTGGTTCAGCGGGTACGCGCGTGGTGCCCGATGTCGCGGCGGTAGTGGGCGCCCTCGAAATGCACCTGCTGCGCCACTGCGTACGCGCGCGCTGCGGCTTCGTCGAGGGTCTGCCCGATCGCCGTGACGGCGAGCACCCGGCCGCCGGCGGTGACCACGCGGCCCTGTTCCAGCGTCGTGCCCGCGTGGAATACCACCGCCTCGGCGCCTGCCGTCTCGAGCCCACTGATAGGCCGACCTTTGGGATAGCTGCCCGGGTACCCCTCGGAGGCCATCACAATGCACAGCGCACTCGGTGCTGCCCAGCGCGCGCTTACGCCGCTCAGGTCGCCCTTGGCCGCACCCAAGAGCAGCGGCATGAGATCGCCGTCCCAGCGCGCCATCAGCACCTCGGTCTCGGGATCGCCGAAGCGCGTGTTGTACTCGAGCACGAAGGGCTCTCCCTGATCGATCATCAGCCCCACGAATAAGGTGCCTCGGAAGGGCGTGCCTCGCTTCTTCATGGTGGCGAGCGTGGGCTCCACGACCCGACTCAGGATCTTTTGCTCGACCTCGGCGGTGACCACGGGCGGCGGCGAGTAGGCCCCCATCCCGCCCGTGTTGGGCCCCTGGTCGCCGTCGCCCACGCGCTTGTGGTCTTGGGCCGGCGCTAGCGCGACGTAGCGCTCGCCGTCGCAGACCACGTGGTAGCTGACTTCCTGCCCGCGCAGGGTCTCCTCGATGACCACGCGGCTGCCCGCCCCACCGAACGCGCGATCCCGCATGATGCTGCGGATCGCGTCCACGGCTTCGTCCGTGTCCTTCGCGACCACCACACCCTTGCCGGCTGCCAGCCCGTCGGCCTTCACCACCAACGGACGCTTCTGCTCGCGGACGTAGCGCTCCGCCTCATCCGCGTCGTCGAAGATGCGGAACGCCGCGGTGGGCACCCCCGCCTCCTGCATCAGCTCCTTGGAGAAAGCCTTGGAGCCTTCGAGGCGCGCACCCGAAGCGTCCGGACCGAAGGCCAGGATACCGACCGCGCCCAATTGATCGACGAGGCCCGAAACCAAGGGGTCTTCAGGTCCCACCACCACGAAGTCGATGCCATGCTCCTGAGCCGCTCGCACGATGCCGGCGGTGTCGCCGGCCGAGCCGGGCAAATTGGTCGCGATGCCTTGCGTGCCAGCGTTGCCAGGCAGGCAAAACAGGGCCTTCACAACCGGCGATCGCTTGAGTTTCCAGGCCAGGGCGTGCTCGCGAGCCCCGCCACCTACCACCAACACTCTCATAGAGCCTCCCGGCGTCTGCGCCGCGTGATCAATGCCGGAAGTGACGCGTGCCCGTGAGCAGCATGGCCATGCCAGCCTTGTCGGCAGCGGCGATCACTTCGTCGTCCTTCACCGAACCGCCGGGCTGGATCACCGCGGTAATCCCCGCCTGCGCCGCGGCTTCCACGCCGTCGGGGAACGGGAAGAACGCATCCGACGCCATCACCGCGCCGCGTGCCTCGGCACCCGCCTTCTTGCTGGCGATCTCCACGCTCACGACGCGTGACATCTGGCCCGCACCTACGCCCACCGTGCGCTGTCCCTTCGCGAACACGATGGCGTTGGACTTCACGTGCTTGCAGACCTTCCAGGCGAACTCGAGCCCGACTAGCTCCTCGGCGGTGGGCGCGCGCTTGCTCACCGTCTTGGCGGCGCGCACCTCGGCCAGCGCACAGGCATCGCGGTCCTGCACTACGAGACCACCTCCCACGCGCTTCCACGTGAGCTCCTGGTGCTCCGGACCGAGCCATGCCCCAGTAGAAAGCAAGCGCAGGTTCTTCTTGGCGCGCAGCACTTCGAGCGCCGCCTCGTCGAAGCTGGGCGCCACCACGCACTCGAGGAAGGTCTCGGCCAACACTTTGGCGGTCTCGAGGTCCACGGCGCGGTTGAGCGCCACGATGCCGCCGAACGCGCTCAGGGAGTCGGCGTCGCGCGCCACGCGATAGGCGTCCACGAGGTTCTTGCCCTCGGACACGCCGCAGGGGTTGGTGTGCTTGACGACCACGGCCGCGGGCCCCTCGAACTCGCGCACGGCATCGAGCGCCGCCTCGCAGTCCACGAGGTTATTGAAGGAGAGCTCCTTGCCACCAGCGCCCACCGACTCCGAGCGCGCCAGGCTGCCCTTGGGCGCGTTGCGCTCCACGTAAAAGGCGCCCGACTGATGCGGGTTCTCGCCGTAACGCAGCCCATAGGCGCGCTGGAACTGCAGGCTCAGCGTGCCAGGGAAGCGCTCGCGGGAGCCGTCGCTCGCCACCGACGTCAGGTAGCCCGCGATGGCGCCGTCGTACGCTGCCGTGTGGGTGAAGGCCTTGGCCGCGAGCTTGGCGCGCACGTCGAGGGAGGGCGCCTCGGGCAGGCTGCCGAGCACGCTCGTGTAGTCGTCGGGATCGACCACCACGGTCACGCGGGCGTGGTTCTTGGCCGCGCTGCGCAGCATGGAGGGGCCGCCGATGTCGATGTTCTCGATGACGTCCTCGTGGGGCGCGCCGCGGGCCACCGTGGCTTCGAAGGGGTACAGGTTGACGACCACCAGGTCGATCGGCGCGCCGCCGATCTCGGCGAGCTGGGCGCGGTCCTCCGAGGTATCGCGCATCAAGAGGCCGCCGTGCACTCGCGGGTGCAGCGTCTTCACGCGACCGTCCATGATCTCAGGTGAGTTGGTGTACTCGGAGACGTCGGTCACCGAGACGCCCGCCTCGCGCAGTGCCTTGGCGGTACCCCCCGTAGAGAGGATTTGCACCCCGGCGCCCGCGAGTCGCTGGGCCAGCTCCACCACACCGCGTTTGTCGGAGACCGAAATCAGAGCTCTCTTGATGGCAGCCATGGGCGGGGTGTCCTTTTCACGAGTCGAAGCACGGTCTTTGCGCGTGCGAGCCAGCGTTGGGGGCAGGCCGCACCTCAGCGTGCGGGCCGGACTTACAGCGAAAGCACGCGATTTTTTTCCGCGAGCTAACGCCAATGAGAACAGGGACGGCACAAGCGTTCGACAGCGTCGTCAAGAACGTACGTCCCCCTGCGGGCGCGGAAATACCCCGCTCGGGACCCGAAAGCAACAGCTCACATGCCCCCTCGCGGCGGTCGGCGCGAGCCTACGCACGGGAGGGTCCTTGCTACGCTAGAAACTCGCGACTTCGCCCGGAAACACTCTCACGACCCGCCCTGGAGCCATGGAAGCAGTATTGGACGCCGTAATTCGCGTTTACACATTCAAGGACGGCTTGTTGAGCAAGTTGGCCCACGACCTTTCGTTGAACCTGCTGCGCTTCGAAATCGCGCTCGAAGGCGATGAGGTGCGGGGGGTGTTCGAGGCCAGCTCGCTGGAGGTGATGGGTGCAGTGCGCGACGGGGCCGTGGTGCCGGGCAGCCTGAGTGCGGGCGACAAGGCCAAGATCCAGGCCAGCATGCGCGACGACATCCTGAAGACGGCCCGCTATCCGCAGGTGCGCTGGAGCGGGCGCGCCAGCCGGCACGGCGCGGAGGTGCGGCTCGACGGCACACTCGAGCTGTGCGGTGTGGCGAAACCTTGTCAGCTGGTGCTGCGCGCGACGGCTGGACGCCTCGCGGGCGAGCTCGAGCTCAGTCCTTCGCTGTTCGGCATCAAGCCGTTCCGCGCGCTGGGCGGCGCGCTCAAGATCCAGGATCGCGTGCGCATCGGCGTAGACGCGGCCGATCCGGGGGCTCAGCGCGGGTCGGATCCCGTGCGCTGGAGAGCGGTTGGTACGACCTGATCGCTAGACGTTGCGCCCGATCTCGTCGCCCTCTCGCATGCGTGCTGCGGCCTCGCGCGCGAAGGTCTGGTAGCTGCCGGCCTGGATGGCGCCGCGCGCTCGCCGCGTGAGCTCGCCGTAGAACCACAGGTTGTGCTCGCTCAAGAGGCGCGGTGCGAGCATTTCCTCGGCCTGGAACAAGTGACGCAGGTACGCGCGCGAATACGTGGCGCACACGGGGCAGCCGCACTCGGAATCGAGCGGGCTCTCGTCTTCGGCATGACGCGCTTGCTTGATGTTGACCCGTCCATGCCAGGTCAAAGCCTGTCCATTGCGGCCATTGCGCGTGGGCAGCACGCAGTCGAACATGTCGACACCGCTGCCGATCGCCGCGAGCAAATCGAAGGGCGTACCCACGCCCATCAGGTAGCGCGGGCGGTCACGCGGCATCTTCGGCGCGAGTTCGGCGAGCACACGCACCATCTCCTCGACGGGCTCTCCCACCGAGAAACCACCGAGGGCGACTCCATCCACGGGCAAGCTCGCGATGTCGTCGAGATGGCTCAAGCGGAGGTCGAGTTGCGTACCGCCCTGCACGATGCCGAAACGCGCCTGACCGGCGGGTGCAGGCACCGCGAGCGAACGGCGCGCCCAGAGGCTCGTGCGTCGCATGGCGTTCTCGATCACGGAACGCTCGGCCCCTCCCGGAGGACATTCGTCGAGGACCATCGCAATGTCGGCACCGAGCAAGCCCTGCACCCGCATGGATTCCTCGGGCGTGAGCATCTTCTTCGAGCCGTCGAGGTGGCTGCGGAAAGCCACGCCGTCATCGTCGATCTTGCGCAGCTCCGAGAGTGAGAAGACCTGATAGCCGCCGCTGTCCGTGAGCATCGCGTGGGGCCAACGCATGAAGCGCTGCACACCGCCGAGTCGCGCCACGCGCTCGGCACCGGGACGCAGCCAGAGGTGATAGGTGTTGGCGAGGATGATGCGGGCACCGGTGGCGGCGACCTCGGCGGGGGTCTGCGACTTCACGCTCGCCTGCGTGCCCACGGGCATGAAGACCGGGGTCTCGATCAGAGCGCGTGGGGTGCGCAAGAAGCAGCAGCGGGCATCGCCATCGCGCGCGACTTCGGCGAACGCAAATCCTTCGGACAACAATGGGGCCAGGGCGGTCATCGGCGTACTCTCGAGGGCACTTTTAGGGGCGGATCAGCATGGCGTCGCCATAGCTGAAGAAGCGGTAGCGGGCCTCGATAGCCTCGCGGTAGGCAGCGCGCACCACGTCCGCGCCCGCCAAGGCCATCACGAGGGCGAGCAGTGTGGATCGCGGCAAGTGGAAGTTGGTGACGAGGCCGTCGATCACGCGGAAGGTGTAAGGCGGATAAATGCACAGGCGCGTGGCCCCAGGCCCGGCCCGCAAGCTGCCGTCCGGCGAGGCCGCCGACTCCAACGTGCGCACCACCGTGGTGCCGACCGCGATCACGGGACGCCCTTCGGCCTTGGCCAGCGCGATGGCGTCGGCAGTCGTCGAAGGGAGCTCGAAGTGCTCTTCGTGCATCGGGTGCTCGGCCAGCGTGTCCACGCTCAGGGGCGCGAACGTGCCTGGGCCTACGTGCAAGGTCACGAACGCGATCCGATGTCCGCGCGCCTTCAGCTCGTCGAGCAACGCTGGACCGAAATGGAGCCCTGCGGTGGGCGCGGCCACCGCGCCGGGCGTACGCGCGAAGGTGGTCTGATAGCGCTCGCGGTCCAGAGCCGTGGTGCCTTCGTCGGCGCCGGCACGGGCGATGTAGGGAGGAAGGGGTAGCCGCCCAACTTGCTCCAGCGCCTGGTCCACGCCCTCGGGCGCCGAGAGCCAGACCTGCAGGAGGGTATCGCTCACGCGCTCGCCGACCTCGATGGCCAGGGTGCCGACCTGCAATGCCTGACCGGGGCGCAGACTCTTCAAAGGCCTGCCCATGGCGCACCAGAGCTCACGTCCGCGGGCGTCGGCCGCGGCGCCAGCCAGCCGCTCGATCAACAGCAGCTCGAACTTGCCACCACTCGGCTTGGTACCGAGCAGGCGCGCCGGAATCACACGCGTGTCGTTGAACACGAACAGCGATGGCCGTACCAGCGTGGGCAAGTCGCGCATCGAGCCATGGGCACGTCGGCCCGAACTGCGATCCACCACCAGGAGACGCGACGCCTCGCGATCGGCGAGCGGCGTCTGCGCAATCAGCGCAGGGGGCAGGTCGTAGTCGAGCTCGTCGGCACGCATGGGGGCGCTAGGAGAGCAGCCCTACCCCGTGCGGGCAAGCTGGCCGCTCGGGTTTCGCTGCGCTCGCTTCCCCGGCTACCAGTCAGCGCGCGAGCTTGAGCACGTACTGCGCCTGGACGCTCGGGACGCTCTGCACCACGCCCTGCTTCGACTTGAACTGCTGTTCGCCCGTGACGGTGCCCAGCACGCGCACCCAGGAATCCACCGTGGCCTCGGTCGCCTGCGGGTAGTCGACCCAGAGCGGGCAGCGCGTGGAGCTCGGACAGTTGAGCACAAGAATCTGGATCAGGCTGCGACCGGCGTTCACTTCCACGTTGTAGACACGCCCGTCGAAGGCCACGTTCTGGCCGCGATAGGTGAGCGGGTTTTGCATCAGCTTGGCGTAGGTGATGCTGGGATCCGCCTTGAAACTGGCCGCCGCCAGCGTCAGGTCGGTGACGCGGCGCAGGCGAAGCTCCTGGACGCGCGGAGCCTTGCCCGGTGCCCGCGCGACCACGTGCAGAACGTAGTCGCCAGGTTGCGGGAGCTCCGCCCGATGCAGGAAGCGCCCGTCGCGCACCTCGATGGGGCGCCCCTCGACGAGCACCTCGGCGTCGGCCTCCACGGCCCCGGCGAGCTCGATCAAGGCTTGGTCGGTGGTGACCTCCGCGCCTGGCTTGTCAATCTGCATGCTCGTCACCGGCAAGCTCACCCCCGCCGTGCCCTCGACCGGCGAACCGCTCGGCAGTTCGAGGCGATAGCGCGGCTGAATATCGAAACGGGCCCCCGCTTGGGCCGGCACGGGGTAGCTCTTCACGGCGTGTCCGCGCGCGTCGAGCGGCACGGGTTGCCCGTCGATCGTGAGGCGCGAGCCCGGTAGGGCATCGACCACGATTTCGACGGCCGGCGGGTCGGCGCGCAGCGCAGCCAAGTCGGTGCGCACGCGGTAGTCGACGGCCAACTTGATCTCCGACGAGTCCACGCTGCCGTCGGGTTCCACGAGATCGATGGCGAGGGCGTTCTCACCGAGTTTGAGCGCGTCGGCGGACAGCGGGAAATTCGCCCGGCCCGCCACCAGCGGCCGCTCCGCGCCCGCGAAACGCACCTTGGCTCCCGGAGCCGACCCGGGTACCTCCACCACCAGTTCGTCGCCAGCGGCCACGTGCGCCACGTGCGCCGACAGCTTGGGTCCCCGCGAGCGCAGGTACAGGGCGACACCCGCCAGAATGGCCGCAACCAACAGGCCCAGAACCGCGTAGAGCGCGCCACGACCGCCGCCACGGGGCGCGATCACGGGCGTCTCCTCGTCGAAGGTCGGCACCGACTGGGACACGGGTGTGAACGAACGCTGGCGTGGCGCACCGGCCCCTGCTGCACGCGCGGAAGGTTCGGCAGCATGGGGCTCATGCTCGTGGGCGCTGGGTTCGGGAGCGGCCGGAGCAACGAGCCCGGCCAGCGGCGCTACCGCGCCCAACATCGTGCGCTTGCTTTGGGGCGAGATCTCGGCTCGCGCGGGCGCTGGCGCAGGATTCGGTTCGGGCGCGGGCTGGACCATCACGGGAGGCACCACGCCCAGCATGGTTCGGTTGCCGATTCCGCCGGCAGCCTGCGGCTTGGGCGCGGCAGTCCGAGGCGCGTCGTCGGTCGACGTCAGCAAGCGGCCGGGCGCCTGTGCGGGCTTGGCAGCCTCGCCGGTCGGCTCCGTGGCGGGGCCGGTGGCGCCAGGCAAGCCGAGCGCGATGGGCGACATACCGAGCATGGTTCGCTTGTGCGAGGACGCGGCGGCAGGTGCCGGCGCGGCGGTCTGAGCCGGCGCGACGACGGCGCTGGCCGCGGCCGGTTCGGGACGCGCGGGCTCCGGTGAATCGGAAGGTTGGGCCGCGAAGGGCGACATCATCCCGAGCATCGTCTTGGCCGGCGCCTTGCGCGGCGGTTCGGCCGCGGCGGCGGGCTTTTGCTGCACCGCGCCGCGCGCAGCGCTGAGGTCCGCCCCACAAACTCCGCAGAAGCAATCGGACGCGCCAAAAGGAGAGCCGCAGCTCGAGCATCGGTTAGCGACGGTCATGCCGAAGCCAACGTTAGCAAAGTTTAGGGCACTTCTACATGCACTCTCGGGGGCTTGGCCGGCCTTCACACACGCCTTGGACGCCCCGCAAAGCGGGTGGCACAATGAACCGTCTCCCCGCGGTAGTGCGAGCCAATGTCATCTCTCTCCCCACATGCGCACAGGCTGATGCTCGTGACGGCGCTCTGTTTCGGCGCAGCCTGCGCCGATACTGCCGTCCCCACGAGCGCATCATCTCCGCCGTACAACGAGGATTTTGGGGATGCAGCAGGCTCAATCGAGCGCGACGGGGGGATCGCTGGCAACGCCGACTCGGGGAACCCGGACGATCTGGGCGGCCCCGAAATCCTCGTGCGTTTCGTGCACTCGATGGTGAACGTCGGGACCGTCTACGTCTGCCACGACCCCGAATCTGGTCCTGGACGACCCACTGACCGCGCAGAACGAAGAGACGCCCGGGCCCATGGCGCCCGAGCTGCTGGCCCTGGAAGGAGACTTCGGCGTGGGCTCGTTGGTCGCCCTTCCCGTCCTGACCAGCGGCACGCTCACCCTCCACGCACGCCCCAGCCAATCCCCCGACGGCGGCGTCCCGGTTGGCGATGCTGGGCACGCCGACGGTGGCACGAGCCTCGACGCAGGACTCACCGCCGCCGACTGCGCGCGTCACACGCGGCTCGCAGCGCTCCGCCTGGGCGTAAATCCCAGCCCCACGAGCCCGGCCGTCGATGGCGGACTCAGCGCCGATGCGGGCGTGGACCCGGAGAAGACCACCCTGATCGGGCCTGGGCCGCTGATGTTGATCGCCAGTGGACTGGCCCTTGATGAAAAACGCCTGGCCACGCGCTTCGACGAGGAGCGCACCGCCTATCTCGGCGCGCACCCCGGGGACACCAGCGGCGCCGAGCAGAAAGCCCGCGAAGTGGTGGCCGGCATCGAGAGCGCCATCGGCCCCCAGCTTCGCATCGAGCCGCCGGTGACGGAGAGCATTCCTAGCGATGCCTTCCGCATCTCCGTGTCGCAGCTCTCGCCGGATGTCAGCGGCTCCATGAGCATGGTCGGCCCAGGTGGCGTCCGCGTCTGCGTCACTGCAGGCAGCCTCGTGAATCCCGTCCAGCCTCCGCTGCGCGCCGATGGCATCGCATTCCGCGACACCCAGACCCTGGCTCCTCTTTTCAAGCCCTTGCAAAGCGGATCGAACTACCGCATCCGCGTGTTCGCCAGCACCAAGTTCGAGCAGCCGAACATGCTCAACAGCGGCACCGCCCAGGACTGCGCGACCACCAGCCTGACGCCCCTGGCCGACCTCAACGTGGCAGGCAAGAGCTTCGTGGGCGGCCGCCCCTATTCCTTGCTGCTCACCGGTGCCGTCGCCCTGAGTGCGGTCTGCGCGCCCGTCGATGACCGGTCGGTGGTGCGTGCGGGTTGCCCTGGGAAGCCGGACGACCTCGTGGCCAAGCTCCAGCTCCTGGATCCGCAGGCCTCCCCTTAGTCAGAGCCCGAGGACGTCGTTCATCCCGTAGCGCCCGGGGCGGTTCTGGGCCGCCACGAAGCGCGCTGCGCGCAGGGCACCGCGAGCGAATAGCGCACGGTCGCTGGCCTTGTGCGAGAGCTCCAGGCGCTCGCCCGGGCCGGCCAGCATCAACGTGTGATCGCCGATGACGTCCCCACCGCGCAGGGTCATGATCCCGATCTCCTGGTCTGTGCGCGCGCCGGGATGCCCCTCGCGTCCATAGACGGCGTGCTCTCGCGCGTCGAGCTTGCGACCGCGTGCCGCCGCTTCCGCCAGCCCGAGCGCCGTGCCGCTAGGCGCATCGATCTTGTTGCGGTGATGCATCTCGACGATCTCGAGGTCGAACTCCTTGAGCAGGGCGCTCGCGCGTTCGGCCAGGTGATAGAGCACGGCCACGCCCGTGCTGTAGTTTGGCGCCGCGACCAGGGGCACTCGCTTGGCCAGCTCGTCGATGCGTGCGCGCTGCTGCGGACTCAAGCCAGTGGTGGCGACCACGAGCGGCTTCGCGTGACGTTCCGCGGCGTCGAGCAAGGCGTCCAGGGCCACCGGCAAGCTGAAGTCGATCACCACGTCGGCCACGGCGATGGCGTCGAGCCCGGCGCTCACAGGCACCCCGAGCGAAGTGACACCGGCCAGCTCGCCAGCGTCGCGCCCGAGGTACTTGCTCTGCGCGGAGTCGATGGCCGCGCTCAGCGTGAGATCCTCGGCTTCGGAGATCAAACGAACCACGGCGCGCCCCATGCGACCTGCCGCACCATGCATGGCGATCTTCAAACTCGACATTGCTTCTCCCTCACGCAGACTGCCCAGATCTACGCTCCAGAGCTGCCGCCCGCTAGCGGCACGCGAATGGCCCCCGCATTCCCGTCGACCCGGGCGCTTAGCCGGCGCATTCTTCGGGTCATGTACACGCTCCTCGGGGGACGCCCCGCCTTCGACGACTTGATCGACGCCGTGCTGCGCGCGGGTGACCTCGCCATCTCGCTCTACCGCGCCGGCGCCTCCGAGCGGGCCGAGACCAAGCCGGATCGCAGCCCCGTCACCGAGGCCGATCGCGCCGTGGAAGCGGCCATCGCCAAGGTCGTGGCGGAGCGTTTCCCACAGGCCGCGTTCTTCGGGGAAGAGACCGGCGGTGAGCGCGCCCGCGTCGGCGGCCTGCGCTTCGTGGTGGATCCCATCGACGGCACGCGCGCCTTCCTGCGCGGCATGCCCAGCTGGTCGATCTTGATCGGCATCGAACACGACGGCGAGCCCCTCGCGGGGATCGCGTACATGCCGGCCCTGGGCGAGCTCTTCACCGCAGTCCGAGGTGAAGGCGCGTATGCCAACGGGCGCCCGATCCGACTGTCACGGGTCTCGAAATTAGAAAACGCTTTGATCTGCCACGGGGGGCTCGCGCAGTTCACCGACGACGGGCGCGAAGCGCTGCTCGGCAAGCTGGCCCGGGCCACCTACACCCAGCGTGGACTGGCCGATTTCGCCAGTTATCGCGCGCTCCTGTTGGGCCAAGCCGATGCGGTCGTCGACCCCGCCGTCCAGCCCTACGACGTCGCTGCCGCCGCTGCGATCCTGCGCGAGGCCGGAGGCCAGCTCACGTCCCTGACGGGGGAGCCCACCATCTATGGGCCGGGTGCCCTCGCCAGCAACGGTCACCTGCACGGCGAGCTGGTTGCACTGCTCCAGTAGTGCACGTGTACCACGGCCCACGTCTGCGCACCGTGCACCGGCCGAGTCGCTCGCGAACCACTTGAAACCCGTGCAGAGGTCTGCCAACTTCGCCGCCGATGGGCCACGCACACACGCCACCTGAGCTCCCCGAAATCACCGACGAAGCCGGCGATTCGCCAAAGTGGCTCCCGTGGCTGGGGGTGGCCCTGTTCGCGCTCGGCATCGGCGGCATCGCGGTGTGCCATAGCCAGCACGCCGACGCCTCCGACGACACTGCCGACTCGGCTCCAGCCGAAGCTCCCTAGTCTCCGACTCCGGCGTTCCACCTTCGTTTCTGATCTGTCTGCCCGTGCTCCGCGCACACGTGACGTCTCTCCCGTTCATTGGGATTGGCGCCGTGCCCTCGCGCGCCCACATCGAGAAAGCCCATGAATCAGCCTGCTGCTCAGACCATTGCCCTCGCGCCCTTCGATCCCGTGCCCGCGATCGCCCGCGAACTGAACCTGCCCGCCTCTGGCGTGCGCGCCGTGGTGAACCTGCTCGGTGAGGGCTCCACCGTGCCGTTCATCGCGCGCTATCGAAAGGAAGCCACGGGCGAGCTGGACGAGGTGCAGATCCGCGCCATCGAGGAGCGTCGCTCCTACCTGATCGAGCTCGACGAACGCCGCAGGACCATCCTCGAGTCGATCGCGTCTCAGGGCAAGCTCACGGACGAACTCAAGGCGCGCATCCTGGCCTGCGACACCAAGGCGGCCCTCGAAGATCTCTATCTGCCCTACAAGCCCAAGCGTCGCACCCGCGCGATGATCGCCCGCGAACGCGGCCTCGAGCCGCTTTCCCAGCGCATTCTGGAGCAGCCCGCTGGCGGAAACCCAGCGGCCGAAGCCCAGGCCTTCGTGTCCACCGAGAAGGAGGTCGCCGATGTGGAGGCGGCGCTGCAAGGGGCCCGCGACATCGTGGCGGAGCTCCTGTCCGAGCACGCCGACGCGCGCGCGAAGGTGCGCGAGACCTTCTCCGAGCAGGGCGTGCTGGTGTCCGAGAAGGCCGCAGGTCTGCCGGAAGGGCCCACCAAGTTCGAGCAGTACTACGACTTTCGCGAGCCTTTGAAGAACATCCCCTCCCATCGCTTCCTGGCGATTCGGCGTGGTGAGCGCGAGAACGTGCTGCGTGCCCGCGTGGAAGTCGACGGCGAGCCGCTCGTCCTCTCGTTGAGCGCGCTCTTCGGCAAGAAGTCCGGCAGCCCCTTCGCCGAGCAGCTCACGTTGGCGGTGGAAGACGGCTACAAGCGC
This sequence comes from Myxococcales bacterium, assembly GCA_047601445.1. Classification (GTDB taxonomy): domain Bacteria; phylum Myxococcota_A; class Polyangia; order Polyangiales; family DASUME01; genus DASUME01. The sequence continues at coordinate 659,102 of JASGJH010000001.1, read as the reverse complement.
TTGCTCGCACCGAGCGTGGAGAACGACCTGCGCGTGGAGCTCAAGATGCGCTCCGATCGCGGCGCGGTGGACGTGTTCGCCGACAACCTACGTAACTTGCTGATGGCTGCGCCCCTGGGCGAGAAGTCCGTGCTCGGGCTCGATCCGGGTCTGCGCACCGGCTGCAAGTTCGTGGCCGTGGATGCCACGGGCAAGTTCCTATCGGAGACCGTGCTGCACCTGGCCAAGGGTGCCGGCGCCGAGGCAGCCGCCAAGCAGACCCTGCTCGAGTACGTGCGCAAGTACCAGCCGCGCGCCATCGCCATCGGCAACGGCACGGGTGGCCGCGAGGCGGAGCGCTTCGTGCGAGGCGTGCTCAAGGAAGCGAACCTTAGCGACCTGATCGTGGTTCAGGTCAACGAGGCGGGCGCCAGCGTGTACAGCGCCTCGGACGTGGCACGCGAAGAGCATCCGGATCTCGATGTCACCGTGCGCGGTGCGCTCTCCATCGCGCGCCGTCTGCAGGACCCGCTGGCCGAGCTCGTGAAGATCGACCCCAAGGCCATCGGCGTCGGTCAGTACCAACACGACGTGCACCAGCCACTGTTGGCCAAGAAGCTCGACGAAGTCGTGGAGAGCTGCGTGAACGGCGTGGGCGTGGAGCTCAACACCGCGAGTGCACCGCTGCTCTCGCGGGTCAGCGGCATCGGTCCGTCGCTGGCCAAGAAAATCGTGAAATTTCGCGAGGAAAAGGGACGTTTCAAGAACCGCTCTGAAATCCTCGAGGTGCCTGGCCTCGGACCGCGCGCGTTCGAGCAAGCTGCGGGCTTCTTGCGCGTGGCGGGCAGCGAGCATCCGCTCGACGCCTCGGCGGTCCACCCGGAGCGCTACGAGTTGGTCTCGCGCATCGCCAAGGATCTCGGGATCGAGCTTGGACAGCTGGTCGGCAATGCCGGCGCGGCGGACAAGATCGACCTCAAGAAGTACATGGGCGAAGGCGTGGGTGAGCCCACCCTGCGCGACATCCAGGCCGAGCTCAAGAAGCCCGGTCGCGATCCGCGCGCGGACTTCGAACCCCCGAAGTTCCGCGAAGACGTGGAGAAGCTCGAGGACCTCCAGGTGGGCATGGCGCTCGAGGGCGTGGTCACCAACGTGACGGCCTTCGGTGCCTTCGTCGACGTGGGCGTGCATCAGGACGGTCTCGTGCACGTCTCGCAGATCGCCGACCGCTTCGTGAAGGATCCCGCCGAGGTCGTGAAGGTCGGCGACAAGATCCGGGTGAAGGTCCTGGAGGTCGACCTGGCGCGCAAACGCATCTCGCTCACCGCTCGCAGCGGCGAGGCCCCCAAGCGCGGCCCGGCCGGCCCGGAGGAGCGTCGTTCCCCGCAGGGTCCGGGCCGACGTGATGGCGGTGGCTCGCACGGTGGCGGTCGCGGCCCCCAGGGCGGCCGTCCGCCGGCCCGCCCGGAACCCGAGAAGTTCGCGAACAACCCGTTCGCCAAGCTGCTCAAGCGCTAAGCTCGCCGCGTGCTGCGCGCCGTCTGCCTCGCCCTCTGCCTGCTGTTCGCTTGCGCGCCCGACCCGGGCGATCTCGGTCCCACCGAGGCGCTGGCAGCATTCCTGACGGCGGTGGAGCGCAGCACCCACGCGCCCGAGCAGCGCAAGATCGCCTTCGAGTGGATCGACGTTCACAGCCAGGACGCGCTGGCCGAGCGCGCGCGGCTGTCGAACTCCTTGGCCGGGCGCAAGCTCAAGGCTTGGGAGATGTTGGTGCCTGGCCGCGTGAGCTTCGCCGGCCAAAGCCTCGCAGGTGTGCGCATGACGGCCGACGTGGAGGGAGATCGAGCCACGGTGTCGATCTTGATCGACAAGGGTGACCCCATCGAGGTGCCCATGGTGCGCGAACAGGGTCGCTGGCGCGTCGTCTTGGGCATGACCAAGTAGCCGGGAAATCCGCACGGAAACGCAAAAGTCTGTCCAAACGACGGACCCGAGGGGCAGGACGTGCGCGCGAGGCTATCCTTAGGCTGCTCGCGGGCGGCCCCGCCCGCAGTTTCAGAGCCTCGCGGGCGGCCCCGCCCGCAAGGCAGAGTGGACGGAAAGCGAACCAACGACATGGCAAACGCGACTTACGACGTAATTGTGATCGGCGCGGGCCCCGGCGGATATCCAGCCGCCATTCGTTCAGCACAGCTCGGTTTGAAGACCCTGTGCGTGGACAAGGAGTATTGGGGCGGCGTGTGCCTCAACTGGGGCTGCATCCCGAGCAAGGCGCTGATCGCGGCCGCCGGCACCGTGGAGAAGATTCGCCACGCGGACAAGATGGGCATCACCGTCGGCGAAGTGAAGGTCGACGTCGAGAAGCTCCAGGTCTGGAAAGAGGGCATCGTCAAGAAGCTCACCACCGGCGTGGCCGGACTGCTCAAGGCGAACAAGGCGGACACCGTGATGGGTACCGCCAAAGTTAAGTCGCCTACCAGCGTCGAGGTCACCAAGGCCGACGGCAGCACCGAGACCTACGAAGCCAAGAAGGGCATCATCGTGGCCACCGGCGCGACGCCCATCCAGATCCCGGGCTTTGCTCTCGACGGCAAGGTGGTGATCACGGCGCGTGAGGCGGTGAGCCTGAAGAAGGTGCCTGGCACCATGGTGCTCATCGGTGGCGGCGTGATCGGGCTCGAGCTCGGCATGGTCTACCAGAAGCTCGGCTCCAAGGTGATCGTGGTGGAGATGATGGATCAGCTCCTGCCCACCGAAGATCCGGACCTGGTGAAGGTGGTGGAGAAGCGCTTCACCTCGCGCGGCGGCGAAGTGCTCACCAAGGCCAAGGCCAAAGGCTGTGTCGTCAAGGGCGACAAGGCCAGCGTCACCGTGGAACACAACGGCAAGGAGCGCGTCATCGAGGCCGATTCCGTGCTGGTGGCAGTGGGCTTCCGTCCGAACTCCAAGGGTCTGGGGCTCGAGGAAGTCGGCGTGAAGTTCGACGAGCGCGGCCACATCCCGACCAACGAGCTGATCCAGACCAACATGCCCACCATCTACGCCGTGGGCGACGTGAGCGGACCGCCCTACCTGGCCCACAAGGCCACCAAGGAGGGTGAGATCGCGGCCGAGGTACTGGCCGGACACAAGTCCGCGCGCGACTGGCGCGTGATGCCTGCCGCCATCTTCACGGATCCGGAGATCGCCACCGCGGGGATCAAGGAGAAGGAAGCCAAGGCCCAGGGCAAGGCCATCAAGATCGGCAAGTTCCCCTTCTCGGTGTCCGGTCGAGCCATGGCGGTCAGCGAGACCGAGGGCTTCATCAAGACCATCATCGACGCAGAGACCAACGAGGTGCTCGGCGTGGGCATCGTGGGTCCCGAGGCGGCGGACCTCATCAGCGAAGCCGCGCTGGCCATCGAGATGTGTGCCTTTGCCGAAGACGTGGGCCTCACCATCCACCCTCACCCCACCCTGGGCGAGGCGATGATGGAGTCCTTCAAGCACGCACTGGGCGAAGCCGTCCACGTGCTCAACAAGTAAGCTCCGGCGGTCGTCGTGGTCACACGCAGTTTCACAGTGCACCGTCTCGGCAGCGTGCCCTACGCACAGGCGCACGCGCTGCAGGAGCGCCTGGTGGCTGCGCGACAGGCCGAGCAAATCGGCGACACCGTGCTCCTGCTCGAGCATCCCAAGGTGATCACCCTGGGACGCGCAGCCAAGCAGGAGCACGTGCTGTTCAGCGAGGATGCCCTGCACGAGCGCGGCTACGAGCTGTTCGCGACCGGCCGCGGCGGCGACGTGACGTTCCACGGGCCCGGTCAGCTGGTGATGTACCCCATCGTCGATCTCAAGCCGGACCGCGAGGACGTCCGCCGCTACGTCAAAGACCTCGAGGAGGCCATGATCCGTACCTGCGCCGACTACGGGGTCCAGGCAGCGCGTGTGGAAGGTCTGAACGGGGCCTGGGTCGGCGAGAACAAGATCGGCGCCGTGGGGGTGCGCATCAGCCGCTGGGTCACCATGCACGGTCTGGCGCTGAATGTGAGCACCGACCTCGATAGCTTCGGCGCCATCGTGCCCTGCGGCATCGCGGGACGCGGCGTGACGTCTCTATCGCGAGAGCTGGGCGCGCGCGGCATCGCGCAGGGCGAGGTGGGCGAACGCTGTGTGCGACATCTGGCGACCCTCTTCGAGGCCGAACTCGCATTCCGCGACGGACCACCGGAGCCGTAGTTGCTACTCTCCCCCAGCATGCGGAGGATGGGGGTCGATCCAGGGCTGCGCCGCGTTGGACTCGCGGTCAGCGACGAGAGCGGAGAGTGGGCCTCGCCCCACAAGACGCTGGCCGGCGACAAGCTCCCGCTGCTCGTGTCCGCCCTGGCGCAGGAAGCCAGCGCGCTCCAGGTGCGCGAGATCGTGATGGGCTTGCCGCTGCGCATGAACGGCAGCGCGGGCCCCGAAGCCAAGCGCGCCGAGCTCCTGGGGCGCGCGCTCGAGAAGGCGAGCGGCATTCCCGTCGTGATGTGGGACGAACGCCTGACGACGGTCTCCGCCGAGCGCGAGCTGCGCAGCTCCGGACTCAAGGGCGACAAGAAGAAGGCGCTCATCGACCAGGCCGCAGCCACGCTGCTGCTCCAGAGCTACCTGGACGCCCAGCGAGGGCGCGGTGACCGCTGAACGTAGACGCCAGCTGATCGCGCGCGCCGCCCTCGCGCTGTGGGCGGCCGGCACGGCTTGCTTGATCTGGTTGATGTTGGTGTATCCCAACCGGCACCAGGTGACGCCGTACAAGGACTTCGTCGTCGAGCTGCCGGCAGGCGCCACGGCGGAGGTTTTGGCAAAGCGCATGGCCGAGGACAAGGTGGTCTCGGATGCCTGGGCGCTGACCATCTACTTCCGCTTGATGGGCGTGGAGTCGAACCTGCGCCGAGGCTACGTGGTGTTGAACCGCGCCCTCTCGGTGCGCGAGCTCTTGCCGCGCTTGGCCCGCAACTTCGGCACGTCGAAGGTGCGTGTGCTGCTGCCGGAGGGCTTCACGCGGTTCGACGCAGCCACACGACTGGAGCGCTTCGGGGTCGCCTCACGCGCCGCGCTGCTCAGCGCCGGCAGCGACCCTGCCCTGCTCCAGCGTCTTGGTGTCCAGGCCGACAGCGTGGAGGGCTACCTCTTTCCAGCCGTGTACGACTTCAGCCAGGAGAGCGACGCCAATGCCGTGCTGACACGCATGGTGCGGGTGTTCCGAGAGCGCACTCAGGCCCTGTTCGATGCCTACGCCATGGCCCACGACGGCGCGCCCTTCTCACTCACGCCGCACCAGCTCTTGACGCTGGCCTCGATCGTGGAGCGCGAGGCCCGCGTGCCGGACGAGCGCCCCGTGATCGCGGGTGTGTTCATGAACCGCCTGGTGGACGAGACCTTCAAACCCAAGCGTCTGCAGGCCGATCCCACCGTGGCCTACGGCTGCCTGGTAGCACGCGACAAGGTCCCTACCTGCGCCGAATACGATGGTCGCCGCATCACGCCCGCCATGCTGCGCGATCCGGAGAACCCCTACAGCACCTACCGACGCGATGGCCTACCGCCCGGCCCCATCTGCAGTCCCGGTCTCGACTCCCTGAAGGCTGCCCTCACACCAGCCGCGCACGACTACTTCTACTTCGTCACCAAGGGAGGCGGCCGACACGCCTTCAGTCACTCGCTCGAAGATCACAATCAGCGCATCAAGGAGAGCCCCTGATGTTGCCATGGCTCGGCGGAAAACTGGGCGAATGCGCGGGCCCCCTGGCGAAGGCCGCCGAGGGCTTCTTGCACGAGAGGCTGGGCGACGCGGCAAGCGAGTTTCGCGGCGGTGCCCCGGGCATCGTGTTCTTGTGCGAGGAGATCCTGCGCTTCTTGGCCCTGGAACACGTGAACGACGAAGACGAACGTCGCTTCATCGAGGGATCGGGCGCGCTGCTCGGTCTGTTGTTGATCGACCACGTGGGCGAAGGTGCCCACGTGGCACGGGGCACGGTGCACCGCGTGCGCCTGGGGCAACACGGCTTCTTCGATCCGTTCGCGGCGATCGACCGCGTGCTCGATGCACCGAGCCCCAAGCAAGAGTTGATGCGTCAGGTGAGCATGGCCGAGGCGGAGGCGGGTGGCCGAGGTCCTATCTCGCGCGTGGTAACGCGCTTCCTCACCAACTTGGCCCTCGAGCGTCCCGAGCTCACGCTGGTCGCGCACTTCGATCTCACGCTCACCCTGCAGAGTCCGGAAACGGGGGAACCGCTGGAGATCGACCTGAAGCGAGCCGTCGAGAGCACACGCGACCAGGACGAAGGTGCCGTCGAGAACGTGGCCAATCGCCTGCTGTCCATGCTGCCAGGCAGCGCGGAAGCGGAGGTGAGTTTGAGCGAGGCGCGCCAGCGCCTGATGCCTCGCCTGGTACGGGCGGACTCGCTGCGCGACCTCTCGAGCTCGGGCCGAACCTTGTTGGCCAGCGCGCCGCTCACAGAGGAGCTCGGCATCGCCCTCTTGCTCGAGTACAAGGGGCGCGCGCGCTACGTGCGCGAGTCGGAGCTCGCGGCCTGGGGCGCGACCTGGCCGGAGGCCTTCGAGATCGCATGGCGCAACCTCGCAGCGAACTCCAAGACGTCACGCATCAGCCGCAGCGATACCCCGCAGGGGCCGATCTTCGTGGCGCGCACCGGCGATGGACGCGACTCGGCCCGCGTGGTGTTGCCGGCGCTGCCTGCAGAGCTGCGTGCGAGGATTGGCGCACGCGTAGCTCTGGCCATTCCTCACCGCGACACCTTTTTCGCCTGCGACGCGGACAATCCGCAGTTGGTCGAAGCCATGCAGGCGCGCGCCCGTGAAGACGCAGCACGTGCCCCGCACCGCTTGAGTGACCGCGTGTACCTGCTCGACGAGCGCGGGCTCAACCTCCCGTAAGGCCCGAGCCCTGCCGCAATACGCGCACACTTCGTGAGCGCAACGAACCTCGCGGTGGATGAGTCCCAGCGCGGCTTGGCCGCGATGGGCGGGAGGGCGCGTGCCCTCCCTCACCAACGGCTCAAGCGGACGCGGGCCAGATAGTAGCCGGAGCGTGCCAAGTACAGATAGGAACGCGCCGCATAGTATGTGCTGCGCAAGACGTAGAACATAAGCTCCCTCGTTCTTCAGTCGTCATCAGTTCTCCAGGGTCGTGGAAATGCGGCGCACGATCCCCTCGATCCGTGAGTACAAGCGATCCCCGCCGTCGCTCAGAAAGCCCACGCCTTCCGCAGCGCGCAGGCAAGCCATGGCCTCGCGCGCGGAGATGCGCGCTGCCTCGTATTCCACGCGCCGCGGCCGGCCCGTGAGGCACATGCCCTCGGCGATGTGCTCGGGCACTCCGTCGCAGGCGCGCCGCAATCGCTTGGCCAGATCCTGGTCGCGCCGCGCGATGGGGGACAACAGGGCACGCACGTCGGAGGCCAGCCCTACACTCTCCAAGTAAAGCGTCGACATTGGAACTTCCTTTCTCATGCTTTCGCTCCTGCCTGCCTCAGCACCGAGCGCCGCGAGCGTTCAGCCACTTCGAGCCATGCATTGCGATCCACGTGTCGCCACACCAGCGTCCCCGCGAGCGCCATCTCGCACGCGCGCGCGAGAAAGCCGCCCGCCGCGCCGACGCTCAGCACCCGCGTGAACAGGTATCCGAGCACCGGCGTGCACAGCCACGCGCAACCCAGGGCGCACAGCGCGCTGAAGCGCTGGGCACCGACACCACGCAGCACACCGTTGCCAGCGACGGTGACCGACTCGAGCAACAAGTAGGTAGCCGCCGCCCAGAACACGGGGAGCGCCGTCTCACGCAGCGCTTGATCCTGCGTCATGAACGCCGCCAGCGATCGCCCACCCAGCACGAAGACCAGCGCGCACAGGCTCGCGTAGCCCAGCGCAACTCGCCGTGCCGCCTTGGCCACCCCATGGACCGCAGCCGTACGACCGCGCCCCACGGCTTCGCCGGCCAAAATCGAGGCCGACTCCGCGATCGCCAGTGCTGGCAGGAACGAGAAGATCACCAGCTGCACCGCGAGCTGATGCGCGGCCATCGGCAGATCACCGAGCCCCGACAAGAGCAGCGCAAGGAAGGCCAAAGCGCCGATCTCGAGCGCCCACTGCAGGCCCGTAAAGGCCCCCGCGCGCAGCACCGCGAACTGCGCCTTGAACTCCGCTTCACCAAAGGTGAACGCGCCGCGCCCTTGCGCGTGAGCCAAGAGCCCGGTTTGGAGCGAGAACGCCAGCACGTTCGCGAGTGCCGCGCCGGCGGCGCCCCAGCCCAGGACGAACAACGCCACGTAGTCGAGCCCCGCGTGCAGCAGGTTGGAGACCAACGAAGAGATCAGCGGTGACCGCGTGTCGCCGAGTCCATAGCGTCCTTCACGCAACGCCACGTAGACCACGATGATCGGGGCCCCCAGCGAGCGCACCGCGATGTACTCGCGTGCCGCCCGTCCGGCTTCGACGCTGGCCGTAAAGTAAGGGACCACCCAGGCCGCAAACTCACCGAGGGCCAGGGCAGCGAGCCCCAGCCAAAAGCCGAGCAAGAGGCCACCGCCGACGTAAGCACGCACGGCTTCCGACGAGCTCGATCCGCGCGACTGCGCAAGCAGCACCTTGAGTCCGCGCAGCACGCCGAAGCCGAAGCCCATCAAGCCATTCGTGATCACCGCGCCGAGCCCCACGCCCGCCAGCATCGATGCCCCGAGTCGCGCCACGAACAGCGTGTCCACCAGCGACATCACTGCGAAGCTCAAGCCGCTCAGCGTGATCGGCCAGGCGAGCTTGGCCAACGCCTGGGTGGGCGTGCGCTCCCATGACAGGGCTCGCTCGAAGGAGGCAGAAGCTATGGGCGGTTCCATGATGGTTCTTTCTGCGAGGAACACCGCGAATAGATCGGAGCGCCAAGGTCGAGCGCAGGACGCTCCCCAGCCGCACGCCTCCGCGTCGGGCTGCGCGAAGGACAGATGGCAAAAACGAAAACCGCGGGACCCTTCTGGGTGCCCGCGGCGTTTGGTTTCAGTGATGAGAGGGGTCTTGACTCCTCGGGAAACCTGCCGCGGGCGGTCGCTTATGGGCGCTCCAACGGGTATCGAACATACCTACGCTGCTGGCATAGCCCACGCGTGCCGCACAAATAGCGTTCAGCGACGCGCTGATGGCGTCGCTGCTGCGTAGTGCTGGCGGAAGGGAAAAACGCATGGGAATACGCCTAGACTAAAGGCCTGTACGCCCTTGTCAACGTTTTTCCATGAGAGGCTGCGGGTGAACGCGCGAAAGTGGGAGACCGTCGGAGCGCGCCCTCGGGCGCGCGAGCGGAGAAAGGTCGCGCTCGCCCGCAGGCTAAAACGTCGAAGTCACAGCATCTGGTCGGCGAGCGAGAGCACATGCGCGGTGGTGAAACCGAAGTGCTCCGCGAGCTTCTTGTAACTCGCCGAGGCGCCGAACGAACGCATGCCGTGGAAGCGGTCGCCGGGGCGCATCACGCGCGCGAGCCCGAGCTCTACGCCCGCTTCGACGCACAGCCGCTTGGCCGAGCCGAGCACCTCGTGCTGATAGTTCTCGTCCTGCGCGAGGAACAGCTCCACGCACGGCAGCGAGACGGCGCGCACGCGACGGCCACTCTTCTGCAGCGTGTTCGCCGCTTCGACCGCGAGCCCCACTTCGGAACCAGTGGCCACGATCACGAGCTCCGGTTCGCCCTGACAGTCGACGACTACGTAGCCACCCCGCAAGGCCTTCTGCTCCACGCCGTCAAGCTCGAGGGTGGGCACGTTCTGGCGCGTGAGGGCCATCGCCACCGGACCATCGTTGCGCGTCAGCGCCACGTGCCAGGCCGCGGCCGTTTCACGGGGGTCCGCTGGACGCCACACCTGCAGGTTCGGGATCGCGCGCAGCGAAGCCACCTGCTCGACGGGTTGGTGCGTAGGGCCGTCCTCACCGACGAACAAAGAATCGTGCGTGAAGATGAAAGTGACTGGCTGCTGCATCAGAGCGGCGAGCCGGATGGCGGGCCGCATGTAGTCGCTGAAGACCATGAAGGTCGCCACGTAAGGGCGAATGCCCCCGTGCAGACTCATGCCGTTGGCCATGGCGCCCATGCCGTGCTCGCGCACACCAAAGGCGAGGTTGCGACCGCCGAACTCCCCGGCCTGCACCAACTTCTCGCCGCTGATGGCGGTGCCGTTGGAGCCCGCGAGATCCGCCGAGCCGCCGATCAAGGAGGGCACCTCCTTGGCCACCGCATTGATGCACTTGCCCGAAGCCTGGCGCGTGGCCATCGGCTTGTCCTTGCGGAAGTCGGGCAACAACGAGTCGAGGTTCGCCGGCAGCTTGCGCTCCACCATGCGCTGCCAGAGCTCACGCAGCTCCGGGTTCTCGAGGGCCTTCTGCTTGCGCTGCTCCCAGGCTTGCTGGGCTTCGGCGCCGCGCTTCTTGACGTCTTCGAAGGCGACGTAGGAATCGCTCGGCAGCTGGAAGGGCGGCAGGGTCCAGCCGAGGTTCTGGCGGGTCTGATCGACCGCGGCATCGGCCAGGTGTCCGTGCGCGGGAGAGGTGCCGGCTGCGGGCGAACTAAAGCCGATCTGGGTCCGGGCCACGATCAGGTGGGGCTTGTCCTCGGAGGCCTGAGCCCTCTTCAGCGCGCCACGGATCTGGGCGGGATCGTGCCCGTCGATGTGCTGCACCTGCCAGCCGTAGGCCTCGAAGCGCTTGCCCACGTCTTCGGTGAACGAGATGTCGGTCTTGCCGTCGATGGTGATGCCGTTGTGATCGTAGAAGGCGATCAACTTGCCGAGCTTGAGGTGACCTGCCAGGGAGGCGGCCTCGGAGGCCACGCCTTCCATCAAGTCACCGTCGCTCGCCAGCACGTAGGTGCGGTGATTGATCAGGTCGCTGCCAAAGCGCGCAGCAAGCAGGCGCTCGGCGAGCGCCATGCCCACAGCATTGCCGAGGCCCTGGCCGAGCGGGCCGGTGGTGGTCTCCACGCCAGGGGTGTGACCGTGTTCGGGGTGGCCAGGGGTGTTCGAGCCCAGCTGACGGAAGCGCGAGATGTCGTCCAGCGACACCGGATAGCCGTTTAGATGAAGCAGCGAATACAGCAGCATCGAGCCGTGGCCCGCTGAGAGCACGAAGCGATCGCGGTCGAACCACTGGGGATCTTGAGGGTTGTGCTTGAGCGCCTCGGCGAAGAGCACGGTCCCGATCTCGGCGCACCCGAGCGGCAGTCCCACGTGACCGATGCCGGCTTGTCTGACCGCGTCCACGGTCAACACACGAATCGCCTTGGTGGCCGCAGTCAGTGCTTGGGCAGACGTCTCAGTCATGCTGGCTTCCTCAATTGGCTATGGATGTGCGCTCTCGAAACAACCGCCCTGGTAGGTCGGCACACCCGTGGAGCGTGCCACACACCCCGAGGGCGGGCCGGAGATACGCCCTTCCCTTACGCGCGTCAATGGCTGCGGCTCGGCAATCCCCGCTTACCGTCGTACCGGACGGGGAACCCCGTGCGGGCGGGTGAGCGCGCTGTCCGGCTCGTGCTCGAAGGCGGGTGGTTCGAGGCCCTGGGCGGCCCCACCTTTGACGGCCTCGCGCACCTCACTGTGACGCCTCGGAACGCCGGCGCTGGCCATCAGAGCCGACGCCACGAGTTCTCGAAGCTCTGCGCGCCCGAGGAGCTGACCGCCCTGGCGACCGAACCGAACCGACAGGTATTCGAGCTCGGCGCTCAAGTCGCGGGCGCTGGCGTGGCGGCGCTCCGGCTCCCGAGCCAGCAGCACGGCGAACAGCTCGTCGAACTCCCGGGGTAGCGCGGGCACCAGCTGGCTCACCGGGGGGACATCGCAACGCACGATGCGTCGGCTGGTCTCCTCTTCGTCCTTGCCCTGAAAGAGGCGTTGTCCCGTCAGGCACTCCCAGAGCACCACGCCTAGCGCGAACAGATCGAGGGCGGGCGAGATCTCGCGCCACAACACCACCTCGGGGGCGAGGTAGCCGGGCTTGCCGCCGATGGCGAGGCGGTCGAGATCGGAGCGGTTCGCAGTGGACACGGCGAGCCCGAAGTCCATCAACTTCACCGTGCCGTCCTCTGCGATGAGCACGTTCTGGGGTGACACGTCGCAATGCACGATGGAGAGATCGCGCCCGAACTCGTCGACGGCCTCGTGCGAGGCGGACAGCGCCGAGGCGAGCGCGCGCCCGATGCGCAACACCGCCGACAGCGGGATGCGACCGCCCACTGAGTGCAGATGCCGCAAGACCTCGCGCAGCGTGCAGCCCTCCACGAGCTCCATCACCAGCACGAAGGAGCCATTCAACTCGCAGGCGTCGTAGACGCGCACGATGTTGGGATGCGAGAGCAGCATGCCGAGGCGCCCTTCGTCTTCGAGCAGCTGACGATAGAGCGGACTGTCTGCGAGATCGGTGAGTACGCGCTTGAAGGCCACGGGCACGACGCGGCCCCCTTCGAGCTGCGCTTCGCCACGCCAAACCTCGGCCATGCCGCCACAGGCGAGCTTGGCGCGCGGAAAATACTTGGCGTTGCCCGCCCGAAATTCCGCACCGAAATGTGGTCCATTCGAACGCACGAAGCCTAGGTTGAAAGACCACCGCCGCCGGGTCAACGCCCAATGTTTTGCGCGCGTCACGCGCGTGATCGCGAGAAATGCGCGAGAAACGCCGCGTCCGCAGCGCAGGCTGCGGCGAGCCACGACTCGGCACGCCACAAAACACCCAAGATCTCGCGCCTTCGCACGCTGTGGTCCCAGTCGTCGCCACGGCGTGTGTCCCACCGAGGAGTCCCAGATCGCTGCAGAAACGCCGCAAAATCGTGGACCTTCGGCGAAGCGGAGCATTTCGTCGTCGCGTGAGAAACACGCCTGTCGCAGTTCGATCACGCTCTCCTCGTGATCTTCCGCTGAGGCCATGCTGACTTTTCGCACAGCGAGGCTCTCGAGCGGCGAGCAGAGCGCGTCGCGCGCAATGCGGCCTGCCCGCACGAGCGCCTGCACGGCGGCCGCTTCGCGCGGGATCGGCACCCGCGGATAGTCCATTTTCAAGCGCTCCCCCTGCTGCTCGCGATACAGGTGAGAGCTCAGGGCACCGAGCGAGTACAGGATGAATTGCTCCGCACTGAGGTTCACCCCGAGCCGCGCGAAGATCTCGAGCAGCGCCGGCGAGAGGTTCTCTGATCCGTCGGGTCCATGGCTCGGAAACACGCGTGTACGGCAGGACGAGCGCGTGGAAAGGAAACAGGCATCGGCCGCGTCGTGCACGGCCGCGAACAGCATGAACGGCAAGCTCCCGCGATCCTTGCGCGACGAGAGCAGACAGAGCTGCGATTGCGCCACGGCGGCCAAGAGCTCCGGACGCGGTCGATGGCAAAGCGGCGCCACAGCGCATACGAAGCGCGTGTCGAGGGGACGATAGGCGAGTTGCCTGATCGATGCGCCCTCGGGTCCCGCTTCGAGCGCGGTGCGGACGGCTTCGCGTGCTCGCCGCGGATCGAAATGGGCGCTCGGAACCAGCGGAAAGCGGCCCTCGGCGATCTCCTGCATGCGATGCCAGAGCGATTCGCGGCTCGAGGCCAACGCAATGTCGTCGCGATTGGTCTGCACGCCCTCGCGGTGAAAAGGAAACGCCTCGGCGAGCGAGACAGTTTCGGGCCCGTCGCTCGGAGTCCGAGGCGTCGCACCGCGCGACCACGGAGCGCTGGGTTCGAGCGCCGAGAGCTCCTCCAAGCTCGCCTCCGCCAGCGCCGAGAGCTTCTGCTCGCGCGTGCCCGTCAGGCGAGCCAGATACACGCGAGCGCGGTCGGAGCGCGGGCTGGGACGCCTCAGCGCCAAGGTCAGCGCTGCGCCGACTCGCACGCCGAACACGTTCTCGTCGCGCTCGCGCCCCCGCGCGAGCAGCGCATTGCCCCCTAGATCGAGCACCTCGATGACATCGAAAGCCTCGCGCAGCGCGGCGCGCATGCCGCGGTGCACCGGACCATCCAGGAACGAACCGTTGGTGGCCAAACACAATACGGCCCCTGCTGGTGCCGTACGCGCCTGCTCGAGCGACCAGCGGAAGAAGCGCACGTAGTCGTCGGACAGCACCCCCACCCGGCGCTCGGCGAGTGAGGTCCCGTCGGGTTCGCGTCGAAAGTCCGCGAGCCAACGATCACTCAGCTCCGTGCCACGACTCGCCGAGCGCGCCCCCCATGGCGGGTTCCCCACGATGACCCGAACCCCATGGGCTCCGCGTGGCCAGGGATCCGCGATGGCCAGCGTGTTTTCACAGCTCAGCGTGAGCTCTACGCGACGCTGGTCGAGCTCCTGCTCGAGCAAGCGCCGGGTGGTCTCGAGAGCCACCGCGTCCACGTCGAATCCCCACATCGCCCGGCGCCCGGCGCCAGCCGTGGAAAACTCGAGGGCAGCCGCCAGCCATACCCCGGTGCCCACTGCCGGGTCGATCAGCAGCACGCTCGGGTCGGCCAGCCCGGCGGACAGCCCGAAGTCCAGCCTCAGATGAGCGTCGATGCGACGCAGTCCGAAACGAGCGAGCTCCATCGGCGTATGCACCACGCCGCGGGCGCGCAAGACGTCGCGCGCTTCCCCTCGCTCGCGTGCTTTGGCGGCGGCGATGGTGGGGTGTTCTCGGTCGCTCACGCGCCCAGCATGTGATCAGCCAGCACGCAGAGAAAGAATCCGACGCTCACATAGCCGTTGAGGTCGAAGAAGGCCTTGTCGATCTTGCTGAGATCGTTCGGCTTCACCAGAGAATGCTCGTAGGCCAGGATGCCCGTCACGAGCAGCACCCCGGCGAAGTACCCGACGCCCCGCCCGAGCGAGAGCCCGACTCCGGCCAGGCAAGCCACCGTCAGCACGTGCAATACGCCGCTGATCCAGAGCGCGCCCAGGGTGCCGAAGCGCGCAGGGATCGAGTGCAGGCCCGCGCCTCGATCGAAGCCCTCGTCTTGCAGCGAATAGAGTACGTCGAAACCGCCGACCCAAGTCGCCACCGCCAGCACCAGGAGCCAGGGGGCCAAGGTCACGGGCGCACCCAGGCCGATCCAAGCACCGCCGGGCGCGAACGCGATGGCCGCGCCCAACACCAGGTGACAGAGGCTCGAGAAGCGCTTGACGTACGAGTAACCGAGGGCGAGACCGAGCGCGAGCGGGCTGAGCAACAACGGCAAACGGCCGAGCAGCGCGGCGCCGGCCACGAAGACCAGGCACGACACCAGGACCAGCATGCGCACGAAGCCCACGCTGAGCACGCCGCGCGGAATTTCACGATCCTTGGTGCGTGGGTTGAGGCCGTCGATGTCGCGGTCGACCAGACGATTGAACGCCATCGCAGCTGTCCGCGCCGCGGCGATGCAGAGCACGATGATGCCGACCTTGAACCAGGTGACCTCTGCGAACGGTAGCGCGAGCACCACCGCCGAGAGCGCGAACGGCAGCGCGAACACCGTGTGGCTGAACTTCACCAGGGACCCGACGTGACGCAGGGTTTGGCTGCTGGCTTCGAGGCTCATGGGGCTTCTCCGAGGTGACTCGCCGCGCCGGGCAGAGCAGGTCGCATGAGGACGCGCCGCTTGGGCGGAGGTGAACGTAGGATGGGAGGCAACGGATCGGCCACCGGATTCGCAAGCTCCACCGCGAGCAGTCCCGGCGCGAGCCCTGGAGCCAGCGCGCCCACGCGGTGACTCAGGCCGAGCGCTTCGGCGCCATACCAGGTCGCCATGCTCACGAGCAGGCCCTTGTCCACGCTTGGAAAGCGGTCGCTCAGAGCGGCCGCCTCCGCGAGCACGTCGAGGGTGGTGTTGGACGCCAGCGAATCGGTGCCGAGGCCGGGACGCAAGCCCACATCGAGAATGTCGTACAGCGGCGGCAGCTTGAGCTCGATGAACAGGTTCGAGCGCGGACAAAGCACCGCCGGCGCGCCGCGTTGGGCAACCTGCTCGAGCTCGCGCCGCTCGGTGGCGCACAAGTGCACCGCGATGACCTCGGGCCCGAGCACCCCGAGCTGGTCCGCGTAGGCAATCGGCGACACGCCGGGTGGATCCCAATCGGCGGGGTCGACCTTGCGGGCCTTCAAGAACGCGGCGAAGGGGCCGCTGCCGTCGCGCAAGAAGGCGCGTTCCGCGGCGTGCTCCGAGAGATGGAGGCTCGTGCGCTGACCGAGTTCACGCGCGCTCACCACCAACTCCTGCACGCTCTGGGGGTGCAGGGAGTACAGCGTGTGGGGCGCCAGGCAATAGCTGAGGTGCGCCGGGAATGCGGGCTGTCGCGCGTGGTTCTGCTCGGCCATGCCACGCATCACCTGGGCCGTCTCGCGACGCATACCGAAGACCTCGTGAAAGATCCGCCCGAACAGGGGCGCCGTGCGCAGCGACTCTAGGCTCGCCAGGGTGTTCGTGACCTCACCCACCGCCACGGTACCCGCAGCCAACAGCTCCGCGACGGCAGCGTCGATGGCCTCGAGGTCCTGCTCCGGCAAGAGCTCCCCGCGCTTGGTCATCATGCTCTCGACCCAGGGCCCAAAGCCGCCGCCGCTGCGCGTCTGTCCGCGCAACGCCGAAAGCTCCAGGTGCACGTGCGCGTTCACCAGGCCCGGCAGCAAAATGCCCTCGATGCGCTCGAAGGAGAGCCCAGCGTACAGAACGCGCAGCGCCTGAGCCGGCGCCACCGCGAGCACGCGACCGACTTCGTCGAACACCACAGCGCCTTCGGCGAGCGGCGCCTCGCCGGGCTTGCCGGTGATCAGCCAGGGCGCCTCGAAGCCACGCAATGCCATGCGCGTCACCGCCCCGCGAAACGCAGGCTGGCTTCGGGTGCGAGGCCGGCCCGCTGGGCTCGCTGCAAGAACTCCGACAAGCCAGCTTCGAAGTGCGGCTCGAGCCGATACTGCATGTGCGCCGTCAGGTAGCGCTCGTAGAACGCCGGCTCACCGCCGTGCTGGGCGGCCCACAAATGCGCGATGTCGCGACGCGCGCCGAGGCCGAAGGTCACCGAGTGCTCGAGCATGCCGATCACGCCCTCGTCGAGCACCCCCGCCTGCGCAATCCAGGCCGCGAACACGAAGGGCAGGCCCGTCCACGCCTTCCAGGCCGCGCCGAGATCGAGAAAGTACGGGAAAGCATGGCGTGCCGCGAAGGCCGGGTCGCCGATCAACACCGCCCCGGTACCGCCGCGTGCCTCGCGCGCGATGCGCGCCGGGTCGGCGGGCTCGATCTCGATCGAGCGTCCTCTACGTACGTGCCCCGCCACCAGCTGCGCGAGGATCACGCTGGTACCGCTCGACGTATCGAGCAGGAGCTTGTCCATCTCCTCGAGCGGGCGCTCGCCCACGATCAAGACCGTGAGCACCTCGCCGTCGGCGCCCAGGCAAATGCCCGGTACGAGCTCGAAGCCCGGCCGCAAGAACAGCGTGGCCACGGGCGCCAGCGCGACGTCGACTTCGCGTTTGAGCAGTCGTTGGGCGAGTACCGAGGGCAAGGCCATGCGCAGTCGCTCGGGCTCTTTGCCGAGCATCAGCCCGTAGAGCACCGGCCACGCGTTCAAGTAGGCCACGCCCTGAATGCGCGGCTCACTCAAGCTCTCGTGGGCGATCTCGAAGGCTTCCTGCATGTCACATGCTCGCCAGCGCGAGGCGCCGCTTGTTGCGTTCCTTGAGCTTGAGGGCGGCCTCCGGGGCCTCGGTGGCCGGGTGTTCCTCGACCACGCCGTAGAGGGTGTCGCGCTCCACGGGCACCCTGCCCGCCTCACGGATCAAGCGGATCAAATCGGCGCGCGTCATGCCCATGGGCACGTCGGATCCCGCCGAGTGATAGATGGTCTCGTGCACGATGGTGCCATCGAGATCGTCGGCCCCGAAGCGCAGCGCCAGCTGCGCCACGTCGAGCCCCATCGAGACCCAGTAGGCCTTGACGTGCGAGATGTTGTCGAGGAGAAGACGGCTCACGGCCAGGGTCTTGAGGTCGTCGAAGGCCGTGGGCTCGGGCAGGCGCTCGAGTCCGTTGTTCTCGTTGTGGAAGGCCAGCGGGATGAAGCACTGGAAGCCGCTGGTCTCGTCCTGCAGGGCGCGCAGCTGAAGCAGGTGATCCACGCGGTGCTCGAAGGTCTCGATGTGCCCGTAGAGCATGGTGGTGTTGGTGCGGATGCCCAGGCCATGGGCCACGCGGTGGACCTCCAAGTACTGCTCCCCGGTGCACTTTCCTTGGGCGATCCGGCGGCGCACGTCGGGGTCGAGGATCTCGGCGCCGCCCCCGGGCATGCTGTCCAGGCCCGCGTTGCGCAGACGCTCGAGCACCTCGCGGTAACTCATCTTGAACTTCTCGGCGAAGTAGTGGATCTCCACGCCCGTAAAGCACTTGAGGTGGATGCCGGGACGCACCCGCTTCCAGCCCGCGAGCAGCTCCTCGAACCACTCGAAAGAAAGGTTCGGGTTGAGCCCGTTCACCATGTGGAGCTCGGTCAGCTTGGGATCGGGGAAGTCCCGCAGCTCCGCCCAGGCCTTCTCGTGCGTGGTGGTATGCGCTCCCGGCATGCCCTCTTCGAGCTTCTGGAAGGCGCAGAAGCGACAGCTCGCCTCGCACACATTGGTGGCCTCGAAGCGCATGTTCACGTTGAAGAACGTGCGATCTCCGTGCAGGCGCTCGCGCACGTGGTTCGCCAGCTGGCCCACGCGCAGGAGGTCTTTGGACATGAACAGCTCCATGCCGTCCTCGGCATCGAGACGCTCGCCCGCCTTCACCTTCTCTTCGATTCGATCGAGCCGATTCATGCTCGCTTCACTCCTGGTTTGGCTCGCGGGCGGACCCGCCCGCTTCGACCCCGCGCGCGGGACCGCGCGAGCTGGCTAGGTTCACGTCACTGCCCCAACGCCGCGTAAGCCGGTTGTCGAGGCCCAGATGGTCGCAGACCCGCCCGATCACGGTGTCGAGCAGCTGCACGACGCCGTTGGGCCGCCCGTAGAAAGAGGGCGAAGCGGGCATGATCACCGCGCCGGCGCGGGTCAGTTCCAGCATGTTTTTCAGATGAATTTCGGAGTACGGCGTCTCGCGCGGCACCAGGATCAGCTTGCGGCGTTCCTTGAGCATCACGTCGGCGGCGCGGGTCAGCAGGTTGTCGCTGATGCCCTGGGCCACACGGGCGACGGTGGACATGGAGGCCGGGATGATCACCATGGCGTCGGGCGCCGAGGAGCCGCTCGCGAAGGGCGCGCCGTAGTCGCGGCCGCCGTACACGGGTAGGCCCGAGATCTCTCACGCTGCCCTCGCACTCGTGGGACCAGACCTCCTCGGCCGTGTTCGAGAGCACCACGCTCACCGCAACGCCCCCCCTCAGGGTCTCGGCGTGCAGCACCTCGAGCAGGCGCTTGGCATAGGGCGCTCCGGACGCGCCGCTGATGCCCACCACGACGCGACGTGGGGCCGAGGACGCACTGCTGCGTGGGTCCGCCTGGGTCACTTCACCATCCGTACGAGCGAGGCGATGCCGAGCGTGAGCTCTTCGCCGGAGACCTCGGAGAAGCCGACGTCACGACCGAGCGCCTCGAACTCCTCGCGGGAGTAGAAGCCCTTCATCGAGCGGGCCAAATAGGCGTAGGCCTCGCGATCTCGCGACACCATGAAGCCCACCGTGGGCAGGACGAAGCGCGCGTACACCGCGTGGAAAAGCTTCATCACCAGGGTCGAAGGCCGATAGAACTCCAGCACGACGAAGACGCCGCCGGGCTTGAGCACCCGGTAGGCCTCGGCGATGCCGGCACGCGGCTCCGAGAGGTTTCGCATGCCGAAGGCGCAGGTCATGCCCGCGAGCACGCCGCTCTGCACGGGCAGGCGCATGGCGTCGCCCACGGTCACCGGGACGCGTGGGGACAACTTGCTGCGGCCCCGCACCAGCATCTCGCGCGCGAAGTCGGCGGCCAGCATGGGGCGGCCAGGGAAATGGGCTTCCATGGCCTGCGCCAGATCCAGGGTGCCCGCGCAGGAGTCGAGCAGCGGACCGGCCGGGAGGCGCTCCGCGAGCAGGGTCAGGGCGCGCTGGCGCCAGCGGCGATCGATGCCCGCGGAGAGCAGGCGGTTGAGCAGGTCATAGGTGGGCGAAATACGGTCGAACATCGAGCGCACCGCCACCGCGTGCTCGTTCGATTCGGCCCCTCGGGCACCCACTTCTGCGATCAAGTTGGCCACGCCATCGCTCCGCGCCGCGCAGGAGGCCGGATGTGCGGTACCGGCCTACCGTTTGAAGCGTTCAAAATTTTTTGAAACATACGCCGGCCCCCGGGATGGGACAAGCGGGAGTGAGGGAGGAGAACCGGCCGGGCGCGGGCGCGGCCACCAGAGGACGAGGACGCGCACGCGCACGACTACGTAGACGTGGACATTGACCGCGACGGCGACGTGGACCTGGCCGTCCCCGCCATTGACCCGCCGCCCACGAGCCCACGCGGGCACGCCACCAGCAACTATCCGTCACTCTTCGCTTCTAGCCAGCGGCCTTGCCCCTGTGATAGGTGCTGCCTTCACCCGGAGGTCCCGTTCGATGTCGTCGTTCCGCCTGGCCCCTACCTTGCTGCTCTGCCTCAGCTTGGCCGTCCCCGGCTCGGCATGGGCGCAGGACGAAGACCCCGAGGCTGGCGACGTCGGCGCCACCGAAGAACCAGCCAAGCCTGCTCCGAACACCTGGGGCGTCTCCGGCTCGGCATCGGGATCGACCAGCGAAGGCACCTCGACCAGTGGCTCGGAGTGGGAGACCGCGGGCGGCGCCATCAAGCGTGAGGAGGCCTCGAGCGAGTCCGATCACGAGGCCGTGGTGGGCAAGGTCGGCATCGGCCTCTTGGGCCTGGCGGAGGTCCCCGTGGGCACCTTCCGCGGCGACACCCGCACCGTGGACTCCGTGCTGACCGCACCGATCCTCGGCATGCGTTACTGGATCGGCGAGCGCTTCGGCGTCGAGGCCGGCCTGGGCTTCATGTTTCGAGGCGGCAGCATCAAGGACTCCCGGGGAGGACCCGAGGGGAATGTGAGCAGCCGTGCGTTTGCGCTGAACCTGGGCCTCCCCATCGCGCTGGTCTGGGGCAAGCACTACAACGTGATCGCGATCCCGTACGTGGGCATGGGCTTCAGCAAGGCGACCGACCCGCGCGGGGACGCCGCGACCGCCAACGACGTGTTCGGCAAGGGCCTGCTGTTCGAGGCCGGACTGCGCGCAGGTGTCGAGGTGCAGCTGGGCGCCATCGGACTCGAAGGCTTCGCGCTGCAGCTGACCGGCGGCCTGCGCCTACGCATCGAGAAAACCAGCGCCAACGTGCCGATCCCGAGCGACGACCAGAACACACCTCCGTCCTCCTACGATCTCGACAGCACCAGCGTGGTGTTCGCAACCTCCCAGGGCAGCACGCTCGGCTCTTCGATCGCAGGCTGCATCGCCGCCCTGTACTACTTCTAGCAATTCCGCGGGGCTGGCCGCACACGCGCCCGTCTCACTCGGGGCAAGGGGCGAGACGGTTTGCGGCCGGTCGCCGACGACGTCCACTTTCATGTCGCCGTCAGCGTCTCCGTAGTCGTGCGCGTGCGCGTCCTCGTGCTCGTGCTCGTGCGCGTCCTCGTGCTCGCCCCTCCTCCCCTCCCCCTCCCGTCACCCACCTCTTCCCCCTTTGAATGAGCCCTTGCTCGCCCCCCGTGGTAGCGTTGCCGACCGTCTTTTAAGGTTGGTTCATGGCTGAGACCCTTCGCGAGCATCCCTACGCATCCTTCATCCAGCGCGTGTCCAAACCCTCGCGCTACCTGGGGGGCGAACACGGCGAGGTGGTGAAGGACTGGCAAGCCGCCGAGAGCCGGCTGTGTCTGGCTTTCCCCGATGTCTACGACGTCGGCATGAGCCACCTGGGCTTCAGAATCCTCTACTCCATCGTCAACGCGCACCCGAAGTTGCTCGCCGAGCGCTGCTACGCGCCCTGGGGAGACATGGAGGCAGAACTCCGGGCCCGCAACGAACCGCTGCGTTCGCTCGAGAGCTTCCATGCCCTGCGCGACTTCGACGTGGTGGGCTTCTCGCTGCAGTTCGAGCTCGCCTTCTCCAACATCCTGCTGATGCTCGACACCGGTGGCATCCCTCTGCGCTCGAGCGCCCGCGGCGAGGACGACCCTCTGATCATCGCTGGCGGCCCCAACGCCACGCACCCCGAGCCCTTGAGCGCATTCATCGACGCCTTCGTGATCGGCGATGGCGAAGAGAAGACCCCCGAGGTCATGCTCACCTGGAGCGCGCTCAAGCGAGCTGGCGTGCCGCGGGCAGAACGCCTGCGACAGCTGGCCAAGCTCGGCGGCGTGTACGTGCCCTCGCTCTACGAGGTGGAACAGGACGCGGAGAGCCAGCTCTTCTACGTGACTTCCAAGTCCGATCCCGAGCTGCCCCTGCCGGTCAAGCGCTCCTTCTTGCCGAACATCAGCAAGTATCCGTTCCCCTCGGACGGTCCGGTGGCCAACACCGAGACCGTGTTCGACCGCGTGTCGGTGGAGATCGCCCGCGGCTGTACGGAGGGCTGCCGGTTCTGTCAGGCAGGCATGATCTATCGCCCGGTGCGCGAGCGCGATCCCAAGGAGATCGTGCAGACCATCCTCAGTGCGGTGCGCGAGGGTGGCTACGACGAGGCCTCGCTCACCAGCCTCTCGACCGCCGACTACAGCGCCATCTCGCCGCTCGTGCGGGAGGTGATGAGCAAGCTCGAGAAGGAGCGCGTGTCGCTCTCCGTGTCCTCGCTACGCGCCTACGGTCTGACCGAAGAGCTACTCGACGAGATCCAGAAGGTACGCGCGACGGGCCTCACCTTCGCGCCCGAGGCCGGCAGCCAGCGCATGCGCGACGTGGTGAACAAGAACGTCACCGAGGAGCAGCTGATGGAGACCGCCGAGCGCGTGTTCTCTCGCGGTTGGTCCAAGATGAAGCTCTATTTCATGATCGGCCTGCCCACCGAGGAAGCCGAGGACGTGCGCGGCATCGTCGAGACGGGGGCCCGCGCCCGCAACATCGGACGTCGTGCTCAGAAGGGCCGCTCGCCCGAGGTCACCGTGAGCGTGAGCACCTTCGTGCCCAAGCCGCACACGCCGTTTCAGTGGTGCGCCATGGACACGCGCGAGACGGTGCTCGGCAAGCAGCGCGTGCTGCGCGACGTGGCGCGACAGACCAAGGTGAAGCTGCGCATGCACGACTCGGAGGGCTCGTGGCTCGAGGGTGTGCTGGCGCGTGGTGATCGCACGCTGTGCGACGCCATCGAGCGCGCGTACCACAACGGGGCCCGCTTCGATTGCTGGGAGGATCAGCTCAAGCTGCCGCTCTGGGTGGAGGCGTTCGAGCACTACGGCATCGACACGGGCCGCTTCCTCGGCACCATCCCCACCAGCGCCAAGCTGCCCTGGGATCACATCGACGTGGGGCTCGAGCAAGGGTTCCTGGCCAAGGAGTACCGGAAGGCGCTCAAGAACCGCTTGAGCCCGCCCTGCGGCAAGGCCGTCGGCAACTTCGTGCACCACACGAACCTCGAAGAGCACGACGCCGATGCCAAGAAGTTCGTTTGTTACAACTGCGGCGTCGCCTGTGACCTCGGCCAGATGCGGACCGAGCGCAGGGACTTCCTGGTGAAGCTCGGCGCGCTGACCAAGAAGACCAAGCCCACGGCCGTGCCCCTCCCTTTGGACGCCGAGCTCGCGCTCAGCATGGATGGGCCGACCGAGTCGGAGCCGACGCACGCGGAGCAGGAGAGTCCCACGCTCGAAGTGGCGGCCGACGAAGCCATGTCGGACGCGCAGGTCAGCACGGAGGCGGCGCCCAACGTGCAGGTCGTCAAGGCCAACGGTGAGGCCGCCGAGCGGCTCAAGCGAGCCCCCAAGCGTCAGCCCACGGCGAACTTCGATCAGGGTAAGCCCGTACGCGTGCGCATCGCCTACACGAAGCTGGGGCGCGCGGTCTTCCGAGGTCACCTGGACCTGGTGCGGCTGTTGCCGCGGATTTTCCGTCGGCTCGACCTGCCCATGTACTACTCGCAGGGCTTCCATCCCAAGCCCGAGATGACCTTTGGTCCTGCGCTGCCGCTCGGCGTGGCGAGCCACACCGAGTATGTGGACGTGAAGCTCATCGAAACGCCCGGCCTCGACGAGCGCGCCATCCGCGAGCGCCTGTTGGGTGCCAGCCTCGAGAGCATCCTGTTCACCGACGCCGCCATCCTGGGCCCCAACGACGCAGGCATCGGGAAGGTAATCGACAACGCGCGCTACGCGGTCGGCTTGCCGCGCGCGGCCCTGGAGGCGCTCGGCGTCACGGACGCAGAGGGCTTGCGTGCTCACATCGAGCAGCGGCGACAGGGGCCGATGTCCGTGGTGCGCGATGCCAAGGGCATCAAGCGGACCGTCTCGGTGAGCCAGTACCTCCGTGAGGTGCAGGTCGGAGCCGGTGCGGAGGCGCTCTCGCAGGCGGGTATCGGGGGCGACCTGTTGCCCTTCACCTTCACGGTCCACATGACCGGCCAGGGCGGCGCGCGCCCCAGCGAGGTGCTCGAGGTCCTGCTGGGTGACGCGGAGATCCCCGCGCGACTAGTGCGCATGTTCCTGGGCAAGGCCGAGCTCGCACCGATGCAGCTCGACGCGTTGCGCGCCACCCAGCCCTCGCACTCCCACGACGACACTGGCGCTCTCGATGCGGACGAGGCGCAGGACGCACGACCGCTCGCCATGGACGCAAGCACGGGCGCCAGCACTGGAGAATGAATCATGGGTGACCGCTCGGATTTCTTGCGTAGCTTGGTGCGTGGTTTTGCCGAGGGCGCGGGCAAGCGCCTGGGATTGCCCCTGGCCAACCTGCAGAAGCTGATTCGCGAAGCGGTCTTGCAGGCCTCCTCGGTGTCCGACCGCCAGATCACCAAGGCCCTGACGCGCGTGGAGTCGGTGCGCGAGGCGAGCGCCGTCTGTCGCGACGAACGCATCTGGATCGAGGCCACCTTCGAGGACGGCGAGAGCGTGCAGATCAGCGTCGCACCCGTCGGGGCGCGCTTCGCTCCACGCGGGGCCAAGGAAGTGCTGTTCCGGGTGGAGCCCGAGCAAATGGCTGGACGCGCCCGCACACGCGACCTGGTGGGCGCCATCGCGGCGTTGATCGCCCACGCGCTGTGGGCTCCATTCTTCGGGCGCATCCTGAACCCGAGCTTCGACGCCATTGCGGAGCGCGACGGCTCGGAAGTGCGCGTGGACCTGCGCAGCGTGCCCGCCGTGCGTGCCGCGCACAAGAAGGGGCTGTCTCAGCTTTTCGACATGTTGGATCTGGCGGGCATCGGCGTGGTCGACGGCGCCCTGCGCCTGCAGATCAAGTTGCCTCCCCTGCTCGCCTGAACCTAGAGTCGTCCTTTCTCGCCGCGGGCCACGGGTCCGCACAAGGTCGTGTATGTCGAGTGCCGGATATCTCGAGCGCATCCTCAAAGCCCGCGTCTACGACGTCGCCATCGAAAGCCCGCTCGAGCCCATTACCCGCCTCTCGGCCCGCATTCAAAACAAGGTCCTGATCAAGCGTGAGGACCTGCAGCCGGTGTTCTCGTTCAAGCTGCGCGGCGCCTACAACAAGATGGCCCAGCTGTCCGACGAGGAGCGCGCCCGCGGTGTGATCACGGCCTCGGCCGGCAACCACGCGCAGGGCGTCGCCCTGGCCGCCCTGCGCTTCGGCATCACGGCCCGCATCGTGATGCCCACCACCACGCCGCTCATCAAGGTGAACGCGGTGCGCTCCTACGGCGCCGAAGCGCTGCTGGTGGGCGACGCCTACGACGACGCCCTGGCCCACGCACGGAAGCTCGAGCAGGAGCACGGCTACACCTTCGTGCACCCCTACGACGATCCCGACGTGATCGCCGGGCAGGGCACCATCGCGATGGAGATCCTGCGCCAGTACACTGCGCCCATTCACGCCATCTTCGTGCCGGTCGGCGGTGGTGGGCTTTTGGCCGGCGTGGCTGCTTACGTGAAGACGCTGTACCCGCAGATCAAAGTGATCGGCGTGGAGCCCGCGGACGCGGCGTGCTTGCGGGCAGCGCTGGACGCGGGCACACGCGTGCCGCTTTCGCACGTGGGCCTATTCGCCGACGGCGTGGCAGTGCGGCTGGTGGGCGAGGAGCCTTTCCGCGTGGCCCAGGAGTGCGTGGACGACGTCATCACCGTGGACACGGACGCCATCTGTGCCGCGATCAAGGACATCTTCGACGACACGCGCTCCATCGCGGAGCCTGCGGGGGCGCTCTCCATCGCGGGGCTCAAGGCCTATGTCGAGCGCGAAGGTCTCAAGGACAAGACCCTGATCGCCATCGACAGCGGCGCCAACATGAACTTCGACCGCCTGCGCCACGTGGCGGAGCGCGCCGAACTCGGCGAGCAGCGCGAGGCCCTGTTCGCCGTGACCATCCCAGAGCGCGCGGGGGCCTTCCGCAACTTCTGTCAGACCCTGGGCAAGCTTCCCATCACCGAGTTCAACTATCGTTTCGGCCGCGAGGACGAGGCGCACATCTTCGTGGGCGTGGGGCTCTCGCATGGCGCCAAGCAGCGCCAGGAGATCCTGGAGCGACTCGCGGCAGCCGAGCTGCCGGTCATCGACATGACGCAGAACGAGATGGCCAAGCTCCACGTCCGCTTCATGGTGGGCGGACGGGCCAGTGCCTCCCAAGAACGCCTGTTTCGCTTCGAATTTCCCGAGCGCCCCGGGTCGCTGGTCCAGTTCCTCACCAAGATGGGCGGCCGCTGGAACATCAGTTTGTTCCACTATCGAAACCACGGCGCCGCGTTCGGACGTGTGCTGTGCGGGATGCAAATTCCGGCCAACGACGAAGCAGAATTTCAGCGGTTTCTCGCGGATCTGGGTTATCCCTGGATTGAAGAGAGCCAGAACCCGGCCTATTCCCTGTTCCTGAGATGATGCAGATCCTCGTCGGCGACATCGATGCTCACCGAAGCGTGCTGAGCCTGTTCAAGGGCGAGCGCGACGAGCTCGTCTTGGACAAGAGCCAGAGCTACGAAAACGCGACCTTCAGCGGTCTGGTCTCCATGGTGGGCGACTTCATGCACGGCGCGCGCGTCGACGCGGCCGCCTTCGCCGTCACCGGCTCGGTCCACGCAGGGAGCTGCCAAAGCCCCGATCTGCCCTGGGAGATCAGCGAGGCCGAGCTGCGACCCATCCTGGGCACGGATCACTGCGTCCTTTTGAATGACGTCCAGGCGGCCGCCCTCGGCATCGAACACAGCGATCGCACGCAGTGGGCGTGGCTGCAGCGAGCGCCCATCGACCCCAGCGCTGCCGTGGCCGTGGTGAGCGTGGATGTGAGCTACGGGCGCGCCCTCTTGGTGCCCCCCAACCTGAGCTTCGCCTCCGAGGCAGGACTCGCCGGCTTCGCGCCGCGCAACGCCATCGAGCGCCGCCTCCTGAGCTACCTGGCCGAGAGCGTGGAGGAGGTCTCCTTGAGCCACGTGCTGTCGGCCCCAGGCCTGCGGCGCCTGCACGACTTCCTGGTCTTCGAGGGCCTGGCCCCGGCCACCGCGCTGGCCGAGATCGAGCGCGCCCCCGACCCGAACGCGGAGCTCGCGCGGCTCGGCAGCCGCGATCTCGATCGAGCCTGCGCCGCCGCCGTGGCCTCGTTCGCCGACATCCTCGGTGCCCAGCTGAGCAACGTTGCGCTGTCCTGCCTACCGCGCGGTGGTCTGTTCTTGATCGGCAGCATGGCGCGCTGCCTGCGGGGCGTGTTCGAGCAGGGCGAGCTGCTCGACTCGTTCCTGGACCGCCGGGTCCTGAGTCATTTGCTCGAGAGCATCCCGCTCGTGCTGGTGGACGACCCGCGCTTGGCCACGTTGGGCGCCAAGCGGGCCGCCCTCGAGCTGTAGAAGCGCCGCCCCTAGCGGGGCCCCAACTTGAGGGCTTCGTCGTAGCGCTCCTCGAGTTCGTCGACCACGTCCTTCAAGTCGTACTCTCGCTCCATCTTGGCACGGCCCGCCACGCCCATACGCTCACACAGCGCGCGGTCGGCCAGCACCCGATACAGCCGGTCGGCGAGCCGCTCCACGTCGCGCTCGGGCACCAGGAACCCGGTCTCACCGTCGTCGATGATCTCTGGAATGCCGCCGTGATAGGTGCCGATCACCGCGAGCTCGCAGGCGCTGGCTTCCTTGAGCGCGATCACGCCCGACTCCCGATCACCGTCGCGGTCCACCACGCTGGGCGCCAGCAGCACGTCGCTCTCGGAGAGCAGACTCGCGATTTCCTTCGAGGGCAGGACGCCGGCGAAGCGCGCGTAGTCGGAGAGCCCCTGCTCGCGGATCAAGGCTTCGAGCTGCGCCTGGCGCTCGCCACCACCTGCGATCACGAGCTCCGCGCGCACGCCGCGCGCCAGGGCCTTGGCGAAGGCACGGATGCCGTACTCGAAGCCCTTCTTTTCCACGAAGCGCCCCACCATCACCACCCGCGGCAGAGCGCGCCGGGGTCCCCGACGAAACGCCCCCAAGTTGATGCCCAGATGATGGATGCGCAGCCGCTCGCGCGGCACCCCGACCTCGGCCAGGAGCTCGTAGAGCTCGCGCGAGGCACATAGGCCCATGGTCAAGCGCTCGAGCATGCCCCGTGCGAAGACGGCGTAGGGCCAATGCACCGGATACAGGCGCGCGGCACTGCGCAAGAGCGGCACGTCGTAGCCATGGAAGGTGACCACGAGGGGCAGCCGGTAGCGGGCCGCATAGGGTACCGCATACAGCGAGCCCGTGCCGAAGTGGCCGTGGACCAGATCGAAACCGCTGCGGCGAAAGACGCGGTGAAAGCCCGGGCTCTGACGCGTGAGCCCATACAGCGGGCCCCCCACATGGACGGGTGAAAACGGGAACCGGTCCGAGAGCTTGCGCGCGCGGCAGAAGACCTCCACCTGGTAGCGGCGGTGGTGCGTGATCTCTTCGTAGACGAAGGTCTGCGAGTAATCGAGGAAGTTGGTGCTGAAAACGGCGACCTTCGGCATCGACCGGCCCAGTGATACTCCCGTCCCCTGCCGATAGCCAAGAACCCACTTGCGTGGGGCCTACCAGCAAGCATGGTTCGCCGGGTGAGCACTGCGTTGCGCATCCTCTACGCCTGGGACCGATTGCTCCCCACCACCGCCACGGACGCCGAGCAGGCCACCAGCACCATGGCCGCCCTGTCGCGACGTGGCCATCGGGTGGTGGCCCTCCTGCCGAAGCCCATGGGGGGGACGGGCATCGACGCCGCGGAGTTGATGAAGCACTACAAAGTGCAGGGGTCACTCGAGGTCGAGCACGTGGACGTGCCGCTGGCGAAGCAGCTCCTGGTGCGCAAGGCGTGGTTCGCGGGCTACGTGGCAGGCGGTGGCGCGCTGCCCCCGCACGACGTGGTGTACACGCGAAACTCGGCCACGTTCCTGGCGCTGATCGCTCGCGGCGAAAAGACTGTCTACGACACCCACCGTGCCTGGCCGGATCACGTGCCCCCGATGGCGCCGCTGTTCAAGTACGCCATGTCGCGCCCGAACTTCGTGGGCGCCGTGTTCCACTCGGACTATGCCCGCCAGAGCTACGAGCGCCTCGGGGTGAACCCGGCGCGTCTGGCCACCATGCGCAACGGCTTCGACCCGGCGCGCTTCCAGAGCGACCAGACCAAGCAGGCCGCCCGTCGCGAGCTCGCGCTACCCCAGGGCAAGAAGCTCGTGGTCTACACCGGACATATCAGCGCGATGAAAGGCCTGGGCAGCGTGCTCGACCTGGCAGAACGCTGCCCGGATGCGTTGTTTCTGTTGGTAGGCTCCGAGGGAGATGGCTCGGTGGAGCGTGCCGCGAAGCGCCATGCGAACGTGCAGGTGTTGCCCTGGCAGCCCTACGAACGCGCCGCCCTCTACATGGTGAGTGCGGACGTGCTGCTCCTGCCCCCGAGCAGCGTCGGCCTCAAGTGGGCCGGCCACACGGTGTTACCGATGAAGCTCTACGGCTACCTGGCGGCGGGTCGCGCGGTGTTCGCCCCGCGCACGCCCGACGTCCAGGAACTCCTGCACGACGGCGAGAACGCCGTACTGGTGGAACCCGGCGACGTGGACGCAGCGGGTGCACGCCTGGCGGCCCTGCTGAGCGACGACGAGGGGCGCGAGCGCCTGGCGGTCGCCGCCAAGGAGACCGGCAAGGAGCTCACCTGGGACGCCCGCGCCGAGAAGCTCGAGCGCTTCATCGGAGAGCGCCTGTAGGCTCACGACCGAGCTGGCCTGGCGCGCGTAGCCACCGCGAACTCAGGACGCCGAGGGCACGCCGCCCTGCTCGCCGATGCCGCCCTCTTCGAGCGCCGCCTGCTTGGCTGCTGCCTTCTGCGCCGCGCGCTCATCGGCCGCCTTGCGGTTGCGCTCCATCAGGAGCGGCATGATGTACGGGAAGCCCACCTGGATGGTGTCGAGACTCGGCTCGATGGTGGCGCTCAGCCAGAACAGCAGCACGGTGGCGCGCTCCACGTAGAACCAGGTCTCCGGGTAGTGCACCGACTTCATCAAGTCGCGCAGGTCGTCCAGGTCCATCTCCGGGTTCCCGAACTCCTTGCGGACCTCCTTGCGGTCCCGCATCAGCGCCCCGGGGCTCCGATCCTTGAACTTCATGAGCTTGCCGAAGTAGGTCTTGGTGAGGTTGCGCAAGGACTCGCGGTCCCCCCCCTCGGCCACGAAGCCCATGCGCCCGAAGCCCTCGATGAGCTTGTCCGAGTCCCCGGTGAACAAGCCGTGGACCACGTCGATCAAGCCCTCGATCAAGTGGTCCTTGGCTTCGCTGATGGCGCCGAAATCGAGCACTACGAGTTTGGGCTTCCCCTCCGGACCCGCTTGCACCAGGAAGTTTCCCGGATGCGGATCGGCGTGAAAGAAGCGGTGCACGAAGAGCTGCTTGTAGAACGACTGCACCAGCAGCGTGGCCACGGCGCGCCGCGACACCCCGAGCGCCTCCAGCGCTTCGAAGTTCGTGATCTTGACGCCCTCCATGAAGGTCATGGTGAGGATGTCGCTGGTGGTGAACTCGCGGATGACCTTGGGGAACAGGATGTCCGGGTCGCCCTCGAAGTTCTGGGCCATGCGCGTCATGCACTCGGCCTCGTGCAAGTACTCCGTCTCGCGTCGCAGCAAGTCGACCAGGGAGTTGTAGGAGTTCTCGACCCCGCCCACCGGCACGAACCACTGATACACGCGCAAGGCCATGCGCACGATCATCATGTCGACGCGGATCACGTCGCGGATCTGCGGATACAGGATCTTCACGGCGACCTTGGTGCCGTCGTGCAGGTGCGCCACGTGCACCTGGCCCAGCGAGGCGGCCGCCACCGGCTCGTGCTCGATATCGCGGAAGCAATCCTGGGGGCGCTTACCGAGCTGCCGGAGGAAGACCTTCTCGACCTCGGCGAAGCCGTGCGGCGGCACCTTGTCCTGCAGCACCTGGAGCTTCTTGACGTAGGGTCGCGGCAAGAAGCCGCCCATGATGGACAGCACCTGGCCGAGCTTGATGTACACGCCGCGCAGTCGCAGCATCGCATCCAAGGTGCGTTGCGCATTGCGTTGATCGAGGCGCTCGCGCCGACGCTTGAGCCACTCGGGGCGCTTGCGACGGCGCTGACCGGTGACCGGATCCTGAACCCGCTTAACGAACAGCTTGGTCAAGCCGTGCTGGATCAGATAATCCGCCAGGATGAGGCCGAAGGCCCAAAGAGCACGAGCAAAACGTACTATCAGGCTGATCATGACCCGCAGAAAACTCGCTGACTTCCCGGCTCGGCGCTGGCTCGGCGCCAGCTCGACCCAAAGGTGGCTGGAGGAGACGCACCCGGCCGGCGGTGAGCGCGCCGATGACCTCCGTCCCGCCGCCATTGACGGTACTCGCTAACGCGCCCTGCCGCCAGAGTAGACACCAAGGAAACACCGTGGACGAACGCTTCATTTCCGTGGTCATGCCCTTCCGCAACGCGAGCGCCACGATTGACGCAGCGTTGTCTGGTTTGCTCGGCGCGGACGAAGCCCTCGAGGTCCTGTGCATTGATGATGGATCCGTCGATAGCGGTACTGACCGTGTGCGCGCCTGGGGCACACGGGATCCGCGGGTGCGCCTGCTGCGGGCCGAGGGGCGCGGCCTGGTCGCAGCCCTGCAGCAGGGCGTGGCGGCCGCTCGCGGAGGGCTGTTGGCCCGCATGGATTCGGACGATCTGAGCTTGCCCGGTCGCATGGCGCGTCAGCGTGAGTTCCTGCTGCAGCACCCGGAGGTGGCCGTGGTGGGCAGCCGCGTGGAGGCCTTCTGCGACCAGGGTGAGCTGGGCGAGGGCATGGAGCGCTACGTGAGTTGGCAGAATGCGCTGCTCACGGCCGAGGACCACCGGCGCGAGCTCTTCGTCGAGTCCCCGCTCTGTCATCCCTCCACCATGCTGCGGCGCGGCGCCCTGCTCGCGGCGGGCGGCTACCGAGAGCTACCGTTGCCAGAGGACTACGACCTGTTCCTGCGCCTCGACCAGCTGGGCTATGCCCTGTGCAAGCTGCCAGAAGTGCTGTTGCGTTGGAGGCATCGTCCGGGTCGGGCCACCTTCAGCGACCCACGCTACTCCCTCGACAGCATGCGGACCGCCAAGGCACCCTATCTGGCCTCGCGGGTGGCCCGCTCCGAGAAGCCCCGCAGGGTCCTGTGGGGCGCGGGCCCCACGGGCAAGCGCATGGCACGCTCGCTGGAAGCACACGGGCTGCGGTTCGACCTCTTCATCGACGTCGACCCCGACAAGATCGGCCGCACCGCCCGCGGCGTCCCCATCGCCCCGATGGAAGCACTCGATGCCGCCACGGACGTGGTGGTGGCTGCAGTCGGAGCGCGCGGCGCGCGCGGGCTGATCCGTCCCTACCTGTGCGAGCGAGGCTTTCGCGAGGGCTACGACTTCTGGTTCGCGGCCTGAACGACGCCCGCGCCCACGGCCGCCTGCACGCTGGCAAAGCCGCGCGCGCGCAGCAGACGGGCGAGTTCGCTGCGCACGCGGCTCGGCCACAGCGGCCCGCCGTACACGAACCCCGTGTAGGCCTGCACCAGGGTGGCCCCCGCCAGGATGCGCTCGAGCACGTCCTCGGCGCTGCCGATGCCACCGACGCCGATCAGCAGAACACGCTCCCCTACCCGCGCCCGCAGTCGGCGCAGCACGGCCAGCGAACGCGCCCGCACGGGCTCACCGCTCAGACCGCCCGCACCGATCTCCGCCACGCGCGCAGGGTCCGTGTCGAGGCCCGCGCGGGAGATGGTGGTGTTGGTGGCGATGACGCCATCGAGCTTGAGCTCGAGCGCCAGGTCGGCCACGGCGTCCACATCCTCGTCCGCAAGATCCGGAGCGATCTTCACCAACAGCGGCACGTGCTTGCCCTCGGACACGCGGTCGAGCGCCTGGCGCACGCCGCTCAAAAGCGGCCGCAGCAGCTCCACCGCCTGCAGATTGCGCAGGCCGGGCGTGTTGGGCGAGCTCACGTTCACGACCATGTAATCCGCCAGCCGCCCCAACCGCTCCGCGCTCAGGCGATAGTCCTCCACCGCCTGCTCTTCGGGCACCAGCTTGGTCTTGCCGATGTTCACGCCGAGCGGGACGCTGCGCGGGGCGCTGAGGCGCGCCACGGCGTCCGCCGATCCCCCATTGTTGAAGCCCAGGCGATTGATCAGGGCGCGATCGCGCACCAGGCGAAACATGCGGGGCCGGGGATTGCCGGGCTGGGGCTGTCCGGTGAGGGTCCCGATCTCGATGAACCCGAAGCCGAGTGCGTAGAGCGCCTCGAACCCCACGGCGTCCTTGTCGAAGCCGGCTGCCAGCCCGAGCGGGCTATCGAACTCGCGCCCCAGCGCGCGCACCCGCAAGCTGGGCTCATCCGGCACCAACCACGAGCGTAGCCAGGTCCGCAGAAAGCGCAGACCGAGCGCGAGACGCAGGACACCGAAGCCGAGCTTGTGCATCGCCTCCGCGTCAAGCTTCGAAAGCAGTCGCTCGAAGATCAGCCGGTACATTCGAGGACCCGCGGTAGCACGCCCTCATGGCGGCGACCAGCGCGTCTGCCCGTCGCCGTCGGCGTCCACGAAGATGGGGTTGCTGAAGGCCAGGGGCACCATCCCGAAACGGCCCGAGAAGCGCTCCACGGATTCCTGGCTCGACACGCGTACCACCACGAAGCTGTCCTGGGAGATCGTGAGCGGGAAGCGCTCGGAGAGCCGCACCACTCCGCGCGCTGGAGCAGCGCCCTTGCGCCGGCTAGCCGGCTTGGGCACCTCCCGTGCGAGCACGCGCTCGGTGCCCACGAAGATCTCCACCAGGTCCACGGGCATCCAATCCGGCGCCCGGACCTTCACCGATAGCTTGGCCTCGCCGGCAGGCTGCAGGCTAGCCAGTGAAACCGTGGTCCCTGGACCGCCACCTCCCAGTTCGACCTCCAGAAACGGCCCCGACGTCACGAACGAAGCCCCGGCCTTGATGGCGCGGATGATGGCGCGCGAGTCGCGCTGATCGAGCTCCGGCACCGACACGTACGTGCGCGGATAACCGGCGAGCTGGTAGCGAACCTGATGGGAGTCGCTGGAACCGGTGGCGGCCACACGCTTGCCGCGGGCCAACATGGTGAGCCAGTCGTCGAAGACGCGATCCACGTTGGGTCGCTGCCCCAGATCGAAGCCGTTGAAGACCTCGAGGGTGTCGAACTCGGCGCTGAAGCGCGGATCGGCGGCGTCGGTCGACGGGTCGTAGCTCATCACTTCGAAGTAACCGATGCCCCCCGTGCTGCGCGGGTGGTTCACCTGCACCACGAGATCGGGATCGAGCGCGTGCAGTGACCGAAACAAGGCCCCGGGGTCGACTCCTGAATAGGCGGGCGCACCGTTGCCCTGGCGGGTCGGGTCGAGCGCGACCGGATAGGCGTTGAAGTGGCCGAAGGTTGGCTGTTCGGTGGTCACCTCCACGCCGCTCTCTACGGCGATCTCGTCCAGCGCCAGGCTCGCCACGCTGGGTGCGTAGTCGGTAACGTGGTTGTGATCGGTGGCCACCGCGAACTGCACGCCCTCGGCGACCAGCGACGCCAGCCGATCGTCGAGGCTAACCTCGCTGTCGGGGCTCGGCGCTGCGTGCAGGTGCAGATCGCAGCCGATCCAGTTGCCAGGGTCCACCTGGTGCACGAGCTCGGCGTCCACGAGGGGGCCGTAGGTTTCGGTGACGTCGACCTCGGCGTCGAACAAGGTCCACTCGGGACCGTGGCTGAGCTGTACGCGGTAACGCCCCTGAGGCACGTCAATCCAGGCCTGGCCACGCAGCGCAATCACCGTGTCACCAGCACCCGACGCGCGGTAGTCGGGGCCCAGCGAGACTGGCTTGGTGTCGCCGAGCGGCGCGATGCGCACGCGTGCGGCCAGGGGCTCGTGACTGCCTGCTTCGTGCACGCGCACGCGGATCTGACCGCCCGCTGGAATCACCAGTTCGGCGGCGCCGAAGTCCCCGGCTCGAAAGCTCAAGGCCTCGCTCGCAGCGTGTCCGTAGGCGGTGGCCACCGCCACGTAGCGTTCGACGGGACCCGATTCTGGCTGCACCAGGGGCAACACCACGCGGCCGTGCACGTCCGGCAGACCGCGCACCAGCTCTCGTTCGTTGGCGTCGCTGAGCATCACCTGGCTCCCCACCGGTCGCTCCGGCAGGTAGATCCAGACCTCCGGGAACATCCGGCTTCGCCACATGCCGAAGGTGCGAACGGCGCTGGCGAGCCCGGGCGCCGCCAACACCAGTGCGTTCTTCTCGTAGTGCGGCACGCCCGGCTCGAGCGCGAAGCCCTGAGCTTGCGCCACGTCCGTGTGTACGAGCAGCTTGGCCCCGGCGTGCTCCTCGAAGCGTGCGCGCGCGCTCACGCCTCCGCGCTCGAAGCCGAAGCAGACGCTCGACGAGGGCCCCTCGCCGCCCACCCAGTCAGCGCGGTGCCATTGCTCGTCATCGAACGCTCCGACCCCGGGCATGAACGGGATCGGGCCGCCCCAGGCCAGACGCGCACCGACGTGCACCGAACGCTCGCCTCCGGCGCTGTACAGCCGCGTGCTCACGGACAGGGTGCCCTCGACTCGCCCGATCGAGAGCTCGCGCGCGACGTCGAGTTGGCGGCCGTCGAGCGGCACCACGCCCTCGATGCGCAGCGCAGGCATGCCCATGCGCTCGATCAGCGACATGCGCAGCACGCGGATCTTGTGCTCGACTCCGTCCACGTGGACGGTCTGTCGAAACAGCACCACGTTGGCGCTCGGGGCGTTGCCCGCCACGCTCATCTCCAGCACCGCGCCGCGCGCATCGCCCTCGCGCAGCAAGCCGCCGACTACCAGGCGCAGACCGTTCCCCGTGAGCACGAAGTCCCCGGGAGCGGTGACGGTCGAGCCCGTGTGATCCGGCGGCTCGAAGGTCTCGAATCTGCCGCGCCTCGACTCCCTGGCTCGAGAGCTTGTTGACCGGGTGGTCCAGGAAGCAGCCCGCCACCATCATCAGACCGACCGCAACAAGCGAAAGCCGCACGCCCGCGAGTGTAGCGCGAGTCGAAAGCGGGTGGACGTGAACGGGTCTAGAAGGACCCGTTGAGATGGCTGTCGCGGCGTGGCTCGCCGAAGTCCACGTAGCTGTGCGTGGTGAGTCCGCCGTGCGGCGTGCCCACCGGCTCCGAGGGCGCACGGGCCGGCGTTCGGAAGTTCTTTTGATGGGCGACGACGACGGGCATGTGCGCCATGCGGACGAGTTGCTCGGCCGTGGAGCGATGGAACAGCTTGCGCAACCCGCTGACCTGGTCAGCGCCCACGATGATGAGGTCGGCGTCGGCGTCAGCGGCCGCCTGGCGCAGGGCCGGAGCGGGCGCCCCGAGGCGCACGTGAAAGGCCACGTCGCAACCCCAGGCTTCGTTGCCACCGAACGCGAACAGCGCGTCACGCACATAGCGCTCGAGGCGAATCAGTGTTCGGGAGAGGCGTTCGTTGAGCGCCTCGATAACATTGGCATCGTCGAGATCCGAAGGCGTCTCCACGACGTGGACGTAGTGCATGTTGATCCGCGGCATGACGCGCGCGAGCTGAACGCTCTCGTAAATCGCATTGGCCGCTTGTTCGGAGAAATCGACCCCGACGATGACCCGAAATCTCTTTGGGTTCGCGCTTCTCACGTGGTGCACCCTCACGCCAGCAGAACGCTAGAGCGTACAACGCCGAACGTCCTTTTACCGTTCGCGACAGCAAGCCTTCGACGTTGCACTCCTGTTCGCGGACAGAACAGAAGTCCGAGCACACATGTCGCGCTCGCGTCGCCTCGTCTCGCGCTCGCTCGCGGCAAGCAGCCACGAGAGCAGCGAAATATTCGTCTGTCGCACTCGAGCACGTCCTGCGCGGCGGACGATCACTGTATTTTTGATCGGACACCACACTCGACAGTGGGCCACTTCACAGTTTTCAATGGAGGCAGTCTCACTCGACGATTTTTTCCAACAGCCCCCCTCGCAGCACGTCCGCGGTTCCCTCAGCGCTGGCTGCTCCCAAACAGCGCTGCCACTTCTTTTGCAGGCGCTGCACGCGCCGCGCAGAAGCCTCATTTCCCTCGGCAAGTCCTGTATGAGGGGCATGGAAGAACGCGCGCTCGGGATCCTTCAAGCGATGCTCGAACATCTTGGCGAGCGCGAGGTGAGCACGCGCGCTGGCCTCCGCGCGCCCGTGGGAAGCCTCCAGCGAGTCCCTGAACGCGCACACTGCGCCGGCGAGGTCTCCGACCTTGAGCTTGAGCATCCCGGCCAGGTACATGGCCTCAGGGGCGAGCTCTCCTCTCACGTCGGACTCGGCCGCCGCTTGCGCAAAGGCCAGCGCGCGCTGTGGGTCGTCGGCGCGGGCTGCGACCTGAGCAAAGCCCAGCTGATCTCGCGCATCCTGCCGAAGCTCCGGAGCGCTCGGCTCGGCGAACCGACGCACCAACTCTCCCAACATGGCCGGCAACGCCACCAGATCGCTGCGGTTGTGCTCCACCACCGGCCACAGCGCGGCCCCCGGCGTGCGGCCCCGCAAGAAGCCGAGATAGGTTTCGGGGATGAGCTCACCGGGCAAGTCTTCGATGCGCTCGAACCCGAGCACTGCAGCCTCGAGCTCGATGAGGCGCACGCTACCGAGGCGTCGCTTGTAGACACGGCGTGCGCAGTGCAGCAGGTCGAGATGGGCCGGCACCTTGGGGGCTGGCACCCGGTTCATGATGAAGCGTGTACGCAGCAGGGGCCAATCGAAGCTCTTGCCATTGAAGCTCACGATGCAGCTCGCCTGGGCCAAGAGCTCAGCGAGGCGACGCAGCATGGGCCCTTCGTGACCGGGCCGCTCGAGCAACAGCTGCTCCACCACCAAGCTCCCGAGCTCGAAGCGCGCACACCCGATCAAGAACGGAAGCGTGCCCGTGCCCCCGAGGAGTCCGGTGGTCTCCGTGTCGATGTACAGGGCCCGCGTGAAATCGACCTCCGCCAACGCCGGATCGAGCGCGAGCACCGAGAGCGAGCGAGCGCAGGCCGAGAGTGCACGCGCCACAGGCACCGACCCGTGCCGATGCTCCTCCGCAAAACGCGTGACCACACTGCGCAGAGAGCCGTGAGGAGTCGAAAGAAGAACACCAGGAAGCGAAGTGGCGGTGGCGGGGGCGGTGGCGGGGGCGGTGGCGGGGGCGGTGGCCATCGCGGGTGCGGGCGCGGTTCGCGAGTCGGCAGGAAACGGAGTACTTCGTGATCGCTCGCGGTCTCGCGTAAGCTTCACGCTCAAGGAGTTCATTTGGAGGCGAAGCGAGGAGATCTGAGCTCGTCTTGCAACGCGAGCTACGGATTCCGAGGCAGGTGCGACGTCGGATACGGGAACGGTCACAGGCAGGGGTGTGGTCACGATCTCCGCCACGGTCTCCGCCACGGTCTCCGCCACAGCCTCCGCCTCCGCCACGACCTCGGGAACCGTCTCCGTGTACGTCCTGCGTCCGATTCCTCCGAGTCGTTCCAGTTTCGCGCCCAGCTTTCCCACGCGGCTCCTCCTCAGTGCCTCGACACGATTCCGACGGCGTCGAGGAGCTCGGCAATGACGCGCCTGCGCGAGATGGGACTCGGCTCCAGCGTTTGCACTTGTCCGCTCGGCAACACCAGCTGCCCGACCTCGGGACCGATACAGGCTGGACAACCTGCCTCGCAGCTGCAATCGAGGGCCAGCCCACGGGCACGGCGCAACAGCTCTTCACGCGCCTCGAACAGACGCGGTGCCAAGCCGATGCCGCCTGGCACGTGGTCATAGAGGAAGATCGTGGGGTCGAAGCCCGGCGAGCCGCGGCGCTTACCTGGCGGACTGTCGGGATCGGTGCGGTCGCCGATGGCGCGCCCGAGGTCTCGCGGGTCAGTCATCAAGCCGATGGCGGACACCGTGTGCAGCGCATTCCCGAAGCCTCGCATGGCGTCGATCACCGTGGCCCGCGCGTATGGCAACGACTCCACCACGGACTCCGTGACCATCCACCAGAACGCCGTGGTGTGCATCTGCATCTCGGGCAGGCGTACCTCTCCGTAGCCCACGTTCTCATGGGTGTGGAACTTGATCTTCTTGTAGCCCACCACCTTCTCGACCACCGACACCTCGCCCAGCCCGGACAGCGCCCCCTCGTGCTCGCGAGCCTGCTGGTCCTCGTCGATCACTTCCACACGCGTGTACGTCATCGCCGTGGTGAAGTAGTCCGGATCGACCTTGCGCACGAAGGCCTTGTGATTCTCGAAGTCGAGTCGCTCGACCTGATATTGCTCGCCCTCGTGCTGATAGATGGCTTGCTCGTGCAACATGGTGTGCGTTGACCGATAGTCCATCTCGGCGATGGTGTGATTGTCGTCGCGGCTCTGGTTCTGCTCGCGTGTGGACCCGCGCTCTTCGACCACCACGAAATTGTCCCAGCCCACACTGCGCAACGACACGTGGTTGGCCGGATAGGCATCCGCCGCCCAGTGGTACACGCGCCGGCCTTCGCGCCCGGGCACCGGATGCAGCAGCTCGTGCTTGGCCAAGAAATCGAGGGCCTCGGTGGTGTCGTCGGCGCTCACGCTGCCGAACTTCTCGCCCTCCTCGAAGGGCAGCTCGAAGGCCGCGCACTTCAGGTGCTGCACCAAGATCTCCACGTTGTCCGGATCGATGCGCGCCTGCTCCACCGGCGCGCCGACGATGGCTTCTGGGTCGCGCGCACAGTACTGATCGAGCGGCGCACTGGAAGCGACGAGCACCGCCAGCGAACCTTCGCGACGCCGCCCTGCCCGCCCGAAGCGTTGCCACAGCGCCGCCACGCTCCCTGGATAGCCGGCGCACACCACCGCATCCAAACAGCCGATGTCGATGCCGAGCTCGAGCGCATTGGTGGCCACGACGCAGCGAATGTCCCCTGCGCGCAGCCCCGCTTCGATACGGCGTCGCGTCTCCGGCAGATAGCCACCTCGATAGCTCATGATCTGTTCGGGCTCGACCTTGTAGGGAGCCAGCTTCTCACGCAGATACTTGAGCATCGTCTCGACCTGATTGCGCCCCTGGCCGAACACCAACGTCGGCACCTCCGCGCGCACCAGATCGGCGGTGAGCCGCACTGTGGCTTTCAGGTAGCTCTGCCGGATCCCGAGCTCGGCGTTGACGACCGGCGGGTTGTACACGAGGACGCTGCGGGGTCCTGCCGGCGCACCGCTCTCGCCCACCTGCACGACCTCGCGTCCCAACATGCGCGACGCATGCTCCCTGGGATTGCCGATGGTGGCCGACGCGAAGATGACGACCGGTGACGAACCGTGGAAGGCAGCAATGCGCAGTAACCGGCGCAGCACATTGGCCAAGTGCGAGCCGAACACGCCGCGATACGTGTGCAGTTCGTCGATCACCACGTAGCGCAGGTTGGAGAACACACGCGCCCAGTTGGCATGGTGCGGCAAGATGCCTGCGTGCAGCATGTCCGGGTTCGTGAGCAGCACCGCCGCCCGCTCGCGCGCTGCCCGGCGCGCATCCCCCGGCGTATCGCCGTCGTAGGTGATGGCGCCGCGGTCGAGACCCGCGTCGCCCATCAGGGTCCGCAAGGCCTCCTCTTGATCACGCGAGAGCGCCTTCGTGGGAAAGAGATAGATGGCTCGGGCGGCCGGATCGCGGGCCAACGCGTCGAGCACCGGCAGGTTGTAACAGAGGCTCTTGCCGGAAGCGGTGGGCGTGGACACCACCAGGTCGTGCCCCTGCGTGGCGAGCCCGAAGGCCTCCGACTGATGGGAGTAGAGCTGGTCGATACCCTTGCTCGCAAGCGCCTTCACGAGCGTTGGATGCAGCTCAGTAGGCAGCGCCCCGTAGCGAGCCTCGCGTCCGAGAAGCGTCTGGTCGAGCGTGAAGCAGCGCGCCATGCCCAGGTCCTCGCGCCAGCTACCGAGCACCCCCGAGAGGCCGCGAGCGAGCGCCCAAGGGGGCGGCCTTTTGGCCTGAAAAGGCCCGAAATCGAGGCGATCTTCGCTACGCCGCTGAACCATGGATCAGCACTGTACAGATGCGCACGGAAGCCCGCAAGTATCGCTCGCTCCGAAATCGCCACAGAATGAATACTCATTCATTGTTTCGACCACGGGGCGACGGCATACTGCTCCCCATGCAGAAAGCCGTCGTGACCTGTGCCCTCACGGGAGTGCTCACCAACCCCAAGCAGCATCCGGTCCCGGTGACCGCCTCCGAGATGGCCAAGAGCGCCAAGGAAGCCTTCGACGCGGGGGCCTCGGTGATGCATGTGCACTACCGCAACCCCACGCCGGGCCTGGGACACCTGCCGAGCTGGGATCCCGAGGTGGCCGCCGAGGTCACCCAAGCCATTCGCGACGCCTGCCCCGGCGTGATCATCAACATGACCACTGGCACGGTGGGTCCCGACATTTCGGGTCCCCTGGGCTGCCTCGAGCGCGTGAAGCCCGAGATGGCGGCCTGCAACGCGGGCTCACTCAACTATTTGAAGGTGAAGTCCGATGGCTCCTGGGCCTGGCCTCCCATGTTGTTCGACAACGGGGTCGAGAAGGTCGAGCGCTTCCTGAAGGCGATGGCCAAGACGAACACCGTGCCCGAGTTCGAGTGCTTCGACGTGGGCATCGTGCGCTGCGTGGGCCTCTACGCCGACGCTGGGCTCACCCGACATCCCGAGTACAACTTCGTGATGGGTGTGGAGTCAGGCATGCCCGCCGATCCGGATTTGCTGCCGATTCTGCTGAAGCTCATCAAGCCGGGTTCCAACTGGCAGGTCACCGCCATTGGACGTCAGGACATTTGGCCCTTGCAGCGCAAGGTCGCCGAGCTGGGAGGCATGCTGCGCACCGGCGTGGAGGACACGTTCTATCTCCCCAGCGGGGAGAAGAGCTCGGGCAACGGTCAGCTCATCGAGACCCTGGTTCGCGTGGCGCGCGAAGTCGGACGCGAGATCGCGAGCCCTGCCGAGGCCCGCAGCTTGATCGGAATCGCGTAATATCAAGGATGCAGGTGCATCCACGGTCCCTTCGAGCTGCGCTTCAGGCCATTCGCTTGCTCGTGTGCTGCGAAGGCTGTGGGGATTCGAACTCGGGCGACCAACACCAGCACGACGCAGGCCAGGATGCGGCGCGTGCCGACGCCGGCTTCACGGACTGCGACATCGACGAGCTCACGGGAACGGTCCTGGTGGCGTACGTGAGGTTGGACGGGACGTGCGGTGACCTGCCACCGCAGACCTACAACCTCGCGAAGGGCGCGTGGTGGCACCCCCCCGGCTGTACGGCGAACTCGACGGCCACGAGCGCCGACCAGTGCACCTCCACCGGCAGCTCGCACTGCGAGCTCATCAACCTCACCACCGAAATCAGCGGCATGCTGACCCAGCTGAGCCCGGTGGTCGTCAGCGGCACCGTCCACTTCGAGAGTGCCGGCCAGGACTCGCCTCCCTGCGAGGGTCACTACACGATCAGCTACATGCTCGTGCAGGACTGACGCGCCCGCAGCGCCCTCCCCACGACGGGGCGAAGCCCCCGCCATGGTTCGCGCCCGAGTTGGGTTCGCGCTCCCACGTTTGCGCTGGCACAGGCTGGCCCAAAGCGTTCGGCATCTGACTCAGGGCGTGTCGGGGTGAACCCACAAAAGTCTCGTAAAATTGGCCCATTCGAGGTTGGCTCAGGTCGTGCAACGGGCCCCGGCCATGCTAGCCGCCCGCCCCGCTTCAAGTCCTCTGACCGCCATCATTAGTCTGGCGCTCGCGCTCGGCGCCTGTGGTCGCGATCACGAGCCCTCTCCCGCGACGGACCAGGACCGCGCCCAGAACGCTCTGGTGGCGGTGGACGAAGGCGCCATCCGCGCGCGCGTCGAGGGCCAGGAGCTGCGCCTCACGGTGCCGGTTCAGCGCGTCACTTCCAAGGGGGTCGCCACCGAGCTCAAGCTCGAGCTCGTGCCCGTGGTGGGAGACGGCGTGCTCGATGCGGGGCCACTCCGAGTGGACC
This sequence comes from Myxococcales bacterium, assembly GCA_047601445.1. GTDB lineage: Bacteria > Myxococcota_A > Polyangia > Polyangiales > DASUME01 > DASUME01. Next base: position 615,569 of record JASGJH010000001.1, on the reverse strand, counting down.
TCACCAAGCAGTCCCAGGGCGAGTTCGAGGCCAGCTTGCACTTGCCCCAAGCCATCGTGGAACAAGCCGAGCTGGTGGCGTTCAACGTGCACATCCACGACGGCGAGAACGGCGGTCTTTCGGTTACGCGCAGCGCATTCAGCGCCCTGCCCCGCTACGAAGTTCGGCTCGAAGGTCCGGCCCGAATGTCCGCCGGCAAGAACGTGAGCTACCGAGTGCGCGCTCACGATCCGAAGTCGTTCGCGCCGGTGCCCGGGGCTCCCGTGGTGCTCTTGCTGAAGCGGGGCGACGCGGAAGCGAAGCGACTCAGCGCGCAAACCGACGCACGCGGCGATGCGTTCTTCGAGCTTTCCCTCGACGACGCCGGTGACTATCAGATCAGCGCGCAGGCCGAGAGTTGCGGTACCCACGCGGACGTGGAGCAAGCGGTGAACGTGGAGTCCGGGGGCTCACGGCTCTTGCTCACCACGGACAAACCCATCTATCAGCCCGGGCAGAACGTCCACCTGCGCGCGCTCTCGCTGCGCAAGGGATCCAACGAACCGGTAGCGCAAGTCCCGGTGCGCTTCGAAATCCTCGACGGCAAGGGCAACAAGATTTTCAAGCGCGACCTTCAGAGCGACGCCTACGGCATCGCTTCCGTGGAGTTTCGCCTGGGCAGCGTGCTGAACCTCGGCACGTTCCAGGTCCACGCGGTGGTGGGCGACGTCGATGCGCAGAAGACTTTCGAGGTCTCCCGCTACGTGCTGCCTAAGTTCGCGTTGGACACGCACCTCGACAAAGTCTGGTACCGCCCCGCAGACAAGGTCCAAGGCACGGTGGACGCGCGCTACTTCTTCGGCAAGCACGTGAGCGCAGGCGATGTGGAAATCACCGCGTCGAGCCTGGACTTGGGCTCCAACGCGTTCGCGCGCGTGGTGGGCAAAACCGCGGCCGATGGGCGCTTCCCCTTCGAGGTCGCCCTGCCCCGCGCTCTCGTGGGCCTGCCGCTCGAGCAGGGCCAAGCCCTCGTGTCGCTGCACGTGAAGGTCACGGACGCGGCGGGGCAGATTGTCGAGAAAGACGTGGCCGTGACGGTCGCAGCACAGGCCGCCAATGTGGTGCTCGTGCCCGAGGCCACGACGCTCGTGCCCGGTGTCCCCAATCGCGTGCAAGTGTTCGTCTCCGATCCTGGAGGCGGCCCGGTCGCGAATGCCAGCGTGCAGCTCAAGCTCGACGGCAACACGGACAACGTCGTCACGGATGCCTTCGGACAAGCGGTGGCCGAGCTCACGCCCGAGGCCAGCTCCACCGGGGGTATCCTCACCACCACCACGCTGCCCTCTCTCGAGGTCCTCTCTCAGACGTTCACGTTCGGCAACCAGGTCGGCAAGGAGCACGTGCTCGTGCGCACCGATCGCGCGGTCTACGACGTGGGAGAGACTGTCGGCATCGACATCACCACCACCGATCCGGGCAGAGTCTACGTGGATTGGCTCCATGAAGGCCAGGCCGTGGACCAACGCACGCTGGAGACGCTGGAAGACAACGGGCGCAAGGCCCACTTCGACTTCCCACTGGACACGGCGCTCGCCGGGAACAACCGCGTGGAGGCCTACGTGGTGGACAATGGAGGACAGGTGGTGCGCGCGGGCAGCACGATCTTCGTGCGCGAGGGCGGCGGACTCCGCATCGAACTCGCCACGGACAAGCCGCAGTACGAGCCAGGTCAGCCCGCCAAGCTGACGTTCTCGGTGACGGATGCCGCGGGCCAACCGAAGGTGGCGGCCCTCGGTGTGCAAATCGTGGACGAGGCGGTGTTCGCACTGGTCGACGCCAAGCCCGGTCTGCTCCGGACCTACTTCGAGCTCGATGACGCGTTCGCCGAGCCGCACTATCAGATCGGGGCTCCGGCGGGATCGGTGGAGAGTCTGCTGTTCGACGACACGCGCAGCGACGATCAAGCCAAGAACGCGGCGGCCCAGGAGCGCGCGCGAGCTAGCTTCGCGGCGCTCGGCGACATGGGAGTGACGGGCCTGCACGCGGGTTCTTGGAGCGCGACGCTGCAGCGCATGAAGACGTTGCTCGCGCCGTCACTCGAGTCCGAGGGCAAGCAACTCGAAGCAGAGGTGCGCAGGCTCGTGAAGCGCGGACAGCGCTGGCTAGCGTCCAAAGGCTGCTCATCCCAGAGCTACTGCGAGAACCTGGGCAACAGCTACGCAAGCCTGTTGGTCGACTACGTGGAGACCCACTGGGGCGCCGCGGACCCCTGGGGTCGAAGCTACCAGGTGCAACCTGGTTACAACACGCTCAGCTTGCTCTCGCGTGGTCCCGACGAAGTGAACGGCACGGACGACGACTGCAGTGTGACGGTCAACGCGCCCACGTTGCCCAGCCTGGATGTTGCGGCGGCGGACGGCGAGTTTGACGACGGCGATCTCGACTTCGCCCCGGAAGAGCACGCGGGGAATCCCGGGAACTTCGGCGACGCGGGCATCAGCAGCCCCGAACCCGAGTCCGGTCCGAGCACCGGGGAGCCCCGCGTGCGCCGCGAGTTTCCCGAAACGCTGTACGTGAATCCTGCGCTGATCACCGATCCGAATGGGACGGCCACCGTGGAGGTGCCGCTGGCCGACAGCATCACCGAGTGGCGCGTCTCGTCGCTCGCCAACGCCCTCGACGGCACGCTCGGCGGCGGCAGCCACGGCGTGACGGTGTTCCAGGATTTCTTCGTGGACATCGCATTCCCGGCCGAGCTCACGCGTGGCGATGAGGTGACCTTCCCGATCGCGCTCTACAACTATCTCGACGAGCCCCAGAGCGTCACGGTTACGCTTCAAGCGAGCGACTGGTACACGCCGATCGGCGCGACCTCGACCACCGTGGAGCTCGCTGCCAACGCCGTGCAAGGAGTCTCATTCCCGGTCAGGGTCGACGACGTCGGTGTGCACACGCTGACCGCGAAGGCGGTCGGCAAGCAGCGCTCGGATGCGGTGGAGCGTTCGGTGCGCGTGGTGGCGGACGGCAAGGCGTTCCCCGCAGCCCAGTCGGGCGCGCTCGGCGCGGGCAGCCAGCATTTGAGCGTAAGCTATCCAAACAACGCGGTGCCCGGTTCGCAGGAGCTCTCGTTGTCCGTGTTCCCCGCCTTCCTCAGCTCGGTGGTCTCCGGTATGGACACCATGCTGCAGGCGCCCTACGGCTGCTTCGAGCAGACCACGAGCACCACCTGGCCCAACGTCCTCGTGCTGCGCTACATGCGCGATACTCAACAGATCACGCCGGAGATCGAGCTCAAGGCCGAGAGCTACATCTCCGCGGGCTATCAACGTCTGCTCACGTACGAGCACCCGACCGGCGGCTTCTCCTGGTTCGGCACCCAGGACGGGCATCCGTACCTGTCGGTCACCGCCTTCGGTGTGATGGAGTTCGCGGACATGGCGGCGGTCTTCGAGGTGGACGACGCCATGCTCACGCGGACGATCACATGGTTGGTGGGCCAGCAACAGGGCGACGGCAGCTGGCAGGGCGACCAGACCGAGTTCTTCGACTTCCAGACCAGCCTGGTGCGCAACACGGCATTCGTGGTGTGGGCTCTGTCGAGCGCGGGACATCAAGGCGACGACATCGGCCGGGGTCTCTCTTACTTGCGAGCGCACTGGAACGACGACGCCAAGGACGCGTACACACTGGCGATGGTGGCCAACGCCTTCGCGAGCGCCGCCGCGAGCGACGAAACCCTGGACTCGGTGCTGGCTGCGCTCGACGGGCTCAAAAAGGTGGACGGGAGCAAGCTGAGCTGGGATACGGGCGGCACCCAGACGAGCTTCTATGGTGCTGGCAATGACGCAGCGGTGACGACCACGGCGCTGGTCGCCCACGCGTTGCTCAACGCAGGTGCGTATCCCGACCTCGTGAAAGGCGCCATCGAGTCGCTGGTTGCTTCACGCGATCAGGCCGGCAATTTCGGCTCCACTCAGGCCACCATCTGGACCCTCAAGACGCTGCTGCTCGCGGCGCGCAAGGGCAGCTCGCCGGCCCTCGGTGATCTGAGCGTCTTGGTCGACGGTCAGCCTCTTGCCCAGGTGCCGTTCACAGCAGACCAATCGGACGTGCTGACCACCATCGATTTGGCTTCGGTCGCGACCACGGGCGCCCACGACGTGACGCTGACCTTCGCGGGCACCGGCAAGCTCAGCTACAACTTGGTCAGCGGCTACCACCTGCCCTGGAATCAGGTGCCTGCACAGCCGGCTGCGCCGCTCGCCGTGGGCGTGAGCTACGACCGCACGCAGCTGGCCGTGAATGACCTGGCTCGGGCCACGGTGGCGATCACCAATCAGAGCGGTGGCAGGGCCGACATGATCCTGGTGGACGTCGGCATTCCGCCAGGCTTCGAGGTACAGACCGACGATCTCGACGCCTACGTGAGCGCGCACTCCCTGTCGAAGTACGAGCTCACGCCGCGACAACTCATCTTGTACGTCAGCTCCCTCGAGACCGACGAGGTGCGCAGCTTCCAGTATCGCTTGCGTGCCACCATGCCCGTCAAAGCCAGCGACGGCGGAGCCGAGGTCTATCCCTACTACGAGCCAGCTCGCAAGAGTCAGGCTCCGGGCGTCACGTTGGTGGCGAGTGAATAAGGGCTCCGGCGGACTACGCGCCCAAGGGCTCGCGGCAACACCTTGGGGTGAATGCCTGGGGTGAACCATAAATCGCAGGGCACGCACGGACGTTCGAATCTTTTTTGGAACGCGGCCCTCTCCAGCCCGCACTGTTCGGGCGATGAACTTGCTTGGCGCTTTGCTTGTGGTGCTCAGCCTCTTCGGCGTGCTCGCTCCCCCGGTGCACGCCGAAGAGGTGGGGCTTCTCTCGAGCGACTTGCGGGCCGGTGAGCACGCGGCTGCCCTCGCGATCGCCCTTCGCGGTTACGATGTTTGGCTCGGTAGCTTCCCGTTCCCGAACGGGGAAGGCCCACTCGACCGCGCCGCAGCCGCCCAACATGCCATGCGTGAGCACGGCCTCGCGGCGGTCCTCTGGATCGAGCCCGAGGCCCCTGCGCGGGTGCGCGCCCTGCATGGCGACCGTGACCACCCCCTCGAGGCTCCGCTGCCGGTGCCCTTCGATCACATCGAGCCGCTCGTGTTCGCGAGTGTGGCGTCGAGTCTCGCGCTCGAGGCACTCGGTCGCGTCCCGGCGACTTCCTACCCGGCGAACGCGTCCAAGTCCCCCGAGGGCCCAGCGCAAACACGACCGGCGGCGCCACCACAACCCGCGCAGCATCCAGTGGCCGCGCCTTCCTCCACGGCTCCCCGAAAGCGCCGCGTGTTCCTGCGCATGTCGGGGGTGCTCGGATTCGCGTTCCTGCAGAGCGGTCAACGCTTGAATCAGCTTCCTCCGACCGGCGTGATGACTGACGCCGCCAACTCGGCCAGTGGGCTGATGGGCAGCCAGCGGATCGAGCGCGTGAGCCAGTCACTGGCGGGCGCCGGCTACGACTGCCGGGTGCGTGAGGTCCAGGGGAGCGGCGGCGCCGTCTCCGCCGATGACTGCAAGGCCAACCTCGCCGCCGACGGCTTCAAGCTTGCGCCCGCCCTCGACGTGGCGCTCGGCCTCCAGCTTTCGTCGCGGGTGGCGCTTGCCCTCACGGGGCGGCTCGCTCCGCCGGGCGGCACCTTTTTGTTCGGCCTGCAGGCCGAGGTCGAGCTGACCCGTCCGCGCGCCGTGGGCCCCTGGTTTTCCCTGCTGGGGGGTGCAGGCATGGGACGCGTCAATGTAGTCGCCCCCGCCGGGAGCTTTGGCGGCTCTACCCCACCAAGCATCACCTCGGGGCTCGGCGAGGTCCGCGGCGGCCTGCTGGCGGGCTACCGGGTTCGCTCCGCCGTGGGCCTGACCTTGGGCCTTACGGTGCACTATCTGTTCCCTGCGCGGCTCCCCGTGGTGGATCCGAGCATTGGCCTCGAGGTGAGGATGTGACCCAAAAGCCTGACCTCGATCCCACCAAGGAGCGCTCCGAGCGCGAGCGCGTGCCCCTGGTGCGCGTCGACACGCAATCCGAGCTGTCCCGCACATTGCTTTCGCTCCTGCCCCAGGTACGGCGCTGGCTGCTGCGCATGCTGGGACCTGGCGCCGCCCTCGACGACGCTACCCAGGAGACCCTGATCGCGCTGGCCCAGGCCCTGCCGAACTTCGAAGGCCGCGCGAGCCTAGACACGTTCGCACACCGCATCACCGTCCGCGTGGCCTACCGATACTTCCGCCGCGGGCGTTCGGAGGTTGCTCTCGACGTCGAGACGCGCCCCAGCGGCGAGCCGGCCCCGGACGCCGCGCTGTCCGAGCGTGAGGGCCTGGCGCGCCTGTATCGCTGCATCGAGAGGCTGCCCGAGAAGCGACGCACCGCGTTCGTGCTGTGCGCCATCGAAGGCCTCTCACCCCAGGAGGCCGCGGAGGTGGTGGGCACCAGCGCGGGCTCGATGCGTTCGCGGCTCATGCACGCGCGCGAGGAGTTGGCGCGCCTGCTCGGCGCAGGAGCGACAGGAGGTTCGCGATGACACCGTCGCCTCGCTATGACCTGGATCACTTGATCGAACGCGCGCGAGCCATGGAGCCTACGCCGCTCTCCGACCTCGAGGCGCGCCGCATGGTGCGCGCGGCCCTCAGCGCTCCCGCGCCGACCCGCAGGCCACGCTCTCCGCTGCGTTGGCTCGCGCTCGCGGCGGCTCTCGTGCCTTGCATGTGGTGGGCAGTTCACGGCCTGTGGAGCCACGGGACGACGCTGAGCGTGGATGCCGCGGATCCGCCGTTGCGCATCGCGCTGCTGGCGGGCGATGCGCTGACGGTTGCGCCTGGCGCCGAGCTCGAGCTGCTGTCGCAGACGACGCGCGAGCGGCGCGTGCGCGTGGGCACCGGAGCCGTGCTGTTCGATGTGAAGAAGCTGCGCCCCGGAGAAGACTTCGCGGTCCTCGCGAGGGACGCGGAGGTCCATGTGGTGGGCACCGTGTTCAGCGTGGAGGTGACGCCGGAAGAAACTTTGGTGCGCGTCTACGAAGGACGCGTTCGTCTGCCGCACACGCAGCTGGGCGCGGGATCCACATGGTCTTCGCGCCGCGGCAGTACACCAGGTCCCGACCGACTTGCCTCCGAGGCCCATGCCGCAGCCCAAGCGCGCAGCCCCGGAACGGCCGGTAAAGCGGGCAGCGGCGAGGCTGCGACCCACGCGCAGGACCACGAAGACCGCAGCCGCGAGGCTGACGTTGATTTGCGCAGCCGCGAGGCTGATGTTGATTTGCGCAGCCGCGAGGCTGATGTTGATTTGCGCAGCCGCGAGGCTGACGTTGAATTGCGCAGCCGCGAGGCTGCGACCAAGGCCACCGTCCAGGCGCTGCCGGCACCGGAGACGCCTCCCGCGCCCGTGCAAGCGCCGACCGCACCCGATGGGGCTGACTCCAAGCTCCCGCCCATGGCGCCGCAGACAGCCGCCCTGCCCGCTCCCGTGCAGGCTCCCAACTTGCCGAACGCGCGACGTGCGCTCGCGGAGGGACGCGCAGATTCGGCGCTCGGCGACGCGCAACGCGCCCTGACCGATCCGCGACAGCCCGAGCTGGAATGGCGCGAGCTGGAAGCCCATGCGCTGCGCGCTCTGGGCAGGTTCAACACGGCCGTGATCTCCTACGAGCGGGCAGCTCAGTTGGCCGAGCCACGCCAGCGTCCACCACTTGCATACGCCGCCGCCGCGCTGTGCTTCGAGGGCCTGCGTGACCCTTTGCGCACGCTGGTCTTGCTCGACCGCTTCGAGCTCGATGCCTACGCCAGCCCCCTGCGCGAGCGCGCGAGCCGCCTGCGAGTGCATTCGCTGCTCGCCTTGCGCCGCATGGACGAAGCCCGTCGCGCAGCAGAGCGCTACCTGGCCCTCGAACCCGAGACCGCCGTCAGTGAGGACATGCGACGTTTGCTCGGCTGGTAATCGATCCCACGCGCGTGAACAAAGCACGACGGCACAGTCTCGGGGTGAAGCCGGAAGTTCACACCTCTCGGGCATCGGCCGTGAGGCAAACGACCAAATCGTACTTCAAACGAAGGCTCAACGTCTGGCCTCGACCTTGCAAGGAGTCGCTGCGTCATCGCCTAGTGCTCTCCAGCGAGGTGCCCCTTGTTCGCTGCCAACACACGCCCCTCCGCGTCGCCGTGGCGCATCCTCGCTTGCATGCTGGGACTCGGCCTCACGTTCCTCACGGCCGACGTGTCCGCGCAAGCGCTCGAGGCACCGAGGGCCAACGCCTCCCCAGAGCGCGCTCAGCCACCCTCGCTGGCGGGCCCGCGCTTCGAACTCGTGACGGGCGCCGCCCTGATCCATGCCAGCATAGCGGTGGGCTTTTTGACTGCGTTCTATATGGGCCCATCGCTGTTTGCATGTGGTGACCTCGGCCTGTTCGACAACACACCCAGCGATCCTGAAGAAGAAGAACGCTGCGAGCGTGAAGCCCGCGCTCAGACTCGCGAAGCCACGCACTGGGGAGCCGGCATCGGGGGCGCCATCGCAGCCGTCGGAACCGTCCTCACCATCCACGGCGCCATCCGGCTCAAGCATCGAAAGCGCGCGCGCAGACTCGCGGCGCTGCAGCCCAGCGTGTGGAACTTCACACCGTCTCCTGTGCAAACGAGCGCCTCCGTGGGCTGGCGCTTTTGACGGCTAGAAGTCCGCGGTTCCGGGTTACCCTCGCGGCCATGCACGTGCGTCGGAGACTTGCCGCGCTGCAGTGGATGCTCGGCCTTTGCAGCTGCCTGCTCACCACGAGCGCAGCCCAGGCTCAGCAATACACGGGCCCCGGGTCTCTCCCGCAACCCAGCCTGGAGTCCGGCAGTCGCTCGGGGCAAACGGGACCCGCGCTCGAGGTGGTCGGCGGCTCGCTGATCACCCTGGCGAGCGTGCCAGTTTCACTCGTGGTCTTCCTTTTCAAGGGTCCGCCCATGCTCGGCTGTAGCTTCGACTTCATCGGCACCCATCCGCCAGACGAGGACTGCGAACGCAGGCGCGAGCAGCAGCGCGAGCAGGCCCGTCGGGCCAGCATTTGGAGCGGCCTCGCGGTAGGCCTCGTGGGCGTCGGGCTCATCACCCACGGCGCATTTCGCCTGCGGCGGGCACGGCAGCGGGCACGTCAGGAGCTGCTCCCGACGGCCTTCGGCGTCGACGCCGGTGCCGGCCGGGGTAGCCTATCGCTGCGCTGGCAATTCTGAGCCTTGTCCCGCGGCCGCCAGGAGCGCGCGTCCGGCGATCGGTGACTCCCAGTCATCTTTGAAGTGACCGCGAGAGGGCTGGCTCCTTCGCCCGGACGATCTAGATCTACCGCCAGGAGGAGGCAAACATGAAGATTGGCATTCTGGGCACGGGCATGGTGGGCGAGACCCTGGGCAGCAAATTCGTGACTCTTGGTCACGAGGTCAAGCTGGGCTCGCGCACCGCCAACAACGCCAAGGCCGCGGCCTGGGCCGAGAAGAACGGCAAGCAGGCGTCCCATGGCACCTTTGCCGACGCCGCGAGCTTCGGAGAGATCCTGTTCAACTGCACGCACGGCACCGCCTCGGTCGAGGTGCTCGGGTTGGCAGGCGCAGCGAACCTCGGGCGCAAGCTCCTGATCGACGTCTCCAATCCGCTCGAGATGGTGCCGGGCAAGGGCCCGCGCCTGGCTTTCGGACTCGAGGACTCCCTTGGCGAGCGCCTGCAGGCCGCTTTTCCCGAGCTGCGCGTGGTGAAGACCCTCAACACGGTGAACTGCTCCGTGATGGTCGCCCCCGCCCGCGTGCCCGGTGAGATCACCATGTTCATGTGCGGCAACGATGCTGCCGCCAAGGCACAGACGGCCGAGCTCCTCAAGACCTGGTTCGGCTGGCGCGACGTGGTCGACCTCGGCGACATCAGCGCGGCGCGCGCCACCGAGGCCATGATGCCCATCTGGCTCAAGCTGTGGGGCTCCCTCAAGACGCTCGACTTCGGCTTCAAGGTGGTGCGCTGAGTTGGCCCAACCGGAGAACGACCTCTTCGTGGGCGTGGTGCCCTTCGTGGTCACTGCGGAGACGCGCAGCTTTCGCCAGGCCGCCGAGCGTCTGGGGCTCACCCCGTCGGGCGTGAGCAAGGCCATCAGCCGCCTGGAGGCCGAGCTCGGCACGCGCTTGCTCGACCGCAGCTCGCGCAGCGTGGCGCTCACCGAAGAGGGCGCGGCCTTCCTGCGCAGCTGCCAAGATGCGGTGATCAACGTGCAGGCTGCCCGCGAGCGCCTGAGCGAGGCGCAGCGCATACCGCGCGGCCTGGTCACGCTGTCTCTGCCGTTGATGCTGGGGCGCTCACTCGTGCTGCCCGCGCTCACGCCGATGCTCGATCGCTACCCCCAGCTCACGCTGCGGGCCAATCTCACCGACCGCCTGGTGCGCCTCTCGGACGAGCGCGTGGACCTGGCCATCCGCATCGGCCACGGCACTCCGCACGCGAGCACGACGCAGCGCAAGCTTGCGGACATCACCTGGAAGACGGTGGCCTCGCCCGCCTACATCGCGCGTCGAGGCAAACCAGAGAGCCCTGCCCAGCTGGCCCAGCACGAATGCCTGGCCTTCCTCTTGCCCAACGGTAAGGCTCAACCTTTCACATTCGCGAATTGGTCCGTGAGCGAGGCAAGCCGCGCGCAGCCCAGCAAGCTCATCGTCGACCACGGTGAAGCGCTGATCGAGGCTGCGATCGCGGGGGTGGGCATCGTTCAAGCCCACGACTACGCCGTGGCTGGCCCGCTGGGGCGCGGCGAGTTGCTCGAGCTACTCACGCCCTTCGCGGCCGAGGGGCCGCCGATCCAGTTGCTGATCGCCCCCGGCAAACGCGGGTCTCCGCGGGTGCGCGTGGTGGTCGAGCAACTACTGAGGCTATTCGCGGGGCGGCGTTGAAGCGCCCTTGCCGGGGGGTTCGTCCCACCAACTGGAGAGGTTCTGCGTGGGCCGCCGCGGCTGCTCCTGGTAATGCGAGATGTCGTTGAACAACATCAGGCGGGCGCGCACTGCGTCGCGGAAGTCCATCACGTTCAGGCAGGCCGGAGACTGGTCGAGGCGATCACGATAGCCCCGCACGTCGAACCCGAGCAGGCTCGAGAGGAGGATACGCAACGTCGCCTTGTGAGAGACGACGAGCACGGTCTCACCGACATGGGCGAGCACGATCTCGCGGATCACCGGCAAGGCCCGCGAAAGCACGCTCACGCCCGACTCGCCCTCCCGCGGCGCAAAGGTGAAGGGGTCTTCGTCCCAGGCCGCGTACTCCAGTGGAAACCGTTGCTCGACTTCGCGCCGAGTCAGGCCCTCCCAGTGCCCGTGGCTGATCTCGCGCAGCCCGTCCCGCGGTTGCACCTCGAGCTTGTGTGATGCCGCGAGGATGCTCGCGGTCTCCAGGGTGCGGCTCAATGGGCTCGCATACACCGCGCTGATGGCCTCCGACTCGAGACGCTCGGCCAGCTTGCGCGCTTGAAAGCGTCCTTCGTCCGAGAGTTCGACCCCGACGGAACCGGAGAAGCGGTCTTCCGCGGTGAGCTGCGTCGCGCCATGACGTACCAGGAGTAGACGGGTGCTCGAGGCAGGCTTCATGGGCCTAGTCTAGCGCCCGCGCGGGCGCCCCGCCTCACTGGGCGGCGAGCTGCACGCGAGCGTTGGTCCCGGCGCCGACGAACGCGTAGTTGATGCCGGTGCCGCTCGTGAACTGACACGGATTCGCGTTCCCGCAGTGGGCACTCGACACAGCGTAGCGGCCGTCCGCGCCCGCCCCTTGCTGGCTCGCGGTCCAGGTATTGCCGATGGCTGGCACCACGGAGTCGGCCGCGGTCTCGAGCCGCAATTGCTGGGTGGCATTGCCGGTGAGCACGTTGTTCCCCGGACTGGCCAGGGTCCCCAAGTCGAAGCTCGCGCTTCCATCGCCGGACACGGAGACACCCGACATGAAATTGTTGGTGACGCTCACGCCGCGCATCGCCAGCGCATAAGGAAAGCCGCCCGTGAGGAGCACGCCGGCGTCGCCGGGGAACCCCGTGCGACCGTTGGCCGTCACCGTGCCTCCGCTGAGGGAGAGCGAGCCCCCCGAGCGCATGGCGATGCCGCCCATGTAGTTGTTGCTGAAGGTGGAGCCCGTGACAGTGAGCTTGGGTTTCCCGAAGACTTGCCCGCTATCGAAGCCAATTTGTCCGCTCTCGATGCCGTAGCGCCCGGTGGACTGGCTGAACTCGCTGTCTTCCACCACGACCACGGGGTCACCCTCCCGCAGCTGCATGCCGCCGCCCCAGCAGCCCTTGAGCTTGGAGCGTCGCACCGTGATCGTCGTGGTGGTGGGATCCGCGTCGAACACCTGGTCGTCCTGGATGATGCAGGCCGCGCCGCCGTGGTTCTGCATGTCGAGGGTGGTGTCTTCGAGCAAGATGTGGCTGGCCTTGCTGTTGAGGGAGAGCACGCCCTCGTTGCTGACCAACATGTTGGCGTTGTCCGTGATCGCGACGTTCTGCAGCGTGAGTCGAGCCGTGCCGTCGAGGTAGAACGCGCGACCGCTGAAGCCGTCGATGACGCCGCCTTTCACAGCGAACTCGGAGGCGTCGCGCAACATCGCGAAGGTGCCGACCGGCGCGGCACCCGGGCCGATGTAGTCGTGGTTCGGATCGTTGCCTGGCTCCAAGGTTACCTTGGCGTCGCCGCTCACCTCGATGGGGTCGAGCACACCGCTGGTGGCCGAGCGCTGAAAGCTCACGCCGAGCAAGCGCAGCGCGCCCCCTGTCACCAACACACGCCCGGTTTCCGCCAGCTCCACGGCCACGTCCTCGAGGCTGCCGCCCTGCGCATAGTTGAGCGTGATGCCGACGGTCACGCCTGGGCCGGTGCCGCGCACGAAGGTGTCGAGCGGCGCGTGCACGCCGTCATAGATTTCCGTACCCTGAAAACCCTCGTTGGCGTTGGTAAAGGCGCTCGGTTGCAGCCACACGAGGCCGTGCTCGCCTACTTGAGAAAACGCGTAAGCCACGGTCTTGAAGGGCGCCTCGCTGGTACCGGCATTGCCGTCGCTGCCGCTGCTCGCGTTGACCCACACAATCTTATTGCGTGGGATCTCGCTGGAAGCGTCGCCCCCTGCGTCGGACGAACCTGCATCGCCATCGCCCTGCCCGCGCCCGCCGTCACCGTCCCCAGAACTGTCCCCGTCGCTGGCGGCATCGTGACCGAGCGCAGCGTCGCTGGGAGGATCCCCTGCGGCTCCGTCGCCCGCGATGGAGCCGTCCATGCTGGTGCCGTCATTGCCGAGCTCATCGTCGTGGGATCCCGAGCACGCAGCGAGCCACACGCCCGCGATCATCCCCCACGGCACTCGGATCCTCGTGGTTCGACGCATGATCCCTCCGACTGAACAGCGGATTGGCGATGGGATGCGCGAGACAGCGCCATCCGGGGCGGACCCTATCACGCGGGCACGGCGCGCGACGCCCGAATTCGTTAACTGCTCGAAATTCAAGAATTACCCAATTCCGCCGCGATTCATCGCGACGGGCGTCGGGGTTCTCGAAGACGCGCTGGGGACATGGCGTCGGCCGCGTCCGCGCGCCGCGTCAGCCGAGGTCCACCTGGCTGCGCTTGGCCAGGAGTTCGATGATCTTGTCGACGGCGCGCTCCACGCGAGAGTCGTCCTGCGACAACGTGAGGTCCGGCTGGGCCGGCGCTTCGAAGCCGACGCGGTCTGCGTCGGGCTTACGCTCGGCGCTGATGGCAGGGTCCGTGTTCACGAAGACCTCCACGAAGCGCTCGCCCCCGACCTTCTCGCGTACCAGGGCGCGCTCCGCGCGTGTCTTGGCGGGCAAGGCGCAGATGGAGATGAGCCCCGCGTCGGTGAGCGCCTTGGCGGCCACGGCGACGGCCTCGATGGCGTGCCCCTCGGGAGCCAGCACGTGGGCCGAGTGTCCCATATCGAACAACTTGCGCTCGAGTACGTAGGCCACGTTGACCTTGCCGGACCCCGGCAAGCCCGAGAGCCACACCGTCACGCCCGTCTGACCGAGCCGCTCGCGTCGCTCCTTGGGGCTCACCTGAGTGCGGTTGGCGAGACCCGAGCCGGCGCGCAGCTCCTTGAGCGCATCGTCCACGCTCTGGTCGGCCTCGCCCTCGTCGCGCCGGATCATGCCGGCCGCCACGGTGGCGTTATTCAGGGAGTCCACGATCACGAAGGCGCCCGTGGCTCGGTTGTCGAGGTAGGCGTCGTAGTAGACCGGGCGGTGGCAGGTGATGGTGAGGCAGCCGATCTCGTTCAGCGCGAGAGTCTGCGCGGGCACCCGCTCCAGAGTGGTGAGCTCGATGCGGTCGTGCACCATCTCCACCTGCATGCGGATGGTCTGCGAGGTGTGCTTGAGGAAGTAGCTCTTCTGTGGATCCAGCGGGCGCTCGTGCATCCACACCACGTCGGCCTGGAAGCTGCGTCCCACGCGTGGGCGGTTGTTCGGGTGCACCAGCATGTCGCCGCGCGAGCAGTCGATCTCGTCTTCGAGTCGGATCGTCACGCTCTCGGGCATGAACGCCTCCTGGCGCTCGCCGTCGAAGGCATCGATGCCCTTCACGCGGGAGGTCTTGCCCGAGGGCAACACCATCACCGAGTCCCCCTTCTTCACCACGCCGCTCGCCAACTGCGCAGCAAAGCCGCGGTAGTTGAGGTGCGGACGGATCACGTACTGCACGGGGAAGCGGAAGTCCTTGAGATTGCGATCCTCGGCGATCGGCACCGTCTCCAAGAAACCGAGCACGGTGGGGCCCTCGTACCAGGGCATGTGCTCGCCGCGCTGCACCACGTTCTCGCCCAACAGGGCGCTGACGGGCACGAACGTCACGTCCTTGAAGTTCAGACTCGCCGTGAACTTGCGGAACTCGGCCTGAATCTCCTCGAAGCGAGCCTGACCGTACTCCACCAGGTCCATCTTGTTCACTGCCACCAGCAGGTGCGGGATCCCCAGAAGCGACGCGATGTAAGCGTGGCGGCGGGACTGTTCGAGCACGCCCAGGCGCGCGTCGATCAAGATGATGCCCACGTCCGCCGTGGAGGCACCGGTCACCATGTTGCGCGTGTACTGGGTGTGGCCGGGCGTATCCGCCACGATGAACTTGCGCTTCTCGGTGGTGAAGTACCGATAGGCCACGTCGATGGTGATGCCCTGGGCGCGCTCGGCCTCGAGGCCGTCGGTGATGAGCGAGAAGTCGATCGGCACGCCGACCATGGTGGTCGCCTTCATCACGGCCTCGAGCTGGTCCTCGTAGACCGCCTTGAGCTCGAACAGGAGGCGGCCGATGAGCGTGCTCTTGCCGTCATCCACGGAGCCCACGATCACGAAGCGCAGGAGCTCCTTGTTCTCGTGCTTCTGCAGGAAGCCCAGGATGTCCTTGTCGATCAGCTCTTCGTCGGACTTGGCGCTTACGTTCTGGGTTGCGGTCGACATCAGAAGTAACCCTCGCGCTTCTTGCGCTCCATGGACGCGGCCTGGTCGTGATCGATCAAGCGGCCCTGCCGCTCGGAGTAACGCGTCATCAACATCTCGCGGATGATCTCGGGCAGCGTGGTCGCTTCGCTCTCGATGGCGCCCGACAGCGGGTAGCAACCGAGCGTGCGGAAGCGGATCATCTTCGTCATCGGCGTCTCGCCGGGGTTCAAGCGCATGCGCTCGTCGTCCACCATGATCAACGAGCCACCACGCTCCACCACCGGGCGCGGCGCCGCGAAGTAGAGCGGCACGATGGGCAGCTGCTCGAGGTAGATGTATTGCCAGATGTCGAGCTCGGTCCAGTTGGACATCGGGAACACGCGGATGCTCTCACCGCGGTTGATCTTGGAGTTGTAGAGGTTCCACAGCTCGGGCCGCTGATTCTTGGGATCCCACTGCTGGAAGCGGTCTCGGAAGCTGTAGATGCGCTCCTTGGCGCGCGACTTCTCTTCGTCGCGGCGGGCACCACCGAAGGCGGCGTCGAAGCCGTGCTTCGTGAGCGCCTGCACCAGCGCCTGAGTCTTCATGATCGTGGTGTACTTCTCGGAGCCCTGATCGAAGGGGTTCACGTTGTCCCGCAAGCCGTCGGGATTCGTCCACTTGATCAGGTTGAGGTTGTTGTCCTTCACGAACTTCTCGCGAAAGGCGTACATGTCCCGGAACTTCCAGGTGGTGTCCACGTGGAGCAGCGGGAACGGCACGGGCGCCGGATGAAACGCCTTGATCGCCAAGCGCGCGAGCACCGTGGAGTCCTTGCCGATGGAGTAGAGCATCACCGGCTTCTCGAACTCGGCGGCTACTTCACGGATGATGTGGATGCTCTCGGCTTCGAGCTGCCGGAGGTGCGTGAGGCGGTGCTTGCTTACGTCGACCATCGAAACCCCGGGGAAAACAGGCTAGCGGGTGTAGCGCGCAGCGAGCGTTCTCGCCAGCATGCCGCGGGCTTCACCAATCCGCGGCTTTCGCCATGAATTCGATGAGCTGGAAGCGCTGAGCCAGGGTCGGGGGCGCGTATTCGGCGTGCGAGATGGCCGGAGACACCAGCACCTCGGGCGGGCGCGAAGTCGGAAGCTGCCGCGCGAGCCACAGCGTCTCGGTGTACGGAATGACGTTGTCGCCGAGGCCGTGGGCGAGATGGACAGGCACCGTGATGGGCGTGCGGCACGCCGACGGAGATAGGGCCGCGAGCTCCGGCGTGCGCGCCTTCAGGGCCAGGCGCAGGACCTCGTCGCGACCCGGTCCAGGTGGCACCGCGAGCTCGCTGCCCAGAAAGAAATGCAGCATGGCCTTGCGCGCGTAGGCATGGGGCTTGAGGGGAAAGGCCTTGCCGTCGGGCCCCTCCACGGTCTCGCCGAGCGCGAACCGGGCCACCCGCACCAAGTCCGCCGGGGCTCCCAGGGCGATCAGATTGCCGAAGCCCCCCGACAGCGCCGGCTCACAAGCCGCCCGCAGCGCGAGTCCGCCTCCGAAGCTCACGCCGAAGACGGTCACGCCCGGGCCGCCCAGCTCACGCCGGAGCTGCTTGGCCGCGTCCGCCACCGCCACCACGTCGGTGCGGGAGACCTGGAATCGCATCAAGTCCGGCAGCTCGGGGGTGCCCACCACCACGCCGCTCGCGGCCAAGCTACGGGCGAACCCCGTGAGGCGCGGCTCGTCGATGCCCTGCGGGTGCATCCCGTGCACCAGCAAGAGCCCGCGCGTCGCGCCCCCGGCCGGCACGTAGAGGCGTCCGCGGCGACCGAAGGCGAGTCGCCAGTCCTCGGTGGTCACCTTGCGCGCGCGATACTGGGAGAGCCAGCTCGTCCCCAGCTTGCCCCCCTCGAAGCGTAGAAAGAGCGCCGCAAAGGTGAGCCGCCGATCGAGCCACACGCCACCCAGGACGAGCGCTAGCGCAGGCAGCGACCATTTGAGCCAGCGGCCGAGCCTGCGGCGCGTTGGAGGAGCCAAGCTGGGCTCAGGGGCGGAGGCCATGGGCGCGCCTCACTCGAGGCAGAACCCCGTGCTGCCGCCCTTGCACTCGGGTTCGGGCCGCAACGCCAGGGCGACGGCCGTGGCGACCCCGCCCGCCACCAGCACGGCCCCCGTGATCCAGAGGGCGCGCCGCAGCCGCTTGCGCGAGCGCTCCTTGGGAGCAGGGACCGACGGCTCGGAGGAGTTCGGGCCCTCCGCCAACAGCGGGGGGCTGCCCGTCTCGACCGCGGCGGGTTCCGAGCTGGGCTCGAGCTGCACACGCAGATTCACGCTAGCGCCGCGCTCGAGGACGAAGGACTGATTCAAGTCTCGATAGCCCTCACGCCGCGCCACCAGCCCGTGCACGCCGGGATCGAGCTGCAACGTGTAGCCCTCGCTGGTCGGCGTCAGAGCCTCCCCGTCGAGGTCCACGTTCGCGTCCGCAGGGGCGACCTCGATGCGCGCGGTCCCCACGGCCTTGGCCATGTTCTCACGCAGCGACTCGATCTCCTTGCGCTTCGCAGCATCGGCCACCGGGTTGGACAGCGCCAAGTAGTCCACCGCGGCGGCCAAGCCTTCGCGATAGCGCCCGAGGCGATACAGGGCCCCCACCAGATTGAACACCGTGCTCGGACGCTCGAGCAGCGCACGCGAGCGCGTGAAGTAGTCGGCCGCCTCGGCCCAGCGCTCGGAGTCGCTCGCCTCGAGGCCCTGCTCGAACAGGGCCTTGGCCTGCTGCGCATCGCCGCTCTGGGCCTGCGCCGGGCCCGCCCCCAGCGCCAGCAACACCCCCACGACCACCAGAAAGCGCACTGTCCCGCGCGCGAGCGCGCCCGTCATGAACCAGGCGCCGAAGCAGGACACGATGGATGACCCCATATGGAAAGCGTGGCTAGTCTAGTGCAGCGCCCCCGCTTGGCGACCTCCGACTCGCGGCATCTCCCCCCGAATGTTGGAGATCACCCCGTGGCACCTCGGGATCCGGCGGGCTAGACCCCAGCCGCTCGTCGTGGCCAAAGAACGCGTCCCGTCTCTCGGTGTCATCTTCCTCACGGTCCTCCTCGACCTGCTTGGGTTCGGCCTCGTCATGCCGTTCTTGAGCTTGCAGGCCCGTGACGTGTTCGGCGTCGACGAGCTTACGGCGACCGCGCTCGGTGGCTGCTACTCGGCCATGCAGTTCCTGTTCATGCCGCTGTGGGGTCGACTCTCGGATCGCATCGGCCGCCGCCCCGTGATGTTGATCTCCATCGCGTTCTCCGTGCTCGGCATGGCGGGCCTCGGCCTCGCGCTGGGCTTCGCGAGCTCGGTGGCCTGGCTGTTTCTGGCGCGCGCGGCGAGCGGCGCCGCCACCGCCAACCTCGGCACCGCCAGCGCTTACATCGCGGACATCACCACCCCCGAAGAGCGCGTGAAGGGCATGGGCCTGATCGGCATGGCCTTCGGCATCGGCTTCATCATCGGCCCGGGCGTGGGAGGTCTGCTCACGCAGCCCATTAACGGACGGGTGGGCCCCCTCGCCTGCTTCGTCGCCGCCGGTCTGAGCTTGATCAATCTCCTGTGGGCCTTCACGGCGTTACCCGAGTCCCTACCACCCGAGCGCAGATCGCGCGCCGCGGACGGGCGCTCTCCCATCGCCCAGCGCCTGGCCGCCCTGACTCGCTCCTTGCAGACCCCGGGCATCGCACAGGCGGTGTGCACCAACGGCTTGATCATCCTGGCCTTCTCCGGGCTGGAGTTCACCTACGCGCTGTATGCCGCGGACTCCTTCGGTCTGCGCGAACGTCAGGTGGGCTGGATGTTCGTGTACATGGGCTTCATCGGCGCGCTCGTGCAGGGGCTCTTCATGCGCCGGGTCTCGGGCAAGATTCGCGAGACCTCGTTGGCCTACGCTGGGCTCGGCTTGATGATCACGGGCTTCGTGGGCTTCAGCCTGGCGCCGCGAGCGGGTCTGTGGGCGCTGTACGCCGTAAGCGGGCTGATCGCAGTGGGCAACGGCTTCACGCAGCCATCCATCTCGGCCTACATCTCGCGTCTGGCCGACCCGGCACGCCAGGGCGAGACCCTGAGCTCCAACCAGAGCATGGCGAGTCTGGCGCGCACGTTCGGACCAGTCTTGGCGGGGGCGCTGTATCGCTCGGCGCCCAGCGTGCCCTTCTGGGCCTGCGCAGGCATCAACCTGACGGCCCTCGGCATCGCACTCGGCATGCGCCGGGTGCAACCCGCGCGCAAATCATCAGCGCACTAGCCTAGGCCAGGCTCACGCCGCCATCGACCGTGATCACGCTGCCCGTCATCCAGCTCGCATCCAACGCGAACAGCACGGCCTGCGCGACCTCGTCGGGCGTCCCCAGGCGCTCGAGCGGGTGGATGGCCGCAAGTCGTTCGAGCTGTGCTTGCACGCCCGCTGCGTCGAGCTGGCTGCCGTCGCGCGCCACACGCACCATGGGCGTATCCACGATGCCTGGAGCGACCACGTTCACGCGCACGCGCGGGGCCAGCTCGAGCGCGAACGCCTGCGCCATGCTGATCAGAGCGGCTTTGCTGGCACCGTAGGCCGACGTGAGCTTGGCTGGACGCGCGCCGAGCGTGCTCGCCACGAACACCATGCTGCCCGCACCACGCTCCTCCAGGTGCTTGCCCACGCGCTGCCCGAGCAGAAAAGCAGCCACGAAATTCAGCTCGAGTTGCGCCCGCAGATCACGTTCGCTGACCTGCCCGACGGGTGCGTAGTGCACGATGCCCGCCGCGCACACCAGCTCGCTGAGCTGCCCCTTCACGCCCAACGCACGCTCGTAGAGCGCGTCCGCTTCGCCTGCCACGGCCAAGTCCGCCACCAGCGGGATCACCCTGCCTGGGAAGCGCGCCTCGAGTTCCCCTAGTGCGTCGCCCTTTCGACCCGTCGCGATCACCGTGCGTCCGGTCTCGACCAGGCGCTCGACCACCGCCCGCCCGATGCCCCCGGAGGCCCCGGTCACGAGCGACACCCTGCCCACGCTCATGCCGACACCGTGGCGCGCGGCAAGATGAAGGTGGGCTTCACGTCGGCGGGCTCACCGTCCACCTCGATCTCGTCGTCTTCCATGAAGCTCGGCGAGTCCACGCACAGGATGGTCTGGTAGCGATCCGTCGGATTGTCGTAGCGATGGGCGGCGTGCAACGGCCAGTGGAACACGCTGCCCGCCTGCACGCGCGCTCCCTGACACAACAGGCCGTCGCTGAGCACCATCTCGGCCTCGCGCATCTTCTTGTGCATGTGCAGCGGGATCCCGCTGTTGGGCGCCACGTTGAGCCGATAGATGCCCGCCTCGCTGGTCTCGAACACGATGTCCACGCGCCCGAAACGCGACTCTTCGGTCTCCAGCGTGACGTCGGAGAGGTCTCGGCTGATCTGGAGCGAGGGCACCGCCAGCCCCGACAAGGCGAAGGGCTTGGTGAGCCGCAGGCGCAGCGCCTCGACCTGGGCGCGGCGCTCCCCCAACGCGGGCGGCGCCAAAAGCAGGCGCGACAGCGCGTGGGCCGCTGTCTCGAGCATCCCGAAGCGACAGGTCTTGAGCAGGAAGGTCACCTGCGAGGCCACCGCCGCATAGTCCACGGATTCCCGCAGGCGCTCGTGCTGCCCGGCGCGCCGCGTGTCGCACTCCATGTACAGGTCCACGCGTAGGGGCTGCAGGCGGTCCCGCTCGTGGGGGTACACGCCGACCACGCAGTCCACCTCGAGCCCTTCGATCGCGATTACGTCACTCTTCGCCATGTCCGCCTTCGTCTGTCTCTCGCGGGCGTGCGCCCGTGCCGTCGCCGTGCGCTCACGCAACCCGTTCGCAGCAACCTAACGACTCCCGCGCCCCCAGGCGAGCCTGGGCGGGGCCGGATCGTCGAACGCGTCGGGTTTTTGGTGAGCCAGATCGGGTGGGATAGCATCCCACGCATGCCTACACGTGCCATGCGAGTCGCCGTCAGCCCCGTCCCGAGCTCCACCCCGGATGCGGGCCCCTTCCTCAAGTGGGTGGGAGGAAAGGGAAAACTCCGGCACGCCCTGGGCGCCCTCATGCCCTCGGGCGTGGAACTGATGCGCCACGTGGAGCCTTTCATGGGGGGCGGGGCCATGTTTTTCGCGCGCGCCCCCGAGCGCGCCCTGCTCTGTGACATCAACCCCGATCTCGTCCGCACCTACACCACCGTGCGCGATCACGCTGGCGACCTCGTGCGCGAGCTCGCCAAACTGGCCAAGCAGCACGACAAGGACAGCTACTACGCGGTGCGCGAGCGCTTCAATCAGCGCTCCGGCAAGACCTCCCACAAGCTCGCGGTCGAGCGCGCCGCGATGTTCATTTACCTGAACAAGACCTGCTTCAACGGGCTCTACCGTGTGAACCGCAAGGGCGAGTTCAACGTGCCCATGGGCGCCTACAAGAACCCAGGCATCCTCGACACGGAGAACCTTTTCGCGGCCAGCGCTCGCCTCGCCAGCGCAGACATCCGCTGCACCTCCTTCGAGACCCTGCTCAGCGAAGCCCGCCCGGGCGACTTCGTGTACATGGATCCCCCCTACGAGCCCGTCTCGCGTACGGCCAACTTCACCTCCTACGCCCAGGACGGCTTCAGCCAGGCCGATCAGACCCGCCTGCGCGACGTGTTCCGCGAGCTCGACCGCCGCGGCGCCAAGCTGATGCTGTCCAACAGCGACGTGCCCTTCATCCGCGAGCTCTACCGCGGCTTCCAGATCGACACCGTGATGGCGCCTCGCGCCGTCAGCTGCGACGCGAGCACCCGCGGCCCTGTCAAAGAGGTCGTGGTTCGCAACTACCGTTGAGGAGCCGGGACGAGTCGCGCACGCGCACGATTACGTCTCACCAGTACGCGGACGAACACGGGGACGAGCAGCAGCACGTCCCCGTACGTGTTTTCGTATTCGTGTTCTTGAAACGCAGTCGTGCGCGTGCGCGGTTCGCCCCACTGCCACCCAGCCACGACACCCTCACGGCATCCGCACGCCGCTCGCTTCGAGGAACTCCTTCACGTGCACGTTGTCGCTGTGAATCAGCTCGTCGCGCGACACGCTGACTTCCATACGGCCCTTGTACAGCAGGGTCACGCGGTGCCCGATGCTGAACACGCTCTCCATGTCGTGACTGATGACCACCGAGGTGATGCCGAAGCGTTCCCGCGTGGTCTCGATTAGCTCGTCCACCGTGCGCGAGGTGATCGGGTCCAGACCCGTGGTGGGCTCGTCGTAAATCAGGATCTCGGGTTCCATCACCAGCGCGCGCGCCACGGCCACGCGCTTTTTCATGCCGCCCGAGATTTCCGAGGGCTGCTTGTAAATGGCGTGCGCAATGCCGAGGGCGCTGAGGCTCTCCTCGACCTTGGTCTGGATGTCTTTGCGCGAAAGCTTCGTGTGCTCGCGCAGCGGAAAGGCCACGTTGTCGAACACGTTCATGGAGTCGAACAGCGCCGACATCTGAAACACCATGCCGAACTTCCGGCGGAACGGAGCCAGCTCGAGCTCCCCCAGCGGCACGATGTCCACGCCGTCCACCTCGATGCGCCCCGAGTCCGGGCGTTCCAGGCGGATGAGCTGCCGCAGGAACACTGTTTTGCCTGAGCCGCTGGCCCCGATAATCACGTTGGTCACGCCGCGGAATAGGTCGAAGGTGACGCCCTTGAGGATGGGCGTGCCCGCGTAGGACTTCACCAGGTCCACCACCCGCACGTGCACCGGATCGGAGCTCGCCTGGGCCTGGTTGCGCCCGTTCGGGCCGACGGCCGCCATCAAAAGCCGCCGGTGATCACCGAGGTGATGACGTAGTCGAGCGCCAGGATCGAGACCGCGCTCTGCACCACGGCCGCCGTGGTGGCCTGCCCCACTCCCGCCGCGCCGCCCTTGGCATAGAAGCCGTGACGACAGGCGATCAGTGAGATAGTGAGACCGAAGGCGAAGGCCTTCACGAGCCCCTGACGCAGATCCGACGCGTCCACGAACCAGCGGACCTTGTCGACGAAGATGCCGCTGTCGAGGCCCAGGATCTGCACGCACACCAGCCAAGCCCCGAAGATGCCGACCATGTTGAACAACATGGTGAGCAGCGGCACCATCAGAAAGCCCGCCAGCACCCGCGGCACCACCAGGTACTGCACCGGGTTCACCGCCATCGTGGTGAGCGCGTCAATCTGGTCCGACACCCGCATCGAGCCCAGCTCCGTGCTCATGGCGCTGCCCGCGCGGCTCGACACCATGAGCGCCGTAAACACCGGCGAGAGCTCGCGCGCCAGGGCCATGCCGACCACCGCACCCGTCTGGTTCTCTGCGCCGAAGTCGCGGAACCCGTCTACCAGCTGAATGCCGAACACCATGCCGATGAACAGGCCCGTGAGGCCCACGATGAACACCGACTGAACGCCGACGAACTCCATCGCCTCGAGGAACAGGTTGAAGCGATAGGGGCGCCGCACCCCCCAGAACAAGGTGGCGCTCAACAGCCGCACAGTGAGCCCGATCTCGGCCAGCACCGCCACGAACGGACGGATCAAGAGCAGCGCCATCTCCTGGAGGATCGCCAACAGCTTGGGGCGCTCGTTCAGCGCGGGGTCTGCCTGACTGGGCACGCGCGAGTGATACCATTTTTTGGCGCGGGGAGGTCACGCGACCTCCCCGCCCACCGCGGCAAAGCCGCGATGGGACCCACCCCGCCGCGAGGTTCGCTTCGCTCACGCTGGGCTGGCTACGGGTCATGGGAAGGGGGCTGCGCGGTCTCTTCGTGCGCGTTGGTGAAACCCGGGGCCGCTGCTAGGCTCGCCCGCATGCGCATCGAGATCAACGGCGAGCCGCGCGAGGTGCAGGAAGGCCTCACCATCGGCGTATTGCTCGAGACACTGGGACTCGGCGAGCGCCCCGTGGCAGTCGAGCGCAACGCCGACATCGTCCCGCGCGCACAACACGCCTCTACCTGCCTCCTCGAGGGCGACAAGCTCGAAGTCGTCCAGTTCGTGGGCGGCGGCTGAACCCCGGCAACCCAGGTACCAAAGCCCATGCAAGACGTGCTCACTATTGGTCCGCATACGTTCGAATCCCGTCTCTTCGTGGGCACGGGCAAGTACAAGGATCTCGAGGAGACCAAGGCGGCACTCGACGCCTCCGGCGCCCAGGTAGTCACGGTCGCCGTACGGCGCGTGGATCTCTCCAAGCCTCAGGATCAAGCCCTTTTCGAGTATCTGCGGGAGCGCAAGTTCACGCTGCTTCCGAACACCGCCCACTGCTACACCGCCAGCGACGCGGTGCGTACGTGCCGGCTGGCCCGCGAGGCCGGCATGAGCAGCCTGGTCAAGCTCGAGGTGCTGGGCGATCCGGCCACGCTGTTCCCGGACGTCGAGCAGACGCTCGAGGCCGCGCGCGTGTTGGTCAAGGAGGGCTTCACCGTGCTGCCCTACACCAACGACGATCCCATCACCTGCAAGAAGCTCGAGGACATCGGCTGCGCCGCGGTCATGCCGCTGGCCGCCCCCATCGGCTCGGGCCTCGGCATCCGCAATCCCTACAACATCGAGATCATCCTCAAGCAGTCGAAGGTCCCGGTCATCGTCGACGCCGGCGTGGGCACCGCCTCCGACGCCGCCATCGCCATGGAGCTCGGTTGCCATGGCGTGCTGATGAACACCGCCATCGCTGGCGCCAAGGATCCGGTGCGCATGGCGCGCGCGATGCGCTTGGCCGTGGAGGCAGGTAGGCTGGCCTACCTTTCGGGGCGCATCCCCAAGAAGCTGTACGCCACGGCGTCGAGCCCGCTCGAAGGCGTGATTGGATCGGAGAGAGCATGAAGTCTGCGGTACTTGCCTTGTGCGCGGCGCTTTTGGCCCCGTATCAGTGCGCGACGAGCAAAAACGAGCGCCCCCTCGAGGACACGGCCCCCAAGGCACTTTGGATTCTGTCAGAGCGGTTCCAGAAGGAAGGCGATGACAAAGCACGCGAAACCACGTTGCGACAGATCGTCGAGCAGTACCCTGGCTCGCGCTATGCACAGCGGGCACGCTCCGAACTTGGCCTGCCCGAGCTCGACGAGAAGGAGCTCGACAAGCTCGAAAAGAGCGCCCCCGAACGCGCCGAAGCCGGCGAGGACACCGACGTCGACGAATGAGGAGAGGGCGCGCCCATGCCGTCCTTTGACCTGATTCTGATCACCGACGAGGGGCCGGACCTGGTGGGTCGCCTGACGCGGGCCCTGTCCGCCGTGCCCCCCCGCCGCGTGGCCGTCCAGCTCCGAACGCGCCAGAGCACCACCCGTGAGATCTTGGGGGTCGCCCTGGAGCTGCGCGCCCTCACCCGGGCCCGCGAGAGCACCCTGCTCATCAACGATCGGGTCGACATCGCGCTGGCCGTGGAAGCCGACGGCGTACAGCTCCCCGAGGCGGGACTGCCGATCGAGGTGGCGCGCAAACTTTTGGGCTCCCAACGCTGGGTCGGGGTCTCGCGCCATGACCTCAAGGGGCTCTTCGAGGCCGCCCGCCAGGGCGCCGACTACGCCACCCTGTCACCGGTCCACGAGGTGGCGGCCAAGGGGCCCCCGCTCGGAATCGCCGGGTTCGCACGCACGATCGCGGCCGTACGACTGCCTGTGTACGCCCTGGGGGGAGTGCGCGCCGCGGACGTGGCCGAACTACGCCAATCAGGGGCACGCGGCATAGCTGTGGTGCGCGAAGTGCTGTCCGCGGCGGACCCTGCCCTCGCCACCTCGGAGCTACTTTCGCTTCTCGACTCGGGTACGCCCGGGTGAGTCAGGGCTGTGCGGCAAGTCGGCGACACCTGGCCCGCACCAACCGCGCGGGCTAAGGTTCGCCGCCCAGCATGGCCACAGCGAAGAAGACAGATACAAAAGTGGTTCCTTTTCCAGGGGATCCGGAAGTCACAGCGGAGCTCGCTCGCACGCTCGGCCTGTCTGAAACGGAGCTCTCACGCGCCGTCAAGGAGTTGGCCCGCAACCTTACTCACGCCGAGCTGGGCGTGCTCTCGGTGCTCTGGTCAGAGCGCGAGTCACAGAAGTCTTCGCGGGTCCATACGCGACGCCTGCCGACCTCTGGTGCTCACGTCGTGCGCAGCAGCAGTCTCGGCGGCGCAGCAGCGCTCGATCTCGGCGACGGGCAATGCGCCGTGTTCTCGCTGGCATGGGCAGAGCCCAAGCAAGAGCTGAGTGATCTCGGGGCCGCGGCAGCCATGTGTCTCGGCAGCGCCATGCGCGATGTGGTCGCCACCGGCGCCGAGCCGCTCGCGCTCTTCGACGCGCTGCGATTGGGCACCCCTGGCGAAGTGCAGACCGCCGATCAGCTCAAGGAACTGGCGCAGCGATTGGCCGGCCTGAGCAAGAGCATGGCCGTCGGCATCGCGGGCGGCGATCTCGGATTCGACAGCCGCTACGAGGCCTTGCAGTTGGTGCAGGGAATCGGTCTCGGGGTAGCGCGCAGCGAAGCGCTGGCCGAGGGGCGAGCCACCGGGCTCGGCAACACCCTACTCTATGCAGGTGTGCTCGGCGCTCAGGCCGCCGAAGACATCCACAAGCGACTCAACGAGAGCTGCCTGGCGGCCCTCAAGCTCGGCTCCATCGAGGGTGCTGCGGGCATCGGCGTCTCGGGCTTGGCCGGCGCCATCGTGCGCCTGGCCGCGCGCGGTGAGACGGGCGTCGAAATCGACCTCGACGCGCTGCCGCGGGGGACCGAGCGTCCTTCGCCGTTCCAGGCACTGTGCGCACCTGCCGAGGCCTTGCTGTTGGTGGTGCGCAAGGGACGCGAGGACGCGGTGCTCGAGGTCTTCCAGCGCCACGAAGTCCCCGCCCGGGTGATCGGACGCGTGACGAACACGGGCCGCGTGGTGTGCAAGGCGAGCCCCGACGAGAGCGCGAGCAAGAGCACCTCGGAGGCCAAGCAGGTGGTGGTGGCGGACCTGCCAGTGTCCCTGCTGGTACAGGACGCGCCTTCCTACGAGCGCCCCGTCAAGGCGGCTCAGCTCGACCCCACGACGCCTGCCCTGGCGCTCAAACGCAACGAGGACGCAGAGAGCGAACTCGTGCGCTTGCTCGGGTCGGTCAACGTCGGGAGCCGCGAATGGCTCATGCGTCGTCTCGACAGCAGTGCGCGCACGGGTGGCGGCCGCAACGCCGTCGGCGACGCCGCCCTGCTGCGCTTCTCCTCCGAGGACGAGAACACCAAGGAGAAGTGGATCGCGCTCTCCGTGGACGGCCACGGCCGGCACGCCCAGCTCGATCCGCGCCAGGGTGCGGCGATGGCAGTGGCCGAGTGCGCCCGCAACGTGGTGTGCGTGGGCGCCGAAGCGCTCGGCATCGCCGTGGGCTTGAGCTTGGGTCACGCCGATCAGCCCGAGACCAACTGGCGCCTGTCCGAGATGGTCGATGGGGTCCGCGACGCCTGTCTGGCACTCAAGCTGCCCGTGGTGCAGAGCTCGGTGGCGCTGCGTGAAGGGTCCGCGCCCGGCACGCCTACGGTGGCCGTGGTCGGTCAGCTGCGTGATGCCAGCGACCGCATGGGCATCGGCTTCGTGCGTCAGGCCGATATGGTCGCGCTGCTCGGCGTCCCCGGGGGCGGGAACCTCGCGGGCTCCGAGTTCCTGGTCTCGCGCACGGGGGAGCTGCGCGGGCAGGCCCTGACGCTGGACCTGGCAGCCGAAGTGAAGTTGCAGCGCGCCGTGCTGGACCTGGCGCGCGATCGCCTCCTGTCGAGCGCCCACGACGTGAGCGACGGCGGCCTGGGTGTGGCGCTGGCCGAGTGCTGCATCGCGGGGCGCATCGGCTGCTCCGTGGAGCTGCCCGCGGCGGGCGGGACCGACCCGCTCCCCAAGTTGTTCCACGAGGAACCCTCCAGGGTGGTAGTAAGCTTCGCTCCCGAGCAACGGGCCAAGGTCCAGGAGCGCTGCGAAACACTCGGGGTCCCCTTCAGCCTGCTCGGCTTCGTGGGTGGAGACACCCTCGAGATCGAGGATGTGCTCGACGTTCCAGTCCAAGTGTTGGCGGAATCTCACACGCGCGCCCTCGCACGCGTGGTCGAAGACTGAACGGTCTCCGCCAATCCGCTGAATTCTCAAGGACTTTCCTGGTCATTGCCGGTCCGCTTCAGGGCGGGGAACCGGCCGGTCGTTCATGGCGTCTTTCCAGATGCGTGACTTCACGTGGCAACCAGGGGTTTGGCTCCGTATGATCAGCGCCGTGCGTCTCCTACCGGTTGAGACCCAAGAAGAAGCGGTACGCGATCTCGGGTCAGCCTGCGAAGCATGGTCACGCGAAGATTTCGCGCGGGCCGTGCGTCCATTGTTTCCGCCGCTTCTGAGGTTGTGCCGTACCCTGGCCGACAGCCCCGAAGCGGCCGAGGACCTGCTCCAGAACGCGTTGGTCAAAGCGTACCAGCACCGCTCGAGCTACCGCGCCGAAGCGCCCCTCCTCGGCTGGCTCTACGGCATCGTCCGCAACGAGCACATGGACTCCGTGCGCCACACAGCGCGCCGCCGCGGGCTGGTGCGTGAGGCGTTGGAACGCTTCGGGACACTGTTCGAAGATTGGTTCGGCAACGAGAACGGCCCCAATCCTCTACCGACCCCGGAGCACTCCCTCGAGATGCTGCGCGACACCGAGTCCGTGTTGCGCACCGTGCGCGCGCTGCCGGAGCCCTACCGCACGGTGGTCTGGCTGTGCGACATCGAAGAGCTTAGCTATCAGGAAGTCAGTGAAGCCCTGTCTTTGCCACTAGGCACGGTCAAGAGTCGTCACGCGCGTGGCCACGCCCGACTGAGGGCTGCCATGGTAGGCGCCGCCCCCGAGGCGGTCGCTGTCTGCGCCACGTCGACTCGGCCCAACACCGACGATGCAGGTGCGACATGAAGTCCAACGATCCCTTGCGCAGAGCACTCAAGAACGTGCGATTGGTGGAGCCCACGCCGGAGCTCGAGGCCCGCTTGCTGCGAGCGCTGGTGGACGCGGAGAGGCAGGAGAACGCCGCGGCCCAGGAGCGCCGGCGCAAGCGCTCCACCAAGTTCAGTCACCTTCGATTGAGCCTGCCCGCCTTGGCTTCCATGGCCATCGCGGCTCACCTCGTGCTGCTCGATCCCACCGGCGGTGAGGAGCCGTTCGTGGAGCACCGGATTGAACTGCCGGATGAAGGGCACGCAGCGTTGCCGCTGATCCTTTCGCTGGACCAACACGACGCCGAGTTCGCCTCCGTGCGCATGGACCTACCCCACGGCCTCAAGGTCAGTCCTACGAGCCAGGTGCTGCACACGGCGGAGCCGAGCTGCCACAGCGCAGGCTGCGTGTACGAGTTCTTGCACCCGACCACTGCCGAAGCGCCGCCTCTCGAAGTCCATGTCGAGAAGCCCGGCATGTACCGCGTGGAGGTCGAGCACGCGTCCGACTCCAAGCGCCTGCGCGAAATCATCGTGGTGCACGCGAGTCGGTAAGCGGTAAGCGGTAAGCGGCCATCCGCAGGCCGCCATCAGCGCTCAGCGGACGGCCAGCAAGCAGCATGCGGCAAGCCGCGCGCGGGCTCATGGCAGCTCGCCGATGGCTCATGGCGGCTCGCTGGTGGCGGCTCGCCGAGAGCTGATGGCCGATGGCCGTTTCTTCTATTCGGCCTGCGGCGTGCTGGCAGGAGCAAGCTCAACGCTTCCGGTGCGCTCGAGCTTCTTCCACCCGTGGCGCGCGCCGCGCAGGGCGGCGATCATCGCCTTGAGGCTCACGAAGTACATGAGCTGGCGATAGGTGAAGCGCTGAACGAGGAGCATCCAGAGCCAGCGCTTGGGCTTGTCGTCGAGCATGAAAGCGAGCAGCGAACCGCATACGTCCATCAGCAAGAACACCAGATAGCCCGCCAAGAACGCCCCGGCGTCGCCGCGGAACAGCGAGAGCAGCATGACGAGGTCGCCGATGGGGCTGAGCGCCGCGAAGAGCACCTGGAAGACCACCATGTTCGGCATGCCCACCCAGCCGAGCGTGCCCTTGAAGAAGCCCTTCCTGTGTTTGACGAGGCACTGATAGGTGCCGTAGGTCCAGCGGAAACGCTGCTTCAGCAGGGCGCTCACGGTCTCGGGTGCTTCGGTGCGGCCTACGGCGCGCGGCTCGTACTCGATGCGTCCACCGGCGCGCAGCATGGTGAGCGTCAGGTCGGCGTCCTCGGTGAGCGTATCGGAGCTGTAGCCCCCCACCTTGAGCACCGCGTCCCGGCGCCAAGCACCGAGCGCTCCCGGGACCACGCTGATGGAGTTCAGCAGCGCGAAGGCGCGACGGTCGAAGTTCTGGCTCGTGACGTACTCGATGGCCTGAAAACGCGTGAGCCACGAGTTGACGTTGCCGACTTCGACGTTGCCGCAGACCGCAGTGACCTCGGGATCGCCGAAGTGCGCCACGAGACGCTCGATCGCGCCAGGAAGGATCAAGGTGTCGGCGTCCACCGCCACGACGATCTCGCCATTCGCCACTGCAAGGCCTGCGTTGGCCGCGTGGGCCTTACCGCCGTTGGCCTTACGCAAGAGGCGCACGCGCGCGTCCTTGAGCGAGCGCTGCTCCACGACCTCTGCCGTGTCGTCGCTGGAGCCGTCGTCGATGATCAGGATTTCGAGCTTCTCGTATCCCGTGTTGAGCAGCGTGTCGATGGTGCGGTCGATGACGAGTCCCTCGTTGAACGCGGGGACCAGTACCGTCACCAGCGGCTCGTAACCTTCACGGCGCGTGGTCTCGCGCTTTCGCGCCTGGGCGAGCGTAAGCGCGCCCAGCATGATCACACGCACCACGGCGAGAATCGTGCAGCCCACGAACAGTAGCTCGAGCAACAGCCAACCCCAGCTACGCGCGCGCGCCACACTGAGGTTTCCCCACGCCAGGGCGTGTTCCTTGGGGCTCAGGGGCTCCACGAGCTCGGCGCGCGCAACGCCCATGTACTGATCCACCGACACGAAGCGGTAGCCGCGCTTGCGCAGCTCGGGCACCGCGATGCGCAGGGCCGCGATGGTATCCGCGCGCTCGCCGCCGCCGTCGTGCAACAAGACGACGCGTCCCCCCTGCTCCGCTTGCTCCACCATGCGCTGCGCGATGACCTGAGGTCCAGGCGAGTCCCAGTCGAGCGGGTCCACGTTGGCGCCAACGAACACATAGCCGTTCTGCAGGGCAACGCGCAGGGGGCCCAGGTCCTCGGGCCGACTCGGGTCGACGTTGGCCGTGTACGGCGCGCGGAACAGCGGCGAGCGCGTGCCCGTGAGGCCCTCGAGCAAGCGTGCGGTGGCGTTGAGCTCCACCACGGTTTCGGCGGGCGTCAGTCGATCGAGATGGGGATGGCTGAAGGTGTGATTGCCGATCAGGTGACCCGCGCGATCGATGTCCGCGACCAAATCCGGATACTGCATGGCCTGATCGCCGACCACGAAGAACGTACCGGGGACTTCCAGCTCCTTGAGCGCCTTCAACACCCCCGGCGTCCATTTCGGGTCAGGTCCGTCGTCGAAGGTGAGCACGAGGTCCTTGGCCTGCGACCCGCGCCGCTCGACCAGGAAGCCCGTGGGCGCCTGTTCGTAGCGCGCGTAGGAGACACGGTTACGACCGTCCACCTCCATGGAGCGCTTGCCGGGCGTGGGCTCGGAACGGATGGTGAGCACCTCGCCTTCTCCGAACAAGTCCACCGAGCGGGTCTGCTGAATCGTGGACAGCACGCTCGCGGCCGCCGGCCGCTGCTTCGCGCCCAGGAAGCTCCACAGAGTCTCGTCTTCGGTTCCCAGGCGCCACAACGCCACCCGCGAGATGCCGTGGTCGGCCAGCGTGGCCGTCTGGTTCCAGGCGCTCAGCGCGTCCTGGCACCATACTTCGTGGACCTGCTGTTGCGCGTCGCTGTATCCGAAACGCGCGTTCTCGGCGTCGCGCTCGAACTCCGGCACCGCCCCGGCCGCCCGTGCGCGGTCCATGGCCTCGCGGAAGGAGAGGCTCTCCGCGGCGGGCGCGTTCTCCGCGACGATCCAGTCGTAACAGTAGGCGCCGATGGCCACGACCAGGCGGTCCGCATTGACGCGCGTGAGCGCCGCCTGGACCGACTCATTGAACCACTTGCGACCGGACACCGGCCCCGGCTCGGAGGCCGGATAGTGCTGGTCGTACCCCATCACGAACACAGCGTCGGCCACCTGCCCGATGAACTCGAGGTCGTAGGCCGTATCGTAGAAGGCGACGTCCACCGTCAGGCGCATACCGCGGGCGTGCAGCGCGTTCTTGAGATCCACCAGCAGCTCGAGCAGCGGCTCGGAATCCTCGGGCGCCAACTCCTCCACGTCGACGTTGACGCCATCGGCTCCCAGATCCACCAGGCGCTTCGTCAGCTTGTCGACGAAACAGCCGCGCTGGACGTCGTCGCGCATCATCGCGGCGAAGGACTCACCTCGCCAGGTCTGGCCCGAGAGGTTCGCGATGCGCGGCAGCACGAGCACGTCGGTGCTGGCCAAGATGCGCTGGCTCGGTGCGTCGATATGCTCCTCGATGGCGCAGCCCGGCCCTGCCGCGCTGAACCAGTCGGGGATCACGACGTCGATCTCTTTGATGTGCCGCTCCAGGGACGCCTGTGCAGCCGAGTCATCGCGCACGCTGAAGGCCACCACGGCGTGCTCGGGCAGGGGTAGCACGGTGTCGGCCGCGTCCTGCACCACCTTGGCGCGTCGACGCTGCTCCACCGCGCGCTTACGTGCCAGCACCTTCATCTGCTTGGCCGAGTAGACCGGCTTGACGTAGCTGTCGTGCCAGCGGCTCAGCTCCCGCGCCCTCACACTGGGACGCTTCTCGAAGATGTTCGGAAGGTCGACCGGCGTCAGCACGCCCATGGCGGCCAGCGCGATCACGCCGAGCACGCCGCTGACGATGAGCACGAATCCAGCTACGGCCGCACGCCATCGCCTACGAGAGGGGTCTTCGAATATCACGGGAGCTCCGCCTGCTTCGATTCCGGGAACGTCTGAGCGCCCCCGGGGTGTCCGAAAGGGCGCTTGTCTGGCCTCACCGACTGGGTCGGTCAATCTGGACCGGAGGCCTCGACTCGGAGCTTACGTTTCCGATTCACCACGAGCGAGTTTCACCAACGCTTGTCGACACTTTTTGACATTCCGTTGAGAACCAACTTTGACAGCAAATCAGCCAACTCCTTTGGGCCGGGTAGCAGGTCCGAAACGGGCACCTCGGCCGTCTCGAGGCGGCGCCGCAGCAACTGGGGCAGGATCCCCGCGGCGAGCGTCCCGATCACCAGCACCAGCGGGGGCAACTCGCGCCGAGCCTCGTCCCGTGCCTGGGCCTGCGTGAACACGCTCACCAAAAGGGGGATGTGCCCACGCGCAAAGCGCGCGAACAGGCCAGCCGCCCGGCTCGAGGAGCCAAGTGCCTCCCGCAGGACCAATCCGAGGACATCGACCTCCAGCTCGCTCAGCTCGGCGAGCCGGCCGTACAGCGCCCGCACCTGTCGCTCCAAGTTCGGGCCCGCGGCCGCCAGCACCCGGGCCAGGTCGTCGAGCAGCTTGGCGTACACCTCCTCCACCACGGCCATGAACAACGCGTCCTTGGTGGAGAAGTAGTAGTAGACCATGCCCAGGTTGGTGCCCGCGTCACGCGCGATCGCGCGCAGCGATGCGCCAGCCACTCCCTCGGCCAAGAAACGGGCGCGGGCAGCCACCACGACGCGCTCGGCGATGTCGCTCGCGGGACGCGCCACGGCTACACCAGCTTCTTGGTGAAGCGGAGCGCCGCCAGCGTGATCAGCACGCCGAGGATGCAAGCGAGCCAGACCAGCTCGGACGCCACGTCGGAGAACCCGGCGCCCTTGAGGATGATGCCGCGGACGATGCGCATGAAGTGCGTGAGGGGGAGCGCCTGCGAGAGCCACTGCGCGGGTCTGGGCATGGCTTCGAAGGGAAACATGAAGCCGCTCAGCAAGATGTTGGGGAGCATGAAGAAGAACGACATCTGCATGGCTTGTTGCTGGGTGCGCGCGAGGGTCGAGAAGAACAGGCCGAGCGCGAGGTTCGCCGCGATGAACACCGAGGCCAAGCTGTACAAGAGCCCGATGGAGCCTGCGAAGGGCATCCGGAAGACCACACGCCCCACCAGGAAGACGATCGACATCTGCAGATAGCCGATGACCACATAGGGCGCGATCTTGCCGACGATCAACTCGATCCGGCGCACCGGCGAGACGATCAGCTGCTCGAGCGTGCCGCGCTCGCGCTCACGGGCGATGGCCATCGAGGTGAGCATGATCATGGTCATCGTCAGGATGACCCCGACCAAGCCGGGTACCACGTAGACCGCGGTGCGCAGCTCCGGGTTGTACCAAGTCACGGGCTCGAGCGAGATGGGATTGGGATTGACGTGCAGCGCGCTGTGCGAGAGACGCTGCACCATCAGCTCGAGCGAGCGCGAGATCGACAAGGATGCGGCGGTGTTGGTGGCGCTGGCGACCGTCTGTGGATCCGAGCCATCCACCACCAACTGGACAGCCGTGCCCTGCCCCGCATGGAGGCGCTCGGAGAAATCGGGAGGCAGGACCACCGACACACGCGCGCGGCCCGAGCGCATCTCGCGCTGGACCTCGTCGTAGCTCTGCACGTTGCCCTTGAGCGTATAAAAGCCCGTGACCTCCAGGCGCCGCACGAAATCGCGAGACTCGGCCGAGCGATCTTGGTCGTAGATCACCGTGGGAATGTTGCGGACATCGGTGTTGATGGCGTACCCGAAAAGCATCAACTGCATCACGGGCAAAGCCGCCATCATCGCCAGCGTCGGCTTGTCGCGGCGCAGCTGAATCAGCTCTTTCCAAGCGATGGCCAAGAAGCGCGTCATGACGTGCTCCTGACTTGCCCCGCACCGTGCGCGGCCGCGGCATCTTCGCGGGCTTGTTCGGCGCGCACCATGGACACGAAGGCGTCCTCCACGTTGGCGCGCCCCACGTGCAGGTCGCGAAAGGGAATCCCGTGCTCCTCGAGTCTCGCGCGCACGAAGCCCTCCGGGTCGGCACATCCGCGCAGGGCCACACGCATGACCTCGCCGAGGAACGTGACTTCGTCGACCACACCATGATCGTGGAGCGCGTCCGCAGCGCGCACCGACTCCTCGCAGACCACCTCGACCACCGACAGACCGCGCGCCTCGACCACTTCGCGCGGTGTGCCCACCGCCAGCACTTCGCCACGGAAGATGAAGGCCAGGCGATGGCAACGCTCGGCTTCGTCCATGTAGTGCGTGGTCACCACCACGGTGGTTCCTTCGGCAGCCACCCGGTGGATCTGGTTCCAGAACTGACGGCGGCTCACCGGGTCCACGCCTGCCGTCGGCTCATCCAGGAACAGGAGCGGCGGCTCGTGCACGGTGGAGCAGGCCAGCGCCACGCGTTGCTTCCAACCTCCCGAGAGCGTGCCCGCGATTTGCTGCCGACGCTCGCCCAGGCCGGTACGCGCCAGGATGGCCTCGATGCGTTGCTTGCGTTCGGCACGCTTGACCCCGTAGATCCCCGCGTAGAAGCGCAGGTTCTCCTCCACCGTCAGGTCCTCGTAGAGGCTGAAGCGCTGAGTCATGTAGCCGATGCGCGTCTTGATCAGCTCGGACTGCGTCAAGAGGTCGTAGCCGACCACCATGCCGCTGCCTCCGCTCGGATCGAGGATGCCGCACAGCATGCGAATGGTGGTGGATTTGCCTGCACCGTTGGGCCCGAGAACCCCGAAGATTTCGCCGCGGCGCACCTCGAGGGAAACATCGCGCACCGCCATGATCGAGCCGAACCGACGCGACAGATGCGATATCTGGATCACCAGTTCGCGTTGCGCAGGCGCTCCCTCTCGCTCTGGCGAGCTCATGATGCCTCCCCCATTTTCACGAATGCCGGTACGCCCGCCTTCAGCTCGTGCTTGCGATCCTCCACTCGTACGCGCACGCGAATCACCAGATTCACGCGCTCCTTCTCGCTGAAGAGAAAGCGTGGCGTGAACTCGGTCTGCCGCCCCACCCGCTCCACCTTGCCCGCCACCGCTCGCGCGAGCGAATCCACCCGGACCGACATCGGCATCCCGACGTGAATCGAAGCGATGTGGGCCTGGGGCACGAAGATGTCCACGTACGGATGGTCCAGGTCCGCGATGGTGAAAGCAGGGGCGCCCGCGTTCACGTACTCCCCGCCTTTGACATGGTTCTCAAGGACCTCGGCGCTTCCCTCGTAGCCGAGCTTGAAGCGTCCGAGCCGCACGTCGGCGGCCAATAGCGCGGCTTCGAGGGCCTTGACCTTGGCGCGCGCGGCCTCGAGTTCCTGCCGGCGCGCGCCGGCCCGCATGCCGCGCAGACGCTGCTCCAACACGTCGCGTCGACCAGCCAGCGTACTCGCGCGCGTGTCCAGGTCATCGAGGCTGGCGCTGGCCGCGGCGCCGCTGCGCGTGAGCTGCTCCTGCCGCTGACGTTGGCGCGCGAGCACGACCTCCTGGTCGCGCACGCTGTTGAGCTCCACCTCGATGGCCTTGATGTCCTCGCTGCGCGCGCCAGCCTCGAGTAGCTCCAGCTGCGCCTTGGCAGCCTCCAGATCCGCCGCGCGCGCCTCACGCTCTGCGCGCGCCATGGTCTCGTCGAGCTCGGCCAGCACGGTGGCGCCCTGCAAGGCCTGCCCCTCCGCGACGTTCACGCGCTCGACGCGTCCCGGGACCTCGAAGGAAAGCGTGATCACATCGAGCTCCACCACTCCCTGGAAGGCGCCCTCGGAGATGACCGGCTCGCGCGTGCATGCCGACACAAAAACAGTCGCAATTATCGCGAGATGGCGAGCCGACCAGTTTTGGATCATACGACTGAAAATAGGATCGTGAGCGCGATGCGCAAGGCCCCCTGCCCGCGCTTCCCTTGCATAGCGAGGGCGCTGGCAGCGCCTACTTCCAGCCAGACGCAATGGGCATTTCGATCGATCGCACCGACTTCTCCCCCCACGATTACGTGCGCTTCCGGGATCGTCTCGCAGCGGATCTCGGCGCCCTCGCGCAGGTCCTCTCGCGCCGGGACTTCGGTCTGGGACCGCTCAGCGTGGGCACGGAGCTCGAGGTGAACCTCATCGACGACGCCGGGCAACCCAAGGCATGCAATGAGGAGGTCCTCGCCCGTCTCGCCGATCCGCAGGTGACGGTCGAGATCAATCGCTTCAACCTCGAGTTCAACGCGCAGCCCGCCCTGTTGCGCGGACGTCCCTTCGCCGACATGCGCTCGCAGTTGGAGCGTGCCGTGGCCCGCCTGCGCTCGGCCGCAGCCGAGCAAGGAGCGCGCGTCGCCATCGTGGGCATCCTGCCGACCCTGCGGCTCGACGATCTGGGGCTGCAGGCCTTCAGCGACCGGCCTCGCTACCATGCGCTCTCCAAGGCCCTGCGACGCAAGCGCGGCGAGCCCTTTCGCGTGCACATCGAGGGCCGAGACAGCTTGCAGCTAAGGGTAGACGACGTGAGCCTGGAGGGCGCCAACACCTCCTTCCAGATTCACCTGCGCGTGCCGGCCCACAGCTTTGTGCACCACTACAACGCGGCCCAGCTGGCGGCGGCCCCGGTGCTAGCGGTGGCCGGCAACTCACCTTTCTTTGCGCAGCATCGATTGTGGGAGGAGACCCGGGTGGCGCTCTTCAAGCAGGCGGTCGACGTGCGTACCGATCCGCGAGAGTCCGAGCGCGGGCGCTCACGGGTCTCCTTCGGAAAGAACTGGATCGCGCATCCCATCGACCCCTTCATGGGCGGCGCCATCGATCACGACGTGGTGCTACCTGTGACGCGCGGCGACGACCCCTTCAGCCAGCTCGCGCACGGCCAAGCTCCCGAGCTCGAGGTACTCAGGCTTCACCACAGCACGGTCTGGAGCTGGAACCGCGCGGTGTACGATCCCGTGGACGGCGGACACCTCCGGATCGAGCATCGCTCCTTGCCGGCCGGCCCCACGGTCGCAGACATGGTGGCCAACGCGGCCTTCACGCTCGGGCTCACGCTGAGCCTCGCGGAGCACATGGACGAGCTCGTGCGCGTCATGCCCTTCGAGGCCGCGTCCCGGAACTTCTACGCCGCTGCCAAGCGCGGCCTGCTCGCCGAGCTGAGCTGGCCCGACGCCCACGGTTCCTTACGCGCGCGAGGCGCCCGCGAGCTGGTGTTCTGGCTGCTACCCGAGGCCGCTCGAGGACTCGCCTCGGCGGGCGTGCACGAGAGCGATTATGGCCCCTTTTTGGAGCTGATCCGGCTGCGCACCGAGTCGATGCACACCGGCGCCCAAGTGCAGCGCGCGCTGCTCGAACACCACGCGCGCTCCCTGCCCATGAACGAGGCCTTCGTGGCCGCCCTCGAGCACTACCTGGCCCTGGGGGAAAGCGGACGGCCCGTGCACACCTGGCCGCTGCCATCGCGGCGCTTCACATCTCTTGAGAGCCGAGCGGAAAGCTAATCTTGGCGAGCGTGTTCTTCCTGGGCTTGGGCATTTTCCAGGAGCGCAGGCCCTGGGCCAAGCAGTCGAGCGTGGCGGGCTCGCTGCCGTTCGGCGCAGAGACACCGGCCGTCACCACACGCCCCCGCTTGTTCACCCAGGCCGTGATCAGATAGGAGCCGTCGGTCGGGACCGCACAACTCTCGCGCAGCTCGGGAGCCTCCTTGGCCAACACACGTTCGATGCGCTGCTGCTCCCAAAGCTCAGGGTCCTTGCCGGGGCGCAACGGTCCCAGGATCATGCTCCAGGTCACGTTGGCCTCACCGCCGTTGGGACGCGGAAAGGGCGTGCTCGAGATCACGTCGACGAAGCAGCGCTCGAGAGCGCGATCACCCACGTCCGAGTTGCGTACCTGGACCTGGCTCACGGCCCCCTCGGGCGTGACCTTGATGGCGAACTCGATGTTCCCAGCGAGGCGAGGCATGCGGCGCGCGCGCGGCTCGTGACAAGCGCCGAACTCTGCGCCTCGCTTCTCCATCGTGTAGCGCACGTCGTAGTTCGAGAGCGTGCCTTCGATGCCTCGCACCGCCACGCGCGCGTCGGCGCGTGCCGCGCGCTCTTCATGGGTAGGCTCGGGCGGACGCTGAACCACCGGCTTGCGCGGGGTGTACTCGACGACCTGGACCGTCTTGGCGGGAGCTGCACAACCGGCGAACAAACAAGCCGCGAACAAGACCCGTCGAACCACATGAACCTCCAGCTTCAGCTGCGGCGCCACACTAGAGGTTCTCGCGTAGAAAGTGCACAACCTTCGCTGGCACTGCAGAGTTGCCGCCGAGGCGCTCACTGGTGACGCCAAATACTCGATCTCGCCCACAATTCCGTGGAACAGTGAGCGTTCAGGAGAACCTCGCCGCGCAGCGTTGGCGTGTGAGCCAGGCTGCTAAAACGTGGACAGACCATGGCTCAGGACATTCCCATCGGCGCACGCCGCTCGATTCCCGCGGCGTCCTTCAGCATCCGCACGGCGCGCGCTCAAGGGCCGGGCGGCCAGCACGTGAACCGCACCGAGAGCAAGGTGCAGATGCTGTTCGATCCGCGCAAGGTCGAGTGGATCGACGAGGGGACGCGCCTGCGCCTGGTGGCACTGGCGGGCCGCAACGTGGACGCCGAGGGCTGCATCCTGGTGGTGAGCCAGGAGTACCGCGAGCAAGGCCGTAATCTGGACGAGGTCAAGGCCAAGCTGGTGGCACTGCTCGAGCGCGCCATGACCAGACCCAAGAGGCGTGTGGCCACCAAGCCGAGTCGCGCCGCCAAAGCTCGCCGTGTGGACGAGAAGAAGCAGCGCGCCCGCACCAAGGCTGGCCGCTCCAAGGTCTCACGCGACGACTAGTCGCGCACTCTGAATGGGCGTGCTGCGCGCGAGCAAACCTGCGCGCCCCGTGCGCGTGCACTGAGCTCCGCAAAGCGCCCCAGCGGGTTCGCTCAAACTCCGCCCATGTCGGTGTCTACCTCGTTCATGAAGGCCGGACACTTGCTCTCGAGCACCTTGCACTCCGCGGGAGTGGGTGGCGTCTGAGTGTTGTTGAGCTCGTTGGGGTCACTGTCGCAGGTGATGCTTCCGAACAGAGTCTGCGCTTGTTTGACCTGCGCATCGATGCACGCGCGGAACTCGCCGACCGTAGCGTTGCAGTCGGCCGTCGAACCGTCGCTCATCGTGCAATCGATGTCGCCCGTAGCTGTGCCGGCATCCGCCTCCTCGACAGGCTGGCTCTTGCACGTGTTGGCGACGTCCTCGCACATGCCGAGGCCCTGGGACTCAGCCGTGAGGCCCTCGATGATGCAAGAGAAGTCGCTGAGTCCGTCGTTGAGCGGCTTGATGCGGTCGGCGATTTCCTTGCAGAGCGTCATTTCTTGGGCGTCCGAGAGATCACTGATCTTGGTGCCAGAGGACACGCTCGAGCTGCCGCCGTCGTCATCGCCTCCGCAGGCGCCCGCCCCAAGTGCCGCGACAGCCATCAAACCAAACCCGAACCGAGAGAAAGACCGCATCGAAGCAACCTCGCATGATGGAAGTGTCCAACGGATGTACGGGCACGCGGTCGACCCCCTTCCGCGCCCCGCATGACGCTAGGGGAGAATTTTCTGGCAAACAAGCCCATTTTCGGCGCACGCAGACCTACCCCGTAGGGCGTCCACGCAGCTTTGGCGCGCCTTCGGGCGGCCGCTGCGGCTCGTTGCGCGGGTTGGCCTGTGCTCAGCTCGAGCCTGCGCTCAGCTCGCGGCCGTGTTCAAGCGACCGCAGCTTCGTTGCGCGGGTCGGCCGAGCGCTTCTGGGAACCCTGACGCAGCTCCACGGACACCAGCGTCGAGATGCCGGGCCTTTCCATGGTCACGCCGTACAGCACATCGGCGATTTCCATGGTGCGCTTGGAGTGCGTGATCACGATGAACTGCGAGTGCGCGGTCATCGAGCGAATGGCCTCGGCGAAGCGCCCGATGTTCGCCTCGTCGAGCGGCGCGTCCACCTCGTCGAGCAAGCAGAACGGGCTCGGCTTGTGCTGGAAGAGCGCGAAGATCAACGACACCGCAGTGAGAGCCTTCTCACCGCCGCTCAGGAGCTCCATGGCCCCCACGCGCTTGCCCGGCGGCTGCGCGATGATCTCCACGCCGGTCTCCAGCATGTCATCGGGATTGGTGAGCTTCAGCTG
The DNA here is from genome assembly GCA_047601445.1 of Myxococcales bacterium. Taxonomy (GTDB): domain Bacteria; phylum Myxococcota_A; class Polyangia; order Polyangiales; family DASUME01; genus DASUME01. The sequence continues at coordinate 573,992 of JASGJH010000001.1, read as the reverse complement.
CGCACTACCGCCGCCGAACATCTTCGGGAAGATCTGGGAGAAGCGCGCCGCCACGGACTCGAAGGTGTCGCGGAAGAGCTTCTTGCTCTCGCGGTTCATCTGGCGGATGGCAGCGTCGAGCTGGTCGAGCGCCGTCTCGAGGTCCTTCTTCTGGCCGCTCAAGTACTCGTAGCGCTTGGACTGCTCCTCGTACTCCTCGATAGCCGTGAGGTTGATGGGCCCCATACGCTCGAGCAGACGATCGAGCTCCTGGATGCGGTCGGTGGTCGCGGCGTCGGGAAGCTCCCGAATGTGGAACTCGGTGAGTACCAAGCGGACGTCGGTGCGGTGGCGCTCCTGAATCTGCTCGATCAAGCGATCCAGCGACATCTGGGCCTGACGCTCCTTGAGCGTAAGCTGGTTGGCCACGCCCGCGGCGCTGTCGATACGCGCGCGCAGTTCCTTGAGCTGCGCCTCCCGACCGCCCAGCAAGAGCTTCTTTTCTTCGTAGGCGGCGCGCGCCTCCGAGAGCGTGTCGGCGGCCTGCTTGGCCTCGCCCACGCGCTCGCTCAGCGACTCGCGATCGACCACGATTTGTGCGGCCGTCTGGCCCTGCTTCTCCACCGTATCCACGAGCTCGCGCTCGACGCGCGTGAGGCGCGTGGACAAATCGGCCAAGCCGCGCTCGACGCGGTCGAGGGCCACGCGGTCGCTCTGCACGCGCTGACGCGCTTCGGCGGCGCGCACGCGAATCTCGGTCACGATGGTGGCCTGGGCCTCCACCAAGCGGCGACGCTCCTGGCTTACCTGCTCGAAGCCAGCCAGGTCGTTCTCGGCCTGTTCACGCGCGCCCTTGGCCGAAGCGATCTCCCCGCGGGCCTCGGTCTCCTCGCTGGACGCCTCGGCCAGGCTCGACGAAAGATCGTCGGTCTCGTAGGCCAGCTGCTCGCTGCGATCGCGGGCACGGGCGAGCTCTTCCTCGGCGCGCTTGAGGTCCTTCTCGGCGCGCACCATGGCGAGCTCGGCGTCGTGGCCTTCGGTGCGGGCCGCGTCGAGCTCGGCCTGACGACGCGCGATGGAGGCGCGCAACTCGCTGACGCGCGCCTGGGCGCTGGCCATCTCCTGTTCGAGCCGCGCCACCACGGGTCCGAGCTCGCGAATCTCGCGCTTGACCTCGAGCATGTGGGCGCCCGCGTCTTCGCCGGAACCGCCCGTGAGCCGTCCGTCCGCGCCGAGCACCTCACCCTGGCGCGTGACCAAGGTGCCGTCGAAGCCCGCCTGCTCGTAGACGCGCTGGGCCGTCGCCAGGTCCTCCACCACGAGGACGTCGCCGAGCAGATTGTGCACCAGGTTCGCGTCTTCGCTGGCGTAGCGCACCAACTCCGCGAGCAATCCGATGACGCCAGGCTCCCCCAGCGGCGCGCGCGCGGCGAGCGTGCGCGCGCGCGGCGAGCGCGAGATCACCGTGGCGCGGCCCTTCTTCTGATCGCGCAAGGTTTGGATGGCCTGGGTACCCGCCGCCAGGTCTTCGACCACCACGTACTGGAGGCGTTCACCGAGCGCACCGGCCAAGGCCTGCGTGTGCTCCGAAGGGCAGTCCAGGCGATCGGCGAGCATGCCGACCACGCGCAGCGACGCGTCGTTCTGGGCTCGCTGCATCAAGGCGCGGACGCCGGCCCCCACGCCCTCGAAGCGCTGGTGAATCTGCTCCAGCGAGCGCAGGCGCGACCGCTTGTCCGCCAGCTCCGAACGCACCTCGTCGGTGCGCACTTCGCTCTCGCGCACGTCCTTGCGGGCCTGGTCCAGCTCCCGCTCGAGCTCGCCCTTGCGCTCCACTGTGGTCTGCTTGTCGCCACGCAGCCCGTCCAGACGCGCCGCCAGCTCGCGGGTCTGCTCGGACAGCTCCATGCTGCGCATCTCGAGGGTCTCGCGCTCGCTGCGCAGGCGCTCGAGGCGCTGAAAGGCCTCTCCGCGTCGACGCTCGAAGCCGCTCAGGACCGCCTCGGCTCGCGCGATGCGCGTGGCCGCCTCGGTCACGCGGGACCGACCCACGTTCATGGCCTGATCAGCGTCCTGGGCAGCCCGCTTGCGCTGCTCCAAGAGTTCACTCTCGCGCTCGAGCACCGCGCCCTCCGCGGAGGCGACCTCTTCGAGCTCTGCCAGGCTTTCCTCGAGCTGCACCTTCTCGGCGCTGAAGCGCTCGCGCTGGTTGGTGATCTCGGCCAACTCGCGCTCCGCCGCCGCTTCGCCGTGACGAAGCTGCGCCAAGCGCTCCGAGTTGTGCTTCACCTGCGCCTCGAGCAGCCGCACTGCGTTGTCGAGCTGGTGAGCCACGGAGGTGGCCTCTTGTACGGCCATCTCTTCCGAGGACAGGAGCAGTCGATCGGCTTCGATCTCGGTCTCCTGGGCACTCAAGCTGACGCGCAGGCCGTCGGCCTCCTCTTGGGCCCCGGCGAGCTGGCCGAGCAGGGCACCACGCGTGGCGTGTAGCTCGAGGTAGCGATGGCTGCCGACCCACAACTCCAGATCGCGCTGCTCGTCGCGGTAAGCCTTGTAGCGCTCGGCCTTTTGCGCCTGCCGCTTGAGCGAGGCCAGACTCTTGTCGAGCTCGCCGAGGATGTCGCTGACGCGCAGCAGGTTCTGCCGCGTCTGCTCCATCTTGCGCTCGGCCTTCTGCTTGTGGGCCTTGAACTTGGTGATGCCCGCGGCCTCTTCGATGAGATGGCGGCGCTCTTCGGGCTTGGCCGTGACGATCAAGCCGATGCGGCCCTGCTCGATAATCGAATAGGCCTTGGTGCCGACGCCGGTGCCGAGGAACAGCGCGGTGACGTCCATCAGACGCACCGGCACCTTGTTGATCAGGTAGCTGCTGTCGCCGTCGCGCGTGAGCCGGCGGGTCACGGCGATCTCGGCGTAATCCTTGAACTCGAGGGGGGCCGCACCGTCGGAGTTATCGAACGTGATCGTGACCTCGGCGAAGCTGTGGGGACCACGCGCCTCCGAGCCGTTGAAGATCACGTCGTCCATGTGCTTGCCGCGCAGGTGCTTGGCGGACTGTTCGCCCATGGCCCAGCGGATGGCGTCGACGATGTTGGACTTGCCGCAGCCATTGGGTCCCACCACGCCGGTGATCTCGTGGTCGAACCGCACGACGGTCTTGTCCACGAACGACTTGAACCCGCAGATCTCGAGCGTCTTGAGCTTCATCGTCCAATCCTTGTGATGCCGCTGTCGGCTCTTCCCGACCCCAGATGGCGGCCCGCGCCCTACGTCCCAGCCGGCCCAACGGGCCCCAGCGCTGGTCGTCCCCAGTTATCAGCCGCTTTTCGCGATTGCAATCATTTCCACGATTAACGGTAGGGGTCAGGGCGTGACATCCACAATATATTGGGGCTACCGGATGCCTTGCTCCACATCACAGGGGGCCAGGTCCAGATCGGAATGACCCGCCCGCGGAGTCTCTACGCGACTCAACGTAAGTGCCCTCCAGCCCTGGTCCGTAAAGAGGAAGCGCCCCTCCACCCAGGAGGCCGAGCGCCCGTTACCAAGATCCGCGACTACCAGCAGGCGGTCGAGCAGCCAGGCCGCCCCGCCGAGCCCCAGCGCCCCACCAGCAGGCTCTTCACGGGCCCCCTGGGCGCAGAATCCTGCGTACGAAGCAGCGCTCCAGACCGCCGGATGACCGGGCACGCTGGCGGCTTGGTGGATCGGGCGCCTGCGTTCTTGCTCGATGCGGGTCCGGGTCGGGCTGGGCAGAAGCTCGTCGAGCTCGGCGGCCGGAGCCAGCGCCTGCTCGGGTGCGTCTGCCCGGATGGCGTCGAAAAGCGCGCGCGCCAGCTGGTCCAGGCTCTCCCGGCGTGCCGTCTGGTCGACGGGCAAGACCGCCGGCTTGGGCGCTCGCAGGCTCGAGCCACAGCCAAGCGCGCACGCCGCCCACGCCACCATCAGACACGCGCCTCGCAGACCCCTCCCCCAGGCTGGCCTCATCGGATCACCGACCACTGCTTCAGCCCGGCGACGGCCGTGCGCAAGACCCGCGTCGCGTACTCGCCCACTTTTTCCCCCGCACACCGGCCCTGGCCAGCTGCCCATCGACCACCATCGCCGCCACCCCGTGCAACATGGACCAGGCCACCATGCCCATGCTGGCAGGCTCTCCGGCCGGCAGCTCGAGGGCTCGCTGCGCGCTGGCGATGGCCTCACGCAGCACGTCGAACACGGCCTGATCGGCCTCGAGCAAGCTCGGGTGGCGTCGCTTGTCCCCCAATTCGGCCCCGAACATCACGCGAAAGTGCGACGGGTTCTCCTGCGCGAAGTGCACGTACGCAAGGCCGATCGCCTCGATGGCCGCGAGCCCGGAGACCCCCTGGGTGGACAGCTCCATCTTCCCTCGCAGCTGGATGAACCCTTCTTCGGCCACCGCGGCAAGCAACGACTCCTTGTCCGCAAAGTGGCGGTAGGGTGCTGCGTGCGTCACCCCGGCCCGCCGTGCGGCTTCGCGCAGGGTGATGCCAGCCGGACCAGCCTGGTGCACCAACTCGAGCGCAGCTTCGACCAAGGCGCGCCGCAGGTCGCCATGGTGGTAGCGCCCACCCTTGTCCCGCGGTGCTCGAACGATGCGGATGGGTGCCGGGGGCGTCACCTAGATCCTCTACGTCGCTGGCCCGGGCTTGGCAAGAGCGGTCGGGGCCCGGCACACATGGTATGTCGCAGCCATGATTTACCGTCTCGAAGACAGGCGGGTACAGCGTCTCGGCGAGACGTTCGTCGCCCCCAACGCCACCGTAATCGGCTCGGTCGTCCTGCACGACTGCTCCAGCGTGTGGTTCAACGTGGTGATCCGCGGTGACAACGATCCCATCGTGATCGGTGAGCGTACGAACATCCAAGATGGCTCGGTGCTGCACACGGATCTCGGCGTCCCGTTGACCCTGGGACGCGGCGTGACCGTCGGACACAAGGTGATGCTGCACGGCTGCATCGTCGGTGATCACAGCCTGATCGGCATCAACGCGGTGGTGCTCAACCGGGCCAAGATCGGCAGCCATTGCATCATCGGGGCCAACTCCTTGATCCCCGAGGGCAAGGAGATCCCCGATGGGTCCCTGGTGATGGGGACACCTGGCAAGGTCGTCCGTCAGTTGAGCGACAACGAGCGCACGGCCCTGCACCTGTCGGCGGAGCACTACGTCGAGAACTTTCGACGCTATGTGCGGGGGCTCACCGCCGAGTCGTAAACGCGCGCGTTGGCCGCCGCGGGAGCCAGCACGTGGATCGTTTTCCCAGCTCGCACGTCTGAGACTGCATGGCGCGCCGTCCCTGGGTGTGGTTGGGCTTGTTGTGTCTCGGCATCAGCTGCGGTTTCGGGTCCCCCGCGCGCGCCAAGGAGGGCCAGGCGGGAAGCGACGCGGGGCCGTCGTACCCGCTCGACGACATCCCGCGGGTGCTCGAGCCAGGTTCTCCCCTGCCCTGCCAGAGCGGAGACGTGCCGCTCGTGAACTACCGTGGCGCTCGGCTGAAGTACCAGAAGCCCATGCGCATTCATCCGGCCTTTCAGGCGCAGCTCGCGGCATTCGAAGCCTTGGTAAGCGAGGTCGCCCTGGCGCACTACGGCCGCGAGCCTCAACGCATCGTTCACCTGGGAACCTACAACTGCCGCGTCATGCGGCGCTATCCGAGCTGGGTCAGCGAGCACGCGCTCGGCAACGCCATCGACATCGCGGGCTTCGACTTCGGCGCGTTGCCCCGCAAGAGTCCACGCTACGCGAGCTTGCCCGCCAAGCTGCGCGGCGCGCTCAAGGTGCGCGTGGATAGCCACTGGAGCGCGAGTGGCAATCAACAGGCCCACTCGGACTTCCTGCATGACCTGGCGCGCAAGATCGCCGAACGCCCCGAGGTATTTCACGTGCTGCTCGGGCCCGGCTATCCGGGCCACCACAATCACTTTCACCTGGACCACGCGCCGTACCGCGTCGTGGACTACGTCGAAGCGCGCAGCTCGGCGCGCGAGCCTGCAAAAGACGTTCGCAACTGAGTCGTGACCTGCTCAGTAGGTGACCAGGCGCTTCGAAGGCGTGCGCTGGCGCAAGCTCTCCACCCAGCGCCCCACGGCGGCCTGCACGCGACGCTGGATCAACCAGGCGCGCAGCTGATCACGCACTTGCTCGAGCGGCTGATCCCCGAAAGGATGCTCCTGCTCCGCGTAAGCCTTCTCGATCTCGCTCGGTGAGAGGTCGAGCGTGCCCTCGAGGTTGGCCGCCAGGAAGCCACTCACCACGGCCTTGCGCTCCACGATGCGCCCCAGTTCGCCGTCCGTGACCCCGAGCGCGCGCGCAAAGCTCTGCAGTTGAGCCTCCCCTCCGACGCCCAGGGCGAAGCGTTGACGCTCGCCGAGGATCTGCTCGCGACCGGGCTTCGCCAAGCTCAGGCGCGCCGCCTCCGAGGCGACCAAGGCCTCGCCCACGAGTTCATCGAGGCTGGCGGAGAGCAGCGAGGCCGGAAGAGGTCCGAGTGCCGTCTCCGGGTCGGCGCCGGCGCGCAGCATCGAGAGGCGCGCGCGCAGCTCCACGTCGCTGCGATAGATGGAGATCACGCCTTTCCCTGGCGCGAGCCCGCCGACTACGGCTGCCAAACCATCGACGCGAATGGCGCCGAGCGCTTCGGGCAGCTCCGCCCGGGTAGCCTCAGGCCCAATCAGCAAGAGGCAGCTCAGCAGGCCCGACCCCGCGAGCGCGCGCAACCACCCCGCGCGATCACGTGATGCCATGACTCAGCGTCCTCGCAGCCCCTCGTCGCGCTCCTCATCGAGCACGCCGTCGTCGTCATCGTGGCCGTTGTCGCGCGGGTCACGCCCGGAGGCGCGCGCGAGCGGGCGACGCTCACGCAGGAACTCCAGGAAGTTCAGCGCCATCTCCAGGTCCTTGGCAGGCAGCAGCTCGAGGAGCTCGATGGCTCGTCGACGCTGTGTTTCGGGGCCATTCGCTCGGGCAGGCGCGCGGCGCGGGGCAGCCGCGGCCGGCAGACGCTCCACCGTCTCGACCTGGGGCCGTACGTCGTCGGCCGTAGGCACCGCCCACTCAGGTCGCTCCACGGAAACCACTCCTTGCGCGTCGAGCCACGCCTCCATGCAGGAGCGTAGCCGCTCGGATCGAAACGTAAACCAGCGCTCGCGATCGACCGGGAACGCCATCAGCACGTCTTTGAAGCGGCGGAACGCGCCCTTGCCGTCGATGGACTGGAGCAGCTTCTGCCGCAACGGCCCTTCCTCGACGGTGGCGATGAAGCGCTCCATCCAGCGGTACTGCTCGCGGGAAGACACAGGGTCGACCCGCAGGTAGTTCGCGTCGGTGGCGATGCGGGCATGGGTCGCGGGGTCGGCGATGCCGTCCACCACCCGGATGACCTCGCCCGTGCTCAGGTGAAGGTAGCTATGGACTTCCGGGGCGTTGTTCTCGAAGGCGTCTTCGAGTGCCTCCCACGCGACGGGAACCTCCCGCTTTTCGGAAGCGTCTCCCTCCGACCCCACGCCAATCTGTTCTCCGGCAGTCACAGTCCAAGCTCGCTTCTGGCACGCGCCACGGCGCGGGCCCAGCGCACCTTGTGCGCCTCCCGCCTCTCCAGGCTCATAGTAGGTTTATAACTCCAGTCAATCCGGTGGGCCCGAGCGATAGCCTCACGACTCTCGAACATGCCCGAGGCTAGTCCAGCCAGGTAGGCCGCGCCCAGCCCCGTCGTCTCGACCGAGCTTGGACGGTCCACCTGAACCCCCAGGATATCTCCTTGGAATTTCATTAGGATCTTCATTTTGACTGGCGCCGCCGTCCACGCGCAAGCCGGTCAGTGGTCGTCCCATGTCGGCTTCCATCGAGTGAGCCAGATCGGCCACTTGAAACGCGATTCCCTCGAGGGTCGCGCGCGCCAGGTGGGCCTTGGTGGTGTCCCGTGTAATCCCGGAGATCAGCCCACGTGCGTCAGGATCCCAGTAGGGCGCGCCTAGACCCGCCAGTGCCGGCACGAACACCACGTCGCCCGCACTTTCCACCTGGGCCGCCAGAGCCTCGATCTCGGAGGCCGACTTGATGAGGCCCAGGCCGTCGCGCAGCCATTGCACTGCGGCGCCAGCAATGAATGCGCTGCCTTCGAGGGCATATTCGGTGCGGTCTCCGATGCGCCAGGCCACGGTGCTCAAGAGGCCGTGCTTGGAACGCACGGGCGCGGTCCCGGTGTTGACCAGGAAGAACGCCCCGGTGCCGTAGGTGCACTTGCCCTCGCCCACCTGGAAGCAGGTCTGCCCGAACAGCGCGGCGTGCTGGTCACCGGCTACGCCCATGATTGGAATGCCGTCGGGAAGCGGATCGAAGCCCTTGGTGTGTCCGAAGAGCTCGGAGGAGCCTTTCACGTCCGGCAACACGGCGCGCGGGATGCGCAGGTGCCCGAGCAGCTCGTCGTCCCAGCTCAAGCGACGGATGTCGAACAGGAGCGTGCGGCTCGCGTTGGTGACATCCGTGGCGTGAACGCCGCCAGTGAGCCGGTGGATCAGAAAGCTATCGATGGTGCCGAAGCAGAGTTCTCCGCTCTCGGCGTGCTGGCGCGCGAAGGGCACGTTGTCGAGCAACCACTCGAGTTTGGTGCCCGAGAAGTACGGGTCGAGCACCAGCCCGGTGCGCTCACGGAACAAGGGTTCGAGCCCACGCTGCTTGAGCTCGGCGCAGCGCTCGGTGGTACGACGGTCCTGCCACACGATGGCCCGGTGCACGGGCCTGCCGCTGTTGCGCTCCCACAGCACGGTGGTCTCGCGCTGGTTGGTGATGCCGATGGCCACGCAGTCATGGGGGTCCAACCTCGAGGCCCTGAAGACCTCTCCGATGGCCTTGCGAACGCTGCCCAGGATCTCCTCGGGCTCGTGCTCGACCCAGGCGGGACGCGGAAAATGTTGTGGGAACTCGGAATTCGCGCGGGCGATTACGGCCCCGTCGGCGCCCACCAAGAGCGCGGTGCTGCCAGTGGTCCCTTGGTCGATGGCGAGCAGATAGCGGGTCTTCATGGCTTTGGCTGACCGTAGCGGCTGGTGCGGGGATCCAGCAAGGTGTTCCATCATCTCAGCACGATGGAGCGCTGCAGGACCGCGCGCTGTTGGTCGCTGAGGCGTTGGCCACTACCGCTCCAAAACATCAGGTTGTCGGCACCATGGCCGGCGCACTCCGCAGGCGTCAGCAAGCCGTCGCCGTTCTGGTCACTGGTCTGAGTGCAGACCGGTGTATCGGAGAGCGGTTCGATCCACGTGCCGTCGAACTCCGAGGTGTGGAAGAGTCCCATCTGATGGGACATCTCGTGCAGCGCCACGATCGGCGCCTGATCGAGCCCTACGACGTCGACCGCGATGGCCACGCCAGAGGCCGCCGTGCCGAGCACACCGAGCGAACCTGGAATGCCGCCGGAGATCCCCAACAGGTCCCCCATGTCGCTCACGAGGAACAGGTTGAGACCTCCGTAGTCGACCCCGATGGAGAGCTCGAACAGCTGATCGAGGCCCGGTACGTCGAGGCCCACGGCGTTGCCCTGATCATCGTGCACGACGTTGGAATCGAGCACCGACAACTGCTCGCGTAGGCTGCCCACCACGTCGATCTGCCGCACCGTGCCGAGATCGATCCCGATCCCCGCATAGAGCTCCCGCAGCCTATCCGTGAAGCTCGTGACTCCGGGATCGCCAGGGCGGAAACCGCCCGGCACCTCGTCGCTGCCTCCTCCCACCAAAAACAAGTTGAGGTCGAGGATGCGCTGTCCAGCGGGCTCTCTGGCGGCCACCAAAGAGACGATGCCCGTGGCCTCCGAAGTCAACACACCGACCGCTACACCGGACTCGTATTCGGCGCCGACCTGCGGGTTGTTGGGGATGAGCACCGGCACGAGCGGGCCCATGTTGGAGACCGGGTTGAGCGCGGTGCGGCCGTCGAGCACATCGTCGTAGCTGAACAACACACTGCCGCCCGCCCGAACGTCGATGCTATCCACCTCGAGCGAGCTGCCGCAGTCGGGCTTGAAGTAGAGCATCGTGGTGCCCTGGGTCGCCGGCATGTCGAGCGAGACCAGGTCGCGATCCGAGCTGGTGTGCGCGACGGGGCCCGACTGCACCGTGACATCGGACTCGAAAGCCAAATTGCGCACGCAAGCCATGACCGGTGCGAGAGCGTCGGCAGCCAGGCGCGCTTCCACCGGCAGGCAGAACGTGCCGAGTTCGCAGTCCGCATCGTTCGTGCAAGGCTGCAAGCAGTTGCCAGCCATGGCACACAGCCCGCTGGCGCAGTCCGTGCGAACCTCACAGGGATCGCGCGGCAATCCGAGCCCCTGCTGCGCACCACACTCGAGCGTGATCGGCCCGCGATCCGGTACGGATAGGTTCGCGTTCAACACGCAATTGCCCGAACCGCAGTCGCCATCACGGGTGCATTCACCGAGCGTTTGGACCGGGCTCAGGCAGGTCAGCAGTGGAAGGGCGGCTTGAGGCAAGGGCGGCGGCCCCGCGTCCGGAATGTCCGGCGCGGACGCTTCAGAGTCGCAGGCGAGCGCCGCGGCCGCGAGGCACGACACCCCCGCTGCGTGCGCCCAACTGCTCCGCTGGTGCACGCCCCGCGCAGACGCCATCGCTAGGCCTTCGAAGCCGCGAGCGGTACGAGCTCCCGGAATTTCGCGTAGCGGGCGCCCACCTTTTCGAGCGCTTGAGCGCGCGTGGCTTCGAGCCGCGACTCGGGCACGCCGAGAGACCTGGCTTCGTCGACGCACACCAGGGCCGCCACGGCGCGACCGCGATTGACGAAGCACTCGGCCAGCTCCGCCAACACCTGTACCCGAGGACAACCGAGCGCGAGCGCACGCCGATACAGACCAATGGCCTGACCGTACTGACCTTGATGGAGCGCAATTTCACCGAGCTGAGCGAACAGCTGTCCGGCCACCTCGCCGTCCTGCACCCATTGCACGCCCAAGCGCAGCACTTCTTCGGCGGCTGGGTACTCCGCCTTCTTGGTGTAAGCAGCACCCAGGATGCCAAGGGCCCGCGCCAGCGAAGCCTTGGCCTCGGCGCCCAAATTCTGTCCCTGCGGTGTGCGCAGCAGCATGGAGAGGGGACCGGACCACGGATCGAGGATCTCGATGGCGCGTTCGTAGTCACCCTTCTTGAGGGCCGTCTCGGCCTCGGGGATCTTCCCGAGGTCGATGGCGAAGGGGCGCTGGGGCCGCGCGGCCTGCTCCTCGCGGCGCACGGCCTCGCGAATGACCTCGCGGAACTCCTCGATAGACACTTCGTCGGACAGCGACCCAAGGCCGATCACCACGGTTGGCTCGCGACCGCCGCCCACGTGGAGCTCCTGCACCGAGATGCCGAAGATGGGCGCCAAGAGCAGGTAGCGGACCCCCAGGAACTTCTGCTGATTGTCGACGTTCTCGAGGTCGCTGGGCGGGTCCATCACCTCTTCGGGCTGGACCAAGGCCTGGGTGAGCGCGCGCCGGAACTCGGCCAACCCCATGGTGTGATCGTCGGTCTGGGCCCCAATTCCGAAGGTCACCTGAGTGTTTTCGGAGTTTCGGGGATCGATGGCGAGCGAGGTGATGCGCACACCCGCCACCAACGCGAACGCGACGAACTTGCGTCCGATGGCGTCGCACAGCTGATCGAAGTTGGGAGCGGAAGCCTCGACCTTCTCGAACCAGTCGTCCGCCCGGGCAGCCCGAAGAGAAATTGTCCGCCGCTCTGCGCTCACCGAGACCTCGAGTAAAACACCGTTGATCTTCCCAAGCGCCGGCGGGCAGGTCAAGCGCATTGGCGGGTCATGCCCGCATCCTATCTGGTCGTCTTGTCGAGCTTTTGTCGGTACCAATCCAGCGTGCGCAGCAGACCCTCCTCCAGATCCACCCTGGCTTTGAAGCCGAGCAGCTTGTCCGCCTTGTGGACGTCGGGGACGCGCAGCTCGACGTCCGGGAAGTCCCAAGGCACCGACACGATGGGCGACTTGGATCCCGCCAGACGTACGATGAGGTGGGCAAGCTGGTAGATGGTGATCGTGCTGCGGGGATTGCCGATGTTGAAGGAGTGCCCGATGGCCTCTACCCGGCTCATGGCCAGCAGGATGCCGTCGACGATGTCGTCGATGTAGCACCAGGAGCGGATCTGATCGCCCTGGTTGTGAACCTGGATCGTCTCACCCTTGAGCGCCCGCACGACGAAGGCATGGATGGCGCCCTCTCCCACCTGACCCGGGCCGAAGATGTTGAAGGGGCGTACCGAGCAGGTGGGGAGCTGGTGCTCCTTCCAGTAGTTATGGGCGAGGTGCTCCGTGGCCAGCTTGGAGACAGCGTAGGTCCAGCGCGCCTCACCGACGGCCCCCAGGCTCGTTACGTCGGCCTCGCGCACTCGGAAGGCGTAGCTGCCAAAGACCTCCGAGGTGGAGAAGTCGATGAAGCGCCGCACTCCGCCCTCTTCGACGGACGCGCGTAGGGCATTCATGGTGCCTTCGAGCGCGACCTCCATGGTCAGCACGGGGTGCTTCAGGACCGTGTCCACGCCGGCGATGGACGCCATGTGCACGACGTACTGCATGCCGCGCACCGCTTCCCGCATGGTCTTGGCGTCGCGGACGTCACCGACCACCACTTCGACGTTGGGGTGCTTGTCGAGACCGGCCTCTGCGAGCGCATTTCGGCGCAGCGTATCGAGGACGCGGATCTTGTTGTCTTGGACCAGGCGGCGGGTCAGGGAGGAGCCGATGAAGCCGGCTCCGCCGGTGATCAGGATGGTAGAGTTCTGGATCATGTTTTTCTCGTGGCGCTTGGACGCTTCTTGCTGAGACTTTACAAGCCCCTAGCCCTCGTGAAACGCTGCTCAAAGCGTACACGGCTTTGTGCGGGATGGGCAGCTTCGGACGCGCATGGAACGACTCATCGTTTGGCAACGCTGGTTGCCGCCCGCAGAATCGAGCCCGGAAGCTATCGCGCAAGCAGCCCTCTGGCGCATCGCGGGCCGTGACCGTTTCGTTCGCGACGGCGCCGAGGTGGTGGTGGAGCTCGGCGGGACTGTGGTGTTCGCGCTGGATTCACGGCAAGTCGCGCGGAGCGTCGAGAACTGCCTGGCTCTGGTGGCCGAGTTCGAGCCCGACGCTCAGGAATCCGGCAGTGTCTCTTTTGCCCTGACCATGGGCGTCGTCGAGCGGCCCGCCCAGGGCCCCTTGGTCGGGGACGCCCTCGATCGCGCGCAGGCCCTGGCCAGCGTGGCCGAGCCGTTCGAGATCATCCTCGACGCAGCCGTCCAGGCCGCCGCCTCCACGGTGTTCCTGTTCGGGCGCCGCGTGGAGGGCTTGAAGGGCATTCGCGGTGAAGCCATCGACCGCCACTATCCGCGACGCGCCGACTGCACCCGTGCGCTCCTGCACCTGGCCCGGCCGCGCCTCAGTAGCAACGCGCAGAACCAGCTCGGCGCATTCCGACACGTGGCCGCCATGCCGGGGCGGCATCGCGTGCTGTTGATGGGTCCCTACGGCGCGGGCGCGAGCTCCTGGCTGCGACAGGTGGCCGAGGAGATGGACCCCTGTACCTGGCTGGACGTGCGCGCCCAGTCGTCGGCGCTCGCCCCGCTTTCGGGGCTGATGTACGCATTGCGGCGGCTGCCCGAGGGCAAGACGCTGGAGCGCGTGCTGACCTCGAACGAGGAGCCCGATCGACTTTCCCTCGCGTCGTTGCGGGCGGTGCGCGAGGGACGCCCGGTGTCACGACGGGACACCATCATCGCGCTGCGCCAATACCTGGGACGCGCCCACGAACAGCGCGGGCGACGCGTGCTGATCACGGTCAACCCTGCGCCCCTGATCGACCCCGCCACGGTCGGTGTGATGGCCGAGGTCACGCGCGACGGGGGCCCCGACGGGCTGGTCGTGCTGCGTCTACCGCTCGATGCCAAGGCCCCGGAGGCCTTCGCGCGGGGTGGGACGCTGGCCGAAATCCGTGTGCCGGGACTCGCCCAGGCCGAGGCACGCGCGTTTGCGCTCTCGATGCTGGGAAAGAATACCTCCAACGACATCGCTCGGCGCGCCGCGGCCATGGGAGGCAATACCCCGCTCGGCGTGGCCGAGGCTGTGCGCGTGCTGGTGGCATCGGGCGACGTGGTGTTCTCGGAGCAGCAATTTCGCTGGCGGCGCGGGCCTGCGGGGCGCTTGAGCACGCACACCGTGGAAGCCTTGGTGGAGGAGCGCATCGACAAGCTCCCGCGAGGCGTACGGCGCATGCTGGAGGCGCTTGCGCTGGTGCCCGATCCGGGCGAGGCCCCGGTGGTCTCGGAGGTCGCGGACTCGGAGGGGCTGCGCGACAGCGTGCGCGAAGACGCCATCGAGGAGCTCGTCTCCCTGTCGTTGCTGGAGCGCGGACCGAGCGGCCTGTCCCTCTCGACCATCGTGCGGGCCGTCGTGGTGGCGGGCATCCCGCCAAACCGCATGCTCGAACTCAATCGCGCCATCGCCCGCGCCTTGGAGCGCCGCATTCCCAGCGCCGACGCATTCGCACGTGCGACCCTCGCGTATCACATGGCGCGCGGCGGACGCGCTCCCGAAGCGGTGGACATCATGCTCGAAGTGGCCGGGTTGGCGGGTCAGCTCGGCTATCTGCGCTCGGGCGTGCGACTGGCGGCGGCGGCCGTCGAGTTCGACCCCACCGACGCCACGCGAGCCCGTGCCGCGAGGCTCGCCGAGAGCTTTAGCGAACGAGCCGGGGCCATGCGCAAGCCGCGCGTCGAGCGGGCCCCAGGCGACGCCGCTCCCAAGAGTGAGCAGGTGCAGCTCCCGGAGCCGCCGCGGGACTCGGCCACGCTGTCGGCGCAAGCCCTGCACCAGGCGGTCGAAGCCATTTTGGGGCGAGATTTCGACGCCGTGGAACGCGCCCTGGAACTCGTGATCGCAGCGGGCCGCGATGGCCCGAGCGTGGACCGTCTGCGCGCCATGACCGCACTGGTCAAAGGCGATCGCACGGGCGCCCTGCGCTTGCTCGATCGCGCCCGCCATCGCGAGGAGAACGAGACGCCTCGCACCGCCATCGCCACCGCGCTCGTGCTCATCGAGACCGGCGAGCTCGGGGCCGCCGTGCGCCAGGCCCTGCACGCGCTGGCCCTAGCCCGAGAAGCCACCGACCGAGCGGGAGAGCGGGCGGCCGTCGCCACCATGGCCGCTTGCTACCGCAAGCTGGGACGCGACGAAGACGCGCTCGCCCTGGAGGGGGGCTCACGCCGCGGTAGCTTGCCGGATCCCCCCGTCGTGCGGTAGCTCCAGGCCTGTGAGCGAGCCCAACGATCCTCTAGGCAGCGTACGCGCACGCATTGATGCAGTGGACCAGGAGATCCTCGCGCTGCTCAAGCGACGCATGGAGATCGTCGGCGACCTGGCGGCGATCAAGCGCGAGCACGGCCTGCGCATCCGCGATCCCCAGCGGGAGACCGAGGTGCTCGAAGCGCGGCGCGAGCTGGCGCGCAAGCTCGGGCTCTCGGTGGAGGTCGCCGAGAGCTTGTTCCGCCTGATCATGTGGGCCAGTCGCGACTACCAGGCGAGCCTCAAGGCCGAAGTACCGCTCCATACCGAGCCCAAGCGCGTCGCCATCATCGGCGGCAAAGGCGGCATCGGACGTCGCATGGCGGAGCTCTTCAGTGAGCTTGGGCACACCGTGCTGGTGGCAGACCTCGACACCGAGCTCACGGCGCGCGAGGCGGCGGCCCGCGCGGACGTGACGCTGATCTCCGTGCCCATCGACATCACCGAAAAAGTCATCGAGGAGGTGGGCCCCGCGGTACCCGCTGGAGGGTTGTTGATGGACGTCACTTCCATCAAGGCTGCGCCGCTGGCAGCCATGCTGCGCTCCACCCAGGCGAGCGTGCTCGGCACGCACCCGATGTTCGGCCCGGGAGCACAGTCTTTTCAGGGACAACGCGTGGTGTTTTGCCCGGGCCGAGGCGACGCCTGGGCCGACTGGGTGCGCGCCAATTTCCGCGCCCGCGGGATGGTCATCACCGACGCCAGTGCCGACGAGCACGACCGCGCCATGGCCTTCGTGCAGGTGCTCACGCACTACCAGACGCAGGTGCTCGGCTTGACCCTGGCCAAGCTCGCGACGCCGCTGCAGGAGAGTTTGCGCTTCACCTCGCCCGCTTACTTGATGGAACTGTACGTCGCCGCACGTCACTTCGGACAAGATCCGGCGCTCTATGGGCCCATCGAGATGAACAATCCGCTGACCGCGCAAGTCACGGGAGCGTTCCGCGAAGCCGCCGACGCGGTCGGCACGATGCTGCTCGAGCGCGATCAAACAGCGTTCGTGAGGATGTTCGAGGACGTGCGCGCCTTCTTCGGGGAGTTCAGCGCCGAAGCCACCGAGAAGAGCCGCTTCATGATGGACCGCCTGGTCGAGCGCAGCTGACAGCGGGTTCGCGCGTATAAGGCTCGAGCGTTTGGCCGACCTGAGCGGTCTGCGCTGGTTTATCCTGGGCCCGGCGAAGGGGGAGCGAAGGCATGCTTAGAGCGTCGAGGTGGGTGGGTGTAGTCGTGGTGCTCGCCGGTTGCGGCATGTTCGACTCGGCCAAGGACCCTTGCCTGAGCAACCCCCGCAGCTGCATCGATACGGGGATCCCCGAGCAAGAGCAGGGAAAGATCGGCAGCCCCTGTGAGAGCGAAGAGCAGTGCGCCGGCGCATTGCGTCTCGGCTGCGTGGACGGCGTGTGCGACTTCGCAGGCATCCTGGTGGTGGGTGATCCGTGCAAGGCCACAGGCGAGTGCGGCCCCAACCTCTTCTGCAGCGTCGAGGACGCAAGCTTCGTCTGCAAGCAGGCCGGCTCGGCCGCCCAGGGCGCGCGCTGTGACGCCACCGCGGACTGTCAGCACGGGCTCATCTGCGGGTACGACCAGGGCCTGACCAAGCATTGCTTGATGACCGGCGACGGCGATATCGGCGCCAGCTGCTCGAGCACCACGGACTGCCTCGCGGGCTTGTTGTGCCAGCCGCCGCAGTCGAAGCCCGGTGCGGTCGACGCTGCGACGAGCGGCCTGACCTGCAGCCCCATCGATCCGCTGCACTTGCCGAGTACCGTATGGGACGGTCTGGTGTGTCCTCCGGATGCGGCAGGCGCGCTGTCCTATTTCCGCGTTCCGCGCGGCACCGACGACGGCGACTTCTTTCGCCTCCCCTTCCCCAACGACGTGCGTCGCAGCACCACGGGCCTCGACCTCAACGGCTTCCCTTCGTCGGGCGACCTGTTCGGCATCGGCGTGGACTTCGTGGGCAACTATGCCACCCAGGCCTCCCAGGACCTGAAGGGCTTCGCCAACAACCCGGTGGTCTACTTCCGCTTCTCCAAGCCCTACGCCGGCGCCACCAAAGACAGCGTGCTCCTGTTCGACATCACCGCGGGCACGCCGGAGTACGGCAAAGCACTCTCGCGCGCCTGGGGCGTGAGCAACGGCAGCGTCACGCGCTACGTCTGCGAGAACTGGCTCAATGTCCGCACCAACAGCGGCGAGCCCCTGCTGCCCAGCCACACCTACGTGGCCATCCTGACCACGGGCATCACCACCAACACGGGTGCGGCCTTCACGCGCGACGGCGATCTCAACGCCTTGCTCTCCGCCAGCGCCCCCGCCGATCCCGCGCTCGCCAAGGCCTACGGCGACTATTCGCCGCTGCGCGCTTTCCTCGGGAGCCCACAGGCTGCCGGCAAGATCACGGCCGACGCGGTGCTCAACGCCGCCGTCTTCACGACGCAGGATCCCACCACGCTGATCAAGGGCCTGCGAGCCGCGGTGCGCGCAGGCATGCCTGCCTCGGTGAAGGACGTGACCCTGTGTGGGCCGGGGGTGACCTCCCCGTGCGCCGATGGCGGAGAGCGCGCGTGCGGCGCTGGAGATCCCGCCTATGCCGAGATCCACGGTCGCATCACGCTGCCCATCTTCCAGAACGGTGAAGCCCCCTATCTCACCACGGGCGGCAACATCACCCTCGACGCCAACGGCACGGCCCAGGTCGTGCGCAACGAGGACGTCTGCTTCGGCCTGCTCCTCCCCAAGACCGCCGCTCCTGCCTCCGGCTATCCGTTGGTGATCTACGGCCACGGCACGGGCGGCAGCTTCAAGTCAGGCTTGAACGACCTGGCTTCGCTCCCCGCGGGCGGCGCCGCCGTCCTCACCATCGACCTGCCGCAGCACGGTTCGCGCAAGAACGGCTCCACGCTGGGCTCGGACGAACTCTTCTACAACTTCACCAACCCGCGTGCCGCCCGTGACAACGTCGCCCAAGGCAGCGCGGATCTCTTCTCCCTCGTGCGCTGGGCGCTCTCTGCCTCCGGTGATGCTGGCAGCGCCTTCGGTCAGAGTTTCCGCTTCGATGCCACGAAGCTCGCCTTCTTCGGCCATTCGCAGGGTGCCACCCACGTGAGCCTGGCCCTCCCCTACGAGAACGACGTCATCGGTGCCGTGCTCTCGGGTGTGGGCGGTGACCTCAGCGAAGCCCTCACCACCAAGAAGTCCCCCGTCGACATCGCCTCGGTCATTCCGCTGGTGCTCGGTGATCCCGAAGCTGGTGCAGAGAAGACCTGCCCGAACTGCATCGGCTCCAATCACCCGGTGCTGGCGCTCCTGCAGAGCTTCTTCGAACCCGTCGACCCGGTGAACTTCGCGCCCCAGCTGCGGAGCCCGGCCATCGGCACCACCCCCAAGCACGTCTTCATGACCTACGGCGTGGGCGACACCTACGCTCCAGAGACGACCCAACAGGCCTACTCCAACGCGGCCCAATTCGACACGGTGATGCCCGTGCTGGTCACTTACAACGGTGTCAAGCCCGTGGCCGCACCGCTGTCTGGCAACGTGGAGATCGTGAAGGACTCGTTCTACACCCAGGGCTCGCACCAGTATCAGCCGGCCAGCGGGGAAGACGGTCACTTCGTCTACCTCGGCGCAGGCAAGCCCGACTGGCAGCGCTTCGTGGGAGGTCTGCTCTCCGGGCAAACCCCGGTCATCGGCCAGTAGCGCTACTCGGCCGAGGCGGAAACGGCCCCTGCTGCTTCGGTGCTGTGCGCGAGCAACCGGTTGGCATCGGGCCCCGCCAGGAACAGATACTCCGAATTGCGCAGATGGCTGACCCGGCCGACCTTCTCGCCCTGTGGGTTGTAGATGCCGATCTGGGCTCCCACGTAGCGCTTGTAGTTCAGCTCCAGCGAGGCCACTTCACCCCGCACGGCCAGCATCTCGGCGAGCTCTTCGTGAGACAGGTAGCCCTCGTTGTTGAACGACACGAGCACGTAACGAGTGTCGAGCCGCTCGACCACCTTCGAGAGGGCCTCCCGAATGCGCGGGCGCGAGTTGAAGTCGCTCTTGTAGTCCTTGGCGTCCATGCGCTTCATGGCCAGCCCGTAGACCTCGGGCTTGTCCCAACGCACCAGGGACTCCCACACATGGTAGTTGCCCAAGTAGCGATGCTGATTGTAGGGCGGGTCCAAATAGACGAGATCGAAGCTCGCTCGCCCCGCCGCCTCGAGAGCGTCCGAATGCCAAGCGTCGCCGGCCCCCGGCAACACGTCGGGCATGCGCAGCTCGAGCTGGTTGTGGGAACGCGCCGACCACTTCTTGAGATACGCCATCTGCAGCCCGCACGTGGAGTCGACGCGATCGGCCGCCTCCATCAGCGAGACCAGCAGCACCGACTCCAGCACCGGCTCGAGGGCCAGTTGAGCGATGCGCTCGCGGATCGCGTCGACCCGCTCGCCGTTGTGGGGCTGGACGTAGCGCGAACGCTGGCAGAAGGTCTCGGTGAAGTAGCCCGCGCGTCCCGGTAGCCGCGCGAGTTCCGCGAGCAATCGCTCGGCGTCCCCCACCACGTTCGCGCGATCGGCCTGCACGTAGCACTGAGCGAGCCGATAGGCGTAGCTGTTGTGATCGTTGGCCGTGACCTGATAGCCGGCCGCCTTGAACGCGTGGCCCACGCGAGACGTGCCGCTGAACAGGTCGAGCACGCGCCTGCCCCCTGGCAACGCGTGAGCCGCGCGCACGATGTTGGGCAAAAGCAGACGCTTGCTACCGATGTACTTGATCACCCGCGCCGCAGCATAGCTCAGCTGGCCGCGGGTCAGCTCAAGTCACGCACATCAGAACATCGAGCCGGAGGCCGGGCGGTACAGCAGCAGGCCCGCGTAACTGCAGGCCAGCCCGAAGGTGTCATCTTCGGCCGAGTTGGCGGGAACCCAGGCGCGCCCGGTGCCGCTCACGTCCACCACACCCAACCCCTGCGGGCCCTGGAACTGATAGCCCAGCGCACTGTTCGAGGTGCCGCCGCCCTCGACGTCGTTGAGGCTCGTCACGTTGTAGGTGACGCCCTCGCCCACCTGAACCGTGCCAGCGCCGTCCACCACGTCGATCTTGGAGACCTGTTTTTCGCCCTCCGTGCATGCACAGCCGAAGGTCACGTGGGTCGAACCGAACCCGGCCACGCCCTTGGCGACCTGCTCCTCGGTGCACTCGCCGTGCAAGGTGCGGGCCTGGGCCGTGATGTCGTAGCGATAGGCGTTCTTCTTCTTCTCCTTGGAGAACGGGCCAGCCTCCACGCCGGAGCCCTTTTGCCAGTCGCGGTCGACGTTGTTCACGGCGTAGCTCCCGATCTTGAGCACTCCGTTGTCGAACGAGCGGCTCTTGGAGGAGTAGCCCTCGATCTTGATCGGCTGCGCGTCGGACACGTTGGTGGGCGTACGCAGCAAGCGAACACCACAGCCGCTCGACGCGGCCGCAACCAAGGTCAACACCGAGAGCCCAAGCAGAGACTGAATGCGCATGCAATTTCCCCCACAGGTAAAAGAGAGCCGACGCCCTTAGACGTCGGACCTGGGAAAACCACAAGCCCAGGCAGGGGTGATCAGGACGAATTTGGGCCAGAAGGGGCAGCGCAGCGCAATCAAGCTCAGCAATTCTCTCGTTTTACGTTGGAGAGCTCTTCCGCATGATTGGAACCCGCCCAACTCGGCGGTTCGCGCACCTGATCGTGCTGCTCGGCGGGGCGTGTGTCGAGAACGACCCCTCGAGCCGTTGGGTGGACGCGAGCCTCCCCGACGCCGACGCCGACGCCTCCGATGGAGCCGCCGATGCCAACGACGCCACGTTCGTCGGGCCGATCTGCCGCGAGAGCGGTCCCTGCCCGGGCGGCTTCTGCATCGACGACGATCACGGCATTGCGCAGATTTGCACCACGGGTGACTTGGGTTCCGCCTGCTGGGGAAATGCGGGTTGCAACACTGGGTTCTGCGTGAGCACGACCTACAACGGGATCCCGCGCTTGGGGCACTGCACCGACGGCAAGGAAGGCAGCGTCTGCTCCGAACACACGGACTGCGCGTCGCTGGTGTGTCGGGGTCTCGTCGAAGGCGTTTTCCAAGGTGTCTGCACCGCAGTCGAGCAATCGTGCACGAGCAACACGGACTGCCCCGATGGTCACCACTGCGTCGACACGCCCACGGGGATGACCTGTTCATCCGGCCTAGATGGCAGACCATGCGACGACGACCGAGACTGCCTCGAACGGACCTGCGTCACCCACCTTGACGACGCCGGGATACGTACGTGCAGCGATCGCCAAGATGGCGACGACTGCAGCAAGGTCGACCATTGCTTCTTTGGCGGCGGCTGCTTCATCCCGCCGGATGCCGGTGTCGGCTACTGCAGCAGCGGCCAAACCCAATGGCTATTGTCGCGAAGATGCCGCCTGCTCGAACCCCGACGACTTCTGCTTCTATCCCTATGCGATCGTGCGCACGAAGGTGACCGGCAAGTGCCAGCCCAGGTGAGCTTGCGACGACGTTTCGCGCCCACCCACGAAAACAAAAAACCCGCGAGGCTTGGGCCTCACGGGGTCTCGCTACGTAGCTGGCGAAGGCTCAGCGGGTGGCCTGAGCCACGCGCTCGATGAGCATCTCGCGCTGCAGCTTGAGCGCCTTGGGCAGCGTGCTGCCCACCTGCTCGAACCAGTCGGCCTGGCCCTCGAGCTCCTGCTTCCACTCGCCCAGGTCTACGCGCATGGCAGCCTCGAGATCGCCGGGCTGCGCATCGAGCGCCTGCGTGTCGAGATCGCCGTCGCGCGGCACCATGCCGACCACGGTCTCACGCGCGGGGACCTTGCCCTCGACGCGATCCAGCACCCACTTGAGCACGCGCATGTTGTCGCCGAAGCCGGGCCACACGAACTTGCCGTCCTTCTGGCGGAACCAGTTGACCATGAAGATCTTGGGCGGGTTCTTGATGCGGTTCTGCATGCCGAGCCAATGCTCGAAGTAATCGCCCACGTTGTATCCGCAGAAGGGCAGCATCGCCATCGGGTCGCGACGCACGATGCCGACCTGACCGACCGCGGCAGCCGTGGTCTCGGAGCCCATGGTGGCGCCGAAGTACACGCCGTGCGCCCAGTTGAAGGACTCCATGACGAGCGGCACGGTGGTGGCGCGACGGCCACCGAAGATGATGGCGCTGATCGGCACGCCCTGCGGATCGTTGGCGTGGGGCGAGAGCGCGGGGTTGTTGATGGCGGGCGCGGTGAAGCGAGAGTTCGGGTGCGCCGCCTTCTCCTTGGACTCGCCCTTGACCCAGGGGCGTCCTTGCCAATCGGTCATGCGCTGGGGGACTTCGCCGTCCTTGCCTTCCCACCACACGTCGCCGTCCTCCGTCTTCGCCACGTTCGTGAAGATCGTGTTCTTGAGCACGGTCTTCATGGCGTTCGGGTTGGACTTCATGCTGGTGCCGGGCGCCACGCCGAAGTAACCGGCCTCGGGGTTGATGGCCCACAGACGGCCGTCCTCACCGACCTTCATCCAGGCGATGTCGTCGCCGACTGTCCACACCTTCCAGCCCTTGTAGTGCTGGGGCGGGATGAGCATGGCGAAGTTGGTCTTGCCGCACGCGCTGGGGAACGCGGCTGCCACGTAGTGGGTCTCGCCCTGCGGGTTCTCGACGCCGAGGATGAGCATGTGCTCGGCGAGCCAGCCTTCCTTGCGACCGAGGTAGCTGCCGATGCGGAGCGCCAGGCACTTCTTGCCGAGCAGGACGTTGCCACCGTAGCCCGAGCCCACGGACCAGATGGTGTTGTCCTGCGGGAAGTGACAAATGAAACGACGCTCGGGGTTGATGTCGAGCGTCGAGTGGAGACCGCGATTGAAGTCGTTGGAGTTGCCCAGCTGGTCGAGGGCCCCTTTGCCCATGCGCGCCATGATGCGCATGTTGAGCACCACGTAGACGCTGTCGGTGAGCTCCACGCCCACCTTACTAATCGGCGAGCCCAGCGGTCCCATGACGTACGGGATGACGTACATGGTGCGGCCCTTCATGGAGCCGTCGAAGAGACCACGCAGCTTCTTGTACGCCTCGTCGGGGGCCATCCAGTTGTTGGTGGGACCGGCCTCTTCCTTGGTGGGCGTGCAGATAAAGGTAAGGTGCTCGACGCGCGCAACGTCATTCGGGTTCGAGCGACTGTAGAAGCAACCGGGGAGCTTCTCGGGGTTGAGGGGCTCGATGGCTCCCTCGGCCAGGGCGATTTCGGTCAGCCGCTTGTGCTCTTCGTCGCTGCCATCGACCCAGACAATCTTTTCCGGCTTGGTCAGCTTTGCTTGCTCGTCGACCCACGCCAACAAGGTGGGATTCTTGGTCAGTTGCGTCGTCGTCATCGCGGGTGGGCTCTCGGTTGAGGGGACTACGCTGCCGCGGAACCCCGGCCCGCTCAGGGTCCGAGTCCGTCAAACAGGAGCAAGCCGGTGTCTCGAGGTGACACGGCTAGCGACTCTCGGGATGTAGCGCACCGGCTTGCCCTACGCATCCGCACATCGAGGATAACCCGAGATTTACTGATATCACTTGGCAATTAACAGCAGCATTACAACATCGTGCTTGTCTCTGCGTCGCAGTTCTCACATTTGGGAATAGGCCCCCCCGCCGTGAATTGTTAGGCACGACTACATTTTTGGGGGCGCTGCTTTCGGCTAGTCCCGGGCGAGCACTGGTGCCCTTCCCCAACCGGCATCACGCCATCTGTGCCAGGGCGACCCAGGGGGAGCCCCGCAGCGCGCCACATGCGGGGGACGCGAGCCCAGATCGTCCTCGTCGACTAAGCTCGCCGGCGATGTCGTCGACGAAGAGGCAGCTCGCGCTGTCTGATCGGCCGGAACCGCCGGTAGCGCGAGAGCTTCAGGAGCGTGCTCAAGGTTCTCAGGTCGGCCTGTCCGAACCTGGTGGGCCGCAGGAAGCCACGGATTGGCGCTGGCAGCTGGCCAACGCCATCACGGATCTCGCTGCCTTGGACGCCGCCGTGGCCCTGACCCCGCTCGAGCGGCAGGGGACCGAGCGTGCCCTTGCGGGCGGCTTCCCGCTCTCGATCACGCCTTATTACGCGTCCCTCATCGACCGTCACGATCCGGCCTGCCCCATCCGCCGCCAATGCGTCCCTCACGCCCTCGAAGGTCGCGAGGTGGCGGGCGATCTGAGAGACCCGCTCGGCGAGGAGGCCAACGAGGTCGCTCCGCATCTGGTGCAGCGCTACCCGGATCGCGCCCTCTTGATCGCCACCGATCGCTGCTCGGTCTACTGCCGCTTCTGCACGCGCTCCCGCATGGTGGGCAACGGCGGCGGCACACGCAGCCTGGCCAGCCTGGAGCCCGCCCTGGCCTATCTGCGTGCGCATCCCGCGGTCCAGGAGGTCATCGTGTCCGGGGGCGATCCCCTGGTGATGAAGACCGAGCGCTTGCAAGCGTTGCTCGAGGCACTGGCCGAGATCGAGAGCATCGGCAATCTGCGTGTCGCCTCGCGGACGCCCGTGACCTTGCCCCAGCGCATCACGCCCGAGTTGTGCCGGGCTCTGCGCGCCCACCCTGCCGTCTGGCTGATGACCCACTTCAACCACCCGCGCGAGCTGAGCGCAGAGGCGAAGCGTGCCTGCGCCATGCTGGTGGACCACGGCATCCCCGTGATGAACCACACCGTGCTGTTGCGCGGCGTGAACGACGACGCCCAGGTGCTCGAGCAGCTATTTCGAGGCCTCGTGCGAACCCGGGTGCGTCCCTATTACCTGCTGCAGGCTGACCCTGTGCGCGGCACTGGCCACCTGCGGACCCCGCTCGATACCGGGCTCGAGATCATGGCGGCCCTGCAGGGACGTCTGAGCGGCATCGCCTTGCCCAAGTTCATCGTGGATACCCCCCACGGACGTGGCAAGGTTCCAGTAGGTCCCAACTACATCGTGGCGCGGTCGGGTGTTTCCACCACGCTGCGAACATTTCGCGGGGAATTGGTCGACTACCTGGACCCCCCGAGCGACGCGAACAACTGAGCTCAGGTGATTGCCAATCGGTAGACCCTGTGCGGCAAATATGCTAAATCGCTCGCCGTCTCGGTGAGGCCACGGAGCCTCCCACGATCTGAGATCCGACGGCCCGCGCGCCGCGCCGTCGGCTGCCCAGTCTGCCCCGCGCGCTCGACGAGCCCACCTGTGACGAGAAGCAGGCCTCGCGAGAACTGCGGTCGGACCGGAGGAGATGCGATGACGACCAGGGTAATGACATTCTACGGGACCACCATCGGCAAGAAGGTGGCGATGGCCACCTCGGGACTCATCGTGGTGGGATGGGTCATCCTCCACATGCTCGGTCACCTGGGCGCCTTCGCGGGCCGCGACAAGTACAACGAGTATGCGGGCTTCTTGGCGAACAACCCGCCGCTCCTGTGGGGCCAGCGCATCGTGTTGCTGGCGGCCCTGGCGGTGCACATCCAGTGCGCGTTCGCGCTTTGGGGCAAGAGCGCCGAGGCGCGACCCAAGCAGTACATGCAGCGCAAGAACCTGGCGACGAACTACGCCGCACTGACCATGCGCTACGGCGGCATCCTGCTGCTCTCGTTCATCCTCTATCACGTGCTGACGCTCACGGTCGGCGTCGGCAATGCGTTCGTGTTCGTCCATGGCGACGTCTACAACAACCTGACGCAAGCGCTCGCCAACCCGGTCATCGCGGTGCTCTACATCGCGGCCATGGGCGTGCTCGGGATGCACCTCTATCACGGCATCTGGAGCCTCACGCAGACGCTGGGCCTCGACCATCCCAAGTACAACGGCCTGCGCTCGGGCATCGCCGGAGCGCTCACCGTGGTGATCGTGCTCGGCTTCATCTCGGTGCCGCTCTCGGTTCTCACCGGCAATCTCCAGCCGGTCGACCCTGTCCTGTCGGACGATGCGGAAGCTGCGGAGTAAAGGAAAAGGTTCGCGAACATGAGTATCGAACTAAAGTCGAATGCTCCGGGCGGAGACATCGCCACGCGCTGGGATCGCCATCGCTTCGAGATGAAGCTGGTGAACCCCGCCAACCGCCGCAAGTACAACGTCATCGTGGTGGGCTCAGGCCTGGCCGGTGGCGCCGCTGCCGCGACCATGGGCCAGCTCGGCTACAACGTGAAGTGCTTCTGCTACCAGGACACGCCACGTCGAGCCCACAGCATCGCGGCCCAGGGCGGCATCAACGCGGCCAAGAACTACCAGAACGACGGCGATAGCATCTACCGCCTCTTCTACGACACGGTGAAGGGCGGCGACTTCCGGGCTCGTGAGAGCAACGTGTATCGCCTGGCCCAGCTCAGCGTGAACATCATCGACCAGTGCACGGCGCAGGGCGTGCCCTTCGCGCGCGAGTACTCGGGTCTGCTCGACAACCGCTCCTTCGGCGGCGCCCAGGTCTCGCGCACGTTCTACGCGCGCGGTCAGACGGGCCAACAGCTGTTGCTCGGTGCCTACTCCGCGCTCGCCGAGCAGATCCATGCCGGCACCGTGAAGATGTACCCACGCACCGAGATGCTGGACCTCATCATGGTCGACGGCATCGCGCGCGGCATCGTCACGCGCGACATGGTGTCGGGCAAAATCGAGAGCCACGTCGCGGACGTGGTCGTGCTGTGCACCGGCGGCTACGGCAACGTGTTCTTCCTTTCCACCAACGCCATGGGCTGCAACGTCACGGCCACCTGGCGCGCGGCACGCAAGGGCGCGCTCTTCGCGAACCCCTGCTACACGCAGATCCACCCCACCTGCATCCCCGTGGCGGGCGACTACCAGTCCAAGCTCACGCTGATGAGCGAGTCCTTGCGCAACGACGGCCGTGTCTGGGTGCCGAAGCGGAAGGAAGACTGCGGCAAGAAGCCCCACGAGATCGCGGAAGGCGACCGCGACTACTACCTCGAGCGCAAGTACCCGAGCTTCGGCAACCTGGTGCCGCGCGACATCGCCTCGCGTAACGCCAAGGACGTCTGCGACGAGGGTCGTGGCGTGGGTCCTGGCGGCCGCGGTGTGTACCTCGACTTCGGAGACTCCATCGCGCGCCTCGGCAAGGCCAAGATCGCGGAGCGCTACGGCAACCTCTTCGACATGTACCAGCGCATCACGGGCGACGACCCCTACTCGACCCCGATGCGCATCTACCCCGCCATCCACTACACGATGGGCGGCCTGTGGGTGGACTACAACCTCATGAGCAACCTGCAGGGCTTGTTCGTGGGCGGCGAAGCCAACTTCTCCGATCACGGCGCGAACCGCCTGGGTGCCAGCGCGCTCATGCAAGGTCTGGCGGACGGCTACTTCATCCTTCCCTCCACAGTGGCGAACTACATCGCCAAGCAGGCCGCTGACGGCAAGCTCAAGAAGGTGGATGAGAGCCACCCCGAGGTCCGCAAGGCCGAGGCCGACGTGAAGAACCGCGTGAACCGCCTGCTGAGCATCAACGGCAAGCGCTCGCCGGACTCCTTCCACCGCGAGCTCGGCTTGATGGTGTGGGAGTACTGCGGCATGGCCCGCAGCGAAGAGGGGCTCAAGACCCTGCTCAAGCGCATCCCCGAGCTGCGCGCCGAGTTCTGGCAGAACCTTTCGGTGCTCGGCAGCGGCGACACGCTCAACCAGAACCTCGAGAAGGCCGGTCGCGTGGCCGACTTCCTCGAGATGGGTGAGCTGCTGGCGCGCGACGCGCTCGAACGCAAGGAGAGCTGCGGCGGCCACTTCCGCGTGGAGAGCCAGACGGAAGACGGCGAAGCCAAGCGCGACGACGAGAACTTCCAGTACGCAGCGGCCTGGGAGTTCCGTGGCGACGACAACGGTCCCACCGACTTCGTGCTGCACAAAGAACATCTCGAGTTCGACTACGTCAAGCCCAGCCAGCGGAGTTACAAGTGAGCGAGCTGAACATTCACCTCCACGTGTGGCGTCAGCCTGCGCCCCAGGCCGAAGGCAAGTTCGTCCACTACGAGCTCAAGGTCACCGAGCACGCTTCGTTCCTGGAGATGCTCGACATCTTGAACGAGACGTTGATCGCGAAGGGCGAGGAGCCCATCGCGTTCGACAGCGATTGCCGCGAGGGTATCTGCGGCATGTGCGGCATCATGATCAACGGCGTGCCGCACGGCCCGCAGTCGGCCACCACCGCCTGCCAGCTGCACATGCGCACGTTCAAGAGCGGCGACGAGATCTGGGTCGAACCCTTCCGCGCGCGCGCCTTCCCGGTGCTGCGTGACTTGGTGGTCGACCGCAGCTCCTTCGACCGCATCATTCAGTCCGGCGGCTACATCTCGGTGCGTGCCGGCTCGGCCCCCGAGGCCAACGGCATTCGCGTGAACAAGACGGACGCCGACCTGGCGTTCGACGCGGCCGCCTGCATCGGCTGCGGTGCTTGCGTCGCAGCCTGCCCCAACGCCTCGGCCTCGCTCTTCACCAGCGCCAAGGTCGGCCACCTGGGCCTGCTGCCGCAGGGTGAGCCCCAGCGCGATCGGCGCGTGCTCGCCATGGTGCGCCAGATGGACGCGGAAGGCTTCGGCAACTGCACCAACCACCGCGAGTGCGAGGCTGCCTGCCCGAAGGAAATCAGCATCGCTTTCATCGCCCGCATGAACCGCGACTTCGTCAAGGCCTCGGCGCGCGAGCGTCCGGAGAAGGCCGTCTCGGGTTCGGGCTGATTCACCCCGAGAAACTTTGAACGTCCGCAGGGGCTGCGGAGACTCAGGGCATGCGAACCCAATTCGCGTGCCTTTTTCTTTTGCTGCATGCCTTGCTGTCCGGCTGTGTGAAGAAGGAAACCAACTGGTCCCTTCACAACACGGCGGGCTGTCCAGTCTCCACGTCGAGCTCGGAGCTCGATCGTGAGCGCACGTATTTGGCGACCTTGCTCGCACTGCAAGCACGCCACTACGTCATCGTGAAGGCCCAGTCTCCGACCTACCTCGAGGCAACCCGTACCAGCGCCAGTAATCCGGCTGTGGCGCGCGTGCGCTGGTTGATCAGCGTGGGCCCGGACGCCTCTCTCAACGTGGACGTGCCCGAGGAGCAGCGCACCATGCACCGCAAGGTTGCGGGCTGGTACGACGAGCTGGTCGCCGAAGTGAGCTCGCTGCAGTGCCGGGACCCCAACTGGCTGCGCTGGGAGGCACAAAATCGAGGGCTGGTCCCGATCGGGGCATACGCGGGAGCCGAAAGCGCGGGCGGCGAGCATGCCGCCCTTCCACAAGGCCCTGCCCCACAGTCCCCTCCGCCCGGAGCGCCGCTACAGGTGCATCCACACGCTCAACGTCTGGCCGAGCTCGACGCGGAGCGCAGCCAAATCCATTTCGTGCGGCCCTTCGCGTGGGCGGTCGTCGGGGGCGGCTTCGGTGTGCTCGGTGTCACCTTCGCCGCCTACGGCGCCGCATTCATGTTTACAGACTGCGATGAGGACTGGAGCGGCTACCGTGATTGCACGGTGCGCAACACGGGGCGAGTCCTCTTGCCTCTCGGCCTGGGCTTTGGCGCCGCGGCCGCGACCATGTTGGCGATCACCCTACCCCGCGGCTTCTCACGCTTGGCCAAGTTCCGAGAGCTGGGCCGCGAGATCGAAATTGCTGCGAGGAGCAACGCTCTCGCTCGAGCCGGGCGTGGGCTCCCCGCGTGCGGCATGGAGCATCGGCCTGCGAGGTTCGTTTTGAGGCGCGTGGCGTGCGCGTGCTTGCTGTGGCTCTCGATGATGGGCTGCGTGCCGCACAGCTCTCGTCCTCCCGTGTCCTCACCGCAGTCCGACGCGAAGCAACCCCATCAGCAACATGCAGCGATCACCCCCGACCCAAGCCCCCTACAGGGGGCGCTTGCGCTGAACGCGAAACGAGTGAGCGAGCTCGAGCGCGAACGAGCGGCGATTCATCGCCGGGGACCTCGCATTCAGGCAGGGTTATCGGCGCTGACGATCGCCGCGTCACTCGGCTTGGTCACCTATGGTGCGTTCGCTACGGCGGGCTGCGATGCCGATGGCACGCTGGGCAATACCGCCGCCTGCCCCGATCGAGCGCGGGATGAAGCCATTTATTGGCTCGGCTTTTCGGGCGGATGTGTGGGCGGAATGTGGCTGGGTCTGGCCATGAGAGAGATCGTGTGGGCACGCCGTAGGACCCGCACCATCGATCGCGAGCTGAAGCTGCTTCGTGGGTTCAGCCCCCAGCTCGCTCTGCCGACAAGGCAAGGTGGGGTGTTTGCACTTGGTCTCCGGTGGAGCGCTCACTACTGAAGCTTCCCTTGCCGCGGAGGTCCATGGATGATGGCGACTGGCTACGCGATGGGCAAGTTGGACTTCCGGGCGCACATGGCACGACTGTTCGCGGCGAAGACCAGTCAGCCTGCGTCGGTGGGCGCGAGCGAGCTGGAGCTCGCCCTGGTGGAGCGCCTGCGCAACGCGGAACCGGCGGCCATCGACGAGCTGTACCGCGCGCATCACGGTGTCCTGCGTGCCTTCGCGCAACGCCTGGTGGGCGATACGGCGCTCGCTGAGGACCTGGTGCACGACGTGTTCGTGGAGGTGCCGAAGCTGGTGCGCAAGTTCCGCGGTCAGAGCAGCCTGCGCAGCTTTTTGGTGGGCGTGGCGGCGAACCTGGCGAGTCGACACGTGCGCAGCGCCAGCCGCAAGCGGGCGGCGCTGATGCGCTTCGCAGCCGAGCGCGAGCCCGTTCCGTCGCTCGATGGCGAGCACGCGGCGCGCGAACGGATGGCGCGGCTTCACGAGGCACTGGACGCGTTGTCGCTCGAGCAACGCACGGCGTTCGTACTGTGCGAGCTCGAAGAGCGCAGCGCGCTCGAGGTGGCCCAGCTGCTCGACGTGCCCGAGGCCACGGTGCGAACCCGCTGCTTTCATGCGCGCAAGAAACTGCGCAAGAGCCTGGCCCGGCTCACGAGGGAGGAGGCGCGATGAAGAGCCCGTCCTCGGCCCCCACGGACGCCGAACTCGACGCCGACTTCCAGGCGGCGATCGGTCTCATGCGCAGCCAGGGTGTGCCCAGTCCGGATCACGGCGAAGCGACGCGCCAGCGGATCCAGCGCAGCTTGCAGGAACGCGCCGTCCGAACTCGACGGCGGACCCATGCGCTGGTCTTGGTCGCGGCCCTGCTCACGTTGTCCACGGCGTTTGCCTGGTACGTCGAGACCGGCTCCGAGCGCGGCGCTCCACCGGCAGTTCGGCCGACACACCGTGTCCTCCTTGAAGGGTCCGAGGCGCCCAGCACGAGTACGAGTACGAGTACGGGCACGGGCACGAGTACGGGTACGAGCACGGGCAGGGGCACGGGCACGAGTACGGGCACGGGCACGAGCACGAGTACGGGCACGCGACCTTCCGGCTCGCGCGGTGGCGGGGCCGTAGGACGTCGGGGCGTCGGCGCGGAAGCCGCTCCGGTCGAGGTGCTCCCCGCGAGCCCCGAGCAGCTGCCCCTCTCTTCCGCGACGCCGGCCAGCGTGGCGCAGCGCAAGGCCCTCTACATGGCGGCCCATCAGCTCCAGTATCGGGGCTCTCCCCAGGCTGCCCTGGCCGCTTGGGACGCCTTCTTGGCCGCCGAATCGAGCGGCCCCTTGGCGATCGAAGCGCGCTACAACCGTGGTGTCGCGCTGATGCGCCTCGGGCAGCGGGACGCCGCGCGCGAAGCGCTCTTGCCCTTCGCAAGCGGCGCCTACGGCGAGTTCCGCAGAGCCAATGCCCAGGTCTTGCTCGACCAGCTCAAGTGAGCGTTCGCGTTCGCTCCTGGTGATTCGGGCGCAGATGCGTCGCCCGCCAAGGCGGAGTCGGATTAAGCTTCGGACATGGCCGTCGCCTTCCCGCGTCCTCCCGCGCTCCAGCCGGGCGCCCGCGTCCACCTCGTGGCTCCGTCCAGCCCCTTCGATCGGACCCGCTTCGATCAAGGTCTGCCGTTCCTGACGGATCGCTACCAGGTTTCACAGGGCGACGCGCTGTTCGCCCGTGAAGGCTTCCTGGCCGGCGACGACCGGGCGCGCCTCACCGATCTACGCCACGGCCTCGACACAGCGCAGGTGCACGCCTTGATCGCGGCGCGCGGCGGCTACGGAGCGACCCGCCTTCTGCCCTCCCTCGAGGCCAGTCAGGTGCGCACGGCCAACAAATGGCTGGTGGGCTTCAGCGACGTCACGGCACTGCATGCGCTGTGGGCACGGGCGGGCCTCTGCTCGATCCACGGTCCCATGGTGTGCTCGCTCGGCGAAGGCTCGATGGCGGTGCGCGACGCCTTCTTCGACCTGCTCGAGGGGCAGGACCCGCGTCCCCTCGCAGGCCTCAGTACCGTCAGCCCGGGCCGCGCCAGCGGGCGCCTATTCGGGGGCAATCTGACCGTGCTCGCAGCGCTGGTAGGCACGCCCTTCGCGCCGCCCATGGACGATACGATCCTCGTGCTCGAGGACATCACGGAGCGTCCCTACCGCGTCGACCGCATGCTGACCAACATGCTGCAGGCCGGCTTCCTGCGCGGCGTGCGAGGCGTCATCCTCGGACAGTTCACGCAGTGCGACCCGGGACCGGACGGAACCAGCGTGGAACACGTGCTGGCCGAGCGCTTGAGCGAACTGCGCGTGCCCATCGTCGCCAACGCGCCCGTGGGACACGTGCCGGAGAACATGCCGCTCCTCCTGGGTTCGCTCGCTCAGCTCGACGCGGACGCGGGGAACGTGATGTTCGAGCTGGTCTGATCTGAGCCACAGGCCGCCGTCCGAGGCCTGGAGCGCGGCCCACACGCCTCGCTGTGCGATTTGGCCACAGCCCAGGCTCGCGTCCAGAGCTGCCCATGACCGGGGCCAACGACGTAATGATTTCGCGGGAAAACGGGTCTTCGAATGAGTTGGCTCGGAGCTTGCTCTAGCTCGTGGTCGCACACACACGAACGTCACCATCGCGTGTGCAAAAGGAGAGCAAGAGCATGACCCCCACGGCCACACGGATCAGTGTCGCGACCTTCGTGCTGTCGCTTGCGCTCGCGGGCTTTGCTGGCTGCCAGCGCAAGACCCCCGCCGAGAAGGTAGGCGACAAGATCGAGGATGTCGGTGATCGCATCGAAGACAAGGTCGACGAGAGCCACTGAGTCCTCGGCGAGAAGCTCGCGAGCCAAACGTTCGGCCATGCGGACCCGCGTCCGCGTGGCCGACGTGCTTCGGCAAGGTTCGCGCGGCGCAATGCCGCGAGCCGAAGCGCATCGCGAGTCACGCAACAAAACTCGTACGTCATGCACTGGTGCATCACGCGACTTCACGTGGCGACCAGCATTCCCTTTTCGATATCGGGCGACACGCTCGTTTTCCACTGCGAGTGCAGGATCCCGCTCGGACGTCGCATCACGCCACGTGCACGCGGAACGATCCAGTCCTCCCGAAACTGCGCGCCGCGCGGCCCACGCCTTGCTCTCCCCGTTGGCGACAGTCGCGTGGAGCGACGCAACCTTGGGCAAGCACTTCTGAGCGCAAGGTGACGTGATCGCGGCGGTGTAACGGGCTTCTCACGGGACTGACCTATACTCGGTGCCCATGTCGATGCCGGAGCAGGTCTCGGAAAGCGCGGTCTCCCTGAAGGCGCCCTCCCAGGCGGCGCCGCGCGTCGTCCAGGAGGCCCCACAGGCCGGCACGGCGCCGCGCGGAGCCCGCGTCGAGGGCCTGCGCGGGCTCGCTCCGTTCCTGCGCCCCTATCGGGCCCACATGCTGGTGGCCGGCCTGTTCCTGGTACTGTCGACCCTGAGCACCCTGGCCTTCCCAGCCGTATTGCGGCTCGTGATCGATCGCGGCCTCGTGGCCGCGGACCCGGGCGCGCGCGTGATGGCCCTGCGGGAGCACTTCGTGCTGCTGTTCGGGGTCTGCGCGGCGCTCGCGGTATTCTCGTCGGCGCGCATGTACATGGTGTCCTGGCTCGGGGAGCGCGTCACGTGCGACCTGCGCACGGCAGTCTACGGGCACGTGATCGAGCAGAGCCCCGAGTTCTTCGAG
The DNA here is from genome assembly GCA_047601445.1 of Myxococcales bacterium. Lineage (GTDB taxonomy): Bacteria > Myxococcota_A > Polyangia > Polyangiales > DASUME01 > DASUME01. Next base: position 539,684 of record JASGJH010000001.1, on the reverse strand, counting down.
ACCACCCAGACGGGCGAGGTGCTGTCACGGCTCACCACGGACACCACGCTCGTGCAGAGCGTGCTCACCACGAGCTTCGGCATGGGGCTCCGCAACGGGCTGCAAGCGGTCGGCGCTCTGGGGCTACTGATCGCGGGCAGCGCGCGCGTGATGCTCCCGATCCTGGCGATCCTGCTGGTGGTGGTGTTGCCGTCGATCTACGTGGGCCGCCGCGTGCGCAAGCTGAGCCGGGCCAGCCAAGATCGGGTGGCTGACTCGAGCGCGATCGCGGCCGAGGTATTGAACGCCATCCCCGTGGTCCAGAGTTTCGCGCAAGAGACGCACGAGGCACGCCGTTTCGCGGACGCCACCGAGCGCGCCTTTCGCACCGCAGTCGTGCGCGCGCGTGTGCGCGCCTTGATGTTTGCGTTCGTGATGAGCGCCATCTTCGGCGCCCTGATCTGGAGCCTCCAGCAAGGCACCGAGGCGGTCTTGCGCGGGGATATCAGCGCAGGTCAGCTGAGCCAGACCATCGTCTACGCGATCATGCTCGTGAGCAGCGTGGCGGTGCTGGCCGAAGTCTATGGAGACTTGCTGCGTGCCGCGGGTGCCAGCGAGCGCCTGGTCGAGCTTCTAGCGGCGCGCTCTCCCATTCGCTCCCCCGACCAGCCAGCCCCACTGCCCAGCGTGGCAGGCGGCTCGCGCGTGGACTTCTCGCACGTGACGTTCTGCTACCCGGCTCGGCCCGCTCAACGCGCCCTGCACGAGTTTACGCTGCACGTCGCGCCCGGCGAGACACTGGCCCTGGTGGGCGCGAGTGGCGCCGGCAAGAGCACCGTGTTCCAGCTCTTGCTGCGCCATTACGACGCGGGCCTGGGCGAGATCTCCATCGACGGCGTACCGATTCGCGCATGCTCGCTCGCCGAACTGCGCCGGCGCATCGGCATCGTGCCCCAGGACAGCGTGATCTTCTCGGCGAGCGCCCTGGAGAACATTCGCTACGGTCGGCCAGATGCCAGTGAGGCCGAAGTGTTCGCTGCTGCACGTGCGGCCCATGCCCACGATTTCTTGTCCGCCCTTCCCGAGGGCTACCAGACCTTCCTCGGGGAGCGCGGCGTGCGCCTGTCCGGCGGACAACGACAGCGCCTGAGCATCGCCCGCGCGTTGTTGAAGAACCCTCCCCTGCTGCTGCTCGACGAGGCCACGAGTGCGCTCGACGCCGAGAGTGAGCGCGCCGTCCAAGCAGCCCTCGCCAGCGCCATGCGTGACCGGACCACCTTGGTGATCGCGCATCGTCTGGCCACGGTGCAGCGGGCGGACCGCATCGTGGTGTTGGACGCGGGCAAGGTCGTCGAGGTGGGCACGCACCGCGAACTCGTGGCCCGCGACGGCCTCTATGCGCGCCTGGCCGCCCTGCAATTCGAAGCCTGATCCGCTCGGCGCGCGCCGGCCCGCAGCGCAGCGGTCCGCAGACGTCGCGCCTGCGGACCGCCGCTCCTGCGTGGTGTTCAACTCATCCGAAGCACACGGATCAGAGCATGCGGTCCACACGATCCAGGGAGCGCTCGATGCTGGCCAGGGTGTTCTGCACCTCGCTCTTGGCCTTCGCCCAATCCGCTCGGGTGCCCACGGACTCGAGGCTCGTGATCTCCCGTTCCGCCTCCTGGCATTTGGCCGGCAGATCCGTCAGCAAGGTCTTGTTCACGCTGGCCTGCTCGTCGGGCTCTGCCTCGCCACGCTTGGCGCTGAGCTTGTTCGCGCGGTCCTCCAGCTTACGTAGCTTCTCGCGCGCCTTCTCCGCGAACGCGCGCTTTTCCTCGCTCGCCTGATCGTTGGCGCGGGCCAGGCGATCCATGTCGCGCTGCCGCTGGCGCTCGATGTCGCCCACCATATCGCCGCGATCACTCGCCTGTTCGCTGCCGAGATCGGCGCGCTCGGCGGCCTGCTTCAGCGCCAGCGCGTTGTTGTCCTCGAGCTGCTCGGCCGCGGGCTGGGTGCGCACGCGTTGGGCTTCATCGACTGCCTTCTCGTGCTGGTCGTGAGCAAGCTCCGCGCGTTGCTCGGCCTGCTTGCGGGCCAGTTCGGCCCGATCCTCCTGCGCCTCGACTGCATGCGCCGCAGCCTGATCCTGCGCCGACTCCACTCCCTTCATGGGATCGCTCTGACAAGCGGTCACTCCGGCGATGGCTCCTGCCAACAACAGCAACTTCGACGTGATGCGCCCCATGTCCGTATCCTCCTTGTGCAGACTGATGGTCCGCGCAAGGCCTCCTTTCACTTCGCATGCCAGCCGCCGCTGCACGGTGCCGCGCCTCACCGCAGCGGCCCACGACGACGCCCTAGGCACCCCCCAAAACCAGCAGAATCAGCGCCATTTTTCGCACAATCCGACGTGAGCCAAAAGTTCCAAGACGGCGCCGCCGCGCCCCACTCGTGGCACATGCGCGCGGACTCGGCGCCCATTTCGCAGGACGGGATGCTGCGTGGAACTACGGGATCGACCCGCTGGCCACAGCGACTCGGTCGCCCATCTCGAGCCCGGAGACGATCTCGATCTGCAGACCATCGGAGACGCCGACCTGAACCTCGCGCTCCACGGCCTTGCCATCCGTCGTGCGTACCTTCGCAAAGACCTTGCCCGCGTCGAAGCGCAGCGCGCGCTCTTGCACCACCAGCACCTTGTCCTTGCGCTCGAGCTCGAGCTCGGCTGCCGCGCTGTAACCTGCGCGCACGTCCGGCGGCGCGTTCTGCACCTCGATCCAGAGCTCGAAGCGGGTGATGCCCGCGCTCGACGAGGTCAGCGGCACCACGCTGTTGGGGCTCGCACTCACCACGCTCGCAGTGGCCTGTTCGATGGTGGCGCGCGGAGCGATCCAGGCGAGTCGCCCCGGGAAGGTCACGCCTGGGAGGGCGCCGATGCGCACACTGGCGTCCATGCCCAGCTTGAGTTTGCCGACGTAGGCCTCCTCGATTTGGCCCTTGAAGAGCAGCTGCGTCATGTCCGCCAACACGGCGATGGTGGTGCCGTCTCGGTAGGAGTTGGTCTCGCTGACGTAGTCCCCCACCGCCGCAGGGATCGCGAGCACCGTGCCGGTGACGGTGGCCACGATGCGGGTGGACTTCGACCCCCGCCCCTTGGAAGCCCCCTCCGACACCAGTTGAAAGCGCTCCCTGGCGCTCTCGAGTTCGACCCGCGCGATACGCTCGTCGTCTTCCGCACGCGCCAGGTCCTTTCCGCTGAGCGCGGTACCACCGCGCAGGGGACTCACGCGCTCCACCTCACGCCGCGCGATGGTGAGCTTCATCTCGGCGACCTGCACCCGCGAGCGCGCTTCGTTGAGCGTCACCGGATCGGCCACGATGCGCACCGTGGCCAGGTGCTCCCCTTTCTTCACGAGGTCGCCCGGACGCACGTTGAGCTCGATGAGCTGTCCGGCCACCAGCGAGCGCACGAAGACCTCTTCGCGCGGCACGATGCGCCCGGTGGCCTGCGTGCGGTACACCACGTCGCCGGTGGCGACCACCAGCACGTCGTCCCTGGGAGCTTCCTGGCTCGGCCACAGACCACAAGCAGCGCTGAGATTGCCCACGAGTAGGAGCCCCAACGCGCGCAACCAACCTGCCAAGTCGCGCCGGATCATTCGCGCCTCAAGGCGTCGATGGGACGCATGCGCGCGGCCTCACGCGCGGGGAAGAACCCAGCCACCAGCGCCGTGGCCACCAACATCGCCAACGCCAGCAAGGCTGCGCGCAGATCCACCGAAGGATTCACGAACAACTCCGATCCGAGCTCGGGCGACTGCGCCAGCCGCACCAGGCCCATACCACTCGCGAGCCCGAGCCCGCCCGAGACCAGCGCCAACATCAACGCCTCCGCCAACACCAGGAGCAAGATTGAGAAAGAGGTCGCACCGAGCGCCCGCCGCAAGCCCAATTCCTTGGCGCGCTCGCGTACCGACACGAACAGGATATTGCTCACGCCCACCATGCCCGAGAGCAAGGTCCCGAGGCTCACCAGCAAGATGGCCCAGTCGATGCCCGTCATCAACGACTCGACGCGGCGATACTCACGCTCGGCGAACCAGGCGTCGAAAGCCGCGTGGTCGTGGATGGCGAAGCGATGGCGCCGCGCGAGCAAGCGCGCCAGCGCCTCGCGCGCGGCCTCGGGCGTGTAGCCGCGCTTGAGGGTACCCACCATCACGTCCACCTTGCGCGATGCGTCGAAGGTCTCCGCCAACGTGGTGTAGGGCATGTACACGCGACGCCCTTCGTCCCCCTGGCCGGGGTCCTCGAATTCACCCACGACCCGGAACTCGAGGCCCCCGATGGTCACGATTTTCCCCACTGGGTTGTCGTTGCCGAACAGGAGCGGCGTGGCCTTGTCACCGATCACGATGACCTTGCGGCGTCGGTCCAGATCCAGCTGGTTGAGCAGGCGCCCGTGGATCGCCGTGGTCTTCTCGGTGACCGCGTAGGCGGGGTACACGGCGTAGAACGGTAGCGTGGCGTTGCGCGTGCCGTGCACGATGGGCAATGCCGGCACCTGCGTGCGAGGGGACACGTTCTCGAGCGCGTCGACGCTGCGGATCACGGCTTCGACGTCGTCCTCGCGCAAACGGATTTGGCGCCCGGAACCGAGCCCCTCGAAGGGCTCGCTGGTGCGCCCCGTGAAGGCCCATACCGAGTTCACCGCATCGCCCGCGAACATCTTCTCGATGCCATTGCGCAGCCCCTTGCCGCCGCCCAGCAAGACCGTGAGCATCAGGATGCCCCAGTACACGCCAAACGCCGTGGCCAACGAGCGCAGCGGGCGCCGGGCGATACTCTCCAAGACCTCTCTCATGAAGCCCCCGCGAGCAGCCCGGGCGGCACACCGGGCAGCATGGAACCGAGCCCGTCGACCACCTGGCCGTCGCGCACGCAGATGACCCGCGAGGCCGCTTGCGCCACGTCGAGCGCATGCGTGACCAACACCACCGTGCGGCCCTCGGCGTGGATCTCGCGCAACAACGTCATCACCTCGGCGCTGCTCTCGGTGTCCAGGTTTCCGGTCGGCTCGTCGGCCAGCACGACCTTGGGGTTGGTCACCAACGCGCGAGCGATCGCTACACGCTGACGTTGCCCGCCGCTGAGCTCGTTGGGCCGATGCTGGGCACGCTCGGCGAGACCGAGCCGCGCCAAGAGGGCGAGCGCGCGCTCCTTGCGCTCCCGCCTACCCACTCCGGCATAGGAGAGCGGCAGCGCCACGTTTTCCCAGGCCGTCTTGTGGGACAACAGATGAAAGGCCTGGAACACGAAGCCCAGGAGCTGATTGCGCAAATGCGCGGCGCGCCGGTCGCTCAGGGCCTGCGTATCGTTACCGGCCAGCGTGTAGCGGCCCGAGTCATAGCCATCGAGCAGACCGAGCACGTTGAGAAGCGTGGACTTGCCGGAACCCGACGCACCCACGATGGCCACGAACTCGCCCTCGTCGATCTGCAGGGAGACCTCGCGCAGCACGGCGATGGCGGCGTGGCCGCTGCGGTAATTCTTGCTGACCTTCTCGAGGGTGATCATGGGGAGACGGGAAGCATCGCAAGAGCGGGTTCGGAGCCACCGTGTCCCGGCGTAACCGTGCGCTACGAACGAGCCAACCCGCCGCGTTGTTCCTGCGACCAAGCGTACCGCATCCGCGCGGCGCGTCGCGCGGGCTCCCGAGGCCTCCCCGGCCACGTGGAACCCATTCCGCCGAAATGAACGCGCTTGCCCCCGGGCTCAGGCCGCCGCGTCGGCGGATGTAGACCCGTAGGCGGTCCCGGTCAGGCGCGAGAGTTCGGTCTCGGCGGCCGCCAACAGCGCGCTGTCGTCCTGGTCGAAGGGATGGAAATCTCGTCGGAAGTAGCGCAGGTAGCTCGGGATCAACCGCACGAAGTAGCCGGTGGGTCCCCAGTAGGTCCAGAGCCCCTTGGCCCAGCTCTTCAGGTTCTTGTGCTCGTTGTCGTGGGCCATCAACTGCGCCTGGTAAATGCTGATGCCCCCGATCAGTCCGATGGTCACGAACACCATGGTGGCGGCCCGCAGCGCGTATTGCCCGCCCGCGGCCTGGTACACGTCGAACGCCACGGCCTTGTGGTCGAGTTCTTCGATGGCGTGCCACAGCCACAGCGCGCGCAGGTCTTTGTGACAACGCTCGCGCAGCTCGGGGTGCTTGAGCCAGCTCTCCGCCATGATGGCGGTGAAGTGCTCGAGCGCGCAGGTCACGGCGAGGTCCTCGAAGGGCCCGCGGGCGCTACGCCGCTGGGCGATGTCGTCCGCCACTTCCTGCTCGAACTTGTCGGCTGGGTAGCCCACCTTCGTGAGCCAGGCGTTGAGCGAGCTGTGCTCCCGGCTGTGGAGCGCCTCCTGGGCCAAGAAGGCTTTGATCTGCTCCTTGAGAGCCGGGTCTTCCACCTTGTGGCGGAGCGCTCGCACTGCCGCCATGAACAGGCGCTCGCCTGGCGGGAAGGTGACGGAGAGCGCGTTCAGCAGATGGGTCGAATACGGGTCGCCGTCCATCCAGTAGCGCGGAAGGTCGTCGGGGATCGCCAGCTCCAGGGGACGCGGCCGAATCTTGTGGGCCCGAGCCTTCAGGATGCCTTGCTTCATGGGATGCCTCCGGAACCGCGAAAAAATCAGGTTCCGCGACTATCTTCGGTTGCCGGCCGTTGTAATCGAATGTCATATTGGGCCCAATGCGTGTCATTTCAGGCCAGCCAGGAGCGGACGAGCACGTCGGGGAGGAGCTGCGCAGGCTCTCCATCCCGTCGGTGTACCCCGCCCAGCTGGTGCTGCTCTCGGCACGCTTTGGGGTCGAGGCCGAGCACCTGCTGGAGGGCACGGGCATCGAGCGCGCCGTGCTCGAGCTGAACGACGGCCGCATCACCCCCGTCTCCAGCATCGCGCTCACGCGGCGCGCTCTGGAGCTCACCGGCGAACCGGGGCTCGGCTTCTACTACGGCCTGCAGCTCAAGCTCTCGTCCCACGGCGCCGTCGGCATGCTCGCGATGACCTCGGCCACCCTGCGCGACGCCATGCAAGTCCTCACGCGCTTCGCCGCGCTGCGCTCACCCAACCTGCGCTTCTTGCACTACGACGAAGGCGAGCACGCGGTGCTCGAACTGATCGACGCCCAACCCGAGCCCGCCCTGCGAATCTTCGTGGTCGAGTTCATGTTCACGGCCCTGTCGCAGATGGCCCGCACCCTACTCGGCCGCCCGATCACAGGCAGCGTGGAGCTCGCCTACCCCGAGCCAGCGTACTTCCCACGCTTCGCGCATCTGTGGCCAGGGCCCGCGCGCTTCGATCAAACACGCCATCGCATGCTCCTGCCCCGCGCGCGTTTGGACGACGCCCTGCAGATGGCCGATTCGGTGACCGCGAAGCAAATCGAGAAAGAGTGCGAGGAAGAGCTCTCGCGCTGTGTGCAGCCCGATTCCTTCTTGAGCGACCTCAGGCGCATGGTGCTGGCCCACCCGGATCAGTTTCCTTCCCTCGAGCGCATGGCGGCACAGCGGCATGTCTCGGAGCGCACCCTGAAGCGCCAGCTGCAGGCCCACGGCACCACCTATCGCCAGGTCGTCGACGAACTCAAGCGCGAGCGGGCCATCGTGCTGTTGAGCAATCCGAAGCTCGGCGCGCAACAGGTGGGACAGGCCCTCGGCTACGCGGATCCCGCGAACTTCCATCGCGCCTTTCGCCGCTGGTTCGGCGTCTCGCCCGACGCCTGGCGCCGCGCCCGCAAGCCCTGAGGCGAGGGCCCGCACTCGCCACGTCGCGCCTGACTCGGTTACTTCTTGTTAGGCGCCGCGGGTGGCACGGACCGCGCATTGGAGGGCGTCGGCGCCTGGCGGCGGCCCGCGATGACTTCGATGAGATCCATCTTGGTGACCAGCCCCAGCACATGCTTCTCCTGGTCCACCACCAAGGCGACCTCACCCCGCTCGAAGATCTGCGGCAGCTCGCCCGCCGGCTGATGGACGGCCACGGTGGAGACGCGTCGCACCATGGCCTCTGCCACCGTGGTGTCGGGAGCACAACGCCCCGCCACCAGCTGCTGCATCACATCGAGCTCGGTCAGGATGCCCGCCAGTACGCCCTTGTCGACCACGGGGATCTGCGAGATGCCGTGGCGCTTGAAGAGCTCGGTGGCCTCGCGGATACGTGAGTCGACCTCGAGCGTGATGACCTGGCGCGGCCCGAGTGCGCGCAGCAGATCGCCCATGGTCCCGAGCTCCCAATCGGACTGCAAGAAGCCGTGTTGACGCATCCAGGCATCGCTGACGAACTTGGACAGGTAGTTGCGGATCGAGTCTGGCAACACCACCACCACGCGCTGGCCAGGCTTCATCTTCTGACACACCTGGAGCGCAGCCCACACCGCGGCTCCGCTGGAACCGCCGCACAGCAAGCCCTCCTGCCGGATCAGCTGACGAGCCACGCGGAAGGAGTCGCGATCGTTGCTCTTGATCCACTCGTCCACGATGGAAACGTCGAGCACGTCCGGAATGAAGTCGTAGCCGATCCCCTCCACCTTGTAGGAGCGGATCTCCCCGGGTCCCGCCAGGATGGAGCCCTCGGGATCGACGCCGATGACCTTGGCGTGCGGGAGCGCGCGCTTGATGCCGCGGGCAACGCCCGTGATGGTGCCACCCGTACCCGCGGTCATCACCACGGCGTCGAGCTTGCCACCGCACTGCTCGAGGATCTCCGCGGCCGTGCCCTCCTCGTGCGCAAGTGGGTTCGACGGGTTGGCGTACTGGTCGAGGATGTGCGAGTTGGGGATCACTTCTTTGAGCCGACGCGCGACGCCGATGTGGCTCTCGGGCGCGTCCCAGGCGGCCTCCGTGGGCGTGCGGATGATCTCGGCGCCGAGCGCCTCGAGCACCACCTGCTTCTCCTGGCTCATCTTCTCCGGCATCGTGATGATCACCCGATAGCCGCGCGCCGCGCCTGCCATGGCGATGCCGATGCCAGTGTTGCCCGAGGTCGGCTCGATGAGTGTGTCGCCCGGCTTGATGCGCCCCGAGCGCTCCGCGTCGAGCAGCATGCGCACGCCGATGCGGTCCTTCACCGAGCCGCCCGGGTTCATGAATTCGCACTTGGCCAGCAGCTCACAGGGAAGATCGCGCCCGATGCGCCCCAGGCGCACCAGGGGCGTGCCGCCCACCGTGTCGAGAACGGAGTCCGCGATACCCATGGAAGCTTTGGCTGTGGTCATGAATTTCATGGTAGCCCCGCACGCGCCCGGGCAAGCATGCAAACTCACCAGGGGGGCCGCGCCGCCCCCTCTCCCATGGCGGCGCCCATGACAATTGATGCATTCGGGCGCCCGAATTGTTAGGCTCGCCCTGTGCGTTTCTCCCTATTTTGGGCTGGTTTCTGCGTGTCTCTCTGGGCTTGTGGGCCCAAGCTGCCCGCGCGTTACGTGATCGAGACTGATCTCGACGGATATCGCTATCGCCGCTACCAGCAGGTCCTAGACGTGGAGCTCCCAATCGAAGGGAATGCCGCCGTCGCCCATACCGCCACCTACGTGCGAGGCGGCGAAACCGTGCACGTGGCCCCCGTGGTCCTCACGACCTACGAGCAGGCCGCGGGCCTCACCGAGAGTGTCCGCCAGCGTCTCCGGGGCATGGATGGGTACACCCTCGAGGTGGTCGAGCAGGGCGGAGATCATGTGTGGCGCATGCGTGGTGCCGCAGGTGACCTGTGGGTGCTGTGGGTCAGCGACAAGTACCTGGCCAAGATCGGCGCGCCGGACGGTGAGAAGGAAGTGCCCAGCGTGCTGGTGGAGGCGTATCTGGATCTCTACCCGAGCGACCTCGACGACAAAGGTAAGGCCAAGTCCGGCCGTTCGAGCGCAGGTCCGGCTGTCACCTCGGCGAGCGCCGCGGCGAGCGATCCGAATGCTCCTGCCCAGGCCACCGAAGCGCCCTAGCCGCGAAGACGAGCTCGGGTGAAGCCGCCAAAGCGCGCTGGCACGAGCGCACGCGCTTGGTAAGCGTTCTTCATGGCAAGCTTCGAGCTCTTCATCCTGGATTACAACTACTCCTCCTGGTCCATGCGTGCGGGCGTGTTGCTGCGCTTCGCCGGCGTGGAGTTCAAGGAAACGCGGCTGCACCTCGACACTGCGGGCCGCGCGCAGCTGCAGCAGATCTCGCCTTCGGGTCTCCTGCCCATGCTGATTCACGATGGCCTGCGCGTGTGGGACTCGCTCGCGATCGCCGAGTACCTCGCCGAGCAATTTCCCGAGCTCGGGATCTGGCCGCGGGATCCAGCGGCACGCGCCCACGCGCGCAGCGCCAGCGCGGAGATGCACTCGGGCTTCGCCACCATGCGCATGACCATGGGCATGAACATCCGGGCGCATTACCCGGGCTTTCCGCGCACGCCCGAGGCCGACCGCAATGTCCGCCGCGTACAGGCCCTATGGCAGGAGCTGCGTGAACACCACGGCCAGGGTGGCCCCTATCTATGCGGGGCCTTCGGAGCCGTCGACGCCATGTTCGCGCCGGTGCTCATGCGCCTCCGCACCTACGACGTAAAGCTCACCGGCATCTGCGCGGACTACGCAGCTGCGCTCGAAGCCCATCCGGCGGTGCAGGGATGGCTGGCGAAGGCCCGCGAGGACACGTTCCGCATCCCCGACTACGACCTGATCGTCGACTCACCCGCCTGATCATGGAGGCATGCGCCTGACATTTCGGCAGGCGCGCTGAACTCCGCTCGGTCGCGGCTACGCATGGCAGCGGGCGCTAACCCGCGCGGCGCGGCCGCTGCTGGCTCACTCCGCGGCAGCGACCTCGGGGAAGCGCATGCGCTGGCCACCCTTGAGCGTGATGATCTTGAGCGCGCTGAGCACCTTGATCACGAGGTACGTGGGATCCACTTCCCAGGTGCGAGCCGCGAAATTCGGGCTCATGGCGAACTTGTGGTGGTTGTTCTGGAACAGCTCACCAGCGGTCAGGAAGTCCACGAACAGCGTGTTGCGCGAGGCGTCGCCGTTGTCGAAGTTCTGGTAGCCGTACTTGTGTCCGCACCAGTTCACGATGGCGCCGTGGACCGGCCCCACCACGGCTTGTACGGGCAGGAGCAGCCAAAGCCAGGGCGAGGTGGCGAACTGGAAGTAGAACACGGCGTAGACGCCCACCCATGACAGGCGCGCGACCCAGTTCTGTCCGAGCTTGTCGATGAAGTCCCACTCCGGGTAGTCGCCGCTGAAGCGGGGTTCGGGCTCACGACGACGGTACGCGAAGTCGTCGTACTCGTGCTTGGTCTTGAGCATCATGGAGAGAGCGTCGGTAGCGAACAGCGGCGAGTGCGGGTCCTTCTCGGTGTCACTGTACGCGTGGTGCATGCGGTGCAGAATGGCGTAGCCGCGCGGATTCAAGAAGCTCGAGCCCTGGCACACGTAAGTGAAAAGATAGAAGAAGCGCTCCCAGCCCGGCGACATCGTGAACTGCTTGTGCGCGCTGTAGCGATGCAGGAAGAAGGACTGGCAGAACACACAGACCTGCCAATGCACGACGAAGAAGATGAGAACGGCCATGGGGATCTCTCCAGGGTGCAGTCACTCGGCGAGCAGTCGAGAAACGTACACATACGTTTCCGATGGTGGGCTTATAGACCACATCCTGGGTAAGCGGTGTCATGGAACAGTCACATCGCTCCAAAAGCATTCGAGTTTTGGGCAAGGCGCCCCACATCTGGGGTCCCCATTCGTGAGCCTGCGTAGCCTTGAGCCCAGTGAGCGCCGCCCGCCGTGCCCTGCGTCGTGCCAGCCTGCCCACCTGTCTCACGAATGCCCCAACCACGCGGTATTGCGTTGGAATTGAGCAATGCCCCAGATTTGTTGCCGGTCGCGGCACGTGGCAGGGTCAAAAGGCCATGCAGACACGCACGCCCATCCGCCGCAGCCTGCGCCCTCTGATTTGCCTCGCCTTGGCGGCGGGACTCGGCTGCACCAGCTCCTCTGACAACAACAGCGAACGCGACGCGACGACGAGCGAAGGCGACGACGCCAGCAGCCAAGGTGGCGATGCCGCGCAGGAAGACGCCGCGCAAAAGCCGCGCGATGCCGCGACCGGCGACGCCAGTCACGACGGAGCGGCGCCGCACGACGCCGCCGTGGACTCGGGCCAGGACGCCGCCGTCGCTCCGAAGCCAATCATCGCGACCTACGTCTATCAAGGAGGCAACGGGGGCGATCCCTACCCGTTCAAGACCTTCAAGCTCAACCGCAGCACGGGTGCCCTGACCCAGGTAGGCGGCAACAAGGACCTCGGCCCGTCGCCCACGTACATCGCGCCCACCGCGAACGGGAAGTTCCTCTACGTGGCCAACGAGTCCTACGCCGCCGGCGTGACCGCGGCCTCCATTGGCAACGACGGCACACCGTCGAAGATCGAGACGCAACAGGTGCAGGCCGGAAGCTCGGAGCTGAACGCCATGGTGTTCACCTCCTTGAGCCCGAACCAGGACTTCGTGTTGGCAGCCAACTATTACGGGGGACGCGTGGTCTCGTTTCCCATCGAGAACAGCGGGGCTCTGGGAGCTCCGGCGAGTTCCTTCCCGTTTGCCTCCGACGCCCAGACCCACAGCGTCCGCGTGGACAAGACGGGTACCTTTGCCTTCGCCGCCAACCGCAACGCCAACACCATCGGCCAGCTCAAGTTCAACTCGAACACCGGTCAGCTCGCTGCCAATGACCCGGTGACCATCCGCGGCGGTGACCCGGATGTGGAGACCCCCGCCGGGCCGCGCCACGTCGCGCTGCATCCCAGCAAGCCCTACCTCTACGTGGCCAACGAGGACAACAGCACCTTGTCGGTCTACAGCATCAGCAACGCAGGTCTGTTGACCGAGCTGCAGACCACGTCGGCCCTGGCCAACAACCAGGCGGACGGCGCTGGCGACACGGGCGCCCATGCGCTCGTGCACCCGTCGGGCAAGTTCGTGTACATGAGCAACCGCGGGCAGAACAACATCGCGGTGTTCTCCATCGCGGCCAATGGCACCGTGACCCTGATCGAGAACGAGTCCACACGCGGCACGACCCCGCGCAACTTCGACATCGACTCCGAAGGCGAGCTGATGGTGGTGGCCAACCAGGGCTCGGGATCGCTGGCTGTGTTCAGCATCGCCGCAGACGGCAAGCTCAGCGCGCTGGGTGATCTCGTCACGGGATTGATGGAGCCCAACGCAGTCGCCATCGTGAACGTGCGTTGAGGATCAGCCCGTTGTCGTTTGGCCTGCCGCGTTGCTTCATCAGATGCGGCTGTTGTGAAGGTCCTTGGCCAAGCGACGGGCTCCGAACAAACCCACGTGCGGGTTCATCACCACCGCGACGTGCAACTGCATCAGGGCGCTCGAGAGCCTCCCCTTGTCGAGCAGGGCGTGCATGAAGGAGCCGTCGCGAATCTTGGCGATCAGCTTGGGCGCCACCCCACCTGCCACGAACAGACCTCCGCGCGGGAGAATCTTGAGCGCCAGATTGCCGGCTTCGGAGCCGTACAAGCTCACGAAGAGATCCACGGCCTTCTCGCAGGCCGCGTCGGTGCCGGCCACACCGTGCTCACCGATCACCTTGCTCGGGTCTTCTTTTTCGAGCGCTTCCCGTACCTGACCGGACTCCGGTGCCTGCTGGCTCTCGATCACGAAGTCGTACAGGGTCTTGATGCCCGGTCCTGACACCACGCGCTCCACCGACACGCGGCGATGGCGCGACCACAGAAACTGCAGCAGCTCGAGCTCGAGCTGGTTGCGAGGCGCGAAGTCCACGTGGCCGCCTTCGCTTGCGATGACTTGCACCCCGCCGCCCGGTCCGGGCAGGAGGATGGCCTCACCGAGGCCGGTGCCCGCGCCGAGAATGGCCGCCGGGCCCTCGGGGTCGCGCTGCCCCACCTGCAGTACCTCGAAGTCCTCGGGCATCAACTCGCCGATGCCGAGCGCCACGGCATGGAAGTCGTTGATCAGCCCGACCGGGGCGCCCAGGATCTGCGAGAGGAGCCGCTGCTCGATGATCCAGGGCAGGTTGGTGGTTTTGCAGACGCCGTTCTCCACGGGTCCGGCCACGCCGAAGGCCGCGGCGCGCACGCTGTCGTGGGCGCCAGCTCCGAGCGCTGCTTGCAGGAAATCCCGAATGATGGGCGCGAGCCCCGAATACTCGGCGCTCACGTACCGAGCATGCGCCACGTCGCGGTATCCGCTTTGGGGGTCTCGCGCGTAGAGGCTGAGCGCGGTCTTGGTTCCCCCGATGTCCCCGGCGAGCAGATGATCCATGGTGATGCAGCATGCCGCGCGGCAGAGCATTCTCCAAATCGCACGGCCAACTCGCCCCGTGACCGCAGGCGGGTCTTTAGAGGTCCTCGACACTCTTGAGTAACTCGGGCACGTAGCTGGTGCGCACCTCGACCAGCGAAGCGCGCACGCTGCGCCGCCGGACCGGTATGAACTCGCTGTCCGAGCGCACGAGGTCGCCGGACACGAGTTCGTCGTCGAAGCCGTATTCGACCGGCTTGGGCGCATGAATCGGCTCGGCGCGAGCCAGGCCCGCAAGGGTTCCTACGATGCACAAGGCGATGACTAGCTTCTTCATGGATGACCTCCCTTTTCATGGACCACTCGCGGCTTCGACATGGGGCGCCCTTCCTCGGTGACACTCGAGCCCGGCTCGGGCGCGACGCGGGGCGGCTCGACGCTGCCCGCGTGCCAGCTGCGCTCCACGGTCGGCTCCTCCGCCGCGGCGTCTGGAGCGTTCGGCTGGACCTGCGGCATGGGCAGCGCCTGCCCCGTGCTCGGAACCAGGACGTCCAAGCCGAGCTGTCGACGCAGGGCGGTGCGCTCGGAGTGGGCGAATGGCTCTCGCGTCATGCGTGTGCCGAGCGAGACTCGAATTCCGGGCTCCACCAGCACAGCCGCGGCGTCGGGCGGACGCACTTCCACCAAGCCCTCGTCGACGCCCACGCTCAGCTCGCCCGACGCTGAAAGCGCCACTTCGAAGATGGTGCCCTTGACCGTGACGTCGCCGCGTGGCGTGTGCACCACCAACGTGCGCCCGCCCAGGTGCCTGGCGTGCACGGCCAAAGCGCCACGCTCGAGGCCAGCTTGCACGTCACAGTCGTCCGACAGGCTGTGCGTCACGAGCGCCTCCGGCGAAGCCCGCAGCAGAGCGCGCGCGCCGAGATCGAGCTCGAGACCATTCGGGACGTGGGTCCAGCGCGCCGCGGCGTGCGCGCTACACGAGGGCGACTGCGCTGGTGCGCTCGGCAAGGAGGAGCCCACGTGGGCAGCGGACCGAGTGTCGACTCCATGCGGTGGAGGCGAGCCCTGCGACGGACGCACGGCGACTTGCGCCTGCTGTGAGCGACTCGGCAGCTCGAGCATCAACAGCGCCGCCACGGCCAGCGCTCCACAGGCGAACAGCGCCAGCCCCCAAGTACGCCGTCTCTCGCTGCGCTCGAGCTCCGCGCGTGCCCGCGACTCGGCCCCCAGGCGCCGCGCGGCGGACAACTCGGGCAGTGACTCCGCGTCGGCGAGTTCTCGCAAGCGCGCGCGCAGGCGTTCATCGGGTTTCATCGGGCCCCCCCAGCGCGTCGCGCAGACTCGGGTTCTTTAGAGCCATCTGCCGGAGTTCGCGTTGCGCGTAGAAGATGCGCGAACGGGTGGCTGCCAGGCTTGCGCCGGTGAGTCGCGCGATCTCCGCAGGCTCGAGCCCCTCGAATGCCCACAGCGTGAACGCTACCCGCTTCTTGGGCGCGAGCTTCTCGAGCGCCCGCCGGATGGCCTGCATGTGCTGCCCGTGTTGGTAGCTCTCCTCGGGATTCATGCCCGGGCTCGCGGGCTCCACCTCCAGATCGGCACGATGGCGTGAGAAGGCGCTGCCTCGCATGGCGCGACGGGCCACGCGCACGGTGATGCCGCCGATGAAGGCGCCCAGGCTGCCCTCTCCGCGAAAGCTCGGGTAGGACCGGCAGGCCTCCACGAACACGGTCTGCACCAGGTCCTCCAGGTCGGCCCGCGGTCCCAGCATGCGCCCGAGCAGGCGCTCCACGCGGGGGAGCTCTGCCCGCACCACGCTGACGACCGCGTGCTCCGGCGCGGGCGCGCTGGACAGGGTGCGAGTGCGGCGCAGGAACATGGGCAGGGGCACGGACCTCACGTGGGATCGTCTCCTCACCGACTCGGCGTGATGAAGAAAAATCAAAGCATCGCCCCGAGCTGGTCTTCGGGCGCGCAGGCGTCGACGCAGCGCAGGGGGCCACAGGCAGGATAGGACAGGCAAAAGCGGCCACAGGCAGCGCGCCCCGAGCGACACTGCTCCTCCCCGCTTTCGTCCGTGGTGCAGAGGCGCTTGCCGGCGTCGGCACTCCATAGCTCGGCGTCCCGAGGCCGGAGGTTCGGCACGCGCTGCCAGGGTGAGAGCCCGGCGGCGGGGCAGACGGCGTCCTGGTGGTGGTCGCGCGCACAGAGCACCTCCCCACCCGTGCTGACGCCGCACAGATAATCCTGCGTCGTCGTCAGCGACACGAGCTCGGTCTGGAAAGCGCCCGTAATCAGACCGCGCGGCCCGATTCGCACGAGCTGCCCGGCCGACCCGAGCGCATAGGCACCACCGGCGGCCCGCGGGGCGGCCATCTTGATGGCGAAGGGAAGGTGCACGGGCTCGAGTGGTGCCTGCTCGTCCGCGCACCAGAGCGCGCCCTCCAACACCTGGCAGGTCGGCCGCAGAGGGCGCTCCACGCGCGCGCGGCGGGGCGCGCTGACCACGGGCGAACAGCCCACCAAGAGCGAGACCCACAGCCATCGAAGCGCACGCATACCGTGACGTCGCGCTACCTCTGCTGACTGCTGAAACTACTTTTGTTCGCGCGCCGGGTCGTCCCAGGGCCAGCGAGCCAACACGTCCTGGGCGCGCTTGCGTAGCTCGGGGTCGATGCGCCCCTGAAACGCCAGCTCCAGAGCATCCGCAAAGGCCCGCGCGCTCGGGAAGCGGTCGCGCGGCTCCTTCGACATGGCCACCGCGATGACGTCGTCGACCTCGGTGGGTATCGCGACCATGTCGCTGGGTCGTGGCGGCATGCGCAAGGAAACCACCGCCAGCAAGGTGTGGACGTCACTGACGATGAAGGCCGGGCGCCCGGTGAGCGCGCGGTAGGTGATCAACGCCAGCGAGTAAAAGTCCGCGCGCGCATCGACGGCGTCACCGCGCGCTTGCTCCGGAGCCATGTACTGCGGCGTGCCGACCACCACGCCCTGGCTGATGGTGGCATTCTGATCGAGGAGCTTGGAGACCCCGAAGTCGAGCACCTTCCAGAATCACCTGCTCGCCCACGCTGGCGCGGAAGATGTTCTGCGGCTTGAGATCGCGGTGCACGATGCCCACGGCGTGGGCCGCGTCGAGCCCCTCGGCGATCTGACGCAGGAGCGCGAGCACTTCTGCGGACTCGAGCTTGGTGACTTGCCCGAGGTGCGCACCGAGGTCCACGCCGCTCAAACGCTCCATCACGAGATAGGGCAGCACCGCGTTCTCGTCGGAGGCCTCGATCACGCGAACCACGTTGGCCACGTTCAAGGTGGATGCGATGCGCGCCTCGCGCACGAAGCGGGCGTAGTGGTTGCGGTCGCTCACCAGGTGCAGGTGCAGCAGCTTCACCGCGCAGGATTCGCCGCTGGCCGACGTGCCCTCGTAGACCTCGCCCATCGCGCCGCGTCCGAGCACCATCCCCAGCGTGTAGCCCCCCAGGCTTTGGCCCGTGAAGCGCCCTGCCCTGCCCGCGCGCAATGCACGCGCCAGGTCGAAGCGCGCCTCCGCGAGCAGCTCACCGCGCTGGGCCGCCTCGCGAGCCGCCCGGTCGAGATCGCGCATGGCGCGCTCGGCGTAGAGCTCGCTTCTGCGCCCGATGAAGTACGCCGCCACCGCGATGGAGTCCGCGAAGAACAAGCTTAGCCACTGCCCGAGCGGCGGCAGGTCGTGGGGCCGAAGCAACCCACGGTCCTGGATCACCCCGAGGATGGTCAGACTCGAGAGCAGAAGGTGCGTGGCGAGCACGCTGAAGGCCGCCAACATGCCCTGCCGCGTGCGCCCGACCGGAAAGACGAAGGCGCCCAGCGGCAACAGCACCAGCACGCCCGAGAGCACGCCCCAATAGTAGAAGGCCCCGTTGAGAGGCACCGCGCAAGCCACCCCGAACATCACCAGGTGTGACACCTCGAGATGCCTTCCACGCTTGAGCCGAAGCATGGTGTAGCCGCTGCCGAGCGCCCCCACACCCAACGTGGCCAGGAGCACGTAGCGGGCTAGCGGGTCGCCCCCCAGCAGCATCGAAGACAGCGCCACCAGGCACACCAGGGCCAGCACCAGCGGCGCGAACAGCTCCATGCGCTTGTGCAGCTGCCGGTCGACGATGTTGCGGACCGTATAGGAGGGGGCCTCGAGATCCTCCGCCGCGCGCGTGTCGTCCTCCTCGATGGCGACTTCCCGGCTCGGAGGGCGACGACTGCGCACCTCCATGCGAGTGGGAGAGGCGTCAGGAAGGTCGGGAGGAGACGGCTGCATGGAGGTCAGCTAGCGTTGCTGCCTGCGGGCGCGGCGGCCTGCGGCGGAGCAGGCACCAGGTTCCCGGCGTCGGCCGGGATGGGTGCCGGCTGCGCGCGCTGGGGACCCGAGTTACGGGAACGCGGCAGGCGATCCCCGAACCACTCGAAGAAGCGCAACAGCTGCGCCTTCCGCTCGTCGCCGAGGTAGTCGAAGTTCACCCCGCGGTCGGAGACCTCCCAGAACTCGCGCGATTCCACGTTCAAGAGCTCGTCGCGGATGGAGGCCAGACGCTCGGGGCGCTCGTCACCCATGTCGAGGAACACCTCGCGGGCCAGGGCTTCGTCTCCGCGCAGCAGGAAGTAGCTGGCAAGCTTGAGCTGGGCCTTGCGCACGCCACGCAGGCTGGTTTCCTGGGTGGCTCCCTCGCCCTCCTTGTCCACTTGCAAGAAGATGCGCAGCAGGGGCTGGGTGGCGGGGCTCTTCTGATCGAACGCGAACTCGATCAGCGCGCACATGTCGTAGGCCACCGTCTCCAGGATGAAAGGCAGCTTGGCGTTGAACGAGAGCAAGCCGTAGTACTTGAAGTACTTGGCGATCTCGATGGCGCGCGCGCCGCTCGGGTCGCGCCTCACCGCGCTCTCGCCCACCAGGCGATACTGGTTGAGCACGTTGTAGGCGGTGCGGATGTCGTGGGCGTTGATGGCCGAACGCAGGTAGGTGTTGAAGAACTTCACCACCATCTCGAACAGCTGCGCGTTCTGGTGATCCCAGGCCGCCTCCGCCATCAGGCGCGAGTTGATCGCCACCAGGTAGTTGATGTCGCGCATCTTGTTGAGTGCCTCGTTGTAGAGGCTCTGGTAGCCACGCAGGATCTTCCACTCGAGCCAGACCTTGCGCTTGCGCAGGTCCTCGAGGACCTCGGGCGCCATCGAGACGAAGTCCGGGTTGTGGGCCAGTGAGCCGTCGATCCCGAACCACCCCTCGGGCAGCTTCGGGCGCAGGCGCTGATAGCTCACGAGCAGTGAGCAGAGCGCGTCGACGCCCGCCATGGACACGCCCTTGTCCTTGTGTTCCATCGCGTTCAACGACACATCGGAGAGCTGCTCGATGCCGCGCACCGCCTCCTGCTGTGCGCCCGACAGGCGCGCGGAGACGTGGGTCTCGAAGGGATTCCAGCGCCCAAGGGAGAGCTCGATACCGTGCAGGGTCTTATCGCGGATGCGCTGCACGATGCTGATCGGATTCAGGAACGAGAACACGAAGGCGAAGTACGGCAGCAAGATCAGCAGGCACAGGGTCAGCATCGCCATCGACACGCCGATGGACACGTAGGGCACGAAGCCGCCGTGGCCCGGCTCGTAGTCGATGATCAGGTTCACCCACAGCCCCTGCAGGGCGGTGATGACGAAGAACCCCATCACGTAGAAGTTGATGGGCTCGCGCACGAACAGCTCGGTGATGCGGTGCGTGTAGCGGTTGGAGGCGAGTTCCACGATGATGGCCACGACCGTGATGGCGATGGCCAAGACCGCGGCGACCACCTCACCGGCACTGCCGAGGGTGTTCTGCGCCGACACCGGGTTCGGCTCGACGATGAGGTCCAGGACGTGGGATGGGTCCAAGGAGTGCGCCGCGTCGACCCAGACCGTGAGCACGAAGACCGCGAGCGCGCCGCCCAGCAGAATTGACAGCGGAAACAGCCAAATCCGGAGCTCGCTAAGCAGCCGCCTCATGGCCCCGAAGGGTACATCAGCGCTCCCGGGCCGGGGCATGAAACCTGCAAAACCCGTTGCGGTACCTAAACCTCGTTAGCGATTCGCTTTTGCGGCGTCGGTGCCTACCTGCTAGCGTTGCGCCCCCCGCGAGCGAGGAGGCGAGCATGATGTCCGTAAGCACCGCCGAAGCCCTGCGTCCTGACGTCGCCCTCCGCGCACTGGTGTGGGCAGCGGACGTGGCTTCCGTGGACCCGGCATTGGCCGAAAAGCGGCCGGCGACCCCGACTGCTGACGAGTGGAACACGCTCGGAGTCGCCGTGGTGCGCCGGGAGCTGGATCGACTGCTTACGGGCCGCCAGCCGGACATGGGCCTGGACGCCCTGCTCGAGCTCGGGTTCCTGCGCGTCTGGTTGCCTGAAATCGAGGCCCTGGTGGGTTTCGGCGACGGCGAGTGGCGACACAAGGACGTGTGGAAACACACCAAGCAGGTGGTCTGGCAGAGCGTGCCGCGGCTCAACGTGCGCTGGGGCGCCCTCCTGCACGACATCGGCAAGGTGAAGACCCGCAGCGTCGGCGAGAACGGCGAGGTGCACTTCTTCGGTCACTCCGAGGCGGGTGCGGCCATGTTCCGCAAGCGCCTGGCGCGTCGCGTCGGCATCGAGGGCGAGCTGCACCAGCGCGTGCACTTCCTCATCCTCAATCACCTGCGCGCGAGTCAGTACGACGGCAGCTGGACCGACTCGGCGGTGCGTCGCTTCTCGCGCGAGATGGGCGAGGGCCTCAAGGACCTGTTGGACTTGAGCCGCGCTGACATCACCACCAAGCGCCCCGAGAAGAAGAAGCGGGGGCTGCGGCAGATCAGCGAGCTCAGCAAGCGCATCAAGGCGCTGGCGGCCATCGACTCCAAGGTGCCGCCCCTGCCCAAGGGCCTCGGCAGCGCCATCACCGAAGCCTTCGGCATCCCGCCCAGCAAGCGGCTCGGTGACCTGCGTAAGGAAGTCGAGACCCGTTGCGAGCGCGGCGAAGTCGAGTCCCACAAGGACGTGGCGTTCTACATCGAGTGGATGCGCGCCAACGCCAGCGAACTCGGGCTCTGAGCCGCGAGGGGCCTCCCCTCAGGCGAGGAGCTGCTGCAGTTCTGCTTCCGTCACGCCGCGCAGCGCGACTAGCTTGTGACGGCTGGTTTCACCACGAACCAGCACCACGTTGCGCTTGGGCTGCTTGAGTAGCTTGGCCAGGAAGGCGATCAGCGCGGCGTTGGCCTCGCCGTCCACGGGTGCGGCCTCGAGGGCCACCTTGAGCTTGCCGTCATGCACGCCCAGGAGCTTGGTGCGTGAGGCGCGTGGAGCGACCTGAACCTCGATCAGGAGCTCGTCTGCCCTGGCGGTGATCTTGAGCGCGAACATGGGCCAAACGCTGCATACCACGTCGCGAACGGCTTCGAGCTTCGCCCCAGAAGGGGCCGGCGGTTGTGCGGGAGCCAAACAAGAACAAACGCCCGGAACCGTGGGTTCCGGGCGTTTCAAAGTTCGCTAGCTTAGGCAGTCGCCCGAAGGCGCGACGTCAACTCATCACTTGGTGAAGGTGGTGATGACGTTGTTCCAGGTCCGGCCGTTCTTGTCCTTGCAGCTGCTGGCCGTGCTGTTCGAACCCCACGAACACTTGTTCTGCATCTGGTTGATGATGGGCGTGAAGGCCGTGGTCACGTCGAAGTTGCACTGACCCGCGAACATGTACACCTGCGTGCAGTCGGAACCGCTGGCGAAGACGGTGCTGGCGCTGTACGTCCCACCGCACAGACGCGTGGCGAGCGGCCCCTTGCCGTCCCAGTTGAAGTACGAAGTACCCCAGCTATTGAGCGAGCTGCCGGTGCAGAAGTGGGCCTGGGGCGGATCCAGGAAGAGGTTGCCCATGAAGACGGCTTCCTGCTTGCCATAGCCGAGCGAGCTGTTGTGGGTGCCGAGCGGGTTGTTGCCCTGCGAGTTGTTGAAGGTGCCGTTGAACTCGAGCACCACGTGCTCGCCCTTGGCGTTGGTACGCGCAAGAATACACGCCGAGACGCGCTCCTGGCAGGCCGTACCGCAGTCGCCGAACTCCCACTCGGGCGCCACGTTGAAGGAGCCGCAGTAGGTCGCCGGCACGCCCGCGTAGTCCACTACGTCGACGCAGTGGCCGGTGGGCAGTGCGCATTCGACGAGGTACTGCGCCGTCATGTCGCCGTACTCGGTGCCCTGGTTGTTGTCGTAGCCGAGCAAGCCGTTGCCCGTGTTCAAGAGGCCAGCCGTGTTGGGACTGCCGTCGGCGTTCTTGAGGGAGACCACGGCGCCGTTGTTCAGGCCAGCACCCTCGACGAGGCCGTTGCCCTTCGGGAGGCCGTTGCCCTTCGGAAGGCCGTTGCCCTTCGGAAGGCCGTTGCCCTTCGGGAGGCCGTTGCCCTTCGGAAGGCCGTTGTCGTCCACGATGTCCTGATCAGCAACCTCAGAACCATCGTCGGCCATGTCGGCCGCGCAGCCAATCAACGTGAGCGCCATCACGGCCGGAACCAACTTCAGCTTATTCATGTGCTTATCTCCTTCGGTAACCCGGCTAACTCGCTTCGGAGTCCCGTGGTTTTGCGACGCCCGGTCGCCCGGGGTTTGCCATTGTCGAGAGCGAACTTCGCAAGGGACTAAAGCAGGACACGTGCCAGCAACATTGCAGGGCCAGAGTCGACCGGGTAGGCGCGGAACTCCTGGCATTTTTGGGTGATCCCACCTCAATTACCTATGTCGCACGCAAGTTCGCGTTACACCCGAGGCAACAACTGTCTCCTCGCAGGCAACACTCGCAAGCAACGGAGGCTCTTGGGATAACGGCCGAAGCAACACCCCCTGCCGCGACCGCCTCCCGTGTTGCTTCACAGGCAACACTCCGAGGCAACACTCGCAGGCAACACAAGCAACACTCCGGCCGGTCGGGATGAGATGCCTTGTCGCACTCCGGCCTGCAGCTGCCCCCACCCAAACGTACCCTGCCTGGGCCGCCATCTCTGTTGCTCCGCGGACAGACACTCGCAGGCAACGACAGCCCAGGGGAGAAGCCGGCTCCCGCGGTTCGTTGTCACCACCCTGGGCGGCTCGAGTTGCAGGCATCCTCTATAGACGAGTGGCAAGAGCATCGCTCCTGGCTCCCCTACTGGCACTCCATCGTGAGCTCACTGGCATGGAGGCCGGTTCGACGGCGCGCCGAAAGTTGGTTGCGCTCGTCACGCGGACACGCTGACCAAGTCGGGTGTGGATGCGCAGCTCCGCTTGGTGCGGTCCGCTCGACGAGTAGCACCTGGTCGTCGTCGGCCGCGGACCCGGTCGGCGCACCGCAACGACGTGGTGCTCATGCCGAGCCACACGCAGATGTCGGTACCGCGCAGACGATGGGAAGTTGATCGCGCAACGCGCCCTACCTCGCCACCATCGTCGTTGCATTTCCGCGGCCCACATCTCCGTTGCTGCGCATGCAGCGAAGGCTCGATGAGAGTCTGCCGCGCAACGCGCGCTGCATCGGCCGCTAACCCTGTTGCCTCGCAGACAACAGTTTGTTTCCGCCGCGGAAACAGGTGCCGAGGTAGGCCCCTTCAAGACACCGCGAAACGACCGAGTTTTGCGGGGTTTTAAGCCAGGTACGGTTCTCGCAAGGAGCCCTTCCAACCTCGGTACGTAACCTCATTGAGAAGGATGTGTGGCCATGACGCTTCCCTTGCCGCGAAAGGTCGTTCGCCTAGCGCTAACACTCGCAATGCCGCTTTCGGCGTGCGCCGGAGATATCCAGCCCTCGGGCGAAGAGCAAACCACTCTCGGCTCCGCATCAGCGCTCGACGAGATCCCTGCAGCGACCTTCGTCGTGCTCTACAAGCGCGAAGCTGTCCCGAAGTCCGCGAAGAAGGACATCGAGAAAGCCGGCGGCGAGCTCGTGGCCTCCTATCCCGAAATCGGCGTCGTGATCGCCACGGGACACACCCAGTCGTTCGCCTCGAAGCTCGAGGCACGGCCGGAAATCGATTCGGTGGCCGCCACGACCGGCGCCGGCACCTCGGCGCTGCCGGTGCACATGGCCTGGAGTGACGTGAAGTCGCCGCGGCCCGCGCCCACGTCGCCCGAGCCGCTCAGCGGCTATCAGTGGAACAACGACATCATCCACGTGAAGGAAGCCCATCGCATCACGAAGGGCGCCAAGTCCGTGATGGTTGCCGTGATGGACTCGGGCGTCGACGACAGCTTGCCCGACCTCAAGGGTCAGATCAGCGCCGGGAACAGCGCATCGTGCATCGGTGGCTTCGCCGACACCCGACACGACAGCTGGGGCCGCGACATCGTGGGCCACGGCTCGCACGTCGCGGGCATCATTGCCGCCAAGGAAAACGGGCACGGCATCGGAGGCATCGCCCCCGGCGTCACGCTCGCCTCGATCAAGGTCACCGACGACGGCTTCGTTTACCCCGAGTCGTTCATCTGCGGCATGTACTGGGCCGCGACCCACGACATCCCCTTGGTCAACGGAAGCATCTACATCGATCCCTGGTACTTCAGCTGCCCGAGCGATCCGGTGCAGAAGACGTTGATGACCGCCCAGCAGCGTGCTGTGAACTTCGCGAGCCGCAAGGGCACCACGATGTTCGCGGCCGCCAGCAACGAGCAGATCGACCTGGCCCATCCGACCGTCGACTACTTCAGTCCGACCGACGCCGAGACCGTGGAGCGAAACATCGACTCCTCGTGCAAGCTGCTGCCGGTCGGCCTCGATGGAGTCATCGGCGTGAGCGCCATCGGTGGCGACAAGAACATGGCCTACTACTCGAACTACGGCCTGGGCATCGTCGACATCGCGTCGCCTGGTGGTGACCTGCACGTGCCGATGCCTGGCAACGCATCGGGCCAGATCCTCTCGCCGATGCCCTCAGACAGCTGGTACTTCCTCGACGCGATCAACTGGAACGGCCGCGTGGGCGTGAACTGCGCCGATGGCCTCGACCCCAACGATCCCAACTCCGATCCCAGCACCTGCGCCGAGACCTACGGCCTGATGCAGGGCACCTCCATGGCCACGCCCCACGCCACGGCTGTCGCAGCACTGGTGATGAGCCGCTTCGGCAAGCTCTCGCCCACGCTGCTGAAGGCCCACATGGGTCTGCGCGCGCAGCACACGGCTTGCCCGGCAAACCCCTATCAGCCTTACCCTGACGACATGCCCGAGATGAACTGCGAAGGAAGTCCGCTGTACAACGGCTTCTACGGCTCCGGTATTGCAGACGCCTACGCTGCAGTCCGCTGAACGCAGCATGATCTCCAGCTCACGGGCTCGCGACTCCGTCGCGAGCCCGTGTCGCTTTAAGCGGCCTTGCATCCCCGTTCGTGGCCCCTGCCGAGAGCGCGGCGCGCACATCGCTTCTGCTGCATGGCTGCTCCCTACATGGCAGCAGAGCTGCGCCGCATCTCACTAAAATGATTGGGGTACCCCGCAAGTTTGCTTGTATTCCACGTTGACCACGATGTTACCCTATTCGGGCTTGGCGAAATCGTTCGGCAACCTGCGTTGCACAAGGGGACGCACCGAAAATCCTGGGCTTCCGATGGGGGGAAGTCCCGGACTGAGGGACCAGAGCCGACGAGGGACCCGTGAGGTCCTAGCTGACCCAACGAAGGTAAGGGCCGCTGTAAGGCCCCGATGTACCGGTCTGCGCATCAAAACGACGCGAACGCATTTCTGTAATGGAGGGTGGTAATGGCGGAAGCCGCCGAAGGTAAGAAGAGGGGCTCGAACTCATATAGGCCTCGCAGCACGATGGCCCTGGGCCGTCTGCTGACGATGGCGGCCTTGAGCCTCCCGATCTTGGGTGCGGGCACGCTCTGCGTAAGTCCCGTCGAAGCGCAGCAAGGCGCCGCGGGTCTGATCGGAACGATCCGCGATGCCTCCACGGGCAAGCCCGTGGCGGATGCCGTCGTGACCGTCACCTCCCCTGCGTTGCAGGGCGAAGAGTTGGCCGTGACCGACGCTCAGGGCGGCTATCGCATCCTGGGGCTGCCTCCCGGCGTGTACACGCTGCGTGTCGAAGCGGAGAACTTCAAACCCTATGCGCGCGAGGCCCTCGACCTCCACGTCGACGCGACGCTCCGCTTGAACGGCTCGCTGTTGCCCGAGGCACTCAAGGCCCAGGAAGTCGTTGTCGTGGGCCGCACGCCCACCGTCGACGTCGGCTCGAGCAGCGTCGGTATGAACATCACGTCGGACTTCACGACGCGCATCCCGGTGTCGATGCCCGGAGGCAAGGGCTCCTCCGTGCGCTCGTTCGAATCGGTGGCTGACGTGGTTCCCGGCGTGCAGGCCGATCCCTTCGGCATGTCGATGTTCGGCGCGTCATCGGGCGAAAACCGCTACCTGATCGACGGCCAGTCGGTGTCCAACTCGCTCTACGGCCTCAACAACACCCCACTCAGCATCGACTTCATGAAAGAGGTCAGCGTGCTGAGCGGCGGTTACATGCCGGAGTACGGTCGCTCCACCGGCGGTATCTTCAACGCCATCACGAAGTCAGGCTCCAACGAGGTCCACGCCTCGGTATGGGCGAACTACGCGCCGGGCGCGCTCTCGGGTGATCCCAAGGTGGTACAACGCGACGGCCAAACGGTGGTCACCACGCCGAAGCTCGATCGCATGTTCGACATCGGCGGTGACGTCAGCGGTCCGATCATCAAGGACAAATTGTGGTTCTACGCCGGCTTCGACTACGCCCAGTCCAAGTACAACCTGAAGCGCTCTCTGCACGAATCCCAGTTCGCTGACGACGGCACCCCGCTCCTCAACGACGACGGTAGCGCGCAGACCAAGCTGATCCCGGGCACCACCAAGACGTACGCGGCCCAGCAGGACATGTTCCAGGCCATCGGCAAGCTGACCTGGGCCGCCAACAGCCACAACCGTGTGAACCTCTCCGTCAACGGAGTCTACCCGGTGTCTGGCGGAGACGGTAAGTACGGCTTCCATCCGGACACGGGTCTGCCTCAGATCAGCACCCAAACCATCAACCCTTACTACAAGACCCTGAACGGCAGCTACGACGCCCTCGCCAACGTCTACAAGGCCAACAGCACCAACGCGCTGTTGAAGTGGACCTCGGAGCTCGATGGCAAGCGGCTCTTCCTCGATAGCTGGCTCGGATACAATAACGCGAACAACTCGACGTTGCCTTCCGACGGCTCGAAGCTCGGCAGCAACTCGGGCCTGGCGGGACAGTCGAACGTCTGGGTGCTGCGCGACCCACAGCGCTCGATCACCGACTTCGAGAAGGTTCCGATGGGCGCCTGCCAATCCCCGGCGGGCAATCCTGACGCCATCTCCTGCCCCGTGACCGACTACCGCACCGGTGGCCCTGAGCTGCTCGAGCAGTACAAGAGCAACCGCGTGCAGGCGCGCTCCGTCCTGACCTATCTGTTCGAGGGTTTCGGTCACCATACCGCCAAGCTCGGGTTCGACCTCGAGCATCAATGGTTGGACAACAGGAGTGCCTACACTGGCGGCCGCGACTTCGTCGACCAGTCCTATGACGGCCAGATTTACGAGCAGCAGCTCGCCAACGGCTACCTCTCCGGCCCCGATCAGCCGGTGGTGCTTCAGAGCATTCACAAGGCGACACGCTCGATGTCGATGGGTGGCTTCGTCCAGGACAGCTGGGCGATGAAGGACTGGGTGACCCTCAACGCCGGCCTACGCTACGACGCGCAGCTCATGTACGCGCGCGACGGCAGCCTCGCGATGGTGCTCCCGAACCAGGTCTCGCCCCGCGCCGGTCTGATCTTCGACCCCACCTCCGAAGGTAAGTCCAAGCTCTTCGTCAACTACGCTCGCTACTACGAGACCGTGCCGCTGCGCATGCTGGATCGCTATCTGTCCGGCGAGCCTTTCCTCTACTCCTACGCGGATGGCGCTGCGTGCGATCCGACCAAGCCCGGACAAGCAGCTGGCGCGTGCACACAGTACGACAACCTGCTGCCTTGGGGCGCGGCTCCCAACTCGAAGTACGCTCCCTACGCCTCGGGTACCTCCACCGTCGATCCCAAGATCAAGGCTCCCTCGACCGACGAGTTCGTGAGCGGCGGCGAGTACGAGATCATCGAAGATGGCCGCCTGGGCCTCACTTACTCCAAGCGCTGGCTCAATCAGACCATCGAAGACATGAGCCGCGACGAGGCCAACACCTACTTCTTCGGCAACCCGGGCTCGGGCATCGCCAAGGACTTCCCCAAGGCCGAGCGCAAGTACGACGGCGTCACGCTGTACTTCACCAAGCTCTACTCTCACGGCTGGATGGCCCAGGCCAGCTACACCGTGTCGTGGCTGCGCGGCAACTACACCGGTCTCTACAGCGCGGATAGCCTTCAGAACGATCCGCACATGAACAGCGACTTCGACCTGCGCTCGCTGACGGTGAACCGCAACGGCTACTTGCCGGGCGACCACCGCCACTATTTCCGTGCGTTCGGCGCGAGGGAGTTCGAGCTCCCGGGCAAGTTCGGTGCGATTACGCCTGGCGCCGGCTTCCGCGCCTACTCGGGCGGCCCGACCAGCGTGCTCGGCTCGCACCCGCTCTACCTCACCGATCAGGTGTACATCCTCGACCGCGGCGAAGGTGAGCGCTTGCCCTGGGTGTACAACGTGGACGTGCGGCTCGCCTACGGGTTCAAGTTCGAGAAGGACCGCACCATCTCGCTGACCATGGACATCTTCAATCTGTTCAACTTCCAGCAGGTTACGGCGCGAGATCAACGCTACACGACCGCCAACGTCCGCCCCGTTGAGAGCGGAGGCCTAGCCAACCTGCAAAACGACGACGGCACCCCGTTCGATCCCGCCAACAAGAATCCCAACTTCGGTCGCGCAACGGCCTACCAGGCGCCGCGCATGTTTCGCTTCGGCATCAAGGGGACGTTCTGAGCCATGAGGAACGCAAAGAACATGAAAAACCGTGCTCGCACTCAGGTGCTGTCGGTGTGCGGCCTAGGCGCCGCCAGCCTACTCGTCGTGGGCTGCGAACAGCCCAAGCCCAAGTGCAACATCGCGCGCGGCGATTTCGCGGCGCACTACACATTGGTCTCGGGCGAGGGTGACTGCGCCACCCTCACCGGCGAAGTCCTCAGCGTGCAGGGGTACAACCAGCCGATCTCCAGCAAGGACAAGAGCCCCGATTACAATCGGACCAGCATCGGCATCCAGCCCTCCGGGATCACGAACTATCTGTACTCGCTCGGGGTGCCGAACCCTGAAGACAAGCCCTATGCGCTCGGAGGCTTCGAGGACTCTACCGCGGGAAGTGATGACTTCTGCGTGGTGCCCACGCTCAACGTGGCGCGGGTGCGCATGGACGCGTACCCCGAGATGCCCAACGAAGACATGTGCATGCCGCCCTATCCTGCTCAGGACGCGGTCGACGTGCAGTATCAGTTCAGCAATGTCCGCGTCTACAACACGGCGGCCGATACGGGCACCTCGTTCGCGGCGGACCTCACCTACATCGCCAACGGCTGCACCGCGGTCTACAAGGTTACCGCGGTCTACCCGGTGGTCAGCTGCGCGCTGGAGCTCCCGGTCGACGCCGATGCCGCTGCTCCTGCTCCGACCGACGGCGAGCAGCCCGACGCAGCGCAGCCCGATGATGCGGGCATCGCAGACGGCGGTGATCTCGACGGCTCCGTAGCAGTGGACGCGGACGGCGGTGAACCCGCCCCCGAGGTCGACTGCGGCACCCCAGAACCAGAAGCGCCGGTGGGAGAAATGGTACCGGACGACACACTGTGTGATTCGGTGCCCGACATCAGCAAGGGCCGCACGATCGGATCGGGAATTAGCCCCGACTACGCGACAGTTTGTAGCCCCGACACCATGTTCTGCGTGTTGAAATCAGATCCACCATCCTTGAAGTAGGGGTCGCGTGACCGTTCAGCAGGATCCGGTCTTTAGTGCCATTCTCGATCGCCCCAGCAACTGGCGCGATATGGGCGTGAGCACGATTGGCGTTGCTACCGTGTATGTCATCGCTCTGCTCGGAGCGATCGTGCTGTCGAAGCAGCCGCCACCTCCCGTCAAGGAGGTTCCGAAGAAGCTGACGGTCACCCTCTTCGATGCCCCCAAGGTCGCGGAGTTCCGCTCGCTTGGTTTGGCGGGCGGTGAGGACCGGGGCGCCATCGGAGCGGGCGAGTCGTCCGCTCCGGTGATCAAGGCTCCCGAACCTGAAGCCGCGCGCGTCGTGGCGCCCACCAAATCGAAAAAGCCGGTCTCAGCGAAGGCCATTCCCGAAGACAAGCCGACCGCCACGATGGGCGCGAGCGTTCAGCCCGAGGTCCCGAAGCCCACGCCGGCCACCGGTGGCGAGTCCGTGGCGACCGCCGCGCCGCAGGCGATGCCGAAGGCGGAGAACACGACTCCCGGCGCCGGCACTGCGGGTGCGGGTACGGGCGGCGTGTCGGGTGGTTCGGGTGGCGCGGGTGCCGGCACCAACTCGGGCGCCAGCGGCGTCGCTGGTGGCACGGGCGCGGGCTCGCGTCCTGGCATCGTGAGCGGCGACACGACCGTGCTGCCGTTCATGGATGGCATGACGCGCCCGAATTTGTTGTCGAAGGTCGACCCCGAATACACGAAGGAAGCCCGTGACGCGAACGTGTCCGGGCTGTTCATCAGCAAGTGTGTGATCGGAACGGACGGTGGGCTCAAGCGCTGCAAGATGGTCAAGGGCAATCCCATGATGGATCAAGCGGTGCTGAATGCCCTTTCCAAGTGGAAGTACACCCCGGTCGTCTACCAAGGGAAGCCGGTCTCGGTGGAATACATCATTCAAGTCAGACTCGCGGCGCACTGATCGGGCGAGCTCAGAGGGACAGAGGACAGAGGGAAGCCTATGAAATTTACCGATGATCGAACTCTGGTACCACATGGGCGTCGGCGCCCGTCTGGTGACCGGGACCATGCTGGCCATGTCGCTGGTTTCGCTTGTCATCGCCTGCGAGCGCATCTTCGCCCTGACGGCTTCCAACAAGCAGTCGGTCGCCTTCGCCAAGAAGCTGGCAGAGCTCCTGTCGGGCGGCGACATCGATCAAGCTGCGAACGCTCCGATGGGCGGTAAGGTTGGGCACCTGGGGCGCGTGCTCGAGGCGGCGCTGCGTGCGTACCAGACCTGCCCCCGCAACGAAGACGACCTGGTTTTCGAGTCGGTCGCGCGCTCGCTCGAACGCCAAGCGCAGCGTGAAATTCACAGCATGAAGCGCGGTATCGGCGTGCTGGCCAACGTGGCCTCCACGGCCCCGTTCGTGGGTCTGCTCGGCACCGTGCTCGGCATCGTGAACTCCTTCGAGATGATGGCGGAGACGGGCTCGGGCGGTCTCTCCACCGTTTCGGCCGGTATCGCGGAAGCCTTGGCGACCACGGCGCTCGGCCTGCTGGTCGCCATCCCCGCGGTCGGCGCTTACAACGGCCTGACCGCCTGGATCGACGCCCGCGCGGTGGACATCTCCGAAGCGAGCAACGAGCTTCTCGACCTGCTGGCTCGCCACCTGCGCAAGAATCGCGTCGACTTCCGCGATCCCAGCCTGACCTTCAGGCCGCGCACCGTGACGGGGTAACGGGTGGCTTTCACTGGCAATCAGAAGGGCGGCCTGAAGGCCGAGATCAACGTGACCCCCCTGGTCGACGTCGTCTTGGTGCTGCTGATCATTTTCATGGTCATCACGCCCATGCTCACCCGCGGTCGCAACGTGCAATTGCCCGTGGCTGGCTCGCCGGACCCCGAGAAATCGGTGTCTGACTCGGTCGTGCTCACCATCACGTCGGACCGAACCCTGTGGGTGGAGTCCAAGCGGGCGACCGCGCGAACGTTGGTCCAGCAAGTCAAGGCCGAGCTCGCGCAACGCCCCGGCCGCGACGTCTTGATCAAGGCCGACTCAGCCATCACGGTCAAGGACCTGCGCCCGCTCCTGCGCCAGCTCAAGGCCGAAAAAATCAGCGAGATTTCTTTCGCCGTACTCGGCGAAACGAAGGCTGCACGATGACCACGCCAATGTATGGGGGCAAGAAGAAGACGCGGACCATCGCCGTGCAGCCGGTGGCGCGGCTCGAGCCCGAAATCAACGTGACGCCGCTGGTCGACGTCGTGCTCGTGCTGCTGATCATCTTCATGGTCGTGACGCCGCTCGTAGAGCGCGACCTCGGGGTCTACCTCTCCGCTGAAAAGCACACCGAGAAGGCGGCAGAGGTCGCGCCGAGCCAGGTCGTGGTGGCAGTCGAGGGCGACGGAAACCTGCAGATCAATTCGCAGCCGGTCGACGCAACCGAGTACGTCAGCAAGCTGCGCGAGCTCCTGGAGGGGCGGTCTGCAGAGCAATCCGTGGTGTTCGTCGTGGCTGGCGACAACGCGAACTACACGAATCTGGTCGAAGCCATCGACCGTGCGAAGCAAGCTGGAGCGACCACCGTCGGCCTGGCCATGGACCGTGAGCCCCCGCCGCCTCCCTCCGCAGCGCCGCCGTCCGCTCCGTCGCCGGCCTT
The DNA here is from genome assembly GCA_047601445.1 of Myxococcales bacterium. Taxonomy (GTDB): domain Bacteria; phylum Myxococcota_A; class Polyangia; order Polyangiales; family DASUME01; genus DASUME01. The sequence continues at coordinate 506,873 of JASGJH010000001.1, read as the reverse complement.
GCCGCCATCGCCGCTGCCAAACTAGCAGCGCTCGAGCGGCTGTGATGTACTTCCGAAACGGGAGAGTTTGGCCCTTGCAGCGACCGACTCGCATCGGCTCAGTGGGCCTGTTCATGGTTGCGCTGGGCTCGGGCTTGCTCTTCGAGAGTGATGCCGAAGCGTACTGTCGCACGACCACGTCGTCGCACTGCGCAGACTGCCCACGCGATCCCGTCACCGGCTGCTCGCTCACAGGCGTTCCCGTCAGCTGGTCTTCGTCCTGCCTCAGCTTCAGCATCGACCCCAACGCCGTCTCTGCCCAGGTCGGCGAAGAGGCTGCCCGTCGAATGCTCCGTGCCGCCTTCGACACCTGGCAGAACGTGCAATGCCCGCCGAACGGGCTCCCCCCCTCGTTGCACGTCGACAGTCGCTTTGGGGACACCTTCTGCGCGCGCGTCGAATACAACCCGGATCAAGGAAACGCCAACGCGATTCTGTTTCGTGAAGGCGAGTGGCCCTACTACGACAGCGGGCAGCCACTCGCCACGACGTCGGTGCGGTACGACGAGGCCACGGGTCAGTTGCTCGATGCAGACATGGAGATCAATGCGAGCAACCCGCTGAACGTGGACTCGACCCAATCGAAGTCACTGGAGCTGCGCTGGGATCTACAGTCCATCCTGACCCATGAAGCGGGGCACTTTCTCGGCCTCGATCACTCACGGGTACCGGGCTCGATCATGAAGTTCAGCATCCAGCCGTTGGAGATCTCCAGGACGCTCGGTCAGGACGACGTGGACGCAATCTGCGCGTTGTATCCGCCCGATGCTCCGGCGGCTTGCGAGCCGGAACCCAGAGGTGGGTTCTCACCGCTGTGCGGCATGGACCCGACGAGCGGAGGCGCATGCGCCGTCGCGCAGCCGAGGGAACGGCCGGGGGCCGAGAGCTCGGCGCTCGGAGGACTCGTGTTGATGCTCGCCGGGTGCTTCGTGCATCGCAGGCGCGCACGCGACTCAAGGGGCAGGCGGCGGGTTTAGCGACTCAAGGGGCAGGCGGCGGGTTTAGGGTCCTTCTCAGCTGCCCTTGAACGCTGACCAACCAATTGGACCAGTCGTCACTCTTCTGCACTCTGGTCAGCCAGCGCGTGGCTTCGACGACCGCTGTCAGCTCCTCGGGGTCGATGGCCCTGCCCTCGTGGAGGCGGTCGGCAACCACCAGCGCGACTTCGCGCATGATGCGTTCGGCGTCGATCTCGCGCTCCGCGAGCATGGCCTTGCCGAGCATCTCCAACAGGAGGCCGAGCGACCAGCGCCCCTCCGCCGTCTCGTCGATGCGTCGCGAGGCAGCTGCTTTCTCCCCGCGCGCAGCACCACAATTCGGGCAATTCCGCAGCTGGGCCGCATAGCACGAGCGGCAGTTGTTGCAGACTCCCAGTTGTCCGGTCGGAGAGTCGCGCAGATCGGCGAGCTCCGCATCCACGACGCCCATCACCAGTTCACAGGAGCCGACTCCGATGCGGTCGCCCTCTCTCAACACGTGGGGACCCGAAATGAGAATCCCGTTCACGCGCGTCCCGTTGCTGCTCCCGAGGTCCTCGATCGTCACCCATTCGCCGTCGCACTGAATGCGCGCGTGCCGGCGCGAGATGGTGGAATCCAAGATGGCGATGCGACAGGTCGCCTCGCGGCCGATCAGACTCCCGCCAGTGGGTAAATCAATCTGTTCGTTCCCGACGCGAATTCGGAATCGGCTGGGCGCTGCGCTGAGCGGGTCGTTCCAAGAGGACATGGATCACCTCTCTTCCGGCGGAATCTGCGAGTGGCTCATGGCGCTCGGGTCAGGCTCCCTGAGGCCGTGCTTCCACAGCAGTCGGTAGAAATGCACGCGGTTGACCCCCGCCGCGCGGGCCGCTGCCGTCACGTTGTTCTCGTAGCGCTCGAGCAGTGCCTCGAGATACTTGCTCTCGAACACGCTGTTCCACTCCTCGCGTGCGAGGCGCAGCGGGAGGTCGATCGCAATGGACGGAATGGGTGCCTCAGCTTGAAGCGGCGGAGGCGGGCGCGACGTGTCGTTGCCCGGAGGCGGGACCGACTCGCCGAGTGCCACGCGGCGCTCCACGTAGTTGCGGAGCTGTCGCACGTTGCCCGGCCAGCGATACTTGGCGAGCATGGCAAAGAACTCGGGCGTGCAGATCGACCCTGCGTTCTCCGTGTCCTGGACACCTAGCTGACCGAGCACCTCCTGCACCAGGATCGGCAGGTCGCCAGTGCGCTCCCGAAGCGGCGGCAACTTGATGTGCAACACCGCGAGTCGATAGTAGAGGTCCGAGCGAAAGCGCTTGGCCGCCACCTCCTCGCGCAAATCTCGATTGGTCGCTGCAATGACCCGCGCGTTGAACGGCACGTAGTTGTTGCTGCCCACGCGCTTCACTTTGCGTCCCTCGAGGGCACGCAGAATCTTCGGCTGCAGGTCGAGGCTCATCTCGCCGAGTTCGTCGAGGAAGATGCTGCCGCCATCCGCCGCTTCGAAGGCTCCCATGCGCGCCGTGACAGCGCCGGTGAATGCGCCGCGCTCGTAGCCAAACAGCTCGCTCTCGAGCAGCTGTGCAGGGATGGCGCCGCAATCGACTACGATGAATGGTCCTCCGCGTCGCGAACTGTTTTCGTGAATCGCGAGGGCCGAGACCTCTTTGCCGGTTCCCGTCTCGCCCTCGATCAACACCGTGGCGTCGGTCTCGGACGCACGCTTCAAGGTGCCGATGAGCTGACGCATCGGAGCCGAACGGCCGACCAAGCGCCCGAATCGAAGCGGCTGTTCTCCATTGGCTTGAGCGAGTTCTTGAGCTGAAGATGGAGAGCGACGCTCCGCACCGAAAGTTTCGCGAGTACCTGACACTGGTGACATTATCGCAGAGTTCGAGGCATTCTCGAAGTGGGAGAGCGCTGGGCGGCCTCGTTTTCTGAGGCAGACGACCACGCGCACGGCGGTTGAATGAGGACACAGGGGCAAAGGTAGGATGCGCCAGGATTCGGATTCGCTTCTGACGCATCGCTTACTCCGCAGTCTTCGCATCGTGGCCTCGGCTCTCACCTTGTTCGTCGTCAGCGCGGCGGAAGCGCAGGCGGACGAACCCGCTTCGGATGCCACGGTGGACGATGCTGCAGCGCGGCGCGACGCACGGCGCCAGGCTGCCAGCGAGGCCCGTCGGGCGGCGCGTCACGCGCGACGCGAGGAGAAGCGACGTCAGGAGGCTGCGCAGAAGGCCGAAGGCCGCGGGACCACTCAGCCATCCCAGCTGACGGGAGACACACGACAGCCCGCCCCCGCAGAGACCTTGGCGCCGGCACCGGCCCCTCCTCCTCCCGCCCCCCTGGAATCTCACACACAGGAACCGGCCGCGCCCCAGGAAGTATCGCCCACTCAGCCTGCGACCAGCACGGCGCCCGAGCCAACGGCGACTCCCGTCCGTGCCGCCGCGCCGAAGCGCAAGCGCCCTCCCCGCCAAATCTCGCCGGGCGTGCGCAAGGTTTTCTCCTACCTGAGCCTCGGCATCGGCGCGCTCGGCGGCTTTCGCTCGTTCGAACACCGGGAGCCGCGCACCGGAGAAGTTCGCCCCTATGACGCCAAAGGGTTTTCGGGTGTGCTCTTGGCCGTCGAATTGGGGCCACCCGATTTCAAGCTGCTCTCCTGGCAAATCCACAGTGAGTTCTGGCGCTCGAACGCCCTGAGCTCCTTCAGCCGCCGCGAGCACCGCGTGTTCGAGTCGCCGAGCTCACGCATCAACGTCTGGGCGAATGTGCTGCTGAGGCTTGGCCGTAACGCCAACGCTCCCGTGATCGGCGCTGGCCTCGGCGCAAGCGTGTGGACCTTTGACTTCAACCTGCCAGACGCACCGGATCTCGAGCGCCCCACGGGCAACTACACCTTCGGGCGGGGCCAAGGCAGCCTGAAGATTCCAATCCAGCGCTTTGCCCTTACGGGTGAAGGCGGCGTGCTGTACGTCTTCGTGGCGGGCGACCTCGGCAACAGAGAGGTACGCGGTTCACCCGTGGGCACGGAGTACGCGCTCACGCTGAGCCTCAAATTGCCGCGCAATTTCGAGATCCGACTGCGCGGAGCCTACACGTACTTCTTGGGTGAATTTGAAGGCATTGCGTGGCGTCACGAACTTGCCGGCGAGCATCACCGACCAGTACATGAGCCTCGACTGGACCGCCTACGTGCGATTCTGACGCGTCGCTCGGACGGGAGCAGAAACCGTCAGGTTGTCCGTCACGCCCCGTCGGGCTTGGGTGGCTCGGCCGACGACTTGGCCTTACGCACCAGCGGCTCGAGCGGCGGAGCATCCACCTGCAAGCGGTCCCCTTCGATGGTCTGGGTGACAGTAAGGTCCTGATATCCCCGGCGATGGAATCGGAAGGTGACTTCACGACCATCGGCCGCATCGGCGCCCGTCCAAACCACGTGAGCAGGCGTGGGACCGTATTCCTTGTCGCCCACCGTGACCATCGCGCCGGGCGGAACGGACTTGAGTGTCACCACGAGCCGCTTCGAGGGTTCGGGCGCGGGTGCCTCCGCTGGCACGGGATCCGGCTTTTTCGCGGGCGCCGTGGTTCCGATCACCAGGGGCTTGTCTTCCTCGGCTGTGTCGAACGGTTGCGTCAGCACGATAAAGCCGCCGATGCCCGTCACGGCGAACAGCGCCGCCAGGAAGATCGGCGCGGCGCTGTTGCCGGGCTTCGACGCGCGCGCGAACACAGGTGCTGCGGAGATCGTGGTCGATGTTTGCATCGAACGACGCGCCACGGGTTCGAGGCCCGCACCGGAGTCCGAACCTGCGAAGTCGGCGTCGACGTCGAAGGACTCGTCCACCAACGTTTGCTGAGGACCGCGACCATGCGCCGGCTGTGCCGTGTGCGGCCCCGTGATGGTGATTTGGCCCGAGCGTTCACCACCCGCGAGCTTCAGAGCCTGCAGCACTTCGTTCATGCTGGCGTAGCGATCCTGGGGACGCTTCGCCATGCAACGATGAACGACGCTCTCCAGTTGGGGTGGAATGCGCCGCCCCGGTGACATCTCGCCGATCGAGGGGACCTGCTCGTGAATGTGCGCCATCAGGATGTTCACTGAGTTGGCACGGTCGAACGGGACCTTACCCGACAACATCTCGTACATGATCACGCCAAGCGCGTAGATGTCGGTGCGGCCATCGACGTGATCGCTGCGGATCTGCTCCGGGGCCATGTACTTGGGCGAACCCATGAAGAGCCCCGTTTTGGTCAGGTTCTCCTGGTTGTTGAGCTCCTTGACCAGACCGAAGTCCAGCACCTTCACGTACTCGCCTTCTTCCTGGCGTACCAGGTAGACGTTGGCGGGCTTGAGATCGCGGTGAATCACGTCGAGCGAATGGGCTTCGCGCAGCGACCGACAAATCTGCCGGGCGATGCGCATGACGCGGTCGGGCTCCATGGGCCCCTCGTCGCGCAACGCGCGCTGCAAGGTGCGTCCCTCGAGGAGCTCCATGGCGATGTAGAAGACTTCGTCTTCGGTCTTGCCGTAGTCGAAAATCGTGACGGTGTTCGGGTGGCTCAGCTTGGACGCAATCGACGCTTCGAGGAAGAAGCGCCGATGAAACTCGGGATCGTTCTCGCCGTTGTAGTTGGGACTCAAGACCTTGAGCGCGACCTGTCGACCGAGCGGCGCCTGCTCCGCGCGGTACACCTTGCCCATGCCACCACGAGCAATCACCGACACGACCTTGTAGCGATCGTTGATGAACCGTCCCAGCAGAGGATCGACTTCGCTGTTTTGCTGAACCGAAGCAGATGCACTGCGCGATTCATCCATAGAGGCCTCTTCGTGTTCTTCCCATGCGATCGCTCGAGCCCGCCCACCCGTAATGGGCGACCTTCGGTCTCCCTCGTACTCCGTCAGGCTATTGTCCACCGATGGTGAGAACCGTGTCAAAGCGTGGCTGCAAGTAATTTTGACACCAATGTGGCTCCGATGCCCAGTTTACCTACATGGGAGCCTGATGGCTTCCGCTGCGAGCAGACTGTAGCGGCCAGCCCCAGCTCGAATAGGTCCATCGGGGGTCGCGAAAAGCGCGGAAAAATCCCCGGCTGGCGCGAAGCCGCCCTACATGTACTGCCCGCAGCATTGCTGCTGGGGTGACCGCTTGGAGGTCGCGGAGCACTGAGCCTCAGGAGGCACCGGGATCCGCTGCCAGCGCAAGACCTCTTACATAGGCGATGGGTCGCCGTGACGATCTTGCACACTCGCAGGGCAGCGTATGAGGGCCGCTTCAGCTGAGAAGGCGCTCTCCCGTCCGCGCTCAGGTCCGCAAACCTTCTGTCACTCCATCTGCCCGGGGACTGCAAAGCAGCGGTCACCTTTGCCAACGCTCTACCGTTGCAAACACCGGCTCGACTACCATTCGTGGTACGCGCGTGAGCGGTCTAGATCTCGAACCAGCTGCAGTTCCTCCCAGCCTCCGCCCGCCAGCGGCCGCGGGACACCCCGTTACGAAACCTGCGTCGCAGCACGCGCCGACCGCGACCGCCCGCGAGGAGACCACCGAGCTCAGTGTGCGAGCGGTGGTCGTCGGCGTGGTCCTCGGTGCGCTCCTGGCGGCGGCCAACACCTACGCGTGCCTCAGCATCGGCTACATGGATGGCGGCAACATCGTGGCCTCGGCGCTCAGCTTTGCGCTGTTTGCGGTGCTGCGGCCGCGCCACGGATACACCGAGCGCGAAAACAACATCACGCAGGCTATCGCGTCCTCGGCGGCATTGATGTCCTTCACGGCCGGTCTGGTGGGGGCCATCCCAGGGCTTCTGATGCTTGGCCACACCTATCCGTGGTGGGGGCTGATGTGCTGGGGAATCGCCCTGGCCCTGCTGGGCGTGGGGGTGGCGCTGCTCCTGCGAACCCGTCTCTTGATCACGGACAACCTGCCCTTTCCGACTGGAAAGGCGGCCGGCGAGCTCATCGTCGCGATGCATCAGGGCGCGAGTGCCGCGCTGCGGCGGGCCCGTCTGCTCATGCTGGCAGGCGCCGTCGCCGCGCTGATCACGCTTGCTCGTGACGTGCTCCACGCGTTTCCGCTCGACTGGTTTTTCCCCGGCGCGATCGCAGGGGTCTCTTTGGCCGCGTTGTCGATGGGGGTGAGCCTCAGTCCACTGGTGCTCTCCACGGGCCTCATGATCGGTGCCCGCGGGGGCTTCGACATGCTACTCGGCTCGCTGCTCGGATGGCTGCTGTTGGTTCCCCAGCTAGTTCGGTTCGGTACCATCGATGCGACGCACCTGGAGCGCGCGACGAACTGGCTCATGTGGCCCGGGACAGCGATGGTCGTCGCTAGTTCGTTCACCTCGCTAGGCTTGGACTGGCGTTCCACACTCGGCGCACTTCAAGACCTGACCAAGCTGCGCGCCCGGGACGCAAACCGAACGGGCGGCGAGCAGCTGGGCATTTCTCTCGTCCTCATCGGCCTCGGCACGTCGGCCGTGCTCGCACTCGCATACGTCCTGTTCGAGATGACGCCGGGCAAGACGCTGCTCGTAGTGCTCGGCACCATGGTGCTCGCTGCCGTCTGCGCACGCGCGGCCGGTGAAACCGACACGGCCCCCGCTGGTACCGTCGGCGGGATCAGTCAAATGCTGTTCGGCAGACCAAGCGTGGTCACATCGCTCGCCTCAGGCGCCCTCACTGCTGGCGTTTCATGCCAGGTGGCGGGGGCATTGTGGGCGATGAAGAGCGGGCTGCGCGTGGGGGCCTCTCTGCGCGCGCAGGTCTGGGCGCAGATCATTGGGGCCGTGGTCGGTGCACTGGTCGTGGTACCGGTCTACGCGCTGCTGATCCAAGTCTATGGGCTGGGTTCCCCGCAGATCCCCTCGGCCGGCGTGCTGTCTTGGACGGTGACGGCCGAAGCCGTGACCGGCGGGGCGGGCATGCCTCCATTTGCCGGCAAGGCCGCCTTGATAGCTTTCGCGTTGGGCATCCTATTCACGTGGCTCGGGCGCGCCGGCAACCGCTTCGCCCCCTCGCCAGTGGCCCTCGGCATCGGTTTTTTTCTGCCCCCCGCCATGTGCGTCACCGTCTGTCTGGGCGGCTTCGCCGCTGGGCTTCTCGCGAAGAAGCGCCCGGCCTTCAGCGAAGAGTTTTTGCCCTCGATGGCGGGCGGAGCCATCGCGGGAGAAGCCCTGCTCGCAGTGCTGCTGGCCGCGCTCAGCGTGCTTGGTCTGCGCTGAGCGGCGTCAGTCGCGCGCGGGGTCGCGGATGATCAAGGTAGGCACGCCGTGGGTCTCGCTGCGCACGCTGAACACGTGGGTGCCCGGCTTGGTGCCGGGCCGGACGGCATTCAGGTTGAAACCGTGGCTGGACAGTCGCGCGTGGGCCGCCTCGATATCTCGGACGCGAAAGGCCAAGCCGTAGAACTTGTCCTCCTCACCCAGGCTCGGATCGGAGACGAACTCCAGGGTGACGCCGCCGGTGCGGAAGAAGAGCATGCGCAACGCACCGAAGTTGCCGTCGAGCGCCAAGCGGATGCCGAAGCCCTGCTGGTAGAGGGCGATGGCCGCGTCGGGATTCGAGGTGCGCGTGGCCACGTGGTCGAGTGCATCCACGCAGTCTCCCGCCACGGCCTCCGTACGTCGCAATGGCGCAGCGTCCGGACGCTCCACGCCGAACACGCTGATCCCGCGCGTGGCGCGCCGTGAGACCTCCAGCGTACGAAACACGCGCTCGGCGCCGTCGGGTCCGCGTGCGCTGCCTTCTTCGGGCGGAGCCACGCGCAAGCCACGCGCCCTCAGCTCCTGGTGGGCCCGGGTCGCGTCGTCGACACCAAAGGTGAGCGAGAGGATGCCCTCGCCATGGACCTGGAGCTGCTCGCGCAGGCCCTCGGACTCGGGTGCCTCGGACTTGGGCGCGAGTAGCTCGATGGCCGTATTGGCGAGCGTGAACAGCGCGGCCTCGGTGCCGAGGGCTGGATGTTCACCTCGCCAGGCGGCGGGTCTGCCGAACAGATGCGTGTAGTGGGTGCAGGCTTGGTCGAGGTCGCGGACGACCAAGGTGACGTGGTCGAGGCCGTTGAACATCCCCCAGGCATACCGGCTTTTTTCCGCGAGGGCACGCGGCATCCGCTCTCAGCTCGAAGCCGCCCTGGGGCCCACCCCTCCGCGAGGTTCCGCTACCCTCACGACGCGAACTCCCATCGGCCCGGGAGGGCACGCGCCCTTCCCGCCTGGCCGGCTACTCAGGGAGCCGCGTGAATCTGGGCGTTCACGGTGTCCACCGTCTGCAAGTTCACCTTGCGGGCGGCGTTGGTCCAGTCGCGTCCGGTGGCCACGCTCGGATCACCCGAGGCCGCGAGCGCTCCGCCGTCTCGAATGAGCTCGAAGTGCGTGTCGAGCTTGGCCGTGCCCGCGCCGAAGGCTCCCGCGAACATGCGCGCCGCCTTGCTGCCTGCGTTGTAGTTCGAGATTCTTGATCTTCAGCACGTAGCGCCCCGGTCCCGCTTCCACGCTCGAGTCCTCGGTGCGCGTGGCCTGGTAGCCGGTCTTGTTGAGGATGTCGATCAGGTCGCCTTCCATCCAGGTGGCGAGCTCGTTGACTTGCTCCACACGCTCGGGGCTCATGTCCGGGGTGAGGTTGCGGTCGGGGACGACCAGGATGGCGATGCGACGTCCGTCGGGCATGGTGGCCGCGCTGCCAGTGCGTCCGCCGCCACAGGCGAAGGCGAAAAAGCTCAAGAGAGCGGTAAGTAGCAGGGAAATCGTAGAGCGAGTCATCGCGAGCAGTCCTTTCGTCGTAGCAACGCGAAGAGTGACGCGGGTTGCAGGATTCGCTTCGCGAGCTCACCCCGAATCGCCACGCGGATGTGGCGAGCGCTCGGTCAGGTGACGGCGGGGCTCAGGTCCAAAAGAAGGTGGCCGTGGCCGCGCTCTGATCGGGCGCCACGTCGAACGTGACCTTGCCCTTGATGCGCGCCAGGTCGGCTACACCGAGACAGGTGCCGTGCCACGAGTGAAAGTAGTTCGAATAAATGCGGACCTCGGGCACCAGGTTCTCGAAGCGCAGCACCGTCTTGCCCTCCCCTTCGCGCAAACACACGGGTTCGCAGAGGTCGCGATAGACGAGGCTCCAGCCCTTGGGAAGGATGCCGATGATGCGGCCCGGATCGTCGCCGAAGATGCTGACCATGCCGCTCACGAAGCTCTTGAGGATGGGGCGCTCGATGAGGCTATTGGTGACCCCGCGCCAGTACTGCACCGCGCGGCTCGGCCCGAACAGGCGCACGATGACGTCGACGGCGTAGTGATCGTGCTCGATGGAGACCCAGGCCGAGCGGGAAGTCGTCAACATGATCTGGCGGGTGTCCGGGGGCAGCCGCTCGAGCACGCGCGCCCTGGCACCGGGCTCGAACTTGTCGAGTTGTTCGAGGGCGTCCTGTTGAGCTGCGGCGCGGACCGCAGGCGATGCTTGGGCCATGCATGAACCATAGAACTGGTTGAGCGATTTTCGAGGAATCCCGCGCGCAAGGGCGCACGGCGCGAGCTGGCGGGCGTCGGGGGACGCGCGCGAAAACGCGCAAGAAGGCCGCCAAGGCCTGGAGATCAGACACCTGCGGCATGGCGCGACTGCTGCTCGCTGCGGACGCGAGGAGGTCTCATGCAGCGTCTGATTTCATTCGAATGGTTCCTGGCAGCATCCTTTGTGTTCTCGGCGTGCTCGCTCGAAGTCGATGACCCGTTACCCGTGGAGGGGCCCGCCGAAGTCTCGCTAGAAGCCCTGCGCGCTCCCTCGTCATTCCAGGGACCACTGTGGTTCGGCACCCGGGTTCAGGCCGAGCTCACGCGGGCGGCCGCGGTGCACGCTTTCGAGTTCGAGCTGGGGGCCGAGGGCGAGGTCGGGCTGGCCACCATGGGCTCCAGCACTGGCCCGGATCTGGACACGGTGCTCTCATTGTATCGAGTGAAGTCGGGCGCGAAGCGTCTGGTGGCGCGGAACGACGACCACGAGCACACGCCCTACGCGGCGCTTCGGCGGCTCCTTCCGCGGGGACGTTATCGCGTGGAGGTCCAGGGCAAGACCAGACAGCTGCGCGGCCCCTACGTGCTCGAGGCCATGTGCGACGGATCCGGTTGCCCCCTGCCCGAACCGGCAGAGGCCTGCGTGTTCGGCACCAAGATCTCCCAGATCGGCCGTGTGCTCAGGACCTCGACCGTCTTGAGCGTGGCCTCTGCTGCGCAGCTCCCCGACCCGCTCGCGGCACAACAACTCGTGCTTTCGGCCAGCCATACACCTGCGTCCGAAGTGATGTCTGCAGACGGTCTGTTCAGGCGTGTGGACCAGGGTCTGGTCCGCTGGTTTCGTGTGTGGGACGACCGCGCCGGTCGCAGCTTCCGCGGCTTCACCTACCAGCTCGCGAACCGCACGTTCGGCGCCATCTTCGCCGACGGTGAGCTGGACGCTGCCACCCGCATCGACGCGGGTGAGCTAACCGCGTGCAACGTTGCCGTCAGCCGTTGTCGCTTCGGCGAGACCTATGGAGACTTGAAGATCAACCCCGCGTTCGAGCTCCAATCGGCCAGGGTGGTGGATGCCGGCAATGCGGAGCAGCTGACGTCCCTCGAGCAAAGTCAGCTCGTGACCGCGGTGCAAGTCGCCTACGAGGACGTCGTGGATCTTTCCTCCGCGCTGGCCTCGGTGGACCAGAGCGAGGTCAATCACCTGCGCTTCGCGGAGCCCAGTACCGGCCTCACCTTCGTGGCCTACGAGTACGGGGCGGGCGACAACTCCTATGGCGGCGTCTTCGAGGCCGACTCGGTCGAGCTCGCGGCCCGTATCAACGACGGAGACCTGCTCGCGTGCAGCACGCTCGAGTGAGGCTCACACGCCAACGCAGACGGTGCGCCACAATTGAAGAGAGGGCGCTGCGTCCCCCCAGACGTCAGCGCCCTCTCTTTCAAACACGGCCGGCCGCCTCGCGCCGGGCCGTAAGCCCATCACTCGTGGTGGTTATTGCCGCGGCGCAGGTAGGCCGGAATGTCGAGCACGCGCTCGTCGTGCAGGGCGCTCGCACCGAAACCGCTCGGACGTCCGGCGGCCACCACGGCCTGCTCCACCGCGTTCGGCTGGCTCATGCGGGGCGGCGGCTGGCTGACGCCGCCGCGCGCGCTGGGCGCCTGCGAGGCGTAGGAGGTGCTGCGCGTCTCTTGCGGACGCATCTGCAGGGCGTTGCGCACGGCCTGGGGCTGCATGGAGGGACGGTGAACCGGCGGTGCGCTGGGCAGGGCCGCGCGGTTCGGGCGCATCTCGGCCACGGGCTGGATTTCGCTGTCGAAGCCGGTGGCGATGACGGTGACCTTCACCATGTCACCCATGCTGGCATCCGTCACCACGCCGAAGATGATGTTGGCATCTTCGTGGGCGGACTCCTGCACGAGGCTGGCAGCGTTCTCGATCTCGCTCAGGCGCACGTCCGGTCCGGCCGTGAAGTTGAGCAGGATGCCGGTGGCGCCGTGCACGGCGACGTCGTCGAGCAAGGGGCTCGAGATGGCCATGCGAGCAGCGTCGAGGGCGCGGTCCTTGCCCTTGCCGTAGCCGGTGCCCATGAGCGCGCGCCCCATGTTGCTCATGATGGTCTTCACGTCGGCGAAGTCCACGTTGATGAGGCCGGGATGCACGATGAGATCGCTGATGCCGCGAACCGCCTGCAGGAGCACGTCGTCGGCGCGCTGGAAGGCCTCCAACATGGACATGTCGTCGCCCGCGATGGTGAGCAGCTTCTGGTTGGGGATGGTGATGATGGTGTCGACCGCGGCCCCGAGTTCCTGGATGCCGAGCTCGGCGTTGCGCAGGCGGCGACGCCCCTCGAAGTTGAACGGCTTGGTGACCACAGCCACCGTGAGCGCACCCATGTCGCGCGCGATCTGCGCCACCACGGGGGCTGCGCCCGTGCCCGTGCCACCGCCCATGCCGGCCGTGACGAACACCATGTCGGCGCCCGCGAGGGCTTCCTGGATGCGCTGCACGTCCTCGAGGGCAGACTTGCGGCCCACGTCGGGGTTGCCGCCGGCGCCCAGGCCCTTGGTCAGCTGCGGACCGAGCTGGATCTTGAGCGGAGCCAGGTTGTTGGGCAGCGCCTGTGCATCGGTGTTCGCCGCGATGAACTCAACGCCCTCCAGATCACTCTGGATCATGGTGTTGAGGGCGTTGCCGCCACCGCCGCCTACGCCCACTACCTTGATGCGTGCCTGAAGCTCTGCATCCGCGTCGAATTCAAACGAGATACCCATCGAGGACCTCCCAGGGCCTTTTGCCCTTCCTCATAACACCCGACCGCTCCGCGATTTGCCCTTCGCTCGACGATCACTTTTTCGAACCGCTTGTCGGGATGCCCCCCAACGAACCGATTCAGAACCTTTTTGCCGCTCAGAACACTTCCCGGAACCATTGACCGATGCGCCCACCCACGCTGCGACGGGGCGGCACCATCTCGGACGCCACCTCGTGCACCACGCGGGTCTGACGCAGCTGATCCGCGCCGTACTTCACCAGCCCCACGCCCGTGGCGTAGGCGGGACTCTTCACCACGTCGACCAAGCCACCCACGCCCTGCGGACCACCGCGACGCACCGGCAGGCCGATCACCTGTTCCGCCATCTCGGCGATGCCGTCGAGCATGGTGGCGCCGCCCGTGAGCACGGCGCCGGAGGAAAGTAGGTCCACGTAGCCACTCTCGTGGACCACATGGCGAACCGCGTGGAAGATCTCCTCCACGCGCGGCTCGATGATTTCGGCCAGCACGCGGCGCGGCAGGACGCGCGGACCGCGGCCGCCCACGGAGGGCACCTCGATGGTCTCTTCGTCGTCGACCATGGAAGTCATCGCGCAGCCGTACTTGATCTTGATGCGCTCGGCCTCGGCCACCGGGGTACGCAAGCCCGAGGCCACGTCGTTGGTGAGATTGATGCCGCCGATGGGGATGACGCTGGTGTGCACCACGGCCCCGTCCACGTAGATGATGACATCGGTGGTGCCGCCGCCGATGTCGATCAGCACGGCGCCGATCTCGCGCTCGTCCGGCGAGAGCACCGCGGAGGCGCTGGCCAGGGGTTCGAGCACCACCTCGGCCACGTGCAGGTTCACCCGCTCCGCGCACTTGATGATGTTCTCGACCGCGTGGCTGGCCGCGGTCACGAGGTGGCAGCGCGCCTCGAGACGTACGCCGCTCATGCCGATGGGCTCGGGGATGCCGTCGTGGCCGTCCACGATGTACTCCTGGGGCAGCACGTGCAGCACTTGGCGGTCGCCGGGCAGCGGGATGGCCTTGGCCTGCTCCAGCACGCGCTCGACGTCGGACTGGGCGACCTCGCGGTTGGCGATGGCGGCCACGCCTTCCTTGTTCATGCCAGTCACGTGGCTGCCTGCGATGCCGGCGTAGACCGTGTTGATCTTCACGCCCGACATGGTCTCGGCCTGCTCGATGGCGGCCTTGATGGCGCGCACCGTGGCGTCGATGTTGACGACCACGCCCTTCTTGAGTCCCGCGCAGGGGACCGAGCCAATCCCGATGATGTCCACCCCATCATCGGTCTGTTCGGCCACGATCACACTGACCTTGGTCGATCCCAGGTCGAGTCCGGCAATGACTTCGTTATCGGTGAACACGCTCTCGGCCATTCTCGCTCTGCTCCGGTTTGAACGGTGCGTGCTCTGACCAATACACAGCCCGGATCGAGACAACAAAAAATGTGCAGCATTTCGTCGCGCAAGAACTCAGCGCAGACGTACGGTTACGCGGTCCGGTCGCCGCTCGTTGTCGAGGTAGACGTACTCCGCGCTGGCGTGCTCGTGTTCGAGCCGATCGAAAACCTTCTTCATTCTGCGAAGTTTCTGATCGAACGGAGAATGTCCTAGACGTACGAGCGTGAGCTCTTCGCCGACATACACCGAGAGCGCGTCGTTGTTCTCGATGTGCACCTCGCCGATCGGCAGGCGCTGCGCAAGCCCGGCGCTGCGATAGGCGGACAAGAGCGCCACCGCCTCGAGCAGTACGCCCTGCTGAAATTCCGGCTCCGCGCCGAAGCGCTTGCGGTCCGCGCCGGTGATCACGGGCAGGTCCACCGGGTCTTCGCCCTCCAGGCGCTTGAACACATGGCCCTGTTCGCTCACCAAATACAGCGAGCTCGGCTCGTCGCACAGGGGATCTTCGCTTTGCCCCTGCTCCGGGGCACACGCCTCCACCAACAGGAGAGCCACCGGCTCCCGCTCGCGGACCTTGATGTCGAAGCGCCCTGGCAGCTTGCGGGTCACGCTGACCTCGGAGAGCCATGGATGGGCGAGCAGGCGCGTGCGGACCGCCTCCGGGCTCAGTGCGAACACGTTCTTGCCCAGGTCGATGCCCGCGGCCTCCAGGAGCTCCGCCCGCTCGACCCGGGACGTGCCCTCGATCTCGATGGTCTCGATGGCGAACGCGGGCGAGTTGGTCAGGTGGTGCTGCAGGAGCCGCCCGACGGACCACAAGCCTGCCACGGCCACGACTCCGCCCAGCACCCGCAGCACGATGATGCCGGGTCGCTTGAGCCGAGCGCCCACACGCTGGAGACCAACCCAGGCACCGCTCGAGCGCGCCACGAGCTTCTCGGTGGCGGCGGGCTTTGGCTTGGGTACGCGCCGGTTCTTGGGCTTGGAGGCCTCGGTGCGGACTTCAGGGGGCACGACCCGACTCCGCTTGATTGAGATGCGCCAGGAGATCGCGCCCGATACGCGTGATGTTGCCCGCGCCCATGGTGATGACGATGTCCCCGGGCTGAACACGGTCGGCCAGTGCCTGCACCAGATCGGAGACCTGCGGTACCAGAGTCACGTCGCGATGGCCGTGCGCACGAATGGCCTGGGTGAGGTGGGCGCTGTCGGCTCCCTCGATGGGCTCCTCGCCGGCGGCGTAGACGTCGGTCAAGAAGAGCACGTCGGCGCGGTTGAAGGCCCGCGTGAGCTCGTCGAAGCAATGCTGCGTGCGGCTGTAGCGATGGGGTTGGAAGGCCACCAACAAGCGCCGTCCATAGGCGCGCTGGGCAGCCTCGAGCGTCGCCTGAACTTCGGCCGGATGGTGCCCGTAATCATCCACGATTGTGACGCCCGCGTGCTCGCCCACGATGGTGAAGCGGCGCTGCACTCCGGTGAAGCTCGCGAGGGCGCTCTTGATCTTGGCGTGGTCTACCGAAAGCTCGTCGGCCACCGCGATGGTCGCCAGCGAGTTGAGTACGTTGTGGATGCCCGGCATGCGCACCTCGAACTGGCCGAGCGAGTCGCCGCGCCGGATCACCTCGAAGGATGTGGTGAGCCCCTTGACCTCGGGATTGCGCGCCCGGTAGTCGGCCTGCACGGAGAAGCCATAGGTGGCCACGCGCTTTTCGATGCGCGGCAGGATGTCCTGCACGTGCGGGTGATCCAAACAGGCCACCACGACGCCGTAGAAAGGCACGCGGTTGGCGAAGCTCACGAAGGCATCCTTCACCCGGGCGTGGTCGCCGTAGTGGTCGAGGTGTTCGGCGTCGATGTTGGTGATGGTGGCGATGGTAGGCGTGAGGTGCAGGAAAGAGCCGTCGGACTCGTCGGCCTCGGCCACCAGTAGGTTTCCCGCGCCGCGCGCGGCATTGGTGCCGAGGGCGTTGAGCTTGCCCCCGATGATCACCGTGGGATCGAGACCCGCCTCGCGCAGCACGGTCGCCACCAGGGAGGTGGTCGTGGTCTTGCCGTGGGAGCCGGCGATGGCGATGCCGTCCTTGAGGCGCATCAACTCGGCCAGCATCTCGGCGCGCGGGATCACGGGGATGGCCTGTTGACGGGCCACCACGAGCTCGGGGTTGTCGCGCTTGACGGCCGAGGAGAACACCACCACGTCGGCGCGCGTGACGTTCTCGGCGCGATGCCCCACGTGCACGGTGGCCCCCAGGGAGCGTAGACGCGAGACCACGTCGGACTCGCGCATGTCCGAGCCGGATACCTCGAAACCATGGGCCAAGAGCACCTCGGCGATACCGCTCATGCCGATACCCCCGATGCCCACGAAATGGATGGAGCGAACGCGCCCGCGGAACATGGCTTACTCCCAGACTCCGACGGCCTTGGTGCCGTAGTAACGATCTGGCTGACTCCAGGCCGAGGAACGGCGCGTCCCGCGACGGCGCGCACTGGCCGCTCGCTCGTTGCTGTCGGGTGGAAAGCTCCCCATCCGTCGCAATGGAGGCTCACCGCCTGGCCCCTCCGCATCGGCGTCATCGGCGCCGGGATCGGCGGCCCCCCCTCCCCGTTCAGCATCTCCGGAGCTTCCGCCGAGCCAGGACAACAGATCGTCCACGATGGCCGCCGCCGCATCGGGCCGCCCCATGGAGCGGGCCGCGTCGGCCATACTGCGGCGCAGCTCGGGCTGCGACAGCAGGCGTGCGACGTGCTCGGCAAGTAGCTCGGGCGTCAGCTCGGCTTCGCGAATCGCCACGGCCGCGCCGCGCGAGGCCAGCGCCTGGGCGTTGTGCCACTGGTGATCGTCGGCCGCGGCCGGGAAAGGAATCAGAATGGACGGGCGACCGACCGCGCAGATCTCTGCCAGCGAGCTGGCACCCGCGCGCCCGATCACCAGGGCCGAGGAAGCGTAGACCTTGGCCATGTCGTCGATGAAGGGCGTTACGTGGGCGCTGAGACCCAACGACTCGTACTTGGCGCGCACGGCATCGGCCATCGCGTGGCCGGCCTGGTGCACGATTTCGACCCCGCGGCTGGCGAGCCCCGCCCTGGCGAGCGCCTCCGGGACCACCTGGTTCAGCGCGCGAGCTCCCTGGGAGCCGCCCATCACCAGGATCTTGCGGGCCCGCATCTCGAAGCCCGCGGGGTCCATGCGCGCCATGTTGCCCAGGCCCACGAAGCTGCGCCGAATGGGGTTGCCTACCACGCGACCACGGCCGCCCGGGAAGTAGCGCTGTGTCTCGTCGAAGCTGAGGTAAGCGCGGTCGACGACGCGCGCCAGGAGTCGGTTGGTCAAGCCCACGTGAGCGTTCTGCTCGAGCAGCACCGTGGGGATGCCGAGCAAGGCCGCGGCGCCCACCATGGGGCCTGCTGCGTAGCCACCCATGCCGAGGACCAGACTCGGACGGAAAGAGCGCAACAGCTTGGCGGCCTCAACCCCTGCCTGCGGCAGCCCCGCCAGGTTCTTCGCGAACTCGGTCCTGGTGCGTCCCTTGAGCGGGCCCACGTCGAGGCACACGAGGCGCTCGCCGATCTGCGGGATGACCTTGGTCTCGATGCCGCGCGCCGTGCCCACGAAGATGGCTTCGAGCTCGGGCTCGCGCCGTCTCAACTCCTCGAACACCGCGATGCCAGGAAAGAGATGCCCGCCGGTGCCGCCGCCCGCCAAGATGATGCGTTCGATCATCGCGCCCCTCCCGTCAACCCCGACTCACCGAGAGACTCCCTGGTACGGCGATTGCGCTCGCGCAGCGGACTCCCCTGGCTCGAACCCGGCACTGTCGCGGAACCGTGAGCGACGGCGCCCTCTGCTGCCTCGGCGCGTTGCCGTGGCCGCGAGATGTTCAGGAGGATTCCCACCGCGGAGCAGTTCACGAGCAGCGAAGATCCACCAAAACTCAAGAAAGGTAACGTCAAACCTTTGGTCGGCAGCAATCCGAGCACCACCGCCAGGTTGGTCACGGCCTGAATGCCGATGAACATGGTGAGGCCGATCGCCAGGTAGGTGCCGTAGTCGTCGACCGAGCGCAGGGCCGAGCGGGCACCGCGAATCACGATCACCACGAAGCCCGTCACCAGCAAGCAGAAGCCCACGAAGCCCAGCTCCTCGGCCACGATGGCGGCGATGAAATCCGTGTGAGCTTCCGGCAAAAACAGCATTTTTTGCCGGCTGTCTCCGAGCCCCACGCCAGCCACGCCGCCAGCCCCGAAGCTCATCCAGGACTCCACGATCTGATAGCCGCCACTCATGCGGTACTTGAGCGGATCGGTGAAGGCGATGATGCGCTGCCAGCGGTACTCGGACGATCGCACGAGCAAATACGCGATCGGCAGGGCAACGGCGGCGCCGGCCAGCATGTAACCGATCTTCGCACCCGCCGTGAACAGCAGGACGAACGTCAACAGCATCAGGATGACGCTGCTCCCGAAGTCCGGCTGCGCCATGCACAGCACCACCAGGAAGCCTGCGATCAACACATGCGGCAAGAAGCCCACCGAGAAGCTGCGGATGCGATCCACCTTCTTCGCGAGCGAGTCCGCCAGCCACAGGATGAGGGCGAGCTTGGTCACCTCGGCCGGCTGGACGTTCACCGGGCCCAGCTGGATCCAGCGCGAAGCGCCGCCCGCGTTGTGGCCCAACCCGAAGATCACCATGAGCAACAGGCCCACGGCCAGCGCCAACACCGGCTTCGCGAACGGGCGATAGAAGTGGTAGTCGAGGCGCGCCAGCACCAACAGCAGCGGCAGACCGATGGCGGCATAGGCCGCCTGGCGCAAGAGATAGTGGTGCCCGTCGCCGAACACGCGCACCGCGCGCACCGAGCTCGCGCTGTAGACCATCACCACCCCGAGCACGATCAGGGCGATCACTGCGCCGAACAACATGGGATCGGCACCGCCCGTCACCTTGGGCCAGTGCTTGCCCTGGGCGATCCGCATGAGCCGCTCCCGTAGGGTGAGCTCGAGGACCACGGGGCGCCCCGCGTTCTCGGAGGCCCGAGCGGCGGCGGCGCGCTGATTGGGCACGCTGGCATCGGTCTCTGGCTTCGTACGCGTTCGGGCCCGCGTACGCGCGCGATCGGGCTCGGTCCGCGGCGCGGGCGAGGTGCTGCGCGTGAGGGTGACCTTGCTCATGGCTTGGCCTCCGCACCGAGCGTCAACACTTCCTCTTTGAAGACGTCGCCGCGATGGGCGTAGGAGCGGAACATGTCGAAGCTGGCACAGGCCGGTGCGAGCAACACAGCGTCCCCTGGCTTGGCTAGATCGCGCGCTTTCCGCACGGCGTCGCCCATGCTGCCGGCACGCACGACCGGCATCGGCACGCCCTCGAAGGCATCGGCGATCAAGTTCGATGCCTCGCCGATGAGCACCACCCCTGCCCCATGGGCTTCCATCACCTCGCGCAAGGGTGCGTAACTGCCGCCCTTGTCCTTGCCGCCCGCGATCAGCACGACTTTGATCTGCTGACGTCCCAACCCCACGATGGCGGCGACCGAGGCACCGACGTTGGTGGCCTTGCTGTCGTCGAAGTAGGTCACCCCCGAGAGCTGGGCCACGTGCTGCATGCGGTGGGCGAGCCCCTTGAACTCGCGCAGCACCCGAGCGATGGTGGCCGGCTCCACGCCGGCGAGACGGGCAGCCAGCGCCGCGGCGCACGCGTTGTCCAGGTTGTGAGCTCCCTGGATGCCGATCTCCGACACGGGCAAGCTGAGACCGCTGACGTGATCGCGCAGCGTGCCGTCCTCGACCCGCACCGAGCCGTCCTGGCCAGCGAACAGGTGATGGGTACCAGGCGAAACCGCCGCCAGCGACACGCACAGGGAGTCCCCGCTGGGAGCCACGGCGTGATCGGCCTTGAGCTGGGTGGCGAACAGCCGTCCCTTGGCGGCGGCGTAGTCTGCAAAGCCCGCGTAGCGATCGAGGTGATCGTCCGTGACGTTCAGGATCACGCCGACGTGGGCCCGGAAGCGTTCGATGCGCTCGAGTTGGAAGCTCGACAGCTCGACCACCAGGTAGCCGTTCTCTTGCGCGGCCTCGGAGCCCACCACGTCCACGAGAGGCGTCCCCAGGTTCCCGCCCACGAAGGTGGGCCTACCCGTGGCCTTACACATCTCGCCGACCAGGGTGGTGACCGTGCTCTTGCCGTTGGTGCCGGTGATGCCGACCACCGTGCCCTTCACGAACCAGGAAGCGAGCTCCACTTCGCTGTAGATGCGCACGCCCCGCGCCTCGGCGCTAGCCAGCGCCTCGAGCGGTGGCACGCCGGGGGAGACCACGATGAAGTCGTTCTGCGAGAGCCGGGTGGCATCGTGCCCGCCGAGGTCGAGCTGCACACCGAGCTTGGCCGCTTCTTTCGCGCGCTCACCGAGGGCCGCTTCGTCGCGGGCATCGTTGATCGTGACCTGGGCGCCCTTGGACACGAGCAAGCGAGCGGCCGCCAGGCCGCTCAGGCCGAGCCCCACCACCGTCACGCGTGCTCCTGCAAGCTTCACCGACATCGGTTCACCTCAGCTTCAAGGTCGCCAGGCTCGCGATGGCGAGCATGATGGAGATGATCCAAAAGCGAACGATGACTCGCGGTTCCGGCCAACCCTTCTTCTCGAAGTGATGGTGGATCGGGGCCATCAAGAAGATGCGCTTGCCGGTGAGCTTGAACGAGGTCACCTGGGTGATGACGCTGACCGCCTCCACCACGAAGATGCCGCCGAGCACCAGCGAGAGCAGCTCGTTCTTGGTGCAGATGGCCAGCATGCCGATGCCGCCACCGAGAGCCAGGGAGCCCACGTCACCCATGAACACCTGGGCTGGATAGGTGTTGTACCAGAGGAAGCCGACGCCCGCGCCGATGAGCGCTCCGCAGTAGATGGCCAGCTCGCCCACGCTCTCGATCGAGGGGATCTGCAGGTACTCGGCCAGGTCGTTGCCGAAGAAGACCACGCCCGCGACGTACGCGAGGATGCCGTAGGTAGCGGCGTTGATCATCACCGGGCCGATGGCCAGGCCATCCAGACCATCGGTCAGGTTCACCGCGTTGGACATGCCAGCCAGGTAAATCGCTGCGAACAGCACGTAGAGCCAGGTGGGCAGGCTCACCGGATGCTTGTCGAAGGCCACGAAGGGGATGCTCAGGCGGTCGCGGATCTGCACCCAGTCGGAGGGCAGCCCGGTCTCGCCGTACCAGAGGTAACCCAGCACCGCGAAGGCCACCGCGAACTGGATCAGCAGCTTGTAGCGCC
Organism: Myxococcales bacterium; assembly: GCA_047601445.1. Classification (GTDB taxonomy): domain Bacteria; phylum Myxococcota_A; class Polyangia; order Polyangiales; family DASUME01; genus DASUME01. The sequence goes on along the minus strand of JASGJH010000001.1, from coordinate 484,908 downwards.
CGGCCAGGCCACCGCTGTGGCGCTTGCGGATCTTCGCCGCGTCGTCGACGTAGCCGATGCCGCCGTACAAGGCGGTGACGGCCGTGACGAGCCACACCATCACGTTCTGGGGGTCGGCCCAGAGCACCGTGGAGGTGACCAGGGCCAACAGGATCAGCGCGCCACCCATGGTGGGCGTACCGGCCTTCGAGAAGTGACTCTCGAGGCCCTCCTTGCGCACCACCTGGCCGATCTGCTTGCTCTGCAGGCGGCGGATGAACCAGGGATACAAGCCGAAGGTGAGGAACATGGCGGTCATGGTGGCCGCCAGCACGCGGAACGGGATGTACCGGAGAACGTTCAAGTACGAGAGCGCCGGATGGTCGCTCAGGGGATAGAGGAGGTAGTAGATCACGAGCGCTTCTCCTCTTCACACAGGGCGCGCACCACGCGCTCCATGGCCGTGGAGCGCGAACCCTTCACCAGGACCACGTCGCCGGGGCGCCACAGACTCTTGACCACTGCCACGGCATGCAGCGGGTCGAACAGCTGGACCACCCGGGTGGGATGCGGAGCCAGTCGCCCCGCCGATAGCCGCGCCGCAGCCGCGGTGCCATGGGCCATCTCGGGACCGGTGCCGATCAAGACGTCGACGCCGAGCTTCACGGCGAGCTCTCCGACCCGGCTGTGCTCGCGCAAGGAGTCGCTGCCGAGTTCCTTCATGTCCCCCAGCACTGCGATGCTGTGACCGCCGATGTTCTTGGCCAGCGCCGCGAGCGCCTCGAGGCTGACGGCCGTCGAGTGCGGGTTGGCGTTGTAGGAGTCGTCAATCACATAGACGCCGTCGGGCGTGGAGTACGGGACCATGCGTCCCGCCGTCTGCTGGACTTGCCCGAGCCCGGCCGCCGCGGGCGGCAGCGCGCTCACCCCCTTGAGCGCGAGCACCACCGCGAGCGCCGCCGCTGCATCGAGGGCTGCTGCATGGCCCACCAAGGGCAGACTCAAATCGAGCTCACCGAAGCCTTCGATCTCGAGCTTGGCCTGGGTGCCCCAAAGCGACAGTGAAGACGAGAGCAGCCGCACGTCGGCGTCGGGAGCCCGCCCAAATGCGAGCGTGGTTACATCGGTCCGCACGCGCGCGTTCAGCTCGGTATCGTCGGCATTCACGATCGCCACGCCCTCCGGACCCAACGAGCCCCACAAGGACGCCTTCTCGTCCGCCACGTCGGCGAGCGTGCCAATACCCGCCGTGTGCGCGAGTGCTGCGAGCAACACCACGGCCACGTCCGGCTGCACGATCTCACCGAGTCGAGCGATCTCCCCGCGACCGCTGGTCCCAACCTCGAACACGGCCGTATCGTGCAGGTCCGAGAGACAAAAGACCATCATTGGCACGCCGAACTGATTGTTTAGGTTGCCGAGCGACTTGAGCACGCTCTTGCCAATTCCAGTGAGCGCTGCGGCAGTTAGCTCCTTGGTCGTGGTCTTTCCGGCCGAGCCCGTGATGGCGACGGTCAAGCCGCCCCAGCGCTTTCGGTGGAAGCGGGCCAGATCTCCGAGTGCATACGTCGTATCGCGGACCTCGATGCAGGCCACGTTTTGTGGGCAATTCGTGCCGGTTTGCACGAGCACCGCGTGAGCACCGCTCGAGATCGCCTGAGGCAAGAAGCGCGCGCCATCTTGGCTGCCACCACGAATGGCCACGAACAGATTGCCCGGCACCACTGCGCGCGAGTCGATGGTCACGCCTTCGATGCTCGACTCGGGATCGCCATGCAGCAGTCGGCCGCCGGTGGCGGCGGCGATCTCCGCCAACGTAAAGCGCACCTGATTGCGTGGGATGGGAGTCGCCATCAGCTCTTCCTCAGCGACGCGACGGCGCGCGCGGCCTCGCGCCGGTCGTCGAAGTCGTGCTTGGTCTTGCCGACGATCTGGTAGGTCTCGTGCCCCTTGCCCGCCAGCAGCACACTGTCACCCGGCTTGGCGGCGGCCATGGCGAGCTCGATGGCCCGCGTGCGATCGACCACGACCGTGTAGCCGCTGCTGGCCTCGGCCAATGCGCTTTCGTCGATCCTGGGCTTGGCCCTCTGCGCACCGGGCTCCATCTCGGCAAGGATGGCCTTGGGATCTTCGGTGCGTGGGTTGTCGCTGGTAAGGATGGCCAGATCGGCCTCGCGGGCAGCGGCTTCGCCCATGGGGGCGCGCTTCGTGCGATCGCGATCACCTCCGCAGCCACACACCGCGAACAGACGGCCGCGCGTGAGAGGACGCAACGCGCGCAGCGCGCGCTCGAGGGCGTCCGGTGTGTGTGCATAGTCCACCAGGACCAGCACGTCGCCAGGGTGATCCACTCGCTCGAGACGACCGGGCGCTCCCACGGCCGTAGCGAGCGCGTCCACAGCGACCGCGAGGTCGACCCCGAGCGCGTGCGCGCAACCGAGCACGACCAGCAGGTTCTCGAGGTTGTGCGCGCCGAACAGCGGACTCGTCAACCCGAGTTCTCCCTGAGGCGTGGTGAGCCTGGCCTTGATGCCCGTGCGCAGCGACGCGTACTCGCGCACCTGGAAGTCTGCGCCTTCGCCGCTCGGGTCGGCCGAGCACGTGAAGACACGCTGGCCCGGCAGTGCACGCACACGCTCGGCCAGGGCCCAGCCGAAGGCCTGGTCCACCATGATGACGCTGGCGGGCGGCGCATACTCGGTGAACAGACGGACCTTGGCCGCGCCGTAGGCCTCCATGGTGCCGTGGTAATCCAGATGATCCTGGGTGAGGTTGGTGAAGGCGGCGACCTCGAAGTGCATGCCCCGAACCCGGCCCTGCTCGAGTGCATGACTCGAGACCTCCATCACCAGCGAGCGCGCTCCTGCCTGGCGCTGTTCCTGGGCAAAGCGCGCGATGGCGTCGGCCTCGGGGGTGGTGAGCTGGGCGGGTTGTTCCCCCGCGGGTCCACGCAGCGCCACGGTGCCGAGCAGTGCCGGAAGCATGCCGGCCCGTGCGAGCACGCTCTCGAGCAAATAGGACACCGTGGTCTTGCCGTTGGTCCCCGTGATGCCCACCGTGGGCATGGCACGCGTGGGCTCTCCGCACACACGCTGTGCGATGGGCCCCAGCGCGGCGCGCACATCGTCCACGACGAGCGTGGGCACCTGCAGCGTCAGCGGTCGCGCGGACAGCACCGCACGTGCACCGCGCTCGATGGCACCCGGCGCAAAGCGCGTGCCATCGTGGGTGCCGCCCACCAGGGCCACGAAGAGATCCCCTGGCACGACGGCGCGCGAGTCGCTGGTGACGCCCGAGACCTGAACCAGGTCGTCGCCCTGCACGTACGCAGAGGGCACGAGCGCGCTCAGCTCCCGCAGCGAAGTGTTCATGGCAGCGCCTCGATCTCGATGGGCGCCACCGAAGCCAAGGTGTTGCCGGTCACCCGCTCCTTGCTCTGGACGGGCTCGCGGCCGAGCTCCTTGAGCACGAGCTGCACACTGGTCCCGCGCGCCGTGCGCTTGCCGGCTTCGGGCGACTGCTCTGCGACCACACCGGATCCGGACAGGTTCGCGTCGAGGCCGAGCCGGCGCAGCGCGACCAGGGCGGCACGCGCGCCCAGCCCCTTCAGGCGCGGCACCTCGATCTGATCGTTCGCTGCGGCAGCGAGCGTGGCCGGCTCGAGCTGCGCGCTGTCGAGCTTGGGCGCGGGCTCGCCTGCGGTCGGTGTTTGCTCCGCGGCAGTGTCAGCGAGCTCGGCCTGCTTCTCGTCGCGCAGGTTCTTGACCAGCTCGGCGAGCTTGGCCCCGCCCTGGGCAGGCGGTACGCCGAGGTGACGCAGCGCCTCGGCGGCCACGCGGCGAAACACCGGCCCGGCGATGGTCCCGCCGTAGTGCTCGATGACGGGCTCGTCGATCACCACCGAGATCACCAGGCGCGGACGATTGGCAGGCACGAAGCCCACGAAGGTCGCCGTCCAGGCGTCGGGCGCATAGCCACCGCGCGCGAAGTCCGCCTTTTGCGCGGTCCCGGTCTTGCCAGCCACCAGGTAGCCTTCCATGGCAGCCGCCTCACCCGTACCGCCCGATGCCGTGACACCGGTCAACATGTCGCCCACCAAGCGCGCCACATGGGACGGCACCACCTGCCGGCGCACGCTCGGCGTCATTTCTTCCACCACGTTGCCCTGGGAGTCCGTCACACGCGACACCAGGAGGGGCTTCATCAGTCGGCCGCCGTTGGCGATGGCGGCCATGGCCGTGGCGAGTTGCACGCTGGTGGCGCTCATGCCCTGCCCGAAGGAGATCGTGGCGGCGTCCATGTCATACCAGCGCTTGTAGTGGCGCAGCATGCCCTCGGCCTCCGCGGGCAGGTCGAGCTCGGTGCGGGTGCCGAAGCCGAAGCGGCGCAGCACGCGGAACAGCCCAGGACGCCCGAGCGCGGCGCCGATCTTGGCGGTGCCGATGTTGCTCGAGTACGCGAGGATTTCGGCGGGGGTCAGCTCGTCCCAGTGGTGCGTGTCGCGGATCGGGAACTCGCCAACTTGCAGCGTGCCGCCTTCGCAGTCGATGCGCTGGCTCGGCCCCACCACGCCGGCGGCGAGCGCCCCAGCCACCGTGAAGGCTTTCACCACCGAGCCAGGCTCGAAGCGGTCGGTCACGGCGCGGTTGCGGCGTGCGCTGGGGTCGGCCGCGCCCGGATCGTTCGGGTTGAAGGTCGGATAGTTGGCGAGCGCCAGGATCTCGCCCGTGTGCGGATCCATCACCACCACGTGTCCCGCGCGCGCCTCGGCGGCGCGCACCGCGAGCTCCAGCTCACGCTCGGCGACCACCTGAATCTCACGGTCCAGGGTCAACGTGAGGTCGTGCCCCTGAGCCTTTTGCCCTTCGGTGAGCTCCTCCGAAAACACCACCCCACCCCGCGCATCCAGGATGGCCGCCACCTTGTCGACGGCCCCGTGCAGACGAGTCTCGAACGTGCGCTCGAGGCCTTCCACGCCCTGCCCCTGATCGTTCGTGAAACCAAGCACGTGGGCGGCGGTGGTGACGTTCGGATAGAAACGCCTGGGCTCCTTGCGAGCCGCAATGCCCTTGCCTAGCAGGCCCAGCTGCGCGAGCGCCCCGGACTCACGCGGCGACACGCGGCGCTTGAGCCACACGAAGCGCTTGTTGGTGGAGAGCTTGGGCACCAAGGCGGCTTCGGGGATCCCCAGTACGGGCGACAAGGCGCGGGCTACCTCCCCGGGCAACAGGTGGTTGTTGCGCAGCGCGACCGGGTCGGCGAATACGCTGTCGAGCTCCACACTGACGGCGAGCTCGGCGCCACGGCGGTCGTAGATGTTGCCGCGCTTGGCCTCGACCTCGATTTCCTCGCGGTAGTGACGCTCGTAGTTCTCGGGGCTGCGCACCTGGATCTCGTAGGCGCGGTGCAGCACCTTGCCGGCCGCCAGCGACAGCACGAGCAAGAGCAACGAGACGCGCACCAGCAGGCCACGACGCCCCGGCGCACTCTCTACCTGCGTCCTCGGCTCCACGCGCTCCCCATTGCGAGGCGGCACCGGCGTGCGCTCGCGCGCGCTCGGAGGCGGGCTCTTGCGCTGGTTCATCGCGTCCTCCCGGCGCTGGTCCGCGACAGGGCCGCGCCCTCCACGGAGACGATGCGAGTCTTGTCCGGCGTGGCCATCCCCAGCGTGCGCTCGGCGATCACTGCGACGCGCTGTCGCTCGCGCAAGGTCTGGACCTCCAGAGCGAGCATGCGCCTGACCTCGGAGAGCCGCTTGTTCTCCTGGTTTTCCTTGTCGAGCGCGTAGCCGAGCCGCACCGTCTCGAAGCGCAGCGCGAGGTAAGCCACGAAGGCCGCTCCCGTGGAGAGCACGGCCACCGTCCATAGCGCCAGGAACTGACTCTTCATATGGCTCTTCATGTCGAGTCCTTTCCGCGCGCCACGCGGCTCGCGACCCGCAGCTTGGCGCTGCGCGCGCGTGGGTTCTGCGCCTGCTCTGGCTCGCTCGGTTCGAGCGGCTTCTTGGTGAGCACCATGAGTTCGGGGTTCTCGCGCAAGGTGTGCTTCACGATGCGGTCCTCGCCCGAGTGGAACGAGATGATGGCGAGGCGACCTTCGTCGGCCAGCAAGTCCGCAGCTGCCCCGAGCAACGACTCGAGCTGTTCGAACTCGCGATTGACCATGATGCGCAGGGCCTGGAAGGTGCGCGTCGCAGGATCGACGCCGGTGCGCTTGGGGCCGAGCACCCGCACCACGGCCCGCCGCAGATCCTCGGTGGTGGTGAGTTCACCGCGCTCGAGCGCGGCCTTGATGGAGCGCGCGATGGGACGTGACCTGCGCTCATCGCCGTACTGATAGAGGACGTCTGCGATCTCGTCGGCGCTCATGCGCTCGAGCCAATCCGAGAGCGGCTCGTCCTCGGGATCCATGCGCATGTCGAGCGGGCCGCTGCGGGCGAAGGAGAAGCCGCGCTCGTCGCGGTCGAGCTGGGGCGAGCTCACGCCCAGATCCGCCACGATGCCGTCCACCTGGCTCACGCCCTGCGACGCGAGCAGCGCACGAATGTCGCCGAAGGAGCCGCGCAGCAGGGTCGCGCGCGGGCCGAATGCCGCGAGCCGCTCAGCAGCCGCCGAGAGCGCCAGTGGATCACGATCGATCCCGAACAGCTTGCCCGTGGGCCCACAGGCCTCGAGCAGGGCCCGCGAGTGCCCGGCTCCGCCCAGCGTAGCGTCCACGTAGACGCCACCGTCGCGCGGGGCGATGGCCTCCACGGCCTCCTTCAGCAGCACCGTCTCGTGTGCAAACTCGATCACAATCCGAGCTCCGCCAAGCGCTTGGCCATGTCGGCGCGCTTGAGTTCGTCTTCGAGCGCCCCGCGAGACAGGGCCTCGAAGCGCGCCTTGTCCCAGAGCTCGATGTGCTTGCCCATCCCGGCAAACAAGAGCTCCCGTGAGATCCCCGCGTGGTCACGCAGGGTGCTCGGCAAGAGCAGTCTGCCGAGCTTGTCGAGATCACATTCGATGGCCCCTGACACGTAGATGCGCTTCAGCATCGCCACGCTCGGGTCGAAACTCGGCAGCCGTGAAAGCCGCTCTTCGAAAGCCTCCCACTCGCGCAGCGGATACGCGACCAGACAGGCCTCGAGTCCCGTGGTCACGATCAGCCGGGACTCCCCGCTGGCCGTCAGAACATCACGAAAACGCGCAGGAAGGGACGTTCGCCCCTTCCCGTCAATCGTGTGTTCGTAGCGCCCGCGGAACACTGTGCGGCCATCCTGTCCGATCCACCGGGCCCCCCGGCGATCCGCAACTTACCACTTTCATCCACCTATCAGGGTCAAAGATGTGTCGTCAACTTCCTGATCGCCGATAAGCCCAGGATTTAACTGGCAATTATTGAACGACGACCTCCTACATGTCGGACCACAGCCTACACACTGAACGCCCTTCAGGTGGAACCGTGTTGGAAGCTCGCTTCAAGGCCCTGCGTAGGCGTGCCTGCGGGCGAAAACGCGGGAGCTATCGGGGGACGTCGACGAGGAGAGCGGGCACGGGGACGGCGCGGTTCGGACGTGGCTGGCGAGCTTCGTTAGAACCGGTGCCCGATACCGTACAGCAGCGCGACCGTGTCCTTGCGGAACGCAAAGGCGGTCCCGAGGTAGAGCGCGAAGCCACCCGGGTTGGAGAAGTGGATCCGCGTGGCAGCCAGCGGGAACACCAGGTCCCCGGAGCGACTGCCGATGGTGATTCCGCCGAGGGCCGCGAACTGAAGCTCGAGATGGGACGCTTCGAAGACCTCGATGCTCAGCGCCGTGGCCCGCACGCCGAGGGCCACCGAAGGGGCCACGTATTCCTCGCGCAGGGCGCCGTCGACCACGGTCTTCTGGGTGGTCAGCGGAAGGTTGAAGAGCGAACTCACCGCGATGCGCGGATGGGCCAACCACTCCAGCATCAGCAGGGCGGAGGTAACCGGGATGATTCTCGCGCTCCACGTGACCGCTCTTGGCGAGGATGGACTGATGATTGAACAGCTGTGCGCTGCCGAAGGTGACCTCGATGGTGTGCTGCCTTGGCTCCGCTGGTGGCGGCTCGACGACCACCGATTGCCCCCACGCGGGCAGGGACCAGAGCCACACCGAAAGCATCCACCCCGAGCGACGCGCCACTACCACTCCTTCGGCGCATCATCGCCGCGCAGCACCATGTCGACCAGCTTCCAGCGTGGCGGTGCCCAGCGAAACACGAGCTCGGCCCCTGCGCCGAGTCCGGAGAACACCTGGTCGCGCATGGCGAAGGAGGCCGGGGTTTGAGCCCACATGGCATCCGCATAGACCCGCAGCGCGAGCCAAGGGGTGGCGCGCAGCTCGGCCCCGAGCAGTCCTCGAGCGCTCCAGGTCCAGGCGAGTCCGCTCGGGGCGCCCTGCGCCCGCGGCCCACGGGTTTGACTGAAGTAGCCCCCAAGGTCGACACCGAGCAGCGGGCGGACGGGTGAGTCGAAGGGCAAGTAACGCATGCCGAGGGAGATGGGAAAGGCCAGCTCGGAGGAGCGCTCCGCCAGCACGACGCCTACCCTGGCCACCAGATCCGAGTGAGCCGTGGACACGCCGTGGGGCAAAGCGAGCTCCTCGCGAGGTGCCTCGAAGAGCCCCCGGCTAGGACGCAGCCTGAGCTCGGGCCCTAGCAGTAGCTTCTCCACGCGCTCCGCATGCGCAGACTCGGCCTGAAAGCACATGAAGACGGCGAGCAACAGCCCACCGAAAGCACATCGTGCCGCGCGTGCTCCCGAGCTCACTGCGCGCAACCTACACGAATGGTTTTCTGCTGACCACGGGATGCCCCGTGAGCGAAGCGAACCTCGCGGTGGGTGGGTCCCGGGCGCGGCTTCGTCGCGACGGGCGGGAGGGCGCGTGCCCTCCCGATTCACGAATGCCAAGGTTTCCCCTACCCTTGAGTCCACCCCTGATGACCCAGTCCCCCCCACAGGAGCCGCTGGATCCGATCGAGAGCGCCTGGGCCGAGCTCGAAGCGAATTGGGACGACGACCAGGCGCATCGGCGTTTCATCGCACTCTGTGTGACGCAAGGCGCACTGCCCACGGCGGGCCAGCGCTACAGGCACGTGCGGGACTCCGACCCGTCACGTAGCCAGGTCGCGAGCCGGCAAATCGAGGCTGTCATGGCCGCGGCGCTCTCGACCCTCGACCTGAGCCGTTCGCCGCCTCCCAAGGGTCGCCAGCGTCTCCAGTGGATCGCGTTCGGGCTAAGCGCGTTCTTCGTGCTCTATACGCTCTTGTCGATATTGCGCGCACGCGCGCCTTGAGGCTACGATTTCTCGGTCATTTCGGCATTTTCCGGAGCGACTCGGGGGAGTTTTTGCAGCTCGACTTCGCGGCCCGTGAGCTCACCATCAAGCTCGTCTACTACGGCCCTGCGCTGAGTGGGAAGACCACCAACCTGCAGGCGCTCCATCAGCTCGTGTCGCACACCGGCCGCGGCCGCTTGATGACGCTCGACACGCGCGACGACCGCACCTTGTTCTTCGATCTGTTGCCGTTGAGCTTCACGGCAGGCAGCGGACTCACCGTGCGCCTGAAGCTGTTCACCGTGCCCGGCCAGGTCATTCACAACGCGACCCGACGGCTGGTGCTCTCGGGAGCCGATGGCGTGGCGTTCATCGCCGACTCCCAGCGTAGCGAGACCAAGGCCAACGCCGCTGCGTTCGTGAACCTCAAGCAGAACCTCAAAGAGAACGGACTCGACAGCGCCAAGATCCCGCTGCTGATCCAGTTCAACAAGCGTGACTTGCCCGACATCCGTCCGGACGACGAGATCGACCAGCTCGCGCAGCGCGGCAAGGAGCCGGTATTCAAGGCCGTGGCCACGCGCGGCGTAGGCGTCGCGGAGACCTTCCTCGGCCTGGTCCGCGGCACCTGGGAGCTACTCGAGCGGGAACACCAGCTGAAGGCCAAGTTTCATCTCGATCCGGAGGAGGTCCTCGCCACCCTGGTAGACAAGCTGGGTCTCAAGGCCAGCAAGCTCGACGAGGTGGTGCGATGAGCGCCGAACTCCAGATGGCCGATGTGCGCAGCATCGAGGACCTGGTCGACCGCGACGCGCTCGGCGAGGTGTGCCGCTCGTTCTTCGAGCTCTTCGGACTGCCGATCCGCGTGCTCGCCAACGACGGGGCCCTGCTGGCCGACGTGCACCAGCAGCGCGCCATCTGCACCTACTTGAACGGCTTGCCGGAGGGACGCTCGGCCTGCGTGCACACGGTGAACGACGTGCGGGGTCTCATTCCAGAGCACGGCGAGCTGGTGCACCCGTGCTTCACCGGAGCGGTCTATCGCGTGGTCCCCATCCGCTACGACGGGCGCCGTCTCGGACGCTTCGTGGTGGGACCGTACTTGCCGGCGGAGCTACGCGAGGTGCCGGGTAGCTTGCTGCAGATCGACCCCGCCGTGGACCCCACGATCGCCAAGGAGCATCTGGGTGAGATGCCGCGCGTACGGCGTGAGACCGCCGAGAAGATCAGCGCCCACCTCACCAGCGTGCTCGACCTGATCCTCTTCAGCGGACATCGCGCCTACCTGACGAGCAGCATGCACCTGGCCAGCGTGCGCTCCAATTACCGGGAGCTCTCCGAGCAGAACCAGCGCCTGCAGCAGGCCTACAACAAGCTCAAGGAGCTCGACCGGCTCAAGTCGAACTTCCTCGCCACGATGAGCCACGAGCTGCGCACGCCGCTCACCTCGATCATCGGCTACGCCGAGATGCTCGCGGCCGGTATCGGGGGCACGCTCAACGACGAACACAAGGAATTCGTCGACACCATCCGTAACAAGGGCGACCACCTGCTGGAGCTCATCACGAGTCTGCTCGACATGGGCAAGCTCGAACAGGGCAACATCTCCTTGCGGCGAGAGAGCGTGGACCTGGCGAGCTTGATCGGCGACGTGCTGCGCACGGTGGCACCGGCGGCGCAGAAGAAGGGCGTGCGCGTGAGCTCGGACATCGGAAAGGGGCTGCCGAGGGTGACCGGCGATTCGGCGCGCCTGCGTCAGGCACTGCAGAACCTCACCGACAATGCGATCAAATTCACCCCCGCAGGCGGCCAGGTACGCTTGAGCGCAGAGGCCGTGGACCTCGGGCCCTCCATCGGAGGCGAAGGCTTCGAGGACGACGCGGGTCTCGTGCTGATGATGGCGCCCAGCGCGGGCGTGCGGGTGTCCGTGCGCGACAGCGGAATCGGCATCTCGAAGGCCGAGCAGGCAAAGATCTTCGACGCCTTCTACCAGGTGGACAGCAGCGCGACGCGTGAGCATGGCGGCACCGGACTCGGGCTCTCCATCGTGAAGCGTCTGGTCGAGGCGCATGGCGGTTACGTGCGCGTGGAGAGCGAGCCGGGTACGGGTTCGACCTTCATGATCGAGCTGCCCGAGGGCGACCCGGTCTAGCGTGGCGCTCGTTCGGTCGCGGCCTGCTAGGCTGAGACGATGGCCAGCGAGTTCGAGCGCATCGCGCTGCTCCAAAAGTGGTTCCAACGCGACGCGGGTGAACGGGTAGCCCTGGGCATCGGCGACGACGCCGCGGTACTCAATCCGAGCTCGCGCAACGGCGTGTGGACGGTGGACTCGGCGGTCGAAGGCGTGCACTTCTCGCGGGCCTTCATGGGGCTCGAGGACATCGGCTACCGCGCGTTCATGGCGGCCGCGAGCGACGTTGCGGCGATGGGCGGGCGCGCGGTCGGAGCGCTGTGCGCCTGGGTCTTGCCGGAGGCGCTGAGCGACGCGGAGTTCGAGCAGTTGAGCCGCGGGGTGCGCGAAGCGGCCGACACCTGCGAGTGCGCCATCATCGGAGGGAACCTGGCGCGCGGCCGGGAGCTCTCACTGACGACCACCGTGTTGGGCGAGTGCCACGGGCCCGTGGCGCTGCGCAGCGGCGCGCGCGTGGGCGACACGTTGTTCGTCACGGGTCCGCTCGGCGCGGCCGCCCTCGGACTGCGCGCGCTGCAGCGTGGCTCCACCCCCGATGTGCGGTTCGAGGCTTGTCGGACGCGCTTCTTGAGACCACGCGCGCGCCTGGACATCGCGGAGAAAGTCGCGGCGCGGGCCCGGGCCTGCATCGACGTGAGCGACGGACTCGCACAAGACCTGCACCATCTTTGCTCGGCCTCGGGAGTCTCGGCGGTGGTCGAACTCGACGCATTGCCGCGTCCCGCCGGGATGGCGCAGCTGGCGCAGGAGCTCGGCGTGGCATGCGAAGCGATGCTGCTATCGGGGGGCGAGGACTACGAGCTCTTGTTCACGGCCAATCAGACGCGCGTACCACCAGAGCTCGGCATCCCCATCGGACGCATCGAGGCGGGTGACGCGCGCATCACGGTGCTGGACACGCAGGGGAACCCGGTCGCGCTCCCAGCGGGCTTCGATCACTTTCGCTGAGGCGGCGGCGGTTCCGCGCCCTTGAGGCGCTTCAAGATTTTTTGCAGGCCGAAACGAGAGATGCCGAGCAGCTGCGCCGCCTGACTCACGTTGCCCCCGGTCCGCTGCATGGCCGACTCGACGAGCTTGCGCGTAAGTTCTTCGGTCTGAGCGTGGAGGTCGAGTGTCCCCGCTCGGCCCGCCTCCGATGCGGGCACCAGCGGCTCCTCCACGTGGTCGGCGCGCATGGTCCCGTCGCACAAAGCGAGCGCGCGCCGCACCTCGTTCTCCAGCTGACGGACGTTGCCTGGATAGCTGCGCGACTCCAGGAGACGCATGGCCTCGGCGCTGACCCGCACCTCTCGTTCGCCGGCATACTTGCGCACGAAATGCTGCACCAGGAGCGGTACGTCTTCGCGTCGTTCGGCCAGGGTCGGAACCTCGAGCGTCACCACGGCCAGGCGATAATAGAGATCTTCGCGGAACTTTCCCTCGCGCACGAGCTGCACGAGGTCTCGGTGACTCGCGGCCATCACGCGCACGTCCACCTTGCGTACCTTCTCGCTGCCGAGCACACGAAACTCGCCTTCTTGCAGCACGCGCAGCAGCTTGCCCTGCAGCGCCGGGCTCATCTCGGCCACCTCGTCGAGCAGCAGCGAGCCGCCGTCGGCGGACTCGAACAGCCCGCGCCTCGGGCGATCGGCCCCCGTGAAGGCACCACGCACGTGGCCGAACAGCGCGCTCTCCAGCAACGTGTCGGGCAGCGCGGCGCAATTCTCGGCCACGAAGGGCGCGGCGCGACGGGGACTCTCGGTGTGAATGAAGCGCGCCAGGAGCTCCTTGCCGGTGCCGCTCTGGCCGGCGATCAGGATCGGCACGTCGGAAGCGGCCACGCGGCGGGCGCGCTCGGTAAGCCTGGCGAGGGCATTGCTCGCGCCGATGAAGGGCACGTCCGTGGGTCGGGCGGGCTGCGCGGCGAGCACTTCCAGCTGGCGCGAGAGCCGCTTCTCTTGCTGCGCCGACTGCAGCGCGCGCCGCTGCTCCTTCAACACGGCTTGACCCGCACCGAGGGCCTGCCGCGTGAGTTCGGCCAAATCGGTCAGCAAGGCCTGTTCGTCCGCGCCGAAGGCGGAGCCACGTAGTCGGTCGTCGAGATAGAGCACCGCCCGCTCCTGGAAGCCGAGCAACGGCACGGCCAAGACAGAGCGCACGCTCAAGGTGTGCACGCTCTGGGCCCCATCGAAGCGCTCGTCGCGCGCGGCCTCGAGCGAGATCACGGGCCGACTATCGAGCCAAACCCGGCGCACCACGGACTGCGAGAACCCGAGCTCGCGCGCCGGCTCCGCGGTGAGCTCGGCACGGGACAGCACGCGCAGGGCGCTCCCCGCCTGCTCCAGCACCACCAAGGCGCGCTCGGCGTGCACTAGATCGAGGGCGAGCTCGACCGCGCGCTGGGCGATGCGGCTCGGCCTGCGCTCCGCGAACAGTCGCCGTGCCCCCTTCACCAACGTGCGCCAGCGCTCGGCACCGCGTTCATCGAGCGGCGCTCCCGGCGTAGGCTGCCCCGCGAGCACGCGCGCGTGGGCCGGGATACGCCGCATGCTCGCCCGCAAGGCAGGCTGAAGCCCGGCGAGCGCAACCTCCAGCAGGGCGCGGCAGCGGCCCGTCCACTCCGACGCCAGGGTCTCATCGCCGGCCGCGCGCGCCGCATCGCCGGCTGCCAAGAGCACGCTGGTCTTGGTAGCGAAACTCGCCGTGCCCCGGTCGACCTCAGCCACGGTGCGCCGCGCGACCGCCAGCGCCTGCCCCGGGTCTCCGGCGGCCAGGTTCGCACGCAGCTCCAACACGGCCAGCTCGAGCTCTGCCTCGACACCTCCACCCGCCGCTCGCCCCCGCGCCAACAATGCCAGCGCCCGAGCGCGCTCGCCGCGCAGCACCTGCACCAACCCGGCGCGCGCCGCGAGGATCGCCTCCACGGCCGGCAGCCCGTTCGGCAGCTGTTCGAGCGCGGCGCCGAGCCGAGCCTCGGCCTGCTCCACCGCGCCCCGTCGCAAGCTCGATTCGCTGCGCGCCACCGCAATCAACGCCCGCACGGCCGGATCCGTGCCCGCAGCGGCGCGCCCCTCGGCGTCGGCCAGCACCCAATCCGCGCGCTCGTCGTCGCCCACCAGGAGGGCTGCACTCCCCAGGTTGAACAATACGCGCGTGAGGTCTTGCGCACGGTCGATGAAGGCCAGCGAATAAGCCGCGGCCCGCAGCGCCTCGAGTGCCTCGCCCAGATTGCCGGCGTCGAGCTCGAGCAGCCCCAGGTTCATCCCGTAGGTGGCGGCTTCGTGGAGCTCCCCCGCGGACTCCGATTCACGCTGAGCTCGCCGCAAATCCTCGCGGGCTTGCGGCCGCCGACCCAGCGCGAGCTCCACCTGGGCGCGCAACGAGAGAGCGCGCGCCAACGGACGCGCCTTCCCCAGGCGCTCGGCGCCGCCCACCAACTCCGGTACGCGCGCGCTCTCGGGTCGCCCCTCGCCGAGCGCCAACAAGACCTCCACCTCGAGTGCGCGCAGCCGCGCTTCTGCATCGCGAATATCCCCGCTGGACACGAGCTCGCGGCGAGCGCCCTCGAAGTCGGCTGCGTCGTAGGCCAAGCGAGCCTGCAACGCGCGCGCCCGCTCCTGCCAGGGAGCATCTCGGGCATCCACCAGCGCCGCCCGCGCGCTCTCGCGGTCCCCTGCGAGCCTGGCGAGCTCGGCGCGCATCCAGGCTGCCGCCGAACCGCCCGCGTCCGAAAGCACCTTGCGCGCGACCCCGTAGTGGGCGCGCTTGCGCTCGAGCTCCGCCAGCTCGAGCCGCAGCGCGTCGTCCGGGGCCACCTGCAACGCCTCGTGCAACAAGACCCGGGCGAGCTCGTGCTGGCCGCGCAGGCGGTGCTCCGCGGCAAGACTCGCAAAGCGTCGCGTCGCCAGGCCACGCTCACCCAGCAGCGCCTGCAAAAAGGGCGCGCCCTCGAGTCGTGCGATGGGCGCCAGCGCTGCGAAGCGCGCACGCCAGGCCTCCACTCCTTGACCGCGGATGGATCGCGCGAGCTCCGGCAGGAGCGACACCTCTCCTGCGCTCTCCACCAGCGCACCGCGCGCGCTCAGCTCGTCGAACGCATATTCCAGCCCCTGCTCACCACCGAGCGCACGCGCCGAGAGCGCGATGTCCTGGGGCTCATGAGGCGCGCCCTGCGTCCACGCGAGCCACAGGGCCAGGTCTTGTCCACGCTGCGACCAGCCCCTGGCGTCGAGCGCCCCTGCGCGCGGTCGATAGCTCGCCGGGTCCGACAGCTCGTTGCCGTTCAGGAAGGCGTCGACCGCGCACTCGCACAGGTTACCCGCGAGCCCGGCACTGGCGGCGCGCGCCGCCTCGCGAACCCGTTCGCTGCGTGCGGGCGCGATCAGCCGCTCCAGCAAGCGCTCGAACTCGGGCAGCGGCATGGGTCCGAGCTCGATCCGCTTCGCTCTCGGCGCCTCGCTTTCCTCCGGCAATGCTCCTTCCACGACCAGACACAGGTGTTGTCCCGAGGCGAAAAACGCCTCCTGGGCGCGCCGCGCGGTACGCAGCTCGCTCGCGCTCGGGCGCTCGAGCCAGAGCAACGCATCCACGTCGCGCAGCCTATCGAGCGCGGAGACCCGCTCGAGCGAGGTGGGCACGCTCATGCCCGCCTGCGCGCGCTGCTCCTGAACGACACGCACCGCCTCGCGAACGAGGCGCGAGTGACCCGCGCCACGGGGCCCAACCAGCTGGATCGGCGGCATCGGTCCAGGCGCGCGCAGCACTTCGTCGATGGCAGACACCAACGCGCTCAGTGGCTCGCCCTGTCCCACGAACGGCAGCGTGCGCGCACGTTGGGCGCGCTCGCCTGGCGTTGCTGACTCGGCGGTACTTGCGAAGCGCAGCGTGGCAGCGTCCACCGCGTAGCCGAGCGCCTGGTGCAGCCCCAACAGCGCGTGCAGCGCCGCGCGCCCGTCGACCGGACGCAACTCCGGGTCACGCTCCAAGAATCGCCCGACCAGCCGCCGCACATCCTCCGGATAGCTCGCGCTCAGCGCCGCAGCGTCGCGCACCACGAAGGGCGACCCCTGCTCGCTCGATGCGAGGCTCGATGGATGATCCGAAACCTCGCCTTGAAGCCAATCGAAGAGCAGTGCCCCCAGCGCGAACACGTCCGCCGCAGGCGTACAGAGTCCCGCAAGTAGCTCGGGTGCCATGAAACGCGGTGTGCCCCGCACCACCGCCTGCGCGCTCGCGGCGCGCGCGAAACCGAGATCGATCACGGTGGCGCCCCGCTCCTCGTCCCACATCACGTTGTCCGGCTTCACATCGCCGTGCACCAGGCCCGCCTCGTGGACCGCCGCCAGCCCCTCCGCCACGCCGAGTGCGATGGCAAGACCGAGCCTTAGATGACGCCCCGGCTCCCCCTCGGCCGCCGCGGCGAGCCGTGCGATCGCCTGTCCCGGCGCGCGATCCTCGACCAACACCAGCGACCCCGCGGCCAAGGAGAACGGTGCGCCCACCGCGCTGTCGATGCGCAACAGCTCCCGCAGCCGTGCCACTCGCCGGTGCTCCACGCGCGCCAGGCGCGAGAACTCCCACAGCAAGCGCGCCCCTTGCTCGGCCGCCACCACCTTGAGCGCCCGCGGCGCCTCGCCGTTCGCAAGGTCGAGCGCCAACACCACGCGACCCGTGGTCCCGCGCCCGAGCTCCCCGACGTACTCATAGCGACCGAACAGCGCCACCCGGACATTATGGACGGGTGCCGCCTCGCTTTGTACTCAGTAGAGCAGCCACTCGCGACGCTGGGGCTCGAAGGCCGCCAGATATTGCCCGTAGAGCACGAACAGGTCGTCCAGTGCAGAGCGCGACTCGACGGCCTCTCTAAACTCGGGACCGCCCGTGAGCAGGTCGATCGCAGGAATGTCGCTCACATACTCGTAGGTCTCGCGGCGGAAGGCGAAGCCCCCTCCGGCGGCCAGCGCAGCGTAGGCGATCATCCGCAAGTACAGCGCATAGGAGCGGAATTTCAGCGCATCCGTCACGTGCACCTGCACCCCGCCACAGCGCTGCCCGGCGTGCTTGTGGAAGGTGGGCTCGAACATCAGGGGCCTCAGGATCGCCCCCTCGGCGTGGACACTCAGGTCCCGCGCGAGACGCCGTCCATCCACGAAGGGCGCCCCCCAAATCTCGAACGGGCGCGTGGTCCCACGCCCCTCCGACAGATTGGTGCCCTCGATCAAGCAGCCGCCGGGATACACGAACGCGGTGTTGGGCGTGGGCATGTTGGGCGACGGCAAGACCCAGGGCAGCCCCGTGTCGTACCACTGCATCGAGCGCTCGTAGCCGAACATGCGGACCACGTTGAGCGCCTCATGGTCGAGCCCATCCAGGCGCCGCACCATGTTGAGGATCTCGCCGATGGTCATGGCGTGCCGCACGGGCAAGTCGTAGAGCCCCACGAACGAGCGATAGCCCGGGCGCTGCGGCGCACCCTCCATCACCTCGCAGCCGAGCGGGTTCGGTCGGTCGAGCACCAGGCACGGCACGCCCTCGCGAGCACACACGCGCAACATCAGGGCCGCGCTCCACACGAAGGTGTAGTAGCGACTCCCCACGTCCTGCAGATCGATCACCACCGCGTCGAGGCCGCGCACCCACTCCGGTCGCGGCGAGAGATCGTCGAAGGTGCTGCCGTACAAAGAATAGACAGGCACCTGGTGACGCTGCTCGGCGTCGACCCCCACCATGTCCTGGGCCTCGCCCGCGTAGCCGTGCTCGGGACCGAACAAGGCGACCACACGGGCACCCGCACCTTCCAGCACACTTTCGGCGTGCCGCAGCGAGCCGTCGACGCTGGCGGGATGGGCGAGCAGTCCCACGCGCCGCCCCTGAACCAGGTGCAGCGCTTCGGATTCACGTCCGGAGATCCGGTCGAGTCCCGTAAGAACGGCCATCTCCCGCCTTACTCCTTGCCGAGTTTGATCACACTCGAGTTCGATCCACCCTCAGCAGCAAGCATGTACAGCACGCTCATGCGAACCGCTACGCCCGCCTCGACCTGATCGAGGATCACGCTGCGATTTCCGTCGGCTATCAGGGGGTCGATCTCGACGCCGCGGTTCATCGGCCCGGGGTGCATCACGATGGCGTCGGGCGCCGCCAGTGCCAGCCTGCGCGCGTTCAGCCCGAACGTGCGACTGTACTCACGCATGGTGGGCAAAAGCGCACCCTCCAGACGCTCGTTCTGGATGCGCAGCATCATCACCACGTCGGCCCCCTCGAGGGCGGGCTCGATACGATCGAAAACCTTCACACCGTACTGATCCGCGTACACGGGCATCAGGGTGCGGGGTGCCGCAAAGCGAACCTCGTTGCCGAACATGCGCAGCAACAGGGCATTCGAGCGCGCGACTCGTGAGTGGGCCACGTCGCCGCAGATGGCGATCTTCAAGCCCTCGAGCTTCTTCTTGGCGCGCCGGATGGAGAACGCGTCGAGCAACGCCTGGGTCGGGTGCTCGTGCAGGCCGTCCCCCGCGTTGACGATGGCGCATTTGACCTTGGAAGCGACGTAGTGCGGGGCCCCCGAAGCGGCGTGCCGAATGACCACGACGTCCGGTTGCATCGCTTCGAGCGTACGCACCGTGTCGAGCAGGCTCTCGCCCTTGGTGGTGCTCGAGGACGACGGACTCATGTTCACCACGTCCGCCGAGAGTCGCTTGCCCGCCAGCTCGAACGAGGTCCGCGTGCGCGTGGATGCCTCGTAGAAGAGGTTGAGGATGGTCTTGCCGCGCAGGGTGGGCACCTTGCGGATCGGGCGCCGCGAGACCTCGAAGAAAGCCTCTGCCGTGTCGAGGATCGAGGTGACCTCGTCCTGACTCACGTGCTCCATGCCGAGCAGGTGCCCATTCTGTAACGCCGCGCTCACCTTGCCTCCCACACGTTCGCTCAGTCTGGAAACGAGATTGGGGGCCGCACTAGCACGACCCGGTCGCTGGGCCCACCCAAGCTGACTTCCAAATATCCGCCCTGCGGCACGTCGACCTTGCGTCCCACGAAGTCTGCCGCGATGGGCAGCTCGCGTCCGCCGCGATCGCACAACACGGCGAGCCACACACGGCGAGGCCGACCGTAGTCGAGCAAGCAATCGATGGCCGCGCGCACCGAGCGCCCGGTCTGCACCACGTCGTCCACGAGCACCACGTCGCGCCCGTCGACCTGGAAATCGATGGCGCTGGGCTCGGCTGTGAGGTTGGGCTTGGCGGTCGCCACGTCGTCCCGGTAGAAGGCGATCTCCACGGTGCCGATGGGCACGCGCAGCCCCTCGTGGGCGCGCAAATCGGAGGCGATGCGGTTGGCGAGCGGGACGCCACCGCCGCGAATGCCCACCAAGGCGATTTCCTTGCCGCCTCTGGTCTGCTCGACGATGGCCGAAGCGATGCGCCGAATGGCGCGC
This sequence comes from Myxococcales bacterium, assembly GCA_047601445.1. Classification (GTDB taxonomy): domain Bacteria; phylum Myxococcota_A; class Polyangia; order Polyangiales; family DASUME01; genus DASUME01. Next base: position 465,044 of record JASGJH010000001.1, on the reverse strand, counting down.
GCGATGTCGTCGTGGTCGAGCACCAGCTCGGGTGGCGGAATGCTGGGCGGGCGTTGGCTTGAGCTCACGCCACAGGATGTACGCGGCCGGTCACACCCGAGTCAATCCCGATTACCTGCGTGCCTCTAACGCGCACCGGAAGCACTGGGTCGTGCGGGGATCCCGGTCACTTGGAGCTGAGGGCATCCCCGTGCGGCATGACTTCGCCGTTCTTCTTGCGCTGCTGCATCTCGTACTTGGACGGGCAACGCGGGACGACTTGGTTCGCGATGAAGCTTGCGCCGTCCGGCGCGAGCTTGCCTTGCACCGTGACGCTGATGCCCATGCCGTCGCGGAAGGTGTCGGGCACCACGCACTGCGGGAAGCGCACGGGCATCTCCTTGCCGGCCTTCTCCACCACGAAGCGCCACTCGCAGGGATCCTCACGGAACTGGATCGAACCCGGCTTGAGCTGGCCCTCGACGCGGAGCTCTCGCCCCTTGAACTGCGCCGGGTCCTGCATCACCTGGTCCACCAGCTTCGAGTACACGAAGGCTTCGGAAGCCGAGCCCCCGAGCAGCAGGAAGGCCACCGCTCCACCGAGCAGGCTCAACACCAGCGCCACACGGATGATGGGCCCCGCACCCGAACGTGCCTGGGTCGGCTCCTGCGCTTCGCTCGGCTCTCGTCCGCTTGGCTCCATGTCCGCTCCACTCAACGGTTGCCGGCGCGATGCATTCCACGCACTCGCGCACAGTCCGCTCATTGTAGCAGCGGTTTTCGGACTAGGCGCGGGCCACGAGGCGATCGACTAGGCGCATGTAGGCGCTTTCGCCCTCGGAGAACCGCACGACGCGACAGCCAAAGCCCGGGATGCGACCCGTCTTTCCGCTCCACACGACCTCGACGTCGGCGACCACCCGCTCACCCGTGGTCTCCTCGAGTTCGAGGGACACACGCACGGTGTCCCCGACCCGAAAGCGCGCGCTGGTCTGGAGGAACATGCCCCCCACGCTCACGTTCGAAACGGGCAAATACAGCGTCAACGCCTGATGCTCGCACCAAACCTTGCGATCGAACTCCACGCGGGGGTGACGACGCAGTTCGTGCATCAAAACTGCTCCAAGCCGGCCACCTACTTCGTGTCCCATGCGTTGGCTATCCCCGGCCCCGACATGGCGCCCATGTTCGCACGGCTTCCTCGAATGATGTGAAGTTTTCCGTGCGGATTTCCTCTATCGAATCCAGTAGGTAGCGGAATGTTGTGGCGTACGTGACAGGACGAGCGCGAAAAGTAACCACCGCTTGCGGAGCTGTGTGGCTGATCGCCACAAAAAGAAACGGCCCGCCTGGCGACCATCGCCAAGCAGACCGTCCTTTTTCTCGATCAACCCGTAGTACCGTGCGCGAGTGAGCTTGCCGGCCGGGCCGTGTCCTCAGACCTTGTTCAGGATGAGGATCGAGATAACGAGCGAGTAGATGACGAGGGACTCGATCAGCGCGAGGCCGAGAATCATGGGGGTGAAGAGCTTGTCGGACGCGCTGGGGTTGCGCGCGATGCCCTCGAGAGCAGCAGCAGCAGCCTTGCCCTGGCCGAGCGCACCACCGAAGGCCGCGAGAGCCATGCCGAGACCGGCGGCGAGCAGGCCCCAGGTCTTCACGCTCCACTCGTTCGAGGAGCCAGCGGCCTCCTGAGCGAACGCGCTGGACGCGATGAGCATGGTGAACACGACGGACAACAGACTGAGCATCTTATTCTTCATTGAGAGCCTCCAACTTTCTTTCTTTACCGGCCGGGTTCTCGAGTCCGGGTTGATTTGCTTCTGTCTGGCCCCGAGGCTTGTGCACTCGAGACCAAAAGTCCTAGGGCAGTCGGCCCGCTTGAGCTCAGAGGTGAGCTTCTTGCCAGGCTCAGTGATGAGCCTCTTCATGATCGTGGTGCGCGACCGCCATGCCGATGTACACGGTCGAGAGGATGCAGAAGACCAGCGTCTGCACCACACACACCAGCGTGCCTAGCACCATCGGCGCGACAGGCACGATCCACTTCACCATGTCGTTGAAGGCACCGACGACCTGGTGGTCCGCGAACATGTTGCCCATCAAGCGGATGGACAGCGAGAGCGGGCGCGCAAGGTTGCTGATGATCTCGATCACGATGAACAGGGGCGCCAGCGCGAGCACGGGGCCCATGAAGTGCTTCAGGTACGCGACGCCGTTCTCCTTGAGACCGTAGATGTGGGTCGCGAAGAAGATCACCAGCGAGAGCGCCACCGTGGTGTTCAGGTTGCCGGTGGGCGGCGAGAACCCGGGGATGAGTCCCATCAGGTTGGAGAAGAGGATGATGAAGGCGCAGGTGCCGATGAGCGGCAGGAAGAACTTGGCGGCCTTCTTGCCCATGATGTCGGACATCATCGAGTAAGCCGTGGAGACGAACAGCTCCACGAACGTGCGGGCCGACATGCGATCTTCGGGGATGATCGCGCTCTTGGTGTCCTTGAGGGACCCGTGGGCGATTAGCGCCAAGAGGATGAGGACCAGGAGCACGGTGGCCAGGCCGAGCACGTGCTGGACGCTGATAGGAGCATGCTCGATCCAGCTGACGCCCTCGCTATTGAAGGGTGCCGACAACTTGGCCGCGGCCGCTTCGAGCGCATGAAAGAAGGGCAGCAGGTTGAACCAAGACTGGTCGTGAGGCATCGACTAATTCTCCTCGCGGGCCACGGCGCTCGGCGCGCCGACGAGCAGCGCGCTGATGACGGGTCCGAGAAACAACACGCTAAGTCCCCACAGGAGCCCCACCGCATCGAGCTTGAGGTGCCTGAGCAGGACGAACACAATGGCCATCAACAGGCCGATCTTCCCCACCAAGAGCAGAGAGATCACGGCGCGCTGAGCGCGCTGGGCGAGCACCAAACGCCCCATCAACCAGCCGAGCGAAAACCAGTTCGCCAGGCCCACGATCACACCAGCGAGCGCGGCCAACGCGCGCTCCGAGCCCCACAAGCCAAACGCCGCAGATACCAGGATCGCTGCCAGTGTGAGCAGCGGCCGGTTCAGGCGTTGGAGGTTGTTGGGGGTCGTCATGAAGCTGAGGTTCTGGGGGGCTAGGGGGAGGAATCCGAGCCGTCTCCGGCGGCTTTCTGGGCGGTGCGAGCGAGCTTGAAGAGGGTGCGAAAACCAGATGCGATGCCGAGCAGCAAGCCCCCGTATTCGAGGTAGGGGCCCGTCCCGAGCCAGCGGTCCAATGCGCGTCCGCCGAAGTACCCGATGACGATGGAGATGGCGAGTTCAAGTCCCGCCGAAGCAAACCGCGCTGCCAGCTTGAGTTGTTTTCTGCCCTCCGGCCCGATGAGGCTCATCGTGCCTTCCTTGGCGCTCCGCAGAGCGCCCCTGTGACCGGCGCCTCGCAGGGCGCCCCCGTAACTTGGCGCCCGACTCGGGCACCCGTCTCTATGGCGTCCTGGAGACGCACTCTGTTCTGCTCACGCGCGACTTCCGCGCGTCTCGACCGTGACTGCTTGTCGTGCGGTTTCAGGGACCTGCGACGCGCGGAACGATGCTCCGTCGCGCTGCCTGCACCCGGGTCTCCGCCCGTCAAGCGCGCGGCTACCTAGCACAGCCCCTTCTTGGGGTCAAGGCTGGTCCAAGACCAGAGCACGCCTGGATTTGATGCGTGGTTTCCGCGACTTAGATCGCTCGAAACGCGTTCCGAAGGCCCCCCTCGACGCGCTGCAGCGCGCGCTCGTCGTGAGCGAGCGAGACGAACCCAGCTTCGTACTGAGAGGGTGGCCAGTACACGCCCTCCTGGAGCAGGGCGCGGTGGAAGCGTCCGAACTTGGCCGTGTCGCAGCCGGCCGCATCGTTCCAGTTGCGTACGGGACCTTGGCTGAAGAAAGGCGTGAGCATGGAACCCACCCGCTGCACGGTGAGCGGCACGCCGGCAGCCTTGGCGGCCTCGACGAAGGCAGCTTCGACCCGGGCGCCGAGCTGGTCGAGACGCTCGTAGGTCCCCTCCCCCTGGAGCTTGCGCACCGTGGCGAGCCCAGCCTGCACCGCCACGGGGTTCCCGCTCAGCGTGCCGGCCTGGTACACGGGACCGAGCGGCGCGATCTTCGACATGATGTCGCGACGGCCGCCGTAGGCTCCGAGAGGAAGGCCTCCCCCGACGATCTTGCCGAGCGTGGTGAGGTCAGGCTTCACCCCGAACATGCCCTGGGCGCCGGAGTAGCCAACGCGGAAGCCGCTGATGACCTCGTCGAACACCAACAGGGCGCCGTGCTGCTGGGTGACCTCGCGCAGTCCCGCCAGGTAGCCCGGAGCCGGTGGCACGCAGCCCATGTTCCCGGCGATCGGCTCGATGATGAGCGCCGCGATGCTCTCGGGATGGGCCCGGAACACGGCCTTCACTGCGTCGAGATCGTTGTAGGGCACGGTCAAGGTCACGCGCGCCACGTCGGCCGGGATGCCCGCGCTGTCGGGCACGCCCAAGGTCGCCAAGCCGCTGCCTGCCTTCACCAGCAGATAGTCCGCGCCGCCGTGAAACCCGCCCTCCATCTTGATGATGAGATCTCGCCCCGTGAACCCGCGCGCCACGCGCAGCGCACCCATCACGGCTTCGGTACCGCTCGAAACCAGGCGCACCATCTCCATCGAAGGCAACGCTTCGATCAGGGTCTCGGCCATCACGATCTCACCCTCGGTGGGCGCACCGTAGCTGGTGCCGAGCGCCGCCGTGCGGGCGATGGTTTGAATCACCGAAGCCTCCGCATGACCGAGGATCATGGGCCCCCAGCTGCACACGAAGTCGACGTACTCCGCTCCATCGGCGCCGTAGATGTACGGGCCGCGGGCCTCGCGGATGAACACCGGTTCGCCGCCGACTGCCTTGAAGGCACGCACGGGAGAATTGACGCCGCCGGGTAGAACGCGCTGGGCGCGCTCGAATAGCTGCTTGGAGTTCGGGTCGCTCATGAGGCTCGAAGTGTATCCCTCGAGGCCCGGGCCGCACCTCCTCGTTACGTCGGGCTGTGCGAGCCTTGCTTCGTCCGACGTCGGGATGACGCCTCGCGCGCTCGATGGGGGCGGGGTAATACCGTCTCCTTATGAGCCAGCCTGCCCTGCGTGCCGCTAACGACGCCTTCTACGCGGCCTTCGAAAGTCTCGATATCGACCGCATGACCGACCAGTGGGCACGCAAGGCGAACGTCACCTGCGTCCACCCCGGCTGGGACCTGTTGATCGGCCACGAAGCCGTGATGCAGAGCTGGCGCGGCATCTTCGAGGGCACGCGTGAGATCCGCTTTCGCGTCGAGGTCGCGTCCATCGTGGCCGGCGCGGACGCCGGTTGGGTGCTGTGCCGCGAGATCCTGCTGACGACGGTGCAGGGCAGCGAAGTCGAGAACGCGATGACCGCCATCAACACGTTCGTGCTGGAAGATGGCATCTGGCGCATCGCCCACCATCATGCGTCGCCGGTGTTGGCCGGTCGCGCGCAGCGACCGCGTCCGCCAGAGACGCTCCTGCACTGATCGCGGAGAGCTACGCGATGGCTGCGCGGAAGGCCGCGATGAGATCATCCACCGATTGAAAGCGCGCCTCGGGCTTTTTCTCGAGGCACTTGAGGATGACGGCGTCGAGGGCGGGCGGAATGCGCGCCACCAGAAGACTCGGCTGCGGGGGCGGCGCCTGCAGATGCAGCCAGGACATCTGCCAGGGATCATCGGCTTCGAATGGGTAATGCCCAGTCATCAGCTGGAACATGACCACGCCGATCGCGTAGATGTCCGTGCGCTCGTCGGTGCGTTCGCAGCGGATTTGCTCGGGGGCCATGTTGGAGGCTGTACCGAGCCGCGCGCCGGGTTCCGTGAGCCCCTCCTTGCCGGGTTCGGGGTTCACTTGCTTGGCGATACCGAAGTCGAGCAGCTTGACGGTCTGCTTGCCGTTGATCTGAGCCACGAAGATGTTGCTGGCCTTGATATCGCGATGGACGATGCCGACCTTGTGAGCGGCGGCCACAGCAGAAAGAGCCGGCGCCAAGATCTCGAAGCACGCCGGGGGCCTGAGGCGTCCCTTGGTTCGCAAGTACGTGCCGAGATCCATGCCCTCGAGCAGCTCCATCACATAGTAGGGGCGCCCGGGCTGTAGCTCGCCGAACTCCAGCATCTCTACGATGTTGGGGTGCTTGATGCGATTGACGGCCTCGGCTTCGCGCACGAAGCGGGTGACCATCTTGTTCAAGAGAGCCATCTCCGGCCGGAGCAGCTTGAGTGCCACGGCGCGCCCTGTCAGCTGATGGCGGGCAGCGTAGACAATGCCGCCACCACCGTCGCCGATGTGCCGCTCGAGGACGTAGTCACCGATACGGTCACCAATAGCCATATCGAGGGGGCTCTTGCCCTTGGGTACCTCGGAGATGATCTCGGTGGGATCGTCATCGTCGAGGACGCGCCTGGTTCCGGTGGCGCTGGCCTCCCCGTCCCTGCGTGGCGCGCACTTGAGTTCCTTCATGACTCCTCAAGTTTCGCCCGGTTTGCACCACCATTGGCAAAGGAAAAATGCGTATTGCAGCATCCCGCGCCGATCTAAGCACGCGCACTGTGAGCCGCGCCGCCAACTGGCTTGCAGACTTCGGCTGACTAGGCTGCATCGCCCACCAGGGTCAGATCTTCTTGGTCGCCGCCGTACCCTTCGACGTCGGTACTCCGATGGCTTTGGGGCTGGGTAGCCACTTCGATCCTGCCGCACAGTAGGTCGAGGTGGCTCTGGCGCCGCGTACCGCGCCACGTGGCTGACCGGAATGAGGGAGGTTGGATCGCGGTGAAGGTGCGGCACAGCCGGGGTGCGCTCGACGCGGCTCCTTCGAGCGCGGAACAATGTTGCCCCCGGGACGGCGGCATCGGGGCATCGTTCGCTACATCGCCCACGCCAGCGCCGCGAGCTCCCACACTTGGTATTGAAATAGGCCGAGGGTCACCCCTGCCGTTGCAGCCAAGGCGGGGGTGGCTCGTGGCTGGCCATGCTCGCCAGGCCCGTCGCGATCCATGAAGCCGAATAGCGGCAGCGACTGCCTTGTCCCAAGCGGCGGCCAACTGCAGCCGTGGACTTCACGCGCGGAGTGGCGATCGTCGCTGAAGCCCTGCTCGCCGTCCGCGGGTCGCGCCGGGGGCGACACCCCGAGCGGAGCCGCGCGGCGCGCGCCCGCGATTTCGCGCGGCGAGCGCTGTGCCTCCCGCCCTCACCCGCGAATAACTCCCGGCCTGAGCTGTTGCAGGGGCGCCTCGGAGCGCCTAGATCGCGCTCAGGTTTTTCGGGTTCGGGGTTGCCCCAGATGCCCGATCACGACGGGAAGCCGCATGTACAACGACGTCCGGGCGATCAACGAGCTGGTGCAAAAGGAAAGTGCCTTCGTGGACGGAATCTTCCACGAGATCGGCAAGGTGATCGTCGGCCAGAAGGACATGGTCGAGCGCATTTTGATCGGCCTGCTCACGGGCGGTCACGTGCTGCTCGAAGGCGTGCCTGGCCTGGCCAAGACGCTGACCGTGAAGAGCGTGTGCGAAGCCGTGTCCGCCCAGTTCTCGCGCGTGCAGTTCACCCCGGACCTGCTGCCCGCCGACGTGGTCGGCACGGTCATCTACAACCAGCAAAAAGGTGAGTTCTACGCCAAGCCGGGCCCCATCTTCGCGAACCTCGTGCTGGCTGACGAAATCAACCGTGCACCCGCCAAGGTCCAGAGCGCCCTGCTCGAGGCAATGCAGGAGCTGCAGGTCACCATCGGCGACACGACCTACGCGCTGCCACGCCCCTTCATGGTGATGGCCACCCAGAACCCGCTCGAGCAGGAGGGCACCTATCCGCTACCGGAGGCGCAGCTCGACCGCTTCATGCTGCACGTCCAGGTGGAGTACCCGACGCGCGACGAGGAGCGACGCATCATGGAGCGCATGAGCGACGCCGTGTTGGGCGGGCCGAACGCGCCAGCCAAGGAAGGCACCCCGATCACCCCTCAGGTCGATCCACAGAAGCTGCTCGAGGCGCGCAGCATCATCGGCCAGGTCTACGTGGACGAGCGCATCAAGGACTACATCTTGAGCGTGGTGCTCGCGACGCGCGATCCCTCCAAGGTCAACCTGCACGACATGAAAGACATGGTGGCCCACGGCGCCTCGCCGCGTGCGTCCATCGCGCTCAACGTGGCGGCGCGCGCCCACGCGTTCTTGCGGCACCGCGGCTATGTCACGCCCGAGGACGTGAAAGCGGTCGGCCCGGACGTGCTGCGTCACCGCATGATCCGCACCTACGAGGCGGAAGCCGAAGACATCTCCACCGACCAAATCGTGCGACGCATCTTCGAAGTCGTCGAAGTGCCTTGAGAGGTAGAGCGTGATCTCGCGAGAGACGCTCAAGAAGCTGCGCAAAATCGAGATTCGCACCGCGCGTCTCGCCAACGACCAGCTCGCGGGCAGCTACCACTCGGTCTTCAAGGGCCGGGGCATGACGTTCAGCGAAGTGCGGCAATATCAGCCCGGCGACGACGTGCGCTTCATCGACTGGAACGTCAGCGCGCGCTTCAACGAGACCTTCGTCAAGCTCTTCACCGAAGAGCGCGAGATGACCGTGATGCTGCTGGTGGATCTGTCCGCTAGCCAGCGCTTCGGCTCGGTGGCGAGGCCGAAGGTGGAGACCACCGCCGAGGTTGCGGCGCTGCTGGCCTTCAGCGCCATCAAGAACAACGACCGCGTGGGCCTGATTCTGTTCACCGATCGCGTGGAGAAGATGATCCCGCCCAAGAAGGGCAAGGGTCACGTGCTGCACGTAGTGACCGAGATTCTGGAGGCCCGCCCGGAGCGCCAGGGTACGGATCTGGAGCAAGCGCTGCGACTGCTCGGCAATGTGTCCAAGCGCCGCTCGGTGGCCTTCGTGGTGAGCGATTTCTTGGCCCACGATTACGAGCACGCGTTGCGCATTGCCGGACGTCGCCACGACGTGATTCCGATTCAGATCGTCGACCCACGTGAAGAGGAGCTGCCTGACGTGGGACTGGCCCTGTTCGAAGACCTGGAGACGGGTGAGCTCATCGAAGTGGACACCGGCTCGAGCGCGGTGCGCGAAGCCTTTCGCCTGCGCATCGCCAAGGAACGCGCCCGGCGCGAGCAGATGTTCAAGAAGCTGAAGCTCGACGCGGTCACCATCCGCACGGATCGGCCCTACGTGGAGCCGATCGCAAACCTGTTTCGACTGCGCCAGAAGCGCCAGCGGGGCTACGGATGAGACGCGCGGTCCTGGGCGCTTCGCTGTGGCTCGCTGCGATGCTGCCGCTCTCCGTGGCGGCCGAGGGCGTCGACGCGGGTCGCCCCGAGCCGAGCCCTGCTGCTGCGCCTGCGCCTGCCGAGGTTCCAGCGCACCTGAAGCCGCGTACCCTGGTGTCCGTCACGCCCAACCGCGGCGTTGCCGTGGGCGATCCGATCACGCTCAAAATCGAAGCGCTCGTGAAGAAGGGCGTGCAGATCTCGGTGCCCGAGCAGCCCCTCGCGCCCTTCGAATCGCTGACGCGCAAGAGCCACGTGGAGCCGGCGGGCGACGAGCAGCGCTACGTGTTCGAGCTCGATCTGATCGCACTCGAGCCCGGCGAGCTCTCCATCCCTGGGCTCACGCTGCGCGTGGTGGGCGACGACGGCAGCCTGGCGGAGGTCAAGACGGCCCCACAGTCGGTTTCGGTGCGCTCGTTGATCGCCAACGAGCCCAACGCAGAGCCCAAGCCGCCCACCAAGCCGGTCCAGGTCATCGAGGACGACTACACGCTCGCCTACGTCGCGCTCGGCATCGTCGGCATCGCTGCCATCGCCGCGCTCACGCTCCTGGTCCAGCGTTGGCTCGCGCGCCGCCCCAAGTCCTTGCCCCCTCCCCCACCCGAGCGGCCCGCCTGGGACGTTGCTTTGAGCAAGTTGGCCGAGCTCGACGCGCGCAAGGCCACGCTCTTGGCAGAGGACCGCGGCGGGGAGTTCGTGGACGGCGTGAGCGACGCGCTGCGCGAGTACCTGGGTCGACGTTTCGGCTTCGAGGGCCTCGAGAGCACCACCGACGAGATCCTGAGCACCCTCGAGCGCATCCGTCCCCATAAGCTCTCACTGTCGGGTGTTTCGCTTTTGCTCGAGCAGTGCGACCTGGTGAAGTTCGCGCGCGCCACGCCCGACCTCGAGCAGTGCGACGACCTCTGGAACGGCGCCGTGGGGCTGATCCGCGCGACCACACCGCTGCCTGAGCCCGAGAAGCCCGCCGGAGCGAAGTCATGAGGCGGATCCTCGCCGCGCTGGCGCCCTTCGGGTTCGTGCTGGTGGTGCTCATGCCCGCCCTCACCGTGGTGGCGTTCACGCTGACGGACTTCTACGGTGTGCCGCTCTCGTCCAACGCCATTCGCTTCGCGCGCCCGTGGGCAGGGCTGCTCGGACTGTTGGTGCTGGGCGTGATCGTCACGCGTGGCTACTGGGACAAGAAGCGCTCCCCGCGCATCCTCATGTCGCGGGGCTTCGATCTTCAGGCCATGCCCGTGGGACTCAAGGCACGCTTGCGACCACTGCTCCTGGGCCTGCGCGTGAGCACGCTGCTGCTGTGCACGCTCGGCCTGATGGCGCCCCAGAGCATCCACGCCAAGAACCGCAGCGAGTTCGACGGCATCGACATCATGCTCACGCTCGACCTCTCGCTCTCCATGCAGGCCTCGGACATCACGCCGAACCGCTTCGTGGCGACGCAGGCCGTGGTCGACGAGTTCATCTCGCGCCGTCCCAACAATCGCATCGGCGCCGTGGTCTTCGGGCGCGATGCCTACACCTTGATGCCCCTCACCACCGACAAGGAGATGCTGCGCGCGTCCATCGACGATCTCGAGCTCGGGATGATCGAGGGGCGCGGCACCGCCATCGGCAACGCGGTCGGTGTGTCGCTCAACCGGCTCAAGAACTCCCACGCCAAGAGCAAGGTCATGATCGTGCTCACGGACGGCGACTCCAACGCAGGCAACATCTCTCCCGATGAAGCGGCCGATTTCGCGAAGCACCTGGGGGTGAAGCTCTACACGGTACTGATGGGCGTCTCGGACGACGCACCCGTGCAGCGCGGCGTGGACCTGTTCGGGCGCCCGATGCTCAGCACCGGCAGTTTCCCGGTCAATCCCGAGCTGCTCAAGCGCATGTCCACCGCCACTGGCGGCGAGTCGTTCCTGGCCAGCGACCGCAAAGGGCTCGAGCGCAGCTTCCACGCCATCCTGGATCGCCTCGAAAAGACCGAGGTGGAGGACGCGGGCGCGGTGTTCGGCGAACTGTTCCCTGCCTTCTTGGGGCCCGCCGTGCTGCTGCTCTTGCTCGAGGTGCTGCTCTCGACCACCGTGTTCCGGAGGTTCCCATGAGCTTCCGCCTGCCCTGGGTGCTGTGGTTTCTGCTCTCGGTGCCGCTGGTCGGACTGCTGCTGGCCTACGGCTATCGCGCCCGCACGCGCGCGGTGCGCGCCTTTGGCGATCCGAACCTGGTGCTCAACCTCACCGTGGGCCGCTCCCCTCGCCTGCGCGCGTTGCGCGGCGTGCTGCTCACGCTGGGGAGCCTGTTCCTGGTGCTGGCCTGGGCGGGCCCGCAGTACGGCAGCCAGACCCGTGTGCTCAAGAAGCGCGGTATCGACGTGATCGTGGCGCTGGACTTCTCCAAGAGCATGTTGGCCAAGGACGTGCGACCGAGCCGCATCGAGCGCGCCAAGGCCGAGCTGACGCGCTTCTTCGCGGAGCTCACCGGCGACCGCGTGGGCGTGGTGGCCTTCGCTGGCGACACGATGGAGTTCCCGATGACCACGGACTACGCGGCCATCGACACCTTCTTGCGCGACCTGGGCCCCTACGACATGCCGGTGGGCGGCACCGCCATCGGACGCGCGCTCACGGCCAGCAAGCGCCTGCTCGAGCGGGCCCGCGGCGCCGAGCCCAAGAACCTCGAAGAGAGAGCCGAGCGACCCGACCAAGCGGTGATCCTCTTGACCGATGGCGAGGACCACGAAGGCGACCCCGTGGCGGCCGCGCAAGCGCTGCACGAGCAGGGCGTGAAGGTGTTCGTGGTGGGAATCGGATCGAAGACCGGCGAACCCATCCCCACCTATGCCCCGGACGGAACCTGGACCGGCTACCTGCGCGACGACAAGGGCAACCCCATCCTCAGCGCGCTCAGCGATCAAAACGAGGCCCAGCTGCGACAGATCGCGCAAGTCGGCCAGGGCAAGTATTTTCGAGCCCGGGAGGGCACCGTGGGCATCGACGAGATCCGCACGCTGATGCGCGGCATGAAGCAGGCCGAGCACAAGGCCCGGCGCGTGAGCATCGCGGAAGATCGCTATGCGCTAGCCCTGGTACCCGCGTTCCTGTTGTTGCTGTTGGAGGCGCTCTTGCCCGAGGCGTGGCTACGTCGAAAGTCACGAGGTGTCGCATGATTCGCGCGCTGGTCAGCCTCGCGTGTTTCGCGCTGTTCGCCCTGGGCAGCCTGGTGCCGAATCGTGCCCAGGCCTGGGAATGGTTTCGCTCGGAGAACCAGGACGCTCGGCGCGGTAACGAACTACTCGAGAAGGGGAAGGCCGACGAGGCTACCCAGGCCTACGAGGCGGCCCAGCGCGCACTGCCGAACGATCCCGGCCTGATGCTCAACAAGGGCCTCGGCTTGCTCGGCGCGGGCAAGCTGCCCGAGGCGCGCGATGCGTTCCGCGCGGCCAGCCAGGGACAGGCCAGCCCGGAGCTGCGCGGCAAGGCCAACTACAACCTGGGTCTCACGTTCCTGCGCGAGGCCGACACGCTGGCCAAGGAAGAAAAGCTCGAGGAGGCCCAGAAGGCTCTCACGGAATCCGTGGACGCCTTCAAAAGCTCCCTGCGCAACGTGCCCAAGAACCACGACGCGGCCTGGAACCTGGAGCTCGCCAAGCGACGACTGGTCGACCTGGAACAGAAGAAGCAGCAGCAGGAGCAAGAGAAGAAGGACCAGGAGCAAAAGGACCAGCAGCAGAACCAGGATCAGCAGAACCAGGATCAGCAGAACCAGGATCAGCAGAATCAGGATCAGCAGAACCAGGATCAGCAGAAGCCGAACGACCAGAACGACCAGAACAAGGCGCAACCCGAACCGAAGGACCAGGAGCCCAAGGGCGGCGACCAACAGAAGCCTGAGTCCAAGGACAAGGCGGGTCAGGACCAAGCGAAGGCGCCCGAGCAGCAACAAGCCCCCGAGCAGCAGCCTCAGCCCCAGGAACCGCAGGAGCGTCCCGGTCAGAAGGCGCTACCCGAGCACATGCAGCGCGCGCTCGACGCCCTCTCGGAGAGCGACGACAACCTCCAGAAGCAGCGGGCTCGCGCCCGCGCGCGGCAGCGACCCCAGCGCATCGAGAAGGACTGGTGAGCGTGCGCTCGCTGGCTCTCACTCTGACGCTCGCGCTGTGGTGCTGGTTCTCGGCCGCGGGCGCCCGTGCGGACAGCGTGCGCTTGTCGATGAGCGCCAGCTCCACGCGGGTGCAGGCTGGCGAGCCCTTCGCGGTGGAGGTGCGGGCGGAACTCTCTGGCAGCAGCGACGACGACACCGAGATCGACTTACCGGAGTTCGATCACTTCGAGGTCTTGGGGCGGCGCGTCTCGCGGCCCTTCTCGTTCAGCTTCGGGTTCGGCGGCGGGCAGCAGGCCCGCATGCAATCGCAGCTCATCTACAGCTTCACGCTGCGCGGGTTGAACCCGGGACGCTACGTGATCCAGCCGGCCGTGATCACCGTGGGTGGACGCAAGTACGCAAGTCGTCCGCTGACCATCGAGGTCACAGCGAGCGCTGCGCCGGGTGACCCCAACGCCGGCGTCGCGCCGGGCGCTCAGCCAAGCCCCGACCTCCAGGCCGGCAACGCTGGCAACCCGCTCGACGGGGCGCGCTTCGATCCGGAGATGTTCGTGCGCACGGCCGTCGATCGACATCGCGCCTACGTGGGGGAGCAGGTCACGGTGACCATCTACCTCTACGTCCGCGGTGGACTGCACGAGACGCCGTCCGTGTCGCGCGAGCCCACCAACGAAGGGTTTTGGACCCAGGATCTGTTGCCCCCGCAGCGTTCGCTCTCGGCCACGCGACAGGAGATCAACGGGCGCGTGTTCAGCGCCTATGTACTGCGCCGCTACGCGGCCTTCCCGATGCGCGCGGGCAAGCTGCAGATCGGTCCGCCGGCCGTGGAAACCAGCGGCATCAGTTCGGTGTTCGATATCTTCTCCGGCCCGAGCCAGCCCGTGCGACGCAACGGCGTGCCGGTCACCATCGAGGCCGCGGAGCTCCCCACTCGCGCCAACGCCAAGCTCCCGGTTCACGTGGGCCAGCTGACCCTCGAAGCCAGCCTCGATCCGCCGCGGGCCAAAGTGGGCGACGCCGTCACGCTGCGTGTGGTGGCCAGGGGTCAGGGCAACCTGCGCGCGCTGAAGCTTCCCGATCCCGTGGTGGCCGGCGTGGAGGTGCTGCCACCCGAGATCGATGATCAGGTGACGACCGACCTCGATCAGGTGGGCGGAGAGCGCGTGTTCCGCTGGCTCTTGCTGCCACGCGAGCCCGGTTCCCATCGCGTGGCGCCGTTCAGCGTGGACGTGCTCGATCCGCGCACGGGCATCTACGCACCGGTGCGCTCACCGGAGCTTCCCCTGGACGTGACGGGTACCGCGCTCGCGGCCGTACCCGGCGCGACCGCTGGCGCCAACCCTGCGAATGCGGGTGCAGCAGCGACCGGCGCAGCCACGAGCACCGGAGCTGCCGGCGAGAACCTCCCGAGTTACGGGCCTGCCCGGCCCCAGAGCGCCCTGTTGCGCGCCGAGCGTCCGCTGCACACAGAGCCCTGGTTCTGGTGGACCCTGCTCGCAGCTCCCGTGGCCCTGGGCGCGGCGCTGGCTGGTCAGTGGGGCCTGCGCCGCTGGACCGCCCGTAAGCCAGGCGCGCATAGCAAGGAACAGGCATTCAAGGCCGCCAGTGGACATCTCGAGCGCGCGCGCAGCGCCGCCAAAGCAGGCGATGCTCAGACCGTGTTCGCGGCGCTGACGCAAACCTTGAAGGGCGCACTGGAAGCTCAGCTCGCAGAGCCCATCGGCGGCCTCACGCGCAAGGCACTGCGCGGCCATCTGGAGCAGCGCGGCATGGCCGCGGCGCTGGCCGGCAAGCTCATCGAGACGCTGGAGCAACTCGACCAGGCGCGCTTCGCACCCGCGCCCCAGAGCAGCGCGGAGCTCGAACAGTGGATCGGCAAGAGCAGCAGCCTGTTGCCGGAGCTGCAGCGCTTCAGCCCGCGGGGGGAACGATGAAATCGCGTTGGCTCGCCGTGCTGGCCGTGTTCGCCCTGTCCGCGCTGTCCTCCGTTGGACGCGCCGACTCGTTGTCTGCCAGCTTTGCACGCGGCAACCGCGCCTACGCCGAAGGACGCTTCCGTGACGCCATCTCGGAGTACGAGCGCGTCGTGGGTGCAGGCGTGGAGGACCCCGATGTGAGCTTCAATCTCGCGATCGCCTATGGGAGCCTCGGCCAATACGGCCAAGCGATCCGCTACTTCGAGCGCAGCTCGCGCCTGCGGCCGGGGGATGCCGCCGTGGAGAAGGCGCTCTCCGAGACGCGTACCGCGCTCGCCGAGCGCACTGCGCAGCTCACCGGGGAAGCCATCGTGGCGGATCGACCGCCGCTCGCGGAAGCGCTGTTTTCACGGCTGACCACGGACACGCTCGCGTGGACGCTTCTCCTGGGCACCTGGCTCATGAGCCTGTGCGGGCTTTCGCTGCTCAGGGTGCGCTCGGAAGGGACGCGACTCGCGCTCGGCATCGGCGCGGCGGCGGCCTCGTTGCTGCTCGCGCTGGCCGGTCTGGGTCTCGGTACGCGCCTCGATTGGGGCCGCTCCGAGGCGAAGGCGATCGTCATCGCACCAGCCGCCACACTTCGGGAAGGTCCGGACGCCAACGCAGCTGCGAAATCCGAGCTGGCAGAGGGAACCCCCGCGCGCATCCTCTCCCGAGATGGCAGCTACGTGCGTGTTCAGAGCGGTCCCAACGAGGGTTACCTGCTGGCGAGCGAGGTCGGAGAAATCTGACGCCCCCGTCTTCCGCGGTGGCGCTTGTGCTACAAACGGGGCGCGCGCTGAAGCGGCGCGCTGGAGGATACGTGGATGGCGAAGAAGGCCCCGGAAAAGCTCTCGATCTTGGTCGCCGACGACGACGTCGACATTCTCGCGCTCGTGGTCGGTCACCTGAAGGGACGCGCTTCCGAGATCCACCAGGCCTCCGACGGTGAGGAAGCCCTCAAACTCGCACGGGAAAAGAAGCCTGACCTGGTGGTTCTGGACGTCATGATGCCCGGCATGAGCGGCTGGGAAGTCTGCCGCTCCATCCGCGACGACGCGACGCTTGCCCACACCCGCGTGATCATGCTGACGGGTATCGGCGAGCGCCTCAACGAGATGACCTCGCCCCTCTACGGCGCGGATGCCTTCATCGACAAGCCGTTCGAATTCGAAGACCTCGATGCCCGCATCGAGTCCCTGCTGCAGAAGAGCCGCTGAACAGGCCAAGGCCTGACTGCCTGCGACGGACATCCGCGCGCCGACGCGCACCGGAAGGCGGGAGATCCCCTAGCGCGCCAAGGCCTGATCGGCTGCGAGGTGCGCGGGTGACCCCGGGAGCGAGAGCGCCCGCGCCTGCTCGTACAGAGCGACGGCGCTGGGGTCGCGCGGCGCGGGTTCACCACCCTTGCTGGGCACCCGTCTGCGCTCGAGCGCGCGCGCCTGGTTCACGCGTCGAGCAGCTTCGCTCTCGCAGCGGCGCTCCATGGCGGGGTTGCCCCCCTCCGCGAAGGTCAGCGCACGCCCGGCGAAAAACCGAGCCTTGACCAGGTCCGCGCAGGCGTCGACCAGGCGCCCCCCCTGCCCAAGCGTCGCCGCCCGCGCCAGCAACGCCTTGGCGGCCCGCGCGCGCAGCGCTCGCGCGTAGTGCCCTTCGCTGCATCGCTCATCGAGCTCGATAGCCCGCTGGAACACCGAGAGCGCCCCCAACACGGCTGCGTCGTCCGTGCCCGCCGAGAGGCTGCTCACGACCGGCTGGATTCCGCCGAATTCGCGCGCATCCGAGGCCCAGCGCTGCAGCTCCAGCTGGGCGACACCCGTGGCGCGTTGAGCGAGCCCCTGCGCCCTCGAGACTGCTTCCTGGAACTTGCCGTCCTCGTAGCGCGACAGGGCCTCGCCGAGCGCCGCCTTCACGTCGACGGCCACCCCGTCTTGGCGCGGTGGCTCGGCTGACGACCCGTGGGCGAGCGCGCTGCGGGTGACCCCCTCGGCCTGCGCAAACAGGCGGCTGTTGGGGGACACGCGCTCCGAAAGGATGCGTGCACGCTCGGGCTGGCCCGCCACCAGCGACTCCTCGGCGCGCGCCAACAGCTCCGCGTCCCGGCGCGTGAGCTCGATGCGATCCAGGTAGTCCTGACTTCGGGCATTGGCCGGATAGCGCTCGTGGATGGTGCGGAAATAGCGCTCGGCGCTGTCCCAGTCGGCGCGCTCGTAGGCTGACACGGCAGCCTTCAGAAGCTGGGGGTCCACCGGTGGTTCCAGCGTGAGGCGGGGTTTGTGGCGCAGGGGTCCCAGGCTGCCCACGAGGAGCAGGATCGCCGCCGAGCCGACCACCACCAGGGCCACGACCATCAGCCAACTCACCGGCCGCGGCGCGGTTTGCTCGGCCAGGGCCCGCAAGAGCTGGCTCTCGCGCATTCCGGGATCGGGTCCTTCCACGTTCATCGGTGGCCCGAGTGTGACAGAAACCTCCCCCGGGAGGCCCGTCAAATGGGCCGTCCGAAGGGTGCGCCATGCTTGCTCGGGCGGGGCCCTTATGGTACCCACCCTAGGTTCGCCTTATAGTGGGGTAAAGTCGCGCGTATGCAGCGAAAATCGGTGAAGCTGGGAGCCCTATCGGGCAGCTGGTCCGGGGTCCTTCGAAACGCGGTGTTGGCGTCGAGCCTGCTGCTCTCGGGGGCGTGCAATAAGTCCGACGCCAACAAGGTGCAGGACAAAGCGCCGGCGACCAAGCACGGTCTCACGCCCGATCAAGCCAAGCAGCCGCTGGTCGTGATCGGTGACACCACCATCACGGTCGGCGACTTTGCGGATCAGCTAGCCGACAAGAGCCCCTACCTGCGCGCGCGCTACACGAGCCCAGAGCGCCGTCGTGAGCTGCTCGACGAGCTCGTGAAGTTCGAGTTGTTGGCGCGCGAAGCCACGCGGCGCGGACTCGATGCCACCGACGAGGTGGTGAACACCAAGAAGCAGGTGATGATCCAGCAGATGATGAAGTCCGAGTTCGAGGACAAGGTCAAGCTGAGCGACATCACCGATCAGGAGATCGAGGCCTACTACAACGGCCACCCGCAGGAGTACAACAAGCCTGCCCAGGTGCGCGCGAGCCAGATCCTCATCAAGGACGAGGCCAAGGCCAAGAAGGTCCTCAAGCAAGTCCTCGACAACAAGGACGACAACAAGCTGTTCCGGGAGCTCGCCTCGAATCAGAGCGAAGACCCGGTCACCGCGCAGCGCTTCGGAGATTTGCAGTTCTTCTCGTTGCCTGCGCAGCGCGTGGAGGGAGACCCACCCGTCCCCGACTCCGTCGCTACCGCCGCGTTCACGCTCAACGAGGTCGGCGAGATTTACCCCCAGCTGGTGAAGAGCAACGAGGGCTACCACATCCTGAAGCTCACCGGACGCCGCAAGGAGCTCGCTCGCACGCTCGACCAGGCGCGCCGCCCGATTCAGCACAAGCTGTGGCGCGAAAAGCGCGAGGCCATGGTGGAGAGCTTCGTGAAATCCCTGCGCGATAAGGCCAAAGTGGAGGAGAACATGGCGCTGCTCGATCAGCTCAAGGTCGAGTTCGGGGCCGTGCCAGCCGTAGCGCCCACTTCGCCCGCCAAGCCCAAGAAGCAGGCTCCTGCCGCCGCCAAGGAAAGCCCCGCCCCGTGAAGACCCCTTCCCTCGCCGCCTGCTGCGCTGCCGCCCTACTCTCGCTCGCCTCGCTGCCGAGCGCGCGCGCGGAAGAGGCCAAGCCCCAGCTCGGCGAGACCATCGAGCGCGTGGTGGCGGTGGTGAACGGTGATCCGCTGCTCTTGAGTGAGCTGCGCACCCGAGCCACCCCCTTCTTGCCACGCTTGATGCAGGCGCCGGAAATGCAGCGCATGTCGCTCATGGCGCAGCTCTACGGCGAGCTGTTGAACCAGCTGATCGACGAGCGCCTGCTGGAGCAGGAGGCGCGCAAGCTGACGGTCAGCGTGACCAGCACCGACGTCGACCGCGCCATCGAGAACGTGCAGAAGCAGAGCGGCCTCAGCGAGCCCGATTTCTGGGAAGCCGTGCGCGGACAGGGCTTCGTGGAGGAGCAGTACAAGGCCGACGTGCGGCGCCAGCTGCTGCGCCTCAAGGTGGTGAACCAGAAGGTCCGCACGCGCGTGAACATCACCGAGGACGACGTGCGCCGGAAATACGAGGAGCAGCTGCGCGACGCCCGCAAGGCGGCGCAGTTCCACGTGGCGCACGTGTTCGTCCCAGTCGAGGAGAGCACCGCGACCCAGCTCGCCGAGGCCCGTACGCGCGCGGAGCGCGTGCGTGGAGGGCTCACGCCCGAGACCTTCGACGGCACCATGGCCAGCGTGGGCGGTGGAGACTTGGGCTGGGTACGGCAATCTGACCTACCCGAGTCGTTGGCCCAGGCCCTGGTGAGCCTGGAGCCCGGCCAGATCAGCGCCCCGGTCCGGGGACCGTCGGGCTACCACATCTTCCTGTTGCGGGAACGCCGCGAGGGCGAGCAGGCCATCGGTAGCTATCAGCAGGTCAAGAACGAGATTTATCGGGAGATGCTCGATCAATCGATGGCCAAGCAGGAGGTCGCCTACCTCTCCGAGCTTCGCAAGCAGAGCCTGATCTCCAAGCGCCTGTGAGCAGCTTGGTCCGACGGGCGCAGCGTGCTACGTCGAGGTTCCGAGATCCGGGGTCATGAAGCTGGCGATCATCGGCGACGTGCATCACGCGTGGAATGAGGTCGACACGGCCTACTTCAATGCGTCCGACCACGACGCTCTGTTGTTCGTGGGCGACATCTACAATTACTCGCTTCAGCGCGGGCTGCTTGCCGCGGCCGAACTGGCTCAGCTGGACAAGCCGGCCTTGCTGGTGCCGGGCAACCACGACGCGGTGCACCCCGCCCAGCTCGCCGCGGAGATCACCCGTCGGCCGAGCCTCATCCGCATCACCTCGCTCGGACACGAGAAGCGCGTGAACGCGCTCCGGGAGGCCGTGGGCGGCGTCCAGGTGGGCGGCTACAGCGTGCACCAACTCGAGCACGGCCTGGACGTGATCGCTGGGCGTCCCCACGCCATGGGCGGTTCCAGCATCAGCTTCGCCCCGCACATGGCCACGGCCTTCGGCGTGCGCAGCCTGGAGGACAGCATCGAGCGCCTCAAGCAGTGTGTGAACGAGAGCACCGCCGAGCGCGTGATCTTCCTGGCGCACAACGGGCCCACCGGGCTCGGACCGCGCCGGACCGACCTATGGGGCGTGGACTTTCGGCGTGAAGAAGGCGACTTCGGCGACGAGGACCTGCGGGTGGCCATCGAGCATGCGCGCGCCATCGGCAAGAAGGTATTGGCCGTCGTCGCGGGTCACATGCACCACCGCCTGCTCGGCGGCGGACGCCGGCGCTGGTACGAGCGCAACGAGGGAATCCTCTACATCAACGCAGCCCGGGTGCCGCGCATCTTCGAGGACCGCAATGGGCTCTTCCATCACCACGTCGACCTCTTCATCGACGGGGACCACGCCGAGGCCGTGGAAGTGCTGCGTCGCGGCGACTGACGCTCAGCGCGCGATGTGAATGACCACAGGCGTGTTCTGATCGTCTTTCACCACCACGGTGCTGGCCGAGATGTCGAAGCCGACCGTCTCGTTGCCGCCCTGGTACATGGTGGGCACTGCCGTTGCCACGGCGTCCGAGGGCGCCACCAGCGAGAGCGGCTTGCGGCCCACCGGGACCCGCGCGGCCGCATCGAACAGTCCTGCCGCCTTGAGGATCTGGTAGGTGCCGTCGTTGGACCCACCGGGGCCGTCCATCATCACGATCACGCCGCCCCGCTGCAGGAACTGCTGGAGCGCCACCGACCAGGTCTCGCCATTCTTGATCAGCTGCTCGTTGGTGGCCGCGGACTGCGCTTCGATGAGGAAGACGTCCGACATGCTGAGCAAGAAGGTCACGGCCAGCGAGGTGGTCGTGGTGGGCGTGTACATGCGACCGGTCGTGTTGGCCATCGTGGTCAGCGCGCTCTCGACGCCCATCTTCACCGCGTCGGTCGACTTCTCGTCGAACACCAGCACGCGGACCGGATCGGCCAGCGGGATGAACACGGCATTGCCGAGCAGGCGACGTGTGGCCGGAGTGTTGTTGGTGAGGTCGTGCCCCATGGCGACCAGATGGCCGGCGGTCGCGCCGATGCACTCGCCCTCGGTGCAGATGCGGGACTCACACACGTTGCCGCACGCGCCGCAGTTGAAGGGATCGTTCTGCAGATCGATGCAGTACGGACCGCACTGAGCGAGGGGCTGCTCGCAGGTGGCGAAGCACATGCCGCCTACACAGAAGTCCCCTGGATCGCACGCGTGCCCGCAGGTGCCGCAGTTCTCGGGGTCGGTCGCCACGTCCTTGCAGGTGTCGACGCACTTGAGCTGGCCCAGTCCGCACACGCAGTTGGCAGGCGAGCCCGGTCCCATGCAAGCGGGCGGCGTCACGGGGCCGGCATCATTGCCGGCGTCCTGCGGGCCCGCGTCGTTGCCGGCGTCCCCCGGGCCTCCGTCGTTCGGCAGACCAGGCATGCACATGGAGTCCACGCACTGCTCGCCGCTCGCGCATGCGACGTCGCAACCACCGCAGTGCGCCTCGTCGGCGCGCAAGTCGAAGCAACCGCTACCGCAGCGGTCGAGGTTTTTGGCGCATTCGAGCCCCACGAGGGGACTGCCACAGCCAGCGATCCCGAAGGCGACAATCAACGAACGCAGGAACGAGGAGGTCATGGGTCTCATGGCTTGGCCTCCGAGGGGGCCGCGGGCTGCTGGACGCCCGACTCGGGGTCTTCAGGGGCAGTGGGTGGCGGCGTGACGGCGCCGGGAGCAGGTGCCGCCGGGGTCGCAGCGTCCGTGGGGGCGGCGGGAGCCGGTAGGTCGGGCGCGCCCTCGTCACCGTAGCGGGCGATCACCACGAACTCCACGCGGCGGTTGGCGCGGTGGTCGTCTTCCTCGGTCCCGGTATTGACCAGGCGCGTCGCGCCGAAGCCTTCCGCCGTGATCACCTCGGGCTTGAGCCCGAGCTTGATCAGTGTGGCGCGCACGTTGGCCGCGCGTCGCTCGCTCAATGCCTGGTTGAAGGCGGCGTCGCCGCGAATGTCTGCGTGGCCCTCGATGCGCACCTTCATCCACTCCGGGTGCTGCTTCCAGAGCTCCACGATGGCTGCCAGCACGGGCTGCGCACTGTTCTTTACGCGGGCTCGCATGGTGTCGAAGAGCACGCGTTCCTCGAGCACGATGCGGTCGTCGCGCATCACGATCAGGCCTTCGTCGGGGCAGCCGTCCTGGTCGTTCACGCCGTTGATGGTCTCCGGCTCGGTCGGGCAAAGGTCGTCCACGTCGAGGGACCCGTCGTGATCGTTGTCATCGTCGGGGCAGCCGTCCGCGTCCTCGAAGCCGTCCTTGTCCTCGGGGATATTCGGGCAGCCGTCTTCGGTGTCGAAGATACCGTCGAGGTCATTGTCGGGCTCGGGGCAGCCGTCTTCGTCCTCGAAGCCGTCCTTGTCCTCGGGGGTATCGATGCACTTGTCGGTCTCGTCCGGGATGCCGTCACCGTCGCGATCGTTCACCGCGGGCTCAGGAGGCGGCGGGATCTCCTCGCGCGCCACCGGCTTGGGCTTCGTGTCGAAGAACGAAAGGCGCACGCCGACCAGGCCCAGACGCGCGTCGCTGGCGCTCAGCTGGTCGTCGGGCTGGAAGACGTGGACGTAGCGCACCATGGGCGAGAGCGCGGTCCGCTCCCCCACGGCGAAGCCGTAGCCGAGGGCGGCGTCCAGGGTCGGGCGCAGCTTCTGGCCCGTGAACCCGCCGCCGGCATTCCCCTCGATCCAGAGGCCGGTACCCCGCCGTTGGCTGCCGTCCGGGATGCGGAACAGCACGCCCAGGGTAGCGATGTTGAGGGTACCGAAGCCAGGATCTTGACCCCGGGATTGCTGGGTTTGTCGCCGTCGAGGAAGCCCGCCGTCCGCAGCCGCGCCGCCAGGGCGAACCAGGAAGTCAGCGGTCGCTGCACGCCGATGGCGAGCGAGCCGCCGAAGCCGAACCAGTCGCGCTGTGGCGTGGTCAGGGGGGCTCCCAAGCTGAGCTCGGTGTCGAGCAACCAGGGCTCGTCCGCGCGAGCCGCCGAGCCGGGCCCGAGGGCCTGAATCAAGCAGCAGAGGAGCAGGGTCCCGAATGCCAGGCGGGCGCAACGCTCCACCCTCGCTCGTTCCCCGATGGGGTGGTGGCTCGCAGGCGCGGTCTCGACATTCGGACGTCCGTGCATCGTAAGCGATTGTACACAGGGCAAATTTAAGCCCGCAAGAACACTGCGTTCCTGCAGGCCTGCTTGCCAGTTCGGGTGAACCTACCGACGATTACCCGACCACGCCTGCGCTTACCCTTCAGACGTCCAGGGTTTCGGCGTCCGCGTCGGCCGCCCGGTCCATGATGAACCGGAAGCGCGCGCTGGCGTCCTTGCCCATCAGGTCGTTGATGACCTGATCGGTCCCCACCTCTTCGTCGATGATCACGCGCATCAGCCGGCGCTTGTCGCGGTCGAGCGTGGTGGACTTGAGCTCGTCGGCACTCATCTCGCCGAGACCCTTGAAGCGGCTGATGTCGGGCTTCACGTTCTTGGGCAGGGCCGCGAGCACCTTGGCCTTCTCCGCTTCGTCGAGGGCCCAGTAGGTCTGCTTGGCTGCGTCGATGCGGTAGAGCGGCGGCAGTGCCAGGTAGACATGCCCATTGCGGATCAGCCCGGGCAGCATGCGATAGAAGAACGTGAGCAGCAGCGTCGAGATGTGGTGACCGTCGCTGTCGGCGTCCATCAGCAGCACGATCTTGCCGTAGCGCAGCTTGGTGACGTCGAACTCTTTGCCGAGTCCACAACCGAGCGCCGACACGATGTCCTGCAGCTCCTTGTTGCCCGTGATGGCGGAGCTCCCCGCGCGCTCGGCGTTGAGCACCTTGCCGCGCAGCGGGAGGATGGCTTGCGTCTTGCGATCCCTACCCTGCTTGGCGTTGCCGCCGGCGCTATCGCCCTCGACCAGGAACAGCTCGCTTTCACTCGGATCCGTGCTGGCGCAGTCGGACAGCTTGCCGGGCAGGTTCAGGCGGTGACTCACCGCGGTCTTGCGCACGACCTGCTGACTGGCTGCACGGCTCGCGGCGCGCGCGCGGGCCGCGAGGATGATGCGCGCGATGATGGCATCGGCCGCGCTGGGGTTCTGCAGGAGCCACTGCTCGATGGCGTTCTTGACCACGCCCTCCACTTGACCGGCCACCTCGGTGTTGTTGAGGCGATCCTTGGTCTGGCCCTGGAATTGCGGCTCCGCCACGTAGACGCTGATCATGCACGCGATGCCCTCGCGGATATCCTCCGCGGCCAAGGTCACGCCCTTCGGGTCGATCTTCTTGGTCTGCATGGTGCTGCGGATGGCCTTCACGATGCCGGCCTTGAGCCCGCTCTCGTGGGTGCCGCCCTGGCCGGTGGGAATGCCGTTGGCGTAGGAGCGCACCCATTCGTCGGTGGCTTCCGTCCACATCAACGACAGCTCCATGCGCGGCTCCGCCTCGCGCTCGAGCGCGAACACCTGCGCATGCACGGGGCGCATGTGCTTCTCGGCCACCACCTTCTGGAGGTAGTCCACGATGCCGCCCGGATGCTCGAACACCTGCGTGGTGTCGTTGCTCAGGTCCTTGAGCGTGACCTTGAGCCCGCGGTGCAGGTAGCTCTTGGACTCGAGGCGCTCGCGCACCACGTCCATGTCGAACTTGAGCGTCTTGCCGAAGATCTGCGCGTCTGGCCGGAAGTGGGTCTCGGTGCCGCGCTTGCGGGTGGTGCCGAGCTCCTTGAGCTTGGTCTGGGGTACGCCGCGTGCGTAGGTCTGCTGGTACTCCTTGCCTTCACGGCGCACGGTGCACGTCAACTGTTCGGACAGGGCGTTCACCACTGAGGAGCCTACGCCGTGCAGACCACCGGAGACGCTGTAGTTCTTGCCCTCGAACTTGCCGCCTGCGTGGAGCGTGCAGAGGATGAGCTCGAGCGCCGAGCGCTTGAACTTGGGATGGATGTCCACCGGGATGCCGCGGCCGTTGTCGATGATGCGCGCGCCCTTGTGGTCGGCGTCGATCACCACTTCGATCTGCGAAGCGTGGCCGTTGATGGCCTCGTCGACCGAGTTGTCGACGATTTCCCAGAGCAGGTGGTGATAGCCCGCCTTGTCGGTGCCGCCGATGTACATGGCGGGCCGCTTGCGTACGGGCTCCAGGCCTTCGAGGACTTCGATGTCTTTAGCGGTATACGTCGTCATCGCTCAGTCCTTTACGCCTTGGGAGGACGGCTGTTGCGAGGTGCTTCGGGAAGCTCCGGGATGACCGGTTCGTCGGGGATCTTGGATGCGAGCTTGCCGCGCTTCAAGAGCTGGTGGCCCTTGCCGCCGCGCGAGACCGCGTTGTACTTGCGCAGGGTCACGTCGTACTCGGTGCCCTTTTCGTTCACCAAGTTCAACTGCTCGCTCTTGGCGTGCAGCACCTTGGCACCGACCAGCTCGTCGCCTTCGTCCAGCTTCATCAGCATGACACCCTTGCCGGCACCGGCCAGGATCGCGACCTCTTCGGCCTTGCAGATGAGCGCGTAGCCCTCGACGCTGGCAGCCGCCACGAAGTCTCCCTTGCCGGCGACGTCCAGGTGGATGACCTCGTCGCCCTCGCCCAACCTCGCGTACTTGCGTCCGGTGCGCGTGGACGGCTCGCGATGGGCACGCAGCGAGAAGCGCAGGCACTGGCCCTGACGCGTGACCGCCAGCGCGAACGGCGGTTCCGGCTCGGCATTCTCCTGGGCCTCGGGCACCTCGAGCAGCCGCGGATCGAAGCCGATCATGCGGATCATCTTCTCGCCATCGGCCAGCTTGAACAAGGTCTGCACCGGGTTGCCGTAGCCGGTGGCCTGCTGGATATCGACCATGCGACACACGTAGCAGGAGCCCTGGTTGGAGAAGAACGCCACCGAAGACTTGGTGGAGCCCGCCACCACGTCGATCACGCGGTCGCCCTCGCGCAGACGCGTGGAGGCGAGGTCTTTCACCTCGCGCTGACGCTTGATCCAGCCCTGCATCGTGAGCACGGCCATGGCGTCTTCCTCGATGATGAAGTCCTCGGCCTGGAATTCGGGCTCGTCCACGCTGGCGAGCACGCGCGTACGCCTGCGCTGGCCGTACTCATTCGCCAGCTCGAGCAGCTCGGCTCGAATCAGGTTCCAGCGGGCCTTCTCGCTCTTCAGCAACTTCTCGGTGCGGTCGGCCTCGGCGCGCTTTTCGGCCAGCTCCTTCTGAATCAGCAGGATCTCGAGCTTGGCCAGGCGGTACAGCTTGAGCTCGAGGATGGCGTCCACCTGCTCGGCGTCGAGGCCGAAGCGCTTCATCAACTTCTGCGCGGCGTCTTCCTTGCCGTCGCTCTTGCGGATGATGACGATGGTCTCGTCGAGGACGTCGAAGATCTTCTCGAAGCCCTCGAGGATGTGGATGCGGCGCTTGAGTTGCTCGAGGTCGAACTCGAGGCGCTTCTTCACGACCTCCATGCGGAAGTCGAGGAAGTGCTTCAGGATGCTCACCAGGTCGAGGCGCTGCGGGGCCGCCACATCGCTACCCGCCACAGGCACGAGGCAGGTGAGATTGACCTGCACGTTGGTGGCGAGCGGCGTGTGTTTGTAGAGGTAGGCCATCACGAGCTGCGGATCGGTCCCGGCCTTGATCTCGCAGACGATGCGGCACACGTCGGTGCTCTCGTCGCGCACGTCGAGGAGCGCGGGCAGCTTCTTGGAGATGATCACCTCGGCGATCTTCTCGACGATGGAGCGGCGCTCGACGGCGTACGGGATGGACGTGACGACGAGCGACGGATTGCCCTTTTTCTTGGGCTCCTCGAGCTTGTACTCGGCGCGAAGCTTGAGCGACCCCTGGCCGTTCTCGTAGACCTCGCGCAGCTCGCGCTTGCTCGACAGCAGTTGGCCTCCGGTGGGGAAGTCCGGACCGCGCACGTGCTTGAGCACCTCGGTCAGTCCACCGTCGGGGTTGTCGATCAAGGCTACCGTGGCGTCGACGACCTCCTTGAAGTTGTGAGGCGGGATCGAGGTAGCCATGCCGACGGCGATGCCCTGACAGCCGTTGACCAGCAGGTTCGGGAAGCGCGCCGGGAGTACGATGGGCTCGAAGCGCGTGCCGTCGTAGTTGGGGCGGAAGCTGACCGTCTTCTTGGCGAGCTCGTTGAGCAGCTCGCTGGCCAGCTTGGAGAGCCGGGCCTCGGTGTAACGCATGGCCGCCGCGGAGTCGCCGTCGGGTGAGCCGAAGTTGCCACGGCCGTCCACCAGCGGCGCGGACATGGTGAAGTCCTGCGCCTTGCGCACGAGGGCGTCGTAGATCGACGCGTCACCATGCGGATGGAACTTACCCATCACGTCGCCGACGATGCGGGCGCACTTGATGTACTTTGCGTCGTAGCGCAGGTGCAGCTCGTTCTGCATCGCGTAGAGGATGCGCCGCTGAACGGGCTTGAGACCGTCTCGCACGTCGGGCAAAGCACGGGCCGTGATGACGCTGAGTGCATAGTTGAGGTAGCGGCGCTGCGTTTCTTGGGCCAGCGACGTTTCCAGAATGGCGTCCATTTGCGACGGTTCTCCCCGACTCTCGCTCGCACGCAGGGCGCGTGCTTCCATCTCTCTCGTTCACACGCTCGCGCGTGCGAAACCCCTTCGCCGGCACGCCGAGCGCGTGCCCCCGAGCGTCCTAAGCGCGCGAGATCACGCGCTTCGCCTGCACTCTCGTTCAGGCCAGGACCGGCCCCCTGTGTACAGCCCCCGTGAGGGGCGCGCAAGGTTTCGGGGGGCGAGACAGGGTCGCCTTTTCGCACCCGAGCCCTGTGAAAACCGCCACTTGGGGGCGGTCCAGGGCGGGGGGTGGCCCTCGTTCCGGTGCGCGTCAGCGCGCGGATTTCCGTCGCAACGCGAGCGCGCCCGCAGGCTCGACTGGAAGGTCGGGCGGAGGACGAAAGCCGCGCTGCGGCCGAAAGGCGCGATGCTGGCGTGGGCAGGAATTAGGCCCACCCCCGTCTAGGGGTGCTGTCCCAGAGTCTCCTGCGGGCGGCGCGTCTTGCGCGGATCCGGGCGGTTGAAGACCAAGCTGGCGACGTAGCCGAGCGCCGCGATCGCGACCAGCACGAGGATCCAGCCGCCGATCGCGCGCCCGAGACGCCCCCCGCCAGAGCGGCCCTCGTAGTCGGCCTCGGTGCCCCCGGTGTCCTGCTGCTGGCGCGCGGGGCTCCCGCCGGGACGGCCGCCAAACTCGGGCCGCGCCGGGGCGCGAACGACACTCGGCAAGGGCTCGCGCACGACCATGTCGGGCAAGGGCGCGCGGGCCACGGCGACGACCGGCGCGGGTGCTGGGGCGGCCGGAGGGCTCGGCCGCGGCGCAGGGAGCGGCCGCGCGAAGACTGGATCGGGCGGGGGCGGCACGCGTAGTGGCTCGGCCACGGTGGGCACTGGCGGCGGCGAGGGCATGCGGGACGTCGCCGGGACGCTGGGTCCGACGGGCGTCTCGAAGTCGAACTCGCCGGACTCGCGCGGCGACATGCCCTCGTGCTCGGGCGCGCGTCGCACGCCGGACGTCGGCGCCTCGAGGGTGAAGGTGAGGTTCATGGGCTCCGGCGGACCGGCCCGGTGGAAGGTCCAGGTGTCCGGATCGAGCTCGGCATCCTCGGGCGCTTCGTTGGCGGCCGCCAGGACGTCACGAAAGGCGCGCGCGCTGACCGGCCGCTTGTTCTTGTCCTTGTGCAGCGTGGCCATGAGCACTTGCTCGAGAGCTTGCGAGATGGCGGCCCCTCGCGTGCGCGGGGTCTGCGGCGGCTTGGTCAGGATGATCTGAAGCAACGCGTTGTAGTTGCCCGCGTCGAAGGGCACGTCGCCCACCACGCACTCGTAGAGCAGCACGGCCGCCGAGTACACGTCGGCGCGCGCGTCCACGCCCGACTCACCGCGCGCTTGCTCGGGCGACATGTAGTGCGGCGTCCCGAGCACCGCGCCCTCTTGCGTCAGGTGATGGTCGATCTCGTCGGCCTTGCGGCTGATGCCGAAATCCAAGATCTTGATGCGTTCGTTGCCGCCGCGCGCGCTGGGCAGGATGAACACGTTGTCGGGCTTGAGATCGCGGTGCACGACGCCCGCCTGGTGCGCGGCGTCGAGGGCTTCGAGCAAGGGCAACATGATCGCCAGGGCCTCGCTCTGCGAGAGCCGCACGCGGCGCTTGATGCGGGCCCCCACGCTCTCGCCGTCCAGGAACTCCATCACCAGGAAAGGCACACCGTCCTGGGTCTTGTCCTGGTCCAGGATCTCGACGATCCCCTCGTGGTGCACGGAGCTGGCCGCGCGCGCCTCGCGGCCGAAGCGCGCCACGACCTTGCGGTTACTGAGGTAGTTGTCGCTGAGGACCTTCACGGCCACGCGACGCCCGGTGAGCTGGTGTTCGCCCTCCCAGACCTCGCCCATGCCGCCCTTCCCCAACAGGCGCGTGAGTTCGTATTTCCCCAGCAGGGTTTGGCCCGTGCGATCCACGATGCGCTCAGCTCCAGCTCAACACGAAGACGTCCGCTGCGTCGCCTAGGGACTGGCTAGCCACCGTATTTACCTCGGCTTCTTGGGCGACCGCCCGCAGCTGCGCCCGCAAGAGCCCTGCCATCACGGCGCACAGCTCGAGGCTCGGTTCCACCTGCGCGCGCACGGCGATGCGCGCCGCCTGCGGCTTACGCTCCAGCACGGCCACCTCGCCGTGACGCGAAAGGCTCGACCAGATCGCCGGCACGCAGTCGATCAACCCGTCGGCCGTGAGCGGGTGCGGGAGCTCCTTGCAGAAACGTCCCAGACCGCGCTTCACCAGCGCTTGTCCCAGGTCCGCCAGAGAGCGCAGATCCCCCGTGCCCTGCAGCCTGTCGGCGGCGCTCAAGAAGCGGGCTACCAAATCCATCGGCACGCCTTGTTCGAGGTAGTAATCGCGGCGACCCGCGGCGGGCAGCAGCTGCTCGACGTCGGGGACCTCGTTCACCAAGCCTGGCCAGCCCTGCGCACCGAAGCGCGCGTAGAGCGCCTCCACCATCAGCAGCACGGGGTGCAGCTCCAACCGGCCCTCGCCGTTGGGCGTGGCGACGACACCGCTCTCCTTTGCGCGCCGACGGTGCATGTACTTGAGGTCGGCCGCCAGTGGATCGGCAGGCGGGATGCTGAGACGTTCTTCTTCGGGCACCAGCTGCGCGACGGCGGAGGCGAACGTCTCGGCCGTCAAGAAGCGCTCGTCGGGATCGTCGGCCGTGGCGTGCTCGATCGCGCGCGCCGCGGTCGCATCGAGCTCGCTGTTCGGGTCGCTGTCGCCCGTAAGTAGGAAGCGCATCAGCACGCCCGCCGCGTAGATGTCGATGGCCGGTGTGGTGCTGGCTTCGCCGCGCCGCACCTCGGGGGCCAAGAAGCGCGAGAAACCACGCGGCAGCTCGGGCGCGGTCGCCGGCTCCTTGCCAGCGGCTTTGGCGTTCCAGATGGCGTAGTGCAGCCCACTCAACTTGACCCGCGGCGCCGCGCCATCGCGTCGCTCGATCAGCAGACGATCGGGGCGCAGGAAGCGATGGACCACGCCGCGCGCATGCAGGGTCTCCAGGGCGAGCAGGATCTGCCCCATGATGTGCCCTACCTCGCGCAAGCGAAACGGCCCCGAGAGACGGATCAGCTCGTCGGCAGGCGTGCCCTCGAAGCGCTCGTAGACCACGAACGGGCGGCCGTCGGCGTCGGTGCCCGAATCGAGCACGTTGAGCATATTGACGTGGGGGGCGCGTCCCGAAGCACGCGCGGCTCTCACCAGGCGTTCGGCTTCGGGTCCGCTGGCCGCGAGTCCCGCTGGCAACATGTGCAGCTCGACCTGGCGCTCGGTCTGGAGGTGGAGCCCTGCGCAGACTCGCAGCTCGGCGCTCTCGCTGCGCACCTCGAGCACGCGAAACTTGTTGTCGAGCACCAACTCGGTGTCGCTCGTACCCTGATTGGCCTGCAGCCGGCGCACCACTCCCCGCCCCTGGAATTACCTGCAAAAACTTATCACGGACCCCCGCTTGAACCGCATTCAGTCGGGCCCTAACGAGCGCTTTGGTCGGTCGCTGTGATCGCGTCTGCCACACCGACGCGGGGTGCTCAGTCGAGCTCCGGCGGGACGAAATGGTTCAGCGGCCCACGCCCGTGCCCGAGCCCGAGCGGCTGGGCGATGACCCGGGCTAGCCACTCCTTGGAGCGCTGCACGGCGCGCTCGAGCCGCTCGCCGCGTGCGAGCCGCGCGGTGATCGCCGCCGAATAGGTACAACCGGTGCCATGCGTGTGCGGTGTGTCGACACGCGGCGCGGGCAAGAGCAGCTGACTCCCGCCCTCACAAAGCAGCAGATCGACCGGCTCTCCCGGCAGATGACCGCCTTTCAGGAGCACGTTCTGCGCGCCGTAGGATCGCAGCGCCGCGGCGGCGCGCGCTGCGCTCTCCAGGTCCGTCACGCTGACCCCGGTGAGCGCCTCGGCCTCGACCGTATTGGGCGTGAGGAGATGTGCGTGCGGCACCAGGTGTTCGAGGTAGGTGCGCACCAAGTCTTCACGCGAGAAGGCCGCCCCCGAGCTCGCGCGCAGGATGGGATCCACGACCAGAGGCACCGACAAGGTCGCCAGGCTCGACGCGATCACGCGGACACATCGGAGGTCGCCGAGCGCCCCCGTCTTCACGGCCTGAGGCGGGAGATCGGCCCACAAGCTCGCCAGTTGCTCCGCGATCAACGCAGGGTCGACGGCTTCGACGCGCGACACGCCCAGGGTGTTTTGCACCGTGTGCAGCGAGATGACGGCTTCGCCGTAAACCCCGTGGAGCTGGAACGTCTTCAGATCGGCCTGAATGCCCGCGCCTCCAGACGGATCGGAACCAGCGATCGTGAGCGCCACCGAGACCATACCGTTCAAGGAGTGCCCGCGACTCTGCTCGCGCGCAAGTAGGCTTTCTCTCGCGGGCGCGCGCGGCGTGCTAACGCATGGGCCGGTGCGAGCTCTTCGTCGCGAACGAATCGGGATCCTCGTCCTCGCGGCGTGGCTGAGCTTCGCGTGGAACGGTCGCACGTTCGCAGCTCCCAAACGGAGCAAGCTCGAGGCGGCCGCCAGCGACTCGCGTAAGCCCAGGGCGAGCCGCAAGGCCAGCTCGCCGCCTCGGGACACCCCGGCGCGTCAGCGCGCAGAGCGCCTGGGGCTCGGCACGCGTCGCGCGGCGGGCGAGCTGCTGGCCGGGCGCGTCTCCGAAAACTGGCTCCGCAGTGTCGGCAGCGACAAAGCGCCCACGACCCTGAAGTTCCCCGTAGCCAAGGGCTGGTTCGTGCGCGGCTTCGGTTCGGGCGCAGGCGGCTACCATCAAGCGATGGACATCGGCGGTGAGATCGGCTCGAACGTGCGCGCGGCGGCGCCGGGCCTGGTGGGCTACGCCGGCAACGAGTTGTCCGGCTACGGCAACCTGGTGATTCTCATCCACACTGGCGGTTTCGTGACCGCCTATGCACACAACTCGAAGAACCGGGTCGTGCCCGGACAGCGCGTGGAACGCGGACAGGTGATCGCCGAGTTGGGCAGCACCGGCCGCAGCAAGGGCCCTCACGTGCACTTCGAATTCCTTCATGCGGGCCAGAACTGCGACCCAGCGGGGCTTTTTCGGCCGGGGGTACGCCACCGGGACGGCTCCACGATGCGGATAGCGCGCACTACGTGGCCCGACGCCAAGCGCCGCCCCAAGGCCATCGTTTGCCACCCACGCAAACACCATCCTGGGCATGTAACTCCGAGCACCTCTGAAGCGACGGAAGCCGACCCGGACGAACCCGAAGCTGGGGACGGCGCGCCGTAGCCGCTCGACGTCGACGGTGGGCCCCTGACCTAGCCTTGGT
Organism: Myxococcales bacterium; assembly: GCA_047601445.1. GTDB lineage: Bacteria > Myxococcota_A > Polyangia > Polyangiales > DASUME01 > DASUME01. The sequence continues at coordinate 431,726 of JASGJH010000001.1, read as the reverse complement.
CACCCCTGCGGAGCCACGCGCGAGCACTGTCAACTCGCCCGGCGCCGCGCCGCAAACGACCGGTCAAAGCTTCCCGTGAACGAGTCAGCTCGGGGCCCGCGCAATGGCCCGAAACTCCGTGCTACACCCTGGAAATCACCATGATCGGCGACGAAGAGACCCAAGGCTTCATGCCCGGCCCCTTGGATGAACTGGTGCCGGGCCTCAGGCGCAAGAGCGAGCGCTGGCCAGCCCTGCCCGTACACCCGCGTATCCTCGAGGCGGAGCGCGACGACGGCTCGCGCAACCTGGTGATGGCGTCCTTTGCGCCGGCCGCCAACCTCAAGACCTATCACGCCGCGTTGAAGCCTCTGGTGGAAGCCTCGCTGTTGTCCGAGCTGTCGCGCCCGGTGGAGGAGCTGCGTGAGCGCACCGCCGCGCTGCGCGGACTAGAGCTCTACGCGTTCGCCCAGCAGCCCTTCGATCCTGCGCCGGCGCTGAGCACGTTCGGCCTCTCTTCGGCGCCCATCGAAGGCAACGAGGTGCGTCGCACCCTGGGCCTCTTGCGTCGCGAGTGCCAACTGGTGGACGGTCTGGCCACCGACGAGCCCCTCGCGCGCTACACCGCGCGGGTCGTAGCCTCCGAGCAGGCCCTGTGTGGACCGCTCGCGGAGGCCTTGCTCGAGCGCACCGAGGGGCCCTTCGGCGCCGAGCCAGGTGCGCTGGCGCGCGAGCTGTGTAGCTGGTTGGACGCGCAGGGCTTTCGGGGCGTGGCGCCCACCCGAGGAGGCATCGAGCGCCTCGAGTCGCTGATCCTCCACCAGACGCCCTTCGTCATTCGCTGGATCGATCCCATCGTGTTCCAGGCGCTGTGCGACCTGATTGCGGTGGCCGCCATTACGACCTGGAAACAAGAGGTCGAGTGGGGCGTGTGTGAAGCAGACGAGGAAACACTCGTCAGTCCTCCGCCGGTGATCAGAGTGAACAAGGATCGCGATACCTTCCACGTGCCGCTGGGTGAGCACGTGCTTCGCTGGTGCATCATGCCCACCCAGGTGGGTGAATCCATCCCAAGCCTCGGTTCCTGGGCCGAGCACGAGTTCACCGGATGACCATCGCGGACTCCGCGCACGACTTCTTCAGCTGCCGCAACCTTGGCGAACTGGTCAAGCAGCGGGGCGTACAGGTCGAGCACGTCGCGATTTGGATCGCGCGCGACGCGCACCCGCAGCTTTCGCCGCAGCAGGTCCTCGCCGAGCTCGACGCACTGGCGGAGAGCTTCCAGGTGGAGGGCTTCGAGGCGCTGGATGCGCACGAACAGGCCAGCGCGCTGGTGCACCACCTCGCGATCGAAAACCGCTTCCAGGGCAATCGGCAAAGCTACGAGGAAGCCGACAACAGCTACCTCGACAGCGTGCTCAAGCGACGCCTGGGGATCCCGATCAGCCTGTCGGTGGTGTACATGGCCGTGGCGCGCAGGCTCGGTGTTCCGGTGCTGCCGATCGGCTTCCCAGGGCACTTTTTGGTGCGCGTGGGCGCGCCGACCGGCGTGCTGGTGGATGCCTTCGAGGGCCGCTTGATCCAGGGCGATGAGCTCTCGGCGCTCTTGAACAAGAGCCTGGGCCCGCAGAGCGTGATGAAGCCGGAGTACCTGGCACCCGTGGGCGTGTCCGAGGTGGCGCAGCGCATGCTCACCAACCTCAAGCGCATCCATGAGAGCCAGCGCAATTTCCCGAGCGCCTTGCTGGTCACCGATCGGCTCGTGGAGCTCACCGGTTCGCCTGAGCTGCGGCGCGACCGCGGCATGCTCGCGCTCAAGCTGGGCGCAAACCAGGTCGCCTCGAGCGACCTCGCGCACTACTTGCTCAAGCGACCGAACGCCAGCGACGCCAGCGAGGTGCGGACCGCGCTCGCCAAGTCGCGCAAGGCCGTCCCGCTCATGAATTGACAACAGGGCGCTGACCAAGTCAGCGCCCTGTTCCCGTGCCAGCTTCGCGTCAGCGAAGCGCGCCCGTGCCCGAACGCGCTCCCCGAACTAGCTCAGGAAGCCTCGCCAAGTTCGGCCAGCAGCGCGTCCACGCCTGGGAAGTTGGCGTTCTCTGCCTTCGCCTTCTTGGCCCACAGCACGGCGCGCCGCGGCTCGCCCTTCTGCGCCACGATCACGGCCTGCCGATAGAACGCCTCGGCGCGCGTCATCGGCGCGTCCGTCTTGAGCATCGTGATGGCGCGCAAGGCCTTGAGCGCCGTGTCGAGGTCGTTCATGTTCTGCGCGACCACGGCCAGCTCGCTCGCCACATCGCCGTTGTTCATGTCGGCTTCGAGCGCGCTGTTGAGCCACTCGAGGCGTGCCTGGGAGTCGCCTGCGGCGGAGCTCAGCTTCGCCATGCGGTAGCGCAGCTGCGCGAGCTCGGGGGAGCGTCGGCTCTTGCAGGCGTTCATGGCCTTCTCGAGCAGGTCTTGGGCCTCCTGGAAGCGGCGCGCGGCGATCTGGGCGTCGGCAATGAAGAGCACCGTCACCATGTCGTCGGGCTTGAGCTCCCAGGCCTGAGTGAGGGCAGCGAGGGCGCGCTCGGAGTCGCCCGCATCGAGCAAGAGTTGGCCGATGCGGCGCAGCTGTTCGAAGCGCTTCTCGGCGGGATCCTGCGGCGACAGGTAGCGCAGCATGAGCTCCGCCAGGGCCTGCTTCTCGCTCAATTCGGCGTACAGCTCGGAGAGCAGGTCCACCAGCTGCAGCTGCTCGGGTGCACGCTCGAGCGCCCGCTCGAGACCCTTGCGGGCCAGTTCGGGGCGTCCCAGGGCGCGCGCGGCGATCACCAGGCGCTCCGACACGGCGGGCAGCACCTCGGGCTCGTCCTCGCGCAGCAGCGACTCGGCCACGCCGATCACCGCAGTCCAGCGCTCGGCGCTGCCCAATAGCTCGATCAGGATGCGTAGCGCTTCGACGTCGCGCGGGGCACGGGCCACCCACGCGATGAGCAACTCGCTCGCTTCCGCCACGGCGCCGGCTTGGCTCTGCAGGTCCACCAGGCGCAGCGTGAGCTCGCGCTCGCGGTGCACGTTGGCGCTGGCCTGAGAGCCCAAGCGCGCCTGCTCGAGGCCCGTCATCAGGTGCCCGAGTACGGCCTGGCCAGCGTACTGGTGGGCCTTGTCGAGGGCCTCCACGGCCTCGTCGTGCATGCCGGCGGCGCCCGCCACTTCGGCACGCAGAAGCAGTAGCTCGACGCGCTCGCTCTTCTTGCGCGAGCGCTCCTCGAGCGCCTGATCGATCTCGGCGAGGGCCGGTCCGAGCTCGCCGGAGGCTGCGCTGGCCAGCACGGCGCGCTTGAGGAGCTCGAAGTCGTTCGGGGAGTAGGCACGTGCGCGGCGGAGCAAGGCCGCCGCTTCCGAAGGTTGCGCGAGCTTGTGCAGACGGATGTCCGCCACCTCCACCAGAAGCGCGAAGGCGCGGTTCGGATCTTCGGCGCGACCGGCCTCTTGCTCGAGCATCAAGGCCAGGTTCGCAAAGTCGTTGCGCTGGCGGTACCACTGCTCGAGGCGCGAACGGATCTCGTCGTGACCAGGCGAAACGCGGTACGCGATGGCAAGGGCGCGCTCGAAGGCCGCTTCGTCTCCGGTTTGCGTCTGATATTCGAGCAGCCACAGCGCCGCACCGAGGGCATGCTCGTCCTCGCGCCCGTCGCCGGACAGGTAACGCTCGAGCAGGTTCGCGCGTTCCACGGCATCGCGCTCCGGATCGAGCATCGACAGGGTGGCGCGCATCAGGTCGTAGCTGTCGGGCAAGAGCGCCAAGCCCTCGCGGTAGATCTCCACCGCTTGCTCGGGCCGGGTCTCCTCCAGCAGGTGGCCCATGCGCAGCGAGATGGGCACCAGCGAGAGGCTGCGACGCTCGCGCGCGCTCTCGAGCTTGCGCCCGAGCAGTTCGGCCATGGCCTCGTTTTCACCGTTGCGCTCGTAGAGATCCGCCAGCAGCAGGGCCGCCTCTTCGTTGTCGGGGTCCTCGCCCAACACCTCTTGCAACAGCGTACGGCCGTCGTCCTCGCGGTTGCTCTCGAGCAACAGCTTGGCAGTTTCCATGCGCAGCGCGTTGCGCTCCGCCGGATCGATCAGCGCCTCCAGCGTGGTCCTCACCACGCCGAGGGCACCGTCCAGGTTGCGCCCCTTCTTGTAGAGCGCGAGCAAGGCACTCCACACGCGGCGGTCGGCCGGATCACGCTCACGCAGCGCCTCGTAGATGCGGATGGCGCGCTCGGGATCCTTCCCGCGGCCCTCTGCCAGGGCGCCCACCTCGAGCCCGAGTTCGAAGGCCTCGTAGGAGTCGCTGGCCTTCATGGCGCGCTCGAGCCAGTCGATGGCTCCGGCCACGTCGTTGAGTTGGTTGCGCAGGCGCCCGAGTGCGATCGGTGCCCACAGGGCCTCGATCAAGCCTTCGCCCTTCTCGGCGAGCTTGATGGCCCGGCGCAGCAAGGCCTCCGCACGAGCATTTTCCTGAATGCGCAGGGCGAGCTCCGCACCTTCGCGAATCAAGCCCAGCGAAGGCTCCTGGCTCTTGGCGTGACGCTCCACGAAGTCCAGCAAGAGGCCGGGTTCGTCGCTCTTGCGGGCGTTCTGCTCGAGCAGCTCGAGCGCGCGCACGTCCTTCGGATCGCGCGAGCACGCCGCCTGCAAGATGCTGCCTGCCCGCGCGTGGTCGGGCATCTCCTTCAGTAGGCCCACCAGGACGTCGAAGCCCTCGTCGCGCGTGGAAGGTGCTTCGATCAAGAGCTCTGCCAGGCGGTAGCGAGCGCTGCGCTTGCTGTTGGCGTGGGCTGGATCTTCGGGCAGCTCGACGATGCGCGAGAGCACCGCGCGCTCCTCGTCGGCATGACCGAGCTTGCCGGCCACGCGCGCGAGGGAGAACTGGGCTTCCACGAAGCCCGGCGCGTCCTCTCGCACCACCTTGTACTGTGCCTCGGCGGCAGTCAGGTCACCGAGCGCGTGCTCGTACACCGAAGCCGCGCGCAAGGCGAGATCACTGGCGAGCCCCAGGTCCTCCTTGCGACGCGCGCGCTCGTAGAGCGAGCGCACCGCCTCGGCGTACTTGCGAACTTCGCCGCCGGCTTCTGCCAGGGCGAGGGCCTTGCGATGGAGCGGGTCATGATCCGGCGCACACGAGAGCGCGCGCAGGCGCTCCTCGAGAGCTTCCGCCTTGCGCTCCGGGACGAGCTCGAGCACGTCGGCCAGGTCGCTACGCGCCGCCGCCTCGGCGATGGGATCGCTCACCTGGATCAGGCGAAGCTCGAGCACGCGCAGGAGCAGCGCGGGATCACCACGTCCGGCAAGCAACTGCTTGAGCCGCGCGGTCTCGTCCTCGCTGTGCACCGCAGTTTGCACGGCGCTCTCGAGCAACTCCGCGGCCTTCTCGCTCTGCTCCAGCTGCGCGGCGATGCGATGCAGCTGGTACAGGACCTCGGCCACACCCACCTCGGGCACGACCCCAGGTTGCGGCTTCTTGAGCGCCATCAACAACGCTCGATAGGCGCGTTCCGCGCGATCGAGCTGCCCCGAGTCGTACGAGAGCTCGCCGAGAGCCCGCAGGATCCCGGTGTGGCTGCGGTCCATGGAGGAGGCCGTGTCCAGTTGAGCCAGGGCTTCTTCCAGGTTGCCTGCGGCCTGAGCCACCCGCGAGAGCCGCAAGTGGACCTCGGCACGCTCCACCGAGCGGCGCCGACCGAACGCGGCGATCATGCCGTCGAGCACGGCCTGGGCTTCGGGCAGTCGGCCCGCGGCCACCAGCGCGTCGGCGTACAGACACTTGAGGGTCCGGTCCTCGGGATCCATCTCGACCGCGCGTGACAGCACGGCTACGGCGCGTTCCGGCTGCCCGCAGGGGCCGCAGAACAGCTCTGCCGCCTCACGTGCGCAGGCGAGCACCTGGGTCTTGTCCGTAGCCCGCAGCGCGTTCTCGGCCAGAAGCGGGGCGAGCTCGCCGACGCGGCCGGTCTTACGATACAGATCGGACAGGAGGTCGCGCAGCTCCGAAGCATCCGGCGCCTCACCGACCCCGCGCACGAGGCAATCGATGGCACGCCCTGCATCGGCGGCCTGCTGATACGCGCGCGCCAGGCGCAGCACGCCCCCAACGCGCTCGTCACCGGTCATGCGCTCAAGGCGTCGCGCCAACCACGGCACCGCCTGCGCGTGCTCGTTGCGCGCCAGGCGGATGCGGGCGAGCGAGTCGAGCGCGTCGTTGTTCTCGGCGAGGTCACAGACGCGCTGGTAGGCGAACAGGGCCTTTTCGGGGAGACCGAGCTCCTGGTCCGAGAGTCGCGCTGCGCTCGACCACAACTGCGCCGCACGCGCCGAATCGCCCAGCCCTTCGAGCTGCGCCGCCTGCGAGGCGAACAACTCGTGCACATCGAGCAGGGCGCCACGCTCACGCAGCGCGGCCTCGAGGGCCAACAGCGAAGGTTCGTGTCCGGGGGCGTCGCGTAGGTTGTCGCGCAGGGCCCCGAAGCGCCCTCCCCTTGCCTCGATCTCGGCCATCACGCGGGCGATGTCGAGGCGCAGCTCGAGGCGTCGCGCCACGCTGCTCGTGAGCGCGAGCTCGCGGCGCCGCAGCACCAGGAGCTCCTCGAGCCGGCCGAGCTTGTCGTACTCGACCGCGAGCGCAGCCAAGAGTTCGGTGGAGTCCGGCGCCTGCTCGAGGGCGCGCTGATAGAGGGCAGCAGCGAGGGTAGCGTCGCCGAGCCGAGCCGAGGCAATGGCCGCGGCGCGCTCCGCCAGCTCGCGCGCGAAGGCCGAATCGATGGGCAGCTGGGACGCTTCGCGCAACACCTGCACCTGCGTCTTCACGTCGCCAGCCTCGCCCGAAAGCTCCGCGATGCGCAGGGCGGAGCCGTTGGCGAGCTGCTCCAGCGAGAGCCCGGCGACCTGCTTCTGTCCCTGCAGGAGCGCCGTGGCGCTGCGGCGGAAGGTGAGCCCCAGGACGCGCCGCTCGAGGTCGCCGTCGCGCAAGACGTCGCGCGCCAGCTCCTGCGCTTCGATCAGCGCCGCGAACTCTTCCTGCGAGAGCTCGGCCAACGCCATCAGCGATCCGAACAGGGCCTGGCCCGGCTCGCGCCGTTGCACGGTGATCAGGCGGCGCAAGGTCTCCGCGTGCGGAGCCCCCAACTGATAGGCCTTCTGGAGCAGGCTCTGTGCTGCCTCGAGGTCCTGACAGTGCTTCTCTTGCCAGCCGGCGATGCGTGTCGCGAGCTCGCGCTTCACGGGCGCATTCAGCCGCGCCGACTCGAGGGACTCCTCGGCCGCCCGCGTCAGGCCGCGGTAGGCTGTTTCGCCCTCGACTTGAGCTTCGATCAACGCGAGTAGCTCATCGGGAACTTGATCGGCCTTCTGGGCGGCCGCGAGCACCACCTCGAATGCCAGCTTGTACTCGCCGCGCGCCGCGCCGACGCGGACGACCGTGCGCGCCAGGCTGGTGTCGGTCGGCGACACGCGAAGGGCGCTCGAGTACGCTTCCAGCGCGCGCCCCGAGTCATCGAGTGCGCGTTCCGCAATCTCACCCTCCAGGGCACGCAGCTGCGCCACTCGCGGGCTCTCGGCAGCGAGCTTGCCGGAGGCCGAAAGCGCGGCATCGGCCAACGCCTGCCAGCCGGCCTCCTGTTGGGCCAAACGGCGCAAGTCGGAGTCGTTCGCGCTGGACTCCGGGTCCTCGACCAGGGCCGCGCACAAGTGTGCAAAGGCCCGGGCACTCTGCTCCTTGCGCTCCTCCAACATCGCGGCCTGGCGCAAGAGACGCGCGCGTTCGCTCGGGGTGCTGGCGCCGAACAGGCGGTGGGGCAACAGCGAGAGCAAGCCTTCGCTGTTCTCGGTGGAAGCATAGGCACCGGCCAGGGCATCCGCCGCCCCGGCTCGCACTGCGTCGTTCTCCAGCAGCGCGCCGAGCCCCGTCTGGGCCGCCGCCAAGCTAGCGTCGCTGGCGAGCGCACGCGCGTAGTAGAACAGCGCGCGCTCGGCTTCCCCGAGCAGCACGCGGTAGGCGTCACCGAGGGCGCACAGCACGCGCGCAGTGCGGGTGCCTTCACGCGTGGCGGCGCGTTGCAGCAAGTCCCCCACGTGGAGCGCAGCGACCAGGTCCGGCGCGACGGAGTGCAGCTCGCCCCATGCCTTCAGGGCCGACTCGATCTCGTCGAGTGCTTCGGAGTGAACCTCGGCGATGCGCGCCAAATCACGGCCGCCAGCAGCCCCTTCCTTGAGCGCGACCCGTCGCCGCAGCACGTCGACCAACGCGCGGTAGTCCTGGCTTCCCTCGTAGAGCTCCACCAACCCGTCCAGCGCCTCGCGGTCTTGCGGGTCTTCTTCGAGCCGCTTCAACCAGGTGGACACCGCCCGGGCGCCTGCACCCTGCGTGCTCGCGAGGCGAGCCAACGCGCCGAGCACCTCTCGACGGCGCTCGACGTCGGTCTCGAGCCGGGCCAGTCGCTCCAGCACCGAGAGCCGCGCAGCGTGCCGGCCGTTCGCCTCGAGCAATGCGTCGAGCGCGCGCCCGGCGTCGAGCGCCAGACCCGACTCCGCGTCGTCCAAGAACACCCGCTCGCACAGCGCAATGGCCCGCTCGGTGTCGCCGACCGGATCGTGCGCCAGCGTGGCCGCGCGCAAGCGCAGCTGGGCCGCGCGCACGGGCTGCGACGTGTGTTGCGCCGCGCGCTCGAGGTAGCCGACCCAGCGGCCCTGCTCCCCCAGCTTGCTCGAGAGCTCCGCGCTCTCGCTGGCCAGCTGCTCGTCTTCCGGACGCAGCACGAACAGCTCGCCCAGGTCGCTCAGCGCTTCGCTGCCCGCGCCCTGCTCGAGCCACAACTTGGCGGCCTCGCGGTGCAGCTGCTCGCGCTCCTGCCCTTGCGCAAAGCTCAGGCTCGCGCGCACCACGCGGGCCACGTCGAGCGGTCGGTTGCCGCGCAGGAAGGTCTTGCGCAGCAGGTCGAGCACCTCGCGGCGCGTACCGGTCGAAGCGTCCTCGGACCCGAGCAAGCGCTCGCTCAACGCCAGGGCATCCACGTGACCCGGGCCGTTCTCCAGCACCTTGCGCAGCACCTCGAGCGCGGCCGGCGCGTTCTTCAGGCGGTCGAGCCAGCACGACGCAATCTGCACCTTGATGCGCGCCGCGGTCTCGGGCGATGCCCCCTGGGTCCCTGAATCCCAGAGTGCGATCAGCTCCCGCCAGCGCTCGCCGCGCTCCAACAGGCGCTCCAGTGCGCTACGCAGCGCGTTGTCACTGGGGCGTAGCGGCACCAGGCGCTTCATGAACACGATGGCGCGATCGGTGTCGTGCGCGAGGTCCTTGGCCACCCGCACCGCGTCGTCGAGCAACTGGATGCGGCGCTCGAGGCTATCGGTCGCGTCCACCGCCTTCTCGTACACCTCGAGCAGACGCTCCCATGACCCGGTCGCTGTCAGGCCCATCGAGAGTCGGTCGAACACCGCTTCATCGGCGGGGTCGCGATCGAACACGCGCAGCAGCACCGCCTGCATCAGCGGTGTTTCGTCGGCGAACCATTCCTCACAGAAGCGCAGCGCGTGCTCGCCCAGGCGTTTCGCCACGGCCAGCGGCAAATCGCGCGCGAGGATCTCCGCGTACGCTTCTGCCACGGGCTCGGGAGTCTGCTCGGAAGCCGCATACGCTTCGAGCTCATCCCAACCGGCAAGATCATCAGGGCGCTTGCGAACATCGGCAAGCAGCGAAGAAAAACCCGTTTCCTTGTGATGGTTCGTCATGTTGCGTGGACACACTCAGCGCGGCGGCGCAGCCAGGGAATTTGGACCTACGAGCATATCAGCACGCGCACGCGGACTATCTCGCGTTGGTGATGCGTACATGCAGGTCGCTGCGACGGGCACCGCAGTTTCGCGCTACGCGCCTACCCTCTCCCACTGCCAGCACGTGTAGCTGGCGGGTGGGGGTTCGGCGTCGCGTCGGAGCGCGAGCGGGTTCGGGTGAATCAAAGAAGAACGCCGCGTCCTTTCGGAGCGCGGCGTTCGGAGCGCGTGGCGGGACCCTTTGGCGGAGCGAGCCGCCCAGGTCGAGCCCGACGAAGCTCGAGTTACTTCAGCTGACCTTGGCGACCTTCTCGGCGAGCATGCCCTTCGGGCCTTCCTTCAACTCGAACTCCACGGTCTGCCCCTCTTCGAGGGTCTTGAAGCCGTCACCTACGATCTGCTGATAGTGCACGAAGACATCGGGGCCCCCGCTCTCTGGCCGAATAAAGCCGTAGCCCTTCGCATCGTTGAACCACTTGACCGTTCCAACTGCCATACCGTCGTCTCTCCGCTTGCGGCGTCGCGCGCCGGCTGCCTGCTGCCCCCCCGGCAAGCTCACGCTGCGAAACCGTCAACCCGCTGAGTCCTACGCCTCTAACCATCGGTCGTAGACCAAGCGAGCCTCCGGAGCAGTGCTCGCTCACGGGCCCCTTACCTTCTCAATCCTGGAGGGCATGTCAAGACGTTTCCCACATCCACCCGAACAAAATAGGCTACTGCTACCCCTCCGAGCTGTGGTTGTGACCGCAACGCCACGCTTCCGGCCACCCCAAGTGAGGCATTTCACTCAGTCTGCTGTCAGGGTCCACAGCTTGAGGTTAGGTTCCGCGCCAGATGTTCGTCCCTGCGTTGAACACCAGCTTGGTTCGTCCCAAGGACACCGAGGCGAGTCATTCAGTCCTCATCCTCCATGGCATCCTCGGCAGTGGTAGTAACCTGCGAAGTCTGGCGCAGCGTCTGGTCCAAGCAGACCCCGGACTCTCGGCCGTGCTGGTGGACCTGCGTCTGCACGGTCGCTCCCAGAACTTCCCGGAGCCGCATTCGGTGCAAGCCTGTGCAGACGACCTGGTCCGGCTGATCGAAGGATTGCCCACGCCGGTCACTCAGGTGCTGGGCCATAGCTTCGGCGGCAAGGTGGCCCTGGCCTTCCACGCCCAGCGTCCGGACCTCGAGCGCGTGATGCTGCTCGACAGCATGCCCGGCGCCCGCGAAAACGCCTACGGCTCGGAACAGACCTACGAGATCCTGTCCCTGCTCGAGCGGTTACCGGGCCCGTTCGCCACCCGCGAAATGTTTCTGGAACGTGTCGTAGCCGAGGGCCAGTCCCGCCCCATCGCCGAATGGCTGGGGATGAACCTGGAACGCACCAGCGAGGGCTTTCGATTGCGGCTCGACACGCGAGGCATCCGTGAACTCTTGAGCGACTACTTCAGCCTCGACCTGTGGCCGGTCATCGAAGGCTCGCAAGCGCGCGTCGACGTCGTCATCGGTGGTCGTTCGGCGGTGTGGCGCGCCGAGGACCGCGCGCGCTTCGAGCGACTGGCAGCCAGCCATCCTAAACAGTTCCGGTTGCACGTCTTGCCGCAGGCCGGCCACTGGGTACATGTGGACGACTTCGAAGGCCTGAGCGCGGCCCTCACCTCTTAGTCGTCCGCGAGAGACACCCCGTAGTCCTGCAGCACCGGCCCCTCTCCCCAGCTGCCCACGTGGCACAGCTGGCCGCTGCGCGGCGGGTCGAGGCGCACCGAGCTCGGTGGTTCGGGCCAAAGCGCGCTGGACGCCCAGCTGTGGATCACGTCGGCGGGCGCCGAGACCGAGACACGCTGCTCGGGATGACGCTGTCCGAGCGCGCTCATCACGCTGCGCAGACGCAACGCGGGGACCTCGCGCTGTTCGTCGGGTGACAGCTCGAGCAAGCTGCCGTGGGCATCGTAGTGCGCCTCGAAGCGGCCGAAGGCCGAAGCAGGCGGACCGTCGCACACGAGGGCCATGCAACCGTGCTTGATCTCGAAGGTAGGCCAGCGCGTGAGCTCGGCGATGTGGCGCGCGTCGTTGAACACCCGCAGCAGCACCTGATCGCGGCGCTCCCCGCTGAGCACCACCTCACTGATGGACGTGTTGCTGGCACTGGCGAGGGGGAACCGACGGCCACCGCGCAAGCCCAACAGACCCGAGAGCGCCGCGCCGATGACACCTCCATGACAGACCACGAGGGCGTGCTGACCAGGCTCCAGCGCGTCGCGCAGCCTCGCCAACGCTGCGTCCACGCGCAGCGAGAACGTCGCGAAAGACTCACCGCCGCCCAGCGGAAGATCCTCACCGGCCTTGAGACGAGCGATCTCCTCCGGATAGCGCGTCGCGACCTCGTCGCGGGTCAGCCCTTCCCAGACGCCGACATCGAACTCCCGAAGCGCGCGCTCCTGCTCGAATGCAAACCCGGTGGCGCGAGCCGTGTCGACCGCACGCGCGAGGTCCGAAGCGACCACGCGATCGAAGCGGCGTCCCGCGAGCCTTTGCCCCAGTGCGCGGGCCTGCTTGCGGCCCAACTCCGAGAGGGGTGAGTCGCCTTGTCCTTGCCACCTCTGGGCGTGATTGGACAGGGACTCTCCGTGACGGACGAACGTGATGCGAACGGCTTGGCTCATGGTGTGGAACAGACCTGGGCGCGCAGACGGCGGCGCCGCGAGAGTCTAGCAAGCCCCGGCCGAAAACCGCCGTGCTAAGGATGTCTCCGTGTGGAGCGAGCGAAAAAGCGCGGGTCTTGTCCTCGCCGGCTTGTTGTGGGGAGATCGCGCACTCGAGCAGGTGGCACTATTGCCCGAGCTGCGCCAGCAGGCGTGCGCGCGGCTTCGCTCGCTCGATGCTGGCGGCGAGACAGCCGAGGCCAAGCGGCGTCTCGTGCGCGACCTGGTCGACGAAGTCCGCGCCGAACCACACAGGCTCGAGGATTTACCCGTGCGCGCCCGAGCGCTGCTCGCTCGCCACGTCCCACGCGCGGCGGGACGCCGCTTGCTGGACGGCGCGAGCGAAGCCCGGACGGACTACAGTGCGGAACCAGAGCTCGTTCAAACCTTGCTGTACTGGGCACGACGAGAAGCGAGGGAACTCCACGACCATGCTGCGCAGACTCCCGAAGGTTGAGGCACCCAGCGCCCAGGCGGCTCCGAGCGTGCGCGACCTGCTCTCACGTCAGCCCGAGCAGGCTCCCCCGCCCGTGTTGACCCTGAGGGTGCATCCCGCCGACCTCGAGCAGCGCGGCGAGCTGCGCGTGCCCACCCTCTCTAGCGCGCGGGGCTCCATGCTCGAGATCACCGTCGATCCCTCCATCGCGCGCGGAGGGTGTCGCATCGACTCGCAAGCCGCGGAGGTGCAGCGCTCGGAAGAGCTCACGCTGCAGGCGCTGATGGAGCGCCTCGTGGGAGCACCCGATCGATGAGCGACCCCACACGTGCACGCCGTGACTTCCGACGAGCCGCCGTGCTGCTCGTGCTGACCCTCGGCTCCACACTCTACGCGGGCGCCTTGCAGCAGGGCATCTCGGACCCGTTCGAGCTCTGGCGGGGCTATGCGTTTGCATTGCCCTTGATGACCATCCTGCTTTGCCACGAGATGGGCCACTATGTCGCCGCGCGGATCCACGGGGTCGATGTCTCGCCCCCCTTCTTCATCCCCCTGCCCTTGCCGTTCACACTGATCGGCACGATGGGCGCCGTGATCCAGATGCGCGCCCCCATTCGCCAGCGCAACGCGTTGCTCGACATCGGAGCAGCGGGTCCGCTCGCGGGGCTGACGGTGGCGATCCCCATCCTCGTGTACGGCATCGTGCACTCCGAGGTCGCCCCGCTCGTCGCCGGAGGCACCGCCGAAGGCCACTCACTGTTCTACGAAGGTTTACTCTGGCTTCTCAAGGGTCCCATCCCCGCCGGCCAGGACATCTTTCTCTCACCGACCGCCTTCGCGGGCTGGGTCGGGCTGCTCGTCACCATGATGAACCTGGTGCCCGCGGGGCAGCTCGACGGAGGTCACGTGGCCTACGCACTGTTGGGGCCCAAGCAGGATACCTACTCGCGCTACGTGCGGCGGGGATTGTTCCTCGTGGGCCTGGCCATCAGCTGTGGCAAAGGCCTGTACGCGTGGTCTCAAAACGCGTCCGCAGAGCAACTCGAGGTGGCACTGATGGGTGGCGCCAACTGGATGCTGTGGGGAGTGATCCTCGCCATCATGACGCGCATGAACGGAGATCAGCATCCGCCGACCGAGCCCAGCGAACTCACGCCCACGCGGCGCCTGCTGGGTTACGTAACCTTGGCCTGGTTTCTGTTGTTGTTCATGCCCACATGGCTAAGCGTCGGCTGAGCCTCGCGGACACCTCTAGGCCGCTTCGCGCGCTCGATCCGTAGCGAGGCTCTCCACGGCGCGCCGCTCGTACTCCGCGAGCACTCCGAGCAAGCCCTCGAGGTCGCGCGCGAGATCCGCGCAAGGCACGACATAGGCGGTACGCTTTCCGGCGCCGCTCTGCACGTTCGCGGCGCCCGACCAGGCGTTCGCCAAAGCGCGCGCCGCGCTCGAGTCGGAGAGCACCACCACGCACAGCACCAGGCTCGGATTCGAGGGACGTGAGTCCGCCATCACGTCGATGCGCAAGAGTCCCTGGTGCGGACGCGCAGGCACCACGCGCAGGCGCGGCTCACTGCGGCGATCCTCGCTCGTCTTGCGCCAAATCAAGCGCAAGCCCACGCCCATCAGCTCTAGTTTGGCGGCTTCGACGGCCAAGCTCACGACACGCTCGTTCAACGAGCGCGGCAGCCGCACACGCGCTCCAGCCAGCAGCGGGATCACGCCGCACGCCATCACCAGCGCCCACGCCGCGCGCTGGCCATGGATCGACGTCTGCGCTCCGAACCACGCCGCCACCGCGCACGCGCCCAGGGCGAGCCCGCCGAACACGCTCCCCGCGTCCAGTACGGCACCTGGCCCAAAACGCTCGCGCCAGCGCCCGCGACGCGCATCCGCGAGCGCGCGCCCTGAAATCGCCTCGAAGTGGCCGAAGTGTCCCTCGCTGCGAGCTGCCGGCGCTGGCACCACGCTCTCCACCGCCAGCAACGTCATCACGACCACGCACACCAGGGCCGGCCCGAGGGCCTGCTCGCCGAGCACCACCGTAAGCCCCGCAAGCAGCAGCTGCGCTGCGCCGACATGGAGGTTCGCACGCGAACCCAAAGCTCGTCCGAGGGGGCGCGACCACCAGGCCTCTGCAGCTGCGCCCTCGCGCGCCGCCCAGGCCCGAGCGCGGCGACGTCCTGCCCACGAAAGCAGCCCCACGCCGAGCGTGGCCAGCCCGAACGGCCAGCGCGCACGGAGATCCGCCAGCGGGTCGCGGACCGATTGCTTCGTCATCGACGGTGAATCTCCAAGGGTTGCTCCCGGAATCACCACCGCTACCCGCCACGGGGACTCACGCGGCACATGAACGCGCTCGAAGCTGATCTCTCGCCGATTCCCTTCGACCGCCCGCTCGCTGATCTGCTGCGCCGAAGCGGCATCTCGCGTGGCGTGGGTGCCCTTGGGCACGAGCCAGCGCACCTTGGCGTGGGTCAGGCCGCTCTCCCAGCCCGGCAGGGTCCAGGCCAGCGTCTGGGCCCCCTCGGCCTCGTAGCTCGGCGCCTCGGGCATCAGCGCCCCGGCCCCGGCCGCCAGCGTGTAGCGAACCCGCAGGCGGTGAACTCCCCGGCGTGGCGCGCTCGCACGCGTGAAGCGCAGCTCGAGCTGTGCCTCGCGCACGCGCACCTCGGGCCGCACCTCGTCCCCCGCTTCGGTCTCCCACCAGGCGTCCACCTGCTCGGTCTCCGCTGGCAAGCCCGCGAGCCCCGGCAACTCCAGGCGCTCGAGCCAGCCGCCCCCGACCTCGACGCCCAGCGTCAGGTCCACCACCCACGCGGAGGCATCTTGGTGGGCAATCGCCACGTCCACCTCGCGCACGTGGGCCCGAGTCCAGGCCTGAGCAGGTACCGCCAGGCAACACAGAAGCAGCGCCAAAAGTGCCGAACGAAGCATGGATCACCGAGGGTACCAACCGCCCCGCCCGGCACGAAGAAACCCGCATTCCGGCCCCGGCAGGCGGGCAGAACGCGGGTCTCTAGGGTGCGTGCGAGGGGCCCCGGAGGCCCACCCCTCACTTGCTCTTGGGCATCAAGTCGCGGCCAGCCGGGCAGACCACTTCCACGCCCGTGGGTCCTTCCTCGGTCTCGAGGATCTTGAACTCCACGCGGCGGTTCTTCTCCCAGGCCGGTTCGTTGTGCGAGGGGTCGATCGGGCAGCGCTCACCGTAGCCCGCGCTGCGCATACGACGGCGGTCGACGCCACGCTGGTTCAGGGCTTCGAGCACAGCCGCCGCACGGTCGCGGGTGAGGCGTACGTTGTACTCGTCGCTCGAGCGCTCGTCGGCGTGGCCCTGGATCTCGATGAGCGAGATCTGCGGGTTGCCGATGAGGGTGGCCGCCACCGCATCGATGATGGGATAGCTGCGGTGCTGGATCTCGGCGCTGTCGGTCTCGAAGTAGATCTTCTCCAGAATCACGATCTGGTTCTCTTCGATGATGACCGAGCCGCGGTCCGGGCAGCCGTCCTTGTCCTCGAAGCCGTTGTAGGTCTCGGGGTCGTTCGGGCAGGAGTCGTTCACGTCGAGGATGCGGTCCTGATCGTTGTCCGGATCCGGGCAGCCGTCCTTGTCCTTGAAGCCGTCCTTGTCCTCGGGATCGTTCGGGCACAGGTCATCCACGTCGAGGATGCCGTCCTTGTCGTTGTCCGGATCCGGGCAGCCGTCTTCGTCCTGGAAGCCATCGAGGTCCTCCGGGTCGTCGGGGCACTGGTCCACGCTGTCGAGGATGCCATCGCCATCGCGGTCCGCGTCGTCGCCCTCGGGGCAGCCGTCGTAGTCCGCGTCGCCGTCGTGGTCCTCGGGGACCAACGGGCACTCGTCGTCGACGTCGAGGATGCCATCCTGATCGTTGTCGGGATCGGGGCAGCCTTCCTTGTCCTCGAAGTCATCGAAGTCTTCGGGATCGTCGGGGCAGTGATCGACGTCGTCCTTGTAGCCGTCGCCATCGCGGTCTCCGATGGAGGGCTCGAAGATGAAGCCGAGCACGAAGCGATAATCAGGCTGGTCGAAGCCGTCGAGGGGCATGCAAGCATTGCCGCAGGCGCCCGCCAACATCAGGTAGCTGTTCTCCTGAACGAAGATCTTCAGGCCCGCCAGCAGCTCGGTGGCCGTGGACTTGGGCGAAGCCACGATGGAGTTGCCGTAACCCTCGAAGATCACGTCGACGGCGGGGGACACGCGTAGAGCGAGACCAGCGCCGTAGGTGAAGTGGCTGTTGTAGGTGACGGGCGTGCCGTTCTCGGTCACCACCGCATTGGTGGCGTTGGGCATGCCGACCAGGGCCTCGCCGGTTGGCACGGTGCGGCGGTTGAAGTTGATGGTGGCACCGGTGCCGGTGACCGCACGGTAGCCAGCTTCCGCGTTCAAGCGCAGGATGCGGTGGGGGCGATAGCCGAGCACCAACTCGGGCCAGAACATCCAGCCGGGATCGCCGGCGAAGGACTCCGGGCTACCCGTGGGCATGCCGACCTGCATGATGGCCGCCAGGCCAACCGGGGCCGACTCCATGCGCAGGATGCGCCACTTGGCGTGCAGCACCAGGTTGCCGATGCCCTGGTACCCGAGGCCACCCGAAGCGGCCACGTTGTACTGGTCGGGCGCCTGCACGTTCTGGCCGGACGCGATGATGATGGGCAGCTGGGCGCCGACCACCACGCGGTTGAACAAGCCGTAGTTGAAGTGCAGAACGCCAGTGAAGTACTGGTCGACCAGGAAGTGCGTGCGATCGGCCTTGGTGGCCAGCGTCTTCTTGTCGTTCTCGTACCCCTGATAGGGCACCAGGTGGAACGCACCGTCGACGATCAGGCCGAAGCTGTAGCTCTTGTGGCCGAGGATATCGGTGCCGTTCACCGAGGCGAGGCCCTTGGAGTCCACCGCAGGGCGGAACAATCTCAGGTTGAAGCCTCCTTTGGTGAGCTCCTGAGCGTGCGCCGTAGAAGCGCGGCCAGTGGCCAGGACAAAGGCCGGTGCGAGAACGAGCACCAGCAGCAACCAACGGGCGAATCCAAGCGCGCGAGCGCTGTCGAAGCGCGCTGTCGAGCGCACGAGCGATGATTCGAGACTCTGACGACAGAGGGCGCGGGCCATCCGTTTCCTTCCTGGCGAGATAGCCACGGAGTGTGAGCTTGAGTAACAACGCATGTTACTTATGTCAACGAAGTCGAGCGCTCGGACTCGTTTGCGACGCGAAAAGACACGCCACCGATGTGGTCCTGAAGCAGCCCGTTTTCAGGCCTTCCGGCGTTCGTCACCTGAGCCGCGCGAACACGCAGTGGCTGGACCGGTCGCCAGGAGCACGCGCACCATGCTCAACATGCAGAGGGGCCGAGGCCTCACTCTTCGTGCTTGGTCATGAACTGCTTGTATTGCGGCGTCTGACGAGCTGTCGGATAGCGAGCCACAAAGTTTTCCATGTGGCGCACCGCCTTCTTCGTCTCACCGAGTGCTCGGTAGGTCTCGATGAGCAGGGCCAGCTCTTGCGAGTTCTCGGCGTGCCCTTCGAGCGCCCGCACCGCGCAGCGTTGATCGCCGCGTGCCAGGCAATTTCGGGCCAATTTGGCGGGGCTTTCAGCCTCCGTGGTCGGGGCCGCCTCGGTGGGCTTCGGCTCGGCGCTAGTGCTGGGCGTCGCAGGACGCGCCGTGCGCGGAGCGGCAGCTGCCGCAGGGGCACCTGCGGGACGACCGGAAATCGCGAGGATGTGGTTCGCGTCGTCCACCATGGCGGTGGTGAGTCCGTACATGTCGAGCACCGAGGTCGCGAGGCGCCGCGCCTCGGCCGGATTGCTCTTCAGGGACTTCCGCGCCTGGCTCAAGCGCCCCATGGCCACGCGCTGCATGGTCTGGGTCACGTCGGGCTTGAGACGGTAAGGATTGCCCTCGGGGATGCCTGCAAACAGGAAGTAAGCATCGTCCAACTTGTTCTCGGACAGCGCCTTCTTGCCCTGTTCATAGGCTGATTGCGCGCGCAGCGCCTCATCGGCCTGGAGTCGGCACGAGTTGAGATCGGCATCGCGCGGCGAAACCGTGAGCCCGCTCTGAGCGGCCCGAAGCGCATCATCGAAGCGCTCGGCGGCAAGCATGGTGCGGCACCCCTCGAGGGCCGCAGCCAGCAGGGCCTGCGTCTGGGCCTCCGGTTGTTCAGGGGCGGCCGCCGTCGGTTGGGCCGGAACCGGGGCCGTGCCCATCGTCTCCACGGGTGTGGTGGTGGTCTCGGGCTGCGCCACGTTGGCTGCCCCGGCCTGTCGGCCACCCTCCCCGAGCCAGGCCAGCGCTCCACCGACCACCGCTGCGGTCACGACGATGACGGCGACCGTGCGCTTCTCGGGTCCGAGGCCACGCGCCTGGGGCGCGGCAATCTGCTCTTCTTCGGCTGGATCGAAGGTGTAGGCCTCGCCCGACCCCACGAAGCGGAAGCGGACTTGGCCGAGCTCGACCACGTCTCCCGAGCGCAGCGCGCTGCGCTTGACGCTGCTGCCGTTGACCCGGACGCCGTTGGCACTCTGGAGATCCTCGATCTCGAAGCTGCCTTCCTTCTGGGTCACCCGCGCGTGCTCACGCGAGATGGAACGATGGCTGATGCAGAGATCGAGCTCCTCGAGCCGGCCGATTCGAACCAGGGCCTTGGCGATGGAGAACTCGGCGCCTGGCGCCGGTGCGGAAACCATCACCAGGCGCGCCGGGGGTGAGTTGACCACCCCGGCGGGCGCCGAGGGCCGCGCGGGGACCGGCGGCGTCTCCACGGCGAGATCGGCTTCGGCCTTGAGCGCGATGACGTAGTCACCGATGCCGACCCGATCGCCATCCTTCAACTCGTGAGCCTTCGCGATGCGTGAGCCGTTGATGCTCACGCCGTTGTAGGACTCGAGATCTTCGATGCGATAGCCGGACTCCGACTTAACGAGGCGCGCGTGCTGACGCGACACGTTGCGCTCGGTCAAGCGAATCGTGTTCCCATCTTGTCTGCCGACCGTGATCAGGTCGCGGACGAGGGGAACGATGATGGTTTTCCCTTCGTCGTCAGAGATGACGAGCTTGTACATCGGTCGCGGCGATCCGACTCTCCCCTAGGGGGGGCTGAACAGTAACAACGATGGTACAGAACAGGGTTGGGGTGTCAACGTTCAGCGTCATACCGCATCCTTTTGCGTCCACGCACACTTAGCCGCCATGCAGCCTTCCTCCCTCCCATCTCGGAATCGAAACCGCGAGCCAGCCGAAGAAAATGCTTCTGCGCCGAGAAAATACTCGGTCTGGCCCGCGGCTTTCACCCTGGCCTTGTGGGCGATCCTCGCCGCCTGTGGCAGACCCAACTGGGCCGGCGGAATTCACGCCAATCTGGCCTGGTCGCCCCGAGGTGTACGGGTGATCGAGGTCCCGCCGGACGGAACGGCGGCCGAGGCGGGCCTCCTCCCGGACGACCGGGTCCTGGCCATCGATGGCAAGCCGACCGCCGGGCTGACCCAGGTACAGGTCCACGACCTGCTCACCGGGGAGGTGGGGAGCTATGTGGACCTGGTGGTGCTCCGGGGCGAAGAGACCCTGAAAATGCGCATCAAGCGCATGCCGTATGAGCGCGCCGGCGAATAATAGCCGCACTCAGCGGAGAGGGACGAAGTGACCAAGCACCACATCGGCGTGATCGGTGGCAGCGGGCTCTATGCGATGGAAGGCCTGACGGACGTGCGCGAGCAATACGTGCGCACCCCGTTCGGGGACGCTTCCGACCAGGTCGTCATGGGGACGCTCGGCGATACCCGCTTCTACTTCATGCCGCGCCACGGCCGGGGCCACCTGATCCCGCCCCATCGCATCAACTATCGGGCCAACATCTATGCGCTCAAGCTGGTCGGCGCCCAGCAGCTGGTGAGCATCTCGGCGGTGGGCTCGCTCCAGGAGCACATGCGACCGGGTGACCTGGTGGCGGTGGACCAGTACATCGACCGCACCAAGAGCCGCACCGACACCTTTTTCGAGGACGACGGCCTGGTCGCCCACGTCAGCCTGGCCGATCCCACGGACCCGGCCCTCAGCGATTGCCTCGCCCAGGCCGGCGAGCGCGCCGGGGCCCGGGTGCACCGCGGCGGGACCTACGTGTGCATGGAGGGTCCGCAGTTCTCCACGCGAGCCGAGTCCATGCTCTATCGCAGCTGGGGGGCCCACGTGATCGGCATGACCAACCTACCCGAAGCACGCCTCGCCCGAGAAGCCGAGCTGCCCTACGCAAGCCTGGCCCTGGTCACGGACTTCGACTGCTGGCACGAGGAGGAGGCCGACGTCTCCGTGGCCCACGTGGTCGAAGTCATGCAACGCAACGTCGCCACGGCCCGGCGCATCCTGGCGAGCATCGAAGCCTGGCCCGACCCCAGCACGAGCCCCGCGAGCAACGCCTTAGCGCACGCGCTCATCACCGATCGCAACCGCGTCAGCCCCCAGGCCCGTGAGAAGCTGAGCTTGCTGGTGAGTCGCTACCTGCCCGTCGAAGGCGCGTAACCGCAGGCCCCGGTCTGACCTGATAACTGGTGGCCAACGACCAAGGCCCGCTTTTCCGCGGTGGGGTGCGTAAGGATTGAGTGCCGAGGGCGGGACTCGAACCCGCATGCCGTCGCCGGCCGGCGATTTTAAGTCGCCCGCGTTTGCCATTTCGCCACCCCGGCCTGGATGTAGGGCAAGGTATACAGCTTTTTTGACGAAGATCGACAGTTCCTCGAAAACAAGCCAACGACCTGCGCGCCGAGCACGCCCTGAAGCGCTCCGCGACCCCGGGCTCGAGGAGCAACGATCATGGCGAAAGAGGAACTCATGAATACCCTGCGTCGCCTACTGCGCGCCGTAGTCACCGCGCGCTTCGAAGGCGGAGCATACGCAAAGCTCTCGCGCGCCCACGGCTATGCCGACGGCTACATGGCGGCGCTACTCGACGCGGGCATCATGGAGCAGGAGTCGATGCTGCAGCTCGTACGTGAGGAGCGTGTGCGGGTCGCACCCGTCGCGCCCGCCGTGGTCGCCGCCCACTGACGTTCGGTTCCTCTCGCGAGGAACTTCGCTTTGCAGGCGTCCACCTCGATTGACGCTCGAAATCAGGGCCTTGATCCGCAGCTCACCGCTGCCCGCACGAAGCCCACTTTCACGCGGTTGCGAAACTACACGCAAGCTGCGTCCGCGGACGCACGAAGCTTCTCCGCAGGGCTCAATTTGAGAGTTCTGCGCACAAGTTCACAGCATTTCTGAGGCGTCGGCCCGAACCCTCGTGATAGCTAGCGAGCATCAGGAAGCGGTCTGGCCGTCATTCAAAGGGTTCGCGGCGGTCACTGAAGGTGTCCGTCTGCGGCTGCTTCCGGCCCACGCTTTGCTTGGAATGAGGTGTCCGATGCTCCGCTCCCCAGCGTTCTTGTCCTTGCTCATGGGTCTCGCTCTAACGGCTTGCAGCAGTGAACCGCCGAGCACGTACGGCTCCCAACAGCCCGGCACCGGTGAAGGTGATGGTGATGGCGATGGTGACGGCGATGGCGACGGTGACGGTGACGATGGAAGCGGCGACGGCGACGTGGGAAGCGGCGACGGAGACAGCACCGAGCACATGAACGGCTGCGATGGCCTCATCGTGAAGGCGCAGCCGATTCCCCCGGACATCCTCATCGTCCAGGATCGCTCCTCCAGCATGTCGGGCCTGTCGCTCAGCGGGAGCCTCGGCACCGTGCGCTGGGATCCTTCGGTGATGGCGCTCAAGTCCGCCACCAAGGGACTCGATGAAGTGGTGAACTTCGGCATGCTGCTGTTCCCCGACAGCAAGAGCAACGGCTGCAACGTGCCGACCAAGCCTGAAGTCCCGATCGGCCCCAAGACCAGCGGCAAGATCGGCTCGGCCCTCGACGCCAATCCTCCGGGCAGCCTGCTGAACCTCTCGTATACGCCCACGGCCGGCGCACTGAAGCAGGCCCTCGCCATCTTCAACGCGCGCCCCAACGACGTCGACTCGTTCCTCGCGCCTGGCTACGTGTTGCTCGTGACCGACGGCGAGCCGACCTGCGGCGGTGGCGCCGGCGAGGAAGCCGTGAGCACCCAGGGCGCCGTGGACATGACCAACGCCGCCATCGACGCCCTCCTCAAGGCCGACATCAAGACCTTCGTGGTCGGCTACGACGTCACCACGGCAGCCGCCACGATGGACGGCTTCGCGATGCGGGGCGGCACGAAGAAGTACATCCCGGTCACCAACGGCAAGGAGCTCGAGGATGCCCTGCGCGCGATTTCGGGCGCGACGACGCCCTGCCAGTTCTCGCTGATCGGCGAGCCCCAGGACCCCAGCGCCGTGACCGTGAACATCGACGGGCAGGACGTGGCGGCCGGGGACAGCAACGGGTGGTCGCTCGACAAGAACATCGTCAAGCTGAACGGCGACACCTGCAAAGGTGTCCAAGACGGCAAGATCCACCCGGTCGACATCTCGGCGCCGTGCGCCGCCCTGCTCTGAGACCGACTGGCGGATTGCTCGCTAAACGTCAGAAACGACTCGTCTAACGCGCCCGTTCTAGCTCCCCCGGGCTAGTCAGGTGTGGGCCCCGCTACCCCACGGGACCCCGTTGCAGTCCAGTAATCGTCTCGCTACGCTATAGCAATGTGAGTGGCCGGATAGGCCGTCCCAAAAACGGTTGCCTTCCCGCCCACATACCAGTAATCAGAGCGCGCGATTTTCTAGATCCAGGTGCACAGGCTTCCGGGTGTACCCATCCACGATGGGACGCCACGGAGAGGAGAAGTACCGATGCGAAAGCAGATGTTCCTGTCCAAGATCCACCGGGCGACCATCACCCATGCGGACCTTGAGTACGAAGGCAGCGTCACCATCGACACCGACCTCATGGAGGCGGCCGACATCCTGGAGCACGAGGCGGTCCACGTGTGGAACGTCACCCAGGGTACCCGTCTAATGACCTATGCGTTGCGTGGCCCCCGCGGCTCGGGCGTCATCTGCATCAACGGCGCGGCGGCCCACCTCAACAAGCCCGGCGACCTCTGCATCATCGCCACCTTCGGCGATATGGACGTCGAAGAGGCCCGCAAGCACGAGCCCAAGGTCGTGTTCGTGGACAGCAAAAACCGCATCGTAGAGATCGACCAGGAGCGCGCCGGCCCGCAGATGCCGCGCAAGCTCGAAATCGTCGCCTGACGTCTGCGCCCTCTGTGCTCGCCCGCTGAAGCGAGCCTCGCCCTGCTGCACTGAAACGAAGAAGGCCGCGCTCGATGAGCGCGGCCTTTCTTGTTGCTCGACCCAGGCGGTGGCACTACCCGCCTGGTTGGGTCGAAGAGCCGGTACTCAGCTCAAGAGAGCTTGGTGACAGCCTGCGCGAAGCGGCCCTTGGGTCCATCGCGGAGCTCGAACTCGACGCTCTGCCCCTCCTCCAGCGTCCGGAACCCATCGCCCTGAATCTGACTGTAGTGAACGAAGACGTCCGACGCGTCCGACTCGAGCTTGATGAAGCCAAAACCCTTCGAGTCGTTGAACCACTTCACAGTGCCTACGGCCATGTTCCCCTCCCACTAAACTGCCCCCCTGGGGCCAAAGCCAGGGTATGCAAAAGCCCGTTTGAGTCAACAGGCCCGTGCGGGTTCGTGGCAGTGTGTTCGGGGGGATAGGCTCCCTAATCGGTGTAAAGCCGCGCACCATGCCGAGTGAGAAGCTCATGGACGCGACTCGCGCTGGCCCCGGGTTTTACGAGCAATCCGTTGGCCAGAGGTGATCCAGCCCACAAGCCAGCACCGTCTGGATCTTGGTAGACCGCATCGCGCAATGCAGGGTCGTCAATTTCGACGAACGCAGAGGCGCGAATGAAGGTGCACATGGGCCGTTGTTCGCTCGCGTGTTGGATCGACGCCGAAAGCTTGGCCGGCAAGTTCTGCGCTCCGAGCGCTTCGAGGCCCGCGCGCAAGCCTGCCAAATCAGGATCATGGTCGGCTGCGTGCGC
Source organism: Myxococcales bacterium (assembly GCA_047601445.1). Classification (GTDB taxonomy): domain Bacteria; phylum Myxococcota_A; class Polyangia; order Polyangiales; family DASUME01; genus DASUME01. The sequence goes on along the minus strand of JASGJH010000001.1, from coordinate 406,835 downwards.
GAGCGACGACTCTCCGAACGCGATCCCGATGCCGCGCTCCTCGAGCCATACGCTGCCGTAGCGAGCCGTCTCGATGAGCGCCCCCACGTCGCAAGAGAAGCCCGCGACCAAGCGTAGGTCGTCGCGAAATTCGGCGTGGCCCTCGGGTGCCTCATCCCGTGATTCCTGCCCGCCCGGCGCCCGTTCGAGCCAGCGCCTGGCGTCCGTCGACAGGCGCACCACCGGGCCCTGCTCCACCTGGCCGCGGTCCACCAAACCGAGCCAGAGCAGCGAGCGCTCCAGCAGCACGCGCACGACGTCCAGCACGCCGTCACGCATCTCCTGGCCGGTGCGCGCCGCGAGTGCCAGGGCGCGTTGCGCCGAGAGTGCCCGACGGTCGGCGCAGGTGACGGCCTCGATGTCCGAGCTGAGGGCGAACTCACCGGGCGCGACCAGCAGCAGCGTGTCGAGCAGAGCTTCGCGAATCAACGAGGTCGCGCGACAGGTGGCACGCTGCCCGGGCCGAAACAGGTCCGGCTCGAGCGCTGCTTCGTCCCAGGCCCCTCCGCGGCGCCAGGCGTTGGCTAGCCGCTCCGACGCCGAGCGGATGCTGGTGCGGGCGCTGAAGAGCCCGTCCGCACGAGCCAAGCACAGGAGCAGCTCCGCGCGCTCCGAGTCCACATGGAAGTCGTGGGCGGCGCGCCGCACGGCCCCCTTGGAAAGCCCGCGCCCCTCGCTGGGCAGCTCCGAGGCCGAGGCCAGGTTCGCCATCAAGGCCACCGCCAGGGGCCCCGCGGGCTCCGCCAGCACGGCGCGCGCCGGCGTCAGCTCCTGCGTGTGGCGACTCATCAGCAGGCGTTGACGCTCGATGCCCGCGCGCTTGCGGCGCTCCCGCCCGACCACGCGCTCCACCTCGTCGGGCACCACCCAGCCCTCTTTGCGCGTGAGCACCAGTCCACGCCGGGCCAACCCGTAGATCGCGCTGCGGCGCGGGACCTGGACGCTGCCACCATGGGCGATGCGCACCGGCTCACGCTCGAGCTCGAGCACCTCCTCGCCGCTGACCTCGCCGCCCAAGGCATCGATGGCCCACAAGAGCGCGCGCTCGCCCTCGCTGGCGCTCGCGATCTCGTGCTTGATCCATTCGGCGTCTTCGAGCCGCTCCAGCACCGGCTCGAGCAACATGGGCCACGGTAGCGGCGGAACACGCTTGAGGTGGTGATGACAGAGCTCGCGCCGTGCTTCCTCCGTGATGCCCTGCAGGAGCAGCCGCGATGCGCGCGGGCTGTCGGAGGGGGATGCCGGAAGCTGCAAGCGGTAGGCGGAGGGCATGCAGATCCGCTCGGGCCGGGCCGCATCACGAAACAGGAAGCCTTCTTCGAGCAAATCCCGCAGACCGCCCGGCAGGGAATCCTCACTCAGCCCACGTGGCGCCGCCGCGAGCAAGCGGACGGCCTCACGCGCGCCTTCGCTCAAGCGCCCAGGCTCGAGCCAGCGCGGCACCAGCACCAGGCCGCGTGCGACCTGTTCGGCCATGGTGAGGCGCTTCTTGGGATCGAGCACGATGTGCCAACGCGCCGCCAACGCTTCGAGGCGTTCCGGGTCGAGGCGCAGCACCGATTCGAGCAGCTTCATACGTGTTGTTCAGGGAGACAGACGAGTGAGCGCCCAGCCGCTCGGCGTGCGCCTGTAGAGCGCGCGATCGTGAAGTCGATCGCTTCGATCGTGCCAGAACTCGATCTCCGAGGGAACGACGCGAAAACCACCCCAAAACTCCGGCCGCGGCACGGCGCGCCCCGCGTACTGCTGGTCCAGCGCTGCCACCCGCCGCTCGAGCTCCTCGCGTGACCCGATGGGCTGGCTCTGCCGGCTTGCCCAAGCACCGAGCTGGCTGCCGCGCGGGCGTGAGGCGAAGTAAGCATCCGCTTCCTCGGCGGCGACGCGCTCCACCCGGCCCTCCACGCGCACCTGCTCTCCCGTCGTCGACCAGTGAAAGGCCAGTGCGGCTCGGGGGTTGTCGCGCAGCTCGCGCCCCTTGCGGCTTTCGAAGTTGGTGAAGAACACGAAGCCACGCGGGTCGGCGCCTTTCAGCAAGACGAAGCGCACCGATGGGTGCCCTGCTGCGTCGGCGGTGGCCAGGGCCACGCGTTCGGCAGCGAAGGGCTCGCTCTGGGCGGCGCGCGCGAAGCTCTCGTTGAAGCGGACGATCGGGTCGGGCTCGGTCATCTCGAAAAAAGGTAGCGCCGATGCACGGCTCTGGCAGCCTCCCGGGCCCCGTGTCGCGCGCAAATCATTGCCCTTTGCGCGCAGAGCGGGTATGCCGACCCTCGTGCGCAAGCGATACTTCACGCTCACGCAGGCAAACGCGCTGATTCCGCGGCTTCGCCCGCGCGTCGAGCGCATGATGCAGCTCAGTGCCCACCTGCGCTCGAATGCAGATGGCGGCAAGACCCCTACCCCGCCCGGCACGCCGTGGTTGGCGGATCCCGTGGTGGCCGCGTGGCAGGCACCCGATGCCGAGAAGACTCGGGTCCTCGCGGCGTCCCTTTACGAGACGCTGTCTCAGGAACTGAAGGTACTCGAGGGTCTCGGTGTGGAGGTCAAGGACCTCAGCATGGGGTTGCTCGACTTCCCCTCGCTGCTCGACGGTCGCACCGAGGTCCTTCTGTGCTGGCGCCTGGGCGAGAGCGAGATTCGATACTTCCACACCAACTCGGCCGGCTTCCGGGGGCGTAAGCCCATCGAGGGACACACGTTCCACTCGGAACCGAGTCCTACAGGTCAGCTGCGCGAGTGAGCTCCTGAGGGGCCCCAACGGGCGCCGTCTGGCTCGACGTTCACGCCCGCCCCGTCTTCGCGAGACAGGGGTTTCGTGAGCGTGCACACTTCGCATGACCGCGAGATCGCTCGTTTTTTCGTTGTTCGAGCCGTTCCTTTTTAGCTGTTCTCAGAAGGTAGGTTCGGGTGGTAACGTGCGCGCCTCTCGATGGACGCAACGGCTACCAATTTAATGGCGCGACTGCGCCAAAGCCCGCTCGACACGGACGCCTTGGAGGCGGTGCGCGAGTATTGCGATGACCGGGCCGACTTTGCCACCTGGGCCGAGGCCCTGGAGTTGCATACCCGCGCGCTCACGGAAGCCGAAGAAGATCCGGCCGAGATTGGGGAGCTTCACTTTCGCTTAGGCAACCTGTGGCGCGACGAACTGCGCCGCTCCGATCGCGCGTTGGCGCACTACCGCGCGGCCATCGACTTCGACGCCGCGCAGCGCGCTGCCATGACGGCAGCCCGTGCGATCTACACCGAGGCCGGACGCTGGGATCAGGTCGCCAAGCTGCTCTCGCGCGAGGCCGACTCGTTGCCCAAGGGCCAGAAGCGCGTGGCCTTGCTGGCCGAGCTGGCGTCAGTTTATAGCGAGCGGCTCAACGAGCGCCGTGCGGCCCTCGAAGCCCTGCGCGAGGCGTCCGAGCTGGCACCGAACGATCTGCACGTGCGCCACCAGTTGGCCACGGTGTTGCTGGACCTGGCCGACGCCGAGGGCGACCCCAAGCGCGCGGGGCAACAGCGCCGCGAGGCCGCGGACGTGCTTTGTGCGATGGCTCAAGCCGTGTCGGACGATTACGCGTTGGCGTATCTGGAAGCCGCGCTGGACGCGGTCCCCGAGCACGCACGCAGCCTGGCGCTACTCGATACGGTGGCGCCGCGCATCGGACGCAAGGAAGTCTGCGCTGCCCGCTGGGTGGCGGCGATTCAGGCTGCTCCCAACGCGCCGGAGACGCGCGAGCTGCGGCTGAAGTTGGCGCGCGCCTACAAGAAGGCGGGCCAAGACGCGGACGCCAAGGCCTGCTTGGCGCCCCTCCTCGAGAAGAACGACGCTGAAGCTCAGGCCATCCTGGGCAAGGCACAGCAGCCCACGCGTTCCATTGCCCCGCCTGCGCCGCCCTTTGCGCCTGCGTCGGCGGCTACAGAGGACGACAAGGAAGAAGTCACCTTGCTCGATCCTGCTGTCGTCAAGCGTGAAGACGACACTGGCCCCATCACGCAGGGGCCTGCGCGTGACAAGCGGCCGAAGGCAAAAGCCGAGGCCGAGGCCACCCAGCCGGTCAAGCAGTCGGCGAAGAAGGCGATCGCGGGTTCGGTCATCGACGATTTGGCGCTGCTCGCGCGGTCCGACGCGACCATCGTCGAAGAACCGGCGCCGGTCGCCGCGAGCGACGAGCCCGAGCCCACGACCATCACCACCTCGCTGGATGATCTGGCCAAGCTCGAGACCGTCGAAGCGCATCCAGATGAATCCTTGGCTGCGCGCGTCGAGTTGACGGGCGGCGCGGCGAACGCAGCGGTGCGGACCCCAGAGGAGATCTCGCCGCTGGCCGCTGAGCTCGAGGGCGACGAAGAGGAAGCCGCGGCCCACCAGCTCGACGAAGACGAAGACGAAGACGAGGAAGCCGACGAAGTCGCCGAAGATGAAGTCGCCGAAGAGCTCGACGAGCATGAGCTGGGCGAGGAAGCCGACGACGACGAGGAGATCGGCGAAGGCGACATCGACGAAGAGCCCCCGGTGGCCGCGCAGCAAGTCGAGGCGAGCTCGCCTGCTAGCAGCGAGCGCAGCGTGACGGCGGCGGAAGACGCGAAGGCCTCGGCGCGCCTGGCGGTGCAAGCGGCCCTGGACGCGCTGCCGGACGACGACGACCGAGACAACGGTGAGACCGAAATCGGTGGCGAGGTTACGCAGCCGCGCACGTTCGTGGACATCCCCGCGGCCGCGCGCGCAGACGGCCCCGAATCCGAGGTACTGGAGCGCACGCCACACGTGCCGATCCGCATGCCCCATTCGGAGCGCCCACCGGCAGCTCGCTCGGAGCGTCCGTCCCCGCGGTCGGAGCGCCCAGCGGCGCGCTCGGAGCGTCCGTCGGCCAACCCCGGTGCCGAACGCGCGTCCGTGTCCGAGCCCCCCACGGCGATTCCGCAAGCGCCTCTGGACGAGCTCACCAAGCTGCGCAACGAACTCGAGCGTCGCCTCAAGTTCAAGGATCGACGCGGTGCAGCCGAGATCGCCGAGGCCATCCTCACGCGCGAGCCCACGGATCCCGACGCACTCAAGGCGCTCCAGGATCACCTGCGTGCGGCCCGGGATTACCGACGTTTGCGCGACCTGACCGCAAAGCTCGGCAATGAGCCGAGTCTCACGAGCGAGCTGCGTCTGCAGTACCTGCGAGAAGCCGCCACGCTGAGCGAGGAGAAACTCGGCGATCCGCCCGGCGCCTTCAGCGCCCTGCAGGCCGTCTTGGCGCTCGAACCGTCCGACGAAGCGACGGTCACCAAGCTGCGCGCCGGCTACACGCGCACGGCGCGTTGGGACGATTTGAGCGAACTGCTGCAGGCGCGCGTCGCACTGACCGGCGACGCCGGGCAGCGCTCCGCCTTGCTGCGCGAGCTGGGCGCCCTGCACCGCGAGAAGCTCGAGGCCCCCGAGCGTGCCATCGAGACCTATCGCGAAGCTCAGTCCCTTCAGCCGATCCCCGCGGACGACGTGATCCTCGGGCAGCTCTACCTGCAGACCAATCAGCTCGCCGAGGCGGCCAAGGCCCTCGAGGCGCAGCTGGTCCGCACCGACGAGCACGAGACGCGCAGCGCGCTCTTGACCACCCTGTCGGAGCTCTACGAAGACAAGTTGAGTGATTCTCGAGCGCGCCTACGAGACCAGCGAGATGCTGCTCGCGCTCAGGCCCCTCGATACGGGGGCACTCGATCGTCTCGAGCGCATCGATACCCGCTGCCAGCGCTTCGACCGCTTGCTCGGAACCCTCGAGACGCGTCTGGCCGCAACGTCCAAGGCCGCGCTGCCCGACGCCCTGCTGCGCATCGCGGAGCTGGCGCTGGAGCACCTGCACGACATCCCGCGCGCCCTGGATTCGGCGCGGCGCGCCTTCGAGGTGGACCCGGCAAACCGAGCACTCTGGCCGCGCGTGCAGGAGCTCTACCGCGACGCTCAGCGCGAAGGCGACTTCAGCGAGCTGCTGTGGGACGCGTCGAAAGCGCCCGAAAACCGCGCCGTCCATGGGCCGCTCACGCGCGAGGTCGCGGAGCTGCGTTCCAAGGCGAGCGATCACGAGGGTGCCCTCGAAGCTTACGAGGCCTTCCTCGAGCACAACCAAGACGCCGGCGTGCTCGCCATCGTGGTGGACCTGCTGCGGCGAGGAGAGCGCTATCGCGATCTGGCGGAGCGGCTGGATCAGCTGGCTGCCACGGCGAGCCCCGAGCAGGCCCGCCACCTGCGCGTAGAGCGCGCGGAGCTCCTGGCAGGTCGCCTCGAAGACAAGGAAGCGGCGAAGCTCGAGTTCGAGCGTGTGCTCGACCAGATTGCCCCCAAGGATCTCGCCGTGCTGCGGCGACTGATCGCCCTTTCGAGTGAGACCGGCGATCGCGTGCGCGCCGCCAAGACGCAGGAGCGGCTCTTGCCGCTCTTGGACACGGCGGACGCGCGGGCAGAGCTCGCCTTGGGCCTCGCCGATAGCTACGAGGAGCTCGGGGATCCGGAGTCGGCACTGCGCGTGCTCGCCAGCTGGGCCCGCCTCGACGCGTCCGCCCCCAAGCCCTACCTGCGCAGCATCCCGCTGCTCACCAAGCTCGAACGCCGACGCGAGCTACTGACGGCCTTCGACAAGCTGACCTCGCTGGCCATGGCCGACGACGAGATCAGCGACTTCACGCTGCGCGCAGCGCGCGTGGCCGTCGAGCTCACGGACTATCAGGGCGCCTGGAACCGCCTCTTGCCGCGCGTGACCGAGGCCAATGATGAAGCTGCAGAAGTGCAGCTGCGTGAGCTGGCCGAGCTCTCCCAACGTGGAGAGCAGCTCGCCGAGCTGTACGTGGGGCTGGCGCAGCGCGCGTCCGATCCCAAGCGCGAGAAGCAGCGCTGGATGGACGCGTCCGAGACCTATGAGGTGATGCTCGGGTCTTATGACAAGGCGCTCGAAGCGACCCTGCGTGCCTTCGCGAAGGATCTCGACAACCCCACCCTGTTGGACGAAGCCGAACGCCTGACTCAGCTCGCCGCGGCCTGGGCGCGCTTGCATCAGGTTTACGACGCGCTCGTGCGACGCGCCGAGACCGTCGAAGGTCGCGTGCGCATCCTGATGCGTCACGCTGCCTTGCTGGAGAACAACGCGGCCGACGAGAACGGCGCGTTCGAGCGGGTCTCGCTGGCTTTCCAACTCGACCCGAGCGCGGCGGAAACCTACGCCGAAGCACGCCGCCTTGCTGCGCTCGCCGGACGTGGCGACGCGCTGCTCGCCCTGCACGAGAAGCGCGCGGCTTCCGGCGCCTCCGGGGCCGAGAAGCTCGACGCCCTACTCGAGGCCTGCTCGATCGCGCAACAGGTGATGGAAGAGCCGCCCAAGGCCATTGGCTACTTGGTGCGAGCAGTCACCATGGCAGGCCAGGATGCGAGCTTGCTCGATCGTATCGAGGCGCGGGCCAGCAGTTTGGACCATGCCGAGACGCCGCTCGATGGGCGAGGCCTGACCTTCGCGGTGGCTGAGGCCTACCGCACGCGCGTCGAAGAGATGCGGCGCGACGACAAGGTGGTGGCCCTCCTCTCGCTGCGCGCTGCCAAGATCTTGGACGGCTCCCTCGACGACATCGAAGCCGCGTTCCGCACCCTCGAACGCGCCTCCGCACTCGCGCCCAACGCGGAAGGCGTGCTCGACGCGCTGGAGCAGGTCGCATTGCGCGCGAATAAGCTGCCGGCGCTCGCCGCGCACCTACAGCAAATCGCTGATGACGCGATCGATTCGGCCACCGCCAGCGCCATCTTGCGGCGCTTGGGCGTGCTCCTCGAGGGACCCCTGGAGTCCCCGCAGCGGGCGGCCGAGGCCTACAAACAACTGGTGACCCTGAGGCCGCGCGACGTGTTCGCCTCGGAGCGCCTGCGCGCTTGCTTGGGCGCTGCCGGACGTCACCAGGAGCTGCTCTCGGCCATCGACCGGCACCTGCTTTTGGTCACCGAGCCGGAGGAGCGCCTCGCGCTTTTGCGCGAGGCCGCCACGGCCTGGGAACTCGGCCTGCGAAATCGCTTCGAGGCGCGAGACGCCTGGAAGAAGGTGCTGGCGCTGTCACCCGAGGATGCGGAAGCGACGAGCGCCATCGAGCGCCTCGACGCACGTCCAAGCATCGACGAGGCCAGCCTGCTCGAGAGCAACGTGGTGGTGTTGCCCGAGGATCTGCATCCCTCGATGCCGCCGCCGGCATTGGGCTCGGAATCTTCGCCGGAGCCCGGCTCCAGCGTGACGCCGAGCGCCATGAGCTTCGAGGATGGTGAGCCCGCCGCCCACGCGAGGACCGAGTCCCTGATGGCCGAAGCAGCGGCCGCGTTCGATGCGCCCGGGGACCAGGTGGAATCTTCGACGGAAGCGCAGCCGAACGCAGACGCGCAGGAGCCCGCGGAGCCAGTCGCCGCCGCGCCCGCAGAGCACGCGGACGCTGCGGCTGCCAGCCCCGAAGTAGACGACGCCGTTGACGACGATGTTAGCGACGACATCAGCGACGACGCTCCAGAGGCCGCCGTGCCCGAGGAGGAAGCGCCCGCCGCGGACGAAGTGCTGATCGCCGCCGAAGCGTCCGACCTGACCGACGCGACGATCGTGCAGGAGCTGGAGGAAGCGGACGCCGACCGGGAGGAGCGCGCTTCCCGCCCGACGTCGATCGAGTCGACTCCCCACGAACTCGCCGCCCCCTCGCCCTGGGACATGGTTCAAGCCCCGCTGCGGGCCGCTGCGGCCGCACCGTCGGCGCTCCTCCTCGAGCTCGCATCCTTCGATGCGCGCACGAGCGAGGAGGCAGAGGAAGACGCAGAGGTCGAACTCGAGGACGCCACGATGGAGCTCGAGTCCGCCGAGGAGGTCGTGGTGCCAGCGCCCGCAGACCTCGACGCGCTTAGCTCGTTGGTCGACCTGAGCGCCTCGCGACCGCCGCCCCGCGCTCCCACGCGCGTGCCGCCACCACCACCCAACGCAGCGCGTAGCCGGAGCGTGCCGCCCCCCGCTCCGCCACCCCCGAGCGGCCGCAGCGTGCCGCCCCCGCCGGGTGGACGCAGCGCGCCTCCCGCTCGGCCGAGCCCGAGCATGCCGCCGCCCCCCCGCCGCGGCTAGGTCACGCTACCCCCTGGGTCCCGGCTTTGCGCTAGTCGCAGCGAAGCCGGTCCCGGATGCGCGCTCATGCAGGCTCGAAGGCACAGGTCCGTGCGTCATGCCCGAAGCGCACCCACGCCTGGCGCACTGCAGGCAACCGCGTCTCCGTGCGGCGCGGGGTCCTTCAGGGCTTACGCAGGTGGCGGCGCGCCACCTCGGCCCACGCACCTTGCGGCTCGATCTGCAGGTAGATCTGCCAGTGCTTCTTGGCGGGAATGTGCTTGCCCACGTCTTCGAGCGCCATCGCCAAGTTGAAGTGCGCGTCTGCAAATGCGGGGTCGGTCTCGACGGCCCGCTGGAAGCAAGGCACCGCGGCTTCGGCGTCACCCCGCTCGTAGTACAGGAAGCCAAGGTTGTAGTAGGCCTCGGGCTGATCGGCGTCGATGGCGAGCGCTTTTCGATAGTGCTGCTCGGCTTCCTCGGGGTAACCACGACGGAAGCGCACATTGCCCAGGTTGGTCAGGGCGTTCGCGAGCCCAGGATCGAGCTCGAGTGCCTTGCGGTACATCTCCTCGGCGCGCTCGAAGGTCGCTTCGTCCTCGTCCAGACGACAACCCTCCAGGTACAGCTCGTAGGCGCTACGCTTGTCTTCCGCCAACTCGCCGTGCCGCTGCAGCACCCGAACCACGTCGTCGCGCAGCTCGCTCACGTCGAAGTCGAGCAGTCCCTGTCCGGTGCGGGCATCGAATTGCCCCTGGGCATCGCGCACCAGGACGCTCTGGCCATCGGCGAGTACCCGCAGCTCGTTGAGCGGCCGTGTCACCTTGGGCAAGAGGCCGCGCAGGGACTCCACGCTCTTGCGCACGCGCTGCAGGGGCAGGCCCGCGTCGAGCAAGGCTTTGGCCGCCCTGAGGCCGATCAGGTCCTGAAAGGTGTAGTAGCGCCGGCGGCCGCGCCGCCCGGAAGGTGTGAGAAAGCCTGTACGATCCCAGTAGCGCAGACGGCTGGCAGTGACCGCGAACAGGCGGGCCACGTCACCGGCCGAATAGAGGTCGGCCAAGGGGTCTTCGCGTTCTTCCGAAGCGCGCGCTGGTTCCGGCCCGGCTCCCAACCCAGGCACAACCTGGATTCGCCCGCCTCCTTGACCAAAAGCAACGTGGATGACGTTGTCACCGCCGCTCAAGGCGCCCTCCGCGCCGGCGAGCATACGCCGACGCCCACCTCGAGGTCGACGTCCATCTGCAAGGTGTTTCCGGCCACGCGTACTCTGGTCTCCACGATCGCCGATCCGAGGGGGCGCTCGGTTACCCTGCGCGCGACCTCGGCGCAAGCCATCCGCGTGGCTCGCAGGCGCATACGCACCGACCCCTCCACCAGACGCGCGACTTCGTCGGCCTCGAACGATCCGCGCCAGTGCTCCGCTAAACGCGCGAGATCGAAAGTGATCATCGTGCTGCCGAAGTAGCGCTGCTCGCCGCCAGCGAGGACCCGCTGTGAGCCTTCGCTGAGGACCTCGGCCGAACGGAACAGTGCTTCCTCGGCGCCGCGTGAGAGAAATCGAGCTGGATGACTGGCAACGAAGGCGTCGCGCCGCACACGCGCAAGCCCCTTGATGCGTGGACTACTCATGGACTTGCAGATCGTAACTGGCCAAGCGAGCGATTCTCAAGTTCGCGCGCGTTGGCCGAAGCCGGCCCACGAAGCTAGATTCCGCACGTGGCTTCCCTCGACTCCTCACGTGCGCCCGTCTCCGAGCCCATGCTGCTCATCTCCGACATCCATGGGCGGCTGGACGCGCTCGACGCCGTTCTCGAGGAAAACCTGCGCCGCGGGGTGAAGCGCGTGTACGTGGCTGGGGACCTACTCAACGGTGGTCCCGACCCACTTGGGGTATGGCGACGCTTGACCGAGATCAAGGCCCATTGCGTGCGCGGCATCAGCGACTCGGCCCTGTGCAGCGTGGATGCCAGCAAGTTGGTCCCCATGAACGACATCGAGCGACAGAAGCTTGAGGCCTTCCTGTGGACGCGGCGGACCGTGGGAGAGTTGGTGCTGGAGAGCTTGCGCCGTCTGCCGCTCAGCCTGCGCGTGCCGCTGATCGACGGCAGCGAGGTCATCATGGTGCACGGCTCGCCGAACGATCCCTTCCAGGAGATCACCCAGGACATGGACGACGACGAGGTGCTCGCCTTGGTCTCCGACGATCCTGCCGACGTGGTCGTCTGCGGCGCGAGCCATGTGCCCTTTCAGCGCGCGCTCGATGGGGTTCACGTGGTCAACGTGGGCTCGGTGGGCGCCGCCCCCGAGGGCCGCATCGCGCACTACAGCATCCTGACCCCCACGCCTGGTGCACGTACGGTCGAGCAGAACTGGGTCGAATACTGAGCGCGAAGAGCGCGGGCGCGCTTGGAGTCAGGTCTCCGGGCTGCGCCGACGGGCGGATGTCATCGCGGAAGCCGCTGTATTTCGAGCGCGCAAAACCCGCATCCAGCATGCCTAGTTTCCGCTTCACGCCCTGTTTGAAGGCAGGCCTGCGTGGTAGGGCAGCATCCATGCGCTCAGCGGGAACACGTCTCCTTGCGATTACCAGGCTCCGTGTGGCTCCACTCGTGGAGCGCGTCTTGCGCAAGGCCGTACCGACGCGCGTGCAGCGCATGGGCAGTCAGGCGCTCGAGCGGGTGGCCCAGCGCTTCCCCGCATTGAAGGAGCTGCTCGAAACGGCTCGCGCGCGCTTGGAGCGCCAGCAGCGTGCCCCTGCGACGCCCACGACGCCCCCGAACGGCACCGCTGCCACCCACGGCCCCGTCCTCGACGAGCCCAGCGCGAGTCGACCGACGATCTCGTTCGAAGCCTTGGTGGCATCCATGGCCGATCCCAATTGGCACGTGCGTGCCGACACCGCGAACCGACTCGCAGAGTTGCAGGCGGAAGGCGTGGCCGAGCTCCTCCATCGCGCACTGCGCGACGAGAGCGCAGAGGTCGCGGCGGCCGCAGCCGTATCCCTGTCGCGTCATGGCACCCCGCGCGCCCTGGCCGCTCTGCGTGAGGTCCTGGAGAATCGCGACGGCTACTTCAGCCCGGTCACGCGTGCAGCCTGCGTACACGGTCTAGCGCGCTGCGTGGACGCGGCCAGTGCGGGTCCCGTGCTCGATGTGGTGCAGGACGTGGACGCCGAGGTCAGCATCGCGGCGATTTTGGCCATCACGGAGCGGGTTCCCGAGCTGGCAACGCCTCGGTTGCTCTCGGTGCTGAGCGATGACACCAGCTATTTTCTCCCGCTGGTGAGGCTCGCCGCCGCCAACGCTCTGACGAAGCTCGGGACACTGACGCAGGATACCCTCAACAACCTATTGCACACGGAAACCGATGGCGAGGTCCGCCGAGTGCTCGAGGGCGCGCTCCTGGCGAACTGAAACGCTACGCGCTCTCGGCCAGGCCATCGTCGTCGCGTGTCGGCTCGCCGGGCAAGCCTCGAAGTGGCTCCACCGCCAGCGGCCCCCAGGGAAACACCGGTTCGCGCTGAGCACGTCCCTCCAGCAAGGCGGCGCGCAGCACGTTCTTGGCGAGCGCGTCCACGCTGCGCGCGTCGCACTTGCGGAGCAGCGAGCGCACCTGCGTCTTGAGCGTGTTTTCGGCGATGCCCAGGCGACGGCGCACGCGTGCCCGCGGTTCGTTTCCCAGGCAGTAGCTCAGTATCTGCACTTCACGCGCCGTCAGTTTGCGGGCCCGCGCCAGCGACGACACGGTCCTGGCGACCCCCGCGTGCGGCAAGAATGACGCGCAGAGCGCGCGCTGCGCGAAGCTCACCACGTTCGGCAGCTGCAGGGGCAGCATGGCGTGCTCCGCGCCCAACCGTTGCACCGCGTTCACCAGCTGCCAATCCGCGCTCCGGCTGAGCGCCAGGAGCGGGAGCCCTGGCGCGAGGCACGCCAGCGCCTGCACCCGCTCGACCGCGTCCTCTCCTAGCTCCACCACGATGCCCGCGACACGTCCCCGTTCGCGCAGCAACGGAGCGACAGCGCCCTCCAGGTCGGCGCGCAGCGCCCTTCCCACCCCGTAGCGCTGCAGAACTTCGGCAATCGTCTCGGCCAGGAGCGCCTCCCGTGCCTCCACCAGAAACCAGCCGCGCTGAAACATGAGTCCTCCCTCGATTTCGAGGGAGCTATCGGCCTAACCGACCGGAGGTTGCGCGAAAACCGCGTCGAGCGACTCGAGTGGGTCGGGCAAGCTCGCCGAGATGCCCAACAGTCGTGGCGTGTCGATCCGAGATCCGCGGGTTCAAGAGCCCGGACACCAGCACGTCTTCACAAATGACCTCGCGGCTGAAGCGCACGATCTCCTTGCCCCCGAGCAGCTCCCTGGTGACCCCCCACACGCTCGGCACCAGCTCGGCCAGCAAGAACAAGCGAGCCCCCGGCAGCAGGTGAACGCGCAGCTCGCCGAGCGCCGTCCGTGCGTTGCGATCGAGCCGCCACAACACCGCGTCGAAGCCTCCCGCAACCGCGCCGAGCTCGCTCAACGCGGAAATTTCGCGACTGTTCTCCAGCGCCGGGAGCCGCTTGCCGATCACCAGCCCGCAGCGGGCGCCGCGCAGGAATGCGCCACTCGCCGCTTCCACGCTGCGCATCTCGCGCCCTGCTCCGAACATCGAAGACCCCGTGACCTCTGCGCCCGATCGGCCGGGAGCTGCCCTACTCTGCCGCGTCGGTGGCCGAGCTCGCCCGCCCGATTTCCACGCGCTGAACCCTGCGAGCATCGGAGTCGAGCACCGTGAACGCGAGCCCACCCAGCTCGATGCGCTCACCCGGCGCCGGCACGCGCCCGGCCGTCTCCACCAACAGGCCGCCCAGGGAGTCCGACGCGCTGTCCTGAGGCTTCAAGGGCACGCCGACCACTTCCTCTAGGTGATGCAACGACACGCTGGCGTCGGCTTCGTAGCGGCCCGCCCCGAGCATGCGGACCTCGGGCTCCTCGCGATCGTGTTCGTCCTGAATGTCGCCCACGATCTCCTCGAGGATGTCCTCGAGCGTGATCACGCCGGCGGTGCCGCCGAACTCATCGGTGACCACGGCCAGGTGCACGCGGCGTGACTGCATTTCCTTGAGCAGCGCGCCAATCTTGTGCTTCTCCGCCACGAAGAAGACGTCCTTGCGCACCACCTCGGAGAGCTTGAAGTCGTGTCCACGCTCGCGCACGGCCCGGAACAAGTCCTTCGCGTACAGGACGCCGACCACCTGATCGGCGCGCTCGCGGTACACCGGATAGCGGCTGTGACCGCTCTCGATGATGAGCTCCAGCACCTGGTCGATGGGCGTGCTGATCTCGATCGCCACCATCTGCGTGCGCGGCACCATGATCTCGCGCGAGGTCATGTCGTGGAAGTCGAGCACGGCGCGCAGCATGGCGGCGTGATCCTGATTGATGGCGCCGCTCTGTTGCCCTTGCACGATCAGCTGACTCGACGTCGGCCTCGGTAATGCGCTCCGGGTCGTCCTCCGGTCGCATGGGAAACAGCTTGTCCACCAGCGTTCCGACCAGGCCGATCACGGCACCGAAGGGCCAGAACAAAATCTCGATCGGGCGCAGCACCGACATCAGCGACAACGCGATACCGGTGGCGCGGCGGCTCGCGAAGCGGGTGGCGGCTTCGGCGAGCAGGCTGTAGGCCAGCGAAACGCCGCCGGTGGCGAGGCTGCCTCCAGCGATGCCGCCCCACTGCCCGCCCAGCATGGCGGCGATGGCCGCAGCACACGCCAAGCACACCACGCGTCCCGCCAAGAGCCGCGTGTGGATGCGACGCCCCTGGACCAGATAGCGGTCCGCCTCGCGCGCGCGCTGCCCTTCGTGTTCTTCACGCGCACCGCGGATGCGCGCCTCGCCGAGCGTCCTGAGCGCTCCGTCGAGTGCAGCGCACAATGCGCCGAGCACCACGCACGCGGCGGCAGCAAACCAGAGAGTACTTGGACCGTGTGGAGAGTCGCTCAAACCAGATCGCTTCGCATGGCGCCAGACGGCGCACCATCACAAGTTACCGCTGCAGAACGCAGCCGGACAGCCCCAAGGTACATTGTCACACAATTCGAACCACTTTGGCGTCCACGAGTTCTACCAGCGAGCGCAGTGCTTCCAGGCGCGGCATGCCGCTGAGCTCCAGGATCGTCTCGTAGTCGCTCGTTCCGTCGATGCGTGACAAGAGAAAACCCATGCGAGAATCGAGACCTAGCCAACGAATCTCGCTCTCTGGGACCGCCAATTTGGGCACCCTGCCCTGGGCGTCCAGGCGCGACACATAGAGACCTTCGAGTTTCTGGCGGCTTTCCTGGGCGTAGTGGCGCGCCAGGTCCTGGGCCGAGAGCCGCGCGTCCCCAGGCGGAAGTCCCGCGGTGTCCTGCCCCAGCACCAGCTCGGCGGCACGTAGCGCGCCCGTGAAGTCCCCCAAGGCAAAACGCTCGGACATCTCGCTGACCAGGTCCAGGGTGGGCGTAGGCCGCGAGCGGCGCCCGGCCAAAGCCAAGGCATCTCCCTCGTCACTGGCCTCCAACACGTGCCCGGAGACGAGCTCGAGCGGCTTGGCGGCCACTGCCGTCTGCTTGCTCGCGCTCGGTGGAAAGCTCGAGCGCCGGATCCTATCGGCGTTCCAGCCGTCGAGGTGGTCATCGCTGGCAACCCCCACCGCGGGCACGCTCGGCAGCGAGTCCTGCGTCGAAGCGCGCGCCGGTTCTTCGCCAGGCAGGTGCAGCGAGACGCTTTCCAGCGTCAGCGTGACCTTACGGCCCTTGGAGACCACGCGGTCCGGCCCTCGGCCATCCGCACCCGCGCGCGATTCGCCACGCGGTGTCCCATCGCTGGGTTCTTGGTCACCCTTCTTCACGCGCTCAGGCCGTCTTGCCGACGACGCCCTTGAACATGCGCTGGGTACGGGCCAAGGCGTCGAGTTGCTCCTTGAGCTGAGAGGCGTCTCCGGTCTCGATGCAGGCACGCGCGCGCGAGACGACGGCCCGCGCCTTCTCGATGGCGTCACGCCCGAAGTCGCTGCCTGCCACCACGCGCTCCACCTGCGGAAACAGCTTCTCGATCTCTGCGATCAAGCGCACTGCCTCCTGCTTGGCCTGCTCCATTTCCTCCGAGGTGCGCCGCGTGACGGCCAGGTCGCGGGACTGCTCCATCATGTCGGTGATCTCGTCGCGCGTGAGGCCACTCGACGCGGTCACCGTGATGGACTGCTGCTGGCCGTTCTCGAGGTCCTTGGCGTGCACGCTGACGATACCGTCCGCGTTGATCTCGAACGTGACCTCCACCTCGACCTGGCCCGCGGGCGCACGGCGCAGCCCTGTCAGGATGAACTCGCCGAGCAGCTCGTTCTCCTCGGCGCGGTGGGACTCGCCCTGCAGCACCAAAATCTTCACGGCGGTTTGGTTGTCGCGCACGGTGGTGAAGGTCTTCGAGCGCGAGGTCGGTACGGTGCTGTTCTGCGGGATCAAGCCTTCGAAGTAGCCACCGACCACCATGATGCCGAGCGTGTGGGGCGTGACGTCGAGCAGGATCATCTCCGAGCCCTCGTCCATCAGCGCCGCCGCCTGAATCGCGGCGCCCAGCGCCACGACTTCGTCCGGGTGCACGCCCTTGCAAGGCTCGCGCGAGAAGAACTCTTGTACGGCCTTCTGCACGCGCGGCATGCGCGTCATGCCGCCCACCAGGATCACCTCTTCGAGCTCGCCCTTGTCGATACCGGCTTCTTCGAGCGTCGACTGACAGATCTGGATCGTGCGCTGCACGAGGTCATCGCACAGCTCCTCCAGCTTGCGGCGCGTCAGCACGCACTGCAGGTGCAGGGCCTCGTTGCGCGCGCTCGAGATCACGAAGGGCAAGTTGACCTCGGTCTCGGGCACGCTGGAGAGCTCGCACTTGGCTTTCTCGGAGGCATCCTTGAGACGCTGCAGCGCCATGCGATCCTGGCGCAGGTCGATGCCGTGTTCGCGCATGAAGCCCTCGACCAACCAGTCGATGATGCGCATGTCGAAGTCTTCGCCGCCCAGGAACGTGTCGCCGGCGGTGCTGATGACCTTGAACACACCGTCGGAGCTGATCTCGAGGATGGAGATATCGAAGGTGCCACCGCCGAGGTCGTAGACCGCCACGGTGCGATCGATGCTCTTGCCGTGGCCGTAAGCCAGCGAGGCCGCCGTCGGCTCGTTGATGATGCGGATGACGTCGAGGCCCGCGATGGCGCCCGCGTCCTTGGTGGCCTGACGTTGGTTGTCGTTGAAGTAGGCGGGGACGGTGATCACCACCTTCTCCACCTCGGTGCCGAGGTAGTCCTCGGCGATCATCTTCATCTCCTGAAGGATCATCGCGCTGATCTCGGGGACGCTGTAGACCTTCTCACGCAGCTGAATGCGCGCGTCGCCGTGTGGTCCCTCGACGATGCGATAGGGACACGTGGCGATGGCGTTCTTGACCTGCGGGCTGTTCCATTTGCGGCCGATCAGGCGCTTGGCCGCATAGACGGTGTTCTCGGCGTTGGTGACCGCCTGCCGTTTCGCGATGTGTCCGACCAGACGCTTGCCCGACTCTGTGAGGGCAACCATGGAAGGGGTGGTCTTGTAGCCACCGCGATTGGGGACAACCACCGGCTGTCCACCCTCGAGCACTGCGACGCACGAGTTCGTGGTGCCCAGATCGATGCCAATGACCTTCTCCATCCCCGCTCCCGAAAGCACGCGAAGCCGCGCGCGAGCAACACTGACTGGCACACGCCGCGGGCTCTAAACATCGCGCAGTGCGATCTCGGATCCGCGGCTAACCCTTCAGGTCTGAAAGGAGATTCTTTACTATTTCGCTCCCGGGATCCAGCTTCAGCGCAGCGTCGAGCTCGCGCTTGGCGTTCAGCTTGAGGCCCAAGGTCAGATAGATTTGGGCCAGGAGTACACGAGCGTCTACGTCTCCCGGTGCGAGGAAAACGGCTTGCTGCGCGTACTTCTGCGCACTCCGTAGGTCGCCACCGACTTTGAACAGCGCCAGGGCGGCCTGTCGATGCGCCCCAAAGTCCTGGGGCCTGCCCTCGCACACTTTGCCCCACGCGAGGGCAGCCGCGGCCCACTTGCCGTGCTTGGCCTCGAACTGGGCCTGCACCACGTATTCGTCGGCCAGCTTCTCGGAGAGTTGCTTGGAGAGCTTCTCGTAGTCCGCGCGCAGGTCCGGACGTTCCGGCGCCAGGGAAATGGCCCGGCGCATGAGCTGGGTCGCCTGCTCGAGCTCCCCTTGTCCGAGGGCCACTTGCGACGCCTCGAGTAGCTGGGTCAGGCGGTCGGCGGGGCGCCCCGTCGTGGCCTCGCTGGCGCCCTTCAGGGCCCGCCCTAGCTGCTGCAGCAGCTGCTGCTGGTTGGCGCCGCGCTCGGCGGGGGCCTGAGGAGCCTGGGGGGGCTGCTGTGAAGCAGGAGCCGGCTGCTCGGCCCCCACGGGCTGCAGGCGAACCTGGCTGGAGCGCGCGGGCATCACGCCGCGCAAGCGCCGGCTGACGACCTCCTGGGCCAACTTACGGGCTTCGTCCGAAGCCTCACGCGGGGGGGCCACCTCCACCTCGCTGCTGCCGCCGAACCCCCCTGGCATGGGCGGCAGGGGTGGGACCTCGACCTGGACCGCACGCGCGGCCTCGGCCTGGTCGCGCGCCGCCATCACCAGCGCGCGCTCGGCGATCTGCGTGGCCTTGGTGGACTGCAAATAGGCGTCGTACTCGTCGCGTGCCTTCTTCTTACTCAGCGTGTCGTAGGCCTCCGTGAGATACCTGAAGACCGCCTCCATCTTGGCTTTGTAGGAGCCGAGCTCTTTGCGGAACATCGTGTCCGGATGAAAGCTCTTGGAGAGTGCGAAGTAGGCGCTGCGGATTTGCTTCTTGTCGGCGTCGTAGGGGATCTCCAGCGCTTCGTAGAAGTCGAGATCCTTGAGGCGATAGAAGAGGTCGAGCACCTGCTTGCGGCGCTCGCGCGGAAGCTCGCACTCCTCGTCGAGTTCGCGCGGGTCGTACAGAGTCGGCGTCGGGTCGCCAGGAGGCACCGCCTTGATGGCGGGCTCCGTCTTGGCAGTATCGAACACCTCACCCCTGCTGGTTGTCGGCGGCGTCGTCGGCACCTGGGAATTCGCGGTCGGCGCGCTGACGGCCGGGCGCCGCAGGTCGGGCGGGGGCTGGCTGACGCCGGATTCACCCATCGGGCGCCGCACGGGCGGGTGGTTGCCGCTCGACTTCTTGCGCGTGGGCGGCGTGCTGGGGCCGGCGTCGCGCGCTGCGGCCGGGCTCGCTGAGCTGGCGGGGCGCGTCGCTTCGGTGCGAACCGGCGGCACGGCCGGACGCTCGGGCGCAGGCGGCGTCGCCACCGGCCTGGCCGATGCACCACTGATGGAGCCCTCACCCTTCCAGCGTGCCGCCCCCAGGCTGCACAGCCGATCCAGCATGGCGACCACCTGCTCGGCGGGCAGCCCCGTCACGGCCACGATTTCACGCACAGGCGCGCGGCCATCGATGCGCGAGAGCACGAACCCCTCGAGCGCCGACAGCGGCAGCTTGCGCACGTCGAGCCCTTGGACCAGCTCGGGCACGCGTGTGAGGGGATCACTCATGGCTGGACCGGAGAATACCGCGTTTGCGCCGGCCGCACGAAGCCTCGCGACGCCCGCCGTGCGCATGCGAGCCGGCAGGTCAGGGTTGGATCAGGCGTTCGAGCAGCGCTTTTTGTGTATGCAGCCGATTTTCGGCTTCGTCCCACACCCGTGAGCGCGGCCCGTCGATGACCGCCGCAGTGACTTCCTCGCCGCGATGGGCAGGCAGACAGTGCAGGAAGATAGCGTGCGAGGACGACAGCTCCATGCGGCGCTCGTCCACGGCGTAGCCCTCGAAGACCTTGTTGCGGTCCTTGGTCTCGCCCTCCTGGCCCATGCTGACCCAAACGTCGGTCGTCACCACGTCGGCCCCACGGCACGCGGAATCGGCGTCACGCACGACTTCCACGCGACCACGGCCACGGCGCTTGGCCGCGGCGAGCACCTCGGGATGTGGGTCGTAGCCCTCGGGACAAGCGAGGATCAGCTCGAACCCGAGCAGTGTGGCGGCTTCGATCCACGAGTGCGCCACGTTGTTGCCGTCGCCGATCCAGGCCACGCGCGTGCCCTCCACGCGGCCGAGGTTCTCGCGCACGGTCAGCAGGTCGGCCAGGATCTGACAGGGATGGTGTAGATCGCTGAGGCCGTTGATCACGGGAATGCTGCTGGAGCGGGCCAGGCACTCCACGCGCTCGTGCCCAAACGTGCGGTACACCACGGCGTGCAAGAAGCGCGAGAACATGCGCGCGGAGTCCTCGATGCTCTCGCCGCGCCCGAGCTGAATGTCGGTGGCCTTGAGGGTGAGCGGCAGACCGCCGAGTTCGTGCACGCCGACCTCGAACGAGATGCGGGTGCGCGTGGAGCTCTTCTCCAACAGGATGCCGACGCTCTTGCCCGCCAACGGTCGTGGGTGCTCGCTCTTGCCACGCAAACGCTTCAACTCGGCGCTGCGATCGAGCAATGCGAGGAGGCCCTCGGTGCCGAGGTCATCGAGCGTCAAGAAGTGGTTCGTCATGCCGCGATCTCCTGCGCGAGTTCTCCGAAGGCACTTTCCACGATGGCCATGCCCTCGGCGAGCTCCTCGGCGCTGATGGTAAGGGCAGGACAAATCCGGAGCACGTTTCCGCCAGCCAGGGTCGCCAACACGCCACGCTCGCGCAGGCGCGCGAGGGCCGCGGCCGGATCGAGCACCTTGGCCAACACGATGCCGCGCAAGAGCCCTCGCCCGCGCGCCTCCAGGGCCAGCTGGGGGAAGCGGGCCACGATGGCGCGCGTTTGCGCCTCGAGCTCGGCGCCGCGCGCGACCACGTTGGCCAGCACGTTCTCCTGCTCGAAAATCTCGAGCACTGCGAGCCCCGCCGCGCAGGCCAAGGCGTTGCCGCCGAAGGTACTGGCGTGGGTCCCCGGCGGCAGCGCACCTGCGAACTTCTCCCGCAGCAGGATGGCCCCCAGCGGGAAGCCCCCCGCGATGCCCTTGGCGAGGCTGCAGGCGTCGGGAGTGACCCCGTCCGCTTGTCCGCCCAGGTATGGGCCGGTACGGCCGCAACCGGTCTGCACCTCGTCGAACAGCAACAGCGCTCCCGTGCGATCGCAGAGCGCGCGCAGGCCGGCCAGATAGCCAGAGCTCGGCACGAAGATGCCGCCCTCGGCCTGGATGGGCTCCACGATCACCGCCGCGGTGTCGGCTCCCACCGCGGCTTCCATCGCCGCCAGGTCGCCGTAGGGCACGTGCGTGACGCCACCCACCATCGGCCCCATGCCCTCGTGGTACTTGGGCTGGCCGGTCAAAGTGAGCGCGCCCATGGTGCGCCCGTGGAAGCTCGCGATGGTGCTCACGATGCCCACGCGCTCGGGATGGCCCGCACCGAACTGATAGTGACGGGCCAGCTTGAGCAGCGCCTCGTTGGCTTCGGTGCCGCTGTTGCAGAAGAACACCCGGTCGAAGCCCGTGCGCGCCGTCAGCGCCACCGCAAACAGGATGGCCGGCTCGTTGTACCAGAGGTTCGATACGTGCATGAGCTTGGAGGCTTGCTCCGCGATGGCGCGCGCGAGCTTGGGGTGGGAGTGGCCCACCGAAGTCACCGCCAGGCCCGCGGACAGGTCGAGGTATTCTCGGCCGTCGACGTCTCGCACGCGAACCCCGTGCCCTTCGGCCAGCACCAGCGGCGCGGGGCGATAGTTGCCGAGCTGCACCTGCTTGGCGGTCTCGATCAGCTTGTCGGTCTTGGTCATGACGATCTGCTCCAATTTCCCGTCACGCGCGGGCAGTGCCAGGTCAGGCCCGGATCTCGGTGCCGACACCCTTGTCGGTGAACACCTCGAGCAACACGGCGTGCCGCAAGCGCCCGTCGATGATGTGCACCTTGGAGGTGCCCGCGCGCAGCGCGTCGAGCGCGCAATCCACCTTGGGGATCATGCCACCGCTGATCACGCCTTCGCGCTTCAGGCGCTCGATATCGCCGGCCGTCAGCGACGCGATCAGCGCGCCCGCCGCGTCCTTGACGCCCTCGATGTCGGTCATGAGCACCAACTTCTCGGCGTCGAGTGCGCGCGCCACGGCGCCGGCCACGGTGTCGGCGTTCACGTTGAGCGAGCGCCCGTCGTCGTCCACCGCCACCGGCGCGATCACGGGGATTACGCCCTCCTTGAGCAGACCGCGGATCACCATCGGGCGCACTTCCTTCACAGCGCCCACACGCCCGGGATCCACCAGGTTGCCGCTCTTGGTGCGCATCTGGGTCACTTTGTCGGCGCGCACACAGCGGTCGTCGTGTCCGTTGAGCCCCACGGCGCGACCACCCTGGTTGTTGATCAACGCCACGATGCCGTGGTTGACGCGCCCGCCCAGCACCATCTCCACGACCTCCATGGTGCGCTCATCGGTCACGCGCAGTCCGTCGATGCGCTCCGAGACCACGCCCATGGCCGCCAGCTCCTTGTCGATCTGGGGCCCTCCGCCGTGCACCACCACCACGTCGATGCCCACGTAGCGCATCAGCACCACGTCGCGGGCGAAGCTCTGCTGGAGCCCCGGGTCGATCATGGCGTGCCCGCCGTACTTGATGACGACGGTGCGCCCGTGGAAGCGACGGATGTAAGGGAGCGCTTCGTGGAGCGTGGCGGCTTTGGCGATCAGGTCCTGCATGGTCGAGGGCGCAGGGAATAGCACCGAGGTCCCGACCGATAAAGCCCTCCCGTGTCTCGACCCGGTGCGCTCCCGGGCCAGCGTTCGCGAGGTCGGGGTCAGCGGGCGGGAAAGCCGAGCCGTGACGGGGTCCTGGTCTGCGCCGGCCGCCCTGCCCTACAGGATGTACTTGGCGAGGTCTTCGTTGGCCAGGATGGGCGCCAGGGTGGCCTGGACCTTGTGCTCGTCGATCAAGACTTCGCGCTCGGTCATCTCGCTGGCCTTGAAGCTCAGGTCGTCGAGCAGTGCTTCCAGGATGGTATGGAGGCGGCGGGCCCCGATGTTCTCGGCGCGCTCGTTGGCCTCGGCCGCGTAGCCGGCGAGGGACTCGATGGCCCCGTCGGTGAAGGTCAGCTCGATGCCCTCGGTGGCCATCAGGGCCTTGTACTGGCGCGTCAGGGCGTTCTTGGGCTCGGTCAGGATGCGCACGAAATCCGCTTTCGTGAGCGACTCGAGCTCCACACGCACCGGGAAGCGCCCCTGCAGCTCCGGGATCAAGTCGCTCACCTCGGAGACATGGAAAGCCCCCGCGGCGATGAACAGGATATGGTCGGTTTTGACCGGCCCGTACTTGGTGCTCACGGTGCTGCCCTCGACCACCGGCAACAGGTCGCGCTGCACCCCCTCGCGCGAAACGTCCGGCCCGTGCATGCCGCCGCGAGAGGCAATCTTGTCGATTTCATCGAGGAACACGATGCCGCTCTGCTCGGTGCGCTCCACGGCCAAGCGCTTCACGGCGTCCATGTCGATGAGACGCTCCGCCTCTTGCTGCTCGAGGATCTTCCGCGCATCGGCCACGCGCAAGCTGCGTCGCTTGGAGCGCCCTTTCATGCCCGGCAGGCCACCCAACATCTCGCCCATCTTACGCTCGATGTCTTCCATGCCAGGCCCGCCGAAGAGCGAGACCAGCGGCGAACCCGTGGGCTCCTCCACGTCGATCTCCACCAGGCGCTCCTCGAACTCCTTGGCGCGCAGGCGCTTGCGCGTGTCGCTCAGCTCCGACTCGGGGATGCTGGGCTCCGAGTCCTTCTGGCCCGCGGGCCACGCGAAGTTGAAGGGGCCGAACGATTGGGCAGGTTGGGCAGGTTCAGGGGGCTTGGCGGTCGGGCGCGCGATCAGCTTGACCAGGCGTTCCTCGGCCAGCTGGACCGCCCGCGTCTTCACGGTCTCCACTTGTTCGGAGCGCACCAGCTCGATGGCCTGCTCCACCAGGTCGCGGATCATGGACTCGACGTCGCGTCCCACGTAGCCCACCTCGGTGAACTTGGTGGCTTCGACCTTCACGAACGGCGCCTGAGCGAGCTTGGCGAGCCTGCGCGCGATCTCGGTCTTTCCCACGCCAGTGGGTCCGATCATGATGATGTTCTTGGGAGCGATCTCGTCGCGCAGCTCCGCGGGCACGCGCTGACGGCGGAAGCGGTTGCGCAGCGCGATGGCGACGGCGCGCTTGGCTTTGGCTTGCCCCACGATGTAACGGTCGAGCTCACTCACGATTTCGCGCGGCGTGAAGGACTGGGAAGCACTCACGAGGCCACCTCCTCCAGCACCAGCTCGTGGTTGGTGTACACGCAGATCTCTCCGGCCACCTTCATGGACTCGCGCGCAATCTCCGCCGCCGAGAGGCTCGAGTTCCGCAAGAGCGCGCGCGCCGCTGCTAGCGCGTACATGCCGCCCGAGCCGATGGCGATCACTCCGTCGTCGGGTTCGACCACGTCGCCGGTGCCGCTCAGGAGCAGGGTGTGGCTGGCGTCCATCGCGATCATCATGGCTTCGAGGCGGCGCAATGAACGGTCCGTGCGCCAGTCCTTGGCCAGCTCGACGGCGGCGCGCGGCAGACTCCCGCGGTGCTCCTTGAGCTTCTGCTCCAGGCGCTCGAGCAGGGCGAATGCGTCCGCGGTGGCGCCCGCGAAGCCCACCAACACCTTGCCGCCCTCGCCGATACGCCGGACCTTCCTGGCCTTGTCTTTCAGCACGGTCTGGCCGAGCGAGACCTGTCCGTCACCCGCCATGGCGGCGCGGCCATCTTTGCGGACGGCGACGATGGTCGTGGAGCGAAATTCCGGTTTTGGGGGCATGACCTACCACTCGTAAGAATGGCACGCCCGCGTGTCAATGGGCGCCGGCCCGCGTTCCGGCGAGAGCGCCCGACTCCGCCCATGCGATCCAGTTCGCGGCAGCGAAGCGAGGCGAGGACCGCTCAGGCTTCCTTGCGTGCCCGTGCCAGCGGATGCGCCTTGGCATACACGGCCTGCAGTTGATCCATGCTCACGTGGGTGTAGCGCTGGGTCGTGGAGAGGCTCGCGTGGCCGAGCAGCTCTTGAATGCTGCGCAGATCGGCCCCTGCGTCGAGCAGATGCGTAGCGCAGCTGTGGCGCAGCGCGTGCGGATGGAGCGCGGCCGTGCCGGTGGCCAGCATGCCATAGCGCTTGACCAGCTTTTGCACCTGGCGCACTCCGAGGCGCGCGCCACGCGCGCTCAGGAACAGGGCCTGGGGATCCTGTCGGTGAGTCTTGGCGTCGTGCAGCTCGTGCCGCACGCTCAGGTACTCGGCGATGGCCACGCGGGCCGGACTCCCGAGCGGCACGATGCGCTCCTTGTTGCCCTTGCCGAGCACACGCGCGGTGCCGGTCGCAAGGTCCACCGCGTCGCGGTCGAGACCGCACAGCTCGCTGACGCGCACGCCCGAGCCATAGAGCACCTCGAGCAGCGCGCGGTCGCGCAGGTGTTGCGCGCGCGTGCCGACGGCAGTGGGCATCTCGGTGGTCTCGTTGGCCTTCTCCACGGCGAGAAACGTGGGCAGCTTGCGCTTGAGCTTGGGCGTCTTGAGGTCCGCTGCCGGATTGCGCTCGGCGAGCTTGCGACGCAGCAAGAAGCGATAGAAGGCACGCAGGGCCGACACCTTGCGGATCAGCGTAGCCGGCTCGCGCGCTTCGGGGAACGACGCCAGGAAGGCGCGCAGATCACGCGTGGTCAGGACGTTGGCGTCGCACTTTTGGGGCTGCTCGCTGAGGGACTTCTCGAGCAGGCGAAGGTCACGCAAATAGGTGGTGACGGTGCGCGGCGACGCGCGCCGCTCGGTGCTCAGGTATCGCTCGAAGCGATCGATCTGCCCCGCCAGCGCGTTCACCGCGGTGCCCCGCGCGCGTCGGCCTCGCGGAACTCGCTGAACATCTGACCGTCCACATAGAGCTTGATCACCAGGCTCTGGTGCTCGTCCTGCTCCAGCTGCCAATTGAAATGCGTATCGGAGAAGCGCTGCTTATCGAGCCTCTTGCGCGCGAACTCGAGTGGAGCCTGGCCGGGCCGCTCGACGATCCAGCGATGCTCCTCGGCCTCGGGAACGCAGCTGCGCGACTCCTCCACCACATGGGCCTCGCCCTGCGAGCGCTCGCTGTGGCGCGCGAAGGGGCACGTGCTCTCGTCGTGGGCACTCTCGGTGCGGACGATGAGCGCGAAGATGGAGAGCACGAGCAGCACCATCAGCGCAGACAGCGCAAAGCCGAGTCTCTTGACGAACCGGCGGCGGCGTTCGTGGATGGGCGATGGGGGAATGTCGGTCATGGAGGTTACAGCGGGCGAAGGGCTCAGGCGACGCTCTGACTAGTCTCGCCCGCGGGCACACCGCGCCGCCAACTTTCGAGGTCCGCCAAGGCGCGCTGCACCATGGCCTCCCGCCGCAACCCCTTGTTCTTCTTGTGCTGTAGGGTCGCGTCGAGCAGCTCGGGGAACATGCTCCAGACCACGTTGGAAGGCTGGAAGTTGTCGCTGGGCCGGCGCAAATGCCTGAGCAGCGCCCCGAGCGCCGTGGTGGCCGGCGGAGGCGTGGGCACCTCGCCTCGCACGCGCTGGGCCACCAGGCGCCCGATGCACAAGCCGGCCGCCGCGCTCTCGATATAGCCCTCGACCCCGGAGATCTGTCCGGCCAAGTACACGCCGGGCGCAGCCTTGAGATCGAAGTCGTCGCTTAGCACCACCGGCGAGTTCACGAAGGTATTGCGGTGCACGCTCCCGAAGCGCTGAAACTCTGCGTTCTCCAGGCCCGGGATCAAGCCGAACACCCGCTTCTGCTCGGGGAACTTCATGCGCGTCTGGAAGCCCACCATGTTGTAGGCGGTGGCCGCGCCGTCCTCCACACGCAGCTGCACCACGGCGTGGGGCCAGCGCCCGGTCTTGGGATCGGTCAGGCCCACGGGTTTCATGGGGCCGAAGGCCAGCGTGCGTCGGCCGCGCTCCGCCATCACTTCGATGGGTAGGCAGCCCTCGAAGTAGCGCAGCTCCTCGAAGTCGCGCGCTGCGACCTTCTCCGCGCCCAGCACCGCGTCGACGAAGGCCTCGTACTGCTCCTTGTTCAGCGGACAATTCACGTAGGCATCGTCGCCACCCTTGTCGTAGCGCGAGGCCCGAAAGACCTTGTCCCAGTCGATGCTGTCAGCCGCGATGATGGGAGCGATGGCGTCGTAGTAAGCGAGCTGATCGAGCCCGATCAAGCGCGCCAAATCGGCCGCCAGGGCATCCCCCGTGAGGGGCCCCGTGGCCAACACCAGCGGTCGCTCCGTCGGCAGCTCCGTGACCTCACGGCACTCCACGCGGATGCGCGGATGATCCTTGAGGCGCTGGGTGATCTCGTGGCCGAACTTCTCGCGATCGACGGCCAAGGCCCCGCCAGCGGGCACCCGCGTGAGATCCGCGGCCTGCATCACCAGCGAGCCCACGCGGCGCATCTCTTCCTTGATCAACCCCACGGCGTTGGCGAGGTCGGCACCGCGGAAGCTGTTGGAGCACACCAGCTCCGCGAAGAAGTCGTGCTGCTGCGCAGGCGTGCGCCGCGCTGGCTTCTGCTCCACCAGCGTGACGTCCACCCCTTGCTCGGCCAGCTGAAACGCACACTCGGATCCGGCCAGACCCGCACCGATGACTACGACGTGCGCCATGGGCTCAGTCGTCGTCGCCGGTGCCGGTGGCGTCGAGGCCGTGCGTGCCGCTCTTGCCCGCCTTGCCTTCGCCGCCGAACTCCTCGGGCGTCTCGTCGCGCTGGAAGCCGCAACTCTCGGTCAGGCACTTGTAGATGCCCGGCTCGTCGTTCTTGCCTGCGCGCACCAGGAACTTGGCGCCGCAGTCAGGGCACGGGAGGTCCACCGGCTTCTGCCACGACTTGAAGTCGCACTTGATGCTCTCGACGTTGTAGTTGCTGCAGCCGTAGAACACGCGACCGCGGCCCTTGCTCTTGATCTCGATGATGTCGCCGGTGGTGCACTTGGGACACTTCACGCCGAGCGGCATGGGTCGCGTCCCCTTGCACTTGGGATACGCCGAGCAACCCAGGAAGAACCCGTTGCGGCCCCAGCGCTTCATCATCTTGGAGCCACACTCGTTGCACGTGTAGTCCGTCATGGTGGGCTTGCGGCTGTCCGCCTCCTCACCGCTGACGCCGAGGTCGCGCGTGTACTTGCAGTCCGGGTAGTCCGTACAGCCGATGAACGGCCCGTTCTTGCCCCAGCGCTTGACCAGCGTCTTGCCGCAGTCGGGACAGGGCTCCTCGAGCGGCTCGGGGTCGGGCCACCACTTGCCCTTGTGCTCGAGCGCCTTCTCGATCTGGTTGGTGAGGCGCTGATGGAACGGCTTGAGCACGTCGAGCCGGCGTAGCCGCGCGTCGGCGATGGCGTCGAGGTCCTCCTCGAGCTTGCGCGTGAAGCTGATGTCCGCGAGATCGAAGCGATCCTCCACGAGCTTCTCGATCACGAGCTTGCCGAGGTCGCTGGCCACCAGCTTGTTCTCGACCTTCACCACGTAGTCGCGCGCGAGCACCTTGCTCAAGATCTCGGCGTACGTGCTGGGGCGCCCGATGCCCTCTTCCTCGAGCTTCTTCACGAGGCTCGCTTCGTTGAAGTAGGGCGGCGGCTCGGTTTGCTTGTGTGTGCTCACCACGCCAGGCGGGTCCACGAGGCTCAGTCCCTCGTTCTCCTCCATGGGCGGCAGCGTGTTGTCTTCGTCCGTGGGTGCGGCGCCCTCTTCTTCGCCTGCCAGCGTGGTCTCGCCAGCCCCGTAGACCTTGCGCCAACCGGCCTCACGCAACACGCTGCCGCTGACGCGCAACCCGTAGGCACGATCGTCGACCTTGCCCTCGATTTCCACGCTGGTCTGGTCGTACACCGCGGGCGTCATCTGGCTCGCGACGAAGCGATCCCAGATCAGCCTGTAGAGCTTGAGCTGCTCGTCCTTGAGGTACTCCCCCACGGCGTCGGGGGGCAGGTCCAGGCGCGTCGGGCGGATCGCCTCGTGGGCGTCCTGCACGTTCTGCTGGTTCTTGCTCTTGAAGACGTTGGGCTCGCTCGGCAGGAAGCCCTTGCCGTAGTTCTTCTCGATCAGGCCGCGCACCTCGGCGACGGCATCATCGGACACGCGCATGCTGTCGGTACGCATGTACGTGATGAGACCGACGAGCTCTGCCTCTTTGCCCTTGCCGATGGAGACACCTTCGTAGAGCCCCTGCGCCACGCGCATGGTGCGCTTGGGCTGCATGCTGAGGCGCGTCGATGCGTCCTGCTGCAGCTTCGACGTGGTGTACGGGGCGGGCGCCTTGCGCTTCGATTGACGCTTGGTGATGCCCGCGACGCGAAACTTGGCGCGCTTGAGGTCGTTGACGTAGCGCTGCGCCTCGAGCTCGGTGGTGGCCGACGGACGCGAGCTCACCTTCTCGAGCTTCTGACCGTTCACCGAGTCCAGCAGGGCCGTGAAGTTGCGCTCGGCCTTGCCCTTGAGCGCAACGTCGACGATCCAGTAGCTGACCGGCACGAACGCATCGATCTCGCGCTGGCGGTCCACGATGAGTCGCAGCGCGGGCGTCTGCACGCGGCCTGCCGAGAGCCCGAACGCCAACTTGCGCCACAGCAGGTTGGAGAGCGGGTAGCCACCGATGCGGTCCAGCACGCGGCGGGTGCGCTGCGCCTCGTACAGGTGTTCGTCGATGTCGCGAGGGTGCGACAGGCCCTCGTAGACGCCCTTCTTCGTGATCTCGATTAAAGAGGACACGTCGGGCGGTACGCTCGGGCTCCGCGGCCTTGACCTCCTGGAGGATATGGGCCGCGATGGCCTCTCCCTCGCGATCCGGGTCCATCGCAAGCAGGACTTGATCCACCTTCTTGGCCTTCTCGCGGATGGCCTTGACGATGTCTCCTTTGCCCTTCTCTTCGATGATCTCGTAGGTCTCTTCGAAGTCCTTATCGACGTCGACGCCACCACGCTTGGGCAGATCCTTGATGTGGCCCTTCGAAGCCATTACCTCGTAGTCTTTTCCGAGGTATTTCTGAATGGTCTTCGCTTTGGCCGGGGACTCGACGATGACTAGCGACTTGGCCATCTCGGCGGGGTCCTTTCAACGGGGGTCGGTGCGCATGTAGCGACCGCCACCTACCTCTTGGATGACCTTGGAAAGCAGAAGCATCAAGATGGCTCGCTGAACCCGGGGCGCCGGTAACGGAATCGCCTCACACAGCTCATCAGCGCCCAGTGGACCCTGCTCAAGGCCTCGCAGGAGCGCTGCTTCGTCTTCATCAAGCCACTGAAACTCTTCGTCTTTCTTTGGCCTCCTTGCTCTTTTTGACGAACGGTTTGGCCGGGGTTGGGCCGGCCTCGGAGCCGCTAGCGATAGGACATCCCCTGCGCTTCTGCAAATCCCCGCCCCGCGGGCCAAGAGCTCGAGGCATCCCTCTCCCCGAATGATTCCGGGCATATAGGGGACCGCCAACACGGGCCGCCCGAGCCGGGCTGCATGGGCCGCCGTGGACAGTGCTCCGGATGCAAGCGGCGCTTGAGTCACGATCACGACCCGCGCCATGGCCGCGACGAGACGATTTCGTTCCAAGAACAAACTCGCATAACCCGGCGCATCTCCGATCACCTCGCTGAGCAGCGCCCCCTGCTCACATAGGCGGGCAAACAGGCGCCCATTGCGCTCTGGATAGGGGCGCGCGAGGCCCGTCGGTAGGACCGCGACGCTGGTGCCCTTCCCTTCGAGCGCGCCCAGGTGTGCCTCGGTGTCGATGCCGTGGGCACCACCCGAGACCACGATGCAGCCCTGGCGCGCCAAATCGGCCGCCAGGTTACGGGTGAAGTCGCGGCCGAAGGTGTCGCTGCGGCGGGTGCCGACGATCGCGATGACGGGTCGATCCCAGGCTGTCAGCGAGCCGAGCATGCAGAGGCGCTGCGGAGGATCGGCGAGGTCGGACAAGCCGGGGGGCCAGAGCGGGTCGTCCGGCGAGATCAGGCGTTCGGGGACAAGCGGGTCGGAACTCATGCACGTAGCTATCGTCTTGCGAGCACCAGAGTTGCGCGCGCTGGCGCGGAAATCGTCGCGCGGGAAAGTTGCGAAGCGTGCCCTCGGGATGAGAGGCCAGGTAGGTGCACGCTTCACGCTCCGAGCTGATCGTCGTTGCGGGCCTGGTGCTCGCGCTCGCGCTGCTCTGGCTCGGCGCGCGCGCCAACGCGTCGTGGCAACGGCTGACCCAGCGTCGCGCGGGCAGGCGCTACAACGAGCGCGGTCAAGCGGGCGAGCGCCGCGCGGAGCAGCTGCTCCGCGCCGCAGGATATCGGGTACGCGCACGACGCATCACCCGCAGCTACGCGCTCGAGGTGGACGGTCAGCGCGAACAGGTTCAGCTGATCGCCGACCTGGTGGTCGAGCGGAATGGCCAAGCGTGGGTGGCAGAGGTCAAGACGGGAGATCAGGCGCCGAGGCTAGGTCACTCGGACACGCGTCGGCAGATGCTCGAGTATCAGCTGGCATTCGCTGTGCCTGGCGTTCTGTTGGTCGATGCCGAGGCCGGTGAGATCCGCGAGGTCTGCTTTCCGCTGCTCACGACGAATGGCTCGAATCGGGGTCGCTGGCGACTCGCGCCCCTCGTATTCGGGCTGGCTGCCCTGGTGTTGTTGGCGGCAATCACCCTGACGCACGGGGCTTTTGACACGTTTCTGCGGGAATAACGTAACCATCTCGTTTCGTTCCCGACACAGTTTCGCTTGTACCAAGACCTCCTCGATCCCCGCGAGGCCGGTCGTCCTGCGCCCGCGCGATCCCGCGCGAGCTTCCAGGGCGCTGGCTTTCAGCGCGCCCTACGCGTTGGGCTGTGTGCAGCAGCCTTCGAGGTCGCGCTGAAGCTCTTCCTTTACCTGCGCCCCAATCCACTGGGAGCCCCGTTCGCGCTCGACCCCGCGCACTACGTGTTTCACGCGGCGTACTACGCAGCCTGGAGCCACGGGGTGGTGGCCTTGCCCTTCGCGCTCTGGTGCGCCTGGACCCAGCGTCGCGCGCTAGGAACCTCCGTCGTGCGACCGGCGCGTGCTGCCCTCGCGCTGCAAGTCGCGATCGCTGCGTCCTTGCTCCTGGTGAGCGCGGTGGACGCCGAGTGCCAGCGCTTCCTGGGCATGCACATGTCGCTCGACTGGGTGCGCACCTACGGCGCGATGCATCGTACGCCCTCGGTGATTTGGGCGAGTCTGGGAGAGGACCGCGGCGGTACCTGGTCGAGCTTGTGGGGAGTCGGCGCCACGCTCGCATTCATCCCATGCGCGCTCGTTGCCGCACGCGCGAGTCGAGTTCAGTTCCAGCGGCGCGGATTGATTGCCCTCGGCGTGCTCTGGCTGGTCTGGCCTACCTTGCTGTGGAACGTGGTGCCTGGTGGAACGCAGCGTCAGACCAAGGTGATGCCGGCCTTGATGCTCTTCTGGCGCACGGCCAAGCGGCCCCACCACGCTGGCCCGTCGGCGAACGAGCTGCGCGTGGCGACCGCTGGCTATCAGCGACGTTGGCTGGCGCTGGACGCCACGCACGCCTGGCGCTTCGGCGACCCCGAATATCCTCTGCGCCGACACTTCGTGGGAGCGACCCCGGCCCAGCCGAGCTCGCCGCCCAACATCATCGTGCTGTCGCTGGAGACCTTTCGCGCGAAGGACATGCGCAGCATGAACCCGGCCCTCACCGGCCCCGCAGCCACCCCGTTCCTCGACGCGCTCGCAGCGCAGCCCGACAGCGCCTTCTACACCCGCTACACGGCCAGCGGCGTACCGACGGTCTACGCATTCACCTCGATCCATACGAGCTTGCTGCCACACCCGCGCTACGGCATGCACAACGAGGCCACCGATCGCCACATCGAAGGCTTCCCCGGCGCACTGCGTGAGCACGGCTATCGCACGCTGCACTTCACGGGCAGCGATCCGGACTGGGACAGTCAGCGCGTGTGGCTCGAACGCTGGTACGACGAAGTCGACTTCTCGCCCGCCGATCACGAGCAAGACCGCTTGACCTTCCGCCGCGCGAGCCGGCGCCTGCGCGAGGTAGGCAAGCAGGGCAAGCCCTTCTTCGCGTAT
This sequence comes from Myxococcales bacterium, assembly GCA_047601445.1. Taxonomy (GTDB): domain Bacteria; phylum Myxococcota_A; class Polyangia; order Polyangiales; family DASUME01; genus DASUME01. The sequence continues at coordinate 373,583 of JASGJH010000001.1, read as the reverse complement.
CTGTCCTCCATCAGCAATCACACCCCGTTTCGCTCCCCCGAGCCCGCGCTGAACGTCACGTCGGGCAACACGGCGCGCGAGCGCTTGCACAACACCATGCACTACACGGACGACGTCGTCCGCGAGCTCTACGAGAGCCTGCGCGGCGAGGCTTGGTTCGAAAACACTATCTGGGTCATCACCGGAGACCATGCCTTCGACCTGGGCGACCGTGGTGAATCGGGCGGACACGACAACTTGCGCCACGAGACCACCTGGGTGCCGCTGATCGTGCACGGGCGTGACCCGCGCTTGCCGCGCGGCGCGCAGACCGGCGTGGCCTGTCACCTCGATCTCGCCCCCACCATCACCGAGCTGGCGGGCGTGTTCGACGACAACAGCTACATGGGCCACTCGCTGTTGCATCAGGACCGGGAGCGCGCCTTCACCGTGGTGGGTCGCGCGGGCAATTACGCCTATGAATCGCGGGATTTCTCCCTGTATGCCCGCATGGATGCGGCGCCGTTCGTCTATCGGGGCAGCGATCTCGAGCAGCGGCACGAGCTCAGCCAGGTCGACGCGGCCGTATTGCAGGAGGCCGCCACGGTGGCTTCCATCTACGACGTGTTGGTGGGCTACACCGTCGACGTCGACCGGGTCGCGCCACGCCCGACAACCACCCCGCACAGCAGCACGGGGCCGCTAGCCAGCAAGCACTGAGCAAAGGGCCGGTTTCGGGTCCTGCCAGGTTCGGTTCAGGGCGCCGCTGCGGGCACAGCGCCGACCGTGGCGCCGGGCGTGCCGGCTCCGGGCGTGGTCTCACCATGGCTGGTGGGCGGCTCACTCGGCACAGGTACCTGAGAGGCGCTCGGGGGCACGCCCGCGTCGCCGCCGATGGCCGTGCCTGCCGCCAGCGCTGCAGCGGCCTTCGCGGCCTCCAGGATGGGCAAGCAAGGCGCGGCGTTGGGTGCCGGCACCAGGGCGCCGTTGTCCTTGGGGATCACCGCGCTGCCATCGGGCATGTAGTAGCCCTTGCACTCCTCGTGGTACTTGGGGATCAACGTGGTGACCGGGCGCTCCACCGAGCCTCGGATGCGGCCTTCCTCGACCATCACGAAGATGGGCTGATCGAGCTTGAAGACGTAGCCGCCCTGCTTGATCGAGATGGCGTGCTTCTCCCCCTCGTACTCGAGGCCCATGTAGAAGCTGGCGGGCGCGTGGCCCTCGCGCTTGTGCGGGCGGTGGTTGACCACGAAGGAGAACAGCCGCACCGCGATGTGATTGTGCAAGCGGTGACAGCCGTGGGAGTGGCGCCGCATGATGCTCATGTAGTCCACCGACCCGTGCGAGCGGATGCCCTCGTCGCCGGTCACGCGGACGCTGCCGTCCGCCCGACGCGCGAAGGGACGATGGTAGGCCGCCACCAGGCCGTAGGCGGAGGCGTAGCTCGGACCGGTCTCGTGGTAGTTGGGCTCCCACTTGGTCTCGCCGGGCTTGCGCCGCTCGCGGCGCTTGAGGAGGTCGCGCGGCGGCGTGGTGTTCGGCGGCAGCCAGACGGGCGCCGACACGATCTCTTCCCACACCACTTCGCCGAACTCGGAGCCCTTGTATTTCCACCACACCGTGTTGTCGATGAGCTCGCTGCGCCAACCGCCGATGGTGGTGCCGAAGCTGGCGATGGGGAACACCTGGTCGAGGTATTTCACCAGGATCGTGGTGTGAGGCCGCCGCGAGACGGGCTGCGGCTTTTCCTTGCCCTGTTCGTCGAAGGGGAACGCGTACCAAACGTCGCCGCGATCGATGGAGACGCTGATCTCCATGTTGGGCGAGTGGTATTCAGGGCGACGCGGTCCGGGGATCGCGACATAGCGGTGGCCGTCGGGCTCGAGCTTGCCGAGCTTGGCCAGGAACGCGGCGGTGCCGCTCGGGTCCTTCAGTCCGAACGCCTCGATGACCGCATTGCGCAGCTCGGATTCCAAGTTCGGCACGGCGTGCATCTGACCGTCGGCGCCCTTGTACGTGACAGGCGAACCGTCGCTCTTCTTGGCGCTGCCGTCTTCGATGGCGCCGAAGGCGTGCATCGCGCGCTCGGTCAGCACGCGAATCACCGTCTCGTGCTCCACCGCCGCGGTGTCCATGCGCAGGGCCTCGAGCGTGTCGCGGCCCATGGCGCCCCAGCTGTACACGCGGTGACGTCGTTCGAACTCGGCCAGCGCCTCGTGGGTGGGCCAATCGAAGGCGCCCTTGGTCCACCTACCCTTGCCCTTGAAATACCCCTCACACAGGAGGCGGTCCTGCGCGGCCTTGATGGCCTCGAAGTCGTCGTGGAACCGCGCGTAGTACTTGACCTGCGGCTTGTCCTTGTCGGCCACGAGCTCGAGGTTGATTTGAGCAGGGTCGGTGACGTTCTGCTCGGCGAGGATCTTGTCGACGCGGTTGCGCGCGACCAGGTAGCGCGTGCGCGTGACCAGCGCCTCGTCGGGCCCTTCGTAGGACACCACGCCGTTGAAGTTGTTGATGGCCGTGAGATCCAGATGCTTGGAGCACTCGAGATCCTGGGCCCAGGTCAGGCGCTTCTGCAGCACCGCGAGCGTGGGCATGATGCCGTAGAGCTCGAAGTACTTGTCGTCGCGCGCGCGATCGCCGTACGGGCCCTCCGGGAACTGGCCGCGTGCCAGGGTCAGATAGGTGGCCTTGAAGCTGTGGAGGAACTCCTTGCCATCGGCCCCCACGCCGTCGCTGAAGAGGACGGGCGTCCAGGCTTCGCCGAGGTCGAGGAAGACGTACTCGCCCGCATCGCTGCCCTGAGCGTCGACTTGACCGGACGGCTGACCGTTGCGCCAGAGATCCACCGGCTCGAGCAGCTCCCGCGGTGGCGGTTCGGTGGGCACCAGGGCCGGCTTCGGGCCCGTCGACTCGACGACCTTGACGCTCTCCTTGGGGGAGCCTGCGTCGGCGCCTTTGGGCGCATGATCCTCACATGCAGGGAGACACACCATGCAGAGCGCGCTCGCCAGGGCGAACGACGCGAGGCGTGGCCCCCGACCGCTCAGGCGCGGGCCAAGAGTCGAAGCGCGCCCTCGGGCGCGCGAGCCACGGGAGGATCGTAGAAACGATGCGTTAGACACCTCAGGCTCACCCTTCGGCCAGGCTGCGCGGCTACTCCGGCCCTGGCCCATCACGTCTTTGCCGTCCATCACAGCGACACTGACTCTGCGAGGTCCGTGCCAGGAGACAGCGGAAAACTCGCGCCGAGGTCAGTCGTTCGGCTTCTCGCAAAGGCCCTGCATAACATCCGAGGCTGGTCTCGTCACCTAATCGAGTCCGGGTCCCACAGGCCTGAAATCTGCGGCTGTAGAACCACATCGTGTGCGTCTCCGCGGACACGCCTCGCGGTCGCCGACACCTGACCGTCCTAAGTTATGCACGCTGGCCTCACCGTCCCCGCATGCTAGAGCGTTCGGTCCATGGCCTCGGAGCCCAAGCCACCCAGCGAGCCCAGATACGCTGGCCTCGAGCCGGCCCCAGAGCCGTGCGCCGTGCTGATGCACCGCGCGGACTACCGCCTGGTTCGGACCCTCCTGAGCATCCAGCACCGAGGCGCCACGGGGACGCTTCGGGTGGAAGCCGAAGGTGTAGTCACCATCGTCCGCATGCGCGACGGCCACCCGGTGTTCGTGGAAGGCGGACTGCCCGCCGACAGCCTGGGTCGCTTGCTGGTGCAGCGTGGGAAGATTTCAGAGTCCACGCTGGCGATGATCGAGGAGCAGCGCATGTTGCTCCAGGGACGCCTGAAATTCGGGGAAGTCGCCCGGCGCCTCGGCGTGCTCGAGAGTGAGGTCTTGGACGACGCCCTGCGCGACCAGGTGCGCGACAAGCTTCAGCGCTGTCTGCACTGGGAGCGCAACCAGCACACTTTCATCACCGAGGAACACGGGGTGCAGGCGCTCGCGGGTGCCCCGCTCCATGTGGAGCCACTGCTGCTGGCGGGCGTGGCCCGGCATTTCTCGGGCGAGCGCGTGCAGGATGTGCTGTCGCCCTTGTGGCGTGAGACCGTGCGGCTGCGCTCGGAGCGCGAGCATGTCGGCTCGCGCTTTGGCTTCGGCGACTTCGAGGAAGCCATGTTGGACCAGATCCTGATCGCCCAGACGATCGGGCACGTCATGGCGGGTCCGGCCGCGCGCAACCCGCGCGTGGGCCACGTGTTGGTCGCGCTAACCCTCTGCGATCAAGTGGAGGCCCCGGAGCTCGACGCCCCGGACGAGAGTGGTCCCTTCGTGATCGAGGATCTCGCCCGCACCCCGCGCCGCAGCATTCGCGTGAGCGACGCGCCGAGCCCCACGGCCGCCCATGACTCCATTCGGCCACCGCCTCCTCCCGGCGACGTGGTCAGCCTGCCCGGCAAGGAAAAGCTCCTGGCAGACAGTGCCTTCTTGCAGGGAAAAGAGCTCTTGCGCGCGGGCGAATATGGTGCGGCAGCGGACGCCTTCCGTGAGGCCTCCAACCTGCGCCCGAGTGCTCTCGAGTACGCTCTGTTCGCGGCCTGGTCCGCCTATCTCTCCACGGGTCGCGCAGGAAAGTGGCGCGACATGCTTTCCGAGCTGTGTACACGCACCCTGGCCCAGGATCGTCATCTCGCGTTTGCTCACCATGTAAAAGGTCAGCTCGCGCTCGAAAGCAAAGACCTCGACACCGCCAAGAACTCGCTCTTGCGCGCCCTCGAGCTCGATCCGCAGGACGACGAAGCGAAGCGCTTGCTCGACCGCATGAAGAACTAGTTCTGGGAATCCACTCTCAACGGATCGGCTAGCCCGGGCGCGCCTGTAGCACGCACAGAGCCTCGGTAGGCGCATGCGTTACGCACAACCCCCTGGATCCGGTTAAGGCCGAAAAATTGGCCTCGAATGTAGTGCTCAGAGTGTACTTTGCGAGCATGACTGCTCGACTTCGCACCTTCTCACCCTCTTTGATCGCTGGCTCGATGCTCGCGTGTCTCATCGGCTGTTCCGGTGGCGGAAAGTCGCCGCACGGCGACCTGCTCGATGGAGGCTCCGACGCGAGCACCGACGACGGTGGGAACCCGAGTGATGCGGCGCTGAGCATGCTGACCTTCGAGCCGAACCCGCCCATGCTGCAGGTCACCGGCGATGAGTCCACGCTCCAGCTCACGGCCTTGCTGGACGGCATGCCGCTCAAGACGGTCACCTGGTCGAGCGACAACTCGCGGCTCGGCTACATCGATGCCAATGGTGTGTTCCATTCGAAGGGCTTGGTCGCAGGCACCACCACCATCACCGGGCGCTTCAACGGACACACGGGCAGCGTCACCTTGCGCGTGGTCTCCAACGTCGAGCGCAGTGAAGACGGAGTGACGCCGGAGCAGAAGACTGCGCTCGACAGCACGCCGCCCACGGCCAACGCGAACTTCAAGTGGCTCTACCCCTACGACAAGACCGTCTTCCCGCGCGGGCTGCCGGGACCGTTCATGCAGTTCGGCGACGGCGCAGCCGATGCCACGCGCATCACGGCCAAGGTCGGCGACTTCAGTTACAAGGGCTACTTCACCACGAAGAACCCGGCCAGCATCCAGCTGCCTGCGGAGATCTGGGACGCTCTTACCAACTCGTCGGACGGCACCCAGGAGGTCTCGCTGGAAGTGCTCAAGCTGGTCGGTAGCTCGGTGGTCGGTCCGGCCACGCAGACCTGGCGCATCGCCGCCGGCGATCTCAAGGGCATCATCTACTACAACAGCTACAACTCGCCGCTGGCCAAGAACTCCGGCGCGGTGATGCGCATTCGCCCGGGCTCCGACGCAGAAGTGCTGATCTCCACGGCGTTCAACAAGAACGACGGCGGCTGCACTGTGTGCCACTCGGTCAGCGCGCACGGCAACGTGCTCGGCGCAGGCGTGCAGTGGGGCGACAGCGGCAACCCCAAGGACTCGGCCACCTTCGACTTGATGGCGGACGGCAGCGCGCCCGTGCGCGTGCAGGACACCGAGGGCCGCAAGTATCCGTTCGCGGGCTTCACGCCCGACGGCAGTATGCTGGTCAACTGCGGCGTGCCGAACGACAGCACCATCCGCGGCCTCGGTGGCGACTACCCGAGCCAGCTCATCGACAGCAAGACCGGCGCGGTGATCGCCGCTCCCACGCTCACCAGCCAGGTCAAGTACGCCCTCACGCCGGTGTTCTCGCCCGACGGTAAGCGCCTCGCGTTCAGCTCCTTCGACAACGACGAGAAGGCCAAGAAGCTGAAGGTGATGGACGTGGACCTGACGACCCAGCCCCCGACCTTCGGTGCGCCCGTGACGGTGGCCGACTTCGTGGGCCCTACCGTGAGCGGCGGCGCGCCCGGCGTGGTGGGCTGGCCCAGCTTCGTGCCCGATGCCAAGGGCGTGCTGTTCCACGAGGGCGACCGCTTCGACACCGGCCAGTACGGCGCGAAGCCGTCCTACGCCGAGCTGCGCCTGGCGGACATCACGGCGAACAAGGTGAACAAGCTGGCCGCCCTCAACGGCTGGATCAACGCCACGGACAGCTACTTCCCCTACGGCGTCGACGAGGAGAGCCGGCGCAACTACGAGCCGTCGGTGCTGCCGGTGCCGGTGGGCGGTTACTACTGGGTCATCTTCACGAGTCGCCGTGCCTACGGTCACACGCTGGCACCGGGCGGCACGGTGCCGGGCACCGACAACGAGTGGGGAACCTTCGACAACAACACCGAACATCCCAGCCTGCGTAAGAAGCTCTGGGTGGCCGCCATCGATCTCGACTACACCGGCAAGGACGACCCGAGCCACCCGGCGTTCTACCTGCCCGGTCAGGAGCTCATGGCCGGCAACATGCGCGCATTCACCGCGCTCGAGCCCTGCAAGCAAGAAGGCGACTCGTGCTCCTCGGGCGCCGAGTGCTGCGAGGGCTTCTGCCGCCAGATCGACGCCAGCGGCGAGTTCGGCGAGGTCCAATACACCTGCGTGCCGCCGGTCGCGGGATGCTCGTACATCGACGAGACCTGCGTCAGCGACGCCGACTGCTGCGGCTACGACACCAGCGGCGTAACCTGCATCAACAACCGCTGTGCGGCTCCGTTCGTCGAGCTCCAGTAGTCCCACCTTCAAACCATCTTCCGAGTCAAGAAACAGGGCGGCTTCGAGCCGCCCTGTGCGTTTCCGAGCTGATTGGATCGGTCCTTCCAGCCTTTTTTGTGCCCTCCTGCGCTGCCAGCTAATGTGAGCAGTGGAGGGTTCCTCGGATGGATCGCACCGTGCCAGACGCCAAGCCAACACCAGCCAAGAAGCCCGTGCTGCTCGTGGCGGCCGAGTCCATCGTGCTCGCCAACGGCATGCAGGAGACGGTGGCGGACGTGCTGCGGGAGCGCGCCCTGCGCCACTACAGCGAGGGTTTGCGTCAGTACCTGACCATCCGACTGGGTTCGACCGGCAAGGCTCAAAAAGCCTACCTCGAATCTCACGGCGCGCAGTGAGCAGTGGAGCTCGGCCGCGCTCAACAGCCCACCAGGCCCGCGCGCGCATCTGTACAAGCTGGCCCGCGAAGTGGCCGCGGCGCACCGCGTGGGAGCCTCGCTCGGCAACGGCGGCGTGACCTGGTGCTCGCCTCCGGAGGGAGCTCCCGAGAGCTACGTGCAGGCCCTGGCCAAGTTACGCAAGGAACTGCCACCCGAGGACGCCGAGCTACTCGAGCTACGCTACGCGCGCGAGCTCTCGCCCGAGGACGTGGCCCACGTGGTCGGGCGCATGGTCGAGGACGTCGTCACGGACCTCGAGCGCGCCGCGTCGCGCGCGGCGGGGGTACTGGGCAATGCGCCTCCGAGCCGACTCGGCGGGCTGCGTGGCGCCCTGCAGGAAGCGTTCGCGCTGGCGCCCGTGCGTGAACCGAGCGGACCGCACCGCTACGAGCGGGGGCGGCGCGCGCTGGCCGAGGGCACCATCATCGGCGAGCGCTACGAGATCCAACAGCGCGTGGGCGATGGCTCCTTCGGCGACGTCTACCGCGCGCTCGACACCGACGTGCCCGGTCACGTGGTGGCACTCAAGATTCTGCACAAGGCGGCGAAGAGCGAAGACGCGCGCAAGACGGCGCTCCGCGAGCTGCGCTTGATCGCATCCGTCTTCCACCCGTCGGTGGTGGATTTCAAAGATCACGGTTGGTACCAGGAGCGACTTTGGTTCGTGATGCCCTGGTACGAGGGCGAGACGCTCGAAGAGCGCATCAAGCGCCAGCCCCTCACGCGCGAGGAAGCACGCGAGATCTTCCTGCCCCTGGCGCAGGCGCTCACTACCATGCACGCCGCCGGCATTCGGCATCAAGACATCAAGCCGGACAACATCTTCCTGGCCCGTATCGGAGAAGCGCAGGCGGAGCGCCAGCGCATCCTACCCGTACTCATCGACCTAGGCGTGGCGGCCAAGGAAGCCGAGATGATCGTGGCGGGTACCCCACTCTACTTCGCGCCCGAGATCGCGGCTCAGTACGCAGGCAAAGAGCAGCGCCCGACCATCAGCGCCAAGGCCGACGTGTTCTCGCTCGCGCTCTCGCTGCGCAACGCGCTCGAACCGGCCACCCAGGAGCAGGTGCCCGGCACCGCGGTCGAGGCGTTCATCGCCCACCGCGCCGACTTCCCACCGGCGGGTCCGACCGCCCGCGAGCTCAAGTATCTCGAGCCCGAGTTCAAGCGCTGGCTGGCGAAGGATCCGTCCGAGCGGCCGAGCGCCGAGCAATTCGCGGAGGAGCTGAGCGCCCTCACGCGCCCGGAGCGCCAGCGCGAGCGCCGACGCGCGGTGATGCGCTGGGCCGCTCCCATCGCCTTGGGTTCCCTCGTGGGGCTCTCTTCGATCACGTACGTGTACTTGAAGAAGCGCGAGGAAGCCCAGGCGGCGCAGCTACGCGCAGAAGTAACCCAAGACAAGCTGGGCAAGGAGAGCGCGCGGCGCCTGCAGCTCGAAGAGAGCTTCCAGTTGAGCGAGCTCACCCGCCAGCAGGTGGAGGACCGCCTGCTCGCCCGGGATCGCGAAGTGAGCCACCTGGGTGCCCAGCTCGGCCGGGCGCGCAACGAGAACACCGAGACGGTCGGGCGGCTGCAGGCCGTGGCAGCCGAGCTCGAAGGTTCGCGGCGGGCCCTGCACAACGAGCAAGCCAAAGTGACCTCGCTCGAGGGGCAGCTCTTCAGCGCCGAGCAGCGGCGAGCGTTCGTGGAGTCCGAGCTGCGTGAGACGCGTTCGCGCATGGCCGCGGCCGAAGGCGAGCTCGACGAGCTACGCACGCGCGCCCGGGTGCTGCTGGCGGAGCTCGACAAGGCGCGCGAGGAGGCCCACAGCCATGTGGGCCGCGTGAGCTCGCTGGAGCGTGCGCTCGCGCACGCCCGCGACGAGCAAGAGCGCGTGACCGAGGATTTGCAGGTGGAACGTCGACGGGTGCGCGAGCTCGAGGCGCGCGCCAATGCTCCCGAGCCCCACACGGACACACCTCAGGAGTCCGGCGACCCCTTGCCCACGATGTGACGGGCGCCCGCCGGCGCGCCTTTCCACCGCCCTCGGGACTCCACCCCCGAGGCACCCGCCAGCCAGTCAGGCGAGCAGTCACCCTCGGGCACACTTTTTCGCGCCCGGGACACGGCTGAACTCGCTAGCATGCTTACAAATCCTTCTTAGCCATGGCAGTTCCCCCCTCTCGAACCCACGCCGTCATCCTCGGCGCTAGCATCGGCGGCATCTGCGCCGCGGAAGCGTTGGCCCCGCACTTCGAGCGAGTCACGCTGCTGGAAAAAGACCAGCTCCCCGCCGCCCCCGAAGGCCGCCGCGGGGTTCCGCAAGGCAATCAGCCGCATGCGCTGCAGATGCGAGGCCGCAAAGAGCTCGACGCGCTGTTCCCGGGGCTGATGCAAGAGCTCAAGGTCCACGGCGCGTTCGAATTCGATCCGTCCAATCAAATCGCACGGCTCACGCCCGACGGCTGGGCTCCGCGCTACGACGACATCGGAGCCACCGCTTTCGCAGGAACCCGGCCGCTGCTCGAGTTCACCCTGCGGCGCCTGCTGCTAGCTCGGCGCAAGAACGTCCGCATCGTGCAAGGCGTGCGCGCCACGGATCTGGTGCACGAGCGCCGCGGCGATGAAGTCTGGGTAACCGGCGTGCGCACCGATTCGAGCGACCCCGAGCTGCGCGAGATCCGCGCCGACGTGGTGGTCGACAGCACGGGCCGAGGCACCAAATCACCCAAGTGGCTCACGCAGATGGGCCTGCCCGAGCCGGAGGAGCTCCGCGTCGATCCCAAGTGCAGCTACGCCACGCGGCACTATCGCGCGCCGGCCGAGGCCAAGAACTGGTGGTGGCGCGCGCTCATCATCGATCACTGCCCGCCCGACCACGCGCGCGGGTTCTCCATCGTCACGGTGGAGGGCGAGCGCTGGATCGTGACCGCCGTGGGCACCAACGGCGACTACGCGCCCACCGATGAGGCCGGCTGGCTCGAGTACATAAAGAGCCTGCGCTCCCCCCTCGCCTACGAGCTCCTGTCGCGTGCGGAACCGCTCACCGAGGTCGTGCAGAACCGCACCACGGTGAACTGGTGGAAGCTGATGCATCGGTATCGGGGCAAGCTCAACGGCCTGCTCCTGTTCGGCGATGCCGTGTGCGGATACAACCCGAGCTACGGACAAGGCATGACGGCCTCTGCACTCGCCGCCAAGTCGCTCTCCGAAGCGCTCGGCAAACACGCGGGCGGATTGGATCGCCTATTCCTCCGCCGCTACTACAAGACCCAGGCCGAATTCCTCGAAGAAGGCTGGGTACTCTCCACCACGATGGACTTTCGCTGGCCCAAAACCGAGGGCAAGAAGCCGCCCTTCTACGAGGTCACGCGCTACGTGGCGCGCCTGATGGAGCAGATCGTGATCCACGATCGACACATGGTGCGTACCGTGGTCCCACTCGCGGACTTCGGGGCCAAGCGCTGGTCCATCGTCACGCCGAGCTTCGTCGCCCGCTTCATGTGGGGCCTGTTGCGCCACGTCGTGAAGCGGCCCCGGCTACCGGCAGAGATCGATCTCTACTCGTCCGATACCGTCAGCCCGGCCAGCACCAGCCAGAGCGTCGCCGCCGAGTAAGGCTACGGCGTGGGCTGATTGGGTTCGTAGGCGAAGCAGGACAGCACCGGCAACGGCGGGTACTTGCGCAGGCGCGGATCACGTTGGGCCGCCGTGCACAGGTAGAAGCGCGAGCCACGCCCGCTCTCGATGACCCGTGCATGCTGGCAGTGCGCGCAAAGTCCCACGCGGTCCATGGCTTGAAGCTAGCTTCACGCTAGCATCGGGTCCATGGCTGGCCGTCACCTCGTCTTTGTTTACGGCACCCTGATGCAGGACCAGCATCATCACGACCAGCTAGCGGGCGCGGAGTTCTTGGGCGCGCGCCGCACGCGGCCCGAATACGAGCTGGTGCTCGTCGATTACTTCCCGGCCATGCTCAGCGGAGGCACCACGAGTGTGCTCGGCGAGCTCTACGCAGTCGACGACCTCACCCTGGCGAGACTCGACGAGCTCGAGGAGGTCCCAGAGTTCTACGTGCGGGAACGCATCGAGCTGTCGGACGCCACCTCGGCCCAAACCTACCTGATGCCGCGGGAACGCCTGGGAGCCGCGCGCCCTATCCCCTCAGGCTCGTTTCGCGACCGCTAGTTTCTTGCGGGCAAGCGCACTCAAGCGCGGGCGAAGCGCGCTCGAATCGCGTTCGACCAGCGGCGATCGTGCCCGTGGATGCCCTTCTCCGCCGGCAGCGTGACCAGCGCCAGCAGGTTCGTGGCGTACTCCACGTGGCGCAGGCTGGTGCGCGTGGGACCAAGCGAGGTGAGCTCGAAGCGATGGCGAATCACCGACCCCAGCGCGCCGCCGCCCCACTCGATGCGACGAGGCTCCTTCACGAAGAGCTCGCATGGCAGCGGCAGCCCGGGCAGTCCCTTGACCTCGAGCACCATGACGAAGTGCGTGCCGACCCCAAAGTCACCATTCGACTTGCGCTTGATGGCCTTGAGCCCAGGCGTCCAGCTCGGCCAGTGGTCGATGTCACTCAGGAGCGCGCTCAGCTCGGCTTCGCTGGCGTCGACCTCCACCGTGTAGTCGATCCAGATCCGCTTGAAGCCCTTGGCAGTCGTCTCATCGAGCATGGATGGCGCACCGGTCTCCCGACCGAGTGCGCGGCCAGGCGTCAGTTGTGAACTTGCTTGCGGAACACTACCCCGAGGTCGTTGCCTGGCAAGTCCGTGACCTGTTCGGCAAGCAGGCCGCGCGCCGTGCCGAGCGCCGCAATCGCCTCCAGATCGCGCAGGCCCCAGTCCGGGTTCTTCTGCCGCAGGAAGGCGTCGAGCCGCGCGTTGCTATCGCAGTCGAAGCCGCCGTTTTGCTTGAACGGGCCGTAGATGAACAGCACGCCGTCGGGGCGCAGGTGGCGCCGCGCGCCGTCGAACAGCCCCTCGCAGACCGACCAGGACGTCACGTGGATGAGGTTGATGGCGAGCACGGCATCGAGCTGTCCGTTGCCCCAGCTCTTCTTGCGTACCTCGAGCAAGAGCGGCTCGCGCACGTTGTGCAGCTGGGCCTCGCGGCGATAGCTCTCGATGCTGGCGATGGAAACCTGATCGTAATCGCTCGGTTGCCAAACCAGGTCCGGGAACGCGCGCGCGAAATGCATCACGTGCTGTCCGGTGCCGCTCCCAATCTCGAGTGCCATCCCGCGTTCGGGCAAGACTCGCTGCAGGATCTCGATGATCGCGCCCTTGTTGCGATCGGCTTGTGGAGCGTGCTGTTTGACAGAAAGGCCGATGGGACGTGCCGCGAACATGTCAGTAGCCTTCCTCGTGGATGCGCGCGCCGCCGCGCGGGCGAACTCTGCGGTGCACGCGCGCGTGACTGCGCACGTAGCTCCTATTGGCGTGACTAGCAGGAGAAGGAACGCGCTCCAACGTCTGTTCGATCTGCCGGTGGGGCGGCTTACGTCGTTTTTTCGAACGCTTGCGCACGCGGGTGATCCCGTTGTCGGGGCTCGCCTCGCGGGGCTGCTCGCGGCACTGCGGGGTGGTCACACGAACGTGACACGCTGGAATGCACGCGAGAGAACAAAAGCCCTGCGCGCGCGCTAGACACCCGACCAGCCTTTGCAGGCGGCCAGGCGGCGAGGCGCCTCAGGGCTGCGTCGGCGCCCCCGTGCTCGTCCCGCTCGCCTGCGATGGCCCCAGGGTCAGCGTGGAGCCGCCCACGCCGCTGGGACGGCTCGAGCGCATGGGCAGTCGCGCCAGTGCGGCCAGGGCGACTTTGCGCTGGGTCGTGCGCAGCTTCACCCGCGGGCGCGCCTGGCGCATCAAGTCCACCGCGTGATCCAGGTCCTGGGCGATGCCGCGTGCCACCAACAAGACGGCCATCGCCATCGCCGAACGTCCATGGCCGGCGGCACAGTGCACGTAGATGTTGCCTTCGAAGCTGGCCACGCGCTCGATACCAGAAACCAACGCCTCGACGCTGGGGACCGATGCGTCGAGGGCGGGCACGCAGACGTAGACGCGATCGGAGCGCACCTCGATGGGCTCGACGAACTCGGCGGTCATATCCAGCACCAACCCCACCCGCGCGGGGAGCTCCCAGTGCTGCACGCGTCGTCCCAGATACAGGCCGCGGGCCACCTCGTGCCAGGGGTCTTCGCGTCCCAGCACGCGCACCAGGTACCAGGCACACTCTGCGGCGCTGAAGTAAGGCATCAACAACAGCGCATGCGGCCAGTAGAGCGTGCCGTCGGCCTGCTTTCCGAGCACGGCCGGCCCGGCCACCAGGTAGCCATAGGCCACGATCACCAGACTAAACGCGGGCCAGACGAGGATCCACGTGAGCCCACCCACGAACCCCGTGAGCGCTCCGAACAGGACCGCCACACAAAGGAACAGCACGGCCATCGCCAGGTGCATCGTCAGCGCCGGCCACAGCTGGGTCAGCTGGCGGATCTGACTGCGTGCAATGGCGGACAAGCGCTCCATGGTGGACCGGACCATAAGGTCAGGCTTCGCCCGGCCGCGCAAGAGCCCGCTTGAGGCAAAGTGCCCCCGAAATTGCGGAATCCTGGCGCTACTCGTAGGTATAATTTGTGGGTTTCCGCGTATCTGGGGGAATTGGGGCGACGCTTCGGTGGCGGCGGCCCGACGGCTCCTCGCAGAGGCAGAGCGTGATGCGTGAACGATACGCTTGTGGTTCGGGACACCAGCTCTCTGCCGCGCGGAGCGAGGCGTGTGCTAGGAGTCTGAACGACTCGAACAAGGTGACGGAGAATCTGAGCAGGACGGCGGCCCAGTGGCCAATCTAGAGCCGCAATTTCACGGTACGCCACGCTTTCGCATCGTGTCGCGCATCGGTGTCGGCACCGTCGGCGAAATCTACAAGGCCCTGGACGAGACCCGCGGCAGCTTCGTGGCACTGCGGACCTTGCGCAGTGTGTCGCTGGCCGGGGACGCGCTGCGTCGGGAGTTCCGGGCCCTGCGCAACGTGCGCCATCCGAGCCTGGTGAGCCTGGGCGAGCTCGACTGCGTCGACGGGCTCTGGTTCTACACGATGGAGTTCGTCGAGGGTGAGTCCCTGCTGGACTACGTGCGCCCTCGGGCCCAGACGAATCCCGGACAGCGCGCCGGCGTGGGCGGCGCGCCGGGCGAGCTCTCCGAGGTGCGCCTGCGCAGTGTGCTGAGCCAGCTCGTGCGAGGCATCGGCGCGCTGCACCAGGCGGGGCGCGTACACGGCAACCTGGAGCCGGATCACATTCGCGTGACGCCGCAGGGGCGCCTGGTGCTCCTGGAGTGCGAGCTCTCGGGATCCCGCGAAAACAGCGACCCGGACCAACACTGGCTCAGCTCGCTTCCCTTCGTGGCCCCCGAGCGCCTCGAGGACGCACGGCCCAGCCCGGCCACCGACTGGTACAGCCTGGGTGCGGTGCTCTATCAGGCACTGTCTGGCTCGGCGCCCTTCCCTACCAGCGGCGCGGACCTGGTGGAACAGAAACAGCGAGTGGCGCCCACGCTGCCGAGCGGTTTGAAGGCCCCGCGCGATCTGTGCTCGCTGTGCGAAGACTTGTTGGCCATCGATCCCGACGCGCGCCCGGACGCCGACGAGATCCGCGAGCGCCTCAGCATCCGCACCGAGACCGAGGGGCGCATCTCGCAGACGTTCTCGCTGCTCGGGGACGCGCCCCCCTTCGTGGGCCGAAAGCGCGAGCTGAGCCTGCTCGGCGAGGCCTTCGAGCGCACGCGCCACGGCGCCGTGTCTGCCCTGTGCTTGTATGGCGAGAGCGGCGTGGGCAAGCGCACGCTGGCTGCCCAGCTGGTGCGCAAGCTGCGCAACGACTACCCGCACCTCGTGCACCTCTCGGGTCGCTGCGAGCAGGAAGGGCCACGGGCCTACCGCGGCGTCTCGGGGGTCATCGACGCGCTCAGCCGTTACCTGGCGACCCAGGACGCGAGCTCTATCGCAACCTTGATGCCCGCCGAGGCCTCGCTCTTGGCGCGGCTTTTTCCTTCGATGTTGCGTGTGGCGTTGCCCGACTCGTCGGCGCGCACTCCCCAGGAAGCGCCTGCGATTCGCCGCGCCGCCATGCGCGCGCTGCGCTCGCTGTTGCGCGATCTCTCGAAGCGCCACCCGATGTTGGTGGTGATCGACGACGTGCAGTGGGCCGACGTGGACGCGCTGAGCGTGCTCGAGGAGATGATTCGTCTCCCGGATCCGCCCGACCTGCTGCTGCTCTTGCTCGTGAACGGCGAGCTGCGAGAGGCTGAGCCGCCGCTTCGCCAGTGGCTCACCCGCTACGAGCAACAGGTCACGCTGATGCGCCTGCGCGAGCTGGGCGACGGCGCCGCGCGCGAGCTCGCAGACCGCTTGCTGGAGTCGGGGGGACTGAGCGACCCGGAGCTGGGCACGGCGCTCGCGACGAGCGCGGGCGGACACCCGCTGCGCGTCGATGCGCTGGCGCGGCATCTCTTGCTCACCAAGGCGAGCGCCCCGCCCGACCTGAGCCTGACCGACTTGATGTGGTCGCGCGTGGAGCACCTGCCGCTCGACGCACGCCAGCTGCTGATCACGTTGTGTCACGCGCGCACCGCGCTGCCTGCCGAGGTTGCAGGCGAGGCCGCGGGCCTACCCGCGGAGAGCGTGGGCCGCTACATGGCCGTGTTGCGGGTGGCCAACCTCGCGCGCAGCGTGCGCGAGAGCGACGGCGAGCGCCACGCGCCGAGCCATCCCGCCCTGCGCCAGGCCGTGCTCGCGCGCGCCGACGTGGACCACGCGCGCATCCATCGACAGCTCGCCTTGGCCCTGGCCAGCTGGCCGAAGGCTCCACCTGACGTATTGGCCACCCACCTGCGCGACGCCAACAACCCGGAGCGCGCCGCGCGTGCCGCGGCCCGGGCGGCTGATCGCTCCCGCGACCTGATGGCGTTCGACGCTGCCGTGCACCTCTACCAGGAGGCCCTGGCCTACCCCAGCGTCGAGGCAGACGAGGAGCGCCGTCTGCGTATGGAGCTCGCCCACGCCTATGCGTGCGCGGGTCAGAGCGCCCACGCTGCGCGCGCCTACATGGAAGCGGCACGCTACGCCAACCCCGCCGACGCGCTGGAGCTCGAGCGGCGCGCCGCACATCAGCTCCTGCGCACTGGCAGCGTGAACGAAGGCCTCGAGACCGTCACGCGCGTGCTGGATCGGCTGAGCGTTCACCTCCCCAAGTCGACCAGCGGCAGCGTGTTCTCCCTGTGGTGGCGCCGGCTGCGCCTCAACGCGCGCGGCACCGGCTTCGCCGAGCGCGACGCCAGCCAGATTCCCCCGAACGACCTGGTGCGCGCCGACATCCTCGGCTCGCTCGCACGTGCCCTCGGCATGATCGACTCCGTGCGCGGCGCGGACGCCCAGACGCGACACCTGCTGCTCGCGCTCGAGCTCGGCGATCCCGTGCGCCTGGCGCGCGCCTTGGCCCTCGAGGGCGGCTACCAGGCGGTGACCTCCGAGGATGGTCAGAGCGATGCCTGGCTCAAGCCACTCGAGCGCGCGGAGGCCCTGGCGGAGCGGGTGGGCGATCCGCAGGCGCGCGGACTCGCGTTGTCGGTGCGCTCGAGTGCCACCTTCTTGCACGGCGCTTTCCGGGAGAACGTTCGGGTGTCGACCGAGGCGGAGCGCATACTCGCCACCGAGTGCACCGACGTGGATTGGGAGCTCGGCAACGCCCGCGTCTTTCGCGCCATCTCGCAGTTCTACCTGGGAGAGCTCAAGACCAACTTCGAGCGCGTGGCCGAGCACATCCGCGAAGCCCGCGAGCGCGGCGACCACTACACGTACACCAACCTGCGCATCGCCGTGGCGCACATTCCCTATCTGATGGCCAACGAACCCGTGCAAGCGGCGCTCGTGTTGGACGAAGCCCTCGCCAACTGGTCGCACATGAACTTCCACATCCAACACCTGTTTCATCTCACTGGCATCGCGCAGACCGAGATCTACGCCCGCAGCGGCAGGCCCTACACACGCGTCATGGCTGCCTGGCCCGCGCTGACCAAGTCGCTCC
Organism: Myxococcales bacterium; assembly: GCA_047601445.1. Taxonomy (GTDB): domain Bacteria; phylum Myxococcota_A; class Polyangia; order Polyangiales; family DASUME01; genus DASUME01. The sequence goes on along the minus strand of JASGJH010000001.1, from coordinate 356,014 downwards.
TGCCGCGCATCCCGTTCGTCGCCCACGCCGTGCGTCACGTGCGCGCGCGTGCCGCCATTTCCCAGGCTCGCGTGGAGCGCGGCGAGCGCGAGCTGTTGTTGCGTGACGCGGCGGACTCGGGCGCCAAGCTCGCCAGTTCTCGCTCTGCCTACGCCGCCGGCTGGGGCCACGCAGCTCGCGCCGGTGTCGACGCCTCGCGCGGTGATCACGAGCGCGCCATCCAGAGCCTGGAGCAGGCCGAGGCAGCCTTCTACGAGAGCGACATGACGCTCTATGCCGCGGCGACGCGCTATCAGCTCGGGCGATTGCTCGGCGGAGAGCGCGGCAAGGAGTTGCGCGCTCGCGCGCAGGATTGGTTCGAGGCCCAGGGAGTGCGGCGCCCGGAGAACTTCGTCGGCATGCTGCTGCCGGGCTTCGAGGACCTCCCCGGCGCGAGCCGCCGCGGCACAGGCTCGAACAAGCGCTGAAATCTTGTAGGGAGGTCACGCGACCTCCAGCGCTCAAATCACTGCTTGGCCGCTTTCGCCTGGGCAGCCTTCTCGATCAGGTCGGTGGGCGCGCCCATCGAGGAGTAACCCTTGTCGACATACAGGCAGTGGCCGGTGATGCCCGACGCGAGCTCACTCGAGAGGAACGCCGCCGCGGTACCCACTTCGCGCCCCTGCAGGGGCTCGGGCAACGGCGAATGCTCGCGGCAGTACTCGATCATGGCTCCAATGAACCCGATCGCGCTGGCTGCCCGCGAGGCGAACGGCCCCGCCGAGATCACGTTCACACGATGGCCCCACTTGCGCCCCGCTTCGTAGGCGAGCACGCGCGTGTCGCTCTCGAGGGCAGCCTTGGCCGACGACATGCCGCCGCCGTAGCCAGGGATCACGCGCTCGGCCGCCATGTAGCTCAGCGCCAGGAACGAGCCGCGCGGACGCATGATGGGTCCCAAACGCTGCACCAACGAAACGAACGAGTAGGCGCTCACGCTGTTGGCGCTCAGGTATCCACTGCGCGAAGTCTCGAGCAGGGGCTTCTTCACCTCGGGACCGTTCGCCAGGCTGTGCACCACGATGTCGACGCAGGGCTCGCCAAAGTCGCTCGTGAGGCGCTGCACCAGGCCGCCCACGCTCACGTCTCCCAGCTCGCGGTAGCGCTTGTTCTCGCGCAACTCGGCGGGCATCGCGTCCATGGTGTCGTACTCGGCGTCGAGCGGGTACACACGTTCGAACTCGAGCTTGCCCTGACCGGACTCGAACTGGAGAGACTCCTCCATCTTCCCGCGCCTCAACAGCGTCTCGAAGATGCCGAGCGCCGGGGGCCAGGTGCCCACACACACGCTCGCACCGGCCTCAGCCAGCGCCTTCGCGATCGCGAAGCCAAAGCCGCCGTCGTCCGCGACGCCCGCCACGAGCGCCCGTTTTCCAGTCAAATCGATGCTCAACATGGGTGCCTTCGTTTCGCGTCGAGCGTGCCTTGTCAAGGAGGCGCTTACATCCGGGCCGCCGCCCGTTCTTTCCTCCGCGCTCAGCCCCATGTTATGCGGAGAGACATGGGCCCTAGACGAGCGACGGTGCGGTGAGCAGCTACGACGCCAAGGTGATCCCCATGCGCCGGCCCGCACGGATCAGCGGTTCCCTGCCGCGCTCGGTGGAGAAGCTGGCCACGCTCGGACTCGAAGCCGTCGGTCGCATCCAGCAGCGCGCATCGCTCGAGCGCGTCAGGGTGATCCGCAACGTCCCTTACTTGGGCTCGGGACTGCGTTCTCACCAGCTCGACGTGTACATCCCCCAAGCACAACAGGGCCCGCTGCCGGTGGTGCTCTACGTTCACGGCGGCGTCTTCATGTGGTGCTCCAAGGAGACCCACTTCTTCGTGGGCCACGCCTACGCGAACGCCGGCTTCGTGGTGTTCAACTTGAACTACCGCCTGGCCCCGCGGAACAAATACCCGGCCGCCATCGAAGACGTCGCGGAAGCCCTGCGCTGGGTGCACGACAACGCCGCTCGCTTCGGCGGTGACGCCACGCGGCTGGTGTTGGCGGGCGAGTCGGCCGGAGCCAACCTGGTCTCTTCGCTCGCCATCGCATGCGCCTCGCCCCGTCCCGAGAGCTGGGCCCGAGCGTTGTTCGAGGGTGGTGTTTCCCCCCGCGCCGTGGTCGCAGCGTGCGGCATCCTCCAGGTTTCCCAGGCCGGCCGCCTCGGTGCCAAGCCGCGCCTCGGCCCCATCGTGCGGCGCGTGCTGAACCAGCTGCCCGACGTCTACGTCGATCTGCGGGGCCCGTGGGCGCCGGGTGAGCTCGATCTGCTCGATCCGCTGCGCATCTTCGAGAGCAACTACCGGTTCAGCCGTACGCTGCCGGGCTTCTTCTTGCCGGTGGGCACTTCGGACCCGCTGGTCGACGACACGCGCCGCATGGGCGAAGCCCTGGCGCGCCGCGGGGTTCCCCACGAAGTGCGGTACTACTCGGGGGAACTCCACGCCTTTCACTTCATGTTCTGGCGCGAAGCGGCGCGGCGCTGTTGGGCCGAGACGTTCCGCTTCATCGACCGCCAGCTGCGGCGCCCGGCGCTCGGCGAGCCTCCCGTTTGAAACGCGGAGGATGACGTGTCACAGCGAGGCCATGTTCCGGATCCGCAAGTCCATCGATATCGACTTCGCGCATCACGTGCGCGGCCACTTGGGTCCCTGCATCAACTTGCACGGGCACACCTGGAAGTTCGAAGTGGTGGTCGGCGCCCACGAGCTGTGCTCGCAAGGCTTCGTGGTCGACTTCGGACAGCTCAAGCGCGAGGTACTCGCCCCCTGCCACCAGCTCCTGGATCACGCTCTCGCGATCGGTAGCGAGACCTTCTCCGAGATCGAGCCAGAGCTGCGCGAGACGGGACGCAAGCTGCTCTTGTCGCGGGGGCCCGCGCACTGCGAGGAGGCCGCTCCCGCCGAGCTGCTGTTGAATGGCGCGCGCGCCGCTTTTCCAGGCGGCATGAAGCTCGCGGTGTTTCCCTTCAGCCCCACCAGCGAGCGCATCGCGCGTTGGCTGTTCGAGTTGGCCCAGAGTCGCCTCGACGATGAGCGCGTGAAGGTGCTCGTGGGTCGCGTCTACGAGACTCTGCATCCGGTCGAGTCGGTCGCCGAGTACGCGCCTTAAAAGCCGAGAGCCCGTCTGCGACCGAATCGCGTGCCGCCTCGCACGCACCTTCCAGTCGAGAACGGGCCCGGCGGGCTCGCCTCAGGTCAGCGCTCAGCGGGCCTGGGTCGTGCCCTGCAGCGAGCAGAGGAAGGAGATGAACTGGTTCGCCGGCTTCTTGCACTGCTCGGCCGTGACGCCGCCGGTGCCGGTGCCGGTGCCAGTGCCGTTCCCATTGCCGGTCCCATTGCCATTGCCCGTACCGGTGCCCGTGCCGCCGAGGCCACCGCAGAGCAGCTGAGCAAACGGATCGGTCGGCTTCTTGCAGTCGATGCCGAGCAGGTCCGGCAGGTCACCGGCGCCGCTGTTCGAGCCGCCAGCGCCGCTGGTGATGCCGCACAGGAGGGCGGTGATCTCATCCTTCGGGAGCAAGCAGTTGAGCCCGGGGATCGTGGTGCCGGTGCCAGTGCCCGTACCGCCGCCGGTGAGCCCGCAGATCGCCTTGGTGATCTCGTCCTTGGGGTTCTTGCAGTCGAGTCCGGGGATGGTGGTGCCCGTGCCGGTGCCAGTACCCGTGCCGGTGCCGCCGCCGAAGATGCCGCACAGGGTCTTGGTCAGATCGTCCGTGGGGTCCTTGCAGTCGAGGCCAGGAATGCTCGGCTGAGTGTCGCCGTCGCCATCGCCCTGGTCGCCGTCGCCCATGCTGTCGTCGCCGTCGCCCTGGTCGCCGTCACCCTTATCGTTGCCGGCGCCATCGCCGTCGCCATCGCCGTCGTCGTTGAGGGGAACGATCTGACCTTCCTCGACCGTGTGGTGCTTGAAGCAGCCCCCAAGAGTCAGGGCCGCCACACAAACCAAGTAAGCTCTCACGCTGCGCGACATGTTCTTCCTCCGGGCCTGTCGACCCTTGTGACTCTCTGCCGCCTGGCCTGACCAGGCATAACTTCGCTGGGGCGGGAGGCCCCCAAGCTGACCTTGGCTGGCGCCAAGGTCTCCCAACCGACGAGTTCGACGAATGCTGCCGATTGGATGCTTAGAAGTCGGCCCCGCCAAGAACCATTACGAAGAATTCTCAAGAAACGTTTTCGTCTCGACCATGATCGGGCCGGCTGTGGCGTGGTCTGCTATTGAGGGCAATCCCAGCCCATGGATGCGAAGTACCTCAGCGACCTGAATCGGGGCGTTCCCCTGGCCCAAACAGGCGAGTTTTCCCCGCTTAATGTGGGTCCCCTCACGGTTTGGCCCCCGGTGGTGTTGGCGCCCATGGCAGGCGTCACGAACTACCCGTTCCGTACCCTGGCGCGTCGGTTTGGCGCCGGTCTGTACGTGAGCGAGATGATCACCGCGCGCCCGCTGGCCGAGGGACGTGACAAGACCCGACGCCTCGCCGACTTCGGTCCCGAAGAAAGCACCCGCAGCCTTCAGCTCTACGGTGTGGACCCTTACTTTGTCGGCGAAGCCGTGAAGTGGCTGGTGGGTGAAGGCCGAGTCGATCACCTCGACATGAACTTCGGCTGTCCCGTGCCCAAGGTCACGCGCAAGGGCGGCGGCGCGGCCATCCCGCTCAAGCCCCGCCTGCTGCGCAACATCGTGCGCGCCGCGGTGCAGAATGCGGGCAAGGTTCCCGTCACCATCAAGTTCCGCAAAGGCACCGACGGCGATCACCTCACGTTCCTCGAGTCGGGCCGCGTGGCCGAGGGTGAAGGCTGCGCCGCGGTGGGTTTGCACGCGCGCACTGCCGAACAGCTCTACGACGGGCACGCCGACTGGTCGGCCATCACGGAGCTCAAGCGCGCCGTGCGCAGCATCCCCGTGCTGGGCAACGGTGACATCTGGGAGGCCCACGATGCCCTGCGCATGATGCGGGAGACGGGCTGCGACGGTGTGATCGTGGGGCGAGGTTGCCTCGGGCGCCCCTGGCTGTTCCGCGACTTGGCCGACGTCTTCGACGGCCGGGAGCCGCAGGATCCGCCAGACCTGGGCGCGGTCGTGGGCATCATGCTGGACCACGCGCGGTTGCTCGCGAGCTGGCTCGGCGAAGCGGCCGCCATGCGCATGTTCCGCAAGCACAGCACCTGGTACACCAAAGGGTTCCGGGGCAGCGCCGAACTGCGCGCCAAGCTGGTCCACGTGACCACGCTGCAAGAGCTCGAGGACGTGCTCGCGCAGGCCGATCAAAGCGCGCCGTTTCCGCCCCAAGCCATGCGTGTCCCGCGTGGGAAGGCGTCCGGACGCCAGCGCGTGCAGCTTCCCGAAGGCTACCTCGACGCACTCGACGACGACCGCCCACCAACCGAAGAAGTGAGCGAAGCCGACGACGACGACCCGGGCGGCGGCTGAACGCACCCTCCTGCCGGTGCGAGCCGCGCCCAAACGAGCTGGTGATCTGGACCGCGAACTCCGCTAGGTTCGGTGGCCATGCGCATCCACCATCTCAACTGCGGCAGCATGTGTCCCTTCGGACGTCGCTTCTTCCACGGTACCGGAGGGGTGTTCGAAATGGGCGATGTCGTCTGTCATTGTCTGCTGATCGAGAGTGAGGCGGGTCTGGTGTTGGTCGATGCCGGTCTCTCCACCAGCGACCTCGATCCCAAGCGCAGTCGCGTGCCCCTGATCATTCGCGCCGCGCTGCGTCCGGTGATGCGCCCCGCCCAATCGGCGCTGGCCCAGGTCCGCGAGTTGGGGTTCTCCGCCAAAGACGTGCGCCACATCGTGCTCACGCACCTGGACTTCGATCATGCCGGCGGCATCTCGGACTTCCCGGAGGCGAGCGTCCACGTATTCGCGGACGAGCATCGCGCGGCCATGTCGCCCCCCACCTTCGCGGAGCGTCGGCGCTATCTGCAGCACTGCTGGTCCCATGCCCCGCGCTGGCAAATCCACGAGCTCGCTGGCGATGCCTTCTATGGCTTCGAGTCGGTACGCGCTCTAACCGCCAAGGAAACCGACATCCTGTTGGTGCCTGTGCAGGGTCACTCGCGGGGCCACGTGGCGGTCGCGGTGCGACAGGGAAGCGGATACCTCGTGCATTGCGGCGACGCCTACTTCCACCACGACGAGATGAACGAACCGGCGAGCTGCCCGGTGGGCTTTCGCGCCTTCCAGACCATGATGGCCCAGGACGATTCGCTGCGTCTAAAGAACCAGGACCGACTGCGCGCGCTCAAGCACGCCCATCCCGCAAACCTCACGCTGTTCAGCGCCCACGATGCCCTCGAGCTCGAGCGGCTGCGCAATGCGCCCGCCCAGCCCCAGCGAACGGCCCAGAGCGTGTCCGCATGAAAGCCCGCCTACTCATCACCACCAGCCTACTCATGGCCGCTTGCGGGGACTCCCGCGGAGACCAACCGGGTCCGCTCGGAGATGCTGGGCCCGATGGCTCGGTCCACATGGATGCCGCCGCCGGCAGCGACGCTGGCGATGCTGCCGATGCTGCGGCACAGGACGCCGCCGCGGATGCTGGCAGTGAGCTGTGTACGGCGTTGCCCGTGCCCGCCGACTGCCCTCCCCTGACCGGCAACGCGCTTCCACAGGAGCTGCGCTGCACTGGCCTCTACGCAGACTCGCAGAGCCGAAGGCTCGCCTGCGGCGTCACCGAATATGCGCCCGCGTTCGCGCTCTGGAGCGACGGCGCCGACAAGCATCGTTACCTGTGGCTTCCGCCTGGTACCAAGATCGACGTCAGCAGCCCCGACGGCTTCGTCTTCCCCGAAGGCACGCGCCTGTGGAAGGAGTTTCGCGTGGTCGACGGAGATCATACGCGGCTCGGCGAGACACGGCTCCTGATGAAGCGCGCCGGCGTGTGGTCTGCGACGACCTATGTGTGGTCCGAGGACGAGACGACCGCCGTCCAGAACAACGACGGCGTGGCGAACCTCTACGGCACCGGCCACACGGTTCCCACGCGCGACCAGTGCAGCCAGTGTCACTCGGGCCGACCGGACTTCGCCCTCGGCTTCGACCCCATCATGCTGGGCCCGGGCGCCAGCGGTCTCTCCATGCAAACGCTGTTCGATCGCGGCCTACTCATAGACGCGAACAGCGCGGACGGCTTGCCCGCTGCGTCGCTCCTGTCGGCCAAGCCGCCGGGCGACGCCGTGGAGAGCGCGGCGCTCGGCTATCTGCACGCCAATTGTGGCGTGAGCTGCCACAACCAGGAGGCCTTCGCGGAGGCCAAGCAGAGCGGGCTCAACCTTCGACTCGAGCAGGGTGAGTACGGCAGCGTCTTCGACACCGACGCGGTCAAGACCTCGCTCAACCAGGGCTATGGCAACAACGCCGTGTTGCCCTCGCCCGTCCCGGCCGGCGGCTACCTGCGCGTGCGCCCCACCGATCCGACCCGCAGTTTGCTGCTGGGGCGCATGGCCGTGCGCGGGCCGGCACAGATGCCGCGCATCGCCACCAACCAAGTCGACGACAAAGGCGTGACCGCCGTGCGCCTGTGGATCGAGCAGATGACGGAAGCGCGCGGGTACCCTGCGCCGAACCCGTAAGGACGACCTTCGCCTCAGGGCTGCGTGGCGGGCACGAGCTTCATGAGCTTGGTGCGCGTTGCCACCAGGTACACTTCGCGGTCCGCACCTTCCACGATGCCGGTGAGCTCGTTGATACCGGCCGCCATGGGGATACACGCCTCGTCGCTGCCATTGCACCGCTTGCGCAGGATGGCGACGGGCGAGGTCTTGTTGCCCACTTGATAGAGAGCTCCCATGCGCGCGCCCACGTAGTCCCCGAATAGATAGGCCCCGCGCAGCTTCTTGATGGCGTCGCCGCGATACACCACGCCGCCGATCACCGAGGAGTAGTCACAGAACGACCCCGTGCAGCCGCCCCCTCCGCGTCGATCGATGCTGAGGATGGGCGCCGTGGCGACCGAGCCCGCGCGCAGCGCAGGACGATCATTGCTCATCGTGTTGCACCACTGCGCGTTGCTCAGCGCGGTCGAAGCCACCGCCCCCTCGTATGCAGGCCAACCGAAGTTGAAACCAGTGGCTCCCTTGGGGGCATAGTCGAGCTCTTCGTAGGCTCCCTGGCCCACATCACCCAGATAGAGATCTCCCGTTGCGCTATCGAAGCCAATCCGGAACGGATTCCGCAACCCGTAGTGCAACACGCGCGCATCGCCCGTGGCGGCAAAGGGATTGCCCGCTGCCGCATAGGGCGCCGCCTTGCTCGGATCGAGCCGCAGCACCTTGCCGTTCAGCGCGCTGATATCCTGGGGCGCACCAGGCTTGTCGCTGTTGCAGCCGCCGCCGCCGTCGCCGGTGCCCACGTACAACAAGCCGTCGGGCCCGAAGATGGCGGTGCCACCGTTGTGGTTGCTGGCCGACGCAGGCACGTCGAGGATGACCTCCCGCGACGCCATGTCGGCCTTGAACGGATCCGCGTCGGAGCGCTTGAATCGCAGCACGAGGTCGTGGTTGGCGGAGGTACCCATCAAGGGCGTGAGCATCACGTAGAACAACCCGCTCGTGGCGTAGTCCGGCGGAAAAGCGATGGAGAGCAGCCCGCGCTCCTCGCCGCCGCCATTGTTATCGGCCTCGGGCAGCGTGAGAAAGACGCTGGTCGTGTTGCCGCCGCCCGCGTGCCAGACCTTCACGGTGCCGGCCTGCTCCACGAGATACCAGTCCGTGGTGCCCTTGGGCTGTGCCGCGTACACAAGGTTGCTGAGACCGCCCACGACCTGGACCGCGTTCAGTCCAGTGACGTCGGGCGCCGTGTCTCCGGTGGGTTTGGGCTCGGTCCCGGCATCGCTGCCCGCGTCGGAGCCCGTCATGCCCCCATCGCCGTGCCCGCCATCCTGCATCGTGCCGCTGTCGACATCCCCGTCGCCGCCGCTGTCGACGTCTCCATCGCCGCCATCGCCGCCACAGGCGCAGTTGCCAGCGTCCATCGGCGTCGCAGCACCGGCGCCGGAATCGCCTCCCGCGTCGGCCGCTGGAGCCTTGCAGAGCACCTGACACTGCGACGCGGTCTTGTCGTCATCGCTGTTGCAAGCCGTCGATGACGCGAGCAGGCCCGCGAGCGCGAGCGAGGGATAGAGCTTCTTCATGCCGCAAACTCTAGATCATACCGGCCGGACTAAGAAGGCTGTTCCAGCTCCCTGCGGGCGATCGAGGCGCGGACCAGCCAACCCGCAAGCAACGTAAATCCTCCCGAAATTCCGAAGCTCTTCGTCCAGGCCAGTGGCTCACTCGGCCCTCCCGCCGCATCCAAAATGAGACCGAACATCAGCGGCCCCGCGAACGCCCCCAAGAAGCCCACGGTAGTGTGCACGGCCATCCCGAGCCCTCGCTCGTGCATCGGCACCTGGGCCACGACCCCCGAAGTGAGCGTCGCTGAATCGGCTCCCATCAGCGCCCCGCATAGCAGCACCGCCATGCACGCGAGCGGTGCGGGCAGGAGTTCCGCCCAGGCCAGCGCTCCGAAGCTCAGCGAAGAAGCCACCATCACCGACCCGACCCAGCGCACGCGACCGATGCGCTCGGCGAAGCCCACGCCGAACACGCTGGCCGGCACGGTGAGCACGTTGGCCAGGCCCACCACCGTGGCTGGCGCCCACCAGAACGGCGCGCGAAAGTTCTCGGCAGACTGCGCGAAATTGAGGAACGCCACGCCCCAACTGCGCAGCGTGAAGAGCTCCCAGGTGTGCAGCCCGTAGCAACACACCAAGCCGAAGGCGGCCCGATTGCGCAAGATGGGCGCCGGATTGGGGAGCCACGAGCTCTGGCTCGCAGCAGGCAGACCGAGGGGAGCCAGCGTCAGCGCGAACGGGATCGCGAGCGCGGGTCCCAGAGCCATACACCAGAGGGCCAGGTCGGCGCCGAGTCGCGCCGCGAGCGCCTCGCAAGCCGCGTAGGAGAGGCTCGTGCCGAGCGCGAAGCAGCCCATGTAGTAGCCCACGTAGCGCGCCTGACGGGACACCTGGACGCGATCCGTCAGCGCCCTGAGCCCCGGCATGAACGAGCCGGCCGTGGCCACTCCGCTCGCAGCACGCGCGCCCATCGCCCACCACAGCGTGCCGCCCGACGCGGCGAACGCCATCGCGGCCAGGGCGCCCAGCGCGCAGGACACGAGCACGATCCGCCGAGCATCGACGCGATCGGTCAAGGTCGTGAGGACGGGCGAGACCAGGACGTAGCCCGCGTAGAACGCCGCATTCACGAAGGTCGCCTCGCGCGTGCTCAGCTGCCAATCCACGAACAGCCGCGGCATCAACGCCGGAAAGCTCGCGAACGAAGTCAGCGAGAGCGTGCACGCACTACACATGGCGAAAGCGAGAAAGGGATCTCGCGCGAGCAAACGACCAGCGCGCGTCATGGGCGGGCGCAAGTGTGCCAGGCGCGGGCGGCCCGGCAATTTGACCGGCGCTCCCCCTTCCCCTGCGCGCAGTCCTTCTCACCCGCGGCGAGCGCGCGATGCGCTACGCCGCAAGGGCAAGCTCGATCTGGCTTCTCGCGCGAGGCCTCGCGGTGCTCGGAGCGCGGCTCGCCCCGAGCACTCGAACGACCTTCAATCCCTTCCCGTCACTTGAATGCGCGGGCGAACAGCTCTCGAACCTCTCCCTCGGTCTCACCGAGGCGTTCACGCGAACCGTCGAGGTGATAGGAGAGGATCAGGTGATCCAACCCGCCCACCAGCATGCGCAGCGTGACGTCGTCCGGGGCCTTGGAGATCAACCCCTTTTCATGGGCAGCCTTGAGCTGTTCGTTGAGCTGTTCGAGGAACGCCGACAAGTGTTGACGACGACGCACGCGCGGCTCACCGCCTGCCGCCATCACTTGATAGCTCACCACTGGGAAGCGCGACGCCACACGCACGTAAGCCAACATCAACAGCGTGGCGCGCTCGAAGGGATCTTCGACTCCCTGAGTGAGCTCCTGTACCTCACCTCGTATCTCGTTCACCATCTCATCGAGAAGGGCGAGCAAGATATCTTCCTTGCTTGTGAAGAACTCGTAGAACGAGCGTCGTGACATCCCTGCCGCTTTCAGGATGTCTGCAACCGTGGAGGTTGCGTACCCGAGTGCAACGAACGTCTCGCCTGCCGCCAAGATTAGCCGCCGGCGCTGGCGTTCCTGCTGGGCCTTACGTCGCTCTTGGACCGTGGTGGTTGCGACTTCCGACATGCTGAAACTATGGCAGCACCAGGCCCCTGATTCGAGGAACGGAAAGACATTGCAACGCGCATGTCTCGCCTAGAACGGCAAGATCGCCGCAGTCCGCACACCCCAAAGGGGCCGCTGATTTGCAGAGGATTCTGCCCTCAATTGTGGTCAAGCTCAGCTTCGTGAGGGGCTCTGGAAGCGCCACGAATATGTCTCGAGCGCGCCCTTAACTGAGCAATCTTGCGTCCAACTTCGGGAACGAGCAGTCGTTACACCGCGTCCGAATTGCGCTCCCTGATCGTACTCAAATTGGGTTCCTGTCCTGGTGCTCAGCGAGCGCTTTTGCGCGTCCGCACGTGCGAAAAAAAAATGTCTTGGGGGTCGATCTGAGGGCTCCCGGAGAGGGTCATGGAGCCACGCGCGGGACGTCTCGCTGCGCTCACCCGGAAACAAAAAAGCGCCCCCGAGAGAGCGCTTCCGATGCAGGCGATGTTGGACTAGTGCGCTGGTTCAACCACCGGGAGCCGGATCGAACTCTTCGGCCTTACCCTCGCGCTTCGACTCATCGTCGGCGCCGGGCATGGCGGCCTTCTGCGCGTTGATGTTCGGCCACACCTTGAAGGAGCCGTCCGACAGCACCTTGAGCACGGTCTTGGGGAAACCAGCCTTGTCGACCTCACCCGCGCCCTTGGCCCCGGAGAAGAGCGAGTTGATGTCCTTGAACGCCTTCCACTTCTCGGGCAGGTCGTCCTCGTCGTAGATGGCGTTGGTCGGACACTCGGGCTCGCAAGCGCCGCAGTGAATGCACTCGTCCGGGTTGATGACCAGGCTGTTCTCGCCCTCATAGAAACAGTCCACGGGACACACGGCAACGCAGTCCGTGTACTTGCACTTGATGCACGCTTCTCCGACGACGTAGGCCATTCGCTCTTCTTTCGCCTGGGTCCGTTTTGACGCCCAGGAACTTCCGGGTTTTGCGTGTTTAGGGCCGAAAGAACGTGCTGTCAATTTGATGGTAGGGACGTTTCGGGCGGTCCTCGCGCAAGCCCAGTCGGCGTCCCGGAACCCCGCCCGGACCCCCCGGCCCGGGCCGCTTTTGCCCACATCCGACGACCCCAGGCACCGCCCGCATCTCGCCCCCCGCGACCGGCTGGCCAGCGACTTGACAGCCACGGACCCTTTCCGACCAGTATGGGGAATCGCGTGCGCCTAGTTACGGAGCCAAGTCCCCCGTGAAGTTGATTCGCCTGGTGGTCAGCGACCTGCACCTCGGCACCGGGGTTCCCGAAGGCCAGCTGAACCCACTCGAAGACTTTTTCTACGATGATCGGTTCGCGGAGCTGCTGGAGCACTACGACCGCCGCAGCGGCGAGCACACCCAGATCGAGCTGATCTTGAACGGCGATATCTTCGACCTGCTCAAGGTCCAGATCGGCGGCCAGTGGCCCACCGAGATCACCGCCGAGGTCGCGGAACAAAAGCTACGGATGTGCCTGGACGGTCACCCCCGGTTCGTGGCGGCCCTGCGCGCCTTCCTGCAGAAGCCCCAGCGACGGCTGGTCTACCTGCCCGGCAATCACGATCTCGACATGTGGTTCACCGCCCCCCAGGAGCTGTTCAGGCGCTACGTGGCTCCGGGCGAAGCCGCCGAACGGGTCCGCTTCATCACGGCCACGGACACGTACCACCTGCCCGAGGGCATCCAGATTCGGCACGGGCACCAGCTCGAGCACATCCACCGAGTCGACTATCGGCGCATGACGCGCAAGCTCAAGGACGGCACCGAGATCCTCGACCTCCCCTGGGGCAGCTTGTGGATCCTCGAGGTGCTCAACCCAGCCAAGCTCGTGAAGCAGCACATCGACCGCGTGCAGCCGTTCACGCGCTTCATCCTGGGCGGACTGCTGTTCGAGCCGCGCTTCACGGTGGCGTTCCTGCTGCGCTGCGCGGGTCACTGGCTGCGGCACCGCATTTTCACCGTGCGCGCCTGGCTCGAGCGCATTCGCCGACTGCCCACCGCGTTCGTCGAGGAGATCGTCGGAATTGGGGACTATGACTCCCAGGCTACCCATGCCCTGTCCAAGCTGCGCGGCGTGCACACGTTGATCGTGGGACACAGTCATGCGCCCCGGGTACGCACCCTAACTTCGGGCAAGCTGCTGGTGAACACGGGAACCTGGATGGACATGATCAATCTCGATTTGCGCTACCTGGGGCAGGCAAGCGGCCTGACCTATGCGATCATCGAGTACAACGACGCCGGGAAAGCCCAGACGTCGTTGATGCGCTGGCACGGGTCTCGACCGCCCATGGAGCGCGTGCCCTACGCAGATTGAGAGGCCCCTTGCCCAGTCCGTTTTCCGCTCGCGCGCCCGAGGGCGCGCCTCGACCTCCTCGCGGAAGTATCCACTGGCCCACGGTTGCACTCTTCTTCGGCTTCATCGTCCTCACGCTGGCGCAGAGCTTTTTGCTCAAGGCGCCCATCCCCAAGCACGTGAGCTACAGCGAGTTCCTCGGCCTGGTGGACCAGGGCAAGCTCGGCGAGGTGGAGGTGCGCGAGCACGACTTGTCGGGACGGCTCAAGCCGGACCAGAAGAGCGACAAGTTCGACCGCGTGGTGACGGAGCGCATCCCGGGTCACGACCCGAAGGAGCTGCTGGAAAAGCTGGCTCAACACGACGTGAAGGTCAGCGGGCACTCCGAGGAGACCTCCTGGTGGAGTTCGTTCGTGCTCGGCTGGCTGCTCCCGCTCGGCCTGCTGTTCGCGCTCTGGACCTTCGCCCAGCGTCGCATGCAGAAGCGCGGGGGCCCGCTGAGCTTCGGCAAGTCGCGTGTGAAGATCTACGATCGAACCGCCACCGAGCGCGTCACCTTCGAGGATGTGGCAGGCGTCGACGAGGCCGAGGCGGAGCTGATCGAGGTGGTGGATTTCCTCAGTCAGCCCCAGAAGTACCAAGCGCTGGGGGCGCGCATCCCAAAGGGGGTGTTGCTGCTCGGTCCACCGGGCACCGGCAAGACGCTGTTGGCCAAAGCCGTGGCCGGCGAGGCGCGCGTGGCGTTCTTCAGCATCTCGGGCTCGGAGTTCGTGGAGATGTTCGTGGGCGTCGGGGCCGCGCGCATCCGTGACCTGTTCGAGCAGGCCAAGGGTCGCGCACCTTGCATCGTGTTCATCGACGAGCTGGACGCACTCGGTAAGTCACGTGGCGGCCTGGCGGCCATGGGGACCAACGACGAGCGCGAGCAGACGCTCAATCAGCTCTTGGTGGAAATGGACGGCTTCGACGCCTCGAGCGGCGTGGTGTTGATGGCCGCCACCAACCGCCCCGAGGTGCTCGACCAAGCGTTGATGCGAGCCGGACGCTTCGATCGACAGGTTCTGGTGGACCGTCCGGACCTCAAGGGGCGCGAGGAGATCTTGCGTGTCCACGTACGCAAGGTGAAGCTTGCCAGCGACGTCGATCTCAAGGTGATCGCGCAGCGCACGCCCGGCATGGTCGGAGCGGATCTGGCGAACCTCATCAACGAGGGTGCCCTGGCTGCCGCACGAGTAGGCGCCCAGGCCGTGTCCCAGAAAGACCTCGAAGAGTCCATCGATCGCATTCAGCTCGGCCTCAAGAAGAAGAACCGAGCCATGAGCGAGGACGAGAAGCGGCGCGTGGCCTATCACGAGAGCGGGCATGCTCTGGTCGCCCTCTCCATGCGCCACGCGGATCCAGTGCATCGGGTGACCATCATTCCGCGCTCCATCGGTGCCCTGGGCGCGACCCTGCAGCTGCCCGCAGAGGAGCGCTACATGATGACGCGCGAGGAGCTGCTCGACCGCATCTGCGTGATGCTCGGCGGACGAGCCGCCGAGGACGTGATGTTCTCCGACGTCTCGACTGGCGCGCAGAACGACCTGGAGCGCGTGGCCGAGACGGCCCGCCAAATGGTGTGCCGCTTCGGGATGAGTCAGGAGCTGGGCCCCCTCGCCTACGGCCGCTCGAAGAACCTGCGCTTTCTGGAGGGGGCGGTGCTGGGCGAAGAGCGCAACTTCTCCGAGGACACGGCCCAGGCCATCGATCGCGAGGTGCGCGCCATCGTCGACGCGGCCTATCTGCGGGCCCGATCGGTGTTGGAGCAGAAGAAGGAGGCCCTCGAGGCCATCGCCCGACGCTTGTTGGAGGTCGAGACTCTGGAGCGCGCCGAGCTCGAGGCGCTGGCGATGGTGGGCAGCCCCAAGCTCTTGCCTTGAACGGCCCTTGGATAGGCGCCGCTCAGCTCAGCGCGCCAGGACCCGCACGCTCACGCGCTGCTCGATCTCCACGGCCTCGCATTGCGCGTCGCACAGGTAGATCAACGCGTGCACGCGCACGATGCTGGTGCCCGGCGCGCGCGCCAACACGGGTACGTCGAAGCTGAGCGGAGAGGCCTGCGGGTCCCGTGCATCCGAGCGCAACAACCTACCGCGCACCACCTCGAGCGCCTCGCCCTCCACGGACTGCGTCAGCAGCAGCGGCGCCCCGGCCTGTGCGGGCAGCGTCAGAGTGACGCTCAGTGCGGCGCGATCGCCGACCTGGAGCTCGCGCGGCTCGGCCACGCGCAAGGTGGCCGCGGGGGCCGTCGCCTGCGCTGGTACAGCCACGCCGACGAGCAAGACAGCCCCAACCAGGACCCGAGCGAAGGTGCGTCGCATGCCGCCCATGACGACCACTCCTATCACGCCGGCTGCCTCTAAATGGCATTCCTTGACAAACGAGCAAGCGCCATGTCATTTGGTCACTAGCCAGGACAAACCGTCAAATGAGCGAAAAAAGTGACATCACGGTGCTGGTCGTCGATGACGAACTGGCCAACTTGGAGTCCCTCGAGCGCCTTTTCACGCGCGAGGGCATGCGCACGTTCGTGGCCCCAACTGGCCAAAAAGCTTTAGAAATTTGTCGCAACCATCGCGTTCACGTGGTGCTCACCGACCTCCAGATGCCCGGTATGGACGGCATCTCACTGATCAAGGCCCTCCAGACCGTGGCGCCCGACAGCGTGGTGGTGGTGATGACCGCCTACGGCACCGTCGAGACCGCGGTCCAGGCCATGCGGGAGGGCGCCTACGACTTCGTGGAGAAGCCCCTCAAGCGCGTGCAGATCGCGACCACGGTGCGCAAGGCCGCCGAGCGTCAGGCCCTGCTCAGCGAGAACCGCGACCTGCGCCGAGAGCTGACCCAGCTCAAGCAGCGCAACATCGTCGGCTCCTCCCACGCGCTGCGCAAAGCGCTCTCGGTGGCGACGCAGGCCGCACCGAGCACGGCCAACGTGCTGGTGCTGGGTGAGAGCGGCACGGGCAAGGAGCTCATCGCGCGCCACGTCCACGAGCACTCGCAGCGCAAGGGCGAGTTCGTGGCGGTGAACCTGGCGGCGCTGCCCGAGACCATCGTGGAAAGCGAAATCTTCGGCCACGAGCGCGGTGCCTTCACGGGCGCAGCAGCCAAGCGCGAGGGGCGCATCGCCCAGGCGCGCGGGGGCACCTTGTTCCTCGACGAGATCGGAGAACTATCGCCGCACGTGCAGGTGAAGCTCCTGCGTGTGTTGCAGGAGGGCACCTACGAACCGCTCGGAGGTCGCACCGAGAAGGCCGATTTTCGCCTGATCGCGGCCACCAACCGCAACCTGTCCCGCGAGGTGAGCGAGGGGCGCTTCCGCGAGGACCTCTTCTACCGACTCAACGTGATCGCGATCACGTGCCCCGCGTTGCGGGATCGCAGCGAAGACATCCCACTCTTGGTGGATCACTTCGTGGAAGTCTACAGCCGCAAGAACGGGCGCCCCACCCTGCGGGTTTCGCGCGAGGCGCTCGATCGCCTGAGCGGCTATCACTGGCCGGGCAACGTGCGTGAGCTCGAGAACGTCATCGAGCGGGCGGTGGTCCTGAGTACCCAGGACGTGATCCACGAAAGCGATCTGCCCGAACCCATCGCGAACGCCTCGCCACGTGAGCGGGCGTTGAGTTTCGCCATCGGAACGCCACTGGAGGAAATCGAGCGCCGGGTCATCCACGCGACGCTCGAGCACACCGGGGGAGACAAACGCTTGGCGGCCCAACTTCTGGGAATTGCTACGCGAACCATTTACCGCAAGCTGGACGCCGAGCGCGGCGAGGGAGCGACCGAAGAAGCGGTCGCCGAGGACGATGACAATTTGTCTTTGGGCTCCTGGGGAGGCTCCCGCTCGCTGACAAGATGTCGCGGCGAGAGACACTTGCAGGATTGGCTAAACCTGCGACAACTCGGCGCAAATCGGCCAAGTGAGGCCCTGATGAGGACCCGGCACGGGGGTTGCTCTAACGAGGCGGCACTGAACCGCTGAGCCGAGCCAAGAGACGGATGGGCAAAGATCAAAAGCGACGCGCGATACGCATGTCAGCGACCCTGGTGACGCTGCTGCTTACCGCCATGCTTTGCGCGCGGGGCACCACGCAGATCGTGGCGGCCAAGCTGTTGCCGCTCGCACCCGAGGAGCAGCAGCAGAAGGTGCGCGCCCCAGTGGTCGCGGGAGACACGCGCGAGACCACGCGTCAGATCGCCGAGGCCGTTCTCACGCGCAACATCTTCGACTCGACGATTGGGCCGATGGAGTGGTACGCGCCTGGCCCCGTGAGCACGGAGATCGTGGAGCCTCCCGTCACAGGAGGCGGCGGCGGCGACGAGGTCTACGGTGAGCCGCAGTTCTGCTCGAGCCCCATCCGCCTGGTGGCGTCGATGGTGGTACCGCAAGAGCCTGACCTGTCGTTCGCGTCCATCGAAGCCCAGGGCAAGTCCCTGCTGTACCGGCAGGGCATGTCGGTCGACGGGCACGAGGTGCTCGGTATCCGCGAGCACCGCGTGTTCCTGCGTCCCACCGGGCGCCCGCTCTGCCAGATCGCGATGTTCAAGCCACCCCAGCCGGCTACCCCGCCGCCGGCTCCCGCCGCGCCAGCCCCGGCGCCTGCGGAGGCGGGTGAGAAGAAGACTGGCGGCGTCAGCGAAGACGACCTCAACCAGGGCATCACCCAGGTCAGCGACACCAACTACAACGTCTCGCGCGCGCTGCTCGACAAGGTGCTCTCCAATCAGGCGGAGCTCATGCGCGCCGCTCGCATCATTCCGTTCGAAGAGAACGGGCGCACCGTGGGCGTGAAGGTCTACGGCATTCGGCGCTCGAGCCTGCTCGGCAAGCTCGGCATCCAAAACGGAGACGTGCTGAGGACGATCAACGGCTTCGACTTGTCGAGCCCGGATTCGGCTCTCGAGGCGTACACGAAGTTGCGCGAGATGGATCAGTTCAGCATCGCCATGGTCCGACGCGGCCAGGCTCGAACCATGGAGTACTCGGTCAAATGACCCGCCTCGGAAGCTGTCGAAGCGCGCCCTCGGGTGCGCGAGCAAAGAGTAAGCAAGGAGCTCGCGTGAGACTCAAAGGATCATGGCCCGCGCTAAGCCTGTCGGCCTTGTTGGCCGTCGGGGCAGCGAACGGAAGCCTGCCGCGCGCCCAGGCCCAGGAAGGCGAAGGGCGCAACCCCACGAAGCCGCTCCAGCTCGGCCCGCGTCCGAACGAACCGAGGCCCAGCACCGAGGTTCCAGCGGGTGCTTCCACCGAGAATGCGCCTCCGCAGATCCCGCCCTTCGAGACCGGCATCGACTTCAGGCCGACCTCGCCTGGTGCCAAGGTGACCTTCAACCTCGAGGACGCGGAGCTCACGGACCTGGTGCGCCTGGTGTCGAGCATCACCGGCAAGGCGTTCATCATCCCGAACAAGACGCGCAGCATCAAAGCCACGGTGTACGCGCCGGGCAAGGTGACGGCGGCCGAGGCTTACCGCGCGTTCCTCTCGGTCTTGGAGCTCAACGGCCTGGCCCTGGTGCCCTCGGGTAAGTACCTGAAGGTGGTCGAATCGCAGGGCGTGGAAGCCAAGACCATTCCCCTGCTGATCGACGAGAACGTGCCCGCCGAGGACCGCTTCGTCACGCACCTGTACCGCGTGAACTACGTGGCCTCCGAAGACGTGGCCAACCTGCTCGGACGCTTCAAGTCGGCCGAGGGCAACGTCACGGCCTATGCGCCCACCAACACGCTGATCATCACCGACACCGGCAACAACATCCGGCGCATGCTGCGTATCGTCGACGCCATCGACATCGAGCGCGGCGGCGAGCAGCTTTGGATCGAGCCGGTGCACCACGCCAACGCCAGTGACTTGGCGGCGCGCCTGACCGAGATCTTTCCGCTCGATGCCAGCGGCAAGGGCGGCGCGGCCGGTGCGGCCCCGGCCGCGGCCGCGGCGCCCAAGAAGAGCTCGGCCTCGCAGCCGGCTGGAGCGGGCCCCGCCACCATCGGCTCGCGCAATGCGGGCTTCCGCGTGAGCAACATCCTCCCCGACGAGCGCACCAACTCGTTGGTCATCATGGCCACCGAAGCGGCCTACCTGCGCATCCTCGAGCTCATCCGTCACCTCGACGTGCCGCTCGACGGCGACGGCGGCATCCACGTCCACTACCTGCAGCACGGCGACTCCGAAGAGATCGCCAAGACCCTCACCACCCTGGTGGGCGGCAGCGCCAAGCGGCAGCCCGGTGGGCAGGGCAAGAGCTCGGGCGCAGGTTCTGACGCCGTGTTCGAAGGCACCGTGGCCATCACGGCCCACGAGCCCACGAACTCGCTCGTCATCACCTCTTCGCTGCATGACTACGCGGCGCTCAAGAAGGTCATCGACAGACTCGACAGCGAGCGACGTCAGGTCTTCATCGAGGCCGTGGTCATCACGCTCGACGTGAACAACTCGCGCGACCTGGGCTTGAACTACTTCTCCGGTGTGCCCGACTTCCCCAAGGAAGGCTCGCTCGGCGTGCTCGGCTACGGCGTGACGAACCCGCTCGCCCTCACGGCAGGCGGCGTATCGGGTATTGGTTCGCAGATCTCCTCGGCTGGTGGCGCGGAGGCGCTCTCCGGCATCGCCATCGGCATTCAGGGGCCAGTGATCGAAGGCGGTCCCGCGGGCGTCAGCGTGCCGTCCTTCGGCGTGGCGCTGGCCGCCCTCGCGCAGACCAGCGACAGCGACGTGCTCGCGACGCCGCATCTCTTGGCCCTCAACAACGAGGAAGCCGAGATCAACATCGGTCAGAACGTGCCGCTGCAGGGTAACTCGCCAGGTGCGCTCGGCGGCCTCGGTGGCCTCGCCGGCCTGGCAGGTCTCGCCGGCACGCAGGGCGCGACGGGCGCGAACCCGGCCACGGCCGCCGCCGGTCTCGGTGCGCTCGGTGGTCTGGGTGGTCTCGGCGGCGGTTTCGCCGGTAGCCCGCCGCGCGGCGACGTGGGCACGCGCATCCGCATCACGCCTCACATCAACGAGAGCGACGAGATTCGACTCGAGCTCGAGGAAGAGATCTCGGACGTGGGCGCGGCGGTGCCGGGTAACGCCATCGCCTTCCCGATCAATCGCCGTACCGCGAAGACGCAGCTCGTCGTGCGCGACCAGCAGACCGTGGTCATCGGCGGCCTGATGCGCGACCAGGTGAATCGCAGCCAGAAGAAGATCCCACTGCTCGGTGACATCCCGTTGATCGGCGCCCTGTTCCGCAAGACCAGCACCACCAAGTCGAAGAGCAACCTGCTGCTGTTCCTCACGCCTTACATCGTGCGAACGCAGGCGGATTTGCGCGCCATCTACGAGCGCAAGATGCGCGAGCGTCAGGAATTCCTGGATCGCTACTTCGTGTTCGGCGCCCATGACTACCATCCCGCCATCGATTACTCGCGGACGCGCGGTCTGGTGGCCGAGATCTCCAAGTACATGAACGTCTTGTCCGAGGACCGGAAGCTGGCCCTCGAGATGGCGCACGAGCCACCGGCGGACCACCAGGCTCGCCCGGCCATCGGCAGCATGGGAATCCAGAGCGACGGCGAGACCGTGATCGACGGCGCCGCCCCCGCCGAGGCGCCCGCGGAAGCACCGCCTCCCGCACCCGAACCGCCTCCCCCTCCACCTCCAGCGGCACCCTGAACATGGAGCAGGCTTATCTCGGTGAAATTCTCGTGCGACGTGGCGTGGTCTCGGCCGACCGCGTCGAGGAAGCCCTGCGTGTAGCCGACGAGCGCGGCGCCAAGCTTCCGGACGTGCTGCTGGCCATGCGAGTGGCCGATGAGACCGCCATCGCGCGCGCCTTGGCCGACGAAGCCGGGCTGCCGTTCGTCAACGACATCAAAGCCGAGAACGTGCCCGCCGAGCTGATCGAGCGCACGCCCATCAATTTCGCGCGTCAACACAGCGTGCTGCCCATCGGTCGCGACGGCTCCCGCGTGACCGTGGCCGTGGCCAACCCGCTCGACCCTACGCCGCTCGACGACCTACGCGCGCTGCTCGGCGTGGCGATCACGGCCGTCGCCGCGCCGGTGGACGCCATCGAGCGCGCCATCAACCGCGTGTACGAGCGTAAGGACGAGAACGCCTTGGCCGACTCAGGCAAGGCGCAGGACGAAGAGGAGTTGCAGGACCTCATCGACATGACCGATGAGGCGCCCGTGATCCGCTGGGTCAACAACCTCTTCTACAACGCCGTGCGCGACCGCGCGTCCGATATCCACATCGAGCCGACCGACAAAGAGGTCGTGGTGCGCAACCGCATCGACGGCGAGCTCTATCCGACGAAGTCGGCGCACAAGGGCTTCCTGCCCTCCATCGTGGCGCGCGTGAAAATCGAGGCGGGTCTCAACATCGCCGAGAAGCGCCTGCCGCAGGACGGCCGCATCACCAAGAAGATCCAGGGCAAGCTGATCGACGTGCGCGTGTCGACCGTGCCCACCGCCAAGGGCGAGCGCATCGTGATGCGTCTGCTCGACAAGGAAAACATCCTGCTCGATCTGACGGACCTGGGCTTCGACAAGGCCCAGTACGCGACGATGGAGCACATGATCACCCGGCCCAACGGCATCGTCCTGGTGACGGGCCCCACCGGTTCGGGCAAGACCACCACGCTCTACGCGTGCCTCAACCAGGTGAACCGCCCCGAGGTCAACATCCTCACCGTCGAGGACCCGGTCGAGTACGAGCTCAAGGGCGTCGGGCAGGTTCAGGTGCAGCCCAAGATCGGCCTCACCTTCGCCTCCGGGCTACGCAGCTTCCTGCGTCAGGATCCCGACATCATCATGGTCGGTGAGATCCGCGATCACGAGACCGCGGAAATCGCCATCCACGCCTCGCTCACCGGTCACTTGGTGCTCAGCACCTTGCACACCAATGACGCCGCGGGCGCCGTCACGCGCTTGGTCGAAATGGGCGTGCAGCCCTTCCACATCTCGTCGTCCTTGATGGCCGTGTTGGCGCAACGCCTGGTGCGTCGCCTGTGCCCCAAGTGTCGCGCCCCGTACTTGCCGAGCAACGAAGACCTGCGCTCGCTGGGCATCGATTGGCGCTCGTTCGCGCCGCTAGCCGACGAGCCCACCGCGGTGGCAGGGGCCGCGCAGCGGGCGCCGAGCAAGCCGGGCGACGGTGAAGAGATCCTCTCGAGCGACCTTTTGGTCGAGGAAGGCGCCAGCAACGAGCGCCCGGTGTTCTATCGCCCCACCGGCTGCGAGGCCTGCGCGCAGACCGGCTATCGCGGTCGTATCGGCATCTACGAGCTGCTGGTGATCTCTGACGCCGTGCGCAAGGAGATCCTCAACAACAGCGATTCCAACGCGATCACCCGTGCGGGCCAGCTCGGCGGCATGCGCACGCTGCGCCAGGACGGCTCGCGGCAGGTGCTCAAGGGCGTCACCAGCGTGGACGAGGTGCTCGCCGCAACCCAAGCCGGCGATCTGGAGTAAACGATGGCAGTCTTCGCATGGCGCGGCGTCAACGCAGCGGGCAAGGAGGTCAAGGGCATCGACGATGCCGACAGCCCCAAGGCCCTGCGCGCGACCTTGCGCCGGCAGGGCGTGCTCGTCACGCAGCTCGAGGAAGAGAGTGCGGCGCGCAAACGCGAGGCCCGCAACATCAACCTCAAGCGGCTGATCTCACGCGTCTCCATGCAAGACCTGGCGCTGACCACGCGCCAGATGGCCACCCTGCTGAAGGCGGGCATCCCGCTGGTCGAGGCGCTGGATGCGCTGATCGAGCAGACCGAAAAGGAAGACCTGCGCAACGCGCTCACCAACACGCGCGACAAGGTCAACGAAGGTATCGCGTTCAACGCCGCGCTCAAGGCTCACCCGAAGATCTTCGGGGATCTCTACACGAACATGGTCATGGCCGGCGAGGCGTCGGGCAACCTCGATCAGGTGCTCGCGCGCCTGGCCGACGTACTCGAGTCGCAAAACCGCCTCAAGGGCAAGGTCTCGAGCGCGCTGGCCTACCCGGCCGTGATGATGGTGATGACCTTCCTCGTGGTCACCGTGATGATGACCGTGGTGGTGCCGCAGGTGACCGCCATCTTCGATGACTTCGGCCAGGTCTTGCCCTGGTACACGCGGCTGCTGATGTTCATCAGCTCGATGTTCACCGACTACTGGTACCTGATGGGCGCCGGTATCGCGGGCATGGTCTACGGCTTCAGGCGCTGGCATGCGTCGCCGCAGGGTCGCAAGCGCTGGGATCTGTTCCTGCTCTCCGCACCCATCGTGGGCGCACTCACCACCAAGGTGGCCTGCGCGCGCTTCGCCCGCACCCTGGCCACGCTGCTGCGCAGCGGCGTGCCGGTGCTCGGGGCGCTGGAGATCACGCGCAACGTACTGGTGAACACCGAGCTGATGCGCGTGGTCGACGAGGCCCGCGAGGCCATCCGTGAAGGTGAATCCATCGCCAAGCCCCTGGCGCGCAGCAAGCGCTTCCCGCCCATCGTGACGCACATGATCGCCATCGGCGAGCGCTCCGGTGAGCTCGAGGCGATGCTCGAGAACGTGGCGGACGCCTACGACGACCAGGTAGACGCCCAGGTGGAGACGATGTCGAGCTTGCTCGAGCCGGCGATGATCCTCCTGATGGGCGGCATCACGGGTGCCATCACCGGCGCCATCTTGATGCCGTTGATGCAGATGAACGAGTTCGTGACGGGAGGCTGACGTCGTGGCCAAACGAGCACGCAAGAGGAGTCCGCGTCTACCGCTTCCCTGGGAGCGAGAGGACAGCCTGTTGCGCGGCCTGTTCTCGGGCCGGCGTGTGCTCCCGTTCGTGCTGCTGGCGGCCTTCGCGAGCGTGCTCGGGGGGGCCTACTGGCTCGGCGGTCGGCGCGCGGACATCCTGTCCACGCGAGCCACGCTGAGCGAGGTCTCGCGCGCCACCGAGGCCTTCGTGCACGACGTCGGGCGCTGCCCGCGCAGCCTCAACGAGCTGTTGCACCCTCCACGCTCGGGCGTGATTTACCTGCACGAGCTGCCCAGTGACGCCTGGGGAAACGGCGTCTATCTGCGCTGCGACGGCAGCGCGCCCGAGATTGAAGTTCTGAGTGCGGGCCCGAGCGGGTCCTTCCTCGATGACGACAATGTGATGTAGCCCCGCGCGTGGGGAATTCAGGAGAGCTCCAACATGTCTGACACGCAATTAGAAGCCGCCAAGTCGTCCGAGTCCGTGCACGCGTACCCCACGCGCAGCGTCGAGGACCTTCGCCTCCAGGCCGCTGCGCTGCGCGAAGCCGGTATGACCCTGATCGAGATCATGATCGTGGTCGTGATCATGGCCCTGGTCGCCACGGGCGTCGGCATCGCCGTGGTGCCTCAGCTCCAGAAGGCCAAGATGCGCCAGGCCGAGTCCGGCGTGGAGACCGTGCGTACCGCCGTGCAGCTCTACATCGCCACCAACAACGCCGAGTGCGCCACCATGGACCAGTTGATCGAGGACAAGGCCATCGACAAGAGCAAGGCCACCACCGATCCCTGGGACCACGCCTACCGCATCGAGTGCGAAGGCACCGACATCACCGTGATCTCCGCCGGGCCAGACGGCGAGTTCGACACCGAAGACGACATCAAGTGATCGCAACCACGCCGTGAGTCCAACGTGCAAGCCCCGAGCACACATGCTCTTTCTCGATCGCGCCGCCAAAGGTTGGCAGGGCTCACCCTGATCGAGATCATGATCGTGGTGGTCATCATCGCGATCGGGGCGAGTGCGGTCTCGGTGGGACTCGGGGCCATCACGAAGACCAACCTGCGCAGCGCCGCCGTGCGCCTGGTGGCCCTGTCCCAGTACGGCTTCCATCGTGCGCTCGCGAACGGCACCACCGTACGCATGACGCTGAATCTGGAAGATGGCACGGTCGAGCTGAGCGAGGCCGAAGGTCGCGTGAGCTTGGTGCGCAGTGACGCGCCGCTGCGCGAGGAGGCCGCGCGCGACGAGGACCGCGGGGACCCAGGCGCGGCGCTCGATCCATGGGCCATCGCCAAGGCCAAGATCGAAAAGCCCATCGACGAGCTCAAGCTGCCGCCCTCGGCCTTCAGCGCCATCACGGGCGACAGCGGCAAGCTGCTCAAGCGCTTCACCAAACACCCGGTGGGAGACGACATCCGCATCGCCAAGGTCATCGTGGCCCACGAGGAGACCCCGCGCGAGCAAGGGAAGACCGACCTGTTCTTCTTCCCCAGCGGCCTCACGCAGCACGCGGTGATCCAGCT
This sequence comes from Myxococcales bacterium, assembly GCA_047601445.1. Classification (GTDB taxonomy): domain Bacteria; phylum Myxococcota_A; class Polyangia; order Polyangiales; family DASUME01; genus DASUME01. Next base: position 330,199 of record JASGJH010000001.1, on the reverse strand, counting down.
GCGAGATCGTAGCGACACCATCTACTCGGTGGAGATCCACCCGCTCACCGGACGCGGCACGGTGCACAACGTGCCCTTCGAGCCGGAGATCCTGGTGGACGATCCCAACAAGCGGGACAACGAAGCTTCCGAGCTGGAGGACCGCCTATGAGGCGTCAGGCCGGCTTCACGCTGATGGAGGTCATGATCGCCGTGATCATCATGGCGATTGGCTTGAGCTCGTTGTTCGCGAGCGAAGCAGGTGCGATCCGCATTGCGCAACGCGCCCGCACCACCACCATCGCTTCGCTGCTCGCGCGCTGCAAGATGGGCGAGATCGAGGAGAAGCTGGGCAAGGAGGGCTGGCCCGGAAGCGCGCTCGACGACCGCGACGAGTGCTGCGATGGGGCAGAGCACAAGGGCTTCCGCTGCGAATGGAAGGTCGAGCGCATCGTGCTGCCCGAGTCCTCCGAGGGCAAGACCGAGGCGGAAGCCAAGGACGCCCTCGACAAGGTCAAGGGTGGGCAGAGCGGCTCGAGCAGCAGCCCAGGCGGCGGTGCGCCCATCGGGGCCCCGCAGGATCCGCTGAGCAGCATGGGCATCCCGCTCAACGGCATGCCGTCGATCTTGGGAGGTTCGGGCGGCGGCACGGGCGGAGGTCTGGGCGGCGCGGGCGGCGGGAGCGGCACCTTCAGCAGCGGCGGCATGGACCCTATCTCGGGCATGGTGATGGACTTCGCCTTCCCGATCATGAAGCCGATCATCGAGGAGCAGGTGCGCCGCGTGACCGTGAGCGTGTATTGGACCGAAGGCGAGAAGGAGCAGACCTTCGACGTGGTCCAGTTCCTCGTCAACGAGGCGCCCTTCCTGCCGAACATGAACGACGAGGACGACAACGCCCCGCCGCCCGCGACCGGCATGGGCACTCAAACCGCCACCCCCCCCACCGCACCGGCGACCAAATGAGACGGCGCAGCTCACAGGGCATGACGCTCATCGAAGTCATGATCGCCATGACCATCTTCGCGGCCGTGGGAGCGCTGGTGTACGGGGGCTTCGCCCAGACCTCGCGCGCCAAGAGCAAGCTCGAAACCCAGCTCAACCGCTATCACGAGCTGAGCTCGGCCCTGGAGCGCATGGTGCGCGAACTCTCGATGGCCTACGTGTCCGTGCACTACAACCCGCTCTCCTCGCTGCAGGCCATGCGTACTGCCTTCGTGGGCAAGGACAGCGGCTTCGGCGACCGGATCGACTTCACATCCGTTTCCCACACGCGCATCTATCGCGACGCCAAGGAGTCGGACCAGAACGAGATCTCTTACTTCCTCACCGACCATCCGAGCGGTGACGGTAAGGTGCTGGCCCGCCGTATGTCCCCACGCATCGACGACAAGCCACAGGAAGGCGGACGCATCGAGATCATGCTGGAGGACGTGCTCGAGTTCGAGCTCGAGTACCTCGATGCCGTGAATTGGGAGTGGCAGACGAGCTGGGACACCACCACGGGCACGGGTCAGGTCAACCGCCTGCCGTCGCAGGTGCGCATCAAGCTGACCGTACCGGGCATCGCCAACCCGAAGCAAAAAGAAGTCTTCGGCACCCGTGCGGTACTGCCCATGACCTGGGCCTTCAACCACGCGAACTGATCATGACCGACCCCAAACTGACCAGAAAGCGCGAGAAACAACAGGGCTTTGCCCTGCTGCTGTCGCTCATCGCCTTGATGATCCTGGCGGTGTTGGTCACCGATCTGCACGAGACCACCGGCCAGGGGTTCGCGGCGTCCATGGCGGCGCGCGATCAGTTGCGCGCCGAGTACTTGGCCAAGAGCGGCGTGAACCTGACGCGCATGCTGATTGGTCAGGAGAAGAACCTGCGCAGCCTCGTGGCGCCAATCTTCTCCGCGTTGATGAAGGGCAGACCGCCGCCCCAGCTGCCAGTCTGGAATTTCGCCAACGTCATCCTGGAGCCCTTCGCGAACTTCGAGGGTTCCAAAGAGAACGCGGCCAGCGTGGGCTTCGACATGGATCTCGCCGAGGGCCTCGGCAAGACGGGCGGCACGTTCGAGGTGCAGGCCTCGGCCGAGAACACCAAGATGACGGTGAACGACCCGCGTCTGCAGGACGTGGCACTCGGGCGCGCGAACATCGCCAAGGCCATCTACACGCTGACCCAGGGCAGCCCGCCCTTCCCCAGCCCGAACCTCTACGACCCCATCTTCTCGGGCTTCGACGAGAAGGGGCGCATGAACACGCGGCTCGACGTACTCGCCAACATCATCGACTGGTGGGACGCCGACGAGCAGCGCACCAACTACGACCCGGTGCTGCAGGCCGTGCAGAGCTCTGGCTCGGAGGACGCCGACTACTACCGCGGCCTGATCGAGCCCTACAACATCAAGAACGCCCCCTACGATACGCTCGAGGAGCTGCGCCTGGTGCGCGGCGTGGGCGACGACTTCTGGGCCACCTTCGTGGAACCCGACATCGACAGCCCGGCGTCGCGCCAGATCACCATCTACGGCGGTGGACGCGTGAACCCCAACGGTGCGCGGCCAGACGTGATGTTGGCGGCCGTCTGCTCGTTCGTGGAGATCCGCGACCAGCCCCTGTGCAGCGACCCCACGGGCATGGAACGCGGCAAGTTCATCGCGCTGGTAGACATGGCCAACAGCATGGGCTTCGGCATCCCGTGGTTCTCGCGCGCCAGCGACTTCGTGAATTTCGTCTCGGGTTCGGGACCGCTCTTCGAGCAGCTGCAGCCGCTCCTGCAGACCTTCGGAATGCCGCAGATGATGTTTACCCCCATCACCATTCCGGCCCAGCCCGCCGACCTGCGCCGACGCATGCAGCGCCAATTCTCCACCAACGCCAACGTACTCACAATCGAGAGCACGGGGCGCGTGGGACACGCACGCCGCACCATCCGCACCGTGGTGACCACCGACGAGAAGTGGACGCCACCGCCGCCGAACGCCGGCAAGATGCCGCCGCTCGGAATCTTTTCCTACTACCGCATCGACTGATTTACTGGGCGCGAACGCGCCTCGTCAGGGCTCGCGGGCCATCCTCCGCGGACCAGCAGCAGAAAGACCAGCACCGTGGCTACCACCCTAGGCATCGACATCTCTCAACGCAGTGTGCGCGGCGCCATGATTCGGACCGGCATGCGCAGCCAGGAAATCGAGCGCTACGTGGAGGTGCCCATCCCGGCCATCGAGGGTGGAACGCCCCGCGAGAGCGTGTTGCACGCCGCGGTGCGCGAGCTGCTCGCCCAGCTGGGGACGAGTCCTGACAACGTGGTGGCCGCCATCGACGGCACGCGCGCATCGTTGCGCGTGGTCACCATCCCGGCGGCTGCCCGCAAGCGTGCGGCCGAGGTTCTGCCGTTCGAGCTCGAATCCACTACTGCCGTTTCCCATCGAGGAGTCCCTGGTGGACTACCAGGAGGTGCGGATGGAGGGCACCGAGGTCGCGCTCTTGGCGGCCGCGGTCCAGGAGAGCGTGGTCCAGGACGTGCTCGATTCGCTCGGGCGCCTCGACCTCCAGCCCCGCGAGCTCGCGGTGGGTGCGGCCGCCCTCGATGGCCTCACGCCCTTCTTGGCCCAACCGGCCGACGAAGCCTGGTTGCTGCTGCACCTCGACGTGGAGAGCTGCGACGTATGCGTGCTGCGCAACGGCGCCTGTGAGCTGGGGCGCACGCTCGACGAGGGCGTTCAGACGCTGAGCACGCGCCCGGCCAACTTCCGCAACGCGCTCTCGCAGACCATCATGAAGTACCGAGCCGAGGGCGGCCCCTTGATCAACAAGGTGTTGCTGATGGGCGAGGAGTCGGCGGACCCACGCCTGGCTGACTATCTCGCCCAGGAGTTGAACCTGCCCGTGGAGCGCCTGGCTCTGCCGGCTCCCAAGGCGGTCCAGACCGCCCCCTCGCCCGCGTTTGGCAAGGCCTTGGCGCTGGCGGGTCGCACGGCTCGTCGCGGCAAGCGCCTGGACCTGCGCCGCGGACGCTTCGCGTTGCCGCGCGGCGTGAGTCAGCTGCGCGAGTACGCCTTGCTGGCAGTGGGCTGCGCCCTGGCTTTGATCCTGAGCTACTCGTTCCGGGTTTGGGCCGAGTACCGCGTGCTCGGCGAGGAGCGCGATGCGTTGCAAGAGAAGCTGGCCAAGGTCACCGAGGACCGCTTCGGCGAGAGCACCACGCGGCCGGCGCGCGCACGCGAGCTGCTGGACGGCGGCGGCATGAACAAGGATCCGCTGCCGCGCTTCGACGCCCTGCGGGCGCTGGGGGCGATCTCGGCCGCGGTGCCCCTGAGCGTGACCCACGACACCCGCAAACTCGAGATCTCGCTGGACGAGACGGGCCAGACTGGCAGCTTCGAGCTGCAGGGGCAGCTGCCCGACCTGGTGGCGCGCGACCAGGTCGCAGACGCGCTCGACGGCCACGAGTGCATCGAACAACTCGAGCGCGGTAAGACCTCCACGGTGCCGGGCCAGGAAAAGAAGAGCTACACGCTGTCGGGGACCATCGCCTGCCCCGGCGCGGCCAAGGCCAAACCCCGTGGCGGGCAAGCTGCAAAGGGAGGTCGTTGACCATGAACTTCTTCGACGGAATCCGCGAGAGCTGGGAGAAGCTGTCTGACCGCGAGCGTCGGATGCTCTCGATCATGGGCGGCGTGCTGTTGACGATGCTGGCGTTCGTGGTGGTGTGGACGACCACCACTGCCCTGGCCGAGGTAGAAGAGGAGCGCGACGCGATCCGCAGCGTGCTTTCGGACATCGACCGCGCGGGCGTCGTGCTCGACAAGCGCGAGGCGGAGCGTAAGGCCATCGAACAGCGCTACAAGAATCGCGCGCCCGCGCTGGCAGCCTACGTGGAGAGCAAGGCCAAGGAAGAAAGCCTCGAGGTGCGCCAAGTGGTGGAAGACCCCGAGAAGGTGGTGGGCGGCTACCGCAGGCAAAGCGTGCGCGTGAGCTTCTCGGGCGTCTCGCTGCGACCCATCATGCACTTGCTCGCCAGCATCGACGACGAACGCTCGCCCATCGCGGTGGAACGCATCCTCATCGAGCACTACTCCCAGGGCGACAGCTACAAGGTCGACCTCGGCATCGCATCGTACGAACCCGTCGCCAAGAAGAGCGAAGCCAAACCGGCCGGCGAGGTGAAGCCCGCGGGGGCTGCGCCATGAACCGCAAACAGGTGCTGATGTTGGCCGGCTACAACACCTTCTTTTGGGTGTGGTTCTGGCTGTTTTGCTACTGGACCTTCCCCTACGACCGCGTGGCGGCGTTCATCAGCGACAAGGTCTCCCAGAGCGGCGCTGGCTACAACCTGGAGATCGGCGAGCTGTCCCCTCACTGGCTCACCGGCGTCACGCTCAACGACGTGGTCGTGCGCAAACAGAAGGACCCGGCGCTGGTCGCCGCGCCCGTGGCGCCGGCCGAAAAGGGCAAACCCGTCGACGATGGCTCGGTCAAGGTGAAGGAAGCTCACGCACGCTTCGGGCTGTTCAGCCTGCTGTTCGGCGGCAAATCGCTCACCTTCGACGCAGACCTCGAACAAGGCGCGGTCGAGGGCGCCTACGAGGAGGACGGCGAGCAGCGCCACATCGACGCCACGCTGTCCGCCATCGACATCGGCAAGCTCGGCCTGCTCGAGTCCGTGGTCGCCCTGCCTGCCAAGGGTATGTTGCAAGGCGACTTCGACGTCACGTTGGGCAAGGACCCCACCAAGAGCAACGGCACGGTGAAGCTCGTGATCAAGGGGCTGACCCTGGGCGATGGCGTGGCCAAGCTCAAGGTTGGCTCGCTCGGCGGACTCACCATCGACCCGGTGAACGCTGGCGACGTCACGATCGATCTCGACGTGAAGAACGGCGTGGGCCAGGTCAGGAAGCTGAACGCCAACGGCGACGACGTGGTCCTCGACGGCAACGGCGACGTGCGCTTCGCGGACCCCATCGGGCGCTCGCGCATCGACATCCTGCTGCAGGTGCGCTTCACCGAGGCATACAAGATCAAGACGCCGCGCACGAAAGCGATGTTTTCGCTGCTCGACGCCAACAACAGCTCGCAGATCAGGGCGGCGAAGACGCCCGACGGTGGCCTGGCCTGGCGGCTTTCGGGGATGGTGTCCTCGGTACGCGCGATTCCCGCTGGGCGCTCCAACGCTCGGCCCAAGGCGGCTCCAGCCGCCCCTGCCCCCACGCCCGGCAGCGACGACGACGAATGACGACCGGCCCGTAACGCGCTACGGTCCCGCTTCGACTTTCCTCGGGAACACGCGGGCATGGCCAAAGAGCGGCGACCAGCGGCCGATAAGAGGCCGGCAGCAACGAACACCAACGCGGGCCGCACCAAGGCACGCGCCAAAGCCTCCCCAGCGCCCGCGCCGCAGGAACGCGAGCGCCCGGAAAGCGACGACGCCAGCGAACTCGCCGAGGATGCCTACGAACCGGGCGAGGACGACGCGGAAGGCAGCGACGCCCCGCGTCAGGACGACGATGCGCTCGAGGGCGAAATCGTCGATGACACCGAATTCGAGCGCGAGGACGATGCGGCCCTGGCCGGCGCGGCCGAAGAGGAAGACGGCGCGGAAAGCAGCTACGAGCTGCCGCTCAAGTCGGTGCCCGACGGCGGCGGCGCACTCACTCGCTACGATGCGCTCCAGGCCTACATGCGCGACGTGCACCGCTACGAGGTGCTCGACGCGGAGACGCAGCGTGAACTCGCCGTGCGATATCACGAAGCCGGTGACCTCGAGGCTGCTCGCCAGCTGGTGACGAGCAACCTGCGCCTGGTGGTGAAGATTGCGTACGACTACCGGCGCGCCTACCGCAACGTGATGGACCTCATCCAGGAGGGAAACATCGGGTTGATGCAGGCGGTCAAGAAGTACGACCCCTACAAGGGGGTCAAGCTCTCGAGCTACGCCGCCTGGTGGATCCGCGCATACATCTTGCGGTTCATCCTCAACAACTGGCGCCTGGTGAAGCTGGGAACCACGCAAGCCCAGCGCAAGTTGTTCTTCAACCTCAGCAAAGAGAAGGCGCGGCTGGCTGCCATGGGCATCGAGCCCAGCGCAGAGAACATCGCCAAGCGCCTCGATGTGAGCGCCGAAGAGGTGACCTCGATGGATCGCCGCCTGTCGGCGGGTGAGATGTCGTTGGACACGCCCGTCGGCGGCGATGACTCCAAGAGCCAGAGCCGCGTCGACCTGATGCCCGCGCTGGGCACGCGAGTCGACGAGCTCTTGGCCGACGAGGAGCTCGGGCAAATCCTGCACCGCGAACTGCGCACCTTCGGCGAGACCTTGACCGGCAAGGAGCGACAAATCTTCGATCAACGCCTGCTCGCAGAAGACCCACGCACGCTGCAAGAGCTGGGCGCGGACTTCGGCGTCAGTCGTGAGCGCGTGCGCCAGCTCGAGAAGCGGCTCCAGCTCCGCCTCAAGAAGTATCTCGAGGAGAAGCTGGGGAACGAGATGCTCGAGCCGTGAGCGGTCGTCTGTGGCTGGTGGCGACGCCAATCGGCAACCTCGAGGACATCAGCTTGCGTGCCTTGCGTGTGCTGCGTGAGGCCGAGCGCGTGCTCGCCGAAGACACCCGGCGCTCGAGGACGCTGCTCGCGCATCACAACATCGAGACGCCCCTCGCATCGCTCCATGCGCACAGCTCGCGCGACCGGGTGGAGGGCCTCGCCGACGAGCTCGCGGAAGGCAAGCACTTCGCCCTGGTGACCGACGCGGGGACCCCGCTGGTGAGCGACCCGGGGGCGGCACTGGTGCAGGCTGCAATCGCGCGCGGCGTGGCGGTGGAGGCGGTGCCGGGCGCGAGCGCTGTCATCACCGCCCTGTGCGTCTCCGGGCTGCGCACGGACCAGTTCCGGTTCGTGGGTTTTCTGCCGCGCTCGGGGCGCAGACGCCGCGAGTCCCTGGGGGAGATCGCGCGCGATCGATTGGCGAGCGTGATGTTCGAGGCCCCCAATCGCCTGCTCGATACCCTGCGGGAGCTGTCGCAAGTCTGCGGCGAGACCCGGCGGGCAGCGGTCTGCCGCGAGCTCACCAAGCTGCACGAAGAGACCGCGCGCGGTTCCCTCGCGGAGTTGGTAGCCCATTTCACGGAACAGGAGCCCCGCGGGGAAATCACGCTCGTGATCGAGGGTCACGGGGTCTCCGCGGAAGAGAGCGACGCTGCCGAGCTGGACCCCGAACTCGAGGCTGCCGAGGCCCTGGACATCGAGGCCTCGATCCGCGAGCGCCTCGCCAGGGGGCTCGGTGCCAAGGAGATCGCGCGGGAGCTCGCGACGCTGCACGGACTCGACAAGCGAGAGCTCTACGCCAGGGTCGTAGCCTTACGCGGCCAGAAGTGACAGCTCCGGGCGACTCTGATAGGTGATCGCCGTGCTCAGCCCCGGTTCCACCCGCACGCGGCTCGCCCTGACCTTCGTCCTCGGGCTCCACGCGCTTGCCAGCTGTGCCGACCCCGGGCCGGAGCCCGCCGGTTTCGGGCTGGCCCTCACGGGTCCCAGTGGTCCCGGTCTGCCGCCGGACGTGGCCTTCCTGCGCGTGCTCTATCGTGTGGGCGACGCCGAACCTCAACTGCAGGTGGCGGCGGTCTCGGAACTCGCGACCAACGAGGGGCGGCGCCAGCTCGCGCTCGACGACTTGCCTGCAGGTAGCAGCGTGAGCGTACGCGTGGAGGGACAGCTCGCGAGCGGCGAGATCGCCTATGTGGGCGGGTACGGTCCGGTGACCCTCGTCGGAGGCGAGCGGCTCGCCGCGCCGATCATCCTTGTAAACGCCAACGAGAGCGAGCCCATCAGCGGCGCACCCCCGGGCCGCTTCCTCCACAGCGCGGCGCGACTCCCCGACGGGCGCGTGCTCATCACAGGCGGCTTTGGCGAGCCGAGCAGTGTCGCGTGTCCGGAGGGCACCGCCGCGGACGCGCGTTGCTTCCGCGCGAGCGCGCTCGAGGATGCCTGGTTGTTCGATCCCAACAGCTTGAGCTTTCACGAGGTCGTGGGCGGTCTCTTGGAGGCGCGCGCCGGGCACACCTCCACCACCTTGCCCGATGGCCGAGTGCTCGTGGCCGGCGGTGCGAGCCAGGCGCTCTTGGTGTTCGACGCTGCCGCCCCGCGCCTGCCTCGCTTCATCCCCGTGGATGCTGCAGGAATGGGCAGCGCGTTGGCGACCTTCGAGCAATTCGACCCCGACGCGAACGCCAGCAGCGTGCGCGATCCCGCGCGCGGCGCCTTCGTGGGCAGCGCTGCCGCTCCCGCCATGGTAGCCCCCTTGCTCGCCGCCCGCTTCCTCCACGCGGCGGCCGAGCTCACCAGCGCGCCCGGGCAAGTGCTCCTCGTGGGCGGCACCAGCGGGCCGAGCAGCGCGGGCACCTTCGAGCGCTTCGACGCCATGCGCCCCGGCGGTTACGGCGTGAGCCAGACGTCGCTCGGAGCGCTTCTGCAAGAACGCGAGACGCCCAGCGCCCTCGGCATGCAGGGCATGGGAGCGGACGCGGTGTGGATCTTCGGCGGCAATCGCGCGCGCTCCAACGAGGAGCTGGCGGAACGCTGGATCAGTTCGAGCACGAACCCCGCAGGTAGCGTCAGCTCGGCCACCACCACGGCATTCCCGCTTCCGGCTGTCGACGCCCCCGACTCGCCCCACCCCGAGTATGCGTTCCCACGCACGCTGGCGGCGCGCTTCGCCGATCACACGCACGCACTGGTGGCGCCCGCGTACCCGCCTTTTTGCGGTGATTCTGCCGCTCCCATGTTCGCGCCCACCAGCCTGGTCACGCCGCTCGGCAGCTGCCGCGAGCCCGTCGACCTGAGGCGCTGCATGCTCGTCGACGCGAACGACGGCGCGACGCAGCCATGTCAGACCTTGCAGGCGCACCTTGCCGGAGCGGCGGGCGAGCTCCAAGACGGTGTGCTCCTGAGCGGAGGCTTTGGTGATCTCTCCGAGAACCTGAGCATGAGTATCGAACGCTTTCAGCTCTCGCCGGAGCAGCCTGCGCAGCTCGTGGCCTTACCCGCGTTGGGGCTCGCGGCGGCCCGAGCCTTCCACACCACCACGGGGCTGCCCGAGGGCGGCGCCCTGAGCGTGGGCGGCCTTCGCTTCGACTCGGGCGCGCCATTGCTCGCCGAGAGTGCCGAGTTCGTGCGCTGGTGAGCTCAGTCCTTTTGGTCCGGCTCGTTGGGCTCGCTCGGTTGTTTCGGCTCGCTCGGTTCTTTCGGCTCGCTCGGTTCTTCCGGTTCTTTCGGTTCGTTCGTCTCGCTCGGCTCGTTCGGCACGATCGGCTCGTTCGGCACGATCGGCTCGTCTTGCTCGCCCTCTTCCTCGAGGGTCTGTCGATTCTTCATCTTCTCGCGCAGCTTCTCGTACGTGTCCTCCATCAGCTTGCCGGCAGCGCGCCGCGCGCCGCTCAGGAACACGAACAACGTCTGCTCCTTGGCGCTGGTGCGTCGATAGGGGATCTCGAGATCATCGGGTGAGAAAGATTGCGTCTTACCCCAACCAAAGGTGCCGACCACGCCGAGCGAGACGTCGTAGCCGCGCGCGATCAGGCCCACGCTAAAGGTGGCGCCCAGTCGATTGATATCCGATGGCCGGTAGGTTCGGCTGACCTTGGGCACGCTGGGCGCTGCCGACAGATCCGTGAACGCGCCGGCGCGCACCAGCACCACTTCGCGGATCTTGTATTCCATACCGGCGGCCACGTTGCCCGTGCGCTTGCCGTACCACTCCTGCACCACGAAGTCGCCGGGCTGTGGCGCGCGCTGCGTTCCAGGCGTGACCTCGCGCGGACCGATCGCCACCACCGGGTCGTCCGGCGAGCCGCGCTTGCCGTAGGCACTGGCGTCGAACGAGAGCAGCATGTCGTAGTTCGGGGCCCAGCTCACGCCGAGCCGGAGCTCCCAGGGCACGGGATCGGCCGAAGCGAGGTCCTTCTGCTCGCCGACGTAGTAGTTCGCCTGCTGCGCCGCCGGAATGGCGGCTGCCGTGACCACACGATCGCGCACGAACGCCTTGCCCTTGAACTTGAAGCTCGGTGGCTGGAACATGGCGCCCACACGCAGACGCGCTGAGACTGCGTAGAGCACGCCGAGCCGGAAGATGCCGTTGGCCACATTGGAGCGCGCGCGTGTGCTGCGCACCGTGACCACCGAGTTGTCATAGGAGTTGTCTGCGGGGTCGTAGCCGGCGAGCTTGAGATCCAGGCGCTCTTCCGCGTGGGACATGCTGCTCAAGGAGACGAACGTACTCAAGCCGAACGAGAGCTGCGGCGAAGCTCGATAGGCGTAGGAGAGCCCGTACCAACGCACTGTGCGCTCGTCGGCCACGGACAGCGTGTCCACTCTGCGGTTCTCGCGCGGCCCCCCGTCGATCTCCGCGTCGAAGCCGAGCCGGCGGCGATCCGGCGTGAGCGTGGAGAACGCGATGGCGTGTCGGCGTGCACTGCCTTCCTTCCACCCCAGCTGCTTTACGAAGCTCGCGAACACGGGCAGCGCGGGCTTGGTGGTGTGCTTGAGGTCGGTCTCGCCCTCGTTGGTGCGAAAACCGTTCTTGATATTCAGGTGGTCGAAGGCATTCAGCGTGAGGCTCGCGGAGATCGACACGTCCTCGAGTCGCGCGAGCCCCGCGGGGTTGTAGTAGGTGGACGAAGGATCGTTGGCCACGCCCGCGAACGCACCGCCCATGCCCAATGCGTTCTCGCCGAGCGGAATGGCCTGGTGATGAAATGGATCGGCATGCACGCGCCCGCGAAAGCCAGCGAGCAACACCACAGTCAGTGCACACCCGACGGACCAACGCGTCATGGACCTAGACCTATGCGCCCGGGTGCAGCGCCTTCCAGAAGCTCTCGAGGGTGTACACGTGGGCCTCAAGCATGCCGAACGTGAGCTTGGCGCCTGGCTGAACTCGCGTGCGGTCCGTGATGCGCTCCCCATTCACGTAGGTGTAGTTGCGACTTCCCGCGTCGCCCACGTAGAGATTTCCATCTTCCGGCGCTTCGAACCAGGCATGGAACTTCGACACGCTGGCATGGCGCAGCACGACATCGTGGCCGTTCACACGGCCCACCGAGATGCGCTCCAAAAACGACGCACCCGAGCGCTTGACGATGGGCATCACGTGACAGGCCGACTCGAGCAAGTGGCGTGGAATGGGCACGTAGGCGCCCGGCACGTCCCAGGAGTGGGCTGCCATGAATCCACGCGTGGGACGCTTCAGGGCCGCTTGCATCAGCGATGCAGCGTCGCCCGTGAGCGTCTTGAAGCCGATGCCTGCACGCTCCGACGGGCGGATGGTGGACGAGAGCCCCTGCGCCAGCTCGCTGTCCGGCTCACCCAGCGGGACCACCAACACGAAGTTCGTCCCGCAGTCCTGGACCAGCTCCCCGAGCGGCTTTCTGCGAGCTCGCTCGACGAAATCCTTGGGCGCCCAACTGCTGGGTCCGACAGGCATATTTATCCCCCGCCAACGAATGTCGCTCGGGAGCAGGCGAGGGGTCAAGCTGTCGACGCGCCGAGCGTGAGGAGGCGGGCGTGCCTCTACTCCGTACAGCTCAAAACTGGGCTGTCGCCGTGGCGTAGAGGTCCACTAGCACCTCACCCTGCATGAAGAAGCGGCGGCCAGGTAGGTCGATGGTGGGACGGTGCGAGGGGTTAACGACCCCGGAGCCGCAGGTGCTGCCGCGGTATGCTTCCCCACGATTGCCCGTGCTGACGTCTGGATTGCAAGGGTCCGCGGCCGTCATCGCGTAGTTGGTCAGCCACGTCACGCCCGTGCCCAGACCGAAGCGAATGTACTCGGCGGCCTGCATCTCGATGCCGACGCGGAAGCCGTAGTTGAGGCGAGCTCGGATGTCCGTGAGCCCGTAGAAGGGAACCTTGTTGCCGACGTAGCAGTTCGTGTCGGAGGGGTCGTTGGTGTTGCAGCGGTGGAGCGTCGGGTTGGTGTCCGGATTCGCACCTTGCACACCCTCGAAGTTGGGGCGCGTGAGCTCGGCGTGGTTGCTCGTTCCGAGGGCGTCGTAGAGCGCGCTGTAGTCCTTACCCTGCGAGAGGTAGGTCGCGGTCATGCGCAGGTCGAGCGCGAAGCGCTGATGGCGGCCGCGGTTCTCCCAGGGAATGATGGCGCTGCCGAGGGTCGCAGTAGCGATCTGACTCGGCAACGCGTTGATGACGCCGTCGAGCCTGCCGCCGGGGTTGAAGTACTTGTTCGCCGTGGAGGCCCACTGGATGAGCACGCCGAGGCCCATGTAGGGCTCCACGTAGCGGTAGCGACGCGACAGGCGGGTCTCGAACGACACGCCACTGAAGCCCTTGCTCGAGCCCGCCGACTGATTCTTGAAAGCGTCCGCGGTGCCGTCGGCGATGCCGTCGCCGTCGATGTCTTCACCGCCCGGTGCCTTGTTGCCGCACACGGTCTTGCCCTGGACGTCCTGACAGGGCTTCAGCGGTGTGCCGATCGCCCGACGTCCCTCGAGGATGAAGATCCAGGTGGGCTGCCAGGAATGGCGCTGCTGGTTGAGTACGGCCCAAGAACCGCCGATGCCGATGTAGTCGAAGCCAGCGCGGGTGGGCGACTTGAACGGAACGGAGAACAGCGGGCCGGTGGCGCCACCGTAGTCGAACGGATCGTAGAGGGGCCCCTGGTCGTCGTTGATCTGCTGGGCGCTGCTCCCACTGGGCACGGACAGCTGGCGTGAGTTGCTCAAGATCAACGGCAGGTGCAGGAACGCCATGACGTCTTTGTAGAGACCGACGTCGAGCCCGAACATGAGCGTGCTGGTGATCTGCTCGCTCTCGGCGATCTTCTCGCGCCCGCGCTCGTGGGTATTGGGATCCGTGAACTCGCGCTGGATGGTGCCGCGATCCGTGGTCCGCTGGTACCCGATATGGGCATTGAGATCGAACGGGTCGCCGTCGTCGAACGCGTCGATCACGTCCGTGTAGGTCCAGGGGTCGTTCATGAGGCGCAGCGGCGGATCGTCCGCGCGGGCCTGGGACGCTCCAGCCCCGATTAGCGCCCCTACCGCGAGCAACACTGAAGATACGCGCATCGCGGTCGCGAGCATAGGCAGCCGCCGTCCTGAGCGTCAAGGACGGAGCTAGCGCAAGAGCTCGCGGGCACGGGCAATTTCAGGACTTGCCAGGCCTTGAGAGCCGGCCTCGAGCCGCTCGGCTTCGAGCAACGACAGCCGCTTCTCCAGGGCGCGCCGGGCCTCGAAGCTACGGGCCCCCTGCGCGGCGAGTGCGCGCTGGACTTCCATTGCGCCCGGGTCCTTCTGAGCCACCAGGGCCCGGTGCCGAGCCTGGAGCGTGTGTTCCTCGGTCCGGGCGGTCACCACTGCATCGCAGGCCGCCGCCACGGCGCTGGCTGACCGAGTCGCAGCCGAGAGATCGGCGCCCCGACGCTCGGGGAGCGCGGCAAGGCGGACCTCTTCGGTCTGCAGGTGCAGGGAAATCCCCGCCCCGGGACGCCGGGCGACGCTGCTGAACTCGCTCTTGCCGTCGGCCGCAAGCTGGGCCTTGGCGCCCGCGGCGAGCGCCTTGGGGGCCTGCCCTTCCCCACCGGCCGGGGTCACTGCCAGGGGACCGGTCACCACCGACAGGGCGCTCCCGCCGTACTCGAAAGCGCGCACCACGAAGCGGCCGCCGTGCACCAGCTCCAGACGCGCGCTGGGGGTAGCCAACCAGAAACCGGACTCCGGATGCAGGGCCGAAAACTCGAGGTCGACGCTCACCGTGCCCTGACGCAGCAGGAGCCCAAGCTCGCCGGCGGGGACCGCCAGACGCGCCGGACCCAGCACCTTCACGCTCGCACCGCCCGGAAATTGCAGAACGAGCTGCGCCTTTTCGGCCAGCGTGACCAGCGTATCGGCCGCCAGTCGGGCGCCTTCGTCGAGGGCGGCCGAGCTGTGGAGCTCCCCGCTGTGCGCGCCGATTGTGGGGCGAACTTCGCGCGGCTTCAGGGCAGGTACGACCGGCTCGGCCGGCGCGGGGACCGCCCCCGTGTCGTGGTGTGTGGCCACCGCCGCGTGGGCGGCCGGCGCGCTGGTCGGGGGAGGAGCCTCGGAAGCTTCGCAACCCGGAAGCCCTGCCAGCAAGACGCCCAGTACCGCGCCGAGGCGCGGGGACGGACACCTCCCCAGGCGCCGGGCCAGGGCCAGGCCCATCAGGGGGATTCCTCGAGGTCTTCTTCGTCGAGCGCCACCAGCTCCGGCATCGACTCCGCGAGCTGACCACGGGCCTCGCCGAGCTCCCGCGAAGTCTGCCGCAGGCGTGAGCTGAGCACCCCGAGGAACTGCCACAGGAGCTTCACCGCCAAATCGCGCTCGTGTTTGATCAGGTACAGGAAGTCGGGGCGCTTGATCACCAGGACGCGGGTAGCCTCCACCGCCGTGACGCTGGCGCTGCGAGTGCCGCGGTCGATCAGCGCCATCTCTCCGAAGTGCTCGCCAGGGCCCAAGAACAGCATGGTGCTCTCGCCCTTGTGCACGCGCACCGAGCCCGACAACACCACGAACAGCTCCTCCCCGGTGTCGCCTTCTTGAAAGACCGGCTCGTCCTCCAGGAAATTGCGCACCTCGCTCAGATTCGAGACGCGCACCAGCTCCTGGTAGTTGAGGAACTTGAACAGCTGCGCGTTGCCCAGCGTGTCGAGCTTGAGCTTGGTCAGCGTCTGCTGCTCGTCGTCGGGCGCGCCGCTCACCGCGATCACGATGGCGGTGATGTTGTCGTGACCGCCGCGCTGATTCGCCAGGGCCACCAGGCGCTGGGCAGCTTGCTCCGGCGTGTCTTCGAACACCGAGTTGAGCTCGCCCTTGCGCAGATAACTGTAGAGGCCGTCCGAGCAGAGCAGGAGCCGGTCGCCAGCCACCACGCCGAAGTCCAGGGTGTCGACCTCCACGCTCGAATACACGCCGATGGCGCGCGTGAGCGCGTTCTTCTGTTTGACCTGGGCGATCTGATCCGGCGTCAGCTTGCCGCGCTTGAGCAGCTCGTTCTGCAGGTTGTGATCCTGCGTGAGCTGATGCGTCTTGTCCCCGCGCACCAAATAGATGCGCGAATCGCCCACGTGGGCGATGAAGCCGTGTGAGCCCGCGATGACCAGCAAGCACAGCGTGGTGCCCATGCCGCGCATGCGCTCGTCGCGCTTGCCCGCATCGTGGACGGCGGCACACGCCGCGTGGGCCGCCTCCTCGATCAAGTCGAGCAGCGCGCGCCGTGTTTCGCGGGAGCGTGAATCGAGCTCGAAGGCCGCGATTCTTGTCTTGCCCCTGCTTGATGACCCGCTGCACCGTCTCGAGCGCCAGGTTGCTGGCCACCTCGCCGGCGGCGTGCCCGCCCATGCCATCTGCCACCGCGAAGAGTCCGATGGACTCGTCCACCAGATAGGCGTCCTCGTTGTGGTCGCGCACGCGGCCCACGCTGGTCTGGGCCCACGACGCCAATTGATCGATATCCGACACGCGGGCGATTCTATCATGAGCTGGCGCAGCGCCGGACAGGCCCCATGCAGGCTCCCGCTCTGGCCCATTCATGGGCTAGCCAGGGACCTGGAAGGCTCCTGCCAGGCGCCCAGGCGACCGCCACCTACTCCGCGGGCGCCCGAAAACCCACGCGTAAAGCCGCCAACGCGGTGAGGTGCACGATCTCCTCGACGCCCGTTTCCGGCGTAAGGAGGGCCACCGGCTTCTCTGTCCCGATGACCCAGGGACCGATCACCTGGGTGCCGCTGCCAGCCGCCCCGAGCGCCTGAATCAGCTTGCAGCCGATGTTGCCGGCGTCGAGGTTGGGGAAGACGAGGACGTTGGCGGGGCCCTTCAGGCTGTTCTGGGGATAGGCCCGCTGCCGCTCCTCGGAGAGCGCCACGTCGGCCTGGAGCTCGCCCTCGATCTGCAGGCCCGGACGGCGCTCGCGCACGAGCCGGGTTGCCTCGGGCACCTTGCGCGAACGGGCAGCCTTGGTGTCCAGGAGCGTAGAAAAGCCGAGCATGCCCACGCGAGGCTCGAGCCCGAGCTGTTGGGCCGCGTCCGCGGCCTGAATGGCGATGTCCGCCAGGGTCTCCGCGTCGGGATCCACGTTGAGCGCGGTGTCGGCCAGCAGCCGCACGCCTTGCGCATTGACCGCCAGGTGCACCGCGAGGGCCCGGCGCTCGCCCTTCGGGGCACCGACGACCGCCAGGGCCGGGCCCAGCGTATCGACGAAGCGCTGACTGGCGCCGCTCACGGCCACTTCCACATGGCCGAGCTTCAGCATCATCATGCCGAAGTAGTTGGGGTCCTGCTTGAGCCAGGCGCTGGCGTCGGCCTGGGAGAGCCCCTTGTCCGAGCGCAGGCGATGGAGCTGCTCTGCGAACTCAGCCGCGCGAGGATCCGCCGCGAACTCGAGCACCTCGAGCCCCTCGAGGCTCACGCGAAGGTCCGCTGCCTGGGCCTCGATGCGGGCGCGGTCTCCGAGCAGGATGGGCGTGCCCAGCCCCTCGTCACACACCACGCGGGCGGCGCGCAGGACGCGCGGGTCCTGCCCATCGCAAAAGGCGATGCGCTTCTCGCTGCGCTTCACCTGGGCGTTCACGTTCCACATCAGCTCCGCCGTCGGCGACTGGCTGCGGATCAGGCGCTCGCGATAGCGCTCGATGTCGAGGGGCTCGCGGGCTACGCCCGAGTCGATGGCCGCCTGGGCCACGGCCGGCGAAACCCAGTACAGCACGCGCGCGTCGAAGGGCTTCGGGATGATGTAGTCGGGCCCATACGAGAGCGCCGCACCGCCGTAGGCCTGGCGCACGCGATCAGGCACGTCCTGGCGGGCCAGCTCGGCCAGGGCGAGGGCCGCGGCGAGCTTCATCTCCTCGTTGATGCAGCGGGCGCCCACGTCGAGCGCGCCACGGAAGATGTAGGGGAACCCGAGAACGTTGTTGACCTGGTTCGGATAGTCGCTGCGACCCGTGGCCACGATGGCGTCCGGACGGGCAGCGCGAGCTTCCTCGTAGGGGATCTCGGGGTCGGGGTTCGCCAGCGCCATGATGATGGGGCGCGGGGCCATGCGCTTGACCATGGCCCCCGTCACCAGGTTGCCAGTGGCGAGCCCCAGGAACACGTCGGCGCCCTGCAGGGCCTCCTCGAGGGTCATCTGGTTCTCGTGGGCCGGACGCGCGAAGCGCTCCTTGAACTCGTTGAGTTTGGAGCGTCCCTCCACCACGATGCCCTTGGAGTCCGCCATGAAGATGCGCTCGCGCTTCACGCCGAGCCGCATCCAGAGCTCCATGCAGGCCACGGCCGCGGCACCCGCGCCGAGGCACACCACCTTGAGCTCCTCCATCTTCTTGTTCTGGAGCTCGACCGCGTTCTTGAGGGCAGCGGCGCAAATGATGGCCGTTCCGTGCTGGTCGTCGTGGAAGACCGGAATGGAGAGACGCTCACGCAGCTTGCGCTCGACGACGAAGCACTCGGGGGCCTTGATGTCCTCGAGGTTGATGCCGCCGAAGGTCGGCTCCAGGGCGCAGATGATCTCCACCAGCTTGTCCGGGTCCTTCTCGGCCAGCTCGATGTCGAACACGTCGACGTCCGCGAACTTCTTGAACAGGACGCCCTTGCCCTCCATCACGGGCTTTGCGGCGTAGGGGCCGATGTCGCCCAGGCCGAGCACGGCGGTGCCGTCGGAGATCACGGCCACCAGGTTGCGGCGGGCGGTGTAGAGGTCGACAGCCTCGGGGTTCTCCGCGATGACGCGACAGGGTTCGGCCACGCCCGGCGTGTAAGCGAGCGACAGATCTCGCTGCGAAACCAAGGGCTTCGTGGGCGTCACGCTGATTTTGCCCGGGCGTCCCTGGGCGTGATAGGCGAGCGCGTCTTCTCGAGTGCTCATGATAATTCCGTAAGGATCCTTCCGAGAAACGCGGTCCTGGGCGCGCCTTTTCCGCGGCCTGGCAACCTGGTTTCCGAGGCGAAACGTCTGCACGAGCTACCCCGCACCTGGTACGCGCGCAAGCCACTCGCGATCCACCGTCTGGGTCAACGGCGGCCCACCCTAGCGCAATGCGCCCCGGACCTGAGCGACAAAGTCTTGGGCGGCGTGTCGAATCCGGTCCCTAGAACTCGCCCCCGGATCGACCGCGGCGGGCTGGCCAAAGCGGTCTGGGTACATCACCGCGCGCGAGCTATTCACCACGGCGCCCCGGCCGCGTGCATCAAAGCAGGCACGTACCGTATCGAGCGCGCCCCCCTGGGCCCCGAAGCCGGGCACCAGGAACAAGGTCCTTGGTAGCCGGGCTCGCAACTTGTGAGCAGCGTCCGCCTGGGTCGCCCCGACGACGGCGCCGATACTTCCGAAGCCGCTCG
Source organism: Myxococcales bacterium (assembly GCA_047601445.1). Classification (GTDB taxonomy): domain Bacteria; phylum Myxococcota_A; class Polyangia; order Polyangiales; family DASUME01; genus DASUME01. The sequence continues at coordinate 310,869 of JASGJH010000001.1, read as the reverse complement.
TGCCAATCGAGCGCTCATTGAAACCGGAGACCAGATTGGCCACCACCTCGTAGAGGCGACGGCCGTCGCCGGTCCACTGGTTCTGCACCACGTCTGCACCCGGGTTCGATGTACGAACACACACAAACAAGCCCTTGTCGTGCGCCAGCGCGACGTCGACGAAGGGGGCCAGACTGTCTTCACCCAGGTAGGGGTTGAGCGTGAGGCAGTCGACCTCGAAAGGACGGCGAGGCGTGCGCGCCAAATAGGCATCCGCGTAGGCCTTCGAAGTGGACCCGATGTCCCCGCGCTTCCCGTCCAACAGGACCATCAGGCCCATCTCGCGCGCCGTCTCGATGCAGCGCTCCAGGGCACGCATCCCGGCCACCCCGAATATCTCGAAGTAAGCCATCTGCGGCTTGATGGCTGGCACCAGATCGTGCACTGCCTCCAGCGTGAGCAAGCAGTACGCCTCGATGATACGAGCCTGCTCCTCGAGATCCCCGTCACGCGAAAGATCACATTCGCGCAGGAACGCATCGGGAATGTACTCGAGCACGGGATCCAGCCCGACCACGCACGGAGCGCGAGTCCTCGCGATAGCGTCGCTCAAGCGATCCGCAAAAGCTCCCATATGCCGGGGCTCTCTATCGGGAGGCCAATCGACTGTCAAATCGCCCACTCGCCCTCGACGAGGCGCGCGTAGCTCCGGGTTCCCTCTTCGGCGCGCGGTCGCCATCGACTTCGCTCCGCGGTTGTACCTCGCGGGGCCGCTGGCGAGCGTGGGGCCGCGAACTCGCTCCCCGATGGCCTCTTAAATCAGCCTCTTGAGATCAAACTGAGCATCCTCAGCCTGCTCTCGAGTCGGCGACCTTCCAGCGGCGAGCAACCTCTTACACGTGATGTGCTCGTTGGCGGCGTTCACGGAGTCCACCGCGAGCAAGCGGCCCTGGCGGAAGTAGAAGAGCGAGAACTTGCCGGTCTCCAGGTTGCCGCGCACGACCTCTTGGTCGTAGCCGTGGGACAGCCCCACCATCTGCAGCTTGTATTCGTACTGGTCGGACCAGAACCACGGGAACTGCGCGTACGCGCTGGGCTTGCCGCACACGGTCAGCGCCGCCGTGGTGGCTTGCGCGACCGCGTTGTGTACGGACTCGAGGCGCAGGCTGCGTTCGAGCAAGGGGTTCGGGTGGTAAGTGCAGTCGCCCGCCGCCACGATGTGGGGATCGCTGGTCCGCGCGAACTCGTCCACCACGATGCCGTCATCGCATGTGAGTCCCGCTGCCGCGGCGAGCTCCTGGTTCGGCACCACGCCAATGCCCACCACTACGATGTCGCCCGTAAACTCACGGCCGTCGGCGCAGTGCACCGCCAGGCCGCCCGCGTTGCGGCGCTCGATGCGCGTCACGCCGGCGCCGGTGACCACCTCCACACCGCGCTGACTGTGCACGTTTCGGTAAAACTCCGAGAGCAGCGGCGAGACCACGCGCGGCATGATGCGATCCTGCATCTCGAGCAGGCACACGCCGACGCCCAAGCCGCGCAGAACCGCCGCCGTCTCGAGCCCGACGAAACCTCCGCCGATGACTACCGCGCTACGCGCTTCGCTCAAGCCGTGCTGCAGGCGCTCGACGTCTGCCGCGGAGCGCACGTAGTGGACGCCGGCGAGTTCGGCGCCGGGCACCGGGAGCTGCTTGACGCGTGTGCCCATGGTGAGGGCCAGCGCGCTGTACGCGAGCCGGCTGCCGTCCGTAAAGAGCACCTCTTGGTTGGCTCGGTCGATGCGTTCCGCCCGCAGGTTGAGGCGGGTCTCGATGCGCTGTTCCCGATAAAAGCCCGACGCTCTCAGCAGCAGCTGCTCGGCCGTCGCCTTGCCCGCCAAATACTCCTTGGAGAGCGGGGGCCGTCGGTACGGCAAGAGTGGCTCCTCCCCGACCAGCACGATGTCGCCGGGAAACCCCTCTGCGCGCGCGGTCGCCGCGAGTTGCATGCCAGCCTGTCCGGCGCCCAGAACTACGAGTCGCGACATCTTGCTACCAGGAACCTTCCACACACGCGGGTCTGCGCGCTCATGCTCGTGCCAGAAACCGGTAGCCGACGCCAGCGCCAAAAATGGCCAGCAGCGCGGCCAGCGCGAAATGAACCGGATAGCCCAGCCACTCGGCAGATAACCCACTGCCCATACCGATCACCCCGCCCGCGCCCACGGACAACGATGCCTGCAAGGTGTAATCGGTGCCTGCCGTCTCGGGGTCGCAGCGATCCATCATACAAGTGAAGAGCGCCACGGTGGCCATGCCGCCCAAGAAGTGCTCGAGGGCCAGCCCGCCGTAGAGCGCCAGCGGCGCGAGCCCGACCGCTCCGTGCACCCCATACAGCAGGAGACTGAGCCCATGCAGCGCGCCGAAACTGCCCACGGCCAGCGCCCGTGGCAGCACCCGCAGCAGGGCGCCTCCGACCAGGGCCCCCGTGAGCCCCGCGAGCGCACCGACCACCCCGACCTGACGCCCGATGTCCGCAAGCGTGCCCCCTCGGTCCACCAAGAGCGGCCGCAGCATCGCGCTGCCGAAGGCGTCGCCAGCCTTGTAGAGCGCGAGCACGACCAGCCAGCCGCCTAGTCGAGGATGACGCAGGCGGTACCAGAGCTCTGCCAGCGGCGAACGAGCCGCGCGGCTCGGCACGGGCGCACGCGGGGCCTCGCGGTAGAAATAGATGGGCAGCGAGCACAGGGCCAACAGGCACGCCATGGCGATGAAGGTCACGGAGCGCCCGAACTCACCGAGCACCCACAGCATCAACCCGCCCCCGACGATCATGCCGACCCGGAAGCCGGCCACCTGGACACCGTTCCCCAGACCGCGCTCGTCCTCCGGAAGCAGCTCCACCGCCAATGCGTCGGTGGCGATGTCCTGGGTCGCCGTCAGGAGGTTCGCGCAGAATACGCCGACGAGGAGCCAAGCCCAGCCGCCGTCCTCATCGAGTAGAGAGAGCGCGAGCAGGAGCATGGTGGACGCTGCTTGCAGAGGCACGATCCAGCTGCGGCGTCGCCCGAAGCGCTCACTCCCGTGGCGGTCGACGTACGGAGCCCACAGGAACTTGAAGCCCCACGGGGCCGCCAAGAGCGAGCTCGGACCGATCCAGGCCAGCGAGACGCCTTCCTGTCGCAAGAGCACCGGCAAGAACTGCGTGAAGAAACCAAACGGCAGCCCTTGCGAAAGATAGAGCGACGCCAGCAACGCGAGTTTGAACACCGAGATTACCGACCTCGGCGCGGAGGCTAGCTCTGGGCGACAGGAAACAACAGGGAGAAGCGTGCGCCCCGCCCCGGCGCGCTCTCCACGTGCACGGCACCGGCGTGACTGCGGACGATGCCCAACACCGAGGCGAGCCCGAGCCCGCGGCCCTGAAACTTGGTGCTGAAGAACGGATCGAATACCCGATTCAGCGTCTCGGGCTCCATGCCGCAGCCTTCGTCTTGCACCTCGAGCTGCACGAAGCGACCCGGGCCCGCACTGGCATCGACCATCAACTCGTGGAGCTCCTCCGCGGAGCGTTCCACCTCGTGCACCCGGAACGCGATGCGCTGCCCCTGCTCCGACAGGGCCTCCGCCGCATTGATCAGCAGGTTCAGGACGACCTGTCGGATCTGCGCCGGATCCCCGAGGATCGGCGCCGCGTCGAAGGCCACCTGCTGCAAGTCGATGCGCACGTCGATCATCTGAGGAGGCTGATAGAGCTCCACCACTTCTCGAACGACCTGTCCAAGCTGGACTGGCTCGCGGTCGAGGGCGCCACGTCCGGCGAACGTGAGCATCTGCGAGGTGAGCTCGCTGGCGGCCTGCGCGGCCCCGCGAATCTTGTGCAAGTGATGTTCGACCGCCAAATCCGCCTGGGACATGGCCAACTCCGCGTGCCCCATCATCACGAGCAGCAGATTGTTGAAGTCGTGGGCGATGCCACCCGCAATCATGCCCAGGGTCTCCAGCTTCTTGGCGCTCTGCAGACGCTCTTCGAAGCGGCGCCGCGCACGCTCTTCGTTCTTCTGAACAGTAAGATCCCGAAACGTGGTCAGACGCGCAGTGCATCCTCCATAGATCACGTTGCGTCCCATGACCTCGCAGGGAAACGAGCTGCCATCGGGGCGAATCGCTGTAACCTCACAGGGAGTCCGATCACCGGCCCGGATGCGCCGCATGATGACCGCGCTTTCCTCGGGCGTAGTCAATTCGAGCACGGTCTTGCCGACGATTTCACTGGGGTCGCAACGCCCGAGCGCGCCGAGCGCAGGGTTGGCGAGCACGATCTTGCCGTCGATCGAGATGGCCAAGCCCTCGAAAGCCTCGACGAACATCGAGTGAAACTGCGCTTCAGCCTCGCTCGCACGGCGCGCGGCGTCGGCGCACTGGGGGCAAGTTTCGGCGTGTTCTTCGCGCGAAAGCCCGCGCTCGCGCTCTACCTCGGCGAGTCGCAGCTCGAGCTCACGCACGCGCTGTTCCATGCGCGCGGCGCTTTGTTCCTGCGTGTTCGATGCATCTTGTGCCATTCGGCCTGCCGCAATCCAGCATCGAGCCAGGAACGACTCGGTCGATGCGCGAGGGCGCGAACTAAAGCACATCTTCTGAGCGTGCGCGCGTGATTCCTAACAGACTCCGTCACGGTAAGAGAATTCTTCCGGGCGCACCGTTGTCCCCTCGTTGAGTGTGGCAAGCATTGCAGTCCCCTGAACGCTGTGGAGAACGCATGGCGCGCACTCTTCCTTGTGAGGTTACGCGGGCCGTATAAGGGAGGGCAACGGCGTTCAGTGAGAAGAAGTTCCCAACCTCGTTCGCCGATAGCGCCGAGACCTGACCATTTGCGCCGATGATCTCCACCCTTACGTCCGCCGGATTCGCGGCATCGCAGTCGTTCGGTTCGTGCGCAGTCGGGTAGACCGTGCCGGCAATCTTGAACTGCGGTCTGCTGACGTTCATTGAATGGCATGAAATACAGGCGTGGCCCGGGTGCATCGTCTCCGAGTAGCCGCGGGTCCAGAAACGTCCGCTGGTGCACACGTCCGCGACGTCGAAGTCGTCACTCACGTCTATCGGCTTCGGGCTCGCAGGGGCCGGTCCCGACGCGCCCGGCGCTGAAGTCGATGGCGCCATCGTCGTCGCGGCGTCCGCTCCGTCTTCCACAGGCTCGTCGATGGGACTCGGAACGTGCCCGCCCGCGTCGTGCGCGGCCTGGCTGGGCTCGACGGCTGCATCGTCGCCATCCACCGTGACCTCGGACTCGGTGCTCTCCAATGGTCCGAGCGGATTCACGGCATCACCGCCGCACGCGATGAAGCAAGCCCCCAAGGACGCGAGCAAGGTGGGTGTCAGGCTCCTCGACGACGTTTGCACGCCGCGGCACTGTGCACGCCCCATGCCCGCACGACGTTCGCGAGAAACTCCTGGGCTTTCGCTTCGCCCACGATATTCCCGCCTACCTCGATGCCTCACACCGCAGCGCACGCGGCGCGCCTTGCCTCAGCGCAAGACGGCTGTCGTCACTCTTCTGCGTCTGCTGCGTCGGCTTCGATCACAGGCAGCGAACGACGACGCTTGGGGACGCTATCGTCCTCCTGATCGTTCGAGACCAACGGCGAGAAGAAGTTGTCCTTCTTGGTGTACTCGTCGACCCGGAACGCGAATTTGTAGCTGGGTGCCGCGCGCTGATTGCAGTCCGTGCGCTCGCAGAAACGGCAGGTGGTTCCCACGGGCACGGCCATCTTGCTCGGGTCGGCGAAGGGAACCTCGTCGGCGTAGCAAAGGTGCTTGGCGTTACCCGCGTTGGTGCCGATGCCAATCGCGTAGACCGTGCCTCGCACGAGGGACCCTTGATTGGGTTGCTTCACGACTTTGGCGATGCAGAAATACTCCGAGCCATCCGGGAACACCGAGTACTGCTTGGTGATCTGGCTCGGGTTGAGGAACGAGAGGTGCACGGCCAGCTTGGGACAGCTGCCGGTGCCGTGCGGGAACTGGATGCCGGTGCGACCGCCGTAGCGCTTCGAGATGTTGCCCGCGACGTCGACTCGCAAGAAGTGCATGGGCAGGCCGCGACGCTGGGGGTCGTTGAGGTTGCACACGCGGTGCGCCACGGTCTCGAACGAGCTCTCGAAGTAGCTCGCCAGGTGCTCGAGGTCGTAGCGGGTGCGCTGGACCTCCGCGAAGAAATCGCCGTACGGCAAAAGCAGGGCGCCAGCGAAGTAGTTCGCCAGATGAATCTTGATCAGGCGCGGGGTCTCGGCGTGCCGGGTCGGAAAGTTCGCGGTCGTGAGGTCGTGCAGGTTCTCCTGATCGATGAGCCAGAGGCCGATGGTGTGAGCCAGCTGGAACTTCAGGCGCTGCTCGAACATCGACGAGGTCAGGACGAGGCGCGGATTTTCGGGGTCCCAGCGGCGCACCACCGAGCTGGTGTCATCCGGCGCCACGAGCTCGACCTCCACGCCCATCGCGCGCAACACCTCGATCAAGCTGTCGCTCGTGTAGCGCTGGGGCAGCTTGAAGTCCTTGCGCACCTTCTCGGTGCGTTCCTCGATGGCGCCGAACCAGTTGTCGTTGGCCTCGAGGAAGTCGGTCACCTCGTCGAACGGGTTGTAGTCGAAGGAGATGCCGGGCGCGCCCATGGTGTCGCGCTCTTGCTTGGCCAGCTGGGAGAGCATGTGGTCGAGCTGGCTGCGCGTGTTCTTGTACATGTTGAACAGCGCGGTGACGGTGGTGGCCATGCGCGGTTCGGAACCGAGCTGGGCCAGGTCTTCCTCGCTCAGGTTGAGCGAGCGCAGCAGCGGCTCGTCGAGCAAGCGCGCCAGGCCGTCGTCGACGCGACGCTCGCCCAGGCTGTGCATGAAGTCCTCCATGCCCACGCCGTAGAGCTCGAGTGCCTTGAACAAGAGCGGCAGCTGGACGGCACGCTTGTCCTTCTCGATCAAGCTCAGGTAGGCGGGAGAGACCCCCAGCCGGCGGGCCACTTCGCCCTGCTGCAGGCCGCGCGAGACGCGCAGTTCACGTAGCCTGGTTCCCATGTGCGCATGCGTGTTCTTCATGCTCGCCACGACCTTTACTGCTCGTTGACAAGTAAAGCACCGAGCGGCGGCTTGTAAAACACGAAAGTGCGAATTGCTGGACGGTTTGGAAGCGAGGGCGCCTCAACGAGGCCTAGGCAAGCAGCGCTCAGTCAAGCGGTAAAGCTGGTGATTCACCGGTTTTTTGCCAGCCGCACGGGCCCGCACAGGCCCAGGCTCAGCGACGCCCGAAGCTGAGGCTGTCGACCAACTGCTGGGCCGCCGCCAGGGGCAACTTGCCCTGCGCCTGGGCCTGCTCGAGCTGCACCCGAATCGCGTCGGCCCCCCCGAGCGTCTCGACCCCAAGGCTGCCCACGCTGCGCTCGAGCCAATCGTTGGCCCACTCGACCCGGCCCGCGTGACGGCGCGCCAGGATGCCCGAACGACCGAGCGCGGCCGCATGCTTGTCGAGCGCCTCGGCCAAGTTGTCGATGCCCACCTGATCGCGGGCGCTGGTGAGGATCACCTCCTGGTCGCCCTCGCCTGCTCCCACCTGGCGCAGCGTGCTCAGCGCGGCCTTGAGGTCGCTGGCGGCGCGCGTCGCCGTGGGACCGTGGTCGGCCTTGTTGACCACCAGCAGGTCCGGGATCTCCATCACGCCCGCCTTCAGGAACTGCAGGACATCGCCCGATCCGGGCTGCACCACCAGCACCACCGTGTCGGACACGTGCGTGACCGCGATCTCGGTCTGCCCCACGCCCACCGTCTCCACGAGCACGATGTCGTAGGCCGCAGCCAGCACCTCGACGGCCGCGTGGGTCGCGTGCGCGAGGCCACCGAGCGCGCCCTGGGTCGCGAGCGAACGCACGAACAACCCACGATCACCGGGATCGAAGGCCATGCGCGCCCGGTCGCCCAACAAGGCCCCACCGCTGCGCATGGACGAGGGATCCACGGCCACCACGCCCACCGTCTTGCCGCGCTGCCGCAGCTCACGCGCGAGGGTCGCCACCAGGCTGCTCTTGCCGACGCCGGGCGGACCGGTGAGGCCCACGCGGTGCCCCAGCGCACGTTCGCCCTGCTCGAGCAAACCGAGTAGCTGCGCCACCTCGCGCTCGCGCTCGCGCCGCTTGTCCTCGATGAGGTTCAATGCACGCGAGATCTGCGCCTTGTCGCCGCTGCGCACCCCGCTCGCGATGCGCTCGAGTTCGTCGCTCTGCGCCAACGCTCAGCTCGCGTTGCGCTCGGCGAGATCCGCCAAGTCGGACATGATGGCGTTGAGCTCGAAGTTCTTGGGCGTGTAGACACGGGCCACGCCCTGCTCCACCAAACGCTTGCCGTCGCTCTCGGGGATGATGCCACCCACCACCACGGGCACGTTGGCAATGCCGGCTTCCTTGAGGCGCGTGAGCACCTCGGGCACCAGCTCGAGGTGGCTGCCGCTCAGGATCGAAAGGCCGATCACGTGGGCGCCCTCTTCGAGCGCGCTGGCCACGATTTGCTCCGGGGTCACCCGGATGCCCTCGTAGATCACCTCGAAGCCCACGTCGCGGGCCTTGAGCGCGATTTGTTCGGCGCCGTTGCTGTGACCGTCGAGGCCGGGCTTGCCCACCAACAGACGCGGGCGACGACCGAGCTTCTTCTCGAGGTTGCCGAGGCGATCGCGCAGGCGCGAGACCTCTTCCTGGGCCTTGGGGTTCGCACGGTTCTGGCTCAGCGTGGCCGAGGCTACGCCGGTCGGGGCACGGTACTCGCCGAGCGTCTCGCGCAGGGCACCGGCCCACTCACCGGTGGTGACGCCAGCCTTGGCGGCGGCGATGGAGGGCGGCATCACGTTCTCACCGGCCTTGATGGCGCGCTTGAGGTTCTCGATGGCGGCCTTCGCGGCCTTGTCGTCGCGCTGGGCGCGCCAGGCTTTGACCGCCTCGATCTGCGCCTGCTCTACCTTGGAATCCACCACCAAGATCGCCTCGTCGAGGTTCTCGGTGAGCGGCGAAGGAGCCGTCTCACGGTAGGCGTTCAGGCCCACCACGGTCTGCTCGCCCGCCTCGATGGCGGACAGGCGCTTGGCGTTGCTCTCGACCAGGCGCTGCTTGATGATGCCCGCCTCCACCGCGGCCACCGCGCCACCGCGCCCGAGGATGTCCTCGATCTCGCGCTTGGCTTCGGCACACAGGTCGCTGACGCGCTTCTCCACCACCACGCTGCCCGTGAAGATGTCCTCGTGATCGAGCAAGTCGCTCTCGAAGGCCAGGATCTGCTGCGCGCGCAGCGACCACTGCTGGTCCCACGGGCGCGGTAGACCGAGCGCCTCGTTCCAGGCAGGCAGCTGCACGGCGCGCGCGCGGGCGTCCTTGCTGAGGGTGACGGCCAGCATCTCGAGCACGATGCGGATGATGTTGTTCTCGGGCTGCTGCTCGGTGAGGCCGAGCGAGTTCACCTGCACGCCGTAGCGGAAGCGGCGCTGCTTGGCGTCGGCCACGCCGTAGCGCTCCTTGGTGATTTCGTCCCACAAGCGCGTGAACGCGCGCATCTTGCACATCTCGTCGAGGAAGCGGATACCCGCGTTCACGAAGAAGCTGATGCGCTCGACCACGGTCCCCATCTCGCTCTCGGGGATCTCTCCGCTGGCCTTCACCGCGTCGAGGATGGTCATCGCCGTGAGCAGCGCGTACGCAAGCTCCTGCCCGGGTGTCGCACCCGCCTCCTGCAGGTGATAGCTACAGACGTTCATCGGGTTCCACGACGGAACGTTCTTCACCGTGTAGTTGATGACGTCGGTGGTGAGCTTGAGGCTGGCCGCGGGCGGGAAGATGTACGTGCCGCGCGAGAGATACTCCTTCATCAGGTCGTTCTGCGTGGTGCCCTGCAGGAGCTTGGTGTTCGCGCCCTGCTCTTCGGCCACCGCGATGTACAGCGACAACAGCCATGGAGCCGTCGCGTTGATGGTCATCGAGGTGTTCATCTTCTCGATCGGGATCTGATCGAAGAGCGTCCGCATGTCGCCGATGTGGCTGATCGGAACGCCGACCTTGCCGACCTCGCCGCGAGACAGCACGTGGTCGCTGTCGTACCCAGTCTGAGTCGGGAGATCGAACGCCACGCTCAGGCCGGTCTGCCCCTTGGTCAGGTTCGTCCGGAACAGCTCATTGGATGCCTTCGCGGTGCTGTGACCCGCGTAGGTTCGCATGATCCAGGGACGTTCCTTCTTGCGTGCAGGGGTCGACGACACGGCGGGCTCCTTCTTGGCTCACGCACGGGCCCACGCGTTTCGACTCGACGGGGCCGGGGAGCGGACAACTCTTGGGGAATTCGGCGCAGACTGCGAGGCGCTTGATCCGCAAGCATGTAGCTGTGCCAGGCGCCCCGAGCAACTGCCACGTGGGCGCGCAGCTCCTCGAATTGGGGGAAATGCCGCCGAGAACGAACACTGTGCATCACGCGGGTCCCGCCCCCGCAGCACGACCTGCGCGCAAGGCCACCAAGACCTCAGACTCGAGCGCACGGCGGGCGGCAGGAGTCAGACTGCTCGTGTGCGAGCCAGTCGGCGCCCCCTGCGTCACCGCTCGCAGCAGCCCGCGCAATGACCACTGGTAAAGTCGTTGTTGAAGCCGCGTCAGTGGTCCTGCGAGCGCGCTGCGTGAGCGCGTCCGCGTATGCAGAAAAAGTCATGAAGCGTCAGCCGGCACGCACGGAAGCGCGCTGACGGCCCTTGCGAGCCGCAGGGAGCGAGCTAGGGTCGCGGGCGAGGAACCACCGATGTCGACCAAGTCCCTGTACCAACTGGGCGAAACGCCCGAAACTGGGGTCGTTCCCCAGAAGATGATCGCCCAAGTCATCCGGCCCGAGCGCTACGGCGACCCGGCCAAGGCCTTCAAGGTCGAAGAAGTCGACACGCCTTCCGACCTGCGCCCCGACGAGGTTCTCGTGTGGGTCATGGCCGCCGGCGTCAACTACAACAACGTGTGGGCCGCGCTCGGGACCCCCGTCGACGTGGTGAAGAACCGCCCCAAGGACCCTTACTTTCCTGACGCCTCGGGCTTCCACATCGGCGGCAGCGACGCCTCCGGCATCGTGTGGAAGGTCGGCAGCGCCGTCAGCAACGTGAAGGTGGGCGACCACGTCGTGCTGCACTGCGGTCAGTGGAGCCTCAACGACCCGGTGGTCAAGGCCGGCCGCGACCCGATGTTCGGCAACAGCTTCCGCATCTGGGGCTACGAGACCAGCTGGGGCAGCTTCGCCCAGTTCACCAAGGTCCAGGCGCAGCAGTGTCTGCCCAAGCCCGAGCACCTTTCTTGGGCCTCCGCCGCTTCGTACATGCTCGTGGGCGCCACCGCCTACCGCATGCTGCGCGGCTGGGCTCCGAACCAGGTCAAGAAGGACGACTTGGTGCTCGTGTGGGGCGGCGCAGGCGGCCTCGGCACCCAGGCCATCCAGATTGCGCGCTCCTTCGGCGCGCGTCCCATCGCCGTGATCTCGGGCGACGAGAAGGTCGAATACTGCAAGAAGCTCGGCGCCATCGGCTGCATCGACCGCCGCAAGTTCGACCACTGGGGTCTGCCCCCCGACTGGCGTGACAACGAGAAGTACAACGCCTGGCTCAAGAAGGCGCGCACCTTCGGCAAGGCCATCTGGGAGATCGCGGGCGAAGGTCAGAGCCCGCAAATCGTCTTCGAGCACCCCGGCGAGACCACCATCCCCACCTCGGTCCTCGTCTGCGAGACGGGCGGCATGGTCGTGGTGTGCGCCGGTACCACGGGCTTCGCGGCCCAGGCCGACCTGCGTTACCTGTGGATGCGCCAGAAGCGCCTGCAGGGCTCGCACTTCGCCAACGACGTGCAGTCCCGCGAGTACAACGAGCTGGTCATCCGCAAGGAAGTCGACCCCTGCCACTCGGAGACCTTCTCGTTCGAAGACATCCCGAAGGCGCACCAGCTGATGCACCAGAACAAGCACGCCCCCGGCAACATGTCGTGCTTGGTCAACGCCAAGGACTGACGTTCCCCGGGGCCCGTCAGGCTCCCTAGCCCACCCTCCCCGCAAACGTGCCCGTGCCCGTGCCCGTGCCCGACTCTTCTCCCGGAGATTCGCGCAGGACCACGGCCGCGGGCACGACCGCGTCTACCGACCGGACCGACTCGTTGGCTGGCGCCCCGAAAGCCGGGGTCCATGCGCTCGTGAACAGCTATTTTACAGTGGTTCCGGCGCTTTCGGATTGCACACCGGCAAACTAGTCGTACATGGAAAGCGGTCGTTTTTGGGCGCCAACGGTCGTCCGCCCCCCGCCCAAACGAAGCTGCCGCCTCGACGTCCACCGGCGTTGGGCTTGACCGCGTGAGCCACGTCGCGCCAAGGAATTGAACAATGCAAGCAGTCGTCGATGCCATTGGTCGTCTCTACGAGATCGCACACAAGCGCCTGAAAGATCGCGTCAGCGAGAACGGCAAGATCAACGGCAAGAAGTTCGACCAGCTTCAGGTTCCGGCCCACGCCCTCGCCTACCTCGCCACCGAGCTCGAGGCCTGCAAGCAGCTGCTCGCATGGTCGGAGCGCGTCGGCGGCGCCTACGAAAAGCAAATCGCGGCCACGTACATCGGAGATGTGGGTCGCAGCCTGCGCGCGCACATCGATTTGGGCGCCTGCGAGCAGGTAGGCCTCGCTGAGATCGGCATCACGGCGCAGGACCTGGCGGAGACTTTGCTGCGCCCCGAAGTGGCCCAGCTCTGCGACGAGAACGCCGCCGCCGAGAAGTACATCGCCATCGCGCGTCAGGCCGAGGAGAAGGGACTGGGCAACAGCGGCCTCGACGACGAGACGCTCGAGGACATCCGCAGCCAGTTCGCCAAGTTCGTCGATCAGGAAGTGATCCCGAAGGCCCAGGAGATCCATCGCAAGGACGTCCTGATCCCGATGGACATCGTGAACAAGATGAACGAGCTCGGCGTGTTCGGGCTCACCATCCCGGAGGAGTACGGCGGTCTCGGCTTGAGCAAGGTCGCCATGTGCGTGGTCACCGAGGAACTGAGCCGTGGTTACATCGGCGTGGGCTCGCTCGGCACGCGCTCCGAGATTGCGGCAGAGCTCATCATCGGTGGCGGCACCGAGGAGCAGAAGCAGTACTGGTTGCCCAAGCTCGCCAGCGGTGAGGTGATGTCCACCGCCGTGTTCACCGAGCCCAACAACGGCTCCGACTTGGCCAAGCTCGGCACGCGCGCCGTGAAGCAGTCCGACGGTAGCTACAAGGTCAACGGCAACAAGACCTGGATCACCCACGCGGTGCGCGCCGACCTGATGACCTTGCTGGCTCGCACCAACCCCGACGACCCGGGCTACGGCGGCCTCTCCATGTTCCTCGCCAGGAAGACGCGCCTCGGCGAAGAGGGGCAGCCCGAGTTCGTGGACGAGGGCCTCACCGGCACCGAGATCAAGGTGCTCGGCTACCGCGGCATGAAGGAATACGAGCTGAGCTTCGAGGACTTCAAGGTGGCGCCCGGCGCGCTGCTCGGTGGTGTCGAAGGACAGGGCTTCAAGCAGCTCATGAAGACCTTCGAGGCAGCCCGCATTCAAACCGCCGCGCGCGGCGTGGGCGTGGCCGTGGCGGCCTTCGACGAGGCCATGCGCTACGCGCACGAGCGCGTGCAGTTCGGCCAGCCGCTGTTCAACTTCGGGCGCGTCGCGCGCAAGATCGGCCGCATGGTCACGCGCATTCAGGCGGGCCGTCAGCTCACCTACTTCGCCGCGCGTGCCAAGGACAAGGATCAGCGCTGCGACCTCGAGGCCGGTATGGCCAAGCTGCTCGCCACGCGCGCTGCGTGGGAAGCGGCCGACGCCGACGTGCAAATCCACGGCGGCAACGGCTTCGCCGAGGAGTACACCGCGTCACGCTTGTTGGTGGACGCCCGCGTGCTCTCCATCTTCGAGGGCGCCAACGAGATCCAGGCCGGCGTGGTCGCGCGCCGCTTGCTCGAAATCTGATTCCCTGGGCCTCCGCCCGACGTGGTGAGGCCGAACGAGACGACTTCCACACGCGCGCCCGCGGGCGCGCCTGTCACGTCAAGACCCGCTCACTTCAAGACCAAGCGTCGAACAGCTCGAAACGCTCGAAACAGAGGACATTGCCATGCGCAGCGCGAAAGACTTCTTCAAGCCCCTCGCCATCGGTGCACCGGAGCCGGTTCGCGAGATCCCGTTCCGCCCCTCGCGCATGATCCACTTCTTCGACCCGTCGAACGCCAAGATGGCCGCCAAGGTGCCGGACATCGCCAAGCAGGTCGACGTGATGCTCGGCAACCTGGAGGACGCCGTCGCGGCCGACAAGAAGCTCGACGCTCGCGAAGGCTTCGTGAAGATCGCCAAGGAAGTCGACTTCGGCGACACGCAGCTGTGGACCCGCGTGAACAGCCTGGATAGCCCGTGGCTGCTGGACGACCTGACCCGCATCGTCACCGAGGTTGGCCACAAGGTCGACGTGATCATGGTGCCCAAGGTCGAAGGCCCCTGGGACATCCACTACGTGGACCGTCTGCTCGCCCAGCTCGAAGCGCGCGCCAAGCTCAAGCGCCCCATCCTCGTGCACGCCATCCTCGAGACCGCGCTCGGCGTGGCCAACGTGGAATCCATCGCCGCCGCGAGCCCGCGCATGCAGGGCCTCTCGCTGGGTCCGGCCGATCTGGCTGCCTCGCGCCGCATGAAGACCACCCGCGTGGGCGGCGGACACCCTGGCTACCTGGTGCGCGCCGATCCGGAAGCGGGCAACGACGGAGCGCCGCGCGTGACGGCTCAGCAGGACCTCTGGCACTACACGATGGCCCGCATGGTCGACGCCTGCACCTCCAACGGCATCCTGCCTTACTACGGTCCGTTCGGAGACATCAAGGACACGCTCGCCTGTGAGGACCAGTTCCGCAACGCGTTCCTGCTCGGCTGCGTGGGCGCCTGGTCGCTGCACCCGGTGCAGATCGACATCGCCCGCAAGGTGTTCAGCCCCGCGGTCGACGAGGTGAAGTGGGCGCTCAAGGTCATCGACTCCATGGGCGACGGCACCGGCGCCGTGATGATCGACGGCAAGATGCAGGACGACGCCACGGTCAAGCAGTGCAAGGTGATGGTGAGCCTGGCGCGTATGCTCGCGGAGAAGGACCCGGCTCTCAAGGCCGCCTACGGAATCTGAGGAGAGAGTCACATGACGATCAAAGGCCGCCCCCGTCGTTCAGTCCTGTACATGCCCGGCGCCAACACGCGCGCGCTCGAAAAGGCGCGCACGCTGCCCGTGGATGGACTCATTCTCGAATCTCGAAGACGCCGTCGCGCCCGACGCCAAGGCCCAGGCACGCGACAACGTGATGAAGGCCGTCGCCGAAGGCGGCTACGGGAAGCGCGAGATCTTCGTGCGCATGAACGGCCTCGAAACGCCGTGGGGCATCTCCGACGCCCAGGCCATCGCGAAGAGCAAGGCCGACGTGATCTTGGTGCCCAAGGTCGAGAGCGCGAGCCAGATCAAGCAGGTCGAGAGCATCCTCGACCAGGCCGGCGCCCACGAGAACATGACCATCTGGTGCATGATGGAGACGCCCCTGGGCATCCTTCACGCGGAGCAAATCGCCAACGCGTCGCGGCGCCTGGCGGGCTTCGTAATGGGCACCAACGACCTGGTGAAGGATCTGCGTGCGGCCCACACCGCCGTGCGTCTGCCCATCATGACGAGCCTGGGCCTGTGCCTGCTCGCAGCGCGCGCCTTCGGTCTGTCCATCCTCGATGGCGTGTACTCGAACCTGGAAGACGAAGCTGGCTTCGCGGCCATCTGCGAGCAGGGCAAGGAGTTCGGTTTCGACGGCAAGACCCTGGTGCACCCCAAGCAGGTGGAGAAGTGCAATCAGGTGTTCGCGCCGAGCGAGGCGGAGGTAGCCCAGGCCCGCAAGATCATCGCGGCCTTCGAGGAAGCCACCGCGCAGGGCAAGGGTGTCGCCGTGGTCGACGGCAAGATGGTCGAGAACCTCCACGTGGTCGCCGCCAAGCGTCAGGTGGAGCTCGCAGAAGCCATCGCAGAGATGGGAAGCTGAGGCAGCGATGAGCAAGACGTTCGCAGGAAACTTCTTCGAGGACTTTCGCGTCGGTCAGGTGATCAAGCACGCCACGCCGCGTACGGTCACCGAGGGGGACGTGTCCCTCTACACCGCGCTCTATGGCGCACGCTTCGCCGTGAACTCCTCGGACGAGTTCGCGCGCAGCATGGGCCTGCCGCGCGCGCCCGTCGACGACGTGCTCGCCTTCCACATGGTGTTCGGCAAGACCGTCCCCGACGTCTCGCTCAACGCGGTCGCGAACCTCGGCTACGCCAACGGCAAGTTCGGCGTGCCGCTCTACCCCGGGGACACGGTCACCACCACCAGCACGGTCACGGGTCTCAAGCAGAACTCGAACGGTAAGACCGGCGTGGTCTACGTGAACTCCGTGGGCAAGAACCAGCACGGCCACGTCGTGCTCGACTACACGCGCTGGGTGATGGTGAACAAGAAGGATGAGTCCAAGCCCGCGCCCGAGGCCGTGACTCCCAACCTGCCCTCGGCCGTGCCCGCAGACCAGCTGCACGTGCCCGCCACGCTCAAGGTCGAGAACTACGACTTCGTGCTCAGCGGCGAGAAGCACACCTGGGGCGACTACCAGGTCGGCGAGAAGGTCGACCACGTGGATGGCATGACCATCGAGGAAGCGGAGCATCAGCTCGCCACGCGCCTCTACCAGAACACCGCCAAGGTGCATTTCGACCAGTTCGCGGCGAACCAAGGGCGTTTCAAGCGCCGCTTGATTTACGGCGGACACATCATCAGCCTGGCGCGCTGCCTGTCCTTCAACGGCTTCGCCAACGCGTTCAAGGTGCTCGCCATCAACGGGGGCTCGCATGCGAACCCCACGTTCGCCGGGGACACGATCTACGCCTACAGCGAAGTCCTCGAGAAGATCGAGCTGCCGGGGCACAAGGACATCGGCGCCCTGCGCGTGCGCCTGGTGGCGACCAAGAATCACCCCGCGGCCGATTTCCCGTACAAGAAGGACGGGAAGTACGACGACAGCGTGGTGCTCGACTTGGACCTCACGCTGGCCTTGCCGCGCTGATCTCCAACTTTCCACGACAAGACCCCAGCGTGTGCCTGTCTACACATCCGGTGCCCTCGACCGCGTGTCTGGACGGCGTGCCGCGCCTGGGGTCGACTGATCTCGACCCGGGGATCCCCAACCGGTAGGATCTGGGTCAGGCACGGATGGCTCCAGCATCGGAACCCCTGGCGGGCCGCATCGTCGGCGAGCGCTACCGCATCGAGTCCCTGCTGGGTTCGGGCGGCATGGGAGTGCTCTATACGGCGGAGCACTTGCTCACGCGGCGGAAGGTCGCGCTCAAGCTGCTGCATCCGACGCGCGAGGAGGAGCTAGCGCCCTTGCGGGCGCGTTTCCTGAGTGAGGCCCGCGCCGCGGCGGCGGTGCGTCATCCCCACGTGGTCGACGTGCTGGACATGGGCACCGACGAGCGGGGTCTGCCGTTCCTGGTGATGGAGCTGCTCGAGGGCCAGTCGCTCGACCGCTACTTGATCAGCGAAGGCTCGCTGAGCCCGGAGCAGACCCTGGCCTTCCTCCTGCCCATCGCAGGCGCCCTTGCGGTGCTGCACGACGCGGGCATCGTCCATCGCGACGTGAAGCCCTCGAACATCTTTCTGTGGCGGGATCCGACGGGCAAGAAGCATCCCAAACTGCTGGATTTCGGGCTCGCGCGCGTGGCGTCCGAGTCGCGCCTCACGCGCTCGGGCGTGGTGATCGGCACCCCGCTCTACATGTCGCCCGAGCATGCGGCGGGCGCGGAGGTGGGCCCCCCCGCCGACGTCTGGTCGCTCGGCGTGGTGCTCTACGAGTGCATCGCAGGCGTGAGTCCGTACACCTCGACCGACGGCTCGGCCATCGCCACGCAGATCATGGCGGGCCGCACGCGCTCGTTGCAGGAGGTTCGGCCCGACGTGCCCGCACCGCTCGCACACGCCATCGAGCGTGCTCTGCGGCGCGACCTCGATCACCGCTATCCGGACATGCGGGCCCTGGCGCGTGGCCTCTTGGCGGGAGCGCAGACCAGTGGCATCGCCCTGCCCCCGGATCCCGACCCCATCGGCCTGCCTGGCTTTCGAGCTTGGTCGAGCCTGGCGCAGCCCGCGGAGACGGCGAACGGTCGCGACCCTCCGCCGTCCAACCCGCGTACGGGGAGCCGCGGCGCAGGGCGCCATGCCGAACCGAGTCGCAGCCGAATGTCTCTCCCACCCGGTGCGACTGGCTGGGGCGTGGGAATGGCGCTGGTGGTAGCGTTCGTGGTCGTGGCCGTCTTGTGGCTGGTTTCACAGCGGCGAGCCCCCGCGAACGAGCCCGCCGTGCCGCCTTCGGAGAGGCACGTCGATGCGCCCGCGGTAGCCCCGCTGGCCCCTGCGACGCCAGCCCCCGTGCAAGAAACGCCTGCCGCCGCGCCCGAAGAGACTCCGCCGACTGCCACGGAGACACCCGAGACGCCGTCGGAGTCAATCCCTGCCAGGCGCGCCGCGCCCAAGCCCACCGAGGCCAAGCCGAACCATCAGGAGCGCGCAGCACCGGCTCAACTCGATGTGGAGACCGAGTGGAAGTGAGCCGTGCCCCGTGGGATCGCTGCTAGGCTCGAGCGTCTGTGAACTTCATCGGTCACGCCACGGTCGCCCTGTGGACCAGCCGCGTTCCTGCTTTCGTGCTCGGCGCCATGCTGCCCGACCTCGTGAACATGGCGGGCTTACGGCTACCGCGCGAACTGCCCCGGGGCCCGCTCGCCGAGGGCGTTTCACACCACCACCAGACCGACGCGCTCTTCCATGCCGAGCCGAGCTTCCTGGTCTGGACTCAATACACGCTCGATCGCCTGAGCCAGCTGGGCGTGGCGCGCGGTCCGGCACGGGCGGTGGCCCACGTGGGCGCGGAAATGCTGCTGGACGGCGAGCTCCTGGGACGTCCCGAGGTGGTCGACGCTTACGAGGCCGCCCTGGGCGAGCTCGCCCGTGTGCGGAGCTTGTTTACAGAGCCCGAGCAGCGCACGCGCTGGGCGCAGCTGGAGGGTCGCTTGAGAGCCCACGGTACGCCCTATGACTACAGGAACACGGATGCAGTACTGGAGCGTTTGATCCGGGTTTTTCAGGGACGGAAGCGGCTGGCGATCGACGCGCCGTCTGAACGGATCGTACGTAGCGTGTTACCCGACCTCCAGCGCCATGTGGTGGTTGAAACACCTCACCTCTTGGCCAGCCTGCGGCGTCAGCTAGAGAACATCGGGGGCCCCGCTGACGGCGCTGTTCTTGTCTGATAAAGGGCTGATATCATGACGCTCTCGGATGACGCCCCAGACCAAGAGCTCACCCCCTGAAAAGACTGTCGACGCGCCGCGTGGCCTCGCTGAAGAGGCTCTGGCGCGCGTCCCTGAGTTGCGTGCGGAAGCCGACGCAGCGCCGGATCGCACGCACAAGGCGGCCCTGCTGTACGAGGCCGCGTTTCTCAGCGAGACCGCGCTCAATCAGCCTGCGCAGGCGGTGAATGACTATCTCGCGGCTTACAATCTCGATAATCGCTTCCGTCTGCCGCTGCATGCGTTGATCCGTTTGTTCGAACGCAAACGCTCGCTGAAGAACCTCGCGCGGCTCTACGACACCGAGCTGCGTTCAGCGCATACGCCCGAGGAAAAGACCACTTCACTGATCGATCAGGCGTTGCTTCCCCTTTTGGGAGGAGGCGAACCCGAGGCGGTACGTTCGCGCCTGGAGCGCGCACTCGAGCACGACGACGGCATCGAAGCGGCCTTGCTGCTCGAGTGGACGCGGCGCGCTGAGTCCGACGCTGCGGCGGCCTTCGAGTCCCTCACGCGACGCGCGAACGGCAGCGACGACCCCGCGCAGCGCGCCGTGTTGTTGCTCGAGGTGGCGGCGGAGCTGGAGCAGCGAGGCGAGCTCAGCTTGGCCCTGGAAGCCCTGAAAAAAGCGGCTTTCGGCGCCGGTTCGAACGAGCCGAGCAACGACACCGCCTTGGCCGCGCTGGCGCACTTCGCGCGCGGCAAAGGCTTCGTCCCAGAGCTCGTGGAGGCCTGTGAGAAGCGCGCGGAGCTGGCCGCGGCAGAGCTCGAGAGCGGCAGCGAACTCGACGAGGCGGAGCGCGAGCGCTTGCGCTCTCAGGCCTTGGCTCACTGGTACGAGGCGGCCCGCCTGCGCTGCACGAACCTGAGCGATCCCGAGGGCGCCCTGAGCGCGGTCTCGAAGGCGCTCGCGATTCGCCCCGACGACGTGCTCCTGCGTCAAACGCGCATGCTCGCCTACGATCTGATGGAAGATCGCGAGAAGGCGGCCGACGAAGCGCGCAGCTTGCTGGCGATGGGGGTCGATGGAGAGCACGCGGCAGCGCTGCATTTCCGCTTGGCCGAGCATGCCCTGGTGGCAGGCCAGCTGTCGGCGGCGCGCGAGTCGTTGATGGAGGCGATCGCCCACGCGGGAGGCTCGATCGCCGCGGACGCCATCCTGGACGATCTCTTGCTCGACGAGGGCATGCACCGCGAGCGCATCGAGCGCCGCGAGGAGCGCTCGGCGACGGCGAGTCCGGCGCGAGCTTCGCGCTTCTTGCTGGAAGCTGCGCTGATCTCGACCAGCGCCGGCGAGGGCGCGGACAAAGTGCTGTCGTTGTTCAAGGGCGCCGACGCCAAGGGCGATGGGTCCCAGGAGATAGCGCGAGAGGCCTACGCTGCGGGCCTCGACTTGTCCGACCGGGAGCTTGCGCGCTTCGGCATCGAGCGACTCTTGGCGTCGCAGCTCGACGCGGACGAGCGCGCCGCGCTGCTGCACCATCTGATCGAGCTCTCCAGCGACGGGGCCGAAGGTCGGCGCCTTCTGAGCGAGCACCTCGAGAACGAAGAGGCGCGCGCGTTCTTCCCGCAGCTCGCGCGCTTGCGGGCGGCCGAGGAGCGCGATCTGACGCTGCTCGCGCGGGCCCACGAGAAGTTGGCGGAGCAACGCATCGAGGCGGAGCGGGCTGCCGCCCATCTGTGCGCAGCTGCGCGAGCTCACGTGCGGTCTCACAACCTGCCCCAGGCGCGGACCCTGCTCGACCGCGTGCTCAGCAACGAACCCTCCCATCGCTACGCCCTCTCGCTCCAACAAGAGGTGCTCAAGCTGAGCGGTGCGGCTTCCGAGAATCGTCGGCTTGCTGCGGCGCGCCGCGGAGGCGCAGAGCAGCGAACGTGATGCCGAACTCTCGCTGCTCCTGGCCGGTGCGGCGGCCGAGGCTGCGGACGACACCGAGCGTGCGGTCCAAAACTACGAGCAGGCCGCCAATCGCAGCCCGCAATCCAGCGGCCCCGTCTGGGCCCTGTTGCGCCTGGGTCAGCGCTTGCGCGACCAGGGCGTCGTGCTGCGCGCCCGCGAAGCGCTCTCGGAGCGCGAGAAGGCCAAGGGGCAGGCGAGCGTCGAGACCCTGCTCTTGGCGGACCACTACGAACTATGGAGCGCCAAGGCAGAGCTGGCCGAGGCATGCTTGGACGCGACCCTGACCGACCCCGTGTCAGGACACCACGCGGCAGTCTCACTGGTATCGTCGACCGCCACGGCGGCCGAGCTCCGGGAACAGGCGCTCGAGGTGCTGGCGCAGCGCTCGCCAGAGGAGCTCAAGCCGCGCCTCTTGGCCGAGCTCGGAGGCGTGCTGCTGGCGCAGGGCGCGGAGCACGCGCGCGTGCTCGATGTGGTGGAGCGCGTGCAGACGGCCGCGCCCGACAATCGCTGGGCACTCTGGACGCGCGCCAGTATCCCGCTGCCCCACGACGAAGAAGGACATGCCAGCGCGCTAGAGAACCTGGCCAGGCAAACCAGCGACGCAGTGCTGGCCGAGAGCCTGCGTGCCGAGGCCTGCTTCGTGCGTGCGCTGAGCGCGCCAGAACACGGCTTGGAGGGCTCGCTGGTGGGATCGTTCGAGGCGCCCGCCGAGCTGTCTCCCGCCGTGGCCGCCATGTTGCTCGAGGCGAGCTCTCCCATTCACGACGCCGGGCTGCGCGCCCGCGCATTCGCCACCCTGAGGGCGCAGGCGCCGTCCCGAGAGAACGCGCTGGCACTGGCCCGCGCGCAGCTGGCCGCGGAGGAGCCGGCGGCGGCGCTGGAGGCCCTCGATGGCCTGCTCAACCAGAACCCGGGCGACGTGCAAGCGCTCGAACTCGGTCGCATCGCCGCCCGCAACGCCGGCAACTTCCAGCGCGTGACGGAGCTGTGCGAGGCGCTGGCCAGTCAGGTCGAAGGAGAGCTCTCGCTGCAACTGCTGGAAGAGGCGGCCGTGGTGCGCATGGACGAGCTCTCCGACCTGCGCGGATCCGAAGAGCTTCTGGTGCGCATCCTCGGGCAGGCACCCGCGCGCAAGCTGGCCTTTACACGCTTGCAGGATCTCCTTGGCGCGCGCGGCGAGACGCAGCGACTGATCACGCTGATGCGCGCGCGTACCGAGCTGGTCGACGAGGCTGACGAGCTCATCGGGCTGTTTTACGAGCTCGCGCGCCTGTATCGCGCGAGCGGAGACCTGGACGCCGCCCTGGATGCGATCGACAACGTGCGGATGCTCGACGAACACGTCGGCGCGCTGGCGCTGGCGGTCGAGATCCACACCGCACGCGAGAGCTGGGCGGAGGCGGTGGAAGTGCTCAGCGCGCTGGCTTCGGCCAAGTTCGTGCCGGAGGCCCAGCGCCGCCTGGCGCGCCTGGGTGCTGCCGACTTCCTCGAGCGCAAGCTCAACGACGGCCCAGCTGCGCTGGCTCAGCTGGACCTCATCGTGCAGAGCGGACAGCGCGACGCCCCTCTGTTCACACGCATCGCCGATGTGGCCGAGCGCGTTGGCGACTTGCCTCGCACCATCGGGGCGCTGCAGTCGGCCATCGAGCGCACCACCGGCATGGCCCAGGCGGAGCTCAGGCTGCGCTGTGGGCGCATCCTGGCCGAGAAGTCGGGCGCCCGAGACGACGCGCGGCCGCTGTTCGAGAGTGTGGTGAACGACTATCCGAGCCACCTTTCGGCCATGCAGTCGCTGTACGCCGTCAGCGACGACGAGAACCGACGACGCGAGCTGCTCAAACGCTTCGAGGCCGAGGTGCGGCGCGAGCTGCGTGAGGCACCCGCGAATCCGGAGCCGCTGCGCAAGCTGCTGGCGCTGGGAGACCTGCGCGGGGATGCCGGATACGGCTATGTGGCGCTGTCCACGCTGCGAGTCATCGAGGCCGAGACCCTGGCGGAGCGTGAAGCTGGGGACCGCTTGGCACGTAAGTATGCGAGCGCACCCCGTGTCTCCGTCACGCTCCCCGCGAGCGAACTCAACGCCTTGATGCCGACCGAGTCGTCCGCGGCCTATCAGAGTGTGCTGCGCGCCGTGCTCGCCAACGCGGGCGAAATCGACCAGCTCGAGCCGGGGCGCTTCAACGCAGGCCGCAGTCAACGTCTGTCGGTA
This sequence comes from Myxococcales bacterium, assembly GCA_047601445.1. GTDB lineage: Bacteria > Myxococcota_A > Polyangia > Polyangiales > DASUME01 > DASUME01. Next base: position 287,357 of record JASGJH010000001.1, on the reverse strand, counting down.
CGCGACGTGAATGCGGTGCGCGACGAGATCACCGCGATGGCCAACGTGCTCGGGCTCAAGTTCACTGAGTTCTACGTGGGCGGCGACGATCCCATGCGCATCGTGGCCATGCCCAAGGACGAGGAGCTGATGTTCCTGGTGGGCAGTGACGTCGCGTCGCCGCTGCCCCCGGCGCAGCGCGCCCAAGTCGCGCTGCAGCTCGCCGGTGCCTACCTGCAGACCCTGCCGATTCTGTCGCGCACCCCTGGGCAAGGCGCGCGCTTGATGTTCGCCGCCCTGGTCGCTGCCGAGTGCGCGTTGCCGGGCGGCATCATGAAGGCGGAGCTCGGCGACCTGCCGCGCTCGGTGGGCCGTGCCTTACCGCGCAAGACCAAGAAGGCGCTCCCGGATCTCGTGCGCACGCTGCCGGATCAGGGAGTCGCCATGGAACACCACGTCCGAGTCGCGCTGCGGCAGACGCGTCGGCTCGCTCTCTTGCTCGCAGGGCACCTGGCCCCTGCACTCGAACAAGTCCTCGGTGCGCTTCCGTCCAAGGAGGTCGTCATCGGGTCGGAAGATGCGCTGGATCTGATCACGACTTGGACATCGAGCTCCATGGACGCGCTCAGAAGCAGGTTGGGGTTTGCACGGTGACAGACGAGCTCAAGACAAAGCACGACACGAACGAACTCGTCCTCGACTGGGACGACGACGCAGTGGATTCCTGGGAGCAGGAGCTCGACAAGTCGGCCATGGCGGAGGCAGCGCCCTTCCCCACCCGCGTCGAACCGAAGACCACGCCGCCCGCGCCCGAACAGAACGAGCGCGCGACGTTGCCACCGCTGCCGCCGCTCACGTTCGGCAAGGTGCCGCTGCCGCCCCTCAAGGCGCCCTCCAAAGCGCTGCTTAACCCGCTGCCACCGGTCGCCCCGAATCTGCCGGTCACGGCGCTGCCCAAGCCCTCCTCCGACGGCTTGCCTTCGTTGCCGCCAGACGCGCGCACGACGTCGGCGCCGCCAGCCTTCAACTACGCCCGTGATGGGCGCAGCGAGCTGCCCGACTACGCCCGCACGGACTCGGGTCGGCCGCGCATGTACCGTCCCCCCAGCGAGGACGAGCGCAAGGAACTCGAGGCGATGGGCAGCCGCACCTTGCCGCCCCCGGCCAACGGTCCGGCCCTGAGCTGGAGAGACGACGACGACGACGACGGAGACAACACGCGTATCGCGGCGATCCCGCGGGAGCTCATCGAGGCGATCGCGCGAGCAGACGCGGCCGACCGCGATCTGGCGCGTAGACACAAGGACGAGGAAAGCTTCGACGTCGACATGGGGCTCTCCGACAAGGAGGAGCGCGGACTCGAGTCCCTGGCTTCCTTCGCGAGCGAGACCTTCGAGTCCGAAGTCAGCAGCAGCTTGAGCCTCGACACGGACGAGGCCTTCTCCCTGCGCAGCTCCTTGCCAGCCCCCGCGCCGGTGGTCTCGGAGGCGCCACAAATCGAGATCGGAACCACCGATCCCTTCGACGATGACGACGATTTCGGGGACATCCCGGATGACGACAACGGCAACTTCGGCGGCGACGACGATATCGACGACGTGCCGACCGGCATGCACAGCCTGGCTCCGACCAGCCTGAGCCCCGCCGATCTCAACTCGGTGCCTGCCAAGCCGCTATTCGTCCCGCCGCGGCCGCCGGCAGCGCTCGGGGCTGCCAAGAAGGCCCCGGCAACGCGCGAAGAGCCGAGCGTGCTGCGCAACCTGGAGGAGCTCGCTCCGCCGAGCGAGCCGCCACCCGCCGCGGCAGCAGCCCCCGAGGCTCCCGTCCTGGCCAGTCCGCAAGCCGCCGCGTCTGCGCCCGCCATCGCCCTGGAGGATCAGCAAGTCCTTGCAGCGCTGCGCAAGATCCGCGCGCAGAAGCGCCGCGCTGACGTCTTGCCGCTGGTGGCGACGGACGAAGCGGGTAAGCGCGCGCGCATCGAGCTACTGCAGTCGCTGAGCGCTCATAACAGCGGCTCCGAGGCCGCCAACCTCCTGGTGAGTGCGGCAGAGATCGCCGAGAGCCTCAACGACGTGGAGCTTGCGCGTTCCCTCTACGAGGGAGCGGTGGCGCTCGCGCCCGATCTGACGGCGGGTCACCAGGGCCTGGCCCGCATCGCGCTCGCGAGCGGCGATATGGCGGTCTTGGTCGAGCTGCTCGAGCGCCGAGCGGGTCAGGCGTCCAGCACGGGCGAACGTGCGCGCGCGCTGGCGGCGGTGGCCCGGGTGCGCTGGCTCGTGCAGCGTGATTTTCCGGCTGCCCTGAGGGCGGCGACGGAAGCCGAGCGCCTGGCGAAGGACGACCCGAGCTACGCACACTTGCTGGCGCGCATCGAGTCGGCCGCCAACCCCGGCGCGGCGGATGGCACCCTGAGCCGGCTCGCGGAATCGGCGAGTGATCCCGAAATGGCGTGCCTGTGGTGGTTGAATGCGGGACGCGCCCTCGAAGCGCGCCGCGAGCTGGCCAGCGCGCTCACCTGCTACGTGCGCGCAGCCGCCCGCTCTCCGAGCTCGCTCGAGGCTCAGCTCGCGATGGCGCGCACCAGCCTCGCCAATTCACAGCGCGAAATTGCGGCGCGCGCGCTCGACAACCTGGTACCCGGTCTGCCGACGGGCGCGCTGCGCGACGCCGTGGAGCGACGGGCGGCAATGCTGCGGGCGAACGGCCCGGACAACGACGTGTCCAAGCTGGCCGAGAGCACCGACGCCGTGGCGGTCCGTACGGCGGCCGAGCTTTCGCTGCAGCATGCCGACGCGGGGATGCGCGAGCGCGCAGTGCGCCGATGGGTCGAAACTGCGGTGGGCACGGAGCGCGCCCTGGCGCAGCTCGTGCTCGCCGAAGTGCGTGCGGCAGCAGGCGAGCTGGGCGAGAGCGAGGAGGCCCTCACGGCGGCGCTCGCGAGCGACCCCACCTTTGCTCTCATCCCCGTGGTGCGCGAGCTGTTGGCGCGCAAGTACGGCGGCTCGCTCAGCGTGGCGCAGACCGGCACCGAGGATGCGCTCTCGAGCGCAGCGCAGTGGGCCCGCGACCCTGCCCACAGCCAGCGCGAGATCGACGCGCTGATGCGTGCACGCGGTGACCATTTGAGCCCCGAATGCACCGAGACGCTGCTGCTCGACGCCGCCGTGGAAGCGGCCGACCTGGAACGCGCGCGCGCCACGCTGCGCGCCGAATCGGAGCGCGGTGCGGGCGAAGAGCGTGTCAGCAGCCTGCTCACGTTGGCCGACTACGAACGTCGCTTCGGCAGCGCCGATCAGGTCCGCGATGCCCTGGTGGCGGCCTCCGAGCTCGATGCCCGCAACGTGCTCGTGGCCCGTGCGCTGTTGCGCTCCGAGGCGCCCAACGAACACAAGGTCCGAGTCCTCCGGCGCGAAGCCGAGGCCTCGAGCGGCGCGCGCGCCGCGTTCCTCCTGTTGCGCGCCGCCAAGGCGCTCGTCGATGCGCCGAGCGAGCGCCTCGAGGTCACCGCCGCGGCCCATGAAGCGGCTCCGGCCTACGCGCCCGCGATGTGGGCGGTGCACCAGGAGTCACGCAAGCAAGGCGACGTGGAGCGGCTATCGAACCTGCACGCTCGCGAAGCGGGTCGCGCCAAGGATCCCCACGAAGCCATCGCGCACCTGGTGCGCGCAGCCCTGGTGCGCGCGGGCGATGACGCCGATGCCGCGGCTGCTCAGCTCACACGAGCGCTCGATTTGATGCCGAGCGACCCGGTGCTGCGCGAGCTCGTGATCCGGCTCGGCGACGCGGTGCCCGCCACCCTGCGGGCGGAGGCCCTGCAGAGCAGCGCCGAACGTGCCCCCCTGGCGCTCAAGCGTCCCGCCACGCTGGCGGCGGCCGCAGCCTTCGAAGACGCGAGTCAGCCGGCTCGTGCGCTGGCCCTGTTCGAAGCCGTATTGCAGGAGCAGCCCAACGATCCAATCGCCGAAATGGGTGTCGAGCGAGTGGCGCGCGCAGCTGGCAAGGCGGGTCAGCTCGCCGAGCAGAAGCGCCGTGGTCTGGCCGCGGCGGTTGAGCCGCGGGCCCAGCGGAAAGCGCTCGAAGCTCTGCTCGAGGCCACCGGTGGCGGCGACCCAGGTGAACAGCTGAGCTTCGCGCGCAGCCTCCTCGCGCTGGTGCCCCAGCACCCGGCGGCCCTGCGTGTGCTCGAGCGCCATGCCATGGGCGCCAACGACCTCGACGCTCTTTGGGAGGTCGAGGAGCGGCTCGCGGCCACGAGCGCCGGAGCCAAGGACCGGCTCGCGCGCTTGCGGTTGATGAGCCTGCTAGCGCTGCGCGGCCCCGAGAAGCCCACCGAGCGCCTCGACGAGCTGATCCTCGAGAGCGGCATGAAGGCTGGTCGCGGCCTCTGGCTCGGTCGTCAGTTGATGGCGACGGGCGCAGCGCGCGGCGACGTATCGGCGATTCGGAAGGCGGCGGAACTCACGTCGGCGTCGGTCAGCGACCAGGCCGAGCTCAGCACGCTCGCCGTGCAAGCGGTGGCCCTGCTCGCGCGCACGCCCGGCAGTGGTGCCACCGAGGCCCTGGGGGCCATGCGTGAGCTCGTCCCGACCCACCCGACGTTGGTGGAGACGCTGGCAGAGGCCCATGAGGCGAACGGACAGCTCGCCGAAGCAGCGGACCTGTTCGCCGAAGCGGCTCGTAGTTCGCACACCAAGCGCCGCGTGGCGCGCCTCAACTATCGCGCTGGCATCTTGCTGCAGGAGCAGCTGAACGCCCCCGACCGCGCACGCGAGGCCTACCAGCGCGCCGCCGAAGCGGACATCGCCTACAAGGACGTGCAGGCGCGGCTCGAGCTGCTGCTGTCCGGTCACAACGACCTCTCGGGTCTGGTGGCGCTCGCCGAGGCACGCTTGAACGCGGCTCAGGCGCCCCAACTACGGGTCGAGCTCGCGCGCAAGCTCGCCCAGCTCTACGAGAAGCAGGACGGGCTCGACAAGGCCGTCAACGTGCTGCGCTCGGCGCTCGAGCTCCTGCCCGAGGACTTGCCCGCGCTCTCACAGTTCGAAGGCCTACTCGACCGCGCCAACAACCAGCGCGAGCGCGCGGAAATCCTGGTGCGCATGGCGCGCCTCTCACGCGACCCGGACGAGCTCTGCGACGTGTTCTACAAGCTCGGCGAGATCTACGACGAGCACCTGCCGGATCCGCGCCGTGCCGAGGCGGCCTACCGCCGCGTGATCAAGCTCGCTCCCAAGCACCAGCGCGCGCTCGAGAAGCTCTCGGCGCTGCTCAAGCGCGGCGGCCAGATCGATCTCGCTGCAGAATCGCTCGAGCGCCTGATGCAGGTCGCCGAGCGCGCGGATCAACGCCGCGATGTTGCCTTCGAGCTCTCGAAGCTCAAGGAAGACGCCGCAGACTTCAGGGGTGCCGAGGAGGTGCTGGAGCGCCTGCGCAAGGGCACTCCCACCGACCTCACGGTGTTGCGTGCCCAGGCCGAGTTCTACCGACGCCGGCAGGCTCAGAGCGCGCTGGCGATGCATCTCAACCGCGCGGCGAACGACCTGCGCCACGCGCTCCAGACCCAGCCCGACGTCGCCGAGCTGTGGTCCACGCTGGTCGAGGTCCTCGAACAGAGGGGCCGCAAGGACGCCGCCAGCGCAGTCGCGTCGGCAGCCTCTGCCCTGGGTCTCGCCGATGCCAAGCTGTCGCGCCTGCTCGACGCAGACGGCGGCACCAACGGCCTGGGCACGGCAGCCTTCAGCGAACTGCTCGATGACCTCGTGTTCACGGATCTGCTGCCGGGATCCGTACGCATCCTGTTCCGCCACGGCGCCGAAGCCATGAATCGCGCGCAGCCGCTCGACATCAAGCTGCTCGCGGGCGAGAAGCTCGAGCGCAAGCACCCGCTGCGGGCCGTGGCGAGCGAATTCGCCAAGACGTCAGGCCTGGGAGACGCCGAGGTCTTCGTGACTTCCCAGCTGCCCTACGCGTTCGTCCCGGTCAGCGAGGCTCCCTTCCAGATCCTCGTCGGTCGCACCATCCTGGGCGCGCTTTCGCCCCAGGAGCAGCGCTTCTTGGTGGCGCGCGCCTGCAAGATCGCGCGTTCCCAGATGAGCATCACCTGTCGACTGCGTCCGGAAGAAATGAGCCCGCTCCTGGGCGGCCTGATCGCGGCGCAAGTGCCAGACTATCGGGTCCCTGGAGTCGAAACCGCCATGCTTGACGAAATGGCCCGCCGCATCGGCAAACACCTCTCGAAGCGCGCCCGCGAAGACATGTTGCCGCATGCCGTGGAGCTCGCTGGACAACCCGAGCTCGATCTCACCCGCGCCTACTCGCTCGCCAGCGCCGCCGCCAACCGCGCGGCACTGCTCGCGACCGGCTCGATGCCGGCTGCCCTCGGTGCCTTGATCAAGCTCGGTGGCATCGTCAACCTGGCGCGCCCGCAGGCCTCGGTGCTCAGTGAAATCGAAGAGGCCAAGGACCTCTTGAGCTTCGCCATCGCCGAAACCCACTTCGAAGCGCGCCAGCGTGCCGGCGCAGAGCGCCGCTAGCCGCGATGCGCATTGGCCTGCTCGGTCCCGCGGACGGGAATCTCACGCTGCTTCGCGAAGCCGCCGAGTTCTTGTTGCGTGACTACGGCGTGGATCAGGCCGTCTACCTGGGCCCCAACGACGGCGCCGTGGAGCAGGTGGTCGAGCTGTGGGCGCAGCAAGTCATGGGACAGGAGGGCGCGGGTGAGGAAGCGTTCCTGGACCAGGCAGCCAAGCTCGCCCTGACAGGGGACGCGGGCAGCATTCGAGCGTTGCTCGCGCGCGACGACGACGTTCGACGCCTGAGTGCGCTGCGTTGCTTGCCACCACCGCCCGCGCGCGCCGTCGAAGTGTTCGACGACAAGGTCGTACTGTTCGTGCACGAGAAGTCGCTGCTCGACGAAGAGGACATCGCCAACGCGTTCCTCGTGGTGTACGGCCGCAGCAAGGCCTGCGCGCTCAACCGCTTCGGACCACGCACGTTTTTCACGCCCGGCCCGCTCAAAGCTGGCCGTATCGCCGTGATCGAGCCCGAGGCCGAAGGCAGCCTGGCGATCGCGCAGTTCAACCCGCAGACGGGGGAGCCTGCAGGGCGCGACGTGCTGCTCTCACGCCAGGCCCGCCTGGTGGTTCAGTCATGAGCGACGGGGCCGCCGTAGCGGCCGGGAGCCGGCCCCAAATCGCCGTGTTCGGTGGCAGTTTCGATCCACCTCACCTGGGCCACGTGTATCTCGCCGCCTATGCCTTGAGCGTGGAACACGTGGAGCGCGTGCTGGTGCTACCCGTCTTCCAACACGCCTTCGGCAAGCCGTTGAGCCCGTTCGCGGAGCGCGTCGAAATGTGCCGCCTCGCCTTCCGCGACCTGCGGCGCGTCGAGGTGTCGGAGCTCGAACGCGAGCTCGGCGGGGTCAGCCGCACGTTGCGTTTGGTCGAGACCCTCGCTGCCAGCCATCCGCACCACGCGCTGCGCCTCTTGGTGGGCACCGACATCCTCGCCGAGAGCGCCCACTGGCAGGGCTTCGAAGAAATCACCAAGCGTGCCCCGCTGCTGGTGGCCCAGCGCGGTGGGCATCTCGCCAAGGCCGCACCCTATCAAGGTCCCGTGCTGCCGGAGATCAGCTCCACCGACGTGCGCCTCGCGCTGGCCCGCGGCGAGGAGCCCATCGATCGCGTGCCGAGCGCCGTGGTGCACTACGCGCGCGAGCACGGCCTGTACGGCGGCGGAGGAGCGCCCCCGTGAGGGTTTGCGTGCTGGGCCGAGGCAAGGTGGGCACCTCACTGACCCGAGCCCTGCGCCGCGCGAAGTGCCCGGTGGTTCAGCTGCGAGGTCGTCCGCCCTGGCGCAGCGTCCCGCAAGCCGATGTGTACCTGCTGGCCGTCCCGGACGCCGCCCTCGCCCTAACCGCGGAGGCCCTCGCGACGCTCGAGCTGCCCGCCGGTGCCTGCGCGCTTCACTGCGCGGGCGCGCGCGCCCACGAGGAGCTCGCCGCGCTGCGGGGTAAGGGGCTCGCCATCGGTACCATGCATCCCTTGGTCTCGTTCGCCGACCGAGCTCGTCCGCCCACCCTCGGGGGCACCACTTTCGTCACCACGGGCGATGCACGCGCCAAACGCTCGGCCCAACGTCTCGCGAGGATCCTCGGGGCCCGTACCCTCGAGGCCGCACGCCTCGGGCCCAGCTACCATGCCGCAGCGGCCCTGGTGGCCAACGGAGGCGCTGCGCTGGTCGGGGAAGGCCTGCGAATCCTGCTCGCCCTGGGCTTTGCCCGCCCAGCAGCCGAGCAGGCACTCGCCGGCTTGCTGCGGAGCGTGGCCGAGAACGTCGGCCGCGTAGGCATTCCGGGAGCGCTCACCGGCCCCGTGGTACGCGGCGATGCGAGTACCGTGGGCGCCCATCTCCGAGCCCTACGCGCGCTTGGCCCCGCCCGCGCACGCGCCTACGCGAGCCTGCAGCCGCTGGTCATCGCGTGCGCTGAAGAAGCAGGCCTGTCCGCGCGCGATGCCCGACGCATGCGCGCAGTGCTCGCCGAGTACGCGAAGCCCAGCCGCCGTACGCCTCAGCGGAAGACGTAACCCAGTAGACCGAGCAAGAGGATGGCGGCGGCCGCCGCGTACCAGACCCACTCGGAGCGGCTAGCGGCCCGGGCAGGCACCGAGGGAGTCTTGGCGGGCGCCCCCTGCTGAGCCGCCGCGTCGAGCCCGAGCAGCGAGCGATCGAGCTCGGCCTCCGACACACTGCTCGCCCCCAACGCACGCTCGCGAGCTGCCTCCGCGGGCGGCGCATCGCGCAAGGTGGCGCTCGCATCGAGCGTGGGAGCCGAACCGTCGAGGGCCCCGGGCTCGCTCCACATGCGCGCCTTGTCGCGCGCCCCTTCGTGGTGCGCCCCTGTCGCTTCCTCCCCCGAGTCCGCGCTGTGCGGTGGGATCTCGGATTGATAGGCCCGCGCCGCCACCTCGCGCCCGCGCCGCAGCTCCACGATTTCCTGCGCAAAGTGACCGGTCAGGAAGCTACCGAAGCGCAGCTGGGAAGCCATCAAGCGCGCCTGCACTGCGTAGTCCTCGAGGGCTCGCAGGAATTCCGCTGCGCTCTGGAATCGATCGTCCCGATAGCGCGCCAGGGCGCGATTGAGCACCGCTTGCAGCTTGGCCTGCTCGGGCAGTCCGCGCTCCGGCAGCGGCGGCACCTCGGCCTGCTTGGCCTGATTCAGCATCTCCTCTTCGCTGCCCCGGTACAGGCGGCGTCCCGCGGCGAGCTCCCACAGCAGGATGCCCGCGGCGAACACGTCCGCCCGCGCATCGATGGGCTCCCCCCGCGCATGCTCCGGCGCCATATAGGCGCTCTTGCCGACCACGCGAGGCACCGAGATCTCGGACTCCTCGTCGTGCGCACTCATGGCACGGGCGATGCCGAAGTCGCACAACTTGACCTCGCCCTCGAACGAAATCAGCACGTTCGAGGGCGACACGTCGCGATGCACGAGCCCCAGCGGGCGCCCCTCGTTGTCCTTCACGCGGTGCGCATAATCCAGGGCTCGCAGCACCTCGCGGATCACGAACAGCGCAAACTCGGCGGGCAACGCGAGCTGGGCCTTGGAGAGTGCGCGTAGGAGCTGGTTGAGGTCGAACCCCTCCACGTACTCCATGGCGATGAACAAGCGGTCGCCTTCTCGCCCCAGGTCGAACACCTGAACCACGTTGGCGTGGGTCAAACGCGCCGCCAGCTTGGCCTCGGCGATCAAAGCGCGCTCGAAATTCGAGTCTTTGCCCAGCTCGGTCAGGATCTGTTTGACGACACACAAGCGCGAGCCGCCGAGCGAGGTGTCCGCCCGTGCCAGGAAGATGTTGGCCATGCCCCCGCGGCCGATCCGGTCGAACAACACGTAGCGACCGAACACACGTGGCATCGGACCAGGATGTTCCGAAGGGCCAGGGCGCGGAGGGGCGGAAAACGTCACAGCCGTGGGTTCTGCCACGGGGTTTGCGCCTTCTGCAACCCCCGACTAACCGCCCATCGCCGCCAGCTGAATCCGCGCCCCTTCGCCCCACACGCGCACCTTTGCGCCACGCTCGAACTCCCCCCGCAGGACGGCGCTGGCGAGGGGGGATTCGAGCTCCCTCCCGACGGTCCGGCGCAGGGGCCGCGCGCCCAGCTCCGGGTCGTAGCCGCCCGCCTCGATGAGCGCATCCACCGTGCTGTCCTCGATGAGCAGCTCGATCCCCTGCTCTCTCAGCAGGGCCGACTTCACCCCCGCCAGCATGCGGTGTGCGATCTGGCCCACGGCGCCTCGGCTCAAGCGAGGGAAGTAGATCACCTCGTCGAGACGGTTGTAGACCTCGGGCGCCAACGCCGCGCGCACCGCGTCCAAGGTCCGTTGAGCCATGTTGTCCATGGCCTGTGCAGCCTCGCTCCCGAAGCCGATCGACTTGGCACGGCTGACCTGCGCGACCCCCAGGTTCGAGGTCAGCACGATCACCGTGTTGGTGAAGTCCACGGTGCGACCGCGCCCATCGGTCAGGCGCCCCTCGTCGAACAACGGCAACATCGCGAGCAGCACATCCGGATGCGCCTTCTCGATCTCATCCAGCAAGATCAACTGATAGGGCTTCTTGCGCACCGCTTCCGTGAGCTGTCCGCCCTCCTCGTGGCCCACATAGCCCGGAGGTGCCCCGAATAGGCGCGCCACCGCGTGGCTCTCGCTGTACTCGCTCATATCGAGCCGCGTCATGCCACTCGTGGCGAACAGCTCCTCGCTGAGGGCCTTGGCGAGCTCGGTCTTGCCCACCCCGGTGGAGCCCAGGAACAAAAACACGCCCAGTGGCCGCGCGCCGCGCAACCCCACCGCGCCCTTGCGGATCGACTCGGCGACGCGATCGATGGCTCCACGCTGCCCGATGACTCGGGAGCCGAGCGTGTCCTCCAGCGCCAGCAGGCGCTCCTTGTCGCGCATCAAGAGTCGCTCGAGCGGCACCCGTGCCTGCTCGCTCACCACCTGCGCTACGGCCGTGCGATCGACGGCTTCGGCCCCGCGGCGCTTGGCGCGCGCGGCGGCCCGGTCGAGCAGGCCGATGGCCTTGTCGGGCAGGTGCTGCTCGGGCAAGTAACGCACGCTCAGATCTACCGCAGCCTCGAGCGCATCGCGCGCGTAGGCCACCCCGTGAAAGCGCTCGTAGTGAAGCGCGGCGCTCTGCAAAATCGCGAGCGATGCCTCGCGGGTCGGCTCACCGACCTCGATGCGCGTAAAGCGTCGCGAGAGTGCCACGTCGCGCTCGAAGACCTTGCGGTACTCGGCCTCGGTGGTCGCACCCACGCACGGCAGCTCGCCGCGCGCCAACGCCGCCTTCAGCTCGCTGGCCAGGTCGTCCGGCCCCTCGCCTGCGCCGATCAGCGCGTGGATCTCGTCGATGAAAAGGAGCACGCGGCCTTCGCTCGCTTTGACCTCCTTGCGCAGGCGCGCGAGCTTCTCGGCCAGCGCCCCGCGTACCCCGGTGCCGCTGACGAGCGCCCCGGCCGACACCTCGACCACGATGCGCCCGTCTTCGTCTTCCAAAAGCTGGCGCGCGAGGCCTTCCACGATGGCCGTCTTGCCCACGCCCGAGGGCCCCACCAGCACGGGGTTGTTGGCCTTGCGGCGCGCCAACACGTCGAGCACCTGCTCGATCTCACGATCGCGGCCCACCACGGGGTCGATGCGGCCCTCCGCGACTTCCTGGGTCAGGTTGCGGCCCATGCTCTGGAGCAGCGGAAATTGCGCGCCGTCGAGCACGAATGCCTTGGTCGTCGGCTGCACACGCTTGGCTGCCGGCACTACGAAGCCCACGCCGCGCGCGGGGCCAGCTTCTGCGGCGTTCGCCTGCAGCGGGGGAGCCGTCGGAGCCGGTGCTTCGGGCGCCACTGGAGCGCGCGGCTTGGCGCTCGGTGCTGAGGCCTTGGAAACGGGGCCGCTCTGGCTGCGCTTCTGCGCCTCCCAATCGATCAGCGTGCGGGGCAGAGCGGGCTTGGCGTTCTCGGCCACCATGCGGATCTGACCGCGCTCGGGGCGCGTCTTGTCCGGCACGCCCAGGGAGTCCTCGAGCATGCCGCGCAGGTTGTCCACGGGGACGCCGACCACCGCCAGGCCCCGCAAGCCTTCGCTGCGAGCGTTCTGCAAGGTGGCCAACAACAAGTGAAGTGGACGTGCCTTGCGTGATCCCGACTGGGCGGCGATGCGTCGGGCGCGCTCCAGAGCGAGCTCCACCATGTTGCTCGCCTCGGGCTCCACGTCCTTCAGGCTCTCGTACAGCGTCACCGCCCGCGCGCCGTGCGCCTCCAACAAGCGACCCGTGTCTTCCCGGGACTCGAGCATGGCGAGCACGATGTGTCCCGTGGTTGTCGCCTGCTGATTGAGCCGCTGGGCCGCGCGCTGCGCTTGGGCCAACAGGGCTCGGACGTCCGCGCCGAGATCCACCATCCGCACACTCCTAGCTATCCGGATAGCCGTGGCGTCGCTAGCGGGTCCAGTTTTCGGCGCTCGTTGCGGCGCCCTCGCGGACTCCCGGCGCCGTAGCGTAGCGAACCCCGCGGTGGGGTGGGTCCCGGTGCAGCGTTGCTGCGACGGGCGGGGAGGTCGCGCGACCTGCCGTCTAAAACGTCAGTGGCAGAGCGCGAGCAAGGTGCGCTCGAGCACGCGGGGGCCGGGTACCTTGCTGCCCTTGAGCGCCAGGTCCGCCTCGGCCACCAATGCGAAGGCTCGGTTCAGCTTGGCGTCGTCGAAGCGCTTGGCGGAGTTCGCCATGTCGCGCGCCTTGAACGGGGGAACCCCGGCCTTCTGGGCCGCCTCCTGTGGACCGAGGCCGCTCTTGAGGGCGTCCCGCATCTTCGCCACGGAGCGCAGCTGGCGCGCCACCAGCGCCAGGATCTTGAGCGGCGGCTCGCGATCGCCTAGCAGCGAGGCCGCGGCAGTGAGGGCCTTCTTTTCGTCGCGCGCGCTCACGGCGTCCACCAGCGACCAGATCGACTCGATGCGGGCGTGGGCCACACAACGATCCACGTGATCGAGCTCGATAGCTTGCCCGGCCCCGACGAACAGCGAGAGGCGTTCCAGGGCGTCGTCGAGCGCCGCCAGATCGGGTCCCAGCGCGTCCGCCAGCCCTTCGGCCGCCTGCGCGCTCAGGCGATGTCCACGCGCACGGGCCTCGCGTTCGGCGATCTCGGCCATCTCGTGCTGCTTGGGCGGCTCGGCTTCGAACCAGGCGCCCGCCTCGCGCGCGATCTTGGCGAACTTGCCGCGCCCGTCGAGCTTCTCGCCCACCATGACCAGCACGGTCTCTGGGCAAGGCTTCTGCACGTAGCTCCCCAGCGCCTCCAGCTCCGCGGCCGGCATGGCGTCGAGGTTGCGCACCAGCACCAGGCGCCGGGCCGCCATCATGGGCAAGGTGCGCGCCGCTCCGATCACGCTCTGGGCGCTCAAGCCCTGGCCCTGGAAGAGATCGTCGTTGAACCCTGAAGGGCCGTCCCCGATCACGAACGCGCGCAGCGCGCTCACCGCGCGCTCCAACATCACCCGCTCGCTGCCCACGATCACGCAGACCGGCGGGATCTGCTTGGCCTCCGCGGCGTCGCCCTGTGCGGCGCGGCTGGCCCGCGCGATCAGCTCATGCAGCGTCACGGGGCCTACGATAGCAGGGGGCCTCGCCGGCGGCGTACGCGATCAGTCGAAGTTGACGGTACCGCTGTGGCGAACTTCCTCGCCCTCGGTGATGAACTTGAGCGAGCCCACTTCGGCGCGCTTCACCGTGACCACGAGCTCCATGCGCCGGTTGGGCTTGAAGCGCGGGCGGGGCAGCTTGATGCGCTGCAAAAACACCTTCTGCGTGCGATCGTCGATGAAGGTGCTCATGTCCTCCACGAACTGACGGGCCCCATCGTGCACATCGTAAAACAGCACGTGGAACTCGAGATCGCCGGGGGCTCCGGTGAACTGCGTGACCATCTCGGCCATGAACTTGCGCTCTTCGAGCTTCTCTTCGCTGCTCTCGCGCAAGCGCGCGGTCTTGTGACCTTTCACGAACCCGATCAAGCCCTTCTCGGTGAGCTTGGCGGGGATCTTGTTCTGCGTGAGGAAGACGTTGGCCTTGAGGGCCCCCGCCTCGACCCGCACGGGGGACAGGGCGCTCGCAAAGAGGGCAGTACCGCAAACCAGGGCGGCTGCGGCGATGGGCTTACGAAGGGCAGAGAACATGCGCATGGGGCTCCGACGACGGACTCTAAGGGAGATTCAGGCCGGCTTGCTCGACAATTTTCACAAAGATTTCGGGGCGATTGTCATTTTCTAAGGCGGCAGCAAAACAATCCCGTAAGGCGGCTCTCAAGCGCGCTCCCTGGATACTCCGGAGGGCTCGCGAGGCTCGCGCGGATGGCCCCAGGCAGAAAGGGGACCTCCTCGAGCCCTTAAAAGCCAAAGGCGCCGGTCCCAGAGGGAGCGGCGCACAGGGCGAAACGGAACAGGGCCGAATCAGGCCTTGGGGGTGAGGGCGTTGGCCGCGAGCGTCAGGCGGGACACGTAACGCGACCCCGTCTTGTCGTGGTAGACGCCCTTGGAGATCGCTGCCCGAATCTTCGATTCGGCCTCGCGAACCGCCGTCTCGGCCGCCTTGGCGTCGCCGCCTGCAATCGCCTGACGCGCAGCCTTGATGGACGAACGCACCGTGGTGCGGACGTGGCGGTTGCGCGCCGTGCGGCGCTCGGTCTGACGAATCCTCTTTTTGGCTGATGCGTGGCTTGCCACTAGTGCTCTCCAAAACTTGCGTTGGGGACCGGCTATCTAGCCTCCTCATCTGCTCAGGTCAAGCTCTCCCGAGTCTGGTGGTCCCAAGCGACGCTTCCTCGCCCCGACTTTCCTATCCCGGTTCCTTGCCCACCCTCCCCCAGACCCGATAATCCCCCTCCTCAGATGGCAGACACGCGTATCGTGGCGCGCCGGGCGGGTATCGTGGCCCTGGGCACCCTGGCCTCCCGGGTGCTCGGCATGCTCCGCGAGGCCGTGGTGGCGGCCTGCTTCAGCGTGGGAGCCACGGACGCCTTCTTCATCGCCTTCACCATCCCGAACACCCTGCGCATGCTGCTCGGAGAGGGCGCCGTCTCGAACGCCTTCATCCCGGTGTTCACCGACGTGCGCACCCAGCGGGGGCAGCAGGCCGCCCGGGACTTCCTCGCCCGTTTCAGTGCCGCCCTGGGCGTCCTGCTGGCGCTCACATCGGCGGCCGGGATGCTGTTGGCTCGCCCCATCGCGGTCGCCTATGCCGGCGGCTTCATCTCTGATCCCGAGCGCTTCGAGCTCGTGGTGTGGCTGACCCGTTGGCTTTTCCCCTTCCTCGGCCTAGCCGGTCTGGCAGCCCTGGCGACGGGCGCCCTCAATGCCGTTGGCCACTTCGCCGTGGCGGCCTTCGCTCCGGCGCTGCTCAACGTGGCCATGATCGCGGCCCCCTTCACGCTGCTCTCGCTGACCTCGGCCTGGGATCTCGAGCCCATCACCAGCCTCGCGCTGGGCGCCTTGCTGGGAGGCGTGCTTCAGCTCGTGGTCCAGCTCGTCCCTTTGCGCGGGGTGGACCTGTTGCCGCGCCCAGTGCTCGACTTTCGCGCGCCCGACGTGAGGCGTGCACTGGGGCTGATGGGGCCGCTGGTGCTCGGGCTCGGCGTGTACCAGCTCAACATGCTGCTCTCGCGCCTATTTGCCTCGTTCTTGCCGGCCGGAGCCCAGAGCTTCCTGAACTACGGGCAGCGCGTGATCGAGATCCCGCAGGGCATGTTCGCATTGGCCGTGGCGTCGGCCGCGCTGCCCACGCTCGCGCGCCTGCACAGCGAGGGCAAGCGCGCCGAGCTGCTCGCGCTGTTTCGCGACTCCATCCGCCTCACCATGTTCGTGGCCATCCCCGCCAGCGCCTTCCTGATTGCGCTCGCGGCGCCCACCACCTCGGTGTTGTTCGAACGCGGCCTGTTCGGCCCCGAGCAGGTCGCCGAGACCGCTCACTCGCTGGCCTGGCAGGCCGCCGGCGTATGGGCCGTGGCCGCCGTGCGTGCCACCGTGCCGATGTTCGCCGCCCACGGCGACACCCGCACCCCGGTCAAGGCAAGCGCCGTCAACCTGGTGGTGTTCTTGAGCTTGAGCGCGCTCTTGATGGGGCGCTTGAGTCACGTGGCGCTCGCGCTCGCCAACAGCGCAGCGGCCCTGGTGCAGCTGGTGGTCTTGCTGTGGCTGTTGCGCCGGCATACGGGCCCCATGGGCCTCGCCCCCGTGATCGCGAGCGGCCTGCGCGTCGCCCTGGCCTCCACGACGGCTGGCGTGGCCCTGTGGCTCGCGGCGAGCCGGCTCTCGTTCGGGCCAGGTGAAGGCGAGATCGTGCGCCTCGGTGCCTACGGAGCGCTGCTCGCGGCGGGGGCGGTGATCTTCCTCGTGGTCGCCTGGCTGCTGCGTGCCCCCGAGCTGAGCGAGCTCAAGGCAGTGCTCATGCGCCGGCGTCGCCGCGCCGCGCTATAGAACCGCAGATTCGCCATGGATGTCCTCGACGCAGAGTTCCTCACCACCGCCATGAACGTGGCGCAGCTCCCGCCTCCCCTCTACGCAGAAGTCGCGTTCGCGGGGCGTTCGAACGTGGGCAAGTCGAGCCTCATCAACTGTCTCGCCCAGCGCAAGAAGCTCGCCCGCACGAGCAGCACGCCGGGCTGCACCCGCGGCCTCAACTTGTTTCGGCTCACCCTGCGGGGAGATGCCCGAGTCGATTTCGTCGACTTACCTGGCTACGGCTTCGCCCAGCGCAGCAAGACCGAGCGGCTCAGCTGGGGGCCCATGATCGAGACCTTCCTCGAGCGCCGGGTCGGGCTGCGCGGCGTGATCTTGCTGGTCGACGTGCGACGCGGTGTGGAGAGCGAAGAGCGCGAATTGCTCGAGTATCTGGCGCACATCAAGCAAAAAGCTCTGCTGGTGGCCACCAAGGTCGACCGCCTGAGCGCCAGTCAGCGCAAGCCCGCCGCGCTCAAGCTCGCGCGGGAGTCGGGTGTGAAGGCCCTGCCCTTCAGCTCGCATACGGGCGAAGGTCGCGAGGCGCTCTGGAAAGCCATCACGGCCATGGTGTCCGTCAGCACCGAGCCGCTGTCCCCGCCGGCCCCGAAAAGCGAGCCCTGAGCCCGCGCGATTCGTCCGCGATCGAGCGCGCCTGGCCTGCGTTGATGCTCATTTCGCGCCGTAACGCGCTCTGCCCTCGCGGCTCTCGACGTACCACTTCACCTGGCGGGGCACCTGGAGCATCCACTCCTGCACCGTGCTGCGAACCAAGGTCAGCACGAGTCCGTCGCCCGGGTCCGCCATCGCACCGTACGCGAGCAGCGTCTGCTTCGCCCCGAAGGGACGCACCGAGAAGAAGCCCCAGGCCGCGCGCGGCAGGCCCGCAGGCGCCTCTTCGAGGCTAAAAGTGATGTCCCTGCGCTCCGGGTACACGTGCGTGCCCAGGTTGTACGAGAGCGCCACCGGCCCCTTCTTGTGCTCGAGCCGAACCTTGCGGTAGCCAGGCTGTTCGGCGACCAAAGTGGAGCCCGTTACCGCGGGCATCATTCGGTAATAGCGGCTGGTATCGAGCAGAGCGCGGAACACTGCGTCCGGAGGTGCGTCGATGAGCTGCCAACTCGTGCCGCCGATGAGCCGGAGGCTGCCGCGATCTTCGGTCTTGGCGCGCGCCACCAGCTTGCCGGCTCGCAGGAGCTGCTCTTCTTGCGGGCTAAAGCCCTTCTGCGCTCCGGTCGCACCCGAGTCTCCTAGACCCAGGCTCGCGGCCAGCCAAATCGCAATACCGATCAGCAAACTGAACGGCACCCATGCGCGACTACCGCTCACTCGCTGTACGCGGGGGCGTACGCTCATGTCCCAGACGTATACCGCGCCCGGGCCACTCGCCCAAGTCCCAACGTCTAACCAGACTTGTTTTGGGTTTGCGCGGTCACTTCTCCTGGATACCAGGGCCAATAAGGTGGGGCGTCCTGACATTTCGGGCGCTCCCCCGGAGCACAGTAGATCCGCACGTGGAAGTGATTGCCGTGCAGGTGCTTCTCGCTCGGACGCACCATCACGCGCGCCGCACGCTCGAGCACGGCGGCGGGCGCACGCACGCGCCGCCCCTCGTCGAGCAGGAGCTGCCGAATCGCGGGCGCCACGAACACGTACTGCACGCGCGCCTCGCCGTCGCTGACCAGGCGCGCCACGAGTTCCCAGTTGCGCCGCACGTCGAAGCGCATCCCGACGTTCGGAGAGAGCCCACGACCGCGCGAGTCGAACTGCGCGAAGGCGAAGGCCTCCACCGGGCGCGCCCCGCCGTCGAGCATGAAGAAACCGACGTCCACGTCGCGACCGCTCTCGTGCGACGCATGGCCCGGTAGGTTGCCCCCGCTCGCCGCCGACAACTCGCCCACCGACAGCTTGCTGCCAGGCACGCGCTGCGAGACCTGGAACGCCGCCCGCTCGAGCAGCTGCACCAGCTGCCAGGTGCCGTAGAAGTGGTCCGTCTTTGCGTACTCGGACACGTAGCGCAGATGCGCGCCCGGCTTGAGCAGCACCCCGCGTTCGAGCTTTCCGCGCCAGGCGAACCCGAGCGATCGGCTCTTGCGCAGGGGCTTGGGCAGGGACGGCGCCTCGGCCTGGGCGGGCGCACGCTTGGCAGAAGCCGTCATGGGCACCCCTCCCCACGCTCCCCCCACCAGGACCAGCATCACCATCGCGATCTCGAAGCCCAAACGCCGACTCATGCCTAGTGCTCTAGGCAAAGGCTCCGCGCACGCTCAAGTTTTCGACAATTTCACGGGCTCCCGCTTGTGCCATCATCCTTGCCCATGTCGCCCGTCCGCCTCCTGCCCCTGTGCTTGCTCGCCGCCAGCTGTAGCCACCAGCCGCCCGCTCCGACCGCCGACCAGGCCAAGGCCCAGCCGAGCACCGGGAGCGAGCTCTCCATCGCGCCCAATCGCGCGCTGGCGCCCGGGTCCACGTTCGCGGACCTGGTGCGCATGGCCAGCTTGCTTGACGCCACCGACTCCCCCTCCCAGAGCTGCCTGCTGGCGCGCGGCGCCGACGGTGCCTTCGCATTGGCCGGAGAGATCCGCGCGGGTCTGCGTCCGCTTCCCCAGCCCGCACTCGAGCTCGACGAACCGCTGCAGGCTGTGAACAACGTGCAGGTGCTGACGCCGTGGGGCACCTACGGGAGCACCCCGAGCCCGCTGGCCTTCGCGTCCTTCAGCGACTTCCCACCGCTGCGCGATGCCATCGTCTTGGTGATCACGGAGCGCGGCATCAGCCTGCGCAGCACTGCGGCGAGCGGCACGCTGGGCGCCGAGCTTGCTCCGCAAGCCAAGAGCATCTCGGCCCTGGGGTCCCTGGACGGAGTGGTGGCGTTCGTGGCGGCCGAGGCAGCCGTGCCGATGACTCAGGTCTACACACTCCTCGAGGAACTCGGGCGGCTCGGCGCACGCACGGCCTTCGCCGTGAACCTTGCGCCCGGCACTGCTCTCCCGAGCGCGAACGTGGCGCCCACCAGCGTGCAGCGTTGCCCCGACGGCCTGAGCGCCACGGAACAACCCGAGGGCAACCTCGAGCTCAACGCGCTGCTCGCCGCGGTCTCGCCGCTCAAGGACCGCGCGCCCGACTGCCTCACACGTGGAGGCGCCCAGGGCGCCGCCGGCGGCAAGCTCACGCTCGCGCTCCGCATCGACGCGCAGGGCAAGGTGAGCGAATCCTGCGTGCAAGCCGATGAACTCGGGGATCCGGCAATTGCGGCATGTGTACTCGAGCTCACGCGTGGCCTGGTGTTCCCTGCCCCGCAGCCGGCCGGTGTGGTCGACGCGGAACTTCCACTGGTACTGCGACCGCACAGTGCGCCTGCACAAGCACCTGTGTGTCCGACCACCGAAAACTGAGTTCGTCCCCGCGCGCCCCCAGGCTGCTCTTCTAAGCCGGGGTGAATCCAACGTATAAGGGCACTCACTTAAAGCCGGTGACCCCGGCCGCTTAGTTTTCGTTGGAGGATCTCGACATGTCGAACACGACCGGCGCGCGCGCATTCAGGCGCGCCCCGATCTGGCTCAGCGTCGCCGCGCTGATGGTGCTGATCACCTTCCTCGACAGCACCTACGTCTCCGCGCGCTTCCAGCACAGCCAGTGGATCGCCAACGCGATCATGATCGTCTACTTCGTCTTCATGTACCGCTCGGCGCCACCTCGCCTGCGCGGCCTGATGAAGTACGGCGTGGTGGTGGCGACCATCGGCGAGGTGGTGTTCTCGCTGCTGGTGGGCATGTACGAGTACCGCTTGGCGAACGTGCCCGTCTACGTGCCACCGGGCCACTCCATCCTCTACGGCGCCATCTACTACTTCGTGCGCGAGCCCGCCGTGCTGCGCAACCGACGCTGGCTCTCGCCGTTCATGCTCGCGCTCGGCGTGGGCTACGCGGGCTTCTGGCTCATCGCACGCAACGACGTCTACGGCGCGGTGTGCACCGGCGTCTTCTTGTTCTGGGTCTCGCGCGAAGCGAGCTCGCGCATGTTCTTCTTGGCCATGTTCCTTTTGGTGGCCTACCTCGAACAGCTCGGCACGCGCTTCGAGTGCTGGTACTGGCACCCGACGCTGCTCGACCGCTTCGACTGGATGCCCAGCGGGAACCCGCCGAGCGGCATCAGTGTGTTCTACTTCGGCTTCGACGTGGGTTGCTTGCTCGCCTACTTGAAGCGAAGGCCGGACGTCCGGGCGCGCTACAAGCGGCTCAAGAAGCACCGCGAAGAGTCGAGGGAGACGGCAGCTGGGAAACAGATTGCACAGGCTGCTTAGTTGACGGGGAGGTCACGCGACCTCCCTGCCCGTCGCGGCAAAGCCGCGCCGGGGCCCACCCCTCCGCGAGGTTCGCTTTCGCTCACGACTTGCGTCGCTGCTCGCATCCGGAGAGGCCCTGCGCGTGTTACTTGTTGGCGGCGACCCAGCGCTCGCGTTCACCGACAGCCGCGAGGCGAGGCGCATAGAAAATGTTGCGGGTCATGCCGCAGCTCACCGGGTGCAACAGGCGTGATGGACGATCCATCGCGCCGCCCCAGTGACGCGCGTTGGGACACGGGTCTTTCACGCGACCATCTCCCCACGCTTGCACCAACTTCATGACGCGGTTCCAACGCTGCTCGAAGGGACCGGGTAAGGGACCCCAGGTCAACGACTGGATCCACTTGGTGCGTTCGCCCTTACCGCGCAGCGACGCAGAGTACAGCTCGATGTAACGATGGAACGGCAGAGGCGCGCGATTCTCCTGGTGTGCATGCCAACGACGAGCAAGCACGAAGGCGATCGCAATGTGGTCAGGCTCATGCCAGTCCGCTTCACCGACCATGGCACGGGCCAGTGTGAGCTTCGTGGTCTCATCCCACGCGGTCTCCGGAATCGGCTTGCGATAAGCCAATGCCGGCGCAGCCACGAGGTTCACTGCGATGAGTAGGGCACTCAGATGACAGACGAGTCTACACATGGGTTTCGCTCCGCATTCGCGGCCGACTTCGAACAGCAAAGCCGACGTTGGCAGCAGACCTCTCCGTATCAACATCGCAACGAGGAGGTTGCTGCAGTTTTCACGAAACGGGCGAGTTAGGACGTGCGTGGCTCGGGAGCAAGTGAAAGAGGATCAATTAACCTGATTTACAGGCCCAATTTCAGCATTTGTGTCATTCGACTTCAAAATTTCACGGCAATTAGCGCTGTTTTGGGATAGCGGTTCGGCTCAGATTTCTCTTCCATGTGTCGACTTTGCTTCACCGACCCAACTTGGTTTTGACGAGCTGATTCAGATCGGCGTGAGCTTTCTTAAACTCGTACCAAGCTCGCACGAGCGTGTCGGACTCCTGGGCTCCGTTCTCGGGATCGTAGGCAGCCTCGAGATTCTCCAGGTGTCCAGCGAAGGCTTCGGCACCCACGTTCAGCTTGGTCGCCGAGTCCGCCATCGACTTCACGAGCGGCACAGCTTCTTCGGGCGGCAACAGCGCGCGCAGGCCCGTGCTGAGCTCACGTAACGGCGCCGCGCACTTGCGCAGATGAGCGCCGTAGCGCGCGCCCGCGACCGCGCGTGAATCGATCTCCGCGCGCAGATCCTGATCGCTCTTGAGCTCGCCCGGCATCTTGCCCGGCAACGCGCAGATGAAGAAGCCGTCGAAGTACTTGCTCTTGAGTCCATTCACCTGCTTGCCGAGACCACTGTAAGGATTCGGCTGATCTTGCAGGACGTACCAACCAAAGGCCGCCACGGCCGCGAGCACGAAGCCGATCATCGCGGCCAGCGTCTTACCCTTACCTTTGTTGAACGCCTTGGCGTCCTCGAACGCGTTGTCCGCCCCACCGCCACCGATGTCTCCAGATTCCTGCATGGCCAGCTCCCGCGCAGCACCACGTCTGCTGACCGAGCTTCGGCGGGTTTCGAAGAAGAATCAAGGCCGGCGAGGAGCCGCACTCAGTGCGCGCAGCGCACGGCGACGTCCCAAGAATCCAGCGTGGCGAACGTTCTCGCTCCTCAGAAGTTGCTCTGGATCCCCATCTGCAGCTGCTGAGGCCCGAAGCTGACGCCGTAGTCGAGTTGCTCGCGGATCGCAGCGATGCGCCCCGTGAGCTGCTCCGAACGCGCCTGGTTAGCTGCGCGCTCGCCGCGGCGGCGGGCAAGCTTCACGAGGCCGGTTAGCCCCATCACGAGTCCCCCGACCGCAGCAGCCGTGAACCCGTAGGCGATGTTGCGGTAGCGCTGCTCGTCCTGTCCGTTGACCACGCCGTTGCCCGTGATGTCGTGGCCCGTAAGGTGTCCGTGCTGCACCGACTCTGCCTTGGAGAACGTGGAGACGGCCGCGAGCGCGGACACGGAGCTCGCGCCGAAGCCGAACACCATCAGCGTGATGGCCGGTCCCAATCGCACACGCTGATTCTGCAGCGCGTCGAGTTGGTCCAGCGCGAGCGTTAGCTCGGAAGAGAGCTGAGCCTCGCGCACGGCCTGCAATGGGTCATCGTCCGGGGACGTGTACTTGATGACCTGGCCTGCGGCGATGACGTAGCCACCTGGTAACTTGCTGCGATCGACGAAGCCTGGGTCGCCCTTGCCCGGCGCGGGCAGCGACGGATCCGACATCGCAGGCGTGGAAGGCGAGAGCTGCGCACCCGGAACAGCAGGCGCCACAGCGGGAGCTTGGCTGATGGGCACCAAATAGATGGGCGCGGGAGTGACCGGCGCGGGTGGTGCATAAATGGGTGCAGGGGTGACCGGCGCGGGTGGTGCGTAGACGACCGCGGGAGCGACCGGCGTTGGGGCAGCCACGGGCGCGGGCGGCGCATAGGGCGCGCTGGGCGGCGCGTACGGTGTGGCAGGAGCGCTCGCCGGTGGCGACGGCGTGGGCTGCGTCACAGGAGCCGGGTCGGGAATGGGGGCGCTGAACGGAGCTTGCGGTGGCTGCACATTGTCTTGTGCCAACCCCGCGAGCGGCATCCATGCGCTCACGACGATCGAGACGAAAATCAAGCGCATACCATCACGCTAACGGCGGCGCGGCGCGCGCGCAATCGAGCTGCATTCCGAATCGGTGCCTCACGCTCCTCTCCGCCATTACATTCTCCAGTGCGGGCTCTTGGTCTGGGCCGTCGCTTCGGGGGCGGGAGGCCGCTGGTTGACGCGGTGGCGCTTTCTCGCGTCAGGGGTGGCTGTGGGGGTGGAGTGGCACACGTTTCGATGCCGGCCCGCCTGTGAGGACGCTCGTTCGACAAAGCGGTTGCCGCGCCAACCAAGCGGCCCCCCGCCCCCGACGCCAACCCCCAGTTCGAGGACGAACTGGGCAGAGAGATCAGGGAGAGTCGAGATCGAGCTTTAGCTTGGGCTGGTCGCCGCCGAGCTTGAGCTTCTTGGGGTCACCGAGCATCAGCATCGGGTCGTTGCCGCCGCTGGGTGCCGCTGGTGCGAGCTGAGGCTCGCTGGGATTGAGCAGCTTGGAGTCGGCTCCGAGCTTCAGATCGAGATCGGGTCCGCCGAGGTCTGCCAGATCATCCGCGCTGGGGTCGGGCTCGATGGGATCGAGCGCGGTGGGACCGAGCACCGTGGTCAAGAGTTCGCGCACCTCGTCCTTGCGATAGTCCGGCGTGAGCTTTACCAGCTCGTGGGCCACCACGCGCATCTCCTCGAAGCGCCCGGCCTGACGCAACAGCACGCCGTAGCGCACCTTGGCGTCGAACGATGGGCGACGCTTCACCGCCTGCTCGGCCTTGGCGAGCGCCGTCGCTTTGTCCCCGGAGCGCAGCGCGAACTCGGCCAGCCCCCACTGCACGAGCGATAGATCTGGCGAGAGCTGCTCCGCCTTCTCGAACGCCACGCGGGCTCCATCCGCATCGCCGCGCAGCATGTCGAGCGCGCCGAGGCTGGCCTGCGCCGAGGCGTAGTCCGGAGACTTCTCGAGCGCGCGCGTGAGGTCGTTGCCCGCTCCCTCCACGTCCCCTGTCATCAGCTTCACGCTGGCCAGGTTGTGCAGGCGTGGCGCGTCCGCGCGGAGCTGGCTCGCTGCGGTGAACTCCTGGAGCCCCTGCTCCACCATCTTGCCGCTCAACACGATCACACCGCGCGCCGTGCGCACCGCCGGCAAGCTCGCCGCCAGCTTCAGCGCGTGCGACGACGTAGCGAGCGCACTGCGCGGATCCGCCAGGTACGCCATCTCGTGGATCGCCCGCAGCGAGAGCGCTGCTCCCACCGCGGTCGCGTCACTCAGCAGATTGATCTTCTCGCTGCCCTTGAGGCTGCGCCCGCCGTAAGGGTCGAAGAGCTCGGGAGCCGCTCCGTTCGCACCGGGCACTGCCACCACGAAGTACCCGATATAGCCCGCCCCCTCGAGCGGCGCGCGCTCCCCTGGCACCTGCACCAACTCGGCCACCATCGCGGGCATGTCCAGGCTGCGCAGCGCACTCACCTCGAGAGCCGCTACCTCGATGGGATAGAGCTCGGCGCGCCCGCCATCTTTCTGGACCAACTTGAAGGTCTCGCTCGCCGTCATCACTGGTGTGGCGCGCGGCTCCCCCAGCGACCACGGCACGAAGGCCAGCGCCTTGGCGCGCTCGCGAAGGGCCTGCGTGAGCGCCTTGGCTTTTTCACTCGGGGTCTTGGCCGAGCCTGCCGCTTTCTCCGCGAAGCCCTCGATGGCGTCGTCTTCGAGGAGCAGCTTCTCGAGTCCGCCTGCGTTCACCTGCTGGCTCGCCAAGGCTGCCGTCAGATCGCTCTCGGACAGGGGCTGCGTGCTCGCCAGGGCCAGCTTGGGGTCCTTGGGCGAGCCGAGCAGTAGATAGCCCCCTACCCCGATCACCGTGGCTGCGCCGAGACC
Organism: Myxococcales bacterium; assembly: GCA_047601445.1. GTDB lineage: Bacteria > Myxococcota_A > Polyangia > Polyangiales > DASUME01 > DASUME01. Next base: position 261,988 of record JASGJH010000001.1, on the reverse strand, counting down.
GATTGCGATCAAGAAGGGGCGCGTGATGCCCTTCTTCACCTCGGACAACGACTGCTGCATGAGCGGCTTCACGCCGGTGGCACGCATGCACTTCGGGCAACGCGAGGGCACGTCGGTTCCCTCGACATCGAAGCGGTGATCACAATGGACGCACAGGTAACGCATGGCGCGGGTTTAACACGCGCGCCGCGCTTGGGCTTTGGGTGAGCGACGCGAACCTCGCGGGGTCCGGACGGGCGGGGAGGCCGGGTGACCTCCCCGTTCCATCAAGGCGTGGGATCGGTGCAGGTGGCGGGCCAGCAGGAGTGGTCCGAATCCGCGCAGACCCAGCCCGCCCGACAGGGAGCCGTGGTCGTGTCGCAGACCTCGGGAGACGTCATCGGCCAGCACTTGCCCGCCTTGCAGATCTCATCCTCACGGCAGTTGGCGGAGGTGGTGCAAGCCGTCGTGAACGAGAACTCGCCCACCTTGGTCTTGGCCTGCCCCACGGCCGTGGCCGGCGCGTTCGCGTAGTACTTGCCCGCGCCGATGCAGGCGTTCTTGAGCTGGTCGAAGGTGTCGTAGTGCACACCCTTGGGCTGCTTCTCGAAGCGGACCACGTCGTACTGGGCGCCGCAGCCCCAGTCGGATTGGCTCGGCGCGGCGAGACACAGGAGGCCCGCGCTGAAGGCCGGGCTGCCGCCGCAAGTGAGGAACTTGCGCGACAGGGGGACCGTGCGGGCGTGGCTGGCCGAGATGGCGCCAAAGCCGTAGTGGCGGCCCGCGGGGTCGATGTTGCCCCACCACTCGGTAGTCGAGAGGCTGGCAGCGGCCACGTTCAGGGTGGTGGTGCCGTACTTGGCGATGATACTGAAGCCGGGCTTGTTGTCGTCGTCGATGTCGTTGATGCGGCAATCCGTCACGCCGCTCGCGGAGCTCGACACGTTCTCAGCCGGCATCGCGCTGTAGGCCGCGAGGTTGGCGGGGCAAGTGCAGGCCTGGTTCGCTTGCTCGTCCTTGGGCGGATCGTAGTTGCCCAACCAGACCTTACGCGCACCGGACTCGGCAGTCACCGTGGGACCGATGAAGCCAGGTGCCGTGTTGAAGTCGGTGGCCGCGTTGCCCGCGCCCGTGAAGGCGCCCGCAGCGTCGCAGAAGTAATTCCCGGGGCGGGCATCGATGTAGCCCGCAGCGATGGACTTGGCTGGACGCAGCCAGGTGTTGGGCTGGCCCGCGGAGCCCGCCGCCACGCTGAGGTCGACGAGGAGCTCGGGCAGGTTGTAGTAGCTCGGCGCGATGCTGGGGTTCGCTCCCTTGATATCGATGCCCGTGGTGAAGCAGCCGTAGTCGCGCATGCGCAGTGCGCCCGCCGCGCTGACCTCGATGGTCACGATGGAGAGCGACTCGGAGCGGTTCACCAGGTCGGTGTTGCCGTCGCGCGAGCCTCGGAAAGCGTGCGAACGCACCAGGTAGGTGCCGAGCAGGTCGGCCTGCTTCTTGTCGATGCAGGTGGGCTTGGCATGCTGCTTGTCGTAGGTGGGATCAGAGCAGGCCTTGGTCGCGTCGGCACAGGCCGTGGTGTTGTTGTTGCCGCAGCTGAACTTGGTGCCGCAGACCGTGACCTCGCCGCAGTTCTGGGCGCCGCAAGCGGCCGCCGCGTTGGCGGGCGGCGTGCAGCAGTTTCCCGCCACGCAGATCTGGTCTTCTCCTGCGCCATTGCCGTCATTCGGGCAGGTGCAGTTGCCGGTGCAAGCGCCGTTCAAACCGCAGCTGGTGGGACCGCACGCCGCACCGCAGGTGAACTGACAGCCATCGGCGGTGGTGACGGTGCCGCAGGTCTTGCCCGCGCAGGCCTGAGTCTTGAGCGTGTTGTTGGTGGTGTCGCACTGGCAGTCCGAGGCAGCGCCGCTGTCCACGCAGTGCTTGTAGCCGCCGCAGGTGCCGCAGTTGATGTCGAGCTCGAGCCCGCAGCCATCGCCGTAGTCGCCGCATGCATGCTGCGCGCACACGCTGAGCTCCGACTCGGGCACGCAGGCGCAGGCCGTGCGGTCCTGATTGCAGATGTAGTTGTCGCCCTGGGCCAAGCAGTCGCCCGCACCGCAGGTCGGGATCTTGCCGCCGCAGCCGTCGTCGATGTCCTCACCACAGACCGCGCCCAGGTCTTCGCAGGTCTTGGGCTTGCAGCCGCACTTGTTCGCATCCACTGCGCCGCAAGTATTGACCCCGGTGCACTTGTCGTCTCCGCAGTCGAGCGGCCCACCGCAGCCGTCGGTGGTGCTGCCGCACTCGATGTTCGGGAGCTCATCACAGCCCTTCGGCACGCACGGGCCGCTGTCGGCGCCGCTATCCGCACCGCTGTCGACCACCGTCTGCCCGCCGTCGCCATCCCCGTCGCCGTCGCCGTCTCCGGGGTTCACCGTGCCAGTGTCGTGCTGGCCGCCGCCCCCGTCTCCGTCGCCGCCATCGAGCGTTTCGCCGTCGCGAGGCGGGGTGGTGTCTTCCGAGCAGGCCGTTGCCAGGCACGCCGCGGCCAAGAGGGTAAGGGGGAGCAAGCGGGAGGGACTCATAGGGGTGGGAGAAGACCCTAATTGGCGCCTGGTTTTCAAGCGTTTCTTCCTAGGGAAATTTTTGCACGGCAGCCCGCTGCGACCGCCCGCGCTGACCGGTTTGGGTCCGAACCGGAGCCCTCCGGGCGTGAGCAGAACTAACGGGCGGGCGAACGGCTCGCGGAGGGGGTCGAATGGGGGGCTAGCTCGCAGTCGCGACGCCACCCGTTGCCGGTGGGCCCTCTAACCTTCATCTTCCGGCCCCCATGACAGCCGCCGAGATGCCCAAGGCCTACGATCCGTCTCTCACCGAAAGGAAGTGGTACGCCTTCTGGGAAGAGCACGGCTTGTTCCGTGCCGAGAGTGACCCGAGCGACCCGCGCCCGACCTACGTAATTTCGATGCCACCCCCGAACGTGACGGGCAGCCTCCACATGGGTCACGCCTGCCGCACCACCTTCGAGGACGTGCTCATCCGTTACCACCGCATGCGTGGCTACAACGCGCTCTGGGTGCCGGGCACCGACCACGCGGGCATCGCGACCCAGGTGGTGGTCGAGCGTCAGCTCAAGGCCGAGGGGCTCACGCGGCACGATCTCGGGCGCGAGAAGTTCATCGAGCGCGTGTGGGCTTGGCGCCGCGAGTCGGGCGACCGCATCCTCGAGCAGAAGCGCGTGATGGGCGCCAGCGCTGACTGGACACGCACCAAGTTCACGATGGATCCCGAGCTCTGCGTGGCCGTGCGCGAAGCCTTCGTGCGGCTCTACGAAGAGGGGCTCATCTACCGGGCGACGCGTCTGGTGAACTGGGACATCGTCTCGCAAACGGTGCTCAGCGACCTCGAGGTCGAGACCGAGGAGAACGTCGAGGGCGAGCTCTACGAGTTCGCCTATCCCACCGAGGACGGTGGCGAGATCGTGATCGCCACGACACGCCCGGAGACGATGCTTGGCGACACCGCGATCGCGGTGCACCCGGAGGATCCGCGCTACACGCACCTGCACGGCAAGTTCGTGAAGCACCCCTTCGTGAACCGCCGCATCCCCATCATCACGGACGCCGAGCTAGTCGATCCCAAGTTCGGCACCGGCGCCGTGAAGGTCACGCCGGCCCACGACTTCAACGACTTCGCCACGGGCAAGCGCCACAACCTCGAAGAGATCAACATCTTCACGCTCGACGGCAAGGTCAACGACCAGGGCGGCGAGTTCAAGGGGCTCGATCGCTTCGTGGCGCGTAAGGCCGTGAAGAAGCGCCTGGTGGAGCTGGGCCTTGAGCGCGGCAGCAAGAAGCACCTGATGACGCTGCCCAAGTCGCAGCGCTCGGGCACCATCGTGGAGCCGCTGATCTCCACCCAGTGGTACGTGAAGACGCAGCCGCTGGCCGAGCCGGCGATCAAGGCCGTGGAGAACGGCGAGACGGTCATCATCCCGGAGGATTGGGCCAAGACCTACTACCACTGGATGCGCAACATCCAGGACTGGTGCATCTCACGCCAGCTCTGGTGGGGTCACTCGATCCCCGCCTGGTACTGCCAGAAGTGCGAGCACGTGATCGTGAGCCGCACCGATCCCACCAGCTGTCCCAAGTGCGGCTCGAGCGAGCTCAAGGCCGACGAGGACGTGCTCGACACCTGGTTCAGCTCGGGTCTTTGGCCCTTCTCCACGCTCGGCTGGCCCAACGAGACGCCCGACCTGGCCAAGTTCTACCCCACCAGCGACATGGAGACGGGCTACGACATCCTCTTCTTCTGGGTCGCGCGCATGATGATGATGGGCATCCATTTCATGGGGAAGCCGCCCTTCAAGCGCGTGCTCTTGGCCGGCATGGTCACCGACGAGAACGGCGACAAGATGTCGAAGGTGAAGGGCAACGTGATCGATCCCCTGGAATCTGATCTACGGCGCCACGCCCGAGCAACTGCTCGACAAGGCCAAGAAGAGCGGCACCAGCGAGGGCGGCATCAAGTACATCACGCGCACCTACCCCGAGGGCTTCCAGGCCTACGGCTCGGACGCCGTGCGCTACACGCTGCTGAGCTACTCGCCCCAGGCACGCCGCATCGCCTTGAGCGTCAAGCGCATCGAGGGTTACCGCAACTTCTGCAACAAGCTGTGGAACGCCGCGCGCTACGCCATGCTGCAGCTCGATGGAAAGGGCGCGGAAGCCACGGGTGAACGTCCGCAAGCGACGGCGCTGATCAACCGCTGGATCCTGTCGCGCCTCGACGTGGCGCTCGCCGCCGCCAACCAGGGCGTGCACGAGTACCGCCTCGATGACGCCACGCTCGGGCTCTATCACTTCGTGTGGAACGAGCTGTGCGACTGGTACTTGGAGCTCACCAAGCCGCTGCTGGCCGGGGGCGACCCGGGAGGCACGACGCGCGAGCGTGATGAAGCCGAAGCGCTCGCCAAGGAGACGCGCGCCACGCTGGTGCACGTGCTCGAGAGCGTACTGCGCGCGCTGCACCCCATGATGCCCTTCATCACCGAAGAGATCTGGCAGAACGTGCCCAAGCGGGCCGGCCACGCCAAGGCCTGCGCCGTCGCCGCCTACCCCCAGGCCGGCAAGGAAGGCCTGCGCGACGAGGCCGCCGAGAAGGAGCTCACCTGGCTCAGCTCGGTTATCAGCGCGGCACGTGCCATTCGCGCCGAGCACGACCTGGCCCCGAAGAAGCACCTCTCACTCACGGTGCGAACGGGTGAGGCGGAGAAGCGAGCCCTGCTCAGCTCGCAGAAGGGGGCCATCGAGACCCTCTGCAACGCGACGCTCACGCTCGAGGACGCCAGCGACGTCATCCCCGAGCACACCGCCACGGCCGTGGCCGAAGGCATCACCGTGCTCGTGCCGCTCACGGGCTTGGTGGACATGGCCAAGGAGAAGGAGCGCGTCACGCGCGAGCTGAGCAAGGTGGAGAAGGACCTGATGGTCCTGGCCAAGAAGCTCGGCAACGCGGACTTCATCGCCCGCGCCCCGGCCGAGGTCATCGCCAAGGATACCGCGCGTAAGGCCGAACTCGAGGCCGCCAAGCAAAAGCTCGGGGACGCCCTCAAGCAAATGGCTTAATTGTCGGGGAGGTCACGCGACCTCCCCGACCACCCACTAACGACTGATCTCGCGCTGACAGTCGGTGCGCACACCATCGACCTCGAGCGAAGCCAACTGGCCCTGGTTCCAGAACGTGATCTGCCCGTTCGAGAACTTGGAGCCCGAGCCCGACGGCACCTGATCGAGCCGCACCAGCGTGTTGTCGATGCTCAGCGCGAGCTGCTGTTGGGTGCTGTCGAACTGGGTGGCCAAGCTCTGACCGCTGGCGCAGGAATAGGCTCCGCGCGGGGTCAATTCGCTGTCGGGTACGCCACGCGCCTCCGGGCTGGAAGGCGTGGACGAGGGACGGTGAGCGCAAGCTGCGACCGCGAGCGCGCACATCAAGCATGTGCCTAGACGCTCCATCATGATCGAAGCATGCCATGTAGCAGCTCAGTCGTCGGCCAGGCGGTCCCACAGCTCGAGCTGACCAGGAATGACCTTGCCCGCATCCACGCGCACGCCTTCGAGCGTGAGCAGGCGGCGCTTCATGGGGAGCCCGCCCGAATAGCCGCCCAGCCCTAGCCCTGTCCCTACGACTCGATGGCAGGGCACCACGATGGCGATCGGATTGGCCGCATTCGCAGCCCCCACCGCACGCATCGCACGCGGGGCACCGATGTCCGCGGCGATGCCCGCGTAGCTGCGGACGCCTCCCCGCGGGATCTTGCGCAGGGCCTGCCAAACCTTCAGTTGGAACGCCGTACCGCGCAGGTCCACGGGCAGACTCGCGGGATCGACCGCGGCCCCTTCGGCGTAGGCGCGCAGCGGATCCGCGTACGCGCTCGGGACATCGGCCAGAGGAGGCGGCAGGATCTCGCGATCCACCATGGCGGCCTCGATTTCGCCGGGCATGCGGCCAGGCAGCGAGAGCATCAACAGGCCCTTCGCGCTCCACGCCAACCAGAGCTCGCCCAGACCAGGCAGCACCAACGCCCCTTGCCCCAACGCCGGCTCGCGCTCGCTACTCGGCGAGATCGAGTCGGCGTTCCGCGTAGCTGCGGTGCTGGCTGGAGTGCTAGCGTCTTGAGACATGGCCCGGTCCATCTCTGTACTTCTAGGCTGCACCATGGCCTGGGCCTGCGCACCCAGTCATCGCATGGTGCACGATGGCAACGTGTACTTCGAGCACTGTTACGGGGCCGAGTTCAATGCCGCAGTGACCCCCATGGAGCGTGAGGCCTGCTGGAATGCATGGTTGGCGGATTACACCCGGCACCAACCTGCCCATCGCATCGACTACGCCATGCGACGCGTGGAGGCCATCCAGGCCGGCGACCAGACGCTCAAGCTGCCCGGCATTTCGACGGGCCCCAGCAGCCCGCCCACGGACCCCTCCGTGAGCAGCCATATGCGCCTCCGCAGCGCCCACGTCGGGGCCGAGGTGGCCACCACGATGCACGCCGAGGACGCCGGGGTCTCCGCCGTGCCCCATGGCTGTCACACGGTCTGCAAGGAGTACCAGCAGCACTGCCAGGCCAACTGTCCGCCCGATTCCCCGGACTGTCGATTGCTGTGCGCTCGCGAAGAGGCGATCTGCTCGCAGGGGTGTTACTGAGCGCCGGGCCCGTGGGGATTGCTACTCTAACCCACTGGAATTATTGTATTCGCTTCGGCAAACCTGTCACAGCTAGCGACGATATGTAAAACATTGTCAGCGGGCTGGACAGGAAGGTTCGGAGCGATCGGCTGCGTGCCATAGTGCGGCCCAGTTCGTCCCGGTTTGCGGGCGGCAGCAACGCGGTCGACATCGAGTCGCGCGCGTGCGTGAGACCAGACAGCCACCCACCCATGCTCAGCCTCACCACTGTCCTCCTGACCGCCGCCGCGTTCTCCTTCGGCTTCTACCTCGTGATGGTCGGAGCAACCTGGCTCCACACCCTCCGCCGCCGCCAGACCCGCTCCATCGCCGAGTTCCCTGCGGTGAGCCTGCTGAAGCCCGTGAAGGGCCTGGAAGAGAACCTCGAGGCCTGCCTGCGCAGCTTCTTCGAGCAGGAGTACCCGGGCCAGCTCGAGATCGTGTTCGCGAGCGCAACGCGCGAAGACCCCGCCATGCAGGTGGCCCGCCGCCTGGCGCGCGAGTACCCCGGCGTGTCCGTGCGCTTCGTGCTGAGCGACGAGAACTGGGGTCTCAATCCCAAGGTCTCCAACCTGCAGGGAGCCCTGCGCGCCGCGCGCCACGACCTGGTGTTGCAGAGCGACGCCAACGTCTGGGCCCCGCGCGACTACCTGCGCAGCATCGTCTCCGAGCTGGTGAGCGAAGAGGCCTCGCTGCTGTCCTCGGTGGTCTCCGGCATCGGCGAGCGTTCGTTCGGCTCGGCCATCGAAAACCTGCAGCTCTCGGCCTATGTGGCACCGGCCTGCTGCGTAGCGCTCAAGCTGGGCGGCGTCACCTGCGTGATCGGCAAGTCCATGCTCTTCCGCAGCAGCGAGCTCAAGTCCCTGGGCGGCCTGGAGCGCGTAAAGGACTCGCTGGCCGAGGACTTCTTGCTCGGGCGTCACTACGGCGACAGCGGCAAGAAGGTACTGCTCTCCGCCACGCCTATCCGCAACGTGAACGTGGACATGGCCCTCGACCGCTCGCTCACGCGCCACGCGCGCTGGCTCAAGATGCGCGCGGTGATCCACCCCGTCAGCTTCATCACCGACATCTTCACCAACCCGAGCGCACTCATGCTGCTGGCCTGGCTCAGCTCGGGCTGCGAGACCTCCTTCGGCTACGCGCTGTTGGGCATGGTCGCCCTCAAGACCGCCATCGACGGCCAGCTCGTGAAGCTGGTGCGCGGCGCGCCCATGAAGCTCCAGCACCTCGTACTCGGGCCCGTGAAGGACGCGATCATGTTCGGTGTGTGGGTCTACGCGAGCTTCTCGCGCTCGGTCGAATGGCGCGGCATCCGCTTGCGCCTGGGCGCCGATTCGCAGCTCTTGCCGGATGAAGGCGCGCTGCCGGTGCGGGTGCTTCGCAGGCTCTTGAGCGCATAGCTCGCGCGCAGCGATCTCGGCCGACGATTCTCGGAGACTGAGGAACGACGGATGGTCGCCGTGGTCAGCGGCGGTTGACGGCGACGATTCCCCCGCGTGCCGCTTTGCTTCTCGTCAGTGGGCCTCGCCCCAGCTTACCCCCCAACCCGTGCCCACCACCATGGGCACGCTCAGCGTCACCGCGCCCTCCATCGCCTCGCGTACCAGTTTCTCGAGCGCCTCGCCCTCCCCCTCGGCGGCCTCGAACACGAGTTCGTCGTGCACCGTGAGCACCATGCGTGAGCGCATCTGGGCCTGCGCCAGCGCGCCGTGGACCCTGATCATGGCGGTCTTCATGATGTCCGCGGCGCTGCCCTGGATGGGCGCGTTCTGGGCGATGCGTTCGGCGCCCGAGCGCACGGCGTGGTTCTTGGCGGTGATGTCGCGCACCAGGCGCCTGCGTCCCATCAGGGTGCGCACGGAGCCCGTCTGGCGGGCCTCCTGCACCAGGGTGTCCAGATAGCGTCGAACGCCCGCGTAGCGCTCGAAGAAGGCCTTGATGTAGCGCTGGGCCTCCCCACGGGCGATGCGCAGGTTGCGGGCCAGGGCGAACTGGGTCTGCCCGTAGATGACCGCGAAGTTCACGGTCTTGGCGGCGGCGCGTTGCTCGCGCGTGACCTGCTCGCGATCGACCCCGAATAGGGCCTGGGCCGTGAGGTTGTGCACGTCGTCGTTCTCCGAGAAGGCCTTCACCAACGCCGGGTCCTGGCTCAGGTGGGCGAGCACGCGCAGCTCGATCTGCGAGTAGTCCGCCGCGAAGATCTTGAAGCCCGGCGCCGCCACGAAGGCCGTGCGAATGGAGCGACCGATCTCGGTACGAATCGGGATGTTCTGCAGGTTGGGCTCGTTGGACGAGAGCCTGCCCGTGGCCGCCACGGCCTGCTCGAACTTGGTGTGGATACGCCCGGTGCGCGGGTTGATCTCGCGCGGCAGCGCGTCGAGGTAGGTTCCCTTGAGCTTGGCGAGCTGACGATGCTCGAGGATGGCCGCGGGCAGCGGGTGCATGATGGCGAGCTCTTCGAGCACGTCGGCGTTGGTGGAGCGTCCGGTCTTGGTCTTCTCCACCACGGGCAGCTTGAGCTCGTCGAACAGAATGGTCTCGAGCTGGCGCGGCGAGTTGACGTTGAACTCGCGTCCCACCAGCTCGAAGCACCTCTTCTCGTAGCCCTGAATCTCCTTGTCCACCGTGCGCCCGAGCTCTCGCAAACGCTCGGCGTCCACCTGCACGCCGCGGCGCTCCATATCGGCCAACACGGACGTGAGGGGGAGCTCCAGTTGATAGAGCACGTCGCTCACGTGGGCTGCAGCAAGCTCGTCGCGCAGGCTGTTCCCGACCTGCTCGAGGTTCACCTCGACGCTGACCCACGGCAGCACTTCCTCGGCGCTGAGCTCACCGAGCTGGCGCCGCACCTTCCCCTTGCCCACTAGCTGCTCGAAGTTCGGCGCGTCGAAGTCGTACTTGCGGATCAGAGATCTCGTGCATGCCGTGGCCGCGCAGATCGGCGTCGAGCAGATAGCTCGCCAGCATCAGATCGAACTCCACACCGGCCAGCGCGATTCCGTGGTGCGTGAGCGCGATGGTGTCGCGCTTGGCGCTGCTGGTGCGCTTCTTGATGGCCGCATTCTCGAGCACCGGGCCGAGCGAGGCCTTGAGCGCGCTGATCGGAATCTGGGGCGGACAGCCCAGGTAGGCGTGTCCGAGCGGAATGTAGACCCCTTCCTGGTTCCAGCTAAGCGCGAGCCCGATCAGCGCACCGGCCACGGGCTCGTCGTGCTCGGCAGCAGCGAACAGAGAACAAGCCCCGGCGGCCTCGATGGCCCGCGCGATCTCGGGCAACTCGCTTGCCTCCTGCACCACGCGCAACACCACCGGCGCCGGTGCGAGCTCGGGCCGCGCCTCCACCACGGGCACGTCGGACGCGGGCGCGCTGGACGTGTCGGACGCCGCGGCCGCAGCGGGGGCCGCAGGGGATTCGCCCAGCGACAGCTGCGCGGGCGCGCTCGCCGCTTTGGGCCCGCCGGCGGACGCGGGTCCAGCCCCCAACTGATCGATCAGGCGCGTGAACCCGTAGTGCTTCACGAACTTGCGCAGCACCCCGTCGTCCCATCCGCCGTAGCGCAGCGCCTGCTCGTCGAGCGGCAGCTCGTAGTCGTCCTTGAGCGTCACCAGCTCGCGCGAGAGATACGCCTTGTCGCGGTGCTCCTCGAGCTTGGCCTTGAGCGCCTTCTTCTTGAGCTCCTCGAGGCGCGTGTACACGCCCTCCAGGGTGTCGAACTGGGTCAAGAGCTCGACCGCGGTCTTGGGCCCCACCGAGGGCACGCCCGGCACGTTGTCGGAGCTATCGCCCACCAGGGCCAGGTAATCCCGCACCTGCTCGGGCTTGACCCCCAGCTTCTCCACGGTCTCCTCCGGCCCGAATGCGCGCTGCTTCATCGTGTCGAGCATCCACACGCCGTCGCCCACCAGCTGCAACAGGTCCTTGTCGGCGCTCACGATCACCACGGGATAGCCCTTGGCCCGCGCCTGTTTGGTGAGGCTGGCGATCAGAATCGTCGGCCTCGACCCCGTCGCGCTCGTAGCAGGGAATCGCGTAGGCCTCGGCCACCTCCCGCACCTTGCCCATCTGCTGCTTGGAGATCGTCGGGGGCACTGGGCCGGTTGGCCTTGTAGTCGGCGAACAGGTCCTTGCGGAACGAGTGCCCCTTGCCGTCCATCACCACCGCCAGGAGGTCGGGCTGCCTTTCCCGGACCAGCTTGAGCAGCATGGAGGTGACCCCGTAGAGCGCACCGGTGGGCTCGCCGCGTTCGCTCGTGAGCGGCGGCAGCGCGTAGAAAGCGCGAAACACGTAGCCACTGATGTCCACCAGGTACAGCACTCGTTGGGTGCCCGGAGCTGGCAGGGCTGCACCACTCTCCATCTGGTTCTTGGGCGTCGGCATCTGGGGCGCAACTTCGTCGCCCGGGGGCCAGAGGTCAAGTGCCCCGGGGCGCGCCGCTGCGGCTCCTCGTGGGCTGGCGCGCCCGCTTCGACGGCCGAGACGGCCCGGGTTGGCTGGCCGATGCCCCCCATGCTAACCCGGCCCCGGGAGTTTCGTGTTTTTTGGGGGGCTTGGACCCCTGTTTTTTGGAGCTAGAGCCTCATGTTCGAGACGCTCACCAAGGGCTTCCGCGCAGCACGCCAGCGACTGTCTGGGCTCGCGGAGCTCAACGAGGACAACATCGAGCAGGCACTGCGCGATGTGCGCCTTTCCTTGCTCGAAGCCGACGTCGAATTCAACGTCGTCAAGCGCTTCCTCCAACACGTGAAGGAGAAGGCCATCGGCGAGGTCATGGAGACCTCGGCCACGGTCTCCGGCCAGAAGGTGAAGGTCGGCCCAGCCGAGCGCTTCATCAAGATCTGTCACGACGAGCTCCTGAGCATGATGGAGTTCACGGGCGATCCGGTGCAGCTCGTACCCAAGCCCGCGCTCACCGGCATCATGATGGTGGGTCTGCAGGGCTCCGGTAAGACCACCACCACCGGCAAGCTCGCCAAGTACCTGCGCGACGAGCAGGGCAGAAAGCCCCTCCTGGTGGCCGCCGACGTGCAGCGCCCGGGCGCCATCGAGCAGCTGCAGGTGCTGGGTGAACGCCTCGGCGTGCCGGTGTTCGCCATCCCGGGTGGCGACCCCATCGAGATCTGCGAGCGCGGTAGAGAAGAGGCACGGCGCCAAAAGTGCGACGTGGTGCTCTACGACACCGCGGGTCGTCTGGCGATCGACGAAGCGTTGATGTCGGAGCTCTCCACCATCCGCGACCGCACGAAGCCGGAGAACATCTTCCTCGTGGTCGACGCGATGATCGGCCAGGACTCGGTCAAGACCGCGGCCTCGTTCAACCAGTACCTCACCCTCAACGGCGTGGTGCTCACCAAGCTCGACGGTGACGCCCGCGGTGGCGCCGCGCTCTCCATCAAGGAAGTCACGGGCGCGCCGATTGTCTTCGCCGGTATGGGCGAAGGCCTCGACAAGCTCGAGCCCTTCCGCGCGGAGGGCATGGCCAGCCGCATCCTCGGTTTTGGCGACGTCGTCGGCCTAATGAAGGACTTCGAGGGCGTCATCGACGAGAAGAAGGCCGCCGAAGAGGCCGCCAAGATGCTCCAGGGGCGCTTCTCCCTGAACGACTTCCTCGAGCAGATCCGCATGATCAAGCAGATGGGGCCGCTCAAGGACATCTTCGAGAAGCTGCCCTTCTTCCCCGACGGCATGCCCGAGGGCGCCAACCTCGACGACAAGGAGCTGGTGAAGGCCGAGGCCATCGTGAGCTCCATGACGCGCGAGGAACGCGTGCACACCGAGCTGTTCCAGAAGCAGCCCACCCGTATCGTGCGCGTCGCGCGCGGCTCGGGGCGCCAGGAGCGCGAGGTGGCCGAGTTGCTCGAGCGCTTTGGCATGATGCGCGACCTGATGGGCAACATCGGTCAGAGCGCCGGCATGCTCTCCAAGCTACCGGGCATGAAGCAGCTCAACATGGCGCGTAACATGAGGAACGCCATGAAGGGCGGCGGCTTCCCGGGAATGCCCGGGATGGGAGGCATGGGCGGCTTTCCCGGTATGCCTCAGGGGCTCGGCGGTTTGCCGCCGGGGCTCGAGGGCATGGAAGGCCTCGCGGATCAGCTGATGGCCGGACTGGGGCGCGGTGGGCCTGCTGGGATGTTCGGCCAACCGACTCCCGGTCCGCGCAAGAAGGTCGACAAAGAGAAGAAGAAGAACCTGCGCAAGATGCAGAAGAAGTCTCGCAAGAAGGGCCGCTAACCATGACGCGTGTTGCGATTTCCGTGATGGGTTTGTGCTTGGCGCTGACCGTCGGCGCCGCAGGCTGCTCGAAGAAGGGCGCATTGAGCCCCGAGCAACAAACCCAGGTCCAGAAGTACGTCAGCAAGACCCCGACCAAGCCCCAGCACCCACTCGACATCAAGTTCGACGACAAGGTCACGCTCATCGGCTACGACGTGTCGAGCGAAGAGCTCACGCCTGGTCAGCCCGTGACGGTCACCTGGCACTACAAGGTCGAGCACGCCGCGCCCTCGGGCTACAAGCAGTTCACGCACCTGGCGGACGCCCGCAACCGCAGCCGCATCAACCTCGACCACAACGGCCCGCTGCGCTCCTTCTACGAGCCCTCGCTGTGGGAACCCGGCACCTACGTGCGCGACGAGCAAGTGATCTCCGTGCCGAACAACTGGAACTCGCCCAAGGCCGTCGTGTACCTGGGCTTCTGGAAGGACGACATGCGGCTCTCCGTGAAGGGCCCACAGGACAAGGAAAACCGTGCGCGCGCGCTCGAGCTCCCGGTCAAGGGCGCCGAGAGCCCGCTGCCCGAGCTACACGCGGTGGAGGTGCCAGCCAGCGCGCCCGTCAAGCTCGACGGCAAGCTCGACGAGTCCATCTGGTCCGAAGCCAAGCCCACGGCGCTGTTCGTGAACACCATGACGGGCGACGCCGCGGACTTCCCGGTCACCGCCAAGGCCGCCTGGGACGCCCAGAACCTCTACGTGGCCTTCGACGTCGCGGACGACTACCTCAAGAGCACCTTCACCAAGGACGACGACCACCTGTGGGAACAGGACACGGTGGAGCTCATGATCGACCCCGATGGAGACGAGAAGAACTACTTCGAGCTCCAGGTGTCGCCCGCGGGCAAGGTGTTCGACACGCGCTACGACAGCCGCCGGGTGCCCCAGCCCTTCGGCCACATGGACTTCAACTCTGGCCTCAAGAACGGTGTGGCCGTGCGCGGAACGCTCAACGACGACGAAGCCGACCAGGGCTACACCGTGGAGGCGGCGATCCCGTGGACCGCGTTCACGCTCGGCGATCCCAAGCACGAGCCTCCCAAGGCGGGCGAGACCTGGCGCATGAACCTCTACGTGATGGACGCGCGCGAGAAGGGCATGCGCGCTGCCGGCTGGTCGGCACCGCTGGTGGGTGACTTCCACGTGCCGAGTCGCTTCGGCAAGCTCGTGTTCGAGGGCAAGACCGCTGAGGCCCCAGTGGCCGAGAGCGAAACCGCCCCCGCCACTGACGTCGCCAAGAAGATGATGCCTTCGATGAAGAAGAAGGCTCCCGAAGCGGCCGCCAAGTCCGAGTAAGTCAGAAGCCGCCGAAGGTGCCGCGCACCACCGCGTTCTCGCTCTGCACCGTGAGCGCGGGGGTCAGGATCCCGAACGACGCTTCACTGAGCCCGTAGGCGGTGAGGCTGGCGGGCACGCTGACGTGCGGCAACGGCAGCGAGGGCTGGGCCGCGAGGGTGGCCTGGGCAAGCTTCAAGAGCACCGCCTTCAAGGTGGTCTCTAGCTGTGTTTTCTGGGCAGCGTTCAGCTGGACTCGTCCGAAGCCATAGTGGAGCTCGGCGAGCACCGGCGTCTGGACGTTCACTGTCTGGCCGGCAACGACGGGGGTCGTGGTGTAGCGAGCGACCACTTCGATGGTGCGCGTCCCGTTCCACACGCCGGGTATGCTGAGATCCACGGTCACCCCTCCGAAGGCCAACGCGACGTTGCTGGCACTGACCACGTCGAACACGGGCGGCAAGGAAGTGCTCACCTGCGCGCTCACGTTGGCGGCCACCCCCCCGCCGATTCTGGTCCCAGTGAGCACCACGTCGTAGAGCCCTGCGCGCCACAACGCGTTCGCTTTCTGCTCGAGCATCAGCGCGGACAGCGAGGTCGCCACGTTCGAGGGATTGCTGACGGACACGTCCAGCAAGGTCGTACCGGGAGGGCTCACGATGCCGAGTGAGGGGCGATTTTGCGCCGTGAACGCACTGAAGCGTGTGCCCAAGGTAAACCGCGCGCGAGCGGCCGTCGCGGAGACGCTCGGGTAGCTGAGCCCCAAGTTCAAGGCGAACGTGTCCGAGCCATCCAGACGTGCGATGTCGGTCTTGAGCGGGGCGACGCTGAGGGAGCTCGACACGGTGTCGAGGATGACCGTTTGGTCGTCCACGAGTTGGTTCGAGATCACCGTGCGCACGTTGGCGCGCTGCGCGTTCACGAACGGCGTGATCACGTTGTTGACGGCCCACGGGCTGATGCCATTCGACTGAACGGTCGGGTTGCCGATGCTCGAGCTCTGGGAGCCCGCGCGCAAGGTCACGTGGGGCACGCCCGCCGACAGCTTCACATCGTAGATCGCCGTACTGCTCAGGTTCGGATAGGTGACGGTGAAATTCTGCGAGAACGGCGCCGCGTTCACGGTGCCCTCGATCTTCATGTTCAGGGTGACGGTCGCGATGGTCGTCGTCACGCTGATGCCGTCGGCGACGCTGCTCGCGCTCACGACGCTGGCCTGCGGCAGACTCAGCGACTGATACGAGATGCTCGAGCGATAGATGCACGAGCAGCCTGCGGGCGGACACACTTCTTGGTCACAGGAGCTCGGCTTCCATGGATTCTGCGCCTTGAAGCTGGTGTCGAGCTTCGTCTTGAACGCGCTGGCGTTGGCCGCCTGTGCGAGCAGGTCCGCGAGCGAGTCCACCGCACCCGTTCGGTCGGTGTCGTCGATGGCAGAGGGAAAGAGGGCAAAGGAGATCGCGCCAGGGAAGTCGCTTTCCGACTGCCACACATCGCTCGCCAAAAAGGCGCACGTGCGCGAGCTCGAGAGGCCCGTCTTGTCCACGGCCACGATGTCGACGTGGTTGATCCCGAAATGGGCCGTCAGCGAAGCCGTGAACTTGCCGCTCGCGTCGACCACCGCCGCGCTGCCGTTGACCGTCAGCGACGCCACACCATCGCCATCGAACGCCGTGCCCTTGAAGGCCACCACACTGTTCATGGGAACATCGAGCATGCTGCCCTGGAGGGGTTCGTCGCAGCTGATGTCTGGCCCCTGATTGGTCGCCGAAACCGTGATCGAGGTGCTGGCCGAAACCTCGCGGCCGCCATCCGTGGGCGCCGCCACCACCCCCGTGATCACGTAGCTTCCCTCGCCGCCAAAGCGAAACTTGGTCGGGCTCACCACGACGCTTGCCGCCGGCGAAGAGCTGAGGGTTACCATCGCATCGGGAACTTCGTTGCCATAGGCGTCCTGGACGAGCGTGAAGAAGGTAAGGAGCGAGTCGCGCGCGTAGGTCGCGGCGCTCGGATCCACCGTGAGCTTCAACTGGGCTGGCAGACCGGGCGCCACACTGACCATGACTCCCGTGCCCTGCGCACCTGGCACGTGGCATGCGACCAACACCGAGCCTGGCTTGGTGAGCGTTACCCCAAGGCCGCTCACGCTGGCACCGTCCGAAGGCTGCACGGACAAGGTGGGCACGGCGTCGACGTTCTGGTTCCCAAATGCATCGCGGACGTCGCAGCTCGCGGTGACCGTGTCACCCGCCGCCACGTCCGTGGCGCCAACGCTCGTGCCGACCGTGGCCGGCGCGCCCGCACTGACCGCGATGATGGCCGGCGCAGACGTCAGCGCGGCTGCCGGAACGCTGCAGGTGACGCTCAGCTCTCCCGCTTCGACCACGGTCAGGCGGTCGCCCTGGGCCTGCACGGCGCTCGCAGGCTTGATGGCGACCTCCTGCTGGCCGTCCGCCAGCCGCAAGACGTGCCCCCGCGCATCTCGCCCCACGCAGGTCACGTCGAGCTCGTCGCCCGCCCGCAGCGTCGCTGGGCCCATGATCTCGAGGGTCGCCAGCGCGCCTACGGATCCGTCGCCAGGCGGGTTGCCCGCATCGCCGCCGTCCGGATCGTCCTCATCGACCTGCCCCTCCGCACCGTGCTGCGTGCCAGCAGCGTCGGTACTGCATCCCGGGCTCGCGATCACGAGCCAGGCAAAAGTGAGAGCAAGCGCACTGTGTAGGGGAAGACGGACGGCCACCACACGACGAAGTGTCGCCGCCTTCAGGAGTGCAGGTCAACGGCCCTGCTAAGCCCGCGTCACGCTTGCGCGATTTGCGTCCTGGGCAGCGCAGCGGGGTGAATTCCGAGCACGCCGAGCGCGGCGCTCCAGCGGCGTTCCGCTGGCTCGTCGAAGATCACCCGTGCGTCGAGGTCCACCGGGATCCATACGCCCTGGCGCAGCTCGAGCTCGAGCTGTCCGGGGCCCCAACCCGCGTAGCCTTGCACCAACATGGCGCGCCCGGGCCCCTCGCCCTTCACGGCGTCGACCAGAAACTGCTTGGACGCACTCACGCCGAGCGAGTCCGTCACCATCAGCACGTCCTCGCGATCCTGTGCGGCCTGCGCAGGCGCGTCGAACACGATCCATCCGGTCTGCGGCGAAACAGGTCCGCCCAGCATCACCGAAACCTCGTGCCGAATCGGAATGTCGGCCACGCCGAGCTGTCCGAGCACCTTCTGCAAACTCGCGTTCGCGACGCGATTCACGACGAAGCCGAGCGCACCCTGCTCCGAGTGCTCCACCATCAACACGACACTGCCCGCGAAGTTGGGATCGCGCAGGATGGGCGCTGCCACGAGAAATCCAGGAGCCAGGGACGACATGGGTCTATGGTGCCAAATCTGTGCGAACTACCAAGCGCGAATTCACGTGCGTACGCAGGATCGCCAACCAACCTGTTCGAGCTTGACAGCGCGCTCGTTTAGGGGGCGCTAGGGGGCCGAAGCGCGCGGCGTGAGCAGCACATAGTGATACGCAGGCTGATAGGCAAAGCGTTCGCTCACGCGATAATTCGCTGCCACCCAGGGCATGCTGAGTACGCGACGTTCCACCGGAAATCCTTGAAACCACCGCACGCGTCCCTGTTCGTCGAGGCGCGGCGGCTGCGCGCTGTGCAGCATGAAGAGCGTCACCCCTTGAGCCCTGAGCCAAGGACTCGCGATGCGCTTGTCGACGTGCCCTCCCCGCAAGTAGGCAATCCTCGGATCGGTCAGGCCGCCCAGATCGAGAATGGGGCCTGGATAGGCCTCTCCCAGCCAGCCCACATCCACCGCCGCGATCAGCCCACTCTGCGCATGCAGCAACTCGCGTAGCTGCGGCAAGGCTCGCTCACGGGTGATGCCTGCGGCGCGAGCCGTGGTCAGCTCGCTGGCGACCACGAGTCCACGCAGCGTCAAGAGCGGCACCAGCAAGCACCAGAAGAGGCTGCGATGTTTCAACCAAATCGCGACGAACGCACGCGCCAGACACCAAGCGAAGACCGGCACGAGCGGGCACAGCAGACGAAAACCTGGCATCCAGTCGCCACCCGCCAACACGACGCACAGCACATGGAACGAGAGCGCGAGCAGCAGCGGGAACTCGAACCAGCGCTGACCGCGCGTGACCCGCAGCGCGACCACGAACACCGCGATGGCGAGCCCCGTCTCGGGGCGCAGAAGAGGGCCGCGCATGTATTCGATGCCATGTCGCAGCTCGGGTGGCTTGGCTGCGCCGCTCATCGGAAGAAAATGACCGAACGTCAGCTTGCGAAACGCAAGCACCGCGATCGCGAATGCTCCCGCGATGACCCAGGCACGCCAGGCCAGCTTGGGCGCCCGCACTGCGAGCGAGCCCAGCGCCACCAGAGCAAAGAACGCGAGCTCGGGACGTAGCCAGGCCAAGAGGCCCACGCAGATGCCGACCCAGCGGATGCGCGGCGCCGGTGAGCGCGTGATGCCCAGGGCGATCTCGGTGACGAGCCAGGTCGCGAGTCCCGTCTCGAGTCCTGCTACCGGCCAGATCACCAGGGGCACCGACGTGAGGCAGAATGCCGCCGTGAGCGGCGCGTGGACGCGACCCAGCGCCCGCACCTGCGCGCGCGCGACGACCCGGCCCACCGCGACCAGCGCGGCGGCGCCGCCCAACACCTTGCCGACCGACAGCGGGTGAAGACCCAATCGAGCCCCCAGCCACAACGGCAAGAGCCACAGCGGCCCCGTCACACCGTCTGTGGGGGGCCCGTCCGAAAACGTGTACCCCTGCCCAGCCGAAAGACGCCGTGCGTAGCGAGCTAAAATGAACGCGTCGTCCACCGAAAAGGGCCAGGCGAGCGTGAACAAGCCCAGGAGAACGCACGCGGAAACCAGGCTCCACCACGGGACCCAACGGCGTAAGCGGGCGCTGGCGCTGTACGCCGGGATGGCACCTGTAGGCCGAACCGGGTCCGGCGCGCGGGAGCCGCGGTTCTTGAAAGGTTCCAAAGAGAGCACTAGCCTCCAGGCCATGGTGACCGAAAAGCTGGGTGTTCTGCACCGGCCGGTTGATGGCTCGTCGAAAGGGTCGCGCCGCGCGCCCCTCGCAACCGAACCGTCCCGTCCCCACTCGGCTTCGAGATCGACTGGCGAATGCTGCGTACTCGTCTGATCGCTGGCCCCCGTGCCGGCCTCATCATGAGCGCGGTCACCGCCACGCTGCTGACCATCATTAGCGTTGGCGAGACCTTTTTCGAGCCGTTGCGAGTGCGCCCCGATCAATCCGCGCCCGTCACGCTGCGCTTGCCGCCCGTCGCGATGCGCGCGGCCAATTCTCAAGGGGTCTCGCAGCTGGTGCGCGTGGCGCCCATCATCTCGCGCGGCACCAGTACGAGCGACGCCAGCATCGCCGAGTACATCACGCTCTACGAGAGCGCGCGGCGCCCCGTGCGCCTGGGCACGCTGCTCGGGGTATGGTTCGTGTACTTCCTGATCAGCGTCATGATGACGACGTACCTCAGGCGCTTCAGCTTGAGCTACGGCACCCTGCTCAGGACCCAGGTCGGATTGCTCGCGCTGACGGTCACCGCGATGGCGCTGTCCAAGCTCGTGCTGCTTTTAACCGACGCCAGTGCCTACGTGTTGCCGGTGGCGGCGTTGCCTCTCTGGGTCTCGTTGTTCCTGGATCGCCGCACGGCCTTCATGGTCGGCATGGCCGCCAGCTTCCTCTGCGCGTCACTCACCGACTTCCGGCTCGAGTACCTACTCGCGTTCCTGGCCAGCAGCTTCACGGTCACCCTCGCCCTGCGCGCCCGCCGACGCAGCAGCGACATCTTGCTGGCCGGCCTGGCCGCGGCGGCTGCCAACGCCACCATGGTCATCGCCAACACCATGTTGTTCCGCGGTGGCATCTCGCTGCGCGGTGACCTGTCTACGTGGCAGCACTCCGACGTCATCAGCGGCGCCATCGGCGGCCTGCTTCCAGGCGTGATCGGCGCCTTCCTGCAGGCTCCCGTGGGGCGCTTGCTCGGCGCCGTGCCGCGCGCACGCCTGCTCGATCTGGCCGACCTCACCCAGCCCCTGTTGCAAAAGATGGCGCGTGAAGCCCCGGGGTCCTGGGAGCACGCGCGCGCCATGGCGAACCTGGCCGAAGCCGCGGCGTCCTCTATCGGAGCCGACGCCCTGCTCACGCGCGTGGGCGCGTACTACCACGACCTCGGCAAGACCTGTCAGTGCAAGTACTTCATCGAGAACCTCGAGCCCGGTGAGATCTCACCACACGAGGGACTCGAGCCCGATGTCAGCGCCGACGCGATCATGGCGCACGTGGTGGAGGGCGCGCGCATCCTGCGCGATGGGCGCATTCCAGAGCCGGTCGTGGAGTTCGCCTACACGCACCACGGCACCAGCGTCATCGAGTACTTCTGGCACAAGTGCCTCGGCCAGGGAAATCCCAAGAACCTGAGCGAGAATTTCTTCCGTTACCCCGGGATGCGGCCCCGCACCAAGGAGACCGCCATCTTGATGTTGGTGGATGCCATCGAGGCCGCGTCGCGTACCATCGATCCCCCCGAACGCGAGAAGTTCGAGGAGATGGTGAACCGCATCATGTTCGTGAAGCTGCGCCAGGGTCAGCTCGACGAGTCGGGCCTCACCATCGAGGACCTGCGCGTGATCTCCAAGAAGCTGGTGGACACGCTGGTGAAGATGCACCACCACCGCATTCGCTATCCGTGGCAGGAAGCCAGCGAACGCGGTGAGGCACCGCTCCCCATTCCAGAGGGCGACGCGAGCGACGAAGAAGTGAAGAAGGCGGTCGAGGAAGCGCTCGAGAAGAAGAGCGAAGAGTCCGGACGGCAGTCCACGGAAGCCGCTCAGCAGACCGGGACTGAGGCTGGGCCCACGCCGACGGCCGTGCAGTAGGGGCTGCGGGGAGAGCAACTACGGCTCGACCCCGACCTCGAATCGGCAAAGAGCCCGTCCCACCCTCTCGTGGTCGCGGCCGAGCCCGAGCCCGTTAGTCCGGAACGGGGTCCCCGCGCTCGGTCCGCTCCCTGCGATCCTGCGCGATGGCCTCCAGGAAGTTCCCGGACACGTCCGGATCGAACTGGCTGCCCGAGCAATCGTGGATCTCACGCGTGGCGACGTCGTGCGGGAGCGCCTTGCGGTAGGCGCGATCGCTAGTCATGGCGTCGTAGGTGTCCGCCACGGAAATGATGCGCGCGAACAGCGGGATATCCTGGCCCTTGAGGCCGATGGGATAGCCCTTCCCGTCCCAGCGCTCGTGGTGCATGTGCACGCCCGGAATGAGCGGGTGCAGGAAGCTGATGGGCTCCAGGATGTCGCGCCCGTAGACCGGGTGCTTCTGGAAGATGTGGTACTCCTCGTGCGTGAGCTTGCCTGGCTTGTTCAGGTTCATCACGCAGCCGATCTTGCCCACGTCGTGCATGAGCGCCGACTGCCGCACGATCTCGACATCGGCCGGCGGTAACCCGAGCTTGATGGCGAGAATCTGGGCGTAGGCCGCGACGCGCTCGGAGTGACCCGCCGTGTAGCGGTCCATCTTGTCGATGGCGCTGGCCAGACCGCGGATGGTCTGCCGGAAAGTACCCTTGAGGTCCTCGTAGAGCTTGGCGTTCTCGATCGCGGCCGCGGCGCGGCTGGCCACGATGGTGAGCAGCTTGCGCTGCCCCTCGTCGAACTTCTTGGCGCGTGTGAAGCTCATGGCGCCCAGGTAGCCGATGGTCTTGTTGCGCACGCGCAGGGTGGTCACCACCAGCGACTGCAGCGTGATGCCCTTGGGCTTCACCGAGAAGAAGCTGAGGCCCTCGAGCCCGTGCACGCGCAGGGCGCGGTCCTCCGCGAAGTACTCGTGGAGCACGGTCGGATCGAGCTCGCCGAAGTCGGCGTCGTGCTCGATGCGGAAGTTCGGGTTGAGCTCGCGGGCGCGCTCGAAAAAGCCGCCCTCGCCGTCGTCCAACAGGATCGTCACCGCGTCGGCATCCATCTCGTGGATGGCGGCGTCGATCACCGTGCCCATCACGCCGTCGAGCGAGAGGCTGGAGGCGATGGCCTCCGAGACCTTGTAGAGCGAGAGCGCCTCTTTCAAGCGAATGTTCTCGGCCTGCAAGCGCTGCTTCTCGAGCCCGCGCCGGATGGTGTGAACCACTTCCTCCACCTTGAAAGGCTTGAGGATGTAGTCGTAGGCGCCCTTCTTCATGGCATCGATGGCGGTCTCGACCGTGCCGAAGCCCGTCATGATGATGGTCACCACGTTGGGCTGATGCTCACTGATCGCATGGAGCAGCTCGAGACCGCCCATGTTCGGCATCTTGAGGTCGCTCAAGACGAGATCGTATTGGTTGCGGGACAGCTCGACGAGCGCCGCTTCTCCGTCCTCCGCCGTGCGAACCCAGAAGCCTTCCATCGAGAGGAAGTCAGCCAAGATCTCTCGGATAACTTGCTCGTCGTCGACGACCAGGATGCGCGGGGTCTCGTGCACGCTCTGTGAATCCATGGAAGCTGCCGCAACCCCTTCCCTTTTTCGTATGCTGCAGCGGGTCCTGTGTCAACGCATCCTTTGAATTCCGCAGCACTCCGAGCGGCCAAAGGGAGCGATTGTCCGAGCGTGGGCGCCCTCGGGGTGACTCGGGCGCACCAAGCCGATCAGGGCGCGGCCCTCCCCACCAGTGCCCGGCGGCGTTCCAACATGGACCGAATCGCCCGAGACAGCGTGTTCGAACTCCTCACATCGACCACCGCGGGCCTACGCTGCTCGACACTGTCCGCCTTCCCCCACAGGGGCCGCGCCGCGCAACTGTGTGAGCCCCAAAGCACGGGCGGACGCGCGCAAGTCTTGACGGGCATCACGAGGGTTTTTAGGCTGGTTGGTAGCCGGTTCTCTCCGCTGGAAAGCGATCCTTCAGTCTCTTGGATTCCGAGGTCAAAACCCGCATCACGCCACTGAGCGAAGTCGCCCAGCCCGAGGGCAGTGGCGACGACTGTTTGGTCGTGATTTATTCGCCTGACGCCCGCAACTTCGGCAAGCGCCAGGTGCTCGGCAACGAGACACTGCGGATCGGCCGCGAGCGCGGCAACCAAATCGTGCTGCCGTCCGACAGCGTGTCGCGCCGGCACTGTCGCATCGACAAGCGCAAGACGGCCTGGTTCGTGAAGGATCTGGGCTCCACCAACGGCACCTACGTGAACGACGACCTGGTCGAGGAATACCAGCTTCGTCGGGGCGACCAGATCAAGGTCGGCGACACCATCTTCAAGTACTTGAGCGGCCAGGACGTCGAGGCCCAGTACCACGAGACCATCTATCGCATGACGATCATGGATGGGCTCACCAACGTGCACAACAAGCGCTTCTTGCTCGAGACCCTCGAGCGCGAGCTGCCGCGCGCCATTCGCCATCAGCGTCCGCTGGCGCTGTGCATGTTCGACCTGGACCACTTCAAGAGCGTGAACGACACCTACGGCCACATCGCCGGTGACTACGTGCTCAAGGAGGCCGCTGGCGTGGTGCGCTCGCGGCTGCGTCCGGACGACGTAATCGCGCGCTACGGCGGTGAGGAGTTCGCGGTGCTGCTGCCCGAGACCGACCTCAACGGCGCAGCGGTCATCGCCGAGGAGCTGCGCAAGCTCATCGCGGATCACTCCTTCGAGTTCGAAGGCGAGCGCATCGCGGTCACCATCTCCATCGGCTGCACCATGCTCAAGGCGGACGACGACCCCATCAAGCTCACCAAGGCCGCTGACGTGAAGCTCTACGAAGCCAAGCGCTCGGGTCGCAACCGCGTCTGCGTCTGATCTCCGCGCCCGAGGGCGCATTTCTCTCCGCTCGCGCCCCGAGGGCGCATTTCTCTCCGCTCGCGCCCCCGAGGGCGCATTTCTCTCCGCTCGCGCCCCCGAGGGCGCGCTTCGACCGGGCGACCGGCTCCGCCCTCCCCTCCATTCAATAGAATCCACTTTCTGGCCCTGGCGGACCCCCGACGCTAGCCTGTGCGAGGCCGTGCTTGCGCGGTCCGTTGGCATCTATGTTCTCTGGTCGTTCCTCGCGCATGCTCGGCAGCTGTCTTGCCCTCGGCCCGCTCCTTCTGGCGAGCGCGGCACCGGTGCGGGCGGATGGCCGACTCTATGCCAGCACCTGGAGCCAGGAGGCTCTCGAGGGTATCAGCGAGGCCCTCGAGTCCCCCGAGCTGCGGGCCATGCGCCTGGCCGAGGAGGAGCTGTTCGGGGCAGGCGCCCGCGAGCTCGATGCCCCCTATGACCCCGACTGCGCGTACGGCGTAGCCGACGCGTTGAGCACGGAGACGCCACCCAGGCGCTTCACGGGGGCCGCCGGTACTCCGGTGGACGTTTCGTTCTTGAGCGATCTCAAGCTGCCCAACTTGCCCATCCGCTGGGACAGCAGAGTCATCGAGTACCTGCTGTTCTTCAAGAACGACCGGCGCGGGCGCGACATGGCCGCCGCCTGGCTCAAGCGCGTGGAGCGCTACGGACCGATGATCCGTCGCGTGCTGGCGGAGCACTCGCTACCCCAGGACCTGCAGTTCGTGGCGATGATCGAGAGCGGCTACGACCCGCTCGCTCACTCGGCCCAGGACGCCCTCGGTGTGTGGCAGTTCGTGAAACAAGCGGGTCAACACTACGGCCTGCGCGTGGACCACTGGACCGACGAGCGTATGGACCCGGAGCGCTCGACCGAGGCCGCAGCGCTCTTTTTGCGCGATCTGTACGACCGTTTCGGCACCTGGGAGCTGGCCTTCGCGGCCTACAACATGGGCTACGGCGCCCTCCTGCGCGCCGTTCGCAAGTACAACACCAACGACTACTGGGTGCTCTCGCATCTCGAGGCGGGCCTGCCCTTCGAGACCGCCCTCTACGTCTCGAAGATCACGGCGATGGCCATCGTGGCCAACAACCCGGAGCGCTTCGGGTTCGGCGGGCTCTCGCTGGAGCCGAGCATCGAGCTCGCCAAGATCGACGTACCCGAGGGGACTCCGTTGCGGCCCATTGCCAGCGCGGCCGGCGTGGACGTGGAGCTGCTGAAGACGCTCAATCCGCACCTCAAGAAGGGCAAGGTCCCGCCCGGGGAGCCGCGCGTGCAGGTCTACGTGCCGCGCGCGAGCTACGACCAGTTCGCCAAACGCTGGTCCAAGAATCACGAGCCGCGGCAGCAGGTGGGCTACACGGTGCGCTTCGGCGAGACGCTCGAGGACGTGGCGCGTCGCTTCTCGATCAACCCCGCGCGGCTGCGGGACATCAACGACCTCAAGGCCGACGCCGAGGTGCGCGCAGGCTTTCCGTTGCTGGTCCCGGCGGTCACCGAGGTCCGCACCATGGGCAGCGACAGGCCGGTGGCCAGCGTACCCGCCAAGACCTTCTCGTACCCGGATCGTCGGCAGGTCTTCTATCGCGTCGCGGGCCAAGACACGCCGGGCGCCCTGGCTCGCTTCTTCGACGTGAGCGTCGACGAGCTGACCGCGTGGAACAATCTCACCGAGGGCGGCGTGCTGCAAAAGGACATGCTGCTGCAGCTGTTCGTACGCACGGATCTCGATCTCGGGCGCGCCGTGGTGCTGACGCCGGACCAGGTGCAGGTGCTCACCGTGGGGTCCGACGAGTTCTTCGACTTTCACGAGGGCCAGCGTGGTCGCGTGCGCGTGCGCTATCGCGTGCAGCCCAACGACACGATGGCCAAGCTGGCCGAGAAGTTCGAGCTCTCCGTGGGCTCCATCGGGCGCATCAATCAGTTCGGGAGCAACAAAGAGCTCAAGGTGGACGACTGGGTGATCATCTACGTCCCCGAGAAGCAGATCCCCGAGCTGGAGAAGAAGGGCCTGATCGCTCGCCTGGGGAACGCCGGCAAGTCCACCACGGGCACGGCGGCGCCAGCGTCCTCCGAGGAGGGCGACCCCAACCTGCTCGAAGAAGACGCGCTGCCACCTGATGCCGAGGCCACCGATGAGGTCGGCGCTGCCACCCACCCTACCCCTGAAACCAGCGTGCCCAAGCCCGAGCCGAGCGCGCGCGCCAACACGCCTGCCAAGCCCGAGGTGAGCACGCGCCCGGCCGCTAGTGTGCCCGCCAAGGTTGAATCGAGCGCGCGACCGAGCGCCAGCACGCCCGCCAAGCCCGAAGCAAGTGCGCGTCCGGCGGCCAGCGTCACCAGCAAGGCCGAACCGAGCACGCGCCCCGGCGCCAGCACGGCTGCCAAGCCCGAATCGAGCGCACGCGCCAGCGGGAGCGCGCCCACCAAGCCCACGCCCTCGGCGCCATGAAAAGTGTGGCCGAGGCCAGTCGGGAGATCCTGGACGGCTTCGCTCCGCTGTCGGAAGAGCGCATCGCGTTGCTGTCGGCGGTGGGCCGCTTCGCGAGTGCTGAGGTTCACGCCCAGTTCGAAGCCCCGAGCTTCGACAACAGCGCCATGGATGGCTACGCGGTGCGCGCTCGAGATGTGGCCTCGGCGAGCCCAGAGCAGCCCGTGCGCCTTGCGGTGCGCGGCGAGAGTCGCGCGGGAGGCCCATCACCGGAGCCGCTCGCAGCCGGCACGGCCATGCGCATCTTCACGGGTGCTGCGCTACCGGACGGCGCGGATGCCGTAGTGATCCAGGAAGACACGGAGCGTCAGGGCGAGGAAGTGCTGCTGAAGTTCGCGTCGCCGCACGGGCACCACGTGCGAGCGCGTGGCTCGGATCTGCAAGTGGGGACGCTCTTGCTGCCGCGCCACGGACAGGTGGGCTCAGGGGAAATCGGGCTGCTCGCCAGCCAGGACATCGCCAGCGTGCGCGTGTTTCGCCGGCCACGCGTGGCGATCCTGTGTACGGGCGACGAGCTGCGCGAGATTGGCGAACGCGCTCGGCCCGGCAGCATCGTGAACTCCAATGCCTATGGTTTGGCAGCCCAGGTGCTCGAAGCGGGCGGAGAGCCGTGGGTGATGCCCTCGGTGGGAGACGAGCGTGACGCCGTGTGCGCGGCCATCGCGGAGGGCCTCAAGGCGGACGTGCTGGTGCTCAGCGGTGGGGTCTCGGTGGGGGACTACGACGTGGTCCGCGAGGCGCTCGCCGCGGCCGGAGTCCGGCTCGAGTTCTGGAAGGTGCGCATGAAGCCGGGCAAGCCGGTGAGCTACGGACGGGGCGGCTCGGTGCCAGTCATCGGGTTGCCAGGCAATCCGGTGAGCTCGTGGGTGACCTTCGAGCTCTTTGTGCGCCCTGGACTGCGGCGCATGCTGGGGGATCCCACGCCCGAGCGCGCGCGGGTGCAGGTCACGTTGAGCGCCCCGATCAAGCGCAAGCCGGGTCGCGAGGAGTACCTGCGGGCGGGACTCACGCGTGGCTCGGAGGGGCTGGTGGCGACTCCCCTGGGGCGCCAGGGCTCGGGTGACCTTTCCTCGCTGTCGGGCGTGGACGCGCTAGTGGTGGTACCCGCCGAACAGGCCGAAATCGGTGCTGGCGAAGCCGTGCAGGCGCTCCTGCTCCGAACCCCACGCGAAGGCTAAATCTTCGGCGAATACGCCGCTCTGAGAGCTGGTACACTGGGGTTGGAGCGATGTCTGACCTCGATCTCGTCGCCTTCGAGCGCGTCCTCGCGCAGACCCGTGTCCGCGTGCGCGGCGGGAGAGGTCTGCGAGGTCTGGTGGTGGGCACTTCGTTCGCCCTCAGCACGCTGGTGGTCTGGCGCGTACAGGCGCAGCCCCAGGCGAGCGAGCTCGGGCTGGCGCACGGGTTAGCGCTGCTGGCGTTTCTCGGGCTACCCGCGTGCGTCGGCCTGCTGTGGCCGGTGTCGTCCGCGCAGGCCGCGGTGCTGCTGGACCGCGCCGAAGACCCACACCAGCGAGCGCGCGCCGGCGTGGAGTACATGGGCCTTACGCGTGCCGAGCGCAGCACGTTTATGGAGGCCCATCTGCGCGACGTGACCCGCCGTGCAGCCGGCTGGTCGGCACGCCGCGCGGTCCCTTGGCGCTGGCCCGCAGAGCTCGCCCTGTTGGGCTTGCCAATGGTCGCGCTCGCCTTCGCGTGGCTCGCTCAGCCGAAGGCGCCAGCGGCGATCACGGTCCCCACCCTGCGCGTCCAAAAGCAGCCGAGCCTCGGCCGCGATGACCTCACCGCGTTCCGGCGCGAGCTGACGCAGCTCCAGCTCGAGCAAGCTGGCGCGCCGCAGGCACAGGCCGAGCTGCGCGCGCTCAACACCATCCTCGAGGGGCTCGCCACCGGTGAGCTCAGCCGGGCCGAGGGAGTGCACGCGCTGATCGGCCTCGAGCGCAAGTTGCTCGAGCGTTCGCTCGGGCTGAGCGACGCCGAGCGTACGCGCTTCCAGGACCTAGCCGACGAGCTGGCCCGGGCCAGCGCCCCCCTCGCCAAGGCCCTGCGCGCCACGGATGCGCGCAGCGCGGCTCAGGAGCTGCGGGAGCTCGCCACGCGTGCGGGCGGCGGGACTCCGGCGGAGCGCGAACAACTCAAGCAGGCGCTGGCCAAGGAGCGAGCGCGGCAGCAGGCCGAGGAGAACAGCGCGGCACGCGAGCAGGAGCTCGAAAGCTTGCTGCGAAAGCCCCAGGCTCCGAACGCACAGGACCCGGGCGAGCGCAGCCTGTTCGAGCGCAAGCGACGCGAGCTCGAGCGCCTGCGACGCGAACACGCCGAGCGCCGGGACGGTTCACGCAGGCTCGAACGCCTGTCACGCGATCTGGCCGGCGCGGGCGAAGCCCTCGACCGTGACGCCTCCGCGGAAGCCGAGCGCGCCCTGGAAGACGCCGCGCGCGAGCTGGAGCGCTTCGCCGACCAGCAACGCGGGAGCGAGGCGGCGCAGCAACTGGCGCGCGAGGCGGCCCAACTGCGCGAGCTCTTGCAGCGGAAAGCCCAGACGCAACAAGAGCGCCCGGGTGCAGGACAGCAACAGCAACAGCAACAGGGGCAGGACACTCGCCCCGGCGAGTCGAGTGAGGAGCGGCAACAGCGCGAACAGCGCTTCGTCCTCAAGGCGCGCGGACAGGGCGACGAACACACGCTCGCGCTCCAGCCGAATCCAGGCGCCGGCCAGGGCTCCCAGGGCCAGCCGGGCGACCCCACGGGCGATGGCTCCCAGAAAGGGCAGCGCGGAGAACGGGGCGGGCAGGGCCAGACCACGCACGTGCTGACTCCCGCAGGCCAACAGGGTGGCGGGGCCCAACAGAGCATCGAGCTTCTCTTGCCCGGGACTTCGCGTGCCAGCATGGTCTCCTCCCAGGCGGGCGACGAGCGTGGCGCACCGCCGCTCGCGCAGCCCACGAGCCTCCAGGCGAACCATACCGACAGCGCCATCAGCGGCGCCCAGGGTAAGGGCCCCACGCGCAGCCAAATTATTCTCGACGCGGCCGACCGCGGCTTTCAGACCGCTCCCTATCAAAAAGTCTATGCAGACTATCGCGCCCACGCCGAGAGCGTGATCGAGCGCGACCAGGTGCCACCCGGGCAGCGCTTCTATGTGCGCCGCTATTTTCAGCTCATCCGTCCGCGGGACGAGTAAAGGACCCTCACGTGAGTAGTCAGCCCGAAGCCGACGTGGCAAACCTGGTGGCCGATCTCGCGCAACTGCGGAGCTTGGTGCAAAAGCGCATCGTCGGTCAGGCGGACGTGCTCGACGGCGTGCTCACCTGCCTGCTGTGCGGGGGCCACGCCCTGCTCGAGGGTGTGCCCGGGCTCGGCAAGACGCTGCTCGTGCGCACGCTGGCCGACGCCACCTCGCTGTCCTTCGCGCGCATTCAGTTCACGCCCGACCTGATGCCCGCCGACATCCTCGGCACCACCGTGCTGAGCGAGACCGCGGGCGGGGCGCGCAGCTTCGCGTTTCAAAGGGGCCCCATCTTCGCCAACGTGGTGCTGGCGGACGAGGTCAATCGCGCCACTCCCAAGACCCAGAGCGCCCTGCTCGAAGTCATGCAAGAGCACTCGGTCACCGTGGGCACCACGACCCATCGTCTCGAAGAGCCCTACTGCGTGCTCGCCACCCAGAACCCGCTCGAGATGGAGGGCACCTACCCGCTCCCCGAAGCCCAGCTCGATCGCTTCTTGCTCAAGCTCGAAGTCACCTTCCCCAGCCACGACGAGCTGCACGCCATCCTCGACCGCACCACGGGCCAGGACGAAGCTCCGCTGGGCTCGGTGCTCTCGCGCGAGCGCATCCTGGCCATGCGGCGCGTGGTGCGCGAGGTCGCCGTCCCCCGCCACGTGCAAGAGCACGCGGTGAACTTGCTCGAGGCCACCCATCCGGGACGTAAGCCTGGCCTGCCCCGCGTAGAGCGCTTCGTGCGCTTCGGTGCCAGCCCGCGTGGAGCCCAGGCCATGCTGCTCGCCGCCAAGGCGCGCGCCGTGTTCGACGGCCGCTTCAGTGTCTCCCCCGACGACGTACGCGCCGCGGCGCGGCCGGCCCTGCGCCACCGAATCATCCTGAGCTTCGAGGGCGAGGCCGAAGGCATCCGCACCGATCACGTGCTCGACGACATCCTGGCCACCATCCGGATCCCGTAAAGGCGCGCATGGCCCTGTTCCGCAAACAGCCTGCTGCCGTGATCGCATCCCAAGGTGAGCTCCTGTTCGACGAGGCGTTCCAACGGAAGCTGGAAGGCCTGGCCCTGGTCTCGCGGCGCCTTGCGAGCGGACGCGACAAGGCTGAACGCAAGGCCAATCGCTCGGCGAGCGGCGTCGAGTTCGCGGACCATCGCCCCTATGTGGCGGGCGACGATTTTCGCTTCCTCGACTGGAAGGTGTTCGCGCGCTCGGATCGCTTGCTGCTCAAGCAGTTCGAGGAGCAGGCCGATCTCACGGTGCACGTGCTCCTCGATTGCTCGAGCTCGATGACCCAGGCAGGCCCCGCAGGCAGCGTCAGCCCCAAATTCGCCCAGGCCAAGCGCATCGCCGCCGCACTCGGCTACGTGGCCCTGGCCAACCTCGACCGCGTGAGCATCCAGGGCTTCGCCGACGGACTCACCGCGCGCCTGCCGCCCCTGCGTGGCAAGAGCCGCGCGCTGCGCATGCTGCGCTTTTTGGAGAGCCAAGACGCCGCGGGTCGCACGGACTTCGCGCGGGCAGCCAAGAGCTTCGCGGCCCGCGAGTCGTCGCGCGGGCTGTGCCTGGTGATCACGGACGGCTACGACTTCCAGGGCCTCACCCATGGGCTGGACGCGCTCCGCTATGCGCGCCTCGAGCCGGTGCTCCTCTTGATGTTGGACCCCGCCGAGCTGAACCCGCCGCTGCACGGTGAGTGGGTGTTGGTGGACAGCGAAACCTCCGAAGAACGCAGCGTGACCATCACGGGTGGGTTGCTCGAGCGCTACCGCGAGGCGCACCGGCAGCACTTCGACACCCTGCGCGCCCATTGTCGGGACAAGCGCGTACGTTGCTTCGAGCTCTCGGTGCAAACGGAGTTCGACCAGGCGGTGCTGCTGTTGCTCAAGCAGGGAGGCCTGCTCGGCTAATGGAATGGCTCGGTCTCAGCGGCAGCGGCTTTGCGACCGCGTTGATCGGCCTGGGCGCCGCGGTGGTCGCGCTCTATCTCCTCAAGGAGCAGCGGCGACGCATCGTAGTGCCCGCGCTCGCGCTGTGGGAGAGCTTGCTCAAGAGCCGCGCGCAGGCCGCGCTCTCCACGCGCTTGCGGCGTGTGTTCTCGTTGTTGCTCGCCCTGACCATCCTGCTGTGCATGCTGCTCGCGCTGGCAGACATCCGCCGCAGCGCGCCCCGCACCGGCCGCAATCTGCTCATCCTCGTGGACCGCAGCGCCTCCATGGGGGCCACCGACGAGCCCGGCACTCGCCTCGCTGCGGCCAAGGAAAGGGTGCGCGCCCTGCTCGCCGAATTGGGACCGAACGACCACGCCCTGATCGCCTCCCTCGACCAGCAAGCCACGCCGCGCTGCACCTGGAGCAACGACCGCCAGACGCTGCGGGAGGCCCTCGACGCCATTCCCCCGAGCGACATCCCTGGCGACCTCGTGACGGGCGTGCGCCTGGCGCTCGATGCCTTGAGCGGCCGGAGCTCCCCCGAGCTGCACCTCGCTTCGGATGGCAATTTGGGCGGCGAAACCCAGGCCAAGCAGCTGCTCGCGACGCGCCCACAGCTCCAGCTTCACTATCACCGCGTCGGCAAGTCCCCCCGTAACGTGGGCATCACGGCCTTCGCGGCGCGCGGCTACGCGCTCGACCAGGGACATCTCGAGGGCATGCTCTCGCTGCAGAACTTCGGGCCTCGCCCCGAAGAGGTCACGCTTGGCGTCTCGAGCGCGGGGACCCCACTCTACGAGGAGCGCTTCGTGTTGGCCGCGGGCGAGCGCGCCTTTCGCACGCTGAAGGATCTTCCCACCAGCGAAGCTCCACTCGAGGCCAAGCTGGTGCTCGCAAGCGGGCCCGACGCGCTACCGAGCGACGACCGCGCCTACGCCAGCTTGCCCGAGCAACACCGCATTCGCGTGCTCGTGGTGTCGGAGGGCAATCGCTACCTCGAAGCAGCGCTCCTCCTCGAGGAGTACCTCGAGGTGGCGGAACGCACCCCGGACCAGTATCAGAGCGCCGCCGGCTTCGACGCGGTGATCTTCGACCGCACGCGCCCCGCCCACGATCCCGAGGTGCCGGCGCTGTACCTGGGCACGCGCGAGACCGCGGGCTTTTTCCCACTGGCCGTTCAGGGTGAGATCAATCGTCCCTTCTTCGATCAGGTGGACACCCGCCACCCGGTGCTCAAGCACCTCTCGCTGCGCGACGTGAATTTGGCGCGGGCTCTGTCGACCACGCCGCAAGCAGGCGATCGCGTGCTCGCCGAGACCTCGGCGCATGTGCCCTTGATCGTCGAAGGACAGCGCGGGGCTCCCTTCCTGGCGCTCACCTTCGACGTACGCGAGAGCGACCTCCCGCTGCGCGCGGCCTGGCCGCTGCTCGTGCTGCGCAGCCTCGAGCGACTCTCGGCCCGCGGCAACCCGGCCAGCACGGGTCGCCTCGCAGGCGAAGTGTTGCGAGTCTCGGTGCCCGAGCAGGCCCCGGTCTCGCTGGAGTCGCCGTTCACGGGCGCGCGCATGTTGCAGCCCCATGGAGGAGAAGTGGCGTTCATGGCCGAGCGCACGGGTGTCTACCGCGTGCGCCAGGGCGCCCTCACCGGCACCCTGGTGGCCAATGTCGACGCGTTCCGCGAGGGGGCCATCGCACCACGTTCCGAGCTGCTGGGCCAAACCGAGGCCCACACGCGTGCGCTTCCCACGCCTGCCCTTCCCGAGCGCAGCTGGCCGTGGTTCGTGGGCCTGGCGCTCGCCCTGCTTTGCCTCGAGTGGCTGAGCTTTCACCGCCGGTGGACGGTGTGAGGCCGTCGTGACGCTCACGCTTCGCCAACCCGAGTGGCTCTACGTCCTCTTGCTCGTCCCGCTGCTCGTGCCTGGGGCCGTGCGCTCTTTGTCCGGCTTGTCCGGTCCGCGCCGCGCCCTCGCGCTCCTGGCTCGCAGCCTGCTCGTCGCGTGCCTGGCGCTGGCCTTGGCGCGCCCCGCGGAGCGCGAGACCACTGCCCTGACCTCCACCGTGTTCGTCGCCGACGTCTCGGACTCCATGCCCAGCGAGGACCTCGCGCACATGGCGAACTATTTGCGCGCGGCCGAGGCCCAGCGCGCGGCCCATCACGTGGACTTCATCTCCTTCGCGCGCGACGCGGGCAAACTCACGCTCGATCCCCGCGCTGACTCCCCACTCGCACGGGCCCACGAAGTCGCAGGCACGGATATCCAGGGCGCGCTCTCGCTGGCGCTCGGCTTGCTCGCGCCCGAGCGCCTCGGGCAGATCGTGCTGCTAAGCGACGGCCAGGAGACCCAGGGCCAGCTCGAGCAAGCCACCGCCCAGCTGGCCACGCTGCAGATCCCCCTGTTCGTCGTGCGCACTTCGGGAAACCTGCCCGCCGAGGTCGCCGTGAGCGCCCTCGAGCTACCCGAGCCGCTCAAGGTGGGCGAGCCCTTCATGGTGAAGGTCCGAATCTCGTCCACGCAGCCCCAACAGGCTCGCCTGCGCCTGTATCAAAATGATCTGCTCAACGGTCTCGAAGGCGTGCGCGACGTAGCGCTCTCGGCCGGCGACACCGAGCTCAGCTTCCGCAGCGTGGTCCACGTATCGGGCCCCGTGACCTATCGCGTCGAGCTCGCTCCCCAGGGCCCCGACCGCTTTCCGCAGAACAATACCTTCGCGCGGAGCGCCGCCGCCCACGGTGCTCCCCGCGTGCTCTACGTGGAGGGAGAGAGTGGTGAGTCGGCGCCCTTTCAAACCTTGCTCCAGGCCGCCGGTTTTGAGGTGGACGTGCGCGGAAGCCGGGGATTCCCCACCAGTTTGCGCGAACTGCGCCCCTTCGACTTCGTGATCCTCTCGGACGTGCCGCGTGAACAGCTGGCGCAGGCCAGCGTGCAAGCCCTACAGGCCTACGTGGAGGACGGCGGCGGCTTCTTGATGGCGGGCGGCCCGCAGTCATTCGGACTCGGCGGCTATCGCAACTCGAGCATGGAAGCGCTCCTGCCGGTGCGCCTCGAGACGGAGCGCCGGCGCGACCAACCGAGCCTCGCCCTGGTGTTGGTGATCGACAAGAGCGGCTCCATGAGCGGCGAGAAGATCGAGCTCGCCAAGGAGGCCGCGCGCGCCACCAGCGAGCTGCTCGGCAGCGAAGACTTCCTCGGAGTCATCGGCTTCGACGCCCAACCGGACCGCGTGGTGAGGCTCTCGTCCGCCAGCAATCGAGTCGGCATCTCCCGCGGCATCGGCAAGCTCGCCGCGGGCGGCGGCACCCAGATTTTTCCCGCGCTCGACGCGGCCTACAGCGACCTCTTGAGCGTGCGCGCCAAGGTGAAGCACGTGATCCTGCTGACCGACGGCCAGACCCAGGAGAAGGGCCTACCGCTGCTCGTGCAGAACATGCAGGTCGACGGCATCACGGTCTCCACCATCGGCCTGGGTGACGACGTGAATCGCTCGCTGATCGAGGAGCTCGCCCGCCTGGGCCACGGGCGCGCCTACTTCACCACCGACCCCTCGAGCGTGCCGCGCCTGTTCGTGAAGGAGACCCACGCCGTGGCGCGCTCCTCGGCCGTGGAAGACTACGTGGGCGTGCGGGTCCAGGCGCCGGCAGACTTCCTGCGCGGACTGCCCATGCAGAACGCACCATTACTGCGCGGGTATGTGGCAACGCGCGCGCGGCCCTACCCCGCCCAGGTGGTGCTCGCGAGCGAGCTCGGAGAGCCGGTGCTGGCGCGCATGCGGGTGGGTCTCGGCTGGTCGCTGGCGTGGACCCCTGATCTCAAGCCGCGCTGGAGCGCGAGCTGGTTCGGCTGGCCCTCCCACAGCGCGTTCTGGGCCCAGCTGATCCGCGAGCACATGCGCGCCACGCGCGACGAGGCGCTGCGCGTGGAAGCCCGTGTCGAGGGCGACCAGCTGCGCGCCAGCCTGGACGTGCTCGACGCCGACGAGCGCTTCGTGAACGGCCTGGTGGGGAGCCTGCGCGTCTCCACCAGCGACCCCGCGAGCACCGTTGCCGATCAGCAGGCGCCGTTGAGTCAGGTGAGCCCCGGCCACTATGAAGCCCGCGTGCCCTTGTTGGCCCCGGGCAGCTACGTGGTCCGCGCCGAGCTCGCCTCCCCGGGGGACCAGAAGCGCCTCTCCGGGGAGACCAGCGTCGCCTTCCCCTTCCCTCTCGAGTACGCCATGCGACCCCCGGGATGGGAGCGTTTGGCGACCCTCGCCGAGGTCACCGGTGGTGGCGTCCTCGAGCTTGCCGAGCCGGGCGCGGCGTTCCGAGCCCGGGGTCGAAACACCGTTACCTGGCGCGAACGCTGGAGCTGGTTCGTGTGGCTCGGCTTGGGCCTGTTCCTGGCCGACATCGCCGCCCGCCGGCTCCCTGGTCGAAGGCCTCACCGGCCCGGCTAAGGGCGGCAAAAAGATCGTGATCTTCGAGACATAATCGTAGCAACGGGGTGAATTCCGGGGCTTTTCGGAACGCCTGCGTCTGAACCAACATCCTGGACGGGAAATCCTTGGTATGCTCCCAGGCGGTGAAGGGGGCCGGTAGGGGCTTGACGTGGGGCGAACGCGCCTTATCCTCTGCGGCTCCTTTTAACGAAGGGACCAGGGGGCCACATATGACCACCAAGAAGTCCGAAGCGCTCAAGAAGACGGATCTCAAGCGTTTCAAGACGATTCTCGAAGAGAAGCGCGATGCCTTGATCAAGGCCGCCAAGGACAGCCTCCAGGAAGACATGACGTTGGATACCAACGATCTGCCGGACGAGATGGATATGGCGTCGAGCGAGTATCTGCAGTCCTTCACCTTCCGCCTGCGCGGTCGTGAGCGGTTCTTCCTCGACAAGATCGAGCAAGCTCTCAAGCGCATCGAAGACAACACATTCGGTAACTGCGAGTCCTGCGAGGAGCCCATCTCCATCAAGCGTCTCGAGGCCCGCCCCGAGACCACGCTCTGCATCCGCTGCAAAGAGGATCAGGAACGCGTGGAGCGAGACTTCGGCTGAGTTTTCCAAACACGCGTGATTGCCCCTGATAGCCCGAGCTGTTAGGGTCAGACCCGTGTTGACTCGTTCCACCGCCTCCAAGCTCGCCCGCCGTGCCCGCGCTGCTCGTAGTGCAGCTGCACGCGCTCGTCGTGCTACCTGAGGCGGCCCCGGTTCATCACAGACCACGCTAAGCAAAGGCCGCCTCCCGGGGCGGCCTTTCGCATTGGTGCGCACGGCCTCTCCGTTCGGCGGTCTCCCCCGAAGGAGAGACGAACGTCATGGGCAATCTGTCGCAACACTTGATGGAACTCGGAAAGCGGCCCGCCACCGCCATGCTGCGCGGCGCGGGCTCCGAGCTCTGGGACGACCAGGGACGGCGCTACCTCGACTTCATCCAGGGCTGGGCCGTGAACTGCCTCGGGCACGCCCCTGAGGTGCTCAAGCGCGCCCTGAGCCAGCAGATGGACCAGCTCGTCAACGTGGGCCCGGCCTACTTCAACGCCAACGCCGTGGCGCTCGCGGAGCGGCTCGCGCACGCCAGCGGGCTCGAGCGCGTGTTCCTCGCCAGCTCGGGCCTGGAGGCCAACGAGGCCGCGGTGAAACTCGCACGCAAGTGGGGGCAGAAGCACAAGCAGGGGGCCTTCGAGGTGATCACTACCGTCGACAGCTTCCACGGACGCAGCCTGGCCATGACTTGCGCCACCGGCAAAGCCGGCTGGGACCGCGCGTTTCCCCCCGCGGTTCCGGGCTTCAGCAAGGTGCCCTTCGGAGACGTAAGCGCGCTCGAAGCGGGCATTGGACCCGACACGGTGGCCGTGATGTTGGAGCCGATCCAGGGCGAGGCGGGGGCGGTGGTGCCACCGGCAGGCTACCTACGCGAAGTTAGGGCGCTCTGTGATCGCAAGGGTCTGCTGCTGATTGCAGACGAAGTGCAGACCGGCATGGCGCGCACTGGGCCCATGTTCGCCCACGCAGGCGAGGGCATCCGCGTAGACATCATGACGCTCGGCAAGGGCCTGGGCGGAGGGCTGCCCGTGTCAGCCATGTTGGCGCGTGGCGAGGTCGCTTGCTTCGACCATGGAGACCACGGCGGAACCTTCAGCGGCAACGCCCTCATGTGCGCCGGCGCGATCGCCGTGTTCGACACCCTGAACACCGAGTTTCACGGCGCCCTGCGCAAGACGAGCTCCGAGTACCTCGAGAACGCCTTGCGGAGACTGAGCGATCAGGCAAGCGCCCGACTCCGGGGTAACGGACACCTCTGGGGTATGGTGCTCCCGGAGGCGCGCGCCGAGCGCGTGCGGGACCGGGCCTTCGAGCTCGGCCTGCTGGTGAACGCGGCGAGGCCCAACGTGCTGCGCTTCATGCCGGCTCTGGACGTGAGTCCGGAGCTCATCGGAGAGATGGAGCAGAAGCTGGCAGAGGCGTTGAGCTGACACCTCACTTGCACTGCGCGAGGGGAGTCGTGGGAGGCTCTTTTTCCTTTGGCACGAAGAGCACGTTGAATCCGCCGATGTAGCGTTCCGTGCCGTTCAGGAGCGCGTAGTGGTCCACACGCATGGCGTAGGCCTCTCCCTCGTCGCGCAGAATGGGCGCGCTCATGATGAACTGCCGCTGCTCGCCAGCGGCGAGGTTCACCGGCATGATCACTTCGCCATGCTTGATCACCGTGGCCTCCGGACGCTCGCTCGGGGCCGCCATGTAAGCCTCCGCCTCGTGCGCGGCGAGCTCCCCGAGGCGCATGCGGTAGTTGAGCTTGGTCGGTGCTTTGGCGCGCAGCTTGTCGTGGTGCTCCGCCACCTCAGGCTCCTTGAGGTCCTCCTCGGGGTCGACGAAGCGCGCCTCGGGAGCGATGATGCGCTCGCGACCGTGCACCATATGAACGTCGCCGACCGAGAGCTTGAGGCCGCGCTCCTCGAGGTAGGTGCGCACCCGGGCCTCGCTCATGAACGTTTCGTAGCGCGGGGTCCCCGGCAGGATGTGCGAAATCCGTAGCTCGGTGTCGTGGGCATCGGCCAGCGGGTTGACTGCGGCAAACGCGAAGAAGGTCCTCTTGGGCTTCGGCCGAAGGTGTTCCATGGTCAGCCCCCCACGATGAAGGTCGCGTTGGCCTCGGCGCAGGGATCCTGGTCGGGCGTTTGATTGGGGTTGAATGCGCACCCGGTGCCACTCACGCGTGCCAACAAGCCGACAGAGCGGAGCTCCGTGCCTCCCGCCCAACCCACGGGGTAGTTGAACGTGCCTTTGAAGCACGTAAAGCCCTGCTTGGCCCCGACTCGAGCCACCGGTATGGAGGTCGTGCTGGGGTCCGTTTGGTAAACCTTGATCACCACGTCGACGCGGTCGTCGCCGCTGTTCGTGATGGGCACGGTGAACGAATCGGTGCTCCTGATGCGCATGTTGGGTGCGGTCGGTTTACCCACGGTGAGTGTGCAGGCCATGGTCTTCTCCTGTTTGCAGCTGTTGGTTACTGGGGCGTCATGATCGCGTAGACAGAAAGCATCGGAAGGACCTCCATCTCGACGGCTGGGGCAACCATCGGAAAGTCCGCAAACGTCCAATCAGGTGTACCTCCCCAAGCCGCGGTCGTTTCGGACGACAAGACCTGGAGTGGTTCGCTGACCTCGAGCAGCACCCAATAGAAGTCCGTATCGCTGAGGACCGTGGGTGTCACGGGTCCCTCCACGCGCAGTGCCCCGGCCACGGCTGCCATGCCGCTTTTGGACGAATCCTCCACGAGAATTGGCTGGGTCTGCACCACTAGCTCCGACGGGATCTCTTCCAGCGAGTCTTCCTTGTAGATGGCCAAGCGCACCTTGGCCCCGGCAAACTCGGAGGAAACGAGTACCCCGAGCGCCCGTACGACCCCCTGTTGGCCGATGGCGATGGAGCTCGAACGAAGCACGTTCGGAACCAGGGAGACTTTAGCGGCGCTGTCGAAATTTCCTCGAAAGCTCCACACGCAATCACGGGCCTGGGTATCACAAAAGTCGTAGGTGCAAGCGTTGCCGCACTGGCCACAGTTTTTGGCGTCGAGGATGCTCACCTCGCATCCGTCTTCTCGCTTGTCCTTGTTGCAGTCGGCGTAACCGTCGGCGCAAGCGCCATCACATTGACCACCCGTACAACTCGGGGCCACGTGCGATGAACTGCAGACCGAACCGCACGCGCCGCAGTTGTTCACGTCGTCGGCAGCGCTGTAGTCCAGGGCCTTGCAAGTGCCCTCGCTGCCGGACACGTCACAGCGAGAACACACGCCGTCGCAGGCCGCATCGCAACAATGCTCCTGCTGGCAAAGGCCCGAGGCACAGTCCGTCGGGCCCGCGCAGGGTTCGCCCAATAGCTTTGGGCAGTCCGAGTCGTCGGCGTGCTCGCATCCTGTCAGGCACCGACCGTCGGCGTCCGTACACAGATCGTCGAGCTGGATCACGCTCAGACATCCACCCCCCGCGTCCTCGCTTGTGGCAACAGACCTTGGTTTGGTCTCCACCCGAATGGGTTCGC
Organism: Myxococcales bacterium; assembly: GCA_047601445.1. GTDB lineage: Bacteria > Myxococcota_A > Polyangia > Polyangiales > DASUME01 > DASUME01. The sequence goes on along the minus strand of JASGJH010000001.1, from coordinate 221,253 downwards.
AGAGGCCACTAGCAGGCGAGCAACTCTGCCCCTCCGCGCATGCTTCGTGCTTCAAGCAGCTGCGCGCGAGCACCACGTCAACCTCGTGGGCGCCGGGGAGAAACTGAGCCCCAAACTCGTTAATTACTACGTCCGTTGCCGGGCCACCCACTCCGGGTCCCACGCCACGGACGCGGAGCCGAACGCTGTCACGCTCGTTCTTCGCCACCCCGAAAGATCCCAGAAAACGCATTCCACCGAGGGTCGAGCCGCAGTTCTCCAGACGAAACGCGTGCAGGCCGGGAATCCGCTCGCCGGATTCAGTGAGACTTTCGACCAGCACCTGGTCGAGTTCCGTGCCGGGTTCCAGGTCCGTCAAAAGGCGAATTTCGAGCTGAGTTGGCACCAGGGGCTGCTCGTCCTGGCCGTCCGAGCCGCAGCCCGTGGCTGCCATTAGCCCGAGCCCAAGCATCACCCCTGCACGCATTTTGGACATTTCGTGGCTCCGCGTAGCGACGTGTCGAATGCAGACCCCTGCATCCAACGCAAAGAACGGCAAAGCAGGGTCAGTCCCCGCCGTACAACTACTACGTAGGCTCGATTGCGATTTCTCCCCCTTCATGGAACGTACGTCCAGCGCAAAAACGCCCAGTGCACGCCCAGAGGGCGCGCGGACACCCCAGGACGCAGAGCCGAGCCGTCAGTTCGCGCCGTGTATCGCTGGGTCGCCCGTCGGGGTCGCGCTCGGGTGCGCTGAAACTCTGGTCAGCGCGTCCGGAGCCTCGATGCCGCATCGGGAAATCCAGCGCAGTGGCTCAGGTTCGGAGAACGTTGCCGCGACGCCACCTCGCGTTGGGTGAGCTGTCGACACCAACGCTTCGAGGTTGCGTCGCGAACGCACGGCACGGGATTCACAGGGTGAGGCGTGCGCGAGGAGCGCAGGGGCGGACTCACGAGGTCGTCGCGCCGCCTTACCTTCCGTCCTGACTGACTCGAGCGTCGATTCCCGGGAGATGAAGCGCGACGCACCCGAACCGAGTCGGACTGAAATCAGCTCACTTCGCCGGAGCCACGGGCACGGGCGCACTCGGCTGCGCCCCGGCCGGAGCAGGCGCGGGTTGCTCGAGTGCCGATCCGAGCAGCGGCGCCGCGACGGGCTGTTCACCACCCGCGGCAGGCGCGGGCCCGGCAACCACGGGCGCACCCGCGGCCGTGGCCGATAGGGCGCGCGCGATATCGAGGGACAGCACGCGCAGCCACTTGTTGACGTTGCGGTGGGCGTAGAGCTGGCCGTCCGGGCCCTCTTCCTCACCCAGGCCGTCCGAGTTCAGGTAGTTGATGCGAACTTGGTTCTGGTCGTAGGCAATCTCGACTCGCACGAGGTGCGACTTCACGGGCAGGAAGGCGACGATGCGTCCGGGCTGGACGTCTTCGGCGGTCCAGCGGCGTCTCGGCAGCACATCGAGGATGGCCATCTCCGTCGTCTCAGGCGTGGCCGCGGCGGCGATCGGGTCAGGGTTGATTACGGGGGCCGAATGGCTACACCCGACCACCCCAAACGCGCACAGCGCAAGCACTGCAAGAAAAGCTCGTAAGCCCATGTTTTTGCTCCTTCGCTTGCCGCTTATACATCGAACCGAAAGCCCGGCCCAGGTGGGCATTCGCGGCCTCATGTGGGGTTGAACGGCCGTCCCCAGTGGGCTACGTCGAATCGCCAATGCTCGCGGAACGGCGGCACATCATCACCGCGATGGGGCTCTCGAACGCGCTCGGCGATTCGGTCGACGCGGTGTGGACGGCTCTGCTCGAAGGACGCCCGCGCACGTCGCCGCCGCCCTTCGAGCTCCCATTCGAGACCGTCTGCGGCGCCGTGCAAGGTCCGCTCGATGCGTTGCCCGCGGCCGACCGTGAGTTCGACTCGCGACTCGCCCGCATCGTGATGCGTGCGCTACCTCAGGTGAGCGCCGCCGTCGCGCGCGCTCGTCAGCGCTGGGGCGCCGACCGGGTCGCCATCCTGGTGGGCACCAGCACGGGCGGCCTCGATGCCACCGAGCTCGCTCACCGCCACTTCCGCAAGACCTCTACCTACGCCGCCGGCTTCAACCTGCGCACCGCCCACGCCTTCGACGCCCTCAACGTGTTGCTCGCGCGGGTGCTGCAGCTCACGGGCCCCAGCTATGCCGTTTCCACGGCCTGCACGTCCAGCGTGAAAGCCATCGCGAGCGCCACGCGCTTGCTCGAGGCCAACCTGTGCGATGCCGCGCTCGTGGTGGGTGCCGACGCGCTGTGCGAGACCACCGTGCGCGGCTTTCACTCCCTGGGCGTGCTGTCCAAGCAGGCAGCCCGCCCTTTCTCGAGCGAGCGCGACGGCATCCACATCGGCGAGGGAGCTGCCCTGCTCCTGGTGGAGCGCCATGGCGAAGGTCCGGCTTACGTGGCGAGCGTGGGCGAGACCTCGGACGCGCACTCCATGTCCGCTCCGCATCCCGAGGGCAAGGGTGCAGCCGAGGCCATCCAGGCGGCGCTCGCGAAGGCGCGCCTCTCCCCCCAGCAAGTGGACTACGTAAACGCACACGGCACGGGGACCGAGCAAAACGACCAGGCCGAGAGCCGCGCCATCTTGAGCACCCTGGGCAGCGCTGTGCCCGTGAGCTCGACCAAGGGCCTCACGGGACACACGCTGGGGGCCTGCGGGGCCACTGAGGCTGCGTTCTGCACCCTCGCCATCCAGCACGGGTTCTTGCCCCCCAGCGCCGGCGCCACGCCGCTGGATCCTGGGCTGGGAATTCACGTGGTGCGCGCTCCGGCCCGCCACAAGGTGAAGGTCGTGCTCAGCAACGCCTTCGCCTTCGGCGGCAGCAACACCGGACTCATTCTGGCGGCGACATGAACGACACGCTCTACATCGAGGGCTTCGGCGCCGTGAGTTCCTACGAGAGTCTGGCGGACTTCCCGCACGGTCCCGCGGCTGAGCTGCCCAAGCTCGACCTGAGCCTGCTCGAGCGCAGCCTGCGCCGGGGTTTGTCCGACGTCACGCGCCTGTTCATGCACGCGGCTCAGCTCGCCCTGCACGACGCGGCGGTGTCGGCCGAGGATCTGCACATCGTATTCGCTTCGGCCTTTGGTGAGCTGGGTACGGCCGAGGCCTTGATGGATCTGGCCGTCTCCGAAAACGGCTCATCGCCGGCCCGTTTCCGGCACAGCGTGCACAACGCCGCGCCCGGTCTGCTCTCCATCAGCGCCCACAATGTCCGCGCTTCTACTGCCATTGCCGCTGGCTGGGACACGGTTGCGATGGGCCTCCTGGAGGCTCAGGCATTACTCTTGGCTGGAGAAAAGCGGGTCTTGTTGGTGTTCGCAGACGAGCTGATTCCGCGTTCGCTGAGCGACGCACATGTCTACGGTCCGGTCGGCGTCGCCTTCGTGCTTTCGCAGACCCTGGGCACCATCCCGCCGCGGGCCACGCTGTCGCGTCTGAAGCGCGCGTCGCGCGAGCAAAGCAGCCTGCGCGACCCCTTCGCCGGTCCGAATCATCCTCTCGGTCCGGCCATGTTCCTCGCCCAGACGCTGGCCAACGCCGGAACGGAGACGGTGCAGCTCGGCGAAGGTCCTCAGCCCTGGTGCGTCGAGCTCCGCGCGCTGCGCCCCGCGACGCGCGAACCCACGGCGGAGGTCGCGCGGTGACCGCGTATTTGCCGATCGAAGAGCTCTTGCCCCACGACGCTCCGATGCTGTGGCTCGACCGCGTGCTTTTCCGTGAGGGCGACGAGATTCGCTGTGCACTCGAAATACGCCAGGAACACGTCTTCGTGGAAGATGGCGCCGTGGAGCCGGTCGTGAGCATCGAGTGGATGGCCCAGACGGTGGGCGCCCTGGTGGGTATCTTCGACCGCAGCAAAGAGCAGAACGTGCGCCCCGGCTACCTCATCGCCATCCCGGAGGCCACCTTCGAGGTCGATAGCTTCAAGGTCGGCGACCAGCTGGTGGTGGAGGCGAAGCGCGTCTGGGGAGACGACGAGTTGGCTTCCTTCGAGTGCTCGGTGGCGCTGGAGGGTCAGTCGGTGGCCAAGGCCCAGCTCAGCGTGTATCGACGCGCCTTGCCAGGGGGAGTTATTCCGTGAATCGCGCGTTGGTGACGGGGGCAAGCCGGGGAATCGGCGCAGCGATCGCCAAGGCCCTGGCGAAGGCCGGGCACACGGTGATCCTCAACTATCGCTCCCAGGACGAGCAGGCCCAGGCGGTCCAGGCCGAGATCGAAGCCCAGGGCGGCAAGGCCGTGCTCGCGCGCTTCGACGTGCGCGACCGGGAGGCCACCCAGAGCGCGCTCGAGAATCTTTTGAGTGATCCCGCGCCCATCGACGTCCTGGTGAACAATGCCGGCATCGCCCGCGACAACCCCCTGCCCTCGCTCAGCTGGGAAGACTGGGACACCGTGACCCGCACGACCCTGGACGGCTTTTACAACGTCACCAAGCCCCTGGTGATGCCCATGGTGCGCCGCAAATACGGGCGCATCATCAACATCGCAAGCGTATCGGGAGTCACCGGCAACCGCGGCCAAACCAACTATGCTGCGGCCAAGGCGGGCCTGATCGGGGCGACCAAATCTTTGTCCAAGGAGCTCGCCAAGCGCCGCATCACCGTGAACGCGGTGGCTCCTGGACTCATCGAGACTGACATGATCGCTGGTGCACCGATCGAAGAAATCCTGAAACACATTCCGGCGGGCCGCCTGGGCCAGGCGGAAGAAGTCGCCGACCTGGTCGCGTTTTTAGCGGGCCCTCGAGCTGCGTACATCACCGGCCAGGTCATCGGAATCAACGGAGGCCTCGCATGAGTCGTACGCGTGTGGTCATCACGGGCATCGGGCTCGCAACCCCGATCGGAAACAGCATGCGCGAGGTCTCGAGCTCGCTGCGCGAGAACCGGCATGGCATCGCCATCACGCCCGAGCTCGCCGAGATCGCGCACATGCAGACGCGGCTCTCGGCCCCCATCACCAACCTCGCGTTGAACTACCCGCGCAAGAAAACGCGCACCATGGGTCGGGTCTCGCTCCTGAGTTTGTACGCCACGGAGCAGGCCATCGCGGACGCGGGCATCTCGGAGGAAGTGCTGGCCAACGGTCGCACAGGCGTGGCCTACGGCAGCACCAACGGCTCATCGGCAGCCAACGAGGAGTGGAGTCGGAAGCTCTTCGTGCACCGGGGCATCCAGGGCATCCAGTCCACCGAATACATCAAGTTCATGAGCCACACCACGGCGGCCAACCTGGCCATCTACTACGGCATCACCGGCCGCGTGATCTCCACGTGCTCGGCCTGCGTGAGCGCCAGCCAGGCGGTGGGCGCGGGTTACGAGACCATCCGCGCGGGCGTGCAGGACGTGATGATCGTGGGCGGCGCCGAAGAGTTGCACTACAGCCACACGGCCATCTTCGACATCATGTACGCCACCACGCGGCGCAACGACACGCCCGACCTTACGCCGCGTCCCTTCGACAAGGACCGTGACGGCCTGGTGATCGGCGAGGGCGCGGGCACCTTCGTGCTCGAGAGCTACGAGCGCGCCAAGGCCCGCGGCGCCTTCATCCACGCCGAGATCCTCGGCTACGGCACCAACTGCGACGGCACCCACGTCACCAACCCGTCAGCCCACGGCATGGCGGGCGCGATGCAGCTCGCGCTGGCCGACGCACAGCTCTCCCCCGATCGCATCGACTACGTGAACGCGCACGCGACGGCCACCGAGGTCGGCGACATCGCGGAGAGCCTGGCTACCGCGCGCACGCTCGGCACGACGGTGCCCATCAGCTCCACCAAGAGCTTCACCGGCCACACGTTGGGCGCCTGCGGCTCCATCGAGGCGGCCTTCTGCGTCGCCATGATGCGCGAGAACTGGGTGGCGCCCAACCGCACGCTCGACGAGGTCGACTCGCGCTGCGCGCCCCTCAACTACGTGGGCAAGGAACCGCGCGACGCCAAGCCGCGCATCACCATGAGCAACAACTTCGCGTTCGGTGGCATGAACACCTCGCTGATCTTTGGAGCGGTATGAAAGACGTCATCATCATCGGTGCCGGCCCCGGTGGGGCCACCGCGGGAGCGCTGTTGGCCCGTCAGGGCGTGGACGTCTTGCTGATCGACAAGGACGAGTTCCCGCGCTTCCACATCGGCGAATCGCTGTTGCCCTGCGACCTGCCGCTGTTCGAGCGCCTCGGCATGGACATGAAGGCCCTGGGTTTCCTGTACAAGGGTGGCGCCGAGTTCTACGACGAGCGCACGGGCGACTACGCTCAGTACCTCTTCAAGGATGGCCTCGACGGCACACCCGGCTACGCGTACCAGGTGGAGCGCGCCAAGTTCGACAAAGCCGTACTCGACAGCGCCATCAACGCGGGATGCGAGGTGCGCACCGGCGTGCGTGCGAGCCAGATGATCCCGGGCGAAGACAGCGTCACGCTGGAGACCAGCCAGGGGGAGCTCAAGGCACGCTTCGTGATCGATGCCACGGGTCAGGATGCGCTGCTCGCGCACCGCGAGAAGTCGATGCGCCGCATCGAGGACTTCGGCCTGGCCGCCGTGTTCCGTCACTTCGACGGCCTCTCCGACGAGGTCTGGAACGAGCTCGCGAACGAGCACGTGGGCAACATCCGCGTGCTGATCGTGGACCAGGGCTGGGTCTGGGTGATCCCGCTGGCCGGCAAGCGCGTGAGCGTGGGCGTGGTCTCCCGCAAGCAAGGCATCAGCAACCAGTTGTTCGAGGACACCTACGCAGCCTCGCCCATGCTGCAGCGCCTCACCGCCGGTTGCCACAAGACCGAGCTGCGCATCATCCGCAACTTCAGCTACCGCAACGTGAAGACGCGTGGACCGCGCTGGGCTTGCCTGGGCGACGCGGCGCTGTTCCTGGACCCGGTGTTCTCGTCGGGCGTATCGCTCGCCATGCTGGGCGGCGAGAAGTTCGCGGACATCCTGGGGCCCGCCCTGCGCGAGGGCCGCGAGAACGACCCGGAGCTCACGCGACCGGTGTCGGAGCACATGGCGGTGGCCTACACGGCCTTCGGCAGCCTGGTGGGCGCCTTCTACCAGACCAACATCGTGCAGCACATCTTCTTCGCGCGAGAGCCCGAGCCCATGCTGCGCAAGGGCCTCATCAGCACGCTGGCAGGCGACTGCTGGCGCGACGACAACCCATTCCAGAAGATGTTGCTCGCCAGCAAGCGCCGCCGCTTCGAGCCGTACGCAGCGGAATGAGCGCTCAGTCTTGGACGGCCGGCGAAGGTCCTGAACTCCACTACGAGGTCGAGCGGCGGGCACTCGGTAAGTACGCCGAGAAGTTCGTGCCGTTGGCGGCAGACGCCGGCACCCAGGCCTGGCTCGCCGAGGTCGCGGCGCGTCCCCACAGCATGGTGGAGACCTGGCTCGTCTCGCAGCTGACGCGCTTCATGAGCGCCTACGATGCCCACGGGCTCACGGCCACCTACGCGATGCACCTGTTGTCCGAGGCCCAGTGGGGCTCGCTCACCGGTGGTGCACGCAGGGCCCTGCTCGATGTGGGCGCGGGCGCCGGCTACGTCACCGAACACGCCAAGCCTTGGTTCCAGCACATCACCTGCACGGAGACCTCGCGTCCCCTGGCCAAGCGCCTGGGCGAACGCGGCTTCCGGGTGCACGCGCACGACCTGCTCGAGGTCCCGCTACCCGAGCATGGTCCCTTCGACGTGATCAGCTGCCTCAACGTGCTCGATCGCACGCGACGCCCCATCTCGCTGCTCGCAGCGTTGCGCGCCATGCTCGCACCGGGCGCTCGTCTGGTGCTCGCCCTGCCCCTCCCCGTGCGTCCCCATGTGCACGTCGCAGGTGCCACCGTGTCGCCCCAGGAACGCCTGCCCATCAGCGAGGATAGCTTCAAGCTCTCGCTCGTGGAGATGAGCGCCTTCCTCGAGGAACAGGGCTTCGACATCGAGCGCATCGCCCGTGTGCCCTACCTCAGCCGCGGCGACTCCAAGGCTCCCTACTACGTACTCGACGATGCGCTCTGGGTGCTCAGCAAGCGCGATTGAAGCGTCCGCCGACCTACTCCAAAAAGCTCTGGTCGCTGCTCTCGATGTCGATGCTGTAGCCGAACCACTGGTTCTCGAGCTTCACCTCGGGCGCGATCACCGGCGCCGCAGCCCCCGAGAAGCGCGCGATCACCGCCCCCTTGGGCTCGCCGTCCAGGCGCTCGAAGCGGCGTTCCACCAGCAAGCCTCCGCGCCAGGTCTCCGTGACCTTCTCACCGTGCTGCTCCTCGCTGTGCACGCCGTCGGGCTGTGGGCTCGGAAGGCCGCGGAAGAACACGCGGTGCACGTCGTTGAGCACGTACTTGGGATCGAACGGGATCTCGCGGTCGACGAACTTCTCGAAGTGAGTCTGCTCTCCCACTTGCTCGAGCACGAAGGCCCGTGAGCCGAAAGGCGTGAGCCCCACCAATGTGAGCTTGCCGTTCGCCAGCTGCACCACCACGTCGAGCGAGAGGTCGTGCTCCCCGTAGGTCCCGCGCAAGCTCTGCTGTACCACGAAGGGGCGCCCCAACGTCCCGCTCGGCGCGAGATATCCCGGGTACTCGCGCGCCGGCATGCTGGGACTCGGCTGCCGCGCCCCGCCACACGCGAGCGCTCCGCACAACCACAGCCCAAACACTCCTCGTCGCAAGTTCATGCGGTCCTCTTGGCTTGCGTCCACACCAACACCACGGGGCTCATCACCACGGTGAACACGAGTCCGAGCGACACCGTCATGCCGATGCCGGCCAGGGCCGGGTTCTCGCTGAGACCGAGCAGCCCGAAAGAGAGCACCGTGGTGAGCGCCGCCAGCAGCACGCTGCCCAGGGTCACCACACCCTCCTCCACGCTCTCCCGGCTCTCCAACATATAGATGCCGTAGTCCACGCCCATGCTCAACACCAGCAGCATCCCGATCACGTGCATCAGATTCAGCGGCGTCCCCCACAACCCCTGCGCGCCGAGCGCCGCCCCCGCACCGAGCACCGCAGGCACCATTCCGAGCAAGCACAGCTTGAGATCGCGATAGCGCAGCCACAGCGTCAAGAGCACGAGCCCGAGCCCAGACACGACGAGCCACAGCGTACGCGCGCGGAACTCGCCATAGGCCTGGCTGAAGAGCGCCTCCTGATCCACGTAGAAGAGCCCGGGCTCGTCTGCGAACAGACCGCTGAGTTCGGCGGAACGCACGGTGTCGACCTGGGTCAGGTACGCGATGCCACTCGGCAGCTTGGCGCGGAAGGGCAAGAGCAGGTCCGAGAGCTTGGAGGACAGCACCTGCTCGGGCGTGAGGAAGACGGGATCGCGGCGGCTCACTTCGTCCAAGAAGGGCTGGAAGGCGGCGGCCACGAAGCCCTCTCCAGTGAGCACTGCGTCGAGGCGCGCGGTGAACTCCGGGTCGTTCGCGAAGCGGCTGCGTGCGAGACGCTGCGTCGTCTCCGAAGGCATCAGCCCGCTCGGTCCGCGAAAGCTCGCGATCAACCCCTTCTCGCCGGCCCGCTCGAGCAGCCGCTGGGCCTCTTCGGCGCGCTCCAGGGCCTCCTGGTCCGTCCCGCCGAGCGCCACCACCATGCGCCCGCCCGCACCGCGACCGAGGCGCGCCTGGATGCGCTTGTTCTCGGCGTCCAACGCTTCGGTGGGCGTGCGCAGGCTCGAGAGTCCATCCCGAAAGCTCGCGCGCGGCACGCCGACCACGGTGACCAACACCGCGGGCACGACGAACCACAACGCGCTCAGCGGGCGAATCGAGAGCGCCTTCACCAACCGCTCGCCCAGTGCGCCGAGCTTGCCCTGCTGCTCGCGCCCGCGCCTACGCGAGAGCCCGGGCAGCACGTAGCGCGTGCACAGGAGCGCCCCGAGCACGCCGACCACGCCGAACAGCGCCATCTGAATCAAGCCCGGGAAGCCCGAGACGCCGAGCGCGGCGATGCCCGCCATGGTGGTGAGCCCGCCCATCCACATGCCCGGCCATAGCCGCCGCATCAGCGACTCGTTGTCTTCCGTGCTGCCCACGGCGATGCGATGACTGAAGAAGTGCGTCGAATAGTCCTCGGCCACGCCGATGATGGAGGAGCCGAAGGCCAGCGTGAGTCCGTGCACGAAGCCGAAGCACAGCTGGCACACGGCCACCGCGAGCAAGCAACCGAAGCTGATGGGCAGAAGCACGAGGAGCGGTTCGCGCAGCGAGCGGAAGATCAACCAGTACAGCAGGAAGATCCCGATCAGCGACAGGCTGGAGATGCGCTCGATGTCCCCCTTCACCGAGCGTTCGCCCTCGAGGGCAAAGCGGTTCACGCCGATCCACTCGCCCTGGATGCCGGCGCGCTCGAGCGTCGCCAGCTCGTGCGTGAGCAGCGTGGCCACGCCGCGCTGGGCCGCGCTGTCGAAGGCCGGCGCGCGGGTCGCTGCGAACAACACCGACCAGTGCCCGTCCGCCGTGACCAGTTGTCCGTCCTCCACCCGTAGGCTGCCGCGTGCGCCCTGCTGACGCTGCAGGTACTCCACGAAGAGCCCCAACGGGTCCCCCGGCGCCAGGCGCCGCTCGAGCATGCCGAGCGGCGAAGCCAAGCGGTCCTTGAGCGCCCGGATACGCTCGCTTAGCCAGCTGCTCGGAACCGGTCCCGTGGTGCCCGGGAGCTGCGCGAGGCCGAGGCGGGCCGGATAGAACAGCGCATAGGCTTCCTCTTGATCGGAGCTGGCCACACTGCCGCGTACCCACTCGAACAGCCCACTACGCTCGAGCTTCTCACGGAGCTGCGCGGCCCTCTGCGTGCGTGTGGAGCCCTCGCTGGAAGCGCCCCCCACGGTGATCACCACCAGCCGCGATTGCGGCGCATTGGAGAGCTCCCGCGCCAGCTCGAGTAGCTTCGAGCGGTTGTCGCGCGGCAAGAATTCGGTGATCGATGTGCGGACCTCGAGCCCGAACACGGCGATTGCCAGGCAGGCCAGCGCCGCGACGAGGAAGGCGGCGTAGCGCACCTCAGCCTCCGATGCGGAAGACGCGCGCCACTTCGGCGTCGCTCAGCTTCTGCCCCAGCTGCAGCTCGCTGAAGGTGGTCACGGTGCGGTCCCCGTTGGCGTCGAGCAGCTCCATCTTGGACAGCTCGGCTCCCTTGCCCGTGAAGCTCATGCTGCGCACGATCTTGAGTACGCCCGGGTCCTTGGGTGTCACCTTGATCTGGAAGGCGCCCTCCGCCAACTCCTCCACCTCGAGCGTCGCCAGCTTGGCGAGCGCGGCGCCGTCGCCCGAGAGCACGCTCACGAAGGTATCCACCAACACGCGCACGGCCGGCTGCGAGGCGAGCTCCATGCTCTCCTGGTGCTTGGCATCGCCGAAGGAGAGCTTGTCCCCGCGCAACACCAGGCTCGACTTCTGCGGGCTGTGCGTATGGCGCGCGAGCAGGCGCGGCTTGGCGTAGTAGAGCGTGCCCTGACTGCGCAAGGGCACGGCCAGGAGCGCCATGTACTTCTCTTCCTTGAACTGGGCCTTGAGCGACTGCACCTTGGCGAAGCGCGCGAGCAGGTCGTCGAGCATGGCGCGCTGCGTGTTCTGGGCTCGGACCACGCCGAACGTCAGCGACGCGAGCACCCCCAGCACCCCCAAGATCACCGCCGCGCGTCGCATCATCAGGTCTCTCCGCCCCACAGGGCGCCACGACGCACCATCTCGGTGACCGCTTCAATGTCACGGTCCATGGGACGGTCTTCCAACGTGAGCTCCACCTTGGAGCGCACCGCCGCATGCAAGGCCTGCACGCGCGGCGCCACCTGCGGCACGCCGCGCAGCTCCACGCCCTGGGCGCAGGCGATAGCGTGTACTGCGGCCACGCTCTCCACCAGCTCCACCGCGCGCTCGAAGTCGAAGGCGGAGATGGAGCCCATGCTCACCTTGTCCTGGTTGTGGTTCTCGGTGCTGCGACTGAACACGCTGGCGGGCATGCTCAGCTTCAGCGCCTCGGCGGTGAGCGCGCTGGCGGTGATCTCCATGGCCTTGAAGCCGTGGTGCGAACGCGCCTCCTCGCCGCGCACGGCGATCAGGTTCTCGGGCAGTCCGCCGTTGTGCCCGGGGTCGTTCAGCAACACCAGCTGGCGCTCCATCAAATCGGCCAGATTGGCCACCTGCACCTTGAGGGTGTCGGCCACCATGGCCACGTGGCCGCCGTAGAAGTTGCCGCCATGGAGCACGTCGCCCGTATCCGGATCCACCAGGGGATTATCGCTGGCGCCGTTGATCTCGGTCTCGAGCACGCCGCGCGAGAACTCGAGCGCGTCCACCAGGGCCCCAATCACATGGGGAGCGCAGCGGATGGAGTAGCGCTCCTGAATGCGCCCCTCGCGCGACCTCGGCACCTCACCCTCGTTCAGAATCTCGCGGATCCAGCTGGCGCAGCGGATCTGCCCCGGGTGGGCCTTGGCCTTGAACAGGCGGGCATCGAAGTGCGCGCGCTGGCCGCCGATGGCCTCGAGCGCCATCGCCGTGAGCGCCGAGGCCGTGCGGGCCAGCTTCTGGGCGCGGTCGAAGGCGAGGCAGGTCAGGGCGCCCATCACGGACGTCCCATTCATGATGGCCAGGCTCTCCTTCGGACCGAGCTCGATGGGCGCAAGGCCGAGCTTCTGGAGCGCCACGCTGGCCGGGATGACCTGCCCTTCATACCACGCGTCGCGCTCGCCGGTGAGCAGCGCGGCCACGTAGGAGAGCGGCGTAAGGTCCCCGCTCGCGCCGACCGAGCCGCGCGAAGGAATGGCGGGCACCACCGAGGCCTGAAGCAGCTTCTCGAGCCGCTCGAGCACCAGATGACGCACGCCCGAGTACCCTGCGCACAGCGAGGCCAGGCGCACCAACACGATGGCCCGCGACTGCTCTTCGCTGTACAGCGGGCCCACCCCGCAACCGTGATAGCGCGGTAGGTTGCGCGACAGCAGCCAGGCCTGGGCGCCCGGCACCGCGTTCTTCACCGAAGCCCCGAAGCCGGTGTTCACGCCGTAGGTCGGCACGCCACGCTCGAGCCGCTGCTCGATGATGCGCGCGCCCTTCTCGATGCGGTGCCGAAACTCACCGCGCTTCGACACGTGCACGTGCAGCGTGCCCTGAGCCGCCCGAGCCACGTGCTCGATTCGCAGCGGCTCCTCACCCAGGCACAGCTCTCCCCGTTCACTCATGGGACACTCCTCGTTTCGGGCGCATCCGTACTCTGCTGCGAGGGATCGCGAAAGTGAAGCACACCCGAGGACACCGGCTGCTCCGCGCTCGTGGCGCTCGCCTCCGTGGTCAGTTGAAAGGTCACCTGGCCGTGGCCCTTGCGCGCAAGGCTCAGGATCAGCACCTCGCCCGGCTTCACCAGGTGCTTGAACTTCACGCGGGTCACGCGCTCCACGGCGCCGAGGTCCGGCCAACGCTTGCGGGCTTGCTTGAGGGCGATGCGCTGGATCTGCACCACGCCCGCGAGGATGGGCTGGCCGGTGAAATGCCCGCGAAACCAGCCCAATTCCGCCGTGATGGGCGCGCGGTAGCGGCCCTCGGGCAGCTCCTCCACCGGGATGTGCCAGGTCTCGAACAAAGCCAGCAAGTCGGCCCGCGTAACCTTCCCCGAGGCGCCGCGCGGCAGCGCCGACACCAGCCGAAACCTCCGCGGCACGACCACCGAGTCCAGGTGCGCTCCCAGCGTTTGCTTGATGCCCTGCGCCGAGTGCTGCTCGGGTCGCTCGCACTCCACCACGGCCCAAAGCTCGGACCCACGCGGCGACGGCGTCCCTGCCTCCAGCACCCGCGCGTCCGTCACGCCGGGAATGGCGCACAGCCGCAGCTCTACTTCTCGCAAATCTACGCGCTTCCCACCCACCTTTACCACGCTGTCCGTACGCCCCAGGTGCGCGAAGCCTGCCTCTCGCAGCTCGACCCGATCCGCCGTGGGCACGGTCTTGCCCTCGGCGCTGGCCCAGGGCGAGCGCACGTGCAGGGCTCCACCGTCATCGACCTCGAGCTGCACGCCTGGCAGCGCCCGCCACAGCTCGGCGCAGCTCGTGCGCACGCCGATGCCGCCCGTCTCGGTGGATCCGAGCACCTGGGTCGCGCGGATGCCGCGGGCCAGCAGGGCCGCGTCGGTCGCTTCAGGCAGCGGCGCAGCCGAAGAGAACACGCGCTCGAGGGCGGGCCATTCGAACGCCGAAAGCGCGCGCAAATGGGGTGGTACCGCAACCAGGACCTGGGCCCTGGCTTCGCCAAGCTCACGCAGCACCTCGCCCGGCATCACCGGCGTGCGCCGCGAGAAGGCACCGCCCCCGAGCAGCGGCGCGAGCACACCGAACAAGAGCCCGTAGATATGGTGTGCAGGCACGGCGCTCACCACGCGACGCCGAGCCAGCGCAAAGTGCTCGACCCACATCGCAGGTTCGGCCAGGAGCTGCGCCAGGGACTTGAGGTGCGGCGTCGGTTGGCCCGTGCTGCCCGAGGTGTAGACCACGAGCGCCGGGTCCTGTGCGGCGAGCCCAGCGGCGTAGGGGCGTAGCGTCGCAACATCACCCGCGTCGGGCTCGAGACCGCGCACGTCGAGTCCTTCGTCTTCATCGCGATCGTGCAGGAGCCCGACCACCCCTGGCATGGCGCGTAGATCACGAACCGTCTCCACCTGTCCATTCGGTGGCAACGCGGCGGTCAGCCCGCGCTGCCACACCGCGAGCAAGGCAGCCGTGAAAAAATAGCGGTCCTCGCAGGCGAGCACCACGCGCGCACCGGCTTGCGAAACCGTGCCTGGCAAGCGCGCTGCAAGGGCGTCGACGTAGGCCAGGAGCTGCGCGCAGGTGCGCGCGCCCTCACCGCCGAAGCAGACCTCGTCCTGCGCTCCATGATGCGCGAGCGGCAACCTCATCGCGTCACCTCGCCGGCACCCGGCGGCGGGAAGATGCGGGCGATCACGCGATCGTGCAGGCCCGGTCCGTACTCGCGAAAGCGCGCCTTGCGCACCAGGTATTCGCAAGCGCCCAGCACGCCCATCAGCACATAGGCGATGAGCCCGGTGTAGAGCGCCCAGCTGGCGAGCTCGGCGAACAGCGCAAGGTACCCGCTGACCAGCGCATTGAGCACGAAGAAGCCGCACCACACGAGCGTGACCGTACGGCAGTAAACGACCTGCGCCGGCCCGAGGTTGGGGTCCTGCATGCGCGCGAAGCGCTCCACCATCGGGGTGCCGCGCAGCGAGAGGCCGAACTGGATCAGCAGGGCCACGTTGATCAGCACCGGCAACGCGAGCACGAGGCGCGGATCGTCGAGCAGCGCCGATGCGCCGACCAAGCAGAACACGCTCAGCGGCAAGCCCAGCACCGTTCGCAGGTCCTCACGCGAAGCCCGCGCGAACTTCTGCAGCAGGCCGGGCAAGAGCAGCGCCAGCAACAGCAGCGACACACCGCGCGCGCCGAAGCGGGTGAGCCCGAAGTACACGGCGAGCGGATACCCGACCACGAGCGCGACGTTCAACACCGCGAGCAGCTTGCGCATGGTCTATGGGCCGCCCAACCGCACGGGCTCTCAGTTGTTGGCTTGCCGCGCCAGCAACGCGACCACGAGTTCCACCGTGTCGTTCACGGTGCGGAGCGTCTTGAGCTCCTCCTCGTCGACCCGCACGTTCGTCATCTCCTGGATCTGCACGGCCATGTCGATGGCGTCGATGCTGTCGAGCTCCAGGTCCTCCTGCAGACGGGCTTCGGGCGTGATGCGTTCGGCAGGAATCTCGAAATTCGATTCCAGCGTGTGCCGAATGCGCGCGTAAATCTCCTCTTTGTTCATCGATCTTTACCCGCGAGGTTGGTTCTCAGCGATGTGCCTGGCCAGGCTCGTCACGCTGCGAAAAATCTCTTTGTTACGCTCGTCCTCCGCCTCGATCTTCACCCCGAACTTGCGATCGATGGCGATCACCAGCTCGAGAGCGTCGATCGAGTCGAGGCCCAGTCCCGTGCCAAATAAGGGCGCGTCGTCTTCGATCTCCCCTGGCTCGATGTCCTCGAGCATGAGCGCATCGACAATGAGGCGCTTGAGAGGTCCATGAAGCGCTTCGCTCATGTATCAGCTTCTCCGTTTCCCATTTCGGGAGTTCCCTTGACGTAGCACCCGTGGCATCGCTTCAGCCACCTCGGACGGGCCAGGCAACGGGCCCGGAGGGGCGGGGACCTTGCTATCCAAGGCCACAGAATAACACAGAAAACAGACCATTCCAGGCGGGGGCCGAGCGCTCCGTGCCCGTCCCCAGGCAGCCACGTGCGGGGCGCATTTGTCACGGAGGGAGCCCCCCGGCAAGTACGCCCTGCCCCGGCCGCGTCATCCCGCATCGTCCAATTCGTCACCCTGAGCGGAGCGGCGAATTTGTCACCCTGAGCGGAGCGGCGAACTCGACCACCCACGCAGGCTGGGTCAGGCTGCCAGCGACGTGGAAGTCCGCGACGACAGCGAGCACCGCCAGCACGAGGGCGAACACGACACGAGGGACGTACCCGATTGCCTTGCGTGCGGCGTTTGCTGCCGACAGGCCAGCGATGGTCGCATCCTGGTTCCCGCCGAAGATATCGTGCGTTGGAAGCGCGCGGGGAGAGACGACCTCGTCGAGGCGCTCGTACCCGGTCATTTCGGCGAGCTCGCGTTCGCGTACACCGCCGAGGGCGCCTGCGTTCACCTGGGTACGGCCGAGTCTCCTCACGCATGCCGCGTGTACGAAGATCGCGGGACCACGTGTCGAGAGTTCGAGCGCGGCTCATGGCAGTGCCGCGAGTTTCGGCGCGAGGCCGGGCTCGAGCCGCCACGCAAGCGAACATAGTCGATCGAGAGCCACGCTCATTGAGCCTTGCTCGCCGTGCTCTTCCGCTCGCACGTCCGAGGGCGCGCTTCGACCCGAGCGTTGCTGAGCAGCGACACGCGCATAGCTAAGGGGCACAGCGCACCACGCTCGCGCGCCGCATCACGAAGGTTGCGCACGAGCAAGCCCGCTCCTCAGCCCGAGAGGCCGCGTGACCCATCGCCAACACACAAGCCAGGTTCGACGTCGCGACGTGCTACCCGCCTCGCATCGTGAGACGGCGCCGCATGGACGCGACGACCAGGAAATCGCTCACCTGCCAGCATCCCGCTTCCAGGAGCTCTTGTTCGCGGCCGCACAGCGCGAGGGAGCATTGGATCACGAGCAGGTCACACTGCGCTTCGACGACGCGTTCGAGCCTGCGCGGCTCCTGCTCGCGTTCGCGGAGCTTACCCGGAGACATCCGGCGCTGCGGGCTTCGTTCCAAATGGACGAGCGAGCGGAAGTAGCGCGACGAATTCATGCCGGTGCGTGCGTGGCGCCCGAGCTAGTGCATCTGCAGCGGTTGTCCCGGGCGGAGGCAGAGCGCGAGCTCGAACGCTTGGCACAACGTGATCTGGACGCGCCGTTCACGCTCGACATGCCGCCACTGATGCGCTTGAGCTTGGCAAGTCTACCTGCGGGCGCCTGGGCATGCGTGTGGACCGTTCATCACCTGCTGCTGGATTGCGATTCGCTCGTCGAAGCCTTGGTAGAGCTGGCGAAGCTCTATGTCGACCCCGACCGTCCAACCGAGGTCGCGTCGGAGGAAGCGTGGCTGGCGTCGGGGGACGCCGCGGGCGACTCGTCGTTTGCGGAACTCCTGTGCGGTGTGCAGTGTGCGACCCGGATCAACTTCGGCGTGGCGCATCGACACCCGTCTGATGAAGCACCGACCCAGGTCGGCAAGCAGCTCACGCGCGCGCAATGTCGCGAGCTGGAGCGCGCGGGTCACGCGCTTGGCGTCGATCTGGAGACCTTGCTCGAGGCGGCCTGGGCGCTCGCGCTCTGGCACTACACGCAGGAATCCGACCTGCTGTTCGGAAGTCAGGCTTCGGGTCGCGACCGTCCGCAGGAACTCTCGGCACGGGTGGGGCCATTGCCGACGCGCATCCGCTGCGAACCAGCGCAGCCCCTCGGAACCTGGCTCGAGGGTCTGCTGGCGCAGCGCGAGAGACGCGCGCGCTGCACGGGAACCAGCGCGCAGGAACTCCAGGCTCACACCGAGATCCCGCGCGGGCAGCCGCTGTTCGCGCTGTGCGTGTGCACGGATCCGAGAAGCTTGCACGACCGGCTGAGTGAACGACTGAACGTGCCGGGCCTGACCGGAGTCGCCCATGGGTTTCGCTCGAGCTTGCCCCTCGTGCTCGGTGCGGAGCACGGCGAACGAGGCCTGACACTGCGCTTGAACTACCACCCGCGCGCGCTCGACCATCAATGCGCGCAGCGCTTCGTGGCCCATGTGACGCGGCTGCTCACCCTGATCGCCCGCGCCAAGTCGAGCACCCCGCTCGGGGACTTCGCGCCGCTCTCCCTGGAGGAGCACCACGCGCTGGTGGAGGACTGGAACGCGACCGAGCGGGCCTATCCCTCCCAGCTGCGACTGCACGACCTGTTCGAAGCACAGGTGCGGCGCACTCCGGACGCGGTGGCTCTGGTCGATCGCGCCGGCAGCATGAGCTTCACCGAACTCGACGCGCGCGCCAACCGCATCGCACACACGCTGCGGGCGCGCGGCGTGGTGCACCGGGATCGCGTCGCGGTGTGCCTGCCTCGCTCGTTCGACTTGGTGGCCACGCTGTTGGCCGTCTCGAAGATCGGAGCCAGCTACGTGCCGCTCGAGCCGAGCCATCCAGAGGAGCGCATCCGTTTCACGCTCGAAGACACCGAGGCTCGATTGCTGGTGACGGCTGCGGAGCTCAGCGACGCTACGTCGCTGCGTTGCGCCACGCTGAACCTGCGCCTCGAAGCGGGCGCGATCGCCGCCAGTCCGGGCAGCGCCCTTCCGGCTCCCGGCAGCTCGGACGACGAGGCCTACGTGATCTACACGTCCGGCTCTACGGGGCAGCCCAAGGGCGTGGTGGTACGCCAGCGGGCGGTCGCCAACCTGATCGATTGGGTGAATCGCCGCTTCGAAGTGGGGCCGCGCGACCGCCTCCTGTTCGTGACCTCGGTCTGCTTCGACCTCTCGGTCTACGACGTGTTCGGTGTGCTCGGCGCCGGTGCATCGCTGTACGTGGCGAGCGCGGACGAGCTGCGTGATCCCGCCATGCTCTCGGGACTGATCGACTCGGCTGGCATCACACTATGGGACTCCGCGCCGGCCGCGTTGACCCAGCTCGTGCCCTTCCTGCCGGAGCGCGGCCGCGCGGGCTTGCGAATGGTGTTGCTGAGTGGGGATTGGATTCCGGTGCCTCTGCCCGACCAGCTGCGGCGCGCGCACCCGGGTGCACGCGTAGTGAGCCTCGGGGGCGCCACCGAGGCCACGGTGTGGTCGAACTACTTCGAGGTCGATGAGGTCGACGCCGCCTGGCCGAGCATTCCCTACGGGCGACCGATCCAGAACGCGCGCTACTACGTGCTCGACGCCTGGCTACGCCCCGTGCCCATGGGCGTGATGGGCGATCTCTACATCGGAGGTACCTGCGTCGCCGACGGCTATCTGAAGCGGCCCGAACTCGACGCGGCGCGCTTCGTGTCCGATCCGTTCACGGGCGAGGGGAAACTCTACCGCACGGGGGACCTCGCGCGCTCGATGCCCGACGGGAACCTCGAATTCCTCGGCCGTCGCGACGCGCAGGTAAAGATCCGCGGCTTCCGGATCGAGCTCGGCGAAGTGGAGGCCGCGCTGAATCAGCTGCCCGACGTGGTGGCCTGCGTGGTCGACGCACCGGTGTTGGCCGACGCGCAGCGTAGCCTGGTCGCCTACGTGGTGAGTCGCGGCGCTCGGGACGCCATGGGCCTGCGCGAGGCCTGCGCACGCCGCCTTCCCGAGTACATGCTGCCGAGCCGCATCGTGTTCCTCGATGGGCTGCCGCTCACGCCCCACGGCAAGCTCGATCGGCGCGCGCTGCCAGCACCGGAAGTGCGGCCTTCGGTGCGCTACGAGGCCCCGCGAGGCGAGCTCGAGCGGGCGCTGGCGGAGCGCTTCGCGCGTCTGCTCGGGCGCGAGCGCGTGGGACGCAACGACGACTTCTTCGAGCTCGGGGGCCATAGCCTGCTCGCCACGCAGCTCATCGGCGAGCTCGCCAAGGGGCGCAGCATGGCCCTCCCCTTGCCGCGCTTCTTGGCGAACCCGAGCGTGCGGGCGCTGGCGGAATGGCTGGCCGAGAGCCCTGCTGAAACCGAGGTTCCGTGCATTGCCCACGATCCGACCTCGGCGCCCGTGGTATCGCTCGAACAGAGCCGACTGGCCTTCGTGCAGGGCCTCGACCCGGCGGTCGCGACCTACAACATCGCGCTGGGATTTCGGCTCGAGGGCGAGCTCGAACCGGCCCTCTTGCGGCGCGCCCTGGAGGCCGTATTGAGGCGACACGAGCCCTTGCGCACGCGCTTCGTACCGGGCGCCCAGGGCCACACGGCCGAGCTGGTCGAGCCGTGCCAGCTGCCGTGGGAGCTGCGCGACTTGAGCGCGCTGAGCGAGTCGGAGCGCCATCCGATGCTCGAGCAAGCCATGCGCGAGATCAGCGGAACCCCGTTCGATCTCGCCCACGCCCCACTCCTGCGCGCCACCCTGGTGAAACTCGGCGCCCGCGAGCATGCGCTCTTGATCGCGGTCCATCACATCGTGTTCGATGGCCCTTCGGGCGCGATCTTACTGCGCGACTTGCTCGCTCACTACGACGCACTCGTGGCCGACGAGCCCGCGCACCTGCCCGCGCTCACGCTGCGCTTCAACGACGTGGCCTTGCACCAGCAACGCCGCCTCGAGCAACGCGATCAGGTCGCCGACCTCGCCTACTGGCGCGACCGACTCAAAGCTCCCCTGCCGATCTTGCAGCTGCCCCACGATCGCCCGCGACCCAAGGTGTTCTCCTTCCACGGCGCCATCCATCCCTTTGACTTGAGCCCGGAGGAGAGCGCCGCACTGCGCAAGCTGGCTCGGCAACGGCACACCAGCGTGTTCACCTTGCTGATGTCGGCCTTCTCGGGCTTGCTTCACCGCTACAGCGGCCAGTCGGACGTCCTGGTGGCAATCCCGGTGGCCATGCGCGACCAGCGCGAGACGCAGGACTTGATCGGGCTGCTGCTGAACACCTTGGTGATCCGCAGCGCGCTCGCGCCGGGCATGAGCTTCGAGGCGCTGATGGACTCGCTCAAGCAGCGTTTCTTGGAAGCGCTCGAGCACCGAGAGCTTCCTTTCGAGCGCCTGGTGGCGGACCTCAATCCGCCGCGCGACCCGGCTCTGACCCCAGTTTTCCAGGCCTTCTTCAGCTATGAGGAGACCAGCGGACGCGCGGCGCAGAGCCGCCATCTCACGGTCTCGCGCATGCTGGTCGATCAGGTGTTCGCAGGCACGGACCTGAGTCTGTTCGTGGAGGACGACGCCGAAGGCGGGATCCGCGGCTACTTCGAGTACAGCAGCGACCTGTTCGAGCGGGCCACCATCGCGGGCATGGCCCAGGGGTTTCAACGCTTGCTCGCGGCCCTGCCGAGCCAAGCGGAGCTGCCGCTGGAGCGCCTCCCCATCCTGAGCGCGAACGAGCGCACGCAGCAGCTCCGACGCTGGAACCAGACCGAACTGCCCTTCACCCTGGAGCGCAGTGTGGTCGAACGCTTCGAGGAAATGGCGCGACGTCACGGCAAGAAAAGCGCGCTCTACTTCGAGGACACGAGCTTGAGCTACCGGGACCTACGCGCCGGGGTGCACCTGTTGGCGGCGGAGCTGCGCGCCCAGGGCGTAGGACCTGGTAGCGGCGTGGCGGTGCTCCTCGAGCGGTCGCCGCGCCTCGTGATGGCCTTGCTCGCAGTGTGGAAGACGGGTGCCCACTACATCCCGCTCGATCCGGCCCACCCGGCGGCGCGCAACCAGGGCGTGCTGGAGGCCGCCCGGCCCGCGCTCGTGCTCGCCGAGGAGCGCACGCGATCTAGCCTGCCGCCCGCACTCGGTGACGCGGTGTACGACCTGGACGCGCCTCGCAAGGGCGGGTCCGTGTCCTCCGCCGGCCTGCCGACCCGGGTCGATCCCGAGAGCCTCGCCTACGTGATCTTCACCTCGGGCTCCACCGGCGAACCCAAGGGCGTCGAGGTCACGCACCGCGCGCTCACCAACTTGTTGTGCTCGATGGCGCTGCGCCCGGGCTTCGATCAACACGACCGCCTGCTGGCCCTCACCACGGTCTCCTTCGACATCGCTGCGCTCGAGCTGTTCCTGCCCTTGATCTGCGGCGGAAGCCTGGAAATCGCGCGACGCGAGCTCGCCCTCGATCCCGATGCGCTACTTGCCCGCCTGCGCGATGCGAGTGTGTTCCAGGCGACCCCGGCCACCTTCCGCATGCTGCTCGAGCGACCCTTTGCGCCGCTGCCGCAGCTGCGCCTGCTGTGCGGCGGCGAAGCACTGCCGCTCGACCTGGCGTGCGCCCTGCGACCCAGGGTGAAGGCCCTGTGGAACATGTATGGCCCCACCGAGACCACAATTTGGTCCAGCGTCGATGAAGTGAGCGGTGAGGAGTCCATCGTCAGCATCGGCAGTCCCATCCACAACACCCGCATCTACGTGCTCGACGAGGCCCTCGAGCCAGTGCCGAGTGGCGTCGTGGGTCAGCTCTACATCGCGGGCTCGGGCGTCGCGCGCGGCTACCACGGACGCCCTGATCTCACCGCGCGGGTCTTTCTGCCAGATCCCTTCGACCCGCAGCCAGACGCGCGCATGGTACGCACGGGTGACCTCGGCCGCCGGCTGCCCGACGGGCGCCTGGTGTGCCTGGGCCGCACCGACTTTCAGGTGAAGGTCCGCGGTTATCGCGTGGAGCTCGGCGAGATCGAGGCGGCTCTACGTAGCCACACGGCCGTGCACGCGGCGGTGGTCCATGCCAACTCCCACGGCGGCGCCGCAGAGCCCGAGCTTCGGGCCTACGTGGTCCTGGAGCCGCCGCTCGCGACGCTACCCGAAGACTTCCACGCACACCTGCGCGAGTTGCTGCCGCACTACATGGTGCCAAGCCACGTCATGCTGCTGCCGAGCCTGCCCCTCACACCCAACGGCAAGGTCGACAGGCGCGCCCTACCCGAGCCCGAGCCCGGCGCTGCGAACGCAAACGTCCTGCCAGGCGAAGCCCCGTGCAGTGATTTGGAACTCGAGGTGCTCGGTATCGTGTCGCGTCACTTGGGGCGACCCGCGCTCGGATTCCACGAGAATTTCTTCGACCTCGGGGGCCATTCGCTGATGGCGGTGCGCGTGGTGCGCGAGATCAACCAGGCCTTCGCGCTCGAGCTTCCCGTCGGTGTGCTCTTCCAGGCG
Organism: Myxococcales bacterium; assembly: GCA_047601445.1. GTDB lineage: Bacteria > Myxococcota_A > Polyangia > Polyangiales > DASUME01 > DASUME01. The sequence goes on along the minus strand of JASGJH010000001.1, from coordinate 197,951 downwards.
CCCACCGTGGCCGGGCTGAGCGCCGCGGTCGTGAAGGGAGGCGGCAAGTTGTCGTCCGCGGTGGTGCCGCTGCGACAGGGTAAGGGCGAGCCCCCGCTCTATTTCATCTGCGGGATTCAGCTCTATCACCGGCTTGCCCAACACCTCGCCGACCAGACCAGCTACGGCATCTTCGTGCACGACGAGCAGGCCTTCCTGGAGAGCTCGGGCAACGCCCTGGGTGCCTCGATTCCGCGCTTGGCGCGCGCCTATGCCGATGCCATCCAGGCCCAAACGCCGCGCGGCCCCTACGCGCTCGCGGGCATTTCCTTCGGAGGTCTCTTGGCCTACGAGGTGGCGCGACAACTGCGTGAGCGGGGCGAAGAAGTGAGCCTCTTGGTGCTGCTCGATAGCGTGCTTCCAAGCGCGCTGCAGCGCCGCACGAGCGCGCGCCTGCGCCATCTCCTGCGCCAGCTCAGGGGCGAGCCCGTCGCACGCCTGCGCGAACGCGCCCGGCGCCGCTGGCGGGCCTTCCTGCGCCGTCCTGTCGAGCCCCGCGTCGCCCCTGCCGATCGCCGCCCCGAGCTCCTCTGGCGTGCGTTCTCTGGCGGCGCCGCCAAGAGCTACTTCGCGCGCTCGCCGAGCTACGAAGGTCCTACGCTCATCGTGCGCGCCGGCGATCGCAGCGACCTGGCAGGGGTCGAAGTGGCGGCCGACCTCGGCTGGGGCCCGTACCTGAACGGTCCGCTGCAGGTGGCCGAGGCTGCGGCCGACCACCTGGGCATCCTGGGCCTACCGGCGACGGCTGAGCTCATCCGCGAACACTTGGCCCTGTGGCGTGACCACGCGAGCCGCTCGTCGGCTAGTCGGCGAAGAGGTTCTCCACGTCCGCCTTCGTCATGCCCTTGAGGCCCGCGTCCTCCGTGGCGAGCACGTTGGCGACCAGCTCGCGCTTCTTCTCGCTGAGCTGGAGGATCTTCTCCTCCACCGAGTCGCGCGCGACCAGGCGATACACCGTGACGACCTTGCTCTGACCGATGCGGTGCGCGCGATCCGTGGCCTGGTCCTCGACCGCCGGGTTCCACCAGGGGTCGAAGTGGATCACCGTGTCGGCGCCCGTGAGGTTGAGGCCGGTGCCACCCGCCTTGAGCGAGATCAAGAACACCGTGAGCGACTCGTCCGTGTTGAACTTGTCGACCAGGGACTGACGATCCTTGGTGGAGCCGTCGAGGTAGGTGTAGTTGATCTTCTCGGCGTCCAGCGCCTCGCGGATCAGCTTCAGCATCGACACGAACTGGCTGAAGATCAGCACGCGGTGACCACCGGCGGCGGCCTCGCTGACGATCTCCTTGAGCGCGTTGAGCTTGCCGCTCTCCTCCTCGAAGTTGCCCTCGAGCCCGAGCAAACGCGGGTCGCAGGCCACCTGGCGCAAGCGCGTGAGCGCCGCGAGGATCTGGATGGAGGCCTTCTGGATGCCCTGCTTCTCCACCTCGCTGAGCACGCTCTCGCGCACCTGACGCAGGATCTGCTTGTAGAGCTTCTGCTGCTCCTCGGCCATCGGCACCACCATCTCCTGCACGATCTTCTCGGGCAGGTCCTGGGCCACTTCGGCCTTGGTGCGGCGCAGCACGAAGGGATGGATGGTCGCGCGCAAGCGCTGGGCCGATTCCTTGTCGCCGCGCTCGATGGGACGCGCGTACTTCTCTTCGAAGTTGTTCAGGCTGCTCAAGAGGCCCGGCGACACGAAGTCGAAGATCGACCAGATCTCGCTCAGGCGGTTCTCGATGGGCGTACCCGTCATGGCGAGCTTGCGGTCGCTCTTGAGGCGCTTGGCCGCGCGCGCGGTGGCGCTCAAGGGGTTCTTGATGTGCTGCGCTTCGTCGAGGATCACGTAGCGGAAGTCCAGCGTCTGCAGGAACTCCTCGTCGCGCCGCAAGAGCGCGTAGCTCGTGATCATCACGTCGGCGTCCTCGAGCTCGGCCGCCTTCTCCTGGCGGTCGGGGCCCTGCCAGAGCACGGCCTTGAAGCTCGGCGCGAACTTCTCGATTTCACGCTGCCAGTTGGGCACCACCGAGGTGGGCGCCACGACCAGGGTCAGCTTGCGGTCTTCTTTGCCCTTGGCCCACAGCAGCAACGAGATGGCCTGCAGGGTCTTACCGAGACCCATGTCGTCAGCCAGGATGCCGCCGGTGCCCAGGTTGTGCAGGAACACCAGCCAGGAGAAGCCGTCCTTCTGGTACGGGCGCAACGTGGCCCGCAGCGTGCGCGGCTTGGCGATGCTCTCGACCTGACCGAGGTCCTCGAGCTTGCCGAACAGGCTCTTGGCCGTGCTCTGCACGTTCTGGTCGGACACGATGCGCATCAGCTCTTGCACGCGACCCGCCTGCGAGAGCGGCACGCGCTTGTCCTCGCCGACGCCGGCAAAGATCTCGGCCATACGCTCGAGCACCTGGCCCACGTCTTCGGCCTTCACGGGCGCGTAGGTGCCGTCTTCGAGGCGCACGAGCTTCTTGCCCTGCTCGAGGCACATGCGCAGCTCTTCCTGGCTCACGGCCACGCCCTCGGCGCCGAACATCATGTCGAGGTTGAGCCACTCGACCCCGCTCGATACGCGCATGCGCGCGCTGACGGCCGTCTTGCGCACCTGCACGCCGGCGAGGTCGTTCGGAATGAAGCGATCCCATTCCTCGGGCAGCGTGGAAATACCGGTGGTCCAGAAGTTGATGGCCTTGTCGCCGCGCACCACCAGCTCGGTGCCGTCGGGCTCGAAGCCGAGGTTCAACAGGTCCTGGATGGCCGTCATTTCGAGGCCAACCTCGCGCCGCACGACACGCGGGCGCCCCGCGTCGCCGCGACCCGTACCGGCGCCATCGACGAAGGACAGCGGAGGCGGCAGATCGCGCGGCGGCACATCGAAGCCGTAGTCGCGGTACTTCACCTGGATGCGCGCGCGCGCCTCGACCAGGTCACCGCCAGCGCGCAGCGCGAACTTGGGGGCCACGTCGACCACGTCGGCCACCGACTCGAGCTCGGGCAACGCTGCGCCGAGCGAGGCCGCCACGCGCGGCAGGAAGTCCGTGAGCACGTGCGGCAGATCACCCACCGGATGCACCAGCGCAGGCGAGCGGTAGAGCCGCTGCAGCCAGGCCGGCGTCACGTTGTCTGCCACCGGACGCGCCACGCCCTCGGTGGTGTCCACGTACCAACCCGGCGTGCCCTCGAACCAGGCGCCGCTCGAGAGCGGGAAACGCCGCCCAGTGGAGGGCAGCTCGAATACCACGCGGATGCGCACGGTGCCGCCGTTGGCGAGATCGAGTTCGATCTTGGGACGCAGGGGCTCCTCGGTGAAGCGCAGCTCCATGGAAGCCGGCTCCAGGAGGACGCGACGCCCCTTGAGGCGCGTGAGGATCTCGGCCGCGTCTTCGCTGCGCACCTCGGCGGTGGCCGGGGCGCCGCGCGTGGTGTGACGCGCCAGATCGCGGATCAGCGGGCGCACGTTGGTGCCGATGCCGCTGAAGGAGGCCAATGCGTCGTTGAGGGCCACGGCCTGGCGCGTGCCCGCCAAAACGGTGGTGACGGCGATGGAGGCCGGGCGCACGGCCAAGCGGAACTCCAGGTCGGCCGGGCGGCTTACCTGCGGGGGCAACCAGGCATCGAGGCTGCCACGGGATTCACTGCGCGACTCGCTGCGGGACTCGCGAGCCTCGCGAACTTCGCGCACTTCGCCGGAGCGTGAGGTGACGACGATGGACGGGGAAGCCGGGGCAACGACCTGCACTTGCGGCTCACCGCCCTCACCCGCCCCCCGGCGCCGCCTGCGCGATCGCCGGCGCTTACCTGCGGGTCCAGCTGCACCGTTGGCGTCGAGCGCTGCCGCGGATTGGGCCTTGATGCCGCTCTCGCGCGGGGCGAATCCCGAGGCCGGTGCACCCGAGGAGCTGTGTCCGTTCGAAGCTGCCAGCGTGGGCCTCGAGGCTGCGCCGCTGGCCGCCCCCTCGGGCTTCGGCGCGTCTTCACCCTTGGGCCGCGGAGGACGCTCACGATCTCGCAGGGCCACCAGGACCGCGGCCACGTGCTTGCAGTGCCCGGTCGGTCCGCGCCATGCAGGACACGAGCAGTGCGAAATGATCTGCCCTTCGCTCGTGAGCCCAAGCTGGGTCTCGTAAGGCTGGTCGGTGCGCACCAAGATCTTCGCGCTGGCGGTCGTGCCGTTGGCGAGCAGGTCTACCACCGCGTTGCGACGCGCGTAGAGGCGCCCACGCAAGAACGCATTGCCGCCGGTGATTCGTTGGATGGCACGGTCTGACAGCTTCGCCACGTGCTGCGCGATGGTCAGATCGTTCTTGGTGTCGATCAGTGGACTTTCGGCCATGGTCTTTTTGAGCCGGCTTGTGCCCCCCTGGCACTGGCCGGGCCCTGTCCCCTTCGCTGGAAACGACGACCGCGCGAGATGAAGCGACTAGCGCGGCTTGTGAACTGCTGAAATCAGAGGCTCTTTTGTGATGAGCCCCAAAACTCGCGGCCCCGTGGCAGGGCGGCCCCCATGTTGCTGATTTGCTGGCTTTGGAGAACCCAGCTTGTGGCATCAAGCTGCGGTTTGCGCGGCCGACTGGACTCCGCCATCGGCGGGAGACGTGGGCCAAACGGCAAACGAGAGGGGGTCTCGTGCACCCTTCTTAGCGATTTTATTCGGCGGCACAAGGGCTGCAATCGAAAAAGCTTCAGGCACAGGAGACAAAGGCACTTTTCAGATGCCCGGGGCGGCCAGGAGGCGCTGGAAAATCCGCAGGCGGGGCCACAAATCTCACGGCGTTCAGGCTTCGTCCAAGCGCGCGTGCGGCGCTCCGCAGGCAAACTTCCAGGTCTTTTTCGGTGAGCCGTGCGTGATTGGTACAAGCGAGCAGCGTTCCACCCGGACTAAGTACGGACAAGGCCAGGCGCGCGAGCTCCGTGTAGTCCTGCTCCACATTGAAACGGCCCTTGCCCTTCACGGAGGCGTAGCTCGGCGGATCGAGTGCCACGATTTCGAAGCGCTCCCCACGGCGCGCCAGCCTGGGCAAGCTGTCGAGCACGTCGCGCGCGAGAAAACGGTGCCCCTCGAGGTCCAGACCGGCGGCCTGATAGTTGAGCTTGCCGCGCTCCAGCACGGGCACCGCGACGTCGATGTTGGTGGTCTCTGCGGCTCCCCCGAGCGCAGCGGCCAGGCCGAACCCACAGGTGTACGCGAACAAGTTCAGGACACGCTTCCCGCGCGCGATCTGCCCGAGGTGTGCGCGGTTGTCGCGCTGGTCGAGGAAGATGCCCGTGCTGAGTCCGTCCCCCAATCGCACCTGAAAAGGCAGCGACGACTCACGGATCTCGAAGCTCACCGGCGCATCTTCCCCACGCACGGCCTGCTCGGGAGCGCGCACACGTCGCTCGTCATCTCGCAGCTCGTTCGCCTGCTTGGGACGGTGCTTCAGGTACACCCCACGGAAGCCGAGCTCGTGGAGCGCATCGAGCCACTCCTCCTCACGAGCGCCACGCTGCTCGGTGTACAGGCTCGCCACCAAGAACTCCCCGTAGACATCCACCGTGAGGCCCTCGAGCCCCTCCGCTGCGCCGTGAAACAAGCGGTAAGCGTTGGTCTCGGCGCTGGGTAACCCCAGGGCCAGGCGGCGCGCGCGGGCGCTCTCGAACAGCGCGCGCAGCGTCACGTCAGTAGCCGCGCTCGCGCAGGAGGGCTGGGATGAGCGGCGAGGGCTCGCCCGTGCAAGAGAGCCACAGCTGATGGGCCGCGCGCGTGGCCGCGATGTGCAGCAAGTGTCGTGTCTCGTCCTGAGCTGGGAACGTGGCCCCACTGACTTCCACCAGCACCACGTAGTCGAACTCCAGGCCCTTCACCTGCCGCACGTCCGTCACGTCGACGCCCGGCTTGAAGGGGAAGTCCTGATCCGCCACGCGTCGCACGTTGGGCACCTCGGCATTGACCAGGCCCTTGTAGTAGAGGTCGGCCTGCTCCGGGTAGCGTGAGATCACCGCCACCGAGGCCTTGGGCTCCACGCGCGCCAGGTCGCGCAACGACTCCGCCAGAAAGCCCACCGCATCGCCGCTGTGAGAGAAACGGAACAGCTCCACCGGCGCGCCGCTGCGCGTGGCCTTGCCGATCTCCGCCGGCGCGAGCGGCCCGAGCACCTCGTGCGCGAACTCGATGATCTCGTGGGTGGAGCGATAGCTGAGCTTGAGCGGCTCCACTTCCACGTGAGATAGCCCGAGCTGCCCGAGCACGTCGCCCCAGTTCTCGAAGCCATTGTCCATGTGAAGGCGCTGGGCCACGTCGCCCGCCAGGGTCACCGAGCGCTGCTCGGTGGTGGTGGACATCACCACGCTCAACTCGACCGGACTCAGGTCCTGCGCCTCGTCGACCAGGATGTGCTCGTACTCCAGCACGTCGCGCTGCTTGGGCCCCATCAGGCGGCCACGCAGGCGCTGGTACAGCAGGAGCAGCAGCGATTCGTCTTCGTGATCGATGGGCGTCGGCAAATCGGTGATCACCGGTTCGTCGTCGCCGCCACCCAGGTCGTCGTCGCTTTCGCCGGGCGTGAGCCCCGAGGCGACCTCCATGGCGGACTCGAGCTCTCCGTCACCGAAGCTCTCACGCGGCGAAGAGCCGGCTTCCTCATCGTCGTCCCGATTTTTGCTGGCGCGGGCACCGCTGCCCTCGTCGACGCGCTCCTCCCACTCGGCCACCACCTGCGGGCAGCGCCGCGCGCACCACTGGTGGGCCTGCTCGAGCTCGCTGTCGCTCATCTCGCCAGGCGCCAACCGGTTGAGCGCCTCGCGCAGGAGCGCGTGGTCGGTGAGAATCTCGCTCCACACCACGAGCACGTCCGACACCGAGCGCCCGTGCTTGCTGGCCGCGCTCTGGATCGCGCGCCGCACCCCCGGCGGCAGCGCCTTCTCCTGGGCCGCCCAGCGCGCCATGGCGTCGAGCCGCACGCTCAGCGCGTGCTTCTCACCTTCGCGCCAGGCCTTCTTCACGAGCTCACGATCGGTGACCTCGTTGAGCCCGTCGAGCATGGCGTCCAGAATCCGCTGCTGGAGCAGCGCCACGCGCTCTTTGATGAGCCCGAGCATGGCCGGGCTCTTCTTGAGCTTGGACACCACGGCGGGCGTCTCCTCGGCCGTCTCCTTGGGCAAGAGTGGGAAGTGCTCACGGCGCAGCTTCTCCACCCAGGTCTCGTAGATGACCACCTGCACGCCCTCCACGCCGAGTGCGGGCAGCACGCGCGAGATGTAGCGGGCCAGGGCCTTGTTGAAGACCACGATCAGCATGCGGTCTTTGCGGAAACGCTTGGGCTCCTGGTACGCCAGGTAGGCCAGGCGGTGCAGACCGATGGTGGTCTTGCCGCTACCGGCGCCGCCCTGGATCACCACCAACCCCGAACTCGGGCGCGTGATGAGCTCGAACTGACGCGGGTCGATCATCGCCGCGATCTCGGGCAGGTGCTTGTCCACGCGACGCTCGCCGTCGCCGCCGACGCCCAGCTTGCCAACCGGCGCACGGTGATGCTCGGGTCGCGGGGCAGCCCCCTGGCCACCCTGCAAGCGCGCGCTGTCGTCCGCACGCAACCAGCGCCCGTCCAGCGTCTTCACGAAGATGCCCTGAGGACAACCGATGCGACGCAGCGAGCCCTCGCTGATGGCCAGCGAGCGGCGCGTGAGCACTTCGCCCACCACTTCGCGACCACCGAACTCCTCGTCGTAGTCGTCTTCCTCTTCGTAGCGGTAGTAGAGCCGGCTCACCGGCGCGTCGCGCCAGTCCACGATGCGCACACCGGTGCGCGAGTCGAGGTAGGTGCCGCGGCCGATCAAGATCTCGCGCTTCTGCTCGCCCTCACGCAGCACCAGGCGCCCGAAGTAAGGCGACTTGGGATCGATGTGAGACTCGGTGACCTCGGCACGCCGCGCCGCCACGCCCTGCAGACGCTCCATCTCCTCGAGCAGCGGCGGGATGTCTTCGAGGCGCGCCTCGTTGATGGCGTCGCGCAGGATGAGCAGCTCCTTGTCGTAGTTGATCAACGGCTGGCTCGAGCGGCGCACCTCTCGGTTCTCGAGGTGCTTCTGCACGCGCGCGAGGACCTTCTCCTCCTCGCCCACGATGCGCTCTTGCTCGGCATTGGCCTTCTCGTCGTCACCGCGAGCTTGGGAAACTGTCTGGGACATGCACGTTCGCCTCCCGTCGGGCGGGCGGCCCTCCGGCTGAATAGCGGTTTGCCGTAGCATTTTCCGGCGGGGTGGCCAGCACTTTGTACGCCGGTGTTCAGGGGAAATACCCATGAAATCCAGCGGGTAACGCCGCGTAGCTTCCCCGCCGGCGGGAAGTTACGGCCGAGAACCGTTGGGCAACTGCTTGAGCAGCACCTTGGAGTTGCGCTGCGGGTTGTAGAGCGAGCGACGCTCCACGGGCAGCTGCTCCGGGTCGGACATTTCGTAGCCGCGCTCCATGAACCAGTGGCCGGTGTGGGTCGTGAGCACGAACAGCTTGAATAGCCGCTGGGAAGCCGCTTTGCGCTCGATGAAGTTGAGCAGGCTATCCCCCTGCCCTCCCTTGCGATAGTCGGGATGGACCGCGAAGCAGGAGACCTCGCCGGTGCTCTGGTCCAGCTCGTACAGCGCGCAGCACGCCACCACCATCCCGTCGCGCTCGACCACCACGAAGTGATCGATCTCTCGCTCCAGCCGTTCGCGCGAACGCGCCACCAGCACACCGCGCGCCTCGAGCGGCCGGATCAGCTCCAGGATGCCCGGCAGATCGCGCGCGCTCGCCACCCGCATGCCCTCGAAGGCCTCCACGGCGATCAACGTACCCGCGCCGTCACGCGTGTAGAGCTCCTGCAACAACCCGCCATTGATGTGACGCGACAGCAGGTGCCCGCGGCGTACGCCACCCAGGCACGCCCGCGCCGCCATCAAGGCCCAGCGTTGCACGTCGAGTGACAGGTCCGCGCGGTCCTTCAGCAGGTCTTCGACTGCCGAGGGAGAAACCTCACGCAGCAGGCTGCCGTCTTTGTTCACGAAGCCCTCGTGCTCCGTGAGACACACCAGCTTGTCCGCGCCCACGGCTTCGGCCACCGAGCTCGCCACCTCGTGCACCCCGAGATTGAACACCTCGCCCGTCCACGAGTAGCCAAGGTTCGAGATCAACACCACCGCGCCCGAGTCGAGCCGCTGCTTGATGCCCTCGGCGTCCACCTTGCGCACTTCGCCCGTGTACCAGTGGTCCACGCCGTCGCGCACGCCCACGGGGCGCGCCGTCACGAAATTGCCGCTCGCCACGCGAACGCGCGCGCCGAACATGGGCGAGTCGGGCTGGCTCATGGAGAGCTTGGATTCGATCTCCACGAGCGTGACGCCCACGGCCTCCTTCACGCAGGGCAGCGCCTCGGGTCGCGTAATGCGCAGCCCTCGATGGAACTCGCTCACGATGCCCGCCTCACGCAGGCGCTCCTCGATCTGCGGACGCGTGCCGTGCACCACCACCAAGCGCACGCCGAGGCTCGAGAGCAACGCCAGGTCGTGTACCAGCCGATAGAACTCCGGATCCGCCACCGCCTCGCCACCGAAGGCGACGACGAAGGTACGGCCACGATGCGCATGGATGTAAGGTGCACAGTGTCGAAACCAGTCGACGAAGGGCCGCTCCGATCCGCTCATGACCTCGTTCCTGTTTTGAGTGCTCCCGAACGGGGCTAAATACGGCCTCCGCCCGGCGAAAGCAACTCCCAGAGCGCCCCGATCAGCCCGTCTGGCCCACGCAAAAGCGGCGCGCGAGCTCCTGCAGCAAGCGCACCGTGGGCTCGAGCCGTTCGAGCCGCACGAACTCGTCCGGACGATGCGCCTCGGCCACCCCGCCCGGCCCCAGCACCAGCGTGTCCGCCCCCAGCGCCGCCAGGAACGGTGCCTCGGTAGCGAACGCCACGCTCAGCGCGCCCTCCCCCGTGAGCTCCTCCGCCGCCCGCACGATGGCCGCCTCGGCCGCGAGCTCGTGGGCCGGCGAGCCCGGAAAGGTGGTCTCGTGCAGCAGCGCGAGCCCCGTCCCGGCCAGCGCGTCCTCGGCGCGGCGCCGTAGCTCCGCCCGCAAGAACTCCATCTCCATGCCCGGCAGCAAGCGCAGGTCGATGTCGAGCGCGCACTCCCCACAGATGCGATTGGCGCTGTCGCCGCCCTGGATGCGCCCGAAATTCAGCGTCGGCACGGGCACCGAGAACCCGGCATTGCGATAGCGAGTCGCGAGCTCGGCACGAAAGCGCGAGAGCTCGTCCAGCACCTTGAACATGCCGTCGATGGCGTTGTTGCCCAGCGCGGGATCGCTCGAGTGGCCGGTCTGCCCCACCACCTTGAGCTGCTCCATCATGATGCCCTTGTGCGCTCGCACCGGCCGCATGTCCGTGGGCTCGCCGATGATGGCGTGGCGCGCCCGCGGCCGTTGCGCCGAGAGCAGCGCCCGCGCGCCGTCCATGCTGGTCTCTTCGTCGGCCGTCGCCAGCACGAACAGCGGCGCTTCGAGTGCGTTGGGGTCGAGCCCCCGCGCCGCCTCCACCGCCAGCGCCAAGAACGCCTTCATATCCGCGCTGCCGAGCCCCACCAGCTTGCCATCGCGCTCACTCAGCGTGAACGGGTCGCTGGTCCAGCGCGCGGCGTCGTAGGGCACCGTGTCGGTGTGGCCCGCGATCACCAACCCGCCGGGTCCGCGCCCGAACGAGGCCAGCAGGTTGACCTTGTGCGGTGCGTGCGGGAGCGGCATCAGCTCCACCTCGAAGCCCGCACCATCGAGCATGTCCGCAAGCTCCTGCGTCACCTCGCGATTGCCCTGGTCCCAGCCCGGCGCGGCGCTGCTCACCGAGGGATGTTGCACCAGCTTGGCGATGCGTTCGATGCGTTGTGCTGCCTCTCGCATGGGCTCACCTTCCCCAGCGTGTGGCAAGCAGCCCCGCAAGTACAGCTGTTACCGCCACCACCAAGACGAGCTCACGCTTCTCGAGCGCACGCGCCCGGCGGTCGGCACAAATCGCACCCGCTCCCAACAAGGGCAACAGCGGCACCGCGCGTTCCAGGCCCAGCAAGAGCCCGAGCCCCAGCGCGAACCCCGCGCCCATGCCCACGCATGCGCGCACGCGCGAGAGCCCGTGCCGCCGAAACGTGGCCAGGTACAGCGCCACGAACACGACGTCGCCCACGCCCAGCACGGGCTGAATGGTACCCGTCCCCCAGAGCGGCCACGGCAGCGCGAACAGGGCGAGCCTCTCGGGTCGACTGATGGCATCGGCCACCATGCGCGCCGTCGGGCCAGCATGGGCGCTCCACAGATCGGCCAAGCCACTCACCAAGGCCACCGCCAGCAGGTGCCCCGCGTGTTCGATGCGCGCACCCAGCGCGGCACCGATCGCCGTGCCCCCCGCCAGCAGCGCGGTGGTGAGGGCCGCCCCCGTCCAGGCGCCCGGCGCGCTTCCGCGCAGAGCCGTGAAAGCCAGCGCGAGCAGCAGTGCCCCCAGCGGAAGCCACAAGCGCCGCATCGGCGCCACGCAAGCAACCAACAGCGTTTGGAGCGCGACCACCGCGAAAGCCAGGAAGAACCCCCAGCGCGGCGTGACCCAAACGGCCTCGAACTGACTCGCCAGGGCCATCAGCAACGCGGCCCCGCAGCACGCCAGGATCCAGCGCCCGAGCTCCCCGCGTGCTGCCTCGGCCGCGTGCGCCCGAGCGCGAGGCTCAGCGTCCTTGCGGGCACTCTCCGAGGTCGGTGGGGATGACACGCGCGGGTTAGCTACGCCGCGAGCCAAACGCGATGGCTTCGAGGCGCTCCAGGTCCTCGATGACTACCACGTCCGGCGTCACCTTCAGGGCCCCTTCTCGCTCGAGCAACGCCAGGCCGCGCGAAATCTCCTCGCGCACCGTGCCCAGTCGTCCCGCCACCGTCTCGGTGGTCAAGTCGCGCACCAAGGTTCGCGCGTCTTCTCCGCGCGCAGAGCGCTGGGCCGACAGCGAACACAGGAACGACGCCAGGCGTGCCGGCACCGTGCGCAGCGACAAGTCCCCGATCAGCGTGAGCAAGCGGTCCGTACGTCGTGCGCGCAGGTCCACCATCGCGCGCAAGACGTGCGGCTTGCGGTCTCCGACTTCGGAGATGATCTGATTCGGGATGATCAGCACCGTGGTCGGTCGCATCGCAATCGCGCTTGCGGGGTAAGTGCCGCCATCGAAGCGCAGCCCCTCCGTAATGGGACGCCCCGGGCGCGCCAAATACAGGATCTGCTCGCGGCCGTCCTTGGCGCTCTTCACGAGCTTCACCTCGCCCGTGCGAACAACGACCAGCCCTTCTGCCACAGCCCCTTCTTGGAACAGTGGTTCGCCTCTCGTCGCCTTTCGCATTTCTGCAGCCTGGGCTAGCGCTGCCAAGTCCTCGGCTGGCAAATTTGCCAAGACAGGTACGTCTCGAAGCAACTCATCTGGGTCACGCGGCGTCAGCGCCATGTTGCGTCCTCGTTTCTCGAGTGTCCGCGAAACCGCACGGAATTGCCAAGACATGTGAGAGAAAACGCCCGCTTGGTAAGCAACCTTGCTCCCCAGCGCGAGCCATCCTAAACGTCTTCAGTTCGAAAGTGAAATGGGCTTGCACTTCCGCATTGCACCCCAAACGGGCCCATGCTTTAGTGCCTCTCCGAGGGGACGCCGAGCCAAGTACGGGGGGCTCAGTAAGCCAATCAGGGGGTTGACGCAGCCAGTGGAAACGCTGGCTGCGTCTTGTTTTTAAGCCAATTTGCCCCGCAAGCGAGCTAGCGGCGTCTGCCCTACTAAACGACGTTCAGCCGACTCGACTGCCCATAGCCAGGGCTAGTCGTTCGGCGTGGGGCGCGGAAATGAATTTGGATACCCCAAACGACATCGCGCGGGCTCACGACCGGCCTCCCGATCGCGACCCCGCGAGACAGTCACTTTGGCGACCTATTTCACCACGCGGAGGTACGAGGGACGATCCCAGGCCGGCGGACGATCGCTTTTGCGCTTCGCGACGGCTCCCGAGCGACGCACATCGAAGCGTCCAGGCTCCGGTGCAGGGGGGCGCGCAGCCCGAAAAGCATCGAGCTCGACTAGCTCGGCCGAGCCACCGGCGCGCTTGCGCCCCTCGCGCTCGACCTCGGCCGCAATCTCGGCCGGCATGTCCGCGTGCCACACCATGCCCTTGGCATCCTCGCCGACCAGGGCGAACACCGCGCCCCACGGCACGAAGCACGCGAAGGGCACGCCCTTGAACGAGAGAGTCCCGAACACACCTTCCTGGTCGATGCGCAGGTCCGGAATCGGCACGGGCATGTCGAGGCCCACCTGAAGCACCACCTGAGCTTGCGAACGTAGGCGAGCCGGCACCAGAACTCCGGAGCGGCGCGGGTCCAGGTGGATGAACACGCTTCCGCGCAGCAACAAGGCCCGAGCGACGTCTTTTTTGGCGGGTAGTGGCGTCGTGTTCACGTGGATCGTTGTAACCGATGGGCCTACACATGGCCACGGTCTGCGCCAAAAAATGGACAAACTGTAAAGGGCTTCACAGCTTGCTCGGCCCCCTATCGGTGGCTACTGTGACCCTGCTCATCCGAGCACAGATCGGCGCTCAATCGCGGGTCTCGATCCAGTGCGACACAGTCGGGTGAACGCTCAGTTTCGAAGCAGAACATGGAGCAAGGGGGCGATACGGTTTCGACGGGGGCTGTGCAGTGTTGGTTGCGTGTCTGTCGGCTGAAGACGACGTAAATACCTTCAGAAAACCAATTGCGAACGATAACGCATACGCTCTCGCGGCCTGATTAAGCCAAAGGAGCCGTCGAAGGGCTGAGCCAGTCGGTGCTCACCTGGAGGCGTAATTGAACTGACTAGCGGTCACGAGTTCGACTCGGCGTGATTGCGAAATAAAGGGTCGATAGCGGTGAAGCGAGCCTGCCCACGGGCGCTGCCCACCGCGAAGCTAGTACAGGGGCTACGCACGTAGAGGCCAACGCGAATCACTCTCGGACCCGGGTTCGACTCCCGGCGCCTCCACCACTTATCTATGCAGAACCGTTGATCATCGCGATCGACGGTTGAGTCGTCTCCAGAATGTCTCCACGAGCGCCCGTGTTCACGGGCGCGTTGAGGAGACGAATCGCTCGGTCGGCCTCGCCTTCGGCGAGGTGCATGTACCGGAGCGTAGTTTGCAGGTTCTTGTGGCCCGCTAGCTTCTGGATCGACAGCGCCGCGGCGCCACGCATTGCCAGGTGCGAGCAGAACGTGTGCCTCAGGATGTGCAGCGCCCCGGTCGCGCGGAGCCCTGCCCGCTTCTGCGCCCTGGCGATCCACTTCTGAAGGACCTTCGCGGTGACAGTCTCACCGCTATCCGTGTAGAGCACGCGGTCACCACGCAGGTGGCGGTGAACGCTGAGCGCGGCATGCAGGCGGTCGGTCATGGGGACGACGCGCATCTCCATGCCCTTGGTCTCGGTGACCTTGCCCTTCCACTCGGCGCGATCGATCACTAGTCGATTGCGGCGAAGGTCAACGTTCCCCCAATCCAGTGCGATGATCTCGCCGCGGCGGAGCCCAGCGTCACCGCCAAGTAGGGCAAGGATTTCGATCCGTGCATCGATCTTGCCCGCAGCCTCGATGAGCCATGCGTATTGATCGAAGTCGTAGAACCGTGGGGTCGGCTTCTGCTTCCGCAGCAGCCGGATCTTACACGGCACGTTGTCGATCACGCTCCACTCGAGCGCGACCTTGAGGGCCATGTTGAGCGCAGAGAGCACGTTGTTCGTGGTTGCCGGCTGCTTCTCTGCCATGTGGCTCTTAAGGCGAGCGATGTCCTCGTTGGAGATCGCATCGAGCCTCTTGTCGCCGAGCAGCGGCCCCAGGTAGTTGCGATAGGCCGACTCCTTGCTGTCGACCCCGCTGGGCTTGTGTCGATTCGCTTTGCAGTGTCCCTCAAGGAATCGCGGCCAGAACACCGCAAGGGTCGGGACGTCTTTTCGCTTCCTCGGAGCAAGGGCCTCGGACAACAGGATGCGCTCCCGTGCCTCAGCCCATCGTTGCGCGCCCGACTTGGACGTCACGGGCGCCTTGCGGCGCTCTCGCAGCGTCTTCCCATCGGGCAAGTGCACGACGATGTCCACTTCGAAGCCGCCTCTTTTGTAGGGTCGTATCTTCGATCGCCACCCGAACTACTCCTCGGGCGACAGCGCACGCTTTTGCTCCAGCCAAGGTAGCAGAATGTCCCGCCGGAAGAGAAGGCGACGGCCGACACGGGTCACCCCGGGAAGGAGGCCTCGCCCGGTCATCGCATAGATGGCCCGACGGGTCGTGCGCAGGAGTTCTGCGACCTCTTCTGCTCGCATGAAAAGGGGGGCTCTCGTTTTGCTTGCTGGCTCACAGGCTCTCTCCTTCCGATGGTCGCTGCAGGGCGCCGACAAGCGGGTACACGGGCCCGCGAACCGCGACACCGCCGTAGGGCGAGTCGAACAAGCCGATCCGAACTTCGAGGCCTACCAGGTGACGAAGACGCTGCGGTTCGCAACCTAGGGCGAGCAACGACTCCCACACGTCCGCGGCGCGCTCGGTCATCGTTGAATCCAGGCGGCGCTTCAGCATGCGTCCGGCATGAGCCCCTTCGAGCACGAGGAAGTTGATTTCGATTGCGCCACGCCCATCGCGAACGCTTGCTACGCGTGCTGCGTGGTAGTGCTGGTTCGCGAACGCTATCGCCTTGCTCACGGTGCGTTGGACGTAGGCCTCACCGTGCCGGCCTCGGTCCCTGCACGCCGGCCTCGCATACAGAACGGCTTCGATCTCGAATGCGGGGCTGCCAGTCAGCACCATTCGAAGCGCAAGGCTTTGGTCTGCTTCTGACCTGCTCGCGTGTGCCGCCGCAGGCAACCCCGCGTCTGCTGTTCGAGGAAAAGAGCGACACACTGCCGACACCGCCATCAGGCTCTCGAACACCCACTCCGGTGCAGGTACCAGTTCAGCATCAAGCGGATGCACGAGCCAGCGATAGGCTCCTCCGACTACGCGCGACGGCGGCGCGATCACATAGTTTCCGCCCGAACGGAACTCGCCGATGCGCTTCCCTTCGTGGTGCCAGACCGTTGAGCGCAACGCGCGGTCATGCTTGTAGTAGAGGTGCCGCCCACCGGAGCGCGTCTCGACGGTGGGCGTCTTGGGCAACGTAACCTGGTCAAGAATCCACAACGCGTAGACCTCGATATCGAGCACGAACAAGCCACTGATTTCGCCGCAGACGATGGCGATCCCTGCCCACGGCCATCGACGGAACCAGCGTGCGACTTGGGCTTTACAGGGGTGCTCGCGCTGCCAGCGTGTCCAACAGACCAGCGGCTTTCTGGCCTGATCGACCGGGAAGAGCGAGACCCCAGCTTCCAAGTACGCGAGTGCGTGCTCGACCATGTTCATGGCGTCGCGCTCTCGACTTCAGGAGCCTTCAACCATTCATCGAGACGGAGGTAGTCGCCCTTGTCGGTGCTCTCCATAAAGAGCTCCGCCGAGGCTTTGAGGCCCACGAGGTGATCAGGATCGAGGCTCCCTCCCCACTCACCAACGTCGAGAATCCCCAGGGCCCAAAGCACGGCTTTGAGCTTGTCGCGGTAGACCGCAATCGGATAGGCCTGAAGCAGCTGGTACCCACCGTAGGGTCCACCTACGATCGAGAACATGACGTGAAGGGTATCGTTCCCCTGTTGGCTCTTGGTGACCTCTGCCTTGGTCACCTCGAACAGATAGCGGTCGAACTCCGGCATCTCTGACTTCATCAGATCGTCGCGGCTCAGCTCGATCATCCGCTTGGGTGCAGGCTCGACACCCGTGAACCGATCTCGACCATTTCCCTTAAACTTCATAGACACTCTCCATTTCCCGCGCTCTGCGCGCGCAAACCTCAGACCGCCTCGTAGCGGACGACGCCGCGACGGCCGCGTTCATACGGCCGAGCATCGGCACCACGGATCACCTTGCGCTTCAAAAGCCCGGCCAAAGCAGCCGCGACGTCCTCACTGCTGCGTCCGATCTGCTCTCGAATTTCGGTCTTGCTCAGCGGCTTTTGGGCCGCGCGCAGAGCCGAAAGAACGGCACCTTCTGCTCCGTACTCGTTGTCGTCTTTCACGGCGACGTCAACGCGTCCATCACTGAAAGCGAACCGGACCAGGCAAGGAGCTCGCGGCGCACCGTCACGCTGCTTCTGCACTAGCAGGCGACTCTCGGACTCGAGAGGGGTCGTTCGCGAAACGGACACGACCTGATCGGCCCAGGCGCGGAGCACTGAGCTTCCGCGGACGTCCTCGGGACGCCCCTCGCTTGGCTTACGCGCGTGATGGCCGAGCGCGATAGCCACCGGGCCGCTTCGGCGCCACTGGTCCAGCCCAGCCACGAAGGCCTTCGTGTCCTTGGCAGCGTTTTCATCCCCGAAGAAAAACGACGACATCGGGTCCAGCACTACGAAGTCAGGCCCGATCCCATCGGACTGCTCGGCAAGCCAGGCATGATTGGCTTCATCCATCAGGTCGAACCCACCGACCGCAAGATGAAAGCGGCCGCGAACGTCAGACAACGTCAAGTTCATTCCGGCAAGCAGAGCAAGGACACGGAGGGCCATGGCGTCCAACGATCCCTCGCCCGCGAAGTAGATGGACTTGCCCGTGTTCGCAGAGACCGTGAGCGCAGCCAGAAGTAGGAGCCAAGTCTTGTGCACGCTCGCCGGGCCGAACAGGAGTACCGCCTCGCCTTCCGCGACGCGAAGGTGAGCGTCGAGCAGCATCTTGGGCGGCACAGCACTGATATCTTGAAGTTGCTCAGCGCTGAGCATCTGAACGCCTGGCGGCGCGCAAATCGTGGTAGTGTCCATCGGTCTGAGGTGCTTTCGAATTGGGTGTTCGGACGCAGGAGGACCAGAGAGGCCGCGCGGTGACACGCACGGTCTCTCAAACTTTTAGGGGGCATCGCGACGCTGGGCGGCGATCAGAGCCTCGAGACGTTCGAGGTCGACAAGGCGCCGTCCCCCGATACGCACTGTAGGAAGCTTGCCGGCTCGGGCCCAAAGGCGAGCCGTGCGGGGCGACACCCCCAGCACGTGTGCTATCCGTGTTGCCGCTATGAACCGGCGATGTTCGAGAATGGCCATGATTGCCTCATCCCGAATGTGCATGGCCGCCGCCGTGCAATCATCTCGCTCAGTTGCGCATCATCTATGTCGTTGAAAGCACGAGACGATCCGTTCATCCGCTTCTCATTCGACGCAGCCGTCGCCGAGCAAAGCTACGCAACCCTCAACAAGATCGTACAGGACGCCCTCAACCGTCGCCCTTTCGCGGACGACCTCAACGAACTGAGGGCGATGCCCTACCCGTTCGGAGGAAAGGGCAGCTTCCTGCTGAACGGCCTCGCCGAACTGGAAACCGCCGCGTTCGGGGACAAGCAGCCTACCGCTAGGGCCGTGAAGCACCGCACGGTCGACTTGCTGGCGGGGGCAGGTCTCTCCCTGAAGCTGGTCCAAGGCAGCCGACGGGGCATCATGCCGCTCAAGGTTTTCCTAACCAGCCTCCTCTTCTTGTCTCGTGCGCACAACTATCAGGAGCCCGACTCGGAGGACCTATTTGTGCTGGCGCGCGACTTGAGACTTGTTTCCGAATACGCGCCGTGGTTCGTCTTCTCGGGCAAGAAGGAACATCAACGACGGGACACGTGGAAGAAGCACATCAAGGAAGCGCGGCGAAACGCACGGCTGTTCGAACCGTCACAGCGATCGCAGTATCCGCGCGAGGCAGCATGGCTTGCGTTCGCGGTGTCCTCGTTCATAACGGACAAAAGCCCCCTGCGGCCAACTTTGGAGACGTCCGCGGAAGAATTGAGGGCCGCGTTCGACTCGGCGCCATTGCCGACCCGGCAAGAGCTTTCCAATTATGTCTTCCGGACCCAGCTCTCACGCCCGAGCCCTCCTTGGCCGCACGCGTTCGAGATGGCGTGGTCGTGGACGCCTAAGAACTCGAGGAAGCCATGTCGGCGCAGGCCCCGCATTGCCAGTCGGTGAGCGCACCGCCTACCGCGAGGGAGCGCCACTCCAGATTCTGGAGTCGCCTGCAGCTCGGTCCCGCAACCCCCGCAGCGATACCTGAAGCGACGAAACTGCGCGGCCTCGTCAGCGAGGGTCTGAACGAGCGCAAGAAGTCCTTCCGGGCATGTGAAGCGTGCCCCCAGCAGGAGCTCCAATGCCTTGCGGCACCCCGGTGGAACTACGAGATCCGCGCCCAGGGAAACCCATTGCGCGTGGTACTGCCTGACCACCTCAGGCTCAATGCCGAGCGCCACGACCACGTCTCGCGGCGCGTCCCCCGCGTTGAGCTGCGCGAAGATGGACGCCGCAAGGCGGCCCACATTCGCTACTGGGTTGCCTCGCGGTTGGCCATCACCATCGTCGGCAGCCACGCCCGAACCCGATTCCCGGTGGGTTTCTGAGAACTCCTTCAACTCCTCTGGGTCGAACCGGTGATGCCCATCGGCATCTAGATGGGCGCGAATGATTCCATCCGTCTCACGGCGGCGCAGGGTACGCGTGCTGATTCCGAGTACGCGGGCAGCCGTGCGACGACCTGGCCACGCTTTCGGAGCCAATCCTCCATGGCCAAGGCCATGCTGGCGAAGTCGCGCTTCAGAAGTGGACATCGTGGCACCTCACGCACGGGCACTGGAGATGGGCGCCCCCGTGGCGAGCCAGGGGGCAATACCCAAGGGCGACGGCAACCTACTGGATTTCCGGTCGCGGCGCCCATTGGTGCCTTCAGCGACGTCGAGCGGCTCGCGGTGGACAATGGGCAGGCGGGTCATCGTCTTCGCAGGCGCCCAGCCCGGTCTGCACACGAGTGCGCGTATCGCCGCGCTCAGAACTCGGTTCGCCACGCGCTTCCACGGGACGTGGCGGGGCGCGACGTGGGGTGACGGTGTCGCTCGGACCGACATCGTCGAAGTAATACTCCTCGGTTGTCACTCGCCTCACGACGCGGCGGGACTCATCATTTGGATTGCGCTGGCTCTCGTCATTCATGGAAACCTCCGAACAACACCTTGTGTCCTTTGGTCCGCGCACGCCACGCACCTACAACTCAAACCTGTTTCGCCGGGTAACCGAGCGACTACAGCTATTCGATTTCTTCGGTCACCACACGCCTGCGAATGGTCGACGGACCAAAGGACACAGTTTTTTTGGGGAGCAGTGCCGTGCGGAAGTCATGCAAACGCTTGCGAGCACTCTGTGCAAGCTCGCGGGCTTCGCTCGGTGTCCGTCCGCGAGCACGGCCCAAGCAGAACAGAATAGGACGCCAGGGGACTCCAGCAGCACGCAGTCGATCAACGATGCTCCAGGTGCAGAACTCTGCCTGTGCCGCCAGCACTCGATGATCTTCTGCTTCAGCAGCATGAACCGCTAGTTCGGCGAAGAGTTTCTCCTGGTCAAGCGTCATAGGGTGCACGATAGCCACGCGATCCAGGACCGAACAAGAGGCTCGCCTTCAACGCAGGTCGTCTCTAGGCATCCGCAAACGCTCGGACCCAACGGACCCCTAAAGGGGTAGTCCGTGGGTCCGCGAGCCCGCGTCGGGCCGAGTTTCCACTAACGTCGAGAATGCGCTCGGTGACGTT
This sequence comes from Myxococcales bacterium, assembly GCA_047601445.1. GTDB lineage: Bacteria > Myxococcota_A > Polyangia > Polyangiales > DASUME01 > DASUME01. The sequence goes on along the minus strand of JASGJH010000001.1, from coordinate 177,269 downwards.
TGCTGCCCTCGGGCGAGGCGCTCGACGACCGAACCTTCACGAAATGCTCGGCAAGCCGCAGGATGGCGCGCTGGTCGTCCTTGGGAAGCGTCGTGAGCACCTCGACAAGCCCAGGGACCGAGGCCCCCTCCTTCCCCTCCTCGGAGACCAGGGCCGCGAGCGGCACTCCGAGGGCCTTCGCCACCTGGGCAAGCGTCGCGACGGTGGATCGCTTAAAGGCTCGCTCAACCTTGGCGAGATGATTGGCACTAATTCCGGCCCTCTCGGCGAGCTGCTCCTGAGTGAACCCTCGCTCGTCGCGGAGCTTTGCCACACGCTCCCCGATCTCCCCATAGACACGCTCAATGTCGCCTGCCATTGGCCGAAGGGAAACCCATCTTGGCCTCCCAGGACATGGACCATGGAAGAAAGTCTACTTGGACTAGACTGTTCATGCCGCGTTGAGGCCAAATGTTGCGAAGTACCGTGGGCTGCCTCTGGAGATCACACATGAACCGCTGGGCCGTACTCCTCTTGCTCGCCGCCGCCTGCGGCGACACCACCAACATCTACAACCTCGGTCCCGATGCCGGCTACGCGCCGGAAGATGATGCGGGTCTTGTCGACTCCGGCCAGAACTTGGACGCTGAGGTCACCACGGAGCCCGACGCGGAAGCGCCCGCTGGCGAGCGCTACCACGTGCTGCGCGTTGCCTCAGGGCCCGCTTGCCCGAAACTCGACGCTACGGGGATGACCTGGTCCATCGTGAGGGTCCCGGCCTCCAACTTCGAGAACAACGTGACCGTGACGCCCATTGAGATCTCGCCGGCGGGAGCGACCTATCCCGTCCTCACAGGCACGGAACGAGTCCAGACGTTGGATCTCAGTCTGCGCGGGGCGTGGGAGACCGGTGCTGGAATTGTCGCGGGTCGCGCGGTTACGGAAGGACCGTTCATGATGTCCGAGACGCACGGAGGCCCGGTCCACGACGACTGCAAGTGGCGCCTCACGGTCATGCGCGAAGTGCCTTGATCGCGACGGCCCAGTCGCGTCGGTGCGATGACTGGAGAACGCGCACCTCGCTGGTTCCTCCTTGTGAGCCGGTCGCTCAGTCGTCCCTGGCGTCGCGATCAAAGCCCGATCACGAGGTCCACCTCGCCCTGTTTCTGAGACTTGTCTCCGAATAGCTTGGTCTGTGTGGGTCGCAGGAACGGGCGACGCGTCATTCGTACCCTCTTCTTGGGAAAAGCTTCGCGCAACGCGTCGAGGGTCGCCGACAACGTCTCTTCTTGTCGACCTGTTCGGAGATAGACGGTGCCTGACTTTTTCACGCTCTCTGCGGCTGAGCAGAACACGGTCCTAAGCAGGGTCCTGTACTTATCTACGTTCTCGAACTTGTCTCGGTACTCTCCAGCGCCCGGGGGACGGCGAGCACTGGGCGCTCCTCCCAACATCCACAGCCTCAACCATTGATCGTAGTGGTAGTTGGTAATGCCGCAGTAGGGCGGGGAGGTAAAAAGCAACGTTGCGCGTCGCAAACCTCTCGCTCGAATCCGTTCACGGATCTCGTCCAGCGCCTGTGTGCTGTCGCCGAGAATCACCTGCGAGGGCGCGAGCGCAGGCACCCCCCGTGCATACCTCCATGCAACCCGCTTGAGGAGAAAGCTAACCGGATCGACATCCGGCGGTCTCATGTGCCGCTCCTTCCACCACCGAACTGCGTAGTCGGGAGCCATGGATTTTGCCTGACGCATCTGGTTTGAGAGAGACGCATCCCTCTTGCCATGCATGTGTACGAGCAAGATCGCCATTAAGGTCCGGTCCACCTCGTTCGAGCGCCATGACAAGGTGCCGCGAGCAGCACAGAGATACTGCCTCACGCGCAGCGTGAAGCAGTGCCGAAAAAGGTCGGCAGAGCGACCGCGTCTTGAGCGAATCCGGGAGCGAGCGATTCGATCTCACAAATTCTGTCCTCCACGCGCTGGCGCTCAGAGGGCGCCAACTTGGCGGATGCATAGACCCAGCCCACGGGGTTCAGTTCGATACCGACAGCCCGCCGCCCCTGGGCAGCTGCGCTGAAGAGCGAAGTTCCGCGCCCCGCAAAGGGATCAAGGACGACATCGCCTCGGCTCGTGTAGTCGCGTACCACAGCATCGGAGAATGCAGTTGGGAACATCGCGTAGTACGGCCCAACTCCCTCCCACCGACGCTCGGCGGTCTCGTAGTCTCTTGCTTCCGTGCCGCGACTCATCGTTCCTTCATTAGCGCCCTTGCAAGCTGCTGCAATACTTTGGCTCCCAACTCCAGCGGGATCGCCGCCTGCGCGTTCGCGGCAACCAGCGGTGTCAACGCGTTCTGGAAGCGTGACGACACCAACTTGTCGAGTAGTGCGCAGACCGCGGAGAACTGCGGATAAAGGGAGATGTCGTCGGACTGGATTGTGTCCTGCTCTGCGGTCAGAAAAGGAATCGTCGCGACGATTCGCCCGCCCTTCGACGTCTTGTAGAAGAGCTTCCGGCCGAAGTACGTGTCGGCGCCATAGCGCTTGTCGCTATCCGAGAACTTGACTCGCTCTTTGATGTACTTGTCCGTAAGAAGCTGATACCCGCGACGCGGAAAGTACTCCTCACCGGGTTGCTCCGTCTGATCGATGTGATCGAAATGACTGACGAACTCTCCAGTCTTCTCGACGCCAAGAATCAGCAGATCATTGCCGGTGAGCTGCCGAACCTTGACGTTGATCCGCTGAAGTTCCTTCGTAATGGCAGCACTCAACCATGCGGGATGACCAAAGACAGCCAACGGGCCATCCAGCATGAATGCCAAGCGCCCAACTCGGTCGAGCCAGTTGCGCCGTTCGAAACAACGAAGCAGGTGCACCAAGAGAACGCGCTCCCAGACCTGCATTACTTCCCCGTAGGCCTCGAGGTTCGAGCCTAGCGATCGAAACCCTTCGTGGATGCGCAAAGCGTCAGTCGAGTAGATTGCCTTCCGTCGATCACAGGCGCAAGAGGTAAGCCCCTTCTCGAGACGCTCAAGGCGGCCGTCGCAGGCGTACTCATCGTCATAAGGACACCGCTGACCGTTCCTGTTGTCTGGCTTGAGTGCGAGCAGCGCCTCATAGGTCTCGAGGATTGGCGAACCTTCCTGCTCGTCTACCACGCCGTCGTGAAGGCTCTCGTAAAGCGCTTGCCGGAACGACTCCGCGGCCGACGTATTGGTCCGAGTCACTACATTGCTGCCTGGCAGTGCGGCATCAATGCTCGATGCCTCTTCGGTCTTCCGAAATTCGCGAGGGTCTGCTGGGCGGTTCTCGTCCAACTCCTCCATCCGATGGAGGTCAAGCAGCACACTGGCTACGGTGCAGTAGCCGACTTTTGCGCCTGGGAATCCATTGCGGACATCAATCTCTGCGAGACTGCCGTCGATCGCAAAGACGAAGTCAGGCAATGCAGACGGTGGGCTCGGCGCAAGGACCGGAACTACCCGAGGCCCAACGGCGGCGGCCTGGACACGGGCATTGCGCACGAGATTCTTGACACGCTCCGTCTCGGCAATGCGTTGAAGTGCCCGATACCCCGCAAATTCGCCCTCATACGGCATTGTGACTACCAGCAGGGTCGATAGAGAACAGCTCAACCTGCACAGGGACAACGTACGGATTGGACAACGTCTTCACGCGAACAAAGCCCTTGTCCTGTGCGCGTAGAATGCTGCCCTCGAAGTCGGCAAAGTCGTAGAACTTGTTGAGCTCTCTCGTCTCGTCTGTATTGTTCAAGTGGCCGATGAACCAATTGGCGGTGTTACGCAGAATGTTGCGCTGAATGGTGCTGACCTCTTGGGTGGCGTACACCAATCCAATGCGGTACTTCGCTCCCTCTTTGGCAGTGCGAACCCAGATATCTTGAAAATCGTCCTCCTTTGCTGACGGGAGAATGTTGTGAGCTTCCTCGACATACACGAGCATGTCAGGAGGACTCTCGCCTCGGCGAAAGTCGCTCTGGTTTCGCTCGAAGATCCGCCTCATCACGCGGTCAGCGGAGGACTTGTTTAGCTCCGGATTTCCGCTGGATTGGTCAACGATGACGAGCCTTCCTGCCCTCAAGTCTGAGTAAATGTCGTCGGCATAGTCGGTGGCTGTGTCCGACGTGTGCTGCTCTCGAATGCGGCCCACCATGCGCGAGCCGTTCGGCTGATCGAACATGCCCAAGATTGCGCGAAGTGGATCGTCAGCCCAAGACCCTTCGTGCTCCTGCACATACTTTTGGTCGAACGCTGCAAAGGGAGAATCGCGAGAGACGATGGCTCTATAGAGAATCCTCGCGGCTTGCGCGATCTCTCCCCATCCGGGCTTCTCCTTCTGCAAGATGGTGGCGCACACCGCATAGTCCGGATCGGTCGCCGCAGCCTTCGCTCGTCGGCCTTTTCGTTCGGCACCCTCGGCCTCGTCATCCTCGGGACGGGAAGCCAGCGCTTGCAAGAGATCCTTGTTGAAGAGCTTTGCAGTGTCCGGCTTGAGGTTGGCCGGCGCCGCGAAACCCGCCTGAATAAGCAGAGCTCGATAGAAGAGCACCCGGCGTTGCCATCGCCGCATGTCGCCAGAAAACGGATCGCCCTCCGGCTTCTCCATCGAGACACTTCTGAAGTTGGTCACGTACTTGGTGGTGTCATCAGCAAGAGCTGCGTCGATGATCTCTTTGCCGATTATCAAGTTGCGCTCTACTAAGAAGTTGAGCAGCATCAGCTTCCGCCCGGGATCGTTTGGATGTCGCGTAATCCCATACGTGACCACGTCCGCTCTCGTAACGTCGCGCTGAGCGTCTGGCGCGCACGCCCACACATTCTTGAGCGCGGTCGGGTTCTGCCCCGAGTGCGCGTCCTGCGTGTTCTCGTTTGCGTACTCGCCATTCGGGTCAAACACGATCTGGCCGATTCGCTTCGGCGAGTCCTGCCACCGAAGCTCGAAAATCGACTTGAGCACGATCTTTGTCGTGTTCGACTTTCCGGAACGCGTCATTCCAAAGAGTGCAGTTTTCTGTCCCAGCAGGTCCGTCGGCGTGATGGCGAATCCTACGTTGCCGATCTGCTGAAATGACCGATTCGTAGATGCATAGCGAACCTTGCCGACGAAAACGTTGTTGGCGTGTGCGTTCAAGGCGTGCGGGTCACGATAGTTGACGAGCTTCGCCAGCACAGCCCCGCGAGGCTTGTAGACTTTCAGGCCTCTATTCGGATAGTAGTTCGACAGGTCCGACCCAAATTTGAGCGCGTACTTCGATTCACCATCGGCGCCGGTCGCCTCGACATAGAAGGTCCCCACGACTCGGCAACGTACGCCGGCGTAGCTCAGCAGGTTATGAGTCATGGGATCCATGACACTGCGATCGTCCCAGTGCTTCTCCGTCTCGCCGCTTACGCGTTGCGCATTTTCGACGCGAACACGGAGAGCTTCGGCCGCGTTCGGGAGGTCGCAGTGATCGAGTGCTCGCAGCAGCACGATCGAAGAGTCCTCCTCGCGAACATCCGTCTTCTGCTGCGGGCCGATGCGCGTCGCGATCAGAAAGGAAAGAGCGGGGATGCCTCCGACTCGTTGCCTGTAGTGATCGTGTATCTGTACCAACGCGTGCTCGTAGCTCAGCGAGAACACGTCACCTACGTACGCGCCCGGTTCCACGAGAGAGACCAGGTGACTGGCAGCCGAAGCCTGATCGTTGGTGAGCTGCGGCTCGTTGAGCTTCTGGCCCACTGAATGCAACACGTTCGACATGACCTGTGTCCTCCCTGCAGTCGGCAGGCGGCCCCCCCGATTGGGCTGACGGGACTCTACGAAGCCAGACGCAAGGGAGGCGGAAAAAGCTCAGCCCTCGGCAGTTTTCACCCCGATCCGCCCCCCGCCTCGCCGGCCGTAACCAATTGAACTTATTTGTGTTTACTTCATCGAACAGGCGCAGCGTTGGAAGGTTAGCGGCACGTACCTGGCGATCGCTCCCTTCGTCATCGCGGACAAACAGCCCGGTGCGCACTCACCAGGTCACGGTGAGCAAGAGCGGTGTGGGACGCCAAGGGCGAAAGTCATCAGGGCCACACGAAGAGCAATCGCATTCGCGTGGTACCAAGCTCCCCTTGAGGGCCTCTATCGCCAAAGGCCGCCCCCGATGCCTAAGTTTTCGGCGATGATGGGGGCCTCCTGCTCACGAAGAACGGATGCAAATGGCCTCTGTGGCGGCCCTGCGAAACTGCTGGGGTCGAGCGATGTGGGTGGCACAAGCTGCGGCACAGCTACGTCCGACAACCCGTAGCGAAGGGTGTTCCCCTCCCCCAGATCCAGAAACTGGCCGGTCACGCCCGGATCAAGATGACCACGATGTACACGCACGTGAGCCTCGACGATCGACGGCGGGCGGTTTCGGTGTCGGACTGGCGGGTCAAGAGCTGCGTTCTAGACAAGAAAGACAACCACACCTAATCTGGGTCGCCAGGAAATGACCCAGAATAGAGCGGAAGGTGTGCCTGGACCTCTAAAGTACGCTTCGGAAATCGCCCAGTTCCCGAGCTGCCCACCCGCCGACGCCAAGCCCATGAGCCGGAAGGCGTACCGTTTCGTCCGGAACCCGTTGACCCCGGCGTCCTTCCTCCCAGTCATCAAGGAGCCCCCCCTACGGGCCAACCGTCCCAGGACGCCAAGCTGTTCGGCTTATGGCCTATCCATGTTCGTGAGCGAAATGGCTGCCAGGAAGCGCTACGGCCAGCTCGTGGCGGACTACCCGAACATCCTCAGGCACCCGGACGGAATCCCCGAAGTGGACCCATCTGGCCGAGGTCAATTTAGTCGCGTCGCACGGCCTCCAATGCCTGGCCGACAAGAACGGCCACTTTGACCTTCACGAATGCCACGGTGCGGCCCTAGAGACGGTCAGTACGATCGTCGGTAACCCGCTATGAACGCCCTCCCCCCTCAACGGTTCACGCGGATCACCCACCTCCCGGTGGACCTGACCCACGTGCGTGATCTAGACGAGTTTGACGGTCCGCTTCTATCGGAGTTTCGATCGTCGAAAGGCGAAACCTATCTCTACAAGTGGTGTGATTCCTCGGCTGAAGCCAACCGCTGGATGGTCGTGCGCACACCACCAGCCCAGCTCTTGCCGTATCTCCTCGGCAAGGTGACGCTGCGGACGGTTATCGAGAAATGCCTAGACCAATTCGTATACTTGGTGGACATGGACGGGAACGCGGACGCGCTCGCCACCTACTATGGGCTCGTGGCCGACGTTCCGCCCTCATACCTGCCAAGCGCCAAGTCCTACTTTGTCGCCGCCAGCGATGTCTTCACGGGTGGGCCAATCCAGGATGTCTACGTGGGCGAGAGCTGGGACTACCAAGAACAGCTCTCGTTGTATCCCCGGAAGTACCTGCAAGCTCACGCGTTCCTCTCGCTGTTCGGCAGCGAGGCCGACTTGAGTGCCGTGCGAGACCTGCGGCTAAACTACAACCTGAAGGGAGGCTGGGTCTTCCATCACGTGTTTGAGAAGATGAAGGGATCTGCTGCTACGAGAGGGCGACTGATCGCAGCTGGCGTTGCATCCCCGGGCTATCTCCGCTTTGAAGTTGACCCGAGAGTGGCGAGCCAGATTCGAACCTCGGTGCACCAATACCTACAGCAGGGCTCGAAGCTTCGCCCGATCTTCAACCTGCTCGTTGAGTGGTCCAACGGACACGTGCAGGTGTCCGACGACGCGATCAAGTCTGACCTACTGGTCCTTTGCGAAACCCTCTGCGTCAACACAGGGCAAGTCCTCGCGCAGGCCGACGACTTGGAGCAGGCAGTCAAGATCGTGACTAGCTACGTTCGCCGTATTCAATTCCTCGCCACACAGGAGGTGGGCTTGAACGCGAACATTCTCGGCCTCCCCAGCGATGACAAAGACTAGAGCAGAGCCGATCTCCGCAGCCGGAACAACCGCCCCATCCTGACCACGCCTGGAAATCTCCGGCGTCGTAGATCTACCTGCGGCACTGCGGCCAATCCTCAAAGTCACGGCGGCCTCATCGACGGTGAGCCACTCCTCGCCCACCTTGACTCGATCGTCTAGGCGCAATCACGCCCCAGCGGTGCGCCAAATCCCACGCCTCCAATATGTCTCCAGGAGTCCGGGGGACTGCTGTTGTCTCGGAAACACTGGCGCGCACTCACCCGATGCGGACAAAGCGCCTTCAAATCAACCACTTGGCAAAAAAGCGCGCGATGTCGCCACGTTACGAAATCGCTGCCAAGGGGATTCGACTCCCGGCGCCTCCACCACTCTTTACAATCCACAACGTTCTCCCTGGTGCGCTCCTCCACCGAGCGCTCCCAGTTCCGCTCCTCTGCCCGCGCGTTGTCCATCGGTCTTGGCCGGTGCTTCGGGGCGAGGGGTGGGCTTGGGGGCGCGCTGCGCTTTGTCGCGTCGTGGGGGGCGGTGAGATGGGAGTTGGCCGCGCTTTGGTGGCCCAGTCAACGGTGAGGACACGAGTTCGACAAAGCGACTTGGGGCGCCCCCAAGCCCACCCCTCGCCCCTGCGCTCGACCGCAGTTCGCGGACGTATCGGCGATACCTGTGGCCTGCCACAGGTGCCGCCGATCCTTACTGCGGCGGACGGGCGGTGAGGAGAGCTGGGCGCGTTCGGTTGGAGGAACGCAAAGAGGGGGTGCGGTGGGGACGGTGGGGAGAGTGGTGGAGGCTTTCGGGAGTGGGTTTTGCTCGAGTGGGCTCGAATGGTCTCGGCTGCGCCGGCACGGATGGGCACATCCGTGCTCGCCTGTCGGGCCACGGCTCTTGTGAGCTCGAGCCTGCTCGGTACCGGGATCGCGGTACAACTTGGTAGGGTTTGAGAATGAGCGAGGGCGAGGAAGATCGCCGCAAGCGCGCTGCTGCCCGCAAGACGTGGCAGATCCGACAGTTCGCCCTTGGGGCAGAACCTGAGGATGATCTGAGCGCACTAAGCCCTGCGGAGCGCGTCGGCATGGTCTGGCGGATGACGCAGGATGCCTGGGCCAGCATGGGCAAGGAGATTCCCAGCTACTCGCGCAATGAAACTCCAGTCCGATGGGTGCGGCGCCGTGGCCAAGGCACCTGAACTAAACGAAGACTTCGCCGACATGCTCCAGTGCTTGGGCGAAGCGGGTGTGCAGTTCGTGATCGTCGGTGCTCGAACGCCAAAGTCTCGTCGTGGCAATTTACTACCAGCGCCACCCCCGAGACTTCCGCCTCGGCCGTATCTGGGGCTGTTGCGCACGATGAGCATCGCAGCGATGGTTTCACGTCTGTATGCCGGTTCTCTGCTCCAGAGCGGCCTTCCAACGTCTGCAGCGCACGCGCGAGCTGATCAAGCCCCTGACCTGGAAGGAACCGACAGCGAGGCGGGCCGGGCTGCGCTGGAGCGCATGTCGATCAAGCATCGAGGCGTGACGGCGACCAACGACGAGTATCGTTACATGCTGTCGGTGTTCTTCCTCGAGCCGCTGCGCTTCAATCGACGCTTCGGAGCGCAGCCGTTCTCGCAGCACGACGGCGACCTGTTGCTCGCATTTTGGCTGCACGTTCGCGCGCGCATGAGCATCGCTGATCTGATGCCTACGCTCCACGAATGGATGCGCTTCCAGGCAGCATTCGCAATGGCGCACCAGGGGCCTACGCCCGAGGGCCACGCGCTCGCGCGCACTTCGCTGTACGAAGTCAATCGCTTGGAGATCCCGCGCGGAATGCAGGGGCCCATACGACAGATTCTGCTCGGCACCATGGACGGCAAGGTCCTCACGATGTTCGGACCTCCCGAGCCCAGCGTTCCCACCGCGGTCTCGCTTTCGTCGTTGCGCTTGGCCACGCTGGCACGCCTGGGTGCGCGCACTCCTGAGGTCGACCGCGCGGCGCGCGGCTGAAGCGCCCTTCCCTGCAAGTTGAGCCCAACGTGCGGTCTGCCGATTGCGACAACCGTCCGATTCAGTGGCGGGCTGGTGCAGGTGTGCTTCAGCGATCTCCTCAACCTGCGGGCGGGATCGGTTCTCGCCGGCGTGCGGGAGTACCCTCGCGCCGCGGCCGCCCTCAGGCCTGCTGTGACTGATCACGCGCCGCGATATGGAACCGATCACATCGCTTTGGTCGGCGACTGAACAAGCCTGAGAGGCAGGTGATGACGCCACGCCGCAGAATCGATGCCATGTAAACTGAGGACCAATTCATTGGGCGATTCCAGAGGTTTGCGCCTGCAGCGCTGCCAGTTATTGGTCGCGAACGATGCGCGTGCGCTCGGCTTCAACAAAGCTCGGACCCTTCACGTAGTGACCAGCTTGCCTATCCTCTGCGGATGATCGGATACGGGTTCAATGCGAGGAATGTCCCAGGAATGTTGGCCCACTCCCGCCAAGCCATCCCCTTTTGGTCCAGAGGTCATGGGGGCAAACTCGACGTTATCCGGCCATCTGAACTGCATCGATTTGAGCGCGAGAATGACCATCGACCGCCCTGTCGGCCCTTTGATGGAATCGACGACAAAACCAACTTCTGCATTGCTGCTTCTCTGTGGACCTAATTTCACGCGCCGTGTCGTGGCCAACTCGGATCCGCGAATCACCTCGACGAACGAAAATTTTTGCACTCCTTCCGGTGGCGCATAAGCCACCAGATAGACGGTGCTCTCGTCGATGACGCATCCGGCTGTCCTTGCGGCGAATGCAACTAGCGCTTGGTGCTCTCCTTGAAGCGCGACGAACTCTGGATGTTCCCTCAGTGCTGCAAGAGTGATGGTCTTGTTTGAACGAATCGACTGCTCCCAGTCGCCGACAAGCCTCTCTTTCCATGCCAGATAAAGTCGCTGCGCACCGCCTAACCATGGCCAGACAAAAGCAAAGAAGAGACCAACAGAGAACGCCTTCCAAAACACCCAATCGTCCAGGTACTCGGAAACCCTGTTGACTGCGCTCGTGAGGTCTTTGAGTGCGCCAATCTTGGGCACGTGGAGGAGCGCGAAGAAGAATCGCCACCCGAAGATGATGAACGCGGTGACGAACGAGAACAGAAAGGGGTCTCCTAGACGCTCCGACAGCCGTTGTATCGCAGTTTCCGGGAGTTCCTTGCCGACGCTTGTCGCTGAATTTTCCTCTGGCATTCTGAAATGATGCGCATTGCGATTCGCTAACGTCTACCAATACTGATTCGAACCGCGCACCAAGGTCTGTTCCGGGCGCCCCTCGGACAGCGACGTCCGTTAGCTTTGAGCGAACGCAAGCCATGGCCGACCAACCGCGCGCCGAGGGGCCAGCCAGTGTTGGGGAGCGAAGGCGCATGCGCTTCAGCTCAGGACGGCCTTATTCGTTACAGTTCTCCGAACCTAGGTCATGTAAACCCGACGCAGGTATCGCACGGGCCTTGCGAGCGCCCTCCAGCGCGTACGGTCGCGAGCCTGGAGACAACGAAGCGTGGGACGTCACGGCGCTGACCTTCGATGTGCTGGTGCCCTCCAACGGTTAGCAGCACAAGTTGCTACCGCGTCACGAAACATCGCTCGTCCACGATCACATCGTTCACTACGCGGCACCTAGGTCGGCGTGCCGTGAACTCGTCGGCCGGGCTCGGCGCGGCTCGATCGCTAACTCGCGCAGCCCGGACCGCACGCGGCGATCTACGGCCTGCTCCCGCGCAGCGATTCCGCGCCGTCTGGAAGTTCTCGCGCCTAGCCGACCCGTACGCGGCCTGCGGAGGATTCGCCTAGCCGACCCGTACGCGGCCTGCGGAGGATTTGCGGGCCCACGAGCGGCGCGCCCCGGCTCCCGCGACCGATCCGGCGACGGCTCCGTCGCCATGTTTGAAAAGCAAAGACGCACCTGCAAGTAGCTTCCCTGCCCGGCGTCAACTCTTGCTGCAATCCCACTAACGGTCCCCCGAACGCTTCGCCGCGGCACCCGCGACCGTCTGAACAGCCACGCGCAACTGCTGAGCGCCTCACGTCGATGTCCAGGTCGCCCAGTAGCCGGAGTCGACGTTCAGCACCGCGCCTAGCTTTGAAATCGACGAGAGCTCTTCTGCTGCCGGCTGTACGTCAGCTTCGCTGAGATAAGTGCAAAGCTCCTCAAGAGCGACTGCGCATTCGCCCGAATCTCGCTAACCCCTCGATGTGTGACACGACAGAGGGCGCTAGGCGGGGCCGAAACGCCTCAATCAAGGATAGCAGTGCGCCTTCAATCTCCACCGTGGCCTACTCTAAGCCACGCGTGCGTTGCTGCCAGCTGCCTCTCGTGGGGGAAGCTTCTCGTCGTGCGAGAGAGCACGACCTGCAGCAACACCACCACGTGCACCCCGGTGCAGCAGGTGAACGGCGTGTGCGCCCGCAAGAGCAACGCCTTCGGAACGCGTGAAGACGTAGGCGGCCCCGGCATCGCTCGACGTATTGTTCGCCTGGGTTCCACCGACACCGGTCGCATTGCATGCTCAAGCCCGCGTTGCAGGCACAATTAGGGAGCGAAGATAAAGCAATCCGGCTTGTATTTGAGCGGATACTTTTCCGATTGTGAGCCTAGGCTTAGGTTCACAGCCGGAATCATATCGTACCATGCAGGCGGCTCAGCTGAGCCGGTCCATGTCGTATCGATCATATGGGAGGCCTGTCCCTTGTACGGTGTTCCAGCCCGAGCAGCTCGGCGCTTTTCGCGTTCGGTCGCATTCTTCTTTTCTGTCCCGAGTTTACCTTTTGTCGAAACTCGCCCCGTCGGCGATAGGAGACCAAGCCTCACTTCCTCCCGTCCGAACCAGATGTAGAGCTGGGTTTCATAGACGGCTTCTGCACTCGTGTCTGTTGTCGGTGGATGCAAGACCACTGGGTAGATACATGGCTTTCCGGAAGGGTCCAAATAGGAATAGGTGTCGGCGTCGACTCCTCCTATCGTCCATGTGATGGTCGGTTTGTGTGGTTCAAACGCCAAACCTGGACCTACAACCATCGTGAAAGTTGCTGCGACTGGTGCGAGCAGCGGCATTAGGGCAACAGCCTCAGCAGACTCCGGGACGCTCGCTGCGACGCCTATGCCCTCCACGACGGCAGTCGAAGTCAGTTCGCTTTCGGCGGCCACTTCGACCCCGTCCTTTAATACTTCCAGTGCCTGGGTCTTCACGTTCTCCAGGACCCCATCCATCGCCTTCGCAACAGCTGGCAGCAACAGTGCCCAGCCGTTCCTAGCGCCGTTCGAAGAACCTGAGGTCCCGGCCCGGGTCGTAGCCGGACCCTTGGAATTGAGACCAACGTTGGCGCTCGCGCTCCATCCGTTGCCCATTAGGATCGGTGTTGGCGCCTCGCCCAACTTCGGTAGAATTCCGGGCACCTTCGCCTCCCAAACGCTCAGGGTCGCGCTGTTCGGAGAGGCCGCTGGTCCGATGGCATTGTAGTCGACGTCGGTCGGGCTTGTCCCTTGCGGGTCTGTCATTCGGTGCGGATTCGCTAGACCATACTCGTAGAGGTTTGGCCCTGCTCCTCTCAGTCCAACGGGGTCACAATTGGTCCACCTTCCCAACCAGTATGCGCAGTACCTCGCCGAGTGGTACCCAAACCCCGTCTCCTCGTCCCTCTCCTTGCCGGTGTACCGATATCGCTTGGCGCTCACCTCGAGTCCACCGCGAGCGCTTCGGAATGACGAGGTTCCGTACGGATGATATTCCTCGTAGGAGATTAAGGCGCCTTTCTCGTCGCACTCGAGCATCGCCGAATCCAAGTGGTTTCCGAGCTGGTAGCGCGCTCGGCTAACACCTAGGCCGTTCTGGTCTTCCGCATCCTCGGTCTTTGTCTCGACCATAGCGACACGACGCGCACCATCCATCACGTGCAACGTTTGGCGCTCCAACTCGTTCCGCTCGCCCCTGCGCTCCCGGTACACCTCGTAGTCCCCCAGGTAGATGCGCTCGAGCACGGTGCCACCGGGCCGCTCGATCACTTTGCGCGCGCGCTCACCACCTCCATCGTATGTGTAGAAGGCCATCCCGCCACCCCCCAGATCGGCGAACCGCATCTGGTCGGCATGCGTGTACGCAATGGCCAAGAGGTGCGGCATGCTGACCATGTTGCCGTTGTTGTCGTGGTGGTAACTCGCGAGCTGGTCCTCGGGCAGGCTCGTACTCTCGAGCCGATTCGAGCGCTTGTCTTTGTGCACGCCGTAGGCGTAGGCCCTCTTCCAGGTTGCCTGCAATCCAGGGCCCTCGCCCAATGCCTCGTGCGTCCACAGGTCGAAGTTGCCGACGACGTCGTATTCGTAGGACTCTCGGTAACGCCGCAGTGCCTGGCCGTCGTTCACGTGCGGCAGGTTTTGGATCGGCAGGTCCCTATCATCTCGTTGAGCGTCCCCCACCAAGCCCTTTTGCTCACGCCCGGTCGCCTCGGTGAGCCTGTAGAGCGCGTCGTATACGTACTGGTTGGCCTCTAGCGCTTGCGTCCCGGAAAAAAAGAGCTCCTGCGCGGCCGAGTCACGCATCGTCGTGATGTTGCCGACGCAGTCATACACATAGTCGATCGCCTGGAGGCGCTCGCTCTCGCTTTTGAGAGATGTTGGGCGCGTCGTCGCGACGCTGCATAGGCGAAGCGTGAGCGGGTCGTAGCGGTACGATGTCTCCGTGCCGTTGCCGTAGGCGATACGTTCTCGCTGCCCCTGCGCGTTGTAAGTGACGTCTCCGACAAAGGGAGCGTCCGCGGCCCCTCGCACAGAGACGGTCAGCGCACGAAGCATACCAGCCTCGTCGTACTGCGGGGCCGCACTTGATTGCTTCGTGAAATCACCATGATCGGGATAGGTCCCGCGGATCACCCGATTCAGCGCGTCGAACCTAAAGGTTCTCTGAAAGCTCTCTCCTTCAAGCAGGTCGGACGCGGCCACGAGCGCCGCCTCGGTGTCTACGACCGCCTCAAGCGGACTCCAGTCAGGCTCCCGTCGGTACTCCCGGGCAAGCGTGCGAGATGACTCGAGCAGGTTTCCCTTGAAGTCGTAGCGTTGTGTTCGCACAAGCCCCGCGCCGTCAAAGCTGAGAATCGCCTTTCCAAGCGTGTTGCTCGCCACGGCGTCGTTCTTGACGAGCGACTCTCCATACAAAATGCGGCTCGCCAACCAACTGACGCCACTTCGAGCAACCTTGACGTAGGTCGGCCGCCTCAGCGCATCGAAGCGGGTCTCCACCAGATGCCCCACGGCGTCCCAGGTCGCGTGCGGACCCCCATCGACCGTGGCGAGTGCGCGACGATCGCCGGCGTCGATCGAGATTTGACGCAATACCTGGCCGCCTATGCCGAACGTGGAAACCATGCAGTCGCGCCCAAGAGCATCGTTCACCTGCAGCGCGTGCCCCTCGACATCCAGCACCGCTCTGGTCGCGATGGGCTCTACATTCGGGTCCGACGACAACCGTGCGTGCACCAAGAATGGCCGTCCCATTGTGTCGAACTTGGTGGTGGTCGGCGTGTTAGCGTGCGCCACGGCGGCCCTCGCGGCTCGCGCCTCATCGGGATCGGACGCGAGCGCCCCCCCAGCCGTTCGCTCAGCGAGCCATCGGTTCCCCGCCTCCAATACCGTATCGTGCTCGTCGTAAACAACCTGCTCCCAGGGTGTGAACACAACGCGCCCCACACCGCCGTGCGGCAGCACGGTGCGAATGAGCCGGCCTGCAGCATCGTAGAACATGATCGGCGTCACGCCCCACTGAACTAGCTCCGCCTCGTCCTCAAACTCCCTGGTTGATGAGAAGAAGGGCTCGTACTGCTTTACTGGCAGCCCCTTGTTGTTCAGCACGGCTTTCCCGGAGCCCACCCACCGTGATTCGGTACCTACAAGGACCAGGGAGCCGTCGGGATCCTTGAGTAGCTTACCGTCGGCTCCCCGCGCGGGTGCGTCGCCCCCGCGAACCCGGGCCTTCGTCATCGCCACTCGCCCCGAGCCGTCCGAATAGGCATAGCTCTCGAGCCACCGGGTGCTCGGGCTTCTGTGCACCTCTCGGACGCGCGTCCGCACGAAATTCGGCGTACCGTGGTCGAGCCACCGGAAGAGATCGTAGTCGAGCATGGTGGTGGGATCGGCCAGGGTGTCCCCATCGTCCGAGCCCTCCTTACCCATGACCGCCGTCGCCACGACCATGCCGAGAACATCGAAGTTGACGGCCGTACGATTGCCGTTCGGATCGGTGACCATTGCCGGACCGAGCATCCGGTAGTCGTTGCGGGCAACCATAGTGTTGGCGAGAGCGTCTTCTACGCGTTCCACCAAGACAGCGTAGCGGTCGTACCTGGTGCGAGACCGGTTCCCGAACGCGTCGAAGAACTCTGTGGGCTGAAAGAAGCGCGTCGCGTCGGGTACGGCTCTCGCGGAAGGAACCCACCACCCGACGCGTCCCTCGAGCTCGCAATACCCCGCGGCGGTGAGGGTTTCGCCCGTCACACGCAGCACATCGCCGTTGAAGGCCCGCTCGACAAGGCCGGGCGTGAGAGCCAGCTGGTAGGTCTCGTAGAGGATGGCCCGTGCGTCCGCCTGCCCGAAGGGAAGCGGCCCCGCGTTCAAACGCTCCGAGTCGTAGTATCGCTGAAACCCGTGGCTCAAGAGGCGCTTTTGTATACCGTTCTGCGGCTCCTCTTCATAGGCGAGCACACTCTCAGTGCGGGCAGCGACAGCAACGGCATCGAATGCGAGCACCCCGCGAGGAGGCGGCGCTAGCCCGGTCAGCTCATAGGAGCGCCCTTCGAGTGGCACCCCGAGCCGATGGCCGCCCACGAGCACGTTGGTCACGACTGCTTCGCTGACCGTCGCCCAGAGCTTCGCTTGCTCGGCCTCCTCAGGCTTCCGCCTCGGATAGGCAATGGAGGCGGACCGGAGGACGTTTCCGAACTCATCCACGTCGAGCACGAACTCCTGGCTCATCCGTCGATCGCCCGGGTTGCGCTCGTACGCGAGACTGATCGTGGTGCGGGGGTGCGTGAAGAACACACCATGGGCGTTCCCTAATCGCCCCTGAATCAACCTAACCTCGTAATCCCGCTCCGAAACCGAGTAGGGGTGCGCGCTCGCCGAGGTCTCGTCCTCACCATAGATCTCCTGCCGCAGGACCTGCCCCCGCAACGCGCGGGCTGCCTCACGCTCGTCGGCCGCCGAAAGTCCAGGAGGAAGCCGCGTGTCCTCCAGCAGCGGCGCCTCCGGGTCCTGTCGGTAGTACTCCTGCGCCAACGCGAGCTCGAGTCGCTCCCGCTCCAGCCACGCTCCGGTGTGAAACCAGGTGATCGTGCGTACTGGGGGCATGTCGAGGTCGGTTCCCTGGTTCGAAGCGCTAAACTCCGCATCAGAAAAAAGCCCCCTGCCCCGCTCCGCGCCGAAGGATTCGGTGTCCCACTGCTCAACGCAGGCAAAACCTCGGAACTCGCGTTCGTAGCCGTCAAAATAGCCATGACGGTATGAGTACGTGGTCACAAACTTCGTTTTCGCCACGCGATCGATTGCTTCGACTCGGTCTACGACCTGCACTGGAAACGGCAGCCGCGTGAGCCATGGGTGGCCAGCCGCTTTGTCCCGCAGGTAGAACCACGTTGAGGATTTGTACCCGATCCGTGTCTCTGCCCCGAGGTTGTTCACGACCGACTCGAGCACGTGCGGCTTCCTGCCGCCCATCAGAATCTACGTAGACCAGTGGATCTGTTTGGCTGACGAGCTGGGGTGACGACCAAACGAGGCACGCGGTGCCCTGCCCCAGGAGGTCGACCACGGAGAGCTGCGTGCCCGAGTCGATGGGTGGCAAGGACCGTATCGCCGAAGGCGCCGATAGTGCGTTGCCGGCCTCGTTGAAGTAGATCTCCACCGTCCGACGCCCGCAGTAGAGGATGTCACTCGGGCCCGAGCCATCCACGTCGGCAAGGCGCACGCGCTTCGGATCGAAGTTTTCCGGTTGGTCGAACAGCGGACTGTTCGCGAGGGTGACCTTGCGGCCAAACGTGCCGTAGCCCAGGTTCGGCCAGTAGCTGACCTCACCGTTGCGCACACGCACGATGTCGACAAGCCCGTCGCCACTCATGTCCGCGAGCTGAATGGTCTCGGTGCCATCGGCAAAGACGACTGCCGCACCGCGCTGTTCGTCCTTGGATTTGGCAACGATGGTCGCTGGGTCGAAGCCTTCTTTGCCACGCGAGCGGTACCATACGAGAGCTTCTTGTTCCGTGATCAACAGGTCCGGGAGCCCGTCGCCATCGAGATCCAAAAATCGCAGGTTCGGATCGTGCCAGTTGATGTTCGGTAAATCTCGCAACGCCACGAACGGCGCCCAATCCCCCTCAGACGTCCGCTCGAAGTATCCGGGCAGCTGCGGCGCAAACTGCACGAGGTCGAGTCTGCCGTCTCCGCCCAGGTCGATCAGCTGCTGACCGCCTTCTCCGAGCTCGGCAGGCGAAGGCAAGGTGCGCAACTCGCGTGGCGGGGCGAACCTGCCGTCTCCACACGGAGCCTTGTAGAACCAGGCCCCGTTCGTAGGAATGACGACGCCCGGGAGGCCCTCCCCGTCGAGGTCGGCCCACTCAGCCCCTGCCCCACCGACCCCCGACGGCACGCCCTCAAGGTCGGCTTCGGCAACGCGGCGCACCTCATCGTGCAGCTCGGGCTTTACGTAGCCGAACTCGAGCGGCGGCATCGAAGCTCGCTCGTATCGCAACGTCTCTGGGTCGCGCTTGTAGCCAACTGCGCTCACGGAGCTGAGATAGGTGACTGCGCCGTCCTCGTCGTGGTGAAGCTCCGCGGAGCGCACGAGGCAAGGGGCGTCGCCCAGCTCCGAAAAGCGATGGAACGTGAGGACTCGTCGGCAGAGCCGGTAGGTTCTCAGCTCAAACGTGGGACGGTACGTGGAAAACGGGTCGGCGCGAACGCGCCAAGGATTGGCTTCCTCCGGAGACGGAGCTTCGTCGTCGTGTTCCCCATAGTCCAGTACAACCTCGAAGAGGTATCCCTCTGGCGAAATCGGCGCTAGGTCATTGGTGTTCTTGAGTGGCCCGAGGTTTCCGCAACGAATCCGCTTGAGGTAGCGCTGAGCGCCCACGCGAAACCGCTCGGCCCCCGTTGGTCCCCGCTCGAAGCGGTTCGATTCCGAGAGCTCAGCCGAATCGACGCCTACCCCGTCCTCACCCTTGTAGGAGAATCGCGCGACGTTGCCGCGATCATCTCGGGTCTCCTCGAGTAGCCAGGAGAACACCCGTTCGGGCTGTTCGGGATCGAAAACGCGCGACTCGGCATTGCGCCCAAAGATGCTGAGGACGTTCTCGCGCGAAGTCACCCGCCAATGGACCTCAGCCGGGCCTTGGGTCCAGCGTTCGATCAACGCGAACGCCCCTTCGGTGCGCGGTCGATAGCGGCGCACCCGATAGCCATTCTCGAAACGTTCGATCAGTTGTCCACGCTCGTCACGCGCAGGAACGAGGTCCTCGGCGCCCGCGAGCATGAACACGTCCGAGTCGTCGGCGTCCTGATATCGAGGAAGGCCGCGATCCGTCTTGCGCGTGATGCTGGGCTGGGAATCCGACCACCCAAGCCCGTAGGGTCCGTTGCCGGCGGCGGAGTCGTAGTGAAGCGAGAACGCCGACAGGAAACCCGGTCGCCCCACCGTCGTCACCGGGATACTAAGCGAACCGGTCCCCGTGACTGGGTTCATCGAGAACTTCTCGCCCATGCCACGGATGGCGCCCGCGCCTTTCGGCAACGACAGCGACGGAACGAGGCTCGTTGGCAGCTGCCCGCCTCGTTCCTGTCCTTCACCCTTTGAAGTCGAACCCTCTGCCGACACATTGCCCGCACTACTCAAATCGGGCGCCCGCGAGCGTCCTCGTGTCGACGGCGACTGCTCTCGGCCTCGTTCGTTCGGCACGCCTCGCTACCTTTCTGTTTCACCCAGAGTCAGGTGCAGACCCGGTCGACCTCGTGGTCGGACTCAGTCTGTGGCAGTGCGACCTCTACTCAAAAACATTCGCGCTGACCAGCGCGTCTTACGCACCTAGCACGGACAACATTCCCACCTCGAGCAATCACGCTCTATCGATACGCGATCGATAGCCGCCGAGATGCTGAAATGGCCACGCAATCTCGCGTGCGAATGAAATGGCCGCTGCAAGCTGGCGCGAACTTGAGCGCGGGGTGAATGCGCAAAGGCGGCCTGCACTGCGGCAGTAATGACCATTGACAGGCCATGAGCAGAGAGGCACGGAGAGATGCGATGCCAACACCCGCTGTAGTTCTCGCCGCTAGAGCGTAAGAGGAACATGCAGAATATGCCGCTATCGGGGAGCTCCCTTTCCGAGGACCTCGCCCGCGCCAAAGAGCTCGAGTCCGCCCACGTCCATGTCGTTGCCTCGCTAGCGAGCCTCTCAGGCGTAGCATTGCAGTCGTTCGTGGAAGCAACGGCATCTACGGCGTCTTTGGATGACTCCGCGCTGCAGGCGCTCATCGACAAGGGAACCATCGATGGCGAGCAGGCGAAGAAGATCGGCTTTGCCAACGCGCTTTATGGGCTTGTAGATCAGAACGAGCCAGTGGCGACCGCTGTCCAGCAATCGACGTGGACAGCGCTTGGGGGACAAAGCGCAGCCAGTGTGCGCGACCTCGCCAGGCTCAGACCCGCCGACTGGGCAGGCTTCTTCAAAGGAAAAAATGAGCTCCTGCCAGACGGAACCACGCCTGAGCATCTGGGTCGGGTTTTTGCTCGTCGGTTCGCCATCGTTGAGCCGAGCATCGCACTTTTCAGTCGCCTACCGACCGCCACGTCGTCCGAGCTGCGAACCGTGCTGTCGCGACCTCAGCTCCCAATTCGCGGAGAGCGGGAAGTGCCCCGATTGATCGGCGACCCGCCTTTGCCTGAGGAGAATGCGCAGACCAGCGCCGACACCTCGCTGCAGCGTTTGTCGAGAGCCTATCCCGGCCTCAAGCTCGAGGAGGTCATCCACTCCGATGCACTCACGGATGACAAGGTCAGCGTTCTTCAGCGGCGGGTCGATCTAGTCCAGGCCGTAGGAGCGCGGCTCGGAAGCGCAGACCTATTGGACTTCAACCTTGGCATGGAGAGCGCGGACCTCTCTCGGCTCAAGCTGGAGAGCGACAGCGCGACTGCTGAAGAGCAGACCATGGTGCTCTCCACACTGCGGGCCTACCAACGCGTTCTCGTGGTGTCGCGGGACGTCGACACCATGCATGCGCTGCTCGATGCGGGGTACACGTCGGCGCACGCAATCGCAAAGGAGCCAATCGAACTCTTCCTCGAGAAGTCGTCGCTCCCGCCGAGGGTTACGGGCCTGCTCTGGAAGACCGCTCGCGCATCGATGGCCGATGGCGCGCTCACTGCCAGTGCGATCGGAGATTTGACCAGCAAATCGTACGGCGGCACGCCCTACGACAATCACCCTCCCTCGATCACCGAGTTCCTTGCCAGGCTGCCCGGATACGCCCAGCTCTTTGGCAACCAAGCGTACTGCGAATGCAAGGAGTGCAGGTCCATCCTCGGTCCGGCGGCCTACTTCGTCGATCTCATGAGGTACATCGACGACCACCTCCGGTCCCAGTTCGGGGGACAAGCCGATCACCCGCTCGACCTCAAGGTGAGACGCCCGGACCTGTGGACCTTGCGCTTGAGCTGCGAGAACACGAACGAACGGGTCCCCACGCTCGACATCGTCAATGAGGTCCTCGAGAACTACATTGCCCAACTGGCCTCAACAACATTTGATCAGGCGTTTGTCAGCGACCGCCCTAAGAACACGCCTGCCATCCTGGATATCGTCTACCGGAACACGCTGGCACAGGTCGAGGATTCCTTCCTGCAGCCCTTCCATCTTCCCCTTGCCCGCATTGCTTCGTACCTGCTCGCTCTCGGAAGTTCCCGTGCGGCCGTCGCAGAGGCGGCAAACGCTGCCATCGAAGTGCGGGCTCAGGCTGAACTAGGCCTATCCGCCTCTGAGTTTTCGCTCATCACCGAGCCGGAAACCTCATTCTACAAAGTTGCTGACTTCTACGGCCCTCACGGAGATGAAGAGGAGACACCAGGCTTTCCTTTCCGTCAGCACACGAACCCGCCCTTGATCGATGTGGTGGATGCCGCCGCACTTGGCGCAGCGATGAAGATCTCGCGCGCCGACCTCGGCCTGACGATCGAAACTCAATTCGTGCAGGTCGCCGGTCTCGTTGCCATCCTGGACGGAAAGCGCGGCAAGGACAGCATTCAAAACGACATCGAATGGGTGTCCGGGCTCACCGTGGAGGCACTGGACCGTCTGCACCGGCTCACTCGATTGGCGCGGAAGCTGCCGTGGACGCCCACCGACCTCGACTCGGTTCTCACCGCGCTCCAGAACGCAGTCCTCAACGCGCAGGCCGTTTTCGATGTGGCCGAGCTGCATGCCCTTCAGCGTCGTTTCCGGCTCTCGGTACCGGAGTTGTGCGCCCTCGTGGGCTCGATCCCGCGGACACCATCCAAGAAGTCCCTTTTTGATCAGCTCTTCAACAGTCCGGCTTTCGTGGCCCTCAACGGCCCCTTCCCCCAGCCCGAGGTGTCGTTTACGCATCCGAGCTTCCAGCACGGGCCCGCGGTACCGAACCAGGCGCTCCCGCGACTGATGGTGGGCTTGGGCGTGAACCTCGCCGAGCTCGAGGTCCTCATCCGAGGTTTGGCTGCGCACCTGACCCAAGGGAAGTCTATCGATCGTGCCCCCAATCCGGCCGATCCCACCGCCCGTCCTTTCCTGCTCTCGGCCGAGAATCTCACCCTCCTTTACCGGCACGCCCTTGCGGCTCGGGCGCTGGGAGTCTCCATCCCAGACCTGTTTCGCCTGATGGGGCTCCTGGGCGGCAGGTTCTATCTCGGCTCTGATAGTCCAACGGCAACCTTGAAGAACCTGCTGTCCCTGGTCGACCTGTGGACCTGGTGGCGGAACTCCGAGTACAGCCTCGACGATCTCCGCTGTGGCGACCTCAGCCAAACCTCTCGACCCGACTGCGTACCCCGACGCCAGCGCGGTCGCTGCGAAGGTGTTGGCCGATGCAGCGGTGTCGCTTTCGTTTCCGTCGACAATGTTCTCCGCGACTCTGGGGGTCACCGAGCAGGGATCGCTCGACCTGCTCCGGTGTCTCGCCGAAGCCGCTCCGCCGATCGTCGAGCAGTCGGTCACCGATGGAAGCTGGAGGATTGCCCCCGGATTGACCTGGAGCGCTGACAGCCTCGAAAGCCGACTCGTTTCCATTCCGCTGCCGCTCAGCGCCACCGTCGCAACCCAGGCGCCTGAATCAAGTCGCTATGTCTCGGTGTCGGCGGTCACGGATACGTTGCGAAGCCAGCAGGAAGCGCAAAGCACGTTCACCACGCCTGAGTTCGCAGCGGCCCTAGGTATCGCCGGGGACGCCGCGGAGGCCCTCCTCACGTGCATGTCGGCCGAGCCATCCCCTCTGCCGAAGAGCCGCCCCTTGCTCGTGGCAAGGAGCGGCGCTGGATGGGTGGTGCTTCCCGATGCTCCCTTCGCTTCTCCAGGGCGCTTAGTCATCGGCATTCCGGCCAGCGCGACCTTGAGCTTGCCGGCGACCTCCGACACGCCCGCTACCACCACGCGGGTCACCGGGAGTGACGTGCTCGGCGCGCTCGAACCTCGCTTACCATCAGCACTGTTGAAGGCAGGTCTGAGCACAGCGCTCGGATGCAGCCCTACAACGTTGATGGCTATGGCTGCCCTCGCCGGAACGTCTCTGGACGCCCCCACCCTCATCGGCCTCATCCGTTCAGGACCTGGATCGTCCCAGAGTCCCGACGCACTCCAAAGACTCGTTCAGTCTTTGATTCCGTTCGTGGTCGCCTTCAGTCCGACTGGTTGGGAGCCGCGCGCCGACGCCACCGAGGCTTCGGGTCCCAGCCCGATCGACTTCGTTCGCCAGAACCCCGAACTCTTTGGGCTCGCCCCCACTGCCTCGACTAAACCCCTCGCCGTCTCTGTCCTCCGTGCCTTTTCCGCGTACCGTCATTTCGCGAGCACCTTGGCCAGCGGGCACGCCACCGTACAAGCAGCGCTCAAGGCCGTCGCTCAAACCGCAAGTGCTCCCCCCGCTGCACCTGCATCGTTGCAGGCACTGGCGGAACTCCTCGGCGCCCCGACCGGTTTGATCAGGGACCTCGTCGCCGGACTGCCGCTGGCTTCCTCCGCGACCGAAGCTCTGTTGCAGCTCGACCGCGTAGCACGCATTGCGACGACCCTGGGCATCGATGGAACGACGCTGGTCACGCTCACGAGCAATGACCACGACAAGCTCACGAGCAATGCCTACGACAAGCTTTCCCAGGCGGCGGACTCCCTGGTGCTAGCGATCGCGGGCCGGAGTTCCGACGCGGACGTCCGCAAACAGCGCCTCGACGACGCTGAAAAGCCCATCCGCGAAGCCAAGCGCGATGCGCTCACCGATTACCTCCTGAGCAGCGTCCGAGCCCCCGGCCATCCCACGCTGCGCATCTGGAACTCCGTCAATGAGCTGTACGAGCACTTCCTGATCGACGTCGCCGCGGGCGGCTGCTCCACCACCTCCTGGGTGGTTTCAGCCACAACAAGCGCACAGCTATACGTGCATCGCGCGATCATGCGGCTCGAGAGGAATCGCATAACTCCCGGCACCCCAGGCTACTTCTGCCTCGAACTCACATCGGGCGCCGCGGAGTGGGCATGGCGCAAGAACTTCCGGGTGTGGCAAGCCTGTCGGGAAGTCTACTTGTGGACCGAAAATGTCCTGGAGCCCGACCTGCGCGATGACAAGACACCCCTCTTTGTCGACCTCGAGAACCAGCTTCTGCAGGCCGAGATCAACGACCAGAGCGTCACTGACGCCTATGCGACCTACTTGACCGGTTTCGAGGAGCTGGCCTCCCTGAAGGTCGCCGGCGCCTACCACGCTTCGGTTGGCGTTGACGAAATGGAGTACCTGCTCGAGACCGGGACCTCGAGCATGGTGTATTCCCCTACCGAACCAGAACGCGAGGCTCTCGCCGAGGCGGAGAGGAAAGACATCCTTCACGTGTTCGGCGTAACCGCCCAGGACCCGCCCACGTACTACTATCGAACCTGCACCAATCTTGTAGCGAGCGGCCTCAGACACTCACTTGCGGCGCAGTGGGGAGCTTGGCAGAAAGTTTCTGCTTCCATCCCTGGACGCTGCGTGGCGCCCGTAGTCTACCAAGACCGCCTTTATTTCTTCTGGGTGACGATCAACACGCGGACGGTTAATGCGCTGGTGGGCGGCAATAGCAACTTCGCTGGCTATCGTCACACCTTCAAGCTGTTCTTCTCATCGATCCGTCCCGACGGGACCTGGACGGCCCCGCAAGA
This sequence comes from Myxococcales bacterium, assembly GCA_047601445.1. Taxonomy (GTDB): domain Bacteria; phylum Myxococcota_A; class Polyangia; order Polyangiales; family DASUME01; genus DASUME01. The sequence goes on along the minus strand of JASGJH010000001.1, from coordinate 151,925 downwards.
GATAGCGCTCCCGTCCGATAACACAATGGTCGACAAGGCCCTCCATGGCATCCAGAGTGGCCATTTTGAAGATCCTGTTATCGACGTGACGATGCCGGGAGCGGAGACGGATGACGGCAAGCTTCCCGACATCTACGCGCCAGGGTTCATTCCCGTGCCCCGCTACGATAACGATTGGCGTTGGCACAAAGAGGCGATCGACGGCTACACACTGACGGACCCGGGCTGGTTTGCCATTTGGCCAAGCGACGACGTAAAAACGCTCAAGCTGTGCTGCCGTAACTTTGCCGAGCACATTGTCGTCGACCTCTTCTCAAGGAGGGCGCGTGCTGCTGCTGGTTCTTCCCCTCGGTGGTCGGGGCGCATCGTGGTTGCGAGCGAGACTCAGGACTGGGCTACCGCGAACAAACGCGTGACGGCTGTGCGGCAGGCCATTGTCGATGCTGCCGGCGCTGCATCGTGGAATGCCTGGAATGCAGCTTCCACCAGCGCCCGTGATCTCGAAGGCTTAGTCCTGGCCGCCCGCTCATCCGAGCATGAGCAAATGCGCTTTCTCTACGCCGGAAGGTCCTCGAATTCCGAAGGCTTCCCCTCGGCGCACGCGAACTATATGCTCAACGCCTGCACGTTTCAAAATGCGTTGCTGGACGTCGACCGAGATCAGCACAGCACGCGCGTAGCCGAGCGCGATGACTTGATGACACGCCCCATCGCCAAGATCGCAGGCGACTCTCGCCTGCTCGCCGTCCCAGGCTCAGAAGAGGACGTCATTATTGAAGATGGTACCGACACCCTCCTGCTTCAAGGGTCGGTGACAAAAGGCACTGGCTACGCGCTACGCCGCTTGGGGACCCGCCTTGCGGGAAGGCTCGCGAGACGCTTGTTCACGGACGGCCTCGATGCCCTCCTCGCCACAACGTTTCAGCAGTCGCTCATTGAGTCGGGCCACCATCTCCAGATCCTCGATAAAATCATCGAAGACCGGACCAAGGTCGGCGCGTTCGATGGCGCGTACGGCATCTACTACCGGGAGCTCTATTTTCACATCCCCTTCCTCATCGCTAACTCGCTCAGCGCCCAAGGGAACTTCGCCGCGGCCCAGCGCTGGTACCACTACATCTTCGATCCCACCTCGAGTGAAAGGGTCGACGTGAACAACTTGGCGGAAAAGGATCGAGGTCCTGCTATACGCGACCGAATTTGGCGTTTCGCGAAGTTCCGAAACAGAACAGCTCCCTCCGTCGTCGCAACCCTCACCGACCGAGAGGCCATCGAGCGTTATAAGAAGGACCCGTTCAACCCTTGGGCGATCGCCCGCAGACGGATCAGCGCCACGCAGAAGGCGATCGTGATGAAGTACGTCACGAATCTGCTCGATTGGGGAGACAGCCTCTTTCGCCAGTTCACGATGGAGTCCGTGAACGAAGCGTTGATGCTGTATGTCATGGCATCCGACATTCTCGGCCCACGGCCCGCAAGGGCCGGCGAGTGTGACTCCAAGGTGTCCGCCCCTCGCTACGCAGATGTCGTGGCGCAAACAGGGGCCGAGCACGACTTCATGGTTGAGGTGGAGACTTGGACCTACGGCGCACAAGCCGAAGATAACCGACAGAGCCGCGCGCAATCTGACATGCAATACGCCGTTGCGCCGTCAACCCTTCAAGACGCTGCGAGCAAAGTGCCCCTACCGTCGTCGTTCGGCTCGGCCAGGACGATGCGCACACAGGTAATCGGGAGCGCGGCCCCCTTCTCAAGCCAGGGTGACGGCGCGATGGATGGACGTGAACAATCACTCGTCGGGGATGACGAGCCACTTGCCGCCGAGTCTCCTTCACGAGCCTTCGAGGGCATGGGTTGGACAGACAAGAAAACAGCTGCCTGGGGACCTGCGTCAACCCCGGCGTCGGATGGGACGGGACCTCAACGGCAGAAGCCCGGCCGCACGATGAGCGACGCGCGCGCTGATGATTTTGCTGCCTCCGCAGCTTCATTCGGCGACTCCATTTTTCGCCAAGCCTCGATCGACCAGGCCTTCTGCATTCCCGCCAATCCGCAGCTACTCGCGCTCTGGGACCGAGTCGAGGACCGGCTCTACAAGATCCGAAATTGTATGGATCTGGAAGGCAACTTGCGGGAGCTGGCCCTTTTCGCTCCGCCGATCAATCCCGCCGACCTCTTGGCGATGAAGGCTGCGGGCCTCTCACTCGAAGACGTGCTCGGGGGAGGCAATGGGGACCTCCCCCCCTACCGGTTCCTCTTTCTCATTGAACGGGCCAAGAGCTATGCGTCGACGCTCAGCTCTTTTGGGAGTGCACTCCTTTCCGCGCTCGAGAAGAAGGACGCCGAAGCTCTCAGCCACCTCCACCTAACGCACCAAGCCAATCTCGAACAGGCGATGCTGCATTCCAAACAGCTCGAAATCGATGCTGCCAATGCTGCTCTCGAGGCAAGTGAAGACCAGCTCACGTCGGCACAATATCGGTGGCAGTTTTATGCAGATCGGATCCTCGCCAGCCTGAATGAGTGGGAAAACGCTGAAGAGATCGCAAAAGTCCACGCACTCTCAATGTCAGTGCAGGCGATGATCGGCCATTCGACAGCTTCAGGCCTTAAGCTGGCGGGCCAAATCGGCTCCTTGTTTGCGGTCACCTGGGGCGGAACTCAGGCTGGTGGTTCAGCAGAGTCTGCGGCAAAGGCGGCGGAGTCATCTAGTTCAGTTTGGCACGGCGCTGCAGAGCTGGCTGGAATGCAGGCGGGCTTCGCTCGCCGTTACGAGGAGTGGTACCATCAACGACAGCTCGCCCAGTACGACATCCAGGCAGCAACCAAGCAGCAACGGGCGGCCCAAATCCGCGTCAGTATTGCGACCAAAGCACTCGATCTTCAGCAGAAGACGCTTGACCAGAGCCGCGTATACCTCGAGCGCACGAGGGACAAGTTCACGAATCTGGGCCTTTACACCTGGCTTTCCGGAACCCTGCAGGCGCTCTATCGCAGCGCCTTCCAGAACGCCCTCGCCTTGGCGAACTTGGCTCAGCACGCATTCCGATTCGAACGAGGCGACTACGCGACTCCCAAGGAAAGCACAACCCCTTGGAACGCCAAGTACGCGGGCCTTCTCGCTGGCGAGCAGTTGCTCAACGATCTCCACACGCTCGAGCGGCGTTTCATCGAGACCAACTACCGAACGCTGGAGATCGATCAGCGATTCTCGCTCTCGCAGATCGACCCTGTTGCTCTTACACAGCTACGAGAAACCGGCCGCTGCGCCTTCACCCTGAACGAGTTGTGGTTCGATCTTCTCTACCCTGGTCATTACAAGCGGCGCATCAAGGCGGTGCGTCTCACAGTCCCCTGCGTCGCAGGCCCCTACGTCAACGTCGGTGCGACGCTCGAGCTCTTGTCTAGCCAGCTCAGGAGCAATACCGACCTCGCCGACCCACAGCAGCCCCTGCCAGTTCCACCGACCCGGACTGTGACTATCGCCACGAGCTCGGCCCAGAACGATGCCGGTGTCTTCGAAATGTCCTTCCACGACGAGCGCTACATGCCGTTTGAAGGACTCGGTGCGGTCAATAGCCGCTGGCAATTGACCTTGCCAAGGACGTTCCGGCAGTTCGACTACCAGACGATCAGCGACGTCGTCATCTCGGTGGCTTACACCGCCGAGCAGAACGCCAAGCTGCGGGCCGATGTCGAAGCGGGCCAGGATGGACTCCTTCAGGCGCTCAGCGATCGGCCAATGGCCCGCCTATTCAGCCTTCGCCGCGATTTCCCGGACGCGTTCACGCGGCTGCTGCGCAATCCTATCGGCACGCCGGTCACAATTGAGGTGACTGACCGGCACCTCCCGATGTTTGCCGTTGGCCGCAGGCTGCGGATCAAATCGGCAGCCGTGGTCCTGGGCATCGATGCTCAAGCGGGCTCTCCGGTAGGCTTCGAGCTCCAGATGGACGGCACGAATCTCGGAACTGGAACGAGTCCCTTCGTAAGCGACGGCAACACCTCCGGGGCGACGTACTCCTTCGGAGGGCTCCCCCATGCCTCCCTACCAGGCGCGACAACACTCGTCGGGGCCCACACGATCGCGCTTGGGACGCCCGGTTCTTACGCTCTAGCGGCGAGCGGTGGGACCCCGCAAGTCGATCCGGACAAGCTTCCTGACGTCCTCCTCTACTTCGAATACTCGCTGGTGCCTAGCTGATAGGTGCGCTTGGACCGCATGAGACTTGCTACTGACGCGCGCGAGGCGCTTTTCCTTTCTCATTGGTCCAGAATGCTCTAGCTAGCGTGTAGCAACGAGCCGCTTCCGGTAGCCGCTATGACTGCCCAATTGCGGAGAGTTGGTCTTATGTAACCTGGTTGGCAGATCTGGCGACTTCGCCTGACGTTGCGTGGCTGCGTCGGTTCACCTAGTCCCCAACAACCAACTCCGGATTGACGCTGGAAGAGTGATCACTTGCTGCCGTCCGGTTCGAGGCGAACAAGGACGTTGAGTAGCCACTCAGGGCTCGTGTGCTCGAGATGGGCCCATCGTCGATCGCTGACGCTGAAGACTTGCCCCGGAACCTGTTCTGTGTCCACTTGCAGCTCGGTGCCGTCGGCAAGAGTCAGGTGATAAGCCAGCCCCTTTGCGCTCACGCGACTAGTCTGGCCGATTGTCGGATGCACGATCGAAACTATGGAGGCAGATCGTTCAACTTCGCGTGCTGGTTCCGAAGGTCCGTTCGCGAAGACGAGCCTTCCTGCGGCCGAAGCTTCTGCCTCGAAAGGAAAGCTGCCATGTTCGCCGACGGCAATCGAGATGTCCAGGTCGTACCAAAACGGCACCCAAATTGCCCAGGTATCGGCCATAGGGCGAGTGTAGTCTAGCCCGGTGTCGAGCGCTCAATCGGTGTGTCGAAGGGCGTAGCGACCGTGTCGCCGGCCCCGGTCAGAGACTCCTCTTGTGTGAACTGACGCGCCTACCTGGCGATTCTACAATCGCCGTGACGCCTTCGTGGTAGTGCCATGAATACCGATCTAGAAGCCGTTCCAGGGCATTTGCGCATCACCATGACGCTTCTTCGTGCCGCCTATCCTAGCGGCATACCCGAAGCCGATTACCTCCCGCTACTCGCGGTAATGAGCGACAGCGGTGTGTCGGACCGCAATATTGCCGCCGCTATCGGGCTGTATTTGGGCCAGTCAGTTTTGCGCTACCTTTACGATGTGCGTCACGTGATGCCCACTAGCCAGATCACGTACGACGCTCGAGAGCGCGTAATAAGTTGTTAGAGCCGTTCGGCTATGATGAATGCGGTTCGAGGTATGGAGAGCCGTCGCATCGCTCGAACGGCGCACCAAGCTCGCACTGCTCGCAACGCCCGACGGCGCGGGCCAGAACGTAGGCCTTCACAGCTTCGGATCGGGCATAGTAGGTTCGCCGTCCTTCCCCAGCCTTCACTCCCGGGGCTCCTGCAGCGGCAGCCATCGCACGTCTGCGCAATTCGTCGACCGGGACCTCGTCGTTGGGTTGGCCTTCGCGTTCATGTCGTTCCGCCTCAGCGTCGAGGGGAACGAGATGGAAGACAATTGCGCGACGGACGCGCTTCTCTCGTTCCGGCGCCGTCGCCCACTCATAAGAGCTGCAGGAAAACTCGCCCAGGTACTCTACGGCATTCCGCTTGCTCTCAAACAGGTGTACGGCCTTGCCGTCGGCAGCGTGGTCTCGCAGGGCTCGGTTGCCACCATCGAAACGCATGTCGCCCAACTGTCCTTCACCAAAGTATCGAAAAGCTCCGTCGCCGGACCATCCGTCCGAGTACCCATAGCCCTCCCCACCACCCGTGAAGACCAGCAGATAGGGGCGCCCTGCCGGGGTCGCAATGCCGCTCTGATACTGACCGCCCCAACGTTCGTGAAGCGCACGACGCTTGTCGTGCCGACCCACCTCAAATCGGGGCTGAGCGTGCCCAGCAGCCGATTCAACCTCAAAGCCGAGCTCGCGGAGTTTGTTCGCGACGGTGGCTTCGCCGCCACTGAAATCGGCGGGCTTGAGCGCCCCCTGCTCGGGGTGCTGCGCCCCGTGTGCCGCGCCCACGATCGCTTTCGAGTCGAAGCGTTCCAGGCCGTCGACAAGCCAACAGTGGCGAGCAGGTCCGAACCCGTACTTGCGCAGGAACGCCGAGCGACCGAGCTCTCGAAATTCCTCGAGCGCAGTGCGAACGGCTGCTGGGTCAGTAAGATCCGAAAGGGCCATCGACCAGGACTATCACCCAGTCTCTTCGAGCTGCCCTCGCTTTTCGCGCTCTCGCTCCTGCTTGCTACGAAGGACTCCCGGCATTCGTGCGCTCTAGGACCATCTGCCTAGGCCGTGAGCTCGGCTGCTTCCGCGCGCAGACGGCCTCCGCCAGCCGTGCCGTCCAGTCAAGGACGTTGCCTTGCACCCAACCGACAGGTTGTTGGTCCGAGCGGGCAAATGCTCGGTGTCATAAGGTAGCGCCTGCTTTCAAGCACTGCCGACGGGCAATGGAGACCCGCAGCTCGGTCCGGACAAGCCTTCCCGACGTCATAGGCGTCCCTACGTCGCGTTTCACTCACCAAACGCAGCCTTTCCGCAAACTCCACCCAACAATTCTCTATGGCGCGGTTGCGGGCGCCCACCATATAGACTGACAACTAGGGGCCGTGGGGCGCTGGCTGTTCTGCCCGTGACCACTACCGCTCAAAGGTCATCCATGCGCAAAACTCTGACGGCATTCCTCATCCTTCTTTGTCTTGGATGCACCGGCAATTTGCACCGGATTCCACTCGGCGTCTTGCCAGGCCGGGGACCAACGGACACCTCAAACCTCCAGCTCATTGTCCAGGATGCTCCCGCGAGCCCTCATCTAGACTTCGAGATGCTCGAGGCGAATTGCTCCGGAGCCTATCGGGGCGGCACGTCTCAAGCGATGGTGGAGCTAAGGGAGGCAGCTGCGCACGACGGAGCAGATGGCGTTCATTCGATCCGCTGCGGAGCGCCTGGCACCGTGGGAGACGGCAAGTGCACTGGAATTGCCTTCACTTACATGGGAGGTCGCTGAAATGCGGCCAGAGAACGGATCCGATAGCTTTCGTGTGCGCGCAGTCGCGCTGCTGCTCTCCGCTGCGCTCGCGGCAGGCTGCACCCATCACTACTGGATGCCCCCGCCTGAGCTCAACGTTGCCCTGCCCAGGAGCAGTTCCAAGCGGATCGCCGTGGTTTTGGCCCGGCCAAAGCTTGAGAACACGTACAAGACGTCAGTGCAGGGCCACACCTACTACTTCGAGGATGTCTTCAGCGTACTTGAGCAAACATTCGAACGAGGCCTCCGGGGCCAGGTAAAAGAAATCAAATTCTTCCGCGATAGGCCGGATTCAGGTTTCGATGCCTACATCTTTCCAGAGCTTGCTGTTGTGATGGACGGCGGCATGTTCAAAAAGACGTGCAGCACGCGATTCAGCATCGTAATCAGTGATGCCGGGGGGGGCCTGCTAAGCCGAACGGAACACGCCGGCAACGGCAGCTTTGCAGCGATGCAGCAGGGCGGCTACGCATGCATGAGTGCATTTCGCGAAGCTCTGCTCAGCGCTACAAGCGACGCCGCGCGCACTATAGATGCGCTCTGACGCGAGGCTGGGAACAGGCCACCTCGGGGAACCGCCCTTCAACGGCTCGTCCGAGAGCACGATGGCCTGTGCAGCGTATGGACGTACGCTGTCAAAATCAGTGAGACCTGTCCGCTGCCTCCAATTTGCAGAAGTCTCTGCTGCCGCCGGACAGTCGGGGCAACGCAGGCACGCGTCCGATTTGGGTCTTTTGGAATAGCAACGGGACGACATTCTTTCGGGCACCGGCCTCGCAAGTCGCAGGGGTCCCGATCGAGCCCTCACTAGCCGCATCATGTTCGGACACACATCGATGGGCGCGCGTTCCGGGCGGGGCTGAACCTGAGTACACCACGCGGAGTTCCACTCAGACGAGTTCACTGCACTAATGGAAGTAACTGGACCATAGGTCCGACTAAGACATTACACCAGCCGCTCCAGGTCCTTCCTGCTCATGGTCACAGTCGCCGCCACCCTGCCGCCGGGGTAGCCCGAGGGCCGCATCTCTAACTGGCGCAAAAGGGACATTACAAAATGGTCCTACCGTTGTGCCAACGTGGAGATGTCGAGATCGTGCCGTGAAATGTCGGGCCTGCGTCCCCTCAGGGCAGGTTTGCCCGCAACACGTAAGCGAAGGAACTGACGCCATCGGTTTCGCGGATGGCCACGATCGGACGACCCTTGAGGTCGAGCATGAGGCTTCCAGAGGCGTACGTAAGGCCGCTGCCGGTATCGAGAGGACCGCCTAGCGGAACCCAGTTCGTGCCCACAAGCCTTTGCACGTGGCCTTTCAATGTGCCCGCAGCGTTCGGCTGGCTGACCAGCACATACGGTACGTCGTTTGAGTCCAGCAAGAGCGAGCGGCTGTTCATTCCCACGTTTTGACCGGGGGCGGGATTGATGGCACTTCCACGCTGGACCCAGGCGGCTCCCGACCACTGCATGACGTATGCGTTGCTGACCGGTGCAGGTGCGCCATCAGTTTGTGCAAACGCGAGCACGGGCCGGTCGGCCTTCGTCAGTGCAAGCGACACGTTGAGTTGGGACAGCTGGCCTGGCACGGGATTGACTGCACCGCCAACGGCTTGCCATGCGCCGGCGGTCCACTGCGCAACGTAGACGTTGCCATCGCTGCCACGCGTGGCGATAAAGGGGGTCCCAGCGCTACTGGCGCGGAGCGCTGGCCGCGCGACGACTCCTTGCGGCGGCGCACCCACCGGATTCCAGGCTGCACCGAGCGGCTGCCAGGTGCTGCCCGACCACTTGTACGCGTAGTCGTTCAACGCGCCGCCCCCGGACTGAAAAAAGGCGCTGAATACGTCGCCAGCGCCATAGCCTTGGATCGCGCCACCGTTGACATCGCCGCCTGCAACCGCATTCAGGGTGCCGCCGAGCTGCACCCACTCGTTACCGTTCCACTGATAGGCATAGGTGTTGAGGTGCGCGCCATCACTTTCGGCGAAGGCGAGCACAGGACCTATACGGTTGCGAGATACGACAGGACTCGTGACGTTGAAGAGAGGGTCTGCGTTGACAGAACTGCCTAGTTGGTTCCATGCGGAGCCAGTCCACTGGAGTACGGAAGCGTTGAGGCGAGTGCCGTCCGACTCGACAACGACGATGAGGGGGTCTCCCACGTCATTCGCAGAGTTGAGGTCGACGATGTGCTGCCCGGCCACGGGGTTCACGTCCTTACCTCCCACAACGACCCAGATCGGCAGCTGAAAGCTCCAGTCGACCGGCCCGAGCGCATTGCCGGCAAGGTCCTTTAGGGACGCCGCGAGCGAAGCCGAGATTGTGTTCGGGAAGACGGTCAGGTTCGGTAACCCAATGGTCAGGGTCATACCATCCTCGGAGAGTGTGACCGTGGAGGAGATGGGCTGGCTCTGGCTGCTCACGCTGACGGACCCGCCCACGCTGCTCGGGAGAAGAGCCTCCGAGAAGGTGATAATGAATGGGTCATCCATGAACACGTTCGTTGCTCCCGGCATCGGCGCCCGGGTTTCGACAGTGGGTGACGTGCGGTCCACGACCACGACACGAGGTTCACTGTCGCGCTTCTCGCCATAAATAGTCGCGCGTGCGACCAGCGTGTGGCTGCCTTCGGCAATGTCCGTGGTGTTCCAGGTGTAATGGCCCGAGTCCACGATGCGGGCGTAGGACGCGCCATCGACCAAGAGCTCCAGCATCTCAGGCGTTGCGCCGGTGAGTGCCACCTGCACCTCGACGGTCGCGTTGGTGTAAGCTGTCTGAGACGGCGCCGAGATCATCACACTGAGGTTGTCGGCTTGGCTGCGTGGGCTTGTGTCTTCCGGCGGCGAGCCATCGGGCCCTCCGTCTCTGGTATCCGAGCGCCCGGGGAGCATGGAAGATGCGTCTGAGGATGCGTCCTGAGTTATTGAGGAGGCATCGGACCTATGCGACCAGTCCAACGCGCAGCCTCCGCTCGACAGAACAAGTTCGACGGCGACCAAGAAGAAGACCGGAGGTCTCAAACTTTGCATGCCGGGCGACCCCTATCACTAGATGGGTCTGTCAGCCATAGGCATAACTTTCGTTGGAATCCGCGGTGCACGACGAGCTCACGTTCCGTGCGCTCGGGCGCGGAGGCGCAGAGCATTAATTATCTAAACCGTGCGCCACGAGGCCCTGAGAGCACCGATAAAGACTGAAAGGATCAATCAGGTTCCAAGGTCGAGCTGGAACTCTAGGGGCGCCGCGAACTCCGTTCAGACACGCTGGTGCTCTTTGCCTCGACTCGACACCAGTCCACGCCGGGCAGAGGTTAAGCCTACCGCCTGCAGCACCAAGGGCTTCTCCAACGAACGTGGAAACCTCGAGCCGAGCGTCGGGCATCGCGAACCCGTCAAGCTTCCAAGCCTAGCGACGCCTTGGCCAAGGGATGGATCCTTCGGAGCAGACTTTGCGTGCCCAGGCGTTGAATCGGCCAGCGGCACTGGGTTGGCCCCACGCTGCCGCTAGGCCGACGCACCAGCGCGCACGGCCTTCCTATCGTTCAGCATGCGCGCGCCGGGTGCTGGGAACGTAAGTAGGCAGGTTCCACTACAGCATGCAGACCCAGAGCCCATCGGAGTAGAAGACGGTTCCGAGCAGCGAGCTACCGCCGGTGCACGTATTCCAGTTTTGGCCCGCCAGAGGAGTGACTGCGCCATTCTGGACTTGATAGTACGGGCCCGCATTCGCTTCCACGTCACCGACATAGAAGGTCCGATTGACGAGATCGTTCCGAGCACAAAGCCAGAACCCGTTGGAGGTAAAATAGGTTCCGCGTAGCGTGTAGCCCGACGGGCATGTGTCCCACTTGCCACCGGCAAGGTGCTCTCTCTTGTTGCCGCTACCCACCGCGTACATGTACCCATAGTTGTTGACGACATCGCCAATGATGACCTCGGCGCCCGGCGCACCTGGCATGTACTCGATCCACTTGTAGCCGGTGGCCACGTCGTGGCACATGAAGTCAGCCGAAGCACCGTTGAAGTTGCCCAACAGGAACTGGCCATTGCTGTGGCTGCACCAACCCATGGGCCAGGCGCGTGAGGTCCCGACGAACGATCCGTCGGCTTGGCTGAAGACAACTTTTTTCTCGCCCGTCGACTGCTTGTGGCAGACCAGGTCGTCTTTGCCGTTGCCGCTTACGTCGCCAACGAAGAGTCCTTGGCCTGCGCCGCACCAGCCTACGAGAGCGCTCGACGTCGGACTGCTCGGAAAGGCTCCTGACGCAGACGCGTAGGTCATCGTGATCCCACCAATGTCGGGGTTGCTACAAAGGAGGTCAGTGCGGTTGTCGCCGTTGAACTTGCCAAGCTTCAGAACTTGGTTGTAGCCGTAACAGAAGCTGATGCTGGCGGGGTAATCGAGAGGCGGCCGCGCCGAGGTAAAGGATCCGCTCGTATTGGCCAAGTAGACCCAGAGGCGTCCATTGTTGTAGTCGTGGCAGAGCATGTCGTCGCGGTTGTCGCCGTCGAAGTCGCCCACTTTGAGCTCCCCGCCTGCGTGGCCGCACCAGGTGTCTTGCGCCAGCCAGCCGCCAGTAAAGGTTCCACTCGCGGTTGCGTAGGTGATCGCTTTGTAGCCGTTTACGGTGTCGTTACACAGCAGGTCGTCTCGACCGTCGCCGTTGAAGTCGCCGACGTGAAGTTCGTACCCACAAAAGCTGAACGCGGGGTTCGGAGCGGATTTGAACCCCCGACCGAAGCTTTCCGTGAGCCAGACCTGATGCTGACTGCCTGTTTGTCCGTCGCACAGAAGATCATCGAGGCCATCGCCATTGAAGTCGCCGACACGCAGGCTGTTCGGCTGAACACAGAAGGAGTTGGCTACGCCTTCGGTACGACGCTGGCAGCCCTGGGGATTTTCAATGCAGTAGAGCTCCTGGATCCCTACCCTGTCGTCCCACTGCAGCGCGCCCAAAGAGGAGTCGCACATGAGGGAGTACTGCTGCCCCTGCTGGCAGGTCCACACGCCCTCGATATAGGTGTCCGCGAGGCCAAATGCGTGCCCCATTTCGTGCAATAGAACATCGACGCCGGCGTCCGACTTCATCGTGATCGTCGCCGTCGATGCCTTGAATTTCGATCGATCGGTGGGAGTCGTGGTCTCGTTCACATACAAGACCTTCACGTCGTACCAGCTGCAGTCCAGGTAGATGTCGGCCTCCGTGACGAGCGGTTCCGTGGCCACATCCTGCACAGCCCGCAGCCACTTGAGAATGGCTGCTTTGGTGTCCGCCACCTTGGTGGCGAAAGGCGTGGCATTCGGACCCTCAATGCAGATGTTCATCCCTCCATTGCTTCGCTTCGCGTGTGTGAGGAGGGGGTTGTTCTCCCAATTGCTGTTCGTCAAAAAGGCTTGTTCTTTGCCGAGGACCTCATTGCCAACCTCGTCAGCGTCGTAGAGGGCGACCGTCTCGGCGGACATGTCTTGGCCCTGCTCGAGGGCGCAGGCTCCCAGCGTCACCGCAAGGATGATGGGTAGTAGTCTCTTGCGTCGATCGAGTGAACTTCTATGGATCATGGTCGAACCTTCGGGTTAGGCAGTCTCTTTTGGCAGGGCGCAATGCCCCTTGCGGGGGTTGCGTGCTGTTTTCGAACGCGCGCACAGATATCGCTGCAAAAACCAATGACCATGGATCTGGAAAACCTAGCTATGCGGTTAACCCAACGCGGCGCCTGTCGAGGCAGGGGTATAAGGCCCGCATGCCGTTGGAGTCGAAGAAGGGTGACTATCTCGCCATCGTTGAGAACTGCTACGAAGTCCAAGCAAACGACGAGCGCTGGATTGGCGATGTGCTCGACAGCATGCGGAGTGTCTTCGACCTCGGCGGCGGGCTCACGTTCACGCTCTACCAAGAGCTCGGTGATCGAGCCAAAGCGGTGACCCTGTCGACGCGCGGAGTCAGTTCGCTTTTTCACCGCATCGGCGTGCCGGCAGTCGAGCGCTTTCGAGGGGAGAGCTACGAACGCTACTTCTACCCACGACAACCCGTTACCTTGGCTTCTCCGATCATAGCGAAGATGGGGCGCCCGGCGCAGCTAGCCTTTCGGGCCGCTTGCAACGCGGTTGGAGCCGATGACTTGCTTGGCATGCTGGGATACCCCGCACCGGGCTGGATCTTTGCCGTGGGACTCATCGTCGGGCGCGGCCGGGAGGTGACGCCTGCAGTTCGCTCAACGCTGCACCGCATTCGCATCCATTTGGAAGCCGGAGAGAGGCTTCGGCTGCTAGCTCCGGAGCACGCTGTCGCAGTGCTCTCGTCCGAAGGCAAGCTGTTGCACCTACAAAAGCCACTCGGTGAGGACGTCGGCTTCGAGCCGCTCGTCCAGCAGACGAAGATCATCTCGCGTCTTCGAACGAAGCGCGAGCGCTTCAAGGACGACGCCCTGAAGGTCTGGAACGCCTTGGTCGAAGGAGAGTGGAGCGTCGTCGAGCGGGTCGACACGGACGGCAAGCGGCTCTACTTCGCGTTCGAGAACGCGCCTCAATCTCGCGCCTATCGAGCGCTCACACCGCGCGAGGCAACGGTGCTGGACCAATCCATCCAGGGCCTGCCTGGCAAGTATGTGGCGTATTCCACCGGGCTACGAAGCTCTCGAGTCTCCGAGCACTTGCTCAGTGCTGCGAACAAACTCGGCTTTCGCACTCGGCACGATCTATTGCGAGTTGCCTCGGCGCTGCGCGCGACCCGACGTTATCATCTGCTGGCTGGGAATCTGACAGCTAGCGAGCAAGAGGTGCTGCGATTGGTGAAGCTCGGACTATCCAATCGGGAGATTGCCGGAGAACGAAAGACGAGCATCTGGACCATCGCCAATCAAGTGGCGAGCTTGCTGCGAAAAACAGGAGTGGACGGTCGCCGAGGGCTGGTCGCTGTCGAGGTCGGTGTCGAAAAGCAGGAGCATGGTCCGACCTCGCTGCGCAGGTAGCTAACGGTACCCAACCAAACAACGCGCAACCGTAGAGCACCTTAGCTTTCAGCCACTCGTCCGTGATGCGGTGCCAGTAGAGGCCTCGCCATCATCTCGAAGGTAGGCAGGTAGAAGGTAGAAGGGCTATTTTTCGGGGGCTCGTGGGCGGCCGCTCATTGGGAACAAGCTGCTCGGGCCGTACCTACGTCGTGGGTTTTGGTAGATCTCAGTGGACTCAAGAGATCGTGTCGGCCCATTTTTAAGCACTGGCGGACCAACGACCAATCGCTTGCTTGGGCGGCGTCCGGCAAAGCGCGCGTTGACATCGAACGCGGTAGCTACGAGCCAACGCTGGGCGAGACGAAGGGTTCATGACCGACGCGAGCGGGCTGCGCCACCATCGTGAGTTGCTGTGACGATGGCGTGAGGGTCGTCTGCGGGTTTCACATCGAGGTCGACGGGGGCAGCAGCAGAGCGAACAACGCGCGACGCGCATCGACGCGACGGCTCCATACCAGCCAGATGCCCTGGCTTGTGCTGACCGCACTCAGGTCCCGGAGGTTGCTCAAGGCCAGTTCGTCGCTTGCCAACGCAAGCGATTCGCTGTCGACACCCGAAGCTGATACGGCTCCGACAGAGAAAGGCGAACCGAGCTGGTAGCCGAGCAAGTAGCCGGTGCTACCCGCAGCCAGCGCCGGCTGCGATTCCGCGGAAGCAGTCGCGACGATGTCCCCTACGGATCCCAACGGCGAGCTACCGAAGCGCGCCACGGAACGCATTTGGATGTTTCCGAGGGGGTCAGAAGTGCGTGAGGTCCAAGCTACCAGATAGTTCCTGTCGGAACCGACGGAGACACTAGGTTCATCGTTGGCACCTGCAGCGATGACGAGTGGCTGCTGATCCACTGGCGTCAAGGAAGGCCCCAATCTCCGCGCATAGGTACCCAGTGCAGTGTTGGTGGCGCTCTGCACTTCGGACCAGGCGACCAAGATCTGGCCGAGAGAGGTGGCCATCGCCGGCTTTCCCTGCGCCACGCCCGACGCGTTCGAGCTTACATCGACAGACGGTCCGTACGGTTCACCATCGGACTCGATGCGCCGTAGTCGTACTTTCGTTGCGTCGCTATCGGTTCCCCGCTCGACCCAGGTCACCACAAAGCCGTCTTCGAATGCAGCCACGCGTGCATTCGTCTGCACGCTGCCGTTGGCATCTACGGATGCAATCGGTGTTGCGTTGCCCGCTGTGTCCACCAGGCGAAACCCCAGTGCGGACTCCCCCTGAACTTGCGCGCTCGCGAAGACCACCGCAAAGCCACCTTGGCTCAAACCCGCCACGGTGGGTCTGGCCTCATAGCCGCGTGCGATGTCGGTTTCCAGATCGAACTCGGTTCCGTCTTGATGACCAAACGAGTCGAAGCGGATTGCGCGAATCCGCACTGTTTCGCCACTTAGGTCGTCGGCAAGGTAGACCAGGAGAGCATTGCCCAAGCCATCGACTGCCACGGCAGGCGCTGGCCCCGAAGGCCAGCCTTCTTGAATCACTGGTTCGAGCACGCGGGTTTCAACGGAGCACAGAGCCGAGCATCCATCTCCGTCTTCCAGATTGCCATCGTCACAAGCCTCGAAGGGCACGCCGTCCTCACCGTCCGAGCGAGCCCCATCACCGCAGCCAGGCTTGTCGCACACGCCTGCAACACATTGGCCTTCGGCTCCACAGGTACGGTCGCTAAGCTGGGTGCGCAGGCACAGGCCCACCGTGCAGGCGGTCTGCTCGCACACCGAGCTCGGACGACAATCGCCGCAACCTTCGCCGGGCTCACGGTAGGCGAGCAACTCACGCAAGTAACTGGCGAGCTCCTCAGAGTTCGGTTGGACATACGTTCGCGAGACCAGACTTGGTTCAAGGCTTGCGGCTCCAATCACCTCGCGTGCGCCGGCAATCTTCCGCGTCACATAGACGCGACCACGCGTTCGCTCGGTCGTTAGCGCTGGATCCCAGTTAGACGGTGTTGGCCAAGTAAATCCGGCAAGACGAACGACGTGGCTGCCGCTCGCGTCGACGCCCACGACTTCGGCCTTGGCCTGGCTCGTGCTGAACCGAAACTCGCTCTCGTCACATACGTGGCCCGCTACTTTCCCCACGGTAGCGCACAGTGCTCCCGCATCGGTCCACCACACTTCATAGCGCTCCAACACGTCCGAACCGGGCTCTTCTGACAGGAGCAGTTCGACGACTGGCGCCGGAGAAACCTCGCTGCTTGCGGCGAACATCAGTGAGACCGACGGTCGGGCAGCATGGGTTGCAATCTGGCCTCGCAGATGTTCTCGTTCCTTCCGCTCATCGAGCGACCAGTCCTGAGCTTGCAAGATTCGCTGAGCCATGGCGCGCTCTAGCGCGCCGATGGCGTGAAACACGCCACGCGCCGCAGCAGCCGAGGGCCAAGCGTCCGTCGCCAAAGGAGCACGACCTTCGGTGAGGGCATAGAGATGCGGCGCCAGAGGGGCTGGGTACTTCGCGTCGGCATCAGGGATCTGAACCGGCGTGCTGTCCGGAATAGGACGCAGCGTATGCGCTCGCGCCTCGGAGAGTTGGACCAGCCGCACCGCGGCCTCGCCAAGCTGCAGGCGAGTCAGGCCCAGAGCTCCCAGAAATGCAGAAGCATTGCCCGGCAAGCCTTGATAGGCGGCTGGGTCGATGCTCAGCAGGCGCTCACGCAAACGTTCGCTGAGCTCATTGCCATAGGCGGCGTCCAAAAATGCCTGGCTCGAAAATACGCCTGACTGCAATGAGAGATCGGGCAACAGCGGATGAAGCCCCGAAGCGCGCAGGAGGCTGTCGGCGCGGGCCGCTTCCGCGAGCGGCGCTGGCGTCGCGACGACGGGAAAACGATCGAATACATCGCCCAGTGCGTCCACTCCTTGGTCGGCGTCCGAGTAGAGGCGACGTGGGACGGCCACCAAGAGCCGCGCCGCCGCGAGGCGCGAATCGTGAAGTGCGCGCACGGCGCCTGCTTCTCGCTCGTTAGGATTCTCTTCGCTGCTCCACCGCTCTGCAATGCGCTGTTGTTGCAGCGACAGGAGATTCAGAAAGCCGCTCTGAAGGTCAGCCGCACTCTTCTCTGCGAGTTGCCACAGTTGACCTTCCAGAGGTAGCAACTCGTCGTCCACCGCTTCCGCGGTCTCCTGGCAAACAAACCGCTCCAGGACCTGCGCCAACTCGACTGTGAGGTCTAGCTGCGTTTGCTGCACCCACAACGCATGAGCGAACGTCTGGTCCGAGTTCTCGAGCGGCATCTCGAACCCACCCGACTGGTCGTCGGCAGCGCTGTTCAATCCAGCGAGCAAGCAGCGCAGTTCTTCCAGATGATGCAATTCACGACCGTCACACAGATGACCTTGAGGGCCCTTGCCACGCAGTGCTGGTTCGGCACACTCCGCCAGCAGCTCGGCTTCGACTGATGCTCGTTGCGAGTCGAAGGGCTGACCGAGATCGAGCGTCACCGCTGGAACGCCTGCCTTGTTCAAGGTTAGCGAGCGCTCCCAGAGCAGAGGGACCGCATTGGCCCCCGCCAGCTTGAAGGTGACTTTTCCCTCCGGTCGTTTGGATGTTCGAGGAAGGGCCGCAGTGACCTCGGCCTGGTGCACTCGCTGTACGTCCCGATGCAACTCTGCGCTCAGCGTCACCAAACTGCAGCGTTGCTCAGGGGCGGCATCGAGCGGACGCGACGATGCTACCGCGACCACCGTGCGTTCCGCAGGGACCGACTCGTCCACTCCTCGTTCGGTGAGATAGAACCGTGACGCCACCACCGCTGAGTTCACCTCGAACTGCAACGACTTGCTCGCCGCGTCGTAGCTACCCGGCAATCCCGCAACATCCCACGTGCATTTGCGCCCAAGCACCTTTCCCGTACTGGCGCAGGCGGTGTCCGCCTCGCCTGCAAACAGCTCGTACCGAGGGGCTCCTGGGTCACCGATGGCGTCTGGCGATAGGTCCAGCACCGTCACCAATAGCCGCGGCTCATCGTTGCTCTGAACGCAGACTTCTGCGCGACCACGCAACGCCTGGGTGTGCTCGGCGACACTGGCCAGAGCGTCGTTCCCTTGCGACGATAGTCCACGCTGCGCCCCCGCCAGGGCCGCACGCTGTGCGTACTCCAGCGCAGTCATCGAACTACGTGCAGCGTATTCCGGCCCCTCTGAAGGCCCCAAGGTGGCCCGCGCCTCGGTTAGCGCCGCGACGTACCCCAGTGGACCCACGTCGTCGAAGGCGCTCAGCGATTCTAGTGCGCTCTGACTGGGATCCGCGAGTGCACGCCAAACCAAGGGAACCCCTGAAACACGTAGGCCCTGGCGCAGCCACTGTGCGGCGCGAGCTAGATCTGCCTGATCGAGCCCCAATTGCTCGAGTGTCGCATCGGCGCCGTCTGCCCCCAAAGCACCAAACGCAACAGGTTCTGCGTCCCGTAGCGAAGAAAACCAGGCGTTGCGGAGAGCGTCCGCCATGAGCGGCTCTCCCGCGGCGCTCACAATCGGCGTCCTGAGCGCGCTCAGCATCACCGCCGCATGCTCGGCCGTGTCGTCGGGAGAGGCATAGAGAGCGGGATAGCGAGCCTCATCGTCTTCGTTCGCCACGGCTTCGCCAGGGGGAGAGAAGGCAGCGTAGGGCACAGCGAGATACAGCTTGAGCCGTTCGAGTGCGCTCTCGGTGAGAGCTCGCGTCGCTTGGGCGCGGTCGAGGGCAGTGCCCTCCGAGTTTACGTAGAGCTCCTTGAGCCGGTCGAATAGCAACGTATCGGCGAGCTCGGTGGCTCCTTCGAGACCCGTCGCGGCGTCTCGGAGGGCAAGTGCCGCGATGGAAAGAATTTTGCTTCCCTGTTGGGCCGGGATGCAGCGGGTCGCGTCGAACTGCACCCCCACGTTGCCGATGACCTGTCGGTACAGGGACACGGCCAACATGGCCCAACTTGCGCGGTCGTGCAGGGCATCCGAGGTGACTGCGAAGCGGATTCCGGGGCGATTGGTGGAGGCGAAATCGAGCTCCACCGAATCCGAAGTGCGTGCGAGCGCCGCAGCAGGATGCTCGGAAGCGAAAGAGAGCGCTGCACGCGTACGACAGAGGTCCACGTGCGCTTGGATCGCAGCGGGCAATCCGCAGGACGCGTTGACATCCCACATCGGATTCGAGAGGGAAAGAGAGGAGGTGACCTCAGCGCGACAGGCTAGCTCGAGGTCCGAGAAAAAGGCTTGGTAGTTGGGATCGCTCGGGTCGTCTAGCGGGATGGTCGTACTGAGAGGAGAAGAAGCGCGGCGATCGTCGATCTGGGCGCTGCGGCCGTACAACAGGGGAACGATTTGGCCAGGAGCGGAGAGCTCCGGACGAACGCCAGGAAGAGTGAGAGAAGGGAACTCGGTTGACGCATCAGGAGGCGGCGTAGAGGCGTCGGATTCAGCGTGATGATGCGAATGCGAAGCACAGCCTGCGAGTGCACTCACGCATGCGTACGCCGCAAGAATGAAGGGACGAATCCCCAACAAGCGGTGGTAAATGGTTCTACTACCCTGCATCTACCGCCTCAAATGTTGCTCGGACTAGTGCTCGATCAAGGGCTCGAACTGGCGGACCTCGTCGTAGTCCGTGACGCCAGCCTTGAGCGCGTCGAGGGCACTTCGCTGACGAGCCATCTCCGCATCCACGCCTTCGCTATGCTCTGCGGCGGCATCAAGCTCCGGCGTGATCATCGGCTCTGAACTTCTTTCGATGAAGTCCTCGGCGATCAGCTCGAGTGCGGCCACGGCTGCATGACAAAGGGTGCGGACCTTGAGGTCCTTGGCAAAGGTAGCGAGCAAGTTGAGTCCACTCAGGGCCTCCCGTTCGCTGTCGTAGAACAAATCGTCATCTTCGCCGGGATAGAATTCCCTGATCGCACCCGCCAATCCTTCATAGGGCGGGGCTCCTGCACTCCCATCTCGCACGAAAGACCAAAGGTCGTTCAAGGCAACCCCGAGCCGGGCCCCACGCTCAGGCGCTTGTTCCCCGACGCCTGCCGTGTAGTCCCCGAGCAACCGATCGGCGACGCTCAGCCCGAACGCCAGTTGGGCGCGAAATGACCGTCCCGATAGTTCATTGCGCAGGAAATCACCGTATTTTTCGAATCGTTCGCTCATAGTGTCGCTCAGTCTAGCGGCTCTTGGGCTTCGTGGCCTTCGGTGGCTTCGGTGTCTGCACGCCAGTGGCGTTGTCAATGCCCGCCTCCGCCTGCCCGGCTGCGCATTTCTCGCACGCCTTGCCGCCATGTGCTGCGGCACTGGACGAAGCCTGGGTACGTTGCGTCTGGCCCGCGGTGGCCTTCTTACCCCGCATCTCGCCATGGTGGGCATTGTTGGGCAATTTGCCCCGCCTACCTCCAGGAATGCGAACCTGCTCTCCCAGCAGTTGTCGCGCAGCCGCCCTTTGCGGTGCCGTCGGCGTTCCTGCGCTCGAAGTGACGGTATGGACCACATTTCCACTTTCATCGATGCCTTGGGTAATCGTGGTGGTCGACATCTCCTTTCTTATCAAGTCCGGTTCCGCATCATGAATCAGGTCCGCGGCGGCCTGCAGGTCCTCGTTCGACAGCCTCTCCGCCGGCTTCTTGGGCTCTTCCTTCGGCGGACGCGGCCGCTGCTCCTCACCTCCACCGCTGCTGAAATTCTTGAACCGCTCCTGGGCGACCAGCGTTCCTGCCATGCCCACTGCGCCGACGGCGGCGAGGCCTAGCCCAATGACCGCGACCGGCACGGCCACAGGCGCGGCGGTACCACCCGACCCCAAGGTCACGCTGCCGCCGCCCTTGGCCATGCCGCCGCCGAGCACCATCAGCGCTGTTGAGAGAGTCGCTGCAGTGGCCGCATAGGCACCCCGCGCGCGCTTGTCGCCCATCACCTCGCGGAAGCCCTCGCCCGCCAGGCCTTCCATGAAGATGCTCGCGCCGCCCGCTGTAAACGTGTCGATAACGGCGATTCCACCGCCGACGGCCCACGCTTTGGCCTTCTTTCCCCAGTCTTCGAGACCAAGAGGATCGCGGCCTTGCAGGAGGTTACCGCCAACGTAGTGATAGGCGTTGCTCGCCTCACCGCCGCCCATGGCATGGATGCTCAGTGGGTCGGGACTCGCCCACCTTCCGAGGCGCGGGACGAGGTAGCGTTCCCCGAAGTAAGTGAGTCCGACCTCTTCATCGGCTTCCTTGCCCGTGAAACCCAGGGGCTCGAGCGGAATCTGCGAACTTGCGACGACGGGAGTTGCGGGAGGCAGCTCGATATCGGCATCTGTAATTCCCCACTTCGCAGCCAGTAGGTTCGTGATGGACGTTCGCTTCGCCGGGTCGTGCGCGGTGTTGTAACTGACGACATCACCGACGTACCCGGCATAGGGAAAGTCGGCCGACCCGTCGTCGTAGCTCGGTGGGCCCCAGGGCGCGCCGCACACAGTCAACGTTTCTGTCTGGGCAAGCACCTCCTGCTGGAAGTCCATGCTGGGCTCGCCGTTGACCCAGGACCGAATGACCCCGTTCTCGTCCCGTTCCATGACATGAACGAGAGGCCTATCGATTGGCTGAGTACCGTCGAAGCCTTCGTAGTAGTCGGTCGGCAGCCATTCATCGGCGTCGATATCGACCACATTCCAGAGTTCCGTGTAGTCGTTTTGCGGCGGGTTTAAATAGAGGGCGAACCCTTGATAGGCGGTGGTACTAGCAGTGCCCCAAACCCACCCGGAGCGTGGCCGCTCGGGGACGGTCTCGGGCTTCGCCACCGTATAGATGGTGAACGGCGAGTCGGAGGCGAAAAGCCGAGCGAAGGCGTGAGGCCCTCTGGCCACGCGGCCCAATCCGGCCGTCGAGACCGTACAATGCAGTGCGGGATGCCCGTTGATTCCGTTGGCGACCTTCTCCGGCATCTTGGCCGGGTCGCTCTGCACCAGCGCCTCGTGGCTCACGCGATCCGTGAATGACGACGTCGCGCCCAGCGGCAGATCATCTGGGTTCAGCCATGAGACCATGTCGCTGGTCTGAATGGAGTTAATCTGCGTGCTCGGATCCTGGGCAAGATCAGCTGCCGTGAACCAATGCTCGCGGGCACCGTTCGGATAGAAGCCGGAGGCCTCCGTCAGCTCGCCGCTCACCAGGTCGATGACCGCGCTGGTACTCCCGATCAGGTTGGCGATCGCTACCGTGATTCGATGCTCGGGGTCGAAGAGACTCGCGTGCGTCTGGCGATTTTTCCAGACCAAACGCGCACCCGCGATCAAGTATTGGTTCTCTGCCTCGTCTGGAACGGGCTGCCACGTATCTCCCTGCTCTTCGTCGACGGTCATTCCTCGTCGCTCGAAGTCGCCTGGATAGACGTACAGCGCGGCCCGTTCCTCGCTCGTGCCGAACGCGAGGGTTTGCTTAATCGTGCGTTCGTTGGCGGCGTCGTAGCGATACCGCTGACGGGCCGCATAGTTCCATGCTCCCTGGTGGACACGATCGTAGCGCCGTGCTTCCTGCAGGCGGTTGATCGCATCCCAACGGTACACGTAGTGCTGCTCGGACTGGCACGAGCAGCCGGTGCGCAAGGCGCTGCGACGCACGCTCAGATCCGAGCCCCCCGGATCTGCGCAGCTCGTCGCGCTGGCGTGCGTGCACTGCGCATGGGCCGTCATCGCGAGCAGGTTGCCGCCTCGGCCGTAGTCCGCTTCGAGCCAACCACCCAGGTCGGCGGGCGTCGTCGCGTCCAGATTGCTCGCAAGGTAGAGGGCCGCTGGACGCCGCGCGGGACTCGCGCCGCTGGAGACGGCGTTGCCGTTGGTGATGTTGCCGAGTGAGCGCTCGTAGAACGCGTGGCCGTCGTCGTGCCACGACGTCATGTTGGCGAGCCAATCGTGGTTGTACTCGAGATCTACGACACGATCTTGTGGGTTCGCTGGCAGCATCGGAGCGGCCGTTGCGGCCATCGGATCTGCGTCGCGGTGCGCTTCCTCGGCGTCCCGCCAGTCGGTCGCGTCGTCATGTCCGTCGTTCGTCGGATAGACATGGCTCACCTGCGCGACACGATAGAGGGCATCGTGCGCGACGTGTTGAGTGACCGGCTTGTGGCCGTCGGGCCACTCAGCCGTCGGCCGTAGGTCCTCCGAAGACACGAGATTGCCGGTACCATCCCACGTGTACCGCTGATCGGTGATCACCGACACGTATCCCAGGGTCTGAGCTGGCGCGCTGGGGGTACGCCCACGCGATGTGTAGACGTGAAAAGGCCTTCTCCTGGCGTCGTAGACGACGTGGGTCTGCGTTGCGACCCTGCCCGTGAACGCACGGTCTCCATATTCGGTTGCTGCCAGGAGGCCATCGCGCGTGTAAGTGGCGCGTGCAATCACTGGATAGGCGACGCCCTGGAGCAGCACCTCTGCACGGCGGGGCGCGCCGTTTCGATAGTACTCGAGCCGTCCACCGACCGTCGGAAGGTCGGGATCGCCGAAGGTGTCGCCGCCCGGGAGGGTCAACTCGACTACCCGCCCAGCATGGTCGATCACCGTCGTACGCGCATAGGTATTCGCGGTGTCGTAGAGCACCGTGGAAGGCCCCGGTGACGTCTCATCGACACCATCGAAACGCGGCAAGCCCGAGGTTGCGTCGACTGTGGGGGAGCCAGGCAGCGTCGCAGCGGGTGCGATCACCGCAAGCTGCTTGCCCGACCACACGGCGTGACCACGCTGGTTGTAGGCGATCGCCGTGCGTTGAGCACGGTCTTCGTGGGCTGTCGGTCTCCCGAGCGTATCCTGCTCGTCGCCTGGCAGCAGATCGTGGGCCCACAACGGATAGTCGTCGAAATAGTAACGCGTATGAACACGCGTGATCCCAGACGTACGACCGAGAGACACACTGCCCGTCGGAATGTCCGCGCTGGGACTCTCTCCGACTTGCGCCTCACTGCACGACACGTACGCCTCGCCGAGCAACCTCCCCGCGAGATCGTAGTAGAAGTTCTGCCCACAACCGCGCGGATCCCTGACTGCGATCAGATCGCCAGCCCGATTGAACAGGTAGCGCCAAGTACGACGCGTGAGGGTGGTCTCGTCACGATTGTCCGTGTCTGGGTCTTCCGATGCGATGCGGCGCCCGATTGAATCGTAGTGAAAACGTCGCTCGACGAACGCGCCGAGTGCCGCGCCTTCGTAGCGAAGTACATTGTCGCCGGTCAACGCTCGCACTACGCGCACGACCGCGCCGTCCCCGCGATAGTACGTGAACAGGCGGTGGTGCTCGCGCGCACCCGATGCGGTCACTTGTCGTCGCTGCTGATCGATGACCCGTCCGTGCCCGTCGGTGCGTTCGGTCGTGCAAGTGCCATTGAAGGCCTGATTGCCGTCGGCCGTAAAGCCGTTGTCCACTTCGTCGCAGAGATCACGACTGAGTGCGTGGTAGCTGATCGAGGTGTACGTGTTGTCTTCGTTGATCGACAACGTGGCGCGGCCGAACGCATCGAAGAGGGCGCGCTTGTAGGGTGACGCAGGTCGCGCGATCACCGCGGCGTAGTCATCGGGACTGCCGTCGAAGTACGCCGGTTGGTAGAGCAGCCGCGGATTGCCTTGCTTGGTGAGGATCTGACGTCCCGACAGGACGAACGCATGGCCTCGGTTGTCTTCCCATGCCTGCGAATCACTCTCGCCCTCCGCAAGCGTCGCGCGGATCCGACCTAGGCCGTCGACATAGGAATGCGAAACGACCTGGCTATCCGGGTCGCTGTAGCTGCCACACGAAAGGAAAGTGGTGGTCGTGGCACGATTCAAGGGCGTCGTGGCGGGTGCACTCGTGAGTGCGTAGTCGACGCGGATGGTCGGGACCCGAGTGCCCTCGCAACCTTTGACGGCCGGCAAGATTTGGGAAGTGAGCCGGCCGAGCCCGTCGAAGCTGGTCTCGCTCACATGGCCGTTTGCGTCGGTAACTGCGCGAAGCTGTCCGAGACCACGGTCCCAGACTCCAGTAGAGACGAGGAACCGCAAGTTCCCGCCGGTTCCGCTGACAGCAATGGCCTCGGCCGTTGCGTAATCTGCGTAGACCGGATCGTGCGTAAAGCGCGACAGACGCAGGCAGGGGTTGTTGACTTGATCACCCACGATGCCGCCACGGCAGTGGTCGACGACCTGTCCCCAGGGATCGAGCGTCCAGGAGCTGACTTCCATGTCGCTGGCATGCGTGAATCCTTGCGCACCGCCACCACCAGCGAACTCGAACGCACCGGCGGCGGGAAGGCTGGCAATCTTCCCGCTCATCTGGAGATCGCCGCAGGTCGAGAAATCGTTCTGCGTGCGGTCGTACTGGCCACCGGCGTCGGCGACATAGCTCTCTGCCCCACGCCACATCCAACCCGAGTTGGAGCAGGTCGCATCCGCGATTCGCGTAGGCAAGGTGACCGATGTGATGCGCTCGTCACCAACGGTCTCGCCGTACTCGCCGGTCCCGTTTCGTCCCCACGCCGTGCGCTGAACCTCGTTGCCCACGTTGTCGACCACATCCGTGGTGGACCGCAGTCGCGCAAAGCGCAGCTGTCGTGCAATGACCACGTGGGGCGCGTCGCCTGCCTGGGCAGCTGCCGCGTAGACGGCATTCACACCACGGCCTTCGCGGGCCTCCTCCCGCAGAACGCTCTGCATTTCGACGGTCGTGGCAGAGCCCGCCCGGCTCGTGGTGTCGTATCGAAACTCTTCGCTGCCACTCACGTATGCGTACGAAATTGACGTTCCGTTTAGGCCCGTCATGATTCGGCGCACGGTGTACGTGGCGTGACGTGTGCTGAGATAGTTCCCGTTCTGGTCGGAGCTCTCGTTCAGGTACTCGCGTCCCTTGAGCGCTTCGTTCGGATTGTCTGCCAGCCGGTCCGCGGCAATCTCGTTGGGCCTTCGCCCCTGATGAAAATAGGAACGCGTGATGGACGTCGGCTCGTACTGGTCGCCTACGGCAATCGCATCGGCGGCTCCGAAGCCGCGAAATTCTTGCTCAATCCCTTCGTAGTACCCGTCGTGATAGCGGTATTCGGTCTCACTGACGGTCGCCTCGACACCCATGGCATCGAAGCGGTCGGTCGTACTGACCCGCCGAACAACCGAGCTCAACACGGGGCTACCGGCTACGCGGTGCGCGCAAACGTCCGAATGGGACGCAATCTGGGCGTCGCAACCGGCTTCGTTCGCACCTGGCATGAGCGGTTCGCGATGCCAAGTAAAGCAATCGGCCAACGAGGCGTCGCAGCTTCGGGCACTCGCCAGATCGCGCAGGTAGTCCTCGGCGCTCGATGCATACTGGAGAGACGTGAAAGCACCGAGTCCATTGTCCACGCCGGTCAACAAACGCGGTCGCACGCCTCCCATGAGGTCGATCCAGCGATAGTGTCCACCTTCTGCATAGATCACGTCGGCGGTCGTGGAGCCATCGATATCCGCCACACGCACGCGATCGAGCACGTCGACCGCAAAAGGCGTGCTGTCGACGATCAGCCGTTCGGAGAATGCCGTGCCCCCTTCGTTGAACCAGATGCTCAGGAAGTCTTTCCCTACGAGCAAGAGATCGGTGGTTCCATCCCCGTTCACGTCGACCATCTGCATGCCCGCGAGATCCGGATTGAGCTCCTGCGGAGGATTGCCCATCCGTATGTGGCGCTTGCTGCGGTTCTGGTCGTTGCACGCATGGCTGCCGTCGCCGAACGCACCTTCACCGCGTCCGGGCCACCACACTACGTCGTCCTTCGCGATCTTGACGATGTCGGCGAGTCCATCGCCATTCATGTCTGCGATGCGCAGGTTCGATTCCCCGAAGTCGATCGCCTGGCCGGCATACGGCAGGCACGACTCGACGGGTGAGGTGCTGAGATTCCAGGCGCTTCCCGCCGAGGACGCCGACCCAAAGCGCCCCTCGCCTCCAGGATAGCGGCCGAGATTTAGCCAGGTTTGAAGCTGGCTTCCAGTCGTTCGCACAACGTCGATCAAGTGATCGTTATTGACGTCGAGGGTCCGGATAGAAACGCCATCCGCGCCCAAGTCGATGCGCGGGTCGGTCACCCCAGCTGGCAGGAGATCACTGACGTGCACGAACGACCAGCCGTCGAGCGGCTGATAGGCAGCGCCTCTTGGCGTGGGCTGCTTGCTGAGCACGAAATAGCCGTAATTCGCGGTGCGCGGCATGTGCAAGATGTCGCCGCGACCATCGCCATCCACGTCCATGGGCACGATGTTGGCGCTGCTCAGGTTCAGCACTGAACCGAGCCCGCTCGGGATGCTCACCGCAGTCCCCACCGAGAACGCGGCCGGAGTCCCCGGGGTGTTGCCTGCGAAGCCATTGAAATATACGCCCGCTCCGCCGCCATACTTCGCCGGATCGGTGACCAAGAGATCCGGAAGTCCATCGGCATTCACGTCGAAGAAGTCGACGCGTCCCTCATCGACGGAATGATCGGACTCGAGCTCGAGCGGTGTACGGTGCTGTCGATGCCGCCGAAGCCGGTGACCTGTCCAGACGTCGCATTGGGACGCGAATAGATGAACGTCATGGGCGGAAAGACATCGCCGATGATGGCATCGCCCAGGCTCGTCTCCGGGACGGCAGGCTCGCCGACTACGACGCCGAACGTGCCTTCGCGAGCGGAAGGACGGCCTTCCAGTTGGACGGAAGCGAGTAGCGAGTGATAGCTCGTCGGCTCGTACCGCAAATGGTAGCGACGCACCAAAGCCCGCGTGCCGATGTCAGACACCGCGCTGGTGAGCTCGATGCGCTTGAGACGCAGGTTGCGTTCCGTGCGCCACGTAGTTACGTAGCTCGAGGTCACGTCGCTGCGCCCTTCGTAAACGAAGGACACGCGATGGGCGTACTCGCTCAGCTCCACGGCGCAAGCTCGTGCGCTAGCGGCCTCGCCCCCTCCGCAACGAGCTGGGTCGTGTAGTAGATGGCGCTCGGGTACAACGAGCTGCCGTCCTCCTGATAGCGATATTGCACCGTGGAGCCGTGCGGATCACTTCATCCGCACCAGCGGCCACGAAAATACGCGCGTCTCTTATCCTCAGGATCTACCTGAACTGCGCTCTCGCAGCTGGCGGCCTCGTTCTGCAGGTACATGCTCCCGAAATTCCAAACGAGTTCCGTCCTTGGACTGCACGACCCATCGTGATGAATCAGGCGAACGGAAGAATCGCTGAAACGCACCCTCCACCTTGGCTCGGTACTGCTGCCATCCCGCAAGCTCCGCAGGGACCGGACCGCTGTCGACCGATGTGGCGACGCTGGATGCGAAAGCAGCCAGGCTGAGTAGCGGTCGAGCACTTCGTTGTAGCCTTCGTATGGTTGTTGATACTCGGGAAGCCCCGCTGGCAGCGTGCGGCTTTTGATCGGCTGCGGATCAAACGTTGGCGGTGTCACATGCACAATTTTCGCTCCTGCTTTTTCCACCTCAGTATGCAGACGAGTGATGCCGCTTTGAAACTTTTCGAAACGCTCTGGGCTAAAGGGATGGTAAATGCCACAGTTCATACCATAACAAGCCACGACCAGATCGGGTTTGGTTTTTTGCAGCACACGCACAAGTCGTTCATGCACATCCGGCCGCGGAAACTTGCCACCGGCATGTCCGGGTTCCGACAAACCAGAAACCGTCTCACTTGGCAGCCCCAGGTCAATCACCTCATGCGGCTGATCGGGAAATCTTGCCGCCAGATAAGCATCAATGATTTCAATGTATTGACCGCCATACGTGATGCTGTCACCCAAAAACACAATTCGCCTGGCCCCCATCAATCCCGGCAAATCATCCGCGGCACGAAGTTGTGTCACGAGGCTCGAGATCAACATCAGCAGCGGCAGACAAAAGCAATGTCTCATGGATCTACATCACGATTGGGCAAAAAAATCACATCGAACTGGAAATACTCTCACAGAAAGGAATGCGGCAGCTTTGTTTCGACCGCGATCGGTCAGGCCTCCTCTGCATTCGTCGTTCGTCGGTCAACCCTTCGCGTGTTTGCTGCGATTGCCTTGGCCGTTAAGTTTCGGAAGAGAAGTTGCAGGGGATTTTTCGCGAATCTGCCGAATTGGATCGTGATGCTTTTTGTTCAAAAATTAGCGCACGCTTCATCTCGAACAATGGGTTCAGCCTTTTTCAATTTCGTGAGAATCGGTGGGCCGCTGGTGCAGTTTGCCAAGCCGCAGTGTATCGTAGTGGCTACCCGCCTTTCTTTCCTACCTAAAACAAGGTTCTGCCATGCCCTCCTTCGATCGTCGTTCGTTTCTTGGTTCCTCGTTGGGCAGTATGGCGGCTTTGTCGTTCAGCCATTCGCTGCTGGCGCAGGAGAAAAAGGAAAAGGATACGGATAAAGAAGCCAACCCAGAGAAAGAGACGAAACAGCCCGCGGTGAGCAAGGATCCGCTGGCGTCCTTGTTCTTGACGTGGCAGAAGGATCCGACGACGACGATGACGGTGCAGTGGGTTGGTCCCGAGGCCGCGGGCACGACAATTCGGGTCGCCGCCGGTCAGCGGCAAGGAATAGCGCGAGAAGCCAAGACAGTTGCCAAGCCGTTTCCGAAGACAGAGCTGAAAGTCCATCGTTGCGAATTGACGGGATTGATCCCCGATACTGAATATCAATTCCAAGTCGGCAAGAACGAAACGAACTATCGTTTCCGCACGATGCCGGCCAAGGCGAACGACACGATCCAGTGGGTTTCGGGAGGCGACAGCGGTGTTGATGCCCACGCGATCAGCACGAACATCATCGCGGCCAAGCAAGAGCCACAGTTTGCGCTGATCGGCAGGTGACCTGGCCTACGACAACGGCACCGCGCACGCAGACGTTTCTCAAGTTCCTGCAAAACTACCGCGAGCACATGGTTGATCCGCAGGGACGCTTGATTCCCCTGATCTCGTGCATCGGCAATCACGAAGTCGATGGCGGCTACAAAGGAACCCGCGAAAAATCGCCGTCGTACCTGAGCGTGTTTGACGGCCTGTTTCGCGAGAAGACTTACGACGTTCTCGACTTTGGCGATTATCTGAGCTTGGTGCTGCTTGATACCGGACACATCGCGCCGATTGCTGGTGAGCAAACGGCTTGGCTAGCCAAGACCTTGGCCGAGCGGCAAGACCGACCGCACTTGATTGTGGCTAACCATGTGCCGGCGTATCCGTCATACCGCGCACGGATAATAAAGTCGGCGAAGGGGGGACTGGCTACGAGCAACGGCAGTTCTAGGCACACTCTTTGAGAAGTTCAATGTCGATGCCGTGCTCGAGCATCACGATCACACCTTCAAGCGTACCCATCCACTCAAGGGGGGCCATATCGACAAATACGGCGTGGTCTATCTGGGCGACGGTTCGTGGGGCAAGATCCGAGCACCAAAATCGCCCGAAGAACGCCCCTATCTGGCGCGAGTTGCCAAGGCCTACCACATGACGGTCCATCGGCTTGAAGGGGAGCAACGATTCCACGTCGCTCTCGAAGAGACTGGCAAGGTCGCCGATGTCAGCATGACCGTCAACAAACGGCCGGCGCGGCGGGGGTAATCGTCGGGGCGTTCGATTCTGAGTTGGTAATTAGCAGCCTGCTGTAACACGCTGCTAGTGCCATTGCCCTTTGCGCTGCTGACGCGGTTTGGTATTCACTCGCCGCGAATCTCCGCAATTTATCGGCCTTTAGCCGCAGGGACGCGATCCGATGCGCCAGACTCATTGAAGCCACTAAACTCGCGATCAAGCGAGTGAACATGAAAATCGCCGTGGGGTCGTTAACGACCTTGGTCGGCGGCGTCGGCATTTGGCAGGGAGTGGGCTATTTCAGCTCGCCAGCGCCTGCTGGTCCGACACAGCAAGTTTCCACCGGCGTTGACGCGACCGGAGGGGGCACGGTTCAACCGATCGGAGCAACGCTGAGTGACGATCAGCTTCCGCAGCCGACAAACGGCAACTATCAATTTGCTCAATACCAGGCCAGTGGCAACGCGCCGGCAACCCAACCGCAAACAAATCCTTACTTTGCCCAGTGGTAACGATCCGGCCGGTGGCTATGGCCAAGCGAGCGGCAGGAACTCAGCTTATGGCTCCGGCGGCTCGCAATATGGTGGCTATGGAGCAGCTTCGCAGAATGCTGGCGTGCCCAGCGATCCAACTTCCGCCGCCACTGGCAACGATTCCGTGCCGCCAAATATCTATCGCGAAAGTGCCCCTCAACCAGAAACCAACAGTGCTCCAGCAACTTCTCCGGCGTATGCGCCGCTAAGCCAATCGCCATACGCGGCTGCCAGCAACTCGCCCGGCGGATACGGCAGCAATAAGTCGCCGCCGACAACGACGACGCCCAGTGCCAATGAATTAGCACCAGACCAACGACACGCCGAACCCGTATGCCAATCGCTACGGCACCGCCGGTGGTTATGGTTCGCCGCCGGCTCAACTTTCGACCAACGACACGAGTCTATCGCCCCCCGCTACCGCGCTTCCGCCCAATACCTTGCCAACCAGTGAAACCGGCAGCAACCCCTATGCGGCAGCTTCGCCGGGAATGCGGTCATTGGGAGTTGGCAGTGCGGCTGTTGGTTCCGCGGCTGGCAGTGCGATCAATGCTTCGCTCAGCACGAGCCTGCCATCGGCTGCTCTCTCAGGAAATCGCCTCGCCGCCCCCACTCCAGGCGAACGGCATTTGGAAGGACCACAGCAGCCCTCCATCGCACTCGAAAAGGCTTCCCCCTTCGGAAATTCAGGTCGGCAAGCCGGCAACGTTTGACTTGTACGTTCGCAACGCGGGGCAAGTGCCAGCGACGAACGTGGTGGTGACCGATCATGTGCCGGCGGGGACGCAGTTGGTCGATGCCCGCCCACAGCCGCAGCAAGCGGCCGATGGCTCGCTGGTCTGGAACCTGGGAACAATGCAGCCGGGGGATGAAACGCAAATCACACTGCAAGTGATGCCGCACACCGAAGGAGAAATTGGCAGCACGGCTCACGTGACCTTCGCCGCGGCGGCGACCAGCCGTTCGATCTGCACGCGGCCGCAACTGACGATCGAGCATTCGGCTCCGCCCAAAGTATTGATCGGTGAATCGTTTACCGTGGGCATCACTGTGTCGAACCCCGGCACCGGCCCCGCTACCGGAGTGATCATTGAAGAAGACGTGCCGGCGGGGTTGACGCATGTTTCCGGCTCGCAACTCGAATACGAAGTGGGCACGCTCCGTCCGGGTGAATCGAAGCGGTTGGAGCTTTCGCTCCGGGCAGAGAAGCAAGGCATCGTGCAAAATGTGATCAATGTTCGCGGTGATGCGAACCTGGCCTCAAAGCATGCCGTGCAAATCGAAGTGGTCGCGCCGCAGTTGCAGGTGGCTGTTGAAGGGCCGAAGGTGCGGTTCCTCGAACGCCCGGCCACCTACACGCTGCAAATCACCAATCCCGGCACAGCCGCGGCACGCGATGTAGAACTCGCCGCGTTTCTGCCGCGGGGAATGCGTTTCGCTTCGACCGATTCGCAAGGGCAATACGATCCGTCCACGCACGCTGCCTACTGGAGCCTGGCCGAATTGCCGCCGGGCACGAAAGGGGCGGTGAAGTTGACGATGGTTCCGGTCGAGCCGGGGAGATCAGCCGCTGCGGATCGAAGGGCGCGGCGGGTTGGGACTCTCTGCGAAGGACGAGCAAGTCGTCCACGTCGAACAAGCAGCCGAGTTGGTTCACACGGTGAAAGACCTCGACGAAGTGATCGAAGTTGGCAGCGAAACGACGTACTGAAATTCGCGTGATGAACAAAGGAACGAAGGCCGCCACCAACGTCCGCGTCGCCTCGCTCATGCCCCCCGGCATGGCTGCGGTGAACGGCGAAGGCCCCACCCGCGCCGCCGGCGATGCCACACAAATTGTCTTCGAGCCGCTCGCCCGGCTGAATCCGCAAGAGGAAGTGATCTATAAGGTCCAAGCCCAAGGCCGCCAACCCGGCGACCAAATCGTCCGCGTCCAAGTCTCCTGTGACGAATGGCAAACGCCGGTCACCCGCGAGGAAAGCACGCGGGTTTATCAGGACCGGTAGCTCTCACGTTTGACGTCCTCTTCCTCTTTTTTGGCAAAAGGAACGAATCGTGAACGCAACGACAGGCAACAACGCATTCTTTGCAGTTCGTCGTTGTTTTTCGTTGGCCACTTTGCTCTTCATACATGCTCTGCTGGCAACACCGGGAGTCGCGCAGGTTCCAGAATCTGTTGTGGCGGCACTCCGCTTCCAATGCGGCAGCACTCGACCCATGTAAGGCACAGTGGAAGCTGCAACGAGTTCCTTTGATGGATTCGCAACGCCTCCATGCTATTATTCATTTTCCAATGCTTCCCGACGACACTTCATTCTTCAAAGAGGAGACGGCATCGTTCGCAATTGACGGCGATAAGAGCTATGTTCGGCTCGGTTTTTTGCTGGCTGCGATTGAACCGGAAGATAAAAACGTTAAACCCATTTTGGATGCTGAGGGGAAGGTTGACATTGCCGCGGCTTCGAAGATCAAATTTCAGATCACTGGATATAGCCTGCTCGAACAGTTGAAATCGTACAATGGAACACACCTATTTACTTACGATCGCCACAGCGATGACAGGCCAGATGATCTTCTCGTGTACAGCTTGGAGCATGCGATAAAAAATGCTAAGGAGCAGGACTTTTATGTGAAAGGGCATTGTGCTCCTAATTGGCGCCATAATTATTGGCAGGAAGCAGGAATCCGCGTACCTACCAATGAGTTTGAATATGCGCAGCCACGAATCGAGTCGCTCGTTCTTAATCGAGTTTCGCAGCCCGGAGCAAAAGCCACTCACGGTATGGGGAGTGTTGATGACGCAAGTTGCCACACGATTACGGTCTCTTCGTTGGATAGTAAAGCATGTGTTCTATCTCGATCCGGCGTTGAATTTTGCAATTCGACGACAAGAAGAGTTTGACAAAGAAGGCAATCTGGTTTCGTCGAGCACGGCCAGTGACCATCGGCTGGTTTCACAAACCAGCGGTGTTTACCTTCCATTCAAAATAGTCGTAAAGCATCACCAATGGTGGTTTGGCCCTTCGCCACCCTCCGATCAGGCGCTGCTGGAGAGCCATTACTCGCTTCTCTCTTGCGAGTTGACACATACGCCTGATGAAGATTTTGTTCCCAAAAACTTACGCCTGGAACTCTGGTGGGGGATGACCGGCTTCCGACTGCCAATCAACGAGAGTATGGCCTCGTCCACTACACGGTGCCTGCGAATCCGAAGGATATTGACGCCACAATCAGGTATGCGGTTGAGGGGCCAATTAGTCGCAGGATGCTCATTATCGCAAACATGCTAATAATCGTTGCATGGGAATTACCTGGTACGTTCGGACGGGCCGGCTGGGCTTAAGGCGCACTCGTCGTGCCTCAGCAAACTGAGAGCAATCGCAGGCATCCAGGATTCCCACAGGCGTCTTTGCAAATGCCAGTTTCTTTTTCAAGCGTTATTCCCTGGCAAACAGCCTCGCCAGGGAAAGCGAAATCAAAGGAAATGCGTCGGGGTGGATTTCGTCGGGTGGACGCTGAGTGCTGATCGCTCGGTATTCTTGTCCGGATGGATTGCGATGGACGATGAGGGACTCATCCTGAACATCGACGACCCAGTATTCGCGGATGCCGGCCTCTGCGTAGAGTGCGGCCTTCTCGCCGAGGTCGAAGGCGAGGCTGCTGTCGGAAACTTCGATGAGCAGCAGTGTTTCTTGAGGGAGCGGATGGCGGCGGGAGTAATCGCCGCGATGGACCCAGGCGATGTCTGGTCAGTGGCACCTCTGCAGGCGAGGAATGCCGATCGGGTTCTGCGTGCGGACACGAACCTAGTCGCGCGGGGCTTGGTCCAGGCTCCATTCGGTAAGACGATCGACGAGTTCGGCGTGGCTGGGACCAGGCGCAGGCATTTCGGCCACTTCCCATGAATAAGTTCGATGCGGCGATCGCGCAATTCGTCCAGAAGACCACGCTCGACCAAGCGAGAGTATTCGTCAAAGCTGATTTTTAGGCCGGTGCTCATGGAATATCAATTTTACCATGGAATGGATGGCAACAAACATCCATTCCAGAGAACAGCGTTGATTCGATGGCGGTGTGACCTGATGACTGACGCCAATCGTACTCCCCGTGCCCCAGTAAACAGGGCAGTGCTTTCACCATCGGGCGGCTGGCAATTTCCGAAATGAGTTGCAAAAATCTTCTCCGTCGGGAACAATAACCACGGTTACTGGATCATCTGTTCAGTAGCGAAGCGTGTCGGCTGTTTGAGGGCAAATAGGTGGGAGGTTCTGGCAATCGCGCCAGCTCCGGCTGGGTGCGGCGTCAAAAATTATTTCGGTAAAGCGGTTATGCATGGCGTGCATAATTTGCATAACGCTGCCCGTCGGTGCGTTTGACGCAAACTATTGGCCGTAAATGCCTTGCGTTGAAAAACCAGAGTGAATTCGCGGCCAAAAAAAGTGTTTATCCGTGCATAACAGCCAACACAGCAGGGCAAGCCAACCAGTCATCGCGGATTGGATGGGCAAGTTTTGTTCATTTTGAAATTGGTAATTTGAGTCTGTTTGGAATTTGAAGCTTGGTGCTTGCTGCTTAGGGTATCTCACCGATGACCTCACCGTTTCCCCTGCGTATCGCCATGTGGTCGGGGCCGAGGAATATCTCGACAGCCATGATGCGGTCGTGGGGCAATCGGGATGATTGCCTGGTGGTGGATGAGCCGTTGTATCCCCACTATTTAGCAGTGACGCAAAAGGAGCATCCCGGGGCGCAGACGAAGTGATCGCGGCTGGTGAGGCCGATTGGCGGAAGGTCGCTCGGAAGTTGACGGAAGGAAGCACAGACGGCAAGCCGGTCTTCTACCAAAAGCATATGACCCACCATCTGCTGCCGCAGATGGATCGAGCGTGGCTGGATCAGCTCACGAATTGCTTTTTGATTCGGCATCCACGCCAAGTCTTGGCGTCGTACACGAAGATTGTCGAAACACCGACGCTGGAAGACACCGGCTTTCCGCAGCAGAGCGAAATTTTCAACTACTTCCGCCAGCAGACCGGGCACGTGCCGCCGGTGCTCGACTCGGCCGACGTGCTGCGCAATCCGCGGCGACTGTCTCGGCCTGCT
The DNA here is from genome assembly GCA_047601445.1 of Myxococcales bacterium. Taxonomy (GTDB): domain Bacteria; phylum Myxococcota_A; class Polyangia; order Polyangiales; family DASUME01; genus DASUME01. Next base: position 115,721 of record JASGJH010000001.1, on the reverse strand, counting down.
GTGCGATGCGCTGGGATCGATTTTCCAGAGTCGATGCTCTCCTGGCCGCCAGGACCACGTTCGACCGACGGCGTTTGGGCCAAACACTGGTACGGCGAAGTCGAGAAATCGACGGGCTTTCGGCCGTATCAACCCAAGCAGATTGATTTGCCACCGCGACTGGAAGCACTCGCCGCCGAATGCCTGCCGCACTACGAAGCACTCTACGAACATAGGCTGCGATAACGTAGGGTGCATCAGCGCTCGCGCAATGCACCTAACCTGATCGGTGCATTGCGCTCCGCTTATGCACCCTACGAATTATGATTGCCAACAATGCTCCAAAAATTCCACGAACAAATCGCAACCTGATCGTCAACATCAACGGCCGGCTCGTCCATCGCGATGAAGCGGGGATCAGCCCGTTTGATTCGGTCGTGCAGGGGGGCGACGCCGTGTGGGAAGGACTGCGGCTGTATAGCGGCCGCATCTTTCGGCTGAACGAGCATCTCGATCGGTTGCGTAGCTCTGCGTTGGCCCTGGCGTTTACTCAGATTCCATCGCACGCCGAAATCATCGAGCAAATCAGCCGCACGCTCAAAGCGAACCAAATGATCGATGGCGTGCACATTCGTCTGACGCTAACGCGCGGTGTAAAAATCACCAGCGGCATGGACCCGCGGCTGAATCAAGCTGGACCAACGCTAATCGTACTGGCCGAACATAAGCCGCCGGTCTATGACAAAGCCGGTCTGTCGCTCGTCACCAGCAGCGTGCAGCCGCTTTCCGCCCGATTGCCTCGACCCCAAAATTCACCACAACAATCTGATTCAATCGATCCTGGCCAAGATCGAAGCGAATGTCGCCGGAGCTGACGACGCTCTCATGCTCGACACGCGGGGCTTCGTTGCCGAGACAAACGCCACGCATATTTTTATCGTCAGCCGTGGCAAGCTGGCGACCCCGCGCACGGTGGCCTGCCCGGAGGGGATCACACGGACCGTCGTGTTAGAAATCTGCCAGAAAGAAAACATTCTGTGTGCCGAGCGCGATCTCTCGCTCACTGAGGTCTATCGGGCGGATGAGATGTTCTGCACGGGCACGATGGGAGAACTAGCTGCTGTAACCAAAGTCGATGGCCGCACGATCGGCAACGGCGAGCGCAGTCCGTTCACGAATCGGCTGAGCGAACTCTTCAGCGAACGCACGCGGACCGAGGGGGTGCAGGTGGTTTAGTGGTCGGATTTCTACATTGATGCGAATGGCTTTATCGTGCCATCCGGCCGGTAAGAATTAACACGCATTATTAATAGGAAACCACTCACGATCACCGATCTCGCGCCGATTGCACAAACCATAGATAAGTACATAGCTGACGGACCTTTAGTGGCGAGTGCTTAGCACTTGAAGTTTTCATCTCTCCGGTGATGCATGCTGTGCCGTGTACGCGGCAAATTGCGTAATCCGCCCCGCCAGTTGCCGCCGAAGATAGTCGAGACGGCAGCTTTCGGCTGCAGTCGCGCAGGCATCCAACTGCTCACACTGCTGACTCGCCGTTTGACAAAGGAATGTCCAGTGCCTCGGCTTTCGATCGTGATTCCGTGCGTGGGCGGCACTGCCGAATTCGACGGTGCGCTCGTTTCCGTGTTGCAGCACCGACCGGCCGATTGCGAAGTGCTCGTCGTGCATACCGAGCCGTACGACGATCCTTACAACCTGGCCGACGAAGTGAGCTTCATTGAGACCAGCGGCAATTCGCTCATCGAGTTGGTGAACGCCAGCCTGGATCTGGCCACGAGCGATGTGCTGCATATTGTTGGCTGTGGTCTGGAAGCGACCGAGCGTTGGACCGATGCCGCACTCGAACACTTTAACGATCCGGATGTCGCAGCCGTCTCGCCGCTGGTAATGAGTGATAGTGGCGAACTGATTTCCGCGGGACTCTCGTGGACGCTCGGCGGAAATCGCCGCGTTCTCAAGAATCCTCGCATCGCTTCGCCCGGCGCAGGGACGCTTGCGAGCCAAGATCTTGGGCCTACGCTGCAAGCCGCGTTTTACCGTCGCGAAGTGCTGGTAGCGCTCGGCGGCTTCGATATTCATGTGGGCGATTCCCTGGCCGATGCGGATCTCGCCCTAGCGATCCGTTCGCTCGGTCGCGCACACCACGCGGAACCCGCCGCACGATTGATTCAGGTTGGCACAGCGCCGCAACCTGCCGTTGGCAAATTCTCAACCGGCCGCGCGAGCGAACGCCTCTTCTGGCGATATGCCGCGGGGAACGGGGTGGCGCTGAGCCTCGGTTTTCACGCCCTGAGCATCCGCCGTCGAATTGATCGTGCGCCCCTCGGTCGCAGACCTTGCCGGCCGGGCTACGGCTCTATTGGAAATCGGTGCCACTCGACGTCATGAACGACGCATAACCGACGCCAGCATTCGGCTCGCGGAACTAACCGCAGTGGTGCGCCACACTCGCTCAAATCAACCAAAAAATCGCCCCGCTCGTCCGCTGCCGAATATTCACAGCGGCACAAGCGGCGTGAACTTGAGCGATCGTCTTGGCCATTTGCGGCCGAACTCAATGAGCCGCTGGCATCCCCCAAATGCGGAAATTTGGGAAATTCTTGAAAATCGAGGCGGAATTCGCGCCAACTTTTGATCCCATTTTGCAATGGGTGTTTCAGAGGGGTGGCTGGTTCGTCGAAGCGCGCTGCTACTCGGTTAGCGACCAGGTTTTGCAATCTTTTTTGAGTTGAATAACTGTAGATCGAAGGGAAAATCATTGCGCTTTAAGTGGCCAGGTTATAGCACTAATACGGCCCTTACTATTAGGGCTTGGCCATAGAGAAAAAGTCACAACGTAAATCTGAACAATGACTTGCAACTTGGGTATTAGCGCTTGCAAGAGGATTTTTTGTTGAAATATTAACGCGGGATTCGGCAAGCTTAGGGCGAGTAGACTCCCGTTGTAGCCTGGGAGATTGGTTCGGGTTAAGTATCGAGGTCCCCAGAGGTCAGGGCGAGTTAACGTCATGCAGGGGTAGTGCCTACGATTCTGACGCTCACGCCCCATTGGCGATCGAGCTGGATTTATAGAGGCGGCCACTTGACACCTTGTCCGTAATGTTTTTGAATTGTCAAAATAATCTATTCTGTTAACAAAAACAAAATTGTTGGAAAACAAAAACTGTCCTCATGTCGTCGCCTTCCAACCGACCGTCTGGGCGAGTCTGTAGCCACTCCGGTTTCACGCTGGTGGAACTACTCGTCGTGATTGCCATTATTGGCGTACTAGTTTCACTCCTTTTGCCGGCTGTGCAGCAAGCCCGCGAGTCGTCACGACGAATCAGTTGCAGCAACAAGCTGAAGCAACTCGGCCTGGCCCTGCTCAACTATGAGAGCAGCCACAAGATCTTTCCGCCCGCTTACATCACCGCCAATCCGGCTGCGAACGGCTCAGCCAATGGCATCAGCTATGGCGATGAGTACCGCAACGGACCTTCGGGGTTCGCTTGGGGAGCTCTGCTGCTCCCGTTTGTGGAGCAGCAGGGCCTTTATGAGCAGTTCAGTTTTAGCGCTCCTTGTTGGGCACCCGCTAATACGGTCGCGGCTCAGGCCAAGGTCTCAGTGTTTCTCTGCCCTTCGGCCACAGGCGGCAACAGCGGCTTCAACGTGCAACGCGAAGGGGCCGACGAGCGCCACGGAGTTGATTTCAATCCGCCGATTCGCTTTGCCCACTCGCACTATGTGACCAACGCCGGTATTCATCAGCCGTGGGGACGAACAACCGCTTACTGTTTTGACTACGACGTGCCAGAACCGGTGGTGGAGAACGGCGGCCAACCCGCGCGAATCGATGGCCCGTTCTATCGCAACTCCCGCATTCGTGTTGCTTCGGTCAGCGACGGCCTTTCAAACACTGTATTTCTAGGCGAGCACAGTTCGACTTTAAGCAACAAAACCTGGGTTGGCGTGGTGCCGAATGCAGTGACGCCACCGCGTCTCGATCTTCGTCCTTGGCCCTCTGAAAACAATGGCGCTGGCTGCCTTGTTGGCGTTCACAGCGGCCCCGATACGCACGATCACCCCGAAGTCATCATTCACGCTCCCAACAACCCCTTCGGTCATACCGACGAGATGTGGGGCGATCATCCACAAGGATGCAACGTTCTGATGGGAGACGGCAGCCGTCCGTTTCGCCAGTGCGTTCATCAACCCTTACACCTGGGTCGCTCTTTCAACCCGCGATAGCGGGGACGCAATCAGTGGCGATTAAGCAATAGCGGATAGATGGCAGTGGGCCGCGTGCCAATCGAGGTAGCTGCGGGTCGCTAAGGGAACCAGAGCGAACCATTAGAAACTCCGAATGGACTGCAATTCAGGCAAGCATCTTAAATCAGAACAACCAGCCCGAAATTTACTTCGATGACTCCTCGCACCAAAATCGCTCTCACTCTTCTTGGACTTTTGCTGGTCGTTATCACGGGCCGCGTTTGGTATGGCTTTGGCAAGCAACCGCAGCTCTCATCCAACAATGAAGTTTTCAAGACCGTGGATGGCCTCTTCACAGCTGTTACCGCCCGAGACGAGCAGAAGCTAATGGCGTGTGAGCAGCGTCTGATGAAGTATGAGTCAGCCGGAGATCTGCCTTCCGCCGCATCCAAGCGGCTGAAGCGAGTTATCGCCACTGCCCGCTCCGGTCAATGGGAATCCGCGGCCCGGCAACTCTATGATTTCATGCACGGGCAACGAAACGAACGGGCCAGCACATCGCTTATTAGAAAGCCAAGCAGTTCGGCCTGAGAACTTCGCCGTTTTGCTGCATCGCTTAACGCTTGGGCTGCCTACGTTGAGAGAACCTAATTGCTCTGATAACCGACTCTTTGACAACCCATAACAAAACCCAGCATATCCCCACAACCATTGGGAATACGATCAAAGGCTCCAAGATGTAACGCACCGCGATTACGATCCCGTAGGCTTGATATGCCAGAAGTAACATCCAAATCAACGGTGGCGCCACGGCCAGCAAGATCAACAGTGTGCGAAGTTTGTAGCGGGGCATGGGGGCTAAACCGGACCGGGATAGATTGGATAGTCGCCACCTTCGCCTCGTGTTCTCGGATCGCGTGTCTGTGCGTCACAAAGTTTGCAGTACCAAAACACAAAGAATAAAAGGAAGAAGCCCAAAGCGACAACACTGAAGATCGAATCAGAAAACCACCAAAAAATCGCAAGAGCCGGCGGCCCAATCGCCAAGACAATCAACAGCGTGCGAAGTTTGTAGCGGGGCATGGGGTAGCTCGTTTTATCGCGGCGGATAATAGACCGGGAACGACGGGTCTAGCTTGGCATCATTTAATTGTCTCTGCTTGCGATCCTCTTTTTCTTCATTTATGAACTCATTCAATTGGGCAAACTCTTTTTTAGCCTCATCGCTCCATTTTCTATACATTAGCCTTTCGGAATCTCTTGCCGCCGTAGCCTTCATGAGCTTTGCCGATTCATTTTCAGTCTGAGTTTTCATTTCCGCGATTCGAGCTTCCATCGCTCGACGATCACGGTAGCCATAACTAAGAACTGACGCCATCAGTACAAGCCAGAACAAATCTCTCAGCGAGAATTGAGTCAGCAGCGTGCGGAGGCGGTATTGCATGGGGACCACTATTACGACGAATGGTTCTGTTTCCAGATCGCCAACCACGATTTGGCCCACCGAACATTTTTGCGGGCAACACCGCTGCCGGAGGCGATCCTAAGGATGCGACCGCCGTCGATCATCTCAGGATTTAAGCGTTCTTCTGGCGTCATGGATTGGACAGCCGCACGCATAGCTCGATACCAACTCTGCGTTTCCTCATCGTAGGCGACATCACGGTCAAAGAAACTTAGGAATCTATATTGGAGCCTCAGCCACCAAGGCGGGTCGCAGTGGCGATGGAGCGATGCGAGCGAGGTTCTTAAAAAGCTGTCCATCCGGCCCCATCCTACCGCCCGCCAGTGAGGGGGGCTACAGAAGTTATCGAATTCGCATTGACTCAACCGTGCGTATGGCGTACTCACCTGCCAATCGGAGGAATACTTTTATGCGCTTTACGATTAGAGATTTGCTGTGGTTGACAGTAACCGTGGCAATGGGTTCATGCTGGTGGCGGTGCTGGAACTCCATTCCACGACTCGGCGGGACGAAATTACAGGGTTTCTTTCTTGTGGCAGGCAAGCCAGTATCAGATGGACGAGCTTTTCTACATTTCGCGGACGGAGAATTTCGCGGCACAAATGTTGTCAACGGAATGTTTTTGTTGGAACACATTCCTATGGGAAAGTACCGCGTGACCTTCGACGGGGAAGACGTACCTGCGAATCGATTTGGCGTAGAGGTCGGTGCGAAGGACGAATTGGTTAATATTACCTTCGACGTGCGGACTCCCTTTTCGGCACCGACATCGACGGTGGCTGGCTCCGCAAACCCAATCGTCCGGTGAATCTGCGAATATTCTACTTGGCGGCTCGTCGAGGATTGAATATGCACAAGACGCACGTCCTCACCGCCTCCCGAACAAGGATCCTGGGGCGTCTCGGTGCTGGGTGAGACTCTGAGACTTTTTGGACTGGCTCCGGCTGGAAATGCTCGACGAAGAGCCTCAGCTGAGCGGGAGGGCAGGGGGCTGAGCACGCCCCTCGAATCCCCCACGGGTTACAGCCTAGATTTTGTAACCCTTGCGACCATAGAGCAGGTCGCGTAGATTGCTTGCCAGACGTTTCTTAACTAACTATCTGACAAGGACTTATGATTGCAGTGGAGGATAACGGACTTGAACCGATGACCTCTTGCATGCCATGCAAGCGCTCTCCCAACTGAGCTAATCCCCCGTCGAACTTGCTGATTGCGGGCTAATATTGGATAAACCGCTTGGTCTTTATCGGCCTGAACCAGATGTAAGGTGAAGCTATCAGTGCTGTTTCGCAGTGTCAAGGACGCTCGGCAGCGACAGAGGTTCAGCCAGGGCTCCAGGGAAGGAATGAGGTTCTCGTGCAAGCAAAAAAAGTCCTCTCCACCTTTCTGAAGCTGGGAGTTTCGGCAGTGTTGATCGGCTATTTAGCCGTGACTGCAGCATCCGATCCAAAATTTACTGTGCTTCTAAAGGGAGAGAAGAATTGGCGGGTCTTAGCAGCCGCTTTGCCGGTCTGCTTGTTTGCCGTGACGCTCACCATTCTTCGTTGGCAGTTGTTGGTGCGGGCGATTGGCCTGTCGTTCACTATTGGCGAAACATTCCACCGGTTTTTGGGGTATCTGGCTAATTTGTTGCCGTTAGGTTTGGTCGCGGGCGATTCGCTCAAATCCGTGATGCTGATTCACCGGAATCCGCAGAGGAAGACGAAGCGGTTGCTTCCGTTTTGGTTGATCGCGTGCTCGGACTTTACGCGTTGCTCTTGCTCGCTGCAATTGCCTCGTTGCTATTGCCTGCCGAACAAGTGGCGTAGTTGGGAGTAAAGCGAGCAGGCAATGATTCGTCGAATTTGCTCGTGGCGCTCAATTCGCTGCGCTCGCCGGTTCGATCGGGCTTGCCTGCTTGTTGATCCCCGCGGTCACACAATCGAAGTTGTGGGATCTGCTCGAACATGTCCCATTGTTTGGTCCGGTGTTGCACAAATTGGTTGGTGCAATGCGCAGCACTATCGTCAGCGACTCGATCTGCTGGCGGCAGCGGTCGGGATGAGCTTGATCGTGCATCTGTCGTACATCGCCTTCGTCTGGTTAGTAACACTTGGCATCGGCATCGCACCCGAGTATCGTCCGCCAGCCAGTTCGATTTTTGTGATTGTCCCTCCATCTATGATCGCGGGTGCGCTGCCGATCGGGAGTTATGAGGTCGTGATCACACTACTCTTGCGAGCGGTCTCTCCTCCTGGTGCTCCGCCGAACATGGGTTTATTGGTCGCCATGACCTATCGAATCGTGCAGATCTGCATCGCCACCATTGGCTTGGGATACTGGCTCGCCGGCCGCCGAGAGGTTCGTGAGCTCATGCACGAGGCTAAAGAGCTGCCATCAGGCACCGATGGGATACAACCGACTGAAGCCACCGCGCCTTCGGCGATCTAAACGGTGCAGTGTTTTGCACTGCGACGAATCTGGCCAGAAAATTCTTGCATCGTTCGAGGCGTTGCCTGGCAACTGCTTGCCTTGTCTCTGTCGTTTTCTTCATCGCCAGCAAGCATTACGATGGCGACTGCTAATCTTCTGTCGCCGTTTCCTGTCGTTGTTTACACGTCGAGAGTTCGCATGAAAGCCGCGTATATCGAAGCTACTGGACCGGCCGAATCGACCATTAAGTTCGGCGATGTGCCGCAGCCCGTACCCACGGGTTCGCAAGTTTTGGTACGCGTCGGTGCGGTGGCGCTAAATCCAATCGATACCTATCTTCGTAATGGGGCGAACTATTGGGAATTGCCCAAGCCGTTCATCATCGGCTGTGATCTGGCCGGCACAGTTGAGGCCGTCGGTCCTGAGTCACGGCGATTCAAAGTTGGTGATCGTGTGTGGGGCTCCAATCAAGGCTTGCTTGGCCGCCAGGGAACTTTTGCCGAATACGCAGCCGTCGATGAGCAGTGGCTCTATTCCACGCCGGCCAACGTCACCGACGAAGAGGCCGCTGCGTGTGCTCTCGTCGGTATCACTGCCCATTTGGGGCTCGTTCGCGAGGCCCGGCTGGAAGCGGGCGAAACCATTTTCGTCAACGGTGGCAGCGGGGGGGTTGGCTCGCTGGTAGTGCAAATGGCCAAGATCATTGGCGCCCGCGTCATCGCAACCGCCGGCAACACCGAAAAAATTGCAGTCCTGAAAAAACTCGGCGTCGATTTGCCGCTCAACTATAAAACCGATGACGTGGCTGTTGCCGTGAAAGCGACTGTGCCCAACGGCGTCAATGTCTATTGGGAAACGGTCCGCGAGCCTGATTTCGACAAAATTGTTTCGTATTTGGGCGAACGCGGCCGCATCATTCTCATGGCTGGACGTGACGCCCGCCCGCAATTTCCCGTTGGCCCGTTTTACGTCAAAGGTTGCTCGCTTCACGGCTTCGTGATGTTCAAGGCCACAGCCGGCGAGCAAAGAGCTTGTGCCGACGATATTAACCACTGGCTCGCCGCCGGCAAACTCAAGGCCCACATCAGCCGTGTAATGCCCCTATCTGAGGCCGCCGCCGCTCACAAGTTGCAAGAAGAAAACACACTCCAAAAATCTGGCACACTCTGCGGCAAGATCGTGCTCAAGCCGTAAGTCAGCTAACTGGTTGAAAATAACCAGAACTACGGGGTGACCTTGACTGAAAACAGTAAAGGTTGGTCATCGAATTTGCCGCGGCCGAATTCGGCAATGAATTGCTGCGTGGCAGATTCGCGGAGGAATGTGGCGAAGCGGCGAGCAGCCGTAACTTTTTGGCTGTCATTAATCTGAGTGGAGACAACAGCCAGATAAGTGCGACGTAGCCGTTCGTCCCCCTGTACCATGATTGCCATTTGACCCGCTTCAAGCTTGCCACTTAAGAAAGGGATGCGTCCAACAATCGTGTAGGCTTGCTCGGCCGCGGCTCGCTTAAGCATTTGACGATGTTTGTCGCCAGGAAGGCTGATCGTCGTTTGTGGATCAAGTTCCAGTTCGCCAGCTGACAGCAAATCGCTCACTAGCTCGTTGGCTCCATTGCTGGCATGGAGCAGCAGTTTTGATTTCGAGGCGATGATCTTGCTCAAGGCGGCAATAGCGTCTTTTTCGCCTTTGATCTTGGCCGGGTCGCTGGTTGGACCAACGATGACAAAATCGTTCTCTTGGCCCATGGTTGTAAGTTTTCACCATGACCATCGGCCACAAGGTTGACGATCGTGTCGCTGGTGTGCATGGCGATCACGTCGGCTTCGCCCGACAAAAAAGCCGCAGAAATAACCTGCTTCGGCCCCGTCGCTGCGATTTCCAGGCGATGCCCTGTGGTCCGTTGAAAGCGATCGGCCAGTTGTGGCCAAAAGTCGATCTCGTTGAGGCCGCCGGAAACCGCACACCGCACGACGGACGACGAAGCCAGCTGTCGCTCTTGAGCAAATGTTGAGGAAGCAGCAAGCAATGACAACGCAGCGACAAAACAAGCTCGCTTACCGGTCGCGATAAACATGCTCGATTTCTCCCAAGTGCGACTGTGGTTGGTAACCGGGCAAGTCGCCCAGCAGTCGGCGATATTCGGCCGAACGGATGGTATTGTGGAGTGCGGCGATCCGCAGATCGGCTGCTTGATCGCGGCGAAAACACAGGTCGTAATTTTCTTCGCCAATCGGCAGAAATGTAAGTTGTCCTTCTTCACTCGCCAGACGCAGGCAGACCCCCACGTCAGCCCAGCCACCACGAATCGCCTCAACGACGCCGCGATGATCGCGGGCCACTTGTTTAGGCGTTTGCCGCCTCCCAAGCAGTTCGTCCTGACAACGCCGCGCCCCGGCCCCCGCCGACCGGCCGACCCATCGCAGCTTGCTTTTGGCCGCCGCCGCAGCCGAACGAATCCTGCGCCGCGGGTGGCAAGCCAATCCTTCTTCCCATCGCGCGACGTGCAGCAACTCCAACTCGCACAGCGGCTGGTGACTAGCGATCATTGCCGCGTTGCCGCGGTTGTCGTCTGCAGCGGCCAAATGAACGCCTGCAACGTGAGCCAATCTCTGTTCGACCAGTGCGAGAGCTTCGCTGCTCGATCGCGTGAAGGTCAGCATTCGGTGGCCGCTGTCTCGCTGATACAGGGTTGCCAGCAGCCCGGCGGCTGGGTCGCATGAAGCAGGAACCAGGGTTCTGTGAGCCAACTCGCCACGTTGTGGCAGATCGCTCGCGTGCCGAGCGATGCCGTCATGCAATACGTTGCCGCACGGACCGCTTTCTACCGGGAAGAGCAATGTGCGCCCCCCAACCTCCGCCATCCAATAGCGACAAGGAAACGCTATCGGTAGCCAAGCGAACTCGGTACCACGCGAAATTGTTCGCGGGGCAAACAATTCTTCGACGGAACACTCCAAAGCCCGAGCCAAGCTGAGAGCTGCCGCTACCGAAGGAACCAGCCGAGCAGCTTCAATCGCACTGACGCCTGTCCGTGACAGGCCAGCAGCTCTGCGCCAACTCGTCTTGTGTCCAGCCACGGGCTTGGCGGAGTGATTTTACGCGGCTGTTTAAGCGTTCGTCCCCTGGCATAATGGTGACATTTTACGCTACTATTATGCCACTCGCCAGCCTCTCCTCCCCGGGCACAAGATCATGAATTCCATTCGTTGCACAGTTGTGCTTGCGCTTGCCGTGGCGGCATTGGCTATCCCTTCCTTAGTTCAGGCCGACGATGCCCCGCCCAAGCCGCTGACTCCGATGGAGGCTCGCAAGAAGGTGGGTGAGCAGATTCTGGTTGAGATGGAAGTCAAAACAGCGAAAGACCGTTTGGAAAAACGGGGCGAAATTTATCTTGATGCGGAGCTCGATTTTCGCAGCGAGAAAAATTTTTGCCACGGTCATCAATCGCGAAGGGGCCGCCCAATTTCAGAATTTAGGAGTGCGTGATTTCGAAGAGCATTTTCGCGGCAAGCTGATCCGTGTGAAGGGAGTTGTAAGTGTCGTGGATGATGTGCCACGCATCGAAGTTAGCGATCCGCAGCAAATCGAATTGGTTGAGAAGAAATAAACCCTATGACAAGCAATCAAGCACGCATGTGTCGCACTCTGGCCCGTTGTGGATTTACGCTGGTTGAATTGTTGGTGGTGATCGCCATTATTGGAGTGCTAGTTGCATTGCTCCTGCCGGCCGTGCAGATGGCTCGCGAAGCGGCCCGCCGCACGCAATGTGTTAACCAACTGCGGCAACTCGGCCTGGCGTCTCATAGCTTTCACGACACAAACAAAGCGTTTCCTCCTGGCGTGTACCAAATGAAGTTTTCGGCCGCGCCGCAATATCGAGGCATTTCGCTCTATGTGAAACTGATGCCGTATTTGGAACAAGCGAGTTTGGTTCAGGGGTGGGACGAGACCGATCCCGTAAATAACACACTTGGCGGAACGAGTGCCAAGACGGCGCAAAAAATCAAAGTCTTGCTTTGCCCTTCGGACTATCTACCGCAAAACCCGATCGCAACCAGCAGCGCGCTTTACGCATTGACAAGTTACGGAGGCAATGGCGGCGCACGATCGTATGATCCAGCCACAGCAACGAACGACGGCATTTTTCATGTCATCGGCCCAGGTTCAGAGACCAATCCTGGTGGCCAACCGATTCGTATGGCCGAAGTTTCTGACGGCCTTTCCAATACTATTTTGTTCGGCGAACGAAGCCATACCGATCCGGTGCATGATTCGCTGGTAGGGCAATCTGGTGGTGGTGGCGGAGGAGGCGGCGGTGGCTCTAGCACGGCACTCAATAAAATTTCTGCCGTTGGTTGGTGGGCACCCTCTGGCGGGCGACTGGCTGCTGGCGACGTCACGCTCAGTGCTGCGGCACTGATCAATTACCGCATTCCCCAGGGTACATCGAGCGGCACGTTTCAGCAGACGCTTTACAATCAACGTATCTGTGCGTTTGGCAGCAACCATCCGAATGGGGCAAATTTTGCGATGGGGGATGGTTCAACGCGGTTCATTACCCAGACCCTCACACAAATCGATCTTACGCGACTCTGCCTGCGCGACGATGGGCAAAATGTGACCACCGACTGAAGTTGGTCACCAGCTTTTTGCTGTTCTTCTGTTTGGTACGGCAGAAAGTCTGCTCACATTTGGTATTGCGCCATTCTTGGTACGATAAGTGTATCGCCGAAATAAGCGGCATTTGTCCATCGACCAAACGTCTGGGAGCGCGCTGTGAACTTGCCTGTACTGTCGAAAACAGTCCTGCTACTTATCGCCTCGAACGTGTTTATGACGTTCGCTTGGTATGGCCATCTGAAGAGCTTAAAGGACCACGCCTGGTACATTGCAGCACTTGTGAGTTGGGGGATCGCCCTGTTTGAGTATTTGCTGCAAGTGCCAGCCAACCGCATTGGACATGCAGCATTCAACGTGGGCCAACTTAAAATTATGCAAGAGGTGATCACACTCGGTGTGTTTGTTCCTTTCTCAATTTGGTATTTGCACGAACCGATCAAGCTCGACTATTTGTGGGCTGCCCTCTGCCTCTGCGGGGCAGTATTTTTTGTGTTCCGCAGCGAGCTTTCATGATCAAGTTTTTGTAGGTCATGGGTAATAGAAATACCAACACGCAGACCATTGGTCCGGCAGCCGCTATTACCGCTTCTCCTGCAATGGCAGCCGATGACAGCCCATTGCTCAGGCGATTGCGCCGCGGCATTGTTGTGGTTCTGGTTACTCTGGTGTTTTCTCGCAGGCGTACGGCTGTCGTTTGTCCAGGGATTGCTCAGGCGAATTACAATCATTGGTCCTTCCATGGCGCCAGCCCTCTACGGCCGGCATTTTGCAGTTGTCTGTGCAGACTGTGGCTTTCAATTTAGCTGTGACGCCGATCACGTGCCGCCCGATCACCAAGCCGCCTGTCCCAATTGCGGTTTTATCCATAATTCATTAACTGAAGCAAAGGAATTGCCGCCCGATCGAGTGTTCATCGATTCATGGCAACCTTTTTTTCGCCGTTTCCGCCGCAGCAGTGTTGTGGCCTTGGAAGCTCCGGGCGATTCCGCTGACTTGGCCGTCAAACGCATCGCCCTGCTGCCAGGCGAGCGACTGATCATTCGCGATGGAGATCTGTACGATGGCCAGCGATTAATTCGCAAATCGTTAGCCGAATTTCACGCTCTGCGGTTACTTGTTCATGACAACGCTTATCAGCCGCACCTCACGGCTGGCCTACCTTCCCGCTGGAAGCCGCGCGACGGCAATGCTCGTTGGCAATTCGCCGCCACTGGCGTGCAAATCGAACCGGCCACTGCCCCCTCAACCGGCTTTGATTGGCTGGAATACGAGCACTGGCCCTGCACAGCTGAGGTTCGTTCACGCGGTGTGAACAGCCCAATCACCGACAACGACAGCTACAACCAAGCGGAAACTCACCGAGCACTAAATGCCGTCCATGATGTGCTGCTCACCTGCCAGTTGAGGTGCCAGTGGAACAGGCAGTTTGGCCTTCGCCGCGACGGATGGCTTGCAGCGGTTAGAAGTTGAAATCGAGCCGCACTCCGCGCGTCGTGCTACGCATCAACGGCCAAGCCGTCAGTGATCAACCGCATAAAGTCAAATTCACTCAGCACCCGCTCGATCTCGAATTCGGTCTCTGCGATCAGCAAGTGCTACTTGCCGTTCAAGGTAAAGCCATCTTGGTGCATCCTTATGAGCGATCCGTTGCCGGCAGTTCTCCCGCGCTCTATCCTCTCGCCATCGGCACCCGCGGCCTTGGCCTGCAAGTCGAGCAACTTCGCATCTGGCGAGATATTTACTACCTCGATTCCCACGGCCTGCCGCTCGTGGGAACGCCCTCACCCCTCTCCTTCCCAATCAATTTGCACTCCTCGGCGACAATCAACCAATCTCCATCGACAGCCGCGACTGGAACTCCCCCGGCATCACCCGCACCTCCATCCTCGGCCGCGTCTACAAACCATTCTGGTGTAAGTAATGACCCTTCAGCTTCCACGAGCCGAAGCGACTCCCTGTGGGGCAGCAAATCCAGATAGCAGCATCTCTAAGGCTGCCTATCAAAGCGTTGGACACAAGAAACCGTCGCACCGCTCTCATTGCTGAGTATTGGCTGCCTAGCCCTCAAAGCAACAATAAAATGCAACGCGAAATTAATTTTGCCTTTAACGATTTTCAGACGTAAAAACATCAGCAAGACTGATTATAAGTGCGCGAGACAGGACTTGAACCTGCACGTCTTGCGACACCAGATCCTAAGTCTGGTTTGAGTGCCTTCTTTGGCTGCTTCGCTCGTGCTGCGGTAATGTGGCTTTGGCGTTGAAATGACGGGTAAATACTAAGTTCTGAGGCGGTTACTTCGTCGCCCCCAATTCGGCAACATTGTAGTCGTGTGGGGGTAATGCGGCCAATGCTGTTACCAAATTGTTGCCAATTCGGATTCTCGAAGCCGAAACCACGAATCTAGCTGCACGGAATCGAGCAACGGACTGCAGCCACGACTTTGGGAGAAAAGCAGCTTCGGGAAAAAAACACGCCGACGATCAAACCGCGATTGAACGATCCGAGAGCAGCCAACGCCCGAGCAATTCCCAACGCAAAAAAATGATGGCTTTGGTTAGAAATTAACTCGGGGTGACTGGACGGCTATTGAACTATTTTGGGCTGGACTGGCAGATGCCGGCAAATTGGCACGAGACCTGCTCTAGCGAAATTCGCGTTCTATTTGATAAGCATGTTGCACTCATGTGGCAATTGTACCTGGCGGAGTGGGTGAATCCCGAGCAGCAAAAGCTGATGGAGTACCTGCAAACCGAGAACCGAGTGCTGAAAGTGTTGGTTGTGCGCGAATCGGTTGCGGTTCTAGCGATCCGGACGACTTGGCCGGCTCTACCGACGGTGCAGTTGTGTGTCGCGAACGGATCAGTGGACTCTTGAAGCATTACTACCGAGCCGTCGCATGAACATTGCAACCCTCTGTTGCTCCGACGCTCGGCGCTGTGCGGCTGCCGCTCTTTTCTCGCAGAAGTGTCGATGAAGGCTCAGTCGTTGGCTTCAAAAATAGCCCTCCTCGCAAACAAAACTGATTGAGTGAATGTCGCTCCTCCCAAGTATTTCTTAGCTTTTTGATAGCCGTTTAATTTTTGCACCATACGGGCTACTGTGCAGAATCGTCGGCTATTGCGGTTGTCCTGGCGGCAATGTAGTGTCTTTGAGCGTATTCCTTCTTCTCTCGGCTTCTCTCTTCGTGACGAGCACGCCTTCGGTGTCATAAGGAAACTTGCTTTGATTGAAATGGCCCAAATACCGTGTATTCGGCTCGTAGGCACGATAATTCGTACTGAACCATCGACGGCATTGATCAACCACTTGTGTATCATCGGTTGAAGTGATCCCGGCAAACTTAAACCCGCGACGGATTGCGTCTGCTAATGAGTGCCTAGCGTCCTCGTCTGTCGCTTTTTCAAAAGCATCACATAAAATTAGCGTCCCCTCCTTAAGTTCCTTATTCCGAAGAATGATTAAGTAATCCTCAACGCCCATATGCAAGCCGAACTTGCTTGGACATCGCTTCGACAGAACTTCAACTAGTTTGTCACGCATTTCTTGCCTCGCGAGAAGTTCGATTAGCTGACAAAGAGCGATGTGTGCAAAGCCATTGTCCGGGACCATCAAAATGGCAGCAATGAGCCGCTTCTGCGCAACTTCATCGTCACCAACACGCTCTATGAACAGCTTTTGTGCCTGTAACATCTCTGCTTCATAGCGATCCTTACCTTCCTGAGGCGGCAGGTTCGCAAGTGGTGCTACCCGTGCTTTGTACTCTCGTTCAAGTTCGCTCAGGTAGTTCATTGAAGCCAACCTCCTTCCCCAGTTGGCTTCTGGTCGGCACAGCACTTTTTGCATGTAATCGCACAACAGACGGCACATACAATGAATGTCCTAAAAAGCATCCTATACTCTCCTATAATACTCGCCTGCAAGCATTATCTATCACGATTTGTACCTGCTGGCATTGTACTCCGCCTAAGATCAAACGCCCGCGCGCAATTGTTACAACACTGAGAAACTCATGCTTTGATGGCACCCACCCCGGAATCGTATGTATTTGCTTGTCATCGGCTAATCCAGAATTGAATTTGGTCAATCAGAGTCTTCACCCAGCCTTGGAACGTGTTGGTACCACCTGGAAAGCCCCACCATTGATCTGAGCCGACGTTAATAACATTTTCGCCTTGGTAGCCTCCATAAGGATGCACGGTAAGATAGTTCGTGTCGTTTTGAATGTAGCCCCAATCGCCTGGCTTTGGCACAGCCCCTGTTAAAGGTTCGAGTGGTATCCTTGATAGATCATATAACTTGTCAAACTCACCCGGCAGCAACGTGTCGAGCAGCCCTTTAAGCTAGGACGAGTATGGCTGCACCAAGGCAATCTGCTCGTCGATGCCTGCACCCCCGAAAGTAAGTGTTTATAGCAGCCGCATTAAGAGGATCGCTGCCATTTTCAAAAGTCTGGTTCGCCTGAGGGAAAACAGCCTTGAATGACTGGGTCGTGCTACGAACATTTACGCGAGAAGCCGGCTCTCAAACTTCTTGAGCAGGCCATTGATTGGAAACTTGCAATCCTTTTTTACTGGTTGACTAAATTCGGGAAGGCCAATGTAGTCCGACCCATCTCCCAGTCACTAGGTACGCTGCGGTGTAGACTTGTTCTCCATCCCGTTCCGCAATTACATCACCCGCATAGGCGTCACCATTACGGCTCCACGCATTGCGCTTCCACAGGCCACTCGGATCGACATAGATCGTCGGGCTGTTACCGACATACCTCGACAGGTTTGTGTCGGGCCGTAGTCCGGTTGGGTCTTCGCTGATCCACTTTCCTAGCTCTGTATTCGTGACCACCGGGCGTGATTATACTGCAAACCTGTGTCCACATCGAACATCGCCCCGGTGTAACCAAAGGCAATCGTCACACCGCTATCGGTTTGACTGGTGATGTTCCCATAGGAATCAAAGACGCGGTGATTAGCGATAGTCGTGGCGCGGTCCCGCCATCGGCAAGAGTGAAGTCCTCTGTAGTACCAAGCTGATCGGCGAACGGATAAATCACGCTGCCGGCTGATGACAGGCTGGAGACCGCCTCATCGGCCAGCAGTTGATCGACATTCGGCCCCCACAAGTCACGGTGCGCCAGGTCGCTGGCCGAGTCCCCCGGGAACTGCAGTGCCATCTGATTCCCGAGCCAGGAGAAGTAGCTATCGGTGAGGTCATCCGCTCCATCGCCATCGTCGTCAAACGAACGCTTGACGAGCTTATCGAACGGGTCGTACTCGTACTGCACCGTCTGCACCGTGTCGTAGGGCGTATCGGCCAGATCATCCAGAATGTCAGCCTCGACCTCGACTTCGCTGGCCGGATCGCCTGCCACACGAACGTGAATCTTGAAGGACTGCGGCGGCTGATACTCGGTATTGTTGGTGGTCGCAAACGTCTGGAATGTGATCAGCCCCCCACTGCCGACGGCAGCCCAACTGCTGGAACTCGTATAGTTGGGGTCGATGTAGTCCACGCCGGCGATGGCCGACATGTCCTCGACGTAATACTCGTAATCCATTGCCACATCGCCGGAAACGCACAGCACGACATCGCTTCCCTCCGTCGCCGGTTGAGCGACCACGTCCACGTTAGTGCTCGTCGCGTCATCGTCGTAGATATCCGCCTCCAGCTCGAAGACCGCGCTATGGTCATCATCGAGCCGAACAAAAATCCGAATGGATTTAGTCACTTCCGCCACCGTATCCGCTGTGGTGGGAATGACGATCTGATAGCCGTCGCCCGAATCATAGGTCGAAGCATTTTGCCAAGTGACAGCAGGATTCGTATAGTCAACGCCATCGATTGCCGAAACGTCTTCCACCAGGTAGCTAAAATTGACGTGTGGACCTTCGCTATCGGGGTACGAACCGGTTGACGAAACATCGACCAGAATATCGCTGCCTTCGGTGGCCGAGGTCACGGTTGCCGAAAGGCCCGAGTCGTAACTCGTCTCCTCATCATATTCAAAGGATGCGGAGGTACTTCCCGAGCCTGAGCCCCAGCCAACGCCGCCTCCATAGCTAAAGTCTGGCGCTACTCTTCGCCCCAACCCCACATCGTGCCGAAACCGTCGTCTTCAAAGGGCTGAGCCGTCAGTTGATTGACGGCTGTCAGGCGATTGCGATAATCCCATTCATAGGTGGTTCGTGCTCGCGTATTGACATTGGTGCGGGCCGTCATATTCCCTTCGCCGTCGTACTCGTAGAGATACGTACCGTCGAACGTCAGCCGGTTATTGTCAGTAATCTGATTGCCGGTGTTGTTGCGGTTACCGTTGGCATCGTAGGTGTAGCTCTCGTCCGTTTGGCCTGAGGGATGGTCGGCACCGGTCAACTGATTGGTGTTGTCGTAGGTGTAGCTGGTCGAACCGTCAAGTTTTGAGTTATTGGCTGTGATTCGGCTCTCTGCATCGTAGGTCAACTGATGCCCTGGAAAGCGCACCGCTCCCCCAGCCACTGCTAGGAGCTGTTGAGTCGGTCGAATGAATGAGACTCGTCAACCGTCCCATTCCGTCGTAGCCATAGAAGGTGCTGGCAACGTGCTGCGTGCCCGCCGTATTTGCGTAGCGGTCAATCTGTTTGAATTGGCCGTCGGCGTAGTAACTGAAGTCGTTGCTCTTCGCAGCTACCGCATTGCCGCCACTAACCCCCTGCTGCGTCAGGATCGTCAGCCGCTGCAGGTTGTCGTACTCATAGGTATTCTTGAAATCGTTGGTGCTACCGATTTGGGCTTGGACCTGAGTTAGCAACCCCAAGGCGCTGTACTGACTCTGGTATTCCAACTCTGGCGTCAGGCCATCCAGTTCCTGGTTTTGTGCGGTTGGCCGGCCCAGGTTGTCATACGTGTAGGTGTACGTAGCGGCCGGATTTCGCCGCCTCGGTAAGCTGGCCTGCCGCGTCGTACTCAAAGCTGATCGTGTAAATGATGCTGGAACTGCCATCCAGCCAATTTTCAGCCGTGTTGCGATTCAGGTTGTCATAGACGTATTGGGTAACCCGACTGTCACGGTCAGTCTTCTGCGTCAGATTGCCCACCGCGTCGTATTCGTAAGGCCGGGCATACGTAAGCTGGTTTGTTTCGCTGGTAACCCGTCCGAGTTTGTCATAGGCCCAGGTTGTGGTGTTGCCGATGGGATCAGTCAGTGTGAGCCGATCACCAGCAGCGTCATACGTGTAGCTGGTTACCCCGGTCTCAGGGTCAGTAACGCTCGTCTGCCGTCCCAAATGATCGTAGGTGTACGTCGTCGCATGCCCCAGCGGGTCGGTCATGCTGGTAAGGTTGCTGGCAGCGTTATAGACGTAGGAAGTGACCGCGGCGAAGTAAGCGAGCCGCTGCCGTCTGGGTCCGGGGCCGTAACACTGGTTTGCCGGCCAAGGTTGTCATAGACATAGGTGGTGACGCGGCCCATCGTGTCGGTACTCGACGTAACCCGACTCGCCACATCGTAAACGTTTGGAACTGACCGGGGCGGTGAGCGAACCACTGCCGTCCGGGTCAGGCAGGGTTACGCTCGTTTTGCGCCCTAAGTTGTCATAGGCGTAGGTAGTCACATTCCCGAGTGCGTCGGTCATGCTGGTGAGGCGGCTGGCTGCATCGTAAGCGTAGTGCGAAACGGGCCGAATAGAGGGAACCGCTGTCATCGGGATCGGGTTGAGTGACGGTGATCTGGCGGCCCAGATTGTCGTACACGTAGCTTGTTGTCCGTTCGAGCAGTGGGGCAGCTTCGTCAGTTGACCCGCTGCGTCATAGACGTATGTCGTCACTGGCAGATGAGCGAGCCGCTGCCGTCCGGGTCCGCTTGGTCCATTTCGATCAGGCGATTGCGATTGTCATAAACCCGAGTGGTGACACGGCCCAGCGGATCGGTCGTCGTCAGTAGATTACCGGCTTTATCGTAGGTGTACGTCGTCACGGGCCGCGTCAGCGAACCACTACCATCAGGGTCGGGTTGCGTCACAGTCAGGAGCCTACCCGCATCGTCATACGCATAATCAGTGACGCCACCAAGGGCATCGACCTGCTGACTAACGTTACCGGCCGCGTCGTAATACGTCACGGTGACAGGGCTGGCCGACGGACCACTGCCATCGGGATCGGGCGAGGTCACGGTGACCTGACGGCCGTAGTCGGCATAGGCGTAAGTGGT
The DNA here is from genome assembly GCA_047601445.1 of Myxococcales bacterium. Classification (GTDB taxonomy): domain Bacteria; phylum Myxococcota_A; class Polyangia; order Polyangiales; family DASUME01; genus DASUME01. The sequence goes on along the minus strand of JASGJH010000001.1, from coordinate 94,848 downwards.
GACATCCCCAACGGATCGGTTGTCGTGATGACTCGCCCCAGATGATCGTAAGTCGAGGAAGAAACCGGAGCTGTTAGCGAGCCACTCCCATCGGGATCGGGGAGCGTAACCCGAGGTCTGCTGCCCGATCGAGTTGTAGTCATAGGTGGTGACGTGACCGAGTGGATCGGTCGTACTCGTCAACTGGTCGTTGTCGTCATAGGGGCGCTCGAAGTTACTGGAGCGGTCAGCGAGCCGCTGCCATCGGGATCGGGGGAGGTAACCGACGTTTGTCGTCCGCGACTATCGTAGGCATAGGTCGTTACATGCCCTAAGGGATCGGTTTCTGTAACGAGTTGGCCATTGCCGTTGTACGTGTAGTAAAACACCGGGGAAGTTAATGAGCCGCTGCCGTCCGGGTCAGGGAGCGTCATCGGAGTTTCGGCCCGCATCGTCGTAGGCATACTCGGTCCGTCGTCCTAGCTCATCGATCGACGCTGTCGGCTCATCAGCCGAATTGTATTCGTAACTCACCTCGGCTTCGTCGTCAGTCCCCACGGCATAGGTGATGCTCAGGACGTTGCTGTGCCGGTCGTACTCGTAGGCGGTAACTCGTCCGAGCGGATCGGTCATCGTTGCAACTAATCCGGCTGGTGGGTCGCCAATGCTACTAGGTGCAGCGGTGTAGGTATAGGAAGTGACTAGGTCGTTGGTCTCAGAATTCCCCACTCCATCCACCGCTCCGATCACTTCTCTGGTTCCGTGGCCACTTGGCCGTTGGAAGTCAAGGTGTAGCACGTAACATGGCCCAACTGATCCGTGTGGCTCGTTAGCTGATGGAACGTACTATCGTAGGTCCAGCTTTCGGTCGAGCCATCGGGATGCGTCATACCGGTTGTGTTGCCGTAGGAATCGTAGGTATACGTCGTGACCGGCGCGGGGAGCGAACCAGAACCATCTGGATCGGGGTCCGTTTGTTGCGTAATCTGGCCGTCGGCATTGCGCACGAAAGACGTAACATTTCCGGCGGCATCAGTTGATGTGAGCATGAGGCCCCGCGGATCGGCAGTAAACGTCGATGTCTGACTCAGCCCATCGGTCGTCGCGCCGTTGACGTTGGACGTAAGAAAGAGCACTGCGGGAGTGCCACTTGTGCCGACCCCCGTGGAAGGAAGTACGAGACCGGCGGCTTGCTGCGGGGCATACGCTTGCGCCACGCCGCTGCCGCGCATTGCCGACTGTAGGGTTCGATCGGTGTTGTAAGCCAGGCTGGCCGTCTGACTATCGCCCGCGTCAAATGCCGTAAGAAGACTCGTCGTCGAATTGTAGGTGAAGGTTGTCTGGTGCATGTCGCCGAACCAGACCCATCGGGATCGGGATCAGTCACCGACGTCAGCCGGCCAGAGCCATCGTAGGCCAGTGTGGTGACGCGGCCTGCCGGATCGGTGATGCTGGTCACTTTACCGCTGGTATAACCCAGTGTTACCGTGCGTCCCGCGGAGTCTTCGACGTAGCTCAGATTGCCGCTCGAATAGTGATACGTCACGGCATTGCCGGCTCGGTCATCACGCTCGGTCAAGACACCGCTGGAGTTGAACTTGCTGAGGCTGCCGTCGCGAGAACTCAGTGTGAACGTACCATCGCTGTTATGTGTTAGGGTGGAGTTGTCGCCGTCTCCGTTAGCGTGCAGATAGCCGCCCGAACCGTCGGAGGGGAAGAACAACATGTTTCCCTCCCCCCATTACGAGCAATTGGCCGCCCGAGTTGCTTCCGTCCAAGCGGTCCAGGCCAGTTAACGTCCATCGATTACCAAAGGAGCTACTGCTCAGGTTATTGATATCGATGTAGCCGCTATATGTGCGGGTAGTGCGTTGGGCATCCCTCCCGTGCCAAAAGTCTGAACGATTTCATACGTCCAGGCATAGCGACCCGTAGCCAGAGACGAGGCATCAACCTGCGACGCAAATCGATACGAAGCGGTAGGTGAAAACCCCGTTGGATGCGTAGTAAACCACGGGACCAGCCACTCCACCGATAGTGAGCTCGCCGTTAACGTCGTCGGCGCGGTGGTTATGATAGGTAAATGTCGTGTCGATCGCGACAATGGGACGTGGATCACCGGACGATAGGTTAACGAGTCCACCGAGGGCCGAGACACCCATCCCCGCCCCGAGCGAACCCGCGGGCGTGCCGGCAGCTACAACCTTCCCCTCTCCCAAACCTAACTGCGGTAGGACACCGGTCCCGGAAGGAGCGCAGTACGCAGGTTTGAGAATCCGTCGGCTGCACGTTGTCATCCATGATCCAGACCGTGGCCGCATCGGAACCACCAACTCGGTAGTGATAGCGTCATCGTCCAGCTCGACGATGACCGACTCCTTTCCTTCGACCAGCGAATCGTCAATGGCCGACACGGGAAGGGTTACCGAAGCTTCGGCCAGCCGGAATCGTAACGGATGTTCCGGAGAGAATCTAGGTAATCCACACCTGGGGTGGCCGTGCTGGAAGAGCTAACTGTAAAGTTCACAGTCAGAGCATTTGACTTATCGGATTCACCCGACCGCGTGATGACGAACGAACCGTCTTGTTCGCCCGTCTCGAACGCATCGGCAACCGCTTGAATGGAGACGCTCCAGTGATCGTTGTCGGTGATCGTCCCTTGCGCTTGGCTATCGCTGATCGTGGATTAGTCGCACCAGACAGGTTGACGAAAAAGTTCTCCGTAATCTTCATAGAGTGAATCATTGGCGATGGGCACCGAAATCGTCTTACTCGTCTGACCAGCCGTAAAATTCAAGGTGCCGCTGGTGTCCTCATAATCGTCGGGTGCCACGGCGGACCCATCGTCCAGTCGCGTAACCCACCGAGACCGCTTTGCCGCTGGCGGAGGCAAGAGTCACGGTGAAATTGGTGGGCCGGCAGACTCGTTGACCGTCACGTCTCCGATACTGATCGTCGGGGCAGTACGTTGTCGAGAATGGTGACCGTTCCCGTCCCATCGTCGATGGTGCAGTTGACCGGCGAACTGAGCGTTACGGTCAAAGTTTCATCATCTTCGTCAATGCTGTCGTTGGTGATGGGAATCTCGATGAGCGTGCTCCATTGCCCTTCATAGATCGTGGCGGTGCCGCTCTCGGAAGTGTAGTCATAACCGGCTGTTGCAGACCCGTTGGACGAAGCATAGTGGACCGAGACGTTTTGCCCACTGAGAGCGTCCAGATAGACCGTGAGGTAAGCACTCCGCCGCTTTCGGAGATGGACACGTCGTCGATGGAGACCGTGGGCGTGGGATCGTCGTCGTTCATGGTCCCCGTCCCCTGAGAGTCGGAGATCGTGGCGTTGGTGGGACCCGACAGGTTTACATATACCGTCTCGTTGGCTTCATCGCGTGAATCTTGGTGTGTAACCACACTCACGGACTGAGAAGTCGTACCTGGCGTGAACGTGAGCATCGTCGTGCTAATCGCGGTGTAATCGCCGCTGCTGGAAGTTGCGTGCCATCTTGCGTGGAGTAATAAACCGTCACCGTTTGTGGGCTGGATGCACTCCAACTAACGGTAAAACTGAGCGTGCCACCTTCCGTTACGGCAGTCGCATCGCTGATGGAGATGGTCGGCCCATCGTCGTCTTGAATGGTCCCCGTGGCCGAGCCGTCGCTAGATGCTGGCATTCGATGGAGAGGTCAACGTCAAAGTCTTCATCCGTCTCGTCCGTGGAATCGTGCGCGATCGTGACACTTATCGATTGGCTGGTGACACCAGGGGAGAACATCACCGTTCCACTGGTGGACGTGTAATCGTAGCCAGCGGTGGCTGAGCCGTCTGACGTGGCATAATGGACGGTGATTGTTTGGCTCGAAGGATTGGATAACGTCACCGGGAACGGAGCAGATGCTCGACTCCAATCCCGACCAGTCCCCGATGCTGATCGTCGGCTGCGAGTCGTTGTCATTTGATCGTCATCGTGGCCGTATAGGGAGTGCCCAGATCGTAGCTACCACCGTCCGTCAGCGTGGCGATGACCGTTTCATTCCCCTCGTAGGTCGAATCCTGCTGTGGAGTGACGGTAATGTTCGCCGACGAATAGCCGGCTGGAATCGTGACGCTCCCGCTCAGGCTGGTGTAATCGGGACCGGCGCTGGCCGTACCACCCACTGTGTAGCTGACGGCCAAGGAGCTGCTCGTCGAACCGGTACGAGAGACGGTAAAGGTATTGCTCGTCGGACCAGACTCTGAGGCGTTGCCGTTGGAGACGATTGAGACCGTGGGCGTGCTGGGCGTATCGCCCGTCGCCGTTGTCATCGATGTGACCGGTCCAAATAGGTCTCACCATCCGACGTTGTATAGGTCCGACTCAACGAATCTGATACGGAAGTGATGTTCACCGTGATGGTTTCATCCCCTTCCGTAATGTCATCGTTAACGCCGACAACGTCATACTCCACCGAATCACTCCCTCCATGAATGACCACAGTTCCGCTGCTACTCAGCGAGGTTGTATAGTCCGTGCCACGTGTGGCCGCGCTCAGGGTGTAATGGATGGTCAGGTCGTCACTTGTGAAATTGCCATCGTCGGTGCCGCGGTTGAAAACAATCGAACCGGTCTTCGACGAAGCCGTTAGCCAATGAGCTGACACCAGCCGAGTAGAAGTAAGCGGTCAGGGCATAACGACCTTCCAAGTTTTGAGAAACATTCGGCGATTGCGGCGCTGTCGGTCTGGATCGATTTTCGGCGAGCTGCTGAGTTGCGACGAAAGCACGGAAAAGAGCCAGTTAGAGAGGCGCATGGCACGTCCTTGGGGTCAGCGCACACTGGAAGCATGAATGCTTGGAAAGCAAAAAGTGTGAGGAGGGTAGGAACGGAAAAGCCGCTTACGCGAAGTGGGCGTTCCGTTTTGCCTAGAAGATGTTCCGGGGGTAGTGGCTACCTAGGATTCTGGCGTTAGCCCCCTCGCGCATAGGCCAAGTTAACCGCTCTCCAAGAGGGGTTAACTGGCCGGGGGGTAAATCTATAGAACTGCTCTACCGACTGTCAAGCATGCAAATGAGCATTCATCAAAAATAAAAGAATGACTACCGAGAGCACGAGCATTTCGGTGGTCTTGCAATGGCGCAGGAATCCCGCCGCCTGCGCAGCACTGTTGGGGTGCGCTCCGGCGGCGGGATTTGCAGGGAGGGTTTTAATACAGAAAAGGGAACCGCGTAAGTCTTTGATTTCCTTCAAGGCGAAACGACAGATTTTGACGGTCCCCCGTCAAGAGCAGTCGGCCAACCGTCAAAAAGCCCTTGCACTTTGTCGCTAATGTGCCAGTGTCCTGACTGTCTAGTGACAAAATCGGAGGCTTAAAATGACGGATGAACGCCAACTGGCGACACTTCCAACGAATCAGATCAGCACGAAGCGTGGCTTTCCCGTCTATCGCACGAACCCCAGCATTCCCTCGACGACTGGGATCCCCAGTCGCAGCCGCCGGTTCCATGTACCGGGGGGCAAAGCCTCGGTCATCGTCGATAACAGCACCGGCGAAATCAAAGGCATCGGGGGCATGGGCTTCTGGTGGGAAGAAGAAGTCGATACCACGCACTTCGTGAAGTTGTTTCTGGATGGCATCCGGCAGGCTGCCGGTCTCTCGAAGACTGGGATTCAGGTGTTCGAGCTGGTTTACTACCAGATGCGGGCCAATCCCGGCTCGGACGAAATCAAACTCAATCAATACGTAGCGAAGAGACGGCATGAGTGACCGGACCTACCAACGTGGCGTTCGTGAGTTGCTTGAAAAGGAATTCCTCTACCGCAGCCCCAGCGACGGCGTGTTTTTTGTCAACATTCGTTTTATGTTCAATGGCGATCGCTTGGCGTTCGTGAGGTCGTATCATCTCAAGGACGCTTCGCGACAACAAGAACTGCCGCTTACCGAGGAGACTCCCCTCCCCGCGCCGTCGAAACTCCTGACGCAACCGAGTCGCTGTAGGCACTTTTTCGGAATGCGTCTGTGGTCGCTGGTATCTTCATGCGATCTGGCTCTTCTGGTATTTGGCGAAGAGGTCATTGATGGCTTCGGCCAGCAAGTCTTGGAGATTGGTGTCGCGCTCTATGGCCAGCAAGGCGCAACTGCTTCGACACGGCCGGATCAAAGTGGCCCGACACGACTTTTGTGCCCTGCCTGGCTGGTGGTTTCGTTACCTTGGGGGCCGGCTGCGGCTGCTCGACGACCACTTCAGTCGGCCACGTCGCTCCGTAACCTCACGAAGAGCTGCCGACAAGCTCGGTTTTTTGCTGGTCATGTTGTTTCTCCAATTGTTGTTGCGTCCACCGAAATAGCCGTTCGACTTCCTTTGCCCCCTTCCCCTCCGGCTCGAATTCCTGAGCCGCCAGACCTGCCGTGAGACAATGCACGAGCGCATGCGCGGTGGCCCAGATAAATGGGAGCCACCGGCAAGCCATACGCTTCGACCGCTTGGACAGCTTCATCCGTTAACGTGCCACGCGGCGGAACCGCGTTGAGCACAATGGCCGCGGGCTTGCCGGCCAGGCGAGCGAGGTCCACTGTCTGCCCAATTGCTCTTAAGTCGAGAATGGCCGGACGACAGGGAATCAAAATCAAATCCGCCTCACGTGCGGCGGCCAGTGCAGCGCTTTCAGAGTGCGGAGCTGTGTCGATGATGGCCAGTGCGGCCCCTCCCCGTTCGGCCACGTCCAGCACCTGCCGCAAGCGGCTCGCTTGGGCCGAAACAACGGCCGGGGCATCCGAGGATCGGCTATCGGCCCAGCCGGTGACGCTGGCTTGGGGATCAAGGTCAATGATGGCGGCAGCTTGCCCCGCTTGCTCGGCGGCGACAGCCAGATGGACGGCGAGAGTTGTCTTCCCCGCTCCTCCCTTTTGAGACAGAACCGCAATCACATGCATAGGATAAGACGTACATGTAGATCAGGTCACTTGTCAACTTGTATGACACGATACGGGGCCACACTGCTATTGGTAGATTCGTATGCTTGATGAACTGTTGCGAATACAACACGCCACCATGTTTACGGGTAGAACTCGCTACGTGTAGACATGGCGACAAGTGAACATGGAGCAGTGCAGACATGTCCATCATGCGCAGGTAGCCCTGTCGCAGGAGTTGTTTCTTAAGGGTGGTTTTACGGTAAAACTCCACCTTAGCACTGCTAAGGGAAGACGCCTGATGCTGGATGAGCCAAAGCCAGCCCGCTAACTGGCTGATTGCAAGCTGGGACGGGGAGGAGGGGCAGGACGGTCGAGAGGGCGTATTTTGTTGCGTGGTGATCCGCACTGCGCTACCAAGCTCGAATGGCGAGCCTGGATGAACTCAAACAATGGATCGAACGCGACGTGCAACCGCGCCGCTGGCGGATCGAAATTACCAACGAGAGCAGCGGCGAGGTGACGTTCCACTTCACGGGCCGCAGCCACATCTTTATCGTGTCCGCGTCGGTGGCCAACGACTACCTCGGCTGCACCTGCCGCACGCACTTCAACGTGCCGGGGAAGGGACATCCGCAATTTGCCGATCTGGCCGATGGCAAGCTTGCCGAGCAAACCTGGCAAGCCATTCTGACCGACATGAAACAAATGGAACTGCAGCCCTATCGTGGGCCGGGGCTGTGAGCTCGGAAATGCCGTTGAGCATCCACTGTGAAACACTGCTTCAAACGGAACAACAGAGAAGAGGGTAGAGGGGTCCAGGGGAGAGGGGCCGCGTTTTCCCTGGTCGCCGGCAGGAAGCCGGCGAAGCCAAAAGCGCTATCGACTATACGGTAGGCCGTGCTGGCTGATTGACGTTCCGTCCAAGGGGAAAATCACGAAACATTACATATCTCACAGTTTTTTGATCGCCTTGTAATCGTCAGTACTTGGCACAATGTGAGGCTCTTTCCTTTCACCTACGGTTGACGATCAACTGGCACACAAATACGTTGGCAATTCAGTAACCTATCCACAAGCCGAAGAGTATCGAAGAATGGCAAAGAAAGCAGTTGCGTTCAGTGGCGACAGGACCGATCCCAAGCAAAACAAGAGTTTGGCGATTCGCATGGTGGTCAAAGCCTTGCCGAAAGCCGCAGGGAAAGAGATTGTCGATGAAGTTAAAAAGCAATTCGGCCACAGTGTAAGCATCCATCAAATCTACATGGTCAAGTCAAAGACCAATGTCAAACGTGGCCGGCGCAAGGCAACAGCCGCCGCTACAGCAGCCGGCAAGCCCGCACCGAGCAATAGTGCCGCGCCGGCCTCGTGGGTCGATGCAATCAAGCACGCTCGTCAGCTCTTGGCATCGGCTGGCAGCTACGAAACGGCTACGGCAATCCTGAAGGCTATTCAAGCTTAAGCAGTGACTTAAGCCCGATAATTCCAGGCCCCACCGTATTACGTCGTGGGGCCTTTTTATTGGCTCTCGTCTGGATTCGCGGGATCAATTTGGCCCGGATTGCGTACCATTCAATGGAACGCCCGGTGAACGAGTTGGATCAAGTTGCATCGGTGGGCTGTAGTTTGTGCATGAAATCCACCGCCCGGCTGGCATGGCTTGCGGCACTGAAAATGGCCCGCTTGTCGTTTTTCAACACCGTCAGCCAATTCTCGATGTAACCGGCGTGATCGGGGCGGGGCTCCGCGGTAATCGACAGGTCGGCACACAGGAAAGCGGCTCCCAATTCCGCAACTAGTTCTTCAACGGCGTAACCTTCATCGCCAAACCGTTTGCGGCCGAAGTCGCGGTTGAGCCGTGACGGGTACCGGGTCCAGTGCGTCATTTCATGGGCTAGCGTAGCACAATAACTCTCCGCATCGCGGAAACATTCAAAGGGAGGCATTCTTATGTAATCCCCCGTCACGCTGTAGCAAGCCTGGTTGCCGGCGTGCCGGATGTCGGCTTTCGTGTTGGAGAAGAACCGATCAGCCTGTTCGATCCGCTGCATGGTCTCCGTAGGTTGCTGCTGGAGCTGGTAAAACCGCTCCGGCAAGCCGTCGCACTGCTCAGCATTGAACACCGTGTATTCCTTCAAGAAAGGAATCTCCCGTTCTACCTCGTCGCCGCTGTCGGCGGTTTCCTTCTTGATGAATTTCGACGCATACACCACCGGCGTGCCATGCTCCCCCTTCTTGACGTGCCCTCCAAGTTCAATGGCCTGCTGATAGGTCATCCAAATTGGACAGGCAAAGCCGCTCGTCTCAGCTGCGTACCAAAGCTGCAGGATGTTGATGCCGTTGTACCGCTCGCCATTGTGGCGTAGCGGCCTGGTGATCCTGCCGGCCGTATGCGCAGCATCCCACGGCCGCTGCCACGATCTGACGCCTTGTTCCAAATCCTCGATGATGCGATTGGTGACGCGGGTATAAACGTCAACTCGCGGTGTAGTGGTAGTAGCGGTCATGGTCTGGTTCCTCCTCTTGGAATGAAATGGAAAGTGCCCCTCGCACATTCCTTTGGGCGAGGGGGACGAAGGCCCAAACACAGAGGGGGCAGGCAGTCAAGGACGGCCGGCGTGGGGGGCCACCGGTCTGCACAAGGCGCTAGCCGCGGAAGATTGGGAGGGACCGCGCCGGCCGTAGCGCAGCGGTTGCCTTGACGGCCTGGGGGATGCTCCCCCCGCACTCCCAAGAAATTCACGTCGCCGCAGGTGACCGTTGCCGGCAAGCAGCCGGAAGCACCAGGGGGCGGGAAGGGGATGCTAGTCCGTCGGCTTGAGCGACCGCAGCTAACGCGAAGCCTGGAATGCACCCGGTCGAACGGAAGTGCGAAGTGCAATTACACTACCATACGTCGTGCCTAGCACCCCATGCACGTTGCGGATTGGTCGCGGGCTGAGGTTGGTTACACTGCATTAAGCGGCGATCAAGCCAGGTTGGCTGTTGCGGATTGGTCGCGGGCTGAGGTTGGTTACACTTCAAGCGACGTGCTGGGAAAGCATCGTGGGGTTGCGGATTGGTCGCGGGCTGAGGTTGGTTACACTGGCGTGGGTGAAGCATGTTAGTTAGCTGCCGTTGCGGATTGGTCGCGGGCTGAGGTTGGTTACACTCATCACCAAGCCCTGGACCGCGAGCTAATGGTTGCGGATTGGTCGCGGGCTGAGGTTGGTTACACTTTCAAATAGATGCGGTCCCGCAGTTCGATTGTTGCGGATTGGTCGCGGGCTGAGGTTGGTTACACTAGGAGCGGGTGCGCTGCTCTAATTGATCCTGTTGCGGATTGGTCGCGGGCTGAGGTTGGTTACACTTCGGCCAATGCCATCGCCTTGAGCCGCGCCGTTGCGGATTGGTCGCGGGCTGAGGTTGGTTACACTCAATTTGCCGCGTTTCAAATACGGCTCCATGTTGCGGATTGGTCGCGGGCTGAGGTTGGTTACACTGTACCAGCGAAGTTCCATAGCATCCGTGCCGTTGCGGATTGGTCGCGGGCTGAGGTTGGTTACACTACAGCCGAAGTCGGGGCCTGTGCTCATGGAGTTGCGGATTGGTCGCGGGCTGAGGTTGGTTACACTAAAACCCTCTGGCGATACAGTCCCAGAGGTGTTGCGGATTGGTCGCGGGCTGAGGTTGGTTACACTACAGCCGAAGTCGGGGCCTGTGCTCATGGAGTTGCGGATTGGTCGCGGGCTGAGGTTGGTTACACTAAAACCCTCTGGCGATACAGTCCCAGAGGTGTTGCGGATTGGTCGCGGGCTGAGGTTGGTTACACTCGACCTATCACGACATCGCTGGCGTCATGCGTTGCGGATTGGTCGCGGGCTGAGGTTGGTTACACTAGATTTTGAGTTGTACCCTATTTACTTTACGTTGCGGATTGGTCGCGGGCTGAGGTTGGTTACACTTGACAGATACTTTTTACCTGTACCTGGTTTGTTGCGGATTGGTCGCGGGCTGAGGTTGGTTACACTTAGTTGTCTAATTCCTGAAGCTAATTCAGGTTGCGGATTGGTCGCGGGCTGAGGTTGGTTACACTGCCGGTGTCGTAGAGGACGTAGCCTGCGTTGTTGCGGATTGGTCGCGGGCTGAGGTTGGTTACACTAAAACGAAACAGCAGGGCCAGTCCAATTGCGTTGCGGATTGGTCGCGGGCTGAGGTTGGTTACACTTTCGCGACTTACGGGATCAACTCATCACTCGTTGCGGATTGGTCGCGGGCTGAGGTTGGTTACACTTGAAAATGTGGGTTGATGACGACCAATCAGTTGCGGATTGGTCGCGGGCTGAGGTTGGTTACACTGCTTTGCCCAAGAGTGGCAAGGTTCAATCGGTTGCGGATTGGTCGCGGGCTGAGGTTGGTTACACTACTACCACGAATTGGCCACGACGAACGAACGTTGCGGATTGGTCGCGGGCTGAGGTTGGTTACACTGCTGGCGCATGACCACAACTGGACCCCGGAGTTGCGGATTGGTCGCGGGCTGAGGTTGGTTACACTTTATCCTTTGGTAGTTAAGTCAGTGTTGGTGTTGCGGATTGGTCGCGGGCTGAGGTTGGTTACACTTGAAACTTCAAATTGTGTTCATGATACAAGTTGCGGATTGGTCGCGGGCTGAGGTTGGTTACACTAAACAAATCTTGTCCAGCAGCAACGCGCGAGTTGCGGATTGGTCGCGGGCTGAGGTTGGTTACACTGAGGCGATGTTGGCCAAGGGACGCGAGGGGGTTGCGGATTGGTCGCGGGCTGAGGTTGGTTACACTGCACAGGAAACATTCTATGCTTTGGCCGCGGTTGCGGATTGGTCGCGGGCTGAGGTTGGTTACACTCCTATCCGGCGCTGACGACAACCATGCTGCGTTGCGGATTGGTCGCGGGCTGAGGTTGGTTACACTCGGCACTGAAACAGATACGCATCCTCAGCGTTGCGGATTGGTCGCGGGCTGAGGTTGGTTACACTCCGTCTCGGTTTGCCCCTACGGAGCCGACAGTTGCGGATTGGTCGCGGGCTGAGGTTGGTTACACTAATAGAGCTAGACTGGCCAACCGGCTTCGCGTTGCGGATTGGTCGCGGGCTGAGGTTGGTTACACTGAGTTGTGAATTGAAATGCGTTAAGTTGTAGTTGCGGATTGGTCGCGGGCTGAGGTTGGTTACACTTGAGCTACGAGTTTGCCGGCATGGCCGCTCGTTGCGGATTGGTCGCGGGCTGAGGTTGGTTACACTACAGGCGTTGCACCTGTAGTTGAGCCAACAGTTGCGGATTGGTCGCGGGCTGAGGTTGGTTACACTTAATCGCTGCGTCTGACGGTTTATTACCCGTTGCGGATTGGTCGCGGGCTGAGGTTGGTTACACTCAGCGGACCGTGGGCGTGGCGCATCCCGCTGTTGCGGATTGGTCGCGGGCTGAGGTTGGTTACACTTTGATTTATGTTTTTGAACTTTAGATGCATGTTGCGGATTGGTCGCGGGCTGAGGTTGGTTACACTACGGTCTCTCCACTATCAAGAGCCGCTTGGGTTGCGGATTGGTCGCGGGCTGAGGTTGGTTACACTACCTTTGGCCCAATACCTCCTACTGATCGCGTTGCGGATTGGTCGCGGGCTGAGGTTGGTTACACTGCCGAGCTCAACGCAGGCGACATACTCACCGTTGCGGATTGGTCGCGGGCTGAGGTTGGTTACACTATGGGAAGAGTCCGTAGCAGGTAAATGGAGTTGCGGATTGGTCGCGGGCTGAGGTTGGTTACACTGTTTGGCAAGTTCTCGCCAATTCGGTAACAGTTGCGGATTGGTCGCGGGCTGAGGTTGGTTACACTCATGCGCAGATTGGCTGTAACCGCACCGCTGTTGCGGATTGGTCGCGGGCTGAGGTTGGTTACACTTGTATCCGCGCTCATTAGCATTACCGCGCTGTTGCGGATTGGTCGCGGGCTGAGGTTGGTTACACTACTCGGATCAATACGACCAGCCGGAAGACGGTTGCGGATTGGTCGCGGGCTGAGGTTGGTTACACTTGGCGTGGGTGAGGCGGCGGTGGGGGTGGTGTTGCGGATTGGTCGCGGGCTGAGGTTGGTTACACTTCAGTCACGTCAACGCCGTCAACCGCCACGGTTGCGGATTGGTCGCGGGCTGAGGTTGGTTACACTCCCACCAACCAAGCCCCAACCGCGTACACCGTTGCGGATTGGTCGCGGGCTGAGGTTGGTTACACTATGCGCCGTTCGCTGTCATCTTTGAAGCGGGTTGCGGATTGGTCGCGGGCTGAGGTTGGTTACACTTTCGAGGCCGTTGGTATGCACAACTCCGACGTTGCGGATTGGTCGCGGGCTGAGGTTGGTTACACTGCCGATCACGGTCAATCCTGACAGATCGCTGTTGCGGATTGGTCGCGGGCTGAGGTTGGTTACACTTAAGATCAGCAAAGGGTCAAATTGCTGACCGTTGCGGATTGGTCGCGGGCTGAGGTTGGTTACACTATTTTGCCATCCTGCCGACCTCCTAGAGAGTTGCGGATTGGTCGCGGGCTGAGGTTGGTTACACTTCGCGAACTTTCGCCCATGCTTCACGCAGAGTTGCGGATTGGTCGCGGGCTGAGGTTGGTTACACTACAATATGGAGGCTACTATAAATTCCAGAGTTGCGGATTGGTCGCGGGCTGAGGTTGGTTACACTCCCTAGAGCTACTAGCAGCCTGCGACTGAAGTTGCGGATTGGTCGCGGGCTGAGGTTGGTTACACTGTTGTCTCTGCTTCTGATCCTGTAGAAACTGTTGCGGATTGGTCGCGGGCTGAGGTTGGTTACACTGGATTAACCTTTGGTGGATTGTCCTGGGAAGTTGCGGATTGGTCGCGGGCTGAGGTTGGTTACACTTGACTGACATAATTACCCTTCAACTCAACAGTTGCGGATTGGTCGCGGGCTGAGGTTGGTTACACTGGCGCTAGCAGTATCGCGCCCACAGCGCCCGTTGCGGATTGGTCGCGGGCTGAGGTTGGTTACACTCCAACTCGGTGCGTCATGTGTATCACTATAGTTGCGGATTGGTCGCGGGCTGAGGTTGGTTACACTTCAGTTGTTTGCTGGCATCGCTAAGACCCAGTTGCGGATTGGTCGCGGGCTGAGGTTGGTTACACTTCGAGATCGCGCGATGAGCTTTGACACGTTGTTGCGGATTGGTCGCGGGCTGAGGTTGGTTACACTGGCAACCGGGATCCGCAGCGTCACGAAACAGTTGCGGATTGGTCGCGGGCTGAGGTTGGTTACACTCAGGACCGGTCCAATAGACTCCACAGTGATGTTGCGGATTGGTCGCGGGCTGAGGTTGGTTACACTGAGGCTGCTGGCCAAAGTTCGCTATCCACGGTTGCGGATTGGTCGCGGGCTGAGGTTGGTTACACTCTAGGACGACAAAGCGCCGCGGCCAGCACAAGTTGCGGATTGGTCGCGGGCTGAGGTTGGTTACACTTTAGGCCTGCGCCCTTGTTTTTGACCGTATAGTTGCGGATTGGTCGCGGGCTGAGGTTGGTTACACTCGAATCGCAGACGCCAGAGCCGGCAGCCACGTTGCGGATTGGTCGCGGGCTGAGGTTGGTTACACTTTTTCAGGTCAGCACTGGCAATCTTCGCAGTTGCGGATTGGTCGCGGGCTGAGGTTGGTTACACTTGAGCAGGAACTTTGTACGACGCCATTACAGTTGCGGATTGGTCGCGGGCTGAGGTTGGTTACACTGTTTCGCACCGTCTCGCGCACGCAATGCCGGTTGCGGATTGGTCGCGGGCTGAGGTTGGTTACACTGACCGGATTCATGCGACCGACTTCACCCGAGTTGCGGATTGGTCGCGGGCTGAGGTTGGTTACACTTTCGTAGCCTGGCAATCGGCCGGCGGCCCAGTTGCGGATTGGTCGCGGGCTGAGGTTGGTTACACTGCGAAGCTCGTTCGGCATTTGCCGCTCGCCGTTGCGGATTGGTCGCGGGCTGAGGTTGGTTACACTGCACCACGTTGAGGAAAAACATGTTGCAGCGTTGCGGATTGGTCGCGGGCTGAGGTTGGTTACACTTCGATCGAGGCGGTTGAGATGTTAGCTGCCGTTGCGGATTGGTCGCGGGCTGAGGTTGGTTACACTCGAGCAGCTAATTGAAACCAGCGAAGCTAAGTTGCGGATTGGTCGCGGGCTGAGGTTGGTTACACTTACATAACGGCTTTTACAGATTCATAGGCTGTTGCGGATTGGTCGCGGGCTGAGGTTGGTTACACTGAAAATGTAAAAGCAACCCACTCGTCCAGCGTTGCGGATTGGTCGCGGGCTGAGGTTGGTTACACTCCTTGTGCCTTCTTCCATCGCCAACCCTGAGTTGCGGATTGGTCGCGGGCTGAGGTTGGTTACACTAGTTCTTCTGTCTCATTCGGAACCACAACCGTTGCGGATTGGTCGCGGGCTGAGGTTGGTTACACTGGCGTCTCTCGCGTCCATGTGACGTTGAGCGTTGCGGATTGGTCGCGGGCTGAGGTTGGTTACACTATTTTTCAAAAGATCGGAGAGACCCAGCACGTTGCGGATTGGTCGCGGGCTGAGGTTGGTTACACTTAGCTACTAGGGTTTACCTAACCTGCTAATGTTGCGGATTGGTCGCGGGCTGAGGTTGGTTACACTACAACAGATTGGAATAAGTACACCAACCCTTGTTGCGGATTGGTCGCGGGCTGAGGTTGGTTACACTAGCTACGAAGACCTCGGACGGTATGGCTTAGTTGCGGATTGGTCGCGGGCTGAGGTTGGTTACACTGACAGAACGAAGACATTCTGCGCACTGTGCGTTGCGGATTGGTCGCGGGCTGAGGTTGGTTACACTGTCCGTCGATTGATGCTGTCAGATGACGAAGTTGCGGATTGGTCGCGGGCTGAGGTTGGTTACACTGGCTTGATTAGGATATGGCGCTGTTGCTAGGTTGCGGATTGGTCGCGGGCTGAGGTTGGTTACACTACGGCTTCGATCAAGCTCGCGTCAACGTCTGTTGCGGATTGGTCGCGGGCTGAGGTTGGTTACACTCATGAGCGGATTCGTTAAATCAATCGAAACGTTGCGGATTGGTCGGGGCTGAGGTTGGTTACACTCACCTAATGGAGCACTGGCATGGATGGAGAGTTGCGGATTGGTCGCGGGCTGAGGTTGGTTACACTGAGCCGTGCGATGGCCAGCCGGTTGGGTAAGTTGCGGATTGGTCGCGGGCTGAGGTTGGTTACACTCAGGGAGATAAGCTCCCAATTGCGAGACTCGTTGCGGATTGGTCGCGGGCTGAGGTTGGTTACACTACGGGCGTTAAATCGCCACGCCTGTTCGGTGTTGCGGATTGGTCGCGGGCTGAGGTTGGTTACACTCCGGCCCTTCATGGTGCAGTTTTCGTTGTAGTTGCGGATTGGTCGCGGGCTGAGGTTGGTTACACTCCCAAGAGAATTCCGAAGAGCAATCTAAGGGTTGCGGATTGGTCGCGGGCTGAGGTTGGTTACACTTCACCAATTGTTCTGTAGAAGTCACAGACAGTTGCGGATTGGTCGCGGGCTGAGGTTGGTTACACTGAGAAGTATGCAGTTCGCCATTCTTGTGAAGTTGCGGATTGGTCGCGGGCTGAGGTTGGTTACACTTGCCTCGCGTCTGGCTGTCATCATCTGCCTGTTGCGGATTGGTCGGCGGGCTGAGGTTGGTTACACTTTAGCCTCGGATGTTGAAACCGGTTCCCGGGTTGCGGATTGGTCGCGGGCTGAGGTTGGTTACACTGCTGCCGGCAGGCGAACGAGCGTTCGCTGTGTTGCGGATTGGTCGCGGGCTGAGGTTGGTTACACTTCGCAACCGTTCGCCGTCTTGCCACATTGCGTTGCGGATTGGTCGCGGGCTGAGGTTGGTTACACTTCCGTTGCTAGATCAAGATCGCGGCAGCCGGTTGCGGATTGGTCGCGGGCTGAGGTTGGTTACACTCTTATCGACAGCGCACAGCGTCGTGCTGCGGTTGCGGATTGGTCGCGGGCTGAGGTTGGTTACACTCGATCCTCTCCCAACCGACTGATTGGCAACAACTTACGATCGCGCCGTGGCTAAAAAAGTTCAAGCTGCGGCGGCGGTGTGGCGACTGCCTTGCGCATTTTTCCCCAAAAGATGCGCATCCGCTCGAACTGTTTGTCGGTAAGGGTAATGATCCGAACTTCGCCATCGGGAGGCACCATTTTTTCCACGCGAGCCATATGTACCGTAGCGTTCTCCTCGCTCGGGCAATGGCGAACATAGACCGAAAACTGCATCTTCGTAAAGCCGTCCTTGAGCAGTCCTTTGCGGAACTGGGCGTATGCTTTGCGCACTTCTTCGTATCAACCGGTAGGTCGAACATGGCCAGAACCCACATGCAACGGTATCCGCTTATAAGCACGATGAGCTGGGGTCAGGGGCTGGGGACTAGAGATTCGGGCGTTGCCTCTTGCGGCTGATGGTCGATCTCCGGGGAATCGACCATCTCCGGTATCTCTAGGCGTTTCGTCTCGCCTTGAAAGCAGTGCACGAGCGAGGCGATATAGCGGTGCAGCACCACCATTAGCGGCCCCGTTTCCGTCGTGCTGTCCGCCCGACGCAGTCGCACGTCTTCGGCCAGTAGCTTGAGTAGCCCCGCCTTCGCCTCGACATCGAGCTGATCGTAGCCTTGGCGATAAAGCTCCCGCGCCCGGTCATCGACTAGCGGCCGTAACGGCTCTAGCACATCGTCGGCCAAACAAAACGCATTGCTCCGGTTGCTGTGATGCAAACCTACCGATGGCATCAATCCCGCAGCGACCAAGGCCCTCGCCACAGCCGCCCGCATCACCGCATAGCCATAGTTCAAAAGAGCGTTCAGACCACTGGCATCCGCATCGCGGCGAAACACTTCTTCCGGCAGCCAGTTCTGCCAATAGACGCGGGCCGCTTGCGCCTCCAGGTTAGTTGGATCGCCGGAGCGGACCTGCCGAGCATAATCGAGCAGCTTCGATCGCGCAGGACTTCCCCCGGCTAGATTCCTCGCCTGCCCCCGAATTTTGGCCTGAATGAGCTGCCGCCACAGTTGCTTCTTCAGAGGGCGGCTGATCGCCAGCTGCTCGTTGATCCGCCACACCACCTGCGTGTGATCAGCCAGCGGCAGCAGCACTGCGACTGGTAAATGATTCCGCCCGCACACCACCAGCACCGCGTCTGACTCGGCCAAAGCCGCCAGGGCCGCGTGCGAATAGGTCACCTGTGGCTGATCGACCAGCACCACCCCCACATCCTCGCACGGGGCTTGGCCAACAATACTCCCCTCGCGCTTCAGCACCAATTGCGAATGCTGAACCGTCACATGAGCCGGCTGCTGCGAAATCTCGATGGTGCGTTTAATCACTCGGCGGTCCTCGCAAACAAGGAGCGAAGGACCATCCGTGGCGCGAGAGGTCATTTCCTACTCGCGCCACGCTAATTCGAGCGAACGGCAATTACCAGTCTTGCCGTGAGAAATCTTAATCATTAGCCCAACGGATACGGCCTAACGGATCAACGGTTACTTTGCGAGCTTTCAATGAGTTTGCTGTGGCAACGAATTTCGTGGCAGTTTTGTCCGGCCTTGCGTCGGTATGATCGACAAAATATAGCTGCCCTTGAGTTGAAGCTCCCGTTCTGAACCAAACCAATCTTTCTTGACCCTTGAAAGTGCCTAGGAACATTTCGCCCCGGCTGATCGACATGACGAACCTCGCCTCGGGCCGCGATGGATGAACTCGCTGGATGATTTCGTCGCCGCTTTTGATGCGTCGCACTGCTTCCAGCATGGAGACCCAAACGGATTCCCGTCGCACCTTTCCTTTTTCGTCTGTCATTTCAAAGATACAAACATGGTGATTGCTGCCAGGCTTAATAAACTGTCCCTCACCGCGAAGCCGCCGAATCGTCTCATCTTTACGAACCAATCGCACCTTCTGAATGACTGCTGGTGCCGAAGCGATGCGGCCAAGCTTACGAGTCATATATAGCGGCTCATTCCAAACTTCTTTGGGAATCTTCGAGACAGCCTCGTGATCAATGCCACACTTCACCAATCGCTCGATCACAATTCGTTTCACTTCGGGATCGCGAATATCAGCAATCATCGGCCCTGTTAGCGAAAGCAGCGGCTTACGACAGACAAATTCACCCACATTCGGCGTTGGTCCATAGATTGTTTCCTCATGCAATGCGCCGGAAACCTTTCTTTGCACTCGATGAGATACCTTGATTCCGTTGATTGCGGCTTCGACATCCGCACGGAACGACTTCCACTTTCCGGTATCAGGGGGCGTCAACTCATCATTGCCTCTACATTTTGCAAGTCGTTGCAACCGTTTGCGGTCGGTTAGGGCAATCACGATGGCATCCACGGCATGATGTCGATGATCTTCACGATTTTTGACATTCAAGCCATCATCACGAAGCACGTCGTTTAAGCCCCATTGGTGACGCAGTTCAGCGGTCAACTGCCCTTTCGATCCGAGAACATCCAAATCGAGCACTTTGAGATATTCGACAACAGCAGCCGTGATGTAGGCCGTGTCAGTCAATTGTCGACTGATAAACTGTTCGAGCTCACAAGTCTTCTGCGCCAGCTTTTGCGCACTTCGATTTCGAATATCGATTGGTAGCTTCGCTGCCCGCTGGAGAATCTGCTCGTATTTTTGGGGATTCGTAGAGGCCAGCCACTCATGAACCGTCTGTTGGCCTTTGTCATCGTTTTCTTTGCGAAAACAAACGACTTTGTTCATGAGCGAATCGTCAAGACTCTTGGAATAGGGCAAGATGTGGTCAATGTTCACTTCGCCGCCGAAGAGTTGTCGAATCCCAATCTTCCTCCCTGAATACATGCAATCTTCGCCCTGCTCTTGCCATAGAAGATAAAGCTCGATCTTTCCCCGCGTAGGCTTCTCGCCATGTTCTACAATCCGCTTTGCGGCCTCTTCTCGTTTCCTCTCTCGATCGCGCATATCTCGCGTGCGGGCAACTCGCTGCTCTCCTGAGCCTTTCACCTCGCGGGCTAACTCGATATGAACTGCACGTGGCTTCCCATACTCGCGAAGGACCGTGTTAATCAGTTTCCTGACTTCAAACAGTGCTTGTCGAACGAGCGGATTGGTAATTTCAGGCGGTTGCGGCAAAAACTGCCCCTTCTTCACCATTCGTTCGAACACGGGAACAAAGTTAGCCAACCGGATCGCGCACGGCTGGCCGTCGCGAGACATCAAGGGAAGTCCCTTTTCTATGTGTGGTAAGAGGCGTTCAATCGTTTCGCGTCCGTAGCTGGCATAGCCTTCAGGCAACGAGGCATCGAGCAGTTTTTCCGCCACTTCAGAGTCGATCTCGAACTCTTCACTGGCAGCTTTTTAGAAATTTGGCTTCGTCGTCATGAATGAGTGAACGAACGACGTGATCCTTCCATTCGTCAGGCTGTTCATGCCATTTCGGGCCAAAAAATCGCTTGCTGGCCAGTGTTGCGTCGGTTGGCATTCCTAGCAATTTTCGTCGCTGACCTTCCTCCAGATTGAAACCGTCGTTTTCGAGCAGCCCTAATTTCTTGCGGATGTCATCGAATGTTACGGATTCCTTTTGGCTCAACAATTTGAGCAACTTCTCTCGCTGCTGCGACGTTAGCTCTTTAATTTCTCCGTCGCACGCAATGATTCGTAAATTGTTTACTTCATTCAAAACACGAAATCGCTGCGCTGCGCGATCTGCCCGCGGGCAGCGCTTCATCTTCGGGTTCAATTCACACTGTCCGATCACCGATTTTGGCCAATACATCGGCCGCTGAAAGAAGATGATGCCGAACAGTCCAAAATCAGCGAGCCATTGATCAGCGCCGCCAACTCGTTCATGCGGGCGAGGATAGCTGGCTTGCCCGCGACTGCCGAACTTCAATTGGTTCGTAAGCAGCTTTGGGTGATGCTTGCTCTGCTCTTTCCACAATGCCTCGAATTCGGCCAGCAGCATTTCGCGGCGAGTATGCTTGCCACGAATTCGCTCGGTCGGGGCGGCTAGGTATAACGCCGCCAAATGCTCGCCAAGTGTTTCATGCCCTGCTGTCTTGATCTCTGCCTCTAAATCGCTGATGGCTTGAAGCATTACCGAGGCTTCTTTCTTGTTACCCCGGTCAGCTTTGCGGTTCGACAAAAAACCGCGTCGCTGGTTGAGATGCACGAGCACTCGCCCGAATTCATACGGCGTGAGCTTCGAGGTCAATCCTTTCTGCCGCAACTCGTATGGGTTGAGTTGATCAAGATTTCGTTGCTCTGCAGGATCAGCCGGAAGCAACTCCGCCTTTGCTAGTGCTGTTCGTAGCAGTTTTTTTCGTTTGGCTCGACGAGCAATCTGGCGTCGCATCCCGCGGGCAATTCTGCGGGCCACACTCTTTGAAACTTCACCACCCGTCTGATCGCGATCAACGCCTTCGGGAAAGATGCGAACGAAGCTCGCGAGAATCTTTTGATTTGACTCGTCAACGAGTGCGCCGCCAATCGAGTTCGAGCCTATGTCGAGACCCAAAACAAAATCGCCCATGATTTCCTCGTCACATTAATTTGGCCGACGCTGCGCTCCTTGATCGCATGAGTCGCGAGATACCTGAACTGAAACCAGCATGCTATCCTCTTAAAAGGAGAGACATGTGCGGCTGAACGGTGTTGGAGTCCGTTCCGACAGGCTATGGACGCTCACAGTTTGACTGGGTTGCGACCCCAGTCAAACTGCTGACGGACTTGATGCAATGCATCTCGACGCCGCTTTCATGTCCCCCAACTTCAGGGCCCATTGTACGATGTGTCAAGTCAATGTACAGTAGTCGTAATCCGGTACACATAATTTCTTAGTTGCGAGACGAGTTAATCGTCCGTAATCCGGAAATTGCGGACTGGTCGCAGGCTGGGATTGGTTGCACTACCCTCAGCCTCCGGATCCTTTTGTGTTTTATGTATTTGGTTGCATCTGCTCGCGATTCATGTAGAATCACGAGCAGTGTAACCAATCTCAGCCCGCGAATTCTTTTCGCAACAAGAAGAAACATTCGCAGGCACTGCTCTACGGAGCAACCAGCCGTCATCGTAAGAGGACGGCTCTTTTTTTTGATGTGCTGGGCATTTCACTGCGTAATCGTATTCGGATCGATTAATCGAGAGACTCAAGGCAAGCTTAGCTGGCTATTGCAGGACGTGGCCGACCGAACAAGGTGCGTCAGTAACTTGATTCTTCGGGGCAAGTCGCTGCGGTAGAATAATTGTATCGACGGCGATTTCTTGCCAGCCGTGCGATTTAGCATCCAAAAACTGTCTTCAATTGTTTCTGGACAGTGGCTGATTCTGGACGCAATTTCTGGACGGTTACGGTTCAAATACGATCCTGGCAGGCAATGCATCCGAAAAACGACCGTTTGTCGGACGCACGGGGTGCGCCGACCAGCTAGATCGAAATCCTATCCACCGTATTCCGCGTGACCTGTTGTTGCCGACGGTCATAGAGCCGTGTTGTTCTTGGATCGCTGTGCCCGGCAAGGTATTGAACATCTTCCAGCGGCACGCCTTGCGACAACAAATCCGTGACGGTCGCGGCGCGGAAAGAGTGGGGCGACAGGTCCATAGGCAGCTTGGCTTCGCGTAGCCGCCGTTTCATCATTCGGCAAATATCCACATTCCGAATGGGCGCTTCGTGAGTTGACCGGTGCGGCCGGCCACGGATCGAAAGAGCGGTGCATCGCTCGGTTCGTCCTGCCAAACAAAACACTCCAAATATTGCAGCAAGTCGAGTTGAAGATTGTAACGGACTGGAATCAACCGCTCCTTGCCGCCTTTTTCGAGGAACCGCAACTTGTACTGCGTGCCATCCCATTTGAGGTCTTTGATGCGTAGTGCCGCGACGGCCCCGTCACGCGCGGCCGTATAAATGAGCGTCGAAAGAATGGCTCGGTCGCGGCGTGCGGTGGGAGAGGGACCACTAATCGATTGAAGTAAGGCCCGTGCTTGATCAGGCGATATTGCCGGCGTCTTACCTTCGACCGCCTGGTGCTTTCCCGTGCGAACCGTGGCTGCAGGATTCAGGATGATGACGTGCCGATTCACAAGTAGGTCGAAAAAAGCTCGGAGGGCTGCCAAATGCAGCTTCTTGGTCGGCAGGCTGCCGGGATGCTCGCCAAAATAGATCCCAATCATTCCCGGCGTGATGTCATTGATCTGCCGAGTGCGCCGCTCTGCCCAAGTCAGGAAGCGGCGTACGGCAAAGAGATAGGCAGCTTTGGTATGCCGATTGGCGAGCTGGCCGGAAAAAAATTCGTCCCACGCGAATTCAGCGCGGGGACCGGCGAGGCAGATGAGCAGAGACATGGCCTTGGCGGAGATCGCGTTCGCTGGCGCGGGAACAATGGCATTGCTTATCAATTCATCTGCAACCATTGCTCTACCGGATCAGCCGAACTTCGACGCCCAAATCGGCCTTTAGCCACTCTTCGTCTGTCGTCAGCACTGGGATTTTACGAGCTAAACCCAGCGCCAAGCAGGAACGGTCGCCGAGCGAAAGCCCCAAGTGCCGCGTTGGCTCACGCATCGTGCCGCAGATAGCCGCCTGCTGGAAATCGAACGGAACAATGGTAATGGGCAACGCACGAATCTTCGCGATGGCTACGTCCAAGCCAATTTTGCGCTCGATCGCTTTGCCAAGTACCTCTGCGATGTTCACGGTGGAGATGATCGATTGTGCGAGATGCTTTCGTACAACTTGCTGGCCGGGCTCCTTGCGTAAGAAGGCCAGTAGCGCTGAGGCGTCGAGCGCAACTTCACTCACGCTCGGCTTCCTGGCGACGTTTCTTGCAACAGCTCGTCCGACAGCACGCGCTCCGGCGGTGCCGCTTGCCTGAAGAGTTCCTGGGCGTCGCGGATGGCATCCGCCGCCGATTTCAATTCGACGCCCTTGCCTTCATCGACGAGAATCACGGAATCACCTAGACCGATTCCGTGCTGCGACCGAAGTTCCAGCGGCAGAAGAATCCTGCCTGACGAATCGACCTTCGCTCGGTAAACCTTCGGTTCTTCCCTAAATCCTTGCTCCATGCCCATTACCCGCGTAGTTGCCCAACTCCTTCGACAATGCCAGAAACGAGAGCGATTGTCAAAAGGTTTCTTCGCTGACGATGTCGGGCGAAAACGGGAGCGGAGCGGCTAGGGGCTCATAAAGGAGGTTATTTGCCTCTATCCACAAAACGCACTGGAAGTACACCGTGCGGAATAACTTTGCACAAATAAACAGCCAGGGCTGTTTGCTGAAGGCATGAAGAAAAAGCTGTCGACTGAGGTGCCTGCCTGAGCAGTAGTTTAAGGAGTAGATTTCTCAATGCCGCCAGGCTCTGCCATTAGCGCCGGCAGGCAGCGTGTCGATGAGCTTGGGAGTGGTGATCGATCCCGCGCTCACATTGGAGATATAGAGCTGAGGGTAATAGTTAGAGCCTGAGACATAGTATTTTCCATCCTGCGAAAAGCCGATAGCACCGGTTTGGGTGCCGCCGCCGGGAGGAAGGGCAGTGACCGGTCCGGCCAGGGTAAAGGTATCGGTGCTGCTGTCGATCGACCAGATTGCATTATCAGGCACCCAGTAGGTGCCGATCGCAACGTATTTTGAATCGGCGGTAAAGGTGGCATGACTGCCACCGGTGCCGCCGTACCCAGGGGCCACTGGTTGGGTCGGGAGCAAGGTAAACGTATCGGTAGCGCTGTTGATTTTGTAAACGCAAAGCGAGGCGTCGCCACCGCCGCCTCCTGTTCCTCCTCCGATAAAATATTTCCCGTCAGGGGAAAAATCAAACCCGCCGCCGCACGATGACACGGCTGACGCCGGATCGAATTTTGTGTTGCCCAGCAGCGAAAACGTATCGCCCGATCGCTTGTACATATAGATAGCGCCGCCATCCCAGGCGGCAGCATAATAATTTCCGTCAGGCGAAGCAGCAGCCAGCGAAGGTGCATAAGAGTAGTAACAACCCCATGGTGGAGACGGCGTAATGGGTGGTATGGTGTCCGGCTGGCCGGCTAATAAGGAGAAACTGTCGCCGGTGCGCTTAAAGAAACTGATATAGGGAGTGCTGCAACCTACAGTCATCACGTAATCCATAGAGGACGGGAAAGCTATGCTGGGCCTTCCTGTGTTGCCAACCGTGGTTGAAGAGGGCAGATAAGTAAAAGTCGCAGTGGTTTTGTTCTGTTTATAAATATAAATGCCAGACCAACTGCTCACGCCCAGGTATTGATTATCGCCCGAAAATTTAGCGTTAGTGATCCCGCCGCCTGTTTCCACATCAAATGTGCCTGGCGGTAGCCGTTGCCAGCCGCCACATTTATACTGGTAGGCATAAGGTCCGCCAGAGGCATAAAACCAACCTACTACCAGGTCGGCGCCAGTAGTAATGACGTCGCAAATACACCCCAAGCAGCAGGTATTCTCGATATCCTCGCGGTAGAAGAGCACATCATCGAATCCCGTGTCATTGCCGGAAGCGAACACGCGATCATTGCGGATTTTGACATCGGTAAAGTTAGTCGTGCTGTACGTGAAGGTCGATGTACCCGGATTCGCGCCCACGTCGACACCAGCGTTGATTTGTTTCAATGTATTCGTGCTGCCGCTGTTAACCCGCCCGGCGGCGTTACTGCCTTGCTCGGGGAATGCGCCATAGCCGCTGGGGCCATGGCTGATATAGGTATACATCACCTGGTCGGTCTTCGTGCCGCTGCTGTCGTGGATCTCGACGCCGCCTTTGCCAGTGCGTGTCTTCGGGTTGACTTCCAGCGCCAGACAACTCGCCATTGCTGTGGCGCGCTTGTCGACGACGTAAGTAAATCGGCGGCCAAAATCATCAAACGCGAAACTGTCATCGAGATGGAGCGAACGTGTGGGGATGGTACCGCCGACGATGTAGCCGGTAGCATCATCAGGCCCGAGTGGTGCGGCGGGTGAAGAGCCGGTGCAGCTCCCAGGCGTAGCCGCTTCCAACCCGAAGTTGGCCTGGCCGGGTACCGATGAACCATCAGCCGGGCATGGGCGACGGCCATTGGTGACCATGAACGTGCGCATCGCTTCCTCGACGCGTTGTAGTTTTTTGTTGTTATTGATGATTTTGTTGTTGTAATCACCGGCTTCATTGCCGGGCAGCAGCGAGGCAAAAACCATCGCGCCCGCAGTGAGCATGATGCTCATCCAGATGAGCGAGAAGCCACTTGATGCAGGGTGCTGGCCGTGACTCGGTGCGTAACGGGGGTAGAAAGCCATCAAGTGACGTTAAATCATGTTACTTAACTTTGCGTTAATCGTTCATGTACCAGGAGAAACAAGCCAGTTGACTTCCCCCGCGTAATCGTTCGCCGGCACGGCGAAGGGCATCAGTCTGTAACTTTTTTGGCTGCTGCTGCCTGACTGCATTTTTCAGTTTGATCTTCGCGCTTTTGGCGAATATGGTTCCTCGTTCTTCTCTCAAGACGGGCAACCAACATGCTGCGAATCCAGCCAATCGTCAACGCCAAGCAAGCGGCACAGTACTACTCGAAGTCCGACGCTGGCTATTACATGGCCGACGGCGATTTGCGGCGCGAATGGGTGGGCCGGGGAGCTGAACTACTCAAGCTCCACGACACGCCCGACTACGAGCAGTTCCGCCGACTCATTCAGGGTCTCGATCCGCACTCAGGCAGCCAACTGACTGCAAAGCTCATCGTAGGGCGTGTGCCCGCGTGGGACATCAATGTGCATTGCGCGAAGGGCGTGACGCTTGCACTGGAGCAAGGGGACTTGCGCATCCAGACCGCGTTGTGGGAAGCAACCAAGGAGACCATCGCAGACCTGGAACGCAAGGCAACTACCCGCGTTCGTAAAGGGAAACAGCAAGCCGACCGTATTACCGGTAACCTTGTGGGCTATGCCGTCGAGCATGCCGAAACCCGGCCATCAAAAACCGACAAAATGCCCGACTGCCACCGCCATATCCACGTGGTGTGTTTCAATTTGACCTGGGACAAGAAAAGAGAACAAATGGAAGGCCGTGAAGTTTCGGCCAATCATGGATGAGCGGAAGTATTTCGACCGTCGCTTCAACCAGCGTTTCGCCGCCAAAGTGGCCGCCCTCGGCTACGCCATCGATACCAAATGGGAGCGCGATAGCAAAGGGAGCCGACGCTATGTGGGCTGGGATATTAAAGGTATCCCGGATTCGGCCATCGAAAAATTCTCCCGGCGCACGCAGAAGATTGAGCAGGTCGCCGAGCGCTTAGGTGTTACCGATACCATAGCCAAGGACAAGCTCGGAGCCACATACCGGGAGAATAAACGGAAAGACCTGACACTCGATGATTTGCGAGCATATTGGAACGCCCGTCTGACTGACGATGAACGGCTCCAGATCGAGAGAACCATTCGCGTCGCCGTGGCGCGAGGGTGTTCCGCACGCGAGCCACAAGTCGAGGAGGCGATGCAGTACAGCATCGACCATCACTTCACGCGGCACTCGGTCGTTCCCGTGACGACGCTCGAAGTCACCGCGATGGAACGGTGCATGGGAAACGCGCTGCCCGAAGACGTAGAACGATCGGCCGCGCAACAGAAGTTGCTCGTTCGCGATGGCGAAGCGACGACGGCCGAAGTGCTGGCGGAAGAGCGGCGGTGCATTGGGTTTGCCAGCGAAGGGCGTGGCACCTGCCGGCCGCTGTCGGATAAACCCATTCCGGCCGAATGGAATGGGTTGACGTTGTCGGCCGAACAGCACGCCTTGATCGAACACCTCTGGCGGACACCCGACAGGGTGTTGCTAGTCAGGGGCTCGCCAGGATCGGGTAAGACCGAGGCCACGCAAGCCGCCGTGGTCGGCATCGACAAGCTGGTGGTGATGCTCGCACCCTCCGGCGATGCCTCGCGCAATACACTTCGCTCCAAGGGCTTTGCCGATGCGGATACGGTGACACAATTCCTGAGCGATACCAATGGCCTTCAAGCGAGGGCCAAAGACGGTGTGATTTTCATCGACGAAGCCGCGCTGATGCCGATTCGCCAGTTAAGGCAAGTGTTTGACGTAGCCGAGCAGCTCAACGCTCGCGTGATTCTGCAGGGCGACCCGCAGCAGCATCAGGCCGTCGAACGGGGTGCTATCTACGACGTACTGCAAAAGTTCGCCGGCTTGCCCGTTGCCGAACTCAAAGAAATCTGGCGACAAAAGCACGCTGATTATAAGCGAGCGGTGATCGCGATGGATCGCGGCGACATCGGGGCCGGCTTCGACATCCTGCATAAGCTGGGTTGGATCAAGCAGGCCGATCTTGTCGATCGCTACGGCGAATTGGTGAGCGACTATTTCGCCGGCCTCGATGCTCATAAAGATACGCTCATCGTCGCCCCTGTCCACGCGGCGTGCGACGAAATCACCCGCCAGATTCGAGAACAGCTCAAACAGCGAAACGAAATCGGCACAGAAGACAGGACATTCCTCAAGCTCAAGCCGCTGCACTGGACCGATGCCGAGAAGGCCGACCTGGGGAACTATGCCGGCACGGAAATCATCCAGTTCCACCGCAACAGCGGGCCGTTCAAAGCCGGCCAGCGCATCGAAGCCAGCCAGCTTCAGGCTGGCGGCTACACACTGCGGCCCGACCATTTCTCGGTCTATGGTAAAGATGAAATCCAACTCGCCGTCGGCGACAAGATCAGGATGACGAACAACGCCAAAGACCAAACGGGCCGGCATAAGCTCGATAATGGCAGGTCTTATACGGTCACGGCTCTGACTGAGGATTGCATACGGCTGAACAATGGCTGGGTACTCAAGACCGATGTGGGTGTTATCAGCCACGATTACGCCCGTACCTCTTACGGTTCGCAAGGCCGAACCGTCGATCGGGTTCTCATTGCGATGGGGCATGAGTCGCGGCCGGCCATTGATGCGGCCACGTTCTTTGTGAGTGGCAGCCGCAGCGTGAATCCTGCTCGATCTACAGTGACCTAGCTTGGCCTCAGTTGCGGGAAGCAGTGCAGCGCAGTCAACCACGTAAATCGGCAAGCGAACTGCTGCAGGAGCCAAAGCCTAGCCGGCTGCGCCGCAAGGCGAAACTATTCCTGCGGGAATTGCGCACTCGCTACCGTCAACTTGGCGAGAAGGCACGCGACGTATTCACGGCCGCTCGGCCGCGGCAGTGGGAACCGGGATATGCCCGATGAGCACTTGAAAGACTACCTGGCTCGGGCCACCACGTCGCGTGACGCTGCCGGCGGCGACGACGGTCCTGTATTACCAACAGCCAGTGATGCGTACAAAGCCTATGCCAAGCGGGCACAGCCGGTGTACACGCTGCATTGCCTGTTGGGCGCGACTGGCTGCCGGTCTTTTCAGTATGCCGATTTAGATTCGGACTCCCGTTTCACCATCGACCGGCGGGGGCAGGCAATTGCACTGCGGTTCGTCGGCTCGAAGACGACGACCGTGCTGATTCGCGGGCGAAACCTCCGCGAAATCTATGATTACATCCATCAGCACAAGACCCTGTGGGTGATGCAGCTCGACGCAGAACGAGATTTTTTAGACGGGAAAGAACCCGTCATCACGGCGATTGAGTTTCCCGAGGCGGATGAACGAGATGAGCCGATGCCAGCGCATGGGCCGGCGAAGGTGCTGGAAATGAATTGAACGGTTCCACTACGGCTTAATGGCGTTCGTCACGCCTGTCTGTAAAAGGCCAAGCTAAATGTCCAAGGAGCAAACTTGCAAGGATATCCATCGATTACCTTTGTCCGCCCCATAAGCTATACACGAGTTCGACATCGCTAGAAAAACGTATCATCAAAGACGTTTGACGTGATGCTGACGCCTACGATGTACGTGGCCGAGAGTTGATCATGCGAGCAACAATGCCGACCGAAGAAAGAAGCCATTCGATGACGCTCGACGAAAGGTTAGAGAGAATTGAAAGGATGCTAAGGGCGCTCATGGACCGGCAGACCGTGAAGGCTTTCTACGAAGTCGAGGAATTTGCCCGGCTGGTCGGCAAAGCATGCTTTACCGTTCGCGAATGGGCACGGCTGGGCCGCGTCAAGGGCGAGAAACGTGGATCGGGGCGCGGTCCCCATGCCGCCTGGGTATTCAGCCATGCCGAACTGATCCGCTATCAACGCGAAGGGCTGCTGCCCCTTAGTCGCTCTTAGGCTACGTTGTCGAACACGCCCGACAACGCTTCCAGTTGGGTGCTGGGATAGAGGTGGGCATAGCGGCGGCTCATGTCTGCCGACATATGACCTGCCCACGTTTCGACCAGCCTCTGATCGACACCCCTGCTTGCACAAGCCGAGATAAAGCTGTGCCGGAGCGTGTGCCAGCCGCGAAGCACATCCCAGCGACTTCCCTTTAATGTGCGTTTGAAATGGTCGTGGGCTTCGTCTTTCGTCAAAGCCGCGAGGTCGGCAGGTTCCTTTGGCGGACCCTGGACTTTCGCTCGTTACCGTTCTTGGGGCGAGTCCGCTCACCTAAGTGACCGGTGGTTAAGCTGCGTTTTCGGCTATGGGCGATCGTCGATTCATGGCAGAACAGCCAAGGTCCGCCGGGATGGTCCGCAAGCCACTGTGCGAGAATGGCGGTCAGAAAGGCTGACATGGGCACTCGGCGAGTTGTTGCCTGCCCCTTCACACGCTTGCGTTCCCGAATCGTGACGATTCGTCCGGCGAGGTCGATGTCGGCCACCTTCATGCGAATCAACTCCGACCGCCTGGCCCCGGTATGAGCCGCCACACAGAACATTGGGTAGATGAATCTATGGTTGGCATGGGTTTGGACGTGAGCTAATAGGGTGATAGTCTCGTGAAGTTGAAGATAGAGGGAGTCGAACAATTCTGCCTGCTCAGCTTCGGTCAATCCGCCGGCCTTGATTTGTCGATCAATCTCCGCCAACGTTTGGAACGGAGGTTTTTCGGTGGTCTTGGGATAGCGCAGGCCGTCGTAGGGAAAACGGCCGGACAGCAATTTCATTTTGACACCCCAGTTCCACGCGGTGCGAAGCGAAATGATTTCCTTCTGGATGGTGACTGCAGAAAGATTGCGGCCGTTGATGCCAGCCGCCTTGGCGCGTCGATCGACATACTGCTGGAGGTCGGCCAGCGACAGCTCAGCGATCAGAAAGCTTTCGCCCAGCCGGCTGGCAAGATGCCGAAAGTGCATGCGGATTGTCGCGACCGTGTTGGCTTCCAGCGACGCCTCATGCGTGGCGAGGTAGCGGTCCCGGAGTCGGGCAAGCGTGAGCTTGTCGGCTGGCGTCGGGACGACGACGGGAACGGGCTGTGTTGCTGGCAGTTCTTTGCCGTCGAACTGGACGTATTCGACGATGTTCATGCCCGGCGGGAGAAATGCCAGACGCTGCTTTAGCCGCATCAGCAGGTAATCGACCTGGGCGGCTTTTGTCTCCGCCTCGTCCTTGGACACTTGGCCGATTGTGAATGCGTGTTGCTTGGTTTGATAACGAAAGACGATCCGGTAACTGCCATTCCGGGATTGCAGGGCGGCCATCGAATTGCGGCTCCAATGTCACCGCAACGCTGTTACCTAATTGTTACCATTTTGAGGCGAGCCAGCACGGGAGGGGGCGTTGCGGGTTCCCAACCAATCATAGGAAACCGCGTGAAAAGACTACTCAAATGCGCGAGACAGGACTTGAACCTGCACGTCTTGCGACACCAGATCCTAAGTCTGGCGCGTCTGCCAATTCCGCCACTCGCGCTTGTATCGATTTAGTGGACACTTAGTCGCGATTTGCTTCGCAAAACGCAACTTCTGCCGTCCTCTTCCCCCTGATTTGAATCGGGTTAGCAGCGACTGTAAATGGGTCACCCTGTGTCAGATTTGTGTCAGATTTTTTGACTGGGAAAAGTTGTGCTTTCCATTCTCGGTGTGTGGAGTCGAAGCCGGTTCAGTAGATTTGGTGTGCTGCTCGGTGGATGAGGCCGATGCAGGTTCCAGCACGCCCACAACTACCTCGCTCCTCATCGAACTCTGGACAATGCTGTTAACATCTAGCTGATCGCTTCAGGCTGATAAGTGTCCGGCGATACTTTGAACTTCACAGAAGATTCTCGGAAGAAGCTCACAAACGAGTGTGGGATGCAAAAAGTGATAAAATCGCGTTAAACTCCGTCTGTTCTACTACGGATCAAGACTCAGACGAGCAAGCCAGAAGGTCGTGAAAGATGTTCCGATTCATCTCAGTGTTTTTGCTGCTGACCTCCTGTGTCTCCGCACAATCAGCCATCCTGTCAGGTTTGGTCATGGATGGGAGCAAAGGAGTTCCTCTCGAAGGTGCAACAGTCACGCTACGAGATGCTGGGCTCGTTGCGACGACTGATGCCGAGGGACGGTTCAGCTTTGATGGCGACGCGGTTGCGAACAAAGCCTCCGTTTCAAAAGTGCGGATTGACGGAGATTTTTCGCAGCAGACCGATGGCCGGGCACCATTTCTCACGACGGCGTCAGCAGCCGTGGTCACATTCAGCAAGGACGGTTACGACTCGGTTGCGCGAAGCGTCAAGTCGGTTGGTGGCACGGAAAATGTCGTGCTGACCCTGGCAGGCAAAGTGACCTATGTCTGTACCACGGCCGATGCGAAAGGCAGATGGCAGATTGCTCGAACTGTGTACGACCCCGAGTCCAAGACATCCGAGATCACCTATCTGACCGACACGGAAGTATGGAATTTCAAGCCTAACTTCAGTCCCGACGGTAGAAAACTGACGTTTTTCAGGCGTTATGCGGTAAACGGACCGTGTTGCGAGACATGGCGTTCTTCTGTCTGTGTCATGAACGCCGATGGTAGCAGTCTCCACGAGATCATCGAGGGTAAAGAGAGTTTCAACACCGAGCCATACTGGTCACGAGATGGCTCGAATCGCATCAGCTTCAATCGCATGAATGTGGAAGAGGCCGGGCCATACTGGAACGATGCAGATGGGCAACCGGATGCGGAACAAAGAATCGCCCCTTGGGGCTGGATCAATCCGCATCTAGCAGACGGGCGCGTGTTCATGCAACGTGGTGGAGACAGCTATCTGGCAACTCCCTCTAGCAATGGCGAAGCAAAATACGTTCAGGTCCAGCGCCCTGACGCCAAATTCATCCACAAGATCGCTTTGTCTCAGGACGAGACGATGATCGCTTACCAGAAATGGGTCGATCGGAAGCAGGACATGTACAAGGGCGGGGTCATGGTCTATGCCAAGTTTGATGCGTCCGTTCCTGCCATCACCAACGAGGTGATCTTCGATGATTTGGAACCGTCCCGGATGGCCTGGTACGTTTCGATCTCCACAGATAACAGGTTCCTGCTCTTCGCCAAAGACGGAGCCATCATGCAGCATGATGTGAAGACGGGAACCACGACGAAAGTATCGGCGGATTCCGACCCGTATAAGGCGTATCCAACGTACACGACGTTTTCGAAGTAACGATTCGGTTTTCGCTGAGTTAGCCACATCCCGCTGATCTGACAATTCGCTGACTTGAAAAGGCCGTCACCGACGTCGCGCTCGATCAGCAGCCGATGCTGTCGCCTCGTTAATCGGCTCACAGGGGCCTGCCATCGCATTTGTCTGAGCGAGTTTCCCCGTTGCTCTAACTTCTTTTGACCGTTGCGGCCGCAGCTTCACAGCTCGTTTCGGCGGATGAGGCCGCCGCGCGCAACACCTTCCGTTCCAGACGCAAGAAATGAATTGCAAATGCTCGATAACGAGCGGCTTGCTGATCCCCTGAAAGCTCACGATCACTACCCGCCGCTAGAATGCACCGCTATTAAGCTGGCCGGCTGTCCACCAGACTTGACCGGTGAAACCTCGCCGCCGGCTGGGATGACAACTACCTCGCCCAAGTCCTACTCGGTGAATGACTTAACGTGCAATCGCCTTGGCTTGTGGCCGGCTTTCGAAAAGTCATTGATAGCAAAAGACTTGGGAAAAACGGTCAACAACGGCCAGCGCTCAAGTGGTTGTTGTCTCCTGGTTCTTGGGAAAGGGATTGCAAAGAGCCGTTCGGCGCACGGCATATGCACGAACGTATAGATGCGCGGCGGCGTGGAATTATTCCCGAGACCACCCGAAAATCTTTCGCGAAATTACCCTTGACTCCGCCTCGCCGCCACTGGCTGCGACTGGCTAACAGCCGCCGCGCAGGCCCACTGCCAACACAACAAAATTTTCAACGAGCTTCTAACTCATCACGGGAGAGAACCAAATCGCCAACCTTGATTTCCTCAATTGCCTTTGAGCCTTCCGGCGTCAAGATTGGTGTGCCAGCGGCAAAGCAGGCGACCATGAATTGACTGGCCACACCGCCGATGGTCGTGCCCCATTCGGCATAGCCGAGTGCGGCGTCGAAGTCGCCGCCGGTGGCGGCCAAGCCGATGCCTAGGCTGGCGCGGCTGGTTCGATGGAAGTCACAACCAAATTGTCAGGGCACATCTGCCGCAAACTCTTGTCGCGGGACGAGGTCGCGTTTATTGTCTCCACGATGGGTCTAAAACCCTCGCCTTCAGGCGAATCCTTTAGGTTCTTCGGTTAGTGGTTTAGACTTGGGAGTCATGGAGCATTATCGAACTGGTTCGCATAGTCGTTTTGACATCAAGTACCACTTTGTATGGGTGACAAAGTATCGCAAACCAATTCTGACGGGTGAAGTCGGCGTGCGGCTTCGCGACCTTATCCGCGAGGTCTGTCGGACCAATGAAATTGAGATTCTGCAAGGAGCGGTGTCACGCGATCACGTGCATGTGCTGCTCTCCTGCCCTCCGAATCTCTCGCCGAGCAAGATCATGCAGTACATCAAAGGCAAAAGCTCGCGGAAACTGATGATGGAGTTCAAGCACATTCAGAAACAGTATTGGGGGCGACATTTGTGGGCGCGGGGCTACTTCGTGGCTACGAGCGGGAATGTGACGGATGAGGCAATTCTGGAATACATCCGCCAGCAAGAAGGAACGGAACCCGGTGATGGCGGTGACAATTTCCAAGTTCCTAAATCGTGAGCGAAGGACTTCCAGTCCGAAGCCACGATTTTCCCGAACCCACCGGCTTGCAGCCGGTGGTTATTCAGTTCTGGCCTCACAATCTATTTTCTCAACCCTCCAACCGCTGAACAAGTGCCCATCCAAAAGTCGATGGACCAGTTCACAAGTGAACATCAGACCACACAACAATCGCTGAACCACTACACAAACATCATATAACAAAAAACCAAATCAAAAACTCTTCGAATGAGTTTGAAATTGGAGGCAAGGTTCCGTCTCGAAGCAATTCGATTCCGCCTTCAAAATCGACATTAAACACTTTATCTTTTTCAGTATTAAGTACGAGCAGTGAACCACCGACGATATCACTAATCGCCACCCACTGTTGTCCTAGCTGGAATTCACTGCGCAAAAATGTCGTCTGAGTAACGATATTTGGCTGTTCCTCAATCGCGTCTAAAAGTTGAAAGCTGGTTCTTGATGAACCAATAGGCCCTCGAAAACGACGTAGATATGCCTTCAAAAGGTCCGCATTGGCATCGACAATCGCATTAATTGCCTTATCAACATTGTGAGGATGTTCATGCTCAAATTGTTTCGCAGACAGCTTTGTCGCAATCTGTAGAATTATATTCATCTAGTCATTGCCCTCCATTGCCAATACTCTCCGACTTCATGAT
This sequence comes from Myxococcales bacterium, assembly GCA_047601445.1. Classification (GTDB taxonomy): domain Bacteria; phylum Myxococcota_A; class Polyangia; order Polyangiales; family DASUME01; genus DASUME01. The sequence continues at coordinate 59,207 of JASGJH010000001.1, read as the reverse complement.
CTTGAAACAATTGCCGTCGTGATCCCGGACCTCTCCCCATTGGATTAAATGGATGACCGGCGCGTCCGTATGGGTGTAAAGGCGCTTTGTTAATGTTCGTGATATTATGGTAGCGGGTTGAGGCCTCAAAAAGTGGACCTCCCGCATCTTGCTCACAGTGGTGAAGTGTTGCGAAGAAGCCATCATCCAATTGAGGCGCGAGTCCAAATTGTTCTGCAGCTTCAGCATTTGTTAGGCCAATTGCTCGACGATCGCCAGCAGTGCGTATGTGCCCCCAGTTTATGTCATTTCTCTGAAGTGTTTTATATGAATTCCCCGTTCCGTTGCAGTAGAATTCCTCGCCAGCAGAAAACAGACTTGTGGACGCGTCTGCTTGGGATGCCCATAACTGACGCAACTGTCCAGTAACACCAAAAGTTCCATCCGCCACACCATAGGCCCCGAACGACCCTTGCATTACGGATAGAGACGCATAGTTGGCCGAAGCGTCCGTGTCACCGACTTGATATGCATAGTAGGAGGCAACCCCGTTCTCGTAAGCCGCGTATCCCATCATGCTGCCGGCCGTCAGATTAGCCAGAGGAGCCGCTGCTTGCGCCATTGGCAAGGACAATTCCAGTGTTTGTTGCCATCCCCGCTTGAACAAGGCGCGTTCCACCAATCCAAGTCAGCGTTCCTTCGACTGGACCCGACAGCGTGAGTGCAGTCATGGCTTGCGCGGAAACGTTCGCCGCAGCCCGAGTTCCTGTCCTCGTGAACTTCTCATCTTCCGCACGAAGCTGGCAGAGTTCCCACATCTGCTCCAGAGCCAAATCCTGCTGGGAATAGTCGCGGCCCACCAATCGCAAAGGCATCGTCAAAGCGCGTCCTATTTCCATGGAACCCGCGAGGGTGCCGACCGCAATCGCACCTCCAACTCCCATCTCAGCCGCAGCGCGCCTTCGTCGATCTGCCTCCAGCTGTATCTTGGTGGACAATTCATTCCATTCCCTGGCGCGATTTTGCGCCATGACAATCGCTGCCTCTTCTTGAAGTTGCTGGACGAGCGTAGGAATATCAACCCCTCGCGAGTTAGCCTCGCGAAGCATGAACGACTCAACCGGCGATAACGCTCGTTCCTCTAGCCCACTCGGATCGGTTTTATTCACCGGGTCGTTCTTGACATACCTCCGCACATTCGGGTCACCCGCGGCCAGCCCCAGCGGATCGTCGCTGAGCCATTGGTGGAGCTGGGGGTCGAACCAGCGGGCGCGGTTGTATTGTTGGCCTGTTAGTGGGTCGAGATAGACGCCGGTGAAGCCGAAGAGTTCGTCGATGGCGGTGTCGGTTTCACCGGTGGGGAGGCCGAACGAGTCGAACGTGCGGTGGTTGACCAAGTCGGTGTGGGCGTCTGTTTCTCCTGCCGCCGGCGTGAACTCGGCGATGTCGCGGAGGGTGCCTTGGTGATCCCCCAGCGTCCAATAGAGGTGGTCGAGCGCCTGGGTATCCGCGTCGTACTGCTCGTCAGCCAGTAACTGATCCGTGCCAAAGCCCCAGGTGTAGTGGTTCAGCATCTCGTCGTTGCCATCCAGCCGCAGGACGATCTGGCCGTTGTCCCAGACGAAGTAGTTCGTGATAGGATCATTGCTGCCGACCGTCTCGCGGCGGCCAACCAATTGATTCTCGTTGTCGTAGGCATACTCGACGGTGAAAACCACCGTGCTGCCGTCGGTCTTTTGGACTTGCGTTAGCCGATTGCGGTTGTCCCAGGAATAGGTCTCGACATCCCCCGAGGCGGTGTTCGTCCGCGTCAGCCGATTCCCTTCGGCGTCGTAGGTATAGGTGTACGCCCCGTCGTCCTGGGGCCGATTCAAATTGTCCAGATCCCAACTCTGCTGGTTGCCGTTGGCGTCGTAGTTGTAGCTTTCGACCGCCGTGTTGCTACTGTCCTTGGCGGTCTTGAGCTGGCCGGTCGCGTCGTAGCCGTAGGTCCGCGTTTCGTCCGTTTGCGGATCGCCATCAAGCGTGACGCCAAACGAGTCGATCCTGTCTCCCGTGTTGTAGCTATAGGCATACTCGCTGATGGGCAGGGTATGGCCAAAGCCATAGTTCTCAATGCTGGTGAGGCGGTCGCGGCTGTCGTAGCCATACAAGGTGGAAAGAATCTGGTTGCCTGAAGTGGGAGTTGTCCCCAGATGCCGATTGATCGTCAGCAGTTGCCCGCCATGAGCATCGCCAAACGGCACGTAGCCGTATTCAATCGATTTGGCCTGAGCGTAAAGGCCCGACTCGCTAATCTTCCAGGGCGCCCCTCGTAGTCGTAGCTGTAGCTGGTATCCACTAACAGCGAAGACAACCCGGCGTCGATCGTGCGGTGATAGAGAAAACCTTCCGAGTTGTAGTCGTAGTTCAAATCGAAGCTGCCCGCGCCGTTGACATACCGCGTCACGTCATCAGGCCGCCCCATCGTGTCGTAGGTGTACGTCGTGCTGGAAGCGACACTGGCCCCTTGATAAGCGGTGACGGTGTGCAGCGAGTTGTCGATGGTGTAGCTGTAGGTCGCCGAGTAGCCAGTGGGGTCGTCGCTCTCGTCGAACCAGGTTTCGTCGGTCTTCCGGTTCAGTGTGTCGTACTGGTAGTGGGTGCGGCGGCCATCGCGGTCGGTATAGTCGGTCAGGTTGCCGTTCTCGTCGTAGCCGTAGCTCCGTTCGAGGTCCACCCCGCCGATGGTCACCGTCTCGGTGCGGGTCGCCAAAACCGTCGCGGCCGTAGGTCGTCTGGTCCCCATTGGGGGCGAGCACCACGTTCAGCGCCAGCCGTGTCGTAAATCTGCTCGGTGACGAGTGACTGCGTGCCATCCGAAACGGTCGCCGTCCGCTGCCGCCCCGCGCCGTCGTAGGTGTAGCTCGTGGTCGTGCCGGCCCGGTCGGTGCTCGTCTGCGTCCAGCCGTTGTCGTAGTAGGTGGCGCCGGCGACCGTTTTGTACGTCGTGTATAGATCGGCGGCCGTCCCTTCCTGCACGGAGCTCACGCGGTCGAAACTGTCGTAGTTGTACAGCGTTTCCGTCCCATCGGCGGCCAGCGTCCGGTTGACCATTCCTTGGGCGTTGTACCCCGTCTTGCTGATCGGCCCATCCCCGGCCCCCGTGGCCGGATTCGGATCGCGATGCTCATACAGCCGGCCCAGCGGGTCATAAAGCTCTGTGGTGACACGGTTGAGCTTGTCGGTCACCTGCTCCATCTGCACCGTGCCATAGTTGCTGTCGCTGAACGTGGTGTGATTGAAATACGTGGTGCCGTCGTATTCCTGAACACTCGTGGTCCGACCCAAGGCGTCGTAGAAGGTTGTCGTGAGGCGTCCCATGGGGTCGGTGACGCTCTCCTGACTGCCATCGGCGTAGTAGCTGTAGTGCGTGTGCGGCCGGCCATGCTGGCTGGTGCCGGGCAACGGCTGCCAGATGTCGGTGAGTTGGTCGAGGTTGTTGTAATAGAAGTTAGTGGTGTTGCCTCGCAGGTCGGTCTCGGTCAGCTTGTTGCCGTTGTGGTCGTAGGTGAAGCCGGTCGTGCCGACGAAGTCATCCTGCGAGTAGTCGTAATACTCCGTGCCCATCAGCAGGTTGCGGGCGTCATAGTTGTTGATCGTGATGAGCTGACTGGGGAAGTAGGTCTTCCACAGGTTGCCGTTGGGATCGTAATCGTACGACGTGGTGACGCCGGAGCCATCGGTCACGGCGCGTACCAGGTTCAGCTTGGGATCGATCATATTCGTCGTGGTGTTCCCCTCCGGATCGGTCTGGGTCAGGACGTTCCCCACATCGTCGTAGGTCGTTTCGTACCGCACCGAGGAATTGGCACCGTAGTTCGGATAGAAAAAGCGTTGGCGGTTGGCAGCGTCGTATTCGTACAGCGTGATCCGACCAGGCCGCGCTTCGGTTTTCAAATTCCCTGCCGCGTCGTAACTGCTAGTCACCCATCCGCCCAGCGGATCGGTGACGGTCACCTGGCGAGCGGCTGGGTCGAAATTCGGCGTGACAGAGGTGACTTGGTTGAAGGGATTGGTCGTTTTCCAGAGTGAGCCGTTGGCGTAGTAATCGAAGTGCGTGTGCTGCTGGACCGCTGTGCCAAAGGCGGCGTAGGTGTCGGTCTGGTAGCCGCGGGTATCGTAGAATTGCTTGGCGATGACGCCGTTTTTGTCCCGTTCACGGTAGGCCAGTCCCGCCGCCGTGTAATCGGTCTCGGTGAAGTAATTCTGCGGGTCGGTAACGTAAGTGAGTCGGTTCAGCCCGTCATACGTATAGATCGTCCCGTTGCCGTTGTTGTCGTCGATTTCCTCGACGTTGCCGCGGTTGTCATAGACGTAGTGTGTCTTGTAATTTCCGGCTGCCGCCAGCGGATCGTATTCGTCGGTCAGCCGGCGGTTGGTGTCGTAGGCGTAGGTCGTGGTGCTGCCGCGCTTGTCGGTGGTGGACTGAATGACGTCGCTAGCCCAGGTGTTGACGATCGTCTTGCCGTAGGGATCAGTGGTCGTGATGAGATGCGCTTCGTCGTCGTATTCAAAATATGTGCTGTTATTACGGGCGTCGGTGATCTTGGTGACGAGATGGAACCGCGGGTCGTACTCATACTCGGTCGTCCCTTGGCCGGGAGCATCTAAGAGTTCCAGATCTCCCTTGCCTTCGTCGCTGTAGTCATAGACATACGACGAGTAGTTGCCGTTCGCGTCTTGGTAATACTCGACGTTGTGGTGGCTGTCGCGCTCCCACTTCAGCGTGACGCCGTCCGGCCGGTTCTCGGCCAGGAGGCGTCCTTCGGGGTCGAGTTGGTACTTGGTGTCGTGGCGGAAGCTGCTGCCGCCGGGGAGGGCGGGGGCGGTCACCATCGCGTAGGTGTAGGGAATGGTGGGGGCGACATTGTTTGAGGCAGTGCTTCCCAGGCCTACCGCCGCCAACGGCTGAACCTGATAGATGCTTCCCAACGCCGTCAGGCCCAATTGCACGCCATCGAGCAGGCCGTTCGTCGCATAATGATAGATACTCGCGTACGGATCCCAGGCCTGCCCCGTCACCCGTCCCGCCGCATCGAGTGCAAAGGTGCGAGTGAATCCTTCCGGATCAGTGATCACGAACTGGCTGCCGTTATTGGCCAGGCTAAACGTGCGGCTCCCCGGTTCCGCAATGCTGGTCAGCCGAGTTCCCGTATAGCCAAACGTGGCGCTGGCATTCGTCGGCGCGGCATCGGGCGAGATGACTTTTTGAATGCGACCTGCACTATCGTACTGCAGCTTGTACTCCAACTCGTCGGGGGGTTCGATTTTGGCGAGTAGCCCCAGATGGTTGAAGACGTACTGCGTGCGGTCCTTAGCGGTGTAGGTGAATTCGACCTGTTCTGGGTCGAACTCCAACTGGCCAAAATCGTTCGTGGCGGCGTTTTCGTACTCTCCGTTTGTTTGCTTGACGTACAATCGCGTGCCGCCGGCGCCGGTTTGCCACAGCACGTCGCCGTTGTCTTGAATCAGCAGCCGGTCAAGCACGCTGAGGTTCCAGCCAGGTTGGTAAGCGGCCAGATAGTTGAAGGGATTGCCGGCCGTGGCCGACTCGTCCTCGTTGACGATGACCAGGGCCTGGCCGGAGTCTTCGAGTTGGATCGGCTGATCGTCGTTCGCAGTGCGATAGATGCTGACGTGGAACTTCCAGGCATACACACCGGAGTGCTTGACCGCTGCATCCACCTGAGCCGCCATAACGTAGCTGTCGCCGGCTGAATGTCCGGTGGTCGTAAAGGTGCGCAGGGCTTGCGGCTGATCGTTCCAGGTAAGCTGCACCTCGATCCGCGCCGGCACCGCCGTGCCGGCGACGCTTTGCAAATCGGCCTGGATGATTGGGTGGACGCTGAGCGTGTTGGAGTTGAAGACGAGCAACGGATCACGGCCGCTGGCCGTGCCGGGGCTAACGTCGAAATCGAGTTCCTGAGCCAGGAGGAGCGCGCCGGTGTTCAGCGCGACGGAGGCGGGGCCGAAACTTTGCTGATATCCTTCCTCGAAACCTTCAGTCCGCTGGACCGCTTGCAGCGACCAATCGGAGGTGACGTGAGCCTGGCCCTTAACGACCACACCGGGGGTGGCCAGGTCAGTAATCTTGATCTTCACCGTGAAATCGCCGGCGGCCGAGTACTTGTGGCTGCCATAGACGTCTAGCTTGTCGGTCAAGACGTTGTAGTAGATTGTGCCGAGCGAGAGATAGGGCTTAGACGACGACCCGTCGCTGGATTGATTGTTCTTATCACCCCAGTCGATTTCGGCCGTGAACAGCTCGGCATCGGCTTCATAATCCCCCTCGGGCGAGGTCCAGTTATCGATCGTCGCCACCAGCACGTCGCCGGTCGATTCGTTCGCCACGGTCCGGAAGTCTTTGCCCGTGCCGGTCAGATCATAATCGGCTACTTTCGCTAACGTGCTGAAGACACGTTGTGTGCCGCCGCCGTCGTTTAGGAGAATGGTGACGGGATAGCTGCCGGGGAGGTCGTACTCATGGTCGCCTGTGATCTTCAGGCGGTTGTCGGGGCCCATTTCGACAGGGGCGGTACCGACCTCGCCATCCCCCCACGAGACTTCGGCGAAGAAGCCGTTATCGCTATCATCCAGCCACTTGCTATCGCTGAAGGTGAGGAGCGTGGTCTCAGCCGATTCGCCCGCCGTGGCATAGAACGCGGGAATCACTTTGGCATTGAGAACGACGCCATCTCCCACCACGATCGTTCGCTGAATGCCGAGCGCATCGATCTCGTAGGAACCAGGTTCCTCGTAGGTATGCGACGTATTGCCATACGGCTGCCAATCGTAGGCGTAGGAGTCAGACGTCCAATTACTGTTGCCAGAAGTGCCATAATAACCCCAGCCATAGTAGCTACCAAAGCCATAGTAACCGCCCAAGCCATAGTAACCGCCCAAGCCATAGTAACCGCCCAAGCCATAGTAACCGCCCAAGCCATAGTAACCGCCCAAGCCGTAGTAGCCACCCAAGCCGTAGTAGCCACCCCACCCCCAATACCATGGAGGATTGTTCCACTGCTCCTGTCCTTCAGTGTGATAATGCGTCGGCGTGGCATCGTAACTTGAGTTACCTGAGTAATAAGAAGATCCGCCAAAGGAGTCGGGGTACTCCCACGAACTAGAATCGCTCTTCTCTTGCGAGCCGTCTGGGAACGTGTCTCCTAAAGAATACCAGCCGCCAAGCCCGCCCCAGCCATAATAACCGCCCCACCAACCTCCCCAGCCCCATCCGTAGTAGCTACCTAACCAGCCACCACATCCCCCCATGCCACAGCCCCCCCAACCCCAGCCGAAAGCACCTGAGCTGTTGAGCCCGCTCCATGTTTGGCTCGAATGATCGCCGTTGTCGCCAGCGGTTTCCGAATCGCCATAGTTGAGATAAGCATTTAGTGTATTCGTTTCGTTGTCTCCCCAGTCAATCGACTGGGTGAGCTGAGCGATCCCGTAATACGTCTCAGTCTGTTGCGAAAAGCTGTGATCGACTAGGCCACCCTCTGAATTTGACGTGTAGTCATAGGAGGTCCATTGATAATTGATATCGCCGCGGCCATGGTAGGTGTCGGTGGCCACATAATCGTTTCCCCAGCTGATCGTGGCTTGGCCGGCTAGGCCCGTGTAAAGGCTGATCGGGCCGCCGCCAACATAGGTGAGGCCCACTTCCACGGTTCCTTTGGCCTCAACTGATTGCGTGACTGCTGCACCATCCTGAATATCCACGGTTAGCGTGAACTTGCCGCTGCCGCCGTAGCCTGGGTAGCTATATCCATAATATCCATAGCTGTAATATCCATAGCTGTAGCTATCGTAATACCAAGAAGGGGAGGAATTCGAGCTAAGATAAATGTGGCTGCCATAAACGAGGAACTTGTCGCCGAACTGCACAATCTTTCCGGTGGTGGCCCGCGTGCCATCGCCCCAGTGAATCGTGGCCGAGAAGTCAGCGGCTGTTCGGAGCGAGTTGGAATCGTCCAGCTTGAATTCGGCGACGAGCACATCTTGCAGCGTCGCTCCCGCGCCGGTGGTAATGTCCTCAGCCGTGACCGCACTGCTGTTCACACCGACGATGTGCGGCGCGGAGATCAGTGCCGTCGTGCCAACGATCAGTTCGTCTGCCTGGTCTTGATACGTCACCTTAATACCGAACGCGCCGGCGTCGTGATAGGTATGTTTCCCACGGACGTTGTATTTCGTGCCGGAGACATACTCGATCACACCCTCCGATTTAGAGCCATCTCCCCAGTTGATCGTCGCTTGATGCAGACCGCCGATATGTGTGGGATTCATGTCGTTGATCACCGCGACGATGAGCCCTTGAGTTCCATCCTTGAGTTCCTGCTCTTCCTGTCCGGTGATCCGTTGAGGGAGCGGCAATAGATCCAAGGGACGCGGCGGCGCCTGACGCAAGACTGGGCAACGTGATCTTGGAATTGGTGACGACAGTCTTGACATGCGAACCGCTACGCACGACCACGCGGATTTGATACTCGCCAGGATTCTCATAAACGTGCGAGCCTTTAACTTCCGTTTCACTCGTCGTCCCCTCATCGATAGTTCCATCCCCCCACTCGATGACGGCGGTCGCGTTATCGCCAATGTCCGTGCCGGTGGCCAGCACTTGGTCGTCCAATCGTTCCCCTGTCTGGCCTGCGACTAGCGTGCCTGCCGTTAGCGTAAACGGCTTGGCGTTGACAATCGCGCCACTATAGACGGTCGCTTGATAATAGCCGTTGTAGTAATAGCCGCTGTTGTAGTAGTAACTGTTGCCGTACAGGGTGTCGTTAGGATCATTTGAATCATGTTGCGGTGGATCGTGGCGGAGCGTGACGGTGATGCGATAGTCGCCGGGCTTTTCATAGGTGTGCTGGCCTTGAACGTGTCCTCCGCTAACCGTCCCCTCCCCCTGGTCGCCGTCGCCCCAATTGATCTGGGCAGTCCAGCCCTCCGTGTCGCCCGCGACATCCGCCACATTGCCGTCGAACGACTCGTTCTCGGTGGCGGAGATCGTCACTCCCTGGGGGGAAATCGTCTTGGGCTGTGCTTTATCATCCTGCTCGTCCAGCCAATCCTTAAGGTCGTCCGGGGCGTGACTATCGCCACTGCTGGACGATGCCGAGGAACTATTCGGTTGCTGGATCGTGCTTTCGATCTCCAATCGCGGCTCGCCGTTCTTGTAGATGCGCACTTTGAGCGATTCGGGCATCGTCTCGTTGACGGTGGCGCGAACATCGTAGGTCTTGGCCCCTCCGGTCAATCCCGCGTCGTTCGCAGAAATGGACCCGACGTTTTGATTGGCTTGCTGCGCGGTGAAGGTAACCGTGAAGCCGATCGCGGGATTGCCGCTGACGGTTACTCCGGCAATCGTTGGCAAATCGAGCAATGCCGCTTGCACCTGAGCGGCGTTGGCGTTCGACGGCAAGGGATCGGTGGTGGCGGTACCGAACGTGAGCGTGAACGTGCCTCCCGTCGGAACGCTGGGGAGCGTGATCAGTTGTGTTTCGGGCGCAGGAGGAGAGGTAGCGCTGCCGGAAGAGCCTTCTTGCAAGGTCTGCGAACTCGCGCCGGGCGTGCGTTGGACGGAAGCGGAGACAAACTGGCCATCTCCCAAGTCGAGCAGCGCGGTGTACGACGCATTGGCGCCGCTGGGATCGGTAAATTGAGCAACTAAGGCGTTGTTGCGGGGATCTCGCCCATGTGCCACGTCATAACTCAGGTTAGTCAGATCGATCGTTTGGGGCGTTCCCTGGAGCGGTTTGCCGAGAACGAGAATCGAAGCTGTACCGAGCGTACTCGTGCCGCTGCCGCTGATCGTGATCGTTACTTTGTAAGCCCCTTCACTGGTGTACGTGTGATCGCCGGTCACTTCAAATTGGCCGTCAGATCCATTGACTGTGCCATTGCTCGTCTTACCATCACCCCAATTGATCGAGGCAGTTACCGCCGCCGGGGTTCCTCCGACGTCGGTTTCAAAAACCTCGGCCAACACATTGCTTTGCGAGAGGGCCTCACCTGCATTGATCACCAGATTTTTGCCAAAGACTTGCAGAGTGACATTGGGAATTTCGGGCAAGTTTTGGCCAACGACGATCGATCCGACTGCCGGATCGTCATCTGTTACTTCAACATGGATGGGATAGCTGCCGGGCTGTGAATACGCGTGTTGTCCCGAGACGGTGAACATTCCTCCCTCGCCCGTGATCAGGCCGAGCGACTGCGTGCCATCCCCCCAACTAACAATCGCGAAGAAATCTTCCGCGCTATCCTGCGAATTGTCGCTGGTGAACGAAGCAACTGCACCATTGATCGAGTTGCCTGGATCAATATGAGCGGTCTGACCGGTCACTGTGATGACGTGCGTGACGTTGATCATCTGGCCACTGGCCGACGCGGTGAGGCCTCCCGTCTTTGTCACCGTCAGCGACACCGGTTGTTGGCCGCGATGGGCATAGAGGTGCGAACCCATCACGGTAAATGTGCCGTTGTTCGCGGTAATGGTTGCTGGCGATTGCCGGCCGTCTCCCCAGTCAACCTGGGCGGTAAACTGGCTTGGCGTGGCGTCGGCGTCATCGGTAAAGGTGGCCAGCGCATATTGGAAAGCCTGCCCCTTCCGCGCCGAAAAATTAGGCGAGATTGAGACTTGTGGAGGCGTATCGGCAACGGTCACATTCGTCGTCGCCAACCAAGTTCCACCAGCCGAGTCATGCAAAGTCAGCACGGCTGAATAGACGCCGTTTTTGTCGTAGCGATGCGTTCCTGAAAGCTGGAAACCAGTGGTCGTGTTAGACACCGTTCCGGCCGTGGTTTGGCCATCCCCCCAAGCGACGGAAACGGTGAGCGGTAACGCAGCCGTGTAGCCACTGGAGAATGTGACATTGGCTAGGACGGCGTTCAGATTGGAACGCTCCAGCACTTGCAGGTCCGTGACCGGATGCACCGCCAGGGGCGAGATGGTCAACGTTGCTTTGGCCGACACGCTAGTTCCCACGCTGTCCTGAACGACATAGACGAAGCTATCCGAGCCGATGAAGCCGGCGCTCGTGGGGGTGTATTGAAAGCTGCCGTTGGCTTGTATCGTCACGATCCCGTGCTGAGGCGGAACGGAAACGGAAGCGGTCAGCGCGCCGCCATCAGCGTTGAGATCGTTGTTCAGCACATTCGCCGTGTAGTTCGGCCCTTGCTCGAAACCGAAAGCAAACACGTCGTCCACCGCCACTGGAGACCGAGCGCGGCACGTTAATCGTGATCGTGGCAAAATTGCTCTCCAACCCTTCGGCGACGCCCGTCAGCCCAACGCGATCGCGCCACACGTACGTAAATGAGTCCGTGCCGACGAACGAGGCGCTCGGCGTATAGACGTAGGTTCCATCCGCGGACAGCGTGAGCGAACCATAAAATGGTCCGCCGGCGGGACGGGCATCGATCGGATCGCCGTCTGTCGAAAATCCAGAGGGCAGATGGCTCGTCAGTGTCGTGTCATGCGTCATCGTGACCAAGCCGGAATTGGCTGTGGGCCGCTGGTTAACTACCGCAAACGCCACTTTGGCTGTGGCAGTCCCGCCGTGGCCATCGGCGATTTGATACGTGAAGCTGTCGCCGCCGACATAGCCAGGGGTTGGCTGATAGCGGAAATTGCCCCCCGTCAACAGCGTCAACTGGCCATGCGTCGTGTTGGCCGTAATCGAATAGGTAAGCGTATCGGTATCAACGTCGCTGAGCGTACTGGACAAGCCCCCCACGATGGCGGCATTTCCCGTGGAGGTGTCGAGCGTTTGATCGTGCGTCACCGTGAAAGTTGCCGCGGCGGCTACTGGCAAGTGATTGGCCACGTTGATGGTTACTGTGGCTGTGTTGCTGTTGGCGTTGCCGTCGAACAACTGATATGTGAATTGGTCGGTCCCTTGAAAACCGGCTTGAGGCGTATAGACAAAAGAACCATCTGCACTGAGCGCAAGCGAGCCATGACTGACGCCTGTCATCAGCAGCGTCGTTAGGTCATCGCCGTCCGCATCGGAATCGTTGAGTTGCAATGGAAGGGCGTTCGAGCTACCGTGCCAATTTTGATAGCTGGGAACATTTAAGACATGCCCCAGACCGAGGGCAAACTTGTCGTCGTGAGCGACGGGGGAATGGTTCACTGCCGACGAACCTTGCACCTGGATCGTGACCTTGGCGGTATTGCTGATGTCCCATCCATCGGTAATCCGATAGGAAAACGTGACGATTCCTGAGTAGCCCGCGTTGGCCTGATAGGTAAATCCGCCGAGCGAGTCCCAAGCCAGCGTGCCATGCAGATCTAAACTGGCAGGTGAGATTTGATTGCCGGTCACCGGATCGACCGGATAGGCCGTGAGCGCGTCGCCATCGGGATCGGTATCGTTGAAGACGAGGCTCAGCGAACTCGGAATTTCTGCCTGAGCGGTCAGTTGGTCGTTGCTGGCGACCGGCGGCGCATTGGCAACGAGGAAGGTGGCCGTCGTTGGGTTTGTTAAGGTTACGCCATCGGTCGCGCGATAGGTAAAACTATCGGTTCCACGAAATCCTGAAGTAGGCGTGTAAGTAAAAGCGCCACTGGGCAGAATCGTCAACGTGCCGTGTGTGGGGCCGATGACAGTGGCCACCTGTAAGGGGTCATTGTCGGGATCTGTGTCGTTGGCCAGGGGCTGAGGTCGATATGGATTAAACTGCGGCGGAGCGTAATAACTCGTGCCAGGTTTGACGTGGTAGGTGTCGTCCTGGCTGGTAGGGGGGAGGTCACCCACGGTGATCGTCACGGCAACGGGTGAGCTGTAGTCGAACCCGTCGAACAGGCGATAGCGAAAAACCTCGGTCCCCGTCCAATGCAATGGGGGCGCATAGACGAAGGCGCCATTGGAGCTCCAAGTCAGCCTCCCTTGCAATCCCAGTTGATCGGCGGTTACCACCTGCTGGGTCGCCGGGTCGTAAAGCTGAGCCGTGAGCGAGTCGCCGTCAACGTCGCTGTCGTTCGTGACAACGCTGGCTGACAAGGATCGATCATGAACGTCGGTGAAATTGTCGGCGACGACATTGGGAGCTGTGCGCGTGGATTGAATCGTGACGGTGGCGATGCTGCTGTTATTAAGGCCATCGTTCAGCCGATAGGCGAAATGTTCAGTCGCCGCGTTCTGGGGCGCGGTGTACTGGAACGTGCCGTTGGCATTCCAGACGAACGTACCCGCCATCGATTGGGCGAGCGCCTGTGGAGTGATCGGCTGTTGGGTTTGCCAGTCGAGCAATTGAATGGTGAGTGGATCGCTTTCGGCATCGGAGTCGTTGGTGAGGATGGACCGGTTGAGCAAGCGTCCGTGTCCAATCGTAAACGCATCATTCGCTGCTATTGGCGCCGTTTCGTTTACGTGGATCGTGACCGTCGTGGTGGCTGACAGTTGCGCCATCGTTGGCTTGATACGTGAACGAATCATCGCCCGAATATCCCGCGACGGGCGTGAAGGAGAACGTGCCGTTCGCATTCAGGGTGAACTGGCTGGCGTGCGCCGGCGAGGCAACAAGCTGCGCGGTAAGCAGGTCATTCTCAGCGTCAGAGTCGTTTGTTAGCACCGACAGGATTGGTGTGATCGACTTGTCATGGCCAATGGAAAACGTGTCGGCATTTCCCACCGGGGCCGTTTCTCGAACCGTAATGGTGACGGTGCTGACATTGGAAGCTTGCACCGTCAAACGCCTGGTACGTGAAGCTATCAGTCCCCGAGTACCCCGCGCCGGGCACGAACTTGTAGGTTCCATTCGGGCTGAGGGTGAATTGGCTGGCATGGGCCGGTCCGCTCACAAGTTGGGCCGATAGGGTTTCGCCCGTATCCTGATCCGGTGTCATTCGCCAGCACGTTGCCGGTCAAGGTGCGGTCGTGCCCGACCACCGCCAAATCTGCAACGCTCAATGGAGCATGTTCCGCAACGGAAATCGTCACTGTGACCGGAGAACTATATTGCCGGCCGTCGAAAACACGGTACTGGAACGCATCGCTACCGGAATAGCCAGCCGCCGGCTGATACACAAAAGTGCCATCGCTGTTGAACGCCAACAATCCATGTTGCACGCCAGCCCCCGAGACGAGCCGAGCCGCGAGTGGCTCGACGGAGGCCGAGCCATCCGCATCGGTGTCGTTGTTGAGCACGGATGGGGCGTTAAGTGAATGGTCGTGAACGACTGTGAACGAATCGGCCACTGCCACTGGTGCATGTTCCACGACTTGGATCGTGTAGGTTGCCGGTAGGCTGTATTGCAGGCCATCATAGGCAGCGAACTTGAATTGAGCGGTTCCCGTCCAATTGGGAGGAGGACTGTAGGCAATGTCGCCATTGGCGTGCAGTCGTACAATGCCTTTGTCGGGCGCGACGGATTCGACCAGCACGAAGCTCAAGGAATCCAGGTCGGCATCTTGCGAGATCTCCGCAGCGGCGAGCGTGCGCACGAGGGTTTTGTCGTGCGGGAAGTTGCTCACGCTGACGTTGCTGGCCGTCGGCACAGTTTCCACGACCTGAATCGTGACCGTGGCCACGTTGCTTGCGGAAACGCCATCCGAGGCGGTGTAGGTAAACGAATCGCTCCCGGCGAAGGTTGGGTCAGGCGTGTAGGTAAACGTGCCATCGGAGTTAAGGCTCAGCTTGCCGTGCGCCGTCGTCTGATTCACGCTGGCCGTGAGCGTGTCGTAGTCAGCGTCTGGGTCGTTGGCGAGAATGCCTAAATAAACCGAGGAGACGGCAAGACCATGGTCGTGCGTGACGGTGTATGCATCCGGCAAGGCAGTGGGCGTGTGGTTCACAACATGGATTACGTTCGTCGCGATTCCTGATGTCAGGTTGCCATCGGTTACTCGATATTTGAACGACACGTCACCCAAGAAGCCCGCAGTCGGCGTAAAGGTAAAGTTGCCGTTGGGCTGCAGTGACAAAGTTCCCGTGGCTACGGATGACACCAGTTGAGCAACTAACGGTTTGTTGTAGGGGCTGACATCGTTGGAAAGCACATTGCCTGTGAGCGCATGATCATGCACCACATTGAGAGCAGGCTCTGCATTCGCCACGGGAGGAAGAGACACGACCGTGAGAGTCACAGTTACCGGAGCACTGGATGTGATGCCGTCGGTGACGTGGTAGGTGAATTGGTCGGTTCCCTCGTAAAGGCCAGGCGTTGTCGCGGGCGTGTAAGTGAAATTACCGTTTGCCCAAAGAGCGAGCGTACCATGCGTGACGCTTGAATCGAGCACCGCCGTCAACGCGTCATTGTCCGCGTCCGAGTCGTTGGTCAGGACGTTTTGTCCCGACAAGGTTGTTCCCTTGCCGAGTGTATAACTATCGGGCAACCCAACCGGCGCGTTTTCCACGACGTTGAATTCGGCTTGCACAAATGGGATTTCGTATGTGCCGTCTTTCAGATCGTAAGCGAAGGAATCTTCACCCACATAGTGCAGCCGTGGCGTGTATTTGAGCGTCGTTCCTGAGACAACAATGACAGAACCGTGATCAGCCTGCACTACCA
This sequence comes from Myxococcales bacterium, assembly GCA_047601445.1. Taxonomy (GTDB): domain Bacteria; phylum Myxococcota_A; class Polyangia; order Polyangiales; family DASUME01; genus DASUME01. The sequence continues at coordinate 43,669 of JASGJH010000001.1, read as the reverse complement.
GAGTGTATTGCAGGGGCGAACCGGAGCCGCCTTGGGCATTCGCGGCAACGTTGAAGGTAAACGGCTTGTCATGTGGCACGGTGTAGGTGGCGTAAGCGACCGTCAAGGGACCATTGGCACGAATTGTGACAACACCTTGTGTTCCAGTCGGGAGTTGGGCGTTGGTGGCGTTGCTTAGAGCAACTTTAAACGTTTCCTCCAACTCAGTATCCGCATCCTGATTAATTGTCACGTTGATCGTTCGCGTCGTAACTCCCGGGTTGAATGTCAGGTTGCCAGAATTGCTGGAATAGTCGTCGGAGGCCGTTGCCGTCCCATCCGCTGTCGCCCAGTGAACGGTGATGGGTAAAGCACTGGGAGCCGAGAGGCTAACCGTCAAGGTGGCGGTCCCGGATGTTTCGTTAACGGTGACGTTGTTGATGCTAAGGGTCGGGCTGTCGTTATCCGTGATCGTGCCTGTGCCTTGAGCTACGCCGAGCGCCGCATTGGTGGCATTGGACAAATTGACGCGTATCGTTTCCGCCGTTTCGACCGCGGTATCCTCCAGAACAGGAACGGTAAAAGTTTTTGTGGTATCTCCTGAATTAAATGTCAGTGCCCCGGTGGTCGCTGTGTAATCACTGCCAGCTGTGGCTGTACCATTGGCGGTGGCGTAATTCACACTAATTGTTTTGGCGCTAGCTTGCGACAACGAGACGGTGAACGTCATCGTACCGTTCCCCTCGTTGGTAGTGGGGTTGTTGATGCTCAGCAGCGGCGCATAGATCATCATCGAGAATGATGACGTTTCCCGTCGCACGCCCCAACGTCGCGTTTGTCGGCGATGAGAGCGTGACTGTGAACGATTCGTCATCCTCGTCGGTCGCATCATTGAGAATGCTGACGGGAATCGTTTTGGTTGTTTCGCCCGGCTCAAAGGTCAACAAGTTACTGGCGGCCGTATAATCCGCCCCTGCCGTGGCAGTGCCGTTGGCAGTGACGTAGCTAACTGTGATCGTCTTGTTGCTGGCACTCGACAAATGCACGGTAACACTGGCCGTCCCCGCCCCTTCCGGCACGTTGACATCGCCGACAATCACGGAGGGAGTTGGGTCATCGTCGAGAATGGTTCCTACCACGGCAGTGGAACCGCTCGCGATTGTTGTTCCGCTCGGAGATGACAACAACAGCTTGAATGTTTCATCATCCTCGTCACGGCTGTCGTCGATAATCATTACATCAATCGTGCCCGTGGTTTGGCCGGCCGGGATCGTCAGATTGCCGCTAGCGCCTTGATAATCGACGGACACCGTCGCGGGACTGGCTCCCGAGTCGCTGGTCGTCGCATAATGCACGGAGACACTTTTACCGCTGACCGCACTCAACTGAACCGTAAAGCGGACCTTGCCTTGAGATTCCGTTGCTGATGCACCGGCAATCGAAAGCGAGGGAAGCGGATCGTCGTCGAGAATCGTGCCAATCGCCAGAGAATTGCCTAAAATAGGATGGGTGGCATTGGCAACGAGCGACAGATTGAGCTTGACGGTTTCGCCGTCTTCGTTGAGTGCATCCTGGGAAGTTGCGATGGTAATTTGCTTTGACGTTTCGCCAGGAGCAAATGTCACCGAGGAAACGCCGATCGCCGTGTAATCCGCGCCGGCCGTTGCCGTGCCATTGACTGTACTATACAGCAACGTGATCGACTGCGTGCTGACGTTGCTGAGGTTGATCGTAAAAACGAGCGCATTCCCCTCGTTGGCCGACACATCGCTGACGCTAATCGTGGGGGAATCGTTGTCGTGAATCGTCGCGGTTGCTTGGCCATCGGCAATCGTCGCGCCGGTGGGATTGGCTAGATTCAACGAAAATGCTTCATCCAATTCCTCAATGGTATCGTTCAACAACGGAACCGAAATCGTCCGGCTTAGGGAACCGGCTGAAAAAGTCAACGTGCCGCTCGTCGCCGTGTAATCACTTCCTGCCACTGCCGAGCCATCCACGGTTGTGTAGGCAACCGTCACTTCTGTCTCGCTGGCGTTGGTCAAGGTCACCGTAAAGACGACTGCCGAACTGGATTCGAGAACCGTGACGTCGCTCACCACAATGGCCGGCGTCGGGTCGCTGGCCCGAATCATCCCCGTGGCCGTACTCGTGCTGATGGTGGCGTGAACCGCATTGGTCAGTTGAAGCGTGAAAGTTTCCGCGGGTTCGTCGAGCGCGTCGTTGAGCAGTGGTACTGTGACTTCTAGCTCGCGCACCCCAGACGTGAAGCTCAGGCGCCGCTGGTCGTTGTATAATCTGAGCCAGCTCACGCCGTGCCGTTGGCGGTTGCAAAGTCCACCGTAACTGTCTGGTCGAAGTCTTGCGATAGCGTGACGTGGAAGTGCGCCGTGCCGTCATTTTCGTTGACTTCGACATTGCCCACCGAAATGCTGGGGGGAGAGTCATTGTCCAAGATCGTGCCGCTTACGGTGCGCGTGGTGGTGCCTGCGAGCAAGCCATTGGTAACGGAGATCGCAAGCAAGAAGGTTTCGACTGCTTCAATATCCGCGTCGTTTGTAATCGGAACCGTGATCGAATGCACGGTATCCCCCGGAGAGAAAAGCAACGTGCCGCTCGTCGCCGAGTAATCCGCTCCTGCGACTGCCGTTCCGTCCGCTGTGGCATAGCTTACCGAGACGGTTCGTTCGCTCAGCCGCCGACAACGTCAGCGTAAACACGGCCGCTTCCGCCGATTCACGAACCTGAACATCGCTGACCGCCAGCGTCGGCATTTCGTCGTCGTCCACGATCGTTCCGAGAGCCGCGCCATTGTCGATCGTGGCGCCAGACGGCGCACTGAGCGTCAACGAAATAGTTTCATTGTCTTCGTCCCAAACGTCATCGGCGAGGAGAACGTTGATCTCCTGGTGAGTGACGCCGGGGGCGAAGGTTACGATTCCCGTCGTCGTCGTATAGTCCAAGCCAGCAGTGGCTGTTTGAGCGGCTGTGGAAAAATGCACTGATACGGGGGTCGCCCGAGCCGTAGAGAGCGTAACCACAAACGTCATGGAGCCATTGGCTTCGTTTGCCAGCGAATCCGTAATGCTGACCGTAGGCAAGTCATCGTCCTGAATGATGCCAGTGCCAACGCCCACGTCGATTCCGACCTGAGTGGAGTCAGAAAGGACTACTGCAAACAATTCGTCGCTCTCGGCAATGTTGTCATCGGTAAGAGAAACCGTGATGGTTTGCTCCAAGTCGCCAGGCTGGAATGTTAGTGTGCCGCTGACCGCTTCGTAATCTGCGGTCTCCGCCGCTGTGAAATTCTGTGAGGCGTAATGGACGGTGACCACCTCCGTACTTGCCGCCGATAGCCGCACCGTAAAGGACATGGTTCCGTCGCTCTCGTTAGCCACGGCATCGCCAATGCTAAGCGTGATCGGTGGAGGATCGCCACCGCCACCATCTCCATCTCCGTCTCCATCTCCGTCTCCATCTCCATCTCCGTCTCCATCTCCGTCTCCATCTCCGTCTCCATCTCCGTCTCCATCTCCGTCTCCGTCTCCATCTCCGTCTCCGTCTCCATCTCCATCTCCGTCTCCATCTCCGTCTCCATCTCCGTCTCCATCTCCGTCTCCGTCTCCATCTCCGTCTCCATCTCCGTCTCCATCTCCGTCTCCATCTCCGTCTCCATCTCCGTCTCCATCTCCGTCTCCATCTCCATCTCCATCTCCATCTCCATCTCCGTCTCCATCTCCATCTCCGTCTCCATCTCCGTCTCCATCTCCGTCTCCATCTCCGTCTCCATCTCCGTCTCCGTCTCCATCTCCGTCTCCGTCTCCATCTCCGTCTCCATCTCCGTCTCCATCTCCGTCTCCATCTCCGTCTCCATCTCCGTCTCCATCTCCGTCTCCATCTCCGTCTCCATCTCCGTCTCCATCTCCGTCTCCATCTCCGTCTCCGTCTCCGTCTCCATCTCCGTCTCCATCTCCATCTCCGTCTCCTTCGCCCTCTCCTTGAAGATCATCGAAGAACTGGATAGACCCATATGCGTTGGGTGAAGTGTGAATTGTTGCAGAAGCCAACTCCATGTCGTCGTCGCCGCCCCTGATAGTCGATCCCAACGAGTGCGTATCGACGACGCTCCCCCACGCAGGTGTATCGCCGATTGTCATCATGGCTCGGATTTCCAACCGTTCCAAAAACAACCGGCGACGGCGTTTCCGTTCGACTGCTTGTTGGGCTTGAACTCGTTGGCGAGAGCTGTGAGAGAGCCAGTTGAGCCAGTTCATGCAAAACTCCTGGTGAGGATAGCGCGCAGTTCAGGCGCCACCGGCAAGGCCGGTCTTTTCTGCAAATTGATGAAGAAGGAATCCGAGTTGAGCCTCGGATCGACCGCCGAGACTCTGTCAGGCAACCGAAAGGACTAGCAGATGCAATCGCGAACAATCACTACCGGATGGTGGGGATGATTCGCTACGTTCCTGCATCCCACAGGAGAGGTGCGATTACCCCCCGGTGAAACGTTGGTGAGTGAGAAAACGCCCGCCGCGCCACACCGCGGGGGAAATTTGTAATGCACGGCTACAAGTTGTCAAGCAACCTTCGTGGGCGTGTCGTACGTCCTTCGTATTGGTTCAAATGAACACTATTTGTTCACTGTCGAGTTGCCTGCTGTACACGTGTTGTTCACTAGTGATATTACGACGTTCACTACTTTGTTCACACGAAGCAAACTCGATGTTCACTGAGTTTGTTCACTAAAAAATCCTTCGTGAAGACGTCGGATCTTGGTCTTGTACACTAAAATTGGAGCCAATAACCGTTGTTTGTGCAGTAGTTGTTCACTAGAAAACCATCTCTGTACACCGGTTGTACACATGTGTCACGCTTCGTGTGATCGGTTGTCCACACGAAGCAATGTCTGTTGTACACTGTCATGTTCACTGAGAAAGATAACGGCGTACACTAGTTGTTCACGTGATTGAGGAGGGAAAAATTTGCAAAATTTTTTCGGCCTGGATTGATTCTTGCCACGTAATCAACTTTTTTTGGTGTGCTGTAAGTTATTGCAGCATAATAAGATATGGCTGATTCGGCCGAGGGTGGTAATATCCTTGCGATCCGCCGGGAAAAAATTTTGCAAAAAATGGCTCCGAATGGGCGGATTTCGCGCCCTCTTTTCACTCTGTTTTGCAATGGGGGCTTTTGGAGTGGTTTGCAGGGGGCCGGAGCAGGTTCGTTTGCAACTTGCCGGTGCCAAGCAACTGCTTTCCTAAGGAGCAACCATGCGATCCTCTCCTCGCTGGCCTGCCGAATTCACGTCGTCTGCAGAACTGTTGTTGAAAGCCGCCTTGGTCGCCGAGGCGGTGGACCGAAGCCGCTGGGATTTCGCCGTCGAAATCGGCGAACTGCGTAATGTGGGATTGACCTTGACGGACTTCCGCTGGCTCATCTGCCAAGGACTGTTGGAACACCAAACCGAGATTCACGGCTCCCTGTCTGATAATCGACTATTCCAACCCACGGGAAGTTTGACCTTTGAGCCCCATACCTGCTTCGTGCTCACCGACTTGGGTCGCCGGGCGGTCTTGCTACTCGACTTGGCTGGCATTTCAACCCAACCCAATGTCTCAACTTCGGCTTCGCTCAGAATCTCCGCTACGAAACGCCGGCCGCAGGCAAAAGGTGAATTCTTATCGTCTTCCAAGCCGTTTTGGAACCACGAACTGCGTCACTTGCTTTGGGGAAGTCTGCTCGTCAAGGAATACAAGCATCCAGCTCCCAACCAAGAATTGATCCTGACCACTTTCCAGAGGGAGGACTGGCCAAGCCGCATCGAGAATCCGCTGTCTGAAGAGATGCCCAAACGTCGTTTGCACGACACGATTGCCACCCTTAATCGAGGCCAACTTCACGCAGTTCTGCATTTCTATGCAGACGGTAACGCCTCCGGTGTCTGTTGGTCATCGCAACAGCAGCCGGAGTTGCCCAATTCATGCGATATCCAGAGCGCTTGACGTAGATGAGGGATTGCGGTCACTGCTCCTACTCAAATCAACTTCAGAATACGCTGCAGCGCCATGAACGCATGTTGCACGTTGTCGATCCGCACCACGTTGTTGTACTCAGTCGTGCGAATGCCTCCCCGCAATCGGTTACGCCGACTGATGTAGTACATGTCGCTGAGCCGTTGCGAAAGTCAGTTGGGCTAGGCTGCGAATGCCACGCATAATTGCCGTGCGATAGCGCTTTGCACGTGCGGACTCTCCGCACGATTGGGCCAAGGCGAGGCCCTCTACGAGTCCTTCTAAATAGACGGCCGTTGACGAGGCATGGGGCGGCCCAAAAGGATGATGAGGATCATAAAATCTGCCCCGGCAATCAGGACAAGGGGCTGTATGCCACTGCTGCACGCTGAGCAACCAATCGTTCATGGTGAACACTGCATCGCGCAGCCGCGGATCGCCGGTCAGCTTCCATACGTTGGCATAGGCTTGCGTGTGCCAAGGGACAAAGGCCGGATTGCGATTCGCCAGGTGCCAACGTTGATAGTAGTCAACCGATTGATTGAAGCGGGCCAGGAGCGAGGGATCCATTTTCCGAGTTAACAGATTGGACCAGAGCAGAAGCACTTCGCCTGGATAGAAGTTTTGGCAATCGTTGCGGTCCACGGGGCGATAAAAAGTTTTGAATTGGCCGTCCGGTCGCCACAAAGTATCGACTGTGGCTAGGAGCCGCTGTTGCTGAACGGCATATTGCTCAGGGATCGGTGCTTCCAGGAGCGCCAGCGCCGCTAGGACGATTGCGCCAGCTTGATTTTCTCTCCGTCGCGAATGAGCCCCAGGTTTCCCTCTTCGCGGTACATGGCCCGGAGATTGTAATCGAGGTTCCGTCGCAATATGACCAGCACTTGTTCGGATTGGGTTTCCCGCCACCAGGCAATCAAAGCCCTGGTAGCCATCCATTGTCGGATAGCATTATTGCGTTGCAAATCCTCTGTGCCGCGGCTCGGATAAAAGAGATAGCTCATCCGCCCGTCGGCTTGCACGCTCCTTATCAAATATTCGCCCCACAGATTTCTCAATCGTTCAATCTGGGAGCGATTAATCGTCGAGAGCGGAACAATCTCTTGCGTGCGATAGAGCGGCACGGCCGCTGCTTTGGAGCGATACAGATCGATGAAGAATTGCTGTGTATCGTAAACTCGGACCATGAGTTGTCCTGCTCTGGCTTGCGGGAGCGTAAATCCATACTGCTGAGCGTAGTGCAGCAACTGGCGTTCAATCGGTCGATTCTGAGCCACGATCGCGAAGGGGTTAACAAATTTGACTGTCTGCGGTTGGCCAGACATCTCTAATTCGTAGGCTTCCAACCCGCGGCGCAGATTGGCTGTTAGCTGTTGCCAGTCATGATCATCACCCAGCGCCACCGTACGGGGGGTGTATGCCAGGCAGAGCAATAGCTCGTTGGCAGCTTGGAGCGACGGCCTGGCTCTGTCGATGATTTGTGCCAGGGCGGACAACTGGGACGGCGCGACCAACCAAGCAGTTCCCAGGAACCGCCCCGAATGTCGCCATTCGATAGAAACTGCACCAGGTGATGCGATGGATTGTCGAGTTAATGTATTTGGCCCACGCGAACTGTCTTGCACGAGCGCTCGGACCAATCGTCCCAGTTCAGCCAGCTCCGCAGCCTTCCAGTCAACTTGCTTCACGGACATACCGTTGTTCTCAACAAGATAAGCTCGTTCGAGAGGCAAACATCCTGGCTGAGTTTTAGCCGGCTACACCTTGCGGCGTGAGGCTCAAGACAGGCTCTGTAAACAACTCCCGCGATGGAATGCCGCTTAAGCTCATCATCAAGTGAACACGAAACCTCCTGCCGGATTCTGATGACTGCTCGGTGTAGCTCATCGTCCCGCACAAGCCATGCCGAGCCGTCAGCTGGTAGATCGACCCGCTAGACCGATTCATCTGCCAACTTCCACTCATAGAAACTGCTCAGGTTCGTGATGATCGGAATATGCAAGCGCCATGATTTGACATCTGCGTCCCGGTGCCACTTCATGGCAAATCCTTCGTGGGTGAGCCGCATCACCCAGATCCGATGTGGTTTCAGTCTCTCCCTTGCCAACTGCTCCAGAACCTCAGTCGCATGACCTTGGCAGAGTGGCGTAGGGAAGATTCCCCGTCTTTTGTCACGCGCAGTTCGATCCTTGTAAAGTTTGATTCGCTGCACGCCGTCGCTGAGCGTTGCCATCCCGACTCGTAAGGGACCAATCTTCATAGGCGGCGTCATTGTTGTGATACGGTGTGGCGGGTGTGGGCGCTACGATTTCCTCGTTGTACTGCCCCAGGGCAGTCACATCGAATTGAAGCTTCGCCAACCGTCCGGCGAGTAAATTGCTAGGCATGTCAGAACTCCAAAGAGCGGCGTCGCAAGACAAAAGTAGGGCACTGCTTGCTGCCGCGGGGAGTTTGCAGGACAAATTTCCAAGTTCCCAGGGTGCAGAAATCACGCACCGTGAACACAACTCCCAAGCGAGCATGGTGAGAGGGAGGGTAGAGTTCGGGTTTGATGTAATCGTGCCCGAGAATCAATCCATTGAGTTTAACTTTCCGATCGCAAAGCGTTTGTTCGGCTCGCACCTTTTCGTAACGATGGTCGCCATCCAAATAGACCCAGTCGAAGCAGTGATCGGGAAATAACTCCAGCACATCGAGCGAGAATCCCTGATGAACGATCACCCGGCGGCTGGCAATTTTCAGTTGCAAGGAGCCCTGGACCTCTATTAGGAAATCCAGATGGTTTTCGTCGTTGCGCTCTTTCCACAAAGGTAACTCTTGATGGACCCACGGATCGATCAAGTGCAAACGCTGTGGACCAACAATATCTAAATCTAAGATGCGGCGCGAGAATCGTCCTTTGAAGACCCTCACTTCGGCAACGATGCCTCCCGGGGGGAGTGTCTGCAGCAATTGAAGGCGGACAGCAAACCGGCGTGTGGTCCTGTGATCGAACGTTGGCGAAGTAGGGCTGGTGTCCGACATGCTGCCGCCTGACAGAGAACCAGATTTCACAAAAGGCGAGATTGGCGTGAATCGTAGTTTGGCGGCATGCGACATGCCAGTGCCGGCTCACTGCTAATCGAATCCTGTGGCCCCGAAGAAGACGATTGTCAGCTTTTGAGATCGTCGTAGAGCAGTTGCAACTGCCGGATTACCCACCCACTCCATCGAATTCCTAAACTCAGGAGGCAAAACACTGTCTGTATGACGGCCTACAAACTCGCTACACTCGCGCTGCGAATTCATTGCGCACCTTGGCGTCAATTGACAACAACCGGCACTCGATACCACCGCCGATGGTCAGCAACGTGCGGCCTGATCTCATACAGGTTTTCGGTGCAGTTACGATCAGTACTCGACTTGCCGACAAAGGGACTCGATCGTTTGTTTTTCGTTTTGGGTAGGCATGCCAGACTTGTACGAACTCTTGCAATCGAGCTTCACTGGTAGTCAAAGAATGACATTCACGGCCCCTGCAGTGCTGCCCATTCGCTGCCATAGAGGTGTCGTCACAACGGAAGTCGGCGGCAGCGGAGATTTTGGACAAACATGCCTCTAGTTCGAGTCCCGTAACCGGCATTTTTTACGGCATAAGAACAGTTAGCGCGTAATTACGTCCCACGTTGATTGATTTGAAGTTCAATGGGCGTAGTCATGTTTTTCATTTGCTGGTTCAGATGCCGAATGCCACCGTTAGCACTCAAGGCCGGGATTTAGGGCTTCGCACTATATTTTAAGTCTGGACGTGTCTGCCAATTCTGCCACTCGCGCAGTCGAGCTTCCAAATCAACCAGCGGTCATTCTAAGCAGATCAGATTTTTTTTCGGCAATCCGGCTGCAGTTGGCCGGGAAATCGGTGAATTGTTTTGGGAAATTGACTTGTCAAGCCAATAATTGGCTGCTGTCAGGCATCAGACACTCCAGCCGTCGGTCGGGTTTCTTTCTGACGGCTGCCGAATGCTGCTGGTCTGAGCATTGTTTGTACCTCTCCCTTCTGTCTCTTTCGTAGGAGTCTCTGACGATGCGATCGGTTCGTGTGATTTTGGGCGTGAGTTTAGTTTTGGCTGTGATGGGTTCGCTCGGTTGGCAAGCAGCAACCGTTGCGGCGGATAAGCCGAACTTGATCATTTTTTATGCCGACGATCTAGGTTGGGGGGAGACGGGGTGCCAGGGGAACAAGGATATTCCGACGCCGAATATCGACTCGATGGCTACCAACGGAGTGCGTTTCACGCAAGGCTATGTCGCTGCGACTTACTGCAGTCCATCGCGGGCCGGGTTGATGACCGGTCGCTATCCGACTCGTTTCGGTCATGAGTTCAACGCCGTCGCCCAACACAGCGGGCTTGTCGCTCGATGAAACGACGCTAGCCGACGCGGCTCAAGTCGCTCGGTTATGCCACGGCCTGCATCGGCAAGTGGCATCTCGGGCAGTCCGCGGAGAAATACCAGCCCGACGCAGCCGCGGCTTCGACGAGTTCTTTGGCACGCTCGCCAACACGCCTTTCTATCATCCGACGAAATTTATCGATTCGCAAATCTCCGGACGATGTCAAAAGATTGACGATGACGAATCTTCTACACGACCGACGCCTACGCCGAGCGGGCCGTCGATTGGCTCGATAAGAACCATGAAAAGCCATGGTTCTTGTACCTGCCGTTTAACGCTCAGCACGCCCCGCTGCAAGCTCCTAAAAAATATCTTGATCGGTTTCCGAACATCACCGAAGAGAAACGCAAGTGCTTCGCCGCGATGATGTCGGGCATGGACGATGCCGATTGGACGAGTGATCGACTAAAATTCGCGAACACGAGCAAGAAGATAACACGATCATCTATCTTTATCGGCGACAACGGCGGGCCGACGCAACAGCACAACTTCGGAGAACGGCGGCCTTCGCGGTTTCAAAATGACGACGTATCGAAGGAGGGCCTCGCGTGCCCGTTCTTTGTGCTCAGTGGAAAGGCAACGTTTCCGAGCGGGCAAAAGTTATGAGCTACCCGGTGATGAATCTCGATGTGATCGCCGACGATTGTGAGCCGCCGGCTGGAGGTAAGATCGAATCCGTCGTGGAAACTCGACGGCGTTGATCTGACGCCCTACGTTACTGGCAGCAACAAGGCTCGCCCGCACGAGACGATTTACTGGCGGTTCGGCCGCAGTGGGCCGTGCGACAGGGGGATCTGGAAGCTCGTCGTTTCTCATGGCGGCAGCGAGCAGCCGGAACTATACGACCTGGTTACCGATCGGAATGAGACGAAGGATTTGGCCAGCACCAGCCCGAGAAGGTCAAGCAACTGCTGGCCGTCTATGGTGCGTGGAACGCCGAGCAAGCCGAGCCGAGCGCACCCGATGCTCCGGCCGGCAAGGCGAAGAACAACAAAAAGAAAGGCAGGGAAGAAGTAGGCTTCTCATTTTCTTCAAACTGCTGCGCTATTTTGACGCAGCGGTTACTAAGCGTTCAATATCAGCCCAGTGTGCGGGGAGATTGGCGACAGAGTCGATGACCAGGTGCGCAGCAGCGGCGCGGAACTCGGCTTCGATCTGAGCTAAGCGAGACTTGAGTTCCGCGGCGGGAAGGGCGGCAACTTCCGCCGCGGAAAGACCGAGGGCATTGCCCATTTGCGACGGCGATCGTCCAAGCCCCGGCACTGCGGCCAGCGGCAATGCCAAGGGGCGTGTCATCCACGACGACGACGCGATTCAGCGGATAGACGCCCAATTGCTCCGCCACACGAAAATTCATCCACGGGGCAGGGCGGCCGGCCGTCACGTCGTCGGAACAAATCGGCACCATGGGAGCATAACCACCGCGTGAAGCAATCGGTGCGACGACTTCCATCAGCTCCCGCGTGTAACCAGTCGATGAGCCGATCTTCAGACCCCAGCGGCGGAGCTCGGCCACAGCCTCCGTCACACCAGGAATCACATCAGAACCACTCTTTGCCAGCGTCTCTTTTTGCAATGGCAGGAATTCGTCGTACATCTTTTGCACGTCGCGGTCGGTCGGCATATTGCCATGCACGGCGCACCAACACGCGGCCACGCGAGGCAACCCGACCACCGCCGCGATGTGGTCGCGTTTGGCACTCCCCATTGGGCCGCGAGCCTCGGCTTCGGTGATTTCCACGCCACAGCGGCGAAAAATCTCGACGAACACTTACGTGGGCGCTCGGCTGCCGTAATCGACCGTCGTTCCGGCCCAATCGAAAATCACGGCTGCAATCGAACCACTCTCTACCAGCATGACATATTCCTCTTGCTAAGATTCCGACCATTTTCGCCACGCTCGTTCCGCGAGGCCAAACGACATCGTCATTCCCGCCCCACCAGTTCCCGTAAACACGTGAACCTTCGGCAGCGGCTCGGCGGCAAACACAGCAGCCGACGGATGCTTGGTGTAGTAGCCGTGCCGGCGCCTCGGCGATCGTCCAATCGGGAAGGCGAATGATTTTATGTAGTTCGCGGAGCATCAAGTCATCGATCAGCGACTTGTCGAACGGCTCGATCTGCGAGCCGTACTCGTGCGAATCCCCCAAAATGATCTCGCCGGCGTCGTTCTGCGAGGCCATGACATGAATGCCATAGCGGTCGAGTTCCGGCGACTCGGTGGCGATGCGATTTTTCAAAGTCGCCAGGCTCGGGCAGATGTCAAAGTTGTGGTAATGCCGCAATGTCAGGCCGCTGGCTACGTGCGTGATTAGCCGCCAATCGGCTGGTTGTGGCTTCGTCTTTAGCATTTGCAGCTTGCAAATTTTCAGGCCGCTACTGGCGAACTGATCGGGAAATAACGTCTGAAAATCGGTTCCGCCACAGATCACCACGTGATCGAACGGCTCGACTAGCCCGCGCGACGTGCGAAGCGAATAGCCCCCTGCACCGCGCGGCGATACTTCCAGGACAGTTGTTTCAAACACGAGTCGCACGCCGTACTGCTCGGCTAGCCACAGCGGAATCCGCTGAATCGCGGTGCGTGGATTCACGTTCAGCTCCGACTGGCTATACAGCCCACCCTGTAAGTTCTTCGGATTCGCGGCAGAAATAGCCAATGCATCGGAAGGTGGAAGCAATTTGCATGAATAACCAAGTTGCTTTGCTTGTGCCGCAAACTCTTGGAGCACGGCCCATTCATCGGGCTGATGCGCCAAATGAATCGAACCACAGGGCATAACCTGAATGCCAGCCGCGGCCCGAATCGCCAGCCACCTCTCGCGGCTTTCCAGGGCGATCTCATGACACTCGCCGCTCGGCTGACCGATCGGCCAGATCATGCCAAAGTTGCGGACCGAAGCGCCGCCGCACCTTGGGCGACCGCTCGAACAAGGTGACTTGGTGGCCGCGCTCGGCTGCCGACCGGGCGTGAGCCAAACCAACGATTCCAGCTCCAACAACGGCAACTCGCATGGCTGACACTAGGCGTCCGACTCCAGGGCAAGATCAATGTAGCGGGCGAAATGTTCGAGATCGGGAGTTTTCATGTCCACCACCTTCGCCGCGTCGTCCCACCGCCGCAGCCGCACCGCATCTTGAAAGAACGGACGAGATTCAAACTGCTTGATCTCCTCAGTCGTCATCGGGCCACCTTGCAACTTCAAGCTCTGCACAGATGGTTGACTAAGCTTGACCAAAGTAGGCCGGATCGACAGAACACAAATACCTTTTGGCAGCGACGTGCATGGCCACTGGAGCCACAACAGGCGGACGAAACCGCTTGGCAAGCCAAGCGGCGGCCAATGTTTCGTGGCGGTCATCGACTCCTTGGTCCGGCACGTCGTCGGGTAAGTCGTGCAGCAAGTGCCCCACATCATGCAGTAGGGCCGCGGCCACGAGCGCGGGCAGGGCTCCTTCGCGCTCGGCAAATGTGGCCGCCTGCAAGGCATGTTCCAATTGCGTCACCGCCTCGCCGCCATATTGCGAGTTGCCGTGCCGGCGGAATAGCTCCAGCACTTCTTCGGTCGTCGGTTGATATATGTGGGCTGACATCGGTGTGTTAGGGACGGAGTTTTCGGCTGGTTGGGCATTCTATCCGCAACCCGCAAGGCTGCACCATGACGCAACAACTCGCGTTATCGCCACGCTTATATTTGATGAAGATTTTTCAGAGCTATCGATCGATCTGTGGGAAAACACTGGGTTTAGCAAACGAATATGACTGATGCGGAGCTAATATTAGTCGTCCTATAAGTCGGGTAATTGCTTGTTGCCAGGGCGCGCAGCTCGGGCCTCGCCATGCCTGGCAGCCAGGCCGCACTCCCCAAACACCTAATTGCAAAACAGTCCGAAAAGTGGGCAAGAATTCCGGCCGTTTTGGAAAAAAAGTCGAAGTTTTTTCGGCAGAGCGGCTGTTGCGGCTGATTGGGCAAGAGCGGCTGATGTGGTGAAGCGATTACGAATTTTTCAGACTCCTAGCGAGCGGGAGACGTGAGTCTCCCGATAATGCGACGTTATCGGGAGGCTTACGCCTCCTGCTCGCTGATCGTATTAGCTAGACAAGCCAAGCAGCGACTGGCGACAACATCACTGGCGAGCTTACAATCGCGAGCACGAATCTGCCGAAGATGGAAGCCACGAGGATCGCTACGTGAATTCGATTGATGACAAGTTGCTGGCCAGCGAAGCGATCAATCCCTACGAATCTCCGCGACTGCCGACGTCATTGGCCCATGAGGCTGGTCGTAACGATCTGTTCTGGGCCGTGTGGGCAGTCACCGCGGCTTTTGGCACCTATTTTTGCATGTATTTCTTTCGCAAGCCGTTCACCGCGGCTACGTTTGACGGAGCGATCGCTTTTGGGTTGGATTTCAAAAAAGTGCTCGTGGTGGCCCAGGTGCTGGGTTACATGTTTTCCAAATTCATCGGCATCAAGGTCATCGCCGAAATGCCGCGCGAGCGGCGGGCTTGGGGAATCGTAGTGCTCATCGCGGTGGCAGAAGTCGCGCTCCTCTTGTTTGCGGTTGTGCCGCAGCCGTGGAATGCGGCGTGTATGTTCGTCAACGGCTTGATGCTCGGCATGGTTTTTGGTCTGGTGCTCGGCTTTTTGGAAGGGCGGCTGCTGACGGAGTCGCTCAGCCGCTGGATTGTGTGCCAGCTTCATTTTGGCGGGGGGAGCGACGAAGTCGGTGGGCACTTGGCTACTGGCGCGGGGCGTTTCTGAATTTTGGATGCCGGGTGCCGTCGGGTTGATGTTCCTGCCGCCGCTGGGCCTGGGAGCTTGGATGCTGTCGCGAATTCCACCGCCAGGGGTGCGCGACGTGGAGGCTCGCACGGAACGAGCGATTTTGAATCGAGCCGGTCGCTGGTCACTGTTCAGCCGTTATGCGTGGGGTTTGTCGCTAATCATCGCCATGTATCTGGCGGTCACAATTCTGCGCGGCATCCGCGACGACTTGCGCCGGAGATTTGGTTGGGGCTGGGGACGAAGCCCAATTCGAGCATCTATACGTGGTCTGAAATGTGGGTGGCCCTCGGCGTGCTCGCGGTCAACGGCTGTGCAGTGTTGATTCGCGATAATCGTCGAGCCTTTTTCGCGGCGATTGCGACGGCAGCGAGTGGATTGGTTTTGCTTTGCGTCGCGCTGGTGGGGCGGCAAATGGCGATGCTCGACGCCTTTCCGTTCATGGTTTTGGTGGGGCTCGGGCTGTATCTTCCCTACGTGGCCGTGCATACGACCATTTTTGAACGTCTGCTCGCTATGACACGCGATCGGGGGAACATCGGGTTTTTGATGTACGTTGCCGACTCCGTCGGCTACCTCGGTTTTGCGGCTGTAGTGCTGGCCCGGGCCTCCTCGACCGCAGGTAGCGCTGCCGCAGAGCACAATCAACAATTCGCGAGTTCTTCGTCGTCACCTGTTGGTTGATGAGTGGCCTATCGCTGGTCTGCCTGGCCCTGACATGGCGTTACTTCGCAACCCGCGCGTGCCGCGCCGCTGCCGGCGGTCGCTGTGGAGGGGGCCGCATGAAGGCTTCACAAGCGGCAATTTTTGCCGGCACGCCCGGACAAATCGAACTTCAGGAAATCTTGCCGCCCGAGCCGGGGGCGGGTGAGATTTTGGTTCGTATCCTCGGCTGCACGCTCTGTGGCAGTGATTTGCATACGTTCGAGGGACGGCGGCAAGCGCCCGTTCCCACAGTGCTGGGGCACGAAATCGTGGGACGCATCGAGGCGCTCGGGGCGAATGCGCCGCGGCACGACATGGCCGGCAAAAACTTGCAAGTTGGCGACCGGGTAACGTGGGCGATTGTCGCCAATTGTGGAGAGTGCTTTTATTGCGAGCGAAAGCTGCCGCAAAAATGCCTCGCGGCTGTCAAATACGGGCACGAGAAACTGCAGCCGGGACGCGAGCTGTTGGGCGGATTGGCTGAGCACTGCTTGTTAACTCCGGGTACGTCCCTCGTGCGACTGCCTGACGACCTGCCACTGGAAGTGGCCTGCCCGGCGAACTGCGCCACAGCAACAGCGGCGGCGGCTGTCGAAGCGGCTGGCGATCTTGGCGGAGCGGTCGTTTGCGTTCTGGGCGCCGGATTGCTGGGTTTGACGGTCTGTGCGATGGTCAAATCGCGAGGCGCGGCGGAAGTGATTTGCGTGGAGCTCGATCCCCGGCGGCGAGCGCAAGCTTCCGTTGTTCGGCGCGACACGCACGGCTGCACCCGACGAACTGGCCAGCACAGTCGCTCCCCTGAATCAGGGGCGTGGGGTCGATGTGGTATTTGAATTGACCGGCTCCCCCGCGGCTTTCACCGCCGCCTGGCCATTGGCGCGAATCGGCGGAACCTTCGTCGTCGTCGGCTCGGTCTTTCCGTCGCCGCCGGTGGAGTTGTATTTGGAACAACTTGTCCGTCGGCACTTAATTCTGCGCGGCATCCACAACTACCGCCCCGAGCATCTGCTAACAGCCGTGGAGTTTCTCGCAAAGCATCATCACGAATTCCCGTTTGCCAAGTTGGTGGCAGAGTGGCATCTGCTGGGTGACATTAAGCAGGCGCTGGCGACGGCTCGCGACCCGGCGAAGATTCGCGTGGGGATTCGGTTTGAGGATGTGCAAGGATGTCGGGAACACTGATCTGCGCTAATCGGCACTAATGTGCAGCCCAAGACAGCTTGAAAACGACAACCAACTTACCTGACACTAACCAACTTATCTGGCACATTGTTTGGGTTTCATTGGAACACAATGTTAAGGAGTTTTCTGCCCGTCGTTCGAGAGCAACTCGAACGGCAAAAACTCATGAGTGTCGTAAAAGTAGAAAAATGCTTCTTTAAGCATTTCAGGAGAAGGTTCCAGATGTTGCATGTTGGCGTTGTCCACCACTCGTCGTATTTCTTTGATTGTCATAGCCGGATGAAAATGTGCTTTGCTGATGTATGACAGTTCGTTCCTGGGGTGCAACACGCAACATCTTGTGTCTAGTTCCCAAGGTCCTTTATTAGGCAGAAAAATGCTGCTTTCAGGAGGCAACTGGTTGGCCGCTTGAAAAAGTTCTCCGAGAGATATCCATTTTGCGATTGGAATTTCTTTCAAATACTTTCCTACTCTCACTCCACCATCAGGATAAGCCCGAACAGGATTGCCTTCTGGATCAGGAAATTCAACTTCCTGCCTTGTATCCCTCGCCCACAATCGGCCAACCTCCCAAATACAATAGTAATTCTTTGCTCGCTCGGCCTCGGATCGTTCAGCTTTCTTAACCAGAACGCTATGATCTAAGAACCATTGTGTAGCCATTGCAACGACAATAGATACCCAAACAACGTCTCGAATGTTAAAGCGGAAATCGTTTGCTAAGAGGCTCCCGACGATCACACTAAGAACAAGTCCCACTATTCCACCCAGCGCGGCACCACCGATGGTTTTGCCAGCAATATCGCTATGAGGAATGCCTTGCCAAGCAAGGCGAGGACAGATACTGCCTACACTGGCCATTGCCAGCGTAATGATGGCGGACAAGCAAATTAGCGAGCGTAAACCGTAACGCATGAGCTAATGACCCGTGGTTGTGCATGCCCCAAAAGCAACTGTATAGAAGATCAAGATCACAAATCTACCAAGACTTGTTCTTTGTTGACACTTCGAACTTATCAGCAAGTGTTACTCAAATCGCCACGGCAGCTCGTGGTTGAATGGTTGGCCGATTAGTTCTTTCCATTTGGCTTGTTGCTCGGGGGTTAAGATCGTGACGATTCGTTGAATCGTGCGTTCGCTCACTTCACGCAGATGATCGGGACCAGGGCCAGGACCGCCTGGGCCGGGACCACCAGGTCCGCCGCCGAAGCCACGTCCGCCACGACCACCGGGTGGGCCGAAGGGACCGAAATCATCGTTGCCGAACCTGCCGCCTGGTGGGCCACCACTGCCGCGCGGGCCGCCCCCTTCTTGCCGCCAGGCCCTGGACCATCGAAGCCCGTATCATCGCTCTCGTTTTCAAAATCGAAATCTCCATCAGGTGGCGGGGGCGGAGGACCGCCGGGGCCGCCGCGACCAGGACCGCCAAAACCTGGGCCGCCGAATCCGCGCCCGCCAAAGTCGTCAAACTCGCCGCGCGGCGGCGGTCCGCGGCCGGGGCCTCTCTTGTCGGGCGGGCCGAAATGATCGAAATCGCCCCCTTTTTTTCCCTTGGGGCCATGCTCGCCCCCCTTGGGACCATGCTCGCCATCGTGCGGCGGCGGGCCGGGGCCAAAGCCGGGAGGGCCGCCGAACTCTTCGCGGTGGCCGGGCATTCCGCGTCGTCCAAAACCGGGACCGCCGCGCCGCTCAGGCGATTCTTCATCAATGATTGCGCTGATTTGTTTCCGTTGATCGTGAGTGAGGGCCAAAGCCGCGATCACCTCCGGGCTTTTGAAGGCGAAGGGACCGCGCTGCTGGAGCATGATCTGTTGCCAGCGGGCGATCTGCTTCGGCGTCAGAACCGCGTCGATGATTTGCGAAAACTCTCGCACTTGGTCGGAGAGCAATTTTTGCTGCTCCGGATCGAGCGAATTGCCGATGCTGCGAGCCGCGCCGCCGGGACCAAATTCGCCCCGCCAATTGAGATCGTTTTTCTCGGCCAAGGATAAAACTTCTTGCAGCGCTTCGCGCTGTGCGGCAGTCATGCCGATGTCTTCTTGAACGAAACGGTTGGTCAGCAGCAGGAACGAAGCAAAGCGATCGATGGCTGCCAACTGCTCGACGATCTGCCGTACCCCGGTGGAAGTCTCCGTCAATTCCTTCCCCACGTCGGGATCGTCGCGCCGCTGCTCTAAAAAATCGTTGTAATATTCCAGAGCGACGGCGAGGAACTTACGCCGCAATTGGTACAGCGGCGGATTGTTGGCCAACTCTTCTTCGCTGAGATCCAAAAACGCATCGACCGCTTGGCGAGCCTGGCGAAAGCTCTCGTCGGCCGCTTTGCGTTGCTGGTCGGCTGTTTGCCGTTCGCGTATCGCGACGAGTCGTTGCTTTTCGGCTGCGATGCGCTGCTGGCTTTCTCCTTTAAGCGCCGCGACGGTTGTCGATTGCTCTCGCGCGATGATGATCGTGCTTAAGAGCAAGCCGAGCGTGGCCACCGCTAAGATGCCGGCGGAGGCAGCGATGAGCGACCAGTGGCGACGGCTCCAACGGGCTGCGTGCTCCACCAGCGTGGGCCGCCGGGCGCGAATCGGCTGATCTTCGAGCCAACGCTGCAAGTCGTCGGCCATCTCGGCCGCGGTGGTATAGCGCTCCGTCGGCGCTTTGGCCATCGCCTTGAGGACGATTGTTTCCAACTCAAGCGGAATGTGTTTATCGATCGTGCGCGGCGGCCGCGGTTCCTCTTCCATGATCCGCCGCAGTGCCGTGTGCGGATCGGCACCGGTGATCGCCGGCTGCAGCGTGAGCAATTCGTAGAGCGTAACGCCGAGTGAATAAATATCGGAGCGATGATCGAGCACGACGCGATCGCCGCTCAGCCTGCTCAGGACTCATGTAGCGCATCGTGCCGAGCATGTCGCCGGTGCGCGTGAGCTGCATGTTGGCCTGAAACAGGGCGAGGCCGAAATCGGTGATCCAGATATTGCCCCGCTCGTCGAGCAGCAAGTTGGCCGGTTTGATATCGCGGTGAATCACGCCGAGCTGATGGGCATGTTCGAGGGCGAGAGCCGCTTGGCGAATCAGGCCGGCTGCCGTGCGGAAGTACGTGCTGGAGTTTCGCTCGCTGGCGGTTTTCAACGTGGAGCTGCGGACGAGTGTTTCGTTGGGCGAACTCGACGAACTTGAAGCAAACGCTGAGCTGCTTCCTGGGGGTGAGTTGGATTTGCTTTCAGTGATCTCAACTGGACCTGGCGGCGGCGCGATGATTGGCGGCGGAGTTGGCGAGTGATCGAGCGTCTGGTCGAGAGCTAATGATTCGCTCGGCGGCGTTCGCCCGGCGGTCGCCTTTTCGGTGGGGCGATCGAACGCCGGGGTAATCGGCACGCTGATCGCCCGTCCCAGTAGTTGCCGCCGATGCGTAATCAAATCGGCGAGCGAATAGCCGTCGATGAGCTGCATCGAATAGTAATGCACGCCTCGCTCGGAACCGACGGCATAAACCGGCACGATATTCGTGTGATGGAGCTGTGCGGCGGCTTGTGCTTCGTTCTTGAATCGCTGCAGATGCAACGGATCGAGCGCGGCGGCCAGCGGCAAAACCTTCAGCGCGACGCGGCGACCGAGCGAAAGTTGCATCGCTTCATAAACAACGCCCATGCCACCGCGGCCAATCTCGCGAACGATGCGAAAATCGCCAAGCGGCAATTTTAGTTCGTCGGCTGAGAGAGGGCTGCTTGAAGGTTCAATCGGCCGCACGATCTTGGCTGCATCATGCACCAGATCGAGTCCTTCGAGGCATTCGGCCAACTCGCTGGCAATCTCAGGATGTTTGGCGAGGAATTCTTGTCGCGACGGCGTGCGCCCCGCTTCAAGCGCAGTGACATATTGCTCCAAAGCCGCGGCGACGCGAGGATCGTCGAAAGCCGCGGCGCTGGGCTGAGTCTGGCTGCGATTTAGAGATTTGCCTTTCACGACTGTTTATTCTCCCACCGATCGTTTCAGCCGGCTTAAGGCTCGTACCCAGAGGTTTTGCACGCTGGCAACCGTGCGCCCCATTCGTTCGGCCACGGTGGCGAATGGCAGTCCTTCAAGATGCCTGAGCATGATGACCTGCCGATAGTCGTCGGGCAACTGCTCCAGCGCCTGCGCCAATTCGAGCAATGCCTCGCCCTTTGCGACGAGACGACTCGGCGTGCTGTGGTTGGCGATCAACCCCATTTGGAGGACGCCCGAGGTGTCGTCGAGTTCCACCGCTAACGCTTGCTCCAGTCTCGCATCGCGCTGCTGGGTGCCTAAATAATGCCGCACGTGATTGGCGACGACCGCCGCCAAAATGCGCCGCAGCCATACCACCCACTCCGCTTCGCTCGTGCCGCGAAAACCGCCGATGTGCTGATGGGCTTGCAAAAACGCTTCTTGCACCAGGTCCGAAGCATCGGCTTTACCTTGCAAGCGGCGACCAATTTGCGTGCGAGCCAGGAGCGTCAGGTAATGACGATATTGTTCGAGCAAACGGCCGAGCGCGCTGCGCCATCGCCACTGCGAGCCCGGTCGAGCAATTGGTTAGATGTGCTTTCGACTTGTTCTTCTTTGCCGGTCACAAAGGGCCTTTCACGAGCGTGCTGTCGGATCGCTCTATATTACGCGGCGCGGCCAGCATGCAAGTACGAATGGGCAGCAAAAAGTCGGTGTTATGTTCTAGGATTCTGGCCGGCAGACGAATCGTAATGTTCGTGACTTCCAATCTTCGCCAGCAGCTGGTTTGTTAGCTCGCCACAGAAGGTTCCGAAAATTTTTCAAAAATTCTGCGGCAAAACAAATTTTGGCGGTGGTTCTTGGCCCCGAATGTGACTCAGGCAGTAGGCAGCTAATAAGTTGCCGGGGGCGAAACGAAGAAGAATTTCATCTGGGGAACTGGGAGGAGGCACAAATGAGCAAGAAAAACACAAAAGGCCGGGGGTGGACGAAGCGGGTGCTTGGGCATGAATTTCTCGAATCGCGCAGCATGTTGAGCGGCAGTCCATGGCAGAACCCCATGTCCTGCAATGACTTAAACGATGACGGCACCGTCAGTCCGGCAGATGCCTTGTTGGCGATCAACTCGCTCAATTCAGGGGTGTCTGGGCAGCTTTCGGGCAAACTGGTAGCACCAACCGCCAGCGGCTCTACCAGCAGTTATGTGGATGCTAATGGCGATGGTTATCTTTCGCCGGCTGACCCGCTGCTGGTGATCAACGCCCTGAATAGTGGGACGGATTCGGACGAAACCGACACCGATGATCTGCCGACCGAGGACCAGCAGCCGGACAAAATCGGGGCCGATGTGCCGGCTCTGACGCTAACCAACGGCTTCGCCCGCGTGAACGCGGAGCTAAATGCTGACGGCGATGTCGATGTGTTTCAAGTCACCGCCACAGCGGCCACGCTCAATGTGGCTTTGTTCACTCGCGTTAGCGGCGACATGACGGTTTCTATCGTCAATGCCAACGGCGATGTGCTGGCCACTGCTTCGACCGCCGACGCCACGGCACATCATCCGGCCGCTACTAGTGCAACCGTGGAAGCGGGCACCTCTTACTTTGTGGTCGTTTCCGGCGGCAGCGGTGTGACGGGCGAGTATTGCTTGCAAGTCATCAATAGCGACTCGACGCTCACGCCGCCGCCCCCAGGACATGGAGCAGATGGTGGCGATACCGACGATAGCGGCGACACGGACGGTGATTCCGATAACACCGATCATCCCGCGCCGCTGACACCGACGGAATTGTTCACCAAGCTCGACGCGAACGCGGACGGATCGCTCTCACTCGATGAATTTTCGACACTTCCCGCGCCGAAAGATGCGCAAGCTACGGCAGCAGACGTGTTTGCCAAACTCGATACGGATACCAGCGGCAGCTTGAGCCTGGATGAATTCGCCGTGCTCTTCACCAAGCCCGCTGGTGGCGACGATCATGGTGGGCCTGAACACGGTAGCCCAGAACAAGGCGGACCTCAACCTGGCGGTGGTCCGAACGGCGGCGGCCCCGGTGGCGGTCGTCAAGGCGGCCCGCCGGTTGCTCCTCCCTCACCGAGCGCCTTGTTCACCAAGCTCGATGCGGATGCCGACGGCTCGCTGACAGAAACCGAGTTTGCGACGTTCGTATCGCCGTCATCGAAAGTTCCCGCCGACGAGATCTTTGCCGCGTGGGACACTGACACGAGCGGCATGTTGAGCTTGACGGAATTTTCCGCGGGACTCGCAACGCTGAAGAAGCACTAAACCCAACGTCACAATAGAGACGTAGGGTGTGTGAAGCACAAAAAGATGAGGTGTGTTCAGCAAGCGTGGATAATTAAGAGCATTTGTCCATTGTCAGTTGCTTGGCCTGCGTAACGCACCAGGACATTGCAACTTGCTTCACACACCCTACGAACTACGCAGAGTCGCAACGACGCACAGACTCGATGAGGCGGAACATTCGTCATGCCTCGAGTCACTGCCTCGTTGTGGCTCTGCGTTTTCGTTTGATGAGTGACTTAAGTGTAAAGGGCGTCTGAAGTTATCTCACTTTTTCTGGGCGAGTTGTCGCCACTACGCGGCAGCCGCGGTGTTCAGTGTGACAGGTAAATCGGTTGCCCGCTCTTCTCTTGAAAGGAAACCTATGTCTCATCCTGGGCCTCATCTTTCCCGGCGGCATTTTGTGCAAGGAATGGCTGTGAGTGCTGCGGCGTTCTACACACCTGGGCTCTTCGCTGAAGAACTCATCGCCACGCCGCGCGTGACCGAAGGGCCGTTCTATCCCGACAAGCTGCCGCTCGATACGGACAACGACCTGCTAGTGATCAACGACTCGATCACGCCCGCGGTCGGTGAGATCACGCATTTAACCGGCCGCATCTTGGGTGCGACGGGGCAGGCAATTCGCAACGCGATCATCGAAATTTGGCAAGTCGATCACAACGGTCATTACATTCACTCGGCTGATGCCAGTTCCGGCCGCAACGACAAGAATTTTCAGGGCTACGGCCGCTTCATGACCGACTCCAAGGGGCAGTATTATTTCCGCACGATCAAACCCGTTCAGTACCCCGGACGCACGCCGCACATCCATATGGCCGTCAGCCGCAACGGCCGGCGGATTCTCACCACGCAGATGCTGATCAACGGCCATCCGCAGAACGATGGCGACGGGGTAGTGCGCGGCGTGCGCGATCCACTCGCCCTCGAAACGATCCTGGTCGATTTCAAGCCGCTGCGTGATTCCAAGATCGGCGAGCTCACGGCGAATTTTGACATCGTGATCGGCCGCACCTTCGATGAATCAGCCGAAGGCGCCGTCCGTGGTGGCATCGGCCCCTCCGAACGCGGCAGGTAAGTGGGGCAGGCATTCTTGTCTGCCATAGAACCTTCTCTGTCATACAACTAATTCTGACTCACAACTACCATTTCATTCAGTAACCACAGGACACTTCCATCCATGAAATACACTTCCCCATTCCTGATCGCTTTCGCCGCCCTTGGCATTCTTACTTTCACCGCCAACGCCCAACCACCAGGAGGCCCCGGCGGTCCGGGCGGTCCTGGCGGCGGCCGAGGAATGAATCCACTCGTCCGCGCACTCGATACTGATAGCGACGGTGAGATTTCTACAGCCGAGCTAGAGAAAGCGACCGCTTCGCTCAAATCGCTCGACCGCAATAACGATGGCAAGCTAACGGACGATGAACTGCGGCCGCCGATGTTCGGAGGAGGGCAGGGAGGAGGACGTGGTGGTCCTGGTGGTGGATTTGGCGGACCGCCAGGAGAACGTGGTGGTCCTGGTGAAGGGGCTGGGGGCGGGCCGGCTCCGAATGTAGAGGAGATTGTTGCTCGCTACCTGACGCTCGATGCGAATAAAGACGGCAAACTTACGAAGGACGAAGTTCCCGAACGGCTGCAAGGTTTTTTGGCACGGGGCGATGCCGATAACGATGGCGTGGTGACCAAGGATGAGTTGACGAAGATGGCCCAGCGGCAAGCAGCCGGCGGTGGTGGTGGGCGAGGTGGTCCTGGTGGCGGCGGCCCCGGCGGTGGCGGGCCAGGCGGCGAAGGGGGGCGTGGTGGTCCCGGTGGTGGGCAGTTTGGAGGTGGCCCTGGTCGTGGTGGTCCGGGACAAGGGCAGGGGGGCTTCGGTCCGCCGAATCCGCAAGCGTTCATTGATCGCGCGATGGAATTCGATGCCGACAAAGATGGCAAGCTAAGCAAAGAAGAGCTTGCTAAGATGGCGGAATCGATGGGGCCGGGACGTGGCGGCCGAGGTGGTCCGCCACAGCCGTAGCAATATTCCTCGGAGTCATCTCATGGGGCGACGCATTCCGGTTTTTCTTGGCCCTGCTATTTCTCGTGCTTGGCTGGCCTCTAACTCCAGCGGCCAGCGGCAAAGAGGCTCGCCCCAACGTTGTATTCATACTGGCCGATGATTTCGGCTACGCGGATTTGCATTGCTACGGGCATCCTTATGCCCGCACTCTCAACCTCGACCGGCTGGCAAGCGAGGGAACTCGTTTTCGCCAGTTTTATTCGACCGGCGTCACCTGCTGCCCAGCGCGCACGGGGTTGATGACGAGCAAGTTTCCGGCGACTTATCCCACATATCCTGCAGTCGGCGGCTTTGCGGAGCGA
The DNA here is from genome assembly GCA_047601445.1 of Myxococcales bacterium. Classification (GTDB taxonomy): domain Bacteria; phylum Myxococcota_A; class Polyangia; order Polyangiales; family DASUME01; genus DASUME01. The sequence goes on along the minus strand of JASGJH010000001.1, from coordinate 17,948 downwards.
GTAACGATCACGCAGTTGCTCAAGCAAGCCGGTTATCGCACAGGACATTTTGGCAAATGGCACATTGGCCCGGAATTATCCAACGGAACGTATGGTATCGATTCGATTGGAGCAGCCGATGCTCCCGAAGAGATGCACCGCGTAAAGCGACAGCAACGCGAATTTGCCGGTGCGATGCTCATATTTATGACGATGTGATCGACTTCATCGAGAGCAACAAAGACTCGCCGTTTTATGTCAACGTCTGGAGCCACATTACGCATTTTCCGGTCAATCCTGCACAACGCTTCGTCGATGAGTTTCAGTCGCTCAAGGTAAAGGACGAAGACTTTTCGCCGTTCATGCGCGAGAAGCTCGCCCAGTGCCGCCAAGCCGGGGGCGATGTCGATGCCTCCATGCGGCGGTATCTCGGTGATGTTTATTCGCTCGATCAAGACATCGGCCGATTGTTGGTCAAGCTCGATGAACTTGGCTTGCGCGATAACACCATCGTCGTTTTCAGCAGCGATCAAGGACCGCCAGGGGTGGAACGCCCAGCGAGGGACAAGGGGGACAAGACCGGCGAGCGAGCCGAACTGCGGCTGAACATGTTGGGCTATGCCGGCGACTTGCGCGGCGGCAAGCATCGGCAGTATGAAGGGGGTGTGCGAGTCCCCTTCATCATTCGCTGGCCAGGGCACGTGCCTGCGAATCGCACCGATGAAAAATCCGTGATCAGCGGCATCGATTGGTTGCCCACGCTGTGCAAGATTAGCGGCATCAAAATCAAAGCCGCAGATTTCGATGGCGAAGACGTTTCTGCCAGTTGGCTCGGCAAGACGCACGTTCGTACCAAACCGCTGCTCTGGAAAACAAGTGCTGCTAACAGCGATCCGGCCATTCGCGATGGTCAATGGAAGCTACACGGTTCCAACCGCCGCCGTGGCGAAGTCGAACTCTACGACATTATCGCTGACCCCGGTGAAACACGAAACTTGGCTGCCGAGAAACCAGACATCGTCAAAGCGCTCAGCGACAAACTCACTGCTTGGACAGCTACGTTGCCCAAGGAATATGTGAAAGGAGAAACCAAGGAGGATTGAATCCCCCGCTTGGTTATTATGCTCCGCTGCCGACGAGTTGCTGCTGACTATGATGCATGCGTTCTTCAGCGAGAGAGGTATTGGCGGTGAGCTGAATGGTGACGGACCAGCGGCCGGAGGCGTCGGGTTTGACCAGCCAGTGGGGCTGAACGACGACCGATTGGTGAACGAGTTCAAAGCCCCCTTCGGATTGGCTGACGGTTTCGACGGGGAAGGTCCAGAGACCGGTCGGGCGGTTGAACGACAGTCCCACATCAATGCCCAGCCATTCATCGACGAGGCCGAGCGATTGGACGTCGGACAGGTCGAGTTGGCGGCCGAGTTGGCCGAGGCGGTTGCCTTGCCCGTCGTGGAAGTAACGATCGTCAGCCCCCGAGGGCAAACCGGCGAAGTTCAGTTCGATGGCAAAGTGCGTGGCCAGATCGGTGGGCAAATTTTCCAGCAAGTAGGCGATTTCGAGCGTGGGGCTGCCGGCAACGGCAGTGATGCCCTTGGTAATTCGGATTTCGCGGCCGGCCACGTTTCCCAGGCGGGAAAGCTGAACCTGAATGCGATCGCTCGCCCGGCGGATTTTGGATTCATAAACGCCTTGCACGAAGTCGCCATGCTCTGTCGCTTCGCCCCGGCTGATGGCGTGTAAATTCACGCCGGCGTCGTAGAAGTGATCAAGCAAGCTCTTGCGCGGATAGCGATCGTACTGCAACCGTTGATCGAGCCCGGCTTGTTTGAAGACGACGCGGTCGTGGATGCTCGCCACGTTGCCATTGGAATTGTTGGGGCCAGCCAGAATCTTGCGATGATACGACTCGGGCCGGCGAGCCAAGCTGGCGAGCAAGTTGTGGCAGATCGACCGCACATCAAGCTCGTACAACATGCCGCCAGATGCCGGGGCAATCAAGCCGATCAGCTTATCGTTCGCCAGGCGAATTTCCGGGCGGGCGTCGAAGTTGTAATCATCGACGGTCGCTTCGACGTATCCACCGGAGCACCCGGTGGCTTGGTCGAGCAAGTTGTCGCAAGCAATGAGCTGGTTGTAAATTGCATTACGAAGGTGAGGCAAATAAATGCCGCCGAACGCGCCGTGCCAATAAGGGCAGTTGCATTGGCCGCGGTAGAGGGCTTGGCGAGCATAGTGGAGCGCATCCAGAGCGTTGCTTGACATGCCAGCAGCCGCACCGAGTGCATTCAGGGCACTGCTGGGCGAGCCAGCAGTGGCACCCGTGCCAGCGGTAGCGCCAGCCGTTTCTGCCAAGCGCCGGCTGGCCATCATCATCCGGGCGTACATTTCGTTCGCCTCGGGATATTTCACCTTGAAGTTGCGCCAAAAGCCGCCTTGAAAGAACCGCTTGATACGTGGCCAGCGGCCGTCGTGCTCTAGCTCGTGAACTAGATGGTCGTATTCGATCTGTTGATTGACCGGGAGCGCCCACTCGGTCATTTCGCGATACGACGCATCGGGCAGATAGACCTTGCCTTCCGGCGGCACGTTCTCGACCGCTTCGGCCAGCGTGGTGAGGTGCAGCCATTCACGATTGGCCGTCAGTGCATCAAAAAATTGCCGCAGCCAGCCGTGGTCATAGACGTGCTGTTTCGTCTCGGGCCAGACGCCGAATTTTTCGCCGTCATCGCCGAACACAACCACCGCGCCGGCCCGCTTTTCGGCAATGCCGCGCAAATAATCAATCGTGGCATGCGGCTGTTGGAACGGAATCGTATAGCGTAGCGGCTCGCTGCCCGGAAAGATCGACAGCACACGTCCATCGTCTTCGGTCAAATAGTAACCGTGGAGCTGGTCATCGTTCAGGCCGGCATTTTTGAAGTGGCAGTCGTCAAGCACCGTGTATTTCATGCCGGCAGCGACGAGGTCGGCCGTGAGCGATTGCTCCCAGACCCGCTCGGGCATCCACATGCCTTGCACCTTCGCGTTCAACCGAGACTGCAGCCAATCGGTATAGCTCTTAATTTGCCCAACGCGATCGCGGGCGGGGATCATCGTCAGGATCGGTTCGTAGAACGGGCCGCCAACGATCTCGATTCGCCCCTTGGCCACCAGTCCCGCCACGCGATCGACATATTCGGGATGGTGCTGGTCGAGCCACTCCATCAACGGGCCGCTGGTGTGCAACGCGATCGGCAGGTCGTACTGCTCGAACACATCGAGAAACGGTAGGTAGGCATCGCGATACGCCTGTTCAAAAACCCCTTCAAAGTTGCCGACGGGTTGATGGTTGTGCAAAACCAGGCAAAGGCGAATCGAATTCATGGTCGGGTCGGACGTGACAGCTGGAGTTCGCTACTTTTGTTTGGGGTATCGCCAGCGCGCAGCAAAACCGCGCACCGCCGTTTGAATTATCGGCATAAACCGCGTTGTTTCGCTATTGCTGATAATCGGATGCTATCAAGATGGCTCCGCCATCCCCGGTCGGCCTTAGTAACTCTGCGGCCCTAGGAGAGAGAGGCACGCAGGTGTGCGGCGGCCGATTCGGGCGGGTACGGGTTGATGAAGCAGCCCGTGCTCCACTCAAAGCCGGCCACCTTGTTCAAACGCGGAATAATCTCGATATGCCAGTGATAGTGGTCGTATGCTGGCATGTCAAAGGGCTGCGTGTGAAGAAAGTAGTTATATGCCACATGTCCCACCGCACGCTCGATACGACCGATCAAGTCACGTGTAAGCCGCGAAACTTCGTTAAGCTCGCCAGTTTCCGTATCTTCAAATCGGGGTCGGTGCGCTCGCGGCGCGATCCACACTTCGTAAGCAAACCGGCTGGCGTACGGACAGAAGGCGACAAAGTGCTCGGTCTCAGCGACAATCCGATCGCCGGCGGCTCGTTCCTTCTCCACCATGTCGAGCAGAAGCGACCGCTGCTGCTCACGAAAAAAATCGCCGCTGGCTTGCAGCTCTTGCTCGACCACCTCCGGCACGCCGGGGAGTGCCATCAACTGGCTATGCACATGCTCTAGCGATGCCCCCGCAGCCGGGCCGACGTTTTTGAAGATTTGCACATAACGAAACGAACCCTCGGCTTTGAGTTGAATCAGCCGATCACGATAGGCGGCAAAGACTGCGGCCGCTTCGGCATCGGTCAGCTCGCTGAGGCTGGCGACGTGCCGCGGCGATTCGACGATGACTTCATGTCGGCCAAAGCCAGGGGCATCTTTCCGGTCGGCCAGCGGCGCAAGCGGCTGACAGGTTGGGCAAAGCTTGGCGTCGGTCTGCACAGCAGGAAACTTATTCGGCACGACCCGGACGAGCCAGTTTTCCTTTTTACCATTGGCGGCATAGGTGGCGATGGCTGGCGGCGTTTCGGCTTCGTGACCGATGCAAAACGGGCACTGCACTCCAGTGGCCCTAGTCGCAGCCTCCACAAATTCATTCGGCCGGCCAGCGCGTTCATTGCCGATGATGACCCAGCGGCGAGAAAGCGGATCTTGGCGAAATTCGGACATGGAACCCGCGCTGATGGGCGTGCGACCTTGATTCGGGCCGACGCATCAGTGGGCTACCGGTGCATCAGCCGCTGGCGATCTTCATGGTGGCGGCGGCAGAGCGCTGGCGTAAACTTCGACGTAACGCTGGGCGCTGGCCGTCCACGACCAATCCTGCTGCATCCCTGTCTCTACCAGTTGTCGCCAAGTCCCCTCGTTTTGCCAATAGGTCTCAACCGCCCGGCGGAGCGTAGATTCCAAAACACTGGCGTTTTGAGCCTCGAACGAGAAGCCGGTGGCAGTGCGGTGATTGAGCGTTTCCGGGGTGCAATCGGTCACCGTATCGACCAATCCACCGGTCGTCCGCACCACGGGTACGGTGCCGTACTTCAGGCTATAAAGCTGGTTCAGGCCACACGGTTCATAACGGCTGGGCATCAGGAAAATATCAGCTCCTGCTTCAATCCGATGGGCCAAAGGATCGCTGAATTCCAGCTTGGCAGCCACGCGATGCGGAAACTCGCGGCTGAGCTGCCCCAGCACATCGTGATAATACGGTTCGCCGGTTCCCAGAATGGCCCACTGCACGTCCATTTCTGAAGCCCAGCGGCGGAGCACTTCAATGACCAAATCCCAGCCTTTTTGCTCCGACAGGCGGCCGACCTGAGCGATGAGCGGCGTGCGGGGCGATTCGGGGAGCCCCAGCTCGCGCCTGCAGAGCCGCTTTGCAGGCGGCCTTGCCGGCTTGCCAATTTGTCACGTCGAAGTTGGCCCGCTCGTTCGTGGCTGTTCCGGGCCAGGGGGAGAGGTGCGGATCGGTCGCTGGATTCCAAATGCTATAGTCAACGCCGTTTACGATTCCCGTTAGCTCTTCGCTGCGGTTGCGAATCGCCCCTTCGAGGCCGCAACCAAACGCATCGGTCTGAATCTCTTGCGAATAGGTCGGGCTGACGGTGGTGATCCAATCGGCGAAGGCAATGCCGGTCTTCAGCAGGTTGAGCTTGCCGTAAAACTCCATCTGGTGGAGGTTGAAATAGCGCCAATCGAGCCCGGTCAGCAGCATGTCCCAATGCCAGAAGATCCCCTGGTAGGCCATGTTGTGGATCGTCAGCAGCGAGGCGATCTGCTCGTAGCCGTGGGTATGGGCATATTCGATGTGCAGGTAAGCAGGAATCAGCGACGTCTGCCAATCGTGGCAGTGCATCACATCGACCTGTAGGTGCAGCAGGCGAATCGATTCGAGCGCCGCCCGACAGAAAAACGTGAACCTTTCGCAGTTGTCTTTGTAATCTTCGCCCTTTTGACGATAGAGCTCAGGCCGGTCGAAGTAATCGTCTTGCTCGACGAAAAAGATCGGCACATCGGAATCGGGCAGGGTGCCGCGAAGCAATCGACCGCGGACGATTTTGTTGCCGATCGGAATATCGAACTTCACCCCCAGCGGTTCCAGCGACTGTCCGGATGCTTTGACCTGTCGATAGGCCGGCATGATGACCGCGACATTGTGCCCCGCGCGGCGCAGATCGACCGGCAAAGCGCCGCACACATCGGCCAGCCCCCCCGTCTTGGCAAAAGGAGCCACTTCGCTAGTGGCGAAGACGATGTTCACGCGAGAAATCTCCGGCAGCTCAAAATCGGCGCAAGGTTTGGCAGAATGAGAGTTTATAGCGTATCAGCCGAAGTCAGGCCAGCAATGTTGCCGGGGCTGAGCGGTTTTCGCGGTTTTGCCGGCTGCGTAAGCTGTGCGATCGATGCAACTGAACCGTATGCGAAGAGAAATGGCGGTCAGGGAGACGCAAATCGCAGGCGATTTTTGATTCAAATACCCGGCGATTTGGCTTTACAAGGCGGCCGCTGAAGATTCCACTATGACGGCTGCGAAACGCCGACGCCGTTCGGTGGTTTCATCGGTTTAGCCCTCCTTGTTTCCTCTCCCCTCCGCCGCAAGGCGTTGTCTCATGCGCAAAGCGTTTACGTTGGTCGAGTTGTTGGTGGTCATCGCGATCATCGGCGTGTTGGTGGCATTGCTCTTGCCGGCGGTGCAGTCGGCTCGCGAGGCTTCTCGCCGCACCAAGTGCCAGAATCAGCTGCGGCAGGTCGGGCTGGCGATGTTCAATTTTGAGGATTCCAAAAAAACATTGCCCCCCGGAATGGAGATTGATGTCACGATCCATTGCACGGCGGGAGACTGCCGGGGCAATTCGCTCTGGACCTTGCTGCTTCCCTATGTCGAGCAAGGCAATACGTTCAACCAGTACGATCTGAAGGCAGGCTGGAACACGACGTACCACACGAACACGCTCGGCAACATGACCATGGCTTTGTATTCTTGCCCCAGCGACGGCAAATGGATTTTGTATCCCAACCGGCGGAACTACTTTGGCCTTGCCGGCGGCCGCACGCGGCTAAGCCACGGCTGGCGTGGCGACGTTTATCAAGACGGCGTGTTCAAGATGCAGTTCCCGCGGCGTTTAGCGGAAGTTACCGACGGTACATCCAACACGTTGGCCATCGGCGAAGCTTCGCACCCGATGCGATGGGGCCTGGGCCCAGGCTACGGCATTCAAGAGATCGGCGGCCCGGTGGGGTGGATCGTCGGCAGCTCGTGCCTCAAGCCGAATTGCCTCATCACCGATCAATCGTACGGCCGCGACATGCGGAACACCAAGTTTCCGATCAACTCGATCGTGCCGATGCTGATGGACAGCGAAAACGACATTCCCTTCGGCAGCCAACACCCCGGCGGAGCCAGTTTTGCGTATGCCGATGGTCACGTCGGCTTTCTCAATCAAAATCTTTCGATGACATCGTTTCAGGGGCTGGCAAGCTGCGATAGTGGTGAGACGGTGGATGCGAATTAGGACTTGGGTCTTGAGTAGGGTGGGACAAGCTCGCGCGAATATCAGGTGGGTCGTCGCAAACCAATCAACTCACTGTTTTCTTGGCATTAAATAATCATATTCTCGCGAGCGCCGGCCCACCTAAAATGCGGTTTGCTAGTCCCACCCTACGGCTGATGTATCGCAGTGAGATTTTGGGTGGCACTGGCGTGTCGCCAGAGTGTTTTACGAAGCAATTAGGGCTGCATCGTCAAAGCATCATCTGACCCGTTCATTCCACGAGAGTGTATCGAAGAAGTTTTGTTCATGAGTAAGGCAAACTTGATTGAAAAGACGTGGTGGAGGCCGCAATTGCATCGTTTAGGTTCTTGGAGAAATCAAACACTGGCAGGATGCCAGTGGCACCCATTCGTCACCTGCATCCTCTTGGTTTTGATCGCTGGCTGCGGCGGCCGGGGCATGGGCAAAGTGCAAGGCAAAGTGACCGTCAATGGCAAGCCGGTCACCAGTGGCACGATCATGTTCTATCCGGCCGAGGGGCCCGGCGCGACGGGATCGATCGGCCCTGATGGCAGCTACACGATGAGCACGCACAAGCCGGGGGACGGCGCAGTGATCGGCACCCACAAAGTGGCCATTCATTCCACCAGCGTGGGTGCTGGCTCGATGGAAGCACCCAAGACGCTTGACGATGAGCTGCGCGGATCTTCTAGCAACTCCGCCGCCAAAATTCTTGTGCCAGGCAAAGTGACGTGGCTGGTTCCCGAAAAGTATTCGACCATCGAGCAATCGCCGCTGACCGCCGAAGTAAAAGCCGGGATGAATCCGATTAACTTCGACATTCCCAAACCGTAGCGGGCTCGCGTGGGTGGTGTATGCTACGCATTGCTCTCGCGGCTGCGCTGCCGCTGTGATTCGTGCTCAAGCGAAGGAGAACTCTTCCATGCGTTGTTACTTCGTGGCCATTCTTCTTGCTGGCCTACTCGGCATTACGGCGCTGGCTGCTGATGCGCCCGGCCGAATATCATTCTGATCATGGCCGACGACATGGGGTTCTCCGATGTCGGCTGCTACGGCGGTGAGATCGACACGCCGAACATCAATCGGCTGGCTGGCGAGGGAGTGCGGTTCACGCAGTTCTATAACAATGCCAAATGCACCACGACGCGGGCTTCGCTTCTCTCTGGCATGTATCCGCGCAAGAATGGCAACGCCATTCCGCGAGCTTCCGACGATTGCCGAATCGCTGCGCACCGCCGGATACCAAACGGGCATGAGTGGCAAATGGCACCTGGGGAGCAAGCAACCGCAGCGGCCGATCGATCGCGGCTTTGACGAATACTATGGGCTGATGGACGGAGCGGTGAATTTTTTCAATCCGGCCCAGGCCGATCCGCCGTTCAAAGGGGGGAAGGTGCGGACGTTTGGCCACAACGGCCAATTGATCCACGAGTTTCCGCCGAATTTTTATACGACTGACTTTTTTGCGGCTCATGCCATAGAAACAGTCCAGCGATTCGCCAAATCGGAGAAGCCGTTTTTCATTCATCTGGCGTTTAATTCGCCGCATTACCCGCTGCATGCCTGGCCGGAAGACATCGCCAAGTATCGGGGCAAATACAAACAAGGCTGGGAAGAACTGCGGCGGCAACGCCACGCCAGGCAGATCGCTATGGGGTTGGTCAATCCAGAGTGGAAACTATCCCCCACCGACTCAAAGTCGTACGACTGGTCCACTGCGAATCAAGATTGGGAGGATTTGCGGATGGCCACCTATGCGGCGATGGTCGATCGCATGGATCAGAACATCGGCAAGCTACTGAAAACGCTGGCCGATCTTGGCATCGACGACAACACGCTGATCATGTTCCTCTCCGACAACGGTGGCTGCACGGAGGAACCGGGGGGCCGCGACGACACGCAACAGCCGGGCATTGTAAGCACTTACACGGCCGTAGGGCCTGCTTGGGGCTGGGCCCAGAACACGCCGTTTCGCCGCTACAAAAGCTGGGTACACGAAGGGGGCGTCAGCACGCCGTTCATCGCCCGTTGGCCGGGACACGTAAAACCCAACACGATGACCGATCAACTCGGCCACATCATTGATGTGTTGCCAACCTGTTTAGAACTGGCAGGTGGGAAGCATCTGACCGAGGTCAACGGACAAGCCACGCAACCGCTTGAGGGGCTGAGCTTGCTGCCGGTTCTTCGCGGGGGCACACGTCCTCAGCCGGAGCAAATTTGTTGGGAATGGGCGGGGAATTGCGCTATTCGTCGCGGACAGTGGAAGCTTGTATGGGATACGCTCAACAAGGCGCAGAAGTGGGAGCTTTACGACGTAGTGGCGGACCGCACTGAGCTACACGATCAGGCGGAACGGCAGCCGCAACTCGTCGCGGAGCTTAACGCTGCGTACACGGTGTGGGCTAAAACGCTTGGCCGCAGGTTGCCCGGTGAAAAAGGGAAGAGTGCAGACGATTAATCTAGGAGAGTGCAATCAATGGTGGTGTGCTTTGTTCGAATCGCTTGGCTGGCGACGGCAGTGCTTTTCTTTGCCGCATCTATTGATGCCGCCGAGACACGCCCGCCGAATATCGTCCTCATCTTTGTGGATGATATGGGCTATGGCGACATTGGCCCGTTCGGCAACGACAAAGTTCGCACGCCTCATCTGGATAAGTTCGCGACCGAGGGGCTGAAGTTCACGAGCTTCTATGCGACTCCCGTCTGCTCGATGTCGCGAGCTTGCCTAATGACCGGCTGCTACAACGTCCGCGTCTCGATTCCTGGGGTACTCTTTCCCTATGACAAAATTGGCCTGCACACGAACGAAGTCACGCTCAGCCGAGATCGTCAAGCAAAAAGCCTACGCCACCTGCGCCATCGGCAAGTGGCATTTGGGGCACTACCCCGAGTTCCTACCGACGCGGCAAGGATTCGATCACTATTTCGGCATCCCCTATAGCAACGACATGGGAACAAAGCCGGAGCGCCCCGATTATCCGCCGCTGCCGCTGATTCGCGGCGAGACGACGATCGAAACCGAACCCGATCAATCGCAACTCACCCGCCGTTATACCGAAGAAGCGATCAAGTTCATTCGCGAACACCGCGAGCAACCGTTCTTTGTGTATTTGCCCCACACGATGATTCACTTTCCGCTCGCCGCTTCAGCCGATTTCAAGGACAAAAGCCAGATGGGACTGATCGGCGACACGATCGAGGAGATCGATTGGTCGGTCGGGCAGATTATGCAGACGCTGAAGAGCGAAAAGCTCGACGAGCAGACGCTCGTGATCTTTACCTCCGACAACGGCCCAGCTCGGCGCACGGCGGCAAACCTGCGTGGCAATAAAGGAACGACCTTTGAAGGAGGGGTTCGCGAGCCATGCATGATGCGTTGGCCTAACAAAATTCCACAAGGAACCGTGTGTAACGAAATTGTTGGAAATATTGACATGCTCCCGACGCTGGCCAAGCTGGTCGGCGCTCAGCCGCCGACCGATCGTGTGATCGACGGCCGCGATATTTCCTCCTTGATGTTCGATCCCAAGTCCGGCCCCGTGCGCGATACGCATCTCTATTTCAACGGCGGCGGCCAATTGCAAGCGATTCGCTCCGGCCCTTGGAAGCTGTTTTTGACGATGCCCGCTGACGCGGCCCAAAAAGCCAAGGCCAAAGCGAACACCGAGAAGAAAGGGAAGGCCGCGGCGATCATTGGCCTCTTTAACGTCGTGGAGGATGCCGCTGAGACCAAGAACATGGCCGCCGAACATCCTGACATCGTCACGCGGCTCAAAGCCCTCGCCGCTGAGCGAGAAGCCGAGATTAAGAAGAATCAACGCCCCGCCGGTGAGCATGTCGTCAGCAAGTAACTCGACTCTGCTGTCCTCATCGCAATTCGTATTTTCCTGTCATGAATACATTCGGCCAATCATGTCGGTTCGCTTGTCTTGTCGCCGCTGCTTTTGCTGCTGGGTCGGCCTTACCAGCTCAAGAGCCAAGCAGCAAGCCGCCCGCCAAACGTCCCAACATCATCGTCTTCCTCGTCGATGACATGGGTTGGATGGACTGTGGAGCTTACGGCTCAAAATATTACGAAACGCCGAATATCGATCGGTTTGCGACGCGGGCGATGCGGTTTACCGATGCTTATGCGCAGCCCCTTTGTTCGCCGACGCGGGCCAGTTTGCTTTCGGGTAAATACTCGGCAAGGCACGGCATCACGAGTGCCTCGGGGCATCAGCCGCCGCAACCAGCGGGATATAAGTTTTTGCCCGATAGTGGTCCGCCGACGCAGCCGATGCTGACGCCGGAGAGCAAGAACTATTTGGAGCCGAGTGAAACTACGCTGGCCGAGGCTCTGCACGACGCCGGCTACCGCACGGCGCATATCGGCAAGTGGCACTTGGGGCTGACACGTGAATATTGGCCTGAGCGGCAGGGCTTTGACGTGGCGTTTCATTGCCACCCCGATCCAGGTCCGCCGGGGAATTATTTTTCGCCCTACGGCGTGAAGGCCGATGGCGAGCCGCGGGGGCAAGCCCGCGTCGGCACGATCACCGACGGTCCGGCCGGCGAATACATCGTCGATCGGTTGGCGGACGAAGCGGTCAAGTTTATCGAGTCGAATCGCGACCGGCCGTTTTTCCTGAACCTGTGGAACTACGGGGTGCATGGTCCGTGGGGGCACAAGGAAGCGTACACGCGAGCCTTCGCGGCGAAGAAAGACCCGCGCGGCGAGCAGGGGAATCCAATCATGGCCTCGATGCTGAAGAGCGTCGATGAATGCTTTGGCCGCATCCTCGAGACTCTCGACCGCAACGGCCTTGCCGACAACACGATCGTCGTCTTCAACTCCGACAACGGCGGCAACGTGCATAGCAACACGGCCGAGGACGCTGCCAAAAAGAAGAAGGGGGAGTCGCCACAACTGGCCGACTGGCGCAAGTGGGCTGGGACGCATCCGCCGACCAACAACACACCGCTCCGCGACGGCAAGGGAACGCTCTATGAAGGGGGGACGCGAGTCCCGCTGATGTGGTCGTGGCCGGGCGCATTCCCGCGGGAACCATCAACGGTTCGATCGTTGGGCATATCGATCTCTACCCGACGCTCGTTGATCTGGTTGGCGTGCCGCAACCGTCGCAGCAAAAGATCGATGGTGTCAGCTATGCTGCCGTGCTCAAACAAACCGGCACGCTCAATCGCCAGGCGTTTTTCAATTACTTCCCGCATGGCCAAAGTGTCGGTCGCGCTGGCGGCGTGTGGGTTCGCTCGGGCGATTGGAAGCTCCTCCGTTGGTTCGGCGTTCCTGCTAACGATCCACAGCGGCTGGAGCTTTACAACTTGCGCGACGACCTGGGGGAGCGGAACAATTTGGCAGCAGCGCAGCCGGCACGTGCGGCCGAACTCGACAAGCTCATCGATGACTTTCTGGCTGACACCGGCGCAACCTATCCGCGACCGAATCCTGCCTTCACGGCAACAGCCGTCAGACCAGCCAATCCCACTGCGACGGCTGGCGCCGATCCGCTCGAAGGTTGGAAGGCCCGCCTATGTGAAGCAGTCGTTGCCAATGGCGTACTGACGATGACCAGTAAGAGCAGGGCAGGGGGGGCGTTTTTAGGGCACGCCATGGGCAAGACCGCCGGCCCGGCAGAAATCAAGCTTCGCGCCCGTTCCGCGGCTGGCGGCGCAGGCAAGGTGGAATGCTTCCCCGGCGGCGCGGCCGACCCGACGGGTGCTCAAGCCGTTGCATTCGATGTTGGCAAAGGAAATTGGCAAGAACTGGCCGTTACGCTCCCCGTCAAAGGACCGCTCGGTGTCGTGCGGCTCCACCTTCCGGCCACCGTCGCACCGCTGGAACTCGACTGGGTCGAGCTTCAGCCGCAGAACGGCAAAGCCCAGCGGTGGGAGTTTGATAGCAAATAACTTGCCCCTCGCGCGCATCTATCGCTGGGCGGTTTTGCGAAAATACTCGCGAATGCTGCGCCGGATGCTCGTTCGTTTGCCTCTCCCGACTTTCAAAGTATTGGATTCCGTAATGAAGCGGCTTGTCTCAACGCTTATTCTAAGCGCGCGTAGTCTGTGGTCTTTTTCCCATGCCAGCTCGTGCGGCCAACAAGCCGAACGTGCTGCTCATGTACGCCGACGATCTCGGCTACAACGAGCTGAGCTGCTACGGCGGCAAGCATGTGCCCACACCGAACATCGATTCGCTCGCGACTGGAGGCGTGCGGTTGACGCAAGGTTACGTGTCGGCCCCGCTCTGCTCGCCATCGCGGGCGGGGCTGATGACCGGTCGCTACCAAACGCGATTCGGCCACGAAAATAACATGATGGCACCGGGGGGCGGCTTGCCCCTGACCGAAACCACTCTCGCCAATCGGATGAAGGCTCTCGGCTATGCCACGGGGGCCGTTGGCAAATGGCACCTGGGCAACGCCGCCGATCGTTTGCCGATGGCCGCGGTTTCGACGAATATTTTGGCGTCACTGGCAATCCTGGTTCGTATTTCAAGCCCGGCGGCTTCATCGATTCTCGCGTATCATCCAGCGTGCAACAGATCACGGACCCGAACTTTTACACGACCGATGCGTTTGGGGCTCGTGCGGCCGACTGGATCGAGAAGCACAAAGACACCCCGTGGTTCCTGTACCTGCCGTTCAACGCGATTCACGCCCCGCGCGAAGCCACTGAAAAATATCTGCAGCGATTCGCTCACGTTGCCAGTGAAAAAGATCGCACGTTGTTTGCTATGACCTCGGCGATGGACGACGCGGTGGGTGTTGTGCTGAATAAAATTCGCACGCTCGGCCAGGAGGAGAACACGCTGATCTTCTTCATCAGCGATAACGGAGCACCGGGGCATATCGATGGCAACGGCGTGCTAAGGGGCCAAAAACACACGACTTGGGAAGGTGGCATCCGCTTGCCTTTCCTTGCCCAGTGGAAGGGGCATCTACCGGCTGGAAAGCTGTACGAGCAACCGGCCGTGCAACTCGACGTGATGCCGACGTGCATCGCCGCAGCCGGCGGCACGGTCGATCCCACGTGGAAGCTCGACGGCGTCGACTTGCTGCCCTACCTCACGGGCGAGAACACCGCTCGTCCGCATCAAACACTCTACTGGCGGATCGACGGCATGTGGGCCATTCGTCATGGCGATTGGAAGCTAGTGCATGGCAGGGCGAATGACGACGCTCCGGAGTTGTTCGACCTAGCCGCTGACGTCAGCGAGAAAAACGATCTGGCAACCGCGCAGCCAGTGAAGGTTCAGGAACTCCAAAAGTTGTGGAACACCTGGAACACTGAACAGAACTCCCCCCAGGCGGCGAAAGATAAGGCTGCGAAGAAAGCCAAGCGAGCCAAGGCGGGCGGCAAAAAGAAGAAGGCATAGCCTGCGAAACGCGCCGCGAAGATCGTGTCCATTCAGTATTTGCAATCATGAGACATTTCCGACTGCTCACTGCTCTGCTGTGCATCATCATCAGCCGCCCGGCAACGGCGCAAGAGGCAACGAGCCGCCGTCCCAACGTGCTGTTCATCGCGGTGGATGATCTGCGGCCAGAACTGGGTTGCTACGGAGTAAGCGACATCCGCTCGCCAAATATCGATCGACTGGCGTCTAGCGGCGTGAAGTTCGAGCGGGCCTATTGCCAGCAGGCGGTGTGCAATGCTTCCCGCGAGCTTGCTCACCGGCCTGCGTCCCGATTCGACGCGCGTATGGGATTTGGTGACGCCGCTGCGAACGACCATTCCCGACGTGGTCACGCTGCCGCAATATTTCAAGCAGCACGGCTACCAATCTGTCGGCATGGGAAAGATTTATCACAACACATTTCCCGACCCGGATTCGTGGAGCATTCCTGAACCGAAGCCGACCGGGTTCCAGCTTTATTCGGCCGAGACGCAAGCCAAGCTCAAGGTACGCCGCGATGCGGCCCGCGCGGAAGGAAAAACGGAGGCCCAGATCAACGGTTCGGTCCGCGGCTTGGCTGCCGAAGGAGAAGATGTCGCCGATGAGCGGCGATTCGACGGAGCGCTGGGGAACTTGGCGATCGAGCATTTGCATAAGCTAAGCCAAGAAAAACAGCCGTTCTTTCTGGCGGTCGGTTTCATTCAGCCTCATTTGCCGTTCACGGCTCCGAAGCGGTATTGGGATCTTTATGACCCGGCGAAAATACGGTTGGCGACGAATCCGTTTCTGCCCAAGAACGCCCCAGCGATGGCCATGTTTGGCATGTACGAGTTGCGGGCTTACATGGACTTTGCCGACACCAAGGAAGCTCCCGCTTTGCTGACGGAGGAGCAGCAGCGGCACCTCAAGCATGGTTACTACGCCTCGGCAACGTTCATTGATACGCAAATCGGTCGGCTGCTCGACGAACTTGATCGCTTGAATTTGCGCGAGAACACAATCGTCGTCCTCTGGGCCGATCACGGCTGGAAGTTGGGAGAGCACGCCAGTTGGTGCAAGCAAACCAACTACGAAATCGACGCCCGTGTACCGTTCATCGTGCGGGCTCCCGGTGCGAAAGGGAACGGCAAGCCGTGTGCGGGGCTGGTCGAGTTGCTCGATATTTATCCCACGTTGTGTGATCTGGCTGGTTTGCCGATTCAGCCGCAACTGGAGGGAAAAAGTATCGCTCCTTTGTTGGCTGATCCGTGCGCAGCCCGGCAAATCGGCCGCGTTCAGTCAATTTCCGCGTCGCCAAGGCGAACAACGGCTGATGGGCTACTCGATGCGGACCGACCGCTATCGTTACGTCGAGTGGCTTGACCGTTCCAATGGGAACATCGCCGCGCAAGAACTCTACGATCACGTGACGGACGACGCGGAGAACGAAAACATCGCGGGGCAGCCAGACAAAGCAGCTTTACTCAAGCAACTCAGCGAGCAATTGCGCCGCGAACTTCCTCGGCCCATTCCACCGTCGTAATCGACAAGAAGTCTATGGCTTGGGCAGCACGCCGAATTTGCGGCAGGCTTTGACCACGTCTTCGATGTTGATCGCTTCGACGGTATGACCGTCGCGGCCGGTGGTAGTGGTTGCTTTGAGTAGGCTGTTGATAACCGCTTCTTCGGTGGCTTCGCGAACGGCTTGAAACAGGGGAGACAGCCGATCGTCGCGCAATACGGCGATCTTTTCGATAGGTTCGCTGCTCTCAAAACGCCGGCTCTGGTTCTCGTCGGTCGAGAACGCAAGGACATAATCGCCGCTGCCGTGGGTAATGGGTGAACCAACCGCTCCGAGGCCGAGCGTCGCGCGTTTGGCCAGTCGATTTAGTTGGCGGGCATCGAGCGGGCAATCGGTGGGCGACCACCACGATGCACGAGCCATGCTCTTGCTTCCCCACGGAATCCTTTAGGTAAAAGCTATCCAGTTCCTGGCCGACCGGCTGCGCCGTCAATCGTCAGCAAACCATCGAAATTGGTTTGCACGAGCACGCCGACCGTATAGCTGCCAAGTGACGCAGGCAGCTTTCGTGACGAGTAGCCGCCCATGCCACCTTCTCCCAACCCAGGCAACGAGTTCCCACGCCAGCACCAACGCAGCCCTCCTCTACCGCGCCGGGTTCGGCATCGCTAATCGCTTGCAGCACACCAGCCTGCACGTGCTGGCCGCGAATATCGTTCAAATAGCCATCGTTGCACTCGCCGACAACCGGATTCACCACCACCTCCTCGTTTCCCGGCCGCCGCAGCCACCAGGCAGCCACTGCATCGGCGGCGGCAAATGTGCTGAGCGTGTTCGTCAACACGATCGGCGATTCGAGCACGCCCAGTTCTTCAATTTGCGTCGAGCCGAGGAATTTGCCGAATCCGTTGGCCACATGCACAGCAGCCGGGACTTTGTTTTGAAACAGGTTGTTGGTGTGTGGCACAACCGCAGTGACGCCGGTTCGCACGTCGTTTCCACGGATGATCGATACGCCGCCCGACGCTAACGCCACGCACATCGGTAATGGCATTCAATGGACCAGTCGGCAGTATTCAATCGAAATGCCCAAATCACGAGCACGCGGACGATTGGTATTGGCGGTCTCCTCCGGTCACTTTGCTTTCCTGACTTGTGGCAACTTCTGCTTTCTTTTGTACGCTCAAAAATGCTTCGCCAAAGCGTCGGCCAATGATCAATTGGCTGTCGGCACTGAAATTTATGGTGCGTGTTGACGTTCGGCAGGTCATCGACGTCGATCCACGCCGCGTAAGGAACCGACTCGCCCACTTTTACTTGAGCTTTACGAACCGCGGCCATTGAGGAAGTGCCATCAGGATCGGGCCGCGGTCTTCGCCATTCGCGAGTTGACGCTCCTCGCCAAGATGAACGGTGTCTGTTCGGCCGCATAACGTTTGCGCAGCACGCCAATCAGATCGCTGAGGTTGTGTTCGTACTGGCCGGCGAGCTTGCCGTGAATGGCATCGTCGATTCCTTGGTGCCAAACGAATCCACAAACGCGAGTCGTGTGCCCCTGGGCCGTTAATTCGGCCAGCCGGTCGTTCACGAACTTGGTCCAGGAGGTGCTGTTCGGATTCTATCGTGTTTCCCTATTAACCTTAGCAATACGTACGAACGAAGCACAAAAACAG